>NZ_CP133452.1:0-5561372 GCF_031172035.1 Bacteroides salyersiae | reverse complement strand
AACGGCTACAATACATTTATTAATTAAGCAAAACTTCTACGGTTGCAAAATTGGGAATCTTATTTGAGAAAAACAAATCTGTTTTTTCTTGTATTTCTCGTTGGAAGAATAATACCTTTACTTTCAGCTACTTATGATAACCCAATAAAATAGCCCCTTGAAAGAGGCTATTGTTTTTTTATAATGCTCTGTTTATTAATATTTTATCCTAATTTTGATACTCTATTTTTATTTAGGCAAATGCCTCTCTATTTTATTTCTTTTGGTCTGTATATGCACTTTACGAGACTTTTCAGTTTTCTGTTTTTAAGTTCTGTTATTTAGATGAAATCTATATAATACGGAAAACTACTTCTCTTTTTTTCCGAATAAAGAGAAGTGTACATAGCGTTTGGGATGTTCCTTCAAATCTTCAAGCAGACTTGCTGCGTTGGCAGTAGTTGCGTTTAAATTGTTATATAATTGTGGATCATTTAAGAGTAATCCTACGGTGTTGTCTTTACTGTTTAATTTTTCTGTAACGATTTTTACATTAGCCAAGGTCTGTTCTATCTCATTAAAAGTGTTGGCATAATCTATTTTTTTCAAATTGTCGCTAATGCTTATGAAGTTATCTCCCAATGTGTTCAACTTACCAGTTAGCTGTGGAATGTCTCTTCCCATCAATACTTTCAGTTGTCCACTGGTCACTTCAAGATTAGCAGCCATTTTCTCTACGGAATGTAAAGTAGCAGGAATGCTTTGATCTCCCAGTATTGTATTTAATGAAGTCATTATGGAATCGAGTTTTGGGAGCATTTGCTCTATTTGCGGCATGAGAGCTGCCACACTTTCCATCATGCCATTATTTAATTTTCCGGGTATTGTGTCTCCTATAGCATATTTTTCGCGAGGATTATTAGCCAGTAGAATGTCCATTCTTACCCCTCCCATCAGTTCGGATGTCAACTCTGCAGAACTTCCTTTGGGGATACGGAGCTCCGTATCCAGTTCTACTTCTACGACTACATTTTCGGCTTGATTGTAATCGTAATAAATATCCCGCACGATACCTACACGTACTCCATCTGCAAAAACAGGACTCGATTTAGCCAGTCCGTTCACATTCTTGAATTTTACATAGAAATAGCTTGAAGGTTTAAACATGTTTATTCCCTTCAAATAATTGATGCCGTAAACAAGTACGCACAAAGCAATAATTCCTGCAATACCTATTCTTACTTCTTTTGTAATGTATTTCATTTCAGTACTTTATTTATTTCGTTTCTTTTTGAATTCTGCAATAGCAGCGTTTATATTTATTTTCTCTCCATCACGGAAAGCAATGATAAAAGCATCTTTAAACTTGTCGGTGATGGTACGTTTGGATCGTAATACTTTATTATAGTCTGATGAAGCACCATAAGTGTATTTATACAATCCTCCTTCTTTATAGTAATCTATATCTGTCAATCCATTTAAGCGCTTGTCATTTTTGGCTAACGGCTTTGAAGAGGTTAGTATTTGTATTTTAAACGTTATTTCTCCATCATTTGTTGCACTTTCTACTGTAATGGGGCGTTGTGGGGAAGCTTTTGTTGTCGGATTGGTCTTGGTGTTTTCCTGTTTGGGAACGGCGGCTATTACAGTTTCAGGGGTCTCAGTACTCTCTTCCGGAATGATGGTGCGACTGGCACCGGTCAACCGTATTTCTTGCTCCCGTTTATAGGTAAGGAAAGCGCGATAAATTCCTTTTGCCAAAGTGCTGGTTCCTGCTTCCGTATTGAGGTAACGTTCTTCTTCGGGAGTCGATATAAATCCTAATTCCACTAAAATGCTGGGCATGGCACTTGCTTTCAATACGAGGAATCCTGCTTGGTGTACGCCACGGTCCACCCGTTTGCACGTATGGCGGAATTGTTTCTGTACAAGAGAAGCCAGATGTACACTTTGTTCCATATACTTGTCTTGCATGAACTCAAAAATGATGTATGATTCGGCAGAATTCGGGTTGAAACCGGCATAGCGGGTTTTATAATCGCTCTCGTAAAGGATTACTGAGTTTTCGCGTTGGGCTACGGCAAGATTAGCGTCTGATTTGGCAAGACCCAATGTCCAAGTGGATGCTCCTTTGGCAACACGGTTGTTGGCAAGGGCATTGGTGTGTATGGAGATAAACAGGTCTGCTTTTGCGCTATTGGCTATTTCAGCTCGTCGGTCTAATGGAATGAATACGTCCTTACTGCGGGTGTAGATTACTTTTACATCATCGCAGTTCTTTTTGATCATGTTTCCTAACTTTAATGCCACATTCAGATTTATATTCTTTTCTTTCGAGATTTTGCCGACAGCTCCGGGGTCATGTCCTCCATGACCGGGATCAATGACGACAACAAAATCTTTGGCCCATGCACTACCGATACAAAGCGGAGAGTAGAGCAGTACAAGGCAGACGAATATATATAATATGTAATGTCTATTAAGTTTCATGTTATTGCAATGACGCTGCAAATGTAGTGGAATTTTGCTGAAAACTTGCTATTCGCCATTAAGTTTTGTGTTTTTTTCCATATTTCATGTCGTTTATTTCCGTGATTCGTTGTTACTTTGCATTTCAAAATAATAAATGATATAATAATGCTTAAGTTTCTGAAGAATTGGACATTGCCCATCGCCATGCTGTTGGGGGGCATAGGGTATCCTTTATTTATCAGACTTTCTTTTTTGACTCCGGCACTTATTTTCACGATGTTGCTGCTCACTTTTTGTAAGGTGTCTCCCCGCGATCTGAGACCGAAGCCTTTGCATTTATGGCTACTCTTGATACAAATATTCGGGGCGATAGCTGTTTATTTGCTCCTTTTTCGTTTTAATAAAATTGTGGCTGAAGGAGCGATGGTTTGTATTATCTGTCCTACGGCTACTGCTGCTGCGGTTATTACTTCCAAATTGGGCGGAAGTGCGGCAAGTTTGACAACTTATACTTTGATTGGCAATATAGGGGCGGCTGTTGCTGTTCCGGTTTTATTTCCGTTAATTGAGGTACATGCAGAGATCAGTTTTTTAGATTCTTTTCTGCTGATATTGAGTAAAGTCTTTCCTTTATTGATCTGTCCGTTTTTAACTGCGTGGCTGTTACGGCGATTTCTCCCTCGTGTTCACCGTACTTTATTAAATTACCATGAACTGGCTTTTTATCTTTGGGCTGTGTCACTGGCTATTGTTACTGCGCAAACACTTTCTTCTCTGATAAATGATCCGGCCGATGGATTTACAGAAATAATGATTGCATTTGCCGCACTTGTAGCTTGTTGTCTACAATTCTTTTTAGGAAAAACTTTAGGTAGTTTGTACAATGATCGTATCAGTGGCGGGCAGGCATTGGGACAGAAGAATACAATTTTAGCTATCTGGATGGCACATACTTATCTGAATCCGCTTTCTTCCGTAGGTCCTGGAAGTTATGTGCTGTGGCAAAACATTATCAATAGCTGGCAGTTGTGGAAAAAGAGGAAGAAAGAGATGAAACAGTAAATAAAAGATCCGGAAATATATGGTTGTTTGTTAATCTTGGTTATTTTTTTATTTTCTTTGTTACCTGCTTGTTACGCGAATTGTATGATATTATAAACACATCGTCTCTTATATTACATTTTAAACTATAAATTTTATATCATGAAAGGATTAAAGTTATTATTGTTGAGCTTTTGCGTCGCTTTTGCCGCATGTTCGGTACAATCGCCTTCCGTACAGGTTTCGGACAAGGGTACTAAATGGAGTTGGGATAAAGGAACTATCGTTGTGGAAACTCCTGAACGTCCTGCCGGTCAAACCAGTGTGATTGGTTTGACAGCTCCTAAAATAGAGGCCGTTCGTGTTGGTTTTGTCGGTTTAGGAATGCGCGGTCCCAGTGCTGTGGAACGTTTTACTTATATTCCAGGCGTGGAGATTGTGGCTCTTTGCGATTACGAACAGGAACGTGCCGAGAAGTGCCAGCGCTTTTTGAAGAAAGCTTCCATGCCTAAAGCTGCTGTCTATTCCGGTGAGAAAGGGTATGAAGAATTATGCAAGCGTGACGATATTGACTTGGTTTATATTGCTACTGATTGGTTGCATCATTTTCCTGTAGCCGTCTGTGCAATGGAAAACGGTAAACATGTGGCTATCGAAGTGCCTTCGGCTATGAGTCTGGAAGAGTGCTGGGCATTGATCGATTTATCGGAAAAAACGCGCAAGCATTGTATGATTCTGGAAAACTGCTGTTATGACTGGTTCGAAATGAATACGTTGAATATGGCTCAACAGGGAGTATTCGGAGAGGTAATTCGTGCGCAAGGTGCTTATATTCATAATCTGGAACCTTTCTGGGATCATTATTGGAAAAACGGTGAGGCCGATAAATTAGGATGGCGTCTGGACTATAACATGAAACATCGCGGTGACGTGTATGCCACTCATGGTCTCGGTCCTGTAGCTCAAGCACTGGATATTCATCGTGGTGATCGTATGAAGACGCTGGTGGCTATGGACACAAAGTCGGTAGCAGGTAAGGCACTTGTAGAAGAGAGAACAGGAGCCGGCTGCGATAACTTCCGTAATGGTGACCATACTACTACACTTATCCGCACAGAAAACGGAAAGGTGATCGAAATACAGCACAATGTGATGACTCCGCAACCTTATAATCGCCTGTATCAACTTACGGGAACGAAAGGGTTTGCTAATAAATACCCCGTAGAAGGCTATGCTCTGGATGCTAAACAACTGACTGCTTCCGGTATGGAGCCGAAAGTAGATGATTTAAGTTCACACAGTTTCTTGCCTAAGGATGAAATGAATGCTTTGGTAGAAAAATACCAGCATCCGATATTGAAAAAATATGGTGAAATGGCCAAAGAAGTAGGGGGACATGGCGGTATGGATTTTATTATGGATAGCCGTCTGGTATATTGCTTGCAAAATGGTTTGCCATTGGATATGGATGTGTACGACTTGGCAGAGTGGTGCTGTCTGGCAGAGTTAGGCGAGCTTTCGATGGATAATGGTTGTGCTTCTGTTGCATTTCCCGATTTCACCCGTGGCGAATGGAATAAGATAAAAGGTTATAAACATGCGTATGCTACTCCGGAAGAGGAGGCTGCAATCATGGAAAAAGCAAAAGCCTTTACGCAGAAGTTGAAAGAAAAGGGTGCTGAAGAGTGGGCTGAAGATAAGTAGCCTCATTCCTTCTTTATTCGGATTTACATGAATGTTCCGGAGGGGGCATGCTTGTGAATCCGGGTAAAGAACCCTGTATGTGAGGGATAGACATTGCATGACAGGAAAGTAAAATATTACATCCGGATTAGTAATGATAGAAAATAATCAGGTACAACTGAGATTGCTATTTTGACAAGTACAGGTAGGAGTTGTTCTTCGAACCGATGAAGGACATTTGATACGGAAAGATTATTCCGAAAGATATTAGGTGTTGTATATCAAAGATTTAATTGTTTATTTGATAAACGGATAAACCGATATTCTTAGTCTGCAAGAATACGTTTTTAATGCTGTGTTAAATACAATCTTTTGCCGACAAGAATACGTTTCTTTACAGACAAAGAATTAATGTTTTGCGACGGGAGAAATAATATGCCGGGAACGGAATTAACAATGTTAAAATCAGATGCGCGGTTTCGCGTCAATATAACAAGTACTTTTTTCGCATTTCTTTGTATTTTTGTAATTCTTCTTTCCATCCGGCACGGATAGCTGCTTCGTCTTTACCGGCAAGAATTGCCTTGCGAACCGTATCCGTTCCCATCAACAGGTCGAACCAACGTGCCCGGTCGAAAAAGCCGTTTCCTTCTCCCGATTTCCAGTAGAAACGAAGAAAATAACGCAGTGTGAATCCGTTCACATTGTTGACTCTTCTCAAATCTTCTCCATAACAAGTTTGGTTTTTGTGCATCGGGTTTTTATCGAAACCGGGCAATGCTTGTGGGGTGAAACTAAAATCTCCGTATTTTTTGTTGGGTGCTCCGAGCACTTGAAACGGGAATGTGGTCCCTCGTCCTACACTGATACGAGTTGCTTCGAAAGGGCAGAGGGAAGCATACAGACGGATTGACTGATCGTTGGGTAGGTTAGGAGAGGGTTTGATGGGTGGAGAATAAGGTTGTCCGTGTTCCCATCCCGTCATGGCTACTACAGTCAGCCGGCAAGCTTCCGAGGTTTTATTGATCCATCCTTCACCGTTGATCATCAGAGCCAGTTCGCCGATCGTACAACCGTGAAGAACGGGGATAGGCAACATACCTACAAAGCTGCGGAAAGAAGGACGCAGTATAGGACCGTCTATGTAATCGCATGGGTTAGGCCGATCGAGTACAATCACTTCTTTGCCATTTTCAGCACAAGCTTCCATCACATAGAACAGGGTACTGATATAAGTGTAGAATCGGGCTCCGACATCCTGTATGTCGAACAAAATAATGTCGACATCCTGCAACTGGCGTACGGTTGGCTTTTTATTGTTTCCGTAGAGTGAGATGATAGGAGTACCCGTCTGGCTGTCTTTTCCGTCTTTTACCGTCTCTCCGGCATCGGCGTCGCCCCGAAAGCCATGTTCCGGAGCGAACACTTTCACCACGTTTATGTTTAAGCTCAACAGGGTGTCGAGCAGACAGGCCTGTTCTTCACCTATGACGGAAGTGGGGTTAATGACCATTCCTACCCGTTTTCCTTTGAGTAATGGCAGGTATTCTTCGGTACGTTCTGCTCCGGTGTTGAGAGTACCTTGTGCAAAAACTATGGTAATTCCAGCCAACAGGCAGGTGAGAATGAGGATTACTTTTCGGCGCATCTCGGTATTTTTTTGTAATATTGCACAAAAATATCCATTTGGATTGATTATTACAAGTTATAATAGATGAAGTTATGAATCCACTCGATTTAATTGATAAATATTATCCGCAGGATAACGAATTGAAACATATTCTGTTAGTACATAGCCGGTCGGTAGCCGATAAAGCTTTATGGATTGCCGCCCGGCATCCGGAACTGAAACTGGATGAGACCTTTCTGAACGAGGCCGCCATGCTTCATGATATCGGCATTTTTCTGACGAATGCCGCTCCCATCTATTGTTTGGGTACGGAACCTTATATTTGTCACGGTTATTTGGGTGCCGATCTGGTGCGTAAGGAAGGTTTCCCACAGCATGCTTTGGTCTGTGAGAGGCATACCGGAGCCGGGCTTTCATTGGAAGAAATCATTAATCAGCAACTTCCTGTTCCGCATCGTGAAATGTTGCCGGTGAGTTTGGAAGAACAGGTAATCTGTTTTTCCGATAAATTTTATTCTAAGACTCATCTTGACAGAGAAAAAACAGTAGATGCTGCCCGGAAGAGCCTGTCCAAATATGGTGAAGAAGGTTTAACGCGTTTTAATCGCTGGTGCGAACTTTTTCTATAGCACTAAAAAATAATTAAAAAGGGGGATTCCGATGTATAATTGGTGAAGATTGTGTACTTTTGCCCCTTCAAGCGTAAACTATTAGTTAATGGCGCCATTGAAAGCAAATACATTAATATCATTCATACTACTGTTTGTCTTACTGATGCTTCCTGATGAGGCACTGTCTCAGCGTCGCCGAAACAGGGGAGTGGAAGGAGGAAGAGAAAATTTTAATCCTCCTACGGTTCTGAACACGGACTCCTTGGGGACAGATTCAGTAAAAACCGATTCATTAGTTGTTGCTAAGCCTGCCAAAAAACAACCTTTGGATGCACCGGTAATTTATTCGGCAAATGACTCTATCGTTTTTGAGGAAGGAGGATATGCACATCTTTATGGGGATGGGAAGGTAAATTATCAAAGTATAGAATTGGGTGCGCAGATCATTACCATGAATATGGACAGCAGTACGGTATTTGCTCGTGGTGTGACGGATTCGTTGGGAGTGGAAACCGGAAAGCCCGTTTTTAAAGACGGTGATACTTCTTATGATACCGAAGCGATCCGGTATAATTTCAAAAGTAAGAAAGGGTATATCAATAATGTAGTCAGCCAGCAGGGAGAAGGATACGTTACCGGTAATAATGCCAAAAAAGGGGCTGATGACGAACTTTTCATGCAGAATGGTAAGTATACTACTTGTGATCATCATGATCATCCCCACTTTTATCTCCAGTTGACAAAGGCCAAAGTCCGCCCGAAAAAGAATGTAGTGACAGGGCCGGCTTATCTGGTAGTAGAGGACGTGCCTTTACCATTGGCTGTACCATTCTTTTTCTTTCCATTTTCCAGCAGTTATTCTTCCGGTTTTATCATGCCTACTGTTCTTGATGATTCCTCCCGTGGATTCGGTTTGTCGGATGGTGGATATTATTTCGCCATCAGTGACATGATGGATTTAAAGTTGACGGGAGATATTTTCACGAAAGGTTCGTGGAGACTTGGGTTGGAGACGAATTACAACAGACGTTACAAGTTTTCCGGTTCTTTGATGGCCGATTATCAGGTGACAAAAACAGGAGACAAGAATATGCCGGATTATTCGGTTTCTAAGGATTTTAAAATAGTGTGGAGTCATCGGCAAGACTCCAAGGCAAATCCAAACGCTACTTTTTCGGCCAGTGTGAACTTTTCAACCAGTAGCTACGAACGTACCAATATTGGTAACCTGTATAATTCGCAGTTGTTGACACAGAATACCAAGACGTCCAGTATCAGCTATTCACGTACTTTTCCGGATATTGGTCTGACACTTTCGGGAACAACCAATATATCGCAGACGATGAAAGACTCTTCTGTTGCAATAACGTTGCCCGATCTTAATATTACCCTGACCCGACGTTTTCCTTTCAAAAGAAAAAAAGCAGTCGGGGCAGAGCGTTGGTACGAAAAGATTTCGTTTCAGTATACCGGACGTCTGACAAACAGTATCAAGACAAAAGATAATCTGCTGTTTAAATCGAATCTGATAAAAGACTGGAAAAACGCTATGCAACATCAGATTCCAATAAGTGCTACATTTACTCTCTTCAAGTATTTCAATCTGACTCCAACATTTAATTATACAGAGCGTTGGTATACTAATAAAACGGAAAATTATTACGATGAAGAGAAACGGCAATGGGTGGCAACGGATACTATCTATGGTTTCAATCGTGTATCTAATTATAATTTCTCATTGGGGTTGAGTACAAAACTTTACGGTATGTATAAACCTCTTTTTATGAAGAAAAAAGAGATACAGATTCGTCATGTGGTGACTCCGCAGATTAGTATAAGCGGGGCGCCGGCGTTTGATAAATATTGGCAGGAGCACGAAGATAAGGATGGTAATATATACTATTTCTCTCCTTATTCCAATCAGCAATTCGGTACGGCACCACGTGAAAAGACGGGGTCGGTGACTTTCGACCTTTCTAATAATATCGAGATGAAATACCGGAATAGAAAAGACTCTCTTACTAAAATTAGTTTGATTGATGAATTGGGAGCTTCTCTTTCTTATAATATGGCGGCTAAAAAGCAACCGTGGAGCGATCTAACTTTACGATTGCGTTTGAAACTGACCAAGAATTATACGTTCAACTTGAGTTCTCGCTTTGCTACTTACGCCTACACGTTCGATAAGAATGGAGAAGTGACTACGGGAGATCGTACAGAGTGGTCTTATGGACGCTTCGGTCGCTTCTCCGGGTGGGGGTCTTCCTTTAATTATACCTTTAATAATGAAACTTGGAAAAAGTGGTTCGGGCCGAAAGATGATAAAGATCAGAAGGATAAAGATAAGGATCAGAATGGGGAGGATAGTGAGGATACGGCGGATACCGGCAGTGGTTCCGGAACAACTTCTAAAACAGTAGAAAAGGCGCAAGCCGATGCGGACGGTTATCAGGTATTTAATATGCCGTGGTCACTGAGTGTGAACTATTCATTTAATATCAGCGAAGACAGGAGTAAGCCCATTAATGTACATTCAATGCGTTATCCTTTTTCTTATACGCATAATCTCAATGCTTCTGGTAATGTGAAGCTTTCGAATAGATGGCAGGTGTCTTTCAGTACCGGTTATGATTTTCAAGCGAAAGAAGTTACTCAGACTTCGATGACTATCACGCGTGATTTGCACTGCTTCAATATGTCAGCCAGTCTTTCACCTTTCGGGCGTTGGAAATATTATAATTTCAAAATTAGTGCCAATGCCAGTATCCTGCAGGATTTGAAGTGGGAACAAAGAAGTCAGACTCAGAGCAATATACAATGGTATTAAAAAAAGGGCGAAAGCCCTTTTTTAGTTGAAAATTGAAAGTTGCTATGCAGCATAATATTTTTCTTATTTTCCTTTTCCCATCTCCATTCTCCCATCTCTCTTTTTTCCTTCTCTTCTTAGAAAATGATTTCTTTTTCTCCGTGTTCTCTTAAATATGCATTGGTCTTACTGAAATGCTTGTTTCCGAAGAAGCCGTTGTAGGCCGACAGAGGTGAGGGGTGGGCCGAACTAAGCACAAGATGCTTACTGCGGTCGATGAATGCTCCTTTACGTTGTGCATAACCTCCCCAAAGGATAAATACAAGATGCTCCCGTTCTTCTGCCAATGCGCGGATAGCTGCATCGGTAAATTCTTCCCATCCCCGGCGTTGGTGCGAGCCGGCTTGATGAGCGCGTACGGTTAATGTGGCGTTGAGTAATAATACGCCTTGTTCGGCCCACCGTGTCAGATTTCCGGTTGCCGGTGCTTCGATTCCCAAGTCGTCTTTTATCTCTTTAAAGATATTGACTAATGACGGCGGGAAAGGTACTCCGTCGTTTACCGAGAAACAGAGTCCGTGTGCCTGTCCTGGCCCATGATAAGGGTCTTGTCCGATAATGACAACTTTTACTTTGTCGAAAGGGCATAGGTTGAAAGCATTGAATATCAGCTTTCCGGGGGGATAAATGGTGTATTGGCTATATTCGCTTTTGACGAATTCTGTCAGTGTACGGAAGTAATCTTTTTCAAACTCCGGTTGCAGATGGGCTTTCCAACTTTCTTCTATTTGTACGTTCATAGTATATAATGTATTTATATAAGATGTATATCGAGTGCTTCACATTCTTTTCGCATGTCTTCTGGCCAGATACTTGCCTGGATTTCTCCGATATGAGCTTTGCGTAAATAGAACATACAGAGACGCGACTGGCCGATACCGCCTCCGATAGACAGGGGGAGCGTGTCGTTCAGCAGGCGTTTGTGGAAATAGAGTTCCAGACGTTGCTCTTGCTTCGCCTCTTTCACCTGGCGTAGCAAAGCTTCTTTATCAACGCGGATACCCATAGATGAAAGCTCGATGGAGCGTTGCAATACATTGTCCCATAAAAGAAGGTCACCGTTCAGGCCGGGTAAATCATTGAGCCCTTTTGTGGTATAATCGTCGTAGTCCGGAGCACGGCCATCGTGTTTCTTTCCATCACTAAGTTGGCAGCCGATACCGATAATAAATACGGCGCCGTACTTCTGGCAAATAGCGTGTTCGCGACATTTAGGTTCTAATGCCGGATATAATTGACGAAGTTCTTCTGCATGGATAAAGTGTAGTTTTTGTGGCAGGCAGGGTTTTATTTGCGGATACATTTCATACACCATGTATTCCGTACGTATCATAGCGGCATAAATGCGGTTTACTATCTCTTTGAGGAACTCTACATTACGTTCTTCTGCCGTCATTACTCGCTCCCAGTCCCATTGATCCACGTACAGCGAATGCAGGTTGCCCAGTTCTTCATCCGAGCGGATAGCATTCATATCGGTATAAATGCCATATCCCGGTTCAATATGATAATCGGCAAGCGTCAATCTTTTCCATTTGGCCAGTGAATGTACAACTTCTGCCTGTGCATCTCCAAGATCTTTGATGGGGAAGGATACCGGGCGCTCTATGCCGTTAAGGTCGTCATTGATACCCATACCTTTGAGTACAAAAAGAGGGGCTGTGACACGGCGCAGACGCAGTTCCGATGATAAATTCATCTGAAAGAACTCTTTGATCTGTTTGATACCGAGTTCCGTCTGTTTCAGGTCAAGAAGGGGTTTGTAATTCTGAGGTTTTATTAGATAACTCATAGGTTTATTATATGTTAATTGTCGACAAAGATAGGAATAATATCTATATATGTATTGGTTTTTGTCTGAAATAATGTCAATATGATAAAGATTTCCTTGAAGTTGGTTTCAAAATAACATATCATTGAGTGGGAAGTTGAAGGTTGTATCAACAAAAATAGTAGAAAGATTAGGAAGATAAGAAGTTTTTGTCTATTTTTGTCGTCGCAAAACCGGCCCTGTAGTTCAACGAATAGAATGTAGGTTTCCGGTACCTAAGATAAGGGTTTGATTCCCTTCGGGGCTACTTATGAACGCTTGTAATCTTCGGATTATAAGCGTTTTTCTTATTAAATGCCTGTTCAATAGTGCCTTACGGTATGAGCCAATTTGTGAATTGGTATAAAATTCGGTAATGATGAATCTATTTTATTGAATATTTATTTGGTAAATATTCATAATTGTGCTATCTTTGCCGCCCAATTGATAAAAGCATGAACCGATTATTTACTATATATAGTGTATGTGGCATTGCATGGGATAGCAGAATCTTATGTAATCATTCTATTGTGCACGTACATTGGTTCAGTGGATTTGTTTGAGATACCCCTCCATTTTTTGATCATACATAAAGGACTGTTTAAGTTTTGCTCAGTATTATTTTAAGGGGAAAATTTAAACAGGTTTTAAGACTTTGCCCTTTGTCTGAAATTGTTCGGAGAGATTGAGCTCTGTGGTGACTTTCGGTTTGAAAAGTCATTGTATGGTATTATTGTTCAATTTTTAAGATTTCGCGTTATGTTCACAGTTATATCTATGATGTTTGGAGGAATTGGTATCGGTTACCTGTTTCGTAATTTGAAGTTTCTGCAAAATGTAGAAAAGACTACTTCGTTGACCATCTTTTTGTTACTTTTTATTTTAGGTCTTTCAATCGGATCTAATAGTTTGATAATAAATAATTTGGGGAGATTCGGATGGCAGGCTGTCGTATTGGCGGCATCGAGTATTCTGGGCAGTATGTTAGCTTCATTTCTGGTGTTTCGTCTGTTTTTTAGGAAAGGAGGTAAAAAATGAAAGGGAGTTTGATTGTAGTGGCATTTTTCTGTATAGGTTGTGTAGTTGGGACTTTTAATGATTCCCAACTGGAAGTGCACAATCTTTCTATGTACGTGCTTTATGCCCTTATGCTACAGGTCGGTGTCAGTATTGGCAGTAATAAAAATCTGAAAGTATTGGTTAAAAGTTTGCGTTTCAATATGCTTCTGGTACCTTTGGCTACAATTGTAGGAACCTTGCTTTTTTCTGCTTTTGCCAGTTTGTTGCTGAGTCAGTGGAGTGTGTTCGATTGCATGGCAGTGGGGAGTGGTTTTGCCTATTATTCGCTTTCTTCCATTTTAATTACACAGTTCAAAGAACCTTCCCTCGGGTTACAGCTGGCAACCGAGCTTGGTACTATTGCCCTGTTGGCAAATATCTTTCGTGAAATGATGGCTTTACTCGGGGCACCGCTTATCCGGAAATATTTTGGAAAATTAGCACCTATTTCTGCTGCCGGAGTTAATTCGATGGATGTATTGTTGCCGTCTATCACTCTTTATTCCGGAAAGGAAATGATTCCTCTTGCTATCTTCCATGGAATTCTCATTGATATGAGTGTCCCCGTTTTCGTCTCTTTCTTTTGTAGCTTATAAGAAGGCACCGGGCGGACTCTAAACGGGGATTGGAAAATCTCTCTCTTATTTTTATGCCAGGCTGTTTGTGAAAGTTTCCCATTCTTCGCAAAGAGCTTGCATGGAGGGATAGAGGGCATTTGCTCCCGCATCTTGCAACACTTTATTGTTTAAGGGTCCGGTATTGACAGCTATTGTGAAGATCCCTGCGGCTACTCCTGCTTGTACTCCGAGTGGTGCATTTTCTATGACTACTGCTTCGTTTGCTTCGAATCCTCCTTTTTCAAGCGCCATCAGATAGGGTTCGGGGTTGGGCTTGCCATGCTTTACATCGAAAGCAGTCACCATCAGTTCGCGGTGAAACATGCCGGGGAAGTTATGTTCCAGACGATCGAGCAGGGAGCGCTGTCCGGATCCGGTGACCACCATCGGTGTCAGTCCGGCGTTTTTTATTTTTTGCAGTAGTTCCCAAGCACCGGGCATCGGTTCCGGTTCGGGGAATTTATTGAATTCTTCACTCTTCTCGTGGTAGATGTTCTCTATCTCTTCGGGCGTTGCTTCCCGTCCTAATTGGCGTTGGCTTACAATGTTGATAGTACCGGCTCCTGTACGCCCTTCGTGTAAATAGGCTTCTTCACGGCTGAGGTTAAGGCCGTGAGCTAACATCACTTTGTGCCAAGCTTCTGCATGATAGGGCATGGAGTTGAACAATACGCCGTCCATATCGAATAGTACGGCTTTTAAGTGTATTTCTTTTTGAAACATTGCTTTATGATATTGAGAATTTGTTTGGATTTTCTATAAAAACAGTCTTAGGCAAAAGTCAAACAGACTGTGATTTTTTGCACAAAGTTACGATTTTTTTGCTAATTCGGATATAATGTGTATTTTTGCGGTGTAAACAAGAGATTTGTAATACATGAAAAAGCAACTTCTTGCACCGTTGTTACTACTGCTTTTGGCTGCATGTTCCGGCTCGGCAGAAAGTCCTGTAATTGAAATTACGGGTTTCTTTATTGAAGGTGATACTAAAGATTATAGTGAAGATATGGCTTCCATACCTTCATTAAAGGTGGGCGATGAGGTTACTGTCTCTCTGACACTGGATGGAAATGGAGAGGATCTGAATACATTTATCGTAAAAGAAGATCAGCAGCAATTGGGCATAAAAGATTTTGATTTGCCCAATGGGGTGTCTTCTGAGAAAAATTTCACAAGACCCGAAGAAGGTATTATCAAGTTTGAGGATGGCGTACGGAATACCGTATTGAAAGTGAAGATGCGTGTACAAACCGTGGCTGATGCCGATGCTATACTTTCTTTCTATCTTTCTTCGAAAGCGGAATGTGAAAGTGCGCAGGAAAAAATAGAATTGAAAACAGAAGATAAAGAGTGAGACAATCTCTGATCGGTATAAATCCAAATAATAAGGGGTGAAGCTTTCTAAGCTTCACCCCTTATTATTTGGATTTATCTTTGCTTACAGTTTGGCTTGTATTGCTTTCGATTCTTCTTCGTATCCCGGTTTGTTGAGCAAAGCAAACATATTCTTTTTGTATGCTTCTACACCTGGTTGGTTGAATGGATTGACACCTAACAAATAACCACTGATACCACAGGCTTTCTCAAAGAAATAAAGCAGACCGCCTATGCAATATTCGCTTAGTTCGGGAAGAACAATACGCATATTGGGTACGCCGCCATCCACATGGGCCAGTTGAGTTCCCAATTCCGCCATTTTGTTAACTTCGTCCACACGTTTGCCGGCCAAGAAGTTTAGCCCATCCAGATTTGCTTCATCCGAAGGTACTTCCAGTTTATGGTTTACCTTTTCCACAGAGATTACGGTTTCGAAAATCGTGCGTTCACCTTCTTGAATCCACTGTCCCATGGAATGAAGGTCGGTAGAAAAATCTACAGCAGCCGGGAATATACCTTTGTTGTCTTTTCCTTCGGATTCTCCGTATAGTTGCTTCCACCATTCACTTACATAATGCAGTTTCGGGTTGAAGTTCACCAGAATCTCGATTTTCTTTCCCTTTTTATACAGTTCATTGCGTGTAGCTGCATAAATAGCGGCAGGGTTTTCTGCGAAAGGAACGTTTGCGGCACAAGCTTTTTCCATATCGGCTGCACCGGCTACCAGTTTTTCAATATCGAATCCGGCTACTGCAATGGGTAATAAACCTACCGGAGTAAGTACGGAAAAACGTCCTCCTACATTATCCGGGATGATGAATGATTTGTATCCTTCTTTGTCGGCAGTAACACGTGCTGCACCTTTCCGGGCATCGGTTACGGCTACGATTACTTTCTTGGCCATATCTCTGCCACGTTGATCTTCACATTGTTTTTTCAACAGGCGGAATGCAAGGGCAGTCTCGGTAGTAGTTCCGGATTTGGAGATATTGATAACACCGAATTTCTTGTCTTTCAGATACTCGGTGAGTTCGTATAGATAATCCTCGCCGATATTGTGTCCAGCGTAGATGATGACCGGTGCTGTTTTCTTATCCTGCAACCAAGTGAAACTGTTTGATAATGCTTCAATCACTGCACGTGCACCCAGATAACTTCCACCGATACCGGCTACGATAACTACTTCACAGTTATCACGAAGAACTTGTGCGGTGGCTTTAAGGTCGGCCAGATGTTCCGGAGTGATAGAAGAAGGCAGATGCAACCATCCCAGGAAATCGTTTCCTTTACCGGTACCGTTTTCCAATGCTTCCTGCGCTGCTTTCACTTGAGCGTCGTAAGCGAAAACAGTTTCTTTTGAGATGAATCCCAACGTTTTTTCAATGTTCAAACTAATCATAATATATAAGTTTTTAAAAAGTAGTCAAGTAGGTGAATGACTGAGTAGTCAAGTAGTCAAGTAGTTAAGTAGTAAGTAGGAGTTAGTCCAGTTTATTATTACTAAAGCCATTCTCTACTTACTACTTGACTACTTGACTACTGACTACTTAATTGCCATATTCCTCCATCGCATTCCTCATCTGAATGAATCAGTGAGTAGTTTTATTTCGATCATCGGTGATATGCGTTCATACAGGATATTGTAAACGGCATCGAGTATCGGCATATTAACATGATAATGCTTGTTGATTTCTTTGATACATTTTGTACCGTAGTATCCTTCCGCGATCATTTCCATCTCTATTTGTGCGCTTTTTACCGAATATCCTTTACCGATCATGGTACCGAATGTGCGGTTCCGGCTAAAGTTGGAATATCCTGTTACCAATAGATCTCCCAAATAAACAGATTCATCTACGTTTCTGTTCAATGGATGTACGGTATCAAGAAAGCGTCTCATTTCCTGTATTGCATTGGAGATGAGTACCGCCTGAAAGTTATCGCCATATTTCAAGCCACTGCAAATGCCGGCGGCAATGGCATATACGTTTTTCAAAACAGAACTGTATTCAATGCCTACTACATCATCGCTGACGGAAGTTTTGATAAAGCTGCTTCCCAGTCTGCGGGCAAAAATGCGGGCTTTGTCCTTGTCCGGACAAGCGATGGTGAGGTATGAAAGGCGTTCCAAAGCAACCTCTTCTGCATGACAGGGACCTGCCAATACTGCTATATTCTCGGGAGGGACACCATATTCTTTTGTGAAATATTCCGATACGATAAGATTATCGTCGGGTACAATTCCTTTGATAGCGGTGATAATGAATTTGTCTCGTATGCGTGTCTTCAGTTTTTTAAGATGAGCTTTTAAGTAGGGGGAAGGAGTGACGAAGACGAGCGTATCCGATTCCTTTACGATGTCGTTGATGTTCGAGCCGAAATTGATACGTTTCATGTCAAACTTTACACCTGTGAGGTAAGCCGGGTTGTGTCCTAAACGTTTGAAGTCGGCTATACGATCGTCACGACGCATATACCAATTGATGGAATCCTCTTGTGCGAGGAACATTTTGGCAATGGCTGTGGCCCAACTTCCGCCGCCCATTATCGCTATCTTACCGGGTAGTTTCATATATATGAAATTAAAGATTAAAAATTAAAAATTAAAGGGAGAAAGCGAGGGGCGCTCCTCCCAGATATTTAATTCTTAATTTCTCATTTTTAATTGATTTTCTGTATCCATTCGGTTACATCATTTACAGAAGGGTTGGTAAGTTCCAACTTATGCTTCTTATTAAGTCCGCAAATTTCTTGATGCAACTTTTGTGGGTTTACGTCTTTCATCTCCTCTACCAAGTTATAGCCGGCTTTCTGAATTACCGGAACCCAGTCTTCAGGGATGCCCAGTTCCGTATATTTGACAACAGCATCTTTTTTAACAACTTTTTCCGGGCGCATTTGCGGGAAGAACAATACTTCCTGAATCGTTGTTTCTCCGGTCATCAACATCGTCAGACGGTCCATACCGATGCCCATACCTGATGTCGGCGGCATACCATATTCCAATGCACGTATGAAGTCCTTGTCGATAATCATGGCTTCATCATCTCCTTTTTCGCTCAGGCGCATTTGTTCTTCAAAACGTTCCAGCTGGTCGATAGGATCATTTAATTCAGAGTAAGCATTACACAATTCTTTGCCGTTCACCATTAATTCAAAACGTTCGGTTAGTTCCGGATTATCCCGGTGGCGTTTGGTCAACGGTGACATTTCAATCGGATAATCGGTTATGAATGTCGGTTGTATATAATTGCCTTCACAGAATTCACCGAAGATTTCATCGATCAACTTGCCTTTACCCATGGTGTCGTCAATCTCCATATTCAGTTTCTGGCAGATTTCCCGTATTTCGCTTTCGCTTTTACCGTTCAGATCATATCCGGTAAACTCTTTGATGGAGTCGAGCATAGTGACGCGTTTGAACGGAGCTTTGAAACTGATGATGTTATCGCCTACTTTTACTTCGGTAGTACCGTTTACGTCCAGACAGATTTTTTCAATCATGTTTTCCGTAAATGTCATCATCCAGTTGTAATCTTTGTAAGCAACGTATATTTCCATACAGGTGAATTCGGGATTGTGTGTACGGTCCATGCCTTCGTTACGGAAGTTCTTTCCGATTTCGTATACACCTTCAAAGCCTCCTACGATCAGGCGTTTCAAGTATAGCTCACTGGCGATGCGCATGTATAATGGCATGTCGAGCGCATTGTGATGCGTAATGAACGGACGTGCGGCAGCACCACCGGGGATGGCCTGCAAAATCGGAGTTTCTACTTCGATGTATCCTTTCTCATTAAAATACTCACGCATGGAGTTGTATACTTTGGTGCGTTTGATGAAAATATCTTTGATACCTTCGTTTACGGCCAAATCAACATAACGCTGGCGGTAACGCAATTCGGGATCTTCAAAAGAATCGTATGCCACACCGTCTTTGTATTTTACAATTGGCAACGGCTTGATAGACTTTGACAATACGGTGAGTTTCTTGGCGTGAATACTGATTTCACCCATCTGCGTACGGAATACAAAGCCTTCGATGCCGATAAAATCACCTAAGTCGAGCAGGCGTTTGAATACAGTATTGTACATCTCTTTGTTTTCTTCCGGGCAGATATCGTCACGGGTGATATACACTTGGATACGTCCTTTGGAATCTTGTAATTCAATGAAAGATGCTTTACCCATAACGCGGCGGCTCATCATGCGTCCTGCTATGGATACCATGCGGGGTTCGTCTTCATCTTTGAATTCCTGTTTTATATCTGTAGAGAAAGCATTGGTTACATACTCTGCTGCGGGATAAGGTTCGATACCCATCGCGCGAAGCTCATTCAGACTGTTACGTCGGATGATTTCCTGTTCACTTAGTTCTAATAGGTTCATTTCGTTACGTATTAACTCAATATTTGGTGGCAAAAATACGAAACATTTTTAATATTACGGCATGAATAGCTCTCTAATTTGCCCAAAGGAGAGATTGGGACAGGTGAACGGTTGCTAATAAAGAGGAAATTTTAAAGCGGCTTTTCATTTGCCGGGTTCTCGGAAAAACACTAATTTTGCATCCTCAAAATAAAAAGGACGAGTATGACTACAGGACAGAAGACCCCCACGGCGTTGGGGACGGAAAAGATTGGAAAACTTTTGATACAATATGCGGTACCGGCTATCATTGCCATGACGGCATCTTCTCTTTATAATATGGTGGACAGTATTTTTATCGGGCATGGTGTGGGACGTATGGCAATTTCCGGTCTGGCATTGACTTTCCCATTGATGAATCTTGCCGCCGCATTCGGTTCATTGGTTGGAGTAGGAGCGGCCACATTGGTGTCTGTAAAACTCGGTCAGAAGGATTATGACACGGCTCAGCGTGTTCTTGGCAATGTTTTGGTACTGAATATTATTATCGGTTTGGCGTTTACTGTTCTTACGCTTCTATTTCTCGACCCTATTCTCTATTTCTTTGGCGGAAGTGAGGCTACTATCGGTTATGCCCGCGACTATATGGAAGTGATTTTGTTGGGTAATGTCGTTACCCATCTTTATCTGGGGCTGAATGCTGTGCTTCGTTCTGCCGGTCACCCTCAAAAAGCGATGTATGCGACGATTGCTACGGTGGTGATTAACACGATACTCGATCCGTTGTTTATTTTTGTCTTCGATTGGGGGATTCGCGGAGCGGCCATTGCCACCATTGTGGCACAGGTTATTGCGCTGATGTGGCAATTTAAATTATTCAGCAATAAAGAGGAACTGCTGCATTTCCATCGGGGAATCTTTCGTCTGAAACGTAAAATCGTGTTTGATTCATTGGCGATCGGTATGTCTCCTTTTTTAATGAATCTGGCTTCCTGCTTTATCGTGATTCTGATCAATCAAGGTTTAAAACGTTATGGAGGAGATCTTGCTATCGGTGCTTTTGGTATTGTCAACCGGCTCGTGTTCGTTTTTGTGATGATTGTGCTGGGGCTGAATCAGGGAATGCAGCCTATTGCCGGTTATAACTTTGGTGCCCGTCAGTATCCCCGTGTTACCCAGGTGTTGAAACTGACTATTATCGGGGCTACCATTGTTACTACTACCGGATTTTTATTGGGGGTATTTATTCCCGAATTGATTGTATCCATATTTACATCGGATGCGGAGTTGATACGCCTTTCGGCAGAAGGGTATCGCATTGTGGTGATGTTTTTCCCCATTGTCGGTTTTCAAATGGTTACGTCCAACTTCTTTCAAAGTATCGGTATGGCCGGTAAAGCTATATTCCTGTCACTTACCCGTCAGATGTTGTTTCTTGTTCCTTGTCTGCTCATCTTGCCTCATTTCTATGGGCAGACGGGAGTATGGGTCAGTATGCCGGCATCCGATCTGGCAGCAAGTATTGTTTCCGGTCTTATGCTTTGGTGGCAGTTTCGCCAGTTTCGTAAAATGACCAACGGGTAATGCCGGCCGTAGGCATTTGGCTTGAATCATTCATATACAGTAGAAAGTAGTGTTAAGTAGTAAGTAGTAAGTAGTCAAGTAGTAAGTAGTTAAGTAGAAATGATTTGTTTGATGTACTTTCCTTGACTACTTATTGACTATTTGGCTATTTGACTATTTACTACTTGCTACTTGACTACTTGTTACTTAACTACTTGCTACTTAACTACTTGTTACTTAACTACTTGCTACTTAACTACTTACCTGCTTATTTTTTTATTTCTGCTCTTATTCTGCTCAGCGATTGTGGGGTTATCCATAAATAAGAGGCGATGTACTTTAGCGGAACGTATTGTAAAAGTTCCGGTGTTTCTTTTATCAGTGTAAGATATCGTTCTTTGGCTTTGGGACTGCCGGCACTGATGAGCCAGTTTTCCGTAGTCAATAATTGGTGTTCCATGAGTCGTCTGCCTAAATTGGCCAACCCTACGGATGTGGAATATAATTCATTTAATTTTGCACCGGAGATACAATAGGCAATGCTGTCGGACATTACCTCTATGCTGATCTGCGAATAAGAATTGTCTGCATATCCCCAGATGGAAAAAGCGGCTTCTCCCTCTGAAGCGAACCAGATAGTCGTATCTATCCCGTCTTTCAGATAATGTGCTCGCCAGATTCCCTTTTTAATAAGATATAAATTAGTATTTCTGGAACCTTCGCGAACAATCACCTCCTTCTTTTTGAAGTATACCTCTTTCATGTGGCTTAATAAAGTCACTACATCTGTTTCGGATAAATGGTATCTGATCCGGAATTTTTCTTTAAATGTGTCCATGCTGCAAAGATACATTTCCCCGGTGGGGTAGGAAACGATCTTTCAGGTAAATTATTACAATATAAATAAATGTTAGTAATTCTGCCAAAGGGACTGCCAGCCATATGCCTCTGACCCCTAAAAAATGAGGTAATACTGTGAATCCGATGAGCATAAATACCACACCGCGCAGCAAGGTGATAACAGTAGCCCGGTGTGCTCGTTCTATACTCTGATAATAGCCTATACTAACCATGTTGAAAGCAAAAAAGAGATATCCGATGGCGAAATACGGAATTCCTGCTACTGCAATGTCGTAAGCACCGTAGCTACGATCGATGAACAATGACACGATGTCCCGATTACATATTACTGTCAGAATGAAAAAACAGATTCCACAGACGAGAGCTGTTTTTATGGATAACCGGAAAGCTTGATGTACCCGATCCTTACTGCCGGCTCCAAAATTATAGCTGATGATAGGCTGTACCGATTGCGCTATGGCATTGTATACCATGAATATAATGGGAAAGAAATAACAGACAATGCTGAAAGCGGCTACTCCGTCTTCACCCAAATGACGGATAAATACATAATTGCCTAAAAACATCATGCATGCTATCGAGGCTTCGCTTATGAAGGCCGAAGAACCCAGTTTTACCATATAACCGATGTTACGTAAAGTTAGGCGAATGCTTTTAAGGCTTAGTTTGACAGGATGTAATCTAAATGATCGGGAAAAACACAACAGATAGATCAAGGTCATCAAGCCGCCTATCATCGTACCTATGCTTGTGGCAAAGGCTGCCCCCATCAATCCCCATCCGAAAATGAAGATGAAAATATAATCGAGTACGATATTGGCAATTGCTGCAATGGCATTGCACCACATGGCGTAATTCGGTGCGCCGTCAAGACGGACAAAGAACATTCCTGCATTGAGCAACAGGTAGAATACGAGAAATGGGACATACCAATTCATATATTCTGCAACCAACGGTAACAGCCGGTCCGAACTTCCCAATAATCTGCCGACAGGCTCTATCAGGAAGAAGCAAAAGGCAGATAGCAGGAATATCAGTAACGATGAAAAAACAAGCGCCTGCGTGATGTTGATACCGGCAACTTTTTGTTTCCCGTGCGATAAATGAATGGAAGCAACGACCGATGCTCCTACGCCGAACATTAATCCGATGCCGGTAGTGATCATAAACAGCGGTGCGGTAATGTTGACTGCTGCCAGCGCATCACTGCCTACCCCTTTACCTACGAATATACCGTCCGTTATTACAAATATAGCGGAGAAAACCATTCCCAATACTGTTGGAATCAATAATTTGCGAAACAGCTTGGAAATATTCATCGCTCCGAAGTCAATACTATCTTTCATTTCCATATTTTCTTTCTTTTTCATGTTGCAAAGATACGGCAGGAAATACAGGAAAAAATTACCAATTGGTAATAAATAATATGTCAATTAAATAATGTGCCAATGTACCGATTATTTGATATACCAACTAAGCCATGTGCTGATTAGCCCCTATAAAATATCAGTATAGCACAGCCAATTGGCACATTGGCATATTGGCACACCGACACATTATTTAATTGACATATTATTATTTCTTTTTTTCAGAAATAATCCGTATGTTTGCTTCAAAACTAATAAAAATGAAGTCTCTCCCCAACCTTCTCCGTGGGAAAGTGAGTTAAGTTGGTTTTGTAACCGGTTAATAAACAACGGTATCTATCCCCCTCTCCTATGGAGAGGGTTGTGGAGAGGCTTCTAAACAAAATGTATTATGAACAGTAATTATGTTATTAATATCGGTCGCCAGTTGGGAAGCGGCGGAAAAGAAATAGGCGAGAAGTTGGCCGCCCGTTTGGGAATTGACTTTTATGATAAGGAACTGATAAATCTTGCGTCGGAAGAGAGCGGGCTGTGCAAGGAGTTTTTTGAAAAGGCTGATGAAAAAGCTTCTCAAGGTATTATAGGTGGCTTGTTTGGCATGCGTTTTCCTTTTATCAGTGATGGAGCTGTGCCTTGCACAAATTGCTTGAGTAATGATGCCCTTTTCAAAATCCAAAGCGATGTTATCCGTAATCTGGCTGCTACAAAATCCTGTTTGTTTGTAGGACGTTGTGCCGATTACATTCTGCGGGATCATCCGCGTTGTGTGAATATCTTCATATCCGCCTCAAAGGAAGATCGTATAGAACGTCTCCGGAACATGCATGGCATCAGTGAAGAAGACGCGGAAGGGATGATGGAAAAGGCGGATAAGAAACGTTCGGAATACTATAATTACTACAGCTATAAGACTTGGGGAGCGGCGGCTACTTATCATCTCTGTATCGACTCTTCTGCGTTGGGAATCGAAGGTACAGTGAGGTTTATAGAAGAGTTTGTAGTGAGAAAATTGGGATTATAAAATATTTGGCAGGTGTATGCTTTCTGAAAAAAGGAGCGTACACCTTTTTTAAAAGAAAACTTGGTTTGGCTGTCTTTTTGTTCTTATATTGTTCGTTTCTGTGACATGTACTTTTCAAATATAGATGTAATTAGAGAATAAACCGCATAATAAACTGAATAATATTTATTTCTTTATGCATATTGGGGCATTTTTGGGGATAAATATGTGGCTTTTCTCGGTAGGTTATTTCAATTATACCGGTGTGATAAATTCGGTTTCTCTACGAGGAACGACTCGAAACTCTACGAGAAACTATTAGAGACTCTACGGGAAAAATAAAATCTCCTTTAAAGATCGTTTTTGGAAGCTGACTGATGGTTTGCTTTTGATTGCTTTGGAATATTAAAAAGTGAGACGGATGCATGAATCAAGGCTCGTTTGTACGGTGATTTTTTTTTATGAAAGATATTTGTTTGCTATTTGTTTATAAACCGGATAATTTGATTTTATAAGTTTGGAAATGAAGGAGGTTTTAGAGAACATGGTTTAAAGAGTATGGATAGAACGAATTCTGCATGGGGTAGGAATATCTATTTGACATATTGATAAAATGAACTTTACTCGTTTCTCATAAAAATAATAAGAGCGTACATCTTGAACCGTTTCAAAGTGTACGCTCTTATTTTATAAAGAATGGAATGTGGGCGGTTAAGCTACATCATTAAAAGTAAGATCATTTGCCCGGCCAGAATACGCAGGAACATTGTCAACGGATATACGGTTGAGTATCCTACGGCTGGTGCGTCATTGTTTGAAGCCTGAGTAGAGTAAGCCAATGCAGGGGGATCGGTATTACTACCGGCGATAAGTCCCATCAGGGTAAAATAGTTCACCTTATAATACAGACGTGCAATTGCACCGATGATCAATAGTGGGATAACTGTGATGAGGAAACCGTAACCTACATACAACAAACCGTCTCCTTCGACTACTGTATGTACAAAGTTTGCTCCCGCCTCGATACCGACACTCGCAAGAAACAATACAATTCCTATTTCGCGCAACATCAGATTGGCACTCATTGTTGTGTAAGTTACCAAATGAAGTTTATATCCGAAACGTCCGATCAGGATGGCTACTACCAACGGGCCGCCTGCCAGACCTAATTTTACCGGAGTTGGCATGCCGGGGAAAGCAATAGGCAAACTGCCTAAAAAGATTCCTAAGAATATACCGACAAAGATAGTAACGATATTCGGGTGGTCAAGGCGTTTCAGAGAATTACCCAGTACATTGGCAACGCGTTCTACCGCATCCTGCTGGCCTACTACCATCACCCGGTCACCTACTTGCAGGGTCAGATGCGGGTCGGCAAACAGGTCCATTCCCGAACGGTTGACACGGGTGACATTAACACCAAACATGCCACGGAAGTGCATATCTCCCAACTTCTTTCCGTTAATTTCTGATTTGGTAATCAAGATACGGCGTGATACCATCGGCATATCCTGTTTTTCCCAATCCACTTGTACTTCTTTTCCTATGAAAGCGGTAATAGCTTCCGCGTCCTCTTCCGAACAGACGATGAATACTTGGTCGCCCATATGAAAGAGTGTCTCATGGTTGGGGATATTGACATGACCTTCGTGACGAATACGTGAACAAACAAAAGAGCGTCCTAAAAAGTCTTTTACTTGAACCAGGGTTTTGCCGTTGATCGATTCATTGCGTACCTCAAGGCTCATTAAATGCGGCTTGTGCTTCAGGTGTTCCGCATCTTGATTTTTAAGCTCGTCTTCTTCTTTTGCCAAGTTGACACGGAAAATGTAACGGATGGCGATGATAGAACCGATAATGCCGACTACGCCTAACGGATAGGCACATGCATATCCCAGTGCAATCTGCGGTCCATTGTAGTTGAGCTGCGTCAATGCTTCCTGGGCGGCACCGAGTCCCGGTGTATTGGTAACGGCGCCATACAGGATACCGACCATCATCGGCAATTCAATACGTCCGTTGGCAAGGAAATAGATAGTCAATGCTACGGCGATGTTCAATACTACAATACCTACGGCGAGCAGATTGAGGGTCATCCCTCCTTTCTTGAACGAAGAGAAGAAGCTGGGCCCTACCTGAAGACCGATACAGAACACGAACAATATCAATCCGAACTCGCGGATGAAATGAAGAATGTGTGTGTCGCCGGTAAAACCGAAATGTCCCATCAGAATACCGGTGAACAGAACAAAGGTGACTCCCAATGACACTCCGAAGATTTTGATCTTACCTAAGAGCACCCCGGCAGCTATCACAAAAGCATAAAGAAAGACTATGTGTGCCACGGAGCTGGAGTCCCACAATAAACTTTGTATCCAATCCATAGTAGTTTTTTTATTAAAATTGCGACAAAATTAGCTATAACAACGGAGGTAATCAAATATTTTCTCTCTTTTATTTGTTGATGACACCCTGCTACCTCCCTGTGCGAATTTTCTCTAAAAAAAGTACCTCATTAGAACTATTTGCCTATCTTTGTCTCTCTAAAAGCAACACTTGGAAAGATTCATTAAGATAAAGATAATACTAATCTTATTTTAAATTTATAATAAACTATGGCAGACAGTAAAGAAAAACTCTTCTCGGATTTTTCTCCGGTATCTACAGAACAGTGGATGGAGAAAGTGACAGCCGACCTCAAGGGCGCTGATTTTGAGAAGAAACTCGTTTGGAAGACAAACGAAGGATTCAAGGTAAAACCTTTCTATCGGATGGAAGACCTTGAAGGACTGAAAACAACCGATGCGCTTCCCGGAGAATTTCCCTACCTGAGAGGAACCAAAAAGGACAATAACGAATGGTTCGTTCGTCAGGAAATTAAGGTGGAATGTCCGCAAGAGGCAAATGCCAAAGCATTGGATATATTGAATAAGGGAATCGATTCTCTTTCTTTCCATGTGAAAGCGAAAGAACTCAACGCGGAGTATATCGAAACTTTGCTGAATGATATCTGTGCGGAGTGTATAGAACTCAATTTCTCTACCTGTCAAGGTCATGTAGTAGAACTGGCAAATCTTCTGGTAGCTTATTTTCAGAAGAAAGATTATGATGTGAAGAAGCTGCAGGGTTCTATCAACTTTGATTATTTTAATAAGATGTTGTCTCGTGGAAAGGAAAAAGGAGACATGATTCAGACAGCAAAAGCATTGCTCGAAGCGATCCAGCCACTGCCTTTCTACCGGGTATTGAATGTAAATGCGCTTTCATTGAATAATGCAGGTGCTTATATTTCCCAGGAATTGGGTTATGCGCTTGCCTGGGGTAATGAATACATGAACCAACTGACTGAAGCCGGATTGCCTGCCGCCCTGGTAGCGAAGAAGATAAAATTTAATTTCGGTATCAGTTCCAACTATTTCCTTGAAATTGCAAAATTCCGTGCAGCACGCATGTTGTGGGCAAATATCGTAGCATCCTACCATCCTGAATGTCTGCGTGACTGTGAAAATAAAGGTCCGAACGGAGAATGCCGTTGTGCTGCGAAGATGAGAATCCATGCGGAGACTTCCACTTTTAATCTGACCCTGTTTGATGCCCATGTTAATTTATTGCGTACACAAACCGAGGCTATGAGTGCCGCTTTGGGAGGCGTCGATTCGATGACCGTAGTACCGTTTGATAAGACTTATGAAACACCGGATGAATTCTCTGAACGTCTGGCTCGTAACCAGCAGTTATTGCTGAAAGAAGAATCACATTTCGACAAAGTGGTGGATCCGGCTGCCGGTTCATATTATATTGAAAACCTGACAGTATCTATCGCAAAACAAGCGTGGGAGCTTTTCTTGGCTGTTGAAGAAGAAGGCGGTTTCTACGCTGCCCTGAAAGCCGGCACAGTGCAGGCTGCTGTAAACGAAAGCAACAAAGCCCGTCACAAAGCAGTAGCCCAGCGCCGTGAAATATTGTTAGGTACCAACCAGTTTCCGAACTTTAATGAGAAAGCGGGCGACAAAAAACCGGTGGAGGCAAAATGTTGTTGTGGTGGACACAATACATGTGAAAAAGAGGTCGCTACTTTGAACTTTGACCGTGCTGCCAGCGAATTCGAAGCATTGCGTCTTGAAACTGAAGCATCCGGTAAGCGTCCGAAAGCGTTCATGTTGACAATCGGTAATTTAGCTATGCGTCAGGCACGTGCACAGTATTCATGTAACTTCTTGGCTTGTGCCGGATATGAAGTAGTCGATAATTTAGGCTTTAAAACCGTTGAAGAAGGTGTGGAGGCAGCAATGGCAGCCAAGGCTGACATCGTGGTACTTTGCTCCAGCGACGATGAATATGCCGAATACGCTGTTCCTGCATTTGAAGCGGTGAATGGCCGTGCAATGTTTATAGTTGCCGGTGCTCCTGCCTGTATGGACGAATTGAAAGCAGCCGGTATCGAGAATTTCATTCACGTACGTGTCAATGTACTTGATACTTTAAAGGAGTTTAATGCCAAATTACTAAAGTGATTTCAGTCCTGAATCGTAAATCGCTAAATCGTAAATAAACAACATGAGAAAAGATTTCAAAAATTTAGATATATACGCAGCATTTCAGCCCGCTAATGGTGCTGAATGGCAAAAGGCAAACGGAATCGAAGCTAATTGGAAGACTCCGGAACATATCTGCGTGAAGCCTGTTTATACAAAAGAAGATCTGGAAGGAATGGAACATCTGGACTATGCGGCCGGTATTCCTCCTTATCTGCGCGGTCCGTATTCGGTGATGTATACGCTGCGTCCCTGGACAATCCGTCAGTATGCCGGATTTTCTACTGCCGAGGAGTCGAATGCTTTCTATCGTCGTAACTTGGCTTCCGGGCAGAAAGGTTTGTCTGTTGCATTCGACTTGGCTACTCACCGTGGCTACGACCCCGATCACGAACGGGTAGTAGGCGATGTTGGTAAAGCCGGTGTGTCCATCTGTTCGCTTGAAAATATGAAAGTGCTGTTCGATGGCATTCCTTTGAATAAGATGTCGGTATCCATGACAATGAACGGCGCTGTACTTCCGGTGCTTGCTTTCTATATCAATGCGGGGCTCGAACAGGGAGCCAAACTGGAAGAAATGGCTGGGACTATTCAGAATGACATTCTGAAAGAGTTCATGGTGCGTAATACTTATATTTATCCGCCTGCATTCTCTATGAAGATTATCTCTGATATTTTTGAGTATACTTCACAGAAGATGCCAAAGTTCAACTCTATTTCTATTTCCGGTTATCATATGCAGGAAGCCGGTGCTACGGCCGATATCGAGTTGGCCTATACTTTAGCCGACGGTTTGGAATATCTTCGTGCGGGTGTGGCTGCCGGAATCGACATCGACGCTTTTGCCCCGCGTCTCTCTTTCTTCTGGGCTATCGGTACCAATCATTTTATGGAAATAGCCAAGATGCGCGCTGCCCGTATGCTATGGGCCAAGATCGTGAAACAGTTCAATCCGAAAAATCCGAAGTCATTGGCATTGCGTACTCACTCTCAGACATCAGGCTGGTCGCTGACAGAACAGGATCCGTTCAATAATGTGGGACGTACTTGTATCGAAGCAATGGCTGCCGCATTGGGACATACTCAATCATTGCATACGAATGCGCTTGACGAGGCCATCGCTTTGCCGACAGATTTTTCGGCACGTATTGCCCGTAATACTCAGATTTATATTCAGGAAGAGACGTATGTTTGTAAGAACGTTGACCCTTGGGGAGGTTCTTATTATGTGGAGAATCTGACGAATGAACTGGCTCACAGTGCTTGGGAACATATTCAGGAGATTGAAAAGTTGGGTGGGATGGCAAAGGCTATCGAAACCGGTATTCCTAAGATGCGTATCGAAGAAGCGGCTGCCCGTACGCAAGCCCGTATCGACTCCGGTTCGCAAACGATTGTGGGTGTGAACAAGTATCGTCTGGAAAAAGAAGCACCGATCGATATTTTAGAAATCGATAATACAGCCGTTCGTATTGAGCAGATTGAGAACTTGAAACGGTTGAAAGAGGGCCGGAATCAAGAAGAGGTTGACAAAGCGCTTGCCGCTATTACCAAGTGTGTGGAAACGAAAGAAGGTAACCTGCTCGAGTTGGCTGTAGAAGCCGCCCGTGTACGTGCCACATTAGGAGAAATCTCTTATGCTTGCGAGAAGATTGTAGGACGTTATAAAGCAGTAATCAGAACTATATCAGGCGTGTATTCATCAGAAAGTAAAAACGATAGCGACTTCAAACGTGCTTGTGAACTCACCGAGAAGTTTGCAAAGAAAGAGGGACGTCAACCTCGTATTATGATTGCGAAAATGGGACAGGACGGTCACGACCGTGGTGCCAAAGTGGTAGCAACCGGTTATGCCGACTGTGGCTTCGATGTGGATATGGGACCGTTGTTCCAGACTCCGGCCGAAGCTGCTCGTGAAGCCGTTGAGGATGACGTTCATGTAGTAGGTGTTTCTTCGTTGGCTGCCGGACACAAAACGCTGGTTCCACAGATCATTGAAGAATTGAAGAAGTTAGGACGTGAAGATATTGTAGTGATTGCCGGTGGTGTTATTCCGGCTCAGGATTACGATTTCCTTTATAAAGCGGGTGTGGCTGCCATTTTTGGTCCGGGTACTCCGGTTGCAAAGGCGGCTTGTCAGATTCTGGAAATCTTGATGGACGAGGAATAAAAGATATATCTTAATGTAGATAGGGTAGGAGTGGGATTGTTGGATATCCTGCTCCTATTTTTTGTTTTCTTATGCGGGTTACCTCTTTGATTCCGATTTCCAGTGAGATCACTTCTGATTCATATAATAGAAATCCCCTTACTTTATCCTTTGGACGTTTTAAGGATAAGAGTAAGGGGAAATTTTGATTACAGTCTGTAATTTGTAGATCAAATATAGGCTATTGTTCTCGTTTTGAGAATCCTATTTCTATTACTTTACAATTACTTTTGCATTGTCTTTTCCATTACGGACAATGTAGAAGCCGGCAGAAAGGGAAACAAACGATCCATTTGTAACTGCTTTCTTTATAATTAGACGGCCTTGTCCATCGTATACGTTGGCTGTACAATCTTGTCCTTGAACCATAATACCTCCGGTTACACCGGTAAATGTTGTTTTCGGAGCGTCTTGTACGTCTTTAACGGCAACATCTCCCGACTCAATTCTAAGGGTGAAATCGACAATAGCTCCTCCATTGCTTGCAATATGGTTTCCGGAAATGACACTTCCACAAGGAGCAAGGCTGTTCCAGTCAATTTTGAAACGGATGCGATAGTCGCCTGCTGAAAGATTTTCCGGCAGAATGAAACGTGGGAGAGCACCATTGGCTCCGACATTATTTTTTTTCTGGTCTCCTAAACTATTTGTGCCATCAGCACCTCCGTCTTCTGAATAGAATGTATATGATACTAATTCCCCTTCATTATTACCGTCTGCGTTGAGGGTGATGTCGAACTCTTTATCTTTATTATAATCTACATATACATAAGCATGCATCCATTCAAAGTTCCATACCGTACTCGGATTTAGCGTTGCACCGGCTTTAGTGGAGATTATTTCATCTGTTTTGTCAACGTATACCGGACGGGGAGTTTTTGCAGTCTGAATCTGACTGCTTGTAAATTCATTGGTACCATCGGTAACAGATATAGAGGTCAGATAGCGGGTGTGGTTTGATTCATAATCCGGAGTACAATAGGCAGGATATGTGAATTCTGCTGTTGCAACTTTACTGTTGGTCATACCTTTTTTGATAGCTATTGCTTTGATGGTGACTGCCGAAGATACTAAAATCGGTTCTGTATAGACTTCCGACTGGGCATTAGGCATTGTTCCGTCCAATGTATAATAGATTACGGCATCCGGAGTGCTGCATGTGATTGTAACTTCAGATGTTTCTCCCTCTTCCAAACGCGCACCGGCCGGATCGAAAACAGGAGTTTCTACCTGTTCCAGAATTTCACCGGCAGGAGTGTATACATCTTGGCCATCAGTCAGCCATTCCAGAGAGAAATTCATAAAATAGAGTGAGCAGGCTCCTTCCGGATTTTCTTCTACATATGCTCCGATTGTACCGTCGGGAAGGATGGTGAGAGATGAATATACAGAGTTGTATGGGCATATGGATTTTACTGTCGGCCATGTTTCCCCTTCATCATAACTGATAAATATACTTACGTTCTGGCGTGAAGAAGAATTAGGAATGGAATGTAACAGACGGTCTTTATTGAAGCCTTGATCTGTTGCTGTATAGCGGATGATATCACCGTTGCAGGCATTGGTATTGATTTCGTTCCAGTTTGATTGGGCTCCCCAGGTTTCTCCACCGTCTGTAGAGATGCTGTAACCACGGTAACCGCTTTGACGAACGCTCATTAATACACGGCCATCATTGAGTTCTACCACTTTCGCTTCATCTCCATTGCTGAATGCACGTTCTGATACTGTCCAGGTAGCACCATTGTCGTCTGAATAAACGGCATAATTGTGTAACTGGTTTCCGGAGCCCATTGCTGCAACAAACATGATGCGTCCTGCGTGTTCTCCGCGAGTCAGACGTAAACCGTTTCCGGAACCGAAGAAAGAGTGGGTAAAGGCCTTGCGTTCTGCGTTATCACAATTGCTTCCCCATAACAGATCTGTAACGTTTTTAGGCTCTTCCCAAGTACGCCCTTTATCATGACTGATAGTGATATACGACCATTGAGGGTCGGATGCGGAAGAGGCCCAAAGTCCGTTTCCACCAACGAATCCGCACACTACATCGCCGTTGGCTGCCTCAACGATGACTGCATCACCGTATCCTTTTTTATATCCTTTACCTTCAGCAATGGTTACAGGTTCACTCCAAGTGAGACCACCGTCGGTACTATAACGCGAAACGATGTCAATGTCTTCCGGAAGGTCTGTTTCGTTATATTTGCGTTTGTCGGTAGTTGCTAATAATGTGCCGTCTGAAAGTTGAAGTAATGCCGGTATACGCCAGTTCTTTGAATCATAATCACCCGGGGCAAATACCAGGCGGCGTTTCAGCAATATTTCACGACTTCCGGTTGGAGCGGGATTTTCGATTTCGAAAGCTTGGCTTTCAGTGGTTATTTCATGCAGTTCTGCATCGATTTTTGAACCTTCGTTTGCTGTTTCCGATATTTCAGCGCATATCCACAAATAGCTTGTACCGGATTGGATGGTTGCATTTGTAAATTCGCATGTCATATCACCTTCAGCCGGAACAAATTCACCTAATAAAATGGCATCTTGGGCTGTGCGTTCATCGAATTTGTTTTCGGATGTTTTATAGATTTTTATTTTCGTGATATCTGCTAAATTGGTCGTTCCGTTTAAATTCATTTTCATAGAATGTAATGCCTGTGTAGCGTCTGTTCCTCCCATTGTTACAGTTGCTTTAAGGATCTGATCGTATGGATTTCCACGTCCGGTAAATTTGCTGTTCTGGGCAAGGGTTACCGAGGTGATTTCCGGAAGTTCGGTTGTAAAGCCGACTAATGTGCCGGTATGTCCGTTTCCGCTGATATCTGTTACTCTTAATCCTGTAATATTCTGAAAATCATAGGCTGCCACCAATCCGTCTGTCTCAGGGCCTACTTCGGCCGTTGCATCTGCAGTGATTTCCTCTGCCGAAAGAGCCCGTTTGTAGAAATGCAAACCGCCAATAGCACCGTTAAGGAAATAATTAGGTGTGTCTTCTTCAGAGAATCCGGCTCCGACAAGAACGTCATATGTATTAGTGCATTCCCAAGGAGCAATGGGCTTGATTCCGCTGTTGGCAACTGCTGTACCGTTGTGATATTCGTACATGATACCTGCTGTGCGATCAATGACGAAAGCGATGTGGTGCCATTCACCTGCATATCCGGGGATATTTGAATAGACAGATACGGAATTATTGTGGTCTCCTGTATTATTGGGACTATTCACAGCGAAAAATTGACTACTTATGCCATTTCCCCATAATTCATATCCCGATTTGATGGTGGCATTGTTTTTTACACGTTTCACGACGAAACGGGTATCTGCTTCTAAAACATTTCGTTTTACCCAGCATGAAACGGTAAATGATTCAGTAGTCGTTATGTTGAAATCGGCATGATGAGGAATCATCATATACTGATCGGAACCATTAAACTCAATAAAAGAGCTGGGGGCATTGTTTTCTGCCGTGGTTGATTGAGAATTAGTAGCAATACTACTTGTAGTCTGGTTATTGGCCAGGACTACTGGCAATAACGCTGTAAGCGCTGCCATAGTAAACAGTTTTTTTAAATTCATAATATTATATATTAAAGTTATAAAATAAATGACTATAGGTCATCTTGGACATACGTAACAGTCGTTCTTTATATTTTATAGGGCTGATATTTATAATACAGTTTATTGATGAAGGTTACTAAAACAAGAATAAAATTAAAAAGGTAGAATGTTGTTATTGAATACTTGTGTAGGGGATATTGAAGCCTCTCCCCAACCCTCTCCGTGGGAGAGGGCGTACAGATACTCTTGTTTATTAATTAGTTACAAAACCAACTTAGCTCCCTCTCCCACGGAGAGGGCTGGGGGAGAGGCTTCATTATCCACGCTTCAGATGTTAAAATCAGAGGTATATATTGTAAAAAACTCTACTGCTTCTCTTAAATAATGTTGTAAAACATACTTTTTTGCTTGGATTATTTGCAGATATCCTCAAAAGCCGTACATTTGCAATGTGTTTTTCATAGTATTAGATTTAAGGTTAACAAAGGTTGGAGCAAGGCGTTGCTCCTTTTTTTATGTCTATACCTCTCGTAACTTTCCCTGTTTTTGCTAACTTTGCATGATTTTAAAAACAAAAGAATGATAGTTTGTATTGCCGAAAAGCCCTCTGTGGCACGTGATATTGCTGATATTTTAGGAGCCAGAACCCGGAAAGAAGGGTATATCGAAGGAAACGGATACCAAGTGACTTGGACGTTCGGCCATCTTTGCACTTTGAAAGAACCGCATGAATATACCCCCGGATGGAAATCATGGAGCTTGGGTAGTCTCCCTATGATTCCTCCGCGTTTTGGCATAAAACTGATAGAGAATCCTACTTATGAGAAGCAGTTCCATATCATCGAAGGATTGATGCAACAGGCTGATGAGATCATAAATTGTGGTGATGCCGGGCAGGAAGGGGAATTGATTCAACGCTGGGTGATGCAAAAGGCCGGAGCACGTTGTCCGGTGAAACGTCTCTGGATCTCTTCATTGACAGAAGAAGCTATTAAAGAGGGTTTTGCGAAGTTGAAAGATCAATCGGACTTCCAGTCGTTGTACGAAGCCGGGCTTTCCAGGGCAATGGGAGATTGGTTGTTGGGGATGAATGCTACCCGTTTGTATACTATTAAGTACGGGCAGAACAAGCAAGTTCTTTCTATCGGCCGTGTACAGACTCCTACGCTGGCATTGATCGTCAACCGGCAGTTGGAGATTGAAAACTTCAAGCCGGAGCCTTATTGGGAATTGAAAACGGTCTATCGTGAAACTACATTCTCGGCGACGAAAGGAAAATTCACTTCCAAAGAGGAGGGACTGGAGTTTCTGGAAACGGTAAAACAATCGGATTTTGTGGTGACGGATGTTTCGGCAAAGAAAGGGGTGGAGTATGCACCCCGTCTGTTCGACCTTACTTCACTACAGGTGGAATGCAATAAAAAGTTTGCTTATTCCGCTGATGAGACTCTGAAACTGATCCAGTCGCTTTATGAAAAGAAAGTGACTACCTATCCGCGTGTCGATACGACTTTCCTTAGTGATGATATTTATCCGAAGTGTCCGGCTATTCTGAAGGGGCTGAGGGATTATGAAGTTTTGACTGCACCGTTGGACGGTGCCAAGCTTCCAAAATCCAAAAAAGTATTCGACAGTTCGAAAGTGACCGATCACCACGCTATTATTCCGACCGGAGTATATCCACAGAATCTGACGGATATGGAACACCGGGTGTTCGATTTGATTGCCCGCCGTTTTATTGCGGTATTCTATCCCGATTGCAAGGTGTCTACTACCACCGTATTGGGAGAAGTGGATAAGATCGAGTTTAAGGTGACCGGTAAACAGATTCTTGAACCGGGTTGGCGGGTTGTTTTTGCCAAAGAACAGGTTGAGGAGAAAGAGGGGGATGAAGAGCGGGTATTGCCGGTTTTCGTGAAGGGAGAGAGCGGGCCGCATGTGCCGGATTTGAATGAGAAGTGGACACAACCTCCGAAACCCTATACGGAAGCTACCCTGCTTCGTGCCATGGAGACTGCCGGTAAATTGGTGGATAACGACGAATTGCGCGATGCTTTGAAAGAAAATGGTATTGGCCGTCCGTCAACACGCGCTGCCATTATCGAGACCCTGTTCAAGCGAAACTATATCCGTAAGGAGAAAAAGAATCTGATAGCTACCCCTACGGGTGTGGAACTGATACAACTTATCCATGAGGAACTCCTGAAATCTGCCGAATTGACCGGTATATGGGAGAAGAAACTTCGTGAGATTGAAAAAAGAACTTATGATGCCCGGCAGTTTCTGGAAGAATTGAAACAGATGGTTTCGGAGATTGTGACAAGTGTATTGTCTGATAATACCAACCGTCGCATTACCATACAGGAAACTGCGGCACAAATAGCAGAAGAAAAGCCGAAGAAAGAGCCCAAAAAACGTACCCGCAAACCGGCTGCTCCAAAAGAAAAGAAGCAGGAAGAGAAGAGTGCGGAAAAGGCAGTTGAAGGATCCGGAAAGGAGGGAGTGCCAGTTACCGGTGAGACGGATCTCTTGGTCGGTCAGCCTTGCCCGGTGTGCGGTAAAGGCACTATTATCAAGGGGAAGGCGGCTTATGGTTGTTCTGAATGGAAGAATGGGTGTACTTTTAGAAGGGCATTCGATTGAGATAGCTTTACAATTACTTGGGAGTTTTGCACGTTTCATGGATGTGAGACGTGCGTCTCGCAACTGTGTGACGATCGTTTCATAATTGTGAAACATGCGTCTCTTAATTGTGAAACGCTTTGAAGAAAGGAGCGAATACGGAAAACATCCGGCAGGTATACCGAATGATCACATCGTTATAGCAAAAGATGATAACCGTTTACAATAAACCTCTCTTTTTTCTGTTTATATACTAAGATTATGTGCCGCAAACTTATCTATATACTTCTACTTTTCCTGCTGGCTTCCTGTGGTGCAGGACGCAGTTTGAAGAGAGCCGAGCAAAGTTATGCCCGCGGCGAATACTTTGATGCAGCCAAATATTATCGGAAAGCCTATGCGGCCACTCCCCCGAAGCAACGGAAACAGCGTGGAGAGATCGCTTATAAGATGGCCGGCTGTTATCGTCTCATCAATTATAATGTGCGTGCCAAAGGGGCTTACATGAATGCCATCCGTTATCACTATCCGGATTCGGTAACCCATTTCTATCTGGCAGAGAGTTTGCGGAAGAATGGCGAGTATAAACCGGCTATTGCCTCCTATAAAACCTATCTCCAATATCGTCCTAATGATACATTGGCGTTGAATGGCTTGCAATCCTGCACTTTGGCACAGGAATGGAAGGAGCACCCTACACGACATATAGTGAAACGGGAAGCCGTTTTCTTCTCCCGGCGCAGCGATTATTCCCCGATGTATGCCGGAGACGATACGGATATCATCTATTTTACTTCCACCCGGAATGAGGCAAAAGGGAATGATCTGAACGGTATCACCGGTATGAAAAGTGCCGATATATTCTCTTCCAAACGTGATGAGAAGAAAAACTGGCAAAAGCCCGAACCGTTGGAGTCGGAAGTGAACAGCGAGTTTGAAGATGGTGCCTGTTCTTTCTCGGCGGATGGTAAAACCATGTATTTTACCCGTTGCCGGACATCGCCCGAGGCACCTGTGTATGCCGAGATATTTGCTTCCGCACGTACCGGAGCCAATTGGGGGACACCGACTAAATGTGCCATTCTGAATGATTCTCTTTCTTCAGTGGCTCATCCTGCCATGTCTCCGGCGGGAGATTTTCTTTATTTTGTATCCGATATGCCCGGCGGATTCGGCGGACTTGATTTGTGGCGCATCAATGTAGTGAAGGACGGTTTCGGATATGTGGATAATCTGGGGCCTGATATCAATACGGCCGGTGACGAGATGTTTCCTACGTTCGGCCCTAAGGGGGAGTTATACTTTTCTTCGAACGGGCATCCCGGTATGGGAGGGCTCGATATATTCTGTGCAGTGCTCGACTCTGTATCCGGGCGGTGGAAAGTGGAAAATATGCGTTCGCCTATTAATTCTGCCGGAGATGATTTCGGTATGACTTATGAGCCGGGGCGGCAGCGTGGTTTTTTCTCTTCCAACCGGGGAGATGCGCGCGGATGGGATCATATTTATAGCTTTGAATTGCCGGAAGTGAATCATACTCTTACCGGCTGGGTATATGATAAAGAAGGCGATGCCCTGCCGGAAGCTATGGTAACCATAGTCGGTGACGACGGTACTTATCTGAAAATAGATGTGAAGAGAGACGGGTCATTCGTTCAACGTCTCAATTCCGGACAGCATTATGTAATGTTGGCCTCTTGCCGTGGTTATCTGAACGGGAAACAGGAACTTGTAACGGATACGGCCCAAGTTGACCGCAGTTATGAGGTTGAATTCCCATTGGCCTCCATTACCCGTCCGGTGCTAATCGAGAATATTTTCTATGAATTCGACCGGGCAGACCTTACCCCTGCATCGACTACTGCGCTTGACGAACTGATCGCTTTGTTGAACGATAACCCGAATGTAACCATCGAGCTTGCTGCTCATTGTGACTATAAAGGAAATGACGCTTACAATGAGCGTCTTTCGCAGAGACGTGCGGAATCGGTTGTTCGCTATTTGATTAAAGGAGGTATTTCCGAAGATCGCCTTACGGCAAAAGGATACGGAGAGAGCAAACCGAAAGTTGTGAATAAGTCGGTGCTGAAGACAGCTCCTTTCTTGAAAGAGGGGAATGTGCTGACAGAGGAATTCATTAAGACACTTACTCCGGAGCAGCAGGAAATATGTAATGCGATTAACCGCCGTACCGAGTTCCAAGTATTGCGTACCACCTACGGATTGTATAAATAAAACTATCTTTTCGAAAACTTGTTCTTCCTTCCATTTGTTCTTATTAAAGATAACGTTAATTCGATATAAGGAATCATGCTGCATCGTTTCTCCTCCTTTCCGGAAAGAGGGAAAGCCATGCGGGATAAGAGTTATGTCGGACTCAGGTTAAAGATTTAATAAAGATAGTAAAGTGATGAAGAAATCAAAAAAAGGAATGGCGGCCTTGATGGCGCTTGCTGCTGCATTTTTAATGTTTGCACAGAAGTCCGAAGCATGTACACGTGCGGTGTATCTTGGACCGGATAATATGGTGATAACCGGGCGTACAATGGATTGGAAAGAAGATATCATGTCCAATCTTTATTTGTTTCCACGTGGTGTAAAGCGGGTCAGTTATGATAAGGGAGAGGTGGTGAACTGGACTTCCAAATATGGAAGTATTGTTGCTTCTGCCTATGATCTCGGTATTTGTGACGGAATGAATGAGAAAGGACTCGTAGCAAGTCTGCTTTTCTTGCCGGAATCAATTTATACGCGTCCGAATGATACACGTCCGGTGATGGGAATCGGGATCTGGACTCAATATGTGCTTGATAATTTTGCTACAGTGAGTGAGGCTGTGGCAGAATTGAAAAAAGAAACTTTCCGTATCGATGCACCTCATCTGCCCAATGGAGCGGCTTCAACGTTGCACATGGCAATTACCGATGAAACGGGTAATACGGCTGTTTTAGAGTATATCGACGGAAATCTGATTATTCACGAAGGTAAACAATATCAAGTGATGACTAATTCACCACGTTATGATCTTCAGTTGGCTGTGAATGATTATTGGAAGGAAGTGGGTGGTCTGCAAATGTTGCCCGGTACCAATCGTTCGAGCGACCGTTTTGTGCGTGCTTCATTTTATGTACATGCCATACCGCAGACTGCCGATCCGAAAATAGCAGTCCCCAGTGTACTGAGCATAATGCGGAATGTATCTGTGCCATTCGGTATTTCTACTCCGGATAAGCCACATATCTCGTCTACCCGTTGGCGTTCTGTTTCCGACCAAAAGGATCGGGTCTATTACTTTGAGTCGACATTGACTCCCAATCTTTTTTGGATTGATTTAAAGAAGGTAGACTTTAGTCCGAAAGTTGGTGTGAAGAAGTTAACACTGACTAATGGCGAAATTTATGCCGGTGAAGCGAATAAGGATTTTAAGGAAAGCAAAGGCTTTAATTTCCTGTTCAGACTTCCGTAGACAGGGAGTAGTTGATAGTTAGTAGTTGGTAGTTAGTAGTAAGTAGTAAGTAGTTAGTAGTAGGCTGCGCTATATGCCGCATGGAACTTCTAACTCCTTACTCCTAACTACCAACTCCTCACTATTTTCCGTATTCCTTATAAAATTCTACTACCGCTTCGATTCCTTTTCGGAAGATATCCAATGAGAAATTTTCATTGGGAGAATGGATGGCATCTGATTCCAAACCAAATCCCATTAATACGGTTTTGATTCCCAATACCTGTTCAAAAGTAGAGATGATAGGAATGCTTCCTCCACGGCGTACTGCTAACGGTTTCTTGCCGAATGCAACTTCGAATCCCTTTTCAGCAGCTTGGTAAGCCGGAAGGGAAATCGGACATACATACCCTTGTCCGCCATGCATCGGAGTCACTTTAACTTGTACTGTTTCCGGGGCAATGGAACGGATGTAATCTGCAAACAGTTCTGATATTTTATGATGATCCTGGTGGGGAACTAACCGGCAGGATACTTTGGCAAATGCTTTCGAAGGAAGAACTGTTTTGGAGCCTTCACCCGTATATCCTCCCCATATACCGCAAACATCGAATGACGGACGGCAGCTATTACGTTCGAGGGTGCTGTATCCTTTTTCACCGAATAATTCTTTCACCCCGATAGCAGCTTTATATTTCTCTTCATTGAATGGGATGTGTGCAATCATTTCCCGTTCTGCTTGAGGTACTTCCTCCACATCGTCATAGAAACCGGGGGCAGTGATACGACCGTCGGCATCTATCACTTTGCTTATCATGCTACAGAGCACATTGACAGGATTGGCTACCGCACCACCAAAATGTCCGGAATGAAGGTCGCGGTTTGGTCCGGTCACCTCTATTTCCCAATAAGCCAGTCCACGTAGGCCGGTGGTTAATGAGGGCAGGTCGGCGCCCAGCATACTGGTATCCGATACCAATATGATATCTGCTTTCAGTAGTTCTTTGTGCTCTTCACAGAAGGCTTCAAGACTGGGTGAACCAATTTCTTCTTCCCCTTCGAAAATGAATTTCACATTGTTTCTTAATAAGTCGTTTTTGACCAGATATTCAAAAGCTTTCACTTGAATAAATGCCTGCCCTTTGTCGTCATCCGCGCCACGTGCCCAGATATGTCCGTCGCGTATTTCAGGCTCAAACGGTTTACTTTTCCACAATTCTAAAGGTTCGGCCGGCATCACATCATAGTGGGCATATACAAGCACTGTTTTTGCATTCGGGTCTACAATTTTTTGTCCGAATACGATCGGGTTTCCTTGAGAAGGCATTACGATAGCTTCATCAGCCCCCGCCTCCAGTAACAATTGTGTCCAACGTTGTGCACATGCCAGCATATCATCATGGTGCTCCGGTAGTGCACTGATACTTGGGATACGGATGAGGCTGAACAAATCTTCCATCATCTTCGGTTCGTTTACTGCAATATAATCTTTAATATAAGCCATTTTTTAGTAGTTAGTAGTTAGTAGCTGGAATTGGTAGTTGGTGGTTAGTAGCTGGTAGTCAGTAGTTGGTCTTCAAACAACACGCTGCATAGATTCTAACTACCAGCTCCTAACTCCTAAATTTGTGTCATTCTATCCAATAAGTAATAATCGAGTATTGTCATGGCAGCCATTGCTTCCACGATAGGAACGGCACGTGGTAAAACGCAGGGATCATGCCGTCCGCGTGCTTTCAGAGTGGTGTCGATACCATCGATGTTTACGGTTTCCTGTTCCATAAGCACAGTAGCTACCGGTTTAAATGCGACACGGAAAAAAATATCTTGTCCATTACTAATACCACCCTGGATTCCTCCTGAGTGGTTAGTACGCGTTTCGATGCGTCCGTTATGATTGTAGAATACATCGTTTTGTTCCGATCCTTTTTGTTTTAAGCCTTTGAAACCGTCTCCATATTCAAACGCTTTGGCTGCATTAATACTCAGCATGGCATTACCCAATGCCGCGTGCAGCTTACCGAACACCGGCTGTCCCAGTCCGATGGGGCATCCTTTGATAACACAAGTCAGTACTCCGCCAATGGTATCGCCTTCTCCTTTTATTTTATAGATAAGATCCTGCATCTCTTTTGCTTTTTCCGGATCCGGGCAACGTACCGGATTGGTCTCAATCAAGTCCAGATCGTAATCTGTATAATTCCCTTCCAACTTGATAGGGCCTACTTGTGATGTATAAGCCGTGATATGAATTCCTAATTGGTTTAATGCTAATTTGGCCAAAGCACCGGCTACAACGCGTGAAATCGTTTCACGGGCCGATGAGCGTCCTCCGCCGCGATGATCCCGGATGCCATACTTCACCTTATAAGTATAGTCCGCATGTGACGGGCGATATACATTTTCCAGATTGTTGTAGTCGTTGGAATGCTGGTTTTCGTTCCATACGATAAAGCCGATAGGGCAACCGGTCGATTTTCCTTCAAAGATGCCCGATAGGAATTCCACCTTGTCCGCTTCTTTACGCGAGGTAGTGATAGCCGATTGTCCGGGACGACGACGGTCGAGTTCTTTCTGTACGAACTCTTCATCGATCCTGATACCTGCCGGAAAACCGTCTATAACTCCACCGATACCTTTTCCATGTGACTCTCCAAAACTGGTTAGCCTGAATATATTTCCAAATGAATTAAACATGATGTTGTGTGATTTAAGAAATTGTATATTGCAAATATAACAATTTATCCGACACTAAAGTTATTACCTTTGCTTTTATTTATCGCTGTTCCGATATTGTTGCGGACTCATACCTGTCAGGCGTTTGAAATATTTTCCAAAGAAAGATACGTTCGGGAAATTCAGAGATTCTGCAATTTCGTGTATCGGTATGTTAGTCGATTTCAATTGTGCTTTGGCATCTACTATGACAACTTCCGAGATAATATCCATAACAGTCTTGCCTGTAACATGTTTTACAGTGTTACTCAAGTGAGTAGGCGTTATATTCATTTGTTTTGCGTAATATGTAATATTTCGTTCTTGAGTATAATGCTGGATAACCAGATGACCAAATGTTTTACATATTTCCTCACTTCTGCTTGAACCTGTTTCGCTTCGGATGGGTTGTTCATGATACATATCACTCAACCTATATAGAATGGAAAGAAGCATGCATTTTAAAATTTCAGGATTGTAAGGAGACCGTTTTTTATAATATACTTTCATCATGAGCCCAAAAAACTCTTCGTAGATAGAGGCAAACTCTTCAGGCAGTGACAAAACCGGATGGCTCTTTGTAATATAAATTAGGTCGATAATAGACTTGTTTTTGTTTAACCCATTGATAAATTCAGAAGAAAATACCATGAAATAAAGTTTTAGATCTCCTTCTATTTTGTTTATCTGGATGATACTTCCTGGTGAAAGGGTTACGAAATCATTCTTCTTTATGGTATACTCGGACAAATTAATACTTGCCTCAATGCTACCATTCATGCACAATACAAATATTTCAGCCTTAAGTCTACACGGATATCGTGTGTATAAGTTCAATATATTAAGATCAATATCGGCATTACTACCTATAACAAAATCTTCTGTTATGTCTATTTTAGGTAATTCTTGTTCCATAATCTTTTGGTTTATTGATGCACAAATATAGGTATATTTTTATAAATAGACTACATTACTTGAGTTATAGAACATAAAAGAAGAAAGATATATTTCCATATACTAATGATTTATAGTTTAAAAAAGAAGGGATACTTTAGTAATAGGATATAAATTAGTAGAAATAGACCTTGTTTAAAAATGGAAACTGTTGTTACTTTGCAGCGTTTTTAATCAATAATGAAAGAATATGAATAAAAGAAGATTACTTTTTGTTGTTGTTTCTGTCTTTCTTTGTGCATTCCAGAGCATTTATGCCGGGAATAAAGACTTGACAAACTGGATAGATGGCGGTAAGGACTATGGAAATAAGTATGCTTATGACACAGGATGGTATGATGCTACTGCTTCAGAATATACGATTTCTACTCCGGCAGAAATGGGGGCTTTTGCGGTAGCAAGTGCAACTGATGCATTCGAAGGTAAAACAGTGAAATTAGCAGCAGACCTTGACATGTCGAAATATGGATGGGTGTCTCTCGGTGCAGCAGGCTTTAAAGGTACATTTGATGGTATGGGACATACCATTACTGCTATGTCGTATAAAGATGAAAGCCAGGCTAAGGCTTGGGGGTTATTTCATACGATCGATGGAGGTACTGTTAAAAATATCGTAATAACCGGAAGTACTTTTGCTAATGAAAAATCGGGTACCAGCTGCCCTTCTGTAGGAGGTATTGCTTCTATCTTAAAAGGGAGTGGTGTAATATCTAATTGCGGATTTTCGGGGACTGTGCATCTTCCGTTTGATAAAGGAGCTGATAATTTGGCTAAGCAAAATGGTTTGGTAGGCGGACTTGTCGGTGTTATCGAATCGGGTACGGTTGTCAATAGCTATGTGATAAATAATGAACCTACTCTTCCTGCTTCCAATGATACCATTTATGGAAATATTGCGGGAAAATCTAATGGAACGATTTCCAATTGTTATTATTTGGAAAATGAAATTTATTTGGGAGCAGTAAATTCAAATCAGGAACAAGGAATTCAAGAGCAAGTGCAGGCAAAAGCGGTTGCAAGCTTTGCTTCTGGTGAAGTGGCTTATTTACTGAATGCAGCTGATGGCAATGCAGGAACTTGGGGACAAGGTGAGAGTATGCCAGTATTTGCTGGAGAAAATATTTCTGCTGTTTACAAAATAGGTTATCCGGAAAAACAGGAATATGGAGTTGTGAATGGTCCGGAGTACGCTTCTGCAGGCGAAACTGTGACTTTGACATCTACAGTGGAAGACGGTTATCTTATTAAAGATTTGGCTGTAACTGGTACAAAATTAGTGAATTATTCTACTTTTGTAATGCCTGCCAGCGACGTGAATGTTACATATTCAGTTGAAGCATTCTCTTCCAGTAGTATTGTAGCTTTCCCGGCTGAAGATATAAAAGGTGCTTCGTTCGTTGCAAAATGGAACAAGGTGGATGGAGCGACCGGTTATAAGATCACAGTGAAAAAAGAAGGTGTTGTCTTGGATGCTTACAATGCACTTGCTGTAGGAGATGTTACTTCTGTTATTGTAGAAGGGTTGAGACAAAATACGACTTATACTTATACTGTACAATCTGTAAAAGGTGAAACAACTTCTTTGGCTTCAAATGAAATAGTTGTGACTACGGGTGAAGTGTCTGCAAAAGTGGTTTCGGTAGATGGACGGGAAGTTTTGGTTGCTTGGGAAGTTGTTGAAGGTGCTGATCATTATGGCGCTACCATTACCGGTAAGTCGGGTCTGGTTAGCAGTGTGGAAACAACTGATTGTGAATACTTGTTTAGAGGATTGGATATTTCTGTAACTTATACTCTTGTTGTTGTCGCTTACAATCAGGAAGGTGATGCTATAACTACTTCTTTGCCGGTTGCGGTAACTACTGGAGTAGATTATGGAACTCAGTTAACAAATAGTACTTTTGAAGCTTGGGAAAAAGAAGGGGATGAAGCCGAACCTGTAGGATGGAACTCATTTATGAGTGGTGGTGGTAGTTTGGCTGGATTTACGAAGAATGTGCATATGGAGAAATCTGAGATTGTGCGTCCGGGAAGTAATGGCAGTCAGAGCGTTCGTATTTGGACGAAAGCCGTATTCGGAGTTCCTGCTAATGGTAATTTGACTTGCGGTAAAATCAATTCCGGTAGTATGGTAGCAACTGATCAGGCCAATCATAACAGAACTATAATGGAGGAACCGGAGTTTAATCAACCATTGAATGGTGCTCGCCCAGATTCGTTAACTGTATGGGTGAATTTCTCTTATAGCGGCAGTACTGCATGGACGGCTCGTGTGGCAGCTACGATACACGATGCGTATAATTATGCTGATCCGTCTGCAACATTAGATTCTTTGCACGCTGTGGCAAAAGCGGAGATGAATTATCCGGCTGTGTCTCCGAGTGGTGGCTGGCAACGTCTTTCTATTCCTTTTGATTATGAATTGAAAAATTTTGATGCTTTCTATGAGAAGATGAATAATAGTCAATATTGGAAAGACTCATTGAAAGTAGATAAGTTTGAAAGACCGACTTCTGCTGATTATATGTTGGTTACATTTGCCACAAATTCAACTCCGGGTAAAGGAACAGATGGAGATCAGGTATTGATTGATGATATGTTGCTTATCTATAAACCGGTCTTGAAATTAACGAAGAGTGTTTATCAACCGGGAGAAAAGATAACTGTTGATTATACTTTGGTGGGTACAATGTCTCCTTCCAATATAGATAAGAAGGCTAATGTCGTTTCATTGGAATTGTCTGATGCAACAGGAAGCTTTGCAAATCCGAAAGTTCTGACTGAAATTGTAACAGATAAGAGCGGGCAACTTATTGCTGATATAGAAGAGGATTTGATGGCTGGCAATTATAAAGTTCGTGTGGTTACTACCAACTATCCGATGGTATCTGAAGAGTTTTGTGTTGCTACCGGAGTACCTGCAGTGAATGTGGCAGCTGCTACTGATATTGAAGGAAGTGCATTTGTTGCTAACTGGGAAGTACCTTCCGTAGAACCGACAAAATATTTGTTAACTGTTAAGCAGGGCGATATTATTGTTGGGGAATACAATGATAAAGAAGTAGGAAATGTGACAAGCTACAATGTAGAAGGTTTGACGGAAAATACCACTTATACTTATGTAGTGAAGGCTGTTTATGATAAGGTAACATCAGGTGCTTCACAAGCTATTGAGGTGGTTACTGTTCCTGTTATAAAAGGAGCGGTTGCTACGGACATTGAAGAAAATGCATTTGTTGCTAATTGGGAAGCTCCTGTTTCAATACAACCTACTAACTATTTACTGACAGTGAAAGAAGGGGATGCTGTGGTAGAAGCTTATGTGGAGAAAGAGGTTGGAACTGTTCTAAATTGTAAGGTAGAAGGTCTTAAAAAGAATACAGTTTATACATATACCGTAAAAGCCGTTTATGGTAAGAATGTAGCGAAAGCTTCCGAACCGATTGAAGTGAGAACTTTAGTCGCTACAACGAAAGCATTAGCCGCAACAGATATTGAGGAAAATGCCTTTGTTGCTAATTGGGAAGTTCCCGTTTCTATGGAACCGACAAACTATCTTTTGACGGTGAAAGAGGGTGATGAAGTCGTAGAGGGATATAAAGATTTAAATGTTGCTGCTGTAACAAGCTATAAGGTAGAAGGCTTGAAAGTAAATACGGCTTATACTTATACTGTGAAAGCTGTTTACGGTGAACTTATATCTAAGGTTTCTAATGAGATAACTGTTACTACATTGGTACCTGCAGTGAAAGCATTGGATGCAACTGAAATCGAAGAGAATGCATTTGTTGCTAACTGGACAGCTCCTGATTCTATGGAACCAACCCAATATCTTCTTACAGTGAAAGAAGGTGATGCCGCAGTAGAAGGATACAATGACTTGGAAGTTGGAACTGTAGTAACTTATAAAGTAGAAAACTTGAAAGTAAATACGGCTTATACTTATACAGTAAAAGCTGTTTATGGTGAACAGGTTTCGAAAGAATCTAATAGAGTTGAAGTTACCACTTTGGTGCCTGCTGTAAAAGCATTGGCTGCAACAGAAATAAATATTACAACTTTTGTAGCTAATTGGGAAACTCCTGCTTCTATGGAGCCTACCAACTACTTGCTCACAGTGAAAGAAGACGATGCTATCGTAGAAGGATATAATGATTTAGAGGTTGGAATAGTAACAAGTTATAAAGTTGAAGGTCTGAAATCGAATACAGCTTATACGTATACGGTCAAGGCAGTTTATAATGATAAACTTTCGTTAGCTTCCGAAGCAATAGAAGTGACTACTCTAAAAGCTGTAGGTATTGGAAATATGACGGCAAACAATGCGATTTCCGTTTATCCGAATCCGGCAGTTGAATCTCTTTATATTGATGGAGTAACCGAGAATAGCGAATATGTAATTTATGATATATCCGGTAAAGCTATTGATGAAGGAACTCTTTTAATTAATAAAGTAGATGTTAGTAGTCTTAAGACGGGTATGTATTTTATTGAAACAGAATCAGGTAAAACTAAATTTATTAAAAAATAAAGTAGAAAACTGATTTAGAATCTATATTATAAAAGAAAAATTCCCTCAAGTGCATTTCATTTTTGCACTTGAGGGATATTTTTTGTTGTAATGTATTGAAACCATTCGTTCCATATGGATGAAACTATTCGTTTCTACTATACGGAACCATTAGTTTCATCGTATTGCAACTAATAGTTTCATTACTGCAGAACTGATATGAAAGTTATTGGTAATATTAAATATATGTTTTTAAATCAGATAATATTCTGATAAAGATTGTAGCTGCGAATAGATATATCTCGATAGGGATAATTTGACCACTAATAACAACACTTATGGGAAATGCAAGGAGAGACAAGCAAGTGAGGCTTAGCCATATTTTTATCCATTTGGCAGTACTGTTTCTTTTGAAGACGAATGCCAACATTAAATTAGTAGGTAATGCCCATAAAATGTTGCAATTACTGTTTACTAATTCTATTTCTGAAGTAATGATGAGGCTGATCAAGAGACATCCGAATATTCCACTGAGAAAAAATAACAATCTGTCAAACCATATATATTGTTTTCCTTTTTTTAATTGTAAATAAGAAAGGATGCATGCAATCAATAGCAGTAGAGAAAAAAAACTTTGTGTAATGGCAGTATTGGGTGCTTGTTTGAATACGGTAGGAGAACAAATCTTGTGCGAAGCCATGAGTATTGGTTCATTATTCTGACGTACTTCTTTCAAGAGCTCTATTAGACCGCCAGGATTGAAGGCTGCTTGGTATAAACTTATTGGATCGTCTGCTTTAGGACCGATCACAACGTTAAATAATAGATGTAACCAGCTATTTTGTAATGGATCTGATTGCTCGATGTCTCGATAAGTCTGATTGATGTTATTCACTTGAAAAGCATCCTTATCCCATTTACATTGTTTGAATAACACGTCTCTTAACTGTGTGCTACAATTGTTTGTTGGAACTTTGAATTTGTAAAAGCGATCTCCACTAATGAGGATTCGGTTTAATTCTTCCCATAGGCTTTGTTTTTGTTCTTTGCTGATATTTAAATAGTATTCATTAATGCCTCTTCCATCGTTTTTATATCGATCGGCGAATTTCTTAAAAGGTTCTCCATCTAGATATGATATAACTGTTCCTTGGAGGATTTTGTACGCGAAGAAAGACTGTTTATCTGAATATGATCCGAAATTAAAGATTACATCTATATTTAAAGTGGCATCTTGAATGCGTAGTGCACTATGTCCAAAACCTCCTTCGTAATCCGGAGTAGCCGAACAGGTAATAACAGAAACAAAAGCTTTTTCAGAAAGCTGTGGGAGCGATATTGACTGGGCGGATAGAATAATAGGAAGGATGGCCAAAGTAAAGAAAAGGGCCTTGAAGAGAGTGCTTTTGTATGACATATCTATTCTTAATTGTGGATGATTATAAAAGTCAAACTCCATCTACAGATTGTAATTATAATCTGTGATGGAGCTTGATTTGGGAATGATTGTGAAATTTATTTTTTTATGAATTTCACCGTGTTATCTCCTATTTTGATCAGATATATACCTCTTTGTAAAGCTGTTACATTGATCTCTTTGGTATTTAAGATACCTGATAGAGTTTGTACACCGGTTATGTTATAAATGTTATATTTTTGATTTTCTGCTCCTTCTACGATAAGCGCATCTATTTCAGCATTGTAATACACAACTGGTTTTTCTGTAGTAGTGCTTTGTATTCCGCTTCCACTTGTTTGGGTTCCTTCAAATGTAACGTCGACTATTAATTGTGCGGGGTATGTCGTCTCTACAACAAGAATCAATGATATCTCTTTATCTACTATTGTGGATCTGTTTAGATCTACACTAACTTCACCGATAGGGTCCGGTAAATTGACTTTAACATCTTCTTTGGGAAGAAGGACGATTGTATTTCCGTCTTTCTGTAATTCTACACTTGGGATTATGATATCTCCGAGTTCTATGGTTGAACCCCCGACAGAAAACTTAAAATTTCTGATTTCTAATCTGATATGATTAGCATCTTCTGCTATGATATAAATGTCTTCCGTACTGTCCCCTGCGGGCATTCCTCCTACTTTTACCCCCAATGTACCATTGTACGTACCAGCAGCTTCCTGGCTTTGTGCATAACTAAGATTAGGCATTACGATTGCAATAAAAGCAATCATTACTTTAAGTAATTTTTGTTTCATAATAATTCTTTTTAAACGTTTATGTTTAGAACACATAGGCGAATCCTAAGTTCGCATATATCGGATACATATCAAATGTGATAGTATCGAAATCTTTTTTAAAAATAGACATCATTCCCCATGTCACATTCCCAGTTACGTTCAAATGCGAAAATGCTCTCCATTGGGCTCCTAATTGTAGTCCCCACTGGAAAGAACGTAGGTCATTATTGAAATCATAGGTAGCGGATAGAACATTAACTTTCTCACCTGTAGGATCTACATCTCTGATATAGCCGTCATAAGCAGTTCCGAAGAATTCTCCGGAAGTAAGATAAGAAAACCAAGGACCTAACTCTAATTCCCATCGTTTACTGACTTTATAAATAGCCAGAACTGGAATTGTCAGTAAAGATTGCTTTACGGTAGTAGTTACTCCACCAGTCCATTGTCCTTCCATTTCCCCTCCGTCACTGGCTATCATTTTCATATGATAGTTTTTTACGGTAGCATCGGTTTTCATACCTTTTGTTTCTAAACGTATTCCGGTACTTATTCCCCATTTATTATTAAATGTCTTTACGACGTCTCCTTCAATAGAAAAGGCAGTTGTAGGATTATAACTGTTAATTTTTCTGATTTCTGCCGGTAGGGGCAGGGGAGAAGTGCCTCCAATGTTAAATCCGGCTTTTAATCGATATTCTAATCCTTTAGTCAACGATTTTAATATACTCTGGTTTCTTTCCTCTTGTGCTTGTACTATTGTTGTATAGCAACCGATACTAAGCAGAAGTAACAAGGAAATTATCTTTTTATTCATTTTATATTTGTATTATTCGTTATCACCTTCAAGTATTAATTTGGCTTCATCTATGATCAGTGTACTACCTACGGCACCTTCAAAATAAGCTCCGTTCCGGCTCGATGAAAATACTACTGCCATATAATATTCCCCTTTTGATAACTTTTCACGATCAGGGTCTTTGCGATAGACAAAAGGAATATATAAATTTTTATATTCTTTACTTGGCTCAGGAGCATTTACTCGCGCAATACCTATAATACAATCTTCATTGAAATTGATAGAGCCGTCCAGCTTTTTACCATCTGCTGACTCATAAAGTATGGCATATAAATCAAAAACATCGGTTTTGTTTTCAATGACATTTTGATCTTTATCTGTGAACTCTTTTCCCGGTGTATACTGATACCATACAGAAAATGCTATCGGTTTACGATTGAAAGCCATTGGCATACCGAATTGAGTTGCTTCCAGAGGCTTAGGTATAGCTATTTGTGTATCGAATGAACCTATGAAAAGATTTCCGGCGGCAATAGGCATACCTACCATTACTCCAAAAGCACCAGTAGTCTTAGTTTCGAGTTTCACACCTTTTCCTATATAACCTTTATCGTATGAAACGGTGGGATGTGTAAAAGGGTCATCGCTTCCTATAATTGCATATACGGGATTTGCTGTTGCCCATATTGGTTGTTCCTGTCCGGCATCGGTTATTTCATAAAATTCATACCATTTTTTACCATTGGTTCCTTCTTTGATTCTCCAATGCTCAAAACTGAATTGAGGTTTTACATTAGTGGTATCCACAAATACTTTATACTCCTTTTGCCATAGTCCGTCTTGAGAGGTGACAATGTAAGTTTGAGGTTCAGAGAAGTCTCGTACCGTACCATTCGGTGGATAAATAGTGGCTCCTTCAGTTAAAGAGAAAGAAGGCGCTATCTGTTTGATACCATCTTTTATATTTGAATAAGCCATAAGTATAACACTGTTATTTGTTATGGTAGGATCTGATTTTAAAATGCTGGGATCGGGCAGTACACATGATATAATATCTGCTTCTGCATTGGGTGCTTCGTCTTGGATACAAGAACCGAGGCATAAACTAATGCATATACTCGTTATTATTGTTTTTAATTTCATTATATTTTATTGGTTATGAATTTATTAAGATGGAATATTCGTAAAAAACTGTGGTGCAAAGTTAAGTTTAAAATTCTACTTATCAAATCTTGGTTTGTCTTTTTATGTTCTTTTTATACTATTTCTTTAAAAGTGGAGACTGAAAATCAATATAATAGGTCTATTTTTAAAATTTAGTGTTCCAATCCTAAAGTAATATGATTCTGATCGAATGATTCTACTTTCATCAATTCTTTATTTTTCTCGGTATTTCTGAACTAATTAGAGTTTATTGAGTTTTTATTAATGAAATAATTGAAGTAGCTTTTTATATTCTAAATGTTAAATTATCTATGGAATATTGAATAAATTTGAGATTTATAATGGAATATTTTGTATTGAAAAACTGGCAAAATTGTTGAGTGGTTTTAATCATATTCTGCTTATAAAATCTGAAACTTTAGTGTATATAAAGAGTATATTCATTACATTTGTAGCAATTAATATAGCAAAGTCATGATTGAATCGGAAAGGAAACAGATAATCGATTTGGTGAGGCGTGAGGTGATTCCGGCTATTGGCTGTACAGAACCTATTGCGGTAGCGTTGTGTGTGGCAAAAGCTGTAGAAACACTGGGAACAAAGCCGGAGAATATAAAGGTATTTTTGAGTGCCAACATTTTGAAAAATGCAATGGGGGTAGGTATTCCTGGAACGGGGATGATCGGTTTGCCTATCGCTGTGGCCTTGGGGGCTATTATCGGAAAGTCGGAGTATCAGCTTGAAGTATTAAAGGATAGTACACCGGAGGCTGTAAAGTTGGGAAAACAGTATATAAATGAGAAGCGTGTCTGTATTTCGTTGAAAGAAGGTATTGCGGAAAAACTTTATATTGAAGTGCTTTGCGAAGCAGAAGGGAAAGTAGCTACGGCAATTATTGCCGGTGGGCATACCACCTTTATATATATAGCACGCGGTGAAGAAATATTGTTTAGTAAACAACCTGTCGGAACAGAAGAACAGGACGAGCAGAACTTGGACCTGAACTTAAAGAAAGTTTATGATTTTGCTTTAACCGCCCCGTTGGAGGAGATCCGTTTTATTCTTGAGACAGCCCGGTTGAACAAAGCTGCTGCCGAGAGCTCTTTTCAGGGAGATTACGGGCATGCTTTGGGAAAGGTACTTCGTGGACGGTATGAGCATCAGATAATGGGTGACAGTGTCTTTTCTCATATTCTTTCTTATACTTCGGCAGCTTGTGATGCCCGTATGGCAGGAGCTATGATTCCGGTAATGAGCAATTCGGGTAGTGGTAACCAGGGAATATCAGCAACTTTACCTGTTCTGATTTTTGCAGAAGAGAATGGCAAATCGGAAGAGGAACTTATCCGCGCCTTAATGTTAAGCCATCTCACGGTGATTTACATAAAACAGAGTCTGGGGCGTTTATCCGCGCTCTGTGGTTGTGTAGTAGCAGCTACCGGTTCGAGCTGTGGCATTACGTGGCTGATGGGAGGAAACTATGAACAAGTTGCTTATGCAGTACAAAATATGATCGCCAATTTGACGGGAATGATTTGTGACGGTGCAAAGCCCAGTTGTTCATTGAAAGTAACGACCGGTGTTTCTACCGCAGTTCTTTCAGCCGTAATGGCCATGGAAAATCGATGTGTGACATCTGTGGAAGGGATTATCGATGAGGATGTCGATCAAAGTATCCGTAACTTGACCCGTATCGGTTCGCAAAGTATGAATGAGACGGACAGGGTGGTATTGGATATTATGACTCACAAACGCTGTTAGCCAAAAGCTTGTTTTAGTTGAAAGTTGAAAATTGAAAGTTGAAAGTTACTATGCAGCATGATAGCGCAGCTAACTTTCAACTTTCAATTTTCAACTTTCAACTATTAATGGCATCCGCAGCCTTCGCCGCATTCATGGTCACCGCAGTCGCTGCCACAATCACCACAACCGCAGCTGCAACCGCCGCCCATCATGTTTACGATTTCCTGTATTTCTTCGTTGGTGGCCGGACGGCTTTCAATTACTTCACCGACAAAAGTCAGATCAGCACCTGCCAACGGGTGGTTCATGTCAACTACTACTACATCGGGTTTCACTTCCACTACTGTTCCGTTCATGCGACGGCCCTCGGAATCCATTAAAGGTACTACATTACCTGCAAAGATACGTTCGTTATCGAATTTGCCGTCGATTTCGAAAATATGTTTGGGTAAATCCAGTACATGTTCTTCGTTGTACTCGCCATAAGCATCCTGAGATGAAATGGTGAACTCGAATTTATCTCCTTTATTAAGTGGGGCTATCTGGCTTTCAAAAGCTTCGAGTGTAGTACCCAAGCCGGAAATGAATTGGAATGGATGCTCTGCTTTGGCTTCTTCTACTAAATCTTTTTCTCCATCTTCTGTAGTGTACAGTTTATACGCTACGGTGATGTACTTGTTTTCTGCTGTTTCCATTTATTTTTGTATATAGTTAGTAATTGCGGATATCCGCGTAGCTGCAAAGATACGAATAATTTATTAGGCAGTCAGAATACACTATGTAAATTTCAGATTATTAAGCGCTTTTATCACAATCCGGTTGCACTTGAAAAATGGTTCCTTTTAGAACTATAAAGTGATAAAATTAGATATAAAACCCCTCTTTTCTTACGATTATTCAATTTTAGGTGATTTTTTTCTTCAATTTGTTTGGATATAATAAAAAAGCCCTTACCTTTGCAGCACAATTAACAGAAGAAATAAGATATGAATACTCATACATCTATTAACCTGGCAGTCCTGCATATTATTCGCGTCGTGGTGGTCACATCAAGAGCGTGAGAAAGGTTGTGTATGTATTCGTACCATAAAATGAAATAATTAGAGCCTTTCTCACTATCGTGGGGAAGGCTCTTTAATTAAAAAGAAATCAGGAAATGAAAAAGCAATTACGCAGTTCATTCAGTACGCAAGGCCGCCGCATGGCAGGTGCCCGCGCTTTATGGGGGGCCAACGGTATGAAAAAAGAACAGATGGGGAAGCCCATTATCGCTATCGTGAATTCGTTTACGCAGTTTGTGCCCGGACATGTACATTTACATAAAATAGGACAATTGGTGAAAGCGGAGATTGAAAAATTAGGCTGTTTTGCTGCGGAATTCAATACGATTGCTATTGATGACGGTATTGCCATGGGCCATGACGGTATGCTCTATTCGCTTCCTTCCCGTGATATTATAGCAGATAGCGTAGAGTATATGGTGAATGCCCACAAGGCGGATGCAATGGTGTGTATCAGCAATTGTGATAAAATTACTCCGGGAATGCTGATGGCTGCCATGCGATTGAACATCCCTACCGTATTTGTATCGGGGGGGCCGATGGAGGCCGGTGAATGGAACGGTCAGCATCTTGATTTAATCGATGCTATGATCAAATCGGCCGATGACAGTGTAAGTGATAGCGATGTGGCTGATATAGAAAGAAATGCTTGTCCTACTTGTGGTTGTTGTTCGGGTATGTTTACGGCAAACTCGATGAACTGTCTGAATGAAGCCATCGGGTTGGCGCTTCCCGGCAACGGAACGATTGTAGCTACTCATGAGAACCGTACCGAGCTCTTCAAGGACGCTGCTAAACTGATTGTGGAGAATGCTTTTAAATATTACGAAGAAGGAGACGAGAGTGTATTGCCCCGGAGCATCGCTACCCGTGAGGCTTTCTTGAATGCCATGACGCTCGATATCGCTATGGGAGGATCTACGAATACGGTTCTTCATCTGTTGGCCGTTGCCCATGAGGCGGAAGTCGATTTTAAGATGGATGATATCGATATGTTGTCCCGTAAAAGTCCTTGTCTGTGTAAAGTGGCTCCTAATACGCAGAAATATCACATTCAGGACGTGAACCGTGCAGGAGGTATTATAGCCATTATGAACGAGTTGGCAAAAGGAGGGCTCGTAGATACGACTGTCCGTCGGGTGGATGGTATGACATTGGCCGGGGCGATCGATAAGTTCTGCATTACCAGTCCGAATGTTTGTGAGAAAGCGTTGAAAAAATATGCAAGTGCGGCAGCCGGAAAATTCAATCTCGTATTGGGCTCTCAGGATGCTTATTATAAGGAGCTCGACACGGACCGTGCCGGCGGATGTATCCGTGATTTGGAACACGCTTATAGCAAAGACGGCGGATTGGCTGTCTTGAAAGGAAATATAGCTCAAGACGGTTGTGTTGTGAAGACAGCCGGTGTAGACGAGAGTATCTGGAAATTTACCGGTCCGGCCAAAGTTTTCGATTCGCAAGAAGCTGCTTGTGAAGGTATTTTAGGTGGAAAAGTGGTCAGTGGCGATGTGGTCGTCATTACGAATGAGGGGCCCAAGGGTGGTCCGGGAATGCAGGAAATGTTGTATCCCACCTCTTATATTAAGTCCAGACATTTAGGAAAAGAGTGTGCGTTGATTACTGATGGCCGTTTTAGTGGCGGAACGTCGGGATTGAGTATCGGACACATTTCTCCGGAGGCTGCGGCCGGTGGGAATATCGGTAAGATACAAGACGGAGACTGGATTGAAATAAACATTCCTGAGCGTACTATCAATGTGAAACTGACTGATGAAGAACTGGCTGCGCGTCCGATGGCTCCGGTAACTCGGGAACGGTTTGTTCCGAAGAGTCTGAAAGCTTATGCCAGCATGGTGAGCTCTGCTGATAAGGGAGCGGTGAGAATGATTTAGAATTATGAATTTGATTTATGGATTATGAAAGACTTAATTTCGGGCGCAGAAGCATTGATGCGTTCTCTTGAATATCAGGGAGTAGAGACCATTTTTGGGTATCCGGGAGGTTCTATCATGCCGGTATTCGATGCTCTGTATGATCATCGGGATACGTTGAATCATATATTGGTTCGGCACGAACAGGGGGCAGCTCATGCGGCACAAGGTTTTGCACGCTCATCGGGTGAAGTGGGAGTCTGCCTCGTTACGAGTGGTCCCGGAGCTACCAATACGATAACAGGTATTGCCGATGCGATGATCGACAGTACTCCTATTGTAGTGATAGCAGGACAGGTAGGTACTGTATTTTTGGGAACGGATGCTTTTCAGGAAGTCGATCTTGTCGGTATTACCCAGCCTATTACGAAGTGGAGTTATCAGATCCGGCGTGCGGAAGATGTACCTTGGGCGGTAGCCCGCGCATTTTATATCGCAAAAAGCGGGCGTCCCGGTCCGGTAGTGCTCGATTTTGCTAAGAATGCACAAGTAGAGAAAGCCGGATATGTTCCGACGAAGTTAGATTATATCCGTAGCTATGTTCCTGTGCCCGATACAGACCCGGAGGCAGTGAGAATTGCTGCCGGGTTGATAAATAATGCGGAACGTCCGTTGGTACTGGTAGGCCAGGGGGTAGAATTGGGAAATGCCCAACAAGAATTGCGCAATTTCATCGAGAAGGCGGGAATACCTGCCGGATGTACTTTGTTAGGATTGTCGGCATTGCCAACGGATCATCCTTTGAATAAGGGTATGTTGGGGATGCATGGCAACTTAGGACCGAATATTAATACGAATAAATGTGATGTTCTTATTGCGGTGGGTATGCGTTTTGATGACCGGGTAACGGGAAATCTGGCTACCTATGCCAAACAGGCAAAGGTCATTCATTTTGATATCGATCCGGCGGAAGTGAATAAGAATGTGCATGCAGACATAGCCGTGCTGGGTGATTGCAAAGAGACCTTGGTTGCCGTGACAGAGCTACTGCAAGCCAATACACATACCGAATGGCTGGAAAGCTTTACGGATTATGAACGGATGGAAGAGGAGAAGGTGATTCGTCCGGAACTGCATCCGATGTCCGATACACTCACTATGGGCGAAGTAGTACGCGCGGTGAGTGAAGCTACTCATAATAAAGCTATTTTAGTGACGGACGTCGGTCAGAATCAGATGATGTCTGCCCGCTATTTTAAATATAGTAAAGAGCGCAGTATCATCACTTCCGGTGGTTTGGGAACGATGGGGTTCGGACTGCCTGCCGCTATCGGTGCGACTTTCGGGCGTCCCGATCGCACTGTCTGTGTTTTTATGGGTGATGGCGGACTTCAGATGAATATCCAGGAATTGGGTACTATTATGGAACAGAAAGCTCCCGTGAAGATTATTGTGCTGAATAATAACTTTTTGGGGAATGTACGCCAATGGCAGGCGATGTTTTTCAATCGCAAATACTCTTTCACTCCGATGATGAATCCGGATTATATGAAGATTGCTTCTGCTTATGATATTCCGTCCCGGCGTGTGATGTCCCGTGAAGAACTGTCGGAAGCCATTGCGGAGATGATTAAGACGGAGGGTCCTTATCTGTTGGAGGCTTGTGTGATTGAAGAGGGAAATGTGTTGCCAATGACACCTCCGGGCGGCTCGGTGAATCAGATGTTGCTGGAATGCTGAGGGAGATTCGAGAGAGGAGAAGGTGAATAAAAAAATGGAAAGTTATGAGTGATAAGACATTATATACACTGATTGTACATTCGGAGAATATAGCAGGATTGCTGAATCAGATAACGGCTGTATTTACTCGCAGGCAGATTAATATAGAGAGCTTGAACGTGTCGGCATCTTCTATTAAGGGAGTACATAAATATACGATTACGGCATGGACGGATAAGGATACGATTGAAAAGGTGGTGAAGCAGATCGAGAAAAAGATCGATGTGTTGCAAGCGCATTATTTCACGGACGATGAGATTTATTTCCATGAAATTGCCCTATATAAAGTATCCAGTCCGGAGTTTCAGGCCAATCCGGAGGCTTCCCGGATTATACGCAGGTACAATGCACGTATCGTCGAGGTAAACCCGGTGTTTGCTATTGTCGAAAAGAATGGGATGAGTGAAGAAATTACAGCTCTTTACAGTGAACTGCGCCGACTGAATTGTGTTTTACAATTTGTTCGTTCGGGACGTGTGGCCATTACTACCAGTTGTTTTGAACGGGTGAATGAATTCCTTGCCGACCGGGAAACGCGTTATAATCAAAGTAAGAAACAACAGGAAGATGAGTGAAAATAATAAAATAGGAACTTACAGATTTGTTGCAGAACCGTTTCATGTAGATTTTAACGGACGTCTGACGATGGGAGTATTGGGTAATCATCTGTTGAACTGTGCGGGCTTTCATGCCAGTGACCGTGGTTTTGGGATTGCAACCCTGAATGAGGATAATTATACTTGGGTACTTTCGCGTCTGGCTATCGAGTTGGATGAAATGCCTTACCAGTATGAGGAATTCAGCGTTCAGACATGGGTGGAGAATGTGTACCGTCTTTTTACAGATCGTAACTTTGCAGTGATCAATAAAGATGGGAAAAAGATAGGATATGCCCGTTCCGTATGGGCAATGATTAATTTGAATACCCGTAAACCGGCCGATTTGCTGACATTGCACGGAGGGAGTATCGTTGATTATGTCTGTGACGAACCTTGTCCGATTGAAAAGCCGTCGCGTATTAAAGTGACTACAAAAGAACCTGTGGCGACGATTACTGCCAAATATAGCGATATCGATATAAACGGACATGTAAACAGTATCCGTTATATTGAGCATATTCTGGATTTGTTTCCTATAGAACTTTATAAAACAAAGCATATTCGCCGGTTTGAAATGGCTTATGTGGCCGAGAGTTACTATGGCGATCAATTATCTTTCTTTCAGGAAGAGGTTTCGGAGAATGAATATCACATAGAGGTAAAAAAGAACGGCGAAGAGGTGGTTTGCCGTTCGAAGGTATTATTTGAATAAGATAAAATTAGATTGTATAATAAACAGGTGGCTATGCCACCATTTAAAAATTAAAAACAAAAATGGCACAAATGAATTTTGGCGGTGTTATGGAAAATGTAGTAACCCGCGAAGAATTTCCGTTGGAAAAAGCTCGTGAAGTATTAAAAGATGAAACAATTGCCGTAATCGGTTATGGTGTACAGGGCCCCGGTCAGTCACTGAACCTGCGTGATAATGGTTTCAACGTGATTGTCGGACAGCGTAAAGGTGGTAAGACTTGGGAGAAAGCGGTAGCTGACGGTTGGGTGCCGGGCGAAACTTTGTTTGATATAGACGAAGCATGCCAGCGTGGAACCATTATCCAATATCTGCTTTCGGATGCGGCTCAGATCGAGGTATGGCCTACTGTGAAGAAGAATCTTACTCCGGGCAAAGCTCTTTATTTCTCTCATGGTTTCGGCATTACTTATAAAGAACGTACCGGTATCATTCCTCCTGCTGATGTGGATGTAATCCTTGTTGCTCCGAAGGGATCGGGTACTTCATTGCGTACTATGTTTCTCGAAGGCCGTGGATTGAATTCATCTTACGCTATCTTCCAAGACGCTACCGGCCGTGCTTATGATCGTGTGATAGCTTTGGGTATTGGCGTAGGTTCGGGCTATCTGTTCGAAACGACATTCAAACGTGAAGTTTATTCTGACTTGACCGGAGAACGTGGTTCATTGATGGGTGCTATTCAAGGTTTGTTGCTGGCGCAATATGAAACATTGCGTGAGAACGGTCATACACCTTCTGAAGCATTCAATGAAACAGTAGAAGAGTTGACCCAGTCTCTGATGCCTTTGTTTGCAAAGAATGGTATGGACTGGATGTATGCTAACTGTTCCACTACTGCTCAGCGTGGTGCGCTCGACTGGATGGGCCCGTTCCATGATGCCATCAAACCGGTGATGCAGCAATTATATGAGAGTGTAAAAACCGGTAACGAAGCACAAATCTCTATTGACAGCAATTCTCAACCGGATTATCGTGAAAAACTGAATGAAGAACTTCGTCAGTTACGTGAGAGCGAAATGTGGCAGACTGCTGTGACGGTTCGCAAACTTCGTCCGGAAAACAATTAAAATAATAATAAGTGATAAGTGATTAATGGCTGCGCTATAATCCGCATGGCACTAATCACTTATCGCTAATCGCTCATTATTCATCACTTATCACTTATCATTTTTTCTACGTATTCCATCAGCTTTTTATAAAAGGCGTGCCGGGTCAGGGTTTGGGCTTCTCCCAATATGACTAATTTCATGCGTGCACGGGTGATGGCGACATTCATTCTTCGTAAGTCATTCAGAAAGCCTATCTGACCATTTTCATTGGCTCGTACAAGGCTGATAAAGATGACATCTCTTTCTTGTCCTTGAAAGCCGTCTACGGTGTTTATAGTAATTAATTCACGAAAGGGGCGGAAAAAGCTGCTGCTTTTTATTTTGTTTCTTAGATATTGCACTTGGGCTTTATATGGAGAAATAAGCCCGAAGTCGATTCGCTCGTCGAATACACGATTTTCACCTATTCTCTGAATGTAATTTTTGAGTTCCTGTATTAAAAGGTCTGCTTCGGGTTTGTTGATTCGTCCGAAACTTTCGCCTACAAATTCTTCATGAAATTCCAATTCCGAGGTATCGATCCAAACCATAGGGGTATCGTAATCGAGGATGCCACGATGGCGTACTTCGGGAGCAGATTCTAACTGGTTGTTATAAAACCATTCGGAAGGAAAGCGCATAATGGCTTCGTTCATGCGATATTGTACTTTGAGAAGGGAAACGGAAACAGGTTTGTTTGTTACGACCTTTTCCATTAAAGTCTGATCTAATCCTCCACGGGCAGCTTCGATGCATTTGATGGTAGGAGGGAGTTGGCAGTGATCACCGGCAAAAATAACGCGGTCGGCTTTACGGATGGCAATCCAGCAGGCGGCTTCCAATGCCTGTGCTGCTTCGTCGATGAAAAGAGTACTGAAACGGCGGCCTTCGAGAATGCGGTGATTGCTACTGACAAGTGTGGAGGCGATGACTCGTGCGGAAGAGAACAAATCTTCATTAATAAGTATTTCCAGTTCCGTGGCGCGGTCGCGCAGACGGCTGATGCGATTGCGCATGCTTTCCCTCTCACTATAATTTCCCTTGCGGATATGTCCGCTTATCTCGCGAATGGATTTACGCACGCTCCATAGTTCTGTATAGGCCGGATGGTTTTCAAAGCGTCGTTCATACGTGAATGAAAGCATTTTATCATTTACGCGTGTCGGATTTCCGATACGGAGCACAGGGACACCGCGATCCACCAACTTTTCGGCAATCCAATCGACGGCTGTATTGCTTTGTGCACAGACGAGTACTTGATTTTCTCGGTGTAGGGTTTCATAAATGGCTTCTACGAGAGTAGTGGTTTTTCCGGTTCCCGGAGGACCATGTACAATCGCTACATCTTTGGCGCAAAGTACTTTATTGACAGCTTCTTCTTGTGTAGAATTCAACCAGGGAAACCGGACCGGATAAAGTTCTCTCCGACGGATGGGAAGAGTTCCGAGCAATGTGTCACGTAATTCGGCAAGCCGGTTGCCTTTGGCGCGAAGAACATCTTCAAGTGCATTGAACATAGCGCGGTAAGAAGTCTCGTCAAAATATAACTGTACTCCTAAATAATCGGCATTTTGTACATCGAGCAGAGCACTCGTGCCGGGCAAAACCACTACCATTCGTTCTTCGTCGGCAAAACTTACAGTAGCGGTGAAGTTCATATATTTAATTTTCCCGTTGTAGTCCTGTTGGAAAAAGCAGACCGGACGGCCAAATTCAAAAGCGTGTTCAATATCCTTATCTTCCGTTCGGATAATTTCTATGACGAGTTGGTTCAAGGAGTTGTAATAATTTCGACCTGTTTGTACCGGATACCAGCAGAGTCCGCGCTTTACTTTTCGGGCAATACCCATTGTTTCCGTCTGTCGTTGGAATTCCTCTTTCTCATATTCATATTCCATACGTAGCAAAATCTGTTGCTGTTGAAGGGCGAGAAGGGGAGAACCGGGATCAATTTTGTTATTATTCATCTGTGGCTAATGTTTGAATATTAAACATTGTTCGTTAAACATTATTGCGCGCTTGTTCGTTAATAATACATATACAGTTTTAAAATATAAATGCATATGGTGTATGATATAGACATGATAAGAAGCTTCTATTCAGCCTATAAAGGGAAAATGGAACGTGTAAGGAGTGTGCTGAAACGTCCGCTTACGTTAGCAGAAAAAATCTTGTATACTCATCTTTTTGAGGAAGCCCGTTTGAGGGATTATAAACGTGGGGAAGATTATGTGAATTTTCGTCCGGATCGGGTAGCTATGCAGGATGCTACTGCACAGATGGCTCTATTGCAGTTTATGAATGCCGGTAAGGAACGCGTTGCTGTTCCCTCAACAGTGCATTGCGACCACTTGATACAGGCTTATAAGGGAGCGAGCGAAGACATAGCCACTGCTACTAAGACGAACGAGGAGGTATACGATTTCCTGCGCGATGTTTCTTCCCGTTATGGAATCGGCTTTTGGAAACCGGGAGCGGGAATTATCCATCAGATCGTATTAGAAAATTATGCATTTCCCGGAGGAATGATGGTAGGAACAGATTCTCATACACCGAATGCCGGTGGTTTGGGAATGGTTGCTATTGGGGTAGGAGGTGCCGATGCGGTAGATGTGATGACGGGTATGGAATGGGAATTGAAGATGCCCAAATTGATTGGTGTCCGGTTGACCGGAGAACTTAACGGTTGGACAACTCCCAAAGATGTTATTCTTAAATTGGCCGGTATCTTGACTGTGAAGGGTGGCACTAACGCCATTATTGAATATTTCGGTTCCGGTACGGAATCTATTTCAGCAACCGGAAAAGCTACGATTTGTAATATGGGTGCCGAAGTAGGGGCTACTACTTCGCTTTTTCCCTATGATGAACGTATGGGCGTTTATCTGCGTGCTACCGGTCGTGAAGAAGTTGCCTTGTTGGCGGAGTCCGTAACTGCCGATCTTCGTGCTGACGATGAAGTGATGGCGCTGCCCGAGAAATTTTATGACCGTATTATTGAAATAAATCTTTCAGAACTGGAACCTTATATCAATGGGCCGTTCACTCCTGATGCGGCTACTCCCATTTCTGAATTTGCAGAAAAAGTACTGCTGAACGGTTATCCCCGTAAAATGGAAGTAGGGCTTATCGGGTCGTGTACCAATTCATCCTATCAGGATCTCAGTCGTGCTGCTTCTATTGCCCGTGAGGCATTGGAGAAGGACGTGGCCATTGCTGCGCCGCTTATTGTTAATCCCGGAAGTGAACAAATCAGGGCTACTGCCGAACGGGATGGAATGATTACTCTTTTCCGCCAAATAGGGGCAACGATCATGGCAAATGCTTGTGGGCCTTGCATCGGGCAGTGGAAACGCCATACAGACGATCCTACCCGTAAAAACTCGATTGTGACCTCTTTCAACCGCAATTTTGCCAAACGGGCGGATGGTAATCCGAATACATTTGCTTTTGTGGCTTCCCCCGAAATAGTAATGGCACTCACCATTGCCGGTGATCTTTGTTTCAATCCCTTAAAAGACCGTTTGCTTACGCATGAGGGGAAGAAAGTGAAATTCAGTGAACCGGTGGGAGATGAATTACCTGTGTATGGTTTCACTTCGGCTGCCAGTGGCTACTTGGCCCCTGTTGGAACAGAAGTTGAAATCAGGGTCGATCCGCAGTCGAAGCGTTTGCAATTGTTGGCTCCTTTCCCGGCATGGGATGGAAACGACTTATTGAATATGCCTTTGCTGATCAAGACACAAGGGAAGTGTACTACTGATCATATTTCGATGGCAGGTCCGTGGTTGCGTTTTCGCGGGCATTTAGAGAATATTTCCGATAACATGCTGATGGGAGCGGTCAATGCTTTTAACGGTGAGACAAATAGTGTGTGGAATCGCTTGACAAATACTTATGGGCCTGTTTCCGGTACGGCTAAGATGTATAAGGCAGAAGGAATTGCTTCGATGGTTGTTGCCGAAGAAAATTATGGTGAGGGCTCCAGTCGTGAACATGCGGCTATGGAACCTCGTTTCCTGAATGTAAAAGTAATTCTTGCCAAGAGTTTTGCCCGTATTCATGAAACCAATCTGAAGAAGCAGGGTATGTTGGCTGTTACTTTTAAGGATAAGGATGATTATGATCGCATACAAGAACATGACCTGCTTTCTGTAACTGGTTTGCAAAACTTTGCTCCGGGACGCGACCTTGAGGTGGTGGTTCATCACGAAGATGGAACCAAAGAGAGTTTTGCCGTACAGCATACCTATAATGAGCAGCAAATAGCATGGTTCCGTGCAGGATCTGCCCTCAATAATAATTTGTCATTGTGTTATTAAAAAAAATACGTGTGCAGCCAATGGGTACATGAACATATTGGCAAATTGCCACATTATCGATTATGAACAAAATTACTAAACAACTTGACGGTACTTTGTCTGTACCGGATATTCCGACCGTTCCTTTTATTACCGGTGACGGTGTGGGTGAAGAGATAACTCCCGCTATGCGGGCTATTGTAAATGCGGCTGTTGATAGTTCTTATGGTGGCCGCCGTAGGATAGAGTGGCTTGAAGTGCTTGCCGGTGAACGTGCTTATCACTCTGTCGGTTCGTGGTTGCCCGACGAGACAATGGATGCTTTTAAAGAATATCTTATCGGTATCAAAGGGCCGTTGACCACTCCTGTGGGTGGGGGGATTCGTTCGTTGAATGTGGCTCTGCGCCAGACACTTGATTTATATGTATGCCTGCGTCCGGTGCGCTGGTTTGTGGGAGTGCATTCTCCTTTGCAGGCCCCGGAAACAGTCAATATGACCATTTTCCGTGAGAATACCGAGGATATATATGCCGGTATCGAGTGGGAGGCAGGTACTCCGGAAGCAGAGAAACTTTATCGTTTTTTGCGGGATGAGATGGGAGTGACGAAAGTCCGCTTTCCCGAAACCTCCTCTTTTGGGGTGAAGCCTGTGTCTAAGGAAGGAACGGAGCGTTTGGTGCGTGCTGCCTGTCAATATGCGCTCGATCATCATTTGCCTTCCGTCACGTTGGTACACAAGGGGAATATAATGAAATTCACCGAAGGAGGTTTCAAAAAGTGGGGATATGAATTGGCACAGCGGGAATTTGGTGATGCGTTGGCGGAGGGGCGGTTGGTTGTCAAGGATTGCATTGCCGATGCCTTTTTGCAAAACACGCTGTTGATGCCTGAAGAATATTCGGTGGTTGCCACATTGAATTTGAATGGTGACTATATTTCCGATCAGTTGGCTGCCATGGTAGGCGGTATCGGCATCGCTCCGGGAGCTAATATCAATTATGTCAGTGGGCATGCTATTTTTGAAGCTACTCATGGCACTGCTCCCAACATAGCCGGACAAGATATCGTGAATCCTTGTTCGTTGATACTCTCTGCGGTAATGATGCTCGAATATATGGGTTGGCAAGAGGCTGCCGACCGTATAACGATGGCGCTTGAACATAGTTTTGGTGATGCCCGTGCTACGGCAGATTTGGCCCGTTTCATGCCTGGAGGCAAGTCTCTTTCCACATCTGCTTTTACCAGAGAGATTATAGAGAGAATAAGAAGTTAAGTAAATGATAATAAAATAAATACGGTTATGAAGAAAGAATATTTGGTCTATAAGCTCTCTGAGGACATGAAAGACTGTACCCGGATCGATAATGAGCTTTTCCCGAAGTATGATGTAAAGCGCGGATTACGTAATGAAGACGGTACCGGAGTATTGGTAGGCCTTACTAAAGTTGGCAATGTTGTTGGTTATGAACGTATTCCCGGAGGTGGTTTGAAACCGATTCCCGGAAAATTGTTTTATCGCCAATATGATCTTGAAGATCTGGCTCATGCCGCTATGAAAGAGAAACGCTATGGTTTTGAAGAAGTGGCTTATCTGCTGCTTTCCGGTCGCCTGCCCGATAAAGAAGAATTGGCTTCCTTTCGTGAACTGGTAAATGATAATATGCCGTTGGAACAGAAGACAAAAATGAATATTATCGAACTCGAGGGAAACAATATCATGAATATTCTGGCTCGCAGCGTGCTCGAGATGTATCGTTTTGACGCCAATCCGGACGATACATCGCGTGATAACCTGATGCGGCAAAGTATCGACCTTATCTCGAAGTTTCCCACTATCATCGCGTATGCTTATAACATGTTACGCCATGCAACTTTCGGTCGTTCGCTCCATATCCGTCACCCGCAGGAGAATCTTTCCATAGCCGAGAACTTTCTTTATATGCTGAAAAAAGACTACACTCAGTTGGATGCCCGTACGCTTGATCTTTTACTGATGCTTCAGGCAGAACACGGTGGTGGTAATAACTCTACGTTTACCGTTCGGGTAACTTCTTCTACCGGTACGGATACGTATTCGTCTATTGCCGCCGGTATCGGTTCATTAAAAGGACCGCTTCATGGAGGAGCCAATATTCAGGTGGTCGATATGTTTCACCATCTTCAGGAAAATATCAAAGATTGGACTAATGTCGATGAAATAGATACCTATTTTACCCGCATGCTTAATAAGGAGGTGTACAATAAAACCGGATTGATTTATGGTATCGGCCATGCGGTATATACCATTTCCGATCCCCGTGCGTTGTTATTGAAAGAGTTGGCTCGTGATTTGGCAAAAGAGAAAAAGCGTGAGCGTGAATTTGCTTTCCTTGAGTTATTGGAAGAACGCGCTATCGCCATGTTTGGCAAGATAAAAAATAATGGTAAAACCGTGTCGAGCAATGTTGATTTCTACTCTGGTTTTGTGTATGAGATGATCGGTTTGCCACAGGAAATTTATACTCCGTTGTTTGCTATGGCACGCATTGTGGGGTGGTGTGCGCATCGCAATGAGGAGTTGAACTTCGAGGGGAAACGTATTATTCGTCCGGCATATAAGAATGTACTGGAAGTGGGGCAATACATCCCTTTGAGTAAGCGTTGATTCTCTGAATGATTTTATTTTGGTTTGCTCTCATTCTGAAAAGGATGGGAGCTTTTTTGTGGCACTCTTCTGTAAGAAAACTCTTTGTAATAATCAGGTTTTTCTATATCTTTGCTTGTCGTAAAAACACATGACTATGGATGCGGAAACCTTTGGATCTTTTCTTTGGATAATGACTTTGGTAGCAGCGCTTGTTTTTATTGCGCTTTATTTTGTGAAGGCTGGTTATGGTATGTTTCGTAGTGCAGCTTGGGGGCTTTCTGTCAATAATAAATTGGCATGGATGCTAATGGAGGTACCGGTCTTTTTAGTGATGATATGGATGTGGTGGTATTCCGACCGTCGTTTCTTACCCGTGCAACTGACTTTTTTCTTTTTCTTTCAACTTCATTATTTTCAGCGTTCGTTTGTTTTTCCTTGTTTATTGCAAGGAAAAGGCCGAATGCCGGTTGCTATCCTTTTGATGGGAGTTCTTTTTAATGTTCTGAATGGTTTTATGCAGGGTGAATGGATATTTTATCTTTCTCCTGCAGATAGGTATACTTCTCAATGGTTTGCTGCGCCGCAATTTATATTAGGTACAGTTCTGTTTTTTGTAGGTATGGGTATTAATTGTCATTCCGACTATATAATCCGGCATCTTCGAACCCCGGGGGATACCCGTCATTATCTTCCTTCCGGAGGCTTGTACCGTTATGTCACTTCAGCTAATTATTTCGGTGAGATAGTGGAGTGGACAGGATGGGCCATACTTACATGGTCTCTTTCGGGAACCGTGTTTTTATGGTGGACTTTTGCCAATCTTGTACCTCGTGCCAATGCTATCTGGCATCGTTATCGCGAAGAGTTCGGTGAGGCGGTCGGTAGTCGGAAACGTATCTTTCCATTTATATATTAATTGATTCTTTTCAAGAAAACACGGATGCTTATGAATATAGATACAGATGTAACAATGAATTTCTTTTCCGGTGAAAGAAAATCGGGAACTGTTTCTAAACTTTTTACTCCTGTCCGTATCGGTCCGTTGACTTTGCGCAATCGTACTATTCGTTCGGCTGCTTTCGAAGGTATGTGTCCCGGAAATGCTCCTTCCCAGATGTTACTCGATTATCATCGTTCAGTGGCGGCAGGCGGTATTGGCATGACAACGGTGGCCTATGCCTCTGTTGCGAAAAGCGGACTTTCGTTTCCTCGTCAGCTTTGGCTTCGTCCGGAGATTATTCCCGGATTACGTGAAGTGACGAATGCCGTTCATAGAGAAGGGGCGGCTGCCGGCATTCAGATAGGGCATTGTGGTAATATGTCCCATAAGAGTATTTGTGGGGTGACACCTATATCTGCTTCTTCGGGTTTTAATATTTATTCGCCTACATGGGTTCGCGGGATGAAGAAAGAAGAGATACCGGAAATGGCACGCGCGTATGGTCGTGCAGTAAATATGGCTCGTGAAGCAGGTTTTGATGCGGTCGAAGTACATGCCGGCCACGGTTATCTTATTAGCCAGTTCCTTTCGCCTTATACGAATCATCGGAAAGATGAATATGGCGGTTCTCTTGAAAACCGGATGCGGTTTATGGACGAAGTGATGTTGGAGGTATTGAAAGCGGCCGGTGATGATATGGCGGTCATTGTGAAGATGAATATGCGCGATGGTTTTCGAGGAGGAATGGAAATAAACGAAACAATTGGGGTGGCTCGCCGGTTAGAGCAACTCGGAGCGCATGCGCTGGTATTGAGTGGGGGCTTTGTCAGTAAGGCGCCTATGTATGTGATGCGCGGAGCAATGCCGATAAAAGCATTGACATATTATATGGATTGTTGGTGGTTGAAGTTGGGTGTGAAATTGGCTGGACGAATGATGATTCCTTCCGTACCTTTCGAAGAGGCTTATTTTTTGGAAGATGCGTTGAAATTTCGTACGGCACTTCCCGCGATGCCGCTTATTTATGTGGGTGGTCTTGTGTCACGCACAAAGATAGATGAAGTATTGGGATATGGCTTTGAAGCAGTACAGATGGCGCGTGCACTACTTAATGAGCCTGGGTTTGTAAATCGGATGCATGCTGAAGAAAATGCCCGTTGCAATTGTGGACATAGTAATTATTGCATTGGGCGGATGTATTCCATTGAAATGGCTTGTCATCAGCATCTTCGGGAGAAGCTTCCTCCTTGTTTACAGAAAGAAATAGGAAAGTTGGAAAATAAATGATGGAACGGAATTTGGCGATCATAACTGGTGCCGATGGAGGAATGGGAACGGAAATAACCAAAGCCGTAGCCTTTGCAGGATATCATGTAATAATGGCTTGTTATAATCCTGTGAAAGCGGAACCGGTGAAGCAACGTATAATCCGGGAAACCGGAAATATGGATTTGGAGATACTTCCGCTCGATCTGGCATCTATGGAATCTGTATCGGCCTTTACCGGTTTGGTTTTGGGGCGTGCTCATAGAGTTGCTTTATTGATGAATAATGCCGGAACGATGGAAACTGGACTACATATCACTGTAGATGGTATGGAACGAACAGTCAGTGTCAATTATGTAGGACCGTATTTGCTGACCCGGAAGTTACTTCCTTTAATGGGTCGGGGAACACGTATTGTGAATATGGTATCTTGCACTTATGCTATTGGAAAATTACATTTTCCCGATTTTTTCTTTTTTGGTCGCAAAGGAAAATTTTGGCGAATACCTGTTTACAGTAATACTAAACTGGCTTTACTCCTTTTTACTTTAGAACTCGCCGAAAGAGTGGAAGAACGCGGAATAACTGTCAATGCTGCCGATCCGGGAATTGTTTCTACTGATATTATTACTATGCATCAGTGGTTTGATCCCTTGACGGATATTTTTTTTCGCCCTTTTATCCGTACTCCCATGCAAGGAGCTTCCACTGCAGTTGGATTATTACTTGATAAAAGACTGGCAGGGAAAACGGGAACGTTTAATCTGAATAACCATTCTAAACCACTTTCGGATAAATATATTAATCATGTGCAGAAACGATTGTTGTGGGATGAGACGGAAAAACAGGTGAAAAAATGGCTATAAGAATTGATCTGTTTAGATTTTAGAAGGTATTAATGTATTGAAAAGAAAAATAGATCGATTTATTTTTGAGAAAAAAAGATACAAACTAATATCGTTGTAATAGTCTGTATATCAATTCGTTGTGAGATGTGTCTTTTTCTCTACGAGATTCGCTCTGTTTCTCTACGAAGAACCGATCGTTTCCCGTAGAGAAACCAAGTATTTTTGAAAGATGTGCAAAGATAACGCAACTGTGCTAAAAATCAAATAGTTATAAAACATATTTTTAGCAGGTAGGCAAAAGGGATGCAAAAAAAAGCAGATTTGGAAAGGAGTTAGGTTACCAAATCGTAACTCCGCCAAATATGCTATAAAAAGAAGTGTAATATATTATATTTCAGTCTATTGCTTGTTTTTGCATAGTATCAGATAACTCAACAGAAAGTAAATTTGTAACTAAAAAAAGTTGAGTTATGCGAAGCACATTCAAAGTATTGTTCTACACCAAGAACCAGTCAGTAAAAAATGGTAAGGCCCCGATAATGGGACGTATCACAGTCAATGGAACCCAAGCGGGTTTCAGCAGTAAAAGAACGGTATCCCTTTCCTTATGGGACGTAAAAGCCAACCGTGCGAAAGGCAAGTCCGAGGAAGCACGCACGCTGAATCAAGAACTTGACAACATCAAGGCGCAGATAACAAAGCACTATCAGTACATTTGCGACCATGACAGTTTTGTTACGGCCAAGAAAGTATATAACCGCTATGCAGGTTTCTCAGAGGAATGCCATACTCTTATGGTGCTCTTCAGAGAACAGCTTGAATCGTATAAAGAAAAGATAGGTAAAGGAAAGGCGGAAAGCACTTACCGCGGACTGGTTGCCGACTACAAAAGTCTTTTGCTTTTCATGAAAACCAAAAAGAACATCGAGGATATAGCTATTGACGAGCTTGAGAAATCGTTCATTGAGGATTATTACACATGGATGCTCGGCACGGCAGGCAATGCGAATGCCACCGCTTTCAACCGCGTCAATACCCTGAAATGGTTGATGTACATAGCGCAGGAAAAGGGGTGGTTGAGAGTTCATCCTTTCACATCCTTCGAGTGCAAGCCGGAATACAAGAAAAGATCTTTTCTTACTGAAGAGGAATTGCAGAGAATCATCCACGTGGATCTGAAATACAAACGCCAGCGTGCCATGCGGGACATGTTTATCTTCATGTGCTTCACCGGTCTTGCATATGCCGACCTCAGAGCCATTACTTACGACAACATCCATACCGATTCCGACGGAGGCACATGGCTGATGGGCAACCGTATAAAAACCGGAGTGGCCTATGTCGTGAAGTTATTGCCCATAGCCGTTGAGCTTATTGAGAAATACAGGGGTGTGGACGAGAAGAAGGATTCCCCCGATAGTGTTTTCCCCGTAGGCGAATACAACACGATGTTACTCAGCCTCAGAATCATCGGCAAGAAGTGCGATTGCCATACCGAAGTCACCCCGCATATCGGACGTCATACATTCGCAGTTCTGGCCATTCTCAAAGGGATGCCGTTGGAAACCCTGCAAAAGGTATTAGGGCACAACTCCATCCTTTCCACGCAGGTATATGCCGAGCTTATCAATCCGAAAGTGGGCGAAGATACCGACAAACTTTGCGAGAAGATAGGCCATGTTTACAAACTGGCCGTCTAAGACCGACCAAAAGGAATGCCCCTTCAGCCGGTAGGCCGGAGGGGCATTCCTTTTGTCTTTTCTTTATTTCCTGAACCTTCGGAAATCCCGGTAGTTCTTTTTTAATACCTCATACAGTCCGCTTTCGGGATAAAGAATCTTTCCACCGATGGTAGTATAGGACACCATGTTCCCATCACGCAAGGTTTGCAGTGTCCGCCGTGAGATGTGCAGCCTCTCGCACACATCATCTCCTGTCAGGTAATGCTCATCCGCAATCGTGGGACGTATTCTTGCCATGGCTTCCTCAGCCGCCTTACCCGCTCTCCTTATCCATCCGGCCAGTTCCTTGAACTCTTCCGAATCCTTTGTGATAATGTCTGCCATAGCTTTATTTCCTTTTTACAAGTCCTTCACTCAATATCTCCCGAATATCCGTTTCCCGATAGAAGAATTTCCCGCCTATGTTTGAATAAGGGATAAGGCCGTTGTCCCTATAATTTTGCAGGCATCTCTTCGATATTTTCAGAGCCAGACACACCTCTTGTGCGTCCAATCATTTGTCCGGTGCGGGTGGGGCAACCTTTTTACGGAAATCTTCCAACTGTACCGCCAGCAGGCTGAGCTGTTTCCTCATTTCCAGATACGCGCTCGTTTCGATAATAGTCAGTTCCATACATGATGTTTTTAGTTTATACATTTTAATGTTTTCTTCGGCAAAATAAGTCATACTCTCCGCTAAAAACAAATGTGCGGAATCAAAGTCGGATTTTGTCGTGCATTGTCACAACGATAAAGTAAACGGTATGAAGAAAGGCTTGTTCCCCTATGTTTCCACTATGGACAAGCCTTTCCTCTACCATTTGCCACTTTATATTCTCAGGCCTTTATTCTTCCGCTCTACTATGACATTTTCTATTTTCCCCTCTTTCATTTCCGTATTCTGACGCATATTTGGAAAATGCTCATTCAGCAAATCGCCTGCCAATCTTTTAGCTTTCTCCTGCATCTCGTTGCGTACATTCAATCTGTTCGGTCTTAACAGCTTTTTTTCAATCTCCTCAAACTTATCGTAAAAGCTGAACTCATCCGGATATTCATCGATCAGCCCGTCCTCCGGGTATCCTTGTTCCCGGATGAAAAGCAAGGTCATCCGATCATAATTATCCGGACTTCGTGGCAATCCCAATCCTTCCCCTACTTCAGTCAGATTGAAGTAATTTTCCCATGTAGGCGCAAGGTCAAAAGTCTTGCTTTCCACTACATTCTTCAAAACAGACCTGTCCTGATATGCGCACCGTTCCATTGTTTCCTCATCTACCCAGTCTCCCCGCTCATTTTTACAGAGGTTTACCTTTCCTTCCATTAAGGAAGGCCATCCGCTCAGATCATGAACAGCCAGAGATTTTAAAGGAAAATCAGGTTCAAAGAAACTGTTCTCCACATATTTATACATATAACTGTTGAATTGCCATTCTCCATTTGTATTGTCGTCAAAGAGAAGTACGCCCTTATCCGTTTCAACGGCAGAGTAATAATGGTTCCCGCGTTTCAGGTCATCCAGCATTTTCTCCACCATTTTAGGTGAGGATTGTATTTCCTCCCACATGCCGGGTGTCAGTATCCGTTTAAAATGCTCATCTTTTGACAACGGGTCTATATTTTTTCACAGGCAATACACCACTTCCGATACACGCAGGTAACTTTGCAATCCGATTCCCTGCCCATCCATTGCTTTTTCCAATGTTTTCAAATAGTTACTGTTATTTCTCTTCCGCAAAGGAGGGACCATTGCCAGGTCAGGCACATCATAGTATAAAACGCCTGTTTTCGGTATCTCTTTTCCTCTCAGAGCCTTTTCCACATCTTCCTGCATGAAATCCAAAAAGCCTTCTTTACCCTTGCCTTTCATACTGATGTGTATCGGATTGAAGTGTCCGTCCACTGTGACATACACACTGCCACTCTTGTTCTCTTCTTTTTCCATATTTCAAAACTAAATTTTCATTCCACGCCTTTCCCTTTTCATGGGAACTTTCACCGACATGTTCGGACCGGAGAAACGGGTATTGTCAGGCCGCGCCACCAGTTGCGACATGATCCGTTCCTGTTCCTTTGTCAGCGGAACCTTAACCAAAAGCAGATTTCTCAAACGGTTGAAGTTTCTTAATGTGGGTGCCATATCCAGCCGTTTTGTACAAATCCCGTAATTTAATATCTCCGGCGAGGCCACCTGCCAGTCGCCCATTGTACTCCGGTACTTCGCATTCAACGGTGTTATTTCATAAAATCCCAGTTCCTTCGGTTTCCCTTTTCCTTCAAAAAACTTTTCAGTTATTCCGTCCAATAATTTGGCCAGTTCCTTATCGCCAATTTCTGTCTTATCAAACAGCAATACCTTTTGTCCGTATTCCACTGCCGTACAAGTAGGAAATACAGCCAATCCGTTTCTTATCACATGGCCGTCCGTTCCGAAACGGTGTGCCAGCCGTTGGTAGTCCTCATTCTCCGCCAGTGCCGTATGCGCAGCCGAGGCAGACAGTTGCCTGATTCCCCTTTCCTCGCAGAATGCCGCATCCCGTAATCTCACCACCCCCGAAGGATAAATCTTCTCCCGTTCCAATACCGGAGTGAGCCGTTCCAGATAGTCCCTGTTGTCCGTTCCGAGGATAGTAGGAATCATGGACTTGTCCCTGAAATCGAAACGGAACATTCAATGGTCGGGGATAAACTCCCTGCCAGTGGCATGAAAGGTTACATTATTACTGATATAGCGTGCGAACCCTTCTTCGCCTTGTCCCCGCATACTCAGATATACGGGACGATAGAAAGCGTCCAGCGTCATGTACAGGCTGCCGTTTTCCATACAGTCTGTATTCATTCTCTTTTCCATAAGCATATTATATAATCAGTTGTTTTTTTTCTTTCTTCTGCGGAACAACGGAAGAGACATGCTTCACTGCCTGACGCCCCGATTTTTCCAGTTCCGGCTCTTTGGACTGTTGAAACGAACACTTTTCCGGAGTTTTTGTCCTTTGTGATGTCCGATTCGCTTTTCCGCCCAACCTGAACTCCCCGTCTGTAATGTGGAACTCCGATTGCAGGATGTCCCTCGCCATTGTTTTGGCTTCCATCTGCAAGGCCGCATAGCCGAAGTCGTGTGCCGAGAGCGGGGCTTCCCGTCTCGCCTTCATACTGTCCCCCAGCTTCTCCGCCAGTTCCTTGAACTCATACTGATAGCTGAACGGATGGAAATGGTCCGCTTCCATAAGGCCTGCATACCCGTTCTCCGAAATATACAGCAGTGCCGCAACGTCATAATTACGGGGTGAGATACCCAGGTCGAAATCCTTTGTCAAACGGTCAAAGTTATTGAAGTCGGGACGTAAGTCGTATTTGCCGGTGCAGACGGCACCCACCAGCATCTCTTTTCCCGACATCTTTTCGGGCGTGAAGCTGCATACCGATTTTCTTAATTGTATATCATCCCTGCGCAAGTCTGCTTTTGAGAGTTTGTCGATACAATTATCGGCCAGTTCAACCATCTGCCGCATGGGAATCTCTATTTCATACAGTTTAAGTGTTTCCACTTTTTTACTGAAGTTGAAGAAACCGTCTGCCAGATGTTGTAAGTAAGTGGTACGTGCTTTCATACCTTTTACACTGTCCGAGAAGAGAAGTACACCCTCATCCGTTGCCACAGCAGACATGCGCTGATTCTCATTGTCTGCCGAAACGGGCAAGGTACCCGCTTCGGCTGTCCGGTGATGTAACCAACGGTCTGCCCAATCTTTCAATAATCCCATAACTTGATTCTTTTTGCATAACTTAATGCCTGCAAAGAAAATACATCATCTAACAGCCCACAATAAAGAGGGAATCCGAGTCGGATTTTGGCGTCCGTTGGCGTATGACTTTTAAATTAGCCGTTTCTCCAGCATCCGGTTATAACTTACACGCAAGGAATCAATAAATGGAGTAGTGTCCGTACAACGATCAAACACTTTTCCCCGTTTGGTATATAGTGCATTTATTTTAAGATGAAACATATCCTCAAAAGCCCTAATTACACTTATCACAGTCAGTTTGTCACCATTTCTTGAACTTATTGCACCAGCAGCCATCAACGCAGCCACCAGTTCAATCAAATCACTGTCTGTACCGTTCCAAGTCAACATGACAACAGATTTATTTTCTGTATCTTTTATTATTTCAGATTTCAATTCGGGGATAATATTCCCATATCTGAATAACTCTTTAACCATTTCTATCTCTGCATTGAGGAGAGATAAGGCCTTACCGATAAACACATCGTACAAGACATGTCTTTTCTCCAACATTTGTTCCGATGCTATTTGTATAGAAGCCAATTCTATTTTGGTATAATTCAAGCGACGTAACTTCAATATTTGGTTCTCATTTTGTGGAAGTTCTCCAAGCAGAGTTACAAAATTATCATAAGCAGCAGGTAATTCTTCCACCACTTGTACCATCCCCTCCAAATAGGAGATAAATAGGTTGAAAAGGAGTGCACTTGTTAATGTTTTCATCGCATCACATTTTTAGTTTTACCAATCATCAACTCCAACTAAATCATCATAAAATGCATCTAATAAGTACTAAGTCATATATTTCTTCATTTTTATCTTTTGCAAAATTATTGGTTATATGGATAACTAAAAACGAGGTCGGTATAAATATATTTTTCGATTAGTGTTATCGTGTTTACATACAATAAATTATATCGAATTAAAATTAGGTGATATTTCCCAAAAATTAATCCTACACTCGGTATTTGTTCTCATTTTGGTAGATATTATAACCAATAATAAACAAAATGTGATTCTTCTTTCTATTGAACCATAATAAAATACCCGTTTTTCTTCTGAAAAGAGAAAAACGGGGTAATTTTACATCATTTTCAATGTAGCCTTAGCACATACCGGCTACGGTATGTTTATCATATAATAAGCTATTACATAACAATCTATTTAATTAATAAAGAAAACAAATATCGGTATTCCATTTCTCTATTTTTAGGCTTTTTCAAAAATCAAATAACATCTTAATTAAATGTTCTGTATTCATTCGGAGAACACCCTACGACACGCTTGAAAGCCTTGCTGAAATACTGAGGATATTGATACCCTAAAGCATAAGCCACATCACTGACAGATTTTGTAGGATCGGCAAGCAGCTCTTTTGCTGTATCCATTGTTTTTGCCAATATATATTCTTGTGCAGATAAACCGGTCTCTTTTTTAATCAAATCTCCGAAATAATTCGCAGACAGATGCAACTGGTCAGCACAATAAGCAACGGTCGGTGTACCGAATTTAGAGGGTTTATCCGAAGTGAAATAGTCGTTCAGCAAGGCTTCGAAAGAACCGAGCGTATCCTTGTTCTCCTTTGTGCGGGTAATAAACTGCCGGTCATAGAAACGGATGCAATAGTTGAGCAACAACTCGATGGCAGAAGCGATAATCAGGTTGCTGTGGCGATCTGCCTTGTCATACGTTTCCTCGTCGATTTTTGTCAGGCAGTCGATGACGGTCTGCTGCTCCTGCTTGGAGAGGTGCAATGCTTCATTGGCGGCATAGGAGAAAAAAGTATAATCCTGCATATGGCGGCCGAGCGGCGTGCCTCGCAGCAAGTCGGGATGAAACAGCAGACACCAGCCCGAACCGGTAAAAGTCGTTCCGTCGGCTTCATGTCCGAACACTTGCCCCGGAGCGATAAACACTAACGTATTCTCTTGAAAATCGTAGGAGCGTCGACCATAGGTCAAATCGTCCGTACATCGTAATTCTTTCAGGAAGACCACATACATTCCCACGTGCTTGCGTGCGTGGGGTACGGGGTGCGGCATACGGCTTCCCTCTATGACGCTGACCAATGGATGCCTCGTTTCCACGCCCATGTAATCATTGTACTCCTTTATCGTTTTCAGTTGCATAATCTTCTCCATAACAGTCTCTTTCATTGTTTCTATGCAAATGTAGAAAATATCTTCGGCTTATCGGTTCCAATCTGTAATAATTATACATGAAACCGTAATTCATACCCTATGGAGCACTCGGACAGCCTGTAATTTTGCATCGTGGAAAACTGAATAAAAGAAAGAACAATGATACAAATGAATAATTCGGGACTTATGACCATTGATAGGTTCAATAAATTGACGGGGCATGAAACACTGCATCCGTTGATCTGTATGGTCGATTTTTCAAAGGCAAATCTGACCGAGGATATTCGGATGACGTGCAATTTTTACGGACTGTTGTATTACAACGATTCAGAGCAAGAAAAAGCATCTGAAAAAGAGTGGCTGCGGCTGGTTTATCCCGGTGAAACGGTTGAAATACCCTCGAACCGGCATCGACATACCGGATGCTATTCGGGGGTGTTGTTTCATCCCGATTTGTTATGCGACACATCGCTTGAAAACCGTATCGAGACCTACCCGAAACGCTGCTGCTGTAAGGGTGCATTGTCGGAGCACGAAAGGAGAATCATAACCGATAACCTGCGGGAAATCGGAGAAGAGTTACACCATGCCATCGACCGACATAGCGCAACGATCATCGCCTCACATATCGAATTGCTACTCAATTACTGTGTACGCTTTTGCAGTCAGTGAACTACAAAAACCGTAATAATTATCCTTCAAACCGTAATTCATGACCGGTCGGGACGAAAATTCCAGCCTAATTTTGCATCAGGTAAAACAGATAAATAAAATGATAGAGATTATGAAAATAAAATTGAAAATTATGACAACGCTACTCGGTGTCTTCTTCGGATGCGGAATCGCAGCCTCTCAAACACCGAAAGCAGGACAAGCTATGGACAGTAAACGACAACACATTGCAGAGGTCGCAGCTCTTACAAGTACGGGAGACCTCGACAAACTGACAACCGTCCTTATTGACGGGTTGAATGACGGCATGACCGTCAGTGAGCTGAAAGAAGTGATGGTACACGCCTACGCCTATTGCGGTTTTCCCCGTGCCCTGCGCGGACTGCAAACGTTAGTTGCGGTACTCGACGAGCGTAAGGCAAAAGGTATCGAAGACGATTGGGGACGCGAAGCATCGCCGATAACCGATACCCGCCGTAAGTACGAACGTGGACGCGATATTCTCGCAGAAATTTCGGGCGTTCCGGCAGATGCGCCGAAAGCCGACTATGCAGTACTGGCTCCGGAAATCGAGGTATTCCTCAAAGAACATCTCTTCGCCGACCTTTTCGAGCGGGATGTATTGACCTATGCCGAACGGGAGCTGACAACCGTCGCCGTCATCGCCTCTTTGGGCAAAGGCGTGGAACCGATGCTGAAAGGACACATGGGTATCGCGCTGAATGTAGGTGTAACACCGGATGAATTACGCGGTGTGCTGGCCATTGTCGAAAAGCACGTCGGACACAGCGAAGCCGACGGCGGCAGACTGGTTTTGAACGAATTGTTGCAAAGCAAAGGATTGATCGCCAACCCGGAAACACCAGTCGAGACAGTCGAGAATGGCGTGAAGAAACAAAAAGTGACTTTCCACAACCGTTTCCTGATTGATGTGGTCGGCGATCTTTATTTCCCTGCAAACTATGATTCGGCAAAGAAATATGCCGCCATCATCGTCGGGCATCCTTTCGGTGGTGTCAAAGAACAGACTTCGGGGCTTCATGCCCGCAAGCTGGCGGAAATGGGTTATGTGACATTGGCGTTCGATGCGTCCTACTACGGCGAGAGCGGCGGTTATCCGCGTCGTATGGAATCGCCCGAAGTGAGAGTGGAAGATTTCAGTGCGGCAGTCGATTTCCTCTCGAATCATCCGACTGTCGATGCCGATAAGATCGGTGTAATCGGTATCTGTGGCGGAGGATGTTATTCTGTCAGTGCTACGCAGATAGACCATCGTATCAAGGCTCTTGCCACCATCAGTATGTACGATATGGGGCGTGCCCGCCGTCAGGGTGTGGGTGACACGCAGACTTACGAGCAGCGTATGGCGATTCTCGATGAGATTGGTCGTCAGCGCACGGCGGAATACGGTGGAGCCACACGTCGGGATATTCGCGCCCTGCCCGAAAAGGTAGATGAGAACACGCCGAAGTTTGCCATCGATTTCCTCGATTATTACGACAATCCGCAGCGCGGGCAGCATCCCAACTCTACGGGTTATTACTCCTACACGAGCCTTGCGCCGATGATGAACTTCTTCCCGTTCGCGCAAATCGAGACCATATCGCCGCGTCCTGTACTTTTCATCGTGGGAGAAAATGCGGTATCGAAATATTTCTCGGAAGACGCATACGAGAAAGCTGCCGAACCGAAAGAACTGTTCGTCGTTCCCGAAGCAACGCACGTGGATTTGTACGACCAGCCGGAATATCTGAAAATCACGCTTCCGAAACTGGACGCTTTCTTCAAACAACATCTAAAATAACGATTCGATATGAAAAAGATAACTTGCTTATTTTTACTGGTTGCGGCACTCGGTGCTTGTACCCCGAAACCAGAAAACAAGGTTGAAACAATCCAGCCTGCCGCACCTTCTTCCATCTTTCCCAAAGGAAATGTCATTGAAGGTACTAATTTCAACGGCACGGCCTACCTCCAACGGTTGATGACCGACAGTGAAACATTCGATGTAGTAGTGTCCGACGTGATATTCGAGCCGAAAGCCCGAAACAGTTGGCACTCGCATCCGGGTGGCCAGATTCTGATCGCCACTGCCGGAAAAGGTTACTATCAGGAAAAGGGGAAACCCATACAAGTTTTGAATCCCGGTGACGTGGTCGCTATTCCGGCAGACGTGGTACATTGGCACGGAGCGGCTTCCGACAGCGGATTCACGCATATAGCAATCAATACAAAGGTTCATTTGGGTGCTACCCAGTGGTATGCTCCCGTAACCGAAGAAGAGTACAACAATAAATAAACATCAAAAAACAGATTGAATATGAAAAAGTTACTTTTTATTCCGCTCTTGTTCCTTTCTCTGACGACTATGGCCGCTTGTTCTCCCGATGATGATCCTATGCCGCCAACGGAGCAACCCTCCACTCCCGAAGAACCGGGCGATGAAGGAAATCCCGATGATTCTGAAAATCCGACTAACCCAGATGAACCCGATGAACCCAATACTCCGTCCGGGAACGGCAATATGCTTGTGGTTTACTTCTCCGCTGAAGGACACACCAAAGCCGTAGCGGAACGAATCGTGGAGCTTACGGATGCTGACATCCATCGGATTGAGGCTGCCGAACCGTATGCCGCAAATCCTTATGATGACAGCGACCGCATCCAGCGTGAAGCCTACAACGACCTGCGTCCCGGAGTGGCGAACCTGCTTGATGAGGAAACGATTGCGAAATACGATACGATTCTCGTCGGTTCGCCTTGTTGGTGGCATCAACCCGCGATGGTGGTTTGTACGTTCCTCGAAGCATACGACTTGAAAGACAAGGTTATTATTCCGTTCTTTACCTACGGAGCTACTACCTATCTGAACGAATCCATGCAGAAAATTTATAAGGTAACGCCCGGCTCAAAGCATATTCCGGAAACACTTCCCGAAGATCTCGATGCGAACGACATTACGACGCCGGGGCGTCCCGACGATGCGGGTATTGATATGCCGGGCAGTACAAACGGTACGGAAGGCTGGTTGCGTCGAATTGGAATTATTGAATAGACATATAAAACAAGTAAAAAATGAAAAAAGGAATTATAACAATGAGTGTACTGGCAATCATTGCCTGTACGATAACGGCCTATTGTTGGGCTGCCGGGAACGAGTCCGTATCGGAAAGTACAAATGTAGCGCAATCCCTATCCGGACAACAAGTAAAATCTACCTCTCAAAATGCTAAAGGAAAAGCTTTGGTGGTTTATTTCTCCGTTCCCGAAACGGATGGAGTGGATGCTTCTTCCGGAGCCAGCCGCCTTGTTTCCAATGGTAAAGTAATGGGGAATACGCAATACATCGCATCCGTCATCAGTGAAGCTACGGGCAGCGACCTTTTCGAGATAAAGACCGTACACACCTATCCCGGCTCGCATAAGGCATTGATCGATGCGGCAAAGGTCGAGATAGACAACAATGCCCGTCCGAAGCTGGCTACACACATCAAAAATCTCAATGACTACGATGTGGTCTTCATTGGATTCCCCAACTGGTGGTACGATATGCCGATGCCACTCTACTCGTTCTTTGATGAATACGACTTCAGCGATAAAACTGTTATCCCTTTCTGTACGCATGGCGGCAGTCGTTTCTCGGATGCCATCAAGACCATACGGGAGTTGGAGCCTAAAGCCTCCGTGTTGGATGGTTATGCAGTTCCCCGTGACCATGTCAGCGAAGCGAAACCCAATGTATTGAATTGGCTGAAAAGAATCGGAATGGCTGAATAAGTGATAACGGTTCAAACCTATCCAATAAGTTACCCGACCGGATTTCCGGCCGGGTAACTTGCTTAATAAGGGATATATAAAGTTAAATGAGGATACTTTTTCAAGTATAATTTCAATCTGTAATAATTATACGCCAATCCGTAATTCATATAAGGTCTTCCTTGCTGGTCTGACGTAATTTTGCATCAGATAAAGAAATGAATTACAAGTAGTTTTAATACGAATATGAACAATGAAAAAATAACCAGAAGAGAAGCTCTCAAATGTATGGGAACTACATTGGCAGGGTTGGCATTGACCGCATCCGGGCTCTCCTCTATCACGTCCTGTACGGAAGAGAAAAAGAGACGTTTGGTATTCTATTTCACGGGAACCGGAAACTGCCTCTACGTGGCTCGGAAATTCGCGGAAAATCCGTTGAGTATTCCGCAGATTATCAGGCAGGACAAGCTGGAATTCGAGGCGGATGAAATAGGTATCGTTTACCCCATTTACGGACATCTTGCCCCGCAAATGGTGCAGGAGTTTATTCGGAAAGCCCGGCTGAAAGCCCCTTACCTGTTTTCCATCCTTACCTACGGCAACCGCAAGTGCAGCGCGACCGAATTGTGGAACAATCTGGCAACAGAAAACGGGACGCGCTTCGACTATATCACCACCCTGAAAATGGTGGATAACTTTCTCCCGTCATTCGATATGAATGAACAGGTAAAAATCGACAAGCAGGAAGACAAGCAAATTGCCGAAATCATGCAGGACATACAGGCACGCAAGCACTGGATACAACCCGTTACCGAAGAGGAACAACAGCAGCACGCCGAGTTCATGCAACGTGCGGGACACACTCTTTCCCCTTCCGCCGAAAAGTTGCTTGTCATCAAGGAAAACTGTATCGGCTGTGGAATCTGTGTAAAGGTATGCCCGCGCCGGAACTATACCTTGACGGGCGAAGGTGTTCAATGCAAAGGAGCCTGTGAATATTGCCTCTCCTGCGTTCAGAATTGTCCGCAAAAAGCCATCACACTCCGTGCGGGAGAGAAAAATCCCGATGCGCGATACCGCCATCCGGATATTTCACTGAATGACATTATAAGAGCTAATAGACAATAACTTCAAAAACGATAGGATTATGAAACGAACATTTTTTTATTATGTATTTATGGCACTGGCTGTAATGACGCTGGCAAGCGCGTGTGACAAGGATGATTTCGATGCGGATTATCCTTCCGATGAGATCGAATATGATGGTAGCCGCAAAATTTTAGTGGCTTACTTTTCCGCTACGGGCAATACCCAGCGGAGAGCCGAGGAGATTGTGGCGGCGACCGGTGCGGATGTTTATCGCATCGAGGCGTCTGAACCTTATGCCTCGAATCCCTATGACGACAGCGACCGTATTCAGAACGAATCGTACAACAACCTGCGTCCCGGCGTCGGCAATTTGCCTGAAAGTATCGACGAATACGATGTGATTTTTGTCGGTTCGCCGATATGGTGGCACAATCCGGCAATGGTCGTCTGTACGTTCCTCGAAAACTACGACCTCGACGGCAAGATCGTTATCCCGTTCTTTACTTACGGCTCGACAGAGTATCTCCAGCAATCCATCGACAAGATTCATGAGGTGACGCCCGCTTCGGTTCATCTGCGTACCTATACGGGCGGTGGCGTAGAAAGTTGGCTGCGTGACATCCATATCATCCAATAACACCAATGAGAATAAGCAATAATATCAATATGAAACGAAATATCATTTTAGCAATCATGTGTACAGTATGCACAATGACAGCCTCGGCACAAGGTGTCGGAGGCGTGCCGACCAAAGGATTCGCCGTTTTCAAGAACGACGGTCAGTTCAAACCATACGCATTTACCCGCCACGCTGTCGGTGATAATGAAATCCAGATTGAAATTCTCTATGCGGGTATCTGCCATAGTGACATCCACCATGTCCGCGAGGATTGGGGGCCTGAAAAATACCCGATGGTTCCCGGACACGAGATTGCCGGACGTGTGGTGAAAGTAGGCCGCAACGTCACGAAATTCAAGGTAGGCGACTATGCCGGTATCGGGTGCATGATCGGTTCATGCCGTCATTGCGAGGCTTGTGAGCATGATCTGGAGCAGTATTGCAAGGAAGGGGCCATCATGACCTACCACGACATAGACCGCTATAACGGTAATGAACCGACGCAGGGCGGTTATTCAGACAACTACGTTGTAGCGGAAGACTTCGCCATCAAGATTCCGGCAAATGCCGAAATCGAGAAAGTCGCGCCGCTGCTCTGCGCCGGAATCACGACCTATTCGCCTATCCGTAATGTAGGTGTCAAGAAAGGTGACAAGGTCGGTGTCGCCGGATTCGGTGGGTTGGGACACTTGGCCGTGCAGTATCTTGTGAAATTGGGAGCCGATGTGACCGTATTCGATGTAACGGAAGCAAAACGTGCGGATGCCGCACGCATGGGGGCTACCCGTTATGTCAATGTGAATAACAGCGATGAATTGCAAGGGTTGAACAAGCAATACGATTTCATTCTCTCCACCATTCCCGCCAAGTATGATCCGGTAATGTATGTGAAAATGTTGAAGCTGGACGGTCAGCTCGCTATCGTCGGAATCCCCTCGGCGGCCAATATGCCGAGTATTCCGGTAAACGCCATCGTGATGAACTCCAACCGCAAGATTTTCGGTTCCCAGATTGGGGGAATCAAGGAGACGCAGGAGATGTTGGACTATTCGGTCGCCAACGGCATCTATCCCGAAGTCGAAATTATTCCGGCAGACGGAAAAACGATTACCGAAGCCTATCAGAAGGCCGTGGACGGAGATGTGAAGTTCAGGTATGTGATAGATATGCAAACCCTTAAATGATAGCTATGTTGCGGAAAATAAGGCTTATACTGGCAATCATCTTTTTTGTGTCTGTCACGTTGCTGTTTCTCGACTTCACGGGAGGGTGGCATACATGGATGGGATGGATGGCAAAAATACAATTCTTACCTGCTCTGCTGGCCTTGAATGTAGGTGTCGTGGCTCTACTCGTTGTGCTGACACTGCTTTTCGGTCGCATTTATTGCTCCGTCATCTGCCCGCTGGGTGTCATGCAGGATATTGTTTCGTGGGTAGGCAGTCGGCGTAAAAAAGGGAAAAACCGTTTTTCCTATTCTCCGGCAAAATCCGGAATCAGGTACGGTGCATTGGCTCTTTTACTCGTGGCGATAGCAGCAGGCGCAGGTTCGCTGGTCGCCTTGATAGCTCCGTACAGTGCTTACGGTCGGATTGCTCAGAATTTACTGGCTCCGTTTTATGGATGGGGAAACAACCTCTTGGCCTACCTTGCCGAGAGAGCCGAAAGTTACACCTTTTATGAAACGGAGGTCTGGATGAGAAGCCTGCCGACATTCATTATAGCCATTGTTACTTGTATCCTGTTATTTGTCTTGGCATGGCGTAACGGACGTACCTACTGCAATACGGTTTGTCCGGTAGGTACTATACTTGGTTTGCTCTCGAAATATGCACTTTTACGTCCGGTCATTGATCCCAAGAAATGCACCTCGTGCAGCTTGTGCGCCCGAAAATGCAAGGCGTCTTGTATCGACTACAAGAATCACGAGATAGACCATTCGCGTTGTGTGGCTTGCATGGATTGTCTTGAGACCTGCAAACACGGGGCCATCTCTTATACCCGACGACGGGAACGGACAGCCGTGCAATCATCTAAAACAGAAGAACAGAATCCTTCCCGACGCCATTTCCTCACCGGGGTTGCTCTTCTTCTCGGTACGGCCACGGCCAAAGCGCAGGAAAAGAATGTGGACGGTGGACTGGCTGTTATTCTCGACAAGAAAATTCCGAAGCGCACGACTCCTCTCGTTCCTCCCGGAGCAAGCAGTCTGCGTAATATGAATCGCCATTGCACGGGCTGCCAGCTATGCGTGTCGGTCTGCCCGAACGGGGTGCTGCGCCCTTCCTCTCGGTTGGAAACGCTTATGCAGCCGGAATCTTCTTATGAGCGCGGTTATTGTCGTCCCGAATGTACGAAATGCTCGGAGGTTTGCCCGGCCGGAGCAATCCGACGGGTTTCTGCTGAAGAAAAGTCCGCTATACAGATCGGCCATGCCGTATGGGTAAAGGAGAATTGCGTTGTCCTGACAGATGGCGTACAATGCGGTAATTGCGCCAGACATTGTCCGACGGGAGCAATCTCGATGATACCCTCCATCCCCGACGATGATTTCTCGCCCTTGATACCGATGGTGGATACCGAACGGTGTATCGGGTGCGGTGCGTGTGAAAATCTGTGTCCGGCACGTCCGTTCAGTGCCATTTATGTCGAGGGACACGAAGCCCATAGAATCATATAAAATCAGATAACAGTATGGAAAAAACAGATAAACATAGGATAGACCGGCGTGAGTTCCTGAAGCGGTTGGGAGCCGGAGTTACTGCGGTGTCTGCAACGACGGTTGCGGGATGTTCCTTTCGGGATGCCGGAATCGGAGGCAGCGCACAAGGCGAAGTCCCGACCGATAAGATGACCTATCGTACCGATCCTAAAACGAAAGAGCAGATTTCGCTACTCGGCTATGGCTGTATGCGCTGGCCCATGATGCCGTCGCCGGATGGAACCGGAGACGTTATCGACCAAGAAGCAGTCAATAGACTGGTAGATTATGCTCTGGCGCATGGAGTGAATTATTTCGATACGGCTCCTCCCTATTGTCGCGGGCTTTCAGAGAAAGCCACCGGAACAGCATTGAAGCGCCATCCTCGTAATTCGTATTATCTGGCAACAAAGATGTCGAACCACCGTCTGGCCGGGCAAGGGCTGTCTCCCGAAGAGCTGTTCGATGCTTCGGTAAAGATGTATCGCCGGTCGTTCGAGGACTTGCAGACCGATTACTTCGATTATTACCTGCTCCATATCGTGGGTATTGGGAGTGGTATGCCCTTTTTGATGGAGCGTTTTTTCGATAACGGACTGCTCGACTTTCTGCTTAAAGAACGGGAAGCGGGACGTATCCGGCATTTGGGCTTTTCCTACCACGGAGATGTGAAAGTGTTCGATTACCTGCTCTCCCGACACGATGAGTTCAAATGGGATTTCGTGCAGATCCAACTGAACTATGTGGACTACCGGCACGCTTCGGGTATGAATTTCAACGCGGAATACCTCTATGCCGAGTTGGAGAAACGTGATATACCGGCTATTGTCATGGAGCCGCTGTTGGGCGGCAGACTTACCACGCTGACCAACTACCTGAACGGCAGGCTCAAACAGCGTCGCCCGGAAGAGAGCGTCGCTTCGTGGGCATTTCGTTTTGCGGGTTCATTTCCAAAGGTATTGACCGTATTGAGCGGCATGACCTATATGGAACATTTGCAGGACAATATCCGTACCTTCTCGCCGATCGATCCTTGTACGGAAGAGGAGTTGGCACTCTTGGAAGATACGGCGCAGACTATGCTGAAATACCCGTCGGTTCCCTGTACCGCCTGCCAATATTGTATGCCTTGTCCATACGGACTGGACATTCCTGCCATATTCGCACATTACAACAAGTGCATCAACGAAGGGAATGTTCCCGTCTCTTCGCAGGACGAGAATTATCGGAAAGCCCGACGGGCGTTTCTCGTCGGCTACGACCGTTCCGTGCCGAAACTGCGGCAGGCCGACCATTGCATCGGCTGCGACCAATGCGTACACCATTGCCCGCAAAGCATCAATATCCCGGCACAAATGCAGCGAATCAACTTCTTTGTGGAACAACTTAAACAAGAGACATTATAATGAAAGATTTTATTTTCAGAAACGATACGAAACTGCTCTTTCGTAATGATATACGGGAGACTATCGCAGAAGTGACTAAAGGGCATAAAGTGATGTTTGTTTACGGTAGCGGTTCCGTAAAACGAAACGGGTGCTACAATGATATAATCCGAACATTGACCGATGCCGACATTCATTTTGTGGAATATGGAGCTTCTTCAAGGGAATTTTCCAAAATACAAGAGGGTATCCGGTTTGCCAAGTCCAACGGCGTAACCCTGATTGTCGGAGCCGGAGGCGCAAGTGTGATGGATAGTGCCAAATTGATGGCTTTCGGCTTTTACCATGAATCCGATTTGTGGGATTACCTGAAAGGGAAACCTTCTTACGGGCTGCAACGACTGCCGCTCGTATTGATACCGACCTATCCGTCCAGCGGTTCGGAGAACGGACTCGGGGCTGTATCGGTCGATTTGAGGACGGACGATTTCGGGACGGCATACGGCATACCGGCCGACTATGCTATTCTTTGTCCCAAATATTCCCTGACTTTAGACAAAGAGATGACCGCATATACGGGACTTGTTACACTGGTTCAACTATCGGCGTGTATTTTGGGCGACAAAAACCGGATGTCCTACGATGCAGGAATTTCTTATATCAAAAACGTACTCGAAGCGACGAAGACTTTATTGAAGAATCCGAATGACCTTGATACAAGAAGTATTATTATGATGGGCGCATCTCTTTCCACTTCGTCCAGACTGGGAATAGGAAAGGAAGAGGCTTACGCATACGACATTTATGAGTTGGAATTTCTTCCAGAAAAGTTATTTGGCAGCTCTTACCGTAGAAGCCTGACGTCTATTTTCCCAAGATTCCTCGAAGCGATGGGAAAACGTCATAAAGAGGATGTCAGAAAATATTATCTCGACGTATTCGGTTTTGATTCTTCCATAGAGGAATCTTCGAGGAAGCTGGTAGCGTTGTTTTCCGATTTCGGAGTGGATATGTATTACGATGGCATAATCAACCGCGAACAAGTCGGCTGTATTCCCTGTGATACGGAACTTGATGAAAACGAAATCTTCGAAATGATAAACGGGTTAATTCGCAAATAATGATGATGACACCACTTTTTATTGGCGGTATCGGTATGCAGGAAGTGCTGCTGATCGCATTGGTCGTGCTGCTGTTTTTCGGCGGTAAGAAGATTCCCGAATTGATGAAAGGGATCGGCAAAGGCGTTCGTTCCTTCAAAGAGGGAATGAACAACATAGAAAAAGAAGTTGAGAATTCCGAGCAAAAGAAATAACCGATGGCAGCCGATACGCATACGCAATCTTTCTGGGAACATTTAGACGTGCTACGGACGGCAATCGTGAAAATTGTCGCCGTGGCTGTCGTGTTCGGCATTGCGGCATTCTTTTTCAAAGAGGAACTATTTGCCGTTGTGCTTGCTCCAAAGGATGACGGATTCGTTACCTATCGGTTGCTCGACAGCATGGCGACATGGGTCGGAAGTACGGTAGAACCGTTTTCCGTGCGGCTTATCAATACGGGGCTGGCACAACAGTTCATCATTCACATGAAGACCGCTTTGTGTGCCGGAGTGCTGTGCGCCTCGCCCTATATTCTTTACCAACTATTCCGGTTCGTTTCTCCCGCACTTTATGATAATGAACGTCGGTATGTAATTCGGGTGGTCGGAGGCGGCTATGCGATGTTCGCCTCGGGGGTATTAGTCAGCTACTTTTTGATCTTTCCGCTGACATTCCGTTTTTGGGGAACCTATCAAGTAAGTGGCGAGGTGGATAATCTCATCTCTCTTGATTCGTATATCTCGACGCTGGTGATGATGTGTCTTGCAATGGGCATTGTTTTCGAGATTCCGATACTATCGTGGCTGTTTGCAAAGTTGGGTTTTCTTTCTGCAGATTTCATGCGTAAGTACCGCAAGCATGCCATCGTGATTATTCTTGTGATTGCCGCAATTATTACGCCAACGTCAGATGTTTTTACGCTTTCACTGGTTGCATTGCCGATGTGCGTATTGTATGAGATTAGCATTTTGATTGTAAAATAGTCTAAACATCATAAAGTTCTAAATTAGAAATGAATGAGTTTATCAATAATCTCGAAAAAGAGATTGAAAAGAAATTGAAAAAAATCGAGTCCGCGGACTTAAATATTATGAAGAAGTCTCTTGAAGCCTCACAAGTATTAGCTAATGCTTTTCAACAGGTAAAAGAGTTTATTGGTTCCTATACATTCAAAGATGAAGCGGAAGAAATACAGTTCTTCAAAGAAATAAAACCTCGTTTGTTCTACCGATTGCTTTACTATCGTAAGGTCTATAATATCGAAATGAATCGCCCGGTAGGAGTAGATTCACAGCGGGCTTATCTGATTGATGAAATCAAGGCTATCAATCGTTACAACACAAAACGTTCGGATTTCGTGCGTTATTACCGTTCAGGTTTGACGCATTTGGATTCAATTTATTATTTGCGAGGACGTATTGACACGGCTCTTTATCTGGAATCGTTCCATTACGAACGTGATCCGATGTTTTCTACTAATTGTGATTTCAAGGTCGCCAGGCTGAAAGCTAACGAGATGTTGATGGTATATCTGAATAAGGAACTTGAAGCATTGGAAAATCGCCGGTTAGAACAGTCTTTACCTCGCGTCCGTATCACGTGGGTTGCGACAAAAACAGAACTTTACGAGCAAATCTACGCTTGGGATAGCCGTAAAGTCTTTGGTGATATTCCTTTGGCAAAACTTTTTGACTATATCCAGACCGTTTTTAATATTGAATTGGACTCTAACCATTCACGCACATTCAGCGATATGCGTATCCGTAATAATAAGACCCCCTTCTTGGATTCATTGAAAGAAGCATTAACCAAACGGATGCAAAGCTGGACACAAGAGCATAAAAAGAAATAATAACCTAAGGCTTTAGATTGAGTAGGTCTGGGAATTTCAGCCCCAACCTCTCACATAACCATACGTGAAAGTCTTCCCTTATATAATAACTCTCATCCAAACGGTTTCAATCGGTTGGGCTTAACACCATGTTGCGAATGGTCATATACTGATTGAGACGATAGCAATCCTCTCGAATCTTGCTATATTTCCTTATCTCTTTTTCCTCATATAACAATTTCCTCATTTTTATTACCCCGTCATGACTTCCCCTTGCATGGTTCAGGGTGCGAAGCTACGGCCGGGGCCCCTAAAAATATGCAAGGCCGCTCCGCGCCCTACGGGTTTTGGCGAAAATTTTTCAATCCGTCCAGCCGGGCGGTTGAAAATTTTTCGCCAAAAGCCTTGCACATTTTCTCCCCGTCCGTATCTGCCCCCTGAAACGAGCAAGGTGAAGCCACCGACAAGGCATAAAAAAAAAGTCAATGTTATGAAAAAGAGAACAGAAATACAGCAAGATTTGAAACGAGGCTTCGGCTCCGCTCCAACCGGCATAAAAATTTTGGTGAAGTGGTCGCTGGTCAGTTTCATGGTGTATGTGGCAGCGCGTTTCGTGTGTGCCTTCGTCGGTGGTGTGGTGACGGGGTTAGGCGGTATTCTGCCCACGTTGGTGGTTTTGGCGGTGGTGGTTTTCCTCATCCGTGCCGTGTGGCGCATTCTTTCCGCTATCCTTTTCCTTTCCGTTCTTCTCCTTTTCATCATCCTTTTTTGCGTGATACTCTGAAACGAAATATTAATCATTAAAACAACTCATTATGAACAAAGTACATTTATTGGGAGCGAACAGAAGCTATGACAGAGACGAACAGACCGTTTCAGTCAATCAAGTGGTAATGCTGGAAGGTTACAGCTACGACAGCTATGTAGTGTATGAAGTAAGCCGCAGCCAGTGGGGAATAACCTATCATCTTATCAATTTGCGGACACACGAGTTTCATACTTCCGACCTTATCCGGCCCTTGTCGGAAAAATTCGGGATAGGCATGTATTATGACGATGCGAACCCCAAGTTTTTGGATCCGTTGGAAACAGCCGCCCTACTTACCAAAGCGAGGGAGAAGAAAACGGAGGATGACAGAAAAGCGGAGGAAGAACGGCAGAGGAACGAACACACCGCAAAAATCGGAGCGGAACGCTTGCGCCCCCTTATCCCTTTGGATGCGAAAGCCGTCATTGTCGGTGAACTACGGGTGAGCGAGTGTGACAGCTATACGGACTACTACGACTACCGTATAGAAAGAACCGTGATTTTAGGTTTTTCCACCCATACACGAAACCTCTTTTCCGAAATGCGCAAATATGCCGCCAATTTTGAGGGAACGGCTTATTTGGCAGAAAACGACAAGGAATACGAACACCGTGAAAATTACAGCATGGGGGACGGCATGTATTTGGGACGTAACAAGTACAGCGGTTGGACGATTTCAAAAGAGCGGATTTACGACCTTGAAAAGTTCATTGAGCGATACGCCCACACCGCAGGGGACGAAGCCAACATTTGTCTAAAAGCACCGCAAAGGGAAACCGAAGCACAGCCGACAACATCCGCAGACCTCTCAACGCTTAATCTTGAAATTGTGGAATACAGCGAAAAGGCGATAGCCGTATTCGGGGACACCAAGCCGATAAAGGACGTTTTGAAAGGCTTGAACGGTCTGTTCCGTGCGAACCTCACCTACAACGGTGAAAGGCGTGCAGGATGGATATACAGCAGGAAGCAGGAACAGAAAGTACGTGAAGCACTTGCAACGTATGCCAACGTATAGAGACGGAATAGGCAGGGCGGAACAAACCGCCCTGCCTATCGAAAGTAATTCAATCAATATCAACCCATTAAAAATTATAGTTATGAAAACGAACAAAAATGCACAGAAGAACAACAAAGTTCAGAAATCAGAGAAAGAAACGGCAGCAAAAGTAACCGCTTTGGCAATCATCCCCAAGCCAATGACATTAATCTGTGGGCAGGACATACCCAGAACTGCCGGAGTGGCGGAAGCACCCGAAACGGCAACCGTTCCCACCGTTGTGGAAGAAATACCGCAGCAAGCCACGCCCAAGACACCGCTTGCAACGGCAACGGCTGAAACAGACCTTGACATCACAGCCGTACACCCAAGTGCGGACAACCACCGCAAGACGTTCAATGACACATCCTTGCAGGAACTTGCGGACAGCATTCGGGAAGTGGGAGTCTTGCAGGCCATTGCCGTACGTCCACGCACGGCAGGCGGTTACGAAATCATCTACGGCGAACGCCGCTACCGTGCCTCACTGCTTGCAGGAACAAAGACTATAAAGGCAACCATATACGACCATATAACGGACGATGAAGCGGAGGACATGTCACTGAGCGAGAATTTACAGCGTGAGCAGGTATGCCCCACCGAGGAAGCGAGAGCCTTCAAACGCCTGCTTGAAAAAGGCAGGTACGATATGTACTCACTCGCCAGCCGCTTCGGACGGAGCGAGAAGTATATCTATACACGTTTGAAACTGAACGAATTGTATGCGCCTATCGGTGAACTGCTGGATAACGGGACAATCACCGTCAGTGTGGCCGAGGAAATAAGCACCTATGAAGCCAACATCCAAAAGGACGTGTACGAGAACCACCTGAAGCAGGGCAATAGGGACGATTGGAGCGGTTACACGCTCAATCTGTTCAAGAAACATTTTGAGAAATATTACACAACCGACCTTGAACAATACAAGTTCGACAAGACGGAATGCAAGGCGTGTGCACACAACGCAGCCAACTACAACCTTTTTGCCGAACACAACGGGTGCGGACATTGCACCAACCGCAAATGTCTGGAAGCCAAGAACGCAGCGCATGTGGCAAAGGAAACGGAGAAACTGTTGAAATCCGATCCGAAGCTGGTGATCGCCCGACCTTATTACGGAAGCCGTAACGACACGGCACTCCAAAAATTAGACAAGAAAGGGCATGAAATCAAAGAACTCGATTACAACGTGTCGGCAAGGGAATTTCCCAAAGCACCCGAAGCACCGCAAAAGGAGCAGTTCTCCGAACCGACAGAGTATGAACAAGCGGTACAGACCTTTGAACAGAAAAACGAGGAATACGCCCGAAAGGTGGAAGAACTCAACCGTAAAAAGGAAGAGGGCAGGATAAAGACGTACGTCAAAGTGGGACAGACAGAACCCGAACTTTGCTATGTGGAGATAAACAGGAAGGAAACCGCCCCCGTTACCATTGAGACATTGCAGGAACGGGACAAGCGTTTCAAACAACTCTCCACCGAGAAGATTGTTGCCGATACGAAAAAGATAGTCCGTGAGAATGACTATCCCGAAAGTCCGTTTACGCAATACGAGGACGGAATGCTTTATTTCATCATGCTGACCAAACTGCAAAGGAAGCATTATCCGCTTTGCGGCATCAAAGACCAGCCGATACCGTTGGACGAGAAACAGCGGATGAAGATTGTAGCCAAACTGACGGATGCACAAAGGACGGTCATCAAACGCGATTTCATCATCCACTCCCTCTGCGAGGGCGGCTACGGAGACAATAACGCATCCAAGCTCTTGAGGGACTTCGCAAACATGCACTTCCCCGACCAGTACGGACTTGCCAAAGCCACTCACGAGGAAGAATATCAGAAAAGGCACGAACGTTTGGGAGAGAGGATAAAGGAGATGAAGAAAGCGGAAAAGGCGGCAGCACAAAAAGCCGAAGCGCAGCTGACTGAAGAAAAGCAGGAGAGGAAACTCACCGGAACGAAAAAAGGGAACGCTGGAAGTGATAAGGCGGCCTAAAATGCCAATAAAGCCATGCCGGAAATAAAATCCGGTATGGCTTTTCTTTCCAAAAATGACAAGACGAACAAGGGCGTATGACCCCACCCACACCGCCACCGTAATTATCATCCCAACCGTGAATATATGAAATATATAAGAATCTCCCCGAATGTGGAATACTCCACAGACATGGATTTTTTCCTTGAGAACCAGATACTCTGTATTGTGGACAAGGAAGGCACGAAGTTTTGCAGTCTGATAGAAAACAGACTGTTCATGCGTTCCAAGAACCGCCGCATCAGCAAACGGATGCAGGAGCACATCATGCGTGAAATCCATAGTGACATCTGCCGTCTGTGCTATGGCGGAGAACCGGTGGACTGACCTGCCACACCCCACACCTGACAAGTGACCGTATTAAAAAGTCGGGCCGTCCTTATAGGATTGCCCGACTTTTTTTCTACTTTTCCTCTAAAGAAAAAGCAGATTCTTTATCTTGTCGGTGTAAAACTCGCGATTTTTATCTAAATTTGTGTGGTTGAATATAAAAAACAGAAAATTATAAGATTAGAAGATTTTGAAACATAACATATCAGAATAGCTTTTAGCTGTTTGTTCTTACTCTCAAAACGACCAAATTAAAGCAGGAGAATAAACGGGCGAAGTCCTTGTCATACGCTTATGGCACGGTCTTAACTCGTTTCCTGCGAGGCGCTTGGTCGTGCCGGAGAGTAGAACTTGTTAGGTACCGTGCCTTTACTTTACGGATACATAACAAGAGATTATCGACAAGGAACCAATTAAAAACCATATTAAGAATGTACAACAAGAATGTAGCCGTCACAGGCCGCACCATCCGGGAGACAACATCGTATGACTATTTCCGTGAGGATAAAATCCGCATGGAACTTTACCGGTACATATATGCCATTTACAATGAGGGATACCGGACATTCCTTTGTGATATGAACACTTATATCGGGCTGCTTGCAGCTGATACGGCAATCATGCTTCGGGAATCGGACAAATGTCCGGACATCTGTCTGGTCGCTGTCATTCCTCCAGACAGCCATCTGGCAAGCCATCCGGCAGGAGTGGATAATCTGTACCGTGCCCTGTATGACGACCTGCTGGTGAAGGCTGATACCAAAGAGGTGTGTACCTCGAAAGACTTTCTGAAAAGGCTGCCCGGTTACGGGCATGTCATCTGCTGTTTTGACGAACAGTCAAAGGAGATGGAAACAATCCGAAATTCCGGCAAGCCTTACGTCTCAATCCTCACAAGGATATAATCCGTTACACTACAACAGCTTTTCCAGCCTCACAATCCGTTTCTCCGTGGCCGGATGCGTACTCAGGATATATTCGGAGAATGTAGGACATTCACCGCGCATGTCCTCCGCCCTTTTCAAGCGGTACAAGAAAGAAAGCAGGCCGCTGCCGCATCCGTATCTGACCGCATAAGCGTCACAACGGTATTCGCCATACTTGTTGATATTCACATCAGCTATCCGGCTGATGCCATAAATGACAAAGTGGAGCAGTCTGTAAAGCCCCCACCAGAATTTACCGGCCAGCTCCCCTACAAAGCCGAGGGCCGGGACCAGTGCGGACACCATGCCGCCGATTATCCCGAATATCAGGGCCGGAATCAGGAATATGCCATAAAGACAACGGCTTCCGAAAGATTCCATCGAAAAAAGAAGCACCCGATATACGAAATCATAATGTGCGATATGTCCTACCTCATGACAGATGACACCTTTCAGTTCCTCGTCCGAGGCCTGCCTTATCATCCCGTCCGTAATGCCCACCGTATTGAAACCGAAAGTCACCGCATTGGCACGGACGTCCCCGTTCCGATAAAAGTTCAGTTTTCTGTCCATACCCATTTCTGAAAGCAGGCGTTCCAGCCTTACACGTTCAACACCGCCCAATGGCCTGTAACCTTCCTTCCTGCGCATCATCCATACTTTCAGTGGAGAAAGGGTATAGAGGATAAAGAGCAATAGCAGGTAGAACGGCATGGTATTTACCAGATGCGGCACCAGCCCCTCGTCAAAGAGTCCCGGTACACAGCCGGGGCATATATGACGCATTATGGTGAGCAGCAGGGAATAAAATACTGTGATGAAAAAGAAGTTCACCACCGTGACATAGGCCAGCAGCAACAGCTTGAATATGATGCGGAATATTCGGAGAGTCGTTTTCATGGTATGCATCCGATTATTAAATTAACAATGTGCTAAATATAGAAACAAAATCCGAGTGATGTGGAATAATTACCCGTTCATTTGTTCTCTTTAAGTAAAATTCATACAAACGGAAAAACGGCGGACTTGCCCGCCGTTATCCCAAATAGCAGAACACCGCTATTCTTTTGCCGCATCACTTTCAATATCAAATGATACGGACATCTCCCTTTCCTGTCCGAAATTGTCACGGACAAAGAATTTCAGCTCCGAACGTCTGGTACTTGTCGAGCGGTAAAAGAGGGTGAATACCTGCTTCACCGGATTATCCGTGTCCAACCCTGGCATTTCCGCCAACGGCCTTACTTCCCGGTTGACGAGTTTCACGCCTTCGCAATCCGTCACCTCTCCCTTGCCTTCCACCTGAATGTAGCCTATATCATACTCCGCCTTCCCATAATTCCCTTCACGGTCCAGATAAAAACGGATTTCCACCGTCTCATCCGCTGAAATCTGCTTTTGCAGATACCAAGAAGAGAGGCTGAAGTCATAATCCTGCCGGATGTCTATCTTATCGTCGCATGAACTGAATGCCAGCGCCGATACCAGCACACCTATACATATATATAATGCGTTTCTCATTTTTAAGTCTCCTTTCTTTTTTCGTTAGTTGATAATGACACGAAGCTCCAATCCGATCTGTGTATGGAAATTCCCCGCATCCGTTCCGAACAATGCCCTCTCCTTGACTTGCAGCAGGAAGACGATCCGGTCTGTCAGATAGACATCGAAAGCCGCCGTCAGACCACCCCCATAAATAAAGCTGTCCCCGTTGGTGGCTGTCGCCCCGTCATGAAGTAGGGAAGTTCCCCAGTTGACCGTCTCGAAACCGCCCAAAGCGGAAAGTCCAACACGGAGACAGACGTTCCGTCCCTTGTCCGCCAATACGGGAATAAAATAGCCGAGTTCCCCGGTGAACTGCGCTTTCGGTATCGCCTTGCCCTCATAGGTGTACTCCTTTATCTGATAGTCCAGACCGTACAGCCAATGGGTACGGTTGCGGTTGGTACGGGTAAGGGCCAGCGAGGTGAAGTAATGGCGCCCGCCGCCGCTCTTCCATGAAAGGAAATGGTTCACTCCACCGGTGGTGAACTGTATGCCGGTCTGCCCCGGCAGGTCACGCTGCGCGTATGCCTTGTCCGCCCCGAAGAGCAACATTACGGCAACTGCCAATATGAATAGTATTCTTTGCATATACGTTATATTATATAGGGGTTACTATTTCAGATGCAGTTCACTGACGGGCTTTGCCGCCACAAGGTCGGTGTTCTCTATACGGAACGACTGGTGTCGTGCACCGCCCTTCTCATAGATTTCCACTACCAGCAGTTTGTCGTCCGGCAGTGTCAGCTTGGGCAGTACGAACACATTGCGCACCGTGGCTTTTCCGTCCACCGTCGTCAGGCGGTTATACGTCCTTACCGGCTCGATGAAGTTCTCCTGCATGGCCGTACGCTTGGCCACTTTCTTGTCGATGACTTTAAAACGGATATAGTCGATGTCAAACGATATGTCCGACCTGTTGCGTACGGATGTATGCAGGTACAGCAGGTCGTTGTTGATATAAATTCCCTTGAGCAGTGTCTGTATGCCGTACTTCTTGCAGCCGATGTGCCTGATGTCCCTTTTGTTCTTCTTGTACAGCGTGTACATGATGCGGTTCACCACCAGCGGTGTCTCCCCCCCGAGTTCCTTCAGCTTCACGAACATGCGGTCACCGGCAATGCCGCCTTCGGGATTGTCCCGGAGCCAGTCCTCCATCTCGATGGAGAGCTGTGCCGGTTCGTCCTTGTAAACCACATTAAAGGAATAGAAACAGCCGTCGGCAGTGATGACGGAGAAGTTTGTTTCCCGCTCAAAGCCTTTTACCGCCGCCTTGATGCGTACCACGTTTTCCGCTCCCGTCGCCTTGTCCGCTATGATGTCAAACGAACCCAAATCCACATATTTCACTTCGGAAGGAAAAAGGATATGCACGGTTTTCCGGAAAGTCACCTCAATCCGGTGCGGTGCGATAATCTGGTTGGTGGGAAATATCTTTGTTTCCACCGTCTCCTGTGCTTTTGCCCCCAGCAGGGAGAAAAGCATGACTATTGATAAAATAATTCTTGTCTTCATAATCTGATTACTGTTTTTTGGATATTAATAAAAGTTGGTAATTCGCCTTCACGGACACTTTCACTTCACGCATCTTTGTGGCGAGGTATTGCGAACCGCCGCCGAGCACACCCCTTGTCACGTCCATGACGAGTTGTTGCGAGGCGCTGCGTGCAAACGAGATGCTTGTCCCGAAACTGCCGCCTATATTGGCTGCGGCTTCCTTCATGGCGGTACGCTCCGCGGTGTTGGGGACGAAAAGCCCGGCCTGCCCGTCCATGTCGTATGCCGCCAGTTCCACCGGCAGGATATTGCCGCCGCTCTCTATCAAGCTCACACTGACTTCCATCCGTTGCCCCCCGATGCGTACCGTTCCAAAAAGCGGGGTGCCGGCAGGCACAAGCACATTGCCCACTTGCAGGGGTTCCAGTAATCTGAACTTCAGCCATGAGCCGGTACTCACCGTCTGGTCCTCGGCGACGCAGGCACGTATCGTATTGGCCCCGGCAAACAGCCCGCCGCCTACCGCCGTGGCAAAACCGTAATTTCGTGGAATTGAATCCGGCAACGGAGGCGGGGCCAGGGAGGATACCACATTCTCTGCGACACGTCCGGCTGCTATCGCGGCAGGATTGCCGGCCTGTCCCCCCGAAGGCTGTATGCTCTTCACCTGACCGCCCGCCTGACCGGGGAAATAGCGTGCCGCCATTTCATACGACTTCTCCATCAGTTCCAGCGGGTCCTGTGATTTCCGTTCACGTTCCAGCCTCTCGTTAAGTTCTTTCACCCGCCGTTCCAGTTCGGCCACTTTCGGACTCTCCTCCGGCTCCTGATAGAACGAAGTGATCTGCCTTGAAATCTGCCGCTGCCGTTCCCTGGACTCCCGTATGGCATCCGCTTTCGGTGCTTCCGGTTTTACTTTCGAAGTGTCCGAAGCCAGATAGTCACCCGCCACGTCCTGCAAAGTTCTCACTTTCTCCCGCCTGCGCTTCTTCATCTCTTCCAGTTCGTAGGCTTTCTGCTTGTCGGCCATCGTTTCGGGTGCGATGGCATCGGGTATGGTGGTGTTGATGCCAGCCGCCCCTTCCACCGTTTCCGCCGCATCCGGTTTGAAAAGAAACCAGATGAACCCGGCACACAGCAGGGAGAGGAATGCCACCACTCCATAAAATTTCAATTTTCCGGCGGTCTTGCCGCTTAACTTTTTCTCCTTTGGGGATACCGGCTCCGCTTTCAGCGTCTCCTTCTCCCTTACTTTTTCTTCTTTCTTATCGGATTGTGTCATTGGATACATTGTTTTTTAATGGTTGGATACTGTCCGGCAGGGGAAGCATCACCCTTTGGAGATGCCGCACCTCAATCGGAAACTTGTCTGTGCCGCAGAAACCGCCCACGATGTAGGCAAGGTCGATGGCGGCGAAGAGTCCGAGCAGGTAAAGGATGATGACCCTTTGCTGCCGGTAACTCAACCGCTGCCAGCGTCTGCGGAGCTTTGCTATATGACGGTCTTTCCCCGTTCTGAACGACTGGAAGACCTTTTTCAGCCCGTTATCTTTCATACTGCCCGATGTCCCTGTTTTCGATGATTGTAAAGCCTTCTATCAGAAATCCCTGCGGATTATTGTCGCTCCGGGTCACGTTCCTTAGCCGGCAGGTGGTGACAAGCGACCTCTCGGTAACGCTGCTCGAACGGATGATGTGCTGGCGGCAATAAGCCCTCATCTCGTACGGATAGCTGTCGAAGTTCCCCCCGATGCTGTCCACCGTCAGGGTCTGTGAGATATTCCCCGCTATCATCCGGTTGAAGTAGCCTTTCTCCTGCAAGTTCCGGTAATAGCCGATGGCGCTTTCATCCGAGAGGTAAAGGGCACGCTGCACATTGCTTTCAATGGCGTTCTTGTCCGGTGACAGGGTGAAGAACAGTTCGTGAAAACGCCTGATATGCTCCCTCGCCTCTACCGGGCGGTTCTGCTGTGCATCCTGCGAGAGGGCCAGTATCAGCGATTTCCCGCTGTCCAGCACATAGATTTTCTGCCGCTGCGCTTCCGCAAAGTCGTATGCCTTTCAGGTGGCGAAGACCGTTACCAGTGCGCAAACTCCCAGGAATACCATTCCGAACAGCCGCAGCTGCCGGAACGATGTCTCGATGTTTTTTAATGATTTGAATTCCATGTCTTTTTCTGTTTTTTTAATGTGATACGTTTAAAACATTTTCTTGATGCGTCCGGCTACCGATCCACCAACCGCACCGCCGACTGCCGCCGCACCGTTCCCGGCCATCTTCCCGGCACCGTTGGCCTTCTGCCCGTAAGCTCCCGCACCGCCGGCCTGTATAATCCACGAGGACACTGTGGGCACGCAGAAGTAACCGATGATACCTATAATCATGAAGATACAATATACGCTGTTCGATGCGTCCGGTATGAATGTCGGGTCCTGCATCTGCTGGATGTCCTGCTGCAACATCAGAATCTGTATGCGTGAGAGGATAGCCCCGAACAGGTCACCCACCGGTAGCCATAAGTAAATACAGATATAGCGTGACAGCCATGTGGTGAGCGTACTCTGGAATCCGTCATAGACGGCCAGCGCAAAAGAGATAGGTCCTAAAATCGACAATACAATCAGGAAGAAAGTCCTTAGCGTGTCTATCAGCAGCGATGCGGCCTGAAAGAACAGTTCCAGCAGTTCCCGGAACCATTGCCGCACTTTCTCTCCCATGTCATACACCGCCTTCTGCCCGTACATGTTTATCATCGTGTCCATGTCTCCCAGCGACCAGCCCAGCTCGTCTATCTTCTTGTCAAACTCCTCGTCGCTTACCAGAAAGGCCTTTGCCGGGTCACGCAGCATCGCCTCCCGTTCCAGTTCGTCCTTCTCTTCCTGATACTTCTTCATGTCGAAGGTCTGCTGTTCGACCAGCGAGGAAGTCGCACTGCACACGGGGGAAAGAATCCCGTTGATGGTCCCCAGCACGAGAGTGGGAAAGAACATGATGCAAAGTCCCAGCACGAAGGGCCTGAAAAGCGGGAACACGTCAATCTCTTCCGCCCTTGCAAGGGACTGCCACACCCGGTAGGCCACGTAGAACAGGGCACCGATACCGGCCACTCCCTTCGCCACACTTGCCATATCCTCGCACAGCGGCATCATCTCATCGTAAAGCGAACGCAGCAGCTCATGCAGGTTCGTCCAGTCTATTGATAGTAATACCATAGTTTATCCGTTTCTTTAATGATGAATGATTACCAGTAACGCTGTTCGTGTGTGCCGTACAGGGCGAGTACCCTTTGGGAGTCCCCCTTCTTCTTGCTGCGCAGGTACGATATTCCGATATTCTTGCGGGTATAATACCATGTCAGGTTCTTGTATTCCAGCACTTCGCCGTATATCCGGTTGATGATGTCCAGCCGTTCCTTGTCGGTCATCGAGAGTCCGGTAGCCGTAGTCACTTCCTTCAAGTCCAGCAGCAGGTTGCTGCTTTCTTCGAGCAGTCGGTTATACCCGAATGCCATGGCCGAGAGTTCCTCCACGGTGAAGTTCGGGTCGCCCATCATCGTATTGAAATTGGTCACGTAAATATCGCTGATGTCGCCTACGAGCAGGATGGTCTGCTGCACCTTCCGGGCGCCTTTCACAAGGTCATGCACCGATTTCAGTGCGTCGTAGTAGGCTTTTCCCTGCTCATAAATCTTTACGGTCTCCTGAAAGTTACTCCACATGTTCTGTGCTGTTGTGGAAGTCTGCACGATTTCATTGGCCGAGTTCACGATGCTTTGGGCAAGGTTTGTGGGGTCTATTACCGCCCATTGTGCCTTGCTTGTCACCGAAAGGGACAACAGTGCCATAAACAGAATTATCATTCTCTTCTTCATGCGGCTATCTCCTTTCTTTGGTGAGTAAATGCCGGCTGTCGTCATCACGGGCGAACAGTCCGTAATTGCCGAACAGCAACACCTCGCTGCCGCTGAAATACCCGATACATCCGGCATCCTTGTTCCCGTGCAGGAAAAGGTCATCACCCTTCCTAAGAGGGATATTGATTTCGGTATAACTTTTTTCTCCGATAAACAGCGTGGCCTTGTATCCCTTGAATCCGTCCGTCACATGATTGGATTTACGGACAGTCAGCGACGAACCGCCCTCCTTGTTCATTCAGTGCCCGCAGATGCGGTCATGTTCCAGTTCCTTCTTCATCTCCCCAATCAGGTTCAACAGATCCAGATTGGTCAGGGTCGCATCTCCGAGAGCTTCCCTGCATTGGTTTAATAAATCCTTTTTGCTCATTGTCATCTATGTTTAAAATGATTACTTTTTTCCCTGCCGCTTACGTTCGGCAAGTTGTTTGATAGCTAACTCTATGTTTCCCCCCAGCTTTTCAGTAAGCCGGGTAAGTTCCAGTTTTTCAGTCTCTTCGGTGGTGTAGCACAGATATTCTTCGCCCGAAACTTCTGTCGCATATACCGCGCTCTGCGTACCGCCAAGTCCTATCCAGACCTCTTTATACAGCCGGTTCGCGGCATTGGCAAGGTTGATCGAGAGTATCTGGCTGCGTTCCTTGTCCGTCAGGCCGAGCAGGTTCTGTATCTGGTCGAATTTATTCTGATACTTCCGCTGGTCGAGTAATATTTTGCAATCGCTGTTGTTGATAATCGTCTCTTTTACAACGGGTGAAGAGATAATGTCATCCACTTCCTGCGTCACCACAACCGCCTCTCCGTAAAACTTTCTGACCGTCTTAAAGAGATATTTTATATAGGATGCCATCCCTTCCTTGGCGATTGCCTTTCATGCCTCCTCAATCAGTATCATCTTGCGGATACCCTGCAAACGTCTCATTTTATTAATGAACGTCTCCATGATGATAATTGTGACAACCGGAAAAAGGATAGGATTGTCCTTCACTACATCCAGCTCGAATACGATAAACCGTTTGTTCAGCAAATCCAGTTCCTTGTCCGAGTTCAGCAGATAGCCGTATTCACCGTTTTTGTAATAGGGTTCCAGCACGTTCAGAAAACCGTCCACGTCAAAATCTTTCTCCCGCACGTTCTTATCGGCCAGCACCTTGCGGTAGTCCTTCCTTACAAAGTCATAGAACGAGTTGAAGTTGGGCTTTATCTTGCGGTTCTTCTTTATCTTCTCGATATACAGGCTGACCGCATTTGACAGCGCCACCTCTTCCGAGCGTCGGGGCGGTTCGTCCTCCCTTTTCCAAAGAGTGAGTATCAGGGTCTTGATACTGTCCCGTTTCTCGATGTCATACTGGTAATTCTCCGTGAAAAACGGATTGAATGAAATCGGGTCATCTTCTTTGTATGTAAAATAAATCCCGTCGTCTCCGCCGCTCTTCTGATGTATCAGGTCGCAAAGTCCCTTGTACGAGTTTCCGGTATCCACCAGCAGGATATGACTTCCCTGTTCCCAATATTGTCTGACAAGATGGTTGGTAAAGAAACTCTTTCCGCTTCCGCTGGGGCCGAGTATGAACTTGTTTCTATTAGTCACCACCCCTTTCTTCATGGGCAGGTCCGAGATGTCCAGAAAGACCGGCTTGCCCGTCAGCCTGTCTACCATGCGGATACCGAAGGGGGACAGCGAGTTCCGGTAACATGTCTCGGCCGTGAAGAAGCAGAGCGCCTGCCCGGTAAACGTGTAGAACGTCTCTTCAGAGGGGAAGTCCGCCTCGTTTCCCGGTATGCCTGCCCAGTAGAGGGCCGGAAGGTCGGTCGTGTTATGACGCGGGGTACATTCCATCAAGGCCAGCGCACTTCCCACGTCATTCTTCACCCTTCGGAGTTCATCCCCGTTTTCCGCCCATGCGATGATGTTGCAATGACAGCGTACGGACTGTAATCCGTTGGTATGCGCCTCGTTCAGGTATTCGTCCAGCCACTCCTTGTTTATCTGGTTGCTGCGGCTGTAACGGGAAAGCGACTGCATGTTCTTGGCCATCTTCTCAAAACGGGAGAGGTTCTCGCTACTGTCGTCTATGAATATCCACTGGTTGTAGATATGGTCGCAGGAGAGCATTACGCCCACGGGAGCGGCATAGCTCAGGCGGCAGTCCGAGCGGTCGGTCGAGAGGCGTTCATACCGCCCGTCCGTCCTGACCCTTCCCGGAAGGTCGTCGAGGTCGGAAAGAGTATGCAGGCAGAGCCGCTTGTCACCGATACGCATCCCGTCCGGGTTCAGCTGCATGTCCTGCAACGTACGGCTTCCGTCTGCCGACAGCGTGAGGTACCGCTCGATAATGCCCGGTTCGCTTTCCGTTCCCGTAATCTCTTCCGTGGTGAGGCGTTCCAACCTTACCAGCCCGCTGTCATTGACGATGCTTTCAAACTGTCCCACCGCTTCCATGAAGCGCTCCACCGTTTCCTTGTCCCTGATTTCCTTCGGCACCAGAAAACCACGGCAGAGCGTGTTCCAGTTGCTTTGTTGCCGGGAGCGTTCCCTGGTGGTCTTGGTAAGGAACAGATAGCAGGTGTGGTGCAGGTAGGGTCTTTCGTTGAAGTGCCGCTCGAAACTGCGGGAAAGGAAGCTCTGTTCATCCCTGCGGATGTCCGGCTCATATTTCTCCGTGATGAAAATATCCTGTTTGTGGACGATTGAAAAATTCGGCAATACCTTGATTGCCTTCGTTCATGTGGCGTGCATCGCCTCATAATCTGCGGATGATACCGAAAACACTTCCGGCAGTGTGACCCGGAAAGCGACCGTGATGTCGGCGTCCTTGCTGACGATGCAGCCGTGTTCCACCGTCATAATGGGGAACTTGCTTTCCAGTGTGGATGCTTTTAATATACTTCTCATATGATTTACGATTGTTGTTGTTTAATCAGACGCGTGATACGTTTTCGTGAGAGGATTCTCCGGGGATGCTGCCGGGCCGCGAACAGTTTCATCAGCCCGTGGCTGCCGTATTTACGGTTCAGCGTGAAGGTCAGCCATACCAGCACGGTAGCTGCTGACATCCCGAAACCGATGCAGATTCACTGGCCGATGCCTGCCATATACATGATGACGAACATCACGAATACGGTAAGCAGGCCGGCAGCGAAGATAAACAGGTATTGCGCCCGGAGTCCCTTGAACTCCACTTCACGGCCCACACCTTTATTTATTTCAAAATCAGCCATAAGTTGCTGGTGTTTTTAGAGGAAGAACGACCTCAGGATGGTAGCCGCGACTATCAGGAAGATGCAGGCTCCGAACCACGAACTTGCCGTTTTCGAGGTGTCGGGGTCACCCGAACTGAACTTCTGGTAGACCTTGATTCCTCCCACGAGTCCGATGACGGCTCCCACCGCATACGCCAGCTTTGTGCCGGGGTCAAAATATCCGCTCACGAGCTGTGTAGCCTCGGTAATACCGGCCTGCCCGTTTCCTTGCGCCATTGCCACGCTTGCCGCCGCAACAGCGGCCAGCATCATAATCAATCTTTTCTTTTTCATTAATTCCGTGATTTTTAAGTGAATGAAAAGCCACGGACCGCCCCTTTCACTATCCCCACAAGGCAGCCCGCAGCCGCTTTATGGTTTACTGGTTCAGGGGGTAAGTTCCGGCTGGAAATCAGCCGGAGTCATAATATGCCATTCGCATCGTCATTTGTTTTAGTGGTGAAACATGGGTGTTAATTCTCTCTTGACAAGGGGATGCGCATCATCCCGAATCGTAATAGCCTTTTGTTCTCATTGTCTTTACTGTTTTTTACCGTTTTTATTTCAAATATTCCCCGCACTTGAAACCTTTGCGGGGTGTATAGTCCTCAAAGGAAGAGGACTTGAACAGCCACATCCGGTTTGCCCACCGTGCAAGGTCACGCTCATACCGGGTAGGCGTCCGCCTGTTCTCATAATCCCGGAAAGGAATGACAAAGGGGGTAATCCCCAGTTTCCTGAGCACGTTCAGCCGGAAAAGGTCCTGCTCTATGGTGGAATTGAATCCTACCAGCACATAGCAGGTAATCTTGTAAGGCTTCACATGCCTGACCATCTCTTTCAGACGCTCTGTCAGGTCCAGTGCGGGCAAGTCCCAGGCGATGTGGATGTTCTGTTTCATCTTCAGCCTGTTCAGATGCCAGGCCTGTTCCTCATCCATAATCCTGACGTCCACACCGTGCAGTTTCACGGGCTGGCGGGTTTTCAGCAGATACTCCACCGCCGACCTTCACTGCGGATTGGCAAAGAAGTTGTTGTCCAGTACCTCAATCCATTTTCCTTCGGGATTCAGTTCCACCGGCTCCACCGCCCGGATATACCCTTCTTTCTCGCGGACGAGGCAGAAAGGGCATTTACGGATGCAGCCCCTTGAAAAGAACTGGAGGGAGAAGGGATACTCGGGGTAAAGGGAGTAATCCATCATCCGGCTGTGTTCCACCGTTTCGGGAAGCCTGCCGGCAATGTCATATCCGGTTCCGCCCCTGACTACCTCTCCGGCATCCAGCCGGCTGTAATCATAATCGGGTGTAAAGGTGAACACCTTGCTTGCCAGCACCTTGTCATACCGCCGCGTCGGTTCCGCCCATTCCACCCGGTGCCCTTCCCCCTTGTAATAAGCCGAAAGGCGCATCAGCGCAAAATTGGGGAAGTTATGTCCGTCCACATCTACCAGTCCTATATTCATACGGATAAAATTTAATGGTGAATAGTTCTTGTTGTCTTGCCGGGTGACTGCCGCAAGCGGTTTGTCATCCCGAATCGTAAAAAGTCATATACATGCTTTGTCAGTTTATTCAGTCACATACCATAGCGAATCTCTTTTTACAATGATACGGGCAATCAACCCGTATCAAAATAACCTCTTGTCATCGTTACCTCCTTTTTTAATCGGTTAATCACTGTCCGGAACAGCCTCACTCAAATGTTCGGCTTCGTCCAGAAATTTGCTGATACGGCTGTCGCTGCCATTGATACTTTCCAGTATCGAGCGCTCAATCTGCGTATCCTTTATATGGTGGATAGCCCTCAGAAGGGCCAGCCGTTTGTCCGTGGGGATCTCCTTGCCGTTGCACAAGTCGATGATCAGGTCTATCTCTTCCGGACCGATACCGGCTGTGCCGCCTTGATAACCGTCACGGGCACAGTTCAAGTCTTCCAGTTCCTCATTCAGCTCGTCCGTATCCACGTCGTCACTGTTTTCAGTCTGTTCCTCATTGTCCTCAAGTCTGCCGGAACTGTCGGGCCCGGAAGCCCGCCACTCTTCCACACGCTTGTCCCGGAACAGTTCCGGGATGCGCTCCGGCGGTACTTGTGCCGTCCTTTGCGGCACCGCATCTTCGTTTCTACCGGCAAATGTAGAGGCATTTTCCTTACCTGCAATAGCCCCGGAACCGGTGGCGTTTATTGGCGGCTGCTGGCGTGTCCCATAGCTTTTCGTGACGACAAGGCTGTCTGTTCCGGACAGTTTTGGAGGTATTTTTTCCATGCCCGCGTTTGCAGGCTTTTCCTTCATTTTCGGCTTATCCTTGTCTCCTGTTTCTGTTTTCACTGCCGGGATGTCCATCTTTTCAGCTTCCCGCACCGACGGACTCGCTTTCTTTTCCATTTTCCCTTTCGTGCGTTTACGCCCTTTCTTCTGTTCCTCTTTCACCGGATCGAACCACCCGGCAATACTCCGCAGGGCTTTTGCCATGCGGCGGCGTGCCTTCCCGAAACATATTTCGCCGAGCTGTCCCCTGAACAAGAACTTGTCCATGAACAGATAGGCGAACAGCAGCCAGAACAGGACGATTCCGGCTTCATAGTAACCTGATAGTATATCCATAACCTAAAATATTTTGTTGTAACTCTTTTGAAGGTGGGCCTTCACCTCTTCCGAATGTCTCTCGAAATGTTCTTTCAATACATTATCTATATAGTTGCCGACCGTCAGCTGCCGTTTGCCCGCGATTCCGACAATAACCGATATTTTCTGGTGCAGTTCCTTGTCGATATACACTCCCTGCCTGCCTTCGCATTTATAGGGGGTAAAGAATCTGCGGATAAAGTCGGCCAGTGCCGTGCGTGTCGTCTTCGGTGACGGTTTTTCCACAATCACTTCCGGACAGCCGGTATCATCCGTAACAGAAACATTTTTCACTGTTTCGTTCACACGCTCATCCGCTTTTCTCTTTTCATCGGATAAGGCGGTTTCTCTGTTTTCGCCGTTCCCTCCGGTCAGAGAAGATGCCGGAGATAAGGAAGGCTCCGAAGGAACACCCGCCATCAGGCTGCGCAGGTATGCTTCATCCACCGGATTTTGTCCGTTTGTTTTCTTCGCCATGACTATTCGGTTTTAAATATAGATATGATTTCATCCATGAACGTATTGAAGCCGCACTCTTTGGTGAATGCCGCATTAGGAGCGAACAGCGTACTTCGGTAAATGGGGCCGCCCGTAACGGACAAGTCTCTGGAGAAGTTGCTGCGCATGGGAATACGTGTTTGAAGGCAGTCCAGCCCTAACAGGGAGAATCCTTGCTGATAGATGTCATACAAGGCTGTACGTTCCCTTCGGTCCACCATGTTCCAGAACAGGCACAGCCTTTTTAAGGAGGATACGCCGGTTTTTATCAGCCGGTCATTAATGGTAGTTGCAAAGTTCAGTGTGCTTTCCAGCACCAGGCGGTCTGCCTTTATAGGCACGAACAGATAATCGAGCGCACTGATTGCGGCGATAACCCCGTCGCAGCCCATTGTGCCGGGCAGGTCGAACAGTACAATATCATAAAGAGTCTCCGCCTTTTCTTCAAATGCCCTTCAGTCCGCCATGCCGCCGGCCGGAGTGCTTCCGATGACCGGATAAGCCTTTTTCTTCAACCGTCCGGCCTGCTCCACCAAGAGGTTCTGATAAACGGGTGTGGTCTTTACCACTTCCATATCCCGTTTTTTCTGTTTCATAATCGAATGTTGTGGATAGTCACAATCCACAACCGCCACGTTCAGTCCTTTCACGTAATGCAGTCATGATGCCGCATAAATGGTAAATGTTGATTTACCCACGCCGCCCTTCTGGGTAGCGAATGAAACGAATACTGTTTTCTTTTCCTTTTCCATTGTTACAAATTTAAGTAAGTGAATAATCGGATTTATTGATTTCCGGACAGACAGCCGTTTATCCATTTGACTGTCTGTCCGGTTACTTGTTTCATTGCCTGCCTATCCGGCCAGTTACATAGCTGCTTATACAGTTATCTACATAGCTGTTTAGCTATCCGGCTATTCGCGCATGTAGTTGTTTAATGATGTAGCTATAAAGCTATTCATCTATGCAGCTATCTGTCTATTCATCTGAATAGCTAAATAGCTATATAGCTAAGTACATATTCTGGCACTTATATATTCGGAGATTTGTTTATCCGTCTATACATTTATATGTATGGTTGTGTATCTGGATAGATACCGGTCTGAATATCTGTTTATTCGTTCAGACAGCTATCCATATAGTTGTCCGAATACCAGACTGTTTATCTGTTCAAACAGATAATCGAATAGCTATCCGGCTGCAAATAAACTTCAAAAAGAGCATCAGTGAAGTATCCGCCGTTTCAAAGTCATTTATTGGCGGCTGTTGGCGGGAACCGCCATAATGCACGGACAGAAAAAACTATCTACCTTTGTCGCCGGGAGAGCGCAGCCCGTTCTCGGCAGAGAACGTAAAACAATCCTTCAGACCTATAATCCGGCCCGGCCGGATTTTAATATGCGTCAGCATATAGCGAGGTGTACTTTCAGCGGTTGAAAATATTTCCAACCGCTGAAAGTCTCGCCCGAAAGGTGTTTCGGGGGCAAAGGTTCTCCCAAGTCGAACCTTTTAAAATTTTCATGTTATGAAAGATGAAACAAGAATCCGTAACGCCGCAGGGCGTAAGGTGCTGGCAGACCCGCGCACGCACCGCTATTATCTTTGTCTCAATGACAGTGAGAACGAGAAGTTTCTCACGATGTTCGAACAGTCCGGCATGAAGAACAAGGCCGAATTTATCTTCGCCCGTATCTTCGGTTGAGAGTTCAAGGTGGTGAAGATTGATAAGGAAGCGCAGGAATATTACGCCCAGCTGACCGCTTTCTATCAGCAGTTCCGACGCATCGGGAACAACTACAACCAATGTGTGAAGATCATCCATACCATTTACGGAGAGAAGAAATCGCTTGCGTTTCTCTACAAACTTGCCGAAGAAACCCGTAAGCTGGAAGAAATATGCAGGCAGGTTATCGAACTTACGAAGCGGTACGAAAAGGAATATCTTACTAAAAAGGAATAATGTCATGGTACCGAATATAACATCGGGCAAGACATTCTACGGGGCGATTGCCTGTAATAAAATAAAGGTGGACGACGGTACGGCAAAGGTATTGTGACACCCGAAGATAGCGGCAGATACTTCCGGTAATATGCCGATTGAAAACTGTGTACAGGCTTTCGAGCCTTATATCGCACTCAACTCGCACGTCAGGAAACCGGTTATACATATCTCCTTGAATCCTTCCCCGAAAGATATTCTCTCGGAGGAACAGATGACCGTACTGGCGCAGGAGTTCATGGAAAAGTTCGGGTACGGGAACCAGCCCTATGTCGTATGGCTGCACGAAGACATAGACCGCAGGCACATGCACATCGTTTCGGTACGCATCAATGAAAAAGGTGAAAAGATAGACCATAACCGGGAAGGTATCCGGGCACAGAATATCTGCCGTGAAATGGAAGTGAAGTACGGGCTTCATCCCACACTCGGAGAGCATGGCCAGCGGGAACTGGTAAGTCTGCAAAAAGTGGACTATGCGAAAAGTGATGTGAAAGCGCAGCTAAAGCATACCGCCCGTACCCTGCTGGAATGTTACAACTTTCATTCGCTTGCCGAATACAACACCTTGCTGGAACTTTACAACGTGACGGTTTATGAAGTAAGGGGAAATGTGGACGGAAAAGAATACCACGGCATCATGTACGGAGCGTTGGACGATGACGGGATGCGGGTGGGAACGCCTTTCAAGTCCAGTAAGTTCGGAAAGGTATTCGGTCATGAGGCATTGCAAAAGAAATTTGATACATCTGTTGAAAAGGTAAAAAGAGACAGTCTTGCCGAAAGGACACGCAGGGAAATCATCAAAGCCATGCAGGACATAGGCACGAAGGAAGACTTTGCACATAGGCTGAAAGAGGCGGACATAGAAGTTGTTTACCGTATCAATTCCGATGGGCGTCTTTACGGCATCACATTTATAGACCATGCGAACCGGACGGTATTTAACGGTTCACGTCTGGGCAAGCCATTTACCGCCAATGTATTCAACGAACTGTTCAACAATCCGGATGCGAATCGGGAAAGGCTGATACCGCCGCCGGAGCAGGATACGCCACGGCAGGGAAATGTCCCGGAACAAGCGGATAATATGAACCGGGAGGGACAACAGGGATGGCAGGATACACGGCAAAACGGACGGCAGGCGGAAATCTCCGGCAGCCTGATTGACACGTCCGCACTCGGAGCCGTTGATATTTTCTCCATACTCATGGAGGAAGACCACACGCATGAATACATCGATCCGGCTTTCCGTTACGGGCGCAGGAAAAAGAAGAAAAAGCGGAGACGCAGGTTATAATATAATAATGTATAGAACAGAAGTCTAATTTTAAAATTTACGATTATGCAGAATGAAGATGATTTAAGGGGGCTTGCCAAGGTCACGGACTTTATGCGGGCCATCAGTTTTTTGTTTATGGCGATACACGTCTATTGGTTTTGTTACGGCTGGCTGAATGAGATGGGCTGAACGCTCGGTATAGTGGACCGGATACTTTCCAACTTCCAGCGTACGACCGGACTGTTCTCGTCCTTGCTTTACACCAAGCTGTTCTGTGTCCTCTTCCTCGGTCTGTCCTGCATGGGCAACAAGGGGGTGAAGAAGCATGAAATCACATGAAGGAAAATCGGCATCGCGGCAGTTGCGGGTGCCATACTGTTTTTCTTCAACTGGTGGCTGCTCTCTCTCAATGCCTCATCCGGGGTATGTGCCGTGCTTTATACCGTAACATTAACCGGAGGTTTCTTTTGTCTGCTGGCTTCCGGACTATGGGTAAGCCGGTTGCTGAAAAGCAATCTGTTGGAGGACGTGTTCAATACGGAGAACGAGTCGTTCATGCAGGAGACCCGTCTGATGGAAAACGAATATTCCATCAATCTGCCGACCAAATTCTGGTACAGAAAAAAGGAATGGAAAGGCTGGATAAATGTGGTGAATCCCTTCAGGGCAAGCATGATTTTAGGCACGCCGGGGAGCGGTAAGTCGTATGCGGTGGTCAATAATTACATAAAGCAGGCAATCGAGAAGTCTTATGCACTTTATATATACGATTTTAAGTTTGACGACCTGTCGGTTATTGCTTACAACCACCTGATTAAATACAGACACCGTTATAAGATACCACCCAAGTTTTATGTAATCAACTTCGATGATCCGAGAAAGAGCCACCGTTGCAATCCGTTGGCTCCGGAACTGATGACGGATATTTCGGATGCCTACGAATCCAGTTATACCATCATGTTAAACTTGAATAAAAGTTGGGTGCAAAAGCAGGGGGACTTCTTTGTGGAATCTCCGATTGTTTTGTTTACGGCGATAATCTGGTTTTTGAAGTTGTATGAAAACGGCAAATACTGTACGTTCCCACATGCCATTGAATTGCTTAATAAAAGGTACGAGGATGTATTTACAATCTTGACAAGCTATCCTGAGCTTGAGAATTATCTGAGTCCTTTTATTGACGCATGGAAAGGCGGTGCCAGCGAGCAGTTGATGGGCCAGATTGCATCCGCCAAAATTCCGCTGTCCAGACTGATAAGCCCGCAACTTTATTGGGTGATGTCCGGTAGTGACTTCACGTTGGACATTAATAATCCGAAGGAGCCTAAAGTTCTGTGTGTCGGCAACAATCCCGATAGAATTTCCATTTATGGTGCTGCTTTAGGTCTGTATAACTCCCGTATCGTTAAGTTGATAAACAAGAAGAAGCAACTCAAAAGTTGTGTAATCATTGACGAGCTACCCACGATTTTCTTTAAAGGTCTGGATAATCTGATAGCCACGGCACGAAGCAACAAGGTGGCGGTTGTGTTGGGTTTTCAGGACTTCAGCCAGTTGAAACGCGACTATGGTGACAAGGAGGCCGCCGTTATCATGTCAACTGTGGGTAATGTTTTCAGCGGTCAAGTGGTGGGTGAAACGGCCAAAACACTATCAGAAAGGTTTGGAAAAATCCTGCAAAAGCGGGAATCTGTTAGCATCAACCGCAGTGACACTTCCACTTCCATCAGTACGCAATTGGATAGTCTGATACCTGCCAGCAAAATCAGTACACTCTCACAAGGTATGTTTGTCGGTGCTGTAACGGACAATTTCGGAGAGACTATAGATCAGAAGATTTTCCATGCACAGATAGTGGTGGATAATGATGCGGTACAGAAAGAGACTGCCGCTTACCAACCCATTCCTGAAATCAGCAGTTTTCTGGACGAGAACGGTAATGATACAATGGAGCAACAGATACAAGTCAACTATCGACAAATCAAGCAGGATATTGTGGAATTAGTAGAGAATGAACTGATACGCATTGAGAATGACCCAGAACTCAAGCACCTATTAGGTAACAATGACAGTTAATAGTAAAGGGGGAGACACTTATAGCAGCATTTCTGCTCTTTTTACGGCAATATCAAAAATACTTGATATTGCCGCAAATATTTTAAAAGGGTCAAGTGTCAATATGAAGTTTTTTTGCAATATTATCTACAAATGTATCACAACATTCCATCAAATCTTTTATAATCATTGTATCAATCTCTATTTTGTCGCCTTGCTTATTATATCCGCTTCTATGTATAACATGGTTTCTTGTATCTTTAAAATGTTTTGTCAATTTATCATCTTTAGGTATTTCCACATCAAAAGCAGACTTATACAATTTTCTTACCTTGTTTTCTAAATCACTATAGGGTATGCTATTTATTAAAGTTTTAACTATTTCAACTTTCTGTTGCTTACTTTTTTTTAAGTATTCCTTTTGTTGAAAAAGAGGATGATTATCGACTATTTTTCCAAGAAACAAAGGATTTGCTTTTGTAAGATTGACTACAGTTAACCATAGAAATGTTTCAAAATATGATATTACACTAACATAAATTTGTCTATGAAAAATTTCTAATAACGAAGAATCATCTATTTTAGCAGATAATAAAATCATAACTTTAGACATTGATTCTTTATAATATATATAACTATTAAACGTAGAGGATTCAGATTCGTATTTATATTCATCATAAGCCTCTGAATCAAAACTATCTAATTGCCAATAATCAACCCAAACTTGATTATTAGAATCTAATCCCTTTATTTTGTGCAAAATATCTTGGGGTGAATTACTATCGAACTTGACAATGTAGCCATATAGAGCACCATCGTATCCTTCATCCTCATAAATATCATAATTGACATTTGATAGTTCATCAACGGTTATATCCAACAAAGATGCCAATTTTAATTCTTGTTGTTCTTTCTGCCTTTCTATAATATATTCATCAATTGTACTCATGAGCTATTTTCCTATATAAAAACCATTCCTACCATCTTCTCCTTTACCCACAAATTTAATAATATGTATATTATTCATAAGTTCTTTATTTTCTGGGATTTTATTATCAAACATTATAAATTGATAATTCCATATTTTTTCATTGCAATATCGAAAGAAGGCATTTAGTATGCTGTTATCAAGTTGATCTTCTTGGGTGATTTCTTGATGTTTGTCATAATGGGCTGTCAGTGGAGAATCAATAACAAGTAAGCGAGAGAAAGGAATACTTTTTTCGTAACAATAATCTAATAAAGCAATCATTATTGCTGTAAATGAAACTGCACGTTTACCTTTACCATATAATTGTCTTCCTTTTCCACTAAGAACAAAATCAAAAGTTGGTTGATATTCAAATGATATAGTTTCTGTATCAGGAAATTTCCAATCAGACAATATTTGTTTTACAGTATTCATATAATCAGATGCAATATCAGTTCTATTTTCAGTTGGATGTATTGCTTTAGTATTTGCTAAACTATCTTTTAATTGACTCAGCTGAACTGACAGTATTCGTACATCATCTTCCAAATTAGTCAATGTTGTTTTTTTCTCAATAATTATTTCAGCTTGTTCTAAACTTTCTTTTAAGAGAGATAAGTCTGGTTCTATTTTATCTATCTTACAAGTCAGATTAGATAATTTATTTTTTATTACTGAAATCTCATCGTAGAGTTTTTTTATTTTACCCTCTTTCTCAGTTATAAGATTGTCAATATCATTATACTTAGATTTTATGGAAATATATTCATTTTGAATTGCCGTAAGAAAATTTGAAGATTCTATGTTTTCCACTATTTCTTTTGCTATAAACTCTCCACATAGAGGACATTTTACAAAGCTTAATTCTTTGTATAAGTTTCTTCCTTCATTTATAAATTCAAGTCTTTCTAAATCAATTCTATAATGTTCTTTTAACAATTTCATTCTCTCCAAAAATTCATTATTAAACATAAATTCTGAAGATAAATCTTCTAAGTTCGAACTTATTTCTTTTTTTTGTTTATACAATTGTGATAATGTTAATGAAGTTTTTTCTATTTCTATTTTATAATATTCTAATAATCTTGAATCTTTTAAATTCACATATGAAACATCACCTATTTCGACAATTTTATTATTTTTCTTTTCTATCTCTTCTGTCACATAGTCTATTTTTCCTTGGATCCTTGATTTTCTGATTTTTAAGTCCTCTTCAGGAATATATGAAGAATCATCGTGTCCTGTCATCAAATATGACAAGATATTACGACATTTAAGATATAAGGCAGGATTTGTTTCTATATAAAAAGGAGATTTTTCATTAAGTATCCTTGTTTCATCTACAAAAATTAAGTGCCTTATTGTTGAGAAGGTTAATTTATGTAGTTTACTTGGATTGATCTTTATTCTTATATCTGAGACATCTACTAATGATAATAAAAATGAAGAATAACTATTCGCTGACTGAGCGTTTATTTTATATTCATCATACTTTATACTATCATCATAGTATTCCATAATAGAACATGGTTTTACCTTTACAGAAGGTCCATTTAACTTTCTATGTATCGTGTAAAATTCTTCTCCATAGGTATGAATTTCCATTAAAAAGTCTGTATAACCTGTACCCTCCAATGGAATCTTTGGATTACTGGATTTTCCCAATAAAAATTCTATAACAGAATAGAGAGATGTTTTACCTGTGTCAGAAGGTCCATAAACTACGTTACAACCTTTAACAAAGTTTATTTGAGAATCTTGAACCAATTCTCCTTTTGCCACTACACTCTTTATATAGAAACCTTTATTAGCCATTTTTATTGTATTAAAATAGATTCTTTAGTAAATTCATTTCCCCACTTTCCGATATTGCACTCAATATAAGTATTTAAATCTTCATCAGAATAATTTTTAAAATAATCACAAACCCAGAGAGCTATACTATTAAGTTTATTATAATATTCACTTGTCATATATTGCACAAATATTTCTCCGGCTTTTGTTATTTGATATTCAAATTTATTATTTTCAATATTCAATACTACTAATTCTTTTGATAATAATATATTTAAAGCATTGGATATGTTTTGATGATTGCTAATGTAAATACTTGCTCTATATGGAATATCAGGATGAATACTGGAAGGAGCATTTTTTATATCTCCAGAATGAATAACAAAATATTCATAAGCTACTAACCGATCTCTTTCTATTGTCTTTTTATGAACATTCATAATAACCAATAGCCGTAAAGCTATTTCAAGATTACTATTTAATAATTTTATTGTTTTATTTTCCATATCAATTTATCTTCATTTGAAAGTTGAAAACATACACCACGTAATTCATTACTTCCGATTTTAGGTGCTAATAAATTTTGTTTAACTTGAAAATGAGACGCTTCTTTAGTTACAGCCTTAACTCTTTCATATCCAGAATCATAATCCTCATCATATGTATCTCCGACATGATTTAATACATCATTTTTTAATTTCTCAAACTCGTCATCTGTAGCTGGAGATATTTCCTTACTTATCATAGCTACAGACTCTGCTTTATAAAAAGATTCTCTTGATCGAGAAAAGTGTTTGTCATATGTGGAACCTGTAATATTTTTAATAGTAATATCATAGGACGAGTCCTCTGTGTAAGCATCCAACAAGTGCTTAATATATGCAACTTCATTGACGGCAACATTGTTAGGTACTAAAATATTATATGATGGCAGACTATTAATTCCACCTCCAAAATAAAAGAAATAATAGTGACCTTCTTTTTTCAGATCATCTATAAAACAATCAGGAGATATACAATCAATTATTTCAAAATTGAAGTTATCAAAGTAATCCAATAATTCTCCGGCAAGAAGTATTGATTGCTTTTCTATTATCTTATTATGAATTTTGGTATTCCAGTCACTTTTTAATTTATTTTTTAGCAGTTTTCCTTTATCTTTTATCAAATCAAGAAGACTTGGTGATATTCCTAAAGGAGCCATAAAATAGTATTTTGATGGGACAGATATCGCTTTGCTAAATGAATAATATATCAGTTTACCAAATTCTATGTTAATGTCAGAATACGTCAATGCATTTTTATAATGTTTGCATTGATATAGATCATATTTATCCTGTGATAAATCAATATATGCACAAATATCCCTTCCCTTATCTCCAGCACCACCAATTCTATATACATCCTTATATTTAGATTTTAGACAAGCATATGCCCATACAGCTACCAATTCCTCATAAGTATCCTCATCCATTAAGGCTAAACGTTCTTTGGGGGCAATATCATAACGTAATCTTTCTTCATTAGAAAGCATATGTATTCTTGTTGGTTCTATAACGGCTTCTTTTGTAATTTGTTCTTTATTATGCATATATGAAACTATCTTTTATAAATTTCGTTACAAAAAAAAGAGATTAAACATGGATTAGACAGAATTTTATCTTTCTGTTGTTCCATTATCTCAATTGCTGGAGTGCATTCTTGATATATTTTCTGTTGTTTCATAATATTCTACAGTTAAACGCTGTTGACTAATCAGACACTGTAACTATGATATGCAGTGTTGACTTTATTTTTTGCTAAAATACAAAGTAAAGATGAAATAATCATAATTTGAACAAATAAATTAGTGCATTATATTCAATTATAGAGACTTCTTTCAATTATGAAGAGAAATAAAAATATACGCTATGTAAAAAATGGCAAAACTACTATATTTTGTTATTTACGTCAATGAGCGCCAATCTCCGCCATCTATTCCTCATACCTTCAATCTTGTAACATATTATCAATTAATATCCTACATTCGCACCGACGGGCTAAAGTTTACCCGGTAATAATCATTATTGTATCATTTTAATTTTAGAATTTATGGCAAAGAAAAAACAAGAACAAGAGCAGCAAGGTCAAGAAGAGCATGTAATGGCAGTCCTCGACAAAAGAACGAACAAGACCGCAGTCGTTTCCAAAATGAACGAGCAGGACGGCAGTCTCGAAATCGTACCACCCGACAAGAAGAACAACAACAGCTTCCTAAAGCTGGACCGCACATCACCGTTGGAACTGTTCTTCACGAATTTCAAGAACCAGTACAACAATCCCACAAGTTTCAGTTTCTTCCTTATCCCTCTCGCTGTATTGGAAAAGACCCTGAATGCCGTCATCCAGATCCGAAAGGGGGAAGACCCCGGACCGGAAGGCAAAAAACTGGTAGAGAACAGTGAACTGAACGATGAAGGGCGTATCGCCAAACTCGCCAGACGCTACAAGTTCGACGAGCACCAGCTTCCCTGGAAGGAACTCAGTGCGCTGGGAGTGGACAAGCAACTGTTGTTTGAAAACCATTGCATGGGTGAAATGCTCAAGGGCAGAATCACTTCCACCGCCTTCCCCATCAGTAAGGAAGTCAACGGCGTCAAGCAGGACATGGGTGAGGCCTGTTTTCTCTGTGTCAAGGGTGAGGACGGCAAGGTACAGCTGAAAACACTGAGCAGGCTCGACAAGCCGCAATATGACCTGCCCGCCTATAAAGGCGTATTCACGGACGAGGAAAAACAGAAACTCCAGGATACCGGAACACTGGGAGGAATAAAGGAGATGAAGGATACCTACACAGGAAAAGTATGCAACTGTTACGTGGCTTTCCATGAACCGAGCAACCGTATCATCACGATGCCCGTGGACGCCATCAAGATACCGGACTACATCTACGGGAAAAGGCTGGACGACAAGCAGAAGCAGGCCCTCGCATCAGGCGGGCAACTTTCCATCAATGACATACAGCGCAAGAACGACACGCTTCTTTCCGGCGTGGCCTTTGTCGATCCGAGAATCATGGACATCGCATTCAAGCAGGCCGGAGAACAGCTGAAAGTGAACGACACCATCATGGGAGCCAGAATCACCCCCGAACAGAAAAAGATGCTGGAAAACCATGAAATGGTATATATCGAGAATATGCGCTACAAGGGCAGGACATTCTCCGATGACGTGCGCTTCAGCAACAAGAGCAATAACCTTCTCATAGGAAAGAACGCGAGGGAGTACAAGCCGAATCTTGAAAACCGGAAACAGGACCAGAAAAAGGAAAGCAAGCAGACGGCACGTCACGCCGCATCCTTCACGCCCAAACCCAAGAAAAACAGCTTTTCCGTGGCATAGTCTTACGGAAACGGCCACACTTCACATATATACCCGATTACCACACCGATGGCTGTCGGGTATATGTTTAATGAATACATGGAATCATCCAACGTAAAAACAAACCGATTATGCAACATAACAATACACCAGAGGGAGAACTGTCATACTTTGAAACGGCTCTCCTTCTTCATTTACGGAAAAGCCATCCCCACATGGCCGGGAATCCGAATTTTCTCAGGTCAAGAGCCGATGAAGCAGCCAATGTCTATGAACATTCCATACGTGACGGTCTGACCGTCACGCAGGCATTGGGACAGTCGGACGCCGTGCTCTACCGGGACTTGCAGTTTTCCAAGTTCGACACCCTTTTTGAAGTGGTGTCGGAATGGTTCCCGGAAGTGCCCCCTGAAAAGCGGAAGGGTCTCTGCCTGGGATTACTGCCGTCCGCAGAAGCCGTATTCAACAAATATCCCATAGACGACAGGTTTGAGGCTTCCCCTTCCTACCGTATCCTCACCATCGAACTGACAGGTTTCATCCAATCAAATATAGAACAATATGGCATATAACAAGCGACAACATCTGGCGGACAACATGGCCGCACTTGAATACCTGTTCATGCGCCCGGAGTTTTGTCTCACCGAAGAAGGGCGCAAAGTATTGAACGGCTACACCGGTTTCGGAGGACTGAAATGTATCCTCAATCCGGCAGAAAAAGACACGGACATCGGAAAGTGAACGGCTGACAGGGAACTGTTCCCTCAGGTGAGGCTGCTGCATGAACTGCTTCGGGAGTATTCCACGGACGAGAAGCAGTACAAGGAGTATATACAAAGCCTTAAAAATTCCGTACTTACCGCATTCTATACCCCCGAAGCGGTGGCATCCGTCATACAGAGGACGTTGCAGGCATCGGGTGTCGTCCCCGGACGTTTTCTTGACCCTTCCGCAGGTACCGGAGTTTTCATCAGCCCTCTGAAGGACGTGCCTGAAATAACCTGCTTTGAGAAGGACAAGCTCACCGGAAGGATTCTCTCCGCGCTCTATCCGGACAGCAAGGTCATTATAGACGGCTTCCAGACCATACAACCTTATTATAACGGTTATTTCGATGTGGTATCCTCCAATATCCCGTTCGGAGATACCAGAGTATATGACCGTGACTTTGACCGCAGTGGCGATCCGGTACGCAAAGGGGCACTCAACGCCGTACACAACTATTTCTTTTTGAAAGGCATGGATACGCTGCGGGAAGGCGGCATAATGGCTTTCATCACGACTTCGGGAGTCATGGACTCGCCCGGCAACCGTCCCATACGGGAATGGCTGGTGAACCACGCCGGACTGGTTTCGGCTGTCCGCCTGCCCGGCAACCTTTTCACCGATGCCGGAACCAAAGTGAGCAGCGACCTGATCGTATTGCAGAAGAATAGCCGGAAAAACGGACTGACCGAAGCGGAACGGAACTTCATCGAGACCCGCACACTGCCCGGAAACATCACCATCAACAACAGCTACAAGGAACTGGACCACATTATCCATACCGCTGTCAAGACCGGTAAGAACATGTACGGGCAGCCCGCCATGAACTTCATCCATACCGGCAGCGTGGAGACCATTTCCGAAGAACTCGGAGAGTTGCTCTTGCAGGACATCGAAAGCCGTCTGAACCGGGAACTCTACACGGAGAACCTATCCCGGCAGTCCGTTCCGTCCACAGCCATCCTACCGACAATCACCATAACGGAAGAGGACGAACGGCCACCAAAAAGCGAGCAGGTGAAACAGCTCCCTTCCACCAGACCGTATGAACCCATGCTCAACCTTTTCGACACTTATGCCGAAGAAGATACGGAAGTACCGGAAAGCAGAATGCCGGAAAGAAAAGTTGTGACGGCATCCCGTAAGAAGAAAGACAACACGCCCGAAATGTTCAATCTCTTCTCGCAGGAGAACGCTTATGACGAAGCGGTCCCAGCAGAGGACCTTTCCCTGGCGCAGGCCGAGGCGGAAGCGGCATGGCAGGAACGCAGGAGGAAAATGGAGGAGGAACGCAAAAAAGAAATGGAGCCAAGAGCGTTTGACGGGGAATTGAAACCGGAATACAAGAACGGCTCCATTGTAAAATCAGGCGAACAATACGGCCACCTTCGGGGCATGAACACCCCCGAAGTACAGTTCCACCCGCTCAGACTGACAGTAACTCAGCAATACCGGGCCTCTTATTATATCCCCCTTCGTGAGGCATACCATGAGCTTTACAGGACTGAAGCCGAGACGGAAACCGAACAGCCCGGCCTGCGTGAGGAACTCAACAGGCAGTATGACCGTTTCAGACGCATGTTCCGGGAACTCAACCACAAGGACAACGCCAAGTTCCTGCTGATGGATGCGGGAGGCAGGGAAATGCTCTCACTGGAAAGAAGTATCCGGGGCAAGATACAGAAAGCGGACATATTCACCGTCCCCGTATCATTCAATGCCAACGAGGTCAAACATGCGGACACCGCCCAGGAAGCGCTTGCGGCCTCACTGAACAAGTTCGGGGAGGTGAATCTGGAATATATGGAGAGCCTGAGCGACATCGGCAGGCGGGAACTGCTTGAACAGCTTGAAAGCCGTATCTTCTACAACCCCATGATGAAAAGATACGAGATAAGGGACCGTTTCATTGCGGGGAACGTCATCGCCAAAACAGAATGGATAGAGAAGCATCTCAAGGAATACCCCGATGACAAGGAAAGCGGGAGGTCGCTGGAAGCGCTGAAGGACGCCACACCGGAACCCATAGGTTTCGAACTGCTTGATTTCAACCTGGGTGAACGGTGGATACCCACATCCGTATATGAAGAATTTGCGGAATATCTTTTCGGGGTAAAGACCCGCATCAGCTATACGGAAAGTATCGACGAGTTCGGCATAACCCTTGAAGGAAGCAACGCGAACATCACCGACAAATACTTCGTGAAAGGAGAAAAAAGAGGATATTACGGGAATGACCTGCTGAAACATGCCCTGCACAACACCGTGCCCGACATCACGAAAACCGTACAGGACAAGGACGGAAAAGACATAAAGGTGCGCGATGCCGACGCCATCCAGCTTGCCGACGCCAAGATCAACGAGATACGCAAGGAGTTCGTGAACTGGCTGAACGAGCAGCTCCCGCAGTTCAAGCAGAACCTTGCCGGAATGTACAACCGCAAGTTCAACTGTTATGTACGGCCGGACTACGACGGCTCCTGCCAGAACTTTCCTTTCCTTGACCTGAAAGGTCTTGACATCCCCGGCTTGTACGACAGCCAGAAAAATGCGGTATGGATGCTGAAACTCAACGGCGGGGGGATAATCGACCATGAGGTGGGCACCGGCAAGACGCTCATCATGTGTGTGGCCGCCTTCGAGATGAAGCGTCTCGGACTGGCGGACAAGCCCATGATTATAGGGTTGAAGAGCAACGTGCACGACATCGCCGACACATTCAAAAGGGCATATCCGAACGCGAAGGTACTGTATCCGGGAAAGGAGGATTTCACCCCCGAAAAACGTGTCGGGATATTCCATGACATCAAAAACAACAACTGGGACTGCATCATACTCACGCACGACCAGTTCGGAAAAATCCCCCAGTCACCGGAGATACAGCAGGAGATATACAATAAGGAGATAGAAAGCATAGAGGAGAACCTTACCGTATTCGAGCAACAGGGAAACGAGGTCAGCGGCTGGATTATACGCGGACTGGAAAAGAGGAAGGAGAATCTTCAGGCGAAACTTGAAAAACTGGAGGATACCATCAAGGGGCGGACGGATGACGTGGTTGATTTCAAACAGATGGGCATCGACCACCTGTTCGTGGACGAATCGCATAATTTCAAGAACCTGATGTTCAACACCCGCCATGCAAGGGTTTCGGGACTTGGAAACCCGGAAGGAAGCATAAAGGCGATGAACCTGCTTTTTGCCATCCGTACCATTCAGGAACGCTCCGGCAAGGACCTGGGGGCCACCTTCCTGTCGGGTACGACCATCTCCAACAGTCTGACCGAGCTTTACCTGCTTTTCAAATACCTTCGCCCCAGAGAAATGGAAAGGCAGGGAATCACCTGCTTTGACGGTTGGGCCGCCGTATATGCCAAGAAAAGCACGGACTTTGAGTTCTCCGTGACCAACCAGATCGTGCAGAAGGAACGGTTCAGGTACTTTATCAAAGTACCCGAACTTGCCAACTTCTACGCGGAGATAACCGACTACAAGACTGCGGAGGAAGTGGGTGTGGACAGGCCGAAACTCAACCAGCAGCTGTACCATATACCGCCCACACCCGACCAGGAGATGTTCATAGAGAAGCTGATAAAGTTTGCGGAGAGCGGGGACGCCACCCATATAGACCGCCTTCCGCTGTCCGATGCGGAGGAGAAGGCGAAAATGCTGATAGCCACCAACTACTCGAACAAGATGTCGCTTGACATGCGCCTCATCGACATGAAATACGGGGACAATCCGGGAAACAAGGCATCCCACTGCGCGGCCAGAATTGCGGAATACTACTACAAGTATCTCGACCAGAAGGGCACACAATTCGTGTTTTCCGATCTGAGCACGTACAAGCCGGACGAATGGAACATTTACAGCGAAATCAGGCGCAAGCTGGTGGAAGACCACGACATTCCGGAAAAGCAGATCCGTTTCATTCAGGAGGCGAACAGCGACAACGCGCGTAAGGAACTGTTTGACGACATGAACTCCGGACGCATCCGTTTCCTTTTCGGCTCCACCCAGAAATTGGGAACGGGAGTCAACGCCCAACAGAGGGCCGTGGCCATCCATCACCTGGACATACCCTGAAGGCCTTCCGACCTTGAACAACGTAACGGAAGAGCGGTAAGAAAAGGGAATATCGTGGCCAAGGAACATGCCGGCAATACGGTGGACTGCTATATCTATGCGGTGGAAAAATCATTGGACAGTTACAAGTTCAACCTGCTTCATAACAAGCAGGTGTTCATCAACCAGTTAAAAAGCCATAATCTCGCTACACGGACCATTGATGAGGGAGCGATGGATGAAAACGGCGGGGTGAGTTTCAGTGAGTACGTGGCCATTCTTTCAGACAACAACGACCTGCTGGAAAAGGCCAAGCTGGAAAAGAAACTGGCGGTCCTTGAGAGCGAAAGACTGGCATACCACAGGAACAAGGGGAACGCCAAAGGGAAGCTGCACGAGAAGGTTTCAGAAATTGAAAAAAACGAAACTTTCATAGAGCGTTTCACGCGGGATTGGGAATACCTGAACCGGGTTGCCCCTACGGATACGGCCACCGGATTGAGGCCCAATCCGCTCAAACTGGACGGGGTGGAGTCCGACAACATCGAGATTCTGGCCGACAGGTTGTCCGCAATCAACCGGAATGCCCGGACTGAGGATGACTATATGAAAATAGGAACGCTGTTCGACTTCCGTATTCTGGTACGTTCTGAAAAGGTCTGGGACGGAAGCACGGAATCCTTGCAGAACAAGTTCATGGTCGAGGGGCTGGACGGCATCAAATACACTTATAATAACGGGTATATCGCCAAAGACCCGAAGTTAGCCGTAATGAACTTCATCAATGCGTTGGAACGTATTCCAGGCATGATAGAGAAACGGAAAAAGGACAATACGGAGTTGGAGAAAGACCTGCCGGTCCTACGTGAGATAGTCTCCACGCTTTGGCCCAAAGAGGGGGAGATAAAGGAACTGACAGAGGAACTCGCCACGTTGAACCGGAGGATACAACTCACATTGAAACAGCCCGAACAGCACGGGAACGATGATATGTCCGGGCAGGAAAAGGTCAGACCGGTCAGCGGCAGCGATATTGCACCCGACCAGTCACAACAGGCAAGGCATGTACCGTCCATGAAAATTATAATGCCGGCAAAGGAAACCCGAAAAATATCGTAATGTTTCCCACGGCACATTGCGGCAAACCCCGGAAGCTGCGCAGGCTTCACTTCCGCAGTTTGCCGCAAAGAGCCGTCTTCAGGAAAGGACAAAGGCACGGACGACACCCGGATAAATCCGACCTGCCGTCCGTGCCCTTGTCTGAAACGGGGATGTGTCACATCAGTCCGTTTCCTCGAATGAAAGTTCCTCTACCTGCCTGTTTATTCTCCTGCTGTCAATCGAATCCTTCAGGTTGATTATATCCACGATTGAGTAATGCCTTGTGCCGTTTTCCTCTTCCGCAAAGCGCAGACGTCCGTTCAGACGCTGTTTCTCTATTTCAGCCGGTTCAAGCCCTATCAGTTCACATACCTCATCCGGCAGCATGGACAATTCGACACTGTTGTCCTCACAGATATGTTGCAGTACGGCCAGCATGTTGAGGGACTTCTTGTAACTTCTCACGAGCGCAGCGAATGAACTGCTTTCAATCTTGATCATCTTTCTCATAACCTTTTATTTTTAGAGTGTTCTTCCTTTTCCAGTAACATGGCACGCAGCACGTCCGAACGGCGGTAGTAAATCTTTCCCTTGTCACGGTGAAAGGGCAGCGTGCCGTCATTGCGACGTCTCAAAAGTGTCCTGTCGGACATCTTGGTCAGCAGGCGGACTCCTTTTGAATCCAGAATCTCGCTGTCCGGCAGGTTTTCAATATTGGGTGAAAGCAGCTGTTCAATCCTGTTCACTTTGGCAAGGATGGTATTTAACATGTGGGTAACTCCGGCACCCGGTACGACTTTTCTATTATTCATATTGACCTTGTTTTTATCGTTTATGGTGCAATATTACAGAGTTATTATGAGGCCATTGGTTACTCAACCGTTGAGCAACCGACAAAAAAGGACAGAAACCGACAAAGAGGTACAAAAATAGCCGGAGGGTAATTCCGGCTATTCCAATGGGAAAAAATTTATGTGCTAATATAGGTTAAGATGCTAATAACCAATATTATATACAATATATATATGAATTAATTTGGCTATATTGCAACTATTGCCTATATTTGTACATAGTTATTTGAAATTATGCAAAGCAGTGTAACTGAAAGCAAGACTTTTGCAACCAAATCGTTACCTATATCTTTGAATACTTCTATAAATAAATAAAATTCAAGAAGTTACATTAAAACTCTTTGTTTCACCTGTAGAAACAGGTTATTTCTCTACGAGATCTAAATGAAATATTTATAAAACTTTACATGGGAGATAAATGGAGAATGATTTTTTATTGTAGTAATAAAATGAAGGAGTTCGAAGAGGATATACGGTGTCTTTGGAAATTGAATCAGCTATAAAATTTTATTTTTAAGCAAATAGTATGTGTGTTTTTCTACGTGTCCGTATTGAATATAAAAAATGGCAGAGAGTACTCTCTGCCATTTTGAAACTTATCACTATCGTTGTTAAATAGAGAGCTCTCTTAGTACGTTGACCAGTTCTCTCTTGATCGGTTTATCATTTTTTATTGCTTTGCTGAAAGGTACATAAACAATTTCATCATGTTCAATACCGATCATTACATTACGCTGGTCTTCCATAATAGCATCGATGGCTGCCGCACCTAAACGGCTTGCCAAAATACGATCGTGTGCCGTAGGGCTGCCGCCACGTTGAAGATGCCCCAGAATTGTTACACGTACATCATATTGCGGATATTCATTTTTTACACGCTCTGCATAATGCATGGCACCACCTGTCAGTTCGCTTTCCGCTACTAATACGATACTACTGTTTTTGGATTTGCGGAAACCGCTTTTAATGAATTCTTCCAATTGATCGACTTCTGTACTGAATTCCGGAATGATGGCAGCTTCTGCTCCGGAAGCAATGGCACCGTTCAAAGCAAGAAAACCGGCATCACGTCCCATCACTTCTACGAAGAAAAGACGTTCGTGTGAAGTTGCTGTATCGCGTATCTTATCGACTGCATCCAAAATAGTGTTCAATGCCGTATCGTATCCGATAGTGGTATCTGTACCATATAAGTCGTTGTCGATTGTACCCGGCAATCCGATACAGGGTACATCGAACTCTTGTGCAAAAATGCGGGCACCTGTCAAGGAACCGTCGCCACCGATAATAACAAGAGCATCGATGCCTTCTTTCTTCATATTTTCGTAGGCGAGCTGACGACCTTCCGGTGTAGTAAATTCTTTGCAGCGTGCTGTTTTCAGAATAGTACCTCCCAGCTGGATGATATTACTTACATTCTGGCTTTTAAATTCACTGATTTCTCCTGTTACCAGCCCTTTATATCCTCTGTATATACCCTTAACTTGCAGTCCGTTATAGATAGCTGCACGTGTCACTGCACGAATTGCAGCATTCATTCCCGGAGCATCCCCTCCGGAGGTTAAAATACCTACACACTTAACTGTTCCCATTACAATCTTATTTTATATTTGACGCTGCAAAGATAGCAAAAAGTGTTAGGAAATGGATTGCATTCGTGTCAAACTGACGGTGCTATTAATAAATAACGTTAAAGACTTTCTTGCCCCAGACGTGCTTTTATTTCCATATAAATTTGCTCCATCAGCCATTTTGGGGTAGAAGTTGCTCCACATACGCCAATTGAGTCAATGTCGTGAAGCAGAGAATCATCTATTTCTTCTATACTGTCTATCAGATGAGAGTTCGGGTTGACTTTAAGACATTCACTGAATAACATTTTACCGTTTGAACTTTTTTTTCCGCTGACAAAAAAAATAAGGTCATGTGAAGCGGCAAATTTACGTAAATTGGGCATACGATTGGCTACCTGTCGACAAATGGTATCGTAATATTCGAATGTGGCGTCGGGAGAGATATGTGCCTTGATATAGTCGACAATTTCCCAAAATTCATCCAGAGATTTGGTGGTTTGTGAATAAAGACGGATATTTTTACTGAAATCGAGCCCTTTGGCTTCTTCCAGCTTTTCAATAACAATAGCTTGCCCTGTGGCCTGTCCCACTAATCCTAAAACTTCGGCATGTCCGTTTTGACCGTATATGACGATTTGTTTCTCTCCATTGTCTTCTTGTTGATACTCCTGTTTGATACGTTTTTGCAGGCGAAGTACTACCGGACAGGTCGCATCGATAATTTCAATATTATTTTTGTAAGCTGTTATATAAGTTTCGGGAGGCTCACCATGAGCGCGAAGCAATACTTTTGCGTTGTGCAATTGCTTGAACTCTTCATGATTGATGGTGATGAGTCCCATTGATTTAAGCCGTTCCACTTCCCGGCTATTATGTACAATATCACCCAGGCAATAGAGAGTTGCCCCTTTTGCCAATTCTTCTTCTGCTTTGTGGATAGCTGTTACTACTCCGAAACAGAAGCCGGAACCTTCATCTATCTCTACTTTAATCATTCTTGATCTTCAGAATAATGAAGGGCCAAAATCCGAATAGGCCCTTATGCTTTTGTAACTTGATTGTATTGGTCGAACAACCATTCTTTTTGTTGTGGAATCGTCAGTTCCGTGTTGTCCAACAGTAATGCGTCATCTGCTTTTTTTAATGGACTTACTTTTCGGTTCTGATCGATGTAGTCACGTTGTTTCACATTCTCTAAAATCTCATCAAAACTGGCTTCCTGTCCTTTGGCTTTCAATTCATCATAACGTCGTTGAGCACGGATTTCGGGAGTAGCCGTAACAAATATTTTCAGTTCGGCATCCGGAAATACTGTCGTACCGATATCGCGGCCATCCATGACAATCCCTTTTTCACGTCCCATTGCCTGTTGTTGTTTTACCATGGCGGAACGTACGAAATCCAAGGCGCTGATCGGACTTACTTTGGAGGAAACTTCCATTGTGCGAATTTTGTTTTCTACATTCACATCATTTAAATAGGTATTCGGACGCCCGGTTTCCGGATCGATACGAAAAGAAATGTGAATGTCTTTCATCCGATGTTTGAGTTTCTCGGTATCGATTGCATCTCCGTTGAAAATACCGTTTTCTATACTGTAGAGGGTGACGGCACGATACATGGCTCCGCTGTCAATATAAATATACCCTATTTCGCGAGCCAGATCCTTGGCCATTGTACTTTTACCACAAGAGGAAAAGCCATCGATTGCTATGGTAATCTTTTTCATCTTATTCATTATTATATTATAGTGTCATATTATTATATTATAGTGTCATAGAGAGGTTGAACAATAAAGACGAGGTGCTAAGATGGTATTTAGCATAGGCAGCTCCTAATTTGAAACGTTTGATTTGCAGGCCGGCTCCTGCTGTAAAACCTGCCCAATGACTTGAGTCAGCTACTTTCATCTCGTTTGTCCGACGGAAATTATATCCTAACGAAACGTAAAAGTTATCAGTCGGCAAAAAGTCCATACCGATTACGGCATGATCAAAGAATTTGGAGTTTTTCCAATCGGTGAGATTATATAAAGTGGCGGAGATCCGGAAAGGGGCATGTGACAGGCGTTTGGTGATGCCCACTTGCACATCTACCGGTAATTTTTCGCGCTTATCTTCGAAAGCAACAATTTGTCCTCCCAAATTACGGGCTACCATAGAAAATGAGAAGTCGCTGTTTTGATGATAATAATTCAATCCTAAATCTACGCCGATGGCAAAGGAAGAGAATTTATCATAATTGGAATAGATCAGATTGGCTTTCACTCCTCCACTCCAATAATCGCTCAGGTCATAAGAGTAAATGCCGGAAAATGCCATGTCTTTGGCAGAAAAGGTGCCTGTTATTATGTTTTCACTGGTGGTTTCTTTCATCGTGCCATAATTCACGAATTGGGCTGTTACTGCCCAGGTAGAGCGGTCGCCGAGAACACGTGAAAAGGCGGCACTGGCTGCATTGACTCCCGCTATATATAAGGTATAATTCAAGTTGAGCGTTTTATCCGCTACACATGATAACAGGGCCGGATTGTGAACAGCCATTGTCAGATCGTCCTCGATGATTGAAATGTTTTCTCCACCTAAAGCGGCTGCATGTGAAGAAAAAGGTAGTTTGAGGAACTGGAACACGCTATTATCTTCCTGAGCCTGTGTCCGGACCCAAAAAAGTAGCAATAGTACTATGAATATATTCTTTTTTAACATTTTAGCAGAAAAAACTGTTCAAATATACTGTATTTCTCAAATATCTGCGTTATATTTGTGGCAGAAAAGCACGTGAGACTCAAAACACTGGGAAACACATCTGATTAAAAGAACGTATTATTAATATTTATATTATAATTTATGGAAGTTAAAAAATCACCCAAAGCAGACTTGGAAAGCAAAAAGTCTACATGGCTGCTTATCGGATACGTGGTTGTATTGGCTTTTATGTTCGTAGCGTTCGAATGGACCGAGAGAGACATAAAGATTGATACAAGCCAGGCTTTATCCGATTTAGTGTTTGAAGAGGAAATGGTTCCTATTACGGAACAAGAACAGAAAATTGAGGTTCCGCCTCCACCAGAGGTACCGGCAGCTGCCGAAATCTTGGATATCGTAGACGACGATGCCGATGTGGAAGAAACGATTATTGCATCAAGTGAGGAAGTAGGTCAGGCTGTTGAAGTAAAATATGTACCTGTACAGGTGGTTGAAGAAGAACCGGAAGAACAGGAAATCTTCGACGTTGTAGAGAAAATGCCTGAATTCCCGGGCGGAAACGCTGCTTTGATGTCTTATTTGGCTAAGAATATCAAATATCCTACAATTGCACAGGAAAATGGTACTCAAGGTCGTGTTATCGTGCAGTTCGTTGTAAACAAGGATGGTAGTATTGTAGATGCGAAGGTGGCACGTAGTGTTGACCCGTATCTGGATAAAGAGGCTCTCCGTGTGATCAACTCCATGCCGAAATGGAATCCGGGTATGCAGAGAAACAAGCCGGTACGCGTTAAGTATACGGTTCCTGTAATGTTCAGATTACAATAATTTTTATGTAACATACGAAAAAGGCTGCCGTAAAAGCAGCCTTTTTCATTAGTTCTTCTTCTGTTTTCTTTTAATCCAAATTTACTATGTTTACTGCATTCCAATTGCTTGATAAAATTAATACTCATGTTTCTGAATTACAGTTTACCCGTAGCCCGAAAGGGTTATATGCGCCGGTGGAGTATGTGCTGTCTTTAGGAGGGAAACGTATTCGCCCCGTGTTGATGCTGATGGGATATAATCTGTATAAGGAGGATGTCAGCCGCATTTATGGACCGGCAACGGGAATTGAGGTTTATCATAATTATACTTTGCTTCATGATGACTTGATGGATCGTGCCGATGTGCGTAGGGGGAAGGCAACCGTGCATAAGGTGTGGGATGACAACACGGCAATTTTGTCGGGAGATGCCATGTTGGTGCTTGCATATCAATATATGGCCGATTGTCCGTCGGAATACTTGAAACAGGTAATGGATATCTTTAGTCTCACTGCTCTTGAAATTTGTGAAGGGCAGCAGATGGATATGGAATTTGAACGGCGTAGCGACGTCAGAGAAGAGGAATATATTGAGATGATCCGGTTGAAAACGGCCGTTTTGTTGGCTGCCGGTTTAAAGATCGGTGCTATTTTGGGAGGAGCGTCTTCGGAAGATGCGGAAAAACTTTATGATTTTGGAGTGCAGATTGGTATTGCTTTTCAGTTACAGGATGATCTGTTGGATGTGTATGGCGATTCTGCCGTGTTTGGTAAGAAGATCGGTGGGGATATTCTTTGTAACAAGAAAACATATATGCTGATTAAGGCACTGGAACGTGCGGATAAAGCTCAACTTTCAGAACTGAATGATTGGCTTGCGGCAGAATCCTTTTCTCCGGAAGAGAAGATTGCGGCAGTCACTGCCCTTTATAATCAGATTGGCATAAAGGCTATCTGCGAAAATAAGATGCGGGAATATTACACCCGTGCTATGGAGAGCTTGGAGGCTGTTTCTGTGGCCGAAGAAAAAAAGAAAGAATTGAAGAGTCTGATGAAACATCTGATGTATCGGGAGATGTAAATAAAGAATTGCCGGATGCCTTATAGACGATTACCAAATACAGATCAAGCCCGGATACGAGCGCTGAAGGCAGCGGTTGGTAAGGGTGATGTGTACAATGTGAGCGAGTTGGCTATTACTTTGAAATCTTTGGCTGAAGCAAGGAACTTTCTTTCGAAGTTTGAAATTGCTCATAATTATTACGTTCAGTGCTATAATAATCAGGTAAAGGAGAGTCCGAGACATCAGGCGAATGTAAAAATGGCCCGTTTATATATTTCTCATTTTATTCAGGTTTTGAATCTGTCCGTGCTCCGTTCGGAAATTAAATCGGTTCACAAAAAACTTTATGATCTGCCGGTAGATAATGCTACGGTTCCGGATTTGGCATCTGAAGCGGCGATGGTAGATTGGGGAAAGAGAATTATAGAGGGGGAGAGGAGGAGAACTTCACAAGGTGGGGTGCCTATTTATAACCCTACTATTGCTAAAGTGAAAGTGCATTATGATATTTTTGTCGATAGTTATGAGAAACAAAGGGCATTGCAGGCATTGACCAACCGCAGTTTGGAGGAATTGTCTTCCATGCGTGCCCGTGCGGACGAGTTGATATTGGATATTTGGAACCAAGTGGAAGAAAAGTTCCAGAATGTATTTCCTAACGAAGCCCGCTTGGATAAATGTCGTGATTATGGACTCATTTATTATTATCGGACGGGAGAAAAACAATCGGAATAAATTAGATTAATTATGCTTGTCGATTCTCATTCACATCTTTTTCTGGAAGAGTTTGCAGATGATCTTCCTCAGGTTATGCAACGTGCCCGTGAGGCGGGTGTTACTCATATTTTTATGCCCAATATCGATAGTACCACGATTGAATCTTTGCTTTCGGTGTGTGCGGCTTACAAAGAATTTTGTTTCCCGATGATAGGATTGCACCCTACTTCTGTGAACAAAAATTATAAAAAGGAATTGGATATTGTTGCCGGACAGTTAGCATCCTCCAATGGATATGTGGCAATTGGTGAGATTGGCCTGGATCTCTATTGGGATAAGACCTTTTTGAGAGAACAGCTTTTGGCTTTTGAAAAACAGGTCGAATGGGCATTAGAGTATCATTTACCTATTGTAATTCATACCCGTGAGGCTTTTGATTATATATATAAGGTATTGCAGCCCTATAAAGAAACAGGGTTGACCGGGATTTTTCATAGTTTCACCGGCACTTCGGAAGAAGCTGCCAAACTGCTCGATTTCCCGGGTTTTATGATTGGGATAAATGGAGTGGTTACTTTTAAAAAATCTCAATTACCTGAAGTCTTAAAAGATGTACCATTGGCACATATTGTTTTAGAGACCGATTCTCCTTACCTGACTCCTGTGCCTAACCGTGGAAAAAGGAATGAAAGTGCCCGTTTGAAAGATACCTTAATTAAGGTTGCGGAAATTTATCGGGAGTCTCCGGAAGTGGTTGCTGAAGCCACCTCTGAAAACGCTTTAAAAGTGTTTGGAATGGGCAAATAAGTTTCTAAAGGTTTTAAAATATATTAATTTGGAGTGTTTCTTTAAGATAAAAAAGGGATAATGCTTTAGAAGAAGAAAAAAAAGGATACATTTGTAGCTGAAAACGCTCAAACCCGTTTAGGGAGAGATGCTCGAGTGGTTGAAGAGGCACGCCTGGAAAGCGTGTATACGCCAAAAGTGTATCGCGGGTTCGAATCCCGCTCTCTCCGCAGGTGCAGTGAATGAGATCGGAAACAACTAAAATAAATACAATAACAATAATTTAATTAATTAATCTTAAAAATTAGACACACAATGAAAAAGTTATTTGCAATTGTTGCTGTGATGGGAGTCTTAACATTTGGCTCAACTCAACTCGTTCAGGCTCAAGATGCTCCTGCGGCTGAACAAACTGAACAGGCTGCACCTGCTGCTGTAGAATCTGCTGTTGCTGCTCCTGACGTTGAAGAAGGTGGTATCCACAAAGAGATTAAAGTAAAATTCATTGAAGGTACTGCATCTTTCATGAGTTTGGTAGCTATCGCATTGGTTATCGGTTTGGCATTCTGTATTGAGCGTATTATTTATTTGAGCTTGGCAGAAATCAATACTAAGAAATTTATGGCTTCTATCGAGGCTGCTTTGGAAAAAGGTGATGTTGAAGCTGCAAAAGACATCGCTCGTAATACCAGAGGTCCTATTGCTTCTATCTACTATCAGGGTTTGATGAGAATTGATCAGGGTATTGATGTTGTAGAAAAATCAGTAGTATCTTATGGTGGTGTACAAGCCGGTTATCTTGAAAAAGGATGTTCTTGGATCACACTGTTTATCGCAATGGCTCCGTCTTTGGGATTCTTGGGTACTGTAATCGGTATGGTGCAGGCATTTGATAAAATCCAGCAGGTAGGTGATATCTCTCCGACGGTTGTTGCAGGTGGTATGAAAGTTGCCTTGATCACAACTATCTTCGGTTTGATCGTTGCTTTGATTCTGCAGGTATTCTATAACTATGTACTTTCTAAGATCGAAGCTCTTACAAGCGAAATGGAAGATTCTTCTATTACTTTGCTTGACATGGTAATCAAATATAACTTGAAATACAAAAAATAATCTGAGATGAGTAGTAAGTTATCATATAAAGTATCGTACTATGTACTGTACGCAATGTTTGCTCTTATCCTTGTGGTATTAGGTCTTTTCTATTTCGGGGGAGATGCTACGGGGGCGGCAGCATTGTCAGGCGTTGATCCGGAAATGTGGCAACCGGCTAATACAGATGCATTGCTGTATTTGATGTATGCACTATTCGGACTTGCAGTAGCTGCAACTGTTATTGCTGCTATATTCCAGTTTGGCTCGGCGTTGAAAGACAATCCGGTAAGCGCTATAAAATCATTGATCGGCCTTATTCTTTTAGTTCTTGTATTAGTTGTTTCTTGGGCTATGGGTAGTGAAGAAACATTAAGAATACCGGGATATGATGGAACGGACAATGTTCCTTTCTGGTTGAAACTGACTGATATGTTCCTTTATTCAATCTACTTCCTTTTGGGAGCAACGATTGTTGCTATCATTTTGAGTAGCATTAAGAAGAAATTATCATAATCCAATTGAGCTTGCTCAATTAAATATAGTAATACTATGGCAAAAGGAAAAAGAAAAGTTCCTGATATAAATTCAAGTTCAACGGCTGATATCGCTTTCTTGTTGCTGATCTTCTTCTTGATTACAACTTCTATGGATACAGACCGTGGTTTGGCAAGACGTTTGCCGCCACCGCCTGAAAATATAGAGAAACCGGACGATCAGAAAGTGAAACAGCGTAACGTTCTGCAGATCTATCTGAACATGTATGACCAGTTGATGGTCAACGGTGAGATCATGAACGTACAGCAGCTGAGAGCGAAGACCAAAGAGTTTATTGCTAATAAATACAATGATGAATCATTGCCTGAGAGAGTATCGAAAGATGTTAACTTCTTTGGGCCGATGATGATCACTGAAAAACATGTAGTCTCTTTGCAGAATGACCGTTCTTCTTCATATCAGGCATATATTGATGTACAAAATGAATTGGTTGCCGCTTATAATGAACTGAGAGATGAATTATCTCAGGAAAAGTGGGGAAAGAAATATTCGGAGTTAGACGACGAACAACAGAAAGCCGTTCGTGAAGTCTATCCTCAGAAGATTTCTGAAGCTGAACCTAAAAAATATGGAGAAAAGAAGTAATGGGAAAATTTAATAAAACAGGTAAACGTGAAATGCCTGCGTTGAATACTTCTTCTCTACCTGACCTTATCTTTACACTGTTGTTCTTCTTTATGATTGTAACAACAATGCGTGAGGTAACGTTGAAGGTTGAATTTAAGATTCCGCAAGCAACAGAATTAGAAAAGCTTGAGAAGAAATCATTGGTAACATTCGTATATGTAGGAAAACCAATGAGAGAGTTTCGTCAAAAGATGGGTTCTGAGAGCCGTATTCAATTGAATGATGCTTTTGCAGAAGTTTCCGAAATTCAAGATTATATTATTGCGGAAAGATCAAGTATGAAAGAATCTGATCAGGCAATGATGACTGTATCTTTGAAGATTGATAAAGATACGAAGATGGGTATCGTAACTGATATTAAAAACGCGCTTCGTCAAGCTTATGCTTTGAAAATCAACTACTCTTCGCAGTATCGTGAATAAGAGTTGATTTAATATACTAAAAAGAAAAGGATGCTTAATTTTAAGCATCCTTTTCTTTTTAGTATATATTCTTGGGAGTAAAAGAACTTTGGTCAGGCTTTACTCTTTTACATTGTATACTTCTTTGTGAATCTTATTTTTTATTATTTCAAAGTCTTGTTCACATTGTAAATTGCCAAACACCATTAGATACATAGGTAGGAAGTCGTCTCCGGGCTTGTAAGGTGGTTGCTTGTATTCTTTTTCCCAAAGAACAAATCCTTGTCTCTGATAGAAATTGATACGGCGCTTTGCCATCTCTTCCACGGGCATCTCTACTTCCAACACGATGGGGCGATCCAGTTCTTTACATAGATAATCCAATGTCTTTTTGCCGTAACCGCCATTTCGAAGAGTGGGATCGATGGCAAAATGTTCTACATAATAAAAGTCGTTGAAATCCCAATATGTAATAAAACCTACCGGAGTCTCGTTGTCAAAGATGATGTTATTATAAAAATTACCTGTACGATCTGTATATTCGCGCAATTCTTTTAACTCACGATATTCTTCCGGAGGGAATGCGGCGATGAGCAGGTTTTCCATAAATTGATAATGCTGTACGTCAGACGTACTGATAGTTTGAAATCTAATCATAAAGGTTTGGGGTTTGATTGGTTATTAAAATGTTATTTGTTGGTATAGAATTCTATGATTCTGCGGATTGCACGCTGGCATACGGGGCAGAATTCCGGATATTCATTGGTTCGCATGCGGCAATCGAATGAAGGGCGGTAAATACCTTTGGCGGAATAACCTCCGCCCTCGTACACTCCTATCGGATATTTGCCGCTTGCTTGTTGTGGAGTCGGCACAGGTGTTGCTGCCGGCAGCATATCTTCCCATTTTGAAGAGAAGTCGGTCCGGGTAGTGATATTGGGTTCCCATGGCTCAACATTGAGAGGATAAGTATCGGTCATGACGTCATCCTCATAGAAATACTCATCGCCCAGACCGGCAAAGCTATGCCCGAATTCATGTACCACTACGGGTTTGAAGGTAGGATGATGAGCTGCAGTCAGTGTGTAGGAGTTATAGATGCCACCACCACCGTATTCTGCTGTATTGGCAATGATAATGATATGCTCGTAAGGAATGCCTGCCAGGGCATTGTGTATGGATTTTACACGGCATGTGGTGAGATAACGGTCCGAGTAAAACGTATCGAAATGAGAACCGAAAGCGGTGTGTTTCCAGTCATTTTTACGGGGAACGCTTACGCCACTGTCTTCTGAAAGATTGGCAACAGCAATTATGTTGAACTTATGTTTCATAGATTTGAAGGGTTCGTAAAAGAAAAGGCTTTCACATGCTTTTCCGGCGTCTTTGTAGAACAGTTCCATCTCTGTTGCGGTATATCCTTCGGCCATGATAGCTACATCTATGCAGTCTGTTTCGTTTCCGCTTTTTTGTATGTACTGATGCGGGGTGACATGCGAAGTGCCTCTTTCATGGATGAGTATGTCGTCAGGGCGTACCGTATGTTTTAAATTTGCTATCACTTTTCGTGATGGAGAGAACAGGATAATTTCTATCTCCGCCGGGCGTTGGGGATAGGGTACCAGAAAAGTATTTTCAAATCCTTTGGCTGTTTTTTGCGCTTCATCTGTGGAAAGCCATTCTTGAAAGAGAGACGAAAAGGATGTTTTATAGATACATTTCCCGGTTTCAAGATCGGTCATTATAATCTGCCCATTGCCTTCTAAGGGAAGTTCTGATAAGTGATGCCGGCGCCCGGCCCATGAGGGTAGGCGCGATAGCTCATCCAGATAGATGGCCTGATGTTTGGCATCTCCTGTGAAAAAATAGTCTATCCGTAAGGTTTTATCCTGAAAAAAATCAGTAAACTCTTGTGCATATGCATTTATTATCCATAAAAAGCAAAGCCCGACAATGGCATATCGTTTCATATTTAGCGTATATTTATGTTTTACAAAGATACATAAACCCTTGCTGACTTATTCTATTTTGGGAAATAAAAGTAATAAATCATAGTATTTATTGCCGAAAAATTATCTAACTTTGCAATAACATTCATGTATTAAAACAAATTGAATTAAAATGGGACATCATCAATTGGATTCTTTAGATGAGCAAATTTTGAAGTTGATAGCGGATAATGCGCGTATTCCTTTTTTGGAAGTGGCGCGTGCGTGTAATGTGTCGGGAGCGGCTATTCATCAGCGCATACAGAAGTTGACTAATCTGGGAATATTGAAGGGTTCGGAATTTGTTATCGACCCTGAGAAGATAGGATACGAAACGTGTGCATATATTGGAATTTACCTGAAGGATCCTGAATCTTTTGATTCTGTAACAAAAGCTTTGGAGGCTATACCCGAGGTGGTAGAATGCCATTTCACTACTGGGAAATATGATATGTTCATAAAGATTTATGCAAAGAACAACCATCATTTATTAAGTGTAATCCATGACAAGCTACAACCGTTGGGATTGGCACGTACCGAAACACTTATCTCTTTCCATGAGGCTATAAAACGGCAGATGCCGATTATTGTGGATACGGATGAGGAATAAGTGAAGAGTTTATAACTCTTTGATATAATCGACGAAAGAATAGGAGCAAAGATGTTTTTCATCGGCAAGATGAACTTCTTTGCTTTTTTTATGCCATATTTGAGGGTCTATCGCAGGAAAGAAAGCATCGGCTTGTGGAGCCTCATTATCTATCTCTGTAAGGCAGAGTTCATCGGCCAGTTCAATGGCTTGGCGGTATACGGTTTCACCACCGATGATGTAGACATGCTCTTTTTCATGGCAGCTTTGTAGGGCGGCTTCCAGAGAAGGGAATACTTCTGCTCCCGGGAAATTAGTTGCCGGATTAGTGGAAAGAACTATATTACGGCGGTTCGGGAGTGCTCCTTTGGGCAGAGATTCAAACGTCTTACGCCCCATAATGATTGTGTTACCTGTAGTAAGTGCTTTGAAACGTTTGAGATCATTGGGTAACCAGAATAAAAGTTTATTTTGATAGCCGATACCCATGCGGCGATCTACGGCTGCTATGATACTGATTTTGCTCATAATAAAGTTGTTAAGTAGTAAGTAGTAATCAAGTAGTAAGTAGTCAAGTAGTAAGTAGTTAAGTAGTCAAGTAGTTAAGTAGATGATAGTCGAGTAATAGGTAGCAGATGGTTGAAGACCGTGCTGGATGACAATATTATTAAAGTTCTTATTATCATGAAGTCTTTATTTTATCTTCCATGCGTTCGAGTTGGCAAATCAAACTATCACCTACTTACTACTTACTACTTAACTACTTGACTACTTGACTACTTACTACTTGATTACTACTTACTACTTAACTACTAATTTACACCGAAACTTTCCCGGCAATATGAGGATGCGGATCGTAGTTTACCAATTCAAAATCTTCATATTTGAAGTCGAATATACTTTTTACGTCCGGATTTATCTTCATCTGCGGCAATGGGCGTGGTTCACGGGTCAATTGTAATTTTACCTGGTCGAGATGATTCAGATAGATATGGGCATCTCCCAATGTATGTACAAAGTCACCGGCTTTCAGGCCGGTTACCTGTGCCATCATTTGCAGCAATAGGGCATATGAGGCGATGTTGAAAGGAACTCCTAAGAAAATATCCGCACTGCGTTGATATAACTGTAGGCTGAGCCGGCCATCGGCTACATAAAATTGGAAGAAAGCATGGCATGGAGGTAAGTTCATGTTGTCCAGATCGCCTACGTTCCAAGCGCTGACAATAATACGGCGGGAGTCCGGATTGTGCTTGATGGTATCCACCACTTCGCTGATCTGGTCGATAAATCCTCCTTTATAATCGGGCCATGAACGCCATTGGTAACCGTAGATATGACCGAGATCACCGTTTTCGTCCGCCCATTCGTTCCAAATACGAACACCGTTATCTTGCAAGTACTTTACATTTGTATCTCCTTGCAGGAACCATAGTAACTCGTGTATTATTGATTTCAGATGTAGTTTCTTTGTTGTCAGACAAGGAAAGCCCTCTTCGAGGTTGAAGCGCATCTGATGTCCGAATACACTGATTGTACCCGTACCGGTACGATCACTTTTTTCGGTACCTTCGGCGAGTACACGACTGAGTAAATCTAAATACTGTTTCATGATTGCAAAGGTAGGAAAAAAGTAGTTAGAATTTAGTAGCTGGTAGTTAGAATTTGGAATTTAGTAGTTAGTAGCTGGTAGTTGGAATTTAGTGGTTGGTGGCTAATGGGGTGATGGCGGGGAGAGTAGGCGGAAGAATCTGTTCGATTATAAAAATGGAGTGAACAGATTGGCAAACCAGCCGACAAACTTTTTCCATGGTGAACGCTGTTTCCAAACTTCCGGGGTCAGTCTGGTGCAATGCTGCGTGTCAGCTTGGAATACACTATCCAATTGGGCGGTGAATTCTTTGTTAAAAATGAAAGCATTGGTTTCATAATCGTAGCGCAGGCTTCGGCTGTTGAGATTGGCTGTGCCTACCGTGCAGAATGTTTCATCTACCATCATGATTTTAGAGTGGTGGAATCCTCCGTTATACAAATATATATCTGCTCCGCGTTTCATCAGTTTGTGGACTTTGTAGAGTGAAGCATCCGGGGTAAAGGGGATATCGGATTTGGAAGATATCATAATCTCTACTTTGGTTCCTTTTTCGAGGGCATGATTCAATGCCTTGCGTATGGAAGAGGTTGGAACGAAATAGGGGTTGACAATACGTACGTTTTCTTTGGCGGCATATATCGACATTGCGTAGGTGTGGCTCAACATTCGTGGATCTTTCTTAGGAGTACGGTCTACAATGGCTACGGTAATGCCGTCCGTACTGTCTGCCGGTGCGGGTCGCTCGGGGAAATATACTTCTCCTGTGATATTCTGCTTTGTCGTTTTATTCCATATCGTGAGGAAGATTTCTTGTAGGATATCTACTGCCGGACCTTCGATACGGATGTGCATATCACGCCATGTACCGATTTTGGGAAGTCCGTTGATGTAGTAATCAGCAATGTTCATGCCACCGGTGTATCCTATCCGGCCGTCGATAACGACAATTTTCCGGTGATCCCGGTGGGCAGCGTGATTGATATAGGGGAACTTGAAAGGATCGAATTTTACTATCTCGATACCTCGTTCACGGATAGCCTTGAGATGGCGTTTCTTTAATGGTTTATTGTTGGACCAATTTCCGAAAGCATCGAACAATGCCCGGACTTCTACGCCTTCTTTTACTTTTTCGGCAAGCAGATCGAAGAGTGCATTGGCGATCGAGTCATTTCGAAAGTTGAAATATTCCAGATGAATGTGGTGTTTGGCACCGCGTATGGCTTCAAAAAGGTCATTGAATTTTTCACGCCCGCTGGTAAGCAGTTTTACTTTGTTGCCGTAAGTGATGGGAATGCCCGATTCCTGAAGGAAGTTGATCACCATCTGTTCGCTGGATAGTTCGGCAGTATCCTGCCGCTGTACCCATAAACTATCTGTTTCACCTGCCTTTGCGTTGCCTATTGTGAAAAGCAATAATATGAAGAATATATGTAGTTTCAAAGCGCTTTGTCTTTATTTAGTTCACCTAAGAAACAAAGATACAACATCTCTGTTCGGAGCTACTTTTTGTCAAGGGTATATTTACTATAATTTAACATGCGAACCCTCCTGTGATAGCATTTGATGTAAAGTCTCTGGTGATTAAGAGATATTTTCTTATCTCCTGATGAAAAGTAGGTTGAAACGGTAGGCTATCAATGACAAGCACCCTGCTTATGAATGACATGCACTATGCATAGGGACGATATGCACCGTGTATACGAGTGGTATCTACCTGTTTCCTTACCTTTATGGAGGGGGGGGAGGTAAACAAGTTCCCGTCGTTGGAAACAAAAAAAGAGAGAAGCCAAGCTTCTCTCTTTTCCCTCATAATAATTTGAATATATGATTGTATTACGTTGACAAATATACTATAATTTATATCGAAAAACAAGCGTTTGATGCTTTTATATTCTTATGCCGGTAAATTCTATATCTCCTTATGCCATTGACCATGCTTTGCGGATACCCAGAAACATGAGTACCATTACAACGATAATCAGTGACTTGGGGTCGATGCCCGATGTTGCCCCGTTTTGTACCAAAGCGACGAATATATCACGTGCCGTGGTAACGATTGCCTGTAAACCGTCGAAGACCAGAAATAGTATTATAGCTACGAGCATGATGAACAAGCTCCATACCTTGATCAGTAAACTTGTGCGGCAAGGCAACCGGTTCATTACACGGCGGCTAAATCCGTTATCCGGTATCTCCTGCTTTTGTTCAGCGAAGAATGCCCGTATCAATTTATCATCTGTTTCCATCATAACCGTTTTGTTTTAAATACATTGCTAATTTTTCTTTTCCACGTGACAGGTGACTTTTGACGGTCCCTGCCGGTATTCCCACAATTCCTGCTATTTTATCTATGCTTACATCTTCCATGTAGAATAGCGTAATGCAGGTTCGCTCCACTTCTTTTAGCTTTTTGAGTGATTGATAGATGTCCATGCGTTGTCCTATATTGTCTTGTTCAACGCTGTTGGCGGCATCTACTTCTCTGGAATCCAATTCGGTTGTTTCCTTTCGGCTGCGAATATAATCATAAAATACATTATAAGCAATACGATAAAGCCATGTTGAGAAATTTGAAAGATTTTTAAAGGTTGCGATGTTCGTATAGGCTTTGATGAATGTATCTTGTGCCAAGTCGTCACTCAATTCGCTGTCGCCGCAAGTCAGGTTGAGGAAGAAACGCCGGATGGGCGATTGATACTTCTGCACCAACAGGTCGAAGGCCCTGGTGTTTTTGAACACCACGACCTGTGCGACTAACGATATATCGTTGAGTTGTTTCATTTCTGTTCGTCAGTGGGGCGTTGGTTACGGGCGACAAGCCATTGGCCAAGACCGGTAAACAGGATGAGTAGTCCGATACACCCCATGGCAAAACTGTCTGTAATGGCCCATAGGAAAATGAACAGCCCGGCACCGAGACACATGTTTTTGATTCCTTTGGCGGTGGTATCCGTATTCAGACTTTCTTTGAGAATGCCTTCCGGAATGGGCTGTCCGGCTGCAATGGCTTTTTCTACCAGTTTGTAACGTTCGCGACGGCTTTTATAACGAAAGTAGAATGCAATGAAAATCACGAAGATCGGGAAGCCGAATGTGAGCAGCAGGACGAAGAATGCAAGCGCGATGCCTGCGCTGGCTGCACTACCGAGATCTTTGAGTAGTGAAAAGTCTTCTTTCGAGATAATGGAAGAATCGTCATAGGAGTCATCGTATGAATCGGTCGATTCACTTTCAACGGTAATTCCGTCTTCGGTCGTGTCGGTATATTCGGGAGTATAAACCGAGTCATCTTCAGTTTCCGTCTTACTGATCGTAATTTTTACATTTTCGGCACTGTCTTTGTAGATGGTACTCTTTTTCTGCGCAAGTGAGAGGGAGCAGAAAGCTGCTATCATCATCAGGGTGATTAAAATTCTTTTCATATCTTGTAGTTTTTTTGTTTCTTTGATTGTTAGACGTAGTTAGTCTTACGGAAAGTTGCAAAGAGACGAAATATTTTTGATATTTGCAGGAATAAACAAAATAAAAGCAATGGAATTGCAAATAATTCAGAGCAAGATTTATGAGATACGGGGGCAGAAGGTAACAGAAGAAGAGTTTGAAATCTTGATGTCGCAATTTGTGATATCAAGTTGGGGTGGTGTACGTAAGTTGCCGTTTGCTTTTACGGAACAGGGGTTAGCCATGCTTTCCGGCATCTTGAATAGCGATGTGGCTATCGAGGTAAATATTTCGATTATGCGTGCTTTTGTGGCTGTTCGCCGGTTAATGGCTAATCCTCCGGTAAATGATTTGGCAAAGCTTCAATTGGAGATTCAGGAACTGAAAGCATATATCGAAGAAGTTTTTGCCGATTATAATGACATTAATGATGACACGCGAATGCAGATTGAATTGATAAATCAGACGATTGCCGAGCTACAGGCAAAGGATAAAGATGAGACTAAACATCGTAATCCGATTGGCTTCAATACCTATAAAAAATAGATATAATGAATTTACCAGCTCCTTTTACCGAATATACCCGTGCCTTGTTGGGCAACGAAGAATACGAAAAGTTATCTGCCGCTTTGGAACAGGAACCTCCTGTCAGCATCCGGCTGAATCCATCGTTCCTCACCGATGCCAATTCCCCCAATTCTCCCATCTCCCTTCTCTCATCTCCCGTCTCCCCTGTGCCTTGGTGTCCGGAGGGGCATTATCTCGGCCAGCGTCTGACGTTTACGTTCGACCCTCTTTTCCATGCCGGTTGCTATTATGTGCAGGAAGCTTCGTCGATGTTCGTTGGACAAGCGTTGAAGCAGTATGTTTCCGAAGAACCGGTGGTGATGCTCGATCTTTGTGCCGCTCCCGGTGGAAAATCGACTCATGCCTGTAGCCTTTTGCCCGAGGGTAGCCTGCTGGTAGCCAATGAAGTGATCCGTAACCGTTCGCAGATACTTGCCGAGAATCTTACCAAATGGGGCTATCCCGGTGTGGTGGTAACCAATAATGATCCGTCCGATTTCCCTCGTTTGGGCGCTTTTTTTGATGTAATATTGACCGATGTACCTTGTTCCGGTGAAGGGATGTTTCGTAAAGACCCCGGTGCTGTCGAAGAGTGGAGCCCGGAAAATGTGGAGATCTGTTGGCAGAGGCAGCGACGTATCATTGCCGATATCTGGCCTTGCTTGAAGCCCGGTGGTATCCTTGTTTATAGCACTTGCACGTATAATACGAAAGAAGACGAGGAGAATGTTCAATGGATTCGTGATGAATTCGGGGCAGAGGTACTTCCGGTGAATGCTCCGGGAGGGTGGGGGATTACCGGCAATCTGCTTGCGGCAGCCGACTTCCCTGTTTACCGCTTCTTACCTCACAAGACGATAGGAGAGGGCTTTTTTCTGGCCGTGCTCCGTAAACCGGAAGCAGAAAGGCAGGGCGGAATAGTTACTTCTGTCAATCGGGAAGTTACAGCTTGTGGTGCGATGAACGAAAAACTTTCCCGTAAGAAAACGGCCGCCGCCCGCAATAACAGTAAACCATCTTCTGCCCCGATGGGTAAAGAGCAGATAGCCGTGGCAAAAAGCTGGCTTCTTTCTCCCGAAGATTTTGAGGTGTCTGTCAATGGAAGCTTTATCACTGCTTTTCCAAAGGAGTACACGGGTGAATGTTCTGTTCTTCAGCGATATCTCCGTATTGTTCAGGCAGGGGTCGTGCTTGGTGAGGTAAAAGGGAAAGATTTGATTCCGAATCATGCATTGGCTATGAGTCCTTTGCTTTTGCGTACGGAGGCTTTTGCTTCCGAAGAGATCGGTTACGAGCAAGCCATCGCCTATTTACGGAAAGAGGCTATCACCTTGCCGGCAACAGCCCCTCGCGGTTATGTTCTGCTTACTTATCGGAAAGTTCCTTTGGGTTTTGTAAAGAATATCGGCAATCGTGCCAATAATCTCTATCCGCAGGAGTGGCGTATTCGCAGTGGATATTTGCCCGATGAGATACGCATTTTGTGATGACGATTCGGGTATCGGAACCGTTCGGCTTCTTCTTGGTTAAGGCAATATCCCTTCCGGAATTTCCTGTTCGGTGAACGAAAAGCTCAACTGCTTTCCTGTCCCTTCTTCTTCCAGAATGTAAGAAGGGGGAGGTTCGGGTGATGTCCGTGTGTCCTCTATCGGAGGAGTATCCCAGTTCAGATTCAGGTTCTTATCCAACCGATGAAGTATATACGGATTGCCATGAAGGATAAATTTTTGTGAATCGGTTGAAGCTCCCACATACTCCATGCCCTCCGTAAAGGTGAGTGTCATATGGGCTTGGTTGCCATCACCCGGTTCGAGTGTATAAGTCCCTTTGGTTACCAGCACCAGCCCGGATGAAAAAGCGGTTGGAATTGTCCGATTGAAGAAATAGACATCCCGTGCCCGATTATTGATGAGAAACATATCCGAAATGCCGGGTAGTATCTCTGCGGTTCCATCCTCCAACAGTGAAGATCCGCGCCTGCGAAATAGTTGCATTGCTTCGTAATTGTCGACTACTTTAATTTTCAGAAGACAACTTTCCAACGTTGCGGCGTCTGTAACTTTCAAGGTCGTTTTTCCCGTAAGGATACCCCGTACGTAGATGGCGCTACCGCCCGGTGTCGACCATCCATGCTCCACTTGGGCACTGATAAGGCGCTGATCTTCTACTTCCAGTGAGTAGTCACCGTTTCCGCTTTCCAACCCCAGATAACGTATACCGCCCATAGGAACTTCGTACGTATCGTTGTAAAAACGTAGCGGGTTGTCATTGTCGTCCTTATTGCATGCACTCAGCAGAATAAGGATGCAGCATAAAGCTGCTGAACAGAAATGTTTAGGTTTCATAATCAGTATTTTATGTTTGCTGCAAATATAATGTATTCTTCTGTCTTTGTCAACAAAAAGCAACAAACAATGTTGGATAGAAATGCAAAGATTTATAATTGATTCTTATATATCTTCGCCATTGCTTTCTGATACTGGTTTTCCAGTTGCAGATAGTTCTGTTTGCTTTGATACACAACGGATACTTCCACAAAATACTCTATCATACTGATTTGCCCGCCTGTCAATGCCTGTTTCAGCATGTCGAGATCTTGCTGTGCCTGAAACGTTTTTTCATATTCGTCCATGGAGGAACGGAGGGTTTGCGCTTCACGGTAAAGTTGCGCCACTTGCGATTCCGCCTGCAATATAGCGCTTTCTTTCAGGAAATCGGTATTCATGGATTGTGCCTTTGCAATCTTAACTTTGCTTTTATTCTCGAAGATAGGGAAAGAAAAGCCTACCACCAACCCATTGAACGGTGTTCCCGATTCCGTGTTCCGGCGGTATCCCAATTCCAGTTTGGGCAACCAGCCTTGTTTGTTGACACCGATCTGTTGCCGGGCGGCGGCACTTTCGCTGGCAAGTGCCTGCAAGGTCGGATCGGCGGCCAGCACTTCCGTTTTCAACATCTGATAATCCGATGGAAAGATAACGGACGGATAGCTGTTTTCTTCAAAGACAACAGGAATGTTCCCATTCAATGTGTTCAGTTCCTGTAGCTTATTCCGTAAGGCGGTTTCGTTCAGTGAAGCTTCCGTCTTCACGTTCAGTAATTCCAGATTGATCTTATTTGTTTCAATTACATTGGCATCACCGGTTTGCAGACGTTTTTTGTACATGGCTGCAAGCTCTTCGGCATTACGCAGCCGTTCCTGCAATATTTGCTGTTGTTGGCGAAGCATAATAATATCCAGACAAACCTCTTTGGCTTGCAACAGGATGCTCTGGCGAAAAACGCTTGCTTGTCCGTCAAAAGAGTTCGTTTTCAAACGATTCAATTTTGCCCGGCTGGCATAGAGACTGGGAAAGTCGAAACTCTGCGAAACAACGAGTTCACCGATTGTTTCACTCTTGTCCTTTGATCCCCACAGGTGTGCGTAGGAGAGGGTAGGATCCGCCAGATTGTTATCGGTTTTGGCTTCCAGTTTCTGCGAAGAGATGAGCCGGGCATTTGCCTGTAGCTCTTTATTGTTGGCCTCGATGTTCCGCAGTACCTGATCTATGCTGTTTTGTGCCTGCATTCCTGCAAAGGTGAGGAGTGCGGCAGTAAATAAAGTTATTTGTTTCATTTTATTCATTGTTTAGAAGCCTCTCCCCAACCCTCTCTGTGGGAGAGGGAGTTAAGTTAGTTTTGTAACCAACTAATAAACAAGAGCATTTCCCTACTCCCTCTCCTGCGGAGAGGGTTGGGGAGAGGCTTTTTATTATTTTTTTCTCATCATCAGATAAACAATAGGGATGATAAATCCGTTCAGGAAAGTCGATGTTAAAAGACCTCCGAGGATTACTTTTGCCATCGGGCTTTGTATTTCGTTACCCGGCAGGTCGCCGCTCAGTGCCAATGGTATCAATGCCAATGCACTGGAAAGTGCCGTCATCAGAATCGGATTCAGACGGTCGAGCGAACCATGAATAACGCTGTCATATACTCCCATTCCCTCTTCCTGTTGCAGATGGTTGTAATGGCTGATGAGTAACATACCGTTACGGGTGGCAATGCCGAAAAGCGAAATAAATCCGATGATGGCCGGTATGCTGACTTCGCCTGTCGTGATAAGCAGGGCGAATACACCGCCGATCAAAGCCAAAGGCAGGTTGATAAGAATTACGGCAGACTCTTTCACATTTCGGAATTCATGATACAACAGCAGGAAGATGACAACGATGCTCATAAAAGAAGTCAGTGCCAATGTGCGGCTTGCGGCCTGTTCGCTTTCAAACTGCCCGCCATATTCGATATGATATCCTTCGGGAAGTTGCACCGAACTGTCTATCTTGTTTTGTATATCGTTTACCACGCTGCGCAGGTCACGATCTGCTACGTTGGCAGAGATCACAATTTTACGTTTTACATTTTCCCGGTTGATCGTATTCGGCCCCATTGCCGACACCACATCGGCTACGTAGCTTAGGGGAACTTTCTTGCCATCCGATGTATCCACCATCAGATTGCGTATCTTTTCCGCTTCGTCGCGGAAGTTATTTTTCACTTTGATGATCAGGTCGAATGCTTTCCCTTTCTCGTAGACTTGTGAAATCACCTCTCCGGCCAATGCCACATTGATATATTCCGAAAATTCGGGCAACGTGATGCCGTATTTGGCAAGCATTTCGCGTTTCGGAGTGATTTTCAGCTGCGGGCGTTCTATCTGTTGCTCCACATTCAGATCGGCAATTCCCGGAATGCCTTCGATGGCGCTTTTGATTTCATTACCTAAAGAAAACATTTTATTCAGATCATCACCGAACAGCTTGATGGCGATGTTAGCTTTTGTTCCGGATAGCATGGCATCGATGCGGTGGCTGATGGGCTGGCCGATTTCGATATTGGCTCCGGTGATGGTACCGAGCTTTTCGCGCACATCGGCCACAAGTTCGCTGCGTGAGCGGTCTTTCAGTTCGAATGGTGCTTCGATCTCCGAAGTATTCACTCCTAAGGCATGTTCGTCGAGCTCGGCGCGTCCTGTTTTCCGGGCCACGGTTTGTATCTCGGGAATACTTAGCAGGAGCATTTCTGCACGATGCCCCATCTTATCGCTCTCTTCCAGAGAGATACCCGGAAGTGAGGAGATGTTGATGGTGAACGAACCCTCGTTGAACGGTGGCAGGAAGGAGCGTCCCAATGTAAAGAAGCATCCTAAAGCAATGATGAACAGCGCAATGGTGCTACCCAACGTAATCCGCTTATGATTCAACACCCATACTAATGCCTTCTCATAGACTCCTTTCAGCCAACGTGCAACAAATGCTTCTTTGGGGAGCTTGTCGCTTTTGTTCCGTCCCAACAGATAAGAGCAGAGTACCGGTGTCAGTGTTAATGCCACTACCGTAGAAGCGAATAGTGCCACGATGAAAGCGATACCCAACGGTACCAGCATACGTCCTTCCATACCTGTAAGGAAGAATAGCGGCACGAAACTGACCACGATGATCAGCGTGGAATTCAAGATAGGCATACGCACCTCTTTCGAAGCGTTGAAAACGACATCGAGTACCGATAATTGTTCTTCTTTCGGTTTCATCCGGTTCTCCCGCAACCGTTTGTACACGTTTTCCACGTCTACGATCGCATCGTCCACCAGCGAGCCGATGGCGATTGCCATACCTCCTAAACTCATGGTGTTGATAGTCATCCCCATGTAATGCAGGGTAAGAATGGAGACGATGAGCGAGATGGGGAGTGTTACCAGTGAAATGACGGTAGTACGCACATTGGCCAGAAACAGGAAGAGAACGATAACAACGAAAATACCGCCTTCGAACAGCGACTTTTTCACATTACCGATAGAGCTTTCAATGAAACGACTTTGGCGGAAAATATCCGTAGACACCTTTACATCTGCCGGCAGATTCTTCTGCAAATCTTTTAAGGAAGCTTCTAACTTGTCGGTCAGTTCCAGCGTACTGGTAGCCGGTTGCTTGGTAACGGTCAGTAATACGGCCGGTTTTCCTCGTTCCGAGGCGGTACCTAACTTCGGAGCTTTGGGACCGATAGCTACATCGGCAATATCTTCGAGTAACACAGGCACACCATTGATACTTTTTACTACGGCTTTTCCCAATTGGTCTGCTTTATCCGTAGAGAGTACGCCGCGTACGATGTATTCGTTGCCGTATTCATAAAGCACGCCACCGTTGGCGTTGAGGTTCATATCTCGTGTGGCCGACATAGCTTCCCCCATCGACACACCGTAATGGCGCATCCGTTCCGGATCGAGTTGTATCTGATATTCTTTTAGTTCGCCACCGAGTACGGCTACCTGTGCTACTCCTCCTGTGGACAGCAGACGCGGACGGATGGTCCAGTCGGCAATTGTACGCAGGTCGAGCAGGGAGGTAGAATCGGCTGTAAGGCCTATGATCAGCATCTCTCCCAAAATGGAAGATTGCGGGCCGAGTGTCGGCTTGCCGACGTTAGCGGGCAGAGATTCGTTGACTACTGCCAGTTTCTCACTGACAATCTGCCGGGCCAGATAAATATCCGTTCCCCAGTCGAATTCTACCCAAACCACAGAGAACCCATTGGTAGAGGAGGAGCGTACGCGTCGTACTCCCGTTGCACCGTTCACGGATGTTTCTACCGGAAAAGTGACGAGTTGTTCCACTTCCTCAGCCGCCATACCGTTGGCTTCGGTCATGATTACTACCGTCGGTGCGTTGAGATCGGGAAATACGTCCACTTCTGTATGTACGGCGGTATATGTACCGCCTATCAGTAACAGCACCGATGCCACGAGCACCAGGATACGGTTCTGAAGAGAGAAATGTATAATCTTGTTTAACATGAACTTATTTGCTATTTTGACGATTTTCTATTTATTATTTGCCATGCATCGCAGAATCTACTATTTGACAATCCACCATCTCCTATTGCCGGCTGTTCTTATTGCGCAGCCAGATTGTAAACCGTAAATCGTCGATTCGTAAATCTCCTTAGTGTTCATGGCTATGTGCCGGTATCGCATTGCTTGCCGAAGCCAGTTTGACTTGGTAAGCCCCGTCGGTTACTACCGCATCACCGGCTTTTACACCTGTAAGTATCTGTACGCTTTTACCGTTGTCGGCTCCTAAGGTGACTTCCTGTTTTTTGTATCCCTCTTCATCCAATTGAAGGTATACGAAGAATAAGCCCTGTTCCTCTGTCAGTGCGGTACGTGGAAGTGAAATAACGTTCTCCATCCGTGTGGACAGCAGATAGGCCTCTACAAACGAGCCGGGGATAATATCTCCTTTATTGTCAAATTCAAAAGTTACCGGAACATAAAATGAATTGTCTCCGGCAGATTTTCCGAACGAAAGCAGTCTTCCGTTGAGGTCTTTCAATTCATATACTTTATTATCGTAGGGTGTTTTGAAGTTAGCCGACCCTATGGTGCGCAGATATGGATAATATTTTTCTGAAACCTCTGCCCGCAGGAAGAGACGGCGGTTTTGTGTAACGCTTACCAATGGTTGTCCGATTGTTACATAATCTCCTTCTTTTACCAGGATATTTTTTACGTATCCGCTGATAGGAGAAGAAATAGCTTGTCCGCCTTTGGTATCTCCTTTGGCAAGTGCTTCGTAACTGATACGGGCATTTTCATAATTTTGTTCGGCCTGTGAAAATTCTTTATCGGATACAATCTGGTTTTTAACCAGAGCTTTCATACGTTCGTATTCCTTTTTTGAAATTTCGTAGGCAACGCGGGCGCGCTGTACCGGATCACCGTCAGCTATATTGCTGGAAGAGATAGTGAGCAATGTAGCACCTTTGTTCGTGCTCATTCCTTCGGTTACTTTCCCATGAAAGCTGATCACACCCGCCACAGTGGCTACGGCTACGCTTTCATCTCCCTGTGCGGCAAGTATTTGTCCACTGGTTTTTATCACTTGTTCAAAAGTTCCCGGTTCAATCACACTGACTTTTACACCGGCTGCATCCGCTTTTGCTTTGGGCAGGATGATTTCGTCGCTATGTCCGGAACTTGCCTCTTCACCATGGTCATGGTCTTGGCATTCTTCTTTTGTGTTGTGGATTTCCTGTTCGTGATCGTGTCCTTCGTGTTCGTGGTCATGGGCTTCTGTACCATGATTATGGCCTTCATGGTTATGACCCGCTTTGTTGTTGCAGGAGCCTAAGATAAACAATCCCAGTACTCCCATAAAGATAAGTTTCTTCATGATGATATAAATACATTCTTAATGATTTTCTTTTGTAAATTCGTCACAATTCACCCTGCAAAAGTAGAGACTTGCAGGTGCAACTGATTTGCAAACAACGTAATAACTACATTGTCTAATCAGGCGAATACATACGGAGGGGCGCGAAGCGCAAAGGCACGGGTAATGTTCGTGCCGTGTAGAGACTCTCGGTAGACATACTCATTGGTGAGTTGCCTTTCCTGAGGCCGGAGTAGGTTTTCAATGATGAAATCGGTGAAAAGAATGGCAATAAATACATGCTGCGGGCCTAAGTCGGTTTGTACATTAGGTACGGGGGATGAAAAGCGTGCCAAGCATTCATTGCTGCAACAAGAGTCATTCTCGTGATGATGATTGTGTGCAGGACACTGGGCTTCGGGCGTAACATCATGTTTCATGCAAATCATGCCATCGGCATGATGATGATGGGGAATAACAGGTACTGCCAGCATAATCATGCTGATAACGAGTAAAAAATAGAGTATGTACCTTTTATTCTTCAATTGTAATTCTTTATTGCGGGGCAAATATACGGCTTACTTGGCCTATTAACAAATCGTAGTACTTAAAATATTGAAAAACAGCTCCCGGTATTGTTTCCCGGAGCTGGAAATCTTCCTCTTCGGGGTTGGGAATGTTATTCTCCGGAGCCGGGAATGTTGTTCTCCGGAGCCGGGAGGAGCGTTTATCGGTACCGTAGACAAAAGGACTCCGACACCGATTGTTGTCTAAATCTATTTTATTGTATCAGTTGTGTATAGATCCTATTTTTCCAGTTCCTGTAACGAGTCCATTTTCTTTTTCTCCAGGAATTCGTAGATGCCGCACAAATGTTCTTTCACCTTCTTGTTTCCGAATTCGTAAACTTTGGTAACCAGGCCGTCCAAGAAGTCACGGTCGTGGGATACCACAATCAATGTGCCGTCGAAATCGATCAGGGCCTGTTTCAGAATATCTTTTGTTTTAAGGTCGAGGTGATTGGTAGGCTCATCCAGAATAAGGAGGTTTACCGGTTCAAGCAGCAGCTTGATCATTGCCAGACGGGTACGTTCCCCTCCCGATAATACTTTTACTTTCTTCATCGATTCTTCCGGCCCGCCAAACATGAAAGCTCCCAATAAGTCGCGTATCTTGTTACGTATTTCCCCTTTTGCCACATCGTCGATTGTTTGAAAAACCGTCAGGTTTTCATCTAACAGAGATGCCTGGTTTTGAGCGAAATAGCCGATCTGTACATTATGTCCTAAGGTTAATGTACCTTCATGGTCTATCTCGTTCATGATGCATTTTACCAAAGTCGATTTACCTTCGCCGTTTTTACCGACAAAAGCTACTTTGTCTCCCCGTTCGATGGTGAGGGAAGCATTTTTGAATACTACTTTGTCACCATAGGTTTTGCCTACATTATCCATAATGACCGGATAATTACCCGATCGGGGAGAAGGTGGGAATTTCAACCGCAATGCGGAGGTATCTTCTTCGTCTACTTCCAACAGTACCAGTTTCTCCAGCATTTTCACACGGCTTTGTACTTGTAGCGTTTTGGAGTAGGTACCTTTGAAACGTTCAATAAACTCTTTGGTCTCTGCAATGAATTTCTGTTGTTCGTCATATGCTTTCTGCTGCTGTATGCGGCGCTCCTGGCGCAGTTGCAGGTATTGTGAGTAATTCACCTTATAGTCATAGATACGCCCCATAGTCACCTCGATGGTACGGGTGGTGATATTATCAACAAATTTACGGTCGTGACTGATAACGATTACCGCTTTACCGTTATTGATAAGAAAATCTTCCAACCATTGGATAGATTCTATGTCCAAGTGGTTGGTTGGCTCGTCCAGCAACAAGACATCCGGTTTTTGTAGCAATAGTTTGGCTAATTCGATACGCATACGCCAGCCACCACTGAAATCACTGGTTTGGCGATTGAAGTCTTCGCGCATAAAGCCAAGTCCTAACAAGGCTTTTTCCACGTCTTCTTCATAGTTGGTCGAATCGATCGAATAAAATTTCTCGCTTAGTGACGAGACTTTTTCGATAAGTTCCATATAACTGTCGCTTTCATAGTCTGTACGGGTTTCCAACTCTTTGTTCAGCCGTTCTATCTCGGCCTCCATTTCATGCAGATGGGCAAATGCCTGAGCTGTCTCTTCAAATACGGTGCGTCCGTCTTCTGTCATCAGGTGTTGAGGGAGATAGGCAATAACGCACTCTTTGGGTGCGGCTATTTTTCCACGGGTAGGTTGACGGACTCCCGCCAATATTTTAAGTAATGTACTTTTACCCGCTCCGTTTTTCCCCATCAGGGCGATGCGATCCTTTTCGTTAATTACAAAAGAAATATCACTAAATAAGGTGGTTCCGCCGAATTCTACGGCAAGTCCGTCTACTGAAATCATATATGTTCTTTAAAATGAGGTGCAAAGATAATCATTTATATTATTTTTTTTCATAACTTGCGCGCTGAAAGGTTTAGATATGCACGTAAACGCGCGAATATAACAATCATTATAATGGAAAACGAATCAACAACTGAATTTCGTCCGCTCATTCTTGTTGCGGAAGATGATGACAGTAATTTCAAATTGATTAAGGCTATCATAGGAAAGAAATGTGATATCTTATGGGCCAAGAACGGAGAAGAGATAGTGAATCTTTTTCGTGAGAACCGTGATAGGGCGGCAGCCATCCTTATGGATATTAAAATGCCGGTTATGACGGGATTGGATGCAACAGTGATTATCCGTAAAGAGAATCAGAATATACCTATTATCATGCAGACTGCTTATGCTTTTAGCACAGATAAGGAGAATGCAATGAAGTGCGGGGCGACAGAGGTGTTGGTTAAACCGATCACTCTGAGCATTTTGAGGAATTGCCTTACTAATTATTTTCCACAATTGAAGTGGTAAAGTTGTGATAGGAAAATGACAATGGGCTAAGACAGGTCACAAACTATTATAAACTTACGAGCTGCCAAAGTATTACTTTAAGATACTTTGGCAGCTCGTAAGTTTTTATTTATACAGATTGATTACTGTTATACATCTGTTTCCAACTGAAACTTACGACTTACTTTCATCAGATTGATAGTATAGGTTACAACGTTTTGTGCTTCCTGCACCATTGTGAGATATACCATGCTCACTCTTACACTGCCTGTCTGGCTCTGAATACGTTGCAGTTCTTCGCGTTTCAAATGTGAAAGTTGGGCATTGAGGTCGTTTGCACGGCGTATATCCTCTTCAAAGTGAGTATAATCGTTGTTTTCCAGTTTTTTCCGGCATTGTTGTATTAAATAAGTTATATCTTCGGCTACATCTCCGAATTCTCCTTTTTGGATGGCATCCAACGGATTGAAATTATTGTCGATATGTTCCAAACAGGGTTCGCACAGACGGGCTATGCTATATACCAGTTCACTGGCGAAGTCATTTCCCTGATAGTAGTAGAGTCCTTTTTCGAGTACGGTATTGTTATCCAGTTTACACATTGCTACGGTTCCCGTCCGTTTCATCTGCTTGATCAGTTGCTTTTCGAATTTGGTAGAACCCATAGCGCGGCGTAATCCACGTAGATTTTCGTGTAGGAAAGAGGTTACGGTCAGTTCGAAATTATTTTCAGCGTATTCCAAAACTTTGCTTAACTCTTCGCGGGTATGTTGCCGCATTAACTGCAATGCTTCATCGCTGTTTGCACTCTTCATTAATTGCTTCAACGTCTCACTACCTTTTTCTTTCTCTTTTTTCTTCTTGTAAATGATTTGACTACGGATAAGTGAGAATGCCGCCAATCCGATGAGAACGACAATCGCTATTGTACCACCGAAATGAATAATCATTGCGACAAAGAAACATATAGTGAAAGCTGCTCCGGCGGTAAGAAACCAACCGCCAATGACACTTAATACACCAGTGATGCGATAAACAGCGGAATCACGTCCCCAAGCACGATCGGATAGGGAGGTACCCATTGCCACCATAAAGGTAACGTATGTGGTAGAGAGTGGCAGTTTTAATGAAGTTCCCAATGCGATAAGCAATCCGGCTAAAACCAAATTGACCGATGCCCGTACAAGGTCGAAAGCAGCGCCATCGGCTATGATTGCTTCATCTTTGCGGAAGCGGGTATTGATCCATTTCTTTGCGTTTTCCGGAACAATTCCGGTTACACCATTTGCTATATTCATACTAATACGTACCAGCGTGCGTGCGATTGGCGTACTTCCGAAACTCTCTTCACCTTCGTCCTGACGGGAAAGGTCGACTGAGGTTTTAATTACATTGTGGGCCTTTTTCGAAGTACAAAGTGCGTACACCATGATAATGCCGGCTCCTATCAGAAAATACCAGGGAGTTTTGGCCGGGCCAAGCAATGAAGTCATGAGGAAACCGTCCGGACCGGCTGTAGTGCCATTAGTTGTGTAATCGATGAAAGAGGAATATCCGGCGAGGGGAACACCAATGAAATTGACAAGGTCATTTCCGGCAAAAGCCAGTGCTAAAGCAAAGGTTCCTAATAGTACGATTACTTTGAACACATTTACTTTCAGCCAGTGGAGTATTTGCATTAATAAAGTGAAGAACACGAAAAAGCATCCTATCAGCATCATCGTATTGTCTTGTATCCATTGCTTGTTTTCGGATGTCATGAATGAACTGTCTTTCAGTCCTTTAATGAGCATGAAGTAAATAATGGCCGTAGCAGCGATGCCGCCGAACAGTCCGATGCTATACTTCATCTTTTTCTTATAATTAAAGGTAAATACAATACGTGCAATCCATTGCACCAGCATACCGAAGAAGAAGGCTATGGCAACGGAGACAAAGATGGCCATGATAACAGAAAGCGCTTTGTCTGTGTTGATAAGGTCACCTAATCCCAATGTGTCACTGTGGTGTACCTTGATAAGTGCTAAGGCAAATGTTCCTCCCAATAATTCGAACACCATTGAAACGGTGGTAGAGGTAGGCATACCCATTGAGTTAAAAACATCGAGCAGTACAACGTCCGTCAGCATTACGGCAAGCAATATACACATGATTTCGGCAAAGTAGAAATGCTCCGGTTGGTAAATACCGTGCCGTGCGATGTCCATCATGCCATTGGATAGCGAAGCGCCGATGAACACACCGATACCGGCGATAAATAGTACTGTCTTGAAAGAAGCCGCTTTCGCTCCGATAGCGGAATTTAAAAAGTTAACGGCATCGTTACTTACTCCGACCATGAGGTCGAATATTGCGAGCACAAATAAGAAGATAACGATACAAAGGTAAATTGTCTCCATAAAAATGTATTCTGTTTCTGGCTGCAAAGGACGGTTTTTCGTATTGCAGTGAAATGTCATACATGTTACAAAGATATTTCATTTTTCTTCTTTAAGTAGTTATAGAAAGTATATTGTGCACGGATTCCTTCCCCTCTTGTTTTCCCTTTGAATACGTTCTGAAGCCGGTCATCTACAAAACAGGCTTTTCGGTTGTCGGAAAGTTGTATGTTGAGCATATCGATCATTTCTTCGCGTAGGTCCGGGTCTAATATGGGCACGACAGCTTCGATCCTCCGGTAGAGGTTGCGGCGCATCCAGTCCGGTGAACCGGAATACACCTTCGGGTTACCGCCATTACCGAAATACCATACACGGGCGTGTTCTAAGAATGTATCTACAATACGGGTGACACGGATATTACGACTGTATGTCTGTCCCGGAATCAGGCAACAGATACCTCTGACAATCAGATCTATTTGCACTCCCCGTTGAGAAGCTTCATACAAGCGGTCTATCATGGAAGGATCTTGCAAACCATTCATTTTTAGTATGATCCTTCCTCCTTTTCCTTTTTCTGCCAGTTCTATTTCATGGTCGATAAGACGATTTAGTTCGGGTATCAGGTTGAAACGGGCAACGAGCAGAGTACTGAATTTTGAGTTCTCTTTTCCTTGCAATGTTTGAAAAAGGGTATGCAGGTCTTTGGTTATTTTGGGGTTACAGGTAAACAGGCCACAGTCTGCATAAAGGGTAGCCGTCTTTTCGTTGAAATTACCGGTACCGATATAGGCATAGTCACAAATTTTGTTATTTTCATTTATACTTTTTCTACGGACGAGTGCTACTTTGGCATGTACTTTTAATCCCGGTAGGCTGTAGATAATTTTAATTCCGGCAGATTTCATCATCTCTGCTGTGGCAAGATTATTCTCTTCATCGAAGCGGGCTTTGAGTTCTACGAATACGGTTACCTTTTTTCCGTTTTGTGCGGCGGCTATCAGCGTATTGATAACGGCGGAGTTTTCCGCCACTCTATATTGGGTTACCATGATTTCCCGTGTTTGCGGATCATGTACGGCTTCATATAAAAAATGTATGAAATGTTCGAACGAATGATAAGGATAGTATAACAGCAGATCCTTTTTCTGTACATAATTGAATATGGATTCCTTTTCGTCCAGGCAATTCAATTTCATGGGTTTGGGCTTTTCCAACGGCTTCAATCCTTTGTTGGGGTTGGGCAGGTGCCGGAGGTCTTCAAGGTTCAGGTGTTTGTCGCCCGGAACGAGTTCTTCCCGGTTTATCTGGAAGGCATCTACCAGAAAATCCAGAAAATCAGATGGCATGGCGCGGTCATATACGAAACGGCAGACAGCTCCTATCTTACGTTTTTTTACTTTTTTCTTTAACTGCTCTACAAGATCGGCGCTGCTGGCAGAATCGTCTATCAGTATATCGGCATCTCTGGATATCTTGATACAGTAACTGCAATCCACATCATATCCGGGAAAGATAAGACTAATATTAGCTTTGATGATATCTTCAATAAACATCAGGTAATAGTTATCTTCATATTTGGGAAGTTCGATAAAACGTGGTACCTTACTGTAAGGTAATTTCATTACGAAATATTGCACATGATCCGGATTCGATTTTTCCGTATTGCGCATAAAGAGACGTACAGCCAGATAAAGTCTGTTATCACGCAGAAATGATACTACCCGATCCTTATATACCGGTACAGGCTGTAAAAATGGAAAGATTTCCTCACGAAAGAAGTTTTTGATAAAATCCCGATGAAACGGCTCTACATTCCGGCTCTGATAAAATATGATATGATTTTTGCGTAAGGCAGGTATTATTTTATGTTCGTAAATTCGGATACGATCTTCCAGTTGTCGGTTCACTTCCCGGTTAATATTTTCTACCAGTTCGTTGGCCGACTGCACAGATTCTTCATCACTTAGAGTTACTCCGGAAGCCACGGCTTTGTGATCGGCGACCCGTATTTTATAGAATTCTTCCAGGTTGGAAGAGTAGATAGAGATGAAATTTATACGTTCATATAATGGGAGCCGGTCATCATTTGCTTCCAACAATACACGATAATTGAATGACAGCCAGCTTATGTCTCGCTTAAAATAATGATATTTGCTTTCCATTGCGTTAAGATTTTCCCAAATATAAGTACCTTTGTGCATATAAACAAAGAAACTATGATGAAAGTTGGATTATTATCGGATACACATGGTTGGTGGGATGAGAAATATTTGGAATATTTTGAGTCTTGTGACGAAATATGGCATGCAGGAGATATCGGCTCGGTAGAAGTAGCGGAGAAACTGGCTGCTTTCCGTCCTTTTCGTGCAGTCTATGGTAATATTGACGGACAGGAGATCCGCCGTATGTTTCCACAGGTAAACCGTTTCACAGTGGAGGGTACAGAAGTGTTGATAAAGCATATCGGGGGCTATCCCGGAAAATATGATCCTTCAATAATCGGTAGTCTGATGGCCCGTCCGCCTAAGTTGTTTATCAGTGGACATTCGCACATTTTGAAAGTGAAGTATGATAAAACATTGGATATGCTGCATATTAATCCCGGAGCAGCAGGCAGGTCCGGTTTCCATAAGGTGCGTACGTTGGTACGTTTTGTGATTGATAATGGTATGTTTAAAGATTTGGAGGTGGTGGAATTGGCAGGATAGGTATCTACGCTGACTGGAAACGGTGATTACCGGTTTGTGGTGCTATCATCAAAGCTTTGAATATTTGTTTGATAGGACTCATGTATTGAATGGTGTCTCCTTGAAGGGTACAATCTTTTATTTGATGTCCGGTCAATCGGAAGGGATAATCCGCAAAACAGGAGGTTACGTCTGTTCCTTTGGGAAAGTCATTGTTCAGAGGTTCTTTTGTATATATTGATTTTGACGATGCCGTCTTTCAGCTTGTAAGTGTTGTTAGTAATGTCCTGTTTTGGTTGGGTTCCGGCATTCGAAAGCAACCGGATCTTCAGTAGATAAGTCTCTTTCTTGATTTTTTGTTCTATCGGAACTTGTGGCTCTGCTCCTGCGTTATCCCAGGAATATACTTCTACTCCTGTTAAGGTACATGGAACGTAAGTCTCCTCGTAGTCGTAATTCTCGCAGGTCGTGGATGTTGTAATCAGAAAGATTAAGAGAAAAAAAAGTAGTAGAGGGTGTTTTTTCATATGCTTGTAGATTTTCGATATAGTCACAAATATAGAGCTTTCGTATTTATAAATGTACTAAAAAACAGAATATTGCATATACAGTTGTCTTTTTATTTTGTCATTTCAAAATTCTTTCCGTTCTTTGCGTAGTCTAATTAAGGTATAAGCTACGAATTTCATGCTATTTGATGATATCGATATTCGTATTTTATAGTTTATGATTCGTAAATTGTAACTGTCTCATTATGAAAGGGATTATTCTTGCTGGCGGAAGTGCTACACGTCTCTATCCGCTATCGAAAGCCATATCAAAGCAGATCATGCCGGTATATGACAAGCCGATGATTTACTATCCGCTTTCCACGCTAATGCTGGCCGGCATACGTGAAGTGCTTATCATTTCTACTCCCCGTGATTTGCCGATGTTTCGTGATCTTTTGGGTACAGGAGAAGAATTGGGGATGATTTTCCAATATAAGATCCAGGAACGGCCGAATGGATTGGCGCAGGCTTTTGTATTGGGGGCTGATTTTCTGAATGGTGAACCGGGATGTTTGATTCTGGGTGATAATATGTTTTACGGGCAAGGATTTTCGGCTATGCTTCGCCGGGCAGCTACATTGCAGAAGGGTGCTTGTATCTTTGGATATTATGTGAAAGATCCACGGGCGTATGGTGTAGTTGAGTTTGATACTAAGGGGAAAGTCATTTCTCTTGAGGAAAAACCTGCCATGCCTAAGAGTAATTATGCTGTTCCGGGGCTTTATTTTTATGATGCTGATGTAACTAAGAAGGCGGCTTCACTAAAACCATCTGCCCGTGGTGAGTATGAAATTACAGATTTGAATAAATTGTATCTTGACGAAGGCACATTGCAAGTCGAACTTTTTGGCCGTGGGTTTGCCTGGTTGGATACCGGTAATTGTGATAGTTTGCTTGAAGCTTCCAATTTTGTGGCTACCATTCAGAACAGACAGGGCTTTTATGTCAGTTGCATCGAAGAGATAGCTTGGCGTAATGGCTGGATAACGACTGCCCAGTTACGAATTTTGGGTGAACAACTCGGTAAAACGGAATATGGCAAGTATCTTTTGGATTTAGCGAAATAATAAATCGACATAACAGAAATAATTATGAAAACTTATCTTGTAACCGGTGCTGCCGGATTTATCGGTGCTAATTATTTGAAGTACATTTTAGCAAAACATGATGATATTCGTGTGGTAGTGCTTGATTCACTGACTTATGCCGGAAATTTGGGAACGATCGCCGGTGACATTGACAACGAGCGTTGCTTCTTTGTGAAAGGAGATATTTGTGACCGCGATCTGGCTGATCGCCTTTTTGCGGAGTATAAGTTCGACTATGTAGTGAATTTTGCTGCCGAGAGCCATGTTGACCGTAGTATAGAAAATCCTCAGTTATTTCTTATTACTAATATATTAGGTACGCAAAATTTGTTGGATGCGGCACGGCGTGCTTGGGTGATGGGAAAAGACGAACATGGTTATCCGACCTGGCGTAAAGGAGTACGTTATCATCAGGTATCTACCGATGAGGTGTATGGCTCGTTGGGTGCTGAAGGGTATTTCCACGAAACGACCCCGCTTTGTCCGCATAGTCCGTACAGCGCTTCGAAAACAAGTGCGGATATGGTAGTAATGGCCTATCATGATACTTATAAAATGCCGGTTACTATCACTCGTTGTTCTAATAATTACGGTCCATACCATTTCCCGGAAAAATTGATTCCATTAATTATAAAGAATATTCTTGAAGGTAAGAAACTTCCTGTTTACGGAGATGGTAGCAATGTACGTGATTGGTTGTATGTGGAAGATCATTGTAAAGCGATTGATCTGGTAGTACGCCAAGGAGTAGAAGGTGAAGTGTATAATGTGGGTGGACACAATGAGAAAACGAACCTCGAAATTGTAAAATTGACTATTGCGACTATTCATAGGTTGTTGGAGGAGAATCCGGGATATCGTAAGGTGTTGAAAAAGCAGGAAAAAGGTGCGGATGGCGAAATTGCTATCGACTGGATTAATGAAAGTCTGATTTCTTTTGTAAAAGACCGTTTAGGACATGACCAGCGTTATGCTATTGATCCTACGAAGATAACCGATGCACTTGGTTGGTATCCTGAGACAAAATTTGAAGTAGGGATTGTGAAAACAATTGAGTGGTATCTGAATAATCAGAGCTGGGTAGAAGAAGTTACCAGTGGCGATTATCAGAAGTATTATGAAAGAATGTACAAATAAAGGGGAAAAAAGAAGAAAGGAGAATGGAGAGGGGAGAAGTGCTATGCAGCGTAATAGCGCAGTCTCTCTCCATTCTTCCTTTTTCCTTCCCTTCTTTCTTTTCTTTATTTCAGGATGAGCGAGAGTGAAAGAAATATTCCCATGAACAGCATATTACGAGAGGTTTCTCCTAATATGCTGTTTAATTTTTTGCCACTGTGTATTTTTACCATTTTGTTCCAGGTGGAAAGGTGTAGAAGGAAATAAGCAATTGCTGTTATTATACCTGGAATGCTGTTTCCGGTGAGATATAAGCTCAATAGTGCAGCGATTATCCCTAATGCCAAATATAAATATCGGCCGAAAGGTTCTCCGAAGCGTACTATGATTGTACGTTTTCCGCTTTGGGCATCTGCTTCCCGGTCGCGATAGTTATTGATAATTAATAATGTGTCTACTATTAGTCCGCAAACCAGTGAAGCTACTGTGACATCCGGTGTCCAATTCAGCGTTTGTACATAGTAAGTACCACCTACAGGTACAAATCCAAAAAAGCTAATCACCAGTGCATCCCCCCACCCATTGTACGAGAGAGGGTAGGGCCCTGTGGTGTAGAAGAATGCGAAGATGACACACAATAATCCGACGAGAATTAGCTGCCAACCGGCGTAGAACAATAAAATGCTCCCGATAAGGCATGCCGGGATAATGGTGAATATAATTCCTAATTTCATGGCACCGGGTGAAATCCATCCTTGTGCACAAGCACGTTCCGGTCCTAAACGGTCTTCGCGGTCTGTTCCTTTTAGACAATCGAATAGGTCATTGATGAAATTGGCTGCGATTTGCATCAGTCCGGCAAAAAGGAAACAAACCAGTGCAGGCAACCATTGAAATTGTCCGTCGGCATAGGCAAGGGCTGCACCTATCAGTACCGGGGTAGCTGCTCCTGCCAGAGTTTTAGGGCGTGCGGCAAGTAACCATGCACGCCAAGAATTTCGCTTTATTTCTTTCATGTTGCAAAGGTACGGAATTTTGGAGTATCTTTGCACCTCTCAAATTGAATAAAACAATATGCGGATGCACCGATATGCATGTGCGAATCGGTGTGTGTTATTCCACCGGGAGGTAATTGATACATTGTCATATTAACACATTAATGCATTGGCACATTGTCATATTGACACATTGATTTATTATTAATTATATGAAGAAGTTAGCATATTTCCTGATTCTACTCTCTTTCCTGTTTTCTTCCTGTAAGTCGAAGAAAACTTTGGTTGTCTCTCCGGCTTATCCCGTGTTGGCTGTCGATTCGCTTCGTCCGGACACGGGCGGTTTTATTTCCGGTTTGTTTGCTCCCGACCATTCGCAACTCAAGGAACTGCAGCGCACACAAAAACAGAAAAAAAAGCAACAGGTCAAGTCTGCTTCACATAATTCTCCCGTTCCTGCCGGAGTAGCTCCGGGCACTTTGATTACTCATTCGAATATCAGCGTATCTTCTGTCTATAAAGGTATCGACCGTGTAGTGAAATATGATTTTACCCATCGAGATGTACCTGAGGCTTTTGATGGCTTCCGTATTGCTTTTATTTCCGATCTTCACTATAAAAGCCTTTTTAAAGAGAAAGATTTGGATGGCCTTGTTCGGCTTCTCATAGCTCAGCAAGCCGATGTATTGCTCATGGGAGGTGACTATCAGGAAGGTTGTGAATATGTGCCCGAATTATTTGCAGCTTTGGCTAAAGTGAAAACTCCGATGGGAACGTATGGAGTAATGGGCAATAATGATTATGAGCGCTGTCATGAAGATATTATCCGTGAAATGAAACGTTATGGTATGCATGTGCTTGAACATAAAGTAGATACTTTGCGGAAAAATGGACAGCAGATACTGATTGCCGGTGTGCGCAATCCTTTCGACTTGAAACAGAACGGTAAGTGTCCGACGCTTGGGCTTGCTCCTGAAGATTTTGTGATTCTGCTTGTTCATACTCCCGATTACATAGAGGATGTCTCTGTGGCAAATACAGATCTTGCCTTAGCCGGACATACTCATGGCGGGCAGGTACGTATTTTTGGTTATGCTCCTATTATACCTTCACATTATGGAAGTCGTTTCCTCACGGGATTGAAGTATAATACAGCAAAAATCCCGATGATTGTAACCAATGGCATCGGGACTTCTAATAAAAATATCCGTATCGGCGCTCCGTCTGAAATAGTGATAATTACTTTATACCGGTTGAAACAATAAATAATCCGATTGTGCTATCTTTTCATGAATTTTACGTTTTCTGTACCTTTTGTTCCAATTATTTTCAAGATGTATAATCCGGCTGGTAGATCAGCGATAGATACGGTCTCGGTATCATTCTTTGTTTTTGTATTCACAATAACGTTACCATTTATGTTGCAGATAGCATAACTATTCATACCTTCCATACGGAATTCTACCTCTCCATCTTTGTTGAAAACGTAAGTTAGTTTTCCGTTTTTACTCTGAGTGGTTTTCATTCCGGTAGAAACATCCAAGAATTCACTTGAAACATATTTCTCCATGGGGAGATACTGGCTGGCTCCCGGTTCGTAAAACCACATATAAACAACTCTGGAGACAATTTCACCGTATTCGTTATAAGTATATTCTGTCATTTCTCCATCTGTTTGTTCCCATCCCGGATCAGGTGTTACTGGACTTGCTGTAAAAGTTGCTACCGGTTCTTCCTCTTCCATAGGGAAGAATCCTGCACTTATGATCTGGTTTCCTTTATCATCGTATTTCCAGATCAAATACTGTTGTTCTACTATTTCATCGTTTGTAAATACTCCATCCCCATTAGCGTCTACTTTATAAATAAGTTCTTCGCGTTGGTCTCCATTTTCATTTAATATTTTATAAGTATGTACATTTGAAACATATTCTTCTTCTGAATCGCTATTTGTTTGAGTTACATTAATGGTACACTCAAAATCCTCTTTACCTGTGAAAACGGTTTTGTATGTACCTACTTCTTTTCCTCCTTTAAATACTTTTGCTTCTTTTATCCGATTATTGCCTGTTACAAATTGCTCATTTGTTTCTATAATTTGTCCGTTGGTATTTTCCCATACAATATTGTCGTATTTTATACCTTCTTGCATGCCATCACCATAATCATTGGTAGAATTAATCCATGTTTTTGCCTTACCGGTGACTTCATCGTAAATTATATCCGTACGTTCGCGATCTATGTATGATTCTCCATCATAATTGAGTAATTTCACTAAAATCTGGGTGATGTTATTATTACTGTCTCTTGTTATCAGTTTTTTATGTTCGTAGTTTTTTACCCATTCATTCTTTACTTCATCCCAATTATAGGTAGCTCTGCGCGTAACAAAGTCCGTCACTATATTGTCATAATCGAATTCTGTTTTTTGATGATTGACGAGTATCCCATCGGTTTCATGTTGTTCTATACGCTCGATAACCTTTTGATTATCATTGTATTTTATAAATGTTCTGCTTCGTTTTTCCCCTTCTTCTGCTTCTACTGATTCTTGTTCGAAGACAGTTACATTTCCATATTTATCATAAGTATATTGAATGATATTATCTTCATACCATGTAATTTCGTCACTTTCGTCTTCCGGATCACATGCGAAGCAAACTTCTGTTTTAGGCCTCCAAATGCTATTATCATTATTTCTTGTCGTTTTGTTTACCGGTTTCATGAATTGGCTTATCTTTTTTTCCGGAGCTTTTGCTGTCTTTTCATTGGGACGGGTATAAATTTGGTCCGTTTGAGCATAACTGAGCCCCGAATATAAAAGACCACTAATAAGTAAAAGAGTAAAGTTTTTCATACGCTTTGTTTTTTAAAATGAAAATTTCATGTTGTTATATTTGTTATTTGCGCAAAGGAAACAAAAAACATTTAATAATATCAATTACCGTGTCATATTTTCATATATTTGCAAAAAAAATTAATAAATCATGAATTTATGAGAAAGTATTACGCTTTTCTGTTATTTCTATCTTTCTTTTTTCAAAATCTGTGTGCCAAACAAATTACACTTGAGGAAGCGTTCGGTTTAGCGAATCGTTTCTTTGCTTCTGTGACTTCTGATCGTGGAAGTAACACACGTACAACCTCGTCTGTGTTGACTTTGGCTTATACATCTGTTATACCTGCTGATAGTAAGGATACGCGTGCTGTTTCAAGTTTGGGATTGCCGACTTACTATGTATTCAATGCCGATAATAACAGAGGTTTTGTGATTGTAGCTGCTGATGATCGTGCCCGTTCGATATTGGCTTATTCATTGACTGGTTCTTTTGGTTTGGAAAATCAACCTTTGCAGGTACGGCAATGGCTTAGTGGTTATGATATAGAGATTGCGCGTCTGTCGGAAGTTTCGTCTGTTCCGGAAATTGCTGGTATGGTAAGTCCTTATGCTGGTGATATAACTACACGCACTATGACTACGTCAGTTGTAGAGCCTTTGTTGGGTGATATTGTTTGGAATCAAGATACCCCCTTTAATAACGAATGTCCTTTTGATAAAAATTACAGTATGACTGCTCCTGTCGGTTGTGTAGCTACGGCAGCAGCTCAGATCATGAAATATTATAATTATCCTTTAAAAGGTAAAGGAACCAAAACTTATACTTGTAAGATTTTGAATAAACGGTTAAGCGTCGACTTTAGCAATACTACTTATGATTGGGTCAATATGTTGAGCGATTATAATGGAAAATATAGTGAGGCGCAAGCAAAAGCTGCCGCTATATTGTCTTATCATGTGGGGGTATCTTGTAATATGGATTATAGTGTTGAAGGTAGTGGTGCAACGGCCAAGGATATTGCTACCGGTCTTAAAAATTATTTTTCATATGATAATAATTTGGAATATATAGAACGTACTCATTTTAACGAGAGTGACTGGTCGGATTTTCTGAAGGCTGAGTTAAATGAGAAACGTCCTATCCTTTATTTTGGTGAAGGCCCCAGCGGAGGGCACGCATTTGTGTGTGATGGTTATGATGTCAATGGTTTCTTTCATTTTAATTGGGGATGGGGAGGCATTAGCAACGGATATTATCAGATTTCGGCACTTGAACCGCAAGATTTGGGTATTGGTAGCGGAATGGGAGCTTATAACCACTATCAGGCCATATTGATCGGTATTCAGCCGCCGAATGAATCTTCTACCCATCTGGCACGTGTACAGTTGAACGGAACTTTTAATATGCAGGAGACTGAAACAGCTCGGGAAGGAACCAATAAAGCAACCATCGGCTTTTTTAACTATGGTTTGCAGAGCTTTACCGGTGAGGTGATTTTAGGACTTTATAAAGATGAGACGTTATTGACAGTTCTGAGTAGTACTGCCGTAACTAAACTTAGTCCTTTGGGAGGTGGAACAAAAGGGTTCACTTTCGACGAGTTTTCTATTCCATCTTCAATAGAGAATGGTACCTATCGGTTGTTGGTAGCACAAAAAGAAAATGGTGTTTCGAACTATACTATTATGCTTACGCCAGTCAACTATCCGAATTATCATATTGTGGAAGTGACAGACAATAAGGTGAGCTACGTAAAACCGGAGTTTGAACCCCTGTTGAGTATGGTGAAAAAGCCGGAAATAATAAGTACGAAATTATATAAGGGTAGGAAAGCCACTTTCCGGGTGACCGTGAAAAATGACGGTGAAGAGTTCTATTCTTATATGGGTATTTTATTGCAAAAGAAGAGTCTTGACGAGGAGAAAGAACGTCAATATGTAGGTATGTTCCCTACGCGTATTCCAAAGGGAGCTACCCGTACATTTGAGTATAGCACCGATGCTATTGAAGTAAGTCCTGGTGACTATGACGTCGTGGTTGTTTGCGATGTTGATAATGCATGGAGTAATAGATGGTGGGATGCCATCGGACCTAATGAATTTAAGGTAACTGATGCTACGATATTGGATGAACCAGCCGATCCGGTTTATAAATTATGGAGCTCGGTAACGGCGGTTGCTCAGGATGGTTCTAACAATATTTATCCTAATAGTAATATTGTTGTTACTTCTAAGATAAAAAATAGTGGTGGATATGGCGATGGCTCATTCGCTTTGATCTTTTTTACTGACCAGAATCAGGTTGTAGGCAACTCCAATGTTGTAGAATTGTCTTTGGAAAAGAATGAAACAAAGGAAATACAAATCGTTCATAGATTAACTTATCCAGTAGGTCAATATGGTGTTTTACTGGCTTCTGTAGATGGGCAGTATGCAGATGCGTTATTACCGGAGTTTCTGAATCGGACGACATTCAGAATAATTCAGGATACAGGAATTGAAGAAACTGTAGTTGAAACGTCTGTTCTTTCTTGTTATGAGGATCAGGATATATTGTGCCTTGAGGCCGATTGTGAAATAGAAACTGTAAAAATGATAGATGTATCGGGTAGAGTAGTACGTTCCGTTTCTGTCACCGGTGATAAAACTGAAATTCAGATAGGTGACTTACCTTCCGGACTTTATATGATTCAAGCCGGGACGACACAAGGAATACGGCATTGCAAGTGGATGAAGAAATGATATAAAAGGTCGCTTTAAGTGGCTTTTGCATCATATTTGAAGGGTATTGGAAGTTAAGATCAGCTTCTGATACCCTTTTACTTATTGGAAAATAGAGTGATATTAAGTTCTTACTTGAATTTTTCTCATAATACTGAGCAGAATTTAAACCGGTTCTGAACGGAACAAAGAATTTTAGTGAATGGTGTTTCCTGTTCTTGGTATAAAACTGATATTATTTTTGCCGGTGAAGTTCTTCGTAAACTGCCGGATGAAGGAAATAACGTACATCTTTTCCTTCCGCCAAAGCATACCGGATAAAAGTAGAACTTATCTCAAAAGTAGGTGATTTGACGATGCGCACATTTGTTGGAAGTAAGTCTTTATTTACGGGATATCCGGGACGGGGATAGACAAGTAATTGATTTTCGGCAATAATCCGTTCCGATTCGCGCCAACAACCGAATCTTTGCCAGTTGTCTGAGCCGATGATGAGATGAAATTCCCGATCGGGATAAGCTTTTTTCAAACAGTCCAGTGTATGTATTGTGTAAGAAGGACGGGGAAGATGAAATTCAAAATCGGAGGCATGGAAGTACGGATAGTCTCCGATGGCAAGCTGCACTAACCGGAGACGTAACTCATCCGGCCATAAGTCGGCCGGTTTCTTTAGCGGGTTGTGAGGACTCACCACAAACCATACTTCATCTACCTCACCAAACTCACAAAGATAATTGGCTAAGGCAAGGTGTCCGATATGAATCGGGTTGAAAGAGCCACTGAAAATTCCGGTTTTTAATTTTTTCATAATCGCTGCTGAGGGATTATTAATAAAATATCCGCTAAAGAAGAAGGTTTATTGATGGAGAGAGGGCTATTTATTTAGAAATTCTTTTATAACTTTCAGAGCTTCTGCTTTTGCTGCTTCCAAATCATCATTGATAATGACCTTATCGAATTTGGAAGCAAAGCTTAATTCATATTCTGCTTTCGCCACACGGTGTTCTATCACTTCCGAGGCATCTGTACCGCGCCCTATAAGACGACGGCGCAACTCTTCTACGCAGGGGGGCTGGATGAATAAAGATAAAGCCCGGTCTCCATAGAATTTCTTTATGTTGCATCCACCTACTACATCTACATCAAACACCACATTTTGTCCGGCTTCCAATTGTTTTTCTACCTGGGCTTTCAGTGTGCCGTAGTAACGGTCTTTATACACTTCTTCATATTCCAGAAATTCGTTGTTTGAAATACGTTGACGAAATTCATCGGGAGAAAGAAAGAAGTATTCCACTCCATGTTTTTCTTCACCACGTGGCGGGCGACTGGTTGCTGAGATAGAAAATGCAAGATTTAAGTTCTGCTTCAGCAGGTAATTGATAATGGTAGATTTGCCCGAACCTGATGGAGCGGAGAAGATGATTAATTTTCCGTTCATAGCGCTTTATTAATTGCCGGTTACGAATTACAAACTACGAAAGGAGCAGGAAACTGTCTTTCTTTGCATCCAGATATTACTTACTATCCGTAGTTTGATAATTTATGACCGATTTACATTACATTCAGTACCTGTTCTTTTATCTGTTCCAATTCGTCTTTCATCTGAACTACGATCTTTTGCATTTCTGCATGATTGGATTTACTGCCCAATGTATTGATTTCACGGCCCATTTCCTGTGCAATAAAACCTAATTTTTTGCCCTGTCCGCTACCGCTTTCCATGGTGCTGATGAAATATTTCAAATGATTGCCGAGACGTTGTTTCTCTTCATTTACGTCCAGCTTTTCTATATAATAAATAAGTTCTTGCTCCAGACGGTTTTTATCGTAATCTACACTCAATGTTTTTTCGAGAGCATCTGTTATGCGCTCTTTGACTTTTTCGACACGTTCTTTTTCATAGGGCGTGATAGATTCCAGTAAATGCGAGATATTGGCTATTTTTTCACGGAATTTCTTTTCCAGTGCGGCACCTTCCTGTTTTCTAAAATCTACCAAATGGCCGATTGCTTCCAGAACAGCCGCATGTACAGTGGTCCATTCCTCTTCGGTCAATTCTTGTGTCTCGGTCTTAGTTAGTACGTCCGGCATGCGGAGCAGAGTTTGAAACCAATCTGTAGGGACCGGGATACTGAGATTATCGGCAATGTCTTTTATTTGTTTATAGTAGCCTTCTACCAATGCCTGATTGATGGGTGTGGCACTTTCTGCACTCTCCTTTTTTTCTACCCAGAGGCTGAAATCTACTTTCCCACGTTCCAGAGTTCGTGATATTTCATTGCGGATCTCCATCTCTTTTTCACGGTATGCCGGAGCAATGCGGGCCGACAGATCCATTGCCTTACTGTTGAGCGATTTGATCTCTACATTTATTTTCTTTTCGGGAAGTTCGGCAGTTGCTTTGCCGTATCCCGTCATGGATTGTATCATAAAATCGATTGTTTTCTGCAAAAGTAAGAGATTATTTTAAGATTATCGCTTCAAAAAGGGAAAAATGTGTAGCTTCTCTAATCTAATAGCAAATTAATCTATTATTGAAAAGGAAATTTATATTGAATATTTAGGTATATGTATAATTAAGTAATCTCTCCTTCAGTCACACTTTTGAGGTCAAGTAGCAGGCCGATTCGTTTGTGCGGATCTGTTGTTTAACTGAGCAATCTTTCGGAGGTTGTGCGAAGGAAGCGATTATTCCCAAGTACGAAGAAGATATATAGTACTACAGCGCAGGTTACCCATGTGATGTTTGTATGTTGTTTATTTTATTTATTATAAAATAGCGCGTTAAGATAGATAAAAGATTTGTTTATGCGATGAATTTTAACTGAAATATGCTTTAATTTATGCGACAATGTGGTAATCTGAAAATAATCAGCTAAATTTGCATCAATTTAATAATCTGAAAATTATGTCGTGTATCTTACATATTGAGACCTCTACTGCTGTGTGTTCGGTAGCGGTAAGTGAAGACGGACAGACGATTTTTGTGCAGGAAGACATGAAAGGTCCTTCACACGCTGTGTCATTAGGGGTTTTTGTTGACGAGGCTTTGTCGTTTATCGATAGTCATGCTATTCCGTTGGATGCGGTAGCAGTGAGTTGTGGTCCGGGATCGTATACGGGGCTTCGTATCGGAGTTTCGATGGCTAAGGGGATTTGTTATGGACGGAATGTTCCGTTGATAGGTATACCGACACTGGAGGTGTTGTGTGTTCCGGTATTGTTATATCATGAATTGCCGGAAGACGCTTATCTCTGCCCGATGATCGATGCCCGCCGGATGGAGGTATACGCAGCTGTTTATGATCGTGCCTTGAATGTGGTGCGCGATATTTCGGCAGATATTGTTGATGAGAATTCTTATCTTGATATATTGAATGAACATCCGGTTTATTTTTTTGGTAACGGTGCTGCTAAGTGCCGGGAAAAGATAACGCATCCGAATGCGCATTTCATCGATGATATTCATCCGTTGGCCAAAATGATGTTTCCGCTCGCTGATAAGGCGATGGCAAAGCAAGATTATAAGGATGTGGCTTATTTTGAGCCTTTTTATCTGAAAGAGTTTGTGGCTTCTCTTCCCAAAAAGTTATTGTAGAGTTTATGTTTTTCCCTCTTTAATTCTTTAATTTTTTAATTCATTTATATGCAGTATAACACTCAACAGAAAAGAATGCCGCTTCCCGAGTATGGGCGGAGTATCCAGAATATGGTAGATCATGCATTGACAATTCAAGACCCGGCAGAGCGTCAACGTTGTGCAAATACTATCATCAATATTATGGGGAATATGTTTCCTCATTTGAGAGATGTACCCGATTTCAAGCATAAACTATGGGATCATTTAGCTATCATGGCTGATTTTAAACTGGATATAAAATATCCTTACGAGATAATTCGTGAAGAGAATTTGGGTACGAAGCCTGATTCGATCCCTTATCCCAGTACCAAAATGCGTTATCGTCATTATGGTCGTACTCTGGAGGTGTTGATAAAGAAAGCATGCGAATTTCCGGAAGGCGATGAGAAGAGAAATCTGGTTGCTCTTATTTGTAATCATATGAAGAAGGATTATATGGCTTGGAATAAAGATACGGTAGATGACCGCAAGATAGCCGAAGATCTGGATGAACTTTCCGGAGGAAAACTCCGGATGGATGATGACATTATTCGTTTGATGGCGGAACGGCTTGCACAGAATTATCGTCCGAAAGTGAATTACAATAATAATCGGAATAATAATCAGAGAAGGAAGTATTGATTAGTAGTCAGTAATTAGTAGTTAGTAGTTAGAATTTAGTAGTTAGGAGATAGAATCTATGCAGCATGTTGTTTGAATTACTGCTAACCACTAACTTCCAGCTACTAACTACTAAATTCTAACTACTAACTTCCAGCTACTAACTACTAAATTCTAACTACTAACTACTAACCACATGGCTTCATTTGTAATTGAAGGAGGGCACAAGCTGTGCGGAGATATCCATCCGCAAGGTGCTAAGAACGAGGTGTTGCAGATTATTTGTGCAACGTTGCTTACGGCAGAAAAAGTGACGGTAAATAATATTCCCGATATTCTGGATGTCAATAATCTCATTCAATTGATGAGGGATATGGGAGTTACGGTTGCAAAAGAGGGAATCGATACGTATAGTTTTCAGGCGGAAAACGTGGATCTCGCTTATTTGGAAAGTGATGAGTTTCTAAAGAAATGTTCCAGTTTGCGTGGTTCGGTGATGTTGATCGGTCCGATGGTTGCCCGTTTTGGTAAGGCAATGATTTCTAAACCGGGAGGAGATAAAATTGGTCGTCGTCGGTTGGATACACACTTTGTCGGTATTCAAAGCTTGGGAGCGGATTTTAGATATAATGACGAACGGGGTGTTTATGAGATCACAGCCGATAGGCTAACAGGAACTTACATGCTGCTGGATGAGGCTTCTGTGACAGGAACGGCCAATATCGTGATGGCTGCTGTGTTGGCAAAGGGAACGACCACTATTTATAACGCTGCTTGTGAGCCTTATTTACAGCAACTTTGCAAGATGCTGAACCGGATGGGGGCGAAAATCAAGGGCATTGCTTCCAATCTTCTCACGATTGAAGGAGTAGAAGAATTGCATGGAACACAACATACCGTATTGCCTGATATGATTGAGGTAGGCAGTTTTATCGGTATGGCTGCCATGACAAGAAGTGAGGTTACCATAAAGAATGTTTCTTATGAAAATTTAGGCATCATTCCTGAAAGTTTCCGTCGTTTGGGTATCAAATTGGAACAGCGTGGGGATGATATTTATGTTCCTGCACAGGAGAACTATCAGATCGAGTCATTCATCGACGGTTCTATTATGACTATTGCCGATGCTCCGTGGCCCGGCCTTACACCGGATTTACTCAGTGTGTTGCTGGTGGTGGCTACTCAGGCCAAAGGCAGTGTGCTGATTCATCAGAAGATGTTTGAGAGTCGCTTGTTTTTTGTGGATAAGTTGATTGATATGGGTGCACAGATTATTCTTTGTGATCCGCATCGTGCCGTTGTCATCGGACACAACCACGGGTTTAAATTGCGTGGCGGTAATATGACTTCACCCGATATTCGTGCCGGTATTGCGTTGCTGATTGCTGCAATGAGTGCAGAAGGTATCAGCCGTATTCATAATATCGAGCAGATAGACCGGGGGTATCAGAATATTGAAGGGCGTCTGAATGCTATCGGTGCCAGAATAACGCGTATATGATAAGAAAAGAAGAAGTATATAAAATAGGAATTTTCAATAAACCCCATGGTATACACGGTGAATTGTCATTCACCTTTACGGACGATATTTTTGATCGTGCCGATTGCGACTACCTTATTTGTCTGCTTGACGGTATTTTCGTTCCCTTTTTTATGGAAGAATATCGTTTTCGTTCGGATTCTACCGCTTTGGTAAAGCTCGAAGGGGTGGATACGGCCGAACGTGCCCGTATGTTTACGAATGTGGATGTCTACTTCCCGATAGGGCATGTAGATGAAGCGGACTCGGGAGAGCTTTCCTGGAACTTCTTTGCCGGTTTTCGCATGGAGGATGTGAATCATGGTGTATTGGGTGAAGTGGTGGAGGTAGACAACTCTACGGTCAATACCCTTTTTGTAGTAGAATGTTCTGACGGGGAAGAACTGTTAGTACCTGCACAAGAGGAGTTTATTGTCGGTATCGATCAGAAACATAGACTTATTACAGTAGATCTACCGGAGGGATTATTGAATCTTGACGAACTTGAAGAAGAATAAAATCTGTGTTAATCTGTGTAATCTGTAATAGAAAGAATTAGTGAAATGCTTACATTTGTACGCTATACGATGAAATAATGCCAAAGAAGAAACGTAGTAAAGCCTTTTGGAACAATATAAAGTTCAAGTATAAACTCACTATCATCAACGAGAATACTCTTGAAGAGGTAGTGGGGCTTCGTGTATCTAAACTGAACGGCCTTTCGGTATTGCTTTCTGTATTGACGTTTCTTTTTGTAATAGCTGCCGTCATTATTACTTTTACCCCTTTACGCAACTATCTGCCCGGATATATGAACAGTGAAGTCCGTGCACAGGTTGTAGAAAACGCTTTGCGTGTGGATTCTCTGCAACAGTTGGTCGACAGGCAAAATCTGTATATAATGAATATTCAGGATATTTTCAGTGGGAAAGTGCGGATCGATTCTGTGCAAAGTATGGATACGTTGACAGCTATGCGTAAAGATACTCTTATGGAACGCACCAAGCGTGAGGAAGAATTTCGCCGTAAATACGAGGAAACTGAAAAATATAACCTTACTTCCATTACTTCACAACCGGATGTGAACGGACTGATTTTTTATCGTCCTACGCGTGGGATGATTTCTGATCACTTTGATGCCGAAAAGAGACATTATGGAACGGATATTGCCGCCAATCCCAATGAAAGCGTGCTTGCTACGCTGGATGGTACGGTGATATTGAGTACCTATACTGCCGAGACGGGTTATTTGATAGAAGTGCAGCATAATCAGGATTTTGTATCCGTTTATAAACATTGCGGCTCTTTATTGAAGCGCGAAGGGGATAAAGTGCAGGCCGGAGAAGCGATTGCTCTGGTGGGGAATAGCGGAACTCTTACTACGGGGCCTCATTTGCATTTCGAATTGTGGCACAAAGGGCGTGCAGTAAATCCCGAAAAGTACATTGTATTCTAACCATGAATAAGGAAATTAAAAAGAAACAAATCGTCATTCTTGGCTCTACGGGCTCTATTGGTACGCAAGCCCTGCAGGTAGTCGAAGAACACCCCGAATTGTACGAGGTGTATGCGTTGACAGCTAACAATAAAGTGGACCTGCTGATTGCACAGGCCCGGAAATTCCAGCCCGAAGCGGTTGTTATAGCCAACGAAGAGAAATACGGCCGGTTGAAAGAGGCGTTAAGTGATTTGCCGATCAAGGTATATGCCGGTGCGGAAGCAGTGTGTCAGATAGTAGAATCCGGTCCTGTGGATATTGTGCTGACAGCCATGGTAGGGTATGCCGGATTGAAGCCGACCATAAATGCCATTCGTGCCCGTAAAGCTATCGCCTTGGCCAATAAGGAGACGCTGGTGGTGGCAGGCGAGTTGATTAATGAGTTGGCACAGCAGTATCGTACCCCTATTCTGCCTGTGGATTCCGAACATTCCGCAGTCTTTCAGTGTTTGGCCGGAGAGGTGGGAAATCCGATTGAAAAAGTGATATTGACTGCTTCCGGAGGTCCGTTTCGTACCTATACTATGGAACAGTTGCAGACGGTAACCAAAACTCAGGCGTTAAGGCATCCGAACTGGGAGATGGGGGCTAAGATAACGATCGATTCGGCTTCGATGATGAATAAAGGTTTCGAGGTGATTGAGGCAAAATGGTTGTTCGGGGTACAACCCGGTCAGATAGAGGTGGTGGTACATCCGCAATCCGTTATTCACTCGATGGTGCAATTTGAAGACGGTGCCGTGAAGGCGCAGTTGGGTATGCCTGATATGCGTTTGCCCATTCAATATGCATTTTCATATCCCGACCGTGTTTGCTCTTCATTCGACCGGCTTGATTTTGCCAAGTGTACGAGCCTTACTTTTGAGCAGCCTGATACGAAACGTTTCCGTAATCTTTCTTTAGCTTATGAAGCGATGTACCGTGGTGGAAACATGCCCTGTATTGTCAATGCTGCCAATGAAATGGTGGTTGCCGCTTTTCTGCGTGATGAAATCGGCTTCCTTGCCATGAGTGATGTAATTGAACAAACAATGGGACGTGCTTCATTTGTACAGGTCCCGACTTATGATGACTATGTGGCAACCGATGCAGAGGCTCGCCGCATAGCTACCGAATTTATTGTAAATTGTAAATTGTAAATAAACCGATGGAAACATTTTTAATTCGTGCCCTCCAGTTGATAATGAGCCTTTCGCTGCTTGTTATTATACACGAAGGGGGACATTTTCTCTTTGCCCGTCTTTTTAAAGTACGGGTCGAAAAGTTTTGTTTATTCTTTGACCCTTGGTTCACTCTTTTTAAGTTCAAACCCAAGAAGAGTGATACTGAATATGCTGTTGGCTGGTTGCCGTTGGGAGGATATGTCAAGATCTCCGGGATGATAGACGAGTCGATGGATACCGAACAGATGAAACAACCTGAAAAACCGTGGGAATTTCGTTCTAAACCGGCTTGGCAGAGATTGTTGATAATGGTGGGTGGTGTACTTTTCAACTTTCTGTTGGCGCTGTTCATTTACTCCATGATTCTTTTTACTTGGGGAGACCAGTATATAAAGATACAGGAGGCACCTTTGGGAATGCAGTTTAATGAAACAGCCAAGGCTGTGGGCTTTGTGGATGGTGATGTACTGCTTTCTGCCGATGGTGTTGAATTTCTTCGCTATGATGCCGATCTGTTGAGTCAGATTGCCGATGCGCGTGAAGTAAGCGTGCTTCGCGGTGGACAGAAAGTGTCTGTATACATTCCTGAAGATATGATGCAGCGTTTGATGGCCGATAGTGTGCGTTTCGCCGATTATCGTGTGCCTTATGTGGTAGATAGTTTATCGGTTAATTCACAAGCGGCTCTTGCAGGATTGATGCCGGGCGATAGTGTGATCGCCCTGAATGGAGCGCCCATTTCCTATTATGAATTTTTGGAAGAGATGGGAAAACGTAGGAAGAACGCTGCTGCTCTGGAAAAGGAGGGAGTCGACCCCCGTCAGATAACATTGACCTATGTTCGTAAAGGGGTAATGGATACGTTGACAATGAGTACCGATTCCACTTTTCGTATCGGTGTCTATGCGCGGTCTCTGAGTCGTGTAATGCCGATGGTGACTAAAGAATATGGTTTCTTTGAATCCTTCCCGGCCGGTGTGCAGTTAGGGGTGAAAACCTTGAAAGGGTATGTTGGAAATATGAAATATGTTTTTTCTAAAGAAGGAGCCAAGCAATTGGGTGGTTTCGGTACAATCGGAAGTATCTTCCCGGCTACTTGGGACTGGCATCAGTTCTGGTATATGACGGCATTCTTATCCATAATTCTTGCATTTATGAATATTCTGCCTATTCCGGCATTAGATGGTGGGCATGTATTATTCCTTATCTATGAGATTGTAGTCCGCCGTAAGCCCAGTGATAAATTCATGGAATATGCGCAAATGGTAGGCATGTTCTTGCTTTTCGGGTTGTTGATATGGGCTAATTTCAATGATGTATTGAGATTCTTCTTTTAAAACAGAGAGCGATTTAACAGAAATCGAATAACAAATCCCACAGAGTAAATTTCCGTATAGAAAAACTCTGTGGGATTTGTCGTTTGATGGGGTATTGAAACGGGGCTTTATATTTGTAGCATTTTCTTTTCTCTTTCCAGATCCGATTCATTGAGTTGTGGTGAAGGTACGGTGCATGTTTTTATATAGTCACCTTTTTGGCAGGTATAGTTGTAATATACTTCGAGTTCGGGAGTCAGTTCGGCCCGTGGTACAATTTTTCCTTCCATTTTCAAGAAGTCATTAATGGCGGTACTGTCTGATTGTTTCATCATTACAATCCGGCGGGCGATTGGGTTATGATTGTAATCCAGGCATAAATACAGTCCTTTCAGCATATTGGGATATTCGTAATGCGGGAGTTGCAGATAGATGGTTACCATGGCGAATTGCGGCAGATCGCGTTCATTAAATATCAGATAGGAGTTTTGATGATTATTGATAATACCGCTGCCCCAATGTATTGATTTGTATGCGTTGATCATACCTACTTTTACATAGCCGTTATTGTCTGAGGCACAGATAATATACGGCTCTATTTTCAGACTGTCTGTAGAGGATGACAAGCTGTAGCTCAAGTAAATGCCACTGTAATTGAATACTTCCTGTACAGATTCTTTCATCTGTTCTTCCAATAGTTTCAGCAATGGGTTTCCGGAAGCGTCTTCCCGATGTTCCGGTTCCATTTCCATGAGAAGCAACTTTGTGGAGTTTAAATTACCGAGCAGGCGTTTTTTGGATACGTTGTTTACAAGTGCCAACGCTTCGTCCAGTGCCTCTTCGGAAGTATGTGTGTGTAGCAATTCCATATATGTGGGAAGTACGCTTGAGTATAAAGCAGAGAGTACACTGGGAGCCATATCTATCCGGTCTGCAATATCTTTCATTTTTACTCCGTTATTCCGGAGATATTCTATTCGTTTGTAGATTTCTATGAGTTCGTTCATCTGTTCTGAAATGCTTATACTGATTTTTGTTGCAAATTAAACACGGTTGTGTTATGTTTTTGTTGCATGAATATTACATTAATGTTTCTATCAAAGGGGATATGAATATAAATGAAATGAATCCTATAAATTCATTTTTGTTCTTGTGTGCCTGTCCTAATTTTGCACCGGAAACAAAAAATGATACATATGAATTTCAAAGAAAAACTATCGCCATCGGCACAACGAAAAATTTCCGATATCCTGTTTATTCTCTATGCCGGAGGTGCGGCTTTACTTTCTTACTCCTTAGTCTATGCTTTGCGCAAACCATTTACTGCTGCCACGTTTGATGGGATGGAACTGTTCGGGATGGATTATAAAATCGCGACCAGTATTATTCAGATATTTGGCTATATGGTATCTAAATTCATAGGAATTAAGTTGATTTCCGAACTGAAAAGAGAAGGACGTTTGAAATTTATTCTTGTCTCCGTATTCATTGCCGAACTTTCTTTGGTGCTTTTCGGATGTTTGCCCCGTCCGTTGAATGTATTGGCTTTGTTTTTCAACGGTCTTTCTTTAGGATGTATGTGGGGTGTTATTTTTAGTTTCCTGGAAGGGAGGCGGGTTACCGATTTGTTGGCCTCTCTTTTCGGATTGAGCATTGCAGTGAGTAGCGGGACTGCCAAGTCAATCGGTCTTTTTGTTGTGAATACACTTGGTGTGAGCGAATTTTGGATGCCTGCATTGATCGGTGCTGTTGCTTTACCTTTGCTTGCCGGGCTGGGATGTATTCTTAATAATCTTCCCAAACCAACGGCCGAAGACCGGGCGCAACGTGTAGAGAGGGTGACACTGAACAATAAGCAACGATGGGAGGTGTTCCGTAGCTTTGCTCCTGTATTGACAATTCTCTTTTTTGCAAATTTGTTTTTGACTGTACTGCAAGATGTGAAGGAGGATTTTTTAGTGAAGATTATCAATGTCGATGCTGCCGGTCTTTCTTCATGGGCATTTGCCAAAGTAGATGGTGTGGTGACTTTGATTATTCTGGCTGTATTTGCATCATTGGCGTTGATGAAAAGTCATATAAAAGTATTATCCGCCTTATTGGTGATGGTCATCATAGGAGCGGTGACCTTGAGCTTTGTTGCTTTCAATTATGATAGTTTACAGCTTCCGCCGTTGGTCTGGCTGTTTATCCAAAGTCTTTGCCTTTATTTTTCTTATCTTAGTTTCCAGACTATTTTCTTTGACCGTTTCATCGCGTGTTTCCGGATAAAGGGAAATGTGGGATTCTTTATTGCAATGATCGACTCCATCGGATATACGGGTACGGTATTGGTATTGGTCTGCAAGGAGTTCTTTAATCCGGATCTTAATTGGCTCGAATTTTATAATACGATGGCGGGAACGGTGGGTGCCGTTTGTTGCGTGGCTTTTACAATCTCCTTGATATATCTCTGGCAACGATACAGAAAAACAGTTCCTTTCTATGAACAGAAGAAATATTCTCTCGATCATTCGTCTCTTTTGGTCGGATGAACTGGAAAAACGATGATTAAATAAATATTTAAATAGAAATAAGAATGAAGAAAATCGAATGTATAATTATGGATTGGGCCGGAACGGCAGTTGATTACGGATGTTTTGCTCCGGTAGCCGCTTTTATGAAGGCTTTTGCAGAGAAAGGGCTTTCTATCGATGTGAAACAGACTCGTAAGCCGATGGGATTACCTAAAATCCAGCATATCCGTGAATTGTTGACAATGCCCGAGGTGAATGAACAGTTCATATCCCGTTATCAGCGTAGCTGGGCCGAAGAAGATGTGGTAGAATTGAACCGGCTTTTTGAGGAATATCTTTTTGCTTCTTTGGAAGAGTATACCGATCCTATTCCCGGTGTTATCCCTACGCTTGAAAAGTTGCGTACCGAAGGTTTGAAAATCGGTTCTACTACCGGATATACCCGTGAAATGATGGATGTTGTTCTTCCTGCTGCTTTAGCGAAAGGATACTGTGTAGATTATTGCGCTACTCCGAATTTTCTTCCTGCCGGGCGTCCGGCTCCCTATATGATTTTTGAGAATATGATTAAACTCGGTGTTCCTTGTCTCGATACGGTTGTGAAAGTGGGTGATACGATCGCTGATATAAAAGAGGGTGTGAATGCCAAGGTGTGGAGTGTGGGCGTCATTCTCGGCAGTAATGAAATGGGACTTACTGAGGAGGAAACAGATAACTTGACTGCCGATGAACTAGAGGATCGTATGGTTGAGGTAAGAAACCGTATGCTTGAAGCCGGTGCCTCTTATGTAATCCGTAATATCGAAGAATTACCAGCACTTATTCAAACTATAAATTTAAAAATGAATACATTATGAGACCATATTTATTATTAACTCCCGGACCGTTGACAACTTCAGATAGTGTAAAAGAAACCATGATGACCGATTGGTGTACTTGGGATGAAGATTATAACTTACATATTGTTCAGGAATTGCGTAAAGAACTGCTTGGAATAGCTACCAAGACTCCCGAAGAATATACTACCGTACTTCTGCAGGGAAGTGGTACTTATTGTGTAGAGGCTGTGATTGGGGCTACTATCGGTAAGAATAACAAATTATTGATTTGCAGTAATGGCGCATATGGCGATCGTATGGGGAACATTGCCGAATATTATCATCTGGATTATGACATGCTTGCCTTTGAGGAAACGGAACAGGTTTCTGTGGAGTATGTGGATGACTATCTGAGTAATAATTCTGATATTACGCATGTGGCTTTTGTACATTGCGAAACTACTACCGGTATTCTCAATCCGATAAAAGAACTTTCTCATGTGGTAAAAATGCATGGTAAAAAGTTGATCGTGGATTGTATGAGTAGTTTTGGAGGTATACCTTTGGATGTACATGAATTAGGCATTGATTTTTTAATCAGCAGTTCCAATAAATGTATTCAAGGGGTTCCCGGATTCGGTTTTATCATTGCTCGCCGTTCCGAATTGATGCACTGTAAAGGAGTCGCCCGTTCGCTGTCTTTGGATATTTATGATCAGTGGGAAACGATGGAGAAAGGTAATGGAAAATGGCGTTTTACATCTCCCACTCATGTGGTGCGTGCATTCAAGCAAGCGTTGACGGAGTTGATTGCCGAGGGAGGGGTAGAGGCCCGTTATGCCCGTTATTGCGAAAATCACCGGATATTGGTAGACGGAATGCGTTCTTTGGGTTTTAAAACATTACTTGAAGATGCCATTCAATCTCCTATCATCACTTCTTTTCTTTATCCAAAGGCTGGTTTTGATTTCAAATCATTCTATATGGCATTGAAATCCAAAGGATTCGTTATTTATCCGGGAAAAATATCAAAGGCAGATACTTTCCGTATCGGAAATATCGGAGATGTATACCCGGAAGATTTCAAACGGCTGGTAGAGACAGTGAAAGAGACCGAATATTAAGGGAGAGAAGGATATAACTTTTCTCCAGATACAGAACAGAGATTAGGTAAACAAGGATTCCGGCTGAGTTTTTTCGGATAACCGGCCGGGATTCAAAACAGCTCTCAAGATAATGCCGGATTAAGATAGAAACAGATACTTGGTGAAAGAATGCAGTATCCTCTTTTTTGATGAAGATCAAGCTTTTATCTACTGCTTTTTAGGTGGATAAGTCTTACCTTTGTACAAAATAGATTCATGAGATGTTATGATAAAGAATATTGTATTTGATTTTGGTGGTGTCATTGCCGATATAGATCGCGACAAAGCGGTTCAGGCCTTTGTGAAGTTAGGGTTGAAAGATGCGGAAACCCGTTTGGATAAGTATCATCAGACCGGTATTTTTCAGGAACTGGAAGAGGGTAAATTGAGTGCAGACGGTTTTCGGGAAAAATTGGGAGAGCTATGTGGCCGGGAATTGTCGGCAGAAGAGACCAGGCAGGCTTGGTTGGGCTTTTTCACAGGAGTCGATGTGCATAAACTGGATTACATACTGGAATTGAGAAAATCTTATCGTGTCTATATTTTGAGTAACACTAATCCTTATGTGATGTCATGGGCATGCAGTCCGGAGTTTTCTTCTCAGGGAAAGTCTTTGGCGGATTATTGCGACAAGTTGTATTTATCTTATCAGTTAGGTTGTACAAAACCGGATAAGGGAATTTTTTATCATATGTTGGAAGATAGTGGGATGGTACCTTCGGAAACTCTTTTCGTAGACGATGGAGATTCGAATGTACGCATCGGTAAGGAGTTGGGCATGCATACGTTCAAGCCTAAGAATGGTGTTGACTGGCGGGAAGAATTGTCCCGGTTATTATCCGGTTTGTAAAGTTACTGTTTCCTGCGTTGGTAAATAAGGTTCTGTATCGGACTATATGTGGAATAAAACTCTGGAATGTAATTATATATGATATGTGAAGAGGAGTCTGGCAGAGTGATACGGAATGAAAATATACAACAAATAAGGAACTCGGTAAAGTGTTGTGAATTAATGTTTTAATAATTACTGTTTTCCCTCTACGAGAAAGAATTCGAAACTCTACGAGGAACGATCCGAAACTCTACGAGAAACAGGCCGTTCTTCGTAGAGAAATTAGTCCTTCGTTTTTAATGTTTTACAATGGGCCTGAGTCGGTAAGAATAAATTGTTGTTTTATTTTGTAAATAGAAAAAGACAGGAGGATGGATATCTCTGTTTTTACACCTCTTGAAAAATGAATTTTTTTAGCGATGCAGCCGGATAATTCTTTGATTACTGCTTCCTCTGAATTCCAGATGAGGGGAATAGAGCGCTTGTATAAATCGTCCTTCTACAAGAACATCAATATAAGGCAGTGCGGCTGCTAATCTGGGATGTGCCTGTACTTCTTCGTAGGTATATCCCGTATAGCACCAGATATTTTGATGAGTCTCTTCTTTAATTCTCTTTACCAAAAGAAAAAATGCTTCGGGATTATAAAAAGGGTCACCTCCGGAGAAAGTAACTCCATCCAATAATGGATTTGCATTTATCTCACGGATAATTTCCATGATGCGTTCTTCCGTCAGTTCCTCTCCCGCGCACGGATTCCAACTTTCCGGATTGTGGCATCCGGGGCAGTGATGACTGCATCCGGCTAAATAAATGGAATATCGGATGCCTTCACCATCAACTATTGTTTCGGGATAGGTGTATAATAAGTTGAAAGTTGAAAGTTGAGAGTTGAAAGTTGTCATGAGGCCTTATTTTAGTTGAAAGCTTTTTATAGTTGAAAGTTGAGAGTTGAAAGTTGAAAGTTAGCTGCGCTGCCACACTGCATAGTAACTTTCAACTTTCAACTCTCAACTTTCAACTTATAAAGCTGAAAGCTTTATAAATGTTTTACTCTGTCTCTTTCCTCTGCCCTTTTAGCGGAATTCCAAGAGCTTAAATCTCCGGTCAGATATCCGGTGATGCGGCGCATGCGCAGGATATTCTCACTTTGGCATACCGGACATTTATCGTAAATTACCCCTTTGTAGCCGCAATTGTGACAAGTGTCTACCGGATGGTTGATGGAACCGTAGCCGATGCCTTCGTCATGCATTACTTTTACGATCTTGGCAATGGCCCTTACATTCTTTTGCGCTTCACCGTCCAATTCTACATATGTGATATGCCCTCCGCGTGTGATGGCATGGAAAGGAGCTTCACGTTTGATTTTCTCTACAATGCTGATAGGTTCTTTTACGTCCACGTGGAAAGAATTCACATAGTAGTCATTGTCGGTTACTCCTTCGATTTTTCCGTATTTACGACGGTCCATGCGGGTGAAGCGACCGGATAGTCCTTCGGCGGGAGTTGCCAGTACAGAATAGTTCAGGTTGTACTTCGCTTTATATTCGTCCACTACCTTATTCATTTCCATGATGGCTTCGTACAGGGTGTTCCATGCTTTATCATTATGACCGTGACCCTGACCGTAGAGTGCTACCATTGCATTGTGTCCGCCAATAAAACCGATACCTAACGTACCACTACGTAAAATATCTCCTACTTCTTCGTTCGGGTTTAATGCACCTCCTCCTTTCCATACATCATTACCCATCATGAATGGGAATTGACGTGCTAATGCCGTACGCTGGTATTGATAGCGGGCATAAAGCTGATCAGCTACCAAGGTGGCTGTTTCATGTACCGACTCTATAAATATTTCTTTAGCTTTCAACTCTATGGCATCTTGGTTGCGCTTGTCTTCGATGATGCTTTCTGCCTTGATACGGGCTTCAATAGCGAGACGGGGCATGTTTAAAGTAGTGAATGAAAGATTGCCGCGTCCTAATGAAGACTTTTCTCCGGCCACATTTTCAAATACACGGGTACGGCAGCCCATCGTTGCTAATTCGTAACGATATCGTTTCGGATCGTTGATATTCCATTTTTCGTTTTGATTGAACGGGGCGTCTAAAAACATGAAGTTGGGGAACAGTGCTTTTGCGGTAGTCCGGCAAGCTTTTAAGAACAGGTCGAAATTAGGAGCGCTGAAAGTCATGCGTCCTTCTTCGGCCGCTTCAAAATCCGTCATTGCTTTCTGATAATCTTCTTCCGAATAGGATACTCCGTCTTTCACTTTGAATATCTGAATAGGAAATACCGGAACTTCTCCACGGGTGCCTAACCCTTCGATAGTAGCTTTTAACAGTTCTTCAATCACCATGCGTCCTTCGGCGGAAGTATCCGTTCCGTAATTGATGGAGCTGAATACCACCTGATTGCCTCCGCGCGAGTGCATTGTATTCAGATTATGGATAAAACCTTCCATAGCCTGATGGGTATCTTTCCGGGTTTGCTGATAAGCTTTTTCAATGACGCGTGCCAGATGTTCCTTGTCTATATTGATTTGAAGGGCGGTGAGTGCCATGCGCAGTGTTTCACGTTCCAGTTCGTTGGTCTTGATAGAGGGCAGATGTTCTTCGATCAAGGCGCGGATTGCTTTTTCTTCCACTGCGGTATTGGTTTCCATCGCGATATAGAAGCTGATAAAAGAACTCAGGTGTTTGCGGAATGATTTATTTACTCCCTTTGCCATGAAAAAGTCGAATGCCGGGATGGCTTGTCCGCCATGTTGTTCGTTCTGATTGGTTTGGAAGATGATAGTTGCCAATGTGGCATAACTTTGGATGCTTTGCGGGGTACGTATGCTGCCGTTTTTGGTACGGAATCCACGTTCGAAAAGATCGTCCATGTCATACTGGATACAAGTAGTGGTCTTTGTAGGGTAGTAGTCCAGATCATGTATATGGATATCCCCCAATTGATGTGCTTCTGCAAATCGCTTGGGCAGTAAGTATTTATACGTGTAATCTTTGGTCACTTCTGAAGCGAAAGTCATCATTTGACCTGCCGGAGTATGGCTGCTCATATTGGCATTGCTCAAGTTCACGTCATTCTTGTCGATAGCGACAATTCCGTCCATGACATGCTTCATCTGTGTTTTTTTATCGCGTTCCGTATTACGCCATTCGCGATAGATGATGTACTTTTTTGCAACTTCGGGCCGTACTTTCATTAATTCTTTTTCCACCAAGTCTTGAATTTCTTCTACAGTGATGGTAGGATTGGAAAAGCGGCTGATGACATTCATGGTAATATCCGCTACGAGCTGTTGCTCGTCAGTGATACCGGAGGCACTGAACGCTTTGCTTATAGCGTTCTTGATCTTACTAATAGAGAAATCTTCTCTTTTACCATCACGTTTGATGATACAAATTTCAGCGTAGTTCATAACTTTAACTCCCGAAAGTAATTTATAAATTAAACAATTAGATAATTTACTATTTACGATTAGCGTAACTCTGATGATCGATCGTCAATCGTGAAATGGTAAATCTGTCCGGCCGGTCTTCTGACTTATCTCTCCTTCGCAACGCCTTCCCACGATGAAACTCGCAGTGGCATAGTGTGCGGATTCTCAGAGAATTACAGCAGCGGGTACTGTCGCCGATTTGCACAGCGTTCCCTTTTGACTAAACCTCTTTTTAGCTCCGGAACGGGGACAAAGATAGTAGAATTACTTGTAGGTTGGTTAGCTTTTAACATTAAAATTCGGGAAACTTTTCTTTCTTCTTGATACAGAAAGTTTTCCGTTTTGGAAAACTTTTAAGAGGAAAACTTAAACAGGTTCTCAGTTTTATAAGATCAACCAAATTGCAACAATGTGACCTATACTGCCACCCAGGCAGAAGAGATGGAATACTGAATGCATGTAGGGTTTGCGCAATGAATAGAATATGGCTCCGATGATATAAGATACTCCTCCACCGATGAGCCACCAGAAGGCGGAGGATGCCCCTATTTCTGAAAGACAGCCCATTAGCGGTTTTAATGCTATCAGGATGGAGGCGCCCATTCCGACATAGCAGCATGTTTCCAGATTACTGTGTTCTTTTAGTTTTTTGAAACTAAGGATAAAACCGATAAGGGCGGATAACCAGACAAATGCAAAGATGCCCCAGCCCCATCCGCCGGCATTGCGCATCACCAGCAAGGTGAAAGGGGTATAGGTACCTGCAATGTGCAGATAGATGGCTCCGTGATCAAATTTCCGTAATAATTCTTTCGTCGTTCCCGGAGCGGAAGCATGATACCAGGTAGAACTGATATAAGAGGATAACATTCCCGCCAAATAGACAGAAACGCAGGCAACGGCCCAGTGGGGATCGTTGCCTGCGGCTGCTTTTATCAATAAGAAGTATCCTGCTATGATTCCTAACAGAATACCGGCTCCATGACTCAGTGTGTTGGCGAGCTCTTCACCATGTGTATATCGATGATTGTTCAATGTCGTATCTTTATTGGTTTCGGTTGTAAAGGTACTCCATTTTTCCAAAACAACAGGCTCTTATTCTTTCTTTAGAATAATTTTGCTGCTGTATTGTGCCGCTATCTGTTTACGGAATTCAAGAAAATCTTTATAAATCTCTTTAGGATAAATTCCCCGGTGCATCAATAAGCGATGTATGATACATATTTCTTTGTCCTTTATCATTAAGGAAGAACTAAAACTTCCGAAGCTGCTTGTTACTTGGCAAGTCTTGGGGAGAGATTCGATAGTATATCCTTCCGGTATTTGCAGGCAAATACTGTCTGTATCCAAATAGCCGTAATTTATATGGATATCCTGTACACGTTGTTTAAGATCGGGCGTTGTAAATCCTTTACGGAAGATGTTGGCCGGGATAAACAATCGATTTCCTGTTTTATTTCCGTATTGTTCCGTTTCGATCGTATATTGGATATCGATCATGGGAATGACTTCTTTGGCTTCGTTGATTTGTATATTGTTTATATTAGCCTGTATCAGATTGATGCCGGAACGTAAATAATCTTTCCGGTGTGACGGCTCGAGCCTGGTGATACCTGCCATACTTTCATATTGAAACAAACGAGAGATTCCGCTGGCTTTTATCTTTGCTCCTCCGGTAGGAGTGAGAGTGACAGAAGCGTTAGTTGTTTGCGTATTTAACGAATCGGGATAGGAGGGCAGGCGGCACATAATCCCTCCTTCTTTTGTAATCAATAGAGCATCATGTCCGGCAATACCGCTATGTACATATCCGAATGGTAGCTGCGGATTGGTGCATTCCAACCAAAGCGTATCTTCCGGGAGCGGAACCTGCAGGATGGCATGATTCATTTGATCGACACTGGAAAAATCAGGCAGTAGCCGTTCGTTGTCAGTACTGATTACAGTATAAACAGACGGGATACCCAGTTCCTTCAACATGGCGTGGGTGTAATTGGATAATCCTTTACAGTCACCGAATCCTGCCCGGCAGACATCGGAAGCGGCGATAGGTTGCAGGCCGCCGATTCCTAATTGAATGCTTACATAACGAGTGGTTTCGGCCAAGTAATTATAGACTGCCTGCACTTTTTCACGTGGAGTATTGCAACCGGCTGTCAGTTCCCGTAATTTCAGTTTTATGGGCTCTGCCAATTGGTCGCGTCCTGTAAGCAGGCTATTCTGCCAGATACCGTAAGATTGCCAGGAACTCATGTCGCCCTGTGTTCCGTCGAAAGTGAAAAGTTTGGGTGAGAAATGGATACGGGGAAGCCGTTCGGCGAAAGATAAGCCGAACGGCTCGTATTCGATGGCTGTCATCGGTCCTGAGGATACTTCGGTCAGGATATCTCCTTTAGATGTTACCTCCTGTTTTACCTCGGTTTTCATGTTTACCATCCGGTAGCGGGCCGGATTGCCGGCAGGGGTATAGAGACGATATGTAGCATTTACTACCGACTGGTTGTAGGCTTTTTGAGGTCTGAATGTCGGATAGCAGATTAATCCGTCTTTGTACTTCACCTCCCATTCGTATTTTATGGTCAGGGGGTAGCGGGGAAGATTGCATTCATAGTAATAGGTGTAGTCATCACTGGTTAGTCCTGAAGAGTATTCTGACATTTGCAGGTCCGACTTTTTTATTTTACGGATAACTTTACCATTGGCATCTGTTATTTCTCCGGAGAATTTCCGGAGAGAGGTGAACTTGTCGCATACACAAAAAAAGTGTGCTGTATCCCGTCCTTTTTCATTTAGAATCGTGATGGTGTAACTCTCTTTACGCAAGGCACTGGAAGTTGATTCACAAATAATTTCTGTCGTGGCATCCTGTACGATGGAGTAAGCATTCCGATCGGTGTCTGCCTGTGCCTGTACAACGAAAGGGAATAGCAGAAGCGTCAGAATACTGTTGTATAACCTGTTTTTTATCATAATAGAATTACAATTTCTTAAGTACTACAGTTTCATTGTTCTTCTCGGCTATTACTTTCCAGAAGTTTTGCAGTCCGGGATATTCTTCAGGGAGATATAATAATTTGCTGGACGAGAATGTGTAGTTGATGGTCAGCTTATTCTCTTTCTGTTCCAGAACATAACGGCACATACCCTGCTTGTCTTCTGTTCTTGCCAGTAGCGGTTTCGGTAATTCGTCTACTGTGTATCCTTCCGGCAATGTCAAGTTAACGGATAATACGACCTGGTCGGTGAAAGGATACTCTACAGGTAGTTTCCGCTCTGCCTGTGTGAAAGGATTCTTTTCCGTATGTAAGAATATAAGCGGGTTGAGATAGATGAAATTGTCATTGGTAGTTGCCTGCTTTTCAAAAATAACCGTTTCTTTCACTTGCGGTGAGAACCGGTCTACTCCTTGTGCATTGAATACGTTGACTTTTATGTCTTCTTGGGTAGCAAGTTCGTTGACAAATTCCGTACTGTCTTTGGCGGTCCGGTATTTTCTTCTGAATGATGAGGCATACTGGCCTGTATAACTGGTATTGCGATTGCCGCATATTTTTCCATCCGGGCTGATGGTAGCATTTACGATAGAGCGTAACTGGCTTTTGCAGGTCTTGCTTAAATCAACCCATAATCCGCCTTTTCCGGGCATGATCACGCGTGCCCGGTTTACCATTAACACGGGAGGAAGTATATTGATGTAACCGTCTCTTACGGAACCGTCCAGATAAACAAGCGTACTGTCGGTGTTTGCTACGCCTACTATAAAAGTATTTAGTTTTTGTACGGATGGATGGGAGTAAGGGAGTATTCCTATATTGCGGCGGCTCATGACTACAGGGAAAGAGGGAATGTCGGCATCCCGGAGCATGCTCATTAGTATGAAATTGATTTCCGCATTGTTTCCCATGCCGTCTTTGATCACTTTTTTGCTTTTACCTCCATAAAGTGAGTATTCTTCGTTCCAGGTGATTTTTCCTTTTAAAAAAGTATAGATGGCACTTATTTTTTCTTCGATGCTTTTCAGTTGGTCTAAGTTCAAAGCAGCCATTTCTTCCCGATAAGGATTGCGTATTTTCAACTGTCCGCCGAACTCGCTGTCTTCCAGCAGCATTTTATCTATGTTTTCCCAAGATTGGGTGAATGATTTGTAGAGGGCACCGGGAAAGTCCAAGCCTCCCAATTCGAAATTGACTTGTGTACTATAGTCATTTACACACCAGATATAATCATCATCGTGTAAGGCAGGAAGTTGTCTGCCTTTGAAGTTGAGATGACGGCCGTTGCATTGCAGTAGTTGGTTGCCTATGCTGAGATTGACCGCTTCCGAATCGTCTGTTGTTTCCAGTCTTTCCGTGCCGCGTACATCCAGATTGAATTTAAAATATTCCGGAACGGTGATATCATACTCCGTATAGAGAGTAGGAATGGATTGTTGGGCACTCCAATCATTTATATTGAAGTAGAAATCGGATAATACCTTATATTTATATTCGATAACAGTCCCTACTTTTACATTAGGAATGGAGAACTTGACTTGCATATATTTGTCATTGAGCCGTTCTTTATAGATAAACTCGCGTTTCATTTTGGTACGTATTGTTTTCCCGTTTTCGATATTGTACGCAAAAGCGTCTATCTGACTGACAGTTTCTTTCATTGAAGAGCGGTTTTCATTCTCATAGTAGGGTATGCAGATATCTGCAAAAGAGGTTCCTTCCGGTTTGAGTATTTTAATTTTGGTTTCATAGCTATAATTCAACCGGAAATCATCGGCTACAAAATCATAAAATGCACCGGTCTTTTTACAAAGTACAACAGCAGTCGCTGTGGTATCCGGTGCATAGGTTGTCATTTTGAGTTCTTCATCCGAAGGTTTGCCGAATTTCGTGTTAACTTCCGGTACGGAAATTTCTTGTCCATAAACTTGTCCTGCCATGAAACAGGCAAACAAGATGATTAATAGGTTTTTCATATTTATTTTATTTAGAGTTTTTTCGGTATGGATAAATACATGATTGTTTTTGCAACTATTGTTTGTAAACTTGCGAACGAAGGCAGGTAATGTATACAGAGCCGGAGTAATAGAAAAAAAGGTTAATTTACAGTCCATAGTTGTTGTGCGTTTTTGATAATATTTAATAATGCAAATATATACAAAAAAATAAATAATGTTCGTTTTGTGTTCTTTTTTGTGTAATAAAAGAAAGAAAATACATACAACTTTCTGAAGTTTCTGATTTTTGGTGTGTTTTTCTTGGGGATGGTGCATAAAAATAGCGCATTCATTTTATCGAACTATCTATCCCCTTCGGTTGATGGGTTCTGAAATATCATTACTTCAATCCGTGTCGGAGGATAGTGAATAAAATAAATGCGCTATTTAGTAATTATTATGGAAATTTCTTCTGTTTTTTATACCAGATGTCCGATCCATTCTTCACGGTCTCCCGGAAGGAGATCGATTACAGGCACTTCTATCATGGTGTAACATCCCGGTTGCTGGCGCATGGAAGCACGTGCCACACAAACTAAAACCTGTGCGGTTAATGCGGGGTTATTGATGCGCATGTTAAATTCAAACAATTGGTTCTGGGTTTTACCGGATACTCCTTTACGGGTAAGGTTTACACCATGCCCCATGTCGAGCAATGCATCCACGCTGTCTACTTGCTTCACGTGGGTTTCGTCATTTATAAAATAGGCATCGGATTTAATGGCTGCAGCTACTTCGTTGAAATTGTAACCGTCTTTCAGTTCGATGTATACCATGCGCCGGTGGATACCGGTTCCGGTCGGAATAGTCATTGAGAGGGCGGCTTTCACCCCGTCGATGGCTTTTACGGCTACCGTATGTCCCATGCTCATGCCGGGGCCGAAATTTGTATAAGTGATTCCTTTGGGCGCAATCGCCTCCAGTAAGGTACGTACAATCGAATCGCTTCCCGGATCCCATCCGGCCGAAATGATGGATACAGCCCCGTGCTCTTTGGCACAAGCACCGAGTTCATGACGAAGAGCGGTGATACCTGTGTGGATATCGAAGCTGTCTACCGTATTGATACCTAATGCCAGAATCTCTTTTGCATAGGATTCTACGCTACGGGTAGGAGTACATAGAATGGCTACGTCTACTCCCTGCAGCTCTTTGATGTCTTTCACAACGGCATAATCATTCAGTTCGGCCGGCTTGTTTTCGGCTCCTGCACGACGGACTACACCTGCTATTTCGAAATCGGGGGCTGCCTGGAGCGCTTCCAGTACATAGTGACCAATATTGCCATATCCGACGATGGCTGCTCTTACTTTTTTCATTTCTTTATTGGTTTTGTTTAACATATTTCTTGTTTTATGCCGCAAAAATAATCATTTTCTCTGTTTATTGCCCTAAAAGGGTTGTTAAAGTTAGTTTTTGTTGCTCAAGGTTAGTAAAGCACAATATTTCTCGTGCGCGTGCGTTATAAGGATATTATGATAGAATACGTCAAAGGCGAGATTGCCGAACTTAGTCCGGCAACAGCGATAATCGATTGTAACGGTTTGGGGTATGCGGTAAATATTTCATTAAATACATACTCTGCAATTCAAGGAAAAAGCACTTGCAAACTCTATATTTATGAAGCCATTCGTGAAGATGCATATGTGCTTTATGGTTTTGCGGACAAGCAGGAACGTGAGTTGTTCCTGTTATTGATTTCCGTATCCGGCATCGGCGGTAATACGGCGCGGATGATTCTTTCGGCACTCTCTCCGGCCGAGTTGGTAAATGTGATCAGCACAGAAAATGCCAACATGTTGAAAACCGTGAAGGGGATCGGATTGAAAACGGCACAACGTGTAATTGTTGATTTGAAAGATAAAATAAAGACTTCCGTACCCGCAAGCGGAGGCGGACAGGCTATGTTGCTGTCTGCCATGAATACCGAAATACAGGAAGAAGCGGTAGCTGCACTTACTATGCTTGGGTTTGCGGCTGCTCCTTCACAAAAAGTAGTACTTGCCATTTTGAAAGATGAGCCCGATGCGGCTGTAGAGAAAGTTATTAAACTTGCTTTGAAAAGATTATGAAAGTAATATGCCAATTTTTTAATGTTTCAATTTACCAATGTGCTGCGTGGGTATGTCGCGGGTTCGCCGGTATGTCGACACATTACTTTATTGGCATATTATTTTTATGTTTAGGAAGTTTGCCTGCTGTTGCCCAAGTGCTCCAGCCTATGCCTATTGTTGAAGAGAAGGTAGAGTATGATGCATTGACCAACCGCTATCTGATCCGTACCATTGTAGGAGGGCAGGAAATGGAAGTTCCTATCATAATGACTCCTGCCGAATATCTGGACTGGAGCATGAAACGTTCTATGCAGAACTATTATCGCCAACGCAACGACTCGGTATTCACCAAAGGAAAAGAAGAATTCGACTTCACGAACATGAAGTTCAATCTCGGGCCGGCAGAAAAGATATTCGGCCCGGGTGGCGTTCAGATCAGAACTCAGGGAAGTGCTGAACTGAGTATGGGAATGAAGTATAACAATGTCCAGAATCCGACTCTTCCCGAAAGTATGCGTAAGACCTGGGGATTCGACTTTGATGAAAAGATCAATATCAATGTCAATGGTAAAGTGGGTGATAAGGTGAACCTTGACATGAACTATAATACGGATGCAACTTTTGATTTCGACAGCAAAAAGTTGAAGCTGAAATATGAAGGTAAAGAAGATGAGATCATAAAACTGCTGGAAGCCGGTAATGTGAGTATGACTACCGGTAATTCATTGATACGGGGGGCTACTTCCCTGTTCGGTGTACGCGCTGATTTGCAGTTTGGAAAATTGAAGTTGCAGACGGTTATCAGCCAGCAGGAAAGCGAATCGAAAACGGTGAACAGTAAGGGCGGGGCACAGACGACTTCTTTTGATTTTTCGGCAGCCGATTATGATGAGAACCGTCACTTTTTTCTGGCGCATTATTTTCGGGATAGGTATGATGAGAATATGGCGCAATTGCCGAATATTCTTTCCGGTGTCACGATTAACCGTATTGAAGTGTGGGTGACCAACAAACGGGGTAATTATGATAACCCCCGTAATATTGTGGCGTTGACGGATTTGGGAGAGAGCAATCTTCCTGCCGGTTCGCCGTGGTCCTCCGAATCGGGAGGCAATAAAGTTCCGAGGAATAGTGCCAATAATCTGTATAGCCAGATGGTGAATGTTTATTCCGCCGCACGTGATATCAGTTCGGTAAATGCCGTAATGGAGGGTATTCCCGGGATGGAGAGCGGGATGGATTATGAGAAGATAGAAAGTGCCCGTTTGCTTACTTCTTCGGAATATACGCTGAACACCACTTTAGGATATCTTTCGGTGAAACAGACTTTGCAGCCCGACGAGGTGCTTGCCGTTGCATTTGAATATAATATCGGTGGTAAGACCTATCAGGTCGGTGAGTTTTCTTCCGATATAAAGGAAACTTCAAATTGTCTTTATGTGAAGTTATTGAAAAACACCTCTAATTCTCCGAACTCCAATTGCTGGGATTTGATGATGAAAAACGTCTATTCATTGAATGCTTATCAGGTGCAATCGGAGAAGTTTACGTTGAATATTACCTATTTGAGTGATACTACGGGTGTGTATCTGCGATACATTCCGGAAGGGAAAATCAATAAGATACCTTTGCTTAAGGTGATGAATCTGGATCGTTTGAACAGTAAGAACCAGGTGGGTAGTGACGGATTCTTCGATTTTGTCGAAGGGTATACGGTCAATGCGCAAAACGGTCGTATCTTCTTCCCGGTGGTGGAACCTTTCGGTAAGCATCTGGCCGATAAACTCGGCAATAAGGAACTGGCCGATAAGTATGCATTTACGGAGTTGTATGACTCTACATTGACGGTGGCCAAGCAGTTGGCGGAGAAAGATAAATTCCGTCTGCAGGGAGAGTACCGTGCCTCGTCTGCCAATGAGATACGTCTTGGTTCGATGAATGTCCCCCGGGGATCGGTGCGTGTCACGGCTGGTGGACGGACGCTGACGGAAAACTCCGATTACTCGGTTGACTATACGATGGGAGTAGTTACCATCCTGAATCAAAGTATCATCGATGCAGGTACTGCGATCAGTGTGAATCTTGAAAGTAATACGGCTTACAACATGCAGCGAAAAACGATGTTGGGGCTGAATTTCACGTATGATTTTTCACCGGATTTCCAGTTGGGAGGTACCATTATGCATCTGAGTGAAAAACCGATGACCACCAAGGTGGCTATGGGAGACGAACCTATTTCGAATACTTTGTGGGGGCTGAATGCGTCGTGGAAGCGGGAAAGCCAGTGGCTGACCAATATGGTGGATAAGTTGCCTTTTGTCGAAGCTACCGCCCCGTCGAATATAAACTTGGGATTGGAATTTGCCCAGCTTATCCCGGGACATAGCGGAGGATTGCAGGACAACTCTTCTTATATCGATGATTTTGAAAGTTCTCAAAGTGGAATCGATTTAAGTCAACCGCTAAATTGGCAGCTCTCTTCTATTCCTTATAATGCAAAAGGCCCTCTAAACGGGGGAAGCGGCGAACAGATATTATTTCCGGAGGCAAGTACCAACCTTTCCGATAGTACGGCTATTGGGAAAAACCGTGCTTTGCTGGCCTGGTATCATATCGACGGTTTGTTTACCCGCCGTAATTCCTCATTGACTCCGACCCATATTAAAAATGACTTGGACCAGCTTTCCAATCATTATGTCCGTGAAGTTTATGAACCGGAGTTGTTTCCCGGCAAAGATTATAACAATACGGAAACGTCCACTATGTCAGTGTTGAATGTCGCCTATTATCCGCAGGAGCGCGGTCCTTACAACTTGGACAGGGATTTGGATGAAAATGGAAATCTATTGGATCCTGCAAAGCGTTGGGGAGGAATGATGCGTAAAATAGAGACCAGTGATTTTGAAAAGAATAACATCGAGTATTTGGAGTTCTGGTTGCTCGATCCCTTTATTTATGCCGATGGAGACGAACCGGGTACTTCAACAAGAAAAAATACCCGCAGTACGAACGAAGGCGGATATCTGTATTTCAACTTAGGAGATATTTCTGAGGATATCCTGAAAGATGGAAAGAAGTTTTTCGAGAACGGTTTGCCTATCGATGACGATCCGTCCCGGGTGGATTATACGGTTTGGGGACGTGTGCCCAAAGACCGTAGTCTGGTATATGCTTTTGATAATACGGCAGGAGCCCGCAAGAAGCAGGATGTCGGATTCAACGGACTATCGGTAGAAGATGAAAGGAACTATCCTACATATGCCAAGTATCTTGAAGAGATACGGCCGAAGTTGAACGCCGATGCCTTTCAGAAATTCTATGATTCACCGGCCGGTGATAAATTTCATTACTATCGCGGATCGGACTATGATGCCGAAGAGAAAAGCATTCTTGAACGTTACAAGTATTTTAATAATACGGAGGGCAACTCGGTTGCCAAGGAAGATTCTCCGGAAAGTTACCCGACTGCTGCCAAAGATAGTCCTGATATTGAAGATATCAATCAGGATAATACCCTTTCGGAGACGGAAAGATATTTTCAGTATAGAATTCACCTGACTCCTTCCAAACTGGAAGTCGGGCAGAATTACATTACGGATAAACGGGTATCGAAAGTAAGACTGCGTAATGGCAGCTCGGAAGAGGTAACCTGGTATCAGTTTAAGGTTCCTGTACGTAGCGGAACGCCTATCGGTAATATCAAAGACTTTAAATCGATACGTTTCATGCGTATGTTCCTTACCCAGTTCGAGAAACCTGTTATTTTGCGTTTTGCTACGCTGGAACTGGTGCGTGGCGAATGGCGTACGTATACAGATCCTTTGTACAATCTTCAAAATCCGGCTCCTACTGTAACCGGTACATTGGATGTGTCTACTGTCAATATAGAAGAGAATGGTGATAAAACGCCGGTAAACTATGTAATGCCTCCAGGCATCAGTCGAGTTGTAGATCCGGGACAGCCGCAGTTACGCCAGCAAAATGAGCAGGCCATGAGTTTGAAGCTGGAAGATCTGGCGCCGGGTGATGCACGTGCCGTATACAAAAACTCTACAATGGACATGCGCCAGTATCGTCGCCTGAAGATGTTTGCTCACGCAGCAGCGCTGACCGACAATGTTACCGATCCGGAAGATGGGCAGTTATCCGTATTCATTCGTTTGGGATCCGACTATCGTTCTAATTTCTATGAATACGAAATACCGTTGAAATTGACTCCTGCCGGACATTATAATGGAGATTCGGAATCCGACCAACTCATTGTGTGGCCTAAAGATAATATGTTGGACATTGCTCTTTCTGTTTTTACCGATTTGAAGAAGAAACGTAATCAGGCGAAGAACAATCCTCTGAGCGGTGTCAGTTACGGAAAACTTTATTCCGAATACGATTCGGAGCAACCGGCCAACAAGATAAGTATTATCGGTAATCCGTCATTGGCGGAAGTGAAGACGATGATGATCGGTGTGCGCAATAATTCGCGCTCTAAAAAGTCGATAGAGGTTTGGGTGAACGAATTGCGTCTGTCCGATTTTGATGAAGACGGCGGTTGGGCAGCACAGGGAAATATGAATGTGCAACTTTCCGACCTCGGTAGTGTAAGTATGGCCGGACATGTAGAGACTGCGGGATTCGGCGGATTGGAACAGAGTGTCAGCGAGCGTCGCTTGGACGACTATTATCAATATCAGTTCACTACCACCTTTGAACTGGGACGTTTCTTTCCGAAAGCGGTGAAGTTGAGTGCCCCGATTTACTACTCTTATTCCCGTGAAAAAACTTCTCCCAAGTATAATCCGTTGGATAAGGATATGTTGCTGAAGGATGCACTTGATGCATTGGCTAACGACAGGGAACGGGATTCTTTACGGAACATCGCCAACGAGATAACGACGTACAAGAATTTCAGTCTGAGTAATATGCGTGTAGGGGTCACCAGTAAAAATCCGATGCCTTATGATCCGGGTAACTTTACCATGAGCTATAGCCGTACGAAACGGCATAACCAGGGCAGTACCACTGTTTATGAAAATGAAACGGACTGGCGTGGGGCGTTGTCTTATAATTATGCTCCCGTTTACAAAGCTTGGGAACCCTTCAAAGGATTGAAGAGCAAATCCAAATGGATGAAATTTGTGAAAGACCTGAACTTGAGTTATCTGCCGCAGAATATCTCTTTCAATACGGATATGAGCCGTCACTATTACGAACTCCAACTGCGTGATATGGAGAACTTGAGCGATCCTGCCGATATTCCCGTAAGTGTGGCGAAAGATTTTCTGTGGAATCGCGACTTTGCCTTGCGCTGGGATTTGACGAAGAATCTTCGTATGAATTTCACTTCGGCCACTCGTGCCGAGATAGAAGAACCTTATGGAGTGGTAAACAAGACGCTCGATCCGGATGAATATGAAGCGAAGAAGGATACGATACGTCGTAGTCTGTTGAGTTTCGGACGTCCGATCGATTATCAGCAGACATTCAATGCTTCGTATAAACTGCCATTCGATAAAATTCCTGCTACCGACTGGATTACGGCGGATACCCGTTTTAACTCTTCTTACAATTGGGATCGCGGTGTGTCGCTTTCGGATGGGAGAGAGATGGGTAATACCATTTCGAACCAGCGCAGTATCGATGTGAACGGGCGTTTCAATTTGGAGACTCTATATAATAAGGTGCCTTTCCTGAAAGCTACCAACCGTCGTTTTGCCGCTACTTCTTCGGCGCGTCGTCCGGATACGCGTAAGAAAGAGAAACCGAAACGGTATGAAAAAGAGATACAGTTGAAGAAAGACACTACGGTGACCGTTCGTCATAGCTTGGGGTCGAAGAAACCGAAAGTCTCGGCACTGACAGTAGATGGTAACCGTTATCCGATTCGTTATAAAGTGATGGATGCCAATACCATTCGCATCGAAACAAGAGACAGCATCCGGATAAAACTGACCGCTATACAAGGCCCGAAACCCGAAGATAACCGTTGGTATAAGATAGCACAGTCGGCAGCGCGTGTCGCTATGATGGTACGTAATGTAAGTGTTACTTATAAAAACACCTATGCGATGTCCATATCCGGTTTCCGACCGGAAATAGGGGATATGCTCGGGCAGACGAAAGGAGCGTCCGGTTTTGCTCCGGGACTTGATTTTGCTTTCGGTATGACGGGCGACAGTTATATTAACAAGGCGTTGGATAACGGCTGGCTGGTTTCAGATTCTGTAGTAAGTCCGGCAACAACCAATGCCCAGGAAGATTTACAGATACGTATGACGCTGGAGCCTGTCCGTGATTTGAAGATCGATCTTAATGCCGGACGTACCCGTAATAAATCCAATCAGATTCAGTTTATGTATGAAGGCATGCCTCAGATACAGAGCGGTAACTTCAATATGACGGTGATCACGATCGGTAGTGCATTCGAACGCCGCAGTGCTTCTAACGGTTACTCATCCTCTTCTTTCAACCGCTTTTTAGGAAATCTGGATATCATAAAGAACAGGATAGAAAATATGTATGCCGGAGTTCCTTATCAGGGGCAGAGTGGCTTGAATCAACAGCCATTGTATCAGGTGAACAAATATAGTTCTGACGTGATGATACCGGCTTTCCTGGCGGCTTACACCGGACGAAGTGCAAGCAACAGTGCTCTCGACCTGTTCCCGGGTATCTTGTCTATGATGCCTAACTGGCGTGTGACTTACAGCGGATTGAGCAAACTTGAATTTTTCAAGAAATACTTTAAGAGTGTGACGTTGAATCATGCTTATCGCAGTACGTATAGTGTCGGTAGTTACAGTACGTTCCAGAATTTCCATAGCTACATGGGGGATTGGGGATTTGTAGATGATATACAGACCGGTATACCTGTTCCGTCCTCTATGTATGACGTTTCTGCTGTTTCCATCAACGAACAGTTCTCTCCTTTGTTAGGCGTGGACGTTACTTTCAAAAACGGCATCACTACCAAGGTGGAATACAAGACTACCCGAATTCTTAATCTCAGCCTTGCCGCCAATCAGATTGTAGAGAGCAGTACGAAAGATTTCGTATTGGGTATGGGATATAAGATCATGGGTCTTGAACTTTTCCCGGGACGCAATAAGAAGGATTCGAAGAATAAGATAAGCAACGACCTCGCGTTGCGTATGGATGTGTCTTTCCGTAATCAGTCTGCTCTTGCCTGGGATATCCAGCAAGTGACCACGCAGGCCACCAGTGGTAACAAGGCACTTAAAATCTCTTTCTCTGCGGACTATACGCTGAGCCGCCTGCTTAGCGTCAGCTTCTATTATGATCGTCAGAAAAATACGCCGCTTGTATCTGCCAGCTCTTATCCGGTGACCAGTGCGGATTTCGGAATGAGACTGAAATTCTCGCTTACAAGATAATACTTTCCCGATGCTTTATTAAAAAAATACCCTCGTGATATGGAACGAAATAAAAAGATATTTATGCAGTCGTGGCTTCGGCCTCATCCTCGTGCAAAGTCGGTTTCTACGGATGAATGGTATCTGGACTTTGCCAACCGGCTTTTCTCGTTGATCGGCTCTTCACAACCCTATATCGGAAAACGGACAGAGGATATACAACGGGCTGCCATTATGCTGACTCTATATCTGGAAGACAGCATAGCGAATGCAGGCGGATGGCGGCATTTCTGCGACCTGTGTCATCAGCTATATGGTAGTTACCTTCCTTTTTATGAGTTGTCGGAAGATTATATTCCTGATGAGATAAACGAAGCCGACATTGCTTTTGTCCTGTGGAAACTCAATTCGGACGATGATTTCTCGGCGACGGTTGCCAACCCCTTTGATAAAGAGATGCTGCGATTGGCCGGAGATGTTTATCGGTTGATGGATCATGTATTTGAGCAGGCGCCTATTACGGAAGTCCCTTCCGGTGATTGGGTGTTGCCGTCCGAACAGCTATTGGTGGAACGGACTGCCATTCCCGCAATAACTCCGGAAATTCAATTGCCGGAAAGCGTAAAGCTCTTTTTGGAAGCTTCGCATGGTGAACAGTTGATGTATTTTCCGCTTTACGGGCAGATGGAGGATTTCTTTGTAAAGCATCTGCATTGGAATCGGGCGGATATTCCCGATAAACCGGATGAGGATGGTGACAATGTCGTTGTGTTTGCCAATCCCAAAGGTATCCTGATGGCACCGGGTGTTGCACAATTCTTTTGTGATAAACGCAATGAAACTGCATACAATGAAGCGGCGGCTTCGGCAGAAGGGTATAAGGTGTTTACCGATAAGGGCCGTTGCCCGTTCGACTTGTTAAAGCATGCCATGGAACGGAATTTGTTCCCCCAAGCACAGCTTCCCTTTGAGAATGGAAAAGAAATACTGGAGAAAAACTGGGATTTTATTGCCCGTTATTTCTTGGGTGAATATTATGAAGGGAGATAATGATGAGTGGTATAAGAAAGAATGTCTCTTCCGGTGCTTCCCGTTCTAAAAGTAGTGGAAAACCAAAGCCTACCGGGAAACGGATCGGGAAATCAAAGCCTGCCAAAGCAAATAATCAGTTGAACAGGAGAGTGAAATAATACTCGATAGAGGGCCAAAGCAGGTTTTCCTTCGTTTCATCTTATGGGTACAATTCGTTTCATATGCTTGAAACGATCGGTTTCATCCTATTGGAACGATTGGTTTCATATGGTTGGAACGATAAGTTTCATACGGATGGAACCATTTCTAACATTTTCAAGTATTATTTGTTCATTTATAATGAAAGGATATCTGTTTATGAATCGAGTCACTAAAACGAAACACAATGGAGTGGAAGAGTAATTTAATAACCGGTTTACAATGGTCGGACCGTATCATCAACCGGGAGGGGAAGGAACGCATTGCCCGCGAGCTGGCGGCACAGGTGAAGGATGGTGAAGTGATCGGAGCCGGTTCCGGTTCTACGGTTTATCTTACCCTGTTTGCCATCGCGGAAAGAATACGGACGGAGAAACTTCAAGTGAGAGTCATTCCGGCATCGATGGAGATCTCCATGACTTGTGTGCAACTGGGCATTCCGCAAACAACTCTTTGGGAGAGGCGTCCCGATTGGACATTCGACGGTGCCGATGAGGTAGATCCTTCGCATAATCTTATCAAAGGACGGGGCGGTGCCATGTTCAAGGAGAAACTGTTGATAAAAAGCAGTGAACGGGCTTTCATACTCGTCGACAACAGTAAGTTCGTTTCCAGATTGGGCAGTAAGTTTCCCGTGCCGGTAGAGGTCTTTCCTACCGGAGTGGTCTATGTGGAAAACCAGTTGAAAACTCTTGGGGCATCCAAAGTCGTTTTGCGGATGGCGAAAGGAAAAGACGGTCCGATACTGACCGAGAACGGGAATTTTATTCTGGATGCTTGGTTTGACGGGATTGGAAACTTTTTGGAGAAAGAGATTAAAAGCATTACCGGAGTCATTGAGAGCGGACTTTTTATCGGATACGATATCCAAGTGCTGGCTTCTTGAATACCGGCTCTTGCGATCTTTCTCCTTACACTCTGTAATACCCACCGGCAAGCCTTTTCTGCTATTGCGTAAGGGGGAGAATGTCTACTTTCCGGCTATTCCGTTTATTTGTTCGACAATTATTTCCGTGGTGACAATATACGAATCATCGGATGCGAAAACAATGATCCCTTCGGGAGAGGCAATATAAATACGCGGTATATTCTGTGATGCAAATTTTTGAAAAATGAAATCATCCTCCTGTGCGGAGTAGGGAAGGGTGAAGGCATTCTTTATCCAATAATCTGTCAGACTTTCATAGCCTTGTGATCTGCTTATGGCAATGAAGCGAATGCTTTCATCATCACGAAATTGTTGATAGGCTTTTTCTATTTCCGGCAGTTCCTTCCGGCAATCCGGACAACCGGTATTCATAAAAGCAATGACACTTATTTTGCCTTTTAGTATCGTATTCGAAATAAGCCCGCCTTTGTTGTCCTGTACCGAAAACCCCGGCAACGAATCACCCGGTTTTAGTGAGAATACCTCTTCGGGATCATCCTGTATGCACATGCTGAACAAGAACAAAAATGCAATGAATATGATTTGTTTTAGGATTTTCCGAAACAGGTGGTTCGTGTGGCAGCTCCGGTTTGTGAAGAAATCATTCATCTTTTTGCTCCGCCTTTTCTTCCTGTTGTTTTTGCTCTATCTTTTTAGTGACAAACTGTATTTTTAAGTTCGCTTCTTCCTGCTCTTTTTTTATTTGTTCGATTGATGACAACAATTGTGATAACTCATAAATACCGGCAAGCGCCTGTCTGTCGGCAGGGGGCATGGTAGTGGTATACTTACGTTCTCCGATGTATTCCACTTTGATGTTCTTGTTCCGGTTCAGATAGAGGAACCCCATTACATTTCCGTCAGCTCCCATTTTATAATCGGCTTTTTCTATTTTTTCTCCCAAGTCCGTAGTTTCGTAGCTGTCTTTCGATGCCGGTGTTTCGGCAAAGCTGCCATCCGGTGCTGTTACTTTTACTGCAAAATGATGGATGCTGTTTCCTCCGCAATAGATGGAAGTCATACTCATCACTCCCTGCTCGTTTACCTGAAAACGCAGGAAAGAGCGGTGCAGATTTTTCTCGACCGTTTGTGTCGGCCAGAAATAATTACCTACCCGCTGATATTCCGCGTCTTTTTCCAGTACATATTTATTTTTGATTTTTTCCAGTTCCTGCTGCTTGGTCTGCATCATGCTGTCCAGGTAAACTAAAGTCTGCTGCTGTTCTTTCAGTTCCACCTGTTGCATCAGTTTGATGCCTTCTCTTCGGGCGTCGAAGGCTTTCGGATATAGAATTTTAATGCTGTCTATCTGTAGCTTGGCTTCGTTATAGTCTCCTTGTGCAAAAGCACTGCGGGCGGCACTCAGCTTTTCGCTTGCTTTCTTTTCCGCATCATTGCCGCATGAAGCCAGCAACATGGTAACACAGATTCCTGCAATCAGTTTCTTCATCTTTTTGTTCTTTATGTTTATAGGCAACAAAAATACGAATTTAGTGTGAAGAGTGAAATGTAAAGAATGAAAAGTTGTACCTTTGCACTCCAAAAGTATCGATGGGTGGTATGAAGTCTCTCCCGGCCATTGATTTTTAATTTCTAAATACCAATTATGATAGAGTTGACTCAAGAAGAATTGAAACGACGCTTTAGCGATAAAATATTCGGGCAAATTTCAGAAACGGCCGATACACTCGGTTTGGAGTGCTATGTGGTGGGTGGCTACGTACGCGACATTTTTCTGGAACGCCCTTCTAAAGATATAGATGTAGTAGTGGTGGGGAGCGGCATCGAGATGGCCCAGGCATTGGGAAAACACTTGGGTAAGGGAGCACACGTCTCCGTATTCAAGAATTTCGGTACTGCACAGGTGAAGTATCACGGTGTGGAGGTGGAATTCGTAGGTGCACGCAAAGAGTCTTATCAGCGTGATTCCCGCAAACCGATAGTGGAAGACGGTACTTTGGAAGATGATCAGAACCGCCGGGACTTTACGATTAATGCGCTTGCGGTTTGCTTGAACAAAGACCGTTTCGGAGAGTTGGTCGATCCGTTCGGCGGCATGAACGATCTGAAAGAGAAAACGATACGCACCCCTCTCGATCCGGATATAACATTCAGCGACGATCCGTTGAGGATGATGCGTTGTATTCGTTTTGCCACCCAGCTCGGTTTTTATATAGATGATGAAACTTTTGAATCTCTTTGCCGCAACCGGGAACGGATTAAGATCATTTCCCGCGAACGGATAGCCGACGAACTGAACAAGATTCTTCTCTCGCCGGTACCTTCGAAGGGATTCATTGATCTGGAACGTAGCGGATTGCTGGCTCTTATTTTTCCCGAGCTGATGGAACTGCAAGGAGTGGAAACGCGCAACGGACGGGCACATAAAGATAATTTTTATCATACCCTCGAAGTGCTCGATAATATCAGCAGGCATACGGATAATCTTTGGTTGCGCTGGGCGGCCTTGTTGCATGACATTGCCAAGCCGGTTACCAAGCGTTGGGAACCCAAAGCCGGATGGACCTTTCATAATCATAATTTCATTGGCGAGAAAATGATTCCGAATATCTTCCGGAAGATGAAGTTGCCGATGAATGAGAAGATGAAGTATGTGCAGAAGATGGTAAGTCTGCATATGCGTCCCATTGTCATTGCCGATGATGTCGTGACGGATTCGGCCGTGCGCCGCTTGCTTTTTGAGGCGGGTGACGATATAGACGATCTGATGACGCTGTGCGAAGCCGATATCACCTCTAAAAATATGGAACGCAAGCAACGTTTCCTGAATAACTTCGCTCTGGTACGTCAGAAACTGAAAGATTTGGAAGAGAAAGATCGTATCCGGAATTTTCAGCCCCCGGTGAGTGGTGAAGAAATTATGGAAATCTTCGGACTCACTCCCTGCAAGGAGGTAGGATCGTTAAAAAGTGCTATAAAAGATGCAATTTTAGATGGTGTAATTCCGAATGAATATGAAGCGGCTCGTGCATATTTATTCCAAAAAGCGAAAAAAATGGGGCTTGTTCCTGTAAAGTAAAGTAGGACATTTCGTAGAGGTCCGGTTGCATTTTATTTAAATGTAACCGGATTTTTTATGAATGTGATTAATATGTAATTTGCTGTGTTGTAACGGAAAACCGTGATATTTATCTTCTGAAACTTCTTCTTTTGTCTTTTTCCTTTTCTCCTTCCTCCCATTTCTTCCTGAAATGACACTTTTATTGAAAAAAAATGCTGTTTATGTAATGTCGATTCAATAATTAATATTTATTTTGCAAAACACATTTAAACATAAACTAAATCATTTTAAGTATATGGGTATGATAAAAAGGGGATTTTGCTCCCGTGGGAGTGTCGTTTTATTTTTTGCTTCCGCTCTTTTTTGCGGACAAGTAACGGGACAAGTCGTTGAGAAGAGAACTTTTATGTCGCAAAAGCCGATTACGGCATTTGACAATACGACTTTCTGTACCGCTTATCTGTCGGACGGAGTCATGTATACAATGCGTGATATTGCTATTACGGAGTTGAGAAACATCGATCGCATTGCTTTCAATCCGACAGGCAGTTCATTGGCTGTATTGCGTCCCAAGAAGCCGATTGCGATCTTTTCTTTCCGTGAAAGGAACAAAAAACTGTTTGAACTGAAAGACAAAAGGAAGGGATTGAAAGAGAAACCGCTGATGCTGGCCATGTGTTACGGAAGTGACGCGCGCAATTTCATTGCTTCCAATTCTTTGGGGGAGATAATCGTTTATGACACCAAAGCCTATTTGCCACAGGCTTACATTAAATGTAGTGCTCCGGCTACGGCGTTAGCATTGAGTTCCAACAATTATTTCATCGCTTCGGCTGTGGGGAAAAATATTGTTATCTGGAATTTCCAGACAAAAGAACAGCGTACTTCCATTCCGATGCCGGCAACGGTTAAGGAGGTTGCCTTTTCGACCGATGCTTCTTTATTGGCTGCAACTACCGATGACAACCGCCTGACGATCATCGATACGAAGAACTGGGAGAAAGTCGATATTTTCGATAAATTGGGTGGAAAGCTGACTTCTCCTTCTTTCCATCCGGAAGGAAAATATGTGAGTGTGGTTCGTGACAATAAGGATATTGTGATTGTGAACTTGAAAAACAGTGTGGTTGAGCAGGAATTGTCGGAGGCACAGCCGGGCGTAGTGGGTACCCGTTTCTTCAAGAACAATCAGAATAGTGAGGTATTCCTGCTCTCCAACCGTCCTTATAAAATGGTGTTCTGGGATGCCAACGGATTGAATCCTTTCTACGGGAAGATCATGAGTAAGGAAGTAGACGCCAAAATGAACGAATGGGTGAAGATGATGCAGGGGGAATCGATGGAAGATTATGCGATCCGTGTAAACGATGAATCCCGTTTGAAACAACAGCAGATGTTTGCACAGGAAGTGGCTACCGAACTTGCCGGAGACCGTATTGCTATCGATAATCCGTTTATCGGCGACTATGACGCTTCAAGCAATATGCTGAATATTGGATTCAAGCAACTGCCTTCTATCGCTCTGGAAGTGCCTGCCGGGGAAGCGGAAGGTTTCGGGGACGCAAAGAACCTGAAATTCGAAAATGCTGTTTATGTGCTGAATGACAAGGATGAGTTTGAACTTGCTTATGTAGAAGTGAAGAACGAAACTACCAATAAGGTATACATCTATGATAATATCGGGCGTACCAAATTGACCGCATTGGAAGCCGATGCAAACTTCGTTCCGCTCGAAATTATGCAGCAGGCTACCCGTGAGGAGGTTCAATTGAAAGAAATCAAGGAACAGGTAGTGGAAGAGAAAAAACAGGATAAGCTGATTACGGACAATACGCAGATCAATGTGAAAACAGAGGTTGTGCCGGGTGTGGATGCCGATGGAAAGAAGATTCTGAATTACAAGGTCGGCTATCAGTATGAAGTTATCAATAAGGAGTTTTCTGCAAAAGAAGATTTTCCTTCCGGTGGATATAACATTGAGAAGTCGAATGCGGCGATGTCTTTGATGAAGATTATTAAGAATGCTTTTGAAGGCGATTTCTCTAAGTACCTTGCCGAAGGGAAGCAAGTGAAGGTGATTATTACCGGTTCGGCCGATGCCAGTCCGATTCGCGGGCGCATTGCCTATGACGGGCGTTATGGTGAATTTACCGACGAACCTTATTACAAGGACGGGAATCTGGACAATATAACGGTTACCAAATCATCGGGTATTACCCAGAATGAACAGTTGGCGTTGCTGCGTGCCGCCGGAGTACACAGCTATATCGAAAAGAATGTAACGACACTGAATAATACAAAGAATGACTACGAATATCATGTGGAAGTGGCCAAAGAACGTGGTGGGGAATTCCGCAAGATCAATGTAGAATTCGTGATTATGGACGCATTCCAACAATAAACAAACAATGAAAAGACTTATTTTACTGACAATCATTCTCACTGCGGGGGCGGTAACAGGCAGGATAGCGGCACAGGATGCCGCTTCTGTTTCCAAACGGGCCAACCAGCAGTATGTGCTTTTTGAAAGCGAGCGCGATAAAGGAACGAACATAACTGCCATGTACGATTATCTGCTGGAGAGTTATGTCAACTTCATAAAAATAGTGGAGGCACCGGATAACGGTCAGTATCTGGAAGGGGCGAAGAATCGTTTGCGCTCCTTGTATCCTTACCTGTTGAATGGTGCAGTGTATTACTCGGAGCAGAAACAACCGGCAAAGGCGTTGGACTTTGCATCGGCTTATATCGATATGCCCCAGTTGGCGATATTCCGTAGTGAGCTGTTGCCTAAGGACAACCGTTATGCTTCGGTGGTATATTATGCGGCCGTTTCGGCTTACAACCTGCAAAAGAACGAGCTGGCCTTGAAGTATTTCCAGGAATACCTGAATACCGGTACGGAAGCGCAGGAAAAAGATTGCTACGTGTATATGAATATGATTTACCAGTCGCAGAAGAAGTATGCCGATCAGGAACGTATTTTGTTGAAAGCCAATGAAAAATATCCTGTGTCATTGGATTTTCTTTATAATCTGGTGAATGTGTACATTGCCACCAACGATATGGAAAAGTTACTGGGAGCCATCGATAGGATTCTCGCCGTGGATCCTAATAATGATAAGGTGTTGCCTATCAAAGCGCGTATTCTCGAACGGCAGGGAAAGAACATAGAGGCACTCGATATTTATAAACGTCTCTATGCGCTTTATCCCAATAATTTTGAATTGATGACGGGAGTGGCCCGTGCCAATTTCAATTGTGCGACGGAAATCGTGAACAACGGTGCCACGATTGCCAACGATACGGAATATGCATTGATCCGCCAGCGTGCATCGGGGTATCTTTTGGATGCAAAAGACTTGTTCCTGAAGATTCTGGAGAAAGAGCCTTCTTCCAAAATGTATATGCAGGGGCTTGCCGGCGTATATCAGTATATGGATATGAAAGCCGAGTATGAAGTATTGAATAAGATTATCGAGGACGGTGCTTCTTACACTTTATTTCCGGATCGGTTGCTTGCATACAATGAGTCTCTGAAGAAGACGGAAAATGTGGCGCAGGAGCAGTCGTCTGTTCCGGTTCCGGTAGATCCGGCTATGCTGGTGATACGTGTGGATAGCTTTATAGATGGCAATAACAATAAGGTGATCGATGCCGGTGAGAGTTTCGCCGTGCAGTTTACCGTTGAAAACCAGGGAAAGGGCGATGCTTATAATATCCGTCTCCGTTTGTCCGAACAGCAGGGATATGACCGGTATTTCGATGGCCCGCGAGAATTGGATGGAGGGAATATTCCTGCCGGAACTTCCAAAGAGTATACTTTTCGATATATCGTGAAGCAGGAAATGCCTACTGCATTGGCCCGAATCAATATCTATGCTTTCGAAGCCAATGGGTTCGATGCCGATCCGTCCGAACTGATTGTGAACACGATGGAGTATTCGATGCCGCGTTTGCGGATTGCCGATCATCAGTTCTTTGCGTCCGAAGGTTCTTCCATCACTATCGGTAAGAATGGAAAACTGACTGTTGCCGTACAGAATTTCGGAACGAAAACGGCACACAATGTAAAACTGAATTTTACTTTACCGAAGAATGTTTATACGACCGACAGCCCCGAAATGACAATCGACAGCATTGCACCGGGAGATGTGGCTACGTTGGATTACGGCTTTCTTGTGAACAAACGCTTTGACGGAGACTCCATAGCCGTGGTACTGGCAGTTACGGAATCTACCCGTTCTTCTGCCATCAACGAGGCTTATAAGGTGAAAGTGGGTGAATACCTCACTGCGGCAAGTACCATGAATCTGAGCGGAAACGTTGTTGCCCGCAGGGCGGTTGCCAAAGATTTCTCGTTGACTTTCAAGAGTGAGTTGATGGAAGATATTCCGGTAGGAGCCGTCAATCGTCACCGGTATGCACTGATTATCGGTAATGAGGATTATAGCATGACCGGTGCCAATGCCGAAATCAATGTGCCTTATGCTGTGAATGATGCGATGGTGTTCCGTGAATATTGTGTACGTACGTTCGGGGTACCCGACAATCAGATAAAGGTAGTTCCTAATGCCACGGCGGGTATGATGCACGAACAGCTTGATTGGTTAGTGAATATGGCAAGTACCGATCCGGAAGCGGAGTTGATATTCTATTATTCCGGTCATGGTAATAATGACGAAGCCACGAAAGAGCCTTATCTGTTGCCGGTGGATATTACCGGTAAGAATATCCGTCTGGGAATTTCACTGACCGAATTGTATAGGGAACTGGCTACTTATCCGGTGAAAGGGGCTTATGTTTTTCTGGATGCCTGTTTCAGTGGCGGCTATAAGAGTGCTGCCCCTTTACTTGCCCAGAAAGGAGTGCGTGTAGTACCGAAGGTCGGATTGCCACAGGGGAAAACGTTGAGTTTCTCTTCAAGTAGCGGCGACCAGACATCCAGCGTTTATCACGATAAGAAGCAGGGGTATTACACCTACTTCCTGATTAAGACCATTAAAGATGCGCGGGGAGATCTCTCAATGAAAGATTTGTTTGAGAGAACGAGCGCAGCCGTGAAAAAGGCAACCGCTATGATCGGTAAAATGCAAGAACCGCAATGCATGGTTTCGCCTACCTGGTTTGGCTGGGAAAGTTTAAGATTGGAAACCCCGGTAGAACCGGCTCCTGTTGCTCCTCAGGGCGAGTAGGGACTGAATAAGGAGTATAAATCCGGATAAATACGGTGCGGTAGGATTATATGCTTTAAGTAGGAAAGGCTGCGAATGATGGAGTACATCGGTCGTAGCCTTTCTTTATGTGGTAATTTCCAAGATACGGTAGCTCACAGGCTTATTATATCGGGTACTTATTTCAATTCGATAATCTCTTCGTTACAGATGGTTAGTTTTTCTACTCCTTCGCTGGTTACCACCCATGAGTTTTCGATTCCTACAGGGCCTATGCCCGGTAATACGATTTTCGGTTCGAGTGCAAATACCATGCCCGGTTCCAATTCCTGCTTCATGCGTGGTGCCAGCACCGGCATTTCATTTATTTCCAACCCGATGCCATGACCGATAAAGCGTGCCTGTTGGCTGATTCCCATGAAATATTCTGCAAATCCCGCTTTTGTAACCATGTCGATAGCCGTATTGTATAAATCTTCGCATACGGTTCCCGGTTTGGCTAACGAAGCGACCTCGTTTTGTATATCCAGACAAACCTGATGTGCTGTGTAAGCTTTTTCATTGAGTTTGCCAATGGAGAAGACACGGCTCATATCGCCCATGTATCCGTTGAAATTCCCTCCTAAATCTACCATTACGCTTTGTCCTTCTTTTAAAAGAGTGTTGTTGACACCGCCGGGTAGAGCAGGATCGAGCCCCTCGCCACCTAAGGCAAAGTCGTATGGGGAGGGAGTGGCGGCATTATCACCGGTCAATACGCTTCCCATGAAAATTTCCATACTCTGGCCGAACACCCGGAAGATACCCAAAGAGCCTTCAAGGCGCATCAAGCGTTCAATTTCGATGGATAGTTCACGGTCGGTCATTCCCGGACGATAAACAGAGGGAATCCGGTCGTATGCTTTGGCGTGTGCAATGCCCGAACGGCGAAACATTTCGATTTCAATGGCTGTCTTGGTGCTGCGTGCCTGACGGATAACCGGGGTTCCATTGACAACTTCTGCATCAGGGAATAAAGCTGCCAGCCGTATGTATTCCGTGTAAGGCAGTTCGTCACCTTCCAACATCAGTTTGGTAGGCATAGGTAATTTTTCTTCCTCCAGAATACCCGGAATCTGTTCCGGTTTACGGACAGAGAAAATATGTTCTCCCGAAATGGTATTCGGGCGCTTTATAAACAGACGGGCGGGAGCGTTAAGCGGCAGGTATAGATATCCGCTGATAACGCGGCCATACGTATAGAGCAGATTTACATTGCAAGTGATCAGTGCGGCATCGATGCCTTGTTGGGCCATAAGCCAGCGAATTTTATCGCGGCGTAATTTTAATTCCGGTTGTAACATTTCAATATTATGTTTTTTGATTTCATGATGCAAAGTTAGGTTATTTTAGTTGAAAATGAAACCTTCGGAAAAAAAAGTACGCTACCTACGTCCTGTCACAGGAGGTAAGCAGCGTAAACCACAAATACAAATACAACTAAACAAAGTTTTTACTATCCGATCAGATGATTCCTTGCCCCATCATTGCGTGGGCCACTTTCATGAATCCTGCAATGTTGGCACCTTTCATATAATTGATATAACCGTTATTTTCAGTACCATATTTTACGCATTGGGTATGGATGTCACTCATGATCTGATGGAGATGTTTGTCCACTTCTTCGGCACTCCAGGAGATATGCATTGCGTTTTGGGTCATTTCCAGACCGGAAGTCGCTACACCGCCTGCATTGACAGCTTTACCCGGGCCATACATGATTTTTGCAGCAAGGAAGGTGTCGATCGCTTCGGGACGGCATCCCATGTTCGATACTTCACCTACGCACATAACTCCGTTGGCAACCAGTTGTTTGGCATCCTCTTCGTTTACTTCGTTCTGAGTAGCGCAAGGCATGGCGATATCCACTTTCTGTTCCCAGGGTTTCTTGCCTGCATAGAATGTGGCATTCGGATATTGTTCTGCATAAGGTGCTACGATATCATTGCCACTGGCACGAAGCTCGAGCATATAATCGATCTTTTCGCCGGAGATGCCATCCGGATCATAAATGTAGCCGTCGGGACCGGAGATGGTAACTACTTTCGCTCCCAATTCCGTTGCTTTTGTTGCCGCTCCCCATGCTACGTTACCAAAACCTGAGATAGCCACTGTCTTGCCTTCGAAACTCGTTCCTTTATCTTTCAACATCTGCTGAACAAAATAGCAGGCGCCAAAACCGGTAGCTTCCGGACGAATGAGCGAACCTCCGAATTCCATGCCTTTACCGGTAAAGGTTCCGGTGTGTTCGCGTGTCAGCTTCTTGTACATACCGAACATATAGCCCACTTCACGGCCTCCTACGCCTATGTCACCGGCAGGTACATCCATGTCCGGCCCTATATGACGCCATAGTTCAAGCATGAAGGCCTGGCAGAAGCGCATAATTTCCGCATCGCTTTTACCACGTGGAGAGAAATCGGAACCACCTTTACCGCCGCCCATCGGAAGGGTAGTCAGTGCATTCTTGAAAGTCTGTTCGAAACCTAAGAATTTCAGAATAGACAGGGTTACTGAAGCATGGAAACGGATACCGCCTTTGTACGGGCCGATCGCATTATTGAATTGTACGCGATAACCTAAATTGGTTTGTACTTCACCTTTGTCGTCTACCCACGTCACGCGGAATGTAAAGATGCGATCCGGTTCTACAAGCCTTTCGATTATTTTGGCTTTTTCAAATTCTGGATGTTGATTGTATATATCTTCAATAGAGAGAAGTACTTCTTTGACTGCCTGGAGGTACTCAGATTCACCGGGATGCTTTGCCTCAAGAGAGGACATAATTTTCTGAATATTCATAATACTATGTTTTAAAAGGTTGATTCTGATAAAATGTCAACTGGTGACACTGCAAATATAGGAAAACTTTTCAATATATGTATATTTTATGAATATATTTTCGCTAAATAATGATAAAATGATAGTTGGGGGTGGGCAGATCAAAGGGATTATGATTAGATAAGAGGAAGGGATTTACGATTAGACGATTTACTATTTACGATTGAAATTACACAAACTCCCATATATCCTTATATTATTACGGAATATAGTAGTTGCTTCAATCGTAAATAGTAAATCGTCTAATCGTAAATCCCTTCCTCTTGTTCTTTTTTAGAATGCGGGTTTCATTTTTAGGTTGTACATGATAAACCCATAGATATCGGCTTGTTCCTCCAATACTTTGGCCATCGGTTTACCTGCCCCGTGTCCGGCTTTACTGTCGATACGGATAATCGTCGGATTGGTGCCGTCATTGCATTCCTGCAAGGTGGCGGCAAATTTGAATGAATGCGCAGGAACCACACGATCGTCATGGTCGGCTGTTGTAACCATGGTCGCCGGATATTTAGTGCCGGGTTTCAGGTTGTGCAACGGGGAGTAACCTTTCAAGTATTCGAACATTTCCTGGCTGTCTTCACTTGTGCCGTAGTCGCTTGCCCAGTTCCAGCCGATTGTGAATTTATGATAACGAAGCATATCCATTACTCCTACCTGCGGGATGGCTACTTTGAACAGGTCGGGACGCTGAGTCATGCACGCACCTACCAGCAGACCGCCGTTCGAACCGCCTACGATGGCAATTTTATCCGGATTGGTGTATTTGTTATTGATAAGATATTCGGCTGCTGATATAAAGTCATTGAATACATTCTGTTTTTGCATTTTGGTACCGGCTATGTGCCATTCCTCGCCGTATTCGCTACCGCCACGCAGATTGACCTGTGCATAGATACCTCCGTTTTCCAGGAACGGGATGCGGGAAGTTGTAAATCCGGGATTGAGACTGATGCCAAAACCGCCATAGCCATAAAGGAATACCGGATTGTTTCCATTTCTTTCCAGGTCTTTCTTATAAGTAAGGAACATCGGAATCATGATACCGTCTTTACTGGGGAAGAATGCTTGTTCCGTTACAAAGTCATCGGAGTTGAATTCTACTTTCGGAGCGCGGTAGAGCTCGTAAGAATTCTTATCCATGTCATATTTATAAATAGTGCCCGGAGTAGTGAAAGAGGTGAATACAAAGAAACATTCTTTGTCGTCTTTCGTGCCGCTAAAACCGACGGAACCTAATGACGGAAGCTTGATTTCGTGCATGTGTTCTCCTTTTTGGCTGTAAACATAAGCATGATTGGAGGCATCCTTGTCATAAGTCAGGAATAGTTTTCCTCCGATGACTTCTGCGCTCGACAGAACAGATTCCATCTCAGGTATGAGTTCTTTCCAGTTTTCAAGTTTCGGATTATTGATATCGGCTACCATAATCCGGTTTTTAGGTGCGCCGTAATTGGTGAATATATAGACATTATTATCGATAACTTCAATCGGAGAATATTGATAATCAAAGTCTGTAGTCAACTGTATAAAAGGAGCATTGGCTTTCTTCAAGTCCTTTATGAACAGATTGTTACCTCTTCCTGCACCGGATTCGTATACAAAGAGAATCCGTTCGTCTTCGCTTGTGCCGGTATAATAGAAACGTTTCGGATATGCCGGATTCTGATAAATCAACTTATCCTCTGTCTGGGGAGTACCTATCTTATGATAATATACCTTATGGTTTTCGTTTACGTTAGAGAATTCTTTGCCTTTTACCGGGGCATCATAGGCGCTATAGTAGAAACCGTCTCCCTGCCAGGCTGCTCCTGTAAACTTTGCCCATTCGATGTGGTCGTCGAGCAACTGGCCGGTAACGGTATCCAGCACGTATATTTCCGTCCAGTCCGACCCGCTGCGTGAAATGGTGTAAGCAGCATATTTTCCATCATGGGAGAAAGAAAGGCCTGTCAATGCTACCGTGCCATCGTCCGATAATTTATTCGGGTCGAGGAATACACGCGGTTCTCCTTCGAGTGAATCCTGCACGTAGAGCACGCTTTGGTTCTGGAGACCGTCATTTTTGTAAAAGTAATACTTACCGTGTTTTTTGAATGGCGCACCTATTTTTTCATAATTAGCGAGGTTGGTCAACCGCTCCAATAACTGTTTTCTGAAAGGAATCTGAGCCAGATATTCGTTGGTTACCTTGTTTTCTGCCTCTACCCAGGCGGCCGTAGCTGCACTCGTATCATTTTCCAGCCAACGATAAGGATCGGCTACTTCCGTTCCGAAATATACGTCTACGGTGTCTACTTTCTCCGCTTTGGGGTAAGTTAACTTCTTTTGTTGAGGTGTACATGACATAACCATGATTCCACTAAGTAATAGGATTGTTTTTTTCATTGTTAATAAGTTGTTTGTATTGACTTAAAATACAAATATAGAGAGAAGTAATGAAATTACCGCCTTTGTTATCTAAAAATTCATTTCTCTTCTCTCTTCATTTGCATTTCACGATAAAAGAAGCGAACTTTGTCTGTCGATTTTTAACCACAGGAAAACCCATGCTCAGTAAATACAAATTAAACCAGCTTTATTTCAAAGATACGCAGTTTGCCAATCTGATGACGCGGCGTATATTCAATGTTTTGTTGATTGCTAATCCGTACGACGCATTTATGCTTGAGGATGACGGGCGCATCGATGAAAAGATCTTCAATGAATATACCTCTCTTTCCCTTCGTTATCCCCCTCGCTTTTCGCAGGTTTCTACAGAAGAAGAGGCATTGGCGCTGCTTGAGAACATGACGTTCGATCTCGTTATCTGTATGCCGAGCACGGGTGATAATGACAGTTTTGACATCGGGCGGCATATCAAGAGCTTGTACGAGCATATTCCTATCGTGATTCTTACCCCGTTCAGTCATGGCATTACGGCGCGTATTGCCGATGAGGATCTGAGTGCGTTCGACTATGTGTTCTGCTGGCTGGGCAATACGGATTTGCTGGTGTCCATCATCAAGTTGATAGAAGATAAAATGAATCTGGAGCATGATGTGGCGGAAGTGGGAGTGCAGTTGATCCTGTTGGTTGAAGACGGCATCCGTTTTTACTCTTCTGTGCTTCCCAATCTGTATAAATTCGTTTTGAAGCAAAGCCAGGAGTTTTCTACGGAGGCTTTGAATGCCCACCAACGGACGTTGCGTATGCGTGGGCGTCCTAAAATAGTGCTGGCGCGTACCTATGACGAGGCTATCACGATATATGAGAAATATAAGAATAATATACTGGGAGTAATCACCGATGTTCGTTTTCCTCGTGTGGAGCGTGGCGAGAAAGACGGGCTGGCCGGTATTAAACTTTGTGCTGCTATCCGGAGGGAAGACCCGTTTGTGCCTCTTATCATCCAGTCGTCCGAGTCGGAAAATGCTTTGTATGCCGCGAAGTATGGTGCCAGCTTTATCGATAAGAACTCCAAAAAGATGGACGTGGATTTGCGTCGCATTGTATCCGATAATTTCGGTTTCGGCGATTTTGTTTTCCGTAATCCGGAGACAGGGGAGGAGATTGCCCGTGTGCGGAATCTGAAAGAGTTACAGAATATTCTGTTTGCCGTGCCTGCCGAATCGTTTTTGTATCATATTTCCCGCAATCATGTATCCCGTTGGCTGTATTCGCGCGCCATGTTCCCGGTTGCCGAATTTCTTAAACCGATCACTTGGAACAGTCTTCAGGATGTGGACGCTCACCGGCGGATCATCTTTGAAGCCATTGTGAAATACCGCAAGATGAAGAATCAGGGAGTGGTTGCCGTTTTCAAGCGCGACCGTTTTGACCGTTATTCCAATTTTGCCCGTATCGGTGATGGCTCTTTGGGTGGAAAAGGCCGTGGTCTGGCTTTCATTGACAATATGGTGAAGCGGCATCCGGAATTTGAGGAGTTTGAGAATGCCCGTGTCGCCATTCCGAAGACAGTGGTGCTCTGTACCGATGTCTTTGACGAGTTTATGGATAGCAACAATCTGTATCAGGTAGCTCTTTCGGATGCCGATGATGATGTCATTCTTCGCTATTTTCTGAAAGCGAAGCTGCCCGACCGTCTGGTAGAGGATTTCTTCACGTTCTTCGATGTGGTGAAGTCGCCCATTGCCATTCGTTCGTCTTCGCTTCTTGAAGATTCTCACTACCAGCCGTTTGCCGGTATTTATAATACTTATATGATTCCTTATCTGGATGATAAATATGAGATGCTCCGGATGCTTTCCGATGCAATCAAAGGAGTATATGCTTCAGTTTATTTCAAGGATAGCAAGGCATATATGCAGGCAACGTCCAATGTGATCGATCAGGAAAAGATGGCCGTTATTCTGCAAGAAGTAGTCGGCAATCAATATGGTGACCGTTATTATCCGTCCATGTCGGGTGTAGCCCGTTCGCTTAATTACTACCCTCTCGGAGACGAAAAGGCGGAAGAGGGTACGGTGAATCTGGCTCTCGGTCTCGGAAAGTATATTGTGGACGGAGGAATGACGCTTCGTTTCTCTCCCTATCATCCCAATCAGGTGTTGCAGACCAGTGAGATGGAGATTGCCCTGAAAGAGACACAGACCCGCTTCTATGCGTTGGATTTAAAGAATGCCGGTGAAGATTTTTCCATTGACGACGGATTTAATCTGCTGAAACTTCACGTCAAAGAGGCGGAAAAAGACGGTTCGTTGCGTTATCTTGCTTCTACTTATGATCCTTATGACCAGATCATCCGGGACGGACTTTATCCGGGTGGGCGTAAGGTGATTACTTTTGCCAATATCTTGCAACACGACGTGTTCCCATTGGCGCGTATCCTGCAATTGGTTCTGAAGTATGGCGAACGTGAGATGCGCCGTCCTGTGGAGATTGAATTTGCAGCGACCATGAGCCGTGAGCAGGATAAGACCGGTACTTTTTATCTTTTACAGATACGCCCGATCGTCGATACGAAGGAGATGCTGGATGAGGATCTCACAGCCATTCCGGACGAAGATGTCATTCTGCGTTCCAACAATTCTTTGGGACATGGCATTATGAATGAGGTGTATGATATTGTTTATGTCAAAACCGATGGGTACAGTGCTTCTAATAACCAGACCATTGCTTGGGAAATAGAAAAAATGAATCAGCAGTTCCTTAATGAAGGAAAGAATTATGTGCTGGTTGGTCCCGGAAGGTGGGGAAGCAGTGATACCTGGTTGGGTATTCCTGTCAAGTGGCCGCATATCTCAGCAGCTCGTGTTATCGTTGAGGCCGGATTGACCAATTACCGGGTAGATCCGAGTCAAGGTACTCATTTCTTCCAGAACCTGACTTCGTTTGGAGTGGGATATTTCACCATCAATGCTTTTATGAATGATGGAGTTTATAATCAGGACTTCCTGAACGCACAGCCGGCCATTGAAGAAACAAAGTTCTTGCGGCATGTGCGTTTTGAAAAGCCGATAGTGGTAAAAATGGATGGTAAGAAGAAACAAGGAGTGGTGATGATGCCGGAAATGTGAATTACTCCGTTAACCAACGGTTGAGGTTACGTTTCTCGGCACTGAACTCTACTCCTATCTTTATGAGTTTACGTCCGTCTGCCTGATAAGGAATCAAGTATCCTTTATCGTCTATTTGCTGTAAGGCTTCTTCGGCTGTACCATTAAGTTTGAACTCAAAAACATAGATGTATTGGAGGGTCCTCACTACAGCATCCGCCCGCCCGCGACTGCTGCGTACTTCGACATCTGTGAACTGCCCCATGAGTTTGAAGACGAGATAGAATACTACCTGATAATGGCGTTCGGTCTTCGTGTTAAGCTCATAAGGGAAGTCTGCAAAAAAGGCTTCCATGCGGTTTAGAAAAGCTTCGACGTCGCCTGTTTCCAACTCATGGACAAACTTGCCTATGTAAAAAGCCGTGTCCCTCTCGGAGACAGGTGTATAAAAAGGAGCGGCAAAATTGAGAAAGCCGTATTCCACCTCTTCATTCGGAAATCCGAGCGTGTATATGCGGAAGCGTTCATCAAATTTCTTGATAGTCAGGTAACCGCTTTGATAAACCATGGGGATGGGATTGTGTATATCCGCCCGATCGTCACTGAGCGATGCGGCAGAGACTTCGATACCATCGAGTTCCCGTAGGTCGTAGTCTGTTTTCTTCAACATTTCCACCAGGAAAGTGGGCGTACCACTGGCAAACCAATAACTGCCGAAGCTGAGTTTGGAAAGGGCGCTGAGCACACTGAACGGGTTGTACATCGGAGTGAATTCTTCATCGTGGGTGAAGCGGTATCCGTCGTACATCTGCGTCATTTTCTCCATAACTCCGGGATGGTCTGTCTTATTCTTTTCTGTCATTTGCAGAAGTTCGGGAGCAAAGGTCGCTTCTATTTCCGAGCGGGTCATCCCGCAAAGGGTATTGTAGGCAGAGTCAAAACTGATGTCATTCAACTGGTTAAGGTTGCTGAAGATTCCCATTTGAGCAAACTTAGTTACCCCGGTGATAAAAACAAATTGTAGCCAGGGATCGGCACTTTTCAACACAGAGTAGAAAGCTGTGAGCGTTTCACGGAAGTCGGCTTGTAACGCTTCGTCGTGAAAGGAGCGTAGCAGGGGTTTGTCATATTCGTCGATGAGCACTACCACGCGGCGTCCTGTCTGTTCATAGGCGTTGCGGATAACATTCATAAAACGAATGGAATAACTGGGATTGGCACTGGTAATGCCATAGCGGGCTTCCCAATGTTTTAATTGGCTAACGAGTAAGTTCTCCAACTTTTCGCGGCTATCATACTTCTCGGCATTGAGGTCGAGATGCAGTACCGGATACTTGAACCAATCTTGTTCCAATTGTTCAATAGCAAGCCCTTTGAAAAGTTCTTTTTTCCCCTCGAAATAAGCTTCGAAAGTAGAGAGCAGCAGGCTTTTACCGAAACGACGCGGACGGCTTAGAAAACAGGGATTTCCTGCTTTTATCAATCGATAGGCTAACGCAGTTTTATCTACATAAAGAAATCCTTCACTGCGTAATTTCTCAAAGCTCTGTATTCCTATCGGGAGTTTTCGGAGCGGACTGTAGGGAATGATGGTTGTACTCATACTGCTCATTTGATTTTGTCAAATGCAAATATACGAAAAAAAGACAGATACAACGAAGGATAGCTTTGATGAAAATAAATTTCGGACTTGTTGGAGGAGGCTTCATCCGTTAGATAAGATACGGATATCTTTCTGAGCATTTTATTGCATTATTCACATGAAATTTCCCCCCCCTCATCTCCTTCACCTTTCTTGCTTAATCGCCTTATTCATCGGAAATAGAGGGTGAAGGCCCGCTCCAGTTCTCCCGTCCTCATACAAATGTCTCTTAAGCACCGGGCATACAGTTCGTAAGCAATATGCATACGGATGTTGAGCACCAAGCATACGGATGACGGGCACGGTACTTGGCAATACAGGGTGGGTCTTCACCCTGTATTGCCGATGAATAAGGCGATTAAGCAAAAAAGGTGAAGGGAGTGAAGGGGTAAAAATATGCGGAATAGGCAGTCTGAAGAATAAAAAAACGTTTACTGGAGAAAAAGATGCTACATCTTTTTTTTAACATCAAGAGCTTTTTTAAAAACCTGTACATCTTTCTATTGTAGTCTGCTACGTCTTTTTTTGAAAGATGCTATATTTTTCAAAAAAGATGCTACGTCTTTTCATGGGCAGGTGAAATAAAGAAAAGCCGTCTCCAATTTCGGAAACAGCTTTTCTGTTATAAATGACTATAGCTTTTGAAAAACGGGCTTGCTGATTATAATATACCCTGAGCCATCATAGCTTTGGCTACTTTCATAAATCCGGCAACGTTGGCGCCTTTCACATAGTTCACATAGCCGTCGGCTTCAGTACCATATTGTACGCAGGCTTCGTGGATGTTCTTCATGATGCTCTTCAATTTTTCGTCTACCTCTTCAGAGCTCCAACTCAGTTTGATAGAGTTCTGGGTCATTTCCAGACCGGATACGGATACACCACCGGCATTGGCTGCTTTACCCGGAGCATACAGGATTTTTGCATCTTGGAATACTTTGATGGCTTCCGGAGTAGAAGGCATGTTTGCACCTTCGGATACGGCCATTACACCATTGGCAACCAATTTGCGGGCATCGTCACCATTGATTTCGTTCTGAGTGGCAGAAGGCAAAGCGATGTCACCTTTTTCACCCCAAGGACGGGCTCCTTCTACATATTTACAACCGTAAGTTTCTGCATATTCGCGGATACGGCCACGGTAGAGGTTTTTCAATTCCATGATGTAGTCCAGTTTTGCGCGGTCGATACCGTCCGGATCATAGATGTAACCGTCTGAATCGGACATGGTAACTACTTTACCACCCAACTCCAGTACTTTTTCTGCTGTATATTGAGCCACATTACCGGAACCGGAAATCAGACAAACTTTACCTTTCAAGTCAGCACCTTTTCTCTTCAGCATTTCCATCAAGAAGTAGATGTTACCGTAACCGGTAGCTTCCGGACGAATCAGTGAACCACCGAATTCACGGCCTTTTCCTGTGAATGTTCCTGTAAATTCGTGAGTCAGTTTTTTGTACATACCGAACATGAAACCTACTTCACGGCCACCTACACCGATATCGCCTGCCGGTACGTCGGTCTCAGGACCGATATGGCGCCACAACTCTAACATGAATGCCTGTACGAAACGCATTACCTCTGCGTTTGACTTGCCACGTGGAGAAAAGTCGGAACCGCCTTTGCCACCACCCATCGGCAGTGTAGTCAGTGAATTCTTGAATGTTTGCTCAAAGGCAAGGAATTTAAGGATACTGAGGTTTACAGAAGCATGGAAACGGATACCGCCTTTGTACGGGCCGATAGCGTTGTTGTGCTGAACGCGGTAACCCATGTTAGTCTGTACGTTACCTTTGTCGTCTACCCAAGTTACACGGAACTGATATACTCTGTCTGGAATGCAAAGACGTTCTATCAGATTGGCTTTGTCGAATTCAGGGTGTTTGTTGTATTCTTCTTCAATGGTAGAAAGTACTTCCTCTACTGCCTGATGATACTCCGGTTCATTGGGGAACCTTCTCTTTAAATCTTCTAATACCTTAGCTGCATTCATAATTGTTTTCTTTTATAAGTTGAGTTTATAAGTTTGCGAATATTGTTCTCTCTTGCGGTTGCAAAAGTAAATATAAAAAATGAACTTGCAAACATTTTATAAAGAAAAACGGGATAAAATATCAAAAATGATATTTTATCCCGCAAAAATAGAATAAAAAGATATTATTTATTCTTTTTAAGTGATTTGTAAACGGGAATGAATACTAATGCTGCCGAAATGATAAGCATTACTATTGTTGGGCCGTCAATACGTTCGGCATATACCAATACTATATAGCAAAGCGCCACCCAAAGCAGGATGATGCAAACTATTTGTGATCTGGATAGCGGACGTTTCATTTACCTGCTTTTTTCTTGTCTACAATCGCGTCGATAACAGCTACTGCCGTAATGTTTACGATGTCGCGCACGGAGCTTTCGATGTCGGTAAAGTGAATCGGTTTGTTCAGTCCCATCTGTATCGGGCCGATGAATTCCGTATCCGGATCCATCGCCTGCAATAACTGATATCCTGCATTGGCAGAACTCAGGTTCGGGAATACCAACGTATTGACATCTTTGCCGTAGAGACGTGTAAACGGATATTTAGAGTCACGAAGTGTACGGTTCATGGCAAAGTTCACCTGCATTTCACCGTCAATGGCCAATTCCGGGTATTCTTTCTGCATGTATGCTACTGCTTCATGTACTTTAAGCGGGCTACCTGCCTGATCGGAACCGAAATTGGAGTAACTCAACATGGCAATCGCCGGTGTATGGTTGAAGAACCGGACAGTCTGGTCTGCTAATTTGGCTATATCTATTAAAGTGGAAGCATCCGGATGCCGGTTGATCAAAGTATCTGCCAGGAAGTAAGTTCCTTTTTTGGAATTCAGGATGTGCATGGTCCCGAAATGATTGTATTCCGGGCGGATGCCGATCACCTCTTTGGCTACTTTGATGGTATTGCTGTATTTGGTATACAATCCGGTGATGAATGCGTCGGCATCTCCGGTTTCCACCATCATCATACCGAAGTAGTTACGTTCGAACATTTTGTCATTGGCTTCATCGTAGGTGGCTCCTTCGCGGGCACGTTTCTGTGAAAGGATCTGTGCGTAACGTTCGCGGCGTTCTGCTTCGCGGTCATGGCGCAGATTGACGATTTCGATACCTTCCAGACTCAGGTCGAGTTCTTTTGCCAGTTTCTCGATACGTTCTTCGTTACCTAATATAATAGGATGGCAGATACCCTCCGCTTTTGCTTCTACGGCAGCTTTCAGCATGTTCGGGTGACCGCCTTCGGCAAATACGACACGTTGCGGGTGGCGGCGTGCCGTGTCATAGAGTTGGCGGGTAAGCTGGGATTCTTGTCCCATGAGTTCGCGGAGATGTGTTTTGTATCCATCCCAGTCTTCGATATTCTTACGGGCTACGCCGCTTTCCATAGCAGCACGGGCTACGGCGATGGAAACTTCCGTTATCAGACGTGGATCTACCGGTTTCGGTATGAAGTATTCCGGGCCGAACGTGAAATTGTTTACATGATAAGCTTCATTTACCACATCGGGTACAGGCTGCTTGGCCAGATTGGCAATTGCGTGTACGGCAGCTATTTTCATCTCTTCGTTGATCGCTTTTGCCTGCGTATCCAGAGCACCACGGAAGATATACGGGAAACCGATTACGTTGTTAATCTGATTCGGATAATCGGAACGTCCGGTTGCCATCAGCACGTCCGGACGGGCGGACATGGCATCTTCATAAGAGATTTCCGGTGTCGGATTGGCCAGGGCGAATACGATAGGAGAAGGAGCCATACTGCGTACCATGTCTTGCGACAGCACGTTGCCTTTAGACAGGCCTAAGAAAACGTCTGCTCCCTTGATGGCTTCTGCTAAGGTATGGATATCCGTACGGTCGGTGGCGAAATAACGCTTTTGTTCGTTCAGATCGGTACGCGCTTTGCTGATTACGCCTTTACTGTCCAGCATGACAATGTTTTCAAGGCGTGCGCCGAGTGATACGTATAGTTTGGTACACGATACGGCAGAGGCGCCGGCACCGTTTACTACGATTTTTACATCTTCAATTTTTTTACCGGCCACTTGCAAGGCATTTACCAGTCCGGCACTCGAGATGATGGCCGTTCCGTGTTGGTCATCGTGCATTACGGGAATGTCGAGTTCCTCTTTCAGGCGGCGTTCTATTTCGAAACATTCCGGAGCTTTGATATCTTCGAGGTTGATACCTCCGAAAGTCGGTGCAATGGCTTTGACAGCCTCGATAAATTTATCCGGGTCTTTTTCATCGACTTCGATGTCGAATACATCGATACCGGCATAGATTTTAAACAGAAGGCCTTTTCCTTCCATTACCGGTTTGCCGCTCAGTGCACCTATATCTCCCAAACCAAGGACGGCTGTTCCATTGGAGATAACAGCTACCAGATTGCCTTTGGCTGTATATTTATAAGCATCCTGCGGGTTCTTTTCAATTTCAAGACATGGTTCGGCCACACCGGGCGAGTAAGCAAGCGATAAGTCGGTTTGTGTACTGTAGGGTTTGGTTGGAACTACTTCAATTTTACCGGGTTTGCCCTGTGAGTGATAGAGCAAAGCGGCTTCTTTCGTTATTTTTGCCATGATAGTGCGTTTTAATAAAAGTTATCATTTGTCTGCAAATGTAGGAATAAAAGTTAGAAACTGTAGTCTATCTGTCATAAATTCTATTAAACTAATAACATAAAGGCACAAAAAGAGAAACGATACTTCTTCTTTTCGTGCCTTTATTGCATATTTATAACAAAGTTACTGTATGAATGTTTTCGGTCCGAGGATGTCGTACATGTCGCTTACATTCCGGGTACGCAGTATTTCTCCGTTAGGGGCATAAAAAAGCTGATATTTAATGTCTACGTTCGGCTGTCCCACTTTGATGACGATGATCGGCTCCCATTTCGGAAACTCTACGTAAGTTACATCCAGAACTTCCCAGGCAGCATAGTTACTGGCTGCAAAGGCATTATATACAGGAGGGGTAAGGCGGTCCGTACTTATCAGTTCAGTCTGTATCATCACCCATTGCGCCTGTGTGTTGAACCAGACATTTTTCTCAAGGCCGTTCATCATGAAGTCGGCACAGTAATAACCGTCATCCTGCGACCAGGCTATGTCCTTGGCATCGGGATACATCTTTTTGAGTGCGGCCTGTACATTGGCCGGTGAATATCCGGCAAAGGCGGTGGTGGTAACTGCCAGCATGGCCAGCAATATACCGAATTTTAATTTTATCATAGTTAAAACAGTTTGGGTTAAGTGACTTTTGCCGATTAGAACAGCCAACCGTGAGAATTTGTTTTCTATGTTACCGCCGGTTTATGCAACATTATAATGTAGAGGAATGGTAAAGTCTATATTTTGGCTATATAGAAGTCTATATTTTTGCCATATAAAAGTCTATACCTTTACTCTGTAAAAAAGGTATATTTTTATATGCATTGATTATCAATGCATTATTTCGGATTGTTGGATTCTCCGATACTGACTTCATTAACAGGCCGGTTTGTCGTTATGTACCTGCTGTTTTCCGGTAATCTCCCGGTGACATTCCTTCATACCGTTTGAAATAACGTCCTAAATAGGATTGGTCGGGAAAACCCAGACGATCGGCTATTTCCTGCATACTTAATTCGGTGGATTGCAGTAAGACTTTTATTTCAAGGATCACATGTTGATCGATGATCTGCTTGGCCGAGGCACCATTGGTAATACTGCGGCAGATTCCGGTGAGGTACTTGGTGGAGATACAGAGGCGATCGGCATAAAAAGATACCTCACGCTCCGTGAGACAGTTTTCATGAATGAGTGCGATGAACTTTTTGAAAAGTTCGTCCTGGCGGTTGTGACCTTCCATATCGTCGCGGGTAAAGAAACGATGAACTTTGTCATACACATCGAGCAGAAAGCTTTGCAGGTGATTGCGGGCTATCTGATAGCGGAAGTTATGGTCTTTATCGGCATAAAGGGAGATAGTGGCTTCCAGTAACCGGTTGATATTAGCTGTAAATTCATCGGGCAGTGTGAAGCAAGGTTTCTCTTTCAGAAAATGAAAAAAAGAGGGTTCGAGACGCAGACAAGCTTCACGAAACATATCACTGTGGGCTGCGAAATAAGAAACACGAAAATCGTTACTTTGTCCGGCAAGACTGATGACTGTGCCGGGGAGAAGAATCATTTGGGTATTTCGTATTATTTCATGTCGTTCAAGATCGATAAGTACCTGTCCCCAACCACTGTGGCAGAAAATAATAATCATACAGTCGAGTTTATACAGCCGACGGTGAAAAACTGCCAGATTGCTTGTGCCGGCTACGAACGGGCGTTCCCTTGAAAGGATGAGAGGGTTTCTATATTCCATAAGTAGTTCTTTATTTCACCTGCAAAAGTAGAGTTTTTTAGGGAATTTACGCTAATTTGTTCCAAAAATGAACAAAACTGTAAACAGTATGAAAAGTTTTCATCCGAAGAAAGCCGTTACCTTTGCCACGATCAAAAAAAGTAGAAAAATGGAGAATAGGAAATATAATTCAAGAAGGTTTGTCCTTGTATTTGCAGCATTGCTGTCGGCATTCGGCCCGTTTATGACCGATTTGTATCTGCCGGCTTTTCCGGAATTGATGGAATATTTCGGTACGACTACTTCCCTGATACAACTCAGTTTGACTTTTGGCGTGATCGGTTTGGCTGCCGGGCAGCTGGTTATCGGTCCGTTGAGTGATAAGTACGGGCGTCGTTGTCCGTTGATTTTATCTTTGACGGTGTTTGTAGTATCCACGCTTATTTGCTTATTATGCCGGGACGTGATTACATTTATCTGTTTCCGTCTTTTGCAGGGTATTGCTGCTGCCGGAGGAGTAGTGATTTCCCGTTCGATAGCTGTCGATCTATATGAAGGAAAAGAATTCACTCGTTTTTTTGCCATGCTGAGTGCTGTGCAGGGGTTGGCACCGATTGTAGCTCCTATTGCCGGTGGATTATTGTTAGGGATAACAGACTGGAGGGGTATTTTTGCAGTACTTCTTTTAATTGGTGTGGCGATCTTGGCGGCTGCTTTCCGTTTTCGCGAGTCGTTGCCCGAAGAACGCAGGCAAACAGGGAGTGTACTGGCCACTTTTGCAAATTTTCGTTCGGTGTTGGGTAATAAGCATTTTGTGTGCTACATGCTGATACAGTCGTTTGCAATGGGAGTATTGTTTGCATATATTTCCTCATCCCCGTTTATTTTTCAGACAGAATACGGGTTAACCCCGGTGATGTACAGCGTTTGTTTTGCTTTCAACGGATTGGCGATTATGACGGGAAATTTGATAGTTCCGAGATTTGGAAGCGAAGAACGGGCATTGGGTATAGGAGCCTGTTGTCTGCTGATAGCTTCGCTTGTATTGGCCGTTTGCCTGATGGGCGGTTGGTCCGTGGTTGCGATAGAAATAGGATTTTTGGTATTGCTTTTTTGTGTGGGCATGGTGCTGCCCACCTCTACCTCGCTGGCATTGGCATTGGAAAGAAAGAATTCGGGGAATGCTTCGGCGATGTTGGGATTCTTTCAATTTACTTTCGCCGGTTTGGTAGCTCCGTTAGTGGGACTGGGCGAGGTTTCGGTTGCTACAAGTTGGGTAATTGTCATAGCCAGTTGTGCAACGTGCGGATTGGTAGGGCTTTTATTAATGGCGACTTCTCATACTTTTTTTCAGAACACATCATATAAATAGTTTTTTTAATAGTTAGAACATGAAGAATCAGGTAAACAGATTGTTGCAAACGGCATTGGCCGTTTGCTGTTTGGTAGTGGCAAGTTGCCAGCAGGCACCTCCCGCTCAGGTAGAGGCAGAATACGAAGTAATGACCATCGCTCCGGCGGACAGAACGCTGACAAGTGTTTATTCTGCCACCATTCGTGGACGGCAAGACATTGAGATCTATCCGCAGGTATCCGGTTTTCTTACGAAGGTGTGTGTCACCGAAGGAGAACACGTACGTCAGGGGCAGACTCTTTTTATCATTGACCAAGTGGCTTACGAAGCTGCTTTGCAGACAGCCCAAGCCAATGTGAAGGCTGCTGAGGCCTCACTTGCTACGGCACAGTTGACTTATGACAGCAAACAGGAACTTTTCCGCCAGAATGTGGTTTCGGAATTCGATCTTAGTACGGCGCATAATTCATTGCTGACAGCTAAAGCCCAATTGGCGCAGATGAAAGCACAGGAGGTAAGTGCCCGTAACAATTTGTCATATACAGTTGTGAAAAGCCCGTCGAACGGGGTAGTGGGCACGTTGCCTTACCGGGTAGGGGCTTTGGTAAGTGCCAGCCTTCCGGAACCTTTGACTACCGTTTCGGATAATTCCGACATGTACGTGTATTTCTCTATGACGGAAAATCAATTGCTCAATCTTATCCGGCGTTACGGTTCCAAAGAGGAAGCGTTGAAGCAGATGCCCGAAATCGATCTGATGTTGAATGACAATTCGGCTTATTCGCAAAAGGGGAAAATCGAAACGATCAGTGGTGTGATAGACCGTTCGACAGGAACTGTGAGTCTGCGTGCCGTATTCCCCAATAAGGAGGGATTATTGCATAGCGGTGGTGCAGGTAATGTGGTTATCCCTGTTCAGAAAAACGGTGCGGTGGTCATTCCGCAGGCAGCGACATTCGAAATACAGGACAAAGTTTATGTCTATAAAGTGGTAGACGGCAAAGCACAGTCAACTCCTGTGCAGGTAACCCGTGTGAACGGTGGTAAAGAATTTATTGTTGATGAGGGGCTTACAGCCGGTGAAGTCATTGTGACCGAAGGAGTGGGATTGCTCCGTGAAGGGACACCGATCAAGGCAAAGAATAATAATAAATAATGCGCTGATTTGCCAATATGCCAATGTGCCAATTAATGAATTAAGAGTGAAAGAATTAATAATGAATCGATGTGATGGCAATGGGATAATGTGGTAATTGGATAATGTGCTAAATAATAATTTAGATAGAACGATTATATGAATTTAAGAACTTTTATTGAGCGGCCGGTACTATCCGCCGTCATCTCCATAACGATTGTCGTTGTCGGCATCATCGGATTGTTCTCCTTGCCCGTAGAACAATATCCGGATATTGCGCCGCCAACTATTATGGTCTCCACCAGCTATTTCGGCGCCAGTGCAGAGACTTTGCAGAAAAGTGTGATTGCTCCGTTGGAAGAGGCCATCAACGGTGTGGAAGACATGACTTATATGACCTCTTCTGCTACGAATGCGGGATCGGTTACCATTACGGTCTATTTTAAACAGGGTACTGATCCCGACATGGCAGCGGTGAATGTGCAGAACCGTGTTTCTAAGGCCACCGGGCAGCTTCCGGCAGAAGTGACTCAGGTGGGTGTTACCACCAGCAAGCGTCAGACGAGTATTCTTCAGATGTTCTCTCTGCATAGCCCGGACGACTCTTACGATGAGGCATTTCTTGCCAACTATATCAGTATTAACCTGAAACCGGAGATTCTCCGTATCAGTGGTGTGGGTGATATGATGATTATGGGTGGTGACTATAGTTTGCGTATCTGGATGAAACCGGATGTGATGGCACAGTATAAACTGATTCCTTCGGATGTCACTGCCGTGTTGGCCGAGCAGAACATCGAATCGGCTACCGGTTCGTTCGGTGAGAATTCGGATGAGACTTATCAGTATACCATGAAGTTCAAAGGGCGTAGGGTTACTCCGGAGGAATTCGGTGAAATCGTAATCCGTTCTACAGACAATGGTGAAGTACTGAAACTGAAAGATATTGCCGAAGTGGAACTGGGACAGGAAAGTTATGCCTACAAGGGTACCACGGACGGACACAATGGTGTGTCCTGTATGGTTTTCCAGACGGCCGGCTCCAATGCGACGGAGGTGAACAACAATATTGATAAATTTTTGGAAGAGGCACGGAAGGATTTGCCGAAAGGGGTAGAGCTGACGCAGCTGATGTCATCCAATGACTTCCTTTATGCATCTATTCATGAAGTGGTTAAGACACTGATCGAGGCCATTATTTTGGTTATTCTGGTGGTATATGTGTTCTTGCAGGATATCCGTTCTACACTTATTCCGTTGGTAGGAATCGTTGTATCGCTTATCGGTACGTTTGCTTTCATGGCATTGGCCGGTTTCAGTATCAACCTGATAACCTTGTTTGCTCTTGTTTTGGTGATCGGTACGGTGGTGGATGACGCCATTGTCGTCGTCGAGGCCGTGCAGGCGCGGTTCGATGTAGGCTACAAATCTTCTTATATGGCCAGTATCGATGCCATGAAGGGAATTAGCAATGCAGTTATCACCTCTTCACTGGTGTTTATGGCGGTATTTATTCCGGTATCGTTTATGAGTGGTACTTCCGGAACTTTCTATACCCAGTTCGGATTGACAATGGCGGTGGCCGTAGGTATCTCGGCTGTGAACGCCCTGACATTGAGCCCGGCACTTTGTGCATTATTGCTCAAACCTTATATTAATGAAGACGGAACACAGAAGAATAACTTTGCCGCCCGTTTCCGTAAGGCGTTCAATGCTGCTTTTAACGTGGTGGTAGAGAAATATAAGAATATTGTATTGTTCTTTATCAAACGCAGATGGCTGACATGGTCATTGCTGGTTTGTTCCATTATTCTGCTGGCATTCCTGATGAATACGACTAAAACCAGTCTTGTGCCCGATGAAGACCAAGGGGTTGTTTTTGTCAATGTAAGTACGGCTGCCGGTAGTTCGTTGAAAACAACCGATGATGTGATTACACGCATCGAAAAGCGTTTGGAAGCAATTCCGCAGGTGAAACATGTACAGAAGGTGGCCGGCTACGGATTATTGTCCGGGCAGGGTAGTTCGTTCGGTATGTTGATCTTGAAACTGAAACCTTGGGACGAACGTCCGGGGAAGGAGGATAACGTACAAGCGGTTATCGAGCAAGTCTATGGAAGTACGATGGATATTAAGGATGCTACCGTATTTGCCATTTCTCCGGGTATGATTCCGGGATACGGTATGGGTAATGCCTTGGAAATGCATGTGCAAGATAAACAGGGAGGTGATGTGACTACTTTCTTCCAGACTACACAGCAATATTTAGGTGCTTTGAACCAGCGTCCGGAGATTGCTATGGCTTACTCCACATTTGATGTGCGCTATCCGCAGTGGATGGTAGAGGTAGATCCTTCCAAGTGTAAACGTGCAGGCATCACTGCCGATCAGGTACTCAGTACTTTATCAGGATATTACGGCGGACAATATGTATCCAACTTCAATCGTTTCTCGAAGGTTTATAAAGTGATGATACAATCCGATCCTAAATATCGTCTGGATGAGGCATCGTTGGACAATACTTTTGTACGCATGTCCAATGGAGAGATGGCACCGCTCAGTCAGTTTGTGACTTTAACCCGTGTGTATGGCGCCGAAACGTTGAGCCGTTTCAATATGTACAATTCTATTGCAGTGAATGCCATGCCGGCCGAGGGATACAGTACGGGTGATGCCATGCGTGCCGTACAGGAGACGGCCGTAACAGCCTTGCCTAAGGGATATGGCTATGACTATGGAGGTATTACCCGTGAGGAAAATCAGCAGAGCGGTACTACAATTATCATCTTTGCCATTTGCTTCCTGATGATTTATCTCATTCTGAGTGCCCTTTATGAGAGTTTCATCATTCCGTTTGCCGTGTTGCTCAGTGTGCCGTGCGGTCTGATGGGTAGTTTCCTTTTTGCCCGTATATTCGGACTGGAGAACAATATCTATTTGCAGACAGGGCTTATCATGTTGATCGGTTTGCTTGCCAAAACCGCTATCTTGCTGACAGAGTATGCAGCCGAACGTCGTAAGGCCGGTATGGGGCTGATCGCTTCTGCCGTGAGTGCAGCCAAAGCCCGTTTCCGTCCTATTTTGATGACAGTGTTGACAATGATATTCGGTCTTTTCCCTCTGGTGGTAGCCAGTGGAGTAGGAGCCAACGGTAACCGTTCATTGGGAACCGGTGTCGTAGGCGGTATGTTTGTCGGTACGTTGGCATTGCTTTTCATTGTACCTTCGCTCTTCATTGCTTTCCAATGGCTTCAGGAAAAGCTGCATCCCGTGCAGGCCGAACCGTCTCAGGATTGGCAGATTGCAGAAGAAAAGCAGGAAAGTGACCGGGAGAAAAGGGAAGCCGGAAAAGAATAATAAATAGAGCTAATTATGAAGATACGAAATATGAGAAAACAAATTTTATTGTTTGTAGCCGTTGCTTTTACATTGAGCAGTTGCGGCATCTATTCCAAATATAAACCTGTTTCGGAAGTACCGGACGGACTGTATGGCAGCACTGATGAGAGTGCTGCCCAGACAGCCGATACTGCCAACTTTGGCAATCTGGCGTGGCGGGAAGTTTTTTCCGATCCTTTTTTGCAGACATTGATTGATTCGGCGTTGGTTCGTAATACCGATTTGCAGACAGCCCAATTGCGGGTGAAAGAAGCGGAAGCGGCCTTGATGACTTCCAAACTCTCTTATCTGCCGTCTCTGTTTTTGGCGCCGGAAGGTTCTATCAGTAGTTTTGACGGCGCAAAGGCTACCAAGACTTATTCGTTGCCTGCTACTGCTTCATGGGAGATCGATCTCTTCGGACGTCTGACCAATGCCAAACGGGGTGCGAAAGCTGCGCTTCTGCAAAGCCGGGAATATGAACAGGCGGTACAGACACAATTGGTGGCATCGGTGGCAAACGCGTATTACACGTTGTTGATGCTCGATGCCCAATATGAAATTGCAACAGCTACCGAAAAAGCCTGGAAGGAGAGTGTGGCTGCCACCCGTGCCATGAAAGCTGCCGGCATGGTGACAGAAGCCGGACTGGCACAAACCGAGGCTACCTATTACAATATATGTACTACCGTGCTCGATTTGAAAGAGCAAATCAACCAGACGCAAAATAGCTTGTCATTGATTCTGGCCGAGGTTCCCCATGATATTCAGCGTGGTAAACTTGCCGGACAGCAGTTACCGGAGACTTTTGCTACGGGAATTCCTTTGCAGATGTTATCCAACCGGCCCGATGTGCGGAGTGCCGAACTTTCACTGGCACAGGCCTTTTATTCTACGAATGCCGCCCGTTCGGCTTTCTATCCTTCCATTACATTGGGTGGTAGTGCAGGCTGGACCAACAGTGCCGGTTCGATGATTGTGAATCCGGGCAAACTGCTGGCTTCGGTATTCGGATCGTTGACGCAACCCTTGTTTAACAAGGGAGCTAATATCGCCCAACTGAAGATAGCGAAAGCACAGCAGGAAGAAGCGAGTTTAGCTTTCCAGCAAACATTGCTTGCTGCCGGAAGCGAAGTGAATGATGCTTTGACGCAGGTACAAACTGCACGCAGCAAATCCATTTACTTCGACAAGCAGGTAGCTTCATTGGAAAATGCCGCCCGCAGTACCCGCTTGCTGATGCAGCACGGCAACACTACCTATCTGGAGGTCTTGACTGCCCAGCAGACATTACTCAATGCGCAACTCTCTCAGGTAGCCAACCGGTTTACCGAAATTCAAGGAGTTATCACCCTATATCAAGCACTTGGTGGCGGGCGAATGTAAAACAGGCAGAGAGGAGGTATTATGATGAAAGCCGAAACAACCCGTCGGCTTGTTGTTGATCATACGAAGCGAGAGATGATTCGTCAAGGTATCAGCCGTTTGACAATGGATATCATTGCTCAAGGGTTAGGGATGTCGAAACGAACACTTTACCAACTCTTTCCCAGCAAGGTCTGTCTTGTACAGATTTGTCTGGCAGACATTGCTGGGGAAAAAAAACGGACTCTGTTGGCCCGGGCAGATAATGACCGGTCGTGTGTGAAAACGTTGTTCGATATTGTTGGCGGGTATGTCGATCTGATGTATTCTATGGGAAGGGTGCTACTGACCGATTTGGCACAGGAGACGGATTACCAATCGTTCTCGAAGCGAGAAGAATATTTCTGGTTGCAGCAATTTGCAGATGTATTAAATCGTTGTAAGGCCTGTGGATATCTGCTTCCCGATGTCGATCCCGATCGCTTTGCGAATGATTTGCTTGTCCTTCTTTATGAGAATAGTTTGCGTGGTGCACGTTATACTACACAATGGTTGTTTTGTCAAGCGTTGTTGCGTGGTATATTCCGGACGAATGCTATTCCTTTGATTGATGAATATATGGAAGAACATGATCTTGCAGTACATGCCTGATCTCTTCAATATTTTAAAAAAGATGCAGCAACTTGATGCAAAGATGCTGCGTCTTTTTTTTATAGATTTTATTTCCTGAAATCAATAATGAATAAAACGCGCAGCCAATCGGCACATTAATAAGACAGCGCAGCCAATTGGCACATTGGCATATTGCCGCATTGGCACATTATTTGTCCGTTTTCAGCTCTTTCAGTACACTGCATGTCAACGGTATGGCCAACAGGAAAGAAAGTAAGTCTGCCATTGCCTGGCACATTTCCACTCCTTGCAGTCCGAAGAAGCGGGGCAACAGGAAGATAAGCGGAATGAAGAACAGTCCTTGGCGTGCCGAAGAGAGTAGTGTGGCACGTACCGGTTTGCGGATAGTCTGCAGCATCATGTTACTCATAATGATCCATGAACCGAGAGGCAAGGTAATAAATTGCCATTTCAATGCTGCCGATCCTATGGAGACAACCTCTGCATCTCCTTTACGGAAAAGTTCTATCACATCCGGTGCAAAGGCAATTCCTGTGATTGTGACGGTCAGCAGAAAAATAAATCCTACTTTTACACAAAACCAGAATCCTTCCCGTACGCGACTGTTCAGTCCTGCTCCGTAATTGAATCCGCACACGGGCTGGAATCCTTGTCCGAATCCGATAAGGAAAGAGTTGATGAACATACAGACCCGTGTGACGATAGACATCCCGGCAATGGCGGCATCTCCGAAATTACCGGCCGCCACATTCAGTAAGATAGTAGATCCCGATGCCAGTCCCTGACGAAAGAGGGAAGGGGTTCCTCCGTCGATAATCTCTTTGAAAAATCTCCAGGTAGGGGTGAAATGCTTGTATCGGATGATGATATTATTTCCCCGGCGTGCCATATACAGTAGTAGTGAGAAACTGCACATCTGGCTGATGATGGTAGCTAATGCCGCTCCCGATATCCCCATTCCGAAAGTGAAAATCAGTAACGGATCCAACACGATGTTCACTACCGCACCGGTGACGATACCCACCATGGCATAGGCGGCATTTCCTTGAAAACGCATCTGATTGTTCAGCACCAGCGAAGCCGTCATGAAAGGTGCGCCGATCAGGATAATGCCTAAATATTTTTCTGTGTAAGGCAGGATGGTAGGGGTAGACCCCAATGCGACGGAGAGTGGCGTTAACAGCAACAAGCCGACAACGGCAATGACTACTCCCATGAACAAAGCAAAGAAAAATCCTGTAGCCGCCATTTTTTCCGCATTATCCGTTTCTTGTGCTCCCAACTTTCGTGAGATGTAGTTTCCTGATCCGTGTCCGAAGAAAAATCCCACAGCCTGAATGATAGACATGACGGAAAACACGATGCCTACTGCTGCTGTCGACTGTGTGTTGATCTTCCCGACGAAATAAGTGTCTGCTATATTATAAAAGGAGGTGACCAGCATACTGATAATTGTCGGTACGGCCAGTTTACCGATTAATCCCGGAATGGGAGCGGTAGTCATCTGTGTAAAATTATCTTTCTTCATCGCTGTAAGGCGGCACTTCCGTGTCTTTATCGCTTTGTAAATTCGTACAAAGATACGCATCCCTGCGGATATACGGGTGGCATTAGACGATCAGATTACGGTCTGCTTCATCAAAATTACGAATAATTAGATAATCTGCCCAGTCGGAATAATCGTCATTATTTGAGTTGACGGCAATAATGCATCCTGCATCCGCATTCTTGGCCGCCTGAAGTCCGGCAACAGCATCTTCAAAAACAATTACTTCGTCCGGTTGTTTTCCAATCACCGACATGGCAATCCGGTAAATTTGTGGATCGGGTTTTCCTTTTATCTGTCCGTTGTTGTACACTATCCTGTCGTAATCGAACCATTTGCCTATTCCCAAATGCTCGAAGTAGAAGTCCACATTCTCTTTGTCGGAAGCGGTGGCAATGGTGAACGGAACCTTTCTTTCTTGAAGAAAATCGAGGAAGTCAGGAGCACCCGGTGCCAGCATCATTTCGGTTTCCAGGCATAATTGCCGGTATAAAGTCTCTTTTTCATCAACGAGCGCACGTATCTCTTCTGCCGAATGTTCGCGTTGGAAAAGACTGTTGAAAATATCCCTGTTATTCTTTCCGTGAAAGGTGGCGAAGAACTCATGATCGGACAAATGCATGCCCCGTTTTTCCAGAAACATGTTCCAAGCTTTATTGTGTAAGGGAGTATCCCAGAACAATGTACCGTTAAAGTCGAATATCACACCAGAGTATTTCATAACAGAATGGTTAGATGGATTTGGATTTATGTATGCAAAGGTGGAAAAAGAAAGGTAGACGGGCAATGATATAAATCAAGAAATGAGGTTTCAATAATTTTTGTTTTCAATTATTGGAATTTTTTGTCGTATATGTTGTATGCTTATAACGGTTCTTATTGGCAGGAAGAATTTATTATTTTTCAAATACATAATAGTTGAAAATAACATGTAGTTTACCCGATAAAAACGTTAAAATTCATCTTTTTATTTTATAATTGATTTTCCAGAACAATATATGTTAAATGATTACATTATTGTAGTTGTGTTGTGTTTTATTTTATTATTTTTATGATAAATTTAAAAAATAGGCAACCATGCTCACGTAGGGATACAAGTTCTCTTCTCTGAGCCTGTAATGAAAATGCTTCGGAGTGAATATAATAAAGTCCGACTATTTGTTTAGTTGACTTTTAATAAACGCCCAAACGGACTTACATAGCCTAAAATAGTCCTTTGACATGCAGATATTTGGAAAATCATCAACTTGATGAAGTTTATCCACATGCATCTGACATTAATCTACATGGAGCGCTTTAACAACCTCTGTAGCGGGTCTTTGTTGCTGCGCGTATGAAAGCTATGGTTTCGAGCTCTTCCCTTAAAAACTCTTCCTTTTTTGTTTTATCCCGAAATGGGATTACGGTATTTGACATGAAGCGGTTATAATGAACCGCAGGCTTGTTTGAATTTTAACCGTCCACTTCTAGTGAACACTTATGAATATGTTTAACAATTTAAATTTAATTATTATGAAACGATGTATTATTTCCGCATGCCTGATAATGGTGTGTTCTTTGGTGTTTGCACAGGTAAAAGTGGGTTCGGATGGTAAGGTAGCTATCGGAACTGATACTGCTGCTCCTTTATCCATATTAAGTGTGAATAGTAAGGGAGAAGCCGATAGCGATATTATTATCGAATCGACCAACTCGATGGCTCTGACGGCAATACACAATCCTACGGAAAGATTAACGGGTTGGGCAAGAGGCTGCAATACCGGTATTGCGTTGTCACCCCATACATTTAATGTGGGAACTTTGGGCTCTGCATATTCTCACTCCGCTTTAAGTAGTGGAAGGGGATTTGGTTTGTTCGGTACAGCAGGCAATTATACATCAGGTTACAACTATGGTGTTTTAGGAATGCTTTATGGAACTAACAATGGTGCAGGCATCTATGGTACTTCTGTTCATAGTGATTATGGTGTGCCGATAAACGGTCGTTATGCAGGTTATTTCCGGGGAAATGTGTATGTGACTGGTAGTATTTATAGTGTTTTGTTGACTCCTGCAACAACTTCGACCAATCTTTCAACTCTATCCGCCCAATCGGAATCGGAAGAAGGCACAATGACGAAGTTGAGCCGGTTGAATACGGTTCAATACAATATGCAGTCTCCTTTCAAAACGGCAGTCCCAGCTACTTTTATTGCCACTGATACGGTAGCTCCGGCTGTGCAGCTCTCGGCGGATGAAGCTCAGATTTATTCACGGGTTCATTATGGATTTATTGCCCAAGAATTGAAGAATGAATATCCTAATCTCGTTTATGAAAACGAACAGGGAGATTTAAGTATAAACTATATAGAGATGATTCCTCTCTTGGTACAATCCATTCAGGAGCTGACGGTAGAGATAAACCGGCTGAAATCGAAAAGCCAATCTCCTCTCTCAAGAAGTGTAGATGAGGAAGATGGAGAAGTCGAGGACGGTCTTATGGATAAATTAGAATCCGAATTGTTTCAGAATACTCCCAATCCATTTAGTGATAATACTGTAATTAAATATGTCATTCCGCAAGATGCACAAAATGCTAACTTGCTAATTTATGATATGAATGGCAAACAAATCGAGCAATTTGTTTTAACTCAAAAAGGTATGGGATCTATTGTATTGGAGGGGAGTCATTTGGAAGCCGGAATGTACCTGTATTCTCTGATTGTTGATAGCAAAGTGATTGATGTGAAAAGAATGATCTTAACAAATTAATAGGATAAAAACTATGCCATTGTAATTGTAAAATTGTAATTCATGAATGATAGAATATTATGAATAAGATTATATGTTTATTATTGTTTACATTTTGGGGCATTTTATCGTATTCACAAAATGTAGTGACTGATGGTGTTATCTTCTCAATAGATGGAAAGACTCTGATAAAGTATCCTACAGACAAGTTCTATAAAGAATATATAATACCTGAAGGTACGGAAATCATAGATAGAAAAGCATTTGTAGGAGCTCAAATAGGGAAAGTGACATTGCCAACTACATTAACTCATATAAACGATTCTGCGTTTTATAATGGTCCATCTGATTTCATTCTTACAGGGAAATTCCCCATTATTGGAAATCGTGTTTGGCCCAATGATAGGCGTTTTGAAGTTACTGAGAGCAATCCTTATTGTCGAGTATCGGACGATGGTTTTGTTTATTCTAAAGATGGAAAAACTGTACATATAGTTCCTATAGATATACGTGGTTATTTAGAAGATATTGAAATAATTGATAGATATGCTTTTCAAGATTGTTACTTCCGTTATGGATATATGAAGATGGCGATGGAAAAGTTATCAAATTGAATATTTAATTAGTAATAGAATGTTATGAAAAAAATTACATGTCTTTTATTGTTTACATTTTGGGGTACCTTGTTATATTCCCAGAATATGGTTGTTGATGGGGTCACTTTTTCTGCGGATGGGAAGACGTTGATAAAATATCCGAAAGATAAAGTGGATGAAGAGTATGTGGTTCCGGAAGGGACACAGATAATTGAAACAGAGGCTTTTGATCAAGTAGAATTGTTGTCACATATTATTTTACCTTTTTCTTTAAAGGAGATAAGAAACAATGCTTTTTTTAAATGTTTTGTTTTAAAGGCTGTGACTTGGAGTAATTTTCCCTCGATTGTGGGTAGGGATATTTTTTACGAATCTCCAATACGGGAATTTTATGTGTCAGATGGTGCTGATTGTGTAGTGGTAAACAATGTTCTTTTTTCTATGGATCAAAAGAAGCTGTTACGTTATCCTCCAAGAAGAGAAAAATCACAAGAAGAATCTGAAAATCCTACATATTTCACAGAATATGTAATTCCGGAAGGTACTGAAGTAATAAATAGATTAGCGTTTGATAGAGTTTTTTTGTATAGTGTAACTTTGCCGTCAACTCTAAAAACAGTAGAGGAAGGTGCTTTTTGGGTAGAACCACGTGTGCCTGTCGGTAGAAATAATCAAGAAACCAATCGTGATAATGATTTTGATTGGGATTTGGAATATCGGGACATGGATGTAGTTGTTTGTAACGCAATTGTACCTCCTGTGCTGATTGGCTATCCATTTGCGAATACATACTGGACAAGATTGTATGTTCCTAAAGAGAGTTTCGATGCTTATTGCTATGCACCGGGCTGGATGAAGTTTAGGGATATAAATCACAAACTCAATCCGGCTTCAGTTAATGACATTTCATTATCTGGCTTGAGAGTTTTTTTAGATGGTGACAACTTGAATATAACGGGTATGCGGAAAATATCAGAAGTAAGATTATATGCATTAAATGGTATTTTATTATTAGAAGAAATCATAAATGATAATTCGTGTAATTTAAAAATAGATAATCTGTCACATGGATTATTACTCTTAGAGGTGGTTTATGAAGATGGAACGAGGGAAAAGATAAAATTCCATAAATAAATTGATTTATGAAAAAGATATTAGTTTGTTTGATAGCTATTGTAGTTGTCATGAATTTGAGTGCACAAGTGGAAGGTACGATACAATGGAGGCCTGAGATAGATTTTACTTATCAGGTAAATGGTGAATATGTAGAAATATCATCTGAAACCGGATATGTTGATGAACCGGGAATGCCTCAGATTCCATATTGTGTGAAAACATTTCTTATACCTGTGAATACTCAGCCAGCAATACAGATAAAGTATGTAAATAGAAAGCTACAAAAAAAGGATATTTTATTATATCCGGTCCAACCGCCAATTCCTATTGGAGAAAGTATCTTATCATGGGTAGAGCCCAATAGTGATATTTATAACTCATCGAATCCTTTTCCAGGAAAGTATGCCGAAATTGTATCAGATAGGATGGATTTTGGTTACCATCTTGTAACGGTGAGATTTTATCCAATTGAGTATATTCCTAAACAGAGGGAACTGTATACTTGTGATATTGCTTATTCTTTAACTTTTTCGATGGCTAAAAAGTTAGCTTCTACTTCAATAATAGAAAAGCAATCGGAATACTTAAGTCAATTAGATGAGGACTATATTCGATCAATTATTGATAATAAGGAGATGTTGTCAGAGATTACTCCGAACATAAAAGCATCTTTCAGAAAAGGGCGTTTGGGCGCAATGGTAAGCGCAGCAGAAAAAAATGCTAATTCAGATGTGGATAATTATCTGCCGGAGTATCTGATTATAACGAATGAAACGTTGAAAGAGAAATTCCGGATATTGGCTGATTGGAAAACTAAAAAAGGGATACCTGCTATTATAGAAACAGTAGAGGAAATTTCTACCACATATACAGGAAGTGATATTCAAGAAAAAATTCGTAACTATTTGGTTGATGTTAAACGTAACTATGGTTCTATGTTCGTATTACTTGGAGGAGATACAAATGTTATACCCGCTCGTGTAAAGAAATCAAGAGATTCAGATAATAAAGATTGGGTTGCAGTTGATTTTTATTATACTTGTGTAGATAATGGAAACTGGAATAAGAATGGGAATAATATATATTATGAAGCTGATAAAATAGATTTTGAAGATAGTAAAGATTGGGGAGTATCATTTAAATTAGGAAGAGCCCCGGTGGAAACATTAGAAGAGGCAGAGATATTTGTCAATAAAGTAATTCATTATGAAAAAGCAGATTTAAATATTGATTATTCATATATAAATAATTCGGTAGCAGCTGACGCCTTTATTTCTAAAAACGAAAATACCGGTTATTTATCTAATGAAAAAAGAAGTGAAATTGCAAGTTTTTATTCTGAGACAAATCTGAATCGTTGGTTGATTTATGATCATTATAACTGTAAAAGTAATATTGCTACTTGTAGTAATAAACATAGTGTATATGAAGATCAGTCCGGTAAAGGAGAAGAATTGAATAAGGTCCATTTTGTAAGCGCTTTACAAAATGGTGGAAATTCGGGTTTAAACCATTTTCACCTTGTTTATCACATGGACCATTCTTCGCCGGAAGGAATGGGAACTTCTTCTAAGGATAAGAATGAATCAATATCCAATTGGGATGTGGATAATTTGAATAATGGATATTATTATCAAATAGTTATGTCGGGTGGCTGTTCGCCGGCAGACATAACAAAAGATTGCATAGCGGAACATTTTATAAATAATCCTCAAGGTGGAGCTGTTGCATTTATTGGTAATGCCGATACAGGCTGGGCAAATGAACATGTTCATTTAGGCCAATTTTTGTCTGAACTTTATAAAACGTCTGCTAATGCGACCAATAGATATGATTTGTCCATTCTTCATCAGAAGGCACTTGAAAATATTAAATATAAAAATCTTAAATTAGCTAATTGTGCTTTGCATCTTTTAGGTGATCCTGAAATGCAGGTATGGAGTGATGTTCCAAAAACGATGAATGTTACATTAATGCCTGCTTCCTTAACAACGGGTGAGAATATGATAATGGTAAACATAAATGGTTTACCACAAAATGAAACTGCCAGAATTTGCATTCAAAAAAAGGATGAACTGTATATTGTTGATCAATTGGCTAATGGAAGTCATACTATTAATGTATCTGTACAGACATTGGGAGTTGTGAATATAACAGTCACTGCCCATAATTTCAGACCTGTGGAAAGAGATGCTCAAGTATCGCAAAATGGTAGTGAGTCTACTATTGCTGTTGAAGATCTAATTTACAATGATAAAGGAACTGGTGTAAGTATAGGAAATGGTGACGGACAATTGGATGCTGGGGAAACGATTGAATTGACTGTAAAATTGAGAAATACCGGAAACAGCGCATTAAATGGAGTAACAGCATCTTTAATAAGTACATCCGATGATATAGAGATCGTGAATGCTAATGCTACATTTGGGAATATTGCCGGTAATACTGCTGTGAGATCTGTCACTCCGTTCGTTTTCAAAATAAATAAAGATAGTGGTGAACATTTGAGAAATAACTCCAGTGGAATAAACTTGAATCTACAAATATCAGTAAATGGTGAAACTAAAATTCAACCGCTTAAGATAGATAATATTTATGCTCCTAAAATAGAAATAGGGAATCAAAAAATTACTTGGACGAGTAATGGAAACACTACAGTAGAAGCGGGTGAAACTGTGAAGATGAATATTGATTTAATGAATGTAGGACAGGCCGAAGCTACAGGACTGAAAGCTGTACTTATTTCGAATAATTTGCAGGTGTCATGTTCATCTACGCCAATCGTGTATCCTTCTATTGCCTTTTCTGAGACTAAAACAAATACAATTGCTTTTCAGTTCCAGACATCAAGCAGTTATGCGGGGATATTGAGTTTCACATTACAAGTAAGTAATGAGTATGGAAGGACTTGGAACTTTCCAGTAAATCCATTGTCAAGACCCTCTGTGATTAAAACATCGACTCTTGATTTTCAGCCTTATGCTTCTTCTATCAATGTGTATTGGACACCTGTCAAGGAGGTGGCCGGATATAATATATACCGTAGTGACAATGGAGAAAATGGCATTTATCGGAGATTGAATAGATTTCCATTGAAGGCTGCATATTATTTAGATGATAGCCTTGCCGAACGAACATTGTATTATTATAAGGTTGCAGCAATTTCAACAAACGGAAATGAAAGTGAATGGAGTGCGGCTTACCGGACATGGACTTCTTATCCGGTTGTTAGTCCATTCCCCAAAAGATTAGCTACCGGTGTTTATTCATCTGTATCTTGTCCAAATATTGCAGATGTGGATAATGACGGCAAACAAGAGATATTCTGGATCTATGAAGATCGGTATGATACTCATACAAGTTACATAATGGGATTTCGTCCTTCGGGCGAAGAGTTATATGATATCGATGGAAATGTGACCACGGTAAGTGGCTTTGTGAAAACACCAACAATGTTGACAGGGCAAGTGGCTTTTGGAGATTTGTCCGGAAATGGGGAACAAAATATAGTAGCATCTACTTGGGAAGATGATAAAAAATATCAGGAAAAAAGAGCAGTCTATTGTTATTCTCCGTTTGATAGGGATGGGGACCATAAACCTGATTTGTTGTGGGAAAAGCGAATTCCTTATTCAATGTTTCAAAGTCCGGTCATTGCCAATTTGGATGGTAGTGCCGATGGTACAATGGAGGTTATTGTAAAATCGCATCAAACTTCTGATATCTTTATTCTGGATCATGACGGAAATGAAGTGAGACGTTTGAATCCTAACGTTCATGTTACGAATGGAAAAGACCATAATCGTTCAGCTTTAACAGTAGCCGATCTTGATGGTGACGGTCAGATGGAAATAATAGCTTCGTATGATTCTTTAGGAATTTATATTTGGCGGCAGGATGGAACTCCTTTTACGACGAATCCGTTTTGGGGAGCAGGAATTCCCAGATTAGCTTCTGCTCCGGTGGTGTGCGATTTAAATGAAGATGGTAAAAAGGAGATATTGTTTTCTCAACGGCAAATGGCAGAAAGTAAGGTATTTGCTATTAGTTTGGATGGGGATAAAACAGTTGCAGGGTGGGATGGAAGTCAGACAATTCCGTATACAGTCAATGCTGTTGGATCTACTTTAGATCATACTTTATCAGTGGGTGATATAAACAATGACGGGCATTTGGAGGTGGTTATATTGGGGCATGAAACGGTAAAAGCATGGACACATACAGGGAAGCTTATTTTTAGCAAATCGATTAAAGGCTTATTTCCACAAGAAAATTATGCGTCTAATATGAATACTCCAATTTTGGCCGATGTGGATGGAGATGCTGTACCTGATATTGTATTCTGCTGCAACAATTATATTTATGCTTTACATAATGACGGTAGTGATATAATCGGATTTCCGATAATATCGGATGAGAAATTTTTAGATACTCCTTGCGTGGCAGATATTGATAATGATGGTAAAAGCGAGTTAATAGCCGGTAATGAACATGAATTGTATGTCTGGAAAACCGATGGTGTTCCTACGGCCATAGAGTGGGGTGTTAAGCGTGGAAATCCACAGAATACGAATGAATATTTCCCGACTGTTTGCCAGCCGACACTGATAAATTCCAATGAAGTATGGGACGGGGAATCACCCTGCGGAAATGTAGTGTTGCAGTCGGGGCGATTACTTATTCCTGCCGGTAAAACGATGGTGCTGAATAAAACTTTTTCTGTGATCGTCCGTTCCGGTGCTGTGCTTGAAGTAGATGGTGGAAGTATTTTGAATGCAAGGCTTGTCGTGCAAAAAGGCGGCACGGTCATCGTCAAGAACAATGGTTTAATCAAGTTACGAGCAGGCTCCGACTTTGACATGGAAAAAGGGGCTATACTTGATTTCTCTTTTGGAGCAATTGACATACCTTGATAAAAGAACAGAATCAGCAGTAGGATAAATATAATTAAGAGATGAACCACAAACACTATCGGTTCATCTCTTAATTTTTACTTGTCCTGTCTCTTTCCGTGAAATACTTATGCGTTCAGCGCTTGCTCTATATCGGCAATGATATCTTCGGCATTCTCGATGCCTACACTGAAACGGATGAGGTCGGGGCGAACTCCGGCTTCCATCAGTTGCTCGTCTGTCAATTGCCGGTGAGTATGGCTGGCAGGATGCAGCACGCAGGTGCGTGCATCGGCTACATGCGTAACGATGGCAGCTAATTTCAGCGAATCCATGAATTTAATAGATACGTCGCGTCCGCCTTTCAGACCGAAGGAGATGACACCGCAGGAACCGTTCGGAAGGTATTTCTGAGCCAGTTCATAATATTTATTACCCGGAAGGCCGCAATAGTTTACCCATGCCACCCGGTCGTCATTCGACAGGTATTCGGCCACTTTCTGTGCATTACGGCAATGTTGAGGCATGCGAAGGTGAAGTGTCTCCAATCCTAAATTGAGCAGGAAAGCATTTTGCGGGCTTTGTATACTGCCGAGGTCACGCATCAGTTGGGCAGTTGCTTTGGTGATATAGGCCATTTTACCGAATGCCTTGGTATAGGTCAGTCCATGATAAGATTCGTCCGGAGTACACAATCCGGGGAATTTATCGGCATGGGCATTCCAATCGAAATTGCCGCTATCAACAATACAGCCGCCTACACTCGTGGCATGTCCGTCCATGTATTTGGTGGTGGAATGTACCACGATGTCTGCTCCCCATTCAAAAGGACGGCAGTTGATCGGAGTAGGGAAAGTATTGTCTACGATCAGAGGTACACCGTGATTGTGAGCTATGCGGGCAAACTTTTCAATGTCGAGCACTTCAAGAGAGGGATTCGAGATGGTTTCGCCGAACAGGGCTTTCGTGTTCGGGCGGAAAGCAGCCGAAATCTCTTCTTCGCTGGCATCAGGACTGATAAAGGTAACATCGATACCGAGCTTTTTCAGCGTTACACCGAAGAGGTTGAATGTGCCGCCATAGATGGCTGAAGAACACACGAAGTGATCGCCTGCCTGACAGATATTGAATATGGCATAGAAATTGGCTGCCTGGCCACTGGATGTCAACATTGCTCCTACACCTCCTTCAAGAGCGGCTATCTTGGCAGCCACTGCATCGTTGGTGGGGTTTTGCAAACGGGTATAGAAATATCCACTGTCTTCAAGGTCGAAAAGACGGGCCATCTGCTCGCTGGTTTCATATTTGAAAGTAGTACTCTGATAAATGGGCAGCACACGGGGCTCACCCTTTTTAGGAGTCCATCCTGCTTGTACACACAGGGTTTCGGGCTTGAATTGTTTTGCCATAATTGTTATTGTAGTTACAGTTTTATTTCTTTAAAAAGTTATATCGATGCAAAAGTAGAGAAAATAATTGGTTTAAAACATTATCTTTGCGAGTGAAATATATAATAATGTACCAATGTGCTAATATGCCAATGTGCCAATTAAGAATGGGGACAATTGAATAATATAGCAATGAAACGGAATATATGGATCATTTGGCGCAGCTGATTGGTGCATTGGTATATTCTTTAATTTGTGCATTTGCCTATTAGTACATTGATTCATTGTCTATTATTTCATTCTTTCAATTGGTACATTAGCACATTGGCACATTATTTAATTGGCACATTGGCATATTAGCATATTGGCATATTAGCATATTGGCACATTATTTAATTGGCACATTATTTTATTATGAATAAATATTGTATTCTTCTGTTTTTCTGCTTTTTGTTTTCTGTATCTGCTTTGTGGGGGCAGCAGAAGGCGACTCCGAAACCCGGTGAAGGTATTTCTACTTTCCTGTTGCGGCACAATCGTGCACCGAAGAAGTATTATGACGATTTTATCAAATTGAATGAGGCTAAATTAGGAAAGGGGCAGACATTAAAGTTGGGAGTGACTTATTTGATTCCTCCTGTGAAAAAAAAGGTTCCGGCTTCTGTAACGACTGCCGGAAGCGCTGCCAAGAAAGAAAATACAGGAAAAAAACAACCGCCCCGGAAGACGGAAAGAAATGAGCCGCTTTTTGGAAAACTTCTGGCAAATGTGAAGGTGACTTCCAACCGGCTGGCAGGGGCGTGCTTTTATGTAGTCAGTGGGCATGGCGGCCCCGATCCTGGAGCTATCGGAAGAGTGGGAAAGCACGAACTGCATGAAGATGAATATGCCTATGATATTGCTTTGAGATTGGCACGTAACCTGATGCAGGAAGGGGCGGAAGTACATATCATCATTCAGGATGCAAAGGATGGTATTCGTGATGATGCCTATCTGTCGAACAGTAAGCGTGAAACCTGTATGGGTGCTCCCATTCCCTTGAATCAGGTACAGCGTCTTCAGCAACGTTGTGATAAGATCAATGCTCTGTATCGTAATGACCGGAAAAAGTATAAATATTGCCGTGCCATTTTTATCCATGTCGATAGTCGCAGCAAGGGCAAGCAGACCGATGTGTTTTTTTATCATTCCAACCGCAGGGCGGAAAGTAAGAAACTGGCAAACAGGATGAAAGACACTTTTGAGTCAAAGTATGGCAAGCACCAGCCCAATCGTGGTTTTACGGGTACGGTGAGCGGACGGAATCTGTATGTATTGACACGTGCTATCCCTGTATCTGTGTTTGTGGAACTGGGAAATATTCAAAATTCACTCGATCAAAAAAGACTGGTGATACCTTCTAACCGACAGGCACTTGCGAATTGGTTGATGGAGGGTTTTCTGAAAGATTATAAAGGGATGTGAATATAACAAGAACGGATAACCGTACTGTGAGAATAAGTTCTATATTTGTCCGGAAATGCAAAGTAAGAACCTAAAAACTCACCTTACATGAATCAACTCTCTTTTGTCGATGCGTATCGGACTTTCCCTTACATCCTTACCGAAGGAGCTATTGTAGAGCGTTTACGCCATGAATTTCATATCCCTTTGGACGAACATCTTGTTCATGCCGCTTTGATTTATGACGATGCTCATCGTGATACGCTGGCAGGTCTTTACAAGCAATACATCGATATTGCCGCCAGTCACGATTTGCCTCTGATGCTGATGACACCCACCCACAGGGCAAATGTCGAAAATATTGCTGTTTCTGCTTATCGGAATCGGAGTGTCATTCCCGATAATGTCCGTTTTCTTTTGCAACTGCGCGCATCGGCCCTTTCACCTGTTTATATCGGTGGTCTGGCAGGTTGTCGCGGTGATGCTTATGATGGTCGCTATCATTTTTCCGTAGAAGAGGCGATGCAGTTTCATTATCCTACGGTTCGTGCAATGGCTGAAGCGGGAGTCGATTTTCTGTTTGCAGGTATTATGCCCCAGCTTACCGAAACGATCGGCATGGCCAATGCAATGGCGGCAACCGGTTTGCCTTATATTATCAGCTTTATGGTTCGGCGCGACGGACGGCTGATGGATGGCACTTTTATTCATGATGCCATCGATACCGTAGATAAAGAGACGACCACCCGTCCTTTGTGCTATATGGCAAACTGTGTACATCCCGATGTTTTGCATCAGGCATTATCACATCCGAGGAATGATACTTTTTTAGTTCGCGAACGCTTTCGGGGTATCCAGGCCAATGCTTCCGCGTTGAGTCCCGAAGAATTGAATGGCCGTACCGATTTACTTTCTTCTTCTCCCGATGAACTGTCTGACAGATTGATGACCCTGTTATGGGATTTCCCGTTGAAGATATGTGGCGGATGTTGTGGTACGAATGAGCAGCATCTTCGGAATTTTGCAGAGATGCTGACTTTGAATAGTGTGCCGATATGCTAATGAAAGAATGAAGAAATGAATAATTAAAGAATGAAAAATTAAAGAATAATCTGTCAATTGGTTGTGTAGAAAAGATATTGGATATATTTCCTACGTTTTACACATTAACAATTATAGCTTCGTTTTCATTCTTTAATTATTCATTCTTTCATTTTTTTATAATCAAAGCGGCATATTGCCGTGTTTTTTCGGCGGATTGGTCTGCATCTTGTTTTCTGTCATGTCTAATGCTTGGATCAAGCGCTTACGGGTCTGTTTCGGCAAGATGATTTCATCGATAAAACCAAGTTCGGCGGCTTGATACGGAGTGGCAAATTTCTCTTTGTATGCTTCCAGTTCTTTGGCTTTGGTTTCTGCATCTGCTTTGCGGAACAGGATGTTTACAGCACCTTCGGCTCCCATTACGGCAATTTCTGCATTGGGATAGGCAAAATTTACATCAGCTCCGGTCTGTTTGGAGTTCATTACGATATAAGCGCCGCCATAAGCTTTGCGGGTGATTACTGTGATTTTGGGCACAGTGGCTTCTGCAAATGCATATACGATTTTTGCTCCGTGACGGATAATGCCGTTGTTCTCTTGAGTATATCCCGGCAGGAAGCCCGGAACGTCTTCAAATGTTATCAACGGTATGTTGAAACAATCGCAGAAACGGATAAAACGGCTTGCCTTGTCGCTGGCATCGATATCGAGCACTCCCGCCAGATAAGCCGGCTGATTGGCAACAATGCCTACCGAACGTCCACCCAGACGGGCGAATCCGATAATGATATTTTTGGCAAAGTAGGGCATTACTTCAAAGAAATATCCATTGTCTACCACGCGTTCGATGATCTCTTTCATGTCATAGGGAACATTCGGATCTGTAGGGACGATGGTATTCAGAGACTCGTCTTCACGATTGATTTCATCTGTACAAGGTTGCTTGCGTGTCTCGTCCATATTGTTTTGTGGCAGGAAAGAGAGCAATTCGCGGATGGACATCAGCAGTTCTTCTTCGCTATTGGCCATGAAGTGGGTCACACCGCTTTTGCTGCTATGCGTCATGGCACCGCCCAATTCTTCCTTGCTTACTTCTTCATGGATAACGGTTTTTACTACATCCGGTCCGGTAACGAACATATGACTTTTCTCTTTTACCATAAAGATGAAGTCTGTCAGTGCCGGAGAGTAGCAGGCACCTCCTGCACAAGGGCCGAGAATGGCGGAGATTTGCGGAATTACTCCACTTGCGATCGTATTCTGGTAGAATATATTGGCATAGCCTGAAAGACTCTCGATGCCTTCCTGAATACGTGCGCCTCCCGAATCATTCAAGGCAATGATCGGTGCACCGTTCTTGAGAGCCAACTGTTGCACCTTTACGATTTTTCTTGCGTTGGATGCCGACAGAGAACCGCCGTATACGGTGAAATCGTATGCATATACGAATACCTGGCGTCCGTCTATCTTTCCGTAGCCCGAAACAACTCCGTCTCCCGGAATCTTATTCTTGTCCATGCCATAGTTGGTACAACGGTGCACCATCAGTTTGTCCAGTTCCACAAACGTGCCTTTGTCCAGCAGCATGTCGATCCGTTCACGGGCGGTCATTTTCCCGCTTTCATGCTGTTTCTCTATCTTGTCGATGCCTCCACCGAGGGAAGCCATACGGTCACGCTCTTCGAACGTGGCATATGCTTTATTCATTTCCTCCATTATTCTATTGTTTCAAGGGTTATCAATGTCTGGTCACCGGTGATGTTGTCACCTTCTTGTACCAGAATTTCTTTAATGCGGCAATCTGAAGTCACTTTGTAATTGCTCTGCATTTTCATGGCTTCGATGACGATGGCTGTTTCGCCGGCTTTCATTTTTTGTCCTGCAGTAACAGGGATTTTTACCACCTTTCCCGGCATTGGCGAGGTGATGCGGTCATTTTGTTCCTCTTCCCCTTTTTTACGCATGCGCAGGTATTTGGCCTGGCTGTCTACGATGTCGATGTTGAAGCTGCTGTAGTGTGTATTCACTTTGTAGCTTTTTCCGTTATCGCTGCGAATCAGTTGGGCATTGGCACTGCGGCCGTCCATAAGGATGTTGCAGGTTCCGTTTTCCGCCATGACGACATCGGCTTCAAACGTTTTTCCGTCAATGGTGAGTACCACCTTGTTATCTTGTTTGCTGACCAGTTCTATTTCGGCCACGCGGTTTCCTATATGAATTTCCATAATTGATGTTATTTATATTCTGAGCACCCCTTTATGCAATCCGAACTCTTTCCACTTGCTGATCGGACGGTTGTCGGCTGCCAGTCCACTGTTGTTCTCTTCAAGGTTCATCAGATAGTCCATGTATGCGGCAATCATGGCAATGTTTTCGGCGCGTTCGCTGGTACGGGTGATGCTTTGTTGCAGCAATTCTCCGTTTTTTGCAATGAATCCCGTGTTGTAGTTTCCTTCTACAAAATCCGGGGTATCCATGATGGCACGCAGGTAGCTGATGTTGTTTTTTACGCCGGTCAGTTTATATTCGTGAAGCACACGGCGCATACGTTCGATGGCATATTCGCGTGTCGTAGCCCATACAATCAGTTTACCGATCATCGGGTCGTAATATATCGGAATCTCATAGCCTTCGTATACGTAACTGTCGATACGTACGCCGATGCCGTTCGGCTCGGTAATTTGCTTGATAACACCCGGACTGGGCATGAAATTCATTTCCGTGTCTTCTGCACAGATACGGCATTCGATGGCATGTCCGCGCTGTCTGATATCCTCTTGTTTTAATTGCATCACCTGTCCGTCGGCCACTTTAATCTGCTCTTTTACGAGGTCCACACCGATTACTTCTTCGGTAATCGGGTGCTCCACCTGCAGGCGGGTATTCATTTCCAGGAAATAATAATTGCGATGTTTATCGACAAGGAATTCAATAGTGCCCGCACCGATGTAGTTTACGGCTTTGGCGGCAGCTACTGCTTTTTCACCCATATCCTTACGGAGCTCCGGAGTAATGAACACCGAAGGGCTCTCTTCTACTATTTTCTGATTGCGGCGCTGAACCGAACATTCGCGTTCGCAGAGGTGAATTACATTGCCATGTTTGTCGCCCAATATTTGGAACTCGATATGATGCGGTTCTTCTACGAATTTCTCCAGATATACCGTATCGTCTCCGAATGAAGAAAGCGATTCGCTCTTTGCCGTGGTATAAGCTTCTTCCACTTCGCCGGCGTTATGAATGAGTCGCATGCCTTTGCCACCGCCACCCATCGATGCTTTCAGCATGACCGGATAACCGATCTTGTTACACAATTCTACGGCTTCTTCCACGCTTTTCAAGTTCTCCTGTGTTCCCGGAACTACCGGTACACCCGCTTCTGTCATTTTGATACGGGCGGATATTTTGTCTCCCATTGCTTCCATGGTTTCCGGTTCCGGACCGATGAAAATAATGCCTTCTTCGCGGCAGCGACGGGCAAATGTTGCATTCTCGGACAGGAAACCGTATCCGGGATGGATCGCGTCTGCATGGCATGATTTGGCCACTTCGATGATTTTTTCTATATTCAGATAACTCTCTTTGGATGCGGCCGGGCCGATGCAGTAAGCTTCATCGGCATAGAGCACATGCTTTGCGGTGCGGTCTGCCTCTGAGAAAACAGCGATACTCGTTATTTCCATCTCCCGGCAGGAGCGCATTACCCTCACGGCAATTTCTCCGCGATTGGCAACTAAGATTCTTTTTATCATATTCATTTCTCAATTAAATGCATATATTAGTGCTTTTCCACCCTGCGGATACACTCCACCCGATGAAACACAGTATTTTTACGATTTGGGGCTTAACAGCGATACTTTCCTTTCTAACCCACGAGACAGGAAAATATATATCCGAATGGCAGGTCTTCTGACTGACTCTCATCTTACAAGCCTTCCCGATGGATTTTTCACCTCCATCAGTGGCACGAATCCGGTTAATTTGTAAGATGTTTCACAGAGCTTCACAGCAGCGGGACTGTCCGGGAGTTACACCCGATTCCCTTTTAATCTTCCTCCGTTGACCACGGATTTCAAACCAATTCGGGCGCAAATATAGAAAATTATTGAATAAAGCGAATCTTTTTTGCACGAAAGTTTGCTTTTTGTGCAATCCGAACTGTGAAAGCATAAGGTCCGGACGTCTGAAATGCCATCTTTTCAATGGCAGGCTTCTATTGACTGATTATACCAGTCGTAAATCATATTTATGTTTAAAAACCTTACAATGCCGGTATTTGTTGGCTGAAGAAACTTTATAGAAAAAGGTTATTATTCTTAAAGTTGAGATTATACAGGTTCTGCTGTCGGATTGTGTATTGTCAATCCGCCGTCTGCTATAATTGTCTGGCCGGTGATGTAACGTGCATCATCTGAAGCAAGAAAGGCAATGGTTGCAGCGATGTCCTGCGGTTCTCCTAAATAGGGAGTTGCACATTGGCTGAGGAAAATGTTCCGTACATCTTCATTCAAATTGTTTAAAGCGGTAGGTGTGAGAACCAATCCCGGGGCTACAGCATTGCAACGGATATTTTTCTTGCCTGTCTGGGTTGCAATATATTTGGTAAGATTGATAACTCCTGCTTTGCTGGCACCGTAAAGCGTACCGTTTGAATCGGCTGTAATACCGCTGATGGAAGCCACATTGACAATGTTACCACCGCCATGTGTTTTCATTACGGGAATGACTAACTGTGAGAGATACATGGTACAGGAAAGGTTTAAATGAAAGGCTTCATCAAAATAGTCTATGTCCAGCTTTTCGATGCTTGTATCTCGTTTCGGGTCGGTTCCACCGACATTGTTTATCAGAATATCGATCTGCCCGTATTCTTTTATAGCAAAAGCAATCAGCTCTTTACAACTTTGTAATTCCGTGGCTGAGAAATAAACGGAACGTACATCTGCTCCTGAAAGAGTCAGTTCGGCAGCAAGTTTGTCTGCCCTTTCTTTTGAGTAATCTGCAATAACAACTTTACCGCCTTCGGAGACGATACGACGGGTGGTTGCTTCGCCTATACCACCGGCAGCACCGGTAATAACAGCTACTTTATTTTCAAATCTGTTCATATGGAATGTTTTTGGGTATTGTTACATTCAAAACAATATGGAAATGGAAAAGATTACTGCTTTAATTTCTCTTTAATATGATTTCCATTTTTTGTATTAAAATAAATATTTATATATTCGCACCATATACAACATCATAAAAGCAACACCGAAGATGAAACCTGCATACAAGAAACTTGAATTTGGAAGTTTTGCAGAAATAGAAGTCTATAAAGCATTTAGCAGTTTAATCGGTTCTGATGAAACGATAGAACGGGAGAAATTTATGTTTGCTGGGGGAACCAGAGGCTATTACGCTGACATTGTGCTCCCTCATGGATGTAAAAGACTGAAAATGCCTCCAAAAACAATTGTGGAAATCAAAGGTACTTTACTGTTTGACACGATACATCGATATCTGGAAATGTATAAGACGAATAAAACGGATTGGGGTGTTTCTGCTTTTTGTATCGTTTATATCAATAGCCATGTTCCAGATGAATTTATTGCAAAATATGACAACAAAGATTTTAGAATTATATCTTTAAATGAGATACTTTGTTCATCTGATACCAACGCTGATACGGTTGAAGAGTTCCATGAAGAATGGGAAGATGAACGTGATAATCTGATAACAAAAGCTCGTGATAAGTTTTCCATTGGAAAGAATACATTGTTTCTTGGAGCGGGAGTCAGCATTGATGCCGGCCTTCCGACATGGGATGAATTGTTGAAAAAGATGTTGCATAAATACAAAAGGCGGAAACACAATATAGGCAGAGGTGATTATAAACGTGTCGAAAAAGTGTGTGCAGGTTCATCTATAATAACTGCACGGTATATCAGAACAGGGTTGGGAGTTTCCACATCTGATAAAGAGTTTGATAACATGATTCATTCTATTTTGTATAAGAAGGTCAATCAATCACAGTTGATTAATGAGATAACTAATATGGTGGTGAGTAACAAAGTAGAAAGTGTTGTAACTTATAATTATGATGACTTGATAGAAATAGAATTATCAAAAAAAGGTGTTCCTAATTTTTCTGTTTTTGGGGGTAATAGGGCTTTGTATGGAGAACTTCCTGTATATCATGTGCACGGTATAGTCACGATGGATGCAAAAAGCGGAATATATTCTACTCCTGTTTTGTCCGAAGAAGATTATCATAATATTTACAAAGAAGCATTTCATTGGTCGAATATTGAGCAGTTACATGCGTTGGACAGGACAACGTACTTTTTTATAGGATTTTCCATGAGCGATCCGAACCTGCGAAGATTGTTGGAAATTTCGCAAAGTAAAGGAGACGGTGGAAAAAATCACTATGTTTTTCTTCGTAGAAGCAATTTTTCTAATGATAGTAATAGAGATATGGAAAATCTTACTATTCTAAAAAATATGATGAACGACTTAGGACTGAATGTAATTTGGTTTAAGGATTTTAATGAACTTCCTCAATTACTAAAAAGAATTTATTAATTCTGCCATTTGCTCGCTTTTCTGCAAAAAGTAGTACGGGGCATTCACTGGGCTTTCAATATGAAATGTGAATGATTATGTTAAATGTTAACTTTTGGAATGCAAAATGTTAATAGAAAGGTTGCAGCATTAAACCATGTTATAATATAGCTTGTATGGGCTCTTAAATTTGCTAATGATGGAAAAGGCAGTATCTTTGTACTGTGTTTTTTTCATAAGTATTAGATTTAAGGTTAACAAGGATTGGTTGCGCGTGATGCGTAGCCATTTTTTGTTTATCAGAATCTATATCCCAGTCCGATTCTGAATGTCGGGTATATTCCCGAATACCCATTGGATGACCTGAAGTAGCCGACTCCTCCTGCCAGGTCGAATAGAAAATGTTTCCACACCCGGCGGAATCCCCAGTACGGAGTGACATTATATATATGTGCAGCTTCCCAGCCACTTGTGATTGCTATTGGAAAAGAATATCCCAAGTTTACGGATAGGTATCCTCCGGAGTTTCCAAAAGTACGTTTGTTTTTCCGGTGTCTTTTTTGCAGGTTATAATAGAAACGCGGTTCGACAGATATATTTCCGCTTATCAGATGGTAGTCTTTGGTTGTGATGTAGATTTCGTTGAGTGAGTTTACGTCCAGACCTAACATCCACCCGTAGGTATACGAACTTCCTGCACTGAAAAGTACTGTTCCGCGAGGAGAGAAAGCATATTCGTAGCTATATGCCAATCCAATGCCGTTTAGCTCAATACTATGACCGGATGTGGTTTGGTTTTGGATGGATTTATCATTGATCTTTCCGTCGGAAGATTCTGCATACGTGGGGCGGCCAACCAGCGAGAAAAACAAGATAATGAAAGATACTTTGTAAAGCGCTTGGAGGCGATAGGGGAGAAACTTAATTTTTTTCATATATTTCTGTTTTCTGTTTATGAATTAAATGTTTTGTTTATAAAGACAGTTTTAAAGTGAGAAGTCCCTATGGCGGCTATTGATTATTTGTCGGAATATCATGATTATTTTCTGATTTATTAAAGAAATGGAAAGCAAAAAGCAATTTATATTGTTATTAGTGCGATGTCGGTCTGCTTTTGGCTGCCTATTTACAAATTTATTAAAAAAAGAATATGAGAAAGAATCTATTGTGTTTTGCAGCGCTGATAAGTGCTTTTTTGTTTGCTTCCTGTTCTGGAGGTAGTAAGAGTAAGTCTGTTTCTGCCACGACGGCAGATGTTGAAAATGCGGCTGAGGTAATTCAGTATTATAATACTTCGCTCAATGTTTTGAGCAATATGGTGAAAGAAAAAGATGTGAATGCAGTTTTGGGATATATGGAACAAAAGGGTAAGGTGCCCACAGTGCTCGCCATTGCTCCGCCTGCTGTTTCGGAAAAAGATACTCTCGCCTTGATGAATCCGGGCAGTTGCTTTAATGAGGCGACCCGGCAGAATTTGAAACAAAGTTATGTCGGGCTGTTCAATGCGCGGACGAAGTTTTATGCAAATTTTGACAGGTATCTGTCTTATCTGAAAGCAAAAGACTATTCTAAAGCCGATAAACTTTTGGATGTTAACTATCAGTTAAGTAAGGAGATGGCTGAATACAAACAGAATGTTTTTGATATTTTGAGCCCTTTCACCGAACAGGCAGAGCAGGTGGTTCTGGCAGATAATCCGTTGAAAGATCAGATAATGGCAGTTCGTAAAATGTCTTCTACAATGCAGAGTATAATCAATTTGTATGCTCGTAGGCCGGTTTTTGAAGGTGCTCGTATCGATTATAAATTAATTGAATTGAAAGATCAGTTAGAGGCTGCTAAGAAACTTCCGGCTATTACCGGAGATGAGAGTGCGATGAAATCTTATCAGGCTTTTCTGGATCAGGTTGAAATTTTTATCAGTAAAGTACAGAAAGTGAGCGAAAAAGCAGAGTATACCGATGCCGATTATGAGATGTTGACCAGTGCATACGAAACGTCTGTCATCTAAATCCTGAAAAAAATGTATCTTTGTACCGGTTTTATACTTTTAATAGATTAAGATTATGAATAAAGTGATTATTAATTCGTATGCGGATTTTGAGAAACTGGTAGGTCAGCAGATTGGAGTTTCTGATTATTTGGAAGTCCCTCAGGACCGTATTAGTCTTTTTGCAGATGCAACGCTGGACCATCAATGGATTCATGTAGATACAGAACGTGCTAAGACGGACAGTCCTTATCACAGTACTATTGCGCATGGTTATCTTACCTTGTCTCTTCTCCCATATTTGTGGAGCCAGATTATCGAGGTGAATAATCTGAAAATGATGATTAATTATGGAATGGATAAGATGAAGTTTGGACAAGCGGTATTGGCTGGGCAGAGTGTTCGTTTGGTTGCAAGTCTTCATTCATTGACTAATCTCCGTGGTGTGGCTAAAGCCGAGATTAAATTTGCTATTGAAATTAAGGATCAACCCAAGAAAGCACTTGAGGGTATTGCCATATTTTTGTACTACTTCAATTAACGAAGTGTGGGTGAGTCTGTGAAGTAATATATCGAAACACCTTGTTTGCTTCTTCGTGATTGGAAAAAAGGGGTACTGTTTACTATTTGAAGTGTGCCCCAAAAGTTTTATGTCTAACTTTTGGGGTGCACTTCATTTTTTGCCTTGTCCACTCTTTTGCCTTGTCCACTCTTTTGCCTTGTCCACTTTTTTGTGTAAATATCAAACTTCAGTATTCAAGTTTTATACTTGATTCCTGTTTTTTTCCTCATTCCATTTTTTCTTTTTAATCTGTGTTTTTTCTGTTCCCACAAAATAGTAGGCAGTAGCCACCAAATAGTGAGCATCCTCTTTTTAACATCGTTAATTTCTTTTTTTTATCCCCTCCTGTATCCGGCCTCCATTTCCCCTTCCTGTCAATATTTGTCACAAGGCTTCTTCCTTTCTCCATCCTGAAAGGCTCCTTTTCTCTATTGAAAAATAGATACATCCGTCTTCTTTCTTAATGTGCTGTTTACCAACCTCTTGTCTTTTCTTCTTTTTTCCCGTAGAGAATCTCCCCGTTCCTCTACGAGTCTCCCTTCCTTCCTCTACGGGTTTCCGTCCTTTTCCCGTAGAGTCTCCTTTCCCTTGTTTCTAATCCGTTACATCCCCCTCTTTCCTCCCTTCCTTTCCCTTTCTCCTTGTGTAATGATAAATGCTTCTCCATGCGGCAACGGATTCTTTTCCATAGACCTTCCCTCCCTTTCAATCCGTTTCTTTCTTCATCGTCCCCTTTTTTCCTTCATTTTTCCCTTTTCACGCGCGTATATATATTATAATGTGTAGCCCTTTTTCCCTTCCTTTCCCTTCCTCTGTTTTTATGTTCTACAACATGTTTCATAATCAGCCCCTTACATATTTATTTTCATTTTATTCAAAAATAAACATTGAAATCTTTTGCTTGTATCGTAAAAAGGCCTACTTTTGCATCCGCTTAGCTGAAGAGCCTGAGCCTGTTTCTTTGACATATTGAAAGCGCATTCTCCAAGTTAACGGTTTAAACAAAAAAACTCCCTGAAAGTTTTGGAAGTAAAACAATAAATTCGTTATCTTTGCAGTCCGGTTCGCAAAAAAAAAGGTCGGTTTGGTGTGTCGGTTCTTTCTTTCCCTTTCGCAAGAGAGTCTTAGAGTAGAAAATCCGCAACCCGAAAAAAAAACTTCCGAAATATTTGGCGGTTTAAAATAAACCCCTTACCTTTGCACCCGCTTTTGAAAACAAAGCAACCATAGTTCTTTGAAATATTGATAAACAATACAAGTAGTACGATTCTGTCTTATTAAGTTATGACAGATTAAAAATTTAGAACCGTCAATGCTTATTAATATAGGTATTTAGAATGACGTCAATAGATTTACGGTATCCTGAACAGAGCAATATACTGCCGCGTTTTAATTGTTGATTCATTAATGATTGATTCGTGCAGTCACAATACTTTTACAATGAAGAGTTTGATCCTGGCTCAGGATGAACGCTAGCTACAGGCTTAACACATGCAAGTCGAGGGGCATCAGGGTGTAGCAATACACCGCTGGCGACCGGCGCACGGGTGAGTAACACGTATCCAACCTGCCCTTTACTCGGGGATAGCCTTTCGAAAGAAAGATTAATACCCGATGGTATAACATGACCTCCTGGTTTTGTTATTAAAGAATTTCGGTAGAGGATGGGGATGCGTTCCATTAGGCAGTTGGCGGGGTAACGGCCCACCAAACCTTCGATGGATAGGGGTTCTGAGAGGAAGGTCCCCCACATTGGAACTGAGACACGGTCCAAACTCCTACGGGAGGCAGCAGTGAGGAATATTGGTCAATGGGCGAGAGCCTGAACCAGCCAAGTAGCGTGAAGGATGACCGCCCTATGGGTTGTAAACTTCTTTTATATGGGAATAAAGGGTGCCACGTGTGGCATTTTGTATGTACCATATGAATAAGGATCGGCTAACTCCGTGCCAGCAGCCGCGGTAATACGGAGGATCCGAGCGTTATCCGGATTTATTGGGTTTAAAGGGAGCGTAGGTGGACATGTAAGTCAGTTGTGAAAGTTTGCGGCTCAACCGTAAAATTGCAGTTGAAACTGCGTGTCTTGAGTACAGTAGAGGTGGGCGGAATTCGTGGTGTAGCGGTGAAATGCTTAGATATCACGAAGAACTCCGATTGCGAAGGCAGCTCACTGGACTGCAACTGACACTGATGCTCGAAAGTGTGGGTATCAAACAGGATTAGATACCCTGGTAGTCCACACAGTAAACGATGAATACTCGCTGTTTGCGATATACAGTAAGCGGCCAAGCGAAAGCATTAAGTATTCCACCTGGGGAGTACGCCGGCAACGGTGAAACTCAAAGGAATTGACGGGGGCCCGCACAAGCGGAGGAACATGTGGTTTAATTCGATGATACGCGAGGAACCTTACCCGGGCTTAAATTGCAAATGAATATGCCGGAAACGGCATAGCCGCAAGGCATTTGTGAAGGTGCTGCATGGTTGTCGTCAGCTCGTGCCGTGAGGTGTCGGCTTAAGTGCCATAACGAGCGCAACCCTTATCTTCAGTTACTAACAGGTCATGCTGAGGACTCTGGAGAGACTGCCGTCGTAAGATGTGAGGAAGGTGGGGATGACGTCAAATCAGCACGGCCCTTACGTCCGGGGCTACACACGTGTTACAATGGGGGGTACAGAAGGCCGCTACACAGCGATGTGATGCCAATCCCTAAAGCCCCTCTCAGTTCGGATCGAAGTCTGCAACCCGACTTCGTGAAGCTGGATTCGCTAGTAATCGCGCATCAGCCACGGCGCGGTGAATACGTTCCCGGGCCTTGTACACACCGCCCGTCAAGCCATGGGAGCCGGGGGTACCTGAAGTACGTAACCGCAAGGAGCGTCCTAGGGTAAAACTGGTGACTGGGGCTAAGTCGTAACAAGGTAGCCGTACCGGAAGGTGCGGCTGGAACACCTCCTTTCTGGAGCGATGCCGTAAAGGGCGTCCATTTCCGGTTCTGAATGTACTACTGGTACTTGTTTATTTATAGCATATAGATCGACCGTCTATATTATATTATAGATAGAGATAAACAAGAGAAAGAAGAAGCCGAGCCGCATGGCGAGGTTGAACTAGTCCTATAGCTCAGTTGGTTAGAGCGCTACACTGATAATGTAGAGGTCGGCAGTTCAACTCTGCCTGGGACTACTTCCGCAAGTCGACGCCTGGTGGATTGCGGGTTTGAAACTAAGTTTTCAACTCTCAACTTCCAACTTTCAACTTGTACGAAGGGGGATTAGCTCAGCTGGCTAGAGCATCTGCCTTGCACGCAGAGGGTCAACGGTTCGAATCCGTTATTCTCCACTCCGCTTCGGATTGCCGGTTGTCAAAGGACGACTGACAGTTTAGGGCAAACGATCTTTGACATGATGTACAAAAAGTAAATTTTAGTAAAGAGCTAAAAGTATATATCAAACCGTAGTGTTTCGATTTTGGATTCCTGATTATTGATTTTTAAATTCTTAATTATTGATTTCAAATCGATCCGGTGATATGAAGAAAGTAAGAAAGGGCGCATGGCGGATGCCTTGGCTCTCGGAGGCGATGAAGGACGTGATAAGCTGCGATAAGCTGCGGGTAGGTGCAAATAACCTTTGATCCGCGGATTTCCGAATGGGACAACCCAACCGGTTGAAGACCGGTTATCTATCCAATGATAGAGGCTAACGCAGGGAACTGAAACATCTTAGTACCTGCAGGAAAAGAAAATAAACAATGATTCCCCTAGTAGTGGCGAGCGAACGGGGATTAGCCCAAACCATGGATGTCACGGCATCCATGGGGTTGTAGGACCACGATGTCGCAAGACATCTGACGAATGGAATCCTCTGGAAAGAGGAGCCGTAGACGGTGATAGCCCGGTACATGAAGTCAGACGAAGCGTAGTGGTATCCTGAGTAGCGCGGAGCACGAGGAATTCTGCGTGAACCAGCCGGGACCATCCGGTAAGGCTAAATACTCCCGAGAGACCGATAGCGAACCAGTACTGTGAAGGAAAGGTGAAAAGCACTTCGAATAGAAGAGTGAAATAGTCCCTGAAACCGTGCGCCTACAAGCGGTCGGAGCTGTTTTAAACAGTGACGGCGTGCCTTTTGCATAATGAACCTACGAGTTACTTTTACTGGCAAGGTTAAGCATCTTGAGATGTGTATCCGAAGCGAAAGCGAGTCTGAACAGGGCGTATAGTCAGTAGGAGTAGACGCGAAACCAAGTGATCTACCCTTGGGCAGGTTGAAGGTTAGGTAACACTAACTGGAGGACCGAACCGATAAGCGTTGAAAAGCTTCCGGATGACCTGAGGGTGGGGGTGAAAGGCTAATCAAACTTGGAGATAGCTCGTACTCCCCGAAATGCATTTAGGTGCAGCCTTGTGAGTTACTAATGTGAGGTAGAGCGACTGATAAGATGCGAGGGCTTCGCCGCCTATCAAGTCTTGATAAACTCCGAATGCGCATTAGTCCTATCACAGGAGTGAGGGCATGGGTGCTAAGGTCCATGTCCGAAAGGAGAAGAATCCAGACCATCAGCTAAGGTCCCCAAATAAATGCTAAGTTGAACTAACGAAGTCAGATTGCTAAGACAGCTAGGATGTTGGCTTGGAAGCAGCCATTCATTTAAAGAGTGCGTAACAGCTCACTAGTCGAGGAGTTTGGCGTGGATAATAATCGGGCATCAAGCATTTTACCGAAGCTATGGGATACGTAAGTATCGGTAGGGGAGCATTCCACTCTGCGTCGAAGGTGAAGCGCGAGCTTTGCTGGAGCGTGTGGAAAAGCAAATGTAGGTATAAGTAACGATAAAGGGGGTGGGAAACCCCCTCGCCGAAAGACTAAGGTTTCCTGATCAACGCTAATCGGATCAGGGTTAGTCGGGTCCTAAGGCTCAGCCGAACGGTGATGCCGATGGCAGAACAGGTTAATATTCCTGTACTACCTTAAGGAGTGACGTGGAGACGGAGTCGTGACAGCGCCGCGGACTGACGGAATAGTCCGTTGAAGGGTGTAGATGTTGATTGCGGCAGGCAAATCCACCGCAAGAGTCGAACCTGATAGTATGGAGCGTTCTTCTGAACAATCCAATAGTGCGTGTAATCATACTCCCAAGAAAATCCGCTAAACTTAATCCTTGAGGTACCCGTACCGTAAACGGACACACGTAGTCGGGTTGAATATACTAAGGCGCTTGAGTGATTCACGGTTAAGGAACTAGGCAAATTGACCCTGTAACTTCGGGATAAAGGGTCCCTGCTGAGAGGTAGGGCGCAGAGAATAGGTCCAGGCAACTGTTTAACAAAAACACAGGGCTGTGCAAAATTGAAAGATCACGTATACAGCCTGACACCTGCCCGGTGCTGGAAGGTTAAGAGGAGATGTCATCGCAAGAGAAGCATTGAATTGAAGCCCCAGTAAACGGCGGCCGTAACTATAACGGTCCTAAGGTAGCGAAATTCCTTGTCGGGTAAGTTCCGACCTGCACGAATGGTGTAATGATCTGGACACTGTCTCAACCGTGAGCTCAGTGAAATTGTAGTATCGGTGAAGATGCCGATTACCCGCGATGGGACGAAAAGACCCCGTGAACCTTTACTATAGCTTAACATTGAATTTGGGTAATTGATGTGTAGGATAGGCCGGAGACTTTGAAGCGGGTACGCCAGTATCTGTGGAGTCGCTGTTGAAATACGGCCCTTTGATTATTTGAGTTCTAACTCGTTGTCACGAGGACACTGTTTGGTGGGTAGTTTGACTGGGGTGGTCGCCTCCAAAAGTGTAACGGAGGCTTCTAAAGGTGCCCTCAGGACGATTGGTAACCGTCCGCAGAGTGTAATGGCATAAGGGCGCTTGACTGGGAGACTCACAAGTCGATCAGGTAGGAAACTAGAGCATAGTGATCCGGTGTTTCCGCATGGAAGGGACATCGCTCAAAGGATAAAAGGTACTCCGGGGATAACAGGCTGATCCCTCCCAAGAGCTCATATCGACGGAGGGGTTTGGCACCTCGATGTCGGCTCGTCACATCCTGGGGCTGGAGAAGGTCCCAAGGGTTGGGCTGTTCGCCCATTAAAGTGGCACGCGAGCTGGGTTCAGAACGTCGTGAGACAGTTCGGTCTCTATCTATCGTGGGCGTATGAAATTTGCGTGGCTCTGACACTAGTACGAGAGGACCGTGTTGGACTGACCTCTGGTTTACCGGTTGTGCCGCCAGGTGCATTGCCGGGTATCTAAGTCGGGATTGGATAAGTGCTGAAAGCATCTAAGTACGAAGCCAGCCACAAGATTAGATTTCTCAGGGTCGTCAGAGACGATGACGTTGATAGGAGGCAGGTGTAAAGGTAGTAATATCAAAGCCGAGCCTTACTAATTGCCCGTTGACTTTCTTTTTGTCACGATGGTTTCATATATACGTTTAGCCTGCTGCTGCTGCGGCTTTTGAATTTACTTTTTTCCGTCATGTCTACCTTATTCAGGTGACTATAGCACCGGGGTTCCACCTCTTCCCATTCCGAACAGAGAAGTTAAGCCCGGTCACGCCGATGGTACTGCGTAACAGTGGGAGAGTAGGTAGTCGCCGTTTTTTTTCTGAAGGATCCCCTTGCAACCCGGAATACGGGGGCAAGGGGATTTTCGCGTTTATTTTGTATGTATCGCAGATTTTCTTATCTTTGCGGCATCAACTTTTATTAATTTAATGTTTAAAGCAAAATTTTTAAGTATGAAAACTAAATTATTTCTGGCTGCTCTTGCAGTTTCATTCTCTTTTGCATTGACTTCTTGTGGTAACAAACCTGCAAATTCAGAGGTGACTTCAGAAACGGTAGAAGTAGAAACGGTAGAAGCTGCTGCGACAGCTCCTTGTTGTAAAGCTGATTCTGCTGCTTGTGATTCGACGAAAGCATGCTGCAAGGACAAAGAAGCATGCTGCAAGGACAAAGCAGATTGCGAAAAGAAAGCAGATTGCGAAAAAAAATGTGACAAAAAGTAAGCTACGGTATTTAAACGTGTAAATGAATGGGAATAAGACATGTATATGTGTTTTATTCCCATTTTTTATTATAGAAATTCACAGGATTTTGTGATATATTTATTGATAAATAGCAATTATTCTTATGGAATGATATTTTTTTGAATAAAAAAGTAACGTTTTATTTGGTGGGAAAGAAATAATCTCTACCTTTGCATCGTCAAAATATAAAAGAAGACAATAACATGAATCAATCATTTATATATATTCTATTGTGTGGTATTATTATTCTACTGGCAGGGCTTAGTGGAAGTGAGTGTCGCGTATAGATGTGTATGATGAAAATATACGAAAGCCTTTCTCACTTCCCGGTGCGAAAGGCTTTTTTGATGATGTATAATCCGATAAAAACAATAAAAAACAATGAGTGACAGATTATTTATTTTCGACACCACGCTTAGGGATGGTGAACAGGTTCCGGGATGCCAGTTGAATACAGTAGAAAAAATTCAAGTAGCGAAGGCGCTGGAAATACTGGGTGTAGATGTGATTGAAGCGGGGTTTCCCATTTCCAGTCCGGGTGATTTTAATTCAGTAATCGAAATTTCTAAAGCGGTGACATGGCCCACGATTTGTGCTTTGACACGTGCGGTGCAAAAGGATATTGATGTGGCGGTGGATGCTTTGAAATTTGCCAAGCGTAAACGTATCCATACAGGAATCGGTACATCTGATTCTCATATCAAGTATAAATTTAATTCGAACCGTGAAGAGATTATCGAGCGTGCGGTAGCAGCAGTGAAATATGCCCGTCGCTTTGTGGATGATGTAGAGTTTTATGCGGAGGATGCCGGCCGTACGGATAATGAGTATTTGGCCCGTGTGGTTGAAGCCGTTATTAAGGCAGGGGCTACTGTAGTGAATATTCCGGATACAACCGGCTATTGCCTGCCCTCGGAATACGGTGCGAAAATCAAATATCTGATGCAACATGTGGCGGGTATTGAGAAAGCGATCTTGTCTACACATTGCCATAATGATTTGGGTATGGCCACTGCTAATACGATAGCCGGAGTTTTGAACGGTGCCCGTCAGGTGGAAGTGACCATTAATGGTATTGGTGAACGTGCCGGAAATACTGCACTTGAAGAGATAGCCATGATTATCAAGAGTCATCATGAAATCGATATTGAAACGAATATCAATACACATAAAATTTATCCGACGAGCCGGATGGTATCGAGCTTGATGAATATGCCTGTACAGCCTAACAAAGCGATTGTCGGACGAAATGCTTTTGCCCATTCATCGGGGATCCATCAGGATGGTGTGTTGAAGAATGTACAGACTTATGAAATTATCGACCCGAAAGATGTGGGCATTGATGATAACTCCATTGTATTGACGGCCCGCAGTGGACGTGCTGCTCTGAAGAATCGTCTTTCTGTGTTGGGAGTGACGCTTGATCAGGATAAATTGGATAAGGTATATGAAGAGTTCTTGAAGCTGGCTGATCGTAAAAAAGATATTCATGATGATGATATTCTTGTATTGGCAGGAGCCGATCGCAGTCAGAACCATCGTATTAAATTGGAATATCTTCAGGTGACGAGCGGAGTGGGAGTTCGTTCCGTTGCCAGTCTCGGATTGAATATAGCCGGTGAGAAGTTTGAAGCGGCCGCCAGTGGAAATGGGCCGGTAGATGCTGCTATTAAGGCGTTGAAACGAATAATAGACCGTCATATGACTTTGAAAGAGTTTACGATTCAAGCAATCAGTAAAGGTAGTGATGATGTAGGTAAAGTACACATGCAGGTAGAATATGATAACCAGATGTATTACGGCTTTGGTGCCAATACCGATATTATTGCCGCATCCGTAGAAGCCTATATCGACTGTATCAATAAGTTCAGCAAATAGACAACAGGAGTTAGAGTATTTCAATCGTAATTTGTAAATTGTAAAATCGTAAATAAACAAATGAATACATTATTTGATAAAATCTGGGATGCACACGTGGTAACTACGGTGGAAGATGGTCCTACACAACTTTATATCGACAGATTGTATTGTCATGAGGTAACCAGTCCGCAAGCTTTTGCAGGATTGCGTGCACGTGGAATTAAATGTTTCCGTCCGGAAAAGATATATTGTATGCCGGATCATAATACGCCGACGCATGATCAGGATAAGCCGATCGAAGATCCTGTTTCCAAAACACAGGTGGATACCTTGACAAAGAATGCGAAGGATTTCGGTCTGACTCATTTCGGGATGATGGATAAAAGGAACGGTATCATACATGTAGTCGGTCCGGAGCGTGGGTTGACTTTGCCGGGTATGACGATTGTCTGCGGAGATTCGCATACTTCTACTCATGGAGCAATGGGGGCAGTGGCTTTCGGTATCGGAACCAGTGAGGTAGAGATGGTATTGGCATCACAGTGTATTTTGCAGTCGCGTCCAAAAACGATGCGTATCACGGTGGATGGAAAACCGGGTGAAGGAGTTACTGCCAAAGACATTGCACTTTATATGATGTCGAAGATGACGACCAGTGGTGCAACCGGATATTTTGTGGAATATGCGGGGGAAGCGATTCGTAACTTGACGATGGAAGGTCGTCTGACACTTTGTAATCTTTCTATTGAGATGGGCGCACGCGGTGGCATGGTAGCTCCGGATGAAGTTACATTCGAATATATCAAAGGTCGTGAAAATGCACCGAAAGGTGAAGAGTGGGAGAAGGCGTTGGCTTATTGGAGAACGTTGAAGAGTGAAGAGAATGCCGTTTTCGATAAGGAGGTGCGCTTTGATGCTGCGGATATCGAACCGATGATTACTTACGGAACAAATCCGGGTATGGGTATGGGAATCACACAATTTATCCCGACTACAGATGATATGAATGAAACGACGAAGGCGTCTTTTATCAAATCTTTGGATTATATGGGTTTTCGGCCGGGAGAGTCTTTATTGGGTAAGAAGATTGACTATGTATTCCTGGGGGCTTGTACCAATGGGCGTATTGAGGATTTCCGGGCATTTGCTTCTCTGGTGAAAGGACGGAAGAAAGCCGATCATGTGATTGCATGGTTGGTTCCCGGTTCTTGGATGGTAGACGAGCAGATTCGGGAAGAGGGATTGGATAAAATTCTGGAAGAAGCCGGTTTTGCTATCCGCCAGCCGGGTTGTTCGGCTTGTCTGGCAATGAATGATGATAAAATACCGGCAGGCAAATATTCCGTATCTACCAGCAACCGTAACTTTGAAGGCCGTCAGGGACCGGGGGCGCGTACATTGCTGGCAAGTCCGCTTGTTGCTGCTGCGGCAGCGGTGACCGGGGTGATTACCGATCCGAGAGAAATGATGAGATAGGATTTTCGATTGGACGATTTACCGTTTACGGTCGAAGTAAGTTCGTAAATCGGGATCGTCTGTGTAAGTCAAAAGTAATATCAATCGTAAATAGTAAATCGTAAATAAAAAAGATGAAAGCAAAATTCAATATACTGACAAGTACATGTGTACCTCTGCCATTGGAAAATGTAGATACAGATCAGATTATACCGGCACGTTTTCTGAAAGCGACGACGAAAGAGGGGTTTGGAGAAAATCTGTTTCGCGACTGGCGTTATGACAAACAGGGAAATAAGATCGAATCATTTGTACTGAATGATCCTACTTATGGCGGTCAGATTCTGGTAGCCGGAAAGAATTTCGGTTCGGGTTCGAGCCGTGAGCATGCTGCGTGGGCCATTGCCGATTATGGCTTTCGGGTGGTGGTGAGTAGCTTTTTTGCCGATATTCATAAAAATAATGAGTTGAACAATTTTGTGTTGCCCGTGGTGGTAACCGAAGAATTCCTGGCAGAACTGTTTGATTCTATTTTCAAGAATCCGAAGACGGAAGTAGAGGTGAACTTGCCGGAGCAGACCATAACCAATAAAGCCACCGGGAAAAGCGAATCTTTTGAAATCAATGCGTATAAGAAGCATTGCCTTATGAATGGATTGGATGATATAGACTTCTTGCTGACAAACAAAGAAAAGATAGAACAATGGGAAAAGGCGTCAAAATAGAAATCATGGACACAACCCTCCGCGACGGTGAACAGACCAGTGGAGTGTCTTTTGTGCCCCATGAAAAACTAATGATAGCCCGACTGTTGCTGGAAGAACTGAAGGTAGACCGTGTGGAGGTGGCTTCGGCACGGGTGTCTGAAGGGGAATTCGACGCGGTAAAGATGATCTGTGACTGGGCGGCCCGTAGAAATCTGCTGCAAAAGGTAGAGGTCTTGGGATTTGTGGACGGTCGTACTTCGCTGGATTGGATTCATGCTACCGGATGCCGTGTCATCAATTTATTGTGTAAAGGCTCGCTGAAGCACTGTACTTATCAGTTGAAGAAAACTCCTGAAGAGCATATTGAAGATATTCTTGCCGTAGTGGATTATGCCAACGAATTGGATATCGAAGTCAATGTGTATCTTGAAGACTGGAGTAACGGTATGAAGGATTCTCCCGAATATGTGTTTCGGATTGTCGATGCATTGAAACAGACCAGTATCAAACGTTTCATGTTGCCTGATACGTTAGGTGTTCTGAATCCGTTGCAGGTGATCGAGTTCATGCGGAAGATGAAGAAGCGTTATCCGGATACCCACTTCGACTTCCATGCTCACAATGACTATGACTTGGCGGTGAGTAATGTGCTTGCTGCCGTGTTGAGTGGCGTGAAAGGGCTTCATACTACCATCAATGGTCTGGGCGAGCGTGCGGGCAATGCTCCTTTGGCAAGTGTGCAGGCTATCCTGAAAGACCATTTCAATGCTATTACCAATATTGATGAGAGCCGTCTGAACGATGTAAGCCGGGTAGTGGAATCTTATTCCGGTATTGTGATACCGGCCAATAAGCCGATTGTTGGTGAGAATGTATTCACACAGGTAGCCGGCGTGCATGCGGATGGCGACAATAAGAGTAACCTTTATTGCAATGATCTTTTGCCCGAACGTTTCGGGCGGATACGCGAGTATGCTTTAGGAAAAACTTCCGGCAAGGCGAACATACGTAAGAATCTCGAAAGCTTAGGACTCGAGTTGGATGAAGAATCTATGAGGAAAGTAACCGAACGTATCATCGAGCTGGGTGATAAGAAAGAACTCGTGACGCAGGAGGATCTTCCGTATATCATTTCTGATGTATTGAAGCACGATGGCATGAATAATAAGGTGAAACTCAAGAGCTATTTTGTGACGTTGGCAAGCGGATTGAAGCCTATGGCTACATTGAGTGTTGAAATAGACGGGCAGGTGTACGAAGAGAGTTCATCCGGTGACGGTCAGTACGATGCTTTTGTGCGTGCATTGCGCAAAATATACAAAGTGACCTTGGGACGTAAATTCCCGATGCTGATAAATTATGCCGTGAGTATTCCTCCCGGAGGCCGTACCGATGCTTTCGTGCAGACGGTCATCACTTGGAGTTTCGGTGAGAAAGTATTCCGTACCCGTGGATTGGACGCTGACCAGACAGAAGCAGCCATCAAGGCTACGATTAAGATGCTGAATATAATAGAAGAATATTAATAATAGTGATAAAAGTGGTTAGTGATAAGTGATTGGCGGAAAACAACCGGTAATTACTATCCGTTAACCGCTTGTCACTAATCACTAATTTACTAATTAACATGGATTTTAAAATTGCTGTATTAGCGGGAGACGGCATCGGGCCGGAGATTTCCGTACAAGGTGTGGAGGTGATGAGTGCCGTTTGTGAGAAGTTTGGACATAAAGTAGATTATGAATATGCTATTTGCGGTGCGGATGCGATAGATAAGGTAGGCGATCCTTTTCCGGAAGAGACTTTCCGGATATGCAAGGATGCTGATGCCGTGCTTTTTTCTGCCGTAGGTGATCCGAAGTTTGATAATGATCCTACTGCCAAGGTGCGTCCGGAGCAGGGATTGCTGGCTATGCGCAAGAAGTTGGGGCTTTTTGCAAATATACGTCCCGTCCAGACTTTTAAATGCTTGGTTCATAAGTCGCCTTTGCGTGCCGAACTGGTAGAAGGGGCTGATTTTCTTTGTATCCGCGAATTGACCGGTGGTATGTATTTCGGTGAAAAATACCAGGATAACGACAAGGCTTATGATACGAACATGTATACCCGTCCCGAGATAGAACGTATTTTGAAGACGGCTTTTGAATATGCGATGAAGCGCCGTAAGCACCTCACGGTGGTAGATAAGGCAAATGTGCTTGCTTCCAGCCGTTTGTGGCGTCAGATCGCACAGGAGATGGCACCTGCTTATCCTGAAGTGACCACAGATTATATGTTTGTGGATAATGCGGCTATGAAGATGATACAGGAACCGAAATTCTTTGATGTGATGGTGACGGAAAATACTTTCGGAGACATTCTTACGGATGAAGGTTCGGTTATCAGTGGTTCTATGGGATTGCTGCCTTCAGCTTCGACCGGTGAAAGTACTCCGGTATTCGAGCCGATTCACGGTTCATGGCCACAGGCGAAAGGATTGAATATTGCCAATCCGTTGGCGCAGATTCTTTCGGTAGCTATGCTTTTCGAGTATTTCGACTGTAAAGAAGAGGGAGCACTGATCCGCCGGGCGGTGGACGCTTCTTTGGATGCTAATGTACGTACTCCGGAGATACAGGTGACCGGTGGTGAAAAATATGGTACGAAAGAGGTAGGAGAGTGGATTGTCGATTATGTTCGAAAGGCAGCCTCTCCCCAGCCCTCTCCGTGGGAGAGGGAGCTAAGTTAGTCTTGAATCGATTCAGAAGACAGAAGAACAAAAGAACATATTTCCTGCATAGCTTTTATAGGTATCTTATTTGTTCTTCTGTCTGAAAAATAGTAATTAGCTCATGGTTAATCAGTTTTGAAGCCTCTCCCCAACCTTCTTCGTAAGAGAGAGCGTACAGATACTATTGTTTATCAATTAGTTACAAAACTAACTTAGCTCCCTCTCCCACGGAGAGGGCTGGGGAGAGGCTGCCGTTTTATATTGTATGTATCGCCGAATAGATCAGGATTCCCACAGTAGTCAATAGTCCGATATAAATGGGAACCTCTGTCTGCCGGGCATTTCTGAAATCTTCTTTTGTCACCTTTCGTAGCAGATAGTACATAAGTGCGGCACCGCACAAACCTACCAGCATCCCTACTATCAGGTCTCCCGGATAATGTAATCCTAAATAGATGCGGGTATAGCAATTGACAGTAGCCCATATACAGATGAACAGGCTGAGCCATCGTTTACGGAACAGGAATACGAGGAAAAAAGCCAAGCCGAACGAATTGGAAGCATGGCAGGACGGGAATCCGAAACCACCGCCCCGTCTTCCGTTGACGATATGTACCAGGTCGGCAATCGGACTTGCCGGATTGGAGGGTCGGGGACGTTCTACGATCGGACGGATAAGGGTGGCGCAAACTTGATCGGCGAATGTGATGGTAAGGGTGATTGCTATCAGGCAAAGCAGGGTAACTTTCCAGTTATAGTTTTTCAATAATACGTATAATATGCCGGCGTACATCGGTACCCATATCCACTTGCCGGTAAAGACCGGCATGAAATAATCACCGAATGTATTGTGCAGCCCGTTCAGATAAAGCAGCAGGCTCTGGTCTGCTTCGGTGAGTGATTGTAATAGTTGGTATGTCATCTTTGTGGTTTTTTAATGTTTATCTTTTAGCGAGGTCGTCGTATAGTTTCTGCAAGTATGCTTTTCCTTTATTCAGATTTTCACCTTGGTGTGTTCCTTCATCCATCGCAACTGTATTTGATTCACAGTTGAATACCACTTCATTATCGGCTGTAACCATTCCGAATATATTGGGGAAAGTGAAAAATGCGAAATGAGGTGAAGACGGATTAAGGATGTTTTTGCTGAAAGTAAAATCATCGTGAGGTAGTCCTAACTGTGCCAGTAAGGTGGCGGCTATGTCGATTTGTGAGCCGTAAGCTGTAATTCTCTGCGGTTCTTTTACCGCACCTCCGGTCAGGATTAGGGGAATGGTATAGCGCTCGGGCGAAAGATGGTCTATACTTTCGGGGTATACACCTAAATGATCGGGTACGAAAAGAACGACACTGTTTTTCCAAAGAGGGGTTTCTTTGAGTTGGCGTACAAAATCTCCGGCACAACTGTCGGTATAGGCGAAAGCATTCAGTTTGGCATTCGACAATTTGCTGTAAGGTACTTCGAATGGCTCGTGACTGCTGGACGTCTGTAAAATCTTGAAAAAAGGCTCCTGTTGCGGTTCGGTCTTTAAGTCTGTCAAGATCCGGTGGAACAGGATGTGATCGTGTACTCCCCATTTACTGAGACGTTCGGAGACGGGAAAATCATTTTGGGAAACGATCTTTTCAATCCCGGTAGATACCAGATACGAACGCATGTTGGTGAAATCGGCATCGCCTCCGTAGTAATATTGCAGGTCGTATCCTGCTTTCTTCAGACTGGCAGGAATGGAAGGAAGACTCTGTGTTTTACGGGTATATTTCATGATACTCGTAGTAGGCTGGGCGGGGTATCCGCTAATGATGGATACCAAGCCCCGGTCGGTGCGGAAGCTGTTGGCATAGAAATGGGTAAACAGGATACCTTCTTTGGCAAATTCGTCCATATTGACCGCTATACCGGGTTCACCACCGAGTGTTTCCATCAAATGTGAAGAAAAACTTTCGAGTATGATCATGATAATGTTAGGACGTTCCGTGTTGAACAAGCGGGGGATGGAATCTGTCACGGGCTTATCCGTCAATTCGGAAAATAAAATATCTGCCTCTTCAGCAGGCATAAAGCGATATTGTTTATCGAAATCCGCCTGTCTGGAAAAGGAATCCAACAGGCTGAAAGCCGGATTGATGGCGGCATGGTTCAACCGTTGGTCGGCACTGAAAAAAACTCTGCCTAAATTCATGGTTGATACGCTGAATCCTCCGCGTATTGGGATAAAAAGCAGACCGGTAGCCAACAGGAGTACTCCGGATACGCTCAAACGGCGATAAGGTATCTTTAACGGACGTTTTTCGTTAACCAGTATCCATGAGAAGACGAAATATAAAAGTGCTGCATAAACCGCCATCGCAAGAATGCCTCCGGCCACCACCCATAGGCTGACGCTGGCAAGAGCATCTTTGGGAGAAGAGAAGAAATAAAACAATGGTGTGGTATCGAGCCGGAAACCCCAATAACCATATAGGCCGAGGTCGCTTATAAATATGCAGGAGAGCAATATGGATATGATGGTGAAATAGATGCGGCGTATCAGTTGTAATATCCGTGAGTCTGTCCATGCGGATGCTATCAGCAGTAACCCGGGAAGAATGGTCAGATATCCTGCCAGTGACAGATCGAGTGGAAGCCCGTGTCCGATTACACTGAACCAGTCCGTCCATGACACCTTATTATATAAGGTATAATAATAAGCCATGAAAATGGGTTTTTGCAGAATAAAGATAAATACAAAAAGAAAATAGGTAGTAATGAATTGTATAAGTCTTCTCTTCATACGATATACTTAAAAAGATTGAACGCAGGCAAAGGTACTATACTTTTCTTTATCTTTGCACATTAACTGATGTAAAACAGTGATAATTATGAAAAAAGTAGCAAAGAATCTGATAGGATTGATCGGGCATACTCCATTGATGGAGCTGTCCGGATATAGCGCCAAGTATGGTTTGGAAGGAAATATTGTGGCCAAACTCGAAGCCTTTAATCCTGCCGGAAGTGTGAAGGACCGTGTTGCGCTTTCGATGATAGAAGATGCCGAGGAACGGGGACTTTTGAAGCCGGGAGCCACCATAATAGAGCCTACAAGCGGTAATACCAGTGTCGGGTTGGCGATGGTAGCTACCATCATTAAAGGTTATCGTCTGATACTGACCATGCCGGAGACAATGAGTCTTGAACGCCGGAATCTGCTGAAAGCGTTAGGAGCGCAGATTGTGTTGACGGATGGTATGGCCGGCATGTCCGGTTCTATTGCAAAAGCACAGGAACTGAAAGCTACGATTCCCGGTTCGGTCATATTACAGCAATTTGAGAACCCTGCCAATGCGGCTGTACACGAACGTACCACAGGAGAAGAAATATGGGAAGATACCGGAGGACAGATTGCTGCTTTCGTTGCCGGGGTAGGAACCGGTGGAACTATCTGTGGTGTGGCTCGTGCATTGAAAAAACACAATTCCGATGTTTATGTAATGGCTGTTGAACCTGCCGCTTCTCCGGTGTTGGCTGGCGGTGTGGCTGCCCCTCACCGGATACAGGGAATCGGTGCCAATTTTATTCCGAAGATTTATGATGCTTCCGTGGTAGATGAAGTAATGGGAGTACCCGATGATGAAGCGATACGTGCCGGGCGCGAACTTGCTGCTACGGAAGGATTATTGGCCGGTATTTCTTCCGGTGCAGCCGTTTATGCGGCGCGGAAGTTAGCGGAACGTCCGGAGTTTGCCGGCAAGATGATTGTAGCATTATTGCCCGATACGGGGGAGCGCTACTTGTCGACGGAGTTGTTTGCATTCGATGCGTATCCGTTGGACTGAATAATTGGCCAATGTGGCAATGTGCCAATATGCCAATTGGGGAATTGAAAGAATGAATTGGATAATTAATAAATTATTCATTGGACATTGGTATATTATATGCATTGGTATATTATTTAGCGCAGCCAATTGGCACATTGGCATATTTGCACATTATTAAATTATTAGTATGATGAAGTCAATCTTTGTTTTTTCCCTCCTCTTTTTCTCTTCTTTGACGGTTTCCGCTCAAACCTATCGTGAACTTTCTGAAAAGGCGATAGACTGTATAGAAAGAGACAGCTTAGCGCAGGCAGAAGATCTGCTGGTACAGGCTATGAAACTCGAACCGTCCAATCCTCATAATGCGTTGCTGTTTTCCAATCTCGGATTGGTGCAGCGTCGGTTAGGACGTTATGATGATGCGCTTCAATCGTATACTTATGCATTGAATATCGCTCCTAATGCCGTACCTATCTTATTGGATCGTGCTGCTATTTATATGGAGAAAGGAATGACCGATCGTGCTTTTCTGGACTATTCCGAAGCGCTCGAGTCCGATAAGGGCAATAAGGAAGCTTTATTGATGCGGGCCTATATCTATACTGTCCGGCGTGATTATAAAGCGGCGCGTCTCGACTATGACCGGTTGTTGGAACTGGATTCTAAGAGTTATGCCGGCCGTCTCGGGTTGGCTACTCTCGAACAGAAAGAAGGCAAATTCCGGGAAGCTCTTGAACTGGTAAATAAATTGCTGGTAGAAAATCCGGATGACGCTACTCTTTATGTGGCCCGTGCCGATATAGAACGGGAGATGGAACATTTGGAACTGGCTCTTGTCGATCTTGAAGAAGCGATTCGCTTGTCTTCATCATTGATGGATGCTTATTTGCTTCGTGGTGACATTTATCTGCTTCAGAAGAGGAAAGCACTTGCCAAAGCCGATTATGAAAAGGCGATTTCTCTCGGAGTACCGCCGTCTGATCTGTATGAGAAGCTGAAACAATGTAAATAAGTTGCTTGGATGCGGGGCGTTTCGTAATTGTGAGATGATCGTCTCATAACTGTGAGACGCACGTTTCTCAATTGAGTGACGATCGTCTCACAACTGTGAAACACTATATATTACCGTATCTTATTCGGTATTTTCCGTTATCTTTCATTTGAATTGACGTATCAGTTCGATGAACTCCTTACCGTACTTTTTCTTTTTATACTCTCCTATACCACTGATACTACCGAATTCCTCGATTGTTGTGGGTTGTGCCATACTGAGCAGGTGCAGTACTTTGTCCGATAAAACTATATAGGCGGGAATTGCTTCTTGTTCGGCTAATTGTTTGCGGAGTCCGCGTAAAGCTTCGAACAAATCTTTGTTCTCAGTTGTTGTTAGTCCCAAAGGCAGTTCTTTATTGACAACCACCTTTTTTCCCCTCCTTTTGGAGGTTGTGTTTTCTTCTCGTCGGATGGCCACTAATTTTGTCTTTTTTCGTCCAAATAGTATGTCATTTCCGATTTCCGTAATTTTCAAATGATTATTTTCATTATATGCAATTTCGAAAAAGCCCATTTGCAGAATTTGTAATAAATAGTCTTGCCAGTCTCTGGCTGAAATATCACGTCCGACTCCAAAAGTTTTTAGCTTTTCGTATCCTCTTTCTACGAGTTCGGAGGAAAATGATCCACGCAAAATGTCAATTAACATGCTTGTTCCTATCTGTTCTCCGGTACGCGCAATTGCACTGAGTGCTTTTTGCACAATTATCGTGCCATCGAACTGTTCCGGAGGGTTTCGGCAAACATCACAATTACCACAATCCTTTTCTACTTTCTCGCCGAAATAGCTCAGAAGAATCCGTCTCCTGCAAATGTTGGCTTCTGCATATTGCTGCATCCGTTGCAGCTTCTCCAGATTGATTGATTGCTGGTTGCTTTCAGTGGCAAATTTAGTGAGCAGGATCAAGTCTCCCAAAGAATAGAAAAGGAGGGTGTCGCTTGGCATTCCGTCTCGCCCGGCCCGGCCTATTTCCTGATAAAAGCTCTCGATACTTTTGGGAAGATTATAGTGGATCACCCAACGGACATTTGATTTGTCAATCCCCATTCCAAAGGCAATTGTGGCGCAGACCACCTGTATACGGTCATTGATGAAATCGTCCTGCGTTGCATCCCGTTGCTGGGTTGAAAGCCCCGCATGATAGACTCCGCAGCGTATTCCGTGTTTCTGTAACATCTGCGCTACGGTCTCTGTTTTACTGCGGCTCATGCAATATATGATGCCGCACTCACCGGCGTGCCGGTCGATAAATTCCAGTATGGTCCTGCTTTTTTCTTTCTGTTGGTATCCCCGTTTCACGGCCAGGCTAAGGTTGGGGCGGTCGAAAGAAGAGATAAACACTTTCGGATCGGTGAGATGCAGTTGGCGTATGATGTCTTCACGCGTGATCTTATCGGCTGTGGCTGTCAGTGCGATAATAGGTATATGCGGGAATACCTGATGTAATATGCCCATTTGAGCATACTCAGGGCGGAAATCATGCCCCCATTGCGAGATGCAGTGTGCTTCGTCGATGGCAAAGAGAGAAAGATGCATATCCCGCAGCAGATAGTCGATTTCGGTGATCAGTTTTTCGGGAGATATATAGAGGAGTTTCAGTTTGCCTTCGATGCAGGCACGCCGCAGATTGGCATTTTCGGTTTCGTCATTGCTACTGTTCAGTGCTCCTGCGGCTATTCCGTTGGCCCGGAGCGTTTCTACTTGGTCTTTCATCAATGATATAAGCGGAGATACCACGACGGCAGTACCTTCGCAAAGCAGCGCAGGGAGTTGGTAGCAGATCGATTTTCCTCCTCCGGTGGGCATTAATACCAGGCTGTCTTTCCGATCCAGTAAATTCTGGATAATCTCTTCTTGCAGGGGGCGGAAACTTTCATAACCGAAGTAGGTTTTCAGTGTTTGGATCATGGTTCGTATTTTGAAACTTTTTGCAAAGGTACTATTTTCTTCGGTCTATCATCTATATTGATAGATGATGGCAGGAAATTAAATAATCTGTGATCGAAAACACCCCCTCCGGAAGTTAAAGTTTCTTATTCTCTATGTTCTTTCTCACAAATTTCATCATTTTGATAGTTCAGTTATAAAAAATATATACTCAAAAGTTGCATATGTGAAAATAATGTCCGAAATTTGTGACATGGAAATATTGCTCCATTGTAGCAATAATTAAAAACAAACCCTAACCAGTTAATTTCAATGAGTAATTTAGAAAACAAAAAACAGGAAGAGACTCCGAAGAAGCGCCCTTATAACTTGAGGGAGAAGAAAGAGAAGAAAGCAGCGTATCGTTCTTTAATCAGACCGGAACTTGCAGATGAATTGTATGACAAGATATTGAATATCGTTGTCGTTCAGAAGAAGTACAGAGATCCTGACTATTCTGCAAAGGATTTGGCGAAAGAACTGAAAACGAATACGCGTTATTTATCCGCAGTAGTTAATTCTCGTTTCGGCCAGAATTATTCTTGCTTGCTGAACGAATACAGAGTGAAAGACGCTTTGCATTTGTTGACAGACAAGAGATATGCAGATAAGAATGTGGAAGAAATCAGTGCAATGGTTGGTTTTGCTAACCGTCAGTCTTTCTATGCCGCTTTCTATAAGAATGTAGGTAAGACTCCTAATGGTTATCGCAAAGAACACCTTGAGAGCAAGAAGTAACAACGTATTTAATATGTAGAATAGAAAAGGAAATATTCCGGGCTGAAAAATCCCGGGATACTTCCTTTTTGTGATTTGGGGCTTCTCCCCAGCCCTCTCCGTGGGAGAGGGGGTGTAGATACTATTTATTATTTATTAACCGGTAATCAAGCTAACTTAGCCCCCTCTCCCACGGGGAAGGCTGGGAAGAGGCTTTCCCCCTTTTTATGAAAAAGCATCTTATTATTTCGATGGCTGTAACCGCTACTGTGCTAACGTCATGCGGCGGTGCCAAAACAACGACTGCCCAGGCAGATAAATTTGATTATACAGTGGAACAATTTGCCGATTTACAGATATTGCGCTACCGGGTTCCCGGATTTGAGGACCTGTCGCTGAAACAGAAAGAATTGATTTATTATCTCACGGAGGCTGCACTCGAAGGACGTGATATCCTCTTTGATCAGAATGGAAAGTATAACTTGCGTATCCGGCGAATGCTGGAAGCCGTATACACTAACTACAAGGGAGACAAGAACAGCGCCGATTTTAAAAATATGGAGACGTATCTTAAACGGGTATGGTTCTCTAACGGCATTCACCATCATTATGGTTCGGAGAAGTTCGTACCTGGTTTCTCTCAGGATTTCCTTAAACAGGCGGTGACGGGCATCGATGCTTCCTTGCTTCCTCTCTCTGAAGGTCAGACAAAGGAGCAATTGTGCGAAGAAATATTCCCGGTGATTTTTGATCCGGCTATTCTGCCTAAACGGGTGAATCAAGCCGATGGTGAAGATCTGATACTGACCTCTGCCTGTAACTATTATGATGGAGTGACTCAGGCGGAAGCGGAAGCTTTCTACAATAAGATGAAAGATCCGAAAGATGAGACGCCGGTTTCATACGGCTTAAACAGTCGTTTGGTAAAAGAGAATGGTAAGATACAAGAGAAAGTATGGAAAGTTGGCGGACTTTATACGCAAGCCATTGAAAAGATCGTCTATTGGTTGAAGAAAGCCGAAGGGGTGGCCGAAGATGAGGCACAGAGAGCTGCCATCGGTAAGCTGATCGAGTTTTATGAGACGGGCGACTTAAAGACTTTTGACGAATACGCCATTTTGTGGGTGAAAGACTTGAACTCCCGTATTGATTTCGTAAATGGTTTTACCGAAAGCTATGGTGATCCGCTCGGCATGAAGGCCAGTTGGGAATCTCTTGTTAATTTCAAGGATTTGGAGGCTACACACCGTACGGAAGTGATTAGCAGCAATGCGCAATGGTTTGAAGATCATTCTCCGGTAGATCCCCGGTTCCGGAAAGATCAGGTGAAAGGAGTTTCTGCGAAAGTGATAACTGCAGCTATCCTTGCCGGTGATCTTTATCCTGCAACGGCTATCGGCATCAATCTGCCTAATGCGAACTGGATACGTGCGCACCATGGTTCCAAGTCCGTAACCATTGGAAATATCACGGATGCTTATAATAAAGCTGCCCACGGTAATGGCTTTAACGAAGAGTTTGTATACAGTGATGCGGAGATCGCACTGATAGACCGGTACTCGGACTTGACGGATGAACTGCATACCGACTTGCACGAATGTTTAGGGCATGGTTCCGGTAAATTGCTTCCGGGAGTCGATCCGGATGCCTTGAAGGCTTACGGTTCTACCATTGAAGAGGCGCGTGCCGATCTTTTCGGATTGTATTATGTGGCTGATCCGAAACTGGTCGAGTTGGGGCTGCTTCCCAGCAATGAAGCGTATAAAGCGCAGTATTACACTTATCTCATGAACGGGCTGATGACACAATTGGTACGTATCCAGCCGGGTAATACGGTGGAAGAGGCACATATGCGTAACCGTCAGCTTATCGCCCGTTGGGTATTTGAGAAAGGTGCTGCCGATAAAGTGGTAGAGTTGGTGAAGAAGGACGGTAAGACTTATGTGGCAGTGAATGATTATGAAAAAGTACGTCAACTTTTCGGCGAGTTGCTGGCGGAGATTCAGCGTATTAAATCTACCGGTGATTTTGCGGCTGCCCGTGCATTGGTAGAAGATTATGCCGTGAAAGTAGATCCTACTCTTCATGCAGAAGTCTTGGAACGCTATAAGAAACTTAATCTTGCCCCATACAAGGGATTTGTGAATCCTAAATATGAGGCGGTAACGGATGAGAACGGGGCAGTAACTGATGTTACCGTAACTTATGACGAGGGATATGCAGAGCAGATGTTACGTTATAGTAAGGACTACTCTCCATTGCCTTCTGTGAATTAGTTGCAAGCTACGAACTGTGAGTGGTACGCGTGGTTAATATGTTGTATATTAGTATTGTAACCTCTGCTTTGTGGTCTGTAACCTGTAACTTGTAACTAAAAAAACAATGGATATAAAAGAACAACTGAAAGATATCAAGACACAACTCCGGCTTTCGATGAACGGGGTTGTGTCTCAAAGTATGCGTGAGAAGGGCTTAAACTATAAACTTAATTTCGGGGTGGAGTTGCCTCGGATCAAAAGTATAGCAGCTGCATATGAGAAGAATCATGAACTGGCACAAACCCTATGGAAAGAGGATATTCGTGAGTGTAAAATTCTTGCAGGATTGTTACAGCCGGTAGAGACTTTCTTTCCGGAAATCGCAGATATATGGGTAGAGAACATGCCGAATATCGAGATAGCGGAGCTTACCTGTATGAATCTTTTTCAACACTTGCCTTATGCTCCGGCCAAATCATTCCATTGGATCGCTTCGGAAGAGGAGTATGCGCAGATTTGCGGTTTCCTTACTATTGCCCGTTTGCTGATGAAAAAAGGGGATATGGCCGAGCGTCCTGCCGGAGAATTTCTGGATCAGGCTGTTTGTGCTGTTCTTTCCGGCAGCTATCATGTGCGTAATGCCGCTTTGCTTGCCATCCGTAAATATATGCAGCACAGTGAAGAACACGCATTCCAGGTCTGCCGTCTGGTAGAAGGCATGAAAGATTCATCCGTAGAAGCCGAACAGGTATTATATAATACGGTGAAAGAAGAGGCCTCTCCCCACCCCTCTCCGTGGGAGAGGGAGCTAAGTTAGTTTTGTAACTAATAATAGACGATAGTATCTGTACTCCCTCTCCCACGGAGAGGGGTGGGGAGAGGCCACATCTTATTTTCATATTATTCTTCATATTATTTTTGCTTTCTATAAAAAAGGCTTAACTTTGTTGGCGCTAATTTCGTGCCGATATGGAAACTCAGAACGTAAAAGATACGGTAAGACAGATATTTACGGAATATCTTAATGCGAACGGGCATCGCAAGACCCCCGAACGTTATGCCATACTCGACACCATCTATTCTATAGACGGACATTTTGACATAGATATGCTCTATTCGCAGATGATGAATCATGAAAATTTCCGGGTCAGTCGTGCGACACTTTACAATACCATCATTCTGCTTATCAACGCCCGTCTGGTTATCAAGCATCAGTTCGGCACTTCTTCCCAATACGAGAAATCATACAATCGTGAAACGCATCATCATCAAATCTGTACCCAATGCGGTAAAGTGACCGAGTTTCAGAATGGAGCGTTGCAGAATGCGATTGAGAATACAAAATTGAGCAGGTTTCAGCTTTCACATTATTCGTTGTATATCTATGGGATATGCAGTAAATGCGATCGTGCCAATAAACGGAAAAAAGTAAGTAACAACAATAAAAAAGAGAAATGAAAGTAGATGTACTATTAGGATTACAATGGGGCGACGAAGGAAAAGGTAAAGTAGTCGACGTACTAACTCCGAGATATGATGTGGTTGCACGTTTTCAGGGCGGCCCGAATGCCGGTCATACACTTGAGTTCGAAGGACAGAAATATGTGCTCCGTTCCATTCCTTCCGGTATCTTTCAGGGAGATAAAGTGAACATTATCGGTAATGGAGTCGTGCTTGATCCGGCTTTATTCAAAGCGGAAGCCGAAGCTTTGGAAGCATCGGGGCATAACTTGAAAAACCGGCTGCATATTTCTAAAAAAGCACATCTTATCCTGCCGACACACCGTATTCTGGATGCTGCTTACGAAGCCGCCAAAGGGGATGCGAAAGTGGGTACTACCGGAAAGGGAATCGGTCCTACTTATACAGATAAGGTAAGCCGTAACGGAATCCGTGTAGGTGATATTCTCGATAATTTTGATCAAAAATATGCTGCCGCCAAAGCTCGTCATGAACAGATTCTGAAGGGTTTGAACTATGAGTATGATCTTACGGAAATGGAAAAGACTTGGATGGAAGGCATCGAATACCTCAAGCAATTCAATCTGGTAGACAGCGAACATGAGGTGAACAATTTGTTGAAGTCCGGCAAGAGTGTGCTTTGCGAAGGTGCACAGGGAACGATGCTGGATATCGATTTCGGTTCTTATCCGTTTGTTACCTCTTCGAACACGGTTTGTGCCGGTGCCTGTACCGGGCTTGGTGTGGCTCCCAATCGTATAGGTGAAGTGTATGGTATCTTCAAGGCGTATTGTACTCGGGTAGGTGCGGGTCCGTTCCCTACGGAACTGTTTGATGAGACTGGTGATAAGATATGTACATTGGGACATGAATTCGGTTCGGTTACCGGTCGTAAACGTCGTTGTGGTTGGATCGACCTTGTTGCATTGAAGTATTCCGTTATGATCAACGGTGTCACTAAGCTGATTATGATGAAGAGTGATGTGCTCGATACATTCGAGACAATCAGAGCTTGTGTAGCTTATAAAGTGAACGGAGAAGAAATTGACTACTTCCCCTATGAAATTAATGATAGTGTAGAGCCTGTATATGCCGAACTTCCGGGTTGGCAGACCGATATGACGAAAATGCAGAACGAAGATGAGTTCCCGGAGGAATTCAATGCGTATCTGTCTTTCCTTGAAGAACAATTAGGTGTGGAAATCAAAATTGTTTCTGTAGGGCCGGATAGAGAGCAGACAATTGAAAGATATACGGAAGAATAAACGGAATTTTAGATAATTCTTCATAAATAGGAAGGGAAACTCTTGTGATATACAAAGTTTCCCTTTATTTTTGGCAAACTATTTGTACAGATACTTGTAGTAATCATTAAAAAAAGAAAGTATATGATATCGTATTGGGTATTATTTATCGGCATTGCCGTAGTGAGTTGGTTGGTACAAATGAACTTGCAGAACAAGTTTAAGAAGTATTCGAAGATACCGACCGGAAATGGAATGACAGGACGCGACGTGGCTATTAAGATGTTACATGATAATGGAATTTATGATGTTCAGGTGACTCATACTCCTGGACAACTGACTGACCACTATAATCCTGCCAATAAGACAGTGAACCTGAGTGAAGGTGTATATGAAAGTAACAGTATCATGGCTGCTGCTGTGGCAGCTCATGAATGTGGACATGCTGTTCAGCACGCTCGTGCCTATGCTCCGCTAACCATGCGCAGCAAGTTGGTGCCTGTAGTGACTTTTGCATCCCAATGGATGACATGGCTGTTGCTTGCAGGTATTTTATTGATAAATACGTTCCCTCAACTTTTACTCGCAGGTATTATTTTGTTTGCCATGACAACGTTGTTTAGCTTTATCACCCTTCCGGTGGAAATCAATGCAAGTAAGCGTGCCTTGGTATGGTTGAGTTCATCCGGAATTACTAATTCCTATAATCATTCTCAGGCAGAAGATGCGCTTCGTTCGGCTGCTTACACTTATGTAGTTGCTGCATTGGGTTCTCTGGCTACATTGATCTATTATGTCATGATTTTCATGGGTAGAAGAGATTAAGCGGAATTTAGACAGGATCTAAGTTTGGAAATATGAATTCCCTCTTTCGGATAAGTTCCGGGAGAGGGAATTACTGTTTGTAGGCTTCCGACAAAAGTAAACCTTTTCATTGAATAATCAATTATTTCCTATAACTTTGCAATCCAAATACATAAAACTGTAAGAATTATGGCAGCAAAACCAAGCATACCTAAAGGAACGCGTGACTTTTCGCCTGTAGAGATGGCGAAACGCAATTATATTTTCAATACGATTCGTGAAGTTTATCACCTGTATGGGTTTCAGCAGATAGAAACCCCGTCTATGGAGATGCTTTCCACATTGATGGGAAAGTATGGTGAGGAAGGGGATAAACTCTTGTTTAAGATACAAAATTCCGGAGATTATTTTTCGGGAATAACGGATGAAGAGTTATTGGGCCGCAATGCTGTGAAGTTGGCCAGTAAGTTTTGTGAGAAGGGATTGCGGTATGATCTTACAGTGCCGTTTGCCCGTTATGTGGTGATGCACCGTGATGAAATTACTTTCCCGTTCAAACGTTATCAGATTCAGCCGGTATGGCGTGCAGACCGTCCGCAAAAGGGGCGTTATCGCGAGTTTTACCAATGTGATGCCGATGTGGTAGGTAGCGATTCGTTATTGAATGAGGTAGAATTGATGCAAATTGTGGATACAGTGTTCACTCGTTTCGGTATTCGCGTTTGTATTAAGATTAATAACCGTAAGATTTTGACAGGTATTGCCGAGATCATCGGTGAGGCTGATAAAATAGTAGATATAACGGTGGCTATCGATAAGCTGGATAAGATAGGTCTTGATAATGTGAATGCCGAGCTGAAAGAGAAGGGAATCAGTGATGAGGCGATTGCCAAATTACAACCGATTATTCTGTTGAGTGGAACCAATGCCGAAAAGTTGGCTACATTGAAGAATGTGCTGGCGGGCAGCGAGACCGGTATTAAGGGAGTGGAAGAGAGTGAATTCATATTGAATACACTTGCGGTTATGGGACTGAAGAATGAAATAGAACTCGACTTGACACTGGCGCGTGGTTTGAATTATTATACAGGTGCTATCTTTGAAGTGAAAGCGTTGGATGTGCAGATCGGTAGTATTACCGGTGGTGGCCGTTACGATAATCTGACCGGAGTATTCGGTATGGCAGGCGTTTCGGGAGTAGGCATTTCTTTTGGCGCCGACCGCATTTTTGATGTGTTGAATCAATTGGAACTTTACCCGAAGGAAGCGGTGAACGGCACGCAACTGTTGTTTGTAAACTTCGGTGAGAAGGAAGCGGCTTTCTCTATGGAGATATTGGCCAAAGCACGTTTGGCCGGTATACGTGCAGAGATTTTCCCGGATGCGGCAAAAATGAAGAAGCAGATGAGCTATGCCAATGCCAAGAATATTCCGTTTGTAGCTATTGTGGGCGAAAATGAGATGAATGAGGGCAAGGCGATGCTGAAAAATATGGAGACCGGTGAGCAGTCGTTGGTTTCAGGGGAAGAGTTGATCAAGGCTCTTTTGAAATAGTTTTTCTCCCCCGTTCTCCTCGGTGCCGGAGATATCTTTCTTCGGTGCCGGACCACTGTCTCCTCAGTGGTGAAGAAGATCCTCCCCGATGCCGGCAAGGTTGAACTGCAGTTCAATTCAGAAGCATCGGGGAGGATTTTTTTATTCCTTTTACCATTCTATTTTATCGAGTATTCCGTTGAGACAGGCGATGGCCACTCCGTAATTGGTCATTGGAATTTTTTGCAGCCTGGCTTGTGCTATCCGGCTGAGGACATACTTTCGGTTGAACATGCAGGCACCACACTGGATTATTAGATCATACTTCTTGAGATCTTTTGGAAAATCATTGCCGGATACGATGTCTATTTGTAATCCTTCTCCTGCTTTTTTGCGTAAAAGACGGGGAAGTTTTACACGGCCGATATCTTCTGACAATGGTGCATGAGTACATGCTTCGGCAATCAGCACATGAGATTTTTCAGTCAGTTTATCAATGGCCGACGCACTGGCGGTGTAGTATTCGATGTCCCCTTTATAAGCGGCGAATAGCACGGAAAAAGAGGTCAGCATGCTTTCTGCCGGTTTCTGTTCGTAGACAGTTTTGAATACCTGCGAATCGGTGATAATCAGTTTAGGAGGGCGTGATAGTGCTTGTAGGGTGGCTTTCAGCCGGTCAGTAGTGCAACTCATCACCGGGCATTTCCGGTCAAGCAATTCTCGGAGTGTCTGTACTTGCGGAAGGATGAGGCGCCCTTTGGGTGCTTGTATGTCTTGCGGCATGACGAGTAGAACGAGATCCCCTTCCGAAACCAGATTCCCCGTGATACTTTGTGTATCGAAATCTTCCGGCAGATGCCGTATGATGGCTTGCGAAATTTCTGCTATGCCTTGATGTGTCTTTGCGCTTACGATGAGAGGATACTGTCCGCTTTTATCTTTGATGCTTTGTGCTTCCTGTTCCGTATCATGCAGTATGTCCGCTTTGTTTAGTAGCAAAATTACCGGAATATTCTTTTCTTTGAGTATCTTGATCCAGTGAAGTTCTTCTTTCATATCCGGGTGGCAGAGCAACAGGGCAATGTCTGTTTTTTCAATAGCCTGCAAAGTACGGGTTATACGCATCTTCCCCAGTTCGCCTTCATCGTCATATCCGGGCGTGTCGATGAAAAGGCAGGGGCCGATGCCGTGAATCTCCATTGCTTTAAGCACCGGATCGGTCGTTGTGCCTGGAGTGTCGGATACAAGGGCGGTATTCTGTCCTGTCAGTGCATTGATCAAGGAGGACTTGCCACTGTTTCGCCGCCCGAAAAGAGCGATATGCAGTCGGTTGGAATTAGGAGTTTTCTGAAAGCTCATACTGATTGAATTATAAAATGATGATTGTCGGTCCGATGTATCTTTCCGTTCGGGAAATATTTCTTGCAAGGACAATACAGGGTAGCACCGGGTGCTACACTAAAACCGAAAGTCTCTTTTCCCATTAGCTATTTCGCTCAGGTTCCGGATGGCTATTTCTTTGATTTTCGGATTAGGTATTCCGGCAGCTTCGGCAGCTATCAACGATTCGCCTTTGATACGGGTGGCGGGAGAGGCATAATCCTCCAGATACTCTTTTAAAGTCATCAAGGCATTCGGTCCGCAGCAGTTGGCTATCTGGCCTGATTTAACCAGTGACATAAACCGGTCGCCTGTTCTTCCGGCCCGATAGCAGGCAGTGCAGAAACTGGGGATGTATCCTAAGTCGAGCAGCCAGCTCACGATTTCGTCCAGTGTACGGGTATCATTCAAATCAAACTGCGCTGAATTTTCGGATAAAGGTTCCGGCACCGCATAACCGCCTACGCTGGTGCGCGAGCCGCCACTGATTTGTGAAATACCTATGTCAAGAACCTGTTGCCGAGACTCTTGTGATTCACGGGTAGAAATAATCATTCCTGTATAAGGTACGGCAATGCGGATCACTGCTACGATGCGGCGGAATATATCATCGGACACGGCATTGGGGAAGTCGGCAGTATCGATGTCATCAGCCGGGCAAATGCGTGGAACACTGATCGTATGCGGTCCTACTCCGAATACGGCTTCAAGATGTTCGGCATGCATTAGCAGTCCGGTAAAGTCATATTTAAAAGTATTCAGTCCGAACAAGACCCCGATGCCCACATCGTCTATTCCTCCTTGCATGGCACGGTCCATAGCTTCCGTATGCCAGGCATAGTTGCTTTTGGGTCCGGTGGGGTGGAGCTTTTCGTAGTTCTCTTTATGGTAAGTCTCTTGAAAGAGGATATAGGTTCCGATACCTGCATCTTTCAGTTTTCTGTAGTTCTCCACCGTAGTGGCGGCTATGTTGACGTTCACCCGGCGGATTGCTCCGTTTTTGTGTTTGATGCTGTATATCGTTTCGATGGATTCGAGAATATACTCCAACGGGTTGAGTATCGGGTGTTCACCGGCTTCCAATGCCAAACGCTTATGGCCCATATCCTGTAGGGCGATTACTTCACGACGAATTTCTTCTTGTGTCAGTTTTTTACGGGCAATCGTTTTGTTTTTCAGATGATACGGGCAATAGGTACAGCCGTTTACGCAATAGTTGGAGAGATAGAGTGGCGCAAACATCACGATGCGGTTACCGTAGAGTTTCTGTTTAATCTCTTTGGCTAAGTGAAAGATACGTTCTGTCAGATCCGGCTGGTCACATTCCAGCAGGAGAGCGGCTTCCCGGTGGGTGAGTCCTTTGCACAGGGCGGCTTTGTCTATGAGTCGCTCTATCAGCGTCCGGTTATTTTTGTTTTCGCGGGCATACTCCAGTGTGTCCAATATCTCCTGATGATTGATGAATTCATCAGCTCGGGAGGAATGGGGGAGGTAAGGTATGGTTTCCATTGTTTTTTAATTATTTAAACGGGTTATCACCGTTTGGGGCATCTCCTCGTGTGGGAAGTACTTTGTAACCGATAGCCTGTAACTGCTTGTTCAGCATGGCAAGACCTTCGGCAGCTTCGGCACCGAGAGAAGCTTTGTTATTATATAATGCATATTTTATTCGTTCTTCGCAAGGCGAGAGGTTAGGCATCACCACGTTGGCACCTGCCAGTATACCTCGTTCGCGCCCGTCGGGTGCAAGGGTGGCCAAGGCCGTAGTAGCCGGAATGAGTGCATCGGGCAGCATCAGCCGGAAGATGGAGAGTAACCGTAAAGTCTGCTCTATGCTTCCCGGCGCGGATGTGCCGAAAGGTGTATCCTGATGAGGGATAAAAGGACCTATGCCGATCATCTGCGGGCGGAAACATTCGATGAACCTGATGTCTTCGATGAGATGATCGGTCGTCTGCCCGGGGCTGCCTACCATTATTCCTGTCCCTGTCTGGTAGCCTATCTCTTTTAACCAATGCAAACATTGTATCCGGTTTTGTTGTGACATTTCTGCCGGGTGCAACAGCTTGTAATGTTCTGCGTTAAATGTCTCGTGACGCAGGAGATAACGATTGGCTCCTGCACGGAAAAAACGCTCGTATTCTTCCCGGGTCTTTTCTCCCAAAGACAGGGTAATGGCACAATCGGGGAAGCGGTTTCTTATGGCGGCTACGGTCTCTTCTACCCATTCGGACGATTGTGCCGCATCTTCTCCTCCCTGCATTACAAAGGTACGGAATCCCAACTCGTATCCTTGCGTGCAACAGTCGAGGATCGTTTCACGGCTGAGGCGATATCGTTCTACTTGTGGATTTCCTTTTCGTATTCCACAGTAATAGCAATTGTTCCGGCAGCAATTGCTGATTTCAATCAGTCCACGGATATAGATATTATTACCAAAACGTGCCTGTGTTACTTTCTGTGCCTGTCGGTGCAGATATGTGGTGACATCGACATGGGTGCAGGTCAGTAGTGCCTTGTATCCCTCGGGCGGGAGGGTATGTTCTTGTTTGAGACGGTCAACCCATATTTTCATAAGATTCTTTGCGTTTAAGCAAGCTCTGTACCAATTGCCGGCGACCGGAAACAATATCGTTGTGCGTACTTGGTCCGGTGATACAACCGCCCTCACAAGCCATTACCTCGATGAATTGTCCGGCGGCTTTGCCCGTTTTGGCGCATGCCCGGAGCAAGGCGATATTCTTTTTGTTTATATCGGACACTTGGATGGCGTTGATCTTGTCGGCTTCTTCTTTCAGGTAAGCTTTTACCGCTCCCATTACACCACCTGCCTGGGCAAATCCGTGTGCTTCGCGCACGGAAGTGTATGCCAGAGAGAAAGGTTGAGCCTGTTCCAACCGGATATCCATACCGTCGAGGATGGAACCTATTTCTTCAAATGTCAGAATGAAATCTACTGCTTCATCACGACGTATCTCCTGACGTTTTGCCACGCAAGGACCGACGAATACGATTTTTGCATCCGGGTGCTTTTCTTTTGCAATACGGGCTGCATAGTACATGGGCGAGCCGGTGGTGGATACGTAAGGTTTCAAATCGGGAATGTGCTTTTCTACCAATTCGATATACGACGGACAGCAGGAAGTTGTCATAAATGCTTGTCCTTCTTCCAGCTTTTCCAGTAACTCATGGGCCTCATTGCTGGTGGTATCCATGGCCCCTTGTGCCACTTCGATCACATCTGTGAAACCGATCTCCTTGAAAGCGCCGTATACGTGTTCTATATCGGTTTTGAACTGTCCGAGGATGGAAGGAGCAATAATCGCTACCATCTTTTCTCCTTTACGTATGTGTTGCAGAACATCGAAGGCTTGTGAGATTTCGAAAATGGCACCGAACGGACAAGCGTTCATACACTTTCCGCAATAGATGCATTTGCTCTCGTCGATGTGTTCGATACCCCGTTCGTCTTTACTGATTGCCTTGACAGGACAAGCTTCTTCGCAAGGCACAGGAATATAGACGATGGCATGGTATGGGCAGCTTTTATGGCAGATGCCACAACTGACGCAAGTGTCATGGTCAATCATTGCTTGTCCGTTTTTCTTAAAACGGATGGCATCTTTGGGGCAGTTCATATAGCAACTGCGTGCCACGCACCCCCGGCAGAGATTGGTTATTTCATAATTGATTTGTACGCAGGAAGAACAGGCTTCATCTATTACGCACAGGATATTCTCTTTAGTACACGTTTCGCGGTCTAATGCCTGACGGGCGTATTCGGACAAGGTAGTCAACTCATCCTTTTCATCTGCCATGTCCAGTCCCAACAAGGGGAGGCATTTGTATTTCCATACAGCGCGCTCTTTATGGATGCAGCACCGTCCCAATGGTTTTGATTTACGGGGGCTCAATTCAATGGGAAGCCGGTCGATTTTGTCTGTTAATTCATCTTTCTTCCATAGTCTTACGAGGTCGGCCAGCAGTTTGTGGCGGACAATCATAACGTTGTTAGTAAATGCCATAATGTCTTTTTAGGGTTGTTAGGGACTGCAAAGATAATGAACAGTTTGCTGAAAAACTAATATTCGTTAAAGATGATTGTCATGCCAACTTCAAACAATTGTAATATCCCATGTGTTTCTTTGCACTCAACCGAATAAATTATTATGATAGGGCTTTTTAATGATTGTTTCCCTCCGATTATGGATGGGGTATCGCTTACTACACAGAATTATGCTTATTGGCTTCATAAAAAAGCCGGCAATGTTTGTGTTGTGACTCCTAAAACACCGGCTGCAAAAGATAAAGAGGCATATCCGGTGTATCGTTATTCTTCTGTTCCCATTCCTATGCGTAAACCGTATCGGTTGGGGTTTCCACGTATTGACTGGCCTTTTCACGAACGAATCAATAAACTCTCTTTTGAACTGGTGCACGCGCATTGTCCTTTTTCATCCGGTTCGCTTGCTCTGAAAATAGCCAAAACGCAGCATATTCCTTTGGTAGCTACATTTCATTCTAAGTACCGTTCTGATTTTGAGAGGGTCATTCCTTGCAAAGCTCTGGTTGACTATCTGATTCGAAGCATTATCCGTTTCTATGAAATGGCAGATGAAGTATGGATTCCACAGGCGGCGGTAGAAGAAACTTTGCGTGAATACGGGTATAAAGGTAAAGTGGAAGTCGTTGATAATGGCAGTGACTTTGCTGGGAATATCCCAGTGGAACAGTTACGGCGTTCGGCAAGGGATAAACTGCGGTTGCCTTCCGATGAATTTATGTTTTTATTCGTGGGACAGCATATCTGGGAAAAGAATCTGGAATTTTTGTTGGAGGCCTTGGCTGAAATCCGAACACTTCCTTTTCGGATGTATTTTATCGGTTCGGGATATGCTGCTTCCGAACTGCGGAGGAAAACAGAGGATTTGTATCTAACGGATAAGGTGATTTTCATGGGAAGTATCACAGAACGTGAGCGGTTGAAGTTGTATTATGCGGCAGCAGATTTGTTTCTTTTTCCTTCTTTATATGATAACGCTCCGTTAGTTGTTCGTGAAGCAGCCGCATTGCATACTCCTTCGTTACTGATCAAAGGTTCCACTTCGGCAGAGGTAATACATGATTCTGTCAATGGATTCTTGAGTGATAACAGTGTTACGGCATATGCATCCCGTATCAGTCAGTTATTAGAGACCCCACAATTGATAGCGGAAGCCGGAGAGGCGGCTTCACACAGTATAGCCCGCTCATGGGAAGATGTGGCAGAAGAGGTATACGATCGGTATGTTAACCTTATCCATCGCAGCGGAAATTGAAAGACGACGTGATGGGTAATACGATAAAAACCTTTAAAATCTCTTATGTGTTTCTGCCTGTTCTTATAGGATTGGTTGTTGTAAGTTGGCTTTTCTATAGGGATTTTAATCCGGAGTTGTTTTCCGGACTTCATTTTTCCTGGCGGATGTGTGGAGGAATCTTATTGGCTTTTTTATTTATATTCGGTAGAGATTTTGGGGCAATGGCACGTTTGCGTTGGCTTAGCGACGATACGCTTACCTGGCGTCAGGTTTTTAATGTGAACATGCTTTGTGAGTTTACTTCGGCTGTTACCCCTTCGGCTGTGGGCGGGGGAAGTCTCATTGTTTTATTTCTCAATAAAGAAGGGGTTGATGCCGGAAAAAGTACGGCATTGATGATTTCCTGTATTTTTTTAGATGAGTTGTTTTTTGTATTTGCTTGTCCTGTTGCATTGCTTTTGTTTTCTTTTGACGAACTTTTTGGCAGTATCGGTGTCATCTCTTCAGGAATTAAAGCATTGTTTTTTATCGTTTATTCTTTGATTGTTTTTTGGACGTTATTATTATATGTGGCTTTGTTTCACCGCCCTGAATGGGTGAAACGTTTGTTACTGGCGGTTTTCCGTATTCCACTGCTTTACCGTTGGAAAGGAGCTGTCGAGACGCTGACTGATAATCTTGTCATCAGCTCTCATGAGATGAGTCATCGTTCATTGCTTTTTTGGCTAAAGGTTTTTGGGATGACTTGCATTTCATGGATGTCACGCTATCTGGTGGTCAATGCATTGCTGGTTGCTTTCACGACAAACGGGCATCAATTATTGGCTTTTGTCAGGCAGCTTATTCTCTGGATTGTGATGACTGTCAGTCCCACACCGGGTGGTAGCGGTGTAAGCGAATATATGTTTCGGGTATATTATGCCGACTTTTTTACTATCGGTGGAATGGCTTTGCTTGTTGCTTTTATCTGGCGGATGATAACCTATTACATGTATCTTTTTATCGGAGTCTGTATATTACCCGGTTGGCTCAGAAAGTTGAAAATGTAAGCGAACTGTCACGTTTCTGTAAGGAAGATGTAAGATTCCGGCTTTATTTTTGTACTATGAATAATCAAAGAAAGAAATTACGATGGGTAAAAACGATTTGGTACGAAAAAGTCATTTTGCTATGGTGAGTACATTGATGGCCATTATAAGTTTGGTATTCCTTTTCTATATGGGTAGTTCGCTTATCGATTTTACAAAGAAGTACCAAAACCGGACGATAGAGATTGCAACTCGATAGAATATAATGGCTGTTACCTATGTGCTTCATATTTATAAAACGTATGTTTTCTCTTCGAAAGGTTTTCTCGGATTGCCCCGTTTTCTCGGATTAATTGATAAAAGGAGAAAGCATAGGATGTGTTTTTTATGCTTTCCCCTTTGTCGGTTGATATATATCGAGTATGTTGAATTGTAGTTAGAACATAAACATGGCTACTCCCACAACACGGTGATTGCTGATGGAATGGGTATCTTTGATTTTTCCGTTTGAAGTATCCATCGAACCATACCAGGCTGAACTGAATGTATATTCAAGTCCGAATTTCCAGTGAGCTACATTGTAAGTCAACTCAGCTCCCACGGTCGTGAGTTGATCGACATCAGTTCCTGTACCGTATAATTGGGTTACAGAATCCCCGGTCCCTAAATTCTTGATATATCCGAGGAAAACTCCCGGTTTCCACTTTTTGCCATATACCACATTCACCCATGAACTGGAGTTTAAGATAGATGCATACTCTTGTTTACCGGTCTTTGCGTCTTTGGATTTTATTCCGTAACCGCCTAACATGGAGGTTTGTGTCAGATTACTTCCTAATACGCTTTTTGCAGCAATAAGCCAGTTTGCATTGCTGTATTTCAGATGTGCTTCGTATGAGAGGGTGGTAATACGTTCGTTTACCTTATAAGTATTATAGTGTTTTTTTTCCGGTGTCGATTCCGGTGTCTCCACTTTTGATTCTGTTCTGGGCTTGATGGATAATAATTCGATACCTGCACCTACCAACCAGTTTTTTCCTTTGTAATCTGCTCCGGCATAAATCTCCGGGATGCAACTGTTTTTAATATAATTCTGGCTTTTTACATTATCCGGACCCACTGACAAGTATTGCGATTGCCAAATGGCAGCACCTGTCAATTGAAGATTCTTGTTAGTGTATTGATACCGTATTTGCGGTGCCCGGCTGAATGGCTGGAAAGGAGCCCCCACCGAGAGGTTTAATATTTGTGGGGAGACATCACCAAACAGGGGATGCCAGGTCTGTCCCATCAGGAGGGCCGACTTGCCCCAATCCAAATTTAGATAGGCATGGCGTACGCGTACAGTGGAAAAAGTGGTTCCCGAACCTCTGAAATCGACTTCCACTTTGGCGGATGTTTTGGCATTTCCCAATTTCGGCCCTGCCACGTCTACTCCCAAACGAGTATATAAAACATAGAAACTGCCGTTGGCTGTAGCATTCAAATCTTTTCCATCTGCATCCGGGAGTTTATCCAATGGATACATATAGAATAATCCGTCCACCGTTTCTTTATTGGCGCGGCTGTTGTAAAATAAATCCGTACGGATTTGCCCATAGAATTTGTATTTGAAATCTTTCTTTTGGGCAAAGCCGTTCATTGTTACCAAAAGGCAAATTGCGAGTAGTAATTTCTTTTTCATATGAATGTGTGCGTAAATGACGTGCAAAGGTACATAATTTATTCCTAATTCGTCAGCCACATCTGCGTCATTTTGTCAGTCTTTCGCTGACAAACAAACATATTTTGATTTTGGCACGGTTTTCGCAATCTGTTTTTCGTTCGTTTGAAACGGACAGATTAATAATATAATTATGTATAACATATAAAACAAAAAAGTAACTATGAACATTAAACCATTGGCAGACAGAGTGCTGATACTCCCTGCACCTGCAGAAGAAAAGACAATTGGCGGTATCATTATTCCTGATACAGCAAAAGAAAAACCTTTGAAAGGTGAAGTTGTGGCAGTAGGTCACGGTACAAAAGATGAAGAAATGGTATTGAAAGTAGGCGATACGGTTCTTTATGGAAAATATGCCGGAACAGAACTCGAGGTGGAAGGTAGCAAATACCTTATCATGCGTCAAAGCGATGTTCTCGCTGTTTTGGGTTAATTAAAATAGTAGATTGTAAATTATTAAATAGTAAATAGAGATGGCAAAAGAAATATTATTCAATATCGATGCCCGTGACCAATTGAAAAAAGGTGTCGATGCTTTGGCAAATGCAGTAAAAGTAACACTGGGTCCGAAAGGACGTAATGTCATTATTGAAAAGAAATTCGGAGCTCCTCACATCACTAAAGACGGTGTGACGGTGGCTAAAGAAATCGAATTGGCAGATGCTTATCAGAATACCGGTGCCCAACTGGTAAAAGAGGTAGCTTCTAAAACAGGTGATGATGCCGGTGACGGAACAACGACTGCAACAGTTTTGGCTCAGGCAATCGTAGCTGAAGGTTTGAAGAATGTAACAGCCGGTGCAAGTCCTATGGATATCAAACGCGGTATTGACAAAGCTGTTGCCAAGGTGGTTGAATCTATTAAGAATCAGGCCGAAAAGGTAGGTGACAACTATGACAAGATAGAGCAAGTAGCTACTGTTTCTGCTAATAATGATCCGGTAATCGGTAAACTGATTGCTGATGCAATGCGCAAGGTCTCTAAAGACGGTGTTATCACTATTGAAGAGGCGAAGGGTACTGACACTACTATCGGTGTGGTAGAAGGTATGCAGTTCGACCGTGGTTATTTATCTGCTTACTTTGTAACCAATACAGAGAAGATGGAATGTGAAATGGAGAAACCATACATTCTGATCTATGACAAGAAAATCTCTAATCTGAAAGATTTCTTGCCTATTTTGGAACCTGCTGTACAGACAGGACGTCCTTTATTGGTGATTGCAGAAGATGTTGACAGTGAAGCATTGACCACATTGGTTGTAAACCGTTTGCGTTCTCAGTTGAAGATTTGTGCAGTGAAAGCTCCGGGCTTCGGTGACCGCAGAAAAGAAATGCTGGAAGATATCGCTATCTTGACAGGCGGTGTGGTTATCAGCGAAGAAAAAGGATTGAAACTGGAACAGGCTACTATCGAAATGTTGGGTACAGCCGATAAGGTTACGGTTTCTAAAGATAATACGACTATCGTAAACGGTGCCGGTGCAAAAGAGAACATCAAGGAACGTTGCGATCAGATTAAGGCTCAGATTGCTGCTACTAAATCGGATTATGACCGTGAAAAATTACAGGAACGTCTGGCTAAATTGTCTGGTGGTGTAGCTGTTCTTTATGTAGGTGCTGCTTCTGAAGTAGAAATGAAAGAGAAGAAAGATCGCGTAGACGATGCCCTTCGTGCTACTCGTGCAGCTATCGAAGAAGGTATCATTCCGGGTGGTGGCGTAGCTTATATTCGTGCTATCGATGTTCTGGAAGGTATGAAGGGTGATAATGCCGACGAGACAACCGGTGTGGAAATCATCAAGCGTGCCATTGAAGAGCCGCTTCGTCAGATTGTAGCTAACGCAGGCAAGGAAGGTGCTGTAGTAGTTCAGAAAGTTCGTGAAGGCAAAGGTGACTTTGGTTATAATGCCCGTATGGATGTTTACGAGAATCTGCATGCTGCCGGTGTAGTCGATCCTGCTAAGGTTGCTCGTGTAGCTTTGGAGAATGCTGCTTCTATTGCCGGTATGTTCCTTACTACCGAATGTGTAATTGTAGAGAAAAAGGAAGATAAACCCGAAATGCCGATGGGCGCTCCCGGAATGGGAGGAATGGGTGGAATGATGTAATATTATCCCATAATTTTAAGAGGAAAGCCGCTTCAGTTTGTTTGAAGTGGCTTTCTTTTTTTTAGTAGTTACACTATTTCTTCAAGTTGTTTCTTATTGCCGTATAAACACGTTTTATACTAACTTTGGCTAACATATTATAATGAAAAAAAGTATCCCGTTTAACGTATGCTAAGAACAGTAATATATTGAGTTGTAAGACGGTCGTTATGTTAAAAATGCTGTGTGAAATAGAAGTTTATTGCTTTTGCAGTAACAATGTTTGCGCAATTTTGTTAACTTTAATCGATGAAATGGTAACCGATTGTATTACAACCTTTAAATTATTGTATTAAATTATGGATAAGATGGAAATTGGCTTGAATGCCGGGAAAGTTTGGCAGTTGCTAAGCAACAATGACAAATGGAGCTACGGGAGCCTTAAAAGGAAATCCGGGCTCAAAGATAAAGAGTTGGGGGCAGCTTTAGGTTGGTTAGCCAGAGAAGATAAAATTGAGTTTGAACAACAAGAAGACGAACTTTATGTTTTTCTTTGTGTAAATGTGTATATCGGCTAATTGATGCTTTTTAGATAGAAAATAAGAGGGTACAGAAAGTCTCTTTAAAAAGACTTTACCCCTGCTACCGATGTTGTGTTGTAGTAGGGGTAAGGTTCTTAGCGAAGAATTTTTTATATATTTTCCGATTCTTATCGGTCTTCTTTCTTTTTATTCATTTTGTTCTCGATGAGGAAAGCGGTAATCAGGCCGGCACCTCCAAAAAGCAGAACACTGGAGCCATAAACGATGCCGACTATTTGTCTCGCATTCCAACTGAGGTCACTGGTAGCAAGATAATCGGGTATGGCAGATGCACAAATAAAAAAGCCAATCAATAACCCCAATCCGATACCTAACATCAGGCAGCCTCCTTTCAATGTACTAAAAGAATAATGGTTGTAAATGGGTAGGGAAAACTTTCCTTTCCAATCGGCTGCTGAAATCTTATCGCCCAATTTTTCAATGATAGCCATGCGTTCTCGTCTGCATGCAAATAGTTCGAACAGTTTATAAATTCCTAATGTAATAATTCCCATGATGAGTGGAACCATAATAAAATCCATCATAATCGTATGTTTTTAAGTGAATAATTTCGTTCTTTGTACTGTTTGACGCGATACAGTGAAAAAGGTTACAGTAAAATTGAATTTATTTATCGGGATGATTCCTGTATCCTAAAAGGTATGGGTCCTGTTTTAATTTTGCTCAAAAGAAGCTGATAAAGCTTTTAAGGGAAAATTCAGACAGACTTTTAGGTTATTTCTGTAACCTTTTTCTGTAAACTGCGTCTAACCGGATATCATGGTACAAAACGAAGAGACACGGTATATTGCACGGATTTTGGATGGAGAAACGGAGTATTTTTCTGTTTTACTCGATCGTTACAGTCGTCCGCTCTATTCGTTGATCGTGCAAATAGTCGGTTGCTCTGAAGATGCGGAGGAGCTTGTACAGGATGTTTTCTTAAAAGCTTTCCGGAACCTGAGTAATTATAAAGGAGAGTGTTTGTTTTCTACGTGGATTTACCGGATTGCTTATAATACGGCCATATCCGCAACTCGTAAAAAGAAGCAGGAGTTTTTCTATGTGGATGAAAATACCATTAACAATGTGCCTGGCGATAAAGCAGACGATATACTTTGTCTGACGGATGATGAAGAACGGATAGCGAAACTAATACATGCGATTGATCGCTTGACTGCAGAAGAGAAAGCGTTAATTACCCTTTTTTATTATGAGGAAAGATCAATGGAAGAGATTAGTGAGATTTTAAAGTTGTCGTCTGGAAATGTAAAAGTGAAGTTGCATCGGACGCGTAAGAAAATCTATTTATTAATGAATGAGGAGAGCCGTTATGGAAACAAAAATCGATAATACATTGAAACAAGTGCTTGAAAAGAGAAAATCCGGAAGTCTGTCTTCCAATTTCACTTTTCGTATGATGGAACAGATACGCGTAGAGGCAGTAAAACAGGAAAGACGGAAAAAGAGGAATCTGCTTTTCTCTTTATTGGCTGCTTTGTTTGTGATGTTGGGTACTTTAGTCTACTATTTGTTTTTTTATTTAGATTTCAGTCCATCGGATTTTATGCTTCATTTGAAGCTGTCTTCAACCTCTTTCCCGTTAATAGCTTTCTATGCTTATATTGCGTTATTGGCTTTGGGGCTTTTAGGGATAGATTATTGGATCAGGAGAAAAAAATCAATATATAAATAGTATCGCATATGAAAGAGATAGACAGATTTGTTAGTAAGTTGGATTTTGACCAGCTTTTAGAAAAGATAAAAGATTGGGGGAAAACTCTTGGACGTACTTCCATGCGTCCTGTGCTTTCTCTTTATTATGTATTGAAGAGTCCTGATACACCCTTGTCAGATAAACTTTTGGTTGTTTCTGCACTCTCTTATTTAATATTACCTGTTGATTTGATATCTGCCCGGCGATTCCCTGTTTTGGGCTGGATAGATGAAATAACAGCTGTAACGATAGCATATAAGAAAGTGAAAAAGCACATAACCCCTGAAATAGAATCCAAAGTAGATAATATTCTGGAAAAATGGTTTCCTGAATTAAAATATGAAATATTACTTTAGTTTATCACCAATAAAGTAAAGAAAAGGCGGCACATGATTTTCTGATGAGATAGAAAATTTTGTGCTGCCTCTTTTTTATTGAGAGGAAAATTTAAACCGGCTCTTAATAGATGTTTGGATAAATAGGATTTATATTTTTCTTAAATGTATTGTTAATATCTTTTAAGGATATGGAAAAATCAAGATATGACACTACCCGTTTTTTCATATTGACTGTCTGATTGTTGGGGAGGTACCAATACCTTAAACAAATTATGTCCTATTATGAAAAACAATCGTAGTTACAGGAAACTATATATCGTTTTCTTTATCATCGTTTTGCAGGGTTATTCTCCTTTGACTTTCTGTCAGGATAATGTTATCGATAGTGGGTTCAAACAGCTTTTTAGCGGTTCACAATTACAGGATCCGGGTAATAAGCGGGATAGTATTGGGCAGTGTATGCAGATGATGTATGAGTATCATTATTATGTTTCATATATTGAGTTCTATGGGTGCGATCATTTTTCATGGTATCCGGCTTTTAATTATCCAGACTTTATGGATTGGCTTTTTAATCAGAAAAAGTAAATAATTAGACTTTTTGTTATTAGTATGATTGGATTTGTTTATCTTTGAAATACAACAATTAAATCTTTTACTTAATTTGACTAAATGACAGGTGTACCTGGAGATTAACTATGACTATGAGTAACAAAAATGATATTATTACGGATAATAATGTCATGATCTATTTGAGAGAAGGAAATGAATATGCCTTTCGTTTTATTTTTGATAAATACTATGATTTCTTATGTATGGTTGCTGACAGTTATCTAAGAGATGAATACATTTCGGAAACGATAGTGGGAGATATCATTTATAATTTGTGGGAAATAAAAGACAATATTGATATTAAGTATTCTCTGCGCTCTTATTTAGTGAGGAGCGTGAAGAATCGTTGTATTAATTATCTGCAGCAGGAATATATTCAACGGGAAATAAGTATTAATCAATATGAGGATAAAGCGGCAATAGAAGAATTATTTTTCATAGAGAACAAGCATCCGTTAGAAAGCTTGCTGGAACAGGAGTTGGAGAATAAAATAAATTCGATAATTAATGAATTGTCTCCCGAATGCCGGGCTGTATTTAAAATGAGCCGGTTTGACGGTATGAAATATGAAGAAATAGCGAGTGAACTGAATATTTCGGTTAATACAGTGAAATATCACATGAAGAATGCATTAGGGAAACTACGGTTAGAGTTGAAAGACTATATACTGTCAATTCTGGTGTTTTTAACGTTACTTTAATGATTTTGAAATAAAATCGTCATATTAGACTACACAAAAGTGCAAACGGATTGTCTTAAGTTATAGAATATGGAAAGAAATATAACAAATATAGATAGTTTGATACTCTCTTTTTTAGAGAGAACCATTTCTTCAGGAGATTTGCAGGTCTTGCGGAAATGGGTAAAGGAGTCTGCCGAAAATAAAGCATACTTTCAGCAGTATGAAGAAGCGTGGTTGCTTTCCGTTGCTTCTACCGATAAAAAGCGTTATCATAAAGAGCTTGCATATCAAAATTTTAAGGAAAAAGTGGATAGAGCTGTAAAAAGCAAGAATAAGATGATTCCTTTAAGGAGGATTCTTTATTATGCGGCATGTATTTGTCTGATTTTTATGGCAGGTATAGGAACTAATTATTTATTGAGTACCTCATCTTCTGAAAAATTGTTGACTTATTCATTGGAAACTCCCCGAAGGGCCAAGTTGAAATTTAATCTTCCGGATGGCAGTATCGTTTGGCTGAATGCTGCATCCACACTTTGCTATAATAATCAGTTTGGAATAACGAATCGGGATTTGTCATTGCAAGGTGAAGGGTATTTCGAAATCAGTAAGAATCCGGAGCTTCCGTTGGTGGTGGTTTCGGGTGAAGCGAAGGTAAAAGTATTGGGAACTAAATTCAATGTGCAGAATTATCAGGAAGATGATGAAATCCGGGTAGCTCTATTGGAAGGCTCCGTTGATTTTCGTGACAGTAGGTTTGATAAATCTATTTTGTTGAAACCCAATCAATTGATAACCTGTAATAAAAGGAGTGGAGTCTTGACCGTCAAAGATATCAATGCTGAATATATGAATGCGTGGATTGATAATAATGTATTCTTTAATGAGGAGAAATTAGGTAATATAGCTAAAATTTTGGAACGGGCATTTGATGTCACCATTCATTTTGACAATGATGATTTGAAGCATTTGATTTTTTATGGTGATATAACTATCGGAGCGGACAATATTGTGCAAATTATGGATATTATGTCTGCTACGAATAAATTTAATTATCATTACGATATGGACAAGAGTGAAATTCGCATTTTCCATTGATGCTTTTTCTCTGTCTGCCTTTATGCTGATTAATTAACACATAGATATTTGTTTATCCGGAATTTGTCGGGGCTGTATTGTTCTGATACAGTCGGTGTGCAATTTCCTAAATAGAATTATTCATGAAAGATCAGCGCAAATTCATTCATTTTCATTGTTTTGTATTTTTGTTTATAATCTATCCCTTTACTCTCTCGTCAACTGAATATCTGACGGTAGGAGGTGAAAAATACGGATGGGAGGTATCTGTTCATCCGGATAGAGGAACCATAAAACAGTTCCGACAATTGATGGGAGATGTTTGGGAAACGATTCCTTTCAGAGATGACAGCTTGGCAGGGCCGGCATGGAGTGGCATGCAATTGTGTCCTTCGAAAAAGCAGCTTTATGTGTTCGAAGCTCATCAGGGTGATATTTATTACACACTTCGATATAAGGCAGCATACGATCATTTGATTGTTGAATGTACTATATCTAATCGGGGAGATGATGTTTTTAGACCTGAATATTCCCGGCTTTTTATAGGAGTTGATTCGGAGATGAAAACATATCCGGATTGGGATACTAAGTTTTTCCCTACTTTGCTGCGTTGTGAGAAGGATTTTGCTTGGGGATATTTTATGTCTCCACGTCAGATCATTATGGGAATCGGGGTCGAAGAACCGGTAGCTTCTTATACATTGAATTATGTATATGAAGGATCGATGGAGTGGAAGTGGGGGCACCAGATAAAGACAGGGAGTCTCGATTTGTTGCACTGCCTGCCTTTGCCGGAGCGGCATCCCCAGAACAATCTTTCACTGAAACCACATGAAACAAGAAAATGGACATTACATTTGGGAGTGGTCGACCGGCTTGCCGGAGTGAAAGAAAAGCTATCTCAATGGATACAGGCTCCGATGATTGAATGTGAGAAATATACGATGGCCGGACACGAAACGAGTCGTTTACTTATCCATAGCCAGAGCGGTTTGGAAAAACTGATCGTAAAAGCACCCGATGGTACGCAGTCTGTTTTGCCGGTTGATGGTGTCGCTGATAATGTATATTCTGCTTTATTTTCTCCTTCTTCACAGAAAGGGCTTTATCGGATTACGGCTACGGCTATCAATGGAAAAACAGCAGAAGCCAGTATTTACATACGCAATCCCTGGTCTTGGTATATGAAGAATGCCCGTGATTTTGTGGCAAGGAATCCACCTCTTTTTTCAAATGGATGTGAAGCTTTTTATGGATATTATACAGCTTTTCTGGGTGCTCGCCATTTTCCGGAGACTTCTGTGGATAGTATACTTGAGAAACGTTTTAACCGTACGCTTCCTTTCTTTATCGATACGTTGACTTGGATTCCTAAATCTGAAGCCGCACCGGACAGGGTACAGAATTTCTCTACGCTCGTTGGAATGCTGGTTGATTTATGGGAGGCTACAGGCGATATCGGTTATCTTGAAAAGGCAGCTCATGTGGGCGATTATTTATGTTCGGAGAAAGTGCAGTCGGAGGACGGTGCGTACCGTTCCAAGGGGACCCATTATACGGCTGTTATTTATCCGGCCAAATCGATGCTTGAATTGGTGGCAGCCGAAAGAGGGCTTATCGGCTCCCCTTTGTGGAAAGAGCGTTATGTACGGCATAAAGAATCGGCAGAAAGGGCGATTGATGATTTATTGCTTCGACTCGATAATATTCAGACAGAAGGAGATATGACTTTTGAAGATGGAATGATAACCTGCAGTGCCTTGCAATTGGCGCTGCGGGCGTTGTTGGAAGGTGATTCTGCAAGACGGGAGCGATATACTTCTGCTGCTGCTTATCTGATGGGCAAGCATCAATGTCTGGAACAGCAGTTAATTCCGGATTGTCGTATGAGAGGGGGAACTTTGCGTTATTGGGAGGCCCTTGATGTTTATTTTGTACCGAATCAGGTAATGAATTCTCCTCACGGCTGGACGGCATGGAAGATCTATGCGTGTTATTACCTTTACCTGTTGACGGGAGAAGTCCGTTATCTATCCGATTTTATGGATACGTTAGGTGCATGTGCTCAATTTATGGAATTGAACGGGCATTTGCGGTGGGGATTTCTTCCCGATCCTTATATCAAAGGTAAGGTTTGTATGGAAAGGACCGACAGGCAACATGATTGGCATCCGGTGGATTCCATCGTCGGAGAACAGTATTTGGATATGATCAGTCCCTGGCTGAGACCGGATAATGAGAATGCCGTTTGTGCATTTGGTGAGCGGGGTGGTGCGGGTGATAACACCATACAGGAGATCTTTAAGGTAATGGAAGAATGTGCTTTGACCTCTGCTTATGTTGTGGCGGATGGAGCCGGCCGGGTTCGGTGTTGGAATTGTACAGCCGAATATGAAGAGGGGATTCTTTGCATTGCTCCCGATGAAGAAACGGTTGTGGGAATACATCTTAATTTATCCGGTGATGTGGAGGTAGAAGTTGTTTTACCGGGTAATCGTATTCGTAAAAGTTGTCCGGCAGGGATGAGATGGATTGGAAATATTCCTTCATTGATAAAATAGAGAAATCGTTGAGGTAGATGGTTTTATTGTTATCTATTCTAATTTTTATAAATGTACTGGAACCATAGTTAGAGAAATTCAAGGTAGCTGTTTGAAAAAAGTGTTACTAAAAAGCGGATTATACTATTCTTTTGATTTTATATTGTCTTTTTTCTGACATGCTATTCTGCAAATTTATTTCAAATAGAAAATGGATTGTATGATAATTCAATATATGACTCTCTCTTTTCTGCATATATTCACTTAATTTGAATGAATATGTTGTTTTCTACATACCTTGACCTTACTATCTTTATATAATAAGTACGGTTCCTCTACGAGAAAATATAAAAGACTCGTAGAGGAACGGCATAAGACTCTACGAGGAGCGACAAAAGCTCTGTAAAGTGGGTATATTGCTTCCTCAAAAATCATGTTTTTGCCCTATCTCCTATCTGATTTTGATTCGTTATTAAGTAGCAAAAAGTGTTATATAGTGCGAGATATGTGTTGATTTGTGTAGTAAATATCTGAAAGTGCAAGGAATGTATTCTGTAGTTGACTCTGAACCTGATAAATTGAAAAGAGACGATTGGAAAATAAAGACGTAATTGCCTCTCTATACATCATTTTTCCCAATAAAAGGATTGTACGGGATTGGAAATATCATTTTGCCAGATTGATATATTGAGGTTTTAAGAAAAAAAGTAAAAATCAGACTACACACATTTCTCTTTTACCTGTCTTTCATATAAACCGGAATATTTAATCTATGTATACAATGTTTTGAAATTCCTACTTAACTGATTTTATCCGTATTAATCTTATTTAATTCTTATGATGAAAAGAAAATTGAGACTGTTTACATTATTGTTGTTCTGTTGGTGCACTTTCATCCAGGCGCAAAATGTATCGCTTAACCTAAAGAATGTAACGGTTAAGGAAGCTCTTGAAGCTGTAAGAAAACAGACCGGAAAGTCTTTTTTCTTTAATGTAAATGATGTCAACATGAATCAGCGTATTACGTTGAACTTTAAAAACGAACCTTTGGAAAAGGCTGTCAAACTTATCCTTGAAGGACAAAAACTGAGCTATGAAATTAAAGACAATCACATCATTCTTTCTAAAGCGCAGGTTGTAAAACAGGTGGGAAACGACTTGGATGTGAGTGGCAAAGTGGTTGATAATGCCGGTGATCCTCTGATTGGTGTGAATGTCGCAGTAGACGGGGTAGGGGTCACAATAACCGATATTGATGGAATTTATCATGTAAAGGTACCGGTAGGCCATACCCTTACTTTTACGTATATCGGGTATAAGCCACAAACCGTAAAAGTGAAAGAAAAACAGAATATTAACATTAGGATGACTGAAGATAGCAAGGCACTGGAAGAAGTGGTAGTAATCGGCTATGGCACGCAGAAAAAAGTCAATCTGACAGGAGCGATCGGTTATACCGATTCGAAGGCGATTGAGAATCGTCCGGTAGCTAACTTAGGACAAGCCATTCAGGGGGCAATTCCGAATTTGAATATATCTTTTGGTTCCGGAAAGCCGGGTGAGACAACCAGTATGAATATTCGCGGTTTTGCATCTATCAATCAGGAGTCCAAACCATTAATATTGATCGATGGCATTGAGGGTAGCATTGATAATCTGAATCCACGTGATGTTGAGTCTATTTCTGTTTTGAAAGATGCTTCTTCTGCTGCCATATATGGTGCCAGAGCACCTTTTGGAGTAGTATTGGTGACTACGAAGAAAGGGAAAGCCGGAAAAATGCAGGTAAATTATAATGGCAGGTTCAGTTTCTCTACCGAAACAACGAAAACCGATTTTATAACTTCCGGATATGATGCGGCCAAGTTAGTGGATGGCTTTATGAGATCTTATAATGGAAACTCTTATACCCGGTATACGGAGGACGACTATAAAGAACTCGAGGCCCGTCGTTATGACAAAACCGAGAATCCGGAACGCCCGTGGACGGTTGTGCAGAATCGCGACGGTGTGGATAAGTATATGTATTATGCTAATTTCGACTGGTATAACTATTTGATAAAATCAAGTCGCCCTACATGGGACAATAATGTGAGTATATCGGGCGGAACTGATAAAATAAATTATCTGGTAAGTGGAAATTTCAATACACAGACCGGTATTTATGCACAAAATCCGGATAAATATAAGACTGGGAATCTGAGAGCCCGTTTGAATGCCGAGGTTAAGTCTTGGTTGTCATTGAATTTTGCAACCAGTTTCTTCTCTTCCAAATATTCGGCTCCGGGATTAGGCCACGGAAACAATTTACCTAATTATACTTTCCATGCAATGCCATTCCTGATGCCTTATAATCCGGACGGAACACACGTATTCAGTAACCCGATTATTGGCCAGCAGCCTACTGATGGAGTCCATATAATGACTGCTGATGGTAATTCTAAATCGGTGGAAGATAAAAAGCAGATGACTTATACCGTAGGTGCTACATTTAAAATATATAAAGGGCTATCTTTTAATGCCAACTACAGTTTTAAGTATAATACGGTTGATTATATGGAGCGTACGGCAAAATCCCAGTTCTCACAATATCCCGGAGTTCTTGAGGATGCCGATGGTTCATTGTTTAAAAATAAGTTGCGTCAGTTGAACGAGAAAGTTTACTATCATAGTGCAGATGCTTATTTCAATTACGAACAATCTTTTGGCGGACACAATTTGCGTGCCGTAGCCGGTTTCAACTATGAGCAGAATGCTTATAAGAGAATCTATGCAACAAAATTGAATATCCAGTCGGATAATTTGAACGACTTTAATTTAGGGGATATCTCGAAGGATGTAACTTTGGAAGGCGGCCAGAATGAATGGGCTTTACTTGGTTATTTCGGTCGTCTCGGTTATGACTGGAAGGGAAAATATCTGGCAGAGTTTAATGTTCGCTGGGATGCTTCTTCGCGTTTTCCGAAAGGACAGCGTTCCGGTACTTTCCCGTCGTTCTCCGCCGGATGGCGTGCAAGTGAAGAAAAGTTCTTTGAGCCGATTCGGAATGTGGTGTCTAATTTAAAAATAAGAGGTTCTATCGGCTCTTTGGGAAATCAGGCAGTAACGGATTGTTATCCTTATCTTCAGACACTGACTATGGCATATTATGACGGATATCTGCTGGATGGTGACAGATTGACCTATGCCAGTGTAACCCCTCCTCCGGCAGGAGACCAGACTTGGGAAACCATTATACATAAGAATGTGGGTATCGATTTGGGATTTTTCAATAACAGGTTGACTTATAGTGCAGATGTGTTTATCCGTGATACCAGGGATATGCTTATTGCAGGTAAAGCCTTGCCGGGTGTTTATGGGACTACTTCACCTAAAGAGAATGCTGCAGATCTTCGTACAAAAGGTTTTGAAATGACGTTGAGTTGGAATGACAGTTTCACCTTGTTGGATAAACCGTTTAGTTACAATGTGTCACTCAGTCTGGCAGACAGTCGTTCGCATATAACGAAATACGATAATCCGTTGAAAGAATTTAGCAAGTCCAACTATTATGTAGGCATGGAAATCGGAGAAATATGGGGATACCATGTTACCGGTTTATTCGGTACGGACGAGGAAGCAAAAGCTTATCAGGAAGCGATAGATCACAGCTATGTTTGTAAGAACATCTTAGAAACCGCTATTGGAGAAAATAAAGGTTTGAAAGCCGGTGATATGATTTTTGCCGATCTTGATGGAAGCGGAAGGATTGATGATGGTAAAAAAACAGCGGACGACCGTGGAGATATGCGCATTATAGGTAACTCAAGACCACGCTATACATACAGTGGAAATTTGGGCTTCAACTGGTACGGTTTCGACTGTTCTGCTTTCTTCCAGGGAGTAGGCCGGCAGAATCGTTATCCGGGAGGCAATGCCATGCTTTTTTGGGGAGGGTTTGCCCGTCCGTATGCCTCATTCACTCCAATTGATTGGGTCGATAATATCTGGACGGAAGAGAATCCGGATGCTTATTTCCCGAGAATGCGTGGATATGCGGCACAGGGCGACCGTTCATTAGCAAAAGTCAATGACCGTTATCTGCAGAATCTTGCTTATTGCCGTTTGAAAAATCTGACGTTGGGATATACGCTTCCTGCCCAATGGACTACGAAGGTAGGAATGGAGCGTGTGAGGTTCTACTTCAGTGGTGATAATTTGTTGACATGGACGAAATTGAAAACCAAATATATAGATCCGGAACAATTCTCGGCCGATGCCGATGCCCGGGTATATCCTTATGCTAAAACATTCTCTTTTGGCTTAGATGTAACTTTTTAATAACCTTCAGTAAGTATGAAAATGAAAAGAGTTAAATATATATATGTAGCAATGTTATTGTTGGGTACAACAAGTTGCGCTGATATGTTAGATAGATTTCCACTTGACTCTCTGGCTCCGGAAACTTATTATAATAATGAAATGGAGTTAAAGAGTGCGACGAATAATTTTTATGGAATGTTTCCGGGTGCTTCTTCCGGTTATGGGGAGAGCGATGATATTGTGTGCGTGTTTACTTTGCCGGAAGCGATCATCGGTTCACGAACGATCCCTACTACCGGTGGCGGATGGGATTGGGGATATTTGCGTAATATAAATTTTTATCTGGAACATTCTCAACGTTGCTCCAATACGACTGTTCGGGAACAGTATGACGGTATTGCACGTTTTTTCAGAGCGTACTTTTATTTTGAGAAAGTAAAGCGATTCGGTGATGTTCCCTGGTACGATAAAGCGATGGCATCGAATGATGAAGATTTGATGAAGCCCCGGGATACCAGAGAGTTTGTTATGGGAAAAATCATTGAAGATATAGATTATGCAATCAAGCATATTTCTGATGCGGCGGAACTCTACCGGGTGACCAAATGGACGGCAATGGCACTGAAATCGAGGATCTGTCTTTTTGAGGGTACATTTCGGAAATATCATGGCATAGCGGGTTATGAAACCTATCTGGATAAATGTATTTCTGTTTCAGAAGACTTTATAACAAACAGCCCTTACTCTATTTATAAAGATGGTGAGAAACCTTATCGTGACCTGTTCTCTTCCATGGATGCGATTTCTCAGGAAGTCATTCTGGCAAGAGACTATGACAAGGGAAAGGCGGTTATGCATGAAGCCAATTATAATACGATGGGGCCTACGTATGGACGTCCCGGTATGAATAAGAAAGTTGTCAACAGTTATTTGATGACCGATGGAAGCCGGTTTACTGATAAAGAAGGGTATCAGACTATGCAGTATTATGATGAAATGCAAAATCGTGACCCTCGTCTGACGCAGACGGTAGTAGGACCGGGCTACACGCGTATTAACAGTACTACGGTCGAATCTCCCAATTTTAGCTCGTCTACTACTGGATACCAGATCATAAAATGGGTGACAGATGCCAGTGGAGACGGCTATATGGGATCTTCCAATGATTATATTTTGTTTAGAGCTGCCGAGGTTTATCTGAACTTTGCCGAAGCAAAAGCCGAGCGTGGAACCTTAACACAAAGTGATCTGGATATTTCAATTAAGAAAATTCGTGATCGTGTAGGAATGCCTAACATCAATATGGCGGAAGCCAATGCGAATCCGGATCCTTATTTGAGTAATATAGAAACCGGATATGCTAATGTAACAGGTGTTAATAAAGGGGTTATTCTTGAAATTCGCCGTGAACGTACTGTGGAGTTGATTCTTGAGGGTTTCAGGTATTATGATGTCATGAGATGGAAAGAGGGGAAAATATTTGAACAACCTTATTTAGGAATGTATTTCCCCGGATTAGAACATGGCGAGGGTGACAATCGGTTTGGTGTGTTTGATATGAATGACGGGACACTGCGTGATAAGGATAAAGTGGATATCTGTATTTATACAGGAAAGAAACCTACGGGAACACTTGTTAAAAATATCCGGAAGTTCTATAAGTTAGGAGATGAATTCCGCTTCACAGACGGACTGAAAGGAAATATCATCGTTCATGATGTGAAAGACGAACCTCGAGTGTGGAGAGAGGACAGAGATTATCTGTATCCCATACCTGTTCAAGAACGGGTATTGACCAATGGAAATATTACTCAGAATCCAAATTGGGAAGACGGGCTTGACTTCTGAAATAAAGGGGGCTATTGATGCCCCTGCTATAAATATCTTACAAATGTTTAACACTTAATTATTTGAACTTATGAAAAGTATTACTTTGATCGGAAAGAGAGTATTTGCTATTGCAGTACTCGCATTTGCAAGTACTTTAGGTTTCGCACAAGAACAAAACTGGAATTTCAACGCGGATGAAACGGCGGATTATGCGGCGTTCTTCAAGCAACCTTCGGCTATTGAGGGAAAATGTAACGCCGAAGTTATGGGAATAGATATTCATAGAGACGGTTTCTCATGGAATGATATGAATACCTGGAAGAATGCGGAAGGCAAAATATGGCATACCTATTCGGCTACATATGCCGAAACGCTGTTTGGGGTATGTGTTAATGCTGCGGCTCCTTTTAATGGTAAAACCAGCAGCTTGTCCTGGACAAATACGGAGGGAGACAATAAGTGGTATCCGGTTTTACCGGTTGTTGAGAATTTAAAAGGAAAGTTGGTTCTGAGAGATTTCAAGGCGACAACCGTACACGTTTCGAATACCCAAATGGATACAGTAAAAATAGCAATGACCAATGCAGAGAATGATTGTTATCTTCATATCAGACGTAATCCTTTTGTGAAGCAAATTGATTTGAGCGGTTCTACCGGAAAGTGCCGTCAACTTGCCGGGTATAGGAATATTCTGTCAGATGAGACAGCTTTCGTCTGCAATGATTGTCGGCAAACAGAATTCCTGGACTGGCTATTAAATCTGGAGGACAACTGTTTCACATATTCCACATTGCCTTTGCATCCGGCTACAGGAAAAGTATTGGGTAGCGGTTATAAATCTCAGTGGAATACGTTGGGCGGCCTTCCTATAGGTTTGAAAAATGACGAGGGAGAATATGAGATAGAAGTGGATGAGGATATCGATCTGTCGGCAGAATACGATGTGCAGGGCAAGCTGACGGCTTATACCTGGAAGAATGAAGATGGCGATGTAATAACCCCGACCTCCGCCGATGCTACCGGTTGGTTTTGTTTTGGAAGCGAGTGTGTGGGAAAAGTATATCGTTGTGAAATGCAGAATGCTGCCTATCCGGCATTAGCTTTGAATACAGTCTGGGTGAAGGTGGTGGACAGCTATTCTACAGGTGTGAATAAAACGGAAAGTGTGAAGATAAAAGTCGGCCCGAACCCTGTTGTGAATGAACTTTCTGTTGTTGCTTCGGATGTTCGAAGCATCGATGTTTACTCAACTACCGGCGCTTGTGTGAAGAGAGCAAACGGTTCTCAGACAATAGTCAATGTGTCTGATTTGACTCCGGGACTGTATTTTGTAAAGGTAACCACTTCAACAAGCGAGGATATTGTCAAAATAATAAAGAAGTAATTACTTTTCAAGTATTCATTGTTTAATGGCCGGCAGGAATTATGCTTCCTGTTGGCTATTGAAAAACGAAAATGTGTTATGAGAAAATATATAATCTTTTGGGGATTCTTATGTTTATGTCTGGAATTGGCGGCTCAGACATACCCTAAAGAGGGGAATGTAATAAGGATTTTAACTTATAATACTCATTATTGTAAAGGCGGGACTGATCCCGGCAGTATTAATGATGCCAATACGAGACTGTTGGCTTCGGTCATTAAAACATTGGATGCCGATGTGGTTTCGTTGCAGGAACTTGACAGTGCGGCAAATAGCAGGGGAAAACGCTATTTACTGGAGCAAATAGGCAAAGCGACCGGACTGAATTACACACCCGTGTACGGCAGTGCGCTCAAGTGGGACGGTGGGAGTGTCGGTTGCGGAAGTCTTATAAAAACGATTTATCCCATAAGTAAAATAAAAAAGATCGCTTTGCCCGGCGACGAGCCACGCATAGCGGTGAGAACCGATTTGGATAAGTTTGTTTTCATAAGTGTTCATGGTGACCTTAATGACACAAAGCGGATACAAGGGGCGAATATAATCAATAACGAACTGGATTATATTCGTAAACCAGTTTTTCTGGCTGGTGATTTGAATGATTGCCACCGTTGGGGAAATGGCGGTATTGCTTTTCCCGTGTATATGGAAAAGTTTACGATAGCCAGTGATACGAAAGGTAATACGGTATGGAACGGCCCGCACGGTGAAGAAGGCGCTGACCAGGGGCTTATCGACTATGTCCTTTTCCATGACTATAATAATTCGAGGATTGAAGTGGTACAGACACATATAGTGAGATCCATAGAGATCAACGGCGCTATCGTCAATCTGCAGAATGTGTCGGATCATTATCCTGTATTTGTCGATATCAGGCTTCCGGGTTCTACGTCGATTGAAAATGTAGAAGGAGAACCGGATTTTAATGTTTATTTTGATGGCGTCAGAGAGAGATTCTGCATACAGGGAGAGATGCCGTTAGAGCAGATAGACGTGTATGCACTGACCGGACAGAAGATGGCGGGCATGAAAGGAGAAAATGTAACAGCAGTGGATGTATCCGGATTATCAAAAGGCGTGTATATCGTAAAAGGATTTTCTGCCGGTAAATCTTTGGTGAGGAAAGTGATAAAAGAATAACCAAGTGATAATAAACAACTAACGACGGTCATGTTTCAAAAAATATTTTTTACATTTGTAATGTCATTCCTTTGTTTTGGTGTGGTTGCTCAGGAATATGAAAAGAAAAGAGGTACCATACGTTTGTTAACTTATAATACGCACTATTGTAAGGGAGCCGCAGACCCGGGAACGATATCGGAAGAAAATGTACATAATCTGGCCCGGATAATTAAAGCTCTGGATGCCGATATTGTAGCATTGCAGGAGCTCGATAGCGCTTCGTTGCATCGGGGAGGGCGGTACCTGTTGAAAGATATTGCAGATGCGACAGGAAGTGAATATACACCGGTGTATGGAAATGCTGCCTCATTCGATCATGGCAGTATAGGCTGTGGAGTGCTGGTCAGGAAAAAGCGGTCTGTCAAAAACATTGAAGTAATTCCTTTGCCGGGAGATGAGGCCAGGGTTGCCGTGAAAATAAAATTCAAGAATTTTGTTTTTATCGGTACTCATTCCGACCTTAATGATGAAAAGCGTAAAGAAGGGGCTGTAACCGTATGTGATTTAGTGAAAGACGAAACAAAACCGGTTTTTCTTGCCGGTGATTTGAATGATTCTCATCGTTGGCCCAAAGGCGGAATATCATTTCCTGTGTGGATGAAACAGTTTAAAATCATAAGTGATACGATCGGTAACTCCATTCCGGGAAGAACGGATGGCGGAGCTTTGATCGATTATGTACTTTTACTTGATAATAAAAAGGCTTCGAAGGTTAAGGTTGGCCAGTCATACATAGTGCGCAGCCTTTCCATTGATGGTAAAAAAGTAGATACAAGTGCAGTTTCGGATCATTATCCGGTTTTTGTTGACGTAAAATTATAAATGTTTGATTTCTTATAGCATGGTCTCTTCCCCCTTGCGAATTTCTCTCTCTCGTAAGAGACATACTGTAAAAAGATTATTGGGATTGAATTCATAAAAAATGTTCTAATGCGGAAAGTACTATTATTCTTCACATCCATCCTGTTTTGTGGATGTTCGATTTCTAAACCCGACCAGCCGGTATATGGGTTGGCTGAACGTCTGTTACCGGCGAATAACTCCTCTTTTGTCTTTGAACAGCTCTCTTCCGATTCTGATTTTTTTGAGTTGGAGCAGACTACAGAAGATAAGATTATCATCAGAGGGAATAATGGCGTCTCGATGGCACGTGGGCTGAATCATTATCTTAGGAACTACTGTCACCGTTCTGTTTCGTGGTGCGGTAATAATTTGTCCGACTTGCCGGAGCCGTTGCCTCCGGTGAAAGAAAAGATCAGGATTGACGCTTCTTTTCCTTACCGCTATTATTTGAATTATTGTACTTATAGCTATTCCATGGCTTTCTGGGATTGGGAACGGTGGGAGGCAGAGATTGACCGGATGGCTCTTCAAGGGATCAACATGCCCTTGATGGCTGTGTACGGAGAATATGCCGTATGGCAGAATACGCTTAGAAGATTGAATTTCAGTGAAACGGATATAGCTGCGTTCCTTCCGGGAGCAGGCTATGAAGCATGGTGGCTCATGGGAAATCTGGAAGGATTCGGCGGGCCCGTGAGTCCGGAATTTATTGCAAGACAGACGGACCTGCAACAGAAAATGTTGAAGCGGATGAGGGAGTTAGGGATGAAACCGGTATTTCAAGGATTTTATGGAATGGTTCCCAATGTTTTGAAAAAGAAATATCCCGATGCCCGTATCAAAGAACAGGGGACGTGGCAAGCTTATCAGCGTCCGGCCTTTTTAGATCCGACAGACCCGCTTTTTGATAGAGTGGCAGCTATTTATTACGAAGAACAGAAAAAATTATTTGGAGATGCGGAATTTTTTGGCGGTGATCCTTTTCATGAGGGTGGCACTTCGGAAGGCATTCATGTAAAACTTGCCGCGCAGAAAATATTGCAGGCCATGCGGAAAGTAAACCCGAAAGCGGTCTGGGTCTTACAGGGATGGCAGCATAACCCGGTAAAAGACTTGATGGACGGGTTGAATCCCGGTGAGACAATCATATTGGATCTGATGGCCTGCGAACGTCCCCAGTGGGGAGGAGTCACTACTTCCATGTTTCATAAGCCGGAAGGGCATCAGGATCACCGGTGGATATGGTGCGCTTTACCTAACTTCGGAGGAAAAACCGGGCTGCATGGAAAAATGAGCAGTTATGCTTCGGGAGCCGTCTTTGCAAAAGAACATCCGATGGGGAGAAATATTTGCGGTATAGGGACTGCTCCTGAGGGTATCGGAACGGTTCCGGTAGTTTATGATATGGTGTATGATATGGCATGGAGAACGGATAGTATCCAGATTCCCCAGTGGTTGACCAATTATACTTATTATAGGTATGGCATGGAAGATACGAACTGTGATAAAGCGTGGAAAATATTATCCGAAACCGTCTATGAATGCCATAATGAGTTGGGCGGACCGGTAGAATCTTATATTTGCGCCCGTCCTGCAGATACGATCGATCATGTGTCTACGTGGGGCAATGCCAGGATATTTTACGAACCTGTAAAGATGGTAGAGGCATGGGAGTTTTTGTATCAGTCGAGAAACCGATTTAACCATTGCGATACCTATGAATATGATCTTGTCGATGTCACCCGGCAGGTTCTATCCGATTATGCCAAGTATCTGCATAAAGAAATGGTAGAGGCATTTCATCAAAAGAATAAGAATGGCTTTATGAAATATAGCACTGAATTTCTGGATGTCATAAAGGATGAAGACCGCCTGCTGTCCACCCGCAAGGAATTTATGCTTGGCACTTGGTTGACGGAAGCCGAAAATGCAGGTTGTACTCCTGAGGAAAAAAGACGCTTCGTTACGAATGCCAAAAGGCTGGTAACGACATGGACCGACAGGGATTCGGATCTGCATGATTATGCCAATAAGGAGTGGAGCGGGCTGTTGAGTGATTTTTATCTTCCCCGTTGGGAGGCTTATGTAACCTATAAAGCCAGTTTACTGTATGGTAAGAAACTTCCTTATCCGGATTTTGCAGAGATGGAAGAGAAGTGGGTTTTGGCAAACTCTACCTATCTTTCCAAAGTGAATCCGGAAGGGACGATACCGGTTGTCGAAGAACTTCATAAACGCTATTATAAAAAAATAGAACAGGCATATCTGAAATAACGAGAACAAATACATTATGATAAAAAGAAATCGATTGAAATTATTGCTTTCCGGTTTTTTACTTTTACCGGGAATGATATTTGCCCAGCAATTGCCTTATAGGCAAAGCTCTCTTCCGATATCGGAAAGGGTGGATGATTTGTTGGGACGCATGACTCTGGAAGAAAAAATAGCGCAAATCAGGCATATCCATTCATGGAATGTATTCAATGGTCAGGACTTGGATATGGAAAAGCTCGGGAAATTTACCGGCGGTGTGAGCTGGGGATTTGTAGAAGGATTTCCATTGACAGGAGTTAACTGTAAGAAGAATATGCAGTTGATACAGAAATTTATGGTTGAGAATACGCGTTTGGGGATACCGGTGTTTACCGTTGCGGAGTCATTGCATGGTTCGGTACACGAGGGATCTACTATTTATCCTCAGAATATAGCCATGGGGAGTACTTTCCGCCCTGAACTTGCTTACCGGAAAGCGGCAATGATCACGAAAGACCTTCATGCACAGGGAATGCATCAGGTATTGGCACCCTGCATCGACGTGGTAAGAGATTTGCGGTGGGGACGTGTGGAAGAATCTTTCGGAGAAGATCCTGTATTATGCGGGTTGTTTGGCATTGCCGAAGTAAAAGGGTATATGGACAACGGTATTTCTCCGATGCTGAAACATTATGGCCCTCATGGTAATCCGTTGAGCGGTTTGAATCTGGCTTCTGTAGAATGTGGGCTTCGGGATTTGCATGAGGTATATTTGAAACCGTTCGAGATGGTGATTCGTAATACTCCTGTGTTGGCGGTTATGTCTACTTATAATTCATGGAATCATGTGCCGAATTCTGCTTCGCATTATTTATTGACAGAGGTATTGCGCGGACAGTTCGGATTTAAAGGGTATGTATATTCGGATTGGGGAGCCATTGAAATGTTGAAGACTCTTCATCGCGTGGCGCATAATTCGGAAGAAGCGGCTATGCAGGCTTTCACTGCCGGGCTCGATGTAGAGGCTTCCAGTAATTGTTATCCTTTGTTGGCCGGCCTGATACAGAAGGGGAAGTTGGATGAGGAGGTTTTGAATGAGTCTGTTCGCCGGGTATTGTACGCCAAGTTTAAAATGGGACTTTTCGAAGACCCTTATGGCGAACAGTATTCTCATAGTGAGATGCATGGGGCAGAAAGCATACGGTTGTCGAAAGAGATAGCGGATGAATCGGTTGTCCTGTTGAAAAACGAGAATGGGCTTTTGCCTTTGAATGCCGATAAGTTGAAGTCTGTTGCGGTGATCGGCCCTAATGCAGACCAGGTACAATTCGGAGATTATACATGGAGTCGTAATAACAAAGACGGCGTTACCCCGTTGGAGGGAATCAGGCGATTATTGGGCGGTAAGGCTACTGTCCGTTATGCGAAAGGATGCGATCTCGTTTCATTGAATGCCGGTGGAATAAAGGAGGCCGTAGAAGCGGTACGGAAGAGTGAAGTGGCGATTCTGTTTTGTGGAAGCGCCAGTGCGGCCCTTGCACGTGATTATAAAAGTTCTACCTGTGGTGAAGGTTTTGATTTGAATGATCTGAACCTGACGGGAGTACAGGGGCAGTTGATTAAAGAAGTGTATGAGACCGGAACGCCGGTAGTGTTGGTATTGGTAACCGGAAAACCGTTTGCCATATCTTGGGAGAAGAAACATATTCCGGCTATTTTGACACAATGGTATGCAGGAGAACAAGCAGGAAATTCGATTGCGGATATTTTGTTTGGAAGCATTTCTCCATCAGGAAGACTGACTTTTTCTTATCCTCAGACTACGGGACATTTGCCGGTATATTATAATTATCTTCCTTCCGACAAGGGCTTTTACAAAAATCCCGGAAGCTATGAATCTCCGGGAAGAGATTATGTGTTTTCCTCTCCGGACGCTCTTTGGGCTTTTGGTCATGGGCTGACTTATACTTCTTTTGTATATAAGAATCTAAGGACAGACAAAGAACATTATGGACTCAATGATACGATATACATTGATGTCGATATTAAAAATACAGGAAAGAGAGAAGGGAAAGAGGTCGTGCAGTTGTATGTGAATGATAAGGTTAGTACCGTGGTAACTCCTGTAAAGCAACTGCGGGATTTTAAGAAAGTGGATGTTGAGGCTGGAAAAACAGAAACGGTGAAACTGAAAGTCGCAGTGAACGATCTTTATATTGTAAATGCCGGAAATAAAAGGGTAGTTGAACCGGGAGAGTTTGAGTTACAGGTGGGGGCTGCGTCAGACAATATTCTTCAATCGAAAGTAGTCTCCGTCGGTGAATTTGTATCCACCGCTTTGGTAGAAGAACAAAAAATACTAAAGAGCAGCAAGACGATTTCCGTTCATGGAGAAGTAAGGGATGTACAGGCCACTTTGATAGGGAAGGTAAATATTTATGCCAAGAGCACGGGAGAACTTCTTGGGAAGAGCGATGACAGGGGCTGCTATCGGATGGATGTAGGGAATAAGGAAGTATTGATATTTAGTAAAAAGGGATATCAGAATCTGGAAGTACCGGTCGATAATCAAGAGGTTGTAAATGTGCGTATGAACTATGGTGACAATTGAAACTGAAAAAATAATTATTAATTAAATCTGTGATATATGAGAATCAAGCCTTTTTGTCTGATACCACTCTTTTCTTTGGTGTTTTTTGCTTGTGGGGAGAAGATGGTTGTGAAACCTTATAATGAAGGTCTTCACATAATTCCCGAACCTGAGAGAATCACTCAACAGACGGGAGAATTTGTTTTAAATCCTAACACGCTTTTTATTATCGATAATGATACGCTCGATGCGGTTGCCGGTTATTTTAAATACAAGATAAAGCAATCTACCGGTTATCAACTTGCTGACGGACAGGAAGCAGAACGGAATTATATTCGTCTGGCTTTGGATACTACTTTAAACCTGAAAGAGGAAGGGTATAAATTAGCCGTGCTTCCTGAAGGAATTTGGGTACGGTCACAGTCCCCGCAAGGAATTTTTTATGGGATGCAGACGGTGATGCAACTTTTGCCTGCCGAGATAGAGAGTGGACAGGTTATAAATAATATTGTATGGGCTATGCCGTGTGTCGAGATAGAAGACGAACCGGCTTATTCCTATCGCGGGATGATGCTGGATGTCAGCCGGCATTTTCATGATGTGGCTTTTGTCAAGAAGCAGTTGGATATCATGGCTATGTTTAAGCTGAACCGTTTTCATTGGCATCTTACGAATGATCATCTGTGGACGATTGAAATAAAGAAATATCCCCGCCTTACCGAAGTGGGTTCAGTGCGTCGTAATGCTGACGGAAGTATACACAAAGGTTTTTATACACAGGAACAGATTAAGGAGGTGGTTGCTTATGCGGCAGAAAGGTTTATAACGGTCATTCCGGAAGTCGAATTACCCGGACATGCTTTGGCCGCTCTGACGGCTTATCCGGAATTGTCATGTACCGGTGGTCCTTTCCAGTTGAGAAACAAGTGGGGGGTGGAAGAGGATGTATATTGCGCAGGTAATGAACAGACCTTTAAATTTTTGGAAGATGTAATCAATGAGGTCGCATCTTTATTTCCAGGTAAATATTTTCATATAGGAGGAGACGAATGTCCCAAAGTGAGGTGGAATGCTTGTCCGAAGTGCCGGAAGCGCATGCGGGATGAAAAGTTGAAAGATGCCCATGAGTTACAGAGTTATTTTGTACACCGGATCGAGAAAGTAGTGTTGGCACATGGCAAGCGCATGGTAGGCTGGGATGAGATTCTTGAAGGCGGACTGGCACCTACGGCGACCGTAATGTCGTGGCGTGGGGAGGAAGGTGGTATCGAGGCCGCTTCCATGGGGCACGATGTGATAATGACACCTGCCAAATGGTTGTATTTGGATTTTGGGCAGGGGAATATCGAAGTGGAGCCTATTACAATTAATTTTAAGACTTTGCTGAGCAAAACCTATCATTACAATCCTGCGTCCGAAAAAATACCGGCGGAACAACGCTCACATGTGATAGGAGCACAGGGTAATATGTGGGCAGAATATGCCGTCAATCCGGATCATACGGAATACATGCTTTATCCGAGACTGTTGGCGGTAGCGGAACTTACCTGGACACCTGCCGATAGAAAAGATTATGCATCTTTTGAACGTCGTCTGGATAATCAATTGGTACGCTTGGACGAACATCATATTCATTATCACATTCCATTGCCCGAAGGGCCGATGGCCGATCGTGTGGCAATTGTCGGTCCGGATACGCTTAGTTTCTCGAATAGCCGCAATCTTCCGATGGTATATACACTGGATGGAAGCGAACCGGCGGTTCATTCCAAACGCTACAGCGCTCCCATTGTTGTAGACGGCAATCAGACTATACGTATTGCAACCCTTCTTTCTTCGGGCAAAATGAGCAGAGTGCGTACGATAGAAGTAGTGAAAGAACCCTTATGGCCGTCTTACAAAGAGAGGACTGAACCGGGAGTGTCTTTGATGTATGCAGAGGGTGATTTTTATTTTGTGAAAGATACGGAAAACGCTGCTTGGAAGGATGAAAAGATAGTAGACGATTTCAATTTGAAACCAGTTTTAGAAGATAAGGGGGCATTCTGCTATACCGGATATTTTGATGTGCCTCAAGACGGAGTCTATTATGTATCTACCGAGATGGACGAGTTGCAGATAGACGGTAAAGTGGTATTGAGTAATGACGGTAAATTGGTACGTCATTCACACACGCGTACATCTCTTGCTTTGGAGAAGGGCAAACACGCTTTCCGATTGTTGTTTATTAACAATAATATTGGCGGATATCCGCGTATTTGGAATAATAAAGGTTTTGTAATGGCCGGGAAAGGAGAAGATTTTCAAACTCCGGTAACTTTGTTTCATTAAGTTTTAGTATTCAGGATAACAAACAGGAGAGCCGATTCCATATGGATGTGGAAACCGGCTCTCTTTTTTTATAAATTTCTTTTCGGGTTGTTTCTTTTAAAAAGAATTCCGTTCCTTTGCATAGGAAAATCAATTGAAGGAAAATATGAGAAGTTTTGCATCCGATAATAATTCCGGTGTACATCCTTTGGTGATGGAAGCACTGGCTTTGGCGAATCAGAATCATGCATTGGGATATGGTGATGACCCTTGGACGGAAGGAGCTGTCCGGAAAATCAGAGAAACATTTACGGCCGACTGTGAGCCCCTGTTTGTTTTTAACGGTACGGGCAGCAATGTCGTTGCCTTGCAGTTGATGACGCGTCCTTATCAATCTATCCTATGTGCCGAGACTGCACATATATATGTGGATGAATGCGGCTCTCCCGTAAAGATGACCGGTTGTCAGATCCGGCCGGTGGCAACTCCGGACGGAAAGCTCACTCCGGAGTTGATTCGTCCATATCTTCATGGCTTTGGCGACCAACATCATTCCCAGCCGGGAGCTGTTTATCTGTCCCAGTGTACCGAATTAGGCACTGTGTATACTCCCGATGAGCTGAAAGCAATTACTTTGTTGGCCCATCAATACGGGATGCGTGTCCATATGGATGGTGCCCGTATTGCCAACGCTTGTGCCGCCCTTCGTCTTTCTCTGAAAGAGTTGACGGTAGATTGCGGGATCGATGTGCTTAGTTTCGGCGGTACCAAAAATGGACTGATGATGGGAGAGTGCGTGGTCATCTTTGATGATGCCTTGAAAGAGGAAGCGCGGTTTATCCGTAAGCAGTCGGCACAATTAGCTTCGAAGATGCGTTATCTCTCTTGCCAGTTCACCGCTTATCTCACGGATGATCTTTGGTTGAAAAATGCATCTCATGCCAATCGTATGGCGCGTAGGCTCTATGATGCTTTGAAAGATTATCCCGGTGTCTGTTTTACTCAAAAGGTGGAAAGTAATCAACTGTTTCTTACTATGCCCCGTTCTGTGATAGACAGAATGCTTGAATCTTATTTTTTCTATTTTTGGAATGAGGAGAACAATGAGATTCGCTTGGTTACTTCATTTGACACGACAGAGGATGATATCGACCGTTTTATTCTTTTGCTGAATTCCTGATATTTTTTTGTTTAAGGATAAAATAATAAAGGTTCGGACTTTCACAGGTGCGAACCTTTTTTTATGATAATTAATTTCGGATTGAAATCTTAAGTTTTGAAATACTTGGAAAATATAACTTGACGTTTTGGAAAATATTCTGAACTTAATGCATATATTTACCGCATAAATACGGCATTGATTTATGACTCACAATGTATCTTTGGGGAATGAGGCTGTGATGACTCATTTATGGCTTTATGGATTGCTGGTTCTAATGGGGGTAGTAATCGTATGTTTATTGTATAAACTTCATGAGTTGCGAAGTAAGGGGGTAAAAGAACGGGATTATCACCGTTTTCTGTTTGACATACTCGATAATCTTCCCTTTCCTGTGATGGTAAAGGATATTGAAAATGGATTCAAATATGCTTATTGGAACAAAGAATCCGAGTTACAGTCGGGCATTAAGTGTGAAGATGCTGTCGGACGTAGTGATTATGACATCTACGGCAAGGAGCGGGGACGGTATTACCGGGCTGTTGATGAAGATTTGGTCAAAATAGGTAAGCCTTATCGTGCAGAGGAACACTATGTCACTACCGATGGAGTCGATCATGATACGATTGTGATGAAATCCATATTTTCCCGTGGGGTGTCCGGTAAGTGGTTGTTGGTAACCCGATGGGAAATCAGTCAGTTAAAAAGATATGAAAGAGAGTTGCTGATTGCCAAAAACCAGTTGGAAAGTGCCATTAAAAAACAGAACTTGGCATTGAAGAGTATTGATTTCGGATTGATTTATATTGATAAAGATTATAGGGTACAATGGGAAGAGACGACGCATCTGAAAAATCTGGTTTCCGGACGGCATTACACCCCCGGAATGATCTGTTATCGGACCAGTGCTTTGCGAGACCAACCTTGTGAACATTGTGCTTTCAAAGAAGCGATCGAGCAGAAAAGAATTGTGCGCCACACCGTACGGGTGGAGGGTGTTGATTTTGAGGTAACGGGCACTCCTGTGTATGCTGATGATAATAAGGAGGTGATAGGCGGTTTGTTACGGTTTGAAGATATTACGGAGAAATTAAAGCTTGACCAGGCGTTGCGGGAAGCCAAGGAGAAAGCAGAAGAATCGAATCGGCTGAAGTCTGCTTTCCTTGCCAATATGAGTCATGAAATCCGTACCCCTCTGAATGCGATTGTGGGGTTTTCCGATATGATTTCCCAAATAGATGATCCGGAGGAGAAGCAGGAATACATGAAGATAATTGCAGTGAATAACGAACTGCTCTTGCAACTGATAGATGATATTCTCGATTTGTCGAAGATCGAGGCGGGTACTATGGACTTTTCTTATTCCACGACTGATGTAAATCAACTGTTAGACTCTATTTGTCAGCAGATGAATCAAAAAGAGCACTCGGCAGATGTGAAGATTGTGTTTACGGAAAGAGTACCGGAGTGTACAATAATGACGGATCGTCTTCGTCTGTCACAAGTGATGATTAATTTTATTAGCAATTCCATGAAGTTTACCGAACGGGGAACCATATCTATAGGCTATCGGTTGGATGAAATAAAAGATGAGATATACTTTTTTTGTAAAGACACCGGCATTGGTATTGCTGCTGATAAAATAGAACAGGTGTTTGAACGGTTTGTGAAGCTGAATACTTTTGTGAAGGGCACCGGATTGGGGCTGGCTATTTGTCGTGTCATTGTAGAGCGTTTGGGAGGAACGATCGGTGCCGAGTCGGAAGAGGGCAAAGGTTCCTGTTTTTGGTTTCGGATGCCGGTGGCTTTGCTTTAGGAATGGGAGTATGAAGATTTCTTAAAAATTGAACCTAAATACTATGTTGGCGTGTTATTTGTGAACGTTTATAGTAGTGAAACGTTTAAAATATAAAAGCATGGCCTATATAGATTATTACAAAATTTTAGGAGTTGACAAAAGTGCTTCTCAAGATGATATAAAGAAGGCTTTTCGTAAGTTGGCCCGTAAGTATCACCCGGATTTAAATCCGAACGACCCGAGCGCAAAGGATAAGTTTCAGGAGATAAACGAGGCTAATGAAGTGTTGAGCGATCCGGAAAAACGTAAGAAGTACGATGAATACGGTGAGCATTGGAAGCATGCCGATGAGTTTGAAGCGCAGAAGCGGGCGCGGCAGCAAGCAGGTGCCGGCGGTGGATTCTCCGGTTTCGGAGGAGGTGATGAGAACGGATATTGGTATTCGTCCGACGGGCAAGGCTTTTCCGGATCAGGTGGTGAAGGATTTTCTGATTTCTTTGAATCCATGTTTGGAGGGCGTGCCAGAGGAGGGCGTAGCAGTGCCGGTTTCCGTGGACAGGACTTTAACGCAGAACTGCATTTGTCTCTTCGTGATGCTGCCGAGACCCATAAACAGGTGTTGACAGTGAATGGGAAGAACGTCCGCATTACCATTCCGGCAGGTGTAGCCAATGGACAGGTGATCAAATTAAAAGGTTACGGTGGCGAAGGTATCAACGGAGGTCCTGCAGGAGACTTATACATCACGTTTGTGATTCCGGAAGATCCTGTGTTCAAACGTCTGGGTGACGACCTTTATATCGATGTTTCGTTGAATCTTTATACGGCCGTATTGGGAGGTGAACAGGAGGTAGATACGTTGAATGGCAAAGTGAAACTGAAAGTAAAACCGGAAACGCAGAACGGTACGAAAGTACGGTTGAAAGGAAAAGGTTTTCCTGTCTATAAGAAAGAAGGACAATTTGGCGATTTAATTGTGACTTATAATGTCAAAACGCCTACTAATCTGACAGATAGGCAGAAAGAGTTGTTCCGGGAATTACAGAGTATGAACTAAAAAAAGAATCAGCACTATGCAGACCGAATTAATTATAGTCAGTGAATATTGTCACAAGTGTCAAATCGAGCCCTCGTTTATTGATTTGTTGCAAGAAGAAGGGTTGATTGAAATCCGGACCGAAGGAGATGAACATTATCTGCTTGTGTCGCAACTTCCGGAGGTGGAACGCTACAGCCGGATGTATTACGATTTATCTATCAATATGGAAGGTATCGATGCTATCCATCATCTTCTGGAGAGAATGGAGGGGATGCGTCGGGAAATGAACTCGCTCCGTAACCAGCTTCTTGTTTATAGAAAGCATGAGCTGGAAGAAACGGAATGGTGAAAAGAAACAGGAAAGGCGGAATGATTACCTATTTAATATGAAAAATGCCCGGCTTGTTGATGAGGCCGGGCATTTTTATATTGGATAATATCGGTTTACCGCTTATTTTCTGTAGTAAGCCAGATCGTCTTTATCGAATTTACGGATAAAGTTGATATGCTTTTCTACTTCACTTTCGGCATAACGGACAAATACTTGTGCAGATGTACCGAACAGTTCTGCGTTTTTAGAAGCATCCTGTACCATCAAGTGTCCCATGATGGTGTAAGCAGCCATTTCTACAAGGCGGCGTGCACAGAAATCGAGTAATTCCTGATCTTTGGCTTCTGTAACTTGCGCTACACAAGCTGCATATTTGCTCGCCATACTCTTCAGGCGATTGTGCAAGCCTTCCATCTCCGGAGCTACTATTGCATTTTCATATTCTTTGATGCGGTTGAGGTAAGCACCGGTCGTTACGTAGCGGATTGCTGCTACTACCTGCAACTGGGTAGTTCCTTCGTAGATAGAAGTGATACGTGCATCCCGGTAGATACGTTCGCAGGCATAGTCTTTCATAAAACCGGAACCACCGTGTATCTGAATACAGTCGTAAGCATTCTGATTGGCAAATTCGCTACCCATACCTTTAGCTAATGGGGTAAAGCTGTCTGCCAGTTTGGCAAAGGTCTTTTGTTCGGCACGTTCTTCCGGAGTCAGTTTACGTTCTTTGGCAATATCATCCAATGCTTTGTAGATGTCGACAAAGCGGGAAGTCTCGTACAATAAAGCGCGCGTAGCATCCAGTTTGGCTTTCATCAAAGACAGGATTTCGGCTACGGCCGGGAACTCGATGATTGCTTTTCCAAACTGTTTACGATCTTTTGCATAGGCCAATGCTTCATTATAAGTGGCCTGCAGGATACCTACCGACTGTGCTGCGATGCCCAGACGGGCACCGTTCATCAGGGCCATTACATATTTGATAAGTCCTAATTTCCGGTCACCGCAAAGCTCTGCTTTGGCATTCTTATATACGAGTTCGCAAGTAGGAGAGCCCTTGATACCCATTTTGTTTTCGATACGGCGAACGCTAACACCACCGTTACGTTTGTCATAAATGAACATGGACAAGCCACGGCCGTCATGAGTTCCCTCTTCCGAGCGTGCCAGTACGAGGTGGATATCAGAGTCACCGTTCGTGATAAAACGTTTCACACCGTTCAGATACCAGCATTGGTCTTTCTCACTGTAGGTAGCTTTCAGCATGACAGCCTGAAGATCGGAACCGGCATCCGGTTCGGTCAAGTCCATAGACATGGTTTCACCTTGGCACACACGGGTGATGTAGCGTTTCTTCTGATCTTCGTTTGCGAATTCATAAATTGTTTCTGCACAATCCTGCAATCCCCAAAGGTTCTCGAATCCGGCATCACTGCGGCTTACGATGTCGGCAGCCATGATGTACGGAGTGATCGGGAAGTTCAGGCCGCCGAAACGGCGTGGCATAGCCATACCCATCAAACCGGCTTTGCGGCAGGCTTCCAGATTGGCAGCAGTACCGCTGGCATAGGTCACACGGTTATTGGCACATACCGGTCCTTCGTGATCAACGCCTTCGGCATTGGGAGCGATGATGTCGCCACATATTTCACCTACAATTTCCAACACTTTGTTGTAGCTGTCCATTGCATCTTCAAAATCTACCGGAGCGTAGTCGAAGTTATCTTTATCTGCATAGTTGCGCTCTTTCAGCTCAACGATTCTCTTCATCAGCGGATGGCTCAAGTGATGCTTGAGTTCCGGCGTATCTAAATAAAAGTTAGCCATTTCTTACTTACTATTTTGTTTATAATACTTGATCATCTTCGGCACGACTTCTTCGATGCTTCCGTTGATTACGTAATCCGCAATCGTATTGATCGGTGCTTCGGGATCGCTGTTGATGGAGATGATAATACCACTTTCCTGCATACCGGCGATGTGCTGGATTTGTCCTGAGATACCGCAAGCGATATACAGTTTCGGACGAACCGTAACACCGGTCTGACCGATCTGCCGGTCATGGTCGATGAAACCGGCATCCACTGCGGCACGGCTGGCACCTACTTCGGCATTCAGCACTTTGGCGAGTTCGAACAACAAGTCGAAATTTTCTTTGGATCCTACTCCGTAGCCACCGGCAATGATGATCGGCGAACCTTTCAAATTGTTCTTTGCCTTTTCTACGTGACGTTCGATTACTTTCACTACATAGTCCGTATCGGCTACATATTTCTTCACATCATGACGGATCACTTCTCCCTTATAATCGGCAGAAAGGATTGCTTTTTTCATCACACCTTCGCGGACAGTCGCCATTTGCGGACGGTGTTCCGGATTCACAATCGTAGCAACGATGTTACCGCCGAAAGCCGGACGGATCTGATATAACAGGTTCTTATAAACTTTTCCTGCTTTTTTGTCTTCATGGTCACCGATTTCGAGTGAAGTACAGTCGGCTGTCAAACCACTGGTCAGTGCGGAAGATACGCGTGGTCCGAGGTCGCGACCGATAACGGTAGCACCCATCAGGCAGATTTGCGGTTGTTCTTCTTTAAACAGATTTACGAGGACGGAAGTGTGTGGAAGAGAAGTATAAGGGTAAAGTCCTTCACCGTCGAATACGTGGAGTTTGTCTACGCCATACGGCAGGATTTGTTTTTCAATGTCTTTGAGACCGCTTCCCACAACTACGGCTTCGAGTGCGCAGTTCAGTTCGTTAGCTAACGAGCGGCCTTTGGTCAGAAGTTCGAGGCTTACATCCGCGATGATACCTTCTTCTATTTCGCAATATACAAATAAGTTATTCATATTTTTAAGTAGTTAGTAGTTGGAATATAGCAGCAAGTAGTAAAAACACTTCTACTGTATTCCGACTTCTTAGCCAATGGTGTGGTTAGCTAACAGTTCAACAATCAGGTTTTCTACATCATGGTCGCTGCCAGTGATCGTTTTACTCTCTTTTGCCTGGAACACGATGTTCTGGATGGTTTTCACCTTGGTCGGTGAACCACTGAGACCACATTGTTCAAGGTCACCGTTTACATCGGCTACACTCCATTCTACGAGATTCAGATAATCGCGTTTATCATAAAGGTCGGTGTAATCCAGATTGCCTTGTTGTTTCTCGGTGACTGTTTTGGCATGTTTGTACTTCTGTACGAGTTTGGCATTACGCGGACGGCAGGGAGCAGCACTTCCGTTAACGGTAATCACGATAGGCAACGGGCCTTCTACCGTTTCAATGCCACCGTCGATGTGACGTTTTACAGTAATGTGTCCGTCGGCTACTTTCAAGATTTCTTCAGCGTATGTAATCTGAGTCAGACCTAACTTTTCTGCCACCTGCGGACCTACCTGTGCGGTATCTCCATCGATAGCCTGACGACCACCGATGATAATGTCACATTCACCTATTTTTTTGATGGCAGTGGCCAGGGCATACGATGTGGCCAATGTATCGGCACCGGCAAATGCACGGTCGGTCAACAGATAACCGTTATCGGCACCACGGAAAAGTCCTTCACGAATAATATCGGCTGCACGGCCCGGTCCCATTGTAAGAATGGTAACGGTGGAGCCCGGATGGGCATCTTTCAATCGGAGAGCCTGCTCAAGGGCATTCAGGTCTTCGGGGTTGAAGATGGCAGGGAGTGCCGCACGGTTAATGGTTCCGTCGGCTTTCATGGCATCCTTCCCAACATTACGTGTGTCGGGAACTTGTTTTGCCAATACAACAATTTTCAAACTCATGTTATTAATTTTAGTATTAGTATTTCTACAAGTTAGTAGCCAGTAGTCGGTAGTAAGGATCTTGCTATCAAACTATCCGGTTAACTATCAGCGTGCAAATTTACGGAAACAGTTGGTTCTGACAAGAAAACCGTTAAGAAAATGCACATCATTAAGGTTTTTGAGCAATTATAGGCTGATTCCAAAGACGAAATAAGCGGTGCTTTCGTAGGGGTTGAAGCCTAACTTTCCGAAAATGGGGAAAGAAAAACGGTTGCTGACCTGTATTTCGCGGGAAATGCTGAGAGCGATATTATTCACATTGAACTTGTCGGCGTATTCGCCCTCCCACGAAGTGAATCCGGCTTCTACAGACAGGTCGAATCCTTTCAGGCTGAAGGGGTAGGAGAATTCGCAATAGCTGGACCAGGCGCGTTTACCGTCTTCGCGATAATCATTACCGGCAAAAACGGTATACCAGGAGGCGGTAAGAGGAAATTTTTCGCTGATGGTATATCCGGCTCCTGCTTCGAATGTATGCCCGCTGCTGTGTGCCGCATAGTTGAAGTAGTCGAATGGTTCCTCTTCGCTTTGCTCAAAATAGTTGGTGACGTTCAGAGTCAGTCTTTTGAACTGGTATTCCAGCGTAAGGTCTATCTCATTGTTTTCGTTACGGAATTCGGTAGAGCCCCATGCAGAGAGGGTGAAACCTCCCATTGTTATACCTAATGTGGGCTGTACGGCGGCATTGCCGCATTTCATACCGCGCCACATGTAGCTGCTCACAAAATCGGCATTGATAAAAATATCTTGTGTGTACGCTGTGAAAGAGTACATGAATAGTAGGAGGGAGAGTATATATTGTTTTTTCATTTTGTCAGAGTTATTTGTTTAGGCTGCAAAGATAGTGGTTTTTGGAAAGTAATTGTACATGTCGTTCTCATTCACTTGAAATATCTGTTTTTTTGTTTTGACCTTTCGAGTTTCGGTAACATGTGTCTTAATACGGTATTTATATTTCTATCCGATAGGACGCATTTGGTAAAACGATTGAAACACTTTTAGCTTGCGTGGAGTTCACAGATAAAAAAGGCCCGTTCGCTGATTCTTTTTTCCGGAGTTTTCCCTAATTCCTATTTTCGTAATATAAATGTAATATGGAGCCGGGACATGGATATACAAACTGCACTTTCCGCATTTTTACCTGTTTCTTTGGAAGAAATGAGCGGTATCCGTCTGATGAACCGTACGGATACGAAATTTGTCACTTCGTTGGATAAATTATCACTTATCCTACAATTTGCCGTTACGGATTATCGGGTACAGGAAGTGGAGGGTACACGAAACATTGCTTATCGTACTGTGTATTTGGATACTTCCGGCAGGGATATGTATATGGCTCATCAGAATGGGCATCGGGTACGTGAAAAGATTCGCGTGCGTACGTATGTATCTTCTGGTCTGACATTTCTGGAAGTGAAGAATAAAGATAATAAAGGAAGAACGGACAAACGGCGTATCCGGGTAGGAAATATACATTCTTTGTATGCCGACGGGGCAGAAGGGTTTTTGGAGAAGCATGCCTGGTATCATTTGTCGGAATTGAAACCATGGTTGGAAAATAATTTTTATCGGATTACATTGGTCAATAAAGCGATGACGGAACGACTCACTATTGATACAGACATCTGTTTCTGTAACCTTCAGACCGGGAAGGAGGCGGCATTGAACAGAATGGTAATCATTGAGTTGAAACGGGACGGAAGAACCTTTTCACCCATTCGTGAAGTTTTGCGTAACCTCCATATACAACCTTCCGGAATAAGTAAATATTGCATGGGCACAGTACTTACTTCTCCTACTGTTAAGCATAATAGGTTTAAGCAGAAGATAAGAGTAGTTGGGAGGATACAGGAAATCGTATTTTAAGATGGAACAACATCCCCATGTTTTACTTTAAAACATCCGGATGTTGTTCTGGAAAACATGGGGATGTTGTTATTCAGAACATGGGGATGTTTTGGAAACTGAATTCTGGAACTGAATTGACAGGTATGATAGATTGCTAACAATGAATATGATAGATTGCTAACAATGAATATGATAGATTGCTAACAATTAAAAATATAATATATGAATGAACTAAGTGAACTTTCTTTTATTGAAACGCCGTTGATGGATAGGATTGGTTTTCTACAACTGTTGTTACGTTTTTTATTCAATCTGTTGGTGGTTTCCGTTATCCTTCGTTGTTTTTACTATCCCAAAAGTAAGCGACGTGATTATTACTTCACTTTTACATTGATCAGTATCAGCATCTTCCTGATGATTTTCCTGTTGGGTAGCGTTAAGTTGAAGATCGGTTTTGCATTGGGACTTTTTGCCATTTTCGGTATTATCCGTTATCGTACAGAATCCATGCCGGTGCGTGAAATGACTTATCTTTTTGTCATTATAGCTATTTCAGTGATTAATGCGCTGGCGGTTGAAATCAGTTACGCCGAGTTGTTGGGTACGAATCTTCTTTTTGTATTCAGTATCTGGCTTTGTGAGAGTAGCCGGTATTTACGGCATGTTTCCTGTAAATTGGTGCAATATGACCGTATCGAATTGATTCGTCCGGATAAAAAAGATGAATTACTGAAAGATTTGCAGGGACGTACCGGACTCGATATTATCCGTGTGGAAGTGGGACATATCGATTTCTTACGCGACTCGGCCATATTGAAACTTTATTATGAACCGGTGAGTGATGAAGTCAATACGATTGATACGCTTATCAGAATACCACGTGAAGATGAATAAGTGGCAGAGTGCAGGAGTAATTATCGTTTTTTTGTGTATGGGGATGGGAAAATTGTGTGCACAGAGCGATGATCTCGGATTATGGGTGAGTGCGGAAGTCAAAAAGAAAATCTTTCCGGGGTTGGATGCTTTTCTTGAAGGAGAATTTCGTTTACGCGACAACCTGAGGGCAGTGGATCGTTGGGGAGGGACAGCAGGACTTTCTTATAGGCTGTTTCCTTTTCTGAAAGCAAGTGCGGGGTATACTTATATTTATTACAATCATCCGGATAAAACGACCAAGAAGGAAAACTATATTCCCGAATACGGATCGCCCAGGCATCGTGTAAATGTATCATTGACAGGAAGCTACAAATGGAACAGGTTTGAATTCTCACTGCGTGAACGGTATCAATATACCTATCGGGTGGGACTTTCCGTACCCAAGTATAATCTTGAAGAACAGATACGGAAAGAGAATGAAGAAATTCCGGCAAAGTCCGTTCATGTTCTTCGTTCCCGGTTGCAGGTGGAATATGATATAAGGAAGAGCCCTTTTAAACCCTATACTTCCTGTGAATGGTATCATTCGCTGAATGGTGAGGGGTTCAAGAAGATACGTTGGACGCTTGGGACATCTTACAAATTGAACAAGAAGAATACGTTTGATTTATGCTACCGTTATCAGAATGAGGCGGATGAAGATGAGGCCGACGGACATGTGATAGGAGTGGGATATTCGTTTAAGTTTTAAGGAGAAGTAACTATGATGATAGAAATGAAAAAGATAAAATTGTTCATTGGTATAGCTGCATGGTTGGCCGTATCTACCTGTTGCTCTACCGATCCGTTTGCCGACTGGGGGACTGAAACCGAAAGCGGTCAGCCGGTACTTCCGGATGGTACGGATACATCGGATGGGGGAAGTGGCTCCTTTGACGGGACGGGCACGTTATTTGATTTTGAGGTTGTCATTGACGATACGGATATGAGTGGTGATGATATAGATGAAACCATTGTAGCGGACAAGGATAATGAGAACTATGATGATTTCATTGAGAACTCGGAATTTTCTTCTACGGTCGAAATAGCTTATTCCGGCACATCAGCAACGGTGATAAGCAATGTTGAAGGGGTTGATATCTCTCAGGACGGGGCGCATGTGGTGGTAACTTCTACTGTGAAGAAAGTAGAATATATACTTTCCGGTGTAACCACCGATGGCTCATTTAAAGTATATAGCGACAATAAGTTCAAGTTGACTCTGAACGGGGTGAATATTGTGAATCCTTCCGGAGCTGCTATCAATATTCAGAGTGGAAAGAGAGTATTTGTGGTTTCTCCGGACGGGACGGAGAATACACTTGTTGATGGTTCTTCTTATGTGTTGACCGATGGCGAAGATATGAAAGGATGCTTCTTCAGCGAAGGACAGCTTATTTTTAGTGGAGGAGGCAAACTGCGTGTTACCGGTAATTATAAACATGGTATATGCAGTGACGATTATGTCAGGTTCCGGCAAGGGAGCCGTGTGACAGTTGTAGGAGCAGTGAAAGACGGTATACACGTCAACGATGCCGTCGTTATTGGGGGAGGAATATTGAATATTACGGCCACAGACGATGGTATTCAGTGTGAGAAAGGTCCGATAAGTGTCACTGGAGGACGGACTACGGTTATTACTACGGGTAATGCTGTTTATGAAGATAGTGATATTTCTTCCTCTTCCTGCATCAATGGCGGCACGACGTTTGCCATGACTGCCGGCACTGTGCTTCTGAAGAGTAGCGGATCGGCCGGGAAAGGCCTGAACTGCGATGGTGAGATATATCTTTATGGAGGTACGTTGCGAGTTGTCACTACCGGGAAACAATACGTATACGGGCGGCTCGACTCTTCGGCTAAAGGCATTAAAAGTAAAAGCAGTCTGACTATAGAAAGCGGTACCATATGGGTGAGAGCGACCGGTGGCGAAGGCAGCGAGGGCATCGAAAGTAAAAATGTGATGACTATTAATGGAGGTGACATAGCCGTATATGCCTATGACGATTGCTTAAATGCCAGCAACAATATTACCATAAACGGAGGAAGTGTCTATTGTTATAGCACTGGCAATGACGGTGTCGATTCCAATGGAACGTTAACCATCACCGGTGGAACGGTTGTTGCTTCCGGTACGGCCTCGCCCGAAGACGGGTTTGATTGTGATCAGAATACCTTTAAAATAACGGGTGGCACTGTTTTAGGTATTGGAGGAGGAACAAGCACGCCTACAGCCAATTCTTGTACCCAACGAAGTGTAATTTACGGTGGTTCCGGTTCGGCGGGGCAATATATCGGTATCCAGTCTTCGGATGGTACAAATCTGATGACTTACATGATTCCGCGTACTTATCAGCAGATGACATTGCTTTTTAGCAGTCCGCAGTTGGAAAACGGTAGTTATACCATTTATACGGGTGGTTCTGTGACCGATGGTTCTTCGTTTTACGGATTGTATACTGGAGCGATTTATGACGGTGGTACGCAAGCGGCAACTTTTACTGCTAATTCAATGGTTACTCAGATCGGTTCTGCTTCCGGTGGTGGTAATCCCGGTGGAGGCGGTGGGCCTGGTGGGGGACCCGGCGGTTGGGGATGGTAATAACAGCCGGATTAGCGATAAAAACATGCCCTTTGTCTATTCTCTTTGCAGAAAGCGGATAAAGGGCTTATATTTGTATCATTCTTATTTTATTAAGCGATGAGACGAATCAACAGACAGCATTTACCGGAGCAGGTTATTTATCTCGTAATCTGGCTTATTGTATTTCTTGTGCCGATTGTGGGTGACTACTATAATGCCGCAACCAGCACGAAGGTTACGTTTAACTGGAGTTTCGTTCGGGTGGCCTGGCTGATGATGCTTCCTTTCTTCTTACTTTTTGTAGCTAATAATTATCTTTTGGTTCCATATCTACTGTTTCGTAAAAAATATGTGGCATATGCATCTTCTTTGCTTGTCATTATTGTTTTACTTTTTGGTATTTATCCGCACCTTGCCCGTCCTCCTTATGACAATCGTTTCAAACAACAGAACCGTCCTCCTATGGAGCAGCGGATGCCGGAAGAACATTCATTTACGAAGCACCCTGCGATGCAGGAACCGTTTTTACAAGGGGAGGATTCTGCGTCTTCTATGCAGCATCCTTCGGAAAGAAATGATCGTGCGGACAAAGGGAGGGGACCGCGTGACAGAATGGAACGCCGGGCTCCCAATGATTTTGACTTACATGCTCCTTTTCCTTTGCCGGGACCTGCGCTTGTACGTATGGCTATGGCCGTCCTACTGGTCGGTTTCAATATCGCCATCAAATTGATGTTTAAATCTCTGCGCGATGAACAGACTTTGAAAGAACTGGAACATAAACGCCTGCAATCAGAACTGGAATATCTGAAATATCAGATAAACCCCCATTTTTTTATGAATACGCTCAATAACATCCATGCTCTGGTAGACATCGATGCAACGAAAGCGAAAAAAGCATTGGTAGAACTTTCTAAGCTGATGCGTTATGTACTGTATGAGACCAGTAATAAGACCATCTTGCTTTCTCGTGAGATACAGTTTTTGGATAATTATATCGAATTGATGAAACTCCGGTATATAAATAAGGTGGGTATTGAAGTTTCTTTACCGCATGAGGTGCCGGAAGTACAGATTCCGCCTTTACTTTTTATCTCTTTTATAGAGAATGCCTTCAAACACGGTGTCAGCTACCGTAAAGATTCGTTCATCCATATTTCTATGGAACTGGATGGAGACAAGCTCCTTTTCCGATGTAGCAACAGTAATCGGCGGAAAGAAGGTGGACAGTATCACGGTATCGGTCTTGAGAATATTCGTAAACGTCTCCGGTTACTTTTTGGAAACGATTATACACTTTCTATTGATGAGACGGACGACTGTTTTAGTGTTTTACTTATAATACCTCTTTTATGATGAAATGTCTGGCTATTGATGATGAACCGTTGGCGTTGGCACAATTATCGGAATATATTTCCCGGGTTCCTTTTTTGTCCTTAGTGAAGTCTTGCCACGATGCATTCGAAGCTATGGATGTATTGGCACGGGAAGAGGTCGATTTGATATTTGTGGATATAAATATGCCCGATCTTAATGGGCTTGATTTTGTCCGTTCGCTGGTGGTAAAACCACTGATTGTGTTTACTACTGCTTATTCGGAATATGCCGTTGAGGGGTTTAAGGCAGATGCGGTAGATTATTTGTTAAAACCTTTTGAGTTTCAGGATTTGCTGAAAGCTGCGGACAAGGCACGTAAGCAATATGAATATCGGCGGATGGATCAGGGTGATACGGAGACAACGTCTCAGGTTAGAAACGGGTCACTGTTTGTGAAATCCGAATACCGGGTGGTACGTATTGATATTGCGGAGATAAAATATATAGAAGGGATGAGCGAGTATGTACGTATTTTTGTAGAAGGGGAAGAAAAACCGATCGTTACTCTTATGAGTCTTCATAAGTTGGAAGAACGGTTACCTGCTCAACAATTTATGCGTGTACATCGCTCTTACATTGTCAACCTTCATAAAATTACGGAAATTTCCCGTTTGCGTATTATCTTTAATGGTAATACTTATATTCCGGTAGGGGAGAATTATAAAGAGCGGTTTACGCAGTATATTGAGAAGTTGATGTAAACGGTTATCGGTTAGTAGAATTGTATAGCTAAAGAAAGAGGGGTACAGAATCTGATGATTTTCTGTACCCCTTTGATGAATATATATGGGTAGGATATTATTTGATACCCAACTTTTTAGCGATATCTTTCGGAAGTGCATCCTTATGTACCAGGATGTTCATCGTCTTGTAAGCAACAAATGCCTTTGAAGCATACCAGATTCCTTTGTATTTACCACTGAGACCCCAAGAGTTCTTTACCATGAAGTATTCTTTGCCATTTTGGTCTTTGGCAATACCATAGATTACCATGCCGTGATCATCGGTGGTTTCCCAGTTGTCAAAAGCTTGTTGGCGCATTTCCTGTGTAACGTTCATTTCCGGCAAAGGGCGTGAAGTTAATTCTTTACGTTTATCGGCAGCTGTCAAACCGGTCCAACGGGCCATATCGGAACCTGTCAGTTCAGCACCTTTAGCAGCATCCGGCATTACAGCGATACCATCGCGGGTAAAGCCTTGTTCGCTTACATCACTCCCCCATGCAAAGGTGTATCCCTTTTTGACGGCATTGTCCATTACAGCCATGAATTCGTCCAGTGGCAGGTTCCATGACAGTCCGTTGCGCCAGTTATCTTGAATTTCAATAGCAAACTGGGTATAGAACGGATGATGGGTATAAGATGTCAGAGATACATAATCGTCCGGGTTTATACCCAATGATTCTGCAAAACTTTTCGGAGTATATTCTTTACCTTTATAAGTGAATTTTTCCGGGCATTGTCCCAGATAAGTATCGTAAATAGCGCTAAGGCCTTGTTGCCATACCGGAGTCAGCTTAGTAAGTTTACCTTTGGCAATGGCATTTGTATATGCTTCGGCCACAGCGTCCAGTTCATTGTGTACTGGTAATGAATCACCGTACATGATGCCCGGCATGGCTTCCTGCGGTACGAGTCCGTAATTTTTCAGACAGTACATGATGTCATAGAAACTTCCACCCGGTGAGAAAGAACTGTCCCCGTGATAGCGAACGTAGTTGCGTGCACGGTCGGTCATTGTATGGTGAACGACGAACATTTCCGAGAGGTCGTATTCGCCTTTTCCCATACGGAGCAGTTCCGATTCAAGAAAACCGAGGGCTGAGAAGCTCCAACAGGTACTCGAACGGTTCTGATTCTTGATAGAGGTAATCGGGTTTTCCTTGACCGTAGTGAAAACGAAGCCTTCTTCTTTTGTGGTGTCTTGAGCCTTCATGTTCATACTGCAAAAGCAGAGTGTTGCTGCAATAAGAATTGTCTTTTTCATTATTATGCTGTTTTTGTTATATTTATGCGACAAAGATACAGCAATATCTTTAAAAAAGAAATAATTATTGTAGTTTTGCCCGGTAGGTTCGTTCGGAAAAAGAGATGTTGAAGAAGAGACTGACTCCTTTTTCTCGCGGCAATCCCGAAGGAATCTTGAATTGGTCGCTGTATTTCAACCCGATAGAGATAATATTACTATTGCGGGTGGTAAAATTGGCTCCCGTACTGATATAGTAGTTTTTTGCTTTTCGTTTGTTAATGGCAACGTAAGGATTGCTTAATCCTGTTCCTAATAGCAATTTTATAGATTTTTTGTACGGATTGTTTATTGTATAGGCTATTCCGGCAGCCAAACGGTGTTGATTGGCAAAGCTGACAGATGATTTTGAAGATTTCATCCGGCTCCAATCAACGTATTTATAATCAGTGGTGGCCATCCAGCGTAAAGAATTATAAGAGAGTCCTACGCCGATAAATTGCGGTAGGTATTGGCTGTATACTTTGGGACTTTTTTCAATTGTTTCCGTACTTGAGGTGCTGCTTACGGTGAGATCATTGTCTTGGGTAAGATGTTGCGAGTAACCGTAGGTAACTCCCATCAGGAAATATTTGTCACGGGTTAAAGGTAGCTTGTATTGCATTCCGAAGTCGGCATAAAATGCATGTTTGGATGAACTTTCCTCTATAATGGTGCTTCCTTGAGTTTCACTTTGCGTGATAGTTCCTGTGATATAAGAGAGATTTACACCGATCGAAATATTTTTACCGATTAGAAAGGCATTGCTGAAGCCTATTTTGGATAGATATCCCGTACCTTCAAAGAAAGAGGAGATGGTAGAGCCGGATGCGCCCTCTATCTCTTGATCCAAAGTGATGGCATATCCTACACTGCTGACGGGAGTTAGGAAAACGGCACCATACCATCGAGGAATGATCCGGCAACCGATACTTAGATTATTCAGATTGCCCACAATAGAGTTGTTGGTGACACCGGTTTGTGTGTATGAATTATAAGCACCCATAAGACCGGCGTCAAATACAAAACGCTGTTCGGTGAGTTCTGTCAGAGATGCCGGATTGGAGGGGTTGATAAACGAACTGCCCCGTAGTGCGATGCCGGTACCGCCAAAACCTGCATATTGACCACCTTCTCCGGTAGAAAGTTCTCCCAAACCAAACATGGATCCGGGGGAATTTGTCATATTTTGTGCTATCAGCCATGCAGGATTGCAAAAGGCAAGGATAAAAAGAACTCTTTTCATGCTGGATTGATTTTTGGAATTAGTAATTATATACTTTATATCTGAGTGTAAGTTTTACCGGATTTGTTGTATGCTGCATATCTCCGAATACAACCCCTTTGAGAGTGGTAAAAAACAGATCGTCAGGCAACATAAGTTTCAGGTTTTTCCGGTTGTAACCGATAGCTCCCAGATTATTTTGCAGGAAAGAGGTGATATCGAAAGAGTAATAAGTATTTTCCGGAGCCATTTCATCGGTGACCAAACTACCGTTTTGTACGGAGGTTCCTAACAAATCGGTGATCACGTCTTCTGTCACATCATTCTCATTGGCGGTATAGAGTATGAGGGTTTCGGGTAATGGGTACTGATCCCCGTGAGTCCCTTTCACCGGATAAAGTTGGAGGGTTGCACTCTCGATGGTTACCAGGTCTCCTTCCCAAAGTAGATTGTTTAAGTGGGGAAATTCTATTTTTATATACAGACCGGTCATTCCTTGCAGATAGCTCTGGTTATCTGTTTTTTCACTTGACAGGGCATTATCCGTACCGCTTTGCAGTAGCGACAGTACCGTACCGTTTCGGTCATGTTTGATTTGAGTGAATTTCAGTGTATTGCTTGGGGTGAATGTCAAAGTCTGTTCGCTTGCCGTTTCTGTTATTATATGGTAGTGCAACCGAATGCAGAGGCTCGAATCATTTACCTGAAACCCATTGACGCAGGTTCCTCCGGCATCGGGTACGAAGGCGAGTCCTTTGAAATATAGCCGGAATTTCTCCTGTGAGCTCATATTATCGGAATTCTCTTGCAACAGGGTCAACCATTCTTTACCCAATTCATCGGGTAGGCGGAAGGATATTTCTTCTTTGTCTTGTCCCGGATGAGGAGTGAAACTGAAGGATGCGAGCGGGGTAGGATTGTAGGGTACGGTAGAGGTGCTATATAGATAGTTGTTGTTTAATTCCATATTTTCCGTGAGTTGATGCAGGTAGATGCGTTGTGCACCGGAGAGCGTGTCTCCCAGATAATTTCCCGAAGCATATAAACGGCAAGTGATGGAATCGAACTGATAAATAGCCTCGTCATCTATAGATAAAGTGTGGACATCGTATTCTACATAAAAAGAACTTCGGATGTCTCCCCAAAGAGAACTGTTATGGTGTCCTATCTGACATATACTATCGCCGGAGGTTGCGAGAGAATCGCTCAGAATCGTACTGAGGGATACAGTGCATGTGTCTGTTATGATGTTTCGTAATGCGCTTTCCACCCATTTGCTTCCTGCGGTGGACATTTCGTCACGACAGGAGAGGAGAATAAGCAGACACAATGAAAATGAAAAGAAAAGAATGAGTCGTCTCATAAGGTTTGTTATAAGTATGTTTATGATCAAATTCTTTTGCAAAACAAGGTCATTTGAAGCCCCTTCCCAAAAAGTATCGACTAATGTCCGGCATTTATCGACTTCATTTTTGTTAGTCGTCGAAATGGAGGTGTTGGTCGATAGTTTTTCTTCACTGTTACTTTCGCCTCTATATTTGCGGACTAATAATTAACGATTAAAACTTGATAGGAAATGAATGTTATGACTTGTTATTCAGTGAAGAACATAGTTGAAAAGCTGTTTTTACTTTTTATGATGGGCTTTGCTTTCTGTGCTTGTGGAGATGATGAATCTTATACGTTAGGCGTATGGCATCGTCGTTCCGATTTTGACGGACTGGCACGTGGCAGCGCTGCGGGTTTTACAATAGCTGACAAGGGATATGTTTGCGGTGGATATACCGGTACTACCTATAAGCGTGTGACCGATTTATGGGAATACGACATTCAGGGTGGTTACTGGACACAATGTGCCTCTATGCCCGATGCGGCAACAGCGCGAACCGGTGCTTCCGGTTTTGCCATAGGCGAGAAAGGATATATCACTTTAGGGCAGGACAATAGTTCGAATTATCTGGCTGATACCTGGGAATACGATCCGGCTACTGATACCTGGACGCAAAAAGATGACTATAAGGGAGGTGCGCGTATTAGTGCCATTGCATTCGGTATAGGCCAATACGGTTATGTGGGAACAGGGTATAATGGAAATTATCAGAAGGATTTTTATCGTTTCGATCCTCAGGCTGCTGCCGGACAACAGTGGGAGATTGTAAACGGTTTCGGTGGACAGAAGCGTCAGGGAGGTACTTCTTTCGTGATCGATGACAAAGCATATATTTGCTGTGGGGTGAATAACGGCTCTTATGTATATGATTTCTGGTGCTTCGATCCTTCAACGGGAGTTTTTACTCAACTGCGGGATATTGCTGATACGAGTGATGATGATTATGATGATGATTACACTTCTATTGTCCGGGCTAATGCTGTCAGTTTTGTAATTGACGGTAAAGGCTATTTGGTGACGGGAGAATATGGTTCTTTATTGAGTAACTATTGGATTTATGATCCTGCTACCGATCTTTGGGAAGGAGAAGATTTGACTGCCTTCGAGGGCTCTGTCCGTAAAAATGCAGTTGCTTTTTCTACCGGCACGCGAGGTTTTGTTGTAACCGGACAAGCCAGCAGTTCTTATTATGACGATACTTGGGAACTTTCTCCATATGAGTATGAAGAAGAATAAAAGACGCACATTGCTTTTTATCGGATTGGTTGTCATCTTGTTGTCAGGAATGTGGTGGTCTTATTATTATGCAGAGAAAAGAAATCGTTATTGTCTGGAAGTGATAAAACTTGATAAGGATCAGGGATATGGATATACAATCAAACAAGGGAAACAGACGGTTATCTATCAACCGTTTGTTCCTGTTTTGTCACAAAGAAAACCATTTAAGACTCCGGATGAGGCTGCTAAAGTTGGAGATTTAGTATTAGAGCGATTGGAATCGGGGCAAGATTTCAGTGTGACGGAAGAAGATTTAAAGAGTTTGGGAATAAAGAAATGATAGTTGTTTTTTCAGCAGGAAAGCGTATCTTTGAAGCGCAAAAGCATTAATCAAAAGAGGAAATAACTATGACTATTGATAATCAGACCGGGCTGGTACTTGAAGGTGGAGGGATGCGTGGAGTTTTCACATGTGGTGTACTCGACTATCTGATGGACCGGAATATTCGTTTCCCCTATACAATCGGTGTTTCTGCCGGAGCATGTAACGGACTCTCTTATATGTCACGGCAACGCGGACGTGCCAAATACAGTAATATCGATTTGTTGGAAAAGTACAATTACATCGGTTTGCGTCATTTGCTCAAGAAGCGAAACATTCTGGATTTCGATCTTCTTTTTACAGAGTTTCCCGAGCATATCCTTCCTTATGATTATGATGCTTATTTTTCGTCTCCCGAACGATTCGTAATGGTGACAACGAACTGCCTGACCGGAGAAGCCAATTACTTTGAAGAAAAACAGGATAAAAACCGGGTGATAGATATTGTCCGTGCTTCCAGTAGCTTGCCGATTGTTTGTCCGATAGCTTATGTGGATGGCATTCCGATGTTGGATGGCGGTATTGTGGATAGTATTCCTTTGCAGCATGCGATAGATGAAGGATATAAAAATAATGTGGTAGTATTGACTCGAAACCGGGGATACCGGAAAGAGAGCAAAGACATTAAAATTCCATCTTTTGTTTATCGTAAATATCCGAAAATACGTGAAGCGTTAAGTCATCGTTGTGCCGTTTACAATGCTCAGTTAGAGATGGTGGAACGAATGGAAGATGAAGGCAAAATTGTTGTAATCCGTCCGCAGAAGCCAGTAGTTGTGGATCGTATCGAACGGGATATTCAAAAACTGACTGACTTCTATCAGGAGGGATATGAATGTGCAAAAGCAATATTCTGACTATTCTTCAATTTGGATAACATATCCTCCTTTGAACACGGCGGCAGGTTGTAGATGCTGCATCCAATCTTTATCTTTATATTCTCCGTCATAATGAGCACGGTCACAACGTCCGTACCACGGTTCGATACAAATGAACGGGGCATTCTTGGCAGGCGGTGACCAAAGTCCTACCACCGGAGTTGTGAACCGCAGGCTTAAGTACGGTTGTTTCTCCTTATTATATAATGTAACTTTTTCCACCTGATTGTTTTCCAAGATCAAGGCATCGCGGTCAAAAGTGTGTGTATCCAATGGAAGGAGTCCGTCTGTCAGTCTTAGAGGATATTCATGTTCCGGGTCGGCACATCCTTTTTCAGAAATGAGTATGTATTTTAGATCTTCTGTTCGGTCGAATCCCAAGTATCCGCGTTCGTTACTTTTCATATCGAATGCCGGAAAATAAAATGCCGGATGTGCTCCTATCTGGAAATGCAACTCTTTGTCTCCTGTATTTTTTACTTCCCAAAGAACTTCTATCTGTTTTCCTTGTATCCGGTATCCTATTTCAAGACGAAAAGGGAAAGGATATCTCCTCCGGCTTTCTTCATTGTCTGCTAAACGATAGCGCAGTTCATCCGGTTGTTCCCGTATCAATTCGAAATTCATATCACGGGCAAAACCGTGTTGGGTCAGATTGTATGTGGCTCCGTCGATGCGGTATTCATTTTCCCATACGCTGCCTACAATGGGGAAGAGCACTGGAGAATGACGTTTCCAGAAAGAAGGATCGGCTTGCCATAGATATTCTTTACCGTTGCAGACGATATTGCAAAGTTCTGCACCATGGGGAGAAACCCGGATGGTGAGTTGTGAGTTGGAGATTGTTTTCATATGGACATTATTTTTATAAAATACAAAGTTAATGTTTTTTCTTTTTGCTTGTTCATGCTATAAGAAAAAGGAGCCGGTCGGTTATTCTTTCGAATCAACTTATGCGTATATGTATACATACCTTTTCTAATGATAAAAAGTTCTCTGTTACAGTGTTAATGTATCAATATTGATAAAGTATGAAACAAATGTAGCATGTCATTTGCTATCTTCGGCAATATCTTTGCCTCAGGATTTTTAGTAGGACAGTTTTATTTTTATATCTTTAATTCTAATATATATGAGTAGAAAAGAAAATTTTGTATTTCGGAGCTGTGTTGTCTATACTCTCCTTTTCATGCAAAAGACCATTTGCAAAATAAATAATAGTTGATGGCATTGTGATTTTTAAGAACGGGCGATGGTATGGTTGTCCGGTGTCTGTTTGTAGAGAAAATATGTTTGTACTATTTTCGGATACTGCTTAAAAGTTCTTTCTTAATTATAATACTTGAAGTGGTATTTCGTTTGGGTATAAGCTTATTACTTTATTTTTTAATATTAGTAAGAATAATTTATTACGTTGGTGTAATTTTTAAATCTATTAAAAAAACATGAAGAAACTTATCTTTAGAACGAAGCGAAGTATGGTAATCTTCCTTTTATTACTTTCTCCGGTTCTTGCCATTGCACAGGTTGTAACGGGAAAAGTGGTATTATTTGATGATAAAGAAGCTTTACCGGGTGTTAATGTACTTGAAAAAGGTACGACGAATGGTACGATCACTGATATTGATGGAAATTATTCTATTCATCTGAAAAATCCGAATTCTACATTGGTTTTCTCGATGGTGGGAATGATAACACAGGAAAAACGTGTTAGCGCAGGTGATAAGGTGGATGTTACATTACAATCCGATCATTATCAGTTGGATCAGGTGGTGGTGACAGGCTATTCGACTCAGAAAAAGTCGGATCTGACAGGTTCCGTAACAGTGGTTTCTGTGGATGATATGATGAAATCGGCAGAAAATAATCCTATTAAAAGTTTGCAGGGACGTGTTCCGGGTATGGAAGTTACCGCCAATGGTAATCCCAGTGGTTCTGCAACGGTACGCATCAGAGGTATCGGTACGTTAAATAATAATGATCCTTTGTTTGTGATCGATGGGGTACCTACCCGTGGCGGCATGCACGAATTGAACTCTAACGATATTGAGAATATCCAAGTGTTGAAAGATGCTTCTGCTGCAAGTATTTATGGTTCCCGTGCTGCTAACGGGGTTATTATTATCACAACGAAAAAAGGAAAAGAAGGCAAGATCAAACTTAATTTTGATGCCTATGTGACTCAGACTTTTTATAATAATAAGTTGGAGGTCATGAATGCGAAAGAGTATGGTCAGGCATTGTGGCAGGCTACGGTGAACAATTCGGAAGACCCCAATAAAAATAATATCGGATATACTTATAATTGGGGGTATGACGATAATGGAAATGCTACTTTGTATGATATGTATTTACCAAAGTATCTCGATACGGACAGGACGATGCTTACCTCTGATACGGATTGGTTTGATGCAGTATCTCAAAAAGGCTTACTGCAATCTTATAATCTCTCGGTGAGTAATGGCAGCGAAAGGGGAGACTATTTCTTTTCTTTGGGTTATCTAAGCAACGATGGTACGTTGAAATATACTTCTTTCGACCGTTTTTCTGCCCGTATGAATTCATCTTATCATATCATTAAAGATGTTTTGACTATAGGTGAGAATTTCTCGGTAAACCGGACATCGGAAGTTCAGATTCCGGACGATAATATTCTGGATATGGCTTTGAAAGCTTTGCCTTTGATTCCTGTACACACAGTGGACGGAACGGGTTGGGGAGGTCCTACAACCGGTATGAATGACCGCCATAATCCTGCACGTTTATTGTATGATAATAAAGATAATAAGTATGCCTATTGGCGCTTGTTCGGTAATGCTTATATTAATTTACAGCCTGTCAAGGGATTGAATCTCCGGAGTAGCTTTGGTCTTGATTATACGAATTATTATAAACGCAATATGGTTCATAGTTATACGACCGGTATGCTGAATAATGATTTGAGTTCCGTCACTTTAGGAGGAACCTATACTACCAAATGGACTTGGAGTAATACTGCGACTTACGCCAAACAAATCGGTGTTCACAGTTTCGATGTGTTGGCTGGTATGGAAATGTACAAAGAAGAGACGATTAACTTCTCGGCATATAAAGACGGTTTTTTGGTAGAGACTCCGGAGCAGATGTGGCCTGATATGGGAATCGGAACATCTAAAGTGACCGGCGGTGCAACAGCTTATGCGTTGCTTTCTTACTTCGGTAAAGCCAACTATGTTTATGACAATCGTTATCTTGCTTCTGTAACGCTTCGCTATGACGGTTCATCCCGTTTTGGAAAGAACAATCGGTTTGGTACTTTCCCGGCATTTTCTTTGGGATACCGAATCAGCGAGGAAGCCTTTATGGAGAAGACAAGAGATTGGTTGTCTGATTTAAAATTGCGTTTCGGATGGGGACAAACCGGTAATCAGGAAACTTCCAATACGGCTGTGCATACGCTTTATGTAACTGACTATGGTACGGGAGATCCTACCTGGACATCATTGAACGGTACTTCTTATGATTTGACCGGTAAAGGCGGGACTTCCCTTCCTTCCGGTTATAAGAAAACCCAACAGGGTAATCCGGACTTGAAATGGGAGACAACGACTCAGACCAATATCGGTTTGGATTTCGGCTTCTTCAATCAGAAGTTATATGGTACTGCTGAATATTACATCAAGAAAACAAAAGATATTTTGGTGCAACCTCCTTATTTGGGAATAATCGGCGAAGGCGGTTATTGCTGGTACAATGGAGCCTCCATGGAGAATAAAGGTTTTGAAGTGAGTTTGGGTTATCGTGATCAGACGCCTTTCGGACTCTCTTATGATATTTCCGGTAATATTTCCGGATATCGCAATAAGGTGACTGAACTGCCGGCAGATGTGGAAAATTCTTATGGAGGAAATGGTAAAGGAGATAATATTTTAGGGCGTCCTATCAATTCGTTTTATGGATATATTGCTGATGGCCTGTTCCGTACGGAAGAAGATATAGCGAAACATGCTACACAGAACGGTGGAGAAGGTCTGGGACGTATCCGCTATCGTGACTTGAACGAGGACGGGAAGATAGATGAAGATGACCGTACTTGGATCGGCTCACCTCATCCGGATTTCATGTATGGTTTGAATATTGAATTGAGTTACAAGAATTTTGATTTGAGTGCATTCTTTTATGGAGTAAACGGTATCGATGTGAATACCTATGCAGTGAAGAGTGAAACAGACTTTTGGAGTATCAATGATGTCCGTTCCAATAAAGGCACACGTCTGTTGGATGCTTGGAGTCCCACTAATCCTGATTCGAATATTCCTGCTATTACGGCATTAAATGCGAACGATGAAGGACGTATGTCTACTTATTTTGTAGAGAACGGTTCTTTCTTGAAACTGCGTAATTTACAATTGGGATATACTTTGCCGCGTAAAATCAGTGAGAAGGCATATATTGAAAAGTGCCGTATCTATGTCAGTGGTCAGAATCTGTTTACTATTAAAAGTAAGAATTTCTCAGGAGTAGACCCGGAGAATGCCGGATTCGGATATCCGATACCGACAACATTCACGGTCGGAATAAATATTGGTTTTTAAGTTCTAAGTATAATGCGAAAACAAACTAACGGAAAAATGAAAAAGATAAAATATATATTGGGTTGCATTGGGACGGCATTGATGTTTTCTGCTTGTTCCGATTTTCTGGACGTAGCCACTCAAAACGGCTTGGATCCTGATCAGGCAAATGATGCTGAAAGATTTTGTAATGCCGCTTACGCTTCATTGATGAATCAGCGTGATGTGAAATTATGGGCTTGGGGAGATGTTCGTTCCGATGATGCTTATAAAGGCGGTGGCGGGACAAACGACGGTTACACGGAGCACTGTTATGAAACGGGTACGCATATCGTAACCACTTTTAACGAGCCGGACGGATATTGGTTTGCGCAGTATTGCGGTATTTCCCGTGTGAATACAGCTCTTAATGCGTTGAACCTTGTATCTGAGAAAGAGTTCCCGAATAAGGTGACCCGACAGGCAGAAATGCGCTTTTTGAGAGGACATTTCTATTTCTTGTTGAAAATTCTTTTCAAGAATATTCCCTTTGTAGATGAAACCGTTCCCGAGCACCAATATCAGTATATATCCAATGTAGCTTTGACTGATGTGGAAATGTGGGATAAGATCATTGAAGATTTTAAGTTTGCATTCGATAATTTGCCCGAAAAGCAGGCTGATTTGGGAAGAGCGAACAAATATGCGGCAGCGGCTTATCTGGCTAAGGCGAATCTGTATAAGGCTTATCGTCAGAATGAGAAATATGAAGTGACTTCCATCGATGCCGGTGATCTGGAAGAAGTAGTGAAATATACAGGAGAGGTTTTGAAGTCGAGTTATGGCTTGGAAACGGACTTTGCCTACAATTTCATGCCGGAATTTGAGAATGGGAAAGAGAGTATTTTCGCCATTCAATTTTCGAAAGATGACGGAACGATGTTCGGTAATCTGAATTTCGCTGATTTCCTTTCTGTACCACAAGGATTGGGATGTTGCGATTTTCATAAACCGAGCCAGAACCTGGTAAATGCGTTTAAGACCAGTAAGGGACTTCCGATGTTTAAAATGACGAATGGCGTATATTCGGAAAACTATGATATTGCCAATTATTCAAAGAGTAAGGCAGCAGATCCCCGTTTGTTCAGTACAGTAGCAATGGATGGTTTCCCTTATAAATATAATGAGGATCTTCTTTTCCAGAATTCCTGGAATCGTAATCCGGAGGTATATGGCAATTTTGCATCTTTGAAAGAGAATGTAGATCCTTCTTGTGACTGTTTTGTCAATCTTTCGCCCTACTATGCCAATTCTATGAATAAGATTCTGATTCGTTTTGCGGATGTATTGTTGATGAGAGCCGAAGCGTTGATTGAATTGAACCGGGAATCGGAAGCGTTACCGTTGATAAATCAGATTCGCCAACGTGCGCAGGATAGTGCCAATGGAATGGTTAATTATAGTGATCCGGACTTGAAACCGGTTATGGAAGTCGCGCTTTATCAGGACGGTAGCAATTGTGTCTGGAATCAGGAGTTTGCACGTTATGCTTTGAGATGGGAACGCCGTTTGGAATTTGCAATGGAAAACATGCGCTTCTTTGATTTGGTTCGTTGGGGAATTTGCAGTGAGACCATGAATAAATATTTCCAATCGGAGAAAGCAAGACGCTCTTATCTGAAAGAGGCTGTATTTACAAAGAACAAAAATGAATATGCGCCCATACCTCAACAGCAAATAGGTTACAGTAAGGATGTATATAAACAAAATTACGGATGGAAATAATCTTAAACAGGCAACTTATGAAAAAGTATTTTAGTTTAATGGCAATAATGTTGTCTGCATGTTGTCTACTCTTGACAGCTTGTGACGACGACAATCGTGAGTCTCTGGATCTTTCACAGGATGTGACTATCCATGAATTTACAATAAACGGTACACAGGGAACAATCGATAATGAAAACATGACGGTTAAAGTGATGCTTCCGCCTAAATCGGAGGTGACTTCACTGACACCTGTTATCGAAATAGCAGACCAGGCTACGGTTACTCCTGCCAGTGGAGAACAACAGAATTTTTCCGGCAATGTGGAATATAAAGTGGTAAATGGCAATCTGTATAACATTTACAAGGTTTCAGTAGAGGTATTGAATGCCCGGATTACAAGGTTTATGCTTAATGGCAGATATCTTGGAACGATCGATGATGTCAATCATACGATTAGTGTGACGGTTCCTACTACTATCGATATTACTAAGTTGATCCCCACCATCGAATATACCGAAGGGGCAACTATATCTCCGGAAAGTTCGAAAATGCAGGACTTTACCAATCCTGTGGTTTATACGCTTACCTATATGAATGAAACCTTTACTTATGAAGTATCGGTCATACAAAGCGATCATGCTTATGCGTTCTTAGGTACGGCCGAAACAATCGAAGGATTAACTAACGCTGATGAAAAGACGGCTGCGGAATGGATGATGGAAAATATTCCGAACAGTAAATATGTTTCATTGGAATCATTGAAGGATGGTTCGACTTCGCTGAATCAGTTTACTGCGGTATGGTTCCATTATGAACAGACCAACACGTTACCTGCCATTGCTGCCAACAAGAATGTGACGAATGCCCTTAAGAATTATTATACCGGTGGTGGTAATGTATTCCTGTCGGGAACCGCTTGCCTTTACACAGGAAGCTTGGGTATCACGCCTTCCACTTATATACCGAATAATCCTTTCGGCAGTTTCGGTGATGCGGAACAAGTGAATGCTCCCGGTGAACTTTGGGGGATCGCCATTACCGGATGCGAAGACCATCCTATCTATAAAGGGGTAACGGTTGACAAAACAACTCAGACATGGCCCGTTGTCTGGCTTATCGGCAAGGAAATATCATGGCGTAGGAACATCGGATGTCCATGGGATCTGGTTGCTCCTTATACGCAGGACTGGTCTGACTGGTCGGCAAAAACAGGAGGTACTCCGTTAGCTTCTTTCAACTGGGATAATGATTGTAATGAGAAAGTGGCTGTTTCAGTCTTTGACGGTGTCGAGGGAGAAAAGGGAACTGCTGTCTGCATCGGAATGCCGTCTTATGACTGGTATTATGAAAAAGAAGACGTATCGGCAAATCCTTATTATTCGAATATAGAGAAGATTACGCAGAATGTTTTCGACTATCTCACAAAATAAATAACAAAATTCAGGGCGGATACATCGCCTGCAAAAGACGATGTATCCCTTTGAACAAACCAGAAACGAACGATTCAGTAATTTAAAATCATAATTATGAAAAGATATATCTATGTTTTGTTTATGTTCATCACTCTTAACCTGTGGGCTTGTAGTGACAGTGAACCGTCTACGGACGGAGGTGGAGAAGAGGTGGTGGATAAGACTACCGATTGTCAGTCGGCCAATGAAAAAGGAGCTTATACGACTTGGTATAAACCGGCAAACGGCTGGGTAGGTGACCCGATACCTTATTATGATAACGGTAAATTCTATATTTTCTATTTGCAGGACTGGCGTTCGGGATATCCTTTTCTGCATCCGTGGCACATGGTTTATTCAACGGATCTTTCCTCTTTTACCTTTGGTGGCGAAACGATACCCTGCGGAAAAGAAGATGAGCAGGATGTGGCTTTAGGCACTGGTGGGGTTATCAAAGATCGTACTACCGGAGAATATTGCGCTTTTTATACCGGGCATCAGTGGAAATGGCAAGAGATGGGAGTGCCTACACAGGCTATCTTGCTGACAACTTCCAAAGACATGAAAACATGGACAAAGAAAGGGGAACATAACTTCTATCTGTCTCTTCGCGGGCAAAGCGGTTATGTGGAAAACGACTGTCGTGACCCGCATGTCTTTTATGATGAGGAAGACGGATTGTATAAAATGGTAGTGACAACCCATACCGATGCCGGGGCAACACTGGCCTTATTTACTTCAAAGGAGTTGCAGAATGCCAAAGCGTGGACGTTGCAGGAACCACTTTACACAGATCCCAATATTTGGGTGATGGAGTGTGCCGATGTCTTTAAGGAAGGCGAGTATTGGTATTTGACGTACTCGGATGTTGCTGACCGTAAAGTACACTACCGTTATGCCAAGTCGCTGAAAGGACCGTGGACGAAACCTGCCAACGATATTTTCGATGGCATTGCCTTTTATGCCGGCAAGACGATGTCGAACGGTACAGAACGTTATCTGGCCGGATGGTGTCCTACACGTATCGGTGATGGCGATGAAGACCAGTGGGGCGGTTCTCTGGTTTGCCACCGCATGCTGTTCAATGCTGATGGAACGATTGATCTTAAACTGCCCGACGGCATTGACAAGAAATTCACGACATTGAAGAAGACAGTACTTATCGATAAATCGGGTAAGGCAGTGAAGAAAGAGGATTCCTATGTACTTTCGGATGTAGCTTCGGTTTCATTCCCGCGTTTAGACAAGACGTGCAAAATAGAGGCAACCGTCAAAGCGACAGGTAATGACGATGCTTTCGGTTTTGCTTTTGGAGCATGTGATGATAAAACGGAAGTTTATTCCATTCGCTTTGATTTGAAAAACAAGCAGTTGGTAATGTCAAAAGATGACTTGACACGTGGCACTACTCCGACACAAACCAATGTTGCACTGACTGTTCCTGCCGACAAGCTGTTTAAGGTGAAAATTGTAGCCGAAAAGTCTGTTTGTGTAATGTATGTGAACGACAAGATTGCATTTTCCAACCGTATCGATAAAATGCCGAAAAATCCGTGGGCAATCTTTACAGACAAAGGAACGGAGATCTCTTTCTCCGATATAAAAGTATATGAATAATCCTTTATTTAATAATTAAAAACATTAGTAACATGAAAAAGACATTTTTACTCATTTCTGCATTTGCAGCCACTACTACACTGTTGGCTCAGGATGATTTAGTGATTTATGGTGATGTGACTCCGGACATTGTATGGAATAATTTTGCCGGTCCTACCAATGTACAGGAGGTTGATAATCCGAGTCCGGACGCTGTGAACTCTACAGCTAAGTGTATCTCGATGAACCGTCCCAAAGAAACGGGAGGTTCCGATGAAATAGGCTGGCCTTGGGAAGGTGCTTTATCCGAAAGTTTCAATGTACCTAATATAGCAGAGTATAATTCGATTTCGATGCTGGTGAAGAAGCCTTATCCGGGTAAAGTATGCCTTGAATTGCAGAGTCCGTCGGGAGGAAGCAGTATGATTTACGCAGAGTATACGGCAACCGATGATTCCTGGCAGAAACTGACATTTCCAATTATCAATGTTTCCGGTCTCGGTGCAACCGGTCTTACTAAAATATTGGTTGAGATCCATCGTGAAGATGAGAACAATAATGATGATTTCGAAGATTGCATCATGTATGCCGATGAAATCACCTTGCATAAGGCAATGCCGGAATTCGGTTTTAACGGCGAAGATAAAATAGCCGGCGGATGGATTCCTTTCCCGGGAGATGAATTCAGCAGAAAGGCGGGAATTGTGGACAATCCGGATAAGACAGGCATTAACGCGACTGACAAATGCCTGTGGATCAAAAGAGAAAAAGGAGATGAAGTATTCTCCGGTGCCATCAATCGCAATCTGAAAGTGACAGATTTGAACAGCTTCAAATGTCTGACGATGATGGTGAAAAAGAGTGTGGCAGGACCGGTAAGCCTGGAACTGCAATCTCCGGGTGAAGAGAAAAAGCAGATTTTGACTGCCGAATATACAGAGGTGGGAAAATGGCAAAAACTCTATTTCACATTCCCGGACAATCTGTTGGAAGGTGCTCCGTTGCAGATCATTATTTTACAGGCACATGTTGTGGATACCAAAGAAGACGATACTTTTACCGAACCGATGGATGTTTATGTAGACGAACTCTATTTATCCAATGACGCAGTGTCTATTCCTCTTCTTTCAAAAGACCCGAACGAGATTGTAAAGACCGAGATCTATGATGTCAGAGGGATGCTTGTCAAAACATTCGGCATGGGAGAAGAAGTATCTGCCGATAATTTGGAACAAGGTATTTATGTTGTGCGCCAGATCGATCAGGACGGAAATGCGACAGTGACAAAATTAATGAATAAATAATCAGGATACACGGAAAGCGAAGGACCCGTATGAAAACCGGGTTCTTTACTTCCCTGTCCGGAACTTTAAGGAATACCGACATGAATTATACACGTTATTTATTATTGCTGTTTGGTGTGATGGCATTGGCGTCTTGCCGACAAGAGAAGCTGGATGTCACATTCAGTTCATTGCTGGAGGAGATGGTTGATTATGAAGAAGCGGCCCGTTTTCCGGCTCTGCCGTTCTCTTGCCGTCAGGAAAGTAGTTATGACCGTCGGTCGATTCATCCCGATTCTGCCGGTTGGTTTGCCAATAATGACGGTTTTGGAATCATCCGTGTGGATACCGTGAACGGGAGAAAAGAAAATGTTCTGTTCGATCAGGACGGTCCCGGCGTTATTACCCGGTTTTGGCTGACAACAATGGATAAACGGGGTGTAATGCGTTTTTACTTTAATCATGCTAAAGATGCCCAATGGGAAATCCCGGCATATGACTTGCTTCGCACAGGATTGCCGATCGGTAGAGAATTTGCCCAAGAACACCCCAACTATACTCCGGATGGAAAGGGAGGAAATACCCTGTTTTTACCGATCCCGTACAGCGACGGATGTAAAGTCACCTTTGAACTGCCGGATTCAATCGAACCGTCCCCCAAATATTATGGAATAAACTATCGTCGCTATCCGGTAGGAACCAAGGTTGAAACGTTCTCTGTTGAGGTAGTAGAAAAGAATAGAGACAAGATATTGTATGTGGACTCTTTGTTGCAGCATTATCCCTCTTATGAAAAGGGAACATTGTTGACCGAATCACAGGAACTGGCTTCAAAAGATTCACTGTCGGTCGTACTGCCGGAAGGTACAAATGCTGTCCGTCTTCTATCGGTGAATATCCAGGTAGATTCCGCCCATTATGAACAAGCCATGCGCGAACAGATTATTAAAATGGACTTTGACGGTGTAGAGACTGTTTTGGTTCCTTTGAGCGATTTCTCAGGAGCCGGTATGGGAGCGCGTAAGTCGGATAGTTGGTATGTATCTGCCGATGGTAAGGGACAAGTGGTCAGCCGTTGGGTAATGCCTTATCAGAAAAATGCAGTTTTCACATTGGTAAATCTTTCCTCCATTGCCGTAAAGGCAGCAGTTGAAATACGCGTGGACAGTTGGCAATGGGATGAGCGCAGCCTTTATTTCCACACTTCCTGGAAACAGGAAAAGGGCATTCATGTAGAAGCCGATCCGGATAATGACGCGGCATGCATAGACTGGAATTTTGCAACCCTGAACGGACGCGGAGTCTATAAAGGAGATGTCTTGTCGTTATTCAACCACACCTTAGCCTGGTATGGCGAGGGAGATGAAAAGATATGGGTAGATGATGATAAAAACTTCCCTTCCCATTTCGGGACGGGTACGGAAGATTATTACAACTGTTCCTGGGCGCCTGTGATTCCTTTCTATACTCCTTTTGGCGGAGCAACACGGGCGGATGCTGAAACGTCTATCGGATATAATACATTCTTCCGGACGCGGAATTTGGATCAGATACCTTTTAACAAGAACCTCCGTTTCGATATCGAGATGTTGAGCTGGATATCCGGCGAAGTGGATTATGCAACCACTGTATATTGGTACGGTGATTTAAATGCAAAGGCAGAAGGGTGCACACCGGTAGAGGTGGTGACGCAACCTTTGTTATCTCAACCGGCCGATCCTGCTGCTTATAAAATAGCAGAAAACGCCATTGAGTTTGAGAAACTGACTCCTGTGGCAAAATCCGGAGAACTGTTTACCGACGGGCAAGGCATGCTTACTTTTTCCGATGGGAAATGGAGCGGTAGCAAGCAGTTGATTTGTACACATGGAAAAGTCGGGAGTTTCATTGAGTATGTGTTTGATGTAACGGAGAATCAGCCATACGATATCATTATTCATGGCACCAAAGCACCCGATTATGGCATCATCGGCTTTTATGTGAATGACCGGAAGTCTCCGGTTGTATTCGATGGTTGCAGCGCTCCTGAATTCGATGTTGCCAATTCCGGCCCGATCCGTCTCGGACGTTATGTTCCGGAAAATGGAAAGATACGTTTAAAAATAGAATTGGTCGGTAAAAACGAAAAAGCTCATGGTACGGGTGGTATTTTCGGATTGGATTGCCTGATTTTGAATGCCGTAAAATAAACGGGGCAATACCATAACGATGATATTGCCATGTATCATTATTATAATTGGATGAATCAAATATTGTATATATCCGGTATCCGTCTTATGTTGGACGGATACCGATGTAACAAATATAACATAGTTTGCAATAAATGTGATAGGTACTCTACGCTATGGCGTCTATCTTTGCAGCAGTAGAATTTAAAATCTTAATACCAAAACAACATGTTTCACTTAAAAGACTCTTGGCGGAAAATCGGAAGAATGCTTTCCTTGTTTATAATAGGAACCACTGCTTCTATTTGTACTTGTCCGGCTATAAATCCTCCTTTCGTGATTAAACATTTAGGCGACGGACAGAGTATCGTCCAGATTGATGAACAAAAAAAATATTTACTTCTTCCGGTAGAAGAGGTTTCGCCCGAAGCGAAGTTGTATATGATAGCCGATAATGACGTGGTGCGCAATATGAATGTACGTCTTGCTATCAATAAAGTAGACTATTTCGTACCTGTTGATCTTACCGGATTTGAGAACAAACATCTTTCTTTCAACTTTCAGCTTATCCCGGATTCGGCTATCTGCTGGAAAGAGATGAAGCTTTCGGATGAATTCGATACTTCCAATCGCGAAGCATTTCGTCCGGTTTATCACTTCACTCCGGCTTACGGTTGGATGAACGATCCCAATGGAATGGTATATAAGGACGGTGTTTACCACCTGTTCTATCAGCATAATCCTTATGGCTCCATGTGGGGAAATATGCACTGGGGGCATGCTACCAGTACGGATCTTGTCAATTGGAAACATCAGGGAGATGCCATTTCTCCGGATGCATTAGGCACTATTTTCAGCGGTTCGTGTGTGGTGGATAAAGATAACACGGCCGGTTTTGGCGCAGGGGCTATCGTTGCTTTCTATACTTCGGCAAGCGACCGTCAGGTGCAAAGCATGGCATACAGTCTGGATAATGGAAAAACATTCAAGAAATATGCCCGTAATCCTATTCTGACATCTACTCAGCGTGATTTCCGCGATCCGAAGGTGATCTGGCATGAAGATACGAAAAAGTGGATTATGATTCTTGCCGTGGGGCAGGAAATGCAGATTTATTCTTCTTCTGATTTGAAAGACTGGACACTGGAGAGTAAATTCGGTGAAGGGCAAGGAGCTCACGGAGGTGTATGGGAATGCCCCGATCTGATAGAGTTGCCTATTGAAGGTACTGAGTTGAAAAAATGGGTGCTTATTTGTAACCTTAATCCGGGCGGCCCGTTCGGAGGTTCTGCTACGCAATACTTTGTCGGGACGTTCGATGGAAAGAAATTCGTAAATGAATCTCCCTCAAAAACGAAATGGATGGATTGGGGAAAGGATCATTACGCCGCAGTGACTTGGAGCAATGCTCCCGAAGGCCGGCACATTGCTCTGGCTTGGATGAGTAATTGGGAGTATGCCAATAATGTACCGACTCGGCAATATCGGAGTGGCAATTCTGTGCCCCGAGATCTTTCGCTTTATACCCATGAGGGAGAAACTTACGTAAAATGCACTCCTTCCCGGGAATTATTGAAATTGCGTGATAAAGGTACAAAGAAACGTACTTTCAAGGTAGACCGTACCTATAATCTGGATAAACTGATTGCCGACAACACAGGCACATACGAAATAGAGATGACCATTAAAAATAAAAATGCAGAGGTCATCGGTTTCCAGCTTTTCAATTCCAAAGGCGAAGAAGTGGAAATGTATTATAATCTCGTGGAAAAGAAATTCTTCATGGATCGCACCAAGAGTGGGGATGTGTCGTTCAGTAAAGAATTTCCGGCTGTGACATCGGCTCCCATAGAGGGGGGGGACGAAATCAAACTTCGTTTGTTCGTCGACAAATCGAGTATTGAAGCTTTTGGCAACGATGGGCGTTTCGCAATGACGAATCTCGTGTTTCCGTCAGAACCTTACAACCGTGTCAGTTTCTATGCCAAAGGCGGTAGTTATAATGTAACTTCATTCACTGTATTTAATTTAGTAGTCAAGTAGTTTAGTAGTCAAGTAGGTAAGTAGTTAAGTAGGTAAGTAGTAAGTAGCAGATACTACGTAAATGTAAGCAAGACATTTCTACTTACCTACTTACCTACTTGACTACTGAACTACTGAATCACTGAATTTCTTACTGCTTAAAAAAACATATCATGGAAAATAGTAAAAATGCTTCGTTATCGAAACTCGTCCCGGTGATGCTTTGTTTCTTTGTCATGGGATTTGTTGATCTTGTAGGGATTGCTTCTAACTATGTAAAGGCCGATTTGAACCTGACGGATTCTCAGGCAAATATCTTCCCTTCATTGGTGTTCTTTTGGTTCCTTATTTTCTCTGTGCCGACGGGCATGTTGATGAACCGTATCGGTCGTAAGAAAACCGTGTTACTTAGTTTGGTGATCACTTTTGCTTCTCTGCTTCTTCCGATTTTTGGAGACAGCTATCTGTTGATGCTTGTTTCATTTTCTCTGTTGGGCATTGGAAATGCCTTGATGCAGACTTCTCTGAATCCACTGCTTTCAACGATTGTCAGTGGTGAGAAATTGGCAAGCAGCCTTACTTTCGGGCAGTTTATAAAGGCTATCGCCTCTTTTCTTGCCCCTTATATTGCCATGTGGGGTGCTACACAAGTGATTCCATCGTTCGGTCTGGGGTGGCGTGTATTGTTCCCCATTTATCTGATTATTTCCATTGTTTCCATTCTGTTGCTGAATGGTACGAAGATCTCCGAAGAGATGGAGGAGGGAAAGCCGTCTACGTTCACTCAGTGTCTTGCTTTATTAGGGAAACCGTTCATTCTGCTTTCCTTTATCGGTATCATGTGTCATGTTGGTATTGATGTCGGTACGAATACTACCGCTCCAAAAATACTTATCGAGCGTTTAGGTATGACGTTGGCCGATGCCGGTTTTGCTACCAGTCTGTATTTTATCTTTCGTACTATCGGTTGTTTACTCGGTTCGTTTATTCTGCGCAAGATGTCTCCTAAAACGTTCTTTGCCATCAGCGTATTTTGTATGTTGGCGGCGATGGTGGGGCTGTTTGTTTTCCATGATCAGACCATGATTTATGTTTGCATTGCTCTTATCGGTTTCGGTAACTCGAATGTATTCTCCATTATTTTCTCTCAAGTATTACTTTACATGCCTAATAAGAAGAATGAAGTTTCCGGATTGATGATTATGGGACTTTTTGGCGGAACTATTTTCCCATTGGCAATGGGGCTTGCTTCCGATGCAGTGATGGGACAAAGCGGTGCGGTAGCGGTGATGACAGTCGGTGTTGTGTATCTTTTATACTATACCCTCCGCATCAAAAAGTAATTTCAATCGTAAATCGTAAATTGTTAAATCGTAAATAAAACAGGTATGAATAACATAATAGTAGGAATGGGTGAGGCACTTTGGGATGTGTTGCCCGAAGGAAAGAAAATAGGGGGGGCTCCGGCGAATTTCGCTTACCATGTATCACAATTCGGTTTCGACAGCCGTGTAGTGAGTGCTGTCGGTAATGATGATTTGGGTGATGAGATTCTGAAAGTATTTAAGGAAAAGCAGTTGAAACATCAGTTGCAGACAGTGAATTATCCTACCGGAACTGTGCAGGTGACATTGGATGACAACGGTATTCCCTGCTATGATATTAAGGAAGGGGTAGCTTGGGATAACATTCCATTTACAGATGATTTGAAACGGCTGGCATTAAGTACTCGTGCTGTATGCTTCGGTTCGTTGGCCCAGCGCAATGAAGTGAGCCGCACTTCGATCAATCGCTTTCTCGATACCATGCCCGATGGTGAAGGACAATTGAAAATATTCGATATCAATCTTCGGCAGGGATTCTTTACCAAAGACATTATCCGTGATTCCTGTCAGCGTTGCAATGTATTGAAAATTAATGATGAAGAATTGGTGGCTATCAGCCGATTGTTTGGTTATCCCGGCATTGATCTTCAAGACAAATGTTGGATTTTGCTGGCTAAGTATAATCTGAAAATGTTGATTCTCACCTGTGGAACAAACGGTAGTTATGTTTTTACTCCGGGAGTCGTTTCTTTCCAGGAAACCCCTAAAGTACCGGTAGCAGATACAGTAGGTGCAGGTGACTCTTTTACCGCGACCTTTACCGCAGCTTTATTAAAAGGGAAAAGTGTGCCCGAAGCTCATAAACTGGCGGTAGAAGTTTCTGCATATGTTTGTACTCAGAGTGGTGCCATGCCGGAACTTCCACAGGTTTTAAAAGATAAACTATAGGATAAGATATAAATGAATTGTGTCGTGATTTGAGAATGTTCGAATCTGACGAATGAAAGGAAGAAAGGTTGGTTTTGGTAAGGAAAAAGTAATACAAATTAGGTTGTTTGTAAAAGGTTGGTTTTCAATAGGTTGGTAAACTTGCTTTTTTCTCGTAGAGTTTCGGGTCGTTCCTCGTAGAGGAGGGTTCTGTTTCTCTACGAGGAACGGGGCAAGTCTCTACGAGAAAAATCCTGTTCGTTTATAATCTTTTACAGTAGTAGAAAGTTTATAGAAAAGAGAATTCTCTTATTATGAAAAATAAGCCAATAATGTATATCTTTTTCCCTTTTTAATTAGGAACATATACTATCTTCTTTTTTAGTCCAGATCCTCCTTAATTACTTCATCAATTTCCTTGATACGTTTCTCCCGTTCTTTTTTGGATTTTACTTTTTGATCTTTGTATCCGGTATCTGTACGTTCGGAAACCTCTTCACTCCATTCTTCGAATTTGTCTATTGCCGGTCGCCCGTTCGGGTCGATGTTTTCTTCGGCAATCGGGGCATTTCTGTTAATCATATCATCCATAACATTTTTGTTTTAATGGTTTGTATGATATACACACTGATGATGAAAAAGTTCCCGGTATCTGTTCTTTTTCATAATCATTCACAGAAAGCACGCAAAGATAAATTTCTTTTGCGATTCATTGTATTATTGCGCCTATACACCAATATTTGCCAGCTAAAAAATAAAAAGTACCAATTCGACTTCTTATAATACACTACTTTAGCATTTGATATTACTATTATCACCGGTGATTCCGGATTTATTTCCATTGGTGGTAAACAGTACGCTCTTTGTCAAGGAGATGTTGTTTTTTCAATACCGGGAGAGGTTCGGGCATGGGACAAAAGTCATCTTCCACAAGGCTATGCACTTATTTTTGAGGAAGAGTTTTTGATTTCATTCTTTAATGATCCTTCCTTCATGCAAAATCTCTCTTACTTTAATCGAAACAGGGCATCTGCTAAAATGGATATTATTGATATCTATACCCGGATTGATAGCTTGGTTCGTAATATTATTGTCGAAATTAATAATGAACAATCAAGAGATGAACATATTTTACGTGCTCTACTCTATGAAATGCTGATGTTTTTGAATCGGGAATATTTGAAAAGTAATGCAGGGATTGAGGAGAATTCACGTCACAGGCATATAGATCGTTTTATGAAATTGGTGGATGAGAATTTCAGAACCCACCATGATACGAAATATTATGCGGATAGATTGTGTATAACCCTTAATTATTTGAATGAAGTCGTTCAACAAGAAATGAAAATCAGTCCTAAGTGCTACATTCCTTTCTTTGATTCTTATTGTATGATTTCTCTTTCCTCTTCCTACTTTTGTGTTATCTATAAATTAAAAGAATAAAAAGATGAAAGAGGTAGAAAAAACGATTGGTAAGCTGATTGATCATCAGAAAATAGCTTTTATTGGTTCCGTCGATGTGGATGGTTATCCAAATATGAAAGCAATGTTGACACCCCGAAAACGTGAGGGGATACGCACCTTTTATTTTACGGCTAATACATCCTCCATGCGAGTCAGTCAATTTTTAAAGGACAATCGTTCCTGCCTTTATTTTTGCGACCATCGTTTTTTTCGAGGGGTGATGTTGAAAGGTACGATGGAAGTATTAACGGATAATGAGCCTAAAGAGTTGATATGGGAAGAGGGCGATACGATGTATTACAAAGAAGGAGTCACTGATCCGGATTATTGCGTTTTAAGGTTTACGGCAACCAGTGGGAGGTACTACAGCAGTTTTAAATCAGAAAACTTTGCTGTTGAGTAGTCTGGCGGTTTATGCTGTTTTTAATTGGTGGATGAATAGAACTTATAGGTAAATTGTTTGAGTGCGGTTTAGTTCTTTCATAAATTAGAGAAACTGTGCCAACAAAGTATATTATTCATATCTTCTATTGACACAGTTGTACTAATATGTTTGGAGAGAGAAGAAAATTATGCTCCTGCTACACGTGGCATTAACACAGGTTCTGCTTTCATTCTCGATTGTAATGCTTTAAGCAACAATTCTGTTTTTATGTCTTTGTATTTTTCGTCATTCCAAAGGTTTATTAATTCGTTTGGATCATTTTTCAGATCAAACAATTCTCCTTCGTTACTATTCATATCGAAAGCCAGCTTATAATGCTTGTCTATATAAGTACAAACATAGAATTTCGTCATTTGGAAACGGTTTTCCACAATTACATGATCCCGAATCTCTTTTTTATTTCCCATAAATACATCTGTTTGATCTATGCCTGTCATACATCTGGGAATTTTTTTACCTGCCATTCCTAAGATAGTAGGTGCAATATCCACTAATGAGATAAGTGCCTGGCTTCGTACACCTTGTGGCATTTTACCTTTATAGGAAGCTATAAATGGAATTTTGACTGCATCTTCGTAATCGAATACTCCTTTACCTACCAAACCGTGATGTCCGATAAATGCCCCATGATCTGTGGTGAATATGATTAAAGTATTGTCTATTTGTCCGTTTTCTTCCAGATGGTCCAGTATTTTTCCTATATAGTGATCCATCATGGAAACCATTCCATAATAAATCGCTTTGTTTTGCTGGAGTTTTTCTTTTGTCCATCGATGCTGTGCAATGCCATGTACCGGATAAGACGGGTTGCCTTCTGCCCAAATAGATTTGTCCGGATTCTCTTCCCGAGTCACCCTATAATGGAGTGGCATGTCAGAGATGTCGTCATTTACAGTTTCTGGAATATCCATATCTTCTGGTTTATACATAGATGCCCAGGGTTCAGGAATCAAATATGGGTTATGGGGATCAAAGAAACTGGCCCAAAGCATGAAGGGTTTATCCCCCTTTTTGTATTGGTCAAGAAGGGCAATGCAACGTTCTGCAATCCAAGCGTCGGTATGATATTTTTCTGGCATTTTCCACGCTCCGTATTGTCCTTTCGGGGCATTTCCCGTAGGAGTACGATACCAATCTCTCCATTTTTCTCCTACCTGATTTTGTAACCATATGGCATAATGTTGCCCTACATGAGGTTCATCAGCATGGTTTCTGGCCAATTCTACATGGTCGAATCCATAGAATGGACCATAAAATTCTTTCCAAAAGTCGAAATCTTGTAGAATCGGATACGCTTCGGCAGACGGATATTCGGCAGTTCCTCCGAGAGGTTGAAAATGGGCTTTTCCGATAAGCGCTGTTTCATATCCGCATTCGGATAAGCAATCGCCTATACATAATTCCGTTTCAGGCAGTTTTGTACCAAGAGCGTAAGCACCGTGTTGACTTGGATAACGCCCTGTGATAATTGAAGCCCGTGAAGGAGTGCTTACCGGATTGCAAGTGTAGGCTTTATCGAAAATGACTCCTTTACTTGCCAATCTGTCCAGATTAGGAGTTTTACATTTAGGATCATTATATCCCATTGCCATCCAGTGATGCTGATCACTGGTAATAAGAAGTATGTTTGGAGAATCTTTCGATATTTTACAATTTTCGTATTCGCCATAGTACTTTTTATACGCTTCATTAAGTTCGGCAGACTGAGCTACAACCAGTTGAGGGAGTAGGATAGTCGCATTTAAAAGCAACGTTTTTTTTGTCATGAGTTATCGTTTTAATTAATTATTTTTCCATTTGATTATTACAGTCTCTTCAGGTGATATCGTAAGCTTATTCGCTGTGGAATGGGCATTTTTATTCGCAAACAAGATGAATGCTTTTCCTTTTCCTCCGACTATATCGACGGTTTGTACAGATGCGGATTTGTTAATAATAAGAGAATACATCGTTCCGTTGCTCTTAAAACTTTTCATCATGACATCTTTATAATGCTTGTCGAAGTGAGGATTGTCATTAAGTATTTTATTGGGGAGTAAACTTACGGTGAGTTTTGATAATTCGGAGAAGTCCTTGGATTCACGTGCTCCTAATGCTATAGGTGAAGGAATCCAAAAGACCTTGCCTTTTCCATATTGATTGATACAAGCGATGCATTCTCCCTCCTTGTCCATTATAGGCGTAGCTTTTGAGGTTTCTATTGTTCCTTTCCACAAATGTGCAGGCAGTTTATAATTATCTTTCTCAAAATCCAGACTAAATAAGTTTTCTTTTATTTTGTATTCGATAGGATAAGATCCGAAAAGATTTTCTAAAGCAAATCCACTGACCACTGTACTATGTGCTTGATAATCATAATATCCCGTTAATCCATCCGCTATTAATGTTCCTCCTTTCTCAACAAATGATTCCAGTTGTTTAATGACCTTATTGTCCAATGCTATTTGGTGAGACAGAATGATGACTTGGTCGGTATAATCATTCAAAGAGAAATCAAACTCTTTGATCTCTTTGAAATTGGCTTGGAGGCCAGTTTCTGACAACGCTTCAAAATATGATAGAGGAGAACACATGACAGCTCCAATACTCCTGCCGTTTCCATTTAGTTTTCCTCTTGTTTGGGCCGCTTCAACCCACATTGATTCGTGATTGTATAGAATTGAAATTCCACTGTTCAAAGTTTTGATGTTCGACATCATTTTTACGTTTTCTGTGATAAATTTTCCTATCGTTGCTGCGGCAATAAGTCTGTCCGATGATTTATTTTTGAAATTTATCATCGCCCATTCTCCCGCTTCCGCAGCAGTACTTCGAGCATTGAAACTCCAAAATATACCACCTTTGGCTTCTGTTGCAAAATTTATCCAAAGCCATTGTATTATTTCTTCCGCAGTAGGACAGAGTGGATTAGCTCCGCTATACAAATTGTTTCCTCCTTGAAGTTCGGTCATCAGCCAAGGTAATTCTCCGGCACCGGAGCGAATTAACTCTGCGTTTGCCGACATCGCTACAGTATATGCTTTACGGGGGAAATATCCAAAATGCCAGCTTGCATGTGCCGACCCTCCTAAACTATTTAAGAAAGTACGCCATGTAGGAAAATCATATAGCCCGGATAACTTGAACACATTATGCGGATTAACATGCAAATCATGTTGTTTGTCATAAAGTCGTACTTGGTTCGCTAACCAATTCAGATACCAATTGTGATAATCGATAATGAAGTTTTCTTTTTCAAAATTTAATACAGGATATCCTTTTTCGTTGTATTCTGAAAAATTGTGTTCTTTTTTCCAGTCCGAGAAACGTTCTTTAGTAAACGGTTCGTTAAAAGGTAAATTGGGTGTACCTGGCTCATTGATTAAAACCCATGCAGCCAAATTTTTATATTGGGAGAAATGGGATACTACGTTTTTTATATAGTCTTCCACTTCTTTTTGGTGCTCGCGTGAATGTGGAAATTTGAATCCTCCCACATCAGTAAACTCTGTATCAGGAAATAAGGTAGCATATACCTTTATATGATATTTGTCCGCTAACTTAAAAGCCCTATCAAACAGTGTAAAATCGTATGTACCACTTGGGGTTTTCATATACTTTCCGAACATACGGATCCGACAAGTGGTCATATTGCTTTCCGCGAGCAATTTGAACCATTGTTCTATTTGTTCCTGAGTTTGTCCGGGTTCGATAAAAATCTGCGCTCCGACAAAAGGAGTACTTTGTTTGCTTATTCTTTCCCCATAAGAGTTAATATAGGGGAATAACATCAAAAATAGAATTAAAAACGCTTTCTTTTGCATACCTTGATTGATTATAATAATTATTTTATTTTTTGTAGGTTTGTTTTATAAATTCTGATGGAAGTATATTAAAATATTCCTTGAATGTTTTTGTAAAATACGAATTACTGTTTATACCCACTTGATACATTACTTCTGAAACAGTATAATCATTGTTCTTGAATAGTTCATAAGCTTTTTCCATTCTTAAATTACGTATTAACGTGGAGATTGGAATATCAGTAACAGCCTTTACTTTTCTGTATAATTGGGTTCTGCTGATATTTAATTCTTCGCAAATATTTGTTATCCCGAATTCGGAATTGCTAATATTGTCGTGGATTAAGCCAATCAGTTTTTCATAAAATTGATTACCGCCCTTATTGTAATCTGTATTTTCTATTTCATTACCGGAATCATATTCCATCAAACTGTTTTTCCTGTATTTGATGATGTTGTTTATTTTTTGAATTAAAATCTCCATGGAAAAAGGTTTGAGAATATAGTCTTCAGCACCACAGTCATATCCTAAAGCGATGTCCTGAGGCGTATCTTTGGCAGACAGCATCAAAATAGGTATGTGGTTGGTCATCATATTACTTTTTACTGCATTGCATAGATCATATCCTGTCTTATTGCCTTCCAAAACTATATCTAAAAGAATCAAATCAGGGATGAATTGTATAATTTCATCAATTGCATCGTCAACATTGTTTTTGCAAATTACATTGAATCTTTCAGCTAAGCAAACAGTTAAATATGTACTCATATCGAGATTGTCCTCTACGATGATTATTGTTGCTTTTGACTCTTGTTTGTTATCATTGATCTGTTCGCGAGTGATAGGTGATATATTCTCTTTTTTAATAAGTTCTTTATCATCATAGTATTCTTTACTGACAGGGATTCTTACAGTGAATAACGTTTGGCCTCCATCCGGATCACTCTTTACCGATATACTACCTTTATGTAGTCTTACCAATTGGTTCACCAATGAAAGACCGATTCCCATTCCTTGATTTTTTTGCCGATTATTTTGATAATAACGCTCAAAAATACGAGTTATGTCATCCGGGGAAATGCCCCATCCTGTATCTTCTACGGCAAATTCTATTTTATCATTGACTTGTGCTGCAAAAACGGTTACACGACCTCCTTTTGAGTTAAATTTTATAGCATTGGATACCAAATTTCCGATGATTTTAACCACTTTATCTTCATCCAAATATCCGATCATATCCGATGATTCACAAACTAAATGAAATTCTATTTGTTGATTTTCAGCAACAGGTCTGAACCGTTCACAGATATCTTCAAGTAGTAATGATATATTGGTTTCTTTTACACATAAAGGTACGACTCCCTCATCTATTTTTTGTAAATCGAGAAATTGGGATACTAAGTTATTCAGATGTTCGATGTTTCTACGCATGATACCCAACTTAGTGGTATTCACCGTTCCTCCTATATCGTTTATTATATCATTAAGCGGAGTTATTATCAAAGATAATGAAGTGCGGATTTCATGTGAAATATTAGCATGAAACTGTAGTTTGGTTTCACTTAACACTTGTTCATGTTCTCTTTGTATATGCTCTATTTGTAAGTCTCGCTTTAGTTTGTATTGTGTAAAATAATACTTAAGTACAAGCAATATGATCATTACCACAAATATCAGATACAATAGATAAGCCCACCAAGTATTCCAAGGAGCCTCTCCTACAGTCAGTTCAATACATCTTTCGTCAGTGTCCCAGATACCATTGATTTCTGTTGCTTTTACATGAAATTTATATTTGCCGGCATCTAAATTATTATAGCTTGCAATACGATTGTCTGATGATGTATAAACCCAATCTTCGTCAACTCCTTCTAATTTATAAGCATAATAGATTTTGTTGGGAGAGGTATAATTGGGGGCAATGAATTCGAAAGAAAAATTATTATTCAAATATGAAATATCGATTTGATCGGCATCAATGATATTGCATTTTAATGGTACACTGGAATTTATTTTTTGATTTGGCTTTACGGATTTATTATAAATCATAAAGCGTATAGTCTGTATTTGTGCATCATTTCTAATATCCTTAATGTCTAATGGGTTGAAATAATTAATCCCATTAATGGAACCGATGTACAAAGTTCCGTCAGCAGCCAGATATCCTGCTTCTGTTAAGCAATTGGAGCACAGGCCATCGCTATAATAATATTCTCGATAATGGCCTGTCTCCGGATTGTAATGTAATAAACCTTGGCTGGTGTTTAGCCAAATGGAATGATCGGAGACTTCAATTACACTTAGTATTTTATGATTGATAAGTTTCTCATGAGGAGCAACTGATATTACATTTGCTTCTAAAGATGAACAATCAAATGAGTTTATTCCTGAATCTGTTGCTACCCAGACATAATTACCGTTTTTAGAAAAACAAATGTCCCAGATATGATTACTTTTGATAGAACTGTTGGTTGTATTTATACTTTGATATTTGATTATGTCAGAAAATATATTCAAAGTGATAACAAATATCCCTTTGGATCGGGAGCCTAACCAAATACGCCCAAGTTTGTCTTTACCCAAGCAAAATATATCTTGCGTATAAGGAGCATTAAAATAATGTACAGAGACAGAAGAGGTAAACAAACCTCTTATTTGGGCTAATTTTCCGGTTCCGCCAATCCATATGGTTCCTTGGTCATCTTCTATAATCACACTCGCTGCAAGTATCTTATTATAGATATCCGTGGGAATACCACTGATTTCATTCAAATTATATAGTTTTTTCCCCTTGTAAATGTACACATTTTTGTTAGTCAATATCCATATGTTTTTCTTGGAATCTTCCATTATAGCATTGAAATTCTGTTTCGAATCTATTGGAAACTTGGTATAAACTCCGTCTTTTAACATATATAAGCCTCCTAATTTTATGCCGATCCATAAATTGTCTGAAGAGTCTTTAGTGATGACGCGTACCAATGGGCGTATTTCCTCTTTTGGCATCAATAGCTTATGAAATGGTAAGGGAGATAAATCAACGATGGCAACGCCATTATGGCCCGAACCTATCCATAGACAATTAGAACGGTCTATGAAAAAATTGCGAATCAAGTTTGATTGGAAGAATGTGGAATTGTTTAAATCTGTTGTTTTCCTAATTTTGAAACTACCTTTTTGATGAGATTCTAAAATGCGTATGCTACTGTTTTCTGTACCGGCAATGTATATTCCGCGTTTCAATTCCTTTATCGCAGTTAGCGGAGTGCTTACATTGGTTTTTACCACTGTTCCTTCATCAATGAGGTAAATTCCTTCATCATGAAGAATAAACAATTGTGAAGAGGAATCACAATAAATATCTCTGGCCTGTTTTATCAGTTGATTTTCATAGCACCCTTTTATGTTTTGATCGGTATCTAAATGATATATCTTATTATTTGTAAGTATCCATATACAGCTTTTGTCTGGAGATAATAGAATACGTTTTATGGTGGTATGCCACAGACTTTCAATTTTTGTTTTTTCATGTACAACCTTATGCAGGCTATCTATATGCAATAAATAAAGTCCGTCCGAGGTTCCGACCCATATTTTATGGTTGTTGTCTTCTATTAAACTTCGGCAATTCTTCCACTTTATGTCAGTAGGTACATGAAAATTGTCAGTATCCTTATTGTAAAAATTTACGCAGGATGTTCCTTCTGTACCTACAATGAGATTTCCTTTTGAATCTTCAAGTATAGCCAGTATTCTATTGTTGGATAAGGAAGTTGTATCATTATTGATGTGGTAGTAATTTTTATAGTTGGTACCATCATATTTACATAGACCATCGTAAGTTCCCATCCATACAAAACCGTTTTTATCTTGAACAATGGAAGTAACGGCTTGTTGCGGAAGCCCTTCATTGACAGAAATAACATGCAAACGCGACGAAAGAATGTCCGCGTTAGCAGTTTGTCCATACGTACTTATTGAGAATGCAGCTAATAGAAAAATGTATAAAATGTAGATCATAATATGATTCGTTCAGGTTCTTAATCTTTTCGCAAAAATATATGTTTTATTATTCTTATCCTATATTCCAAATTTATAATTGGCCCAATGGTTCATTCGAGCAAAAGAAAGACACTTTAGAGCAATGGTGCAGTATGTGAGATTTGTACATTTGCAGCAGTTATTAATCTTATATTATAATTCCATGAAAAAATTATTATTCGCTACCTTATTACTTTTATGTAATTTAATGGTAAATGCACAAATTAAGGTGACTGGTACCGTTTATTCTGAACAAAATCGTGAAACATTAATCGGTGCTACGATTATCATTGAAGGAACCGAAACCGGAACCATCACTGATCTTGATGGTAAATTCTCAATTGTTTGTAGTACTTTGCCTGCTAATATCAAAGTTTCTTATATGGGTATGGATTCTAAAGTCGTGACGGTTAAAAGTCAGAATGATTTACCTTTAAAAATTTATCTGGAAGAAACACAAAATGAAATTGACGAAGTAGTGGTAATTGGTTATGGAACTGTTAAAAAAAGCGATTTAACCGGATCTGTAACTTCCATGAAAGGATCGGATGTTAGTAATTCTCACATGTTATCATTAGACCAGGCAATGGCCGGAAAAATGGCTGGTGTAAATATTACAAACACGAGTGGAGAACCGGGAGCCGGTATTAGTATTCAAATTCGTGGTACTGGTTCTATCAATTCGGATAGCGAACCGTTATATGTCATTGATGGTGCCCCGATATCCAAGGATGCCGGTACCGGAGTTGGCGATCCGAAAGGATTAAGTTCGGCAGTGTTTAATCCTTTATCATCTTTAAATCCGAATGATATTCAATCAATCGAGATTTTGAAAGATGCATCGGCTACTGCAATATATGGTTCACGTGGAGCTAATGGCGTTGTTCTAATAACCACAAAATCCGGTATGGAAGGTAAGCCAGTTGTCTCTTTTTCAACCTATGTCGGTGTTGGAAGTGTGTCCAAGAAAATAGATGTACTGCAAGGGGAAGATTATTTGAATTATATGAAATATGAACGTGAAGATCCGGATTATATAGCAAAATATGATTCTTTACAAAACACTCCGTTCTATGATTGGCAAGATTATCTTTTTAAAAATTCTATTACTCAGGATTATAATATAGGTATACGAGGAGGAACAAAGACAACTAAATATTCAATGAGTGCAGCTTATACCGATCAGTCCGGATTGGTAGAAAATTCCGGATTTGACAGATTTACAATCCGCTCGAGAGTAGACCAAAATATAGGGAAGAGAGCCAAGACGGGTGTTAATATTAATTTTTCGAAGACTTCTCAGGATGGTGTGCCTTCCGGTGGCTCTAAGGATACAGGAGCGGATGTCTTTCAGCAGGTTTTAAGTTATCGTCCGGCAAATGTCCGTTTTAATAGTTCTGATTTTGACTGGGATGGAGAATTGACAGGTGATTATAATCTTCAAACGAATCCTCATGACTATGTAACTACTGTACAGAATAGGCTAAGTAGTGTGAGAACGACTGCTAACGCTTATATACAATATGATGTTATAAAAGATTTGCAGTTCAAAACTTCTTATAATGTTGATATGATTAATACCAACAAAGAGATTTTTTATGGTCCCTCTATTGCAGCTGGTGCTTCTGTGAACGGTCGTGGGGTAAACTCTTGGGCAAAACGCTTTAATTGGTCTTGGGAAAACATACTGACTTATAACAAAGTGTTTAAGAAGCATCATAGTCTTAATGCAATGGTGGGCTATACAATGGAAAAGAATAGTGGCAGGAATTTTTCTATTGAAACTACTGATTATCCAGCCGCTTATTCTGATTTGACAGGTGGCAATGTAGGGCTTGGATTGAATATAATGGCACCTGATGTTAAAGATTATGCCAGTACATTGCTTTCTTATTTGGGGCGTGTGAACTATTCTTATAAGAGTAAATACTTGTTTACGGCAAGTTTCCGTGCAGACGGTTCAAGTAAGTTTCCTAAAGGGAATAAGTTTTCCTATTTTCCTTCAGCTGCTATAGCTTGGAATATTCATCGTGAAAAGTTTATGCAATCCTTAAAAACAATTGATGAATTAAAGTTAAGATTCAGTTATGGGCGTACCGGTAATCAGGGAATACCTGCATATAGTAGTTTGTCTACTTATTCAAATGTGTATTATTCATTTAATGAAAGTGGTGGCATAAGACCTTCTTCTACATTAAAACCCGGTATTGCAGTGGGTTCTATAGCTAATCCTGATTTGACATGGGAAACCACTGAACAATATAATGTCGGATTTGATATGGCATTGTTCAATAATAGGTTATCGTTATCCGTAGATGCCTACTATAAAAAGACTTTTGATTTATTACTCGATAAACCTTTGGATTACACGACCGGTTTTAGCACCATGATGTATAACTCTGGTAGTTTGGAAAATAAGGGAATTGAATTTGTAGTGAATTCTGTCAATATCTCCAACAAGGATTTCTCTTGGACTTCTTCTTTGAATATGTCGTTTAATAGGAATAAAATTCTTGATTTAGGAGAGAATTCGGCTTTGACATTCAATGCAGGCAATATTTATAATGAAGCTTTTATCCTTGAACCGGGGCAGGCAGTAGGAACAATGTATGGGTTTATCTATGATGGAGTTTATCAGTACAAGGATTATAAGAATTTCTATAAAAACAACGATCCATCGCAAGGATTATTATCAATCGAACAATGTCGGGAAATTTATAATCGTGCCAAGAATGGTGAAGAGAAACTGGTGCTTATGGATGGACAACCTAAATATGCAGGGGATGTTCCATTGCCGGGAAGCGCAAAATTTAGAGATGTAGTGGGCGATGATAATAACATTACTACAGATGATAGAACTTATATTGGAAACAGCGAACCTAAATTTACAGGTGGATTTGTTAATAAATTCAATTATAAAGGATTTGATCTGAATATTTTCTTGTCATTCTCATATGGTGGTAAATTGTTTGTGACCAATTATTATCCGGTTTGTGGTTATAATAATCGTAATATATTGCAAAGTATTTATGATGAGGCGTGGAGACCATATAGAGATTCAAACGAATGGCCGGATTATACCATAGACTCATACAAAAACTTAGCATCGAGTTTGTTTGTAGAAAACGGTTCCTATCTTAAGATTAAAGATATTACTTTAGGTTATACTTTGCCAACGTCATGGCTTGAAAAAGTAAAGATAAGCAGAGCTCGTATCTATCTGACAGGCCAAAACTTATTTACATTTACAAAATTTAAGTGGTATGATCCCGAAGTCGCTTCTAATAATCCGATTACGGGTGGTATGTACCGTTTTGTTTATCCAAGTTCAAGAACCATTATTACAGGTCTTTCTATCGATTTTTAAACAACCCTAAATAAATACAAGATGAAAAAAATATATAAATCATTACTGTTTGCTGTAACTCTTACGGTGACTTCATGTGAGATTAATTTCCTGGACGAAAAAATGACGACACAGTTAGGTGGAGATCAAGTTTATACGAAAGTTAGTGATTATGAAATGGCATTGATTGGTATTTATGATATGCTCGGTACACGTAGCTTGCCAACATTAGGTAATGAAATTACCAATTATTTGACCAATTATAATGCCGGACTACCTTTGCTTAACGAGTTGGCGACCGATGAAATGGGGGCCATTACTGCCGGTGCTTCTAAACAATTGATGCTCGAAGAATTGGATAAATGCAAACCGACTCCTCAAAATGGCATTATTAAATCTTTCTATGCCGGTCAATATGCCATGATTAATAGGGCAAATGATTTAATTTTTAATGCAGAAAAGTCTGGCATTGAAAGTGTTATTGTCAACCGTTGTGTTGCTGAAGCTAAATTTTTGCGTGCTCTCTGCTATTACAACTTGACTTCTGTTTTTGGTGGATGTGTGCTTACTACATTGCCAGGGTCGGAACGAGTAGGTGAAAACATGCCGCGATCATCTACTGAGGCAGTATACGGACAAATATTCCAAGATTTGATAGATGCTTATTCTGTACTACCTGTCAGTTTTGCGGCAGAGAAAGAGATGGGACGTGCTACCAGAATTGCGGCTGCGGCTCTTTTGGCACGGGCAAGCTTAACTGCTGCTACGATGGGGAAATATGCTCACATTTCTCCGGATATGGCTTTGGAAGATGGAATAAATTCATATGAATGGGCTAAAAACAAATTTGCCGAATTAATTAGCCAAGCAAAAGACTATGCACAGAAAGTGATAGATGAGGGATATGGAGGTAATGAAGAGGTACTGCTATCTATGTCTTATGCAGATAGTTTTTATCCTTCGGAAAATACTCCTGAAGTTATTTTTGATGTACAGTTTAAAGATGCTTTATCGCAAGAAGAAGGTGGTTGGGTAGGTCAAATATATGGTCCCGGTTCATGGAACTGGGTACTTCCGACAGGCAATGTGGCCAATACTTATATGCCTTATGGAGGAGCTACCATTGCTGATAATTTTCCCAGTAAGCCCACGAAAGAGACGTGTGATATGAGAAAATACAAGAATATAACCAATTTTCAGTATAAAGGTGATGGAACCTTATGGCCTCCTACGGCGGCAAATAAAACTTATAATTTGGGGAAATTTGCGATGGAGAAAAAGCCTGATTATCCTAAACAACGTACACCGATCAATTATGTGGTACTTCGTCTGGCAGAGATGTACTTGGTTTTAGCGGAAATAGAAGCAGAACAGAATGGCGGACCTACTGACAGAGCTTTACGTTTGCTAAATTATGTCAGACGCCGTTCGGCTAATGAGACTATTTTACCGGAAATAACGAAGGAGAATATGGCTGATCCTTCCATTGTAAAACCGATAACAGGCATTACTCCAAAAGACCAGTTGGAAGAGTTCAGAATGGCACTTATGCAGGAACGAATGTTGGAATTTTTAGGAGAAAGCCTGCGCAGGGTCGATTTGATTCGTTCTGGTTGGATGAAAGAGTATCTGGAATATACCAATGTGGAAGATTATGATAAAAATAAATATATATATAAGAGAAGGCAATTTGAAGATTATTCGATTTTTCTTCCGATTCCTTCAAGAGAAATTACAATTACTAATAATGTCATAAAGCAGAATTTTGGATATGGTAATTAGAACTTTAAAAATGATGGTTTCACTTGTTACAAGTGGAACCGTCATACTCCCGTCGGTCGCTCAGGAAGCGGCTTCTAATAAAATTGAAGGTAATCCCAATATTTTATTAATCATGGTGGATGATTTGGGATTGGGTGATTTGTCGTGCCAATATGCTAAAGATGTACAGACTCCGAATATTGACCGGTTGTTTCATCAAGGCGTTCGTATGGACAACTTTTATGCAAATTCATCCGTATCTTCTCCAAGTAGGGCCGGGCTATTGACCGGTTGTTTTCCGGATATGGTCGGAGTACCGGGAGTAATCAGAACTGATCCTAAGGGGAGTTGGGGCTATCTTTCTCCGGATGCTACACTCCTTCCCGAAATGATGAAAAAAGCCGGTTATCAAACTGCAATTATCGGTAAATGGCATTTGGGACTTGAGAGTCCTAATTTACCCAATGAAAGAGGTTTTGATTTCTTCCATGGTTTCTTGGGAGACATGATGGATGATTACAATACGCACTTGCGTAGAGGTTTCAATTATATGCGACTCAATACTGAAGAAATCGATCCTCAGGGACATGCCACAGATTTGTTTACTGACTGGGCGTCCGATTATATATTTAAAGCGAGAAAGCAAGATAAACCATTTTTCCTATATCTGGCATATAATGCACCTCATTCACCGTTGCAACCACCTGTGGAATGGGAAAAAAAGGTTCGTAAACGCCATCCGAATATTTCTGAAACTCGTGGAAAGTTGGTTGCTCTCATTGAGCATATGGATGATGGAGTAGGTAGAGTAATCAACTCTTTAGAGAAAAGCGGACAGTTAGATAATACTCTTATTATTTTTTGTTCGGATAATGGGGGAGATCGGAAATCGGAAGCAAATAACGGCCCTGTAAGAGGAGACAAAGGCGATATGTATGATGGGGGGATAAAAGTGGCTTGTTCTCTATATTGGAAAGGCCATTTGGAACATAGAAGGGTCAATAATTTAGTAATGATGTCGGATATATTCCCTACCTTATGTGATTTAGTTCAACTTCCTGTAAATCATCGGATAGATGGGATATCAGTACTTCCGTTATTGCGTAACCAAGAACAAGTAACTGATGATCGTTATCTGTTTTGGGTACGTCGTGAACACGGTGATATAGGCGGGAAAACTCAAAATGCTGTTAGATACAAAGAATATAAATTACTGCAAAACAGACCTTTTGAACCTTTGCAGTATTTCAATATGAAACAGGATTCCAAAGAATCTCAACCCTTAGAGAAAGATGCCGTATATTCTAAATTGTATAAAGCAATGGTTGAACATTATAGAATATCGGGAGCAATACCTTGGCAAAGACCTTTAACTAAATAAAATCAATGAAGAATATAAATAAAATTGTATATTATTTGCTGATAGCTTCAGCGAATATATTTCTTACTACTGCTCAGCAATTTACCATCGATTTGAATAAGAAATCCTGTGCTAAAGAGGGAATTATTGAAGTTGAACTTAGTGGTGAAAATCCGGATAGTTTGGGCGTATTAAGATATTATCAACTTAATTTACCTAACTATGATAAGGCTGTTTATTATGCACAAGATACTTATTATGATTATTGGCAGGTAAACGGAAACAGAGTACTTCCTTGGATATTTACACCGAATACTATTGGAGATTTGTTTGTGAAACCTGCTTATGGGGTAGACGATCAACAAAACTTGGCATTTAAAAATGCCGGGTTTAAAAATAGGACCAGATATGTATCAAGAAGTGGTTGTTTCATGCAAACTTCACTCAAAGACGGTAATGTACTTGCGTTATTGCCATTGGCTAATTCTGAAACAATATCTGATTTATATGTGACCGATGATGGAAAATTGATTTTGCGTGTAGCAAATTATGGAACACAGTCGGTTTCGGGGAAAGTGCCTGTATTGGCATGGAGCTTTGGAAGTAATACTAATGAAGCATCTTATTTGCTTTTTAGCCGATTACTAAAACATGACGAATATAAAAAGACCATGCGTTTGCGCTATCAGAAAGATTATCCTGAAATGTTTAAGTACTTAGGGTGGTGTACTTGGGAGCAATATAAGAAAGATATTAATTCTGAGTTACTTAAAAATGAAATTATAAAGTTGAAAACTATCGATTTGCCAATCCGCTATGCCATTATTGACGATGGACATCTTTCTTCACGTTCTGCAAAAAATATAAAGAACCAGTTGACAAGTTTTCTTCCTAATGATAAGTTTCCTCAAGGATTTTCTCCTTTACTCTCACTTCGTGAGCCGGATGGTTTGGAATGGATGGGGCTATGGCAGAATTTCAATGGGTATTGGGGAGGTTTTTCACCCGTAAATAATTTCGGAAATGAAATCAATCAATGTTTGCAAACAATTGAAAAGACGGGTTATACGATGCCGCGAATCGATTCAGTGTGTATTTCCAAAGTGTATCATGCATTTTTGGGACAATCGGCATCCGATGGCTTTGATTTTCTGAAAGTAGATTGGCAAGCTGCTAATTTATACATGCAACGATATAGCGAGAATGCGGCAAGAGGTGCTTTTTTAGCATCAAGAATTGTAGATGACATTGCCGATCGCTATTTTTCTAATGGGCTTATCAATTGCATGGCTATGAATAATGCGGTTTTACAAAATACTTATCATACAAATGTTACAAGAACCAGTATTGATTATAAACTGAATAATATGTTCATGGCCAAAGAACATTTGTTGCAATCTTATCATAATGCTCTTTACATATGTCCTACAGTGTGGGGAGATCATGATATGTTCCACTCTTCTGATAAAGTATGTGGTGACATAATGGCTTTGTCTAAAGCCATGTCTGGCGGACCGGTTTATTTATCGGATGCTCCTGATCAAATATCTTTTTCTAAAGTATCACCTTTATGTTATGATGATGGCTTGATAATACGTCCTTTGGCACCTGCTACAGTTATGGAACGTTCGGTATTCACAGCTCCGTTGATTGAACAAGTGCCTTATTATGTTTCTGCACCATTGGAGAATGGAGTTGCTGCAGTTGTTATTTACAATTTGTGTGTGGATTCTGTGACGGTTTCAGGCACGATCGATTCTTCTGATTATTCTATGACAGGAACTTTATTGCAACCCTATTCGGGAAAATGGAAGTTACCCGAAGAAGGACTTTTTTTGTATGATTATGATGCGCATACAGGATATCCTATCGGTAAAAACAAACATAAATTTCAAATATCAGGATTTGATGATAAATTGTATTTCTTTATACCAATATATAAAGGATGGGCGGTAATTGGTCGGACAGATAAATATTTATCCCCAGCTACTGTATCTGATATCAAATATAAAAGAAACTCTTTAGAACTGATATTATCTGAGGCTGGTATTTTTGATTTTTGGATGAAAGAGGGTACCCCTTATGCAGAAAATATTACTTTTACCTCATTGGGAAATGGAATTTGGAGGGCGAATGCCGAGCATATTTCAAATAATAGAATAATAATATTAAAAAAATAATAGAGTGATGAAAAATTTATTATCGATAAGTTCTTGTGTTGCATTTGCCGGATTGACATCCTGTGCAGGAGGTTCAACTTCTGAAAAGCAGATAACTCCCAATATCATATATATTTTAGCCGATGATTTAGGGTATGGGGATATTGGTATTTTGGGTCAAAAAATTATCAAAACACCTAATATTGACAAACTGGCTTCTGATGGTATGATTTTTACTAACCACTATTCAGGAGCACCGGTTTCCGGACCATCCAGATGTATACTGATGACCGGAAAACATTCGGGACATAGCAGTATCCGTGGTAATAAAAGTATTGCCGGAGTGGGAGTGGCCCCCATCAACAATAATGATATTACTCTGCCGGAAGCTATCAAGAATCAGACAAATTATGTCACAGGTATGTGTGGACGTTGGCATTTAGGAGGTGAATTGACCAATCAAACTCCTTACCATCGTGGTTTTGATTATCATTTTGGCAAATTGAGTGCAGATTTTCCAAATCATTATGGGGTATTTATAGATTCTTTGTGGGACCAGAATGGAATACATATATCCTATGATAAGTATTCCAAAAAGAATATTGAGCCTATGTATGAAAATGGGAAATATTACAATCTTACTGAAGAAGAAAATAGTCATCGGCCAATAAATATGGATAGGTTGGTGACTGATAAGGCCAAGAATTTCATAAAGAGTAATAAAGATAATCCGTTCTTTTTATATGTGGCTTATTCTCTGATGCATGCTCCGATGGAATATCATGCTGATATGCCGATAGAGGCGAATGATTGGCCCAAAGAGGAAAGGGCTTTCGCTTCTATGTTGATGAGTCTTGATAAATATGTTGGGGAAATAGTAGCTCAGGTGGATGAACTTGGTTTAGGCGAGAATACGTTAATTGTATTTACCAGTGATAATGGGGCACACAATGAAGGTGGGCATGATTATCGCTTCTTCCACTCGACTGGTGACTATAGAGGATTTAAGCGTGATTTGTATGATGGAGGAATGCATACACCTATGCTCGTGCGCTGGACAGGAACTATTCCAGAGGGATCGCAGACGAATCTTTTGTCCGCTTTTTGGGATGTCATGCCTACTATTTGTGAATTGGCTGGTGCTCCTATTCCGGAACAAACAGATGGGATTTCTTTCGCTCCGACATTGTGTGGTAAAACTCAGGAAAAAGTTCATGATTATTTATATTGGGAATTTAACGAGCGTTCGGAACGTGTAAAACCGAGACATGAATATAAACAGGCTGTGGTATTTGATAATTGGAAAGTTGTCAAATATATTGATGCCGATAAGATTGAAGTGTACCAATTGGACAAAGACCGTTCGGAATCTAATGATGTGGCCAAAGAGCAACCTGAAATAATCGAGAAAGCTTTGCGTTATATGGAAGAGTCTCATCAACAAAATCCGATATTTCCATTGACTAAAGAAGAACGGAATATCAATTAAAAGAAGATGTCATGAAAAAGACAATATTTGCATTAATTATTTGCCTATGTTGCTTAAATAGCGTTTTTGCATTCAAGTATAGTAATACTCCTGCTGGAATGATTTATTTCGCCAGTCATGGTTATGTTGAGAATAATGAAGTTTTAAATAATCCATATATTATTGGGGGATTGTATACAATGCATTGGTCTGTGATAGAGTCGGAGCAAGGTAAGTATAATTGGAAAGAGGTGGATGATTTTGTGAATCGCTGGACAAAGGCTGGAAAAAAGGTCGCTTTGCGTATCATGTGGTCAAGTAGTGGCTATTGGAGAAATCCAGTGGCTGGAAAGCCTACTCCGGCATGGGTATGGAAAGCTGGTGCCAAGTACGCTTATCATAAAGAGAGTAATACTGAATTAGCTTTATTTTGGGATCCGATATTTAGAGAACATGCCATGAATTTTATGAAAGCTGTCAACAAACACTTTAAAAATAATAAGGAGATACTTTTTATCGATGTTACTCCAGGAGCAGAAACAAATCCATATCGTTTTGGAACAATCAATAGAAAAGATCCTCAATTTAAAGAATCTTTTTCAAAAGTTCCGGCCAGTGATGGCCGGACTTACACAGAAGATTTGTGGACAGAAACAATTAAAAGCTGGATAAAGCAAACTGCCAAAGTAATGACTGATATCCCTTGTTTGGTAACGTTGAATCAAGGAAGTCTTTTTGGACGGAATAATTTTCCGGTTTTCGGTCAAACAGCCGTGGATAATGGTATGTATGTCGGTCAAAACGGCATACACGAAAACAGCTATCAGGGAAATGATGCACTAAGAACTAAATTATTTAACCAATGGAAGAATAAGACTAAATTATTCTTTGAGATGGTTCATGCTGCAGAAACGCAAAACACAGGCTCTATGCAAGGAGTTATTGAAGCTGCCAAGCGCATAGATTGTGACTATTTGAATGTGTATCCTCAAGATGTACTTAAATCAACTGTAGGAACCTCCTGCTATAATACAAAATGGGATGAGGCTCTAAAAAATGGCTATAATTATTTCTCATCTAAAGCGAAAGACAAATGATAAGAATAATCCTTTTTTTATTATGTGTTGTTATGGGGAGTGTTTCATGTACCGGAAATACGCCACCTAAGACTTCTCCTTCTATTAAGAATCAGACAAATACGAATGGGGGACTGATTTATTTCGCATCGAAACAACATCGAGACGATTTGGCTATACAAAATCCTTATATTGTGGGGGCGCTTTACACTATTTATTGGAGTGAATTGGAAAAGAGTAAAGGAGAATATGATTGGAGCGAGTTGGATGAATTTTTCAAGAAATGGTCGGCCGGAGGTAAAAAAGTAGCTATACGGGTGATATGGATATCTACAGGACTGTGGCCACATGAAGTGGCGCGTCATCCATCTCCAGATTGGCTTTGGAAGGAAGGGGCCAAGTATTATTATGATGAAAAGACTCAAACGGAGATACCGTTATTTTGGGATCCTATATATAATAAACATGCTCTTCGTCTAATGCAAGCTATTTATGATCGTTATGGGAAAGATCCGAATTTGTTATTTGTATCGGCAACACCTGGATATGAAACATTTCCTTGTCATCCTAAGACCGGTAGTGTAAGCACTAATTTCTTTGAAGATTTTTCAAAAGTCAGAGATAGTCAAGGGCGGGCTTATTCACCGGAATTATGGAAAAGTACTGTCAAGAATTGGATATCATCTATTTCTGCGATGTATAGCGATGTACTTACTTTTGTTTCACTTAATCGGGGGGGGCTGTTTCCTGAAGAAGATTATTTTCAGTTATTTGGTGAATATTCTGTAGAGTGTCATGTGATGGTTGGGCAGAATGGAATAAAAGCTTCAAGTTACCAGAATCAAAATGGTGGGCGTTATAAGCTATTTAGACAATGGAAACAGCAGGTTCCTGTTTTCCAAGAGATGGCATTGGCTTCTGGTAATATAGAAAGACAGGTCGGTTCCTTAATGGGAGTAATGGAAGCGGCAGTAAGAATAGACGCAGACTATTTGAATGTTTATGCCGTCGACGTTCTTAAAGGGACAAAAGGATATAAAGATTATGATCCGTCTTATGAACAAGCTCTTAAGTTCGGATATGAAAAATTACAATTAAAAAAATGATAATTATGCAGGTAAAAAACATTTATCTATTACTGGCTCTTTTATTTTGCTTTTTTTTAAGAATGAACGCTCAAAAAACGGATTATAGCAAGGGACTGCTTTATTTTGCCAGCTATGAAAGCTCTGAGGATGATTTGGTAAAAAAGAATCCATATATCATAGGAGCTGTCAGAACTATAAAATGGGCAAATATAGAGAAAAAGGATGGTGTATATGATTGGAGTTCGATAGATCAGTTTATAGCATCGTGGGCGAAATACAAAAAGAAAGTAGTATTGAGAATGCAGTGGGTAACAAGTGGCTACTGGAAAGATCCGATGTCTAAAACACCGACTCCCGAATGGGTTTGGGAAAAAGGAGCTAAATATGCGTTTCATGCTCCCAGCCAGACGGAAATACCATTATTTTGGGATCCGATATACCAACATTATGCTTTACGATTTTTATCTAAAATAGCAGAACGATACGATAATAATCCAAATATTCTCTTTATTGACATCACTCCGGGAGCTGAAACTAATCCATACCGTTTTCGTTCTATCAATAAAAAGGATCCGGATTTTAAAAAGGTGTTCATGAATATCGAGTCGAGCAACGGATGTAAGTACAGTGAGGATTTGTGGAAAGAGACTGTTTTAGAATGGTTACCTAAAGCTTCTGGTCTATTTAAAAAATTACCGACTGAAGTGGCATTAAATAAGGGCTCTTTATTTGATAATAATAATTTTGAGCTGTTTGGAAATCGGGCTGTTGAATGTGGAATGTATATTGGACAAAATGGACTTTCGGGCAATCGATACTCCGAAAAGGAATCCGCTAAGGTACAGCTACTGTCATCGTGGGCAAAAAAAACAAAGATCTTTTTTGAGATGGTCGGTGCGACATCCAAAGATGTAGGATCCCTTAAAGAAGTAATGGATGCCGCATTCCGTGGAAAATGCTCTTATTTGAATGTCTATGCCAAAGACGTTTTAAAAGGTACTAAGGGATTTCCTGAATATGATAATACCTATGAGGAAGCTCTTGAATATGGAAACTCTTTATTAAAGGAATCTTATTAATATGAACGAACAATGAATAAATTTTTAACTTTGGCAGCCACTTCATTGGCTGCATTGCAAATGCAAGTTGTGGCGCAGGAAACACGCCCCAATATTATATATATCATGTCTGATGATCACGCTTTACAGGCTATAAGTGCTTATGGAAGCAGGCTGGCTAAAGTATTACCAACACCTAATCTCGATAGAATTGCAAATGAAGGGATTCGCATGGATAATTGTTGCGTTACCAATTCTATCAGTGCTCCGAGCCGGGCTTGTATTATGACTGGTCAATATAGTCATAAAAATGGTGTATATACATTGGATGACGGTCTGTTACCAACGCATGACAATTTTGCTAAAGAGATGCAAAAAGGTGGATATCAGACAGCTATTATCGGGAAGTGGCATCTGAAATACGAACCTGCAGGTTTTGATTACTATAATGTGTTACCAGGACAAGGTCGTTACAAGAATCCTGTTTTGATTTCCAAAGAAGAACGGAAAGGAAACACATGCCCTTTTGATAAAACTCCCGGCAAAATCTATCAAGGACATTCTACGGATGTGATAGCGTCTCAGGCTATAAATTGGATGAAAGAGCATAAAGATGATAATCAGCCATTTATGTTGATGTGTCATTTCAAGGCCCCTCATAGAAGTTGGGAATATGCAGAACGTTTTTCAGATTTATTGAAAGATGTGGAAATTCCGGAACCGGAAAATATGTTTGATACTTATGAAGGAAGGGCTTATTACACTAAGTTACAGACAATGAGTTTGGAAGACATGAATGAAAAGGACATGAAATGTGAATTACCGGCTAACTTGTCAAGAGATGAATTTCGAAAATGGGCATATCAACGTTATATGAAAGATTATTTACGGTGTATAGCAGGAATTGATGAGAATGTTGGGCGTATTTTGAAATTCTTAGACGAGAACGGACTTGCTCAAAATACCGTTATTGTTTATACTTCAGATCAGGGCTTTTATTTAGGAGAGCATGGATGGTTTGATAAACGATATATGCAAAAAGAGAGTTTAAATATGCCGTTGTTAATACGTTATCCCAATGAGATAAAGCCGGGTAGTACCAATAAGAGTATCATTATCAATGCCGATTTTGCTCCTACTTTATTGGATTATGCAGGAATTTCAAAACCGAGCTATATGCAGGGTGAAAGTTTCAGAAGTATTTTGAAAAACGGAAAAGAACCTAAAGGATGGCGTGATGCAATGTATTACCGATACTGGATGCATGGTGACCAACATCATCATACTGTAGCACATTATGGTATTTGCACTGAACGGTATAAACTTATTTATTATTATGGTAAGACATTGAACAAGAAAGGAACTCACGAAATGCCTTATACTCCCGATTGGGAACTTTTTGATATGAAACGCGATCCGCAAGAAATGAGAAACTTCTATAATGATAAACGTTATCGGAAAGTAGTCGCTGACTTAAAGGAGAAGCTATATCAATTGAAAAGTGCTTATCAAGATAATGAATAATATAAATCGATGAGAATGAAGAAATTATTTTTAATATTTTATCTTGTATCTTGCACATTAGCTCATGCACAGGTAGTAAAAAATAATTTGTCAATAAATACGGAGAATACTTGTATGGTATTTTCCGTTACTACTGACGATGAGGTAATTTACAGGTATTATGGTAATAAGCTTCGAAACTTGGATGCCTTTTCTTACGAGTTGCGTAAGAATCCTCATCAGCCATTTCCAGCTTTATATCCTACATTTGGGGGGACTACCTCTATAAATCCTGCACTTAAGCTTACTCATGGGGATGGAATAATGGCATCTGAATTGAAATTTTCCGGTATTCGGACAATTCCTGTTAGTTCGGATGTTGTCGAAACTATAATTGAGTTAAAGGATAAATTATATGATATAAATGTCTCTCTTCATTTTAAGGCATATCAAAAAGAGGATATTATAACTCAATATGTCACGATAAAGCATCACGAGAATAAAAGTATAAAAATTGAAAATATTGCTTCCGGCTATCTAAATCTTCATGCGGATCATTATTATCTAAGTCATTTTGCCGGTGCTTGGGCCAATGAAATGCTATTAGAAGAGGAATTACTAACCCATGGGATTAAATCCATAGAGAGTACTAAAGGAGTACGAACGGCACAGACTGAAAATTCGTCTTTTTTAATTAGCATAGATAAAAAGGCGGATGAGTATTCAGGTGAGGTGTATGCTGGTGCATTGGCATGGTCTGGGAATTATAAACTGTCTTTTCAAGTATCGGAAACTGGAAATTTGGATATAGTTGTAGGTATGAATCCATTTGCTTCCTCATTTATTTTAGAACCGGGAGAAGAAATTAAGACTCCTGAAATAATATGGTCTTATAGCTCTATTGGCAAAAATCGCATTTCTCAGAATTTCCATAATTGGAGTAGGCGTTATGCATTAGCACATGGTAACGATCTGCGTCCTATCGTTTTGAATAGTTGGGAAGGTGTATACATGAATTTTGATGAAAAGGATATTTTATCTTTAATAGATGATGCTGCGAATTTTGGGGTGGAGTTGTTTGTATTGGATGACGGTTGGTTTGGTGATAAGTATCCGCGGGATAAAGCTGATTCGGGATTGGGAGATTGGGTAGTAAATAAAAAGAAGTTACCTCATGGTATCGGTTATTTGGCTGATTATGCTGTCAATAAAGGTGTGCGGTTTGGAATTTGGATTGAACCCGAAATGGTGAATCCACGTAGTGTATTAGCAGAAAAGTATCCGGAGTGGATAGTCAAAACAGATAAATATACACCTTATGTGGAAAGGAACCAATGGCTTTTAGATCTAAGCAATCCTGATGTTCAACATTTTGTAGAAGAAACTTTTGATAAAGTCGTATCAATGTCACCTAACATTTCTTATATAAAATGGGATGCAAACAGACATGCAAACAATGTAGGATCTTCTTATCTTCCCTCTGATAAACAGTCTCATTTTTGGTATGAATACACGAAGGGACTTTATAAAGTTTATGAGAAAATAAGAGCTAAATATCCTGATTTATTGATTCAGTTATGTTCCTCTGGCGGAGGGCGTTTGGATTATGGTGCATTAAAGTATCATGATGAATTTTGGCCAAGTGATAACACAAATGCGGTTGATCGTATTTATATTCAGCACGGTACAAGCCATTTTTTTCCTGCTATAGCTACTGCATCACATATTTCTTCAAGTCCCAATCATCAAACAGGAATGTCATTACCTTTGAAATTCAGAGTCGATGTAGCTATGTCGGGGCGTCTGGGTATGGAGCTGCAACCTCGTGATATTACAGGGAAGGAGGTTGATTTTGTAAAACAATCTATTGATACCTATAAAAATATTCGCCTGATAATACAACATGGTGATTTATTCAGATTGTCGTCACCCTATGACAGTAAAAAATGGGCATCATTGATGTATGTGTCTCCCGCAAAAGACAGGGCTGTTTATTTTGTTTATAGTTTGGGCTATCATGTCAGAAATGAATTCTATTGTAAGAGTCTGAAAGGTTTAATGCCACATAAAAAATACAAAGTTAAAGAACTTAATAAACTCAATAAATCTTCTTGTTTTGCCGATGGTAAAATTTTCACAGGAGAGTATTTAATGAATGTCGGAATTCCATTTAATATTTCAAAACCGTATGAAAGTGGGGTTCTATTGCTGGAAGAGGTAAAATGATATTTATATATCATTCCGCCTCATTTGAAAATTTGTATTTGTAAAAAATATTATTCTAATACTGTCATAGATGACTATGAATAAACATTTATCTTTGATTTTTTCTTTATTTCCGATTAGCTGTGTTGTTGGACAAAATATTACTCATGCGACATCAATGCGTCCTAATATAGTCTATATTTTAGCGGACGATTTAGGAATTGGGGATTTAGGTTGTTATGGGCAAAAAATATTGAAAACTCCCAATATAGACCGATTAGCAATGAATGGTATGCGTTTTACCAACCATTATGCCGGTTCTACAGTTAGTGCGCCATCCCGTTGTGCTTTGTTGACAGGTAAGGATATGGGACATGCTTATATAAGGGGAAACAAACATTTACCTGATGCTACATCTATGGGTTACGATTTCCCTTTGGCAAGTAGTGAAAACACTGTTGCAGATTTACTTAAACAGTGCGAATATGTTACTGCATGTGTTGGAAAGTGGGGACTTGGAGGACCAAATAGTGAAGGAGATCCTCGCAAACATGGATTTGATTATTTTTTCGGATATTTAAGTCAGCGCAAGGCCCATCGTTACTATCCGGATTTTTTATGGGAAAATGATAAGCAACTAATGCTAAAAAATCAAGTGTATTCTCCTTATTTGATAACAGAAAAGGCGTTGGATTTCATTGATCGTAATGCTTCTAAATCATTTTTCCTTTATTTTACACCTACACTGCCTCATGCAGAACTAATAGTTCCCAAAGAATCTTTACAGGAGTTTGATGGAAAATTTGATGAAGTTCCATTTTATGGTAATCGCTATGCGGCACAAGCAAAGCCACGTGCTGCTTATGCTGCTATGGTGAGTTGCTTGGATCATGCGGTAGGTAAAATTGTAGGAAAGCTAAAAGAGAAAAATATATTGGAGAATACGATTATCATTTTTTCTTCGGATAACGGCGTACATCAAGAGGGAGGACATGATCCGGAGTATTTCAATAGCAATGGCATTTTTCGTGGAATCAAACGTGATTTGTACGAAGGGGGAATACATACTCCTTTTATTGTGCAGTGGGAAAATGTAATTGCAAAGGGGCAGACCAGTTCGCACATTTCTGCATTTTGGGATTTTCTGCCTACAGTAGCTGATATAGTAGGATGTGATAAACCTGAAAATTGTGACGGAATATCTTTTTTACCAACATTGACTGGAAAAGGAACACAAAGGGAACATGAATATATATATCATGAAACCTATGAGCGAGAAGGTAAACAGTCTATCATTAAAGATGGTTGGAAATTGGTAAGATTGAATATGAAACATCCCCAAAATATAGTAGAAGAACTGTATGATATGAACAAAGATCCGTCGGAGCAAAAAAACTTGATAGAACAGTACCCTAAAATCGCTGATGAACTTAGGAAGTTGGCTATTTCTGTTCATCAATTCAATCCGAATTTTTCATGGTAACATACTTTCTCTGAGTAATTGTAAAACAGTAAATAGAATTTTGTTGGGGGTATGTCAAGGTTCAACTTTAGAGAAAATGATTTTAATCTGAAACTTGATGCCTTTCATCAGTAATAAGAAGAGCTGTATCAACTTTACCTTTGAATAATGATACAGCTCTTTTATGTTTATCAGTTACAATCCTTATCCATCTTTTCGATTTGCTAATGAGGAGGCTTTTTAGAAAATAGATCGTTTTTGAAGCCGAAAAATAAATCTATATATTTGTAGCATAGAGGATATTTCTCGGCAAGACTTAACTAATTATTTTATTCAATTTACGGCTATCAATCAAATATGAAATTCACTGGTTCTGAACAAAAAGGAGTCGGCATGGAACTGGAACAGTACCGTACCCGGCTCGAACAGATGGTTGAAGAGAAATCCAAAGACTTAATTGCCATTCAAGAAAAACTGGAAACAACTAACCGAAGGAAGTTGTTGTTTATCAGTGTGTTGTAGATATTGCAATTGGAACCGGATATACTTACGGCTATGAATATGGCGCTTGCGGAAATTGGCTGCTATACCGGTGTCGATCGTTTGGCGACATGGGAAAACCATCTTGACGGTGTTACCTATGGCAGTACCTATGAATGGTGTAACGACGGTATCGAGCCGGCTATAGATTATCTGCGGAGTATGACTATTGAGGCGGGAAAGCCTTGGTTTGATATGTTCGAAGATAATAATATTATCTGTACATCTGATATTTATTCGCTCGATCCTTTTATTGCTCAGATGCTCGAAGTACAGGGTGTAAAGGCTATTGCTGTTTTTCCGCTTTCACAGTTAGGCGTACACTTCGGTTTTTTTTCTATTTATTTGTAATGCATCTAATTTTATCGTTTTGGGATAAGTAAACAAGGAGTTGTATTTTGTTTGTAATGGAAATGTGATATTCCGAAAGAAATCTTTATCTTTGAATCTCAATACACATTCTACTAACAACTATGAGATATAGGATGAAAATGTTGCGGGAGATGCGGTGGTGTAATTCAGCATTTATGGCCGGTTTATTTTCTTTATTGGTCTTTATAACCGGATGCAAGGAGGATACACCTCATTACGTAATCGGGATGTCACAATGTAGTGATGACAGTTGGCGTCATAAGATGAACGATGAGATATTGCGTGAGGCTATGTTTTATGACGGGGTTTCGGTCGAAATACGTTCGGCGCATGATGATAATAAGAAGCAGATAGAAGATATCCGCCATTTTATTGACAAGAAAGTAGATTTGTTAATTGTGGCTCCCAACGAAGCCGCGCCGATTACGCCGGTGGTGGAAGAGGCTTTTGATAAAGGGATTCCTGTTATTATGGTGGACCGGAAAATTTTGTCTGATAAGTATACCGCTTTTATGGGAGCGGATAATTATGAAATAGGACGGGAAGTCGGTAATTATCTGGCAGCGAAGCTCGGAGGTAAAGGAAATATCGTAGAGCTTACCGGCTTGAGCGGTTCGACTCCTGCTATGGAGCGGCATCAGGGATTTATGAGTGCCATCAGTCATTATCCGGACATTCACCTGTTGGCTAAAGCGGATGCTGCCTGGGAGCGTGAACCGGGACGAATCATAATGGATTCTCTTTTGAAAATTTATCCGAAGATAGATGCTGTCTATTCACACAATGACCGCATTGCACCGGGAGCTTTCGAAGCGGCACAAAAACAGGGGAGAGAAAAAGGGATTGTGTTTGTAGGGATCGATGCCTTGCCCGGAAAAGGAAACGGGGTGGAGTTGGTGTTGGATCATGTGTTGGATGCTACTTTTATCTATCCTACCAATGGAGACAAAGTGTTGGAGATGGCGATGAATATTCTTGAAAAGAAGCCTTTTCCGCGTGAAACTACTTTGGAAACAGCGATTGTCGATCCGATAAATGCTCCGGTGATGAAACTCCAGACGGCTCATATTGCCGATCTTGATGAGAAAATAGAAACGTTGAACGGCCGTATCAGTGGATATTTGTCCCGGTATGCCAATCAGCAGGTGGTACTTTATGGGAGTTTGTTTGTCCTGTTATTGGTAGCCGGACTTTTGTTGGTAGTCTATAAAGCTCTCCGAACTAAAAACAGACTGAATTCTGAACTTTCCAGACAAAAGGCGCAGTTGGAGGAACAACGTGATACTCTTTCGGAGCAACGGGACCAATTGGTTCAACTGTCTCATCAGTTGGAAGAGGCAACTCATGCTAAATTGGTGTTTTTTACCAATATATCCCATGATTTCCGCACCCCCTTGACATTGGTGGCAGATCCGGTAGAACAGTTGCTTGCAGATAAAACGCTTTCCGGCGATCAGCATAGACTGCTGCTTCTTGTTCAGCGCAATGTGAATATCTTGTTGCGCCTGGTCAATCAGATTCTTGATTTTCGTAAATATGAAAATGGTAAAATGGAGTATACTCCGGTTCCTGTCGATTTATTGCAATGCCTTGAAAACTGGAACGAATCTTTTCAGGCGGCAGCACGTAAGAAACATATTCGTTTTTCTTTCGATCATATGCCGGATACAAATTATCGTACCCAAGCTGATGTAGAGAAGCTGGAGCGTATCTATTTCAATCTTCTTTCCAATGCCTTTAAGTTTACTCCGGAGAATGGGAAGGTGACAGTCCGTCTTTTTGCTTTGGAAAAGGAAGGACAACCTTTTTTCCGTTTTACCGTAGCCAATACCGGTAGCCTGATTTCTGCGGAGCATATCCGTAGCATCTTCGACCGGTTTTATAAGATAGATATGCATCATGCCGGATCCGGCATCGGTCTTGCTCTGGTGAAAGCTTTTGTAGAAATGCATGGTGGAACTATACAAGTGGAAAGTGATGAGAAGCAGGGGACGATGTTTACCGTTGATCTTCCATTTTGTTGTTGTACGTCTTCTCCGGATACATCTTCTATGGGTACATCCGGTCATGAGTCTCCTGTCGAATTATTGGAAGGGGAGGAAGAGGAAGAACGGAATTATGATTCTTCCCGGATGTCTGTATTGGTGATCGATGACAACGCGGATATCCGTTCTTATATTCATGGATTGCTAAGTGCGGAATATTCTGTGATTGAGGCGGCTAACGGTTCGGAAGGTATCCGCAAAGCGATGAAATATGTGCCCGATTTGATTATTTCCGATGTGATGATGCCGGGAATAGATGGCATTGAGTGTTGCCGTCGTTTGAAGAGCGAATTGCAGACTTGCCATATTCCGGTAATCTTGCTGACGGCTTGTTCTCTTGATGAGCAGCGTATTCAAGGCTATGACGGCGGTGCAGATTCGTACATATCCAAGCCTTTCAGTTCACAGCTATTGTTGGCGCGTATTCATAATTTGATTGATTCGCACCAACGCCTGAAGCAATTCTTCGGAGATAGGCAAACGTTGGCGAAAGAGGATATTTGTGATCTGGATAAGGATTTTGTTGAAAAGTTCAAGGCTCTTATTGAAGAGAAAATGGGAGACTCTGAATTGAATGTGGAAGATCTGGGTAGAGAAATGGGGTTGAGCCGTGTGCAATTATACCGCAAAATAAAGTCACTGACCAATTATGCTCCTAATGAACTGTTGCGTATGTCCCGTTTGAAACGGGCGGCATCTTTGTTGGCCTCTTCCGGAATGACAGTGGCTGAGATTGCCTATGAGGTCGGATTTACTTCTCCTTCTTATTTTACAAAATGTTACAAGGAACAGTTCGGCGAGAGTCCGACGGAATTTTTGAAACGGAAAGGGACGTGAGGGGGAATGAAAAGAATGAAAGAATGAAAAAATGAGAGGATGAAGGAGTGAACGAAATGAAGGAATTGAGGAATGAAAGATTATAAAGTCAATAAAGAAAAAATGTCTGATGCTTTCTGCCGGGAAGTGTACGGTGTTGTTCGGGATGTGCCTGCCGGAAAGGTTATTTCTTACGGAGAAATAGCCTCTTTATTGGGAAAGCCGCAATGCTCGCGTATGGTAGGGAGAGCCTTGAAACAGGTTCCTTCCGAATTGAATCTGCCTTGTCATCGGGTAGTCAATGCACAGGGAAGGCTTGCTCCCGGATGGGAAGAACAGCGTCTGTTGTTGCAGGAGGAGGGCGTTTGTTTTAGAAAAAATGGAAATGTGGATATGACCCGATGCCTGTGGCATTATGATGAATAACATGAATTTTAAATAATAACAGATTAATCATGAAGAAATTACTATCTCTGCCGCCGAATTTGGTTCATTGCTTTCATGAGTTGGAAGGAGTGGATACTTCGGAATGGTTTTGTACTTCCGATCCCATAGGGGCTAAGTTGGGTTCGGGGGGGGGAACAACTTGGTTGCTGCAAGCCTGTCATGAAAATTATGCTTCCGGAGAGTCCTTCCCGGGGTGGCTGGAAAACGAAAAAAGAATATTGCTTCACGCCGGTGGACAAAGTCGCCGCCTTCCCGGATATGCTCCTTCCGGAAAGATACTGACTCCGATACCTGTTTTTAGTTGGGAACGGGGACAGCGGTTGGAACAGAACTTACTGTCTCTTCAATTGCCTCTTTACGAGAGAATCATGGGTATGGCACCTGAGAAAATACATACGTTGATAGCGAGCGGTGATGTATACATCCGTTCGGAAAAGCCATTGCAGGATATTCCCGATGCTGATGTCGTGTGTTACGGGCTTTGGGTAAACCCGTCGTTGGCTACTCATCATGGGGTATTTGTTTCTGACAGGAAGACGCCGGATATACTTGATTTTATGTTGCAGAAACCTTCTCTTGCAGAGTTGGAGGGGTTGGCCAAAACACATCTTTTCCTTATGGATATCGGGATATGGCTGTTGAGTGACCGTGCCGTAGAACTTTTGATGAAGCGTTCTTTAGATAAAGATACCGGCGAGATAACCTATTATGATCTCTATTCCGATTATGGGCTTGCTCTCGGTAGCCATCCGAAGACGATAGATGAAGAGCTGAATAGTCTTTCCGTTGCCATACTGCCTTTGCCCGGAGGAGAGTTTTATCATTACGGAACAAGTCGTGAGCTTATTTCTTCTACGTTGGCTGTACAGGATAAAGTTCGCGACCAGCGTCTTATCATGCATCGGAAGGTGAAACCGAACCCGGCAATCTTTGTGCAGAACTCTTCTACTGCCATCTCTTTTTCTGCTGGAAATGCGAATCTGTGGATTGAAAACAGTTACGTGGGCAAAGGGTGGAAATTGGGCTCTTGTCAGATAATAACGGGGATACCGGAGAATGATTGGGAGATTTCTTTGCCGGACGGTATTTGTCTGGATGTGGTTCCGATGGGGGAAAATGGTTTTGTAGCACGTCCTTATGGATTGGATGATGTATTTAAAGGAGCCTTGAACTCGCCGCATACGATGTTTACCGGCATTCCTTTTACGGAGTGGATGGAGCAACGTGGTCTGTCGACCGATGATTTCCGGGGACGCATCGATGATTTACAGGCCGCTCCTGTCTTTCCGTTGACCGAGTCGGTAGAGGAACTTGGGGTACTGCTACGCTGGATGACTACTGAGCCTGATCTGGCAGAAGGGCGTGCATTATGGCTGAATAGTAAAAAGTTCTCGGCTGATGAAATTTCTGCACGTGCCAATCTGCAACGGCTCTATGCCCAGCGTACAGCTTTTCGTAGGGGAAACTGGCAGGCGTTGTCGACTAATTACGAGAAGAGTGTTTTCTATCAACTTGATTTGGAAGATGCGGCTCATGGATTTGTAAAACTTGGACTTGAAACACCACGGGCTCTTCCGGACGATGCTGCACAGATGTTGCAAATGCACAACCGGATGTTACGGGCCCGTATTATGGAGTTGGAAGGCAAGCAAGACAGCCGTGAAGAAGAAAAGGCGGCATTCGGTTTGTTACGTAATGGTTTGTTGGGGCAGGTTTGCAAACAAAAGAGCCATCCTGTACTCAATGTTTATTCCGATCAGATTGTATGGGGACGCAGTCCTGTACGTGTCGATGTGGCAGGAGGTTGGACGGACACTCCTCCTTATTCGCTTTATTCCGGTGGAAATGTGGTGAACTTGTCTATTGAGTTGAACGGGCAGCCTCCTTTGCAAGTATACGTTAAGACTTGTAAGGAGCCTCATATCGTACTTCGCTCCATCGATATGGGAGCAATGGAAGTAGTGAATACTTATGAAGAGTTGCAGGATTATCGTAAGGTCGGTTCTCCTTTCTCTATACCCAAAGCTGCACTTGCACTGGCAGGTTTCATACCACAGTTTTCGGAAATCTGCTACGGTTCTTTGCAGGAACAATTGGAGGACTTTGGCGCTGGGATCGAAGTGACTTTGTTGGCTGCCATACCGGCAGGTTCCGGACTGGGAACCAGCTCCATTCTTGCTTCCACCGTGTTGGGGGCTCTTAATGATTTTTGCGGATTGGCCTGGGATAAAAATGAAATCTGCCGTTGTACATTGGTATTAGAACAGTTGCTTACGACCGGTGGAGGTTGGCAGGATCAATACGGTGGTGTATTCTCCGGTGTGAAGTTATTGCAGACGGAAGCTGGATTTGATCAGACTCCGTTGGTACGCTGGTTGCCCGATCAGCTTTTCACAAAACCGGAATACCGCGATTGTCATTTACTGTATTACACAGGCATTACCCGTACGGCAAAAGGAATATTGGGTGAGATTGTTCGTTCTATGTTTCTTAATTCCGGGAAGCATCTTGCGCTGTTGTCCGAAATGAAAGTTCATGCTTTGGATATGAATGAGGCTATCTTACGTGGCAATTTTATGAGTTATGGCAGGCTGGTAGGAAAGAGCTGGTTACAGAATAAAGCCCTTGATGCCGGTACTAATCCACCGGAAGTGGAAAAAATTATTCGTTTGATTGAAGATTACACGTTAGGACATAAATTACCGGGAGCCGGAGGCGGTGGTTATTTATATATGGTGGCAAAAGACCCGCAGGCGGCTGTACAGATTCGTCGGATATTGACAGAATATGCTCCGAACCCACGGGCTCGTTTTGTAGAGATGACCCTGTCCGACAAAGGATTGCAGGTATCCAGAAGTTAGTTATTATCAATTTCCCGTAGCATCTTCCACTTTAGATGCTGCGGGTTTTAAAAAAGATGCTATCTCTCTTGGAGGTGCATTTATTTCCGGATATAGTGAGGCATTTCTCCGGGGAGTTCCATTGATATTTCTACCAGTCCGCCTACTATTCCTTCATTAAACCAGGCAGTTTGATAAATCATCTTCTTGATGCCGTTTTTTTCTATTGTATAGGCATTACTGCCGCCGGTTTGTAGCATTTCATGTATTTTCTCCTGTGACTGTGCGTTGTGACAGGTAAGGAGATTTTTCCCAATTAGATTTCCGTATTTGGCAAACGTTTGGCATGCCTTGTCGTTCATGTAAAGGATGATTCCTTTGGTGTCGCATACGGTTACGGCACAATTCATTTCTTTAGCCCATTCGTACATAGATTCTTTTTATCTTGATTTATGGGCAAAGATACTCTTATTCATTTGAAAGACAAAAAGGGAGAAACTCTGAAATTGCTTCTCCCTATTCAAATATTCGAATAAAATTTATTATTGTACGATCACTTTGCCTGTACTGATGGATTTGCCATCGGATACGATATTATAGATATACATGCCTTTCATACGGTGGGTAGGAATTTTTACCTCTTTACTTGTGATTGCCTGGCGATGAATCATACGACCACTTTGATCACACAATTCAATGAAATTACTCGAAGTTATGTATTCTTCACCTACTTCGATTGTGAATGTTTCATTCTGGCGCACCGGATTGGGATAATTTTTGAAACTGGCGGTTTTGGTGAATTTTACCCCTGATCCCTCTGTGCTTTTATTAATTTTCCAGTAAGTAGTATTAAATACCATTTCTCCCGGATCAGTGGAGTTATTTGTTTCAAATTCATTTCTTATATAGTAATTTTTACCGAATTGAACCAGTTCGATGGTTATTTCCGCACTTCCATATCCAAAATAGGAGTTTATTGCTTCCACTGGGAGAGTACCGAGTACTGCTCCGTCTTCATTCATAACTTCTGCTTTTTGAAGAGAATAGGTAGATTGGTTACCTGTCTTCTCTTTATTGAAAGTACAAAATATATATTCTATTTTATCATCGTCATTGAATAGGTATTGACTCCATATAGAACCACTGTATGCATCATAACCGGTTAATTCATCCAAGTCAAAATCAGCGATGCCGTAAGCTACATCTGCTTCTCGGTCGTAAACGGCATTCTTGACTATAAATTGGTCGGATTTTTTTAATTCGTCATTATAAATATCAACGATGTAGTCTTTACTGCTTTCTGTAATCGTATATAAGAAAGGATTGGCTACGAAAAAGTGTGCTATTTCACTTTTAGCTGTTATGACTATCGGTTCTTCGGTTAAACTTTGTCCTTGTGCATTTATGGCAAGGATACTAAAAACTACAAGTAATAATTTTCTCATAATGATGTTTGTTTATATGATTAATATTTTGTGAATTTAGGCATTTATATTCGGAAAATAAAATGCACTAATTATCAATAGTGTTTATCGGGTATATTTGAGTGTTTATTAGCTCTTATATCGTAGTTATGTTGCAAAAAAAGATTATTTAATTATGTAATTTTTCTTTTTGGGGGAATAAAAGTTTGTGAACAAAGGGTATAAAGATATTGTTTTAAATGATGTGCCGTAACTTCGATACACTCTGATTTGATATTTTCTCGGATTTATGCTTGTGCGGGATTTCACCGATGCGCCAACCATTCTATGTAATTTATTAATCTTTATCGGACAGTAGACAAGCCGAAAATTTCTCGGAATGAGATTTTTGCTGTTGGATTACATGCAGTAATATACGATGTCTGTTTCAATGCAGGCATGGAACATCATTTTAATTATCTAAACCTATTTATGTATGAACAAAATAAACATTAAAGACTTGTATCTTATTTTTGGAAACGAAAAGCAGAAGGCACTTCGCCTGCTGAAAGAAGGTAAAAGTAAAAGTGAAATATTGAAAGCAGCCGGATGTACGATTGCTGTTAGAGACGCAAACCTTTCGATTGACGAAGGAGAAATATTCGTTATTATGGGATTGTCCGGAAGTGGAAAATCTACTTTGTTGCGCTGTATCAATCGATTGATAAAACCGACTTCAGGAGAAGTTATTATCAACGGGACGGATATCTCTAAGGTCTCCGATAAAGAACTGTTGCAGATACGGCGCAAAGAGTTGGCTATGGTTTTTCAGAACTTCGGTTTATTGCCACATCGTACGGTACTGCATAACATTGCTTTCGGACTCGAACTTCAAGGTGTAAAACGGGAGGAAAGAGAGCGAAAGGCTATGGAAAGTATGCAATTGGTAGGATTGAAAGGATACGAGAATCAGATGGTTGGTGAACTTTCCGGTGGTATGCAGCAGCGTGTTGGGCTGGCACGGGCATTGGCCAATGATCCGGAGGTACTGTTGATGGATGAGGCCTTTTCGGCTCTTGATCCGTTGATTCGTGTACAGATGCAGGATGAGTTGCTGGCTCTGCAAGCCAAGATGAAGAAAACCATTGTATTTATTACCCATGATTTGAGTGAAGCCATTAAGTTGGGGGATCGTATTGCTATCATGAAAGATGGAGAGATCGTACAGATCGGTACTTCGGAGGAAATCTTAACGGAACCGGCCAATGGATATGTGGAACGTTTTGTGGAAAACGTGGATCGCAGTAAGATTATTACAGCCGCTTCGGTTATGATCGATAAACCGTTGGTGGCACGTTTGAAGAAAGAGGGACCGGAAGTGTTGATCCGTAAAATGCGTGAACGCAATTTAACGGTACTGCCTGTAGTGGATAATGGGAATATATTGGTGGGAGAAGTCCGGTTGAATGATTTGTTGAAGTTAAGAAAGGAACAGGTGAAGTCGATCGATTCCATCGTACGCCATGAGGTACATTCTGTATTGGGCGATACGATTCTTGAAGATATTCTGCCGTTGATGACAAAAACAAACTCACCTATCTGGGTGGTAAATGAAGACAGGGAATTCGAAGGAGTCGTTCCTCTTTCCTCTCTTATTATCGAGGTGACCGGAAAAGATAAAGAAGAAATTAATGAAATCATCCAAAACGCAATAGACTTATGATAAATATCGGAAAATATATAGAAATGGCCATAAACTGGCTTACAGATCATTTTGCTTCCTTCTTTGATGCGTTGAGCATCGGTATCGGAGGATTTATCGACGGTTTTCAGCATGTACTGTTCGGGATACCGTTTTATATAACCATTCTTGCGCTTGCTATACTTGCGTGGTTTAAGGCTGGTAAAGGAGTGGCAGTATTCACTTTGTCGGGACTGCTTCTTGTTTACGGCATGGGATTCTGGGAAGAGACGATGCAGACACTTGCCTTGGTGCTTTCTTCTACCTGTCTGGCTTTGTTGTTGGGAGTACCGATGGGAATTTGGACGGCAAACAGTGACCGTTGTAATAAAATCATGCGGCCTGTTCTGGATTTTATGCAGACGATGCCTGCCTTTGTTTATCTGATTCCGGCAGTGCTTTTCTTTGGCTTGGGGACGGTACCCGGTGTTTTTGCTACAATTATTTTTGCTATGCCTCCGGTAGTTCGCCTTACAGGATTGGGAATACGGCAGGTTCCAAAAAATGTAGTAGAAGCTTCGCGTTCGTTCGGGGCTACTCCTTGGCAGTTGCTTTATAAAGTACAATTGCCATTGGCGTTGCCTACCATTCTTACAGGGGTAAACCAAACGATTATGATGTCTTTGTCTATGGTGGTGATTGCTGCCATGATTTCGGCTGGAGGACTGGGAGAAGTAGTGCTAAAGGGGATCACCCAAATGAAAATCGGTTTAGGATTTGAAGGTGGTATAGCGGTTGTTATACTGGCTATTATTCTGGATAGGATTACTCAGGGAATAGCCGGGAAAAAGAATAAAAAATAATATAATCAGTTGATGTATGAATAATAAAATAAGAATTATTACAATAGTATTGTTTGCCGTATTTTTGTTCATCTCTTGCGGAGGCGGAGGAGAGAATAAGAAAATAAAGATCGCTTATGCTAACTGGTCGGAGGGGATTGCCATGACTTATATGGTGAGAACCATCCTTCAGGAACAGGGATATGATGTCGAATTACTGAATGCCGACCTTGCCCCGATATTTACTTCACTTTCCCGGAAAAAGGCAGATGTCTTTATGGATGTCTGGTTGCCGGTGACGATGAATGATTATATAGCACAGTATGGAGATAAATTGGAAATTATCGGGGAGGTATATGATGAGGCCCGCATCGGGTTGGTAGTGCCGGAATATGTGACTGTTAATTCAATTGATGAGTTGAATGCACAGAAAGACCGGTTTGGATCAAAAATTATCGGTATTGATGCTGGAGCGGGTATTATGCGCGCTACAGACAGTGCGATAGAGAATTATGGTTTGGACTATAAACTGATGACTTCGAGTGGTCCTGCCATGACTGCCTCATTGAAGAAAGCTATCGACAGGAACGAGTGGATAGTTGTTACGGGTTGGACACCGCATTGGATGTTCGACCGTTTTAAATTGAAGATATTGGAGGATCCTAAAAAGGCTTATGGTGCTGCAGAAAAGATTTATACAGTTGCATGGAGAGGGTTTTCAGAGAAGAATCCGTTTGTGGCCAGGTTTTTCAAAAATATTCGTTTGACAGACGAAGAGATCAGCTCATTGATGACTGCTATGGAGGAAACAGAAAAGACAGAAAAGGAAGCAGCCCGGCAATGGGTTAGTGAACATCGGGAACTGGTGGACAGCTGGATACCGGTGCAGTCACAATAAAAGTGAAAGGCGGAAATCCACGAGGGACTTCCGCCTTTTCTTTATTTAATAAGTCGATTTATTCTAAGTCGATTTATTTATTCAGCAACACCCCAAGCTTGGTTAGCCAAACGCTTGTAGTTGTTGTAACGCCATTTAGCATTGTCTTCAGCAGCCTGGAAGAGTTCTTCTGCTTCTGCAGGATACTGCTTCATTACAGATGCATAACGAACTTCACCTTTCAGGAAGCCCTTGAAGTCGTCCCAGTTCGGTTCTTTGCTGTCCAGCATGAACGGATTTTTGCCTTCTGCTTCCAAAGCTGGGTTGTAACGCCACAAGTGCCAGTAACCACACTTAACAGCTTTTTCTTCCTCTTCCTGGCTCTTACCCATACCGGCTTTCAGACCGTGGTTGATACATGGAGCATAAGCGATGATAAGTGACGGACCGGGATATGCTTCAGCTTCACGGATTGCTTTCAGCGTCTGAGCTTGGTCAGCACCCATAGCGATCTGAGCAACATATACATAACCGTAGGTAGTGGCCATCAGACCGAGGTCTTTCTTGCGTACGCGCTTACCGGAAGCAGCGAACTTAGCGATAGCACCTACCGGAGTAGCTTTAGAAGACTGTCCGCCAGTATTTGAGTAAACCTCTGTGTCGAGAACGAGGATGTTAACGTCTTTGCCGGAAGCGATAACGTGGTCGAGACCACCGTAACCGATATCGTAAGATGCACCGTCACCACCGATGATCCACTGGCTGCGTTTTACCAAATATTGAGTCAGGCCTTTCAACTCTTTGCTAATCGGGCAACCGGCTGCAATACCTTGCTCGATGATAGCTTCGATTTGAGGTGCAAGCTCTTTGGTCTTGTCAGCATCGTACATATTTTCGATCCATGCTTTCAGCACTTCTTTTGCTTCGGCAGGAGCGTTTTCGCCTTCCAGAATCTGGTTGAACAATTTTACGATACGTGCGCGCATTTTCTCGTTAGCGAGTTCCATACCTAATCCGAATTCACAGAAGTCTTCGAACAGAGAGTTAGCCCATGCGGGACCGTGACCCTTTTCGTTGGTGGTATACGGAGTTGAAGGAACTGAGCCGGAGTAGATAGAAGAACATCCGGTAGCGTTAGCAACCATTTCACGGTCACCGAACAATTGAGAAATCAATTTCACGTACGGAGTTTCACCACAGCCGGAGCAAGCACCGGAGAATTCGAACAACGGAGTTGCGAACTGAGAATTCTTAACGTTGGCTTTGATGTCAACCAAATGCTGTTTGCTCTTCACGTTATCGGCACAGTAAGTCCAGTTAGCAGCTTCTGCCAATTGGCTTTCGAGGTGTTTCATGGTCAATGCCTTGCCACCCTTTTTCGGATTACCCGGACAGATGTCGGCACAGTTACCGCAACCTAAGCAGTCGAGAACGTCAACTTGGATACGGAATGTCATACCATCGAATACCTTACCCACAGCTTTTAATGTTTCGAAGTTAGCACCTTTCTGCTCTTCTGCATCGAGTACGAACGGACGGATAGAAGCGTGAGGACAAACGTAAGCACATTTGTTACATTGGATACAGTTTTCCGGATTCCATTCGGGTACGAATGCTGCTACACCGCGTTTTTCGTATTTAGCAGTTCCCTGATGCCAAGTTCCGTCTTCAATGCCTTTGAATGCAGATACCGGCAGCAAGTCGCCGTCCTGTGCATTGATAGGACGAACCACTTCGTTGATGAATGCAGGATCGTTGTTTTCTGCTTTGGCGTCATCGGCCAGGTTAGCCCATGCAGGATCAACCGGCAACTGTTTGTATTCGCCACCACGGTCAACGGCTGCATAGTTCTTATTAACGATATCTTCGCCCTTCTTGCCATAAGATTTAACGATGAATTTCTTCATCTGTTCTACGGCTTGTTCTACAGGGATAACGCCTGTGATACGGAAGAATGCAGACTGAAGGATAGTATTGGTACGGTTGCCCAAACCGATTTCCTGTGCAATCTGAGTAGCGTTGATGTAATATACGGAGATGTTGTTTTTTGCAAAATACTTCTTCACACGGTTAGGCAGATTCTTAGCCAGTTCTTCACCTTCCCAGATTGTGTTCAGCAAGAAAGAACCGTTTTTACGCAAACCGCGGGTTACGTCGTACATATGCAGGTAAGCCTGAACGTGGCAGGCCACAAAGTTCGGAGTGTTTACCAGATAAGTAGAACGGATCGGATTATCACCGAAACGCAGGTGAGAGCAAGTGAAACCTCCTGATTTTTTAGAGTCGTAAGAGAAATAAGCCTGACAGTGCTTATCAGTGTTGTCACCGATAATCTTAACAGAGTTCTTGTTTGCACCTACTGTACCGTCAGCACCCAGTCCATAGAATTTAGCTTCGAACATACCTTCACCGCCCAATGCGATTTCTTCTTCTTGAGGAAGAGAAGTGAAAGTAACGTCGTCTACGATACCGATAGTAAAGTGGTTCTTCGGCATTGGCATAGCCAAATTCTTGAATACAGCGATGATTTGAGCCGGAGTAGTATCTTTAGAACCCAGACCATAACGACCGCCAACGATAACCGGAGCATTTTCCGTGCCATAGAAGCAGTCTTTAACATCCAGATATAAAGGTTCACCGTTAGCACCCGGTTCTTTTGTACGGTCGAGAACTGCGATTGTCTTAGCAGTCTTAGGCACGGCAGCCAGGAAGTGCTTGGCAGAGAACGGACGGTACAGATGAACTGCAACCATACCTACTTTCTCGCCGTTAGCAACGAGGTGGTCGATTGCTTCACGGGCAGCTTCTGTTACAGAACCCATTGCGATGATTACGCGTTCTGCATCTTCTGCTCCGTAGTAATCGAACAAGCCGTATTTACGGCCGGTGATTTTAGAAATTTCATTCATGTACTCTTCTACGATAGCGGGTACTGCTTCATAGTAGTTGTTGCATGATTCACGGTGCTGGAAGAAGTGGTCGGGGTTTTCTGCCATACCACGGGCAACCGGAGACATCGGATTCAGTGCACGGGCACGGAACTCAGCCAAAGCTTCCTGATCGATCAACGGAGCGAGGTCTTCGTTTTCCAGCATTTCGATCTTCTGGATTTCGTGCGAGGTGCGGAAACCGTCGAAGAAGTTCATGAAAGGAACACGGGCTTTGATTGTAGCCAGGTGGGCAACACCAGCCAAGTCCATAACTTCCTGTACAGAACCTTCGGCCAGCATGGCGAAACCTGTCTGACGGGCAGACATTACGTCCTGGTGGTCACCGAAGATACACAGTGCGTGAGAAGCCAGTGTACGAGCCGATACGTGGAATACGCAAGGCAGGAATTCGCCGGCGATCTTATACATGTTCGGGATCATCAAAAGAAGACCCTGAGAAGCGGTATAGGTAGTAGTCAACGCACCTGCCTGAAGAGAACCGTGAACTGCACCGGCAGCACCACCTTCAGATTGCATTTCCTGTACCAATACTGTTTCGCCGAAGATGTTCTTACGTCCTGCGGCAGCCCATTCGTCTACATATTCAGCCATTGTAGAAGAGGGGGTGATGGGGTAGATAGCAGCTACTTCAGAAAACATATACGAGATATGTGCAGCAGCTTGGTTACCATCACAAGTGATGAATTTCTTCTGTTTAGTCATAACTAAAAATTAATATTTAAGTAAATAAATCATTTCAAAATACGGATAAGGGAGTAAATGCTTCTTATAGCTCATGGCGTTTTCATCAAGTATTAGTATAAAAAGCCGAACATCCAGAGAGGTATCTGATTGCCGCGGCCTATTTCCGCTTTTTGCAGGGCATACGTCACGTTAGGATTATTTTTTATTTTAGTCCCTTCGCAGCATATTCTGAACGGCATCACTTCATCCACCATGAACGAAATATTCTTGTCTCCCTTATGCACCTTGTGGTCTTTCCACATGGTATTCACAAAGAAAGTGTCGAGCACATCCTGTTCTTCCACTTTTACCGGATAAATGGAGTACATCAGATTGGAGTTGTGCATCATGATCTTTGACGGCTTCTTGGGAAATTCTTCTCCCTTCGGATAAACCAGATTGATGAGGCGGGCATCTGCCAGATACTTGATGTAATTCATTACCGTAGCGCGTGATGTCTGTATATCGGTTGCCAATTGGCTCACGTTGGGAGCTTTGGGACCGTCTACAGCCAACAAATATAGTAATTTTTTTATCTTTGAAAGATATTTCAGTTCAATTTGTTTGATAAGAAGAATATCTACCTCTACCATCATGTTCATTGTCTTGAGCAGGTTTTCCGAAAAATTACGTTTTTCGAGGAAAAAAGGGTAGAAGCCGTGATGCAGATAATCTTGGAAAAAGTCCAACGGGCGTACTTTGGAAAGTATTCCTTTGGCTATCTGCTCGTGGTTACTGAGTATTTCTTCAAGGGAGTAGGCACGGAATTTCATCCCTGTCTGCAGGTTGAGAAATTCACGGAAAGAGAATCCGCGTAGGTTGTAGCTCTTTACGATGTCGCGCAATTCGAGGTTTTCTTCCTTTAGCCGCATTACCGACGAACCGGTGAAGACAATCTTCAGATTCGGGAAACGGTCATAGCACATACGCAATTCTTTGCTCCAGTCCGGGTGTTTGAACACTTGGTCTATCAACAGCACTTTGCCGCCGCGCTTCTGAAACTCGTTGACGAAATCGACAAGACTATGGCCGGAGAAATAGAAATTGTTCATGTTAATAAAGAGGCAGGAACGGTCCGTTCCGAACTTCTCTTTGGCATACTGGAGGAGGAAAGTGGTTTTTCCTACGCCACGGGTCCCTTTGATACCGATCAGACGGTCACTCCAATCGATTTCGTCCATCAAATCACGACGAACAGGAGCGTTGGTGTGCTCAACAAGGTAAGCGTGTGTGCGGTAGAATGATTCCATTTCTTTTTAGGTTTTTCGGGTGGCAAATATAGTTCTTTTTCTGATAATTGCAAAGTAGAGATAGCAAAATTGTGTTTTTGTTTAGTAACTTTAGTGCTTCTTTCAAGAAGGAGTCATACCGGATGGTGGAACATTGCCGGAGTTTGTCGTTTTGTCAAATTGGTATTTCCATTACTTCAGGAGTGCATTTTATGCGGGTTACGGGACTGTCGAACGGAAATAATGCAGCCATTTCAATTAGCTGTTTGTGTTTTTGCTGCTCAACTTTGTTTATCGAGGGACAAATGTAGTAAAACTTTGCTTGTTTCTGATGATTTGTTTTAAAGAATATCTATTTAGCTTTCTTTTGGTTGTGGAAAATAGGATGTGTAAGCGAGATTGTTAGGCGGCAGATTCGAGAGAGTAAGCGAAATTTGAGGGTGAAAGGAGAATAAAAATAGGTGATGAGAATTGAACACGGTCTAAAATACAGTTCTTCTTGATGCAAAATGCAATTCTTCCCGGTAAAGAATACGATTCTTGTCGGTCTAAAATAGGATTCATCCCGGTACAAAATGCATTTTATTTCGGATCAGAGTGTACTTTTGTGTGTATATTTGCAAAATATTCTTCGGTGATCGGTCTGTTTGCACCTCTTTGTAGGAAGAAGGTGTCAGTAAGAACAGCGATTCAGAGAAAAAAGGATTGGAATATGAAGATAATAAGAACAAAATGACAAAACGGGAGCTTTATCTGTTTAACCCGGACAATGACTTGTCATTGGCAAGCGGAGAGGTGAATTATATGCCTCCTGCCACTGCCAGACGGATGGCGGAGGAGTTGGCTTTATTGCCGGCTTGGTATGCTTCGGCGGGAAGTGCCGTGCTGGCACCTTCAGCCTATAATCTTGCTTTTCTTCGTGAGATGCAGGAGTGTTTGTCTCTACCGGTGGAGTTGGTAACCGAACCGGAAGTAGCTTCGATATCAAATTTGAAGCCGGTGCCTTGGGGATGGAATCCGGCTTTGAAGAGACGGCTCCGGTGTTTGGGGATGCCGGAAACGGAATTGCCTGCTGAGCCGTATCTGGAAAAATTACGGCATTTGTCCCACAGAAGCCAGGCGGTAGAATTATTGCCCCGTTTACAATTGGATGAATCTTTTTGTGGGGAATCTTTTTATCTGACGCAACCGGAAGAATGGTGTCGTTTTGTTGAGAGCCGTGCTTCTTGTCTGCTGAAAGCACCGCTTTCGGGTAGCGGTAAGGGGCTGAACTGGTGTAAAGGGGCATACACTGCTTTTATAGCCGGCTGGTGTAAGCGTGTGGCGGCGCTGCAAGGCGGCGTAATAGCAGAGCCTGTATATAATAAGGTAATCGATTTTGCCATGGAATTCTTTTCGGATGGTGTAGGGAAGGTGGTTTTTGTAGGATATTCCATATTCTCTACCAATGCGAGTGGAGCTTATGATGGCAATCTGTTGTTGCCCGATGAGGAGATTGAACGACGTCTTTCTGCCTATGTGCCAAAGGTATCTTTTGATAGACTGAAACGTAAGTTGGAGGAAGAATTGTCCTCTCGTTTCGGTTCTGTCTATTCGGGCTATCTCGGTGTGGATATGATGGTTTGCCGGTTTCCTTCCGGAGAAGTTGAATATCGGATTCATCCCTGCGTGGAGATTAATCTACGGATGAATATGGGAGTGGTAGCACATTTTATTTATAAAAGGTATGTCATGTCCGGGGCTTCCGGTCGTTTTTTGATTACTTACCATCCGGTTTCCGGTGAAGCTATGCAGGCACACGAACAGATGAGGGCGGGGTATCCGCTTCAATTGAAGGAGGAGAAAGTGGTGGCTGGCTATATGCCGTTGGTGCCGGTCACTAATCGGAGTGCATACCGGGCATGGATCGAGGTGGGGTAGATGGTTATTTACTCTTGCACGGCTTTTCCTTCATTTCCATATCGGTCTACTGCTGTTATGGCAAAGTATACTTTTCTATTCCATGGCTGGAGAGGGGCATAGATGTATTCCGTTCCCCGTATGCCTTGTGCAATGATGTTTTCCGGCCGGGTAGTATCTACCGGATAGACATCCGAAGCATAAACCACATATCTCGGTGCGTTCATTTTGTCGTTGTCTGTGGCTGCTTGCCAAGTTAACGATGTATAGCCGTCTTTCCCGGAAATTACTTTTAGTCCGGACGGTGCACTGGGCGGGACATTGTCCAGCCATGGCATGGCCGGTTGCAGGGCAGGATGAGCATAAAAGTTTTCTGTCAGTTCGTCGTAGATGCCTTGTGTGTTATCCATCAGGTACTTTGCCCGATAATGGGCTTCTCCTGCCAGCTTGTGCTCACGGATAAAGTTGATTTGCCGGTCCACATCCTCCCGTATCCAATTTCCTTCGTCGGGATGCAGGAAGTAGATACCCAATCCCGGTATAATCTGCCGGCCGTTGCATTGTTCCTGCCAGTCGAGTACGAAAGGATAAAAATTGTTCTGTCGGAAATACATCATGGGGTAGATCTGGTCTTGTATACCTTCGCCCATCCATCCTTGCGGATCTTGATATACGGTATGGAAAGCATTCCAGCCACGTGAAGAGTACCGGGAGGTATCTTTGTATTTTCCTACCGGGCAAGTGCTTACCTTTACCCATGGTTTGATCTCTTTTACACCTTTATATATATAGCGCACTATGTCTGTCAGATTGTCTCGACGCCACTGGTCCAGTGTCCTGCCTTTGCCGTAACGGCGGAAGTCATAGCTATCCGGAAAACGGGGCGCATTTTCGGGGTAACGCAAGTAGTCGAAATGTACACCGTCTACATCATAACGGGTTACCACTTCCCGCACCAACTTCATCAGGTATTCTTTCGTAGACGGGTGTCCCGGATTGAGGAAATATTCATTTTTATAGGGAATACATATCTCTTTTCTTTTTTTCGTAACGGATTTATTTCCCAGTTTGGCCACATGCTTTTTGTTTCCCAACGGAAGGGCTACCATCCAGGCATGACATTCCATACCCCGCTTATGACATTCGCGCACAGCAAAAGCCAATGGATCATATCCCGGATCGCCATCTACTTTTCCGGTCAGGATGGAGTTATACGGTTCGATAGAAGATTTGTAGAGCACATCTCCCCGTGTTCGGGTCTGGAATAATACGGTATTGAAATTAGCGGCTTTCAGTTTATCGAGAATTTCTATCAACTCTTCCTGTTGGCGGCGGATACCTGCGGGTGTTGTTGCTTTTGTTTGCGGCCAGTCCAATCCATACACGGCTGTTACCCATGCGGCACGAACCTCATATTTCGGTTGTGCTCCTGCGGGAGTCAGTGACAGAGTGAGAAATAGAAAGAGAAGATAACGGCGCATTACTGTTTGTATTTTGTTATAAATGGCAGCAAAGTTAGTAAAAGTGTCGGTATTCTTGTGCGTTTCATGGGATTATGTTACATTTGCGTCTGTTAAACCAGAAACACGTCATGATTACATTTACGCTGTGCCTGTTGGCACTTATTGTCGGATATTTTACTTATGGACGCTTGATGGAACGGATTTTCGGACCCGACGACCGAAAGACCCCGGCCTTGACAAGGGCCGACGGAGTGGATTATATCCCGTTGCCTACGTGGAAGATTTTCATGATACAGTTTCTCAATATCGCAGGGCTCGGTCCTATTTTTGGGGCGATTATGGGAGCAAAATTTGGTACTTCTTCTTATTTATGGATCGTATTCGGAAGTATCTTTGCCGGTGCTGTTCATGATTATTTTGCCGGAATGCTTTCATTGAGAAACGGTGGAGAGAGTTTGCCGGAGATCGTCGGTCGCTATTTGGGATTGACAACCAAGCAGGTGATGCGTGGTTTTACGGTTATTCTAATGATTTTGGTAGGATCGGTGTTCGTTGCCGGACCGGCGGGATTATTGGCAAAACTGACACCGGAATCACTGGATACGACTTTTTGGATCATTGTGGTCTTTGCGTACTATATCCTTGCTACTTTGTTGCCGGTAGATAAGATTATCGGGAAAATATATCCTGTATTTGCCATCGCTTTGCTGTTTATGGCAGTCGGCATCGTTGTGATGCTTTATGTGTATCATCCGGCATTACCGGAACTGTGGGACGGGTTGCAAAACACGAATCCGGATGCTGCAGCATTACCTGTTTTCCCGATTATGTTTGTCAGCATTGCTTGTGGGGCTATCTCCGGATTTCATGCTACGCAAAGTCCGTTGATGGCGCGTTGTATGACTTCAGAGCGTTACGGACGTCCGGTATTTTACGGGGCAATGATTACCGAGGGTATTGTTGCATTGATTTGGGCGGCAGCTGCCACCTGTTTCTTTCATGAGAATGGAATGGAAGAGAATAATGCCTCGGTTATTGTAGATTCGATCACAAAAGGTTGGCTGGGGGCAGTCGGTGGGGTATTAGCTATTTTGGGAGTTATTGCCGCACCTATTACTTCGGGAGATACGGCTTTTCGTTCGGCCCGTCTCATTGTAGCCGATTTTCTGGGCTTGGAACAAAAAAGTATGCGCCGCCGTTTGTATATTTGTATCCCGATGTTTGTGGCAGCTATCGGTCTGTTGCTTTACAGCTTGAGTGATGCAAATGGGTTCAATATGATCTGGCGTTACTTTGCCTGGGCGAATCAGACGCTTGCCGTATTTACTCTGTGGGCCATTACGGTTTATCTGGTACGTTCAGGAAAACCTTATTGGATAACGTTGATACCGGCCTTATTTATGACGGCTGTCTGCTCCACTTATATTTGTATTGCTCCCGAAGGATTAGGACTTACGCATACCTTGTCGTATATCATCGGAGGAATTTGCACAGGGGTAGGGGTTGCTTGGTTTATCGTATGGAAAGGGCGATCGGCTCTTAAAAATAATAAATGATTAATTTAAACCTGATGAAGAAGTTAAAAAAGTCGACTTGGGTCACTCTGGCCCTTCTTATTTATGTTTCTGTGACGGCGGCTTATTTGTTGCCGCGCAATACGGAAGTTAGTGATACGGAGAAATATATTACTCTTGCGATTTCGTATGTCATTGTTTTTATTCTCTGGCTGGTATTGAGACAAAAGGAGAAGTTACAGCAACGTCGTCGTGAAGAAGAGCATTATACAAATCTAAAGAAATAAGTGTATGAAGAAATTAGTATTGGTTGTTTGTTTGCTGGTAGCCTCGTTAGCTGCCCGGGCACAGTTTGAACAGGGAAAGTGGATTATTAACCCGTCGCTTACCGGATTGAACTTTTCATATAGCAATAGTGAAAAAGCACAGTTTGGTATCGGGGCGAAAGCCGGTGCGTTCCTTGCCGAAGGAATAGCCTTGATGGTGGAAGCAAGTGCCGATTGGAGTAAGCCGATAGATGTTTATACGATAGGAACCGGCACTCGTTTTTATTTTAATAAAACAGGCGTTTTTCTGGGTGCCGGCCTTGACTTGAACCGTTATCGCATGAAAGGCGGTCACACTGGTACCGAATGGGGAGTGGGTATTGAAGCAGGATACGCTTATTTCCTTTCACGTACGGTTACTATCGAACCGGCGATATACTACAAATGGCGCTTCAACGACAGCGACCTGTCTAAATTCGGCCTCAAGGTAGGATTCGGATTCTACTTTTAGAAGAAGAAGCCGCTCCCCAACCCTCTTCGTGGGAGAGGGAGCTAAGTTAGTTTTGTAACTGATTAATAAACAATAGTATCTTTACCCCCTCTCCCACGGAGAGGGTGGGGGAGAGGCCTATAGTTTTTCTTGTAGAAACTGCCCCGTATAGCTGTTTTTGCAGGCTGCTATCTCTTCTGGGGTTCCTGTGGCTACGATATATCCTCCTTTATCTCCTCCTTCCGGTCCAAGATCGATGATATGGTCGGCACATTTTATCATATCCATATTGTGTTCAATGATGATAATGGTATGTCCCCGACGGATGAGGGCGTCGAATGCGTCCAGTAATTTTCGGATATCATGGAAGTGTAGCCCTGTAGTCGGTTCGTCGAAGATAAACAGAGTAGGATCTGCTTTTTCCTGGCTTAAGTAATAAGCAAGTTTCACACGTTGGTTCTCACCTCCCGATAGAGTAGAGGAAGACTGTCCGAGTTTGATATACCCCAATCCTACATCTTGCAATGGAGTCAGTTTTTTAACGATCTTCTTCTGTCCGTGTTCAGTGAAGAACTCAATGGCTTGGTTTACGGTCATCTCCAATACGTCGTAAATGTTCTTTTCGTGGAATTTGACTTCCAAGGTATCCGTTTTGAAGCGTTTTCCGTGACAGGATTCACATTCGAGCACCAAGTCGGCCATAAACTGCATTTCAACGGTAATGGTTCCGTCTCCTTTACACTCTTCGCAACGGCCTCCTTCGCTGTTGAAACTAAAGAATCCGGCTGAATATCCCATCTGCTTGGCTAAAGGCTGTTCAGCCCATAGTTTGCGTATTTCATCGTATGCTTTGATGTAAGTTACCGGATTCGAACGTGAGGATTTGCCAATGGGGTTTTGATCGACGAACTCGATGTTACGCAGGTTGCGGATGTCACCCCCGATCGAAGCAAATTCTCCCGGGCGATCACTGCATTCATCCAGTTCCCGTTTCAATGCCCGATAGAAGATATCGCGAACCAATGTACTCTTTCCCGAACCGGATACGCCGGTTACTACTGTCATTACATTCAATGGGAAACGTACATCAACCCCTTTCAGATTATTTTCCCGGGCTCCTTTTATTTCAATGTAATTATTCCAGGGACGGCGGTGATCGGGTACGGGAATTTGCTCTTCTCCCAACAGGTAGCGTACGGTATGACTGTTGCTGCCTTTTTGCAGATTTTTCATGTCACCTTGGTAGACTACTTCCCCTCCCAGGCGTCCGGCATTCGGACCGATATCGATAATATAGTCGGCTGCACGGATAATCTCTTCGTCGTGCTCTACTACCACTACCGTATTGCCCAATGCCTGTAACTCGCGCAATACATGAATCAAGCGGTCGGTGTCGCGGCTGTGTAATCCGATGCTCGGTTCATCGAGAATATAAAGACTGCCTACCAGACTGCTCCCCAAAGACGTGGCCAGATTGATACGTTGGCTTTCACCGCCGGATAACGAATTGCTAAGACGGTTTAGTGTCAGGTATCCCAATCCTACATCGATGAGAAAACGGATCCGGCTGTTGATCTCCAATAGGATACGGCGGGCGACTTCGGTGTCGTGCGGATCCAGTTGAAGGGTATCGAAAAACTTTTTTAATTCTGTGATCGGCAGGTCTACCAATTCCGATATGCTGTGTCCGCCTACACGAACGTATCCCGCTTCCGGTTTCAGTCGGGTGCCGTGGCACTTGGGGCAGAGTGTCTTTCCCCTATAGCGTGCAAGCATTACGCGGTATTGTATTTTATATTGGTTTTCTTCCAGCATCTTAAAGAAAGCATGGATACCTTCGAAATATTTAGTTCCTTCCCACAACATGCGGCGTTGTTCGTCCGTCAGTTCAAAATAGGGGGTGAATATCGGCAGACCGGCTTTTTCTGCATTATGGATTACCATATCTTTCCATTCCCCCATTTTTTCGCCACGCCAGCATACGATTGCTCCGTCATAAACGGAGAGTGACCGATTGGGCACTACCAGATGCTCGTCAATACCGATTACCTTGCCGAAGCCTTCGCATACGGGGCAAGCTCCTATAGGAGAATTGAATGAGAACATCTGATCGTTCGGTTCTTCGAACGTGATACCGTCGGCTTCGAATTTAGTGCTGAATGTATGTAATTGGGTTGTTCCGTCCGGCAGATAAAAACGCAACATGCACATGCCGTCTCCTTCATACATAGCGGTTTCGGCCGAATCCGTCAGACGGCTGATGGCATCTTTCGTGCCGGCCACCGCCATACGGTCTACCAATAAGTATACCGTGTCCTCTGTTCCCGGTTTGTATTCGTCGATACGGACCATTTCTCCGTTTACTTCGATCCGGTTGAATCCCTGTTTGAGGTCTATTTCTAATTGTTGTTCTATACTACGGTCTTCGCGTAGGAGTATTTGGGTGAGTACAGTATAGCGTGTTCCTTCCGGATAGGAAAGCATACAGTTTACAATATCTTCCGTAGAGTGTTTCTTTACTTCCTGACCGCTTATCGGGCTGTATGTTTTTCCTACACGTGCATACAGTAATCGCAGGTATTCGTAAATCTCGGTCGATGTACCTACGGTCGAGCGGGGATTGCGACTGTTTACTTTCTGTTCAATAGCAATCGCAGGAGGGATACCTTTGATGAAATCACATTCCGGCTTGCTCATTCGTCCCAAAAACTGCCGGGCATAACTGCTGAGACTTTCGACATAGCGTCTTTGCCCTTCGGCGTAAAGTGTATCGAATGCCAGTGATGATTTGCCCGAACCCGAAAGTCCGGTGATAACGACAAGTTTGTTTCGTGGAATATCTACATCAATGTTTTTCAGGTTGTTAACTCTGGCTCCTTTGATCGATATGAAGTTATTTTCTGACATATAATGTTCCTTTCTATAGATGGTCGGCAAAGTTAGCGATTTTATCGGCAGGACGTAGCAGGAAGCGACTTGTCCGACAGGTTAAGATATGTTATAATTTGAAATAAGTCATAACCGGTTGTTAATAAAAGCAGTAATTTAGTCACGACATTAAGTCTTGAAAATAAAAGAATTGGCTTATGAAACGTATTCGGGTTATTTCCTGTTTAGTCATTCTTCTTTTTGCATATAACCTCCCTATACGGAGCATAGACAAAACAAAGAATTTGGAAGTCTTGGCCGATAGTGCCCGGCATTTGTTAGGAAAAAGTGGATTTGTACCGGTGAATACCGCATGGATGCAGTTAGCACGGGATTTAAATGATTCTATTCAAATGGAAGCGGCTTATTCCGAACTGTTCGACCATTATTATCGGTTGGGCGAAGTGGATAGTTTGAGAATTGTGGGATATGAGTTGATGGACTGGTATACAAGGCGTAATAAAAAGGATGAACGTTATCAGTTGTGGCGTCATTACATTCAACGATTGACCGAAAATGGAAAACAAGACGAAGCGATAGCGGAAACAGAACTGCTGAGTAAAGATGCAGAGAAGAATAACAGCCGTTACGGGCAAGCCTGCGGTGAAATGTGTATCGGATATAATCATCGGGTATTCAGTAATAACGTCAAACTCTGTATTGAATATTATAACAATGCTCTTAAGATTTTTGAGGAAGCCAAATACTACGAAGATGCCTACGTGGTTTGCTTGAATATTGTGCAGACTTACCTTGCCCGGCAGGAGTATGAAAACGTGCATTCATACCTCGATCGGTTAGAAAAGATTGCCACGGAAATAAAGACATCGGGAAAAGAGTTGCGTGCTCCTCTTTATATGCGTTTTTTACAGTTTCGTGTCATCGCTACTCTTGCCGGTAAGGGAGAAAATGCTGCCGGAAAATACTTGCATGAGACTGATGAGTTTTATTTGAAACATCCGGATTGCACGGCAAAAGATGCATGGTTCGGATACAAAATCATGTGTTACCGAACCATGGGAAAGGTTGACGATGTTTTGTCTTATCTGGATTCTTTGCAAAACTACCACAAGTCTATCGGGGCCTGTTATCCTTCCAATTTGTTGTTTAAAGCACAATGTCTTGAGTCTATGAGACGGTTTAAGGAAGCCTGTAAAGCCTATACTTACTATAATCAGGTGAATGATTCTGTCCGTTCGGTAGAACTGGACGATAAATTAAGCAAATATACGATTCAGTTTGATGTAGACAAACTACAAATGGAGAAGTTGGAGTTGAGTGCCGAAGTCAACCGGAACCGTTTGATTGCCGTTCTTACGGGAAGTACTTGTATTCTGATTCTGTTGATCATCCTTTCCTATTTTTATATCCGGACATTGGCAATGAATAAGAAGCTCGATGCGGCCAATAAGGCTGTAGTAAAAGCCAGTCGGATAAAAAGCTCTTTTATACAGCATATTACACATGAAATTCGTACCCCTCTGAATTCTATTGTTGGTTTTTCTTCGTTAATAGCTGCCGGTGGTGTGAGCGAAGAGGAGAATAGGGAATATGCCGCACAGATAGAAAGCAGTAATGCTTATCTGCTCGATCTGGTAAATAATGTGGTGGATATAGCCGATATGGATTCTCTGACGGAGGACATGCCTAAGCGTTCTTTTGATGTGGATACCTGTTGCAAGGAGTGTGTTTCTGAAATACTTCCGTCCGTCAAAGAGGGGGTTGAATTGCAATACGTTCTTTCTTTGGCACCGGTAATGATGTTGGCTGTTTATCCGTGGGTGAAACGGGTACTCCTTGCTTTGCTTGCTAATGCCGGAAAATTTACGGAAACCGGTATCATCCGCCTGTCTTATACGGAGGATAAACAGAAACGGCTCGTCCGTTTTATAGTCGAAGATACCGGACCGGGCATTGACGCGCAGTATAAAGAATCCATTTTCGAACGGTTCGTCAAGGTTGATAATTTTACTCCGGGCACAGGGCTGGGGCTTGCCGTCGCCCGTCAGATTATGGATATTGTAGACGGAAAAATATATCTGGATACGACTTATCTGGATGGAGCACGTTTTGTAGTGGAATGGCCTGTCGGATAGTTGGAGATAATTCAGATTGTATTATCTTTGCGGTCATATACATAGATTGAGAATAAACATATGAATCTGAAAACCTTTACTATTTTGTTGGCCTTACTCCTTGCAGTAGGAGTGAAGGCACAGACGCCGGGCAATGCCCATCCGAAACGTGAGTTTCGCGCTGCGTGGATACAGACTGTCAACGGACAATTTAAAGGAATGTCTACTGAAAAAATAAAGCAGACGCTTGTTGGACAACTGAACTCTTTGCAGGGTGCCGGTATTAATGCGATTATCTTTCAAGTACGCCCGGAAGCCGATGCTTTGTATGCTTCACAATTGGAACCTTGGAGCCGTTTTCTGACAGGAATACAAGGTCAGGCGCCTTCTCCTTATTGGGATCCTATGCAGTTTATGATTGATGAATGTCATAAACGTGGGATGGAATTTCATGCATGGATTAATCCTTATCGGACGAAAACCAATCAGAATAACGATTTGGCTGCCAATCATGTTTATAACATTCATCCGGAGTGGTTTGTTACTTATGGCAATCAGTTGTATTTTGATCCGGCTTTGCCCGAAAGCCGTAAACACATTTGTATGGTGATTACCGATATTGTTTCCCGTTATGATGTGGATGCGATTCATATGGATGATTATTTTTATCCTTATCCGATTTCCGGTAAGGATTTTCCGGATGATGCCAGTTTTGCCCGTTATGGCGGTGGCTTTTCAAACAAGGCCGACTGGCGTCGCAGCAATGTCAATATTCTGATAAAGAAGATTCATGAGACGATCCGTGAGATAAAGCCGTGGGTGAAATTCGGTATCAGTCCTTTTGGTATTTACCGGAATGAAAGCAGTGACCCGCTTGGAAGTAAAACGAACGGTTTGCAGAATTATGACGATCTGTATGCAGATGTTCTTCTTTGGGCACGTCAAGGTTGGGTTGACTATAATATACCGCAGATTTATTGGGAAGTAGGACATCCGCGTGCCGATTATGAAACATTGGTCAAATGGTGGGCAAAGAATACGGAAAACCGGCCTCTGTTTATCGGGCAGTCTGTGATGAATACCGTTCAGCATGCCGATCCTGATAATTCTTCAATCAATCAGTTACCGCGTAAGATGGCTTTGCAACGTGCCTATCAGACGATTGGCGGAAGTTGCCAATGGCCGGCCAGTGCTGTAATAGAAAATGCCGGAAAATATCGTGATGCTTTGGTACAGGAATATCACAAATATCCCGCGCTTGTTCCTGTTTTTGATTTTATGGATAATAAAGCACCTGATAAAGTGCGTAAGGTAAAGAAGGTATGGACCGCCGACGGCTATCTGCTTTTCTGGACTGCTCCGAAAGCAGAGGATGAAATGGACAAAGCTGTTCAGTATGTGGTTTATCGCTTTGATAACAAAGAAGATGTTGATCTTGAAGATCCTTCCCATATTGTAGCTGTTACTCGTAATAATTTCTACAAGATGCCTTATGAAAACGGTAAGACTAAATATCGCTATGTCGTAACAGCACTCGACCGCTTGCATAACGAATCTAAATCGGTAAGCAAAAAAGTAAAACTCTAATAAAGGGAGATCGAAAAAGGGAGATGGGAGAATGGAGATGGGAGAAGTAGGCTGTGCTATCACGCTGTATAGTACTTCTTTCCTCTCCATTCTCCCATCTCCTCTCTTTTAATAAAGTATTAGTCCGGCAATTCCGCAAGCAATAATCATTAATATGGGGTTTGCTTTGTATTTTTTTGTTCCTACAAAGGCTATTAGGAAGATGATAACACTCACTACGAATGTATAAGTATCTTTAGTTGGCGAACCAAAGTTTTCTACATTCATAAGTACCAATGCTGCCGATGCAAGTAATCCTACGACTGCCGGCCGTAAGCCGCTAAATACAGATTCTACTACCGGATGTTTCTGATACTTCAGAAAGAATTTACTGATTGTCAACATTAAAATAAATGAAGGTAGTACTACTGCAAAGGTAGCGATAATTGATCCCCATACACTGCCCGTTGATGTAAATCCTACATAGGTTGCTGCATTGATACCGATAGGGCCCGGAGTCATTTGGCTGATAGCCACAATATCTGTAAATTCCTGAGAACTGACCCATCCGTAACGGGTCACCACCTCTCCCTGTATCATAGAGAGCATCGCATATCCACCTCCGAAACCAAAGAGTCCGATTTTGAAGAAAGTATAGAAGAGTTGTAAATAGATCATAAAGTTAGTGATTAATGATTAGACATGAACTGATTATTTTTTTTCAGACAGAAGAACAAATAAGCTGCCTGTAAAGGCTATACAAGAAATATGTTCTTTTGTTCTTCTGTCTTCTGAATCGATTCAAAACCAACTTAGCTCCCTCTCCCACGGAGAGGGCTGGGGGAGAGACTTCGAAACTGGTTAGTAATAAGCAATCAGTGATTAATGATAAGTAGTGATTAGCATTGGCCAATATTGCAGCGCAGCTTGCGTATCACTTATCGCTAATCACTGTTTTAATTTTCCCCATAAGAAACCTCCCACTCCTGCTGCAATGATAATCCAGATGGGGGAGAAGCCTAATAGCCAAATAAGCAATGCCGATACAATGGGAATCCATATTGTATAGCGATTGATTCGGGCGGACTTTGCCATGCTGAATGTTGGAACAGCGATTAGGGCAACTACCGCCGGACGGATTCCTTTGAATATACGTTCCACAATAACATTGTCCTTAAAATTATGAAAGAATAAGGCAATGGCCAGAATAATGATGAATGAGGGTAGTATGGTGCCTAATGCTGTTATTATACTTCCCCGTATCCCTCTTAATTTGTATCCGATGAATATAGAAATATTTACGGCCAGAATACCCGGTGCCGATTGTGAGATGGCTAATAAGTCGACAAAGTCTTCTTGAGCAATCCATTTTCGTTTGGTTACGATTTCGTTTTCTATAAGTGGCACCATCGCATAACCGCCACCGATTGTAAAGGCACCTATTTTAAAAAAGATACCGAATGATTCAAGATAAATGTTCATCTTCTTTATTGGTCTGTTCTTCTTCTTTTCTGGCATACTTGCTCGGGCTTACATTGAAATGCTTTTTGAATACTTCGCGGAAGTATTTGGCATCATTGAAACCTGTCATTTCTGCAATTTCAGTTATGGAATGTTTTCCTTCTCTCAGTAGTTGTGCAGCCCGTTTCAGACGGATTAGGCGGACATAATCTGCCGGAGCCTGATCTGTTAATGCTTTTATTTTGTTATAGAAACTGGTACGGCTCATATTCAGCAATGTGCAAAGCACATCTACGTTGAAAGCTTGATTATCCATATTTTCTTCTACGCTCTTTTTCACTGTGGCAATAAATTGCCAGTCGATATCATCGGAACACTTGAGGCATTTTCCTTCCTCTTCCTCGTCATTCAGTTCTAAGTTGGCATATCTGCTACGTAGCAGAGCACGGTTGGATAACAGATTGACTATGGTTGCCTTCAATATGCCTATGTTGAAAGGCTTCACAACATATTCGTCTGCGCCGATTTTGAGTCCTTCCAATATGTTCTTTTCATCGTTCAATGCAGTAAGCAGGATGATTGGAATGTGTGATGTCTCGATGTCGTTCTTGATTGCTGCACACAGTTCGTCTCCACGCATTTCCGGCATCATGATGTCGGAGATGATAAGTTCCGGCTTATATTCTTTTACGATGGTGAGTGCTTCTTTACCGTTGCTGCACATCTGTATGGTGTACATATCCGAGAGCGTATGTCCCAAATAGTTACGCAGTTCATCATTATCTTCGACAATCAGCAAACGCTGTTGGTTTTCATTATGCTCTTTTTTCGCCTTTTCGTAAATGTCCGGCGTGCCGCTGGTACTGTAGATAGCTTGTTCGTCTTGTACGATCTGGCGGGTTTTTGTTGTCAGATGTGCTTTACGGAATTGTTTATTGTCTTTAGGGAACGTTACTTTGATGATCGATCCTTGGTGTTCGATACTGCTTAGATGGATTTTTCCTTTGTGAAGGTGTACCAGTTTCCATACCAGCATGAGACCAATACCGCTACCTGTCACTTTCGAATTGATGGCATTGCTTCCCCGGAAATGTATTTTGAAAAGCTTCTTTTGTTCATTTGCCGGGATGCCGATACCTGTATCCTTTACTTCAACACTCCAAGTATCGTCATTTTCGCAGACAAATACATGTACACTACCACTTTCGGGAGTGTACTTCAAAGCGTTTGAAATGATATTTTTCAATATCGAATCCATTTTCTCTTTGTCGAACCATACGTTCAGGTAACGGAAATTACTTTCATACGTAAAGTTGATATGCTTCACTGTGGCATAGGGGCGGAATGCATTGAAGGTTTCTGCCATATAGGTATTCAGCTCGTATTCCGATATGTATAGTTCCGAGGAGTATACATCTGCCCGTTCGAAGTTGATCAGATTGGTGGTCAGGCGCAACAATGCGTTTACATTGCGTAGTGCCGTATTGGTATTGGCAATGCCGTCTTTGCTGAGTTGTTCTTTTTCCCGCAGCTCTTCCAATGGCGCTTTGATGAGAGTCAGTGGAGTACGGATATCATGTGCCGTATTGATGAAGAAGTGTATCTTTTCATCAGATACTTTCCTTTGTTTTCTCAGCATGATAAGCCGGATAGCGCTGATACCTATCAGACCCAAGACAACTGCATAAAGTAATAATGCCCACAGTGAAAGCCAGGCCGGTTGGGCTATGATGATTTTCATACTCCGTTCTTCCAGAACTATTTTCCTGTCCTCGTTGGATATGGCTCTCACGTGTAATACATATTCTCCCGGACTCAGATTTGTGAAACGGATTGTGTTTTCGTCATCTGGTTTACTCCATTCGTCGTAGAATCCTTCCATCTTATAAGAATAGAGAATATTAGAAGGATAGTCGTAATTGATGGACGATACTTTTACAGAAAATATGTTCTGGTTATATTTTAATTTAAGGACTTGAGTATCGTCGATATCCGTTTGAAGCGGGGAGTTTTTGTCTCCCGGATAGACGGTCTGATAAAACAGGTTAAAGTCACTGAAAACCATTTTGGAGGAGTAAGTTCTCGGTATCTTCATGTCTTTGTGAAATTCTACCGCTCCGTCTGAACTTCCGAATACAAAGAAACCGTTGCTCCGTAATGTACCTGATTCGGCATTGAAATGAATGGTCATCAAACCTTGTTCTCTGGTCCAGTTATGGAAAGTTCTCAGTTTTGGGACGAAACTGCTCAATCCGTTTTCCGTACTGATAAATATCTCACCATGGTGGTCGGATAGTATGGTGTAGATATTATTGGATATCAATGCACAGTTTTCCGTATGATAATGAGTGAAAAGTTTTACTTTCGGATCGTATATCAATAATCCCGAACCACTGGTTCCTATATAGAGGTTACCATCTTCTTGATACAGTGAGTATATGTAAGTTGACTCGACCGGTAATTTGATGCGTTCGAATCCGCCGGATTCTTTGTCTAACAGATACAATCCGGTGGCTGTGCCGATCCACATTTCGGCACTGTCTTTCTCTACAATGGAGGTGATAGAGTTCAAACCGCTATAAAGACGTATCGTTTTCTTGGTGATGTCGATCCGTTTCAAATTGTAATATCCCCCTGACCAGATATCATTCCGGGAATCTTTCATAATGGTCCGGATATATTTATCCGGGCGTATGTTCAGATGTGAGAACAGGGAAGGAGTGAAATATTCGACAGATAAACTTTTTTTGTTGATTTGATACATACCGGAATTGTATCCTCCTGCCCAGATTATGCCGGGGGCTACCTCACATAAAGTGGTAAAAATATGATTTTTATTGTTTGTGGATTCAAATGAACTGAGAAAAGAGTGCCACTGTTTAGTCTTGGAATAGTAGAGACTGATACCGTTAGTGGTGCCAAACCAAAGATCGCCTTCGGAATCTTCTATGACACTGTTTACCTGATCATTAATCAGTGATTGCTTGTTGCCAATGGAGTGTTTTATCCAGTTATAACCAGAATAGCGATTGTTGCGTACGGTAACCCCTATCGGGTAGTTGGCCAGCCAGATGCGGTCTTCTTCGTCTACATAAATATCGTTGATACTATTGCCGTTCATGGCATTGTTTTTATTATAATCGGCTACGATATAAGGGTTGGCCTGATAGGAGTCAATATTCATTTCGAATACCCCTGCACCATCGGTAGCTATCAGCAGTTCTTTGTTATTTAAGGGCTTGATGGCATTGATGCTGATGTCTGTCAGGGTTATCTGAGGCTGGAAACTTTGTTTGGTATTCATGTCATAGACATAAATACCCCGTTGAAAAGTTCCGATAAATAATTTTTTCGTTTTCTGATCGAAATACAATTCATTAATCTGTACTGCGATTTTATCCAATTTATCACAATGGATGAGTGAAAGCGTACCCTGTTTCAATTCTGCATAGTGTATCCCTTTTTCTGTACCTATAAAGAAGTGTGTTTCGTCTATTTGTGCGATATCCGTAATGGTTTCGTCTATTGCATTGGCTATTTCGGTGGTGTCTTGAGATTTTGTATCATACAGATAGATACTCTTTTCACAACACAACCAGATTGTATGACTGTTGTCGATGTAACTGTAGCTGACAGGTGCCGGCATGTCTTTGTTTTCCACAACGGGGAGTTTGTATACCAGTTCAAAGGTGTCGTGGGCTTTATCGTATCGGTATACTTTTCCTTTTTTCCCTATTTCCCATAATACACCTTCCGTGTCGATGTATAGCCAGTTCAGATTCAGTAAAGAGTTGACTTCTTCTTTGCCGTCCATTAGTTTGTATTGTTTGAACTCTTTACCGTTGTAACGGTCTATACCTTCATGAGTGAGAAACCACATATATCCTTTCCGGTCTTTTTGGATAGAATATACCCGCCTGTTGCTCAGCCCATCTTCTACACCTATGTATTTGTAGATTTGCGCTATACAAGAAAATGGAAATAGTAACAAAATAATAAGCCATTTCTTCATGTTAGTAAGACATTTAGAGTTACAAAACTTAGCTTTAAGGGGGGATGATTGTGTTACAAAATTAAGAAGTATTTTCGATATAACAAAATAAATCAGGAAGATAGGATTCTGTTTTATACTTCTACTTGATTAAAGTGTACAAGGTTTTGTATATTGTGTACATTGTGACGGTTACTTCTTTTAACTTTAGGAAAAGAGAATGCCTGCTTGAAACATTATGTAAAAAAAGCTGTCACTTCATATAGTGACAGCTTTTGAAAATGTTATCTTTAGAGGGATAATCTTTAAAGTCGTATTATTTCATTTTATCTTCCACCCATTTGCGTGCATTAACGAATGCTTCGATCCAAGGGGTTACTTGATCGCTATGGATGCGGTCGGCCGGATAGCATGCGTTCTGCCAAGGGAAGATAGCACGTTCCAAGTGTGGCATCATTGCTAAATGACGACCGTCTGCACTGGCTAAAGCCGCTATTGAATAATCCGAACCGTTCGGGTTGCCCGGATATTCGTCATACGAATATTTGGCGACTACATTGTATTTGTCTTCGCCATAAGGCAAAGAGAATTTTCCTTCTCCGTGGGCTACCCAAATACCTAACTTACTGCCACTTAATGAACCGAACATCACACTGCGGTTAGTCGGGATGGTCAGGCTTATGAAAGTGGATTCGAACTTATGAGAGTCGTTGTGAAGCATCTTACCTTGCTTTTTGTGTTCCGGATTGATAAGTCCCAATTCCATCATCAACTGGCAACCATTACAGATACCTAATGACAGGGTGTCTTCACGGGCATAGAATTTGTCGAGCGCTTCCTTGGCTTTCGGATTGAACAGGAAGCCTCCTGCCCATCCTTTGGCAGAGCCCAATACATCCGAGTTGGAGAAACCTCCACAGTAAACAATCATGTTTACATCTTCCAGTGTCTCGCGGCCACTGATAAGGTCGGTCATTGTCACATCTTTCACATCGAAGCCTGCCAAGTAGAGTGAATAAGCCATTTCGCGTTCACCGTTCGTTCCTTTTTCACGGATGATGGCAGCACGGATACCGCTTGGGGTGCGGCGGTCCGGTGTGATGCCGTATTGAGACAGTTTTCCTTTGAAAGTCGGCATGAATGCGAATTCCAGAGGTTGCATCTTGTAATTCTCAAAACGTTTCTTGGCACAGCCGTTCATGGATTGTTTACGGTCGAGCAGGTAAGAGGAAGCATACCATACGTCGCGCATATAGTCGATACCGAATTGGTAAGTAACCCCGTCTTTCGATACCAGAATGTGGCGTTCGTCGGTTGGCTTACCCAATTTGATGAAGCCTATACCGGCATCTTCCAGGATTTTTTTCACCTCTTCTTTATGTTTATCGGCAATTTGGATCACGATACCCGGATTCTCGGCAAAGAGAATTTTTACCATATCGTTTTCTTTCATTTTGTCTAAGTTGATGTCGAGACCGCCTTCCACATTGGCGAAGCACATCTCGAGCAGTGTGGTGATAAGACCTCCTGCCGAAATGTCGTGTCCTGCAAGGATCAGACCCTTTTTCACTAATTCCTGTACAGCTAAGAATGCATCACGGAAATATTCGGCATCTTGTACGCAAGGTACCTCGTCGCCTACTTTACCTAATGACTGTGCAAAGGCAGAGCCGCCTAACTTCAGTGCATCGAAGCTGAAGTCTATATGATAGAGCGTTGTCTTTTCATTGTTTACCAGTACGGGAGAAACTACTTTCTTTACGTCGGAAACTTCGCCGCCGGCAGAAACGATCACGGTTCCCGGAGAGATTACTTTCTCGCCGTCGGGATATTTCTGAGTCATGGACAAAGAGTCTTTTCCTGTAGGTACATTGATTTGCAGAGCACAGCAGAAATCGCTTAATGCCTTTACGGCTGTGTACAGACGGGCATCTTCTCCCTCTTGAGAGCGGCAGGGCCACATCCAGTTGGCCGATAATGAAATGCTGTCCATACCTTCGGCCATAGGTGCCCATACCAGATTGGTCAGTGCTTCACTGACAGAGAGAATGGAACCGGCTGCCGGATCGGCCAATGCCGCTTGCGGGGCATGTCCGATAGAGGTGGCGATACCTTTTTCGCCGCGGTAGTCCAGTGCTACGACACCGCAATCGCTTAGTGGCAACTGTATTTCGCCCTGACATTGCTGACGGGCTACTTTTCCTGTTACGGAACGGTCTACTTTATTTGTCAGCCAGTCTTTACAGGCTACTGCTTCCAACTGTAATACATTGGTGAGGTATTCGTGCAGCTTAGGTTGTTCATACACAGGCATTTCGTAGTGACGTTCTACGGTTTTGTCTATCATGTAAGTTTTTGGAGACGAACCGAACATCTGGTCTACCGCCAAATCGAACGGACGTATGCCGTCAGCTTGTTGGAAAGCAAAGCGATGGTCGCCGGTCGTTTCACCTACTACGTACATCGGAGCACGTTCGCGTTCGGCAATCTTGCGTACATGCTCGATAGCTTCTTCCTTGATGAGAAGCCCCATGCGTTCCTGTGATTCGTTGGCTATGATTTCTTTGGCAGAAAGGGTTTTGTCGCCGATTGGTAATTTGCTCATATCGATCAGGCCGCCGCATTCTTCTACCAATTCCGACAGACAGTTGACGTGGCCGGCCGAACCGTGGTCGTGAATGGACACTACCGGGTTCTCGTCTTCCTCGCAAAGGGCACGTACCACATTGTTGGCACGTTTCTGCATTTCTGCGTTGGCACGCTGTACGGCATTCAGTTCGATACCGCTACTGTAACGGCCTGTATCTACCGAAGATACCGAGCCGCCACCCAGTCCGATACGGTAATTGTCTCCACCGATTACGACTACTTTATTGCCGGCTTCGGGTTGTCCTTTCAAGCAGTCGCGCTGTGTGCCGTAGCCTACACCGCCTGCCAGCATGATTACTTTGTCGTAGCCGTATATTTCATTGTTTTCCTTGTGTTCGAAAGTCAATACCGAACCGCAGATAAGCGGCTGTCCGAACTTGTTTCCGAAGTCACTGGCACCGTTGGAGGCTTTGATCAGGATTTGTTCTGGGGTCTGATACAACCATTTACGTACAGGCAGGATTTCTTCCCATGAGCGGTCTTCATCCGTACGGGGATACGATGTCATGTAAACGGCAGTTCCGGCAATGGGCCATGAACCTTTACCGCCACCCATACGGTCGCGTATTTCACCTCCTGTACCGGTTGATGCGCCGTTGAAAGGCTCTACGGTAGTGGGGAAGTTGTGTGTTTCCGCTTTCAGAGAGATGACACTTTTAATATCTTTGATTTGGAAGAAATCGGGTTTGGAATGGTCGGCCGGTGCAAACTGTTCCACTACCGGGCCTTCTGCAAAGGCAACGTTGTCTTTATAGGCGGAGATTATTTTATTAGGATTTTCCTGTGTGGTCTTTTTTATCATCTGGAAGAGGGAAGATTCCTGTTCCACACCGTCGATGATAAACGTGCCGCCGAAGATTTTGTGACGGCAGTGTTCTGAATTGATTTGTGCAAAACCGAATACTTCCGAATCGGTCAGTTTACGGCCCAAGTCGTTTTCTACCTTTTTCAGATAGTCCATTTCTTCCTTGGAAAGAGCAAGTCCCTCCTTTTCATTGTACGCTTCTAAATCTTCGATATAGATAATCGGTTCCGGTTGGCGGTTAGTGGTGAATACGTTCTGATCCAACCCTTTGTACATGCGCTGCAGCATAGGGTCGTAATCTGCATTTTCGTCTTTTACCGGGAAGTATTCTTCGATGCGGCTGATACCTTCGATACCCATGTTTTGGGTGATCTCTACGGCATTTGTACTCCAAGGGGTAATCATTTCGCGGCGCGGGCCTACGAAACAGCCTTTCAGGTTTTCTTCACTTTCCGCTTTAGCTTCTCCAAAAAGCCAGCAAAGTTTGTCACTATCGTCCGGGGCGAGCGGGTGGTTGCTCTCTACGGCAATCACACTCTTGGAAGGGGTTCTGAAAAAAAGAATCATGTTTTATATTTACGATTTACAATTTACGATTTACGATCAAAGCTTCTTCATGGTGTTGAAGACAGGCTCCTTTCTCTCTTTCTTGCGGTGCAAAGATAAACAAATTCATTGGTATCTGGAAGTTATGCGTGTTTTTTTCATGGAGGGATCAGGTGGAGTTTTCCGACAGTGCCCGGGTGGGATAAGTACGGCACTTTTCCCGATTATCGTATCAACCCTATCGAAAAAACGTTAAGAACCTATGACTGTCTCATAAAAAAGTGCGATATTTGCGACATGAATCAGATAGGAACAATTCTCGATATATTAATAAAGGGCTTTGCTATCGGCGTTATTGTCTCTGCTCCGTTGGGACCGGTCGGAGTCCTGTGTATCCAGCGTACCCTGAACAAAGGACGTTGGTATGGCTTTGTGACAGGTTTGGGAGCTTCTTTGAGCGATATTGCCTATGCGCTTCTTACCGGATACGGGATGAGTTTTATTTTTGATTATATCGATAAAAATATTTTCTATTTGCAACTGTTGGGAAGCATTATGTTGCTTGTCTTCGGAATTTATACGTTTCGCAGTAATCCGGTCAAGTCCATTCGTCCGGCATCCACTAATAAAGGCTCTTATTTCCATAATTTTGTTACGGCATTTGCCGTCACACTTTCCAATCCTCTTATAATCTTTCTCTTTATCGGTCTTTTTGCCCGTTTTGCTTTCCTGCAGCCCGGGGTTTTGCTTTTCGAAACCATTACCGGTTATCTGGCGATCGCTATCGGTGCATTGGTCTGGTGGTTCGGAATCACTTTTTTTGTTAATAAAGTGCGCAAGAAATTCAATCTGCGGGGTATCTGGATATTGAACCGCATCATAGGCAGTATTGTTATGCTGGTATCGGCAGTAGGGTTAGTGTACACGCTGCTCGGAGAATCGATTTATTGATAATAAAGGAAAATTGAAGAAATGAAGATAGCAGGACAGTTGAAAGAAAAGAATATTGCCGAATACCTTATATATATGTGGCAGGTAGAGGATATGATCCGTGCCAATGGTTGTGATATCGACCGGGTAGAGCAGACGATCATTTCCCGTTATCCGGAAGAAGAGCGTCCGGCCTTACGCGAATGGTACGGTAATCTTATCGGGATGATGCGCGAAGAGGACGTGCGTGAGAAAGGACACTTGCAGATCAATCGGAACGTTATTATCAATCTGACGGATTTACATAATGCTTTGCTTGCATCGCCGAAGTTCCCATTCTATAATGCCGCTTATTTTAAGGCGCTTCCTTTCATAGTGGAATTGCGCAGTAAAAACGGCCGGAAGGAAGAACCCGAACTGGAGACTTGCTTTGAAGCATTGTACGGCGTGATGTTGCTTCGTTTGCAAAAGAAGGAGATCAGCCCCGAAACGACAAAGGCGATAGAGGCTATCAGCGGTTTCCTGTCATTGTTGGCCAATTACTATGACAAGGATAAAAAAGGAGAATTGAAATTAGAAGATTAATATATGAGAATATTAGTAACCGGAGCCAATGGACAACTTGGCAACGAGATGCAGGTGCTTGCCAAAGAGAATCCGCAGCACATTTATTTTTTTACCGATGTCCGGGAACTGGATATTTGCGACGAACAGGCCGTACGTGCATTTGTTACGGAAAATGAAATCGACGTGATCGTGAATTGTGCCGCATATACGGCAGTAGACAATGCAGAGGATAACCGTGAATTGTGTGATAAGCTGAATCATGTGGCTCCGGGATATCTGGCGCGTGCCGCGCAAAGCCGTGGTGCCGCCATTATACAGGTTTCTACGGATTACGTTTTCGATGGAACAGCTCACATCCCTTACAATGAAGACGAACCTACTTGTCCGGCTTCCGTATATGGTTTCACCAAGTTGGCGGGAGAGCAGGCTGTTGCCGAAGGATGCGAGAAGGCGGTTATAATCCGTACAGCATGGCTTTATTCCATCTATGGAAATAATTTCGTAAAGACCATGATGCGCCTGGGACGTGAGCGTGACAATCTTGGGGTTGTTTTCGACCAAGTGGGAACGCCGACTTATGCCAACGATCTGGCATCTGCCATTTATGCTATTATAAATAAAGGTGTAGTGCCCGGAATTTATCATTTCAGCGATGAAGGTGTCTGTTCATGGTATGATTTTACGAAGGCAATTCATCGTCTGGCGGGTATTGTCACTTGCAAAGTACGTCCGCTTCATACGGCGGATTATCCGGCAAAAGCTCCCCGTCCGGCCTATTCCGTATTGGATAAGACAAAGATTAAAACCACTTTCGATATTGAAATCCCGCATTGGGAAGAGAGCCTTGCGCGTTGCGTGGCACTATTGAATGACTAATTTACAATATGGCAGAAAATACAGAAATACAGAGAAGGCGGACATTCGCTATTATTGCGCACCCGGATGCCGGTAAGACATCTTTGACAGAAAAGTTATTGCTTTTTGGTGGACAGATACAGGTGGCCGGTGCGGTGAAAAGTAATAAAATCAAAAAGACGGCAACCTCGGACTGGATGGAGATCGAGAAACAGCGTGGTATTTCGGTAACCACCTCCGTGATGGAGTTTGACTACCGTGATTATAAGATTAACATCCTCGATACCCCGGGTCACCAAGACTTTGCCGAAGATACTTATCGCACACTGACTGCCGTAGACAGTGTTATCATTGTGGTGGACGGTGCCAAAGGTGTGGAGACGCAAACGCGTAAGTTGATGGAGGTATGCCGCATGCGTAATACGCCTGTTATCATCTTCGTCAATAAAATGGACCGAGAGGGAAAAGATCCGTTCGATCTGCTCGATGAGCTGGAAGAAGAACTGATGATTCAGGTACGTCCGCTTTCTTGGCCGATAGAGCAGGGACCGCGTTTTAAAGGCGTATATAATATATATGAGAATAAGTTAGATCTTTATCAACCCTCGAAACAGGTGGTGACGGAGAAAGTGGAAGTCGATATCAACAGCGATGAACTGGACAAGCAGATTGGTGAAACACTGGCAGATAAACTACGTGGTGATCTGGAATTGATTGAAGGTGTTTATCCTGAATTCGATAACGAGACTTATCTGGCAGGAGAATGCGCTCCTGTGTTTTTCGGTTCGGCATTGAATAACTTCGGTGTTCAGGAACTTTTGAACTGTTTCGTAGAGATTGCTCCGAGTCCCCGTCCTGTGCAGGCCGAGGAGCGTGAGGTGGAACCGGATGAACCGAAGTTTACCGGATTCGTTTTTAAGATTACGGCCAATATCGATCCGAATCACCGTTCGTGTATCGCTTTCTGTAAAATCTGTTCGGGTAAGTTTACGCGTAATGCACCCTATTTGCACGTGCGTCATGGCAAGACGATGCGTTTTTCATCGCCTACCCAGTTTATGGCGCAGCGCAAAACGACAATTGATGAAGCGTATGCCGGTGATATTATCGGTCTGCCGGATAACGGAACTTTCAAAATCGGTGATACGCTGACAGAGGGCGAGCAATTGCATTTCCGTGGATTACCCAGTTTCTCTCCGGAGATGTTCAAATACATAGAGAATGCCGATCCGATGAAACAGAAACAACTTGCCAAAGGTATCGATCAGTTGATGGACGAGGGTGTGGCACAGTTGTTCGTCAATCAGTTCAACGGTCGCAAAATCGTCGGTACGGTGGGGCAACTCCAGTTTGAGGTAATCCAATATCGTCTGCTCAATGAATATAACGCTTCGTGCCGTTGGGAACCGCTAAGCCTTTATAAAGCCTGCTGGATTGAAAGTGATGATCCCGAAGAACTGGAAGCTTTCAAGAAGCGCAAATATCAATACATGGCAAAAGACCGTGAAGGGCGCGATGTGTTCCTTGCCGACTCCAATTATGTATTGCAAATGGCACAAATAGATTTTAAGAACATCAAATTCCATTTCACGAGCGAGTTTTAATAATGTGCCAATAGGAGAATATGCCAATGTGCCAATTAGCTGCGCTGTTATAGCGAATGCTGATTGGCACATTGGTATATTATCCCATTATCTCATTAACGCATTCTTTTTATTGGCATATTGTCACATTGGCACATTGTCCTATTGGCACATTATTTCTAATTGCGATTTAGCTTTTTTTATTCTTTTCCTCCTTTATTTTTTCTTCTTTTATTGGTAATTTCGAACGATTTTTTGAAAAAACGATCAAACAACTAATAATTTATTATATGGAAAACTTAGAAACAGCGTTTTTGCTGATGGTAGTCGGTATGGCTACTGTGTTCGTAATTTTACTTATCGTCATTTATCTGGGTAAACTATTGATTTCGTTGGTCAACAAATATGCTCCGGAAGAAGTCGTACCTGCCAAACAGGCTTCCCGCGTTCCTGCGGCTATTCCCGGTAATATCTTAGCTGCCATTACTGCCGCCGTCAATGTAGTAACCCAAGGCAAGGGTAAAGTATCGAAAGTAGAAAAATTGTAAAACACAACTAATTAGGAATATGAAAAAAGAAATCAAATTCAGCTTGGTTTTCAGAGACATGTGGCAGAGTGCCGGAAAGTATGTACCCCGTGTAGACCAGCTCGTTAAAGTAGCTCCTGCTATTATCGAAATGGGATGTTTTGCCCGTGTTGAAACCAATGGCGGTGGTTTTGAACAAGTAAATCTTTTATTTGGTGAAAATCCCAACCGTGCTGTCCGTGACTGGACAAAACCTTTCCACGAAGCCGGTATACAAACTCATATGCTCGATCGTGCTCTCAACGGACTTCGCATGAGTCCTGTTCCTGCCGATGTGCGTAAACTCTTCTATAAGGTAAAGAAAGCTCAGGGTACTGACATCACACGTACTTTCTGCGGATTGAATGATGTCCGTAACATTGCTCCCTCTATTACCTACGCCCACGATGCCGGTATGATTTCGCAATGCTCGCTCTGCATTACCCATTCCCCCATTCACACGGTGGAGTATTACACCAACATGGCTTTGGAATTAATCAAATTGGGAGCCGATGAAATTTGTATCAAGGATATGGCAGGCATCGGCCGTCCCGTTTCTTTGGGTAGAATAGTAGCCAATATCAAGGCTGCGCATCCCGAAATCCCCATTCAGTATCATAGCCATGCCGGGCCCGGTTTCAATATGGCAAGCATTCTCGAAGTCTGTGAAGCCGGATGCGACTATATCGACGTAGGGATGGAACCCCTCTCGTGGGGAACCGGACATGCCGATCTGCTCAGTGTGCAGGCCATGCTGAAAGATGCAGGATTCCAGGTGCCGGAGATCAATATGGAGGCTTACATGAAAGTACGTGCTTTGGTGCAGGAATTTATGGACGATTTTCTCGGTCTCTACATCAGTCCGAAGAACCGCCTGATGAATTCTCTACTGATTGCTCCCGGGCTCCCGGGTGGTATGATGGGCAGCCTTATGGCCGATTTGGAAACTAATTTAGAGTCTATCAACAAATACAAAGCGAAACACAATCTGCCCTTTATGACGCAGGATCAACTGCTTATCAAACTGTTCAACGAAGTGGCTTATGTATGGCCCCGTGTGGGCTATCCTCCTTTGGTGACGCCGTTCAGCCAATACGTCAAGAATCTGGCTATGATGAACGTGATCGCTATGGAGAAAGGTAAAGACCGTTGGGGAATGATTGCCGATGATATCTGGGATATGATTTTGGGTAAAGCAGGACGTCTGCCGGGGCAATTGGCTCCCGAAATTATCGAGAAAGCCGAACGCGAAGGCCGTAAGTTCTTCGATGGCAATCCGCAGGATAACTATCCCGATGCGCTCGATAAATATCGTAAATTGATGAAAGAGCAGAAGTGGGAGACAGGGCAGGACGATGAGGAACTCTTTGAATATGCCATGCATCCTGCACAATACGAGGCTTATAAAAGTGGCAAAGCGAAAGAAGACTTCCTGGAAGATGTTGCCAAGCGTCGTACCGAACGGGATAAATCTCCGTTGGAAGACGCCAAACCGAAAACTCTCACCGTACAAGTAGACGGACAAGCTTATCGTGTTACGGTGGCTTACGGTGATGCCGAACTCCCTGTTGCGCCGGCAGCCACTGCTCCGGCAGGAGAGGGCAAAGATGTACTTTCTCCATTGGAAGGAAAATTCTTCTTGGTGAAAAATGCACAGGAGACGGCTTTGAAAGTAGGTGATGCGGTGAAAGAGGGTGATGTACTCTGCTATGTGGAAGCCATGAAGACCTACAATGCTATCCGTACGGAATTCGGTGGCACGGTGACAGCTATTTGTGTCAATCCGGGAGATACTGTTTCTGAAGATGATGTATTAATGAAGATAGGATAATGAACGAGATATTTGAGAACTTATACGACATGACTGCTTTCAGTAATATCATTGCCGAACCGCAGTTTCTGATAATGTACGCCATCGCTTTCGTTCTGCTCTATCTGGGCATTAAGAAACAGTATGAACCATTGTTATTGGTGCCCATCGCTTTCGGTGTGTTGCTTGCCAACTTTCCGGGCGGTGATATGGGAGTGATCCAAGCGGACGAAAACGGTATGGTGATGGTGAACGGTGTGATGAAGAGCATTTGGGAAATGCCCTTACACGACATTGCCCATGAATTGGGATTGATGAACTTCATCTATTATATGTTGATAAAGACCGGCTTTCTGCCGCCGATTATTTTTATGGGTGTAGGTGCATTGACCGATTTCGGTCCGATGTTGCGCAATCTGCATCTCTCTATATTCGGAGCAGCCGCTCAGTTGGGCATCTTTACAGTGCTGTTAGTGGCTATCCTGATGGGATTTACTCCCAAAGAAGCCGCTTCATTAGGTATTATCGGTGGTGCTGACGGTCCTACGGCTATCTTTACCACTATTAAGTTAGCTCCGCATCTGTTGGGGCCGATTGCTATTGCTGCATATTCTTATATGGCTTTGGTACCGGTAATTATTCCGATGGTAGTCCGTCTGCTTTGCAGTAAGAAAGAGTTGAGCATCAATATGAAGGAGGAGGAGAAGAAGTATCCTTCGAAGACTGAGATCAAGAATCTGCGCGTTTTGAAGATTGTTTTCCCGATTGTGGTGACTACGGTTGTTGCCCTTTTTGTGCCGAGTGCCGTGCCTTTGATCGGTATGTTGATGTTCGGTAATCTGGTGAAAGAGATCGGTAGCAATACGTTCCGTCTGTTTGATGCCGCTTCTAATAGCATCATGAATGCAGCTACCATTTTCCTCGGGCTCTCGGTAGGTGCAACCATGACTACGGAGGCTTTCTTGAATTGGACAACAATCGGTATCGTAGTGGGCGGCTTCCTTGCTTTTGCATTAAGTATTGCCGGAGGTATTCTTTTTGTGAAGCTGTTCAACCTCTTCTCCAAGAAAAAGATCAATCCGCTGATCGGTGCTACCGGACTGAGTGCCGTACCTATGGCCAGCCGTGTGGCAAATGAAATAGCTTTGAAGTACGATTCGAAAAATCATGTGTTGCAGTATTGCATGGCAAGTAATATTTCCGGGGTTATCGGCTCGGCCGTGGCTGCGGGAGTGCTGATTTCGTTCTTGGCGTAAATATTTTTAATATTACCCTTGTTTTATAAGAAAAGTTATCCGGAATATATGAGGATTTCATGAGTCGTTGAAATTGTTCTCTTATATTCCGGATTTCTACTGTATTTTGTTTATTATGGGTGCTTTTATTCTATATTTAAAAAAGACTTTTCTTTAATTTATCAAAGCATTACTTTATAACTAATACATTCAGTCGCATTGTTACCTTTCAGAATATACAAGCCGCTGGGAATATTTGGTTTGATAGAAAAGTTTTTGTTTGTGCTTTGAAAAGTACTTACGGCTTTTCCACTTTCATCATATAAGACAAACTGATACCCTTCGTATCCATATATTATAATTTGATTATCTTTACTGTAAACGGCTTTTGGTGTTTCTATATCGTTGATTCCGGTACCTTTGGATACAGTTATGTGGATTGGTTGCTCTGTAATTACACCATTAGATTCGACAGCTAATGTTATAGTAGTTTCTCCAGCAGATTTAGGAGTAATTACCAATAAGTTGTTTTCTAAAGTTGCTGTGGCTATTGTTTCATTGCCTATGTTTTTCAACGTTTTGGTAATGTTATATGCCAAGTTGTCTTTATCTGTAATTTTTCCTGCTAAATTTATTTTTTGGGTTCCATCATTAATCTTTAGTGATAATGATTCTTCCAAATTATTTATTTCTGGTGCATATTTATCAGGGAAGATCGGTATTGCTTGGAACCAATAATATTGTTTCAATTTGAGTGTCTTTTTCAATTCTCCACTGGTACCATTTACGATATGTATCCAGTTGTGTTCATAGTTAGTGCTACCTCCGCTTTGAGTTGTCATTATCAATAATTCGTCAGTACGATCATCATACCGAAGGGTTCCATAAGTTGTTTGTTTCGTCTCGGGTGCCGATCCTTCAAGTTCTGAGATTGTAAATAAGGGCTTAAGATTATTAATTTCAGTTCCTATTTCGTAACAATAATAGTTTGAGCCTCCTTCCATTATGTTACTTCCACCATTCCAGTAGAGATTGTTTTTTGTACGACTTGCACAGAATGGGGTCGGTCTCCATGCACCCCATGAACAAGTGATTTCTGCACCTTGAGGAAGATTTAATGTTTCTTCAATTTCTAATGTTTCTGGATTTAAACAGTCCAGGGTTGTACTGGATGCTAACCAAACATTTCCGTCGAAGCTCTGTGTGATACCTTGTATGTTTACATTTTCAATACATTTTATAAGTTGGTCAGTTTCTGTATCGATGATATTTGTTCCCTTGTCTTGCTGGATTGCAAACACATATTTTCCAGCTTTTATCATGTCTCCTATTTGTCCATTATATAAGTCAATACCTTGAGTTCCCTCGATAATGTTCCCGACTTTCATGTTTTTGACATCAAAAACGACAACTCCTTTTGTTGTGCCAAGATATATTTTATTAGGATTTACGCCAACAATCGAACGGCCATCGCCTCCACCTATCGTTTCGAATCCTTTTATTTTTTTCAAAGTTTTGGCATCCATTATTACTAAACGTCCACCACCGGGATTAGGATCGCCTGCATCTTCTTCTTGTTTGGATGTAACATATAGATTACCTCCATAAACAATTCCGTAACATGACGTTGCACCGAAAGCTTCTCCTTTGTTTTCTCGTTCATAAACACGATACATTAATTCTTGATCTTTTGTAAGAAAATTCATATCTCCGTTTTCGTGTCCATACCAAGCTTCGTTCAGAATAAATGTTCCATCCTGGTATCCGTCATAAGGGGTACGATCTAAGTCTTTGACTATTAATCGGACTGTAACAGATACTCCACTATTGTCTTGGGCAGTAGCGGTGAGGGTCGTTTCACCTATTTTGTGTGCTACGATATTGTCTTGATAAAAACTAGCTATCTCGTTGTCCTTAATGGTATATTTTACCTTTTTTACAGTTGCATTCTCTGGTAAAATGATTGGAGTGGGACGGTATATGTCTTTATATTCTATTTCGATTTTTCCATCGGTTCCTAATTGAATTTCAGTTACAGGATGGTTGTTGGTAACGTTGACTGTATAGGATGCAATTATGGCATTTTCTCCTGTTGGATACAGACTTTTGGCTGTTATAGTGGCTTGTCCTTCTGTCTCTTTTGTAGTTACTGTACCGGTTTTGGTTACTTGTACTATTTCAGAATTGCTACTTTCATAAGAAATCTGAGTAAATGTGGCATCTTGAGGAGAGATGATTAATTGGTTTACTATATTTTCTCGTATACCGGCCGTGATCATTTCTTTTTCGAAACGGAGATCGGTAATTGTTTTTTTCGGTGCTCCTACCGTTACGCAACATAAATTGGATTCATATTTTATCCAAGTATTTTTATCTATAATAACAGCTTTAATGTAAGTAATGCCTATTCCTCCTGCAAAGACCAATGTACCTTTTTTCCCGTCTGATCCTTTACTTACTTGAGTCAAAATAGTTTTGGAGGTATCTGTATTACCATTTTTATCGCATATATACCAACTGAGGTTATACCCTTTAGGCATATCAGTCTCTCCTGATATGATAGCAGTAATTGTCGGTGGTTCATCACTGAGAATAGTATTTAATGTCTCAGGTAAAGTGACGCTGATTGTTGTTGGCTCATTTGAGGTAAATTGGCCGCTAACGGATGTTTCTTCTGTTATTATTTGTCGTTCTGAAAGAACTCCTCCTTGTATGGTTGCGCAGACAGTAATGGCTAAAAATAGAAATAATATATTTTTCATAAATAACAAATTAATTATTGATTTAGTAAATGTAAGTCATTGATTCCCATTACTTCGGTAGATGTTTCTCCTAACCATCCGCAGTATTGATTGACTCCTGTATATATTTTTATAAAATCCACACCAGGCAGGTGTACTGGATTTCCCTGTTTGTCCACAGCCCATTCTATTTTGAAATTTGATGTATCTTCTTTGTTGAGTCCATTGTCGGCATATCCCCAAGGGTAAGCATATAATACCCAATATTTACCGATTCCGCTTTCATCTTTGGCGTTTTGGGGAAGAAGAGTACCTTCGAATTCCATTTCAGCATCTTCTATCCATAGAGGGTAGTATTCTTGTTTGTGATATCTATTTTTATAAATATATCCTCCTTGCTGCTGGTTGTCTGTCCATAAAATATATTCGGCATCTATATTCCAGAATTGTTCGTCTTCCGGTGCTTCAACAGGTTCGTGACCTTCGTCTGGACGATAATAAGTTATTTTGTAATTTTTGATGGTTTCCTCTTTGTTATATTCGCTTCCTGCCAGTTCATACCATTCGTCATCATCGGCAATACCGTTTTTATTTCGGTCGTAAGCTACCATAACAATTCCTGGTTCACAACTTCCACCTTCTTCGGGAGCATTTGGATTCGGATTGGAATTTGCATAAAAGGCATTTCCCAGAACTTTAAAATCATATTTTCCGGGCACATTTACAATAGTATGATCAAAACCACAGATTACGTAACCGCCATATCCTCCTAAACTTATTAATATTCGTGTGTTATAACCGATTGACTCGAGTGCTTTTCGGTTCATTGTGCTTTGTGTGTCGCCTATTTCATATTTAGGAAGCTCGTTTATGAATTGCCCAGGTGCAGGCTTATATTCTGGCACAGAAGTTATGTAAGGAGAGTAGGTGGTTTCTTCTTGGTTTACAGTAATGGGAAAGTTTAATGTACTGGCTTTTTGCTCTTCATTAATTACTTTTAGAGTAATCGAATATTTTCCGGGATCCAAAGCTATAAACTCTAACTCTTCTTGTGTAGAAATAACAGAATCACCTATACTCCATTGCATGTTGTATTGGTTATTTCCGGATATAGAAGGGAGGATGGAAAGTACTTTACAGCGCGGAGTTTGAAACCCTCCTTCTGGTATGTTGATTGTAATATTCCCATCATCAGTGGTTACTGTGCTGGGTAATTCGGGATCTTCGGAACAGGAAGTTGTACCGATATAGAAAAAAATACTTACTAATAGGCCGGCAGTTAACCGGTGAACTTGATAATGAATCATATAGGTAAGGTTTTTATAATTATATTTTTTATTTATATTTTTTATTTGTGGACAAAAACAAAGTGAGCCGGTATATCTCCTGTAGTAACTGACCATTTCTTTTTTCCTTCTGGAGTAAAGCAATAGAGTGTACCGGGGGATACATAGTCTTTAGCATCTGTTATATAGAACTCTTTTGTTTCCGGATGAACGGCGATGCCGTAAGGCATTTTAATTTGTTTTTCTGTACCATCGGTGATGAGATTGTTGGTGATGATCTCTCTGGTTCGCGTGTCTATCAATGCATAATTGATTTTCCATTCTTCTTCATTAATATAACTGTATTCTGTGCTGTATAGATAGAGATAGTCATCGTCTATGTACAATTCAGAAGCAGCAATATTTAGTGTATCTATTACTTCATCTGTTCGGCTGTCTATGACATATAGATTAGAAGGAACAGTATAATAGTCACCTCGTGAACTGACGTAGAGATTTCCGTAATGATCAGCTTTCAATCTATGTAAGTTGATGGCTACATCTATCTTTTTGGTTTCAGTAAATGTGTTCAGATCGATGACGGAAACAGTACGGTCATAATTGGGTACGCGATATCCTCCGGAATTAGCTACATATAATCTGTTTTCAACAATGACCATCTCTTCCGGTTGATAACCTACTAAGCAAGTTGCTACCACTTGGAGGGTAGTAGTATCTACTTTGGCTACATATCCTAAACGTGCATTTGGGTCTATTTGCACGGGACCGGCATATGAACTGACATAAGCATAGCCCTCATGAAAGGTAATATAACGGCAGTTAGGAATATCAATCGTTCCTAAATGACGGGCATCTTTTTTGTTCATCACTTCGATAAAATGAGAACAGTTGATAACAGCATACAATTTTTCACCATAGATTTGTATATCATTACCTACATCGCCTAATTCCAAGACAACGGAAGGATTGGTTTCTGCATATATATTTTTGTGATAGTAGCCTGTTGCATAGTCCATATAATCTAATGTACATTTATTACTTCCCATGTTTCCTTCGTTTAGCAAATAGAAACCTGTAATAGACTTTATATCCATAGGAGCTTGTACCTGCGTGCCGGTAGATCGTACAAGTACCTCATCTTCCCCCCGACAGGAACATATCAGAAAACAACTTATGGATAATAATAGAATGAATGATAATTTTTTCATGCTAATAATTATATTTGGATGGTAAGAATGAATTTATAGTTGGTACCTGGCATTGGATAGCATTTCACCACTTCAAACTGTTGGTTGAAAAGGTTGTTGACTTCTGCTGTCAATCGGTAGAGAGTATTTCGAATACGAAAACTTCGAGAGAGTGAAATGTCGTTCGTATACCATTCTGGGGCATAATTTTCTGGAATGTTGGCTCGTTGGTCATATCGTTCACCGGTATAAATGAAACTATAATTGACATCCCAGTTTTGCCAACTGGCATTAATAATCAATGAGCCACTGTGCCAGGGGATGTATGGTATTTGATCTCCGTAATATTCTTCTTTGGGATTGGTGAAATCTTGTGCCTTTTGATAAGTATAGGTGAGACGGGTATCAATAGAAAATTGTTTAGGTAATTCCCAGTTAGTTTGTATGGCTATATCTAATCCTCGTATTTCTACCATACCGAGATTCATCATTGTCCAGCGGAACTGATTGGAAGTGGGGACAGCTACTATTTTATTTTTCACTTCATTATAGTAAACATCTGCTTGTAGTTCGATGTTTTTTAACCATTTGTTTTGAAGAATAGGTGCATAAGTAAACCCTAAATTATACTGATTAGTGAATTCGGGTTTTAGTTTTATATTACCAATAAATGTATAATACAAATCGTTTAGGGTTGGCATGCGAAAGATGTTCTTGTAAAAACCTCGTAAATGGAAATTTGTTTTACGTATAGGTTTCCAGGAGGCCACAACGGTGGGAGTGATCTGCTTTTTATTTTCCATAGACATTGTGTCTGTACGAACATGATCGGATACAAATGTACCCAATACACTGGCCTGTAACTTGAACTGTTCGAAGTTCAGAGCACTTGCTATGGAAACAAGTGTGGTGTGACGATTCGGGTAAGGAAATTTGTACAGGTCAGCATCTAGTTTATTCCATTGATAGTCTAATGCAATGGATGCACTCCAATATTTATTGAAAGAGTATAAGTTGGCAACAGAAAGATAAATTTCTTGTTGTCGGTAATGGTTTTCTACGTACATCAAGCTGGCATCTTTATTCGGATCGGCCAGATAATGTAAATAATCATAGGCATATTTCCCATTGACTAATAGTCCGTATTTATCTGAGAAATGTTTTTTAAAAGATGATTGAATAAATAGGTTGGTATCCCATTGGCGGTCTTCATGAAACAGTTTATTCCGGACCATAGCTCCGGGAAGTCCTCTTTCTGAATGATAAAAATAGGCTTTTCCTTTCCATTCACCTTTGTTGATTTTTCCATATAAGCCACTTTCCACCCGGATGGAGTTAACATCTCCATTTTTACGTACTGCGGTTGTATCGTATCCTCCGGTTGTTTTATAGCGATATTTATAACGCCCGGTGGTATACATGTATTCGGAACTTAAAGATGCAGAAAGGCGTTCGTTTAATTTTTGCTCCCAAAGTACGGAAGGATTGATAACTCCGAAGGAACCGGTCTTAAAATTTCCTCGAATATTATATTGTTTGTTTCCATTGAATCTTGGTATACGACTTTGCAAATAAACGGTACCTGCTGATCCGAAATCTTTAGCAGACTGGAATATGGCACTGCGTTGTCCGTTGTATAGGGAAACTGCCTCCATATTGTCAAGAGAAAAACGACCGAGGTCAATTTGCCCATTCTGGGCGTTTCCCAGTTCAATGCCATCGTAAAATATACCAACATGGTTCGTTCCCATACTTCGTATGTTAACGGTTTTTAGTCCACCTATTCCTCCAAAGTCTTTAATTTGCACTCCAGAAAAATAACGTATGGCATCTGCAACAGAATGTACTGATAGTTTTTCCAATTGTTTTCCTTCCATGATTTGTACAGGAATAATTTCTTTAGACGATACTTTAGATGAAGTAATAGTAACTTCATCTATATGATAAATGCGCAACGTATCTATTTTATTTTGTTGCGCATGTAATAATGCATTCAGTGTCAGGAATATTCCTGTGAACCACTTAGCTTTGATTCCCATGCGTTAATTTGTTTGATAATGGTTTATACCTTTAATTATCAAATTGTTTAAGTTATTAGATATATATGAAATAAAGAAGCTGATACTTGTTGTTAAAGTATAGCATTTCCACTTCATAGCTCGTCCTCGAAAGCTATTGAACATATTGCATGGCAGGTCTTCTGACTTGTTTCTATAGTAAACGCCTTCCCAATCGACTCTTGGTCTTTCAGTGGCATGAAGTATGTATTTACTACATTTTAATGAAACACACAGCAACGGGACTGTTCAGGATTCCCACCTGATTCCCTTTTAATTATTATTTCCGTATGCTTGGAAAAAATAAACCAATGCATGGCAAATTTATGAATTTATTAAGAAATAGAGATGTATTATGGAAATTTTATTTTTTTGTTTCATTATCTATTAAAAATTCAATAAGTTATAAATATTATTTGGAAAATCTATTTGTAAAAAATCTTTGTTCTAAGAAGTGATAACTTCGAAGAACAAAGATTTTAGATTTTATTTAAAATTTACTTGGTATCTTATATAATAAACTGCTCGTTATTGGTTAACCGAAGACCTTATATATATTTTGGATACCTCAACTGTACCGTCCTCATAGGTGATTTTGATAATATTAAAGCCTGGTATGGGTTGTGGTAAAGCTGTGCCATTTATTGTATAATACTCTTTTGTATGAACTATTTTTTCAGATGACTGATTTTCTATGCCGACACCACCATTTATTACATTGAATGTAATATTCAATACAGATTCGGAAGTCGTTAATACCAGTGTGTATTTACCGGCAGACAATCTTTCTCCTTCTCTGTTCAGAGTCAGAACATTATCTGCATATGATGCAGTCAGTACCTGGTCATTCACCACTTCGTCCTCAAACTTTAATGTAGCAGAGATGTTGTCTTCCTCTACGATATTACGGTTGAATGTAATAGTGAAAGTTTTTGTATCCTTGTCAATATTTGCTTCTTCTCCATTCCCGAAGTCCATAGACGGTGTAGTTGATACTATTTCCAGTTCAGGTAACCATGGTTCTACATTGAATGTAATATTCAATACAGATTCGGAAGTCGTTAATACCAGTGTGTATTTACCGGCAGACAATCTTTCTCCTTCTCTGTTCAGAGTCAGAACATTATCTGCATATGATGCAGTCAGTACCTGGTCATTCACCACTTCGTCCTCAAACTTTAATGTAGCAGAGATGTTGTCTTCCTCTACGATATTACGGTTGAATGTAATAGTGAAAGTTTTTGTATCCTTGTCAATATTTGCTTCTTCTCCATTCCCGAAGTCCATAGACGGTGTAGTTGATACTATTTCCAGTTCAGGTAACCATGGTTCTACATTGAATGTAATATTCAATACAGATTCGGAAGTCGTTAATACCAGTGTGTATTTACCGGCAGGCAATCTTTCTCCTTCTCTGTTCAGAGTCAGAACATTATCTGCATATGATGCAGTCAGTACCTGATCATTCACCACTTCGTCCTCAAGCTTTAATGTAGCAGAGATATTGTCTTCCTCTACGATATTACGGTTGAATGTAATAGTGAAAGTTTTTGTATCCTTGTCAATATTTGCTTCTTCTCCATTCCCGAAGTCCATAGACGGTGTGGTTGATACTATTTCCAGTTCAGGTAACCATGGTTCTACATTGAATGTAATATTCAATACAGATTCGGAAGTCGTTAATACCAGTGTGTATTTACCGGCAGGCAATCTTTCTCCTTCTCTGTTCAGAGTCAGAACATTATCTGCATATGATACAGTCAGTACCTGATCATTCACCAATTCGTCTTCAAACTTTAATGTGGCAGAGATGTTGTCTTTCTCTACGATATTACGGTTGAATGTAATAGTGAAAGTTTTTGTGTCCTTGTCAATATTTGCTTCTTCTCCATTCCCGAAGTCCATAGACGGTGTAGTTGATACTATTTCAAGGCTGGAGAGCCATGGGGAGATGATAAAGTTCTTCCAATAGTTAGCTTCTTTATAAGCATTGACAGATGTTTCTGGAACAAAAATTATACAGGTTTCCGGTACATTGGTAAATGTGTTACTACTCGCTGTCGGCACAGATTCAGATTTGATATAGATGCATTCTAAGGCGGAACAACCATTGAATGTATAGGTTGCAAGGGATGTAATTATACCATTTGCTACTACTTTCTTCAATTGAGAATTGTTACGGAATAAACTGCTTTCAAGTTTAGTGATACCGCTTCCTAAAGTTACTTCTTCCAGAGAGGAACAATTATAGAAAGCGGAACCTCCTAAAGATGTAATGTTGTCGGAAAGAACAGCAGATGTTAATCCCTTACAGCCATAAAATGCATTTGCACCAATAGTAGTAATTGCATTTGTGATGGGGAGTATCTTTAGTCCTTGACAATTATAGAATGCATAACTACCTATACTCGTGATTTTTTCTGAAAGCTCGACTTTTTCCAGATTAGAGCATCCATAAAATGTATAGTTGGATAATGTAGTTATTCCTGAACCTATCTTTGCATGAGTTATTCCGGTACAGTTTTGGAATACATAGGTTCCTAATGATGTAATTTGGTCAGGTACTTCTATTGATGTTAGTTTGGTACACCCTTTAAATGCATAATTATTAATTTGAGTGATATTAGCGGTTAAAGGAAGTGCAGCTAAAGATGTACAATTTTGGAATGCATATTGTCCAATTGATGTAATGTTCTCAGATAACACAATTGTTGCTAATTTGGAGCAATTATTGAAAGTATAATTAGGAACACTGAAAACTCCGGTACCAAGTGTTGCGGATAAAAGTTCCGTGCAGCCGTCGAAAATGCTGGTGCCCATATCGGTTACACTATTGGGTACTGTTACTGATGTAATAGCTTTGCAGCTTTTGAATGCTCCGTTTCCCAATGTTGTAATGTTTTCGTTTAAGGGGATGTCTTTCAATATAGAACATGAAGCGAAAGCGCTTGCTCCTATTTCTGTTACTGAAGGACATTCGATATTACTTAGCGATGAACATGAATTGAAAGTATAATCTTCAATTTTAGTAATACCAGTACCGAGAACTACTGAACTTAAATTTTTGCAGTTGCTGAATGCATAACTTCCTAAACTGGTAACACTATTAGGAATATTCAGACTTTCTACCGAAACTCCATAAAATGCCCGGCTACCGATTGTTTGTAGACCGTTATTAAATTCGATACTATTTAACGGACAACCATAGAAAGCCCAATCGCCAATAATTTTGGTTGTAGAGGGTAGGGTGAGCGAGGGTAATTGTGTATTTGAGAATGCCCGTTCACCGATTGTTTCAAGAGATGTACCGAATGTTACAGTCGTTAGTTTTTTGCAATCTCCAAAAGCGTAATTTCCGATGGACACAAGTCCGTTTCCGAATGAAACGGATGTTAGAGCTTCGCATTTGTTGAACGCATAGTTACCGAGAGTAGTTACTTTATCAGGTATTGTCAGTGTATTTATTTTGGTACATCCTTCAAATGCATAGTTCCCAATAGTCATTGATGATAATTCCAATGTGGATTGGTTTAATTTTTCTTCCTCAAAAGTAATGGAAGAAAGCTCAGTACAACCTGAGAATGCATAGTTTCCGATAGAAGTAAGATTATTAGGGAAAGTTATCGATGTTAATGCTGTACAGCCGTTGAATGCTACGTCTCCGATAGAGTTGATATGACCTAATTCTACATTGATTAATGATGAACATCCGTTGAATGAACGAACCCCTATCTTTTGAAGTGAGGATGGCAATATGATATTTTTTAGTGTACTACATCCAAGGAAAGTAGAATCGCCTAACTCTGTTATTGAGTTTCCTAAAATAACAGAAGATAGTTTTTCGCAATTCTTAAATGTTGAAGAACCGATGGTTTCTACATTGTCAGGGAGAATGATGTCTGTTAATGCTATACAATTTTCAAAAGCTGCTCGTCCGATACTTTTTAATTTATCATTTACAGTAATGGATGTAAGGGCAGAACATCCACTAAAGGTTTCATCTCCGATTTGTTCTACTTCGTTAGGCAATATAATTGATGATAATGCTGTGCAACCGCTGAAAGCTTTTTCTCCTAAAGTAGTCAGATTGTCCGGAAGGATTATAGAAGTTAATTTGTTGCATCCTTTAAAAGCCATATTATCAATGCCTATGATGGAGTAATCACTACCATTAAGTTTGATCGTAGAAGGAATTGTCAGTAATCCGGAATAGGTTATATATGAATCATCATAGGTGACTATTGCGGTATTAGGTTCGCTTCCAGGAATAGCAGTTATGTTTTTATTTCCTACAGTCAAAGTTACGGTATCAGTGGAGATTTCATCAAGGATATTCTTAACAATGCAATAGTAAGAACCTGCATCTTCAACTGTAACTGACGGAATTGTGTAATGAGGAGTTTTTGCATCAGGTATTGCTATTTCATTTTTATACCATTGATAAACAAGAGTATCTCCTTTAAATTCGGGAGCAAAGGTTGCTGATTCACCAGGTGAAACAACAATACTTTCAGGTTGAATTTTTATTGATGGTGCTGTGGGGCCGTTTTTAGCAGCAGGGGCCATTTCTTTCCATGGTTGAGAACTCATGTTAACAGCAAAATTCCATCCATCCCAACAACCGTCTGTTAATTTTCTGCCTGTGGCGCCTACACCACTGTAGCCCCAGGCACTTTCATCTGAACTTTTTAGCCAATAAGACCAATATCCTTGATACCAGCCTGATTGCCAATAATCTTCTGGGTCAAGGCAAGTGAAACCGTCATATCCATAACCTCCGGTGAATATTACGCCCTCTTCGTCCGGATAGTAAATTTTTCCATCTTTTTGAACGGCAAAGTCGCCACTTTTGTTAACATCATATCCGAGACCTGCAATTGTGGAACCATATGCTGTTCCGGTTTCTGTCATACAGAAAAAACGTGGATCAGCAGCTGCAATATCTCTGATCATTTTCTCTCCTGTAGCTTCACCATCCCAACGATATCCCCATACTAAAGCATTAGTTTCTCCTTCTGCATTCCATTGGATAGCTAATGCGGCTTTATTTTCACCTTCGCCAGTCCAATTTTCAATCATTTCCATTGTAAAAGTACCTTCTGCAATAGCTTTCATTGGTACTAACTGTTTTGCGACAGGGTGAGGTTGACCCTGTACTGAAACTTGGGCAGAAACCTGCCATGTGACAAACAGTAAAAGAATTAAAGAGTAAATTTTTCTCATTTTATCATAGTTTAATATTAAAATAAAAATGTTTCTTTTGTTCAAGATTTACAGGCGTAAGAATTTATCACATAGGTTATAATCTAAAAACAATATTCCGATTATTTGTTGCTTTATTTATACCTCGTAAGTTTTTACTGCTTTGTGCCTCCACAGGCAAAAGCAAACTACACATTCCTACTACACATAGGAAACGTTGGAACATAGTTTTTCCCATTAATATTTCTATTTGATAGTTACTTTTCCATCAAATAGCTTCAAAGAGTACCAATATGTATGAATAACCTTTTCTGTACACAACTTTTTGTGTACAAATCAGTGGATTCATAGCTCGTCCTCGAAAGCTATTGAACATGTTGCATGGCAGGTCTTCTGACTCGTTTCCGTGAATAAACGCCTTCCCAATCGGCTTAGAAGCCTCTCAGTGGCATGAGGTAGTGTTCATCACGCTTTTATGAAACATACAGCAACGGGACTGTTCAGGATTCTCACCTGATTCCCTTTTAATCATTTTTCTGAATGCTTGGGAAAAATGAACCAATGCGCGGCAAAGTTAGAAATTTATTAAGTAATAGAGAGAAAAAAACAGATATTTTTTTAATAGATGTATGCGACAGTAATGTTTGGTAGTTATTCTGTTGATTTGAAAACAGAGTAACTATCAAACATGAAAGTACAGAATACCTTATTCTGTTTCAACTTATTGGAACGAATCGTTCCATCTAATTGAAACTCATGGTTCCATCTAATTGAAACGAATGGTTTTATTATGTTGGAACGGATCGTTTCAAGCTATTTGAAACTGATTGGCACTGTATACCTTTTTATTCACTGATTACTTTTCGGTATTCGGCTACTGCCATTTTGGCTGCAAGATGTGCATTGATAAGGTTAGAATGGGCTTGCGTCCACGAAAGTTGCGCCGAAAGCACATCTACCATGCTTGCTTTTCCTTCATTATAAGAAAAAGTAGCCAGGTCGAGGTTCTCCTCTGCCAGTTCCATGGTTTCTTGTGCAGTGGTTACTTGATGTTCCGTTTCCGTCAATTTGGTGAGGGTGGCAGAAAGTTCTTCGTTGATATTATCTGTCACGTAGCTCTGCTGTAACTTTTGTATGCCTATATAAGCTTTTTGTTGGCGGTTGGCCTTGAAGCGTGCTCCCCAACGGAAGATGGGAATATTTACGTTCATGCCGAGAATGGGGGTGAAAGAGACATCGTAGCCCATATTGGGCGATGCCGTAGCCCAACCGCCGGTGAGGAACATGTTTATTTGAGGATTGTACTGGCTGAGGGCGGCTTTTCGTTGTGCTTCACTTTTCTGTATGTTGACTTCCGTACTTGCGTAGTCGGCGCGGCGTTGTAATACGTCATCCAGGTTCATAAGCGTTACCGGTTCGCAGATCACTCCGATGGCACACAGGCTGTCTACCGGTGCATTCGGATCTTCGCCCATTAATATGTTCAGTTTCTGCAATGCTAACGTATAATTCTGACGCGCTTTGATGTATTGTAGCTCGGCTTCCTTTTTACGGGTAGAGATCATTAACAGGTCTGTACGGCTGATCATGCCGTCATTGAAACGGTCTTGTATGATGTCGAACTGTTGTTTTACTATTTCTTCATACCGGGCGGCGGCTTCCAGCATGGCGCGACTGGCAGCAGCGTTCCAATATACGGCATCGCTCTGATAGTGTATCTGATCCAAAGTGAGTTCAGCATTCAGCCTGTCTAATTTTTCATCCGCTTGCGCTATTTTGTTTTGGGCCCGTAAGGCGCCACCGGTATACAATGGCTGTGCTACAACAAATACCCCCTGATAAGTATGGTTACGGTATTGTCCTGCCGGACCGTCCCATGCATCCATTTCTTTCAGATTCAAGGTGCCTTCGCCTGTAATATCCACTTGTGGCAGGAATCCGGTAAAAGCAATTTTGCGTCCTTCCATGCTTGCCACGCTTTTCAACTGTTGTTGCTTTAGTATCTGGCTATAGTTTTCCACCCGGTCGCGATAGGCTTCACGACTGAGATGTGCCTGCTGTGCTGTGGCATCTATTCCGTAGCACAGCAGTGCAAGTATTAATATCTGAATTCTCATCATCTTAATGTCTATTTATCATTTCTATTTTATTATTTATTCTCATTGTCTGTCATTCCGTTTTGTGCAGGAAGGTCTCCTTTTATTCTGTGAATAGCGCAATAGGCTACCGGAAGTACAAATAATGTCAAAGCCGAGGCTACGAGCAGGCCGCCCATAATAGTAGCTGCCATGCCGCCGAACATGGCATCGAACAGTAATGGCAACATACCCAGAATAGTGGTTCCCGATGCCATTGCTACCGGGACGATACGGCTGACGGTAGCACTGACTACCGCATCCAACGGTGCTTTTCCGGATTTTGTTTCAATATCGATCTGATCGACCAGCACGATGGCATTTTTAATGTTCATGCCGATCAATCCCAGTAAACCGAGAATGGCGAAGAAGTCGAAGGACTTGCCGAGCAGTAATAATCCAAGCACGATACCGATGAAGATAAGCGGCAGCATTAATAAAATGACGATCGGCTTGCGGTAGGTCTTGAACAATAACAGCAATACGGTGAACATCAGGAAGAATGTCAACGGCATGTTTTTGGCTAATGCTTCGTTGGATTCTACTTGGCTTTCCTGTTCTCCGAAATATTTCATGGTGTAGCCTTCGGGCACTTGTATCTCTTTTTGCACCTGCGACCATACTTGGTTGAAGGCAGCAATGGCGTTTATTCCGCGTCGAGGATCGCATTGGGCCATCATTACCATCTGACGGTTATAGTCCTTCACATTCGAGAAGCGGTATTGAAAATCAAAATCCGATACTACTTGCTCCAGACTGGTGGTTTCCGTGCCGGTTCCGAATACGGGTAGTGTGCGCAGGTCGTTTATTTTGAACGAGTCGATTACTGTATTTCCTTTCAGCAGGATAGGTAATACCTGGTCGCCTTTGCGATATTCACCCAAAGTCATGCCATTGGTGCCGATCTGGATGCTTTGTGCCATTCCTTGACGGGATACTCCCAATGGTTGTGCGCGTTCCGGGCTGTATATCGGTTTCCATACCGGAATCTTGTTTCCCCAAGAATTGCGTATGTTGATCAGATCGGGATTGCGGTGCATTATTTCCAGAGCTTTGCTGGTGAGCATTACCAGCGTATCGACATTGTTGCCGATAAAACCGATTTCGATAGCGGCATCTACGGCGGGCGATAATTTGAAAAGACTGGTACGCGTAATGGCATTCGGATAGTTCGCTTTCATGTATGCATCGAAGTTTTCTTCTTGCGCTTTGGTGTATTTACTATCCTTAAGTTCTACCAGTATGTTGCAGAAATTGGGCTTCGGACCAACAGAGGTGGAGGCCAGATAGTAACGCAACGGAGTGCTTCCGAAGGTAATGGATACCTTGTCTACTTCCGGTTGTGCCAGTAGATGTGCTTCAACGGTTTTCATCTCTTTGGCCACTTCGTTGATGTTGTAACCATCGGGGTAGAAAATATCTGCACGGTAATAGGGTTTATCGAGAGAAGGGAAGAAGTTTTGGGGCATCATTCCCATTACTACCAATGAAATGATGAACAGAACCACCATAGAACCGATCGTCAGTACTTTCTTACGAATGAGCACATGCAGGACAGAGGCGAATTTATGATAGAAAGGTTTGTCATACGGGTCTTTGGCACCGGTGGTTGTTTTTGCTTTCAAGATGAAATTACCGAATGTGGTGGTTTGTGTCAATGCCAATATCCAGCTAAGTCCCAGTGAGATAGCAAGGACGATAAACAACGGCTTTACGATTTCTGCCACTGATGAGGGAGCCAGATATAGGGGAAGGAAAGAGCAGATGGCAATGAATGTAGCTCCTAATAGTCCCCATTGCGGACCGGTGGCTCCGTTGATGAGCGCTTTGCGACGGTCTATTCCTCGGGCAATGGCTATTTGTGCGTTGTCTGTCACTACGATGGCATTATCCACCAGCATACCCATGGCGATAATAAATCCGGCCAAGGAAGTCCGGTTTAATCCTACTCCGAAGAAAGACATGATAAGTAATGTGCCGCCGATAGAGAAGATCAGTGAGGAGCCGATGAGCAATCCCGCACGCAGTCCCATCACCAGCATGATAATCACGATCACGATAAGTATGGATTCTATCAGATTGATGATGAATCCGTTGTTTGCATTTTTGGCAATGACATTCTCCAGGTAGAGTGGTTCCAGTTGCATACCCACAGGCATCAGGGGTAGAAGTTCGGCCAGTTTGGTATCTACCATTTCTCCTGTTTGCACTACGTCGCGTTGTGGGTCGGTGGATACACCGATGCCGATAGCACGCTTTCCGTTGACGCGCATGATGGTGGAGGCTGGTTCCATATATCCTTCTTCAATGACGGCAATATCACCAAGCTTCACTTGTCCCGCTTTGGTGGTTATCACCTGATTGCGTATATCGTTTACAGTGCTGTACATTCCGTTGGCAACTACACGCAATTGTTGTTCGCCGGCTTGTATTTCTCCGGTGTTGATAATCTGGTTTTGAGATTGCAGCAAGGAAGCCAGTTGTTTAGGGTCGATACCCATACCTACCAGTTTGTTTACGGAAATAAAGATATTGATTACTTCTGTCTGTACACCGAAGAGGGCCACCTTCATGACACCGTTGGCAGTGACCACCTGTGTTTTAATGCGTTCTGCCCAGTCGCGCATCTCTTCATAGGTGAATCCGTCGTCGGCAGTCAGTCCATAGTAGATACCGAATACGTCACCGAAGTCATCGGATACCGTAGGAACGGATGCGCCATTGGGAAGTTGGGGTTGTATGTTGAGTACTTTTCGTCTTAGTTCGTCCCATTTCTGTGGAATAGAAGAGGCGGCCAAGGAAGGTTGCAACTCAAAGGTTATCTTTGAGATGCCATACATCGACTCGGATTTTATTTTATATACTCCGCTCATACTTTGTATCTCGCGTGAGATAGGTTCTGTAATGAGCCGTTCCACCTCAGCGGGTTCGGCTCCCGGATAGCGTGTCATGATGACCGCCGATTTAATGACGAAAGGTGCATCTTCTTTTTTTCCCAGATTGCTGAAAGAGAAAATCCCTCCGAGGAGCAACACTGCAAGGAAGAAATAAATTACCTTGGTATTATCTAATGAGTATTTTGCTAAATTCATATTATTCAGTAGTTATTATTTAGTAGTTAAGTAGTCAAGTAGTTAAGTAGTAAGTAGTTGGTAGTAAGTAGCTGGTAGTAGATAGTCGGTAGTAAGTAGTCAAGAATTTGTTTACCAGTTTAAAGTTTTACTTATTTTTTTATATGCTGCATAGCTACTTGCTACTTAACTACTTAACTACTTGCTACTTAACTACTTAACTACTTGCTACTTAACTACTTAACTACTTGCCTACTTAACTACTTAATCACTAATTCACAATTTTCACCGTTTCTCCCTCTACCAATTGGTTAACTCCCGCAATGATGACTTTTTCACCGGCCTTTAGTCCTTTGGTAATAAAGGCTTGTGCTTCTCCGGTGGGAGACATAACGCTCACTTCACGGCGGTTTACTTGATTGCCGTTCAATACCCAGACATACATTTTTTTTCCGTTACTTTCGCCAAATATGGCACTTAACGGAACTACAGTCATACTTTCTTCCAAGAAAGGACCTACATTGGCTGAGAATCGGATGCTACAAGTGAATCCCGGTTTTACATCGTATAAAGCACGGTTGAAGGCCGGGTCGTCAATGGTGATGGTCACCGGTATTCCTGTTCCGTCGGTAGATATATCCAAGTATTCCTCCAGCTTGGCATTGAAGGCTTGTCCTCTATAAGTATCGAATTCTACTTGGAACTTTTGATCGTTGGAACGCAGCAAATATAGATAAGCATCCGGAATTGTGAACTTGATACGTAACTTTTTAGTATTAACCAGTTGTACGATGCCTTCGCCGGAGTTTACGCGCTGATAATTTTCTACCAATCGCGTTTCGATAGAGCCGTCAAAAGGGGCGGTCAGCTTCGTATCACGCATATTGTTGGATGATAATTCGAATGCAGATTTAGCTTTCTGATAGTTCGATAGACTTATTTCATATTCTTGAAGTGAGATGGCCTGGCGTGCCAACAGGCGTTTGTTGCGTTCTACTTGGGCGGCAGCTGTCTCGTATGCCGATTTGTCCGCGGCATATTGCAACGCGATGTCTCTGGGATCGATGGCGGCAATCAGTTGCCCTTTCTTTACTTTTTCTCCTTCAATAACCGGTAGGTTGATGATTTGTCCACTCACGCGGAATGCGAGTTTTACATAATCTACAGCTTCTACAATGCCTGAAAAGTCTTTTTTAATTTCCGATCGTGATTCTACAATAGCTGTTTTGACAGGCCGGATAATAGCTTCTTTGTCCTCCTTCTTTTGCCCGCATGCAGTTAGAAACAAACTGAATGACAAGACAATTACATAGTTCTTATTCATACTTTTTATTGATTAAGAGTCGTTTGTCTTACTTATTGAGGTGCAAAGACATAGAGCTTGAAAACTTATAATGGTTTCCAAGTCTGCTTATTGAGAATAATTAGCGATTAATTTCTTCTAATAATTAACTCTTTACCCCTATTGGCATGATAAACAACTTCATAAACAAGTATGTTCAATTCATCTCCTTCTGTCATAGAGATTTTTATTTCGTTTTTTCCGATCTCTACCTGTAGTGTACATCCACGGAAATTTATTTTGAATGTGTATTTATTCCACTTGTCGGGAATGATGGGGTTAAAGCAAAGCATATTGTTTTTTACCTGCATTCCGGAGAAGCCGTGAACGATGGCAAGCCAGCTGCCTGCCATACTGGTGATGTGCAGTCCTTGGCTAAGTTCATTGTTGTAGTCGTCGAGATCCAGTCGGGTAGCATGAAGAAAAAGGTTGTAGGCCTTGTTGATGTCACCTATCCGTGAAGCTAAGATAGAGTGTACATAGGGAGACAGTGAAGATTCATGCAATGTCCGTGGTTCATAAAACCGGAAGTTACGGCGCACGGTTTCATCATCAAAATTAGTATAATACAGATACAATCCCAGTAAAACGTCGCTTTGCTTGATATAACAGGAACGTAAAATACGATCCCATGACCAGTGTTGATTGACGGGGCGCTCTTCCGACGGAATATCGTCTATGGTTTTCAGCTCTTTGTCGAGATAACCGTCGTTTTGTACAAATATTCCTAATTCTTTGTCTTCCGGCAGATACATTCTGTCTATGATCTCCTGCCAATAAGAAGTTTCGGCATATTGAAAATCGGTAATCCTGCGGACACGTGCGTACTCGTCGGGATATTGATGAGCTACCAGTTCCAAAGATTCTATGGTAGATTTTAGGGTCTGTACACACGAGTAGTTGGTATACCAATTATTGTCTACATTGTTTTCATACTCATTGGGTCCGGTGACACCCAGTATCACGTATTTTTGCTTCGGTTGTGAAAAAGAGACGCGTTGACTCCAAAACCGGGAAATGGCTATCATCATTTCCAGTCCGTAGCGGGCAATGAAATCGTTATGACCTGTCATCACCGCGTATTGCATAATTTCATGTACGATGATGTTATTGCGATGTATCTCCTCGAAGGTAATTTCCCATTCGTTATGGCATTCTTCTCCGTTGAAGGTTACCATAGGATAGAGGGCCGCACCATTTTTGAAACCTAATTTCCGGCCATTCTCTATGGCTTTCGGGAGTTGGTTATAGCGGTAGAGCAGGAGGTTTTTGGCTGTTTCTTTCGGGCTGGAGAGCAGGAAGAAAGGGATACAGCAAAGCTCCGTATTCCATTGTGTGTTTCCTCCGTATTTTTCGCCCGTGAATCCTTTCGGTCCGATGTTGAGGCGGGGATCGTCTCCGCGATAGCTCTGGTTGAGTTGGAAGATATTGAATCGGATACCCTGCTGTGCTTCGGGGTCGCCGTCAATGGTTACGTCCATTTCATCCCAGATATTTTGCCATACTTCCCGGTGGTCTTGCAAGAGTTTTTTCCATCCTTGGCTCTTGGCATTTTTACTTTCGGTTACAGCCTGTTCCACAAGTTCCGAGCGGTCGTAATAGAGAGAGGAAAGGATAGCGGTATATTTGATGAGAGTGATCCGTTCACCGGGTTTTACATCGGCACCTGCACTAAAACCGGTCAGTTTTTCCTTTTCTATTTTTATGGGACTGGTGTTTATTTCTTTACTGTTTTTGAAGAGTTGATAAGTCAGGGCACAACAGACCTGTGAATCTTCCCGTTTGGTTTGTGTCCATAGATAGGCATGTTCGTTGGTTGTTTCCGCACGGAGTATGTTCCACATTTTTTCATTGAAATTGGATGTCTCGTGTTTTACATCTCCATTGATATAAGGAACGATTGAAACTTTGCCTTCATAATTTACGGAAGTCACGCTATATTTGATAAGGCATAAATTTTGATTAGCCATGCTGTTGATGTGCTCCACATGTATTTTCAATGTGTTTCCTTTGGGAGAGGTCACTTCAAAGTCACGATAGGAAATACCCTCTTTCATGTCGAGCTTTCGTTCGAATTGCTTTATGTCCCATTGCGAAAGGTCTACTTCTTCATCGATCAGCCTTAAATAAATTCCACTCCAGTCGGGAGCGTTCGGAATACGCGAAAAGAAATGTGGATATCCGTTTTTCCACCATCCCACTCTTGTACGGTCTAAAAAGCTGATGCCTGCCACATAAGAACCTTGTAGACTGTCACTACTATAAGTTTCTTCAAAATTACCCCGTTGTCCGAATCTTCCGTTTCCTAAGCTGAATATACTTTCCGAAGCACGTAGTTTATCTGCGTGAAAGCCTTCTTCTATGATATTCCATTCGTCGGTCTTGAGAAATTTTTTCATGGCATTCTATCTCTAATAATTATGTTGGTGCGGGAAAGATACAAAAAATGTATTAGAATAGTGTGCCGAAGATCGAAATCTTATTATATATTTTACTTTATATACTACAAAGGGCATGAAGATTGCGGTTAAAATATGCCCCTTCATGCCCTTTGTAGTATATATAGCGCTTCTTTATGAATTTTTATTCTTCATGGTGTGCTATGGTTTCTTTAATGAAAAATACACAAATGGCGCCTGCAATGAGCAAGATACCTGCCAATACAAGCATGTTTACCTGATGGCCTCCCACCAGATGTAATAAACCGCCTCCGACGACTGCTGCCACAATTTGCGGTATACAGATCGTTCCATTGAATAATCCCAAGTAGGCTCCCATGTTTTTACCGGATATTGAATTTGTCAGGATAGTGAAGGGCATTGCTAACATAGCGGCCCAGGCACATCCGATAAGTAGATAGGATATGAATAGTAAATATTGGTCGGTGAAGAAGAGAGTGGATATGAAACCGATTCCACCGAGTACCAAGCTGATGGAGTAAGCTATTTTGCGTACTTTGAACAAAGGTAAAATAACGGCCCATATCACGGAGCCGATTGCTTGTACTGCAAACAATACGCCTACCCAGTTGCCTGCCGCCTGATAGCCTTCGGCTTGCACATCGGTGGTATTCCATACCGTGTCGGCTATTGCACCGTTCGTATAAGTCCACATATACATAAATGCCGCCCAACAGAAGAATTGCACCAAACCGACTGTCCAAAATACTTTCGGGGCATGTTTCAGTAGATGAAGGAAATTGCTTTTCTCTTTCTTTTCATCAGCTGTGATACCGTGGAATTCTTCAAATTTTTTCGGGGGCATCTCTTTTACTTTCACCGTAGTATAAATGACGCAGAGAATCAGGATGGCCGCTCCGATGTAAAACGAATAGATCACAGAATCGGGAACTGTTCCTTTGTCGGCTATATTGCTGATACCTATCCAGGTAAAGATAAACGGAAACAGATAGCCTACGAGACTGCCCGCATTGCACAGGAAGCTTTGGATGGAGTAGGCGAGTCCTTTTTGCTTTTCGTTGACCATATCTCCTACAAGCATTTTGAAAGGCTGCATGGCCATATTTATGGAAGTATCCAAGAACATGAGCGATACTAATCCGAAAATCATGGCTGTGCTTACTGCCATTCCAAAACTTCCGGCATTAGGTAGCAGGCACATCACTAATACGGCAATCAGCGAACCTACGAATAAATAAGGAATACGTCGTCCGAAACGTGTCCATGTTTTATCGCTGGCCGAACCGATGATCGGTTGTATGATGATACCTGCCAACGGAGGCAAAATCCAAAAATAACTGAGACTGTGAGGATCGGCTCCCAATGTGGCAAAGATACGACTGATATTAGCACTTTGCAGGGCATAGGCAATTTGTACGCCGAAGAATCCGAAGCTGATGTTCCACAACTTCCAAAAACTTAAATCAGGTTTTATTTTCATGGTAGTAATAATGTGCCAATATTCCGATGTGCAAATATGCCAATTGAGATACGGCACTCTCTTTTATTAGTTAATTATTTTATTTTCTCATTCTTTCATTTTTCTCATTTTCTCCAATTGGCACATTAGTACATTGGCATATTGGCACATTATTTTGTCGTTCCCCGTACTACCAGATTGGTTCTTACAATTTTATTTGTACTTTTTGAGTTGGGATTATCCTCTATTTTATCGATAAGGATATGGATAGCGCTTTTTCCAACTTCTTCTCCATGTTGTTCTATGGTGGTCAGCTTGGGATCAGTGCTTTGTGCAATGGCTCCGTCGGTAAACCCACAAATCGATACTTCATCAGGAACCTTCAATCCTACCAGTTTGCAGGAGTATAAGATACCCGAAGCCGTTTCGTCATTAATGGCAAAAAAACCGTCCGGGCGGTCTTCTCTTTCCAGTAAGTCGGGAGTGATGGCAATAGCCTGTTCACGCGTATCACAAAGTTTGATCATACTTTCATCTACCGGGATTTTGTACTTCTTCATGGCATCTAAGTATCCGTTTCTCCGGTTCTTGGATATTTCGAGATGGGGTGCGGCGCTATAAAAGAAGATACGTTTACAGCCGGTCTGTATCATGTACTCTACGGCAGAAAACGAACCGGCATAATCGTCTACTACTACCCGTTCGGTGTTAATGCCCGTACAAATCCGGTCGTAGAAAACGATCGGGATATTATTATCGAGTAATTCTTGATAATGATCATATTGGGATGTATCTTTGGCAAGTGAAGTAATCACTCCGCAAACCCTTGCTGCAAGGAAAGAATGGACTATCTTTACTTCCTGCTCGTATTTTTCGTTGCTTTGTGCCACGAGGATGTTGTATCCTGCCTGGGAAGCCGTTTCTTCAATGCCGCTTAATACACAGGAAAAGAAGTGGTGCACTAATTGCGGAATAATGACTCCAATTGTATTGGAACGGCTTGTACGCAAGTTTAATGCCAATGCGTTGGGCTTATAATTATGTTCGCGCGCGTACTTATGTATTGCTTCTCTTGTCTCTTGACTGATATCCGGATTATCCTTCAATGCCCTTGAGACGGTGGAAGGTGATACCCCTAATTCGCGGGCGATGTCTTTGATGGTAATTTGCGGTTTACTCATTTGTATCTATTAGTTTCAGTCAAAGGTAATTAAATTCGAGATGCGCGCCAAGTGAATATTCTCTAAGCTTTGTTCTCAGATTACAAAAATAGTGCAATTGATAATAAACTTTCTGTTCGCTGGTCATTTCTGTGATAGAATAAAGTGCAAACGTTTGCATATGCGTGGGTAGTTTTTGATTATAAAATCAAAAGTCTCGGTTATAGATTATAAATAAGGGAATAGAAGTTTTTTATTTGGCAAGAGGAACTTTATAGCCGATTAAACAATTTTTTTTCTTTGAAAATCTCCTCTAATTTGATAAAGACTGACAGGCTATTTGTTCACTCCACAATGTCGGATTGCTGTTTATTGCAGTGCAAACGATTGCGTAGTTGCAAGTGCCGTTTTTCATCTTTTCTCATTCTTTTCGTGGTTAATAGCCCTATTTTTGTTTCGTCGTTAAAAGGGAGTTGGCGTTACATTCCTGTTTCGATTAAGAGAAAATTATATTAATTTATATTGTTAACTTTAACTTATTAAATGCATGAAGCAAGTTAATCTTAGAATCTATCAAACGATTCTGCCCTTGTTATTCGGGCTTTTCTTGTCATTAGGCGCTTTTGCACAGCAGGTCTCTGTTAAGGGGCATGTGAAAGATGCAACAGGTGAACCTGTCATTGGTGCAAATGTGTTAGTAAAAGGAACTACCAACGGTGCCATTACCGATTTGGATGGTAACTTTGTTTTGAATGCTCCTCAAAACTCTACTATTGTTGTATCTTTTATCGGTTATAAAACTGTAGAGGTGAAAGCTGCTTCCTCAGTGGTAGTTACCCTTGAAGATGATTCACAAGTGCTGGATGCAGTTGTGGTAATTGGCTATGGTACGGTGAAGAAAAACGATGCAACAGGTTCGGTGACAGCTATTAAACCGGATAAGATCAGTAAGGGTATGACTACGAATGCACAAGACATGATGACGGGTAAGATTGCCGGTGTCAGTGTGATTTCCAATGATGGTACACCGGGTGGCGGCGCTACGATTCGTGTACGTGGAGGTTCTTCTCTGAATGCCAGTAACGATCCGTTGATTGTTATTGACGGATTGGCAATGGATAATGATGGAGTAAAAGGACTTTCAAATCCTTTGTCCATGGTAAACCCGAATGATATTGAGACATTTACAGTCTTGAAAGATGCTTCGGCTACTGCTATTTACGGTTCGCGTGCATCTAATGGTGTAATCATCATTACTACCAAGAAAGGTGCTGCCGGATCGGCTCCCAAAGTTTCTTATGATGGAAATGTGTCTTTCGGTATCAGACGCAATTCGCTGGATGTGATGAGTGGTGATGAATTCCGTGAATATCTGTCGGGTGTATATGGTGGAACGGATAAGATCCCTTCACCGGGTTTAGGCACGGAAAATACCGATTGGCAAGATCAGATTTATCGTACAGCTATAAGCCATGACCATAATGTGACGGTTTCCGGTGGATTGAAGCATATGCCTTATCGCGTATCATTGGGGTATACCAATCAGGAAGGTATTGTGAAAACTTCTAATTTTGAGCGTTTTACTGCCAGTGTGAATGTGGCTCCTTCATTTTTCAATGATTATCTGAAATTTAATGTGAATGCCAAAGCAATGGTGGCTAAAAACCGCTATGCCGATGGTGGTGCGATCGGAGCTGCTGTAGCGATGGATCCTACACAGCCAGTGTATGGCGATGGCGAAAAATTTGATACATTCGGTGGTTTTTGGCAGGCTATCCCCACTCAGGAGGAAGGCAGTCTTCCCTATGGTGACCCTAATTGGCTGTATACTAAAAATGCAAATGCCACTCAGAACCCGTTGGCATTGCTTGAACTGAAAGATGACCGGTCGAAAAGTAAGAGTTTCGTAGGAAATCTGGAGGCTGATTATAAGTTCCATTTCTTCCCTGATATGCGTATTCATGCCAATGTCGGTGCCGACTATTCGGAAGGACGTCAGAATACCGTTATCTCTCCGTATTCTTATTCTAATCATTACTTTGGATGGGATGGCTCGGAATATAGCTATAAATACAATCTCTCCGGAAATGTTTACTTGCAATATTCCAAGACATTGGAAAATCATTTTATTGATGTGATGGTAGGTGCCGAAGAACAACATTTTCACCGTACCGGCTATTCTGTAGGACAGGGTACCCGCCAGGATAATGGTGAGGCTTACAATCCTACTCTTCGTAAGAACAGTGCATTTGGATATCACAGTACGCTGGTCTCTTTCTTCGGTCGTTTGAACTATACTTTATTGGACCGTTATCTGTTTACTGCTACTTTCCGTCGCGATGGTACTTCCCGTTTTAGAGAACATTGGAGCAATTTCCCGTCGGTAGCTTTGGCTTGGAAGGTAAAGGAAGAAAAATTCCTGAAAGATGTAGATGTATTGTCTGACTTGAAAGTCCGTGTAGGTTGGGGTATTACCGGCCAACAGAATTTGGGAGATAATCTGGACTTCCCGTTTATGCCGCTTTATACGGCCAGCGGTAATGGTGCTTACTATCCGTTGGGTGATATTTATTATACAACTTCACGCCCGAAAGAATATAATAAGGACCTGAAATGGGAAGAAACCACCACTTACAATGCCGGTTTTGACTATGCTTTCCTGAACGGACGTATTTCGGGATCGATCGATTATTACTATCGGGAAACGAAAGACTTGATTAATACCGTAAAGATTGCCGCCGGAACGAATTTCAACTCACGTCTGATAAGTAACATCGGTTCGTTGAAAAACACCGGTCTTGAATTTACGATTAATGCTAAGCCGATTGTAACAAGAGATTTTACATGGGATTTGGGATATAACATTACTTGGAACAAAAATGAAATCACGAAACTGACAGGTGGTGATGATCCTGATTATTTTGTAGCAGCCGGCGGCATATCCAAAGGTACAGGTGCTAATATTCAGGCACAGAAAGTTGGTTATGCGATTAATTCATTCTATGTATATCAGCAGGTTTATGATAAAGACGGTAAGCCTATTGAAAATACATTTGTCGACCGTAATGGCGATGGTATCATCAATGCTTCCGATAAATATATTTATAAGAAACCTGCCGGTGATGTATTGATGGGTTTGACTTCGAAAATGATTTGGAAGCAGTGGGATTTCAGTTTCTCGTTGCGTGCGAGCTTAAATAACTATGTATATAATGATGTATTGGCTGCAAATGCAAGTATGGGTACTATCTTTTCTAATGGTGCCTTTAGCAACCGGCCGATTGCAGCTGTACAGTTAGGCTTTAGCGGTGAAGGTGATTACTATTATTCTGACTACTTTGTACAGAATGCTTCTTTCCTGCGTTGTGACAATATCTCTTTGGGATACTCTTTTAATAACTTATTTAAGAGCCCGGCATACGGGGGAATAAACGGACGTATTTATGCAACGGTACAGAATCCGTTTGTAATTACAAAATATGACGGACTTGACCCGGAAATAGGAACCGATAGTAATAAGAATATGGGTATTGACAATAATATCTATCCGCGTCCTACGACCTTCTTGCTCGGACTTAGTCTTCAGTTTTAATTAGTAACCTAAATAATTGATTATATTATGAAATTTAGATATTTAAAATCATTGATTCCTGCCGCACTCTCCTTATCGTTGACCTTCGGTATGGTGTCTTGTGTTGGTGATTTGGATATAAGTCCGATTGACCCGCAGGTGAGCGGTAATTTTTCTCAGGATGAAGTTTTCACCAAACTTTATGCTTCATTGGTATTGACAGGTCAACAAGGACCTTCCGATAAGCCGGATATTGCTTCGGACGACGAGGGGAATACGGCTTTTTATCGTGTGATGTTCACCGTTAACGAATATGCTACCGATGAAATGATCTGGACTTGGATGGATGCCGGTATCCCCGAGTTGATTTTTATGAGGTGGAACTCTTCTCACGGTACTATTGAGATGTTGTATAACCGTTTGGCTTATAACATCACTCTTTGTAATTTCTTCCTTGACCAAGTAGAGGGACAAACGGATGAGACAACAGTGAGACAACGTGCTGAAGCTCGCTTCCTCCGTGCACTGTATTACTATTATTATATGGATCTGTTCGGAAAAGCACCATTTAAAGAACACTTCTCCGAAGAGTTGCCGGTAGAAAAGAATCGTGCAGATTTGTTCGCTTACATCGAAAGTGAATTGGATGCGATTGAAAATGATATGTACGAACCGGGTAAAGCTCCTTATGGACGTGCCGATAGGGCAGCCAACTGGTTGCTGCGTGCCCGTATGAATCTGAATGCAGAAGTGTATACAGGTACTGCGCAATGGGGTGAAGCTGCTGAATATGCAACGAAAGTGATTGGATCGGGATATGATTTATGTGATAATTACAAAGAATTATTTATGGCCGATAATGGTGAAAATCCGGAGGCACGAAAAGAGATTATTTTCCCGCTTCGTCAAGATGGTATCCGTACAAAATCTTATGGCGGTTCTTTCTTCCTGGTAGCTGCCACCCGTATTGCGGGGATGCCGTCGTGGGGAACCAATGCTTCTTGGTCATGTATCCGTGCCCGTAAATCTTTGGTGGGCAAATTCTTTAAAGATCCGGAAAGAGCTCCTTTGACTGAAAGTACGGACGAATTGATTGCTGCTGCAAAAGACAGTCGTGCCCTGTTTTACTCAGGTAAGGGTGGCGGAGAGCGTCAGGTTACTTTGGAAACGGTTACTAAATTTACCGATGGATTCTCGGTTGTGAAATGGACGGGACTTACTTCTACCGGGCAGAATAGTAGTGACCCGGATGTACCCGATACTGATATTCCTCTTTTCCGTCTGGCTGAGGCTTATCTGATTCGTGCGGAAGCTAACTTGCGTCTTGGAACAGTTGCTATGAGCGATATTGCAGAAGACTTGAATGTATTGCGTCGTCGTGCCGATGCAACGGAATTTGAAAGCGTGACATTGGATGATATTCTTGATGAAAGAGCCCGTGAGTTATATTTCGAAGGATTCCGCCGTACGGATTTGATTCGCTATAATTATTATACAACGAACAGATATCTGTGGGATTGGAAAGGTGGCGAAGCTGAAGGCACTTCGGTAAGTTCTATCTATAATGTTTATCCGATTCCGGCAGCAGATATTACTGCCAATCCGAATATGCATCAGAATACTGGTTATTAATCGTTTATTCATCATTTAAAACGCTTATTATAATGAAAAAGATATATAGTATATTCATGATGGGTCTTGCCGTACTTGCTTTCTCGGCATGCGAAAGCGATAGAGACAGTAACCCCACGTTATTGGAGCCTGATACATTCGTGTTGAATGTTCCACCTTATGCCGAGAACAATGTATATGATTTGGAAAACTCGGAAGCTATTGAGTTTACATGCTCACAGCCGGACTACGGTTTCCCGATTGCCACTACTTATACTGTGCAAATGGCACTTGATGAAAATTTCACAGAAGATAATGAAGAGGCCGGAACGAAGGTCAACTATGTGACGCTTTCCACTAAATATACTTCTACAAAAGTGAATGTAGATGCGGTTGAGTTTGCATTGGGATTGGTTGAGTTGTGGGGAATTGCAGGCTCCGGTGAGCTGCCCGACACTCCTATAACCCTGTATGTTCGTATGCAGGCAGCCCTGACTTCTAATGGGAGTGGTGCATGTACTTCTAATGTGATTAAATTACCCAGGGTATTGGGATATAAGGCAGAGGCTCCTGTCACGTTGCCGGAAACGATGTATCTTATTGGTGGCTTTGCAGAATCCGATTGGAATACATGGCTGGAGATGACTCCGGTGACAGGCAGTACGGGTAAATTCTCACGCGTGGTAACTTTTGGTGCAGGTGCCGCCGGTACAATGAAGTTCAATATGAATCCGGGTTGGGATGGAAACCAGGTAGCCTACTTTGACGGGCTGGTTCCGGAAGAGTCTAAAAAACTGGCAGATGTCAGCGGAGTAGACGATGGTAATGGCGGTTTGAATATTCAAATCGGAAATGCCGGTACTTACGAAGTGGTGGTAACTGTTAAAGTTGCCGGAACCAAACTTGCCTATACTCTGGACTTTTACGAAGCAACGGCTGAATAACTTTTGTAATTTTAAAACGAATAAGAAACATGAAAAAGATATCATTATATATGTTTTCTCTTCTGGTGCTGGCTGGTTTTTCGGCTTGTGACGAAGATTATACGGACTGGGCCAATCCCCAGTCCAATCCCCAGGAGGAATCTAAGAGTGGCATTACTGCACAGGTAGCGGGTGTAACTTCGGAAGTCGTGATGGATACGTATGCAGAGGATTCTGTAGTAATTGCCAAGTTGGAGTCTCTGTCCGGTTCGGACGAAATCGTAGGTTATAAATTGCAATTGGCAGGCAATGATAAAACATTAGACATTCCGTTTGCCGAAAAGGATGGAGCTTTGAAAGTGGATGCTGCGGAACTGGAATTGCTGACGATGCAATTATACAACAGCCGTCAGGCTGTGGCGCGCGATATAGCAGTGAAAGTGGGAGTTTCTGCAATGGCTTCCGATAATCAGGCTGTTTCTGTCGATGTGGCTGATATTAATATGAAAGTGACTCCTGTCACTCCTCCTGCGATGGAAGATGAGTATTATGCTTTGGGAGATATCTCTTCGTGGGATTTGGCCGGAGCTTTGGCTTTTACACGTGATGCGGACGATGATGCCATCTTTACGCTGGAGTTTACAAACGAAAAGGAAGACAAGGCTAATTTCAAAATATTCCCGAAATCAGGAGCTGCCGGAAGCATTGATTGGAACAAGGCATTGGGTGCAATGAAAGACGGGGATGCTTCTGCATCCGGCCTACTCGATTTTACGGATCAGAAGGGGCAACAGGCTGGAGCTATCGGTCTGGAATTGCAAGGAAAGGTAAGAATTACGATCAACGTAAAAGATTATACATACACAATTAAAGAAGTAAGCGATTTGCCCGAAACGATGTTTATCAACGGCTCTGCTTATAGCTCGGATTGGAATTGGAATGATGCTTGCCAGATGATTCCTGTGACTCAGACTCCCGGTATGTTCTGGAGTATGCAATATTATAATGCCGGTGAAGAAATCAAATTCTCTCCGGTGGCCGGTTGGACAGGAGATTTCGGCTTCTCTACAGATATAGTAACTCCTGCTGCCATCGAACTCGCCGGATTGACTGATAAGGGTGGTAATATTCTGATTGGCATTTCCGGTTGGTATATAGTGGTTGTTACTGTCGATAAAGTAGGTGGCAAGAAAGTTGAATTCTTGAGACCGGAGGTCTATCTTTTAGGTGGATTGGTTAATGGCAGTTGGAACTGTAATGAAGAAACATTATTTACTGTACCTGCAGATAAAAACGGTGATTTTGTCTCTCCTGCTGCTACTGCAGACGGGGTAGCGCGTATCTGTTGTACAGTGGCCGGAACTGGTAATTGGTGGAAGAGCGAATTTACGTTGGATATGAAAAACGATGCTTCGATTGTTTATCGTGAAAACAAGCAGGTTGGTGATAATCTTGGAGAACTGGGTTATGAATGTCCTGTAAATGCCGGTCAGAAAGTGTATGTGAACTTCACGAATGGTAACGGAACAGTAAAATAGGCATTTGTGAATAAATAAATGAATATGGAAAGGCTGTTTCTGTGACCGGAAGCAGCCTTTTATGATAAATAAGGAGGAATTTATGAAACGATCTTACGTTTTGTTAGGATTTTGCATTTGGGTAATGTTCATTGCAAAGGCTCAAATAGTGACAACGAACCCTGCCTTTCCTATCGAAGGAAAGGCGGTGACCCTCATTTTTGATGCTGCACAAGGTACTGCCGGATTAAAAGGTTATACGGGGGATGTATACGCACATACGGGTGTCATTACAGATCAGAGTGAAAAAGAATCTGACTGGCGATATGCTTCGGATTGGAATGTGAATGTTGCAAAGTACAAGATGACTTCTTTGGGCAATAATAAGTGGGAACTGAATATTACCCCTGATGTTCGTAGTTATTATGGCGTTCCTGCCGGTGAGAAAATTCTGAAAATGGCATTTGTCTTTCGTAGCTCAGACGGCAAAAAGGAGGGAAAAGATACCGGTGGCAAGGATATTTTTGTGGATATACATGAAACAGGACTGACGGTTCGTTTCGATCAGCCTTCCGGAATTGCGACCTTGAATAGCGGAGAAACACTGGCAATGAAAGCATCGGCTTCTATGGTGGCAGACATGAAACTGTTTGTTGGTAATGAACCGATAGCAACTCAAAGCAATGTGAAAGAGATCACTGCCGAGCATACTTTTTTGCAAGCCGGTAATTTCGAGATACGTGTGGAGGCTTCGATTGGCGGACAAACGGAGACAGCTACACGGACGGTGAACGTGTTGGGTGAGACAGTGCAGGCGCCGCTTCCGGCAAATGTACGACCGGGTATTAACTATTTGAGCATTCACGAAGCTACTCTTGTGCTTCAGGCACCCAAAAAGAAGACTGTTCATGTGGTAGGTGATTTTAATGATTGGAAATTATCGCCGGAGTACCAATTAAAACAAGACGGAGAGTTTTTTTGGATTACGTTGAGTGGCTTGGAGAGAGAAAAGGAATACGCTTTTCAATATGTGGTGGATGGTACTATTTATATAGCCGACCCGTATGCGGATAAAGTTCTCGATCCGTGGAATGATTCGTATATTCCATCTACTGTATATCCTGATTTGAAGCCTTACCCGACGGGGAAAGCCGAAGGGATTGTTTCTGTGCTTCAGACAGGACAGACGCCTTATCAATGGCAGGTAACGGATTTTAAAAAGCCGGACAGGAATCAATTAATGGTATACGAGATGCATATTCGCGATTTTACTTCCGAACATTCCTTTAATGCGGCGAAAGACAAATTGCCCTATTTGAAACAGTTGGGAATCAATGCCATTGAACTGATGCCGGTTAATGAGTTTGAAGGGAATAGCAGTTGGGGATATAATCCTTCGTTTTATTTTGCGGTGGATAAGTATTATGGAACTAAAAACGATATGCGGGCTTTTGTTGACGAATGCCATCGGCAAGGGATAGCAGTGATTATAGACTTGGTATTGAATCACAGTTTTGGGCAGTCTCCATTCTATTTGCTCTATCGTGAGGCGGATGGGACTCCGTCGGCAGATAATCCCTGGTATAATCAAAAGTCTAATATTCCTAATGCTGCTTTGCAGTGGGGATATGATTTTAATCATCAAAGTACGTATACCCGTGCGTTGGTGGACAGTGTGGCCGGTTTCTGGATGAAAGAGTATAAAGTGGATGGTTTTCGATACGATTTTACTAAAGGATTTTCCAATACTTCGCAGGATACATGGGCCAATAAATATGATGCGGAACGTATCGCAAACTTGAAGCGGATGTCTTCGGAAATCTGGAAAAGGAATTCGGATGCTTATGTTATTATAGAACATCTGACGGAGGGTACTACGGAAGAGAAGGAATTGGGAGAGGCCGGCATCATGCTTTGGAGAAACATGAATCATGCGTATTGTGAATCGGCTATGGGATGGCCGGATAATTCTAATTTCTCAGGATTGTATGGAGGTACATCCAATATGCCTGTAAACAGTTTGATGGGATATATGGAAAGCCATGATGAAGAACGTACTTCTTTTAAAGCTTGGAAATGGGGGATTGAAAGTATAAAAGGTGGTGAAGCAAGTGCGAACCCGACGACTGATAATAATTTGGAGAACCGGATGAAGCAACTTGCTACGAACGCTGCTTTCTTCTTTACCGTTCCGGGACCTAAAATGATTTGGCAATTCGGAGAATTGGGATATGATTATTCAATAAATAGTAATTCGGACGGTACGGTTGTCGATGATAATGGTGCTTATCGTACTGATCCCAAACCTCTTCGCTGGGATTATTTGGAGAATTCCGCACGTAAAGAGTTGTATAATGTTTATAGTAAATTGATGGATTTGCGTCTGTCATATCCCGAACTTTTTTCCCCTGATGTTATTTTTAGCTGGAAAGTGAGCGGCAATACAAATTGGAATAACGGCCGTTTTATAACTATAACTTCAGGAGATAAAAGAGTGGTTGTTGTCGGGAATTTTACCGCTGTCCCGGGTAATTATTCAGTAACATTTCCGCAAACCGGTACTTGGTATGATCTGATGGATGAAAACGCTACGTTGAATGTAACGTCGACAACTCAAAGTGTACTTGTTCCTGCCAATGAATTCCGGCTGTATACTAATTTTAAGCCGGCATTGACGGGAATTGAGGAGACTGTTGTCGATTCAGCGAGTCTGCAAGTGTATTATGATAGCAATTTGGATGAGTTGATCATAAACACAAAAGCGGTTTGGGTTGAAATCTATTCCGTTAACGGTATGATGGTACAGCGACAGAAAAACGTGTCTTCTTTGGGGCTGTCAGTGCTGCCATCGGGGCAGTATGTGGCTCGGATAAAAGACAATAAGGGAAAAGTGGAATCTTGTAAGATTATTAAGTGAAAATAATGCTTCCCTTATATGCCAATGGATCTTTCGGCACAATAATACTGCCTTTTGATACATTGGCATATATTATTATGGGGCAAGGATTAATGAAATTGAGACGGACTATTCAATAAATAACTTTATTGTACGGGTTCGAATGACAGGGAACTTTTAGTATTGGTGGAATTTCATCCCCCCTGTATAACGAAAAAGAGGAAATTCTTAATTGGAATTTCCTCTTTTTCTATCTCTTTAAGAAGAGTAGATTATTTTTTCTTGCGGTCACCGTAACGGCTCATGAACTTATCAACACGACCTGCTGTATCCACCAATGTAGATTTACCAGTATAGAACGGGTGAGAAGTATTAGAGATTTCTATCTTCAGTAACGGATAAGTTTCACCTTCAAACTCGATGGTTTCTTTCGTGTTTACTGTAGATTTTGACAAAAACATATCGCCATTTGACATATCTTTGAATACTACCGGACGGTATGATTCTGGATGAATACCTTTTTTCATTTCAGTATTTGTTTTTTAATTATTATATCGTTTACTATTTGGTAAGAATAGTGTAATGGTCATTTTCAGTGCGCAAAGATAATGCTTTTCCGTGAAATAGAAAAAAGTTTTTGAAAAAAACGAGCTATCTCACTTTTTTTTTAGACTTTTGCAGAAAACAAAGAGATTTATTGTATGAAGAAATTGATTGTAACAACTGTTATCCTGCTGTTTGCAGTAATTGCCGGACAAGCTCAGGAGAAGAAAAAAGGATTGTATAGCGTAGCTTTTTATAATCTTGAAAATCTGTTTGATACTATTCACGATGCCGGTAAGAATGATTATGAGTATCTTCCCGATGCACCGAAACGATGGAATACAGAGAAATATGTGTCAAAGTTGAAAAATCTCTCGAAAGTGATCAGTGAACTGTCACGGGATAAAGTTCCGGAAGGACCTGCTGTTATCGGAGTGGCGGAGGCAGAGAACAGACGTGTTTTGGATGATCTGGTCGGCCAGCCGGCACTGGCTTCCACAGGATATCGTGTCGTACATTATGAAGGGCCGGATAAACGGGGGATTGATTGTGCGCTGCTGTATGACCCGAAACAATTTACAGTTTCATCCAGCAAGTTGGTTTTGTCGCAGCCTTTTGAGGGTGATACGATACATAAAACACGTGGATTTCTCATCGTGAATGGAAAACTTGCCGGTGAGCCGGTCTGTTTTATTGTTAATCACTGGCCTTCACGCGGGGCGGCCGAACCTGTACGGATTCATGCGGCACGTCAGGTGCGTACCTTGACAGACTCACTGCAACGTGAGAATAAGAAATTAAAATTGATCGTAATGGGGGATATGAACGATGACCCGATGGATAATAGTATGTTGACTCTTGGAGCCAAAAAATACAGGAAGGAAGTCGGAAAAGGGGATTTTTTCAATCCCTGGTGGGAAACGCTGGAGGATAAGGGAGTAGGAACGTTGCTTTATCGGGGTAAATGGAATCTTTTCGACCAGATTGTACTATCTTCTGCGCTATTGAAGAAGAAAGGATTGAAATATGATCATAACGAAGTTTTTATTCGCGAATATCTTTTTCAGCAGGATGGAAAATACAAAGGTTCTCCTCTGCGGACACACGGGGGAAAACTGTGGCTGAACGGTTACAGTGATCATTTGCCTACCATTATTTATCTGAAGAAATAAAAACCGTCTTTGCTACATCGGGATTACAATCAACTCTTAAATGATATTGAATACTACAAAATAGGATTGATTTGTACTCTGTAGCGGGGATATTTCTTACGCTTTGGTTTTGTATTAAAACTATTATGTGTACTTTTGCGTAGAATTTTTATTCACTAACAATAAACTTTTAAACAAAATGGTAAATTACAAAGATTTAGGATTGGTAAACACCAAAGAGATGTTTGCTAAGGCTATCAAAGGCGGATATGCTATTCCGGCTTTCAACTTCAACAATATGGAACAGATGCAGGCTATCATCAAGGCTGCTGTAGAAACAAAATCTCCGGTTATTCTTCAAGTTTCTAAAGGTGCTCGCCAATACGCTAACGCGACTTTGTTGCGTTACATGGCTCAGGGTGCTGTAGAATATGCAAAAGAATTGGGTTGTGCGCATCCCGAGATTGTTTTGCATCTTGACCACGGAGATACTTTCGAAACTTGTAAGAGCTGTATCGATTCCGGTTTCTCTTCAGTGATGATCGACGGTTCTCACCTTCCTTATGAAGAGAATGTAGCTTTGACTAAGAAAGTGGTGGAATATGCTCATCAGTTCGATGTAACTGTAGAAGGAGAACTTGGTGTATTGGCAGGTGTAGAAGATGAAGTTTCTTCAGATCACCACACTTACACTGACCCGGAAGAAGTAATCGACTTCGCTACACGCACAGGTTGCGATTCATTGGCTATCTCTATCGGTACTTCTCACGGTGCTTACAAATTTACTCCGGAACAGTGTCATATCGATCCGAAGACAGGTCGTATGGTTCCTCCTCCTTTGGCATTCAATGTATTGGACGCTGTAATGGAAAAACTTCCGGGATTCCCTATCGTTCTTCACGGATCATCTTCAGTTCCTCAGGAAGAAGTTGAAACGATCAACAAATACGGTGGTGCGCTGAAAGCTGCTATCGGTATCCCTGAAGAAGAATTGCGTAAAGCTGCCAAATCTGCTGTTTGTAAGATCAATATCGACTCAGACTCCCGTTTGGCTATGACTGCTGCTATCCGTCAGGTATTTGCTGAAAAACCGGCAGAGTTCGATCCGCGTAAATATCTGGGACCGGCTCGTGACAACATGGAGAAACTGTACAAGCATAAAATTATCAATGTGCTTGGTTCAGACAACAAGTTGGCTCAGTAAGAAATTATTTGAGATAAGAGAAGCTGTACCTGTATCGGGTACAGCTTTTTTTTGTCATTTATTTCGATAATCTTGTGTTTATGAAAAAGAATTTGTATATATTTGTGGTTTACAATAGATAATTGCTTTGACACACATGTCATTATCCGGTGATAATAGAGTGAAAGCATCACACACGAGTATATGGAGAAACTTCCGGAGAAAGATTCTTTTTGCTTCATTGAGGTATAATTAATCAGAAGGGAGTCAGGAGAAGAATCCGGCGGATGTTATCATCCAATAAACATTGCACTTCTAAGCCGGCTTTTAACATGAGAGTAGAGAAAAATAAAGACTGTTTCTTTTTTGAGGCGGTTTTTATTTTTTTATATCGTATCGTTTTCTGCTTTTAGTAATCGTGAAAAAATAAGTTGTGACAGTGTCAATCAAAATCCATATACTTCCATCAATTAGCAACTCTTGTCTGCTTGAAGACGTAGCATCTTTTTCAAAAACACATAGCACCTTTTAAAAAAAGATGTAACAGGTTTCAACGGGAAGATGTGCAGGTTTCAAAAAAAGATGTAGCATCTTTTTTCCGGTGAATGTTTTTTTATTCTTCAGAATATTTCTTCTGTATATTTTTTACCCCTTTCACCAACTTCACCTTTTGGGCTTTATTGCTTTGTTCATCGGTAATACGAGGTGAAGGCACGCCCCGCTTTCCGGCCTCTTTGCAAATGTCTCCCAAGCACCGGGCATGCGGGTCGTAAGCATTAGGCATACGGGTGGTGAGCACCGGCTATACGGGGAGTGAGCACTATTGTCGGGAAACCGGGGCGTGCCTTCACCCTGTATCACCGATAAATAGGGAGCTTGATTAAAAAAGGTGAAGCCGGTGAAGGGGGTAAATTCTATATGAATAATGTACCTCGATGAACAAAAAAACTACACTCTTAAAGTTTTGTGTCCAACTTTTGGGATACAGTTCAAAATCGTCCCTTAGGGGAAGTTCTTAAAATGAAATGACCCGATCAACCGGAACATATGTGCCAAGTTATTTTTTAAGCATTACTTAATCGCAGTTGCCATATAAAAAAAGAGAGACACTGCTTGTCTCTCTTTTTCCTCTTTTATGTATATTAATTAATCATTCTTGGTGTTATTTCTCTATGGAAATATTTCAATCACCAAAGATTCTCTTGGAGACATCGTCAGTTCACCGTCCAGATTAATGATTCTTCCGGTTAGAATATCCTTTCCTTGGGCATGATCTTTTAGTATCTCTTTATAGTATTTTAGTGGTAGGGTCGTTGCTTCATCCGTACCATTTAACATTACAAATACAGTTTTGCCGTTGTATTGGCGGGCATATGCATATACTCCATGTTGCACCATGAATTGCGTCATATTACCTTTGGCAATTACTTCGTTTCCTTTGCGCCAATTCAACAATGTTTTATAGAAGTTGTAACATTCATTTTGTAATTTAGTGCGTCCTGCGGCTGTCAGTGCATTCGCTTTGTCGTCACTCCAACCACCGGGGAAGTCCTTACGTACATAACCGTCACTCTTACTCTTCACGCCATTCATCATGATTTCTGTGCCGTAATATAATTGTGGAATGCGGCGGGTAGTCAGTAATAGGGTAGAGGCCTGTTTCAACATAGGGAGATTGTCGCCTTCACCTAAAAAGCGGTCTGTATCATGGTTTTCGATAAATGCCAACACCGAAGTTGGATCGGGATATAAGAAATCATAAACAAAGTTGTTGTATACACGGTCCAATCCTTTGAACCAGGTTTCCGTTTGTTCATTCTTGGCGGTATTAATCTTATCGAAGAAGCTGAAATCCATTACGGTTTTCAGGTTACTGTTTAAAGGGGCAGATAGCTTTGAGTCTTTCTGCCACCAGGCTGTATAAGCCGGTTCTGTTACCCAGGTTTCTCCAACAGTATTGTAATTGGGATATTCCTCATTCAATTCTTTCATCCAGTTACTCATGGCATCGTAGTCTGCATACGGATAAGTGTCCATGCGGATACCATCGATATCGGCATATTCAATCCACCAGAAACTGTTTTGTACTAAATATTTGTAGACATGCGGATTCTTTTGATTTAAATCGGGCATTACCGTTACGAACCAGCCGTCGTTCATCTGGTCAAAATCATATTTGGAAGCATAAGGATCCACGTGAGGGGTCAGTTTGAAGGAGGTCTGCACAAAATTCTTCTCGTGGTCGGGGTTGTTGAAGAAATCTTTTGAGGGCATGTCTTTGATCCAAGGGTGTTCTACTCCGCAGTGGTTAAAAATCATATCCATTACGATCTTGATGCCCCGGTCGTGAGATTTGGCTATCAATTGGCGATATTCTTCGTTCGTACCGAATCGGGGATCTACTTTGTAATAATCCGTAGTGGCATAGCCGTGATAAGAACCACCTTCCATGTTGTTTTCCAAAACCGGAGTGAACCAGAGAGCCGTAACACCCAGATCCTCGAAATAATCCAAATTTTGCTCAATACCTGCCAAGTCACCTCCATGACGGGCATTCGGATCATTGCGGTCTACCTTATACGGAGACATACCGTCGATGTTGTCATTTTCCGGATTGCCATTTGCAAAACGATCCGGCATGAGCAGATAAAGGGCGTCGGAAACATCGAAACCTTTGTGTTCACAACCTTTCTTATTACGGGCTTTCAGTTCATATTCTTTCACCAGTTTCTTCTTGCCGATGGTAAAGGTAAGCGGAAATTTGCCGGGTTTCACATCTTTATCCAGATGAAGATAAACGAGCAGATAATTATTGCTTTCCAACTTCACTGTACTACTGAGTGAGATTCCGGGATAGTTTACGGAAACGGAAGCGTTACCGATACCTTCGCCGTAAATCATTAATTGGAGTTCCGGATTCTTCATGCCGGCATACCAAAAAGGCGGGTCGATTTTGTTCACATTCATAGCTGCATAAGTACTAAGAGACAGTAGGAAAGAACCTAAAATAAAAAAGAATTTCTTCATGATATTAGCGTGTTATAGATTTTAACGGTGCTAATATAGGACAATTTATCGAGATGTCCTTTTCTTTCTTTTCGTGTATTCCTTATATATTTATGCAAACGTTTTCATTCCTTGGATAAAGTACCGTTTTTAAAGAAATCTTCTTCTTTCGCTTTCTGTTTCAGTTTCTTTAAAGTTTCCATAGCCGACCGGTAATAATATTCCATATTGACCTCTACTTCCCCTTTTTTATTTATCTCTATGGCTGTCTCTTTGGTGTCTTTGGGACGTGTTTTTAAAAACACTTCCAGATAATGCGTTGCATTCTTGTTGTCTTTCATGAAAAGATAGTCGATGGCAATGTCATAAAGAAGTTTATGGTTGGTCTTATCGTATTTGTATTGGTCTTTTGCTGCTTGTATGGCTTTGGCCGGTTCTCTTCCTAACCTGCAACAATCGCGCAAGCCTTTGTAGAGACGCGTCATCGCACTGTCTTTGGGCAGACTCAAATCAATGGCAGTTTCTAAATATTCGATTCCTTGTTTTTTCCAGGATGTCTTTGCACAGGCACGTCCCAGATAATAGAGCAGGTTTACATTTTCGGGATCATATTTGCGGGCTATCTCGAGCATGTCGTGCGCCTCATAAAATTTTTCAGTGGCATAGTAACTTACTCCTAAATAATAGTATGTATGAAATGAACTGTCCCGTTGTCCTACCAGATATTCATATCGCTTGATTGCCATAGGGTAATCTCCCGAGAGGCAATATGCCTGTGCATTTTGGCGGTTTACCACAACGTTGGTGGTATCGGCTTCACGATATTTTTCTGTTGCTTCGATGGCGTATTCGTAGAATTGCATCGCGTTGTAAATTTGTCCTAATTTGGCGGCTGCCAGATAGTCGTCGGGATATTTGTCTTGAATGACATGATAGCATCCCAAAGCAGCATCCAGAAAACCTGTCCTTCCTTCCAAACTTTGTGCTTGCAGGTGTAATATTACTGCCGAACTGTCTGTTTCTGCCAGTACACTGCTTTCTCCGAATGCTTCTTCATATTGTTGAAGATTGCATAACAGGCTAATGTATTGAATGCGTACATATTTATTGTCCGGATGAATATCTATTGCTTTTTGATAATATTTCAGTGCATCCTGGTATTTAGCCGATTGCTTGCAACATTCGGCTGCTTCGATGAAAGCCCGTTGGTTTAGGCTGTCACCGGCTATGATCTGCCGAAAGGTATGGAGTGCTTCTGCATTGCGACCCAATGATTTGAGTGCTTTTCCCTTTTGAAACAGTAGTTCGGTAGTCGGCTGTTCTTTGTCAATCAGCATGATTGCCTTTTCGTAATCATAGTTGTTCATTGCTTCTTGAATTAGCTTCGTGTGCTGTGCAAATAATGTATTGCAGGTACCGAGAAGTAAAAAAAGGATAAGCTGTTTCATGGTGTATAGGGTTGTTGTGTTTTTATTATTGAGTGCAAGTTAACAAAAAGATTACTTTTACGAAATTTTCGTAGAACCTTTTAGATAGATTAACGTAAATGTTACGCAATTGAGAGTTCAATGCGATGTTTCGTGATAGATGATGATATACCAAAAGAGGGTGTCGAAACTCTCATAAACTAAAAATCACTCTCGCCACAGGTGTAGCGAGGGTGATTTCGATAAAAGGGGAGTTTTGACACATGCCCTTTTCTTAATTTATAATACTCACTTTTTTACATAAGGAAGCCCAGTAAGATACCGGCAGCAACCGCTGAACCGATAACCCCTGCTACATTCGGACCCATGGCATGCATCAGCAGATAATTGGTTGGATCATATTCCAAACCCACAACCTGTGAAATACGTGCTGAGTCGGGAACAGCGGATACACCAGCATTACCGATCAGAGGGTTGATCTTGTTATCTTTCTTAAGGAAGAGATTGAATATTTTCACAAATAATACTCCCGCAGTGGTAGCAATGATGAATGAAAGAGCACCTAAGATAAAGATTTGTACAGAACTCCAAGTTAGGAATTCAGATGCTTGTGTAGAAGCACCTACCGTCAGTCCTAATAAAATAGTGATGGTATCGATCAATGGTCCACTGGCTGTGTTGGCTAAACGACGTGTCACACCACTTTCTTTCAGTAAGTTACCGAAAAACAGCATACCAAGCAGAGGCAGACCTGAAGGTACAAGGAATGTTGTAAGCAGTAAACCTACAATTGGGAAAATAACCTTTTCTGTATGGGATACGGTTCTTGGTGGTTTCATACGGATTACACGCTCTTTTTTGGTGGTCAGCAGACGCATAATGGGCGGTTGTATAACAGGAACCAATGCCATGTATGAATAGGCTGATACAGCAATAGCACCCATCAGGTTTGGAGCCAGTTTGGATGAAAGGAAGATAGCCGTTGGGCCGTCAGCACCACCGATAATACCGATAGCACCCGCTTGGTTAGGCTCAAAGCCCATTAGAAGAGCGATGATGTAAGCACCGAAAATACCGAACTGAGCAGCAGCCCCGATTAACATTAGTTTTGGATTGGATATCAATGCCGAGAAGTCTGTCATGGCTCCAATACCTAAGAATATAAGCGGCGGATACCAACCGGAGGTTACTCCTTGGTAAAGTATATTCAATACAGAACCCTCTTCATAGATACCGATTTTTAGACCGGCTTCCATATTGAAAGGAATATTACCGATGAGAATACCAAAACCGATAGGGATGAGGAGCATTGGTTCAAACTCTTTGGCTACTGCCAGATAGATAAAAAAGAGTCCGACTACCAGCATGATAAGATGTCCCGGGGTTGCATTGGCAAAACCCGTATATCCCCAGAAATCAATAAGGTTATTCCCCAAAAATGATAAGAAATCTCCCATAATTATTCAATGATTACGAGGTCTGTACCTTCCAATACAGAATCTCCTTGTTTAACTTTGATTTCTGAAATTTTTCCATCCTTGTGTGCATTGATATTGTTTTCCATTTTCATTGCTTCAAGGATAATTACGGTTTGTCCTTTTTTCACGGTATCGCCTTCCTTCACCCTGATGTCGAGAATAACTCCGGGCAGTGGAGATTTTACACCGTCTTTTTTTCCGGTAGTTCCACCAACTGGTCGTTGTACAACCGGGGCACCGTTATCTGTTTTCGGAGCGGCGGCAGGACGGGTTACCGGTTTGGGAATGATAGTGGCTTTTACGGGTTTGTCAAGCTCTACTTTGTAAGGAGTACCGTTTACTTCAACGTTTACGATATTCTCTTCCGGATCGTTTACTGTAACATTGTAGAGGTTTCCGTTGATTTTATATTTATACTGTTTCATTGCTTCAATTTATTAGAGTTAATAATTATCTTTTCGGTGTCTGACGCAAAGTGTAAATTTTGGAACTCCAAGGTGAGTAAGTACGCTTCACTTTGTTGATAGTTAAAATCATATCTTCAACATCGTGTGCATCGTTCATAAACTCGTGCAGAGCCATTGCAATAGCGGCGGCTTCTTCGCCGGAGTGACTCCCCAGATTCTTTTCTTTGGCTTCTACCTTATCTGTAATCCCTATAGCTTTCATTGCATTTCTCTTACCTAATTTTACAGCGATATTACCTACTATTTTGAATGAAACATACAATAATATTAAACCGATAAATACAACTGACATCGCTATAATTGCCATGCCGAAGCCGTCTGCATCGTGTTTTTTGAAATTTTCTATTTTTTCATTCTTATCTAATGTCATATTATTGGTACTTGGAGTTACATAGCTATGTTCTCCTCCACCTTTAATCACCCAATTTGCACTTCCATCCTCTTCTCGTGCATAAGACTGATCGGCAAGCATTCCGGCAGGTACTGTAATTTCGTCAATAAGTGTCTTACCGTTCGAATCGTACAAGGCAATGTAGTTCTCTTTGCTTGGATCCAGTGTGAAGCTTACGTGAAACGTTCCGCGATTCGGCATTCCGTCTGCCCAGAACAAGATATGCTGGCGGGGTTTTATCAACGTCAGTACATCTCCTTTAGGAATAGGATATTTGGTTGGATTGTCTTTATCGTTCGTCAGATAGCAGCCTTCGATATTTACCGAAGCAAAAGAGGTGTTGAATATTTCTATCCAAGCATTATGCAAGCCGTAATCATCTTGATAGTTCTGCTCATTGGTAACCAGTACTTCATTGATTTTCAAGCTTGTCGCTCTTTGTGCATTCAGCCCTAAGCAAACTACTGCCACTAACGTGATAAATATCCCAATTCTTTTTTTATTCATAACAATCTGTATTTAATTTGTTACAATGGAATATTACCATGCTTTTTGGCAGGGTTTGTTAATTTCTTAGTCTGCAACTGCTGTAACGCACGGATAATGCGGAAACGGGTATTTCTCGGTTCGATAACATCATCGATGTAGCCATATTTTGCAGCATTATACGGATTAGCAAACAGTTTGGTATATTCAGCTTCTTTGTCTGCCAGGAATTGAGCAGGATTTTCCTGTTCTTTAGCTTCTTTGGCGTACAATACTTCTACGGCACCTGCACCGCCCATTACAGCGATTTCAGCCGTCGGCCATGCATAGTTCATATCACCACGAAGCTGCTTACAGCTCATTACGATGTGAGAACCACCATAAGATTTGCGCAATGTAACCGTTACTTTAGGTACGGTGGCTTCACCATAAGCGTACAGCAGTTTAGCACCGTGTAAGATGACCCCATTATATTCTTGGCCTGTTCCCGGAAGGAATCCCGGTACGTCTACCAATGTAACCAAAGGGATATTGAATGCATCGCAGAAGCGAACGAAACGGGCACCTTTACGTGATGCATTGCTATCGAGTACACCGGCCAGATATTTAGGCTGGTTGGCAACCACACCTACGGATTGTCCGTTCATACGGGCAAAACCGATGATGATATTCTTTGCATAGTCTTTCTGTACTTCGAGGAATTCTCCGTTATCGATGATGGCACCGATTACTTCATACATGTCGTATGGTTTGTTGGGGCTGTCAGGAATTATTTCGTTCAACAGATCATCCATACGGTCGATAGGGTCTGTACAATTTACCAGTGGAGCTTCTTCGAGGTTGTTTTGTGGAATGAAACTGAGCAGGTGACGGATAATTGCCAATCCTTCTTCACCTGTTGCAGCAGTAAAGTGAGTAACACCTGATTTACTTGCATGAACGCTTGCACCGCCCAGATCTTCTTGGGATACGTCTTCGCCTGTTACGGTCTTTACTACTTTCGGACCGGTAAGGAACATATAAGATGTACCTTCGGTCATCAATGTAAAGTCTGTCAATGCGGGAGAATAAACGGCACCACCGGCACATGGACCGAAGATTCCCGAAATCTGGGGAATAACGCCGGATGCCATGATGTTGCGCTGGAAAATCTCAGCATAACCGGCCAATGCATTGATACCTTCCTGGATACGGGCACCACCCGAATCATTGATGCCGATAACCGGAGCACCCATCTTCATGGCCATATCCATTACTTTACAAATCTTCTGTGCCATGGTTTCCGACAATGATCCACCGAATACAGTGAAATCTTGTGCGAAAACATATACTAATCTTCCTTCGATCGTACCATAACCGGTTACGACACCATCACCGAGGAAGTGCTTTTTATCCTGACCGAAGTTGGTACATCTGTGCTGTACAAACATGTCCAATTCTTCGAAACTACCTTCGTCAAGCAGTTGTGCAATACGCTCACGGGCGGTGTATTTGCCTTTGGCGTGTTGTTTTTCAATAGCCTTTTCGCCGCCACCTAAACGAGCCTGAGCACGAAGTTCAATAAGCTCTTTTACTTTTTCAAGCTGGTTACTCATGTGTCTTTTTGTTTTAAAGGATTTATAGAATTTACGATTAGCCGGTTTACGGTTTACGATTGGGATTACTTTTATAAAATAGCAAAAGTAATTTCAATCGTAAATTATAAATCACCCAATCGTCAATGATTTTAGTGTTCGCAAAGTTCTGTCAATACACCCAAAGTTGATTTAGGATGGAGGAAAGCGATATTAAGTCCTTCCGCACCTTTGCGCGGAGCTTTGTCGATAAGGCGGATTTCTTTGCTTTCTGCTTCTGCAAGTGCATTAGCTACACCGTCTTCTACGGCGAATGCCACGTGATGAACGCCCGCGCCTTTGTTCTCAATAAATTTGGCGATGGTACTTTCGGGGCAGGTGGGTTCTAACAGTTCAATTTTTGTTTCGCCTACTTTCAGGAAAGCGGTTCTTACTTTCTGGTCTTCCACTGTTTCGATGTTGTAACATTTCAGACCTAATACATTTTCGTAATACGGAAGGGCTTCTTCGATGCTTTTTACAGCAATACCCAAGTGTTCAATGTGTGAAATCTTCATGACTGTCTTCTTTATTTTGGCATTAATTTTAGTTCTGGTTACTATTAAACCACTACAAAGAAAATCAATTCTTCGTTAATAGAGAAATATTTCCGCATTTAATTTCAAAAGTCGATCAGCAGTCTGACATTGATTTGACGAGATGTAAGGTAATTGGGTACTGCAAACTGATTATTGTGCACATCAGTTACCCAATAATAGGAGTTAACATTGCTGATATTAAGCAAATTGAAAACATCCAGTCCCAGCCACATGCTGCGAATATTGCGCCCGAATCCGGTTTTGTGCTTATCCGTATTATCAATTAAAACACGTGACATACCGATGTCTACACGGCGATAGGAGGGGGTGCGGTATACCGCTTCTTCTCGTCCGCTATGAGGCGGGCCGAAGGGCAATCCACCCGCTAAAGTCGCTTTGAGATTTAGTTTCCATTTGGTACTTTTGGGAAAGTAATCTGTAAAATAGAGTGACAGGTTATAGCGTTGGTCGGTAGGGCGGGGGAGCCACTTGCCGTTTATTTTTTCTTCGGTTTTCATTACGGAGAAAGTGAGCCAGGAATCGGTTCCCGGCACGAATTCCCCGAATAGTTTCATGTCGAGTCCTGTGGCATAACCGCTTGCCATGTTGCGTCCGTAATAACTGATACGGACGTTGTCTACATTGTATGGAATAAGGTTGCCCAGTGCTTTATAATATACTTCGGCTGTAAACTTGAAAGGACGTCCCACTGCCCGGAAGCTGTAATCACTTCCGATAACAAAGTGTATGGAACGTTGCGATTTGATGTTTTTATTGAGTGATACGCTTGCGACTCCGTCTACCATTGTGGTATCACGAAACTCCTTATAAAAAGGAGCTTGGTAATAGAGCCCCGTTGCTACGCGGAATGTGAATTTTTCATTGAAATTCGGAATCAGCGCCAGAGAAGCCCTCGGACTTACAATGAATTCTTTATTCCAGCTCCAGTAGCTTCCACGCAGTCCGGCTGTAAGCGTGAACAGGCCTGCACCGGATTGGAATTTGTAACTGTCTTGTGCGTATATGGATAAACGGTTACTGTTGATGTCGTTTTTGGATGATAAACTGTAAATCAATTCCGGACCATTCGGTACTTGTGGTAATGAATATCCGGCTGAGTCGCGCATTTCCCATTCACGTAGTTTTTCTTTAATACGCTCTGCTTTTAATTCCAGTCCCCATTGAATAGCATGGCGTTGGATGCGGTGTTGTCCTGTGAGCGAGTAGCTTTGTACATCTGCGTTGAGGTAGTTGCGGGCATGCTCCATATAGGTACCCACACCGATTGTTTCACCTGTATCTGTGTCCGTATCCTCTTCGGAAGCATCTAATTCGTTGAGCCAATATTGCCCGGTAATGTCATAGGTTTCCTGCTCTTTTGTATGAAATGCAGAGGCCTGAAAAGTCAAGCTATTGTTTTCGTTGAATTTGTATGTGGCATTGGCTGCACCGAAGAATGTGCGGAATACATCTCTTTCCTGACCGTCAAAATAAACCTTGAATTCACGTACCGAAGCCATTGTGCCGAATCGCGTGTTACGGTCTTCCGGTTGGAAGATGTATTTATTTTCTGAGATATTTCCGATGAATCCTATTTCCCAGCGTTTATTGGGACGCCAGTTCAAGTATGTCTGATAGTCGATGAATTGCGGATCGTATTCTCCTTTCGTATCCAGTGTTCCCAATAGATAGCGGTTGCTTTTGTATCGTACGCTGTTGATCCACGAGAATTTCTTAGTGCCGAAACCTATGTATGCCGAAACTCCTAACAGGCTGAAAGCCCCTGTTGCTTCGAAATGTTCCGGCTTTTTATATGTAATATCCAGTACGGATGACATTTTATCTCCATATTTCGCTTCGTATCCACCGGAAGAAAATCCAACGTTTTCTACCATATCCGGATTGATAAAGCTCAATCCTTCCTGCTGACCGGAACGGACCAATAACGGGCGGTAAACCTCTATACCATTGACGTATACCATATTTTCGTCGAAACTTCCTCCACGAACATTGTATTGTGAACTAAGTTCATTGTTCGAACTTACTCCGGCTTGTGTGGCAATGATCGATTCTATATTTCCCCCCGAAGCATCCGGCATCCACTTGTTTGCTTTCATGTCTATTTGTTGCACGGTGTTGGTTTGCCGGCGACTTTCGGTAATCGTTACCTGGTCGAGTTCGTATCCTAATGCCGGCAACATCATGTTTATGCTGATATTTCCCTGTGGATTTACTAAAGTGCGTTTCCGCGTGTTATATCCGATCATGGAATATATCACTGTTACCGTGTCTCTGGAAGTAAACTTGAGCGAGTATTTACCTTTTAGATTGCTGACCGTACCGATGGCCGTTCCCTCTATACGTACGGTAGCCAGTTCGATCGGTTCTCCGTTATCGTCTGTAATGATGCCTCCGATTTTGACTTGTTGTGCCAAAGCGGGAAAGGTAAACAGTAAAAGCAGGTATATAATTGAGAGACGATTGTTCATATCCTTATTATCATCACTTGGCGTACTTTTCCGTATGGGAAAGTATCGCTTATTGAGTAATAACGAAAAAATCGTCTTAAACGTATATCTTGGTAAATAAATTATTCAGCCATGTCCATCGGAAACGGAACCAACGACGTGTACTACTCTGTTTTCCACCGAAACGAAGAACAAAGTCACGATACCCATGTTTTCTGAAGGGTAAACCTACATCCATAAATTCCAAATGCCGGAATCCGCGTTCGTATGCATCTTTCAAGGCCATCCATACGGCCAATATACCGGGGTATTGCAGTGCATATGTTTTTCGCATTCCTCCCGAAAACCATAAGTAGGCGTTGTCTCCCGAATAAATGCAGGACGAACCGCCGATGATCTTGTCCTTATAGCGTACGATGAATATTTTTCCCTGTTCGCTACTTATCAGTCTTTTTTCCATGTGATAGAAGAATTCGATATTTGGAAAATGTTTGCGGATGTGTGATGAATATATTTTGTACAGCATACGCGAGAATTCCTCAATTTCTTCTATCGAGTGTGCTTCTTCTACTTTTGCTCCGTTTTTGAGTCCCTTTTTTATCTGTCGGATACGTGAGGGGCTGATACGCTCTTCTACCGAATGCTGGCTATGCAAGGAGTTACGTACCCGTAGCCAGTTGATGGGAAAATATCCGTTGGCACGAAAATATTTATATCCGAATAATGCATTGTCGAGATTACGGAATTCGATCATAAAAGAGTCTCGTAAAACTTCTGTGGTGAGGTGCTCCAACATTTCGCCGAATATGGTTTCCTTGTCAGTATCTTCATCCGAGAGGTATTCTCCCGTGCCGTATACTTCACAACGGCGGACGATAGAAGGAGGAAAGAGCTTTTTATTGGTACGGATGCCGGCCAGTAACCGGGCGATGGGTTTGCCGTTTTCTGTTGCTACGATGAATACAGGCTTATATCCCGGGGTTGCTTCATAGATCAGAAACAACTCCTTGGAGTGAAATGTATTTTTTCCCGGCAAGTCGGGAATTTCGCTCCCGCGGTAATATGTAGTAAGCTTTAGGGGCATCTTGTGGCAAATTTACATCTTTTATTTATCTTTTCAACAAGAAAAGGGATTGTTTTGTTGCAACATGTGATAGATGTTTGCTACATTTGTCATAACATTTAGATGTCGAATAAGAATATGGTAGAAGAAATTATTGCTTTTAACAAGCAGTTTGTAGAGAGCAAGGGATACGAAAAATATATAACCAATAAATATCCCGATAAGAAGCTTGCCATTCTTTCCTGTATGGATACCCGTTTGACAGAATTACTTCCTGCCGCTCTGGGTCTCAGAAATGGCGATGCAAAGATAATAAAAAATGCCGGTGCCGTTATTTCCCATCCTTTCGGCAGTGTGATCCGTAGTTTGCTGGTTGCTATATACGAGCTTGGTGTAGAAGATATTATGGTTATCGCCCATTCTGATTGCGGGGCTCATCACATGGATAGCAATGAGATTCTTGAACGAATGAAAACTCGTGGTATCCGGGAAGATCTGATTGAGATGATACGCTTCTGTGGTGTTGATTTTGATTCCTGGCTCGGTGGTTTCGATGATACGCGGAAGTCGGTAAGTGAAACTGTTGATTCTATTATACATCATCCTTTGATACCGTCAGATGTACATGTTCATGGTTTTATTATCGACTCACTGACCGGAGAACTAACGCAGGTTGTATAAAAAAAGGCAGAGCCTTATCGCCTGCCTTTATCTTTTTACGGTTATATACTTTTTTTGACTGGTGCACCCGTTTGTAACAAATAGGGTGACCGTGTCTCTCTATTTCCGCCTCGCGGCTGGCTTTCCGATTCACTTTAATGTAATCGTCTTGTGTTATTCGCTTTTTCATAACGATTGTTTTTTGTCAATACAAAGGTAATGATAAAAAATGAGATGTGATACGATTTGAAGAGGAATGCGTTCTAATTTACACCTTTCGCACCTTTTCACCTTTTTGAATCGTTTTATTTATTGGTGATACGGGGTGAAGGTCCTTATACTATGTCTTGTGGTTAATATAGGATCTTGCTTCTTTGAGTACTATATTTAGTGGCTTTTATATTAATATAATGGATAAGAGTATTGCTCCACCTTGTATTATTCATTAATAGGGAGATATAGAGAAAATAGCGGATGTGTTGAAGAAGGATGAAATGGTGGTGATATGTTATTATTATTGCTGTATTTGGCAAGAGTCTCTTTCTTGATCCTGTGCTTTCTTTCAGTTTTTATATGTATCTTTGCACTTGCTTTTATTAAGAATTATAGAAAGCAGAAATAGTATGGAAAATTTTAGTGAATTGATAAAGAACCGCCGTAGTATGCGGAAATTTACGGAGGAAGAACTTTCTCAGGAGCAGGTGGTAACTTTGTTGAAGGCTGCTTTGATGTCGCCTACTTCCAAGCGTAGCAATAGTTGGCAGTTTATTGCCGTGGATGATAAAGAGATATTAAAGCAATTGGCACATTGTAAAGAGCAGGCTTCTTCGTTTATTGCCGATGCTGCATTGGCTATAGTTGTTATCGCTGATCCGTTGGCAAGCGATGTCTGGATTGAAGATGCTTCGATCGCTTCCATTCTGATTCAGCTCCAGGCGGAAGATTTAGGATTGGGTAGTTGCTGGGTGCAGGTTCGTGAACGTCAGGCTGCCAATGGTATGCCTTCGGATGAATTTGTACGTGAAGTCTTGGATATTCCTTTGCAACTTCAGGTTCTTTCCATCATCGCCATTGGGCATAAAGGTATGGAACGCAAGCCTTTCAACGAGGACCATCTGCAATGGGAAAAAATTCATATCAATAAATTCGGAGGGAAATAACCGTGAGTGCTGCCAAAGCTAACAATAACAGGGATACTTATAAAGCAATCGCCGTCACCTTGATTGTGATAGGAGTACTTTATCTCGTAGATAAACTGATACATTTTTCTGCCATTGGATTGCCTTGGGTGATGAATAAAGATAATTTCTTGCTTTATACAGCGGTTATTTTTTTGTTTCTCAAACATGATAAATCCGTCGGACTTGTGCTGATAGGGCTTTGGCTTGTGATGAATATCGGCCTGATAGTGGCGTTGTTAGGCACTATGTCTGCTTATCTGCTGCCTTTGGCATTATTGATAATCGGCGGAATATTATATTTGATTTCAACACGATGAAAAGAAGCATAGAAGACACCCCAATTGTATTTATCGGTGCCGGAAACCTGGCGACAAACTTAGCGAAAGCTTTATATCGCAAGGGCTTTCGCATTGTGCAGATATACAGTCGCACGGAAGAATCTGCCCGTAACCTGGCTGAAAAAGTGGAAGCGGAATTCACTACCGATCTGGGAGATATAAATCCGTATGCTCGCCTTTATATTGTGTCGTTGAAAGATTCTGCTTTTACAGAACTGCTACCTGATATTGTGGCCGGAAAAAGAAAGGAATCTTTGCTGGTACATACTGCCGGGAGTCTTCCGATGAGTGTCTGGGAAGGGTATGCGGAACATTATGGCGTATTCTATCCTATGCAGACGTTCAGTAAGCAGCGTGAAGTCGATTTCCGGGAAATTCCTTTCTTTATCGAAGCATCCACACCCGAAGATACGGAACTCTTGAAAGCGGTTGCCGCTACTTTGTCCGAGCGCGTTTATGAAGCAGACTCCGAACAGCGTAAAAGTCTTCATCTGGCGGCTGTTTTCACTTGTAACTTTACCAATCATATGTATGCTTTGGCGGCTGATTTGTTGGAAAAATATCATCTTCCGTTTGATGTCATGTTGCCTTTGATTGATGAAACGGCCCGTAAAGTCCATGAATTGAAACCCAAAGCCGCCCAGACAGGACCAGCCATACGGTATGATGAGAATGTTATCAACAATCATCTCGGTATGCTTTCGGACGATGTTGAAATGCAACGGCTTTATGAGTTGATCAGCCGCAGTATTTTCAATCGTAAATCATAAATTGTTTAATTGTAAAATCTATTTTCTAGTGAGTACAATCAACTATGATCTTAAAAAGATAAAGGCTCTGGCTTTTGATGTGGATGGAGTTTTGAGCGCTGATATGATTCCCTTACATATTTCGGGAGAGCCGATGCGTACGGTGAACATAAAGGATGGTTATGCGCTTCAACTGGCTGTAAAGCAGGGATTACACGTTGCCATTATTACAGGTGGCCGGACGGAAGCCGTTCGTATCCGCTTTTCTGCACTTGGAATAACCGATTTGTATATGGGCTCTGCCGTGAAGATACATGATTATCGTGATTTTCGTGAGAAATACGGCCTTTCGGATGAGGAGATATTGTATATGGGAGATGATATACCCGATATTGAAGTGTTGCGGGAATGTGGTTTGCCGTGTTGTCCTAAAGACGCTGCTCCTGAAGTAAAGGCTGTTGTCAAATACATTTCTCATGCTGCCGGTGGTTATGGTTGCGGGCGTGATGTGGTTGAACAAGTGCTGAAAGTGCATGGTAAATGGATGTCCGATGATGCTTTCGGATGGTAGGGGGACGATTAGAAAATTAATAATTAAAAAGAGGGATGTACCGATAATTGGTACACGATGAGATTATGCTTGATAATTTAAAGAAATTCAATATTGTACTCGCTTCTAATTCTCCCCGTAGAAAAGAGTTAATGTCTGGTTTGGGAGTCGATTATGTGGTAAAGACACTTCCCGATGTTGATGAATCCTATCCGGATACATTGCAGGGGGAGGAAATACCGGCTTATATCTCTCGTGAAAAAGCGGAGGCCTATCAATCTATGATTGAACCGGATGAACTGCTTATCACGGCTGATACTATCGTATGGATGAATGGAGAAGTACTTGGTAAACCGAAGGATAGGGAAGATGCAATACGTATGTTGCGTAAACTTTCCGGTGCTTCTCATCAGGTGATTACAGGGGTTTGTTTGACAACAAAAGGGTGGCAAAATAGTTTTACGGTCACAACGGATGTGACATTTGCTGTATTGTCAGAAGAGGAAATTGTCTATTATGTCGATAAGTATTCTCCAATGGATAAAGCCGGTGCTTATGGAGTACAAGAGTGGATTGGCTTTATCGGAGTAGAATCGATTTCGGGTAGTTATTATAATGTGATGGGGTTACCGGTACAGAAGTTGTACAGAGAATTGATTAAGCTCTGATTTTTTTAATGGATGTTATAAATAATAAAAAAGGATATCGCTTAGCAATATCCTTTTTTATTATCAGAATTGTATTTTAATTTCTGGGTAATGCTTCTTTCACTACCATCGGACGGCCTGCATATTCTGCACCGTTTAATTCAGAGATAGCGTTTTTAGCTTCTGATGTTTCCGGCATTTCGATAAAAGCGAAACCTTTTGATCTTCTTGTCTCACGATCAGTGATGATCTTTACAGATTCTACTGTTCCATACTCTTCCATTACTTGTCTCAAATCTGATTCCTTAACATTATAGCTAAGGTTTCCAACATACATATTCATAAATGTAAATATAAAAAAATTAATAATGCAATAAAAAAGTTTTGAGAAAAGGTGATCAGAATGGAAATACTCAATGTAGATAACTGAGGAGATACATATGTGAAAGCAAATCGTTATAAACCTCTTATTGTTTCATGCTACAAAGAAACACATTTTTATTGGAACTGCATTATATATCTATTCTTTTTATCATAATAATATCCTTTTTTGTGAATAAAGGTCGTAAATTAACAGATTGCTTATGATAAAATAAATAAAGGCTACCGAATGTTCAAAAGATAATAAGCCTGTTTAAATTTTCCTCTCAAAATAATACTGAGCAAAATTTAAACAGGCTTTAAAGAACGGTAACCCTTATGACTTTGATGTATAGCTTGGCTTTAATATAGTAAATCCAACATTAATGGAATGTCGTCTTCTGCAATTCCTTTTTGGATGAGATAGTTTCTGTCTTTATTGAACATTTCTAAAAAGATATCTTTGGTTCCGCTCATTTCCTTAGACCGGCTATAAAAACTGACTGCTTTTTCAATATCACCCGATACCCATTCCACGTGTCCGGCGTTGAGATAATCCATTGGAAGTGGCTTTTTATCTATAACCTTATTATAATAGTTTGTTGCTTGTTCATGTTTTCCGATAACAAATGAACACCAGGCAATTCCCCGCCATGCTTTGATACAGTCGCTTTCCATAAAATCGAGTTTGAAGAAGTAGTTCAAAGCTTCCTCATATTGCTGCAGTTCGGCCAGGCAACTGCCTATGTGGAATACGATGCTATGGTTCTCGGGAGTAGTTTCTTCTGCTTTCCGATAATACTCTAATGCTTTGCTGAAGTTGCGTGCGAGGCGGTAGCAAATGGCCAGGTGGCGATTGGTCCATATATTATCCGGTTTGATGGTGTCTGCCTTTTGATAAGCCTCAAGAGCTTCATCCAGTCTTTTTTGTTTTTGAAAAGCATATCCCAATTTCTGGTAGAATTCGGCTTGTGTACTTAGTGGACCGTTCATCCGTTCTATCTCTTTATAAAGCTCGGTAGTTTCCGCCCAATGCTCCTTTTTTAGATGGTAGTCGGCTATTGTGGCCAATGTGCCTTCCTGATACAGGATATCTTTTAGAATGGATATCTTGTGTAATTCTATTTTCTCTTTAAAGATATCCCTGAACTCATTTCTTCTGGTATTTAGTTTGAAAAAACGATACAAGTCGTGCAGGTATTGATTGCTGACGGTAGCAGGGCGTTCTGAGAACTTTTTTAATGTTTCAGCCTTTGACTGTTCGGCAAATTCTTCGGCCTGTTGCTCGGTGAGCTGGCTGAATATCATGTCTCGCTGTGATTGGGGAAATTGCAGCATAGTGAAGAAAAGTGAATATTTGTCGCTGCTACAGAAGAATCCCGACTGTAGGAGCAGATCCATCATTGTATTTTTCTGATGGCCGTCTTTTCTCATTGTTTTAATAACATCCGACTGCTGTTTGTCAAAAGGGTAAAACCAGTTATGCGGTTCTTTGAAGAAAGGAAAATTCTTCAAGGGAGCAAATGTACTCATATATACATCCGCTCCTTCCATTTGCAATTCGTTCATTTCACGAAGCTTATCACCTAATGCCGAATGTTCGAAAACGTTTTCCCAATCCGGGTTACGATCGTCTTTTTCTTCGTCCGATTCTTCAAAGCCGAATTTCATATTGCGCATGGAAGACACATTTTTCAGCATTTCCGGGATAATCTCTTCCCGCATTTTTTTATCTATCTTTTCCGTTTCTTGACACAACAGGAGTTGACGGTATATGCGTACAAGGTCTTCATCGAATGAATTTTCTTCATTGAGAAGCTTCAGGCGATTGGCAATTTCCGGATATAAATCCAGACGGTGGGTGTGGATATGGAGCGCGAAAACAATGCCTATTAATGCCCGTTGACTGACATATACGTTGCCATGTTGGTATGCATCCAATAGCCACATTAATTTACGCAGGTCAAAACATTCCATTAGGCTTAACATTACGGCGCTTGTAAACAGGCATAAATCATTTACCGGAATTAATTCAGATTTCAGCATGCCTTGTGCGTCGGCTTCATCTTCGGTTGTCCAGTAGCTGTTGGACCATGTTTGCAGGAACATGAATTTCTGGGTATCTTCGTGTCGCTTCAATACGGCATCTATGTTGCTGTCCGACAATAACCCGCTGACTGCCAAATCGTCGTTGAATGATTCCAGTATGTGCATCAATACATTGGTGTTATAGGCTGCCAGGTCCTGGGTGCGTTTTTTGCGGACGTCATGGTAATAGCGTGTGGAGATATCATCGAGTTGTAGCAGGCGTGCCTGGTCGGCAATCTCCCATGTGTCACTTAGTAGTTTTATGTACAATTTTTTCCGTTCGGGATCGGCTATACCTTGTTTCATGTATTGCAGCATAAAGTTATAAGAGGTTTGTAGCTGCTCCAAGCGGTTACGAAGCTCCCAATCGGGGCATTGCCAAAGGAAAGACTCTAATTGTGTCAGTGCTTCCTTTAACCGTTTCTGTTCGATTAATTCTACGATGTATTTATATTGCTCATTGATAGTTCGTTCATTCATAATTTCAAGGTATTTGTACTGTTATTCTATATAGTAAAACAAAAATGATGCCAAAAGGGTGGTCTTTTAATATTTATTATAAAGTGTTTGTGAGCTTTGGGTGAGATTACCGTTTGGCGTGTCTGTTGGCGGAAGTGTTCATTGTCCGGGGAAGAAAAGTAGTATCTATCAGATTCTCCCCTTGATAGTTGTCGGGGATTTTATTTTTATTTCTCAGCCATTTTATCGTTTGGCGAATGTCTTGTTCGTCCGGGCGTTTGGCCGGAGTATAAGACGGTAATAAGATAAGTTTAGCTATATAATCGGGTATTCCGGCAGCTTCGGTCAATAAGAGGTTCAGTTCTTTTGGCGAACATGCTTGTATGTGCTTGACTCCCAGATTATATCCTTTGATCAATGCGGTAATTTCTTTTCTTTTCTCTTTGAGAGCAGTTTCGGTGAAAGCAGTTCCGGTAAGGTGGATGTTTAGTTCCCGGGTGCTTATCAATGATTTGTTCCCGTTTTTCATTGCTATGGTGGCAAAAGGATCGGGTAGGAAAGTGGCTTCAATCTGCCCGTATTGCAGCATGTTGAGACGTAGTGGTATCTGTGCAATTTCCGGTTTGTTTATTTCCCCGGATTTTATTCCATATTTCTCGCAAAGTAAGTCAGTTGCGTAATCGATCACCGTGCCACGAGAGATGGCGATATTTTTTTCTTTTAATTCATCAAATTGATTTATAGGATTTTGTCTGTTTGTTATGAAGCAGAAATAACCCTGAGTTGCCATGATAACGGAGCCCCCCGGATGATGTACTTGCAGCAATGCGATGCTGGGGTAGTCGGTTATGGTGCCGTCGATCTTTCCGGTAAGGAAGGCGGCATCCCGGTCGTAGGGCGAATCGAACTGTACAAGATTTACTTTTAATCCTAATGAATCATAAATACCCGATTTTTGGGCCACAATGAAGGGAAAAACATCCATTGTGGGCATTATTCCCAAAGAAAGGGGATGGAGCTCGACCGGCATGGCGATTGCTTTTTCGTTTCTGCTATTGCAAGCGGAAATGAAAAAAGCAAGTATACTGAGTAATAATAATGGATTTCTCATTGCTTATATGAAAAGAAAGGCAACCCTTTCTGATTAAAAGAGCTGCCTTTTTATCGCGTCAAAGATGTGCTTTGAGGATTATTCTTCGATAGCAGCAATACCCGGAAGAACTTTTCCTTCGATTGCTTCAAGTAATGCACCGCCACCGGTAGAAACGTATGATACGCCATTAGCCAATCCGAACTTGTTGACACAAGCTACAGAGTCACCACCGCCAACGAGCGAGAAAGCACCGTTCTTGGTTGCTTCAACAATGGCTTCGCCTACTGTGCGTGAGCCGTGAGTGAAGTTTTCGAATTCGAATACTCCTGTAGGACCGTTCCAAAGGATTGTTTTGGAATTCTTGATAACTTCTGCAAACATTTCTTCTGATTTCGGACCGATGTCAAGACCTTCCCATCCGTCAGGGATTTCATTTACGGCACAGAACTTCGTGTTAGCATCGTTAGAGAAAGAGTCTGCAATTTTGGCATCGACAGCCAATACTAAGTTGACACCTTTTTCTTTTGCTTTTTTCATCAGTTCCAAAGCCAGATCCAATTTATCATCTTCTACGATAGATAAACCGATATGACCGCCTTGAGCCTTTGTAAACGTATAAGTCATACCGCCGGTGATAATCAGGTTATCAACCTTGTTCAGCAGGTTTTCGATAATTTCTATTTTGGAAGAAACCTTCGAACCACCCATGATAGCAGTAAACGGACGTTGGATATCATTCAATATTTTATCGACAGCTTTTACCTCTTTTTCCATCAGATAACCGAACATCTTATGGTCTTTATCGAAGTATTTGGCGATCAAAGCTGTAGAAGCATGTGCACGGTGAGCTGTACCAAATGCATCGTTTACATAGCAATCAGCGTAAGAAGCCAATTTTTTTGTGAATTCTTTCTGGCTTTCTTTTACGGCTTTCTTAGCGGCGGCTTTTTCCTCATCTGTCGCATCTTCTGCCAAACCTCTCGGTTTGCCTTCTTCTTCAGCATAGAAACGAAGATTTTCAAGCAATAATGCTTCACCCGGTTGCAGAGCAGCAGCTTTAACGGCAGCCTCTTCACCCATACAGTCGTTGGCGAATTGAACTTCTACGCCCAGCAATTCTGATACATGCTTAACGATGTGTTTCAGAGAGAATTTATCGGCAACGCCTTTCGGACGTCCCAAGTGAGAACCGATAATTACACTACCACCGTCTGACAGAATTTTCTTCAGAGTAGGAAGGGCGGCACGGATACGTGTGTCATCTGTAATGTTGAAATTTTCGTCCAAGGGTACGTTGAAGTCAACGCGAACGAATGCCTTTTTACCAGCAAAGTTAAATTTGTCAATTGTCATAATACTCTATTTATTTAAAAGTGTTAGTATTCTTTTTGGGATTGACCGCAAAGTTACTATTTATTTTTTAGAATATAGTAGTCGGTAATTAGAATTTAATAGTCATTTGGCTATAATTCTGACTATTTGCTACTTAATTTTGGCTTCTTGAAAATATTTACACATTAATTGCAAACCACAGTTGTCACATTTTGGAGTACGGGCCTGGCAAATGTAGCGTCCGTGCAGAATAAGCCAGTGGTGTGCTATCGGAATTAATTTTTTCGGAATATATTTCACTAATTCTTTTTCTACGCTGAAAGGTGTGGTATGTGTGTCATCCACTAACCCGATGCGATGGCTTACGCGGAATACATGCGTATCTACTGCCATTGCAGCTTTATTAAATACGACGGATTGAATGACATTGGCCGTTTTACGTCCTACACCGGGCAGTTTGATTAATTCTTCCAGCGTATCGGGCACTTTACTATTGAAATCTTTCACCAGCATTTGTGCCATGCCTACCAGGTGTTTGGCTTTGTTGTTCGGATAAGAGACGCTTCGGATATATTCGAATATGACTTCCGGGCTACTTGCCGCCAATGCTTCCGGGGTAGGAAAGTCGTGGTACAATGCCGGAGTGATCATATTGACCCGCTTGTCTGTACATTGTGCAGAAAGGATAACGGCTATCAGCAGTTCGAACGGATCATTGTAATGTAGTTCTGTTTCGGCCACAGGTACATTTTCCTGAAACCAGTTGATTACTTTTTCATAACGTTCTTTCTTTCTCATCGTAATTTGTTTTTATGATAGTGGGGGGCTACCCTTAATTTAAAATAGAAAATAGAAACTACTGTGAGGCAGGCGCCAAATAAATAGGCCATATCAAAAGAGGTGAGTTGAGCGATATAACCGCCGGCCATCAACCCGATACCGATTCCTACATCCCAGGAAGTTAGATAGGTGGAAGTGGCCGTACCGCGTTGGTTGTTGGGAGCCAGATTGACAAACAGAGTGTTAAATGCCGGAAACATGGTGCCGAAACCTACTCCTAATAATAAAGCGATCATGAAAAAAAGCACTTCAGTCAGTTCCGGACTCATCTTCATCAGTTCGTCACAACCGGCTAAAAGAAAGAAACAGGCAGATACCAGATATAATCCAAGCATAATGACCTGCGTGATTCGGCCTTTATCTACTTGTCTGCCGGAGAACATACGGGATACTGCCATGCCTACGGCCATGAAGGTGAAAAACAATCCTGAACTCAGGCTGATTCCTATCTCTTTGGCATACATGGCCACATAGGTGCTTGTCATGCCATAGGGGATGGATAACAGCAATAAAGCGATGCCGGCAGGTATACCTTTTATCAATACGAAACGGTCGAGTGATAAAGGTTCTCGTTTTACCGGCTGTTTAGGAGGTGTTTTTACCAAACAGGCAGCGATAAATCCCAAGACACCGGAGATGAAAGAACAAAGGAAGATTGTTTCAAAAGAATAGGAATCATGCATGAATAACCCTGTCATCGGTCCGAAGCTCATCGCTGTATTATTCATCAGTCCATAATATCCTACTGCTTCTCCGCGTCGTGAGGATGGGGTAATGTCGATTACAATCGTATTTCCGGCTACTGTTACCATACCGAATGCCAGCCCGTGTGCTATTCTCAACAGGACGAATAATGTCAATACTCCCGCCAGCATATATCCGGCAAATATCGAGATGAAAACAAAGTAGGCTATCAGATAGAGAGGTTTTCGTGCCAATGTATCTAACAGGTAACCGGAGAATGGACGGATACAAAGTGAGGCTACGGTATAGCACGAGAGGATAATTCCCACAGCGGCATTTCCCGTATGGAATATTTCGGTTAGGTAAAAAGGTAAAATCGGTAGTATCAGGTAAAAGGCAAAATACAAAAGGAAATTTGCTGCCAATATGAGACAGTAATCGCGGGTGACAAGCCGATCCTTCATAAGTTGAAAGCCTTATTTGTTAGTTGAAAGTTGAAAGCTTTTCTTTAGTTGAGAGTTGAGAGTTGAAAGTTGAAAATTACTATGTAGCATGATAGCGCAGCTAACTTTCAACTTTCAACTTTTAACTTTCAACTCCTTTAGTAGGCCGCTTCGAATTCTTTCAAGAAGCGCGTGTCGTTTTCTGAGAACATTCGAAGGTCTTTTACTTGGTATTTTAAGTTCGTAATGCGTTCTACACCCATGCCAAGAGCATAGCCGCTGTATATTTTACTGTCTATACCGTTAGCTTCGAGAACATTCGGATCTACCATACCACATCCTAAAATCTCTACCCAACCTGTATGCTTGCAGAAGGGGCAACCTTTTCCACCGCAGATATTACAGCTGATATCCATTTCGGCACTGGGTTCTGTAAATGGGAAGTAGGACGGGCGGAGACGGATTTTGGTATCTGCACCGAACATTTCTTTTGCAAACAGTAACAGCACTTGCTTCAAATCGGTGAATGATACGTCTTTGTCTACATATAACGCTTCTACTTGGTGGAAGAAACAATGTGCACGATAACTGATCGCCTCGTTACGGTACACGCGCCCCGGACAGATAATGCGGATAGGAGGTTGGGATACTTCCATGGCACGTGTCTGCACGGATGAAGTATGTGTACGCAGTAAAATATCCGGGTGTGATTCAATGAAAAAAGTATCTTGCATGTCACGTGCCGGATGATCTTCTGCAAAGTTTAATGCCGAAAATACGTGCCAGTCGTCTTCTATCTCCGGGCCTTCTGCAATGCTGAAGCCAAGACGGGAGAAAATATCAATAATTTCATTTTTTACAATAGAAAGCGGGTGGCGTGTTCCCATTTCTATGGGGTAAGCCGAACGGGTTAAGTCCAGTTCGCATGCACCATTTTCTTGAGTCTCGAATTGCTCTTTTAGTGCATTGATCTTTTCCTGTGCTTTGGCCTTGAGTTCGTTCAGTCTCATGCCGACCTCTTTTTTCTGTTCGGCTGCAACATTACGAAAATCTGCCATTAAGTCATTAATGGCTCCTTTTTTACTAAGGTACTTGATACGAAGTGCTTCAAGTTCTTCTGCATTGGCAGCTTTCAGTGCTTCAACTTCTTCAAGAAGCTGGTTAATCTTAGCTATCATATTTTTGATTTATTGTTATTTTACAGTATAAAACGTTGCAAAGATAGTGGTTTTTATCTTAATTCAACTCTCAAATCGGGCATTGTTTTTTACGAATATCTTCCAAAAATGTTAATGACTTTCGGGTATCTATTAAACGATGTTATAAATCTTGTAAAGGCATACGGATTATTTGCAAATCTCCCGGAAGTCCGTATCTTTGCAATGTGTTTTTCATAGTATTAGATTTAAGGTTAACAAAGATTGGCTGTCTGGGATAGATAGCCTTTTTTTTTGTTAGCCTTTTGTGTTTTTATTCCGAAAACATGTCAGGCTGATTATTTTTACTTAACTACTGGCTTTTTATTACTTGACTGCTGTATATGAATTCTTCAAGTTAATATTGTTTTATCCGCAAATCTTTCTATAGGATTTTTCTGTTACTGTTTCCAATATGTGTAATAATTAAAAAAAGGATTATGAACGGAATCAAAAAAATGTCATCTGGTCGGTTGGCATCCAAAGAGCGGAAAAAGTTGGATACTTCGGAATTCGGGATACCTGAGTTAAGGGAATTTCCCATTCATGATGCCGCTCACGTGAGGGCGGCGGAAGCTTATTTTCGATATGCTCCCGAAGAATATAAAGCCCAGTTGGCACGTAATATTTTGGCAAAGGCGCATTTGCTTGGGGTAAATATAAAAAGTCCTGTAATACTTGAGTGGGCGGAAAAATAAGGTGAAAACATTGTGTATGTTTGTATAAATTGCGTTGTAACTCTGTTTGAAATGATATATTCAGTATGAGTTATAACGCAATGAATTATAACGCATTTTATTTTTTATGATTTGTTTGTTTATCACCAACTTCTTTGTTGTTTTTATCATCTTTATTATTTTCCGGTGGCGATACCGGATCTATTTCTTTGTTTTCTTTATTTGCCCTTGTGGCAGACTTGATCAGTACGAATAGAGTAATGACTATGATGATTGCTATTATGATTCCCATGATTAATATCTTTGACTATTATGATAATTAGAACGTTATGAGGCTTCTTTTGTTTGTTGGTTTGGGATATTTTCGAGACGAAGATTCCTACGAGTTTGGCAAAGCATCACAAACAATCGATATTGAAACGGAAGTGCAACCATATATGATTGACGATTTGAACGACAAGGTGACTGCTGCCGTCTCCACTGTAGGTAGTGGTATTTTAGATTTAATGGGACAGCAATGATGTGCAAATATTATCGGATCCCACTCTATTAAAAGTTGTCTCAAATCATATATATTAGCAATTTGTGAGTTATTTGTTGAGAAAATATCTGTTTAAATAATTTTAATGATGATTATGAATAGGGTTAGTTGACAAAACACGATTTTATTAAAAGGTTTTTATTGTAACATATTATTCGGTTTCTTAATTTTGTCAGTTGGGTAATCATTTAGAATATAATATGAATTAAAAAAAGAAGCTATGCTTTTTTATTGATTCTTGTGAATACTGGATATATGATTGAGTATGGCAGAATTGGCTTGATCAATAGTCGATGCTTCTAATGAAGTTAGATAAATACGTGTCATGGTTTCTGAACTGTGTCCCATACCAGCACTGATGACAGCTAAAGAGATATTCATATTTCTGGCTATTGTTGCCCAACTATGGCGCGATACATAAGAAGTCAACAGGATATCCGGACCTATCAGTTGTGATATCTTTTTTAATAATTTGTTGTAATAGCTACGTTTGTTTTTATATTGGGTATATGCTTTTTCTGCGTCTGTTCTTGTAATGATAGGTAATAGATACCCTAATTTACTTTTGGATGCATAACGGTTGATTATATCTGATATACATTGTTCTATCTTAATTTCCAGCATAATATCTGTCTTATGTCGGATGTAGCGAATAACTCCATTTTTTATGTTGTCATGTTTGAGATATGCCATGTCTACAAAGGCCATTCCTCTCATATAGAAGCTAAGCAAGAATAAATCTCTGGCGAAACAGAGAGAAGAGGAATATGATAAATCTAATGCTATTAATTTGGTGATAACAGAAATGTCTACAGCCCTCTTTTTTGTTTTATCTATACCTGTATATACATTATCAAATGGGAAAGTCTGTTCCGTAAGATTGGCTTTAACGGCCTTGTTGTATATGGAACGCAATTGTCTCATGTAGAAGGAGATCGTATTCCGGGATAAATATCTGTTTCTGAGCCATGATTCATATTGAATTGAAAGAGTCTGGCATTATTCAGGAAGCAAAGAAACCGGGCAGGCCTAAAAAGGAATCTTCTGAAGAAGCAGAAGAATAATATTAACCATAAATGATTAAAGGGTAAAATCATGGCATTAACAGTAGAAGTTTTAAAAGCAAATTCGGTATTGGCCGGATTGAGTGACGAACAGTTGGCAGCTATCACAACTTTGTCTGCAAATGACGAAAATAGCGTAATTGCTCAAAAAACGGGTAAGATATACGGTGACTTGGATGCCGATATTTTGTCTGTTACCGGTATTGCAAAGAATGGCACTGAAAAGACGTATGATTATGCGAAAAGGGTACTTGGTGAGTTCAAGACAAAGGCCGAAAGTGCCGTACAGCTACAGAGCACTATTGATACGCTGACAAAAGAAAAATCGCGTTTGGAAAAGGCTATCCAAGATGGTGCTTCCGATGCGGAGACCGCGAAGGCTTTGAAGCAGGCTAAAGCTGATCTTGCAGCTATTACAGGGCAATATAATGAGCTTAATACCAAATTCCAGAACGCTGAACAAAACCATCAAAAAGAACTGTTCGGTATCCGTGTGGAATCAACATTGCAAGCTGCTACGGCTAATTTGAAGTTTAAACCGGAGCTCCCGGGAAGTGTAACTAAGGTATTGCTTAGTCAAGCGACAGAGAAAATTAAAAACATGCATCCGGAACTGATCGATGACGGGAAAGGCGGTCAGATCATTGCGTTCAAAGATGAAAATGGCGCAATTATGCGTAATCCGAACAATCAATTGAATCCATTTACGGCTGATGAATTGATTCAACGTGAATTGGATATGATGGGGGTTTTGGATAAAGGCAGGCAACAAGTCGGTACCGGCACACAACCTCCTTCTGGTGTTACAGGTTCGGGTACTGTTATTAGCATAGCTGGTGCAAAGACAAGAACAGAAGCATATGATATGATTGCTTCAAGTCTTATGACGCAAGGACTGACAAATGGTTCTGCGGAATTCCAGACTGCTATGGATCAGGCATGGAAAGATAACAATATCTCTTCCCTTCCGGAGAAATAAAGAGAATAAGAAAGGGTAAAGGGTCAACCCGGTATTTATAACATTAAAAAAATATTTGATATGAGTTTAATTGCAACCAGATTACAGAATTGGCGTGTTGAAGATCCCGAATTTGACCGGAATATGACCCGCCCTTGCGAGTATGGCGCATTGGATTTTTTCGTAGAACAGACCGATGCACGTAATTCGATTATTAACCCCCGATTACGCGAACGTGCATTCGCTTCGATCGGTAATACCGTACAGATTCCTGTCATTAACTATGATGAGAATGTACAGGTGTCCAATGTTCGCTCATGTGTCATTGCTGATAATGAGAATACTTCTGCGCTGTATACCGTTACATGGGCTACTTACGCGGTAGGATTTACGATGGTGCCGGCTGCTTATATGAATAATGAAATCAGTTACGAACATGACTGGCTTCGCAAAATGGAGAAAATCAGTCGTGCTATGGCTAATGCTCTTGATTCAGCAGCAGTTGCACAATTGGAAGCTCAAAAGACGCAGGTTTTCAAATCTAAACTGAATTATACCGTAACCGGTAACGTGATTGAAGTTCCTACTCAGATGTCTACTGAAATCTTAGGTGATATTAACCCTATGATGCGTGCTAACTGTTATCCGGAACAGATTCACGTGATCGGAAATGCCGGTGTTGATGCACTTATTCGTAAATTGGCTCAGCATGGTATCTACAATGACGTCAACAAACGAATGGAATACGACAACAAGGTTATTCATTATACTAACAATGTCGTTGACGAATCCGGCAAAATGGGAACACTGTTCGCAGTAGTTGACGGGAATGTCGGAGTGCTTACCCGTGTTGACCGTGAAGCATTACGTCGTGCTCGTTCTAACTTCCACGAATGGGACGTAGTACGTATTCCGTTTGTTGATCTTCCGGTAGGTTCTCATTACTATACGGAAGTTGGTGACCAGTCTAAATTGTGGGGTGATGCAACGGCAGATTTGAATTGTGGTGTTAAAGAATTCTTCGGATTCTCAGTTGATGTTGCATTCTTGGTTGCATACAACAGTAATCCTGCAACTATCGCTAACCCGATCATCAAGGCTGAGATTGCTGCACGTGCAGATAATACTCCTTTGGGTATGCCTGTATATGTGACGAATGCTGCTCAGTTTTCGGCTTAAAAATTAGATATGACACAATGAAAGGGGATGGGATATTTGTCCTCATCCCCTTTATTTATTAAAGGGTATGTACAGGTTAAAAGAAATAGAACAGGCTTTGCTTAATGTTGTGGGATGGCAACAGGCTCTTAATCCTACACATCATATAGAAGAATCATTGACGCGTACCGATAGCGGATTGTACTTTCAAAATGCACATCCTCTTGTTACTCTCAATAATATATCGGCCATAATACCGGATGATTGGGGCTATCAGTATCCGAAATGGAACATGATTTCGCCTTATAGAAAAGGGGATATTGTGTCTCATAATAATATGCTGTGGATGGCTAAAATGGGCAATACTAACCAAGAACCAGCGGTTAGCGACTTTAACGGTGACTTTAGTCGTGATTATGGCAATCCTTTTTGGCAGCCTTTCAATATGCTATCCAGTTATCTTGAAAATCTGACAATAAACGGTATAGATACCGTTGTGCAAACCTTTACTCAAATGAAAGGTTTGGATAAGGAGACGAAAAATTTGTTGGAAAGACGTACACTCTTTGATGGTGCAGGACGTATACGTGCTACTTTGCAGAATTCTCATAAACTCGTAGGAATGGAAATTGTTCCTGTCCGTTCTATGGGAGTGACAACTAAAATAGAACGTATCGGGCTTCAAATGACCGGTGGTACCGGACTAATCAAGATGTATCTCTTCCATAGTTCGCAGATAGACCCTATCCGTACTTTCTATCTGAATTTTAATGTCACGAATGGAGGGTTCCAATGGTTCCCATTAAAAGATTGTTATCTGCCGTATATCAGTGACGGAAACAACTCCGGTGGTGCTTGGTATCTGGTATATAATCAAGACGAGCTACCACGTGGAATGGAAGCTGTCAATGTTTCAAAGGATTGGAGCCGTGAACCTTGTGGTACATGTAATATCGGTAGTGTGGAGACATGGAGACAGATTACTAAGTACATGCAGATATCTCCATTCATGTATAATGCACCTACTACATTTGAAGAATATCCGGAACTCTGGGATATTCCCGGAAACATCTATACCAATACGCTGAATTATGGTATTAATTGCGAGATAACGGTTGGCTGTGATCTTACTGATTTTATCATATCACAACGCCAGATATTTCAGACAGTGATACAAAGGCAGGTAGCCGCAATTGCATTGCGGACAATGGCTATGAATCCGGATGTACGCGTAAATCGAAATCAATCCAACGTGTCCCGTATGGATATTCTTTACGAACTTGACGGTAATACACAAGGTAGGCCGGGTGGATTAGGCTACGATTTAAAAAAGGCTTATGAAGCACTGAGTTTAGATACACAGGGATTAGATAGAATTTGCTTGTCATGTAATAATCACGGTGTTCGTTATCGTACAACATAATGGCGGGATTGCAGTCTATAATAGATTTGAAAAGTCGGGTAGTTACCTTTAATGAGGGGCTGGTTTCAGGCATGTATATCCAAAGGATCATTACGGATAACGAAGCTTATATAGTTGATATGAATGCTGAAATTCAGTTGTATGAAGAAGGGGTTAACAGGCTTGGGGTGAGTATTATGGATTATGCTCCATACCGGCCGTTGACTATAGCGATTAAGGAGGAGAAAGGACAACCAACCAACCGTGTGACATTGCGTGATACAGGTGATTTTGAAAGTAGCTTCTACATTGAAGTCGGTGACAGGCAATTTGAAATAAAAGCATCTGATTGGAAAACTGAAGCATTGATAAAGAAATACGGCCGTCAGATTCTCGGTCTTACGGATGAAAATATATTGAGCCTTATATGGGATTACATTTATCCGGATCTCATGAAAAAGGCAAAGGAAGTAATTTTAAATAAATAAAAATGGAACGTGTACCAATACCAAAGAATCCAGAATTATTCGATAGGGTGATATCCGATATACAGAAAGGGTTAGCTGATAATCTTCCGTGGCTGGATCATAGCTTCGGACGTGCAGAACGTCTTGTGAAGTCCATCAACGGAAAGAAATATTATACACCTGATGTATATGCAGGTGGCAATGATTATATACTGATTGCACCGGATGATAAAGTGTTGGGTAACTTTTCATTTTTTGTAATTGATGATCCGCAGGATGTGGATTGGATCACAGGCAGGCAATCTGACTATAAGGCTCAATTTTCGCTTATTGTATGGGTGGATATGCGTAGGGTTACCAATGAGGCTGACAATCGCAATACGGAAGCCGTAAAGTTTCAAATCATGCGTGCGTTGAATGGTGGTTTCTGGCTTAAATCTGGAAGTATTAAGATTAACCGTATATACGAACGTGCGGAGAATGTTTTTAAAGGATTTACATTCAACGAATTGGATAATCAATTTTTGATGCATCCATTTGCCGGATTCAGATTCGAAGGTGTGATGACGGTTAAAGAGACATGTTATAATCAATAGTAAATGAGTATGCAGGATTTTTTATATCATATGGTTATTGTCGCACTGTTGGCGACATTTATTCTTTCATTGTTGCGTAAATGGAGAGTTATTGAGTGGATGCAGGTTCACGGTAATGATTTCTTCTCAGAGATGGCATTGTGTAACTTTTGTCTGTCATGGTGGGTTTCTGTATTTCTGTCTGTTATTTGTGCAGTTATAACAGGCGATTTAACATCATTGTTAATACCTTTTTGTTCCACTCCATTAATCAAGTGTCTGTTATGAGAAAAATAGTACTTGCAAAGCATAAGGTTGAGTTATATGACAGTATTGATGAATTACCGATTGTCAGGTTTCATAAGTACAATAAAATGCTTCTTATAGATGCCGGTGTAGGTTCCGATCTGAGTGATTGGGACGCACATATGGAAAAAGTAGTAAGGTATTGCCGTTTAAACCAGCCGGATAAGGCTGAAAAGGAGATAGGAAACATCCGGCAGAACATCTATTTCATACAATCAGAAATAAGCCCGAAACATCTGGCATTTGCAGCATTGGTAAAAAGCATAGACGGAAAATTGGTAGATGATTTAACCGATGACGGATTACAGAAAGTGTTGGATCTGTTTGCAGAAGCGACGAATAAGGAACTGACCGACCATATGGAATCGGTCAAAAAAAAAATAGATGAAGAGATGCTACTGTATTTCCCCATGCTGTTTGATGATTCTACCGTGAAGGAGTATTATGATCTTTTGAGGGAAAGAACACTGCTAATGCTGAATAGTACCATTGAGGGAGTTGATAGAAGTAATGAAATCGATGATCTGACAGGTCAACTGATTACTTATACCAATCCTCAGTCTTTTTCCGGAACCGACAGTGTAGAAATACAGTATGATAAACAATTCGAAAATATGTGTCTTATGATTGCACAACATCTACATGTCAATGCAAAGAAGTACACTGTATTAGAATATTACAACGCATTTGAATTCATAAAGAAGTCTTTGAAGTCAAAAAACAAATCAAAATAAGATGGCAGATAACAATAATCCTATAAAATACAGTGATCTTATTAAGCCTGACAGTTCAATAACCGATCTGATCAAGCAATTAGAAGAATTGAAAGGCATATATGAGTCTGCTCTTGCGAAGGTGAAAAAAGAAGCGGAACAGCTTAGTAATTCCCTTAAAAAAGTATCCGGTGCAACAAAAGAGGGACGTGAAACTATTCGTAAAGCTTCTGAGGATGCAGAAAGATTATCTTATTCTCAATCAGAACTTACGGATTCTTTGAATGCTACAACAAAGGAATTGAATCTGTTAAAGTCAGTTCAGCAACAACAGAATTCGATTAGTAAATCTGCTGAAAATTCCAATAAGTCATTAGGGGCTTCTTATGAAAAATTGAATTCGGATACGAATAAATTAACCCGTTCTATCGATGAATTGTATACTGCATTGTCAGATGTAGAAAAGACGAATTACGATGCATTCATAAAAAAGGGTGAAAATGGGATGGCTTCATATTCGGATGTAATAAATAAGGCATCTTCTAATGTTGCCCGGCTGACATCTATCTCTGATCAACTGAATGCGTCTTTTGATTCCGGTGATTTGAGCATAGATGATTATCGTGCTGCTATGGAAAGAGTAAATGCCGGTCTGCAAAAGGCTGACTCTGTAATGAACAAATTTCAAGAATCACAAAGGGGTGTTGATGATGAAAATGGAAGGTTACAGGAGTCTTTTTATGGTCTTGATACGAATATGCAAAATTTGTTCAAGAATCTTATTGAGCTTCAGCAGGAACAGGTAAATACCAAATCTTCATTGAAGGAACTTAACAAAGAATATGATTCTGGGAAGATTTCTGAGAATGAATTCATAGAAAGGGCAGCGGCTCTGACTTCTGTTATGGATGGTCAAAAAGATGCTATAAAGAAAACTCAGACGCAAATTAAACTTCTTAATCAGTTGAATACAAGTACTGCGGGAAGTTATGAACATTTAAGTGCTCAGTACTCATTGAACAAAATAGTTCTGAATGGATTATCTGATGAATACCGGAAAAGCACGGAAGAAGGGCGTAAATTGGTTGCTGAGACGGACGCATTGTATCAAGAAATGAAGAGACTACAGGAAGAAACAGGAAAGACAAGTCTAAATGTAGGAAATTATTCTGCTGATGCACAAAAGTTGACAACGCAAATTGAGAATCAAACTAAGCAGTTGGCATTATTACGTCTTGAGGGTAAACAAAATACAGAAGAATACCAACGGTTATCGAGAGAAACAGCCATTTTAAGGGATGCTCTTAAAGATGCTACGGCAGAGGTAAACAATATGGCTTCCGATACTTCTAACTTGGATGCTGTGTTAGGTGCTGCCAGTGCTGCATCTGGTGGATTTTCTGCCTATACTGGTATAATGGAATTAGCCGGTGTTGAAAGTGAAAATGTAGAAAAGGCACAAAAAAAGTTGCAAGCTGCAATAGCGGTAACGACAGGTGTTCAAGCTATTCAAAATTCAATTCAGAAGCAATCCGCATTAATGCTTGGAATATCCCGATTACAACAAACGGCTTTAACGAAGGCTAAAGTATATGATCGTCTTGTAACTATGCAGGGAACCAAAGCTACTATATCTGCAACTGTAGCTCAGAAGGCATTTAATCTTATTGCAAATGCTAATCCTTATGTTCTGTTGGCCACTGCGTTAGTAACTGTGGTGGGTGCGTTAACTCTTTTTTCTATGGGGACAAAGGATGCTGCGGAGAAACAAAAAAGACTCAATGAATACCAAAAAGCATATTCAGATTATTTGGAAAAAGAGAGTGAAGAAATGAATCGTACCATTTATGAACGTATCACTCGATTGGAACAAGAATTAAGTATTGCCAAAGCACGTAATGCAGGTCTTATTGAGATACGTAAAATAGAGGATGAAATATTGTTGCTACGTACCAAAGCTCACAATAAATCAGTTGGTTATTATTCGGATGAATTGAGGAATTTGGAATTGAACCGGTATAAATTAGAGCAATTTCGGGACTTATTGATTAATTTACAAAATTTACAAAAGGATGATATTAAAACAACATATATTGATGTTGATTTGGATGGAAAAATTGAAAAAGTAAAAGTTGACAAAGCGATTGAAAATGTACAAGGTCAAATTGATAAATTGGGACATGATGTTGAGCTTGGTGTCAATTTGGAAACAAAAGGAATGGAATTGGATACACTGATTAAAGCCCAATATGAACAACGGAAGCAGGAAGATAAGAATATTGCAAAACAAGAAACCGATATTCTTCGTAAAGCAGAAGATATTAGAATATCTCTTATTAAAAACAGCTTTGACCAACAGAGATCACAACGAAAAGCGGCAAATGCCCGTTCGATAGCAGATATAAAATATCAGTTGGAGACAGATAATAATCTTACGGAAAAGGCAAGAAAATCATTGAATGATTCGATAATATCTTTACGTAAGCAATTGGATAACGAATTAAAGGAAATTGACAAACAACAAAATGCATCAGAACTGGCAACTATTAGATTGACCGAAGATGCCAAGATTGCATTGTTGGAAGAGGGTGCAGATAAGCAAAGAGAACTGTTGAGAGTATCTTATGAAAGACAGATACAGGATCTTACCAACAGTTTGAATATTGAAAGGGATTCATTGACTGAAATACAAAAAAATGAAATGGAATCCCGTTTAGGTTATCTTCGTGACCAATACACAAAGGATCTTAATCAATTGGAAGATCAGATAACATCAGATATGTTACAAAAAGAATCTGACCGGATACAATTAGAATTGGAAGCTGTAGAGGAAGGTTCTGAAAAGGAAATTGACCTACGTATTAAGCTTTTGCAGAACCAACGTAAAATAGAGTTGGCACAAAATAGGTTATTGTCGAAAGAAATGAGACAAAGCGAAGCAGATATAAATGCCAAATACGATGCTCAGATTGTAAAAGAATTGAAGGCTTTCGGTATGGATAAGATTGCTTTGAATAATGAGCTTGCTGTGTCTGAAATCAATGCATTAAAAATATCTGAAAAGGAAAAAACAAAATTAATTCTTGAAGAAACAAAGAAAAGGTTAAAGGCTGAATTAGCGTTAGAGACAAAACCTGATGGTACCCTTACAGAAAGAGGTAAGATTATAGCAAATCAGATAAAGGAAATAGACAATGAGATAGATAAAACTTCTAAACCTTCAAATATTTATGAGCTTTTCGGGTTGAATTTAACTTCAGAACAAGAACAGGCTATCAGTACAGCCGCACAATATGCCATAGATGCTATAAATTCAATTGCAGATGCAAAGGTTCAGGCGGCAGAAAGGGCAGTCGAAGCGGCAGACCGTGAGGTTGAAGCTGCTCAAAATGCTTTGGATGCGGAACGTGAAGCTCGTGCAAATGGGTATGCGTCAAATGTTGAGCAAGCTCAGAAAGAGTTGGATTTAGCGAAGAAGAATCAAGAAAAAGCATTGAAAGAGCAAGCCAAAGCACAGAAGCAACAGGAAGCGATCAATAGTTTAGAGCAGGCAAGCAATCTTGTTACTGCAAGTGCTGGCATATTCAAGTCCTTTTCCGGTGTTGGTATTTGGGGGATTCCTGCTGCAATCGCCATGATCGCTACCATGTGGGGTGCGTTTGCTGCTGCAAAGATAAAAGCGTCTCAACTAACAAAAGGCAGTGAAGAAAAGTATGGTGATGGTACAGTAGAATTGTTACAGGGTGGTTCTCATCAGTCGGGCAATGATGTTGATCTTGGAACAAAACCGGATGGTACCCGTAGACGTGCGGAAGGTGGTGAATTCTTTGCCGTTATCAATAAGAGAAATTCGCGTAGGTTTCGTAAGGTTATTCCTGATGTTATAAAATCCTTGAACAACGGAACATTTACCGATAAGTATTTAGCTGCATATGACGGTGTAAATAACATCTCTGTCAACTTGAAAGAGAAAAATACCGATTTGAATGATATAAGAAACGATATAAGGGAGATAAAGAATAGAGAGCGTACATATCGTGATGCGAATGGTGATACTATTACTGCTTATAAGAATTTGAAAAGGAGAATTAAATCATGATGAATCCATTATACATTTTTTATTTGGTCAATCGGGATGTTTTTGATCCGGAAATGGAAGGGACTCAATACGGATACAGGTTATTCGCAACCTCCGGTTTTGTTATTAGGGATGCAAAGTACAATACAAGTCCTCTTGTTCCCGTGTCAGAATACACAAAAGTTGCATTCAATGAGAAAGAGGTTACTGTCTGCTTTTTCGACTCAAATCACAAATATATATCCGGCTATTCCGGAAGTAATCTTGATCTGGTTATACCAAATGGTGCGTCAGCAATGGTATTCTGTTATACGGTAGATGACTGGAACAGTGGTGATGTGAGTATTGATTTGCTTCATAAAGCGAAGCCAATCTATAAAGACAGTCTTTCAAAGACATATACAAAAGAGTCCGAGCAGGAGTTTTTCCGTGAAGGCTTGAATGGTGAAATTACATTCATGTGTCGGGATTATTATTTTATCCTTAACCGTCCCTTTGATACGATTTACTATTTAGACGTTTATTGGAGCCAAGACGGTGGACGTACTTTCAATCTGTATGTTAAGACCAAATTCTTACGCACTGACTGTACCATTAACGTGGCTGACCTTTCGGTTCGTGTCAAACCGGATAGTAATGACGCTTATACGAAATTATTGGACGGATGGGAACGGGAGTATGATTTGGTAAGATTAAATCCAGAACTTGAAAAGATATCCCTGTATAGACGTGGAATCTTACAAATCTATACGGCAGGAGATGATAAGGTCTCATGCGCTCTTTCTGGGGTATTTTGGGAACAGGATGCAGATGTGGTTACAGATACAAACGAACTCAAAGAGAAGTATTTCTTTGGTGAATCAGGAACAATTATCGCAATAAACGTGCAAGGAGATGGTATTCCGTCTTATATGAAAGGATATTATATCGCTGATTTTTCACCAACCGCAACTCCGGATAAATACCGTACTGCTACATACAGGCTAAAGGATAATGCCGGATTTATCCAAGTACTTATTTCTGGTACTGGCATTTCTGGAAGTTTTGCGCTGTACGATGGAAAAACTAATGAGCGAATAGGTAACACAAGAGGTGATTTGTATATAGATCCATCAAGAAATGGAACACTTGAGTTTTTTGCTACTTCTAATACGTCTGTAAAAATTGCCACAGGGGACACAAATAAAAAAGTATTTTACACGAGGTATGTTGTGGCCACAAATAAAGTATCTGTTACATGGCATAATAAACCATCGGATGATATGATATCAACTCCGGGATCATATCCCTATGTGATACCGTATGCTGTTCAAGAATTTAAATCATCCGCTATTGTAAAAACGGAACCTTCTGAATGGGGACAGAATGGAAGAGGTGAATACTATTATCCTCCTACCGATATTTCACCTTACAAGGCATATCCTGTTAATCGTGATATGTGGACTGATGATTATTCTTATTGGTTTATACATGACTTCTCAAAGGATGAAATAGAACCAAAATCAAGACTTGAATACACGATGTCTCATGCCATGCCTTTGCATTCTGTCTTATCCGTGCTTCTTGACAAGGTTGCACCGGGTATTACTTTTGGGAATACAACAGAATACAGCCAATTCTTTTATGCATCACACCGTCCTATCGGAGGAGGTCAACGAAAGGTGTACATGACTCCGAAAACCAATATCTTGATAAGTAACTATACCCAACCTGCACAAAAGGCTACTATCACTTTGAAAAGTGTATTAGACATGCTGAAATACGTGTATCAATGCTATTGGTATATTGAGGATAACAAGTTGAAGATTGAGCATATACAGTACTTCCGTAATGGTCGTTCATACACCAACCAGCCGGGAATTGCTATGGATTTGACAAAGTGGATATGTCCGAGCAATGGAAAATCATGGGAGACTGGTCGTAAAGAGTATAAATACGAAAAGTTGGATATGCCGGAACGCTATCAATTTTCATGGATGGATGAAGTCACAGAACCGTTTACCGGTTATCCGATCATCATGAGAAGCAACTATGTCAAGCAGGACAAGATTGAGGAGATATCGGTTAGTAATTTCTCTACTGATATCGACTATATGATATTGCGTTCTGATGAGTTTTCCAAAGACGGATTTGCATTGATGGAAACGATTACGCAGGCCGGCAGAGAGCGTGTCCCTGTTTTATCTCAAACGGTAGACGGTGATATTTATCAGAATCAGAACGGGTATCTGTCCTATTTCTTTCTGCATCCTGTTTATTGGGGTTATAACCTCCCATCTAAAAAAGTGAATATCAATAATTCCGATATCACATTGAAATACATTTCCCGGTTAAAGAGCAGCGAAGCAAAATTCCCTTACGATCGTGAAATATCCCCTTTGAAATTGATACATACCTCCATCGGGGACGGTAAGATAGAGAGTATTTCAGTGAATTTGAGTAGTAGAATGCATTCAATAGATTTACGCTATGATACAGAATAACAATAACAATCTTAGTGTACTTCCGTGGTACACTTCAATTAACGAACAGAATCACCGGAAAAGTTATTCATATGGGGATATATACCCTTTGTTTACTCCTTCAAGCTTTCTGTTGCCTTTTCAGTTAATGAGAGAGTATAGTGAGAATCCGATTCAAGAAGTGCTCCTATACACAAAGAATGGAGTGAAATATGCGGATATAACGTCTGACATGATTATGACGGGATTGGAAATTGTGCATTTTAAGGATTTGGGGTATGATGTAATAGTATATCCGGGTAGGTTACCATTGTCTTTAACAATGTATGACGGAATATATTATGCACGCATGTATGACGGTAAGCAGTATTTCTATTCAGAAATGTTTACCGTTGTTCAGGATATTTCCGCGTATTTGAAAATACAATGGTACGATGTCGAAAATCTTGTATTTGATGCCGGCCAGATAGTATATAACAATCCGGCATTTAAGAATGTACTTTATTTATGTACCGAGCTTGGGAAACCGGAATATCCGTTTGAGGAGGATGGAGAAACATTAGATGGGTATTTCTTCCCGGAAAAGCAGATCTCTGAAAAGACATATCGATGTACCTTTTTAGCACCTGAGTATTTATGTGACGTGATGAGATTAATTCGATTATCTGATTATGTCATTGTAACGGATAAATACGGTAGAGTATATAACTGTGATACATTCTTGGCAACTCCGACATGGCAAACACAAGGAAATCTTGCAAGCGTAGAAGTTGAATTCCAAACTGATACAGTTGTGAAGAAAATATGCCGGGGAACGATATACGAAAATAGGGGAGATTATAATTCCGATTTCAATAACGATTTCAATAACGACTAATTTATTAACTATTAAATCTTAGAATAATGGCAGATTACATTAAACTAAAAGATGCGATTACTGAGGTCATAAAGACTAACGGTAATCAGGAGATAACCGGTCAGATCCTTCAAAATACATTGTTGTCTATCGTCAATGTGATTGGTGAGGATAGGACTTTTGCCGGTGTAGCAGAACTGGATACTAATCCGGGAAATCCGGATCAAAACGTTATTTGGGCGGCAACTCAAAAGGGTACATATACCGGATTCGGAAACTATGTACATGACGGTGTAGGTATTGCCTTTTTAGGTAATACAACTTCTGGATGGCAGGCTGTAAAGATGAATGTAGTGGGAGTCGATTCGGATGGAAACCCTGTAAATCCGGATAGTTATGTCACTAAAGAAGCATTTGAAAGGTTCAAAAAAGATTTGGTCGCAGAACTTACAGATACTTCTGACGCAAATAATATTCATGCCAGATTTGATAGTCATGGTAATGTTATATTTGATTATTACGCTACCAAGCAGTCTGTAGATGCTTTGATCAAAGAGATCGGTTCTGAATCTACTTCCGAATCAGAGGATGGTAGCGTATGGGGTAAATTGATTTCCTTAGTGCAAGATACCACTGTGCATTCTAAAGAGATTTCCGATTTGAATGATGAATCTGATAAGCTACAGGCGGATATGACGAAGGTAAAAAGCGATATATCTAAGTTAGATAAAGACATGGATAATGCTTATACTCAGAATGGATGTCTGTTTTGCCATCACGGTATGGTTAATATTAATTTCTATGATGATAATGTTAGTATTAATTTTCCGTCGCAGGTTACCATTTCGTATTCTGATACTTTGAACGTAGTACATAATCAGGGAGACCTGTCAATGCCTTATGATTTTGAAGAATGGTTTTTAGTACTTGATTTAGAAGACAACAAGTTAAAACTCGTTTCTTCTATAAATCAAATGACTAAAAAAGTATTAGTAGGATGGATCAATGTGCTGTTAAAATCCGCATTATTAAGATGTAGTGATTATTCGATCAACGGTAAACCAATGGATCCTACCAAATACCTTTCTGCATCCGAAATACTCAATGTGATAACATCTACTGCTACAGACCTACCTTTATCCGCGAATATGGGTAGGATACTTTCGACTCAGAATGCCATGATGCATGTATATACTGATAATGTATTTGCCTCCGTTAATTTCAGTAAGACAGATACATCAGTAACCATCTCTTTGCCACGAAACCTGTTGTTGTCATACGGAAATACAAGAATAGGAAACTCGGCTACCGAATCCGGACAAGAGATTATTGATCCAATGACAGACGATAAGCTCAAGTATTTAGTCTATGATTTAAGTGAGAAACAGTATAAATTAGTAAAATACTCATCTCAAATGTCTAATAGCATACTTGTAGGATGGGTCAACGGATTCTTGAAAGAAGCCATATTGAAGTGTAACCGGTACAGGGTAGATGGTGTCTCTCAATCTCCCGATGACTATATCCCAAACTCCGACATTGTTCACGACTTAACAACAACTGATGAGAATAAGGTTCTTGGTGCCGATCAGGCAGGGGCGCTGGCAACTCAGAACGGATGGTTGTTTCCTCGTGAAAAAGGGATTATTCATTTTGAATCAACTTCTTTTAATAACATAACATTAAAAATAGATGGTCGATACTCAGTAAGCTGGGGGAATAGTGTTTTTCGTAATGAAGATACGTCCTTAAAAAACATTTCCGCTTCTGGTTTTCAATCTAACAGATTCCTTGTATATGATATCGAATCTGATTCCTTCTCTTGGGAGGAGTACGGCTTTCAAATGAAAGGAGTGTTGCTTGGATGGTACGACATCACTTCCGGAAACGTTTTTCTCAGATGTAGTGAGTATTCTGTAAACGGTATGCCGGCATCAAATGATGACCTTGCGGAAATTGCTTATAACAATATCCCTACTACGGTGATTCAGTTGAAGAAAAATTCAGATGAGGGCTTCATCAGTATGGTTATGACATCCCCGTTAATTGATTCCGAGATAAATATCACTGGGGGGTATGTATCCTTAAGTACAAATATAGGGACGGAAACCTCTGTGAAAATAAAGAAAGGAGTATCAAATAGTGTGTATTTTAAATGTATTGATCCCTTTGCAGTAATTGAAGCTAAAGGAGTATATAATATAACAAATAATACTCAAAATAATAATTGTTATGTAATAGGTAATGTACGGGATTTCGGTGAAGGGGCAACCCATATATCGTTAGCTTCAGATAATAATGTTACCGGTGAAATAAAAGATTTTAATAGAAAAATGACATATATTCTTATCAATAGTGGCACCTTTTCAAATCCTAAATTATCTGGTAAACTCGAAGACTTACCGAGACTTTTAACGTATTTACGACTTACGAGTACTGGAATAAGTATTACCGGTAATGTTTCCGATCTTCCTCGTAAATTAACCTATATGTATCTTAATACAGGTTCCCCCATAGATATGTCCGGAGATGTGTCTGACTTACCTCTTAGTTTGGAACAAATTATGTTATATGGTTTAACGGACATATTTACGGGAGACGTGGCGGATCTTCCTCGTGGCTTAGTCTCTATAATTTTTTCCGGTACAAATTATAATATATCTGGGAATATTGCAGATTTACCACCTAACGTACAAAACTTACAAATATCTGGATTATCTACCGTACACGGGGACATTTCAGAATTTCCGAGAGAATTAAAAAGTATTACGCTTTTTGGAAATTGTAATTTAAAAGGTTCGTTGTCTGATTTGCCTACAAACACTAACGTGTTTAATTTACAATCCATAGATTCCGCTAACCCGATAACAGGGGATATTAGTGAGATACCTAACAAGGGAATCGTACATTTTAGTATAACTAAAAATTTCAACGTTACGTTTAATGGGGAATTCCCTATGTCGGATCAAGTATATTATTTCCAGTTGCAACCATCCGAAGTATTCCCTATAGACTCTGCAACGGTTGATAATATACTTATAAAATTAGCGGCTATTGCGGGGGAGAGAACGGGAACGAGAACGATAAATCTAACTGGTGCATGTGCCGCACCTACGGAAGCTTCTCAATCGGCGATCGAGTCATTACAGCAGAAAGGATTTACAGTAACAACTAATAAATAATAATTATGATAGTATCAACAAAACCCTATGTCCTCATCTATAAAGACGGGACAGTACAGAATATCATTAAAGAGAATAGCGGCAAGGTATATCCTTCCGCTACCTCAGAGTATGCAGAATTCGACACCGAGTCGGAAATGAATGACTATATCGAAAAGAATTCTCTGGAAGTTCAGGAATGGGTGTTACATCCGGAAATGGCGGTACCGGAGGAATCAGACTTGCCGGAAGAAGATATATTTCCAGAGGTGGAAGAGGTTATCGATGCTTAGATGAATAAAAAAGTTGCCCTACTTTCACAAGCAGGGCAGCTAAAAAATAAATAAAAACAGATTATGCGTTATCTGTCTTTTGTAAATATGGTAATGGTAATTAATTTTTGAAAAAACAAAAAAAATGTATGATACATAAGAGATATGGATCAGTTTAGTCAAGTTATAACAATGGTAGGTGGAATCGTGGCAACTATCTTGATTCCATTGATTGGAGCATTTCAGTTTTATGATTCAAAGAAACGGAAAGAAGCTGCTGTTGCAAAAAAAGCGGAAGCCGATAATATTACACAGTATGCAGCAGAATGGAAAAGGTGTTATGAAGAGGAACGTGCGGTTGAAGATGTGCTCAATAAGAAAATAGACCAACTTTACCAAGAAAAAGAAGAGGATCGTAAACGTATCCGTGAACTTTTGGATAAGAACACTCGATTGGAACTTAATAATCAAGCTTTGGAATTTCTCAAATGCAATAATGCTCTGAAATGTTTGGATCGTGATCCGCCAAATGAATTTATAAAAAAAGCAACAAGTAATCAAAAGGAGGAATAGGGATGAAGTATTTTACAATTGCAGAACTTTGTAAATCAGAAACAGCAGATCGGTTGGGTATTGATAACCGGTGCAAGAAAGAACATGTATACAATATGACCGCATTAGTGGATAATGTCCTTGATCCGCTCCGGGAGGCTTATGGAAAACCGATACAGGTAAATAGCGGATTCCGTTGTCTGGCTCTCAACAAGGCTGTGAAAGGTTCCGCCACCAGTGACCACATGACTGGAAGGGCAGCAGATATTACCGGTGGTAGCCCGAAAGAGAATAAACGGTTGTTTTATCTGATTCAGGAACTTGGCCTTCCTTTTGACCAATTGATTGATGAGAAGAATTTCTCGTGGGTACATGTATCTTACCGGAAAGAGGGGAACCGTAAGCAAATTTTAGCTTTATGAAATCATTGCCGTGGATATTAATAATTATATTATTAATAGCTTGTGTGGCTGCTTGGTTTCGGCCACATAAGCCTTTGCCGGCAGAGATACGCACCGAGACAAAAATAAAGACCGTTGTAAGAGTTGATACGCTACTTATCCATGCGCCTATGGCTCCGCTATTGGTCGTCCGTTTGACAGATACAATACATGTAGGCGATACTGTAGTTCAGCGTGAACAGGCTTATTATGAGGATAGCCTTTACCGGGCATGGATATCCGGTTACCGGCCAAGATTGGATAGCTTACAGGTATTTCCGAGAACTACATATCAGACAGTGACGAATGATATTTACCACACCATTACCCCGAAGAAAAAGCGTTGGGGATTGGGCTTACAAGCCGGATATGGTTATCCGGGTGGATGGTATGTGGGTGTCGGGGTAAGTTGCAACTTATTTATGTGGTAATTGTTATAATAGTGTAGAAGCTTACTTGTAGCGACAAGTGGCGAAGCCTTGGTTCTTAACGGATCGGGGCTTTTTATTTTTAAAGGCTATGATAAACTATTAATATTTGTTCGTTTTCACTATAATTTCTTTTGGTGACATGAAAATAATTTTGGAATTGTCTGGGTAATTTTGTCAATAGAATATGTATATCGTTGATGTACTGGTTGTTATTAATCTGTGTCCTACCTAAATTTGTCCGGGTACTTTTTGGGGTTATTTTGATATATATTTTTATATTTGTATTGTAGAGTTATTTTTATTACAAGAATAATCAAAGAATCTAATATATAATAACTCATATTGTTTATAGAGATAATTTCTTTTGATACGATATTTAATTTTTACTTTATGGAACAAAATCATAATTTAATTATGGATTGGCCTGAATTCAATCCCGAATCGACAATATCCAATTCAACTTATGTTGTTACTTCGATTCATGTAATAAATAGTAGTGTTCTGTTAGCTTCGAATATTACTTTGATTTTTATGGGTGGCATAATTACTGGTAATGGAGACTTGAAAGGTAATAATACATCTTTAATTGCTCCTATCTCGCAAATTTTTGGCTTGGAATTGAATGTCATTGGATCATGGATCATGGATAGAGCATATCCTCAATGGTTTGGAGCAGTAGCAGATTCTTTAGAGGATTGTTCTGATGCTATTAATAAGGCTATTACAATGAAAGGGACAGGGCAAGTGTTCATTCCACGTGGTAAGTATATAATAAAGAAAATACTTCATGTGAAGTATGGTATTCAGTTGGTAGGTGAATCCGGAATGGAAAATAAAACGGAAAAAGAAAAAGGAACTTTCTTAGTAGCAGAGATGGATAATTCTTCACGTTTAGTAGAAGATAGTTTATTTACCAATGGGTATGTTGTGGAAATAAATGTAAAAGACTGGTATGTAAATGAGAAAGGTGAAAAAGTTTGTAATTGGGAAGTATTGTATTCCAGTAATCAAACTCAGATTGAACGATTATTGTTCTCTAATAATATTAGTAAGCTAAAAGCTATATTTAGCGCTGCATCTTGTTGTGAAATAAAAGCTTGCACTTTTAGTAACTTTCAACAAAGTATTGTTTTTAGTAATAACCATTATATAGATCGTAAGAGAGTAACTGGTTGTGTAATAAACAATAGTATTGATATACATAGAGGAGAAAGTTTGTATACGATTGATTTTGGTTTTCTTGGTGATGGTTTAGTTTGTGATTTTAATGCTATTAATAATGGCAGCTACAATAAAGGTATACGGATAGCTTCATGCCTTGGAGGTAATATTACTTCAAATATAGTGAATGCTGACATTTGGATAAGTGGCAGTAAGGGAATAACTTTTAATTCTAACCATATGGAGGATGGTCAAGTTGTTATTCAAGATTCTAATGTAAGTCTGCATAATAATTATTTTAAAAAGTTAAATAGGCCTTGTGTTGTAATACAATCTGGGGGGGACGAAGATGTTTCTGTTGTCAATATGGCAGATAATTTGTTTCTATTTTATGATAAAGAAGATCGTGATGGTGTTCAATATACTGTAGCTGATATTTGTGAGTACGATATTCAGTTAAGGGGGGTAACGACCAAAACTCAAATGGTTCAGATGTTAAAACTTTCACAAAATTATCGTTATTGGGTTCGTTCTGGATCAATAGGTAAAATGTATTTGTGTGGCATTGCATTATGTGGTAATGATATGCTACCTATGAAAGAATTTAATAAATATAGTTATCTATTGTCTCAATCTTCATTAATTGCCCCTAATGGTTATATTGATAAGTTGGGATATATAGATAATGTACGAGATATTTTTATAACATTGTATGGTCTTAATCCTAATGTTATTTGGCAATATTTAGATGGAGAATATTATTATAAAGCTCATGCAATTTGGGATCATGGTCGACAAATATGTAATACTGTTAGGGATTTAGGGAATTGTACCTTGAGTTATGCTTCTAATGGGTTACTTTTCAATATCGTAAATGGGGATACTTGTGGACGCAGAACAAATTTTCGATTTTATAGAGGAAAGAAAGATGGGAATAATATTCAATATACACATTATGTTGATGTTCCTATATGTGGGACTAAGCATTTATATGAAAATGGTATTTCTATTTGTGGTTACAAATGGCAGAAATTGACGGAAGGAATATTATCGGGGAATACTAATATAAAGTCTATCAGTTATAAGGGCAATAATATTGAATGCAGGAGTACAACTTGTCCTTCAGTCGGTTCTTGGCAAGATGGTGATATTGTTTATAATATGGGTACCGGTACTAATTCCTTATGGATTTTTATTAATGGTCGTTGGATTGCTAAGTAATAATATTTAAGTACTCATTTTGGGATAAATACAAAGAATATGTTTGAAAACAAAGCGTATCCGGCCTCCCCGTATCAATTAAGTAAATGTATAAACATACTCGATTGTGAGTATTTTATTGAAAGCTCGATAGCTACTATATCGAAGCACTGGGAGAATCCAACGTTCCACCCCTATATTGAGCATCTATGGGAATTTAGGGAAAAGATAGAAGGGGAAAAGGCATAAAAAGCCCCGCAACGACTCAATTGCGGGGCGGTGTCAAATTAAACGCATTAGAGAATGCGAATTGAGCCTAATAACTTACTTACGTCTGAAAGAGCGTAATTTAATTTTTCTTTTTCTTCTTCGCTGAATTTACATGGCTTGCCGTTTACTATACAACCGTTAATCCGATTATTTAACCACTGGCGAGATTTACCGAAATATTTCTTTGCTATGTACGATAAAGAAATAACTTCCTTTACTTCTTCCAATTGCTGGCGTATGCTTATTTCTTTTTCTATTTCTTTTAATCCTTCGTCTATTTGTTTGTATCCATTTAAAATGAAGTCTGCTATAATATTAGCATCTTCTTTAGAAGAAAATTTGTTTTTTATTTCAATAAACTTTTTTTGATATAACATCTCATTTTCCGGAGTCGGATTATTGAGAAGTATTTGAAGCTCTTTTAATTCATCTTTTAACGTTTTCATAATTTTATGTTTTTAGAACCTCCCATTGCTGGGAGGCATTTTTTACTTTTGTTTTTCTAACTCTTTTAACGCTTTCTCAATGTTCCCGATGTTTTTTTCAACTCTTAGTTTCTCATCAAGGATTGCGTTCATTTTTTCTTCATCTGCATTGCTGTTGTTTTCGAAGATGAAATCAAGCATTTTTAGTTGTGCTTTGTTTTTCATTAGCAAGCTAATTAGATAATCTTTTTCATTACTCATTTTTATTTATACGTTTAATTTGACAATGCAAATATAATATACATTTGTATATTATGCAAGCGTTTTATGATTTATTTTATAGGATGCTGCTTATTTTTTCAGATTATCAAGTATTTTTCTAATAGCTTGATCAGCGTGTTTTCGCATTATCTTTACATAATTAAAAATAGGACGATTCATTTTCATGCTTTGACCGATACAATATTCTAATGTTTCAAGATTTATTCCAAGCTCGAAACCGTGTTGTACAAAGCTCTTTCGTGCTGAATAGTATACTACGTGTGATTCGATACCTATTTTTTCGGCAAGGCGCCCTATTTCTTTTGTGACATACTTTCTGAAATTATCATATGTGTATTTATACCCAAAGTTAAGTTTCCCACTTTTACTGATCCATTCTTTGATAATCGGTTTTGCTTCGTCCGGTATAGTAAGACTTACTTTTTTATCACCTTTTTTAGTGTTCTTAGATTTTTCTCGTATGTATTCAATTGTATCCTTGTTTTTAAAATTAAATTGCATGAGGTCTATGAGATTAATACCTCCAAGATAATAGGATAGCATAAAGAGATCACGAGCCATTCTTAGAGATTTTTCTTTTGGGGTTGAATCTCTAATCATTTTTACTTCTTCAACGGTGATATCAAGCTCTCGTACACTTCCTGCCGGCTTTTCGTAATATTCAAAAGGATGTGTTTCATAAGCCGCTTTTTTATCTCGTATTGCTTGATTGATTATTGCCTTTAAATGAGCCATATGTGTCCCTCTTGTGACAGGATTTAGATTTCTTTCCTTATTCATGTAGATGTCGAAATCTTTTATGGTACGTGGAGTAATACCATCTAACATAATATCATACTTTATAAACTCATTAAAATAATTACAGGTTCTACGATATAGTGCGGCTGTGCTTTTTCTGCCTTCATTTTCCATATTGATTATGAATTCGTTGGATGCAGTATTAAAACTTGTAGTACCTTGTTTAACGGTTGACAAGTATTCGATGAGTTGTTTACAAGTATATGATTGAGTATTTATTCGGTCGAGTGCTTCTTGATATGAATTAAGGATATTCCTTAATTTCATATTTATACTCGAAGCATTTGCTGTTCCTACAACTTGCCCGTCTTTGAAATAAGATAAATTGTCAATAGTGAATCGGGTAACAAGGTATCTTGTTTCTTGTTTGTGTCCAATTGCGATTCTGATTTTGTGTTTTCCGCTTTTCAGCATCTTAGCTGGAACAACGGCAATTTTGAGAGTTGTCATAATTGTTTTGGATAAGTTTTCGACAAGTTATTAATGCCAAAAGTGGCAGAATTTGTCTTTTTTTTATCCAAAACGAAATTTGGAAGAATTTAGAAAGTACGTTATAACATACTGTAGGAGCGATTTTTAATCTGTGGAGAGTATCGGACTCGAACCGATCACCTCGACACTGCCAGTGTCGCGCTCTAGCCAGATGAGCTAACCCCCCAAATGTATTATGCCAACGTTTGCAGGCTTTGTTCCATTTTCGTGGTGCAAATATAATGCATTATTCTGAAATAATTGCTATGTTTGCGGTAAATAATAACAAAAAAAGAAATATGCTTATCTATAATACGACATTTCAAGTAGATGACGAGATTCATGATAACTTCCTGATATGGATTAAAGAGTGTTATATTCCTGAAATAAAAAAACATGGAGCGTTAAAATCACCGCGTATATGCCGGGTGTTAAGCCATAGGGAAGATGGTACCTCTTATTCTTTACAGTGGGAGGTGGAGAGTAGCGGGGTATTACATCGGTGGCATTTGGAACAAGGTGCGAAGTTGAATGGAGAATTATCGAAAATATTTAAAGATAAGGTAGTCGGGTTTCCGACATTGATGGAGGTTATGGAGTGATACAGCCGGTAAAAGAGAAGATAATTCTGGGGATCGATCCGGGGACTACCATTATGGGATATGGGGTGCTGCGGGTGACGGGAACAAAGCCTGAAATGATTGCCATGGGAATTATCGATTTGCGTAAATTCGGTGATCATTATTTGAAATTGAGACATATTCATGAACGGGTATTGGGTATAATCGAAAGTTATCTACCGGATGAATTGGCAATTGAGGCACCTTTTTTTGGCAAGAACGTTCAGTCCATGCTGAAATTGGGACGTGCACAGGGGGTAGCAATGGCGGTGGCGTTGAGCAGGGATATTCCGATAACCGAATATGCTCCTTTGAAAATTAAGATGGCGATTACGGGAAATGGGCAAGCATCGAAAGAGCAAGTGGCCGATATGTTGCAACGTATGTTACACTTGGCGAAAGAGGAAATGCCTGTTTTCATGGATGCTACAGATGGATTGGCGGCAGCCTATTGTCATTTTCTTCAAATGGGGCGTCCTACGATGGAGAAAGGATATCATGGTTGGAAAGATTTTATAGCCAAGAATCCGGATAAAGTGAGGTGAATAATAAAGTGAATTTGAAATAAAAAGAAATGCTATGAAGTTAAACTATCTGGCTATAATAGGAGTGACGACAGCAACAGTGATGAGTTGTACACCAGCAAGAAAAGAATATGCATCTTATGAATTATATCCCGTCCGTTCGGGAAGCCTGACAGAGATGGAGTATACGCCTGCGACTACAAAGTTTTCGCTTTGGGCACCTACGGCAGACGAAGTCCGATTAATGTTGTTCGAAACCGGAGAGGGCGGACATGCCTATGAAACGATACCGATGGTGTTGGGAGAGGAAGGTACGTGGGCAACAACGGTTGATAAGGATTTGGTAGGAAAATTCTATACTTTTAATGTAAAAGTAAACGATAAATGGCTTGGTGATACTCCGGGCATCAATGCAAAAGCAGTAGGTGTGAATGGCAAACGGGCAGCCGTTATTGACCTGAAGACTACTGATCCGGAAGGTTGGGAGACAGATGTACGTCCGGAGCTTAAATCTCCTGCTGACATTATTCTTTATGAAATGCATCATCGCGACTTTTCGATAGATTCTGCTTCGGGCATTAAAAACAAAGGAAAATTCTTGGCATTAACGGAGCACGGAACTTTAAATCCGGATAGATTATCGACAGGTATCGATCATTTGGTCGAACTGGGAGTGACACATGTACATTTGCTGCCCTCTTATGACTATGCTTCTGTGGATGAAACTAAGTTGAATGAAAATAAATACAACTGGGGATATGATCCTCAGAATTACAATGTGCCGGACGGATCTTACTCTACCGATCCCTATAATCCTGTGGCGCGTATCAAAGAGTTTAAACAGATGGTGCAAGCGTTACATAAGGCGGGTATACGGGTGGTGCTTGATGTAGTGTATAATCATACATTCAATACCACTGATAGTAATTTTGAGCGTACGGCGCCGGGATATTTCTATCGCCATAAGGAAGACGGAACATTGGCAAACGGCTCTGCTTGTGGTAATGAAACGGCGAGCGATCGTGCGATGATGCGTAAGTATATGATTGAGTCGGTGCTTTATTGGATGAATGAATATCATATTGACGGATTTCGTTTCGACTTGATGGGTATTCATGATATCGAGACAATGAATGAAATCCGTAAGGCGGTGGATAAGGTGGATCCTACTATTTATATCTACGGAGAAGGATGGGCTGCGGAAGCTCCGCAATATCCGGCTGATTCGTTGGCTATGAAAGCCAATACTCATGAGATGCCGGGGATTGCCGCATTTTCTGATGAACTGCGTGATGGTTTAAGAGGGCCTTTCAGCGACAATCATAAAGGAGCGTTTCTGGCAGGATTGCCCGGTAGTGAGGAGAGCCTTAAGTTTGGTATTGTGGGAGCGATTCAGCATCCGCAGGTTAATTACGATTCGGTGAATTATAGTAAAGCTCCTTGGGCATTGCAGCCTACACAGATGATAAGTTATGTGTCTTGTCACGATGATATGTGTCTGGTGGATCGTTTGAAGACAAGTATCCCTACACTTACACCGGAGCAATTGGTGAGATTGGATAAATTGGCTCAAACAGTGGTTTTTACTTCTCAGGGAGTGCCGTTTATTCAGGCAGGTGAAGAGGTGATGCGTGATAAAAAAGGAGTGCACAACAGTTACGAAAGCCCGGATTCTATCAATGCCATCGATTGGAAACGCAAAACCACGAACAATGATGTATTTATTTACTATAAGCGATTAATAGATTTGCGTAAATCGCATCCGGCTTTCCGTATGGGGGACGCGGAGAAAGTGCGTGAACACTTGGAATTCCTACCTGTGGAAGGTAACAACCTAATAGCATTCCGCTTGAAAGATAATGCGAACGGGGACACATGGAAAGATATAATCGTTGTATATAACTCGCGTGATGCTTTAGCTAAACTGGCAGTTCCAGAAGGTAAATACACGGTTGTTTGCAAAGATGGTGTGATCGACAGCCGTGGCTTGGGAACGGTTTATGGGCCGGAAGTTTCTATTCCTGCACAATCGGCATTGATAATGTATAAAAAATAAAATGAGACAAAATATCGTAAGTATAGCGGGGGGCGTAGCACGCAACCCGCTTGTGCGTTTGGCACAGCCTGTAACGGCAACTTTGGAGGCAGGTGAGCATATTGCTATCGTAGGGCCAAACGGTGGTGGAAAGAGTTTGTTTGTGGATACGCTTCTTGGAAAATACCCACTGAAAGAGGGGACGTTGACGTATGACTTTTCACCGTCTTCTACCAATACCGTATATGATAATGTGAAATATATCGCTTTTCGTGATACTTATGGGGCGGCAGATGCGAACTATTATTATCAGCAACGTTGGAATGCACATGATCAGGATGATGCGCCCGAAGTCCGTGAAATGTTGGGTGAGATAAAAGACCCGGCATTAAAAGAGGAACTCTTTGAATTGTTTCGAATAGAACCGATGCTGGATAAAAAGATCATTTTGCTTTCCAGCGGAGAGTTGCGGAAATTTCAATTGACGAAAACATTGCTTACTTCTCCGCGTGTGCTTATAATGGATAATCCTTTTATCGGTTTGGATGCTCCTACGCGTGAATTACTTTTCACATTACTCGAACGTCTTACGAAAATGTCTTCTGTACAAATCGTTTTGATACTTTCGATGATGGACGATGTACCCTCGTTTATAACTCATGTCATTCCAGTCGATCATCTGACGGTTTATGATAAAATACCTCGTGAAGAGTATTTGATAAAATATCGTGAAAATGTTGTAGAAGAATCATTTGCAGAACTGCAGCAGCGTATTGCCGATTTGCCGTATAGTGATACGAATTATAGTTCGGAGGAGGTCGTAAAACTCAATAAAGTCAGTATCCGTTATGGCGATCGTACTATTCTTAAAGAACTTGATTGGACAGTCCGTCGGGGCGAAAAATGGGCATTGAGCGGAGAGAATGGTGCCGGAAAATCCACCCTGCTTAGCTTGGTTTGTGCCGATAATCCTCAATCTTATGCTTGTGATATCAGTTTGTTCGGGCGTAAACGAGGAACGGGTGAAAGTATTTGGGAAATAAAGAAACATATCGGCTATGTCAGTCCGGAAATGCATCGCGCTTATTTGAAGAATCTGCCTGCTATCGAGATTGTTGCCAGTGGTCTGCACGACAGCATTGGACTGTACAAACGTCCGCATCAGGAACAGATGGCGGTATGTGAATGGTGGATGGACGTTTTTGGAATTGCTTCTTTGAAGGATAAACCGTTTCTTCAGTTATCCAGTGGGGAGCAGCGTTTGGCTCTGTTGGCCCGTGCATTTGTGAAAGATCCGGAACTGCTGATTCTTGATGAACCTCTTCATGGATTGGATACATTCAATCGCCGGAGAGTAAAGAAAGTGATTGAAGCCTTTTGCCGGCGGCAAGATAAAACGATGATTATGGTGACACACTACGAGTCGGAATTGCCGGATGTCATTTCAGACCGTCTTTTTTTGCGGAGGAATAGATAAGGAGCAGGCAGTGGATCGGGAATTCAAAAAATCGCAGTATGCTTTGTGGCAGGTTTTTAGGTCCTCTTCTCCATATACGAAATGAGTGGATTCCGGCAACCGGATCAATTGAAGATATTTTGTGGATATCGTACGTTGGAATACTCTTACGCTGGAACTGCTGACCAGTTCGTCTTTATCTGCATGAATCACTAAAGTAGGTACGGCTACGCAGTGTAGCAGCTTTCTTGTCTGCTTCATCAATCGGAATAAATCTATTATTCTCGGTGCCCATGTGAGATAGGTGAAAAGCGAACAGGGAGCTACACTACTTGCGTGAAGCAATGCCTGAGCCGGATCATTTTCCGATATCTTTTTAGAAAATCCTATTTTAAGGTTGTTTTTAATGGCCAGCCACTTTACACTGACATGCAGTGGCGAATCTATGGCTACAATTCCTGTTATTTGCCCGGGATTTTCTGCATAGGCGATAAAAGAAAGTAATGTTCCCATAGAGTGGCCGACGAGGATAATCTTGTCATATTGTTGTTTATATAAATTTATTTGGGTACGTGTATAATCGATCCACTGGTCTCCGCTACTACGGGCAAAATCTTTACCGGTCCCGCCGTGTCCCGGTAATAACAAGGAAACAGCCGAATAGCCGTGCTGTATTGTCAGTTTCATTAGATCCTTGAACTGTGCCGGTCCTTCCACAATACCATGTATAAAGATAACAATCGTGTCGGTGTTCTTGACCGGACAAAATTCCGGCTTTTGGGATTCTGAGTATGGATTCATTCTATTTTACTAACTTAAAGGATGAGTAAACCAGAAATAAGACCCTTTACCGGGTTCTGATTCAAGACCGATCTGTCCGTTCAATTGTGTGACGATATTCTCACAGATGGAAAGTCCCAGTCCTGTGCCCGGGATGAAGCTATTGAGTTTGACAAAACGTTTAAAGACATCTTTTTGCATTTCCGGCTCTATCCCGGTTCCTGTGTCTTTTACATAAAATTTCACTTCTTTTTCCCTTACTTCATATCCGATGGTGATATTTCCTTGAAAAGTGAATTTTATGGCATTGGTTATGAAATTTATCAATACTTGGTTCAGTCTGTTTTTATCACTGACGAGATATAATTCCGGAAGGTCGGGTGCAAGAAGTATCTCCACACCCGTTTTTGCTTTTCCTTGAAATGAATTTACCAGATCGGTGCAAAGTTGTCGTGCTTCCATCTCTTTCGGGTTTATGTCGAAAGTTCCGGCTTCTATTTTAGACAGATCCAGAATATCCGAAATCAATTGTAGCAATAATCGGTTGTTTTCTTCTACAATATCGGCATATTGCTTTCTTTCTTCCGGATCGTTTGTCTCCTGCATCATACTTGAAAAACCGACAATGGCATTAAGAGGAGTCCGTATTTCATGACTCATATTAGCAAGAAAAGCTGATTTTAACCGATCGGATTCTTCTGCCTTTTCTTTGGCGTCGATCAGTTTCAATTCGGTCTCTTTTAGTTCGGTAATGTCGAAATTAATACAAAGCATTTCTATGATATTGTCTTGCGGACGATAACTTCTGACAAGAACATTGATCCGTGTCCAGGTATAATGCCCGTCTTCCCTGCGGATACGGACGTCCCGGCATAGTTTGGAAGCAGTACCTTTTACCACTTTGTCGAGAAAATCAATCATTACCGCACGGTCTTCCGGATGAAAATGAGAATGAATACCGATGATATCTGTAAGGGGAGTACCTTCTTTTTCTCCTACATTGCGGAACCAGCTTTTTAATGCATAGCCATCCCGGCTGAGACCGTCAAAATGGGCATAACCTACTTTGGCGTAGTCACCAACCAAGTCGAAGAAACTTTTAAATTCCTGTATTTTATTGTATGCAACTGTACTTTCTGTTTTGTCTACATTGATCAATAAATAATTAATCGGTTGTTCATTATTGTCGTATAGAGTGGTTACTTTTATCATTAAATCCATTATGCCTTGAAGCTGTTGCGACTTATAATATCCGTTTAGTTTGGAGAAGTCGTATCGAAGGGCTATGTCAGCATCTTCATGGTTTCTCAACTTTTCTTTTAGTTCATCAGAGAATACCGGGTTATCGAAGATATTGACTCCTAATATCTGATCTTTATTGGTAATATGAAACATATCCATATCTTTCTTGTTAAGGTCGATCAGATATCCGTCCTTATTATATAGTTCGATTCCTACCGGAAGATTCTTATAGATGTTGTGTAAAATACGTTCACTATGTTGAAGTGCCTGATAGGCTGTGGTCGTATTAGGACCATCCTGTGCTTCGGCGATACCGTATACTTTTATATTTCCTTCATTGTCTGTTTCCTGAAAACATATCTTGCTACGTATCCACACTCCGCCTTTGGGGGTGTCGAGTAAATATACTTCTTCAGTTGTTTGTTGTAATTCATTAAAAGAAGAGACAGTGGTATGATGTTGATCTTCTTTCAATATGCGTGCATTGAAATCTTTGAAGCTGATGGTTCCGTCCTCATCGAGCCCCAGTAAATCAGAGATGAATTCGGAACAGATATAGCGCTCGGTTTTTATATCTGCTTCCCACCATCCCATATTCGCTTTGTTCATTAACTTGAAAATAAACTTATCGTCTGATTGTCTGTTAGTATTCAAAGTCGTATTTTTTTGATTAAAGATTGTTTATGGTGTAAAAATAATGATTTAGATTGAAAAAAGAGCAATAAATCAGTATTTTTAGGTATTGATAACTCCCATCTTTCGTATGAACTTTGTTCTCGTCAAAAATGTTCTATATTAAAACGGAAAGGAGATTATAAGAAATGAAAAAGATTGTTTTGCTCCGCCACGGCGAGAGTGCATGGAATAAAGAAAATCGTTTTACGGGATGGACAGATGTTGATTTGACTGAAAAAGGGATTGCTGAAGCTAATAAGGCGGGTGAATTGTTGAAAGAAAATGGCTTTAATTTTGATAAAGCGTACACTTCTTATTTGAAACGAGCGGTGAAGACTTTGAATTGTGCTTTGGATAAATTGGATCAGGATTGGATTCCGGTTGAGAAAACTTGGCGTTTGAATGAAAAACATTATGGTGCGTTGCAGGGATTGAACAAAACTGAAACTGCTGCCCAATATGGAGATGAACGGGTGTTAGTGTGGCGTCGTAGTTATGATGTAGCGCCTCATGCATTGTCAGAAGATGATTCGCGCAATCCACGCTTTGAAGTTCGTTATAAAGAGGTGCCTGATGCAGAATTACCTCGTACAGAATCCCTGAAGGAGACAATCGACCGGATTATGCCTTATTGGAAATGTATTATTTTTCCGAATTTAAAGACTGCAGACCAATTACTTGTCGTAGCCCATGGAAATAGTTTACGGGGAATTATTAAACATTTAAAACATATTTCTGACGAGGATATCGTCAACCTTAATTTGCCTACGGCCGTTCCTTATGTCTTTGAATTCGATGACGATCTCAATCTGGTGAACGATTACTTTTTGGGAGACCCGGAAGAAATAAAGAAACTGATGGAAGCTGTGGCTAATCAGGGGAAGAGAGAAGTTGGGAGTTAGAAGTTAGGAGTTAGAAGCTATGCAGCATGTTGGCGTTATTGATCAACAAACTTTTGACTACTTATTGTCAGCTCTTAACTTCCAGCTTCCAGCTTCCAACTCCTAACTTCCAACTCCTAACTTCCAACTCCTAACTTCCAACTATTATTAATTATTAAAAACAATAACATTATGAGTAAAATAACAGATTTATTAGGTGATAAGGCAGCTTATTATCTTGACCATACTTGCAAAACCATTGATAAGTCACTTATTCACGTGCCTTCTTCGGATACGATAGACCGTATTTGGATTGATTCCGACCGTAACATACAGACTTTACGTAGTTTGCAGACGATTCTGGGACACGGTCGTTTGGCAAATACCGGTTATGTTTCCATTCTTCCTGTCGATCAGGATATCGAGCATACTGCCGGTGCTTCTTTTGCTCCGAATCCAATTTATTTCGATCCGGAAAACATTGTAAAATTGGCTATTGAAGGAGGGTGTAATGCTGTTGCATCTACTTTTGGTATTCTCGGTTCTGTGGCACGTAAATATGCTCACAAGATTCCTTTTGTGGTGAAACTGAATCACAATGAATTATTAAGCTATCCCAATTCGTATGATCAGGTGATGTTTGGTACGGTGAAAGAAGCATGGGAGATGGGAGCGGTTGCCGTAGGTGCTACCATTTATTTCGGTTCCGAGCAGAGCCGTAGGCAGTTGGTAGAGATAGCCGAGGCTTTTGATTATGCTCATGAGCTCGGTATGGCGACTATTTTATGGTGTTATCTACGTAATAACGATTTCAAGAAAGACGGTGTGGATTATCATGCAGCTGCCGACCTTACCGGGCAGGCCGACCGACTTGGGGTAACTATCAAGGCGGATATCGTAAAGCAGAAACTTCCTACGAATAATGGTGGCTTCAAGACTATCGGTTTCGGTAAAACAGATGAGCGTATGTACACACAACTGACTTCGGAACATCCGATCGACCTTTGCCGTTATCAAGTGGCTAATGGCTATATGGGCCGTGTCGGATTGATAAATTCCGGCGGTGAGTCTCACGGTGCTTCCGATTTAAGAGATGCTGTGGTTACGGCCGTTGTCAATAAGCGTGCCGGTGGCATGGGATTGATTAGTGGGCGTAAAGCTTTCCAGAAGCCAATGAATAAAGGTGTGGAATTGCTGAATGCCATTCAGGATGTTTATTTGGATCCGGCTGTTACGATCGCCTGATTCCATTTGACACGTGTGATACAAAGGTCACAGAGCGTATTGTTTAATAGGGCTCTGTGACCTTTCTGTTTTTTTGCAATGGATATGATAAAATGGATAGTAATGAAAATAGATTCTTTTACATTCTTTGTACTAATATAAAATCATATTCTTATTTGAAAACTTTATCTTTGTGCCGTAATCTTATATAAAATGTTATGAAAAAGAGAATCTTGTATAGTGGTGCTTTGTTTATCGGTCTTGTCAGTGTTCAATCCGGTTTTGCCCAAAAGAAGAAATCAAAAACTCCTCAACGGCCTAATATTGTTTTTATTCTGGCCGATGACTTGGGCTACGGTGATTTGAGCTGTTACGGGCAAGAGAAGTTCGATACTCCCAACATCGATCAGTTGGCACAAAACGGAATGCGTTTTACGCAATGCTATTCGGGGACTACGGTTAGTGCCCCTTCACGTTCTTGCCTTCTGACCGGTACCCATAGTGGGCACACAGCTATTCGTGGAAATAAGGAGCTTGATCCCGAAGGACAATTTCCTCTGCCGGCCGATGCACGTACCATTTTCCACCTGTTTAAAGATGCCGGATATAAAACTGCTGCTTTTGGTAAATGGGGATTAGGTTTTATCGGCTCTACGGGTGATCCTAATAAGCAGGGAATCGATTATTTCTATGGTTATAATTGTCAATTGTTAGCGCATAGTTATTATCCCGATCATTTATGGGAAAATGATCAACGTATCGAGCTGAAAGATAATGTATTGGAGGTGGAGTATGGCAAGGGAACCTATTCTCAGGATTTGATTCATTCTAAAGCACTTTCTTTCTTGGATGCCAGGAAGCAGGAAGAACCGTTTTTCTTATTTTATCCGACCATTATTCCGCATGCTGAACTGATTGTTCCCGAAGATAGCATTATTAAAAAATTTCGCGGTAAATTTCCGGAGGTTCCATACAAAGGGTTTGAACCTGGAAGTCCTGCTTTCCGTAAAGGAGGATATTGCACTCAGTTGAATCCACGTGCTACATTCGCTGCGATGATTTATCGACTCGATGTATATGTAGGACAATTGGTCCAGAAATTGAAAGAAAAAGGAATGTACGAGAATACTCTTATTATTTTTGCAAGTGACAATGGCCCTCATCAGGAAGGAGGAGCCGATCCCGATTTTTTCAACAGCAACGGTATCTGGCGTGGCTATAAGCGCGATCTGTATGAGGGAGGAATCCGGGTTCCCATGATTGTGTCCTGGCCGGGACATGTACAATCCGGTACGGAAACCGATTTTATGTGTTCTTTCTGGGATCTGATGCCTACTTTTGAAGAAATGTTACGTCCTAAAGCCGACCTTCGAGAGATGGATGGTGTAAGTATGCTTCCTTTGCTTGAGAACCGGAAAGGTCAAAAAGAACATGAATACCTGTATTTCGAATTTCAGGAATTAAATGGTCGCCAAGCTGTTCGCAAGGGTTCATGGAAACTTGTTCATATGAATATACGCGGTGATAAACCTTATTATGAACTTTACAATCTGGCTGCTGATCCTTCGGAAAAGCACAATGTTTTAAGTCAGTATCCCGAAAAGGTGGAAGAGTTAAAAAATATCATGAAAGAAGCACATGTAGACGATCCGAACTGGCCTCTCTTTTAAGATTCTTTTTTTGGTAATAGAAAAAGAAAAAACTATTTTTGCTCCCGGTCACATACGAATCTTATTATGAAAATAGTCAATTGCCTCCGTCTTTTTTGTTGGATAGTAGGTCTGCTTTTATGTTGTAATCACTTAAAAGCCAGCCATTATTATTTTAAACAAATCTCCTTGAAAGAAGGGTTGCCTTCTACGGTCAGGTGTATTTATGCCGAAAAGAAAGGATTTGTGTGGATCGGGACGAGAAGCGGGTTAGGACGTTTCGACGGACATGAGCTGAAACGATATACGTATCAGTCTGATAATCCGAATTCACTGCCTCACAATCATATTCATCAGATTGTGGAAGACAGTTTGCATAATATCTGGATTATGACCGATAAAGGTATTGCCCGCTATCGGCGCAGAAGTGATGATTTTGATGTCATTAAAAACAATAACAATCAAAATATAATTGTAAATGCTTCCTGTCGCACCAGTCAGGGAATCTTGTTCGGTGCACGTAATAAAATTTATTTTTACAGTTATAAGGATGATTCTTTTGTCCTTGTCCGGGATTTTGCCTCTGACGCGCAATTCTCCATATCTTTTATTGGCATGTGGAATGCAGAAACAGTACTTTGTGCCAGCCGTTGGCAAGGGGTATTGTTACTTAATCTTCGTACCGGAGAAGTGTCGCCTCCTCCTTTTGATTGTGGAAAAGAAATCATGGAGATCATGATAGATTCCCGGCAACGTGTGTGGGTTGCTCCATACAATAACGGCATCCGGTGTTTTGCAAAAGACGGTGCCTTGCTGGCTTCTTATACCACTCGGAATTCTCAGTTGAATAATGATGTCGTTTTATGTATGGCCGAAAGGGACGGGCATATATGGATCGGTACTGACGGTGGCGGGATTAATGTATTGGATCCCGAGACCCAAGAAATATCCGTTTTGGAGCATATCCCCGGAAACAATTATTCTTTGCCTGTAAATTCTATTTTATGCTTGCACAATGACGTTAATAATAATATGTGGGCAGGCAGCATCCGTGGCGGACTCATTAATATCCGTGAAATATCGATGAAGACTTATACGGATGCAGTACCGGGAAACGATGCCGGATTGAGTGATAATACAGTCCTGAGTTTATATCAGGATTCTGTATCCGGAGATATCTGGATTGGTACCGATGGAGGCGGATTGAACAGATTAAATCCAGGGACGGAAAAATTCCGGCATTATCAGGCTACATGGAAAACCAAAGTAGCATCGATTACCGGTTTTACTTCTAATGAATTGTTATTATCGCTTTTTTCCAAAGGTCTGTTTATCTTTAATAAATCAACGGGAAATCTTACTCCGTTGGTTGTTGATAATGAAGAGATAAACAATCTCATCCGATATAGCGGGCGAACTGTGAATGTTTATCAGATGGTGCCTGGTTCTGTCTTATTGCTTGGTTCTCATATTTATAGGTATGATATTGCTTCCGGTAAGGTCGACGTGATAAAGGAAGAAGAGGGAGAGGATTTTGTCGGTACGATTCTTCCGGTTTCTTTGGGCTCGCGGACGAGTTATTTTTGCGATCTTCATCGGATTTATGCATTGGATCACTCTACGAATAAGTTGCATGCCGTATTTACTTGTGGCAGGGATACGCTTATCAATTCGGTTTCGCGTGATGAGCGTGGTGTTTTTTGGATTGGCAGCAATCGGGGGCTGAGTAGTTACAATCCTGTGAATCATGAATATCAGCATTTGCCTACGACGCTTTTTGATGAAATAATCTCTATTGTATGCGACCGGAAAGGAAAAGTGTGGATCGGAACGGATCAGATGCTGTTTGCATGGCTCATCAATGAAAAAAGATTTGTTCTTTTCGGAGAGTCGGACGGGGTTTTGATAAATGAATATCTATCTAAGCCTAAGTTGGTTTCTACTAAGGGTGATATCTATATGGGAGGTATTAAGGGGTTATTGCGCATTGATAGAAATTTGCCGATAGAAAGTTCGGAATACCCGCAGATGCAATTGACGGATGTACTTATCAATGGTGAATCGGTGAATGACGCTTTAAGTGCGGAACCTATCGGTATCTCTGTGCCTTGGAGTAGTAAGTCGATTGCTATTCGTGTCATGTCTTGTGAGAAAGACATTTTCCGCCAAAAAATTTATCGTTACCAGATTGCCGGTTTGAATGAGCAATATATTGATTCTTATAGCCCGGAACTGATTGTCCGTTCGTTACCTCCCGGAAATTACCGGATCATGGCTTCATGTAGTACGAAAGATGGTAACTGGACTCCCTTACAGCAGGTTTTGAGTCTTACTATTTTGCCGCCGTGGTATAAAACGTGGTGGTTTATAATGTGTTGTGTCTTGATTGTATCCGGAGCCATCATACAGACTTTTCTGGTCACTTTGCGTCGTAAAGAAAATAAACTGAAGTGGGCAATGAAAGAGCATGAGAAACAGATGTATGAAGAGAAAGTGCGTTTTTTGATTAACATCAGTCATGAACTTCGTACTCCGTTGACTTTGATACATGCGCCCCTCAATCGTATCTTGAAAACTTTATCTCCTACGGACTCCAATTTCGTACCTCTTAAAAGTATTTACAGACAATCACAGCGTATGAGAGATTTGCTCAATATGGTACTCGATCTACGTAAGATGGAAGTCGGAGTGAGTAAATTGCAGATTTATCCGCAGCGATTAAATGATTGGGTACTGGAGGTTTCGGCAGACTTTGTCGGTGAGGCTGAAGCGAAGAATGTGGAGATTAATTATCAGTTGGACGAACAGATCGAAGAGGTTAGTTTTGACAGGGATAAGTGTGAAATTATTCTGACTAACTTGTTGATTAATGCACTGAAGCACAGTCCGGAAGGAACAGGAATAACCATTATTACCAAACTATTGTCAGAAGAGCAACGCGTTCGCATATCGGTTTCCGATCAGGGTTGTGGATTGCAACAGGTAGATGTAAATAAACTCTTTACCCGTTTTTATCAGGGAAACGGTGAGCAGCGTAACGGCTCGGGTATCGGATTGTCTTATTCCAAGATTTTGGCCGAATTACATGGGGGAAATATTGGTGCCAGAGATAACGAAACGGTGGGTGCCACTTTCTTTTTTGAGCTTCCTTTACAAGCCATATCGGAAGAGGTACTTTGTGAGCCCAAAGCTTATCTGAATGAACTGATCACTGATAGTGGTGGAGAAAACATTCCGGATACAAATGCTTTTGTCATGAGTAACTATTCTCTATTGGTTGTTGATGATAATCAGGATTTGGTTGATTTTCTGCGGGATATGTTGAAAGATAAATTTAAGCAAATATATGCTGCCGCAGATGGGGTAGAGGCTTTGGAGCTTCTTCGGAAATATCAACCGGATATTATTGTCAGTGATGTAATGATGCCGCGTATGAACGGTTATGAACTTTGTAAGCAGATAAAAGAGGATATTGCCGTCAGTCATATTCCGGTTATCCTGCTTACTGCGCGTGACGATGAGCAAAGCCAGTTGCAGGGATATAAAATCGGTGCGGACGGGTATTTGACCAAACCGTTCGAAGAGGAAATGCTACTCGAACTTATTCGTAGCCGTTTGCGTAATCGCGAACAGACAAAGGCACGCTATCTGAATGCCGGATTGTTGCCGGCACCCGAAGACAGTACATTCAGTCAGGCAGACGAGACTTTTCTTCTGAAGCTGAACAAAATCATTACCGATCATCTGTCCGATTCCGAGTTGGATGTTGCTTTCCTTTGTAGAGAGATCGGTATGAGTCGTGCTACGCTTTATAATAAGTTAAAAGCACTGACGGATGTGGGAGTCAATGATTATATCAATAAACTTAGAATAGAAAAGGCAATACTGCTTATTACCACTACCAATTTGAATTTTACCGAAATAGCAGAACGCTGTGGATTCACTACATCGCGTTACTTCAGCACTTTATTTAAGCAGTATACGGGAGAAACGCCGACGAAGTATAGGGAGAAGAGTAGTCAAGTGGCTAAGTAGTAAGTAATTGAGTAGTTAAGTAGTAAGTAGTTCAGTAGTCAAGTAGGATAGACTTATTTCTGATTTTTTCATGTTACTTGCTATTTAGTCATTTATTATTAATGGACTACTTGTTATTTGATAGCTTGTTATTAGGCTATTTACTACCTGCTACTTACTACTTGACTACTTAACTACTAATTTCATTTCAGTCTGAATACTGATATACTTTCAAATCAAATTTGGGTACCATGGCAAATAGATGGTCGAAGATATCGGACTGAATACGTTCGTATTCCTTCCATATTTTGTTTCGGGAGAAGAAATAAACTTGGATAGGTACGCCATATTCGGTAGCTTCTTTTTGGCTGATTATCAAGTCAAGATCTTGGTTTACTACAGGCAGACTGCATAAGTAACGTTCTATGTAGACACGATACACTTGCGAGTTGGTCGGTATCACTCCTTCTTCCGGTTGGTAATCGGCCAGTAAAGGGATTTCTTTCCGAAAAGTATCCAGCATTTCGGGGGTACAGAATTTTAGTGTGGTAAGGTCGAGAGTGATATTCTTCATGACTCTCCGTCCACCCGATTCCACCATTCCGCGCCAATTCTGGAAAGAGTTGTTTACGAGACTGTAAGGAGGAATAGTAGAAATCGTGTTATCGAAGTTTTGAATTTTGACCGTATTCAATGTAATTTCCTGTACTATACCATTAGCATTGCTCGAAGGGATTGTAACCCAGTCTCCTAACCGTACCATGTCATTGGCTGATAATTGTATACCTGCCACAAATCCTAAAATGGAATCTTTGAATACTAACATCAGAACGGCTGCCGAAGCCCCCAAACCGGCAAACAGACTTGCCGGCGATTTGTTCACGAGAATGGCAATCATGATGATGCCTCCTACAAAGAAAAGAAGAACTTGCAGAACCTGTATAAATCCTTTCATCGGATGGTTCTTTGCCTTGGCTTTTTCCGAATATACGTCCAATATCATCAGCAGTACTCCGTTGATGGCAAGCAGCAAGGACAGGATGATGTAAACGGCACATATCTTCTGAGAAATAAGCAACAGTTCTTTTCCGCGTACAAAAGCGATTGGTAATAGTATATATACCAATATGCCGGGAATCGTATGTATCAGATTATGGAATACGCGTCGTTTCATTAATAATGTATTCCATACGTGTGGGGAGTGTTTGGTATATTTTCTCATTCCACCTACCAGAATGGCCTGGCAAAGGTAATCGAGCCCTACCGCGATGCAGATCATTAAGATAGCAATAATGGCCTCATCAAACGTGTTGGCTATTTTCGGGTCTATTCCCCATCCGATGAGGATCTTGTTCATCCAATTTCCTAAGTCCATAATTATATCTTGTTTTTTATAAGTATAACGGCAGACTTAGGAAATTGTTTCATCCGGATTTTCATCCGTTTACTTTTTTGTAGTCTTCCAGGAATTTTTTCAATCCGGATTCTGTAAGCGGGTGGTTTAGTAGTCCCTTAATGGCGCTTAACGGACAAGTAGCTACATCGGCTCCGGCTTCTACGCATTCCATGATGTGCTTGGTGTTGCGGATAGAGGCTGCCAATACTTGTGTCTTGTAATTATAATAACGGTACATGCGTACGATATCGGCAACGAGCCCTACACCGTCTTCACAAATATCATCCAGACGACCTACGAAAGGAGACACATAGGTAGCTCCCGCTTTAGCAGCCAGTAAAGCCTGCCCGGCAGAAAATACCAGGGTACAGTTGGTACGGATACCTTTTTCCGTGAAATATTTAATAGCTTTGATGCCATCGGCAATGCATGGTACCTTTACTACGATATGCGGATTTAATGCGGCAAGTTCTTCACCTTCCCGAATCATGCCTTCATAATCGGTAGCTATCACCTCGGCACTTACGTCACCTCCCACGATATTACATATTTCTACATAATGTTTACGTTGGTTTTCGGTTCCTTTGATGCCTTCTTTGGCCATAAGTGAAGGATTGGTAGTAACTCCGTCGAGCACACCGAGTGCATATGCCTCGCGTATCTGCTCCAAATTAGCTGTGTCGATAAAAAATTTCATAACTTCTAAATTTTAGTGGTTAACTATCTAACGTCCAAAGGTAAGTATTTGTTTATCCATTTGCAAGATTATCAGATATTCTCCATTTTTTGTTTCCAATATTGTCTACCGGATGTTCGTAAATGTCTATTTTTTGCTTGTGCGGTAAAAATATTGACTGATGCAGGGTGTGTATGTTCTCATAAATGACGATATTTGTTCCGGAATCTAATATTAACTTATCATGAAAAAAAATTATTTTGTACTTCCCTTAGTTATTACTCCCTGTCTCGTTCAAAATGCCGTTGCGCAAGAGAAAGGAGAACAGCGTCCGAACGTGGTTTTTATCTATGCCGATGACATCGGTTTCGGTGATTTCAGTTGCAATGGTGCGAATACGATTCATACTCCCAATGTAGACCGTGCGGCGGCACAAGGCGTGCGATTTACTAATGCACACAGTGCGGCTGCAACAAGTACTCCTTCCCGTTATGCCATGCTTACGGGAGAATACGCTTGGCGTAAAGCCGGTACGGGTATTGCCGACGGTGATGCCGGTTCTATTATTCGTCCGGATCGCTATACTATGCCGGATATGTTCAAGCAAGCCGGTTATACTACTGCTGTAGTAGGTAAATGGCACTTAGGGTTGGGAGATAAAGGTGGTGAACAAGATTGGAATAAACCGTTGAAACCGGGTACCAACGATATTGGTTTTGACTATTCTTTTATTATGGCTGCCACCGGCGACCGTGTTCCTTGTGTATTTGTAGAAAATGACCAAGTGATCAACCTTGATCCGGCCGATCCTATTCAGGTCAGCTATAAAAAGAATTTTCCCGGGGAGCCTACCGGAAAGGACAATCCCGAATTGTTGGTTATGCATCCTTCTCACGGACATGATATGAGTATTGTCAATGGAATTTCCCGTATCGGTTTTATGAAAGGCGGTAAGTCGGCACTTTGGAAAGATGATAAGATAGCCGAAACCTTGACCGATAAGGCTGTATCTTTTATCGAAACACATAAAGATCGCCCGTTCTTCCTTTATTTTGCTACGCAAGATGCGCATGTTCCCCGTGTTCCCGGAGCACAGTTTGTTGGTAAGAGTGGTATGGGGCCTCGTGGTGATTGTTTGTTGGAGTTTGACTGGAGCGTAGGAGAGGTGTTGAATGCGCTTGAACGACTGGGATTAGACAAAAATACGTTGGTCATTATCTCCAGCGACAATGGTCCGGTTGTAGATGATGGTTATAAAGATCAGGCAGTCGAACTGTTGGGTGATCATAAACCCGGTGGTAAGTATCGCGGTGGTAAATATAGTATCTATGAAGCCGGCACTCGTGTTCCTTGCATTTGGAGATGGCCGGGACAAATTAAGCCCGGAGTGTCCGATGCATTACTTTGTCAGATTGACTGGTTTGCTACTTTTGCACAAATGTTGAATCAGTCTCTTCCCGAGGGTGCAGCACCGGATAGCCGCCCGATGAAAATGGCTTGGATGGGGAAAGAGAAGAAAGGGCGTGATTATCTGGTTCTGCAAAATGCACAAAATAATCTTTCCATTACAGATGGTCGTTGGAAGTATGTTCGTCCCGGTCGGGGGCCGGCTTATAATAAGCAGGTGAATATTGAGTTGGGAAACAGTATGGAACCACAATTGTATGATTTGAAAAAAGATGCCGGTGAAAAGAATAATTTGGCGAAAGAACAGCCCAAACGTGTGCAACAGTTGAGTGCCGAATTGGAAAAGGTAGTTGACGGACGGTACGGATTGCCGTTGTATTGATATTACCTTTGTTGCTGATAATACGTGTTTATAAAACGGATTTTTGTTAACCTTGTTTCTAAAATGTAAGAGTGTATATTCTTATTATATAAGAGTATATACTCTTACATATCAAATGTCTATACTTTTTATACACAAATGTCTATACTCTTATAAGTGTTGATTATCAGTTTGTTATATTCTATTAGACTTTCTGATATGGAATATAAATATTGGATGAGAATATTACTAAAGTTGATTAATAGACAATTATGGGTAGAATGTTGTTTCTATCAATAAAATTCTGTTTCACAAAAAAAGAACCTATTTTTTATATTAAACTATTGCAATCCAGTTGACTGACTATACTATTTATCCGATTCAAAATTTTGAAAAGCGTAGATTATTATTATATCATACTTCTTGTTGTTATTTCTCTAATGATGCTGTGGCAGGTGTATGGGGTGGATTTTATATTTCCTAAAACTAAATAGTTGTTAATTTCACTTTCAAACTCTGAACTAAAATTTGATATATTATGTTGTTTAAAATGAAAGCGAGTTCTACTTCGGTTTTAAAAATCGAATAAAACGGAGAGTAAGATTTATAAAATGAAATAAATTATTCGTTTTCTAAAGTTTTGAATGCTAAATTTATTAATTCATGTAGCTTTATGAAAATATAGAATTAAAATCTATTAATAGATTCAGTCATTGAATATATGCTGTGTAAGCATTTGACCTTTACTCTCAAAATAAAAATCCCATTTAGGGAATGTATGATATATTTATTGTATAACCAACTTAACACATTTTAATTATGAAAAAATTTATTATTGTATCTGCTTTTGTATTGGGAGCATTTACTGCAAGTGCCCAAAACGACCAGACTGCTCTTCAAGGAACTAAATTTGGTGATAACTGGTCTATAGGAATCAATGCCGGTGCAACGACTCCTTTGACTCATAGCGCATTCTTTAAGAACGCCCGTCCGGCTTTTGGATTTGGAGTAGCGAAACAATTAACTCCTATTTTCGGTTTCGGCCTTCAGGGTATGGGATATGTGAATACTACTCAGAGTAAAACGGCTTTTGACGCTTCTGATGTCAGTCTGTTAGGTAAAGTCAACCTGATGAACTTGTTTGCAGGCTATCAGGGAACTCCCCGGCTGTTTGAGATTGAAGCGGTTGCCGGTATCGGTTGGCTTCATTACTATATGAATGGTCCTGGAGATGAAAATTCGTGGTCTACTCGTCTCGGATTGAATTTGAATTTCAACCTTGGCGAATCTAAAGCATGGACTTTGGGAGTGAAACCTGCTATAGTATATGATATGCAAGGCGATTTTAATACGGCAAAAAGCCGCTTTAATGCCAATAATGCCGCTTTTGAACTGACAGCCGGATTGGCATACCATTTTAAAACCAGTAACGGAACCCATCATTTTACTACAGTCAAACCTTATAATGCTGCGGAAATAGCCGAATTGAACTCTTCTATCAATAATCTTCGCTCACAGGTAGGTAGTAAGGATAGTCAATTGGCAACTACCACGCGTCAGGTGAACGAACTGCAAAGCGAGCTGGATGCTTGCCGCAATAAGGTTGTTCCTGTTGAAACAGTAATTAAGACGGATCGGATTCCGGAGTCTGTGATCACATTCAGGCAGGGAAAATCGGTTGTTGATGCTTCTCAATTGCCTAATGTGGAACGAATTGCTTCTTATCTGAAGAAACATCCGGATGCTAATGTGATCATTAAAGGATATGCTTCACCGGAAGGAAATCTTGAATTCAATAAGAAACTGGCAAAAGCACGTGCTGAAGCTGTCGAATCTATTTTGGTGAAAAAGTACAAGATTGATTCTACACGGGTTAGTGCCGAAGGACAAGGTATCGGAGACATGTTTACAGATCCGGATTGGAACCGTGTGAGCATCTGTACGATTGACGAATCCAAGTAAGCGTTTTACTCCTTTTCATATATGATTTCCCCCTCTTGCTCTACTTCTATTGAAGCAGAATAAGAGGGGGAAATTTATTGTATTATCTTCTTGAAATTTTTATTTGCGTTGTTCTACCATGCGGATGGTACCGTCTTCGTTATAATACAGTTTATCGACACATATTGAGCGCAACCAATCGTGATGTGACAAAGCACTGTTGTGATAAAAAGCATACCATTGCCCTTTATATTCTACGATAGAACCGTGATTGGTAGCACTGTCTGTAGGATCCATATAAACACCCATATGCTTCCAAGGACCTAAAGGGCTGTCACTAATGGCGTAATGCATGCGGTTGTCTCCTTCTACGCCATCGTTCCAGTCGTCGTTATGGTTGTCAGAATAGGAAAGGTAGTATTTTCCTTTATATTTATGTATCCATGTGGCTTCATGAAAGTCTACCAGACCTTCCATGACTTTCATTTCTCCATCCAGTTCCATCATATTATCTTTCAGTTTGCCTCCCTTACAAATACCGCCACCGCCATTGTAGATATATGCCTGGCCGTCATCATCCATAAAGACACAAGGATCTATCAGCGAATCCATTCCTTTGATATATCCTTGTACGGTGAAGTTTGCGGCAGGTTCTTTGCTGGTGGCTACTCCGATTTTCCAACTTCCGTTCCAGTCCGTATCGCTGGGGTGGGGGAAATAAAAGTAATACGTGCCGTCTTTGTAGGCACAATCCGGTGCCCACATGAATCCGCCTTCTTTACGTCCCCAAGGTACCTGAGAAGAATTCAGAATTTCACCATGATCCGTCCAGTGCACCATGTCGTCGGTAGAAAACACATGATATCTGTCCATTAGGTCACAACCCCGTGGCGGAGCTATATCATGCGAAGCGTAGACATACAGACGACCGTCGTTCCAAACGTGGGCAGAAGGGTCGGCTGTGTACATGTGTGTGATAAAGGGATTTTGAGGAGTAGAACCCATGCATCCCGCTAATAATAGAGCACATGCGGCATAAAGATACTTTTTCATAAATATAGATGTAATAGTTTTGTTTTGGCAGATATAAAAATATGTATTTGCCGGATTATCATTAATTTCATTTACGTTGTTTTACCATCCGGATAGTACCGTCTTCGTTGTGATACAATCTGTCTACACAAATAGAACGCAATGCCGGATTTTTAGATAAGGAGATTGTATGATAAAAAGCGAACCATTCTCCCTTATATTCCACGATAGAGCCTTGATTGGTAAAACAGTCGGAAGGTTCCATGTAAATGCCCATGTATTTCCACGGTCCTAAAGGGTGGTCGCTGATAGCATAACGCATACAGTTGTAGCCATCCATGCCGTCATTTCTGTTCGGATCATGATTATCGGCATAAGAAAGATAATATTTTCCTTTATACTTATGTATCCATGTACCCTCGTGGAAATCGTCCAGACCTTCCATTGTTTTCATTTCGCCGTCCAGTTCCATCATATTGTCTTTCAGCTTTCCCCCTTTGCAGATACCTCCTCCGCCATTGTAGATATAAGGTTGTCCGTCGTCGTCGATGAAGACAAAAGGGTCTATCATCGGATCCATTCCTTTGATATATCCTTGAACCGTAAAGTTTGCAGCAGGTTCTTTACTGGTAGCTACCCCGATTTTCCAGCTGTTATTGGTATACGTATCACTGGGATGCGGAAAGTAGAAGTAATACGTTCCGTCTTTATATGTACAGTCCGGTGCCCACATAAATCCGCCCTCTTTGCGTCCCCACGGCACTTGTGAAGAGTTTAATATTTCACCATGATCTTTCCAGTGTACCATGTCATCGGTAGAAAATACGTGATACCTGTCCATCAGGTCACATCCTTGCGGCGGGTCTATGTCATGCGATGCATAGACATACAGACGGCCGTCATCCCATACACGGGCAGAAGGGTCGGCCGTGTACATGTGTCTGATAAAAGGATTGGGGGCCAAGCTGTCGATAGTAGTCTTTTCTTTTTTTCTGTTTTTATTTTCAGATGACTGGTGAGAGACTTTGCACCCAACTGATAATAAAGTGCATAGAGCATAAAAGCATATCTTTTTCATAATATAAATTGTTGTTGTACTCTTTTGAATGTACAAATTCGTCTTCTTTGGATTGAAATAAAAAGGAACATACAGATTACTTTATCGGCCAAAAATAGCCAATTTGTATGCTCCAATATTGTAAAAAACAAGCAAAAAGTAGAAAATCCGTCCTATGATAGGGACGTTAGTCGAAGTATAGAACGTCTACGTTATTTTGTGAGACAGGTATGTTGATTATTGTAGACAATGTGAGTTGCTTGTGGATAGATTTGGAATAATCAGTTCGGGAATGCTCGTATAAGAAAAGCTATATTCTTTTTATTGAAGATTTATGTTGAAATTTATGAGTGTATTTCTATCTTGTTTCTCTATTAGGATAAAATTCTGTGTTATGGAAAAATAAATACAAAATAAAGGATTGCTAATTGTCTGATAATCTGCTAATTATACATATTTGCTTTTTCTCTATGAGAAACAGGTTGAAAGTCGTAGAGAAACGTCTCGTTCCTCTACGACCAACGGGACGTTCCTCTACGACCAATGAAATGAAAATTTATAATACTTTACGCGGTACGTGGCTTTTTAGAAAGACTATTTATGTATCTCTGTTCGTAATTTTGACTGTATGATTTTAGAGCGTGATTCTGTGTATAAGTTTCTCTGCCCAAATTTGTTCTGTTACCAACCATCGGGTTTCTTCAGTTTCATGAGATTGTTGAATGACGTTTTCTAATAAATCTTGATATTCTTGCAAAAGTTTTATAGTTACGGTCTGTTTGTTTTCTCTGAGCGACAGTAGAATTTTCAGCTTATGGATATTCAGATTGGGAGTATTGGATAATTCTTCGGCTTTGTTTAAATAAGCTATACATTTTTTGTTGTTTTCCGGAGTATTCGAAAGTTTCATAATACTGTTCGTTATCACGATATAGTCATTCGGACAAGCCATTTTATTATCTATGTTTTTCATGGCAAGACGGGCGGACGCGATATATTTACGATTATAATCCATCATTCCGGACTCAAAACTGACTACGGTGGAGGTCATTTTCAGATAATTTCTGTCTTCTGATAGTGGAGTGAATGCGCCCATTTTTTCGAGTCTTTTTTCTAAAGTACCATAAATATCTCCTTTAGATAGCGCTTTCGCATTATGCTCGTCTTTATAATATGAATAGATTTTAGTGAGAGCGGAAATTAGAGCTTCTTTGTTTTTTCCGGTGAATTCCATGAACTTCATGGCATATTCATCGGCTTCAACTTCCTGTTTTTCTGAATAGTCCAACCCCATGCGATTGATTATTTTTTCATTGATTAATGTTTGTATGAGATCATTAGTCGCAAAAACTAATCCCGGTTCATAGTTGTAGTAACGTTGATAGAGATATTCTTCTGTAGCAGCCACTACTCCGTTAGCCACATCGCCCCAAAATTCGGCACGTTTGGCATGGGTTATATTTTTATTGGTAGTGATAATGGCATGATCCAGAACGTTGTGAGCGACTTCGCGAGCCAGAATAGCGCACAATTCCTCTTCCGTATCCAAGGTCGTAAGTAATCCTGTCGATATAAGCAGACATTGGTTACTTAACATAAGTGCGTCCGGCGAAGGAGATTTTAAAATTCGTATTTGAGGAACGGGGTTTTTATGTGTATTGATGAATTGATTAGGTGCAATGGATAACAACAAACATTGTAGATAATCTTCAGTTGCAGCATCTTCATAAAGCAGTTGCGATTGAGCCAATTCCTTTAAATATTCATCGGCTTCTTCTGCCTGTTCTTGCCGAAGTATTTCCTGATATCCTTTTTTATCATAATAGGATATTAATCCGTTGGATAATTGTGCAATCTGCCAGAAAGCATTGTTACTATCCGGATGCAGATCGATAATGTCGAGCCGGCTTATGGGAATACCTAACTGCACTCCGTTGGCTACTATCACTGCTTGTGTTTCGTAATTACCATTGTAAGGAGTAGCTTTTAATTTAGCGATTCTTTGCAATACTACAGGGGTTCCTTTTGTTGCATTTTGGTAGTCTTTTTTGAGAACGCCTTCGATGTTTAGCGTAGGATTAAAAAAAATATCCTGAGCAAATATTGTTCCATGGCTTAACAGAACGATTATTAGTGTAAGAAGTATACGTTTCATAAGTGCGATGATTTTGTTATTGTTACAAATGTAGAGAGAAAAAAACATATCTGAAAAAGAAAAGTACTATTTGCCGATAGGGATTTCCCTCTATGTTTATTGGCCTTTCCATAATTTCTTGTCCTCCTTCCAGAAACATCTAAAACTCATTGCTAATGGTAGATTTAGACGTTTTTGGAAGCTTAAAAGTGATTTTTGAACATCGATTTATACATGATGTGCTATGTTTGCAATGAAAAAAGTCGTTTAACTAATTTGAAAAAGAGTTGATTAAACGTTAGGTAATTTAATTATTAACTTTATTAATTTATTATTATGAAAAGAAATGTACTTCTCTCAGCAGTTACATTGATGATGACTGCTAATGTTTTTGCACAAGCAGAAGATGTAACTCCCGCCGCGTTTAAATTTCAAGAACGCTCGGTAGGTCCGGTTGAAATGTTTTGGGGTACTGGTGCCAATCCTAGTATAGCAGAGTTAAATGTCAGTGGTTCTATTGTGACTGCAGTGGCACCGGCAAATTCAACAGAGGAAGAAGCTTTATCTTCCGGACTTTCCATTGTGAATAGTGAATTTGGAAATCTTTTGTTGCTGAAAGGTAAAAATGCGCCTGCATCAGCAGAAGGGCCTGCATCGACAGGTGATTTAGGCAAAGGTTGGTTCTCTTTAAATTTTATAGGACCGGCAAGTGCTGAAGGTGGGAATGATTATCGGGTTACATATCAAATGAAAATGGTTTCGGATCTTGAAATCGGTGCTAAGAAATTAGGTTTGTCTTGTGTCTCTGGAGGTGGAAATAATACTTCATTAGGTTCTAAGAGTGAAGTACTTTTTACCGGAGACTCTGGTTGGTGGCAATTTCAAATAAATGCGAAAACCGGAACAAAAGATCCTTTCCGTGCCCGTATTGAATTTGATGGCCAAATGATGGATAAAACTGCTTTATATGTTTATGAAGTAAGTTTTGTGAGGAATCCGGAAGGAGAGTTGGTAAATACGGAAGGTACAGAAAATGCAGACGGTTCTTATACAGGTATGAGTAAACCGAATGGAGCTGTTAGTGTTGGTGTTGCATCTACTATGTCGGATTTGAATGCTCCGTTTGTGACTTGGGATCATCAGTATATTTATGTGAACAATGCCAATAATCGCGAGATGGTTTATATTTATAATATGATCGGACAATTGGTTCATAGTGCAGAAGCCACAGCAGGATTTATGGAAATTCCGATGAATCCGGGAGCTTATATTGTAAAAGTGGGTGCAAAATCAACGAAAGTGATATTATAATTGGATATATTCAATCAGATAAAAGGAGTACCGGTTCTGTACCGGTCTCTTTTTAATTTTTTACTCTTTAAATTTGATAACTATGAAGCAAATAGGAAAGATTTTTTCTTTGTTTGTAGTCTGCTGTTTCTGTTTCTCTTCTTTGCAGGCACAAGTCGTTAATTATGCTTTAAAACTTTCGGGGGATAATTCTGTTATTTGCGGACAAGTACCTGAAATTAATGGGAAAAGTGAATATGCTGTTCAATTTTTAATGGCTCCACAAGAATGGACTGCCGGTGCTTATATTTTTAAACGTGGCTCTGATATAGAGGAGTTTTCAGCGAGACTATCTTCCGTAGCAGGGAATGTCGTTTTTAAGATTGGAACCGAGGAAATCGTTTTGACAGGGGTTTCGGTAACAGGTTGGACACAGATATCATTAGGGGTATTTAAAAATGGAGCCGATACATGGATTAATGGTGTGAAAACCTGGAATGCCAACAGTAATTTGCAGATGCCGTCTTCTAATGAGGATTTGGTTTTAGGTAAAGGGTTTAAAGGACGTTTGGATGAATTCCGTGTATGGAATACCAGCCTACCGAGCGCTGCTGAAGAAGAACTGATGTTCCAGAATACGGTAAATAAATTTCATCCGAAATGGGAATCTCTCGTTTTATACTATAAATTTGACCAAGAGCAATGTGCAGATCATATTGTTGACTATAAATTCGCTCATCACGGTACGTCAAATACTGTAATCCAGAGGGAAGAAGTGACTGATAATAATTTTTTCCGATACCGTGTCGTAACAGGATATTCTTCTTTTAATCGCCATTGTGATCGTCTGCAAATAGATAAAGATATGCATTTACTGACGAACGATTTGATTTTTCTGAATGCTTCAGTAAACGGACGTACAGGTGAGGTTACCATGACGGCTTTGGATGACGCTTCGGCAACGGGAGGGGTTACTTACATGGCTACAGATGGAGAGCGCTCCGGTATTGCGGTTCTGGATGGTACAGGTACATTAAACTTAGGTAAAGCTATTCAGGAGGGAGAACCGTCAAGTTTGTCGGCGACTGTTGAAGGTTGGTTTTATGTAGAAAAATGGGTTGAGGGTGCTGTTCTTTTTGAACAGAAAGAGAATGATTCCAACTTATTTGGTATCTATTTAGGAAATTTGGAAAAGAAACAACTGATTGTTAAAGCAGATGGTTGGCAGATGGAGTGTGATAATGTTCTCAGTCCGGAGCAATGGCAGCATTTAGCTGTAACAATGGATCCCACTTCTTCACGTAATCCCATGCGTATTTATGTTAATAATCAGAATCTGAAAGGAACAATAGACAAACCTGCTGACGGAGTGATGTATACCCTTAAAGATATTGATGCCGATGCGGTGGTGGGTACTGGTTTCATAGGTAAGATGGATGAATTGATGGTTTGGAGAAATGCCCGTACTACTTTTACTTCAGATATGGACGGTACATTGACTTCTGCAGTGTTTCCAGGTGGAGGATATGATGCTATCTTCTTCGATGGTTATTGGAAGTTTGACAGGGAAGATAATATCGGATATAATTCAAAAGGCTGGAAAGCAATGATTGAACAAACCAGAGAGTTGTATAAAGGATATAGAGGATATAAAATAAGAATAGGCCTGATCAGTTCGGATAGTGATGGCAGCGGAAATAAGTTGTGGCCTAATTATATTGGAAATGAATCTTGGCGTGCGAATATTGCTAAAGGAGTTGAGGCGTTGATTCCTTATTGTGACGGTGTAGATATCGATTTGGAATGGTTGGATAATAATCCTAATAATCCTAAATGGGCTTCTTATGGAGAAATGGTAAAAGCAATACGTGCAGTAGTGCCGAACGATAAAATATTTAGTGTAAGTTTACATCCGGTTTCTTATACGATGCCTTTGGATGCGATTGATGCTGTTGATTATGTAACTTTTCAAAATTACGGGCCACGGAAAAGTAGCTTAGTATGGAGTGCTTACTCTTCTTTTTATACTACGGCTGTAAATTATGGCTATCCTGCGGAGAAGATTCGTCTTTCTATGGCGACAACCGCAGTTATGAGTGATAATTCCGGGAAGAATGTGAAAGGATATAAGGATCTGGATTTTTCAACTGTGACTGCCGAATCGAATACAGGTACTATTGGAGGTGTTGACTATACCTTTAATGGAGTAAAAGAGGTACAAAAGAAAATGCAATTGCTTGTTGATAACAACACCGGTGGATGTATGTATTTTGATATGGGGAATGACGTAAGTGTACAAGATGAGTTAAGTTTGATCAGAGCTTTGAGTATGACCATTCATTCTAATGTGGATACATTGGTGACAAAAGTAAGTACAGACCCTGTAGGAATAGAGGAGAAAAAACTTTATCCGGAATTAAATTCGGCTAAGGTTAGTGTTTATCCTAATCCTTCCGATGGTAATTTTCAGGTAGACTTACCTTTTAGCGGAGAAGCTGTATGCGATTTGTTTTCCATGACCGGTAATAAAGTATACAGCACAATAGGAGAAAAACAAATTCGTTTTTCATTAAGTGGTATTCTTTCGACAGGATTATATATATTGAAAATAGATTCTTCTGAGGGACAGGCTACCACAAAAGTGCAGATAAAATAAATGTGAAACTTAATATAATATGGTATGAGAAACAAATGGCAATTTAGTTTATTAGCTTTCGCCTTGCTGATGATTTGTCCTTTCTTGTCATTGCATGCTGAGATTGAATCCGTGCAGCAGTCTAAGGTGATTAAAGGACGGATTACAGATGAGACGAATGAGGGAGTTGTAGGAGCGAATGTTCTTGTGAAGGGGACGACTAATGGAGTTATAACAGATATAGATGGTAACTATTCTATTTCTGTGTCTGGGAATAATGCGATTTTAGTAATTTCATTTATCGGATATAAAACACAGGAAATAAAGGTTGGTAATCAAACGACGGTCAATGTCAAGCTGTCGGAAGATTCCGAGATGTTGGATGAGGTTGTGGTTGTTGGATATGGGACAGTACGTAAAGGAGATGTGACAGGAGCTATTTCTTCGTTAAAACCCGATCAGAATGAAGCGGCAAAGGTTGTATCTATAGATAATCTGTTGCAAGGTAAAATCGCAGGTGTGAATGTTGGAGCAACGGTGGCTACTCCAGGAGCTGCTTCTTCTGTAACCATTCGTGGTGCCAACTCATTGCGTGGTGATAATCAACCTTTATATGTCATTGATAATATCCCGCAAGCTTCTACCGGTGAGTTTGCAGCCAGTGCTTTTGGCGACAGTGATTTTCAAACCGCTCAAAATCCGTTGACGAGTTTGAATCCGCAAGATATTGAGGATATTCAGATCTTGAAGGATGCATCAGCCACAGCTATTTATGGTTCACGCGGTGCTAATGGAGTTATTCTTATTACAACTAAAAAGGGTAAAAGCGGAAAACCTAAAGTCAGCTTAAGTGCGAATTTTACAATTGCAAATGCAACGAAGTTAAAAGATATGTTGAATTTGGAGGAGTATGCGCGCTTTCGTAATGAACAGTTGGGTGAAAAGTCTGCACAGTTCTTTTTTGCCGGTGATGAAGTGCGTTATATTTATTCCGGTGGTGAATATGATCCGGAAAACCCTGAGTCTTATCATGTATTGACCTATCATAACTGGCAAAAAGAGATTTATCAAAGTGCTTTTTCTCAAAATTATTCGGCTACTATCAATGGCGGTAACGACAAAACAACTTATTTTGTTTCAGCTTCCTTTAAAGATATCAATGGTATTGTTTACAATACGGGATTGAAACAGGGGGATTTACGTGCAAATTTATCAATGGATTTATCTAAAAAAGTAAAACTGGATATGACATTGAATGGTTCTATCAAGCAGAATGATATGATGTCCGGAGGTGATACGAAGGGAGGTGCGACTGGCTCTGTAACCCGTACTGCTCTTGATTCGGCACCTTACGTGACACCATCCGGTGAACAAAATTTGTCGGCAGAGGAAAAAACAACCGTATGGAGTTGGATCAATGATTATGATGATATTACTAATGAGAAAACGTTCAGAGCTTCTGCTGATCTGACTTGGAATATTGGTGCGGGATTTTCTTATAATGCCCGTGTGGGTGGAGATATTTTTATGCAATCTCGTGGGCGTTGGTTCGGACTCCAATTGTTTAAGGGGGAGAATGATAATGGTTCTCTTGGATTGACGAATTTGGAGAAAAACCATTATACAGTTGAAAACATTGTAAATTACAATACTAAAATTAAGGATATTGTTGATATTGCAGCTACTGTGGGTATTACTTATGATGATTATGGGTATTTAAATAAGGTTACTTCTGCCCGTAATTTTGAAAACCACTCTTTCCGTACTAAAGGATTGCATATGGCAGGAACTATCAATGAAGAACAACCGATTCAGAAAGATTATCAATTACTTTCATATTTGGGACGTCTGAATTTGGCTTTTATTGAAGGACGTTATTTATTGACTGCAACATTTCGTGCTGATGGTACAAGTAAATTTGTAAAGTCTAACCGTTGGGCATATTTCCCATCCGTAGCTTTGGCATGGCGCATGGAACAAGAGAATTTTGTTAAGGAAAATGCTTCATGGATTGATCAGTTAAAGCTTCGTTTAGGATATGGTCAGACAGGAAATCAGTCTATAGATCCCTATAATAGTTTTTATAATTATAAAAAGACAATTGACTATGCGGATGCTAGTGGAAATAAAGAACTGGGTTTGGCTGTTAGTAATTTGCAAAATCCGGAACTTAAGTGGGAGACAACTACTTCTTATAATATAGGTCTTGATTTTGGCATATTCAATAGCCGTTTATCCGGTACATTGGATTGGTATTACAAACGTACGAATGATTTGTTGATTGATCGTGCTGTTTCCTATACAACAGGGTTTGCAAATGTTCTGATGAACCAAGGAGCATTGTCAAACAAGGGGGTTGAAATCTCTTTGGATGCAGACATTATTCGTACCAAAGACTTTACTTGGAATGTGTCCGGTAATATAGGCTTTAACAGTTCGAAAATTGAAAAATTGGGCTTGCCGCTTTCTTATTATGGAAATAACCAGTATTCAGCTTATTTAGGTAATTCAATCGGTGATCATTTTGGTGTAGCCAATATTTTCATAGAAGGAAAGGCTCCCGGATTGTTTTGGGGATATAAAACAGATGGTATTATTCAGGAGGGGGATGATGTGCCTCAGAAAAGTGACAATAAGAATACCGTTGCAGGAAGTACGGATCCGGGTAATATCAAATTTGTGGATAGTAACGGTGATGGCATGATCACTGAAGATGATAAAGTCATTTTAGGAGATCCTAACCCGGATTTTACTTACGGTTTCCAGACCCGATTGGCTTACAAGGACATTTCTTTGTCTGTATCTTTTAATGGAGTTTATGGAAATGATTTGTTGAATAGCAATTTGCGCTATGAAGCGATGCCGTCTAAGAATTCGTCTAATATTCGTAAAGATGCTTTTGCGAATGCATGGCGGGCGGATAATCCGACAAACCGTTATCCGAGTGTAAATAGTACCAACCCCTCTACCGCCGTACTCGACCGCTATATTGAGGATGGTAGCTTTTTAAGATGTTCGGATATTACTTTGGGATATACTATACCGAAGAGTCTCGTGGGTAAAATTGGTTTTCAAGCAATAAATGTGTTTGCTTCTGTAAAAAATGCATTCGTCATTACCGACTATTCAGGATATGATCCGGAAGTGAATACATTTGCATTTGATGGGTTAAGAAGAGGTATTGATATGAACTCGTTTCCTCAATCACGTTCTTATATCTTTGGTTTAAGTGTAACATTTTAATTGGGTATCATGAAAAAACTAAAATTAATATATTTCTTATTAGCTATTTGTGCATTTTCTTCTTGTTTGGACGAAGATCCTCAATATGCTTTAAATAGTGAATCTGTTTTTTTGGATAAAAATACAGCACAGTTGGCATTACTTTCCTGTTATGGACAATTGACAACATATGATGGTTTTGGCCAGGCTGCTCAGGAGTTGTTGGTAGGTGCTTCCGGATTGGGATGGGCACAAACGAACGCCGGTGATCAGGATCGCTATGTTTCTTTAAATGCGTCTTCCGGTTGTACGATAACGAAGATGTATTGGAGAAGTTTATATAAAACAGTGTCGGAAACAACCTTTTTTGTAGAGAATATGAAAGCGAGCCCGTTGGATGAGGATTTTAAAACGGGCTTGGTAGCACAAGCTAAATTCTTGAGAGGATTTGCATATTATCATTTGTTGACAACTTTTGGAGGAGTTCCTTTGCGCAATACAATTCCATCTTTAGAAACGCTTTCTATTCCAAGGGCGTCAGAAGAAGAAATAGTGGCGCAGATCGAGGAAGACTGGAAAGCGGCTATTAGTGGATTGCCGGAAACTTCCGATGCCGGTAAAGCTTCTGGTTTGGCAGCACGTGCTTATTTGGCTAAATTATACTGGTATCTGGGCTGTCAGGGGAAAGAGTCTGCTTCTGATAAGACATATTGGGATTTAGCCTTGGAGCAATGTGAACTGGTATATGGAAAATTTGAATTAGAATATAATTTTTCGGATTTATTTGTGCAACATTCGAATTCTAAAGAGGCTATTTTTCAGTTAAATTTCTCAACCGAATCTTCTACAACAGGAAATCGTGGAAGTTGGATATTTGCTCCTCAGAATTCTACGACTGGAATATCGTGGGGACGTATTCGTATGTCGAAAGCTTTTCATGACTATTTGAAAGGAACCTATCCGGATGATCCGAGATATAATGAAACTGTTTTCTTGGAATGGACCAATACGAGTACAGGTGATAAACAGGTTGCCTATCCTAAATTGATCTATAAAGAGGGTCGCGTTACTCATAATGTGGAGATTGATTATAGTATATGTGCTGAATCCACTAATCCTACAGTGGAAGAATTGGAATCTATGGACCAAATGTTGGTGAAACGTTTCGTGGAGCCTACCGGAGAGCACAATGGATGGGCTTATTATAAGAAAGCGATTGATCTGAACTCTACTGCACAAAACTCTCGTAAGAATCTTATTTTATATCGCTACGCTGACTTTTTACTTATGATGGCAGATGTTCTGAACGAATCTGGTGATACGGAAAGAGCTATTGAGATAGCAAATGAGGTATTGCGGAGAGCGCGCCAGTCAGGAGGGGCTAATGCGGTTTATCCGAAAGATTGGGAGAGAAATTTAACTCAGGATGAGGTGAGGAATAAAATTTTCTGGGAACGTTTGGTCGAATTGGCCGGTGAACAGACAATGTATTGTGATGTACGTAGACGAGGAACAGAATATCTGAAGAAAGTATTAGAAATTCAGAACAATCATCATATAACAAGAGCCATTGTAGAGAATGCTGAATTGGGTGGACATAAATTTAAAGAACGTCTTTTTAATAATGGTAATTTGACTGAAGACTTTTTAAAGAAAAATCTTAGATTACCTATTCCACAAGAAGAATTGAATACGAATGAGGCAATATCTGCCAGTGATCAGAACTATGGATATTAATTTGTTTTTTCGTTACTAACTTCTCATAGGAGAACGATAAGTATATAAGGAAAAGTTTTACGTTTTACTATAAGTAGTGGTGAGTCATGAGCTCACTGCTACTTGCTGGAAAAAGTATAATAGAAATTGTGACGAATAATAATCATTTGGTCATATTTATTGTTGCAAATTATATTATATGAAATTTCTAATCTGAATAAATACTATTAAAGAGTAATTGTATGTTCTGTTAGTAATAACTATAAGATAACCAGACTTTATAAGATTGAGATGAGATCGTTTTCCCATTTTCAATTTTAGTGTCATTATTAGTTATTATTTTGTCTTTCTTTTCAAATAATATTCAGAAACAGATGTATTTTGAACATTTTTGGAATATATAAAATTATTTCCGAACATTGGTTAGTAACTATTGTCGTACATTTGTATTCTAATTAAGTATAGAATTACTGAAAGATAAAAGATAGAAATTATTGTATTTAAATTAATCTTGTTTTACAATGAACCGACCAGACTTAAAATTAGTTTATCCCTTTGCCGGATTAGCAACATTGGCAGCAGCTTCTTCTTGTCAGCATCAAAAGAAAGAAGAAGCAAAACCATATAATATTGTTTATATCATGACAGACGACCATACAGCTCAGATGATGAGTTGCTATGATACACGTTATATGGAAACTCCCAATTTGGATCGTATCGCTAATGACGGAGTACGCTTTACCAATAGTTTTGTGGCTAATTCACTGAGTGGACCGAGCCGTGCCTGCATGATAACCGGTAAGCATAGTTGTGCCAATAAATTTTATGATAACACTACCTGTATTTTTGATAGTGCACAGCAGACTTTTCCTAAGCTGCTTCAAAAGGTGGGTTACCAAACAGCTTTGGTAGGTAAATGGCACTTGGAAAGTTTGCCTTCCGGTTTTAATTATTGGGAAATCGTGCCTGGTCAGGGAGATTATTATAATCCGGATTTTATTACTCAGGATAATGATACCATTCAGAAACAGGGATATTTGACGAATATCATTACGGATGACGCTATCGACTGGATGGAGAATAAACGGGACAAAGAGAAGCCGTTCTGCCTTTTGATTCATCATAAGGCTATTCATCGTAATTGGATGGCAGATACATGCAATCTGGCACTCTATGAGGATAAGACTTTTTCTCTTCCGGAAAATTTCTTTGATGATTATGAAGGACGTCCGGCTGCTGCTGCGCAGGAGATGAGTATCGTGAAAGATATGGATATGATTTACGACTTGAAGATGCTTCGTTCGGATAAGAATTCACGTTTGAAATCTTTGTATGAGAGTTTTCTCGGACGTATGAATACTGATCAAAGGGCTGCATGGGATAGGTTTTACGGTCCGGTTATCGATGATTTTTACAAGCAGAACCTGAAAGGGAAAGAATTGGCCAATTGGAAATTCCAGCGTTATATGCGTGATTATATGAAGACGGTGAAATCATTGGATGACAATGTGGGTCGCGTACTCGATTATCTGGAAGAAAAAGGGATGCTGGACAATACTTTGGTGGTTTATACTTCAGATCAGGGATTTTATATGGGTGAACATGGCTGGTTCGATAAACGCTTTATGTATGAAGAATCGATGCGTACCCCTTTGATTATGCGTCTGCCGAAAGGTTTCGATCGTAAAGGCGACATCACCGAGATGGTTCAGAATATCGATTATGCGCCGACTTTCCTTGAACTGGCAGGTGCGCCGGTACCTGATGATATTCAGGGAGTATCGTTGTTGCCTCTGTTGAAAGGAGAACATCCGAAAGATTGGAGGAAAGCGTTGTATTATCACTTCTATGAATATCCTGCCGAGCATATGGTAAAACGTCATTATGGAATTCGTACGGAACGATATAAATTGATACATTTCTATAATGATATCGACTGGTGGGAATTGTATGATATCCAGAGCGATCCTACTGAAATGCATAATTTATATGGAAATATACAATATGATTCTGTAATAAACGAACTTAAAACGGAGATGCTTAAGCTACAGGAGCAATATGATGATCCGGTACGCTTTTCTCCGGAAAGAGATAAAGAATAAAAATGTAAATTGTTGATTTATCATGAAACACACCTTATCAATTATAATAGCATTACTGTTTGCCCCTATTATAGCAGTACAGGCTGACGACTTGACACGAAGTATTTCGATTGTTCCCACCCCGGTGCAGATGGTACCGGGAGAGGGGAGCTACCGATTTTCGGATCAGACGGTGTTTGCTGTAGAAAATTCGGGACAGGCGGAAGTTGTCAGGAATTTTATTAAACTGTTTACCCGTGCTGCCGGATTTACACCCCAACTGAAAGAGGGAAGCGCAGCCGGTGGTGACGTTTGTTGTGTAACAGATCGTAATTTAAAAAGTGAAGCTTACCGGTTGGAAGTTACTCCGAACCGTATCGTGATGAAAGCTTCGGATACGAAAGGCTTTTTTTATGCGTTGCAGACTATTCGTCTATTATTGCCGTCCTCTATCGAGAATGCTCGGAATGTAGGGGGGAATCCGGACTGGACAATACCTTCGGTGAAAATCAGTGATGAACCTCGGTTTGGTTATCGTGGGCTGTTGTTGGATGCCGCCCGTTTTTTTATTCCTAAAGAGAACGTGTTGCGGATTATGGATTGCATGGCTATGCTGAAGCTGAATAAATTGCATTTTCATTTATGCGATGATAATGGCTGGCGCTTGGAAATAAAAAAACATCCTCGTCTTACGGAAGTGGGGGCCTGGCGCGTGGATCGTAGGGATGTACCTTTTCATTCGCGAAGGAATCCGAAGTTGGGAGAAGCGACTCCTGTCGGTGGATTTTATACGCAGGAAGACATGAAAGAGATGATTGCTTATGCAGCCGAACGGCAGATCGAGGTGATTCCGGAAATAGAAATGCCTGCACACAGCAATGCTGCGTTGGCATCTTACCCGGAGTTGGCTTGTCCGGTAGTGAAGAATTTTATAGGAGTGTTGCCCGGTTTGGGTGGAACGCACGCCAATATTATTTATTGTGCAGGCAATGATAGTGTATTTGCCTTCTTGCAGGATGTAATTGATGAAGTGGTGGAGTTGTTTCCTTCCCGGTATATTCATCTGGGAGGTGATGAGGCTAATAAGACGAATTGGGAAAAATGCCCTCTTTGTCAGGCACGGATGAAAAAAGAACATCTGACTCACGAAGAGGATTTGCAGGGATATTTTATGAAGCGGATGTGTGAATATGTGCAAAGTAAAGGACGTGAGGTAATCGGATGGGATGAATTGACCAATAGTACGATTCCTGATGGGACTATTATTTTGGGCTGGCAAGGAATGGGGACGGCCGCTTTGAAAGCTGCTGAATTGGGGCATCCGTTTATCATGACCCCGGCACGCATCATGTATCTGATTCGTTATCAGGGGCCACAATGGTTTGAACCTGTTACTTATTTCGGAAATAATACTTTGCGGAATGTGTTTGACTATGAACCGGTGCAGGAAGACTGGAAACCGGAGTATACATCTCTTCTGATGGGAGTACAAGGGTCTATGTGGACGGAGTTCTGCAATAAACCCGAAGATGTGGATTATTTGCTTTTCCCTCGTTTGGCGGCAGTGGCCGAGAGGGCTTGGACAAAACCGGAGTTGAAAGATTGGAACGGTTTTTTGAAAGGACTGGATGTTTATAACAGCCATATTGCGGTTAAAGGGGTGGGCTATTCCCGTTCGATGTATAACATTCAGCACACCGTGACATCGGTAGATGGAGCGTTGCAGGTTAATCTGGAATGTATTCGTCCGGATGTAGAAATACACTATACATTGGATAATAGGGAACCTTCGGTAAAATCACCTCGTTACACTCAATGTCTGACTGTCAAAAATGCACAAGTATTGAGATGTGCTACTTTTAAAGATGGGAAACAGATGGGAAAGACGCTGATTTTACCTGTTATTTGGAATAAGGCTACCGGTAAGCCTGTACTTGGAGATAACAAGAATGAGATAGTGATGACGAACGGGATACGTGGAAGTCTGAAACAGACCGATTATGAATGGTCTTCTTGGGAAAAGAGCGATCACATTTCCTTTACAATTGATTTACAGAAAAAAGAGATATTGAATACATTAACTTTAGGCTGTATTACCAATTATGGAATGGCTATTCATAAGCCTGCTGTTGTCAAAGTGGAAGTCTCTGATGATAACCGTAAGTTCCGTGAAATAGGAATATTGAACTTTACTTCCGAAGAAATTTTCCGGGAGGGTAATTTTATCGAAGACTTATCATTGGATATGGGCGGTATACAGGCTCGCTATATCCGTATTACGGCTGAGGGCCCCGGAGCATGTCCGGAGGATCATGTACGACCGGGGCAGGAATCCCGGGTGATGTTCGACGAGGTGATGGTGGAGTGAGAATTAGATTTTAGAATTTAGTAGCTGGTAGTTAGAATCCTTGCGGCGTGACAGTCACAAACGGCATATCTTCTACCTTCTACCTTCCAACTCCTAACTTCTAACTCCTAACTACCAGTTTCTAATTTTAAAAACATAAAAACGATGAATAACTCATTGAAATCATTTTTATTGATGATACTGGCAATGCCGGTTATCATTCCTGTTACGGCACAGCAACAGCCTGAATGGCAGAGCCAGTATGCCGTGGGGTTGAATAAATTGGCTCCTCACACTTATGTGTGGCCTTATGGCAGTGCTTCGGAAGTACAAAAAGGTGCTTATGAGCAATCTCCTTATTATATGAGCCTGAATGGTAAATGGAAGTTTAATTGGGTAAAGAATCCAGATAATCGTCCGAAAGATTTTTATAAACCTGCTTTCTATACCGGCGGATGGGCAGATATTGATGTTCCCGGTAACTGGGAACGCCAAGGGTATGGTACGGCTATTTATGTTAATGAGGCCTATGAATTTGATGATAAGATGTTCAATTTCAAAAAGAATCCTCCTCTGGTTCCTTATAAAGAGAATGAGGTAGGCTCTTACAGGCGAACCTTTACCATTCCCGCCGGATGGGAAGGGCGTCGTGTCGTTCTTTGTTGTGAAGGAGTTATTTCCTTCTATTATATATGGGTAAACGGTGAGTTTTTGGGATATAATCAAGGATCTAAGACAGCTGCGGAATGGGACATCACAGATAAACTGGTAAATGGGGAAAATACGATCGCACTTGAAGTATATCGTTGGAGCTCAGGATCTTATCTGGAATGCCAGGATATGTGGCGTTTGAGTGGAATTGAGCGGGATGTGTATCTTTACAGTACTCCGAAACAGTACATTGCCGATTATAAGGTGACTTCTGTTCTTGAAAAGGAATATTATAAAGAGGGGATATTTAATTTGGATGTGACGGTTGCCGGTCCTGCATCGGGGATAGCTTCCATTGGTTATACACTGAAAGATGCTTCGAATAAAACGGTCCTGCAAGGAAGTCAGGATATAAAGTCGCGCGGATTGAGTAACTATATTACATTCGATGAACAGCGTATTCCCGATGTGAAAAAATGGAGTGCCGAATATCCGAATTTGTACACATTAATATTGGAATTGAAAGACGCGAGTGGAAAGACTACCGAAATAACAGGTTGTGAGGTTGGTTTCCGTACTTCCGAAATAAAAGACGGACGTTTCTGCATCAACGGTGTACCTGTATTGGTAAAGGGGGTCAACCGTCATGAGCATTCCCAGTTGGGCCGTACAGTCAGCAAAGAATTGATGGAAGAAGACATTAAATTGATGAAGCAACACAATATCAATACCGTCCGCAACTCTCATTACCCGACCCATCCTTATTGGTATCAGCTTTGCGACCGTTATGGCCTTTATATGATCGACGAGGCCAATATCGAATCGCATGGTATGGGTTACGGTTCTGCTTCTCTTGCCAAGGACAGCACATGGCTTACGGCACATATGGATCGTACGCACCGCATGTACGAGCGTTCAAAGAATCATCCGGCTATTGTTATCTGGTCTTTAGGCAACGAATCCGGAAATGGAATTAATTTCGAACGTACGTATGACTGGTTGAAATCGGTAGAAAAGAATCGTCCTGTACAGTACGAACGTGCGGAGGAAAATTATAATACGGATATCTATTGCCGCATGTATCGGAGCGTGGATGTGATTAAAGATTACGTGTCCCGTAAGGATATCTACCGTCCTTTCATCCTTTGCGAATACCTGCATGCCATGGGCAACAGTTGTGGCGGCATGAAGGAATACTGGGATGTGTTCGAAAGTGAACCGATGGCCCAGGGTGGTTGTATTTGGGATTGGGTCGATCAGTCGTTCCGTGAAATCGACAAGGATGGTAAGTGGTATTGGACTTATGGTGGTGATTACGGTCCGAAAGATATTCCCAGTTTTGGTAATTTCTGCTGTAACGGACTTGTAAATGCCATTCGCGAACCTCATCCCCATCTGTTGGAAGTGAAGAAAATCTATCAGAATATCAAGAGCACATTGATTGGCAAGAAGGATTTGACGGTTCGTGTGAAAAACTGGTTCGATTTCTCCGATTTGAATGAATATGTATTGAATTGGAATGTAACCGGTGATGACGGAACGATAATTGCCGAAGGTACGAAAGAGGTTGCTTGTGCTCCTCATGCGACGGTAGATGTTACTTTGGGAGATGTCAAACTTCCGAAAACGCTCCGCGAGGCTTATCTTAATTTGAGTTGGAAACGGCAGGAAGCCACCCCGTTGGTAAATACCGATTGGGAGGTAGCTTATGACCAGTTTGTACTTCCGGTATCTAAAAATGCTCGTGGATACAGACCGGATAAAGTCGGAAATACGACTTTTACGGTTGATAAGGCAACAGGTGCTTTGAATTCTCTTTGTCTGGATGGAGAAGAGTTATTAGGGAGTCCGATGACACTGAGCTTGTTCCGTCCGGCCACAGATAATGACAATCGCGATCAGATGGGAGCTAAATTATGGAGGGCTGCCGGATTGGATGCGTTGACTCAAAAAGTGGTTTCCTTGAAAGAAAGCAAAACATCGACTACTGCACAGGTCGATATCCTGAATGCAAAAGGGGAGAAGGTGGGCGATGCTACTTTTGCCTATACGTTGAATCGTGACGGCTCTGTGAAAGTACGGACCACGTTCCAGCCCGACACGACATTGGTAAAATCAATGGCCCGCCTGGGGCTGACATTCGAAGTGGAGGATGCATACGACCATATAACTTATTTGGGAAGAGGTGAACACGAAACCTATATCGACCGGAATCAGTCGGGTAAAATCGGCATTTATGAAACGACTCCGGAGCGTATGTTCCATTATTATGTGGTACCTCAATCTACGGGAAACCGTACGGATGTCCGTTGGATGAAACTGACGGATGATGCCGGTAAGGGTTGTTGGGTAGAGTCGGATTCTCCGTTTCAGTTTAGCACCATTGCTTTCCCGGATGTAATGGTGGAGAAAGCGCGCCATATCAATGAACTGGAACGTAATGGAAAGATAACCGTACATCTGGATGCCAAACAGGCAGGTGTAGGTACCGCAACTTGCGGGCCGGGAGTGCAGTCACAGTATCTGGTTCCATTGACAAAACAAACTTTTGATTTCATTATTTATCCGGTGAAGAATAGAGAATAATAGAAGGTAATTATATATTGCCTTACAGTGTGAATCCTTGTTAAGCAGTAGGATATATGAAAATATAAACCCTCTATAAATTGTATAATCGTTTATAGAGGGTTTTGCTGTAAGATAGTATAAGTCGCCTTGCTTAAATAAACTGGTAAATACTTTTAAGAAGAAAGTTTAAATATGCTCTAAGATGAGGAGGTTGTGTCAAAACGTTGGCACAACCTTTTTCTATAATGGCAGTATCCATAATTTTGTGTAAATAGAAACGGGATTCAGTTATAAGTTCTCTTATATCTGAATTCTGTTTTCAAAAATAAGCATAAATTGATTCATAATCAATCCCCAGTTAGTAATCGGCATTGTCCATTTCTTCTCAATCTCCATCAGAGAAAGGTATACCATTTTCTTCACAGCATCATCCGAAGGGAATGAAAGTTTTGATTTAGTGTACTTTCTGATTTTTCCATTCAGATTTTCTATGAGGTTTGTTGTGTAGATTATTTTCCTGATTTCCAATGGGAACTGGAAGAAAACAGTCAGGTCATCCCAGTTATTCCTCCATGAGAGGATGGCATAAGGGTACTTCCCTCCCCATTTCTTTTCCAAATTATCCAGTTCCACGGCAGCAGCCTCCTTGTTGGGCGCGTTATAGATGTTCTTCATATCGGCTGTAAACTCTTTCTTGTCCTTGTAAACGACATATTTGCAGGAGTTCCTAATCTGATGTACGACACATATTTGCGTGGAAGATTGAGGAAATACGGCACGTATGGTGTCGGTAAATCCGTTCAGGTTGTCAGTGCAGGTAATCAGTATGTCCTGCACTCCGCGGGCCTTCAAATCTGTCAGGACACCCATCCAGAATGAAGAACTTTCTGATTTTCCCACCCACATGCCAAGGACTTCCTTCAAGCCGTTCTGTTTCAGACCGATACAGAGATAGACAGTCTTGTTGATGATTTTACCGTTGTCACGAACCTTGAAGACAATACCGTCCATCCAAACGATAAGATAGACCGGGTCCAAAGGGCGGTTCTGCCATTCCTGAGCAGCTTGATTGACTTTGTTCGTGATGATGGAAATGGCTGATGTGGACAGTTCTATCTCATAGATTTCACGCATCTCCTCTTCTATGTCGGACACGATCATTCCTTTGGCATATAGGGAGATAACAAGTTTTTCTATGGAAAGCCCACGACTCTCGTGTTTGGGAACAACTATGGGCTCGAATTCACCGTTACGGTCACGGGGAATAGGTATGACCGCTTCACCGTGTTCGGTTTGGATTTTCTTGGGGTAGCTGCCGTTACGGGAATTGCCGCTGTTATGACCGGAAACCGAATTCTTCTCATAACCCAGATGGGCATCCATCTCACCTTCAAGCATTTTCTCCAATACCTGCGCGTGTAACTGCTTCAGAAACTTGCTGACATCAGCTTCTGTTTTGAACTGGCTAAGGAACTCCTTACTTAATACCTCATCAGGCACTACATGATTCTTCTCTTTCATAATTTTCTTCATTTTGCAAAGCTATTAAATAAAAAATACGGAACCCATACTGAATCCCGTATTTTACATTTACACAAAATATTTTATAGTGCCTCTATAATTTATAGTCCTGTTATCTTTTCTTTTGTCTACGCCGCTTTTTTCTCATTCATTTGGTAACAAGTTGCTATCTTCCCGTTGTATCGGGTTATAAATAGTCCAATAAATATAGATTTAGCAAGTGTAATGAGCTCCTTTCCTGCTTTTCTCAGTTTTGCACACATCTTTTTGATATTAAAAGCTATGGCAAAGAAGGCAAAGTCCATTTTCACCTTGTCTTCTCCCACATGCCGGAACCTCCTGTATGCCATGTTGTATTTCATTTGTCCGAAAACAGCTTCCGGTTCTATACACCGCCTGCCCCTATGCCTGACTCCTTCTTCTGAAACTAATCTTTTCCGTGCCTGCCGTTTATATTGGTTTAACCGGTGGTTGACTTCTATAATACGGTTCCCCTGTGCTTTAAAACAACTTCCATGCAAAGGACAACCTTCGCATCTTTGTGCTTTATACCGGGCACTTTCGGTGATGTATCCGCTCGCTGTTTTGTCACGTCTGGTTCCTATTCGGTTCATGTGTTGCCCCATCGGACAAACGTAATAATCCTCTCCCGCATTGTAATGGAGACTTTCCGCATGGAACGGGTTGGGAGTATAACGGGGACGCTGCTCTTTATGGAAGTAGTTGTACTTGACAAAGGCCTCTATCCCATTTTCCTGCATGAACCGGTAATTTTCTTCCGAGCCGTAACCGGAGTCTGCCACACCGATACTCGGTAAGCGGTTATAGCGGTGCTGGAAGGAGTGGAAGAAAGGGATCAGGGTCAGCGTATCGGTGGGGTTGGGAAACAGCCGGAAGTCTATGATGAACTGGTTTTCAGTACCTATTTGTAAATTATACCCGGGTTTGGTCTGCCCGTTCTTCATGGCGTCTTCTTTCATACGCATGAATGTGGCATCAGGATCGGTCTTGGAATAGGAATTACGTTCTCCAAGGACTTCAAGGTGATTGTCGTATTCAATCAGCTTGTCACGATACCCTTCAAGTTCCCTGACCTGTTTTTTCTTTTCACGCAGAGCTTTCTTTTGTTCCTTGTCCTGTGTTACTTGGTGTTCCAGCACTTCTTTGAGTTCATCCACTATATTAGAGAGCATGGAGGGAGTCAACTCCACGGATGTGTCTTTTACAGAATTCTCCTGTATAATGGCTTCATCCACCTGCTCCAGAAGGATGCGAATCTTATTCAGCAACCTTGTACGGTTCTTTTCGACTGTCTTGCGCCAGACAAAAGTATATTTGTTGGCCTTGGACTCAATCTTGGTGCCGTCGATATACTCCACGTCAAGACTGATGAAACCCTTGTCGGCAAGGACAAGAACCAGCTGCGTGAAGACGTTGTTTATTTCCTCCTTTACACGGTTACGGAAACGGTTGATGGTTATGAAATCCGGATGCTCATGACCGGCAAGCCAGATATAATGGATATCACGCAAAAGAAGCTTCTCTATTTTACGACAGGAATAGATATTATTCATATAAGCGTAGATAATTACCTTGAGTATCATTTGGGGATGATAAGCTGAGCGCCCCGTTTCTTTATAAAGCTTCTTGAAATTATCAAGATTGAGATTATCAACAACTGCATTGACTATGCGGACCGGATCGTCCGCAGCTATGTTTTCATCAATTCTTTGTGGAAAAAGAACGGTTTGGTTGGGAATGTAAGAACAAAAATGTAACTTTGCCATAACGAAAAAACTGATGCCTAAAGTTACATAAACTTTGGGTAATAACAAAGCCCGGGCTTGGGAAAGTCCGGGCTTTGCGCATAAAAAAAGGCTGTGCCAGCATTTTGACACAACCTCCTATGCGTTATAATTAAAAAATACCATTTGTTATTATTTTCACTTTTTAATGTTTTCGATCTTTTACATGATTTTGATATTTTAATTTATGTAAAATTTGGTTTCATACCATAAAAGCAATATATTTGTTGACTAAACTATTCTAAATCTATAAAATACAATGAAAAAGATACTTGTATTTTTCATGTTGGCGGTCACTTTGATTACTTATGTACAAGGGGTGACCATATCTTCTTCGTACATCAGTGATATCACGTTAGATGGAGTTCCGGCTGTTATTGAGAACACTCATGGGGAGGAACGTTTATTCTTCGCCATAGACCCTGACAAAGGATCTGCATTTACAGCAATCCTTAGTTGTCCGGGAGCGACACAAATCCTGTTCGATGGACAGAATATCTCCACCGACAATCCTGTAATAACCGTTGCTGACTATGCGACGGGTAACCATACCCTTTCTGTGACTCGTGAAGGAATACAGCGTACATGGCGATTGATGTTCACCACGCTGCCGATTATCTGTTTCGATTCAGACCTGGAAGCAATGCTTGCCGTGCGTAACAGTGAAGATTTGTATTATCAAAATCCCCGTAAAAAAACAGATGGGTATATCGTGATTGTCGATCCTCTGAAACGTACGGATGGTGAATATGTGTTTAGCCAAAACACAAAATCCCGCATTCGTGGTGCGGCATCGGGTGGATATAGTAAAAAATCATTCACTGTTAGCCTGTATGATGATGCTTACGAAGATAAGGTAGATGCCACCGTTCTCGGTATGCGCGATGATGACGGATGGATTCTCGATGCAATGTATGCCGACCATGCACGGATGCGTAACCGCTTGTTGTTTGATATTTGGAACGATATGGACGATCTGCCTTACGACAAAGACTCTGATAAACCTTTTCAGGCCAATGGCACCCACGGCATGCATGTCGAGATACTGTTCAACGGTTCATACTTCGGGCTTTACTGCCTTACCGATAAAATCGACCGTAAACAGCTTAATTTGAAGAAATCGCGTACCGATTTCGACGGTAATTACACGGGTTCCCGTGGCATATTGTGGAAGGGGAGATTCATGCAAGATATCTGTACTTTTAACTCATACCCCAAAGAATATCCTGCTGACACATTGTATTGGGGATATGTTTCTCAGGAATATCCCGACGACAATAATTCTCAGGCTAATTGGGAACTGCTCAAGCAATTCATCGACCTGATTTCTCCGGCCAATAATGGGAAATACGATGAAGGAGCCAAAGGACGTCTCACGGCAGCATTGCCCCAATGGATTTATATTGACAATGTGGTCAATTATCAGATATTCGGCGAAGTATTTTGCCTTCAGGATAACTGGGGCAAAAATCTGCTTTATAGTATCCGTAATTTGGAGAAAGGGCATAATATTCTTTTCACTCCTTGGGATCTGGATGCAAGTCTGGGGCGCACTGCCGGTGGAGACATTCACGGAATCGATGATCCCAAATGGCACCCTTTCGGGGAACATTGCTCCCCGAAAAACGGCATGTATTTCACTCTTTTGCAGCATAATCCCCTTGAGTATAAAACTCGATTGCGGCATCGTTGGAATATGCTGAAAGATAACCTCCTCTCTCCTGAAGCGGTATACACGCGTATGAAAACCTATGCCGATAAACTCACAAATAGCGGTGCATGGGCACGGGAAAAAGCCCGTTGGCCCGAACATGCCGGAGACGTGTACGAAGAAATAGATTATATGAAATCGTATTTTGAAATTTATCACGACCTTTTCGAAAAAGCGGTGGTAAATTTCCCGACGGGTATAACGTCTCCTGCTATGGAGGAATCTGATGCTATCCTGCAGGTTTATACCGGTGCAGGAAGTATAAATGCCAGTGTTTCCGGCAATAACGATAAAGGTGTAATTGCTGTGTTCGATGGTGCAGGACGTTTCATTACCTCTTCGGAAACATCACAGTTGCAAATTGGCGGATTGGTGTCCGGAATATATTGTGTACAACTTAGGCTTGACAATCGGGTTCAGATTCAAAAAGTGATTGTGAGAGAATAGGGGGGGAGATATCGACACATTATCAGAAACAATTTTGAACGATTGCTGAATGAACATGAGGGATATTTTGAATGTCTATAGCCCGATAACGCTCGACGAGATGAGTGGAATAAGTTTGATGAACCGGACGGATACCAAATTTGTTGCCGGTATCGAAAGGGTTCGTGAGCTGTTGTTTATGGCAAAGAACGATTATTTTGTACAGCAAACCGGTGGAATGCGGATATTGTCATACTATTCGGTGTATTTTGACACAAAGACATTCGATATGTACGTAGCCCATCAAAATGGTAAATTGAATCGCCAGAAGATACGTATTCGTTCGTATGTCGACTCGGGGGATAATTTTCTTGAAGTGAAAACAAAGAACAATCGTGGACGGACTGATAAAAAACGCATACCTGTTGATACATTTGATCCGTCTAAACCGCAATACAACATTATATTTTCCGATGACATTCATGATGATAAACCAAACTGTGTCGATTTTCTCAAAGAATATCTCCATTGTTCCCCTGCCACACTTAAGGAGTCGCTTGAGATTCGTTTTGATCGTATCACTCTCGTGAACAAGAAAAAGACCGAACGATTGACAATTGATATGAATCTGAATTTCTTTAACACATCCACCGGTATTATAAAGTCCCTCGAAAAACTTGCCGTAATTGAGCTCAAGCGTGATGGATTAGTACATTCGCCTGTTCTTGAGATGCTTCGTACTTTGCGTATTTTACCGATGGGATTCAGTAAATATTGCATAGGGTCGGCTATTACCAATCTGGCTTTAAAACGTAATCGGATTCTTCCGAAATTGCGGCAGATTGAAAAGATATCCGTGGTTTGATGTACAAAATGACTATGTAGTAAAGCGTCGATAAAAATACAGAATAACACATTTATCAAATATAATTTTTACATAATGGAAGATATTGAAACTTTAGACTTATTGGGAACACCGTTGATGGAAGGATATAACTTGATTACTATGTTATTGAGATTTTCGTTCAATATGCTCGTGGTGTGGCTTATGATTCATTGCCTCTATTACCCTAAGAGCGGACGGAGAGACTATTACTTTACATTTATGCTTATCAGCATCAGTATCTTTTTTCTGATTTTCCTGCTCGGTGGTGTGAAATTGAAAATCGGATTTGCACTCGGCTTGTTTGCTATTTTCGGAATAATACGTTATCGTACGGAGTCTATGCCGGTGAGGGAGATGACGTATCTGTTTTGTATCATAGCAATATCGGTTATAAATGCTCTTGCCATCACGATAAGCTATATCGAACTTCTTGTAACGAATGTCATATTCTTATTGGCCGCATGGTTCTTTGAAAGTTACATACTACTGAAGCATGTATCGACGAAACTGATCCAGTATGACCGTATTGCGCTTATAACGCCCGATAAGCGTCTTGAACTGATAACTGACTTGGAGCATCGCACAGGATTGAAAATTAACTCGGTTGAAATCGGTGCGATTGATTTTCTACGTGATATGGCAATAGTGAAAATATATTATGAGACAGATCATGTGGGCGATAACAGTATTAACAACGAACTTAAATTATCCCGTGAAGAATGGACAGATGTAGGAAGACAATAACCCGTTATGCCCGCATTCCGACTCTTGCGGCAATATTAGTCGTTGGGTTGCTTGGGCCGACAAGTGTAAAGGCGCAATCTTCCGATTTTGGTATATGGTCGGCGGTTGGGGTTGAAAAGAAAATTAACAAGAAATGGAATGTCGGTGCGGAGACCGAATTTCGCACCCGTAACGATTCGAAGACACCCGAAAGATGGAGTTTCGGAGTGGATGGCAGCTATAAGTTAATGCGTTACGTCAAAGTTGCTGCTGCTTACAGCCTGCTTTACGATAATAACAAAGAGAAAATAACGTGGAATCCCGACGGTAACTACAACAATTGGCGTCCGTCTTATTGGGGAGTACGCCATCGCTTTTCCTTTTCCGTGACCGGGAATGTCGATATAGGAAGGTTGAAACTTTCATTGCGCGAACGCTGGCAGTATACTTATCGTCCGTCGAAGATTACCGAACGCTATGATTTTGATAATGCGCAATGGGAGACTACTGAAGTTCGTGGCAAGGGGCGGAACGTTTTACGTTCGCGATTTCGTGTAAGATACGATATTCCTCATTGCAAGCTCGATCCATATACTGATATTGAGTTGTTTAATTCGTGGTCACTGACTAAAATGCGCTACACTATCGGTGCTGATTATAAAATAAGGAAAAGACACGTTGTCGGTCTTTATTATCGGTGGCAGAACATTACCGGTGACGATGATGATAATCAGCCGGATTGTCATATTCTCGGTATGGGTTATACGTTTAAATTTTAAGATATGTATAAATTCTATTCAATAATAATATTTGTAGTCATGGCGGTATTTACGTCATGTGAGAATGATGACACCGATTTCAGTCATATCATTGATGGGGCTGAAGTTGAAGTGAAAGATATCGAATTTGATTCTACGCCACTTGACGAGGGAGTCGAAAACATTCCCTCTGACGATAACGACTACGTTGAAAACAGTGATTTTTATTCTGTTGTCAAAGTCGATTATCGTGGGATGACTGCTGTAGTGAGCGGTGATGTCGATATGGTAACCGTATTTGTCGAAGGTGCACATGTCACTATCCATTCTTATCGGCACAACATCGAGTATGTACTTAAGGGTTCGAGTGATAACGGTTCGTTCAAAATTTACAGCGACTACAAAATGAAAATCACATTGGATGGCGTTGCATTGCATCATCCTTCGGGTGCCGCTCTCAATAATCAGTGCGGTAAGTCACTCTATCTCGTACTTGCGCCCGGCAGCGAAAATACTCTCAGCGACGGTGATCATTACATAATGTCCGGCAATGAAGATATGAAAGGGGCTTTTTTTAGTGAAGGGCAAATTATATTCAGTGGTTCGGGAATTCTTAATGTAAAAGGGGGGTATAAAAATGCCATTGTCAGCGATGATTATATCGTGTTTCGTCCCGGTAATGTGATTAATGCCGGCAGCACAGCTGGTCACGGCATTAAAGCTAATGATGGGGTGAAGATAATGGGGGGAGTACTCAATGTGGAAGTGACTGTAGCGGCAGCCAAAGGCATTAATTCCGAGTATGATGTGATTGTGCGCGGAGGACGTACCACGGTTATCACATCGGGCAATCCGCGTGTTAAGAGTGATGATAGCAGCAGTTGTGCAGCAGTAAAATGTGACGGCTCATTCATCATGACTGCGGGAATGCTTAACCTCAAAAGTACCGGTGAGGGAGGTAAGGGTATCAATTCCGATAAAGACATTTCGATAATATCCGGAGAACTCAACGTTGTGACACTCGGCGACAAAGGTGTGGCATCGCCCAAAGGCGTTAAAGCGGACGGCGACATCACTTTCGGAAAGGCGGACATATATGTTTATAGTAAAGTGGGCCGTGCCATCGATGCTTTCGGCTCATTTACATTTGGTTCTGACTACGCTTCACTTATCGACAGTAAACATTTCTTTGAGATAAAATATTAATAAACCCTTAATGCCTAATATCGCTTTTGTTTAATATTTTTTGAAAGCAAAATTGAAACAAGTCAATCTTTTCTATTTTTTAAAAATATTTTGTTCGGAATAGTATAATTTCATTTGAAATCTTATAGTTATAGACATTTTTGGAAAATAAAAAAATAGTTTTAGACATCATTTTGTATTTATCATCGTAAGTTTGCAATAATATTCAAATATTTGATGATATCGATTCGATATAAAAGTGTTGTATAGCTTTCTGGAGAGATAATAAACTATAAAAATAGAAATTATATTGAAATATGTTGAGTATATGTGAAATGTTCGGGCTTTCAACTAATGGGAAATCGTATGAGGCCTGTTGAGTGAAGTTGATAGATGAAGGAGGGAAAATATATTGAGTAGGATTGAATTCTTGGTTGCGGCTTAGTACTTTTCCTTTTTCAAATGTAATATTATTAAAGAAAGTGTGTTATGTCAATGAATTGGAATGTAGTGGAAAGATAACTTTGTATTAAGGAAATAGTGTTGACGGTTTATCATTGAATAGTAGAGAAAATCCATTCATGACAAAGAATATTTCTGTAATCTTGGAATATCTTTTTTAGTGCCTTATACAAAGGACTTTGGGAGAATTACCCAATTTTGAGGTAATGACTTGGCAACTGTGCAATCTGCTGCGTTATACCTTGAATTGCTTTCAAGTAACTCGTTTCCGTGTACAAAAATAATAGAATAGTCCGATGCACACAAGGTACATCAAAGAAAAAGTTCGACTATTTGTTTAGTTTGTTTAATCGCATTACAATTGAAGTTTGACTTCTACCCATTTTGTTTGCAATATATTTGACACTCTTACCTTCATTGTGCAGTTTCAATAAAAATTGGTCTGCACTTCTTGTCCATCTTTTATTGGCGTTAGGGTGCTTTACATAGCTTTCTTCTGACACCTTTTCGGGGTGCAAGAATTCATCCACAAATACAGACGGGAAACGCTTATCGTATAATACAAGCGTTTTTACCTTAGCCCTTGTTATTGCAACATAGAATAATCTTCTTTCTTCTCCGTATGGGAATTGGTCGCTCTTAGTGAGCACATAGTTAAGCACAGGGTCGTTACTCACCTGTGATGGGAAACCGTATGTATCTTTATTGCATTGTAAGAGTATTACATAATCCGCTTCAAGACCTTTTGACTTATGTACGGTTAAAAACTCTATTTTTCGTCCTCCTATCACATAGTAGAATCTATTACCCTCTTTAATTGATTGGTACATAAAAGAGAGGTAGTAATCATCAAAAGAGTAACGCCCCAATAGGAATATTGATTTATCCGATGGAATAGAAGCCACAAGTTGCCCTATCGTATTGCAGTAATCTCGTCTATCATAAGTATAGAATTCCAACTCGGTTCTCATTTCTGAGCTGAACGAATGGATACTCTTTTGTATTTGGGCTTTATTGCGTTGTATAAAGTTCGACGATAAAGAAACCAAAGGCTCTCCAAACCTGTATGTAGTTTCAATCTTGTTTATCTCCGTTGCTCCAAAATATTCGGGGAATTGATTGAATAGAGCCATATCACTTCCCGAAAAACGATAAATAGACTGCCAATCATCACCCACACAATACAACTTTGCAGGAGGATTACCCTCTCGCAATACTTTCAAGAAGTTGTAACGGTCAACAGAAATATCTTGAAACTCATCCACTATGATATAATCATATTCAACAGGGTGTGAAGTACGACATATCTCAGTGGCTTGAAGAATAGCATCGGTAAAATCAATTTGGTTACTATCGCTTAACGCATTTATGTAGCGTTCATATACAGGTTGAAATATATTCTTGATGATAAACACACTTCGTTCATCATCTGCATTTTTGGCTTGTTTCAAAACCTCTTTAACTGATTTACAACTTGATTTTACCAATGTAACGAAAGTAACAACAAGTCGTATAAACGCCTTTTCCTGCTTGCTGCCTTTGGGTAGTACTAAATCGTATAACTCCTCATCGGTCTTTTCTTGAATTGGTACACCTGCTTCAGCTAATAGTTTACGAAGTTTATCCCTAATATCAGAATAATGGAAATCTGCACTTGATGTCACTAAAAGTTGTGTACCAAATTTCTCGTGAGCCGCTTTTTTCCAAGTTATACCATCATTGTATTTCTGATAGGCTTCTTCGTAGGTTATACCCTTGTCTTTTGCGAACCAAGCAGGAACAAGTCCGTGTTCATCAACTCCGAAATGTTCAAGATAGATGCGTTTGGTTACTCCTTCTTGCTTAAAATATATTGAGAAGTCGGGACGATATTGTGAGTGCATCTCATCTGCTAATTGATGTTCGTATGGTTCTTCATATCTGAATTTCACTCCCAGCGAGGACAAAGCAAAACATATTTTTTGTTCTTGTTCACTTCTCACATATATGGCTCTGCCGTCCATATCGGGGAACATCGCCTTTAGCTGCACATTCTTTTGCTCTGATAATTGCTCTCGTCTTTCATTCTTGCGTTGTTCCCAATCGGCTTCATTCGTTTGGTAATCAATGAAGTATTCCACTATACTTTTCTTGAAAGACGATTTATCTAATAATTTGTGATATATATCAACAAACAATGAATCTGTATTGTCGCAAATCGATGGTTTTGTGCCTGTTGTTTTGCCTATAATATCAATGGCTAACTTATGGAATGTGTAACCTTTCAATCCATTGGTCGCCATTCTTTCGGTTAGTTCGGCTGCTGCTTTGTTCGTGTAACTGATTAGTAATATTTTATGAGGTGCAATGCCTTTTACTTCCGTCAAGTATTTGACTTTTCCCACAATAGAAGAGGTCTTTCCGCTACCTGCACTACTAACGACCAAGCAATTATCTTCCTCTGAAACGATTGAACGTCTTTGTTGCATGTCTAATGGATATTTTAGACAATGGTCGAAAAAATCTTTATGAGCGTCAAGCAAAAATGTGATAACGCCCTCATTATGCTGTTTTACAAGTTTATTGATGGCTCCAAAATCATTGATGAATTTGGAAATGTTTTCAGATGGAGTGATTTTAAAGGCTTCAAGTTTCTTCAAAAGAGAATATGCCTCTTGAAAATGTGATTTGTAATGATTTATAAAATCTTGTTCTTGCGTTGCAGAGATTATCTTGCCATAAAAGCCATTGTTCAAGTCGGTAGGAATATCTATAAACTCTTTCTCATTGAGAGTAGATAATCTATCTTTTGCTTGCTCATAGTTTGATTTCTCGCTATATGAAGATATCTGACTGAACTTTTCTGAAAGTGCATTGACTTGTTTTTTTAGGCGTATTCGTACCATTGCCATCACGATAACCGAAATCGCAATTATACAAATCATCATAATAAACAATGGCTGCATATTAGAAGTAATATTTATCTGAATCTTTCAATCCATCTATAATCATCCCCTTTGGTACTCCACTGAAATTTCCACATATCGCCTGTGTTATCGTTTATAAGATAGTATTGATACATACTTGTTAGTGGCTGAATAGAGAATACACACCTTTCGTTATTTTCTACTAATTCGTTTTTATTGATAGGAATACAAAATAGGTTGTCTAAATCTTGTGTACTATATTGAACTTGCCATAGTCGCCCATTATATGAGTCTAACAATATAAATGTCCACATATTTTGAGTAGCAAACATCTGGAATCTATTAGTCCAATTTGAAGATTTTTCAGGATATGCAAGAGAAAACATATTGATAGGTGCAGCAAACATATAGTCTTCCCCCTTGACACTAAACTGAACTTGCCAATTCTTACCTGTATATGTATCAAGCATTATGAAAGTCCACATATTCTGTGTCTCATAAAGGCGAAATCTACCTTCTCTATCTCCTAAAATTTCTCTTGCACTACAAATTTCCCAAGACTGACCATCATCTTGAATTTGTTGAACTTCACCTGTCATCGTATTTAAACGAAGTTGATTATGGTAGTTCTGAGTCTTATATACCTTATATATTTGAGCATACGATGTAGCAGCGATAACCATAAAAACAAGTAATGCAATAAGCTTTCTCATAATCAATAGTTCCGTTTATTGAAAATTAAATATCCTCTAAATCCTTTTGGATTTTTGTTTCTACATTTTGAGTATCACGATAACGAATTACGACCATACCCTCATAGACACCAGAAGTCTTTTCTATTGATAAGTCTATATCTCCACCTGTTACTTCCCATGCACTGCCCCACACAACTGTCCCTTGATGGACTTCTGCCATTAAAGCGGTATTAGAATCTGAGTGAGCAGGATTCTTTTCTTTTGAAATAGTTGGGTTACCATATTTGCGAGTATATAAATCCTTATAATAATCGTAAGTATTAACAAGTGTATTCCATTCACCACTTGGGTCAAATAATACGGCTACAGCAAACACACTTTTACCATCATCAGTGGCTGTTACGCCTATAGTAGCATTACGACCAGTAAAATCTCCCATAAACAAAGCAAGATTGTTTTCACTGCCAATAGATGTAAATCCTTTGCTTTTTAACTTTTGACAGAATTCAGTCATACTTCCCTCAATGGGAATTCCTTTAAACGTAAGATGTTCCGAACTGCTTTGAGCATACGATGTCAAAGTAATTACCGTAAATACGAACGATACAATAAGTTTTCTCATAATCTGTTATATTATTTAAATCGTTTATTACTAACATAATCCAACCAACGAAGAAAGCGTGGCACTGCAATGCTACGTCTTAGTTCGGAGGTCCTGAGAAAACCCTGTGTACAGATGTAGTAATAGCAGCCCACGCTATAGCGTGAGAACCACTATGCTACCCTTGTACACAATTCAGAAATTTCTCAGGTTTCCGTTCTACAAGATAAGCATACCGCTTCTTCTTTTTCGTATGTCTTGGAAAGAGTTACCTCAATCCAATACAAAAGTATGAAAAATCCGTGATATTCCTTAAATCATCACGGATTTTTTTGATTTACAGTTTCATACTCCTATTCTGTCTTGGTTTCGGTATTCCGATAGCTTCTCTAAACTCATTCATTTTCTTTCTGAACCAGCTCACGTGTGAAACCCCGTCTATCTTGAAATCGAATTTACCGCTTTCATCCTGTTTGATGGAGCAGACGGAGTGTCGGGTATCAAAACTTCGGTTAAATTCGGAAGAATAGAGTTCGCCTTTTATCCCGACCTCCTTGAACTCGCACAGTCTTCTGATTATTCCGTCATTAAACTTCAATCGGTCACGCAGGAAGTTTATTATAGGCATCAGCTTCTCCACATATGGAAAGTAGCGTCTGACAAAATCCGCAAACTCCGACAGCTTGCGGTGCTGTTGCTCGTAAGCGTTTCTTATCTCCTGTATCTGTTTGGCTTGTTGCCGTTCCCGTTGTCGGGCTTCGTTTTCAAGTTCAAGGATGCGGTCTTGCAAATCCTCGTTCCTGCGTTCCAACGATTTCATCTTTCCACTTCCGAAAAGAGAACCCACACTGCTTGCAAGGGCGGTTGCCGTATCGGTGGCTGCGCTTTTGAGCTTGTCGGTGCGGATTTCCGCTTTTACCTGTTTCAGTTCCTCCTGCGCCTCGGCTTTCTTCTCCTGTAACAGTCTGGTTTCGGTTTCAAGGGTTTCATTTTTCTTTTTCAAGTCCCGATAATACTGCATGGTGGTAGTGTGCCGTGCTTCCGAGCCCCGTACCCCACGTTGCAATCCGTATTTCGTCATCACCCTTGCGTAATTGTCGTGGTAGGCAATCAGGGTCTGGCGGTTGAACAGGTCATCGGCACACAAACGGACGGAATTTGTTTTCTTGCGGTACTTGCGCTTACCGTCCGTCTGTTCTTTCTTGGCTTTGCGCCTTTCACCCGTCACGATAGGAACAACGGCTGCGTGGATGTGCGGAGTCTTCTCGTCCATGTGCAGATGGGCGGCAACCACATTGTCTTTGCCGAATGTGGCTTGCAGCCATTGGATACTGTCGTTGCACCATTCGTCGAGCTTTCCTTTTTCCTGTATGTTCATCATGTCCTCGTGCGTACCCGACAAAACCACCCGAACGACACGGACTTGGTCGTGCGTGATTTTCCGTCTGATGCCTGCCGTGTTCAGCCTGTGGGCAATCGCTTCATCCCTGCCGTGAACGCCATCAGGGTATTCGACAAGCACCCTGTTCAGATGTGTTCTTGTCGGGTCTGCGTTTTTAGGTATTATCTTTCTCTCTATATGGTCGGACTGCGTGGTGTCCGATGTACCCTTTGCCTTCTTAATGTCCAATGAAAAATATCCCATATCATTACTGTTTTTGCGGTTATCGTTATGTTTCTTCTCTCTGCCTGTGGCATCGGCTCACAGGGTTTATTATGCAAATGAACCATTGCAGCACTCGGCATAATCCAAACGAGTTTGGCTTCTGCTCTCATTTGCACAGGGTTTCCAAAGGGATTTCCCTTTGGCTCAATAGGGTGTTTTTAGCGTTACGGAGTAATGCGTGAAGAAAACGCCCTATTGAGCTATGGTATTTCTGTCTAAATACCTTGGGAGAGCGGACGTGCATATTACAGATGAAATCCCCCTTTCTTTTTCGGTGGCTGCATCATCCGCCTTGCGAATTGGACTTGCTTCTTCTCCTTTATCGGCTCTGCCGATTGGGACAAGGGCTTACCGCACAGGTAGTCGTTCAAGTCCTTATACTCACGATAGTACATTGACTTGTCAAGCAGGCGTTCCCCAAACTTCTCTTTCAGTTTCGTGCAGGTGTTCCGTCCTGCCGTGTCGTTGTCAAGGAAACAGCCGACTTGGGTGTAGGTCTCTAATATGCTTTCCGCTTTTGCAAGATTGGAAACGGAGTTCAGTATGACATAGTCCTGTGTGTCCAATCGCGGGTGTTGCGGATTGTTTCTTACTCGGATGGTAAGGAATGAGAGGTAATCCATGAACCCCTCGAACAGGTAACACATACATCGTTGTCCGTCCTGCTGTCGGATATGGGTGATGTCTTTCGGGGCGACACATCCCTTGAAGTATCTGTTGCGCACTTCATATCCTCCTGCCATGTTCGGGAAGCCGATGGCAAAATAGGGTTTGTCGGCATTCATAAACCGAAGCTCCCTGCATTCTCTTTTGGCAAGTCCGATGTTTATTCCCCTTTCTTGCAGATAGGCAATAAGTGCAAGAGAGGACAACTCACCAACCCTTAATCCCTGATAAGGCTGATTGTTGGAATGCTGTCTGCCAAAAGAGAACGATGCAGGGCGGATGTATGCTGTCCGCTCCTCTATGCGTTTCAGCAGATAGGCTACATCTTCCGAATAGTAAAGTTCCGCTGCCAATGCGAGGATGTTTCCGCCTTTGCCGATGCCGAAGTCATACCATTTTTCAAGCTCAGTGTTTACCTTGAACGATGCGTCCGTTTCTTCCCGTAGCGGTGATTTATACCACAGGTTCTTGCCTTGTTGCTTTACAGGCGTATAGCCCAGACTTTGCAGATAGTCTGCCAGTTTGATTTGCTTTACATCTTGGATTGTCATATTACATACGGTTTTGAAGTTGATGAAAATTTGTTGATTTGATGAATTGTCAATGTAATATGTTTATATACAGCCTCGTAACCTCTCAACATCTTCTCAACAAACCACTCGCCAAAAGAGAAATTCACAAACGGGTGTCGGTGGTTCTCAACTTCTCTTTTGGCTTGTTGAGATTTTGTTGAGAATGTATATCGTTTATTGTCAGTGTATTTATACCCATATTCAACAATTCAACAGAAAAATGATAATGTTACAAGGATTCAAGTTGCTCCCTTGTGACGGTGTAGAAGCGTCCCACTCTCCTTATCGGCTCATACCGACACTCCCGATTGCAGTTAAACAGGTAGGTGGTATAAGTCAGTCCGTTTGGCGCAGGAGTCAGTTTCCAACATTCCTGCAACACTTTTCGGACTTGGTGTTTCTCCACCTTTACCTGTGAGTGTACCAGCAAAAGAAGAATGTCACTGTAACAGAAAGAGAATGTATCCGTGCCGACACTGTCCATGATGTCAAGGACAAGTTCGTGCATCTCTATCTCCAACCGGTTACGGTTGCTGCGGATAATCTTCTGCAAGGCTTCTGTATGCAGCAATGTGGGGTTGAACCACATCCGGCTTTCCTTATTGGTGGATAGCTGTCTGTGTTGCAGGAAATGAAGAAAGGCGGGTATCTCCGCTTTCAGCTTTTGCAGGAAGTCGGTATCATCGGACTGCAAGCGGTCTATCTTGCGCACCCAATAGCGTGTTTCCCCTGCGTCTATGATTACGGGTAGATACTCGTTGTTGGAACACAGCACGAATTTGGCGAAGAACGCAATCTCGTCACGGTCTTTGCCTTTGGCTTCCACCTTATAGGAAAGTGTGGTGCTGAGGTTCTTCAACCGCTCGCTATCCTCCCTGCGGTTGAGCAGCACCTCATCCACCACGATAAGCAACTTGCCAGCCCAGTCGGAATTGAACTGGCTGCGGAAATCCTCGTTGGTGTTGAAAGTCACATTGTTCTGAAAAAGGGCTTTCAGAAAGTTCAGGAAGGTGCTTTTGCCCGTGTTGCGTTCTTCCGACACCAACAGCAGGATAGGCAACTTCTGAATCGGTTGCAGGTAGAGCAGTTGCAGATAGTCCATCCCCAACTCGTACTGTTCCCCGAAGATGTGCCGTACCAAAGATTGGATATGCGATAAATCGCCCTCCTGCGGTCGGTGGTCTATCGGTTCGTAGAGGTTAAGGAACTTGCCGACCACGGAACGGTAGCCGATGTGTTCGGGTACGGTGCAGAAGCCGTCATACTTGGGAACGCTGCCGATGTAATCCTTGCCGTAATCCTGTCGCAGGGTCTCGTTGTTCCATGCGATGCGTTTCTTCACATACCCTCCGTTCAGTCTCGGTTGCTCCACAATCTTGTAGAGCGTTGTCCCGACACGGATAAATTCTTCCTTTGCCATGCCGCCATCCGATGGCGGTCTGTGGCTGTCCTGTTGTTCGATAGCTGACATAATCAAATGGTTTTAAGTTTGAAAATTACCAGCTACAAAAATATAATCAATTATCGGATAGGTTGTTATGCAAAACACAGCAGAATGGTGACAAATAGCCCCCGAAACAAAAACTTTCGATGGCTTGGGGCAGGAAACAGGTTCTGCAAACGGAAAAACTCCCGAAAAGCGAATGTCGGATTACGCTTTTCGGGAGAAAAAATCAGAGCGTCTGTCGTTCTGTCGTACTGACTTAATGAATTACTGACTTACCGAGTGAATAATGTCAGGCATTCAGCTACGAGCAGTATTCGGATTTGGATATACCATTGGTATTCAGCGAGAAAAAGATGCTTGTTTTCTCTTTTCGCAGGTACAGTCTTTCAAGAACGGCATTGCGTACCCGTTCCGCTCCGAATGTGCCGATATGGAAAGCAAGGGCTACTATCGCTTCAAGGTTGTAAACCTCCATACAGCAATTATCGGATACCCGTATGCTTCGCCTTATCCCGTATTCCCTTAAAATTCCGCTCTTGCAAAGAGCTTTCAGCCCTGCACGGAATGTCGGGGCGGTTACTCCGAACAGGTCGCAAAGTTCCCATTCGCTCATGGCGGTTGCGCTAATGTTGGTCGGCAAGGTGATGTTGCCGTTGCCGTCCGTTGTGATGATGCTTCGTTTCATGGCTATGCTTGGTTATGGGGTTACACTTCCGAACGATGCGTTCAGCTTGTTGCCGAACATCGTCAGGTCATTGTCAAGTTTCTGTGTGGTTATCTTCGCATAGATTTGAGTCGTGACAATGTTCGTATGTCCCAAAACACGGCTCACGCTTTCAATGGGCATCCCCTTGCTAAGAGCCAGTGTTCCAAACGTATGACGTGCACAGTGGTAGGAGATTTGCTTCTCTATTCCGCATTCCGCCATTACCTTTTTCAGTTGTTTGCACATCGTCCAATAGTTGATTTTCCCGAAAACCTGCTTGTCTTCCGACAGATACTTGTACCGTTCGATTATCTGCAAGGGAATATCCAGCAGCTTCACTTGGAACGGGACATTTGTCTTGTGCCGTTTCGACAATATCCATTTCTCACCGTTCACCTCCACTATTTCGTCTGTTGTGAGTTCTTTCATATCTACAAAAGACAAGGCGGTGAAGCAGGCGAAAATGAACAGATCCCGCACCAATGTGAGGGTGGGGTTGTCAAACTCGTGCGCCATGATTCTTTTGATTTCGTCCTCTGTCAGATATTCCCGTTCCTTAACATTAGGGCTGATATGGAACTGCGCAAACGGATTTCTCGGTATCAGTCCGTTATAGTGCGCACGCATCACCACTCCTTTTAGCCACATGCAGTTCAGCCAGATGGTGGCGTTTTTCAGTCCCCGTTCAGCCGTAAGATAAGCCGCAAACTCCTTGATGAAGTCGGGTGTAAGTTCCAGCATGGACATATCCGTCCGTCTGTAGAATGACTTGATAAAGGCTGTGACATAGTTCCTTGCCCTTACCATGACCTTGTATGTGCCGATGCTGCGGTCTTTGCCGACACGTTTCAGGAAGTTGGCGCAATCCTTGTCAAAAGCCTTTATCAGTGTCTCATACTCGCTTCCTACCCCTTGGTAGGCATTGCGCACCATTTCAGCCGTTACGTATGCCTCTCGGTCGGATATGCGCTGATAGTGCTTGATGATTTGCGCCTTGATGTTGTCCAATGCCAGATTGACGTTCCGTGCTTCGGCACTCTTGCCTTTGGCTCGGTTGCCTTTCGCATCCCAAAGGGTTTTCGGGATGGTCTGCTTGCAACTGAACTGCGCCACAGTACCGTTGATTGTCACTCGTCCCATGATGGGGACAATACCGTCTTTCTCCTTGCTGCCGTTCACGTAGAACAGCACTTTGAATGTACTTCTTGCCATACTCGTTTTTTTGTTTGCAAAGTTAAATATCAACGAGTTAGACCTTGATACGCAAATCGGTGACAAACGGTGCAATAGCATCTCTCATATGTTAAATCTTACTCTTTCACGGGTAATGATTTGCAAACCATTCTTCTTCTTAAATCCGCTTTTCTTTGCGTTTTCCGATTTTTCGGCTTGTCATCATTTGACACCGTAACGACTCTGATATTAAGTCGTTTAGCGTCATTTCTCCCGTTTTTCGAGGTTATTCCAGAGATTTTGTGTAATTTTGGAACTGGATAGTATAACGTAATGGATTTTAAAAATAGTAAAGTGACTGGCATTGTAACTATTTTGTAAATTTCCCAATGGAATATATGTGGTAAAGTTATATTAAACTTAGGTTGACTACCTTTTGTAAGGTTAAATAGATGAATACTATGAATAGAGATAAAATATTGGAGAATAATTCTTCTCGACTTGCTTCATTAGATATATTACGGGGCTTTGACTTGTTTCTTCTTGTTTTTTTTCAACCTGTGTTTGTAGCATTAGGGCAACAATTAGATTTGCCTTTTCTGAATAGATTAGTCTATCAATTTGACCACGAAGCGTGGGTTGGATTTCATCTTTGGGATCTTGTAATGCCGCTTTTTTTGTTTATGACAGGGGCTTCGATGCCTTTTTCTTTGTCTAAATACAAAATTTCTTCTGCCGGCTGCCAGTTTGTCTATCGTCGGATTTTTAGGCGGGTTGTTTTGCTATTTTTATTTGGTATGATTGTTCAGGGCAATCTGCTGGGATTTGACAGTCAGCATATTTATTTATATTCTAATACATTGCAGGCCATTGCTGTAGGGTATCTCATAGCTGCTATTATCCAATTGCATTTTTCATTTAAGTGGCAGATTATAATAACCTTGTTACTACTTCTGGTATATTGGATTCCTATGACATTTTGTGGCGATTTTACACCCCAAGGAAACTTTGCAGAGCAAGTAGATAGATGGGTTTTAGGCCGTTTTCGAGATGGAGTTTATTGGAATGGAGATGGTACATGGAGTTTCTCACTTCAATATAATTATACGTGGATTTGGAGCAGTCTGACATTTGGAGTAACTGTAATGCTTGGAACTTTTGCCGGAAAACTAATGAAAGAGGGGGAGGCGAACCGGAAAAGGGTAGTGAGGATATTGTTGATAACCGGATTGATTTTGATAGGTGTAGCAGTGTTGTGGAGTTTGCAAATGCCTGTTATAAAGCGTCTGTGGACAGGCAGTATGACATTGTTGTCCGGTGGATATTGCTTTTTGTTAATGGCGTTTTTTTATTATTGGATTGATTATAAAGGCCGTATCTGGGGGCTGAACTGGTTGAAAATATATGGAATGAATTCCATTGCGGCTTATCTGTTGGGTGAAGTGATAAATTTTCGGTGTGTTGCAGCTTCGGTGAGTTATGGGTTGGAACAATACTTGGGTGATTATTATCAAGTATGGTTGACTTTTGCCAATTACCTTATTCTCTTTTTCATTTTGAGGGCCATGTATAAATGTGGATTATTCCTTAAGGTTTAATAAGTGGATGTAGTGGAGAAATGATATATTGGCGGAATGTAGAAAGTAAAATGAACCTGATAATCTGGAAAAAGGATATTTTTCATATTTAGAATATTAATAATTATGGCATAGAGAATGAGAAAATTGTATTTATGTTTTGTGAGTGTGTTTTTATCTTTTTCTGCGCTTTGGGCGGAGGGAACGGATTATACCCGGGGACTTTCCATTTGGTTCGATACCCCGAACAGTCTGGATGGAAGGGCGATCTGGTTGCGTGCTGACGGATCGGGGATGAATCCCGATAGAGAGTGGGAAAATGCTTCTTTACCGATTGGAAACGGTAGCTTAGGGGCTAATATATTAGGCTCGGTAGCTGCAGAACGGATTACCTTGAATGAAAAGACCCTTTGGAAAGGAGGTCCGAATACAGCCGGAGGGGCCGACTATTATTGGAAAGTGAATAAACAGTCGGCTTCGGTAATGGAAGAGATACGGCAGGCATTTACCGATGGCGATTATGAAAAGGCAGAATTGCTGACTCGGAAGAACTTTAATGGTTTGGCACATTACGAGGAGGGAGATGAGACTCCTTTCCGTTTCGGATCATTCACTACGATGGGAGAAATTTATGTGGAAACCGGATTGAGCGAGATAGGGATGAGTGACTATTACCGGGCACTCTCGCTGGATTCGGCTATGGCGGTGGTGAGTTTTAAGAAAGATAATACCCGGTATATGCGTAAATACTTTATTTCGTATCCGGATAGCGTAATGGCGATGAAGTTCACTGCTAATAAAACCGGGAAACAGAACCTGGTACTCCGTTATTGTCCGAATTCGGAGGCAAAGAGCAGTCTGTGTGCGGACGATACCGACGGATTATTATATACTGGAGTATTGGAGAATAATGGGATGAAGTTTGCAATCCGTATCAAAGCGATAACGAAGGGAGGAACGACGACCGTAGAACAAGATCGTCTGATAGTGAAAGATGCCGATGAAGTAGTTTTCTTGTTGACTGCCGATACGGATTATAAGATGAATTTTCAACCGGATTTTAAAGATCCGAAGACATACGTGGGGAGCGATCCGGAGCAGACGACCCGAAAAACAATGGAAGGAGCTATCCGGAAAGGATATGATGAACTATATCGTGCCCATGAAGCGGATTATACCTCTCTTTTCAATCGTGTGAAGTTACAATTGAATCCGGAGGTAACTGCCCGGAATCTGCCTACCAATCTGCGTTTGGCAAACTATCGGAAAGGGCAGGCCGATTATCGTCTGGAGGAGTTGTATTATCAATACGGCCGTTATCTGTTGATCGCTTGTTCCCGTTCGGGTAATATGCCTGCAAACCTGCAGGGCATGTGGCACAACAACTTGAATGGTCCCTGGCGTGTGGATTATCATAACAACATCAATATACAGATGAATTATTGGCCGGCCTGCTCCACCAATTTAGGAGAATGTACCCGGCCGTTGGTTGATTTTATCCGGAGCTTGGTGAAGCCCGGTGCAGAAACGGCAAAAGCTTATTTCAATGCCCGTGGGTGGACAGCTTCTATTTCCGCCAATATTTTCGGTTTTACGTCGCCTTTGTCGAGCGAAGATATGTCATGGAATTTTAATCCGATGGCAGGTCCCTGGCTGGCTACCCATATTTGGGAATATTACGACTATACGCGTGACAAGGAATTCCTGAAAAGCACGGGATACGATCTACTTAAAAGCAGTGCACAGTTCACAGTGGATTATTTGTGGCATAAACCAGACGGAACTTATACGGCTGCTCCTTCCACTTCACCGGAACACGGTCCGGTGGATGAGGGGACTACCTTTGTACATGCAGTGGTGCGTGAAATCCTGCTGAATGCCATTGAAGCAAGTAAGGTGCTGGGAGTGGACAAGAAAGAACGAAAAGAGTGGGAGTATGTGCTTGCGCATCTGGCTCCTTATAAGATAGGACGTTACGGGCAGTTGATGGAGTGGTCCAGAGACATCGACGATCCGGAAGACGAGCATCGTCATGTGAATCATCTGTTCGGATTGCATCCGGGGCATACCCTGTCTCCGGTGACGACTCCGGAATTGGCTCAGGCTGCCCGGGTGGTGCTCGAACATCGTGGAGATGGAGCTACCGGATGGAGTATGGGTTGGAAACTGAACCAATGGGCAAGATTGCAGGATGGAAATCATGCTTATAAACTGTATGGCAATCTGTTGAAGAATGGGACATTGGATAATTTGTGGGATACGCATGCGCCTTTCCAGATCGACGGGAATTTTGGAGGTACGGCAGGTATCACCGAAATGCTGCTGCAAAGTCATATGGGATTCATTCAGTTGCTGCCTGCACTGCCGGATGCGTGGCAAGACGGTTCGGTAAGCGGAATTTGTGCAAGAGGCGGTTTTGAAGTGAATCTTTCGTGGAAGGATGGTAAGTTGGCAGAGGCGGTAGTGACCTCTGAAAAGGGTGTTCCGTGTACGGTGAGATACGAAGATAAGACGTTGTCTTTTAAGACAAAGAAAGGTAGCAGCTACCGGATTGTAATGGACAATAATGAACTGAAAAAGAAAATAATAGAATGATGAAGAAAGGACTTTTTTTATTGTTATTGCTTTGGTTATGGATGATACCGGCCGAAGCGGCTTATCAGCCTCAGTATTCAGTGGCCGGCTTCTATCCTTTGGATGATACCGGACGTACGGTGTACTCTATGAATCCTGCCTGGCGTTTCCATAAGGGAAGTGCTTCCGAAGCGTATCGGGTGGATTTTGAAGACAGTGCCTGGGAAGTGGTTTCATTGCCGGACGGAATAGAGTATCAGCCGACGGAAGCCAGTGGGTGTACGAATTATCAAGGAGAGGTATGGTATCGTAAGCATTTTACTCCGGTAGATGAATGGAAGAATAAGAAGCTGTTCTTGCATTTCGAGGCGATCATGGGTAAATCTAAAATCTGGATTAACGGACATTTGGTGAATGAACACTTCGGGGGATATCTGCCGGTTATTGCGGATGTTACCGCCTATGTGGATTTTGGAAAAGACAATGTGATAGCCGTATGCGCTGATAATAGCGACGATCCTTCGTATCCTCCCGGTAAGGCGCAGGATGTACTGGATTTTACTTATAGCGGAGGAATCTACCGCGACTGCTGGCTGATTGCCCATAACGATGTGTACATTACAGATCCGAATTATGAAAATAAGGTAGCGGGTGGCGGATTATTTGTTGCTTATAATAATGTGTCGGAAGAAAGCGCGGATGTATTGCTGGATATTCAGGTAAGAAACGACCGTAAACAGTCTTTTAATGGAAAGGTGGTTTATGAATTGCTCGATGCCAATGGCGGGAAAGTGGGTGAAGCTGGCCGTAAACTTTCCATAGGCAAAGGAAAGGCGGTTTCCGGTGCCAGTAAGATAAAATTGTCTGCTCCGCATCTCTGGTCGCCGGAGTCGCCCTATTTGTATCAGTTGCATGTGTATATAAAAGATAATCAAGGAAATGTGATTGATGGTTATCGTCGTCGTATCGGTGTGCGCAGCATAGAGTTTAAGGGGAAGGACGGTTTTTGGCTGAACGGGAAACCTTATGAAGCTCCCCTGATAGGTGCTAACCGGCACCAGGATTTTGCGATTGTGGGCAATGCACTGTCTAATGGCATGCATTGGCGGGATGCAAAGAAATTGAGGGATGCCGGATTGAAAGTGATCAGAAATGCCCATTATCCGCAAGATCCCGCCTTTATGGATGCTTGTGATGAATTGGGGCTTTTCGTAATAGTCAATACTCCGGGATGGCAGTTCTGGAATGAGGCTCCGGAATTTGCGCAACGGGTTTATTCTGATATTCGCAATATGGTGCGTCGGGATCGGAATCACCCTTCCGTATGGATGTGGGAGCCGATTTTGAATGAGACGTGGTATCCGGCGGATTTTGCACAAAACGTGAAAAACATCGTGATGGAAGAGTATCCGTATCCTTATTGCTATACAGGATGTGATTCGGAGGCGAAAGGACACGAATATTTTCCGGTACTTTTTAAGCACCCGCAACTGGGAGGAGTAGATAAAGAGGAAGCGGAACATCCGGAAATTACTTACTTTACCCGTGAATGGGGAGATAATGTGGACGATTGGTCATCGCACAATTCTCCCAGTCGTGCCAGCCGTGCCTGGGGAGAAACTCCCATGCTGATTCAGGCACAGGGGTATGCGAATCCTTCTTATCCGTATACCTGTTATGAGACGCTGTATCAGACAACCCGGCAGCATATCGGCGGATGTCTGTGGCATTCGTTCGATCATCAGAGGGGCTATCATCCCGATCCTTTTTACGGGGGGATTATGGATGCTTTCCGGCAGCCGAAGTATTCGTATTATATGTTTCAGGCGCAACGTAGCCCGCAGAAAAGCGATTTGATAGCCGAAACGGGGCCGATGGTATACATCGCACACGCGATGACTCCTTTCTCACCCAAAGATGTGACGGTTTATTCCAATTGTGACGAGGTTCGTCTTACGGTATTTAAAGAGGGAAAACAGTATCATTTTAAAAAGGAGAAAAGGGAGAAGGGAATGCCGTCTCCGGTGATTACGTTTAAGGATGCGTATGATTTTATGCAGGATAAGGCTTTGTCGCGTAAAAGAAAGCAGGCGGATGTATATATGTTTGCAGAGGGGCTTATCGATGGAAAAGTGGTGGCTACTCATCGGGTATCTCCGGCACGTCGTCCGTCCCGGCTTTTGCTGTGGGTTGATAATGAGGGGATGCAGATGGAAGCCAATGGCTCGGATATAGTTACGGTAGTAGCTGCTGTGGCAGATGAAAACGGGAATATCAAACGTTTGAATAACTATTTCGTTCGTTTCGAGATTGAAGGTGAAGGTACGATTTTGGGTGATGAGGACATTATGGCGAATCCACGTCCCGTACAATGGGGGACGGCACCTGTATTGGTGAAGTCGACTACCCGTCCCGGCAAGATTAAGGTTCGGGCTTCCGTATTGGTGGAAGGTACACAGATGCCCGCCAGTGAAACGATTGAAATAGAGACTTATCCGGCAACTGTTCCTTTGATTTTTGATGAGGCCGAAGAGAATGCTATGGGTAAGATAGTCAGAAAGAAAACTACCGGGAAAACGGAAGACGAAGATTGTGCACGCGAAGTGAAGAGATTACAAATGGAATTGAATCAATATAAACTGAAAGAGGTGGAACAACAACAAACGGATTTCGGTGAAAAAAGATGAATAGAGAAGTACAATGAAGAAAATTTTATTATCAATGGCTCTGCTTGCTGCGGTTTGTAGCGGGCAGGCACAAAACGGAGAAGAGTATTATGTGAAGCATCTGGATTTTCCACAGGGTGCTACACTTCAAGAGAAAGTGGATATGGCGGCAAGATTGGTACCGACGCCACAACAGTTGGCTTGGCAACAGATGGAACTGACTGCTTTCCTGCATTTCGGTATCAATACCTTTACAGGTCGTGAATGGGGAGACGGGACAGAAGATCCGGCCCTGTTCAATCCGACACAGTTGGATGCAGAGCAGTGGGTGCGTACATTGAAAGAAGCCGGTTTTAAGATGGTGCTTCTCACGGCGAAGCATCATGACGGTTTTTGTTTGTGGCCTACCAAGACTACGGCTCATTCGGTAGCTTCTTCATCTTGGAAGAATGGTAAAGGGGATGTGGTGAAGGAACTTCGGGACGCTTGTGATAAGTATGACATGAAATTCGGAGTGTATCTGTCTCCCTGGGATAGAAATGCGGCATGCTATGGGGATTCTCCGAAATATAACGAGTTTTTCATTCAGCAATTGACAGAGTTGCTTTCCAACTATGGGGAAGTGCACGAGGTGTGGTTCGATGGTGCCAATGGTGAAGGGCCTAATGGCAAGAAACAGGTTTATGACTGGGATGCATTCTATAAAACGATCCAGAAGTTACAACCGAAAGCTGTAATGGCTATTATGGGTGACGATGTGCGCTGGGTAGGCAACGAGAAAGGAATCGGCCGCGAGACGGAATGGAGTGCTACCGTGCTTACTCCGGGAATCTATTCCCGTTCGGAGAAAAACAACAAACAGTTGGGGGTATTTGGCAAGGCGCAGGATTTGGGAAGTCGGGATATACTCGGAAATGCAACGGAACTTTTCTGGTATCCTTCGGAGGTAGATGTTTCTATTCGTCCGGGTTGGTTCTATCATCAGGAAGAGGATAGTAAGGTGAAAAGCCTGAAACATTTGACGGATATTTATTTTCAGTCTGTCGGTTATAATTCGGTTTTACTGTTGAATATACCGCCGGATCGCCGGGGATTGATAAACGAAGCGGATGTGACCCGTTTGAAAGAGTTTGCCGAATATCGTAAACAGACTTTTGCCGATGACAGGGTGAAAGGCGGACAGAAGTTATGGGAAGCGAAACCGGGTGAAGAACGCATTTATAAACTGAAATCGGGTTCGGAGATCAATGTAGTGATGTTGCAGGAGGATATTTCGAAAGGACAGCGTGTGGAAGAATTTTCGGTAGAGGCACATACTGCTGATGGCTGGAAAGAGGTAGGGCAGGGGACTACCGTAGGTTATAAACGTATGTTACGTTTCCCTGCAGTAAAAACCGATCGGTTGAAAATTAAAATAAAGAATTGCCGTCTGACCGCCAATATCAGTAAGATAGCTGCTTTTTATGCGGTTCCTTTACAGGAAGAGGGTGAAACAGTCGATTGGAACAATCTGCCGCGTTCTGCTTGGAAACAGGTTTCTGCTTCTCCGCTCGTTATTGATTTAGGCAGTCCGGTATCGTTGGGGGCTTTTACTTATGCTCCTGCCAAAGCCGAAGCCAAGCCGACAATGGCGTTCCGGTATAAATTCTTTGTGAGCTTGGATGGTAATAATTGGAAAGAAGTTCCTTCAAGTGGAGAGTTTAGTAACATTATGCATAATCCGCTTCCGCAAACGGTATCATTTAAGGAGAAGGTGAAAGCCCGGTTTATCAAATTAGAAGCTACTACACCGACAGATACTCCTGCTGTGGTGGAAATAAATGAAATCGGGGTAACGGTGAATAAATAACGTCCACTTGCAACAAGGATGCTGCAGCATAGCTTCTCCTCCTTTTGGAAGCCATACGGAATATAAAGTTATATCGAACTTAGATTAAATAAATAATTGATGAGTACAATGAACATAAATAAGCGTAATTTATATACTACCGCCTCTGCTTTGGTTTTGTCTGGGCCATTAGTGGCTCAGCAACCGAATATTATTCTTTTTCTGGTGGATGATATGGGGTGGCAGGATACCTCAGTTCCTTTCGGGGCAGAGCCCACCAAGTTGAACGAAATTTATCATACCCCCAATATGGAGAGGTTGGCACAAAAAGGGGTGAAATTTACTCATGCTTATGCAAATTCCATCAGCTCTCCGTCGCGGGTAAGTCTTTTTACCGGGGCAAATGCTGCAAGACATCGGGTAACTAACTGGACCTTGAAGAAAAATGTTTCTACTGATCGCAAAAACGATCTGTTGGAATTTGGAGATTGGAATTACAATGGTTTGTGTCCGGAAGAGGGTGTGCCTTATACATTTTATGCCAAATGTCTACCCGAACTGCTTCGGGAAAACGGATATACAACCATGATGGTGGGTAAAGCGCATTTTGGATCATTGGATACTCCGGCAGCTGATCCGTTAACAATTGGCTTCGACTATAACATTGCCGGACATGCTGCCGGAGCGATGGGGAGTTATTTGGGAGAAGAAGGATACGGGGCTACCGGAAACCCCGAGTGGGCGAAGATATGGGCCGTTCCCAATCTGGAAAAGTATCATGGTACGGATACGTTTTTGACTGAAGCTTTGACGTTAGAGGCTAAAGGATTGATGGATAAGGCACTGCTTAAGCAAAAACCTTTCTTTTTGTATATGAGTCATTATGCAGTTCATGCTCCATTTGCTACCGATAAGAGGTTTTATGATAAGTATATTGCTAAAGGACTTTCTCATAAAGAAGCGCAGTATGCCGGACTGGTGGAAGGTATGGATAAGAGTTTGGGCGATCTGATGGATTATCTGGAAGAAAAAGGTATCGCACAAAATACGGTTGTCATTTTTATGTCGGATAACGGTGGTTATACAATAGGCCGTCCGGATAAGAACTTTCCATTAAGTGAGGGAAAAGGGTCACTGAAGGAGGGAGGTATTCGTGAGCCGATGATCGTCTACTGGCCGGGGGTGACGCAACCTTCTGCCGAAAATGCGACACCGGTGATTATTGAGGATTTCTTTCCCAGTATTTTGGAACTTGCCGGGGTAAAGAAAGGAATACATACTCCGCAAGTTGTGGATGGAAAAAGTTTTGTGCCATTCCTGAAGGGAAAACGGGGGGATATGAAACGTCCTTTATATTTTCATTATCCCAATAATTGGGGGGAACGTCATGGTACTACCGGTGCCCCGCAAAGCGCTATTATTGAGGGAGACTGGAAACTGATTTATTATTATGAATCACAGACTTCTGCTTTGTTTAATTTGAAAGATGACCTGTCGGAATTGCACAATCTTATCAATGAGGAGGCATGCGGGAAAATCGCTGCCAAGTTGGCGAAAGATTTGACTCGTCATTTGAAGAAAACAAATGCTATCATACCTGTATTGAAATCAACCGGTAGGCCGGTGAGATATCCGGATGGAACAGAGATAAAAACGGTTTCTTAATTGAATAATTTTATTAGTAGTTAAGTAGTAAGTAGTCAAGTAGTTAAGTAGAAATGATTTGCCTGATGTGTTTTTCTTGACTACTTACTACTTGACTACTTACTACTTAACTACTGATCATGAATTGTTGAGGCCTAATTGTTTCTTATTATTTCAAAGTCGGTATATATAGGTAGATGATCGCTGTACCCTCCCAGATATTTTATGCCGGAATAAGTGCGGAAAGGTTGTTTTCCTCCATATTTTTCATCATTGGATAACAGAAAAGGCAGACGGGCTACGTTTGCCTTTTTTTCGTCGGTATGGAAAGGTGATGAGTTGTCCAATAAGGTACCGGATATAATAAGGTGGTCAAGTAATCCCCATTTTCCCTGATATTTGTAAGAGCCAAAACTGTATTTTTCGGCTTCTGCTCTTGATGCAAGTAGGTGATAGAGCTGTAAGGGGGCGGGATGGGGTGGCGGGGCCAATGCACCCAGTGTTTGGGTTATTGATTTATTGTTTGGGTAATCATTAAAGTCTCCCATAATAATAAGTTGAGGATGTAGGCGGGTAGTCAGCAGACTGTCTGCTATCGAACGGATTTTTCCGGCAACTAACATACGGTAGGGTTCGGATACCTTGGCTCCGCTGGAACGTGAAGGAAGATGAACGACTAATACATCCAGACTGTCTCCTGTGGCGAGTAGTCCGCAAACATGGAGGATGTCTCGTGTTGGGCGGTTCTGCGGTCTAAAAGTACCGGTCGGGATGGAACGGTGGGATAGTAATTTAAAACGGTCACGTTGGTAGAGCAATGCTACATCGATGCCGCGTTCATCCGGAGAGTGAGTGATGACATAGCGGTATCCTTGTTCTTTTAAAGGAGAATAGCGTGTCAGATCGCGCATAACATTGTCATTTTCTACTTCACAAAGCCCCACCAGAACCGGTGGAACCCATTCACCGACAGCAGTAATGACGCGGGCTATATTGACTAATTTCTTTTTGTAACGCTGGTAGTTCCAGTGGCGGAGAGCATCGGGCAGAAACTCATAATCGTTTTTTAGGGAATCATGGTGGGTGTCGAATAGATTTTCTACATTCCAGCACATTACGCGGAAAGGGGGGGAATCGGCTTGAGCGGTGAGTCGGGGCATGTACAAGAAAAGGAATAATAAGACAATTATTCCTCTATTCATTTTCTTCTTCTTCTTTTTCTTGCCATTCATAACATCCGGCATCGGGTGCTTCGTCTATGGTTCGTGGCATTCCTTTCAGATCCAGAGGAAAGTCTTGGGCATCTTCGCTCAGTCCGATATTAATGGCAGCCGATTTTGGAGTTAACTGGAAATCGAACAATTGTTCTCCCCGTTTATCTGTTAGCAAAAAGTTATCGTCCTTTTTCCATGTCACATTGATTATCTTGTCATTTTTTTCTTCTACGGAATTGATGAGACAGTGAGAAAAAAGATAGTCGAAAGCTATGGAAGAGTCATCTGAGCGTGAACCGTTGATTTCGTCATTAGAAGAGCCGGCTATGATACAATTGTGAAAAGCCGCATTGATAATAGGATAGGCTATTTCTCCTGATTCGTTTTTTAAGGCAAGGGCTACTCCTTGTTTTATATCCCAACTATAATAATTGGCCAGCGTACAGTGCACGAATTTATAATTTCCCCCAAGCAGGCTTACACAATTTTTTCCGGCATTACTGATTTCACAGTTACCAATGCTGGCTTGGCAAGAGGTCATTTCCAGTCCGTTTCCCGAGACTTGCCGGATAACGGAATTGGTAAGGGTCAGCTTCTTTTGGTCGATAGCCGATGAGTCGCAACGGATACCATATATTCCTCCGTGTATATCGACAAAGTTCAGAGAATTATCATAGCTTGAAGTATGGAAACGGATACCGTCCCATTGTCCGGGCAAGCGGTCATAGGGGAGGTTGGAGAACATCTTGTCAGTACGGTCGCCTCGGAAAACAACGGGAGCTTCCAGTGTGCCTTCTGCTACGAGTTGTCCATGTACTTGGATGCTCGATTTGCCGTGAAAATAGAACCGGGTTCCGGCGCCAATGGTTAAGCGGGCACCTTCCTTTACACTCAGACTGTCATAGATGACGATAGGACGTGCGGAACTGATAAGGGTATCTTGTGTGATTTCCTTTTGGCGCAAAGAGACAAAATCTTGTCCATATGCCAGCAACTTAACGTTCTGTCGGTTGGTATTGGTGATGAATACGATGGAATCTTTCCGGAAGACAGGTTCGTCACTGTCTTGTGGAGCTAAAGTTGCTTCAATAAAGACATATAAGCTGTCTTTGCTCCGTATCTCCACATCATAAAAGGAATTGCCCTTCATGCCGTCCACATTGATGCGGAATCCGGAATTGGCGGCATCTGCCAATACGATCGATGAAATGATTAATGATTCTTTGTTGCGGTTATATACTTTCAGGATATGGGTGGAAGTGCCGATACCGGCTAATATGGTGTCCATTCTTAGCGTGTCTTGGGAAAAAGAGAGTGCAAGAGAGGGATCGGCGGAGAAGTTCTCGTCATCACAGGCCGGGAACAATATCAAACTTGCCAATAAAAATAAGAGAACGTATACCGGGTTTCTTTTCATATCTTGCTGTTATATAAATCAGGCACGGATTAGAGAATCCGTGCCTAATATAAACGAGGAATGACCTTGTTTATTATTTCTTTTCCGGGATATTTGCCAATACATCCAACAGGTGACGCCAGAATTTGTCTACCGAAGGAATGTGCATACGTTCGTCCGGTGAGTGAACTCCCGTCAGTGTAGGACCGAAAGAAATCATATCTAAGGAAGGATATTTATCGAGGAAAAGTCCGCATTCCAGACCGGCGTGAATTGCTTTTACCTGAGCGTCTACACCGAACAAACGTTTGTAGGAAGCGGCTGCCACTTCCAGAATGGCTGAGTGCGGATTCGGTTTCCAACCTGGATAACCGTCACCGAAAGTTACAGTTGCACCTGCCAACTGGAAAGCCGCACGAACGGTATTCGCCATATCATCGCGGGCGGAGAGGATAGAACTGCGCTGGCTGGTTTCGATACGGATTATATTTTCCGGTTTCATCTTAACGGATGCTAAGTTGGTGGAGGTTTCTACCAGTCCGGGGATATCCTGACTCATGGCATATACTCCGTGGGGTACAGCATAGAGTGCTTTCAACAGACGGGCGGTGGTATCTTGGTCAATAGCTTTGGTACGGGGTGTTTCCGATTCTAATACAAGTTTTAAATCCGGTTCTGTTACTGCGAGCTCATTTTCTATTTCGGCAGTAAAGATGTTCAGGTCGGCACGTACATCATGTTTGGCATCTTCGGGGACGGCACAGACAGCGTATGCTTCACGAGGGATAGCGTTGCGAAGGTTACCGCCATTAATTTCACATAAGTACAGGTCGTATTTGGCTATCATTTTACTGAGAAAACGGTTCAGTATCTTGTTGGCATTACCGCGACCCAGATGGATATCACCACCGGAATGTCCGCCTTTCAGACCTTTTACCTCTACTTTAAAGAAAAAGTAACCGGCTGGAACATCTGCCTCCTTATAAGTAAATTGGGCTACGGAGTCTATTCCTCCTGCGCAACCGATGAAAAGTTCCCCTTCATCTTCCGAATCGAGATTCAACAGGATATCACCGTTCATGAAACCTTCTTTCAAGGCAAATGCACCGGTCAACCCCGTCTCTTCGTCTACTGTGAACAGGCATTCCAACGGACCGTGCTCGATGGTATCATCTGCCAGAATAGCGAGTTCTGTGGCTACTCCGATTCCGTTATCGGCTCCGAGTGTCGTGCCTTTGGCTTTCATCCATTCACCATCAATTTCTGTTTCGATAGGATCGACAAGAAAATCGTGTTCCACGTCATTATTCTTTTCGCAGACCATATCCACGTGTGATTGCAAAATGACAGTTTGCAGATTCTCCTTTCCCGGCGTGGCCGGTTTCTTGATCAAAACGTTTCCGGCTTCATCAACTTTGGTCTCCAGATTATGTTTTTCTCCGAACGCTTTTAAGTATGCGATAATTTTTTCTTCCTTCTTTGAAGGGCGCGGTACTTGGCATATTTCTGCAAAATACTTGAATACACCTGCCGGCTTAAGTTCTTGTTTTTCCATTCTTTTTTCTTTTTATTTGAGTGAATGTTTGAAATATAACCCCTTATTGCTAAAGATGGTTAAAATAAATCTACTTTCTGAACCCGTTTCTCTTTTTTTATAATAAAAAAGGCGGTTGAGTCCATACAAAAGTCTATATTTGCACCCACAAAATTAATAGAAATGCTCAATACAATACTGTTTACTTTGTTAATAGTTACTATTTGTATCTTATTATTAGGTATCAAGGTCTTTTTTGTGAAAGGTGGAAAATTTCCTAACGGACATGTGAGCGGCAATAAAGCTTTAAGAGATAGGGGGATTAGTTGTGCACAGTCTCAGGACCGTGAAGCACAGAAGAAATCCCGCTTTTCTATTGATGCCCTTGAAAAGGCTTTGAATGATAGTATGAACTAATTAATTAAAAACTATATTTTTACAAGTTATGAAGAGAATAAATTGCCTCATTAACGGTTTGGCTGCTCTTGCGCTTATCGTTTTGTTTTCACAATGCGCTGGTAAAGCTGATACAAAAACTACGACATCTGCCGGAGAAGCAACAGCTAATACTGTATCCGGTGATTTAAAGATCGCTTATGTGGAAGTGGATACGCTGCTTTCCAAATACAACTTCTGCATTGATCTGAATGAGGCTATGATGAAGAAAGAAGAGAATATTCGTTTGACACTGAATCAGAAGGCTGCTACTCTTGACAAGGATCAGAAAGAATTCCAGAAGAAATACGAAAACAATGCGTTTATTTCTCCGGAGAGAGCTCAGCAGGAATATAACCGTTTGATGAAGATGCAACAGGATTTGCAGGCATTACAGAATAAATTGACTAATGAGTTGGCTGCCGAAACACAGAAGAACAGTTTGCAGTTGCGTGACTCTATCAATGTTTTTCTGAAAGAGTATAACAAGACGAAAGGTTACAATTTGATTCTTAGTAATACCGGTTTTGATAACTTGCTTTATGCCGATAGTTCATTCAATATCACACAAGAGATTATCGATGGCTTGAATGCAAGATATACTTCTGCTGCTAAGAAATAATTTTAAGATATTTATAGAAAAAGGGGCATAAATGCATCAACTGCATTTATGCCCCTTTTTTTATATTCGCGGATTCGGAATTAATGTCCGAGCCTGCCGCCGCCACTGCTACCAATTGTCGTTACCATTGAGCTGGTGGTGAAAGTGGTTGTTTTCGTTCCGGGAGTGTACACGGCTCCTGTGTAGTAGCCATGGAAATCTTCTCCACCGGAGATGCTGCCTCCTGTATAGATCGTGTAATTGGTATTGGCTTTCAGGTCGGCACTGCTGAATAATAGAGTCATTGTCTGATAAGAACGCGGCAATTTATACGTAAACACATTCGTACCGTTTGCATCTTGTATGTTGATCAGATTGCCGGATGTTGCTGATGATGCACTATATAACACGGAACGTTGACTACAAGCCGATGAAGTAGGAGTGCTACTCGAGCCACCCGTACCTATTAGCACTCCTCCTGTGATAGAGAATGTATTCCTGTCACAATCGAATCCCTCTTCCGGACTGTTTGTGCCGGATGCGATCACAATACCACCGGTTACGGTCAGAGTGCCATTAGAGTCGATACCGTCATTGCCGGATGAATAACAATAGATATATCCGCCGTTTATCACTACTTGATTGGCTGCATTAATAGCGTCGTCATAAGTTTCTATGTCGTAAATTCCACCATTAATGGTTAGGACATCTTTACTTTCCATGCCTTCTCCTCCGTCTTGTGTACAGCGGATTGTAAATGTGCCCGAATGGGATGTAAGGTCTCCGATACATTTTATTGCTTTCGGGTTGGCATAATCTGCGTTTTCTCCATGTCCGGAAACCAGGAATTTAGCTCCGGTTGTAGTGGCGTCAACAACGGGGCCTTCGGCATTTACTGCACCGAAAACAATTTCACCGTCGGCCGAAATTCCCTTACCTGCACTACCTGTACTCTTCATTGTAACTGTGCCGTTTGTGATATGTATGTTACCGTTGCTTTTCATACAAGTGGCCGAATAAGAATCGAGTATACTGTTGGTATTCGTATACGTTCCTCCGTTACCGGAGGTTGTGATTTGGACATCGCCGCCTGAAATAACCAGGTCACCGTCTGTCGATATTCCTTTTCCTGCTGTTCCGGTACTTGTGATAATGATGTTGCCTCCTGCTATATAAACCGTTTGGTCACATTTGATACCTGTGCAATAGGAAGGATCGTTATCAACAACTGCTACCGAACCGGTAGTCTGGATATGTATTGTTCCGTCATTAATCCGGAGATCGTTTTTGGTTTTGATCCCTTTGGATTGGTTACCGGATACCGACATATGAATTTCACCTCCGTTCATGGTGAAAGTGCCGTCGCATTTAATGCCTTTTACATCGTCGGAAGTAGAAGTTATTTGAACTTTTCCTCCGTTGATTTCAATGTATCCTTCGTCTCCGTCGAGTCCGTCACTATCGGAGGTTACTGTTACCGAACCTCCGTCGATACGGATGTAATCGTTGGCATGAATCCCATCGGAAGCGGCTCCGGTAATTGTTATGTTTCCGGAATTTACTAATAAATAATCATCACTGCAAATGCCATGCTTTTTATTACCCTGTACATATAGAGCACCTTCTCCATTGAAAATCAGTTGACCCTCACTGAAGAAGCATCCTTTCATGTCTTCTGAACCGGAGTCGGCATACTTCTTTCCGTCTGTTAATGTGTTTATCGTACCTTCCGTCAAATTGACTGTGACCTTTTTACCCGATTGGATATTGATGGCCGGGCCGTCTGCATTCGTTATATTTACTCCGTTCAGTGTCAATATAAATTTTTTATCGCTATAAATCTTAAACATTCCATTGGAAATAGTTCCGGTAAGTATGTATTCTACTTCCTCGGAGATGGTGGATGTTATGATAACATTTCCGTCATCTACGGAAATTGAAACACCTTCGAAAGCCAATGGATTAACAATCTCTATTCCGGTATCGGAATAGAGGATTTTTATTTGCAGAGAATTGTCTCCGAAACTCAGACTATCTATTTCGGTCATGGAATACGTAGGGGCATCTTGATCGTGCAAGTGTAAAAGTACGGCTTCATTTACAAATGTCATACTGTCGAGAACTGACAGGAGAACTCCTTGGGTTATTTTGTCTGAGCGATGTACAAACATCTTTTCTTGCGCCAGTATACTTTGTATACACAACGCACAAATTCCTGATAATAAAATAATCCGTTTCATGGTCGTCTGAATTTGAATACATGGTGGTCTATTTTCAGCAGATAAATTCCGGGAATCAAACGGTCTGTATCCAAATAGCCGGTTTCGCTGACTTGATCTTGAAAAATTTTCATTCCATCCAGCCCGTAAACAACTGCGGTAGTACCTTTTGCTATGTTTCTGATCTGTACATTTTTTGTGGATGGATCTACAAAGATGTAAACATTCTGTTCTCCGGTAAGAGAATTACTGATGCCTGTGGTTTCGTTACTGAAAGTAATTGTCCGTACTTCTGAATAGTGAAAGGAGCTTTCCTCTCCGCTCAGCCGGTTCAGCCATAGTGAGCCATTCTGAAAAGCCAGTTTCCTGATCTCGGATAGACGGAAAGTCTGTTCCGTGCCATCATTCAGATTGATGATTAAATTCTCTTGTGCTTGTATATGATATACATTTATCATAAATAGCCATCCGAGAATGATTGATGGTAATACTCTGATTCGATTCATATTTTTTAGCGTATTAAGAACTTGTCTAAATTTTCCTCTAAAAGTTTTATCAGTTTTTGAGTTTATTTTCGGCCTGTTTTCTTGTTTTCACTCGTCAGATAGCCCGTTATCCTCCTCTGAAAACAGAAAAATATCCTTAAATAATGATTCTTAAAAGAATGCTGAGCAAAATTTAAACCGGCTCTAAGTTTTAATCGAAATTGAGTATTTTTATATTAAATAACAATTAAAATCAATCAACAGGTCTTTTTTATCTGCCAATACTGAGATTTTGAGGTGTTTACAGAAATACCTGATATTTATGATTAGAGGATTTCCTTGTGGTAGTAATGAGATCTTGGAAAGAGGGGAAACCGGGGTAAATTTTTATATCGAACATAGAAGGGTCTGTTTGAATTTTCCTCTCAAAATAATACTGAGTAAAATTTAAGCAGGCTCCCAGGTAAATAAAAAAATGACGAGAAAACTTTTATTATAGCTTGGCTTCTTCTTGTGGAATGCGAAAAGCCGTGTAAAGTTCCAGAATGGCAGCGATGGTAAGACAGGCGATCCATTCATTTCCCCGGGTAGAGAACATGAAAGCTCCGGTCAGCACTAATGCGACGGCGCCGAATATTTGCTGGATGCGCAAGCGTTTCAATGTTTTGCTTTTCCCCTTTACCGGAGTATTGATTTGGGCAAGAGCTACAAAGCCAGCTCCGATGGTATATATATAAGGTGCATAAATCCATCCGGTGATGAATACTGCTGCTCCTACAAGAGCCATAAGAGCGCCTACGGCAAAAAGTGCGGGTACGAGTTGTTTCATTTATTTATTTATTTTCAAATACGTAAATATCTTCATTGGGTTTCTTCATCAGATACTTTTCACGTGCTATTTGCTCGATGGCGTCAGGATTACTGCTTAGCTCGTTGAGTTTCTTTGTGTTTTCTTCGTAGTCGGCACGGTATTTTTCGATTTCGCTTTGCAACCGACTGATTTCACGTGTATATCCGATACGCCGGATGGCACTGTTTTCGTCCAGAAAACCGATGATGGCTGCAAAAGCCAACACAGTGATGAGGTATTTGTGTTTACCGATAAACTCCCAGATTGTTAGTAAATTGCTCATAATTTCTCCTTTAATTCCGTATGCAAAGATAAAACTTATAACTTAAAACTTGCCACTTCCCGGCTAAAACTTCTCACTCATCACTTATTACTTATTACTTTTTTTGCGTACATTTGCAGAAACTCAAAAAACAGAGAGATCCCGACGTATGGAAAACTATATTGTATCTGCCCGTAAATATCGTCCGTCTACCTTTGAGTCGGTGGTGGGCCAACGGGCATTGACTACGACACTGAAGAATGCCATTGCCACGCAAAAACTGGCGCATGCCTATCTGTTTTGCGGGCCTCGTGGAGTAGGAAAAACCACGTGTGCACGTATCTTTGCCAAGACTATCAACTGTATGACTCCTACTGAGGATGGAGAGGCTTGTAATGCATGTGAGTCTTGTGTGGCTTTCAATGAACAGCGTTCCTATAACATTCATGAATTGGATGCCGCGTCCAATAATTCGGTAGATGATATCCGCCAATTGGTAGAGCAAGTGCGGATTCCGCCACAGATCGGTAAGTATAAGGTATATATTATTGATGAGGTACATATGTTGTCGGCCTCTGCTTTCAATGCTTTTTTGAAAACATTGGAGGAACCTCCCCGTCATGCTATCTTTATTTTGGCGACGACGGAGAAGCATAAGATTCTTCCTACTATTTTGTCGCGTTGCCAGATTTATGATTTTAACCGTATCAGTGTGGAAGACACGGTGCAGCATCTGGCTTATGTGGCTTCTAAAGAGAATATCACAGCAGAACCCGAAGCGCTGAATGTCATTGCGTTGAAGGCGGATGGCGGTATGCGTGATGCACTTTCCATCTTCGATCAAGTGGTAAGCTTTACCGGTGGACACATTACGTATAAGAGTGTGATTGAGAATCTCAATGTGCTGGATTATGAATATTATTTCCGGTTGACGGACTGCTTTCTTGAGAATAAGGTGAGTGACGCCCTGTTGTTGTTCAATGATGTGCTGAACAAAGGTTTTGACGGTAGTCATTTCATTACGGGACTTTCTTCTCATTTCCGTGATTTGCTTGTCAGTAAAGATGCTGCTACTTTGGCATTGCTTGAAGTAGGAGCCAGCATCCGGCAGCGTTATCAGGAACAGGCACAGAAGTGCCCGTTGCCTTTTCTGTATCGGGCTATGAAGCTCTGTAATGATTGTGATATGAATTACCGTGCCAGCAAAAATAAGCGTTTGCTGGTGGAACTGGCCTTGATACAGGTTGCCCAGCTTACCACCGAGGGGGATGACGTGGGTGATGGGCGCCGCCCTAAGCAAGCTATAAAACCCATATTTACGCAATCTGTTGCTGCTCAGCAGTCACAGACTGTTCCTGCTACATCGCAAACTCAACCGGTTTCTGCTGTCGTTACTCCGGTTCAGCAACAACAGCAGCAACTGCAACAACCGGCGTCTGTCCAATCTGTTCCTGTGGCTGGGACTTCTCCGGTTATTCCATCATCAGCAGATATACCTGCTTCCGGATTGAAGGTGCCGGTGAAGGAAGAGAAGAAAATTCCGGTAATGAATAAGGCCGGTTTGGGGGTTTCTATTAAGCATCCTCAGAAAGAAGCTGTTTCGCAGAGGACGACTACGCCTCAAGCATCGTCTCAGGTTCAGTCTCAGCCCGAAGAAGATTATATCTTCAATGAAAAAGATTTGAATTACTATTGGCAGGAGTATGCCGGCCAGCTTCCTATCGAGCATAAAGCGCTTGCGATGCGTATGCAGAATATTCGTCTGACGCTACTTAATGATGATATAACTTTTGAGGTAGTAGTGGATAATGAGATTGTGGCAAAGGACTTTACTTCTATGATTCCTAATGTACAAAACTATCTTCGCAGTCGTTTGAAGAACAGGAAGGTGAAGATGACGGTCCGTGTCAGTGCACCTGCCGAGAACGTACGTGCCTTCAGCAGGGTAGAGAAATTCCAGATGATGGCAAAGAAAAACGAGGCATTGTTACAGTTGAAAGACGAGTTCGGGTTAGAGTTATATTAAATCTTGCACTTCTTCTTTCTGTAATATCTCCCAGAATCTTTGTGGCAACCAGATATTGGGTATGTTTATTGCGTTTTTGAACAATGGTGCAATATCGGCAGGACGGAATCCTGCTATTCCACATCCTATCTCAGTGACGAGGAATGTTCTTTCCGGATCGTTTTGAGCAAATTTTATGAATTGGTCTATGTAGGGGCGAATCGTTCCGATGCCACCTTGCATGGTAGGGATGGCATACGTCTGTCCTTGAAGACCTGTGCCTTGCCCCCAGACGGCTCCCCATTGGTTCATAGCCAGACGGGCGGCACCTCCACCATGATAGCCTTGCAGGTTGCTGCCGAATACGAATATCTCATTAGGCTTTAATTCTGTGATGTGATTGGGGGTGATGCGTGTATTCATGATTCAATAATTCTTAGTTGCCCGTAAAGATAGTGATTCTTTTATTAATTTTGTGAATGCATTCCGGTCGTTCGTTCAATTTATTTCTGTTATAGAGAGAATTGGCGGACTTTTGTGATATGTTTCACTAAAATAAAAGATTTATGGAAAAGCAGAAAATGCAATTTAAAACTCGGAATGTAGGATTTATTGTTCCTATTGGTCTTTATCTTCTTTTTGCCGGAATGCTTTCCTGGAGATCTGTCGTGAGTGCCAGATCTTTTCCTATAGGCGTCATGGCTACTTGAGGGATGGCTATTCCTGTCCTCACTATTCTTTCGTTGTTTTGTTCTTATCTCTTTTCTCATTTGTATACTAAAAATAAGAAATGGGGATGTTGGGGATTCATTCTTTATATTGGAGCCATTATTCTTTATACCTATCTGCTAAGTAAGAATTGGGGATTGGTATTCTGGAGTTCTAATTTGCGTTCGCTTGCTTTAGGGGTTTTATTGTATATGTCTTATGATTGGTTTCGTAAAGTACGGAGACAAAAAGAATTAGAAAAACAGAATCTTCAAAGTGAACTTAAACTTCTAAAGAATCAGTTAAATCCGCACTTTTTATTTAATGCCTTAAATAATATCGATAGCTTGATACGTTCAGATCCTGAGAAAGCTTCCAAATCTTTGGTACAGATGTCTGATATGATGCGTTATATGATTTATGAGACGAATGTTCCCGAAGTATATTTCAGGCAAGAACTGGATTATATTAAAAACTACCTTGCTTTGCAACGATTGCAATATGATAATCCGGAATTAGTATCTTATGTATTGGAGGGTGAAGCCGGTGATATATGTATCGCTCCTATGTTGTTTATTCCTTTTATAGAAAATGCATTCAAGCATTGTACGGACAAGAAGGCAAAAGAGGCTATTTGTTTTCACTTTCAAATTCAAAGTTCGGAGATACTGTTTACGGCATCGAATCTTTATGATCCGTTGAAACGTATGAATAAAGATTCTTCTACCGGCATCGGACTCAGTACAGTAAAACGGCGGTTGGATTTTTTATATGCCGGCAGATATAATTTGAGGATTAATGAAGAAAATGGTTATTTTGGTGTATCATTAATATGCTGTGCAGGGATTTGAATATGATGTGTCCGACTATTTGGGGTCTCCTTGATCCCCAATGTGGCACTTGAAAACGAACCTCTTTAAACGAAGAAATCCTCAATAATCATGATTATCAAGGATTCTCTTTGGGTGGAAGACCGGACTCGAACCGGCGACATTCAGAACCACAATCTGACGCTCTAACCAACTGAACTACATCCACCATGTTTGCGTTTCTCTAACGCGGTGCAAAGATAGATATAATCTTTTAATCTGCAAATATTAGAAGGACTTTTTTTAATAAAAAATGTACTCTTTTATTCCCTTATTATGTTTGTTGAATAGGGAGCGGGTATCCTTAGTAAAGATTTTCAAGTGGTTACGTTCTATAACGGATAGTGAGTCTGTCGGATAATTGATCGGATATAATATGTAATTCTTCTTTCGCGATAATACCGGCCGAGAAGTCCATACTAAACCGTATTCGCAATTGGTGACGCGGGTAATGCTGTCCTTTTCAAGTTCTAATTTAAACAAAATTCCTCCGTCTGTCCGGCGGGCAGACATATTGGAAATGAAATTTCCTAAAGAATAGACTACCGCATGTTGGCTACCTACCGTGCTGTCCGTGCGAAGTTCCATTGGCTGTACTACATGGGGATGAGAACCGATGATATGAGTTACACCTTGCTGCAATAACCAGTCTGCGAGAGAGGTCTGTTCCCGGTTAGGGAGCGATTGGTATTCTTCACCCCAATGTATACAGGCAATGAGAACATCGGGTTGGAGTGCTTTCGCTTTCCGGATGTCCAGTGCCATCGTTTCTTTGTCAATGTAATTCACAATGTTGGGAGAAGTTGCTTTGAGACCGTTTGTACCATACGTATAGTTGAGAAGTACGATGCGGAAACCGTTCTTTTCTATCATGAGCGGATATCGCTGTTCGCGTGTTTCAGCATTGGTGTATGTACCTGCATATGGGATGCGGAGGGAGTCGAGCATGAGAATGGTTCGTTCCAGACCTTTTTTACCCCGATCCAGGCAATGGTTGTTGGCTGTTATCAATACGTTGAAACCCGCTTCACGGATGGCGGAAAGATATTCGTCCGGTGCACTGAAAGCAGGATAGCCACGATATGGTTTTCCGCCGAGGGTTACTTCCAGATTGGCGACGGCAATATCCGCCCGGCTGATTTCTTCTTTGACGAATTTGAAACAATCGGAGTAATCGTATCCGGCAGGAGTACGGGCGGCATTGATTTGTCCTTGGTGTTGCATCAGGTCACCGGCAAAAAGGAGTGTGATGCGGTGGGGAAGAAGGCTGTCATTCGCATTGGATATGATCGTATCTGAAACAACCTTGACTGTATCTCCCTTTTCCTGCGACACAGATGTGCAGGAAAAGGAGAGAAGTAAGAGAATTATGAATGAGAAATATCTCATTTATAAATGGCTTTTTTACCGGCCAACAGCGTGTTCTTCATCAACGAAACAATGGTCATAGGGCCTACACCTCCCGGCACGGGGGTGATGTATGAACACTTGGGAGCAACCTCATCAAACTTTACGTCGCCCGTCAGTTTGAAACCGGATTTTTTGCTGGCATCGGGTACGCGGGTGGTACCTACATCGATAATAACCGCACCTTCTTTCATCATATCGGCTTTCACGAAATTAGGCTGTCCTAAGGCGGCGATAATGATATCGGCTTCCTGACATTCTTTTACCAGGTCACGTGAGCGGCTATGGCAAACGGTGACTGTTGCGTCTCCCGGGTAGGCTTTCTGCATCATGAGGGCAGCCATCGGTTTACCGACAATGTTACTGCGTCCCAATACTACGCACTTTTTACCCGATGTTTCGATTTTATAACGCTTCAGCAGTTCGAGTATGCCGTTCGGAGTGGCAGATACGTAACAGGGCAGTCCGATAGACATGCGTCCTACGTTAATGGGATGGAAACCGTCTACGTCTTTGCGATAGTCGATGGTTTCGATTACTTTCTGTTCGGAGATGTGCTTGGGCAACGGGAGCTGTACGATGAAGCCGTCCACGTCGGTATCTTCGTTAAGTTCGCGTACTTTGGCCAGCAGTTCGTCTTCGGTCACATCGCTTTCATAACGGATAAGGGACGATTTGAAACCGCATACTTCACAGGCTTTTACTTTTGCAGCTACATATGTTTCGCTACCTCCGTCGTGTCCTACAAGGATAGCGGCCAAGTGGGGACGTTTACCTCCATTAGCCACAATTTCTGCCACTTCATCGGCAATTTCTTGCTTTACTTGTTCGGAAATGGCTTTTCCATCTATAAGGGTCATGTTCAATAGTATTTTGGTGATGGGCAAAAGTAGAATAATTTGCCGAACTCTCCAAGTCAAAGGAAAAGAAAGAAAGGAGCTTGTTTTTGTCAAGAGCTGATTTACGTATTCTTAACAAAATAGCCGGCGCTTCGCAAGAAAATGTGTGCCGCATTGTAATCCGGTTACATTTGTATCGCAACTAATAATGAAATGCATCGTGACATTACTTGTTACACATCGTGACATTACTTGTTATGTACCGTGACATGCCTTGTTATTTTGTATAAGTATTGTTCGGAAGTGCCGTAAGCACCCATCCCGGAGTCTTTGGCAAGTGATTTAAAAAAGAAAAGGAGAAAGCCGAAGCTCTCTCCTTTTATAGGTGTTTTAACTGAATATACTTTATGATTACGTCTGTAAAGATACGAAATCAGAATACAATAATCAAGCTTTTAGCCGGAAATTATCAGCGTTTCATTTTAGGCATCATCTTACCCATCTTGCTGCCTGTTACCATCTTCATCATCTTACGGGTCTGGTCGAATTGTTTCAGCAGGCGATTTACTTCCTGAATAGTCGTTCCGCTACCTTTGGCAATACGTGTGCGGCGTGAGCCATTAAGTATTTCGGGGTTGGAACGTTCTTCCGGCGTCATGGAGTAGATGATGGCTTCAATGCTTTTGAATGCGTTATCGTCGATATCGATGTCTTTGATGGCTTTGCCTACACCCGGAATCATGGATGCGAGTTCCTTAAGGTTACCCATCTTCTTGATCTGTGCAATCTGGCTGAGGAAGTCGTTGAAGTCAAACTGATTCTTGGCAATCTTTTTCTGTAAACGTTTGGCTTCTTCTTCATCGTATTGTTCCTGGGCGCGTTCTACCAGCGAAACGATGTCACCCATACCGAGGATACGGTCTGCCATACGTGCCGGATGGAACTGGTCGATAGCATCTAACTTTTCACCTGTTCCTACGAATTTGATAGGTTTATTTACAACCGAACGGATAGAAAGGGCTGCACCGCCACGGGTATCACCGTCGAGTTTAGTCAGCACTACACCGTTGAAGTCGAGACGGTCGTTGAACTCTTTGGCTGTATTTACAGCATCCTGTCCGGTCATGGAGTCGACTACAAAGAGAATTTCATTCGGCTGGATGGCTTCTTTGATCGCTGCAATCTCCTTCATCATTTCTTCGTCTACGGCCAGACGTCCGGCTGTATCGACGATGACAAGATCATAACCTTTGGCCCTGGCCTCTTTGATAGCGTTCTGGGCAATCTCCACAGGATTCTTGCTATCCGGTTCGGAATACATCGGAACATCGATCTGTTCGGCCAGTACGCGGAGCTGTTCGATGGCAGCGGGACGATATACGTCACAGGCTACGAGTAATGGTTTACGGTTTTTCTTTGTTTTAAGCATCCGGGCCAGTTTCCCGGAGAAAGTAGTTTTACCCGAACCCTGCAGACCGGACATCAGGATAATGGCAGGCTGGCCTTTGGTGTCGATTTCAACGGTTTCTCCACCCATCAATTGGGTCAGTTCGTCGTGAACGATTTTCACCATCAACTGACTCGGTTTTACGGCGGTAAGAACGTTCTGTCCTAATGCCTTTTCTTTTACCGTGTCAGTAAAGGTTTTTGCCACTTTATAGTTAACGTCGGCGTCCAACAAGGCTTTGCGTACGTCTTTCAGTGTTTCTGCTACATTGATTTCGGTGATCTTACCTTCACCTTTCAAAATCTTAAACGACCTCTCCAGTCTCTCGCTTAAATTATCGAACATGGTTATATTAATTACGAATTAGGGTGCAAATGTACTAAAATCTCTTGTATTTATATCTTTTTATTCTGCCATTTTGCTTTTTTGAGATAAATATAGCTTGTTATGAACAATAATGTATAATACACTATCTCAATGGTAAAACACCATTCGATAGGCGCTTTCAGCCACATTCCGATAAAGATTATATACGAACCGTAGATGAGGATCGTAATGGTTTCCAGCAGGAGGGCGGCTTGTGTATTGCCTGTTCCCGATATTCCGTTGAATACGACATTGGCAACCGAAGCGATCAGCATGGCACAGCAGATGACGTACACTGAAGGGACAGACTCCGTTATCAGTGCGGCTTCGTTGGTATAGATCGAAAGCATCGCCTGCGGAAATATTGCGGTGACAATGACCAGTGCCAGCATAATGAAGAATGAAAAACGGGCTATCTTATTGATGAGCGGCATGACGTGTTGTATGCCGCCTGCACCGATTGCATTACTTACCAGACTGTTGGTTGTCGTGGCCAGTGCATTGACCGGAATCAGCATCACGATATAGATGCTACGTACGATATTGGCAATGGCAAGTTCGCGTTGTCCTAACCTCTCTACGGCAATGAAGAATACGAACCACGTAGCCATTGACAGGAAGTACTGTAACATGGTGAAGCATGAGATGCTGAGTATGCGCATCAGCAACTGGGGATCGAAGGAACGGAACCGGTTCAAGCCGTATTTTTTCAGATCGACAGTAATGTACGTGTAAATAAGGAAAAACAGGATGGAACTGGCTTCGGCTATCACAGAAGCGATAGCGGCTCCCTTGATGCCCATTTCCGGAAATCCGAAGTGTCCGAATATCATGGCGTAATCCAGGATCACGTTGACAATGGCCATGACAATGGCATTAATCGTTAGCACTTTGGTACGGGTAATGCCGATGTATAATGCGCGGAACATTACATTGACAAATGAGAAGAAGAAACCGTAGGTGCGCCAGTCCAGAAACTCCATCGTGGCATCGAATATCGATTCGGAGGATACCAGCATGCGCATGATGTTGCTTCCGAAAGCTTTGGTGAAGCCAAACAGTAACAGGGCCATGACCAACAGGAACATAACGCCCTGCATCATTACGGGACCCACGTCCGCATAGCGTCCTTCTCCATTGCGGCGGGCAATGACGATTTGTGAACCGGTACTAAATCCGAAAGCGATCGTAAAGACGCATATATAGAAAAGCCCGCCCATTGCAGAGCCTCCGAGGGCTACTTCTCCGACTCTTCCGAGAAAGGCCGTATCAGTGACATTAATGACATTTTGTGCTAATAAACTGAGGAGTATCGGGTAGCTGACACTCCAAATCTGTTTGTTGGTATACATAAATCGGCGTTTAGGTTTGCAATTTGCAAAGATAGCTCTTTTATTCGGATATGATATCGAGAGGATAAGTAAAATTAATGACAGGTCGTTCCTGTTCATCGGCCGTTATGTTGTAGCTGCCTCCGAAATGCTGCAACAAAAGGCGATTGATATCATGACGTATGCTTACTTCCTGGGAATTGAATTCCGGATCGGCCAGTGGGCTGTTGCTGATGCGGAAACATATCTGTTTGCCGGAATCGTCACGAGTCAGAGTGAAAGTGATTTCTCTGTGTGTCGTGTTTTTCTGCGGATAAGTCAGAGTGCTGACCAATGCTTGAATGAGCCTTCCGGTATCGGTTGTGATGGGTTGCGTCTCGATATGGGTATCGAAATATATTTCTATGGTTTCTTCATTGCGCATGCGGGCCATATAGATAGCGTCATTACAGAGTGCCACAGCATCATATTCCTGTATTTGGAACTTCATCATGTTGGCTTCCAGACGCGACAAGTCCAGTACGTCATTAACCAGTTGCATCAATTCTTCGGTATTTTTCTGGATGATGGCAGAGAATTCTTTTCTTGTGTCCTCGTCCATATTCGGTTCTGATGCTATCAGTTGGGAAAATCCTACGACTCCGTTCAGTGGAATGCGAATATTATAGCTCATGTTGGCAAGGAAATGATTCTTAGTCTCATTGGCTTTTTCGGCTATCCGGGTAGCTTTGCGAGTTTCGCTTTCTGCTATTTTCAGGGCTTTACGTACCCGGAAGATGCGTAACATGAAAAATACCAATACGATTAATGTCGTGCCGATAACGATAAGTACAATAAGTTGTATTTTGTTTTTCAATTGTTCCTCTTCGAGGGCTATTTTATTGATGTGATAGTTGCTTTGTATCAGTTTCATTTGTTTGTCGGAAAGCTCGGTGACCAGTGAGTCTTTCATTTGCAGTACCTTTTCATAGATGGGCAGCGCTTCCTGGCTGCGGCCGGCTTCCACGAGTATGTCCGCTTTGGCAGACAATTGGTTGACGTAGTCGGAACTGAACGCTTCCTGTAATAAGACGATTGTGGAATCCAACTGGCTAAGGGCCTTGTCATACTCTTTACAGCGCCGGTAGTACAAAGCGTATGCATCGTAATAGAGCACGCGATACATAAAATAGGTATGTGGTGTGAGATACTTGGCTCCTTTTTGTAAATGTTCAAAAGCAGGGTGAGGCTGATTCATCTCTAAATAATAATAAGCATAATAGAGTTCATTGAAGATCAACGGATCCTGAAAAGCCTCTTCCATGGTGGGATTCTTTCTTATGTAGTCTTCAAGGATACTTTTCTGTTCATCGAGATATTTCTTCAGGTTTTCAAAGTCATCTTTGGCTTTACTGAGTGAAACGAGTTGGCAAAGTACGGAGTTGTGTACAATTACGTTATCCAGTTTGGGGAGTAGCATATGGGCCTCTTCCAATGCTTTTTTCCCTTCTTCCCAACGTCCGGTACCCATGTAAGCATTTGCCAGACATTGTTTGGCACCGATTAATCCGCGCACATTGTTGGCTTCCTGTGCCTTTTGGTACATCTCGAGTGATTTATTGATGGCAAATTCGATCTGCTCTCTATAAGAATAAAGATCTATCTGGCATCTTTGTGCGTCGAAATAATAATCCCACAGATTGCCTTCGCGGACAAAAGGCTCCATCTTTTCGATCTTTTGTATTACGCTGTCCAGTTCGTTCTGGTTGTAGTAATAGATAATCTGGAAATAAAGGGCGGTTCCGGCATATTTGGGATTATTCTGTGCGATAGCTTCTTGCAACAGCATATCCGAGTAGCGGATACAGTTGGGATTGGTTTGCTCCATCCGCGTGATATCCTGTATCATTTGCAGGCGTGCAGAGTCGTGCGGCATGCTTGTCAGCAGTCTTTCCAGACTGTCTCTTTTGGCCGAGGATGGAGTAGCCGTAGGCATACCTGTTAAAAAATGGCAACTCAGAATAAGGGTAAATATCAATTGTTTCATTGGGTATTCTCCTTTCTGTTGACTACCGGGATTATGGGGTGGGTGAACATAAAACGGGCCCCCTCGGTATATTCATGATCTATCCATATCCGGCCACCGACTTGTTCGATGATAAGTTGGCAGATGGAAAGTCCCAATCCTGTGCCCTGTGCACCTTCATTTAATTTTTCAAAGCGGTTGAATATCTGCTTTTGTTTTTCCAACGGGATACCGCAGCCGGTGTCGGTGACGGAAAAGAGCGCGACCGTATCCGATTCTTTCTCGACCTCGAGAGTGATAACACCCTCTGTCGTGAATTTGGTGGCGTTGATAAGTAAATTGATGAGCAGTTGCTGCAAACGGGAGTCGTCTGTTACAAGAGGAAGTGACTCTAATGTGGTAACAAAACGTACTTCGGCTTGTGTCTGTTTCACTTTCTCTACAGTTTCTACCACGTTACGGCAGATGACCACTGCATCGCTTTCTTTCAGATTGAATGTCAGTTTTCCTACATCTACACTTGAAAGGTCGATAACGTCATTGATAAGTTTAAGGAGAAGTTCTGAGTTTTGTTGTATAATCTCGTTGCATTGCTGGCGTGTGTCATTGTCGATGGAGTCATCCGTGAGAATGGCGGAGAAACCCGAAAGAGCGTTCAGGGGAGTGCGTATTTCATGGCTCATGTTCGATAGAAAGAGACTTTTGGTTCTTGTTGAGTTCTCTGCATATTGCTGGGCTTTTTCCAATTTCTCTTTTGACAGGAATAGTCGTTTGTTCCCTTTTTTAATAAGGAAAATGAGGAGGAGGATGAGGCCTAACATGGAGAGTACTGCAAGAATTCCCCATAAGATTGTTCTGTTACGTTCTTGCTGGTTTTTAATTTCCAGTTGGTCTATTTGGTAAATGGTACGTAATTCATTAATTTGGCGGACATAGCTGAGGTTGTCCAATGAGTCTTGTAATGCACTTGTCCTCTGATAGATAAAACAAGCTTTGTCGGTTTGCCCTTGTTTCGCCAGAAGCCGTGCGCATTGGATATTCAGTTGTACGTGTTGATACGGGGCATAAGACGGACGGAGTTCGCTGATGATTTTACCGTATTGCTCCAATGCCCGGTCATATTGTTCTGTCAGTTCGTAATAGCTGGCATGCATGTAATCCAGCATAAAGTTCATATGAAAGAAATTGTTTTCTGCATTTGCACGTGTTGCTTCGGTGAGGTATGCTTGGGCTTTGTCGGGCTGATGGGTCATTATCAGATAATATGCACGGCATATGGAGGTATAAAACAGATTGGATGATGTTGGAAACTTGTCGAACAGGCTTTCGAGTTGCTTTAGATATGCATGGGCTTCGTCGATTTTTTCTATTTTAAGCAGACTTAAGATAAGATTAGGCAGGATATGTATTTTTATCAAATCCTCATCATCTGATTTATCCAATATCCGTATGGCTTCTTCGTATGAGTCGATGGCTTGTTGCTGTATGTTGGATGCCAGGTAAACATCGCCTATGGCGCGGAGTGAAAGAGCTATCCCTTTGTCATATTCCATCTCTTTGGCCTTTTGATACATGATGTGGGCTTTATCTACAGCTACGGTAATATCGCCACGATTCGCATATGCCCTTGCTACCAGTTGCTTCAGATAAAAAAGAAGATCATATCGTTTGTCGGCTTCCAATTTCGGTTCGAGTTCTTTTTCCAATAAAATAATACTGTCGGAAGACATTTCCCTATCATAAGGCAGGTTATGATCGATAAGAATCTGTAACTTTTCCAGGTGTTTGGAAGTGTTATCAACAGGATATGCCGGCAGGGAACATAGAAGTCCGGCCAGCATTCTTAATATATAGTAATAGATATGACTTCTCACTACCTGGTATACTGTTTGTGATGTATTGCTGCAAAAATAAATAAAAAGAGCGAAGATTTTATAAATCTCCGCTCTTTTTATTTATTTATTTTCTATTGACGGTATTCCGTACTCCGGTGTTTTTATGATTGGGATATCCGGGGGTATGTTTTTTCCGGTGTTTATCCGTGTCTGCTCTGAAGTTATGATAATCATCTTTTAGCTATTCATGCTCATCAGGAATTCGTCATTGTCTTTAGTCTTTTCAAGACGGTCTTTTACGAAATCCATCGCTTCTATCGGGTTCATGTCCGCCAGATACTTACGTAATATCCACATACGGTCGAGTGTAGTCTTATCAAGCAGCAAATCATCACGACGTGTACTTGAAGCCACAATATTAACAGCCGGGAAGATACGTTTGTTAGATAAGTTACGGTCGAGTTGAAGTTCCATATTACCGGTACCTTTAAATTCTTCAAAGATAACCTCATCCATTTTCGAACCGGTATCGATCAATGCGGTTGCGATAATGGTCAGCGAACCTCCGTTTTCGATATTACGGGCCGCACCGAAGAAACGTTTGGGTTTATGCAGTGCATTGGCATCCACACCACCCGAAAGTACTTTTCCGGATGCCGGTGAAACAGTATTGTAAGCGCGTGCAAGGCGAGTGATGGAGTCTAAGAAGATGACAACATCGTGTCCGCACTCTACCAGTCTTTTGGCTTTTTCAAGTACGATGCCTGCAATTTTTACGTGGCGCTCTGCAGGTTCGTCGAAAGTCGATGCAATAACTTCTGCGTTTACGCTACGTGCCATGTCCGTTACTTCTTCCGGGCGCTCATCGATAAGCAACATTATCATGTATACTTCCGGATGGTTGGCGGCGATTGCGTTGGCAATATCCTTCATAAGTAATGTCTTACCTGTTTTAGGCTGTGCTACGATCAGTGCACGTTGGCCTTTACCGATCGGAGAAAACAGGTCTACTACACGTGCAGACATAGAATCGGAATATCCCCCTTTGCAAAGTCTGAACTTTTCGTCCGGGAAAAGGGGAGTCAGGTGATCGAAAGGAACGCGGTCGCGTACAAATGCTGCATCACGTCCGTCTATTTTCGATACCTTTACTAATGGAAAATATTTTTCGCCTTCTTTGGGCGGACGAATTACACCTTCTACTACATCTCCTGTTTTCAGACCAAATAGCTTGATTTGTGATTGGGATACATAAATATCATCCGGAGATGAAAGGTAATTATAGTCCGAAGAACGTAGGAATCCATAACCATCCTGCATGATTTCCAATACGCCTGTACCGGTCAGGATGTCATCGAATTCATAAGGCTTTTCACGCTCTATGACTTTACGTTCCGGTGCCGGTACATTTTCACCTGCATTTTGTTGTTGCGCAGGTCTCTGCATAGGCAGACGGGGATTGTTGTTATTTCTTGGAGCGTTATTATTATTGTTAGCGTTATTATTGCTGTTATTATTATTGTCACGTGGACGTATAACACGGGGGCGCGGTTGGTTTTGCGCTTGTTCAGGGGCAGGAAGGGTGATTGTTTCAGCCTTGGTCGATTCGAATTTACCGAATAATTCAGTTGGTAATTCTACTTTTTCAGATGGAAGATCTTCTATAGGAATGAAGTCGTCATCAGAGCTTTCCGACAGGATTTTACTTTCTTCATCAACAACGGCCGGAGCTTTGGGCTTGATAATCGGTTTGGAAATCGGTTTAGAAGCAGGCTTAGAGATTGGTTTGGAAGCCGGTTTCGCTTCCGTTTTCTTTTCTTCTTCCGCTTTCTTGGTTTCCGTTACCACCACTTCTTTTTCTTCTTTAGCGACAGGCTGTTCTTCTACCGGTTTGTTTACTACCGGATTTTTGCGTGGACGTCCTACTTTCTTTTTCGGAGCGGCTGCAGGAGTCTCTGTTGCGGGAGTAGCGGTTTCTTGTTTTACAATAGCGGCTTCTTGTGCTTGTGCTTTAGTTGCCGGAGCCGGTGCAGTTGTTTCTGCCTTGGTTATCTCACCGTTTTTGGTAGCAGAAAATACTTTGTTTTCTTTCTTCACTGCTACGCGTGACCGTTTTTTCTTGTCTTCGTTTCTTTCCTCTTTCAATTTATCTGCCGCAACTTTCTTAGTAGCGCCGGCGATAGCTTGTTCATCAAGGATTTTGTAAACAAGTTCTTCTTTTTTTAGTGAGTCTGTCTTTTTTATACCCAGTTCGTGGGCAATAGTTTGTAGTTCCGACAAATCTTTGTCGTTCAATTGGATAATGTTATACATACAGTATAGTAAGTTATTAATATTTTTCTGTTCAGCTGAAATATGAACAACACAACAGGACTTCACTTGTCACTGGTCATGTGAACATATGCTTTAAATTATGAATCTGGGATATTTCTGTTGAATTGGATATCTGGTTGTTTCCCTCTGGTGAGAAATAGCAGAGTGTTTCAACGGCGCAAAGATAATAAATAATTCTGGTTTCATAAATAAATCATCATTTTTTTCATTTAAAAGTGTATCTTTGTGTGCTGAAGTTACGAAAAGAGTGTAATTTATTGGAGCTGAGCGTAGGTTAATTGCTCATGATAGTAATAGGTTACGATTTAGTTAGTTATCTACTGCATCATCCTTCTGCGCGTTGCGTAACCTTCAAAGAACTCTTCGTATGCAAAAGTAACAATAAAACGGGAGATTTTGAAATGAATCTCCCTAATTTTTTTCTTCTCATACAAGTTTTTCCGTAAAAGCGATTTTATCCGTCGGCACACCATCGTACAAAAGGATTTTGAACGAACGTATGCCGACTGCCGCATAAGCGGAGAAAAGGGCTTTGCATCACGCCTAAACAACAGTTTAGACTGATGATGCAAGGCCCATTTCTTTTGTGCTTATGCCAAAGAGGTGCTTTTACGGGTTTCTGACGATTTTTCTTTTTTGCTGTTCCTTTGAGCCGTAAGCGGAAAGCCGTGTCTGACCGCCCGATCCATGAATGGAACAAGCCGTCACACACGGCAGGCAAACCGGGAAGAATGATTTTATCCGTCAGACCGGACACGCTCGGCCAAACATATAAAATCATACTTCCTTGCCGGTGGTTTGCCCGGTTTCACGCCTCCGGCAGTGTCCCTTTTCCTTTTGGCGTTTTCCCTTTTTCACGGATTTCTCTTTCGAAGTTTTCCTGTCCAATCTGCCTCCACTTCCGTTTACCTCCATTTTCGCATCTTTCAGGGAGCGCATCAGGTTGTCATTTCCGTTCTGGGCGCAAAGGTAATTCCGGGATTGGACGGGAATGCAAGGTCAAGCCTCCTGTTTTCGGAAAAAATCTCCAGCCCTATGGGTAGTATTTTTCCCGAAAAACCTTGCATCCCCTAATCCCTACCTTTTCAAGCACCCGAAACGAAAACGACCGATGCGACAGAAAGACGCATAAAAAAAATGTCGGATAAACGAGAGGCAGATAAGATAGTTTGAAACTCAACTCCCTCAACTCTTGAATCCGCATTAAAAAAACAAAAAATCAAAAACAGCGAAAATATGACGGCAACGGCAAATTTCAGACAAATGGCGCAGTACATAGGGCTTGCGATATGCGGCTTGATTGTGCGCACCGCCTTCGTGGTGTTCGGCATCCTTTGGGGCATCATTAGAGAGATTGTAAACGGAGTGTTCCGAGTGGCGATAGGCGTAATCGTGGCTATCCTTTCCGCAACCGCCTTCTTCGGTTTCATCCTTTGGTTATTCACCCTTTAACCCTTACCGACATGGCAAAGAGAAGCAGCAAAACGGCAGCGCAGCAATGCAGATACTACGAGGTGGACAACATCTTCGTGTACATGGTGGAAACGTACATCAACGGCAACATATCCGTGTTCCGTGAACTCTACCGAGAACTGAACAAGGACGCACGGAGGGACTTTACAGACTTCCTTTTGAGCGAAGTGCAGCCGACCTATTGGAGAGAGATACTGAAACAGACCATCTAAAATGACAGCGATATGAGAACGATAACAAGGACATACGACCTATTCCAATTAGCCGAACTCTCCGCAGCAGCGAGAGATACCGCATACAATGAATGGCTACGCACTTTTGAATACGGTTGGGACAGTGACAACCGCAACACGCTGGAAGCATTTGAAAGTGTGTTCAAAGTCAAAGTGAACGATTGGAGTTACGACACGTGCCGTTATTCCTACCGTTTCACCTCACGTTACAGCGGAAAAGAGGAGGAACTCTGCGGCATACGGCTTCTGAAATACATCGTCAATAACTATTGGCACATCCTATTCAAGCCGAAAACCTATTACCTCAAAGGAAATTTCAATAAGCAACGTAGAAGCCGGATATTCACGGATAACTGTTGCGTACTGACAGGCTATTGCGCAGACGAGGACATCCTGCGACCCATCTACGACTTTCTGAAAGCCCCCGACACCCGAACCACTCTGTACGACCTCATGGACAAGTGCCTTGACAGCTTCTTCAAGTCGTGCCGTGACGATATGGAATACCAGTGCAGCGAAGAGAGTTTTGAGGAGAGTTGCGCAGCCAACGACTACGAGTTTTTGGGAAACGGAAAAATGTATAACTGATAAAAACGACAGCGATATGAAAGGAACAGAACATTTCAAGAGAACGATACAGATGTACTTGGAGCAACGTGCGGCGGAAGATACGCTCTTTGCCAAGAACTACCGCAACCCTGCCAAGAACATAGACGATTGCGTCACCTACATTCTCAACTATGTGCAGCGGAGCGGTTGCAACGGCTTCACGGACGGGGAGATATTCGGGCAAGCAGTCCACTACTATGACGAGAACGAGATAGAGGTGGGCAAGCTAATCCAATGCCAAGTGGCGGTGAACCACGTGGTGGAACTCACGGCAGAGGAAAAGGCGGAAGCACGGCAGAACGCACTCCGCAGATACCAAGAGGAGGAACTCCGCAAGTTGCAGAACCGCAGCAAGCCGAGAACCGCCACCAAAGCGACCGCACAAGAAGTACAACAACCCAACCTATTCAATTTCTGATTATGAAACCGAGAACACCCATACAGCAGGAAGTCGCACGATTGAGCGAGCGACTGCCGAAATTGACCGCCACACAGAGGGCATACGCTTTCCGCCATTGCTTCAAGCATTACGCCATCAAGAGGGCGGACGGCACGAACATCTGCACCGAGTGCGGACATTCGTGGAAAAGTGAACACGACCTTGCGGACACCGTTTGCGGATGCACATGCCCGGATTGCGGCATGGAGTTGGAAGCGTTGCGCACCCGAAAGAGGGTTTTCAACGAGAACGAGTATTTCTGCATCATCACCACCTGCAAGCAGTACCAAGTGATACGCTTCTTCTTCGTCAAATCCCGATACAAGGCAGGGCAGGCAGCCGAGTATTCCATTTATGAAGTGGTGCAAAGGTGGATTTCGCCCAAAGGCACAACCGTCACTGTCGCCCGACTGCGAGGAATGTCCATACTTTACTACGACCTATGGGCGGAATACAGCGACATGGAGGTACGCAAGAACAACAAACTCCGTGCATACGATATAAACCCCGTCTGCACTTATCCCCGACAGCGTTTCATTCCCGAACTGAAACGCAACGGCTTCAATGGCGAATACCACAACATACTGCCTTACGACCTTTTCACGGCTATCCTTTCCGACAGCCGATCCGAAACGCTGTTGAAAGCAGGGCAATATCCCATGTTGCGCCACTATATCCGCAGTTCCTTTGACATAGAGAGGTATTGGGCATCCGTGAAGATATGTATCCGCAACGGCTACACCATTGCTGACGGCTCCATGTGGCGTGACACCATAGACCTCCTGCGGCTTTTCGGCAAGGACACGAACAGCCCGAAGTACGTCTGCCCCTCCGACCTCAAAGCCGAACATGACAGACTTATGCACAAGCGCAACAAGGAGATAGAGCGCAAGAAATTGGAGGAACGCATCCGCCAAGCGAAGAAACACGAGAAGGCATACCGCAAACTCAAAGGCATATTTTTCGGCATAGCCTTCACGGACGGCACTTTGCAGGTGCGTGTGTTGGAGAGCGTTGCGGAGTTTGCAGCGGAAGGGACGGAACTGCACCATTGCGTGTTTTCCAACTCCTATTTCCTTGAAAAGAACTCCCTTATCCTATCCGCAACCATTGACGGCAAGCGCATAGAAACGGTGGAGGTTTCCTTGAAGACATTGGAAGTGGTGCAAAGTCGTGGCTTGCACAATTCCAATACCGAGTACCACGACCGCATTGTAAACCTTGTGAACAGCAACGTGAACCTTATCCGCCAGCGGATGGAAGCGGCATAGTATCAACCTATAATACCCAATAGTATGGAAGTAAGAATTGAAAGCATGGTTTGTCTGTGGGACGATAAAATCCCCACGATGTTCATTGAATTTGTGAACCTCCTCACTCTTGCAACGAGTGAGGGGCAGTTAAGACGGAGTGTAAAGGACTTTGCCGAGAAGCACGAACTTGACAGGTTCTTCCTTTACGGCTTCGGCTCCCACCATTTCTACCTGCACCAACGCTATACAAGCGACCCCGAAATGGTGATGCGCAACAGAGTTTTGTCAGTACATTTTTAACCACTCTAAAATCAACGATTATGGCAACACGAATGACCATCAACGGAATAAGCACCTGCACTGAAGCAGGTACGGAGAAATACGAGCGTTTCCAATTAGGTATCGGCAGACGCAAGCGGACACTTGTGCAGTACGACTACCGCCATCCCACAAACGGAGAGTTGTTCTCTTGTGTCAAACCCACATTGGACGAGTGCCGAGCCGCACGGGACAAGTGGCTCACGGCAAAGGAAGAAAAGGAGGACAGACGATGAACGCAGCCTACCAAACGCTGATAGTGAAGTTCAGCGAGCCTATCAAAGTATTGGACGGTATCTTTGACGATGCCGAAGCGTGGGGAGTTGATACCCTAAAAGGGTGGATAGACGACTACGAGAGCTGCAGGTTTACCGCCATTGACAGCCATACGGCAGTCATCACAAGCGAGTACAATATGGAGTGCCTGATGGAATGGCTGAAACGAAACACACCCATTGCCGAGATAACAGAATGTTAAACAAGTTGGCGGTATCCGCACCGCCAACCTAAAACCAAGAAAAGCATGATAGCAAAGACGATTTTACAGCAAATAGGCGGCAGACGCTTTGCCGCCATGACGGGAAGCAAGGACTTTATAGACATGGGCAACGGCTTACGCATGAGCCTTGCGAGGAACAAGACGAGCGCAAACCGCCTTGACATCATCTACGATGCCGGCTTAGACCTTTACAATATGCGTTTCTACCGCAGGACGTTCAGTAAAAAGACATTCGAGTGCAAGACAAAGGATATAGCAACGCACGAGGGCATATACTGCGATATGCTGGAAGAAATGTTCACGATGGTAACGGGACTCTACACCCGTTTTTGAGTGGCGGCGGCGAAAGCCGCCCTACTTTCTTTCGGTGAGCATGATGGCGGACAAAGAAAGTAGCAAAGAAACCGCTGTCCCAATCTACGATAGTATTCACAAAAACAAGTTTTAATCATGGAAGAAATCAGACAGAACGGAAAAATCATCCTGTACAGTGATGACGGAACAAGCATAAGGATGATTTTCAAAAACCTCACGGGGAGGAATTTTCAAGGTCAGGAATATGCGGAGTATATCCGGCATATCGCAATCGGGGAGATGGGATTTTTGCCCGGCATCATAGAGCATTGCAGGAACGGTGAAGTAATCGGCAAAGGAAAAATCCCGAATGTATGAAAAGCGGAAAATCCGATGAAGTTGCGGCTTCATCGGATTTTCATTTGTCAGGCATTTGCCATGTTACGGAATGTACAGCAGCGCAAACTCCGCCTTTCTCCGTTTGAGCAGCATGGCGTGCCGTTTACCCTTGTAGTTGCAGAAAGCGATATATTCCCGGTAAATGTTCCTGTCGCCAGCCTCCAGCTTTCGGATCAGTTTGCTTTTGGGTATCTTCCCGCTCCCCAAAAGCCGGTATGGACCGACATTGTAGGCGAGCGTGGCAAGGAGCAGACTGTCACGCCCGAACTGGCGGAACATGGCGCAGAACTTCCGCAAGTCTTTCCGCAGAAGCGCGTCCGCCTGTCGCTTCGTCATGGTGCGTGCCGAATACCTTTCCCCCGGCTGCAACCGGTGTCCATACCCCACATACGGGTGATGTTTTTCCGAGTGCCAGCCTTCAAAATACTTCGTACACCGAACTGCCCACTCGAAAGGCGGCAGGCGGTAGATTGCCGCCTGCCCGTCCGTCCCCTTCTGACGGCTGTCCCGTGCGGACACGGAGCAGACCGCCAGCAGCGAACAGAGGATAGCCATGAATACACGCATCATCTTGGCAGAGGTTTGTAATTGCCTATGGGGATGACGGTCTGAATGTCGTCCTTCACGTTCCGGTTGTTGAAGTCAAATTCCAATTCGTAGGAATTTTTGAAATTGTCCTCCACCACCACGATGAAGTTGTGCGCCTCGTCGCCATCTGCCGTGTAGTACAGCCTGAACTTATCGTTTTCAAGCAGGTAGCGGTCGTTGGGCAGGAAGGTAATGCCGCCCGCCATCTTCAGCGTGCCTTCCCCCTCGAACTGGAAATACCGGATGGTGTAGAGCGTGTTGGCAAATTCGCCCGTCCTTTTCAGCTCACAGCGGATTTCCACCGTCTGCCCCTTCGTGACCTTGTTCGGCACGGGCATGGTTTCCACCGTGAAGGGATAGGATTGCTGGATGTCCATGTCGTCATCGCACGATGCGAGCGTGAGCGACACGGCGGCGAACAGGCAGAGTGCCAACGCCTTGAAGATGGATATTCTCTTGTTCTTGTTGTTCAGTATGTTCATTGTCCTTTGATTTTTAAGTTATTGTTCATTTCTTTTTTTGCTGTCAGTTGCAGATACTCGTTCAAGTCCTTGCAACCGTCATAGAGTGCGGAACGGTCACAGACACGTCCGCCGTAGTGTCCTTTGAGGGCTTCCAGCGTCCTCCGCCCGGCTTCGTCACGGTCGAGGAAGCAGTCGATGCGTCCATACCCGTCTAAGTGTTTCACCGCCTTACCCACGTTGGCGACGGAGTTCAGCACAAGGCTGTCGCCATTGCCGCCTATGCCGAGTGTGTCAGCGGACAAAAAGTCCATGAAGCCCTCGAACACGCTGCATACGTCAGAGGCGGTATCTTCCGGTTTTATCAGTGACACATCTTTCGGTGGTATGCAACCTTTGAATAGTTTGCTCCTGATTTCATAGCCGCCCGCCACGTTCGGGAAACCGATTGTGAAATACCGCTTTCCACGCACGCCATAGTTCAGGCGGCAACAGTGGCGGTATGCAACGGCATAAGGGATGCCCCGTTCCGCCAGATACTCTGTTAATGGTGAGCGGAGCAGTGGGACGGCTTCCACCCCCTCAAAGGCAGGTTCGGACGGTTCCGGCAGGTACAACGGCTTTTCCGATGCGACAAACGGCATACGGGCGGTTTCCGCTATGAATCTTGCCTGCGCCATGAAGTCACCGCTTCGGGCAAACTCCCCGGCAAGCGTGAAGATGTCACCGCCCTTGCCCAAACCGAAGTCGTACCAGAGCTGTTTCGCCACGTTCACACGGAAAGAGGGGGTGCGTTCACTGCGGTACGGCGCACGATACCACAGCTCGTTTCCGCTCCTCCGTACAGGCTCATGTCCCAACCGTGCGAGAAAGTCCGCGAGGGATATTTGCCTCATGGCGTCTATATTGGTCCCTTCCATGCGGCGTGTGTCAGTTGATGACGAACTTGATGCCCAGCCCCCATTGGCAGTGGAACTTCTTCGTGTCGCCACCCCACAGGCAACGCTCCCGGAGGTTGGCGAGCAGGGCGATACGGTCAGCCACGTAAAACTCCACATCGAGCGTCAGCGCACCGCCGTAGATGAAGGCGTCCCGGTCATGCAGCGTGGAGCCGTCATACAGCACCTTTTCGCCCCAATTCACCGATTCATACCCGGCGAGAGCCGAAGCCCCCGCATAGACGAACACGATTTTGCGGGCATCGGAAAGTATCTTGAAATAGTAGCCGCCCTCCGCCGTGAACTGCGCCACAGGTATGGAAGTGTCCTTGTAGGGGCTCTTTTTCAGGAGATACTCACCTCCGAATACCCATTTGTTCCCCTTCTTCGTGTAAGTGGAGAGAGCAGCCCCTAAACTGTACCCGCCGTCGTTGCCGCCGGGTTTGAATCCGTCCGCCAGATTCGCCCTTACCTCGATGCCCTGCATCTTCGGCAGGCATCGCTGGGCGTGCGCCTGCCCCGTGAACAGGGCAAGCGACGCGATGATTATTGCGATGTACTTTCTCATGGTCAGCGCACTTGAAGTTCGTTGATGGTATTGGCGCGCACCAAATCCTCGTTCTCGATCACGAAGGACTGGTGACGACCGCCGTTCTTCTCGTTCAGTTCCACAACGAGGCACTTGCCGTCGGGTATGGTGAACTTCGCCATCGTGAAGACCGTGCGTTCGCTTTTTTTGCCCGGCACGAGCGTGGCGTAGTTCTGCGCGCGAAGCGGCAGGATGATACGCTCCTGCACGGCGGTACGCTTCGCCACCTTCTTGTCCACGATTTTCCACGTGATGTAGTCCACATCGAAAGGCACGTTGCTCTGGTTCCTGATTTCCGTGTGGAAATACAGAAGCCCGTTGTGCGTGTAGATGCCTTTCAGAAGGTACTGGATGCCGAAACGCTTGCAGCCGATATGCTTCACCTCACGCTTGTTCTGCTTGTGGATGGACTTCATGATAAGGCGCACCAGCATGGGACTTTCACTGCCCAGCTCTTTCAGGTAGATTTCCTGCGCGTTGTTCGGACGGTTCACCGCCTCGCCGTCATGGATGAAGTCGCACATCTCCACGTTGAGCAGCAGCGGTTCGGCGGCGTACTTCACGTTGAAGGTGTAGAAACTCCCGTCCTCCGTGATTACGGACATGTTGGTTTCGTTCGGGAAGTTCCTCACGGTTGCCTTCACGCGGATGACGTTCTCCGCACCGTCGGCTTTGCCCGCAATCAGATCGGGCGAGCCTAAATCGACATAGCGCACTTCCGCCGGGAAGATGACATGCACGGTCTTGTCGTAGGTCACTTCCAAGCCGTGCGGGGGGACCATGCGGTCAAAGCCCAGCTTTCTCGTCAGACCGTGATACAGGTCTCCGTCCGCTTCTTTCTGCGGATAGACCTCCTTTGTCAAGGTCAGTTGGTCACTTCTGTTGGGCGTTTCAACGGTTACGTTTTCCTGCGCGTTGGCAGTTGCGATGCCCATAGCGAGGGCAAACATCATGATTACTTTTCTCATTACTTTGGATTTTTAGTGGTAAATAAAAATTTGATTGTTTCCTTAATTCACTTCCTGATAGAGCATGACCCTGTACCCGGCTTTCAGATGCACTTTGACGGTACGCATCTTCTTGGCAATGTACTGGCTCGTGCCTTGTATCAGTCCTTTTCCCAAGTCGGAGGCAAGCTGCGCCCCGGCATTGGTGGAGATGTTGATGCTGCTCCCCAGCGAGCCGCCCATGTTGGCGGCAACCTCCCGGACAGCGTTCATCTCCATCGAGTTGGGTATGAATATGCCGGGCTGCCCATCCGTGTCATAGACCTCCAACTCCACCGGGATAACCGTGCCGTCGTGTTCCAGCGAGGTGATTTCGATGGCAAGCCGTTCACCCTGAATCTTGGCTGCGCCGACCACCACCGCATTACGGGGGATGATCCTATCAGCTACCGCCATCGGCTCCAACAGCCGTAACCTGACCGCCTGCCCGTCCGTCACGCTCTGCGCCCCATAGACACATGCCGGTATGGTGTTCCTGTCCGATACGGTCGTGACACCCACCGCCGTGTTGAAACTGCGGTTGCGTTCCTGCGAGAAGGAAGCGACAAACTCGGCATTACTCATGGGCTGTCCGAGCGAGGACACCACCTGATGCGTCACCTGCCTTACGGGTTTTGCCGTGTTCTTTCCGGCTTTCTGCACGGGGGACGGCTCTGCGGTCTGTCCCGCTGCCGCCCGCGTGCCGTTCTGATTTCCCATGTACTTCGCCGCCAGCTCGTAGGATTTTTCCATGAGTGCCACCTGCTCGTCCATCGTGGAGCTTCTCTCTTTTCCGCTTTCCAGTTCGGATTCGAGCGTGGCGATGCGTTCCAGCAGTTCGTCCATCTCCGCATTGTCGTTTTTCGGCTGCTCGTAGAAGTTGCCGAGCGTGGCATTGAGGTCGCGGTAGGCGGCTGCCGAGGACTGGATGGTCTTCGGTGCGGGTTTCTCCGCCTCTTCCGTTCCGCCGGGATTGGCAAGGTCGAAATCGCTGTCCCTATCCGCTGCCGCCGTTTCGCGGTCGAACAGGTCGCCCAACTGCTGCATGGCGCGGCTGCGGTTCTCCTGCCGTTCCTCCATTGCCCCCTGCTCGTAGGCTTTCGCCTTGTCACCGATAATCCGGCGGTTCTCCTTGTCCGCATCGGGCATCTCGATATTGTAGCCGCCTGTTCCCGGCTCCTGCTCCTTGCCGGAGGACGGGGCGAATATCAGCCACATCGCCCCGATGAATACCAGCACCATAGCGGGAAGCACTATCATTTTCTGGCGTTTCAGCCGTTGGGCTTCGGTCAGCGGCTTGCGCTCCTTTTTCGGCTTGCCGTTACCGGGAGCCGCCTTGTTCTCGTTTTTTGGTTCATTCTTCGTCTGTTCCATATAAATAAGGTATTACATTGTGATTGTTATCCGGCTTCACGGACAGTTCCACCTGTCCGGCATGGTCTATCTCCATCCGGCTGCCGTCATTCCTGCCGATGTCATACACGGCTTTGCCGAAGGTGTAGAGGGCAAGTGCGGCGAATGCGGCGAGCATTGCCAGCACGATGCGCCTGCGTATCTTCGGCGGCAAGCCGTCCAGATAGCCCTTGAGCCTTGCTATCAGCATTTTCTTTTTATCGTGGAGTTTCCAATAGGTACTCCATAGTGATTTTCCGATTCCTTTCATGCCTGTTACCTTTTGATGGTTTGTAAATCCTTGTTCTCGATGATGGTGAATCCCTCGATGGTGAAACCGTTGGGGTTGTCGTCCGAACGGGACGAGTTCAAGAGGCGGCAGGTGGTCACGAGGCTGCGCTCGGTGACGTTGCTCTGCCGGATGATCTTCTGCGTGGCGTAGGTCACGGCACGGTAGGGATAGCCGTTGAAGTCGCACACCACGCTGTCCACCTTCAGCACTTGGTTGATGTTACCGGCGATGATGCGGTTGTAGTACCCCTTCTCGGCGAAGTCCGAATAGTAGTTGTACACGCTCTTGTCCGCCAGCAGCAACGCACGCTTCACGTTGTGTTCTATCGCGCTCTTTTCGGGCGAGAGCGTGAAGAACAGCTCGTGGAAGCGGCGCACATGCTCCCTCGCTTCCGCCGGACGGTTCTGCGAGAGGTCCTGCGAGAGTGCCAGCATCAGCGACTTGCCGTTGTCCAGCACATAGATCTTCTCACGCTGCCGCTCCGCGAAGCGGTAGGAACTCCACACGCTCCATACCGTTATCACGGCGCACAGCGAGAGGAAGACGATACCGAACAGGCGTATCTGCCGGAACGATGATTCGATGTTTTTAAGTGATTTGAATTCCATTTTACTTTTCCGTTTATAATTGCACATTGATTATTTCAGCAGTTTCCCGGCACGTCCGACCATGTTGCCTGCGGCTGCACCCGCCACGCTGCCCGCCATGCTTCCGGCGCGTCCCGCCATCTGGTTCACGTTGCGCCCGTAGCCGCCCATGCCCCCGGCTTGGATGATCCAGCCCGCCACCGTCGGAATGGTGAAGTAGCCGATGATGCCGATTATCATGAACACGATATACACCCCGTCGCTGGAATCCAGCGAGAAGTTGGGGTCGGTCTGCATGCGCTCGATGTCGCTCTGGAGCATCAACACCTGAATCTTGGCGAGTATGGTGCTGAATATGTCCGACACGGGCAGCCACAGATAGACCTGTATGTAGCGGCATATCCACTGCGTGAGCGTGCTTTGGAAGCCGTCCCACACCGATATGGCGAAGGCTATCGGACCGAGTATCGCCAGCACCACGAGGAAGAATGTGCGGATGGTGTCTATCACGAGGGCGGCGGCTTGGAACATCAGTTCCAGTATCTCGCGGAAGAAGTCGCGGATGCCCTTCTTCATCTTGTACATCCCCCGGTCGATATACATCCCCGCCATCGTCACCATGTCGGAGGGCGACCAGCCCAATTCCTCCAGTTGCTTGTCAAACTCCTCGTTGGACACGAGGTAGGCGGTTTCGGGATTGCGCACCATCGCCTCGTATTCCAGCCTGTCCTTCTGCTCCCGGTACTTGTTCATGTCCAGCGTCTGCGTTTCGAGCAGTTTCGCCGTGCCCTGCACGACGGGCGAGAGGACGCTGTTTATCGTGCCAAGCACCACCGTAGGGAAGAACATGATGCACAGACCGATGGCAAATGGGCGGAGCATCGGGAAGACGTCTATCGGTTCGGCTCTCGCCAACGACTGCCATACCCGGTAGGCGACATAGAAGAGCGCGCCCAGCCCGGCGATGCCTTTCGCCACGCCCGCCATGTCAGCGCACAGCGGCATCATCTGCTCGTAGAGCGAGCGGAGAATCTGGTGAAGGTTGTCGAACTCCATAGGCTACCAGTATCTTTCGTTCATGCTCCCGTACAGCCCCATGATGCGGTCGAGGTCGTTTTTCTTCTTCGCACGCAGGTAGCTCACGCTGATGTTCTTGTTGGTGTAGTAGCTCACGAGGTTGCGGTAACGCTTCATCTTGGAGTGGCAGCGTTCCACCACGTCCATGCGCTCCTTGTCCGTCATGGAGAGCGTGGTGATGTTCACCACGTTCTTCAGCTCCGTCAGCACGTCGTTGGATTCTTCCAGCAGCTTCGTGTACCCAAAGGCGATGGCTCCGAGTTCCTCCACCGTGAAGTTGTCGTCGCGCAGCATCTTCTGGAAGCTGGTCACGTAGATGTCCGTGATGTCGCCTACCATCAGGATGGTCTGCTGCACCTTGCGGGCGTCCTTGACCAGATTGTTCACCGATTTGAGGGGTAGGCTAAGCATCCAACGCCCTGCCGTATTACTACGGTGGGTTTTCGGAAGCTCGCCCCCAAACCGGACGTACACGTCTCCGCGTATCCGGCTTTCTACTAATAATATCAATCTATTCATTGTTACTGAGTTTTTTGTAACACTTACCACATATGGCAATAGTCTTTCGTTTGCGAGCCATCATTTGTTTTTCGCAGGTAGTTTTCCCTTGAAGATTTTTTAATTTTCTCACATGGTGCATCACTAACTTATCGACTGCTCCACATAATTCACATTTTTCCGCTTTCAGCCTATCTATAAGACTTGTGTTTGTAGGATGATATGTGAATTTGGGCAAGTTGTCTAAATCCTTAATGTTCATTGGATTTTTCTTTTTGAACCCACCATGATAAAAGGTCAAGTCTTTGGCAGTACCGTTCTTTAAATAGTATCTAACTGAAAAAAGTCCATTCTTGGTGTACTTTTTTCGGATTTGCGACATCGTTGTCCGATATTTCTGCGCAAATGTTTTGTACATACTATATTTCATGATATACCCAAGTTTTGACAGACTACTACAATTATTAGCCAAACAATAGTAATTGTAAATGCCCTTTATTTCCTTGTTGTACCTGTCAAGTATCTCAAAGTCATTGTTGTTTGAAAGTTTGGGACGGGATTTTGCTTTCCAATACTCCTTGCCGTTGTGTATCTTTATTTCTAAAACACGATATTCGAGCAACTTTTTCTTAAACGTATCCTTTCCAAGTGCCAATTGTATCCTCTTATTGAAGACACGTCTTAGTACTCCGTATTTGCTTCTTTTGGTGTCATTGGATTTCCTTACAAAAATCTCATATCCGAGAAATTTTGCAGCGTTTTCAGCATGGGTGATAAGTGTTTTCTCATCAGACAGTGTAAGAGCTAACTTTTCATAGAGGAAGTTCTTTATGTCCTCTTTGATGATGATAGCATCTTGTTTACTGCCAATAATTCCAATTAGAAAATCATCCGCATATCTCACATATTTGAGTTTTCTGTAGTTCATATCCATTTCGTCACCATCAGAATACTGCAAACCTTCTTTTTGATAAGCCTTATATTGTCTTATCAATTCTGACCTTTCACTTTTGTCTTTTACCACTTTCAACTTTTTCAGAATACGGTGTCGTTTGCCTTCAAGTGATACTACCTGTTTAGTTCTTTTCCGTTCTTTCCCCTTATCAAATTTTCCAGTGTATTCCTTCATGAATTTATCCAACTTATCAAGGTATATGTTTGCCAAGATAGGGCTGACAATTCCGCCTTGCGGTGTTCCGCTGTAGGAGTTATGAAAGTTCCAGTCTTCGATATATCCTGCATTCAGAAATTTTCTAATCAAGCGAATAAATCTTTCGTCAGCGATACGTTCTTTCAGAATACCTATCAGTATCTCATGATTGATATTGTCGAAAAATCCCTTAATATCACCTTCTACGAACCATTTCACGCCCGAAAATGTCTTCTGAATATCAGACAAGGCAGTGTGGCAGCTTCTTAGAGGTCGGAAGCCATGTGACGTTTTTTCAAACTGTCTTTCATAGATGGCTTCCAATATCATTCTGACCACTTCCTGCAATAATTTATCATTAAAAGCTGGTACACCTAATGGACGCATTTTCCCATTTTTCTTTGGGATATACATCCGTTTTGAGGGTTGGGGCTGATAACTCTCATCTTTCAACGATGTTATCAGTTGTTCAATTCGGTTCAGGCTCATTTGGTCAATGGTTTTCCCATCTGCACCTGCTGTCATATTGCCCGGTTTCGCATATATGCGTTGGTAGGCAACGTAATACATTTCCTCATTGAAAAAGATACGGTACAAGCGTTCAAACTTGTAATTCAAATTTTCACTGTGTTCCGTTAGACTGTTTAATACATACTCTGGACTTCTCATAATGTCTCTCACATTTTCCGTTATTTGCATTAAAATTATTAGCTGCTTCCCTTCGCCATGTACAGGGCTTTCCCCTGCTCAGACTACTACGGAAGCTCCGTTGCCTTGTCGGATTTTCATAGGTCTGTACCTAATAGCCTTGCGGCGTTCCGATTTAGGCAATCCCCGTTTACGATATAATAACATGGCTATGATAGATTGTCGGATATGACTTCCGCCCGTTACCGCTTACTGCGGTTGTGCCGTAATTTGTTCCTGCCTCTACTACACGACGCTCGCAACAGAGGTATTACGGTATAGCGAGTTAAGTTATCTTTCACTATAAAACATACTGGGTTCACTTGGACTATCATTCAATCAGTTTGGATTTTATCCTCGTATCTATCTGTTTCATCTCACCATTCAGTTGCAATTTGATAACTAATTGACTTATGGCTTTCCAGCGTGCTATACTCCCTGCCGTCCTTTCGTGGGCAGATAAGCTGGTGATGATAGGTAAATATTGGAACACTTACCTAATAGCTTGCCAATGCTACATTTATTATATCGCCTATACGGGCGCACCGTCGTAATACTTCTTGCCCTGCTCGTAGATTTTCACCGTTTCCTGAAAGTTGTTCACCATGTTGGCGGCGGTCTTCGAGGTGTGGATGATGTTCTTCGAGGCGTTGATGATGCCCTGCGCCAGATTGCCCGGATCGCTCACGACCCATTGGGCGGAAGCCCTGCCCGCGAAAAGCAGGCACAGGCAGATGGCGAATGTTATTCTTGTTCTCATGTTTCTTTGGATTTTAGCGGTTCTTATTTTTCTGCCGGAGTTTCCGGCTGCTGCTTCACACGCACGTAGTCCCCGTTGGGTGAGAAGGTCAGCACGTCGGAGGCTTCGTTATACGCCACGTCGATGCGGAAGCCGGTGTTCATGAACAGGTTGCCGTTCTCCTCCTGCAAGAGGTAGGTTTCCGGTTTCAGCTTGCGGCGGATGCCGCTCCGTTTGAATACCGTCACCTTGTAGGCTTCGCCCTCCTTGTAGATAAGCACGTCGGGCTTGCCCTCCACGCTTTCCCAGTTCCCGCACAGCAGGTCGCGGCGGTTCTCCGCCACGTCGCAGGATTGCAGCACCATGACCGCCAGTCCGATCAGACACTTGCTGACTTGCAGCATCTTCATTCTTGATATGCTCATACGCTTTTCTTTTTTTCGTTGATAAATCTGTTTTACCGATTATTGATTACTTATTTCTTGTTTCTCCGCCTTTCGGCAAGCTGCCGGATGGCGGCTTCGATGTCTCCGCCCAGCTGCTCCGCCAGACGGTACACCTCCACCTTCTCCGTTTCCTCGGTGGTGTACGCCAGATACTCTTCCGCGCTCACCTCGGTGGCATAGACCGCCGACTGCGTGCCGCCCAAGCCTATCCACACCTCCTTGTAGAGCCGTGAGGGGTTGTTCGCCATGTTGATGGAGAGTATCTGCGACTTCTCCTTCTCCGTCAGTCCGAGCAACGCCTGAATCTGGTCGAACTTGTTCATGTACTTGCGCTGGTCAAGAAGTATCTTGCAGTCGGAGTTGTTGATGATGCTCTCCTTGACGACGGGCGAGGAAATGATGTCGTCCACCTCCTGCGTCACCACGATTGCCTCACCGAAATACTTGCGCACCGTCTTGTACATATAGCGCAGGTAGTCAGCCATATTTGCCGACGAGAGAGCCTTCCAAGCCTCTTCCACGATAAGCTGCTTTCTCACGCCCTTCAACCTGCGCATCTTGTTGATGAAGGCTTCCATGATGATGATGGTCACTACCGGGAACAGTTCGCGGTTGTCCTTGATGGAATCGATCTCGAAGACGATGAACCGCTTGCCCAGCAGGTCGATGTTCTCCGCCGAGTTGAGCAGGAAGTCGTAGCGTCCGCCCCGGTAATACTGCCGCATGGTGGTAAGCATGTTGTCGATGTTGAAGTCCTCCTTCTCCACCTTGATGTCACGCTCCGCCAGTTCCCTGCGGTAGTCGTCGCGCATGTACTCGTAGAAGGTGTTGAACGAGGGGACGATGCTCCTGTCTGCCCTGATGCGCTCGATGTAGGCACTCACGGCACTGCCCAATTCTCCACTTTCGGTTTTCGTCACCTTGTCGTCCTCCGACTTCCAGAGCGTCAGCAGCAGCGTCTTTATGCTGTCCTTCTTTTCCACGTCGAACACGTAGTCGTCGGTATAGAACGGGTTGAAGCTGATGGGCTTCTCCTCCGTGTAGGTAAAATACACGCCGTCCGTGCCGCCCGTCTTGCGCCGTATCATCTCGCATAGCCCCTGATAGGAGTTTCCCGTGTCCACCAATACCACATGCGCGCCCTGCTCGTAGTATTGCCGCACGAGGTGGTTCATGAAGAACGACTTGCCACTGCCCGAAGGACCCAATACGAACTTGTTACGGTTCGTGGTGATGCCCCGCTTCATCGGCAGGTCACTGATGTCGAGGTGCAGCGGCTTTCCCGTGAGCCTGTCCACCATCTTGATGCCGAAGGGCGAGAGCGAGCTGCGATAGTTGGTTTCCTCCGTGAAGAGGCACACAGCCTGTTCGATGAAGGTGTGGAAACTCTCTTCCGCCGGGAAGTCCGCAGCATTGCCGGGCATAGCCGCCCAATAAAGTGTCGGGCAGTCGATGGTGTTGTGGCGCGGCACGCACTCCATGCTTGCCAGCTGGCTGCCCACGTCGTTCTTTATGTGTTTCAGTCCCTCCGCATCGTCGCTCCACGCCATGACGTTGAAGTGCGCCCGCACCGAGGTCAGCCCGTAGGAGTGCGCCTCGTTCAGGTAGCGGTCTATCCACTCGCGGTTGATGCTGTTGCTCCTCGAATAGCGCGAGAGCGACTGCATATTCCTTGCGGACTTCTCGAATTTTTGGAGGTTCTCCTCGCTGTTGTCGATAATCACGTACTGGTTGTAGATGTGGTTGCAGGAGAGCAGCAGCCCCACCGGGGAGGCGAAGGAGAGGCGGCAGTCCGAGCGGTCGGTGGAGAGTTTCTCATACCGGGTGTCGGTAGCCACCGTGCCGGGCAGGTCTTCCGCGTCGGACAGGGTGTGCAGGCACAGGCGGTTGTCACCGATGCGCATCTCCCTTGCCGAGAGGTCGATGTCCTGCAACGTGGCGTCGCCTTCGGGCATGAGTGAGAAGTAACGCTCTATCAGCCCGGCTTTGCCGTCCGTCCCCACGATCTCGTCGGTGGAGAGGCGGCGCAGCCTGACGAAGCCGCTGTCGTTGATGATGCGCTCGAACTGTTCCGCAGCCTCCATGAACTTCGCGGCGGTTTCCTTATTCAGCTCCTTCGGGATAATATGCCCCCGGCACAGCGTGCTGAAATTGCTCTGCATCCGGTTACGCTCCTTTGTCGTCTTGGTCAGGTAGAGGTAGCACGTGTGCTTCAGGTACGGACGCTCGTTGAAGTGACGCTCGAAAGAGCGGCTCAAAAAACTCATGTCGTCCTTGTGAAGTTCCGGCGTGTACTTCTCCTTGATGAACCAGTCCTGCTTGTGGACGACGGAGAAGTCCGGCAGCACCTTGATCGCCTTGCACCAGCAGCCGTGTATCGCCTCGTACTCCGCGCCCGTCACGGTATAAAGCTCCGGCAGCTCCACCTCGAAAGCCACCGTGATGTCGGCGTCTTTGGATATGATGCAGCCTTGCTCCACCGCCATTAGCGGGAATTTGTTTTCCAGTGTTGTCATTTTGGATGTATTCCTCATGTCGTTTCTTCCTTTCGTTTCCGTTTGAATAATCGGGTGATCCGCCGCCGGTTGATAAGGTATCGGGGATGGCTCCTTGTTGCCCCTAATTTCATCAGTCCGTGTTCGCCGTACCGGGCGTTAAGCGCGAAGGTCTGCCATACGAGGACGGAGGACGATGCCACGCCGAAGCCGATACATATCCACTGGTCGATGCCGACCATGTAGAGGATGATGAACAGGACGAAGAGAGCCAGCAGACCTCCGCAGAAGATGAAGAGGTACTGAGCCTTCAAGCCCTTGAACTCTACCGGACGGCCGATACCCTTGTTTATCGGGTATTCAGCCATACATTGTTTATTAAAGGAAGAATGAGCGCAGGATGGTGGCGGCGACAATCAGGAAGATGCACGCCCCGAACCACGAGGCGGCAGTCTTGGAGGTGTCGGGATCGCCGGACGAGAATTTCCCGTACACTTTCACGCCCCCGATAAGCCCGACTACCGCGCCGATGGCGTAGATGAGTTTCGTGCCGGGGTCGAAATACGAACTCACCATAGAGGTGGCTTCGTTGATGCCCGCGATGCCGTTTCCCTGCGCGAAGGCGGAGGCGGTTGCGGCAATAAGAAGTGCCGCAGATAGGATAAGTTTCTGTCTGTTGTTCTTGTTCATAAACTGTTCTTGTTTTGTGCCGTCAAAAGGGTGGATGGTCCTTTATCGGGCGGTTGATACTCGGTTACTTTTCTTTGGTTTAGTGGGCTGCCCGTTTGTTTCTACGGACTTGGGTGTGTCCGTTGCGGACCGGACGTGCCTTGCGCTTCCTCGCCGCATGGGTGTAATTTTACATTTTCATTACCATTTCTTTTTTCGTTATACATAGTCGCGGATGTCGAAGTCCTCAATATTGTCCGGGACGACAAAATCCTTTTTCGGCTTCTTCAGCCGGATTTCGATAAGCCCCTTGATGCGGATGCTCATTTCGGACGAGCCGGTCATCAGCTTCTCGTACAGCTCCGTCCCTTCCATGTCGGTGAAGACCTTTGCCGCCCGCTCCCGTTCCGTCGCTGTCGCTTCCGGTTTTTTGGCGGTTCTGACCGCATCGTCTATCTCGTCGAAACTGCTTCCCGATGCCCTCGGCGCGTCGGGCGTTTCTTCCTCCGGCTCGTCCTCCCCGAACTCCAGTTCCGAAGGCGTGAGGCTCGTGAAGGTTTCGTCGAGTTTATCCTCCGGGACTTGTGCGGGACGGGACACGGTTTCCGTGTTTCCGTCGTCAAAAGTAGCCTCTTCCTCCGTCAGCTCAATGCCTTTTTCCGAAGTGGCGGCTTCTTGCGTCGGTATGGCAGCGGTTGTCCGGGTCGGTGCCATCCTGAAACGGCTCTTGCCGATGATGTCCGGGGTGTCTGCGGGCGGTGTTTCCCTTACTGTTTCGGGCTTTGCCGCAGTGCCGCCCAACGACCGCCACAGTCCGGCTATGCTTCTGAGGAAGCGGACAAGTCTGGTTTCCATGATCCTGTCATAAAGGAGCAGGAACAGAAACCACAGGTTGCAGCCGACCGATACGGTCAGCAGAATATCAGTCATGCTTATTGTTTCACTCATGCACGTTCTCTTTTTTGAGGGTTAAAATACTGCGTCGTAATTCCGGGCGTAAAGGCTCTTTATCGCCTCCTCGCACTGGTTGAAGTGGTGCGTAAGCACATGGTCGATGTAGGCGGACAGCGACAGCCGGTCGTGCCCGATCACACGGGTGATGCGCATGATGCGGTCGTGGTACTCCGGGCGCACATACGCCATCTTTCCCTCGCGTGCCTTCACTTCGGCTTCACGGATGAACAGCCGTTCATAGTCCTTCTCACCGCATTTGCCGCCTAACGGCACGGGGGACAGGATTTCCACACTCGCCTGCACTTGGGCAAGCATACCGCCGCCGTCATGCTGCGGACTTCTGTTTTTCCGGTTCTTTTCCATATTCAAATCAAGTCTTCACGTTGTTTCTTGTACAGTTCGTTTATTTTCTCCTTGTGCTGTTCCAGATGTTGGCGCAGCACGGTGTCCACGTAGCCGCCTACCGAGATTTCACGCCCGGCGATGTCGTTCACGATTTTGAGAATCTTGCTGTGGACGTCACGGCTGATATAGACGCACTGGCGCGTCTTTATCTCGTTGCGGCGGAGGAACAGCCCGGAATAGTCGTCCTCCTGCCGTTTGCGGCGGACGGTGTCCCTCTGCGGTTTTTCCTTTGCCGTGTATTGCACGGGCGGCGGTTCCGTCTCAGGGACGCTTTCTTCTTCGGGAGCAGGCGCGGGCGGCTCCTGCGCGTGGTACAGGGTCCCGTCCTGCCTGCGTCTGCCGATGGAGGCTATCAACAGTTCCTCGTCAATGCCTTCGGTGTTCACTTTCCTGCTGCCCATGATTATTGAGGTCTGATGATACGGCTTATCTCTTCCGAGAACTCACGGATGCCGCTTCCTTTCAGCAGGGACGCATCCATCGGGAAGATAGTCGAGCGGAACACGCTCTTGCGCTCTTCCGAGAGGTCGCGCCGGAACTTCTTGCTGTCGGGCAGGCGGGTGGACAGCACCGGCAGCCCCATCTCGGCGATCACATCCTCATACAGGTCGTAAAGCCCGTTCTTCTCCCTGCCGTCCACCATCGTCCAGAACAGGTACAGCCCTTTTGTTTTCGCCTGTCCCGTCGTCATGAGGTTGTCACGGAACATCACGGCGAATTGCAGGGTGCTTTCCACGACAAAACGGTCGGCACTCATGGGCGCGAAGATGTAGTCCATCTGCGAGAGGGTCTTGACCACGCCGTTGCTTTTCAGGGTTCCCGGCATGTCGAAGAACACGACGTCGGGTTTCACCTCTTCTGCGGCAAGCATCCTTTCGGCGTCATCGAGGGCGTCAAGGGCGTCGCTTGCGATGACCGGATAGGCGTTCTTCCTTATCTTGCGGAAGTGGTCACACGCGAGTGCCTTGAAATAGAGGCTCCCGCCGATAAGTCCCGTTTCACGTTCACGCAACCCGTGTATGCTGTGCTGTGGGGCGTCGCAGTCTATGACGGCGACATTGTGTCCTTTCACGTTGTGGAGGTAGTTGGCGGCAAGTGCCGTGACGGTGGATTTGCCGATACCCCCTTTCTGTGTTGCGAATGCAACGAATGTTTCATTACTCATGGTTCTGTTGGTTTTAATGGTTGATGAATTGTTTTCCTGCTCCGATACGGAATCGGTGACATGTATATCCGCATCCGCGAATCTCCGCCCGTCCGGTTCGTCACGTATCCGCTTCAACGGTGAGGCAGGGATTCGGATAACTGGTGAATGACGACATTGCGTCATGAAGTCATTGAATCCGTGAATCACCGCGTCATTGGAAAGCCGGGTATCCGAAGGTTCGGGTATCCGGTCAGGAAAATAGCCGCCGAAGCGGTTTGCCGGGTATTTGAAAGCCTCATTTTTCATATCTTCAAATTGTTCGTTTCTTGAATCATGCTGCAAATAAACAAGGATATTTTGGAACCTGTACCACTTCCCCGGCAAGTGGCGGCATGTTGCGCCGGTTGGCACTGATTGTCCGGGTCAAGCCTCTGTCCGATACCGCTTTAAGGGCGTAACTTTGCACCCGAACGGCAGGGTTCGCCGCAGGTGGTGCAGCCCGGAGTTTGAAAGGCATTCCCCCAATCCGTCCCCGACGGATTTTTATGTTCGCCTGAACATAGCAAGATGTCTTTTCAGCCGCTCAAAACGTTTTGAGCAGCCACGAAAAGCACTTGCCCTTGCAGGGGGCGGGCTTCCTCTCCGAAGTCGGGAAGCCTTTCAAACCTGCGGTGTCTGTGCCAAGAAGCGGCGGCTTATGCCGTCCATCCGCTAAATCCAAAGTTTATATGAAAGAGAAAAGAAACAAGACCGGGAGAAATCCCAAACTTGACCCGGCGGTGTTCCGTTACACCGTCCGTTTCAACGAGGAGGAACACAACCGTTTCCTCGCCATGTTCGAGAAGTCGGGCGTTTACGCCAAGTCGGTTTTCATCAAGGCGCACTTCTTCGGGCAACCGTTCAGGGTGCTGAAAGTGGACAGGACGCTGGTGGATTACTACACCAGACTGTCCGATTTCCATGCGCAGTTCCGCGCGGTAGGCACGAACTACAACCAAGTCGTGAAGGAACTCAGGCTGCATTTTTCCGAGAAAAAGGCGATGGCGTTGCTCTACAAGCTGGAGCAACAGACCGTCGAACTCGTGAAACTGAGCCGTCAGATTGTGGAACTTTCAAGGGAAATGGAGGCGAAATGGTCGCAAAAATCAGTGTAGGAAAGTCGTTGTACGGCGCGCTTGCCTACAACGGGGAAAAGATCAACGGGGCGAAAGGGCGGCTGCTCACCACCAACCGCATCTACAATGACGGCACGGGGACGGTGGACATACGCAAGGCGATGGAAGGTTTTCTCGCCTGTATGCCGGAGCATACGAGGGTGGAGAAACCGGTACTCCATATCTCGCTCAACCCGCATCCCGACGACGTGCTGACAGATACGGAATTGCAGGACATCGCACGCGAGTATCTGGAGAAACTCGGCTACGGGAACCAGCCGTACCTTGTTGTCAAGCACGAGGACATAGACCGTCACCACCTGCACATCGTGACAATCAATGTGGACGAGAAAGGCAGGCGGCTCAATCAGGATTTCCTCTTCCGCCGCAGCGACCGCATCCGCAGGGAACTGGAACGGAAGTACGGGCTGCACCCGGCGGAGCGTAAGAACCTACGGCTGGAAAATCCGCTGCGCAAGGTGGACGCTTCGGCGGGCGACGTGAAGAGGCAGGTCGGAAATACCGTCAAGGCTCTGAGTGGACAGTACCGTTTCCGGACGATGGGCGAATATCGCGCCCTCCTATCCTTATATAATATGACGGTGGAGGAAGCGCGGGGAAACGTGCGCGGGCGTGAGTATCACGGGCTGGTCTATTCCGTCACCGATGATGCCGGGAACAAGACTGGCAACCCGTTCAAGTCCTCGCTTTTCGGGAAGTCCGCAGGCTATGAAGCCGTGCAGAAGAAGTTTGCCCGTTCCAAACAGGAGATTAAGGACCGGAAACTCGCCGACATGACGAAACGCACCGTGCTTTCCGTGCTTGAAGGCACGTATGACAAGGAGAAGTTCGTTTCGCGGCTCAAGGAAAAGGGCATCGACACCGTACTGCGCTACACGGAGGAAGGGCGCATCTACGGAGCCACGTTCATAGACCACCGAACGGGCTGCGTGCTGAACGGCTCGCGCATGGGCAAGGAACTTTCCGCCAACGCCTTGCAGGAACACTTTACGCTGCCTTATGCCGGACAGCCGCCGATTCCGCTGTCCGTTCCGGTGGAAACAGAAGAGGATATGCGCGGACAGACCGCATCCGACCACGAGAACACGGCGGGCGGTGTCGGTCTGCTCACTCCCGAAGGTCCGGCTGTGGATGCCGAGGAGGAAGCCTTTATCCGGGCGATGCAGCGCAAGAGGAAAAAGAAGAGGCGCAAGGGCTTGGGAATGTAACCGTAAGTATCAACATCAAAATTTTTCAATCTATGTCACAACAAGAAGACGATTTGAGGGCATTGGCGAAAATCATGGATTTTCTGCGTGCCGTGAGTATTATTTTAGTGGTCATGAACGTGTACTGGTTCTGCTATGAAGCCATACGGCTCTGGGGCGTGGACATCGGCGTAGTGGACAGAATCCTGATGAACTTCAACCGCACGGCGGGGCTGTTCCATTCCATCCTCTACACGAAACTGTTCGCCGTCCTCCTGCTTGCCCTGTCCTGTCTGGGGACGAAGGGCGTCAAGGGAGAGAAAATCACTTGGGGAAGGATCTGGACGGCACTTGCCGCAGGGTTCGTGTTGTTCTTCCTCAACTGGTGGATACTGGCATTGCCGCTGCCGGTTGAAGCGGTGACGGGACTTTACGCGCTGACCGTAGGCACGGGCTATGTCTGCCTGCTGATGGGCGGTCTGTGGATGAGCCGCCTGTTGAAACACAACCTTATGGATGACGTGTTCAACAACGAGAACGAGAGCTTCATGCAGGAAACACGGCTCATCGAAAGCGAGTATTCGGTCAATCTGCCCACCCGCTTTTATTATAGGAAACGTTGGAACAACGGCTGGATCAACGTGGTGAACCCATTCCGCGCCTCCATCGTGCTGGGTACGCCGGGCAGCGGAAAGTCATACGCGGTGGTAAACAGTTTCATCAAGCAGCAGATTGAGAAGGGCTTCTCGATGTATGTCTATGATTTCAAATTCAGTGACTTGTCCACGATAGCCTATAATCATCTGCTCAACCACCCGGAGGGATACAAGGTGAAGCCGAAGTTCTACGTGATAAACTTCGACGACCCGCGACGCAGCCACCGTTGCAATCCCATTCACCCAGATTTCATGGAGGACATTACGGACGCTTACGAGAGCGCGTACACCATCATGCTCAATTTAAACAAGAGTTGGGTGCAGAAGCAGGGCGACTTCTTTGTGGAATCGCCCATCATCCTTTTCGCGGCTATCATCTGGTATCTTAAAATTTTTCAGAACGGCAAGTATTGCACGTTCCCCCATGCCATCGAGTTCCTGAACCGCCGTTACGAGGATATTTTCCCGATTCTGACCTCTTATCCCGAACTGGAGAACTATCTCTCGCCATTCATGGACGCGTGGCTCGGAGGGGCTGCGGAGCAGTTAATGGGGCAGATTGCTTCGGCGAAAATTCCGCTGTCACGCATGATTTCCCCGCAGCTCTATTGGGTAATGTCGGACAGCGAGTTCACGCTGGACATCAACAATCCCGAAGAACCGAAAATTCTCTGCGTGGGCAACAATCCCGACCGACAGAACATATACGGGGCGGCTCTCGGTCTGTATAATTCCCGTATCGTTAAACTTATCAACAAGAAAGGGATGCTGAAGTCGTCGGTCATCATAGACGAGCTGCCGACGATATACTTCAAGGGGCTGGACAACCTTATCGCCACCGCGCGAAGCAACAAGGTTGCCGTGTGTCTGGGTTTTCAGGATTTCAGCCAGTTGGTGCGTGACTATGGGGACCGCGAGGCGAAAGTGGTGATGAACACGGTCGGCAATATCTTCTCCGGGCAGGTGGTGGGCGAAACAGCCAAGACGCTCTCGGAGCGGTTCGGAAAGGTGCTTCAAAAGCGGCAGTCCATCTCCATCAACCGGCAGGATGTTTCCACCTCCATCAACACGCAGATGGACGCGCTTATCCCGCCGAGCAAAATTTCCGGCTTGACGCAGGGGATGTTCGTCGGTTCGGTGTCCGACAACTTCAACGAGCGTATCAAGCAGAAGATTTTCCACTGTGAGATTGTCGTGGATGCCGAGAAAATGAAGCGCGAGGAGAAAGCCTACAAGCCGATACCCGTCATTACCGACTTCGCGGACGCGAACGGCAACGACTGCATGAAGGAAATGGTGAAGGCGAATTACAGGCGCATCAAGGAGGAGGTGAAACAGATTGTCGCCGACGAGTTGGAGCGCATCGCTGGTGACGAGAATCTGAAACATCTGTTGCAACAGAAATAATATATAACAACAAGATGTATCAGACTCCCGTTTTGAGAATTACTCCTGCTACAGCTATCTGTGACAGGAGTAATTTGTAATTCTTTATATTGAGCATTATGACTATATTAAGTTCAACTAACCATTGCGGCCGTGTTATTTGAAACTTCATTCATTACCTCATTTAATGATTGGGATTTAGATAAAGTGGCTCTTTCTATTTTGAGCTTATCAAGCAAATATTTCAGCCTACGTTCCACCTCATTTGTTATTTCACTCCATTTTTTTACATAGAGGCTATAATTACTGTCATTTTGGACTAAACCAGTAAGCTTATTTATGACCCTTCGACCTACAATATCATCATAGTCTTGTCCTATCAAAATGAAAGTCCAGAACTCATTAGCATCATTAAAACAATCTTGTTTTAGAATAACATCCATATATTGTTCTAATTGATTTAACTGTTCTGATTTTAATTGTTTTATAGTTGTCGGATTTTTGATTTCCACAACTATATTATGAGGTCTCCCATCCCTAAAATCAGTACCAGTAAGAAATAAATCCATTTCTTTGTATTTATTAGGGTGAGCAATATATTTTTTCTCGCTAACTCCACGCAGAATATAAATGTATTTTCTTAAAGCCTCTTCAAATTTGACCTCTTCCGCACATACCATTCTATATTCTTCGCCAAAAATCCAATAGTGTTTTTCTATGAACGACTGCAAATCACGAACTTCATTGGCTTGTAAAGTATGATTAAAAACAATCTTTTTTAGATTCTCCAGTGTCAGCAATCTGTCTGAAATAAGCTTAATCGTGGAAACGACTTGTTTTAACCTCGTTATTTCTAATATTTTTGCAAATTCTTTCCTATCGTTCGAGTCTAATTCAACAACTGCATCTAAAATCTTAAACAGACTATCGCGCTCACCGCTATCCATCACCAAATTTAGAAGTTCTAAGAAAACTCTTTTTTGTTCTTTGTTCAACTTCATGAAAACAGCAGGTTCTACTTCGTATAGTTCCTTTACGAAGTTTTCCAAACCTTCTCTACGCACTATATCCCAATCTTCAGTACCAAATTTAGGGAAAACATCTTCATTCTTATATTTGGTTACCATAACTTCTGCTTGCTCCTTTAGGAATGGGCGTCTTTTCTTTTTGAGAAACTCATTGAGTTGCGTAATTAGTTCCTTAAATAATTTTCTATCAGCAGAATTATCAAACAATTTAGGTTGAATAGCATTATCGTCTAATTCGTTATCACAATTGATTTCATTGAAGAAATCATCAATCACAATTACAGAATGCCAAAAATTATCTCCTTTTTTATTTAATAATGTCGTTTTGGTAAATTTTAACTCCAAGTCATTATTCAAGAAGTAAAATCGAGAATATTCATCATTCATCTTTACATTCCATCGGATATACTTGCATTGAAAGTTGATGTTATTTTTCTGGTTATGTGATAATATCGGTGATATTGATTCTTGTTCTGCTATTATAGAAGAATAATCTAATTCTTGCCCATTGATGTATATTTGATATTCGGATTTCAATTCTAAAAACCACGCAAATTCAGCCTTTAGATAAGGGATAAGAGTCTTCGTTATAAACAAACTGGAAATATCAGAAGAAATCTCATTAAAAACGACACAAGTACCTGTTGTTGTGTCATCAGATACAAGTGGCTCTGTTGTAGTGTAGTCTTTTAAAGTATCGCTATCAATTCTAATGTCATAAGACATTATTTGTGCATCTTTACTATAGCGTGTTTCCCAATTAGCAAATCTCGCAAATTTATAGAAAGTAAAACGACCATAACCGTTTTTTCCTCTTGTAAATTCAGTATTATTCTCGTTGGCTATTCTCTTTTGAGACTCATAGAATTTTTTGAATTTTATAGGTAATTCTTCATAGCAGATGCCTGTACCATTGTCTGTTATTCTAATATTTTTGATTGTGTCCAATTCTGCATTGTCAATTTCAAAATCAATATTTACAACGGTTGCTTTTGCATCAAATCCATTCCATACATATTCGGCAATAGCTCGCTCTGGAGTATATTTATTCAATATTTTCCTAATGCCAGCAGATGTTATTTCTACAGTTTGCGAGTTCATGACTATTTATTTTTAATTAAATCCAGACCTTTCTCCGTAAGACGGTATTTCTGTCGCGGGTGTTTCGGCTTTTCCGGATAAATCGGTTCTACTAAATCCAACCTTATTGCAGGATACAGATAAAGCTCCAGAAAATTGCTTTTGTCCTTCAATCCTATCATTTCCATAACATCTTTTGTCGATAGTGTCTGATTCCCGATTGCAGACAGAACTTTTCCCACTTGCGGGGTAACTGTCGGGTAACTATCGGGCGACTGTGGGGTGACTGTCGGGTATGACCCGACTGCTTTCCGGGTATAGCGGAAAACGACCCATACGCTGTTTCCGTCCGTGTGAAATTCGGGGTCCGGAATGCCGACACGCCGGCACTCGCTTATCATAAGCCCGATGCCCCGTCCCCAACTTTCCAAGACCTCGCTTTTATACAGCACGTTTGCTATGATTAGATTTTGCGGTTCTGAATTATGCCCGCTTAACAGTTTTTCCATTGTTATATCCGGCGGAAATGTCCCGCTGTTCTCTATTTCCACACGGTCGTCATAGATGGCGATTCCCACCGAACTGCCGGGACGGTGGTACAGGCGGTGGCACAACGCATTTGTGCAGCACTCTCTCAATGCCTTGTACGGGATTTCCAGTTCTTCCTCACGGTACAGCCCTTCTATCTTACCGGAAAGTGACAGATGTTTGAAAAAGAACGCCATTGCAGCATCCAGCAGCGCGTAGATATTCCCAGTGACACGTTGATTGTCTATAAACTCGTCTTTCGTCGTGCCTTTGAAACGCGCCAGACGGAGCAGGCATTGGGGATAATAATAAAAATCATGACCGAACAGCACTGCTGAAGCATTGTTAAGTTTCCCGTCATGCAACAGACTGAATTTTTCGAGAATGGTCGGCAAGTCTTCCCTTATGGTTGCTTCAGGTAAACGACCGCTTCTGATTCCCCCGCGAACAGCACTAATGACGGCATGTTCGTCAAGGTCGGATATTTTAAGGTCAGGATTTGCTATTGCCTCCCAAGCGTATTTCCCGCCCCGCTGTATCAGATATTGGTTATATATCTCCTGCGGCATGATGGATGTCGCGCTTTCCACCCGCAGGTAAGCCCGTCCTTTGTAAGAGAACGGACGCATATATCTTTGTTCTTCCGCAGACAGTGCGATGACACTTTTGCCAGTGTCTGGTATTTCAGTATAAGAAACTTCAACTGTGGCAAACGGCTCGATACGCCGGATCGCGTCCGCTATATCCCGCTTGGTTTTGTCGCTCACGTCTTGTCCGATGATTTTTCCCTTGTCGGTGACACCGAACAATACCGTGCCGCCTTCGCCGTTAAGGAAGGCGCAAAGCGTTTCCATGCCGCGCTCCAACTGTCCGGTGGTTTCCTTGAACTCCACCCGTCCGCATTCTTTTTCGGCTATCAACCGTTTTATTATGTCGAGGTTGTCTATGCTCATATACAATTCTGTAACGTGGGTACAAAGATAGTGCTTTTCGCTGGTTTTCGGGCGAATAGATAACGAAATGTATCTACACAGCAGGACAAAACCTACAAAAAATCAGAGAATGACATAACGTCACCCCCTGATTCATCATTGGTACAGGATTATTTTCTCAAACGTTCCATTTCCTCGTCGCGGAGCATCCTCTCGTTCAGTTTCTCCTGCATCCTGTCAAGGAAGTAAGTGCGGCTTTCGTTTTTCCGGCGTTTGATGTCGATATAGAAACGGTAGCAGTCCTTTGATTCGATACCGAAAATCTTGTAGAGGAGCGGGGCGAGCTGTTTGAGCGGCATGTTGCCGTTGTTGATGCAGCCCATCTCGTTGATGCCGTAGATAAGTTCCACGAGGTCGATGGCGTTGCCCGTCCATTGCAGGGGTGAGGCGGGATTTTCGGTTGTGTTGTCGGAGGATGTACGGATGGGGATTAGTGGTGGCACTTGGGGAGCGGCAAGGAACTTCTGCATCTTCCTCACTAAAGAGAGTGCCTTGCTGATATAGGCTGCAACCTCCCTCTTTTCTTCGGGAAGATTGCGCATGGGATGGTGCTGCAACTCGATTTCGATGTAAGCCAGTGCGATGATGGTGCGGTTGGTGTCCACATTGCCGCTGCATAGCTCGATTACTTGCGTGGCGAAAGCCGTATATGCCGTTTCCATATTGCAGTCCCCGGCTTCGTTTATACGGCGGAAGAACTCGGTTTCCGCCAATAAGAAATAATTCATATCCTGTCAATTTTGAAATTTTACACTCTGTTTTTCGGTATGCGCACATGAATATGATTGGCAAAAAGCGTGTTCATAAAATAAAAAATCCGGCACACTCTCTGCAAGGTGCTGGATTTCAGTGTGATAATTTTGCAATTTATTTGTCTGTCAGGAATTATTTTCGACTTAAAGTGTTCATTTCCTGAACATTCGTCCATTTTCCGGACATCAAACGCACGCTTTATAGATATGGCGGACCACTCCGTTGCGGTACACCTTCTGCGAGGTCAGCGTCCATTGTTCCTGTGGCAAGGCGGACTGGAAGAAACGCTTTCCCGTTCCGGCAATGAAAGGAAGCGTATAAAGTATGATTTCATCCACCACACGCATACGTAACAGCCCATTGATGTAGTCCGCCTTTTCAGGAGTGACTTCCGCCAGATAGCAGATGTCTGTTGCGGATTTCCGCCATTCGTCGAGCATAGAGATGGAATAGTCGGGTGTGATATGATAAAGGGCGTTTTCCCTTATCTCGTTGATACCGCAATCTTCAAGGCGCAGTTCCTTATACGCTTTGCAATATAACTCGGAGCTTTGACAACCGTCCATCGTGAGGACGGCAAGAATCTGTACTTTACCCATTAGCGTTTCCTTTCGTTGGGCAAGGGCAAAAAAGTAGCGTGCAATCCACGCTATCACTAATGGAGGCTCTGGAATGCCCTTAACAGGAATAGGTGAATGCACGCTATGCGTAGGCATAGCATAAGCAATCACGCAATAGTTCCTGTTAATGTTAATTTTCCAGATTCCCATTAGGACGCCTTGCGGTCTTATGTTATATATAGGCGGCAAAAGGCTCTGCCAATCGCCGTTACCTTCTGATATGTCATGCAAAGATAGCCATTTTCAGCGAATTGCGGGCTATGGTTGCTCAAATTTATACTTCAATCCATATTCTTCCAGTTTATTATAGAGTGTTGTCCTGCCTATTCCAAGCAATTCGGCAGCGACCTTCCGGTTCCCGTCAGCCTGCTTCAAAGCACGCAGAATCCGCTCTTTATCTTCCTCGTCGTTGCGTAGGGAGAAGCCGGTAACAGAGGTTGTTTCGGTTATCCCAAGTTCCAGATGCTCTTTTGTGACAAGTCCCGTCTGAGCCTGCAACACCGCACCCATGATTTTCTGTCGAAGTTCGCGCACGTTGCCCGGCCATGAATGGGTCAGCAACGCTTTCCGTGCTTCGGAACTGAAACCGCTAACCTTGCACTCCAATTCCTTATTGGCAATCTCACGGAAGAACTCCGCCAGCGGCATGATGTCCTCCTGACAGTCACGTAAGGGCAGAACGGTTATTTCAAAGTCATGTAGGCGGTATAACAAATCCTGCCGGAAACGCTTTTCATTGACCGCCTTTTCCAGATTCTCGTTGGTGGCGGCGATGATGCGGACGTTGAAACTGCGGTCGGACTTGTCGCCAACGGGACGGAACCGCCGTTCCTGTATGGCACGGAGTAACATCTGTTGAGTTTCTGGTGCGAGATTACCCACTTCGTCTAAAAACAATGTGCCGCCTTCCGCCTCGTGGAAATAGCCTTTCTTTGTGTTTTCAGCACCAGTGAACGCTCCTTTGACGTGTCCGAAGAACGCCGATGGTGCAAGCTCTTTGGTGAGTGAGCCGCAGTCCACCGCCACGAAAGGCTTGCCTGAACGCTTGCTTTTATCGTGCAGTAGATGGGCAATATGCTCTTTGCCAGTACCGTTCTCCCCGAATATCAGTACGCTCATGTCGGTAGGAGCTACCAGCCTTATCCGGTGCATGATTTTCTGAAAGGCTGAACCGTCACGGGCAAATACGGGCATGCGGCTTCGCCCGATATTCCGCTCTTTCAGTATGGTGCGGAGCAAAGGCACGAGTTTGTCCTCCACGAGTTGCTTGGGTATGTAGTCCAGCGAACCGAGTTTCATGCTTTCAACCGCCGTATGTACTTCGGCATAGTCGGTCATGATGATGAACGGCTGCGTCATGCCTTCTTTGCGCATCCAGCGCAATAGGTCGATGCCGTCACCGTCAGGCAAACGCAAATCAGAAACTACTATATCATTGTCAGTGGCTTGTTGCAGAAGTTTCTTCGCTGTCGAGAGGTGGAAAGCCTGCACGGTACGGAATTTCTCCCGTGCCAGCAGGTTGCAGACAAACTCGCAATATACGATGTTGTCCTCCACCACGATGATTTTTGTTTTATCCATTTTCGTATTTTCTCCTTTCTTCTTTTGCCAGCCGGATTATCTCCGAACCCTTATCCAATACGGCAGTCACGGCGTTGTTCAATGCTTCATAATCGGGAACGGCACTCCCATGAAGCTGTTTATAAAGTTCCCTTAATGGTTGGTCGGCACGCAGTATCTCCCACGAACTATGTAGGTGGTGTGTCAGGGCGTCCAGTTCTTGAAAGTCTTTCCGTTGTTCCGCATCCCTGACCGACTGCATTTCCTTTTCGGTTTCCGCTATCAGTTTATCCAACATGACGGATTCATTGCCGTAAGACAGTAGGGAGGAGAAATCAGGCTTTTCATTTTGTTTACCTTTCATGGCGCACTTGTCGGAAACTTCCATCAGCTCCGATATGGAAAACGGCTTGAGAAGGCAATCGGAAAATCCACGTTCTAAAAGTTCCTCTCTGTTGCAACTGCCCGAAGCGGTTGTTACAATAATCGGAATGATCCTTGAATTGCCCACATTGGAGGTGCGTAGCAGTTCCAACAGCTCGAAGCCGTTTATATCCGGCATATTCAAATCGGTCAGAAGCAGACTGTATTCTTTCCGGCGTATCATTTCCATCAGTTCCGCAACATCGGTGCAAGTGTCGCAATGTATCCCTTCTTGTGCATACATTTCTTTCAGCATTAGGAGAAGTACCTTGTCATTGTCGATGGCAACAATATCATGGAGTGTTCGGTTATGATGAATCTGTGTTTTATTTATCCGTTCCGGCAATTCCTCGGCTGACTGCATGGGTATCTCCACCGTGAAACGGCTGCCCTTGCCTTTCTCGCTCTTCAGCTGGATTGTGCCGCCGAGCATTGTCACAATGCGCTGAACAATGGAAAGACCTAATCCGAAGCCGTCCTTTGCGGCAGCGTTTGACAAACGTTCAAACGCACCGAACACACGTTGCTGTTCCTCTTCGGTCATACCCGAACCCGTATCTTTGACGATAAGTTTCAGCATACCGTTATCATACCCCATTGTCAGAGAAACGGCACCGTTCTCAGTGAACTTGATGGCGTTTGACAGCAGGTTATTTCCAATTTGTAGAATGCGTTCCTTATCGGTCAGTACAACAGCATCCGTGTGATTCGTCACAGTAAGAGCAAGTCCCTTGTTTATGGCAATTGGCATAAACTCTGATTCGAGCGTATGCGCTATTGATGAAATCCTACACGTGGAGAAATTAGGCTGTTCCTTGCCGTCGTCCAGCCGGAAGAAACTCAGAAGAGTATTAAGCATTTCACGCATACGGTCGGAGGATTGCTGAATATTTCGGATATACATCCCGGTTTTATCCGCATTGAAGTTTTTTTGTATCAGTCCGGCATAGCCCGTTATTGCAGTCAGCGGTGTGCGTAATTCATGGGTAATGGTATGTACGGCTTTCTTGCGGGAGGTTATCAGTGCCTCGTTTCGCTTTGCCATTTGTTGCAGTCGCTCGATTAAATCTGCGGTTTCCTGTTTATATCGCTTGATGCGGTTGGCATTTCGGTGTATGATGATATATGATATGACCAGTAGCAGTATAACGAACCCTGTCAAGCCCCCAATCTGAATGAACGACCGTTCCCGCATGGCTGTTATCTCGGCTTCCCGCTTTTGTAGGTCAGTTTGTACTTTCCCGTCTATTTGAACAACCAGTCCTTGCAGTTGCCTGTTAAGTTCCGCATTTCGTGCGGCAAGGCTATCGGCATGAACCGATAAGCGGCGGCTTTGTGCCTGTTGTTCGGTTCTCATATTCCGGTTAAAGGAACGGTGCATCGTGGTAGTCACAGTTGGTTTCGCTTCTTCCTTTTTGCCGAAGATGCCCAAGAAACCTTTGCGCTTGGACTTCTTGGGCTGTTCCTGTACACTCTTCTGCACGATTACAGGTACTTGACTGGTTATCTTATCGTTGATGGCTTGTTGTTGTTCAAGTATTTGAACGATTTGGCACATCTGCCGTTCCTTATCTTCGAGAAGATGGCGTACGCTGTCTATACGCTCTGCCGGATAGGTAGCTTTGAAACGGCAGAGCATACTATCCATTGCCATACGCTGTGCATGGTAATGTTCGATATCTTTATCGTTCCATTCCAGTATTGTTTCACCAAATAGAGAAAATTTTATCATTTGAATATTGATATTGTTTATCTCTTTTCGGAACTCGTCTATTTTTTTATTGTCAAGTTCTAATGCTTCTATCTCCTGCCATTCATAGAAGCTATTATATGCTATACATCCGATAAGAACGGAGATAAGTATATACCCCAACCGTATTGTCTTATAGAAATTCCTGGATCGTTCCATTATTTTGATGATACTGATTTTTCAAACATGAATAAAAGTTTATCCTTTTCTTCCATACGGGTATTATCAGAATAACCGCCTTTTGTTATTTGATACCCACACGGCTTAACCATAAAAGTGCCTAAGCCTTTAGTGTATGAACTTACTTCTGAAGCATAGTCTTTACTTGTATTTAATGGAACTTTCCCTTCAATAAGACACCACTCTTTATTACAACTGATACCTTTAATCTCAGACATCATTTTTTGCAGATCTGTAATAGCTTTGGAACTTGCTACTTGTGGTATCTGTAACTCAAAATAGAGCATCGGTTCGAGAATATCCACTCCTGATTGTTGCAAAGCCAACCTGAAGACATAAGGAGACAATTGTCTAAAATCGGCAGGGGTACTTATCGGACTATAATAAAGGGCATAAGTAAAGGTTACTTTCAAATCCGTCACTTCCCATCCATGCAATCCCGATTGGCAAGACATACGGATTCCTTCAAAAACGGCATTTTGAAAAGAATGGTTCAGATAACCAAAGGAGATTTCACTTTCGATTTGCACCCCTGACCCTATCGGTAAAGGTTCCAGAGTCAGTCCTATTGAGGCCCAGTAAGGGTTGGGAGGGACTTCGATATGGATAATCTTATTCACCTTCTTTTTAGGTCGTTCTTTGTAGATAGTCTTGATTTCATCAAAATGGGTCTTTACGGAGAATCGTTCTTCCAGCAATGTTTGTATGATTTCTTTTTGGGTTAAACCATATAACGAGATTTCCAATTCATCACTATATGAATTTATGGAAAAGGACAGAGACGGGTCTTCAATAAACAATACATTTAGAGCGGATATCAACTTGCTTCTCTCTTCGGGCTTGTCTGGTCGGACAGAAGATTTGAGGGCGGGATGCTGATGAGATAATCCTTGAATCAGACAAGGTTTAACACCTAAATAATCTCCGATTCTTAATTCTTCTATATCTTCTATAATTGCGATATCATTAGCAACCACTTCATCAACATTTATCTCTTTGCCCTGATAAATGGTTTTTAGATTTTTAATCTTGATGAATTTTTCCGAATCATTGACTTTTATAACGGTTCGAAGTCTCAGACTTCCGTCAATAATTTTTAGAAAACTTCTTTTATGCCCTTTGGGGGCATGTTCTATTTTATAAAGATAAGCTGAAAGTCTATTTGGGACTGATGCCGGAGGAAATATAAAAGAAATGATGGCGTCTAACAACTCATTGATGCCAATATTGCACATTGCTGATCCATGCAAGACCGGATAGGCTTTGGCTTTTGCCACAAGAGCGATTATCGCATTCCAATAATCTGCCGGTAAGATTTCTTTATCCGCCAAATATAGTTCTAATATATCGTCGTCATGGTTGCATACAAATTCTTTGTGTTCTGCCCTTATATCTGTTGAGGTGCAAATCGGGTAAACTACTCCATCGACAACCGTTTGCATAAACAAGACGTCTTGCGACAGATTTGTTTTTATGTCCAGATATAAACGCTCAAGATTTACGCCGGCACGATCAATCTTATTGATAAATATAATTGTCGGGATTTGCAGTTTTTGCAAAGTCTTGAACAGCAACTTTGTTTGTGCTTGTATGCCTTCCTTTGCCGATAATATGAGGACTGCTCCATCAAGCATTTTGAATGTCCGCTCCACCTCTGCAATAAAATCCATGTGTCCCGGAGTGTCAATGATATTGCATTTCACACCATTCCAAACAATAGATGTCGTAGAAGCCCGAATAGTAATTCCTCTACGTTTTTCTATATCCATAGAGTCTGTTATGGTGTCACCTTTATCAACACTGCCGCGCTTTTCCGTTGCTCCGCAGGCAAATAGCAGATTTTCGGTTACGGAAGTTTTTCCTGCATCAATGTGAGCAAGAATTCCTAAATTTATAATGTTCATTTGATTAAGCAATAATATACTACAATAGATGCATTGCCGAAACGCACCTTTTAATACCTCCTCGTAGCATGTGGAAAACTACAGGATTCTTAACTCGTATTAATATGTATATTATTACTGCCGCATAATTGAACGCAAATTTACGAAAAAAAAGTTCCCTGACAAAAGCACAAAGAACTTTTTTAATCTATACGTATTTTTATTTGGTATTATTAATTTGTTATGCGGCAGCTTAAAAGACGACACCAAACCAGAAAAATCATCTTGACAACCACCCGACTTTGAACTACGAAGGATGAAATTTTTCAGGGACAACTTCCAGCATTTCCAAAAAACAGTTTACCCATTGACTTGGAGACAAACAAACAATTTGAGCATTAAGGTTTAAACCGAATTTTTCCGAAATTGACCTGACCTGACTTTTCCTGAAAATCGACTTTAAAGCTGTTTTTACAGATAAATCAGGTTTCTCTAACAGACAGGAAATAAATGCTAAGTATTTGGCTTTAAACTTAAAATCAAAAAATAACTGTTTTCTTTTAATGTTTAACAGGGCTGATTTGACAGTTGGCGGTGGAAAGAAACTTTCAGGACCTACCTCATAGACAAGTTTCAAATCAAAAAAAGTATGATAGAAAACGGTATATGGATTGTAAAGCTTCCTCGAAAATAACTTTTGTGTAGGTTCTAACTGAAGGACAATGGAACCTCCCAGAAAATTTCCAAGACTCTCAAACATCAGGATTTTGAAAATATCGGAAGTAATGCCATAAGGAATATTTGACACCACTTTGAAAGGAAATTTCGGAACTGCAAAATTCCTAAAATCACAACCGACAACTTGAACATTTCGGGCATCAGAAAATAATTTTCGTAAATGTTCAACCAAAGCTGTGTCGTTTTCAATAGCAACAACATTGTTGGCGATTTTTAATAAATGAACAGTAAGAAACCCCTTGCCTGCCCCAATATCTAAAACCGTATCCTGATTACTTATATTTGCTTGTCTTATTGCATCTTTTATTAGCACTTTATCAATAGTAAAGTGCTGACCCGTAAAACGAACGGGCAATTTCTTTTTTGTCATTAGTAAACCCGTTGGCGGAATTAATTTAAGTTGATAAATATGAGTAAAAAGTTGTACATGTCGCTGATTTTTAGTAACTTAGTGGTGATTAAAACATTAAGTTCAAACCATCGTATGTACAACCTTTATGCAAAATTCGTCAAAATACTTGAGATATGCAAGCAATTCTCTGAAAATCTCGTCAATGATTCGGGTAATGTTCCACGTCGTGGTCCTGTTCCCAAGTTTTCGGATTTGGAAGTGGTGGCGCTATCCCTGACGGCAGAGACCGAGAGCATTGATAGTGAGAAGTGGTTGTTCGACTATAAATTGCAAGAATACAAGGACAGCATTCCCAATCTCATATCAAGGAGACAGTTCAATGACCGCAGGAAGAAAACGTCAGGCCTGTGTGAGGAACTGCGCAAGCGGATTGCCATGGAAATGGATGGCGGAGAGGAACAATTCTTTGTTGACTCCAAGCCGATAGAGGTCTGTAGGGTTGCAAGAGGAAAACGTTGCAAGATGGGGCGTGCCGGCAATTTCTCGCAAGCTCCCGACTTCGGCTTCTGTGCTTCGCAGAACACGTATTATTTTGGTTATAAGTTACACGCTCTCTGTGGGTTAAGTGGAGTTATCCATTCCTATGATCTGTCAAAGGCAAGTGTGGCTGACCTCCATTATATGAAGGATGTAAAACATACTTATCACGACTGTAGCATCTATGGTGACAAAGGGTATATTGGAGCTGACGTACAGCTTGACTTGTTCGAAACCGCACACATAAGACTGGAGTGTCCGTATCGGCTCAACCAAAAGGATTGGAAACCGACATTCATTCCGTTTGCAAAGGCAAGAAAGAGGATTGAGACAATATTCTCACAACTTACAGACCAGTTCTTGGTCATCAGGAACTACGCGAAAATAACGAATGGTTTGTTTGCCAGAATCATTGGCAAAATTAGTGCACTTACCATTCTGCAATACGTAAACTTCATTAACGACAAGCCCATTGGCAGAATTAAGTATGCACTAAATTAATTCCGCCAACAGGTTTAGTAACTTCTTACAGGTGAATACTTGAATTCAAATCGTGGAGAAGTGAATAGACAGTATTACCCGACAGAGCAACTATGACAACGTAACGCCTTTACAAAAAAGTCGGTACACGAAACCCATAGACTAATTGTCTTGACCTAAAAGAGATTGGAATTTTCAGGACTGCCTATCACTTAGATAGAAGTCCAAGGTCTGCTGAAATACATAATTCAAAAATTGAAATTGCTTGACTGCAAATTTAGTAACTTTGCTTGACAAATTAACGAGAAAGAAGAGAAAATGAAAACCGACCGCATAACATCACCTATACGCAAGCAGGGCTTTCGTGCTTCGTAGGACAGTTAAGTGGTAAATTTAAAGTTCAGTTCTTCGTAGGAAGTTCAGTGGTTAAAATCCCTGCCTGCGTATAGCTGAGAACCGTTATTTGATGATGAGGGCTATTCATATAAATGTAGGTTAAATTTTTCTGACCATTTCAAACTGTTGTCCTTTTGGGGTAAGTCCTAATGATGACAAGAAACCAGTGACTGATTCACAATCGCAATCAACATTAGTAAATTTGAGTACATCGCTTTGAAAATGACTGACAGCACTTTTAAGCAAGGACTTACCTATTCCTTTACGCCGGTAATCTTTTGCAACTGCGAGGGATGAAATATCGCCTGATGCCGGTTCAAAGATAACAAATCCGACAAGTTCTTCTCTTTCATAAGCTCCCAATATGTCCAAATTGTCGATTCCGCGTTCCAGTGAAGCCCTGTCATTTTGCCATGAAGGATGAAAATCGAACCAGGCCGTTTGGTTAAGGCAGTTTTTTAAATCCGATGGGAGTATGCGACATGCGGTATGGTTTACTTGCAATACAGGAACAATATCGCTCAGTTTGGCAGAGTAGTAGTTGAAATTTCTCTGTGTTTCAAAGCCTAATTTGCGATATATTTTTATTGCTTTGTGATTGTGTTGCAAAACTTCCAGTACATATTGCCGAACTCCTTGTTGATATATCAATTCGAGGCTGAAAGTGAATATTTTTTGGGTTAGGTGTAATCCCCGGAATGAAGGTACGGTTCCCGTCCCTGTGTCATAGGCCGTCAAGATGTTGTTGTACATGCCTGTTCCGTTAAACACAAAAGAAATCAGCCGTCCTTCGAAAAATGCTCCGAAAGATAGTTGTGGATTGTATCCTCGTCGGTCGAGCATGCGTCGCAATTCATCCGCATTCAAAGAGAAATCATAATCTTTGAATGCGGATGAGAATGCCGCATACAAATCTTTGAAAGAAACGGACTCTAAAGAATGAATGATGATTCCCATATCGGACGGTGTTATGTGTTTGGATTTTTATCACTATTCTCTACGGTTAAACCGTGCTGTTTGAGAAAGCTGAGCTTATCCCAATAACCTCTTTGGAAAACGATTTTATCGTTTTGCACATGGAAGAATCCGCATCCTCGCAACCCGAGCGGATCTTTCCATTCCATGATAGCCCATTCTCCATCCTCGAATATATGCTCAACAATACAAACCATTTTTGAGGTTGCAAATTCATTTACAAACATTTTATGGATAGCTGTTTTTCCTATAACCGGGGTGTTTGCGACTTGATGGTTTATGGCATCCTGAGCGTATAAGTTTGCCAAAGCGACTGCATCGGCGGCGTTGAAGCAGTCAATCCATTCTTGTAGTATCTCTTTTGGCGTCATATTTTTCGTATCTTTTATTCTTTAATATTTAATTGTTGCTTTTTCCTCTATAAGTTAGAATTAGACATTTTTTCTAATTCCTTTTGAAATGATCATCAAAAACAAAATTAGTATTTTTTTCTGTTTTACTGATGATTCTGTAGAAATATTCTCGTTCATATTATTGTGTCATAAGGAACGTGTCAAAAAAGCGGTTTCCACATTACAGCTTTATGGTAAAATGAGTTTAACCAACTACATAACGCAATCTGTTGTCGGTACTGTTATCTATTTCCCATTCGTATTCTATTTAGCCCCTTATTGTGGGTATGCAGCAAGTTATCTTATCGAATTCACTCTCTTTGGGAGTCAAATATGGTTGTGCAAATGGTGGCTGACAAAACATAAACAAGGTTAGTTGGAATGTTTTTGGTATAATGTTTATAAACATAAATCAAGAAAGAATAAATAAATTTAATAGAGGCTGCCCAAAAAGAAAGAAATTCTTGCAATCACTCTTCTACAGATACTTGCAGAGGGGATAAGATTTACTTTTAGACCTTTTGGATAGCCCCTATTAATATTTTATATAAAATTCATAATTTTAAATTTTTATCCCTTTCGATCGGTTTTCATCCTTAAACTGAAAACCCGGACGCCCGATAATGATATGATTGGCAATGAAATTGCCAGACGGACTTCGTTTATCCATCGGGCTGCGAATCTGCGGGACATCATCGGTTTGTTGTGGCGATATGCTCCGTACACCTTCCGCATCTGGCTTGATCTCCTGCCCGTTCTTTTCTTTTTCGGTGACTTCCTGCGCGGGCGGCGCAAGCTCCAACTGTATCTTGCGGTCAAGCGCGGCAAGTTCGGACTTCAACTGTTTCAGTTCGTCCTCTTTCTTCCACACCTTGCCCGCTATCTCCTGCAACTGCGGAACCTCCTTTTCCAGCACCTCGTTCTTCGCCTTATACTGGTCGATGATGGACGGAATCCTCTCCAATGCATTCAGGAAATTACGTGCGGCGGCTACCGGGTCAGCCATCGCCAGATGCCCGTTGTTATAGGTGTATTTGTAATTCCCTTCCACCACGAAGCGATTGTCGGTAAATTCCAGCCCCTCTTTGAGTATCCTCTCGCTGACCACCATTATCGGGAAACCGTAAATCTCCCCGACAGGCTTGTACAAACCGCCCGTCGTGGCGTTCTTGGCTATCTCCTGCAAACGCTTTCCAATAACTTTTTCGTCGGTTGAATCCACGCCGTCCACCTTGACAATATTAAGGCGACTACCTTCCTTATCAGTCTGCACAACGGAAAGAAAACGGTTCCAGTCCTCCGTCATGGCTTCGATGACAGCCGTGTTGTTGCGCAGTTCCCCCGTCTTGGCTTCCAGCTTGAACTCCGAATCGCGCTTGCCCTTGTTGAACGACTTGCGTTCCCCTTCAAGCGATGCGATACGCTTCTCCAGTTTCGCCTTGTCCAAAAGGTCGGTATTGCCGGAGAGCAACGCCATGTACTCCGAGAAGTTCATGCCCGATTTCTCGTCCATAGCCCCCTCATCGATGGTACGTGCGCCCATCGCCCCGCTTTTGAGCTGCGAGATGAACGTCTGCTTGCAGTGCAGCAGGTTGAACTTGTAGCTGTCCAACGACTTTTCCACCGCGTAGATGATGACATCCACATTGTTCCCGGCAAAACGCTTGGCAATCTCGTTGCCCGCCCTAACTCCGCGTCCGTCACGCTGTTGCAGGTCGGATGGACGCCACGGCGTATCCAAATGATGGATTGCGACACACCGTTTCTGCGCGTTCACACCCGTTCCGAGCATGGAAGTGGAACCGAACAGCACGCGCACCGTTCCGGCGTTCATGGCGTCTATCACCCCCTTGCGTGCCTTGTCGGTCTTGCACTCCTGAATGAAGCGCACCTCGCTTGCCGGGATGCCGTAGTCCTCCGTCAGCTTCCGCTTTATCTCGCTGTACACGTTCCATCCGTCGCCCGGCTGGTATGTTCCCAGATCCGAGAACACGAACTGCGTGCCTTTCTGCGCGTCGTATTTGTGGTAATACTCCGCAATCGTCTTGGCGCAGTGGGAAGCCTTGTTGTCGGGGTGGTCCTCATAATGCGGGTCTATCATGCGCATGTCGAGAGCCATCTTCCGCGCGTAATCGGTGGCGATAAGCATCTTCGCCTTCTCCTCCGTTTCCGACAGGGGCGGTCTGCCCAGCAGCGTGGCGTCACCCGTCTTGGCGAACTGCATCAGCTGTTTGATGAAATACTCTTGGTCGGGCGTGGGAGGTATGTGATGCAGTATCTCGTTCTTACGCGGACGATCCACACCCACGTCCTCCGCCGTGCGGTAATCGGTAATCTCGTTGTAGAAGGCGGCAAGCTCCGGCACTTTGATGAAATATCGGAAACGCTCCTTCTGAACCACATTGTTCGTCACGTTGAACTCGAAGTCGGTTGTCTTTTTGGCGAAAATTGCCGCCCATGCGTCGAAGCATCGGATATCCTGCCTTTCCAATTCCTTCGGACGCAGATACTTGAAGAGCAGGTACAATTCCGTCAGACTGTTGGAAATGGTTGTGCCGGACAGGAACGTAGCCCCCAAGTCCTTGTCCGTGCGCTCCTGTATAGTTCGTATGGCAAAAAGCATATTCAGGGCTTTCTGGCTTCCTTCCGAGTTTCCCAACCCCGCCACACGGTCATGCCGGGTGTTGAAAGTCAAGTTCTTGAATTGGTGGCTCTCGTCAATGAAGATGTGGTCGATGCCCATCTGCTTGAAGTCCACTACGTCATCCGTGCGGGATTTGATGGCGTGTTCCACTTTCTCCAACTTCGCCACAAGGTTGTGCTTGCGTTTCTCCAATCCTTTCAGCATCGCCCGCGACACGTTCTTGCCCTGCTGCCGCAGCACTTCAAGGTTTTCCTCCACCGTGTCAAGCTCCGCTTGCAGGATGCGCTGTTGCAACTCCGGCGACTGTGGTATCTTGCCGAACTGGTCGTGCGACATGATGACGCAATCGTAGTCGTTGTTCTTGATGTTGTTGAAAAAACGCACGCGGTTGGCAGTCGAGAAATCCTTTTCCGAAGCGTAGAGAATCCTCGCATTAGGATATGCCGCCTGATAAGTGGCTACTATCTCCGCCACGTTCGCCTTCAAGCCGATAATCATCGGCTTGTGCGCCAAGTTCAGACGCTTCATTTCATGCGCTGCAATACACATTATCAGTGTTTTACCTGTTCCAACTTCGTGGTCACAGATCCCGCCTCCGTTCTGTTTTATCATCCAGACGCAATCCTTCTGCGACGGATAAACGCTTTGAATACCCCGGCTTGCCAATCCTTTCAGATTGAGGTCGGGAAACGTCTGGTGCGAACCGTCATACTTCGGTCGCACGAAACAGTTGAACTTGCGGTTGTACATTGTCGTCAGCCGTTCCTTGAACTGCGGCGACTGCTCTTCCAGCCATTCCGAGAACCCGTTACGGATTTCGTCAATCTTGGCGTTGGCGAGCTGTATGCCCTCGCTGTCGCGCACCTTGATGTCATTGCCATGCTCATCCTTGCCGATGGACTTCATCATGTCGGGGCAGGTGTTGTGCAGGGCGTGTTTCAACAGGTGCATACCGTCATAGTTCCGGTAATAGCCCTTCACTAAAAACTCGTCCGTGATTTTCATGGTGCGGTAGCCGCACGCCACCGAATACTCGTCCATGCTTGCGGAGTAGGCGATTTTCACGTCCGTGTCGAAAAGATGGCTCATGTAGGCGGCGTACACGCCCGTCGGAATCCAGCGTTCCCCGAAATTGAAGTCGAGGTCCTCGAAGGCGATGCGCGGCGGCTCGGCTTCTTTCAGAGCCAACAACGCCTGCTTCACTTCCGGCATACGCCCGTTTTCTGGGTTGTCACCCATCCATGCCTTGATGCGCTCCGCCTTCTCTATCACGTTCCCGGCGATGAACCTGTCCTTTATCTCGTAACCGGTTACGAGCGGGTTGTAGAAGATGCGTCCTTTGAGGGCGTCAAGCAATCCCTCTTCCGTGCTGTCGGTTATCTCCCGCATATAGTCGAGATTGACCGTGCCGAACTTGTTGAGCGATGCGGAGAGTGCCTCTTCGGGAGAGCTTACGTTGGCATGGCTCTCCACCGAGAAGGAAACGGGACGCTCGAAGATGTCCGCCTTGACGAACCTGCCGTCTTCCGCACGTTCCAACGAAAGGATGTCGCGCCCGGCGGCATCCATCATCAACAGTTTCACGTTCTGCTTGGCATTGAGGTTGCCGTAGCGCATGACAAACTCATCGTAGCAGGTGTTCAACGCTATGCGTTGTGCAGACCCTTCATCGTGATACTCCGCCTCGTAGCGGTAAAGCCGCTCGTATGAATCACGGAGTGACACATACAACATCGCTTTCTCCTTCTGGTAGCCAGTCAGGTCAAGCGGTTGGAATGTCGCGCCGTAAGGCGTGAGGTCTTTCAAATAACCGAGATTGCGTGAAGCATCCAGTACCATAGAGCCGTCACGATAGTGCGGCTCCAGCATGCCGTTGAACGGACGGGGAGAAAGGTCGAGAGGTTCCTCCTCCGGTTTTTCCGCTTCCATTTCGGGGAAAAGGGAGGTTGCAGCCGTTTCCGTTGCGTGAGCGGCAGGAGTGGCGGCAACTTCCGGCTGCGTTTCGGGTTGCCGTGTTTCCTGCTCCGGTGCGGCTTTCACGTCCGGGACATGCTGCCGTTTCTCCTGATGCTGTGCCGCCAGCCTGCGAAGCTCCTTGCGTCGCTCCGGCGTGAGGTCCATCATCATTTCATAGAAGCCGTTGATGGGCGGGTTGGTATCCCAATCCAAAGTGGCGTAAATATCATCCGGATCGGCTTTGGCTGCGACACTCACCGGCTTTGTTTCTTGGCTGTCCCTGTTCTCCGTCGGTGGTGCGGCAGACGGCTGTGGCGGTGCGGTCGTAACCTTCGGCGTAACCTGCGCCTGCGGTTTGGGAGGCATACGTCTTGCCGGGCTTTCCTTTTTCGCCGTCTTTTTCTTCTTGGAGGGTGCTTCCTGCTTGCGTACCTCCTCGGTCATGCCCCAGAGGTCGAGCAGGGAGAGCTGCACGCCCTCCGAATAATCGGGACGGTGCGGCTCTATCTCCGGCTTTTCTTCCTCCGGCTGCGGTGTTACCGCTTCGGGCTTGGCTGCCATTTCATTACGTGGCTGTATCTCAGGAGTGACAACTGGTATGGAAATGGTTTCCGTAACCGTGCTTTTCCCCTGTGCCGGATGCAGGCTGTACATTTCATACAGTTCTTTGTCAAACTGATGCAACTCGATTTTCAGATGTTCCCGCAAGTCCTCCGCCATTTGCCCGATGCCGCCCCGGTGCAGGAGTTGATAGGCAGGTTTCCCGTAAGGGTCTGTGCCTCTGATTAAATCCGTATTGGAAAGAGAGCTGATGCTCCATACATACCCGTTCACCGAAGTGCCGATGGGCGTCTGTTCGGTCTGCATGAAAAGTTTCTCGTTGTAGTACAGTTCCCCGTTCTTTCCGCTGTTCTTTTGCAGGATAATCAGGTCGCTGCCCACCTCCGTACCCGCGTTGTCCGTGAAGAGATTGTTCGGCAGGCGTGCGACACCCACCAGATTGGCATTACGCATCATATACTCGCGTATGGGTGCGTTGGACGGTGCGTCCAGCACCCCCTGCGAGGTGATGAACGCCACGATGCCGCCCTCACGCACAGCGTCAAGGCTTTTCAGGAAGAAGTAGTTGTGTATTGCCTTCGGTGCGGAACGCCTTGCCGGGTCTTGGCTTCCTGTAAACTCCGGGTCGAACACAGCCACGTCGCCGAACGGGATGTTCGAGATGGCAAGGTCGAAATAATCCGTGAAGGGCTTCTCTATCTTCTCGAATCCCTGCACCCTTACCTTTTGGTCGGGATGCAGGTGTCCCAATATCTTGCCCGTCATCAGGTCTTTCTCGAAAGCCATGATGTCCGCGTCCGGCTTGTTTTCCAGCACGGCATCCACGAATGCGCCCACGCCCGCCGACGGCTCCAACACACGGTCGGGACGTATGCCGTGTTCATGCAGAGCCTCCGCAATCGTGCCGGTTATCTCCGGCGGTGTGTAGAATGCGGTCAGCACGGACTGCTTCATGGCATCCGCGTACCGCTTGTACTCCGTATCGTCCTTGCTGTTTTCACGCACCAGCCTGTGCAGTTCCACCGTAGGGGCAAACAGTTCGAGGTCCGATTTCGCCCAATGCACGGCATCCGTCAGTTCCTTTGCCGGGTTCAGTATGCACTTCAACCCGCCGAAACCGCAATACTTCCGAAGTATGGCTTGTTCCTCGGCGGTTGCCGTCCTCCGTTCCCTGTCAAGGATGAATGCCGTCCGTATCGCCTCGATGTTGTCCCGCAGCCGTTGTTTGCGGTTAAACGCCATATTCCCCGATATAAAGGACGACGGCTCCCGTCAGCTCCGTGTAGAGCAGGTCGTATTCGGGCGACAGGGCGAAGTTGTCGTCCGAAAGATCATAGGCGGAGAATACGTTGCCGACAGGCGGCAGCAGCTTTCGGATGAAGGCTTCGCGTTTCTTTTCCGGCACTTCGTCGGCAAACTCGTTTTCCACGACTTCGCGGAGGATGGCGTACTTGGAATAGCGAAGACCACGCAGGAGCGTGTCCATCGCCAACTCCTGCGCCCCCTCGGACGGATAGCCTTCGAGCCGCGCACGCTCATACGTTTCGGCGGCACGGTCGGCACGTTCCCGGATGAAGGCATCGTCGGAAGCCTGTTCAAACCTGTTCGTGCGGAGATAGTCCAGCAGGTACAGACCGTAATAGGAAAAGTCGGTCTGACCTTCGTTTTTCTTCTTGTTGTTCATTACTTTGGAATTTAGTGGGTTGATAATGATGGGGATAATCGTCTGAAAAGGAGAATGAAAAGGCACTCGGTATCCCTCCGAGTGCCACCACTAAATCCAAAGTATGAGTGTAATCCGGTATCGAAGAACAATTCATTACTCTGAACAAGTGGCAAAGTTAATACTATTTCTTCCGTCCTGAAAATTTCCTGCTCGTTTTCCTTTCGGGGAACACGAAAGTCGTGTTATAGTCCCCGTCAAAGGCGACTATGGCGTCGAAGCTCTTGCCCTGCTTGCTCTTGAAGCCTTTGAGCGGCTTCGTATGCCCATCGGTGAGCAGCTCTTTGATCTCGTCATCGGAAAGGGTGCGGTTCGCCTTCAGGCGGAACACGGGTAGCCCGCAGTCCGCGTTGTCGCAGCGGACGACCTTGCCGTAGAACTGCATACTGCCCGTTCCGCACTTGGGACACTTGCAGCCGGAATCCCTGCGGGCGAACAGCTTGTCGCACGAGAGCAGTTCGGAGGTAATCTCCTTTGTGTACGCCTCTATCTCCTTGCAGAAGGTGTCGGCGGGCAGCTCCCCGCGCTCGATGCGTGCCAGATTCTTCTCCCATTCGCCCGTCATGGCGACGTCGGCGATGCGCATCGTCTTCACGACAGAGTAAAGGGCAAGCCCTTTTTCTGTCGGCACAAGCGATTTCTTGCAGCGTTCCATGTAGCCGCGCTTGAAGAGCGTTTCGATGATGGCGGCACGGGTGGCGGGCGTGCCGATGCCGCAGTCCTTCAAAGCCTGACGGAGTGCGTCGTCCTCTATGTCCTTGCCCGCCGTTTCCATAGCCGAGAGCAAGGTTGCTTCGGTATGCAACGGCTTGGGTTTGGTCTTTCCCTCCGTGATGGAACAGCCTTTCAACGTCAGCGTGTCGCCTTCCCGCCAGCCGGGGATGGCGGTTTCTTCCTTGTCCTCCTCACCATATACGGCACGCCATCCGGCTTGCCTGATGACGCTGCCTTTCACCGTGAACTCCACTCCGGCACACTCCGCCGTGACGGTAGCGGTGTCCTTGACGCATTTCTCGGAGAACGCCTCGATCATGCGCCCGGCAACCATCTGATAGACGGTGTTGTCTTCTTTGGAGAGGAACAGCGGTTTCTCTCCCGTGACGAGCAGGGCGTGGTGGTCCGTCACCTTGCTACCGTCCACGCTTCTGCGTGTCGGGACGGCTTTCGGCTGCACCTTGCCTTTCCATTCGGGCAAAGCCCCGATGAAGGCGAGCAGCTTGGGGATTTCGGCGAACACGTCTTCGGGGATGTAGCGGCTTCCGGTTCTCGGATAGGTGATGAGCTTCTTCTCGTAGAGCTTCTGCGCGATTTCAAGCGTCTGTTCCGCCGTGAAGCCGTGCTTGGTGTTGGCTTCCTTCTGGAGCGTGGTCAGGTCGTACAGGAGCGGTGTTTCCTCCGTCTTCTCCTTGCGTTCGGCTTTCGTGACGGTGGCTGTGCCTGCCGACTTCACCTTATTATACAGTTCCGTCGCGGGCTCTTTCTCTTTCCATTTTTCGGAAGAGGAAAACTTCACAGTTCCTTCGTCGCAGCCGTCCGTTGCGATATGGAGCTGCCAGAAGGCTTCGGGCGTGAAGCGGCGGTTCTCCCAGTAGCGTGCGCACACCATCGCCAATGTAGGTGTCTGCACCCGCCCGACGGAGTAAGTGCCGTGTCCGGCGGCGATGGAGAGTGCCTGCGTGCCGTTGATGCCCACGAGCCAGTCCGATTCGCTCCGCGCTTTGGCGGCAAGATAGAGGTCGTCGTATTTGCCGCCCGCTTCAAGGTTGCGCAGTCCCTCGCGGATAGCCTTGTCGGTAAGCGAGCTTATCCAGAGGCGGACGAACGGGGTGGCGCATCCGGTGTAATGGTAGAGGTAGCGGAAAATAAGCTCACCCTCGCGTCCGGCATCGGTCGCCACGATGATCTGTTCACTTTCCTTGAATAGCCGGGTGACGGTCTTGATCTGCGTCACCACGCCGCTGTCGGGCTTGTAGCCCTTCTCCGTCTTTACCTGACGGGGGACGAGCGTGAAGGTGTCGGGGATGACGGGCAGGTTGTCACGGACGAAGCCGCGTATGCCGTAGCCGTCGGGCATGGCAAGCTGTACGAGATGTCCGAACGCCCAAGTCACGGCGTAGCCGCCTCCCTCGAAATATCCTTCCTCTCTCTTTGTCGCGCCCACGATACGGGCGATCTCACGTGCCACAGACGGCTTTTCTGCAATGATTGTCTTCATATTCTTCTGTCGTTTTGAATTTTACAAATGTTACTTCGGATTTAGTGGCGGACACCGGATTACATCTTCATGCCCTTATTGTTTCTTTTTTGCGGCTTCTCCTGCTGCTGTTGCTGCGCGGTGTCCTTCGGGGCGGTCTGTCCCTTCCGCAACGGCTCCTTCAGGTTCTTGGTAGCCTCGTTGGTCTTGCCCTCGCTGTTCACCGCCACCTGCGTGCGGCTCTCGTTGGAAGGCGCGACCTTCTGCGCGTTGTCGGGGTTGGTGTCGTAGCGGTACGGGCGTCCCTTCTCCGGGTTGAACTTGATGTACATCGTGGCGTGGAAGCCCTGCTTGTCGGTCACGTTCTCCAGTTTCACGGCTTTGCCCGCCACGTAGTCGGCTTTCTGCTGCTCGGTGAAGTCCACGCCGCTCCATTTGCTGATGGGGCGGATGCTGCCGTCGGCGTTCGTCCACGTGTTGCGGCGTTGCTCCTTGTTCGTGTTGGCTGTGTTTTCCGTACCTTGCGCCTGTTTCTCCTTATTTTCCTGTGTCTGGACGGCACGGGGCGACCTGCCGGTTCCCGGCACGAACTCCACGCCGCGCTGCTCCACGTTCACTTGCAGGGTGGTGACGAACTTCCTGCCGTCCTTGCGTTCGATGAGTTTGTCACGCACGGGCAGACCGGCACGCAGCATGTCCTGCTCCTGCTTGGTGATTTCCGTCTTGCCGATGCGTTCCGGTATGCGCACCTTGCTGGCCGAGACATCCGTGATTTCGTTCGTCTTGCGGTCGATGCTGACGAACGAGGGGATGATCTCGCCCGTTTCCCTGTCCACGAGGTCCACGACCCTGCCGAGGTTGCCCGTTTCGCGCAGGTTCTTCCGGTCATCGTCGGAGAACTTGTGTTCCTTGTAGTCGTCGAGCTTCTGCTCCTTGCGGATGAAGTGCGGCACAAGGCTGACGTTGCCCTCGCCGTCCTTCTTGAAGGAGAGGCGGGCGTCCAGTTCGAAAGCCTCTCCGCCGAAATTGGGCGACACCCTCACCAAGTCGGACTTGCCGTAGTTGAGCATCCTGTTAAGGTCGCCCGACTTTTCAAGGTCGTCGCGCTTCACGCCCCATTTCTCCTCCAACTTCTGCCAGTTGATCTTGCTCTCGTCGATGGGCTGGTAGCCCCGGTTGCCCTGCGTCTGCTGAGGACTTTCCTGATTCTGTTCGTTTTTCTGTTCCATTTCTTCCTGTTTTTTAGGTTCGTCATCTTGTTTCTGTTCCGGTTGTTCCTGTTTTTCGGCGGACTGCTCCTCCTGTACTTTCTTTTCGTAGCCGGAGGTGTCCACCTTGTGGGGCGCAAGCATCTCCTTGTTGCCGTCGGGATCTTTCAGCAAGTCCTTGATAACCTCCAGCAGTTTGTCGGCTTGGTCCGCCGCGACACGGTAGAAACCGAAGCGGCTGGGTTCCCTGCACTGCCGGAAGAAGTTCCTGAAGAAGTTGTCCAGCACGTCGCCGTGCCGGTCGAATTGCAGGAAACTCTGCGCGTTCTCCGCTTTCGCGGGGATACGCTTGGGGGAGCCGTCGGCGTTCAGCCCGGCTACCACGCTGATTTCGCCCGTCTTCTCGTCACGGACAACCAGCACGTCCTTTTCGTCTTTTTTCTTTGCCATCTGAAAAATGTTTTAATGGTTATTTTTGAAAGAAATTATGGATACGAGCCTTGTAGAAGGCTATGTCTTCCTTGCGGAAATCCTTTACATGTTCGGAGAGGAACGTCAGCACGTCCGCCTCGCTGTAATAGGTCTTTTTGCCGAGCGTCTTGTAGGGCAGCGCGCCGATGCTGCGGTAGCGTTGCAGGGTGCGCTTGCTGATCTGGAGCAGTATGCACAGGTCTTGGTTGTCGAAAAGCCTGATCCCGTCCATCGGGTTCGGGGCTTTGCCGGACGGCTGCATGGAGAGCAGCATCTCGTCCTGACGGTCGAGCCGTTCCATCACCTTCTGCATCCAGTTCTCGAAATTGTTGCGGGTAAGCAGTTCCATGTCTTACGTCCTCCTTCCTTTGGGTCTGCCGCCCGTGCGCAGCGTGTGGTTGCGTTTCAACTGTTCCGGTGTCGCGGCTTCGCCCGTAACGGTGCTGTCTTCGAGCAGGCGGTCGATTTCCGACTGCCGGTAGCGGCACTTGCCGCGCAGCACGACATAGGCGATGCGCTGTTCGCTGCGCATGCGCTGGAGGGTGCGGCAACTCACGTTCAGCAGGTGCGCCGCCTCGCGGGTGGTGAGCAACCTGTCGGGAGCTTCTTCCTTCCTACCGCCGGAAACGGCACGCACGTGTGCCGCTATCTCGGCTATCTGTTCCGTCAATGCGGTGAAGGCGGAACTTTCCATCGTTATCACTTTCATATTCAGTTCTTTCTTTTGGTTTATTTGCATGAACATAGGCTGCGCCTCGGCATACCGTTCAAGCGGGCTTGACGTTCTGCGCTCGGCTTGCGCTATGTTTCTGCGACAAAATTCGGCAATAAACCAAATGGGCTTTAACAGCTCACTACGTGGCTCACGTAAGATTTTTACGGATAATGGCTCCGTAACCCGGACAGACGGCGCAACAAGCTGCCTTTTAGCGGGAAACGGTACGTGTTCAAGGCGGCTTCGTTACCTTTGCGGCAAACTCTGAAATGTTTTGCTTATGGAAATAGTATCTATCGAGAAAAAGACCTTCGAGATGATGGTGGCGTCCTTCAACGCCCTCGCGGAGAAGGTAGCCGCCCTGAGGCGCAGGAGCGACGGCGGGCGGATGGAAAGGTGGCTCACGGGCGAGGAGGTCTGCGGGCAGTTGAGGATCAGCCCGCGCACGTTGCAGACTTTGCGTGACAGGCGGCTTATCGGCTACTCGCAGATAAACCGCAGGTTCTATTACAAGCCGGAGGAGGTCAAAAGGCTCATTCCGCTTGTCGGCACGCTCTATCCCGGCGGAAAATGATTTGATTTTTATTATTCACAACCCACTGAATCCGAAGTTATGATGAACGAGAACAATGAAGTGTTTACGATGGAGGACGAGCCGCTTGCCACCGTCGTGCAGAACATGCGCAAAGGCTCGAAATGGCTCTCCGCCTTTCTGGAAAGTTACCGCCCGCCGTTGGACGGGGAGCGTTACCTGACGGACAGGGAGGTGGCGGAACTGCTCCGTGTCAGCCGCCGCACCTTGCAGGAGTACCGCAACAACAGGGTGCTGCCCTTTATACTTTTGGGAGGGAAGGTGCTTTACCCCGAATCGGGGTTGCGTGAACTATTGGAGGCGAACTACCGCAAGCCGATGGAATAAGGCGGCTGCATGAAAAAAGGAAACGGGCAACTCCATACGGGCTGTCCGTTTCCTTTTTCTTTTTTCTTTTTATGCGTGTTTAGCAATACCCGGCTTTTCCGTTCTGTATGAACATCACGTATGCCTGCCGCTTTTCCTTCGAGAGTGCCTTGCCCACCAGCCACGTGCGGAACACGTGTGCATGGTAGGTGTTCAGCCGGAAGGCGATGGGGATGATGATTTCCAGCGAATACACGTCGGCTGAAAGCCCGTTTTCAAGCCGCATGTAGCGACACACCTCGTAGTCGTTCAGCACGTCCGGCTTGCGGACGGCTCTGATGGCGGCGTTCACTGCCGGGACGCCCGTGTGGAACAGTCCGGCGATTTCTGTGGAGGTCATCCATATCTCGTTACCGGTTACGCTGACCGCCTTGTCCTCTATGATGATTATGTCACGTTTCATGGCTTTTCTTTTTAGATGGTGCAACCTGCAAATTCCTCGATGCCGTTCAACCTTGCGGCAAGGTTCTCCATGTCTTGGTTGAGCTTTTCTTTGGTGATTTTCGCGTATATCTGCGTCGTTTTTATGCTCTTGTGTCCCAGCATGGAACTGACCGTTTCGATGGGTACGCCGTTGGAGAGGAACACCGTCGTGGCTGCCGTGTGTCGGCTCTGATGCCACGTGATGTGCTTGGTGATGCCGCAACGCTTGGCGACGGAACGGATTCCGGCAAGGCACGTGTTGTAGTGGGGAACGGGGAAAATCCTGCCGTTCCCGCACAGACCCCGGTATTTGTCGATGATGCGCTTTGCGATGTCGAGCAGGCGGATATTGGACACCACGCCCGTCTTCTGGCGGTTGATGTTTATCCACTCGTGTTCGTCGAAGTAGGTATGGATGTTCTCTTCCGTCAGGTTGCGCATGTCGGCGAACGACAGGCCCGTGAAGGCGCAGAACAGGTAGAGGTCGCGGTAAAGCTCCTGCTTGGCGTTTTTCAGCCTGCCCTCCATCAGCAGCCGGATTTCCTCTTTCGTCAGGAAACTGCGTGTCGTTTCCTCCTTCTTGATTTCATACTCCCGGAATGGGTCGCGTGTGAGCCACTCGTTGTTGATGGCGATGAACACCATCGTCCGCAAGGGGCAGACATACAGCCACACGGTGTTGGTGCAGCAGTGCTTGTCCGTGCGCAGGAACATCTCGAAGTCGGAGATGAAGGCGGGCGTAAGCTCTTTCAGCGCGATGTCCTTCACGCGGTAGCGGATGGTGAGGAACTCTTGCAGGTGCTTGTAAACGGTCCTGTACTTCAGGAGCGTGCCTTTGGCTTTCATGCCAGCATCCACCTGTTTCTCGTAGTCTTCGTTGTGCTGCCGGAACACCTGCATCAGCGTGTGATAGCGATGTTCCAGTCCGAGAAAGGCGTTCTTGACCTTCTCCGCCGTGACGAAGTTGTCACGCTCCATGATTTCCTGATAGTGTTTGTTGATGCGCACACGCATCTTGTCGAGCATGCGGTTCGTTTCGAGTGCCGCCGAGCTTCTGCCCGTGACACGTCCCCCTTTGGTGTCCCACAGCTTGGGATCGACGGTCAGTTTGCAGCTGAACTGCGTTTGGCTGCCGTCCACCGTAATGCGTCCCATGACGGGTACTGTCCCGTCCTTTTTCACTACCTGACGTTTGAGGTAGTAGATTACTGAAAATGTACTCTTCATCGTCCTTATTTTTTTAGGTTCAAAATTAGTTGGTGAAGAGTCCGTCGCCGGTACGCAAAACGGGGAGGAACGGCGCAATCTTTTTCCGTAACCGGATTTGTTGCGTGAGTTGTCAGTAACTCACTAATCCTTAACGCCTTGTTTCGTTATCCGTGTCCGTTTGTCGCCATTCCGTGCATGGTTACGGACAAGTAACGTAGCGGCGTCCTGATTTGGCTTCAGCGGTGATTGCGATGGCTTCACGAATAATCGGAAGCACGACTGAAACCCTTGTAACTCAATTCTATCACTATATCTTTCCGCATTTCTCTTTTTTGTAGTAACTTTGTTACTTAAAATTGAACATTATGATAGTTACTGAAGCTCATCTTATTTATTTTTCGCCTACCCACACATCTAAACAAGTAGGTGAAGCAATTGTTCACGGAATAGGAATAACTAATTTTTCAACGACCGATTTAACCTTAAAACCGGTTGAAGAAATGGAGCTTCCGACTTCTGCATTGGCTGTTGTGGTAGTTCCTGTATATGGCGGACATGTAGCTCCGTTGGCAATGGAGCGTCTGGAAAGTATCCGGGGTAACGATACTCCGATAGCATTGGTAGTGGTTTATGGTAATCGTGCTTATGAGAAAGCTTTGACGGAACTGGATGCCTTTGTTTTACTGAATGGATTTAAGGTAATTGCCGGGGCGACTTTTATAGGTGAACACTCTTATAGCAGTGCGAAATATCCGATTGCGGCAGGGCGTCCTGACTCTAATGATTTGGAATTAGCAGTGGAATTCGGCAAGAAATTGAAAGCCAAAGTAGAAGCAGCTTCCAGCCTGGAAACTCTTTATCCGATTGATGTCCGGGCTATTCCCCGGCCGCGACAACCTTTTTTTCCGTTATTTCGCTTTTTGCGTAAGGTGATAAAACTACGTAAGAGCGGTGTGCCTTTGCCGCGTACACCGTGGTTGGAAGACGAAAGTCTTTGTACGCATTGTGGTGCATGTGTACGTCATTGTCCGACAGGCGCCATATTGAAAGGTAATGAAACACAAACGGATGCAGAAAAGTGTATTAAGTGTTGTGCTTGTGTTAAATCATGTACGCAACAGGCGAGAGTGTATGATACTCCGTTTGCTGTGTTGCTTTCGCAGTGTTTTACCCGGCAGAAAGATCCGAAAACAATCTTATAGTCTATCAATAAAAATCCTCTTTCGCACGCTGAAACCGAATAACGGAAAGCAAGCGGAAGAGGAATTGGCACATTATTCCTCGTTAATCTTTAGGATGATTACTCTTTTTGTGTTCCCGTCTATTCGAAAACGATTGTCGGTCCGTTCTCCTATTACCCAAGCTATTTTGTCCCCGCAGCATAGAATCCATTGTTGTTCTTTCCGGATGACGGAGAATTTTCTGTCTGTCAGGTAGTCGCTTACTTTTTTCTTTCCTTTCATTCCAAAAGGGATAAAGGTATCTCCCGTCTGCCATTTTCTTAAGCTGAGTTTTTCGACTAATTTGTCAGCATCAAAGTAGGCAATGTGTTTGTCGCGGGAAATAATAAAATCCCTTGTGTATTCTCTTTCTTCTCTGATTAGTTTGAAAGGAGGGTATTCTTTTTCTTCCTTTTTGTCTATCAGCAGATATTCTCTGTCTTTCGTTATTCTCCAACCTTCTTTGCTTATAAATTGTTTGCCTGCTTGTTTATTTAATGCAGTCAGGATGTTTTTAGTTTGTGCCGGGTTGAATCCCAACGGATAGAGTATTTCGAATAGCAGTGTTTCCGGGGCGGGTTCGTTTAGCAATGCAGTGATACGGATATTGCCTTTTTCCATTATCCGTTGTTTCCCTTCATCTATACCTTTATTATATATACGCACTACATCGTTCAGATAATTACTGGTATCGATAATATGTTCTTTTGCTGCCGGATTAATTTCCTGCATAAGTGGCAACAGGTTCAGACGTATTTTGTTGCGGGTGTATTCGTCTTGCAGATTTGTACTGTCCGTCACGTATTGCTGACCGGTGCTTTGCAGGTAATCAATAATTTCTTTTCGGTCGATACATAAAAGCGGCCGCGCGATATCTCCGTTTTTAGGCCGTATTCCCAATAATCCGTTTATTCCTGTCCCACGTATAAAATTAAGCAATACCGTCTCTACGCTGTCATCTTGATGGTGAGCCACGGCGATGACATCGGCATTTGTCTGTTTTTTTATCTCTGCAAACCAGCGATAGCGCAATTCACGCGCTGCCATTTCAATCGATATTTTATTCTCGGTTGCATATTGTTCTGTCTCGAAATGCACAATATGCAAGGGTATTTTCATTGTCGCACATAAATCCCGAACGAACCGTTCATCCCTGTCTGATTCTTCCTTCCGTAGATGGAAGTTGCAGTGTGCGGCTTCGCAATTATATCCCAATGTATGAAGAATGTGTAGCAATGCCACCGAATCGGCACCACCGCTCAATGCTACGATAATGTGGGCTTTTGAAGAAAATAAATGCTCGTTATCAATATATTGTGCAACCTTTTTACGTATCATGTTGCAAAGATAAACATATTATAAATAATTTATAAAATGATTCGAATAATAAAATTAAACCGGTCTGATTGTTGTAACATTTGGCGTGTCGTTTCGTGTGAAAAGTATCTCTATTTAAAAACATTCTAAATAATTTGTATCGTAGAAACTTATCCGTTATCTTTGCAGAAAATTAATAGAACAAAGTATGCGTTTGTCCGAATTAAGAACAGGAGAGAAGGGTGTTATTGTTAAGGTACTCGGCCACGGAGGCTTCCGTAAGCGTATTGTCGAGATGGGTTTTATCAAAGGTAAGACCGTAGAAGTATTACTCAACGCCCCCCTTAAAGACCCCATTAAATACAAAGTATTAGGTTATGAGATTTCGCTTCGCCGGCAGGAGGCCGACATGATAGAAATCATCAGTGAACAAGAAGCGGCAGAACAGGTGCATCAGCATCAGGACTATCATCAAGGCATAAGCGAAAATGTTTATCCGGGTGAGGAAGAGTTGAAGCGGTTGGCACTTGGGAAGAGAAGAACTATTAATGTAGCTTTGGTTGGTAATCCGAATTGTGGAAAGACTTCTTTGTTTAATCTCGCATCCGGTGCTCACGAGCATGTGGGTAATTATAGCGGAGTGACTGTCGATGCTAAAGAAGGGTATTTTGACTTTGAAGGTTATCATTTTAAGATAGTCGATCTCCCCGGTACTTACTCTCTTTCGGCCTATACACCCGAAGAAATTTATGTGCGCCGGCATATCATTGATGAAACTCCGGATGTGATCATTAACGTTGTGGATTCTTCCAATCTGGAGCGTAATCTCTATCTTACGACTCAGCTTATCGATATGAACGTCCGCATGGTTATTGCCCTTAATATGTATGACGAACTTGAGTCCAGTGGCAATACTCTCGATTATCGATTGCTGAGCAGACTTTTCGGCGTGCCTATGGTTCCTACTGTTTGTAAAAAGAATTTAGGTATCGATCATCTGTTCCATGTTATCATCAATCTTTATGAAGGGGGTGATTTCTTTGATAAAAATGGAAATATAAATCCGGAAGTTGCAAAAGAACTGCAAGACTGGCATCGTACCCACGTAGACGAAACTCATCACGAAGAACATTTGGAAGATTATGTTCATCCTCATAAATCGGGGGAACGCGTGTTCCGTCATATTCACATCAACCATGGCCCTGATTTGGAGAAAGCCATTGATGCGGTAAAAGAGGAAATCTCGAAAAATGAAGCCATCCGCTCTAAATATTCCACTCGTTTTCTTGCGATAAAACTTTTAGAAAACGATCCTGATGTTGAACGTATTATTCGTACGTTGCCCAATTCGGAAGAAATTATCCGGATACGCGATAAGGCAGCGAAACGTATCATGGTTGCATTGAATGAAGATAGCGAATCTGCTATTACCGATGCAAAATATGGTTTTATTAGTGGTGCATTAAAAGAGACATTTATTGACAATCATCAGGAGAAGGCGCAGATGACGAAGGTCCTTGATGCCATCGTGACACATCGTGTGTGGGGATATCCCATCTTTTTCCTTTTCATGTATATCATGTTTGAAGGTACTTTTGTGCTTGGGGAGTATCCGATGATGGGAATTGAATGGTTGGTAGAGGCGTTAGGGAGTCTGATCAATAATCATATGGGCGAGGGGCCGTTGAAAGATATGTTGATAGATGGCATTATTGGTGGAGTAGGCGGGGTGATCGTCTTTTTGCCTAACATCTTGATCCTTTATTTCTTTATTTCCCTTATGGAAGATTCCGGATATATGGCTCGTGCAGCTTTTATCATGGATAAAATAATGCATAAGATGGGACTTCACGGCAAATCGTTTATTCCTCTTATTATGGGATTCGGATGTAATGTTCCCGCTATCATGGCTTCCCGTACCATAGAAAACAGGAAAAGCCGTCTTGTAACGATGCTTGTCAATCCGTTGATGTCCTGTAGCGCCCGTCTTCCGATTTATTTGTTGTTGGTAGGCGCTTTCTTCCCGAACAATGCAGGATTGGTATTGTTTTCTATTTACTGTATCGGTATTTTGCTGGCAGTGCTGTTGGCTCGTTTGTTCAGCAAGTTTTTGGTTAAGGGTGATGATACTCCGTTTGTGATGGAACTGCCGCCTTATCGTATGCCTACAATGAAAGCTATTTTCCGTCATACGTGGGATAAAGGTGAACAGTATCTTCGTAAGATGGGAGGAATTATAATGATTGCATCTGTCATTATCTGGTTCTTGGGGTATTATCCCAATCATGATGCTTATGAGACGGTTGCCGAACAGCAAGAGAGCTCTTATATAGGGCAGATCGGAAAAGCAATCGAGCCGATAATCGAACCTATGGGATTTGATTGGAAGTTGGGCATTGGTCTGATTTCCGGAGTTGGTGCGAAAGAATTGGTGGTTAGTACGCTCGGTGTGCTTTATACAAATGATGCTAATGTGGATGATACCACTTTAGGAGAGCGGATTCCGATAACTCCGTTTGTCGCTTTCTGTTATATGTTGTTTGTGTTGGTATATTTTCCATGTATTGCTACATTTGCAGCTATAAAACAGGAGTCGGGAAGTTGGAAATGGGCATTTTTCACGGCGGGGTATACCACTGTATTGGCATGGGTATTGACTTTTGCTGTTTATCAGATAGGAGGATTGTTTTTATGACCTGGGATTGGCAGGAATGGGTAGTTGCTTTACTAATAGTGTTATGCGTGGCTCGTATGGTATATGGGATTTATAATTTTTTTCGCAGTACGAAAAATAATGAAAATCCTTGTGCAAGTTGTGCAAGTGGCTGTGAATTAAAGCGTCAGCTTGATAAGAAGCAACAAGAGTGCAAAGTCACTAAAAAACATCCAAAGAAAAATTGCTGTGGATAGTTTGGTAGTTTGAAAATTTATACTACCTTTGCAACCGCAAATGGGAAATAAGGTTCCTTGGATGAGTGGCTTAGTCAGTGGTCTGCAAAACCATGTACGGCGGTTCGAATCCGCCAGGAACCTCAATAGTAAAGCGCTAATTACTGATAAATAAGTAATTAGCGCTTTTTTATTTTAAGTCTTGAAGTGGCACTACAATATTCCGGGGTCAACGTAAAAATCTGAGGGGTAAATTTTAAAATTAGTATTTTTGCCTTCAAATTTATTTAGTATGGATTCCAATGGTTATCGCTTTTTGCTTCCTGAAGGTACTTTAGATTACTTTGATCTTGTAGATGTGCAGGAAACCTGTTACAGATTCTATCAAGAAGGATATTAATGAACTGAAAGGTAGGGTTCAGTATTATGAGGGGAAAAGTATAATAGGGAACAATCAAATCTAACCATAGGTTACAATTGTCTTATGGTTATGGAACAGATATTTAATGAGGAACAGCAGGAAAAAGCGCAATTCATTTCGAATCATCCTTTGGCTAAGTTATCGGACTTGCGCTCAAATGAAATAAAAGATTTGGCGACAGTGTAGTGTTGCTATTCAGGCAAGATTGACGGTAATGGTTGTGCTTTCCGACTGTTGACGAATTTATACTTCTTCTCAATAGCTACGTTGTTATTACCTTGAAGGGTAGTAATGATGCCAAAATTGACTATTGCAAGGCATTGGAAAAGTCACACACGGAACATTTGACGGAAGGCTTTCAGCAGTTGGTTGTTGAAGTGGAGATAGCTGCTTTGCAGAGGTATTTGTCTATCATAGCTTAACAGGTTATTTGAGAAGAAGTAAATTGTAGACATATGGATATTAAGGATAAAATAACTCAAACCCTCATAGGTATAACTGCTCAATTACAGGAAATAAGTTCAGAGTTCTATATTATAGGTGCGTCTGCTATGATTTTGTCGAATATAAAGATAGGAGAAACATCAGATATTGATATTCTGACAACTGAAATGAATGCATCTAAGTTGCAATATTTACTGAAAGCGTATATGGAAGTTTCCCCTGAAACCAAAGAGAATGATTTATTTCACTCTAATTTTGCCAGATTTAATCTTCCTCTAATGGATATAGAGGTCATGGGAAACCTCCAAGTCAAGAAGAATAATATTTGGCAACCTGTTTGTGTACAAGAATATAGAGAAGTTTCAGTTGGAAAAATGATTGTCAGAATACCAACAATTGAAGAGCAAAAAAGAATTTTATCTCTTTTTGGTAGAGAAAAAGATTTAAAAAGACTTCAAATATTGAATCAGTACTCTTTATGATGTGTCATATAGGGAGTATCATTGGATATCAGATTATATTATAATGGAGCAGACTCTCCGGAAAGGAGAGATTCTATATTTATCAGTACCTGTATAATTATTCAAGTACTTGTTTCTCAGCTTTTAAAGATGAAGTACATTTTATCATAGGAGTGTATTTCAGCCCATCGGTTTCTTGCTTTTCATTTATTTTTGAAAAGCCTAAACTTTCGTAGAACCTCACAGCATAGGATGAAGAATTTACAGTTATTTTGTCTGCTATTTGATTTGCATAAGCATAGTCGAACAATTTTCTGCCTATACCTTTGCGATGATGGTCGGGATTTATAAAAAACAGAGAGATATGTGCACCGTTGAGCTTAGTCCCGATAATACCGATAAGCTCATTGTTATCAAAAGCTCCGCAAACAGTGAGTTCATTCATCAGCTTTTTGTTGTGGATGAACTTTTTAAATGTTTCTAATCCGTTGGTGTCAAAGTCGGTTGTTCCGCACTTGGTAAATACATCAAGTGATAGTGCAACCGCTTTGTCATATTCCTCATGATTTAATTGTCGGATATTCATACTTTATTTTGTTAAATTCTTCGCCATCCAGTAATTAGTCAGACAAAGCTGATTAGCCCTGCGCTTTTGTTCTACTTCTACTATGTAACCCTGTTTCTCAAAAAAAGGACGGGCGGTTATGCTTACTTCTGATGTAATGCGCATAATCCCTTCTTTAATAGCATATCGTTCTATTTCTTCCAAAAGCATAGTTGCGATACCTTTACCTTGAAAGTCTTTGTGGACGAACATAGAGTGTAGGTATCCTTGTGGGGTGATGGATGAGAAACCTACGAGTTGAGACTGCTGATTAACGGCAACAATAAAATAGTGAGTTTCTATCATCTTTCCTATTTTGGAAAGATCATCTCCGCACGATGCCCAGTCTTCAACTTCCTCTTGTGAATAATCATGCCTGTTTATTACAAGTACGGTATTTTTATATAAATCCTTTAGCTCAACGATGTCCGATTGTTGTGCTACTCTGATCGTGAAATCTGTTTTCATTTTCTATTTTGAATCAGTGATTGAATGTTAGAACGTATATCTGCTTTTCCGAAATGTCCTTAAATACTTCTTCTTCAAAACTTCCAAACTTGTGGATGATATTAAATCCGGCCCATTTCAGATATGAATCTAATTCCTGAGGGAAAAATAATCTCATATCCATATTTTGAATTGAATGAAACTCACCATTTATAAAATAATGCCATTCTATACGGTTCATTTGAGTTGCATTTTCATAATGCATTATTTGTTTTATCAATACTTCTCTACCATCATTGGTTGTATATTCGGCAATTACTTTTTGTTCTTTTTCGCTTTCGACAATATACTGAATATTGGGATTAAAGCAGTCTAACAGAAATAATCCTCCTTTTTTGAGATGATTTTCAACACTCTTTAGTGCTTTAAATAAATCTTCATTTTTATATAAATGATGGATTGAATTGAAAGGAATAAAGATAAGGTCGAATTTCTCTTGTAAATTTAATGTCCTGATGTCTGCTTCAATAAAATTGATCTCTAATCCTGCTTCGAAAGCTTTTATTTTTGCTTGCTTCAGCATTGATGGAGTGTAATCAACTCCACTGATATGGTATCCGTCTTTTGCGATTGGAATCGTAAGCCTGCCTGTGCCACAGCAGAGTTCAAGTATTTTAGCATTCTTGTTTTGAGGTAACCACTTCTTATAAAATTGCAAGTCAGATAAGAAGATGTTTAATCCATCATACATATTTGCGTCATAAATCAAATCACCAACTCTATAATCTGTATTCATTTTATTTTTAAATTATATTTATTGTACAATCTTATTGAAGTGCATTTTTATTAGTGCTAACTTGTTTATGGGTATAACTCAGATATCTTTATCATGCTATACGTTAGTAATAGTGTGTGCCTTTTCCTGAAATTTATGTATATATGCGCAAAATTAATAATTTCAATCATAATCTTGTGAATCAAATAAATAAAAAAACAACTCTTCTGAGAAATATCTTGTATTCCTAAAAGCATTCAACCGAAAAGACGCACTCTTTTATATGCTAAATAGCATAGCTAATGGGGGCTACGTATGACCTTGCCGTTGGATTTATAAGTAATAGCCTTGTGAAAGTGATTTGTTTATATGGTAAATGCCTTATTATACGAAGCGCTATTATGGTGGAATATCTATGCGAAAAGAGGGATTAATAAATAAGTTCCTCTTTTCGCATTAGATATTCTACCTTTATTTTTCTCATGGATGGTAATTTTGCTGATATAGATTTATTAATGAATATAAATACCATGAAGAAAAAAACAATTACTCTTACAGCAGTGTCACTTGTGGTGGCAAGTTGCGTAATGGCGCAAACTCATCCCTTTCAAGATGAGTCGCTCAGTTTTCACGAACGTGCCAAGAATCTGGTGTCGTTACTTACTTTGGAGGAAAAAATCAATCAGGTAGGACATCAGACATTGGCTATTCCCCGTCTGAATATAAAGGGATATAATTATTGGAATGAGGCCATTCACGGTGTTGCCCGTTCCGGACTGGCTACTTCGTTCCCGGTATCGAAAGCGATGTCGAGTACTTGGGATTTACCGTTGATATTCGATTGTGCTGTGGCTACATCAGATGAGGCACGTGTATATAGTAATACAAAGGATAAAGGTCTTATTTACTGGTGTCCTACTATTAATATGAGCCGTGACCCGCGTTGGGGACGTGATGAAGAGAACTATGGTGAAGATCCGTTCCTGACGGGAAAAATAGCGGTGGAATATATAAAAGGTATGCAGGGAGACGATCCGAAATATTATAAGACAATAGCGACAGCCAAGCATTTTGCTGCAAATAATTATGAGAAAGGACGCCATAGTACATCGTCGGATATGGATGCGCGTAACTTACGTGAATATTATCTGCCTGCTTTTGAGATGGCCGTTAAGGAGGGCAATGTACGCTCTGTCATGAGTGCGTATAATGCACTAAACGGTATTCCTTGTGGTGCTAATCATGAATTGCTTATCGATATTTTACGTACAGAATGGGGATTCAACGGCTTTGTTACTTCGGATTGCGGTGCGGTAGATGATGTTTACCAATCGAACAGGCACCATTTTGTGAATACTGCTGCTGAGGCTTCTGCGGTATCTATTGTGAATGGAGAAGATTTGAATTGCGGAAATACCTTTCAGGACTATTGTAAAGAAGCGATTGAAAAGGGATATATGCAAGAAGCGGATCTTGACACTGCTCTTGTAAGAGTATTTGAGGCGCGTTTCTCTGTCGGTGAATTTGACAATGCTTCCAATGTTCCTTGGAGAAGTATTTCTGACGATGTTCTTGATTGTGAAGAGCACCGTCAATTGGCATATAAGGCAGCACAGGAGGCTATCGTTTTGCTGAAAAATGACAATAATATACTCCCGCTCGATAAAACGAAAAGTGTTGCCGTTATCGGTCCTTTTGGTAATACAATCACTCTTGGAGGGTACTCCGGTTCACCAACGGCGCTAACTACTCCGTTTGGTGGCATTGCTGAAAAGATTGGGTACGTGGTAAATGACGGAACCATACAGTTTGAAGATTGTGAGGAACAAAGTGTACCGTCGGATAGCAAACGATTGACACATGAAGCTAACGGGTCTGCCGGAAATTTGGGATATATTTTCAATGGCGATTGGGTTGCTTTTAATGATATTAATTTGGGAGAAGGAAAATCAAGAGTTGACATTTATTCGGGTGCCAAGAACAACAATGCGACCATTGTAAAGTTCTATCTTGATGAAATAGATGATACACCGGAGGCGACTGTCACATGCCCTGCAACCGGTAACTGGAGTAAGTATGAAATAACGACTGCGGAAGTCGACCCGAATGTATTCAAGGGGGTACACAAGGTGTACGTACAGTTTGAAGGCGGAACAAACGGGGATAAGTATTGTGCGAATATGGACTGGTTTAAATTCTATGATCCGAATGCAAACAATCCGCTTGAAGAGGACGGTCCGCTTTACCTTTATAAGGGATGTGCAGTTACGGGGACGGCTGAAACAAACCTTGAGAGAGCCAAAGAAATAGCTGCCAAGGCGGATGTCGTTATATTTGCTGCCGGGACAGACCTTACCGTTTCCGATGAAAGTCATGACCGCACTAATCTTAATTTGCCGGGTGACCAACAAAAACTTTTGGAAGCTGTTTATTCGGCTAATCCGAACGTCATATTGCTGTTGCAGACTTGTTCGTCCGTGACAATCAATTGGGCTAAGGAGCATGTTCCGGCTATTATCGAAGCCTGGTACGGTGGGCAGGCACAAGGAAAAGCGATTGCTGATGTTTTGTATGGAGATTATAATCCTTCCGGTAAACTGACTTCTACTTGGTATAATGCGCTGAGTGATTTACCTAACGGTATGCTCAATTATGATATTCGCGATGCAAAATATACTTATATGTATCATGACAAGACTCCGCTTTATCCATTTGGATATGGTATGAGTTATACCACATTCGAATATCAAAAATTGAATATTAGCAAGAGCAGGCTCGCGGCAGGAGAGGAGTTGATTGTTAGTGCGGACATTACCAATACGGGCAAGTATGCCGGTGCGGAAATCGTTCAGTTATATGCTCATGTAAATTCAAGTATAGAACGTCCGCTTAAACAGCTTGTCGGATTTGCACGTGTAGAATTGGAGCCCGGTGAAACGAAAACTGTCACAATGCCATTGAAGCACGAACAATTGTCTTATTTTAATGAACAGACGAATACATTTGATGTAGAAGAAGGAAGCGTTGATATTTACGTTGCTGCAAGTTCGGCTGATGTACGGTTGACAGGTAAAATCAATACGGAAGCTGCAACTGTTAAAACCACTTATAAATCGGCTCCTACCGGTATACAGGATGTAATAAATAATCTTAAATTGCAAAACGACCGGATATACAATATTTCCGGTTATTGTGTCGGTACTGTTGAAGACTTTGAAAGATTGCCTAAAGGTTTTTATATTGTCGGTAATAAGAAAGTGATTAAGCAATGACCGTCTGGACATTTTAAGAACTTGTTTCAATTTTCCTCTTAAAATTAACCTCAGTCCGCTATAAGAATCATCTTGTAGCTTTTAGGAAAAACAGTTGCTAATACAAAGCAAGATTTCAGCAAAGTTTTGCATCAAAATATGGAAAGGGTGTCAAAAGTCGAACTTTTGACACCCTTTATGGTTATTTTCGTTGAACGAAAAGCGATTATGCTTTTTCTTTTAAGATCACATCATGGGCGCCACCTTCAACAATACTTGTTGAAGAAACCATTGTGATTTTAGCATTTTTCTGTAATTCAGGGATATTGATGGCGCCGCAGCTACACATCGTTGCTTTTATCTTGCCTAATGTTACGGCAAGGTTGTCCTTCATTTTGCCGGCATAAGGTACGTAGCTGTCTACTCCTTCTTCAAATTTCAATGATTCCGTTCCTCCCATATCATATCGTTGCCAATTTTGTGCGCGATTGGAACCTTCACCCCAATATTCCTTCACATAGTTGTTTTTGATACAAAGTTTTTTAGTAGGTGATTCATCGAAACGGGCAAAATAACGTCCCATCATCAGGAAATCGGCTCCCATTGCCAAAGCAAGTACCATGTGATAGTCCTGAACCAAACCGCCATCGCTGCAAATAGGTACATATATGCCTGTACGGGCTTTGTATTCGTCACGAGCTTTGGCTACGTCTTGCAAGGCGGTAGCCTGTCCGCGACCAATGCCTTTCTGTTCGCGGGTGATGCAGATGGATCCCCCTCCGATACCTACTTTGATAAAATCTGCACCAGCTTCCACTAAATATTGGAATCCTTCTTTGTCGACAACATTTCCGGCACCGACCAGCACTTTATTGCCATACTCTTTTTTAATCCATGTCAATGTTTCGTATTGCCATTCCGAATATCCATCGGAAGAGTCAATACAAAGTACATCTACTCCGGCTTCAATTAATGCGGGTACGCGGTCTTTGTAATCGCGACTGTTGATGCCGGCACCGACTAATAATTTTTTGTCCGGACTGGATACTTCGTTCGGATTTTCTTTATGGCTGTCGTAGTCTTTGCGAAATACGAAATAGGCTAAGTTTTGATCTTTATCGATTATGGGGAGGGTGTTGAGTTTATGATCCCAGATAATCTGATTGGCTTCACTGAGAGTCAGGCCGACTTCACCCACGATCAGCTTTTCAAAAGGAGTCATGAAATCTTTGATCTTTTTGTCGCGGGCATCTCTTGAAATACGGTAATCACGGCTGGTGACGAGTCCGAGCAATTTGCCGTTCGGAGTACCGTCATGGGTGATTCCGATAGTAGAATGGCCGGTCTGTGCGAGTAAACGGAGTACATCGTCCAATGTGTGTTCCGGAGTCAGGTTGGAATCACTGGTTACAAAACCGGCTTTGAACTTTTTGACCTTCCGAACCATCTCAGCCTGGCTGGCGATGGGTTGTGAACCGAAAATGAAAGAGAGACCTCCGTTACGTGCCAGTTCGATGGCCAATTCGGGGCCTGATACTGATTGCATAATTGCCGAAACGAAAGGAATGTTCAATTCAATTGCTGATTGTGTACCGAGATTGTACTTTACCAATGGTGTTCGTAGCGAAACATTAGAAGGTACACACTGTTTGGTAGTAAGACCGGGAATAAGTAAATATTCACCAAAAGTTCTGGAAACTTCTTCTACATAAATAGCCATAATATTTCTTGTTTTATGGCGTGCAAAATTACTCATTTTTTTTATATTTAAAGATAAGCGGAGAGTTTTTTGTGAGATAGCGGCTAATATTAGTCTGGTTACCGGTTGAAACGGTTGTAGCTTCTCTGTTTTAAGACAACTTAGTAAAATCGCAATTATCAGTGATGGCCTTTAGGGTATGCGAATGATAATTATCCGTTTTGATTGCCGGATAGTATTGGTTATGTTGCTTATTTCCAAAGGAATATAGGAATGCAACTTTATTGGCCAAGAGTATGTATTTAATAGAGAGTTAAATATATACTTTTGGATACATAAAGTATATACTTTTACACCTTAATAGTATATACTCTTATTCTATGAGAAATGGATGGCTTATTTTCCTGTTAACATTGTTAATTAGTTTAAAGCCTATCCCCAATCCTCTCCGTGGGAGAGGGAGTACAGATACTCTTGTTTATTAATCAGTTACAAAACTAACTTAGCTTCCTCTTCCACGGGGAGGGTTGGGGAGAGGCTTGCCGCTTCTTCTTATCCGAAACAGAAGTGATACTCCGAACCGTTACTAAGATAAATAGTATTTTCTCTTTTTTCGATGAATATACTATTTTCCCGTGCTAACCATCCGATGGCTAACATGGCATCCTCAATAGCCAGATTGGTTCTTGAACAGAGCTCCTGTATTGAGATTCTTTTCATTTCATTGAGCACATGCCATACTTTTCTTGAGTTTTCTCCAATTTTTACTTTTTCCATAATGTTGGGTTTTAGTGTTGTCTCAGTTAAAACAAAAAACAGACATAAAAAAGCAGGAAATTGTTTTTCTGAATGAACATATCGGGTGGATTTTGTATTTCTTATTCTATAAACGTGGATTTGAAAAGATGCGCAGATAGAAATAATTGCGGGAAATGAAAAAGCATTTCCCGAATTTCGGAAAATGCTTGTAGATTGGTGAGCCTCTTGTCGGATTCGAACCAACGACCCCGAGATTACAAATCACGTGCTCTGGCCAACTGAGCTAAAGAGGCATTTTGGGGTTTTGCGGGTGCAAAGGTAGTAATTCTTTTGATTTTTCCAAAAGTGGAATTTGAAAAAATACTTTGGACAGGCTGTTTTGATAAGTCACATGATTTGTTTACTTTTGCAAATCAATATATTATATAGAAAAGGAATGAAGAAGATTTTTTTTAAAGTTTGCTGTCTGGCATTATTGACGGCGGGCAATATTGCTTGTACCGGACAGGGAAAAATAAATAAGGGAGAATCTGCTGCGGCTGATAGTGTGGCAGTAGTTATGGAAAATGAGACAGCTTTGCAGGCTGACAGTACGGGATATATTGTGAAGGTAGGGAATATGGCGCCCGACTTTACCGTGACATTGACGGATGGAAAATCAGTGAGTCTTTCGGCACTTCGCGGGAAAGTGGTAATGTTGCAGTTTACTGCCAGTTGGTGTGGAGTCTGTCGTAAAGAGATGCCTTTTATTGAAAAGGATATCTGGCTGAAACATAAGAATAATCCTGAGTTTGCACTGATCGGTATCGACCGTGACGAACCTTTGGACAAAGTGCTTGCTTTTGCAAAAACCACCGGGGTCACTTATCCTTTGGGACTGGATCCGGGTGCTGATATTTTTGCAAAATATGCTTTGCGTAATTCCGGAATTACACGTAATGTGTTGATAGACCGTGAAGGAAAGATAGTTAAACTGACCCGTTTGTATAATGAAGAAGAATTTGCTTCATTGGTTCGGCAAATCGACGAAATGTTGAAAAAGTGATATTTATGGTAAGAGGCCGGTAAATGCCGGCTTTTTGCTTTTTATTTTGTGTATGTGAGAATTTCAATATCTGTTATTATCAATTACCCTATTATTTTATGGTTATAACTCTTATTATTTTGGTACTGTCTGCCGTCTTCTTCATGAGTGGCAAGGTACGCTCTGACTTAGTGGCCCTCTGTGCCTTGATTTCTCTTCTTATTTTTCAGATATTAACACCGGAAGAGGCGCTTTCCGGTTTTTCCAATTCGGTAGTGATTATGATGGTCGGTTTGTTTGTGGTTGGTGGAGCCATTTTTCAGACAGGATTGGCAAAGATGATAAGTAGCAAAATATTGAAGCTTGCAGGCAAGAGTGAGTTGCGACTTTTTTTGTTGGTGATGCTCGTGACTTCTGCTATCGGTGCTTTTGTAAGTAATACCGGTACGGTGGCATTGATGCTTCCTATTGTGGTAAGTCTGGCAGTTAGTGCCGGTATGAATCCCAGCCGGTTGCTTATGCCTTTAGCGTTTGCAAGCAGTATGGGAGGTATGATGACTCTGATCGGTACACCACCGAACCTTGTCATTCAGAATGCGTTGACCAGTGCGGGATTTGAACCTTTGTCTTTTTTCTCTTTCTTACCCGTAGGTCTTATTTGTGTGACGATAGGTACACTTGTATTGATGCCCCTCACCAAATGGTTCCTTTCCAAGAAAGGGAAAATACAGGAGGTTAATGCTTCCGGAAAATCTCTGAACCAGTTGGTGAAAGAGTATGGCTTATCCAGTAATCTGTTTCGTTTACGTGCCGATACGTCCTCATTATTGGTCGGTAAAACAATCATCGACCTTGATGTACGGCGCAAATATGGGTTGAACATATTGGAGGTGCGCCGTGGCGATATTTCTCAAAACCGTTTTCTGAAAACGATTACACAAAAACTGGCCGAACCCGATACTGTGATGCAAGAACAGGATGTTCTCTATGTTACCGGAGAAGTGGAGAGTGTAGAGCGTTTTGCAGAAGATTACCTGTTGGAAATGCTGGACGGGCATACTACCGAAGAGGCGGCAAAGGCCAATAATTCATTGGACTTTTATGATATCGGCATAGCGGAAATCGTTTTGATGCCTTCGTCCAATTTAGCCAATCGTACTGTGAAGGATGCGGATTTGCGTGGGAAGTTTAATGTGAATGTATTGGGTATCCGGCGTAAGAAAGAGTATATTTTGCAGGATTTGGGTAATGAGAAAATGCATAGTGGCGATGTGCTGCTGGTACAGGGAACCTGGCAAGATATAGCACGACTTAGTAAAGAGGACGCCGATTGGGTGGTATTGGGACAACCTCTGAATGAGGCTGCCAAAGTGACGTTGGATTACAAAGCACCGGTAGCTGCTGCTATTATGGTGTTGATGGTAGTCATGATGGTATTTGATTTTATTCCGGTTGCTCCCGTTACGGCTGTGATGATAGCCGGTGTATTAATGGTGATTACCGGTTGTTTCCGTAATGTGGAAGCGGCTTATAAAACGATCAACTGGGAAACGATCGTACTGTTTGCCGGTATGCTCCCGATGTCTCTTGCTTTGGAGAAAACAGGTGCTTCGGAATATATATCTAATAGTCTTGTTACCGGATTGGGAAGTTATGGTCCGATTGTATTGATGGCGGGTATTTATTTCACCACTTCATTGATGACTATGTTTATCAGTAATACGGTAACTGCCGTCTTGATGGCGCCTATTGCATTGCAGAGCGCATTGCAGATAGGAGTCAGCCCGGTTCCGTTCTTGTTTGCCGTTACGGTAGCTGCCAGTATGTGTTTTGCTTCTCCTTTTTCGACTCCTCCCAATGCACTGGTAATGCCGGCTGGGCAATATACATTTATGGATTATATAAAAGTAGGATTACCGCTACAGGTGATAATGGGAATCGTGATGGTATTTGCATTGCCGTTGCTGTTTCCTTTTTAAAGCCTCTCCCCAACCCTCTCCGTGGGAGAGGGAGTACAGATACTCCTGTTTATTAATCAGTTACAATACTAACTTAGCTCCCTCTCCCACGGAGAGGGTTGGGGAGAGGCTTTAAAAAAGTTTCGCCAGATAATCATAATGTTTCCCTTTCTTTATGATTTCTGCGTTAAATCCACATTCGGCAGCATAGAGGCTAAGTGTTTGAAAATCTACATACAGCCAATCGAACGGTGTACCTTTGATCGCTTTATATTGCATTTGGAAATCTATTTCTCCATAATAATCTCCGGCAAGATCTATTTCAAAACTACCGTCTTCATCTTCAAATAAATAACGCAGGTCACTCGAATCCATCAAGATACACCCTCCCGGGCGGAGTAACTGTTTCATCTTTTTAAAGAAAGCGGGCATGTTTTCCAGTCTACCAATAATGCCTGAACCATTCATCAACATTAAAATGGTATCAAATTGCCCGGTAAATTGTTCATCAAACAGATTGACTAAGCGGGCGTCATTGACTCCGCGCTGCTTCATGACTTCTACCGACAGCGGAGAAATATCGATGGCACATACTTCTTTATCCATTTCCTGAAGGGCCAGAGCATGACAGCCACTTCCGGCTCCCACATCTAAAATCTTTCCTGTGGCTAATTGCAGAGCTGTACGCTCGAGCATTGGCATCGTTTTTATATTACGGAAGAGTTGCCCGACAGGTATTTCATCTTCATCAAACTGTGAAGAAAAAACACGTAAGCGGTCGGCTTTATGATGATTGAAGTAATCGGCTATGGCGGTACCCATCGGATCCTTATCGGCCGTTAGTATGCTTGTTTCCATCAGGTCATTATTTGTTGTTGAGGGGGCAAAGATAGATAATTCGTAGAAAAGGATTATCTTTGTACACAGAAAATTATGAAATAAAGAAGTTAGATTATGAGCTTAGAAGATGCAATGATGGGTGGAATCGTTTTTAAGGGTAAGAAAGACGGTCCGAAACAGGATGAGAAGAAAGTAAAGACGAAAGCGAAAAAAGCGACTTATATCAAAGGATTGCACGGCTCCGGTGCAGCCAAAATGAAAGCGGAGATAAGGAGAAAGAGGGCGAACAGGCACAAAAAATAGTGATAAAAATGAAGCCTCTCCCCAACCCTCTCCGTGGGAGAGGGAGCTAAGTTAGTATTGTAACTGATTAATAAACAGTAGTATCTGTACTCCCTCTCCCACGGAGAGGGCTGGGGAGAGGCTTTATTTATTACTGTTTTTGCGGTAATATCTCAATCCAGTAATCATCCGGATCGTTAATGAAATATAGGCCCATTGCGGTATTTTCAAAGCATACACAGTTCATTTCTTTGTGGTATTGGCGGACAGCATCATAGTTTCCTGCTACGCGAAAACATAAATGACTTTCATTCTCTCCTAATTCATAGGGTTCTGAATGGTCTTTCAACCAAGTGAGCTCCAATAGAAATCCAGTTTCGTTATCTGTCAGATATACCAGAATGAATGAACCGTCAGAAGCTTCTTTCCGATGGTGTTCTTTTAGTCCGAGCGCTTTTTCGTAAAAGGTAATGCTGCGTTCCAGATTGGTGACGTTGATGTTGAAATGGTCAAATCTACTTTTTATTTCCATGATGTAAAATTTAATAATGAATGAATGTGCCAATATACCAATGTGCCAATTTACCATGCGGCATAATGGCGCAGCCAATTGGCACATTGACATATTGGCACATTGAATAATTATTTAATCCAAGCTTTCACAATTTCCCCTATATAAGTACGTGGCTGTCCCTCCATTGGAGTTTGCGACGGAAGCTTTTTACATTCAAGTATTATAGATGGTTCAGATTGATTCGTAGGATAGAATCTTACGGAATAAGTATCTGCCTTTTCTATTTGTTCATAAGATTGTTCCGGAGAGAATATGGTGAAAACAACAGGTTTACCATTCATTTTTCCTAAAGAACCTCCGGCATTGGCTGTCATCATAGTCATATTGAAAGCATCCTTACCGATAGCGACAACCAAGTTTCCCGCTCCCATTTGGATGGCGTTAGCCGGTATTTGGTCGGGAGTTATTTCTTTGTAGCCGGGTACATTGGCAGCTGATGGATTATTGTTTACGGAAGGATCGGTTGCTATTACAGGATTGGCTGGAGTAATAACTACCGGTCCGGGGGTGATTACCGCTTGTTTGCCCGGTTGTATAACCGGTTCGGTTGCAACTCCTGCGGCTCCTAATGCTTGGGCTGCACCGGTAAACAGATTATCGGCAAAGTCAACGGTTTTTCTACGCCATTTGGCCAGTCCGCGTATTAATTTTGTTTTTGCCTTATTGAGTGCGTATTTATCGGAAATCCAATCCTCTGCTGTATACTTCTCGTTTTCGCCATAAGTGAAACGTATTTTTTCCACCTCCATAAAACACTTTTCCGGTTTGCAGGTGACGGTGATCTGATAGTTTACCCAAGTACGGTCCAGCGACAGGGCACTTGACTTGAATACGATCCATTCTTCGCCTACGCCTGCAATTATTCCTTTCTCTTTGTCCGAATAAGCAACTCGACTTCCTTGGTTTTTGTTCTCTTTGAGCCTTGTTTCCATCCATTTCATCATTCGGTCGAATATCTCATCTTGTGACATTCCGGGAATATTGAACTCTTTGGAGAATACTACTTTGCCATCCACTTCGGGAACTGCACCTGCGAGATATTTGCTGTCATCGTTTTTATCTTTCTGTGCCATTACGCTCACCGGCAGGCATAGAAGGAACAATACAAAAAAAAGTTGTGTCAATCTGTTCATAATTCTATGTTTTATTTAGTAATATCAAATGTTTCGCCCCGGTGAGTGATGCTGATGAAGCGGCATCCATTCGCTTCGGCTACACTCCGGAAGGCGTTGCCGCCTTCATAATCTTCGCTGAAGTGCATGGGTACAAATATAGTAGTTTTTATTTGTTCGATGAATTGTTCGGCACCTTTCATATAATCTTTTCCCATTCGCCGGTCCACCGGAAACATAACGAGATCGATGGCGGAAATTTGTTGTTTAAGGTACTTGACTTCTGCCAAGAAATCTCCGTTGGCTTTACGTATTTCTTGTTCGGTCGATTCTTCACTCCAATGCCAGTTGTTGAGATCGCCGGCATGGAATATGCTCATCCCTTGTAAATGGATAAGAAAAGAAATGCCGACATCTGTAGAGCCGAATGCATCGATACGTAAATTGTCGTCTTCGTAGGATTCTCCTTTATTTATATATATGGCGTCTTCCGGATTGGCGCGACGATGCTTCAGGATATCTTTTGAAAAGAGATATATGATGTCCGGGCGCTGTTCTTTCCACGTCAATATTTCACGGTTGAAGTGATCGGGATGGAAATGAGTGGAAAGTACGTACAGCTTACCGGGTTTTTGTAGCAGGCAGTCGTGTACGATGCCTTGATTTCGTATGGTTTCCGATGAGTCTTTGTAGTAATCGATGATGATAGTTACCCCTTCGGCTTCGATGGCGAATCCGCTATGGTAGATATAATCCAGTTTCATAGGCTAATGGTTTAGAGATGCAATATTACATATTCTTCTTGTGACGGACAAGAAAAAACAGGAAAATCAAGGGGCAAGGCGTTCTACTTTCCAATTTCCGTCTTTTTGCAGACTGTATAAGAAGCGGTCGTGTAAACGGTTGGGCCTGCCTTGCCAGAATTCTATCCGAGTGGGAGTAACCGCATATCCACCCCATTCCTGTGGACGTTCTATCTCTTTCCCGATCCATTGGGTGGCTTCTGTTACGAAACTCCGTATAAGTTGCATCCGGCTGCCGATTGGGCGGCTTTGCGGAGATATGCGTGCTCCGATACGGCTTTTATACGGGCGGGTTTTAAAATATTCGTCCGACTCGTGAGCTGGAACTTTACCGGCAGTTCCTTCTATGTGCACCTGTCTTTCTAATGGATGCCAGACAAAAGAGAGTGATATATGCGGATTTTTTGCGAGTTGCTTTCCCTTGCGACTTTCATAATTAGTGTAGAATATAAACTTGCCATCGTGTATATCTTTCAGTAATACAGTGCGGGTAGACGGCTGGCCTTCGGGTGATACCGTGCCTACGATCATTGCCGTAGGTTCGTTTACTTGGGCATTAATGGCCTCTTGGAGCCATTGACTGAACAATAAAAGCGGATCATCAGGGAGTTCGCTTTCCCCTAATCCGCCTTTTGTATATTCTTGCCGGATACCGGCGAGATTGATTTTCATAATTTCTATTAAATGAATGCTTTACATCGGGACTTCTATCAATAAGATATGGGAATCTTTTAATGTTTCGATTTCAAAGCTGTTTGTTTCGTACACTCCCATGCCATCACGACGTTTCAATACAGTGCCGTCTACAACAATTTCTCCTTCGATCAGGAAAATGTATACGTCGCCGTGAGTCTGATGCATGTGATAACCTAATTTTTTGCCGGCTTCCACTTTTCCGATAGAAAACCAGGTGTCTTGTAGCAATGAGGCAGGCGTACTGCCATCGGGCGAAACAATTGGTACCAGTTCGTTTTTACGTTCCAGTTCACGGATGCTGTAATCATTGTAGGCTGGGTGTGTGTTTCGTTCGCGTGGCATAATCCATATTTGTAAGAATTCTACCGGTTCCGTGGTGCTACCGTTTATTTCACTATGGAAAATTCCTGTTCCGGCACTCATCACCTGAATGTCTCCCACAGTAATGACACGGCTGTTCTTTTTGCTGTCTCCATGTTCCAACTTTCCTCTCAGGGGGATGGAGACAATTTCCATGTTTTTGTGAGGATGCGTCTGGAATCCTTTTCCCGGTGCAACGCGGTCATCATTCAATACGCGAAGCGCACCGAAGTTGATACGTTCCGAATCGAAGTATTCGTCAAAACTGAATGTATGATGACTGTCCAGCCAATCGTAAAGTGAACGTCCGCGAGTATCTGCTTTATGTATTACCTTTTTCATAATTTCTCTTTTGTTTTATGGGTTTATATATGCTGTTAACATTTCGGGAGAGGGAAAGGTTCTATTTCTTCACTTCATTTAGCAAGGGTTTATGATTTATAAAATCGCGGATATTCTGTAAAGTGGTGGTGGCGATATTTCCCAATGCTTCTTTGGTGAAAAAGGCTTGGTGGGAAGTGACGATCACATTGTTGAACGATAACAAACGGGCCAGTACATCGTCATCAATGATCCTGTCTGATTTGTCTTCGTAAAAATATTCACCTTCTTCTTCGTATACATCCAGTCCGGCAGAACCGATCTTTTTATTTTTCAATCCTTCGATAAGGGCATTCGTGTGGATCAGTTGTCCGCGTCCGGTATTGATAATCATCACTCCGTCTTTCATCTTACTGATGGAGTAGTCATTGATGAGATATTTAGTCTGTTCGGTGAGCGGGCAGTGTAGCGAAATGATGTCTGCGCTATGATAGAGTTCGTCCAGCGAAGTGTATACCACTTGATTTTCACGGGCGAAATTATAGTCCGGATATACGTCGTATGCCAGTATGTTCATGCCGAACCCGCGTAGAATGTGGATAAGTATCTTAGCGATTTTTCCCGTACCGATGATTCCTGCTGTTTTTCCATGCATATCGAATCCCATGAGGCCGTGTAGAGAGAAGTTTCCGTCGCGTGTACGCCAGGAAGCGCGTGGGATTTTGCGATTGAGCGATAACATGAGGGCTACGGTGTATTCTGCTACGGCATAGGGAGAATATGCCGGCACACGTACTACGGTTATTCCATTGGCAACGGCTGCATCGATATCCACATTATTATATCCGGCACATCTCAATGCTAAGAGTTTCACACCATTGGCAGCCAGTGTACTGATTACCTCTGCATCGGCCGTATCGTTAACAAAGATACAGACGGCATCGACCCCTTGTGTCAATAACACATTATTTTTATTCAGATGTCCTTTGAAATAACGTATCTCGAATCCGAATTCTTTGTTTTTCTCATTGAATGAAGCTTCATCATAAGGTTTAGTTCCGAAAAATGCAATTGTATATGCCATAATTTTCTGTTTTTAGTTTATATAATAAACACTTATGTAGGGAGGATTGTTTCGATTATCGACACGTCTTTGATGCGTATCTTATGATTTTGTTTCATTAGAAACAGTTTGTACTTTCTACTAATTTGGCTCTTGAAATGAAAATAAATGCACAAATATAATTCTTATGTGCAATATTGTTGTACCTTTGCGGCCGAAATAACTTAAAAAAGATTTAGATGAGAAAATTATCCTTGATTAGCATTGTGTTGCTGATCGTTTCAATTCCAACTTTTGCGGGAGGTCTCCTGACAAATACCAATCAACATGTTTTATTTTTGAGAATGTTGGCTCGTGATGCTTCAACAGATATTGATGCAGTATATTCCAATCCTGCCGGTCTGGCTTTTATGGAAGACGGATTTCATCTCTCTTTTAATGGTCAGAGCGCATTTCAGACGAGAACGATTACCTCCACATTTGCTCCTTTTGCCGGATTCGGCGGGAATGCGACAAAAGTATATAAAGGAGAAGCATCAGCTCCATTTGTTCCCAGTGTGTTTGCTGTTTATAAGAAAGGCGATTGGGCGTTTTCCGGAAGTTTTGCAGTAACAGGCGGTGGCGGAAAGGCTACTTTTAATGAAGGGCTTGGTTCTTTTGAATCACAAGTATCTGTTATTCCAATGGCTATGAAAGCGGCCGGAGCAGGTTTAGTGAACGGAGGGCTGCTTCCTGAAAATCCATTTGCAAATACGGACAGGTATTCTGTAGATAGTTATATGCGTGGAAAGCAAATGATTTTCGGTGTTCAATTGGGTGCCACTTATAAGATAACGGATTATTTATCTGTTTTTGGTGGGCTTCGTATGAATTATGTAAGTAATGGGTATGAAGGACATATTCGTGATATTCAAGCTAATATCGGCGATAAAATGGTAAATCTGAATCAGACGTTTGCTGCTTATGCGGATCAGTTCAATAAATTGGCAGCGGCGGCGGAAGTTGCCGGCCAACCGGAAGCTGCTAAAAAATATGCAGCTGCGGCGGCAATGGCTACCGATTATGCAGGGCAAACTCAAGACAAATATTTGGATTGCGATCAGACCGGTTGGGGAGTAACACCTATCATCGGTGCTGATTTCAAGATGGGTAAATGGAATGTAGGTGTGAAATATGAGTTTAATACCAAATTGAATGTGGAGAATAAGACCCGTGTGGATGATACTAAGCTATTTGCTCCCGGTGTAAATACTCCTCATGATATCCCGAGTCTGTTGACAGTTGGCGTTTCTTATGAGATTCTTCCTGTACTCCGTGCTTCTGTAGGTTATCATCATTTTTTCGATACCCATGCCAAGATGGCTGATGCTACTAATCTTATTACCGGCGAAAGAACCGGAAAACAACATTTTATAGATAAAGGTACTAATGAATATTTGGCCGGTATAGAATGGGATGTATGCAAATGGGCACAGATTAGTGCCGGTATGCAACGTACTAAATATGGTGTGGAAGATAGTTATCAAAGCGACATGAGTTTTGCTGTCAGTTCTTATTCTTTCGGTTTTGGTGCTGGCTTTAATATAGCTAAAAATCTGAAATTGAATATTGCTTATTTTTGGACTGATTATGAGGATTATACGAAAAAGTGGAGTGATTACAACGGAATTTCTGCTTTGGCAGGACAAGTTATCCCGGGTACTGATGTCTTTTCGCGTACCAATAAAGTATTTGGTATCGGTCTTGATTATAAATTCTGATAAGGTGAACTGACTTTCAATAATTATATAAAAGGAGATTTCACTCTTGCTTTTTCAAAAAGCAGTGAAGTCTCCTTTTCCATTTTGATCGAGACGAAAAGTCTTTCTTTTTAGAACGAGTATTGCACTAATAAATTCATTCTATTAGCATGACGGGTAGCATCGTTGAAGTCTGTGCGCCATCCTCTTAAATACTCGGCGCCTACTTGCAGGTTACTGGTTACATTCCAGAACATGTTGGCCACCAGGTATTGTCCTTTACGGTAGGCGTCCGGATTGTCGCTGGGGTAATTGTGTTCCGAATAGAGTCTTGATAAGCTATAAGTGCCCGATACGAATACGTTTTTGCAGATGTTATACTGTAAGCCGGCATACCAACCCAACATAGGAAGGGTTTGCATTCTGCCTTCTTTTTCCGGATTCGGAACAAGATCCACATTCAGATTACTCAAATCATTGAGAAACTGACCGATACCTTTACCATAATTAAGTTGCCCGAACACCTGCCATTTGGGAGTAACAGTGAAAGTGGTCGATGCTTGTAGTCCGAAGCCGGTAGTTGAATAGGCTTTTTGGTAAACATCACTTGAGTAAGTCATACTGCGGATGATAGCTGCCAGACGAATGTGACTGTTTTTATTCCAATTGTATTGAGCGGAAGCGGCAAAATCCGGCATACGTTGGGTGCTGATAGATACTTTATCGGTAGTTGTACCGTCTACAGAAGGCATTTCGGCGGCTATTCCGAATTTCCAGTTTTTTAATCCGCTATACAGATAGCTTAATTGTGTAGTACGGTAAAATGCAGAGCCGTTAGGTCCGGCAAAGTCGATGGTGGCGGGTAGTGCTGCCAAGTCCATGAACGAACCGTAGCTGTATCCCAATGTAAATCCTAAGAATGAAGCATATGCATTTTGAAGTTCGAATGTTTTGCCGTCTCCCCGGAAATTTCCGGCTGTATAAACTACAAAATCTCCTAAATTCTTCGTATGACCTACCAGTTTCAAGAAGAGAGTGGAAGTACTGGCATCCATCTGGAACTGATTTTTCACATAACCGTTTCCTTTATTGGGGATAAGGGCGGGATAGAAGTCCACGTCTTTTACAATACCCCCGAAGTCATATTCTGCAGTAGCACGTACATATCCTCCAATGCCGAGGGCAAATTTTCCTTTTTGGTCCGTCAGTAAAAAGCGTGGAGCTTTCGGTTCATGGAAACGTTTAAGTTGGGTTTCTTCCATTATCCGGATAATTTCATCTCCGGCTTTATCCCTTGAGACAAACATGATGGAGTTTGGTTCTTTATCTTCAATGATTACTTTTTTCTGCGCATTTGCGCAGAGTGGGAGTAGGCTCATCCCAAGTAGCAAGGCTACTGATTTAAATTTTGTTTTCATTATAAGTTAAGTTTTAGGTGAATGTGCAAACAACAACTTAAACGGGAAAAGGTTGAAACCCCTCAGGGAAAAATAGTCAAATATTGCGGAAAAATTGTCATGGTGTATTATGTGAAAATGCTCCATCTTTGTACTCAGTATAAATTATGATAATAGAGGAACGATGGATAAACTAACATGCAAAATAGTAGAGATGGAATCGGAATTGCGTCATTTTGCTTTCAAACTGACTGCAGATCAGGATTCTGCCAATGATTTAGTACAGGAATGTATGTTGAAGGCATTGGATAACAAAGAGAAGTTCGTTCATGCACAGAATTTTAAAGGTTGGATGTATACTATCATGCGCAACCTTTTTATTAATAATTATCGCCGTGCCACCCGTGAGATGTCTATGATTGATGATAATTATACAATCAGCCAACAAAGTATGATTGAAGCGGAAGATGCAGACCGTTTTGAATATGCTTACGATCTGAAGGAACTCCATAAAGTGATCAATGCTGTACCGGAATCAATGCGTAGGCCTTTTCTCATGTATGTTTCCGGCTTTAAATATACTGAAATAGCAGAGAAGATGGGGCTTCCGGTCGGCACGATAAAGAGCCGGCTATTCTTTGTGCGCAAGCGGTTACAGAAAGACTTGAAGGAATTTGGAAATTAGTGATAGTCGATTTCAAAAAAATGTCTTATCTTTGCCGTCCGAATTAATAAACGTATGATGCCGTGAATAGCGGTCGTGTATTCTAGAACACCACGTAAAAAACAGGAGTATGAAAGAAAAAGTATCAGTTCCCTTCATGTTGCTTGGCATATTATTTAATGTATGTCTGATCGCAGCCAATCTTCTTGAAACAAAAGTGATTCAGGTGGGTAGTATTACCGTTACTGCCGGTTTGCTTGTATTTCCTATTTCGTATATTATCAACGACTGCATTGCCGAAGTCTGGGGATTCAAGAAAGCGCGTCTTATTATCTGGAGTGGTTTTGCCATGAACTTTTTTGTGGTAGCATTGGGGTTGATTGCGGTTGCTATTCCGGCAGCACCTTTTTGGGAGGGTGAAGAACATTTTGATTTTGTTTTTGGAATGGCTCCCCGTATTGTGATAGCCAGCCTGACGGCCTTTTTAGTGGGGTCATTCCTCAATGCCTATGTGATGAGTAAAATGAAAGTGGCGAGTGGCGGTAAGAATTTCTCGGTACGTGCCATTTTGTCTACGATAGTGGGAGAGACGGCTGATTCACTCATTTTCTTTCCGGTCGCTTTCGGAGGTGTCATTGCTTGGCCGGAACTTTTGATAATGATGGGTATCCAGATTATACTGAAATCGATGTACGAAGTCATTATCCTGCCGGTTACCATCCGGGTGGTGAATGCTATCAAGAAAATAGACGGCAGCGATGTCTATGATGAGAATATCTCCTATAATATACTAAAAATTAAAGAAATTTGATCAATGATGAATAAAGATACCGCTCTGGTTATTTTCAGTGGAGGACAGGATTCTACGACCTGTCTGTTTTGGGCAAAACGTGAGTTTAAAAAAGTGTGTGCATTGAGTTTTCTTTACGGTCAGAAACATCAGAAGGAAGTGGAACTGGCGCGTGAGATAGCCCGTAATGCCGGTGTGGAGTTTGAAGTGATGGACGTTTCCTTTATCGGAAAGTTAGGGCATAATTCCTTGACGGATACCACCATGGTGATGGATCAGGAGAAGCCGGCCGATAGTTTTCCGAATACATTCGTGCCGGGGCGCAATCTGTTTTTTCTTAGCATTGCTGCCGTATATTCCCGTGAGAGAGGTATTAATCACATTGTGACCGGTGTGTCACAGACTGATTTCAGCGGGTATCCGGATTGTAGGGATGCTTTTATCAAGTCTCTTAACGTGACGCTGAATTTGGCAATGGACGAACAGTTCGTTCTTCACACTCCCCTTATGTGGATCGATAAGGCACAGACTTGGGCGCTTGCCGATGAATTGGGGGTACTGGAGATTATCCGTAATGATACGCTGACTTGCTACAATGGCATACAGGGAGATGGATGCGGGCATTGTCCGGCATGTAAGTTGCGGCGTCAGGGGTTGGATGAGTATTTGTTAAGTAAAAATAAATTTTTGAGATATGGCTAAGTTAGAAGACCAGCTTTCCCTTTTAGGGAGGAAGACCGAATATAAACAAGACTATGCTCCCGAAGTTTTGGAAGCATTTGATAATAAGCATCCTGAAAATGATTATTGGGTACGTTTCAATTGCCCTGAGTTTACCAGCCTTTGTCCGATTACTGGACAGCCTGATTTTGCGGAAATACGTATCAGCTATTTACCGGATGTAAAGATGGTGGAGAGTAAAAGTTTGAAGCTTTATCTTTTCAGTTTTCGAAATCATGGCGCTTTCCATGAGGATTGTGTCAACATTATAATGAAAGATCTCATTCGGTTGATGGATCCTAAGTATATTGAAGTGACGGGAATCTTTACTCCACGTGGCGGTATTTCTATTTATCCGTATGCCAACTATGGCCGTTCCGGAACGAAATATGAAGAGATGGCGATGCATCGGTTGATGAATCATGAGTAAAACTCTTTTGGATGATACAAGATGTGCCGGCAAAGTAGGGTAAACACTACATGCCGGCACATTTTTTATACTTATATACTTATGGACTTATTCTTATTTTACGATAAGCTTAACAGTCTCTTTTCCGTTTTCTGTATTAATAACCACCAGATAAGTACCTGCACTCAAAGTGCTGATATCCAAGTTTTGTTCTGCCGTACCATTGCCGATTGCGGTAAGAACCGTCTGGCCTACTAAGCTGTGGATACTGATTTTTTCAATATTCTTTCCAACAGTTTTAATGGTAATCGCTTCGCTGGCAGGATTGGGGTAAAGTTGCAGGGTTGTTTCTATTGCTGTACCGTTCTGTAATCCTGTAGAAGCATTTTTGCTAAAGTTAGGACGTACATAAGGATAACCATATCCGGGTAACTCGTTGAGGAAACCGTTTTTACCAACTGCAATTAGACCGTTTGCAGTTTGGTCGCATACAAGTCCCATGTTGTTGCTTCCTTCCTGCTTAACTTCGAACATATATTTTCCGGGAACTACATTGAGTTCAGGAAGTTCATATGTGATTTTCTCTCCACCTTCTCCTCTAACTACAGATTTACTAACCAAAGGTTGTCCCATAGAAGAGTCGCTGGTATCTATTTTGTATACGTTCAGTGTCAGCTTATCATTTGCCTGAGCAGGTTTAGGCATGAATCCGAGAGTGATTGAAGTCAATACATCTTCTTTCAGGATAGTGAATGCCGTACCGAATGCCGTACCGGCAGTTTTACCACCTACACCAAATTCAAAGTCTGACGGATTGTCCCATGCATAGGTTGAATCGGATACCATGGTTGCGATACCCAAAGCGTTGTCTTCCGGATAGTCATCTTTGGAGATACTTGCTAAGGCCATGAAGGAGAATGCTTCGTCTTCATTACTTACGGCATTTACCAAGTTTACATCCATTGTCTCTTCTTTCACTTCACCTACGGCCAAAGTTGGGATAGTAGTTGTTGCCAATACCTCGTTGTTACCTTTAATTTCCAGTTTTATGTCGTTTTCAACTTGCTTACCGTTGTTTACAATAGATACTGTAAACTGGTGTGCTGTGTTGATGTGATATTGCGGAACAATTCTCGGAAGTTGTATTTTCGGAGTTATCGACTCTACTTTTACGTCATGGTCGGCAATTTTGCTTACCGCGATATCATGAATTTCGAGATATGCCAATTCGGTAGAAGTGAAGCAGATGACATAGTTACCTTCTTCTGCTACAGTAAATTGCACTTCTTTCTTGGTGACGGTGTTTTGAGTGTTTTCTTTGAATTCTTTGATTTTTGTCCATGTTGCCATGTCGCTACCGCTTTTTCCGAATGCTATGTAGAAGTAATCATATTTGAGCCCGCCGATCAACAACTCGTCTCCGGCATTATAGCTGAAAATGATTCTGTATTCACCCGGTTCCATGTAGATACATCTGGATGACAGGGTAGAGGTCGTATTAGCCTTGTAACAACCGGACTGACTGTTCCATTCCCAACCATTGGCGGTAACAGGATTCCAGTTAAGTACATCGATGGCTTTTTTAAAGCTGGATTCGAAAGGAACTTTTGTTGGTGATAAATTAACAACACGTCCTTTGACGGTATCATTGCTTGTCACTGTCTGGTTGTCACAATTTGCCACTACTTTTACATTATATGCCTGATCTATGCCGGAGAAATCGGCCGGGGTAGTGAAAGTAACGTCCAATGAACCTCCTACGGCAATCTTATCAGTAAAGTCTTGTGTTATTTTATTGGCATCGTCTATTTCGTAGTAGAGACTAAAGCCATTGATAGCACCGGTACCGATGTTTTTTACCGTAACTCCGATGGGAGCAGTTCCTAAATTACAATCCGAAGCCGGAAGTACCAGATTTTCTAATGTAATATCCGGAGTTCCTTGGAATCCTCCTTCGTCTATAGCAATATTGTCAAGCCAAAATCCTGCCCGATTTTTTTCTGAAATAACATGGAATGAGAAATAATAATCTCCGGCTTCTTCAACGTTGAAATCATTAATGCTGACTTCCCATTCATTGATGCTGACATCTGTTAGAGTTGTCAGTACTTTCATGGTAGAGAAATCTTTTGATTTACCATAAAGAACTTCCATACTTTCTTTATTTCTGGTGGTAGACGTGCGGTAATAGAAAGAGAGACAGTGAGTTCCTGTTTTTAGTGTGACGGGTTCACGAGTCGTCAGATAATCATCTGCTGCATTGTTTCTTTCGTATAGATACTTTGCCAAACCTGTACCGCCATCTGCATCCGGAGAAGAGGTCTCATCGATATATTCCCATGTCTTACTGTCATTATTGGCATCTGTAACAGTCCAATTAACTGAGAAATTGTTTTTGGTCGCGAAATCCTCGTAAAAGAGGTGACCATCAGATCTTGTCTGTGCTCCAACCAGAATTGCTGATTGCATAGCTGCTAAAAGTAATAGTCTTTTCATAAATTCACATTTTTTTAGTTCACGATTGCTTTATCTATTGTTTGATAAATTTTAGGGGAATGGAATTTCCGCTGTCATCGGTATAACTTCCTACAAGCCCAAGCCAACCTTCGACGGCAGGAACTTCAAGTCCCAAAGCGTGTCCCATTTCGAATGTTACTACTTTGTTTTTGAAGATTCCCGTTATCGGGTCGGTGGTTTTTACCCATCTGCCGTTGGATACGGCTTTGTGAGTTAATTCGACATTGTCTCCATTGTATGTACCGATTACCTGGCTTGCAGCAATGGTCAGTTTGTATTCTCCCTGGTTTTCGGTTGCTTCTACTTCTACGAGTGCAGCACCTCCTTGTCCGAAGTCAAGGTATAGTTGTTCGAAAGAGTCGTCTACGGAGGTGAGTGTGCAGGCATAGTTAGTTACTCCATTAGGCGTTTGGAGTTGGCTTTTGCCCTCCATCATATATTTACCTTCCAAAGGGCTGTTTTCCAGAATATTTACTTTACATATTGCGTTACTTCCTGCTATCGCTCCTTCTACGTGGGCGATAGCTATCGAGAAGGAACGGTTCTGTTCGATCTCGTCATTGGCTATGGAAAGAAGCGTTTCGACATTTACACTTTCTACTCCGGCAGGGATTACTAAATTGTAATCGGTAATGAGAATGTCTTTGTCATTTTCAAAACCACTGTTGTTGTCCTTCATTTCTATACGGACTTTTATAAGTCCGTTATTTTCTCCTTTTACCACTATGGGGAGATTCAGGGAAGAGGTCAGTTCTTTGATTTCAATTTCTGCAGATTGAAACTCAACGGTGGCCGTTCCGGTATTGAGGTTGTCATCGTCATTGCAAGCTATCATAATAAGTGGCAAAAGCAATATTGCAAATCGTTTCAGATAGTTCATAATCGTATTTCTCTTTTTGAATAAAATTAATAACCCGGGTTTTGTTGATACTTAATCTGCGGATTGGCATCTGTTTCCGCTTTAGGAATAGCCCATAACCAGCGTGTATTATCTGCTTTTATATTCAGGTCCATACCGAGCTCATAAGATAATTGTACTGATTGGGGATTTTGACGTTTGAATCCCTCTCCATAGCGTTTCAGATCGGTTAGGCGGAATCCTTCTCCATACAGTTCGCGTTCACGTTCGGCACGAATCAGATGTCTGAGACTTAAACCGGAAACCGGATTGAATGATATGGAAGCGTCGCGAGCATACATTAATTCATATAAAACATCATATGCAGCCAGTTCGTCTTCTCCTTCACCTCTCATATAGTAAGCTTCGGCGGCGATGAGGTATTGTTCGGCAATGCGGAAAATTTTGGGCTTGTTTACATAATTGTTAACTCCTTCGTACATTTCCGGATTACCCGGATATTTGGTGAATACCGCCAACCTATGCTTCTCGTTGGTTGAAAATGAGATATCTTCCATTTTGAAGTAACAATTGACACGTATGTCGTTTTCCCGGAATGAATTGATAATGTCGCGTGAAGGAAGGAAAACGGGCTTATGGTTTGTTTCGTCTAAGAAATAATTTCCCATGGCAGGTGCTAACTCTTGCTTGGAACTGAATAATTGGCAAATTACTTCTGTACTGACATCATTACGCCACATTTCTTGCATCTGGGCTGCATTGTTGATAAGCGGATACCGGCCGTCTTTTATAAGTCCTTCCGCGCAGTCGATAGCCGTGTCATAATCTTTTGTCAGCAAGGCGATTCTTGCTTCAAATGCGGTAAGCGCATCGGTCGATAGGTACTCGAAAGAATGTTGCCCGGTGGCTGTCATATTCTCTTTGGCCTGTTTGATGTCATCTTTTATGAAACTGTAGGTTGCAGCCAAAGTTGCCCGGGACGGGTATTTTGTATTATCGGCAGAAGGTGAATATTCGTCCACAATGGGCACTCCATAAAAGTTTTCTGCTGTGGCAGGGTCATATGTCGCACAGAATTTATCAACCAGGATAGAGTAAGCTATGGCGCGGATCAGATGAGCTTCTCCCAAGTAGTTTTTGACGGTAGGCAGTTCGCTGTCCGAAAACTTGCCTTCTGTCTGTAGTCTTTTGATGCCTTCGATCAGTAAATTGCATTGGGCTATGGTTACATAGCTATTGCTCCATATGGTGCTGAAAGTACTTTCCGAAGCATTTGCTTCCCAACGATACAGTGCACCGAGTTGATTTCCGAAATAGGAAAGAGGGAGAAATCCGTCGGCTTGTATTTCGGCTGCTAATACATTTGTGGAAACTGCAATAATGCGTAAGTCTCTGTACATTCCCGTCCGTAATTTCTGACAGTCGGCGAATGATTCTATAGCACTCTCTAAAGGTATCTTGTCATATGGATACTTGTCCATATTGCAGGATGCCAGCATAATTGTGAAAAGGAGGGTGAATATGATTGATTTTGATGTTTTCATATAGCTGTCTCTGTTTTTCTTTAGAATTTAACTTCAAGTCCCAATGTATACTGTCTTGAATTAGGATAATCTCCCAATGCAAGGTTTGAGTCTATCTCCGGATCGATTCCTGAGAATTGTGTGAATGTGAGGAGATTACGTCCGGTGGTAAATATTCTGACTCCCTCTACGATTTTTGTTTTCTTCAATATACTTTTGGGGAGTTCATAAGAGATTGTCACATTTTTCAAACGTACAAAGGCGGCATTTTCCAGGAAATAGTTGGTGCGTAGCAGATTCTCACTGGCTACTCCGTAGCGAGGAACATCGGTAATATCACCCGGCTTTTGCCACATGGTCAGCATTCTTTTGTTCATATTGACCATGTTCGAATTGGTGGGATTTTCAGTAAAGAAGCGGTCATTGTTGATCAGGTATCTTTCTCCGATCCATGAGAAGTCAATCATTGCAGACAAGCCTTTCCAACTGACTGAGGTACCGAAACCGCCACTGCAGGGAGCAAACATCTTCTTTCCGGTGAACTGCATGTTGTCCATGGTGAATGTTTTGGTTTTGTTGCCGTTCAAGTCATAATACATCAAAGCGCCGTCACGTGGATCGACTCCGGCACACAGCACGGAAAAGTATTCATTGGGATCGTGTCCTACTTGATATTTCAACCCGTATTGTGGAAATGCCAACTCGTCTAAACCATTGAACAATGATTGGATTTTTGTTTTGTTATAATTGAAATTCGCATATACATTCCATCTGAGGTTGTTAGTGTTCAGAACTTCAAGATTCATATTAAGATCTACACCGGTATTCAGTAGCGTTCCTACATTGCCCATACCTGTGGAATGTCCGGTAGTCATAGAGAAAGGAACGTTCATGAGCATATCTACCGTCTTTTTCTGATAGTACTCGACACTGAAGTCAAGACGATCGAATACCTTTGTCGAAACGCCGGCAGAGAAGTTCTTCAAAGTTTCCCAAGTCAGATCTGAATTGCCTACTGTACCGATTACCCAACCACTCTGATTATTATAGTTGTATGAACCGCCGCCGGCCACCATACCCAAAGAGGCATAATTACCGATTTCAGAATTACCGGTGGTACCGTAGCTGATTTTCAGACGTAAGTCGTTCAGCCATTCTACATCGTTGAGAAATGCTTCATTCTTGATGTTGTACATGGCACCGATAGAATAGAAAGAAGCCCACCGGTGGTCTTCGCTAAAACGTGAAGAACCGTCCCGACGATATGAAGCGTCCAGATAGTATTTCTCGTCATAGTTATATTCTCCTCGGAAGAAGAAAGAATTGAATACATACTCGGAACGTGCTCCGTTCACTTTGGCTGTTGCCGAAGAAACTGCGGATAATTGAGTTAAGCGACTATCCTCGATTCCTTTACCGGATGCTGAAAAACCGTCTGAGTTGTGCATGATGGATTCTTGACCGGCCAGTAACGTCATAAAGTGTTTTCCTTTGAAAGTGTGTTTATATTCGGCCGTATTGGTGAAAGTCCAGTTACTTCCCCTCTGGAATTGTTCGGCCACGTCTCCGTTAAACTCATTATCTTCCCAAGGGTAATTTACACCTCTATATTTATATATATAGCCTTCAAAAGCTTGTGCTCCTTTTAAAGTAAGTCCTTTAAACGGGGTGATTTCAATAAAGGTATTCAAGTTGCCCATGATGCGCTCATTCTTTATGGATGAGTTTTGGAAAATCTTCATCGGGTTGGTGTATCCTGTTCCGGGCAATAGCAGTAAATCCTCACCACGTGACCACGTACCGTCTTCGTTTTCTATAATCTCGTATGGGAAGTCGATAGGTCTGCCTGTACGGGCCAGTATCAACGGAGAGTTTACCCAAGCACCTTCATTATTATCTCTGACTCCCAGAGTCGTGGCATAATCCTGATAAGAGATAGCTGAATTAACTCCGAATTTCAACCAGTTGTTTAGTTTGGTATTTAGATTGACTCTGAAATTTTCGCGGGTTACTCCCGATTGATAAGAGGTTCCTTCCTGGTCGAAATGCCCTGCACTGATGTAATAGTTTGTAGAGCCGGAAGCACCACTGATATTGGCATCTACGGAATAAGTAGGGGTATTGTCTCTCAATACATAATCGGCCCAATCCATACTTAAGCCATATTTCTCTATTCTGGCTTTATCAGCCATGAATTGAGGATTGGTGGCTAATGAAGGATCACACATCAATTTGAATTGAATGAACTCTTGTGCGTTCATCATATCTTTTTTGAAGTCGGGTAATTGTGAAATACCATATTGCCCGCGAATGGTAATGTTGGCTTTTTCACTGGTCTTTCCTTTTTTAGTTGTAATGTAAACAACTCCATTTGCTGCACGTGCACCGTAAATGGAGGTGGAAGATGCATCTTTCAGTACGGTTACATTTTCTATATCATTAGGGTTTAGTGATGTAAATACATCACTCGATACAGGTGCGCCATCTAATATATATAAAGGTGAAGTTCCTGCATTTAAAGAGGTATATCCACGGACACGCATGGAAGAAGATGCCGTAGGCTCACCGGAGGAGGTAAACACTTGCATACCGGCTACTTGTCCTTGAAGTGCATCGGCAAAATTCATTGTCGGCTTGGCTTCTAACGCTTTATTGCTGACCGTAGAAACAGAACCGACTACGGAGCCGAGCTTTTTGCCTGTGCCGTAACCCACAATCACAACTTCATCGACTAATTGTGAGTCCGACTTCATGATAACTTTCATGTTGGGTTTGATTTCTCCTTCATAAGTAGCCATGCCAATAAATGAAATCCGTATTTTTTTTGCGGAAACGGGGATGTCTGATAAGACAAAATTTCCATTGGCATCGGTGATAGTACCGATACTGGTACCCACAAGTAAAACAGAGGCACCAACAACAGGTAAATCGTCCTCTTCTGAAATGACCACACCTGTTACTTTGGATGTCTGTGCCGTTACTACATTTATGCTCGTTAGCAAGCATGCTATTAGCAACATAAATTTTCTAATCATAAGTTTTCTTAAGGTTTAATTTTGTATTGTACACGATTGAATGCATGCAAATATATAAATAAATATGAGATTATCAATTTAAATACGAGACAAATGTGATAATAATATCAAATTGTTACTAATATTGGTTCTCTTTGTGACTTATAATCATTAGATGCTGTCTTTTTTTTATATTAATAGCTGTTTTATGACGATGTAATGAATATTTTATAGCAGTTGATGGGGTATCTTATTTTCTCTTAAATTTCAATTTTAATGAGTGATATAACAGGGTATTTTTCTATTGAATCTACATTCTGTTTTTTATTTATTTATATTTACATGTCACCTTTTCATTGAATTCTCTTGGTTTTATATAGGTGTTGTGTCTTCTGAATTAATGTATCATTTCTCGTAGAGAAACATGTCATTGCTCGTAGAGGAGTGAGGGGTTTCTCTACGAGTTTCGACTTATTTCTCGTAGAGGAAAAATAGTAAATTGTAACTGATTGGTAATTAGTGGTTTATTGGCTTAATTCCCTGTTGTGTATTTTTGATAAGGAAAATGCTTTTTCCCTTTCCGTCTTTTTTTTTTCGTTGCTCTGAAATTGTTACAGATTTGTGTGGACTTCGGAGATGCTTATGGTTGTTTTTAGGAATAGTTAGGTCGGGGGAAGGTGATGAATTAGTTGTACTATGGTATACATGGTAATAATTATCAGTTATTCGTTGAAATTGTATATTTATACATTTTCTCGTAGACTAAGAAAATGAGGCTAAATGTACTGTATTTATTTATTTGTTAAATAACAATGAGTCAGAATGATGGAATATAAAAAGTTATTCATGATGGTAGGGACCGCCATTTAAAATCGTCATTGCTCTATATATTTGTTCTACAAAAATGAGCCGTATCATTTGATGGGAGAAAGTCATCTTCGACATCGAAATTTTTTCGTGTGCTACATCATATACTTTTTGTGAGAACCCATAAGGACCTCCGATGACGAACACCAACCGCTTATTGACCGTGTTCATTTTGCGTTTCATCCACTCCGCAAATTCCAGAGAACGCATTTCCTTTCCATGTTCATCGAGTAATACGATGACATCTCCCGGTTGGAAGGCTTTGCAAATGAGTTCCCCTTCCTTTTCCTTTTGTAGTTCCATCGAAATGTTTTTGGTGTTTTTAAGTTCGGGGATTACTTCCATATCAAAAGTAATGAAGCGTTTCGTGCGCTGAATATAATCGTTGATGGCGGTGATATAATGTTGTTCTACGGTTCGTCCTACGACGAGCAAAGTCGTTTTCATGTTGATACAGTTCTGATTATCGCACAAAAATAGCTGTTTTTTATTGTTTTCTGCAATAAATGCTTACCTTTGCGTATCATTAGGTATCAGATTTTGCTGAAAACTGATGTCTGAAAAGCTTGTGGTTATGAAAAAACGGGTACTTTTATGGATTGCCGGATTGATGTTTTCCGTATCTACGCTTTTGGCACAGGATGTGCCGGTGGGTGTAGTTCTGGCATTTAAGAAAGGAAGCTCTCAAGAGCTGAATAAATTCTTGGGTGATAAGGTTGATCTCATCATTCAGAACCGCTCTACCAACACTGACAAGCAGGCTGCTGAAAGTACAATGAATACTTTTTTTGCCGACAATAAAGTTAGTGGCTTCAATGTAAACCATCAGGGGAAGCGTGACGAATCGAGTTTTGTTATAGGTACCTTGACTACTGCTAATGGAAACTTTCGGGTGAATTGTTTCTTCAAAAGAGTTCAGAACAAATATTTAATTCATCAAATAAGAATTGACAAAACCAATGAATAAAGAAAAAGAATTGATAGACAAGTTGATCGATCTTGCCTTTGCAGAAGATATAGGTGACGGCGATCATACTACTCTCTCATGTATCCCCGCCACTGCAATGGGGAAATCCAAATTGTTGATTAAAGAAGCCGGTGTATTGGCCGGAGTTGAAGTAGCGAAAGAAATTTTCAATCGCTTTGACCCTACAATGAAAGTAGAAGTTTTTATCAATGACGGTACGGAAGTGAAACCGGGTGATATAGTGATGGTGGTAGAAGGCAAAGTGCAATCGTTGTTGCAGACGGAACGTTTGATGCTGAATGTGATGCAACGTATGAGCGGTATCGCTACAATGACCCGTAAGTATGCTCAGAAACTGGTGGGTACTCATACTCATGTGCTCGACACCCGTAAGACTACGCCGGGAATGCGCATTCTGGAAAAGATGGCAGTCAAGATCGGCGGTGGTGTGAATCACCGTATCGGACTTTTTGATATGATCCTTCTGAAAGATAATCATGTGGATTTTGCCGGTGGCATTGATAAGGCCATTACTCGTGCCAAGGAATATTGCAAGGAAAAAGGCAAAGATCTGAAAATAGAAATTGAGGTCCGTAATTTTGATGAATTGCAGCAAGTACTCGATTTGGGCGGGGTAGATCGCATTATGTTCGATAACTTCACACCGGAGATGACAAAGAAGGCGGTTGATATGGTAGCTGGAAAATATGAAACCGAATCTTCCGGTGGTATCACTTTCGACACGCTGCGTGATTATGCAGAATGTGGAGTCGATTTTATTTCCGTAGGAGCTTTGACGCATTCAGTGAAAGGTCTGGATATGAGTTTTAAAGCCTGCTGATAGGGCTTGCTATATTATTAACTGAACTTCCATAGGCTTGCAAACAATCTTGTCTGCCTGATGGAAGTTTTTTTATGGGTAGTCTGTTTTTAACTTCTTTTAGATATTCTTTTTGCAGCATTCTTTCGAATGTTGCGTCTAACTAACAAACGACGCAGAGAGGCGTCTGTAAAAAAGCACTGACATTGGAAAACGAGATAGAACTGATAAAGGGCTGCCGGGCAGGAAAGGATTCCGCCCGAAAGGAACTTTATACCCTCTATTCCAACAAGATGCTGGCGGTTTGTTATCGCTATACAGGCGATGTGGATGCGGCTTATGATGTATTGCATGATGGTTTTATTAAAATTTTTACTCATTTTTCGTTTCGTGGAGAGTCGTCGTTAGGCACATGGATAACAAGGGTGATGGTGACTCAGGCACTTGACTATCTCCGACGGCAAAAGCGTATCACTCAAGTGATAGTGCATGAGGAACAGATTCCGGATATACCGGATATAACAGAAAATGGGAGCGATATATCTGAAGAACAACTGATGGCTTTCGTTGCTGATTTGCCAGATGGTTGTCGAACCGTATTCAACCTTTATGTGTTTGAAGAGAAGTCGCATAAGGAAATAGCCGAAATTCTTCATATCAAAGAACATTCGTCTACTTCACAACTTCACAGAGCCAAATATTTGTTAGCAAAAAGAATTAAAGAATATAGAAACCATGAAGAGAGAAAATGATGAAATAACCGACTTGTTCCGTTCTCGTCTCGGTCATGCTGAAATGACGGTGAGGGAGGGCTTCTGGGAAGAACTGAACGAGGATGTGGCTGCTTGCTGCCAGCAACGGCGCCGGGTATTGTTCTTCCGGGTGGTTGCCGCCGCTTCCGTATTGCTCGTATTGGCAGCATCATCAGCGGCTTTTTGGTTTTTCTCACCCAAAGAGGAGATGGAGGAAGCATTTACACAGCTTGCTGTGTCGGGAGTGGGAACGTTGGATGGCGATAGGGCGAATCAATCATTTTCACCCTCCCGGACCGAACCTGTATTACACAAACCCACACCGGGTAAAATGGCTGTATTGTCCCATGCTGATGAAGAGGATGACGATTCGGTATCTGTGACATTATCCGTGTCATTCAGTTTTTCGGCTACGGCTACCAATAACGGCTATGTAAGAGATAGAAATGCGGGGGATAATATCTGGAAGACAAGTTCGGGAAACGATGATATAGCTCCGGTTGCGGTAGAAAAAGAACCGGATATGGCTTCTGTTGTATCTAAAGTGGAAAAGAAACGTACTTGGGCTGTAAAAACTACTGTCGGTACGGCGCTTCCGGCAGAAAAACGGAAATATAAGATGCCTGTTATGGCAGGAGTAACAATCGAAAAAAGATTGGGTGAATATTTGGGTATAGAGACCGGATTGGCGTATTCAAATCTCCGTGCCAATGGTCAGGGGCTTCACTATCTGGGTATTCCGGTTAAAATGAATGTGTATTTGGCCGATCTGAAGAAATTTGATTTATACGCTTCTATAGGGGCGGTTGCTGATAAGTGTATAGCCGGTGCACCCAGTAATAATTTCAAAAACGAACCGGTACAATTGGCTGTGACGGCCGGAGTGGGAGTAAATTATAAAGTAAATGACCGGATTGCGCTTTTTGCAGAGCCGGGAGTATCACATCATTTTGATACGGATTCGAGAATTGAAACGATACGTACCAAACGCCCCACTAATTTTAACCTTTTATGCGGACTTCGCATGACTTATTAACCATATAATAATGTGTGTTATGAAAAAAACATGGATGATGCTGTTTGCTGTTTTGATGGCGCTTATGCTTACGGGATGCGGTAAAGAGACCTTGGACTATAATAATCCGGATGTCGACCTTTTTGTGAAACAACTGAAATCCGGAACTTACAATACTAAAAATGAAAAAGGAATTGTTGAAGTTCCTCATTTTACGGAAGAGGATATTCCCGAATTACTTGCTTATGCGGAGGATTTGAGTGTGATACCTGCATTTCCTTCCGTGTACAATAGTAACAGTGGCAAGATACGTTTGGGCGAGTGTATTTTGTGGACTGTAGAAAGTATTCGTCTTGGAATTCCGGCTTCTATGGGATGTCATATGGTCGAAGTGAATGCTGAGAACTATGAAGCTATTTACTTCTTGTCCGATGAAGAAATTCTGGATGCGGCTGCCCGTTATCGTCGTTGGTGGGAAACCAGAAAGTATCCCCGGACGGCTTGGACGATTGATCCCTGTTATGATGAACCGCTTTGCGGAAGTGGTTATCGCTGGTGGTAGTCTAAACAACTGAACATGGCTAAACGTTTTATTATATTGCTGCTGATTTTGTCAGTGGCCGGGGAGTTGTATACTTAATGGACAAGGATGACGGAACATACATTAATGATGCTTTGATCCTATAAATGATAAATGAAATTTGAGAATGACGAAGTGCTTTATATTGTTTTTATTGATCTGTTTGTCTGTTCCTGTGGTTTATTCTCAGGAATGGACGAAGAAGGATTCGTTAAATCTCAGTCGTGTATTAAAAGAGGAGGGCGAGATAAAACTAAATCCGGAGGCTGTGAAACAGATTGATTTCGGTTCGGATATAATGGGAACTCCGTTGATGTCGACGGAGAAGAACTGGATGCTGCCGGACGAATCTCTTCCTTCTGCCTTACCCAATACCTTACCGTTGGAAAAAAGACAGATGCTTTCTCTGCATCCCTATAAGGCGAATACTCCTTACGACTGGGATCCGGTTTATCAGAAAAAGATACAAGTAGGTAAGGATACTTGGAGAGGAGACCCTTTTTATCGGATCAAGACATTCAGAGGGTATACCAATACATCGAAGGCGCCGTTGAGGGTTATGGTGATAACGCAGCCTTCCCTGACCGAGATTGAAGCTATTAAGTTGCAGTATAAGCCGTTATTCGGGCAGTCGAATGGCTCGATGGCAGGTGTGGCTATCGGCGGTTTTAATTTCATGTATGTTTTTACAAAGGATTTTTGGGATAAAAAGGGACGTGAACGCCGTGCCCGCACCTTAGAAGTGTTGAAAACCTACGGTGATTCGACTACCGTCCTTGTTCCGAAGCCTATATTACAATTCATTACCCATTGAACTATCTAAAAGGTGAATTTGTTAAATTAGTAAAATGGAAGGCTTCTCCATACAAAGATGGGGAGAGGAAAATAAATTTAAATAGATTCGATTTATGAATAGAATTTCTACTCTTTTGGGTATTCGTTATCCTATTATTCAAGGAGGTATGGTATGGTGTAGTGGTTGGCGTCTGGCGTCGGCAGTAAGTAATTCCGGAGGGTTGGGACTTATTGGTGCCGGGTCTATGCATCCCGAAGTTCTGCGTCAACATATTCGAAAATGTCGGGCTGCTACCGATTTGCCTTTCGGAGTGAATATTCCATTGATGTATCCGCAGATAGAAGAAGTGATGAATATCGTGGTCGAAGAAGGAGTGAAAATCGTCTTTACTTCTGCCGGTAATCCGAAGACATGGACCGGATGGTTGAAAGAACGTGGAATTACGGTGGTGCATGTTGTCTCTTCTTCTAAATTTGCAGTGAAGAGCGAAGAGGCCGGTGTGGATGCGATTGTGGCTGAAGGATTCGAAGCCGGAGGGCACAACGGACGTGAAGAAACCACTACGTTCTGTCTTGTTCCGGCTGTTCGCCGGGCTACTACTCTGCCCTTGATAGCTGCCGGTGGTATTGCAACCGGTGAAGGAATTCTGGCAGCCATGGTATTGGGAGCGGAAGGTGTACAGATCGGGACTCGCTTTGCGCTTACCTATGAGAGTTCAGCCAGTGATGTATTCAAAGAATATTGCTTACGGCTGAATGAAGGTGACACTAAATTATTATTGAAAAAATTGGCTCCTACCCGTTTAGTGACCAATAGTTTTCGGGATGCGGTAGAAGCAGCAGAAGATCGTGGGGCGTCTGCCGAAGAGTTGCGGGAGCTTTTGGGAAGAGGACGAGCCAAAAAAGGAATTTTTGAGGGTGATCTTGAAGAAGGAGAATTGGAAATAGGACAAGTAGCTTCTTTATTTCGGCAGCAGCAGTCTGTGGCGGAGGTCATGAAAGAATTGCTTGAAGAGTATGAGAGGAGAAAACAAACGCTGACTACCAATTTGTTTTAGACAGAAGCCTCTCCCCAGCCCTCTCCGCGGGAGAGGGGGTACAGATACCCTTGTCTATTAATTAGTTGCAAAACTAACTTAGCCCCCTCTCCCACGGAGAGGGCTGGGGAGAGGCTTCATGTCTCTATCATTTTTCACTAATTCCAAATACATCGGCTACAGCTTTGTATACCACTTTTCCTTCTACTATATTCAGCCCTTTTGCAAGTGCCGGATCGTCTTCGCAGGCTTTTTGCCAACCTTTATCGGCAAGAGCTGTCACATAAGGTAAAGTAGCGTTAGTCAGGGCGAGAGTCGATGTGTAAGGTACTGCTCCCGGGATGTTGGCGACAGCATAGTGTACGATTCCGTCTACAATATAAGTAGGATCACTATGGGTAGTCGGGTGCGATGTTTCGAAGCAACCTCCCTGGTCGATGGCTACATCTACCAATACAGTGCCCGGCTGCATCAGTTTCAGCATATCACGGGTGATCAGGTGAGGCGCTTTATCTCCCGGTATAAGGACAGATCCTATCACCAAGTCTACGGTCGGCAATTCCATTTTCAGGCGTAATTCCGAAGCGTAGAGAGTCTTTACATTGGGAGGCAGAGTTTCGCTTAAATAACGCAATCGTGCCAAATTTATGTCGGCGATAGTTACGTCCGCTCCCATGCCGGCAGCCATCTGTGCAGCATTACTTCCCACGATGCCACCGCCCAATATCAGCACTTTTGCCGGTTTTACTCCCGGTACGCCTCCTAATAATATCCCCTTCCCGCCTTGCGGGCGTTCCAAAAAACGAGCCCCTTCTTGGGTAGCCATTCTACCGGCGACTTCACTCATCGGTATTAACAAAGGTAATGAATGGTCGGCTTTTTCTACAGTTTCGTATGCCAGGCAGACCGATCCGTTTTCGATCATTGCCAGTGTCAGTTCTTTATCGGAAGCAAAATGAAAATAGGTGAATAATAATTGTCCTTTTCGGATAAGCTTGTACTCCGGGGCTATCGGCTCTTTCACTTTTACAATCATTTCGGCAATGGCATATACTTCTTCCATGGTAGGTAGAATCTGCGCTCCCACGGCTGTATAGGCTGCATCGGGAAAACCACTGTTGATGCCTGCGGTATGCTGTATGTAAACAGTATGCCCGCGTTTTACAATTTCGGCAACTCCGGATGGAGTCATACCCACACGGTTTTCGTTGTTTTTGATTTCCTTTGGTACTCCGATAATCATAACGTTACTGTATTAAGGGTTAAACATGTACGAATGTACGAAAAATGCTTGTGTACCAATGCATAATAGGAGATGTTTAACAGCATATTGTCAGAAATAGTATCCGCATTAGTTGGATGGAAAGGTAAAATTATCCCTTTCACTGAGGGATGATTTGTTACTCCTTTATTTTAATATTTATCCGGAATGACGTACATTTGTCCTCTTAAAGAAATAATGTACCGCATGAAACTATATATCACAATCTTATTGTTCATTTATTGCATGCCGTCTTTTTCGCAGGAGAAGCAGCGACAGGCATCTTTTGTCCCTCCATTCGATTTTCCTCTGACATTGAGTGGAAATTTTGGAGAGATACGGGCCAATCATTTTCATGGTGGACTTGATTTTAAGACCGGTGGTGTTATCGGAAAGCCGGTTCGCGCATTGGCCGACGGGTATATTTCTCGTATTCGCGTCACACACGGTTCGGGCTATGTACTCGATGTGGTTTACAACAATGGATATTCTACAATCAACCGGCATCTCAGCGGGTTTGTAGGGGCGATTGCAAAGCGGGTGGAAGATCTTCAGTACGAAAAGGAAAATTATGAAGTGGAAATAATTCCCGAACCGGGTGAGTATCCGGTAAAAGCCGGTCAGCAGATTGCCTGGAGTGGGAATACCGGTTATTCTTTTGGTCCGCATTTACATTTGGATGTATTCGAGACCTCTTCTGGTGATTATATTGATCCGATGCCGTTTTTTTTGAAGCATATCAAGGATACTACTGCGCCTAAGGCAGAAGGTATAATGCTGTTTCCTCAACCGGGTAGGGGAGTAGTGGAAGGAATACAGAAGAACCAGACTTTTCCTTTGAATAATAATGGCCGCCCTATCGAAGCATGGGGCGTAATCGGAGCCGGTATCAAAGCGTATGATTATATGGACGGTGTACACAACCGTTATGGTGTGCATACGGTAGTCTTGACCGTAGATGGGCAGGAAGTATTCCGTAGCACGGTAGATCGCTTTTCGCAGGAAGAGAACCGGATGATAAATTCCTGGACTTGCGGGCAATATATGAAGTCTTTTATCGATCCGGGGAATACTCTTCGTATGTTGGAGGCTGCCAATGATAACCGGGGATTGGTTACTATCGATGAGGAAAGAGATTACCGGTTTCTCTACACATTGACAGATGCGTTTGGCAATACCTCCCATACTCGTTTCACTGTACGTGGAAAGAAACAGCCGATTGAACGTTTACAACATCGTGAAAAGTATTTTTTTGCTTGGAATTGTACCAACTTTTTGCAGGAACCGGGTCTGACTCTGATTGTGCCTAAAGGAATGCTTTATGATGATGTGGCCTTGAATTATCAGATGAAAGCGGATAGCGGCGCTGTGGCTTTTACATATCAGTTGAGTGATGAATCTGTTCCGTTGCATGGCAGTTGCGAGTTACGTATCGGGCTGCGTCGTATGCCGTTGGCGGATACAACAAAATATTATGTGGCGCGTGTCACTCCCAAAGGACTTTACGGAGCTGGCGGTACTTACGAAGACGGATTCATGAAAACGACTGTTCGTGAGTTGGCTACTTATACGGTAGCCATTGATACGGTTCCTCCTGTGATCACTCCGGTCAACCCAAAGAATTGGGGGCGTACAGGGAAGATAGTCTATACCATTAAGGATAAAGCAACCGGCATCCATTCTTATCGTGGAACTATTGATGGGAAATATGCGTTATTTGGAAGACCTAATTTAACCCGTTCCCAGTATATATGTGAACTTGATCCGAAACGCGTGGAAAAAGGAGGGAAGCATGTAGTGGAAATGGTTGCAGTAGATGGTTGTGGCAATGAAACCGTAGTACGTGACACCTTCGTGTGGTAAGGAATACAATCATATTTAAGTATATAGAACAATGAACAAGAAACTGATTCTTTGTGCTGCCTTTCTTGTGGCGGCAGTGGCGGATACTTTCGCCTGTACCAATCTCATTGTCGGAAAGAATGCTTCTGCCGACGGTTCGACCATCGTTTCCTATTCTGCCGATTCATATGGGCTGTTTGGAGAGTTATATCATTATCCGGCCGCTACTTATAAGAAAGGAACCATGCTGGATGTATATGAGTGGGATACCGGAAAATATCTTGGAAAAATAGAACAGGCTCGCCAGACTTACAACGTCATAGGTAATATGAACGAGTATCAGGTAACCATTGGGGAAACTACTTTTGGGGGGCGTCCGGAATTAGCAGATTCTACCGGGATTATCGATTATGGCAGCCTTATATATATCGGTTTGCAACGTTCGCGTACAGCTCGTGAGGCCATTCGGATTATGACTGACCTTGTACAGGAATATGGCTATTATAGCGAAGGAGAGTCTTTTACCATTGCCGATCCCAATGAAATATGGATTATGGAGATGATCGGTAAAGGTCCCGGTATACGTGGTGCCGTATGGGTGGCTGTACGCGTGCCCGATGATTGTATCTCTGCTCATGCCAACCAGGCGCGTATCCAGCAGTTTGATATGAACGATAAGGAGAATTGTCTTTATTCTCCGGACGTGATTTCTTTTGCCCGCGAAAAGGGATATTTTAATGGGGTGAATAAGGACTTCAGCTTTGCCCAAGCTTATGCTCCACTTGATTTCGGTGCCCGCCGTTATTGTGAAGCCCGTGTCTGGAGTTATTTCAATATGTTTACCGATCAGGGAGAGGCATACCTTCCTTATATACAGGGAGAAACAGACGAACCGATGCCGTTGTTCGTGAAGCCTAACCGTAAGATTTCCGTACAGGATGTACAGAATGCCATGCGTGACCACTATGAAGGAACTCCCCTCGATATCAGCAATGATTTTGGTGCCGGCCCTTATAAGATCCCATATCGTCTTTCGCCGCTTTCTTTTAAAGTGGGTGATCAGGAATATTTCAATGAGCGCCCTATTTCCACTCAGCAAACCGGTTTTGTTTTTGTTGCGCAAATGCGTGCCAGTATGCCCGATCCGGTGGGTGGTGTACTTTGGTTTGGTACGGACGATGCCAATATGACGGTATTCACCCCGGTATACTGCTGTACGGATAAAGTGCCTGTATGCTATTCCCGTGTAGGTGGAGCCGATTATATCACTTTCTCTTGGGATTCTTCTTTCTGGATTTTCAATTGGGTATCCAATATGGTATATCCGCGTTACGATTTGATGATCGGTGATATCCGTGCTGCACAGCAGGAACTTGAAAGTACTTTCCACGAGGCACAGGCCGGTATTGAAAATATGGCTACGCGCATTTATCAAAAGGATCCGGCCGGAGCCAAGGCTTTTCTCACCAATTATACTAATATGACTGCTCAAAGTACTTTCGATACTTGGAAGCGGTTGGGAGAGTTTATCATAGTGAAATACGCTGACGGTGTGATTCGCAAGATGAAAGATGGTAAGTTCGAACGTAACTCTATCGGTCAGCCTGCCGGTGTGGTTCGTCCGGGTTATCCGAAAGAATTTCTTGAAGAATATGTAAAACAAACAGGCGAACGTTACAAAGTGAAATAATTATTTAATATATGGATATTCTGTGCTGAAAACCGCATGTCGATTGATGTATCGGCCATTATCACATTAACACAATATTCATTTATTTATTAGGAATTCTTATTTAATTCTTTTACATTTGTGACTTATAGAGATTAATGAATCATTAACCAATAAATAACAATCTAAATGGAAAATCAGGAACTCATCAAGCAGGTGACTGAGAAAGCTGAAAAATGGCTTACCCCGGCATATGATGCCGAAACTCAGGCTGAAGTGAAACGTATGTTGGCAAATGAAGATAAAACCGAGTTGATAGAAGCTTTCTATAAAGATTTGGAATTCGGTACAGGCGGTCTGCGCGGTATCATGGGTGTAGGTACCAATCGCATGAATATCTATACGGTAGGGGCTGCCACTCAAGGGCTTTCCAACTATTTGAATGCTAATTTTAAAGATATTCCGCAGATTTCCGTAGTGGTAGGATACGACTGCCGCAACAACAGTGATCTTTTTGCAAAAATTTCCGCAGATATTTTTGCTGCTAACGGTATCAAAGTATATCTGTTCGAAGATATGCGCCCGACTCCTGAAATGTCGTTTGCTATCCGTCACCTCGGTTGTCAAAGCGGTATTATTCTGACAGCTTCTCATAATCCGAAAGAATATAACGGTTACAAGGCTTATTGGGATGATGGTGCACAGGTATTGGCACCGCATGATAAAGGAATTATCGATGAAGTGAATAAGATAACTTCTGCTGCCGACATTAAATTCCGGGGTAATTCTGCTGCCGGTTTGATTCAGATTGTCGGCGAAGACATTGATAAACCTTATCTGGAAAAGGTTAAAACCATTTCTATCGATCCGGAAGCTATCGCTCACCAGAAAGATATGAAGATTGTTTATACTCCGATTCACGGTACGGGTATGATGCTTATTCCGCGTGCATTGAAGATGTGGGGTTTTGAGAATGTCCATACGGTTCTCGAACAGATGATTAAGGATGGTAACTTCCCGACAGTTGTTTCTCCGAATCCCGAAAATGCCGAGGCATTGACTATGGCTGTCAATCTGGCTAAGGAAATCGATGCCGACCTGGTAATGGCGAGTGATCCTGATGCCGACCGTGTGGGTATTGCCTGTAAGGATGATAAGGGCGAATGGGTACTTATCAATGGTAACCAGACTTGCTTGATGTATCTTTATTATATCATTACCCAGTATAAGAAATTGGGCAAGATGACAGGGAAGGAATTTGTAGTGAAAACAATTGTTACTACCGAACTTATCAAGAAAATAGCTGAGAAGAACGGCATTGAAATGCTCGATTGCTATACCGGTTTTAAATGGATTGCACGCGAGATTCGTTTGCGTGAAGGTAAGCAGGTTTACATCGGCGGTGGTGAAGAAAGCTATGGTTTCCTTGCCGAAGATTTTGTACGTGATAAAGATGCCGTATCTGCTTGTTGCTTGATTTCCGAAATTGCTGCATGGGCGAAAGACAATGGCAAAACATTGTATCAATTGCTGCTGGATATCTATGTGGAATATGGTTTCTCTAAAGAAAAAGGTATTAGCGTAGTAAAACCCGGTAAGAGCGGTGCGGAAGAAATCAAGCAGATGATGGTTGATTTCCGTAATAATCCTCCGCGCGAACTGGCAGGTTCTAAAGTAATCCTTTGGAAAGACTTCCAGACTTTGAAACAGATTGACGAAGACGGTCGTGTAACCAAAATCGATATGCCGGATAAGTCGAACGTACTTCAATATTTCACTCAGGATGGCGGCAAGGTTTCTATCCGTCCTTCGGGAACAGAGCCTAAGATTAAGTTCTATATCGAAGTGAAAGGAGAGATGGGCTGTCGTAATTGTTTTGCCGGTGCTGATGCAAGTGCCGATGAAAAGATCAAGGCTGTGATGAAATCACTCGGTATCTGAGTACTTCCCTTGCGGGCAGATACTCCAGATAATGGAAAATGATAGATAAAAAGGGGCTATTACCGGATTATGCGGTGATAGCCTCTCTTTTTTGTATTCTTTTTGTTTCTTTAGTCTATCGGGCTTAATCATTCTGTGTTAAACGTTGTTCTATGTGCAACATCTAAACCAATTAATATATGAAAGATCTGATAGCCGGCATCAAATACGATGCCTCGAAAGTGATTAGTCGGGCCATTGGGCCGAGTAAAGAATTTTGCATGGGATATATGAATCCGGGTATGCCGGATGGCGGAGGGTATATATCGACTATGAAACTTTCCGTTGGAACGGTCGATATCAAAGGACTTGATGTCGTGACCGAAAGTATTCTTGCCTATGACCGTTGCGGAAGGAGCGATGCTTATTTCGGACAGGTTAATATGCTGAATACCTCTTCTGCATTTTGCGGACTGAATGGGGCGATATGGGGATTGGATCTTGCCGTACACGAAGATATTGTTTCTGGAAAGGCAGTTCCTATGTACATGCAACCGCAAGTTTCCGGAAAAGAGATCCCCGTGTATAATGTTCGTCCTCTGCTGGATGCTACCGAACGTCTTTTTGGAAAGGAGAAACAACAGCGTTTTCCACCTATGCCGGGAGCACATATTGTTTGTGCCGGACAGGATGTCAGTGCGCGCGGACCATTGTGGGTGTGGGCCTGTATCGGAGTGGCTGTTCCTAAGAACAGGGATGTGGCTGCCTGCTTGTTTGTAGAAGATGCCGATACTTATGGCAATGATTCTACCACAGAGAGTGAAATGATCGGTTATCTTGAGGGCACGCTCCGTAAAGTGACCAATAGCATTGCGCTTTACGGGAAAGATCAGGAAGTGGAATACGAATGTATTTATGCCGGATATAAATATGTATTTGTTGAGTCCGATCAGGTTGGTTGTGCATTGGTGACTGTTCCTGCCGTTTATTTGGCGCAGAATGTTTTGCCCGAGGGTATGGATGCGTTTTCCTTGCACGGACTGCCGCTTGTTGAATGGGAGAAGAAATTGGATTTGAAAGAACTCACTTTCATGGAATAGCTCACGGGGTTTGTTTAAAAAGCAGGTCACGAAGATACATGGGTTTATTGATACTTTTGGAGGATGAATGCTGTTTTCATTCCATTCATAAGTTGTTCGTTTGTAGTTTATATGTACTTCGTGGCCTGTGTTTTTGTCATTTTCCGTTTTCTATCCACCAGTCTATCATTTTTCTTGCCAGACTTAGTTTTCTTGGCAATTCGGGTAAGTTGTCCCGGGTATAAAAGGCTCCGGAACTCAGTTCCTCATCCTGCAACGTGAGTTCTCCACCTGCATAGTCAGCGATAAATCCTACCATCAGTCCACTGGGATATGGCCAAGGCTGATTGGCAAAATAAGTGATATTCTTTACGTCCAGTCCGGTTTCTTCTTTCACCTCGCGCGCAACGCATTCTTCCAAAGTTTCTCCGGTTTCCAGAAAACCGGCCACAAGGCTGTTGAATGTACCTTTGAAATTGCGTGCATGTACCAGCAATAATTTATCTTCTTTACGGATCAGAACTAATATTGCCGTAGAAATAGAGGGATACATCTCGTTTCCGCATTTGGGGCATTTTTTCATGATAGGTGCTTTTTGCTCCATTGCTGTGCCGCATGCGGGGCAGAAACGACTATTGCGATCCCAGTGTAGTATTTCGGCTGCTTTTCCGGCAGTCTGATATTGCTTCAGTGGAATGAAATCGTAAGATGCACGTAGTCCGGTCATCATATACTTATCCGATTCTTCTACCGGATAATCAATGGCAATCGCTTTACAGGGATGCCCATCCAACATACATATTTCATGTATGTTGGTCTCCGGAGAGATATGGATCGGAGGTTGCCCGGCACAGGGGATTGAAAATCCGTTATCTGTTTTTTTAAGTAATAACTGGTCTTTATAGAAAATGATCCACCAGGTAGTTGTTAGTTTACTCATCTTTTTAATAACTTTTTTAATTCTTCTTCATTGAACCATTGTTGTTGTGACGGACGTCCCGTACCTCGGACGGCAGAAGTCTCTTGTGTTGCAGGGATTCCCACTTGACGGGTATGTACAATTTGGCAGGAGATATCCATCGTGTCCAACGGATCTCTCCTGCGAGGTTTGAAACTTGAATATTCTTTTGGAAATTCAACGCCTAATTCATCCAATAAAACTTTTAGTTGACGGCGCGGTCCTTTCGCTTTCGGGTTATCTTTCATTTGATACATCAGCTTGCGATGTTGGTCAAACGGCTCCTGGTATTCCCGCAGCATTTCCCGGTTGACGAAAGTAATGTAAGTGACCGTACCGTTTCCTGCGTATTCTATGATACTCAGCCCTTGGTTGTGTGCCAGATATTTTGTATGCCTGTGCGTACACATTGCCGTGTCGTGTATCAGTTTGGAATAAAAGAAAAGTATAAAATCGTGTTCGTCCTTGAAAGGAATGCCTTTGGGAGTCATATACCGGCTTTTGATACGTTTCATGTAATGCGGTGTCACCCGGCTGCATCTGAAACGGTCGATGAGATAGATACCTTTTTCACCATATTCGTTGGTATAGAAGGTATAGAAAGCTTCGATAAACATTTTATTGTTTAAAACGACGAGCATAATGTTCCATTCGATTCCGGTATGCGGAGAGGTGACACGTACGTGACTCTCCACCGGAAACGTCAGTGAACATCTCAATCGGGTACCGCTTCTCGCCATTAATTCCCGGTATTCTTCGGACAAGAAAGTCCATTCTTTACTTAGTTCTGCTTCTATCTGTATAGGTAGGAGGTTGTTGCTGTATTCTTTCATGAAAAAATCATTATGTTCGCTTGCGGCGTTATCTCTTAGAAGAGGATGATAAATTTCAGACAAAGGTATGAAAATTTTCAATACCTATTTCATTCACGAAATATTTGTCGTGAGAAACCACAACTACCGTGCCTGTATAATTTTTGATTGTCGCCGTGATGATTTCGATGCTTTGAATATCCAGATTATTCGTAGGCTCATCCAGAATGAACATGTCCGGAGTATTGTCACTGATCATCAGACAGCAAAAAGCAAGTCTCATCTTTTCACCGCCACTTAATTTCCGGCAAGATTTGTCCCATACGGTTGCCGGAAACAGGTAGCGGTTGAGTATGGTTTTTATTTCATGTTCAGGTAGATTACGACTATTAAAGGTTTCCGCCTGTTCGAGGACACTCTTGTCATTTTTAATAATGGAATATTCCTGATTGAGGTAAACGTATTTGAAGTCTATACGGGAAAGGCTCCCTTGTGTGGGGACAATCTCTCCGGTAATGAGTTTCAATAAAGTTGTTTTTCCCGATCCATTTACTCCTTTGATACAGAGACGGTCACCGCTTTTTAGCTGAAAACTCAAGGATTCTTTCCATAATGCGTCATTATTGTTATAACTGAAATTGATATCCTTGGCCGTAATCAATATCTTACCGGTATGTAGCGAAGAAGCATTGAAATCAGTTTTTAGCGCTGCCGTACCGGTAAGGGTATTTCTGAGTCGGTTCATTTCATTTGTCAGTTGCTCTGATTTTTCGGCATGTATGTTATTTAGTTTGGTTGTACTTTTTTCTGCTTTATCTTTTAGGGTATTCATTGCTATGCGAGGAATCCTTTTTTTTATATTCGCTTTTTCTCCACGTACGTTTTGTTTATTTTTTCGTTCTGCCATTTCTCTGGCTGTTTTCTTAGCCAGACGTAATTCTTTCTCTTTTTCTTCGAGTTGCTGCTGTAAAGCATTCATCATGATACCTTTCTGTTCTTTGTAGAATTCATAATTTCCTCCATATACGTTTATGCCGCTCCGGGTAAGTTCGCAGGTAGTATTCAGTAAGTTGAGCAGTGTCCGGTCGTGGCTGACGATAATCAAAGTAGAAGAGGTCCTTTTCACAAATTCATAGAGTTGTTTTCTGCCTTCTGTATCCAGGTGGTTGGTCGGTTCATCCAACAGGATGACAGAAGGGGCATGTATTTCCATACCTGCCAGAAACACCCGTGTTTTTTCTCCGCCGCTCAGTTCGCACATCGATTGTGACGTTGATTTATCATGTATTCCCCAAGAAACTAATGCAGTTTGTACCCGCTCTTCAATATTCCAGTCATCATTCAGAATATGAAAGTTTTCTACGGAAGCATCACCGTTCAGGATAGCATGTAGTGCTCTAATTTTCGTATCTATCTGCAATGCTTCTGCAATAGTCTGATTATCGTACTGTCCGAAGTGTTGAGGGATGTAATATAAATCATCCGGACGAATGATTGTACCCGATGAAGGGGGAAGCCATCCCGCAATAATCTGTAAGAGAGTTGATTTCCCTGATCCGTTATTACCGATTAATGCTACTTTTTGTCCTTTATTTACAGATAGATCGAGGTCTTTGAATAGAATATCTTTATCTGCGTGTATGTATGTGATTTTTTGAATGGATATACTCATGCTGATTATGGTTTTGAAAGTTTAAAGACTGGGATTGGTCATCACGAAAAAGTAGGGAGGAGAGAGATAAACACAATAGTGGCCAAACATACACGTTTGTGATGCTCAGTGTCGATAGAAAAATAGCATGTAAAAAGTGATGTTTACCGAAATGTGTTGTCTTACTTGGATATTCTCATCGGAGTAGTTTAATTAATTCCGGGGGCAAAGGTAAGATAAAAAATGAAACTCCCAACACTATATTAGTATCAATATTTAATTTCCTACTAATTTCACGGACAATTTTAAGGTCGACTCATATTAAATATAGTCGCTAAGGCGTGAAAGACTCATTCTGATTAGTTTGGAAAAAGATTTTTGATTGAAATCCATTTCAAACATGTGGAGCTTAAGAACATCTACCCTTGGAGGATAGGAAAACTTTTAAAACAGATCGATGGTTTATATAGTGAGAAAATCGCACGTCTGATTTTAACATTGTTAATCCTGTTTTCGGCATATGGTTTCTTCCGTTGCAAAACATTAATTTCTTTACCTGTAAAGAAGCGTATTCTTACCAACAAGAATACGTATTTAACACAGTATTAAAAGCGTATTCTTACAGGCTAAGAATATCAGTTTAATTGTTTATTAAATAAGTGATTAATTCTTTGATATACAGTGGTTAACGCCATTTGTATTTGTCTCCCGGTATGGAATATCCCCTATTGGTTCGAAAAATGACTCTTTCCTGTACTTGTCAAATTAGCAACTTCAGTTGTGTCAAATTGCTTTTTATCATTACTTATAAAAGTTTCTCATATGCCATGCGGCTTCCTCTTTGATATAATATTTCACCACAATAACTGAATCCTAACTTTTCTAACATTCTGTGCATATAGAAATTATCAAAATTGGTATCTACTTTGAAACTATGAATGCCTTGACTGCGGCTTAGCTCTTCTACTTTCTGCATAAATAGAGAGGCGATTCCTTTTTGTTTCATTTCATTGGCAACGGCCAGCCGATGAACAACTACATAAGGTTGTTCGCTTAACCAGCTACCGTCAATGGAATTATAGGCAGGTTCCCCGTCAAAGACTACTGCGGCATAAGCTATGATATCGGCTTCACTGCACAATACATAGGCATAACCGTTACGAATGTCATTAGCTATATTTTCCGGTAAAGGATATGTTTCGTCCCATTGCTGTTTGTTTTGCCGAAGCATTTGTGCTTTGGCTTGCAAGATGATTTCCCATATTCTGGCAGCATCTTCGGTGGTTGCTTTTCGAAATGTCAGTTGCATATTGTTTTATAAATAACGTCTTACTGTGATAATTCTTTGAAATGAAAAAGTCTTGTTGCAAAAATAGAAAAAAGAAAGGAATCTTACCCTATAATAGTAAAAATAGCACCTGCACTTGCCGATAATTTAAGCAGGCAGGCACAGGTGTTGTTTGAGGAATTTAAAAAAAAAGTTTTTAAGTTTCCTGTTTAATCGAATGTGAATAATTGATTCAGGACTTCGCTCATACTCGGATGCGTGAAAATAAAATCACGCAGGAAGCTGTAATGTTGTCCGGACTTCATGGCTACATTGACGATATTGATCATTTCCGATGCATCTGCACAGAATAAAGTACATCCCATGATTTTTCCGGTGTGCGCATCGACGATTGCCTTCAGCATGCCATCTACCTTTTGTAATGTGCGGGCACGCGCTACGGCTGTTGCCGGTAAACGGGATACTTTGAATGAATAACCTTTTTTTATGGCTTCCTCTTCCGTGAGACCGACGTGTGCCAAAGGAGGATCTATGAATACAGAGTAAGCAAGCGGGTTGCGATCTTCCGTTGTCCGTTCTTTGTCACCGAATAGCTTGTTACGAATAATCCGGTAATCGTCCAAAGAGACATAAGTAAATTGCGGACCTCCTTTCACATCTCCCATCGCCCATATATGCGGAGTGGTAGTATGCAGATGTACATCTGTGATGATTGCACCTTGTGAATCGACTTGTACGCCTGCTGCTTGAAGATTTAATCCGTCGATCATCGGTTTACGTCCTGTTGCCAATAGGATGGCATCTCCATCTATAAAATAAGGAGTACCGTCCGAAGCGTCCGTATAGGCCAGCGTAACGCCGTCGGCCGTATCATGAATTGATTGTGCGCGGGCATTCAAACGGATTTCGATACCTTTTCTTTCCAGAACCTCCCGTACACTGTTGGCAATATCCCGGTCTTCACGCGGCATGAAGAATCTGCCCCCTTCCAGGATGGTTACTTTACTTCCGAATTCGGCATACATAGATGCGAATTCAAGTCCGATATATCCACCGCCTACAATAATGAGGTGTTGGGGAAGTAGTTCCATATCCAGTAAGGTTGAACTGGTATACACCCGCTTGCTATCACGGATACCGTCGATGGCGGGGATAATACTCGTAGAACCGGTATTGATGAAAATTTCTTTTCCTTGCAATTCTATTTCTTCATCGGGGAGTGTTACTTTTACTGTGTCAGGACATATAAAGGAAGCAGTTCCGGTATAGATCGTTACGTTCGGACGGTTGGCCAGGTCATCGAAATTCTTGTCACGCAGGAATGAGGTTAATTTGTCTTTACGGGCAATGGCTAATTTATAAAAGTTACTTTGCTTTTTGTAATCCCCCTGATACATAATTCCGGATATTTCTGCTTCATGTATCAAAGCCTTGGTTGGTATACAAGCTACATTTATACACGTACCGCCATACATTTTGTCAGAGCGTTCTATCAGGGCTATTTTCCAGCCACGATTGGCCAGTTCGGCAGCTAATGTCTTTCCACCTTTGCCGAAACCTATAATAATTGCATCATATTGTTTCATAATTCTTGTCTTTTTAAGAGGTTATTATTTAGAACATAACATTTGGAAGATGACATTTGTTTCGATTGTTGAATGAGAACGGTGAGTGTGATTGAAGCCAGTTCGATGAATAAAAGGTATTTTTAACCATAATAAATTAAATTCATTAAATAACTGTGTATCAATAAGAATTGTTTGTGTAAGCATTTAAGATGTGAAGTAACGGTGAAACGCAGATGTGAAATGATAATTGTATGGTTAAAATGATATACAACGTTTGTGGATTGTAATATATTGGTTTATAGCACGTTATATAAAGACATTTTTTCTCGTAAAGGAGTTGGTTGAAACTCGTAGAGAAACCACTCGTTCCTCGTAGAGAAACGAAACGTTTCTTTACGAGAAAACGATGGGGATTTTATAAAAAGTTACAATATGTGTGGGTTCGATGTAAAAGAAAAGCCTTTTATTGTATGATTTGTTGAATATCTATAAATTGTTTCCGGCTTCTTTATCTGTGTAATTTCTATTCTACTATTTTTCTTGTTTTTCAGCTTCATTACGGAATTGAACGGTACTTTGTCCGGTCATATTCTTAAAAAAGCGACTGAATGAAGACTGATCTTCAAAACCTAACAGATCGGCTATTTCTTTGGAACTCTTTGTGCTGTACAATAAGAGACGTTTAGCCTCAGCCTCTATCCGTTCATGAATGATACGGAGTGGGGAGGGGAGTTTGCAAGTTGAAAAAATATTCGATAGTGTTTTCGGGGATTTATGTAGCATATCCGCGTAATCCTGCACTTGTTTCTTTTCCCGATAATGGGTATCTACCAAAATAAAGAACTGGCGGATAATTTCGAAACTATACTCTTTTTCCTGAGTAATATTCAATCGATGGCGTGCAATGCGTGTACTTTGAATAATGAAACGCTTCAATTGTATACGAAGCATTTCCTCCTGCAAATTGTCTGTGACGGAAAACTCTTTACAGAGGGTGTCGGCAATGTCATTCAGGGTTTTCTGTTCCGCTTCGTTCAATGTGAAACGTATCACATGCGAAGAACCGTTGAATAAGAATCCACTACAGGATACTTCGTGGTCATTGCCATAAATACAGTAAAAGTTGCTGTTGAACAACAAAGTCAGATAGTCTCCGTCAATAGATTTAAATTCCAGATGCTGCAAGTTGGAAAGGGAGATTATCTCATTTTTTGCAAGCATTATTTCCTGGTGGTCTATTTCCAGCGTTATACTTCCGCTTCTTACCCAGATAAATTTGTAAAGGCTCTTTTCTTTTTGCAGAGTTTTGTCTGCGTGATAAGAATCGGTAAGAACAAGCTTACCTTTTAATTTGGTATTGAATTGTTGAGTCATCATACTTTCATTGCTGAGGCGTCAAATGAAAGAGGCAACAGTACGCCGATACTTTTTACCTCATAAATGGCTTTTTTCCCATAGAGAAGAATGCGAATGGGCCGTTGGTAACGTTTTTCAGTTTCCAGTATCACCTGTCGGCACGCCCCGCATGGTGGGATCGGGAGATCGATAAAATCTTTTTCCGTTCGGGCGGCAATGGCAAGCGTAGTTACCGGCTGATCCGGATATTGTGAGTTGGCATAGAACAAAGTAGTACGTTCGGCGCACAACCCCGATGGATAAGCGGCGTTTTCCTGATTGGTTCCGGTCACTACAGTGCCATTGGCAAGAAGGGCGGCGGCACCTACGGAAAACTTGGAATAAGGAGCATAGCTACGGCCGGTTGCTTCCATGGCAGCCGTCATCAGAGCCTGATCCGTTTTAGTAAGTTCATCAAACTCATATACTTTGATAGTACTGGTAATCGTCAGGTCTTTCATCTTTATCAAGGGTTTTTGTTCTACAATTAATGTTACAAAGTTAGGAAAGAGATTGATAATCCCAATTATTTTTATGATTTTTGTGGCATTTAACTCACATTATCTATTTATAAAATGGACAAAAGACTTCTCAGACTTATTGTAGTGACTATTGTGCTTGTTTGCTCTGTGGGTGCACAGGCTCAACGCCGGAACTCACGTTATGTGACTTATATCGATAAATACAAGGATCTTGCCATAGAGCAGATGAAAGAACACAAAATTCCTGCCAGCATCACGTTGGCACAAGGGTTGCTCGAGAGCGGTGCGGGAATGAGTGAGTTGGCACGTAAGAGTAACAATCATTTTGGTATCAAGTGTGGGGGAAGTTGGAAAGGCCGTACGGTGCGACACGACGATGATGCCCGTCAGGAATGTTTTCGCGCTTACAAAAATCCGAGGGATTCTTATGAAGATCATTCTACGTTTCTTACCCGGGGGGCTCGTTATGCCTTTCTTTTTAAACTCGACATAACCGATTATAAAGGGTGGGCACGCGGATTGAAGAAAGCCGGTTATGCCACAGATCCTTCCTATGCTAATCGTTTGATTACGATTATCGAAGATTATGATTTGTATAAATATGATGCTCAGGGAGTCTACTCAAAACGGAAATTAAGAAAGCACCCGTGGTTGCTGAATCCGCATCCGGTATACATCGCCAATGATATTGCTTATGTGGTTGCCCGTAGCGGCGATACTTTTAAAGAACTGGGTGATGAGTTCGGGATCAGTTGGAAGAAACTGGTAAAATACAATGATCTGCAGCGCGATTATACACTGACACAGGGGGATATTATCTATTTGAAGGCGAAAAAGAAAAAGGCTCCGAAGCAGTATAATGTATATATAGTGAAGGATGGAGACTCGATGCATACCATTTCGCAGAAATACGGTATTCGTTTGAAGAATCTTTATAAAATGAACCGGAAAGACGGTGATTATATTCCGGAAGTTGGTGACCGTTTAAGGTTGAGATAGTCGGTTATTTATGCCTTATGATTCTCTAAATTCGTACAGGGTGTTCGAAAACGAACACCCTGTCTTTTTCTTTTTTATCTTGTTTTCAGATGATTATGAATTTGGCACGGATTTGGTATCCCTGATAGCGAATGATGACTGATGATTTATAAGCCATTATTCATAAATCATAATTCCTAAATAAATATAAGATGGACAGAGAAATTCCCAAAGAGATACGCAAGAAAGAGCGTAATAAAAAGATTATCCGTTTTTCAGCTATTGCTGTCACGATTGTTGTGGTTATCAGTATTCTGATTTCCCTGATGCGTACGGGAGTGAAGAAAAAAGACATTATACTCTCTGCCGTTGATCAAGGAACGATTGAAGTCAGTGTCAGTGCATCGGGGAAGGTGGCACCTGCTTTCGAAGAGATTATCACGTCTCCCATCAATAGCCGTATTGTTGAAGTCTATCGTCGTGGTGGTGACAGTGTGGATGTGGGAACACCGATTTTGAAGCTCGATTTGCAAAGTACGGAAACGGAGTATAAAAAACTGCTCGATGAAGAAGAGATGAGACGTTATAAATTGGAGCAGCTTCGTGTCAATAACCAGACGAAACTTTCTGATATGGCTATGCAGATTAAAGTGTCTGCCATGAAGTTGAACCGGATGAAGGTAGAGCTTCGCAACGAACATTATCTGGATAGCCTGGGTGCCGGTACTACCGATAAAGTACGTCAGGCTGAACTGAGTTATAATGTAGCCCAACTCGAATATGAACAGCTCAAACAACAGTATGATAATGAAAAGGAAGTTGCTGCCGCCGAGCTGAAAGTGCAGGAACTCGATTTCAACATTTTCCGGAAGAATCTTGCCGAGATGAAACGTACATTGGATGATGCGCAGATTCGTTCACCGCGTAAGGCCATTCTCACTTATATTAATAATCAAGTGGGTGCTCAGGTTCCTCAAGGTGGTCAGGTAGCTATTATTTCCGATTTAAGTCATTTCAAGGTAGAGGGTGAAATAGCGGATACTTATGGTGACCGTGTGGCTGCCGGTGGAAAAGCGATCGTGAAAATCGGTACGGAAAAGCTGGAAGGAGTGGTCAGCAGTGTGACTCCCTTGTCTAAAAACGGGGTAATCTCTTTCTCTGTACAATTGATGGATGACAATAACCGCCGTTTGCGTTCGGGACTGAAGACGGATGTATATGTGATGAATGCTGTGAAAGAAGACGTGATGCGTATTGCCAATGCCTCTTACTATGTGGGACGTGGTGAATATGATTTGTTCGTAATGACATCGGATGATGAAATTGTGAAACGTAAAGTGCAGTTGGGTGATTCGAATTTTGAATTTGTAGAGGTGGTGAGCGGATTGCAGCCGGGCGATCGGGTGGTAGTGAGCGATATGAGCCAGTATAAGAATAAAACGAAACTGAAGCTAAAATAGAGGATATTTCTTGACAAAATGAAAGTGCCTTTTATATGGAGTGGGGATAATAAATAAGAGATCAAAAGAATTTGAATAATTATAAAGCTCCCTTCAAATCGGAAATAAAGGACATTAAAACGCTTCTTTATCAAAAAAATATGAGGATATAATTTTGATGTAAAAAAATAGGATATTTGGCGGTAGTTCCAATGGAGTTACCGCTATTTTTGTGTATAGCTCTAAAATATTTATTAAAAAGTTACTCAATTGATAAACTTCTTCTGTCTTTGCTGTATGAACAGAAAGATAATAGCATACAAAAACTACTATAAAGATTTTTTTTTGATATTCTGGATAAAGATATGCAAGAAAAAGTCCTATATGGATTACTCTTATTAAAAACTCAAGATAGACTACCGGCAAAGTACGTGAAGTTTTTCAAAGATGGTTTATATGAGTTAAGAATAGAGTGGTAAGATAATATCCATCGGATTTTTTTCTGTTATGATGAGGAACATATTGTTGTATTGTTCAATGGTTTTCAAAAAGAGGCGCAGAAAACACCAGATAGAGAAATTGATAAAGCATTAAAACTAAAGAAAGAATATAATGAGCGAAAAAGAACTAAAGATGTCTGATATCGATGTACAGTTGGATACTGTGTTTGGCAAAGAAGGGACTCCGGAGCGTAAGGCTGCCGAAGATAGGGCGAATGCTTTCTCTACCGGATAGATAATTGAAGAGGCAAGGAAGAAAGCAAACATGACACAGGCAGAACTTGCCGAAAAGATAGGAACTAATAAATCTTATATTTCTCGTGTGGAAACGGGAAAGACAGAACCTGAGGTTTCTACCTTTTATCGTATTGCTTCCACTTTGGGATTGAATGTTGAGTTGACTCCTGCCATGTGGTTTCTGTTACGTAACAGGTTTGATTTTTTATTTTCTTATAATAACGATTAGAGACATAATATTTTATTAAGGATGTAACAGTTGAACTGTATTTTTTCTAATGGACTGTGGAATTATTCCACAAATATGTGGACTGAATCTACAGCCCTTTTTTCATTTCTTAGTTTTCCTTGAATAATTAATGTTTTTATTTACTGACGTTTAGAATTAATTTGTTTCTTCAACGCCTTTAAGGTACAATTATTGAGGTATACAAGCGCAAATAGGTGTTTGTAGATTTAAAATAATTAACCAATGAGAAACTTTAAAGTAGTATTGTTTGTACTGAGTTGCCTGTGTGGTATACATGTTCAGGCACAACAATTGGAAATAAAAGGTGTGGTGACATCATCAGACGACAAACAGCCACTTATCGGGGCTACCGTTTCTGTAAAAGGAGCACCGAGTCGGGGAGTAGTGACGGATATGGATGGTCGCTATACCTTACATGTGGAGCCATCGGATAAAATTCTGGTTGTATCCTATGTCGGTATGAAAACGATAGAGGTAAGAGTGCCGAAAAGTGGAGTATTGAATGTGGAGTTACGTCCCGAATCACTGAGTTTGGACGAGGTGGTGGTAACAGGATATGGTAATTTCTCAAAGTCGTCTTTTACCGGTTCGGCCAATACTTTACGGGCCGATATGCTGAAAAACGTGCCGGTACTTTCTGTTGAACAGAAATTGCAGGGAATGACAACGGGAGTGAACATCACTTCCAGTTCCGGCCAGCCGGGCGCCAATCAGAGTATTCGTATCCGTGGTATGGGGTCGTTCAATGCATCTAACGAACCTCTGTTCGTCATTGATGGCGTACCGGTCACTTCCGGTAATATGGGTGCCGGTACGGGTGCTGATGCTGCTTATATGAATAATGCCAAAACCAATGTGATGAGCACGCTTAATCCTGCTGATATTGAAAATATCACAGTGATAAAAGATGCCGCCGCCGCTTCTCTTTATGGATCGCGTGCTGCGAATGGAGTGATCCTGATTACTACAAAGAAAGGAGCGGCAGGACGTACTAAAGTTACTTTGAGTGCCAGTGGAGGTTTCTCTAATGCCGCCGTCAACTTCCGTCCTACATTGAATGGGGAACAGCGTCGTGAGATGATTTACGAAGGTTTGTATAATTCTGCTGTAGATCAGGGATTAGAATCTCCCGAAGAGTATGCCAACGCCAACATCGATACGTATGCAGGAATACCGGAATTAGGATATACTGATTGGCGGAAAGAATTGATTCGTACCGCCCATAATCAGAATTACGAAGTTTCTGCTTCGGGAGGAAATGAACGTACTACTTTCTACGCTTCTCTTGGTTTCAACCGACAGGAAGGATTAGTGGAGAATTCCAGCCTGGATCGCTATTCCGCCCGTCTGAACATGACGCAGAAGATAGGTAGCCGGGCCGAAGTAGGAGGGAATATGATGTTCACCCAGATGAATCAGGAGATGAATGAAGAGCGCGGTTCCAACATCAATCCGTTTCTTTGTGTAGCGGTATCTGCCACGCCTTCCATGCCGGTACGCGATGCTTCTGGCAATTATGTAGGCTCTTATGCCGGCACCAATGTGAATCCGCTTCGCGACATCCGTACTGATTATAACCGAAGCCGTATAACACGTATGTTCTCTACCGGATACGCTTCTGTAGATATCATCAAAGGATTGAAGTTGAAAGAGACCCTGAGCTATGATTATGCCGTACAGAAAGATTCCCGTTACCTGAATCCTCTTAGTGGGGCAGGACCGAAGAGCGGAAGTGATGCCCAGACTTCGAAGGGGTTTACCGAATATGGTAAGCTATTGTCGTCTACTTCATTAAACTATACCCGTACATTTGCCGCCAAACATCATCTTGATGTACTGGCTGCTTATGAACTGGAAAGCTATCAGAGCGATAAAGCGATGGGAGAGAAGTCCAAACTACCCTCAGATGTATTGCTCGAACCGGATAATGCTGCCGTATTGAAAAGTTTTGTTTCTTCTACGCAGGCATACAGAATGATTTCTTACCTCTCCCGCTTGAATTATGATTATGATGACCGTTACTACATTGCCGGCAGTTACCGTCGCGATGGTAGTTCACGTCTGGCACCGGAAAGCCGTTGGGGAGATTTCTGGTCTGTCTCCGGTATGTGGCATCTGAGCAATGAGTCTTTTATGAACGCTGTGAAACCGGTATTGAATGATGTGAAAATCCGGGCTTCCTATGGTGTCAATGGTAATCAGCCGGGAGCTTTTTACGGATATATGGGATTGTACAGTTACGGACAGAATTATATGGGAGCCGCAGGCTCGTATGAATCTGCACAAGCCAATCCCGGTTTGAAGTGGGAAAAGAATTACAATCTCAATATCGGTCTTGATCTGGCTTTTATCAATCGTATTTTTGTGAGCCTCGAATACTATAACCGCGATACCAAAGACCTGCTTTACAATCGTCCTATCAGTGCTACCACCGGTTTCCTGAATTATCTGGCAAATATCGGTCAGCTCAACAACAAAGGAGTGGAATTCGAGTTACGTACCATCAACTTTGCCAGTCCGGACTTTAACTGGACATCGGTCTTGAACCTGACGCACAACCGTAATAAGATCGTGACGTTGGATGGAGATATGACACAGTCTATCGAGGGTTCCTGGTTTATCCATAAGATCGGTCTTCCTTATAATAGTTTCTATGTGAAAGAGTTTGCCGGAGTAGATCCGATGACCGGAAAAGCCCTTTATTATCTGAATACGCAAGATGAACAGGGTAATTATAATAAAGAAAAGACCGATGATGCTTCCAAGGCGCAAGCCATCCCGTATAAATCTGCCGATCCGAAGATTTCGGGAGGATTCACCAATATCATCTCTTACAAATGGTTTGATCTGGGACTTACCTTTACCTATTCATTGGGCGGTTATTCTTTCGATAAAACAGGTACACTGATAGAGACTGACGGCAGTCAAGAGAAGTCATACAATTTGCCCGTATATGCTTTAGACCGTTGGCAGAAACCGGGAGATATAACTGATGTGCCCCGTTTCGTGTTGGAGCAAAGCGCCGGTCCGCAAAACTCGTCCCGCTATATTCACAGTACTGACCATATCCGGCTTAAGAATCTGACAATCGGTTTCACGTTGCCGGGACAATGGACGCGGAAAGCTCTGATAGAAAATGCACGTGTCTACTTCTCCGGCAGTAACCTGCTGACGTGGGCCAAGTGGAAGCAGTATGATCCTGAAGTACCGGTTAACGGTGAGGTATTCTGTGAAGCTCCCGCTATGCGTACTTTTAATTTTGGTGTTGAGATAACTTTCTGATTTTTTCAATTCTTATTAATTTTCAGATATATGAAACGTATATTTATATATATATTCGCGGCCACATCCTTTTTTTATTCTTCCTGTTCCGGCGATTGGCTGAATTTGAATCCGTCCACTTCCGTTACCTCCGAACAAGCCATCCGTACGCTTGAAGAGGCACAGATTGCTTTGAACGGCATTTATCGTATTGCAGCTTCGCACAGCTATTATGGCGATAACTATCTCTATTATGCCGATTGCCGGGGCGAAGATGTCCAGGCGCGTATCAGTAAAGGGCCCGGCAAACGTGTGTCGCCTTATTATGAATTTAATGTAACGGCAGATGATGCCTTGAATATTACACGTGTATGGAATCAGCCTTATATCGTGATTCATCAGGCAAACAGTCTTTTGGAGAGAATAGAATCCGGTGCGGTAGCCACGGATAATGTTACTGAACTCAATTGTATCAAAGCCGAGGCGTTGGCTTTGCGCGGATTGGCTCTTTTTGATCTTACCCGTCTGTTTGCTATGCCTTATACATTGAACAACGGTGCGTCTTTAGGAGTGCCTATCGAGACTGAAACTACGCTGCCTACCCATCAGCCTTCCCGTAATACGGTGGCCGAATGTTACCGGCAGGTGATTGACGATATGACCGGTGCTTTGGATCTTTCCGCATTGTCTACCGGCAAAAAAGATGGTTATCTTAATGTGTGGAGTGTCAAGGCATTACTTTCACGTGTTTACCTTTACATGAATAATAATGAAAAGGCGCTCGAACTGGCCAAAGAAGTAATGAATAACGGAGGATTGTACAACCTGTTCACACACGATGAATATCCCACCGTATGGGGAAAAGATTTTAATTCGGAATCTCTCTTTGAGTTTTACTATACTCTTTCGGAACCTGATGGCGGTACCGGAGGTGAAGGGGCTCCGATGGTTTATGCCGATAATGTGAAAGACTGGAATAATCTGGTGCTTACCAAGGCTTTTCTCGATTTGCTGGGAGAAGACCCCGATGATGTGCGGCATGCACTGAACTGCCTGCCGCAAAAGCCGGATGAAGATATATTGCCCGAAGGCTCTACCGGTTATCCTAAGTATCTGAACAAATATCCGGGTAAAACGGGCGATAATCCGCAAGACAACGATATTTGCATTATTCGTCTTTCCGAAGTCTATCTGAATGCTGCTGAAGCAGCGTTTAAGTTAGGGGGAGCAGAAAACCTGAAATTTTCTTTGGATTGCCTCAATGCGATAGTAAGTCGTGCCAATCCCGTGAAGTCGGTAAAAGAATCGGAATTAAGTCTGGAGCGTATTCTGAAAGAGCGCAGAAAAGAACTGGTAGGAGAGGGACACGCTTTTTTTGATGCCATGAGAAACGGATTATCCGTGAATCGTACAGGCGGTTGGCATTTGGCTTCCGTAGCTGATGCGGCGGTTATTACTCCGTCTGATCCGAGGGTAGCATTACCTATTCCGCAGACGGAGATAGATGCGAATCCGAATATGGAGCAGAATCCTCGTTAGTCTGTTCAGCTTATAAAGTAACAAAGGCCTGTACTTTCTATATGGTAAGTACAGGCCTTTGCCGGTTATACTGCTTGGGGTTAAGGTACCAGTATTTTCCGGATACTTATCGTATTTTTGGTAGCTATTCTCACGATGTAGTTTCCCGAGGGTAGATCGAAAGAGGTTTCCGTACCGGATGTTTCATGTTTGCGGATCATTGTTCCGGCATAGGTGTATACTTCAATATAACTGTTCCCGGAGATTCCTTTTACATAGACCGTATGGGCCGATGCATAAGCGGTGATTTCATCTGCCGGTTTATTTCCGATGCCGGTTCCGCTTCCTTTCAGCCAGCGTGGATCACCGATAACGCCTCCGGTGGTGCTTGCACCGGCTAAAGGGGAATTACTGTCGATACTGAAATCTCCGTTGTCCACGTCAGGAAAATCGATTGTAGTCAGTCCGGAGAGGACTCCTTCTCCTAAAGTTAGGTCATTGACGGTTTTACTCCCTATGTTGTCACAAAGATAGCTTTCGAAGCCGGCAATGAGATTTTTCTCGGCGAGCAGGACACCTTTACTTGTAGTGTTGAGTACGGATGGCGTAAAATCAGCTCCCGGATAAGCACCGTTTATCAGATTGTTTCGGAATGTATAAGTACCGTTGAATGCCGTTTCCTCTATCTTGCATAAACTGAATGTGTTGGTGCTGCTTTTACCGCCTTTGGACCATCTGCTTACGGTATTGTTTTCAAAGGTAAAGGTGAAATCGAGCGCTTCGCCGTAGTTACGCGTCCAAAACAGATGTTCTTGCGGATAGTTGTAAAAGGTGGAATGAGTGATCACTACTTTTTGTGTGGCTCCGCCATTGTTGTAGATGTAACTATAACCTGTTGCCTGGTCGGGGTGCACAATGCAGTTGTCTATTATCAATTCTCCGTTTACGCCTTTACCGCTTATCGTCATCAGTCCGCGTTTGGAGGTTTCGATACGGCAGTTTTTGAATTGCAACGACCGGAGGTATGCACCTTCACTCAGACTGATAAAGTAGTTCACGTTGGCCGGCTCGATTGTCAATCCGTCAAAGACCAGACTACCGTCCTTTTCGCTTTTTCCGGAGATCTCATTGTTGAATTTCAATACCGGTGCAGCCCCTTCTGCCGCTTTCAAGGTGATGGCGCGTCCTCCGGGGATACCGATTGCTTCGGTATATTCTCCGTTGGCGAGCAGTAATACGCTTCCGTCAGCTGCTGCATCGAAAACGATTTTTAAGGTAGAGGGAGTTACGTTGATGAGCCCCGGGGTATCGCCACCGTCATCGCTTTCTTGGTTTTGTTTTTCTGTAATGTCTGCAACAAGGCTGTTGAGATATACTTCAAGATTGGTGTAACCTTCTTTGCTAAGCGTGGATGTTTTTCCGTCAGAGGAGTCATTGGGATTCAGCCCATTGGCAGTTTCCCATACATCGGGCATACCGTCTCCGTCCGTATCCTTGAGTTGGTCGGCAGTCACGCCGCCATCACTTAATTCAGGCCAAGGGCTGGAAGCTCCGGCGGGCATTACGTCGGTAGGCCGGTCGATGAGCCCCGGTTTCTTGGAGGCATCCGATGAAACACTTCCCTTGTAAGTGGCCGTACCTGTTTCTGTCTCTTTAACGATACGTTCGTCAATGATGTCTCTCTCTTTCGAACATCCGGCATAAAGCAAGACTTGCTTGAAAGCCTGTTCTGCGGTATGGGTGGTCACAAATTCGGTTTCGAGCGGCGCACTCAGTTTCATCTCTGCCTTTACCTGATCGTTGAATGTATTGTCACACTCTTTGTTGTTGATCTGTTCGTAGATGCCTTTTGTCCAGTTGTCGGCGGTGACATTGGCGTTTCCCTCTATCACATTTCCATCTACATAGAATTGTCCCCATACGTGTTCCATCGGTTTCCATGCGTTGGGAGTACCGTCGGAATTGGTACAATAAGCGGTTGTTCTGACACCGATTTTGGCAATGCGGTAACGTACGGCGCTATTGGGAGTAGCCGGTCCCGGCTTATAGTAATTGTTCACGATATTTACTTTCATGCCTTCGCCGCCATAACATCCGTTGCCGGCCCAGTTATAGAATACATTATTGCGCAGATCCATATATTCACGTTCCTGTGTTCCGGGACGCGGGCCGAGACGGGGGACACGACTTTCATGGTGGGCCATCAGATTATGATGGTAGGAAGCATGGGCGCCTCCCCAGTTACCGCCATAACCATGTACTCCTTTGCTGTGTCCTGAACTGCGTAAACTTTCGGATACGATACACCATTGCACAGTGGTGTTTTCCGAGCCGTATACGGATAAGCATTCGTCCACCGACCAACTGATGGAGCAGTGGTCTACAATGATGTTCTTTCGGTCCATACCACCGAGTCCGTCGGGCTCTCCGCCGTTGGCTATGCTTTCAGTACCTACGCGGAAACGCAGATAGCGGAGGATAACATCGTTGGCTGAGATAATGACGGGATAGTCGGCAATGCAAATACCTTGTCCCGGAGCAGTTTGTCCCGCAATGGTGATGTAGTCATTGGAGATTTTCAAATCGCTTTTCAGATAGATCGTTCCTGCCACATCGAAAACAATGATGCGTGCTCCCTTTTGCTTGACAGCATGGCGGAGGGTTCCTTTGGCCTCACTGTCTTCAAGGGTTGTCACGTGGTAAACGTTGCCGCCCCGGCCACCGGTTGTATAGCGGCCGTGTCCTTCGGCACCCGGGAAAGCCGGAAGCAATTGTGCTGCTACAGATGCCGGCAGGCATAATAGCAACATGAGAAGATAGATGGTTTTACTGGTTTTCATTGAGTATCTATTATAAATTAGAGTTCTGTTTAACCTCCACTCGCTGTAAAAATCATGCTGTATGGCTTCTCTTTCTTCAGGAAAGAGGGGGAAGCCGTGCAGGATAAGTTTTATGTCGAACTCAGGTTATCTGTTTTATTAGGTAATAACGATTTTTTCATTTTGCCGGCTTCCATCGGTCAGGATATAGGTCACGATGTATATGCCCGGTTGCAATGCCGGCAGGCTGATTTCGCTTTTCTTTACCTGCGGATACGAAGAATATACTTGTATACCTGACATGCCGGTGATATTTAGAACGGCTACTTCACGATCCGTAACGAAAGGACGTACGATAGAAGTGCCTGTATCACCGACCAGTCCGTTCAGATAATTCTCCAGATTGGAATATCCGTTAGCCGTGAGGATGCCGCCGTCTGCCGGATCGTTTTTATCCAGTCCGTTGGCTTCTTCCCAACTGTCGGGGATACCGTCACCGTCGGTATCTGTCGGAACTGTTTCACCGGCTTTCGGTGTGAGGTCCGGCCAGGGAGTCCAGTTGTCGCCTGCATCGGCGGGCTTCAAGTCTTCTTGTGAATTGATCATACCCACAAATTTGATGTTGCCGGGATCCGGTTCTGTTTTATTCCATTTTATCGCTCCTCTGTCTACCGGCTTTAATTCTCCGGCAGCTTCGGCGAGAATACGCGTATCCACTTCATCCAGTTTGGGAAGTTGTGCTCCTGCCTGTTTGATAACTTTAAGATAAGCCTCTTCTGCTGTTTCGATGGTCAACTCACTGTTAGCTGATGGGGCCGTGAGTTTTATTTCATTTATTTTATCGATGCCGGCACGCAAGTTTACGGCTTTTTTGGAGTTGTTTTCATCGGCATATATCCAGTTGTTGGCGTTTACCTTCGAATGGTCTCCTTTGTTTTTGTCATTCTTATATTCATTTGTTTCAAACATGTTGCCATCGATATACCATTCTCCCAGGCCGGTAGCGCTGGAAGCATCGTGCGAACAATCGGCGAACCAACGGTCTTGAAAAGTGTTGGTAGCCGGTCCCGGCTTATAGTAGTTGTTGATGAGGTTGGTACGCGAATAAGCTCCCTCTACGATGGAATGTAATTGTCCGCCATATAAGGCACCTTTATTGCCCCAGTTGAAGTGTACGTTATTGATGATTTCCGTATCTACGAAAGCATCGTGCCCACTGGCAGATTTATCACGTGCTCCGTTTACCAATGGAGTACGTCCTACGCAGTGTGCAAACAGATTGTGATGGAATGTAGAGTGTTCACCTCCCCATTGGGCACCGTATCCGCGTGCACCTTTATCATGCTTGGATACATAGAGCGGTTCGCTCAATATACACCATTGCATAGTAGTGTATTTGTTGTCGTACATTGTCACGTTTTCTTCCATCGACCAACTGAAAGAGCAATGATCGATGATTATATTTTCGGTGTTCTCTATACCTAATGCCGAATAATTACTGCCGGACAGGTCTCCTGCACGGAAGCGGATGTAACGTACGATGAAGTTTTTACTGTGGATATAAATATTTGCCCCGGAGATACAGATGCCGCCACCCGGTGCCGATTGTCCGGCAATGGTCACATTCGGTCTCGGACATTTCAATCTTTCTTTAAGATTGATAGTGCCGCCCACTTTGAAGAGGATGGTTCGCGGCGTATCGTCTCCTGTGGTTAATGCCCAACGGAGTGTCCCTTCTATAGGCTCTTCGGACGAAAGATAATCATCGAGACTTGTTACGTAATACACTTTGCTTCCGATAGCGGGATCTGTGGTACGTCCGCCGGTTGCAAACCGTCCCCAGCCTTCGGCACCCGGAAAAGCGATTTGTTGGTTATCGGCCTGTGAATATACAGGCGAAAGTGGGAGTAACGCTATGCAGCCCAGTAGAGCATGTTGACGTAAAACTTGTTTGAGAGTAATGTTTTTCATCATGTTTCTCATGTTTTGTTAATGATTGGAGATTATTTTTTATTTTCTTGCAATATTACCCGATTTATATTAATCGCGTGTGTAATATCTGTTGTAAGTGGATGGCAACCAATTATTGCTCATGGATAATCAATAATTCCACATTCATTTTATTTTCGGAGATAGATACCCGATAGCAGAAAGACAGGATTTTTTCCTTTTTAGCGGACCGTACTTTTTGTATGGGAGACTGTATGCTGGCATTTGTTTATGAAAGTTTGCCGTTGTGTTCATTTTCATATCCGTAAATAGTCCGCCTTTGCGAAAAGTGTTCATTTTCGGACAGCTACGTTTTTAGCTAATATTCAGAATATAAGTAATTTATGTTTTTGGCATATCATTTGAAATCCTTTTAGTGATAAAATACGAAATTGAAAATTCTATTAAATACAAAAAGTTATGATTACATTGACTTCGCTCTCTAAAGTTTACCGTACAAATGAGATTGAAACGGTAGCCCTTGAAAACGTGAACTTGACAGTGGATCGTGGTGAGTTCCTCAGTATTATGGGTCCTTCCGGTTGTGGGAAATCTACATTACTGAATATTATGGGATTGCTCGATACACCGACTACCGGTACGATCGAGATCAACGGTACCCGTACCGAAGGGATGAAAGATAAAGAGTTGGCTGCTTTCCGCAACAAGACTTTGGGATTTGTGTTTCAGTCTTTCCATCTGATAAATTCATTGAATGTATTGGATAATGTGGAGCTTCCGTTGCTTTATCGCCATGTGAACAGTAGTGAGCGTAAACGCCTGGCACAGGAAGTACTTGAAAAGGTAGGGCTGAGTCACCGCATGCGCCATTTCCCTACACAACTTTCCGGCGGTCAATGCCAACGTGTAGCCGTTGCACGTGCCATTATCGGTAATCCGGAAATTATTCTTGCCGATGAACCGACCGGTAACTTGGACTCGAAGATGGGGGCTGAAGTCATGGAACTTCTTCACCGTCTGAATAAGGAAGACGGACGGACCATCGTGATGGTGACCCATAATGAGGAGCAGGCCAGACAAACTTCGCGTACCGTTCGTTTCTTCGACGGACGCCAGATACAGTAATGATCCCGGACTACTCGCAGACCATTTTATAACTTAAAGAAATCATACAGATCATGAAAACAAATATATTCATAACTACTATCGTGCTTGTATTAGGAGCATTTTTCACTTTCTCACAAGCGCAGACCGACAAAACGATCACTCGTAATGAGTCCGTTTCACAATTCTCTTCCATCCGGTTCGAAGCTGTGGGCGATGTGAATTTTGAACAGTCATCCGAATATTCGCTACGCATTGAAGGCCCCCGGAAATTTGTAGAGAAGGTACTTGTAAAGGTAAAGAATGGAGAACTTATCCTTACTTACAAAGAGCAGAACAATAAGTCCAAAAGAGTGAAATTTTATATTACGGCTCCCGACCTCTCCCGTGTGAATATGGAAGGCGTAGGTGCTTTCCGTTGTGAGAAAAAGTTGGAAATGAAGGACCTTGAATTGAATATGAAAGGGGTAGGCTCCATCCGTATTGCCGATCTGGAGTGTAAAACGCTTCGTGCCCGAATGGAAGGGGTAGGGAAGATAAATGTCCATGTTCATTGTGTGAAGCTGGTAGCCAAAGCCGATGGAGTGGGACATATGACGTTGTCCGGATATGCCCGGAGCGCCGATGTCACCAGTGACGGCATAGGAGGTGTGAATACCCGTAATCTGCAAGTCGGAGAATAGAGGGATTTGTCAAATCGTAAATGATCTCAAAATGATTAAACTATATTTCAAACAAGCATTGGCACAATTGCGCCAGCAGCCCATCATCAGTCTCGTCAGCATATTGGGTACGGCACTTGCCATCTTTCTCATAATGCTGGTGGTGATGATTCAACAGGTGAAAGTAGCCCCTTTCTCGCCTGAGAGCAACCGCGACCGTTTTCTGCATGTACGCTTTATGAGTATTACCAATAAAGAATGGGGAGGAGGTTCCAGTAACGGACCGATGAGTGTACAGACAGCCAAGGCATGTTTCAAGTCGCTTACAACTCCCGAAGCAGTAACCATTTATTGTGTTGCTGCCATAACTACTCCGGCTTCCATGCCGGGTACACCTGCCATCAGTATAGATATGCAACAGACGGATGATACTTACTGGCAAGTTTTTGACTTTGCGTTTGTCGATGGGAAACCTTATGATCAGGCTGCCTTTGAATCGGGACGTCCGGTAGCGGTTGTCACTGAAAGTGTAGCCCGCAATTTGTTTGGTACGACAAAGGCTGCCGGGCGCGAATTTTTGTTGAATCATGCGCCTTATACGGTAGCGGGAGTGGTGAAAGATGTTTCAGCTTTGGCGGATGCTGCTTATGCACAGGTATGGATACCTTATACTTCTACCGATCTGGCTCAAGATACGTGGAGCGACAATCACATGGGCATGATGAGTGCCACTATTCTGGCACGTGACCGTGACGATTTCGATGCCATTCGTGAAGAATGCGAGAAAGTCCGCCTGCAATATAATAATCTGTTGGCTGAAAACGGATATGAGTTGATTTATCGTAACCGTCCTTACGATCAGGAAAAGCAGGCGATAGCTTACGCCGCCAATTGGGAACCGGACCTGTCGGCGGCCCGGCGTCAACGGGTAATTATTTTTATCATTCTGTTGCTGGTACCTGCTATTAACTTGAGTAGTATGACACAGAGCCGTTTGCGCCAGCGTGTTTCCGAGATTGGGGTACGCCGCGCTTTTGGCAGTACCCGCACGGAGATGATCGGACAGATTGTGATGGAAAACTTAGTGGTCACTTTGCTGGCCGGTGCTGTGGGATTACTTTTCAGCATATTGTTTGCTTATCTCGGCAATGGATTGCTATTTGCCCAAGCTTATAGCATTACGCTCAATCCGCCGGAAGTAAATGCTTCCATTCTGTTGCAGCCTTCCACTTTTATGTATGCGTTGCTTTTCTGCTTTGTACTCAATCTTTTAAGCAGTGGTTTTCCTGCCTGGAAAGCGTCACGTACCAGTATTGTAAATGCGTTGGGAGGTAGAACCCACTAAATCGAATGAATGATGAACAAGAAACTATTTACACAGATAAAAAATGAATGGCACTCCAATCTTTGGATAGCGACGGAGTTGCTGTTGGTGAGCGTAGTGATGTGGTATGTTGTGGATTATATTTATGTGCAGTACAAGGTTTATACCGAACCGCGCGGATTCGATATTTCAAACTGTTATCTCGTGAGCATGGGGCAGCTTACCGACAAGAGTCCCGACTTCATACCGAATGATACGCTGATTGCCGAAGAAATAGATGAACTGGTCAACCGTATTGCCCGCCGTCCGGAAGTGGAAGCGGTGAGCCTGTCGCAAAATTCATATCCGTATAACGGGAGTAATAGCGGGACGGAAGTGAGATACGATACTTTGCAGTCTTATGGTTATGTGGTCCGCCGGTTTGTGACACCGGATTTCTTGAGAGTGTTTCGTTATCAGGGGACAAGGGGAGAGACTCCGGAACAGTTGGCAGAGATGCTTACGAAAGAGAATTTCCTGGCATCGGATAATTTGTATGAACGGAAATACGGTGTGAAGCTGACTTCATTGGTAGGAAAACAATTTTATCTGTTTGGAGATTCAGCGAAAACGTATAAGTTAGCTGCTTCTTTAAAACCGGTACGTTACTCGGATCATGAACAGGCTTTTTCTTCTTATTGCATGCTTTACAAATTAGGCCGCAGTTGGTATGATACTCATCTTGAACTTTGTGTACGTGTGAAAGAAGGACAGGATGTCGATTTTATGAACCGTCTGAAAGCGGATAGCGAGAAGCAGCTCCGAGTAGGAAATGTTTTTATTGCCGATGTTCGTTCATTTGCCGATATCCGGCGTAATTTCGAACAAGCTTCTATGAATGAGCTTCGTAATTACATTTTCGGTATGGTCTTTTTGCTATTGAATATTTTTTTAGGATTGTTGGGCACTTTCTGGTTTCGTACACAACAGCGCCGTAGCGAGATCGCCCTGCACAAAGCATTGGGAGGAACGAACCATACGATATTCAACCGCCTTCTGTCCGAAGGTCTGTTACTGCTTTTGATAGCTACCGTACCGGCCATTATCATAGACTGGAATCTGGCTCATGCCGAACTGAACTCCTGGATGAACGGAACCACATTGGAGACCGGCCGTTTTATTATCACCGTTGTTCTGACTTTTATTCTCATCGTCCTGATGATTGTGATAGGCATCGGCATCCCGGCGCGTAAAGCTATGAAGATACAACCGGCAGAAGCCCTGCGCGAAGAATAAAGGAATTGTAATCGTAAATTATAAATCGTCAAATCGTAAATCCTCTCCATGTTCAGACAATATTTTAAACAGGCCTTTCATCTTCTGATGGAGAATAAGTTACTTTCTGCCATCAGTATTGCCGGTACGGCACTTGCTATTTCGGTAGTGATGGTGATTATCATTCTGCTGTATGCAAAAACGGCTAATTACGAGCCGGAAATGAATCGTGACCGTACGCTTTATGTGAAGTGGTCGAGTGTTTATGAAAAGGAGGATAAAGATGCACGTAATTACAGCCGCCTGTCTCTTTATGATATACAGCAAATTTTCTATCCTCTCACGACTGCAGAAGCCGTATCTGCCATCTGTGAATATGGGCGTATGCTCGCTGTGGTTCCGGGGGGAGGAGAAGAGATCAACTGTCAATTGCTTTATACCGATGCTGATTTCTGGAAGGTATTTGAGTTTGGATTTCTTGCCGGACAACCCTATGATGAGGTTGCTTTCAAGGCCGGGCTGAAACAGGCTGTGATATGCGAGAGTGTGGCTCGGCGTCTGTTTGGTGGGGTAGAGACGGCAGTAGGGCGTCATCTTGAACTTAACTTTGTAGAGTTTACGGTTTGCGGTGTGGTACGTGATGTCAGTAAGTTTGCCGAACAGAGTTATTCGGAAATATGGTTGCCTTATACCACTAATACGGATATCAGCCGTATTGATCTTTCCGGATGGACCAAAGGGCATACAGGCAGTTTCCAGTGTTTTATCCTGGCCCGTTCTTCGACCGGCTTTCCTGAGATTCTTGCGGAAGTGAATACGAACTTGGCAAAATTGAATGCAAATGATCAGGATATGCAACTGGATTTGCTGGGGCAACCCGATACATTTTTTATTCAGATGCTTCATAAATACGCCCATGGAGGTATTCCGGCAAAAGAGGTAGTCATTCACTATGTGATTATTATTATCGTTATTCTGCTTGTGCCGGCTATCAACCTGTCCGGGTTGACGCAGAGCCGCATGCGGAAACGCCTTTCAGAAATTGGAGTGCGTAAGGCTTTCGGTGCCAACCGTTCGGTCTTGTTGAAACAGGTACTTGCCGAGAATCTGTTGCTTACGCTGATCGGTGGTGTGGCAGGACTTCTGTTCTCTTATTTTGCTCTTTGGCTGTTATCGGATTGGCTGTTGGCATCTGCATTATCGGTTGGAGGTACGGCCGCCATGAACGCGTCCATGATAAGTCCGTGGATATTTTTTGCAGCCTTAGCTTTCTGCTTGGTTCTTAATCTGCTTTCTGCCGGTATTCCAGCGGTTCGTGTGGCTCGTACAACGATTGTCAATGCACTAAATGAAAGGTAATTAATATGTTCAGACACATTCTTACAATTATATGGAATAACCGTCGTCACAATGGATGGCTGATAGCCGGTTTGTTTGTGATGTCTACTTGTATGTGGTATGCGGTAGATTATGTTTACACGGTTACGGTCAATCAGACCCGTCCTTTAGGATTCGACTGGCACAATGTGTATGCCCTCAATATCGGGGTACTGACCCCTGAAAGCCATAAATTTTTATCGGACAAACTTCATACCAAGAATGCTACAGGTGATTTTTACACTTTCATGGATCGCTTGGAACATCATCCGGCTGTGGAGTCTGTTTGTTATACACGCATGCATAAACATTATGTATGGACGAATCAAGGTGCCTCTCTTATTTACGATACAATTACTTGCAACAGTTGGATGCGTACCGTCAGTTCCGGATATTTCCGGGTATTTCGGGTGAAAGGGGCGGATGGAAGTTCTCCGGAACAGTTGGCAGGCAGGGCCAATCTTACCGATATTATCATTACGGATAATTTGGCATGCCAGCTCTTTCCCGGACGTTCTGCTGTGGGTGAATGGGTAAAAAACACCTTGAATGGCGACAGTGTACGTATTGCTGCCGTATGCGAAAATCAAAAGTATAATGAATTTACCTCCCACCAACGGGCTACCTACATACCGTTGCATTTCACACAAAAGCGTCCTTTTTACTATCTGGAGGCTCCCTATTTGGGTGTGTACATTCGTGTGCATCCCGATTCCGACGGTGATGATTTTATTCGTAGATTCCGTAAAGACATGCGTGAACAGTTGATGATCGGCAACTTTTATCTTGAAGATATGCGCCCTATGACCGATTTCCGGAACGAGCAATTGAAAGAACCTCGTAATGATTTGTATACCTATCTATCAGTGGCGGTATTCTTTTTATTGAATGCTTTTCTGGCAGTGTTGGGCACTTTTTGGTTTCGAACGCAGCAACGTCGTTCCGAACTCGGATTACGTGTAGCTTTGGGCGGTTCAAGAGTCAGTCTGTGCAGGCTTCTTTGGGGAGAAGGGGTAGTATTGCTCACATTGGCATTCATTCCGGCAATAGTAGTGGCGGCAAACTTGGGATTGGCAGAAATTGTATCCGATTATCCGGTTGAATTCACCTTGTTCCGTTTTGTTGCCGGTATTTTTATCACTTATCTATTGTTGGTATTTACCGTTTTTCTGGCTGTTTGGATTCCCGCACGTCAGGCTATGAAGATACAACCGGCAGAAGCATTGCGTGAAGAGTAAAAAAATAAAATTATATATCTGCGTTGCTTTCAAGATAATAGCGTATATTTGCGTGCATATTGTGAAACAACGCAGTTATGTAACTTTATGATCCGACAACGTTATTATACTCTTCTGCTTCTTTTATTTACGGCATTTCTGGAGATAGCTGCTGCTGAACAGACCTATAATGTTCTTTTTATACAATCATATACGAATCAGACTCCTTGGCACAATGACCTGACCCGTGGATTGCGTGACGGTTTCAGCAGTGAGAAGGTGAAAGTTAAAATCACGACGGAGTATCTGGATGCCGATTATTGGGCTTATCGATCCGAGCAGGTCATCATGAAGCGTATCTGCGACCGGGCAAGGGAAAGGGGCACCGATCTGATCGTGACATCCAGTGATGAAGCTTTCTATACCTTGTTTAATTGTGGAGATTCGTTACCCCGTCAGATACCGGTTGTCTTTTATGGTATTAAATATCCGGATGATGCGTTGATCTCTACTTTGCCGAATGTTTGCGGTTTTACCTCTAACCCCGACTTTTTTCTTTTATTGGAACAGGCGCATAAGACATTTCCGGAACGGAAGGAAGTAATTTGTGTGAATGATAACAGCTTTCTGAGTCTTGCCGGAAAAGAAGACTTCATGAATGAGTGGCAACGTTTTGTGAAGCGTTATCCCGATTATAAATTGCAGACCTATAATGTGCAGACGGGTAGTACGAGCAGTATAATCTCTTCTGTTTGTTATCCGCGCAATAGTCATGGACGCATTGTAATTGTTCCGAAGTGGTCTCCTTTCATGGCGTTTATCGGTAAAAACTCAAAGGCTCCTTTTTTCTCCTGTCAAAGTATTTCCTTGACCAATGGCGTATTCTGTGCCTATGATGCCGATCCGTATACCTCTTCGCGTATGGCGGGTGTACGGGCTTCCAAAGTGCTACGGGGAGCTTCTCCGGAGGAGGCCGGGATATCTGAGACTCCGGTCGAGTTTTTTTATGATTATAAGCAACTTGAGTTTTTTAAGGTAGACAAAGACCGGGTGAAACCGGGCATTATACTCAACGAACCTTATCTGGAAAAGTATAAGTTCTTTTTTATACTGTTTTATGCTTCTATCTTAGGCCTATTGATTTTGTTGGTTATTTGGCTGTTCCGGGTTAACCGGCGGGAGGCGAGACGCAGGGTGCATGCACAGACTCGACTTTTGGTGCAGAGCCGTCTGGTTGCGCAGCGTGATGAGTTTGACAATATTTTCCATTCCATCCGTGAAGGTGTAATAACGTACGATGCGGACTATCGCATCCATTTTACCAATCTCTCTCTATTAAAGATGTTGCATCTTCCTACCGATGTCTCTGTCCGTCCTTATGAGGGGCTTCCGGCCGGTTCTATTTTTAAGATATATTCAAATGGAAAGGATATTCTGCGGGAGATGTTGAAGGAGGTGATTACGAAAGGGAAGAGTTGCCAGATTCCTCCCGACTCTTTTATGCAGGAAGTGCACAGTGGAATTTATTTTCCGGTTTCGGGAGAGATGGTGCCTTTACATGCGAATGGGGAGGTAACCGGAGTTGCTTTTTCCTGTCACAATGTATCCGATGAAGAGATGAAGAAGCGTTTCTTTGATTTGGCAATAGAAGAGAGTTCCATTTATCCGTGGCAGTTTGATATCCGTACGAATGTCTTTACATTTCCTTTGGGATTTCTTCAGCGTTTTGGCTTTGACGGTTCGGTTGTTACCATTTCGCGTGACGATATGGAAAAGACGGTTCATCCCGAAGAATTGGAACACATACAAAAACAGTTTGATTTAGCGTTGAAAGAGGGACGCAGTATCCGTATGAGTTTCCGCCAGCACAATGAAAACGGTGGATACGAATGGTGGGAATACAGAACTTCCGTGCTTGGAGGGTTGACGGCTGATACTCCATATAGTATTTTGGGAGTTTGCCAGAGTATCCAACGGTATAAAACAACCGAAGAGGAATTGACGATTGCCCGTGATAAGGCATTACAGGCCGATAAGCTGAAGTCGGCATTCTTGGCCAATATGAGCCATGAGATCCGTACTCCGTTGAATGCTATTGTCGGTTTTTCCGACTTGTTGAGCGATACCAGTGCTTTCACGGAAGAAGAGGTGGCACAGTTTATTGCTACCATTAATAAGAATTGCAGCCTGTTGCTGGCATTGATCAATGATATTCTCGATTTGTCGCGTATTGAATCCGGAACGATGGACTTCCAGCTTTCACGGCACAGTCTTCCTTTACTGTTGAAGAATGTACACGACTCCCAACAGTTGAATATGCCTCCCGGTGTGGAGTTGCTGCTGGATATTCCAGAAGGCAGTAAGAAATATATGGTGACGGATAACGTGCGTTTGCAACAGGTGGTAAATAATCTGATAAACAATGCTGCTAAATTTACGACGAGCGGTTCAATTACTTTCGGGTATACGGAGGACGAAGACGGATACACTTCCTTGTTTGTGGAGGACACCGGTAAAGGGATTTCCAAAGAGGGAGTAAGGCATATCTTTGAGCGTTTCTATAAAGTGGATAATTTTACCCAGGGAGCCGGATTGGGACTGAGTATCTGCCAGACGATCGTAGAACGCCTGCACGGAACGATCAGTGTCACGTCTGAAGAAGGGAAAGGTACCCGGTTTACAGTCCGATTGCCTGATATCAGCGAATAAACGGCAAACGACGTTCGCTTGCGCACAAAGTGTTCGTTTTCGAACAGTCGAAGAATGAATTAATGTGCCGAAAATAAGTGATTTATCTTTTTGGCATACCGTTTGGACTCTTTGCTCACAGAAAATAATACTTTTATGAGAAAGAAGAATATACTGCTTGTTTTAGCGGCTTTTGTGTGTCCATTGATTCTTGAAGCACAAGACGAACGGAAAATAACACTCGGTGAAGCGATTGCTTTGGCTCGTACGCAGTCTGTTGATGCAGCTGTGGCTTTGAATGAATTGAAAACATCGTATTGGGAATACCGTACATTTCGTGCTGATCTTTTGCCGGAAGTCAATCTGACGGGGACATTGCCCAATTATAACAAATCATACAACTCCTATCAAAATTCAGACGGGACGTATGGCTTTGTCCGTAATAACTATTTAGGGCTTAGCGGAGATTTGTCTATCGATCAGAATATCTGGTTCACGGGTGGAAAGTTATCCCTTACTACGTCATTAGACTACATTAAGCAGTTCGGCGGGGAGGGGAAAGAAAAGTTTATGTCTGTGCCGGTCAGCTTGGAACTGACGCAACCCATTTTTGGCGTGAATAAATTGAAATGGGATCGTCGTATCGAACCCGTACGTTATGAAGAGGCAAAGGCGGCTTTTATTTCTGCTACGGAAGATGTGACCCGGAAGACCATTACCTATTTTTTTCAGCTGTTACTGGCTAAAGAGGTATTGGCTACTGCCCGGCAGAACCAGTTGAATGCAGAACATCTTTATAAGGTGGCGGGAGCTAAGCGGGAGATGGGACAGATTTCTGAAAATGAGCTATTACAACTGAAACTTTCTGCTTTGAATGCGAAAGCTGCTGTAACGGAGGCTATGAGTGATCTCAATGCCAAGATGTTTCAGCTTCGTGCCTTCCTCGGAATGGGCGAGAATGAGAAATTGGAACCGGTATTGCCCGAATCGGTTCCGGATGTGCAAATAAAATATGATGTAGTACTAAATAAAGCATTGGAACGGAATTCTTTTGCACAGAATATTCGCCGTCGGCAACTGGAAGCAGATTATGCGGTAGCTACCGCACGCGGTAACCTGCGGAGTGTCGATCTTTTTGCAAGCGTCGGTTATACTGGCTTGGATAATGAGTTTGCCGGTGCTTACAATCATTTGCTCGATAATCAGATTGTACAGGTAGGAGTGAAAATCCCTCTTCTTGATTGGGGAAAGCGTCGTGGAAAAGTGCGTGTTGCCAAGAGTAACCGGGAAGTGGTTCTTTCGAAAATCCGTCAGGAACAGATGAATTTCAATCAGGATATTTTTCTGCTCGTGGAACATTTCAATAATCAGGCACAGCAATTGAGCATTGCCAAAGAGGCCGACTTGATAGCCCAGCAACGTTATAAAACGAGTATCGAAACCTTTCTGATCGGCAAAATCAATACGTTGGATCTAAACGATGCGCAAAACTCTAAAGATGAGGCGCGTCAGAAGCATATATCGGAACTTTATAATTATTGGTCTTATTTCTACCAGATTCGGAGCCTCACATTGTGGGATTTTGAAAGGGGGACGAAACTGGAAGTTGATTTTGAAGAAGTGATTAAATAATGTGCCAATATATCAATATGCCAATGTGCCAATTTCCATGCGGGATGCTATTCTTTTGATATAGCGCAGCACATTGGCACATTGGCATATTGGCATATTGAATAATTATTCTTATTTTTGCGCATATAAAACCACATACACATATGATACTAATCATTGATGATGACAGTGCTGTCCGTTCTTCTCTCAGTTTTATGCTGAAACGTGCCGGTTATTCGGCTTTGGCAGTTCCCGGTCCCCGTGAAGCGATGGATGTTGTTCGTTCTGAAACTCCGGATCTCATTCTGATGGACATGAATTTTACCCTTTCCACTACCGGAGAGGAAGGTCTGACGTTGCTTAAGCAAGTGAAAATATTCCGTCCCGATGTGCCTGTTATCTTGATGACGGCATGGGGAAGTATTCAATTGGCTGTGCAGGGTATGCAAGCCGGGGCATTTGATTTTATAACGAAGCCTTGGAATAATGCCGCTCTGCTGCAACGGATAGAGACGGCATTGGAATTGTCTGCTACGCCTGCCGAAATACCGCAGGAACAGAGTGATGCGCTGAATCGCAGTCATATTATAGGAAAGAGTCAGGGACTGACGGACGTTTTGAATACCATTGCCCGGATTGCCCGTACCAATGCTTCCGTGCTTATCACGGGAGAAAGCGGAACGGGTAAAGAACTGATAGCCGAAGCGATTCATATCAACAGTCAGCGTGCGAAGCAGCCATTTATAAAAGTGAACTTAGGCGGTATATCCCAGAGTCTTTTTGAGAGTGAAATGTTCGGTCATAAGAAAGGAGCTTTTACGGATGCGAGTGCCGACCGTATCGGACGTTTTGAAATGGCAAACAAGGGTACTATCTTCTTGGATGAAATTGGAGATCTGGACCCGTCGTGCCAAGTGAAACTGCTTCGTGTCTTGCAAGATCAGACATTTGAGGTGTTGGGAGATAGCCGTCCCCGAAAAACGGATATCCGTGTTGTTTCTGCAACGAATGCCGATCTACGTAAGATGGTAAGCGAACGTACTTTCCGTGAAGATTTGTTCTATCGTATTAATCTGATCACAGTAAAGCTACCGGCTTTGCGTGAGAGACGGGAAGATATTCCTTTATTGGCCCGCCATTTTGCCGATCGTCAGGCCGAAGTAAACGGATTGCCCCGCACAGAATTCTCTGCCGATGCACTTCAGTTTCTTACCCGCTTGCCTTTTCCGGGAAATATCCGTGAACTGAAAAATTTAGTGGAACGTACGATTCTGGTTAGTGGCAAACCGATACTCGATGCCTCGGATTTTGATGCCCAATATCTTCGACAAGATGAACCGAAAGCTGCTGCGGGCAGTGCGTTTGCCGGTATGACGCTGGATGAAATTGAACGTCAGACTATATTGCAGGCGTTGGAACGTTATAAAGGAAATCTCAGTCAGGTAGCTATGGCATTGGGCATCAGCCGTGCGGCGCTCTATCGGAGGTTGGAAAAATATGGAATTAGTTATTAGCCACTAACCCACTAATCACGTGCGTCTTAAAGGATACTTTTTTATACTTACCTTCTTTCTGATCATTCTTGGTGGAGTGATACTCTACTTTGGTGGCTGGATTTATCGGCCTTTATTATATGGATCGGAAATATTGATTGCTTTCCTGCTGATTTATCTTATTCTGTTTTATAGAAAGATAATAAAGCCGTTGGATACCATTGGTAGTGGTATGGAATTGCTGCGCGAACAGGATTTTAGTAGCCGGCTGAGCCTTGTGGGGCAATATGAAGCCGACCGGGTGGTAAATGTCTTCAATCGGATGATGGAACAGTTGAAAAACGAACGTCTCCGTCTGCGTGAACAGAATCATTTTCTGGACCTGTTGATAAACGCTTCTCCGATGGGGGTAATCATTACCAGTCTTGATGATGATGTGTCTCAGTTGAATCCGATGGCTGTAAAAATGCTGGGTGTCCGTTATGAAGAGGCGCAGGGGCAGAAACTTTCTTCCATAGATTCTCCGTTGGCTGCGGAACTGGCTGCTATTGCCCAAGGAGAGACCGTGACCGTTCGATTGAATGACTCGAATATTTATAAATGTACACATTCGTCATTTATAGACCGGGGTTTTCATCATCCGTTCTTTCTTATCGAAAGCCTGACGGATGAAGTGATGAAAGCAGAGAAGAAAGCCTATGAGAAAGTGATTCGTATGATCGCACATGAAGTGAACAATACAACGGCCGGTATCACCTCTACGCTCGATACGGTGGGGCAGGCTCTTTCCGAATCGGAAGGGATGGAAGATATTTGTGAGGTCATGCAGGTGTGTACGGAGCGTTGTTTCTCCATGAGTCGTTTTATTACCCGCTTTGCCGATGTAGTGAAAATCCCGGAACCCAATTTGGCTCCTGTCAATCTTAATGATCTGGTATTTTCTTGTAAACGATTTATGGAAGGAATGTGTACGGATCGGAACATTGCTATTACATTGGATATCGATGAGGAATTGGGAGATGTCAACTTGGATATTGCTTTGTTTGAGCAAGTATTGGTAAATATCATCAAAAATGCAGCCGAGAGCATCGGAAAGGATGGAAAAATACAAATACGTACCTCTTCTCCGGCAAGCATTGAAATAGTGGACAACGGTGAAGGAATAACAAAAGAGACTGAAGCTAAACTCTTCAGTCCCTTCTTTTCAACCAAACCGAACGGGCAGGGAATCGGTCTGGTGTTTATCCGTGAGGTATTGATGCGTCACGGATGTTCGTTTTCGCTTCGCACTTATGCCGATGGGCTGACACGGTTTAGAATAATATTTAATTAGTGATAAGTGAGTAGTATCGTTTATCACTTATCACTACTCACCAACTCTACTTCTCTTTCCATTCTTTTGCATATTCGTCCAATATGCGTTTGATGCCTTGGCCTATTTTTACATAGTCGGCTTCGTTCAAGTTGGCAAGAGAAACGCGGACGCTCCACTTGGGACCGGCAAAGCCACCGCCATTTAACAATACGAGTGATGTTTCGTTGGCGAGACGGAATACTACGTCTAATGGGTTGTAGCTCTTTTCCAAATATGTAACAAATTCATCGCCATAGAATTTTCGGGCCCATACCAGCATATCTATTTCGGAGTAATAACCGGCGCGTAACGGGTCTTCTACCAATGAGAAACCGGTGTTGTCCCACAAAGCATTCAGACGGCGACGGATGATATTCTGCATCTTTGTTTTATAATAATCTCCTTTGTCTAATAGGGAGAAAGAAGCGAACAGGCTCATTTGCATTTGCTGTGGTAGTGATAATCCTGCTGTATGGTTTAGCGCTACCTGACGGCTGTCGGCTACCATACGGTCGATGAATTTCATTTTTTCCGGATGTAAATCGAGGCTGGAATAACGCTTGGATAATATGGCTTTCTGCTCTTCGGGCAGGCGGGCAATCATCTTGTCATAGATATTGTCCTCATGGAGGGCAGTGACGGCAAGTCTCCATCCGGTTGCTCCGAAATATTTGGAGAAAGAATATACGCACAGTGTATTATGCGGTAACTCTGCCATAAGTGAACGGAAGTGTGGTATGAATGTGGCATACACATCATCCGTAATGATCATCAAGTTCGGATTATCATTTTTTACGATATTGACGATACGCGCGGTTGTTTCCGCACTTAATGCATAGCTGGGCGGATTGCTCGGATTGGTGATAAAGAGCGCTTTAATCTCCGGATTTTTTAGCTTATCGATGTCTTCGTCCTGGTATTGCCAGGTATGGAGTCCGTCGGCTGTCATTTTATCGGCAGAAATCTCTGTGACATTAAACTGATAACGGCGGAGCTGCGGTATTTCTATGTAAGGGGTGAATACGGGTACGAGCAAAGCGATGTTGTCTCCTTGGTTCAGCAGGAAATTTTCCTGTAAGGAATCAAAGATATAACACATGGCGGCTGTACCTCCTTCGGTGGCGAAAAGATCGAATGTGCCTTTTGGAGGACGCCGGTCACATAATTCTTGGCCTAAATAATCCTGTATGAGGAGTTCGGTGAAATGCAGGATACGATCCGGCACAGGATATTGGTCACCGATGACGGCTTCCGCCCATTCATGAACGAGCGTATCCGGATCGGCAGCATGTTCCATCAGTAAATAGTTATAACTGTCTTTTAATAATTTTACTCCCGGTTCTTTACTGTTGTCTTTTAAAAATGCTTCGAAACGCGCGGCAATGCCTTCTTTTTGTGGGATTCCGGCAATGCCTTCGGGTAAAGATTGTACACGTGTACATTCGCTAAGTCCGAATTTTCCTAAAAGAAAAAAGGCTTCTCGGGGTTCCGTGGCTATCCAGTTCGGATTACCACGTCCGGCATTGAGCATGGTATGAGCCATTTTTTTTACGCTCTCGTCTGCCATGTCGATAAGGCGGTTCTTTAATTCAAATGGACTGATAGATTCCATCTTTTTGGCAAAACTTTTAGTGATGCCTGTGGTATTTGATTTCTTTTCCATAATTAAGTTTGGTTTATTTAGCCTCTCCCCGGCCCTCTCCGTGGGAGAGGGAGGACAGATACTATGGTTTATAATTTGATTGCACATCTAACTTTACTTTCCAGCCTCTTGGGTGATCGTGTGTGATGTATGGTTTATAATTTGATTTCACATCTAACTTTACTCCCTCTCCCACGGAGAGGGTTGGGGAGAGGCCACCCCCTCCCTTACATCATCAGCACGATAAATACCCCCCAGATAATCAGTAACGTATTACCTACTGCATAGGTCACCGTATACCCCAGAGCAGGGGTTTCACTTTCGACAGCATCCTGTATGGCTCCCAATGCGGCGGTAGTCGTTCTTGCTCCTGCGGTACACCCGAGGGTCAGTGCCGGGTGAAATTTAAATAAGTATCTTCCCATTAACAGGCCACTGATCAATGGGATGGTAGTAGCTGCTGCTCCGACAAGGAAGAGGCTTGCACCTACTTCTTGAAAGCCGGTGACGAAACTTGGACCGGCGGCAATACCCACCACGGCAATGAACATGTTCAATCCGACGTTGTTCAGTACCCATAAGGAAGGTTCGGGGATACCGCCGAAAGTCGGGTGTTTACTGCGTAGCCATCCGAAGAGGAGACCGGCAATCAGTGCGCCGCCACTTGTTGATAAACTTATCGGGATACCACCCAAATGAATAGATAGCGCGCCGACCAATCCACCGACGAGAATACCGAGCCCAACGAATATCATATCCGTTTGATTGGTAGGACGATCGATGTATCCCATTTGTTTGGCAGCAGTTTCCACTTCATGCTTCATGCCGGTCAGCTCGAGCATATCCCCGGAATCTACCACGGTCTGTGCCAGTACAGGAACATGGATACCTGCACGCTTGATGCTGCGGATACTGACACCATGCATGAATTTTTGCGAACGGATGGCTGATACGGTTTCTCCGGCAAAAGTTTTTCGTGTCACCATTACGGGGAGTGTTTCGGCAGGAAAGTCGAGTAGCTGTGCATCTATTACCTCCGGTCCGAGCCAGTCTTCTTCACCAATCACAAATTCACGGCGGCCACTGAGTACCACTTCATCGTTTTCTTTCAGGATAAGATTGGGTGTTACTTCTTTTACGACCCCTCTTTGGCGGATGCGTTCTACGAAAAGGCGTTTCCCTTGTTCATTCAGGTAACTTTCAAGATCGGTAACGCGTTTTCCTTTTCCAAACCATTTATTGGTTATTTTGTAGGCGCGGAATACGACGGGTCGCAAGGCGGGGGCAAATCCCGGTTCATCGGCTTCCGAGCTCCCCATTTGAGCTTCCAGTTCCCGGCAGTCGGCTTTTACTTTTTCCAGCCCACCTAAAAATTTCGGACCGAGTGATGCCAGTATCCAAGCGGAGCCGGCTGTACCGAAAATATAGGTTACGGCATATGCCACGGGAATTGCATTGATGAAAGTGGCTTTTTGCGCATCGCTGATACTGAGTCCGTTGATTGTATCTTCGGCCACTCCGATAACGGCGGAAATCGTTTGTGAACCGGCTAATAGTCCGGCTGCCTCCCCTACGTGGTAACCCATTATTTTTGCCAATGCCCAAGCGGAAACAAGGCTGACGATACACATCAGTACGGCAAACCCCACTTGGGGCAAACCGTCTTTTTTCAGTCCGCGAAAGAACTGCGGTCCTACTTTGTAGCCCACGGCGAAAAGAAAGAGCAGAAAGAATACTGCTTTCATCGGGCCGTCTACTGTAATATCTAATTGTCCTACCAACACGCCTACCAGCAGGACGCTTGTTACGGTACCGAGTGAGAACTTTCCTATTTTCAACCGGCCTATCCAGAATCCTGCAAAAAGTGTTAGAAAAATGGCTAACTCAGGATGTACCCTCAGTTGATTTATAATCCATTCCATAATTAAGTTGTTTTAGGTTTATATATTCGGTTCGTTTAATACTTAGTACAACAGTATTTCGTGAAAAGTGTTTCGTTAAACCTTCATTTCATCATGTTAAACTTTCTGTTTGATAGCGTACCTGTATGTATCGATCTGTTTATGTATTGATGTGTTAATTTATAAAAAAAAGGTAACAGGCAGAGTTTGTTTAATAATTGATATAGAATGATATATCTGAGATTGGTAAATTCGGACTACATAGGTTATAAGTACTCTTTAAGGGGATAATATGTCAAATAGAACAATTAATCCGACTATTAGAACTTCTTTAGGTATGCAGGAGAGCCTAACTTTGTAGGCAATTTTAATTTATCTAAAACAACAGAAATGGAACAAGAAATTAAACCGGCATCAGGACGTCTTGGCGTCTTGGTTGTAGGTGTTGGTGGCGCAGTTGCTACCACTATGATAACAGGAACACTGGCTTCTCGCAAGGGATTGGCAAAACCAATAGGTTCTATTACACAGATGGCCGCAATGCGCATGGAAAATAATGAGGAAAAACTCATTAAAGACATCGTACCTTTAACAGATTTGAACGACATTGTATTCGGTGGATGGGACATTTTCCCTGACAATGCTTACGAAGCTGCTATGTATGCTGAAGTATTGAAAGAAAAAGACCTGAATGGGGTGAAAGAAGAATTGGAGGCTATCAAACCGATGCCCGCCGCTTTCGACCATAATTGGGCCAAACGTCTGAACGGAACTCACATCAAGCAGGCTGCTACCCGTTGGGAAATGGTAGAACAACTTCGTCAAGATATCCGCGATTTTAAAGCTGCTAACAACTGCGAACGTATTTCAGTGTTGTGGGCTGCAAGTACAGAGATCTATATTCCTCTGTCGGAAGAACACCAGTCATTGGCTGCCTTGGAAAAAGCAATGAAAGAAAACAACACGGATGCCATTTCTCCAAGTATGTGTTATGCGTATGCTGCTATTGCAGAAGGTGCTCCGTTCATCATGGGTGCTCCTAACTTGTGTGTAGATACTCCGGCTATGTGGGAATTCTCCAAGAAGATGAATGTGCCTATTTCCGGTAAAGACTTCAAGAGCGGTCAGACATTGATGAAAACGGTGTTGGCACCGATGTTCAAAACTCGTATGTTAGGCGTTAGCGGTTGGTTCTCTACTAATATCTTAGGTAATCGCGACGGTGAAGTTTTGGATGATCCTGCAAACTTTAAAACAAAAGAAGTCAGCAAATTATCTGTGATCGATAACATCTTCGAACCGGAGAAATATCCTGACTTGTATGGTGACGTATACCACAAAGTACGTATCAATTATTACCCTCCTCGCAAAGATAATAAGGAAGCGTGGGATAACATCGACATCTTCGGATGGATGGGCTATCCGATGGAGATAAAAGTAAATTTCCTTTGTCGCGATTCTATCCTTGCTGCTCCTATTGCACTCGACTTGGTTCTGTTCAGTGACCTGGCTCTTCGTGCGGGCATGTGCGGTATACAGACTTGGTTGTCATTCTTCTGCAAGAGCCCGATGCATGATTTTGAACATCAGCCGGTACATGACTTGTTCACACAATGGAGAATGGTAAAAGAAACATTGCGTAATATGATCGGTGAAAAAGCACCGAGTTATCTCGATTGATACTGATAGAATGAAATATGCACTCATTGCAGCCGGACAAGGTTCACGTTTGGTCTCAGACGGAATCCAAGTACCTAAACCTTTGGTGAAGGTAGGAGGTGAACCTTTGTTGGGGCGCTTATTGCACATTTTTCTTAATAATAATGCAGACTCGGTCTGCATTATTATTAATGAAGAAATGACAGAGGTCCGTGATTTCCTGGAACAGCAACATTTGCCGGTGCCGCTTCACGTTGTGGTGAAGTCTACTCCCGATTCATTTCATAGCTTTTATGAACTGATGCCTTATTTGAAGGGAGAAGGTAAATTTTGTCTTACTACGGTAGATCCGATTTTCCGTGAACCGGAGTTTTCGGATTATATCCGTGCTTTTCGGGAGAGTGATAAAGAGGATGCCTTGATGGCAGTAACCGACTTTATTGATGACGAACGCCCGTTATATGTCAAGACCCATCCTGATAATCTGAAAATTGTGGGGTATGCCAGTGAATCGTATCCCGATTGCCGGTACATTTCCGGGGGAATTTATTGTATGAATCAAAAGGCTCTTTCTCTGTTGCCTGCTGCCATGGAGAAAGGAGTATCTCGTATGCGTGGCTTTCAGCAGTATTTAGTGGACGCTGGACTGCAGGTACAGGCCTATCCTTTTTCAAAGGTAATAGACATCGATCATGCAACAGACGTTGAAAAAGCCGAACGCTTTTTAGAAGAACAGACTATTAAATGAAATCATATACTTTTGCGGGAATACAGCGATATTCCCTTTTCTCTCCCAATCATGTCGGGAACGATGCTGCTATCTTTTCTGCTGTGGCCCAGTATCTGGAAGAAAATGGCCATAGGGTCAATCTATATACCGAGCAGGAGTTTCTGACCAATCCTTTAAATGAGAAGTTTGTTTTCACAATGATGCGTAGCAAAGCTGCTGTCCGTAACTTGCAAAAAGTTGAAAGAAAAGGAGTGGTGGCTGTCAATTCTGCTTTCGGCATTGAGAATTGCACGCGTGAGCAGATGACTGCTTTATTATTAAAACATCAGGTTCCTCATCCCGAAAGTCTTATCTGGGATGTTCACGAGGAACTTCCGGTTAGTCTTATCGAATCGGAATTCGAACCCTGCTGGGTGAAGCGTGCCGATTTTCATGCCATCCATAAAGAAGATGTGACGTATATACGGACTTGTAGCGAGTTGCGGGAAGTGATGGCCGAATATGCGTTGCGCGGTATCGAGCGTGTCGTGATAAACAAGCATCTGGCAGGTGATTTGATCAAGTTTTACGGTGTTTCCGGTACCGGATTTTTCTATTGGTTCTATCCGTTGGAAGGACATCATAGCAAATTCGGTTTAGAAGCTATTAATGGTGCTCCGAAAGGTATCTCCTTTTCAGAGGATGCGTTGTGTCATATTTGTGACGAGGCGGCGAAAGTGCTGCAAGTCGATGTATATGGCGGTGATTGCATCGTATCTCCGGACGGTAGTATTCGTATTATCGATTTTAACGATTGGCCGAGTTTTGCCCCTTGTCGTAAAGAAGCGGCCATAGCCATCGGGCAGGCTGTTCTGCAAAAAACTAAAAATGCGGATTTATGAGTAATGAAATAAGTAAAAACGGATTGGAAGCAACTTTAAAATCGGCGGATACCGAAGAGTGGATCGATTTGTTGTTTTACCGTCCTGTCGGTTACCGATGGGCGCTTCTTTTTCATAAAATGGGAGTTACTCCCAATGCGATAACGATTGCTTCCATCTTTTTGGGAGTTGCGGCAGGGATATTGTTTTATTACAACGATCTTTTGCTGAATGTGATAGGCATGTGCCTGTTGGTTTGGGCCAACATGTACGACAGTGCCGACGGACAACTGGCACGTATGACCGGACAGAAGTCCGAGATCGGACGGATATTGGACGGTGTGTCCGGTGATTTTTGGTTTATCTCTATCTATGCAGCCATCTGTTTGCGCTTGACTCCGGAGTGGTCTTATTGGATCTGGATACTGGCAGCCGTGACCGGCTTGTGTCATAGCAAGCAGGCAGCAATGGCCGATTATTACCGGAACATTCATCTTTTCTTTTTGAAAGGGAAATCGGGTAGCGAACTCGATAATTATGTGCAGCAAAAAGCCATTTACAACTCTTTGTCCTGGAAAAAAGATTTCATCCGGAAACTCTTCCTTTGGTTTTATTGCGATTATACCCGTTCTCAGGAGCGTCTTACTCCGGCTTTCCAGCGTTTTTTCGCTTTGTTGCAGCAACGATACGGTGCAGTGGCTCCACAGGAGATCCGTGACGAATTCCGCCGGGAGAGTCTGCCGTTGATGAAATACACCAACATTCTCTCTTTCAATACCCGGGTGACCGTTCTCTTCATCAGTCTGCTCATCAATGAGCCGTGGCTGTATTTTGTTTTTGAACTCACGGTGCTGAACGGACTGTTGATTTATATGATCTGGCAGCACGAGCGGTTGAGTAATAAGTTGTACAAAGAAATACAGATGTCATAATGAATAGCAAATTCCGAAATATCTTTCTGGTCTTTGGAGTGGTGGCTGTGGTTATCATGCTTTTCACGTTCGATGTGTCGTACGATGATTTGCTGAATAATTTAAGGCGTGCCGGTTTTTACCTTCCGTTGGTTTTATTACTTTGGCTGTTTATCTACTTGATAAATACCCTTTCGTGGTATATCATTCTCCGGAGTGGAGGAAAAACCTCTCCGTTGGGTTTTATGCAGTTGTATAAGTTTACGGTTTCGGGATTTGCCCTCAATTATGTCACTCCGGTGGGACTGATGGGAGGAGAGCCTTACCGGATCATGGAGCTGACTCCGTTTGTAGGGATGGAAAGGGCTACTTCGTCGGTCATTCTCTACGTGATGATGCATATCTTTTCGCATTTCCTGCTGTGGCTCAGTTCCGTATTTATTTATGTCTGTGTTTATCCGGTAAGTTGGGAGATGGGGATTGTTTTGGGATTGATAACCGCTCTCTGCCTGTTTCTCGGCACTCTGTTTGTGAAAGGATATCGTCATGGCATGGCGGTGGCATGTGTACGTATGGGAAGCCACATCCCTTTTTTGAAGCACCGTGTCATTCGTTTCTCGGAAACCCATAAGGAGAAACTTGAAAATATAGACAAACAGATTGCTTTGCTTCATCAGCAGAAAAAGAGTACTTTTTACAGTGCTTTGTTTTTGGAATATTCGGCGAGAATCGTCAGTTGTCTGGAAGTATGGCTCATTCTGAATGTGCTGACTACAAATGTCAGTTTTGTAAACTGCATCCTCATCGTGGCTTTTTCTTCCTTGCTGGCCAATTTGCTGTTTTTCCTTCCCATGCAGTTGGGAGGGCGCGAAGGTGGTTTTGCTTTGGCAGTGGGAGGACTTTCCCTATCGGGAGCCTATGGTGTGTATGCGGCACTTATCACACGGGTACGTGAGTTGTTCTGGATCGTTATCGGTCTTGCATTAATGAAAATAGGAAATAAAAAATGATACATACGGAAAAAGTAAAAGCGCTGGCTTTTGATTTTGGCGGTACACTCGATTCGCCGTTTATGCATTGGATGAAGATTTATCTGAAGCTCTATGGCGAGGAGTTGCATTTACCGCTTACGGGAGAGAATTTCAGAGACTCTTATGTGTATGCCGAACAGATGATGGAGCGCTTGCAACTGGTGAAAACCTCACATTCATTGCTTGAAACACAGTCTTTCAAAACCCGTTTGCAATTTGATGATCTGATCAGAAGGGGGATTCTGCCGGATACGCAAGAGAACAGGGAAGAACTGCCGGAGCGTGCGGCACGTCTTGTGACTGATTTTTCTTCCCGTTATGTGATTCTTTCGAAAGAGGTGTTGGAACCGTTGTCAAAACGGTATACATTGTTGTTGGTATCCAATTATTATGGTAATTTGAAGAAGATAGTAACCGATTTGGGTATCGTATCTTATTTCTCTTCAATAACCGATTCTACACTGGAAGGAATCCGCAAACCGGATGCTGCTTTGTGGAAGTTAGCTATCGACCGTGCCGGATTTGCTCCGGACGAGGTAGTCGTGATAGGCGATTCGGTGAAGAACGATATTCTTCCGGCTTTGTCTTTGGGGTGTCAGGTGGTGAAAGGGTGTCCTTCTATGGCTGATGTAACCGAAGATGTGTCCTGCATCACTTCCTTGAAAGAACTGCTGGACATTTTGTAACAGGCTCTCTTTTAATTGGAGAAGTTATTATTGTTTGCCTTACACTTCTTTCTGGCAGGTACTCCTTTTTCCCAAAGGAAGAGAAGCCATGCAGCGTGATTTTTACATTTGATGGAGGTGAAATAGATAATTAAAAAAACAGAAGTCGATGAATAATTTTATCTTTTACAGTCCCACCGAATTTGTATTCGGTAAAGATACGGAAGCGCAAACAGGCGCTTTGACTGTTAAGTATGGTGCTAAGAAAGTGATGATTGTTTATGGAGGCGGTTCGGTGATACGCAGTGGCTTATTGTCACGTGTGGAAAGTTCACTGAAAGGAGCTGGAATCGAATACTGCATGTTGGGTGGCATACAGCCCAATCCGATCGATACCAAAGTGTACGAAGGTATCGATCTCTGTCGGAGTGAAAAAGTCGATTTTTTGTTGGCTGTAGGCGGTGGATCGGTGATAGATACTGCCAAAGCGATAGCTGCCGGCGTTCCTTATCCCGGTGATTTTTGGGATTTCTATATTGGTAAGGCCAAAGTGACGAAAGCTCTGAAAGTAGCGGTAGTGCTTACCATTCCTGCCGCCGGTAGCGAGGGTTCCGGTAATACCGTTATCACTAAAGTTGATGGCTTACAAAAACTTAGTCTCCGTGTGCCCGAACTGTTGCGTCCTGTTTTTGCGGTGATGAACCCCGAACTTACCTATACGCTTCCCCCTTTTCAGACGGCTTGTGGCATTGCCGATATGATGGCGCATATCATGGAACGTTATTTCACCAACACGAAGGAGGTGGAAATCGCTGATCGTCTTTGTGAAGGAACCCTTCTTGCTATTATCAAAGAAGCGTCTACGGTGATGAAAGAACCGGAGAATTACGGTGCCCGCGCCAACTTGATGTGGTGTGGAACTATTGCCCACAATGGTACATGTGGAGTCGGTTGTGAAGAAGATTGGGCTTCTCACTTTCTGGAGCATGAGATCAGTGCCATTTACAATGTGACTCATGGTGCCGGTCTTTCCGTAATTTTCCCTGCCTGGATGACTTGGATGACAGAACACAATATGGATAAGATCGTTCAATATGCTGTTCGTGTATGGGGTGTTCCGGAAGCAGATGATAAAAAAGCGGTTGCTTTGGAAGGGATTGCCCGGTTGAGAGCTTTTTTCAAATTCATTGGTTTGCCTGTTACTTTTAGAGAGTTGGGTATTGAGCATCCGGATATTGACCGTCTGGCCGATAGTCTTCATCGAAATAAAGGCGAGTTGGTAGGCAATTATGTGAAGTTGACAAAAGAAGACAGTAAAGAAATCTACCGATTGGCTTTGTAAGGAAAATACCAATATACGTACTGCCCCGTTACATATATCCTAATTTATCGTTAGGTATATTGTAACCATGTTAATAACGTATTCTTGTATACGGAGAATAGTTGTTATTGATTATGAAAAAAATATTTATTCTATTGATATATAATAATTTAATAGGCGCAATTTCTATTTTAGAAGTTAGAAAGAACTTTTTGAATTGGAGGGATGCTTTATTTATACTTGTCAATTAAGTAACTTCGTTATTGTCTGTATTGGACATTTCATATTGACAGATTTCTGTTGTTTATATGTAATGTGTTGATTCTTAACAAGTAAAAAGTAATTTTTTATATTACATAAGAGTATGTATTTTTGATTGTGTTAACGATATACTTTTACTATGCAAAAGTGTATATTCTTCATATGGAAAAACATATACCTTTATATAATAAAAATCTATTGTTAATTATCTATGTTAATAATGTTAGTGTAAAATGTGAGAGACAGCATCTTTTTATAAAAAATCCGGTTTGGATAAAGAGTGTATAGAGTAGGAAGGCATTCATTTAGAAAGACAGTGTAGCTGGCGAGAGAACGTAATAGATGATATATCGAAAAAACTATACCCTAAAAGTTAGATATAAAACTTTTAGGGTATAGTATTATTATAACCAGAGGTATATCAAGATTATCCGAAGTTATTGGCGTTTTTATTTTGTACCGTACGCACCAAAGTGAGCTTGTACGGCTGGTGAGGTATATGTTTTTCCACCTACGCTTAGTCCGGTCGTACCGAAGTATGGAGCTGCAAAAGTCTCGGAAGCGGAAGCTGCACCCGACAATACGGGAGAACCGGATTGTACATGGAAATCCCAATTGTCATTGTAATCGTACGAAGTAAGTTTTGTGCTATTGATGTCAAAATTCACAAACTTCGGATCTTTGGAATCTGTTTGGGTAGCGATGATGCTGTGGGCATCGACAACGCCTTGATAGTAGCTTTTGTGTGCATAATTGTAGCCTTCCCAAGCATAGGCTACGCCACTCTCTTTTTCGCCGTTGAATACGATATCACTTTTTTGATTGCCTGAAGCATAGTAATTGTAATCGATGACAGAGGCTGAGGCATAACCCTCTTCCGGATCGTTGGGCAGATTGTAAGAAGGAGTTTGAGCACGGAACTTACAGTTTACCATTAGATTGTTGAATACATTGGCCAAAACATTCTTTTCTGCATATACACAACCGCCTTTTTCTCCGTCGCGGCGCCATCCTGCATTTATGATAGTATTGTTGTAAGCTTGTATTTTGGCCTGTTTTCGTGTTTCGCTCTGACCGGAACTCGACAGTTTCAAACCATTGGTGTTAGGACTGAACATTACATTGCCCGCTACATCTGCTACACAACCACATTTTACATTTACAGCTTCAGCACCATCAAAACCGTTGGCAGCAAAGATGTTGTTGGCAATAATGGCGTTACCTCCCATCATGTAGATACCGTCCGACCAGCCGTTGCGCAGGATGGAGTTGGTGATGACATAACGTCCGTTTATATTATTTGTTGTAATTTGCGGATATGCATCGTCACCGGCAGTGTATTCTTCTCTGTTGGCTGCAGGAGAACCTGTTATTACTTGCCCACCGGTATATTCGATGATGGTATGGTCAATCAGCATCTCTGCGCAATTGGCTGTTGCCACGATACCACCCCACATGGCATCTTCGTTGAAAATATTATTGTGTGTACGTAGTTCTTCGGCTATGGAGAAACGTATAGGGTTTGTAATTGTACCTTTACAATAAAGGTTGCCGTCAACGGTAAATTCGATGGGGGCGTGATTGGCTCCTACACCATCCGTGCTGAATATAACCTGTACCCCTTCTTCGATGGTTAGTGATTTGCCGGCAGGTACGGTGAGGTGTCCCGTTACGTTGATGGTTGAATGGGCTTCCCAGATACCTTCCACTTCTCCTGATACGTTTTCGGTTGTTCCCTGTTCCTCATCATTATTGCCTTTGATATCATTGTCGTCGCTACAGGCAGTCCAGGTCATAGCCATCAGGACTGCATAAATAAAATAATGTTTTAGTTTCATAATTGAATGAATATTGGTTAATGAGTAATTTTTTAATAATGGATAATGAGTGTTTAATCTGTTTTGGGGTGAAAGGTCAGAGCCTGAAGCGTGCTCCGATCATCAGTGACTGTCCATGCCATGATTTACGTTCCACCAGATTACTGTTATCACGTTCGCTATCTACATTTGCGGTACGTTCGCTTTGGTGTACATAGCGTAATACCGGTATGTTGAGTAAGTTAGATGCTTTCAGGAAAAGACAGAAACCACGTGGCAGTGTTTTTTCAATTGAAGCATCCAGTTGAGTATATCCTTTTTCCCAGATATCGTTGTCTGCCCAGTTGGAGATATCGCTTAATCGTTTGCCGGTGTATCCCATGGCTAACTGTCCTTCCCATCCGTGTTTGCTGTCTTTCAATAGAAAAGAGATATTGGCTACATGAGCTGCTTGTCCGAATAAAGGGCGTGATTGGGTGGTGGTAGTTACTTCCGACCCCTGCATTACACGTTTTTCTGTTGTTATTTTAGAATAGGTATAGGTGTAGTTGGCTTTGATACCCAGCCAGTTGAAGTATTTTAAAATATCCACTTCCAATCCCCAATTGTTGGCCGTACCAAAATTCATTGGTTTGTAATAGGTATCCTGCCCTTCATTGAGTAGACCATATTCGATCGGGTCTTTGATATTTTTATAGAACAGTCCTACCATGAGTTGTTCGGATGATCGGGGAAAGAATTCATAACGCAGGTCGATATTATCAGCTACGGTATGCTTTAGCTCGGGATTTCCCTTCTCCTTATAGTCTTCATTGATGATGGAGTAGGGTACGATTTCAAAAAAACTGGGACGGTTGATGGCCCGTGCATAGGAGAAACGCAGGTTTCCATTGGAATGTATTGCATATTTGGCATGAAAGCTGGGTAATATGTCGGTATAGCGTTGGTTACCTTCGGGAGCGGCGTTTCCCGTAGGAAACTTTAAAGTATATCCTTGATCGGTATGTTCTATACGTACGCCGGCAATAAGTTCCCATTGACTGATTGTATATTTCACCATACCATATCCGGCCCCGACTTTTTCAGTTGCATCATAGTTTAACGGGTCGCTGATATTTCCGTAAGCACGTGGCGTGAACTGTATTTCATCAAAGTTATGCCAGTCTTTGTCGATATATTGCGGATTACCCGAACCTGTAGCGGAGTTGAATGTATATTCATTAAAAAAACTGTCACGTTTCTTGTCACGATACATACCTCCAGCCAAGAAATCCAATACGCTGTTGCTGCCGGTTTTCCATTTATAAGAGAGGTCGATATATCCTGCGAGGTCTTTGTCTGAGTTGTGCTCCCAACGGCGTGTAGCTGCACCGGAGGATGCTACGTGCGAACCGATGAGGAATATTTCGGCATTGTCCGGGGTTTCACTGTACGCTTTTGAGTAGACAGCCGACCAGTTCAGCTTCAATGTGCCATCATTCAAAAAGAGATGTTCTCCCCTCAACGTAGAGTTGTATATGTATTGATGAACCCATTTCATCCGGATGGCACGGTCTTGATCGTCCGAGCCATCACGTACTTCGGCTTCGTCCATATCCATATAGCCGTTGTACCAGGTCAGTTTATGATTGCGGTTAAAGTCATAGTCGAGATTGGCATGCGCGCCGATACGGGTCTGTTGTGTGGAGTAATTCCTGTATTCGATGCCGTTACGCGTTTTCCCCGGTTGATAATAAAGTTCGCTTTCTTTGCCGCGATAGGTATTTAGGTAGCTTCCAGCCAGCATAATACCTAACCGTTCGTTGAAAAAACGATCTCCGTAGGAGAGGCCGGCAGTAAGGTCGGGTAACGGACGTTTCCATGTCATATGGAGATTGTCGGTAGTGAAATCCTTCATGGTGACTTTATAGTTTTTGGGAAATCCTGCCGCTTCATAAGGAGATTTTGAAGAAATGTCATTATGAGCAAACGATTGGAAGTCTCGCCCGAGGTACATTGCATTGTATCCTGTGGAAAGATTGACCGTGAACTGACGTTCCGACGGAGCGTCTTTCATTACAAGGTTGACAGCTCCGCCGATTCCGTCGCCTTCAAGGTTGGCGGTGAGTGATTTGGTCACTTCCAGACGGTCGAGCATTTCTGAAGGAAAAATATCAAGTGGTACAAAGCGGTTTTTATTATCCGGACTCGGTATTTTTACTCCGTTTACTAACGTATAGTTATATCGTTTGTCCATCCCCCGAAGGATGGCATATTGTCCTTCTCCGCTGCTATTACGTTCAATGGTTACTCCCGACATACGTTGTATGACATTGGCTACCGTAATATCCGGAGAGAGTTCGATGGCTTTTGCGCTCATTACATTCACCACGTTCATTGCCTGTTTTTCAATGGCACGTGCTCCGGCTTCGGTGCGTCCCGGATTACGGGCAGTGATAGTGACACCTTCCAGTAGAATGTCATCGCTATCTAATGGGATCTCTATTTCCGAGTCTTTTTGTTCTATCTGGAGTTCATAACGTTTATAGCCTACATATGTACATATGATTGTAAATTTCTCATGGGGTACTGAAAGGTTGAAACTTCCATCCAGTCCACTGACTACACCTTTTGTAGGGTTTTCTTTTACTATGATGGAGGCTCCGATAATTTCCTCCCCTGTTTTTGAATCTCTGATTTTACCTTTAATTTCTCTGGCATTTGCACCAAACGATAATAGTAGGAGTAAACTGATAGCTGCTTTTAATTTCATAAAGAATGTTTAACCTTTGTTTTTCCGGTGCAAAAGTAGAGGGCATGAATTTCATCACTGTTGCAGGAATATTTCATTTTTATTACCAAACAGGATGCCGGTATGGTGTAATAGAAATGTAATTGTTTTGTCGTTTTTTGGTAAAAGTCATTGCGATGGAAAACCATTACCTTTGCAGCGTTTTCAATAATATATTATATTAAAAGTATGAAAATTAGAAATCTATTTTTTCTTGCCCTGTTGATTATAAGTAATTGGGCTGGTGCTCAGATCACCGATTATTCTGTCTTTGAGGATAAATTGAATTTTTACGTAGCCAATGATTTGGGACGTAACGGATATTACGATCAGAAACCTATTGCTGAATTAATGGGGATAATGGCCGAAGAGGTAGGTCCTGAATTTATTCTTGCTACGGGTGATGTACATCATTTTGAGGGGGTACAAAGTGTGAATGATCCTTTGTGGATGACAAATTATGAACTTATTTACTCGCATCCCGAATTAATGATAGACTGGTTTCCTCTGTTGGGTAATCACGAATATCGTGGTAATACGCAGGCAGTATTGGATTATAGTAAGGTGAGTCGCCGTTGGGAGATGCCTGCCCGTTATTATACTAAGACATTTGAAGAAAAAGGGACTACATTGCGTGTGGTTTGGGTAGATACGGCTCCGATGATCGATAAGTATCGTCAGGACAGTGAGCAATATCCTGATGCTTGTAAGCAGGATTATCAGAAACAACTGGCATGGATAGACTCTGTATTGACTGTTGCCAGTGAGGACTGGGTGATCGTAGCCGGACATCATCCCATTTATGCGGAGACTTCGAAGTCGGATAGCGAACGCATTGATATGCAGGCGCGTCTTGATCCGGTTCTTCAAAAACATAAAGTAGACATGTACATTTGCGGACATATCCACAATTTCCAACATATACGTGTCCCGGGAAGCAATATTGATTATGTCACTAATTCGGCTGGTTCATTGGCGCGTAAAGTGAAGCCGATTGAAGGAACGGTTTTCTGTAGTTCTGATCCGGGCTTTTCTATTGTTACGGTTAGTTCAGAGAAACTGGAATTGCGCATGATTGATAAGAAAGGTAACGTATTGCATACGGTGACCAGGCAAAGAAAATAAATGTTGTCACATCTGTAAATGTTACAGTCTGTACCGGAAAAAGATAACGACGTTTAATGGTTTCCATGGATAATAAAGTTTTGGATATAAACATTATTGTCCGTGGGAATTGTTTGTTTTAATATTTCCGGAAAAAATCGGCCAAATAGATCAATATGTTATAAGCTTGATAGATTTTGCCAATGGACAATTGGCCTCTTTGAGCCCTTTGGCCAGCATCTTGGCGTTTAGTTCCGCACCTTTTTTAGAGGTGTGTGTATGGTCATGATTATAGTAAGCGGCGGCTTTTTCCTGTCCCTCCTTATCCAGATAATCGGCCGTGAGGTTATGCAGATCGATAAACAGGGCGCCGGTTTGTTCGGCCACTTCCCGCATCCATATTCCATATGTATCGTTCCGTCGTTCTATTTTTCCGTTTTTCCATCGGTTGCGTGGAGTTAGACTTACCAGAACAGGGATACCTCCTTTTTCGCGCACATCGCCTACGAATTTGCGAAGGTACCATCCGAAGGAGTAGACGACTTTGTATTTTCGGGTTGCTTCCATCCGGTAAACATGACTGGTGTCTGCTGTTCCACGGATTACTCCCCGCGCTTTTTTTGTGTTTATATCTCCTATGTCGTTATGTCCGAACTGGATAAATACATAATCTCCCGGTTGTATGCTGTTGTATACCCTGTCCCAGTGTCCTTCGTCAAGATAAGTACGGGTACTGCGGCCGGCAACAGCACAATTCATGAGTGTAACTTTTGTAGTGTCGAAAGCACAGCCGGCTACGCTTCCCAATCCCCACATACCATCCTCTTCTTTATCGGCATTCTTTACGGTAGAGTCTCCGGTAAAGAAAATAACAGGTTTGCCTTTCTTACGTTTTAATCCATTTACAACAGGCGTCTGCAATGGCTTGAGGTACTTTTTTAATTCCAGTTTTTTACAGGATGCGATACCTTCGGCAGCCGATCCGGCATTGATTTGTGCACCGAACTCGCTGGTATGTATCTTATCGAGGTAAAACATGTAATTGACTTTCTCCCTACCGAAACGTTCGAACTTATTTGCTGTGATATCTTCAAGATCGATGAACGGTACTTTCTGCTCTTTGCATATTGCTTTTATCCAGGGAGTGAAAGAGTCGTCTTTTCGTACGATGCGTTTTCCATCGGCTGTCCAGGCATTGCGCGGAGTGAGCGATAAGAGTACGGGATTGGCACCGGCAGCTCTGGTGTCGGCTATGAAGCGGCGCATGTATTCACCATAGCTGTATACGGTTTCCCGGATATCGGTTTCTTTGATGGTGACAAGTAGGGAGTCTTTACCTGTTCCCGGTATACTGGCACGTGCTCTTCCTTCGTCAAAAGGGCCATTGTCATTATGTCCAAGCTCAACGATTACCCAGTCTCCGGGCTTTAATCCTTTACGCACATCCGGCCATAAACGGTTATAAAAGGTGCGGCTGCTTGTACCTCCTAATGCATGATTTTCTACGGTTATGCGGTTTTCATCAAAATATTGTCCTATGAAATATCCCCATCCCCATTGTCCGTTGTTGCCGTTGCCAAGTGTGCCGGTACGCATGGTAGAGTTTCCTACCAGAAACAATACAGGGTTGTTTCCTTTGCGTGAAGAACCGGCTTTCGGTCTTACCGTGTTCGCTTTGTTCAGGCTGTCTAATGTAAGGTCGGTGACTTTGTTTACGTCGACCATTCCCCGGGGGATTTGAGTGGATTGGTTCTGTGCGGTTAAAACTCCTGCCCATATGCAGGCAACGACTGTAAATATGTGTTTTCTCATGTGAGTGGTGGTGTTATGTAATTCTTGGTATAACAAAGAAAGGCAACCTGTTCAGCTGCCTTTCTTCTATCACTTAATCTCGATTTCTTCCTTCATGTCGATCTCCTCTCCGTTGGAATCATAGAATACGTATTCCAGGAAAGCGAGCTTCTGACTCGGAATGATCTTAATGCCGAATCCGTACTTCATCTGCCACTTGCGTTTCAGAGAAACGAGTCCCTGATTGACGTACGCAGCGATGTACGGGTGGATGTGTAACGAGAATTTCTTTATCTTCAATTTATTGACCAGGTAATCAATTTTACTCTCTAATGTATCTGTGAACAGGATAGACGACTTGATCGTGCCTTTACCAAAGCAGGTGGGGCAGGTTTCGGTCGTATTTACATCCATAGCCGGACGTACACGCTGCCTTGTAATCTGCATCAGGCCGAATTTGCTGAGCGGCAGAATGTTGTGGCGTGCCCTGTCTTTCTGCATGTTGGTACACATACGTTCGTAAAGCTTTTGGCGATTTTCCGCTTCATTCATGTCAATGAAGTCTACGACTATGATACCCCCCATATCTCTCAATCTTAATTGGCGTGCCAGCTCGTCGGCGGCTCCCAGGTTTACTTCGAGTGCGTTACCTTCCTGCCCGTTGGCATTCTTGGTGCGGTTACCGCTGTTCACGTCTACTACGTGAAGCGCCTCAGTGTGCTCAATAATCAAGTAGGCACCACTCTTGTAGGATACTGTTTTGCCAAAAGATGATTTGATCTGTTTGGTGATACCGAAATTGTCGTAAATGGGAAGTTGCCCTTTGTACAGTTTTACGATGTCTGCCCGGTCGGGGGCGATAAGTGAAACGTAGTCTTTGATCTCATTGTACACCGCCTCGTTATTGACGTAAATATTTTCAAAAGAAGGATTGAAGAGGTCGCGCAATAGTCCTACGGCACGGCTTGTTTCTTCATAAATCAACGTCGGGAATTTGGTGGCTTTTTGTACTTTGGTGATAGCTTCTTCCCAGTGCTTGAGCAATACTTTAAGTTCTCCGTCGAGTTCGGCAACACGTTTTCCTTCGGCTACCGTACGAACAATCACACCGAAGTTTTTCGGTTTGATACTCATTAGTAGTTGCTTAAGGCGGGCGCGTTCTTCGCTCGATTTAATTTTTTGTGAAACAGAAACCTTATCATTGAAAGGGATCAGTACTAAATATCTTCCGGCAAATGAAAGTTCGGAAGTAAGTCTCGGTCCTTTTGTTGAGATCGGTTCCTTTACAATCTGCACCACTACTTCTTGTCCTACCTTTAGCGTATTGGCTACTGTGCCGTCTTTGTCCAGGTCGGGAAGCAGGGTTGCTTTAGAAATTGAATTTAGCTTTTTCTTGTCGCTTAAAGTTTGCTTTACGAACTTTTCGAGTGAATTGAATTGAGGACCCAGGTCTAAATAATGAAGGAAAGCATCTTTCTCGTAACCAACGTCCACGAAGCAGGCATTTAGGCCGGGCATCAATTTCTTGACACGCCCCAAATACATATTACCCACCGAAAAGGAGATATTTCTTCCTTCGCTTTGAAGTTCCACCAGGCTCTTGTCCTCGAGTAGGGCGATGGATACTTCTTTGGGTTGTACGTCTACTACTAATTCGCTTGTCACAATTGTTTCCTAATTATTTGGTTTTAAAAAATGAACAAATGAATTTGAATCTTGTTCATTGGAATCGGGCATTTAAACAAAGAACAAACTCGAAAGACATTCGCTTCACAAGTTTGTTCCTTATTTTTGTCCAGATCAGACTAAAAATTACTTTTTGCTTTTATGTCTGTTCTTTCTTAGTCTTTTTTTACGCTTGTGCGTAGACATTTTATGTCTTTTTTTCTTTTTTCCGCTTGGCATAGCTTGAAATTTTTATGGTTAATACTCTTGTTTATTATTTCTTTACGGCGATTGTAAATGTCTTCGCTGGCTTAAATGCCGGAATATTATGTTCAGGGATGATAATTGTAGTATTCTTGGAAATATTACGAGCTGTTTTCTGAGCTCTTTTTTTCACTACGAAGCTACCAAACCCACGAAGGTAAACATTCTCATCTTTCGCCAAAGAATCTTTCACTGCGTCCATAAACGCTTCAACAGTTGTCAATACTGCCACTTTGTCAATTCCGGTGTTCTTTGCAATTTCGTTTACAATATCTGCTTTAGTCATTTTTCCTTAAAAAAAATATTATTACTATGTTCTTTCTAATTTTTTGGACTGCAAATATATAGCTTTTTAAGCACTCAAAAAAATATATTCTGAACAATTTTAGAAAAAAGTCTCTTCCTTAAGTTTTGTTAGATTAAAAAAGAGCTACTTTTGCATGAAATAAATACTTCAATCTGTCGATATGATAGTGTATTAGCTGTTTGTGAGGTATCTCAGAAAGGGGGAAGGAGGTATTTTAGTGATTATATTGATACATTGTTTGGATGAATAATTTCAGTGAAATATTGATTAATTGGTATCGCGAACATAAGCGTGAATTGCCCTGGCGGGAGTCTTCTGATCCTTATCTGATATGGATTTCAGAAATCATTTTGCAACAGACGAGAGTGGTTCAGGGATATGATTATTTTATACGTTTTATTAAACGTTTTCCGGATGTGACGTCACTTGCCGAAGCCGATGAAGATGAGGTGATGAAATTTTGGCAGGGATTGGGATATTATTCCCGTGCACGCAATCTTCATGCGGCGGCCCGTAGCATGAACGGTGTGTTTCCTAAAACTTATCCCGAAGTATTAGCTTTGAAAGGGGTGGGAGAGTATACGGCTGCCGCTATTTGCTCTTTTGCTTATAATATGCCTTATGCGGTGGTCGACGGAAATGTTTACCGGGTACTTTCCCGCTATTTGGGTATTGAAACACCGATCGATTCCACTGAAGGTAAAAAGCTGTTTGCTTCATTGGCTGGAGAATTTTTGGATAAATCGCGGCCGGCTGTCTATAATCAGGCAATCATGGATTTTGGGGCTATACAGTGTACTCCGCAGAATCCCGCTTGTCTTTTTTGCCCTTTGGCCGGCAGTTGTATGGCTTTGTCAAAAAGTATGGTAGCACAGCTTCCTGTAAAGCAACATAAAACGAAGACGACAGAACGTTTTTTGAACTACATATATGTACGCGCGGGTGCCTGTACTTTTATTAATAAACGGACGGGAAACGATATTTGGAAAAATCTTTTCGAACTGCCTTTGATAGAGACAGCATCATCTGTTACGGAAGAAGAGTTGTTGGCGCTTCCGGAATTTATAAAATTGTTTGATAAGGAGGAAGTGCCGGTGGTTCGTTCCATCTGCCGAAATGTGAAACATGTGTTATCGCACCGGGTTCTTTATGCTAATTTTTATGAAGTTGTTCTGCCGGAAAAAACAAAATCTTTCTCATCGTATTTAAAGATAAAAACGAATGAATTAGAGCAATATGCCGTGCCAAAACTGATACATGCCTTTCTGGAGAAATATGTATAAAAACTTGTTTCGTGTTGTATTTCTATTTAATTTTGGCACAAAATAATATAAATATAGAATAATATGTCAGTTAATAAAGTGATATTGTTAGGAAATGTCGGTCAAGATCCTAAAGTGAAATATTTTGATTCCGGATCGGCTGTTGCTACTTTTTCTCTGGCAACGACAGATCGTGCTTATACCTTAGCTAATGGTACTCAAGTGCCGGAAAGAACGGAATGGCATAATATTGTAGCTTCTAATCGTTGGGCTGAAATTGTGGATAAATATTTGCATAAAGGTGATAAACTGTATGTGGAAGGGAAATTGAGGACACGTACTTATACAGATCAGGCGGGTGCTACTCGTTATGTGACAGAAGTATATGTGGATTATTTTGAGATGCTAACACCCAAAAGTGGATCTTCCGGTGGTATTTTACCAACTTCTTCTGTACAACAACCTGTAAATCAGTCACAAATTCAGCAGACGCAACAATCGCAGACTGCCCCTATACAGAATAATCCGGCAGATGATTTGCCGTTTTAAAAAAGATAATGAATAGTTAAAAACCTCATCTGTTGAAAGTTGAAAATTGCTATACGGCATGATGATATTGATAATTTTCAACTACTTGTTTTAAATCCTCAATTTTCAACTGATAAGGTTTTCAACTTTCATCCATATCAATAATTGTTTAACTAAAAACCAAGATTTTGGACCCAGACGCTTATTTATGCCAGTTGGCAGATATTTTTAATGGTATAACTGTAAACCCACCTTCTTTTTCGGCAATTGTAGCTATCGTTTTAGCCGGTGTGCTTCTGCTCGCCTCCGGTTTCGCTTCCGCATCGGAAATTGCTTTTTTCTCATTATCTCCTTCCGATCTCAATGAAATAGACGAGCGTAATCATCCTTCCGATGAAAAAATCAGTAGTTTGCTTGGAGATTCCGAAAGTTTGCTGGCAACCGTGCTGATCACTAATAATTTTGTGAATGTTACCATCATCATGCTTTGCAATTTCTTCTTTATGAATGTTTTTGTTTTTCATTCAGCGCTTGCGGAGTTCTTGATTTTGACGGTGATTCTTACATTCCTGTTGCTGCTTTTCGGTGAGATCATGCCTAAGATTTATTCAGCACAGAAAACGTTGGTGTTCTGTCGTTTTGCAGCTCCGGGTATCTATGTTTTACGGAAAGTTTTTCGTCCTGTTTCTGCCCTTCTCGTGCGTTCCACAACTTTTCTGAATAAGCGTTTTACGCGTAAGAATCATAATATCTCAGTCGATGAGCTTTCACAGGCATTGGAACTGACGGATAAAGCCGAACTTACTGAAGAGAATAATATACTTGAGGGTATCATTCGTTTTGGTGGAGAAACAGCCAAAGAGGTAATGACTTCACGTCTCGACGTAGTCGATTTGGATATACGTACCTCTTTCAAGGATGTGATGAAGTGTATTGTGGAGAATGCCTATTCACGAATTCCCATCTATTCCGGTTCTCGTGATAATATTAAAGGGGTACTTTATATAAAAGACCTTTTGCCCCATGTGAATAAAGGGGATACTTTTCGCTGGCAATCGCTGATACGTCCGGCCTATTTTGTGCCTGAGACAAAAATGATAGATGATCTTTTACGTGATTTTCAAGCCAATAAAATACACATTGCTATTGTTGTCGATGAATTCGGAGGAACTTCCGGCATTGTGACCATGGAAGATATCATTGAAGAGATTGTAGGTGAGATTCATGACGAATACGATGACGAAGAACGTACTTATGTGGTATTGAATGATCATACTTGGATATTTGAAGCTAAAACCCAATTGACCGATTTTTATAAAATCACGAAGTTGGATGAAGATGATTTCGAAAGGATGGCCGGTGATGCCGATACGTTAGCCGGACTTCTGCTCGAGATAAAAGGGGAGTTTCCCGCACTTCATGAAAAGGTTTCTTATCTGAATTATGATTTTGAAGTACTGGAGATGGATAATCGCCGTATTTTGAAGGTAAAGTTTACTATCAATGAACCTCCGTCGGATGAGGATGCATAATTATGGCATTGTTTCTTTCTCATAAAGAACCTTTGTATCGGTGGGGTGTCTGGAAAATGGATGAATCTGTAGATACTTTGCTTGATCTGCTTCCGGAGCGGGAATATTATGAACGGGAAGTGCAGCGTTTTGTCGCTTCTCATCGCCGGTTGGAGTGGCTTTCCGTCCGTGCGTTGCTGTTTCGCCTATTGGGAGAACATAAGGAAGTCTGTTATCAGCCGAGTGGGAAACCGTATCTGGCGGATTATTCATATTTCATCAGCATTTCCCATACGAAAGGTTATGTGTCGGTTATTCTGAGTGATAAAGTGCCGGTAGGCATCGATATCGAGCAGTACGGACAACGGGTACACAGAGTGGCCCATAAATATATGCGGGAGGATGAATCGGTTCGTCTTTATAAAGAAGATGCTACCTGGAGTCTTTTATTGCATTGGTCTGCTAAGGAGGTGATGTTTAAATGTATGGATACGGACGGGGTCGATTTTCGCCAACATTTACATATAGAACCTTTTTTGCTTCAAGAGCAGGGCGATTTTACCGCTCATGAATATAGAACCGAACAGAAGCGTAGTTTTCGGATACATTATTTGCTTCACCCTGAGTTTGTAATGACTTGGAGTATTGATTGATAAAAAATGAGATAACATGAATTTGAAATATTATTTGGGTCTTCTTTTTTGGATACCGGTGATGGTCCAGTCTCAGAATGCTCCGGTCACTGTCTCTCATGAACGTTCTGCAAAGGGAGAAGTTACTTTTTATGCAGACAATACATCGTATTCTCCGTTTACGGTTGCTCTCACTTTTACCCGCCTAAGCGGAACTTCCTCTTTTCAGGAGGGAGAAACGTATAAGTCGACAGCAAAACATGGTAGAACACGATTGATAGTTTTGAGACCGGTTTCTGAAAATGAAGGGATTGGCTTTGCTTATCGTTTCAACACGGCTAAGGGTGATTTTCGGACGAAGACAGATACGAACTTTGTGTATCCCCAAAAGAACACTCTGAAAAGTTGCAGATTGTAACTGATAAGCATAAAAAAAGTCGTATCATTATTCAAAAGTAGAGTTGATACGACTTTTTTTTATTACCGATATTTATAAAGGTTTGGATCCATCTTCTTGGTTTTCTTTCTCTTTATTCATTTTGTAACTGAGTGCTCCCGAAGGGCATTTTCTGATCTGTGCGATCAGTTCCTCTGTGGTCGCGTTTTCTATCTGTACCCATGGCCTTTCTTTGGGATGGTATACGTTCGGTAGCATTTTTACGCAGATACCTGCATGCTGGCAAAGCTCCGGTTGCCAGATAATGGTCATTTCGCCATTTGTATATTCTATTTTCTTTCCCATGTTTATTATTTTTTTATTGGATATGAAAACCTTTCATCACAATGCGTCTCCATTCCGGATGTTTATGAATGTAGCCGGCAACGAACGGACAAAGTGGCACAAGGCGTAAATCTTTTTGTTCAATGTCCTTCAATGCTTTTTCAACTAATTGAGAACCGACTCCTTTACCTCCCAATGCACGAGGGACTTCTGTGTGAGTCAGGTAGATTTCTCCGTTCGGAGTTTTTATATATTCTATTTTGGCTATATGGCCATCGATACGGAATTCGTATCTACGGCTTTCTTCATTATCAATGAGTTCATATTCCTCTGTCATAATTTTCTTCATTAATTGTTTAATTTATATCTTAATAAACAGTTTATCCGGAGGTTTTGTTTGTTTGTTCTCCGGAAATTTGTAAATCAGGGCACTCTGTTTTGATTTTTAAGGGCATGTTTAAATTTTCTTCTTAAATATTAGAGTACAATCTTTAAAGGGATATGTTCGGGGTTATCGCCCCAACGGTTCGGGCAGGGATAAAGGCACTCTGCAAGAGCGGAGTATTGAAAGAGTACGGTATCGAACGCCTTATCCGCCTATCGGACAGAAGCAGCATAGAGGTTTACGACCTCGAAACGATAGCCGCCCTCGCTTTCCGTATCGAATCGTTCGGGGCGGCGAAAGTCCGTAAAGTGTTGTTGGAGAGAATAACGCATCGGTGAAAAGAGAAAACAACGGTTATCGTGTCTGTCGTTGCCGACACCGAGTCGAGCCGTCGATGGATGGCGTAACGGTCTGTCGGTCGGGGTATCAGTCCGTAATACGGTCATACCGTCGCACGGACGGAAAGGGGCTGTTTCCCGACCGCAGGAAAGCGGAGCAGTCATTCCCGTTTACAAAGGCGAAGTAAACACGGGGCTTTCCGTCGACCGCCCCGTGCAAAGAAGCCTTTGAAAACGGAAACGACCGCCCCGCCGTCCCCCACCGACCGAAAGGGGGAAATAATAAGGTGGGGTTTGGTATAGTCGGTAAAGTCAGTACAACGAGCGCGAACAGCCAAGTACACAAAGCGGATTCAATCGCCGAGCCGATAAGGCACGGGCAGACCGCCGACACGCCGCAGGGGATTTACGAAGAAAATGCCGTAATTTATTAGGGAATTTTCCGAGCCGCAATACCCCGTATCGCTGAAAATTCCCCAATAAGGCAAGGGGCAAGCCCCTCTGTACACCCCGTCGGGGACGGCTCTTTGCCACCCCCGAAGATACAAAGAATCATTGTTTCACAAGCTAAAAAAGAAAGGAATATATATGGGTTTCGTAGTATTGCACATGGAAAAGGCGCACGGTTCCGACAGCGGAACGACCGGCCACATCGAGCGTTTTATCATACCGAAGAACGCAGACCCGACACGGACGCACCTGAACCGAAAACTCGTTACCTACCCCGACGGGATTAAAGGCCGTTCGGCGGCTATGCAGAGAAGATTGGAAGAAGCGGGCTGACACGCAAAATCGGAAACAACCAAGTACGGGTAATCCGCATCACCGTGTCGGGAACGCACGAGGACATGGAACGCATCGAAAGGGAGGGGCGTTTAGACGAGTGGTGCGCTGACAATATGAAATACTTTGCCGACACGTTCGGAAAGGAGAACATCGTGGTGGCGCACCTGCATCGGGACGAGGAAACGCCGCACATACACGTCACGCTCGTTCCCATCGTCAAAGGAGAGCGCAAGCGCAGGAAAAGGGAGGAACAGACGAAGAAGCGATACTGTAAGAAGCCGACCGATACCGTAAGGCTGTGCGCCGACGATATTATGACACGCCTAAGGCTGAAATCCTACCAAGACACCTACGCCGTGGCGATGGCGAAATACGGGCTGCAAAGGGGCATTGATGGCTCGAAGGCACGGCACAAGTCCACGCAGCAGTATTACAATGAAACGAAGAAACTCACCGACAGCCTCAAAACGGAGGTAGTGGATTTGCAGCGTCAGAAAGAAACGGCGCAGGAGGAACTCAAACGGGAGAAAAAAGAGATACAGACCGAGAAGCTGAAAGGGGCGGCGACCACCGCAGCAGCCAACATCGCCGAGAGTGTCGGTTCTCTTTTCGGCAGTAACAAGGTCAGGACGTTGGAGAGGGAGAACACCGCCCTGCATAGGGAGGTCACCACGCACGGGGAAGCCATCGAAGCCCTGCAAACCCGAATACAGACCATGCAGACCGACCACAGCCGACAAATGGCGGAAGTAGAGCGGAAGCATCGCAGGGAGATAGCGGACAAGGAAGCGAAGCACAAGGAGGAAATATCGTTTCTGAAAACGGTAATCGCAAGGGCGGCGGCATGGTTCTCCTATTTCCGTGAAATGCTCCGTATCGAAAACCTCTGCCACTTTGTCGGGTTCAGCGACGGGCAGCCGGCAATGCTCGTCAAGGGAAAGCCGTTGGAGTATGCAGGGGAACTCTACTCGGAGGAACATAAACGGAAATTCAAGACCGAAAAGGCTGGGGTTCAAGTGATGAAAGACCCTACGGACGGGACGAAATTAGTTCTTGCCATCGACCGAAAGCCCATTGCCGAGTGGTTCAAGGAGCAATTCGACAAGCTAAGGCAGAACATACACCGACCCATACAGCCGCAAAGGAAAGGCAGGGGGATTTAGGGGAAATAGAGAAATAATCAGCTGTATCACAATCACTAAATTTAAGTCAATCAAATTATTGGCATTCTATGTGCATAAACGAAATAAAAGTAGTAAATTTGCCAAATAATGACAAATTGAAAAATATTCGAACGTTATTCGCACAAAAGATCAAAGCGGCTAGAGTCCGAAGCGGATTGTTGCAAAAGCAATTGGCTTCGGCTTTGAATATAGATGTCCCTATGTATAGCCGAATAGAACGCGGAGACAGGTAAGCTAAAAAGGAGCAAGTGGTATTGCTTTCGGACATCTTGAATATCGAACGGGAAGAGCTGTTGAGCCTTTGGATTGCGGATAAGATAAATGCAATTATCGGAAACGATAAAAACATTGCGGATAAAGCATTGAAGACTATAATTGACAATAGAAATGGAAATAAAGACTATACACACGCTTATCAACGGAGATAGCAGGAATCTTTCTCTTATGCCGGACAAGTCCGTCCATTTGATCATTACGTCGCCCCCGTATTGGCAATTGAAAGATTATGGGAATGACGGGCAAATAGGATTTCATGATAGTTACGAAAGCTATATCAACAATCTGAATATGGTCTGGGCGGAGTGCAATCGAGTATTGCATGACGGTTGCCGTTTGTGCATAAATATAGGAGACCAATTCGCTCGTTCCGTCTATTACGGACGTTATAAAGTGATTCCCATAAGAACTGAAATCATACGTTTTTGCGAAGCTCTCGGAATGGATTATATGGGAGCCGTAATTTGGCAGAAGCAAACAACGATGAATACGACAGGGGGAGGAGCTGTTATGGGTAGTTTTCCCTATCCTCGAAACGGTATTTTGAAAATAGATTACGAATTTATCCTCATTTTCAAAAAACAAGGTAAGGCTCCCGTTCCTGCTATCGAGCAAAAGCAATGTTCGGAAATGACCAAAGATGAATGGAATACATTTTTTGCTTCCCATTGGAATTTCGGCGGGGCTAAACAAGACGGACACATTGCAGTATTTCCTGAAGAATTACCGCGCCGTTTGATAAAAATGTTCTCTTTTGCCGGAGAAACGGTATTCGATCCGTTCATGGGTAGCGGAACAACGGCTTTAGCTGCACGTAATCTGCAACGCAACTCCATCGGATACGAAATAAATCCCGATTTCAGAAAGTTTTATGAAGAAAAAGTGTCGTCATCCATATCGTTCGGAACGGTAGAATATAAATACCGAACGGACGGGAACGCTTTCGATATAGCAAGCAAGATGGAAACCTTACCGTATCTTTTTCGCGATCCCCATAAAATGGGGAATAAGATAGACATCAAGCGTTTGCAGTTCGGTTCTCGAATAGACAAAGATAAAAAAGAAAGAGAAGAATATTTTTCGGTCAAAACGATTTTATCTCCGAATACAATCGTTTTGAATAACGGACTTACCGTACGATTGCTTGGTATCAAGGAAAAGCCATGCGTCAACGGTAATGCTACGAAATTTCTTTTGGAGAAAACCAAAGGACGCAAAGTATTCTTGCGTTACGATACGATAAAATACGATGATGAGGATATGTTGCTTTGTTATTTATACTTGGACAACAAGACCTTTATCAATGCACATATGTTGAAAAACGGGTTAGTCGATGTAGACTATTCTTTCGATTTCAAATATAAAAGTAAATTCGAAAAACTGATAAACGCATAAAAAGTTATGGATAAATATTCTATGAATTTCGGAAAAAAAGAACGCGTACTGAACTACGCTTGCCAAACATACCAATTATCTCGCCCGAATAAAGTAGGTGCTGTAATGGCTCTTATTCGCGATTGCCAACCTTTTTCGTTCGATGAATGGCAATCATGGTATTTCGAAAATGCTCATACCGCAGGAAAAAATCCGACGAAAATCACAGTCGAAAGTCTCCATGAATTGGGTGAACGGTTGTATGCAAAAATTACGGAAGTCGTGATTCCTGAATGGGAAGCAGCTTTTCGTGAATTGACAGAACAGGACTGTATCGACTATATATACAATCTGACTATAAATCGTACTTATGACGGTTATATACGAGAAAAGTCTGTAATCAATGACGGATTGGCTAAAGTTTTTCCTAATATAGACTTCGAAGAAAGCGATCCCGAATTGGATCATGCAGGAGATATCGATTATATCGCAAAAATCGGAGATAAAGCCATAGGCATACAAATCAAACCGATAACAGCGAGTGCCAATTTCGGTAGTTATTCGCTGACTGAACGAATGAAAGTGAGTTTCGAATCGTTCAAAGAACGATATGGCGGTAATGTGTTTATCGTATTCAGCTTAGATGGAGAAATTGCCAATAAAGAAGTAATAGAGCAAATTAGACATGAAATAAGTCAAATGTTGTACGTGTAGAATAGAAAAGATATACACATATCGATTCTCATGACCGAATGGATTTGAAGACAACTTGAATATATACGGTAACAAGTTATATATTGTTCATTTATGGCAGCTAAGAATATTTGTTTAGATTTCTAATTGCACTATTTCATTGCTGGGAATACCCCACATGCAATGGATGCAAAAATTCATAATGAATCCGAGCGATATTTATTAAAAGCAATTTCTGAGTTACAAAAATATGTAGGGTGTGATATATCCGTTAGGGTTGAAGCTAAAAATGAAGGTGATATAATTGACAATTTATTACTCATTTGTGATAAAATTGATATTTCAGGTATTTTAACTGCTTTGCTGGCTGGATTTGTAGGTTTGTTTTTCCGTCCTGCAATTCACAAAACAGACGAAATTAAGAATCGAATAGAAATAGCAGAAAAAATTAAAAGTGGTGATTTTTCCAAAGAAGAAGCAGAGATACTATTACAAGGTGACAAACAATTAAAGAAATGGATTAGTAAGTACTATGAAGTCCTTTCGAAAGAAGAAACAATAACCAAAATAGAAGCAAATATTCCAACTGGAGATAATCAAAATAATACTGTAACTATTGAAAAAAAGATTTCTACGGTCATGTTATTCAAGAGGGAACAAGTACTACAACAGAGATAATAAATGGAACAACTATTTATATTGTTTCTCCTGTTTTAGTAAAAGGTCGAAAATTGCCTTGGAGAGGAATTTATTCAGGACTTCCAATTGAATTCAAGATAGATGACAAGGATTTCTTGGAGCAAGTTTATGACCAAGAAATTAAATTTGGAAATGGAACTTCAATTACATGCAATTTACAGATAGAAACAAAAACGACAATTAAAGATGATATTGAAGAAGCAAAAACGTATTACATTGTCAAGCTTATAACACAATGGTCTGATGATGAGCATTTTCAATATGACACTAAAAAGTATAAAAAAATAAAGAAAGAACAAAACCAACCTAAGTAAGCTACATTATTTAGCGATGATTTTTTCGAGTGATTTGTTATTTCGTCAAAAATGGCTATCTTCGCATTCAGAAAGAGTTATTTGACAGCATAGCACCGTAAATCACTGAAAATTGCACGGTCGCTAAATCGTTACCTCTATTTCTCAAATAATTCGCTAAAAGTTTATTCTTCAATCGGTTAAGTCAAACCGATAAAAATCTAAAATAAAACATAAAAACTATTTGAACACAAAATTTATGAAAACAATGACACTACTTTTAGGATTGGCTTTGAGCTTATCCTGTTTTTCGCAAAATCAACAAGGGTATCAGAATCCGGTTATTCCCGGTTTTTATCCGGATCCGAGTGTTTGTAGCGTAGGTGATGATTATTATTTGGTCGCCAGCAGTTTCCAGTATTTCCCCGGTGTGCCGTTATTCCACAGTAAAGATTTGATCCATTGGGAACAGATCGGTAATTGTCTGACCCGCCCCTCGCAAGTATCACTTCAAGGGGCCAGCATCTGGGGCGGTATCTATGCACCTACTATTCGTTATAATGACGGTACGTATTACATGATTACGACCAATGTTACCGATAAAGGAAACTTTATCGTACATACCACTGATTTGTATGGGGAATGGTCGGAACCTGTATCAGTTAAGCAAGGTGGCATCGATCCTTCTCTTTATTTCGAAGGAGGGAAATGCTATCTGGTCAGCAATCCGGACAACTGCATTCAATTGTGTGAGATAAATCCGATGACCGGTGAGCAGTTGACCGAATCTAAACGTATATGGAATGGTACCGGTGGACGCTATCCCGAAGCACCGCATATTTATAAAAAGGATAATTGGTATTATTTGCTGATTGCCGAAGGGGGCACGGAATACGGGCATAAAGTTACTATTGCCCGTAGCCGGCATATAGACGGCCCCTACGAGTCTAATCCCGCCAATCCGATTCTTACACATATCAATATGAATGCGCAGGGCAATCTGATACAGGGGGTAGGACATGCAGAGTTCGTACAGGCTTCTGACGGTTCCTGGTGGGTACTTTGCCTTGCGTTTCGTCCGCAGACCGGTTATCATCATCTGTTAGGTCGTGAAACGTTTCTTGCCCCCATGCGTTGGGATAAAAATGCGTGGCCGGTGGTGAATGGAGATGGAACCATTGCACTGCAAATGGATGTTCCGACTCTTCCTCAGCAACCTCTTGCCAAGAAATCGCCCCGTACTGATTTTAAGGGGGAGAAACTTGGCCCGGAGTGGGTGCATATAAGAAACAATCACCCTGAGAATTACACGCTTGTTTCCGGCAAATTACGTCTGAAAGCAGCTCCTGTCAGTTTGAATGATGACAAAGCCAGTCCTACTTTTGTCGGACGCCGGCAGCAACATACCGATTTTACAGCTACCACTTCTATGCAGTTGCAAAAGGCATCTCCTGCCGATGAAGCGGGATTGACAGTATATATGTGCGAGTCGTCTCATTATGATCTTTACGTCAAGCAACTGGCGGATGAAAAGCAGGCAGTCGTACTACGCTATCGTTTAGGTGAATTGACACACACGCAAAAGGAAGTGATTGTGCCGCAAGGAAAAATTCAGCTTCGTGTAAAAGGTAACAATGAGTTTTATTCGTTTGAGTATGCTACGGATGGAAAGAATTTCCGCAAATTGGATAAAATGAACACACGCTATGTAAGTACGGAGACTGCCGGTGGTTTTACAGGAATTATTTTAGGATTATATGCTGTTGCTACTTCTGACAGTTCAAAAGCACATGCCGATTTCGAGTATTTCGAATATGAATAATAATGTGCCAATTGGCACATTATTCAATTCTTTCCAATTGTACTGTGAAGTGCCTCATCAGAGGAGCTTCCCATGCAATGCGTACACCGCGTGTAATTTCTTCTCTGCGGTCGTATACGTTTTTGAGTGCGGCGGCAATTACATCCATGTGGTTATCGGTGTAAACACGACGTGGGATAGCAAGGCGTAGTAGGTCTAATCCGTTGAAACGGTTTTCGTGGGTTATCGGATCACGATCTGCCAATAAATAACCTATTTCACATCCGCGTATGCCGGCTTCAAGATACAGTTCAACAGTCAGTGTTTGTGCCGGGAATTCTTGTTTGGGGACGTGAGTCAATACCTTTGGGGCATCTACGAAGATGGCGTGCCCACCGGCAGGACGTTGATAGGGAATACCGTATTCATCAAGTTTTTTTGCCAGATATTGCACTTGATGAATGCGTGTCTCCAGATTATCGAATTCCGTGTTTTCGTCCAGGCCGATGGCAAGGGCATTCATATCCCGTCCGTTCATTCCACCATAGGTAAGATAGCCTTCGAATTGTACACAGAATCCTTTGGCACCTTCGTACCATTCTTTGTGGCGGGTGGCAATGAAACCTCCCATGTTGACGATACCGTCTTTTTTTGCGCTCATAGTCATACCGTCGGCCAGATCGAACATTTCCCGTGTGATTTCCTTGATTGTTTTCCCGGTATATCCTTCTTCCCGTGTTTTAATAAAATAGGCATTCTCGGCAAAACGTGCCGAATCGAAAAGTACCGGCTTTTTGTATTTATCGGCCAAGGCGCGTACTTCCTTTAGGTTTTGCATGGAAACGGGTTGTCCGCCTGCTGTGTTGTTGGTGATGGTTACTATGATAAAGGGAATTTTGTCGGCATGTTCCTGCAATGCTTTTTCCAGTTTGACAGGGTCTACATTGCCCTTAAAGGGGATTTCCAATTGGGTTTGTTTGGCTTCGTCAATGGTGCAGTCCAATGCTATGGCTTTGCGCCCTTCGATGTGTCCTTTGGTAGTATCAAAATGCGAATTTCCCGGTACGATGTCTCCTTCATGAACTAAATAGGAGAACAATACATTCTCGGCTGCGCGTCCTTGATGGGTTGGTATGATATATTCAAAACCGGTGAGCCGGGTGATCATTTCTTTCAGTTTGAAGAAGGAAGAAGCGCCGGCATAGCTCTCGTCTCCCAACATCATTCCTGCCCATTGACGGTCACTCATGGCACCCGTACCGGAGTCGGTAATAAGGTCGATGTATACTTGTTCGGCTTTCAGTTGAAATACATTGTAGTGCGCCTCTTTTATCCATTGCTCGCGTTCCTGACGGGTACTTTTACGGATAGGCTCTACCATCTTGATTTTCCATGATTCTGCAAAAGGTAATTCCATATTCTTAGATATTTGGTTTTATTCGTCGAATTTAAGGAAAACCTTTGGAATATGCAATAAAGTACTGACATTTTGCTGTTTTAAAATAAGAAAAGCTAATTGGATTTAATATAAGTCCAATTAGCTTTTATGAAAATTGTGAATAAATAATTATGTATATAGCTATCTTTATGATGTTTAATTACATAATTGAAAATTTCAAATAAAAATCCTGTATTTCTTCTTTATTGGGTTTATTATGAAATTCTCCATCTTTGGCAGAAAGGTATAATCCTGTTGCTACATTTTGTAGTAATATTTCGGAGTTATTCTTATCATTTACATATATATTCCATAGTTGAGTGTCACTATTTTGGAAAGGTACCAAATCAAATGAACTGGATAGATATTTATTGATTGGTTGGGGATCGATTATTCCATATGGATATTTAAGACGAAAATGTTTTCCCGCTTTTTCATATTGCATAGCTACTGAAGTTTGAACTGTTGCACCAGATGGGTATTCTTTCGGTACTATTAATCCATATTTTTTATAATCTTGATCCATCCTTTTACATAAATAACATTCTTCTTTATTATTGGGTTTAGACAAAGTAAAACAACCGGATTCTTTAGATAGTAGGGCTTCTTCAATACCCATTCTGATAAATGGATGCTCAATAAAACTGCTTATGAAATATATTTCTGTATCAGGATTACCTATTCCAATTAATGATTCAGAGTTTATATCTACACTATTTATCCAACTATTATAATCGATAGAGAAGTTTCCTAAAGTTCCATCTCCTGTTTGATTTATAATTGTGGAAACTGCATTTCTGCCTCCTTGTGTCTTGATGTATACATTGACATTAGTAAAACTTTTAAATGTTGTTTTATCAAATTTGGTCTCTCCTTTTATAGATGACATTAAGAAACTGGCACTGGTCTTAAATTCTTTTCCACTAGTACTTCCAGAAGATTTGTATTTTCCAGTATATAATGCAGAAAAATTGCCTCCTAATAATATATCTGTCATAACATGAGTTCCATATTTGTTAACAATGTCTTTGCCAGATAAGTTTTTTAAATCAAATAAAAATTCATCAGTTAAAAAATATTTTAATTGCGCGGGATTTGTATATGGCAAGGTTAGTCTTCTTGTTGCTTTTAGTGCATCGACTTTGTAGAATGAGTTTAGCTCCTGATAATTACTACTATTAGTGATGGTGCTTTCTATATCTAAAGAAAAAAGTTTTATTATTTTTTTTTGATCTAATGATGTGTGTATATAGAACCTCATATCTTCTGTTAATTTTTCTATGGATGTTCCATAAGCTGTTCTAGATTCTGTTAATCCATGTAGTTGAGCTTCTATTATTTTGGATGGATTAAATATAAATTTCTTTCCTGTTAGTTGATCCGTACCTATACCTGCTTCTAATTTTTGGAGGTCAATAACTTGAGCTTTTGCATAAAGAGGATTTGAAAAATTAGAATAAAAACAATTATATCCGAAGCCTAGTGCATCATATTTACCATCCCCAACACTTCTGGTTGTTGGGGTAGATTGTTCTGGTATTATAACTTCTGGAATAATCTCATTATCTGAGCATGATAGGAACAAAATAGTTATAACTATTAATATTATATTTTTTTTCATGATTGGAGTAAAATTTTAAACAGTTTCTTTGTTTTGTTTTTGTAATGTAGTTTTTATTTGAATACAATCTGAGACGGGAACCAGAAGCTGCCGGAATAATCGATGGTTTCTACTGTTTCTTTTGTTTCACCATTTACTATTATAATCGTATTGCTTAAAGCGTCTTGCCCATAACCTTTAATTAATGTTGCATATACATATCCATTTTTAGGATTTACGGTTAGTCCTGCACCATAAAACATGTACCCATTTGGATCAGAAACTAATTCTGTAACTAAGTTGTTATCAATATCATATTTATATGCTTTTTTAGGAGTCCATCCATCCTTTTGGACAAAATATAAAGCATTTTCAGAAATTGATGCACACAAGCATGTGGGAGTATATGCAGCACTATTATAGTTTACTGTATAACCTTCCGGTAGATCGATTATCTCAAATGTCAGATCTTTGATGTTAATTTTTACCAGTTGGTTCTCGTTAGCTGCCCAAAGAGAGCCGTCTTTCGCTTTGGCAAAACCAGTGTTGGCGGTTCCTAAATCTTTTATATAGGAGAAGTCATTTGATTTATATGCTTTAACAGTATTGTCTACGATGACAAATAAATAATCTCCGGATACGTATATGTCTCTACAAAAGCCGTCTATTATTTTATCTGCTTTTGTGCCTTCGGCCGGCAACGGATTGATTGCTGTTTTATATGCTCCACGGCCAGTTGCTATAAGACCGGTAGTGTTGTTGATCACTGCAAAGTTGTACGCTTGATTATCATCAATAACAGCTTTGGTTATAGAAGATGTTTTCTTGAAAGTGGCAGCATCGGCTTCTACCAAACACGGGTTATCTTTGGATACGATGTAAACCTTTCCATTATAGAATACAGCAGTTGTCGAGGTTACTCCCAATTTTTCACCGGGATTATTTTCCTGATAGATGTTATTATGCCAGATTCCATCATTATCATAAAAGCAGATAGAACCGTTACCCTGTCCTTCGTTGACTACATAAAAGCTATGGTCTTGAACCATATTTCCACTGTCCTCATCATCTTCACAAGATGCAAATACCATTGGTAATGCCAATAGCATTACCATACATAGTCTGCTGAAAAAAGAATTTAATTTTCTCATGTTGTTTTTTAAATGTAATTATTGATAATAAAATATTTCTATTTATTGTAATGCAGGTCTTCCACTGCCTGTATCTCTGTTGATATTTCTCCTGTCCATCCGCAGTCTTGGTTGACAGCCGTGTATATCTTTACAAAATCAATTCCGTCAAGATGTACCGGATTACCGTTTTTGTCTACTGCCCAATCGATTTTGAATTTAGAATATTCCGTATCATTCGGGTGATTGTCGGCATATCCCCAAGCATAGCAATAGCCTACCCAATGTTCCGGCATGTCAGGACGTGGCTCGTTTACTGCATTGTCGGCTAAGCGGTTTCCGGAGAAGGTGATCCGGTCTTCTTCTATCCATTGCGGATAATAGGAGTCTTGGGTATTAAAGTCATTTCTTTTTATCTCTCCTTGACCACCTTGGTTATCCGTCCATTGTACATTGTCTCCGGGCAGTTCAGGACGGTAATAGGTGATTTCATAATTCCGGATGGTGGAGGGGGAGTTGTATTCGCTTCCTGCCAGTTCATACCACTCGTCATCGGGAAGTCCGTTTCCATTGGTGTCTTTGGAAACCAGTACGATGCCCGGTTCTGCGCTTCCGCCGGGTTTGTCTTCATTGGTGCCATATATGTCATAGGCGGCATTCCCGTATATCTTGAAATCATATTCGCCCGATACATTAGGTACAGTATGGTCGAAACCTACTGTGATGTATCCCCCGAAAGCACCTAATGAAAGTAAGCATACATTCCGGTCTGATAACAGTTCCGTAGCATATTCCAATACTTGCTGATAGGTAAACCCCTCCTTATAAGCGGTGGCGGTGGTATTCATGAACTGTGTCGGGGCAGGGCGATACTCCAATACTTTGTTGGCGAAGGCGGCTGCCTGCGGGGTATCCGGATCGTCGTTGCCACTTTGCGTATCTTTGTCGGAGAAAACCACTGTATTGGGATTTTGTCCGATATTAGTGAGACGGTATATTAATTTTCCTTGTGGATTGAAACAGAGTACATCACCTCTTACCAAATAGTTATAGGCGTCTGTAATGTATATATTTCCACTATACGGATTGACATAGATGCCATAAGGGGTGTTGATCTCGGTCTCGTCTGTAATGAAATCCTCGCGCAGGGTAGTTCCCGTTTGCAGGTTGAATACCTTTATCTGCGAATCCTGTGTGGTGTAGTTGAAATTATATAAGTAAGCAAGTTGGTCGTTGATGGCAAAATTCATTACCTTTTCGTCATAAATCTGTTTCACTTCATCCGTGCGGGTGTCTATCTGAACAAAGTTATAATCGCCCGCACTGATGTCTTTACCGCGTGTTGCCACATAGACGTGGCCGTAATTGTCCGCCCTGATCCGCCCCGGATTGTAACCTACCTGTATTTTCTTTATTTCTTTGAACGGTTCTGTGCTGACTACGGACACGGTGTTGTCCACGCCAATTCCGTCCCAATCCAACCCTCCGGAATTGGATACATAGAGTTTATCTCCCTGCACGCAAATTCCGTCCGGATTCCGTCCTACTGTGGCATACTCTTCGATTTCCAATGAGGTGGTATCTATGCGGGCCACAGTGCCGTCGAACGAGCAGACATATGCTTTGTCTTTATGAAAAGCGATGTAACGCGGTTGACGCGAACTACCGTTCTCATTCAGTACCGGTATCCGTTTCAGAGAGAGTCCTGATGCCCGGTCTATTACCTCGATCTGGCTCGAAACATTCACTACGATATAGAGCTTACTGCCGTAAATAGCCATATCATTGGCGGTATCGCCCAATCCTCGATGGTTTTTACTGCGGAAATAATCAGTGTCCGTCTGTCCGTTTTTGAGTGAATGAAACATGAGCGTACTGTTGTTCAGGTTAAACAGTCCTTCACTCAATACATAAATACCGGCGGTTCCGGTTTCTGTGTTGCTCCCTTCGTTGTCTTCGGGGCTATCTTTATCTGTAATATCATCACAGGCATGAATTAGCAAGCCGAATACGAATAATATGAGATATTTATATTTCATCATAAGATATATGTATTTTAATAAGTAATTTTCAATGTTGCACGTACCGAACGTCCCGGCATAGGGAAGCTCTTTATGATTTCGTAATTCTTGTTCAGCAGGTTGAGTACCTCGATGCTGAGTGATGTATTTATATCGCGTATTTTTAAATTGCGGCTGGCCGAAAGACTGTGGTCACTATAGCCATCCAGACGGTTCTGGCTTATGTTTTCTCCTTGTGTGTAGCGTTTGCCCGAGAAGAGGAAAGCGTAGGACAGGTTGATCCAGGGTGTTTCGATGCCTGCCTGCCCCGAACCGGATACACGCGGAGTATAGGCGATCTGGTGTTTATAAGTCTTTTTATAAGTATTGTCTGTTGCACTGGTGACATCCAGTGCACGTTGGTAAGTATAGTTTCCGGAAAGGTTGATTTGTAATTTCTCCATTGGATGCAAGGATATGCTTCCGGTGACATCCAAACCTTTTATATCTACTTTTCCCAGATTGGTCATGGTCCATACAAAAATGTTCTTGTTGGGAATAGCGACTATTTTATCCGTCACTTTATTGTAATAGGCATCTATCGTGGCCGATACATAGGGCAGAAATGTGCAGACAGATTTACTGTACGTAATGCCTACATTATACTGCCGGGTGCTTTCCGGACGCAAATCTCTCGTTCCTACCCGGCTGTAATACAGATCGTTGAAATTGGGTAACCGGAAAATGTCTTTATAGAAGAAGCGGATACGGAACTCTTCACTCCTGAACGGTTTGAAAGAAGCGCTGACGTAAGGGGTCAGTCTGCGGTGATTATCCGCTTTGGTGCCTTGCTGCACCTTTTCATTGGTGACCGTGGCCAATGCCGAAGCGGAGAGCGTAAGCCATTCGTTCACGTACTTTCCGGCGAGTGCGGTCAGCCATGAATATCGTGTAGGATAAGCAAAATCGGTTAAGTTGGCATTCAGCGTATTGATGCTACCGTCTGTGGAAAGAGAAAAAGACAGATTATCCAATACCCGGTAGAGTGCCGAAGCAGACAGATAGTATTCTTGTTGGTAATAACTGTTATCTTCTTTACCGGCTGAACTGGCATAATCAGGGTTCAGGTAACGCTGATAACTCCAATTCCATTTGGCCGATGCTTGGAATGCCCATTTCCGGTTGAATTCTTTTTTATATTGGCTTTGTACGAACGTGTTTTTATCCCACAAGTGTTGGTTGGCAAAGTCGTAATAGAAGGTAGTGGCATTGGGCAACCCGCGAGACGATTGGTAGTAGTATGCTTTCAGCCTCCATTGTTCGTTGTCGGAGAGGTTACCGAACAGGCCGGCTTCGGCACGCAGGCTTTCCACTTGCGTGTTTTTTCTTTTCTCGCGTGAGGTTAAATCATCCTTATCGCCATAATAGAGGGTATAAGGGTAGTGGCCGTCTGCCGACATCCATTCGGCATTGGCAGATAGTGCCCATTTCCGGGCTAATTTCTGCTCTATCAGTACGGACGGATTCACCAATCCCCAAGAACCGGTTTTGAACGAACCGATGATATGGGTGTTTTTATTATTCTTGAATTGCGGGGTCAGTGTCTGGATATTCAGTAGACCTGCGGAAGCGAAAAAGCGTGCCGGTTGGAATATGTTATCACTCTGCCCGTTGTTGAGCGAAAGGCGGTCTACATTATCCAAGGAGAAGCGTCCGATGTCGATTTGTCCTGTCTGGCAGTCGGTTATGGCAATGCCGTCATATCCTATGGCCGTATGTTGTGCTCCCAAGCTGCGGATGGATACGGTTTTCAATCCGCCAATGCCTCCATAGTCTTTTACAGTTACTCCTGCAAAGTGTTTTACAGCATCGGAAACCTGTAATACATGCAAGTTATTTAATTCTTCTTTGGAAAATATCTGGGTGGGTGCCGTTGCGCGTACTTCCCGTGTCTGATATCGGTCGGAAACCACTACTTCGGGAATAGAATAAACATGTGTCGTATCTACCTTCTGCTGTTGGGCGGAAAGTAATGCAACAGGGCAAAGGCAGTAAACTACTGCACTGAAAAATTTGTATTCAAAGATCCGGTTCAATCTGTTCATCTAATCAGTTTTGATTAAAATGTCCGGGCGAAATCACTTCGACCGGACACATCAATAAACTTGGCAGAGTTTATTTGTAAATTATACTTTCTCTGAATCAGAGTGATGAATGAAATGATGGATAGAATTTATCCGGTTCATTAGACTCAACGCTTTTTCCACGAAAGCAATGAAAAGATTGCATGGCAGGTCTTCTGACTTGTTCCTGTGGCGGACGCCTTCCCGGGATTTCCCAGTGGCTAAAGGTAGTTGTCCGTAACGTTTTTATGGAACTTACAGCAGCGGGACTGTTCAGGATTTGCACCTGATTCCCTTTTTAATCACATCTTCCGAAGGAAGACTATGAACCAATGCGTGGCAAAGATAGAAAGAATATTCAGAATGGCAAAGGAATGGTACGGACTTATTATTGTGCCGATACATCATTTATCTATCCATAATCTATTTAGCTATAATATACTTTGCCGGACTGTATGGAGTATACTTTATTTCATCAGATATTGGGTTATTGCTTGCACGGTGGCATCTTTCAATAGCACTTTCTTATTTGCATCCAGCAGATAAAGGGTGGGTACTGCTTTCAGGTCATATAGATTTTGGGTTTTGATGGTAAGTGATTTGTCATATCCGTTGATCCACTCTTGGGGAAACTCATCACGGTGTCGTCTCCATTCGTCCAGTTCTTCGTCCGGATAGAGGGCAATTACTGCCAGCTGTTTCTTTTGGATCAACTCATTGATAATAGGAGAGTCTTTTAGTGCTTCTATGTTTTCCGTACAGGCATGGCAGCCCGGGTTATTGATAAACAATACGGTGTATTGGGATTTTATTTTATAGAGTGTGCTTTGCGCACCCGATTCTAATGTATAGGTAAAATCGATCGCTTTTGTATCGACCCGGTTTTTGTATGCCATCTCTATGCGTGCTTGAGGACGGATTTTTTCTGTTTCTGTCAGAACAGATGAAGAGATCATTGCTTCCAGCACCGGAATATAAAATTCTTCATTTCTTAAAGGGGAATTCGGGTCATAAAGGTATTTGTCGGCCAGTCCGGTGATATAATCGAAAACTTTTTTCTCGGTTTCTGTTCGGGCGATTGTTTTCTTTATCGCCTCCTGCGCCGTACTCAAAGGAACGTGATTCAGTAAATCGCAGTAATCGGCCCAGGCCTGTTCCGTAATATCAGGATGATGGATATAGTTTGTATCGGCAAAGTTTACATTGTCCCAATAATGCTTCACCAGAAAATCCGCCCGTAGTTCGGGAGTGTTCAGCATGGCCGGTATAGCCGGTAAATAAAAGGCAGTGAGGGTATCTTGTGGTATATAGGATACTTGACTTGAAGATTTTCCGTTTTTACAGGAAAAGAGACAGAATACGAGAGCTATCGGAAGATGTTTTATATAATTCATTTCTCTTGTTTTAATCGTTCTACAAAATTATGCGATTATTCCGTCGAAACAACAAGAATCCGTTTTATTTTTCCTTTTTATTGTGACGATAGCTTAAATCTCTTCTTATTTATATTGCTCCATATAATTGGTGTAAATATTTGTGCTGTAAAGTAAGATTTGAAAATACAGTGATACGATTTGTTTTGAAATGAAAATGTATAACAACTTGTTTTGTTTGTAATGCTTTGTTTATCAGAGTGCTATATAATATTGTTTTTGCCCGTAGAGAAACAAGTCTTTTCTCTACGAGTTTCATCTCGTTTCTCTACGGGAAACGGGTCGTTTTTCGTAGAGAAACGAACAAGATGGTTAGGTAATATGACAAGAGGTGCTTTATTGAATCTTGGCTGTCATTGTTAGGTGTAAATTTAATTCTGGAAGAAGAACTTCCTTGTTGCCGGATGCTTTTTATCTTTCCTTTGCTAACGTGAATACGAATTCCAGTCCTCCGCCTTGATTGTTTTTGGCAGAGATGCTACCGCCATGTATGATTACCGCATTTTTCACAATGGCCAGCCCTAACCCGGTACCGCCCAATTTACGTGAACGGCCTTTATCTACCCGGTAGAATCGTTCGAACAGGCGGTTCAAATGTTCCGGAGATACTCCTATGCCGGTATCGGCAAAACTGAAATAATAGAAATTCTCGTCTTCGCGGAAACAGTTGATATTGATTTGGATATTGGTACCGGCATAGGCAATGGCATTATCCATCAAGTTTCGGAAAATGGAATACAATAGCGAATAGTTACCCCGTATCTGAATATCTTTTTTCAAAGAGTTGACCACTGTGATCTGCTTTTCTTCGAGTTCCAGAGAAACTTCATTGACGATATTGGTGACCAGTACGCTGATATCCACCTTTTCCATATCTATCATGTTGGCTGCTTCGTCCATGCGGGTCAGCACCGAGATGTCGCGTAACAGGCGGCTCAGACGATTGCTTTGTGCATAGCAGCGTTCCAAGAATACGTTTATTTTATCATGTGGGATGTGATCGTTGTTGACGATGGTTTCCAGATATCCCTGAATACTGCTTACGGGAGTTTTCAATTCGTGTGCGATATTTTGGGTTAGCTGGCGTTTCAAGCGTATCTGTTCTTCCTCCATCGTCACGTCATTGATGCTTATTTCGAAGCTCATATCCTGAAAGATGATACATTCTACAATAAATGTTTTCCCGTTTTTATTGATAGTGATAGACATTCGTTTTTCTTCTTTACCGGAAGGCCGTTTAGGGGCTTTGTTGATAAAGTCGGTGATCTCTTTCAATTCATTGATTGTAAACACCTCTTCGGCTGTCTCTAAGTTGGAGTCAGAGATGAGATTGCTATATTGGGTAAAGAGGTTATTGACAAGAATTTCTTTTTTATCTTTGTTGAACACACCAAGTCCTTCGTGAGAAATTTGCAGATGGGTGATCAGTTTTTCCCGTTCGATGTAAAGGGCTTCTTTGGTTTCGTGCAGTCGTTTGTATATCTGGATGATGTGCTGTGATATTTCTCCCAATTCGTTATGGGGAAAAGCGGATTGCATGGCCATTTCGATCGGCTCATTCCGGTCGGCACGCATGGCGAATTCTCTCAACTGACTAATGGAGGTACCTAATTTATTGGTGAATTTGTAGAAGATGACGACCAATAACAGGGTCACAATAGCAGTGAACCAGAGGTAATGCGAATCGGCTTTCAGATTGTTAATCAGGCTGACATTGTAAGGCAATGCCGAGCGTATGATATAATCATTGTAAAGAGTAGCCGAATAAAAATAAGGTACTCCTGTTGTTTCCGAAGTACGGCGAACATCAAATCCGCTACCGGTTGCCAATGCTTTTTCTACCTCCGGGCGAGTGATATGGTTTTCTAAAAGGGAGTTGTTTGTTTTATAGCTGTCATACAATACATTTCCCTGGAGATCGATAACTGTCACGCGTAAATCTTGCAATGCGTGGTTATTGATATACTCATTCATTTCATTCCGGATGCCCGAAAGCGTATCTATCTTTTCATTCAAACGTGCGTTATAGTCTTGCAATTGGGAATGAAGAAGCTCTACTTTGTACTCTTTTTCCCGTTGGTACTGATAAGCAATGAAGCAAGCGGCAAAAACCAGAAACAATGATATGACCGAAAGAAAGAGCTTCCGGCTGAATGAAAGAAAATGCTTTTGATTGACAGGTAGGTTCATGGTGGAATGATGAAAAAATGAAAGAATGAAGGAATGAAAAATAGGAGGGCTATGTGGTGTGTCTCTTTATCACGCATTTATGGCGCAGTCAATTGGCACATTGGCACATTGCCCGATTGGCACATTATTTCATTATTTCATTCTGTTTCAAAGCAATATCCGTATCCCAGGCGGGTGACGATCCGCTTGCCATATATGCCGATCTTTTTACGCAGACGGGTGATGTTGACATCGATCGTACGGTCGAGTACGTATACTTCATCGCTCCATACGCGGGCAAGGATGTCCTCGCGCGAAAATACCCGTCCTTTGTTCTGTAATAGCAGGAATAGGATTTCGAATTCTTTTTTGGTCAGTGCCACTTCTTCTCCGTCTATGCTAACTTTCTTTTTTGTAATGTCGATTACCAACGTCTGGTAAGTGATCTGTTCCGGTGCTTTTTCGGTTTCGGGGGTAACGGTACGCCGCAGAACCGCTTTTACGCGTGCTATCACTTCACGCAGGGAGAAAGGCTTCGAGATATAGTCGTCCGCACCGAGGTTAAAGCCGGTCACCGTATCATTTTCCGTGTCTTTGGCGGTGATGAAGATGATAGGTACATGAGCCGTCTTTTTATCTTTTTTCAGTATATTAGCCATTTTGAATCCGGAGATTTCTCCCATCATCACATCCAGCAATAGCAAATGATAACTGCTGATATCCATTTTCAGAGCTTCTTCGGCGGAATTGGCAGTATCTACTTCATAACCTTCATTTTCAAGATTGAATTTCAGGATTTCACAAAGGTCTTCTTCGTCGTCGACAACTAAAATGCGGTAATCGTTCATTGTATTCTCTGTTTATATGACATTACAAATATAATCTTTTATTTTATTTCGCAGCAAAGGTGGGTGATTTTTGTTACGACGGGGTGAAACACGTGTTACAATTACGTTACAATTTGTGGTTTTTCATAAAAAGGGATTATTAAAGTAATGGCGATGAGGTATTTGAGATGTCGGTACTTCCGGCAGACAGTTCGAACACCACCATTTCGCTCTCTGTTCCTATCCGGAAGGGAGGTCCCCATAGTGATAATCCACTGGATACATATATGTGCGTGTCTCCCCATTGGCGGTAGCCGTGGCTCTGTTCATAGATATAATCCGTAACCAGACTCATAGGCCACACCTGTCCGTGGTGGGTATGCCCGCTGAATTGCAGGTCGATGCCGGCAGCTTCTGCGTCTGTCAGGTTATAGGGTTGGTGATCCAGCAGGATGATGGGACGGCTTTTATCGATATTCTCCATCAATTCCTGTAAGGAACGGCGGGAGGGGTTATGCCGGTCGTCACGTCCTATCAATTGTATGCCATTGGGCAAAGTTACCACCGAATCTATCAGGAGTTGTATCGGAGTACTTTTTATGAACCGGGCACTTTCGTCGATGCCACTGATGTATTCGTGATTACCGGGAACCATGTAGATACCCATCGGTGCTTTTAATTCTGATAATTCTTCGCTCATTTTTTCGGTGTAGAGGGGAACGACACTGTTGTCGATCAGATCGCCGCCGATCAGTATAAGGTCCGGCTTCTGTTCATTAATCATATCGACGTACTTTTTCAAGGCGCTTTTTCCCGTTCCGTATCCTAAATGAATATCGCTTACAGCTACGATTTTTATCGGTTGCGAGTTGTTTTCATACGGTTTGTTGATTGTTATATCGACTGCATTCGTTTTCGGATGGCGGTAATTGTAGTATCCGTATCCCAATAGGATGAATGTTAACAGCAATGACACGGGAAATCCGTATCTGAAAGGCGTATAGAATCGTTTCAGTATGTCGGTCAACAACAGGAATATCACCATGTATAGGGTGAATATCAACCAGCCTGTACCTATTTCGTACATCGTATGCGAAATGAAAGAGGGCATTTCTACATTGCGGCTCAGCAAACTGCCGAATAGTGACAAGGCACCGCACCAGAACAGAATGCCTGCTGCTACTTTTATTCCCGAATGGCAGGTAGGCAGTGCCCGTAATCCTTTGATAAATATGTAAATGTTTCCTGCGAGGTATACGCTGATAAGAATAATGAAGAATGTCGGCATAAGTCAATGTATTTGGAGTCTGTTTTTAGAAATGGACAAAGATAAGCCATATTCATGAATAAAAAGAGCGAATATTACTGATATGAACCTAAAAAAATGAAATAAGGGTAGGGCAGGCATCCGATGAGAAATACAACCTTTTCTTAAATGTTGTATTTCATTCAATCTATCGATTTTATTTTTTTACCTTTGTATGTGCTACAAAAAAAGTAGAGGGAAAAATGATAAAGATAGATTTGAAGCAGCGAAAGCGGGAAGTGCTGGGAGTGATTGCCATATTATTTGTTATTGTGACAGGAATGTCCATCTATAAATATGCCTCTTTCAGTTCCGGTTTTGAAATAACGGATGATTTGGGAGGAAACATCTTTCCTTCTGCTATCCTGTCTGTGGCTACTACCGATGCCCAGGTCATCGAACCGTCCGATTCTTTTTATATCGGTAATCCGAAATCGTGCATCGCCATCAGGGTGAAATCCCGTTCGGCGTATAGCCGGGTACGTATTGAAGTGGCGGAGACTCCTTTCTTTTCACGTTCCGTATCCGAGTTTATCCTTGAGAAACCGCATAGGGAATATACGATTTATCCCGATATTATCTGGAACTACGAAGCGTTGAAGAATAACGTGCAGGCAGAACCGGTCAGTGTAGCGGTAACGGTAGAGATGAATGGGGATGATCTGGGGCAGAGGGTACGTACCTTTTCGGTGCGAAGTATCAATGAATGTCTGTTAGGATACGTCACTAACGGTACGAAATTCCATGATACCGGCATATTCTTTGCCGCCTATGTCAATGAAGAGAATCCGATGATCGATAAATTGCTGCGTGAAGCATTGAATACCCGGATTGTGAATCGTTTCTTAGGATATCAGAATGCAAAGGCGGATGCGGTGGATAAACAGGTGTATGCCCTTTGGAACGTGTTGCAGAAGCGTAAGTTCCGTTACAGTTCGGTGTCTAATACCAGCTTATCCAGTAATGTGGTTTTCTCACAACGGGTACGTACGTTCGATGATGCTTTGGAATCGTCGCAGATAAACTGTGTGGATGGCAGCGTGTTGTTCGCTTCTCTGCTTCGTGCCATCAATATCGATCCGATTCTGGTGCGTACGCCGGGGCATATGTTTGTGGGATATTATACGGACAGTTCCCATCAGGATATGAATTTCCTGGAAACGACGATGATCGGTGATGTCGATCTGGACGACTTTTTTCCGGATGAGCAATTGGACTCTACCATGGTGGGAAAATCTCAGAACCAGATGTCTCTGCTTACTTTTGAGAAGTCGAAACAGTATGCCAACAAGAAATATAAGGAGAATGAAGAAGGTATTCATTCCGGTAGGTTGAACTACATGTTTCTGGAAATATCAAAAGAGGTACGGAGGAAAATCCAGCCGATAGGGAAGTAAGATCTTCCTCCGTGTGGGGTAACTATTCGGCAGGGAGTATTTCAAAACGGGCCGTCATCTGGTATCTGAGCTTGATCGTTCTGAAATTTTCCGGATTACTGTCATAACTTGGTATTGCCACGTTGCTCATAGCCGACTGTGGTTGGAAATAGCTGAAGCTCCGTTCTTCCGGCTCTACGATACGGAGAACGTTCCCGAGTTTCTGTCCCATTGCCGCCACCAGATAATCCGCCTTTTGGCGTGCTGCTTTTAAGGCTTCTATTTTTCCTTGTTTGCGGTATTCCTGCAAATCTTTATTTTTTAGTTCGCCGATGTTCATCGATTGAATCCCTTTGGTATTTACTGTCTGTATGATCCGGTTGATCTGGTCGGGATTTTGTAACTTTATATCAAAGGTTTTGGATATGAGAAAATCTTTTCCACGTTCGCGCCAGTAATCACCTACTTCTTTGGTCTGAATATCCGACGGAGCGATACCCGCTTGCTTTAAGGCGCTCATCAGGTTATGTTCAATCTCATTGACGGGTACTTTGGTCTGGTAATCTTCCGGCTTGCTTTTTTTTTCGAATTCTTCCTGCCAGTATTCCTTTATGGTAATCATAAAATGAATTTCGTCCGGGATGATTTCCGTTTCGGAACTGCCGGTCACTTCGATGTAGCGGGAGTTGTTGTCTTCTTGTGCGGAGATTGCCAGGATGCCACTTAGCCATAGAGTGACAAGTACTGCGAATGTTTTCATATTCTTGCGGTTTTAGTTATTGCATTTGCTCCAAAGATAGAGGTTCTTTGAAGGAAAAACAAATGAGACAACATTTATTGTTTCCTGTTTTTTGCATATCCGCTTCGGGAGTGTTATTTTTGTCGAAATATCTGTTGAGTAGAAGAAAAAACAAAATAAGATGATACAAGGTAAGAAATTTATTTCTCCGGGAGCGTGGTTCACCATGGTTTATCCTTCAGATTGGAATGAGTTTGAAGACGGTGAAGGTTCCTTTCTATTTTACAACCCCGATACCTGGACAGGGAATTTCCGGATTTCGGCTTTCAAGGCGGATGCTGCTACACGCGGCGCCATGGATTATGGCAAAGAAGCTGTGAAGCAGGAGCTAAAAGAGAATCCTTCGGCTTCATTGGTGAAAATCGGAAAATTAGCATGTGCTTACAGTAAAGAAATGTTTCAGGAAGAGGGGGCTTATTATACCACTCACCTTTGGATTACCGGCATTGGGAATGTAGCATTCGAATGTTCGTTTACCGTGCCTAAAGGTGGAAGCGTGAAAGAAGCGGAACAAGTGATCAGTACGTTGGATATACGCAAAGACGGACAGAAGTACCCGGCGGAAGTGATTCCCGTGCGTTTGTCCGAGATCTACGTGATTAATGAGGGGTATGAATGGACAGTGAATACCGTAAAGAAGGAATTGAAAAAAGATTTCCAAGGTTTGGAAGAAGATTTACCGAAACTCCAGCAGGTGATTGATAGCGGCGTGATAGGAAAAAAGAAGAAGGAAGAATGGCTGGCTATCGGCATCACTGTCTGTACCATATTGGTCAATGAAGCGGAGGGATTCGAATGGATGACTTTAATCGATGGTAACCGGGAAGTGCCCGTACTGCAATATAAAGATGGAAAACTCATCGATCCTCTGAAACTGTTTTGGAGTAAAGTGAAAAATGACGAGACGTGTGATGTGGAGGAAGTGTTTAAATCGGCAGTATAGAATTAGTAGTTAAGTAGTCAAGTAGTTAAGTAGTTAAGTAGTTAAGTAGTTAAGTAGCTGTGCAGCGTGTAGGGGGCTATGGATTTTAATGCGATCTTTCACTCCTATATTTTTAATTGCTATTTATTACTTAAACTATCTACTACTTACTACTTATCTACTTGACTACTTAACTACTAAATCACTTACCTGCTAAACCTCTTACCTACCCACCAGCTCCTTTTAACCATTTACTACTAAATTACTGATTTTATGGTTCCTTATTTACAAGTAGATAATCTTACTAAATCCTTTGGAGATTTAGTTTTGTTTGAAAATATATCTTTCGGTATTGCCGAAGGGCAGCGTATCGGACTGATCGCTAAAAACGGGACGGGAAAGACGACCCTTCTGAATATACTTTCCGGGAAGGAGGGATATGATAACGGGAATATTGTTTTCCGTCGGGATCTCCGTGTAGACTATTTGGAGCAAGATCCGAAATATCCCGAAGAACTGACTGTGCTGGAAGCCTGCTTCCATCATGGCAACAGTGTGGTAGAACTGATCAAGGAATACGAGCATTGCATGGAAACGGAGGGACATCCGGGACTGGAAGATTTGCTGGTACGCATGGATCATGAGAAAGCATGGGAATATGAGCAGAAGGCTAAACAGATTCTGTCGCAATTGAAAATCCGTAATTTCGACCAGCAGGTGAAACATCTTTCCGGAGGACAGCTAAAGCGCGTGGCTTTAGCGAATGCCTTGATTACCGAGCCCGATCTGCTGATTCTGGATGAGCCTACCAATCACCTTGATCTGGATATGACGGAGTGGCTGGAAGATTACCTGCGGCGCACAAACCTAAGCTTGTTGATGGTGACGCACGACCGCTATTTCCTGGATCGTGTCTGCTCCGAGATTATAGAGATCGATAACCGGCAGTTGTATCAGTATAAAGGAAATTACAGCTATTATCTGGAAAAACGGCAGGAACGGATCGAAGCAAAAAGTGTGGAGATAGAGCGTGCTAATAACCTTTATCGTACGGAACTCGACTGGATGCGTCGCATGCCACAGGCACGCGCACATAAGGCGAAGTACCGGCAGGATGCTTTTTACGAAATAGAGAAAGTGGCCAAGCAGCGTTTCAATAATGACAATGTAAAACTGGATGTAAAGGCATCCTACATTGGCAGCAAGATATTCGAAGCGGATCATCTTTATAAGAGTTTTGGTGATCTGAAGATATTGGATGATTTCTCTTACATTTTTGCCCGTTATGAAAAGATGGGTATTGTCGGCAATAACGGGACAGGGAAATCTACTTTTATCAAGATACTGATGGGAGAGGTACAGCCCGATAGCGGTACGGTGGATATAGGCGAAACGGTTCGTTTCGGTTATTACTCTCAGGACGGGTTGCAGTTTGACGAACAGATGAAGGTGATCGACGTGGTGCAGGACATCGCGGAGGTTATCGAATTAGGTAACGGTAAGAAATTGACTGCTTCACAATTTTTGCAACATTTCCTGTTTACTCCCGAAACCCAACACAGCTATGTCTATAAACTGAGCGGGGGAGAGCGTCGGCGGTTGTATCTGTGCACCGTACTGATGCGTAACCCGAATTTTCTGGTACTGGATGAACCGACCAACGACCTCGATATCATTACACTGAATGTTCTTGAAGAGTATCTTCAGAACTTTAAAGGATGTGTGATTGTGGTGTCTCACGACCGCTATTTCATGGATAAGGTGGTAGATCACCTGTTAGTATTCAACGGTCAGGGAGATATTCGTGATTTCCCCGGAAATTATAGCGATTATCGTGATTGGAAAGAAGCCAAGTCCCAGAAGGAGAAAGAGACCGAGAAATCCCAGGAAGAGAAGACTGCACGTGTGCGCCTGAATGAAAAACGTAAAATGAGTTTCAAGGAGAAACGTGAATTCGAGCAGTTGGAAAAGGAGATAGCAGAGCTGGAAACAGAGAAAGCGCTTATTGAAGAGCAGCTTTGCAGTGGTACGCTTTCTGTAGACGAGCTTACGGAGAAGTCGAAACGCCTGCCCGAAGTGAATGATCTGATTGATGAGAAAACTATGCGTTGGTTGGAATTAAGCGAAATAGAATCATGAACCTGACGAACTATCATAGCCATTGCCTTTATTGTGACGGACGTGCCGATATGGACTCTTTCATCCGCTTTGCCATAAGTGAAGGATTTACATCGTATGGTGTTTCATCACATGCGCCGTTACCTTTTCCCACTGCATGGACGATGGAATGGGACAGTATGGAGGATTATTTAGAGGAGTTTCGCCGGGTAAGGGAGAAGTATGCCGGCAAGATCGAATTTTATGTCGGCCTGGAAATCGATTATCTGAATGAAGAGAGCAATCCGTCGGTTTCCCGTTTCCGGGAATTGCCGTTGGATTATCGCATCGGTTCCGTGCATCTGTTGTATAATGACAAAGGAGAAGTGGTGGATGTCGATGTGGCTCCCGAAGTATTTCGTAAGATAGTAGACGGGCATTTCGGCGGCGATCTCGATCGGGTGATCCGTCTTTATTACGACCGTCAGCTTCGCATGATCGAGTTGGGTGGTTTTGATATTTTAGGGCATGCGGACAAGATGCATTATAATTCGGCTTGCTATCGTCCCGGCCTGTTGGACGAACCGTGGTATGAGAAACTGATGCAGGATTATTTCGCCCGGATCGCAGAAAAAGGGTATATGGTTGAAATCAATTCCAAGGCTTATCATCTTTACGGCACATTTTTTCCGAACGAACGTTACTTTCCGTTGTTGAAAGAATTGGGTATCCGTGTGATGGTGAATAGTGATGCCCATTATCCCGAAAAAATCAATGCCGGACGTCCGGAAGCGCTGGCGGCTTTGAAACGTGCAGGATTCAGTACGGTGATGGAGATGCATCAGGGAAAGTGGGTGGAATGTGATTTGGCAAAGTGAAAGAGAAAAAGGCCAATCATTTCCGGTGGAAAGATTGAAAGTAAACAGGAAATGCCTATCTTTATAGAGAATAAAAATATATGGAAAAAAGAATTTATCCTATTGGCATACAGAATTTTGAGAAGCTGCGCAAAGACGGTTATGTCTATGTGGACAAGACCGCATGGGTACATCGGCTGGTGACCACCGGCAGTTACTATTTTCTGAGTCGTCCGCGCCGCTTCGGTAAAAGTCTGCTGATTTCCACCCTTGAAGCCTATTTTTTAGGAAAACGTGAACTGTTTAAAGGGTTGGCGATAGAACAAGTATTTTGACAAAGACCTGCATCTTCTTGCCGAAGCGCAGAATATGGATTATGATAGCGTGTGCCTTGAAATGAAGAAACGTTATGACGGCTATCATTTTAATTTCAACACTCCCGGTATCTACAATCCTTTCAGCCTGCTCAATACGTTCGACTCTATGGCATTCGGCAATTACTGGTTTGCTACAGGTACTCCCTCTTACTTGGTTTACCTGCTGAAAAAGCATAATTACCGGTTGGAAGAAATTCAGGGAGTGGAGGTTACGGCAGATGTGCTGGACAGTATCGATTCGGAAGGTACCCATCTCATTCCTGTTATCTATCAGAGCGGATATCTGACTATAAAGGATTACGACAGCCGTTTTAGACTTTATACGTTGGATTATCCTAATCAGGAAGTAGAGGAAGGCTTTTTGAATTATCTGATGCTTTTCTATACAGACAAGAGTGAATCTGAAGCACCGTTTGAAATCCGCAAGTTTGTATCTGAGGTGGAACATGCGAAAGTGGACGGTTTTTTCCGTCGTCTGCAGAGATTCTTTGCGGATGCTCCCTACGAGGTGATTGTCGGTCAGGAGCCGCAGCGTAATGTGGAGTTGTTTTTTCAGAACGTGCTTTTTATCGTGTTCAAGATGATGGGCTTTTATGTTCGGGTGGAATACCATACGAACCGGGGGCGTGTGGACTTGGTGCTGACAACCGATCATTATATCTACCTTATGGAATTCAAACAGGACGCTACGGCTGCAGAGGCTTTGGCGCAAATCAATGAGAAACGTTACGGGCAATCTTTTCAAAATGATCCTCGACGGCTGTTCAAGATAGGTGTGAGTTTTAGTAGTAAGGCCAGAAATATAGAGGAGTGGGTAATGGAAGAATAAATTCAGTTTCTTTCGTCATTTCAAAAAGAGAGATCATCCATGATAAAAGAAGAGACCATTCATAATACTTGTATATTGGCAAGTATATGAACGGTCTCTTTTTTTGAGTCAGTAGGGATGAGAAGATTTTTGGGAAAGCGTCTGATTCTTTCCTCTCTATTCCGTTCTTTTACAGGAGTTAGCTTGCAGGAACTCATTGAGTACCGTCTCATAATTTCCGTGTATCAGAATGTGATGATTTCCTAACGGGTTCTTTAAGAAATAATCGGCAGACGTATCCAGTTTGACGCGTACCTGTGTGCGGCACATATTGATATAGTTTGTATTTTCGGTAAGTGTGCCCGTGGAAAGGTAATATTCGTCCAGGCATTCTCCACCACATTTTAGGATGGTGACGTCTCCTGTAGGCAAAATTCCTTGAATACCGATCCCTGTTTCCGTTTCAAAATGATTACGGATCACATACTTTTCCGTCTGTTTTAATCCAACGGTACAGTGAGCCAGAATAATCTCATTGGTTCGGGCATTGATCATGGAAGGATTAGCCATAAATCCGGCCTTTCCGGTCAATGCTTTGGCTGCTAACAACGTGAATATGGATTGCAGGTCACCCTCACATCCGGCAAGGATACCTTCATCGTTCAGCATAGCCAATGCCAGACAGCCGGTAGTGCCGATCTGCTCTATTATCTTGAAACAACTTAAAGTGACTGCACTCAGCTTTTCTTCTTTGCATATTCTTTTCACAGCCCGGTAGAGACGCATTGCTTTTAGCATGTCTTCCGGAGTTCCCTCCCGGCAAGCCAGTGCCTGCGAAGCGACGGCAGCGCAGGAAGCACCCACCTCATTGTCATTGATGCGTTCGTAAATTTTGTACACCCGTTCGAGGGGGATATTGATGTATTCCACTCCCCAACGGCGTTTGGCCAGCAGATAATCTACGTTGCTGGCTACGAGCCATGAAGAAGGTGTCCCGATAACGCCTATACGCATTCCGTACAAAGAACGTTGTGCCTGGAAGTTATTATATAAAATCTGTATACGTTTTATGATGGATGGGAGTTCTCCGTGGAGAATTTCGCTTTTCATACCCCGGTTACGGAGCCAAGAAGATATTTCAAGCGCTGCTGCGAGTGAGTTTTGCATGCCGTCTGCCAGAAGGATGGCAGGGCGGGGGAGAGATTCAAAATGTTGTATAACCAGTTTTTCTACTCCGCCGGTGGCTATGAAGATGATTTTGAAATCATCACTGCTCAGCTTGTCGATATCCTCATAATTAACAAACCGGACCGTGAAATATTTCTCTAATTCATTCAATATCACTTCGTGCGAATTGAGTGCAGAAGCCTGTTTGTGTAGTAGTGACGCAAACGTAATGAGGTTTATGGTCATTATGGTATTGTTTTGGGTTTTGTATATGACAAATGTATAGCTTTCTTTTCATAATACCATAACGTTTTTACCCTTGATAAGGTTTTTAAAGTTTTTATGTCTCTGTGTCCGATTTATTGTGTACATTTGCCCTCTCTAATTAAAAATAGTAAATCGATAAATAAGTAAATAACATTATGCCAACAATATCCATTCGCGGAAACGAGATGCCTGCATCTCCTATCAGAAAGCTGGCTCCTTTGGCTGATGCAGCAAAGCAAAGAGGGGTACATGTGTTTCACCTGAACATCGGACAGCCGGATCTGCCCACACCTCAGGTCGCGATTGATGCCATACGTAATATTGACCGTAAAGTATTGGAGTATAGCCCGAGTGCGGGATATCGCAGCTACCGGGAGAAATTGGTAGGATATTATGCAAAGTTCAATATCAACCTGACGGCTGATGATATAATTATCACTTCCGGAGGTTCGGAAGCGGTGCTTTTTTCATTCCTTTCCTGTCTGAATCCGGGTGATGAAATTATTGTACCCGAACCGGCATATGCCAATTACATGGCTTTTGCCATCTCTGCCGGAGCAAAAATACGTACCATTGCCACTACCATCGAAGAGGGCTTTTCCTTGCCTAAGGTAGAGAAGTTCGAAGAACTGATCAACGAGCGTACCAAAGCGATCTTGATTTGTAATCCGAACAATCCTACCGGGTATTTGTATACTCGCAGAGAGATGAATCAGATACGTGATCTGGTGAAGAAATACGATCTTTTCCTCTTCTCTGATGAAGTTTACCGTGAATTTATCTATACCGGTTCTCCTTACATTTCTGCCTGTCATCTCGAAGGCATTGAAAACAATGTGGTGCTCATCGACTCGGTATCGAAACGTTACTCTGAATGTGGTATCCGTATCGGTGCCTTGATCACGAAAAATAAGGAGATACGTGATGCTGTGATGAAATTCTGCCAGGCCCGTCTGAGTCCTCCTTTGATCGGTCAGATTGCTGCTGAGGCTTCATTGGATGCCAATGAAGATTATCTGCGTGATACCTATGATGAATATGTGGAACGTCGTAAATGCCTGATTGACGGCCTGAACCGTATTCCGGGTGTATATTCTCCTATTCCGATGGGAGCGTTCTATACCGTAGCCAAGTTGCCGGTAGACGATTCGGATAAATTCTGTGCCTGGTGTCTCTCCGATTTCGAATACGAAGGCCAGACAGTTTTTATGGCCCCTGCTTCCGGTTTTTATACTACTCCCGGAGCCGGACGGAATGAAGTCCGTATCGCCTATGTCTTAAAGAAAGAAGACTTGAACCGCGCGCTCTTTGTGCTTAAAAAGGCGTTGGAGGCGTATCCGGGGAAGACGGAATAAATAGAAGTGAATTGGTGATACCCCGTCAGTCACTCAAATTGCTAATCAATTATCACTAACCCGCTAATCACTATTTTCTATGTCTTTTCCCCTCTTCATAGCTCGTCGCCTTTATCGTGATACCGATGGTGGGAAACAGGTATCGCGGCCGGCTGTTCTCATCGCTATGGTGGGGATTGCTATTGGTTTGGCAGTGATGATCATTACGGTGGCCGTAGTGATTGGATTTAAGAGGGAGGTGCGTAATAAGGTGACCGGTTTCGGGTCTCATATCCAGATTACTAATTTCGATGCTGTCCGGTCATACGAAACTCATCCTGTGGTGGTGGGTGACAGTATGATGGCTGCTTTGGTGGCTAATCCGGGCATAAAGCATGTGCAGCGTTACTCCACAAAGCCGGGGATGATTAAGACGGACGATGCTTTTCAAGGAATGGTTCTGAAAGGAGTAGGGCCGGAGTTTGATGCCACGTTTTTTCGTGACAATCTGTTGGAAGGTGAGATTCCGGCTTTCAGCGATTCGGCTGCCACCGGACAGGTGGTCATATCAAAAGCACTTGTCGATAAGCTGAAGCTAAAATTGGGGGATAAGATATTTACTTATTATATCCAGGACAATGTGCGGGTTCGTCCGTTGACCGTTACCGGGATTTATCAGACTAACTTTTCGGAATATGATAACCTGTTCCTGCTGACGGATTTATATACCGTAAACCGGTTGAATAATTGGAAACCCGATCAAGTGAGCGGTGCGGAGTTGCAAGTGAAGGATTATGACCGTTTGCCAGACATCACCTATGAGGTGGCCGAAAGCACGGATAACCGGGCGGATAAATATGGCGGTGTATATTTTGTGCAGAATATAGAGGAGTCCAATCCTCAGATATTCGAGTGGCTTGGATTGCTCGATCTGAATGTGTGGGTGATTTTGATTCTGATGATCGGGGTAGCAGGCTTTACCATGATTTCCGGTTTGCTGATTATTATTATCGAACGTACCAACATGATCGGTATCCTGAAAGCTTTGGGAGCGAATAACCTTACGATCCGTAAAGTGTTTCTTTGGTTTTCGGTATTCCTGATAGGCAAGGGGATGATTTGGGGAAATGCTATCGGATTGGTATTCTGTCTCATACAGTCACAGTTTCATCTTTTCAAATTGGATCCCGAAAGTTATTATGTCGATTCGGTACCTGTCTCTTTTAATGTTTGGCTTTTTCTGCTCATCAATGCCGGTACCTTGCTTGCTTCTGTACTAATGTTGTTGGGGCCTTCTTATCTGATTACCAAGATAAATCCGGCCAGCTCCATGCGATACGAATAACAGGAGGGCCGGATCTGTTCTGACGGGATATTATGATTGTTAATATTCCAGTTCTACTTTGACCGGGAAATGATCCGACGGTGTACGTGCTTCATAACTTTCAATGGAGATCTCTTCCGGGCAGTCCTTGACATTTGCTTTTTCCGTACCTGTGGCTTTAGTGCTTCTGTAAGTATCTGTCAATACCCCGTATTTCTTTACTTTAAATAACGGCGATACGAATACATGGTCGATGCGGCTTTCTGTAAAGTTGTTCGGATCGAAGCTGTTGAAAGTTCCGTTGGTTGCATAGCGGAAATCTGCGGATTCATAAGAGTCTTTCAACACTCCATTGCTTACTAATGCTTTATAGGAACTGTGTGTCTGGTCTACATTGAAATCTCCTGTGAGGATAGCCGGCAGATTGGCTCCGAGTTCTTTCATCTTCTCCTGTACGAGGAAGGCACTTTCCACCCGCGCTTTTTTTCCGATGTGATCCATATGCAGATTGAAGAAAAGGAACTCGAATCCGGTATCTTTGCATTTGAAGTGTCCCCAGCTACAAATACGGGGCAATACCGCGTCCCATCCGATACTTGCCGTATCGGGTGTTTCCGAAAGCCAGAAATCTCCTTTTTTAATAAGATCGAATTTATCCGTACGATAGAATATAGCCGAATGTTCTCCTGCTTCTTTGCCGTCATTACGCCCTACGCCGATATATTCATATCCCGGTAAAGCGGCTTTCATGTCTTCCAGTTGCCGGATATATCCTTCTTGAGTACCGAAAATGTCGAAACTGTGGTATTGTATCAGTTTGGCCATCACGGGATAACGTTTTCCCCAGCCATTGCCTGCGGCAGAATCTTCTGCATTGGCATAACGAAGATTGTAAGATGCTGTCGTAAACGAACCGTTTTCGGCAGGTTTTTGATTCTGGCAGCTCAATAGTCCTATTAATAGGACAGTCATAATTAAAATTTTGTTTTTCATAAAATATCTGATAAAAGTTTCTTGCATTGAGTACCTCTAACGTCTCATGAAGTCTCCTTTACCGCGATATAGGCGGTAAAGCTTGAATTGGAGGGTTTGTAAAGGCTGCAGCAGGTCGAATAGGAGCAGGGAGAAGTAATAATGGCGGTTTTCTTCCTGATCGGTTGCTGTTTTATTGATGACGATGGCTTGCACGGTATAACGCAACAGCCAGATAAAGAAAGCGATACCGGCTACCAGCCAGTGCGAGTGGATGATTCCGAATACGATACCGGCTATACAAGCCATATAGAACAGCAGGCGGGAACATGTCTCGAAGCCCAGCAGATAGCGTTGGACACCTTTGTAGTAACGTGCCGTAGCCATATAGCTTACTCTTTCTTCTTTCCAGTCCTTGTATCTCTCTATGGGTTGCATTCTCATGATGGCACGGGCATTGGTTTCCACCCGGGTATTTTCTGTATTGGCTATCTGATTGATGAACAGGTCGTCTTCTCCCCGTTGCAGGTTCAAGTGCGTGGAATATCCTTTTTGTTTGAAAAAAAGTTCTTTTCTGTAAGCGAGGTTTCGTCCCAATCCCATGTAAGGCTTTCCGGCAAGGGCAAAGCCTAAATAGCGCAGTGAAGTAAACAAGGTATTGAACGATATTCGTTTGTGCAGCCATCCTTTACCACGTTCATATCCACTGTATCCCAATACAATTTGGGTATGCGGAGTAAAGTTACGGGCCATCAGGCGCAGCCATTGATTGCTTGCGGGCTGGCAGTTGGCTTCGGTGAACACCAGCCAGTCATGTTTGCTTGCCTTGATACCCAATGTCAGTGCCAGTTTTTTGCGGCTGATATACCGGGCGCTGTCCGGAGTGAAACTGTGATACAGGTGTTGGTATTTTTCTTCAAAAGCGGACAGTACGGCTTCGCTTTCATCCGTAGAGCCGTCATTGATGACGATTACTTCAAATTGCGGATAATCCTGTTCCAGGATAGCCGGAAGGAAACGGCGCAGATTTTCTGATTCGTTACGTGCACAGATCACGACCGACAGGGGAGGAAGTTCCTTTGTGAAGTGCAGTTCGTTTTTCCGGTCGGTGATATTCCGCATATGTATCCGGTTGTAAATTCCCAGATAGTAAATGTATTGAATAATCAGAAAAACTCCTGCCGCTGATAATAATATCAGTTCTGCCGTACTGAATGTAAATGCTTCCATTGATGTAATGTCGTTTTTAGGATACAAAAGTACGCAAATTTTCGGTAGGATACATGCTTTGCCAAGCGGTTATTTTCGTGTGTCGAGATATTCTCTTTTGAACATATCGACAAACAGGAAGAACAAGGAAAGCAGTAACGGTCCGAAGATCACTCCCATGAATCCGAACAACGACAGGCCGATGACTACCCCGAAAATAGTAATGAGCGGATGAGTGTCGGCCATCTTCTTTTGTAGGATGAAGCGTATCAGGTTATCGAGTTGCGAGACGATAATACCACCGTAGGCTGCCAGCCCGATGGCATTGGGCCAGTCTCCGGTCAGGGCCATATAGACGGCGACGGGGAACCATATCAAGCCTGTGCCCACCATTGGGATAACCGTGGCGAAACAGGTGAGGAAACCGAGCAATAATGCATTGGGGGCTCCGAATATGAAATAGCCGATCATGGCAACTCCTCCTTGTATGACGGCTAAAAGAGGAATACCTATGGCATTGGAGCGGACAATCATATTGATCTCATGTATCACGTGTTCCGTATTGGTTGCATTAAAAGGCAGGATGGCATTGACATATGCTTCCATCTTTATACCGCCGATCAGCATGAAATACAAAACGAAGACCAGTACGAACAGATTGACGACAAAGCTGCTGATCCCTCCCATTACGGCTTGCCCGATGCGGGGAAGGGCGGATACGATAAACGAGGTCGTATCACTGCCCAATACGTCATAGCCTGTTTTACTTTTGATGATTCCGGCTATTTCTTCGATAGGAGCAATGATGGATTGCGGATCGAGATTGAGGTTTTGCAGTTTGTCGACCAACATCCATACTACCAATGAAATAGGTATCAGGAAGAAGAAGACGGCTTCGGTCGTGATCAGCAGAGCGGCAGTGCTCCGTTTCATTTTTCGTTTTGTGGTAAGGCGTATCATCTGTTTTCTGACAAGGATATAGATGGTCAGTGCTCCCAGCAGTCCGCCTAAGAAAGGGGTGATTTGCTGGAACAGGACAATGCCAAGTACGATAATGATAGCAATAAGTGAATATCTCCAGTATTGTTCTTTTACGCTCATAGTTTTATGTTTTATCATTCATATAAACGCGAAATAAGAGAGAAAAGTTCTGGTTAGGAAAAAGTTCTTCGTACTCTTCTTTTTTTAATTAACGGTCATTGTTTCTATTATGATTTTCTCCGCGTCTTTTCTCTTTTTCTTTTCTGTTTTCTTTGTCTGATTTTGTATAAATCCCAGTATAGTAAAAGTATAAAAACAGTGGTTGAAGCTATATAGAGCGTGAATGCATACAGGTATTGTTCTTTTGCAAATGTGAACATGCAGAGAGCCATTCCTAATGAAGCCAACGGCAGGCCTATGTTGTCATTCCTTTCCGAGTTCCGGTATAATTTGTTGAAATAAGGGCAATAAATCCACAGGAAATAAACAAATGCACTGATTCCGAACAGAATGAGAATGCCGTATTGCTTTGATAAGCAAGTTGTCATTTCCATTTTGCTCATTTTGAATAGAAGAACGATTATTACCCATCCACATATCATTATAGTATTGACCCGTATAAACGGCAATACATATTGTTTTAATGTACTTTGTTTTTCCAATTATATTGATTGCTTTGAGTGTTTTCTGTTTTCCTGCGCCGTAAAGTTATAACTTTTTATTTTATATACAAATCAGAAGACCATTTGTTTTTATGGGTAATGGTTTCTTTTTCAATGGTTATAATAATAAATAATGTATTCTCATGGTATTTTTTCTCTTTTTGATTTGTATGGAATCAATAAAAATATCTTTCTTTGCAAATCGAACAAAATAAAAAAGCAGAGATGAATACTGTAGATAATATCAGTTATGCCGATAGTTTGTTGAATATACTGCCCGATGGCATTGTTATTCTGACATTTGATGAAAGAGTTTTGCAAGTTAACTTGCAGGCAAAAACGGGACTTCACATTAATATTTCCTCGGATTCTTATGAAAAAGATCTATATGCCGGTGAACTGTTTGAACTGATTTATCGGGATAAGAATATCCTTACATCTGCTTTGGATGTGATACGTCAGGGAAAAGAAGAATTAATTTTACCTCCTAATACCAGTATCCGTGAGAAGTCTACCAATACGATATTTCCGGTGAAAGGACGTTTTTGCAGACTTCCTTTTGACGAAGGAGTAGAAGTTATTATCTTTTATTTCCGGAATATAACTAGTGAACTGACGCAGGAATATATTCTGAACACGGCATTGAACCGTACCCGTATTTATCCTTGGTTTTTTGATTTGGATCGCCAAATATTCAGTCTTGATGCGCGTTATTTCGAATATCTGGGTATTGAACCGGAACCGGGTTATACTTTATCTATGGACAGGTATCTGAAATTGATTCATCCGGATGACCAAAAACAGTTGTTCGATGCTTTCAGTGTTCAGTTCAGTGGTGATACCATATACGAAAAGCCTGTCCCGTTCCGTATATTGCGTGGAGACGGAAGATGGGAGTGGTTTGAAGGGCAATCCACTTACATCGGAAAACTGTCCGGCTTGCCTTATCGTTTGGTCGGTATCTGTATGAGTATACAGGAACATAAGGATATTGAGGATACCTTGATCAGCGCCCGGATGAAGGCGGAAGAAAGTGATCGGCTGAAGACTGCTTTTTTAGCCAACATGAGCCATGAGATCCGTACACCTCTGAATGCGATTGTGGGATTCTCTGATGTACTGAGTTCTACTTTCGAGGAATTGTCGCATCAAGAACGTGAAGAATTTGTAAACCTGATCAATACGAACAGTGAACATTTGCTGCGGCTGATTAACGATATTCTTGATTTATCAAGGATTGAGTCGAATACGATGGAGTTTGTATTTGCTCCATGTTCTCTTCGGGCATTGATGAATGAAATTCTTACCGAACAGAATATGAATTTCTATTCTGAAAAGATGCAGATTACTGCTGTGTTTCCGGATGACGATTTATGTATTGTGACAGACGCCTCCCGATTGAAACAGGTTCTCGGCAATTTACTGAACAACTCTCGCAAGTTTACTAAGGAAGGTTACATTAAATTAGGCTATACTCTTCTTGAAAAAGAAGAAAAAGTGGCACTGTTTGTGGAAGATACAGGAGAAGGAATTGCTCGTGAACACTTGGAACATATTTTCGAACGTTTCTACAAGGTGAACAGTTTCAAGCAGGGTACCGGTTTGGGATTGTCTATTTGTCTGACAATTGTGGAACATCTTCGCGGAAAAATTTCGGTAGATTCGGAGATGGGACGCGGTACTCGTTTTATTGTAAGGCTTCCATTGAGTTTGGGCGAATAATAATCTATCGTATTGACTTTCTTTTTTATGCTGTATCCCTTTATGTGGTAGGCATTTCTTCCGGGTATATACATTTTGTCTCAGAAATTCTGCGTTACGTCTCATTTATTACGACAGTCCTTTCGTCTGACGTATCTTTGTCGGAAAATAATGGAAAGGATAAGATGAATAAGATGGTCCTGGCTGGTGCCCGTATGCTGAGTGTGGAAGAGGCGAGTCATTATGCCGGCGGTTTCGATGATCCTGCCCGTCTGGTAGCTTCGTTTGCCGGAGTGGCACCGGGTGTTTCTACCAATGGTATCTCTATTCATGGTAATGCGCCCCATTTGTTGCAGTGGCGGCTTGAAGATGTGGAGATTCCCAACCCTAATTATTTTGCGGACATTACCTCTTTAGGCGGGGGAATACTCTCATCTTTGAGCAGCCAGGTATTGAAGAACTCCGATTTCTTCACCGGTGCTTTCTCTTCCAAATATGGGAATGCCGTATCCGGAGTGTTCGATATGAAGTTGCGCAACGGCAATAATCAGAAAAACGAGAATGTGTTTCAAGTGGGCATTATGGGAATTGATTTTGCTTCCGAAGGGCCTTTGAGCAAGAAACATAAAGCATCTTATCTGTTCAATTACCGTTATTCTACCACCGGATTGCTCAATTTGGAAGGGGGAACGATGGATTATCAGGATTTGAATTTTAAATTGATTTTTTTTCAATTATTAAATAAAGGCGGATTTACACAGCAGCCAGATCGCAAATATACGGTCTGGTCTCTGTGTAAATCCGCCTTTATTTATCGTGTCTCTGAATTGTGAACAAATATCTTGTGTCTGTAATTTGAAGAAAAGGCAAGTTTTGCTGATTTCTCTTATAAAAATACCTATTTGTGGTACTGCAAGATTGTATCATTCCCGTATTTTGCATCTATAATTATGGATGAAGGTTAACCGATTTTCTTTTTTCGTAATGTGTGGTATTAAAGATACCTTGTTAACATTACCTTTTTTATTTTTTGTTTAATATTGCTGGGAAGAAATGCCTTGAAAATAAAAGTTCCGGAAACTTCCCGCTGTTAAAATCATGTTTTATGAATATAAAATCTTTAATTTGTGCTATGATTGTCGGGGTGTTTGTTACTACTGCCGAAGCTGTTGAAAATTTGCCCGGGCAGTTATCTGCGTGTATCTCGTTGAAAACACCGGGAAATAATTCCAGACAATATCCTTTAACTTTTCTGGAGTCTGCTTCCGGGAAAGGATGTTTTTCTTTGGAAGCATCTCAAGAGTTACCATTGGTAATCACGGAGCGTGTCAGAAACCAAAGTGATTGTTGGGAGATGGAGGTGACACTCACTGCTTTGGATGATATTTATTTCAATTTCAGCCAGCAATTTTCCACTTCTTTCCGTCATGGTGACTGTCAGTTCTATATGCCAGGATTTTGGTACAGACAAAACCTCCGATCGCCACAAGGGGCGCCTGCTTTTCATACATCCGATAGCTGGGAAGTTCGTGAAGATCGTCTCAGTACTCCTTTGACGGGAATTTACAATGTAAAAGACGGGCAGTATCTGACGGTGATCCGCAAAGATGAATTCTGTCATGACGCTTTGACTACTCACAGTGAAGGGGAAGTAATTCTCTCGGGTAAGACTTCCATCGGATTTACAGGTTTTGCCAATCATAACGGAAAGGCTACTCTTTCCTTTGGTTTTCCCTATCGTGAAGCCCCTAAAAGTTATGTCCGTAAGTTGACTCTGGCACCAGAGGTCGAAGCGTATCAAAAGTTGGGAAAAGGAGAAACAGTGATGCTTACTTGGGAAATCGCATATGGCAGTTCGGATGATTTTTCCGGTTTTGTGCGTCGTACTTGGGAGTATAGTTACGACATGTACCGACCGCAGCCCGTAAGTACATCCTATTCTTCTGAAAAGATGAAAGAGGTAATGAGCAATTATTTCGTTGAAAGTTTTATCGATGGTCCTGTTCTCTCTTATTATGCAAGTCCCAGAATGCATGTCTTGACGTGTGATAGCCCTCCTGTGGCCGAAGTAGGATTTGTCGGACGTGTTTTGCTTAACGCTTTCAATGCTTGGGAATATGGGTATGGACACGACCGGCAGGAGTTGGTGGAAGATTGTAGAAAAATATTCGGTAGTTATCTGGAAAATGGCTTTACGCCGGGAGGGTTCTTTCGGGAGCGTGTAAGTTTTATCAACGATCCGAAGGGAGAAGACAGACCGGCTAATAGTATCCGCCGTCAGTCGGAAGCGGTGTATGCAATGCTGCATTATTTGGATTACGAGAGGGCGAACGGCAGGAAACATCCCGAGTGGGAGTATAGATTAAGGAATATACTCGATATGTTTTTAAAGATTCAGAATGCTGATGGCAGTTTCCCCCGTAAGTTTAAGGATGATTTTACCATTACCGATAAAAGTGGTGGAAGTACTCCTTCTGCAACACTTCCACTCGTCATGGCTTATAAGTACTTCAGGGATAAACGCTATCTGGAGAGTGCCAAGCATACGGCTGATTATCTGGAGAAAGAGTTGATATCTAAAGCCGATTATTTTTCGTCTACGCTCGATGCGAATTGTGAAGATAAGGAGGCTTCTCTCTATGCAGCTACAGCAACTTATTATCTGGCACTGATTACGAAAGGGGAAGAGAGAAAACATTATGCCGATCTTACGCGTGAAGCTGCTTATTTTGCACTTTCCTGGTATTATGTGTGGGATGTTCCGTTTGCTGATGGTGAGATGCTGGGAGATCTTGGTTTCAAAACGCGCGGTTGGGGAAATGTATCGGTTGAGAATAATCATATAGATGTTTTCGTTTTTGAGTTCGGTTCTGTACTCAATTGGCTTGCAAAAGAGTATGATGAGCCGCGTTTCTCCGCATTTTCTAATGTTATCTCCACTTCCATGCGGCAATTGCTTCCGTACGAAGGACATTTGTGTGGTGTGGCTAAAGTGGGGTATTATCCCGAAGTTGTTCAGCACACAAACTGGGATTATGGTAAAAACGGCAAGGGGTATTATAATAATATTTTTGCTCCCGGCTGGACAGTCGCTTCACTTTGGGAATTGCTTACTCCCGGGCGGGCGGAAAAATTCATGAAAGATTAAAAAAGAAATATAGTATGAAAACACGTCGTGTATTTATCTTTTGCTTTTTTCTGATATTATATTGTTCCTCTATGTTTGCTGGTACGGGTATGGGGCGTTATGCTTTCCGTTCGCTCGACATTAATAACGGATTGTCGCAGAATACTGTCGCCGCTATTATTCAGGACCGTTTCGGGTTCATGTGGTTTGGTACAAAGGATGGACTAAATCGTTATGACGGAGTCTCTTTCCAAACATTTATGAAAGAGTCGGGAACGCTCGGAAATAATTTTATAACATCATTGTACGAAGATTGCCTCGGGCAGATATGGATCGGTACGGATGTCGGAGTCTATATTTACTCTCCTTCTGGAGAGAAAGTGGAACGCTTCGTTATACAGAGCAATTTGAATACTACGATTGAACAGACTGTTCATACTATAAAAGGCGATCGTAAAGGAAGGGTCTGGATTGTTTCGGAAAGGCAAGGGATTTTTTGTTACGATACAAACAGAGGTACATTGGAACATTTACAGACTGATGCATCCGGAAAGAAACGGTTAAGGAATGCTGGTCAGATTGTGTTTGATCAGGATGACGTGTGTTGGTTGGATATACACGATGGTAATCTATACAGTTCCAGAGACGGGCTTCATACGTTGAAACCTGTTTTCTCTCCAGAAATCAAAGCGCCCTTCAAAGGCAAAAGAATCAATAAGTTACTTCCCGGTCCTTATAATTGCCTTTATGTAGGGACAGACGATGGATTAATGGAGGTGAATTTAACCTCCGGGGCATTGTCTTCCCTGCTCCCGGGCACTGCTGCTGCCGGAGAGAGTCTTTTTGTAAGAGAGATGGTTTTCTATTCCGATGATGTCCTGTGGATAGGTACGGAGTCCGGTATCTATGTATATAATTCACGTACAGGTGAAACAACTCATTTGCAAAGTATATACGGTGATTCCTATTCCATATCCGATAATGCGGTCTACGCGGTTTGTAAAGATCGTGAAGGAGGAATGTGGGTGGGAACCTGGTTTGGCGGAGTGAACTATTATCCTCGGCAATATACCTATTTTGAGAAGTTCTATCCTCGCTCGGAAACAGACCGGATGGGGAAACGCGTCAGAGAATTTTGCGCAGACCGAAGCGGGACTTTGTGGATAGGTACGGAAGACAGGGGGTTGTTTCATTTTAATCCGGTAACACGTTCGGTAGAACCTTTTAAAGATCCTTTGATCTATCAGAATATTCACGGGCTCTGTCTTGATGATGATGCTCTTTGGGTAGGTACCTTTTCGCAAGGTTTAAACAAAATTGATCTGAGAACTCGGAAGGTTAAGCATTATGCCCATCTCCCGAAAAACATTTTTTCTGTTTTCCGGACAACTTCCGGACAATTATATCTGGGAACGCCTTCCGGTTTGATAAGTTATGATTCGGAAAAGGATACATTCTCTTCTGTTCCGGAACTGTCGGGAGTGTTTGTTTATTACATTACCGAGGATAAACAGGGAAACCTGTGGCTTGCGACTTATGTTAACGGCGTTTACAGACAGAATATTCGGACGAAGAAATGGGAACATTTTGTGCACGATGAGAATAAGCCGCGCAGTCTTCCTTCAAATAAAGTACTTACTGTCTTTGTAGATAGCGAGAACCGCGTTTGGCTTACTACCCAGGGAGGAGGATTCTGTCGTTTTGATCCGTCCACTACCGATTTTACTTGCTATGATTCTGAAAAAGGACTGCCGAGTAATGTCGTTTACAGGATTGAAGAAGATAATAAAGGCTTGTTCTGGATTTCTACCAATAAAGGGTTGCTTTGTTTTAATCCGAAGAAGGAGACTTTCAAGGTATACACACGGGCCAACGGGTTGCTGGATAACCAGTTCAATTATCAGTCCAGCTATAAGGATGAGAACGGTAACCTGTATTTCGGGAGTATTAACGGGTTTATTTCTTTTGATCCTTCCACTTTTATAAGCAACGACTATGTGCCACCCGTTGTTATAACCGACTTTATGCTTTTCAACAAGAGGGTGACGGTGGGTGATGAGGGGTCTCCTTTAAAGCAGAGCATTACCTTATCCGATGAAATTGTTTTGAAACCGGACCAGAACTCATTCTCTTTTCGTGTGGCTGCGCTTGCATATCATGCACCTGAGATGAATACATTGATGTATAAATTGGAAGGATATGATTCTGAATGGCGTGTCGCCGGTAATGCACCGATTACGTATTCGCATCTGCCTTTTGATACTTACAGACTGATGGTGAAGGGAGCTAATAGTGACGGATTGTGGAATCCGGAAATCCGTTCGCTTGAGATACGGGTTCTCCCTCCTTTTTATTTGTCTACGGCTGCTTATGTTGTCTACATATTACTTCTGTTGGGATTAATTTGCTCTGTGTTTTTCTATTTCCGAAGAAGGGGAGTCGAAAAACACCGGCGTGATATGGAAAAATTCGAGCAGGAGAAAGAAAGGGAACTGTATATTTCGAAAATAGAATTCTTCACCAACGTGGCTCATGAGATACGTACTCCGCTTACTCTTATTAAAAGTCCTCTTGAAAGTGTACTGAAAGAGAAAGCGTTGCCGGAAAGTATAAAAACGGAACTGGAGGTTATGGATGAGAATGCCGAGAGATTATTGGCTTTAACCAATCAATTACTTGATTTTCGGAAAACAGGGAATAAAGGGTTTAAACTTAACCTTGCGGAATGTAATATGGGAGCTGTCATTCATTCGGTGTACAAACGTTTCATTCCGCTTGCCCGTAAAAGGGGGATCGACTTGAAAATCGAGTTGCCTGAAGCGGATATTTATGCGGGCGTCGATAAGGAAGCGATTATTAAAGTATTGAGTAATCTTTTCTCTAATGCGTTGAAGTACGCCGGGACTTATGCACACTTGTACTTGTCTGCCGATGATGAGGAAAGTAGTCTTTTGATTGTAATGGACAATGACGGTGAAGTGATTCCATTGGAAATGAGAGATAATATTTTTCTACCTTTTGTGCGTTATCGGGATGGGAATAAGGTGGAATCGGGAACGGGTATCGGACTGGCACTGGCTCGTTCATTGGCGGAATTGCATGGTGGGAGCTTGGTGATGGATCGTTCGCTGGATTGTAATCGTTTTATTTTTTCTATTCCGATTGTACACTGTTCTCCATGCCTCGTACCGGACAGTAATGAAGAACTTAACGATTTACCGGAGAAACAGCCGGAAATGGGGAGTTCGGAAATGGGAAACGAGGAATTGACGACGATTCTGGTTGTAGAAGACAATAAAGATATGTTGTCGTTTCTCCAACGCCAGTTTGCCGGCTTGTATCATGTACTGGTGGCAGGTAATGGAGTGGAAGCACTTTCGGTTCTTTCCGATGCCCGGGTAAGTCTGGTAATTACGGATATTATGATGCCCGAAATGGATGGACTGGAATTGTGTGAACATCTGAAATCTAATTTGGATTACAGTCATATTCCCGTTGTGTTGCTCACGGCAAAAACTGCTATGGAACAGAAAATAGAAGGATTGGAGCATGGTGCCGATGCTTATATCGAGAAACCTTTTTCAGTAGAATATTTACGTGTTACTGTTGCCAATCTACTGAAAAACAGGGAACAACTGTGCCGGCACTTTATGGAATCTCCCTTTATTAAAGCTGACACCATAGCGCAGTCGAAGGCCGACAAACAGTTTATCAGCAAGTTGGAGGAGTACGTAGCTCGGCATTTGGAGAATCCTGATTTATCTGTCGATGATATGGCGGGAGCGATGAACATGGGGCGGTCCAATTTCTTTAGAAAACTGAAAGGAGTGTTGGGAATAGGGCCTAATGAATATCTACGGCTTACACGGCTAAAGAAAGCGGCTGCTTTATTACAGGAGAAAGAGTACGGAATTGTGGAAATAGCTTATATGGTGGGATTCAGTACCCCTTCTTATTTTTCGAGCTGTTTTAAAAAACAGTTTGGTGTGTTGCCGAAAGACTTTGTTTAGCAGTAGAGACAAAATGTTTGCCGGAAAATCCCGGTAAGGATATATTGAGATGTGTGTATTTAGAATAAAGTATAAAAAAAGGAGAAATGTAAATTATGAGAAAGTTCTTTTTATGTTTAGCTGTTGTCTCAGGAGCTTGGATAGGCTTGGGCGCTCAAAAGAGAGCCGACCAGCAACATCTGATTGATCCGGAATCATTCTCGATGATTCTTTTGGGGGATCCGCAGGGATATGTCAAGTACGATATTAATCAGCCTTTGTTTGAATTGTGTACGGCATGGATTGTAGATCATATTGAAAATTTAAAGATTAAAGCAGTGTTATGTACGGGAGATGTCGTAGAGCAAAATGAGAATATTGTGCGTAACCGGAAGATGCTTAATCAAACCAGTCGCGAAATGTGGGAAGCCAGTTCGAAGGCATTTGCCAGGCTCGATAACAAGGTTCCTTACATCATATCGACAGGTAATCATGAATATGGTTATAAACGCTCTGAAAACGGAATGACGCATTTCCCCGAATATTTTCCTTTTGAAAGGAATACGGCATGGAGAGACCTTTGTGTCAGTGCAATTCCAAACCGTAACGGTGTTGCTTCTTTAGAGAATGCCGCTTTCGAATTCAATGAACCGACATGGGGAAAGATTTTGATTATCACCAGTGAGTTTGCTCCACGGGATGAGGTGCTCGATTGGGCAAAAAAACTCGTAGCAAGCGAAACTTATAAGGATAGTAAAGTCATCTTTATGACCCACGGATATCTTAATCCCGGTACTCCCCCGAAAGGCGGTACTATCCGTGATAAAGAAAAGTATGCGCTTTCTCCTATGAACGTAGGGACTCAAATATGGGAAAAGCTACTTTATCCTTCTTCCAATATCCGCCTTTTGATATGTGGACATACCGGTAATGGAAATAGTAAATACGAAGATAATGTCGGATACAGAATCGACAATAATACATCTGGTAAACCGATTCATCAGATGATGTTCAACGTACAGTTTTTGGGAGGCGGTCCGGAAGGAAATGGTGGTGACGGATGGCTCCGTATACTGGAATTCATGCCTGATGGGAAAACGATTAAGGTCAGGACCTATTCGCCGTTGTTCGGAATATCGGCATTGACTAAGCATTTAGCCCACCGGACAGAGTCTTACGATCAGTTTGATATTGTTCTTGAATAGATGTTGTAATTCGAATGAAAAAAATATTTAAATGATACTACGTGGCTTTGAAGGGCTATTTTCACGAAAATCTTGTAATATTTGGTCAATTTCTAACATTCGTTTAGTTGCCTTGACCGTACATTTGTGATGTTTTAATAACCTATTGTACCTGCTTGATGCATTCTTTCTATTCTTGATGCACCCGGGAAATATGAAAGAAAACAGAGAATTCATATAGCAGGTGTTATAACCAAAATCTGGTATTAATGGAGTCTTTCTTTACTACATTTTTACAAGGTATTTAACCGGTAGTTCTTTTTCTTTTTGTATCATATATGTAATGGTTTTGATCTATTTTTGTCATCGGGGTCGTGTATCTTTGTACTATGAAAGGAAAAGAACACACTTGCTCGAATTAAAAATGTAGAAACACAACGATTACATTAATACAAAGTTTTGGTTATCCCGTAAAATACGAGTTATTCAGTCTTTTTTTAATTTAATTTTATAGAATATGAAAAAGTTGTGCTTTTTATTTGTCTTTTCATTATTTGCTATGGGAAGTGTTTTTGCTCAAGGAGGAAGACAACCTCAGACATCAGGTGATTTTACTCGTGATCCGGGAGGTGAATTACGAAGTCTCTTACCAGAAGGGGTAACTGCATTTGTTAACAATACTCGTAAACTTATCCAACAAAAGAATATAACGGTTGCCGGAAGTAAGGAGAAAGGTTACCTTGCTTTTTTTGCGGCAACGGATGCTGCGCACGGAGAGGAATTATGGGTGACGAATGGAACTCCGGACGGGACGAGGATTGTGAAAGATATCATTCCCGGGCCGACAAGTTCTAATGTCGTTTGGTTGACGCGGTTTAATGATAAAGTCGTTTTTCAGGCAGACGATGGTGTTAACGGAGCGGAACTCTGGATTTCTGACGGAACGGAACAGGGTACTTATATGGTGAAGGATATTCATGAATTAGCTTCTTCCGATCCGAAAGGTTTTACGCAATTGAATGAAACTCAGTTTGTGTTTGCTGCTAAGAATTTTGACAGCGAGGAGTATAATGGTGGTCAACATTGGCTTTGGGTCAGTGACGGAACCGAAGAAGGAACCAAATTGATTTATGAATGTAAGATGGGGTATCCCGGGACAGATAATGGTTCTCCTTACAGTCCGTATTGCCGGGTGGGTCGCAAAGTGTTTTTTAAGGCCGATGATAAAGATGGAAAGTATGGTGAGGAGCTTTGGGTAACTGATGGGACGGAAGCCGGAACACATTTAGTGAAAGATATGAATGTAGAGCCTAATCCGGAAGTTGCAGGCGCTACTATGAGTGCAGCCATAGATGATATGGTTAACTTCTACAATGAAAAGCTTTTTTTTCAGGCTTGGTCTTACGAATACGGCGGTGAACCTTTTGCCAGTGACGGTACGGAAGAGGGAACTTATCTTATTTATGATACCCGGCCGGGGAAGGATGAGAATAACAGTCCTCAGAGTGGTTGGGTGAGCGATGCCAGTCCTATTCCTTATAATGGAAAAATATATTTCCGTGGTTGGCATGAGGAGTATGGTTCCGAGCTTGCATTTACCAATTTGGAACCGGGTAATTATGGTGCATTCGATGTCAATGAAAATGTTCCTGGAACAGATGGAAAACCCAAAAACAGTTCTCCGGATGCGGGAGTGGAATTTGATGGTGTTTATATGTTTTCGGCCAATTCTGGAGGTACCGGTATGCCGTTGGGATTTGGTGGAGAGTTGCATTATACAGATGGGGAGGATGTTTATTTGCACTCTGATTTAGGTACAGGCAAACTTAATGCTTGGGTGAAAGAGCCGATTGTGGCTTCCGGAAGTATGTATTACTGGGATTCGAGTGTGCAGAACAAGGAGTGGCAGGAAAAATTATTCCGGGTAGACAGTAAATCCGATTTTCCTGTTCGTGTAACGAATATCAAGCCGGGCGAAGGCGACAAGGTACATTCTATGAGAAATTTGGGCGGTGATGTTATTTTTGCCATTAATGAGGGTGAAGGTATTTATTGTTATCACTATCGTAAACCGGATTATGATCCTATAAAAGATGCCGATAATTTGGATATCGAATATCGTACACGTGCGGAGATAGGGACTTCCATTGAAAATATTCCTGTGAACGGAGGAAACAAAGCTCAGATCTATCCGAATCCGGCAAGTGATAAATTCTTTGTGAAAACAACAGGAACCGTTAAAAAGGTCGAAATTTATGATTCTGTCGGCAGACTGGTTAAGGTTGTGGATAAACCGTCCGAGAACGCTGTCGATGTGTCTTCACTGGCCGAAGGCATGTATCTGATAAATGTACAAAGCACAAAAGGCGTTTCGTCTTCCAATCTGATTATTAAAAAATGATCTGATGCCAGTATGAAAACACAGATTTTCAGTGTGTTTTCTGTTATTTCATATTTCATCTGCGGGTGAGGTCATCTATTCCGCATAATCCACGGATGAAATATTTTTTATAACCATTATATAACCGCTTCATTTAATTATTAGCAGATGAATAAAGATATATTACCCAGGATGGCAGTGTTTATCATGGCTATCGTCCACATAGTATCCTCTTATGCGCAGTCGGTTCTACCGATTTCGGGGGAGGTGCTGGATGGTAAGAACAGAGAACCGCTCATTGGTGTTACCGTAGTGGAAAAGGGAACCAAAAACGGTGTGATAACAGATATAGATGGAAAGTTCTCTATGCGAGTGCCTGTCGGTACTATCCTTAAAATCACTTATATGGGATATAGGTCCAGTGAGGTTATCATACGTGATAATAAACCATTGACAATATTACTGGATGAAGAGAATATCCAGTTGGACGAACTGGTGGTCATTGGTTATGGTGTTCAGAAAAAGAGTGATATTACGGGTTCCATATCTTCCGTGTCGGGAGAAGAGCTAACCAATATTCCGGTTTCTTCACCTTTGCAGGCATTGCAAGGAAAAGCTGCCGGTGTCAATATTATACAGAATACCGGTGCTCCTGGTAGCAGTTCTACTATTAAGATTCGGGGTACGGGAACCGTTAATGATGCGGACCCTTTGTATGTGGTCGACGGCTTTATAGTCGATGGTATCGATCATCTGAATGCGAATGATATTGCCAATATCGAAATACTGAAAGATGCGGCTTCGAGCGCCGTATATGGTGCGCGTGCGGCCAATGGAGTAGTGGTGATTACAACCAAGGGCGGTGCTTCGGGGAAGACGAAAATTAGTTTCGATATGATTGTGGGCTTTTCGAATCCTTGGAAGAAAATCGATGTTCTTGACGCAGAAGAGTATGCATTGATGAGGGATTACGTTTCGGGAAACAGTATTTATTCGGTAGACGGTAGATTGTATTATTCTAAAGACAAAGACGGAGGTTATTATTATGATAATCTCAAATATACTAAAGTAGATACTATCAGACGAAACTCTCCGGATAATTGGTGGGATGCGATAACACAAACAGGATTGAAACAACAATATAATTTATCTGTATCTGGTGGTACGGATCGGCATAAGTACATGGTCAGTGGAAGTTATTATAATGAAAAAGGTATTGTAAAAACTTCCGGTTACGAACGGTTTAATTTGCGCATGAATCTGGATAACCAGTTGAATAGCTGGCTGAATATGACTACAAACATGTTCTATACAAATGAAAATAGAAATATTGTACCCGAAGGAAGTGAGAGTGTTTTGAAAAAGGCTTTGTATCAGAGCCCTTTGGAATATCTTTACAATTACAGGGGAAATTATAATTCCAATCATCCCATTGCCGTGATAGACCGGAATCACAATAAAAGAGAAAATCATCGTATTGATTTGAATTTGAACCTCACTGCCAAATTAGGAAAGTTGCTGACTTATCAATTTAAATTTTCCGATTACCTTGTTATCGGGAAGCGGTCACGTTTCTATGAGGTTAATAAACTGGATGAAGACTTTGCGATGCCCAACGATCTGACCCGGATTTACAACCGGCGTAACCAAACCAACAAGTGGGAGATCAATAACCTGTTCACTTTTGCCTGGAAGGACAAAAAACACGATATTTCTGTACTATTGGGGCAGACAGCCGAAGGTTATAAAAACAGTTGGATGGAAGGTACCCGTAAAGGGACTGCGAGCAATTCTTCCGATCTTTGGTTTTTGTCGAGCGGATATACCGGTGATGATGCGGCCGGACTGGATAATGAATGGACTGCATTGGGATTTGTAGGTCGTTTAAGTTATAATTTCCTCGACCGTTATCTTTTTCAGGCTAATTTTCGTGCCGATGCCTCTTCTATCTTTTCCAAAAACGAACGTTGGGGATATTTCCCTTCCGTATCCGTGGGATGGAAATTTACTTCCGAACCGTTTATGCAAAATCAAGACTGGCTTTCGCTTGGTAAGTTACGATTTGGATGGGGACAGTTAGGCAACAATCGTATCAACGAACTTTCCCGTTATACTCTTTTGAATACCGAAAAGAATTATTCGTTTGGTATAGGCAATCACCGGGTTTATCCGGGCACCACTTCCATTTTGATAGGCAATCCGGACATTCATTGGGAGAAGACCGAGACATTTAACGTGGGATTGGATCTCGGTTTGTTCAACAACCGTTTGACTTTAGGCTTGGAATGGTTTACCAAGTTGACGACTGATATGCTTTTACGTGTGCCCGTTCCGCTTTCTACCGGATTCGATGACTTCGATAATGTGGATGATGATGCCCCGATGACCAATGCCGGTTCGGTTCGTAACAGTGGTGTGGAGCTGTCTGTCAATTTCCGTAACAAGATTAAAAAGTTTAGATATGAAATTGGTTTCAACGTGTCTTATATCAAGAATAAAGTTGTAAGTTTGGGATTGGGTGACGAACCGGTTTACGGAGGTTATCTTAGCGAATCGAGTATTCTTGATTATGTGACGAAAACTGCGGTAGGTAAGCCTATTGGAAGTTTCTTCGGGTATGTGACAGACGGGATTTTCAACTCTCTGGACGAGGTGAAAGCCAGTGCCCAGTATGATGCCGGTAAAAATGAATTCGATTTATCTACCCGGCAGGGCGATTTCAGATTTAAAGATTTGAATAATGACGGAAAGATCACTGCCGAAGATCGTACCTATTTGGGTTCACCTCTGCCTGATTTTGTCTTTGGTATCCCGATGTCATTCAGTTATGCCAATTTCGACTTGAAGTTATTCTTCCAGGGACAGACTGGTAATAAGATTTTTAATGTGATGGATTACTACCTTAATAATGCGGCTCAGGGAAATGTATATGCCGACATTCGTGATAAGCATTGGTCGGGAGGAGAAGAGTATGCGATCGATAGCCGCCGGTTCTTTACGCAAAATCTGGATGCTTCTGTTCCTGATTTACGAGGCTCGGATAAAGCCCGTAACTTTCGGGCTTCCGATTTCATGGTGAAGGACGGCTCGTATATACGTTTGAAGGAAGTACGGCTTACTTACAATTTCAGCAACAAGCTGACTTCCCGTTGGCATCTGACGAATCTGTCGATGTTTGTCGGAGCGTATAACCTATTGACATTGACGGGCTATAATGGATTTGATCCGGAAGTGGGCAAGGTCTCCGGAACCGAGAGCAATAATCTTAGCATGGGCGTTGATCATGGAAACTATCCACAGGCACGTTCATTTACTTTTGGACTAAATATTACTTTATAAAAGTTGGGAATATGAATAAGACAGTATTTAAAATTACGATATTTAGCCTAGCTGTTTGCTTCTTGACTGGGTGTGAAGACTTCTTGAATAAAGATGTGCTCGGCTATTCAACGGATGAGAATTTTTATGATACTCAATATAAACTGGAATCAGCATTGAATGCCACGTACGATGTATTACAAATGGAGGTTTATAACCAGTGTGACTGGCGTTTTGGTGAGGCATGTGGAGATGATGTGAAAGGAACCGATGAAGATTTGACTACCCAAATGGGGCAATTGGTCAATTTCCGCTTTAATACGTCCAATGAATGGATTCAGAAGAGGTATACCATTAATTATAAAGGTATATATCGTGCCAATCAGGTGATTGCTAATGCCCACAGGGTGAGATTGGCGGATGAAGAATATTCATCTTATCGTGATATCCGTTATATATTGGGACAAGCAAAGTTTTTGCGGGCTTTGTTCTATTTTAATCTGGTGAAAACTTATGGGGGAGTACCTATTCGTCCGGAGATAGAAATGGTTGACAACTTGGTTGTTCCCCGGTCTTCGGCAGAGGAGGTGTACGCTTACATAGAAAAAGATTTGCGTGAAGCGGCTATCATGCTTCCTGCGAAGTTTATTGACGACGATGCGGGCAGGGCCAGTGAGAGTGCGGCAGTGGCATTGCTTATGAAGGTACTCATGTATCAGGCCACTCCCGGCATACCTTCCGGAAAATGGGAAGAAGTCGTTCGGCTGGGTGAGTATTTTGTAGATGGAACTACAATGACCTTTGGTGACATATTGCATTATGATGCTTCCGAAGAAGATTGGGAAGAGCTTCGCGAACGTCTTTGGTTCAAACCTAAAGCGCTGAATCATTCTGCCGATCCCTATGAACTGCCGGAGACTACACTTCCGATGCTGAAAGGAGCATATTCTCTTGAATATAAGGATTTCTATGGAAATGTACTGAGGTATTACGAACAGTTTTTCCAGTCCGGAGAATTTTGCAAAGGTTCTATTTTTGAAATTGTTTTCAAGGAATCGGGAGATGGTTCTACTGGAAATGACAATGAAGGTGATGCTATCTATCAGACGCTTTATTGTAATTCTCCGTTAATGTGGGCTACGGAAGCTATTTTGGAATCCATGTTCGGAACCGATCCGCGTCGCAGGAGTATGGTAGGCCAAAAGGAAAGTGCTCCCGATTTGGAGATGCTCGACTGTGGTCCGCAACAGAAATTGACTTTGAAATGGTATACACCCATTAAGGAAAGACCTTTATATACGGGCGACAATGGTAAAAACAGGCGGATAATCCGTTATCCCGAAGTAGTGTTGATTTATGCCGAGGCTCTTAATGAATGTGGTGAAGGAGCCCGTGCGCTCGAACAGTTAAATACTAATAAACGGCAGGCAAATATCATCGACGGAAACGGAAATCTTTATTTGGCCGGTGGATATGGTTACATGCGCGATCAGATCTGGTCGGAGCGTCGCAAAGAGTTATGTTTCGAATGGGACCGGTTCTTTGATCTTGTCCGCCAAAAACGTGCTGCGGAAGTAATAAAGGCTTTTGGATTGGCGAATACCAACAAGCGGGGAGTTTATTTTCGGAAAGGGGTGAATGAACTGTTCCCGATCCCTCAAGCCGAGATTGACCTTTCTCAAGGAGCGGTTATGCAAAATCCGGGTTATTAATATCATAAAAAGTAATCAAGATGAATATGAAAGTTCTATATAGAATATTGTCGGGGGCATGTATGACTTTGCTGTTTATAGCTTGTGAAGACGAGTCGTCTGCTACTCCTTATGCAAGAATGACGGTAGATAAGACTACGCTTCAACTCAATGAGTCAATGGTGGTTAAGTTCACAGGTATTGCCGATCAGGTAGCTATTTTCACAGGCGATGAGTCGCATAATTATGAATTACGGAGTCAGAACAATACCGGTATGGTAGTCAATAAGGGAGTATTCACTTACTCATATTCCGTACCAGGTACTTACCGGGTGGTGTGTGTGGCATCCACTTATCTGGACTTGGGTAAAGACATGAGGGTAGACACGGCTTCTGTTATAGTCAACGTGGTAGATAATGTGACGGATATCGATAAACTTTCGTCTAAAATTTATTATGACGAGATATATGCCGAAGAGAAGGAGAATGATGAGTGGTTGTTGATGTTGCCCTATAAAATGAGATATAACAATAAGGATTTATCTATCAGCATGTCTCAGAAATTGAATTTCTCAATCGCTTCCGATTCTACCAAGGTATTTATAAACGATCGGTTATATTCCTCAAATACCAAGTACGATTTATCCTCTCCGATGGATATCTTGGTGGAGGCTTATTCAGGGACGGAACGTCATTATAAACTGTATACTTGCTATTATCCCGAATTTAAATCTTTCAGGGTAGCCGGTGTGGCAGGTATATTGGATAGAAGTGCTTTTGATTATACTACGTTCGATTTATATGTGACTCTTCCCGAAGGTACGGATACAGGTGCGTTAGTTCCGGTTTTTGAAACGCTTTCTCCATCAGATAAGGTTTATATAAATGATGTGGAGCAGATTTCGGGTTCTTCTGCTGTCGATTTTGATAAAGCGGTTTCCTACAAGCTTGTTTCATCAGTTGATGGAGCGAATGAGATGGAAGTGGTTTCTACCGTTAATGTGATGGTCACCTTGAAGTAGCGTACTTTCAAAGGTATAAATATAATATTATGTAATTATTATCATTAAAACATATGCGTGTTTTTTCGATTTGTGTATTAGTTTATTTTTTGGCTTGCCCAAGTGTTTCTCTCCGTTCTCAGAACGGAGGAAACCGGGAGCCGGGCATTGTTGCCCATCGGGGGTATTGGAATACGGAAGGAGCGGCACAGAATTCGGTTACCGCTTTGAAGAATGCCCAAAAAATGGGGCTTTATGGCTCGGAGATGGATGTATGGCTCACTAAAGACGGTTATTTGGTGGTAGGGCATGATAAAAAAATGAATGGTCTTTCCTTTCAAGATACCGATTATGATTTATTGAAAGATATGAAACTGTCTAATGGTGAAAAGTTACCTCAATTGAAGGATTTTCTTGTGCAACTTAAGCAGTCGGAATCTCCAACCAAACTTTTTATCGAGATTAAGAAGCATGATAGTTTCGAGAGAAATATGACTGTGGTAAAGGCTGTGCTGGATACGGTGAGGTATTATAAAGTGGAGAATAAGGTGCAGTATATCACGTTTAATTTGGATATATGCAAAGAGCTCGTTCGGATTGATCCGGAGGCGGTAGTGGCCTGTCTCAAAGGGGGAATGGCACCGGCTGAGGTCTATGAAATGGGGATACGGGGAATTCATTATCATCGGAAAGAATATCGTGACCACCCTCAATGGATCAGGGAAGCGCAGGAATTGGGGATGACTGTGAATGTACAGGGCATCAATACACCTGAAGATTTGCGGGAGATGGTAACGTTGGGTGTGAATCTTGTTTCTACGGATAATCCTGTGATGGTTTTGGATAGTTTGCCTGCTATTGTTAAGAGCCTTGTATCCGTACCTTGTATCCCTTAACCTTCTATTTCCGCGAAACAGATAGCTTCTTTTAGAAGTAAATCTATAAGAGGTATTCTGTTCACTTCCCGTGATATGTCTGTTTATCTGAAGATATTACAGGCGTGGATGGAATTTATATTTTACGAAAATTACCAAAATAATATTTTCTCTGCATTCATATAACCGAATCAGCTCTGTGATTGTACATGTATAACGTTTCTGCTTGATAGAAAGTATAACTACATCGATCAGGCACAAGCAACATAACAGTTCATGTTTGGGAAGAGTCTTAAGATATTCGGGAGAATTCATGCAGGAATAGTTTTCTTCAAGAAAGGATAATTTGTCAACCGCGAGTTCAAGATCTGTTTTCATGAAACAGGGACAAGTTAATTCATTCATAATTATTTGTGTGCTTTTAATTTATTTATGCTCCCATGCATGATGAAAAGGCGTGGGAGCTATATACTATATTATCCCATCATGGCTCTGGTAAGCCCGCATATAAATAATAAGTAATAGCCCCACGCCAAGATGGTATATAACAAAGTCATACACTTCTTGGACGTGGAGAGTCTCACTTATTATCTGCATATGCTAAAATTTACCAGATTTTGATGGCAGATAATAATAAGATTTCTCCATCGTTCTACGAAAACGATGTATCCGTTTTTCAGATACGTGGCAAAGTTAAGAATAATTCAGAAGAACTTATTTGGTTTCTTTCTTTTTTGTTGCAGTTTAGATAATATTAGACAATAAATAATCAAAAGTGAACATTGCCATTCACTGATTAGCGGTATATTTGTCCGTGAGTAACTTTTAAATCCAAACGAATGAATAGACTGTTGATAAGTTCCCTAATATTATCTTCCATAGGGAACAGTGCCGTTGCCGGCAATGCTTCTAAAGAGAACCATCCGAACATTATTCTGATATTGTGTGATGACATGGGATTTTCCGATTTGGGATGTTATGGGGGTGAAGTGCGTACTCCGAATATTGATTTTTTGGCAGAAGAAGGGATACGTTTCAGCCAGTTTAAGAATACGGGACGTAGTTGTCCCAGCCGGGCGGCCTTGCTTACCGGCCATTACCAGCACGAAGCCGGTATGGGGTGGATGACGGCTGTCGATGAACATCGTCCCGGGTATCGGGGACAGATAGCGGCCAATATCCCTACTATCGCCGAAGTGCTTCGCGACAATGGTTATGCTACATATATGAGCGGTAAGTGGCATGTGACCGTAGACGGCGCTTTTGATGAACCCAACGGAAGTTATCCCGTGCAACGCGGATTTCAAAAATACTACGGCTGCCTTAGTGGCGGTGGAAGTTATTATGTTCCTAAACCGGTATATTCCGGTCTGACAAGGATTACTGAGTTCCCTGATGATTATTACTATACCACGGCCATATCCGATTCCGCCGTGAGTTTTGTGAGGGAACATCCTGCTGATGTTCCTATGTTTCTGTATGTGGCGCATTATGCACCGCATCTGCCTTTACACGCTCCGAAACAGAGGGTGGATGCTTGCCGTGAACGTTATAAGGCGGGATATGATATACTGCGTCGTCAACGTTTCGAACGCCAGAAAGCCTGTGGGCTGGTAAAAAAATCGATGGAACTGCCGGTTTATCAGCGGGAGTTCAATGATCAACGCCCGTCGTGGACGGATCTTACTCCCCGGCAGCAAGAACAATGGATAAACGACATGGCTACTTATGCCGCCATGATCGAGATCATGGACGATGGTATAGGACGACTTATCGAAGCAGTCAAGGAGAAGGGCATTTATGAGAATACCGTTTTTCTGTTTATGAGCGATAACGGGGCAACCAGCGAAGGGGGATATCTGGGACAGTTGATGGCGGATTTGAGTAATACTCCTTACCGTAGCTATAAGCAGTGGTGTTTTCAGGGTGGGACAAGTTCACCTCTGATCATAAAGTGTGGTGATTCTGTTAAAAGAGGAATTAAAGAGAAAGGCACGATTTGCCGGGAACCCGGTCATATTATCGATCTGTTTCCTACCTGTCTGGATATGGCATCGGTCCGATACCCTTCTTCTTTTCAGGGAGAGAAAGTGAAATTGTCGGGAACCAGTCTTTTACCTGCCATACAGAATAAAAAATTGTGTTCACGTGATTTGTTTTTCGAGCATCAGACGTCTTGTGCCGTTATTTCGGACGGATGGAAGTTGGTACGTGCCAATGGAAAATCCTCTTGGGAGTTGATAAACCTTTCAGAAGACCCTTTTGAGGAGAAAGATCTGTCTGCACAATATCCTGAGAAGGTGAAAAGTCTGGAGAAGAAGTGGAATCGCTGGGCGGAGCAACAGCATGTATTTCCTTTTGAGTTCCGTCCCTGGGGAGAACGTATCAAATATTACAAGGCATTATATCCCGAACAAGATGGGAAGTTATTTTGATATCTATATATGTAATGATGCATTACATATATTGGCATTTATATTACAAAATAAAGATGTATTTTGTATATATAAATAAAAATAGAATATAAATCAGACGCAACTTTCACTGGTTACACCCGGTTTATTATTTCGTGATAAACCAATACATCTGTGTAACAGTGAAAGTTGCGTCTGAAATAACGAGTCAATTTTAACAAATACTTCTATGTCCCGGAAGTATCTATAAAATCTCTTGGATACGTCCTTCTACCTTTATTTCTTTTCTAATAGAAACTCGTTTACTATTTTAGTAAGTTGATCTTTCGGCATGGCTCCCTGTAAAATTTTAGGTTCTCCCTTTGCCGGAATCATCAATAGAGTGGGAATGCTTTGAATGCCAAATGCTCCCGCAAGTTCAGACTCTTTATCCACATCTATTTTGTAGACATCGATTCTCCCGGCATAGTCTTTGCTTATACTGTCCAGTATCGGTGCCATCGCTTTACAGGGACCACACCAAGTGGCGTAAAAATCAATGATTGCAGGACGACTGCCTTCAAACTTCCACTCATTGGGATTAGCTTCGTAGTTATATACTTTTTTTAGAAAATCTGCTTTGGTCAATGCTATTACTTCCATATCATTCTTTTCTTTTTGAGAGTTAATACTTTTGCTATCTTTATTGCCTGCACAGGCTGATGTTATAAAAGTCAACATAAGCGAAAATGTCACAGTTAAGATTTTAATTGATTTCATATAGTTCATTCTTTATTGTTTTTTACTATTGCAAAGATAGAGTTGTTTCTAAGACAGGAGAATAGCAATTTTACCGGAATAGTTGACGATTTTTCCCAAAAGGCTTATTTATAGTAAAAAATCAGGTTTCCTATAAGAAATCTTATCCACTTTTCATTAATTCATCTATATTTGTTGTCCTTATGAGTCGGATTTCCCGTAACTTAGGATATATAAAGATATGAAAACAGACAAAGAGAAGATGTTGGCGGGTGAACCTTACCTGGCTTTTTGTAATGAATTGGTGACGGAACGTGCCCGCGCGAAAGAGATATTGTTTGAATATAACAATCTGCATCCGTCGGAAATGGAAAAGCGTACTGAAATATTGAAACATTTTTTAGGTGCTACCGGCAAGCAGCTACTTATCGAACAGCCGTTCCGTTGCGATTATGGCTATAACATCCGTGTTGGTGAGAATTTTTATGCCAATATGGGATGTACTATATTGGATGAGGCTTTGGTGACATTCGGAGACAATGTATTATTGGCGCCGAATGTGAGTATTTATACGGCCGGGCATGCTGTAAATGTGGCACAGCGTATAGTCGGTTGGGAATACGCTTATCCGGTAACGGTAGGACATAACGTCTGGATTGGAGGGAATGTAGTGATACTGCCGGGAGTTTCAATCGGAGATAATAGCATCATAGGTGGTGGGAGTGTAGTGACAAAGGATATTCCTGCCAATGTGATAGCTGTGGGCAATCCTTGCAAGGTGATTCGGGAACTTACCGAAGACGAACTGAAATAAGAACCGGTTTTAAATGAGAACGAAAAGGGGAGTTTTGACACATCCCCATTTCGTTTTAATTTTGCTCAAGATAAACTGATAAAAACATTTAAAAGGAAAATTTAAACAGGCTCTGAGATTACTTCAAAAATAAAGTTTACCTTTGCAAAAAATTGGTTTGCATCGAGTTGTGATGCATAAAAAGGGAATACCGTGCGAATCGGTAACAGTACCCGCTGCTGTAATTCTCGTAGAACCCGGATAAGAATGTCACTGTAAAGCGCCCTGCTTTATGGGAAGGCATCCGGAGGGAGAGACAAGTCAGAAGACCTGCCAATTTTTATAATATCTGATGCTTTCGGGAGTTAAAGCGGAGAGTAATAGACTAAAAGAGACGTTTTAGGACCTATTTCAATGCCTGCATTTCTTAGGGCAATCTCTGTTTTTTTCGTTTGGCAAAAGTTATTCAAGAGTTTGAATATTTAGTTTTAGTTCAAATAATTGTTTAATTAAAATGCTTATGAAAAGAATTACGCATTTATTTTTGATGACACTCGGATTGGTGCTCAGTGCCATCCCCATGTATTCATGGGGACAAGGTTCTGATAACCCGAATGTTGTGCTTATGCCCCAATTCGGAATGCCCGAAGACGGGGCGGTGATCGTTTCCGATGAGATTACGTTTTATGATCATTGGGGAGAAGATATGATAAAGGGTAGCAGTAGCTACAATTCCTTGTCGGCCGTTGTTTTTAAACCGGCGGAAGAAGGGAAAGTAATTCAAATAACTTTTGAGTCGGTAGAGGTATTAAAGTATGAGACTTCATGGACCACTAATCCGGCTTACTTGAATATTTATAACGGAATTTTGGAACCGGGTGCGGACTATAAATTTCCTACAACGACCTATGGAGTTTCAAATACATCTAAATTGCCGGAAGGTGAACTGTTGGAAACGCTTAGCGGGACTTATACCAATAAAACTTATTTTTCTACCGATCCCAGTGGAGCACTCTCTGTCGGGTTTCATTTCGTGAATGCAACCAATTGCTCCGGTTGGGTAGCTAAAGTGAGTTGTGTAAAGGTGGAAGATATGACGGTTATAGGTTCCGGTTCTTCTTACGAGCAAGTGGAAACCGAGCCTGTAGCTAAAAAAGCGGTAAATTTAGTCAGCTTTTATGTAGATACCGAAGGAATCATGAAACCGGAGAATCTGACGAGTGTTTCGTTTACGCTTCCTATAAATGAAGTTGTAGAACCCGGACAGTTGAAACTGTATGCCGGTGCTGAACTGAATTTTGACGGAGAGACACCTTTGGAAACAACTTTTACCGAGAATGACGGTACTTATACCTTGACATTAGCTAAAGCGCTGTCTTCCGGTCGGAACTGGTTTTCCATTGCAGGTGATGTCAAGGCGGATGCAGTGTTCGGAGCAAAGGTGCAAGCTGTTGTTTCGAAGGTAACAACGACTGCCCATACCACCGGAGTAGAGGGCTTTATAGCGGCTACCCCCGTTACTTTGACTATTCCGCATACGGTTCTGATGTCTGCTACTCCCGCCACTTATCAGGTGGGGAGCGATAATCTCTTTTTTTATGATGATGGTGGAAAAGATGGGAAAATCTCTTCAAAGTTTGAAGGGACAGTAACATTTGTTCCGACTACTCCGGGAAATAAAATTCAGATAGACTTTTCCAAAGTAAGCTTATATGAAAATATATATAGCACTTCTACCAATGATGATGTGATGAAGATTTACGATGGAAAAACTGTCAGTGAAGCTGATTTAAATACAATCATGCGCAATGGAGTACCGGCGGTTGTGAAGTCAATGGCGGAAGACGGGTCACTGACTGTCTATTTAAAAACCATACAGATAACCGATTATAACTTAAAAGATGGTTTTGAAGCCGTTGTGTCCGAGTATACTCCCGTGCAAATGGAGGTGAAAGAAATTGTTCCTGCTCAATATACCGAAGGTACTGTCGTGGCCGGTGATGTTTCGCAACCGATTCTTTCTGTCAATATTAAGACGGAAAATACTATTCCTCTTGTTGCGCAAGCATTTAAGTTTACTGCCGAAGGAACTACGGTTTTATCTCATTTGTCAAAAGCTACGGTTTATTATACCGGAAAAAGCAATGTCTTTGCCAATACAGTGAAAGTGGGTGAGGTTGATTTAACAGGGAATGCGGCTTTCGAATTGAGCAGTTGTTCGCAGAGCTTGGTCGAAGGGGATAATTATTTTTGGTTGGCATACGATTTGAAAGCAGACACACAGAGCGGTGAAGTGATTGATGGCGGCTGTACCGGGATCACTCTTTCCGGACAGTCTCATGCAGTAGCGAACGGTAATCCGGAAGGTTTCCGAACGGTGAAGAATGAATATCTTTCAGTGGTCGGTACATTTGAAAAGACCATTTTCGGAACGTGGGACTTTGCCAGTACCAAGAATCCGTCTTCATACTATGATGGATATAATCCTGTTGAGGGCGATCAGATCGTGACTTTTATTCCCGGGACGAAAGGAATGATTGCAGAGTTGGAATTCAGCGATTTTCATCTGTATTATCATTCTACTGCTTCTTCTTATTATCCAAGAGCTAAATTTGAAGTTTATAGCGGAAAAGGAACCGGAGGTAAGCTGCTTTGGTCATTGACTACGGCAGATGACAAGGATAAAGGTCCCGAACGTATTCTTCGTTCGGAATCGGCAGACGGAGCATTGACCGTTGTATTTGATGCGAAGACCACTTCTGCTTCTTATACGGCAAAAGGCTGGCAAGCCGAGGTGCGTGAATATCTTTCCGTACCGATGGAATTTAGTTCGGTGAATGCTTTTCAGGCAAGCACCCAGGTTATTCCTACCTCTCCGGCAGCGGCCAATCAAGAGGTTATCGGCTTTAAGATACTGACAGCCGGAGATAAGACTCCTCTTTCACTGGAAGAAATCACCTTGAATATGAAAGGCGCCCAAGATAAAGTAAGCAAGGCGTACGTATATACATCGGGCAAGGATAGCGTATTGAACCTTGCTTCACCCATAGCGGAAGCTCTTCCGGATGCTTCATCTGCTGCCTTGAAACTGACATTGACCAATCCGTTGGAACTTCTTGAAGGAGCTTCTTATTATTGGATTGCTTATGATATGAAGGAGAATGTTGCTGCCGAGCAATCCATCGATGCTGCTTTGACATCTGTGAAAGTAAGTGGTGATGTAAAAGAGCCGGTATCCGGTGACCCTGCGGGGGAACGTGTGACAAAGAGTATCTATGTCATGAAATCCGGAGAGAACGGAACAATCAAGGTTGGTTCTCAATCTCTGATGTTCTACGACGAAGGCGGAGTAGAGGGTGGTATCACTCGCGGCTTTAAAGGAACGGTGACTTTTGAACCCGAACATGCCGGAAAAACGCTTAAACTGACATTGAAAAAATGGAATATCGGTGGCAGTGATAAGATGTATGTGTATTACGGAGGAGAAAAAGGGGATAAAGAAGATTTACTGATCGAGTCTACCAAGTATCCTCAGGAGGTCGTTTCATTCTCCGAAGATGGCAAGATAACTCTGTATTTCCAGACAGCCAGTTACGGTTCCAGTACCGGACTCGATGGATTTGAAATAGAGGTAAGCGAATACGAGATACAACCTCTGTCGTTGGGTGGACTGAAAGTTGTTCCGGTAAATGAACGTTCTTTCCTCAGAGGAGCTAATGCAGTGATGCTTCGTGTAGATGTGGAAATCAAAGGCGATAAAGGAGAATTCACGCTCGATGCTTTGAAGTTCAGCAATGAAGGCACTTCATTCTCTACGGATATTGCTTCGGCAAGAGTTTATTGCACGGATACCGTGAGCGTATTTATGAACACGAATCAATATGGTGAAACACTGAAAGAACTGCCTTATCAGTTTGACGGAAACTACACGGCTACTTTACCCGGTATCTATAAATTCTGGTTGGTTTATGATATATCCGGAGATGCCTTGACAGGAAATACGATTAAGGCAACACCTGTGAGTGTAACGGCACAGGGCACCGAAACTCAGATAGAAGAGCCGTTCTCTGCCGAAGGGTATATTGTGGAAGGTTTCAAAGGTACTTATACGGTCGGTGTTTCGGACAAGGCCGATTATGCATCTATCGGGGATGCCGTAAATGCCATGAAAGATGGTATCGACGGTCCTGTGGTATTTGAACTGGAGAACGGAACTTACAATGAAGTGGTAAATATTGCGGAGATAAAGGGAACATCTGCTGTCAACACCATTACCATTAAGTCGAAAAGCGGTAGTTACCGTGATGTGAAGATTGTCGGTGGCAGATACATTGCTCCGGATGTCGATTCGAATGAAAAAGTACATGCCGGCTATGGTGTAGTCACCGTTGCAGGCGCGGATTATTTTACATTGGACGGGGTGACGGTGACTTCTTCGGATGTCTCTTATCCGGCCATCGTTCGTTTGAAAGATGCCAGTTGTTATGTGACGGTCAGGAATTGTTATCTGTATACGGAAATGTCGGCAGACATGTCTTTGATCGAAACGTATAGCCGTAATATAGCTGCCGATACGAACGACTATCTGGTTGTTGAGAATTGTCTTTTGGAAGGAGCTAACAAAGGAATGTCTTTAGGGGCCAGTTGGGTCAATACTCCGTCTTATGAGGCAGGAGCTTGTGTCCGGAACAATACTTTCCGTAATCAAGGTGCTAAAGCGATTTATCTGCAAGGAATGAAAGCTTATTCTGTTACCGGTAATGAATTTTATAACGACCGGGCTACTGCGTCTTACACTGCACTCGATATGAGAAGGGGATTTGAACAGTGTGTCATTGCGGATAATATCATAAATCTTGCTACTTCCAAAGACGCCACCGGTATATATACCGAGTATATAAAAGCTGGTCAGGAAGCTCCGGGAAGCATTCATAATAATGAAATAAATGTCGTTTGCAATGCAAATGCGGGAGCTTACAGTTCTTTCTATGGTATAAAAGTCGGTAGTAAAGAAGTGTCTACTAACTTGAATATCGTTTATAATACAGTAAGACTGACCGGTGTGTACAATTCTTCTGCAGCTCTGTTTATCAATAGCAGCATAAGCAATGGTGCGGTTCGGAATAATATTCTGCAAAACGAAGCGACCGGGCATGTTTACCGGATTTACAGTAAGGATTATTTCACCGGAATCGTTTTCTCCAACAATATGACCTATACTTCCGGTACTGCATTTGCCTATGCCGGTACTGCCGTCAATGATTTTGAGGCCTGGAAAGTACTTTCCGGAGAAAAGGACAGCTACAACGAACAAACGTCTTTCCTTTCGGAAACAGTACTCGAACCTGCACAAACCGGTAATTTGAAGAATGCGAAGCCGTTGGCATTTGTAACGACGGACTTGAACGGTACTGTCCGCGATGAGCAGACTCCTACCATCGGTGCCTATGAATACGGTGATGTTTCCGATAATACTCCGGTTCTGGTAGAGGGCTATCCTTCTTTCAGTAACATTACGCACGAGGAAGCTACTGCCGTATTGAAAGTCGATCTGAGCGGAAAAGCATTCCTGTTAGTGAAGGAAAAAACAGCGGTTGCACCGACGCAGGAAGAAGTTTTGGCTTCCGAACAAGTACTGCAACTGAGAAAGGGAAAAGAGGCTTCTGTTGTTCTGAGCAGTTTGGCGAATCAGACGGAATACATACTTTATGTGGTTCTGCAGAATCTGAAAGAGGTCAGTTCCGAAGTAATTGCCAGTGACGTGTTCACCACTACCTATACACCGACCGCAGTTTCTACTTTCGAGAAGGTTACTGCCGTTGAGGGCGACTTTGAAGACGGAACTGCCAAGTTCTCCGGATTTACGGTAGAAGATGCGGACGATACGGTAGTCGTTGGTAAGAAGGTAGCTAAGATAGGAGCCAAAGGAACCATTACCTTCACCAATTCCGATAAGGGAATTCCTTTGACCGGATTCTTCCTGAAAGCCGGTGAACCGGTGACAATGGATGTTTATGATGAAGCAGATCAGAAACATACCTTCACTTTAGGAGCAACGGATGGTAAATGGGTATTCAGCAATTTGAAGGACAAAGGTCTGATAACGAAGATCGAAATGACTTCTGCGGGAGATGCTTATCTGGATAACTTTAGTGGCGAACCTCTTGACCTGTTGGTTTATATAGCCAACCGGACGGTTCAGGAAAAAGACCGCGTGACGCTGACTGCTACGGTTTCTACCGGTGTGGCACCTTATACCTATGTGTGGAAAAATGCTATGCAGGAAGTGGTTTCTACGGAGGTCTCTTATGCATTCGATGCTAAAAATACAACTGCATGTACGTTGACGGTAACCGATGCATGGGGAGCTACGGATACGGATGAGGTAGTGATTACCGTAGAAGGTAATGCGTATACGGCTACTTTCGAAGATGTTTATCTGAAAGAAGAAAGTTATTGGAACGGTGAAGGGGAAGATGATTTTGCCGGTAACGGAACTTTCTCTACACTTTATAGCGGTTCGTACGCTTTCAGTAACAATAGGCATACATCTACCTATTGGTCGGGTTTTGCATGTTCCAATCAGACATCTGTGGAATATTCCGGTTTGAGCGACCAATATCGTTCGGCGGTAGGAAGTGGACACAATTCTGATAATTACGCGGTTTCTTATGTCTATACAGGTATTCCTCATGCAATCGATGTGACGAATAATAAGGCCGAAGGAGACTCCATTCGTGGATTCTATGTATCCAATACGGCATGGGTGAAAGAGTCTGTTCTGAAGGGGGACGGACAATCGGATGTTGCCGGAGGTTTCGTAACCGGTGATTATCTGAAATTGATCATTACAGGAAAGGCGGTAGATAATACGACTACTTCACTGGATTATTATTTAGCTGATTATACTTCGAAGAAAGAAGCAGATCATTACTGTCTGGATACTTGGCAGTGGGTAGATCTTCGTCCGTTGGGTAAGGTGAAAGCAGTTTCGTTCCGGATGGAGGGTACGAAGCAGAATTCATACGGACTCACTACACCGACCTATTTCTGTATGGACGACTTTAACGGTTATCGCGAAGTGAAGCAAGGAGCTAAACAGGATGTCGATTTTGAGGAGACGGTTATCAATCTGGCTCAGTTCTTTACCTTTGATGATGCCGATGCTTCTATTGACTATCAGATCGAAGAACCGTTTGATGATGAAGTAGCAACCATCACATTGGAAGATGGAAAACTGTTGGTTACCGGTAAGGAAGCCGGTTCATCCCTGTCGTTGCTGGTTAGTGCCGTTCAGAAAGGAAAGATACAGTTTGTACAGATTCCGCTTACTGTCAATAAAGCGATCGGTATGGAAAGTAACCGCGTTCGTGTTTCTACTTCTATCTATCCGGTTCCGGCTATCGACAAGCTGAATATCGTGACTGAGTTGGAAAATTACACCATCGAAGTGATTGCTGTAAGTGGTGCGAAAGTACTGATACAGGAAAACAATTCCGGTGATGCCACCATCGTAGTCGGCGGTCTGGAAAAGGGTATGTATCTCTTGAAGCTGTATAACGCAGAACAGACAGTTGTGAAACGGTTTACAGTGAAATAATTAATTCAAGGGAGAAGGAAAAAAGGGAGATGGGAGGATGGAGAGTGGAGAAGTAGGCTGCGCTATCATGCTGCATAGTACTTCTCCCATCTCAAATCTCCCATCTCCCTTTAATTAATTTTCCTTTGAATTAGTTTATAGTAAGTTTTCTGCTTGTTTCTTCCGTTCTGATCAGATAAATGCCTTTAGGTAACAGAAGAGGTAGGGTGGATTTTCCTTGACCGATTCGTTCTGATTTTAGTAATATTCCTTGCAGGTTATAAATTTCTAAAGTACATTCACGTTTGCTTGTGACTGTCAGATTTCCGTCCCGGTAGTCGATTTTGGAGTTCAGATCGTAAGAATGGATAGAAGTGGCTGTCGGATGCAGGTCGTCTATCGACAGGATTTCAGTAGATAATTCGCCGAGCCATCCGCATTGCTGGTTTACGGCAGTATATATTTTGATAAAGTCTATTTTATCGAGGGAAACAGTTTCTCCTTTTTCGTTCACTGCCCAGTCGATTTTGAATTTGGCACCATCGGTATTATTCGGTTTGTTATCGGCATAGCCGTATGCATAAGCTACTTGTTTCCACTTTTCCGGATTGCTACTGATTTTTACCGCATTATCCGGTAACCGTGTTCCTGTAAAGGTCAGTGTCCGCTCGCTAATCCATAGAGGGTAGTGGGCTTGCTTATGTCCTTGTGAACCCATATATTGAATGACTCCGCTTTTCCCTTTATTATCGACCCATTTTATGTCTTCATCGTTTCGGTCGGGCTTGGTGTAAGTCACCGTGTAATTCTTGATACTTTGCGGGTTATTGTATTCCGAGCCTTTCAATTCGTACCATTCATCGTCCGGAAGTCCGTTACGGTTGGAGTCTACGGATACCAATACAATGCCGGGTTCCGATGAAATGCCGTAGGGGCCGTCCATGGCATTGGCATCTATTTTGAAGTCATACTCACCGGGCACATTGATGATGCTGTGGTCGAATCCCACAACGATGTATCCCCCGAAGCCTCCCAAACTGACCAGTTGGGTTGTTTTGAAAGCCTCCAGACATTTGTTGCAGATCGTTTGTTCATTATCTCCGTTTGCGTAGGCGGGCAAGAGGTTGATGAACTGTCCGGGTGCCGGCCGGTATTCGAAAACTTTGGTGGCAGAGGATTCTTGCGCTTTCAATAAAGAGGTGAAAGAGAGCAGAATGCTTACCGAAAGTATTATTTTTCTCATACTGATATTGCTTTTATGCCGATATTGCTTTTTATAATCCGGCTGTTATCTCTGTCCGGTTATTATTGTAGATCCGGTTATCATTACAGATTCGGCTGTCATTGCAGACAGCCGGGGATACAGGTTGTAAAGATAAGCAATTAATTCTATATTTCCGGTACAAGTATGAATTGTGCATCCGGGAAATATTTTTCCATCTGTTTCCGGATAAATATCAAGGTGTCCTCCTGTATCGTTTTATCTGCTACGGTGGGGTAAAGATTGTACATCACGGTGTCGAGACGGATTCCCCGGTGACGTATGGCTTCGAAGCTGAGCAGTGTATGATTGATGCTTCCTAATTTGCCGGATGTGACGAAGATAAGCGGGTATTTTTTTTGTGCTATATAGTCGATTGTGAGCAGGTCTTCGGTCAACGGTACCATAAGTCCGCCGGCACCTTCCAGCAGAACGGTGTCATATCGGCGACTGAGCTCGGCTGTGGCCTGTTCCATTTTATAGAAGTCGATGGCGCGCCCGTCCAGCCGGGAGGCGAGATGCGGGGAAGCGGGGTAAGAGAAGATTTCGGGCATGGTAAGTCCTGCGCGGTCCTCTTCGGTAGGGGGGATTCCCATGATGCGGCGGTGCAGGTCGATGTCTTCGGAATGGCCGACATTCCCCGTTTGGATAAATTTTTGTGTGATCGTCCGGTTGCCTTTTTGGGTGAGTTCACGAGCCAGGAATCCGGTGGCGTAGCTTTTTCCGGCATCTGTATCGATACCGGAGACAAAAAATACATTCTGTTTCATTGTTTCTGTGGGCCTCTCCCCCGGCCCCTCCCCGAAGGGAGGGGAGAGAGGGAGAGTACTGTTTTATAAATTAATAGTTGTTGTTTTATAAATTGATAGTTGTTATTAGATTAATAGTTTACAATACATTCTCCTCCTCCCCTCCCTTTGGGGAGGGGTCGGGGGAGAGGCTTCTTTTTTTTGCAATGATATAAATCGGGTGATAAGTGAGAGGTACGGATTGGTTGTCGCCAAACAAGCGGATGTACTCTTCACAAAAACGGTTTAGTTCGCGCCGGGTCCAGTGCTGTTTTCCGGTTCCCGTCACTCCTGTCTCTTTCAGATGGTAAAGCACTTGCAGGGGGGAGGGAAAAGAACGATGCAGTCTCTCCTCTTCCGAATGAATGAGGTCGTAGTGAGGGGTGAGTGCTGCTTCGAGTTCCGAAAGCGAGCGGTAAGGAAGTCCTTGTCCGGTCACGCTGCGTATTTCTTTCATGTTTTCCTGCCCGAAAGTGGTGATTGCGAGGTAGCCATTCCTGCTTAGGCGGTGGTGGCAACGGTGGAAGAAATTTTCCGGACTTTCGAACCATTGTAGGGTAGAACAGGAGGTCAGCAGTTCCGTATCTTCGGGGAAGTCGAGTGTTTCGGCATCTCCGGTGAGGAATATGGCACCTTGATCGAGCAGATCGTGGCAGCAGGCCTGCATTCCGTTGCAGAGGTCGTTCAGGAAAAACTGTTTCGGTTGTAAGGTGTGATAAAGCAGGCGGGAATAGTTTCCGGTGCCGCAGCCGAATTCCACTACCTTATTGAAAGGAGTTGCCGGGAGATGTTGCTGTAACAGGCAGGTCATCTTTTCCGCTATTTGTTGTTGTATGTCTGCTTTCTGGGCATAAGTGCCGATGGCTTTTGAGAAGCGTTCGGCTATCAGGGCTTTATTCATATTTCTTTCAGATACTTGATAAAGAGGGATTCGTCATAGTGGGCTTCGTTTCCGTCTATATTAGACATGGAAATTCCTTTCCAGGCTGCGCGCTGGTTAGTGGGAGGAAAAATACGATCACTTTCACCGATAATAGCCTGTTCCCATGCGAATGTCCCGGTAGGGAGTATTCGGTATTGTTCTGCGACGGCAGCAAGTTCTTCTTTCAGTTCTTCTATGCTTCGTTCGGGGGCTGTAAGCTGAAAGCGGGCAAAAACGTTTCCGTCCGCACACATCCTGCGTTGGAATTTTCGGAGGGATGCTTCGTTCAGCCCCTCCAACGTACCCATGAAGATAGCGGGCGGGATGCCCCGCTTCTCGTCAATAGGAAAAGGGGTGCCGTTAATGGCAATGCGTCTGCGAATGGGTAGTGAAACCTTTGACAGAACTTGTGAAGCGGCCCAAACTCCCATCGACCATGCCACTACATCGATGACGGTGTAACCGGTTAAAGGGGAGGTGTCGAAATCAAGTGTCCGATAGTCATAGCAGATCATAAAGTCACTGTCTTGGGGAGCATATTGTAAAAAAGGATGTTCATCCATTCCCCAGCCTGCAAAAAAAAGTAAAAGGCGCGGAGGTTCTTGCGGAGGCGACGTATGGATATGTGACGGTGCTGTGTGGGTATACAGCGATGGCGTATAGATATATTGTTTCATCAATTCTTGTGTTAAGTGGTCAATCTTACTATCTCTTCTTCACTTATTTCTGCTGTTAATGAAAAGCGGATGCGTGATGTTCCTTCCGGTACCGTAGGCGGACGGACGGGCAAGGCATAAAAACCTTTACGCTGTAACTCTTCCGCTTTCCGGACGGCTATGCTGCTTTCTCCTGTGATCATAGGTATGATATGGCTGCTTGAGGGGCAGACGTATCCTTTATGTTCCAATGTTTCTTTGAGCTTACTGCTTACCAATTGCAGCTTTTCACGTCTCTGACGGAAATTGGGCAGACGGGTGAATACGAAAGAGGTCCACTGAATGATTACAGGCGGCAGTGCAGTTGTAAAGATAAAAGTACGCATTTTATTGACGAGATATTCCCGTATCACTTTCCGGCAGACAATGTAAGCGCCTGCCGATGCCAATGCCTTGCCGAATGTACCTACCAGAAAATCGATGTCAGAGATGCATTCCTGTTCTTCCGCACATCCCAGTCCTTTGTCCCCGCGTACTCCGAAAGCGTGTGCTTCGTCTACATACAGCCATACGTTAGCATATTTTTTTTTCAGACGAACCAGTTCGCGGAGATCCGCTTCGTCTCCGTCCATGCTGAAGATGCTTTCCGTGACGATGATGATCCGTTCATATTCCGTGTGGTTTATTTCTATCAACCGTTCCAACTGGTCGTATTGGTTGTGCCGGTACCGGATGCTTTTGGCTGCCGACAAACGTATACCGTCTATTAGGCTGGCATGTACCAGCTTATCTGCCAAAATCAGTGTCCGGGCATTGCTTACAGCCGGAAGGATACCCGTATTGGCATGGTATCCGCTGTTGAATACCAGTGCCGCTTCCGTACCGAAAGCCGTAGCGAGTTGTTGCTCCAACTGTTCGCAGGCTGTGAAGTTTCCCGTCAGCAGACGTGAGGAAGAGGAAGTAGGCAGGAATGTTTCCGGTGTCAGTGTTTCCAAAAAATCCCTACGCAACTCTATATCGTTTGCCAACCCTAAATAATCGTTTGATGAGAGGTTCAGCATCCGTTGTCCGTTTACAATAACGTCCCGTCCTTCGTGCAGGATACCGGGCAATTTTCGCAGGTTACTCTTTGCTTCCAGTTCCTGCAATTCCTGTTGCATTTGTTCGATGAGGATCATATATAATAATTATTTAATGTGCCAATATGCCAATGTGCCAATGGGCTGCGCTATGAAAAAGGATGTGCCATATGGTGGAGATTGGATATTATATTTCTTTTATTCTTTCATTCTTCCATTTTTTATTTCTTCATTCTCTCATTGGCATATTGGCACATTGACACATTGGCAAATTATTCATTATTTTTACAATTCCGTTTGTCAGTCGGGTTAATTGTTCCGGTGTGATGATGAATGGCGGCATCAGGTATACCAGCTTACCGAAAGGCCGAACCCAGATACCTTCTTCTATGAACCGTTGTTGCATATAGGCCATGTCTACCGGTTGTCGGGTTTCGATCACTCCGATGGCTCCCAATATCCGTACATCGGCTACGGAAGAGAGTGCACGTGCCGGGGCCAGTTCCCGTTTCAATTGCTCCTCAATGCATTGTACCTTCTTTTGCCATCCGGATTCTAATAATAGCTTTACCGATGCGCAAGCTACCGCACATGCCAACGGATTTCCCATGAAAGTGGGGCCGTGCATAAAAGCTTCGGGGGCATGATTGGAGATTTTGTCCGCTACTTCGTTGGTGGTCAGCACGGCGGACAGAGTCATATAACCTCCCGTCAATGCTTTACCGATACACATGATATCCGGTTCTACACCTGCGTGTTCCCATGCGAAGAGCTTTCCTGTACGGCCGAATCCGGTGGCTATCTCGTCGAAGATGATTAGTATTCCGTGTTCGCGACACAGCTTTTCGGCTTCCCGGAGATATTGGGGATGGTAAAACCACATACCGCCTGCCCCTTGTACGATGGGTTCGAGGATAAGTGCTGCCAGTTCGCCGGCATGTTCTTCTATCACTTTTTTCAAGGGCAGGATATCTTCGGGGTTCCACTCTCCGTCGAAACGCGATTTCGGTTGTGGCACGAAATAGCGGATAGGCAGGGCAGAGCCGAACAGAGAATGCATACCGGTCACCGGATCGCAGACGGACATGGCATTCCATGTATCTCCATGATATCCGTTGCGGATGGTGACGAAATTGCTTTTTTCCGCTTTCCCGGCAGCATACCAATATTGCACGGCCATTTTCAAGGCCACTTCTACTGCCACCGAGCCGGAGTCTGCATAGAATATCTTCTGCATGGAAGGAGGAACCAGCGGCAACAGCAGCTTGCCCAGTTCGATAGCGGGATCATGGGTGAGCCCGCCAAACATCACATGCGACATCTTCGCCAGCTGTTCCTGTGCCGCGTTGTTCAGCACCGGATGGTTGTATCCGTGCACGGCACACCACCATGAAGACATCCCTTCGACGAGTACGGTTCCGTCGCTCAAGGTAATTGTTGCCCCATCCGCCCGTGCCACTTTGTATACCGGCAGTGGGTGAGTGGTCGAGGTGTATGGATGCCATAGGTGTTCACGGTCGAATGGTGAAGACGGAAGTTCATATCCGGCTTCCCGGATCATTTGTTTGTCTTCCGACACCTTCGAACCGAGGGTAGTCAGCAGATCTCCCACGATCGCCGAATTGATGCCGATGTGCAGCGCGCGTTTCATCGTTTCCGGTGAGAGCTGCGAACGCCCTCCTGCAAAGCGGAGATAGGCTGTCGGATTAATAAAGCGGAAAAGTGCGATAGCGGTTAAGACTTCTTCTTCGCTTAAGGAAGGCGTATGTTCGAGGGGAGTTCCCGGAATGGGGCTGAGCAGATTGATCGGGATGGACTGTACTCCGAGTTCTTTGAGAGTAAAGGCGAATTCGATGCGTTGTTCCATCGTTTCTCCCATGCCGATAATACCTCCGCAACAGATGTCCATGCCTACTTGCCGTGCGGCACGCAGGGTAGTGAGTTTCTGCTCTTGCGTATGGGTAGAGCAAAGCCGGGGAAAATAGGAAGGAGCTGTTTCCAGGTTGCAATGATAGCGGGTGACACCGGCGTCATACAAAGCACGAAGTTCATTTTCTTCCAGCAGGCCTAATGAAGCGCACAACCGGATAGAGGAATGCCGTCGCATGTGGCGGACGGAGTCGCAAAGCAGAGTAAGTTGTTTCGGAGAGGGTTTTCGTCCGCTGGTGACGAGGGAGAATCGGGCTATGCCTTGTGCTTCATTGTATTGTGCTTGTCGGAGGCATTCATCTTTACTGACGAGGTCGTATACCTCCGCTTGGGTTTGGTAGTGGGAAGATTGCGCACACCATTTACAGTTTTCCGGGCAGCGTCCGGACTTGGCATTGATGATGGAACACATGTCGAATTCGTGCTGTGCACGGGCCACGGTAATCTCATGGGCAGCTGCATAGAGCGCCTCTTTATCGGCTGTATTAGCCAGCCAAGCTGCTTGCTCGGGCGTTATATCGATACCGCCCAGCACCTGGTCTTTCATTTCTTCAATAGTCATAAATAAATTGAATGGGATTGTTTGAGCCGCTTTCTGTTTGGAGAGTGAACGTTCCGTCACGTTGAGATGCAGTTGCCCGATAGTGACCTGGCGCCCCAGGCTGGCAAAGGCAGCATACCCTTTCCGGCTCCAACAACGGAAGCGGACAACAGGTTTATGGGTATGGCGGATGGTTTTCATTCTCTTTCTTTATTTTTTCAGAATGCAGCAAATGTTTTTTTTGAACGCGGCAAATGTACAAAGAATCTTTTGAATCTATGTAGAGCCTGCTTAAATAATGCTGAGGAAAATTTGAACAGGCCCTACGCTTTCTTTTTTTCTTTCTTTCATCTGCATCCTGATATTGAACAGAAAAGTGTATCTTTGCGTTTAAGTATTTTCATTATTAAAACAACGGCCTTATGATTGATTTGAATCGTAAACTTCCTATAGGAATACAGACTTTTGAGGATATTCGTAAAGAAGGATATCTTTATGTGGACAAGACTGAATTAGTTTGGAGGATGGCTAATACGGGAAAACCTTATTTTTTAAGCCGTCCCCGCCGTTTTGGTAAAAGTTTGTTGTTGTCTACTTTCGAAGCTTACTTTGAAGGGAGAAAAGAACTTTTTGAGGGTTTGGCCATAGAGAAACTGGAAAAGGAATGGAATACTTATCCGGTGCTGCATCTTGATTTGAATGCCGAAAAGTATGATTCTCCGAAAGGACTACATGCTATTCTTAGCAATCACCTTACTCAGTGGGAGGCTAAATATGGAAAAGGAGACGATGAATTAACTTTGTCCAATCGTTTTATGGGAGTTATTCGTCGTGCTGCAGAATCAACTGGCAAGAATGTTGTTGTCTTGATCGATGAATACGACAAGCCGTTACTTCAAGCTATGCGGAATGAGCCGTTACTTTCTGAATTCCGGGATACTCTAAAAGCCTTTTACGGTGTACTGAAGAGTGCCGACCGTTACTTGCGTTTTGCTTTTCTGACGGGGGTAACAAAGTTTGCACAAGTCAGTGTATTTAGTGACTTGAACCAGTTGCAGGATATAAGTTTATGGTATGACTATGCCACTGTTTGCGGTATAACGAAAGAGGAGCTGACGGCTGTTTTTCGTCCGGAACTGGAGGTTCTCGGTAAGGTCAGCGAGTTGTCTTATGAAGAAACGGTGGATGAGATGACGCGTTTGTATGACGGTTACCTTTTCCATCCGGCCGGTGAGGGAGTCTTCAATCCGTTCAGTGTGCTCAATGCGTTGAAAGCAAAGGAATTCAATGATTATTGGTTTCAGACCGGGACACCTACTTTTCTTGTAGAGTTGCTCAAGCAAAGTGATTACGATCTTCGGGTTCTGATTGACGGCGTGGAAGCTTCTTCTGCTGCTTTTTCCGAATATCGTGCTGATGCGGAAAATCCTATTCCGTTGATTTATCAAAGTGGTTATCTGACGATAAAAGAGTATGATAAACGTTTTAAGGTATATCGTTTGGGATTTCCGAATGATGAGGTGAAGTATGGCTTTATGAACTTTATTCTGCCCTTTTATACTCCTATACCGGATGGGGAGCGTCGTTTCTATATAGGTAAGTTTATTCAAGAATTAGAAAGTGGTGATGTTCCTGCCTTTCTTACCCGTTTAAAGGCTTTTTTTGCTGATTTCTCTTATGAACTGAACGAAGAAAAGGAACGTTATTATCAGGTCATTTTCTATTTGGTATTTAAATTAATGGGGCAGTTTACCGAAGCGGAAGTACGTAGTGCTTGCGGCCGTGCGGATGCTGTCGTAAAAACTCCTAAATATATTTATGTATTCGAGTTCAAGCTGAACGGTACTGCAGAACAGGCTTTGCAGCAGATAGATGATAAGGGATACTTGATTCCTTATCTGTCTGATGGGCGTGAGGTTGTAAAAGTGGGAGTAGAGTTCAGTGCCGCCACCCGGAATATCAGCCGGTGGTTGGTGGAATAAAGTGTTATTTTTCTTCTTGTATTTCTTTTTTAGATAGAAGTTGAATCCGATTATTTAGACCTCAATTACAGATTTTATGATACTGATACAAGGAGATTATATGTAATCTGTAACTGGGGTTATACAATCCGTAATTAAGGTTGTCGGAGTGACAGGATTATCTTGTACTTTTGTAATTGATATGCAACCGAGGTACTTTTGAGGATTAAATAGCAATAATTATGGATAAGATATTCAACTTGGGCAGTGTAGACCAATACCACAAATTGTACGGTTTTGAAACTTTGAATCCGTTGGTCAGTGCAATCGATTTGAATGAAGCCACCCGGCAGGATACCACAGGAACACATTCAGGAGAAAGTGATCGGAATGGCAAAGGAACGTATGGGCGGTACAGAGGATACCGTCAGCCAGATTGCCTATTTGCCGGAATCCCAATACCCGCAGCACTTTTGTCGTCTGTTCAAAAAGCGGGTGAGGTGCACTCCTGACGAATACCGTGTACCGAATAATCAGTGAGAAGAATATGGAGAAGAAAAATACATTGGACTTTAATACCGTGCATGAATGTAACCGTTGTTTGGACTGCAAGACATTGCATCCTCAGGTGAGCCTTATTAATCTGGAGAATCCGTGTCTGGAGCAGAATACTGTTAAGTTCGAGTTCTACGCTATCTTGCTGATAGAAGACTGTCCGGATGAATGTTCATGTTGCGGCCGGAAATATTATGATTATTCCAATGCGACAATGGTATTTCTTAAACCGGGTGAAGTTTTCCGTATGAACGAGGAAAAAACCTTACCCGGTAAAGGCTTTCTGTTGGTATTTCACCCGGACTTGTTGTTTCAGACCACATTGAGGAACCATATTAATAATTACACATTTTTCTACTATCATAAAGAAGAAGCACTGCATCTGTCGCAGCGTGAAACGGAGAAAGTTACTTGTTGTCTTTGGAATATAGAGGAAGAACTGCATCATTCGATTGATACGCATAGCAGGACTATCCTTTCACGGCATATCGAATTATTGCTGGATTACTGCACTCGTTACTATGAACGTCAGTTTATCACCCGTGAAAACAAGAATAAGGCTATTCTGAAAAAAATGGAGCAGTTACTTGAGGATTATATAGGTTCTGGAAAATTGCAAAGCGGGAAACTTCCTGCACCCGATTATTTCGCGGAAAGACTCAACCTCTCTTCTGCTTACTTTACGGACCTGTTAAAATTTGAAACGGGTAAGACTTTGGAACAGTATTTCCAATTCAAACGGTTGGAGGCTGCCAAACGAATGTTGATGGAATCCGGTACAACGTCCACCGTTGTTGCCCGGCAATTAGGTTATCCGAATGTACAATATTTCAGTTTTGTCTTCAAGAAAATAACGGGCGTTTCACCAAGCGATTACCGATATTCACAAAGCTAAAATCAACAATGGAAGAATTTAGGATTGATATGCGCAAGTCTGAAGAGACCAATTCCGGTGAAGGAGTTCGTTGTGTACAACTCTACTTTTAGATTAATCATATTATGATAAGGTATTTTGTTTTTCATAAATGACAATATTGTACTTATGAAGGTGGTCTCTATTTGTTTTGAAATGCCAAAACCTGCATGGTAATTGATTTTAGACGTTATAGTGTACTCTTCTAAGTTTTTAAAAGTAATTGATTAATTTCCAAATAAGTGTTTGCTGTTCTTTTGTAAATGGCAATTTTTAATAGAAAATAGGTGAATATCCTCTAATATGTATTTTTTTGTTATACATTCCTTCTCGGGATATACCTTTGTATACTATAGAAATAAGGGTTGTCTTATTTAAGTTATAAGAAATAATAAATCTAATTATTACATTTCAACTCAGGTTGCTTATAATGGTGGTATATTGTATTGAATCCAGTTTTTTTATAAATAGTAAAATCATTTTTACAAATGTAGTAAACTATACCTTTCTGTGCATCATCAATCACCATCGGAGGTATATAGATTATTCTCGGATCGCCGTCAGGTATATTTAGAGGTATATTATACTCACGATTTCTCCAATCTAAATCTATCGCATCATATCGAGACAAAACATCAATAATTTCTTGGGTAATCTCTTGCTTGGGATCATTCCAATAAAACAGTTTTCCTTCTCGGATTATGTATTTATTGGGGAAAAGATCGTTTTTAGCTCCAATTGTATCTCGAATGTGCGGATAGATTTTATTTACTGCTCCACCAATGCCAATAACATAGATATCTTCGTTTTCAATGATATCTATAGCGAATATACTGTCAGCTTTGAATAAATTAGAAGTATTGATGAAGTCAATAATACAATTATTGATTGCGACATAGATATCTCCATTGGCAGATAACGATTTTTTCCATACAGCACAGCCCGAAACTGCAAGCATAGTGATTAATAAAATATAATATCTTATTTTCATAATCAATAAAGTATTGGAGGATATCCTTTTGTCAGTATTATGAAAGTATGAAAACCTTGCGGAACATGATTTTGTTTATGCTCCATATCTCCGCCCGGAGTAGTTAATCCGGAAGGTCGTAATCTATCTGCAAGAGGTGCTGTGGATGGATGAGTATGCCATGAAGTATGTGGAGCTATATTACCATACAAATCCGGTCTGACACTATATATACTCGGGGTTGAATGAGATTTGTTATATCTATTGTTTTCGTATTTCCCCATATGGATATAGCTTACATCGTTTTGCTCTGGATCTGAAAAATAAAAACCTGCAACTTCTCTTCCAATCATTTCGGAAAAATCGATGGCGAAATTTTGGAATCCTTCAACAGTTGGTTGCTCTTGACCTCCTACTTCCCAAACATTAGCATTAGTCTTAAAATTCATACCATCACTTAAGATGCCTTTTTCTATATTATCAATTCGGGTTCGAGCTTCTCCATTTTTATTTGTTTTAAGCACATAAGTATCTGTCTTTTTATCATATTTAAAACGACCAATCTGGTCAAAGTCGTCATCGGTTTGTAGAAATAAATGCATTTCTCCTGTTTTATCATCAAAACGATACACATCCATACCATTTGGATCAATATATCTTATAGGATTATTCATACAATACGCATAAGGACTGATATGATAATATTTTTCAGTAAGTGGATCTATCGATGTAAACTTCTTATCATTTGGATTAAGAGTAATTGATTTGAGAACACTGTCACTTTCGTTTAATAAATTTAAAGATAAGGTGTTTTTATCAAATTCTATGCTACGTATTTCGCTATTGAGGTTTGTGTTTGCCACTTTAAAATGCATTTTAGGCATTTCAATGATTGGCTTTACACTTTGTTCCGGTGCAAAGTTGTCATAAGGAGTTTGTGCTAAAGCGTTCAACGCAAAAAAGGTTGTCATACTCAAAAATAAGACTTGTCTTTTCATAATGTACATGGATTTATGTTATTTTTTTGTATTCAGTTTTGTTTGCTTTACTTTTATATCATTGACCATTCTCTCATAATCTTCTGATTTTAACGTAGAATAGCCAATTTTTGTAAGATATTTGAATGTGGAATCCATTACTTCAAACTCTTTCATAAGTTCTGGGAACTTGGCGATATCTCTATATCCGTTCAAACCCATATCGATTATTTTACTGTCTAATCGGAATTTTAAATCGTTTCCTTTGCTAATTTGTAATTGGCTATTGGGATAGTACCGTAGACCAATGTCGTAACACCTCTTGATAAAGTCATCTGAATATCTTCCTGTTTTATGCTCATAATAATTTAATAAGTCACATATACAAAATGCAACAGATTCAATTTTTGATAATGGTTTCATAAATAAGCCACTTTCTATAGCAACTTCAGAAACATTGAAGGTTTCCATGATAAAGCTTGATCGGGAAAATGTTCCTGTTGTCATTTCCAGATTCCACCAATTTCCCTTCTCATCTTTGTGTTTTACATAGCAGTGCATGGGGACAACCGCTATAAACGCCTCCACATGAACTTCATTGGCTAAAATCTTATAAAGAAATGGTAATGACCTACAATTACCTCTTTTTCTTTTCAAAAGACGTGAAACCAATGAACTTTCTATATTTGAATTACTCATAAAATTTTCAAAGTCATACTGATACGGTTTGAAATCATTTTCAGGAATACTATCAGACATATATGTAAAGACAGCCCAATTTCCGGCAGTTTTATACTGCCTTAAATTACGATTATCTATCATTTTATCAAGTATAGGTTTTATTCTCAATATTTCATTGTTATAATCCTCCCAACTCATTTGGCCTTCATAATAGGCATTTTCTACAAGAAAAACCGCCTTTTTAAAACTTAGAGGTTTTTCCCCTTTCAACATCTGGCTTATTTCATTTATGGCGATGTCGAAGTTCTTTTGGATATTAGTTGGTACGGGATGGGATAAAGCATTCTTGTTGGTATGAAAATCTGTCCATTTTTGGCCAGAATTGAATGTTTGTGCATTCATTTGTAAAAAGATTGCAAAGGATAATATGTAGATTAATCTTTTCATTTTTACAAAGATTATATGGGTGTAGTCAATATTATCAGTTAATTAACTCTGTAAATTACGTTGTTCAATAGATATTTTACGTTACCAACAAAAATACAAAAATATTTGAGATAAAATTGCTGTTATATAATAAATTTTTAAATGTTTTCCATTTATTTCTTCGTAGGGTTTGATCCCTAATACAGAAATAAATCCTTGCATAAAGAAGATGTTGCGGCATGATACTTTTACTGATACCATTGATAATACATTTTCTTTTTTCTAATACTCTGATTTTTGTTAGATTTATTCTGGTCAGATTGTTCCTAACCTTTGGGGAGTAGAGTTCAGTGCCGCTACCCGGAATATCAGCCGGGGTTGGTGGAATAAGGCATTATTTTTTCTTCTTGTATTGCTTTTTTAGATAGAAGTTGAATCCTGCATATACTTGTAGGGTACCGAAACCATTGTTCATCGAGAAATTATCCCGGTAATAGTCATACGATCTGCCGACGAAAGAAGTGCCGGCAAAGTATTTACTGTTGTTATAAACCACTCCTGCACGCAGGATAAAATCAATGTTGAAGTTTTTGTACCAATCATTGGTTTGTGATTCTATCTTTTCGATGCGTGATGTCTTGTAGGCTACGGCGGGAGTGAGCGAAAGGCAGGCCAGCCAATTACGGGCAAATACCCAGTTGTAGGCATATCCAAACGTGAGGCTGATGTTGGTATATTTGATATGTTCTACTTTCATATCCTCGTTCATACTTCCTTGGATAGCCTGCGGCAATCGGGTATAGTCGAAGTTCAGATCATGCGTGGAGATAGAGAAACCGGCGATCATTGAACCGGCACTTCGTCTTTGGTTGGTACTTTGGCTGAAAGCTGCCGGATAAGAGAAGCGGCGGTAATTGAATACATAGAAGAGATTTAACCCTTTCATGTCTACTTTCAGACCGTCGAAGCTTTCGGAATAGTCACTGGCAATATCATCGAAGCCGGTCACTTTATGTATTTTATAATCGTTACCCGTGCGACGGTAGAAGATATCCACTCCTAACTTGGCGCTGTAAAGGCTCAAATCGAATTCCGTACCTTTTCTTTTTCCTTTTTGCTTGCCGTAAAGTCCGTCCGTGTCGATAGACCATCCTAAGAAGATCCATCGCCAACCGAAGTAAGGGCCGATCTTGTTGCGCGGATTGGGAGAGAACCGTAATCGTTGTGATTCGGGAGTATTACTGCCTATGGCGTAATATTCGTAATTCGTGAAATGATCCAGCATTAAAGCATAGTTATATCGGTTGGGCCCGATATAAGTCGTATCGATATCATTGGGATTAAACAGATAATTGAAAGCCCTTATGAATCCATTGGGACGCTTTTTCGTTTGCAAGCTATCTGCTACTGCAACTGTTTTTTCAATTTCTCCGCTTTGGGCAAACGAAGAAAGCGGAAATGATAAACAAATGAATAATAATAATGTGCCAATTAATAATGTGTCAATGTGCCAATATGCCAATGTGCCAATGGGCTGCGCTGTCCGGTGGGGGAGCACATTGACATCTTTTCTCATTTTCTTATTTTCTATATCGACACTCTTTCCCATTATTCTGATTCTTTACATTCCCCAATTTTTTCATTCTTCCATTGGCACATTGGCATATTGGCACATTGGCAAATTATTAACGCGAATGTAGCGTTTCCTCTCCGTTTATGCTAATATTCCTCTAAAATTTGTTTTCTTTCTAAAACAAACTTCCGTAATTTTCTGTTTAATAACACATACAATTCAATCCTAAACCACAAAAAAATTATGAGAATCAATCTACGTTTAGTATTAACGTTTCTTGCTATTGTTGTGTCTGCTACTTTGTGGGCGGCCGTGCAGCAAGAAATACGAATTTCGGGTACGGTGATATCCGATGGAGAGCCGTTGCCCGGAGTCTCTGTACAAATAAAAGGCGAGACTACCGGAACAATCACCGATATGGATGGAAAATATTCCATTTCCGCCCCTTCGGATGCCATACTCGTTTACCGCTTTGTCGGATTAAAAACGGTGGAACAGCCGGTCAACGGGCGGAACATGATAAATGTCACTTTAGAGTCTGACAGTAAAGAACTGGATGAAGTCATGGTAGTGGCCTATGCCACCGCTAAGAAATATAGTTTTACCGGAGCTGCTTCTACCGTAAAGGGAGACGAGATAGCGAAGTTGCAGGTAGCCAGCGTTTCCCGTGCCCTTGAGGGTACGGTTTCGGGCGTACAGGCCAGCGCAGCCAGTGGCCAGCCCGGTACGGATGCGGAAATCCGTATCCGGGGTATCGGTTCTATCAATGCTTCCAGTGCACCGCTTTATGTGGTGGACGGTGTCCCTTTCGATGGTTCTGTCAACTCCATCAATCCCGATGACATCGCTTCGATGACTGTATTGAAGGATGCCGCTTCGGCCGCCCTTTACGGTTCACGTGGTGCCAACGGCGTGATTATCATCACCACCAAGCAGGGGCAGACGGACTCTAAAACGACCGTCAACGTGAAAGCCTCGTTCGGAGGTTCCAACCGGGCTGTACGCGATTATGACCGTATCGGTACCAATGACTATTTTCAGCTCTATTGGGAAGCGCTACGCAACCAATACGCCAAGGATACGGAAAACTATACGCCTGCCACCGCTGCCGCACAGGCTTCTAAAGATCTGGTGACGAAGCTGATGGGTGACGGCCCTAACCCTTATGGCACTAACTATCCGCAACCGGTGGGTACGGACGGCAAGCTCGTGGACGGTGCCCGGCCCCTTTGGGACTTTGACTGGAGTGATGCCATGGAACAACAGGCTTTGCGTACCGAACTCAATCTGAATGTATCCGGTGGCGGACAGAAGAACCAGTATTTCTTTTCCGCCGGCTATCTGAATGATAAGGGTATTGCCCTCGAATCGGGCTACCAGCGTTTTAATCTCCGTTCCAATATCACCAGTGAGATGACTTCCTGGCTGAAAGGGGGCGTGAATATGAGCTTTGCGCATTCCATGCAGAACTATCCGGTTTCTTCGGATACGAAAACCAGCAATGTGATCAATGCCGGCCGCACCATGCCGGGGTTTTATCCCATTTATGAAGTAAATGCCGACGGCTCTTTAAAGACTGATGCGAACGGGGAACTTATTCCCGATTTCGGGTCGTACCGGCCTTCCGGATCGACGTCGAACTGGAACTTGCCGGCTACGCTTCCTCTCGATAAGTCGGAACGTATGAAGGATGAATTTTCCGGACGTACTTTCCTGGAAGTGACCTTCATTCCCGGATTGAAATTCAAGACGAGTTTCAATTTCGACCTGATCAACTATAACTCACTCGACTTCACTAACTCCCTTATCGGACCTTCCGTGACCACCGGAGGTGGATCGAGCCGTGTGAACACCCGTACTTTTTCGTGGACGTGGAATAATATCGTCACTTACGATAAAACCATCGGCGAGCATCATTTCAATATCCTTGCCGGGCAGGAAGCCTATTCGTACCGTTATGACGAACTCTCTGCATCGCGTACCAAGATGGCTTTGCCCGATATGCCCGAACTGGTGGTAGGCTCGCAGCTTACGGGCGGTTCCGGCTATCGCATCGACTATGCTTTGGCAGGATATTTTACCCAGTTGCTTTATGATTATCAGAGCAAGTATTTCTTTTCCGCTTCTTATCGTCGCGACGGTTCTTCCCGTTTTGCACCAGAGACGCGTTGGGGTAATTTCTGGTCATTGGGTGCTTCCTGGCGCATCGACCGGGAGAATTTTATGATCTCCACGTCCGACTGGCTTTCTGCTTTGACTCTGAAAGCCAGTTACGGCGCACAGGGAAACGATAACTTAGGTACCTATTATGCCAGTAAGGGGCTTTATGCCATTGTCTCCAATTTGGGAGAGAATGCACTGTTTTCCGATCGTATTGCCACTCCGAAATTGAAGTGGGAAACCAATCTGAATTTCAATGTCGGCATCGACTTCTCCTTGTGGAACAACCGTGTATCCGGTTCGTTCGATTTCTTCCAGCGCCGTTCGAAAGATCTGCTCTATTCGCGTCCTGTGGCTCCGTCATTGGGGTATAAGTCGGTGGATGAAAATGTAGGTGCTTTGAAGAATACGGGTATCGAGCTTTCTCTGAACGGGACGCTGATCAATACTCAGGATTTTATCTGGAAATTAGGTCTCAATCTGACACATTATAAGAATGAGGTTACCGAGTTGCCTTTGAAAGACATGCCGCCTTCCGGAGTCAATAAGTTGGCGGTAGGACGCTCCGTTTATGACTTTTACACCAAAGAGTGGGCAGGGGTGGATCCCGAAAACGGAAATCCGTTGTGGTACATGGATATTCTCGACAAGGATGACAACGTCGTAGGGCGCGGGACTACCAGTGTCTACAAGGATGCTACCGATTATTTTGTCAATAAGTCCTCTTTACCCAAAGTTTATGGCGGTTTCAATACCTCCTTCTCTTACAAGGGGGTGGAGCTGTCGGCTATATTTGCTTATAGTGTAGGCGGGTATATCATGAACCGGGACATAACGATGATTCTGCACAACGGCAGTTCTGCCGGCCGCGCATGGTCGAAGGAGATATTGAACCGTTGGACTCCGGAGAACCGTTATACGGATGTGCCGGCATTGGCTACCACTACCAATAACTGGACGTCCTATTCCACCCGTTTTTTGCAGAATAACTCGTATATGCGGCTAAAGAACCTGACTTTGTCTTACACGCTTCCGAAGCAGCTTGTCAGCAAGGCGTCATTGAGTAACGTACAGGTTTTTGTGCAGAGTGATAACTTGTTTACCATTCACCGCAATCAAGGTCTCGACCCTGAACAGGGGATTACCGGATTGACTTATTACAGGTATCCTGCCATGAGATCTTTTACCGGGGGGATTAATGTGACGTTTTGATTTATGATTCACAGTTTAAAAATTCACGATTATGAAATATATATTTTCTTTTATGGCTTCTCTGCTTCTATTGGCGGGATGTAGCGGTGATTTTCTCGATAAAGAGCCGACAGATTCCGTAAGTTCCGATGAAGTCGGTGTGCCCGGCAATGCCGAACGGTTGTTTAACGGCGCCTGGTACAATCTTTTCGAATATGTTTATACGCTTGCCAATAGCGGTTACCGTGGGCTTCAATGCCAGGACGACATGATGGCGGATGATGTTGTTTCCCGTCCGGCTTATGGCTTTAACTCGTCTTATCAGTTCAACGACATCGCCATACCCAACAATACCCGTACCTCTTTTGCCTGGTATCTGATGTATAAGACGATTGATAACTGCAACACCGCCCTTGCCATACAGGGCGATACGGAAGCGCTCCGTCAGGCACAGGGGCAGGCATTGGCGCTTCGGGCTTTCTGCTATCTGCATCTGGCACAGCACTACCAGTTTACCTATTTGAAAGACCCTGCGGCTCCCTGTGTCCCTATCTATACCGAGCCCACTACGGATGATACCGCTCCCAAAGGGAAATCGACCGTGGCACAGGTCTACCGGCGTGTGTTTGATGATCTGGCTCTCGCTAAGGATTACCTGAAGAACTATACACGTAAAGGTGACGGGCAGAAATTCAAGCCGGATGTAAATGTCGTCAATGGGCTTTTGGCCCGTGCCTATCTGCTCACCGGGCAGTGGGAGGAAGCTGCAAAGGCTGCTGCCGCCGCCCGTCAGGGTTATTCGCTGATGACCACTGCCGCCGAGTACGAAGGGTTCAATAACATCTCTAATAAAGAGTGGATCTGGGGGCATCCGCAGACGCTTGCCCAATCCAGCGCTTCTTATAATTTCTATTTTCTGGATGCCACCCATGTGGGGGCTTACAGCAGTTTCATGGCCGATCCCCATTTCCGGGATACATTTTCGGACGGGGATATCCGCCTGGAGCTTTTTCAATGGATGCGTGAGGGATATTTGGGATATAAGAAATTCCACATGCGTGCCGATGATACGGCCGATATTGTATTGATGCGTGCTTCCGAAATGCTATTGGTGGAGGCGGAAGCATTGGCTCGCGACGGTTTCCCGGAAAAGGCGGTAGTGCCTTTGAATGAATTGCGTCATGCCCGTGGCCTGGGTGATTATGATTTAACCGGTAAGTCGCAGCAGGATGTTATCGACGAGATTTTGATGGAACGTCGCCGGGAATTGTGGGGTGAAGGGTTCGGGATCACCGATATCTTGCGTACGCAGCAATCCGTAAAGCGTACCATGCTTTCTGCCGAGGAGCAGAAACAGGAAGTGGATGCCTGGCAGGAAGGCGGAGGGTTCGCTAAAAGGAATCCGTTGGGACATTGGTTTGTTACTTTCTCCGAGGGAGAGGTATTTGTCCCGAACAGTACCAATTATCTGTATGCTATCCCGAAAGAGGAGACGGATGCGAATCCGAATTTATGATAAGAGTTGTTTCGTTGACACATTGTCAACTTTGACTTTTTGCTAAAGCTAACCTTGTAGAATTGCTTTGTTAAGGGATGGATAGGAATGGCTGCCGGAAATCTTCTTTATTGGAAGTGTTATTGGGGTGAATAGTTTGTATTAGAGGCAATTGTGTGATAAATAGGCCGTATATGTTTCTTTTATTGTGCATTTTGTCTTTATAATCTGTATTTGCTGTGATTTTAGATAATTGAGCATGATCGGGATTCGGACATCAACCAGCGTGAAAAAGCGCCTTTTGGAGAGGAAATAATTTATCTCGTAGAGTCTCTTGTCGTTTCTCGTAGAGTTTCGGACTGTTCCTCGTAGAGAAACCGAACTTATCATGCCGGGATAATGGAGTTGACATACCGGGATAAATCACATATTTATCCGGATAAGGTAAGAATATACAGAAAAAGCTGCATGATATTTGTTTTATTATGCAGCTTTTTCTCTGATTGCGACTTTGCTTAGAAAGTGCTTGTTATAAAAATCATCAATAAGAGAACAAAAAGATGTTTATAAGGCTGTTTTGATGATATTTGGCTAATACCGTTCTCCATTCTTGATGGCAAATTTTACTTGTTGGAGAACATCCAAGTCCATTTATGCCAGATGCTTTCCAAAGGTCCTTGCTTGTGTCCGGATAGCCACCATTTACAGAACTGTACTTGCAGGAGGAACAATACAAAACCGATCAATACACTGACTGTATATCCGCAATAAGGGGCTAAGTAAAGTCCGAAGGGGAAATAAATAATAGCTCCTGCTATGGATTGGGTGATATAGTTCGTCAAACTCATCTTGCCATAAAAACGTAGGCTGGCTACTGCATTTTTGAATTTCTCTTTCTGATAGAGAATAACGAAAGAGGCTACCAGTACAATGGTGAATGCAAACTTCTGCCACATGTCGAAAGCAGTGCCTACGGTTTGCTTAACTAAGTCGCTGTCGCTCTGCATAATCAGCTCTTTGAGTGAATAGAGCGGTGCAAAACTGATAGCTGCAAGGATCAACGCCTTTATCCAGAATTTGAGATGCAGTTCCGAAGTGACGAACAGTTCCTTTCTTCCTATATACAGTCCCATGAGGAAAAGCCCGGCTGTTTGCAGGAAACGTCCTGCACCGATTGCCCAAAACAGGCTTGCCTTTTGTCCTAATGTGATATTTCCTATCAGGAAATCCCAAAAGTTTCCGGCTTTTGTATAATCCGCTACTTCCTGATACATGGCTCCTACGCCTAAGTCGGGCAATGCATGCGAAGGATCGAAAAGAGACATGAAGTAATGATACCACTCTATGGGTTGCAGCAGGAGGAAAATAGCTGTGATCAGGATCGCTTTATCACTCCATTTGCGTACTAAAAACAGGATAATTCCCACGATAGAGAAAAGCAACAGAACATCTCCGGCAGGGAAAAAGGCTGCATTCAGCGTGGCAAAGGCCACCAATAAAACTAATCTCCAGAGAAAGCGATAACCAAAATCTTTTCCTTTCTTTTGCTGATTATGACATTGGATATAGAATGTGAATCCGAAGAGCAGAGCAAATATTGCATAAGATTTTCCGGCAAAGAGCGAAAAGATAACGTTGAAGGTTCCGTTATCGAGTATGTTCAGCCATTCGGGCGAATCTGTCGGATAGACAGGAAAGATGAAATGCTCTACGCTGTGTACAAGGAGAATAGCCATTACAGCAAAGCCTCTTAAGGCATCTACCACTTCGATACGTGGTGTTTTGTTTACGGTTGGTTGCATGTGGTTAGTGTTTTATCGTTTTTTTTGTTTAATTTATTTTGCCTGTAAAGATAGAACAAAAAAGGGGAAAAAGTGGGATATATGGATAAAGTAATTGTTTTTTTCTTATGAAATATAACCGGAATTTTAATAAAAAGAGGAGTTGATGAAACCTTTTGGCATACCTTATTCATTTCTTTGCACAAAATAACGGCAGCCTGTGATATGCGGAGATTTTTTGTTTTATAAATCCAACTGTTTTTTGTAGCTTTGTAAGCAGATAAATCTTGTGTAGGAGAAAAACAGAACTGATTTATAAAAGACATATTGCATAACTTGCAGACGATTATTTGATTTGGTTAAATCTGGTAAATTTAAAATGAGATCAAAAATAATTAGTCTAAGCATGTTTGTACCCTTCATAAAGGGCACAGGCTGCTTTTACTTATTTTGATCTCGGGCTTACCAGAGCCTAACCAAAGAAATAAGAAAAGGAGTGTTGTGTCCTTTTCTTATTTGATAACAAGCAGTATTTTGATAAAAAACAATATAATGGGGGAGGCCGAAAAACCGATAGAGTAGGTAACTTAAAAAAATAATAGTATGAGTAGTCATTTATGGAAAGTCACTGCCAAGAAAGCGGTGGGAAAAGTTGCTAAAGGGATGGAAGCGGAAGTAGTGAAAAGCGGAACTACTGCCAAACCGGTTATTAAAGAGATAGAAGAAGCGTTTAAGCGCAAGTATGGAATTTCTTTGATTTCGGGATGTAGCTTGGCAAACTTCGATATGGTGGAAGTAAAATAATAGATATTATGAGTTTATTTACAGAAGAAGATAAGATTTTCGAAGCGTGGAAAAAGGTATTGGAGAACTCGCATTTAGTAACAGACGGCATTGTCGATGAGAAAAAATGGTTAGAGTCTTCACCAAAAATATTGTTTGTATTGAAAGAAGCCAATCATAAAGGTAAACCACATTCTGCTTCTCTTTCAAGAGAATGGTTGTATGATGGAGCCGGAAGCAATACTTGGGGGAACATTGCGCTGTGGACACATGCTATCCGGCATTATAAAGAGAATCTTCAATGGTCGGATGAAATCAATCTACGTTCATTGGAAAAGGCGAGACGCAAGCATCATTTACAAACGGTCGTGGCGATGAATCTGAAGAAGACTCCCGGAGGTGCAAATTCCAATAAAGCCGAACTTCGTGAATTCGTGAAAAAACACAAGGGCTTGTTGCGCAGTCAGGTTGATCTTTATTGGTCTCAAACCGATATTATTGTTTGTTGTGGGGTAGAAGTTGGTAGCTTGTTCCGGAGCCTTGTAAAAGACATTTCGTTGCAAAAGCATGTATTTGAAACTGCTGATAAGGAGATGGCAAAGAAAATTCTTTATTATCAGATCGGTGATGGAAAGCTGATTATTGATTTTTATCATCCGCAGGCTCATATAAGTAAGGGGTTTATGTATAATTCTATTCGCGACATTGTGTCGCTCTTCTACAAATCTTAGTTGAATAGGATTGGATATGAGTGCTGATGAGGTAGTATTAACTAAAATTTTTGAGCCTCTGTATGAAACGCATGCCAAAGACTTCATCGAGCATAGCTATCCGGCAACAATGCCAATACAATGATGTTCTTTACTCAAAAAGGTAAATGTTACTGGCTAAAAGTATATGAAATTCCTGAAGGAACGAAGAACTCAAAAGAATGTGCCATTCAGAATCTGCTGAATATCGATTCTGACGATGCATAAGCCATGTAAAGAGAAATAAGAGTTTCGTTTTCATATCTGTTATTTTTAAGTTATTACTTTGATGCAAAGGTAAAAGCAAGAGGGTGTCGAAACTCTCATAAACTAAAAATCACCCTCGCCACAGGCAGTTGTAGCGAGGGTGATTTTTGTTAAAAGGTGAGTTTTGACACATTCCCCAATTTGTTTTATCAGGAAGTTCACTTCCTTTTTTTGATTATTCAACCGGACTGAATGTGACTTGATTCACTTATCTGTTCCTTCACTCCATTGTTTACCGAAACTCGTCTGTTCTGTTTCCACGCATCCACGATGTCCGTGCACCTTACATTCATCCAACGCTGATTGTAACTGCCGGAATTCATCATCGGAAAGCGTGACGTTCCAAGCCCCCAGATTCTCCAGAATCCTTTCCTGGTTCTTGGAACCGGGAATAGGTACGACATTGGGATATTTATGGAGCATCCACGCGAGCGATATCTGGGCGTTGGTAGCCTTCTTCTCCACGGCGAACCGATGCAGCAAATCAAGTATGGGCTGGTTGGCCTCGATATTCTCTTTCGATAATTGGGGGACGAATTTCCGCACGTCATCGAAGCCGAACTGCTCCTGTGCCGTAACCTTGCCCGACAGGAACCCGCTTGCAATCGGCGAGAACGGTACGACTCCGATTCCTTCCTCAAGACACACCGGGAAAATCTCCGTTTCGCAATCGCGTTCCACCATCGAATAGATGTTCTGGACGGCAGACAAGGGAGTAACCTCATGCGCCGTCCGTATTTGGTCGGCCGATACTTGCGACAATCCCCAACCACGTATCAATCCCTCCTGAATAAGCCGCCCCATGACGGTTGCCACATCCTCAAGCCGGACCATCTCATTGATGCGATGCAGGTAATACAGGTCGATATAATCCGTGCGAAGTCTGCTCATGGAATCTTCAAGATGCCGACGCACTTCCCGGTAGAGATTCGTCCCGTCCGGCTTCGGGAGTTCACCAATATGAAATTTGGTGGCAAGCACCACCTCTTTACGGAACGGCTCGACAGCTTTACCCACCAATTCCTCGTTATGTCCGGCATAGAATTGTTCTTTGCCATAGGCTTCCGCCGTATCAAAATGCGTGCAGCCGTAGTCATATGCCTTGCGGATTGCTTCTATGGCATACGCTTCGGGCGGTACTTGTCCGTAACCGTGGCTGAATCCCATACATCCCATTCCTATCGGAGATACTTCCAATTGTCCTAATTTTCTTTTATCCATATTGTTATTTTTTTTAGAGTAAGATTGTTGTTGAATTATTTTAACTCGGTTCATACCGTACATAGTGGATGTTACCGTCGATTTGATACGTGGATCAACCTCGTTCGGCAAGCGTCTGGGCATAACGGCCTGACACTTGTTCTTTCACCGCACCGTAAGGGCCACTGACGGCAATGGCTGCCAGACGTCCTTGCGTATTTGGGGGCTTGTAAAGGTCTGCGGCAAGCGTAATGCCGTAACGGTTGTGGAACGTGATTCTCGTATGTTCCACCTTATCGCTCTACGGAAAGGTCTTATCTCATTCCTGCGTCAATTCCAATGGTTCCATACCGGTTGAATTTATATATTTTGTTGTTGTCGTTTTTTGTGCCTTACTGGCGACATATACGGATTTATGACCTATCGGAGTTCCCTCCATGGGGGTACTTTCCTCTTTGACGGCGGAACATTCGAGTGCGGTAGTTATCCGTCCTGACAGTTTCGAGCAAGGCTCCAGTTTTTCTTAGGCTATGTAATACTCATCCGTACTCAGTTACCCGACCATCGGGCAGTCGATGCGGCCATCGACCGAAGTCATCATGTGACTGATTATATATGGTCTCATATTCTTGGTTTTTATTTATAATGCAAAAGTAAGGCAGCTTCTCCGCTCTGCCGGTAGACAAATTACGGATTATACTACCTTATTTACTGATTCCTTATCGGCCTACCTGACGTTGCTGTTCGGCATTGTACCGGTCTCCCACAACGGGAATAGCAGCCACGGTATCCTCCAGTTCTTTCCAATCCCCGGAGCTGATGTTAAAGTCGAGTGTGCGCAGGTTTTCCTCCAGATGAGACAGTTTTGTCGTTCCCGGAATCGGTACGATCCACGGTGCTTTCTGAAGCAACCAGCCAAGAGCCACCTGTGCCGAGGTTATCCCCCGTGTGCGCCCGAAAGCTTGCAGCGCATTTACAATGCGGGTATTTGCACGCATTGCTTCCGGCTGGAAACGCGGCAGGGTCTGACGGTTGTCGTTGTTTACATCGAAGACCGTGTATTCGTTGATGCAGCCTCCCAGAAAACCCCGGTTGATCGGGCTGTACGGGACGAAGCCGATACCCAACTCCCGGCATACATCGAGAACTCCGTTCTCTTCTACCAGGCGGTGCATCAGATGGTACTCGCTTTGGATAGCCGTCAGCGGACAAATGGCGTGGGCCTTACGGATTGTTTCGGCACTGACCTCGCACATACCCCAGCGTTGCACTTTACCTTCCTTGATCAAGTCGACAATAGTAGCCGCTACCTCCTCGGCCGGAGTATTCGGGTCGGCACGGTGCTGGTAGAACATCGGCAGTGAATCGAGTCTCAATCGGCGAAGCGACTCCTCGCAATAGCGACGGATGGTTGCCGGACGGCTGTCTTGACGACCGGTTCCTTTGCCGTCGATCACTTCATGTCCGAATTTGGTCGTCACGTTGATCCGCCCTTTGAACTCGGACAGCGCTTCTCCTGCCAGATTCTCATTGGTCAACGGTCCATAAATGATAGCTGTGTCGAAGAGCGTTACACCACGCTCTACCGCCTCATGCAACAATCGGATACACTTTTTCTTATCCGGGTGTTGGCTGCGGTTGTAAGTCATGCCCATCACGCCGAAGCCGAGTGCCGACACCTCGAAGGTAGCCTTACCCGTACCCAATACACGATGTCCCTTGATACGGGCTGCATCGGTATCCACATCGGATGTTTCCGCCTGTTTCGCTTCTGAAGCGAATACCTTGCCCAATCCCGAAGGCATGGCCATTGCGGCTCCTGCCAATGCAGCCGTCTTGAGAAATCCACGACGGCTGATATCCATTTTATTGTTTTCTTTCATGATTTTATGTTTTATGAATTATAACTTAATGAATGGAAAATGCCCCGTCCACTAAAAGGGCGTGCCCGTCTACGAAACTTGCCTGCGGTGAGCAAAGCCACAATACGGCGTTGGCTATTTCTTCCGGCTTACCGAGACGTCCGGCTGGAATATCGCGGACCAGTTCCTTTTCCAGATCGGGGTTACGCCGTATCAGTTCTTCGGCCATAGGTGTTCGGATCACACCCGGACAGACGGCATTGATACGAATCCCTTTTGCCGAGTAGTCGATGGCAGCCGTGCGGGTCAGACCGATCACCGCATGTTTGCAGGCGATATAGGCCGCTTGTCCGGGGAACCCCGTAACGCCGCCTTGCGACGAGGTATTGACAATAGCGCCACCACCTTGTTTCAACATCTGGATAATCTCGTAACGCATACAGTTCCATACACCTTTCAGATCGACAGCCACCGTGCGGTCGAACTCCTCGTCGGTGATCTCGGCCATCGGCCGTTGCGGGGTCTGTATCCCGGCATTGTTCAATGCAGTGTCCAGCCTGCCATAAGTCGCAACGATCCAGTCAATCATCTCCTTTACAGCCCGCGTATCGGACACGTCGCAGCGATATGCCACGGCTTTATACCCTTCTGAAACCAACTTCCCGGCTTGTTCTTTCGGCTCATTGATGTCCACCAATACTACGGTTGCACCCGCTTTTGCAAATGCTTCTGCCGAGGCCAGCCCGATACCTGCCGCTGCACCCGTTACCATCGCTACTTTTTCATTCATTGTTTCCATGATTCTAATTGCTTTAATGTTCTGATGCAAAGTTACGCAAAGAGCCTCGCAACGATTTTGCTGCGAAGCTCAAAAGATTTTGTTATGAAGTTCATTTTGTTAAAAAAGGAACAGGATGTATTTTATGGACTATTTCAATAGATTATAGGGCTGCCGATGATACCATGTATAACATGCAGGCTGCTGTCCTTTGTTGCTGTCTGTTCGATGCGGTGGACCGGCTCGTCCCATGCGTGACGGGAGAGTGAAAATTTGCTGTTGTGTACCGGAAGGACTTTGGTCGCATCCAGCTCGTGAATCTCTGCCGGAAGCTGTTCAGGCATCGTATGGATATACCGCCAGTCTTCGTTGTATTGCCCGTTTTCGAGGATGGCAAGGTCGATATGCGGGAACCGTTTGCCGATTTCCGAGAAATGGGCACCGTAGCCGCTGTCACCGCCGATATAGACCGTAGAGTGCCCTTCGAGCATGAATGAAGCCCACAGCGAGGGATTCTGCCGAAGGAACCGGCCTGAAAAATGGCGGGCAGTCAAACAGGTAATCCGAAAGCCGGGTTCGGAGGTGTATACTTCATTCCAGTCCATTTCGACAATCTTCTCTGCGGAATATCCCCAGTATTCGAGATGTTCCCCCACACCGAGCGGACAGATGACTTTGTCCACTTTGTCGCGTATCGCTTTCACAGTCCCGTAATCGAGGTGGTCGTAATGGTCGTGCGTGATGATAAGGTAATCCACCTCCGGGATGTCTTCCGGTGAGTAAATGTCCGTCCCTTTGAAAGGCTTCATCATAAGAGAGACCGGGAAACCTGTCGTCAGCACCGGATCAACCAATATTTTCTTACCGCCATTAATCAGCAGGTAAGACGAGTGCCCGAACCATACGACGGCATCTTTCGAGAGGTTCAACCGTTTCAGGTCGGTCTTTACTGCATGGATGCTTTCGGACGGAATAAGATTGTCCGGTTTCTTTTCTGTCAGGTTGTCCCACATAATCCGCCACCGGCTTTTATCGGTGGTCATAAACGGAGTCGGTTCCTGATTTACGAATTGCCCCTCTTTGTAGTTCGGAGAACGTTCGATCCGTACCAGTCGTTCTCCACGAGGAGTACGGCTGAAAGCCGGATGGTTCAAAACGATAATAACGGTAAGAACCAATACTATAAGAATGGATATACATATAATCATTTTCTGTTTCATCCAATCATGATTTTATCTTGCGAATAAATTTGGCGGGATTGCCCGCGACAAGGGTATTCGGCTCCACATCGTGCGTGACGACACTGCCTGCTCCGACCACCGCATTCTCGCCGATGGTAACTCCGGGCAGGACGGTGGCCCCGGCTCCAATCCAGACCTTCCGGCAGATATGTACCGGCTTGCAGGTAATCACATGACAGTTCTCCAGATCGTGGTTATCCGAGATAAGCTGGACGTTGGCGGCAAGCATCGCATCATCATCGATGGTAATGCCACCCGCCGACATCATCAGACAGCCCGGCATGACAATCACATTGCGTCCGAACTTCACGTTTGCGGTACGGACACCCGCAAATGGTGTTTCGATACGGCAATTCTCTCCGAGATGTGGAAATACCTTGTGCAATAATTCACGATATTCCTCCGTATCCGGCATCGTATGATTCAGCCGGAAGATATTTTGCCGTAACTCTTTTGCCACGCCCAGTTCTTCTTCTGTCTGGTGCAGGCAGTCTATTCTGAATTCTTCCATATCATTTATAATAAACAGACGGACTCCTTGTCTGGGAATCCGTCCACGATTATTCCTTGCATGTTTTACAAAGATGTTTCAAGTATTTCGTAAATGTCCTTTTCCGTAAGCGGAGCAAAAATGGAAGGATTATCGAGTCCTTCATTCGTCGCGATGTGTGCGGCAATCTCTTTCAGACGGCTTTCGTCGATGCCCACTTCACGCAGAGTCATCGGCATGCGCATCGTGTTCCTGAAGAAATCGTAAGTCTTGTCAATCGCCTGTTCCGCAATCTCGTAAGGCGGCAGTTCGGCAGAAATGCCATAAATGTCCACACCGAACTTCACAAAACGTTCCAGCGTGCGGTCGTTCAGGATGTGTCGCATCCATCTCGGTGTGATGATGGCAAGCCCTTCACCGTGCGTGATGTCGTAGTAGGCCGATAACGCATGCTCGATGCCGTGCATGGGCCATCCCGACATGCCTGCCCCCAGATTGAGCAACCCGTTGCAACCGAAAGTGCAGGCAAGCATGATTTCGGCGCGGGCTTCGTAGTCATCGGGATGATCCAAAGCGACGGGACCGAACTTCATCAGGGTTTTGATCAGCGTTTTGCAGAAACCGTCGGCAACCGAGTTAGACGGATTGACAAAGAACTGTTCCATCGCGTGGTTGATGGCATCGGCCACACCGGCCGCAGTATGTTTGGCATTGACCGTTTCGGTATAGGCAGGGTCAAGCAGAGAGCAGACAGGATAAAGAAGCGGGTCCACATATCCGATCTTGTCGTTGGTCTCTGTCCGGGAAATAACACCGCCGCAATCATATTCACTGCCGGTAGCGGCAAGCGTCATGACATCGACAATGGGAAGAGCATCCTCTGCTTTTACCTTATACGAAATTAAGTCCCAAGGGTCACCATCATATCGGGCGGCTGCGGCAATCGCCTTACAGCAGTCGAGGACTGAACCTCCACCTACGGATAAGATAACATCAATCTGTTTCTCCTTGCATATTCTCTGTCCGTCGAGTACGCTCGGATTGTATTTGGGGTTGGGTTCGATACCACCCAATTCGTGGATTTCAAAATCCTTGAGCAGTTCCTTCACCTTGTCGTAAAGCCCAAGGCGTTTGATGCTTCCCCCGCCGTATGCAAGAAGGACTTTATTTCCGATGGGGCGCATCACTTCGGGCAGTCTGTCGATAATACCTTTCCCGAAAATCAAACGGGTCGGGGTATGATATTCGAAATTTTCCATATCTGTCGTTTTTAGAGTTTTTCAATAATCTGCTTCGACCATCCGGCGACGTTTGCCGTACCGCCGTTGAACAGTCGGCCTTCTTTCCATTCAATTTTGGGATAGAGTTTCTTGAGTTGTTTCACGCTACCCGTGATTGAACTGCCACCCGATGTGGCAAAAGGAATAACGGTTTTACCCGCGAAATCATATTTCTCAAGAAAGGTATTGACCGGACGCGGACACAAGTCCCACCATATCGGATAACCGAGGAACACTACGTCGTAATCTTTCAGGTCAATCGTTTCTCCGCCCAGCGCAGGACGTGATTTTTCGTCTGCCATCTCCACCGAACTGCGGCTCGCCTTGTCGTTCCAGTCGAGGTCTGCCGAAGTGTAGGCCGTAGCCGGAGTAATCCGGTAAAGTTTACCGCCTGTCTCTTTTGCGATAGCGGTTGCCACTTTCTCTGTGGTCCCCGTGCAGGAGAAATAGGCTACAAGGATTCTTTTATCGGATTGCCTGTCGGTATCCGCTGTCTGTTTTTGTGCTTTCGACGAGCAACTGAATGTAAGTAGGCTCATAAGTATCAATACTATCTGTTTCATGTCATTTTAATTTAGAATATACTTCATCACCGACAGGTTCCAGCCACTCGGTACTGTTGTTCTCACCGGGTACTTCGATGGCTAAATGCGAGAACCAGCTGTCGGGAGCCGCCCCGTGCCAATGTTTCACGCCTGCCGGAATATTGATGGCATCCCCGGGACGCAGTTCCACCGGCTCTTTGCCCCATTCCTGATAGTAGCCGCGACCGCCCACGCATACGAGTGTCTGACCGCCGCCTTTTGTTGCCTTGTGCACATGCCAGTTGTTGCGGCAGCCCGGTTCGAAGGTCACATTTACCACGGGGACTCCGTCCGTTACTACGGGAGCCGTGTAACTTTGACCGATGAAATACTTGGCGTAGGCATCGTTGGGGTTCCCCACGGGGAAAATGATGGTTTGCGCGTACGCTTCGAGCGAACCTGCCGCTACGCTGTCGGCATTGCCATCGGTCCAAACTTCTTTTGCCATACGGAAAGCCGCCCACGCTTTCGGCCAGCCCGCGTAGAATGCGGCATGGGTGAGTATTTCGGCTATCTCGGTTCGGGTCACTCCGTTCTTCTTCGCCGATTCGAGATGGTACTTGAACGAGGAATCGGTCAGTCCCTGTGACATCAGGGCCACCACGGTTACTATGGAACGGTCGCGGAGCGAAAGCAGATCGTTCCGGCTCCACACTTCCCCGAAAAGAATATCATCGTTCAAACGTGCAAATTCGGGGGCAAATTCTCCGAGCGCATCGCGTCCGGCAGTTTGTTGGATTTTTACTTGTGATTTTGCCATGATCGGAAAAATTAAAATCAATAATAAAGCTAATGATGCTACTTTTGTTTTCATACGATATGATTTTTAGTTCGACATTTCCAAGACAACCGACAGGTCTTTCCTGTTTCCGATACAAAAGTACGGGCATTATTCCACAACAGCTTTGCTGCAAGGCTCAAACTGTTTTGTTCTGAAGTTCATCTTACCATGAAGGAGCGACACCATAAGCCTCCTTGTATATCTTGGAGAAATGCGACAGGTTCTTGAAACCCACATCGAAACAGGCTTCCGTCACTTTCTTCTTGCCTGATTTTATCAGGCTGTGCGCGGCTTCCAGCCGGCGTTTGATAATCCACTTTTGCGGTGTCAGGTTACTGACTTTGGCAAAGTCCCGCTTGAAGGTAGCCAGGCTGCGTCCCGTGTAACTGGCGATCTCCTCCAGAGAGAGATCACACATGTAGTTCTCGTTCAGATAGTCGAGAATGTCGATTTTCCACGGCTCCACGAAGTCGAACAGCGAGGCATAGAGATTCCGGTCGGTATTAAGCAGTACATATATCCCTTCTACCATTTTCAGCTTCAGTACGTCTTCGGACGGTTTTTCGCCTGCATCGAAATAGGGAATGACGGATTCGAACAGCGAACGGATATCAAGCCTGTTACTGGGCAACACACGCAGGCTTACCTTCTCACGTTCGGAGTCGTTCGGAATCTGTTGCCGGTTAAGCGTCTGGTAAAATTCTCTTAGAAACGGTCTTGAGAACTTCAGTACGACAGAACGGTAAGGCTTTCCGTCTTCTACCTTTTTCTGCAACCACATCCGGTTATCGCGCCGCATGAAAGCACAATCCCCCGGATGCAACACGGTTTTCTTACCACGTTCCTCTATCTCCAGCTCACCGGAGCACAAATAAATAAGCGTATGCTCCCTGTTTTCATGGGCACATCCCCGGTCATCGGTGAAATAACTCGCTATAAGCACGTTCGAGCAATCGAATACATCTAATCGTTCCATATTGTCAGTCTTTAATTTTCGCAAAAATAACGCATTCCAACCATAAAGTATTTGTTGTAAAGCTCAAATTTGCATAACGGATAAAATATTTTTGTACTCTTGACCTCGTATGGCAGCTATTACCTTACAGATTACAGTACAACACATTACGGTTTCAACGGGCCATAAAAGTACGATGCCGTAGCACCGCCATCGATCAGAAAGTCCGCTCCTGTGATAAATGCTCCTCTGTCGCTCATCAACAGTTCGGCAACATTGGCAACCTCGTCCGCGGTTCCGGGACGTCCTGCCGGACATTTGGTGAACATGTTTTTGTAAAAATCACCTCGCGGCCCGTTGAACTCGTCAATAGCCAAAGGAGTTACGATGATACCCGGTGAAATGGAGTTGATTCTTGCCCCGCACCCGCCCCATTTCACAGCTTCGGCCATTACACGTTTCACGTTACAACGCTTGGCCATCTGATAGGCATGTAACGTATCCTTGATGCTATCCGGTTGCAGCATGTCGAGCGAGAGCAATTCTTCGGTAGGAGTCGTGGCCAATAGCATATCCTCCTCGATGGTCAGAGCGGGCATCCGATGCCCCGACTGGCTGGAAATCGTTACCCCGACACCGTTTTCTTTAATAACCTTCCCAACTTCTTCGAGCAGGACAGCCGTTCCGTACAGATCGACTTTCAGAATCGTTTCGATGGAAGCCTGACTCGGTGATACGCCCGCCGCATTGACGAACATTGAAATTTCACCATGTTTCCGTGCAACCGCAATCAAGTTCAAAATGGACTCCCTTGAAGAGAGATTCATTTCGACGGGTACTGTATCAAATCCCGCCTCATTCAATATACGGCAAACAGCCTCGGTACTCTCCGGGTTCAGGTCTCCGACAACGATCTTTTTCCCATATCCCATACGGCGGGCTATCGCCATTCCTATCTGACCGGCATCGGTCAATATCATTACCTCTTTCTTCATATTACTCATTTTTATCTGCCAAACAGTTTAAGGGCGTTGTCATGCAGGATTTTTTCTGCAAAAGGTGCGAGCTCGGCATCATCGGTTATCCACGTTCGCAATTGTTTCAAATTTCCTGTCAGAACTGTTGCCGGCTGGTATGGATAATCCGAGCCGTAAAGCAACCGGTCGGGGGTGGTTATGGTCAGCAGAGCCTTGACAACTTCAGGCGTTGCACCTCCTGCAAGGTCATAATAGAACGCCTTCAGATTGGCATCCCAGTCAATCGGTTCCATAAGCCCTTTCGCCGCCATGGCCGGATATACCGCCTTCATGCGCGGAAGGGCCAGCGGCAGAAATAAACCGCAATGCGGTACGACGAACTTCAAATCCGGATACCGGGCCGGAATATTCCGGGCAATCAGATTGACGACGGTACGGGTCGTCTCGGCCGGATATTCGTAAACGGCCAGCGGTGTTGTTGCAATGATTCCATCGTTTACGGGCGAAGGTTTGTGCGGATGCAGCATCACGATGGCATGGCGCTCGTTCAGAATTTGCATCAGCGTATCGAGTGCCGCATCGCCCACGTACTGTCCCCGGCTGTTGGTAGCCAGCTTGATGCCGTCCGCACCGAGTGTGTCGAGTACATAGACCGCTTCCTTGATAGCCGCGTCCACATCAGGCAGGGGCAATGAAGCACAGAAGAGGAATTTGCCGGGATAATCCGCTTTCAGCCGGGCGCACGTCTCGTTGTATTGCCTGACCGCACGACGGCTCTCTTCCGCATCGCCGAACCACGGTTGGGGAGCAGGCATCGAAAGGACGGATGTTTCGATACCCGCCTCTTCCATGAATTTCAGATGAGAAGCCACATCCCAATCCGGAAGCGGGAAAGTCTCTTCCAAAGCTGCCCCGTGCCTGTCCAACAGTTCCTTGAACGTGGGAAGTATATTATGACAATGCACGTCTATCGCCTGTTGCCCCATAGCGGCATGTACGGACAGCATACTCAATAAACCGATCAGATAACGCTTCATACCCATTCCTCCTTTCTTAAACCATCGGCATTTCCCATGAACCTCTCGTATCGACACCGGTACTTTCGGCAGTTTCTTCCAATGCCTTCATTTCGTCGGCAGTCAAGGTAACTTTTGTCGCTTGCAAGGCATCCTGCACTTGCGAGGGTTTCGTCACGCCGATAATCGGTGTCGTGCCTTTCGCTATCGCCCATGCCAGAGCGACCTGCGCCGGTGTGATATCATATTTATCGCCGACCGTGCGCATCACGGCAACGAGCTTCTCGATTTGTGGCAACAACGGATTATAGGTCTCCCCACGCTGGCTACCGGCGGGCAGCGGGTGCACAGTATCGTATTTTCCGCTCAACGCTCCTTGTTCCAATACCATGTAAGACCAAAAATCGATACCGTTCTCCTTGCAATAATCCAAAATACCAGCTTTTTCCGAAGAACGATACAACAGGCTGTAATGATTCTGCACGGCAGAGATATGTACCCCTTCTTCCGAGAGAATCTCCTCCGCACGCTTGATTTGCGTGAGGTTGTGATTGGAGACACCAATCCGTTTTACCTTGCCGCTTTTTACCAACGGGATAAGATAAGGTGTCCATTTCTCCACGTCGGCAGGGTTGTGTATCCAGTAGATGTCGATGTAATCGGTGGCGAAGCGTTCGAGACTTCCTGCCAGCATATCTGCTACCGGGTTCTCCGTATCGCCTGCAATTTGCGGTGTGAACTTGGTCGAGATAAACACATCCTCCCGTTTGCAGTTCTTTGTAAATGTCGAAAGCACTGTTTCCGAAGCTCCCATGCCATACACCACGGCGGAATCCCAGAGGTTCAGCCCGTTGGCCATCGCCTCGTCGAATACGGGTTTCAGTTCTTCCACTCCGAGATTGTTCCCGAATACCTGGTCGCCTCCGGCGAATCCTGCACCCCACGACCATGTGCCTAATGCTATTGACGGTAATTTTTCCATATCCATTTTTTTTCGTTATTCAATTTCTAATTCATATTGCAAAATTACACGGTTCAAAATATCCCGTTTGTAGACGATTTACGGATATTTATACCCAAATACTCGATTTCAGTCTTTTAACAGCATTCCAATACACGGGCCGTCCGCTCCAATCCGTCGGTAAGCAGTGTTCGGGGGCAGGCGATATTCAGGCGGATGAATCCCTCTCCGCCAGGGCCGTACATCGTACCGGAGTTGACCATCAGCTTCTGTCCCTCTTGCAGGCGCAGGGTCGTGGCATCCGAACCGATACCGAGCGCCCGGCAGTCTATCCAGACCAGGTAAGTCCCTTCGAGCGGCAGCACGGGATATTGCGGCAGTCGTTCCTCGAAAAAGCGGCAGAGATATTCGTAATTTCCCCACAGGTATTTCCGCAAGGCATCGAGCCACTCTCCACCCTCGTTGTAAGCCGCTGTCGTAGCGATCACGCCGAACGGATTGACGTCGCACACTTCGTTGATATTGATGGCACGGTCGATGCGGCGGCGTACCTCCTCATCGGCCGCGACGATATTGGCGATTTGCAGCCCGGCGATGTTGAACGCCTTGCTCGGCGAAACACAGGTCACGGACTTTTGTTGGAAACGCTCGGATAGGGAGGCAAAAGGCGTGTAGTCATGCCCCTCGTAGGTCAGCTCGCCGTGAATTTCATCCGCCACGACAAACACCCCGTTGCGCAGGCAGATGTCGCCGATGCATCGCAGTTCTTCCGGAGTCCAGACTCGCCCGACCGGATTGTGAGGATTGCACAATAACAGCAGTTTCGCCTTCGGGTCGGCCGCTTTCGCTTCAAAGTCGTCGAAGTCGATTGAGTAGCGACCGTTCCGGTAAACGAGGTTATTGGCCGACAGTTCGCACCCGTCATTGCGAATCGATGAATAGAAACAGTTGTATGCCGGAGTCTGGACGATTACTTTGTCGCCCGGTACGGTCAGGGCTTTGATAATGGCCGACAGAGCCGGCACGACACCGCTTGTATAGATAATCCACCGGGGATCTATCCGCCAACGATGGCGGTCTTCAAACCACCGGACGACCGCATCGTAATAGGTTTCGGGCACTTTTGTATAGCCGAAAATGCCGTGCTCCACCCGCTTTTGCAGGGCATCGATAATGGCGGGTGCGGTACGGAAATCCATATCCGCCACCCACATGGGCAGTACATTTTCCTCTTCGGGAGTGTCCCATTTGTAGGAGTTCGTCCCGCGACGCGGGACAATCGTATCAAAATCGTATTTCATAACTTATCTATTTATTCGTAATTTATAAATCCAGTTACTACCCCAAAGTCTCGCGAGGAAGATTGCTCCCCGGAAACAAAGCTCGATGCACATGGCAAGCCACACGCCGGGTAGTCCCATCGTGGGGGCGAGCCATGCCGCCAGTGTCAGCCGTACGCCCCAAATGCTGCCGAAGTTCATCAGACTGGGTACGAATGTATTACCCACACCCACGAATATACCGTAGGCTACGATAGATGCCGCGAACATCGGCTCCGCAAAGGCTTCTATCCGCAGAATCTCGATTCCCAACATGCGGATTTCCTCTACCGGGGTCATCACTCCTATGATTTGCGGAGCTGCCACATACATCAGCGCTCCCATAACACCCATAATCAGCATTCCCGACCAGACGGTAATATTGGCGAAACGACGGAGCAACCGGATACGGTTTGCTCCGAGGCTTTGGCCGACCAACGTCGTGGCAGCTTCCGAAATACCGTAGCCGGGCATATAGCAGAGACTTTCGGCAGTGATGGCGAACGAGTTGGCGGCAATGGCGATGATACCAAGTGGTGCGACGATCACCGTCGTTGCGATCTGCGCCCCACAAATGGCCATGTGCTCGAATCCCATCGGCAGGGAGATGCGGAAAGCCTTACTCAGTGTCTCTTTCCGAGGCAGGAAACTTCCCCGTTCTCCGGACAGTCTCAGCATGGGCGAGCGACGGCAAAGATACCACATCATCCCGCCGGCAGTGATGAGCTCGGCCAGCACCGTTCCCAATATTGCGCCTTCCACGCCCAAGCCTGCGCCGGGAGTGGTAAATGTCACCCCGAACCATTCCACCTGCCGCGAAGGGAAAATAAGGAAGAAGTTGAACACGACATCCAAAAGGCACATCAGCACGTTCAGCATGCTGGGTACACGCATATTTCCACTGCAACGCAACATGCCTCCTGCAAGTAAATTCAACTGCAAGGCAGGAAGGAAAAGTGCGAATATCCCAAAATAGAGGGATGAATCGCTCCGTATTGCTTCATCACCGCCCAACCAGCCGGGAAGCATGCCGCTGATGGAAATGCCGACAGCCGCCAACAATGAGCTGAAAACCAAAGTGGCGGCAATCGACTGGCGAAGTATCTTTCGGGCTCCCGCGAAATCCCCGGCTCCGATCCGGTGTGCTACCTGAACGGAAAATCCTGTTGCAGCAGCTGCGCATAATTCCCAAAACAGCCATGTCGTAGTTGAGACCAATCCGATGGAAGCAGCGGCGTTCGCGCCCAGGCTACCCACCATCGAAGCATCGATGTACTGCATGGCAATTGAGGATACCTGCGCCATAATAGCAGGGACGCTAAGGTATGCAGTCAGGCGTAACTGCTGCCCCAGCGTCATTTGCTTCCCTTCGCGAATCAGCGATAACAGGTAATCGGTCTTTCCTTTTCCTATTCCCATCAAGTTATTTGCAAGGGTGTCAATCGGTAAAACAGGTTTTCTCGTCCCAAAGTCTCAACTTGCAATCGGCGGGAGCCTTGATATTCTCGTCGAGGATAATCTCTCCGTAACTTTCGGCAGTGATACAACCTGTCCGCGGATTCTTCACCCCGCCTATCACACCTTTGATGGTGGCCTGCACCGAGCTGTACTCGAAAGCCCGATCACAGTCGGGGCCGAACGTGCAATTTTCCAATATAAGGTCGTGAGCATAGCAAAGCGGCTGTTCGCCGGTGATGTGGCAGTTTACCAACCGAAGGTTGTGCGAATGCCAGCCCAGGTATTCGCCGTTGAGTTCCGAATCGTAGATTGTCACGTTTTCCACTTCCCAGAAGGCATCCTTTGTCGTAATCTTGGCGTTATGAATCTCCACATTTTTCACGTATTGGAAAACGTATTTGCTGTCGCTCTCCAACCCGTCTATGCGGATATTGCTGCTGAACATGAACGGATAAGTGCCACCATGCAGTTTCAGATTCTTGATGTCCAAATTCTTGCAACGCCAGAACACCTCGTCGGCATCGTTTATCTCCACGTTCTCGATTTCGATATCGTGCATCTCGCGGAACATCTTGGGGGCGTCGATGCGTGTGTTCGTCATTTTCAGATTATCGGAGTACCACAGTGCCGAACGTCCGCCTACATCGAAAAAACAACGGTCAATAACGAAACCGTGCACGTGCCAGAAAGGATAATTTCCCTCGAAACGGCAATCGACGGCTTCGATGTTGCTGCACTCCTTGATGGCTGACTCTCCGGCACGGATGATTACATTCTCCAAACGTAAGTCATGTGATTCGAACAGAGGTCTTTCTCCACCGAATTCTGCATTTGATATTACTTTCATACTTTCCTTATTTTAATTATTATTCATATTCAACTTGTAACAGTGCAAAAGTACGAAGCTCCCTCCATAACAACTTTGCTTCAAGGCTCAAACTGCTTTGTTCTGAAGTTCACCTTGTAATGGAGAGGTAATATTTTATCTCTCTGATGCAAAAATAGATGGTATCTGCCACATACTTTGTAGACAAATTCCCGGTATTCGTACCCAAATTACGGATTATGCTTGTTGCCGATTCTTACACAAATTGCCTAAAGCCTAATATAACTCTGTTTTAACGTGTAGTAGTGGATTATATGGCAAAGAACCGATATCATATTTCAGACACCGGCTCTCTTGTTCAAGTACCTTAATGCAGTTACCAGCCAATGGAAGAAGAAACCAAATCCGGATTCTGGGGATTTCCGATAAGGGGCTGTCCTTGGTCAAGAGCCCGCAGTATCTCTATTTCGTTATCGAGCAGTTCGAAATCGAACACTTCGAGGTTCTCCTTCATGCGTTCGATGTGCGTCGTCTTGGGGATAACGACCACGTCCGACTGAATCTGGAAGCGCAATACCACTTGGCGCACCGTCTTGTGATAGCGGCCGGCGATATACTGCAATGCCTCGTCAGCGTAGATTTCATTGATTTTACCCTGTCCGAACGGGGCATAGCCCATGTGCTGAACACCGAGTTTATCCATCCAAGTCCGAACTTCGGTCTGTTGCGACACGAGGTTGGTCTCGACCTGGTTCACGGCAGGAACCACCTTGTTGTAGTTCACCAAGTCCACCAGACGGTCGGCGGTATAGTTCGATACCCCGATGGCGCGGATTTTACCTTCGGCATAAAGTTCCTCCAGCGCCCGCCATGCGGCGTATGTATCGCCGAACGGCCAGTGCAGCAGTACGAGGTCGAGATAGTCCGTTTGCAACTTCCGCATCGACTCCTCGACCGAGGCGCGGGTGTTCCCGTAATTCCCGAACCACACCTTGGTCGTGATGAAAAGTTCCTCGCGAGGCACGCCGCACCGGGCGATGGCCCGTCCGATATGCTCTTCGTTGCCGTATCCTTGCGCCGTGTCTATCAGCCGATAGCCCAAAGATATGGCGTCCACGACACTCTGCTCGCACACTGCCGGGTCGTTCGACAGAAAAGTTCCCAAGCCCAGCACGGGCATTTCAATTCCATTGTTCAATTTTACCGTTTTCATATTACTTGTTTCGTTTATAAATGATTAAAATTCCATCATGTTCCAATCGCTCGACCCGGTCGAGTGCAAAGGCTTTCGTCAGCCGCGTATTGTCCGGCATTTCGGTAATGGTCAGTTCCTTGCTGCCGTCGATAAACGGTGCGACCACAAGACGTATCTCATCCACCAAATTCTCCTGAATGAACCGGGCATTGATGGTCGCTCCGCCGACAATGGCGAAGCGCCGGATACCGAAAAGCGAATAGAGTTTGTCGAGTGCCGCAGGCAGATCGATGGCCGTATCTCCTGCCAGAATAAAGGGTATCCGCATCTTCCGCAGATAAGCGACATATTCAGGACGGACGCTTCGGGTCGTAACAACGAGCACCTGATTGCGGACACCGTCTGGAAACTCCAAAGAATCTGCGTTCCACAATACTTTCCCTTTCGTGTCGAACGATACGATGTAGGGCGACGGTTTCAGCAGCACATGGTCTTCCGTCGGGGATTCGGCTTCGGCATAAGGCGAAAGGTCTATACTCGCATCGCTGAAATACTTCTCGTGCGTGTTGCTTCCGTTACCCCACGCATCGGTGTCTTCGAGCTTTTGCAGTTCGAACCAGTCACCCAACTCTTCGTTGTGGTCGTGGATGAAATCTCCTTCAATCTTTCCGTCGATGGAGGTCATCATTGTCAATATCACATAAGGTCTGTTCATATATTTATAGCATTATAAGTTGTTTACCACGGGAAATTATCTGGGTCGTTCTTCTCGTAAGTACGCTCGTTGCGGTTCAGCCCGTTGATGACGGACATCTCCACGGGCGAGAGTTCGAAATCGAATATATCCATGTTCTCTGCCGTATAATCGGCATTGTCGCACCGGGGGATGGCAATCAGACCGCGCTGGATGTTCCAGCGCAGGATTACCTGCGCGATGCTTTTGCCGTGTTTTCGGGCAATGGCGCCGATTGTCCCGTCCTGAAGAACCGCACCTCCCTGTCCCAACGGGGCACATCCCTCGACCTGAATACCTTTGGCGAAGGTGTTACCCACGACCTCCTGCTGCGTCATGTAGGGATGAATCTCGATCTGGTTGACGGCAGGCTTGATACGGGCGTATGCCAGCAATTCGTCCACGTGATGCGGGTTGAAGTTACTTACTCCGATGGCGCGGATCTTCCCTGCATCGACATACTCCTCCATGATTTTCCATGTCTCCTCGACCTTTCCGGCTACCGGCCAATGAATCAGCATCAGATCGACATACGTTCCCCCGAATGCTTCGATCGTCCGGTCGAGCGACTCGCGCACCTTGCCGCTACGCATGGCATCGGGAGCGATTTTCGAAGTGATGAACACCTCGCTCCGGTCGATACCGCTCTGCCGGATACCTTTACCCACTTCTGTCTCGTTCGCATAATTTTTGGCGGTATCGATCAGACGCCAGCCTTTCCGTATCGCTTCCGACACGCATTCAGCACAGCGCTCGACCGGAATACGCAATGTGCCGTATCCCAAAATCGGCATCCTTATGCCGTTGTTAAGCGTCGCATAATCCATGATAGGGTCGGTATTCGATATAGAACGCCCGGCTGCCAAAACATTCGTTTCCCCCAATAGTCGGCTTGCTGCGATTCCACCGGCGACCGTTACCGTCTTTTTTAGAAAATCACGTCTATCCATAATTCTTAATTTTTATTCTATTGCAAAATTATCCGGTTCTCCAGCCCCAAACGGGTACGAAATCCGGATTTTCGTACCAAAAATCCGGATTATCCAAGAATTGTCGTAAATTTGTAATCGATTGATAGTATAGGGAATATGGATAATATACTAAAAGTAAAAAACGTCCATGACTACAACACTTTTGTAGGACATGCCGACCAGCACCTTTTGGTCAGCGTGATAGATTACGATACCGTCACGCCCATCCTGCATACACGCAGCCAATTTTCAGTCTATGCACTTTTCTTGCGGGACGACACATTGGAAGACCTGACCTACGGATGCAGCAAATACGACTATAACGCGGGAACGCTCATCTGCGTGTCGCCCGGGCAAATAGGAGGAGTAGAGTATAACGGACAGAAATTCCATATCAAGGGATGGGCCTTGCTTTTCTCTCCTGACTTGTTGCATGGAACCCCGTTGGGTAATCACATCAAAGACTTCTCTTTCTTTTCTTATCAAGCTAACGAGGCCCTCCATATGACAACTGAAGAACGGGAAACCTTCGTTCGGTTTATGAAAATGTTGCAGACCGAATTGACCAAAACACACGACAGACATCAGGAAACAATCATTGTTTCATATATAGAACTGATTCTAAAACACTGCCTTCGTTTTTACGATCGGCAATTCACATCACGCAAAGCGGGTAACAGTGATGTGCTGGCACGTTTCGAGCACATTCTCAAAGAATATTATGAGAAGGAAAAACAATACTCAAACGGAGTGCCCGGCGTACAATATTGTGCTGAGCAGTTATGTATGTCGCGCAATTATTTCAGTGATTTGGTAAAGAAAGAAACCGGAGAAACTGCTGGAGAACATATCCGTCGCCATATCATCGATATGGTCAAAAGTAAACTTATCAACGGCGAACAAATCACGCAGATCGCTTATGACTTGGGATTCGAATACCCGCAACATTTAAGTCGCATGTTCAAAAAACAGACCGGACAGACTCTCTCGGAATACAGCAGAGATATAAGGGAACGAAAGTTCCGATAACCTTATTGATTACCGGAACTTCAGAAAAATCAAGAAAATATCTGTCATGCAGGACACTCGATACCATAGAGCCGTTGCACCTCTTCCGGAGCGTGCAAGTCGAGAATCGTGTTGTGTCCCGTATTCATGGAAGCGATTGCGGCCATATCCTCCGGCGTCAGCATGAAATCCTCGATGTTGAAATTTTCTTCCATCCGCTGCCGATGTACCGATTTGGGAATGGCGACAACTCCGCGCTGTAAATGCCAGCGCAATACGACTTGCGCTGCCGATTTATCGTATTTGCGACCGATACCGGTCAGAATGTCGTCCGTGAACAATCCGTTCCGTCCTTCGGCCAAAGGGCCCCATGCCTCTGCTTGTATGCCGAGTGACTGCATAATTCGTATCGCATCGGTTTGCGGAGTATAAGGATGCACCTCTACCTGATTGACCGCTGGAATAACATTGGCATTATGGCATAAATCCAACAATCTGTCTGATTCGAAATTGCATACTCCGATAGCCCGTACACGTCCTTGAGCATAGAGTTCTTCCATAGCTCGCCATGCGCCGTAACAGTCGCCGAAAGGCATGTGGATGAGATAGAGGTCAAGGTAATCCAGCCCCAAACGGGCGAGCGAAGCATCGAATGCCCGCAATGTCCGTTCGTAACCCATTTCCGAAATCCACGCTTTGGTCGTGATGAACAGCTCCTCACGCGGAATGCCGCTTTCCCTGATAGCCGTACCGACCGCTCGTTCGTTGCCATAGACCGAAGCGGTGTCGATGAGTCGGTAGCCGACAGTCAGCGCATCGGTAACGACCCTTTCGCACTCGGCGGCATCGGGTATCAGAAAGACACCGAAGCCTTGTATCGGCATCTTTACTCCATTGTTCAATTCTTTGAAATCCATGTCATAATATCGTAATAATTAGTTTTTCAAGATATTCAATCATAATTGTAGATACACTCCGAATCCATTCCAATAACCTGAATAAGAAACATTATCTATTCCATGAAGTTATTGAGTTTGTTGGCCGGATTGAGCGGCATCTGATCGGACAATACCAACGACTTGACCATATGCAGTGTCCCCTGCTTATATTTCTGAAAGTGTTCCGAAGCGATATGTTTCTCGTATGCCTCGCGACTCGCATACGTTTCGAGAATAGTTACCTTACAGGGATTCTCTTTTTCGCTGACCGCATACATCGTCAGCACGCCCGGTTCGGTACGTAGAGAGATTTCACCCACCTCGGTAGCGTATCTCATATACTCGTCAAGATATTGCGGATAAACCTCGATTTTCGACAATCGTACGATACCATCGACATTCATCGGTTCTTTAACGCATATTCCCGGCTGTTTATCCAGATTCAGGCATTTACCTATAATCTCTCCCGTAGCGAGATAGGAATAGGTCGGGAACTCGAACAATACAGGTTTCAGTTTCGTATAGTCGAGTTTTCCATCATTGTCGAGCACATCGGAAGCGGCGTATGTATTGACTATTGCGCAAATGAAATTGTCGAAGCCGTCGGTTTCATAAATATCCACCACTTCACATTCCATCGTGAGCGGCGATGCGTCGATGACGGGCGTACCGTATTCGCCAGTATGGTAAGCGAAGACCTTCGATTTATCGACCGCCGCACCGCTGACGCTTCCGACATAGTCGGCTTTCGGCAGCATTTCACGGCTCACAAGATTGACGGAAAGCCGTTTTGATTTCTTGATGCCTTGATTGGTATAATGACTTTTACTCATGCTGACCAGTATCCGGTCATGGCCGATAACACCCGTGTGTCCCACCACGAGCCAGTTTACTTTCCCTTCGACTTCCGCCCCTACAACCGTCATCGGTTTGGGATAGAGTGCTAAGAGATTTCCGAGATTTTTCTTGTTCGTTTCCATAATATCGGGGTGAGCGGTATTCTCCTTCACGGCCGTACTGCACGAGAGCATGACCGACAGCGACAGAATACCCAGTATTGTTTTTATCATCTTTGCTTCTATTTATCTATTTGACTTTCGGTGAACGGGTCGGCACGATGGCCCATGAGGTCGATTCGAGCATATTCCCTGTCGAACTCCTCCATCTCCCAGGCCGAGAGGCGGACGGTTCCCGCTCCGAGCAGCTCGTCCAAGTGTGCCGGATTGGTTGTTCCGGGTATCGGAGCAATCCACGATTTGCGAGATAACATCCATATCAAAGCGAATTGCGCGGGTGTAACTCCCTTGCGCTCGGCCCATTTGCGTACCAAGGCGATGAGCGGCATATTGTGCTTCAAGGCTCTGGGCGTGAACTGCGGCAGGTTCCAACGGCGGTCGCCCTCGTAGAAACGGCTATTTTCATTGATAATTCCGGTAAGAAACGCACGCCCCAACGGACAATAAGGCACGAAGCCGATACCGAACTCTTCCAATGTCGGGAAGATTTTCGTTTCAGGCTCCCGCCACCAGATGGCATACTCGCTCTGTACGGCGGAAAGCGGACAGACGGCGTGCGCCCGACGGATGGAACGGGCACTCGCTTCCGACAGCCCCCAATGCAGCACTTTCCCCTCCTGCATCAAATCCTTTACCGTTCCGGCCACATCCTCCATCGGAACGGCAGGATCGACACGGTGCTGATACAACAGGTCGATATGGTCGGTGCGCAGGCGTTTCAGCGAACCTTCCACAGCCCGGCGGATGTGATCGGGACGGCTGTTGATAGCGGTCGGTTGTTTCTCCTCGACGCCGAAGCCGAATTTCGTCCCGATTTTCACTTTGTCGCGAAACGGTGCGAGTGCCTCACCGACCCACTCTTCGCTGGTGTAAGGGCCATAGACCTCCGCCGTATCGAAGAAAGTGACGCCTTTGTCGTATGCCCGGCGAATCAGAGCGATCATATCCTTTTTGTCGTACTTCCCGCCGTAATAACCCACCATTGGCAGGCATCCAAGACCGATAGCCGATACATCCAATCCTCCGAGCTTACGATACTCCATTGTATCGTCCGTATTCGACGTATTTTCATCAGACTGATTTCCAGTCAAAGAGAACGAAGGTGCTTTGGCTAACACACGGGAAACACCAGTCGTAGCTCCGGTTGCGAGTAGTGCAAAACTCGATGCCGTCCTTAAGAAATTTCTGCGATCCATAATCTTCTATTTTTTCATTGTTCATTTTCTGATTGCAAATTTACCGCGATTGAATAAGCCGGCTTGTATACGATTTACGGATATTCATACCCGAATCCTCGATTCTGCAATAGGACCGTATGTAATTCAAATCAAATGAATTACTTTTGCTCGAAAGAATTTAAATAAACGCTTATGGGAGAAGTTATAAAACTCGATGAAATAGATAAATACAACAAACTGTTCGGACTTGAAACACGACATCCGTTAGTGAGTGTTGTCGATTTATCGAAGGCAACGCAGTGGCCGGAACACTTTAAGATCAACTATGGTGTATATGCCCTTTATCTGAAGGACACCTACTGCGGGAACATCATGTATGGACGTCAAAGTTACGACTACCAGGACGGTACGATTGTCAGTTTCGCCCCCGGTCAGGTTGCAGAGACCGAGATGCTGAAAAATACTCAACCGAATGCCCATGGCATTCTGTTCCATCCCGACCTAATTCGGGGCACCGCACTCGGTCAGGAAATTAAGAACTACTCATTCTTCTCTTATGAGACTCGCGAGGCGTTGCATCTTTCAGAGGAAGAACGTGAAACCGTAATGGACTGCCTGCATAAAATAGAGGCAGAACTGAAGCATAGTATCGACAAGCACAGCCGTCGGTTGATTTGTGCCAATATCGGACTACTGCTCGACTACTGTATGCGCTTCTATGAGAGGCAGTTCACCACACGAGAAGAGGTAAATAAGGACATTGTCGTCCGTTTCGAGCGACTATTAGACGAGTATTTTGACAGCGATACCCCGATACGAGAGGGATTACCGACCGTCAAGTATTTTGCCGACAAGGTATTTCTGTCTGCGAATTATTTCGGAGATATGATCAGTAAACAGACAGGGCAGACCGCTTCGGAATATATTCAGAACAAACTTATCGAGCGGGCTAAAGAAGCCTTACTTGGTACGGATAAGACGACGAGCGAGATTGCTTACGGGCTGGGGTTCCAATACCCGCAGCATCTAAGCCGGATGTTCAAACGGGTGACGGGTTATACGCCCAATGAATTTCGTTCTCAAAATTAGTCTTTATATAGCAAGCTATGAACGAACTGCAATTTCCCGGACTTTATATCGACGACTCTGCCGATCCTCGTGCGATTCTTCCGTACTTGCGACGGAACGCTCATCGGTTATCATCCGGATACCGTCTGCGTGGGAATTCTTGCATTTTGCCTATAGACGGTTGCATTTCATTCTTCGTTGTTTTTTTTATTGTTTCCTTTTTCTTGCCGACCGTCCCATTTCCTTTTTTATCCACAGATAATATCCCGTCAACGGCAATGTACCTCCGACCAATGCCGCGATAAAACTCAGGATACGGGTGAGCATACCGCCCCAACTGCCTACGTGTACAGAGAATATCCATCCGCGTATCTTTCCCGATTTGTCGAGGTCTTTGTAAAGAGTCGTTTCGGTGATTTCGCCGTTTTTCGGATTAAAGTTGTACCGGTCTGCTGCCCGTTGGTTGCCCAAACGATTGAAAGAGACAGTTGCAGTACCGTTTGATACGGTGATTTGTCTGTAGCCGGGATTTTGTGCTTTCAGTTGCTCATACACCCCTTGCCATGAAGTATATGGAGACTGTTCTCCGTTGCTTTTGCGGCGTCCTTCCCGATCATCTTCTTTGCCCTCTTTGCGGTTCGGATTTCCGGCATCACCTCTTTCGTTTTTTTCTCCCCGGTGTCCTTTTTCTTTCTCCGTTGTTTGAGAGAGGGCGCCGTGATGGGAAGTCCCTTGTGTAGTCTCCACACCGAATACTTTGTAGAATCCTGTACGATACCATCCGAAAGACCATGTCAGCCCGGTGAGCGACATAACCAGCAGGAAGAGGAAAGTGTACAGTCCTCCTGCAATGTGCAGGTCGTACCAGAATCTTCTCCACCCTTTATTGACGGATATCTTAAAGCTATTCTTCCATGCTTTGGCAGTACGGGGTATCCAAACGACGATACCGGATATCAGAACAAAGATAAACATCAGCGTGCTGGTGCCTACGATCATTTTTCCCCAGAAAATCCCACCATCCGGTTTCATGCTGTCCAGTAGCCACCGGTGTAGTTTGAACATTGTGGTGAAGAACGGCGTACGTTCGTATTTACCTTTTATTTCGCCTGTATACGGATCGATGTATACAGATGCCCGTCTGGGCTTGGAAAGGTTGACTTGATAGGCCCTTGCCGGATCGGCCGGGATACTGATACCTGTGACCGATACACTGTCGGACAAAGTTGCCGCTACCTTTTTTGCCAGCTCTCCGGCAGGCAAGGGGGTCGATCCTACTTTTTCCACATAATAGAAATCGTGGTTGAGTGCTTCTGTTATTTCGTTTTCAAAGACGAGGGCTGCTCCCGACAGGCAGAGGATGGAGATGATGATGCCGAAAGGAACGGAGAGCCAGAGATGTATTTGGCGAAATTTCTTTTTCATATAAGCTTTTTTCGTGGAGTTATGAGTAGAGTTATAAAAGGAGCCTGCATAAGCGCATACGGCTTGCAGGCTCTTTTATATTATTATCTGTTTGCCTATTTAAGGTTTCAGTCTTCCGACACCGCTGATTTGTGTGGCTTCTACTGTAACACCTCTTGTAGCCGTGGCATTTACCGGATCGATTTTATAGATACCGGGATGGCCGTCGGTAGTGGTTACGGCAATATAAGTAAGGCCGTTTTCCGTATACGGTGTATTGCCGAATCCGGAAATCTGGTCGGTTGAAGGCAGCCCCTCTACATAGGTGAGTTTTCCGGTTTCTCCTTTGTAAATAGCCAGTTGGTTGGCTGTGAAGTCTTCTTCGTCCAAAGGACGGTCATACATTAACAACAGGAAGTAGTCTCCGGTGAGGTGCCAGCAACGAAGGAAAGATTTTCCATTGGTCTGGTCTTCGATGCTATAATAATAACTCGGGTCGAATTCTTCTGTTCCGGCTTTGATACGTACGACACCGGCATCCAAAGTCGTCTGTTGGCGGGCATCGTCCATTGTTTTGGCATAGCTCGGGGAGAATACGTAGATATCGCCGTTGTCTGCTGCCCAGATAGTCTGGTAATATTGCGATTTCATACGTCCGCAGGCATAGCTGATTTTGTCTGTCTTGATGAGTTTCTTGGTAGTAAGCGTCTCATCATCAAAGATAGCCACCCAACATTCATTGGGATATTGCGTCCACTGCAATTCACCTTTCTTGTATTTGCTGCTGTTCGAACCGCCATCTTCTTTTTTCACGAGGTCTTCATTTCCCGGAAGTATCCATTTCCCTCCATCTGCTTTTCCTCCGTACTGGCTTAAACCCATCGGAACTGCGGCGCTATAAATTTTGCTGTTATATTCCAGGATACCGGCCAATGTTACATATTCGCCATTACCCAGGAAGTTTTCCGACATGTAGGCCTTATTCTGGGTGTCATTTGTGGTAAATGTCTCATTCGGTACATCAAGATAAGAGAGCAGGAACATTTTAGGTAAATAGCCGTTCTCATCCGCGTACTGTGTAGGACCGTCACCGGTAGAGGAGGTCATGATATATTTGCCATAGATGCCGTAAGTAGTGAACCGTTTCACTGCATACTCGCCCGAACGGGCCTGCATTTCATAATTGGCATTCATGAAAAAAGAGCGGGTCGTACCGGCATTGCCTTGATTGTAGGTCAATCCATACAGGTATTGGTCTTTATAGAACACCCATTGTGTGGCGCCGTCGTTTACCAGACCATTGTTTATCGTAGAAACCGTCCCTCCGTTCAGAGTTTCGGAAGTCACCAGTACATTGGTTGTATTTCCGGATGCGGTAACAGAAGATGCGATGACATATTCGCCTTTGTCTACAGTACCCGATCCGTTGCCCTTTTCGTCATCAGAACAAGCTGTCAATGTCAATCCGACCATTGCTGTTGCAAGGAGTCCGTTAAAAAAGAAATTTTTCTTCATGTAATTTTTAATTTTAAGCTAATTGTTATTTACTTATTTGTTTATTTTTAATTGCCGAAGTGGATACGTACTTTTCCATAGAACGCGCGTCCGGCTTTTTGGAGACTAAAGTTATCATACAGTTTCTCGTCTGTAAAATTGCGGCATTCGAATGACAGGTTATATCGTCCGTTCTTCAAACTGTAAGAGAGTGCCAGATTGTGTGAGAACTGGTTGGGTACTACATAATCACCCTTATTCGAACCGATATTGGACGAATAATACGTGAAACTGTGCAGATATTGGTTGTCATAAGATACGGTCAGCGTATTGCCCTTTTTCCAGAGGTTATTCCAGAAAAAACTTACATCCGAATCGGCAAACATATACGGGAGGTTGGGCATACGTTCACGATAGGCAAGGTTTACGGCATTGCTGGAAATAGATTTCTCCATATTATCGCGTACATCCATTTTCGTGAAATTTCCTCCTACACTGAGCCATTTGGCGAAGTTATAACGGGCGGAGATATTAAATCCTTTCGTCAGCACTTTGCCATAGTTTATGTAAGTAGCAGCGTATTTACCACCACTCAGGTCGGCAATGTTGCGCTGGATGTAATCTTTGGTGTTCCGGTAGATCAGCCCGCCATCCACATATACCGAATGTTTACCGAAAGTTCTGTTATAACTCAGGCTGAAATTCAGATTATCGCTGTTTTCGGGTTTTATGCCGATATCTCCCATTTCAAGGTCTTCATCACCGAACATCTCTTCGATGGTAGGCAGGCGATAAGCTTTCTCATAAGACAGTTTTGCTTGAAGTCCTGTCAGGATGAAGTAGGTACCTGCCGCGCCATAACCCATGGAACTGATACTGCGGGTCGTTCGTTCATAATTGCTTTGATTGGCTGTGGTAGCCATCGGACCTGCCACGAATTGATCGTAATACTTGCCGAATACGGAGAAATTCCATTTATCGGAAGGCATCAGACGATAGGACAGGCCGGAAATATTCTTGCGGGTCTCTTTGGCAATGGCGTCTTCCTGTTTTTCTTTGGCAAGCAGTGAGGTGTTGGACCGGTGGAACGTATTCAGTACATGGTTGAACGTAAACATATGGGCTTTACCGATACGGTATCTTGCGGTGAACGTACCGTTCCAGTTATTGTTGTCCGCCTCTGAATGTTGGTAGGATTGTTCACCGGGCGAATTTAATAATTTCTTTTCTCCGTACCAGTTGTATTTATAAGAAGCGGTATCCACATTGGTAGTCGTATTCTTGTTATAGTTTACAGTCAGCACTACATCCAGTCCTTTGGTGAACAGATTCTGCTTGCTATATTCCAGTGACGGCATCAGCGAATGGCCTTTGCGGTGTTTCTGTCCATATACTATTTCCTGGCGTACCCCCGTCTGTATCTCTTTGTACATGTGCGAATAGGTAAAACCGAACATCAGACGGTCCGCCCATTTTTTATCCACGATTCCGATTTTACCGATAACGGCCTCATTATGGTAAGTGTCGTTGAAACGCTTTACACGTACCCTCTTATCCTTATCGATTCTGCCGGTTTCAAAATCTTCTACCGGAGCATATACATGATAATCGTTGTCCGAATAGTTCTGGAAAGCATTGATCTCGTAAGTGAGCCCGTTACCGAAAGTCTGTCCGAAATTGACATAAGATTTATGTGTATTGAACGAACCGTAGGAGTAGGAAGCATCCAGAAACCAACGCTGACGTTTCTTGTTGGTGACGATATTGATCACTCCGCCAATGGCATCCGTACCGAAACCTACCGGTACCACCCCTTTGTATACTTCGATGCGGTCGGCAAAGTTTACAGGGATGTTGTTCAAGCCGAAAGAGCTTCCTACACCTTCCTGTGGTACACCGTCAATAAACACCTTGACGTGCTTGCCGCTAAAACCGTCCAGCATGAGCTGCATGTCCGAACCTACGCCGCCCGATTCACGGAGTTTCATTCCCGGTGCTTTGGCCAATGCGTCGCTCAGATTCTTCGTTGTATTCTGAAGTTCTTTTGTATCGACAGCCACTGCGTTGAATGCCGATCTTTTGATTCGGCTGACTCCCGTAGAAGTTATCACCACTTCATCCAGTTCGGTAGTAGACGGTTTTATCACGATGTTTAATTTGTTTCTTTCCCCTTCGGTCAGGTGCACTTTTCTCTCTACCGTTTCGAATCCTACGGCAGATACGATTAATGTATAGTCTCCTGCGGGGGCTTTCAGATGATAGATTCCTTTTTCATTAGTAGTACAGCCGAATTGTGTACCTTTCAGGTAGACAGTGGCAAAATCAATGGTTTCTTTATTCTCGGCAGATATAATTTTGCCGGAGAGCATTGCCCTGTGTTGCGCATATGCAGAAGTCGATAGACAGGCAATTATCAAAAAAGTCAGAGTTAATTTTAGGCTTCTTGTTTTCAAAATATCCTTTGTGTATTAAACGTTTTTAATGCGTTGCAAAGGTCTTTATTTATCGTCATTTGCACAATCGCTACTATTAGGTAATCTGCATAGATCGAATATCGGATATAGTATATGATGCAATCACCATAATAAGGTATATTACCGGAATAACCTGCGTTGGGATGAAATTTCCATTCTTTATATGTTTGAAAACATATTATTACTATTAGATAATTATTAAACTGTTGATATATAGTGTTATATTGTTTTTATTGCAGAATGTGTGTGCGTACACACTATTGCTTATCCGGGTTATTCATTTTACTTTTGCAGAAGAAAAAGAGTTTTAAGGTATTTATCCTATGAACAAAGAATCTCCAAACATTCGCATTATAGACATTGCCGAAATGGCCGGTGTATCCGTTGGCACGGTAGACCGGGTGATACATAACCGTGGCCGTGTGTCGGAGGAAAATGAGAAAAAAGTAAGAGCGATCCTTGAGAAAGCGAATTATCAGCCTAATCTGATGGCCCGTTCCTTAGCTTCTAAAAAGCAGTACCATTTCCTTGCCATTACTCCTTCTTTTAAACCGGGAGAATATTGGGAAGCCATTTCCGAAGGGATAGACAAAGCCGCTTCCGAGACCGAATTTTACAATGTCAATGTTACCAAACTTTTCTTTGACCAGTACGACAACCATACCTTTGATGCAATTGTGCGTACTCTTTTTGATGAAGAAGATATTGACGGCGTGCTGATTGCCACTTTGTTCACCGATTCCGTAGTCCGTCTTTCGCGCGAACTCGATGCCCGGGATATTCCTTACGTTTATGTGGACTCTAATATTGTGGGTGAGCATCAGCTTGCTTATTTCGGTACGGAGTCTTATGATGCCGGATTCATTGCGGCCAAATTGCTGATGAGCCAGCTTGGCAGCCATTCGGATATTCTGATATCCCGGATTGTGCATAGCGGCAAGAACGACTCCAATCAGGGGAAGAACCGGAGGGAAGGCTTTTGCCAATATCTCACCGAACAGGGATTTGAAGGAAATATCCATGAAGTGAAATTAAGGATAGACGATACGGATTATAATTTTGCCAGACTCGATGAGATATTCCGTGCCAATCCCCGGATCGAGGGAGCGGTTATTTTCAATTCAACCTGTTATATTTTGGGAAATTACCTTAAAGAGAGAGGGTTGGAAAATGTCAAATTGGTAGGCTATGACTTGATAGGGAAGAATACTCAATTACTGTCCGAAGGCATTATCACGGCCTTGATAGCCCAACGACCGGAACAGCAGGGATACGATGGCATTAAGTCTTTATGCAATTATCTTGTGTTGAAGCAGCGTCCCGATAAGGTAAATCTGATGCCGATAGATATTCTCATTAAAGAGAATCTGAAATATTATCTGAATAAGAAATTATAACTTTATAAAACAGGAAATCATGAACGAATTATTTAGTGTAAAAGACAAAGTTGTTGTTATCACCGGTGGAGCCGGTATTTTAGGTAAAGGTATTGCTGCCTATCTGGCAAAAGAGGGAGCTAAGATTGTTATTCTCGACCGCAGTGAAGAAGCCGGAAATGCTCTGGTGCAAGGCATCAAAGCGGAGGGGGGAGACGCCATGTTTCTTTATACCGATGTCATGAATAAAGAGGTACTCGAAGGAAATAAAGCGGAAATCATGAAAGCTTACGGCCGCATCGATGTATTGCTGAATGCCGCCGGCGGAAATATGCCGGGAGCCACCATTGCACCGGACAAAACTTTCTTTGATCTTGAGATCGACGCTTTCAAAAAGGTGGTCGATTTAAACCTTTTCGGAACCGTTTTGCCTACAATGGTATTTGCCGGTATCATGGTCGATCAGAAAAAAGGCAGCATCGTCAACTTCTGTTCAGAATCTGCACTCCGTCCGTTGACTCGTGTGGTCGGTTACGGAACAGCCAAAGCTGCAATAGCCAATTTCACCAAATACATGGCCGGTGAACTGGCTCTTAAATTCGGTGACGGCCTTCGTGTCAATGCCATTGCCCCCGGATTCTTCCTCACCGACCAGAACCGTGCTCTATTGACAAACCCTGACGGCTCTTTGACCGATCGTTCCAAAACAATTTTAGCTCATACTCCGTTTGGCCGTTTCGGTGAACCGGAAGACTTGTACGGAACTATCCAATATCTTATCAGCGATGCCTCAAAATTCGTAACCGGTACTGTAGCTGTTATCGACGGTGGCTTCGATGCTTTCTCAATTTGATTGGGAGGTGGGAGTTAGAAGTTAGTAGCTAATAGCTTGAAATAACTGTAATTTCAATCGTAAATCGTAAATCGTCAAATCGTAAATAAAATTATTATGTACCTATGTGAACAAACTTGGCGCTGGTACGGTCCTAATGACCCTGTAAACCTGTGGGATATCAAGCAGGCCGGTGCCACCGGAATAGTAAATGCCCTTCATCACATCCCTAACGGAGAAGTGTGGACAGTGGAGGAGATCATGAAGCGGAAGCAGATGATTGAAGAAGTCGGTCTTACCTGGTCGGTAGTCGAAAGTGTACCCGTACACGAACATATCAAGACTCAGACCGGAGATTTCATGAGATATATCGAGAATTATAAAGAGAGCATCCGTAATCTGGCGAAGTGTGGAGTGATGGTTGTCACTTACAATTTCATGCCGGTGCTCGACTGGACCCGTACGGATCTTGCTTATACTCTGCCCGACGGTTCTAAAGCCCTTCGTTTTGAAAAGGCGGCTTTTGTGGCTTTCGATCTGTTCATCCTCAAACGCCCCAATGCCGAGAAGGATTATACAGCCGAAGAAATTGCCAAGGCGAAAGCCCGTTTCGAACAGATGAGCGAAGACGACAAGAAACTTCTTGTCCGTAATATGATTGCCGGTCTTCCCGGTTCCGAAGAGAGTTTCACCGTTGAGCAATTCCAAGAAGCCCTCGACAGATACAATGATATCGATGCCGAAAAGCTCCGTGCCAATCTTATCTTCTTCTTGAAAGAGATTGCTCCGGTGGCCGATGAGGTGGGGGTGAAGTTGGTGATCCATCCGGATGATCCTCCTTACTCCATTTTGGGTCTGCCCCGTATCATGAGCACGGAGGAGGATTTCATTAAATTGATAGAAGCGGTTCCTAATGAATCGAACGGCCTTTGTCTCTGTACCGGTTCTTTTGGTGTACGTGCCGACAATGATCTTGCCGGAATAATGGAACGTCAGGGAGACCGCGTTAATTTTGTCCATCTGCGTAGTACCCAGCGTGATGCCGAAGGCAATTTCTACGAAGCCAATCATCTGGAAGGAGATGTGGATATGTACAACGTCATGAAAAACTTGTTGAAGTTGCAGCAACGTCGCAAATGTTCCATTGCCATGCGTCCGGATCACGGCCATCAGATGATTGATGATTTGAAGAAAAAGACCAATCCGGGCTATTCATGTCTCGGTCGTCTTCGGGGACTGGCAGAATTGCGCGGGCTCGAAATGGGCATTGCAAAATCTATTTTTGATAAAGAGTAGTTAAGTAATAAGTAGTTAAGTAATAAGTAGTCAAGTAGTTAAGTAGTCAAGTAGTAAGTAGTTGAGTGATTAAGTAGCAAATAGTTAAGGAAAATATATCAGACAAGTCATTTCTACTTGACTACTTACTACTTAACTACTTACTACTTGACTACTTACTACTTGACTACTTACTACTTGACTACTTACTACTTGACTACTTACTACTTGACTACTTACTACTTACTACTTACTACTTGACTACTTACTACTTGACTACTTACTACTTACTACTTGACTACTTACTACTTAACTACTTACTACTTGACTACTTAAGAACTGAAGTGTACATTCTTATAATAAAGAGTGTACACTTTTTATTTGTACTTTTGATATTAATCGTATATATTTGCTCCCGCTACAATCTCAAATTACATAATAGTTCAACTCGATATCACTATGAAACCACTTTATCAGGAACTCCCGTTTTCTGTGGAACACTACATCAACTTTTACAGGGAAGATCTGCCTTATTTCATTGTTCCGTGGCATTATCATCCCGAAATAGAGATCATGTGTATAGAGCAGGGAAGCGGTACCCGCTTTGTAGGTGATCATATCGAAAATTATGAAGTGGGCGATGTCTGTATCATCGGACCTCAGTTGCCCCATGAATGGAGGAATGACAAAGAGTTTTTCGGAGAAGGAACCGGATTGCGTTCCGTATGCCTGTGTGTGTATTTCCGTAAAGAGCTGTTTGAGGGGGTCATGATTAATTTGCCCGAATTCATGAATATCCGTAATTTGATAGAACGTTCCCGGCGGGGGATAAAATTCACCGGAACCGCCCGTGACCGTATTGCGGACTTTATCCGCAGCACTTTCAATTCGAATGGGGCGGTACGGGTTACCAATCTGATCACTTTGCTCGAAATGATGGCTAATACGGAAGAATATGAACTTCTCGCCAGTGTAGGTTTCACCCAGTCCGTCAATTCTTCCGACTTTGAACGTTTCAATAAGATATATCAATATCTGGTGAAGAACTTTAACCAACCGATTAAACTGGAAGAGGTAGCCGGCTTGGTAGGTCTTACCCCTACTGCCTTTTGCCGCTATTTCAAGGAGCGGACCAAGAAGACCTTCGTACAATATCTGAACGATATGCGTATCGGACATGCCAAGCGGCTCTTGATTGAAGGAAAAATGAAGATATCCACCGTAAGCATGGAAGTGGGATTCAATAACCTGTCCAACTTTATCGAGCAATTCAAAAAGAGCGTCCATATGTTGCCTACCGAATACCAAAAACAGTATGGTGTGAAAAATAAAAAAGCGATTTAAAAGCCCTTTATCCTACATTATTCACACTCAGTAGTCAAGTAGTAAGTAGTTAAGTAGTAGGTAGTTAAGTAGAATACATCAGACAAGTCATTTCTACTTAACTACTTGACTACTTACTACTTGACTACTGAGTGTGAATTATTCAGGCTATATTCTGGAATATTATCAATTAAAATCCATATACCTGTATAAATGATAAGATAACATAATTATCGGGGAAGATAGGAGACAGACCGCCTATGGCTATGGCCTACCTTTGTTCCCATCGAATTATATGTGGAATCTTAAAATATAGGTGATTATGGAAAATAACAAAATTGTCTTTCCGGAACTGTTCTTTACCGATAAGAATCTGGTGGGACGCGATGTCCTCAAAATCTCCCGGAATTTATCTGACTTGAAAGGCATCTTTGCCGATGCGGAAGCTTTCGAACGAATGCCCCAGAATCAGCTTGCCTATGAAGTCAGCAGTTTTTTACCCGAAAAAGAAGGAACTCCGGGCGGATTGTACTTCGGCATTACCTATCTGTATCCGGGGAAAGTCGGCAATGAGTACATGATGACGAAAGGACATTATCATGCCAACGTCGACCGTGCGGAATTCTACTGGGGACTGGAGGGCGAAGGTATGCTGATTCTGATGGACGGGCAGCGTAATGTGTGGGCCGAACATGTATTTCCCGGCAGTTTGCATTACATTCCGGGAGGAGTAGCCCATCGGATGGCAAATACGGGAAGCTCCCTTTTCTCATTTGCTGCCTGCTGGCCTTCGGACGCCGGGCATAATTATGCCGAGATTGCAGAAAACGGATTCTCTGCCAGATTGATGGAAGTGAATGGTGTCCCTCATTTAATCTGACCGGCAATGTATTGTATAGCAATAGATTTAGGAGGTACCATTATCAAGATCGGTTTGGTGAAAGGAGCGGAAATCCTTGAATTCAACTCGTTTCCCGCCAAAGCAGGGAGTCTGGCCGACAATCTTCCTGTTATGAAGACGGTAATAGACCGGTTGTTGGGAAAATGGAGGGTATCGAAAGAAGAACTTTCCGGCATAGGGCTGGCCTTTCCCGGTATGGTCAATCCGAAGGAGAAAAGGGTGACTTCCACCAATGATAAATACGATGATGCCTGTGACATAGATCTGGCTTCGTGGGTTTACAGGAATTGGGAAACTCTTTTCATTATCGATAATGACGCCCGCCTGGCACTTGCCGGAGAGTGGTGTTTCGGTGCCGGAAGAAATAGCAGGAACATGGTAATGATGACCATTGGTACGGGAATCGGTACCGGGGTCGTACTGGATGGACGGATTATAAAAGGAACTCATTATCAGGCAGGGTCGTTGGGCGGACACATCGTCGTGGACTATCGTGGACGGCGTTGTACTTGTGGAAACATCGGGTGTGTGGAAGCAATGGCTTCTTCCTTTTTCCTGCCGGAGATTATCCGTACCCATTCCAAGATCAGCAATGAGTATAAGGCGAAAGCTTCTTCTTACGACTTTAAAACCCTGTTCGGTTTAATGAGACAGGGAGAGCCGGAAGCTACTCTTTTATGTCAGGATTGCATGGATGTATGGGCGGCGGCCATTATCAATTACATCCATGCTTATGATCCGGAGATCATCGTGATAGGCGGCGGGATTATGCGTAGTGCGGATATCATATTGCCTTATCTGAAAGAACGGATCGACCGTCTGGTTTGGTCGCCGGAAAATGAAGTAGAGATCAGAGCCTCCTTATTGGGGGATAATGCCGCTCTTTTGGGAATTTCGTGTACGTTGTCAACAATAAAAAAAGAAAAATGCTATGAACAGATATTTTAATGAGAAATCTAATTATGATAAGTATCCGGTGGTGAACGTGCCGGGTATGGAGGAAGAGTGCCGGGTGGGTTGGAGAGCTATTTCCGATCGTCTGGAGAAAGACCTGTCGCAGATCGGAAAGAAAGTAAAGGTCGTGGTGCTGGAATGTTACCAGGGAGTATCGGATGAAGAGGTGGTTACGGCTTTGCAGTCTGCTTTCCCGGCTTCCCGTTGGTTCTTTTCGGCGGATGCCATGAAGTCTCCGGAACAGATAGATGCCATCTTGAAGCAGGACATCACGGAAGACGAGATTTTCGGTTATATGACCCGTCAGAACATGGACTGTTATTTCGACGGAGATAAATTGCCGGGTATCCGTTCGGAGATTGCTGCCGTTACCGAAGGCATTGTTTTTGTTTATGGGGTCGGTGCGGCTTACGTACAGCCTTCGTATGATTTACTGGTGTATGCCGATATGGCCCGTTGGGAGATACAGATGCGTTTCCGTCGCAACGAGGTATCGAATGTCGGCATCAGCAATAGGGAAGAACGTGCTTCATTGCAATACAAGCGTGCCTTTTTTGTAGACTGGCGTATTTGTGACCGCTTCAAGAAGAAACTGATGAAGAAGTGGGATTATGTACTCGATACGAATACCGCCGGCAATCCAAAGATGGCGACTGCAAAGGCAATAGAAGCCGGACTGGAAAAGGCCTCCCGTACCCCCTTCCGGGTCGTTCCTTTTTTCGATCCGGGACCTTGGGGCGGACAATGGATGAAAGAGGTATGTGACCTCGACCGGGAGGTGCCTAATTTTGCCTGGTGTTTCGATTGTGTCCCCGAGGAAAACAGTCTTTATCTCGGTTTTGGAGACGTACGTTTCGAATTACCTTCTATCGATCTTGTTTTTGCTTATCCGGCACGTTTATTAGGCAATCCGGTATATGGCCGTTTCGGTGACGAGTTTCCGATCCGTTTCGACTTTCTCGATACGATGGAGGGAGGAAATCTGAGTCTGCAAGTACATCCTCTGACACAATATATACAGGAAAAGTTCGGTATGCACTACACGCAGGACGAAAGCTATTATATGTTGGATGCGGCAGAAGATGCTACCGTGTATTTGGGGGTGAAAGAGGGGATCGAACCGGAAGAGATGATTGATGCCCTTAATGAAGCACAGGAAAGCGGTTGCTTCGATGCGGAGAAATATGTGGGCCGCTATCCCGTTAAGAAGCACGACCATTTGCTGATACCTGCCGGCACGATACATTGTTCCGGAACAAACGGTATGGTGCTTGAAATCAGTGCGACTCCTTATATCTTCACTTTCAAGCTTTGGGATTGGGGACGTCTCGGGCTGGATGGCCGTCCGCGCCCCATCAATATAAAGCACGGGCAGGAAGTCATTCAATGGAACCGTACGGAGTCTTGGGTCAGAAAAGAGATTTTCAATCGTATAGAGCCGGTGGCCGAGGGCGAAGGCTGGAGGGAAGAACGTACCGGTTTGCACGAAAACGAGTTCATCGAAACCCGCCGTCATTGGTTTACCGCTCCCGTATTGCACCGGACGGACGGCAGTGTGAATGTTCTCAATCTGGTTGAAGGGAGAGAGGCCATTGTGGAAAGTCCGACAGGAGGGTTCGAGCCATTTGTTGTTCATTATGCCGAGACGTTTATCGTGCCGGAATCGGTGAAAGAATATACGATCCGCCCTTGTGGAGAATCCGAAGGTAAGCAGTGCGCTACTATTAAAGCTTTTGTTAAACACAATCCTTAATTCGATTTTGAGTATGAAATTTAATCCAGGTTTTGATATAGAACCCACAACGAATCCCATGGGGTTCGTTTATGGTCCCGATGTTTTTGGCCCTCCGGTAGAGAACCGCTTGCTGAAAGATATCCGCAAGAGTTTATCCGATCCCGATTGTGACGGTCCCGAAGTAGTGTATGCCATTGCCATGGATGTCGGAAAGAAAATCCATGAACCGCTTCTGAAAGAGATGCACCTTCTCTATGGGGTGGTGACTTATGCCGCCGGAAAATTAGGACGGGAACCCATACGTAGCCAGGGACATATTCACTGGGTTTCCAAATTCAGCCAATGGTCTACTCCGGAGGTTTATGAAATCTGGTCGGGCGAAGCGATTATCTATATGCAGGAGTTTGCCGAGGATAACCCCGGGCGTTGTTTTGCCGTTTATGCCCGTCCCGGTGACGTTGTGATTGTCCCCCCATACTGGGCGCATGCCACTATCAGCGCCAATCCGGACGAACCGTTGACATTCGGTGCCTGGTGTGACCGCGACTACGGTTTTGAGTACGAGGGCGTTCGCAGGCATAAAGGCATCGCTTGGTTTCCTGTCTTTAATGATAAGAATAAAATAGAGTGGCAAGCCAATCCGCTTTATGAGAAATCGGAACTGATCTGCAAAACTCCTGCCGATTACTCCGCCCTCGGCATCGTAAAGGGGGAAGCCATCTATACGACTTTTGAAAAAAATCCGGATACTTTCTTATATGTTCCCCGCCCGGAACTGAAAAAGGAGGTATGGGAGAATTATCAACCTTAGCTTGAATAATTTATATGTAGTAGCCAAAATGTTAAGTGGTTGTTTAGTAGTCAAGTGATTTAGTAGTCAAGTAGCTTAGTAGTCAAGTAGTTTAGTAGTCAAGTAGTTAAGTAGTAAGTAGTTAAGTAGAAATGTCGTGTCTGATGTATTTTTTTGACAGTTTATTGCTTGACTGTTGATCCTTAATTATTCAAGTTGGGATACCGGTGACGTGAACTATCCGTCCTTACTACTTTATCTACTCAACTACTTACTACTTAACTACTTAACTACTTACTACTTGACTACTCAACTACTCACTACTTGATCACTTAGCAACTTAAATTTAAAAATAAATACCATGAAAACAGAGTATAATAGCAAGCTTATTTATGTGATTGCAGTCGTTGCCGCTACGGGCGGACTGTTGTTCGGGTTTGATACCGGAGTCATATCGGGGGCTATCCCTTTCTTTCAGAAAGACTTCGGAATCGATAACGGTATGATTGAAATTATTACGGCTTCCGGGTTGTGCGGTGCTATCTTGGGAGCGCTCTTTTGCGGGAAAGTGACGGATACGCTCGGCCGTAGAAAGGTGATTTTGGCATCGGCCGTGGTTTTTGCCATCGGTGCGTTGTGGTCCGGATTTGCGCCCGATGTGTATCACCTCATTGCTTCCCGTTTGTTTTTAGGAGTGGCTATCGGTGTCTCTTCTTTTGCCGTACCGCTTTATATTGCGGAAATCTCTCCGGCAAAAAAACGCGGAGCTTTGGTGTCGATGTTCCAGTTGATGGTTACTATCGGTGTTTTGGTATCTTATCTTTCCGATCTCTTTTTTGCCGATGAAAGCCGGATAGACTGCTGGCGGCCGATGTTTTATGTAGGCGTGATTCCCGCTATCGTATTATTTGTGGGTATGCTGTGTATGCCCGAGACGCCACGTTGGTTAATCGGTCGCGGGAGAGAGCAGGAAGGACTGGCCGTGCTTTCGCGTATAGAGAGTCCGGAATCCAGAAACGATGCTTTTGAAGCGATCCGGAAAGAAGTGGCCAAGAGTCGTGAGGAGAAGTCCGGTTATCGCGAACTGTTCAAGCCCTGGCTGCGCAATGCCGTGATCATCTGCATCGGAATTATGTTTTTCCAACAGTTTGTAGGCATCAATACCGTGATCTATTACAGTCCCAAGATATTCCTTATGGCCGGGTTCGACGGTACGGTTTCCGCTATATGGGCCTCGGTGGGCGTAGGGGCGGTCAACCTGCTGTTCACGATCGTATCGGTGTATTTTGTAGACAGGCTTGGAAGGCGCAAACTCTATTTCACCGGTCTGACCGGGATCACGGTTTCGCTGATTCTGTTGGGCATTTGCTTTGCCTTCTCCGCTTCGTTGGGCGATGCCGGCAAATGGTTGTCCGTCCTGTTGGTCTTTTTCTATGTTGCCTTTTTCGCTATCAGCATCGGCCCGTTGGGGTGGCTTATCATCTCCGAAGTATTTCCCCAGAAACTCAGGGGATTGGGCTCATCCATCGGTTCCTTGTCCGTGTGGTTTTTCAATAGCATCGTTTCGTTTACTTTCTTCAAGATCGTACATGCTTTCACGATAAGCGGTACGGAGATTTATGCAGAAGGTGAGAACTTGGGGAATCCTGCCGGTGCTTTCTGGTTTTATGCCGTGGTAGCTCTGGCAGCCTTGATATGGGGATACTTCTATGTGCCCGAAACCAAAGGAGTCTCTTTGGAAAAGATTGAGGAATATTGGCGCAAGGGGGGCAAACCACGTTTCTTGAAATAGGGAAAAAATGCCCGGAATATTGGAATCATATCAATATTCGGTCAATAATAAGACTATTATGGTAAAATATCATAATTATCAGCTAAAATGGTGGAAAGAAGGTATAACACTTCTCCGTACTTTTACATTCGTCATTTGATGCTGGCCGACCTTCTTTTTTTTACCGGGATATAATTATAGATTATAATAAATGAAAACACAATGAATATGAAAACAGAGTATCAATGTAAGAGTCGCATGAAGCACACTTTGCTTATAGGGACTGCGATGTTTCTTATCTCTCCGATCACCCTTTTCGCCGGTGTTACCGCACATTCCGATGCGGGCAGTGAAACCGGTATTTCGAACGTGACACAGCAGCAACAGACCGTAAAAGGTATTATAAAGGGCCCGGACGGCCTGCCTGTCATTGCTGCCAATATCTCTCAGAAAGGTACCAATAATGCTACCATAACCGATTTGAACGGAAACTTTACACTGAATGTCACCGGAAGGCAGCCTGTTTTAGTTATTTCTTATATAGGCTATGTCACTACGGAAGTAAACGTATCCGGAAGGGCCTTTGTCGAAGTGGTATTGCAGGAAGATGTGGCGGCACTGGATGAAGTGGTGGTAGTGGGTTATGGCACGATGCGTAAGAAAGACGTTACGGGTGCTGTCTCTTCCGTCCGTTCGGGAGAGATCACCAAGAATGCCACTTCCAATGTGATGCAGGCCATTGCCGGAAAGATGTCGGGGGTACAGGTCGTGCAGAATTCCGGTACGCCGGGCGGTGATGTATCCATTCTGATACGTGGTGTGGGTACCATCAACGACGCGTCTCCTTTGTATGTGATCGATGGGGTGCCTGTAAGCGGCGGCATGTGGTACTTGAATCCGAACGATGTAGAATCCATCGATGTCTTGAAAGATGCTTCGGCTACGGCTATTTACGGTTCGCGGGGAGCCAACGGAGTAGTGATGGTCACCACCAAACAGGCACAGGAGGGACATACGGAAATCAATTTTGATTACAGCTACGGCATACAGCATTCGGCCAAAACATACAAGATGCTGGATGCGTCGCAATACGCGGCTTTACACAATGAGATGCGTACCAATGCCGGCCCGGAATACTCTTTGAATCCGGCTTTTGCCGATCCGGAGTCGTTGGGAGCAGGTACCGACTGGATGGATGCCATCTTCCGCACTGCGCCGATGCAGAAAGTCAATCTATCCATGCTGGGTGGCAATCAGAAGATAAGCCATGCCACCTCTTTGGGATATTATACTCAGGACGGCATCATGAAGAATTCGTCTTACAACCGTCTGAGCCTGCAATCGAACATCTCCTCCAAACTGGCATCGAACATCACCGTAAGGGCGAATGTAAACCTGAGTGCGGAGAATCGCCGTACCCAGCCCGTAAGTACGGTTATCCAGAATGCAATGCGCATATTGCCTTCCATTCCTATTTATGATGACAACGGAGAATATGCCGGGCCTACGGGCAATGCGGAGTGGAATGGAAACGCATTGAACCCGGTAGCCATCATCAATGAACAAAACTACCGGATGAAGGGATTCCGTATGCTGTCTAACATCTCTTTAGAGTGGGAAATCATAAAGGGACTGAAATTCAAGACGACAGGGGGAGCCGAGTTGGGATACGATTATAACAATTCGTACATTCCCAAATACAAATGGGGGATGAATGAATCGAAAAATACCATGCAGACGGTCACTTCCGCTTATGAGCAGTTGTATCTGTGGGACAATACATTGAATTATGACAAGGCTTTCGGAAAGCACCGCATCAATGCCATGATAGGTACTTCTTATCAGGAATACAAGAAAGAGTCCGTATCGGCTGCCGGTTCCGGACGTGCCAGCGAACTGACTACCGAACTGGACAATGCGACCAAGGCTACCGATGTAGGAGGCAATTCATACCGTTGGGCATTGATGTCGTACATGGCCCGTCTGCATTATTCATATGATGACCGTTACCTGCTGACAGCTACTTTCCGTGCAGACGGTTCGTCGAAGTTCGGTAAGGATAACCGCTTCGGTTACTTCCCCTCTTTTGCTGCTGCCTGGAATATCGGCAATGAAGCATTTATGCAGTCCGTCAAGCCCGTCTCTTTACTGAAACTCAGAGCCGGTTACGGACAAACGGGTAATCAGAATATCGGTGCATACGCCTTTGCCGATAAACTGAGTGTGAACGGTGTTTATAATTTCGGTTCGCAACGGGGTTTCGAGTCCAATTTAGTGAATCTGATTTATCCTTACCTCTTGTCCAATCCATCAGTGAAGTGGGAATCGGTGGAACAATATAATGTAGGTCTCGACATTGGTTTTCTGCAAAACCGTATTGTCGCCAATCTTGATTTCTATGTGAAGAATACCCGGGACATGCTTACCAAGAAACCGGTTCCGCAGACAAGCGGCACTTCTTTGGAACAGGCGGACTGGCCACCGGTAAACATCGGTAAAGTACTGAACCGTGGTTTCGAATTCACCGTCAACACTAAGAACTTTGTAGGAGAATTTAAGTGGGAAACCAGTCTGAATATGAGTTTCAATCACAATGAAGTGGTTTCGATCGGTGGCCCGGAGATACTGAACGGTGTGAGCCTGATCCGTGAAGGCCAGCCCATCAATTCTTTCTACGGATACGAGTTGGGCGGAATCTATCAGACACTCGATGAAGTGTTCACCGGCCCTGTCATGGAAAACCGTGCTCCGGATAAAGCCTCTCACAATCCTTATAAAAACACCTCTCCCGGTGATATGTGGTTTGTCGATGTAGACGGGAACGGTGAAATAAACGATCTGGACCGTACCGTTATCGGTAATCCTTCTCCCGATTGTATTTTCGGTTTCAACAACACATTCAGCTATAAGAATTTTGATTTAAGCATTTTCTTTCAAGGCGCTTTAGGAAACCAGGTGTGGAATGGCGTGCGGGCCAGTCATGAGAGTATGAACAGTACGTACAACCAGTTGGCAACTACTCTGGAAAGATGGACAGGCGAGGGGAGCAGCTACTCGATGCCCCGTGCCATTTATGCCGATCCGAACAACAATTCGCGTGCCTCTACCCGTTGGCTGGAAGACGGTGCCTATGCGAAGCTCAAGAATCTGACATTCGGATATACACTGCCGGAAAAGTGGATTCGCAAGGCAAAGATGAAAGCGTTGCGCCTTTACGTCAGTTTAGATAATCTCTGTACCATAACCAACTATTCGGGGCTGGATCCCGAAGCCGGATTGAGCGGATTGGATTACGGTGTCTATCCGTCCGCGCGTACCTATATGTTCGGTGTATCCGTTAAATTCTAATAACATAAAGCCATGAAAAAGTATATTTATATATTCGCCTTTTTAGGACTGTCGCTCTGTAACCAGAGTTGTATGAATAAGTTGGAGATATTGCCTAATGACCAGATTATTACCGATAATTTCTTTGAAAAAGGTACGGCCGAAGAGATCGAGAGTGGAGTGAACTCCATGTATCAGCGCTTGCAGAGTTCGTATATGTACAATCTCCGTATGTGGACACTCGATATTGTGGCCGGCGAGGGGAGTGTGGGCAATGAAGCGGGCGGCAACGGGCTGGAAACAACACAGCTTGCCAATTTTATAACTACCAGTGATAATTCCGGTGCAAAGGAATTATGGCGGGGACCCTGGGCCGGAATCAGCCGGACAAACTGGATTTTGAACAACATCGATGATGCGGCCCGGGTAAGTCCGGAAAAGATTGTCCAGTATAAGGGGGAAGCCCATTTCCTGCGTGCCTTGTATTACTTTAATCTGGTACGTTTGTTTGGTGATGTTCCTCTGATCAAGACCCAGCAGACAGCAGGCGACGATCTGCAGGTATCCCGGTCTCCAAAAGAAGAGGTTTACGAACTGATAATACAGGATTTGAAAGATGCTGCTTCCATGTTGCCGGCGCAATACGAACTTTCTTCCGATATAGGCCGTGCCACCAAAGGCGCTTCCTTAGGACTGCTGGCCAAGGTATATCTCACCTTGAAGAAATACGATGATGTCATTTCTACTATTGAGGAACTGGATGCGCTGAATATATATACCTTGAACAGAAAATACGATTGGAATTTCGACTACCTGCGTGAGAATGGCCCCGAGAGCCTGTTCGAAGTACAGTATGAGAAAGATGTGACCACGTATTCCGAGTTTGACATCCTCGGACAGGGCGGGTGGCACAATGACTATATGGCTCCTTTGGCCCCGATAGCGATTGGTGGCAGATGGGGTAACTTCGGCTGGTTTGCCGTATATCCGGAATTTGTGAATTCTTATGAAGCGGGAGATTTGCGGAAATCCGTTTCCGTGTGGTGTCAGGGCGACCAGTACAAAGGCTGGGCTTATGATCCGTCGGTTTCTCAGACCGGACACAACGTAAAGAAATTCCTCTGTGAGGATATAGGACAGGATCGCGCTATGGATAGCCCGTTGAATTTCCCCATATTGCGTTATGCGGATGTATTGCTGATGTATGCCGAGGCTTTGAATGAAAAGGGGCGTACGTCGGAGGCTTGTGCTCCTGCCGCATCCTATGAGGAGGGCGGGCCGTTGAATCGCGTTCGTGTCAGGGCCGGATTGCCTGAGGTAACGACTGAAGACCAGGCGGAATTACGGGAGATTATCCGTCATGAACGCCGTATGGAGTTGGCTTTCGAGGGCGGACACCGTTGGTTCGACTTGATCCGTTACGATGAGAATGGGGAGTACGCCAAGAAATTCTTCCACAGTATAGGTAAAACAAATTTCACAACTCCCAAGCATCTGTTATTGCCTGTTCCTATGGACGATATCGATGCAAACCCAAATTTGAGACCTAATAACCCCAGCTATTAACCCGATATGAAAAAGAAGATGAAAAGGAATATGAAAAAGAATATGAAAAAGAAAATTCTCTTGTCCGTTGTCTCTTTCTCCCTGGCTGTAGGGGCCGGTGCTCACGACGATTTGATTTACAGAACGCAGGCGGGATGGAATTTCGACATCGGTAACCAGTCTGTTATTTCTCAAACGTTGGATGCCGTTTTCACAGGAGGAGCTTGCGTGGGCGATTATGACGGAGACGGACGGGTGGATATCTGCGAGGTGGAGACTACCGGCGAAATGATAAAATGGGTATGGAAAATAAATAATGGTAAAAAGGATTGGATAACAAGCACTCCGGTCGGCTTTGGCATCAGTGCTACGGACAAGTATGTGACGGGCGACTTTAACGGTGACGGAAAGACCGATATCGCCGTGATGCGTTCAGGAGCCGGAGGACTGGCAACCTGGTACATCGATTTTTCCCCTTGTGAGGGGAACATCGATGCCAGAGGTCAGTTCGGACTGCCCGGAGACATCCCTTTGTCCGGTGATTTTAACGGTGACGGAATAGATGACCTTGCCGTTTACCGTCCCTCTACGTCGACTTGGTATGTAGCGTTTTCGTCTCTTACCGGATATCCCGAGTTCGATATGCCCCTTGCCATCAACGGGGTGGTGTTCGGGACGGCGGAAGATGTTCCCTTTACCGGAGATTTCAATGGAGACGGCTATACCGATATGGCACTCTACCGTGCTTCGACCGGACAGATACTCATCAATTATTGGTCGGCAGACAAGCTGCAATACGAACACTATGCTGATTCCAATGGTTACGGGACGGTGGACTGCACCGTGACAGTGCCGTTGACGGGGGTACTTGCCGTTATGTCTGCGGATGCGGATCAGTCCCGCCCTGCCGTCCTGCCTTTGGCTACCCTTGAAGAGACGGGGAAAGAGGTGAATCTCCGGCACGGATGGACTTGTATCTTCGACAATTCGCTGGATGTGGATAAGTGGGCGCGCAATCTGGAAGCCGCAGGAATCAATACGCTGGAATATCATCCCTGGATGAGAGCCCATGAGGAGGTAGCCCCTCAGACGGAAACCTGGAATACATACGTCGGTGACGACCGTCTTTGGACGAGCAAGGCCATGATGAAAAAGAAGATAGAGAAATTCCGCAGCATCGGTGGACGTTCGGTCTGCTATACCGGCATCTATGCCGCAACTCCGGCTTTTGCCCATACCTGTCCCGATTGGGCCATGCGCAATGCGGGCGACCGTAGCTTTATCACTTATGGCGGTTCTTATCTCTACCTCATGTCTACCAACGAATCGGTGGATGCCCCGTATACCATCGGCGGAGAGACGTATAAAAACTTCAACGACTATTTTGTGCATCAGGCGGTGACGGCTCAGAAAGAGTATAATTGGGACGGATACCGTTGGGATTGGTACGGCCTGCCCGATAGCTATGTCTGTGACGGAACGGAGGCTGCCTGTAATTTCTCGTCGGAGATGGCTCCGTTGGTCAAACGCCTGGATCTGGCAGTGAAGGAACAGCGTGCGGACGTCACTACTACGGCATTGCAACTACCGTCTACAAACGGGAATATCCCGCATTACACGACGGGAGCGGTAGCCAACCATCAGTTTATGGAACTCTGGCCTTTTGGCACGGGAACCAAATACACCGATCTTTACCGTGACATTTATGAAGCAAAATCGCGTTACCCCGATAAGCCGGTTTTCGCCAATTTCTATCCGCCTGCAGAGATGAACCTGACGACCGGCTGGCCGAAACAAAATATCGATTATCAATTTGCAACCTGTCTCTCGGCCGGCGGTTATCCTGCTGCGCAAGTGGTGGACGGAGTAGCGAGCTTTACCGATCCGGTTCCTTTCCATGCTGTGAACTATCCGTTGGAAGTGCTCGAACAGATCGCCCGTTGGAATAAGTTTACGGAAGCCTACGGAGCCTATCTGTATTATTCCAACCGCGCTTACGTCATTGCCGATTACAATCAGTCGGATTTGGTTCTGGATAATGCCGACGGCATCTATGCCAAACTGAAAAGACGTTGGGATAAACGGACTGGCCGGGCGGATGCTCTGATTGTCGATCTGGTGAACTACGGCAGCTCGGTAGATTTGCGTTGGGATGTGGTGAATACGGCGCCTGCGGCAAAGGCGACCGGTCTCTCTTTCACCTTACCGGAAGATGCAGTGCCGGCAGATCTTTATTGCGTTACTTTGGAAGGCAGCCGGAAGGTAGATTATACCAGAGAAGGCGATAAGGTAAAAGTGTCGTTGTCTTCACTCGGTACTTTTGCCACCTTGGTGCTGCATCTCAACAGCACGGTCGGAATGCCCGAAGCACCTGCGGAGAAAAGTGTCGCATTCGATCTATTCCCCTTCCGTTACGATGCCGGCGGAGAGACTTTGCGCTCCGAAGAGACTGCTGCGATTACCATTCTCGACGATCAGGAACCGCTTATCGTCTCCAACGACTATAACGGTAACGTGTCTCAGATCCAGACAGTGACAGATGCATTTGCCGGAGAGAAAGCATTGCAGGTTACTCCGGGAATGATCCGGTTTACCACCACTTCGGACGGTGCGATCCGTGTACCGCTCGATCGTTTCAACCGGTTTAAGATAGCTGTCCGTTCCCATAACACCACGGCTTGCTGGTTCGGTTTCCGTCTGATAAAGCCGTCCGACAGTTCTCCCGTATGGGAAACGAAAGACCTGTTCTATCGCGTGGGGTATTCCCAGCCGGGATTGGCTTATCTTACGCTGACTCCCGTGAAGCCCAAGGTAGACGAATGGGTGGAATATGAGCGGGATCTCCGGGAAGATATTACCGGCCTGTGGGGAGAAGATTGGGCGGATGCCATCGTGGTATCGGTCTTTATGGGGCCGGTAGACAGGAACAGTGCCGATTATGACAATCTGATTTTCATGTCGGACAAATATACGGGAATCGAATCTTCAAAAAAAAAAGAGGAGATAAGCGTCTGTTTCGATGACGGAGGTTCCCGGATGATTATATCCGGAGGAACGGGGCAGGAGCGTCTGTGCGAGATCCGGTTGGCGGATATGGGAGGACGTATCTGTTATGAAGACAGGCTCCGTTTTGGCAACGGAGTGCTCTCCTGTAGCATTCCTCCGTTGTCGCAGGGGGCCTATCTGCTGACGATCAGCGATGTGGAACAAGAGGGGTATCACCGGCTATACGCTTCGGTGGTATTCCGGTAAATCAAACAAACATGATTTAGAGCTTTTTAATTTTTGCTCAGCATTATCCAATGCTGAAATTAAACAAATTATTGTATAATTAAAATTTAATAGTTATGAAAAATTTAGTACTTGCAGTTTTAGCCTGTACAATGGCGGTTTTCACTTATGCCCAGAAGTCCGACGGCATTGTATATTGGTCTTACGAGGCCGGTTATCAGTTCGATTTCGATTTGGACGGAAAGATAGACCTTACAGTTCCCACACAGACCAAAGACGTGCCGATAGCCGAAGTGTTTGTGTATGATGCCAATGGTGACGGTTATTTTGACTTGTGCGAAGTAGACCGTTCCTGCGCGGCAGACCAGCTCATCCATTGGAGATTTTACTATAACGACGGGAATAATAATTTTATCGACCCGCAGGATGTGGTTTACGGTATGGCGGTAGGCGATAAGGCGCTCTCGGCAGATTTCAACGGTGACGGTGTAGGAGATGTCGCTATCCGGCGCGATAATGAATACGGGCTTTGGTGGCTGATGCATTTTATGGCGATGGCTCCGGATGTGAACCTTGCTTTCGGCATTTCAGACAATGATTATCTGCTGGCCGGGGATATGAATAACGACGGGCAGGCGGATGTGGTTTTATACGATAGGGGAAATTGGTTATGCTCTTTCACCCCTTCCACTACGGAATATAAGACTCCCGATTTTGCCAATCAGGATATTGCGAATATGCAGTTCGGTACCAAAAACGATATTCCTTTGTTGCTGGATTTTAATGGCGACGGTTACGACGATATGGCCATTTGTTCGGTAAACGATGAAGAAGTGAGTGTCAACCTGCGTGATCCGGCTACCAAACCTGAGAACAACGGATACAGCAAAAGCGGGAGGGGATCTTTCGATAAAACGTTCTATATGCCTTCCGGACTCAAACCGACTTGTGTGCGTGGTGTGAAACTGAGCAAAGGTGGTACGGGATTATCCGGAAACAACCGTCAGGAGACCGTATCCGTATATCCGTCCGTTGTAGGGAAAGATGCTTCGTTTACGGTGGAAACCGGTTCTGCCAATGTCCGTATTATTGTTTACAACATGATGGGGCAGCCGGTTGAGTCGATGGTTGCGGAACGTACTGCCAACATCCGGGTGGCCGGCTGGAATAGCGGGCATTATGTGGTTCGCATCGAATCCGATGATCAGGTCGTTACCAAGAAATTAATTATAAAATAATTCTTCCATATGAAGTTATACCTATATTGTAGCTTGTTTGCACTGTTGTTTCTGGTGTCGTGCCGGAGCGATAAGGTCTATTCCGAGTGGAGTTTGCAGAATCGTGAAAGTGGCGAGTATTTGGGAGAGAAGCAGGGGAGCTTCTGTTTTGCTGCCGAGCCTTCCGGAGATGAATACCTCTGGATCATTGAAAGTACTTCCGGTGAGGAGTTTCTGATCAAGAACAAGAAAAGCGGAAACTATCTGCAACTCGACGGCAAAGGGGCGGTTTGTGCTGCTCCGGGAGGTCAAGAGACAGAGAATATGAAATGGAAGTATGGCGGTTTTGATTTTGTCACCCAGAAGAATTGCGGCTGGTATACGCTCGAAAACGGGGCGGCGGAGACGGAACGCCATTTAGCGCGGCGGGCAGACGGAATAGTCATGGATGATTCCGACCGTGTGAAGGACTATCGTTCGCATTGGAACATCGTGCGGGAAACCGGTACGGAACTCTCTTTCGTGCTGACTCCGGACAAGGTGACCGATGCCTCTTTCCTCGGCACAAGAGAGGCGGTTGCCGTTTCCGATACCGAAATCGAATCGGACTATCACGGCAAGGATCGCTGGAAACTGCAAAAGGATATTTCTGCATTTCCCCGTTTCACGGCCGAAAACAACCGCTTGCTGGCAGCCCTTTACAACATGGCATTGGAAGAGATGCTGCTCGACATCCGTACGGACAGTACCTTCATGGCAGGTGCGTTGTGGCCCGATACATGGACGCGTGACGCGGTGTACAGCATTTATTTCTCTTATGCCTGGATATTGCCGGAGGTTTCGCGCAAGACATTGGAAAAACAAACCTTGCAGAATCCGAAAGAAGCCTTGCAGGATACCGGTAGCGGCGGTTCCTGGCCCATCTCTACCGACCGCGTTGTCTGGGCAATGGCGGCTTGGGAATATTATCTGTACACGGGCGATAAGAGTTGGCTGGAATCGGTGTACGATGGGTTGAAGTATACGGCACAGAAAGATATCCATGTGGCGTTTGATGCGAATGCCGGGTTGTTTAAGGGAGAAACCTGCTCGATGGACTGGCGTACCCATACCTATCCCAATTGGTTTATCAATTCCGTTATTGCCGATTCTTTTTCCAGTGGCACCAATGCACTGCACAAGTTCCTCTATCAGTTTCTCGGGGCTGCCGGACGGATCACCGGAAAGCCGGCGGAAGAGATTGCCGTGTGGGATCAATATGCCGATTTACTGAAAGAGAATATCAATAAGCGTTTTTGGGACGAGAAACAGGGGTGCTATACCTGTTATCTCTATCCGGAGTATTTGGGATACCGGCCTGCTCAAAGAGTGGGGGTGATGTCGAATGGACTGGCAGCCGTGTTGGGTATAGCCACCCCGGAACAGAGTGCGAAGATGGTGGAAAATTTTCCGGTTTATCCTTATGGGGCAGCCGTGCTGTATCCCAGCATCCCGGATGATTTTTCTTATCATAACAAAAGCGTATGGCCGGTTTGGGAAACTCCTTATATGTATGCTGCCCGTGATGCGAAAAACGTGCAAGTGGTGGAACATATGATGAAATCGCTGATGCGTGCCGGAGCACTGTTTCTGACTCACAAAGAAAATATGACTTATGACACGGGCTACGATCGCGGTACGGCGTTGAACTCTTCCCGCCAGTTATGGTCTGTGGCATCTTATATCAGTATGGTATATCGTGTACTGTTCGGGATGACGATGAGCGAGGAGGGGATCACTTTCACTCCTGTGATACCGGATCTGGTAGATGGGAAGATCTCATTGGAGAATTTCCGTTACCGGGATGCCGTGTTGAACTTGAATGTCACCGGAAAGGGAAATACCGTGAAACGTCTTCTCGTGAACGGGGAGGAACAGAGCTTGTCTTATCTGTTTCCTGCAACGGCTCAGGGAGATTACACGATTGACATTGTGATGACAACAGTGCCTGCCGGAGAGAAAATGAATCTTGTTCAGCCGGGACCGCGTAAGGACTGGTCGCCGGTAGAGCCGGTGCTCATTCAGGAGGGACAGGTGATTAATTGTTCCGTAGAGCCGGGGTTGCGCTATTTTCTGTGTAGCCGGGAGAGAGAGGATAAGGAGATTACGTTTCCTTACGATTTGAGCCGGGAGCCTGCCGGGTTCTATTCTGTATATTCGATGGATAGCCGGGGATTCAAGTCCGATTGTTCCAATCCGGTGATAAAGACAGACTGGCGCAAAGTGTTCGAAGCGGAAGATGCCGTGTCGAAAGGGACATTCAGTCAGGCTCATTCCGGATATTCCGGCCGGGGATTTATAGTTGATTTGTATGCAAAACCGGCCGATGTGACCTTTACCGTCGATGTGCCTGTTGATGGTGATTATGCGCTCGTGCTTTCCGGTGCAAACGGTCATGGGCCCGATGGCACCTACTGTACGATTCGTTCGGTATTTATCGACAATGTTGATGCCGGTACATTTATTCTCGAAGCTACGGGAGACTGGAATAAGTGGATGCGTTCCAATTATTTGTGGAAGAATATGAAGGCGGGACGTCACACGGTCAGTTTAAGGCTCAATCCGGAGGGCAAGGGTTTTGACTCTAATATGTCTCATGGTAGGGAAGATGCTAACGATTGTAATCTGGATTATCTGGAAGTGATTCGGATGTAAGTTGCTGATAATACGATACGATCAAGGTATACAATCAATTATGCGGTTAAAGCGGGAGAATACACGGTGGTTCTCCCGCTTTTTTATATCCATTTCTCACATTGTCAAGGATGGCTGTTTCTTTTACGGCTGAATATTTTTTATGGTTGAAAGTAAATTGATGGGTATATTTATGCTATGGGGGTGAAGTGGAGGTACATGGTCGGTAATGATATGTTTTCTGACATTTTTGATTCGATAAAACAATAAAACTGTTTTTATTTTGATTACGGTATTGAAAATTATGGGAATTTACTATTGAAAATCATTGGAGTTTTAGGAGTGATGCCGGAAGATTTGCATCGGGATCTGGAAAGTTTCGGCTTGTTCTTTGAGGATATGGCTGTTCGTGACTTGAAGGTGTATGCGGGCACTCTGGGTGGTGAGGTGCTACATTATAGAGATAATGCCGGACTGGAGTGTGATGCTGTAGTGCATCTGGATGATGGGCGATGGGGGGCTATCGAAATTAAGTTGGGAGGTGATGAACTGGTTGAGGCTGGTGCTAATTCGCTGAAACTACTGAAGGCTAAAATTGAGGAAAAGAGCGATGAGATGGCTCCTTCGTTCCTAATGGTATTGACGGCCGTGGGAGGAGCTTATCAGAGAGAGGATGGAGTGTATGTGGCTCCGATCAATCTGCTGAAACCATAATAATGGGAGTATCAATCTGCTGCAACAGCAATTTATATTTTGTGTGGCGTATGATTTTATAGGGGTACTTTCCGGTTTCGATCATGTGGCAACTTCTTTTTTATACCTCCCAGCATTTCCATCCCCGGTTGGCACAGATGTAAACCACATACGTCCGCACCTTGTAGTTGGGGAAATGCCGCAGTGTGTCTTCGGCATAGCGATGCACCTGTTCCACATGTTCGGGCAGGGGCGCATCCAGTCCTAACATCTTTTCCGCCTCTTTGGCCTTGTAATATTTGAACTCCACCAGACGGTCGTCCGTGTAATAATCCGTACCCGGTATGCCAGTCATTTCGAAGTCGGCGCGTCCTTCCGAATTGTTCTGTTCGATGGCAAAGGTATAGCAACTGCTCAGGTAACGGGATACCAACTCGAAGAAAGAGCAACGGATGAAGTTTTCATTGATCTTGTCGAATACCTGCGCAGGGAACTGGCCGAGGTATTGCTCGAAATAATTCCGGACAAGCGATTCAAAATCACGTTCGTCGACGAAGCGTTCGTAAGTAGGGACATACCGGTTGGCGCCGCCGTCTATACGGTTCAACACGTTGTAGTAGTCCATATAGATGCTGCGCATGGTCAGGTTGGGGAGTGCCATCCGGAAGTTGTTCTGCAGGGTCGTCATGCCTAAATAGAAAAGGCTGACGGGGTAGAAATTCTTGTCGAAGAACTTCTGCTTATTGAATTTGCTGGAAAGATCGGCTACGTTGTAAGCCAGTCCGTTGTCTATCACTAATGCATCCAGCATGGCCTTCGAGTTTTCCAGCGAGAGGGTGAGCCGTCGCAGCCAGCCGATGTCGGTACGCAGGTTCTCGTCTATCATCTCTTCGGGAACTTCACCGTGACGGGTAGCAAAGTTTTTCAGAAAATAGGTCAGTATCGTTGCATTGAACAGTTTTTCCCCCTTGGGGCTGAAACGGTAGCCGTCGTAGTTGTTGACGATGAGCTGCCATATTTCGTCGTAGCGTTCCTGGCTTCCGGTGTACTTGTCGAGCACGTAGCGCAGATAAGTATCCGCTTCGGCATGGGTAAAGCCCAACATATTGATAAAATCAGGATGTAGTGTCAATATCTCGGCAATATTATATCCGCTGGTCAGGTCGTCCATCGTCACGGGCAGCACACCGGTACAGAAGCAGGTGCGGATACTGCCTTCGCCGATACCTTTTTTGATTACCTTGAAGAAGGTGCGCAGGAAGCTGTCGGCAGTGGTTACTTTCTCGTAGAGCGGGTCATTGTAAGAGGTCAGCAACTGGTTGGTGAAGTTGTCGTATTCGTCTATCAGGATGTAAACCGGAGGGAGGTCATGGGCGCGGGCATATGCCAAAGCTTCCTCGAGCATTTTCGAAGCATTGCCGCGGGTTGTGAATTTAAAATCGCCGAAGAGATCCCGGTTGTGTATCACCATAATTTCCACCGGGCTGCAATTCAAGTCGTTAAAGTTCTGTTCCAACCCTTCCATATTATCCGCCATCACCATTGCCGAGAAGTCATAGCGAATGATCATATAACGGTTGTGCTCCGGTGTAGGATGGCTTCCGATGTATGTTCCTCCAAAGAGATCCTCAAACCGGTGGGCCAACGTGCGGTCATAATAATGTGCCAAGGTGGATACCAGCAGACTTTTCCCGAAACGGCGGGGACGCAGGAACACGGGGGCTTTATAGGCCTCGAGACGTGGAATGTAATCCGTCTTATCCACATAATAAAAACCACGGTCACGCATTTCGGCATAATTGGCCACGGCATAGGGAATCGTTATACTTGCTTGAATTTTCATATCCTATCACTCTTTGTTACACTAACAGTTACAAAGTTACAAAAGTTTTTCGTATTGAGAGTGGAAAGCGGACAGAATATGAAATAGGTGGCAAATCCTCATTCAGCATTGTACCCATACTTGTAATTATCATACATTGGAAAATAAAAAGTAATAATAAAAGAATACGAGACCCATTACCGGATCCCGTATTCCACTGATTTCTCACAAAACAGGTATAGTGCCTGCCATTAGATACTCATTGCATTGGCTCCCAATGCTCCTAACACGGCTGATGCCACTGCTATCACGATTTTCAGGATTTTATCCCAAAGAGACTTCTTCATACTTTACACTTCCTTTCCCCAATTTTTAATTCTCAATTTTTACCTCCCAATTTTCACCTAGCATCTCCCATTTCCCATCTCCCAACTTTCAACTTTCACCTTTCACCTTTCACCTTTCAACTAAAACCATCATGCCGCCGGATCTTCCCCTTCTCCTCCTCCTTCCTCTTCTTCTTTCTTTTTCAGCAAAGTTTCCAGATCGTAGAAGTCGATTTTCTCTCCGGCACGTGTGGTAGTGATATCCGGGCGGATATTGGTGGACGGCCGGAAGTTTATTTTTACGGCTTTAATGTTTTTTGCCGTGCAGTCTTCCGCCTTTTCCACGCCCATGGTGCGGGCTGAGAGACTGAATACGCCGAAATTCTTGATATTGACCGATTGCCCGCCGTAGAGCGTGCTTCGCATGGCTTCTACAAAATTCGTCAGTACGCTCTGTATGTCTCCCAAGGTGAGCGAACTCTTCTCTTTCATCATATAAGCAATACTTTCCAAATCTGCATTGGGTCCTAAGGTCACCAACTGTGGATAGAACTTTTCCACTGAATCTGCTTTTCGCGGGTCTTTTCTTGGAATTTTTTTAAATGGTACTCCCATAACAAAATAAATTTAAATGAATAAAAAAACGATCTCTTTTCTTCCGGAAGTAGCGCTTTCCTTCTTTCCGATGTGACAAAGATAGTGGTCGGCTTCCGACTGCTGCAACGTACTTTTATGCAGATTGGTCTCGATGGTAAATACTTTGATTCCCTTTGTATTATGTTGTCCTACAAATTGCCTCTTTCTCCGGTTTTTATTATATTTGAGTAGTGAAACCAATATCGGAAACAGTATGATTGTAGATGAAGAAAAGTTTGTTATCAAGGCCTATCTGAAAGCTGACCTTGCCCGGTTGTATAGCCCTAATCTCCCTGCGGGATATGCCATGTGTAAACTGCGTAGCTGGATACGCCGTAATAAAGAGCTCCATGCCCATATGTACGAAGGGGGAGAGGGGAAGGGAGACCATTCGTACACTCGCCGGCAGGTACGGCTCATTTTTGAATATTTGGGAGAACCTTGAAACCGGCCGGCAGGCCATGAATAAGATTATATGTAATGCCCCGGTACATATATTCTGCCGGGACATTACATATAATCGGAAAGCTTAAAAGGGTAATTCTTCCTGTGTCTCCTTTGGGCCTGTCGATAGGGTCTTTTTGTAGTTCCTGTCCACTTCATCAAAAGAGTACTGCACCACCTCGTATTCGTAAATCTTGTTTTCGCTGATTCTCTTCCGGAAGTTATCCCTTTCCAGTATTTGCACCAAGCTTTTCTGGTTCCGGTCGTTCATCTGTATTTTTCCGTTCATGCTGATAAGTACCAGTATCGCCGATACGGGCATCCATTTCACGTCCAGATCGTCCGCTTTCGGTTTGCGGAAATAGACATAGAGCAATTCCTCCTCTATGCTGGCTAAGCTGTATTCCCGGTTCACTTCATTCAATGTGGCTATCTCTTCGTTTTCATACCAGTAATGAAATCCGTTTTTCCAGAGGTAGAGTGCCTGAGAGTAGATTCCGGCATGGTTCACGGGCGCATGATAGTCGATTTCCTCCACGGTGACGGTGGGGTAACGCCTGAAAGCCCCTGCCGGATCTTTCAGGAAACGCGGTTCGTTGGTGCTGGCAATGAACGAGCAATGGCGTATGTAAGAGTTGGCATCCGTGTCGAAAGGCCGCCGTTCCGTCACTACGTCTTGTACGATAAGCCTTTTCAGTTCCGAAATGCTTCGGCCCGTCATGCCCTCGAACTCTTCCAGATTGATGAGCAGGCATTGGCTGAGAAAAAGCATGTGGTCCTTGTTTTCCGGGTTGATCATCCCGTTGCGGTAATATTTAGACAGTTCCGGAGGGAGAAGATGACGTATCCAGGAACTTTTGCCCTTTCCCTGCTCACCTTTCATGATGATGGCCAACTGGTTCTCTATCTTGTCATCCAGCGCGCAGGCCACCATGCCCACCAGCCACCGTTTCAGGCAGTCCTCCCAGAAAGGTTGGTTGGTCGTCTTTACCGTGGCTGCCAACAGCGCTATGTAATCCGTCTGCCCGTCATAGGGTTTCAGACCGTAAAAGTACGCTTCGAAAGGATTGAAGTTTTGTGCATATCGGGAGTCTATCAGGCTTTTTACGGTACTGGGGTGGCACGGTATTCCCGCCATTTGCAGGTCGTAGAACACGGTGTTGTAATCCTCCTTTTTCATGGAGCAGAATTCGTTTTTGCCGCCTTTATTCTTTTCTCTGAATTCCAGCCGCCCTTGTATCACGTTTCGTCTCACCTCGTATTGCTGCGTCATGAATTCGATGATACGCACCGCGACCGGTTTCTTCTTTTCTTCCTCCTGATGATCGGTGCGGGTGGTATAGTGATAGGCGTTTCTTACGATGCTTGCAGCGTCCAGATCGGGGGCGCCGAACTGCTTTTGCGCGAGGACTGCCGCTACTTCCTCCGGCAGGTTCTTCCGATAACATTTGTTGCCGAGAGTGAATATGAAATTATTCCTGTTGCCGGGTTGGTATTTTTCCTGTCTTTCCACGCTGCGCACGCAACTTTGGAATTCCATTTGTATCCACGGATCGATGTGGGTATGGTCTATGCTTTCATCTCCGGGCATCTCCTCCTTCATGAGCTGGCGTACGGTCTTTTTCTTTCCTTTCGCTGGGGGCGGGAGGATGGTCAGTTGCGGTTGCCGCACTTGCCTGAGCGCCTCTTCGCAGATGTAAATGTCCGGATCGTAGGAGGTGAAAAACAATCTGCCGATGTCGCTGCCACTGGCATCCACCTCTACGCTGCAAAGTGTCTCGTAATACTCCTTGGCATAGGCAAACATCTGTTTGTGGTAAGTTTCCAGTGCTTCGTAACTGATTTCACTGCGGCGCAGCAGTTCCATGCGCAGGCGGCAGGAAAGTTCGTCCTGCATGTATACGCCCACTTTCAAACCGTTTCCCGATGGGCTGGTGAAGCAGAACAGCGTATTCGGACTGCCCGTGATCAGCTTTCTGCAATTTGTCATTTCCTCTTCCGACAACCCGTCCAGATCCATCATTTGCAGGTCGTTGTATGTATCTATCATTTCGGGCACCCTTCGCTCCTTGTAGGTGGCGGAGAGCGTACTGCCTTTCAACTGTTTCTTCACCAGTGCCGCTTCCTCTTTTTTTCCGTCGCGTACCAGCGCCCGTATCTTTTCGATGATTCTGCCGTTGGTATAAGAGCCTATTTCCAGGAGTTTATCAGTGAGTTTACTTTTCCCCGTATGCTTGCTGAAGCCCTTAAAAGATGAGATCAGGATTTGAATTTCTTCCATGTCTTTGCTTTGTTTTTATAGGTTTTAAAATATCCGGCAAAGGTAAGGCGGTTTTTTCGAATGCTAAATCGTGGTTTTTCATCTCCGAAAAACCACGATTCACTTTTTAGGCTATTCCGGCTCATGATAGAAGTAAGTCTCTGATCTGATGCTCTCTAAGCTCATACTCTCTTCCGGATCGTTTTCGTATCTTATATCATAATACCGGAAGATAAAATCGGCCAGATGATTGATGTTGTTTTTCCCCGGAAGGGTGAGTTGACCTTTGTCCCAAAGGGATACCAACAGCTCGATAAGTTCTTTGTGTGAGCCGGTTATGACACATCTTCCGGGTGGTTGTTCGAAGAGGTCGATGTGTTTTTGTAACTTCTGAGAGAACTTGCCGGCAGTGATTTTTATGCCTAAATCTTCACATTCGAATGTGATTGTACAATTAGTACTTTTTTTACTTCATTTTTCATATATGTTTATAATTAAAATTTTGCAAAGATAATATTTTGCGTGAAAAGAATGAAACTCTCGCGCGGGGGCGTACGCGCATATATAGTGATTTTGTTTGTGTGTATAGTAGGTAGGTGGTACCACCACTTGTTAATACACAAACACATACGTTTTATAGAGTTTGATGAGAAAGTTTGAAAGGGATGGAGATAAAAAAGTGTTTCAAAAAACGTTCGTTTAATGGCACATATATTTTTACCTTTCCACAAAGAGCTAAAATCCGGCAAAAAACAAATGGATAAAAGCACTATTGGAAATTTATAAGGACTTAATTATCAGCATGAAAGATATTTGAAAAATAAAATAAATCAATTTATTTATAAAAATATTTTGCCGTTTCATTTATACGTTTTACTTTTGTGCCATTAAACGAACGTTTTTTGAAACACTTTTTACTTATATATCGCTCGTTTATAGCTTGTTAAGTGCTGAACCCCTTGTGCTTTGTACAAAAATGGGATATCACTTATAAGTAAATACTTCAAAACGATCCTACTGCGATAGGGGATATTTTTGAAATAACATGGATGCTCTCATATTTATATTTGCATTACATCATTTGACCGGGAGGTATTTCAGTACTCCGGTGTCCCCAAAGAATATCCTTTTGTGAACGATTCAACAGATAACAACTATTGGTATGCTCTTCGCGTCACCTACAGTCGCGAGCTTGCCTTGAAAAATTTTTTAGACCGTGAAGGCATCGAGAATTTTATCCCGATGCGTTACGAATACATTGTGAAGGATGAGCGTCGTGTCCGCAAGTTGGTTCCTGCCGTCCATAACCTTGTATTTGTCTGTTCTTCACGTGCCCGTATTGATGCCATTAAAGAATCCGTCGGTTTGTCTTCTCCCATCCGTTACATCATGGACCGGGAAACCCGTCAACCGATCATCGTTCCGGATATTCAGATGCGTAGTTTTATGGCTGTTGCCGGCAATTGCGATCAGCAACTGGTTTATCTGGAGCCTTCAACGGTTTCTTTTCGTAAAGGTGAACGTGTCCGCGTCACCGGAGGAATTTTCGAAGGAGTGGAAGGGGAGTTTATCCGTGTGAAGAACGACCGCCGTGTAGTGGTTTCCATTCGTGGTGTAATGGCAGTAGCCACCACCTTTATCCACCCTTCGCTCATCGAACCTATATTGTAGTCTATACACCCTGCTTCCCATCATAATTGTCAATTTGATATTGAACTGTTTTGTAAAGTAATATCAATCGTAAATCATACATTGTAAAATCGTAAATAAAATATATATGTTGAATTCTTTGGAATCTCAAATATCCGCTTTGTATGCTTCGGCGCACGAGCTGCTCTATTTGGGGGTTGACGGCAGTCCCATTTATAGTGATCATTTTAATCGTCTGAATCGTGAGGTTTTCCGTCAAGCCAATTCACTGTTCATCCGTCATGGCGTTACTTCCGAGGAGGAAGCCGCTCTTTGTCTGTCCCTGTTGATGGGGTATACCGCTACGATATATAATAACGGGGATAAGGAAAATCGTATTCAGAGTATCCTGAACCGTTGTTGGGAGGTGTTGGATAAATTGCCACCCTCGCTTTTGAAAGCCCGTTTGCTGACTTATTGTTACGGTGAAGTTTATGATGACAATTTAGCTCAGGACGCCCATACAATTATAAACAGTTGGTCGGGACGGGAACTGACAAAGGATGAATGCGAGGTGATCGATCTTCTGAAAACAATAGAAGATAACCCGTATCCGTGGAGTGAAGTATAATAATTAGTAAAATAAAGGGATAATATTTATTAGTGTTTTCTATGAACATAAAGATTCAGAATTGTGTTTTCTTGTGTCTGATAGCCTTTTTGGCATCCTGCTCAGCTCCGAAAGAGGTGCTTTATCTACAGGATATTGCTTCTATAAAAGAAGAGAATATAGATAAGAATTATGAAGTGATTATCCATAAGGATGATTTGTTGGCCATCCTTGTGAACAGTAAGGATCCGGAATTGGCTTTGCCTTTCAATATGCCGGTAGTAACCTACCAGATTGGCGCCCAGACTACGGCTCAACAACGTTTGTTGGGATATCTTGTTGACCAGAACGGCGATATCGATTTCCCCATTTTAGGTAAAATTCATGTAGAAGGTTTGACCCGTATGCAGGTTACCGAGTTGATAAAACAAAAACTGATGAGTGAAGACTTGATAAAAGATCCGATTGTCACCGTTCAGTTCCTGAACTTTAAAGTCTCCGTGATGGGTGAGGTGACCCGTCCGGGTACGTTCGATATTTCCGGTGACCGCATTACCCTGCTCGAAGCACTGAGTATGGCCGGTGACCTGACGATTTATGGCCGTCGTGACCGGGTCGCCGTGATTCGTGAAAAGGACGGCAAGCGTCGTATCCTCTATCATGATTTGCGCTCTTCGGATATTTTCCAGTCGCCTTGCTATTATTTGCAACAGAACGATATTGTTTACGTAGAGCCTAATAAAGCTAAGACCGGTCAGAGCCGCATCAACTCGAACAACTCGGTAGGAGTGTGGTTGTCCGCCGTTTCAGTGCTGGCCTCTATTACTTCTTTAATGGTAACCATGTTTAAATAATCAATTTTGGAATAAAAACGATAATGAGTATTGAGTCGCAAAATAGTGAACTCCGTGAAAAGGAGTCTGAAATAAGTATTGTTGATATTTTCCATCTTGTCATAGCCAATTGGTATTGGTTCGTTCTGTCAATTTTAATTTGTGCAGGTATTGCTTTCTTTTATCTGAAATCATCCTCAAAGGTATATAGCCGGAAAGCTTCCGTATTGATCCGTGATGATTCAAAGGGAGGCTCCATCAGTGAATCCACCGCCTTTGCCGACATCTCCTTTTTAGGCGGTAAGCGCAATGTGGATAATGAGGTACTTGTTTTTCAATCCCGTCATCTGATGGAGAAAGTGGCCCGTCGTTTACATCTGGATATGAGTTATAAAGTGAAGAACGGCTTGCGCGAAGACGAGCTTTATACTCATTCTCCAATAACTGTTTTGTTTCCCGAATCGGAAGAACGGCAAGTCATAGAAATGACAGTGACTCCTGTGGATTCTGCCACGGTAAGGCTTTCAGATTTTAGTCTGAGTATAGCCGGTGAGGAAATCCGGTCTGCGGAAGTGGTTGATGCCCGTTTGAATGATACGATTTTGACCCCTGTCGGTACGATGGTGGTGACTCCCACTTTATATTACACGGATACTTACTATGGTAAGCCAGTCTATATTACTAAGTCGAATATGGAAAAGGTGGTTGAGGGGTATTTAAGAAGGATTAATATATCTCTTGCCAGTAAAACAGCTACGATTATAAATTTGGTTCTGGATGATGTATCCACTGCCCGTGCGGAGGATATTTTGAATATGCTTATTGCCGTTTATAATGAGGATGTGATCAATGACAAGAATCAGATTGCTGTTAATACCTCCAAATTCATTAATGACCGTTTGATCATTATTGAACGTGAACTGGGAAGTGTGGATGCTAATATTGAAAGCTTCAAACGAGAGAACCAATTGACGGATATTACTTCTGAAACAGGTATGTATCTTCAGAATACGAGCCGTTACAAGCAGGAGGGCCTCAGTTTGGAAAATCAATTGAGCATAGTAAAATATATTAAGGAATATCTGGTTGATCCTCAAAAAGGTTCTGATTTAATCCCTGCCAATACCGGTATTTCAGATAATAGTGTTGAATCTCAGATAAAAGAGTACAATGACATGTTGCTGAAGCGTGATAAACTGGTAGCCGGTAGCAGTAATAAGAATCCTATTGTGATTGATTTAAACAATTCTTTAGGGGCTATGAAACAGACGATCATCCGTTCTGTGGATAACTTAATTGTAGGATTAAATATTCAGTTGAAGAATATTCGTGAACAGGAAGAGCAGACAACTAAACGTATTGAGGCTGTTCCTACACAACAGAAATATGTTCTCACCGTGGAACGTCAACAAAAGATCAAAGAGGAACTTTATCTTTATTTGCTGAATAAACGTGAGGAGAATGCATTAACACAGGCTATTACTGAGAGTAATGCACGTATTATTGATCCGGCTTCGGGTAGTAGTGTTCCTGTTGCTCCCAAATCGATGATGATTCTTTTGGCGGCTATTGTCTTGGGAGGTACTATTCCTATGGGTGTTCTGTGGCTATTGAATGTTACTGATACGAAAGTTCGTACCCGCAAGGAGTTGGATAATGTTTTGACGGTTCCTTTCTTAGGTGATATTCCTCGTCATGGTACCAGGAAGGGAGAAGATACTGATGCTATTGTCGTACATGAGAGTGGACGCGATTCTGTGTCTGAAGCTTTTCGTATTATCCGTACCAATATGGAGTTTATGCGTGTGAAATCAGACAACCTACAAGTAGTTATGTTTACTTCTGCTAATCCGGGCGCTGGTAAAACTTTTGTTTCAAGTAATCTGGCTATGAGTATTGCACAAACGAACAAGAAAGTTGTTTTGGTTGATGTTGATATTCGCAAGGGTACATTGAGCGGTATTTTTTCAAATCCTTCGGGGCGTATGGGATTGACTCATTATTTATCCGGGCATACAGATAATCTGGATGATATTATAGGAGTAAGCGAGGAATATGATAAACTGGATATTGTTTTTTCGGGTCCTGTACCTCCTAATCCTGCTGAACTTTTATTGAGTGAACGTTTTGATTACTTTATATCGGAACTGCGTAAGCGGTATGACTATATTATTGTTGACAATGTTCCTGCGGGTATGGTTGCTGATGCTTCCATTGTGAATCGTGTGGCCGATCTTACCATTTTTGTAGTTCGTTCGGGGGTAATGGATCGTCGTCAGTTGCCGGAACTTGAGAAAATGTATCGTGAAGAACAACTTCGTAATATGTCTGTAATCTTGAATGGTGTTTCTTCAGAACGTAGAGGCTATGGTTATGGCTATGGTTACGGCTATGGTTATGGTTACGGTTATGGCTATGGAAATGAACATCATAATAATAATGAGAAAGGAGTTATTAAACGAATAATAAATAGACTAACTGTTTTTTTTAGTCGAACTTAATGTTATAATTGTTGTTTTCAACGTGTTCTTTGAGTTTATAAATATTTATTAATAGAATGTTATATAGCTTTAAATCAACTGTCTCTTGTGATTTTGATAAGTAATGATATTTGTGAAAAATGATTTTTTAGTGGATAAGGAGATACGTGGAATCAAATTTAGTCTAAATGAGTAGTAGAAATAAGCGTATAGCTCACAACACTTTGATGCTTTATATTCGCATGATACTTGTCATGGGAATAACACTTTATACCTCTCGCATAGTACTAAAAGAACTTGGAGTAGAGAACTATGGTATTTATAATGTAGTGGGAGGAGTTGTTGCTATGTTTAATTTGTTGGTTGGTAGTCTCCGGGCTGCTACTCAGCGATTTATTACATTTGAATTGGGAAAAAGTGAAAACAGACAGCTCAAACGTATTTTTTCTGCCTCAGTAACAATTCATTTTATAATTTCTATAGTAATTTTTATTTTAGCAGAAAGTATAGGGATATGGTTCTTAAATACTCAAATGAATATTCCTGTCGAACGTATGGTTGCAGCTAATTGGGTGTTTCAATGTTCGGTATTTACTTTTATTATAAATCTTATCTCTGTTCCTTATAATGCAGCTATTATAGCTTACGAAAAAATGTCTGTTTTTGCTTATATTAGTGTAGTGGAAGTTATATTATCATTAATAATTGTTTATTTATTAGCTTTGACAAATTATGATAAATTGATAGTCTATGCATTGCTTTTATTGTCTGTTGCTTTTATTATTCGTTTAATTTATGTTAAGTTCTGTGCATCTTGCCTTTCTGAATGTAAATTTAGTTTTTTGTGGGATAAATTATTGTTTCGGGAGATGTTCTCTTTCATCGGATGGAATTTTATTGGTGCCGGGAGTGGTGTTTTAATGACACAAGGAGTAAATATTGTATTGAATATATTTTGTGGAGTTACTATTAATGCTGCCCGTGGAATTGCTACTCAAGTACAAACTGCGGTAATGTCTTTGACATATAATTTTATGACGGCTTTTAATCCGCAAATAACGAAATCATTTGCAGCAGGTGAAAATGAATATCTTCAAAAAATATTGAGACAAGGAGCTAAGTTTTCTTATTTACTTATGTTAATGCTTGCATTACCTATATTAATGGAAACAAAGACAATTCTTTCTATTTGGCTTAATAAAGTACCAGAATATACAGTAGTTTTTGTCAGACTTATTATAGTGTATTCTTTGATTCTTTGTATATCAACTCCTTTAGTAACAGCTATGTTAGCAACGGGGAAAATTAAGCGTTATCAGATTATTGTAGGTGGTTTCCAATTGCTTAATTTCCCTTTTTCATTTGTAGCGTTAATGTTGGGGGCATCTCCAGTAATGACTTATGTATTTCAGATAGTATTTGAGATATGTTGTCTTTCTTCTCGCTTATGGCTTTTGAGGGAGATGATTGGATTTGAAACGAAAAAGTTTATTTTTCAGGTACTTCAAAGAATTTTTTTGATATCTATAATTTCACTTTTTTTTCCTATGATATTTATATATTACTTTGAACCGTCTATAAGCCGATTTGTTTGTGTTACCATATTGTCTATTGCAGCGGTTATTATTTTTACAATATTATTTGGATTATCACATAGCGAAAAGAGTTTTTTGGTCGAACAGACAAAAATGATTGCGAGAAAGATTCAACGATAAAATTTATTTATAACTAAAAATGAAATTATTACTTTTCCCCCTTTATTATTTTTCAGTAATACGTTATTATGTCCTTGATATGATTCGGTATGTGAGGTATTCAGGTATATTTCATAAAAAAAATACTGAGATTAAGTTTATTTCTGATATTATAATGAGCTATCATGTTCTTGAAAAAGGGTTAACTATGCCCGATATGCGATTGGGGTTTGGAGTAGAACGAGTAAATGCTCTTATAAATTTGTGTAACGAATATATGAGTCGAGGATATGAAAAATCAAATTGTCAATTTTTGCATGCTATAGGAGTGATTGACGAATATAGACGAACTCATCAAGCCTCAAAATTTGAAATGAATACTGAATTGTTAGATAATATTGATAAATTGATTCAAAAGGTTGGTTCTGTTCCTTGTCTAAATCAAATTGGGTACACAAAAGAGTCCTATTTCAAAGAGAATGATTCTACTTTTGAATATTTTTCAGCAAGTAGACACAGTCTTCGAAATTTTACTTCTGAAGAGATTGATATTGAAATTCTTAAAAAAGCGATTTTATTGGCACAAAATGCTCCTTCTAGTTGCAATCGGCAACAAGCGAGAGTCTATGTAATCCAAGATAAGGAAAAAATCAAGCAGGTATTGAATTGTCAAAATGGACATCGAGGTTTTGGACATTTATCGAATAAGCTTATTATATTGACTGCGAGTGTTGAAGAATATAGTGGGATTGGTGAACGTAATTCCGCGTATATTGATGGTGGATTGTTCGGTATGAACTTGTTATATTGTTTACATTATTATAAAGTTGGGGTATGTACCCTAAATGCTTACTTCTCATATAAAACAGAGAAAAGAATGCGGCAAATTTGTGATGTGCCGCCAAGTGAAGTTTTTTTAATGGTTTTAGCGTGTGGAAAAGTACCCGAACAATTCAAAGTTACTTTATCGAAACGGAATGATATATCTAAGATTTTGCATATCGTATGAAAATAGGAATACTAACTTTTCATTGCGCACATAATTATGGAGCTGTTTTGCAGGCTTATGCAATTCAAGAGCAATTGAAACTTATGGGATTTGATGTTGAAATTATAAATTATAGACCCATATATTTACTTCGTCCTTATGGATATTTACCTCAATTCCATTTTCGTACGATAAAGGATGGCTATTTGAGGTGTTTAATTCTTAATGTGAAGATATTGTTACGATGGATTGGAACTCTAATTCCTACATATAGGCGCAGGAAAGGATTTAATAAGTTTATTCAATCAAAATTGTCTTTATCGTTTTGTCGGTATAATAGTCCTTTTGTTGAACATAATGAGTATGACTTTTATATAATGGGAAGTGATCAGGTATGGAATCCTAAAATAACAAAAAAGTTTGATGATGTCTATTTTGGAAACTTTAAAGTTAGAGTGGGAGTGAAAAAAATTAGTTATGCTGTATCAATGCCTTTATATACTTTTTCATCTCAACAAAAGGAACAATTAAATGTGAATTTACGTAATTTTTCGGCAATTAGTGTGCGAGAAACTCAATTGGAAGAATTTATATTTGACAATTTCAAAATTAAATCTCAAGTAGTATTAGATCCAACTTTGTTGGTGGATAACTTTGTGTGGAGGAAAATAGCTATTATACCTAATATAAATAAAAAATATGTTTTAGTTTATGCATTAGGATTACGTAATGAAGCTCTGCGAATAGCGAGAAATATAGCCTCAGAAATTGGAGCAGTTGTTGTTGAAGTGAGTGGAAGTGCTAAAGTTTTTGATATTAAAAACTCTTATTCGACAGCTTCACCGGAAAAGTTTGTAGGGTATTTTCAGAATGCCTCATTTATAGTTACTTCATCATTCCATGGAACTGCTTTTGCCATATCTTATCAAAAGCCATTTTATTCTATTATGAAAGGAAATACACTCGATTCTCGTCAACTTTCATTACTTACAGATTTAGATTTGCAAGAACGTTTCATTAATAAAGAAAGTAATCCTAAATATTCTGAAATAGATTATTCAATTGTTACGCAAAAATGGAGAACTATGCAGAATAAATCTCGTGATTTCTTAAAGCAGAGTATTTTAAATATATGAAAAAACGAATTTTACATATTAATACGAAAGAACTTGGAGGTGCAGCTAAGGCTGCATTGAGGTTGCATGAGAAATTTATTGATTTGGGTTATGAATCTAATTTTCTGATGTTGAAATATGTGTTGCCAGATGCAAAAAATGTGACTACGCTTTCTGACTTATTTAGCCGAATAATAAAACCCTTTTATCGTATGTTGGAGGCAATATTACTTTATAAGAGAAAGAGTGGTATGTTTTCTTCATTTATATTTGGAGCAAATGTTCATAAACATCCTTTAGTTTTGAATGCAGATGTGATATATTTACATTGGATAGCAGGAAATATGATTAATTGGTATTCTTTAAAAAAAATACTGGACTCAGGGAAACCCGTATATTGGTTTATGCACGATTATTTGGCTATGACTGGAGGATGCCATAATCCAATTGATTGTGTACAATATACGAAAGAATGTAAAAAATGTCCTAAATGTAATTCGTTGCTTTTTAATGTCCCTATTTTTGAGTTTATGGAAAGGGCGAAAATGTATAATAAATATCCTAACCTTAAATTTATAGTTCCTAGTTTGTTAGTTAAAAATCGGATAATGACTTCTTTTTTGTTGAAAAATGCGGATGTTACATATATCCCCAATTTTGTTGATATAGATATATATAAACCATTAAATAAACAAGATGCAAAGAAAGCCTTTAATTTTAATTTATGTAAGAAACAGATACTGTTTGGTGCCGCTGGAGGGATACATTCTAAATTTAAAGGTTGGGTATATTTGGAAGAAGCACTATTAGCTTACCGTAATTCGGATATAGAAGTAATTATTTTTGGTTGTACAAAACCAAGTAATTATAAGTCTCCTTTCGATAATGTTGATGTGAGATTTTTGGGAAGTTTTTATGATGATATTTCTCTTTCTTTATTATATAATGCTGCGGATGTTTTTGTTGTTTCTTCAGAAGATGAGACGTTTTGTTTGACAGCCTTGGAGGCATTAGCATGTGGTACGCCAGTTGTCGGCTTCCCAGTTGGTGCTATCCCTGAAATGGTTATTCATAAAGATAATGGTTATATCGCGGAATATAAAAATACTAAAGACTTATTGACTGGTTTGGAATTCGTTTTAAATAATCTTTGCTCAAATATATCTCAAGAATATATTTGTTCGAATGTATCTACCACGTTTGATTCAAATACAGTGATTATGTTGCATCAAAATCTGATTGATGATGAGGATAATTAATTATAAGAATAGAAATTGGATAATTGTTTGCTATTATATTTTTGATGCTTTAACTTATTATTTTTTATTTCTTAGACCGTTTCTATATCCGTTAAGATTAATATTAATTATTGATATCATATCAAATATTAAATACTCTACACGTTCTCAGAAAATAAGTGTTACTATTTTCTTTTGCCTTTTTATGTTGGCTTTGATAATAGGTTTGATAAAGGGAAATTATGATGTTTATTTGTTAACGGATATTTTTACATTTTCTCTCTTTTTATTTTTGTCTTTTGATTCTTCCAATTTTAATAGAACATATGAAGATTTAATTGATAAAATTAAAATTATCCAGCCTATATGTATCTTGATAACAATTTATTTTATCTATAAAACAGGCTTTTCAGTTGGCGATCTTGGGCATCGTGTAATTTTTGATAGTGAGGAAGGGAATTTGGGGTTATTGGCTCGGCCGTTGAAGCTGGGATTATTAATATCTCCTTTTGCTTTATCAAATTCAAGAAAAGATTTGTCGGTTTTGGCTTCTGTTGTATTAATGCTGATTATAGGATTGATGACATTGACTAAATCCGTTGTTTTAATTTCTTTATTTGCTTTATGCATAAATTTATTTCTTCGTGAGCTTTCATATAAAAAAATAATTTTTGTAGTGATAATAGGAATTCTATTTTTTTCTATTACAATTTATTATCTGAATATAAATATTGAAAATCAAATAAATTCCCTGCTATTTAGATTAGATGTTGACGATATAACCTCTGGGAGAAGCACCGAACTTGAAAGATATTTTGAATATTCAACACTTGAAGAGTTAATTTTTGGACGTGGTTTAGGTGGAAGTCATAATTATGCAGATTGGTCATGGAATTTTGAACATGGAGTTCCTTTCTGTCATTATGGTTTTCTTAATCTGATAATGAAGGGTGGCTTTATATATCTAATAATTTTGTATATAACTATAGTCAGGTCTATGAGTATAATGTATCGTAGGAAAATGATAGGTGGTATTTTTGTTCTTTTACTCTACTTTATAATGGATTTTGGTCATACAATTTTTTCCACTTATCCACTTGTATTGTTCTTGTTTGCAACTATTTCTTACGGGTTATCTGCTAACTATCGACAAAAAATAAGATGAACTTTAATAATTCGATATTAATTTTTGATTACCAATTGTCTGGCCACCATCTTGAATACATTCATCATTTGTATATGGCGGCTATAAAAAGAAAGAATGTGAATTTTGTTTTTTCTCTTCCAAACAATTTTCAGGAAATTTCGAATGTATTAGATTGGCCGTCATCTCCTAACGTAGCATTTTCATTTTTTAATAATGAAAAACTTTCTAATTCGAAAAGGTTATTGTTGAGATCATGGCATTTTTCAAAGATACTTAGGTGTGAGGTAATAAAACATGATACAAATCAGATTTTTCTTATTACCAGTATTTTGGGAACTTTGCCTTTTCTTCCTTTTTTTTTAAGTAAGGCCAGCGTTTCTGGTATCATATATAAGATTTATTTATATAAATGGAAAAAGTCATCATTATTAAACCGGATACAAGATGTTATAAAATACCAATTATTATCTAAATGTTCTTTGTTCAAATCTATATATATATTGAATGATGAAGTTAGTGCTATATATCTTAATAGAATTTATAAAACAGAACGTTTTCGCCATTTAGTTGATCCTTTTAAACCTCTTTCTGAAAGTTCTTTGAAGAAAATGAAATCTGACTTAGGTATTTCTTGTTCGAAATATTTGTTGCTTCATTTTGGTTCAATGTCAGATGCGAAAGGAACATTAGAAATTCTTCAATCTATTCCGTTCATCGAAAAAGAGAAACAGGAAAAGTATGCTTTTGTATTTGCTGGAGTAATTGCATCAAATATTAAAAGTGAATTTTATCGATTGGTAGAACAATATCGGAAAGATATACAGATTATTGTGATAGAAGGTTTTTTGGAATATGATACAATTGGGTCTTTGTGTATGTCATGTGATGTAATTCTTACGCCCTATAAAAGAATAAATACTAGCAGTGGCGCAATTGGATATGCTGCTCAATTTAAGAAACCTGTAATAGCGACGGGAGGAGGATTATTAGGGAAACTGGTTAATAAATATCATTTAGGGGTATTGATCTCTGATGTGTCAGGAGAGTCTATTGCTGATGGAATTCGAAGGTTTGAATCTTGGCATTATAGAAATAATAGTTATTTAGAAAAGAATAATATAACTAATTTTCAAAATAAAATTATAGAGGATCTGATAGAAAAGTATTAATTAAATACTCTTGGTGAGTACATATTCTGTAAGTTTTTCATTCGGAACGGTTTATAGCTACTACCATATTATAATCAATGTTCTTTATTCTTACATTAGTAACTTATGGATTTGTTTATTACTTTAGATTATGAACTTTTCATGGGGAAAAAGACTGGCAGTGTAGAAAGCTGTTTATTGTCTCCTATGAATAGCTTTATTTCTATGCTTGACCGTTACGGGATTAAAGCAACTATTTTTGTTGATGCAGCTTATTTATTGCGCTTAAGTGAATTAAAAGATAAGCATGATAAATTGAAATCTGATTTTGAATTGATTTCAGATCATTTGAAGTGTTTAGAGCAAGCCGGACATGATATTCAATTGCATTTTCATCCGCAATGGATATATTCAGATTATGATTCGAAACAATGGATAATGGATTTTGAACATTATAAATTGAGTGATTTACCCGAAAATGTTTTAAGAACATCTTTTTATTCAGCTAGATTATTGCTGGAAGAAATTATAGGGAAGAAAATTATTGCTTTTAGAGCAGGAGGATATTCTCTCCCTACTTATTCTGGATATATTGATTTGTTTAAGTTGAATGGAATAAAAATTGATTCTTCTGTTTTACGCGGGGCGTATGTCGATTCCAAATATCAAAAATATGATTACAGGAATATTCCAAAAGCTAGTATATATAATTTTAATAATAGTCTTTTTATAGAAGATAATAAGGGGGAGTTTTGTGAATGCTCAATTTCTACTGTCGCTTATCAAGGATTTGTATATTGGTTACTGAAACGGAGGCTTTCTTCGATTTATCACCCGACGATACAATATGGTGATGGCTACGGCATTGGGATTTCTGGTAGTAGACTGAAACGGTTAGTAAAGCGTATTAAAATATTATTCCAAAACAAAATCGTTTCTGCATCAATAGATGGTTTTATGTCTACAATGTTGTTGGATATTTATTCTATACATAAAAAACAAGTATCGTGTAATGGTTTTGTTATAATTGGCCATCCTAAAAATTTTTCAAATGTTTCTATTCGTAATGTGGAAGAGTTTATTTTAAAAGTACGTGATGAGGATACTTTTCTAACTTTCTCTTCTATGAAATAATTTTCGTACACAGATGACTACTCTAAAAATTAAGTTTATTCTTGGTCAGATATCTCAACCAAGATGTCTAAAACGTTTGGAAGCAATAAAGAATGCCGGTTTCGAAATAGCAGTATATGGCTTTGATAATGGATTGTATAACGAAAATATACGAAATAAAGATTATAAAATACATAGTATTCGAATAGATGGAAAAGGGAATAAGTTTGTTAAGTCAATAAAAAAGATATTGTTTATAAAAAAAGTTTGTTCTATATCGTCTTCACATGATATTTTATACGCCTTTGGTATTGACATTGCATTTTGGGTTTATTTATTTACAGGTGGAAGAAGAAAATATATTTATGAAGAGGCAGATTTAAATTATACGAAATTCTCGAATAAATATATCGTCCGTTTTTTTAAATCTGTTGATAAATATTTAATTCGACACTCGTATTATGCAGTTTTGACTTCTGATGGTTTTGTAGAATATCTATATGCATTTTCTATTCCACCTAAGCAAATTATAGTTTTACCTAATAAATTGAATGTTTATTTTAGAAATGTTTCCCGGAATTTTTACGAATTACAGAATGTTGAAAAAATTCGATTCGGATTTATCGGTGCAGTTCGTTATCCCAATACAATTGTGCGGTTTGCGGAAGTAGTAGGTAAGTATTTTCCTCAATATGAGTTTACTTTTTGGGGCACAGGCATTGGAATAAATGAGGCAATGATCAGATGTGAAACTTATAATAATGTAAAGTTTGAGGGTGCTTTTCGAAATCCGGAAGATTTAGAGACGATTTATTCTAATATTGATATTAATATTGTTTGCTACGATACAACTTATTTCAATGTCACTATAGCTGAACCGAATAAACTTTATGAATCTATCTTTTTTGGAAAACCTATGGTAGTAAGTGCAAATACCTTTCTTGCTACTAAAGTTAAAGAATGGGGAATAGGCTTTGCTGCAAACTGCTCGACTGATATATATATAAAAGAGTTTATTTCATCATTAGGTGTTGAACAAATAAATAGATGTATAAAAAACTGTGCGAAAATACAAAAGGAAGAACTTATTGATTCTACTACTATTTTAATAGAAAAAATCGTATAAAGATACATTGTACTGCATAATAAATTAATCGCATTTTAAATAAAAAAGAAGATGAAAGCATGTTTTATGGGGTTGGGCTATATTGGCCTGCCCACGGCTATTATTGCCGCAAAGCACGGGGTACAAATCACCGGTGTGGATATAAATCCAAGGGTGGTTGAGATGACTAATCAAGGTAAATTGCATATCATAGAACCCGGTATGCAAGAACTGCTTCAGGAAGTGGTGTCCGGTGGTCAGTTGAAAGCTTCCACTACTCCCGAGGAAAGTGACGCTTATTTCATGGTGGTTCCCACTCCCTTCAAAGGAAATCACGAGCCGGATATTTCTTATGTGGAATCTGCCACCCGTGCAGTTATTCCTTTGCTGAAAGAAGGTGATTTGTATGTGATAGAATCTACCTCCCCAGTAGGTACTACGGACAAGATGAAGGATTTGATCTTCTCTCTTCGTCCGGAACTGAAAGACAAGATTTATATCGCCTATTGTCCGGAACGCGTGTTGCCCGGCAATGTAATCTATGAGCTGGTGCATAACGATCGTGTGATTGGCGGTATGAATGAAGCTTCAACAGATAAAGCCGTTGAATTTTATAGCCAATTTGTGAAGGGGACCCTTCATCGTACCAACTGCAAGACAGCTGAAATGTGCAAATTGACCGAGAACTCTTCCCGCGATGTACAAATAGCCTTTGCCAATGAGTTATCGATAATTTGCGATAAGGCGGGTATTAATGTCTGGGAATTGATCAGCCTGGCCAATAAGCACCCCCGCGTTAATATTCTTCAACCCGGTTGTGGTGTCGGCGGACATTGTATTGCAGTGGATCCTTATTTCATAACGGCTGATTTTCCCATTGAATCCCAGATTATAGCCAAGGCCCGTGAAATAAATAATTATAAAGCTTTCTGGTGTGCGGAAAAGGTTGAAAATGCAATGCTTAAATTTGAACTGGAACACCATCACAAACCGGTGATAGCCATGATGGGCCTGGCATTTAAACCGGATATTGACGACCTTCGTGAAGCCCCCGCCAAGTATATAACCACCAAAGTGATGCAGAGCTGTAACAATGCTGACATTCTGGTAGTGGAACCGAATGTAAATGAACATAAGGTATTTAAGCTGACTGACTATAAAGAGGCCTATGCAAAAGCCGATATCGTGGTTTTTTTGGTTGCCCACTCTGTATTTAAGACTTTACCTTACGATACGGATAAGGTAATTCTGGACTTCTGTGGTATTTATAAAAAATAAGATCAGACTTTTATGAAGAAAATATTGTTGGCTTTCGGGACTCGTCCCGAAGCCATAAAAATGGCTCCTTTGGTGAAGGAGTTTCAAAAACATCCGGACAAGTTTCAAACCATCGTTTGTGTGACCGGACAACACCGGGAAATGCTTGACCAGGTTCTTTCTATTTTTTCCATCCGTCCGGATTATGACCTTAATATCATGAAGCAGGGACAAGACCTGTATGACGTGACATCCCGTGTTCTTTTGGGAATGAGGGACGTTTTGAAAGAGGTGCTTCCTGATGTCGTATTGGTTCATGGAGATACGACTACCTCCACAGCCGTTGCATTGGCGGCTTTTTATCAACAGATTCCTGTGGGACATGTGGAAGCCGGTCTACGTACTTATGACATCTATAGTCCTTGGCCTGAGGAGATGAACCGGCAGATGACGGGACGTATAACGACTTATCATTTTTCTCCGACTTCACTGAGCCGGCAGAATTTGGTAAATGAAGGCGTGAAGGAAGATCATATATTGGTTACGGGTAATACGGTGATAGATGCCTTGTATATGGTTGTGGATAAGATCAAAGAGGATAAGGAACTTGATACTGAACTGGAAGGCATCTTAAAGAAATCCGGCTACGACGTAAACCGCCTGAATAATGGCAAGAAACTTGTGTTGATAACCGGTCATCGTCGTGAAAATTTCGGTGAAGGTTTTATCTCGATGTGCCGGGCTATTAAGGCCTTGACAGAAAAATATCCGGCGGTAGACTTTGTATACCCGATGCATCTGAATCCTAATGTAAGAAAAGCCATTCATGAGGTGTTCGGTGAAAACCTCTCCAATTTTGGTAATATATTCTTTATTGAACCTTTGGAATACCTGTCATTCGTGTATTTGATGGAGAAATCGGCTATTGTCCTTACGGATAGCGGCGGCATTCAGGAAGAGGCTCCCGGTCTTGGTAAACCGGTGCTGGTGATGCGCGATACGACCGAACGTCCGGAGGCATTGGAGGCAGGTACTGTCAAACTGGTCGGAACCGATTATGATAAGATTGTCAATGAGGTGTCCGCCTTACTGGATGACGGGGAATACTATAACAGGATGAGCAAGGCTGTTAATCCTTATGGGGACGGTCTGGCTTGCAGTCGGATAGTGAACCGGTTTATATAATTCTGAAATATACCGTCTGATACTTGAAATTTAACTGAACTATTATCTACGTTGAAATCCGAAGGGAAAAATGGGTGTCAGTAAAATAATCACGCTTTATAATACGCTTCGATACTTAAAACCTATTCAGTTGTTATACAGAGGGAAACAACTCGTCGGAAAGTATACTTCTTCTGGCATTGACTTAAATGGTACATTGAAAATTAAATCTTCAGATATGGTCTTTGAAGGTTCGATTCCTTTTGCACCTACTTATGATGTTCAAAGCAAGTGTTTCTCTTTTCTAAACCGGTCGCATTCTTTTTCATCCCGGATTGATTGGAATTGGTTAGGTTATGGACGGCTATGGGTATATAACCTGAACTATTTTGAGTATTTGGACCAAGAAAATCTTCCAAAAGAAGAAGGATTGGTTCTCATTGATGATTTTATCAGTCGGTTGCCCGATTGTGTAGTCGGTCTGGAACCTTATCCTCTTTCTTTGAGATGTACCAATTGGATCCGTTTTTTGGGTAAGCATAAGATTAGAAACGATAAATACGATGTAATCTTGTTTAAGCAATTACAGTTGCTTACCCATAAATTAGAATATCATTTGTTGGGTAATCATCTATTGGAAAATGGTTTCGCTTTATTTTTTGGTGCCTATTATTTTGATGATTATAGATTTTACAAGCTGGCAAGGCGTATTTTACTTTCTGAACTGAATGAACAGACATTACATGACGGTGGTAATTTTGAGTTAAGTCCCATGTACCATTGTATCATATTGCTGCGTGTATTGGACTGTTATAATCTGGTGAAGAGCAATTCTTTGTTTAAAAAAGAACTGTTGTCCTTTTTTGAAGAAAAGAGTCTTAAGATGTTGGGGTGGCTGTCTTCTGTTTGTTTTGAAAATGGTGATATTCCATTATTTAATGATGCCGCTTTCGGGATATCTCCCTCGCCTGTTGCTCTGTTTGCGTATGCAAAACGTTTAGGATTGAATTTTGAGAAATCCGGGCTTTCTGATTCCGGATATAGAAAGCTTGTTACAAACAAGTTTGAGTGTGTGGTGGATGTATCCCGTGTTGGTCCGGATTATCAACCCGGACATGCGCATGCCGATACATTCACTTTTGAATTACATATCAATAATCGTCCGGTTATAATAGATACGGGTACTTCCACCTATGAAGTAAATGAAGCCCGTTTTTATGAACGGTCTACTATGGCCCATAATACGGTGGTGGTGGATAATGTTAATTCCAGTGAAGTTTGGGCAGGCCACCGGGTGGGGAAACGTGCTTATGTGAAGCTTCTGAAAGATAAAGAGAACAAGATACAGGCTGTTCACTCAGGATATAAATCAAAGGGTATGAGACATTTACGTTCTTTTTCCATAAAGGATGAAACCTTGATAATAGAGGATGTCATTGGGGGGCAGGCTATGGCATATTTACATTTTCACCCTTCAGAACAGATAGAGATATTCGATAATGAGATTAAAGGAACGGATTATTCAATTCTGATAAATGGCGCAATTTCCATAGAAATGTTTGATTCTTATTATGCTCCGGAATTTAATAAAAAAATCCCCTCTAAAAGTATTCGTATCAATTTTAAAAATAAACTGGAAACTCTATTTAAATGAAGCTACTTTTTCTATCTTTCTATTTTGAACCGGATCTTTGCGCCGGCTCGTTTAGAAATACCCCTTTATTTCAGGAAATCAGGAATCAATTGGGAAAAGATGATTTTATCCATGTAATAACAACACAGCCGAACCGTTACAAGACGTTTCATGCGTCTGCCGAACAGGAAGAAAGGGGGGATAATTATATAATTAATAGAATAACCATACCTGAGCATAAAAGTGGGATGTTAGATCAGGCAAAGTCTTTTGCCATATTCTACTGGAAGGCGATAAAATTAGTGAAAGGAAGGAAATATGATTTGGTTTATGCCTCTTCTTCCCGTTTGTTCACAGCTTTTTTAGGACGTCGGATAGCTTCCGGTCAACGTGTTCCATTGTATTTGGATATTCGTGATATTTTTGTTGATACGATGAAAGATGTGCTCGGGGATAAAAAAATGATTCAAATTCCTGTGGTCTTGTTTGCCCGGATGATAGAGCGTTATACTTTTTCGAAGGCCAGTCACATAAATCTGGTGTCGGAAGGATTCAAGGACTATTTTAGTAAATATAAACAACCGTCCTATTCTTATTATACAAATGGGATTGATGATGTTTTTTTGTCTGCCGGTGCTGGAAAAGAAGAAAATGAATCCCTGCAAAAGCCAATGATCGTTACTTATGCGGGTAATATTGGAAGTGGGCAGGGCTTGGAAAAGATAGTTCCCCAGGCGGCGAAACGATTAGGGAAAGACTATTTATTTCGCATAATAGGTGATGGCGGTACAAAGCTCCTTTTACAGCAGAAGATGGAAGAGTTGCAAGTTGAAAATGTAGAGTTGATCAATCCTGTTTCCAGAGCTGAATTATTGGAATATTATCATCAATCTACTTTTTTGTTCTTGCATTTGAATGACTTGGAAGCTTTTAAAAAAGTTCTCCCTTCAAAACTGTTCGAATACGGTGTTTTTTGTAAACCCGTAATTGCCGGAGTGGGTGGTTATGCCGCCCGGTTTGTAGAAGAGAATTTACCCAATCATATTTTATTTAGTCCCACTAATGTGGATGAATTTGTAGATAAATTAACGCGATACAAGCTGGTTTTTGAAGAGAGAAAATCTTTTAAAGAAACATTTTCTCGAAAAAAGATAATGGTAAATATGGCTAATGATATATTAAAAACAGTTTCAATATAGATGAATATATTAATAACCGGTATTCACGGTTTTGTAGGTTCCAATCTTGTTTCTTCTTTGAAAGGCAGGCACACCCTTTACGGTTTGGATATTGTTACACCGGTGAAAGACGGTGTGGTGAAAACTTTTTCTTGGAAAGATATTGAACCAACATCTTTCCCATTGCACCACTTGCCTCAGTTTGACGCCGTCATCCATCTTGCCGGTAAAGCTCACGATACCAAGAACGAATCGGTGGCTCAAGCCTATTTTGATATCAATACCGGTCTGACTCGGAAGATATTCGATTTCTTCTTAGAGTCCTCTTCCAAGAAATTTATTTTCTTCAGTTCAGTGAAAGCTGCTGCCGACAGTGTGGTGGGGGATATACTGACGGAGGATGTCGTTCCTGCTCCGGTAGGTCCTTACGGCGAGAGTAAAATTAAGGCGGAGGAATACATATTAAAGGGAGAAGGGAAAATTGAGAAGGGAGCAGGAGAAGTTTGTGGTGCTGTTGGTCAGTCTGGTCGTTTGGGGTTGGATAGGCAAGTGTATATTCTCCGTCCCTGCATGATTCATGGTCCCGGGAATAAGGGAAATCTGAATCTGCTTTATAATGTGGTGAAGAAAGGTATTCCCTGGCCATTGGGCAGTTTTGAGAACCGCCGTTCGTTTACTTCGATCGATAACCTTTGTTATGTGATAGAAGGATTGCTGACGAAAGCTGTTCCGGGCGGTATCTATCACATGGGAGACGATGAAGCGATGTCTACGAATGAATTGATTGCTACCATTTGTGAGGCTATGGGCAAGCAACCGCATATCTGGAAAATAAATAAAAGTTTGATGGAAGGTTTCGCCGGGCTTGGAAGCCTACTGCATCTGCCTTTAAACAAGGAGCGTCTTCGGAAGCTGACGGAGAATTATGTGGTTAGTAATGCCAAAATAAAGAACGCATTGGGCATTGAAAAAATGCCGGTGACTGCCAAAGAGGGCTTGATAAAGACCATACAATCGTTTGAGTGATTTGTGATCGGGTCAAGATTATCCGTTTATAATCAGATGATTGGCTCTTTTATTATTTCCATGATCGAAGATACTTTTTAAATATATAAGACTGTGTATTATCTAATCATCTTAGTTCTGCTCTTCCTTGCAGAACTTTTTTATTTCCGCATCGCTGATAAATGTAATATCATCGACAAGCCGAATGAACGTAGTTCTCACACCCGCATTACTTTGCGTGGTGGAGGGATCATCTTTTATTTTGGTGTATTGGCTTATTTTCTGACGAGTCATTTTGAATACCCCTGGTTTATGCTTGCCTTGACATTGATCACCTTTATCAGCTTTGTAGACGACATCCGTTCCACTTCACAAGTACTCCGACTGGTGTTTCATTTCTCCGCCATGGCTTTGATGTTTTATCAATGGGGGTTGTTTTCACTCCCCTGGTGGACGCTTTTTGTGGCATTGATCGTTTGTACGGGCATCATCAATGCCTACAATTTCATGGATGGCATCAATGGCATCACCGGCGGATATTCATTGGTTGTTCTCGTAGCCCTTGCTTATATCAATGAGGCGGTCGTTTCTTTCGTAGAACAGGATTTTATTCTGACGGTGCTTTGCAGTGTCTTTGTTTTCAACTTCTTCAATTTCCGGAAACGTGCCAAGTGTTTTGCCGGTGATGTCGGTTCTGTCTGCATTGCATTCGTTCTGCTGTTCTTTATCGGCAAGTTAGTTATCCGGACGGAGGATTTCAGTTGGATTATCCTGTTGGCCGTATACGGTGTGGATAGTGTACTGACGATAATCCATCGCCTGATGCTTCATGAGAATATCGGTTTGCCACACCGGAAGCATCTGTATCAGATTATGGCGAATGAACTGAAGATCCCTCATGTGGTGGTTTCATCTGTATACATGCTGGTACAGGCATTGGTGATAGTCGGATACTTCTATTTTTATTCGTATGGTTATTGGTATTTGTTGGCTACCGTACTTATATTGGGTACGCTATACGTGTTGTTTATGAAAAAGTATTTTCGACTACATCTCATGAATAAATAGGCTGAGAAATATATAAACCTTTTATCCGCTTATCTTTTTATATTCTAAGTTACCACAAAGCAACTTTCCCTAAATTCCCAATTTCTAATTTGGCACTTATTCCCATTGCTTTAAAAATTCTTGCTATGGTAGAAAATGTTAGATTCTTTCCACTCTCTATACGAGAAATTTGTGCTCTTTGTACACCGATTAAACTACCAAGTTCTTCTTGTGTCATATTCTTTGATAGCCTGGCCTGTTTGATCGCTTCACCAATGAAGTGAGAATGCACATCAGTTTGCAAATCAACTTCATATTTGTCTCGCTTAGGAGTACCTTTTTTCCCTATATATTTGTCCTCAATTTCTCCGAGGGTATAAAATTTGTTATCTTTCATATTCACTATTTTTTAGAGTTGAAATATTCTTTTCTTATTTCTTGGGCTTTTGTTATTTCTTTTGATGGAGTCTTTTGAGTTTTTTTGATAAATCCGTGTGTTGCAATCACTAAAGTATCTATATTACTCGTCTTATCCCAAAAAGCTAACAAGCGGTATTGAGCATTATTATATCTTGTTCTAAATTCTCATATATCTGTATCATCCAGCTTTTTAAAGAGCTCGGGGTCTATAGTATATGTAGATTTACGGATGTTATAAATGATCTTCTCCCGAATTTTAGAATTTAGTCCCTCAAGGAAATCACTCGCTTCAGATGATAATATCACATTAAATTTAGCCTTGGTTTCCATTACTTTATTTTGATACAAAGATAAAGAAATAGTTCCATATGAAGAAACATTTTGAGGGAAAAAGCATTAGCACTCAAATCTGAAACTGAAACAAGTTTAGTATTATCTCAGTACAGTCGTTTTGTCGTGTTATAAACATCGAGGTAATCATTTCCTCAGTTGTATTACGCAGTTGTTTGCTACGGATTTAAAGCCAAATATTTTTTGATTAATGGTAAATCGCGTATAAGTTGGTTTGTGTTGTAGAAAAGAATCTGGTTTGATTTTGTATATTTGGATAAATGTGTTACTTTTGTTATCAAAGAAGATTTTTATGACAGCAAACGAATGTATAAATACGTTTTCTAATCATCTTTTTTGGGATGTACACAAAGAAGATATTGATATTGACAGGCATTCTAAATATATAATAAAAAGAGTGTTGGAATATGGTGTCTGGAATGATTGGATGGTATTACGTATTTATTATGGTTTACCTCGAATCGTAGAAGAAGTAAAAAAGATGAGAGATTTGGAACCCCGTGCTTTAGCTTATATTGCTTCCATTTCGAATACTCCTAAAGAAGAATTCAGATGTTACACTTATCAACACTCGATACCACAACACTGGAACTTCTAAGGAAGTTACAGAGTATCCCCGCATTATGTAAAACTCGCTTGGTGGGAGGCACTGCTTTAGCTTTGCAAATAGGACATCGGAAATCTATAGATTTAGATTTTTTTGGTAAAATAGAGGTGGAAAAGGATGAACTTGTAATAGCATTGGAACAAATAGGTGCTTTGACAGTATTGAAAGAATCTCCTCGTATTCATATTTATTTGTTGAACAATGTTAAGATTGATATTGTAGATTATCAATATTCATGGGTTGATGATGTAGTAGTAAAACAAGGAATTCGGATGGCGAGTTTAAAAGATATAGCAGCAATGAAAGTTACAGCTATTATTGGGAGGGGGACTAAAAAGGATTTTGTTGATATTGCTTTCTTATTGCGGTATTTCTCTATGAATGATATATTGGATTTTTACTCTCAAAAGTATCCGGATGGGTCTATTTTTATGGCAATGAAAAGTTTAGCATATTTTGATGATGCTGAAGAGGACATAATGCCGTATATGTTAACTGATATAACGTGGGAAAATATTAAGCAACAGATATTGTCTAATATTTTTTGATAATAATTAATAATATACTTTCGATAATAAAAACGTAAAGCGGCATGTCTATTTTCCGAAGACATGCCGCTTTACATTTTATAGCTCTCCTTTGACGAACTATGTCAGTTTTACCACTCCCGTAACTTGATCCAGTGCTCCGGGAACCAATTCGTATCCCATCGCATAAGGTTCCGGAATTTCCGGGTTGGTAAGTCCGAATTCACGGATTGATTTGAATCCGAAGCGGTGATAATACTCAGGATCGCCACAAAGGAACGCTGCTTTGTATCCCAACTCGCGTCCCCGTCTGAGACCTTCTTTCATTAATGCGGAACCCACACCGTGGTCTCTATATTCCAATAACACGGATAGGGGGGCCACTAATAAAGATTCGAATTTGCTCCCGTCTTCCTGTATGACATACATCCGGGTGAGCAGAATATGGCCGATTAATTTTCCATTCAGTTCGGCTACTAATCCTAATTCGGGGATGTAGTTTTCACTGTTCCACAGATTTACGGTGAAGTCCTGTTCATCGCCGTCGGCTACTTTGGCAGTCTGGAAGGCGGTTTGTATTAAGTGGTATAACTCGTGCCGGTCTTGCTTGGTTTCTTGTCTGATAACTATAATTTCTTTCTTTTCCATTGTTTTTTTATTTAATTTCCACCAGATACTGTCTGCTGATTCTTTAAACTGCTTCATCTTGCTTTTCTGCAATACATATTGGGAAGCGATATTGTCTTTTTCGGTTTCTGCTATGACGGATTGTACCCCTGCAATGTCGAAAGCCCATTTACATAAGGCTTTCAGAGCTTCGGTCATATAACCGTGGTTCCGGTAGGAAGCATATATCCCGTAACCGACTTCGACGCTGCCTTCCGCATCGGGGAGGTTTTTGAAACAGGCGGAGCCGATGGCTTTGTTTTCTGATTTCAAGATGATCTGCCAGTTGGTCAGCAGGAGAAAGTTTTCGGGATGCTTGCCGGCAAGCTGATATTGACCGGTCATAGCCTGACGGGTATGCGGATCAAGTGTTTCGTTGGAAGGAGTCAGCCTTAAGGCGTTTTCCATAAAGTGTACTCCATTCAGAAGCAGGGCGAACTGCTCCGAATCGAGTGGTATGATTCTTAAACGTTTTGTTTCTATCATATGATTTCTGTTGATAAAATGTTGAGTAAATAGGAGATGATCTCATGATTTGTCTCCGTTAAAAAAAATAAGAATAGGATTCCTGTCCGGATAGAATATGCCGGATTTTACAAAGGGGGGATAGCCAGATGAGTAGTGAGAACTACAGGCTATTTAGCACACCAATATATTGGAAGATGAAGGATTTGTTTTCAAAAAATGTTTTTTATTTCGTTGCCAAATATAGAACTTTAAATTTAAATATTGCATCTTTAGCTGAAAATAAAGACGATAACTCCTGTTATCACTACATAGGCCAGTGCATAGGGGATGGCTGCTTTTAGGATTTCTCCCTCTTTTCCCTGCTGGTTGCTTGCCGAGGTAGCGATAGCGATGCTTTGGGGAGATATGATTTTACCTCCTGTCGCACCGACCGTATTGGCGGCCGACAACCAGTCCGGACTCACGTTGATGTGTCCGGCGACGCTGGCTTGCAGCTTTCCGAAAAGGATATTCGATGAGGTATCACTGCCGGTGATGAAAGTACCGAGACATCCGATGACGGGGGCAAAAAGCGGATAAAGGCTTCCGGTAGCAGTAGCCAGGGCAGTGGCGATTACGGCAATCATTCCTGCCGTATCCATGATGGTGGAAAGGCCGACAAGGCAGATGACCGTGATGAACGTTTTCTTCAATTGCTTCACCGTATGCCAAAGTACGGTGAACATCTCTTTGACTCCGGCACCTTGTATGAGCCCTCCAATAAACGTGCCTATGAAGAGAAGTACTCCTGCATGGGTGAGCCACGAGATGGTATAGTTTAGGGTCGAGTCCCCGACAGGCAGGCTGATGCGGGTGACCCAGTTATTTTCGAGTGTATGGCGCAGGCCGGGAAACAGAGGACTGGTCAGTATGATCAACAAGAGGATGAGCAGGTAGATGCTCCAGGCGTTGAGAATATCTTTCGTCCGCAGAGGGTTCTTGCGGGCACGTTCTTCTTTCGGGGCGGTGAGCTTTCCGTAGATGACGATCACGATGATCGAAAGAATACTTCCGATAATGGCCGGTGATTCGGCACCCATGTAGCGTGCGGCCATGTACTGGCTGGTCAGGGAGACGCCTCCTACCAATAGTGCTAAGAATAAATTCTTCGGAAGTGATTTCAACTTCGGATCGGTGAGGAACAGCAAAACCAATGGGATGAGGAACATGAGTACGGATAGCTGTAATACGACATTGGTACTCAGGTTCTGCACATCGAGGCTGGTTTCTTTGGCCAATACGAGTACAGGGGTACCGATAGCACCGAATGCCGTAGCAACGCTGTTGGCTATCAGGCTCACTACTGCGGAGAACACGGGCTTGAATCCGAGACTGATCAGGATGGCGGCAGGGATAGCTACGGCTGTCCCGAAACCGGCCATTGCTTCCAGCAATCCACCGAAGCCCCAAGTCAACAGTAACACTTGAATGCTCTTGTCTGTGGAGATGGAGGTGAATTGTTGCTTGATGATTTCCATCTTCCGGGTTTTCAATAATACGTTATAGCTGAAAATAGCCATCACGATGATAATCAGAATAGGAGAAACCGCTTTCAACGCTCCGTACAGGAAGGAGCAGGCGAGATCGTCTATTGCAAAATGAAAGCCGAAAAGGGCGATTAGCATGGTCACGATGAGAGAGATGACACTGCTTCTGTCGCCCGGCATCTTAAAAAAAGCCATCAATACAATAAGAAGCAGAACCGGAACAATAGCAAGAATCAGTGTCATAATCGTCAGTTTAAGTTATGTATGTATAACAAAACTAACAGGTGTTTTGACTGTCCGGCCGGTCGTTTTTTATGATTTTATTTCAAAAAGTACAGAAATATTTATATCAGAGGTATAAAAGGTATGAGAAGAGCCGGACCAGGTTTCATCATGAACCCTGTCCGGCTCTTTGCTGTATATATCTATATGAATAGAAGGGTTCTTCCTGCTATTTACCGGATGGCTTTTTGGAATCCAGTATTTTCTGCAATTGCTTTAAGTTTGCTTTTGCGGCATCATTACCCATATGGGCAGCCTGTGTGAAGGCGGCGATGGATTGGTTGATGTTGCCGTTGAGGAAATCATACACTCCGCTGTTGTTGATGTATTCGGCTGTCTGCTTGTTGGCCTTTTCCATAAATTTCACGGCTGTTTTCAGATCCTTCTTGGTCAGTGCCACGGCGGCGGCATTCAAGTTGGCTACTTCATCGTCGGGGTATATACGTACGGCAACATCGAATACGTTTACAAAATCGTCACTGCCTTTCGGATAGCTGTTGGCTACTTGGTACATTTCGTTCAGGCTCAGATACTTCGGATTGGTTTTGATGACAATACGGCCTTGTTCCACATCGAAGTTGACTACCGTATAATCTATCTTGCAGTTCACTTTGCGCAATCCCGGATAAATCTCTTTCAGCATAGTGCGATAAGGAGTTCCGCCGCCTACGTGCATGATCTCTTTTTTGCGGAGGGCATCATCACCGGTATTTTTGATGATGTGGATGAAGGTCTCTTTATCTTTCATGGAAGAGGTTTCCAAAGCCTTTATCAATCCGTCCCAGTTTTCACCTCCAAAAGATACCTTATAGAGATTGGCCGGTACTTTTTCATTTGCGGTGAGATAGGCTTTCAGCGCTTCGGCACGTTTTTGCGAAAGTTGTTCGTTGAATTTCAACGGGCCTTCGGGCGAAGCAAATCCTTCGATGCTGATGCCGGTGATGGTGAGATTCCGGTCATTCTGAACCTTGCCGAACATAGAACGTATGTTCATCAGTTCTTGGTGATTATTCATAAAGTCGGTCAGTATCACCGATTTGCTTACAGGAAAGTCCAGATGGGCTTCGTACTGTTCGCTACGCTCTTTTACTATTTCTACCGGTGGTTGGATGTAAGCTACGATCGGTGACATGGCTGCCAGTCGTTTGGCTTCGGTAGATACGCTGTTGGTGATCAGTTCCTGGGCAATCATCTCTTCATTATTGCCGCAACCGCAAAGATTCTCGACAAGATTGAGCGAGGCATTCTCCATCCACGACTGGTAGGGGATGACTTGGGTATAGTTCAGTACTTCTCTTTTATCGTAGGGGATGACGATGGCCGTAGGAGCTTCGTGTTCGATGGCTAAACTGCGAACGTAAGCTTTCTGACGGCGGCGGCCGTTAATTATGATGTCTTGCAGAGGGACATTGTGTTGTCCGTCTGTCAATAGCGGTGTAAGAGTCAGTGAGCGTTGGGGGCTGACGGTCAGATTCTTCATGTCGATCGTCATGTCTATGTATAGAGAATTGCCCTGTTGCCATAGCGATACGCCCGACAGGCTGATGGCGTCATTATAAAGTTTTTGGGCACTGGCAGGAAGCGCGATGACAAGGGCCAGCAGAATATAGATAACTTTTCTTTTCATTGTTATAATTGGTTTATGGGTTGGTTGTTTATTTGAAAGTATAAATGAAGCTAAGGCCTATTTTGGTAGGTCCGAAGTAGTCTTTGGTATTATGGTCGATCTTGCGGCCGTCGTCTCCCGGTTCGTATTTGTCATATTTGATGTGGGCATATCCCACTCCGATGGTAGCTTCCATGCTCCAACGTTTTTTCAATATCCACTGATAACCGTAAGAGATGCCGGCACCGTAGATTTTACCGTCATACCGGTCGTGTCCCAAACCGAACATATTTAGGTTGCTGATGTCTGCATCGGCATAGTGTCCGTGCAGGCCGAAGAAGCTGCCATTGAACCGTTCGCAGAGCCAGTAACGCAGTTCGGGCTGTACGAGCCAGTGTTTCAATTGCTTGTTATCCGAAAACTTCCAGGGGTTGTAGTTTCCCGAAATGTCGAGGGTTAATTTTTTAGCCAATCCTATTTCAAGTCCCAGATTCGGAGTACTTGTGGCCCAATAGAGGGCATTGGTTTTGATGGCAATTTTGGGTAGATAGGTCTGGGTTCTTTGCTTTTGGGCATTTACCCCTGTGGCAAAAGCGAGCAGAAACCCTACTGCTAAAATCAATTTCATTGTTCTCATTTCCGTTTTGGTATAGGTTTTATTATTTATTTCGGGTATCAACACTTACCGCTACGGATTTGTTTTCAGGAGGAGGATAATAATTTGTCAATGTGCCAATATGCCAATGTGCCAATTGGCTGCGCTGTAGGGTAAGGAATATATTGCAAAACAATTACCATATTCTCCACTTTTATTGGTATATTACACCTCTTTTAATTACTGCATTCTTCAATTATCACATTAATACATTAATACATTCTTTAATTGGCATATTGGCACATTGTCCAATTGGCACATTATTAATTGGCACATTATTTTTTTTTGCACACAACAATGGTGACTGCCGTAACGATCAGCATGATTCCGATGGCGCTTGCTACGGTGAATGATTCTTTAAAGGCTACTATGCCGATGATGACTGCCGTCAGAGGTTCCATTGCCCCGAATATGGAGGTGAGGGTAGGGCCGATGTGCTTGATTGCCTTGACCAGTGTGATGTTTGAAATGGCTGTAGCCGGTAATGCTAATCCTAAGATGTACAGCCAGGTAACACCTTCTGTTACCAGCCGGATGCCACTGGTGAAACAGCCGCAAATGATGAAGAGAGGCGCTCCTAATCCCATTACATAACAAGTCAGCACAGTCGATTCGATCTGTACTGCACGGCTTTTTCTTACTCCGATAATGTATCCGCCGTAAGAGAATACGGATATACAGGCGGATATGATACCGAGCGTAGTGCTACCGTTGCCATGACCGATGTTTCCCGATGAAAGGAGTATGGCGCCGACGATCGACATCGATATGGCGGTAATGATCCATGCCGATCTCTTTTCATGGAAAAAGAGGATCATGCTCATGGCCACGGCCAATGGGTACATGAAGTGAATGATGGAAGCTACTCCGCTGGCTATGTTTTGATAAGCGATCAAAAGGCTCAGGGAAGTAGCTGCCCGAAACAGACTTAATAGAAAGACGGTTCCGAAATCTTTTTTATTCAATCGGAAGTTACACCCGGACAGCCAGCCGAAAAGTATCAGTGTGAGAGATGCTATTCCCCAACGATAACTCAACACCTCGAAGGAAGAGAAACCGATGTTGAGAAGCATCACGGAAAAGAAAGGCGCCAGTCCGAACGTGGAAGAGGAGACTGCCGCGTACAGGATACCTTTTGTTTTGTTTATTGATTGAAACTGCATGATCTTATATAACTGTAAAAACGTTGCAAAAGTACAAGTTTTGACAGGGATACGGATGATGTTTTCGCTCTTTTTTGCCTTCTCCGGTGAGGTATTCCTATATATTCATTAAATCATTTAAAGATTCGCTCATACTGGGATGTGTGAAGATAAAATCCCGTAAGAACGTATATTCTTGTCCGGTTTTCATAGCGAAAGTTACCAGATTGATTATTTCGCTCGATTCGGGGCCGAACAAGGTACATCCTAAAATCCGGTTGGTATCCGTATCTATGATTACTTTGAACAGGCCATCGGTCTCTCCCAATGTTTTTGCACGGGGGATGGCCGTTACGGGCAGTTTGTTTACTTTAAAATTCCGGCCGGTTTTCCGGGCTTCTTCTTCACTCATGCCGATGCGTGATAGCGGCGGGTCGATAAATACGGAATAGCTCACCGGATCACGATCATTCAGGGTGCGCTGCTGCTTTCCGAACAAATCTTCGCGAATGATACGGTAGTCGTCCAAAGAGATATAGGTGAATTGTAAACCGCCTTTCACGTCACCGATGGCACGGATTTGAGGGTTCGTTGTTTTCAGGAACTCGTCTACTATAATTGCTCCGCGTTCGTTGACCTCTACGCCAGCCGCTTCCAGACGAAGCTCCCGGGTGTTGGGGCGACGTCCGGTTGCCAATAAAATGGCATCTGCGTCCAGTACGTGAGTTTCTCCGTTTTCCGCATTCCGGTAAACGACCGTATTACCTTTTATCTCCTGTACTTTTGCATTCAGGATGAATGATATGCCTTTCTTTTCCAAGGTCTCTTTTACGCTGTCGGCTATATCCCTGTCCTCTCGTGAGATGAACTGCGGATAGCTTTCCAGTACGGTTACTTTGGCGCCGAACGAAGCATACATCGATGCAAATTCCAGGCCGATATAACCGCCGCCCACAATTACCAGTCTTTCGGGAAGCTCTTTCATTTCCATAATAGAAGTACTGGTGTATACCGAGGGATTGTCTTTGATCCCTTCGATTGGCGGAATCACTGTCTCCGATCCGGTGTTGATAAAAATTTGCGGAGCTTTGATCCGGAGAACCTCACTGCCGGTTGTTATTTTTACCACCTCTTTGTCTTCAAAGGAACCGGTTCCCGTATATACCGTGATATAAGGGTTATCAGCCAGATTATGATAGTTTTTCTTCCGTAACATCGAAGTAACTTCCTCCTTCCGGGCAATTGCCTGCCGGTAATATTCTCTTTTTTCTTTGAAAGAACTACCGGCAGGAGTCAGTTTGGACAGATGAACCAGTGTCTTGGTCGGAATGCAGCCGATGTTGATACACGTACCTCCGTACATCTTGTCCGAACGTTCGATTACTGCGACTTTCTGTTCGCGTTTTGCCAACTCTGCTGCTAAGGTTTTCCCCCCTTTGCCAAAACCTATGATAATTGCATCAAACTGTTTCATGACTTTGTTTTTTTTAATTATGCTGAAAAGCTATTTTTTTAATTGTGCCAAGACCTTTTTTGCCGAATCGGACAGTACTACGATGGCTCCTGCCAGTATGGCCGTGTCTTTGATAACCAGTCTTCCCGCTCCGGTCAACAGGGGAAAACCATGTTCTCCGCTACCCAAGTCCGGTACCCAGACTTCCGGTGTGGTGACCAGAAACGAAAGTGTCCCTAATGTCATGATGATAGCCAATCCTGCACCTGCCAGTCCTATTTTGGAAGAGAATATCCCTAAAAATGTCAGTATGCCGATACCCATAATTAAGATTCCCAACCCGCGTGAAAAGCCATACGTGTTGTTTTCCTCGTGCCATTTGTGTTTCGCTTCATTGAATTCCCCCTCTTTCAGTTTGTACTCTTTGTACTCGGGAGCACTCTTTGTATAGAAGAAACTCATGAAAGGGCTGTTCGCAACAAACGGAACAATGCCTTCGGCTTCATAGTTCCAGAATTTCAGACCACCGATCCAAACGAATATCACTAATATAGCTACACGGATCAGGTTGATACCTAATTTTTGTGTAGATGCCGCTACATTCAGAAATGCAATAAACAACGAATTCAATCTTGTCCTCATCTTAATCTTTTTTATGGGTTAAATTTTATGTTGCAAAGATCGGCTGTTTTTCCGTAGCCGGAAATGGCAATTTTGCAGAATAAATTGGCAATTATTCCTTTTCCTGTTTTTTTATCACAAAGACCGGGAACAGTACGGGTGGGCGACAAGGTGAAAAGGCAGAAATAATACCTAAAAATGGGGATGGATAAAACGGATTTTTTATCTGAACTTTGCGGCCTTAAATAAAATAAGGTGAAATGAAGCGATTATTTCTATTGTGTGTCGTTGCGATGTGTGTGGTATTTTCTTTTCGGGCACAAGGGCAGGAGACGATTTCCATAGGAGAACGTCATACTCTGTTTTCCCGGCTATTGAACGAGGAGAGAGCCTACTGGGTTTATCAACCTGAGAAGCGCCCCGGAGAGACGGAACGGAATTACCCGGTTCTTTATCTGTTGGATGGCGATTCTTTCTTTCATACGGTGGTAGGGTTCACCCGTTTCTTTTCTTCTTCCAGAGTCTCTTCGCTGCCTCCTTGCGTCGTAGTGGCTGTTTTGAATACAGACCGTACGAGAGATTTGACACCGACCCCTTCGGCTGCCCGTCGCGACGGAACTGTCCGTTCCGGTGATGAACCGAAAGGAGGGGGTGCAGAACAATTCTATCGTTTTCTGGTAGAAGAGTTACGTCCGGCTATCGAAAAAGAATTTCCGGTCGGTGGGCAGAATATGTTGGTAGGCCACTCGTTTGCAGGATTATTTGCTTTGCATGTTTTGTGGAATCATCCGGAATCGTTCGATACTTATATGGCACTCGATCCCAGCTTGTGGTGGGATCAGGGAGCTTTTCTGAAACAGGCCGGTACACGCGGGGATAAAACGGTTTTTGATGGAAAACAGTTGTATGTTGCTTTTGCCACCCGTCCTCGTACCGAGAGGAATCTGATACATTTTCCGTTGACTGATACCTTTCTGGATACGGTAATTCCGGAGATGGAACGTTGCAACTTGCGTGTTGTTTCAAAGAAATTTCCGGAAGAGACACACGGTACGATTGCTCTTCCGGCAATTTACGACGGTTTGAAATGCTTGTTTGCCCGATGATATTTTTTCTTTTCAATGTGGCAAAATGACAAAGTGATATTCTTGTATCCTCAGAATCCCTTCATTAGGGAGAAGGTTGGGGTAACTGTATAAAATCCCCTTTATTTCCGGTTAGGCTTATTCGGATTGTATTATTTATTGCTGATTGTGTGACAAATGTCTCTTTATTTGAATGTTTAGTGCGTAAATAGTTTCTGAAGAATGTGTTTAGTACGCTTTGGGATATTTGAAGTCAGTGTATCTCTGGTTATCAGTTAGCGCTCTAAAATGTGTTTTAAGGCGGAATTGATTTTTCTCGTAGAGTCTTTCAGTGTTTCCCGTAGAGTTTTACTCCGTTCCTCGTAGAGGAACGGAGTCTATCATGCCGGGATAATGAGCCTGGCATGCCGAGATAAATCACATATTTATCCATATATGACAGAAATATACAGAAAATATCTCATGTAAATTACTTTATTATGCAACCTGTTCTCTATTTTTAATTGTTTTCAGGACTGATGTGTTAGCGAAAGTGATGATATTGTAGCAAATGGATGCAATAAACGGCATTTGGCTAACTTGCTATTTGCTGTTCGCATACTCGTCCCAAGTTCTGTGTGCAATGGCACCACCGTCACCTTCACGTACGGGCTGTCCCTGTGCGTTATATCCAAGAACCGGTTTGCTTGATTTACCGCTGCTGTTGTCCATCGCCTTTACGAAACTGCTGTCTTTGACAAGTGCCATGATAGCAAATGCGACCACTGTCGGCAGTATGAAATAAATCAACCAGCTTGTTGCAAAAATAAGTGCAATGATCAGGAATCCGATCGACCATATCCCGGGAAAATAGATGATGAGCCACCATGTTTTGAATTTCTTTATCATTTCCCACAGCATTCCTATTGTAGAGGCGATCCAGAGGAGTATCATTAATGGCAGAAGTTTTAGCATGAACGGATATTCCGAGAAATGGGCGAAAAAGTCCGGATTGAATTTCAATGAGCTGACAAGATCCTCGTTGTAGTCTACGTAAAAGATGAATAGTCCTACAAGGGCCGAAACAATCAGATAAATAGCCTTGAAGTAGATTTTATCTCTTTGATAGAAACAGACGTTCTTGCGGATTTTGCTTACAACAAGCCAGTATATGAGTTTCCACAACAGAAAAACAAGAAAGAATGCGCCACCGAAAATAAAAAGTAATGCTAAAACATCTTGCGGTTGATAAAAAACGATGGCCCAGTTATGCTGTAAAGGATTAAACATACCGGCATCGCACCAGCCTTCTCCCACCGTTTTACCGTTTTTTATGGCCTTCACTATTACAGCATGCGAATAATCCGTCTTTTGCATAAATTTTTCACGCGAGAGACTTTTGTCATATCCGCCGACAATCTGTAAGGTGTCTCCCCTGAATATCTGGCAAACCTTGTTCGTGACGTTAAGATCCTGGTCTCTTTTCACTTCGGCTGACGTAGTCAGATAAATGGGAATAGCCGAATCATTGATTTCATTAAGTTCGTCCTTTGTAGATTTCTTCACGATAACAAAGTCACCGGGCCTGACTCCTTGATAATAGTACAACATGGCCGAATCTTTGGCAGCCCCCTCGGGCATCGCTTCGATCTTTGTAATGTCAATTCCCCTTTGGCAGGAGCATAAAACAGAAATTCCGAGAAAGAATAGAATGACGGCTTTTGCGGTTTGTTTCCGTCGAGTGCTGGATGGTTGTTTCATGGGCGATTAAGATTAATTTGTTGAACAGATGAATATTATTGTGTATATGTAACATAATCACAGAAAGCATCTTCTGATACTTTCATCTTTGGTTAACTCAAAAGGTTTAATTTAAGTCTCCGGCACAACTATACGTGCATAAAAAGGATCGCATGCCTGTCCTTCATTCAACAAATATATGATTTTTTTAGTAAACCGCCTCAATAACCGTTTAAAAACTTCATTTCCATCCATTCCCGGCTCTCTTTATACCACTTGCAGGCGATACTCATTCGGAGTAATTCCGATAACTTTCTTGAATATCCTGCTCAAATGGTGTGGATATTTAAAGCCTAACTCATAAGCTATTTCGCTGATTGTCTTATTGCTTTCGGCCAACAATTCTTTTACTCTTTCCATGATGGCCAACTGAATATATTCTTGTGCCGATTTTCCGGTTTCCCTTTTCACCAGATCTCCGAAATAGTTCGGAGAAAGATGCATCTGTTCGGCACAATACTGTACGGATGGCAATCCTATGGTAGACGTCTTTTCCGAATCGAAATACTGTTGAAGTATTCGTTCGAAATTGGTAAGCAAGTCGCGATTGACCACTTCGCGGGTCACGAACTGGCGTTCGTAAAAGCGCACGCAATGATTGAGCAAAGTTTCTATGTTGGAAGTGATAATCTGCTTGGTATGCTTGTCGATGGTGTGCTCCAATTCTTCGCGTATCTCGTGAAAACAATTCAGGATGATCCGGCGTTCGCGGTCCGACATGTGGAGGGCTTCGTTAGATTCATAAGAGAAAAAAGTATAGTCTTTCATCCTGCGGGCGAGGGGAGTTCCGTATAGCAAGTCCGCGTGGAACATCAGCACGATGCCTTTGGGATTCACGGTTTCGCCGTCATCATTGATGCCGGCTATTTGCCCCGGAGAGATAAAAACCAGTGTACCGTCTTCATAATCGTATTTATTACGGCCATACTGAAGTGTTCCGCAAGCAAGTTCTTTGTAGAACACACAATAAAAACCGAAGTTCTTCCGGCAATGTCTGATCGATTTTAGGGTAGAAAGATCCGTTACACTGACTAAAGGATGCAGGGTTTTTGTTCCCAATAAATTGTTATAGTCTTGAATGGTTTCCAGTTTTATTATATTCTCCATATCGGTATCTGTTTATTTCATCATTCGGCATCTGTTTACTCCACTGGCATCTGTTTACTCCACTACAAAAATAAGTGTTTTATTTCGGATATTCATATTATGAGCATCATAATCCGTAATTCGTGTTAGCTATTCTGTAATCCATGTTAGGATGTTGATTAGCAGTGATTAATTCGAATGACATATTGTTTTTTGCAGAATCTGTAGTTCGGGTATGAATACCGGGGATTTGTCTACAAAGCATGTGGCAGATACCATCTATATTTGCATCAAAATAAGAAATGAAATGAAAAAGTTATTATTGATTCCCATGATGCTGCTGACCGTCTTGTCGATGGCAGCATGCGAGGGCTCCGATGATGAGCCGTTTACACCCGGACAATCCGAAACTCCCGGTCAATCCGAAACTCCCGATGTATCTTCATTGGCTGTAAACATAACGGTCGGTGACCGCACGGTCACCGCAACGATGGAAGATAATGCTGCTGCACGGGATTTCCTCTCGCGTCTGCCGCTTGAAGTGACATTGAACGATTACAACAATGTAACGGAGAAAATTTTCTATCCCTCTCCGGCTCTGACGACCGGGGGCGTTACACGCGGTTGTACTCCTGTGCCCGGCGATATTACCATCTATGTGCCGTGGGGTAATGTCGCTATTTTTTGCAAAAGCTGGTCGCACAGCAACGATTTGATTAAAATAGGTCGTATCGACGGTAACGGTATCGGGGTTTTGGGTGTGGCCGGAGATATATCCGTAAAATTTGAAAGGAGATAAGAGATGACTACGAACGAATTCAAGGAATATGTAAAGACCCGCAAGGCACTCGATACGGAGGAGATACACCGCTTTATGGACGATATGAGTAACGAATCGAGACGTATCACTTTCCGGCTGAATACGGCCTACCATACACCGGATGAAGTACGCGGATTGCTCTCCGAGTTATTCGGTTATCGAGTGCCGTCATCGCTGCGGGTATTTCCACCGTTCTATGCCGATTTCGGTAAGAATATCACTGTCGGTGAAGGTGTATTCATTAATGCCTGCTGTCATTTTCAAGATCATGGCGGTGTGACGATCGGTGACGGATGCCAGATCGGGCATAATGTAGTATTTGCCACGTTAAATCATGGTTTGGCTCCGGAAGAGCGTCAAACGACCTATCCTGCACCTATCATCCTCGGCAGAAATGTATGGGTAGGCTCTAACGCCACGATTCTTCAGGGGGTAACCATTGGAGATAATGCCGTCATCGGTGCCGGGGCAGTCGTGACAAAAGATGTGGAGGCAAATACGATAGTAGGCGGTGTTCCTGCAAGATTTATCAAGTCTATAATTGTAAAATGAGCATGAGAGTACTATCACATATGGCATTCGGAAGCCTGTCCGGCCGATGCTGATAACATGGCTTGTTTCTGTACGGAGAAACGATTCGCAAAGGCAGGGAGGTTGCTGAAAAACTTAAGGGGGGCAATGATGTCAAGGGAGACTGTTTGTGGTTGGCATGGATGAACGGTGTTCAGAGTATCCCGTTCGATGTTCCATTGGGATAAGACATAAAAAGCAGGTTAATTTGATAGGCCTGATAAGGAAAGTGAAAATAAAAGTTTGAATGGTTTTTACTCTTAAAAATACTTTCTATCTTTGCGGCCGCTATGGTGAAGTATATCTTCTATATGTTGTTGGGGTTATTCCTTATATCAAAAGTGGTATCTGTTTCCGGTGATATAGAGGAATGCGAGACACTGCATGCCATAGTAGACACACAGCATCATCCTGAAAAATGGCATACCTTGTCGGAAAAGTTTCTCAATCACTATGAAGCCGGGATACAATGTGAGTCTTACGATAACCAGACGGATGATGTCAGTATAGGAAATAACTTTTCATTCCGTTGTAATTCTCCCTCCAAGATTTTAAGAAATAATACGGCCTCTATCATTGCCAGAATTGTGAAGTCTCTGAAGATTTTGCTTCCCGAAGAAAAAACAACCTCCTTTTCATTCAGTATCAATCCATTCAATTTCTCTTATAGATATTATATCTATACGCTGAGACGTATTCTTATTTAGTGCTTTCTTATTTAATGCTTTCTTTTTTTTGAAAGTTTCTTCTCTCTTTGTACTTGTTTTTTTATTTAAGTACTGATTAATCATACAAAATGGATTTTTTATTGGATTTTATTCTTCATATCGATCAATATATGATTGATATCGTACAGGAATATCATACCTGGACGTATGTCATTTTATTCCTGATTATTTTTTGTGAAACCGGTCTGGTGGTAATACCTTTTCTGCCGGGTGACTCTCTGCTCTTTGTGGCAGGTGCTATTGCGGCATTGCCCGATACACCCCTTGATGTGAATATGCTGTTCTTGATTTTGTTTGTTGCCGCAGTTCTGGGTGATTCCTGTAATTATATGATAGGACGCTTCTTTGGACGGACACTGTTCAATAATCCCAATTCCAGGATATTCAGGCGAAGCCATCTTGAGAAAACCCATGAGTTTTATAAAAAATATGGCGGAAAGACTATTATTTTTGCACGTTTTGTGCCCATAGTCCGTACGTTTGCTCCGTTTGTGGCAGGAATGGGGAGTATGCATTATTACTATTTCATGCTGTACAATCTGATAGGCGGAGCACTGTGGATTGCCATATTCTGTTACGCAGGATATTTCTTCGGAGATCTTCCTTTCGTACAGGAGAATCTGAAACTGCTGATTGTCGCCATCATAGCGGTATCAGTATTGCCTGCTGCGGTCGAGGTGGTGCGCGCCCGGCTGAAATCCCGTAAACAAACGAAATAATTTAAAATATATACATTTATGAAAAATTCTTTTTTTAGTAGGTTTACACCCAAAGAACCCAAATTTTTTCCTTTGTTGAAACAATTGTCTGAAATCCTGGTCGCTTCATCGGAGCTTTTAGTGGAGAGCCTGAAGCATGATTCGCCTGAAGAAAGAGCCGGTTATTATAAACAGATCAAGGATATGGAACGTGAAGGAGATAAGCTTACCCATCTGATTTTGGATGAACTGGGTACCACTTTTATTACACCGTTTGACCGTGAGGACATTCATGATCTGGCTTCGAGCATTGACGATGTGATTGACGGAATAAATAGTTGTGCAAAACGTATTACCATCTATAATCCTCGCCTCATCTCTGAGAGTGGAAAGGAACTGAGCCGTATGATCCGGCAGGAGGCGGACTATATTGTCAAAGCGATGGATGAGCTTGAGACTTTTCGTAAGAATCCGAATACCTTGCGTGGGTATTGCTCAAAGATGCACGATATCGAGAATCAAGCAGATGATATTTATGAACTCTTTATTACCAAACTTTTTGAGGAAGAGAAAGACTGTATTGAACTCATCAAGGTTAAAGAAATTGTACACGAACTGGAAAAGACCACTGATGCGGCAGAGCATGTGGGCAAGATATTGAGAAGTTTGATTGTGAAATACGCATAAATACAGGTACGGCACATGGAATTATTAGTGATTATCATTGTATTGGCTCTGATATTCGATTACATCAACGGTTTTCACGATGCGGCAAATTCAATTGCCACTATTGTATCTACCAAAGTACTGACCCCTTTCCAGGCAGTGATATGGGCTGCATTCTTTAATTTTGTAGCTTTCTTTATTGCCAAATGTATCATCGGGGGCTTTGGCATAGCCAATACTGTATCGAAAACGGTAGTAGAGTCGTATATTACATTACCCATCATCTTGGCGGGAGTGATAGCTGCCATTGTTTGGAATCTGTTTACTTGGTGGAAGGGCATTCCTTCGTCATCATCGCATACGTTAATCGGCGGTTTTGCGGGAGCGGCCATCATGGCTCACGGCTTTGAGGCCATTCAGATGAATATCATATTGAAAATTGCGGCTTTCATCTTCCTGGCCCCCTTGATAGGCATGGTTATTGCATTCGGATTTACTTTGTTGGTGCTTTATATCTGTAAACGGGCACATCCCCATACTGCTGAAGTCTGGTTTAAGAAGTTGCAGCTTGTCTCTTCGGCTTTGTTCAGTATCGGGCACGGCTTGAACGATTCTCAGAAAGTGATGGGGATTATTGCTGCTGCCATGATAGCAGGACATTCTGAAGGTTTGGGGATGGGGATAAACAGCATTAATGATTTGCCGGATTGGGTAGCATTTTCCTGTTTTACGGCTATTTCATTGGGTACGATGTCCGGTGGATGGAAAATTGTAAAGACTATGGGAACCAAAATAACCAAGGTGACCCCTTTAGAGGGAGTTATCGCGGAGACTGCCGGTGCTTTCACGTTGTATCTGACGGAGTATTTGAAGATTCCGGTTAGTACGACACATACCATTACGGGAGCTATTATCGGAGTGGGGGCTACTAAAAGACTTTCAGCAGTCCGGTGGGGAGTTACTAAAAATCTGATGACTGCTTGGGTGCTGACTATTCCGGTAAGTGGATTGTTGGCGGCGGTATTTTATCTCATTATGTCTTTTTTTCTGGGATGAATGTATTAGCAGGGTTGTTGCCGGACATTTTAGTTTGAAGTATGGTTGCTGATTTTGCAATCAATCAGTCTTATTGGGAGATGAAGCTATGTTGAAACTGGAAATGGATGGACATATGAGGCTACTTGTGTAGAAAGTTACACGGTGTGTCGTCTCGATTGGATTTTTAGTCATTATAGATCGTTTTATCTCGTCTGTATAGGACAAAACTGCTTGGTGTTGCGGTGGTTGGTTGGGCTGATGTTAAAGATGATACTTTTATGATAATAAATGAAATCATAAAAGGTTATTATTCTTTCAATAGTTATATTTTTGTTCTGGAACAGAATATTTCAGCATGGATGAGTTTTTGATATGGATAAGTTTAATGTAGAGAAAGAAATTTTAGACACCTCTGAATTAGAAAGGCTTTTTCTACAAGAGGGTATATTGGCAACAATCAAAAGAAATGGATAGTTGATTCGTCAGAATGAAATGACAAATCAATAGGGTTCGTTGTATCTGGTATTTTCCGTTTATCAAGAATAGACGTTAATGGCAATGAGTGGATAATTGGGTATAGTTTTTTTAATGATTCTGTTTGTGACTACCCCTCTTTTATAAACAGAATGGGAACTACCGTGAATATACAAGCATCAGCCGATTGTGAGGTGTATCTTCTTTCTTTGAACCGGTTAAGTCGATTACAAATGACTGTACTTACCGGTCGTCGGCGTACCGGCAAGACCAGAGTGATCATGCGGTAAGGAAAACCAAAAAGAATGCTGATATGTAGCCTAAATCAGCAGCAGGGAAGAATGAAAAACTAAAAACATCCAGTTTTACATTAGTGGGTGTAAAACTGGATGTCTTCTTTGTAAACGATTGATTTTCAATGTTTATCGCGGTGCGTACGGGACTCGAACCCGTGACCCCATGCGTGACAGGCATGTATTCTAACCAACTGAACTAACGCACCTTATTTAATTTTGATTAATCTGATTTTACTTTTTCTCGCCTCATTTTTAATGAAGCGGTGCGTACGGGACTCGAACCCGTGACCCCATGCGTGACAGGCATGTATTCTAACCAACTGAACTAACGCACCAATATTTCATTTTAATCAGCTATCTCTCTCGATTGCGGGTGCAAAGGTAGCTGTTTTTACGTAATGTGCAATAGTTTTAAAAAGTTTTTTTGTGAATAAATTAGCAGTTTTTTTCTTAGTGCTTCATTATGAGATGTTTCTATATAGGATAAAAAAAGAATTTTTGATCTGTTCCTTTGCCGATTTCTGTCGGATGGTCTTCTTTTTTGTCGTTTTTTTATGTTTGAACAGAAAAGTCTTATTTTGACTGTGCTGGTATTGTTTTTTGTTTATTACATCCGGATTTAAGGCTCTGTTCTTTCTATCTGTTATATTTCTTGCTTTTAAAGTAAACTTTTTGCTCAAATTATTCGGTGTTTTGCAATAATTAGTTATTTTTGCAAGCTAAAATCGTAGACGGTGAAATGATACCGTATGAATGTAGTTAAATAGTAAATACAATGATGACAACTGCGAAACTGTTATTGCACTGTCCTGACAAACCGGGAATCCTGGCGGAAGTGACAGACTTTATCACGGTAAACAAAGGGAATATTATCTATCTGGATCAGTACGTAGACCATGTGGAGAACATCTTTTTTATGCGTATAGAATGGGAATTGAAAGACTTTTTAGTTCCGAAGGAGAAAATAGAAGATTATTTTGAAACGCTTTATGGGCAGAAGTACGATATGATCTTCCGTCTCTATTTTTCAGATGTAAAACCGCGCATGGCCATTTTTGTATCCAAGATGTCACACTGCCTTTTTGATATGCTGGCACGGTATACGGCGGGCGAGTGGAATGTGGAGATTCCTTTGATCATCAGCAATCATCCCGATTTGCAACACGTAGCCGAGCGTTTTGGCATTCCGTTTCACCTCTTTCCCATTACCAAAGAAACAAAGGAAGAACAGGAACGCAAGGAAATGGAGTTGCTGGCGCAGAATAATATCACCTTTATCGTGCTGGCCCGTTATATGCAGGTGATTTCCGAACAGATGATCAGTGCGTACCCTAATAAGATTATTAATATTCATCACTCGTTCCTACCGGCTTTTGTGGGTGCCCGGCCTTATCATGCCGCTTTTGAAAGAGGGGTGAAAATTATCGGCGCTACCAGCCATTATGTGACAACCGAACTGGATGCCGGACCTATTATCGAACAAGATGTGGTTCGCATTACGCATAAAGATTCCATTGAAGACCTTGTGAATAAAGGAAAAGATTTGGAGAAGATCGTCCTTTCGCGTGCCGTACAGAAACATATCGAGCGTAAGGTATTGGCTTATAAGAATAAAACCGTAATATTTAATTAGTTGGCAGTGAATGATTGTCAGTGCCGATTACCGGACCGTTGCCACGGCAAGGTAATTTTCACTTTCAACTTTCAACTTTCAACTTTCAACTAAAATAAGGATGAACGTTGCTGTAATAAAATACAATGCCGGAAATATCCGTTCAGTGGATTATGCCTTGAAACGCCTTGGGGTAGAAGCGGTGATTACTGCTGACAAGGAGGTGTTGCAGGCTGCCGATAAGGTGATTTTTCCCGGAGTGGGAGAAGCGGAGACGACGATGAAACATCTTCGGGCCAGCAGAATGGATGAACTGATAAAAAATCTGCGGCAGCCGGTATTGGGAATTTGTCTGGGGATGCAGTTGATGTGCAGTCGTTCCGAAGAGGGAGAGGTCGATTGTCTGGGCATTTTTGATGTTCCGGTGAAGCGTTTTGTTCCTCAGAAGCATGAAGATAAAGTGCCTCATATGGGATGGAACACGATCGGACATCTGAAAAGTGACTTGTTCGAGGGCTTTACGCAGGATGAGTTTGTGTATTTCGTGCATAGCTTTTATGTGCCCGTTTGCGAATTTACAGCAGCGGAAACGGACTATATACACCCTTTCAGTGCAGCGTTGCATAAAGATAATTATTATGCCACGCAGTTTCATCCTGAAAAGAGCGGTGCGGCAGGAGAGAGGATTTTAAGAAACTTTCTTGATAAGAAATAAATTATAGACAGATACAGATGATTGAAATTATTCCGGCTATTGACATTATCGACGGGAAATGCGTTCGCCTTTCCCAAGGAGATTATGACAGTAAGAAGGTGTACAACGAGAATCCGGTGGAAGTGGCCAAGGAATTCGAGGCTAACGGAATACGCCGCTTGCATGTAGTGGATCTTGACGGAGCGGCTTCCAACCACGTGGTGAACTATCGTACGCTGGAACAGATTGCTACCCGCACGTCGCTGGTTATAGACTTCGGTGGTGGAGTGAAGAGCGATGAGGATCTGATTATAGCTTTTGAGAGCGGTGCGCAGATGGTGACGGGGGGAAGTATTGCAGTGAAGAATCCGGAGTTGTTCAGCCATTGGCTCGACACGTACGGGTGTGAAAAGATTATTCTCGGAGCTGATGTGAAAGATCATAAGATAGCCGTCAACGGTTGGAAAGACGAAAGCGCCTGCGAACTTTTTCCTTTTTTGAAAGAGTATATCCATAAGGGGATAGAAAAGGTGATCTGTACGGATATCAGTTGTGACGGCATGCTTGCAGGGCCTTCCATCGAACTGTACAAGGAGATACTTGCTGAGTATCCTGCTCTTTATCTGATAGCGAGCGGTGGAGTAAGCAATATCGGTGACATAGAAGCGCTTCATGAAGCCGGAGTGCCTGCCGTTATTTTTGGCAAGGCGCTTTATGAGGGTCATATCACGCTGAAAGACCTTCGTCGTTTTATAGATTGATTTGAGTTGTGAAATAGTAATGGGTACCTATGTGTTGGCGATCGGAGGTATTGTGTGGATGCAGATAAATTGTTTGTATGGACGCAGGTAAATGATCATCATCTTAGGGAATAAATTGTAGATAATATTGTGTTAGCAAAAAGAATTATACCTTGTCTGGATATCAAAGACGGACAAACCGTAAAGGGAACTAACTTTGTCAATCTCCGCCAGGCCGGTGATCCGGTCGAGTTGGGGCGTGCTTATAGCGAGCAGGGAGCAGATGAACTGACTTTTCTTGATATTACAGCCAGTCACGAAGGGCGTAAGACTTTTGCTGAACTGGTAAAGCGGATTGCAGCCAATATCAATATTCCTTTTACGGTAGGTGGAGGAATCAACGAATTGGGGGATGTAGACCGTTTGTTGAACGCCGGAGCGGATAAGATATCCATTAATTCGTCTGCTATCCGTAATCCGCAGTTGATTGACGACATTGCGAAGCATTTCGGGTCACAGGTTTGTGTGCTTGCCGTAGATGCAAAGATGACGGAGAATGGCTGGAAATGTTATCTTAATGGCGGGCGTGTCGAAACGGACAGGGAACTGCTGACATGGACGAAGGAAGCTCAGGAACGCGGTGCCGGTGAAATTCTTTTTACCAGCATGAATCATGACGGTGTGAAAACCGGATATGCCAATGAAGCTCTTGCTGCGCTGGCTGATCAACTCTCCATTCCGGTCATCGCTTCGGGTGGAGCGGGAAATATGGAGCATTTTCGGGATGCTTTCACATTAGGGAAAGCAGATGCCGCACTGGCTGCCAGCGTTTTTCATTTCGGAGAAATAAAGATTCCCGATTTAAAATCGTATCTTTGCGGGCAAGGAATATGGGTGAGATGAAGGATTGATTAAAGGGAGAAGGGAGAATTGAGAGGGGAGAAGGAGGAGATTCCTGAAGCCGGGGCGTTGCTGATGATGAGGTGGCGCAGTTGAAATAGTTAATAGTAAAATCGTAAAATAGTAAATATCATTATGTTGGATTTTGATAAGATGAACGGGCTTATTCCCGCTATTATACAAGACAATGACACCCGTAAGGTGTTGATGCTCGGTTTCATGAATAAGGAAGCCTATGAGAAGACAGTGGAAACCGGAAAGGTGACTTTCTTCAGCCGTACTAAGAACCGCCTTTGGACAAAAGGGGAGGAGAGCGGTAACTTCTTGAACGTAGTTTCTATCAAGGCGGATTGTGATAATGATACGCTATTGATTCAGGTGAATCCTGTAGGGCCTGTTTGTCATACGGGTACGGATACTTGTTGGGGTGAAAAAAATGAAGAGCCGGTCATGTTCTTAAAACTGTTGCAGGATTTCATCGACAAGCGTCACGAAGAGATGCCGGAAAAATCATATACTACCAGTCTTTTCGAATCGGGCATCAATAAGATTGCCCAGAAAGTAGGCGAAGAAGCGGTAGAGACAGTGATCGAAGCTACGAATGGAACCAACGAACGGTTGATTTATGAAGGGTCTGATCTGATCTATCACCTCATTGTTCTGTTGACTTCCAAAGGTTATCGCATCGAGGACCTTGCACGCGAATTGCAGGTAAGACATAGCGGCTCATGGACGAAACATTAATTACATATAATAATGTAGAGATACACCAGCAGGAACTCTGTGTGTTGAGTGACGTCACGTTGCAGTTGCACAAAGGGGAGTTTGTCTATCTAGTGGGAAAGGTAGGTTCGGGTAAGACGAGCTTATTGAAAACATTTTATGGTGAACTCGATATTGCCGACGGTGAAGCGGAGGTTTTGGGATATAATATGCGGACTATCAAGCGTAAATATATTCCGCAGTTGAGGCGTAAGCTCGGCATCGTGTTTCAGGATTTCCAGTTGCTGACGGATCGTACCGTCTACAATAATCTTGAATTCGTGCTTAAAGCTACCGGCTGGAAGAACAAGATGGAGATAAAAGAACGCATCGAAGAGGTGTTGCAGCTGGTCGGCATGAGCAACAAAGGGTATAAGTTGCCTAATGAGCTCTCCGGTGGCGAACAGCAGCGTATCGTGATAGCGCGTGCCGTGCTCAACTCGCCGGCTATCATTCTGGCGGACGAGCCTACGGGAAATCTTGATGTGGAAACGGGAAAGGCTATCGTAGAGCTGTTGCATAGTATTTGTGAATCGGGCTCATCGGTGGTGATGACTACCCACAATCTGCAATTGCTGAAAGAATATCCCGGCCGCGTGTACCGGTGTGCGGAGCATTGCATTAAAGATGTGACCGGTGAATTTGCAGGAAATAATAATTAATTATACATACTAATTTTAATACAGTAACGAAAATGAAAGTTTTAAAGTTTGGAGGAACTTCCGTAGGTTCTGCACAGCGGATGAAGGAAGTAGCCAAATTGATTACCGATGGTGAAAAAAAGATTGTTGTTCTCTCGGCTATGTCGGGTACGACAAACACATTGGTGGAGATTTCCGACTATCTGTACAAGAAGAATCCGGAAGGTGCCAACGAGATTATCAATAAGCTGGAAACTAAATATAAACAGCATATTGACGAACTTTTTGCTACGCCGGAATATAAACAGAAAGGATTGGAAATTATCAAATCTCATTTCGACTACATCCGTTCGTATACGAAGGACCTATTCACTTTGTTCGAAGAGAAGGTAGTGCTGGCACAAGGCGAGCTGATTTCTACCGCCATGGTGAACTTCTATTTGCAGGAGTGTGGCGTGAAGTCCGTATTGCTTCCGGCTTTAGAATTCATGCGTACTGATAAAAACGCAGAACCCGACCCTATCTATATAAAAGAGAAATTGTTGGCGCAACTGGAACTTTATCCGGATGCGGATATCTACATTACGCAAGGTTTCATCTGCCGCAATGCTTACGGTGAGATCGACAATCTGCAGCGTGGTGGCAGTGATTACACCGCTTCACTGATCGGTGCCGCCATCAATGCTTCCGAAATTCAGATATGGACGGATATCGACGGTATGCATAACAATGATCCGCGCATCGTAGACAAGACGGCACCGGTGCGTCAGTTGCACTTCGAAGAAGCTGCCGAGTTGGCGTATTTTGGTGCAAAGATCCTTCATCCTACCTGTATTCAGCCTGCCAAGTATGCCAATATACCTGTTCGCCTGCTCAATACGATGGATCCTGAAGCACCGGGTACACTGATTTCCAATGATACGGAGAAAGGGAAGATCAAGGCGGTAGCTGCCAAAGACAATATCACCGCTATCAAGATAAAATCCAGCCGTATGTTGCTCGCTCACGGTTTCTTGCGCAAGGTGTTCGAGATTTTCGAGAGCTATCAGACTTCCATCGATATGATTTGCACATCGGAAGTGGGAGTGTCCGTGACGGTTGATAATACCAAGCATCTGAATGAAATTCTGGATGATTTGAAGAAATACGGTACGGTGACTGTCGATAAAGAAATGTGTATCATCTGTGTGGTAGGTGATCTTGAATGGGAGAATGTCGGTTTTGAAGCGAAAGCGCTCGATGCGATGCGAGACATTCCGGTGCGTATGATCTCGTTCGGTGGCAGCAACTACAACATCTCTTTCCTCATTCGTGAGTGCGATAAGAAGGTAGCGTTGCAGTCGCTGAGTGATATGCTGTTCAACGGAAAATAATATAATCACATTTCACTACGGAAAGTACACAGGGGACACGGAGTTTTAAATTGTTCGGTAATCAAAATAAAAACTCTGTGCCCTCTGTCTTTTCTGTGGACGAAGCTAAACAAAGAGTTTTTTTATGAAAGGAATATTCCCTATTGATAAGTTTCGTGAGTTGCGTACTCCTTTTTATTACTATGATACGAAAGTTTTGCGCGATACGCTGGATGCCGTCAATAAAGAAGTTGCCCGTTACGAACGTTTTGACGTGCATTATGCTGTAAAGGCGAATGCCAATTCGAAGGTACTTACCATAATCCGTGAGAGTGGCATGGGAGCCGATTGTGTGAGTGGCGGTGAAATTCGTGCGGCGGTGAAAGCCGGTTTCCCGGCACAGAAGATTGTTTTTGCCGGTGTAGGCAAAGCGGATTGGGAGATTGAACTCGGTCTGGATTACAACATTTTCTGTTTCAATGTAGAGTCTATCCCCGAACTGGAGGTCATCAACGAACTGGCTGCCGCGAAAGGCAAAGTGGCCAATGTCGCTTTCCGTATCAATCCGAATGTGGGGGCGCATACCCATGCGAATATTACTACCGGACTGGCAGAGAATAAGTTTGGCATCAGCATGGAAGATATGGATAAGGTGATCGACGTGGCGCAGGAGATGAAGAATGTCAATTTCATCGGCCTGCATTTCCATATCGGTTCGCAGATATTGGATATGGGAGACTTCATAGCCCTTTGCAATCGTGTGAACGAGTTGCAGGACAGGCTTGAGGCGCGTCAGATATTTGTGAAACATATCAATGTAGGTGGTGGACTGGGCATTGATTATGATCACCCCAACCGTCAGTCGATTCCGGATTTCAAGAGTTATTTCTCTACGTATGCCGGACAGTTGAAGTTGCGGCCTCACCAGACTTTGCACTTTGAATTGGGACGCGCTGTGGTGGGGCAGTGTGGCACGCTTATCTCTAAAGTGCTGTATGTGAAGCAAGGGGTAAACAAGAAATTTGCCATACTCGATGCCGGGATGACGGATTTGATCCGTCCGGCTCTTTATCAGGCACATCATAAGATGGAGAACCTCACTTCGGACGAGACGATGCAAACGTACGATGTGGTAGGCCCGATCTGTGAATCGTCCGATGTTTTCGGCAAGGCGATAGACTTGAACAAGGTGAAACGCGGGGATTTGATTGCCCTACGTTCCGCCGGTGCTTATGGCGAAATTATGGCGTCCGGTTATAATTGTCGTGAGTTGCCTAAAGGATATCTCTCGGACGAGTTTGTATAATAAATTAAAAAAAAGAGATTCGGTTGAACAAATTAAACAGTATTCTTGTTATTTTTGTAATCATTTCAATCAAATAAATACAAACGATTATGATTTCAGAAAAATTACAAAATGCAATTAATGAGCAGATAACTGCCGAGATGTGGTCTGCTAACCTGTACTTGTCTATGTCTTTCTACTTTGAAAAAGAAGGATTTAGCGGATTTGCCAATTGGATGAAAAAGCAATCTCAGGAAGAGTTGGAACATGCTTATGTCATGGCCGATTATATTATCAAGCGTGGCGGTGTAGCTAAAGTTGATAAAATAGACGTAGTTCCTTCAGGATGGGGTACTCCGTTGGAAGTGTTCGAGCACGTTTACAAGCACGAATGCCATGTTTCTAAAATGATTGACGAACTGGTATCTGTTGCTTCTGCCGAAAGAGACAATGCTACTCAGGATTTCCTTTGGGGATTTGTTCGCGAACAGGTGGAAGAAGAAGCAACTGCACAAGGTATTGTTGATAAGATCAAGAAAGCCGGTGATGCAGGAATCTTCTTTATCGATTCTCAGCTGGGACAGCGCAAATAAGTTTCTGTTGAAGATATACCGATAGATAATACGAAAGGGAGTGTTCACACACTCCCTTTTCTTATTTCTTTTTAGGCGTTCCCCGTTCCATCGTGCTCAGGTAGATTTCCAGTGAGCGGGTCGATATCTGTATCTCTCTTAATGATACTCCCAATGAAGCAATCAGCAGGAGCAATGCCAGTCCGAAGATGTATGCCGAAAGTAGTTGCAGCCCGATATAAATCAGGAACATACTGACTACACAGAAAAATAGGCTGGCAATGCCCAATCCTTGCATCGTACGGGTGAGGTTGAGCCGTTTACGCAGATTCTCTATTTGGGCTACGGTGATATCCGTCGGATTTTCCATATAGCGGTCGCGCAATTGGCGAACCAACTGGGCATACGATAAGAAACGATTCGTGTATGCCAGCAGAATCAGAGAAACTGCTGAAAACAAGAGGGCGGGGGTGGTGAGGGTAAGTTCTTCCATTATTTCAATATGCCAAGTTCTTTGCCCACCTTGATGAACGCATCGATACATTTATCCAAATGAACCTTGTCGTGTCCGGCAGAAATCTGGACGCGGATGCGTGCTTGTTCTTTCGGCACAACCGGATAATAGAATCCCGTTACATAGATACCTTCCTCGAGCATACGGGCTGCATAGTCTTGAGATAATTTGGCATCATACAGCATGACGGCGCAAATGGCACTTTGGGTCGGTTTGATGTCGAATCCGGCAGCCATCATCTTGTCGCGGAAATAGCTGACATTCTCTACTAACTTGTCATGGAGCGCGTTGCTCTCTTTCAACATCTTGAATACTTCGAGACTGGCACCGATAATGCCCGGAGCCAAGGAGTTTGAGAACAGGTAAGGACGGCTGCGCTGGCGCAACAGGTCGATAATCTCTTTACGTCCGGTGGTGAATCCTCCCAATGCACCGCCAAAAGCTTTACCCAATGTGCCGGTATAGATATCTACACGTCCGTAAGTATGATACAGCTCGCTTACGCCGTGTCCCGTAGCACCTACCACTCCGGCAGAGTGAGACTCGTCTACCATAACCAGGGCGTCGTATTTCTCGGCAAGGTCGCAAATTTTATCCATCGGAGCCACGTTGCCGTCCATCGAAAAGACACCGTCCGTAACGATGATACGGAAACGTTGTGCCTGAGCTTCTTGCAGGCATTTTTCCAATTCAGCCATATCGGCATTGGCGTAGCGGTAGCGTTTTGCTTTGCAAAGACGCACACCGTCGATGATGGAAGCATGGTTCAATGAATCGGAGATGATGGCATCTTCCTCGGTAAAGAGCGGTTCGAACACACCACCGTTGGCATCGAAACAGGCTGCATATAAAATGGTGTCTTCTGTCTGAAAATAATCGGAAATAGCTGCTTCCAGTTCTTTGTGGATATCTTGCGTTCCGCAGATGAACCGGACGGAAGACATGCCGTACCCGCGACGGTCCATCATCTTCTTTGCCCCTTCTATCAGGCGGGGGTGATTCGAGAGTCCCAAATAGTTGTTGGCACAGAAGTTCAACACTTCTTTTCCTTTTACAGTGATGGCTGCTTGTTGTGCACTTTCAATCAGTCGTTCTTCTTTATAGAGGCCGGCTTCTTTAATTTCAGCAAGCGTATTGCTGAGGTGTTCTTTCATTTTACCGTACATAGCGTTTGGAATTTTAGTTTCTATGCAAAGGACATTATTTTTCTTCAAATAACAATGACTATTTGCTATAAAAATGGAAAAAAAGTACTTACTTTGCGCACCATTTAGCTTAATATACTCTATAAGTTGGAAGAATGAAAAATATTTTGGTAATTGGAGCTACCGGACAGATCGGTTCGGAACTCACGATGGAATTGCGTAATCGCTATGGAAATGAGAATGTTGTAGCCGGATATATACCGGGCGCGGAGCCTAAAGGAGAATTAAAGGAATCGGGACCTTCGGCTGTGGTTGATGTAACCGATGCCGGGATGATCGAGTCTGTAGTGAAGGAATATAATATTGACACTATCTATAATTTGGCCGCCTTGCTGTCTGTGGTAGCCGAATCAAAACCTAAATTGGCTTGGAAGATCGGTATCGACGGTCTTTGGAATGTGCTCGAAACGGCACGCATCCACGGTTGCGCTGTTTTTACTCCGAGTTCCATCGGCTCGTTCGGGGCGGATACCCCTCATACGAAGACTCCGCAAGATACTATCCAGCGTCCGCGTACCATGTATGGCATTTCCAAAGTGACTACGGAGTTGCTGAGCGACTATTATCATAATAAATACGGTGTCGATACACGTGCCGTCCGTTTTCCCGGAATTATATCCAATGTGACCCCTCCGGGCGGTGGTACGACGGATTATGCTGTCGATATATACTATTCTGCCGTAAAAGGGGAAACTTTTGTATGCCCCATTGCCAAAGGCACGCTGATGGATATGATGTATATGCCGGATGCCTTGAATGCCGCCATTTCGCTGATGGAAGCCGATCCGGAAAAGCTGGTTCACCGGAATGCTTTCAATATCGCTTCCATGAGTTTCGATCCGGAGGCTATTTATGAAGCCATCCGTAAGCATGTGCCCGATTTTAAGATGATTTACCAGGTAGATCCTTTGAAACAGCGCATTGCCGACAGTTGGCCTGATAGCCTGGACGATACTTGCGCTCGTGAAGAGTGGGGCTGGAAGCCGGCTTATGATTTGGAAAGTATGACGGTAGATATGCTTGAGAAATTAAGAGCTAAACTGAAATAATGAAAAAACTTATTGCGGGAGTCATGGCTCTCGCTCTTCTTGCTTCCTGCGGGAATAAGAAGACGGGGATTGACCCTTTTGCATCCCTTACCAATGAGGTGGATTCGGCTCTTCATCGGGCTGATACGCTCCACCGTCCGAAGGCACCGGAAGAACCGAAACCGACAGAGGCGGACGAGTCGTTCGATGACTTCATTTATAACTTTGCTTCTGATGACGAGTTGCAACGGCAACGCGTTAAGTTTCCGTTGTCCTACTACAACGGTGACGAGCCTTCAAAAATAGATAAAAAGTATTGGAAGCACGATGACCTGTTTACGAAACAGAATTATTATACTCTTCTTTTCGATCGTGAGGAAGATATGGATTTAGTAGGAGACACCACGCTGACATCCGTGCAAGTGGAGTGGATTTTTATCCGGACTCATAAGATGAAGAAATATTACTTTGAACGGATAAAGGGAGCGTGGATACTGGAAGCGATCGATCTGCGCCCGCTTGAAAAAGGGGATAATGAAGATTTTGTAGAGTTTTTCGGGCGTTTTGCCACCGATAGCTTGTTTCAGAGCCGCCGTATCAAGCAGCCATTGGCTTTTGTCACGACCGATCCGGATGACGACTTTTCGGTACTGGAAACAACCCTCGACCTGAATCAATGGTTTGCCTTCAAACCGGAACTGCCCACCGACCGTTTGTCGAACATTAATTACGGACAAAAAAGCATTGATGATTCTAATGTCAAAATCGTTGCCTTGAAGGGAATAGGGAACGGGCTATCTAATATTCTCTATTTTAAGAGGAAAGAGAGGAGCGGGGATTGGGAGCTGTATAAGTTTGAGGATGTTAGCATCTGAGTGTACTTTTCTTTCGTCTTGATACGAAAGAAAAGATACCAAAAGAAAGGATCAAGGCTGTATTTTTTCTCCTACTCTCTTCCTTCGTTCCGCTAAAGGGGCTCGAACTCGCTTCGCTCAGACAATCGCCCCTTTTTGACGCTCCACTACGGGCGTTCGCTTGACGGAGAAAAAATAAGGCCGGACGGAAATCTCCCGACACTACGGTAGTGGAGGGAGTTTTTTATGATGGAAGGATTGCTTTCAGTGCTAAAGGGATTGCTTTCGGTGATGGAAAGATTATTTTCGGTACTGAAGAGATTGCTTTCACGCCGCAAGGTTTCCCGGCCTCATTTCCTTCGCGTCAAACGGAACGTAGGTAAAAAGCGTAAGAAGGGGCGATTGTCTGAGCGAAGCGAGTTCGAGCCCCTTTAGCTTTTTACCGTAGTGCAGTAGCGAAGGAAATGCAGCCTTGATTTTTTCTTTGATTCTTTCTTTTGTATCAAGACAAAAGAAAGAATAGAATAATTTCATTAATTTTGTGCGCCTGTCCTCAGAACCCCTGCCGTCGGTCCGGCCTGTTTCTTTGTTACAGGATTAACCCTATAAAAGTTATGAAACAAGAAAATTATTCTCTTTTAGCTCATAATACATTTGGCATTGATGTGAAAGCCGCTTGTTTTTTGGAATATCATTCGGTGGACGAACTTCGCAGGATGGTTGCCGAAGGGCTTATATCCGAGCCTTACCTACATATTGGCGGTGGTAGTAACCTGTTGTTTACAAAAGATTATCCGGGCACGGTGCTCCATTCCTGTATTGGGGGGATAGAAATCATCGGTGAGACGGATGATGAAGTCCGGGTACGTGTAGGTGCTGGTGTGGAGTGGGATGACTTTGTGGCGGAATGTGTACGTCGCAGTTGGTATGGAGCCGAAAACCTCTCGCTTATTCCCGGAGAGGTGGGAGCGAGTGCGGTGCAGAATATCGGTGCTTATGGAGTGGAAGCGAAGGATTTGATAACTTCTGTTATCACGATGAACATCCGGGGAGAAGAGCGCGTTTACTCTGTGGATGAGTGCGGATATGCCTATCGTAAAAGCATTTTCAAATTTGCGGAGATGAAAGATGTTTTTGTGACGTATGTCTGTTTCCGGTTAAGTAAACGGGAACATTATACGTTGGATTACGGCACTATTCGTCAGGAGTTGACAAAGTATGATGAGATAACGTTAGAAACGGTACGCCGCGTGATTATCGATATTCGGAAAAGTAAACTGCCTGATCCGAAAGTGCTGGGAAATGCCGGTAGTTTCTTTATGAATCCCATTGTAGACAGAGAATGTTTTAAAGCTCTGCAGAAGGAATATCCGCGCATGCCTTTCTATGAATTGGCTGACGGTCGGGTGAAAATTCCTGCCGGATGGATGATAGACCAGTGCGGCTGGAAAGGAAAGGCATTGGGGCCTGCTGCTGTACACGACAAGCAGGCGTTGGTGTTGGTGAATTGTGGCGGTGCCACAGGAAAAGATATTATTTCTCTTTCGGATGCCGTACGGGCTTCCGTACATGAAAAGTTCGGGGTGGATATTCATCCGGAAGTAAACTTTGTTTGACGTAAAACTAATAAATTAAAGCCTCTCCCCAATCCTCTCCGCAGGAGAGGTAGCAAGGAGATACTCTTGTCTACTGATTAGTCGCAAAACTAACTTAGTCCCCTCTCCCACGGAGAGGGTTGGGGAGAGGCTGCTTGGTTAAGTATGAAAGTAACGATATTAGGAAGCGGTACTTCTACCGGAGTACCCGAAATTGGATGTACCTGTGAAGTTTGCACCTCTGCCGATCCGCGAGATCACCGGCTGCGTACTTCTGCTTTGGTTGAGACGGATGATGCGCGTATATTGATCGATTGCGGTCCTGACTTTCGTGCGCAGGTTCTCGGACTTCCTTTCAAAAAGATAGATGGGGTACTTATCACCCATGAACATTATGATCATGTGGGAGGATTGGATGATCTCCGTCCTTTCTGTCGTTTTGGTGAAGTGCCCATTTATGCCGAGGCATATACGGCCGAACGTCTGCGAAACCGCATGCCTTATTGTTTTGTAAATCATAACTATCCGGGCGTGCCCAATATTCCGTTGCAGGAGATTGAGCCCGGCCGGACTTTCCGGATAAACCGCACTTCGGTGACTCCCTTGCGGGTGATGCACGGACGGCTCCCCATCTTAGGGTATCGTATTGAAAATATGGGATATATTACGGATATGCTCACGATGCCCGACGAATCTTATGAACAATTATGCAATCTTGATGTTCTCGTGGTAAATGCGCTCCGGATTGCTCCTCATCCTACGCATCAGAGTCTGGCGGAAGCCCTCGAAGTGGCGCGGCGGATTGGGGCCAAAGAAACTTATTTCATCCATATGAGTCATCATATCGGATTACAGGCCGAAGTTGAAAAACAGTTGCCTCCCCATGTGCATTTTGCATTTGACGGATTAGAAATAATTTAGCAGAAGTTTTGGTTTTTTTATGGAAATTATTACTTTTGTCCGTAGCCGGTAAAACAACAATATTATGAAGCTTCGTACTTTGGTAAAAATTTCGATTACTACTTCTGTCGCGCTTTTGTGTACAGGTTTTGCGGTGTTCTCTTTTTTTAAGTTGTCGGCCGCAGAAAATAAAGAAGAATTTGAACTTTATACTTTGGTTCCGCCCAGTGCGGTCGGGGTTCTCGAAACAGATAATATGACTGCCTTGATACAAGATATAGATGAACTGACTTGTAGCAAGGACAACCATTTTCTGTATATTTCTAAAATCTTTTCCTGTCTGAAATCGCATCTTTATACACTTCTTGAAGAAACTCCGCACGGATTGAGCCGGCAGATGAGCAAGGTGTTGCTCAGTTTCCATGAGCCGGACAATGACCGTAATCAAGTGCTTTATTGCGCGCTCGGTTCGGGTGATTACGAGTTGATCGGAAAGTTCATAAAGAAATATTGTTCCAGTACGTTTCCTTCTAAAATGTTCGATTACAAAGGTGAAGAGATACGTATTTATCCATTGCCGGGCGATGACTTCCTTGCCTGTTATCTGACTTCTAATTTTTTAGTGGCGAGTTATCAGAAAAAGCTGGTCGAAGAGGTGATCGACGCACGTCTGTCGGGGCAGTCACTGCTCGGAGATTCGGTGTTTTCTGATATGCGTGCAGCGAAAAAAAACAATGCGGCTGCCACTATTTATACTCGTGTGCATTCACTTGATATGGGAAAAATGAAGGATGATGCACAGGAGCAGACACCTTTTGGGGGCTGGGTAGAATTTGATATGAAGTTGAATGGCGATGCTGTTTATTTTTCGGGTGTCAATCATGACACGGATACCTGCCTGACTTTTATGAATATGCTGCGCCGGCAACAATCTCTTGAGGGATTTCCGGGGGAGATTCTTCCTGTGACGACTTTCTTTTTTAACCAGCGATCGATTAGTGATTTGCAGTCTGCCCTCGATTTTGCTGCCAATGATCGGAATCCTGCGGGTGATATAATGATGCCTGCCGATTCTGTCGGGGTTTATGACGAGGCATTTGCGGCCTATCTGAAAGAACATGCCTTGCACGATATGACAACCTGTCTTTTTGCATACAATGATACCACGAAGTATCCGGCTGCAGTTGCAAGTCTTTCGGTTCGGGATGCAGTGCGAGCCGAGCAGATGCTTAAGATATTGATTGATAATTGTCCGCACGAGCGGAAATTTGTATCCGGTCTGGCTGTAACTTTTTGTTATACTCCGTCCAGAGCTTATCCCGTATATTTATTGCCCCGCAATACATTGTTTGCGCAACTGACAGGTATTGCTTCATCGTCTTTGCATACTTATGCATGCTTGTATGGCGGGCGCTTGTTGCTGGCCCCTGATGCGGAGAGTCTTTCCTGTTATGTCCGGCATTTGGATAAGGGGGAGATACTGGAAGGGATGCCTGGTTACAGGGAAAGCATAGTCGGCCTGTCTGATGTGTATAATTTTATGTTTGTGGCCGATCTGGAACATATGTTTGTGCAGCCCGAGAGCTATGTCCGTTTGCTCCCGAGCTTCTTTTTCCGTAATCCGGATTTCTTCCGTTATTTTGTCCTTTCCGCCCAGTTTTCCTGTACGGATGGGGTGGCTTATCCGAATGTGGTTTTGCAGTACAAAGGTGAGTAAAAGTCACTTCGAAATTCCTCTGGCTTTTGACGAAATTATAGTCCGGTGTTTGTTCCGGAAAATGGAGGATGGTCGAAGGGATACGAACGATTGATGAAATTCTCATAAACTAAAAATCACCCTCGCCACAGGCTGAACTGCACCCCAAAAGTTGGACATAAAACTTTAGGAGTGCAGTTCAGGCAATTGTAGCGAGGGTGATTTCGATAAAAGGGGAGTCTTGATTCATCCCCTTCGGTTTTCTGGTATTCCAAGTAATCCCGTTTTCTTAGGATCGATTTGAAATCTTGCTGGTAATTTCTTTTTTAGAACGGCAGGTCGTCTTTGGCGTCGCCGGCAATAAATTCCGGTGCAGCTGTCGGTGCCGGAGGAGGAACGGGTGCTCCCGGAGTCATCGGTGCTCCTGCTCCTACGCGTTCTACCTTCCAAGCGCGGATACTATTGAACCAACGGTCTTGCCATTGGCGTGCATCGACGTCGAAAGACACGGTAAGTTCTTCGCCCATCTGGATGTTGAATTGTTCTATTTTGTCAGCGCCAAATACGTCGAAACACATTTTGCGCGGATACTGGTCGTGGTTTTCGATAACGTACTCCTGGGATTTCCATTCGTTCCCGGTTTTAGAAACTCCGCCTCTGGGTTGGAGTATAGCGATAATTTTTCCTGTAAATTCCATTGTGATAATTTTTAATTCTGCGGCGAAGTTACGATATTTTAGGAATATTCGAAATACAACCCTGTGTTTTTTCTTTTGTTTTGTTGGTGCACCCCAATCTTTTTTCGTAACTTTGTGCATTAATAAAATTAAAAATTAAACATTCGGAAATATATGAAATTTATCGTTTCAAGTACTGCGCTTTTCAGCCATTTACAGGCCATCAGCCGTGTGATAAACTCAAAAAACGCGTTGCCTATTTTGGATTGTTTCCTCTTCGAACTGGAAGACGGAACGTTGTCTGTGACCGTTTCCGATAGCGAAACGACGATGGTAACTTCTATCGAAGTCAATGAAAGTGACATGAACGGCCGTTTTGCCGTGACTGCCAAAACCCTGCTCGATGCTTTGAAGGAGATTCCCGAACAGCCGTTGACTTTCGATGTGAATACCGGAACATACGAAATAACAGTGCAGTATCAGAACGGAAAATACAACCTTGTGGGGCAGAATGCCGATGAATTTCCTCAATCGGCAGTGTTGGGGGACAATGCCGTACGTGTGGAAATGGACGCACAGATTCTGTTGGGTGGAATCAACCGGAGTGTGTTTGCTACGGCAGATGATGAATTACGTCCGGTGATGAATGGTATTTATTTTGATATTACTACCGAAGACATTACGATGGTGGCTTCGGACGGACATAAGTTAGTACGTTGTAAAACGCTGGCTGCCCGTGGAAATGAGCGTGCCGCCTTTATCCTGCCTAAAAAACCGGCTACGCTGCTCAAGAATCTGTTGCCGAAGGAAAGCGGGATGGTTGTTATCGAATTCGACGAACGCAATGCCGTGTTTACGCTTGAAAACTACCGTATGGTATGCCGTCTTATCGAAGGCCGTTATCCGAACTACAACTCGGTGATACCGCAGAATAATCCGCACAAGGTGACGGTGGACCGTCAGCAACTGATCGGTGCTTTGCGTCGTGTGTCCATTTTCTCGTCACAGGCAAGCAGCTTGATCAAGCTACGTATTCAGGAAAATGAAATTGTAGTTTCCGCCCAAGACATCGACTTTTCCACTTCGGCCGAAGAAACGCAGGTATGCCAGTATGCGGGTGCCCCAATGAGTATCGGCTTCAAATCGACATTCCTGATTGATATTCTGAACAACATTTCGGCAGAAGAGGTGGTGATAGAATTGGCAGATCCTTCACGCGCCGGCGTAGTAGTGCCAGTGGAACAGGAAGAAAACGAAGACCTGCTCATGTTGTTGATGCCGATGATGCTAAACGACTAAATGCAGTTGAAAGTTGAGAGTTGAAAGTTGAAAGTTACTATGCAGCATGATAGTGTGGTTAACTTTTAATTTTCAACTCTCAATTTTCAACTCTCAACTAAATAAGCTTTCAACTTTCAACTAAATTAAGCATGAGATTGAACCTAAAGAACCCTATTGTTTTTTTTGATCTGGAAACAACGGGTACCAATATCAACACAGACCGGATCGTAGAAATTTGTTATCTCAAAGTATATCCTAACGGCAATGAAGAGGCTAAAACCTTGCGTATCAATCCGGAAATGCACATTCCCGAAGCTTCTTCGGCCATTCATGGCATTTATGATGCCGATGTAGCGGATTGTCCCACATTCAAGGAGGTTGCCAAAAACATTGCCTATGACATTGAAGGAGCCGATCTGGCGGGATTTAATTCCAACCGTTTCGATGTGCCGGTATTGGTGGAAGAATTTCTTCGTGCCGGTGTCGATATAGACATTAGCAAGCGTAAGTTTGTGGATGTTCAGGTGATTTTCCACAAGATGGAGCAACGTACCCTTTCGGCTGCTTACAAGTTTTATTGCGAGAAGAATCTGGAAGATGCGCATACGGCCGAAGCTGATACGCGTGCTACCTATGAGGTACTGAAAGCGCAGCTTGACCGTTATCCGGAGTTGCAAAACGACATAGCCTATCTGGCCGATTATTCCAGCTTTAACAAAAATGTGGACTTTGCCGGCCGGATGGTTTATGATGACAACGGAGTGGAAGTTTTCAACTTCGGTAAGTACAAAGGGCAGTCGGTAAGCGAAGTGCTGAAAAAAGATCCGGGGTATTATAGCTGGATTCTGAACAGTGACTTTACACTCAATACCAAAGCCATGCTTACGAAAATCCGGTTGAGGGAGATGAGCAATTTGATCACAAAATGAGATGATTTATGAATTATAATTCATAAAATCACAATTCATAAATCACATTATCCCTCATAAGTCATAATTCATAAATCATAAATCTTTTCATGCTGAAAGGTAAAAAAATAGTTTTAGGAATTACGGGTAGTATCGCTGCATATAAGGCGTGTTACATTATTCGCGGACTGGTAAAACGGGGTGCGGAAGTGCAGGTTGTCATCACGCCGGCGGGGAAAGAGTTTATAACTCCGATCACACTGTCTGCATTGACGAGCAAGCCTGTCATCAGCGAGTTTTTTGCTCAGCGTGATGGTACGTGGAACAGTCATGTGGATTTGGGGCTGTGGGCGGATGCCATGCTGATAGCGCCTGCTACGGCTGCCACCATCGGTAAAATGGCCAATGGAATAGCGGATAACATGTTGATAACTACCTACCTGTCTGCCAAAGCTCCAGTGTTTGTTGCACCGGCGATGGACCTTGATATGTATGCCCATCCTTCTACACAAGCCAATCTGGATACTTTGCGTTCGTATGGAAATCATATCATCGAGCCGGGTACCGGATTCTTAGCCAGTCATTTGGAGGGAAAGGGGCGAATGGAAGAACCGGAAAATATCATTCGTGTCCTTGATGAGTTTTTTCCGTCCTCTTGTGATTTGGCGGGGAAAAAGATATTGATTACGGCCGGTCCTACTTACGAAAAAATTGATCCGGTGCGTTTCATCGGGAATTATTCTTCCGGGAAAATGGGTTTTGCGTTGGCTGAAGAATGTGCCGGACGTGGGGCTGAGGTTGTGTTGGTAACCGGTCCGGTGCAGATGCAAACACGTCATTCGCGTATCCGTCGTATCGATGTGGAAAGTGCTGCCGGAATGGCAGAGGAAGCGCAACGTCATTTCCGGGAGGCCGATGCGGGAATTCTTTGTGCGGCGGTAGCTGATTTTACGCCCGAAACGATGGCGGATCATAAGATAAAACGTGAAAAAGAGGATTTGGTATTGCGTTTAAAACCGACTCAGGACATTGCCGCTACTTTGGGACAGATGAAAAACGGACGGCAGAAGCTTGTCGGTTTTGCTCTTGAAACAAATGATGAGCGGCATAATGCCCAAAGTAAATTAGAACGTAAGAATTTTGATTTTATCGTGCTTAACTCTTTGAATGATTCCGGTGCCGGATTCCGTTGCGATACCAATAAAATCAGTATTATCGATCGTCAGGGGAACACGGATTATCCGTTGAAACCGAAGACAGAGGTAGCACAAGATATTATCGACCGTTTAGTGGAGGAATTGCGATGAAGACGAGTAGGATGCGAGATAAATGGAGTGGCGTGTTGTGGAGAATGCTGGGCGTTTTTGCCACAGTGTCGTTTCCTTTGTGGCTTTCGGCTCAGGAGTTGGACTGCAAAGTGGCTGTCAACCATTCTCAAGTGCAGGGAACCAATGTGCAAGTGTTCAAAACGTTTGAAACGGCACTGACCGAGTTTATCAATGAGCGGCACTGGACGCAGGCGCAGTACGAGGTAAACGAACGTATCCGGTGTTCGATGAATTTCACAGTGAAGAGCTATGACGAAGCGGAGGGGCGTTGGGGCTGTGAACTGATTGTGCAGTCTACCCGTCCGGTCTATCAGTCGGGGTATCAATCTCCGGTATTCATGTTCAAAGACAACAACGTGGAGTTCAATTATCGCGAGTTCGATCCGTTGGAATTACGGGATAATCAGATTGACAACAACCTTACAGCCGTTATCGCCTATTATGTCTATCTGATGATCGGTCTGGACATGGATACGATGGCGCCGGAAGGTGGAACGGAGATACTTCATGCGGCGGAGAGCGTGGTGACAGCTGCGCAGACGCTCAATGAAAAAGGTTGGAAGGCATTTGATGACAGTCGTAACCGTTATGCCGTTATTAACGATTATCTGGACCCCGGTATGAGTCCGCTCCGTCAGATGATGTATGATTATCATCGCAAAGGACTGGATGAAATGGCGACTAACGCTACTCGGGGGCGTGCTGCTATCACTGCCTCGATTGCCGGGCTGAAACAGGCGCGGGATAACAAGCCGATGTCCTCATTGCCTGTCATCTTTACGGAGATAAAGAAAGATGAACTCATCAATATCTATGGTGGAAAGTCGCCTGCTGCCCAGAATGAACGGGAAACGGTTTACCAGATTGTTTCGAATATCAATCCTTCGCAAAATACTTCGTGGGATCAGATAAAATCGAAACAGTGAGGTGCTTGAATACGGGGCATTGAAGTAGTATGATGTTGCTTTTTCCTGTATCCGGGTTGAGATTTTATAAATTGAATAATTAAAATGTAAATAGATCTATGTGTGTACACCGCCAATCGACATATCGGGCAATCGCTACATTGAGCAATTGGCACATTGATTAATCGGTGCATTGACATATTGGTTAATTGGCACATTGGCATATTGATTAATTGGCACATTATTATTATGTTACGTTCACTGTATATTCAGAATTATGCTTTGATAGAGAAGCTGGATATCCGCTTTGAAACGGGATTTTCCGTCATCACGGGCGAAACCGGTGCCGGAAAGTCTATTATACTCGGCGCCATCGGGCTGTTGTTGGGGCAACGTGCCGATGTGAAAGCCATCCGGCAAGGAGCATCAAAATGTATTATAGAGGCTCGTTTTGACATTTCCGCTTATGGAATGCAATCTTTTTTTGACGAGAATGAACTGGAATACGAAGAAGAGTGTATTCTTCGCCGCGAGGTGCAAGCCTCGGGCAAGAGCCGTGCGTTTATCAATGATACGCCTGCTTCACTGGCACAGATGAAAGAACTGGGTGAGCAGTTGGTCGATGTGCATTCACAGCATCAGAATTTGCTGTTGAACAAAGAGGGCTTTCAACTGAACGTGCTTGATATTCTGGCACATAACGAGGACATTTTAGCTGACTATCGTCGGGCCTATACCGACTGGAAACTGTTGGAAAAGGAATTGGATGAGTTGACGGTTCGTGCCGAGCAGAGCAAGGCGGACGAAGACTATATTCGTTTTCAGCTTGAGCAGCTCGAAGAAGCGCATCTCGCCGAAGGTGAGCAGGAAGAGTTGGAACAAGAGTCCGAAACCCTCAGCCATGCCGAAGAAATCAAGGCAGGGTTGTATCGGATCGGACAAGCGTTCTCTGCGGATGAAGGCGGTTTGTTGCCGGTATTGAAAGAGAGTGCCGCTATGCTTTCGTCATTGCAGAAAGTTTATCAGCCGGCTACGGAACTTGCCGGACGCATGCACAGCACTTATATTGAGTTGAAAGACATCATTGATGAAATCAGCACTCAAAGTGAAGATATAGAGTTTAATCCTGTGCGGTTGGATGAAGTGAACGGCCGTCTGAACCTGATTTATTCTTTAGAGCAAAAACATCGTGTACAAACGGTGGAAGAGTTGGTAAGGCTGACGGAAGAGTATCGTGACAGGCTTGCCACTATTACCTCCTTTGACGACCGTATTGCTGCTTTGGCCGCCCGGCGGGATACGCAATATAATAAAGTGAAAAAGCAGGCTGCCTTGCTCACCAAGGCCCGTACTGTTGCCGCCCGTGAGGTGGAAAAACAGATGGCTTCCCGGTTGGTGCCGTTGGGGATGCCCAATGTGCGTTTTCAGGTGGAGATGGGGTTACGCAAGGAACCCGGAATGCAGGGGGAAGATACAGTGAGTTTCCTTTTCTCGGCCAATAAGAACGGTGCGTTGCAGAACATCTCTTCGGTGGCTTCCGGCGGTGAAATAGCCAGAGTCATGTTGTCTGTTAAGGCCATGATAGCCGGTGCGGTAAAACTTCCCACCATTGTGTTCGATGAAATCGATACCGGTGTTTCCGGTGAAATCGCCGATCGGATGGCGGATATCATGCAAGAGATGGGAGAGCAGGAAAGGCAGGTGATCAGTATCACGCATCTGCCGCAAATTGCTGCACGCGGACGTGCGCACTATAAGGTATACAAACGTGATAATGACATGGAAACGAATAGCCATATCCGCCGTCTTACCGATGAAGAAAGGGTAGAGGAAATAGCACATATGCTGAGTGGGGCTACGCTGACGGAGGCTGCATTGGAGAATGCAAAATCCCTGCTGAATAGTAAATTAGAACTATCAAATAGTAAATAAATAGATGATTGATAAAAGTGAAATGATTTTCGGCGTTCGTGCCGTCATAGAGGCTATACAGGCCGGTAAAGAGATTGATAAGATTCTGGTGAAGAAAGATATCCAGAGTGAATTGTCTAAGGAGTTGTTTGCCGCCTTGAAAGGTACGCTCATCCCGGTACAGCGTGTTCCGGTAGAACGTATCAACCGCATTACCCGCAAAAATCATCAGGGAGTGGTAGCGTTTATTTCCTCCGTTACTTACCAGAAGACGGAAGATCTTGTACCTTTTCTCTTTGAGGAAGGTAAGAACCCTATCTTTGTGATGCTCGACGGTATAACCGATGTGCGTAATTTTGGTGCCATTGCCCGTACTTGCGAGTGTGCGGCGGTAGATGCCGTTATCATCCCTGCACGTGGCAGTGTGTCGGTGAATGCCGATGCAATGAAGACCTCTGCCGGAGCTTTGCATACCCTGCCGGTTTGTCGCGAACAGAGCCTGAAAAGTACTTTGCAGTACCTCAAAGACAGTGGCTTCCGCATTGTTGCCGCTACCGAAAAAGGTGATTATGACTATACGAAAGGCGACTATACGGGTCCGATGTGCATAATTATGGGAGCGGAAGATACGGGAGTGTCATACGAGAATCTTGCTCTTTGTGACGAGTGGGTGAAAATACCGATGTTGGGTAGTATCGAGTCACTCAATGTTTCGGTGGCTGCCGGTATTTTGATTTACGAAGCGGTAAAGCAACGTCATTTGGATTAGCAGGAAATCATCTGCCGGTTTTTGTTTTTTAATATTCAACTTAAATAGAAAGTGAAGTCTCTCCCCAACCCTCTCCGTGGGAGAGGGAGATAAGTTAGTTTCATAACTGATTAATAAACAATAGTATCTGTACCCCCTCTCCTGTGGAGAGGGTTGGGGAGAGGCTTTAAAAACAATAAAATTATGAAGAAATTCTTATTATTACCTTTTATATTTGTCTGCCTGTCGGTACAATGGAGTATGGCACAGGCGCCTAAATGGGTAGAGAAAGCCAAACGTGCCGTGTTCTCGGTGGTTATTTATGACAAAAATGATAAGATTCTGAATACCGGAAACGGCTTTTTTGTAACCGAAGACGGGGTGGCGTTGTCTGATTATTCCTTGTTCAAGGGAGCGGAACGCGCCGTTATTATTAATTCGGAAGGAAAGCAAATGCCGGTGGATGCCGTTTTGGGAGCGAATGATATGTACGATGTCATCAAGTTCCGGGTAGCTATCACGGAAAAGAAAGTGCCTGCCCTTACAGTAGCTACTGTGGCACCGGCTGTCGGTGCAGAGGCTTACCTGTTGCCTTATTCCACTCAGAAAGACCGCACATGCACACAAGGAAAGGTAAAGAAGGTGACAAAAATAGAAGATAATTACAGTTATTATACGCTCGACATGCGTCTGAAAGATAAAATGGTGAGTTGCCCGGTGGCTGATGCCAACGGACAAGTATTCGGGCTTGCGCAAAAAGCGTCCGGACAGGATACTGCCAGTATCTGTTATGCAGCCGGTGCCGCTTTCGCTATGTCGCAAGGCATCAGCGCATTGTCGCTCGGCGATATTACACTGCGGAATATTGGTATAAAGAAAGGATTACCCGATACGGAGGAGCAGGCGCTTGTATATTTGTATGTGGCTTCTTCGCAGGTAAGTCAGGAAGAATATGTGTCGTTGCTTGATGATTTTGTGAAACAATTCCCGAATAGCCCGGACGGATACCTTCGTCGTGCTTCGACGTTTGTTTTTGGCGGTAAAGAGGATGCGGATTTCGATAAAGCGGCGGCGGATATGGAACGGGCTCTGAAAGTGGCCAAGAAGAAAGATGATGTGTATTATAACATATCCAAGCAGATTTATAATTATCAGTTGGGTAAACCTGAAAAGACCTATAAAGACTGGACATATGAGAAAGCCTTGGACTATGTGCACAGTGCTTTGGCTATCGATTCATTGCCTGTATATGTGCAGTTGGAAGGCGATATTCTATTTGCAAAACAGGATTATCCTGCCGCACTTGCCTGTTATGGAAAGGTGAACCGCAGTAATCTGGCATCGCCTGCCACTTTCTTTAATGCTGCCAAGACGATGGAAATGATGGATGCTGATCCGAAGGAAATTGTCATAATGATGGACAGTTGCATTGCCCGTTGCCCGCAGCCGGTTGCCGTAGCGGATGCCCCTTACGTGTTGGAGCGTGCACAGATGAACATGAATGCAGAGCAATACCGGGCTGCCATGCTCGATTATGATACTTATTTTAATGCCGTGAGCGGGCAGGTGAACGATGTGTTCTATTATTATCGTGAACAGGCGGCTATTAAAGCGCGCCAATACCAACGTGCCCTTGATGATATAGCCAAAGCCATCGAACTTAACCCGAAAGAGTTGACTTATCGTGCGGAACAAGCGGTGGTAAATCTTCGTGTGGGCCGTTATGAAGAAGCGTTAAAAGCTTTGGATGAGGCTTTGGCAGTCGATCCGAAGTATGCCGAAGCCTATCGCATCATGGGTATTTGCCAGATACAAATGAAAAAGCAGGAAGAGGCATGTGCCAGTTTTGCAAAAGCCAAGGAATTGGGAGATACCAATGTGGATGAGCTGATCAAGAAACATTGCAAATAAAATATCGATAGATCGTAATAAAAAAGGGAAACCCCTGTCCTCGCAGTAGGATAGGGGTTTCTTTTTGGAGATTTTCATAAAAACACTCTCTCTCTCATCTCCTTTTCAGTCAAGTTTAGGTTTCGGTTTTATCAAAGTTAGTTTAGGTAATCTCTTGTATAACTATATAGTAAATGCAGCTTTTCAAAGAATACTGCACGGACATCCACTTTTTTTCTTATAATTTTTATCAAAATCTTTTTTTTCTTACCTTCGGAGCGGAAAATGATAAGAGTACGAGACCTCTCCCTAACCCTCTCCGTGGGAGAGGGGACTAAGTTGGTTTTATAACTGATTGATAATCATGAGTGTCTATTCCCTTCTCCTATGGAGAGGATTGGGGAGAGGCTATAAAAATTAGGAAATACAATGAAAAAGGTAATTTGCAGTGAGAAAGCTCCGGGAGCTATCGGTCCTTACAGCCAGGCTATCGAAGCGAACGGTATGGTATTTGTATCGGGACAGCTCCCCATTGATGCAGCCACAGGAATAATGCCCGAAGGGGTAGAAGCACAGGCCCGTCAGTCTCTGGAAAATATCAGGCATATTCTTGAAGCAGCCGGATTGACAATGGCCGACATCGTCAAAACGACTGTCTTCCTTCAGGATATGTCTTTGTTTGCAGGGATGAACGGCGTATATTCCACTTATTTCGACGGTGCTTTCCCGGCTCGTTCGGCTGTGGCGGTGAAGGCTTTGCCCAAAGATGCTTTAGTCGAGATCGAGTGCATTGCGGTTCGCTAACAGATCGGCTACAATGAAACTACTGCCTCCTACAAAGATAAAATCTTTTGGGAGGCTTTTTTCTTGGGCGGCGCGTACGGCTTCGGTTACTGTGGGATAAGTATTGCCATGTAGTCCGAATTCACGGGCGGTTCTTTTTAACTCCTCTTCCGGCAATGCCCGTTTCACGCTGGCTTTTGTGAAATAGTACGTCGCATCTTGTGGCAGCAGGTTCAGTACGCCACGGATATCTTTATCATTCACCATCCCTATTACAATGTGAAGATGGTCGTATACGATTGATTTTATCTGTTGGGTGATGTAAGTAATTCCACCTGTGTTGTGTCCTGTGTCACAGATAAGCAGTGGGTGGTCACTTAGCTTTTGCCAACGTCCCATAAGTCCGGTCAGTTCGTTGACGCGGGCAAAGCCGTGGCGGATATTTTCTTCTTTGATGGCATACTCCAACGCTATTAGCTGTGACAGGGCATGAAGTATCGTATTGGTGTTTTTTATTTGGTAATACCCTCCCAATTCTCCTTGCAGGCAGCCATATTCACGGGTTTCATATAGTAGTCCGTTATCGCTGTTTTCTGCTTTTAAAATCCGGTTATCGTCTTCTGCAAAAACAATGGGTGCGTGCATTTCTTCTGCTTTTCCTGCAAATACCGGTCGGGTCTCTTCTGTAGCCTCTCCGATGACAACAGGGGTTCCTTTTTTGATGATTCCGGCTTTTTCTCCTGCTATCTCGGCTAATGTGTTTCCTAAAAATTGCGTGTGGTCAAGACTGATGTTGGTTATGACGCATAGATCGGGGGTGATGATGTTGGTACAATCGAGACGTCCCCCCAACCCGACTTCAATGAGTGCTACATCCACTTTTTCATCGGCAAAGTAGCGGAAAGCCATGGCGGTGGTCAGTTCAAAGAAAGAAGGATGTAACGGTTCGAAAAAGCTCCGGTGCTTTTCTACAAAATCTACAACATACGTTTCCGGCATCATTTCTCCGTTGATCCGGATACGTTCGCGGAAATCAACCAGATGCGGAGATGTATAAAGTCCTACCCGGTAACCGGCTTCTTGCAGGATGGCTGCCAAGGTATGCGAACAGGAACCTTTTCCATTGGTGCCTCCCACATGTATCGTACGGTATTTCCGGTGGGGGTGTTCGAAGTATTCATCCAATGCTCTCGTGTTTGCTAATCCTTCTTTATATGCTCCGCTTCCGATTTGCTGGAACATGGGGACACTCTCATATAAGTACTTTAAAGTGTTCTGATAGTCCATCTTTTATAATATTTAACTGGCAAGAAATCTCTTTTGCCCTTTTATTTCTTATCTTAGGTGCGTCAATCTTTCATCGTAGTGACCGATTGCTTTACCGGATTGCAAATATCAACATTTTAAATCTAACGAAGAGTATGGGAACAAAGAAAAATTTTGTGCTTGACACAAATGTTATCCTTCACGACTACAATTGCTTGAAGAATTTCCAAGAGAATGATATTTATCTCCCCATTGTTGTGCTCGAAGAACTGGATAAGTTCAAGAAGGGAAATGAACAGATCAACTACAACGCCCGTGAGTTTGTCAGAGAGCTCGATCTGATCACCGATGACAATCTTTTTACCAGCGGTGCTTCGCTGGGTGAGGGGTTAGGGCGTTTGTTCGTTATAACGGGTGAGGTCGATTCTCCGGTAGTGCGTGATTCGTTTCCTTCGCGCAAGCCAGATCATCAGATTCTTGCCGTTGCCGATTATCTGGCGCGGAAACATGCCGATATGAAGACAATTCTGGTGACCAAAGATGTCAATTTGCGTATGAAGGCCCGCTCTATTGGGGTGGTTTGCGAAGATTATATTACCGATAAGGTAATTAACATCGATATTTTTGAGAAGTCCAACGAAATTTTTGAAGGCATCGATCCGGCACTGATCGACCGGATTTATTCTGCCCGTGAAGGTTTGGATATCAGCGAATTCGATTTTAAGAATGTCATTCATCCTAACGAATGTTTCATTCTGAAGAGTGACCGCAGCAGTGTGCTTGCCCGGTATAATCCTTTTACGCATACGGTTTGCCGGGTGAATAAGACGAAAAACTATGGAATCGAACCCCGTAATGCCGAACAGAGTTTTGCTTTCGAAATTCTGAATGATCCTAATGTGAAATTGGTGGCTTTGACCGGTAAAGCCGGTACGGGTAAAACCTTACTGGCATTGGCGGCTGCTTTGGGCAACTTGACCGATTATAAACAAATTTTGTTGGCACGCCCCATTGTCGCACTTTCAAACAAGGATTTAGGTTTTCTTCCGGGTGATGCCAAGGAGAAGGTGGCACCCTATATGCAACCTTTGTTTGATAACTTAAATGTTATTAAGCGGCAGTTTGCGGCCAATTCCACCGAAGTAAAGCGTCTGGAAGATATGCAAAAAAGTGAACAGTTGGTTATTGAAGCGCTCGCTTTCATACGCGGACGCAGTTTAAGCGAAACTTATTGTATCATCGACGAAGCCCAGAACTTGACTCCTCATGAAATAAAAACCATTATCACACGTGCGGGTGAAGGTACTAAGATGGTATTTACCGGAGATATTCAGCAGATCGACCAGCCCTATCTGGATAGCCAGTCCAATGGATTGGTTTATATGATCGACCGTATGAAAGAACAGAACCTTTTTGCACATGTAAATCTTGTGAAAGGTGAACGCAGTCAGTTAAGTGAATTAGCCAGCAATTTGATGTAATATTTGCTTGATATGCCAATGTTTAGAAAAGACATGGTAAACGTATGGTAATCTGATGGTTTCGATACGTTTATCATGTCTTTTCCTGTTTTACATAATATTCATAAAATCAAAAGTTTTTTTATTATTTTGTTAAATAAAGCGGTGATTACTCAAAAAAATGTATCTTTGCATCGCCTAAAAAAACAAAAAAACTGTAGAACGGATGAAATCGAAATTTTTTCAACGGTATCTTTCTTCGAAGGTACTGCCTATTTGGACTATTTTGTTAATTGATGTTTTTATCATTGTAGTTTCATGTATGTTGTCCTATGCACTTCGTTATGATTTTCGTAGCATTTTTCTGGACTCTTCTACGATTGATAGAACCATTCTTTGGACAGTGATTATTAACTTGGTGTTCTTCCGGGTATTCCGTACGTACTCCAACGTACTCCGCTTCTCTTCCTTTGTGGATATTATGCGGATCTTCGTATCTCTCACAGTGTCATACGGTCTGTTGACACTTGTAAGCGTGATTTTGGAAGCATTCATGGATGTCAGGGTAGCACCGGTGAGTGTGTTGTTTATGGCTTATATCATAAATTTTGCTTTGATGTCTTGTTCACGCATTGTTGTGAAGATGCTTTTCGAAGTTTTAAATTTTGATGGCAGCAAAACTACGAATGTTTTTATTTATGGTGCAAAAGAAGCAGGTGTCAACATTGCAAAATCATTGCGTGTGAATTTGCGTAACCATTATCGTTTGCGTGGTTTTATTGCTGACGAACCCGAATTGATTGACAAAATTATGATGGGGGTAAAGGTGTATCCCAATGATGATACATTAATTGAAAAACTGGATGATCGTGATGTACATACCATTATCATTTCTCCGGTCAAGATGGATCAACTGAAGAAAACGGATATGGCAGATCTCCTGTTGGCCCATAATGTGAAGTTGCTTACCGCCCCTCCCTTGAGTGAATGGGGAGGACAGCCTTTGAACCGTACTCAACTGAAAGAAATTCAGATTGAAGATCTCTTACAGCGTGAGCCGATTGAGGTGGATATTCATAAGATCGCCTCTCATCTGGAAGGAAAAAGGGTGATGATTACCGGCGCTGCCGGCTCTATCGGTAGTGAAATCATGCGTCAGGTTGCTTCATTCAATCCTTATAAGTTGATTTTGGTAGACCAGGCAGAAACACCTCTTCACGACATCCGTTTGGAACTGCAGGATCGCTGGAGAGATATCGATGCGGAAACCATTGTAGCCGATATTTCTAATCAAACCCGTATTGAAGCGATATTCCGTGAATTCAGACCGCAATATATATTCCATGCAGCTGCTTACAAACATGTACCGATGATGGAAGATAACGTATCTGAATCTATACAGGTGAATGTGGCTGGTACGCGTATTTTGGCAGATTTGGCAGTAAAGTATGGTGCTGAGAAGTTTGTGATGATCTCTACAGATAAGGCAGTTAATCCTACGAATGTGATGGGATGTTCTAAGCGCATTTGTGAAATCTATGTACAGTCTTTGGCTAAGAAATTGCAGAAAAAAGGAGAAAGTACGGTGCAGTTCATCACTACCCGTTTTGGAAATGTGTTGGGATCCAATGGTTCTGTCATTCCCCGTTTCCGCGATCAGATTCAGCATGGAGGTCCTGTGACGGTAACTCATCCGGAGATTATCCGTTATTTTATGACTATTCCGGAGGCTTGTCGTCTGGTGCTCGAAGCCGGTAGTATGGGGAATGGCGGTGAAATCTATATCTTTGATATGGGTAAGCCGGTCAAGATTGTCGACCTTGCCAAGCGTATGATCAGCCTTTCCGGACGTACTGATGTGAAGATAGAGTTTACCGGTTTGCGTCATGGAGAGAAATTGTATGAAGAACTGCTGAATGTGAAAGAGCTGACTAAGCCTACTTATCACGAAAAGATTATGATCGCTACCGTTCGTGAATATGATTATGATGAAGTAAAAGAACGTATTGAGAATCTTGTTCAGTTGAGTTATACATACGACCAGATGAAGATTGTAGCAGCGATGAAAGATATCGTTCCGGAATTTGTAAGTAAGAATTCTTGCTTTGAAGCGCTGGATAAGAAGGACTGATTTTAGATAGATTATCGATAATAAAGAAAATCAGGTATCGACCTCCTATGTCATTCGCATAGCGTCGGTACCTGATTTTTATTAGGACTTTAGAATCTGTTTGTTTGGGCTTTTGAGAAATAAAAGAGAAAAGAGTTGACAACCAGAACCGGACCTAAAGTTTTTTTATTTGCTGCTAAAGTATTTCAAGAATTGAGTACGTTCCCACATATTGATACCTTGCACATCTTTTGCATTCAGTTTTCCTTTGAATTGCGCGATGTTTTTAAAGCCTTTACCTTCCATCCATGTTTGGAGGAAACGGGTCATTTCTCCGATATACATATTGGTATTCTGATAGATTGCACTACAAACCTCGACAGCCGATGCTCCTGCCAGAATTGCTTTTACAACAGCTTCCGGTTTGTGTATGCCGCCTGACGCCGCATAATCGATTTTATCTACCATTGCCGAAGCAATGCCGATCCAACGAAGCGTCTTAGACAAGTCAGAAGCATTACTGAATACATTGCCGGAAATATGCTCCATCTTTTCGATATCGATATCCGGTTGGTAGAAACGGTTGAACAATACGACTGCCGCTGCACCGTTGGCGTAAAGTTGATCGATAAGGGTTACCGGATTGGTCAGATTGTCGCCCAACTTCATGATGACAGGAAGCTTTACCACTCGCTTGATGTGGCTTAAAATATCGATATGACGTTGCTCGAACGATCCGTACTTATATTGAACGTCTGACTGGAGTGCCAGTATGTTGATTTCCAATGCATCAGCGCCGGCTTCTTCTATCTGTTTTGCGAAATTTATCCATTCCGAATCCGTATAGCAATTGATGCTTGCGATGATGGGAATATCACAAACCTTTTTACTCTCTTTGATCAGCTCCAGATATTCGGAAAGTTTATGTTCCCGGATATATTCGGCCAGATAATCATTTCCTTCCGAATAGGTAGGATCTTTCAACTGGTCGGCTTCTATGAATATTTGCTCTTCAAAAAGTGATTTCAGTACAATGGCTCCGGCACCGGCTTCGGCCAACTTTTTGTTCTTTCCGGCACTGTTTGTTAGGCCTGAACTGCTAATGATGATGGGATTCTTTAGTTGAAGCCCTGCAAAAGTAGTTTTTAAATCGGTCATGATATATAGTTTTTTTATAATGAATGATATACTAATAATTTCTTTCTCCGAAAATCTTGCTTCCTACCCGTACTAATGTACTCCCTTCGGCAATAGCCTGATGATAGTCGTGCGACATCCCCATAGATAGTTCACAGAAGTTGTCCGATTCCGGAAAATAAGTTTCTTTCAATTCTTTAAATAGCTTATTTAAAGAACAAAATTCCCTGTCTATTTGTTCAGTATCATCGGTGTTGCTGGCCATGCCCATAAGTCCGCATATCTGTACATTGTCCAAGTGTTTCCACTCTCCGGCAGCCAACATTTCTCTACATTCTTCAGCACTGAAGCCGAATTTTGTCTCCTCTTGTGCAATGTGCAACTGTATCAGGCATTTAATGACTCTGTTTACTTTAGCAGCCTGTTTGTTGACTTCTGTAAGTAATTTGTATGAATCGATTCCGTGAATCATAGCTACATAAGGAACCATATACTTTATTTTGTTCGTCTGCAAATGTCCGATGAAATGCCATTCGATGTCTTTAGGAAGACTCTCATATTTGGTTGTCATTTCCTGTACTTTGCTTTCTCCAAAAATACGCTGTCCCGCGCTGTAAGCTTCTTCTATCGCCTCATTGGGATGGAATTTCGAAACAGCAACCAGACGGACTCCCGCAGGCAGTTCGACCAGTACTTGCTTTAAATTCTCCGAAATATTCATGTATTTAGTGATAAGTGATTAATGATAAATGATAAGCTCATTAGCAATAAGAAGCAATCAGTGATCAGTGGATTGGTGACAAGTGATAAACTTTATGCCTATACAGCGTAACTACTAATCACTTGTCGCTAATCCGCTAATCACTAAATCAGACTTCCGGTTTATCATTGGGCCCTGCGCTATATGGATATACATCCATGAGCGGAGTTTCAGACACCATTCCGATTTGATAATCGGCCATTGTACCTTTCATGCCTTCATCCAGTTTTTTTACGGCGTCACGCAGATCGGCGGCTTGCACCAATACTTGTGTGGATGTCTTCTTTTCCGCACCGCTTTTTTCGTCCAGTGTGATAAAGATAAGTTTACATTTAAACCAACGGTCTGCTGATTCCTCTTCACTGGGAAACAGCTCGCTGTAATTGGCACGTTTGATGTCCGAAACGGTGAATTCTCCTGTGATGAATGGAGTCATTTCCTCAATAATACGTGCTTCTGCCTCTGTAAAGCTGAGTGCATCTACCAGATAAGGTTCGGTAACTTTTTTATTCATTCCGTTTTCCATTAGTTTTTCATAACGGATTTTGCACTCAAACCATGTATGCATTGCCATATTCTTCTGCTTTTTATTTAGTTAATTATATTGTTATCTGCCGTTTTGTTCTTTCTACGCAGTAAACGGCCTACAAAGATAATTTAAAAAACATCTTTCTGCATTTAGAGTCTGTTTAAATTTTCCTCAAAAAGTTATTTTCAGTTTGTTTTGAATTTATTTCCGGTCTGTTTCCTTGTTTTCATTGACACTGTGTAGCGTCTCTTTGAATTATTTCATGGAGGTATAGTCGGCAGATTACTCACTGTTTTCCAATACGCATCTCACTGAATAGCCGCAAAAATCAGAATGGTTTGCTTCTGCCGTTTGATCACTGTCATATCTTAATAGGATGCTTTTCTCGGCTAATGTTTTCTGATCATTTCCCATATTCCAATATATTGCATATTCTCCGGCGAATGCGTAGATGCTGGAGTCTGCTCCTTTCTCTTTGGTGAAAATGCCTGTAGGAATAGCGTTGAACTCTGTCAGATCAGATGCCGTATACTCCGATTTCTTCCATAATCTGCTACTTTTTAGAACGCTTCCGTCTTCTTTAATATATGATTTTAGTAATTGCCAGACTTTGTTATCCGCTATCTTCCATCCTTTGGGTGCGAGTTTACCACTGGTGACTGCTGCTTTATTATAGAATAAATAGGTCTTTTCCTTAAAATATCCGGCGGAACTTTTAGAATAATTGGATGTTGTTTTTGCAGTTATCTTTTGGTTATCATTATAGAATACTGTTTTAAGATTTTCTCTCATCCAGTACTGTGTACCGATTTTGACAATAGGATATATGCAGGTTTCATCTTTTCTTATATCGGTTAGTACCTTTTTTCTGATGGATAACAGGAGTGGTTCGGCGGGTTTGGAAAACTCGATCGATAAATCCGATGCAATGTAGAAAGAAAGGATAGGAGCAAGGTTACCGGGTACGTAGTTCAGTGTATTTGTTTTTTTATCCCATATGGCCTTTCCACCATGTATTTTTCTGTCATCGTTTATAATTTGTAGGACAATTCCCTTTAGCCAGTCGTTTACCCCGTCTTTTGCAGGATAGATTACGACTGCTTGCGCCTGTATTTCCGGTGATGACAGATACTCTCTGCATACCTCTGCTACTATCTTTCCCTCAGAAATGATACTGTATACAGAGCTTTGTTCGAAATCGAAATCACTGATGAGAATACCCGTTTTTTCTTCTTTTTCCGTTGGAGTAATTTCGCTCTTGTTTCCTTCCTTCCAGTCGTTAATCTCTGCTGTGATTCCATTGATCCCTAATACCGGATCATATCGTAATGTAAGTTCACAGGCAGTTCCGCTTTCCAGTTCATAGTTTTCCTTGAGTCGGCATTCATATTTTTTAGAATCTATGGATAATGTAAGAATTTCATTTCCGGCCGGTATCGTTTGTGGAATCAATATGCTTTTTTTTCCGGTCAATGTATTATTGTCAATATTCCATTCTCCGTTTGGGATAACATTTTGCAGTTGACCGAGTGAGGAGATTTCGTTTTTGTCAAAGTCGTAAGTCGCTTGTGTGAAAACTTGATTTATACGAATGACAGGATTACTCTTTTTTAGAATATTAATGTCGTATCCATTTGTCGGTTTGATTCTGATTGTAAGTTGGCATAATCGATGTGTATGGTGCAGTTCGATATTTTTCTTAACGGCAGATATGTTATTGGCCTGTGCCGTCATAAAGTCAGAGCGATTATAATTAGTCGCCGAGTTTTGATCTGTTCGGATGGATATATTTATTTTCTGCTCTCCTGCTGTGATACCTGTTTGCTGGTAAGGGTAGTAACTGATAAAATCACATTTGTTCTTTTCTGCCGGATAATAAACTTCTTCCTCCGTAACAAAACCGGAAGCTTTACATTTGAATTGTCTGTTTTCTATATAGCGTTCTTTATCCAAGGTTGTAGGCGATATCAGCACATACAATCCGATGGCATCGTCACAATCCTTTCGGTAGATCTGGCTATGGAGTGTTTTCGCACTGATCTTGATGGGGATATTACCGGGAATAACAGTGTCTGTTTTTTCATCCTCTTCTTCTCCGATACTATTGACACACGACCAGATACAGAAAACGCTCCCTATCAGAATCCATATGCTTACTATTATTGGTAGATGATTTCTCATACAATTATCCAAAAGTGTTTTTTATACAGCTCTTTTTATACTTATGCTACTCTTTTATACAGCGTATAGAGTAAGCGCAGTAATCGGTATTAAAAACTTTTCCGACCTCTTTTAGTTTATTGCTTAGAGCGATACTTGTCTCATACGGTGTTGTTTGATTGTCTTTTATGGTCCAATATGCAGCATATCTTTGAGAGTAACCGTAAATGATTGCTTTTTCTCCATCTTTTGAATAAATTCCTACCGGCTTTCCGTTGAATCCTGTTTTATTATTAGCTTGAGGTGTTCCTTCATTTGAGGTCCATATACCTGTTTTCAAGGTTGCTGCATCGTCTTTCAAATAAGTTTTCAGTATATTCCATTCTGTGATATCCGGTATTTTCCATCCTTGCGGGGCGATTTTCCCAGTGGCGATGACTGCTTGATTATAAAAGCGGTTAGAATTTTGCAAGTAATAGCCGGCTGTTGTCTTATTTAAATAGGTTGTGTTGTTAGTGATGGCAGTTCCATCATTGTATTTAGTTGTATTCAGGTTTTCCTGCATCCAGTATTGTGTTCCTATTTTCACTATGGGACAGGTAATTGTTTCAGAACCTCTGATATCTGTCAATACGTTTTCTGCTGCTAAAACCGGTTGTATGTTTTCACTCTTTTCAAAGATGACATTTCCATCTGTATCCGCATAAATTTCCTCGATTGGTGTTTGATCTCCAGGTATATACACCATTGAATTATTGACTTTATCCCAAGTAACGCTTCCCCCGTGCAGACTTTTGTTTTCACCTACTATCTGCAAAACAGTTCCCCTCTCATCATTATCTGCCGGATATAGAACAATTGCCTGTGCATTGATATCCTCATTTAGCAGATATTCTTTACAAATTTTTCCAATTACGGCGTTTGTAGAAGTTACAAGGTGGTATATCCCTGTTTTTTCAAAATTCAGTCCGGAGATACTTATCGAGTTGTTATTTTCTTTTTCTTCAAGAGTGGCGTTGCTACTGCCTCCTTGTTTCCATTCGCTTATGGATGAGCTGATTTTGCCAATTCCTACTCTTGAGTCATATATTAACAGGAGTTCGCAACTGGTTTCGCTTTCCAATGTTAAATCTTCCGGTAAAATGGCAGAGTAAATTTTGTTTTTGGTACGTAGCGTCAGTTCACATCCGGTAGTAGGTTGCGGAATAAGAATTGCCTTTTTTCCTGTGAGTTGGTGGTTCTCTTCATCTGCTTCCCATTGTCCGTTAGGAATAATGTTTTGAGGATTGTTGAGTGAACTGAATAATTCAGTATCTATATTATAAATAGCTTTTGTGTTAAGATTACTGATGGATATGGTTGCGTTTTCTTGTAAATCTTTTATGTCTTCTTCTTTGTTAAGTTGTAAAATGATGTTTAGTTGGGAAAGTTTATGGTTATGCTTTAAATTTACTGCTTTCATACTCGGAGATATTCCCTGTATTTTAGCTACCATGAAGTCTGAATGGCTATAATCGGTAGCTGTGCTTTGATTTGCATTAACACTGATTTGTATATCGTTACTATGTTGGGAAACCCCTTCTTCTTGGTAAGGATAATAGCTTATGAAATCACATTTACCGTCTCCTTTCGGATAGTATATCTCTTCGTCCGGCATAAATCCTGCCGATGAATAAACAAACCGCATATTATCTATATGTCTTACTCCACCTATCGTTTCCGGTTGTGCCAATACGTAGAGACCGATTGCATCGTTTTCGTCAAATGCGTTGTTAGTGGTACGTGTATGGACCTGAGTCTCAACCTGTAAAATTTGAGCAGATATTGCAATAGGGATATCTTTATAGGTAGGCGAGTGAGGTGTCTCTGAAGATTCTTCTAACGGCTGAATACTGTTGATACAGGAAAAACATAAAAAAGGAATTACTACCGCCAGACTGTGTCTGACAGCGTTTTTGTTTGTGCATTTCATGATATTATTAGTTTTAATTTTTGGTAAAATTAATATAACACATTTGAATGCACAAACTTTTATTTATTTAGTTTTCAAAGTTTTTTATAATGTGCTATCTTGTAGTTGTTTAAAATGAAAAATAATTTTATTTTTTATTTGAGTTTTATTGTGTATGCAAGTTTGATTATTTTCATCTTATTTCTGTTATTTCACTTTCCACTCCTCGATATTTCTTGTTTTCGCGCTGAAATTTACTCCGATTTTGAAGAGTTTCCGTGAATCTTTTATAAATGGCAAGGCATATTGTTTTTCTTCAATCTGCTGTAGTGCTTCATTGGCTGTTCCTTCCAGTTTGAATTCCATGATATAAATGAAGCGATCAGTTTGCAGCATTAGGTCGATACGTCCTTCTGCGGTATGATATTCCGCTTTTACGTAGAAACCTATTAACTTGAATACAATGAAAAGTACATTCTGATAATGTAATTCCAAATCGCGTACGAGTTCGTATGGAGTATCTGCGAAGAAGCTTTGCAAACGGCGGAAAAAAGCATTGTAATCTCCCTGCTCTATTTCGTGTACAAACTTCATGATCTGGAAAGGAGATTCTATCTTATCCACATTGGCATAAAAGGGGAGGAGGTATTCCATAAATCCTTCTTCTACTTCTTTATTCGGGAATCCTAATCGATAAACACGAAAACGTGGATCGTATCCTTTTATCGTCAGATATCCGCTTTGATAAATGACTGGTATCGGATTGGTGGAACTGGAGTCTATACTGTTCAGTACATCGGCACTGGTTTCTTCATGTGCCATCCGGTACAGGTCGTAATGATGGCGTTTCAGCAGCTCCACCAGATAGGAAGGGGTTCCCGTTTCGAACCAGTAACTGCCGAATTTCATTTTGGCAAAAGTATTGAGCAGGCTGAAGGGATTGTATATTCCTATTGTGTTCTCCGAGAAATGATAACCGTCATAGCGTGTTTTCAGTTCCCTGCACACTTCGTCATAGGTCATGTTCTGGCTTCGGCCCAGTTTGTTCAGCTCTTCCTCAAAGCAGGCATGTATTTCCTGTTCTGTTATTCCGCATATCTCGATATATCGGTCATCCATCGAAATATCGTCCAGATTATTCAAATCACTGAATACGCTCACTTTACCAAATTTGGTTACTCCTGTCAGCAAGGCGAAACGGATATACTTATCCATACTTTTCATAACCCCGTAGAATGCTTTCAGCGTTTCCCGATATTCTTTTTGCAAGTCTTCGTTACCTATGGCTTGCAGCATGGGTTTGTCGTATTCATCTATCAGGATCACTACACGCTGTCCTGTCTTTTCGTATGCCAGACGGATGAGGGTGAAGAATCGGTCATCGATGCTGCGGTCGGCATCCGATGAACCATATTCGGCTTCATAAATCAGTAGTTGGCGGTCTATCAGGCGGATCAGATCATCCGTAGTATCAAATTTCTTTGCATTCAGATCCAGATGCAGAACCGGATATTTCGTCCATTTCTCTTCTGATTTTTCTATATCCAATCCTTCGAACAACTCTTTTTTACCTTCGAAGTAGGCTTCAAGAGTAGACAGCAAAAGGCTTTTCCCGAATCGGCGGGGACGACTCAAAAAGTAATATCTTCCAGTTTGGACTAATTGATATATCAATGCTGTTTTATCAATATAAAAATATCCATCTTTACGGAGACTCTCAAAATTCTGTATACCAATCGGATAAAGCTTTCCCATTCTATCTTATCTTTTTATCTATTACAAAGAAACACAATTATTTGTTTATCACCAAGTCTTTATTTGATTTATTGTACGCAAGTACAGATACATATCATCGATCATACATATCACCTATAAATAAAAAAATCCCCTTTCCATTGGTCACGCCAGACCGGAAAGGGGAAACACAAACAAACAATAATATTAGAAAGTTGATATGATTCACATCAGATCAACCTCTGATTTCCCTTTCGGGAAAATATAGCACTTTTTATTGTATCATAATGCTATATGCCTATAAAAAAACTGTTTCGTTATTATTATTGTTGAAGTTTGTTTAGCAACTGCTTTGATTTTTATTCTTTAATTTCACTCCATGGATACGGGTAATTTTCCAGATTCATTAAGGTATCTGCTATTTCCTGTTCTTCATCGCTTAGTCTTCTTTCTCCCCAGCTATCTATGATAGAATGAGCTTCCATGGCCAGTTCCTCATCGTAAACTTCACCATAACAATATGTCAGAAGTTGACATTTCAGTAGAGAGGGGGATATTTTATCCAATATCTTTCCTGCACGGTCCAGAACCGCCTGTTTCCGGTTTTCAATTTCGCTTTGACTGTACATCACGGCATTATATCCCATTAATAAAGCAAGACAGAGTAGCGCTTCCTCTTCATTTGTTGAGGCTTTGGCCGTAAATAAGGCATTCGCTTTTTGTGTTACTTCTTTATTCAGTTTAGCAAGAGAGTCCGCATATATGGGCGTATCATCTGTTCCTAAATATAATAATTGGTGAGCTAAATGTTTCAGCTCTTGGATTTGATCGATTAGCATATGATTATAGAATTAGTGGTTGGTAATAAAAGTGATTTTCGTTTTCTGTTTTTTTGAATAAGTTCTCTATTTCTTCATTGTCATGCAGATTGAAGCATTCGCTGTATCGCATTATCTTTGTATCTTCCATCCCCGAAAAGACATGGGTATATAGATTTCTTCTTATTAACATTCTACTATAATTCAGAGCTTCATCGCCATTATATCCGAAGAAAGAGTACAAATTCATCATCAGCCTGCATCCTTTTTCTTTGAGTTTTACGAACTCCTCTGTTCCCCAGTAAATGGTTCGTTCCGGTTGCATGATTACAGGAGTGTATCCGGCAGCCAAAGCAGTATCCAGCATTTCCCATGTTTTACTGTTGTTTCTCAGTGGGTGAACATCAACGAGCAATTCTTTTTCGTTGCTGATCGTTAATAGCTTCTCATGCGTCAATTTTTCTTCAAAGAGACTATCCAGACGGTATCTGGCAGCAAGTTTCAGTTTGATATTTCCTTTGTATCCGGCTTGAAAGTTTTGGAATATCTTTTTCAGATTTTCTGTAGTATTGTTTGGATTCTCTTGTCTCACAGGTGGGACACATATCACCTGCTTCATTCCTTTATTCTCCAGATATTCCAGTAATTCCATAGCTTTTTGGGTGGGCAACGCCCAGACATCGGTTTCCGGTAATATATAAGGTTGAAAGTCTGTATAGTTCATCATCATATTGTAGAATTAAATATATCCCATTATTTGATAGACCCGGTCACCTATCCATTCATTCATCAGTTCCTGCCATTCGATAGCCGCTTCCCATTGCGGGTAAAATGTTCTGTGATTGATGATTTTAGGAGTATCATACGTATTTACCGGAAAATAATCCGGATGAATACCGGTTTTCTTGAAGCAGGCCAAGCTACGTTTCATATGCGTAGCCGAAGTGATCAGCAAGCATTCCTCGCCTTTAATGTTTTCTTTTTTCAGTATTTCTGCTGTAAAGAGTGCGTTTTGCCGGGTGTTTAGCGCTTGCTTTTCCAGAATGAATACTTTTTGGGGTATTCCCATTTCTTCCATGTATTGCAGGAAGAGCTTTTCCGTCGAAGTTCCGTCCGGTTGTACGATCGATGTCCCGTCACCCGTTATCAAAATCTTCTCTATGGTTCCGTTTCTCCAGAGTCTTACAGCTTCCCAAAGCCTGTCTGCCCGGTCTTGTTCATATCTCATCTGCCCGGTTTCCCTGTTCATAGAGGCAAATCCTCCCATCACGATGGCAAGTTTATATCTCTTTTCCGGTGCGACTGCTATTGCGCTGTATTTTTTTACAGTTAGAAACTTTACATAATCCGCCAATGCCTTGTTGGTGAAAATTATAAATATGGCGATACTGCTGACCAGGAATATCCTTTTCCAATGTTTTTTTTTTGCACAGGCAAAAACTGATCAACAGGAGGAATATCCAACTGATAGGGGAGATGAGAAAAAAGTTTAGGAATTTGGAAAGTTCAAAGAACATAATTTTATTTTTAGATATAACCTTTGGTTTGGTAAACGATGCTACCACCCCATTCGTGTAGTAGCTCTTTCCATTTCGTTAGCACCTTTATATCCGGCTTCCACCAATTATCAGATATCGTAAGAGGACTTCTTGCATCTACGGAAAAATAATCCATGTTGAGCCCTTGTTTGGAGAAACATTTCAGGCTGCGTCTGATGTGTGACGCGGTGGTTATTAAAAGACAATCCTCTCCTGCTATCCCTTTCTGTTTAAGAATTTCTGATGTGAAAAGTACGTTTTCGTATGTATTCTTCGATTGCTGTTCAAATACAAAAACTTCCGGAGGAACTCTGGCATACTTTTTCATATAGTGCAGAAATAGATTCTTTTCTGAGGTTCCGTCTTTATGTATGTTTGCCACCATGTCTCCTGTGATCAGTATCTTTTCCAAATGTCCTTCTTTCCATAAGCTGACGGCTTTCCACAGCCTGTTTCTCATATCCGGCTTGATTCCATTCTGTGTTCTACTTTTGTCGTACATCACATAGCCTATTTTTCCGGTTGATTTATCCATGTATCCGAATCCTCCCATTATGATTCCTGCTTTATATCTTTTGTCCGGATTCCATTGAGGATTAGCATAAAATCTATCATTCCAATAGCAGACATAAGAATAAAACAAATCGTTAGTCAAGAGATAAGCCAATAGAGTACAAATGAATAATGCAGTATAAATAAGTTTGTAGGAATTACGATGTTTCCTTTTAACTTTTGCATTTATCATATATGTAGCTTCAATAGCTTAAAAGTTCTTTCCTTTAACCATGCCACAGCAAATGATGAAATAAACACAAGCGGAACAAGTATAAAGAAATATATTCCAAATTGAGACTGATTAACGAAATAATGTTCTTTAAAATATGGATAATAAATTGCATCGAAAATATAGCAGCACAGATACATATCCAATGATAAGCCGGATATTTTAGCCAGTATTTTTTTATTCATTTTAGAGTGAATATCCAATTGATAAAACAGCAAGAAAAACAATACGGCTATTGGTATTCCGAAAACCCCATTGGAACTTCCACATATTTGTACTAATGTATGATTATGGATAAATATAAGATTAAAAATAGGATTTATCAAACATATACCCAATATGATCATCCATGCCCATCCTTTTCTTATTGTTGGTTTATATTCGTGTATATAGGCTCCTATAAAGTAGAATGTCAACGGAAAACACTGTTGCCAAAAACCGGGAACTAAATGTACTCCATATCTGTTCAGAAGATCGGGTAGTGCAGTCATTATGTATAATGTACCTACAAGTATTAATTTCTGTTTCTGGTCAGGTATCGTTTTATATAATAGATTCAGAAAAGGGGTCAGCAAAAATAGTCCGATCCACATTTCTATATACCAACCGTAGGGGATGGCAGAGAAATCTAATACTTTTAATCCCCATTGTATCCACGACAGGCTTTCATGCAGATAATATTTTCTGAATATAATTGTTATTAATGAAAACAGTAGGTAGGAAATAATGACCCTGACACCTCCTTTATAATATTTCTTGTTGATTGATTTATTGGTATTCAGATAACCGGTTAGAAGTATAAAGAGCGGAACTCCAATTATGAATAGCATTTTTGCTACTGCTTGTATAAATAATGCCCCCCCCTCAAATATACTGCTGTTAAATGATGTATTCATCAGAAAATGTCCGGCTATAACAAATAGTATAGCAAAACTTCTTATAATATCTAATCCTACATTACGAGTTTGGCATAGGTTTTGTCCCCCCCCCCCCTAATAGTGTCGATCTTTTTTGTATCATTGCTTTTGTAGATTGCTATTTTCATTAAAATCTTGGGTTATTTATTAATGTCATGAGTTTTTTAATTTACTGAACAGAGTTTCCCATTGCTTATAGACAACTTCCGAATCATAATGCTTTTTCAATTTTTTGAAAGCCTTTTCTCCCAATTCTTCTGTCAGTGTTTGATTGTTCCACAGTTCTGCTATTTGCTTATCCAGATCATCTGTATTGCTTGGTTCGAATAGTTTTCCTATTGCATTTTCTCCTTGACCGATAATCTCAGTAAATCCTCCATGATTGGGTGCTATTGCCGGTTTTCCATGACAAGCGGCTTCCAATATGGCCATTGGAAATCCTTCATAGCATCTACTGGGTATTACTATGAATCGGGATTCTTGTATGAATTTTGATAATTCTTTTTTTTGAAGATATCCCTTGAATTCTACATTTTTCGGAATTTCAGTATTGTTTTTTTCTCTTTGAGCCCCGGCAAAACAGAATTTTATTTCAGGATGTTTTCGGGCGACTTCTACTAATAAATCATACCCTTTTTCATAGCTTAGCCTTCCAATATAGGCTATATACTCTCCTGAAGTAGGAGTGTAGGAACAAGGAGCGTCAATACTATTGGGAATTACTGTAATCTTATTTTTATCATATCCGGCTTCTATTAATTTCTTTTTCTGAAACTCAGTGATACAAGCAAACATATCTACATTTCTCAGATATGCCTTAGTCCAACGTGCATACACATTTCTTAGCGTATATCCTATAGATTTGAAAATGGAATGTTCACAATTGTATTTGATGCAACTCCATTCATTTTTTCTATCCAGACATTGTTCACAAGGTTTCCCATTACGCATAAATAGTCCGGTAGGGCATATTAGACGAAAGTTATGTACGGTCATTACTACTGGGATACCTGCCTTCTTACATTCGAAAAGAGCAGCCGGACTAATAAACGGATATAGATTATGCACATTTATTATATCCGGTTTTTCTTTACGCAATATTTTTTTTATCCCTTTGACCCCTGTGTGAGAATATATCCCAGCTGTGAATCCCTTTATTTTATCAGATATTTTATCTCTCGCCCCTTCAGTTGTCAAACGGTAAAAACAAACAGTATGTTTGTGGCTTTGAAGCATGGTAGCCATTTTGTCTACAACTGCTTCTTCGCCACTGTATTTTCCGTAATTGTTGTGTACTATAAGGATTTTCATTCTATTTGCCTATACAATAGTATATAAAACCGGCCTCTTCCATTTCTTTGGCGTCATAAATATTTCTGCCATCAATTACTATTGCTTGTTGCATTGTTTTTTTTACTACTCCCCAGCTGGGCATTCTAAACTGTTTCCATTCTGTTAGTAATATTAAAGCATTTGCATCAAGTACCGCATCATACATATCTTGTTTGTATTCTACGCTATTACCGATTCTTCTTTTGCATTCTTCCATCGCTATGGGATCAAACACTTTGACCTTACAACCTGCTTCTAATAACAGATCTATCATGATTAATGATGTTGCTTCCCGCATATCATCTGTTTCAGGTTTGAATGCCAATCCCCAGATAGCAATAGTTTTATTTTTTAGATCATTGTTAAAGTGCTTTTGTAACTTTTTGAATAAAATCGTTTTTTGAATTTCGTTAACTTCTTCTACAGCTTTTAGTACTTTCATCTCATAGCCATTGAGTTCGGCTGTCTTTATCAATGCTTTTACATCTTTAGGGAAACAGCTTCCTCCATATCCGCATCCCGGATATAAGAACTTATTCCCAATACGTGAATCTGCCCCTATTCCCTTACGTACCATGTTAACATCTGCTCCTACCAGTTCGCATAAGTTGGCGATGTCATTCATGAAACTGATTCGGGTTGCCAACATTGAGTTTGCCGCATATTTTATCATTTCAGCGGACGGAATGTCTGTGAATATAACTCTAAAATTATTCAGTAAAAATGGGCGATACAGTTTACTCATTAAATCTTTGGCTTTCTCGGAGTCGATTCCTACTACAACTCTGTCCGGACTCATAAAATCTTTAATGGCTGCTCCTTCCTTTAGAAATTCCGGGTTACTTGCCACATCAAAGTCAATATTGGCTTTTCGTTTGTCCAACTCTTCTTTAATGGCCGCTTTTACTTTTTGGGCAGTCCCTACCGGTACGGTACTTTTAGTCACTACTAAAACGTATTTATTCATATTAATACCGATTGTATGTGCCACTTCTAATACGTATTTCAAATCTGCGCTTCCATTTTCATCCGGAGGAGTTCCTACAGCACAGAATACGATTTCCACATCATTCAAGCAGGAAGCTAAATCAGTGGAAAAGTTCAATCTGCCTTCCCGATGATTCCTGATTACCATTTCATCCAACCCCGGTTCATAAATAGGTATATTCCCTTGTAACAGATTGTTTATCTTTTCTTTATTAACATCAATACAAGTTACGTTGATGCCCATTTCTGCGAAACAAGTACCCGATACTAAACCCACATATCCGGTTCCAACGATTGCTATATTCATAATTTATCTTTTTAAAATGATTAAGAAATGATTTGATTTTATATTTGATTTGTAATTTATAGTGACCACGATTTGTGTATAGTATATTAAAAGTAAGATTGTATATACAACGAAGTTTGGTACATATCATGAAAATTTTGAAAGTGCTGTAATCTACGTTGATAGAATATATGTTGTACGTATTCTTTTTATAGGTGTAAAGTTTCCCTGATTTTACAATATACTCTAATTGGAATTGAGTGGTATTTATAACATTCCCGGTCAATTTGACTGTTTGGCATTATATTTTTATCAAATATAAAAATATTTTGATTAGTCGTGTCTATTTCTGTTTTAAATCTGCAAAAAGTCTGTTTGCAGTTGGTCGCATTTTCTCCAAACCCTTCATTATTGATTTTTGATAGAAAAGGACAAACAGAATATTTACCTAATTTAAACTGGTTATAGCAAAAACGAATGGCCCAAGAATGATTCTTCCCTTCCATATATCCTTTTAGCATGGAATACATGTCACTACCATTTTTATTAAAAGCCTTTTGTTGTTTTTTGTTATTAACTAATTCTTTCCAATCTTGTATTTCCCAGTCGACTTGTTCCCAACGGTCTTTCCAAGTTGCCCATCCCCAAGATGAAGAACGTTTTGAAAGGTACACATCACTTGAATACCCTATTGGTTTTTTTATTTTCAGCCCATATCCGCAAATAGAAAAAATTCGTTTATCATGCTCATAGTAATCAAGTGCTTGGTTGATATACGAGAGGAAATTTGGTGTACAGGTTAAATCATCTTCTAAAACTATTGCTTTTCCATATTTTTCTATAATGGTACTGACCCCTGTAATGATCGAAGTACCAAGGCCCCTGTTTTGTTGCGAAATAATTATGTGTCTGTTCTCCTTGCTTTCATTACAAAATTTTCGTGCTATTGCATAGACTTCATTGACTTGTGGCATATCATTTTTATTTCTACATCCGTCAATAAAAATAAACAACTTTGATTCTTCAAACAGATGATTCCTTTTTAAAGAAGTTAACAAGTTATTTAGTGCATTGGGGCGATTAAAAGCGAAAACTACAATAGGTGCAAGCATTGTTTTAAAAAGGTCTTAATTTAGAGGGAATTAGATTTAATAAAATATAGATGTATAGTTTATAATTTTTCGGATTATATTTTAGTCCGACAATAGCTTCATTGATACTTTCTTTTCTCATACTCAAACGCATATATATGGAGCTACGCATTTTATGCCAATGTGAAAGATATTGTCTTAAATACGGTTTAGGTTGTTGTCTGAGTAAGCGGAGCAGTTCATTTCCAACCACATCAATTGGAGCTGGTATGCGTTTAGGCTTTTCATTCAGTAGATATCCTTCGATATTGAATTGTGCATAAGCTAACTTATTATAAGCTATCTGATAAAAAGTTGCTAACTTAGCCCAAGTAAGTAAATCTTCACCGGATTTAATCCCTAATGGAAAACCTCCGATTGCTTGAATCGCTTTCTTTTTGATAACAATAGCCGAACTACAAAGTGGAGGGTGTGAAACACAGGCCACTTCAAAATAATTATTTAATATTCCATCATTTTCTTTAAATGAAAGTTTTTTGATAATTGTAGGCGATATATCATGTTTTTCATTAACAAATTCGTAATTGCAAGCAAAAATGTCACATTTCGGATATTTTTTGTATAAATCATATTGAACTTCCAGATATTTGTTTTTCCATTCATCATCTGCATCCAAAAGAGCAATCAACTCATACTTCGCTTCTTCTATTCCTTTGTTTCGAGCAGCAGATACTCCTGCATTTTCCTGATGAATTAGTCGTATACGCGAATCTTTTATTTTTTCTACTTCTATTGTACTGTTATCTGTACTTCCATCATTTACAATGACTATTTCGAAGTCTTGAAAAGTCTGCGTAAGGACTGATTGTAGTGTCCTTTTTATTTGTTTTTCTTTATTATACAGTGGTATTACAACTGAAATCATATCTTTTTCCTTTTATAAGTCCTAACATCATTCCATAAAATCCGAATGGATAAGAAAGTGTAGCCATTGAGTAATTTACTACGTTATCTGTATACATAGTCAATGCTACTCCTGCAATACTGCTTCCAGCTACAATTGCACACATTTTTATAGTTGTACTATTCTTTTTATTATATTCTATAAAGCAATGAGTGATAATGCTGACAATGATCAATAGGTATAGTACAATTCCAATCAATCCATTGTCACATGAAATTTGAATATAATCATTGTGTGGTACGTGTAAGCCTCCAAAAACAAAATTTGAGTACATATAATTTTGTACGCTTCCTGTACCAGAACCAATTACCTCTTTCTTATGATAGAAACGTTTTTGTAAATGTTCCCATAAAGCGAACCGAGCATTACTGTTGATATCGTCTTTTGAAATCTTTCCTTGTTGAAGTTGTGCTATATTAATGCTATTTCCGTCTTTAAACATCTTTGCTTTCATGCTGGGAATTGTGAAAATGGCAATGACAATAAGTAAAACAATCCCAAAAATTACTGGTAATGATTTTATTTTATATTTAAAGAAGAAAAAAGTCATTAATGCTAATGCCGTTCCCATGATACTGGTACGGAATACCCATAAAATACAAGGAATCATAAATAGAATACACAATAATAAATCTTTTTTTTCTTTTCCGCCGTGATAGTATAACGCTAACGAAAACATGCATATTGATATGTAATGTATGCTTCGTGCTGTTCTATACCAGAATACTCCTGGAATCAAATACCCGATCAGTGGAATAAATGAAAATACAATAGATACAATAGCGACTATTCTGGCTATCAACCCGGCTTTTAAAAATATCTCTTTATCCCTTACTGCTGCTGAAGCAAAAAGCATAACCAGCAGAGGATAACTGTATTTTAATATGACGCGAAATCCATAGCTTGCAGATAAAGTATAACTCAATCCTATAATTAGCCATATTATATAAATCATATATAGAATTACTGCTATGTTCCATTGTGGTTTTCGTTTTACTATAAACAGTCCAACCAAAAGGAATATTTCCAGTATCATCAATCGGATAGCCATCAAGTCTAACATTCCGGGTGCTGAAAAAGCCAATAAGCCTGTAGAGAAGGTCAGTACCAAAAACAATTCCGGTCCATCCAGTAATATTTTTTTCTTTTTATCGAGAGGATGGGTTAAGATAGCCTGTTTTGTAAACAGGAACTTGACACCTGCAACCGTGATAATTAGAAAATATATATAGTTGAAAAAATACATAATTTCAGCGTTTTATTTTACTATATAAATCATTGAATAACAAAGTATACTGTTCATGTCTAAATTGCCTTGTGTATTTTGTTGCTTTCATGGAGAATCTTTCCATTATTTGAGGATTTTCCAGGAGATGATATATTTTTTTTACCATATCTTCAATACTTTCTTTTTCATGTAGTAGACCAACTTCTTTATCTTTCACTATTTCCGGTAGTCCTCCTGCATTCGACGCTACTACTACGCATCCTCTTGCCATCCCTTCAATGGCTGTCAAGCCGAATCCTTCGCTACGCGATGGTATCAGTAAGATGTCTATCATATCATAATATGTCTGCAGTTGTTCTTGCTCTTGTCTGCCAGCCCATGTGATATCTTTATTTGTAGTTGAATCTTTTGCTTGCTGCTGCATTTGTTCTTTCAGAGAACCGTCTCCAACAATTAAAAGGTGTATTTTCGGATATCCTTTTTTTATTTGTTCAAAAGCTGGAATAATGAGGTCCATTCCCTTTATCTTTTCCAATCGGCTTACTACCCCCAAAGTAACAGATGTGGAAAAGTTGCGTGTATCTTTACGTATCTGTATGTACGGAGGCAATGCATTATAGATCGTAAAGTGGTTTCTCTTTTGTAATTTTGTCTGTTGTGTGTACATACATGAATTGCCGAAAAAAGATTTTTCAGCAGTTAGAGTGATGTTGGTGAATACACGTATACAATGTCTTTGGATGAAATGTACCAACTTTAAGTTCGGATAAATATCGGCCGCAGTGTGTGCTGTGGCGATAACATTTTTTATTCCTATCATGCGTAACAATATGATAGGAATAGCCCCCGGAGCCATATACTGTACATGAGCGACTTCGGGCTTTTCTGCTTGTACTACCTGTTTCAGTCCTTTGTATAAAAAGGCAATTCCTTTCATTCCTCCAATTCGTTTTCCTACGGGGCTCAAGCATGTTACCTTGCTTCCTGCTTCTTGATAACGGGATACCATTTCGGGTAAATATTCAAAATAGCATACGGTACTTACTTGATGTTTACCTTGAATTAGGGATTTTACTAAATTGAGGGTTTGTATTTCAGTACCTCCAGTCAAGAGACAAGGAATGCAAATCAGGACTTTCATTTATTTGTTGTAAATTTAGATGTGATTTTGTTTTTGTAATAATGGATAGTTGGCTGTAAATCTTTGAAGTTGATGTTTATAAAACAACGCGTTCGCAATAAATCACGTATCCAAATCCATAGTGACAAACTCCCGTTCTTTACGTAGAGAAAATCTAAAGAATAGTTCATCATATACACTTTATGAATTTTATTTCTTTTGATTTTCATATTTGGATTTAAGTATAGAGCGTGAAGGTTTGCGCCAGCCGATGTTGCCGCATATGCTAAACCCTCGTTCCGGAAATTTACTTCCATGAAATAATCTTTATCGGCTTTATGAAGGAATTCGATACTGAAAGGGCCGTAATAATTTGCTTGTATTAAAAATTCCTCTATTCCCTGTATATTAATGTTATATTCTCTGATAGGTTTAAATAAGCCGTAAGCTCCTGCACCTATTAGTTGTGGATAATGCCGAATCTTTCTTATTCCTCCTGCCAAGAAGGTTTCTTTTTCAGTTCTAACTCCAATACAGTCTATTTCGTACTCTTTGTCAATAAACTCTTGTAGGATAAAATCAGAACAAGAACTTTCTGCGTTTAAAGCATTTTCTACCTCTTCTTCATTCTGGCAGATATGAATGTCGCTTTTCTCTCCTTTCGTACTGTTAAGCGGTTTTAATAAAATAGGATAATCAAAAATTAAATTATTGATTTTTTCTTCCCGATGAAAAATGATTGATTTCGGTACGGTTAATCCACATTTTTCGGCTAATTTACATTGTTCATCTTTGTTAAATAGCATACCAATTTGCTTTCCTCTCGCCGGAGTACGAAAAAATGGTGCTAATATTGATTCTTTTTTATCAATAAAAACCGCAGCTTCATCAAAACTACAAATTATAGTCTGCTGTTTAGTTGTATTTTCTTTTAATTGCTCCAATATTGGCATGCAATCTTCAATGGTCGATATACGATATACACGACTGTTTTTTAGATATTTACTTTTTGCAACCAAACAGATATCCTCATCGCATTTCAGGATTAGAGTCTGTTCTATTTTTGCTTCACCTAAACTACGGACAATGCTTAATGTGTTATTTGTTGAATCACCGAGAACAATAGCGCTATACAACGGTTGTTTCATATTTATTTCTGTTTGAAATATAGTTCTTTGTTCCAATAGTTGGCTTCAATAAACACGTTGGGTAATCCGCCGGACCACGGTTTCCCGCAGGGAGCCTTAGGATATATATATTTATCGATAGCTTCTTTTTTCCTTAAATGCTCTTCTTTCGTCATGTTAAGCAGTTGTGCGTTTTTCCAATCTATTTTCCAGGTATTATAATACCAGAACCAGACGCAGTATTCATAAAGCCGGATATCTGTCATTTCTTTAGTTATTCTTCTTATGATATTTCCGGCTTGTATATGATCGTTCCACCCTTCTCCTTTGTGTGGAATGAAAATAGCATGGGGGTGGATGTTTTTTATTAATCGGCTTAGCTTGTCCGTTTCTTGATGGTTATAGCTTATTTTGCCATCGGGGTAATCGAGGAAAAATAGATTTTTTGTAGGTATACCCAATTTTCTGTTTATATTTATAGCCAATCCTCTTCTTGCGGTTATCAGTTCTTGGGAAGTAATTCCACAGCATCCGTTATGTGACGCTTCTCCGCCGGTAAGAATGATGACGTATACGTCGTTTCCTTTGTTGAGAGAACGTTGTATCAATCCGGCACAACCTATCACTTCATCGTCCGGATGCGGAGCGATAATTAGTAAAGATTCTTTGGGTTCGATACTGCCGGCTCTGATATTGGCGATACCGTGCAGTGCATTTACTCTGAGTTTCCGTATAATATCCTTTATCATCTGGCATTCAGTAAGTTTTTGTAAATGTTCACTACATATTCAGGTGATAACCGGCTATATAATTGCCGTGTACTGTATTTTTCATTCAGTGTATTCTCTTGCCAGGCTTTATATAAAGTTAAGATACCTTTTTTGATGTCTTTATGATTTTCATTGTTGACGGCTATTCCTCCTCCCTGTAGGGTTAACGTTGAATTTGCAAAACCATTAACCGGTGAAATGGCTAATATCGGTCGGTTGAGCTGGGCATAATCTGTAAATTTACTGGCAAAGAATATTCCTTTTTTAAGAACCGCTTCCAATAACACTAATACATCATATTCCTGCATCTTCTGCATTGCTGTCATATATGGGTAGCTACCTACAAAGCAAACATGATCTTTCAGATCGTATTTTTCGATTAATAGTTTTGTATGTTCATTTATATATCCCATAATGTCCAATTGTATCGACCTATATCCTTCGTCTATGAGTTCTCTTATTGCTTTAAAGGTCAATTCCGGATTCCTTTCGGAAGACAAATTACCGGAATGGCACATATACATTTTATCTCTTTTTTCAGAAGGGCGGACTGATAAAAACGATTCCGGCAGACCGATATGCGGAATGACTGCTGTCTGTTTGTCTTTCAGAAAAGAGAAATTTGCTTCAAAATGCTCTAATAACGTTTGGGATGGAAAGGTATTGACATCTGCTTTTTTTAGGCATGTCACGGTGTATCTATGAGCTATATTATGCTCTCTGGGTGACAGATGGTGCGTGTATGGCTCCGGCCAGATAGTCGTTGCCGGATCGTTCCAGTTAGCTATCCATCGGATACCTGTCTTTTGCTTAATTTTGTATCCGATGATATGGGGAATATCGCTTGGAGAACGTGTTATGATTACATCATAAGGATTTTTTTTGTGCAGTTCCAAGGCTTTCTGGTAGGCTCTGCGGGCCCAACGTATGCCGTTCATTGGAAATCCTCCCATTAATAAACTCGAATAGCATAAATCTGCCATTCTGTTTATCTTATTACCTGCCGGATAGCTGATTTCATACGTATGTTTCTTAAGCGGCAGCCAAGGTTCTTGCCATTCCGAACAATAAGTAGGTCCTTCGTCTATCCGGGATATGACATCCACTTCCCACCCTTTTTCTTGTAATGCATATACAAGTTTGCCATTACATAAATTCTCAGAAAATGTGTATGGCAAATATCCGGGAGCGATAAATAAGATTCTCATTTTATGATAAGTGATTTACAATTCTTTCACAAGCCATTCCGTCTCCGTAAGGATTGGTGGCTTTACTCATTTTTTCATAGTAAGCCTTGTCGTCTAACAAACGGCTCACCTCACTGATGATTTTATTACGGTCGGTACCTACTAACTTTACCGTACCCGCATTCACGGCTTCCGGCCGTTCGGTGGTATCACGCATTACCAACACCGGTTTTCCTAATCCGGGAGCTTCTTCCTGTATCCCGCCGCTATCGGTCAGTACCAATGTACTTTTCTCCATGAGATAGACGAATGGCAGATATTCCAATGGTTCAATGAAAAACATGTTCTTCTGTTGTTTCTCTCCGAATACCTCATGGATTGGTTTTCTTACATTCGGATTTAGATGCATGGGGTATACAAAGTCCACATCCGGATATTTCTCTGTCAGTGTTTTGATTCCGGTACACATATTGATAAATCCTTCTCCGAAGTTTTCCCGGCGATGGCCAGTGATCAGCACCAAACGTCTGGCGTTATTAAGACGGTCAACATCGTACCCGGAGCTTTTTAAAGAATTATTCAAGGTGGTTTCTAATGCTGGGTCATCCTTGATTTTTCTTACCACTGCATAAAGGGCATCGATAACTGTATTACCTGTCACCAAAATTTGTTTTTCCTCGATTCCTTCATTCAGCAGATTCTGTTTGCTTAACGGTGTAGGAGAAAAGTGACAGGTTGCTATTCTTCCGGTTATTTGCCGGTTCATTTCTTCCGGCCATGGGCTGTAAATATTGTGTGTCCGTAATCCTGCTTCCACATGTCCTACCGGTATCTGTTGATAGAATGCTGCCAAGGCTGCTGCCGTGGAGGTCGTGGTATCGCCGTGTACTAATACAATGTCCGGTTGTGTCTTTTTCAATACATCCCGCATGCCTACAAGTACTTTGGCTGTTACGTCATATAGGTCTTGGCCTTGTTTCATAATGTTCAAGTCATGGTCGGGGACGATGTCGAATAGATGTAAGACTTGATCGAGCATCTCTCTGTGCTGGCCGGTTACGCATACAATTGTTTTAAATAAGTCTTTGTGTTTTTGGAACTCTTTTACTAAAGGAGCCATTTTTATAGCTTCCGGGCGAGTGCCGAAAACGAGCATGATCGTTCTCATATTTTATTTTTTTATATAATACTTTGGGAGCATAATAATTCTCAGTATAAATCCTTTCTGACTTTTTGAAATAATTGAATCCACTGCTCTGTGATTATTTCTGAGTCATACTGTTTTACATATTGGAAAGCTGCTTGAGATAGTTTTTCGCGATAGGTGACATTCTCTATGAGTAAAGATAATTTTTCTTTATATTCTTTTATGCTGAAAGGTGTGACTAATTCTCCGGTTTTTTCTGGAATGATTATATCTGCAATAGCTTCAAAGCTGTTAAATGCAACAGGTACACAACCAAATTGCATTGCTTCGGTGAGAACCATAGGAAAACCTTCGAAATTTGAAGTCATACAGATTATTGCTGCTTTTTCGTAAAATGGGCGAGGGGGTTGAAAATTATAGAAATCGATTTGCTTTAATCGTAATTGTTGCGAATACTGTCTCAACATATTACCGTCAATTCCATCTCCGACGATAGATAAGTGCCAGTCCGGATATTTTTTTGAAATGGACTGCCATATTTTTAATAACCTGTCTACTCTTTTGGTTGAGTTGTATAATCTTCCTACGTATATAATTTCTTTTTGTTTTATAGGAATACTTTTTTGTTCTTCATAAGTGTTAGGATTGGGGATAGAATATGTTATATTTAAGAGTTTGGGGTTGATTTTTTTAAGACTTAATTCATATTGAGCGGACAGCAGTGTTATAATGGTAGAATGTTCCAGTATGTATTGATAATGCTGTTGTATAGATTTCCAGACTTCATACTTTAACTTTGGATATAAGAGACAACGGATTATTCTTTTTAGTTTTTCTATGTATGTATTGTTTTTTAATAAATAAAGTTCTTCCCACAAACATGTATAGTTGATGATAGGATTACTGTGTATTACTGAAATTGTTGGAATAGTGAGGTTTCCAACATTTTGAAATAAATATGAACTTTCGTATAATCCATCTTGATTTATGATTATATCAATGTTTTTTTCTTTTAGAAAATTGTGATAGAACTCTACATTTTTACAATCATAGATATCATTTGTTGGTAGTATTGTTACTGAAGCGGGATATGGATAATTATCTTCTGGATACCACTTACGGTGCAGGTAATAAATGGTATATCCACGTTTTTGAAATTCTCTACAAAGAGTGTCTGTAACTCTACCTACTCCTCCTTTTTGAGGATGAAAAGATGTAGGAGATGTAAATAAAATATTCATTTTTTATTCTTTTCCGTTTTTGTTTGCGAATGCTTTACAACGTTCTATCAATTTGTTTGCATAGGATAGATATCTTGTTGTATTATTCATTTTATCAGGGTCAAGCGGTAACTTATATGGCGATTTTATAATTTTATTCTTTCTGAATTCAATGACATTCAATAGTTCCAACAAACCATTAAATCTGCATGTACTTTCTATAGAATCGTCTTTATTCTGTAAAAAAATTACGGGTGTTTTCAGACCTAAACATGGCAATGCACAATGAATTCTTGATGTAATAACTAATTGTGCTTCCGAATAAAGATGTATTAGTTCTTCGGCTCTTTTGAAGCGTGATTCGTTTGTAGGATATTCATAATCATAGTGATATTGCGTCAAAATGATTGCGTCTGATAAATCTTTCGGCGATAAAATTTGTCTAAGAATATTGTATGAACGTATAATTGCTGCATAACGGTTTAAATTCTTGTAGCTGAAAGATAAATCATATATATTTTGTTTCTTTATTTTTCTTATATATCGGTTTATACCTTTAAAATGAGGTATGTATTCAAAAAGTAATCGTAGCTTTCTTAATTTGAAATTCATTTCTGGTACATAATGTACAGGGTCTACAATGTATATGTTTTTTCTTTGTTTTGAGGAAGCATATTTATAGCCTAATGTTGTTGTCAGACAAGACGAAAAGTAAGCATTGACCCCTTTTTTACTTAAAGCGGCAACCGTATTTTCATCGCGGCATCCGATTGGTTCGTGTTTCTTTAAATATTCAATGCTCTTATCGGATAGTAATTTTTCGTATGCGCTTGTATTCAAGTGGAAAGCTACAAATAACGGTGATATATTGGGTGAAGGAGGCCAGTTTTGGGGTTGATGGGTAAACCAACCATTCATGATTACTTTTGCAGAAGCACCTGAATATTGATTTAATTTATCACGATGGTAATATTGTATATTGGTACTGTCCCAAAATTGCTTGGCAGCTAAACTTTGAATATAATCACCGATGTTCGTGTTTTTATATCCTTCGTATGTAAAAATCAGAGATTCCATTTTTTTATTATTTGTAGTATAGTTTGTTTCTCTTGTTTATTGATTCCTATATAGTAGATTGATCCTGCACATAAGATGATGGACAGCGGGGTAGTAATAAGCAGTTTTTCTCCACCGTCCAGATATGTACTTACGATCAATAATATGCAGATTGTAAATAGTGTTATTGCTACGGTCGGGTAAACAACCTTTTTGAAATAATCCATATATGAAAAATTGATTAACGGCAGGATATAGAGTACACGAAAAATATACATAAATAGGCCTATTAATATTTTAGCATAAAAAATAGATTCTACTGCCAATCCTTGATATAAGCAGACAAATGCAATAGGAATATTCAAGGCGTTGATGGAGCTGACAATGATTTGGTATGTCTTTATCTTTCCCGTTGCCTGCATAGACATCCATAGTGGGGCTCCAAGTGCTTCAATCAGAGAAAAGGTGATGATAAGTTGAGTAAATGTCACAGAATGATCCGGTACCTCTTTTAGCCAAAGGTGTAGTATGTAACTTGTATTTATTAATACCGGCAGTGAGATGATATACAATAAATAGTATGAAATTCGGGATGCGCGCGAAAGAAGTACCCGATGCACTTCTAAATTTCCAGAAGAATAAGTCTGTATAAGTTGTGGATTAAAAGCTGTTTGGAAATTTGAAACAAAATTGTATATTGCACTGTTGACTTGTTGGGCAATTCCTGTGGCGGCATTGAGCAGTACTCCGCAGAAAATGTTTATTATCATATTGAGTCCTGAGGTAGATCCTATATAAGCAATCTGCCCAAAAAGGCTCCAACCCGAAAAGGATGCAATCGCTTTTAGCATCGGCTTGTCTACCATGAACTGATACCTGCAAATAGGAAAGTTCCGGCTGCAATATATCCATTTGGCAGAACTGATCAGAATCCCGACAATGAAGATGAGTGCTGAGTAAAAAATCAATTTATCGGTTGTGCAGATTACCAGCATATAAACAATTATCAACTTAAATACTCCTTCAATAATGCTGAGATATGAATAAACAGACATTTTTTCATAAGCAACGATCGTCGATTCGTAAGGTGCTCCGATGATCCCTATACATGCGGACAAAATACTGAATTGGTAAACCCAATTGGCGGCATACATTCGGTTTTCCGGAATATTCAGTTGGGTATTCAAAAACCATAAGCCTATACTTTCGCTTATAATGATGAGTATTATACAGATTATAAAATGTATGGTCAAGCTGGCCGAAAAAGCTTTGGCAGACTCTTGTGGGTTATTCTTTCCTAAGTTGAAATTGATAAAACGCCTTGTAGCAGCAGTAAGAGCATTGTTTATAAAGCTAAAAAGCACTATAATACTGCCGACTATGTTGTACACCCCAAAATCTTCGACACCTAACGTCTCCAATACGATACGTGAAGTATATAGAGAGATGCCCATTAACAGGAACATCCTCAAATATAACAGAAGAGTGTTTTTAGCGATTCGTTTGTTATCTATCATTTTTTTCTCCAATGACAAATGAACATTTTATTGCTCTTAGAAAGTATGTAATGATAAGGCTGCCTCCAATGCCGAATATCAGATTCATTGGTACCAGTATGGCAGGAGGTGCTATTATAGAGAATTTATTCATAATGATGTACATAAGTGGCGAATGGAACAGATATATGCCGAAACTGTTTTTATCAAGCCATAAGATGAAACGGTTCGTTCTGTGTGGCATGAAATAATAAAGGGATGCAATAATCGTGATTGAAGTAAATGTCGTTACTACGCGATTTTCATTATGGAATATGAGTACGTATGCTATTAAAAGGATTCCAAGTGTTGCAAGGCCATGGTAAATAGCTTTTATTGAGAATATTTGTTTGCCATACTGGTTGATAAAATATCCCATGAAGAAAAAGAACAGATATTTAGTGCTTGTTATTAATAGAAATGAAGATAGATAAGGTGACAAAATGTATAACATTAGAACGATACATATTAATGTGCTCTGTTTCGATTTCGTCATACGGATAAGTACGGTGGCTATAATAAATATCCCTAAAAGGGTAGGTAGAAACCATAAATGTCCACAATCATTAACTGTTAGGAATGAATATATGATACGTATTAAAGATGTGCTTTCGTAGGGAGGATAGTTTGCAATGAACCGGATTGGAATAAGGTAAAATAATCCGATGAGAAGAAATGGAATTAGCAAGCGTATTGTTTTCTTTTTCAAAAGGGATTTAATTTTAAATTTCTTTTGTGTTGTATAGAAAAACAGAAATCCTGACAATGAGAAGAATAATTCCATTTGGAATAGATTTATTATTTTTTTCAGTGTCACCAAAAAAACGGAATGAAACGGGGTATTATATGTTGTCCAATTAGGATCATAGATAATGATACTATGCCCCAACACAACTAATAATATTGCTAAAACTCGTAAATTAGAGATTAGATAATTCTTTTGTCGGTTTTGGCGTGGTATTTGCGGTGTATTATGCTTATACATTGGGCATATAATGAAAGTGATTGATTGGGATATTGAGCAATTTGTAGTTGTTTTTATATTTGTATCTTTTCCACAAACCCCGCCGACATATCCACCTGTGCGCATCCCAGCATATCCAGTCTTACGACTACTTTGCTTTTCCCGTCTACCGTCACCAGTTCTCCTTCCAGTCCGGCCAATGGGCCTTTGATTACTCTTACCTGTTCTCCCACAGCCAATGGAGTAGTGCACAATTCCACCGCTTCTTCCGAATAATCCAGCATGAATTTGAATTTTTCCATTTGCCGGTCAGGGATGACGGCCGGAACGGATTCTCCCCGTAACACCATATACCGGCTGATAGCTGATAGCGTGAGCGGTAATCCGCGTTCTTCGTCAGATACGCGGACAAAGATCATCATCGGAATAACTACCCGCTCTACTTTTTTCCGGCGGTCACTCCACTGGTGAATCTCCTCTTGTATGGGGAGGAAACACTCAATACCCATCGCGGTAAGACGATCACGGGTTTTCTTCTCGTGATGAAGACGGACATAGGCGGCAAGCCAGGATTTCATGAAAATTAAAGATTATTTTTCAGACATAAGAACATAAAGAACAGATAAATTGCCCATAAAGGCTATGCAGAAAATAGGTTCTTTTGTTCTTCTGTCTGAAATAGATTCAAAACTGCAAAATAGGGGTAAAATACCGATTTTCGGTTCGCTTGGGTGCGCTACGCTGTTACCTGTCACATACTTGTGTGGGGTAATCTTTTTAGGACGAACCAATTTTGATGCAAAGATAGATATTATTTTACTATAACAAATAATTTGTAGATAAAAATAAAATAATTTTGGAGATTAATTAGTTTTGATATTATTTTTGTAACTTGTTTTATTAACTATTATTAAATGATTTATTATGAATGAAAAAAACTAACAAGAATTGAACTCGCAAACTTTTTGAAAAAAACAGAAGAGAAGTATGGAGAATTTAAAAAGGCAGAGGTGGTATGCTCCGAAGAGTCGCGAAGGCGCCTTGCCCGGATTGGAAAGGCGATGTTACATCATTCGGAGGAAATACAGAGAAGGAGGAAAAAGGGGAGAGGGGAGGGGTGAGATGGGAGAGAGGAGATGGGGGATGAAATATTTTTTTTCTTGATTTATGTAGGGTTTTGTAGAACTAAATCTTTTCTTGTTAATGTGTTATGAGGCGATAAACCTACAGATTTAACGTTTGGATTGTATTTGTTTTTGTTCTCACCTTTGTGTCGTTGGCAGGGCACAAAGCCCTGCCTGTTAATTTTAGAATCAAGATATGATGAGAAAAAGTCCTATGAAAGTTTCTTTTTTTATCCATAGATGGAAGAAGGAGTCGGAAGTGATTTCCCTGGAAGAGTTTGTGAATGATATTCGTGGTCCTCGTTGGAAAGTGGCTACGGAAGCCTATCGAGGTTATCTGCAGCGGGGGATGCAGAAGGAGGCGGCCGATATAAAGGAAAAGATGAACGGTATTGTGGCTGCCGGTACTTGCCGGGGCGGGCATGCGGCGGCGCAGGTGGTGAGCCTGAGTGGTTGGATGATGTTTGATTTTGACCATTCGGGTACGTATACCGGTCGGCTTTTGGAGCTGCTTTGTGCTCTTCCGTATGTGGGGGTGGCGTTTATAAGTATCTCCGGAGAGGGAGTCAAGGCGTTGGTACGTATAGAGGTGGATACGCTTGAAGAGTATAAAACGGCTTATAAGGTAGTGGGTGATGAGCTTTGTCGCCGTGTGGGTTTTACCAACGACGGTGCATGTTCCGATTTGGGGCGCATCTGTTCGGCTGTGTATGATCCGGAGGTGTATTATTGTCCCGATGCCGAACCCTTTGCATGGCGTGATCTGGCTCCGCAGTTTGTTCCGGTATCTGGTCCTGTACCGGTGTTGCCTGCTGTGCAGGCAGATGGGTTTATTCGGACATTTCTCAATGAGTTTGCTGCACGTAATCCGTTTGTGCGGGGCACTCGCCATGACTTTATGCTGAAGTTAGGGAGGGTGGCCCGATATAAAGGATTTTCGCAGAGGGAGCTGGCGGATCTTATCGGGCTGGCCACTTCTGAATTTACCGAATCCGATTATCTTCCAGAAGAATGTCTGAAAGATATTATGGCTGGATATCAGTATGTTAATACCGGATTTCCTCTCGAAAATCCGGTATCGAGGGTTCACAAGGGTCAACGTTCACCTTTGGCCCCTTCCGGGGGTGTTGCGGACGATGGGGATGAGGCGGCGTTGTTTGAAAAAAATAACGAGTTGCGCGACTCCATGCCTGTTTTTCCGGCGGTGGTGTATGCGGCACTGCCCGGTTTGTTGAAACGAGGGGTGGCGGTGGCTCGTGGCGATCGCGAAAAGGATATGCTCTTGATGGGGATGATGGCCAACCTGAGCGTGTGTCTGACGGGGGTACGCTTCCGTTATGCCGGAATGGAATATTCTCCCCATCTTTATTTTGCCGGAGTGGCTCCTGCCGGTACGGGAAAGGGGGTAGTAGCACTTGCCGCTTTGCTTTCACAACCCTTGCACGATCAGTATGCCCGGAAAGCGGCCGATGAACGCAAGGCGTATGATACGAAGAAATTGGCTTGGGAGGAGGAGCTGAAAGAGGCCTTTCGTGCGAAGCGCCCTGCCGACCGGTCGTTGCAGCCCGAAGAACCGCACGGGATTGTGCTGATGTTGCCTGCCAATACTTCGAAGTCACGGACGTATGCCCATCTGAGGGATAACGGGCAGTTGGGGGCTATTATCAACGCCAGTGAGATCAATACAATGGTGTCGGCCTTATCGCAGGACTACGGCCGGCAGGACGATGTGTATTGTGCGGCGGCCCATCACGAGGATATTTCTTCCTCTTTTAAGGTGGACGGGTTGCCCATATTTGTGCGCGAACCTCGGTTAGGAATGTGCCTTACGGGTACGCCCGATCAGTTTGTGGCATTGGTTCGGACACTGGAGAACGGGCTTTACAGCCGTCTCGGCATACTTACCGCTCCGGCGAAGTGGGTGTGGCATTCGGCAGCCCCAAAAGAAGGGCAGATAGAGAACCGGGCTTATTTCCGTGAGTTGGGTGGAGAGGTGCTGGGGATGCACGAGATGTTGTTAGAGTCGCCTACGGAGGTAGTATTTACGGCTGCTCAGTGGGAGGAGCACAGTCGTCGGTTCGAATCCTGTCTTGACGGGGTGGTGATAGAGGGATGTGATTCTCCGGGTGCGATTGTGGTACGTCACGGTTTGTATGCCATGCGTCTGGCGGCGGTGCTTACTGCGCTCCGCAAGGTTGAAAGCCGTTGGTATGTAAAGGAGTATATCTGTGCGGATGAGGATTTTCATACGGCCATGGCTATGACGGAAGTACTGCTCGAACATAGTTTGCTGCTTAGTTCGTCACTGCCGGGACTGGCGTTAAAGGCCCGTCCTTTGCAGCAGTTTCATAGGGCGCTCGCTGTTTTGCGGCGTCTGAAGCACCGTTTTTCTTACACGGACTTTGTCTCGTCGGCTATGGAAGACGGGGCGTCCGAGTCAACGGCAAAAAGACTGTTGAGACGTGTGCTTCAATCGCATTTCGTTGTAAACAAGGAAGATGGCTATGTGAAGAATCGGAAATACTACGACAAGGAGGGGTCAAAGGAGAACCCTGAACCTTAGTGAACCCTATAGGTTGAAGAAAGCTTTACAACTTTGTGGAAAACATGTTACATCTTTTTTCAAGGGATGTAGCATGTTTGTTTTAAAGACGCTACATCTTTTCCGGAAACTCTTCCATCTTTTCGGAAAAGATGTAGCATGAAAAAACGGCCGGTAGCGTGGCGGGAGTTAGGGGTCGCCCAGATGCTTGCGGATGATTTCCACCTCACGTTTCAAGAAGCTGTGCCGGTGCTTGTCGTAGCCGTATTGTTGCAGTTCGGTCCGGAGTGGGGCGCATTTTCGCATCCATCGGTAAAGGCTTTGCAGGGCTGTGGCGGGTTCCCGTCCCGGGCAATAAAGAAGCGCCAGCTCTATCTTGGTATACGAACGGACGACGAACGGTTTTTCTTCGGAATTTTGCTTTTCTTTTTCTGTCATTTGTTTGATTGTCTGTTGGTTGACTACCTGTAAAGGTAGCGAAAAAACAAGAATAAAGCAAGCGGATATTCAAAATATTTTCCTCCTTCCATCTTCCATCTCCCATTCTTTTTATACCTCCCAACATTTCCATCCCCGGTTGGCGCAGATGTAAACCACATAAGCACGCACCTTGTAGTTGGGGAAATGCCGCAGCGTATCCTCGGCATAACGATGCATCTGCTCCACATGTTCAGGCAGGGGCGCATCCGGTCCTAACATTTTCTCCGCCTCTTTTGCCTTGTAATATTTGAACTCCACCAGACGGTCGTCCGTGTAGTAATCCGTGCCCGGTATGCCGGTCATTTCGAAGTCGGCGCGTCCTTCCGAATTGTTCTGTTCGATGGCAAAGGTATAGCAACTGCTCAGATAGCGGGATACCAACTCGAAGAAAGAGCAACGGATGAAATTTTCATTAATCTTGTCGAACACCTGTGCAGGGAACTGGCCGAGGTATTGCTCGAAATAATTCCGGACAAGCGATTCAAAATCACGCTCTTGAGTGAACCTCTCGTAGACGGGGGCATAGCGCATGGCACCACCGTCTATACGGTTCAATACGTTGTAATAGTCCATGTAGATACTGCGCATGGTCAGGTTAGGCAACATCATGCGATAATCATTGAAAAGTGTCGTCATGCCTAAATAGAAAAGGCTGACGGGGTAGAAATTCTTGTCGAAGAACTTCTGCTTGTTGAATTTGCTGGAGAGGTCGGCCACGTTGTAGTATAATCCGTTGTCTATCACTAATGCATCCAGCATGGCCTTCGAGTTTTCCAGCGAGAGGGTGAGCCGTCGCAGCCAGCCGATGTCGGTGCGCAGGTTCTCGTCTATCATCTCTTCGGGAACTTCACCTTTATTGACTGCAAATTTCTTCAGGAAATACGTCAATATCGTTGCATTGAACAGCTTTTCCCCCTTGGGGCTGAAACGGTAACCGTCGTAGTTGTTGACGATGAGCTGCCATATTTCGTCGTAGCGTTCCTGGCTTCCGGTATACTTGTCGAGCACGTAGCGCAGATAAGCATCCGCTTCGGCATGGGTAAAGCCCAACATATTGATAAAATCGGATTCTAAAGTCAATATCTCGGCAATGTTATATCCACTGGTCAGGTCGTCCATCGTCACGGGCAGCACACCGGTGCAGAAACAGGTACGGATACTGCCCTCGCCGATACCTTTTTTGATTACCTTGAAGAAGGTGCGCAGGAAGCTGTCGGCAGTGGTTACTTTCTCGTAGAGCGGATCATTGTAAGAGGTCAGCAACTGGTTGGTGAAGTTGTCGTATTCGTCTATCAGGATGTAAACCGGAGGGAGGTCATGGGCGCGGGCATATGCCAAGACTTCCTCGAGCATCTGTGTGGCATTTTCGCGAGTGGAAAACTGAAAGTCTCCGAAGAGGTCACGGTTGTGTGTCACTATGATTTCCACGGGGCCGCGGTTCAGAATATTAAAATTCTGTTCCAACCCCTCCATATTATCCGCCATCACCATTGCCGAGAAGTCATAGCGAATGATCATATAGCGGTTGTGTTCCGGTGTAGGATGGCTTCCGATGTATGTTCCGCCAAAGAGATCCTCAAACCGGTGGGCCAACGTGCGGTCATAATAATGCGCCAAGGTGGATACCAGCAGGCTCTTCCCGAAACGGCGGGGACGCAGGAACACAGGGGCATTATAGGCCTCGAGACGTGGAATGTAATCCGTCTTATCCACATAATAAAAGCCACGGTCGCGCAAATCGGCATAATTGGCCACGGCATAGGGAATCGTTATACTTGCTTGAATTTTCATATCCTATCACTCTTTGTTATGCTAACAGTTACAAAGTTACAAAAGTTTTTCGTTTCGGAGTTATGAATTTGCAGAATAATACGGGGGCTCTGCACGGGTTTTTCCTGTGGAACGGTTCGGCAAGAAACTTTTAATCGACATTGCTCTACCGGTCTCTACCGATACCGACATTTCCCGACAATGCCGGGTGGCGGGTGTGGTATCTTTGTAGGGTAATCAGATTACAATTAATGTTTAACACTAAAAAAAAGAAAAAGTAGTATGAGTAAAAGTGTGACGTATTCGGTAGTGCCGCGTAAGAACCTTTTGAAGAAGGATGAACCGGCGAAGTATTATGCCCAGGCTCAGGCCAGTGGCGATGTGGAAGTGAAAGAGATGGCAAAGCGCATCGAGAAGGCGTGCACGGTGACGCGTGCCGATGTGATGGCGGTATTGATCGCATTGGAAGATACCATTGTAGAGGGTCTCGAAAGAGGAGAGATCGTTCGTTTGGGAGAGATCGGGTCATTCCAGATCGGACTGCGTGGCAAAGGTGCCGTGTCGGAAGAGGAATATAGTGCATCGCTCATCCGGAAAGCGAAAGTGAATTTTCGTCCCGGAGTGGCTTTGACCGAAGTCTTGTCCGGGCTGAGTTTTGCCAAAGTGGGCAAATTGCCGTTGAAAAAGAAAGAAGAAGGCGGCAGCGGTGGCGATGGGGAAGGAGAGGATCCGGCAGCATAAATAATTATTCAATGTGCCAATATGTCAATGTACCAATAAGGGAATGCGACTGGTGTGCTGATAAGGGGATATTCTGTTGTATGGTGCTATCGGTTGGCATGTCGCTTAATCGGTAAATTATTAAAAATAAAAAGAGTATGAAAAAGTGGAAAAAGATTTTAGAGTGGGTGATTGCGGTGTTGGTGTTTCTGCGGGGCGGAACCGGTGGGAAAGGGGAAAACGATGAGAGAGATTGATCTTATCGTGGTACATTGTTCCGCTACGCGGGAAGACCGGGACTTTACGGAGCATGATCTGGAAGTGTGCCATCGTCGCAGGGGATTCAATGGTGCCGGTTATCATTTCTATATCCGTAAGAATGGGGATATAAAAACTACCCGTTCGCTGGAGAAGATCGGGGCGCATGTAAAGGGATTCAATCAGAAAAGTATCGGCGTCTGTTATGAAGGTGGGCTGGATTGCCGTGGGCGGCCTAAGAATACGATGACGGTATGGCAGAGACATTCTCTGTATGTGCTGATACGGACGTTGCTGAAAGATTATCCCGGAAGCAGGGTGTGCGGACACCGGGACTTGTCTCCCGACTTGAATGGAAACGGTGAAATCGAACCTGAAGAATGGATTAAAGAGTGTCCCTGTTTTGATGTGATTGAATTTATGAATAATTACAAATTTGGCGATATTTAAAAATATGACTCTTTAAAGTGTTAAATATTTAACACTTTAAAGAGTTCTTTATTTATTGTATATATGTAATTATTTATAAATTCTTAATTATTTCCTTTTTTTCTTTCTGTTTTTCTCCATATCCATAACCATATCCATATCCATATCTTTTTCCGTAGCCATATTTATTCCCGTATCCATAATAATAACTGTGCTTTTTCTTTTTCATATCGATTCCGTTGATGACAATGGCCATTTCGGGTAACTTGTTTTCTTTTTTCAATTCATTGATCAATCCGAAATCGCTTTTATAAGAATAGTCGGCACGGCAGACATATACGGTGGCATTAGCAACGCGTGACATAATAAGGGTGTCGGTCACCATACCCACCGGAGCGGTATCCAATATCACATAATCAAATTCTTGAGATAGTTGTGTGATGGCTTTGTCCAGTGATGGGCGAGCCAATAACTCGGCAGGATTCGGAGGAACACTTCCGGAAGGCAGTATCTGCAAATTACTGCTGGCCTGGGTGGGCAAAAGTAAAGAGTGCAGATCGATACTGTCATCGGTCAGGAAAGAGGTGATACCTTTCAGATGTTTCTGTTCGAGACCGAAATACCCGGCCAGTTTCGGCTTGCGGATATCGAGACCCACGATTACCACCCGTTTGCCCAAAAGGGCAAGGCTGACACCGAGATTGCATGAAACGAATGTTTTACCCTCGCCACTGATAGTGGAAGTGATTAAGATGACATTATTCTCTTTTTTTCCTAAGATGAACTGAAGATTGGTGCGCATACTACGGAATACTTCGGACATCATGTTGTTTTCGTTCTCTTTTACGACAATGGTTGAGCCGTTCTTCTCTGATTGGTAATCTGTGGGAACATCACAAAGGATAGGAATACGGGTCAGTTTCTCCACATCGGCATGACCTTCGATACGGAAACGGAAGAAGTTGACTAATGTAATGGCAACTATCGGTATCAACAGCCCGATAACGATGGCAATCATCCGGACCAGAGAGTAATTGGGGGCTATGGGGTGGTCGTTGGCTGTGGCGGCGTCTATGATCTTGGCATTGTCTGCCGTAGCTGCCAGAGCGATGGAGTTTTCTTCACGTTTTTGTAGCAGCATCATGTAGAGTCCTGCCTTGATTTCTTGCTGGCGGGCAATACCGGTGAGCGCACGCTCCTGTGTAGGTGCCTGGTCGATGCGGTTGGAATACTTGCTTGCCTGACGGTCGATATCCTCTTTGGAAATCAGCAAACCTTTATAGACACTGTTGATGGCCGACCTGATGTTGGCACGCATGGCGCTGAGATCGCTGTTTTTGCGGATGATCACCGGATTGCTTTCCGATGAAGTACGGAGCAGGCGGTTGCGTTCCAGTATCATTTCATTATACTTGTTGATGAGGGCAGACAGGCTGACATCGTTTACTCCTACGTTGGAGGGGATTACGGCGTCCTGATTGGCTCGGTTGTCAATATAGTCGCGCAGGTATTCCATCAGGTTGAGTTGGGTTCCGATATCCATGCGTTTTTTCTCGTATTCGGAACTTTCCTGTACGAAAGTGTTGGCATCACTTATGCTGGTCAGCCCGGCGCTACGTTTGAAGTTTTCCAGTTCGGCTTCCGTACTCCCCAGTTCGCGGTTGATGATTACGATGCGCTCGTCGATGAACTCAGCCGTTTTGGTCGCTATCAGTTTCTTGTCATTATTGGCATCGAGGTTGTATACTTCAATGAGTTTGTTGACAAAATCTTCTCCCCGTTGCTTGTTGGTAGTTTGTATATTGATGTTGGCAATGGAAGTCGTGTTAGAAGTGCCGGCAATGCTCAGTGCCGCCAAATAAGCTTTTGCCATTTGAAGCGGAGGGGTGATTGTGATATAGATGGTTTCGTCGAATATCGGTTTGGTATTGGGACGTAACGACAGTGTCAGTCTGCCTGCCGGGGTATCCAGCAGGATCGGTAGTTGTTGGACGTGGGCTGCGATCTCTTCTCCGCCGATGTTCCCACTGATGTCCAGTGTGCTGTCCGGTTGCAGGACGACTTCAAAGTTGAATCCGGTTTTTAGTTTGTTGAGATCGGTAGCGGACATTTCAACGGCTATGGGGCTGTCCGTATAGAGATCCCGTGATCCGATATGTCCTTTGGTGGTATAAGTGGCATATATCTTCAAAGCGGTCACCGCCTGTTTGATGAGAGATTTTGAGCGGAGGATCTCCATCTCGTTTTCAATACTTCCGCTTGAAGAAAGGAAGCCCATGTCCTCAAGGGCGAGCATCTCACTGGCACGACTGCCTTTCTTGTCGTCTTTTATCATGACGGTGGCGCTGACATTGTATACCGGAGTGGCATAACGCAAATAGAACCATGCACCTGCCCAGCAAAGGACGACGGAAAGGATAAACCATTTCCAGTAGATGAAATAATTGAAAAGGAGATTTCTCAGTTCGTTCTTATTATCGGTTTCTTCAAAGGTATCTTCGGGAATAAACTCTTTCATGAATGATGATTTATAATTTATAATTTAGATTTATGAAGGGGGTAGGGTCATTTGAACAGGGCGACTGCCAGTGACGTTAATGATGTCAGCACCGAAAGGATACTTACCCATGGGGTGATGGCACTCATCTCAGAACTTCTTATTTTCGATTTTCTCGGTTCTACATACAGGATGTCGTTCTGTTGCAGATAATAATATGGAGAGGAGACGATACCCGGGTCTTTGAGGTCGAGTAGTACAATTTCTTTTCTGCCTTGCTCGTCTTCACGGAGTAGTTTCACGTTATTGCGTTTACCGTAAATGGTCATGTCGCCTGCCATGGCAAGGGCTTCGAAGACATTTACTTTTTCATTGGCTACGGTGAACGTGTTTGGTTTGCCAACTTCACCCAATACGGAAAATTTATAGTTGACCATGCGTACGTTCACGATGGGTTCTTCTTTCAAAAAGGCTTTCAGACGTTCGCAGATCACTGTTTCGGCTGCTCCTTTGGTGAGTCCTCCGAGGTGGAGTTTGCCTAAAATGGGAAAATCGATATCCCCGTTGTTATCTACCAGATAAGTTTGTTGTGGCGTATTGCCGGTGCTGCCTGTTGTTGCCGGTGATTGCAGACTTCCGTTCAGATTGAACGGGGCGGCCAATTCGGGTTCGGAGCAATGCACGGTAATGGTAAGCAGGTCTTTGGGCAGAATATGGGCATCATACAGGAAAGGTGGTTGTTCTGTGTATTTCAGGTATTCTCCATCCTGCATGTATGCAATATCTTTTTGGCTGCCGCATGAACTGAGCAGTAAAAGAATTAGGGTGGGGAGGAATAGTGATTTAGTTAATTTCATAATCGGGTGTTGTTTTTTTATTGTTTTTCTTTTTGAGTTTCAGTCGCACGATATCCGACAGGTATTTCGGGGTGGAGACAAAGTTACGTTTCCACATTCTGCGGGGTTCTTTGATAAGCCGTCCCAACCATTCCAGTCCCATGGCGATCATCCATTGGGGAGGACGGGGAGTGGTGCCGCCGTAAAAGCCGAACACAGCTCCAATTCCGGAGATGAGACGGGCTTGGAGCAGATGGCGGTTGGCGGCAATCCACTTTTCTTGTTTTGGGGCTGTCATGCCGACAAATAATACATCGGGTTTGAATGCGTTTACGGCCGCTATCATCGCGGCTGTTTCTTCTTCAGAAAAACGGTCGCGGTAAGGAGGGCTATAAGTATTGACCCGGATATGAGGATGCTCTGCATGAATACGTTCGGTAATATGTGTCAGTGTGCGCTGTGAGGCTCCGAGATAAAAGACGGAACCGGCAACCTTATCGAGTTGCTGAAGTACGTGCCGGTGAAGGTCGGCACCGGCCATTTTGCGGATACGTATTCCGAAAAGCCAACGGACGGCGAATACAATGCCTGTACCGTCGGGGATAAGCGCATCACTTTGCAGAAGGGCTTTTTTGAATTCTGTATCCCGGTGGGAAGTTACCCATGAGTGCGGATTGATGGTATTCACCACCACTTGCCGTTTGGGGATGGAATCAAAGCGGTAGTTGGTGGTGACGGAGAAATCTCCCAAAGGGATGGATGGGGATTGCTCCGATATTTTATTAAGCTCAGAATTGCCTGCTATTCTTTTTCTCCGTTGGTTGAGATAGACGTTAAAAAGAACGCCTGTCATGAGGTCAATCGTTAATAGGATATTGATATTGAGCCGTTTGTACAGAGAAATGTTCAGTGCGGTAAGACACAAGGTCGCTACTGTTAAAATCAATGTGATTTTACGGTGACTGTAACCCAAATCAAGAAGTTTGTGATGGATATGGTTGCGGTCGGGGTTGAAAATCGGTTTTCCTTGACTGGCGCGTACACACATCACTCTGGCTGTGTCAAATAGAGGGACAAATAATACGGACCAGGCAATAATGATAGGAGGGATACTTGGTGCAGTATTGTTGGCGGATGTTTGCATGCTATAATATATGGCAAGAAAACTAAGCATATAGCCTAAGGTCAGAGAGCCGGTATCACCCATAAACAGTTTTCTTTTGGCAATGGTGTTGTAATACAGGAAAGGGATGAGGGTACCTGTGATGGCGAAAGCCAGAATAGAAGTAGTCCGGTTTCCTGTAATGAGTAGACTGCTACCCAAAATAACGGATGCTACAATACTGAGTGTTGCTGCCAGACCGTCTACTCCGTCAATGAGATTGAGAGAATTGATGATATAAACAGTTAGCAGTGTTGTAAACGGTATTCCAATATAAGGGGATAATTCATATATGCCCAATAAACCATAGAGGTTGTCAATATAAGTTCCGGAAGATATCAATAGAAGGGCAGATAAAATCTGGATGATGAATTTGTGGGAATATCGGACACCAATCAAATCGTCTTTAATACCTAACAATACTAAAGGAAGTGCTCCACATATCATGAAAGAAAGGCGGATAATGGATTGTGCTGAATAATTGATGAAATATTCAGTGGTATATATGGCTTGTAAACCAGATACCGAAAGGAAGCTGAGCATAATTACGGGAAAAAAAGTAATACCGGCAAGTCGGGGAATCGGGTTTTTATGGGATTTCCGCTTGTCAGGCATATCATATAGACGTTTTCTTCTGGATATTAGAAGAATACGAGGCAGCATAATGCTTTCAATAAAAATGGCAATAAAAAAAGAAGCTGCACAACATGTTATCACACCAAATGTAGAGTTTATTAGGCTATTCATTGTTTGTTTTCATATTGTTCTCTTACTTATTAGGTAAGGGAACGACTAATCCTGAAAGATTGTCGGAAAGTGTTTGTTATGTTAATGTAGCCTAAAGTTTTTGTAGTTTCAGAGGTGAGAGATGTCTGTTTTGTAGAATTCTGTTTGATGTAATATTGTAATTACATCAAACAGAGTATTTGTATCAAATCTTTATTTATTGAACATTGTCTTTTTTAAAATACGTGTATTGGGGATATTAATTTGTGATTTAAGAAAAAAATATCACTCAAAATTGTCTCATATTGAAAATTTATATCTAATTTTGTGGCGATAAATGAATTGTTAGTCGTTCCCTTACCTAATAAGTAAGAGACTTCTTTTTGGTAATATTTTTTCTTTTCGAAGTTACTGCCGAAATAACTTTTTTATTTGCATCGCTCATCGTTTTATTATCCAATGATTCCAGATAGACATAGGTTACTTTTTCCGAGGAATGTCCCATGCCCGTGCTGATGATTGAAACTGGAATGCCATTTTCGCGCGCAGTGCTTGCCCATGTATGGCGGGCTACATATGAAGTCAATTGCGGAGTTATTTTTATTAAGTCTGATATTCGGTGCAAATGTTTGTTGTAGAGCCGCAAGGCGCTTTTATATTGTCTGTATCCTGTTTCTCCTGTTGCTGTGAGTATGGGTAGCAGATAAGCGGAATCTTTGCATCTACATGCGTAGCGTTTTATAATTTTGGCAGCACACTTTTCGATGGTGATATACAGTTGTTGTCCCGTTTTTTGGCGACGATAAATTAATATGTTTCCATTTACGTTGCTTTTGCGTAAATAGGCTAAATCGACAAATGGAATTCCCTGCAAATAGAAACTGAGTAGGAACATGTCACGGCTGAATTCTAATTGCGGACAATGGCTTAAGTCGGTTTCCAAAAGCTGGTTGATAAGGACTGGCTTTATAGCTCGTTTGGCTGTGGCGTCACATCCGACGAAAACATTCTCGAAAATTTCCTTGGTGTTCAGCGTGGCTACTCCGGCAGTGACAGCCTGGTTGAAAATAGATCGTAGCATGCGCATGTAAAGAGAAACTGTGTTGTCGAACAGCCCTTTTTGAAAAAGGTGCTGTTCGAACGCTTTTATGAGCTCTGGAGTGATCTTGTCAAAATGCATGTCGGGAGCATTGGTGAACAATTGCAACCGGTGCAGTGTGCTTAGATAGCTGTCGGCAGTGCTGTATCTGCCGGATAATTTTGCTTTTTTAATCAATGATTCTGTGAAGATTTGTATTTCCATTTTTTGGTTTTCTTTTTTTTATTTGTTCAATAAACAAAGTTTGTGCCTGGAATGATTTTAGTAGTTCAGATAATGGGCAGGTAAAGGTATGGTAAAAAAAAGAGCACTCTGCAATGCTTCTTCTATGATTTTATTTTGAATGACTGAATCGGCATTAACAAAAGAATCTGTAATTAGAGTGATGGATAATAGTATTTGCTGTTTTTTCGCAGGGTATTAATCATTTTAATGGAGAAATTATGGTAATAGCTTATTTAAGAGTAAGTACGGAAAAACAGTTTTTAGCCAACCAGAAGGAGGAGATTTTAAGGTTCGCGGAAAAGAACGGGCTGAGTATTGACAAATGGTACACTGAGACAGTGAGTGGGAGTGTAAGTACAAAAGAACGGAAATTGGCACCGTTGCTGAGACAGATGAAACCCGGAGATACTCTCATCGTGACGGAAATTTCGAGGCTGAGCAGGACGCTACTGGAAATCATGACAATTCTGAATTCGTGCATCAAAAAACAGGTGGTGCTGTATAGCACGAAGGAGGGGTATGTGTTTCAGAATGATATAAATAGTAAAGTACTGGGATTTGCATTTGGGCTGATGGCCGAGATAGAGCGCAACCTTATATCGATGCGTACAAAAGAAGCATTGGCACGACGGAAGCAGGAGGGAATACCTTTGGGGAGGCGGAAAGGGGATAATCCGAAATTGCAGTTGCTGTATGAAAATAAGAGGTATATTCTGAAACAGGCGAGAAGTGGTGCCAAGCACGCGAAGCTGGCACGTGAGTTCGGGGTATCCCGTACTACCATGTTCCGCTTCTTGAAAGCTGAAGGAATGACGGCAACGGCCTGAATAAGTTAATTGATGCCGTTGGGCTGATTTAAAAATTGTGAACTGTGAATTTGTCTGGCTTGACACCGTACGACAATTCCCAGTTCACAATTCTTGATTTAAAAGTTTGTTTCGATTTCCTCCGGTATGATTTATATGATCGGGAGGAAAACAGAAACCGGTGCTTAATTATTGGCTCTTTTATGCAGATTCTTAAGTTCGAATGCGAGCATGAATCTGAAGAAACCGATAATAAGGAAGGTGAATGAAATCATATAGACCGCATACAATGCACCTACTGCCGGTTGCCACAAAATGAGCAGCGAACAGAGAATGGCAAGAATGCCGAAAGCCATGTACCATCCCCAATCGCGGGTGCCATACCGTTTGAGGTCCATCGAATAACCGGTGGCAGAGAAACCACGGAACATAAGCCAAAAGGCAATGAGGAACGGAATGATTTCCATGCTGACCATCGGGTAGGCCACGAGGTAAATGCCGATGATGAGGTCGATGATACCGCCGGCAAGATACCAGCCCCAACTGGATACATGCTTGTTGCTTATTGCAAAAAGGATTTCAAGAATACCACTGATCAGCATGGAAATACTGAAGACAATGCTCAGGGCTACGTAACTGCTTAGCGGAGCAAACATAAGGCATATCGCCACACCGATATACAAAATACCTAAAATAAGGGACATCCACCAGTTCTTGACTGAGTGCTCGATCCCATCGAATACTGTTTTCATACGAATGTTGTTTTATGAATTGATACTATAATTTTGTTAGGAAAGTAACAAATAAAGGTGGAAAAGGTTTTTTTTCTGTGAACCTATTGTGAATTTTAATTGTTGTATATTCAAACGGATGAAAATCCGGATTCTCTAAGAATAATAAATTATTAAATAGTAAATATCTTTATGGCAACAACAAATTTCAAAGGACAACCGGTAAAACTGATCGGTGAATTTATACAAGTAGGTAAAGTAGCTCCGGATTTCGAGCTGGTGAAAACTGATTTGTCTTCTTTCTCTCTGAAAGATCTGAAAGGCAAAAATGTGGTTCTTAATATTTTTCCGAGTCTTGACACAAGTGTATGTGCTACTTCGGTACGTAAGTTCAATAAGATGGCAGCCGGATTGAAAGATACGGTGGTGTTGGCTATCTCTAAAGACCTTCCGTTTGCACATGCTCGGTTCTGTACCACAGAAGGCATCGAAAATGTGGTTCCTCTGTCGGATTTCCGTTATTCGGATTTTGACGAAAGCTATGGTGTACGCATGGCCGATGGTCCGCTTGCAGGTTTGCTGGCGCGTTCGGTAGTGGTGATTGGCAAAGATGGCACGGTAGCTTATACGGAACTCGTGCCGGAGATTACTCAGGAGCCTGATTATGAGAAGGCATTAGCCGCCGTGAAAGAATAGAAAAGGCATTATGAAAAGAGCGTATCCGTGCCCATAGCTTAAGGATGGGCATGGGTTTTGAAAATTTTGACCTAATAGGAGCTGGCCTATGGATTCGGTAATTCGCCGGATCTTCAGTTCTTGTTAGGTTGTGTTTTTTTTAAAAGGTATCAATAACCTAAACCAAGCAACATGAATAAAAAACAAATGTGGTTCATCGCCCTGGCATTTCTGGGTGTAGGGACAGTGTCGGCTCAAACGGAGACGGCAGAAGGTACTTCTCCATGGACGAGAGAAGGAAATTTAGGGTTGAAACTGACCCAAGTAAGTTTGACAAACTGGGCTGCCGGTGGTGATAACTCCGTAGCTTTTGACTTTCAAGGCGCTTATCAGGCCAATTATAAAAAAGGAAAACATCTTTGGAACAACCGGCTTGAACTGGCTTACGGATTGAACAGGACCGGCGAAGACGGGACGAAGAAAGCCAATGATAAAATCTACCTGAACTCTAATTACGGATATTCTATTGCAAAAAGCTGGTATGCCAGTGCATTTGCTACTTTCCAGACGCAATTCTCGCCCGGATATGATTATAGTATAAGCAAGGATATTTCTGTTTCCGAATTTATGTCCCCTGCCTATCTCACCACCGGATTGGGATTTACTTATGAACCGAATAAGATTTTCACCGTGGTGTTGTCACCGGCTTCTTGGCGCGGAACGTTTGTGCTGAACGATCGCCTGTCCGATGAAGGGGCTTATGGGGTAGATCCGGGAAAGCATCTGTTATCCAGTTTCGGAGCTAATCTGAAAGGGGAAGTGCGGTATGAATTCATGAAGAATATGACGGTTTATTCCCGTCTGGATTTATATTCCGATTACCTGCACAAACCGCAGAATATCGACGTGAACTGGGAAGTACAGATCAATATGGCCATCAATAAATGGTTCTCGACTACTCTGACCACTAATCTGGTGTATGATGATGATGTGAAAATTGCACAGAAAGACGGAACGAAAGGACCGAGAGTGCAGTTCAAAGAAATATTAGGAGTGGGGTTACAATTTAATTTCTGACTTATTGAATTATGAATTCTGATTTATGAATTATGCCATGCGGTATGACAACGCAGTTGTAATTCATAAATCAGAATTCATAATTCGGAAATCATTTTCCTTTTTTCATTCCTTTATAAATCAGGAAACCAACGATGAATACGCCGACGGCGATAAAGAAATAGCCTATCTCATGGCTGTATTCAGTTACGCGTGCCAATAGCTGTTCTTCACTTTCGATACCCGGAACGGATGCTAAATTGTATCCGATGGCGGCAAGGATCGCATTCCATAAACCGGCACCAAGAGTGGTGTATAGCAGGAAAGTGCCGAGCTTCATACGTGCCAGTCCTGCAGGAATGGAGATTAACTGACGTACGGCAGGAATGAGACGGCCGATAAAAGTGGAAAGAGCTCCATGCTTGTCGAAGTATTCTTCGGCATGTTGCACTTTAGCTTCATCGATAAGGCACATATGTCCGAGACGGCTGTTGGCAAACTTATAGACGATGGGACGTCCCAGCCAGTAGGCCAGATAGTAGTTGATGATCGCTCCGATATTTGCACCGAGAGTAGCGAACAATACTACGAGATAAACATTCATCTCATCGTTTACTGCTGCTTTGTAGGCGGCAGGAGGCACGACCACTTCGGACGGAAAAGGAATAAAAGAACTCTCGATGGCCATTAACAGAGTAATAGTCCAGTAGTTAAGGTGATCGAGACACCATTGAATAAAGGCTACAGATTCCATTTGCTTTCTATTAATATTGGGTTTTAATCATTTTCTTTTTCATCCGGATATTCATTTTCATCTTCATCTTCATCCTCGTCTTCATCCGAATCCTCATTCTTGAATTCATCGATTTCCTGTATAAATTGATCGATTTTCTTTCGCATGCCCCCATCGACACAATCCAAAGCCATGGCTTCCTGAACATCTCGTAGGTTGAGAGGCGGATCCAGTAGCTGATTGTATTTTTCGAATCCTTTATAATCTTGCTGGATCAGACAGAGAGAAGCCAGGCGGATATCGATACTCGGATGTTCCGGTTCTAATCTTTTGGCTTCTTCGAGACACATGCGTGCATTCTCCAACATATTGCAATTTAGATAGTAATTGCCTATTCGTATCAGTGTTTCCGCTTCGGGGGCACAGCGTATGGCAACTTTCCAAGACTCTTTTGCTTTATCGATTTCTTTTTCTTCCAGATAAATATATCCTTCCTGTAGATAGAGTTCTGCGCTTTCGGGCGTCTTTTCCTTTGCTCTTTCGCAGATTTGATGAGCCTCTTCATATCTACCCATTTTGGAAAGGCAGTATGCTTCATTGCTGTATATATCTGTCAAGATAGGGGATTCCTCGTCTCCGATAAATTTTAAAGCCCGTTCGTAGTTTTGATAGCCCAGTTCCCAGTTTTCCAGATGAGTGTAGGCCAATCCGATAAACATATGGGCGAATTCGGGAGGAATACTTTGGCCTTTGAGTGCCAACTGATACTCTTGGATAGCTTTCGATTCATTCTCCAAGTGGAAAAAGCTATGGGCTTTCATGAGGTGGGCTTCTCCAAAATTCTCATCGGCAGCCAGGGCAAAATCGCAGGCTTCAATGGTTTTCTCAAATTCTTGCCGGTTAAAATGAGATTTGGCCAATCCGGTCCAATAGGACGGGTCGTAAGGATTTTTATCTATCAGTTTGTTATAGATATAGATTGCTTGCTCGTCGTGATCGCCACTGCGGTAACAGTCCGCCATAGCGGCCAGAAAATCCTCTTCTTCTTTGTATTCCTCTATGCCGAGCGTAAGCCACGATAATGCTTTTTCGGGATATCCCATGTCCATATAGAGGTAAGACACATCAAGAATGGTGTTTAGCGATTCCTTGTCTTCAATAGAATCGAGCAACTTTTCCGCTTCATCCAGATTACCTTCGTTCAGCAGGATTTCGGCTTTCAGCAACTTGACTTCCGTTTCGTAGGTTTCGGTTATGCATTCGGCTACGTTCTTGGCTTTCTGGAGTTTCATGGTGTCCAGATACAGATAAGCTTGTTCTACCATGAGGTCGGTATGTCCCGGATGAAGTTCCAGGCCGTAGCTGATTACTTCCTGTGCTTCATCAAAGCGCCGACTGAGGGCATATCTGTCAGCAATATCCGCGAGTTGGTCTCCATCCAGATAAAGTGGTTTGTTTTCTTTTTTCGCCGTTTCGTAGTCGGCTATGAGTTCGTTTAGTTCCTGATCTTTATCAGATGAATTATTTTTTCTTGCCATGTGATGTAGTGATAAGTGATTAGTAATTAATAATGTAATGATAAGTGATAAGTGATTAGTGCAATGCAGCATATAGCGTAGCCTACTAATCACTTATCACTTATCGCTTATCACTATTTGTTAATTTTCCCCCATGTATCTTTCAACCCTACGGTACGGTTGAATACTAACTTGTCGGGAGTGGAGTCTTTGTCTATATTAAAATAACCGATTCGCTGGAATTGCAGATAAGAGAGATTAGGCAGGGTGGCTACGAATTTTTCGACGTAGCAGCGGTTAAGTATCTGCAATGAATCGGGGTTGATAATCTCTTTCATGGCTTCCAGGGCTTCGCAGTTTTTGGCTTCGCGGATGGCGGCCAGTTCGTCGCGTGGATTTTCTACTTTCCAGAGACGATCGTAAAGGCGTACTTCGGCAGGCAGGCAATGGGCGCAACTGAGCCAGTGTAGTGTCCCTTTGACCTTGCGGTTTGCATCGGGCATGCCGCTTTTGGTATGCGGGTCGTATTCACAGTACACTTCGGTTATCGTTCCGTTTTCATCTTTTTTGCAGCCTGTACACTTCACGATGTAGGCATTTTTGAGACGTACTTCCTGGCCCGGAGTCATTCGGAAATATTTTTTCGGAGCATCTTCCATGAAGTCTTCGCGTTCTATCCACAGTTCACGGCTGAATTCGATGGTATGGCTTCCGGCTTCCGGATCTTCGGGATTGTTGATGGCTTCCAGCTCTTCCACTTTGCCTTCGGGATAGTTGGTGATTATCAATTTTACCGGATTCAATACGGCGGAAACACGGGTTGCACGAATATTCAGATCTTCGCGAACGGCACTCTCCAGCAGCGCGAACTCATTAAGCGCATCGTAGGTGGTATATCCTATTTTATCAACGAACTTACGGATGGACTCCGGGGAGTATCCGCGACGGCGGAATCCGCAGATGGTAGGCATACGGGGGTCGTCCCAGCCGTTCACCAAGCCTTCTTTCACCAGAGTAAGCAGGTTGCGTTTACTCATCAGGGTATAACTGAGGTTTAACTTGTTGAATTCGTACTGGCGGGGGCGGTTATCGTTCAGGTCGTTGCCTTCTTTGAGCCAGTCGATAAACAGGTCGTACAGTGGACGGTGCACGACGAACTCCAACGTACAGAGTGAATGGGTAACTCCTTCGAAGAAGTCACTTTGTCCGTGTGCAAAGTCGTACATCGGGTAGGCTTTCCAAGTGGTTCCGGTACGGTGGTGAGGATGTTTCACCACACGATAGATAATCGGGTCGCGGAAGTGCATATTCGGGTTTGCCATGTCGATTTTGGCACGGAGCACCATAGCACCTTCTTCGATCTCGCCACTGTTCATCTTGCGGAACAGGGTAAGGCTCTCTTCGACAGGACGGTTGCGGTAAGGGCTTTCGGTTCCCGGTTGGGTGGGAGTTCCTTTTTGTGCGGCGATTTGTTCGGAAGTCTGCTCGTCGATGTAGGCTTTTCCTTCTTGGATCAACCGTACGGCAAAGTCCCAGAGTTGCTGGAAATAATCGGATGCATAATACACATTTCCCCACTCGAAACCCAGCCATTTGATATCTTCTTCGATGGCTTCTACATACTCTACGTCCTCTTTGGTCGGGTTTGTATCGTCGAAACGAAGGTTGCACACGCCACCGTGACGGGCTGCCAGACCGAAATCAAGGCAAATAGCCTTGGCATGGCCGATATGAAGGTAGCCGTTCGGTTCCGGCGGGAAACGTGTCTGCACCTTTCCTCCGTTTTTACCTTCTTTTAAATCATTTTCTACAATTTGCTCAATAAAGTTGAGGCTTTTCTTTTCGCCTGTAACCTCTTCGTCCTTAATATCTGTCATAGCGTTTAAATAAGTTATGAGTTACGAGAGATAATAACTGCTGAAGATGACTCGTAACCAAATATGCTACAAAAGTATGATATTTTTTTCGTATATCCTTATTTCACCGGAATATATCCGCTCTTTTTTATTATATCCTGTCCTTCGCCGGAGAGAATAAAGTCGATGAGAGGGGCTACTGCTTCTTTGTTGTTCGCATTATAGTAATAGTAAAGGGGACGCACGATAGGGTAAGTTTTATTTGTCGCGTTTTCCACACTGGGATGGGCATAATGCATACCGTTATCGTAGGATACGGCTAATGTTTTGACACGTGGTGATACATAGGCCAGACCGACATAGCCGATAGCACCTTTGGTCTGGCTGACAGATTGAATCACGGCACCGGTGGCGGGCATGGAAAGGCTGCCGGACATGTAGTTCTTGTTCTTCAGTACGCTTTCTTTGAAGAACTCGTAAGTTCCCGAAGAAGTCTCGCGGGAGTAAACGATGATTTTCCGGTTTTCACCTCCTACCTGTTGCCAGTTGGTGATTTTACCACGGAAGATGTCTTCCAGTTGCTGACGTGTAAGCTGTTTTACCGGATTGGAGGGATGCACCACCACGGCCAAGGCGTCATAGGCGACAATCGTCTCTTCTATATCTGTTTGGACGGCTTTAGCTTTCATCTTTTCACTGAACTTGATGGGACGGGAAGCCATGGCAATGTCTGTTGTGTTGTCCATCAATGCGGCGATACCCACACCGGTTCCGCCTCCGGTGACGGTGACGCGGGCATCGGCATGTTTGTTCATGAAACGCTCTGCAGTTTGCTGGGCAACCGGAAGGACGGTATCACTACCCTTGATGCGTTGAGCATGGAGACTGGTAATGGCAAGGGAAAAAAATAGAAATAATATACTTTTTACTTTCATGGGAATGATGAATTATGATTTAATATACATGAACTGACTATTATTTGGAATAGATTCAACTTATGGGTTTTATGAATGATAATTTATGGGGCAATGACTGATTGCGATGGCAAATTAAAGGAGAAGATGTTACATTGCTGTTTCAAAATCTTCTTCGGTATTCATTGTAACAGGATTGTAATATGTTTGAAACAATTCCTTCAAACGATGTTCACACCGTCTTAACATAATACCCTTTCCTTTGCATCAGAAATCAACAGGTATGAAGAAGATTTTTGAAAAGATAGTGGAAGGAATATTGACTTGTAGCGGTTTTGTTACAAGTGTTACGATCCTGCTTATCGTACTGTTCTTGTTTACCGAAGCATTCGGGCTGTTTGGCAGTAAAGTGATAGAAGAAGGATATGTTCTCGCTTTGAATAAGGAGAATAAGGTCAATCAACTGAGTCCGGCTCAGATAAAAGATGTTTTCGATGAAGAGATAACGAACTGGGAAGAACTCGGTGGGGAGAATCTCCCTATCCGGGTTTTCCGTTTGGAGGATATCACCCGGTATTATACGGAAGAAGAATTGGGGGATGCTTATCAACATGCCGGGGCATGTATTACGAAACTGGTTGAAAAGACTCCGGGAATTGTTGCTTTTGTTCCGCAGCAGTTTATCACCGAACCGGAACAGGTGCATTTTATCAAAGACAATACGATTTCTGTGAAAGACGTGTTTGCAGGCGCTGAGTGGTTTCCTACGGCAACTCCGGCGCCTTTATTCGGCTTTTTACCTTTGATTACGGGCACGTTGTGGGTGAGTCTTTTTGCGATTCTTATAGCGTTGCCTTTCGGACTTTCGGTTTCTATTTATATGTCCGAAATAGCCGGTTCGAAAGTGCGTAAATGGTTGAAACCTGTTATTGAATTGTTGAGTGGTATACCATCGGTGGTGTACGGGTTCTTCGGGCTGATTGTAATAGTGCCGCTTATACAGAAGGTGTTCGATCTCCCGGTGGGAGAGAGCGGGTTGGCAGGAAGCATTGTGCTGGCTATCATGGCATTGCCTACCATTATTACCGTTACGGAAGACGCCATGCGTAATTGTCCGCGAGCCATGCGTGAAGCGAGTCTGGCTTTGGGAGCTTCGCAATGGCAGACTACCTATAAAGTGGTTATTCCGTATTCTATTTCCGGCATAACTTCGGGGGTGGTACTGGGCATCGGCCGTGCTATCGGTGAAACAATGGCCGTGCTGATGGTAACCGGAAATGCTGCGGTGATTCCGACTACTATTCTGGAACCTCTGCGCACCATTCCCGCTACTATTGCTGCCGAACTGGGAGAAGCCCCTGCAGGAGGCCCTCATTACCAGGCTTTGTTCTTGCTGGGGGTAGTGCTGTTCTTTATTACATTAATAATCAATTTTAGCGTGGAATATATTTCGTCCAAAGGTGTGAAACGCAGCAAATGAAAACGGATAGTACACTTGATGAAGGTTAGCAATATATCAGATGCGAACCAACACTATATCAAGTGAATGCTGACAATATATCAGATGTATGCTAACAATATATCAAATGAATGCCGACAGTGTATCAGATGAAAAAGAAAAATAAATAGAGATGGAAATAACAAGTAATAATAAAGCCAAACGCCGTTCGCAGAAGATCGCTTTCGGAATATTCCGTTTGTTGAGTGTATGCATCGTCTTGATTCTTTTTACGATATTGGGTTTCATTATATATAGAGGTGTCGGTGTCATCAGTTGGGATTTTATCTTTTCGGCACCTACCGATGGTATGACGGGAGGAGGTATCTGGCCCGCTATTGTAGGTACATTTTATCTGATGGTAGGTAGTGCGCTTTTCGCTTTTCCGGTGGGGGTGATGAGTGGCATTTATATGAATGAATATGCTCCGAAAGGGAAACTCGTTCGTTTTATACGTGTGATGACAAATAATCTGAGTGGTATTCCGTCTATTGTATTCGGGCTTTTCGGTATGGCTTTGTTTGTGAACTATCTTGGTTTTGGCGATAGCATACTGGCCGGTTCGCTGACACTGGGATTGCTTTGTGTACCTTTGGTGATCCGTACTACGGAAGAGGCCTTGAAGGCGATTCCCGATAGTTTACGCGAGGGAAGCCGGGCTTTGGGGGCTACTAAATTACAGACTATCTGGCATGTTATTTTACCGATGGGAGTTCCTAATATCATAACCGGACTGATTCTTGCTTTGGGACGTGTATCCGGCGAAACGGCTCCGATATTGTTTACTTGTGCGGCTTATTTCTTGCCGCAGTTGCCTACAAGTATTTTAGATCAGTGTATGGCCTTGCCCTATCACCTGTATGTGATATCGACCAGTGGGACAGATATGGATGCCCAGCTACCGTTGGCCTATGGCACGGCGTTGGTACTGATTGTGATCATATTGCTGATAAATTTATTGGCAAATGCATTAAGAAGATATTTTGAGAAAAAGGTAAGAACAAATTAAAGAGACAGATGGATTTACGATTAGACGATTTACGAATTACGATTGAAGTTAGATAAAGAGATTTTATGATTAGACGATTTACAATTGGAGATAAATGGATTTACGGTACTATAAATTGCAATACAACTCGAAACGAAAAGCGATGCAATTCAAGACAGTTGTAATATCAATCGTAAATTGTAAATCGTCTAATCGTAAATAAAAAGAATGATATTTTTATGATAAATGCCCGTGATGTAAATTTTTGGTATGGTGACTTTCATGCTTTGAAAGGGATCAGTATGGAGATAGAAGAGAAGTCCGTAGTTGCTTTTATCGGCCCTTCCGGATGCGGTAAATCTACTTTTCTCCGCCTGTTTAACCGTATGAATGATTTGATTCCTGCCACCCGTCTGACAGGAGAAATCCGTATCAATGGTGAGAATATCTACGATAAGGGGATAGAAGTAGATGAACTACGGAAAAACGTAGGAATGGTTTTTCAGCGTCCGAATCCTTTTCTGAAAAGTATTTTTGAAAATGTTGCCTATGGCTTGCGTGTAAATGGAGTGAAAGACAATGCTTTCATCCGTCAACGGGTGGAAGAGACCCTGAAAGGTGCTGCGCTTTGGGATGAGGTGAAAGATAAGTTGAAGGAGTCGGCGTACGCTCTTTCCGGCGGACAGCAGCAGCGCCTTTGTATTGCCCGTGCAATGGCTGTTTCTCCTACGGTTTTGTTGATGGATGAACCGGCATCCGCACTCGATCCCATTTCTACTGCAAAGGTGGAGGAGCTGATTCATGAGTTGAAGGAGCGATACACCATTGTGATCGTGACGCACAATATGCAGCAGGCTGCCCGCGTTAGTGATAAAACGGCTTTCTTCTATCTGGGGCAAATGGTGGAATACGACGATACAAAGAAAATTTTTACAAATCCGGAAAAAGAGGCAACACAGAATTATATTACCGGGAGGTTTGGGTAGGAATCTATGTGGATGTCGGGTCCGGTATTCCTTAATTTTTAAATTTTTAATTATTTCATACTATGGTAAAGTTTATAGAATCGGAGCTCATTCTGCTTAAAAAAGAGATTGACGAAATGTGGACACTGGTTTATAATCAGTTGGATAGGGCAGGAGAGGCTGTACTCACGCTCGATAAAGAGTTGGCTCAACAGGTTATTGTCCGTGAACGGCGGGTGAATGCTTTTGAGCTTAAGATAGACAGCGATGTGGAGGATGTGATTGCTTTGTATAATCCGGTAGCCATTGATTTGCGCTTTGTGCTTGCAATGCTCAAAATAAATACCAATCTGGAACGCCTGGGAGATTTTGCCGAAGGAATTGCCCGTTTCGTATTGAAGTGTGAAGAGCCTGCATTGGACCCGGACTTACTGAAACATCTGCGTTTGGAGGAGATGCAGGGGGAGGTGCTCTCTATGCTCGAACTGGCAAAACGTGCCTTGAATGAGGAAAGTATCGAATTGGCAACATCGGTTTTTGCGAAGGATAATCTTCTGGATGAAATCAATGCCGGGGCTACCTCCGTTCTTGCCGGCTATATGAAAGAACATCCGGAAAGCATGCTTTCCTGTCTGAATCTTGTCAGTGTATTCCGTAAGTTGGAACGCTCCGGAGACCATATAACGAATATTGCCGAAGAAATTGTGTTCTTCATTGATGCAAAGGTGCTCAAGCACAGCGGAAAGACGGATGAACACTATCAGGAAAAGTAACATTTTGAAACTTTTTATACAAAAATTAGTGCTACTTAAAAAAATGTTCTATATTTGTCTCCTGTAACGGGTAAGTTACAGGAGATTTTTCTTGAAATGATAATAAATCCAAAGATTTTTCAAAAAGATGTTATAAGACATGTTTTATAATTTGGTTCATAACAGGAAAAGGACCTATATTTGCACCGTTATCCTGAAAACAATCTTTTTACCTTAAAAAAAAACTAATACCTATTGAAAACTGAGAAATGGAGCTTTGTGAAAAGCCCCATTTTTTTTGCGTCTATAGCTCATAACAATTAACACAGATTATTTGTTTAGTCCACGTTTATCGGTTTCAATTTTGTATCTTTGCATCTATGATTAATGAGTATGTTTTGAAGCGTATTCTTCAATCATAGATAGTGAATCGTTAAATTATTAATAATAAACCGCTTTATGTTTTCCGGAATAGTAGAAGAATATGCTACCCTTGTAGCACTGGTGAAAGACCAGGAGAATATACACTTTACCTTCAAGTGTTCGTTTGTGAATGAACTGAAAATCGACCAAAGTATTTCACACAATGGGGTGTGTCTGACAGTAGTTGATCTTACTGATGATACCTATACCGTGACTGCCATGAAAGAGACTCTGGAACGTTCCAATCTCGGGCTGCTGAAGGTAGGTGACAAGGTGAATGTAGAACGTAGCATGATGATGAACGGCCGTTTGGACGGGCATATCGTGCAAGGACATGTGGACCAGACCGCTACTTGCGTGGATATAAAGGATGCGGATGGAAGTTGGTATTTCACGTTCAAATATGCATTTGACAAAGAGATGGCGAAACGTGGATATATTACTGTAGACAAAGGGTCGGTAACGGTAAATGGTGTTAGTCTGACAGTATGTAACCCTACGGATGATACCTTCCAGGTGGCTATCATACCTTATACTTATGAGCATACCAATTTCCATACTTTCGTTATTGGCAGCATAGTGAATATCGAGTTTGATATTATCGGTAAATATATCAGTCGGATGATTGTCTGATTGATGAATCATAATTTATAAGTCACATGGATTTTCAGCAATTAGTCAATTCCCGGCAAAGCGACCGTGCTTATGACAAGGAGCGTCCGGTAGAGCCGGAAAAGTTAGTTCGTATATTAGAAGCGGGGTGTCTGGCTCCTTCGGCTTGTAACGCGCAACCGTGGAAGTTTGTGGTAGTCACAGATAAGGATTTAGCCGGTAAAGTGGGAAGGGCGGCCGCCGGATTGGGAATGAATAAGTTTGCTAAAGATGCTCCCGTACATATTTTGATTGTAGAAGAATCTGCCAATATCACCTCTCTGCTGGGAGGGAAAGTGAAAGACAAACATTTCCCTTTGATTGACATAGGCATTGCTGCTTCCCATATGGTTCTTGCCGCAGAAAGCGAAGGCTTAGGCTCATGTATTCTTGGCTGGTTTGATGAAAAAAAGATCAAGCAACTGACTGGTATTCCCTCTTCCAAGCGGTTGCTGCTCGATATCATTATCGGCTATCCTCTGAAAGAGAAACGGAAGAAAATCCGCAAGGCAAGGGAGAAGGTGGTCTCATATAATAAATACTGAAATAGTGACTGGTGAGTAGTGACATCACTACTCACTATTTTACAGTTCTTTCAGTAATACCTTGCTTGCCTTCTTGTAATATTCTTCTCTTGATTCCACCAGAATCCGCCATTCATCACTGAATTCAACTTCTTTATCGATTTTGAAATTCTCGGAGCCATAGGTGTCCAGCCGGTCAAGTACTACTGCTACATTCAATTGGTTGAGATCCATAGAGGGCTGGTAGGCGATTTCTTCGCTTTTCTGATCGGTTACTACCTCATGTATCAGGTTGATTTCCTGTAATTGATACAACGTTTGGTTTGTAAGCCGGATCGGGATCTGGTGTTCTTCTGATATCTCTTCGGCTGTATAAGGTGGCTCGTTACGTTCGAAACGTTTGGCTATGAGAGACATGATAAGAATAGATATGAAGTCGCGGTAACGACGGCTGATGTTTTGTGTATCTTTATCGAAGCTGAAGTTTCTGAGGTTCTGTCCGGCATAAGTCAGTTCGGCACCGAACAGGCAAATGGTCCAGGATATTTGCAGCCATAACAGAAACATCGGCAGCGCGGCGAAACTTCCATAAATGGCATTGTAGCGCGATACCCATAACTGACTGCTGATGTATAGGAACTGGAATGCCTGATAAGCAGAACCGGCAAGAATACCCGAAATGAGTGCATGCTTAAACTTTACCTTCGTGTTGGGCATAAAGATGTAAAGCCCTGTAAACATAAACCAAGTCAGTACGAAAGGGATAAGCCGTATCAGAAATTTTATGATAGGAGCCAGCAATACGAAATCCTCTATTTGCTTCAGCATAGTACTCATGAAAATAGAAAGACCGCCTGATACGACAATCAGAATAGGCATTAATAGGAACATGGAGAAGTAATCGGTGATTTTGCGATACATGCTTCTTGCTTTCTTTACTCCCCAGATGCGGTTGAATGTAATTTCGATGTTGCTTACCAGATTGATGACTGTCCATAACAGCATGATTAAACCCACTCCGATAAAAATTCCGCCTTTGGTTTGTGATAAGTAAGAGTTTACGAATTCAAGGATCGTATCGGAAGCTTCCGTTGCCCCTCCAAAGCCGTTGCGGAATTGATGCTCCATGATGGTGGATACGCCGAATCCCCGCGCAATGGCGAATACGATGGCGAGTATGGGCACAATGGCAAGCAGTGTGCTATATGTCAATGCAGAGGCTTTATTGACGATACGGTCTTTCGTGAAGCGGTTGATACAGAGGTAAATGGTTTTAATGACGTTATAAACCGAAAATTTGGTTCTGGTCACTTCGTCCTCCGTGATGCGCCAGATATCATAAGTGATGAATTTCCATATATCGGTTATTTTTTTCTTCATGGCATTCATTTGGAATTATAGTTGAAAAAAAGCAGTCAGCCTGTAAGCCGAGTTCTGTATCCTGTTGGATGAAAGTATTAATTTTTTCATTCCTTAAATCCGTTCATTCAACAAGATGCCTGTCATTTATCTGAGTGGCATGTCACCATACCACTTTAGCGGTCTACCCTCCGACATGGAGCGAGCAACTCTCATAACGCCGGTATACATGACCTTACAACTCCTAAGACGTACAGCCCGACATGTCACCATGCGGCTGGTGGGCTCTTACCCCGCCTTCTCACCCTTACCTCTCTCCCCGAAGAAAGAGGGGCGGTCGTTTTCTTCTACGTTACTCTACCCTCGCGGACAGCTTTCTGTTAGAAAGTAGGATGCTCTGTGTTGCCCGGACTTTCCTCCTGCGCCGAAACGCACGCGACAGGCCGGCCAACTGCTTTATGAGTGCAAAAGTACGTCAATTATTTGTTTTTTGCTAAAAAACAAACACAAACTTCTTCTTTATTGTTCGTTCAATTCTTATCTTTGCTATTAATTGTGTAGAAGTTAGAAGGCATTATTCAATGAAGATACGTATCCTTTTTATTATTCTGTTGTGTTTCATGATTTCAAACATGAAAGCAGGAGAAATTTGTCCCGTTTCTGCCGATTCGGCTTATGCTATTGTCAATGTCTCCGTTTGTAATATGCGGGATGAGGGTAAATTTACTTCCGGTATGACTACTCAGGCTTTGCTGGGAATGCCGGTGAAGGTGTTGCAATATACCGGTTGGTATGAGATTCAGACACCGGACGATTATACCGGATGGGTACACCGGTTGGTGGTTACCCCTATGTCTAAACAGAGGTATGACGAGTGGAACCGTGCGGAGAAAATTATTGTGACGGCCCATTATGGTTTTACATACGAGCGGCCGAATGAACATGCACAGACTGTTTCGGATATAGTGGCGGGTAATCGTTTGAAATGGGAGGGGAGTAAAGGACATTTCTATCGGGTTTCTTATCCTGACGGCCGATTGGCTTATATCTCCAAATCGATAGCCAAGCCGGAAACAAAATGGCGTTCTGAATTGAAAATGGATGCACAAAGTATTATCCGTACAGCGTATACAATGATAGGTATTCCTTATTTATGGGCAGGCACTTCTTCGAAGGGAGTCGATTGTAGCGGTCTGGTGCGGACTGTGCTCTTTATGCACGATATCATTATTCCCCGGGATGCTTCACAGCAGGCTTATGTGGGGCAGCGTATCGGTATTGCTTCCGATTTCAGTAATATAGAGCCGGGCGATCTTATATTCTTCGGCCGGAAAGCAACGGCAGACAAAAAGGAAAGCGTGTCTCATGTCGGTATTTATCTGGGTAATAAGATGTTTATACATGCGCTGGGCGATGTGCACATCAGCAGTTTCAATCCGGAAGATAAAGAATACGATGCATTCAATACCGGCCGGTTGCTCCATGCCGTTCGTTTCTTGCCTTATATAAATAAGGAAAAAGAATTGAATACGACCTTTACGAATCCATATTATAATTAAATGACGGGTGAAGAATAGGAACTGTCGGCTACCTGTTACTAAAAGCACTTCATTCCTCATTAAAAAGTGTATATTATGCAAAATCGACGAGACTTTCTTAAGACGGCCACTTTAGCTGCCATTGGTTCCGGCTTAGGTATTCATAATGTGTTTGCCGGAAAATCGGGTCCGGCTCTTTTCTCTGTCAATAAACTCGGTAAGGGAGGCAGGATGAAAATGAGATTTTTTCCTTACGAGCTTAAGTTGAAGCATGTGTTTGCCGTAGCTTCTTATTCGCGCACTACGACTCCCGATGTACAGGTGGAGATAGAGTACGAAGGGGTGACCGGATACGGCGAAGCCTCTATGCCGCCCTATCTGGGTCAGACGGTGGATACCGTAATGGCATTTCTGCGGAAAGTCGATCTGGAGCAGTTTAGCGATCCGTTCGGGTTGGAAGATATCCTGGCATACGTCGACAGCCTCAGTCCGGGTGATACAGCTGCCAAAGCAGCAGTCGATATAGCTTTGCATGATTTGGTTGGAAAATTGTTAGGAGCTCCTTGGTATAAAATCTGGGGACTGAATAAAGAAAAGACTCCTTCTACCACTTTTACTATCGGTATCGATACGCCTGATGTGGTGCGCGGGAAAACCAGGGAAGTAGCCGGACAGTTTAATATATTGAAAGTTAAGTTGGGGCGTGATAATGATAAAGAGATGATTCGTACGATTCGTTCTGTGAGTGCTTTGCCGATAGCGGTTGATGCCAATCAAGGATGGTCGGACCGGCAATATGCGCTCGATATGATTCATTGGTTAAAAGAACAGGGCATCGTGATGATCGAGCAACCTATGCCCAAAGAACAATTGGATGATATTGCTTGGATTACCCAGCAAAGTCCGTTGCCGGTATTTGCCGATGAGTCTTTACAACGCCTTAATGATGTGACCGCTTTGAAAGGTGCTTTTACCGGGATAAATATCAAGTTGATGAAATGTACCGGCATGCGCGAAGCCTGGAAGATGGTGACGCTGGCACGTGCGCTGGATATGAAAGTAATGGTAGGGTGTATGACTGAAACTTCTTGCGCTGTATCGGCCGCAGCACAGCTTTCTCCGGTTGTTGATTTTGCCGATTTGGATGGTAACCTTCTTATCTCCAATGACCGCTTTAAAGGTATGGAAGTTATAAACGGTAAAATCACTCTCAATGATTTGCCGGGAATCGGAGTTGATTTAATAATGTGACAATATGCTATGAGGTAATGGGTTAATGAAAGAATGTAAAGAATGAAAGAATGAAAAAAAATATGCCGGTGGGTTATTCGGGGATGGAGAGCAATTGGCGCATTGATACATTCTTTTCATTCTTTCATTAATCCATTACCCATTAACTGTCTTATTATTTAATTATTTATTTGTTCAAGCCGAAGAAAGTTCCTATCTTTACCGCTCATATATTCAATATTCACACTAAAAAAGAAGAACTTATGGCAAGTAGAAGAGAACTTAAAAAATCAGTAAATTATATTTCGGGAGAATTATTTGCAGAGTGTTTGGTCAATGCTATGTTTATTCCGGGAACGGACAAGGCAAAAGCAGAAGATATTATGGCTGAAATCCTGAAAATGCAGGATGAATTCGTTAGCCGTATCAGTCATACTGAGCCGGGTAATGTAAAAGGATTCTATAAAAAGTTCCGTTCCGACTTCAATGCAAAAGTAAATGAAATTATTGATGCCATCTCGAAATTGAACTGAGAATGAAAAAAGCAATTTATAGCTTTATTTACTATCGCCTTTTAGGCTGGAAAACAAATGTGACGGTGCCCAATTATGATAAATGTGTTATTTGTGCGGCACCGCACACTACCAATTTAGACTTGTTTATCGGTAAACTGTTTTATGGAGCTATCGGACGCAAAACCAGTTTCATGATGAAGAAAGAATGGTTCTTTTTTCCTTTAGGACTTATCTTTAGAGCTGTGGGCGGCATACCGGTGGACCGGAAACGTAAGACATCATTAGTAGACCAGATGGCGCAGCAGTTTGCCAATAGCAAGAAATTCCATTTGGCTATTACGCCGGAAGGTACACGCAAACGAAATCCGAACTGGAAGAAAGGCTTCTATTATATTGCATTGAAGGCGCAAGTCCCTATTGTCCTTATCGGCATAGATTATGCTACCAAAACAATATCTTCCACCAAAGCCATTATGCCTACGGGAGATATTGAAAAGGATATGCGCGAAATCAAACTTTATTTCAAGAATTTCAAAGGGAAATATCCGGAAAATTTCTCCATTGGCGAAATATAAACGAGTAATAATCAGAAACGGAAAGGCTGGTGTTTAACGAAATGATGCATCCATTAAAAATTTCAATCGTTCAGACAGATATAGCCTGGGAAAATAAACAGGAAAATCTCCGTATGCTTCGTGAAAAGCTACATGCTCTTCGCGGAACAACGGAGATTGTTGTTTTGCCGGAAATGTTTTCTACGGGATTCACGATGAAAAGCCGGGAACTTGCAGAACCGGTATCCGGAATTACAGTACGTATTTTAAAGGAATTGGCGGCTGATTTTCAGCTTGCCCTTTGTGGCAGTTTTATTTGTAGCGAACGGAGTAATTATTACAATCGTGCTTTCTTTATTACCCCGGAAGGGGAAGAATTCTATTATGATAAGCGACATCTTTTCCGTATGGGGAATGAAGCAGAATATTTCTCTTCCGGAAACAATAAGCTGATTATTTCTTATCGGGGGTGGAATATTTGTTTGCTGGTCTGTTATGATTTGCGTTTTCCGGTATGGAGCCGGAATGTAAACAATGAATATGACCTGCTGATATATGTGGCGAGCTGGCCCCAGGCAAGAAGATTGGCGTGGGATACTTTGCTTTGTGCCCGTGCATTGGAAAATATGTGTTATGTGTGCGGGGTGAACCGCATAGGCGTAGATGGTAATAAACTCATTTATAATGGAGGCAGTGTTGTCTTTTCTGCTAAAGGAGAAGTCTTGGCTTCTGTCCCGGATGGGGAAGAAGGTATTGAAACCGTTTCGCTCAGCCTGATATCTTTGCAGCAATTGCGCGATAAGTTTCCTGTGTGGAAAGATGCAGATGCTTTCCGGCTTTAGCTTCCTACATATTTCTTTGGTTAAATAAACAAACGTTAAAATTGCTCTTTCTCGGCAACAATACCTACAATAAGGTAGTTTTTATAATAAACTTCTTTTGTATCTTTGTCGTTCAGAAAAACAGTCGCACGACTTGAATCTAACATAACTTAATTAAAGAATTTATGAAAACAAACTTAAGTTCTCAAATCACTCTCAACAGGGTCTCCCCCAGATACTACAGACCGGAGAATGCATTTGAACGGTCGGTATTGACCCGACTTGAAAAAATCCCTACCGATATTTATGAATCTGTAGAAGAAGGTGCCAATCACATCGCTTGTGAAATAGCACAAGTAATACGCGATAAACAAAAAGCAGGGCGCTTCTGTGTATTGGCGTTGCCGGGTGGTAATTCTCCGCGCAATGTGTATGCGGAATTGATTCGTATGCATAAAGAGGAAGGTTTGAGTTTCCGCAATGTGATCGTATTCAATATGTACGAGTATTATCCTCTGTCTTCTGATGCCATCAACAGTAATTTCAATGCTCTGAAAGAAATGTTGCTGGACCATGTGGATATCGATAAGCAGAATGTATTTACTCCGGATGGAAGCATTGCAAAAGATACGATTCTGGAATATTGCCGTTTGTACGAGCAGCGTATCGAAAGTTTTGGAGGGGTTGATATTGCCCTGTTAGGTATCGGTCGTGTAGGTAATATTGCTTTCAATGAGCCGGGTTCGCGTTTGAATTCTACCACTCGTCTGATTTTATTGGATAGTGCTTCGCGTAACGAAGCTGCCAAAATATTCGGAACTATCGATAATACACCTATCAGCTCTATTACAATGGGTGTGTCTACAATCTTGGGAGCCAAGAAAGTATATCTTCTGGCATGGGGTGAAGACAAGGCCCGTATGATAAAAGAATGTGTGGAAGGTTCTATCACGGATACGATTCCCGCTTCTTACCTGCAGACGCACAACAATGCACATGTAGCGATCGATCTTTCGGCTGCCAGCAACCTGACGCGTATCCAGCGTCCGTGGCTGGTGACTTCCTGTGAATGGAACGACAAGCTGATTCGTAGTGCTATCGTTTGGTTATGCCAATTGACAGGTAAACCGATCTTGAAACTTACTAATAAAGATTATAACGAAAACGGTTTGAGCGAATTGTTGGCTCTCTTCGGTTCGGCATATAATGTGAATATCAAGATATTCAACGATTTGCAGCACACTATTACCGGATGGCCCGGTGGAAAACCGAATGCTGACGATACGTATCGTCCTGAACGTGCCAAACCGTTCCCGAAACGTGTTGTCGTATTTTCTCCGCATCCGGATGATGACGTGATTTCTATGGGAGGTACCATTCGCCGTTTGGTAGAGCAGAAACATGAAGTGCATGTAGCTTATCAGACGTCGGGTAACATTGCAGTAGGGGATGAGGAAGTGATTCGTTTCCTGCACTTTATCAATGGTTTCAACCAGATATTCAATAACAGCGAAGACCAGGTAATCAATGAGAAATATACGGAAATCCGTAAGTTCCTTAAGGAAAAGAAGGACGGTGATATGGATTCACGCGATATATTGACTATCAAAGGCTTGATTCGTCGTGGTGAAGCCCGGACGGCTTGTACATATAATAATATTCCGTTGGATCGTTGCCATTTCTTGGATATGCCGTTCTATGAAACCGGTAGAATTCAGAAGAATCCGATCAGTGAAGCCGATGTGGAAATCGTACGTAATTTGCTTCGTGAAGTGAAACCTCATCAGATATTTGTAGCAGGCGATCTTGCCGATCCGCACGGTACACACCGTGTTTGTACGGATGCTGTGTTTGCTGCTATTGATTTGGAAAAGGAGGAAGGTGCCAAGTGGCTGAAAGACTGCCGTATCTGGATGTACCGTGGTGCGTGGGCAGAGTGGGAAATCGAAAATATTGAGATGGCAGTGCCTATCAGCCCGGAAGAGTTGCGTGCTAAACGTAATTCTATTTTGAAACATCAGTCACAGATGGAGAGCGCACCGTTCTTAGGTAACGACGAACGTCTGTTCTGGCAACGTAGCGAAGACCGTAACCGTGGTACGGCTGCGCTTTACGATAATCTGGGTCTTGCTTCTTATGAGGCAATGGAAGCATTCGTGGAGTATATTCCGCTATAACAATTAGTAAAGAATCATAAAGGAAGAGTGAAGAGTCGGGAATTCTTCACTCTTTTTTTGTTTATCAATAAAAAAACTACTAATATGAAGAAAGAAGAAACTTACTGTCGGTTGCTTCCTATGGCGGGAGCTTATAACATGCGTGACTTGGGTGGCTATCGTACGGTTTATGGCAAGTGTGTAAAATGGAAAATGCTTTTCCGCTCGGACGATATGAATAAACTGACTGCAATGGATTTAGATTATCTCTCTTTATTGCCATTGCGTACGGTTATCGACTTCAGGAGTGAAGTAGAGAAAAACGCCGCCATAGACCGTTTGCCGCAAACTGTGTCCAAGCACATACCCTTATCAATTGAAGCGGGCGATATGAGTGGTATCACCCATTTTGATAGAAATAATCTGAGCGCCGTTATGGAGGAAGTGTATGCATATATCATCCGGAATATGCAGGATGTATACAAAGAGTTTTTCAGTATCCTGTCGGAGAAAGAAAACGCTCCGCTTCTTTTTCATTGTTCTGCGGGAAAGGACCGGACCGGTATCGCTGCCGCATTGTTATTGTCGGCTTTGGGAGTCGATCGTGAGACTGTAACGGAGGATTATATGCTGTCTGCAGAACATATCACCAAAAAATATGAATTCATCACTCGGGAGCATCCGGAGTTGAAGCCGTTGACTACCGTAAGAAAAGAGTATTTGGAAACTGCATTCCGGGTAATAGACGAAGAATTTGGAGGAATAGAAAGGTACTTGATCGATAACCTTGAAGTGGATTTGGATAAACTACGTGAATTATACACAGAATAGAGGAATTTACTCTATTTTTGCGGATAAATGGTAAATGATTGGAGTTTTATGAGAAAACTATGCCTATTCCTGTTGTTCCTTATTGCAGGGACATCCCTGCTCTTTGCGCAGGCCATCGAAAAGAACGTAGAAGAGCGACTAACTGATTTCTTCAGTAATTATACCACTGTTTCTGCAAAAATCAACCGACCCGCGCTCAAGAGTGTAGAGATTGATTTTGACCGTAAACGACTGACGATACAAGCTTCCGAGAGTTTTGCCTACCAGCCTTTTCTCCCGGAAACAGTAGAGAGTATTTATAATCAGGTGGAAAATCTTCTTCCCGGTCCTGTACGTTTTTTTGATGTCACGATCTATGCTGACGGTAAACCGATTGAAGATCTCATTCCTAATGTTTACCGAAAAAAGAAAAAGGATAAGACACGTCTTTCTTTGAATATTGATTATAAAGGGGCGCCATGGGTGAAGAATATGTCACGTCCCTATGAAATTTCGCGTGGACTGGACAATCGTCATATCGCTTTGTGGCAAAGTCATGGACAGTACTTTAAAAACGATAAAGGAGAGTGGGGATGGCAGCGTCCCCGGCTTTTCTGTACTACTGAGGACTTATTTACCCAGTCCTTTATTCTTCCTTATGTCATTCCGATGCTTGAGAATGCAGGCGCCAATGTATTTACTCCGCGTGAGCGTGATACGCAGAAGAATGAAGTGATTGTTGATAATGACACGAAAGACGGGTCTGTCTATCTGGAAGTGAAAAGTCGTAAAGCTCGTTGGGAAGTAGCCGCTAAAAGAGGTTTTGCCCGGACGAAACGTGTTTATAGAGATGGGGAGAATCCGTTTTTGGACGGTACTGCCCGTTATGCCCGTACCGAAAAGAAAAAGAATAAGGCTTTTGCGGAGTGGATCCCTACTATTCCGGAGAGTGGTAATTATGCTGTATATGTTTCTTATCAGACATTGCCCAATAGTGTGAGCGATGCTAAATATCTTGTTTTTCACAAGGGGGGAGTTACCGAATTTAAGGTTAACCAGCAAATAGGTGGGGGGACTTGGGTCTACTTAGGAACTTTTGAATTTGATAAGGGTAATAACGATTATGGCATGGTGGTGCTCAGCAATGAGAGTAAGGAGGACGGGGTAGTATGTGCAGATGCAGTACGTTTTGGCGGTGGTATGGGTAATATTTCGAGAGGTGGTAATGTCAGTGGATTGCCGCGTTATCTGGAGGGAGCACGTTACTCAGCACAATGGGGTGGTATGCCTTACGAGGTATATGCCGGCAAGAAAGGAGAAAATGATTATACCGACGACATCAATGTGCGTTCTAATGCATTGAATTATTTGTCCGGAGGGTCGGTGTTTAATCCCAAAGAGAAAGGATTGGGAGTACCGTTGGAGATGGCAGTTGCTTTGCATAGCGATGCAGGGCATAGCAGGACGGACGAAATAATCGGTTCGCTGGGGATATATACGACGGATTTCAATAACGGGCAGTTGAATACGGGGATAGACCGTTATGCTTCACGCGACTTGTCGGATATTTTACTGACTCAAATACAGAATGATATTCGTGCTGCCTACAATATCCCCTGGACACGCCGTAGCATGTGGAACCGGAATTATAGTGAAACGCGTTTACCTTCTGTTCCTTCCACCATTATAGAATTGTTGTCACATCAGAATTTTGCCGATATGCAGTTGGGACATGATCCTAATTTTAAGTTTACGGTAGGGCGTGCTATTTATAAGGGGGTACTCCGTTTCATAAATAGTCAACATGGGAAAGAGTCTGTTGTGCAACCGCTTCCAGTGAGTAATTTTGCGATCCGCTTCGGGAAGAAAAAGAATACACTGGAACTATCCTGGCAGGGAGAAAATGATCCTCTTGAGCCAACGGCTACCCCGCGGGAGTATATGGTATATACCCGTGTCGGTTATGGTGGTTTTGATAATGGAGTATTGGTAAATAAAACGTCGCATGTGGTCAAAATAGAGCCGGGACTTGTATATTCGTTCAAAGTTACGGCAGTGAACCGTGGTGGTGAAAGTTTCCCTTCTGAGATTTTATCGGCTTATAAAGCAAAGAACGAAAAAGGAAAAGTTCTTATTGTTAATGGTTTCGATCGCTTAAGCGGACCTGCCGTTATCAATACTTCTACCACTGCCGGCTTCGATTTGGAGCAAGATCCGGGAGTTCCTTATTTATACAATATTTCTCTTTGTGGTCCGCAGACCGGTTTTGACCGTAAGCAAGCCGGTAAGGAAGGAAAGGGGAGTCTGGGAGATAGCGGCAGTGAGTTGGAAGGTATGAAAATCATCGGAAATACTTTCGATTATTCATTTATTCATGGAAAGGCGATTCAGGCGACGGGACGATATAGTTTTGTATCGTGTAGCGATGAGGCGGTAGAAAACGAAAGAGTACAATTGGAAGAGTACCCGATTGTGGATTACATCTTGGGGCTGGAAAAGGAGAATACGACCGACCGGGCTTATTACAAGACTTTTTCTTCGGCTATGCAACGGATCATCACTGCCTATTGTCAGTCGGGAGGGAATATATTAGTCAGTGGTTCTTATGTGGGAAGTGACATGAGCACTTCGCAAGGGAATCGGGAATTTACCGAGAAAGTATTAAAATATGGTTATCAGGAATCGCTTCGGGATAATCGTTCCGGACAGATCGATGGATTGGGGCGTACTGTTTCGATTCCCCGTTTGCCTAACGAGAAAATGTATGCGGTAACTGCACCGGACTGTATCGTCCCTGTAGCTCCAGCTTTTTCCGTATTTACCTATCATCCGGGAAAGCAGAGTGCCGGTATTGCTTATCGTGGAGATTACCGTACGTTTGTAATGGGATTTCCTTTTGAAAGTATAGAGTCGGAAGCTGATCGGGCCGCAATTATGGCGGCAGTGCTAAACTTTTTTGATGATAAATCCTTTTAAGAGGAAAATTCAAATAGACTCTTAATGGAAGATGGCGAATGTTAAATGATGAATGATTCATAAACGGGTTAGCAATTAATTATTCATCATTTACCATTAATCACTAAAAAATTCTATCTTTGTCGCTATCATTAACTTTAAAATAAAAAGATTATGTATACCATACAAGCAAATCCCAGTGGTACACGCACTATGGAAGTTTCAGAAGAGAATTTGAGAACAATTGAAAAATATGCGTTGTTTCGTCATCTTATCGACAGTAACGGTATTGTCGATGAAGCTGTTCTCGATAAACTCAAGCTCAATATCCGTTCACTTATTGCCAGTCAGGAGGAAGACAGTAAGGACCTGCTCGATCTTTGCATTGATGTGATTTATCACAACAATATGAAAGCATTCGGTTTGCAGCAACTTATAAAGTTATATCTTGTCTGGTTCAATTCGCAAGAGGCAGAAGAGGAGGAGTCATGATTGCTGTTGACACTCGTGGGACGACTGCTTACAGTCCCTTGATTCCAGCCATAAAGGCCATGTGTAGTGCTGAATCCGGTGATACTGTGGAGATTATTATGGATAATGCCAATGCATTTCAGGACTTAAAAGAATATTTGTCGGAGCAAGGCATCGGCTTTCGCGAAATTTATGATGGTGAGCAGATGACTTTACAGTTTACTATTCCAGGATGAGTGAAATACAACAGAAATTAGAAAAACTGCCGGGAAAGGCAATTAAAAAAATAAACAGTATATATGGTAGTGTAGATAAATTCTATGCTACCGTTTATCTTATTGCCCGTAATGAGCATCAATGCCAGATGATGTCTGTACCGGCTGCCGATCAACGAATAAAAACCATTCATGCTTATCAAGGATTGATACGTTTTATGCTTGATGAACTCGGTCTTGATGGAAAAGATATCATGGATGGTATAGCGAGTGCTTATCTGGAGGATTTTGTGAACTATCGTGAGCAGGACTTCGGTATGACGAATGAAGAATTTATTTCTATCATCAAACGCATCGGATAATTTATGGATATCTTTCTGATTATTTTGGGGAGTATTTGCCTGTTGGTAGGGCTAATCGGTTGTATTGTCCCTATGTTGCCGGGGCCGCCTATTGCTTATGTGGCTTTAGTACTGCTTCAACTTACCGATAAGGTCACTTTTACGCCGTTGCAACTCTTTTTTTGGTTACTTCTTGTCGTAGTGATTCAGATACTCGATTATTTTGTCCCGATGTTTGGAGTGAAACGATTCGGAGGTACGGGTTGGGGAAATTGGGGTTGTATTATCGGTACGTTTGCCGGACTCTTTCTATTTCCGCCTTGGGGTGTTATTATTGGTCCGTTTGCCGGTGCATTTATAGGAGAGTTGTTGGGCGGCAAGGAAACGAGGCATGCACTGAAAGCCGGATTCGGGGCTTTTATAGGTTTTCTTTTGGGCACTGTACTCAAAGTAGCCGTATGTGGATGGTTTATCTTCTGCTTTATCCATGCATTAGTATAGCGAAATTATCCGTATCTTCGCAGCATGAAAGAATATCGACTTACCGATTGGTTACCCACTACAAAAAAAGAAGTAGAATTGCGCGGGTGGGATGAGCTCGATGTTATCCTGTTTAGTGGAGATGCATATGTAGACCATCCTTCATTCGGACCGGCAGTGATCTGCCGTATCCTTGAAGCGCAAGGATTACGGGTAGCTATTGTTCCTCAACCGAATTGGCGTGATGACTTGCGCGATTTTAAGAAGTTGGGTCGCCCTCGTCTTTTTTTTGGTATCTCGGCAGGGTGTATGGATTCAATGGTGAATAAATACACGGCCAATAAGCGCCTTCGCAGCGAAGATGCCTACACTCCGGACGGTCGTCCGGATATGCGTCCGGAATATCCTTCGATTGTATATAGTCAGATATTGAAAAAAATCTATCCCGATGTCCCGGTAGTTTTAGGTGGAATCGAGGCGAGTTTGCGTCGGTTGAGTCATTATGACTATTGGCAGGATAAGGTGCAGAAAAGCATTCTATGTGACAGTGGTGCGGACTTACTTATCTATGGTATGGGTGAGAAACCGATTGTGGAGCTTTGCAAGCGTATGCAATCTTCTGTGGAGATACCGACAGATATTTTGCAAACAGCTTATTTGTGCAATGCGACTGAGATGGAATCTATCCGTGCGGAAGGAGATATAGAGCTTTATTCTCATGAAGAATGCCTGAAAGACAAAAAAAAACAGGCGGGTAATTTTCGACATATCGAAGAAGAGTCCAATAAATATGCTGCCTCACGTATACTGCAACGGGTCGATAAACGTGTGGTAGTCGTCAATCCGCCATATCCTCCTATGACACAGCAAGAACTGGATGGTTCGTTTGATTTACCGTATACACGTCTGCCGCATCCGAAATATAAAGGGAAGCGTATTCCTGCCTACGACATGATTAAGTTCTCGGTGAATATTCATCGCGGATGTTTTGGAGGATGTGCTTTTTGTACAATATCGGCACATCAAGGCAAATTTATTGTGAGCCGCAGTAAGGAATCTATTCTGAAAGAGGTAAAAGAGGTCATGCAATTGCCCGATTTTAAAGGATATCTCAGTGATTTGGGAGGTCCTTCGGCCAATATGTACAAAATGGGAGGAAAAGATGAGAATATTTGCCGGAAATGCAAGCGCCCGTCATGCATTCATCCTAAAGTTTGCCCTAATTTGAATACCGATCACCGCCCTTTGCTGGATATCTATTATGCGGTGGATGCGCTGCCAGGTATTAAAAAATCATTTATCGGTAGCGGGGTACGTTATGACCTGTTGTTGCATCAGAGTAAAGATCCTGCGGTCAATCAAAGTACTTCCGAATATACCCGTGAACTGATTGAAAAGCATGTAAGCGGACGGTTGAAAGTAGCACCGGAACATACCAGTGATCGTGTTCTCTCTATTATGCGTAAGCCTTCATTTAACCAGTTTGGAGAGTTTAAGAAGATATTCGATCGGATCAATTGCGAAAAAGGATTGCGCCAGCAGCTTATTCCTTATTTTATTTCCAGCCATCCCGGTTGTAAGGAAGAAGATATGGCAGAGTTGGCGGTTATTACCAAACGTCTGGATTTTCATCTGGAACAGGTACAGGATTTTACTCCTACACCAATGACGGTAGCAACGGAAGCTTGGTATACCGGATTTCATCCATATACTTTGGAGCCGGTATTTAGTGCTAAAACGCAAAAAGAAAAGCTGGCACAGCGACAGTTCTTTTTTTGGTATAAACCGGAGGAACGCCGGAATATCATAAATGAATTACGCCGTATCGGTCGGCAGGACCTGATTGATAAGCTTTATGGAAAGAGGTGAATTGAAAAATTAAAGAATGAAGGAATGAAAGAGTGAAAGAGTGAAAGAATTAAAATGGTATAATTTAGCATCCACTCGATAGATGAAAATGCTGCATAACTTGAAGGGAAAGAGGGAAGCCATACGAGATAAAAGTTATATCGAATTCATGTTAATCTATTAATTGTCTGAATGTTTCTTTCTTTCATTTTTTCATTCTTAAATTGGCACATTGGCACATTATTTAATTATTTAAAATGTCACGAGAGAAAATATTAATAAAAACTTCGTGGATAAGTACGATTGGTAATGCGGTACTTTCTGCGTCGAAAATTGTAATTGGTCTGTGGGCCGGTAGTTTGGCTGTACTCGGTGATGGTATTGATTCGGCAACGGATGTGGTTATTTCCATCGTTATGATTTTTACGGCGCGTGTTATCAGCCGGCCACCTTCCAAGAAGTATGTGTTCGGTTATGAAAAGGCCGAGGGTATTGCAACTAAGATATTGTCACTTGTGATCTTTTATGCCGGTGTACAAATGTTGTTGTCTGCAATTGGGAGTATTTTCTCAAATGAAACTAAAGAAATTCCTTCTCCCATTGCCATATATGTCACCTTGTTTTCTATTGCCGGCAAGTTGTTGCTGGCATCTTATCAATATAAACAAGGAAAGAAGATCAACAGTTCCTTACTTACGGCAAATGCAGTCAATATGCGTAATGATGTGGTCATCTCATCCGGAGTATTACTGGGGTTGATCTTTACTTTTATATTTAAACTGCCTATACTCGATTCAATCACTGGATTGATAATCAGTCTGTTCATTATAAAGTCTTCAGTGAACATCTTTATAGATTCCAATGTAGAATTGATGGATGGCGTTAAGGATGTCAATGTATATAATAAGATATTCAAAGCTGTAGAGCAAGTACCCGGTGCAGGCAATCCCCATCGTGTCCGATCGAGAATGATAGGGAATTTATATCTGATCACACTCGATATAGAAGTCGATCCCAAAATAACCATAACGCAGGCGCATGAGATTGCCGATTCTGTAGAGAAGAGCATTAAAGGTTCGATCGATAACGTTTATGATATTCTGGTACATGTAGAACCTGCCGGTAAATGTCAGACGGATGAAAGATTCGGTATAGATAAAGGTATGGTGGAATAATCCAAAAGTATATTATGGGTGACATACTGCCATATTTGGCATATTCCCCTGTGTAGGAAATGCATGTTAAAAGGGTTGTCATGTAATGAATGTAAATTTGTCAGTTCATGCCGTTAACCGCTGTTAATCAGTAAATATTCTCTGTTAAAAGAGGACAAAAAAGAGTGACAAGTGGAATAAGTGAATGATTTTTGTCGTTATTTTAACGTCATAAAGTTAAAACAAAACGGAATATTAACATTTTAAAGAATAAAAAGAATAGTATGAAACAGACAACAAGAAACATTTTAGGAGTAGGGGCTATCGTTCTGCTGAGTTCAGGAGTTGCAGGCATAACTACCTACAAAATGATGCAGGGGCAGGATACCGATAAGCAGATAGCATTTAATGAGGTGTTCCAGCAGAACCCTAATGTAAAATTGGCTGCTTTTGATGCAATCGATGCACAACCGGTAGATTTGACACAAGCGGCTGAAAATTCGCTTCATGCTGTAGTCCATATAAAATCAACTCAGACTTCAAAGACGCAGACCGTTCAGACACCTCCCGATATTTTTGATTTCTTTTTCGGTGATGGACGTGGCGGACAGCGTAGAGTACAAACTCCGGAACGTGTAGGTTTCGGTTCGGGGGTCATTATCTCTAAAGATGGATACATCGTAACGAACAATCACGTAATTGACGGAGCTGACGAAATAGCTGTGAAGTTGAATGATAACCGTGAATTTAAAGGACGTATCATCGGTACAGACCCGAGTACTGACCTTGCATTGGTGAAAATAGAATCGGATGATGATCTGCCTACCATTCCGGTTGGTGATTCTGAAGCGTTGAAAGTAGGAGAGTGGGTACTTGCAGTAGGTAACCCGTTTAATCTGAATTCTACTGTAACTGCCGGTATCGTAAGTGCAAAGGCCCGTACATTGGGTGTTTACAACGGTGGTATCGAATCGTTCATCCAGACGGATGCTGCGATCAACCAAGGTAACAGTGGTGGTGCGTTGGTTAATGCTAAAGGTGAATTGGTTGGAATCAACTCTGTGTTGTCATCTCCTACAGGTGCATATGCCGGGTATGGATTTGCTATCCCGACCAGCATTATGAAGAAAGTGGTTGCCGACTTGAAAGAATACGGTACTGTACAGCGTGCAATGTTAGGTATCGCAGGGGCTTCTTTGGGAACCAGTATTATGGAAGACCAGCAGCCTATCGATAAATCAGGTACTACACTTCGTGATAAAGCAAAAGAATTCGGTGTGGTAGATGGTGTTTGGGTTCGTGAAATTGTTGACGGTGGTTCTGCTGCCGGTGCCGATATCAAGGTAGACGACGTTATTATCGGTATTGATGAAAAGAAAGTACATAACTTTGCTGATTTGCAGGAAGCACTTGCTAAGCATCGTCCGGGTGACAAGGTGACTGTGAAGTTGATTCGCGATAAGAAAGAGAAGAATGTAGAGGTGATATTGAAGAATGAACAGGGAACTACCAAAGTAGTAAAGAATGCCGGAATGGAAATTCTGGGTGCAGCTTTCAGGGAGATTCCTGCTGATTTGAAGAAACAACTCAAGTTAGGATATGGTGTCGAAGTGACAGGAGTTACCAATGGAAAAATGAAGGATGCGGGTGTCCGTAAAGGTTTCATTATCTTGAAAGCTAATGGCGAGCAAATACGTAAAGTCAGTGATCTGGAAGAAGTGCTCAAGGCAGCTACTAAGTCACCGGATCAGGTATTGTTCCTCACCGGAATGTTCCCCTCTGGAAAACGTGCCAACTACGCCGTTGATCTGACTCAGGAATAAATGGGTAGTTTATAATTAATTTAAGGTAAGAAGATTGTAATATTAGCTAATGAATAAGAAAAAGAATGCCGACAGACAACTTGTCGGTGTTCTTTTTTGTTTCATAGTTAATAATAATGGTGAAAAAGTTACGTTAAGATAATAAGTTAACAAATTATTTGTTGTAACTTTGCACTCCAAATCTGTTTTATAAGAATGAGACAACTAAAGATTACCAAAAGTATCACTAACAGAGAGAGCGCTTCTCTTGATAAGTATTTGCAGGAAATAGGTCGTGAAGATCTCATCACTGTAGAAGAAGAGGTAGAGCTCGCTCAGCGTATTCGTAAGGGTGACCGTGTAGCGTTGGAAAAACTGACACGTGCCAATCTTCGTTTCGTCGTATCTGTGGCCAAGCAGTACCAGAACCAGGGTTTGAGTTTGCCGGATTTGATTAATGAAGGCAATTTAGGACTGATCAAGGCTGCCGAAAAGTTTGATGAAACACGTGGATTTAAGTTTATCAGTTACGCTGTATGGTGGATTCGCCAGTCTATTCTGCAAGCATTGGCAGAGCAGTCGCGAATTGTTCGTCTCCCATTGAACCAGGTAGGTTCGCTGAATAAAATCAGCAAAGCCTTTTCCAAGTTTGAGCAAGAGAACGAACGTCGTCCGTCTCCTGAAGAGTTGGCAGACGAACTGGAAATCCCGGTTGATAAAATCTCTGATACATTAAAGGTGTCCGGCCGTCATATTTCGGTGGATGCTCCGTTTGTTGAAGGAGAAGACAACAGCTTGCTGGATGTGCTGGTAAACGATGATTCGCCTATGGCGGATCGCTCTCTGGTAAATGAGTCTCTTGCGAGGGAAATTGATAGAGCTCTTTCTACGTTAACCGATAGAGAAAAAGAAATCATACAGATGTTTTTCGGTATCGGACAACAGGAAATGACATTAGAAGAAATCGGCGATAAGTTTGGCCTCACACGTGAGCGCGTTCGCCAGATAAAAGAAAAAGCAATCAGAAGATTAAGACAAAGTAATCGTAGTAAATTGCTCAAATCGTACTTGGGATAAGTCGATATATCAGTTTTCGAAAAAAGGTATTAGTCGTGTAAGTAAAAGTGTTTAGGGTAACAATCTTAAAACGTGCTTACACGACTTTTTTATGTCTTTGTAGAAGCGTATTCCTGTATTTTTACTTGTAAGTATACTGTCTTATGAATAAACCGGTTCGATTTTTGTTAGTTCTGTTTTTGGCTTTCATATTCTGTTTTATTGCACGTGGCAGATGTGGTGGAAGCGCCGATACTTTCTCTACTGGTGAATACAATCGTTTGAAGTTAAAGGCAGATTCTGCAAAAGTTTATTGTGTAGATAAGGGATTCAATACCAATTACTGTTTCTTGGTCGATTTCTGTATACATTCCGGCAAGAAAAGGTTTTTTGTTTGGGACTTTAGGGGTGATTCCGTCGTATATGCCAGCCTTTGTGCACATGGGTATGGGAAAAACAGTACTGCTTCCAAACCTGTATTCAGTAATGTGGAGGGAAGTTATTGTTCTTCTTTGGGACGCTATAAAGTCGGTATCCGTTCGTATAGCAAATGGGGAATCAACGTTCATTATAAATTGCACGGACTGGAACCGACGAATGACAATGCTTTCAAACGTGTAATTGTGCTTCATTCGTATGATCTTGTGCCTGCGACCGATATTTATCCGGTACATCTTCCATTGGGGATAAGCCAGGGATGTCCTGTGATATGCAATGATGTGATGCGAAAAGTAGACAAATTGCTAAAGGGTGAGGCTAAGCCGGTGTTGCTATGGATGTATCGTTAGTAATGCCATTTATTTGTGATAAATAAGGGATATTTCCTCTTTTTTGTTACCTTTGCCACGATAAAAACAATTCAGATATGAAATACGTAAAAATACTATTTGCCATAGCATTGGTGTTTACAATGTGTTCGGCGTTTTCACTAAAGAAAGGTTCTCACAAGCCTGTGTATGCCTTTGGCATTTCAGCATCGTTTACTGATACGGTGGTGTATTATACCGACATTCAGTTGTTGGATAGTGTTCATCTTGATAAGGGTGGTTTTTTGCCGCATCGTGAATTGTATAGCTACCAGTTGAAGAACTTCCTGGAGTTTGAAATGAACTTGCCTAATCGTACCTGTATGATTTATTTTTCCGATAATAAAAAGAAGATTGATAAGGAGGCTTTGAAAGTACTCGGAAAATATAAGAAGAATAAATCGATTGTTCTGCAAAAAATAGATCCGGAGAAGTTCCGGTTTACTAAACCGGAAGAGTAGTTCGGACGTTAATATATAAGAGATACATGGTTTGTATCTCTTATTTTTTTATCTTTGTACACATTGTAATAAATAAATTTAAAATGAAGCGACTGATTACACTTTCTTTCTTTTTCTATCTGGTAGTTTTTTTGGTATCTTGTCATGACGATGAAGAGCCTAAGATAAAAGCTTCAAGAACTGTTCTTATGTATTTGGTCGCAGATAATAGTATAAGTGATGATATATATCCTAACATTGCGTCGGTAGAAGAAGGGTTGAAAAATGCGGAGACTCCAGGGACTTTTGTGATTTATTGGGATGGAGGGAAGTATTATAGGAGTGAGTTTCCACAGCCTACTTTATTTAAATATGAAGTAGGGGAAGATGGAAAAGTGAGTGATCGGGTGATTATTCAAACATATAATGAACAGAATTCGCTGTCTCAGGATGTGATGCTTGATGTATTTAAAGATGTAGAAGAACTATGCCCTGCGGAATGTTATGGATTGATATTTGGATCTCATGCTACAGGATGGCTTCCGGTGGATCATAGTCGTACTCGGTCTTTTGGGGATGACGGTGGCTTAAAAATTGACATACCTGATTTGGCTGATGTGTTGGCACGTACTTCTATACATTTTGACTATATTTTGATGGATGCCTGTTTGATGTCACAGGTTGAAGTTGCATATGAACTTAGACATAGTGCCGATTATTTGATCCTTTCTCCGGCGGAGGTGATGAGTACCGGTTTTCCTTATAAAAATATTGTAAAGTATCTTTTGTCTGTTGACGATAAAGAAAGGAATGCAGTTTTATTAGCTCAGGCATATCTTGATTATTATAAAACACAAAGATTTCCTTGGGCCACAATTGCTGTTGTGAAGACTGATGAAATGGAGCTTTTGGCTGCAGTTACTCGTTCTATTATGCAAGAGAATATGGAGAATATTGCAAGTTTTACTCCATCTATGTTATCCTTATTTCAGAATAGATATGGGTATGGAAGAGGAGAACTAAGTCGTTCATCATATGATTTCAGAGCTTTTGTAAGTGAAGTGACCGGTGGAAATATTCCTTTAGCTTTTGAAGGACAACTTGGAAAAACTGTTATTTTCGAAGGGTATGTGAATGATTATCCATTGGTAAATATTGATGAAGATATGTATTCCGGTATTGGTTGCTATATTCCATACAAGTCTTTTACTAAATGGAATGCTTATTTTAAGAATTTACAGTGGTATTCTGCTGTGGGCTGGGATACTACTGAAGTCTTATTGGAATAAATATACTATGGAAAACACCTCAAATCTTATCCCTCCAACTCCGAAGCAAAAATATGTCCGTGGTTGGCTTTCCTTTTTTCTGTTTGTAGTAGGCTTTGGTTCATTGTTTAGTTTGATCATGTCCATTGTCGGTTTTAGTTCTGTAGACAACGTTGGTTTTATTACTTGTCTTTTTTCCGGTATCGATATTTTATTTTCTTTAGGTCTTGTGGCGTTAGCCGGTTATACCATTTATGCTTTTTTGTATATTCGGCCTAATGCCGTTTTTCTCGGAAAGTTATATGTTATCATTATTTTTATTTCCAATATGTTGGTTTTGTTGTCCGGTGAAATGCCGGATACAGGGTGGGATAGCCTTCCACAGGTGGTGAAAGCATTGGTTTGGAGTTTTATCTGGTTCAGTTATCTTTGTGTTTCCAGGCAGGTGGAGAATCTTTTTCCTAAAGAAGAACGTATGGTGTTCAAAAGAGATAAATATTTTGCGATTTCTTTACTGGTGATACCGGCCTTGCTTCTGCTAATTTATTTTATATCTTATTTAGGGAACAGTACTGCTGTGGTGTCTCTTTCTCCGGAAAAGGGAGAATATACCGACGGAGTTGTTGCTTTTCGTGCCCCGAAGGGCTTGTTGTGTGAAAGAGTAGATAGTATTTCCGATAACATATACCATTCCTTCGAATCGGGAGACAGTATTTGGGGAACAGTAGTAGGGGTATATGATACGAATACTACTGAAGCTTACTTCAAAGAGTGTGTGGACTCTTGGAGAGACACTGCGCTGGATGGTTATGATTTCTCCGTTCTTGATATGAATACCGGACTGGTGGATCATAATGTGTTGCGTATGCAGTCGATCCGATATATAACCGATCCGCGTCTGGTTTGGACATTTGCTGCTTTGTTTAGTCCGGAGACAGGGAAGGCGTGTATTATTTCTTGTTTTGCAACCACTCCGGTAGAAAGAACGGAGGGAGTGGTCAATGAGATGCTACAGACCATACGATTTAAATAGGTGGTGGAAAGTTCTTTTTTATTTTGATTTTATGGATAAAAAATCTATGTTTGTAGCACCGACAATATTGCGGTAATTAAAAAAACAGTAAGCAATGGAATATGCTGTAATCATCTATTACGTACTTGTTGAAGGAGAACAAGTCGTTGAAAGCCTGAATGTTAAGAAAAACATAGAGGCAAGTTCTCCGGAAGAGGCTATTGGTGTGGCTTATAAATTATTTGAAGCCGAAGTGGAAGCTGCGGATGAAGAATGTTATATTGTGTCGATAATTCCTAATGCTATGCACTAATGTATGATGTTTTCATATTTCGGATAATATGGATGTGATTGATAGGCTTGGCATGAGGTTTTTGTTGCAATATAATAAAGATCGTTTTTGCAGTATAGTTTATCTAAAAAATGTGATAATTATGGTTATTATTGCAGGGTAATATTGTTTTTAATGCAATAAAATAATTATTATTTCTGTCACATTTGTTACAGTTTTGATTCATGTATTTGCATTATCTTTGCAGAAAAATATGATTATGGAACAGTTACATGCACATGAAGTTCTCCACATGATGGAAGGAAATAGTTATTCAGAATCATCTTTGCGGAAAGCAATTGTAGATAAGTTTGGTGAATGTCAGCATTTTTATGCTTGTTCGGCAGATGATATGAATGTTGATGAATTAATCGAATTTCTTAAAAAGAAAGGTAAGTTTATGCCTGTGAGGGATGGATTTACCGTAGATGTATCTAAGGTTTGTAGTCACGAAACAGGTAAGTAGATTTTTATCGGTGGTACTGTTCACTATTTGAAGTGTGCCCCAAAAGTTTTATGTCTAACGGCAGTATCCATAATTTTGTGTAAATAGAAACGGGATTCAGTTATAAGTTCTCTTATATCTGAATTCTGTTTTCAAAAATAAGCATAAATTGATTCATAATCAATCCCCAGTTAGTAATCGGCATTGTCCATTTCTTCTCAATCTCCATCAGAGAAAGGTATACCATTTTCTTCACAGCATCATCCGAAGGGAATGAAAGTTTTGATTTAGTGTACTTTCTGATTTTTCCATTCAGATTTTCTATGAGGTTTGTTGTGTAGATTATTTTCCTGATTTCCAATGGGAACTGGAAGAAAACAGTCAGGTCATCCCAGTTATTCCTCCATGAGAGGATGGCATAAGGGTACTTCCCTCCCCATTTCTTTTCCAAATTATCCAGTTCCACGGCAGCAGCCTCCTTGTTGGGCGCGTTATAGATGTTCTTCATATCGGCTGTAAACTCTTTCTTGTCCTTGTAAACGACATATTTGCAGGAGTTCCTAATCTGATGTACGACACATATTTGCGTGGAAGATTGAGGAAATACGGCACGTATGGTGTCGGTAAATCCGTTCAGGTTGTCAGTGCAGGTAATCAGTATGTCCTGCACTCCGCGGGCCTTCAAATCTGTCAGGACACCCATCCAGAATGAAGAACTTTCTGATTTTCCCACCCACATGCCAAGGACTTCCTTCAAGCCGTTCTGTTTCAGACCGATACAGAGATAGACAGTCTTGTTGATGATTTTACCGTTGTCACGAACCTTGAAGACAATACCGTCCATCCAAACGATAAGATAGACCGGGTCCAAAGGGCGGTTCTGCCATTCCTGAGCAGCTTGATTGACTTTGTTCGTGATGATGGAAATGGCTGATGTGGACAGTTCTATCTCATAGATTTCACGCATCTCCTCTTCTATGTCGGACACGATCATTCCTTTGGCATATAGGGAGATAACAAGTTTTTCTATGGAAAGCCCACGACTCTCGTGTTTGGGAACAACTATGGGCTCGAATTCACCGTTACGGTCACGGGGAATAGGTATGACCGCTTCACCGTGTTCGGTTTGGATTTTCTTGGGGTAGCTGCCGTTACGGGAATTGCCGCTGTTATGACCGGAAACCGAATTCTTCTCATAACCCAGATGGGCATCCATCTCACCTTCAAGCATTTTCTCCAATACCTGCGCGTGTAACTGCTTCAGAAACTTGCTGACATCAGCTTCTGTTTTGAACTGGCTAAGGAACTCCTTACTTAATACCTCATCAGGCACTACATGATTCTTCTCTTTCATAATTTTCTTCATTTTGCAAAGCTATTAAATAAAAAATACGGAACCCATACTGAATCCCGTATTTTACATTTACACAAAATATTTTATAGTGCCTTTTATGTCTAACTTTTGGGGTGCACTTCATTTTTTGCCTTGTCCACTTTTTTGTGTAAATATCAAACTTCAGTATTCAAGTTTCATACTTGATTCCTGTTTTTTTCCTCATTCCGTTTTTTCTTTTTAATCTGTGTTTTTTTCTGTTCCCACAAAATAGTAGGCAGTAGCCACAAAATAGTGAGCATCCTCTTTTTAACATCGTTAATTTTTTTATCCCCTCCTGTATCCGGCCTTCATTTCCCCTTCCTGTCAATATTTGTCACAAGGCTTCTCCCTTTCTCCATCCTGAAAGGCTCCTTTTCTCTATTGAAAAATAGATACATCCGTCTTCTTTCTTAATGTGCTGTTTACCAACCTCTTGCCTTTTCTTCTTTTTTCCCGTAGAGAATCTCCCCGTTCCTCTACGAGTCTCCCTTCCTTCCTCTACGGGTTTCCGTCCTTTTCCCGTAGAGTCTTCCTTCCCTTGTTTCTAATCCGTTACATCCCCCTCTTTCCTCCCTTCCTTTCCCTTTCTCCTTGTGTAATGATAAATGCTTCTCCATGCGGCAACGGATTCTTTTCCACAAACCTTCCCTTCCTTTCAATCCGTTTCTTTCTTCATCGTCCCCTTTTTTCCTTCATTTTTCCCTTTTCACGCGCGTATATATATTATAATGTGTAGCCCTTTTTCCCTTCCTTTCCCTTCCTCTGTTTTTATGTTCTACAACATGTTTCATAATCAGCCCCTTACATATTTATTTTCATTTTATTCAAAAATAAACATTGAAATCTTTTGCTTGTATCGTAAAAAGGCCTACTTTTGCATCCGCTTAGCTGAAGAGCCTGAGCCTGTTTCTTTGACATATTGAAAGCGCATTCTCCAAGTTAACGGTTTAAACAAAAAAACTCCCTGAAAGTTTTGGAAGTAAAACAATAAATTCGTTATCTTTGCAGTCCGGTTCGCAAAAAAAAAGGTCGGTTTGGTGTGTCGGTTCTTTCTTTCCCTTTCGCAAGAGAGTCTTAGAGTAGAAAATCCGCAACCCGAAAAAAAAACTTCCGAAATATTTGGCGGTTTAAAATAAACCCCTTACCTTTGCACCCGCTTTTGAAAACAAAGCAACCATAGTTCTTTGAAATATTGATAAACAATACAAGTAGTACGATTCTGTCTTATTAAGTTATGACAGATTAAAAATTTAGAACCGTCAATGCTTATTAATATAGGTATTTAGAATGACGTCAATAGATTTACGGTATCCTGAACAGAGCAATATACTGCCGCGTTTTAATTGTTGATTCATTAATGATTGATTCGTGCAGTCACAATACTTTTACAATGAAGAGTTTGATCCTGGCTCAGGATGAACGCTAGCTACAGGCTTAACACATGCAAGTCGAGGGGCATCAGGGTGTAGCAATACACCGCTGGCGACCGGCGCACGGGTGAGTAACACGTATCCAACCTGCCCTTTACTCGGGGATAGCCTTTCGAAAGAAAGATTAATACCCGATGGTATAACATGACCTCCTGGTTTTGTTATTAAAGAATTTCGGTAGAGGATGGGGATGCGTTCCATTAGGCAGTTGGCGGGGTAACGGCCCACCAAACCTTCGATGGATAGGGGTTCTGAGAGGAAGGTCCCCCACATTGGAACTGAGACACGGTCCAAACTCCTACGGGAGGCAGCAGTGAGGAATATTGGTCAATGGGCGAGAGCCTGAACCAGCCAAGTAGCGTGAAGGATGACCGCCCTATGGGTTGTAAACTTCTTTTATATGGGAATAAAGGGTGCCACGTGTGGCATTTTGTATGTACCATATGAATAAGGATCGGCTAACTCCGTGCCAGCAGCCGCGGTAATACGGAGGATCCGAGCGTTATCCGGATTTATTGGGTTTAAAGGGAGCGTAGGTGGACATGTAAGTCAGTTGTGAAAGTTTGCGGCTCAACCGTAAAATTGCAGTTGAAACTGCGTGTCTTGAGTACAGTAGAGGTGGGCGGAATTCGTGGTGTAGCGGTGAAATGCTTAGATATCACGAAGAACTCCGATTGCGAAGGCAGCTCACTGGACTGCAACTGACACTGATGCTCGAAAGTGTGGGTATCAAACAGGATTAGATACCCTGGTAGTCCACACAGTAAACGATGAATACTCGCTGTTTGCGATATACAGTAAGCGGCCAAGCGAAAGCATTAAGTATTCCACCTGGGGAGTACGCCGGCAACGGTGAAACTCAAAGGAATTGACGGGGGCCCGCACAAGCGGAGGAACATGTGGTTTAATTCGATGATACGCGAGGAACCTTACCCGGGCTTAAATTGCAAATGAATATGCCGGAAACGGCATAGCCGCAAGGCATTTGTGAAGGTGCTGCATGGTTGTCGTCAGCTCGTGCCGTGAGGTGTCGGCTTAAGTGCCATAACGAGCGCAACCCTTATCTTCAGTTACTAACAGGTCATGCTGAGGACTCTGGAGAGACTGCCGTCGTAAGATGTGAGGAAGGTGGGGATGACGTCAAATCAGCACGGCCCTTACGTCCGGGGCTACACACGTGTTACAATGGGGGGTACAGAAGGCCGCTACACAGCGATGTGATGCCAATCCCTAAAGCCCCTCTCAGTTCGGATCGAAGTCTGCAACCCGACTTCGTGAAGCTGGATTCGCTAGTAATCGCGCATCAGCCACGGCGCGGTGAATACGTTCCCGGGCCTTGTACACACCGCCCGTCAAGCCATGGGAGCCGGGGGTACCTGAAGTACGTAACCGCAAGGAGCGTCCTAGGGTAAAACTGGTGACTGGGGCTAAGTCGTAACAAGGTAGCCGTACCGGAAGGTGCGGCTGGAACACCTCCTTTCTGGAGCGATGCCGTAAAGGGCGTCCATTTCCGGTTCTGAATGTACTACTGGTACTTGTTTATTTATAGCATATAGATCGACCGTCTATATTATATTATAGATAGAGATAAACAAGAGAAAGAAGAAGCCGAGCCGCATGGCGAGGTTGAACTAGTCCTATAGCTCAGTTGGTTAGAGCGCTACACTGATAATGTAGAGGTCGGCAGTTCAACTCTGCCTGGGACTACTTCCGCAAGTCGACGCCTGGTGGATTGCGGGTTTGAAACTAAGTTTTCAACTCTCAACTTCCAACTTTCAACTTGTACGAAGGGGGATTAGCTCAGCTGGCTAGAGCATCTGCCTTGCACGCAGAGGGTCAACGGTTCGAATCCGTTATTCTCCACTCCGCTTCGGATTGCCGGTTGTCAAAGGACGACTGACAGTTTAGGGCAAACGATCTTTGACATGATGTACAAAAAGTAAATTTTAGTAAAGAGCTAAAAGTATATATCAAACCGTAGTGTTTCGATTTTGGATTCCTGATTATTGATTTTTAAATTCTTAATTATTGATTTCAAATCGATCCGGTGATATGAAGAAAGTAAGAAAGGGCGCATGGCGGATGCCTTGGCTCTCGGAGGCGATGAAGGACGTGATAAGCTGCGATAAGCTGCGGGTAGGTGCAAATAACCTTTGATCCGCGGATTTCCGAATGGGACAACCCAACCGGTTGAAGACCGGTTATCTATCCAATGATAGAGGCTAACGCAGGGAACTGAAACATCTTAGTACCTGCAGGAAAAGAAAATAAACAATGATTCCCCTAGTAGTGGCGAGCGAACGGGGATTAGCCCAAACCATGGATGTCACGGCATCCATGGGGTTGTAGGACCACGATGTCGCAAGACATCTGACGAATGGAATCCTCTGGAAAGAGGAGCCGTAGACGGTGATAGCCCGGTACATGAAGTCAGACGAAGCGTAGTGGTATCCTGAGTAGCGCGGAGCACGAGGAATTCTGCGTGAACCAGCCGGGACCATCCGGTAAGGCTAAATACTCCCGAGAGACCGATAGCGAACCAGTACTGTGAAGGAAAGGTGAAAAGCACTTCGAATAGAAGAGTGAAATAGTCCCTGAAACCGTGCGCCTACAAGCGGTCGGAGCTGTTTTAAACAGTGACGGCGTGCCTTTTGCATAATGAACCTACGAGTTACTTTTACTGGCAAGGTTAAGCATCTTGAGATGTGTATCCGAAGCGAAAGCGAGTCTGAACAGGGCGTATAGTCAGTAGGAGTAGACGCGAAACCAAGTGATCTACCCTTGGGCAGGTTGAAGGTTAGGTAACACTAACTGGAGGACCGAACCGATAAGCGTTGAAAAGCTTCCGGATGACCTGAGGGTGGGGGTGAAAGGCTAATCAAACTTGGAGATAGCTCGTACTCCCCGAAATGCATTTAGGTGCAGCCTTGTGAGTTACTAATGTGAGGTAGAGCGACTGATAAGATGCGAGGGCTTCGCCGCCTATCAAGTCTTGATAAACTCCGAATGCGCATTAGTCCTATCACAGGAGTGAGGGCATGGGTGCTAAGGTCCATGTCCGAAAGGAGAAGAATCCAGACCATCAGCTAAGGTCCCCAAATAAATGCTAAGTTGAACTAACGAAGTCAGATTGCTAAGACAGCTAGGATGTTGGCTTGGAAGCAGCCATTCATTTAAAGAGTGCGTAACAGCTCACTAGTCGAGGAGTTTGGCGTGGATAATAATCGGGCATCAAGCATTTTACCGAAGCTATGGGATACGTAAGTATCGGTAGGGGAGCATTCCACTCTGCGTCGAAGGTGAAGCGCGAGCTTTGCTGGAGCGTGTGGAAAAGCAAATGTAGGTATAAGTAACGATAAAGGGGGTGGGAAACCCCCTCGCCGAAAGACTAAGGTTTCCTGATCAACGCTAATCGGATCAGGGTTAGTCGGGTCCTAAGGCTCAGCCGAACGGTGATGCCGATGGCAGAACAGGTTAATATTCCTGTACTACCTTAAGGAGTGACGTGGAGACGGAGTCGTGACAGCGCCGCGGACTGACGGAATAGTCCGTTGAAGGGTGTAGATGTTGATTGCGGCAGGCAAATCCACCGCAAGAGTCGAACCTGATAGTATGGAGCGTTCTTCTGAACAATCCAATAGTGCGTGTAATCATACTCCCAAGAAAATCCGCTAAACTTAATCCTTGAGGTACCCGTACCGTAAACGGACACACGTAGTCGGGTTGAATATACTAAGGCGCTTGAGTGATTCACGGTTAAGGAACTAGGCAAATTGACCCTGTAACTTCGGGATAAAGGGTCCCTGCTGAGAGGTAGGGCGCAGAGAATAGGTCCAGGCAACTGTTTAACAAAAACACAGGGCTGTGCAAAATTGAAAGATCACGTATACAGCCTGACACCTGCCCGGTGCTGGAAGGTTAAGAGGAGATGTCATCGCAAGAGAAGCATTGAATTGAAGCCCCAGTAAACGGCGGCCGTAACTATAACGGTCCTAAGGTAGCGAAATTCCTTGTCGGGTAAGTTCCGACCTGCACGAATGGTGTAATGATCTGGACACTGTCTCAACCGTGAGCTCAGTGAAATTGTAGTATCGGTGAAGATGCCGATTACCCGCGATGGGACGAAAAGACCCCGTGAACCTTTACTATAGCTTAACATTGAATTTGGGTAATTGATGTGTAGGATAGGCCGGAGACTTTGAAGCGGGTACGCCAGTATCTGTGGAGTCGCTGTTGAAATACGGCCCTTTGATTATTTGAGTTCTAACTCGTTGTCACGAGGACACTGTTTGGTGGGTAGTTTGACTGGGGTGGTCGCCTCCAAAAGTGTAACGGAGGCTTCTAAAGGTGCCCTCAGGACGATTGGTAACCGTCCGCAGAGTGTAATGGCATAAGGGCGCTTGACTGGGAGACTCACAAGTCGATCAGGTAGGAAACTAGAGCATAGTGATCCGGTGTTTCCGCATGGAAGGGACATCGCTCAAAGGATAAAAGGTACTCCGGGGATAACAGGCTGATCCCTCCCAAGAGCTCATATCGACGGAGGGGTTTGGCACCTCGATGTCGGCTCGTCACATCCTGGGGCTGGAGAAGGTCCCAAGGGTTGGGCTGTTCGCCCATTAAAGTGGCACGCGAGCTGGGTTCAGAACGTCGTGAGACAGTTCGGTCTCTATCTATCGTGGGCGTATGAAATTTGCGTGGCTCTGACACTAGTACGAGAGGACCGTGTTGGACTGACCTCTGGTTTACCGGTTGTGCCGCCAGGTGCATTGCCGGGTATCTAAGTCGGGATTGGATAAGTGCTGAAAGCATCTAAGTACGAAGCCAGCCACAAGATTAGATTTCTCAGGGTCGTCAGAGACGATGACGTTGATAGGAGGCAGGTGTAAAGGTAGTAATATCAAAGCCGAGCCTTACTAATTGCCCGTTGACTTTCTTTTTGTCACGATGGTTTCATATATACGTTTAGCCTGCTGCTGCTGCGGCTTTTGAATTTACTTTTTTCCGTCATGTCTACCTTATTCAGGTGACTATAGCACCGGGGTTCCACCTCTTCCCATTCCGAACAGAGAAGTTAAGCCCGGTCACGCCGATGGTACTGCGTAACAGTGGGAGAGTAGGTAGTCGCCGTTTTTTTTCTGAAGGATCCCCTTGCAACCCGGAATACGGGGGCAAGGGGATTTCTGTGTTTAGGGGTATTGGAAGGAATTGGGGGGGAGAAGAAAGAGGGGAGATGGGAGAATGGAGAGGGGAGAAGTGCTATGCAGCGTGACAGCGCAGCCTGCTTCTCACATCTCAATTCTCACATCTCCCTTTTTTAAATTCTCCCTTTTCCTTTCTTTTTGACTATTCTTTTGCTCTTATTGAACAGTTTTCTTCTTGTTTTCCCTTTTTTTATAAGATTGATTTTCGTACTTTTGGCAAAAATCTAATTGAAGCAATAGATATTATAATATAAACTTCTAAATAGTCCGTGAATATGGAAAACAAAATTCAAGAGTTGACCGATAAGATTTATCGTGAAGGCGTAGAAAAAGGTAACGCAGAAGCCCAACGTCTTATCGCAAATGCTCAGGAAGAAGCGAAAAAGATCGTCGAAGATGCTCATAAAGAAGCGGAATCGATTATCGCCACCTCTCGTAAGTCTGCCGACGAAATGGCAGAGAATACTAAATCGGAGTTAAAATTATTTGCCGGTCAAGCTGTCAATGCTTTGAAATCGGAGATTGCTACCATGGTGACCGACAAGATTGTGACGGCTCCCGTGAAGGAATTTGCGCAGAATAAGGACTTCTTGAATGCTTTTATTGTAGCGTTGGCTACCAAATGGAGCGTAGACGAACCGATTGTTATTTCGACTGCGGATGCAGAGTCTTTGAAAAAATACTTTGCTGCCAATGCGAAAGCCCTGTTAGATAAAGGTGTAAAGATAGAACAGGTGAATGGTATCAAAACGCTGTTCTCCGTTTCTCCGGCAGACGGTTCGTATAAAGTGAACTTCGGGGAAGAAGAATTTATGAACTACTTCAAAGAGTTCCTGCGTCCTCAGTTGGTAGAAATGCTATTCTAAAGAGAACCATTATGAGTAAATACTATTACTTGGTAGCCGGTTTGCCCGAACTCACTCTTGAGGATAGCAAACTGAGTTATACAGTAGCCGATTTTAAAACAGAAATTTATCCTGGGCTTTCTTCTTCAGACCAGAAGCTGATCGATCTGTTCTATCTGAAATTCGATAATGCCAATGTCTTGAAATTACTGAAAGACAAAGATGCAGTTATCGATTTGCGTGGAAACTTCTCCGCAGCAGAATTGAATGAGTACATCGCTACTATCAAAGAAGGCGGTGAAGTCAGCGCTAAAGAATTTCCTTCTTACCTATCCGTTTTTATTTCCGATTATTTCAATACACCAGCCGAAAGTGCGGTGCTCCACGAAGACCATCTGGCAGCCCTGTATTATGAGTATGCCATGAAATGTGGAAATAAGTTCGTCTCTTCCTGGTTTGAGTTCAATCTGACGATTAATAATATTCTGATTGCGTTTTCTGCTCGTAAATATAAATGGGACATCGCTCAGAATGTGGTAGGCAACACGGAAGTGTGCGAAGCATTGCGTACATCCGGAGCCCGCGATTTCGGACTTTCCGGTGAAGTGGATTGTTTGGAACAATTGATGAAAATCAGCGAAATAACCGAATTGGTGGAGCGTGAGAAGAAACTCGATTCATTGCGTTGGAACTGGATGGAAGAAGCGACGTTCTTCGATTACTTTACGGTAGAGCGTATTTTTGCATTCCTGCTGCAACTCGAGATGATTGAACGTTGGATAGCGTTGGATAAAGAAAAAGGAAATCAACTCTTCCGGAGCATTATCGATGCATTGAAAGATGAAGTGCAGATTCCCGCAGAATTCAGATAAAATAAAATAACTAAAATTATATGGCAACAAAAGGAACTGTTAGTGGCGTTATTGCCAATATGGTGACCCTCGTCGTTGACGGACCGGTATCTCAGAATGAGATTTGTTATATCTCTACCGGTGGCGATAAGTTGATGGCGGAGGTGATTAAGGTGGTAGGTTCGCATGTATATGTCCAGGTGTTTGAAAGCACCCGTGGGTTGAAAGTGGGAGCGGAAGCCGAATTTACAGGACACATGCTTGAGGTGACTCTGGGTCCGGGCATGTTATCGAAAAACTACGACGGTCTGCAAAACGACCTCGACAAGATGGATGGTGTTTTCCTTAAGAGAGGACAATATACATATCCGTTGGATAAAGAAAAAAAGTGGCATTTCGTGCCGTTGGTAAATGTAGGCGACAAGGTGGAAGCTTCGGCATGGTTGGGACAGGTAGACGAAAATTTCCAGCCGCTGAAGATTATGGCGCCTTTTACACTGAAAGGAACCTGCACGGTGAAGTCTGTTGCTGCCGAAGGGGATTATAAGATTGAAGATACCATTGCCGTACTCACCGATGAAGAAGGTAAGGATATTACAGTCAATATGATTCAGAGATGGCCGGTGAAGCGTGCAATGACTAATTATAAAGAAAAGCCCCGTCCTTTTAAATTGCTGGAAACCGGAGTTCGTGTTATCGACACGGTGAATCCGATTGTAGAGGGAGGAACGGGCTTTATCCCTGGCCCTTTCGGTACGGGTAAGACAGTGCTTCAGCATGCCATCTCTAAACAGGCGGAAGCGGATATTGTGATTATCGCTGCTTGTGGTGAGCGTGCCAATGAGGTTGTGGAAATCTTTACCGAATTCCCCGAGCTGGTTGACCCGCATACAGGACGCAAGCTGATGGAGCGTACTATTATTATTGCAAATACTTCGAACATGCCGGTGGCTGCCCGTGAGGCATCCGTATATACAGCGATGACCATTGCAGAGTACTATCGCGCGATGGGATTGAAGATTCTGTTGATGGCCGATTCTACTTCCCGATGGGCACAGGCATTGCGCGAAATGTCCAACCGTATGGAAGAGTTGCCCGGACCGGATGCGTTCCCGATGGACTTATCGTCTATCATTTCCAATTTCTACGGCCGTGCCGGTTATGTGAAACTGGATAATGGAGCATCGGGTTCTATTACTTTTATCGGTACGGTGTCTCCGGCCGGTGGTAACTTGAAAGAGCCTGTTACCGAGAACACCAAGAAGGTGGCCCGTTGTTTTTATGCACTTGAACAGGATCGTGCCGATAAGAAACGTTATCCGGCAGTGAATCCGATCGATTCTTATTCCAAATACATCGAATATCCGGAATTTGAAGCATATATCTCCGAACATATCAACGGTGAATGGATCGGGAAGGTAAATGAAATCAAGACCCGTTTGCAGCGTGGTAAAGAGATTGCCGAGCAGATCAACATTCTTGGTGACGACGGTGTACCTGTAGAATATCACGTTACTTTCTGGAAATCGGAACTGATCGACTTCGTGATCCTTCAGCAGGATGCTTTCGACGAGATAGATGCCGTGACTCCGATGGAACGTCAGGAAACTATTCTGAACATGGTAATTGATATCTGCCACACTGAATTCGAATTTGAAAACTTCAATGAAGTAATGGATTATTTCAAGAAGATGATTAACATCTGCAAACAGATGAACTACTCCAAATTCCAGTCGGAACAGTACGAAGACTTCCGGAAGCAGCTGAAAGAGCTGATTGATGAAAGAAGTGTTAAATAGTAAATCGTAAATAGCTAAATAGTAAATAGATGGCAACAAAAGCATTTCAAAAGATATATACCAAGATCACTCAGATTACGAAAGCTACCTGTTCGCTGAAAGCGACGGGAGTGGGGTATGACGAGTTGGGCACCGTGAATGGCAAACTGGCCCAGGTGGTAAAAATTGCCGGTGATGAAGTGACGTTGCAGGTGTTCGAAGGTACCGAAGGTATCCCGACCAATGCGGAAGTCGTGTTCTTGGGCAAATCGCCTACGATCAAAGTAAGCGAGCAGCTTGCCGGTCGTTTTTTCAATGCGTTTGGCGACCCTATCGACGGGGGACCGGAAATTGAAGGACAGGAAGTGGAGATCGGTGGTCCGTCTGTAAATCCGGTTCGCCGTAAGCAACCGTCGGAACTTATTGCAACGGGTATTGCCGGTATCGACCTGAACAATACATTGGTATCCGGACAGAAGATTCCGTTCTTTGCCGACCCTGACCAGCCTTTTAACCAGGTAATGGCAAACGTGGCCTTGCGTGCCGAAACGGATAAGATTATCCTCGGTGGTATGGGTATGACGAATGACGACTACCTGTATTTCAAGAATGTATTCTCCAATGCCGGTGCACTCGACCGTATTGTCAGCTTTATGAATACGACGGAGAATCCTCCGGTGGAACGTCTGTTGATTCCCGATATGGCATTGACTGCTGCTGAATATTTTGCGGTGGAGCACAATGAGAAAGTACTGGTATTGCTTACCGATATGACCTCTTATGCCGATGCTTTGGCAATCGTGTCCAACCGTATGGACCAGATTCCTTCGAAAGATTCTATGCCCGGTTCGCTTTATTCGGACTTGGCGAAGATCTACGAAAAGGCGGTGCAGTTCCCTTCCGGCGGTTCTATCACGATTATTGCCGTGACTACTTTGTCCGGTGGTGATATTACGCATGCTGTGCCCGATAATACGGGATATATCACCGAAGGCCAGTTGTTCCTGCGTCGTGACAGTGATATCGGTAAGGTTATTGTCGATCCGTTCCGTTCTTTATCCCGCTTGAAACAGTTGGTAACCGGTAAGAAGACACGTAAGGACCATCCGCAGGTGATGAATGCCGCCGTACGTCTGTATGCCGATGCCGCCAATGCCAAGACAAAGTTGGAAAACGGTTTCGACCTGACTAATTATGACGAACGTACTTTGGCTTTTGCAAAAGACTACTCCAATCAGTTACTTGCTATCGATGTAAATCTTGATACTACCGAAATGCTGGATGTAGCTTGGGGATTGTTCGGTAAGTATTTTCGTCCGGAAGAGGTGAATATGAAGAAAGAACTGGTAGAACAGTATTGGCCGAAATAATTGGATTTACGATCAGGCAGTTTACAGTCGTGCGATTGGATTTTTGTAGATTGTAATAGCGAAAAGAGTTGTTTCGATTGTCTGTTGGTAAATGGTTAAAACAGTAAAATAAATGAGATGGCTATAAAGTTTCAATATAATAAGACGTCCCTTCAGCTATTGGAGAAACAACTGAAAGTGCGGGTACGTACTCTGCCTATTATTAAGAACAAGGAGAGTGCCCTGCGCATGGAGGTGAAGCGCTGCAAGACGGAAGCGGCCGATCTGGAAGAAAGGCTGGAGAAACAAATCCAGGCTTATGAAGCCATGTTCGCACTTTGGAATGAGTTTGACGCCTCATTGATAAAGGTAAATGATGTTCATCTTGGCGTGAAAAAGATTGCCGGTGTACGGGTGCCGTTACTCGAAAATGTAGATTTTGAGATACGGCCGTACAGTATGTTTAACGCTCCCAAGTGGTATGCCGACGGGCTGCATCTGTTGAAGCAGCTTGCACAAACGGCTATCGAAAGAGAGTTTATACTCGCCAAACTGAACTTGTTGGAACATGCAAGAAAAAAGACCACTCAGAAAGTGAACCTTTTTGAGAAGGTACAGATACCGGGGTATCAGGATGCACTGCGAAAGATCAAACGTTTCATGGAGGATGAGGAAAACTTATCCAAGTCGTCGCAGAAGATTCTGAAATCCCAGCAGGAAAAAAGGAAGGAGATAGAGGCATGATTACAAAAATGAAGAAACTCACGTTCCTGGCTTATCATAAGGAATACGAAGATTTTCTGAATAGTCTTCGCGAGCTTGGCGTGGTGCACATTGTTGAAAAACAGCAGGGTATAGCTGAGAATGCCGAGTTGCAGGACAGTATTCGTCTTTCGTCGCGTCTGGCGGCTGCCATAAAGTTGCTCCAGAATGTGAAGCTCGATAAGAATACGGCAGTTGCCAAAGAGGGGGGGACTCCTCAACGGGGTGCACAAGTACTGGATGAGATAGATGCGTTGCAGACGGAAAAGAGTAAACTGACCCAACAGTTGCAGGGTTATGCAAAAGAGCGGGATGCCTTGACTGCATGGGGCGACTTCGAACCGGAAAATGTTCGTCGGTTGAATGAGGCTGGCTATACGGTAGGGTTTTATACCTGTTCGGAAGGAAATTATAAAGAAGAATGGGAAACGGAATATAATGCGATGGTTATCAGTCGTATATCTTCAAAAGTATTCTTTATAACCGTAACGAAAGACGGAGCAGAAGTCGATCTGGATGTAGAGCAGGCCAAGTTGCCGGCTTACTCACTGACTCGCGTGAATCAGCTTTATGCCGAAACGGAACAGGCTATTACTGAAAATGAAGGAAAGCTTGCTTTGTTGGCCGAAAAGGATATTCCTTCCCTGAAGGAGATGGAGAGGGATTTACAGAATAATATCGAGTTTTCTAAAGTAGTGTTGAGCACAGAACAGGCTGCCGGTGAAAAACTGATGTTGCTTGAAGGTTGGGTTCCTGCCCGTAACAAGATAGAGATTGAGGCTTTCCTCGATTCGTCTCATGTCTATTACGAACTTTCCGATCCCACGCCAGAAGATAATGTGCCGATCGAATTGAATAATAAGGGATTCTTTTCCTGGTTCGAACCGATTTGCAAGCTCTATATGCTGCCGAAGTATAACGAATTGGACTTAACTCCGTTCTTTGCTCCGTTCTTTATGGTTTTCTTCGGGCTTTGTCTCGGCGATTCGGGGTATGGATTATTTCTTTTTGCGGGTGCTACGGCATATCGTCTGATGGCTAAGAAGTTGACTGCTTCTACCAAGTCGATCATTTCGCTGATCCAGGTACTGGCTGCTTCTACTTTCTTTTGCGGATTGTTGACGGGAACTTTTTTCGGAGCAAATATCTACGATCTGGATTGGCCGATTGTACAGAGGTTGAAACATGCGGTCTTCATGGATAATAACGATATGTTCCAGCTCTCGTTAATATTGGGAGTGATACAGATCATGTTCGGTATGGTGCTGAAAGCGGTGAACCAAACGATACAGTTTGGCTTTAAATATGCCGTTGCAACGATCGGATGGATTATCCTGTTATTGTCTATGGGTGTTTCGGCTTTGCTTCCGGAAATATTACCGATGGGCGGTACGGTGCATTTGGTAATACTCGGTATTGCCGGTGTGATGATATTCCTTTTCAATACTCCCGGAAAGAATGTGTTCCTGAATATCGGACTCGGTTTGTGGGATTCCTACAACATGGTTACCGGTTTGCTGGGTGATGTGCTTTCGTATGTCCGTCTGTTCGCTCTCGGGCTTTCAGGAGGTATTTTGGCAGGAGTATTCAATAGTCTCGCAACCGGAATGAGTCCTGATAATGCTGTTTTAGGACCGATTGTGATGGTACTGATCTTTGTGATCGGCCATGCCATCAATATATTTATGAATGTACTCGGTGCGATGGTTCACCCCATGCGTCTGACATTTGTGGAATTCTTCAAGAATTCCGGATATGAAGGCGGTGGTAAAGAGTATAAACCTTTTAAGAAATAAAGAAACAAAGATTTAAAATTAAACAATAAAAACAGAATAAAATTATGGAAATGAATTTGTTTATTGCCTACATTGGCATCGCGGTAATGGTTGGTTTGTCGGGTATCGGTAGTGCATACGGGGTAACGATTGCAGGTAACGCTGCCATCGGCGCATTGAAAAAGAATGATAGCGCATTTGGTAACTTCCTTGTATTGACAGCCCTTCCGGGTACACAGGGTTTGTATGGTTTCGCCGGCTACTTTATGTTCCAAACGATTTTCGGTATCCTGACTCCTCAGATCACAGCTATTCAGGCTTCTGCCGTATTGGGTGCAGGTATTGCTTTGGGATTGGTTGCTTTGTTCTCAGCGATCCGCCAGGGACAGGTTTGTGCCAATGGTATCGCTGCTATCGGTCAAGGTCACAACGTGTTCAGTAATACACTGATCCTTGCTGTATTCCCGGAACTTTATGCAATCGTAGCTTTGGCTGCTACTTTCTTGATTGGTAGTGCTTTGGCATAAGCCGGATATATAAAAAAATATGAAAGACTCCTGTAATATCGTATTGCAGGAGTCTTTTTTATCGAGAGCATATGATCATTTTTTTTTTGATGCATGTCCATTCAAAGAATAGAATGAAACGCCCTGCTGAAGGGGGATTGCAAACGTTTGTGGCTTCCTGTCAATTCATATTTTCTGCATAAACCATTATTTTTCAATAAATAATGCGTATTTTTGCAGTCGCTTAATAAAAAAGAGTTCTAAACAATTATATGGTAAAAGATTTATTAACCCCCGATTATATCTTCGAAGCCAGTTGGGAGGTGTGTAATAAGGTAGGAGGAATCTACACTGTTCTGTCCACAAGGGCAAACACATTACAGACCGCTTTTCGTGATAAATTGTTCTTTATTGGTCCGGACGTGTGGCAAGGTAAGGATAATCCTTTGTTTATAGAGTCCGACAATCTTTGTGCGGCATGGAAAGAACATGCCTGTGAAAAAGATAATCTTTCCGTCCGTGTAGGACGTTGGAATATTCCGGGCAATCCCATTGTGATATTAGTAGACTTTCAGTCGTTCTTTGCAGAAAAGAATGAAATATATACAGAGATGTGGAATCGTTTTCAGGTAGATTCGCTGCATGCTTATGGCGACTATGATGAAGCATCGATGTTTTCGTATGCTGCCGGTAAAGTAGTGGAAAGTTTTTATCGCTACAATCTGACGGAGAACGATAAAGCTGTTTATCAGGCACATGAATGGATGACCGGATTAGGAGCGCTTTATCTGCAAACGGCTGTACCGGAAATTGCGACGATCTTTACGACCCATGCTACGTCTATCGGACGTTCCATTGCGGGAAACAACAAACCTCTGTATGATTACCTGTTTGCTTATAACGGTGATCAGATGGCCGGAGAGCTGAATATGCAGTCCAAACATTCCATCGAAAAGCAGACAGCTCATTATGTGGACTGTTTTACGACGGTAAGTGAAATAACCAATAACGAATGTAAAGAGTTGCTTGATAAAGCGGCCGATGTGGTATTGATGAATGGTTTTGAGGACGATTTCGTTCCTAAAGGAAGTACTTTCACCGGCAAACGTAAACGTGCCCGTTCGGTTATGCTGAATGTTGCCAATAAATTATTGGGAACAAATTTGGGTGATGATACGTTAATTATCGGAACCAGTGGACGTTATGAATTTAAGAACAAAGGTATCGATGTGTTTCTGGAATCATTGAACCGTTTGTGCCGGGATAAGAACTTGAAGAGAGACGTATTGGCTTTTGTCAATGTTCCCGGCTGGGTGGGCGATCCCCGTGAAGATTTGCAGGCGCGTCTGAAAAGTAAAGACAAGTTCGATACTCCGTTGGAAGTGCCTTTTATCACGCATTGGTTGCATAATATGACGCATGACCAGGTGCTTGATATGTTGAAATATCTTGGAATGAGCAATCATCCCGAAGATAAAGTGAAAGTGATTTTTGTGCCTTGTTATCTGAATGGCAGGGATGGAATCTTGAATAAGGATTATTATGATCTGTTGTTGGGACAGGATCTTAGCGTTTATCCGTCTTATTATGAACCTTGGGGATATACGCCTTTGGAGAGTGTGGCTTTCCGTGTGCCTACCATTACTACTGATCTTGCCGGTTTCGGTCTTTGGGTGAAGAGCCTGAAAAAACAGAATGGTATTGATGGCGGGGTGGAAGTGTTGCACCGTTCGGATTATAATTATTCCGAGGTGGCCGATGGTATCAAAGATACAGTCTCGCTATTCTCCGCAAAAACAGAAAATGAAGTGAAGGAAATCCGCAAACATGCCGCCGAAATCGCAGAGAAGGCGTTGTGGAAACACTTTATTAAATATTATTATGAGGCTTATGATATTGCTTTACGCAATGCAATGAAACGTCAGCTGAATTAAATTATTTATCAAACAAGTAAATGATAACATTATGAAAGTTAAAGTTAGTAATGTGAACACTCCGAACTGGAAAGAGGTGACTGTAAAGTCACGTGTTCCGGCGGAATTGGAAAAGTTGTCTGAAATAGCACGCAACATTTGGTGGGCCTGGAACTATGAAGCAACCGAATTATTCAGAGATTTGGATCCGGCTTTGTGGAAAGAAGTGGGTCAGAACCCTGTGCTGCTTCTGGAACGTATGAGTTATGAGAAGCTGGAAGCTTTATCAAAAGATAAAGTTATCCTGAAGCGCATGAATGATGTTTATACTAAGTTCAGAGACTATATGGATGTGAAACCGGACGCTACTCGTCCCTCTGTGGCTTATTTCAGCATGGAGTATGGTTTAACGAATGTTCTTAAAATATATTCCGGAGGTTTGGGTGTACTTGCCGGCGACTATCTGAAAGAAGCTTCTGACAGTAACGTGGACCTTTGTGCAGTAGGGTTCCTTTATCGTTATGGCTACTTTACCCAGTCATTGTCTATGGACGGACAGCAGATTGCCAACTACGAAGCGCAAAACTTCGGCCAATTGCCTATCGACCGTGTGCTCGATGCAGACGGCAAACAGATGGTAGTGGACGTTCCTTATATGAACTACTTCGTACATGCTAATGTATGGCGTGTGAATGTAGGCCGTATTTCTCTGTATCTGCTGGATACGGATAATGAAATGAATAGCGAGTTCGACCGTCCTATTACTCACCAACTGTACGGTGGTGATTGGGAAAACCGTCTGAAACAGGAAATCCTGTTGGGTATCGGTGGTATCTTGACTCTGAAAGCATTAGGTATCAAGAAAGATATTTATCATTGTAATGAAGGACATGCTGCACTGATCAATGTTCAGCGTATCTGTGACTATGTGGCTACCGGTCTTACTTTCGATCAGGCCATCGAGCTTGTTCGCGCTTCTTCTCTTTATACGGTTCATACTCCGGTTCCTGCCGGACACGACTATTTCGACGAAGGCCTTTTCGGCAAGTATATGGGAGGATATCCTGCTATGATGGGTATTAGTTGGGACGATCTGATGGATCTCGGACGTAATAACCCGGGTGATAAGGGCGAACGTTTCTGCATGTCTGTGTTTGCCTGCAATACTTCTCAGGAAGTAAATGGTGTGAGTTGGTTGCATGGAAAGGTTTCTCAGGAAATGTTCTCTTCTATCTGGAAAGGCTATTTCCCGGAAGAGAGTCATGTGGGTTATGTTACCAATGGTGTCCACTTCCCTACATGGAGTGCTACGGAATGGAAGCAGTTGTATGCGAAGTATTTCAATGAGAATTTCTTGTATGATCAGTCTAATCCGAAGATTTGGGAGGCTATCTATAATGTGGCTGATGAAGAAATCTGGAAGACCCGTATGACCATGAAGAACAAGCTGGTAGACTACATCCGCAAGCAGTTCCGTGAAACATGGTTGAAGAATCAGGGTGATCCTTCACGTATTGTGTCTCTGATGGATAAGATCAATCCGAATGCGTTGCTGATTGGTTTCGGCCGTCGTTTTGCTACATACAAACGTGCTCATTTGTTGTTCACCGATTTGGAGCGTCTGGCTAAGATCGTTAATAATCCCGATTATCCGGTACAATTCCTTTTCACTGGAAAAGCTCACCCGCATGATGGTGCTGGACAAGGCTTGATAAAGAGAATCATCGAGATCTCCCGTCGTCCGGAATTCTTGGGTAAGATTATTTTCCTTGAAAACTATGATATGCAGTTGGCACGTCGTCTGGTATCCGGTGTTGATATCTGGCTGAATACACCGACTCGCCCGCTCGAAGCATCCGGTACATCGGGTGAGAAGGCATTGATGAACGGTGTGCTTAACTTCTCCGTACTTGACGGATGGTGGCTGGAAGGCTATCGTGAAGGTGCAGGATGGGCGTTGACAGAAAAGCGAACTTACCAGAATCAAGATCATCAGGATCAGCTGGATGCTGCTACTATCTACAGCATTCTTGAGACGGAAATTCTACCGTTGTTCTATGCACGCAACAAGAAAGGATTCTCTGAAGGCTGGGTGAAGACAATCAAGAATTCTATTGCGCAGATTGCACCTCATTATACGATGAAGCGTCAGCTCGATGATTATTATAGCAAGTTCTACACGAAAGAAGCCAAACGTTTCCAGATGTTGTCTGCCAATGACAATGCCAAGGCAAAAGAGATTGCAGCATGGAAGGAAGAAGTGGTTGAGAAATGGGATTCAATTGAGGTTGTATCTTGTGAGAAGACAGAAGAACTTGTAAAAGGCAGCATTGAAAGCGGAAAAGAATATACGATTACTTATGTTATCGATGAGAAGGGCTTGAACGATGCAGTAGGACTTGAATTGGTGACTACTTATACAACGGCTGACGGTAAACAACATGTTTATTCTGTAGAACCGTTCAGTGTCATCAAGAAAGAGGGGAATTTGTATACATTCCAGGCTAAACACAGCTTGTCTAATGCAGGAAGTTTCAAGGTATCTTACCGTATGTTCCCGAAGAATCCGGATCTGCCTCACCGTCAGGATTTCTGTTATGTACGTTGGTTTGTGTAATCAATCGGTATACCGATAAAGCATCATAAAAACAGCCCTTGCAGTTTGATTTGCAAGGGCTGATTTTTTTGTGTATTCTCTTGAGAATCGACTTTTATTTCTTCAGTGCTTCGGCAATCTTTGTTTGCAGTTCTTCTCCGTGTAAACCACGGGCAATGATTGTTCCTTCACCGTCAATCAACATGGTATGAGGAATACTGTTTACGGCATACAACTGTGCGCCTTCACTGTTCCAGTATTTCAAATCGGACATCTGCGGCCATGTCATTTTCAGTGTTTTAATAGCTTCTTTCCAAGAGTCGGCATTCTGATCGAGTGATACGCCTACGATTTCGAAGTTCTTACCTTTGTATTTTGCATAAGCTTCTACTAAGTTCGGCATTTCACGACGACAAGGACCGCACCAGCTTGCCCAGAAGTCTACAAGAACTACTTTCCCTTTTCCTGCATAGTCCGACAACTTAACAGATTTTCCGTCAGGAGTCTGCATTTCGAAATCGATGAATTTCTGTCCGACGGCTGTTTTCTTTTGCTTTTCAACCATCTCTTTGATTTTTACGATGGCAGCATCGTTTTGGAATTGAGCCGGAATCTGTTGCAATAAAGCATCATTTTCTGCTGTTTCCATGCTGTAATAGTTCATCTTGAACAAGTGGATACCTACCGGATTGGTGATGTTTTTTTTGATTCCCTCTTTATAAACTTCTCCCAATTCATTCTGAAGACCTTCGAGTGCTTTCATGTTTTCAGCCCTCTGTTCTTCGGTCATGTCGGCATTTCCCATGGATTCGTAAATGGGTTGTGCTTTCTGATTGAGCGCGTTGATCTTGTTGCGTATTTCCTGGTAGGCGTCGTTGTTGGCTGTACCGGTTGCCGAATCATTGTTTTTAGTCAGAGCGATATTGATTTTTCCGTTTTCAAGGAAGAAGTCCATAAGCATTGCTTCATTTCCTGTGCCGGATGTTACATAGCGGTTTACGGCAGAGTCCTGCACGCCTTCGAATGTAAATGTACCGTTCTTTATAATGGCAGTATCCAGTTTGCTGAGTTGTCTGCCTACTACTTCCTGTAAAAATACAGTGTCACCGTCGGCTGCTCCCTCTACTGTACCGGTAATGACATAGCCTGGTTTGTTTCCGCCGCAAGCCACCATACCTAAAGCGGCGGCAGCAACGAACAAATAAGTTAACTTTTTCATGCTTTCGTAAAATTAGTGAATAAATATTTATGCAAAGATAGATTATTTTTCAATCTTTCGGAGGAAAACTCTGTTATATTAGATTAACACGTAGGAGGAAATCGTAGAAATGTGTACCTTTGCACCCCAAATTAGTATGAATATGCAAGAAAACAATTACATTATCGAAGTAAACAGTGTATCGAAGTTTTTCGGTGATAAGACTGCTTTGGATAATGTGACCTTAAATGTAAAGAAGGGAGAATTCGTGACGATTCTCGGTCCTTCGGGTTGTGGTAAGACCACGTTGTTACGCCTTATTGCCGGCTTTCAGACGGCTTCGGAAGGTGAAATCAGAATATCGGGAAAGGAAATAACACAAACACCGCCCCATAAGCGTCCGGTGAACACGGTTTTTCAGAAATACGCTCTTTTTCCGCATCTGAATGTGTATGATAATATCGCTTTCGGTTTGAAGCTGAAAAAGACACCGAAGCCGGTCATTGAAAAGAAAGTGAAGGCTGCCTTGAAGATGGTAGGCATGACGGATTATGAATACCGTGATGTCGATTCTCTCTCCGGCGGACAACAGCAACGGGTAGCCATTGCCCGTGCCATTGTCAATGAGCCTGAAGTTTTGCTGCTCGACGAACCGTTGGCTGCGCTCGATCTCAAAATGCGTAAAGATATGCAGATGGAGCTGAAAGAGATGCACAAGAGTTTGGGCATTACATTTGTATATGTGACTCACGATCAGGAAGAGGCTTTGACGTTGAGTGATACCATTGTGGTGATGAGCGAGGGACGGATTCAGCAGATAGGTACGCCGATCGATATATACAATGAGCCTATCAATTCGTTTGTTGCCGATTTTATCGGTGAGAGTAATATACTGAACGGTACCATGATCAAAGACAAGCTGGTACGTTTTTGCGGTACGGAGTTCGAATGTGTGGACGAAGGTTTTGGTGAAAACATGCCGGTAGATGTGGTGATTCGTCCCGAAGACCTGTATATTTTTCCTGTATCCGATATGGCACAACTGACAGGAGTAGTGCAATCTTCCGTATTCAAAGGGGTGCACTATGAAATGACGGTGCTTTGTAGTGGTTACGAGTTTTTGGTGCAGGATTATCATCACTTTGAGGTGGGAGCCGAGGTAGGATTGCTTGTGAAACCCTTTGATATTCATATAATGAAGAAAGAGCGCGTGTGCAATACTTTCGAAGGCAAACTGACGGATGAGACTCATGTGGAGTTTTTGGGATGTAACTTCGAATGTGCACCTGTGACGGATATCGCGGCCGGTGCCGAAGTTCGGGTAGAGGTAGGCTTCGATAAGATTATCCTTCAGGATAACGAAGAAGACGGTACACTGACCGGTGAAGTGAAATTCATCCTTTATAAAGGTGACCATTATCATCTGACTGTATGGTCGGATTGGGACGAGAATGTGTTTGTGGATACGAATGATGTTTGGGACGATGGCGACCGCGTAGGTATTACTATTCCTCCCGATGCGATCCGGGTAATTAAAAAATAAAAATGAATTTCAGAGGTGAATAAGTTATCAGTCTTTTTTTCATCACGTAAGAGTTGGACTCTTCCTTACATTATCTTTTCGGCGATATTTGTCGTCATTCCGTTGCTTCTTATTGTGGTTTATGCATTTACAGATGACAACGGACATCTTACTTTGGAGAACTTTGAGAAGTTCTTTACTCATCATGAAGCAATCAATACCTTTGTATATTCTATCGGAATAGCGATTATTACGACGCTTGTATGTATCCTGTTAGGATATCCCGCTGCGTGGATATTGAGCAATGCGAAACTGAACCGTTCTAAGACATTGGTAGTGCTGTTTATCCTGCCCATGTGGGTCAATATTCTGGTACGTACGTTAGCCACCGTTGCCCTTTTCGATTTTTTCCGAATGCCGTTGGGAGAAGGGGCGTTGATATTCGGTATGGTATACAACTTTATTCCTTTTATGATCTATCCCATCTACAATACACTGCAGAAGATGGATCACAGTTATATAGAGGCAGCACAAGATTTGGGGGCCAATCCGGTACAGGTGTTCTTGAAAGCGGTATTGCCCTTGTCGATGCCGGGAGTGATGAGTGGTATCATGATGGTGTTTATGCCTACCATCTCTACTTTTGCCATTGCCGAGTTGCTGACCATGAACAATATCAAGCTTTTCGGTACCACCATTCAGGAGAATATCAATAATAGCATGTGGAATTACGGTGCGGCCTTATCGCTCATCATGTTGTTGCTGATTGCGGCCACTTCACTGTTCAGTACCGACGATAAGGATCATTCTAACGAAGGAGGAGGATTATGGTAAAGAGGATTTTTGCCCAGGCCTATTTGTGGATATTGCTGTTGTTGCTCTATTCGCCCATCGTGATTATTGTGATTTATTCGTTTACCGAAGCCAAAGTATTGGGAAACTGGACAGGTTTCTCAACTAAACTCTATTCTTCGTTGTTTACCACAGGAACGCATCATTCGTTGATGAATGCATTGATAAATACGGTGACTATCGCTCTGATTGCCGCCACTGCATCTACTTTGTTGGGAAGCATTACTGCTATCGGCATTTTTAACTTGAAGAACCGTGCCCGTAAGACCATTGGTTTCGTAAACAGCATTCCCATTTTGAATGGTGATATCATTACCGGTATTTCATTGTTTCTGCTGTTTGTTTCTTTGGGTATCTCTCAAGGATACACTACGGTGGTGTTGGCACACATCACATTTTGTACGCCTTACGTGGTGCTCAGTGTGCTTCCGCGTCTTAAGCAGATGAATCCGAATTTATATGAGGCAGCGCTCGATTTAGGGGCTACTCCCATGCAGGCTTTGCGCAAGGTGATTTTTCCGGAAATCCGTCCGGGGATGATCAGTGGCTTCATGCTGGCGCTGACACTTTCCATCGATGATTTTGCAGTAACAGTATTTACCATCGGCAATGAGGGGCTGGAAACTCTTTCCACCTATATTTATGCCGATGCCCGAAAGGGCGGATTGACACCGGAGTTGCGCCCTCTTTCCACTATCATTTTTGTAGTGGTGTTGGCTTTACTCATTGTCATCAATCATCGTTCAAGCAAAAAATAATGTAATAATGTGCCAATGTGCCAATATGCCAATGTGCCAATATGCCAATTGGCTGCGCTGCAATTGGATGTAATTTGAAGGAATAATCATGCCGCATGGAAATTGGCACATTGGCATATTGGCACATTAAATAATTATTAATGTTATGAGAAAAATTCTATCTATACTCATTTTAGGAATTCTTTTTGCCAGTTGTTACAATACCGGGGAGCCTCGCAAGAATGTACTGAAGATATACAATTGGGCTGATTATATCGGTGAGGGTGTTTTGGAAGATTTTCAGGTTTATTACAAGGAACAGACCGGAGAAGATATCCGTATTGTCTATCAGACATTCGATATCAACGAAATCATGCTTACCAAGATTGAAAAGGGACATGAGGATTTTGATGTGGTTTGTCCTTCGGAATACATTATCGAACGTATGCTGAAAAAGGATTTGTTGTTGCCCATCGATACTGTTTTTGCCCATTCGCCCGATTATATGAATAATGTGGCGCCTTATATCCGTGAGCAGATTAATAAACTGAGTCAGCCGGGACGCCCTGCCAATCATTATGCTGTGTGCTACATGTGGGGGACGGCAGGAATCCTTTATAATAAGGCTTTCGTGACGGAGCAGGATGTAGATACCTGGGGATGCCTTTGGGATAAGAAGTTTGCCGGTAAAATACTGATGAAAGATGCCTATCGCGATGCATACGGGACAGCGATCATCTACTCTCATGCCAAAGAACTGGCCGAAGGAAAGGTGACCGTAGAGCAGTTGATGAACGATTATTCTCCTCAGGCAATGGCTATTGTGGAGAAATATCTGAAAGCGATGAAACCGAACATTGCCGGCTGGGAAGCAGATTTTGGTAAAGAGATGATGACTAAAAACAAGGCTTGGATAAATATGACCTGGAGCGGAGATGCCATGTGGGCTATCGAAGAAGCCGATGCAGTGGGAGTAGACCTCGATTATGTAGTGCCCGAAGAGGGCAGTAATATATGGTATGACGGTTGGGTGATTCCGAAATATGCACGTAATCCGCAAGCAGCCAGTTATTTTATCAATTTCATGTGTCGACCTGATATTGCTATTCGCAATATGGATGCCTGCGGATATGTAAGTGCTATTGCTTCTCCCGAAATAATGGAGGAGAAAATCGATACGACCTTGACTTATTATTCCGATCTCAGTTACTTTTTCGGGCCGGATGCCGATAGTATTCAGATAAACCGTATCCAATATCCGGACCGTAGTGTGGTGGAACGTTGTGCCATGATTCGTGATTTTGGTGATAAGACGAAAGACGTACTCGAGATATGGTCACGTATCAAAGGGGATAATCTCGGTGTGGGGATCACGATACTTATTTTTGTGGTGGTCGGCGTAATGAGCGGCTGGATGATTTATAAACGTGTGCAGCGTTATCAGCGTAATAAGTTGCAGAGACGGCGTAGCCGTAGACGACGGAGTCTGAATCATTGAAACGGGCTGTGTTCCGTACTGGAATATACGATACTTAATACTGGAATATACGATGTTCAATACTGGGGGTAACCGTATTTTATCCTAAAATGAATCGTTTTTTCATTCATAGGTATTTAATCTATTTTTTCAATTTTTAATTGACACCCATAACAGCATTTCCCTTATACGAGCGTCTAATAAACAAAGCCAGACGCCGTATGAGGGATTTTTTCATTTATACTATTCTATGTTTATTCTGTTTCGCCCCGGCGGCGGCACAGGAAGTTCCGTTCGAGGGACTCCATCTGGATGATTTGATTTCAATCCCCGGCGAGCGAAAGCCGGGGATTATCAATCATCCTGTTTCTGCTTTTGAATTACCCGGTTTCAAATTGCTTCCTTCCGGGCATGCGCATCTTCTCCGTCATTATCCCGGAATTTCTTTACCTAGTATGCCCCCGGTCCCTTTTCCGGAAAAGAACAATCTCCGGAGTTATTCTTTCTGGCAACCCTTGAAGCGGTTGACAATAAGGGGGAACTACTTCTTTTCAGGAATATTACCGGTAGAAACTTACTCTTCTACTACGGTTCGCTCGGATGTAGAGGCTCGTTACCGGTTGACGAATAAGTTTTCACTTTATATGTCTACTAACTATCTGTCCGACAGATACCGTACCCCACGTTCCCTCTATACGAGGGGAACAAGTGCCGGAGTCGCTTATCAATTGTCCGACAGGTTTTTGTTAAAGGCCGGCGCCTCTTATCAATATAATACTGTCCTTCGAAAATGGGAATGGATATACATGACTGGTCTTGTTTTCTGTTTTTGAAGTCTGTTTGTCATCTTTTGAAATCCGTTTGTCACCCTTTTCTGTTTTTTTTGCATTTATTTTTAAAGAATTTGTCGATTTCTTTTCTCAATCCCCACTTAATGCCTATATTTACCACGTTTTAAAGATTTCTGATAAGTAAGATACGGTTCCTTTTCAATGTTATTGCAGAGTTATTTATCTCCTTAATAAGACTTCTCTAACAAAATCATTTTATTATTTAAGAATTAATTATTTTTTTTCGATGAACATTTTTATTGCAGGATTGAGCTATAACATTAGCGATTCCGATTTAACAGAGTTGTTTGCAGAGTATGGAGAAGTAGCCTCAGCAAGAGTTATTTCTGACAGAGAGACAGGCCGTTCCAAAGGTTATGGTTTCGTAGAGATGGCAGATGAAGAAGCCGGTGATAAGGCGATTGCAGCATTGAACGAAGCAGAAGTAGATGGCAGAAAACTTGCTGTATCTGTAGCTCGCCCTAAAGAAGAATCTGCTCCTCGTCGTAGCTACGGCGGTGGTGGTAATCGTGGTGGTGGCTACGGTGGCGGTAACCGTGGCGGTGGTTACGGTGGCGGTCGTGACAGATATTAATCTGACAAAAAGCGGTAACGCTATGTACGCATAGTAAAAGGGCATCCGGAGAAATATTTCCGGATGCTTTTCTTTTATTGAATACGTCAATCTGCGTCTTCTCCCTTTACTTCTCCTTCCACTCTTCTCAAAGGCCTGGCATCTTCCCTTGATGAGGGGACTCGTTTTATTTCTCCTGATTTTGCTGTAATTCAGCAAGTTCTTGTTATATTTGTGAAATGGGAGAAACACTATCAGACATCGCACTTTATCATGAGTATAGGGTAAAGGCGGATACGGACGGTTTGGTGTCCGAACGAACCTGGGATGATTTGAATATGGACGACGTTTTTCTGTCTGCCGATTACACTTCTTCTTGTGTGGGCAGACAGTACCTGTATGATGTATTGCATTACAATCGTCCGTCGGCAATAGCCGTTCATGAGGACATATTGCATACGCTTTCTTCCGATACGACATTGCGCAGTGACATTCAGAAGGAATTAAAAAAGTTGAATCATTCGGACGCCTGTTCGATAGCTTCCTTGTTATCGGCAGATCATCCGGTCAGTTCCCGTTCTTTTTATCGGTTGTTGAGGGTCTTGCAATTTGTCCCTGTGCTTTCTTTGGGGTTGTTGTACGTCACTTCTTCCGTCTGGTTTCTTTGGCTGATGTTAGTAGGCTTGCTGGTGAATCTTATCTTGCATTATCGCAAAAAGACAGAGATGCAGGCATATCTTTTCTCCGTTCCGCAATTATTGAACCTGTTGAAGCAATCGGAAAAACTGGCCAAGCGCCCGCTCTGCCTTTCGGTCGATAAAGAGATTACCGGCGTTTTGGCCGATTTAATCTCTTTGAGGAAGCGGCTGGCTTCTTTTCGTATGGGTATTCGTCTGGAAAATGATCTGGTTCTTATTGCCTATTTCTTTACGGAACTGCTGAATATGTTCTTTTTGCTGGAAGCGATTTCTACCTCCCGTGCTTTTTTTCTTTTACAGGGTAAGCAGCAGAAGATAGAACAGGTGTTCCGTTTCTTCGGGTTGGTCGATGTGTTGTGTTCCGTATCGATGTTTCGGGAGTCATTGCCCTATCACTCACTGCCCGGACGTTGCCGTGAGGGTGAATCTTTTCATGTGGCGGATATCTATCATCCGCTTATCGGCCATTGTGTTTCCAATACGGTTACCCTTCATGGCAAGTCTGTGTTGATCACCGGTTCCAATATGTCGGGAAAGACGAGCTTCATCCGTTCGATAGGAGTTTGCCAGCTTGCTGCCGAGGCGTTGAACACCTGTTTTGCGCGCAGTTTCCGTTACCCTTCGGGTATGCGGCTTGCTTCCGCCATTCATATGGAGGATAGTTTGCTGGAAGGAAAGAGTTTTTTCTTGCAAGAGGTGCAGACGATTAAGGAGATGATTGATTTGAGCAGGGAAGGGAATCATCTCTTTTTGCTGGATGAGTTGTTCAAGGGAACGAATACCGTAGAGCGCATTGCCATTGCCAAAGCGGTGCTTTCGGCATTGATACGGCAAAGGAACATCGTATTCGTATCTACCCATGACATCGAACTGGCATCTTTGCTGAAAGATGAATACGACCTGTATCACTTCTGCGAGAATGTGGAAAACGGAGTTTTGTCTTTTGATTATAAACTGAAACCCGGTCCGGTTACGGAACGTAATGCCATTCGCATTCTGGAAATCTGCGGATACCCGCAGGAAGTAGTGCAGGAAGCATACAGTGCGGTAGGGCAGACCTCTCAACTCTGATTCTATTCCAGCTCACCGGCAGGGGTAAAGGTCATAGTGACTTTCGTATAGCTTTCTACCTGCGATTCTATCGCTATCTTGCCGCCGTATACCGATACGATTTTCATAGACAGGCTGAGGCCGATACCTTGTCCCGCATACTCGCGCGTGTTGCTTGCCCGGTAGAAAGAGTGGAAAATGTGTTGTATCTCTTCTTCCGGAATACCGATTCCATAATCTTTCACTTCTATGACGGGCGCGTTTTCACGAATGCTTAAACTGACATCTACCTGCCCTTTGGAGTACTTCCGGGCATTATCGATTACATTTTGGAAGGCTATGCGCAGCAGATAGAAATTGGCCGTAACGAGAGCATGGCCTTCCGGCACATCGGTATGGAACATCACTTGGGGGTATTGTAGGCATAAGTCGCGTAAAAGCACCACAAGGTCCATCTCTTCCCTTGCGTTTTGCAGGATGTCTTCTTCTTGGCGGGAGAGGAAAAGCAGGTGCTTTATCAGTTGGGTGATGCGCTTGCTTTCGGTAGAGATACGTTGGAGCGAATCGATATACTCTTGGGGGGAACGCTCTTTGAGCAGGGTGATTTCGCACTCGCCCTGAATGGCGGTGAGCGGGTTGTTCAGTTCGTGCGAAGCATTGCTGATGAAAGATTTTTCCGCTTGGAAAGCGGTGTCGATTCTGTCCAGCATCCCGTTCAGCGTGCGGATGAGGTCGTCCAGTTCATCCTTGTTGCCGAACGTTTTCATCCGTATGTTCAGGTTGTTTCCACGGATGCGCTTCAACTCTTTGAGCATGTGTTTCAGGGGATGCAGAATGCGGTTGGCATAGATTCTTCCGATGAGATAGATGAGTCCGCAACTCATCAGCAGCAGGAACAGGGCGAGCAGGAGGATGTGTTTCTGAATGTCGCGTCCGTAATTATTGCTTGCCATGACCAGTACGATGAAGTCGCCTTCATTGTCGGGATAGTGGAGGGCGGCACCCCTCAGATTGCCGTAGACGAACGGAACCGGAAAGTCTTTGAACAGGCGTGCCTGCTGGTTGCTGTCGAGATATTTGTTCAGCGTGTCGTTCACGGCTGCCGACGCACTGTCTGTATTCAGCAATATCTCTTGTGCCTGTGGCAGCAGTTCGTCATATTTCTGTTGGATTTCGCGGTAGCTGTATTCATCCACCTCATCTTTTTCCCAATGCTTCTGAGCGGTCAGATAGGCTTTTTCTATCAGGTAAGAGTCGTAAAGATGGTTGATGTAGCGGGAGGTGAAAAAGTAGAATACCATGACCACCGCAGCGATTGCCCCTACGGTGATGATGGTATAAAACAACGCTATTCTGGAACCTATCTTCATACGCTGTGCTTTTTCTTTTTATCTGTTACTGGATACCCATGATATAGCCCATTCCCACAACAGTGTGAATGAGTTTCGTGTCGAAATCCTTGTCTATCTTGTTTCTCAGATAGTTCACGTAGACATCTACCACGTTGGTGTTGGTATCGAAGTTCTTGTCCCACACGTCTTTTAGCAAGGTGAGACGGGAAAGGACAACGCCTTGATGGGTCATGAAGTATTCCAGCAGGCGATATTCCTTTACGGTAAGGTCGATGCTGATCTCTCCGCGTTGGGCGCGGCGGGTGTTGCAGTCCAGCACGAGGTCATTGCAGGTCAGTTGCAATGCCGGTGTTTCCCTGCCCCGGCGGAGCAGCGCTTTGATGCGGGCTTCGAGTTCCTGAAAGCTGAAAGGTTTTACCAGATAGTCATCCGCTCCGGCATCCAGCCCTTTCACTATATCTTCGGTAGTGCCGAGTGCGGTGAGCATGATGACAGGTGTCTGATATCCTTCCTTCTGCCGGTATTGCCTGCATAAGTCCAGACCGTTTATTCCGGGCATGATGATGTCCAGCACTAACAGGTCGAATGCTTCGTGCTGCAACAGTTCCCAAGCGGTGGTGCCGTCGTGGGTTACGCTTACCGTATGACCGAATTCATGCAGTCCGCGTTCGATGAACGAGGCTATGTTCCTTTCATCTTCTACCAATAATATCTTTGCCATAACTGGAACGACGTTTTTAAAGTACCGTACAAATATACGAGAATTCACCACAGAATGCCATAGAGTTTCTTAAGTTTAAGGCTTGTATTTGTTTTATTTGTACCAACACACCATTATGGTTACTTGCAAGGCTCGAAAAGAAAAACTCTCTGTGCCCTTCTGTGGTGAATATCTTATTTATAGTTTTCTCTGGTTCAGATTTCCTTCCTTGTCATACAGCATCTTCTTGTAAACCATCTCCACAATCAGCGGGAAGATGAACAGGGCAAAGAAAGTAGCGCCTATCAATCCGCCGATAATGACGATTGCCAACGGGCGTTGCGATTCCGAACCGATGCCGTGACTCATGGCTGCCGGCATCAGGCCGGTGGCTGCCATGGCTGCCGTCATCACTACGGGGCGGATGCGCGAACGCATGCTTGTCTTTATGGCTTCCGGCAATGGCAACCGTGCCTGTATGTTGTGCTTGATGTCCGAAATCATAATCACACCGTTCTGAATACAGATACCGAACAGGGCGATGAACCCGATACCTGCCGATATGGAGAAGTTGAAGTGGGTGATGAGCAGCGCAATAATACCGCCGACGGCTGCAAAGGGTACATTCAGTAATACCAACCCTGCATCCCGTGCATTGGAGAACAGTACGAACAGGATGATAAAGATGATAGCGATACTTACCGGAACGACTTGCGAAAGACGTTTGGTGGCACGTTGCTGATTCTCGAAGTCTCCCGTCCACTTTAGCGTGTATCCTTCGGGCAGGTGTACGGAAGTATTGACCTTCTTTTGCGCTTCGGCCACGGCAGTACCCATGTCCCGACCGCGTACGGAGAATTTCACGGCGCAGAAGCGGGTGTGGTTATCGCGGAATATCAGCAGGGGGCCTGTGATGGTTTTTATCTCCGCCAGTTCCTTGATGGGGATCATTGTCCCGTTCATGGTGGGTACCAGAATCTTGCCTATTTCCTCTTCGTTCTGCCGGTATTCCGGTTTATAGCGTACCATGATGTTGAACTTCCGCTCGTCTTCGTAAAGCAGTGATGCCGATTTTCCTCCGATAGCCATTTCGATGATGGACTGTACATCCTCTTTGGCTACCCCATAGCGTGCCAGACTCTGTTCGTTCAGTTCGATGCGTAGTTCCGGCTGACCGATGTTGCGGATAACTCCGAGGTCTTCGATACCCTGCACGGTGGAGAGTATCTTGTCTATCTGTACCGCAATCTTTTCCGATTTATACAGGTCTTTTCCGAATACTTTCACGGCGATGGAGCCTTTCACGCCCGAAGCCGCTTCCTCCACATTGTCCGTGATGGGCTGGGAGAAGTTAAAGTCGATGCCGGGATATAGCGAAAGGTCGTCCTGCATTTTGTCTATCAGTTGCAGCTTGCTGAGTTTGCTTTCCCAGTCCTTTTCCGGGTAGATATCTACGTGGAATTCGATGTTGTAGAATCCTGTGGCATCCGTGCCGTCATTGGGGCGTCCGGTTTGTGAGAGCACTTGCCGCACTTCGGGGTATGCCGCTAACTTGCGCCGCATCTGATTGGCGAGCTGTACCGATTCATCCAGCGAGATGCTTTGCGGCAGGGTGGCACGGATGTAGATGGAACCTTCGTTCAGTTGCGGCAGGAACTCCGTGCCCAGCAGGGTGAACATCCACAATCCCACGATGGCGGCGATGCTCGCCAGCCCGATGGATAGCTTGCGATGTGCATAGCATTTGTCGAAGAGGGCACTTGCCTTTTCGTTGATGAAACGGACAAAGAAATTATTCTTTTCGCGTACATTCTTTTTCAGCAGCATGGACGACATTACGGGTACCAGCGTCAGCGTAAACAGCAGTGCGCCCAACAAAGCGAAACCGAGCGTATAGGCCAACGGTGAGAACATCTTACCCTCTACTTTCTGGAAAGAGAAGATAGGGATAAGCGCCGTGATGATGATCAGTTTGGAGAAGAACACCGCTTTGGCCTTGTCTTTGGCCGTGTGGCGGATGAGTCCCATCTTCGACATGCGGTTGAAGGCAGGCATGCCCACTTCCCGCGCTTTTTTGTCGAGCGCCACGAACACCCCTTCCACCATCACCACAGCACCGTCTATGATAATACCGAAGTCGATGGCGCCCATGGATAGGAGATTGGCCGACATGCCCATGGCCCGCAGGCAGATGAAGGCGAAAAGCAGTGCTAACGGAATGACTACCGCCACTACCACCGTGGTACGCCAGTCGGCCATGAATATCAGTACGATGAAAGTCACTAACAGAATCCCTTCAATCAAGTTATGGGTAACCGTGCGCACGGCAAGGTTTACGAGATTTTCGCGGTCATAGAACGGAACGATTTCCACATCTTTGGGCAGTATGTTCTTGTTTATATCCTCTATTTTAGTCTTTAGGGCGTCGATCACCTCTCCGGGATTTTCTCCCTTTCGCATCACGACGATGCCTTGCACTACATCGTCTTCGTCCATTCTTCCCACTTGTCCCAAGCGTGGCAGGCACGATTCGTGCACATCTGCCAGGTGGCGTACCAGTACGGGCGTACCGTTGATGTTTTTCACTACGATGTTCCGCAGTTCCTCCAGGTCGTTGATGAGGCCGATACCCCGTACCACATATGCCTGCGAGCTTTTCGTGATAACGTCGCCGCCCACGTTGATATTACTGTTGGCAATGGCGTTGTACAGTTCCAGCGCGGTGATGCCATAATTGATCAGTTGGTGCGGGTTGACACTAACCTCAAAAGTCTTCACCTCTCCGCCGAAGCTGACAATATCCGCTACGCCCGATACTGCACGGAGGTTACGTTCGATCACCCAGTCCTGAATGGTTTTCAGTTCGCGCACGCTCCGTTTGTCACTGCGCAGGGTGTAGCGGAATATCTCTCCCGTAGGACCATAGAGGGGCTGTACCTCCGGTGTGATCCCTTCCGGCAGGTCGGCGTCGTTCAGCAGGTTGTATACTTGCTGGCGGGCGGTGAAGTCGTCCACTTGATCTTCAAACATCACATTGATCACCGATAGCCCGAAGAGGGTGGTAGAGCGGATATCCGTTTTCTTCTGTACCGGATTCATGGCTATCTCGATAGGGATGGTGATGAACTTCTCCACCTCTTCGGCGCTTCGTCCCGGCCATTGGGTGATGATGGTGACCTTCGTGTTCGTCACATCCGGAAAGGCGTCGATCGGTGTATGCTTAAAGGACACGATTCCGGCGATAACGGCTATCGTGGTACAGAAAAAGATAAAAAACTTGTTCTTCAGTGAGAAGGCTACAATGTTATCGATAAACTTGTGCATCGTCTGTTCCTCCCTTTAATCTGCATTCAGTGCGTTATACACTAACAATACGTTTTTGTTCAGAATCCGGTCTCCTTCCTGTACCCCCGATGAGAGATAACACTCCTTGCTCAGTTGCCGGTATACTTCCACCTCTTTTACGGCGAGTTTGCCGTCGGCATCCACCGTCACTACAAAGTTCTTTCCGTTTTCAAACACGAGGGCGTGCGAGTCGATGCGGGGCAGTTGCTTGTCGGACGATCTGCTGATTACGGATACGTTGGTGAACATGCCCGGTTTCAGCAGGTAGTTTTCGTTGGTGAGCTTCACACGCACGTTCATCGTTTTACTTTCGTCGTTCAGCATGTTGTACACCTTGTCTATCTTTCCGGTGAACTCCTTGCCGGGGTAGGCGAGGGTGGTAATCCGTACCGGAGCGTTCTCGTGCACCTTACTGATGTTGCTTTCGTATACATCCGCCATCACCCACACGTTTTCCAGTCCGGAGATGACGAACATCTCATCGTTCTGGTCGGAACGTATCTGCATCTCCTTATTGATATTCTTTTCGATGATGAAACCCGATACCGGCGCTTTCACTATATAAAGGGATTTGCCGGCAAGGTGGTAGATGGAGAATATTTCCGTGATTCTCTTCTCTTCCGCTTCGGCATTGCTCAGTTCCTGGCGTGCTTGCAGCACATCGCGTTCCGATGCCATGCCGGATGCGAACATATCCTGCACGGATTGCAGGTTGCGCCGGGCGATGATGAGCTGTTGTTCGGCTTCTTTTTTCTGTTTCTCATAATCGGCTACCTCACCGCTCCGGATGACGGCAAGTATATCGCCTTTGCGTACATGGTCGCCGATTTCGGCAGAAACCTCGGTCACCGTTCCCCCGAAGATGGGGAATACGCGTGCCACTTGTTCCTGATTGAAAGTGACCCTGCCGTTAAGCGTCAACTCATCGGCCACTTCATGTATGTGTACGGTGTCCACCGATACTACGTTTTGTAAACTGTCTGTAAGAAAAAGTTCCCGGGTTGTTTCTTGGGGAGCTTCTGTTTGTCCGCCACAAGCACTTAATAGCGCAGCGCAGAGGCAGGCGGGTAGTAGAATGCGATTCATATTGAGTTTAATAGTTAAATACGGTTTGTCCGACAATTGTGTTTAAATTCTCCATAGCGAGGAATACCTCTTTTTTCAGTTCGTTCAGTTGCAGGCAGGTTTCTTTGTAACTTTGGTAATAGTCGATGAATTCGAGCATGCTGATGTTCCTTTTCCGGAAGTTCTCGTTCACCCCTTCGATGAGACGGCCGAAGTTATGTTCCAGTTCATCGTTGGACGAGCGGTACAGTTCCGCTGCTTTCTGCAATCGGATATAGGCGGCATGCAGCTCCATACGTGCTTTCTCTATGGCGTATTCCTCTTCCTTGCCATTTTGTTGTATGTCGAGTTTGGCCGATTTGATGTTTCCCTGATTACGGTTGAAGATGGGTACGGAGATGCTGGCTCCTATGGCGAAGTAGTTATCAATAAAGTTACCCGCCCGGTCGTACATCCCTTTGATGGAGAACTCCGGTGCGGCCAGCGACCGTTGTAGTTTCAGGTTTGCCTGAGCGGCTGCGACGCTGGCATGAGCCATTTTCAGATCGGGACGGATGGAAAGCATCCGGCTCATATCCGTGAAAGAGACCGTTGCCGCATCCACCTGCTTCAGAATCTCATCATCCAGCAGTAATGTTACCTCTTGACCCGTAGGAAGGCTCAACAGCAGGTTCAATTCGCCGTGCAGGCCGACGAGATTGTTTTCAAGTTCGTTCTTCTCTTTACGGAGCGATAACAGTAAGGATTCCAATCGTGAACTCTCCAGCAGCGAGATGTTTCCTTTGCTCTGTTGCTCTTTAGTTGCCTGCATCAGCAGTCCGAGGGATTCTATCTCTTTGTCGTATATCCCGATGGAGCGGGTGGAGAAGCAGATTTCTACAAAAGTCCGGTTCAGTTCGCTGCGCAAAGTACGCAATACCTCTTCAAACTGATATTCGGCTATCTCCTTGTTTACCCTTTCCAGCCGTACCCGTTTGTTGCGTTGTCCGGCCAGGTTAATCACCTGCTCTATTTCGGCAGTGGCTTCCCCCTCTTTCCCCATATCGAAGTATTTGCCGTTCAGACGATTGTACACGTTTTGTTCCAATGAGATGACGGGGTTTTCGAATAATCGTGCCTGCGTTACTTGCGCCTGAGCCATATCGATGTTGTATCTTTCGGCAATCAGTGACAGGTTGCGTTCCAGAAATATCTTTTCCGCATCTTTCAGTGATAATTGTAAAGCCGTAGTTTCCTGTGCATGCAGAAATCCGTAAACGGATAAGAGCAATAAAATAATAATCAGCCTTTTCATTCTTACTTTTAATTTTGGGGCAAAAGTAAAACTCTCCTTCCGGAAGGCATTCCGAAGGGGATTATAATACACTCAGACGAGATTAGAAAGTGATTAGAGAGCTTTAGAAGCTGCCTGGATTTTGCTCAAAATAAGCTGATAAAAACTTTTAAGAGAAAATTTAAACAGGTCGCTAGGTCAGGCTTTGTGTGGATAACAATATAGGTGGCGGGACACTACATATATTGGTGGATGACATTACATTTATTGTTATTTCTTTTATATGTAATGGTACAGGAAAGAAATTTGTTTTTGTTCCTCTTTTGTAATATCATTCCTGACAGGTACATAATTGTTGAAAAAGCAAATATAAAATTTCTCGAGAGTTGGCGATGAGGTTGATTGTGCTTCTTTGCTATTTGTGTAATCGCTTGTTGTAGAGTGATATATGAGTGATTCTTCGGTCGTTGTAAAAGTATGTTCTTTTTCTTGTGTTAACTGTATACTTCTGCCGTATAGGAGTATACAGTTTTGTAGGGGAATGATATATACTTTTAGATAGCCAATCTTTATTGTTAATTTGGAATGTTAATAATGGGTTTTCTTTTTAACTGTCTATCTTCTTTTGATAATTTGAATATGGTTAATTGTATTGATGGGGTGTACGATACATATCCGAAATTACGGACTTATATGTAATAGAACTTATATTGAATAAATAATAAAAGCATTCTTTTCTTTATCTTTGTGATTTAAAAAGTTTAATAGATGTATTACGACAAAATCTGTCACTGGTACAGTCTGGTTTTTGCTTTTACAGGGCTAATTTCTGTAGAGTGCGATACGTTACTGATAACTACCAAATACCATTTATAGTGAAAATCGTATTTACCGGATAATTACTTTTACTTAAGAATATGCCTATTATTGAAATATCTTCTTTATCTCATCCTGGAGTTGAGATGTTCTGTACTCTTACCGAGGCTCAATTGCGTAATCGTATCGAGCCTGACAAGGGTATTTTTATCGTGGAAAGCCCGAAGGTCATCATTAGAGCTTTGGATGCCGGTTATGAACCCTTAGCCATTTTGTGTGAGTATAAGCATATCACCGGTGATGCCTCCGACATTATTAAACGTTGCGAAAATGTGCCTGTCTATACGGGCAATAGGGAATTACTTGCTACACTGACCGGCTACGTTCTGACACGTGGTGTTCTTTGTGCTATGCGTCGCCCCGCAATACGTAGTATGGAAGAAGTATGCTGGGAAGCCCGGCGCATCGTCGTGATCGATGGCGTTGTTGATGCTACCAACATTGGCGCTATTTTCCGTTCGGCGGCCGCTCTCGGAATAGATGCTGTATTGCTGACACGCAATTCTTGTGACCCATTGAATCGTCGTGCAGTCAGGGTATCGATGGGGGCAGTTTTCCTTGTTCCATGGACTTGGTTGGACGGTTCCCTTAGGGATTTGGGTAAATTGGGGTTCCGCACGGCTGCCATGGCACTCACGGATCATTCTATTTCCATTGATAATCATGCTTTGGCTTCTGAGTCCAAATTAGCTATCGTGATGGGTACTGAGGGTGACGGTCTCTCACCTGAAACGATTGCCGAAGCTGATTATGTAGTCCGTATCCCTATGTCGCATGGGGTCGATTCGCTCAATGTGGCTGCTGCGGCTGCCGTCGCTTTTTGGGAGCTTCGTGATACACGGTTCAAAGATTAGTATGCATTAGCGATACCGTTGTTTAGGCTGGATGAACTTTGTCCGGACATTAATGTATACACTTCTATTTTGTAATACAGGTTCTTTGATTGTGGAAAGAGAAAAGCATTTTCTTGAAAAGATTGAAAGTAAATAGAAAATAAGTACCTTTGTTGTTATAGAAAAGGAGAGGAATATGGGCAATAAAATTTATCCTATCGGTATTCAGAGTTTCGAGAAGATTCGTAAAGACGGTTATTTTTATATTGATAAGACAGCGTTGGTTTATCAATTGGCAAAAACGGGTTGTTATTACTTTTTGAATCGTCCCCGTCGTTTCGGTAAAAGCCTGCTCATCTCTACTTTGGAAGCTTACTTTCAAGGAAAGCAGGAATTATTTGAGGGACTGGCGATCGATAAGTTGGAAAAGGATTGGATAAAATACCCTATACTGCACTTGGATCTTAATATTGGAAAGTATGATACTCCGGAAAGTCTGAATCAGATATTGAACGATCATTTGACGCATTGGGAAGAATTATATGGAAGCCGCCCGTCTGAGGTTTCTCTTGCTTTGCGTTTTGCCGGTATCATTCAACGCGCTTGTGAGCAAACCGGACAACGGACCGTGATTCTGGTAGATGAATATGACAAGCCTATGTTGCAGGCTATTGGTAATCCGGAATTGCAGGAAAACTATCGTAATGCCTTAAAGCCTTTTTATGGGGCTTTGAAAAGTAAGGATGGGTATATTAAATTTGCGATGCTGACGGGAGTCACTAAATTTGGTAAGATAAGCGTATTCAGTGATCTGAATAATCTGGATGACATATCTATGCGTGAGCCTTATGTGGATTTGTGTGGAATATCCGAAGAGGAAATTCATGCGAATCTGGAAACAGAACTGCATGAATTGGCAGTGGCCCAAAAAATGACCTACGAACAGGCTTGTGCTAAGTTGGAAGAGTGCTATGATGGCTACCATTTTGTGGAAGATACAATTGGTATTTACAATCCGTTCAGCTTGCTTAATACGTTTAAGTATAATAAATTCAGTAATTATTGGTTTGAAACAGGTACGCCTACTTATTTGGTGAAACTTCTGAAACGACATCATTATAATTTGGAACGTATGGCAGATGTAGAGACGGATGCCGATGTGCTGAATAGCATTGATTCGGAATCTACTAATCCCATTCCGGTTATCTATCAGAGCGGGTATCTTACTATTAAGGAATACGACAAAGAATTTGGTATTTATCGCTTGGGATTTCCTAATCGCGAAGTAGAGGAAGGATTCATGCGTTTCCTGCTTCCTTATTATGCCAAGACCACTAAAGTGGAAGCTCCGTTTGAAATTCAGAAATTTGTTCGTGAGGTACGTATCGGTGATTACGATTCTTTCTTTCGCCGTCTGCAAAGCTTTTTTGCCGATACTACTTATGAGATTATCCGTGAACAGGAATTACACTATCAGAATGTTCTTTTCATCGTTTTCAAGTTGATGGGCTTTTACACGAAAGTGGAATATCGTACCTGTGAGGGGCGTATAGACTTAGTTCTCCAGACCGATAATTTTATTTATGTCATGGAATTCAAATTGGATGGAACTTCCGAAGAAGCGTTGCAACAAATTAATGAAAAGCATTATACACAGCCTTTTCAGACAGATAGCCGTAAATTATTCAAGATAGGAGTGAATTTTAGCGGAAAGACACGGAACATAGAACGGTGGATCGTAGAAGAATAGATAAGTGCAGGTATTTTCTTTTTTTGAAGAATACCTGCACTGTTTAAGTTCGTATCAGCGATTTACCTTATGCTTACCTTTTCCGTCTACGAACTTTGAGAGGAATTATAGTCCTGTCTTTTTTGCAATAAAGAATGTATAACCGTAGAAATCTTTATACTTACGATACAGTTCTTCTTCAATGGATTGAAGTGCACTGAATTCTTCGGCAATTTTATTTCCTGCATATTTCTCGAGAAAAATCTTCTGTGCTGGAATTTTTAGCGCAAGATAATGTTCCGTCCAGCAGGTGGCAGGTAGAATAAATGTGGCGACGGGAAGATACCCTGCTTTGTGTATCTTGGCCACTTGATTGGGAATTGTATCTATTTCCGGATACGCATCCACCCAGAAGTCATTGATTTCCGCAGGACGTTCGTCGGTAAACCACGAACTTTCGGAAACGGCAATATATCCTCCTTTCTTCAAATACTTGCGCCACTCATTCAGTCCCCGTTCGAACCCGATATTATAGATGGCTCCTTCCGACCAGATCAAGTCTAATTCCTCGCTCTGAAATGGAAGGTTATCCATTGAACCGACAATGCCTTTCACTCTATTTTGCAAACCGAGGTGTTTGGCATTACGGTTGAATATATCGATAAAGTCGGGAAATAAATCGAGTCCGGTGATCTGTCCCTGTAACTGCCGAGCCAATACCATTGTCTGACCGCCTGTGCCGCACCCGATATCGGCGATGAGGGATTTGTCGGTGAGACCGTCTATGAAGCTTAATGCTTTTAGGGTTACTTCGGGGCTTCCGGGCCCTTGCCGTTCCATATTGGAAAAAAAGTCGCAGATTAACTTTAGTTCGAAATCGTGAATGGTTTTATTTTCGTTACTCATTGTCTTAATGTATTTTGCATACACAGCGAAGCATCACAAAGCTTTCGCCATTGTATGCAGATTAAAAATTGAAACTATAAGGGTATAAAAATCACTCCCGAAAAGAATGATCCGAGAGCATACGAAAGGACAATCTGTACGTGAAACACAGATTGTTTACAACACCAAATCCGATTTAATAGTCTTTGTCATGCGGCAAAGGTACATAAAAACGAGGTAAAACCAAATTTTAACCCTATAAGTTGGATACTCTCAAGAAATATATGATGAATAAAGCAATTAAAATTTTATATATACTTCTATCGATGGATGTAAAATTTTCCACTACATTTGTATATAGTATTTAAAAAACTAATGGTATGAAAAACAGAGTGTATTTTATTATTGTTTTTATCTTTTTTTCTTGTGTCTCTTATTCTGCAAACGTAGAATGGATGAAAGGATATGTTGTGACCAACGAATCTGATACTATTTATGGGGAATTGGGTTATCGTGATGGTACAGGAGACTGGAAAGAATGCTTTTATCGTCAGCAGGGAGAGGTAGAATATAAAGTTTATTCTCCGGAACAGATTACTGCTTATGGTTATGAATCAGGGCTTCTCTTTGTCTCTGAAGATATAAAACTATTCAAAATAAAGCAACGTGTTTTTGTTCAGTCGCTTCTTTCTGGTATAATAGATCTTTATTATTTGGATGTAAAAAAATGTACGGATTTTCCCAAGGGTTATGCTGCATATATTGTAAAAGAGGCTTCCGGAATAATGATGGAGTTGTCTGATCCTTCTAAATCTGACAATAGAGACATCATAAGGCGACAGAATAAAGCTAAATTGAATTATTTGTTTTCGGATTATCCTCAATTACAGGAAAGCATAAATAAAATAGATTCAGATAGAGATCAATGGATAGCATTGTTTCAGAAATATCATGATATTATTTGTAATGAATCTGTTTGCACTAATTATGAGGAAAAGAAGGTGGCTTCCCGTTGCTTTTTAACTCCTTATATAATAGGGAATTATTGTAAGGTGGGTTTTAATAACTTCGTTGATAGGAATAGCTTTGCGCCTGGAATAGGAGTTGCTTTTTCCAGAAGTATGAGTAAATATACAGATCGAAATTTAATTCATGTTGGATTGGAGTTTTCCGGAATCTCTATATCTTCACATGAAGAAGGCTCAGAACAAATGGATTTTTCTACGTTATCTTTTATAAATTACTATACTTATGAGAATCGTTTTACACTTGACAAAGTAGCTCCATTGTTGGAAGTGGGATTTTTTCATGGTCTACAATTTGCGTGTAAGAATAAATTAGAGAGCCACTATGATTATGCTAATGAAGTAGACTATAATAAATACTATTATGGTATTACTTTGGGGGCAGGTATAGCTATTAAAGTGAGAAAAACTTGGATTCCTGTGAAGCTCCAATATAGATATTACTTTTGGGGTACAAAAGTATTAGAGGGAGTTTCTCTTCAGAAAATTAATGGTGTTTCTTTATCTATTGGATATGATTTTAAATTGTAACCTATACTGCCAATTTTATGTTTTATATTTTAAGATAGCATCATTTTTATTTGTATCGTGTTACGGGATATATGGCAGATTTGCTTTATATTCGCGTAATATATAATAAAAGAAGAATGAAGCAATCATTTAATTTATTCTCGAAATACCAATACCTTTTCTTTGATCTGGATGGTACCGTTACCGACCCTATGCAGGGTATTACCCGTTCCGTAGCTTATGCTTTGAATCATTTTGGCATTGTTGTGAATGATCTCCGGGAACTATGTCCTTTCATAGGTCCTCCATTGAAGGATTCTTTTATAGAGTTTTATCAGTTTACGGAAGTGCAGGCAGAAGAGGCGGTGAAGAAATACCGGGAACGATATTCGGAAACAGGACTTTATGAGAATGAAGTGTATCCGGGTATGGCCGAACTTCTGGAACAAGCTCGGCGAAAAGGATATCAGTTGATGATGGCTACTTCTAAACCGGATGTTTTTGCCGGGCTTATTCTGAAACATTTTCATTTGGACGGTTATTTTTCCTTTGTGGGTGGTAGCGGATTGGATGGTTCGCGGCATACGAAGGCGGACGTGATAGAGTATGTGATACGTGAGAATGGAATTACGGACTTAAGTAAGGTAGTGATGATTGGCGACCGGAAACATGATATAATAGGTGCGAAAGCGGTAGGCATTGATTCTATCGGTGTGCTGTATGGATATGGTGACCGGGAGGAGCTGATGACGGCCGGAGCAGATTATATTGTAGAGGATATCGAGGAACTGATGTCTTTACTTTAATCATATTCTATTTTTTCATTTCTTTCGTCCCGCACAGATATGCAAAGATAATTGGATGAGGATATAAAAACGGTAAAAGCCCGTCGGGTTGCATGCATAGATAGTGCTGCCAGACGGGCTTTGGTAATTCTTTATTTGTTATGCTCTTTTCTTTCAGAATTTGTTTTGCAATGTTCCCGATGCTTTCAAGTATTCGATATAGCTTAGGTAGAGTTGGAAATGCGCATCTACTTTAGTCTCGTAAGCTTGTTGCCATAACGCTTGTGCTTCCAAATGGTCGGATAGGTTTTCAAGTCCTACTTCATATTGGCTTTTGCTTACTTTCATGTTTTCTTCGGCCTGCTCCAGAGCACGGTTAGAAAGTTCACATTCCAGACGGGCTTCATCCAGATTGTTGGCGGCTTGTGTCAATTCCAGCAGCATCTGCTCGTTCATATTCTCTTGTTCCAGCCGGGATTGTTCTAATTTGGCCTTGGAGGCACGCACTTTGTTGCTCCGTTCGCCAAAGTGGAAAAGTGGGATACTCACATTCAGAAAGACAGAAAAACTGCCTTTATCCAGTAGTGTCTGATCGTTCAGATCTAATCCGTGAACGTAGTCATAAGAACCTTTGATACCGACTTTGGGTAATAATTCACTGCGATTTAGTTTTACTTGTTGCTGTGCAATAGCTACTTGTTTGCTCAATATACTATATTCGGGGCGGGCGGCAATGTTTGTTATTTGAACTTCCACATCTTGCTCTATCTTTGGAAAATCAGCCGATACGGCTATATCCGTATTTAGTGGTTTCCCAATGAGGTGACAGAGGTTCATTGTGGCCAGTCGTAGTGCATTTTCCGCTTTCCGGATATTCAGTTCGCTTTCATTTAGCTTTACTTGTACTTTTAAAACGTCATTTTGGGGCTTTAGCCCGTGTTTATGTGCGCTTGCAACGTTCTTGTGTAACTCTGTAAGCACAGTATTGTACATGTCGGCTACTTTTTTTATTTCTTTGGCCTTTACTACTTGTGCATACGCTTGGTCTGTTTTTAGGATAACGGTGGTTGCAGTCAGTGTTTCATTCATTTGCGCCATTTCCTTTCCTAATACAGACATTTTATAGGCAGCACTGATTTTTCCTCCCATGTAGAGTGGTTGTTCCATTTGGATACCTCCCATGTAGATTGCTCCTATTTTGTAGTTCAAATCGATACCGGGAAAATAGGCAAAGCCGCCGTTAGGCAGAAATTGTCCGGTAGCATCCGGCAAGAAAACCGGTAAGTTGCCGCTGCCGGAACTGTAACCGCCATCTGCATTGCTGTATATTCCGGTTCCATTGGCTGTAAAATTAGGAAAGAAATTACCTTTGTAGCTCTTTACGGTGTAAAGTGCACTTTCTGTTTGGCGGATGGAAGCCGCCATCTCTTTATTATACTTCAATGCCATTGCTCTGCATTGCTCCAAACTCAGCATTTCTTGTGAGAAAAGCGACGGGCAGGACAGAGAACATATTGTAATAATTATAGATATTCGTTTCATTCGTTTGTCTTTTTTATGTGAAAGAATAATGCATATAGAACAGGGATAAAAAGCAGGGTTATCAGCGTTCCGAATAATAAACCGCCCATGATGGATGCTGCCAGTGAACCAAACATTGCATCTGACAATAGTGGAATCATTCCGAGAATAGTAGTCAGAGAAGCCATCATTACCGGACGAAGGCGGCTTTGGGAGCTATCGATTAAAGCCGTAACAGGTTCTATTCCCTTATTGATTTGCAATGTGATTTCGTCCATTAATACGATGCCGTTTTTGATAATCATACCTATTAGCCCCAGTGTGCCTACAATGGCCACGAAATTGAATGTTTTCCCTGTAAGCAGCATGATAGCCACTACACCGACAAAAACTAACGGAATGCAACAGAAGATAATGAGCGGTTTACGATAATCCTTAAACAGCATGATCAGAATGGCTATCATCAGGATAATTGCCAACGGGAAGTTTTTGAATAGATATTTCATGGATTTGGTACTGGCTATCTTTTCTCCCTGCCAGCAGAGTGAATATCCGTCGGGCAACTGTATCTTTTCAATTTCACGGGCAATGGCCAGTCGTGCCTGTTCCGTTTCCAATCCCGGAGTAGGAGAACATTGTACACGCAGATTTCTTTGCCCGTTATATCGGGGCACTACGGGATCTTCCCATCTGACATCGATACCTTTACTGATTTGCTTGAGTGGGGTACTTCCCATCAGTTTTTCTACCAGCTCTTCTTTAGAAAGTGTACCGGCTTTTAACTTTACCATTGTTTCTTCATTCAATAGTCCGTTCAAAGAAGGCAATGATGAGAATACTTGTGCATTACTCAAATCTTCAATGGGATGACCTTTTTCGTCGAGGCATTTGAGATAGATATTGTTTTTGTGAATGCCTTCATAAAAGGAACCGATAGGAATTCCGCCTGTGGCAGAAAGTAAAGAAAGACTGACATCGTTCCGGCTGAGCCCCAACGCGCGAGCCGTAGGCTGATCGTATTCTATGGTAAGTACCGGAACCGAGGGTTCCCAGTCTGAAGTGATAAGACATACTTCCGGAGCCTTTTCCATGATACTGCGGGCACTGTCTGCCAATTGGCGTAATATTGCCGGGTCGGGGCCTAAGAACTGTGCTTCAATAGGATATTTTTTGAACATCAGGTTATACCGTTTTAATTTGACGTAGGCATCCGGATATTGTTGTGATAAATAATTTTGAATTTCATCCAGATTACTGACAAGCTCTTCGGGGGATATAAAATCGATAATGAGTTCACCGTATGCCAAGGAGGGGTTGGCAACACTGCGTACCAGATTGTAACGTCCCGGTGTTCCTCCTATGGAAGTCGTGATATGTGTAATCTCTTTACGGCCTTTCAGGTAATTTTCGATTTCTGCCAGATCATGGGCTACACGCGTGGAATTGGTTCCTTCCGGCAGTTTGTATTCCATATAGAGCTGATCGTAGACCATATCGGGAAAGAATCCCTGACGCATGTATCCGTAGCCGAAAATAGAAAGGGCCAACAAGCCGATCATGGCAAATACGAAACTCCAGCGATGGGCAAGGCCGAACCGTAAAGAGGTGCGTAGAAAAGCATAAATACGTCCTTTATATTCACGTTTTCCCGAATTACTGATTTCTACGTTCGGGTGTAATCCGCGGTCTGCCATCAAGGGGACATGAATTAATGCCAATACCCAACTCAGTAAAAGGGAGACTGCCAGGACTATAAAAAGATCACGGGTATAAACTCCTGCCGTGTCGGGTGACATATAGATGGGGAGGAATGCGATAATGGCAATGAGCGTGGCGCCTAGAAGTGGCATAGCTGTCTGTCGGCCAATAGCGGTCATTGCTTCCATCCGGCTCTTGCCGGCTTTGAGATCTACCAATATACCGTCGATAATGACAATGGCATTGTCGACCAACATACCCATAGCCAGTACAAATGCTGCTAAAGACACACGCTGCATCGTTCCCCCTGCAAAATGAAGGAAGAGAAACGAACCGAAAACCGTGACAATTAAGCTGATTCCTATGATGAGACCGCTCTTAAATCCCATGGCTATCATCAGAATCAAAACAACAATGGCTACGGATTCTATCAAATTGATGATGAAAGTGCCTAATGAATCGCCTACACGTTCCGGTTGATAAAAAACTTTATGATATTCTACACCGGCAGGCAGGTGGTGACTTTGGAGTTTGGCTAATGTTGTTTCCACCTCTTTGCCTACTTTAATGATGTCTGAACCACTGGAAGCTGCAATCAGAATGCCGAGCGCCCGTTCCCGGTCGTAGAACATTTCATTACGTGTCGGGGTTTCATAGTCTTTTTCAATCTGTGCAATGTCCCGCAGGCGAAGTTGATCGTCGTCATGCCCTTGAATAAGCATTTTGCCGATATCTTCTACTGTCTTGAATTTATCGTTTACCATCACCCGAATGCGATTCTTGCCATTTTCGTAATAACCGGTATAGGTGGTTTGGTTTTGTCCGTTGAGTGTGGCAAGAACTTCGGCGGGTTTAACTCCTAAGTTGGCCATGCGATCCTGTAATAAGGATATATTGATACATTCGGCGCGTTTTCCGTATAGCTCCACCCGGTCTACTCCTTCCAAGTCGCTGACCTCTCGTTTGATCAGTTCTGCATAATCAGATAATTCGCGATCGGAGAGCCCGTCGCCAGTCAAGGCATAAAATATACCGTATACATTGCCGAAGTCATCTTTTACAACCGGCGTGCTTACCCCTTCGGGAAGGGAAGCACGGGCATCATTTACCTTGCGGCGTAGCATGTCCCAGCATTGCTCCACATCTTCATCGTTGACGGTGCTTAGCAGTTCGATTTGTATAAGAGAAAGGTCATTGTAGGAATAACTTTCTACATTATCTATATTGCCCATAGTACGGATGCTCTTTTCGAGCACATCCGTTACTTCCAGTTCTACCTGATGAGCCGATGCTCCCGGATAAGTGGTTACTACCATGGCCAGTTTTACTTTTATTTCCGGATCTTCCAGTTTACTCATTTCATAACATGAATAAGCACCTCCAAATAGTAAAACGGTCACGAAGAAATAGATCAGATTCCGGTTCTGGAATGCCCATTTACTTATATCCATTATAGCAATCCTCCTATATTTGTTTTTGTGGAATGTGGTAAAGGTTTTACCTTTTCACCGTCTTTAATGTGATGTACTCCGGATGACACGACCCATTCGCCCGGTTGCAAATTATCTGATGTAACAATACTGTGTCCGTTGCTAAGCAAGCGTATGACAGTAATTTTACGGCTATGAACGGTGTGGTCGATGGAGTCGTAGGCAAACACGTATGTTTGTCCTTCTTTTTGTAGGATGGCACCTTGAGGAACAGATAAGGAATGTGTCGCATCCGTATCGCAATGAATAGTAACCATGGCATTCATTCCGGGAGAGGGAAGCGGTTGCTCGTTCGGAGTCAATTGCAGGCGCATCGTATACAATTGGTTGGCGTTTGCTTTGGGAGTAATGCTGATATATTTCATCGGATAAACTTTATCCGGATAAATGTCGAATGTGCAGTGATAGCGAAGAAATTGTTTGCGACGGATGTATTCTGCTGCCGGAAGGTTTATTTCTACTTCGGGTGTTTCACTACTGATCATGGAGATTACAGGCATTCCTGCTCCGATGGTTTCATGCTCATTGAACAGGTGTTTTTGCACGTACCCGTCAAAAGGAGCGTATAGACGGGTATAGCCCAGCTGGTCTTTGTGGTGCTGATACTTGGATGTTATCTGTTTCAGGCCATAGACTGCCTTGTCATAGGTATTGGGAGTCGTTCCATTCTCTTGGTAAAGGGCGATTACTCTTTCTGCTTCGGCTTTGATTTGTCTGTACTCTGCTTCTGTGGCATCCAACTGCACTTGATAGTCGGTAGGATCGAGTTCTGCCAGCAATTCTCCTTTACGTACATGTGTGCCGTTTTCGACACATATTTTACGGATGGTTCCGCTTACCCTGAAAGCAATATTGATATCTTGGGCAGCTTTTACTTTTCCGGGAAACTGCAAAATAGTTTGTTCGCCGGCGGAAGTGACTGTGTCTGTTTTTACTGTCTGCAACTCTTGTTTTTCCTTTGTACGGCCGGTACAGGAAATTGATAAAAATATGCAGATACCGGATAAAATGAGATAAAATTGTTTCATAACTTAAGCATGTTGATTTGTGAATACAAAATTATTCCGACCGGACAAGACAGAAAAGGTTAATATGAATAATAAATTGTTCGATTTGTCTATTTTTTAACTGAATGATAGGTCTGTATTTGGCGATTTGTATTTATTTTGCGCTGAATATATAAATAGAAGAAAATGTTTAATCAGCAAATACCTTTTGAATTTGCGTTACTTTCCTGCGGTGATACTGCACAAGTTGTTAAAACAGGACAGATTATTTCAACAATAAATAAATGCGGATTCTTTCTTTGTCGGCAGGGAGAGATAGAAATATCTTTGCAGGAGAAATCGTATATAATAAAACGGGGTGATCTCTACATTTATATTCCTTCTACTTTGGTGCGGCTTTTACATAAAAGTGCGGATGCAGAGGGTATTATGGTTGGAGTCGATTTGGATTATGTGATCCCGATTGTCAATAAAGTGACTAATGTAGAGAATCTGTTGTTTATCAGAGAGTATCCGTGTGTTTCTCTATCGGATGAACAATATATACATTTGGAAGCTTTGCTTGAGAACTTGCAAAACAGAATCCGTTTGGAAGAGTGTTCGGATATGGGCATACAGCGCCGTCGTCTGACATTGGAACTTGTCAAATCTATGGGGCAGACTATCTGTTATGAGGTTCTGAACATCTATTTTACCAATCGACCGTTGCAACCGTTGTCGCAGAATAAAAAAGATGTGGTTTTTCAGCATTTTATGTTATCTCTGTATCGCTTTTATCGTAAAGAACGCGATGTTACCTTTTATGCCGGGTTGCAACATCTTTCCCCGCGCTATTTTTCAACTATTGTCAAAGAAAAATCGGGTAGCAGTGCTTCTCAGTGGATTATCCAGATGGTTATCACGGAAGCGAAGCAATTATTGGAAACGTCGGATTTAAGTATAAAGGAGATAGCTACGCAGCTGAATTTTCCGACACAGTCCTTTTTCGGTAAATACTTTAAGCAATATGCCGGTGTATCTCCCAAAGATTATAGGAAAGATGAGTTAGGCAGGCGCAGGTGATTGGCGGCGGAGTTATAATAATTGTAATATTAAACAATATAGAGAAAGTATGAAGAATAATATTTCATGGAAGTTCGGAATAATTGTGGCATTGTTTTTGATTATTTCGTGGCATGGATATGCCACTCATCCCTTGAAAGCTGATTTTGATAAACTGTTGCAAGATAAGCAGGCAACCGTAGGAGTAGCTGTTGTGTCTGATGGGCGCAAGACTTTTACTTACAATAATCAGCATCATTTTCCCTTAATGAGTGTTTTTAAGTTTCATCAGGCATTGGCAGTATTGAATTATCTGGACAGGAAACAATTGCCGTTGACGACGGAAATATTGATTCGAAAAGCGGATCTGCTGCCCGATACTTACAGTCCGTTAAGGGAAGCACGCCCTGAAGGAGGGTTTAAAATGTCAGTGGGTGAGCTATTGAGATATAGCGTGTCGGAAAGTGATAATAATGCCTGTGATATTTTATTTCGCTATATCGGTGGAGTTGAGGTAGTGGATAAATACATCCGTACATTGGGTATCACGGATTTTAAGATTGAGGCAACGGAGGAGGATATGCACGAAGGTTTTAGATATCAATACCTCAATTGGACCACTCCTCTTGCGGCAGTTCGGGCTTTGGAGAAGTTTTGCACGGAAACCTTGTTCCGGCATTCCGGATATAAAGAGTTTTTAGAGAAAATAATGATGGAAACCGTTACAGGGAAGGACAAATTGAAAGCAGGATTACCTCCGGCAATTGTATTGGGGCACAAAACAGGTTCGTCTGACAGAGACGAATCAGGATTGAAAGCGGGCGATAATGATATGGGTTTTGTTCGCTTACCGGATGGAAGCCGATATAGTATAGCGGTGTTTGTGAAGGATTCCAAGGAGGATGATAAGACAAATGCTGCCCTTATCGCGGCGATTTCTCAAAAGGTATATGAATATTACAGCATGTATAAGGAATGAAAGCGCTCTTGTCATTGAGAGATATTTTTTGAGACCTTTCATTAGGAAAAGGGTATTCTATTCTGTTTTTCAAAGAATAATTCTTATCTTTCGGAAATGAAATAAGAGGTGAAATAAGGGATTCTTTGTCGATAGGAAATCGAGATAAATTTGAAACTAAACAATAGGAAACAAACTTTATTATGGAAACTACAGTGTTGATTACAGCTTTTATCCTCATTGGTCTCGGGGTACTTGTAAAGCGTTTCCCGATTCTTATTGCAGGATATAATACTATGTCTAAGGAAGAAAAGATGAATGTGGACGTCAAAGGATTGTCTGCTTTTATGTGTTACAGTCTGGTGGGTATGGGGACGGTTCCTGTACTTGCTTACTACATCTGTTTGGGACTGGGACATGCCGATTGGGCAAGTTATTGCCTTTTCCTTCCTATACTTTATATTCCGTACCTGATAGTCAAGGCGAATAAGTTCGATCACAATCCTCCTAAAAAAAGTACGAAGTACGTGGTTGCTATCAGTGTGTTTACCATCGCAGTGATTGCTGCATTTATGGCGTATGGCATGAATCCGGCTACAATAAAGATCAAGGATGACAGACTGGTCTTTACGGGGATGTATGGAATTACCAGAACTTTTGGAGAGATTGCCGGAGTTCGTTTGGTGGATTCTCTTCCTGATATCACTCTCCGGCTCAATGGCCTTTCGATCGGTGGGATCAGCAAAGGTTGGTTTAAATTGAAAGAGGGAGGTAATTGTTTACTGCTGCTTTCTTCTCGTAGCAAACCTTATATTGTGTTTACGGAAAGAACGGGGAAGGAAATCTTCTTCAATTCGACGAACGGTGAAATTACAGAAACTCTGTATCAGGAATTGAAGAAACTGATCCATCAGTAGCAGGGCAATGGCAATAAGGAAAGTAGGGACGATGAATTAACATGGTTAACGGCTTTTTCCAACTCTATTTTCTTGTGAAAAGGAAATGTATTTTATAGATGCAAAGAATAGTATTCTTATCTGTAAGGAAACACTTTTAACATGCTGTTAAAAGCGTTTCTTTGTTACTAATGAATCATATAGTTTAAATCGTTGGAAATAAGTATTATACCCTTTCTTGATCTCTTTTCTTCCCTTGTCTACTGCTTTGTTTGGGAAGAGGAGAAGATGGGAAACTTGCTATTTTGATAACTATCTTTTTGTTTTTAGAGATAGACTATTTAGCAGAATTGTCCTATGTCATAAACATAAAAAATCCTCCCCGGCAAACCGGAGAGGATTCTTATAGTTTTAATCCCAATTTTTTGAATTTGCTTACTCTTATTCGGCAACTTCTGTTGCAGGAGCTTCTTCTGCCGGAGCAGCTTCTTCCTCTGCGGGTGCATTAGCAGCAGCTTTTGCAGCTTCTTCAGCAGCTTTCTTTTCTGCCAATACTTTAGCTTTTGCTTCGTTTACTTTCTTTTCTGCTTCAAGACGTGCTTTTGCATCAGCTTTCTTAGCTTCTTCTTCTTTAGCTTTCAAAGCAGCAAGACCTGTTTGCTTGTTGTTTTTCCAGGCTTCGAATTTTGCATCAGCTTCTGCTTCACCGAATGCGCCTTTAGCTACACCACCGAGGAGGTGCTTCTTCATGTAAACACCTTCGCGTGAAAGGATGTTACGTACAGTATCGCTGGGTTGTGCACCCTTCAATACCCATGCCAATGCAGCGTCAAAATTCAAATCTACTGTAGCAGGATTGGTGTTTGGGTTATAAGTACCAATCTTCTCAATAAATTTACCATCACGTGGTGCTCTGCTGTCTGCAATTACAATTGAATAGAACGCGTAACTTTTACGTCCGTGTCTTTGCAATCTGATTCTGGTTGCCATTTTTAATAAATGTTTTTAATTAATGATTTGAATTAGTGCTACTAACTCGTAATAGCGGCTGCAAAGATACAACTTTACTTTTGATTGACAAAGTATCCTGCTGATTATTTGTGTAGTGCGATATGGAAGAGCTTATTTCTTTTGGTATTCTTGAGGTGTCATTCCGGTTTTTCTTTTGAAGAATTTACAAAAGAAAGAGGGATTGGGGAAATTTAACTGGTCGGCAATCTGATAGATCAGTAAATCGCTGTGTTTAAGCAAAACTTGTGCTTCGAGTATCACGGCTTGGTTTATCCAGTCCATCACTGTGTGGTGGCTCACTTGATGGATAACGGTATTCAGATAGCGGGGTGTGAGGCATAATTTGTCGGCATAAAATCCGACAGTGCGTTTTTCTTTGCTGTATTCGTTGACTAAGGCGATGAACCGACGGAACAATTCTTCTTGGTGCGAAGGGGCTTGTCCGGTACTGTTTCGTAACTTTCTTTGTATATACCTTATATTATATAGAAGAGCTGTGAGCAGATGTAGAACGACTTCCCGTCTAAAGACCGGTTCTTGCACAGTTTTCCAAATCAGTGAGAAGTACATGCTGATTTCATCCCATTCCTCATCTGTCGGTTTAATTACGATGCCTTGTTGCATATATGAATCGGCCAGGTCTTCTTTATGGGGGATAGGTAGAAAACTGCTGTTGGTAGCAATCATCTGAAAATCGTAGTCGGGAGAAAAATTTATGATTTGGATGATAGAATCCGGTGGAGTAACGATGATCATTTGGGGATCGATATCGTATTCTATCAGATTGACTGATATACGTGCTTTTCCGTGTAAACTGCGGATAATCCGTCCCTCTTTGGCACGATAGGGTTGTCCCGCCTTGACAAGATTACTTTCCAGTTTGGAGGAACTGATGACAATTCCGAAATCGGGGTTTATATATCGATATTCGTTGTTGTGTACAATCAGGCTATGTTTTAATTGCTCGAGCGTTATTTCAAGCGGCTCGTTTTTTTCTTTCATAATAAGACACTCGTATTTCCTACAAAGATAGGATAGAAGAGGGAAAAAATGTGATTTGTACGGGAATAATTTAATATCGGAAGAGTTTTCTTCTTTCTTGTTTTATAAAATCAAGGAAAATCGAACCAATGGAACATCATTACAAACAATTGGAACCTGGTTGCATATTCTATTTCCCTATCTTTGCCGAAAAGAAATTAATAGAGAAAAAGAGTATGAAACGAATGATTCTTTTATTGTCTTTCTTGATGGTAGTGTCATGGATGTACGGACAGATAACTTTGGAGGAGTGCCGGCAGAAAACACAGGATAACTATCCGTTGGTGAGACAATACAGCCTTATTGAAAAAACAAAAGAGTATAATCTGAATAATGCTTCGAAAGGAAATCTGCCACAGTTTTCCCTTTCCGCCAAAGCGAGTTATCAAAGCGATGTGACGGAGCTCCCTGTGAAAATTCCGGGAATAGATATTAAAGGACAGCCGAAAGATCAGTATCAAGTGATGCTGGAGCTGAAACAGAACATTTGGGATGGGGGAGAGATACATTCGAAAAAAGAGAGGATACTTGCATCGTCTGACGTGGAACGGGAAAAGTTGAATGTCGATATGTATGCTCTGAACGAACGGGTAGATCAAATTTATTTCGGCATTCTGTCATTGGATGAGCAGTTGATACAGAATCGTCTGTTACAGGAGGACTTGGAGCGTAGTTATCGGCAGATCAGTGCTTATATGGAAAACGGAATAGCCAATCAGGCTGATCTGGATGCTGTGAAAGTGGAACAGCTTAATACTCGGCAAAAACGGATCGAACTTACCTCGTTGCGACAGGCGTATTTGAAGATGTTGTCTTTACTGACAGGTGAGGAATTGGCGGAAGATACAAAACTGATGAAGCCGTTAGAGAGCGAATACTCGCTGCTGAATGAGATCCGGCGACCGGAGTTGACATGGTTCGATGCACAGAACAATCAACTCGGGATACAGGAGGAGGCTCTGAAGGTTGGCTATCTTCCCCGTTTGGGCTTGTTTGTGCAAGGGGCATATGGCAATCCGGGACTGAATATGTTGAAGGATGAGTTTGCGCCTTTCTATATAGCAGGGGTGCGCTTATCGTGGAATTTTGGAAGTCTGTATACACTGCGGAATGATAAAAAGGTGATAGCCAGTAACCGGCAACAGTTGCAGACAAACCGGGATGTGTTTCTTTTTAACACCCGCTTGCAGGCCACACAACAGAACAGCGATATTGTTTCAATGCGGAAACAGATGCAGGATGACGAAGAAATAATTCGCTTGCGTACCAATATTCGTTTGGCTGCCGAAGCGAAGGTGGCGAACGGTACCCTTACTGTTACCGATATGCTTCGGGAAATCACCTCTGAGAATATGGCCCGGCAAACGAAAGCATTGCACGAGGTACAGTTGTTGATGAACATCTGGAAACTGAAATATACGATAAATGGAGAGTGATATGCCGGTTGAGAGAGACAAATAATAGAAATAATTAAAATATACTTTATATGAAGTCAATGAAACTTATAGGAACTTTTTCCTTACTTTTAATAACTGCCGCTTGTGGGAGTGGCATGCCTGATTATGATGCAACCGGTACGTTTGAAACGACCGAAGTGCTGGTCTCCTCCGAAGTATCCGGAAAATTACTTTGGCTGGATGTAGAGGAAGGTACGGTTTTGGAGGCCGGGCAGCAGGTGGGAGTGGTGGATACCGTTCAGCTTTACTTAAGAAAAAAACAGTTGGAAGCCAGCGTGAAATCAGTTGAGGGCCAACTTCCCGATATTTTGAAGCAGGTTGCCGCTTTGAAAGAAGAGATTGCTACTGCCGAGCGTGAGAAACGTCGTGTGGAGAATCTGTTGAAAGCTGGTGCTGCCAATCAGAAACAACTGGATGACGCCCAAGCCCATCTGGAAGTATTGCAGAAACAACTCGTAGCGCAGGGATCTACTTTGCTTAACAGCCGTGAAAGTCTTACCTGGCAGAGTTCTTCGGTAGGTGTTCAAGTGGCACAGGTGGAAGATCAGTTGATGAAATGTCACATTACATCTCCCATCGCCGGCACGGTACTCGCCAAATATGCGGAAGCCGGCGAACTGGCAACGATGGGTAAGCCGCTGTTTAAAGTGGCGGATATGGAGCAGATGTATATCCGCGCATATATTACTTCCGAACAACTGTCGCAAGTGAAGTTGGGGCAAAAGGTCACGGTGTTTTCCGATTATGGAAATGATGAAAGAAAAGAGTATCCGGGCGTTGTTACTTGGATATCCGACCGTTCGGAATTTACTCCGAAAACGATTCTTACGAAAGATGAACGCGCCAATTTGGTATATGCCGTAAAAGTAGCCGTGAAAAATGACGGGTATCTGAAAATAGGAATGTATGGAGGAGTGGTGTTTGAGAAGGGGAAATAAAAGGAGAGGGGAGAATGGAGAAAGAAGATAGGATGAAGATGGAGGTGGTGGTAGATGGGGTAAGTAAACGGTATGGGAAAGTGGAGGCTTTACAGGATGTCTCTTTCTCGGTGAAGCGTGGTGAACTGTTCGGGCTTATCGGACCGGATGGGGCAGGAAAGAGTACGCTTTTCCGGATTTTGACTACGTTGTTGCTTGCTGATGGCGGTACGGCTACCGTAGGAGGACTGGATGTGGTGAAGGAATATCGGAAAATCCGGCACAAAGTGGGGTATATGCCCGGGCGGTTCTCTTTGTATAAGGACTTGACGGTCGAAGAGAATCTGAACTTCTTTGCGACGGTTTTTCATACTACCATAGAGGAAAATTATGATTTGGTGAAGGATATTTACCAGCAGATAGAGCCTTTTAAGAAACGCCGGGCAGGGGCATTGTCGGGAGGAATGAAGCAGAAGTTGGCTTTGAGTTGTGCTTTGATCCATAAGCCGGACATCCTGTTTCTTGATGAACCGACCACCGGGGTAGACCCCGTTTCCCGTAAGGAATTTTGGGAAATGCTTCGCCGGCTCAAAGAGCAGGGGATCACCATTATAGCTTCTACCCCCATTATGGATGAGGCCCGGCAATGCGACCGTATTGCTTTTATTCACGAAGGACGGATACACGGCATCGATACCCCGGAACAGATTCTGCGCCGGTTTGCCGCTATCCTATGTCCGCCGGGACTGGAACGGGAGGAAACGCATCACGACAACGACTATGTCATTGAAGTGGATAACCTCTGTAAACGATTCGGGAACTTTACTGCCGTGGATCATATTTCATTTAAAGTGAATCGTGGCGAAATCTTTGGTTTTCTTGGTGCCAATGGGGCCGGCAAGACTACTGCGATGCGTATGCTTTGCGGATTGAGCAAGCCGACTTCCGGGCAGGGAGTGGTAGCCGGATTCGACATCTTTACTCATTCTGAGGAAGTGAAAAAGAATATCGGTTATATGAGCCAGAAATTTTCTCTGTACGAGGATCTCAAGGTGTGGGAAAATATTCGTCTGTTTGCCGGTATCTATGGCATGAAAGATAAAGAGATTGCTGTGAAGACGGATGAACTTCTGGCACGCCTTGGTTTTAGTGACGAACGCGATACGCTGGTCCGTAGCCTTCCTTTAGGCTGGAAACAGAAGCTTGCTTTTTCCGTTTCCATCTTTCATGAGCCGAAGATTGTCTTTTTGGATGAGCCTACCGGAGGAGTCGATCCCGCCACCCGCCGACAGTTTTGGGAGCTTATCTATCAGGCTGCCGACCGGGGAATTACCGTTTTTGTTACCACCCATTATATGGATGAGGCAGAGTATTGCAACCGTGTTTCTATCATGGTGGACGGGTGTATCGAGGCGCTCGACACACCTCTTCGGCTGAAGGAACAGTTTCATGCCGATACGATGGATGATGTATTTCAGCAACTGGCCCGCAAGGCTGTCCGTAAAGCAGATTAAGGAATGAAACAGTTTATAGCTTTTGTCAGAAAAGAGTTTTTCCATATTTTTCGTGACCGGCGGACGATGTTGATCCTTTTGGGAATGCCTGTCGTTCAGATCATTCTCTTTGGTTTCGCCATATCTACCGAAGTGAAAAATGTGCGTGTAGCCGTACTCGATCCTAACAATGACGTAATGACGCGTCACATCGTCGACCGGATCAATGCCAGTGAATATTTTATGGTGACCCGGTTGCTTCATTCTCCACAGGAAGTGGAAAAGGCCTTTAGGGAGGGGGATACCGATCTTGCTATTGTATTCGGTACACAGTTTGCCGACAGGCTTTATGCCGGTGATGCCGAGATACAGCTTATTACCGATGCCACCGACCCTAATATGGCAACAACACAGGTAAATTATGCTACGGGTATTATCGCTTCCGTGCAACAGGAAATGATGCCTGCCGGCGTTTCTGTTCCTACGATCGTGCCGGATGTCAAGTTGCTCTATAATCCGCAGATGAAGAGTACTTATAACTTTGTTCCCGGTGTCATGGGGCTTATCCTGATGCTGATTTGTGCAATGATGACCTCTATATCCATTGTTCGTGAGAAGGAGACCGGAACAATGGAGATCTTGTTGGTTTCACCTGTCCGTCCGTTGTTTGTGATATTATCCAAAGCAGTACCTTATTTTGTATTGTCATTCATTAATCTGATCACGATCCTGTTGTTGTCGGTTTATGTGTTGCATGTGCCTGTGGCAGGTAGTCTGTTCTGGTTGATTGTCGTATCGCTGTTGTTTATATTCGTATCATTGGCATTGGGCTTGCTTATCTCTTCGGTAACACGGACACAGGTAGCTGCCATGTTGGCTTCGGGATTGATTTTGATGATGCCTACCATGATACTTTCCGGTATGATTTTCCCCATAGAAAGCATGCCGCTCGTATTGCAGGTGATATCCGATGTACTGCCTGCCCGTTGGTACATTCAGGCTGTGCGTAAGTTGATGATCGAGGGAGTGGATGTCGCATTTGTAGTGAAAGAGATTATTATTCTGGCATTTATGGCGATAGTACTGATTACGATTAGTTTCAAGAAGTTTAAAAACAGATTGGAATGATGGAATAATGTGCCAATTGGGCAATATGCCAATGTGCCAATTAGAGAAAATGAACATAATTAACCCATTAAAAGCGCCAGCCAATTGGCACATTGTCCCATTGGCATATTGGCACATTATTTACTATGATCAAGTTTCTTATTGAAAAAGAATTTAAGCAATTGATGCGTAATTCGTTTCTTCCGCGTCTTATCTTGCTCTTTCCTTGCATGATCATGATTTTTATGCCTTGGGCAATGAATCTTGAAGTGCGGAATATTTCTCTGAATATCGTAGATAATGATCATTCGGTGATTTCGCGCCGATTGGTTGATAAGATTGCCGCTTCCACTTACTTTCGCCTTACGGCTCTTCCGGATTCTTATGACGCGGCATTGAGAAATGTGGAGTCGGGTGATGCCGATGTTATCCTTGAAATTCCACATCATTTTGAAAGGAATTGTACCAGTGGAAACACTGCTCACGTATTGATTGCAGTGAATGCGGTTAATGGTACGAAAGGCGGATTGGGCAGTGCTTATCTCTCCAACATCATTCGTGATTATGCTTCCGAAGTAGTCTCTTCGTCTGCATTCTCTCCTGTAACGCTTTCTGTGCAAGCTGATGTATTGGGGGATGATACTGTCGTAGGGGGTATTCCGGCATCTTTTACTGCCGATTGCCGGTTATCTACTCTTAACTTGTATAATCCGAATCTGAACTATAAGCTTTTTATGGTACCGGCACTTATGGTAATGTTGCTTACTCTGATCTGTGGCTTTTTACCGGCCCTTAATATTGTAGGAGAGAAAGAAGCAGGAACTATTGAGCAGATAAATGTCACTCCGGTTGGTAAATTTACTTTTATTCTGGCAAAGCTGCTTCCATATTGGCTGATTGGTTTTGTTGTTCTTACTATTTGCTTTATTCTGGCATGGGTACTTTACGGCATTACTCCGGTAGGTCATTTTCTGATAATCTACTTTTTTGCGGTTTTGTTTGTATTGTCTATGTCCGGTTTGGGATTGGTTATTTCTAACCATTCTGCCACTATGCAGCAGTCCATGTTCGTTATGTGGTTTTGCATGTTAGTCCTTATTTTAATGAGTGGTTTGTTTACTCCCATCAGTAGTATGCCCGAGTGGGCACAAGTGATTACCGTATTCAATCCGTTGAAATACCTGATGCAGGTGATGCGTATGGTTTATTTGAAGGGTAGTGGCATGGCCGATTTGTTGCCGCAGTTGGGAGCCTTGCTTGCTTTTGCATTGGTGCTGAATATTTGGGCCGTAAAGAGTTTTAAGAAAGTCGAGGGATAGAGGTACGTTTTTTCGCTTTTTATAAAAAATCACCCGCGTCACAAATTATCTGAACTAACATTCCCAAAACGTTGTGTTCAACTTTGGGGGTACAGTTGGTCTGTGACGCGGGTGGATCTTATGAAAAAAGGGGAGTTTTATTATCCCCTTTTTACTGTTTATTCTATCGGTAAGATGATTCTTGTCCTTAGAACTTTTTATTTAATTTCAATCGTTCTCTCCGGTTTTTTTATCTCCTCTTCGCTAAGTTTGGGAAGATCAATAGTCAAAACACCGTTTTCAACCTGAGCAGCGATTTTTTCCTTGTCTACATTGTCCGGCAAGATCATGGTTTGTTGGAACTTGGAGTATGAGAACTCACGGCGCAGATAGCGACCGTCTTTTTTCTCTTCCTTGTTTTCAACTTTTTTCTCCATAGAAATCACGAGATTGTTATCTTCATCGATACGGATGTTGAAATCTTCCTTTGTCATACCCGGAGCAGCTACTTCCACTTTATATTCTTTTTCCGATTCAATTACATTGATGGCAGGTGCTGTGGCGTTTGCTTTTGCCATCCATTCGTTATCAAAGAAATCATTAAAGATACTTGGTAACCAGTTTTGAGTTCTTCTAACAGGCATCATAATTTTAGTCTCCTATCTTTAAGTTAAACATTCAATTCGTTTATAACTTCCGTTCCGTTTCCGGAACCGTCGTTCACTATCGATAGGGCAAAACATATGCCAAGCCATTTTTATTCCTATATTTGACTATTTGTCATAAAATAGATGCCAAATTTTCATTATTCATGCCAATTTGTTATCTCATTTTGTTTATTTTATAAAAAATAGATGGAATTTTGATGTTTTGATATTATTTTATCAACTTAAAGCGCATTCGCAATACTTTCCGCTCTTCGTTATAATCATAACTGATAATTTTGAAAGTACCTATTTCGGACGTGTTTTCTACATGTAGTCCGATACATGCACAGACATCATAGCCTCCGATGCGGACGATCCGTAATGTTTCACTTGCGTCTTCCGGCAGTTTGCTGAGGTCGACAATATCTTTGGCTTCCTGTTGTGACATAAATTCAATGCTTACAGGCAGATGTAAACGGATAACCTCATTCACCTTCTCCTCGATGGCCTGTATCTGTTCTTTGTTCGGACAGCTTGCTAATTCATAATCACATTTACTTTTCTTTTTTTCGATGTGGGCATTGCGTGAACGCGGGCAACCGAAGGTTTTCACCATAGTAGCATTCAGAATATGTTCTACTGTATGCATGGGCGCGATTGACACATCCTGAAACTTGGGGGCTGCTTGATTTATTTCCATAATAGATAAGTTTTTATTTTTAAATATAAGGACAAAAGTACATATTTGATTTCATTTTTCTGTTAAACTCACTTGTATACATCATAAGAGGGCATTTCTGTTTGTTATGCTTGTCGGGTTTAACTGACTCTTCCATATTATTTTAGTTTTTTGTAGAAATACGAAATAAGTTTTTCCAGCATATTCTTCTTGGATGGATTTGAAATAGGCATATTTTCATTAAGATCATGGCTTTTGCCTGTTTCGTGTTCTTGAATAGGAGTATTAATCCATTGTTTAAGGTAATTTAGTGTGTATTTATACCAATCTTCTTTTGTTAAAGCTACATCATTCCAATACCATTGGGTACCGTAGCTTTTTAGTTCTCCTATGGCATTTGATAACAGATAAAAGTCGCATAAGATACTATTGTATTCAGTGTCTATGTATAGTTGTTCCAACTTGAACAATACTTCCGAGATCTTTTCTTTATTTGGTGATTGAACAGCCTGTTTTATAAGGTAGGTGCTATATATTATGAAAACCCGGTCAGTGATATTAATCTTGTTTAGGTGTAGCTCTTCAAATATTTTATTTGTTAGGGCAGTGAATTCAAATGGATTACAATGAATATCTTCTCCTGCCAATATAATTAGGTTTTCGGTTTCGTATCCTGCCTGAAGCATTTCGATTGCCCAGTTTATCCATTGAATGTTTATGTTGGAATTTTGCTGTTTATAGAACAGAATTTCAGCAGTCATAGGGACTTTTTGTAGTAAGTCGTTTAGGGTTGCTTCGGTCTCACTTGTATACATAGGCGGATGCTTTTGCTTATTGGGGTCGTTGTGTTCCGGTTGTCGTTCGGTAATCATGATTTGTTGTTCTTTACTTTATTTCTAACTTTTATTATTTCAAATATAGCATTTATTACTAAAACACAGGTGAAAGATGCTACGATGAGAATGGATATAATGCTATTCGAGAAAAGTTTATATATCATCCAGTAAAAGCCGATAAAGAAAACAATGATAAAAATGAAATAGACAATAGAAGCATATTTGTTACGACATATTTGTTCCAGCCTTTTTCGAAATGAAGATTTTTGTTCCCATTTATTGTAGATTTTGCTATCCGGCTTTTTAAGCCATTCATCAAAATATGCTCTTACATACTCTTCCTTATTTTTTAGATCCATGCCTTTCCACAGAGATTGTTCTCCTTCTTCTCTCAGCTCTGTGTAGGCCACATAGAGTACATGGAAATCATATAATAAATAATAATAAGTATTCAGAAACAGCTGATTGAGTTGAGATAATATTTCATATACCTCTTTATTGAGTGTCAATCCCTGCTTTAAGATATAGATGCCATAGTATTTATAGATTGTGAAAGTATCATCCAAGTCGATATTTAGTTCATCAAAGATGACATTGATAAGTCCAATTGATTTTATTTGATCATCTGTCTTTTTATGACTCAAAGCAATGATGTGTGCGTTAATATAGCCTGCTTTCAAAAGCTCGGATGCCCATTCGAACCATTCGGTAGTAATTTCCAGATCCGCATATTTGGTTGATACCATATAGTATGCGATAGCGGCTGTTGATGGTACTTTCTCGAAAATTTGATTAGAGGGTATGTTATCCTCTGTTGTATCTATATTACGCATTGCTTAATTGCTCTGTTATTAAATATGGAATATGACTCTATTCAAATATATCAAGGTTCGTGACATTCTTGAATATGAATTTAAGGTGCTTATCCACTTCTCATTGTCGCTGTTTGTCTTTTTAGAAATGATTGCAGTTTTCTGCTTTGCTTTAAACATTGATTTTCATGTTATAAGCATATTCTTCAGCACTGTTTTTGGCTTTTTGGCGATTGGTTTTGCTACATATGATATATATATTGGCACAACGGCCTATTTCATACATCAGCAATCGTTCCAAATAATACTTTCTTGCACTTTCCTTTGTAAATTCGAAGAACCAATCTTCGTGTTCCTTTTGAGGAGTTGATGCATAGCCTAGCCTTTATACCATGTTAATTGTCGATTTGTTGGTTTCTTTTTACCTATCATCAACTTGTTGTTTTTAGAGAAGGGGTACAATATAATAACATAGACTCCGCTGCCAACTATAAACTCTCTTTGGTCATGATTATTATATGGATTTTTTTTTCTTAGCCATATATGTGTCAAAGGAGCGACGTCTTCGGTGGGTAGCTGTTCTAGCACGCTTTTTATATCGTCTACCGTTATTGGGAAATAAAAATCTTTGGATGGATTTTCTTGCATGTAAATAGGACATTCGTCCAATGGGGAGGGGCACTGTAATGAATGTAACTTTCTCAAAATATTGTCTTTCAGTTTTACCCGCATCCGTCCTCCTTTGAGGTCACCGAAGGTTCGGCTTTTTTTCCATGCGGTTTGCTTTTTACTTTGGAGGTGTCTCATGGTATTGCATTTTTAGAAAGAATATGTGTATGACAAATATAGGATCATTCTATGAAGAAAGCAAACGAATGTGAGAAAAGTTAAGATTGCAAAGCTGGCTTTTGAAGATGATAGTGGTGAATAGGTATTTTGAAGCAGCGTAAAAATATGTCCCGGAACTCTTTGATTTTTTTGTGGAGGAAGTAAACGTCTGAAAATAAAAAAAGGAGCAACGCCTTGCTCCAACCTTTGTTAACCTTAAATCTAATACTATGAAAAACACAGTGCAAAGATACGGCCTTTGGGGATATCTGCAAATTTTTCGACTTTAAAACTATGTTTTATAACATTGATTAAGATTTGTATTTCTGAAATTAAGTTCTATTGAGAAAATTATCCCCATTTTTCCTTCATCAGATCTTCTAACTTCAGCAATTCGTCGCGATATTGTGCCGCTTCGATGAACTCCAGTTTCTTAGCAGCTTCTTGCATAAGTTTTCGTGTGCGTTCAATACTTTTTTGCATTTGCGCTTTTGTCATGTATTGAACAACAGGGTCAGCTGCTATATTTGGACTTAATGGCTCTACATAGGCACGTTGTTCTTTTAGCATGGTTTCTGTCTCAGTATTGTTTCCACCGAATACGGAAAGATTACGGGCCTTCTTTATCTGCTGTGGAGTGATACCGTGTGCTTCATTGTAAGCTAATTGTTTTTCGCGTCTGCGATTGGTTTCATTAATGGTAAGCTGCATGCTTTCCGTTATTTTGTCGGCATACATGATGACTTTTCCATTTACATTTCGGGCAGCACGCCCGGCGGTTTGTGTCAATGAACGGTGCGAGCGGAGGAACCCCTCTTTGTCCGCATCGAGAATGGCAACAAGTGATACTTCGGGAAGATCTAACCCTTCACGCAACAGATTTACGCCGATAAGCACATCATATATTCCTTGACGTAGATCATCCATGATTTTTACCCGTTCAAGCGTATCGACGTCGCTATGGATATAGTTACAGCGCACATTGTTGTTTAGCAGGTATTCCGTCAGTTCTTCTGCCATCCGTTTGGTCAGAGTAGTGACAAGCGTGCGCTCTTCTTTTTCAATGCGTATCTGAATTTCTTCCATCAGATCATCGATTTGGTTAAGACTTGGACGTACCTCGATAATCGGATCGAGCAGACCGGTAGGACGTATCACTTGTTCTACAATGATGCCTTCTGAATGGATAAGCTCGTAATCGGCAGGAGTGGCACTTACGTATATTACTTGCTTGGCCATCTCTTCAAATTCTTCGAATTTTAACGGACGGTTATCCATCGCTGCGGGTAGACGGAAACCGTATTCTACCAAGTTTATTTTTCGTGCACGGTCGCCTCCATACATGGCACGTATTTGTGGAACACTCACATGGCTTTCGTCTATTACGATAAGAAAGTCATCGGGGAAGAAATCCAACAGGCAATAGGGACGTGTGCCAGCGGCGCGCCCATCGAAATAACGAGAATAATTTTCGATGCCGGAACAGTGTCCCAATTCACGGATCATTTCCATATCGTAGGTCACACGCTCATATAGTCGTTTGGCTTCGTATTCTTTTCCGATGGATTCAAAATAGGCGACCTGCTTGGTGAGATCCTCTTCTATTTCGTGAATAGCCCGTAAGGTTGCTTCTTTGGTGGTCATAAAAAGGTTGGCGGGGTATATTTTGTATGCCTCGAAAGGAGCGGTAGTAACACCGGTAATCGGGTCCACTTCTTCTATTCCGTCAATTTCATCTCCCCAAAAAGTAACCCGTAGGATGTTATCGGAATAGGCCAGATAGATATCCACCGTATCTCCTTTGACACGGAAATTACCTCGGTTTAAATCCAGGTCGTTACGTACATATAGGCTGTCGACGAGACGGCGCAGAAAGACGTTGCGATCCATCATACGCCCGCGCTCTATTTCTATTACGTTATTATAGAAATCCGAAGGGTTCCCCATACCATAGATACAAGAGACGGATGAAACCACTACCACATCTTTTCGTCCCGAAAGTAGAGAAGAAGTGGCGGCAAGGCGCAGTTTGTCTATTTCATCATTGATGGCAAGATCTTTTTCGATATACGTATCGGAACTGGGAAGATAGGCTTCCGGTTGGTAATAGTCATAATAAGATACGTAGTATTCAACGGCATTGTTTGGGAAAAATCCTTTGAACTCACTGTATAGTTGGGCTGCCAATGTCTTATTATGGCTCAATATCAGTGTGGGTTTATTGATATTGGCTATGACATTGGCAATCGTAAAAGTCTTTCCGGAGCCTGTAACTCCCAGCAGAGTTTGGCCCGGTAGTCCTTGTTTCACCCCTTCGGTGAGCTGTGCAATGGCTTCAGGTTGATCGCCTGTAGGTTTATAAGCGGATGTTAATTCAAAATTCATGTTCTGTTTTAAAAAGGAAGGCAATATTCGGGAAAATAGTTGAGATAAACAAGTCTTTTTTTCAAATAAATCCTTTACTTTGCAACAGTTTATTATAAAAAACAGAATAATACAAATAGAAATACAGCGAAAAACATGATTTGGAATGAAAGTATCGAATGCATGGACCGGGAGAGCCTTCGCAAGATTCAAAGTATACGGCTCAGGAAAATAGTAGAGCACGTTTATCACAACACACCTTTTTACCGGAAGAAAATGCAGGAGTTAGGCATTACTCCTGACGATATCAATAGTATTGACGATATAGGAAAACTGCCTTTTACTACAAAGTATGATTTACGGGATAATTATCCATTTGGACTTTGTGCCGTGCCGATGAGTCAGATTGTACGTATTCACGCCTCTTCGGGAACTACCGGAAAACCGACGGTGGTGGGGTATACTCGTAAAGATTTGTCTACGTGGTCGGAATGTTTGTCGCGTGCTTTTACAGCTTATGGAGCGGATAGTTCGGATATTTTTCAAATATCTTATGGTTACGGACTCTTTACCGGTGGGCTTGGTGCTCATGCGGGGGCTGAAAATATTGGGGCGTCCGTCATTCCTATGTCAAGCGGAAATACGGAAAAACAAATAACGTTGATGCATGATTTCGGTTCGACTATGCTGTGTTGCACTCCATCTTATGCGCTTTATCTGGCTGATGCTATTAAAGATTCCGGTTTACCTCGTGAAGAGTTTAAATTGAAAGCCGGTGCTTTTGGAGCCGAACCTTGGACGGAGAATATGCGTCGTGAAATAGAGGAGAAGTTGGGCATTAAAGCTTATGATATATACGGGTTGAGTGAAATAGCCGGTCCGGGTGTCGGATATGAGTGTGAATGCCAGCATGGTACACATTTGAACGAGGATCATTATTTCCCTGAAATCATCGATCCTCATACGCTGCAACCCGTTAAACCCGGACAGACAGGAGAGCTTGTCTTTACACATCTTACGAAAGAAGGAATGCCTTTATTGCGCTATCGTACTAAAGATCTTACTGCTTTACATTATGATACATGTTCTTGTGGACGAACGCTGGTGCGTATGGATCGTATTTTAGGACGTAGTGATGATATGCTGATTATTCGTGGCGTAAATGTATTCCCCACTCAGATTGAGTCCGTCATTCTTGAAATGCCGGAATTCGAGCCGCATTATCTGTTAACTATTGATCGTCAGAACAATACTGATACGATGGAGCTGAAAGTGGAAGTGCGTGAAGATTGTTATTCGGATGAGATTAACAAGATGCTCGCATTAAAGAAGAAGTTGACTTCTCGTTTACAAAGTGTGTTAGGGTTAGGTGTGAATGTAAAGCTGGTTGAACCACGTAGTATTGAACGCAGTGTGGGAAAAGCAAAGAGAGTAATTGATAACAGAAAACTTTAATTTGATTACAGATGTGTGAGTTGCAAACGATCAAATGTGTTTATTTTGCATGATTGGCAACTTTGTTATTTGTAAATCGTAACTTCAAATATTATGGTAGCAAAACAACTTTCTATCTTTTTGGAAAATAAGTCCGGCCGTTTGACGGAAGTGACTGAGGTACTGGCGAAAGAGAATATTAATCTTTCTGCTCTATGTATTGCCGAAAATGCTGATTTTGGTATTTTGCGTGGTATTGTGTCCGATCCCGATAGAGCTTATAAGGCTTTGAAAGAAAATCATTTTGCAGTTAATGTGACAGATGTAGTAGGGATTAGTTGCCCGAATGTGGCCGGGGCATTGGCTAAGGTGCTGAGATATCTGTCTGATGAAGGGGTATTTATTGAATATATGTATTCGTTTGCCAACAATCAAACAGCTAATGTTGTGATCCGTCCCAACGATATGGAAAACTGTATCCGTGTATTGACGGAGAAAAAGGTAGATTTATTGGCAGCGAGCGATTTGTATAAGCTGTGATTTTAATAGATGAATAGATGAGTAGTAAGTAGTCAAGTAGTTAAGTAGTAAGTAGCTGATAGTTCTTGTTGGATAATTGTGGAGTGGAAATTTAGTTTTGTAGTTATTGATAGGGGAATTGGACTATCATAACTCATAAGGAGTCTAATCATTTGCTATTGACTAACTTACTGCTACTTGACTACTTACTACTAACCTACTTATCTGCTTACCACCTCCCAACTCCTATTTTATATTAAAAAACATTGATTAATTGGTTAATTCGGTACGATTCTGTAACTTTGCGCATTATTTGAAATAGAATGAAGAAAAATATCGTTATAACTCTGCTTGTAGCTGCTACGCTTTCCTCGTGTGGAGAGTATAATAAATTGCTGAAAAGTACTGATTACGAATACAAGTATGAGGCAGCTAAAAACTACTTTGCCAAAGGGCAGTATGGGCGTTCGGCTACATTGTTGAACGAGTTGATTACCATTCTGAAAGGTACGGATAAAGCGGAGGAATCCCTTTACATGTTGGGTATGAGTTATTATAATCAAAAAGACTACTCTACCGCAGCCCAGACGTTTATAACTTATACAAATACTTATCCGCGTGGTACATTTGCCGAATTGGCCAGTTATCATGCCGGTAAAGCTTTATTTTTAGATACGCCGGAAGCACGGTTGGATCAGTCGGGTACTTATACGGCTATTCAGCAATTACAGACATTCCTTGAATATTATCCGGCAAGTTCTAAAAAGCAGGAAGCACAAGACATGGTTTTTGCTCTTCAGGATAAACTTGTGTTGAAAGAGTTTATGTCAGCTAAGTTATACTATAATTTGGGTAATTATATGGGGAATAATTATGAGTCGTGTGTAATCACTGCTCAGAATGCACTGAAAGATTATCCTTATACTGACTATCGCGAAGATCTTTCCATTCTTATTCTTCGGGCTAAATACGAAATGGCGGTTAATAGTATAGAAGAAAAAAAGATAGACCGTTACCGTGAAACGATTGATGAATACTATGCTTTTAAGAATGAGTTTCCGGAAAGTAAATATTTGAGAGAAGCTGAGAAGATATTTAATGCATCAACCAAAGTAATAAAAGATTAAATTATAAATAGATTTATGGATTACAAAAAAACGAATGCTCCGTCTAATACTGTAACGCGTGACATGATGGAACTGTGCGCAGATACAGGTAATGTTTATGAGACTGTGGCTATCATTGGTAAGCGTGCCAATCAGATTAGTGTGGAAATCAAAAATGACCTTTCTAAGAAGTTGGCAGAGTTTGCTTCTTATAATGATAATTTGGAAGAGGTTTTTGAAAACCGGGAGCAGATTGAGATTTCCCGTTATTATGAGAAATTGCCGAAACCGACATTGATTGCTACTCAAGAGTATATCGAAGGTAAAATTTATTATAGAAATCCGGCTAAAGAGAAAGAAAAATTGCAGTAAAGGAAAACTGTAAATAAGGAATAGATAAGAATAAAATAGTCAGGTAGTAAGTAGGAATTATATTCTTATTATTACTTGGCTATTTTTTTAGTCACTAATTTTTTATTGACTATCGACCGTCTGACTACTAACTTCTAATTACTAAAATAATTATGATTCAACGAATTCAGAGTGTTTATTTACTGCTTGTTACCGGTTTGTTGATAGCAAGTATGTGTTTGCCTGTGGGCTCTATAATCGACTTTAACGGAGCAGCGAATGTGTTTAAACCGTTAGGACTTATGATAGGTGAGACGTTTCAGTCTACATGGGGACTTTTTGGGATATTGATGTTGGCTGCTATTATTGCATTTGCCACTATTTTCTTGTTTAAGAATCGTATTTTGCAGATTCGTATGGTTATATTCAATAGTCTTTTACTGGTAGGATATTATCTGGCTTTTTTAGCTTTCTACTTTGTGCTTCGTAGTGACGATACATCTTTTCAGTTCCATTGGGCATTGTGCTTTCCATTGATAGCTATTATACTGAATTATCTTGCTATGCGTGCAATTGGCCGTGATGAGGCTATGATACATGCGGCTGACAGATTACGGTAAAATAAACGGTAAGTTACGTGTATTTATAGTTTTTTAGTTTTATTTGAAAATACAGAAAGTCCGCCATATCTCTTAGAGATAACAGCGGACTTTCTGTATTAGGGAATTATATACTTTATAACCTATAATTCATAATTGAGTAACCTTGGGAATTTTCTTGAGGTTATTTTTTTGCATTTAGCGCGTGTCTATTCTAAATTACATTTCTTTGTAAATCAGCAAACTATCTTGTTTTTACATCTAAAAAAGCCGCCTTATTTAGACAGTTGCACCAACAACCAAAAAATCACCAAAGTTAATCACACCAAACCAGTTTAAGTTTGGGTATGAATACTTTTGAATTCAAATCTTTATTCGATTTATTACAAGCGTTTCCTACGGAACAATCTTGTATTGAATATTTAGAATTATGTAGATGGAAGAATGGCATAGTTTCTCCCTATGACCCAGCATCTAAGGTATATAACTATGGCGGCGGAAAATACCGTTGTAAGAATACAGGATTGAACTTCAATGTCAAAACGGGTACGGTATTTCAAAAGAGCAAAGTGCCATTGATAAAGTGGTTTGTGGCGATATGGTTTGAAACGTCTCATAAGAAAGGAATATCTTCCATACAACTGTCGAAAGACATTTCAGTAACTCAGAAAACGGCTTGGCATATGTTACATCGTATTCGGGAATGCTTCTATTGTGAGAACGATCATAAGTTAGATGGCGGAGTAGAACTGGACGAAACGTTCGTTGGTGGCAAGAATAAAAATAGGCATGCTAACAAAAAGATAAAGAACTCTCAAGGAAGAAGTTTCAAAGATAAGACTCCAGTGCTGGGAATGCTCGAAAGGGGTGGCAAAGTGGTATGTAGGGTAATAAATGATACTTCCAAAAGGAGTCTTACCGTACCTATTCTCAGAACTGTAAAACGCTCCGCAAGGTTATATACCGATGAATGGTGTGGTTATGACACGATAGGTAGAATCTATGTTCGCAATATTGTAGACCACGGTAAAGGACAGTATGTTGATGGTGACTCTTATACTAATAGTATTGAAAGTTTTTGGGCTACGGTAAAAAGAAGCATAATTGGCATCTATCATAAAACGAGTCGTAAACACCTACATAGATATATGAATGAATATGTATTTCGTTACAATACCCGTAAAATGAATGAAACGGAACGATTTAATTTGTTACTTTGCAACGTAGAATATCATATCACTTACAAATCATTGACGGAATGAATAAAAAGAAAGAATTGACAGTAAACGATATGAAGCGAATATCGAATACTGACGAAAATCCCAAAAGAGTGCATAAGAAACCGACTTCTTTTGAGGAAGCCGTAAGCTTGATGATAAATTATCGTCCTAAGAAGAACAATAAAGGCAGGAAATAAAAAAAATCCTGCCCTCATTACGTAATATTTTCTTTCCCAATTGTTATAATGATAAAATAATCAATAACGAAAACGGTATAAGTAAGATAAGCCACATCACTGTAACGAGCGTGTCACTTTCATATTCTTCTTTGTTTAATTTCTCAGAGCATGCTAATACAATCAATCCTATAATACCCCAAAAACAAGACACAAAGAACCAATTCACAGGATTGCGATTTTTTCGGGATGCTAATGCAGCCGCCGCAATAGCAATTCCCAACGCAAACAAAAGACCAATTAAAATTACTAATACTTCCATAGGCGATTTTTTCGAGTTTTCTCTACGGGCAGACTATAAGAGAAGTTAACAATGTTATTTATAGAAAGTGGACTGCCACCCGTGTAAACCCGAAAGCATCGCCAAACGCTTGTACAAACACACAGATGAGCAGCCCACTTAATATGAGCTGTTCTCTGTGCCCCGTTTGTACTTTGATTGAATTGGCGATTCTTAGAGTTGTGAGGCACTTTCTAATTATTTCCATAAATTATCCCGCAGGACGTTGCAAATATACGGAAAAATTTGTATCTTTGCAAGGAATCAAGGCAGTAAGTTATGACACAGATATGTCCAAAATGTAAAGGAACAAAATTTGTTCTACAAAATATAGATATTGATAATTGTAATTATCCATTCGTTTCTATACAGTGTAAAACTTGTGGAAACTCAATGGGTGTAACTACTTTTGAAAATGTACCTAATTCCATACAAAAACTTGGTTATTTGTTAGAGGAAAGAATAAATGATTTAGAAAAACAGATTAACGAACTGAAGAGTAGGCTCAATCGCTAACTTTGATATTAGCCACTTGGTCTAATAGACACCCTTTCTTTTGAGTTCCATCGCACGTTGTATCTTTACAACTTCCGCCTTTATAACCACATTTCTTTTGATTAACAGCGGGTTTTTCAATCGTTCTATAATCGGGTATTCCTGCGGACTTACTTTTCAAAGAAAGTCCGTTTAATATTTTGCGTATACAAACAATACTTAGTTTTCCACACAATTCCGGATATTTTAAAGCACGTTGCTTTAAATAATGCAATCTCAAAATAGGCTTTTCTTTATCCGCGTACGCAAATTCTTCTTCAAACATAAAAGTCCGGTTTCGTTCGCCTGTCACAATAATGGTAGCATCATTACTGCCATCATCTAAAATTTTGATTTTAATTATGGTTTCATTCATATCTGTAAAAGTTTCTATTAATAACTTTGTAAAAAAATAACCTCAAGAAAATTCCCAAGGTTACTCAATTATGAATTATAGGTTATAAAGTATATAATTCCCCTGTATTATATATAAATTCTTTTGGACTTCTTCTTTGTGTCAGCTATTTGGTTATATCAAACAAATAGGTAAGTTTTATCGATATAGTGTTATGGGCAGCGCGGGAAAAATCATCTTTCTTTCTGGTCTTATAAAAATCGGCTAACCCGAAATAGTATCTGCCTTCTAACAGGAAATTGCCGGCTCTTTTGGTTCTGATCTCGAGTCCGCCACCACCTGCAATTCCATAGTCGAATTTATTTTCTATCTTTTTTCCGTATTCTGGTCTTATGGCTATTTGCTCAGCAGTCCAGCCGTCTGCTTTTTCCGATTCGTTGATTAGGAAAGCTACCTGTGGCCCCAAATTGATAAAAAACTGTACGCCCCTGTCTTTGCCAAAAGCCAAATGAGCAAGAAATGGAATTTCTAAATATGTCATCTCCCGGCTATAACTACGGCTTAAATCTTTTTGTCCGTCAGCTGTTTCAAATAGGGCTTCCCAACCACGCTGTGATATGTTTAATTCAACTTGCGCACCACAGATCATTGCAAAATATTTTTCGGAAATATAACGTCCTGTCAGACCGGCTGTGATGCCCATAGGCATGTTTTGTTTGATCTTTGGTTCGAAAGTCACTTTATTGAGGTTAACGCCACCGTTGACGCCAATAGAGAAATTATGTCGCAATTCGCCTATTTGTGCCATTGACGGAAGGGCAATGCCTGACAATAATAATATGATAACTGCTATTATTGATTTTTTTTTATTAATCATTTTATTCAAAATCAAGTTTTACTAATTCAAAATTCTTGGTAAAACGGACGAAGAATACTTTCTTATTAATGAAACCGCCCCAGTTGTTAACTCTTTGGAATTTAAACCCGGTTTGTATAGGAGTCAAATCCATTTTAGGCAGATTTTTTTCCAGTTCGGAGCCGTATTTAGCCAGTCCCTTCAAGAAGAAAAAACCGGTATCAAACCCAAGCATACCGTACTGCGGATAGTTTACGGTCATGTCTTTACTGTACCATTTATGGTAAGAGTTGATAAAGTTGATAGCTGCTGGAAGCATATTGTTCGTGTAGAATGAGGAATAAAAATAAGTGTCCAGTTCAAAGAAACTGTCTAAATGGTTTTTGGTATAAGTTTGCCATTCGGGATAGCCGAAAAGGTGAATGTTGACGTCCGGGTTTTCCCTTACCAGCATGGTTAATTGGGGGATGATTTTGATAAGTGTCACATCACTGCCGGAAGTGGGAATAAAGATATTCTCTTTATCATTTCGGAGAACCTCTTTCATGTTTTGTGCCGTTGCTGATTCGGACAGCGTTTTAACGGAGATTCCTTTGTTGCTTAATTCCTGTTTCAACCCTTTGATAAATTCGGTTTTATCTTTTTCTACTGCCGTAGCTTCCAATATTATTATATTGGCGTCTGGAAATTGGCGTGTAAAATGTTCGTATACTTCAGAGTACAGATAAGACTGTGGAGTATTGATTTGATAAATAAAGGGGTTGTTGAATACCTCCTCTTCTTTGGAAGAGAAAGGGATAACCATGCGGATATCGTGTTTTTTGGCAAAGGTTGCCAGCGTTTTCACATGTTGTGATTGTGATGGTCCGAAAATGATATTCATGTTTTTCATTTCCTCCTTGGCGAGGATTGTGTTCAGTGAAGCCTTGTCGTCTCCACAGTTATAAACATAAAGATCGACAGAAGTGCCTGTACGTTTCAGGCTATCCACGGCGATAAGAAATCCTTCGTAGTATTCGATCATCCGTTTGTCCTGCAAAAAAGGAAGTAAGATCGCTGCTTTTACAGTACTTATTTTTTCCGGAGTTTCTTTATTGGCAAGGAATAATTCTCTATCGGTAGGGGGAATGGGGTTTCTGTTTCCTGGCGATGTCACCGGCTTTTCCGATGGATAAGGAATACATAAGAATTGTCCCTTTTTCATTCCTTGTTTTAATTCCGGATTGGCGTTGATAAGTTCTTGTTCACTGATTCCGTATTCACGGCTGACACTAAAGATCGTTTCACGACGCTTTACTTTGTGCATCTCTTTGCATCTGGACTGAACAGGGCCTTGAATCGTATTGGTTGTTTTCTCTGTGTCTGCATTATTTGGCTCTTGTGAGTCGGCAGTTGCTTGTGCGGCTTCTTCGGCAGAAGGAATACGGATCACTTGACCGATGCGAAAGTTTTCCGCACTCAGTCCGGGGTTGGCTTCACAAATAGCCTTAGCCGATATATTGTATACAATTGTCAGTTTGTATAAAGTCTCTCCAGCTTGGATTGTATGGAATATTTCGCTTTGTTGGGCAGTTTTCTTTTGAGGAATTTTGATCGTTTGACCTGCGTATATTTTTTCATCACATCCGGGGTTTAATCTGATGATGTCGGCTTGGCTTACTCCATACATACTGGATATGGAATATAGACTTTGTCCCTTTTCAATAGTGTGAAGGAAGTAGGATTGATTCTCTTGAGCATAAAGGCTCATACAAGAGATACTTATAAAAAACAGAAAAAAGAGTATACGACTGATTATCGGTTTCATCAATTTTTAAACTATTGGTTCTTAAAATCAGGCAACAAAGGTACGAATTCTGCTATATATCTGCCTAATAATTGCGTTAAGAAAATAATATTGTGTTTCTTTAATACCATAATTCGAGCGGAAACATTAATTTTGCAGATGTTATGTCACTACGTATATTATCTTATATCGTGCTATTATGCATCGCCCTTCCTTTCTCAGAAAGCAAGGCGCAGATCAGCTTGAATCCTGTAGGCATAGTGCTGAAGGAGAATGGAGTTGAACCGGAAGAGACCAAAACGCTTGAAGCGGGTGGAGAAACCTACCAGGGAGCTGCCCCGCTTGAAATTCGCTTTATGGCTAATATAGAGTCACCTTCTGCTACATTGCGTTATGAATGGAATTTTGCATACGATGCAGAATTTACGGATAATTACCTGCCACCGCGTTATGATGAAGAGACCACTGTACCCTTTGATACTTCAGGAACATTTTATGTCCGGTTGCAGGTGAGTGATACGAGTGTGGAGGACGGTCCGACTTCGACTTCGGACATTTTTGTAATCCAGGTACCCGAATCGGAGCTGAAGATTCCGAATGCTTTCTCACCCAACGGAGACGGTATTAATGACATTTTTAAGGTGAAGCATAATTCATTGGTCAGTTTCAATGCGGTAGTGTTTAATCGCTGGGGACAAAAAATGTATCAGTGGGGATTTCCGGATATTGATAAAGGATGGGATGGGACATCGAATGGGCATCAGGTTCCTGCCGGTGTCTATTTCATTGTCATAGAAGCCCGTGGATCGGATGGAGTAGTGTACAAACATAAAGGAGATATAAATATACTTAGGTAAAAAGAATATGCAGGAAACAGAATATATAAATGTATACGGTGCGCGTGTACATAATTTGAAAGATATTGATGCTGAAATTCCCCGTAACAGTATGACGGTGATTACCGGACTGAGCGGAAGTGGTAAATCCTCGTTAGCATTTGATACGATATTTGCCGAAGGACAGCGACGGTATATTGAAACATTTTCGGCTTATGCCCGTAACTTCTTGGGTAACTTGGAACGCCCTGATGTAGATAAAATCACCGGATTAAGTCCGGTAATTTCCATAGAACAGAAAACAACGAATAAAAATCCCCGATCTACGGTGGGAACGACAACGGAGATATATGATTACCTCCGTTTGCTTTATGCCCGCGCGGGAACAGCTTATTCTTATCTTTCGGGAGAAGAGATGGTGAAGTATACTGAAGAACAAATACTCGATCTTATTCTGAAAGATTATAAGGGAAAGAAGATTTATATGCTGGCACCGTTGGTTCGTTCACGCAAAGGACATTATAAGGAATTATTCGAACAGGTGCGTAAGAAGGGATATCTATATGTACGTGTAGATGGAGAGGTGCGCGAAGTGACGCACGGCATGAAACTGGATCGTTACAAAAATCATGATATCGAAGTAGTGATCGATAAGATGGTGGTAACTGATAAAGATGACAAACGTTTGAAACAAAGTGTTGCCACTGCTATGAGGCAAGGAGATGGTTTATTACTGATTCTGGATGTGGCGACTGAAAGTATCCGTCATTATAGTAAGCGGCTGATGTGTCCTGTTACCGGATTGTCTTATCGGGAACCGGCGCCGCACAACTTTTCGTTTAATTCTCCGCAAGGAGCCTGTCCGAAGTGTAAAGGGCTCGGAGTAGTAAGCCAGATTGATGTGGACAAGGTAGTTCCCGATCGAAGTATGTCTATCTATGAGGGTGCTATCGCCCCATTGGGCAAGTATAAGAATGCGATGATATTCTGGCAGATAGGAGCATTGCTTGAAAAGTATGAGGCTACGTTGAAGACTCCTGTTAAGGATTTGCCGGATGATGCCATTGATGAAATCTTATATGGTTCGGATGAAAGAATCAAAATAAAAAGTTCTCTGATCGGAACTTCTTCCGATTATTTTGTGACTTATGAAGGCGTGGTTAAATATATTCAGATGCTGCAGGAGAAAGATGCTTCGGCCACTGCCCAGAAATGGGCGGAGCAGTTTGCACGTACTACCGTTTGTCCGGAATGTAAGGGAGCACGATTGAATAAAGAAGCATTGCATTTCCGCATTCACGATAAGAATATCAATGAACTCTCCAATATGGATATCAACGAGCTTTATGACTGGTTGATGAAAGTAGATGAATTCTTGTCGGATAAACAAAAGAAAATCGCTGCTGAAATATTAAAAGAAATACGTACGCGCCTGAAGTTTTTGTTGGATGTAGGACTCGATTATCTGGCGTTGAACCGTAGTTCGGTAAGTTTATCGGGAGGGGAAAGTCAGCGTATACGTTTGGCTACGCAGATAGGTTCGCAGTTGGTGAATGTACTTTATATTCTTGATGAACCGAGTATCGGGCTCCATCAGCGGGACAATCTGCGACTCATCAATTCGTTAAAGGAATTGCGCGATATGGGGAATTCTGTTATTGTGGTCGAACATGATAAAGATATGATGCTTGCAGCCGACTATGTGATCGATATGGGGCCGAAGGCCGGCCGGTTGGGAGGTGAAGTCGTGTTTGCCGGTACACCGCAGGAAATGTTGCAAACCAATACGCTGACTTCCCAATACCTCAACGGGCAACAAAGGATTGAGATTCCTGCCAAGCGCCGTCCCGGTAACGGTAAGTCGTTATGGCTTCGCGGGGCGAAAGGGAACAATCTGAAAAATGTCGATGTGGAGTTTCCATTGGGTAAGTTGATTTGTGTAACCGGTGTCTCCGGCAGTGGTAAATCCACTTTGATTAATGAGACCTTGCAACCGATTCTTTCACAAAAGTTCTATCGGTCTTTGCAGGATCCGTTGGAATACGATTCTATCGAAGGGTTGGAGAATATAGATAAAGTGGTGAACGTAGACCAGTCACCATTGGGCCGTACCCCGCGTTCCAATCCGGCAACGTATACCGGTGTCTTTTCTGATATTCGTAATCTTTTTGTCGGCTTACCTGAAGCGAAGATACGCGGTTATAAACCCGGCCGTTTCTCTTTTAATGTATCCGGCGGGCGTTGTGAGGCATGTTCCGGAAATGGCTATAAGACGATTGAAATGAATTTTCTGCCGGATGTGTATGTACCTTGCGAAGTATGTCATGGTAAGCGTTATAACCGTGAAACCTTAGAAGTACGTTTTAAAGGAAAATCCATTGCTGATGTGCTCGATATGACGATCAACCGTGCTGTGGAGTTCTTTGAAAACGTGCCGCAGATTCTGAATAAAATCAAGGTGATACAGGATGTCGGACTGGGATATATAAAGTTAGGACAATCGTCAACAACCCTTTCCGGTGGTGAAAGCCAGCGTGTGAAATTGGCTACCGAGCTCTCGAAACGCGATACGGGCAAAACCCTTTATATTCTTGACGAACCCACTACCGGGTTGCATTTTGAAGATATCCGCGTACTGATGAATGTGCTGAATAAACTGGTAGACAAGGGAAATACGGTTATTGTGATTGAACATAATTTGGATGTAATCAAAATGGCTGATTATATTATCGATATGGGACCGGATGGGGGTAAAGGCGGCGGTGAGTTATTGAGCTTCGGTACTCCGGAGGAAGTTGCGAAGAGTAAGAAAGGATATACTCCGAAGTTTCTTCGCGAGGAACTGGCCCTTTGATCGGATTCCCAAAGAACACATACCCTGAAGATGAAGAATTATTTATTTGTTTTATCGTTATTATTGGTTTGTTTTCCGGTATCTGCCAACGATGATGCCTTGTTGGACAGTCTGCGTTTGAACTTGGAAACGGCTGAGGGAAAAACAGGGAATGCCTTGGCCGAAGCCTATTCGGATTTGGGGGATTATTACATGTATAAGCAGCCCGATTCGGCTTATTATTATTTTCAGAAAGGCATAGATCATCTTCACAATCATACCGATTTCTGTTATTCCGGATTGTTGAGTAATATGGCTACCTATTATTACTCTATAGGGGATATAGATAAGGCACTTTCTTCTTATCTTTTTGCTTTGCAAGAGGCCGTGAGATTAGGGCATGATGAGATTTCCACTTTAGTATCTTCGTCACTCGGAGTGATTTATCGTAGAAAGGAAATGCCGGATTCTGCTCTTTATTATTATAATAGAGCGCTGGAGTTTGCGGAACATCAGAATGACTTTGCAACTATTGCCAATTTATACACTAATATTGCGGTGTTGTATAGTGCTACTTCCCGTTTGTCGGAGGCGATTCCTTATGCAGAAAAGGCAGTAGGATTTTCTCTGAAAGGAAATGATCCTGTTCAGACGGTGTATAGCTACTCTGTTTATGGTTCTTTGCTGATAAAGAATAAGGAGTGGGAAAAAGCTTCGCAGATATTGAGAAGCGGGGTGGCGGAGTCGAAAAAGATGCAGTCATCACAACTTGTAGTGAAGTGTATTACTCCTTTGCTGTCTGTCTTTGATTGTTTGGGGCAGGCCGATTCTGTAAAATATTACATGGATATAGCAGAGAAAGAACTTCCTGAGTTATCTCCCAATGCGATAGAAGTACTCGGGTTTTATGAAGTAAAAGGAGAACTGTTTAACAGATACGGGCAATATCGTGAGAGTTTGGAAGTTCTGAAAAAGATCGAAAATCTGCGCGGAAAGAATCTGCATACACCGCTCGATCTGCTTTATTTCCGGTTTGCAAGCAATTATTATGGCTTGAAGGATTTTACTTCTGCATATGTGTATATGAAAAAGGCTTATCTGGCAAAAGATTCCCTGTTTGCCGGTGAGGTGCAAAAGCAATTGTCTGACATGACTGTAAAATATCAGACGAAAGAGAAAGAACTTGAGATAGCGCAATTAAAGCAGATTCAAACCGAGCAGCATGCTCTGATGGTAAAAAGAATTTTTTATCTTGTATTTTTCTTATTGGTCCTGATTGCAGCGTTTCTCGTTTTGCTGTATAAGAAAAAGGCTTTGGAGAAAGAGACTGATCTTCGTCTGGCACGTCAGTATATCGATGGATTGGAGAGCGAACGGAAGCGTCTGGCAAAAGAACTTCATGACGGAGTATGTAATGACCTGTTGGGCATACAATATTACATGCAGACATCGGATGCCATAGGGAAAGAAGCACAGCAGAAGCTTTTTCCTATGATTGAGCAGACTCGTACGGATGTTCGTTTCATTTCGCACGAATTGATGCCTCCTGCTCTTCAATATGCCAATTTGAATGTGATGTTGGAGGATTATGTCGAGCGGCTCGGCAATGTACACCAGCTTATTCACTTTCATTATTTTTCTTTGCCGGAGCAAGCAAATTGGGAACTTGTTTCCAGTCAAAAAGCATATGAACTTTATCGTATCGTGCAAGAAGTGTTAGGCAATTCTTTGTCTCACAGCAAAGCTACTGAAATTGAAATAATCTTATCGATGATCGCAGAGGAGAGGAAGATTGTATTGACAGTTTCTGATAATGGTAAGGGGGCATCGGTTTCACTTGCCAGTGGTAACGGTATCGGATTGCGAACGGTGGAAGATCGTGTAAAATGCATTGATGGTGTTTATTCGTTGACTTCAGATGCTAAGGGAACTTCTTTTATTGTAGAAACGGGGATTTAGAGCTTGTTTAAATTTTGCTTAAAATAAACTGATCGATATTTTTAAGAGCAAAATTAAAACATTGGGACTTAATGAAAGGATATAAGAAAGAATGTATCAATCGCTTTTCAATGTCATAGTGCAGTCAATTGGTACATTGGCATATTATTCATTCTTTCGCTGATTTTTCACGGTTTTCCGTGAAGTGTGTTTTTACTAATATTCATTACTTTGCAGATGAATAACGAAGGACAGTAAATGAGTGAAACCAAGAAAAGCATATTATTGGTCGATGATCATGATTTAATTCTTCAAGGCATTAAATACATTGTCGATCAGATACCGGAAATAAATCAACTTTGTACAGCTTCTTCTGCAGAAGAAGCTTGTCGGTGTATTTCCAGCCAGCCTTTTGATCTTTATATCTTAGATGTCGAACTTCCGGATGCGTCCGGATTCGAGTTGATCGACCGCATCCGTGAAAAGCATCCGGAAGCCCGCATTATAATCAATACCATGCATGATGAAATGTGGAACATCAGCCGCCTGCTTCAGATGAAAGTATCTTCCGTTATCCTTAAATCTTCCAATATACAGGAAGTAAAACAGGCGATCCTTACTGTATTATCCGGTAAACAATATTTTTGTGATCACTTTGAGTCTTTATGCCGTAAACTTAAAAATACGGATACCGGAATATTTCCGAATGATGTGCTCACTACTCGGGAGATGGATGTATTGCAGGCTATTGCCGATGGGTTGAATACTAATGAGATAGCTGAATTGTTACATCTGTCGGATAACACGATTGAATCTCACCGCAAGCGGCTGATGCTGAAATTGAATGCTCGTAATGCAGTGGATCTGGTGATGAAAGCCATTTCCAAAGGCATTATTTCTCTGAAGAAACGCTAAATATTATATTCTGTATTATACACTAAAATTACATGATTTATGAAACACAATTACTCAACGTTCTGGCTAAGCGCCTGCTTTATTCTGTGTTTGCTATTGTGCGGTAATGTATCTGCACAGCCGGTCACATCCTTTGAGGTCCAGCGCCCCGATTTCATGTCCGAACCTTATGAATTGCATTTAATGCTTCGTGCCCCGACTTCTTCGGATACGGAAGTTGGGCGGGAGTTTTACGCTGCATACAATTCTGAAACCGGAAAATATGAGATTCATGATTTGGAGGAATCGGCGGATTTTCTCATTAATGTGTATTACTCTTACTGGCAGCAATATGCCTATATTTTGCCTTATTCGTTTGTACAGCGTGTGACAGTAGGGGAAACCATGAAATTGGATCTACGGAATGTATACCATCAGTGTAATGTTACCGTGAAAGATTATTATGGTAATCCGTTTTCGAATGCTTCTTTGCAGGAATATCCTTACGGAAACAGTTACCAGCTTGATCAAGAGGGACAATTGCGATTCTATATGCCTAATGGTACCTATGATTTTTCAATTTCCGCTTCGGGCTACTCTCCTTTGAAAAAAAGCATAACAATGGCAGGAGCCGATCGTAATGTGACATTCACGCTCGATGATTATAGAAAAGTGAACTTTAAGGTTACGGATCATAAAGGAGACGCAATGGCGTATGCCAATGTAATGGTAGAGGAAGACAGAAGTTCTTTCTCTGTACAGACGAATGAAGAAGGGGAAGCGACTATGTTTCTAACTGATGGTAATTATGAAGTTTGTCTGTCGGCTACCGGATATTGGAGCTTGAACAAAGAACTTGTGGTGAACAGTGCTACTGAAACGGTAAGTCTTTCTTTTGAAGGATACAAACATTTATCTTTCAAAGTGAAGAATGGTGAGAATATGGATATTCATGTGAGTCATTTTTATCTTTATACTCAAGGTGAGGATTATTCTTCTTCCATTTCCGGTGATTCTTATTATATGCCGGAAGGGCTTTATATGTACGAGGTTAATTTTAATGCTACTTCTGCACAATATGGTTTGATTCAAGTCGGTAATTCAGATATAGAAAAGACATTTGATTTCAGTGGTTATAAAAAAGCAATTATAGAGTGTAGCCAGGATGTCAGATTTATCAATGTGTATGATCCTGCAAAAGAAGAATATGAGCCGATATGGAATATTTCGTTTCCTGATTATGCTGGTCCGGAAGGAGGGGAGACACCGGGGCAAGCGGACAGAACAGCTATCGTTTATCTTCTTGCCGGAGAATACGAAATCAATGGGCATGATACTCCTCAAACGGGTATGAAAATCCAACTGAACCAATCGGAACAGCGTTTCATTTATAATACACAAGCTTTGAATCTGCTCGATGTGGAATTGAATTTTATCAATTCGCCCGTCGATACTGACGAACTTAATTCTTGGTATGCCTATTTTATTCCTAAGGGATACAAGGGGAGTATATCCGGTAGTTCGTACAGTTTGCAAATACCTGCCGGTGAATATTCTTATACAGTTGAACATGATGCATATAATGGTTATGGCTTTATGAAAGAAGGGAATTGTAAAGTGGATGCTGCCAATCGTGTGTTGAATGTGGATTTGAAAGATTATCATTGTGTGAGTTTTAACGTATCGACTCCTGATGGTGTTGAAGTGGAATATCCGATCGTGGAACTCTTCAAAGATGGCGAGCCTTTTATGTCGGGAGAAGGGAGAGAGTATTTATTTGAAAATGGGAATTATAAAGCGCTGGTTTGGGATGAAGATGAGACAGAAGTTTTCCAAAAATGGGTATCTTTCACCGTATCCGGTAAAGACCAGATCATAGATGTGCGTTTTGAACATGCTAATACTTCTCTTGTTTTCACAGAGGTAAGAAACGAGAAGTTCGAACCGGTAGAAAATACAGATGTGGTCATCGCAGGAAAGACACCGGATTATGTGCATAAGAATTACGCTTTGTTTACGAGCATTCCTTGTGGTAAGAATAATTATACAATTTCTATTGGCGGAGCTCAAGTGCAGGCCGGTACAATAGAGATAAAAGCGGACGAAACGCTCGATATTACGTTCTTTATCGATTCTTCAGCAACCGGCATGAATGATCGGACGGAAGGAAAACTGTCGATGATACAGCAGGGTAACAAGCTACTGTTGCTTTCGGAAAACGGAGAGCCATACTCGGTTTCCATTTATAGTGTAAATGGAAATAAAATGTTGGAAAGAAGGATGAATGGAGATGGCGAGCTTTCTGTAGAATCTTTCGGAAGCGGTGTTTATATTTTGCAAATAGTGAAATCTGACCATGTGAAAACGTTTAAGTTTGTAAAGAAATAAACTGGTAAATATTTTTAAGAGGAAAGTTTAAACAGACTCTAAGTATGATTCCCCGACAAAAACGTTATTTTGTTTTTGCCGGGGGATTATTTTTTCTTAATTTTGTTCCTCTAAAACAGATATTCAGTCTTATTTGAATTTTACTCATCATTGTTTTGAGGAGAATTTGAACGAGCTCTTAATTAGACTCGATAGTTATGAAAATAAATAAAACAAATGCCGCCCGTCTTTTGGATAAGTCAAAAATCTCTTATGAGTTGATTCCTTATGAAGTGGACGAGAATGATTTGAGTGCAGTCCATGTAGCGGCTAATCTTGGCGAGAATATAAGCCAGGTGTTCAAAACGCTTGTTTTGCAGGGTGATAAAACCGGGTATTTTGTCTGTGTCATTCCCGGAGACAAAGAGGTGAATCTGAAACTTGCTGCTAAAGTATCCGGCAATAAAAGTTGTGATATGATACCGATGAAAGAACTTCTTCCTACTACCGGGTATATTCGGGGAGCTTGTTCGCCTATAGGGATGAAAAAGCATTTTCCTACTTATATTCATGAGACCTGTCTTGAATTTCCGTATATTTATGTAAGTGCCGGCCAGCGTGGGTTACAGATAAAGGTTGACCCGAACGATTTAATAAAAGAAATACATGCTGAAGTTTGCATCTTGTTTGTTGAATAATTCAAAAAAAAGCATATATTTGCAGAAACTATACCAAAAAAAAAGTAAACCATTATTAATTAAATATTTATATCTTATGTTTAGTAAACACCCTAAAGGGCTGATAGCAGCCGCCTTAGCCAATCTTGGCGAACGCTTTGGCTTTTATACTATGATGGCAATCCTCGTTCTTTTCTTACAGGCAAAATTTGGACTGGATGGAAAAAGCGCCGGATTTATCTATTCTACATTTTATTTTTCTATTTACATTCTTGCCCTTGTAGGCGGCATTATTGCTGATAAAACGCGAAATTATAAAGGTACGATTATGGTAGGTATTGTTTTGATGGCATTAGGCTATCTGATGCTTGCCATTCCTTCTAAAACTCCGGTAGACAATCAGACTTTATTTTTGGCTATCACTTGTATCGGGTTATTTGTTATTGCTTTTGGTAACGGGCTTTTTAAAGGAAATCTTCAGGCATTGGTCGGGCAGATGTACGATAATCCGCAATATTCTGCTATGCGTGACTCCGGTTTCTCCCTTTTCTATATGTTTATTAATATCGGTGCTATTTTTGCTCCGATGGCTGCTATCGGTGTACGTAACTGGTGGTTGTCTACTTTCGGTTTTGCCTATAATGCCGATCTTCCTGCGCTGTGTCACGGACAGTTGGCGCAGACACTTACTCCCGAAGCCATAGAAACTTATACGAGGCTTGCTTCGGAATCATCGTCAGTGCCTGTTACCGATCTGACCGCTTTTGCAGCCGATTATTTGAACGTATTTACTACCGGATTCCATTATGCTTTTGGTGTTGCTATCGTGGCTATGGCAGTTTCGCTTCTCATTTATGTATTGAATAAGAAGAACTTTCCTGATCCCAGCAAGAAAGCGGAAGCCAATAAAACTGCCGGAACTTCTGCAGCCGTTACGGAGATGAGCGCCCAAGAAGTGAAGCAACGCATTTATGCTCTGTTTGCTGTATTTGGTGTTGTTATTTTCTTCTGGTTCTCATTCCATCAGAATGGTTTGACATTGACATTCTTTGCAAAAGAATACACTGATCTGAATCTTTTCGGTATGCCTATTTCCGCAGAGTTGTTCCAATCGCTGAATCCTTTCTTTGTGGTATTCCTTACTCCGGTAGTTATGGCGATATTTGCCCGTCAGCGTGCCCGTGGATGTGAACCGTCTACTCCCAAGAAGATTGCTATCGGTATGGGAATTGCTGCTTCGGCATTTGTTGTGATGGCTGTCGGTTCTTTCGTTTCCAACTTACCTTTGCACAAAGAAATTCTTGAAGTAGGAACGTCTCCGGTAAAAGTAACTCCATTGTTGCTGATGGTGACTTACCTTATCCTTACGGTTGCCGAATTGTATATTTCTCCATTGGGTATTTCGTTCGTATCTAAAGTGGCTCCTCCTAAGTATCAAGGAATCATGCAAGGTGGTTGGTTGGGTGCTACCGCCATCGGTAATCAGTTGCTTTTCATTGGTGCGGTATTATATGAGACAATTCCTATCTGGATGACATGGACCGTGTTCGTTGTTGCATGTAGTATCTCGATGATTACTATGCTTTTTATGTTGAAATGGCTGGAAAGAGTGGCTAAATAAAAGAATCTTTTTTTAATTTGTTTTTTTTGAATATGATGAAAGGGTGTATCGGTAATTTTCCGGTGCACCCTTTTTGTAATGTGCCAATGTGTCAATATGCTAATGTGCCAATTGGTTGCGTCGTGGTCTTGAGTAGTAATTAGCCCATGGCCTTATTCTTTAATTGTTCCATTGTTCATTCTTCATTCTTTAATTGGCACATTGATACATTGGTGCATTATTTATTTTTTCTGTTTAAAAACTAAAATATTATTATAAAGATAAATCTTTGTTTCTATATTTGTACGTGTTTTATGTTTTTATTATATCATATAAGAAAATGGATATTTGGAACGTCTTTCTGGGGCTCTAAAACCATCATGTGAAAGTACAATAAAGATAATGGAGAGAGATACCAATGTTAAAACATGTTTAAAGGAATGGCATAAGCATCCTTTTAGTTGGTTAATCGTCCTGTTCGGGATGGGTTATGGTGTTTTTTATGTAATGGTGCGATATCTTTTTAGAGCCAATGGTATCGGAGTTATATTTGTCAGCATTATTTTGGGGATATTACTTGTGTTGGTAAATTGGTTGTTATGGAAGTCTGTCGCTTTTCATTTTTGTCCGAAGAAGGATACGGCCTTGGATGCTCTTGATATTTTAGCTTTATACAAAGCATGGGGAATGCATGTTTTGCTTTATATGATATGGTTCATTCCTGTATGGCCCGCCTTGCTGATCATATTTATTTGGTATTGGGGATGGCAGCATAAATATAACGTCCGTTTAGGATGTACCTGTCCTAAATGCGGGGAGATATCCCTTAAATCGCTTTCCGATGCAGAGTCCGATCCGTTATTGTATGAGAGCGATTGTACGGAGCTTGAGAAAGGAATAGCCGATATAAGGTATTATCGTTGTTCTTCTTGCGGTAAACTTCTGAAGCACCGTATACAGCTTGATAAAAGGCAAGAATGGCATTTGCTTCCATCTGTCATTACTAAATGTTCAACCCCATGATATAATCATTCATATAATATCCGTTTCCTATCGGAAAATCTCCTTCGCGTAATTTTCTCATTCCCATTTTTTCATAAAAGTGCAGGGCTTTATTATTCCGGTTTACATTCAGTTCCATCAGACAGGGGGCAGGGTGTATTTCCTTTATATACTTGATAGCCTGCCGAAATAGGAAACTACCCAAGTGTTGTCCTTGGAAAGCCGGGAGCACATAAATCTTTTGTAAATGAAATATAGCATCTTCCTGAGGCTGTACCGATACATATCCGCAAGGTTCGTCTCCTTTGTAGGCTATGAAATAAACATGGCCTTCTTCTTCCATTTGCTTGCGAATATTTTCGTGAGAGTACATCCAGTCCATCATAAAATCTAACTGTTCGGTTGAGATTATTTCTTTATAAGTAGCGGGAAAGACGATGGAAGCCATATTGTGAATCAATCCGCAATCTTTTGTTGTCGCTTTTCGGACAGTAAACATAAGTGTATCGTATTTTGGTTTTGAATGGTACAAATATAAGGTAATAATCGGTATAATTGAATGAGTGGTATTTTAATGTGAGTTAAAATCGTATTTTCAGTAGGGTACATATCTTATTCGGTAAGATGCGTTATATGATATGATCAATATGGATCTATCATATAACCATATGATAATGTGACTGAATAATGATAGATTAATTATTATTAAATTATAGTACTTTGTATTGCATAGTACTTATATGATACATATATTTGTTTCATCAAATTAAAAAAAGTGATTTATGAATGTAGATAATGTAAAGTCGCAGATGCGGAAAGGGATGTTGGAGTACTGCATTATGCTATTATTGCATAAAGAGCCGGCTTACGCTTCGGACATTATCCAGAAGCTGAAAGAGGCCCGGTTAATTGTGGTGGAAGGTACGCTGTATCCATTGCTTACCCGGTTGAAGAATGATGAACTGTTAAGTTATGAATGGATAGAATCTACTCAAGGCCCCCCGCGTAAATATTACAAGCTGACAGAGAAAGGGGAGATTTTTCTGGGAGAACTGGAAAATTCCTGGAAAGAATTGAATGAAACCGTGAGTCATATAGCAAATAGATAACAGATTAAAGGAAGATATAATAATGAAAAAAACATTGACTGTAAATTTAGGTGGAACTGTTTTTCATATAGATGAAGATGCTTACCGCCTGTTGGACAATTATTTGTGCAATCTTAAGCTGCATTTCCGTAAACAGGAAGGGGCAGAAGAGATCGTAGATGATATTGAAGCTCGTATTTCGGAATTGTTTTTGGAAAAGCTGAATGCCGGTTCGCAAGTGATTACGCTTGCTGACGTAGAGGAGGTGATTGCTCGTGTCGGAAAACCGGAGGATTTTGGGACTACAGATGAAGAGGAAAAGAGGACTTCGTCCGGTACTTCTGCCGCCTCTGCTACTTATACGTCCCGTCGCCGTTTATATCGCAATTCGGATGATAAGATATTGGGAGGAGTCATGGGTGGTTTGGCGGCATATTTAGGGTGGGATCCCACGCTGTTGCGTCTTCTCGCATTGGTAATCCTTATTTGTGGATATGGCACTTTGATCCCCGTGTATATCATTTGCTGGCTGGTTATCCCGGAAGCCCGTACAGCAGCAGAGAAACTCAGTATGCGTGGAGAGGCGGTGACGGTTGAAAATATAGGTAAAACGGTGACTGATGGTTTTGAGAAAATGGCTAACGGAGTAAACAGCTATATGAATTCTGAAAAGCCGCGTACTTTTCTCCAGAAATTGGGTGATGCGTTTGTTGCTGTAGCGGGATTCTTCTTGAAAGCATGTCTTGTGGTATTAGCTATTATTTTCAGTCCTGTATTATTTTTACTTGCCATTGTGTTTGTGGCATTGGTTATAGCGGCTATTGCAGCAGCCATCGGTGGTGGAGCTATACTCTATGAGATACTTCCTTCGGTGGATTGGTCACCTTTGGCTTCTATTTCTCCATTGATGACAGTGGCAGGAAGTATGGCAGGTATTGTTCTGGTCGGTATCCCATTGGCATGTATTGTCTATACTATTCTTCGTCAGATATTTCATTGGTCGCCAATGGCTACCGGGTTGAAATGGTCATTGCTTATCCTTTGGATTCTCGGATTGGCTATTTTCCTTATTAATTTATCTGCTTTGGGTTGGCAATTTCCCCTTTATGGAATCCATAGACTTTTTTAATAATCAAGTGATAAGAATAGCCAAGCAGTAAGCGGTAAGTAGTAAAGTAGTAAGTAGCCAAGTAGTCAAGTAGTTAAGTAGTTAAGTAGAATAGATCTGAGTTATAGTTTTTTTGTTTACCTAATTTAATTATTTACTACTTACCGCTTTACTACTTACTACTTAACTACTTGGCTACTTACTACTTAACTACTTACTACTTAACTACTTACTACTTGGCTACTTACTACTTAACTACTTACTACTTGACTACTTACTACTTGACTACTTAACTACTTACTACTTGACTACTTACTACTTAACTACTTTTATCACTTCCCTTCTGCATAAATCGATATTTTTATTTATGTTTGTAATATATTATTTGGTTTAGAAAGATGGGTGAACATATATGTTTCAGGCGAAATGAGCGCTTGGCGACTATAAACCCCTATTGGAGGGGAAATCCAATGGTAAAAGGACGATTTTTCAACCGTCAGCATCGTTTCCGGCCTGGAATGGGCAGTGTGTTGAAGTGGCGTTTGTCTCCTAATCCGCAACGAAAAGAAAAACGTACTGTAAAGTGGGAACCGAAGGTCAATTATCTTCGTTCGTTGGATGCGGTGAACGGCAATTCATTGATATGGCTGGGACATAATTCATTTTTTATGCAGTTGTCGGGTAAAAGGATTATGTTCGATCCGGTATTTGGCAATATTCCATTTGTGCGTCGGAGAAGTCAGTTTCCTGCCAATCCGAATATTTTTACGGGAATCGATTATTTGCTGATTAGTCACGATCACTTCGATCATTTGGATAAACAGAGTGTCGGGCGGTTGTTGGAGAACAATCCGCACATGAAGTTGTTCTGTGGCTTAGGTACCGGTGAATTGGTAAAGAGTTGGTTTCCGGAGATAGAGATGCTGGAAGCCGGATGGTATCAGCAGATAGAAGACGGGCACTTGAAAATAACCTTCCTACCTGCACAGCATTGGAGTAAACGTTCGGTGCGCGATGGGGGACAACGTTTGTGGGGGGCGTTTATGCTTCAAGGTGATGGTATTTCTATTTATTATAGTGGTGATACGGGCTATTCCAATCATTTTGCGGAGATACCCGAATTGTTCAGTTCTCCTGATTATGCGTTGGTAGGTATCGGTGCCTATAAGCCCCGGTGGTTCATGCGTCCCAATCATATTTCTCCTCATGAAGCGTTGACGGCTTCGCAGGAGATGCATGCCGGGTTGACTATTCCGATGCATTATGGTACATTTGATCTATCGGATGAACCGCTCCACGATCCTCCTCAAGTTTTTGCTGCTGAGGCAAGGAAAAGGAATATTAAAGTAGCTATTCCTACGCTGGGAGATATCGTGAAACTGAAAAAGCAAAAGTAGGAAGTTCAGTTTGTTACCGTTGTGTATGCGAAGGATGTATTTTTCTTTGTATAGTGATAAAGAAGATGTGTATCAGAAAAAATGGTGTACCAAAGAAGATAGTGTATAAACATAGAAAGAGATGATCATGAAAAAAGTAGAAGTTAAAGAACTCTCAGAGAATTTTTTTGAAGCAATAGGAAAAGAATGGATGTTAGTTACGGCCGGAAACAAGGAAGCATTCAATACAATGACTGCCAGTTGGGGTGGTATCGGCTGGCTTTGGAATAAGCCTGTGGCTTTTGTTTTTGTTCGTCCCGAACGGTATACTTATGAATTTATTGAAAAGGGCGATTTCCTTACGCTTTCTTTTTTGGGAGAAGAGAATAAGAAGATTCATGCTGTTTGTGGTTCCAAGTCCGGCAGGGAGGTGGATAAAGTGAAGGAAACCGGATTGAAACCGTTGTTTACAGCACAAGGGAATGTACTTTTTGAACAAGCCCGTTTGAGTTTGGAGTGCAGGAAGCTTTATGCCGGGGAGATTGGTCCTGAAAACTTTTTAGATAAGAATTTGATTGAGAAATGGTATGGAGGTTCGCACGGTGGATTTCATAAAATGTATGTAGTTGAAATAGAAAATGTGTGGATGCGCTGATTTGCTGCCATATGGATTTGTTGATTCGTTGATAATGATTGCATATCTTAGAAGACAGTGTCTATACGATTGTGCAAATAGATGAGGCTGACGACTCGATCAGCCCCATCAACTCAGAAGAAAGAAAAACCTCAATCACCTAAAACCTATTTTATTTTTCTGTTTTTCCTTTCCATTTCTGTAGTCCATTGTCCAATACGTAGACTTGAATTTTTTTTTTGCATATTCGGCAAAAGTACGTACATCGAAGAATTTCACTCCTTTTTTTTGAATTTTCTGGGCGAATTTTTTATTGGGTAAAGCCGTGTGTTTTTGTCATCATAATTACTCCATATTTTTGAAGCTCCCTCTCTACAGAGGTGTCTCATTGTTTGATTATATTAACTTTTTTCTAATAAAACAATTTTCTAATGGAAAATATTGACGCGATAACATTTATTTGCTAAGAAATAAAAGATTCTGTATGAATTTAAGAAAAATGTACAAATATATAGCAAAAAGCTCCTTTGGCGATCCAAAGGAGCTTTTTCATTTTCAATCGGCTTACCGGTTTATTTCAGCCATTTATCCAACCATTCGAAGAAGGTACGTTGCCACAGAATACCATTCTGCGGTTTCAGTACCCAATGGTTTTCGTCCGGATAGATTAACAGTTCCGCAGGAACTCCGCGCATTACCGCAGCATCGAAAGCAGCCATTGCCTGATTGGCAAGGATGCGATAGTCTTTCTCTCCATGGATACACAGAATGGGAGTGTCCCATTTGTCTACGAACAGATGTGGAGAGTTGGCGAAGGTGCGTTGCGCTGTTGCGTTCTGCTTTTCCCAATAAGCGCCGCCCATGTCCCAATTGGCAAACCATTTCTCTTCTGTTTCGAGGTATTGCATTTCCATGTTGAAGATACCGTCGTGAGCAATGAATGCTTTGAAGCGTTTGTCGTGATGTCCCGCAAGCCAGTAGACGGAGAATCCTCCGAAGCTGGCACCTACGCAGCCCAGACGTTCCTTATCCACGAAAGGCTCTTTAGCCATTTCATCGATTGCAGTGAAGTAGTCTTTCATGCACTGGCCGCCATAGTCGCCACTGATGGCTTCGTTCCATTCGTTACCGAATCCCGGAAGGCCGCGACGGTTCGGGGCTACAATGATATAATCGTTGGCAGCCATGATTTGGAAGTTCCAGCGGTAACTCCAGAATTGGCTGACGGGGCTTTGTGGGCCACCTTCGCAGAAAAGTAGCGTGGGATATTTCTTGTTCGGGTCGAATTTGGGAGGATAAATTACCCAAGTCAGCATCTGTTTGCCGTCGGTGGTTTTCATCCAGCGCCCTTCCACTTTTCCCATTTCGAGTTGGTCGTATATCTGCTTGTTCTCCTGTGTCAGCTGAGTAGTCTTTCCATCCAGACTGATGGCATAAATTTCATCACCCATACTGATAGAATGGCGTTTGGCGATCAGCTTGTCTCCGAAAAGGGCAGGAACACCATAGTCGTACATGCCTTCGGTAATGGCTCTGACAGAATTGTCGGTAAGGTTGAGGGCATATATTTGTACCTCTCCGTGCCATACACCTGTGAAATAGATCGTTTTCGCATCGGCACTCCAGATAAAAGCATCCACATTCGATTCGAATCCTTTGCTGGCAAATCTTTTTTCGCCCGTTTCGAGATTCATTACCATGAGCCGGTTCTGGTCGGCTTCGTATCCGTCGCGTTCCATACTTTGCCAAGCGATGTATTTACCATCCGGTGAGTATTGCGGGTTGGTGTCGTATCCTTTATTTTCTTCGGTTATGTTTACGGTTTGCTTGGTGTTCAAATCATAAACATAGATATCGGAATTGGTAGAGATGGCGTATGCCAGTCCGGTTTTCTTGCGGCAAGTATATGCCACTTTATCCGAAGTAGTGTTCCAAGCCAGTTGTTCGATGCCACCCCAAGGTTTCATCGGGCTTTCGTAGGGTTCACCATCCAGTATGTCGACAATATTCGAGATTGCATTGCCATCGAAATCGGCCACAAACGGATGCGGGGCGGTGGTTACCCATTCGTCCCAATGTTTGTACATCAGATCGGTGACGATGATGCCTGTTGCCTTGGGTAGATCGGGATATTTGTCGGCTGTGCTTTTCACTGTTTTCACTTGCGAAATGAAAAGGATCTTCTTTCCGTCCGGTGAGATGGAGAATCCCTCGATATCTCCGTCGTAGTTGGTGAGTTGTCTGCGTCCGCTACCGTCCGGATTCATTTCATAAATCTGGCTGCTTCCGTTGTCGTTGCTTAAGAAAGCTATTTTAGTTCCGTTTTTGATCCAGACAGCAGCATTCTCTTGATAGGGAGTATGGGTGATCTGCTTGGTGTCACTTCCATCCGCATTCATCACGAAGAGTTCTCGGTTACTTTTGTTCTGGGATACGCTGTAATAAGCTACGCTGTACACTATCTGTTTGTTATCGGGTGATACGGATAGCTCGCCGATACGCCCCATTGCCCATAATGCTTCGGGCGTCATGCGCATCCCTTCGATTTTAATATCCGATTTACAGATGAGTGCTTCTGCGCTCTGTCCTGCGTCTTTGGTGCCGCCGCAGGCTGCTAACATCATTGTTGTTGACATAACTAACAGTTTGGCTTGTCTCATATTTTTTCTTGTTAATTTTAGTTGTGCGAAGATAACGATTAAATTTTATTTCTCTGTAGGGTGATGTGAAATAGTTTAAGTTCTTATGGCAAGGGCTAAAAGATGCTACGTCTTTTCTAAAAAGATATATGTCCTTTGAGAGAAACACGTTATGTCTTTTTTCTAAACTTGCTACGTCTTTTTCTAAAGTCTGCTACGTCTTTTTGACTTATACTGATTTATACTAAAAACCGGTTGTTACTTTCAACGGTTAGTTGCTAATTGAGTTGTCAGATTCTGTTATTCTTTCCTGAAAAAGTTGTTGGCTTATCTGTATTGTTCCTGAAATAGTTGTCACGAAGGAAAACAGTGGAAAACTTATAACTGAACCGGTTTACATCTATTTCGTCTAAGCCCTGAATAAGTTGGTAGATGCGGAACATTACAGGTATCGTGAGAGATATGTTCTGTTTTTTGATTGATTTGTATGAACTTGATTTCTAAAGATGAAAATGGTGTATTTGTGTTACGTTTTTCAGACGCAGTTTTGAGACTTAGGGTTCACAAGGTTCATCGTTCATCTATGGCCCCTTCTGTGGAACTTATTTTGTCTTAAAAGTTTGTTGTTCAAATATATATGTATATTCTGTGTTTCTGCTTTTTGAGCGAATTTAGCGAATAAATATCTTTATTACTATTGTTTGTTTATGGAAAGTTTTTAACAATCATGTGCTTTTTGTATTTTTTTGTATTTTTGATTTTTTATATACATTATAGTAAATGATTCTGATCTTTTTCAGCCAAATAGGGTCTAAAAGGAACGTTGAACCTTTGTGAACCCTAATATTTATTTATCTTATTGAATATTAGAATTTTATACTGAATCTTGTTTTCTTTATAATAGCATAATTTAATAGGTATGGAAAAAGTATATATGTGATATATTTATACATTTATATTCTATGCGATATTTTGATTTTCATTCTATTTTGTTGCAATTAATTAAACCTTAAATTCTTTTGCTCATCTACTGGTTATATCTTTTTCTGTTGCCAATTTCCTTTTTGGATATACCATCGGCAGAGTATCAGTGTAAGGATCGCATACACGTGTTCCGAAGTCCAGCAGAGGGCTACGTCCACTCTCAAATACAGAATCAGATAGGTGATATAGGCAACATAAACCACCAGCACGGACATCTCCATGATCAGTGCTGTACGTGTATTACCCGTACCCGATACGGACTGGAAGTATACATTGGCCGGGACCATGATAAGATAACCCGTACACAGTACCCACAACGATGGGACAGAAGCTTCCCGCAGTGAGGGGATATCCGTGTAGATACTTAATATCAGGTTGGGAAACAGGGCAAAAAATATCAGTAGCGGGATAACGAAAGCATAGGCTATCCGTATATGCTGGCGGATCGTTCCTTGTACGCATTGCGTCTCTCCGGCTCCGATCAGGTTACTCACCAGTGAACCGCAGGTGGCAGCAAATGCCATAGTCATCATGAACGGTATGCCGGAAACATTGCGGATGATATTCGTAACAGCCAATGCACGTTCTCCCAGATGTTCCACGAACAGGAAGAATGTAAGCCAGGTAGACATGGATAGGAGGTTCTGTATCATTGTCCAGAGAGAGACCCCCAATATGCGTTTTAATATTTCCGGTTGGAAGGCGGGTAGCTTGTTGAGCGCATACTTCCGGCAGTCAATCCGCCTCCAGGTATAGATGATGAAGAATAGTACAGAGACCAATTCTGCCAATGACGAACCGATGGCTGCTCCGGCAATTCCCAGTTTGGGGAAGCCGAATTTTCCGAAAATCAGGATGTAGTTGAATACCACATTCGACAGTACCATGACAATGGAATTCAATGTCAGCGTTTTGGTTTGAGTGGTGCCCACGAAGAATGCCCGGAACATCACCATGATAAATGAGAAGAAGAAACCGAAGATGCGCCAATTGATGTAGCTGAGGGCTGCTTCATAAATGTTGGGTGAAGAGATGATATTCTTCAATAGATGTGGTGAGAAATGCAGCGACATGGCAAATACGATTACCGCCAGCACCAATAAGAAATAAATCCCCTGATAGAAGATAGGGCCTATTTCATTGTATTGCCGTTCTCCGTTACGCCGTGCCATCATGATCTGTGCCCCGATGCTGAAACCGAATGCCATCATAAAGATGACCATGTAATAGATACCTGCAATGGCTGATGCACCCAGTTCTATTTCTCCTACACGCCCCAGAAAGGCTGTGTCTGTCATTCCGATCATCTGCTCCATGACGAGACTGATCAAAATTGGATAGGAGATAATCCATATTTCCTTATAAGTATATTTAGTTTTCATTCTATTCTTTACTGTTTTGTCGTTGTCTGACTTGACATGCATGCCTGTATAAAAATCACAAAAGCCGGACTAACTCTTTCTTAAGTTTACCCGGCTTTTGCATTATAATGGAATAGCTTTTATCGCTTATTCTGCTGCTGTTTTGCTTTTGCCATCTCTTCCTGCTGCTTTTGCATAGCTTCAAGACGGGCGGCAAAGCCGGTTTTTTTCATTTGTTTCGGGTCTTTTTTCTTCGCTTCGAGAATGGCAAGCAACTTGTCTTCGTCGGTTGTTTTGCGAAGTACGATCATCGTACCCACGCTGATCAGCGTTGAAATAAAGTAGTAATAATTCAATCCCGAAGGATAGTCATTCAAGACGAAAAGGAACATTACGGGCATCAGATACATCATCCATTTCATTGCTGCCATCTGGGGCTGTGCACCGGTATCCTGCTGTTGCATGGTGAACTTAGTGTTCAGGATGTTGGTCACTGTCATCAACAGACAGAACAAACTGAGGTGATTGCCTAAGAATGGGATATGGAACGGGAATGTAATGAATGCATCGTAAGTAGACAAGTCGTCCGCCCAAAGGAAGCTTTGCTGGCGAAGCTCGATAGCGCTCGGCACAAACATAAACAATGCCATGAGGATAGGGAACTGTAACAGCATTGGCAAACAACCTCCCATCGGGCTTACTCCATACTGGCTATACAGGCTCATTACTTCCTGTTGTTTTTTCATCGCATCTTCCTGTTTCGGATATTTCTTGTTTATTTCATCTATTTTCGGTTTCAGTACGCGCATTTTGGCCGATGACATGTAAGTCTTCCAAGTGGCCGGATATACGGCGATTTTCACTATGATGGTCAGAATCAGCAGAACGATACCCATGCTCAGTCCCCAACCGGAAAGCCAGTCGAACACATTGATGGTGATAAATTTGTTGATCCAGCGAATCAACGGCCATCCTAAATAAACCAGATTGTCGAGTTCCCATTTATCATCGCGTCCTTTATCAAGTGCTTTTAGCGTTTTGTAATGGTTCGGACCGAAATAGAAATACATGTCGGTAGCTTGTTTTCCGGTCGGATCGAAGAAAGTATTCATTTCTGCGGAATAATCTTTGATATAGCCGCTTCCCTGTTTCTCCATTCTCGACTTGACGTTTACCTTATCAAAGTCCTGATTGGCGATGAATACGGAAGAGAAGAACTGATTCTTGAAGGCAATCCAGTCTACACGTCCTTCAATCTGCTTTTCATCGTCTTTGGCAGCCGAAAGATTGTCTGTATCGTCATTGGCTATTTTGTACATCAACTCGGCCAGACGGTTTTCATAAGTGAACCCTTTTTCAAGTTGACGTGCACGTTGCGACCAAGAGATATCTACATAATCCGTTGAAGCGAGTTTTCCTGCCATACCTGTTGCCTGAATGGTGAATCTCAACAGATAACTGTCCGGCTTCAGCGTATAGGTAAAGTCGATATAGCTGTCGCTGTCGGCAGTCAGACGCATGGTCAGGCTGCTGTCGGTTTTGTTGACAACCTCAAAATAATAATCCTTTGTCTGGATGGTCTCTTTTTTATTATAGAAGTTGAAGTTCATTTCGGCATCACTGCCATTGAACAGCACAACCGGTTTACCATCCTGTCCGTTATAGTCTTTTAGCATCGCGGAATAAACACGTCCTCCTTTATTGTCGAAAGTGATTTCCACTAAGTTATTCTGAATAGTGGTGAAAGATTCTTTGCCTTGCATGGCATTGAAGAAAAGCGAAGTCGAATCTACCGTACCGGTGGCTTCTCCTTTCTCATTGGCCAACGCTGCTGCCGCTTTGGCTTTGAGGGCTTCCTCCTGTTTCTGCACCACTGCAATGGAGTCGTAGTATTTCTTTTGTGCAGCGATCTGTTCCTCGCTCGGACGGCTCAGAAAGCTGAAACCTACTAATAAGATAGCTATTAAAACGAGACCTGTTATGGTGTTTTTATCCATTTTTAATTCTTGATTATTTAATTATTATTTGCTGATTGCTGCCTTGATGAATGATACGAATAGCGGATGCGGATTCAATACCGTACTGCTATATTCCGGATGGAACTGAGTTCCTACGAACCATTTCAATGCGGGGATTTCCACAATTTCCACTAAACCCGATTCCGGATTGATACCCGTACACTTCATACCTGCGGCTTCGTATTCGGCTTTAAATTCGTTGTTGAATTCATAGCGGTGGCGGTGGCGTTCTTGGATATATTCGGTCTTGTAGGCTTCATAAGCCTTGCTGCCTTTTTCCAACGTACATTCGTAGGCGCCCAGACGCATCGTTCCACCCATATTGGTGATTGCTTTCTGTTCCTCCATGATGTCAATGACGTTGTGCGGTGTTTTTTCGTCCATTTCGCGTGAATTGGCATCCTTATATCCTAATACGTTGCGGGCAAACTCGATAGCGATACATTGCATACCTAAGCAGATACCGAATGTCGGTATGTTATGGGTACGGGTATGTTTGATAGCAACGAATTTACCTTCGATGCCGCGTTGGCCGAAGCCGGGACCTATCATCACGCCTGCCATGCCTTTCAATGCTTCTGCTACATTGTCCTCTGTCAGCGTTTCACTGTTTACAAAATCCACCTGAACTTTACAGTCGTTGTAAGTTCCTGCCTGTGAAAGAGCTTCGCGGATCGATTTGTAGGCATCCTGCAAATCATATTTACCTACCAGGGCAATGTGTACCGGTTCTGTGTTTTCCGCTTTATGACGGCGTTCGAGGAATGTGCGCCATGGGCCGAGTCCCGGAGTCTCGCCTACGGGAAGCCCCATCTTTCTCAGAATCGTTTCATCCAATCCTTGTGCCTGCATCAGTATAGGCACTTCATAGATAGTAGGAGCATCGATGCTCTGTACGACGGCGTTCTCGTCTACATTGCAGAATAGGGCTACTTTCTTGCGAAGGCTGGCGCTCAGTTCGTGTTCGGCGCGCAGTACGAGGATATCCGGTTGGATACCGGCGCTTTGCAACTCTTTTACGGAGTGTTGGGTCGGTTTTGTCTTTAACTCGCCGGCTGCAGCCAAATAAGGAACATAAGTAAGATGTACGCACAATGCATCTTTTCCTAACTCCCATTTCAACTGACGGATGCTTTCTACGTAAGGGAGTGATTCGATATCGCCTACGGTTCCGCCTATTTCGGTGATTACAAAGTCGAATTTATATTTATTGCCCAGCAACTTCACGTTGCGCTTAATCTCATCGGTGATATGTGGAATTACCTGAATCGTTCTACCCAGATAGTCACCGCGACGTTCTTTGTCAATAACGCTTTTGTAGATACGTCCGGTGGTGATGTTGTTGGCTTTTGTTGTCTGGATACCTAAGAAGCGTTCGTAGTGTCCCAAATCAAGGTCGGCTTCATGTCCGTCTACGGTTACGTAGCATTCTCCGTGTTCATAAGGATTCAGTGTTCCCGGGTCGATGTTGATATACGGGTCAAACTTCTGAATGGTTACTTTATAACCTCTTGCTTGCAGCAATTTACCGATGGATGATGAAATAATACCTTTTCCTAACGAGGAAGCTACACCACCGGTGACGAAAATATACTTTGTTTCTCCCACAGCTATAACTGTTTTAATTATTTGTTTACTATGATGTAATTCTTATAAGTCTAACGCATTAAAAACTGCAAAATTACAAAAAAATGGGCAAGTAATGAGTAATCGTTGAAACAAATTTATTAAAAAATGCAATTCGTTCTTTTTAAGAGGGAAGAAAGGGTGGCAAAAACAACTTTCCTTTTCTTTCCTTTTTTAAAGATTTTAATGTATTTTTGCGCTCAAATTACAAACGACATGAAGAACTGTTACATTTCATTATTCACATTAGCGATTATTTTATCTTCATCGGTGATGGCGCAAGATGCGGTTAAACCTGTGTTGGATAGTTTAAATAATGTAGTAAAGGCGGATACGTTGTTGCCGGTAAAAGTTGATTCGTTGCCGGCGGCGAAGCCCGATGTGCAATTGTCGGAAAAAAACGATACACTGCGGGCTGTAAAATCCGATAGGCCGTTGGTGGTGAAGACAGATACGAAGCCGTCGTTAAAAGCTGTAACGCCCGTACCGGAGAAACCGGATACGCTTGCTGCGGGACTTCAGCCATATCTTATATTAAAACTGGATCCTAAAACAAATAAATTGGATACGGTTTCGATTTTGTATGAGAAATATATCGGGGCATTGAACTACTTGAATGACCCTGCTGTGCCGGAACGCTATATTCCGGTAAATCCCCAATATTATCGGTTGTTTACACCGTTGGCTTATTATTATTCTCCGATAGCGGAGTATTCTAAAATTGACTGGGAACTTCCTAAGATCGATACGGTATCTGTTGATTATTCCAAATGGCTGCCTTACAATGAAGATCAGTTCACCTCTTTGAAGCGTTCAAATAAAATTGTAGACCGCACATTGATGGGGGTTTACCTGAATGCACCCCAGCTTGTACGTACTACGGAAAAGCAGATCAGAAGCCGGAAAGTGTTCCGGGAAGATGTGAAGCCGAAAGCGAAAACAGAAGTGTTGCGTTTGTTTGATAAAGAGCCGATGGATGTGGGGGTAGGAGAAGCCGAATTGAAGATCAGCAAGCCAAACTGGTGGGTAACAGGTGGTAACGGTTCGTTGCAGATTACCCAGAACTATATTTCCGACAACTGGTATAAAGGAGGGGAAAGTAACAATGCGCTGTTGGCCAATCTGCAATTGTTTGCCAACTATAATGACCGTGAGAAGGTGCAATTTGAAAATATGCTGGAAGCGAAACTCGGATTCAATTCGACACCGTCGGACGAATATCATAAATATCTGGTGAACACCGACCAGCTCCGTTTGTATAGCAAATTGGGTATACAGGCAGCCCATAACTGGTATTATACCATTTCTGCTGAATTCAAAACGCAGTTCTGCAACGGTTATAAGGCCAATAGTGAAGAACTGGTTTCTGCATTCTTTGCTCCTGCCGATTTAGCGATCAGTGTCGGTATGGACTATAAACTGAAGAAGAAGAAATTCAACTTCTCTTTGTTCCTTGCGCCGTTGACATACAACCTGCGGTATGTGGGCAACAGCGAAGTGAACGAAACGAAATTCGGTCTGGATGAAGGCAAGTCTTCCAAGAATGATTTCGGTTCACAGTTTCAGCCTACTTTAACCTGGAATATTATTCCTTCCATCTCGTTTGATTCGCGTTTGAATTATCTGACCAGTTACAAATGGGTACGTATCGAGTGGGAAAATACAGTGAATTTTGTGCTGAACCGTTATCTGTCTACCAAGCTTTATGTACATGCACGCTATGATGACAGTTCGAAACCTGCCGAGGGGAAAAGTTATTTTCAGGTAAAAGAATTGTTGAGTTTTGGTATCAATTATCAATGGTAAACTGACTTTTAGTAAGCATAATAACACGGGCGACCCTATCAGGGTCGCCCGTGTTGTTTATCGTGTGCGGTAACAAAAAAAGTAAAAATAGCACTTTAACACATAGAAAAAACAGTTGAAAGCTTCGTAGTTCACAAATAATGCTTAAATTTGCCGCAATTTGTAATGTTCAGTTTGCAAAATGGCTAATACAATAAAGCATCAAGGTATTGTGGAAAACATAAACGGTTCCCATCTTTCAGTGAGAATTATCCAGACATCGGCATGTGCGGCATGCAGTGTCAAGGGACATTGTTCTTCTGCTGACAGTAAAGAGAAAGTGATTGATGTCACAGACCCTTCGGCACAGACTTTTCGGGTAGGTGAGCAGGTGATGGTTATCGGTGAAACCTCTATGGGGATGATGGCCGTGACACTGGCTTTTGTATTTCCTTTTATACTTTTAATACTTTCCCTTTTTATATTTATGGCAGTAATAGGCGATGAACTCTATGCGTCGCTTCTTTCGCTGGCTGTCCTTGTTCCATATTATTGTCTGTTGTGGCTGAATAAGACACGATTGAAACAAACATTTTCATTTACTATAAAACCAATAAAATAACTAATTTATGAATTTGATTCTGATTGCAGTAATTTCATTGGGAGCCATTGCGCTGGTTTCAGCCGCTATTCTGTATGCCGCTTCCAAGAAATTTGCCGTGTATGAAGACCCGCGTATTGCCCAGGTATCCGAAGTGCTGCCCCAAGCTAATTGCGGTGGATGTGGTTATCCGGGGTGCAGTGGGTTTGCCGATGCTTGTGTAAAGGCTGGTTCATTGGATGGAAAATTTTGCCCGGTAGGCGGACAGCCTGTCATGACGCAGATAGCCTCTATCCTCGGACTTGATGCAGGCGAAGCCGAACCGATGGTTGCGGTTGTGAGATGTAACGGAACCTGTGCCAACCGTCCTCGTACCAATGTGTACGACGGGGCGAAGAGTTGTGCGATTGCCGCTTCTCTTTACGGTGGTGAGACAGGTTGTAGTTTTGGTTGTCTGGGCTGTGGCGACTGTGTGGCCGCTTGTCAGTTCGATGCCATTCATATGAATGCCGAAACCGGACTTCCGGAAGTGGATGAGGCCAAATGTACGGCTTGCGGTGCTTGTGTCAAGGCCTGTCCGAAGGCGATTATCGAAATTCGTCCGCAAGGTAAGAAGTCGCGCCGTGTGTATGTGTCTTGTGTCAACAAAGACAAGGGTGCTGTGGCACGTAAGGCTTGTACGGTGAGCTGTATCGGTTGTGGTAAATGCGTCAAAACTTGTCCGTTTGAGGCAATTACGCTTGAAAACAATTTAGCTTATATCGATCCGAACAAATGTAAGTCATGCCGTAAGTGTGTGGAAGTTTGTCCGCAGGGAACCATTATTGAATTGAATTTCCCGCCGCGTAAACCGAAAGCGGAAGAGGCTCCTGCCGTAAAGGCTCCGAAAGGGGAAACTTCCGAAGCAAAGCCGGTTGCTGAAGCGTAAATAAAAGAATAATAAACAGATAAAATACAGAAATTGTATGTTGAAGACATTTTCAATTGGTGGTGTTCATCCACACGAAAATAAACTGTCGGCACATCAGCCCATTATCATGGCGGAGATTCCGTCAAAGGCGGTTATCCTGTTGGGGCAGCATATCGGTGCTCCTGCCAAACCGGTGGTAGCTAAAGGGGATGTGGTGAAAGTGGGCACTAAGATTGCCGAGCCCGCCGGTTTTGTTTCGGCAGCCATTCACTCTTCTGTCAGCGGAAAGGTCGCAAAAATAGACTCCATTATCGATGCCAGTGGTTATGCTAAGCCTGCTATCTTTATCGATGTGGAAGGTGACGAGTGGGAAGAAACCATTGACCGTAGCGAAACACTGGTGAGAGAGTGTGAACTGACAGCCGAGGAGATTGTGAAGAAAATTGCCGATGCCGGTATTGTTGGTTTGGGTGGTGCTTGTTTTCCCACTCAAGTGAAACTGTGTCCTCCTCCTTCGTTCAAGGCGGAATGTGTAATCATTAATGCCGTTGAGTGTGAACCGTATTTGACTGCCGACCATCAGCTGATGTTGGAACATGCCGAAGAAATCATGGTAGGGGTTTCTATTTTGATGAAAGCGGTGAAAGTAAATAAGGCCTTTATCGGTATTGAGAATAATAAGCCCGATGCCATTGGGTTGATGACTAAGGTCGCTTCCAGTTATGCCGGTATCGAAGTTGTTCCTTTGAAAGTGAAATATCCTCAAGGAGGTGAAAAGCAGTTGATCGATGCTGTGACAAAACGGCAGGTGGCAAGTGGGGCGCTTCCTATTTCTACCGGTGCCGTAGTGCAGAATGTAGGTACGGCTTTTGCTGTTTATCAGGCTGTGCAGAAAAATAAGCCGTTGTTTGAGCGGGTGATTACCGTGACCGGAAAGTCGCTGGCCAAACCTTCCAATTTCATGGCACGTGTGGGTACGCCGATGCGTCAGTTGATCGAAGCTTGCGGTGGTTTGCCCGAAGATACGGGTAAGGTGATCGGTGGTGGTCCGATGATGGGTAAAGCGCTGGTGAATATCGATGTTCCCACGGCAAAAGGTAGTTCCGGTGTTCTGATTATGGATCGGAAAGAGGCAAAGCGTGGCGAGATACAGAATTGTATCCGTTGTGCGAAGTGTGTGGGGGCTTGTCCGATGGGGCTTGAGCCTTATTTGCTTTCTGCATTGGCTGAGAATACAGAATTTGAAAGAATGGAAACAGAAAGAATCATGGATTGCATCGAGTGCGGTTCTTGCCAGTTCACTTGCCCTGCCAACCGTCCGTTGCTCGACTATTGTCGTTTGGGTAAAGGGAAAGTAGGCGCTATGATTCGTGCACGTCAAGCTAAAAAATAACGAAGTATGGAAAATAAATTTATAGTATCATTATCCCCTCACGTTCATAGCGGAGACAGCGTACAGAAGAATATGTACGGTGTGCTGATTGCCCTGTTTCCGGCTTTTATCGTGTCGCTTGTCTTTTTCGGATTGGGAGCCCTTATCGTTACGGCTACTTCCGTGGCAGCCTGTGTTTTTTTTGAATGGGCTATCGGCAAGTACCTGCTGAAAAAAGAAACTACTACTATTTGTGACGGTTCGGCCATCATCACCGGTGTATTGCTGGCTTTCAATCTGCCCTCCAATCTTCCTGTATGGATTATTATTCTGGGTGCGCTGTTTGCTATCGGTGTGGGCAAAATGTCGTTCGGAGGTTTGGGAAATAATCCTTTTAACCCTGCATTGGCAGGACGTGTGTTCTTATTGCTTTCTTTCCCGGTACAGATGACTACGTGGCCGGTGGTTGGCCAGTTGACGGCTTATGCCGATGCTACTACAGGAGCTACTCCGTTGGCAATCATGAAAGGGGTGATCAATGGAGCGCCGGGTGTGTCGCTCGACCAGCTTCCCGATTCTTTGAGTTTGCTTATCGGTCAGAACGGCGGATGTTTGGGTGAAGTGAGTGCGGCTGCGCTATTGCTCGGTCTTATCTATATGCTGTGGAAAAAGATTATTTCCTGGCATATCCCGGTATCTATTCTGGTCACTGTGTTTGTCTTTTCGGGCATCATGCATTTGGTTAATCCCGAGTTATACGTGTCTCCGGTGATACAATTGCTTTCCGGAGGTTTGATGTTGGGAGCTGTCTTTATGGCGACAGATTACGTAACTTCTCCGATGAGTAAGAAAGGTATGTTGATTTATGGTGTTTGTATCGGTTTGCTGACGGTTATTATCCGTTTGTTCGGTGCTTACCCCGAAGGTATGTCGTTCGCTATTCTGATTATGAATGCATTTACTCCGCTGATTAATACATATTGTAAACCTAAACGCTTTGGGGAGGTGGCGAAGAAGAAATGAAAAAGTTAGAATCATCATTAAAAAATATGTTGCTGGTACTTACCGGTGTTACTGCCATTTCGGTAGCGTTACTGGCATATGTGAATGAGCTTACAAAAGGTCCGATTGCTGAAGCGAATGCCAAGACGCTCAGCGATGCGATCAGCATTGTAGTACCGGCATTTGATAACAATCCGACGGCAGAAGCTACGAAGGAAACGGTAAACGGAGTGGAGTATACTATCTATCCGGCTAAGAAAGACGGACAATGGGTAGGCGCTGCTGTAGAATCTTCGGCTATGGGTTTTGGCGGTGAACTGAAAGTGCTGGTGGGCTTCGATGCCGACGGCAAGATCTATGACTATTCGCTGTTGTCTCATGCCGAAACCCCGGGATTGGGTTCTAAGGCTGCCGATTGGTTTAAAGAGGGCAACAAAGGGAGCATCAAAGGTATGAATCCGGGGGAAGCTCCGCTTACGGTAAGTAAAGATGGCGGGCAGATAGATGCCATTACGGCTTCTACGATTACTTCGCGTGCTTTTCTTAATGCCGTAAATGCTGCTTATGCTGCTTATAAAGGCGATGGTGATACGAACGGGACTACCGGTGCCACGCAAAAAGTTGTTGAACCTGCTGATTCCGTCAGTGTTAATTAAGAAAGGAGTATATAGATATGAATAACTTTAAAGTCATGATGAACGGGATTGTCAAAGAGAATCCTACATTTGTGCTCCTGTTAGGTATGTGTCCTACATTGGGAACTACCTCTTCCGCTATCAACGGTATGGGTATGGGATTGGCTACCATGTTTGTGCTTATTTGCTCGAATGTGGTAATCTCACTGATTAAGAATCTGATACCCGATATGGTGCGTATTCCGTCTTTTATTGTGGTTATCGCTTCATTCGTAACGCTGTTGCAAATGGTAATGCAGGCTTATGTACCGGGATTGTATGCTACTCTGGGGCTTTTTATTCCGTTGATCGTTGTAAATTGTATTGTGTTGGGCCGTGCCGAAGCCTTTGCTGCCAAAAATAATGCAGTGGCTTCTATGTTCGATGGTATCGGTATGGGGCTCGGTTTCACCATTGCCTTGACATTACTGGGCGCCGTACGTGAATTTTTAGGAACGGGTAAGGTGTTTGACTTTGCCATTCTTCCGGAAGAATACGGTATGTTGGTATTCGTATTGGCACCGGGCGCTTTCATCGCATTGGGGTATCTTATTGCGCTAATTAACAGTTTGAAGAAGAATTGAGAAGAAATAGTGGTGTTTACCACCGCTTTTTTCATTATTCATTTTTTCATTATTAATTTAGAATTATGGAATATATATTGATATTTATATCGGCAATTTTTGTAAATAACATTGTATTGTCACAGTTCCTTGGGATTTGTCCTTTTTTAGGTGTTTCCAAGAAGGTAGATACTGCGTTGGGTATGAGTGCTGCCGTAGCATTTGTGCTTACGATTGCTACGATTGTAACTTTCCTTATCCAAAAGTTCGTGCTCGATGCTTTCGATTTAGGTTATTTGCAGACGATTACTTTCATTCTGGTGATTGCCGCTCTGGTGCAGATGGTGGAAATTATATTAAAGAAGGTATCTCCCTCACTGTATCAGGCATTGGGTGTATTTCTGCCGTTGATCACTACCAACTGCTGTATTTTGGGTGTAGCTATTCTGGTAATCCAGAAAGACTATGATTTGCTGACAGGGGTTGTATATGCTTTCTCTACAGCAATCGGTTTCGGCCTTGCTCTTGTGTTGTTTGCCGGTTTACGCGAACAGATGAGTCTGGTGAAGATTCCCGAAGGTATGAAAGGTACACCGATTGCCTTGATTACAGCCGGGCTGCTGGCTATGGCATTTATGGGCTTCTCAGGAGTAGTATAAGTAGGATTTAAACTACGGGTTATATAAGTGCTACGGGTTATCAATTACGGTTTATAAGTCTTTTGTGTTTCATGACACAGTCACTTATCAGCCATAATTGATAGCCCGTAGCTTTTTTTGTATTCAAGGGATGTTTTTTTTACTCTGAAACGGATATTACAAATTAATTTTTTAAATTTGCAGACTGAACAAAGGAAAAACCGAAAAAACTAACCATATATAATTTTATGAAAGAAAGAATTTTAGTTACCGGTGGAACTGGTTATATCGGTTCTCACACAGTGGTAGAACTCCAAAACAGCGGATACGAAGTCATCATCATTGATAACCTCTCAAACTCGAGCGCCGATGTCGTTGACAATATTGAAAAGGTATCCGGTATACGTCCTGTTTTTGAAAAACTCGATTGTCTTGATTTTGCCGGCCTTGATGCCATGTTTGCTAAATATCCGGGTATTAAAGCAATTATTCATTTCGCAGCCAGCAAGGCGGTGGGTGAGTCTGTTCAGAAGCCTTTGCTTTATTATCGTAATAACCTCGTATCTTTGATCAATTTGCTCGAATTGATGCCTAAACATAATGTAGGCGGAATCGTATTCTCGTCTTCCTGTACGGTTTACGGACAGCCTGACGAACTTCCTGTAACAGAACAGGCTCCTATCAAAAAGGCAGAATCTCCTTATGGAAATACCAAGCAGATTAACGAAGAGATCGTTCGTGATACAGTAGCTTCCGGAGCACCGATCAATGCAATATTGTTGCGTTACTTCAACCCGATAGGAGCGCATCCTACCGCATTGTTAGGTGAACTTCCTAATGGAGTGCCTCAGAACCTGATTCCTTACCTTACTCAGACCGCTATCGGAATTCGTGAGCAGTTGAGTGTATTCGGTGACGATTATGATACTCCTGACGGTTCTTGTATCCGTGACTTTATCAACGTGGTTGACCTTGCTAAAGCTCACGTGATTGCCATCAAGCGCATTCTTGAACAAAAACAGAAAGAGAAAGTGGAAGTATTCAATATCGGTACGGGTCGTGGACTGTCTGTGTTGGAACTGATTAACGCTTTCGAAAAGGCTACCGGTGTGAAACTGAACTACAAGATTGTAGGACGTCGTGCCGGTGATATTGAAAAAGTATGGGCGAATCCCGATTATGCAAATAAGGAATTAGGATGGAAAGCTGTAGAGAGTATTGAAGATACTTTACGTTCTGCATGGAACTGGCAGTTGAAACTCCGTGAAAGAGGCATACAATAAAGAGTGTATTATGCTCTATTAACATTGAAGAAATAAACAAATGCATAGATCGTTTGTTTATCAAGTGCAAATCGGCCTGAAACTTTTTTTATGTGTATGCGAATATCCATGGAAAGTACATATGCCTCTCGGCATAGACAGGTAAGATTGCATAGTAGTTTTGTCGTGTTTTATTTTGTGTTTGTGTTGTGACGGTACTACGACGGGAGTCGTGGTACCGTTTTGGCATTTATAATATCAGGTTTGCTTCTGTTGCATGCATTGAGCCGTTTTTGTCTGATGATACGTTTTTATTTACGATTAGGCGGTTTGTAATTTACGATTGGAATTACTTCCTGCTTGGTTTAAAAGCTCCATGGGCTTTTGGATTGCTCCGTTTTTTCTTAACTTTGTATCCATTATCTTTTATGTATTCAGCAATATATGTATCTGACTCTTTTTCTCAACTTCGTAAAAATAGGAATGTTTACCATAGGTGGAGGATATGCTATGATTCCGCTTATCGAGCGTGAAATCGTGAAACGCCAGTGGATGACTAAGGAAGATTTTATGCAGATGTTTGCTATTACCCAGTCTCTGCCCGGAGTTTTTGCTGTTAATATTTCTATTTTTGTCGGTTACAGGCTGAAAGGCTTTTGGGGTAGTCTGGTTTGTGCTTTAGGCACTATTTTGCCTTCGTTTGCCATTATACTGATAATAGCTTTGTTCTTCAATCAGTTCCAGGATAACCCTTATGTCATCAGGATATTTAATGGAATCCGGCCGGCTGTTGTTGCTTTGATCTTGGTGCCCTGTCTTTCGGCCATTAAGGCTATTCGCATGGGTTATATGGAATTGATAGCCCCGATCATAGGAACTTTGTTGATATGGAAAGCAGGTGTATCCCCGGTATATATCGTATTGGCGGGTATTGTCGGCGGATTGGTTTATACATTATGGCTAAAAGATAAATTGAAAGGAGGAGATATATGATCTATTGGCAATTAATCTATGTTTATTTGAAAATCGGATTGTTTGGTTTTGGCGGGGGATATGCCATGCTTTCGTTGATTCAGTTCGAGATTGTAGATCGGCATCATTGGCTGACGTTACAGCAATTTACGGATATTGTCGCTATTTCACAGATGACTCCTGGGCCTATCGGGATAAATAGTGCCACTTATATTGGCTATTCGGTGACTGGGAGTGTTTGGGGGGCTGTTGTTGCGACGGTTGCTGTTTGTCTGCCTTCATTTCTTATGGTATTGTTTATCTCTTACTTCTTTGTGAAATTCAAGAATAATAAATATGTTAATGCGGCAATGTCAGGCCTGTTGCCTATGTCCGTAGCTTTGATCGGAGCTGCCGCTTTGCTGCTGATGAACGGAGAAAACTTTATAGATTATAAGAGCATTTTAATATTCATTGCTGCTTTTATTCTTACTTGGAGATATAAAGTTCATCCGATTCTGATGATCTGTCTGGCCGGGGTGATGGGATTTATTTTGTATTAAGCAATCGTAAAAAAATAGATTGTCGCATACCGTACAGTGAGAAAATCGCACGTCTGATTTTAACATTGTTAATTCCGTTTTCTTGCATATCATTCCTTTTTTTGCAAAACATTAATATCTTGTTGGTAAAGAAGCGTATTCCTGCCGACAAGAATACGTGTTTAACACAACATTAAAAGCGTATTCTTGCAGGTTGAGAATATCGGTTCATTTGTTTATTGAACGAATGGTTAATGGTTTGATATACAATGGGTAATATCGTACATTGTTATTCCCCCTGTATTGGACATCCCTCATTGGCTCGGAAAATAGTTCCTGCCTGTACTTGTCAAAATAGTAACATTTTCCTCTCAGAATAATACCGGGCAAAATTTAAACAGACTCATAATCTGGAGGTCCTTGGTTTAAACTTAGGTTGTTATTTGTTAAAAAAATCAAGTATTTACGAGAAATTACAGGTGCTTTTTCTTTTATTGATGAACTTCAGGTGACCTTTTTGTGCGCAAAGTATATTCACACGGGGAGTATCTGATTTCATAAAAGTGCATACGATTTCATGATATTTTTCTATGTTGTGTAGCCATTTCTCTTGAGGAAATTAGCTTTCTCTTATCAAGAGAATAAATGGACTCTTTGAGGTGGAACTTTTAATCCACAAGTTTGCAAGAAAGATAAATATTGTTTAATTTTGTCATGATAATACATCTTACAGTTTTAAATCCTACAATTTAACAATTATGGAAAAAATAGATTATAGTTGGTGCTATGTAAGTTCGTCATCTAACACTTGTTCAAAAGGCGACGACGCTGTTGTATACCACAATTGTAGCATGTGTGATGAGCACTATGTTTATTGTGACGATGATTGCATGATTGATTATGACTAAGCTTGACTCATGGAAGTAATACGTCAGGAGCAAATTTGGTTTCGTGATCATTTAGTAAGACAGCCTAAGCAGAATATCAAGTACAGACTATCCCATTTCGTTGTTAAACAAGTAACTGACGATGGAATACTGTTGTATAACAATGTAACGGGCTGTCTTCTCTTTTTTAAGTCTGAGAAAGATATTAAAGAAAATTTCATTTTTTTGGTAGAGTATTGGTTCTATTTACCTGTCGATTCTTTTAATGAGTGCGATTGGGTCGATTTTTTGCGCACAAAAAGGATTGATGACGCATCGCATCAAGGCATCAATTCTTATGTGATTATGACCACTTTAGACTGTAATGCAAGGTGTTTCTATTGCTATGAAAAAGGAACTCCGCGTATTTCTATGACCGAAAAAAATGCACTTGTCACAAGTGAGTATATTCAACGCCATTCTACAAATAAGGTTAAGCTAACTTGGTTTGGAGGAGAACCTTTGCTGAATACAGTAGTAATGGATTTGATATGTCAAAAACTAAATGATTTCGGCATTTCGTACTTTTCGCACATAATCACCAATGGACTGCTCTTTACACGAAACATAGTCAACAAAGCAATAAATGTGTGGAAACTCAAACGAGTTCAAATTACATTAGATGGCACGGAGCAAGTATATCTGCGCGCGAAAGCATACGTTAACTCTCAAGGGTCCGAGTTCCAAATTGTTTTAGACAACATTGAGGCATTATTAAACTCAAAGATAGCTGTCAATATCCGTCTTAATCAAGACGCATACAACACAGAGGACCTTTTAGAGTTACTTGCTATTCTACATAATCGTTTGGGGACTAATCCGTACCTGACAATATACAATCACCTCCTGTTTAATTTCGAGGGAGACTATACACAAGAGCAAATAGGCTGTTATTACAAATTAAAGAATAAACTCACCGTTTTGGAGTATATAAAAGGTTATAAACTTCCTAACGGTATGACCGATCATCAGTGTATGGCCGATAGCAGTCATTCTTTAGTCATAACTCCATCCGGGATAATTGGCAAATGTGAGCATTTTACCGAAGAAAAAATGATTGGTTCGATATTTACTGAAGATATTGATTCATCTGTTCTGAAGATGTGGAACGAAAGATACGACAAGCAAAAGGAATGCAATTTATGCCCTCTTTATCCAACTTGTATAAGGATAAAGATGTGTCCGAATCAGAAAAAGCATTGCTCTGATTTTTATCGTAAAGATAGAATGGAATCTCTTAATATTGCCATCAAATATTGTTACAAAGAATGGAAAATTCACAAAGCTGAATTAACTGGTTTAGAGAACTAAAAGTAAGGATTATTACATTGAAATTAAACTTCTTTGTCCTTTCTCAATTTTCCAATCATACGCCCCCTCTGCAACATCGCCCACCTCTTTGAGTGTGTGGAGATGTTTGATTTCGTCAAAGGGTTGCTTATGTTCTGCATAGCCACACAGCCAGTCACCAACAGCTTTTTGTATTTCAGTCGTTTCCCCATATTTCTGCATCACACTTTTAATGTCAGCGGCTTCGGATGGGGCAAAGATTGACTTATGTTGCTTTGTGCCAAAATGAACAATCGCATCAATTGCTCGTCTGAACACTTCGCTTGCTTGGTAGAGGATATTAGCTATGACATTTAAAATTTTCCGGCTGGCTTCCAAAGCCTCCTGCAACAAACGGGTAGTATTGTCTTTCTTCTTGGTGGCTGTAAGAACCGCTTGGCTGATGCGCTGCTGTATGTTTGCTTCCTGCGCTTGAAGCTACCTGACAGTCTCGTTCCTCTCAATGGCTGATGTGCGACTTTGCGCCAAAACCCTGTCTCGCTCAGTTTTGGCACTTCGCTTTTCTTCAACCAATGCCTTTTTATAAAGGAAATTATGAGATATCTATTGTAATGGAGGAATTTTATACAGAGTTTGAACGACCTTTCTCTCCAGCAAGGACATACAATAATTACTATAAGATTGTAATATTAATACTTGTATTAGTTCACTTAATTATTTTAATCTATGTAACTTAGCTAATGTTTAGTTTTACAATCAATAACTGTATTATACTTTACTTTATAAAGTCAATACCCCAACATGGGCAAACGGTATTTATACACAATGCGTGGTACAATAAAGTATATAGTTGCGTGCGTTAATTTATAAGTGATACTTCGCTCATTTCGGTGACCTTCAGGTGACCTTTTCGCATGAAAACTACCGCAAATATACATGTTTTTCTGCAGACCGCAAAACCTACTAATATCTGATTATCGGTATACTTATACACTATGCAATTACATGAAATATCGCACAAAAAGACTCTAATTATATGTTTCTTCTGAAACTGTCTGCTTGCGTGGAAAAATGTTATATCATTTTTCCTTTAAACACAAAGCTTTCTTTTCCAAAATCGGCTTCCGGCAGGGGAGTACCCGGGGCGAATAAGCCGAAGACGGAGGATCCCGAACCACTCATCGCAGCATATATGGCTCCTTTTTGGTATAGCTCGTCTTTTATCTCTCCGATGGCAGGGTATTGTGGAAATACGCTTGCCTCGAAGTCGTTTACTAACCTTTCTTTCCACTCGCTGACAGGCAGGGCGATGGTTTCTTTTAACGAGTATTCCGGCTTATGAGGCTTAATCAGTGAAAAAGCTTCTCGCGTAGATACAAAAATATCGGGTTTTACCAATAGGATCTGATAATCTTTTAAAGAAAGCGTGATAGGAGAGAATAGGTTTCCGATTCCTTCGGCATAGGTTGGCATATTGTTGATAAAGAAAGCACAGTCGGCTCCTAACGCTGCAGCATATTCTTCCAGTTTTTCGGTGGTTAGTCCCAGTTCGAACCTTTTGTTTAAAAGTTTTAGCATGAAAGCGGCATCGGACGATCCGCCGCCCAATCCCGCACCCGATGGGATATGCTTATACAAATGAATATCTACCGGAGGAAGGTCGAACACTTTGTCCAACATCAGATAGGCTTTCACAACCAGATTGTCTGCTGCATTTCCTGTTATTTCCAAGCCTGCCTGATGAAGAGAAAACTTTTGTACTTGCCCGTTGGCAGCAGGTAATTGGCAGTTGTTTTGCACATGTATCTCTAAAGCGTCTTCGATGGGAACGGGATAAAAAACGGTTTCCAGATTATGATATCCGTCCGGGCGTTTCTCTGTGATATTCAACCCCAAGTTTATTTTTGCATTCGGAAATGTGATCATTTTTTTATTTACGATTAGGAAAACTACAATTTACAATTGAAATCTCAGAAACCTGAAAAGAAATTCTATAAAAAACAAAATAGATTCTCATGGTTTATAAGTATCGATGCAAAGTTAGTAAAATCTTCATTTTTCTTTATTTATTCTTCATTATTATATTCTATCTTTGCCATCCCTTTACGAACCGACCGGTCGGTTTGTTTTGGTTTTTAATAATAAATTAGGCAGATATTAAATTGTAAATAGAAAGATGGCTGAACAACAAAAAAGAACTTCCCGTAATACGAAATCCAAAACTCCGCAACCTATAACCGACTATGGACGTATCCAGCCACAGGCCCCGGAATTGGAAGAAGCCGTGTTGGGGGCTTTGATGATTGAAAAAGATGCATATTCCCTGGTAAGTGAAATTCTTCGCCCGGAATCGTTTTATGAGCATCGCCATCAACTGATTTATGCAGCTATTACAGACTTGGCTGTTAATCAGCAACCGGTGGATATCCTTACTGTGAAAGAGCAATTGGCTAAACGCGGTGATTTGAAAGAGGTTGGTGGTCCGTTTTATATAACACAGTTGAGTAGTAAGGTTGCTTCTTCTGCTCATATCGAGTATCATGCGCGTATCATTGCACAGAAATATCTGGCGCGTGAACTGATTACTTTTACCAGTGGGATTCAAAGCAAGGCATTTGATGAGACGCTCGATGTGGACGATCTGATGCAGGAGGCAGAAGGAAAGTTATTTGAGATTTCGCAACGGAACATGAAGAAAGACTATACGCAGATCAATCCGGTGATTAGTGAGGCGTATCAGTTGATTCAGAAAGCTGCTGCCCGTACCGATGGTTTGAGTGGCTTGGAGAGTGGTTATACCAAGTTGGACAAGATGACTTCCGGTTGGCAAAACTCTGACCTTATTGTTATCGCTGCCCGTCCTGCTATGGGTAAAACGGCATTCGTGCTTTCTATGGCAAAGAATATAGCGGTAAATTTCAGGAATCCTGTTGCGTTGTTCTCGCTTGAAATGAGTAATGTACAGTTGGTAAATCGTCTGATTTCCAATGTCTGTGAAATTCCGAGTGAGAAAATCAAGAGCGGCCAGCTCGCTGCATATGAGTGGCAGCAACTGGATTATAAGTTGAAAGATCTGATCGACGCACCTTTGTATGTCGACGATACCCCTTCGTTGTCTGTTTTTGAACTTCGTACCAAAGCGCGTCGTCTGGTGCGTGAGCATGGGGTCCGGATTATCATTATCGACTACCTTCAGTTGATGAATGCGAGCGGTATGGCATTTGGTAGCCGTCAGGAAGAGGTAAGTACTATCTCGCGTTCGCTCAAAGGACTTGCTAAGGAGTTGAATATACCTATTATTGCCTTGTCGCAGTTGAATCGTGGTGTCGAGAGTCGTGAGGGTATCGAAGGAAAACGACCTCAGTTGAGCGACCTTCGTGAATCCGGGGCCATTGAACAGGATGCCGATATGGTGTGCTTTATTCATCGTCCGGAATACTATAAGATCTTTCAAGACGATCATGGAAACGACTTGCGTGGTATGGCGGAAATTATTATTGCCAAGCATCGTAACGGTGCTGTAGGAGATGTGCTCTTACGTTTCAAAGGTGAATACACTCGATTCCAAAATCCGGATGATGATATGGTGATTCCTGCACCCGATGCAGGGGCGATGCCTATAGTGGGTTCACGAATGAATAGTGCCGGTAACGTTCCGCCTCCTACACCTGATTTTGCTCCGCAAGCTGATAATCCGTTTGGCGGAATAGGCGGTGACGGGCCATTGCCTTTCTAAATATTTTTAGCTTGAATTGTTTATATATAGTAGCTAAGTAGTCAAGTAGTTAAGTAGTAAGTAGAAATGTATTGTCTGATGCTTTTCGCTTATCCACTTGTTACTTAGTTGCTTATTATTTATTTAATTAATGCTTAGTTGCTTACTATTTAACTACTCACTACTCACTACTTACTACTCACTACTTACTACTTAACTACTCACTACTTAACAGCTCACTACTTGACTACTCTGCAAGTGAAGTAAACTAATTGGGATTGTTTCCGGATTTTAAGAAATGATACCGGCTATTTTTGTACTTCATTAATTTTCTATGTATTAAATTTCCTGCCAACCGAAAAAACTTATTAACTTTGCGAATCTTTTTGAGAAATAATAAAAACTTAATGATATGAATATCTCTTATAATTGGCTGAAAGAGTATGTCGACTTCGATTTGACACCGGAAGAAGTGGCTGCTGCGCTTACTTCCATCGGATTGGAAACAGGAAGTGTGGAAGAAGTTCAAACCATTAAAGGCGGTCTGGAAGGTCTCGTTATTGGCGAGGTGTTGACATGTGTGGAGCATCCGAATTCAGACCACTTACACATCACTACGGTTAATTTGGGAAATGGCGAGCCCACCCAGATTGTATGCGGAGCGCCCAATGTAGCTACCGGACAAAAGGTTGTTGTTGCTACCTTAGGCACGAAACTCTACGATGGTGATGAATGTTTTACGATTAAAAAATCAAAAATTCGTGGTGTAGAGTCTATCGGTATGATCTGTGCAGAGGATGAAATCGGTATCGGGACTTCTCACGATGGTATCATCGTCTTGCCCGAACAGGCTGTTCCGGGCACATTGGCCAAAGATTATTATAATGTAAAGAGTGATTATGTACTCGAAGTGGATATCACGCCCAATCGTGCGGATGCCTGTTCGCACTATGGTGTGGCACGCGACCTGTATGCCTACCTGATTCAGAATGGCAAGCAAGCTACGTTGAAATGTCCGTTGGTCGATGCTTTTGCAGTAGAAAATCACGATCTCGATATAAAAGTAACGGTAGAGAACAGTGAAGCATGTCCCCGATATGCCGGTGTTACTGTAAAAGACGTTACTGTAAAAGAGAGTCCTGAGTGGTTGCAGAATAAGCTTCGGTTGATTGGGGTGCGTCCTATCAATAATGTGGTGGACGTTACGAACTATATCGTTCATGCTTTCGGACAGCCGCTACACTGTTTTGATGCAGATAAAATAAAGGGCGGGGAAGTCATTGTAAAGACTTTGTCCGAAGGTACTCCTTTTGTTACATTAGACGGTGTAGAGCGTAAATTGAATGAGCGTGATTTGATGATCTGTAACAAGGAAGAGGCGATGTGCATTGCCGGTGTGTTCGGCGGATTGGATTCCGGTTCTACGGAGGCAACCACAAACGTTTTTATCGAGAGTGCTTATTTTCATCCTACTTGGGTGCGTAAAACGGCTCGTCGTCATGGATTGAATACGGATGCTTCTTTCCGTTTCGAAAGAGGTATCGATCCGAATATAACTATTTATTGCCTGAAGTTGGCGGCCATCATGGTAAAAGAGTTGGCCGGTGGTACCATCTCCAGTGAGATTAAGGACGTGTGTGTGGCTCCTGCGCAAGATTTTATCGTAGAGTTAGCATATGAAAAAGTAAATTCTCTGGTTGGCAAAGTGATTCCGGTGGAAACAATCAAGAGTATTGTGAAAAGTCTGGAAATGAAGGTCACGAATGAAACGGCTGAAGGCTTGACGTTGGCAGTTCCTCCTTATCGTGTGGATGTACAACGTGATTGTGATGTGATTGAAGATATTCTTCGTATTTACGGATATAATAACGTAGAGATACCATCTACCTTGAAATCGAGTCTGACTACCAAAGGAGAGGAAGATAAATCAAATAAACTGCAGAATTTGATAGCTGAGCAGTTGGTTGGTTGCGGATTTAATGAAATACTGAACAACTCTCTGACACGTGCTGCTTATTACGACGGGTTAGAGTCTTATCCTTCCAATCACTTGGTGATGCTGATGAATCCGTTGAGTGCTGATTTGAACAGTATGCGCCAGACATTGTTATTTGGAGGGCTCGAAAGTATCGCTCATAATGCGAACCGTAAGAATGCTGATTTGAAATTCTTCGAGTTCGGTAATTGCTATTATTTCGATGCCGATAAGAAGAATCCGGAAAAAACATTGGCAACTTATGCCGAAGATTACCATCTTGGATTGTGGGTGACGGGCAAGAAGGTTTCCAATTCTTGGATACATGCGGATGAGAATAGTTCGGTATATGAGTTGAAAGCTTATGTAGAGAATATCTTGAAACGTCTGGGATTGGATTTACGCAATCTGGTGGTGGGTAATCTTACGGATGATATTTTTGCTGCGGCTCTTACCGTTCATACCAGAGGTGGCAAACGTTTGGCTACATTCGGTGTTGTGACAAAGAAATTGCTGAAAGCATTCGATATTGACAATGAGGTATATTATGCCGATCTGAACTGGAAAGAACTGATGAGGGCAATCCGTTCAGTGAAAGTCAGCTTTAAGGAAATATCTAAATTTCCGGCTGTGAAACGTGACCTTGCGCTGTTGCTCGACAAGAATATCCAGTTTGCTGAAATTGAAAAGATTGCTTACGAAACAGAGAAGAAACTCCTGAAAGAAGTAGAGCTCTTCGATGTATACGAAGGTAAGAATCTGGAAGCGGGTAAAAAGTCATATGCTGTAAGTTTCTTGTTGCAAGATGAAATACAGACACTGAATGATAAGATGATTGATAAAATCATGTCGAAACTCGTGAAGAACCTGGAAGACAAACTGGGTGCGAAATTAAGATAAGAATTTAAAATCAATATATAAAAATATAAACCAATGGGAAGAGCATTCGAATATAGAAAAGCTACCAAGCTGAAAAGATGGGGCAATATGGCCCGTACATTTACGAGAATAGGTAAACAAATCGCAATTGCAGTGAAAGCCGGTGGTCCGGATCCTGAAAATAACCCGCATCTGCGTGCAGTTGTTGCCACAGCAAAGCGTGAGAATATGCCGAAAGATAACGTGGAACGCGCTATCAAGAATGCAATGGGTAAAGACCAGAAGGACTATAAAGAGATGAACTATGAAGGATACGGACCTTTTGGTATTGCTGTGTTTGTAGAGACCGCTACAGATAATACGACTCGTACGGTTGCCAATGTCCGTAGTGTTTTCAATAAGTTCGGCGGCACTCTGGGAACTTCCGGTAGCCTTGACTTTATGTTCAGTTGGAAATCGATGTTTACCATCGCTAAGAAAGAAGGTTTGGAGATGGATGAACTGATTCTTGAATTGATCGATTATGGAGTAGAAGATGAATATGACGAAGATGAAGAGGAAATCACCATTTATGGCGACCCTAAATCGTTTGCTCAGATTCAGAAATATCTTGAGGATAATGGCTTCGAAGTAAAAGGAGCCGAATTTACCCGTATTCCTAATGACGAGAAAGAACTGACTGCCGAACAACGTGCTACTATTGATAAAATGGTGGAACGTCTGGAAGAGGATGAGGATGTTCAGAACGTCTATACCAACATGAAACCGGCAGAGGAAGGCGAGGAATGAAATATGTTTATAGAACCCAGGGGACTTGCAGCACGAATATCGAACTCGATGTAGAAGAGGGTGTGCTGAAAGAAGTGGCTTACTGGGGTGGATGTAACGGTAGTTTGCAAGGTATTTCCCGTCTGGTGACAGGTATGAAAGTAGAAGATGTCATTGAAAAGCTGGAAGGTGTCAGATGTGGACGCCGTTCTACTTCCTGTCCGGATCAGTTGTGTAAAGCGTTGCATGAAATGGGATATTAAATCTTGATAGGATCCCATAAAAAAGCCGGAGATGCGCTTGAAAAAGCATCTCCGGCTTTTTTATGTGGAGGGTCTCAGTTTGATGTTATTTATCGGATTCTATTTGTACATATCCGGCGTGACCTTTACACGGAAGAGTTCTTGCTGAGTCTTATCCGATAGATAGACATATGCCATGGTTACATCCATATCTCTGTACATCTTGAGATCATCTGTGTTTTTGATGATTCCCGGTAGGTTTTCCTCCAAATGTTTTTGAGTGGTTTCCGCTATGTTCGGATCGTCTGCTGCTCCTGTCAGTGTATAATAATAAGTAAATGTGTTATCTCCTCCCGTATAGCTTGTGCTATCCATTCGTGTCATTTCGTCTATGGTCATGGGACACTGCTTATTGACTTCCTGAGAGGCTATTTCGAATACTTTTTGTTTTGCTTGCTGGCATGAGGTCAGTACGAGAACGGTAAGGCAAACTGCTGTGATGATCTTTTTCATAATGATATCTTGTTTTTAATAAATAATATTTCAAAGGTAATTGTTTTTGATGAACTGAACAAATGGGCGGATTGTTTTGTTTAATATCATTAAGGTTGGCGGTTCTCATCCAACAAAACCGTGTTAAAAATTGCGTTTAATTTCATTTAATCGTAATTTTGTGCAAACATTAAAAGAAAAGAACAGAACTTTATTATGCAGAATATATTTAAGGATTTAAAACGTAAAGACCATAAACGTTATTTGGGAGGATTGGATGTGTTCAGATACATCGGTCCCGGATTATTGGTCACTGTCGGTTTTATAGATCCGGGTAATTGGGCTTCAAATTTTGCCGCCGGCTCCGAATTCGGATATTCATTGCTGTGGGTGGTTACTCTGTCTACTATCATGCTAATCGTACTTCAGCACAATGTGGCGCATTTGGGAATTGTAACCGGGCTTTGTTTGTCTGAAGCGGCTACCCAATATACTCCTAAATGGGTGTCACGTCCTATCTTGGGAACAGCCGTGCTGGCCTCCATATCCACTTCGCTGGCAGAAATCCTGGGTGGAGCCATTGCTTTGGAAATGTTACTCGATGTTCCTATAATTGGGGGAGCTGTATTGACTACTGTTTTCGTTTCCGTCATGTTGTTTACAAACTCTTATAAAAAAATCGAACGGTCTATCATTGCTTTTGTGTCTGTGATCGGCCTCTCGTTTATTTATGAACTTTTTCTTGTAGATATAGATTGGCCATTGGCTGTGCAAGGATGGGTTACACCGGCCATTCCTAAGGGAAGCATGCTTATTATTATGAGCGTGCTTGGCGCAGTAGTGATGCCTCACAATCTGTTTCTTCATTCGGAAGTGATACAGAGCCATGAATATAACAAACAGGATGACGCTTCTATTCGGAAAGTTTTGAAGTATGAATTGTTCGATACGCTTTTTTCAATGATTGTGGGATGGGCCATCAACAGTGCAATGATCTTGCTTGCTGCCGCTACTTTTTTTAAAAGTGGGATACAAGTAGAGGAGCTGCAGCAGGCAAAATCACTGCTGGAACCTTTGTTGGGCAGTAATGCCGCCATTGTTTTTGCTTTGGCTTTGCTGATGGCAGGTATTTCTTCTACGATAACGAGTGGAATGGCCGCCGGTTCTATCTTTGCCGGAATATTTGGTGAATCATATCATATAAAGGACAGCCATTCGCAGGTGGGAGTCATTCTCTCGTTAGGCATTGCTTTGTTATTGATATTTTTTATAGGCGATCCTTTTAAAGGACTGATCATTTCACAAATGATTCTGAGTATTCAGTTGCCGTTTACCGTATTTTTGCAAGTGGGGTTGACTTCTTCTAAGAAAGTAATGGGCAATTACGTCAATAGTCGTTGGAGTACGTTTATACTTTATACAATTGCGATAGTAGTTTCTATATTGAATATCATGTTGCTGTTTTCTTGAATGAAGAAAGCAAGAAACAGGTTGTCGTTGTTGGATGGCGACATTAACTTTACCCAGTAAAATTGGATGATTATGAGTAATAAACAAGACGAAATTAATTTTGCCCGTGTGGCAGACGCCATTGAATATATTACCCGAAATTACCGGGAACAACCTTCTCTGTTCGATGTAGCGGAGGAAGTGAATGTAAGTATCCATCATTTTCAGCGGCTATTTACAGAATGGGCCGGAGTAAGCCCAAAGAAGTTTTTGCAGTATATCAGTGTCAATCATGCCAAGAAGATTTTAAGAGAAGGACAGGGAAGCCTTTTCGATGCTGCTTTTGAGACGGGACTTTCCGGTACGGGGCGTTTGCACGAACTTTTTATCCATATCGAAGGGATGACCCCGGGAGAATATAAAATCGGTGGTCGTGGATTGACCATTAACTATCGTTTCGCAGAAACTCACTTTGGGGAAATGCTGGTGGCATCTACCTCTAAAGGGGTATGTTATATGGCTTTCTGTGATGACCGGGAGCAGGTGTTGGACGAGTTAGGACATCATTTTCCGTATGCTACGTTCGAAAAGCGTCCGGATGAATTTCAAGAACGTGCCCTTGCTGTCTTTTCTATGGATTGGACGAATATAGATGAGGTGAAACTTCACCTACGGGGTACTGAATTCCAACTGAAAGTATGGGAAACATTGCTTAAAATACCGATGGGGGCATTAACCACCTATGGAGATATTGCCTGTTATCTGGATAATCCGAAATCCTCTCGTGCTGTGGGGACGGCAGTAGGAGATAATCCGGTTGCTTTTCTTATTCCTTGCCACCGTGTGATTCGCTCTACCGGTGCATTGGGGGGCTATCGTTGGGGGTTGACTCGAAAAACTGCTATGATAGGATGGGAAGCAGCAAAGATTGAGAAATAAAAAATAATGGAATAGCATATAATAGATGTTTTTATGAAAATAATAACTTATAATGTGAATGGCCTGCGGGCCGCAGTAACCAAAGGTTTGCCCGAATGGCTGTCACAGGAGCAGCCGGATGTTCTCTGTCTGCAAGAAACTAAATTGCAACCGGAACAGTATCCGGCAGAAGCGTTTGAAGCATTGGGTTATAAGGCCTATCTGTACTCTGCACAGAAAAAAGGATATAGTGGGGTGGCTATCCTTACCCGCCGTGAGCCCGATCATGTGGAATATGGTATGGGAATTGAAGAATATGATAATGAAGGCCGTTTTGTCCGTGCGGATTATGGAGACTTGTCTGTTGTGAGTGTATATCATCCCTCAGGAACAAGTGGCGATGAACGTCAGGCATTCAAGATGGTATGGCTGGAAGCCTTTCAGCAGTATGTGACAGAATTGCAAAAGTCCCGCCCTAAGCTGATTCTTTGCGGAGACTATAACATTTGTCATGAACCGATCGATATTCATGATCCTATCCGAAATGCGACAAATAGCGGTTTCCTACCCGAAGAACGAGAATGGATGACTCGTTTCCTGTCTGCCGGTTTTGTCGATTCTTTCCGTACGCTTTATCCTGAAAAGCAGGAGTATACCTGGTGGAGCTATCGTTTCAATTCGAGAGCGAAAAATAAGGGATGGCGCATAGATTACTGTATGGTCAGTGAACCTGTACGACCGATGTTAAAGGCTGCACGTATATTGAATGAGGCGGTACATTCCGATCATTGCCCGATGATGTTGGAATTGGAAGATTAGAGGATTCAGAGTATGGTGATACTCAGTTTGCGGCTATCTCCTCCATCACGAAACTCACATAAATAAATTCCCTGCCAAGTGCCCAGGTTCAACTTGTGGTTCTTGATAGGGATAGTTACTGAACTACCTATCAGAGACGCCTTTATATGCGCGCTCATATCGTCCGGGCCTTCCAGTGTATGCACAAAGTAAGGTGCGCCGTCCGGAACAAGTTTGTTGAAGAACGTCTGGAAATCGTACCGTACATCCGGATCTGCATTTTCATTGATTGTAATTCCTGCCGAAGTATGCTTGATAAACACCACAAGCAATCCACTTTCAGGTAATTCAGGCAGATGGGATATGATGTCACGCGTCACCAGATGGAAACCGCGTGGATAGTGTGGTAACTGTATATCGAGAGTGATAGCCATAATATTACTTCATTTAAATTACTTCTGCAAAGATACTTTTTTATACTTTTGCACAACTAAATGATAGAAATAAAAAATGGAAGATAGAATACAACGAGCTACTCAGCTTTTCAAAAGCGGTTATAATTGTTCGCAGTCCGTAGTAGCTGCTTTTGCCGATATATATGGATTTACGGAAGAACAGGCGTTACGTATGGCAGCCTCTTTCGGTGGCGGTATCGGGAGAATGAGAGAAACTTGTGGCGCCGCTTGCGGTATGTTTCTACTGGCAGGACTGGAAAAAGGTGCGGTTGACGGTGCTGATAAGGAAGGGAAGGCTGCTAATTATGCTTTGGTACAAGAACTTGCGGCTGAATTTAAGAAAAGAAACGGTTCATTGAATTGCGGTGAACTGTTGGGGTTGAAGAAAAGGGCGGAGATTTCGTCTGTTCCGGAAGAACGGACCGAGCAATATTATGCTAAACGTCCGTGTTCCAAGATGGTAGAGGAAGCTGCAAGAATTTGGGCGGAATACCTTGAAAAAAATCGGAAACAAGGCTAAAAAAGCTGTTTTTATTACAGATTTTGCAAAAAAACGACCAATAAAGTGTTATATAACATAAATATAACTATCTTTGCAGTTGAAATAAAATCTGAAAGTTGATATAACTTTCGATTTTTACATCATGTCGAACTTAAATTTCTAAAGCAAATGTTGAAAGAAAAAGCAGGTGAAATTGCAGGTAAAATCTGGAATGCACTGAACGGTACAGAAGGTCTGACCGCTAAGCAAATCAAAAAAGCAACCAAGTTAGTAGACAAAGACTTGTTTTTAGGTCTTGGTTGGTTGTTGAGAGAGGATAAGATCTCTACTCAGGAAATTGAAGGTGAACTTTTCATTCAATTGATCTAAGAAGGTAAATCACTTACTTATAAAAAAATGCGTTGATACATTCTGAATGTGATCAACGCATTTTTTTGTATTCTAATAAATAGAATGTGTTCTGAATGTTATTTATGGTAAGTCGATGGTATTATCTTGTTGCCGACCTTTGCTCTATATAATTAATAACTTGTTTTACATTCCCATTTTTTTCTCTAAATTTGCAAACGAATTGAAGGAATAAGAAAGGAGACATGTAAATGTCCGGCAAGAATTCTTGTTGACGAATCATTAAAAAAATAAGAAATATAATAAGAAAAGAATGAAGAATATACGTAATTTCTGCATCATTGCTCACATTGACCATGGTAAATCAACGCTGGCGGATCGTCTGTTGGAATTCACTAATACGATACAGGTAACTAACGGTCAGATGTTGGATGATATGGATTTGGAAAAGGAGAGAGGCATTACCATCAAGAGCCATGCTATACAGATGGAATATACCTATAAAGGTGAAAAGTATATTCTGAATCTGATCGATACTCCGGGACATGTCGATTTTTCTTATGAAGTTTCACGTTCGATTGCTGCTTGTGAAGGGGCATTGTTGATTGTAGATGCTTCGCAGGGTGTGCAAGCTCAGACGATCTCGAATCTTTATATGGCTATTGAGCATGATTTGGAAATTATTCCTGTTATCAATAAGTGCGATATGGCAAGTGCCATGCCCGAGGAAGTGGAGGATGAAATCGTAGAGCTGCTTGGTTGCAAGCGTGATGAAATTATTCGTGCATCTGGTAAAACTGGTATGGGAGTTGAAGAAATACTATCTGCTGTTATCGAACGTATTCCACATCCGAAAGGAGATGAAGAAGCACCGTTGCAGGCGCTGATTTTTGATTCTGTATTCAATTCTTTCCGCGGAATTATTGCTTATTTTAAAATTTTGAACGGGGTGATCCGTACAGGCGATAAAGTGAAGTTTTTTAATACCGGAAAAGAGTATGATGCCGATGAGATAGGAGTTCTTAAAATGGATATGGTTCCACGTAAAGAGCTGCGTACGGGGGATGTAGGTTATATTATTTCAGGTATTAAAACTTCTAAGGAAGTGAAGGTTGGGGATACTATCACGCATATCGCCCGTCCTTGCGATAAGGCCATCGAAGGTTTTGAGGAAGTGAAACCGATGGTGTTTGCCGGTGTATATCCTATTGAAGCAGAGGAGTTTGAGGATCTGCGTGCTTCTCTTGAGAAATTGCAGTTGAATGATGCTTCGCTTACTTTTCAACCGGAATCTTCATTGGCATTGGGATTTGGTTTCCGTTGTGGATTTCTTGGACTATTGCATATGGAGATTGTTCAGGAACGTCTCGATCGTGAGTTTGACATGAATGTGATTACCACTGTGCCGAACGTTTCTTATAATATTTATGATAAGCAGGGACACGTGACTGAGGTACACAACCCCGGTGGTATGCCCGATCCTACGATGATAGATCATATCGAAGAACCCTATATCAAGTCTTCTATCATTACTACTACCGATTATATCGGTCCTATTATGACACTTTGCCTCGGTAAACGTGGTGAGTTGATTAAGCAGGAATACATATCCGGCAATCGGGTGGAGTTATACTATAATATGCCTTTGGGGGAGATTGTAATCGATTTCTATGACAGATTGAAGAGTATTTCCAAAGGATATGCCTCTTTTGATTATCATCCGGCCGGTTTCCGTCCGTCCAAACTTGTGAAGTTGGATATTCTGTTGAACGGTGAGTCCGTCGATGCGCTTTCTACATTGACCCATTTTGACAATGCTTATGACATGGGACGCCGCATGTGCGAGAAGCTGAAAGAGCTGATTCCGAGACAACAGTTTGAAATTGCTATCCAGGCAGCTATCGGTGCTAAGATTATTGCCCGTGAAACCATTAAGGCTGTTCGTAAGGATGTAACGGCTAAGTGTTACGGGGGAGATATCAGCCGTAAACGAAAGTTGCTTGAGAAACAGAAAAAAGGAAAGAAGCGTATGAAGCAGATCGGTAATGTGGAAGTGCCTCAAAAAGCGTTCCTTGCCGTACTGAAACTTGATTAAGCCTTTTTTATGATAGCTAAAAAGGGGGTGTATCTTGAACAAATACCGTTGTAAATAGTTTTAGATACACCAGGTAATTGCCATCTGTCTACAGAGCTTTCCCTGGCAATTATTTTAACATATACGATACAAAATGAGAAAAGTTCTGTCGTTTTCGGTTTTCTTGGTAGCCGGTCTTGTCTTGTCTCAGTCTCTGCCAGTGTTGGTAGGAACAGAAGGAATTGGTGCAGTAAGAACCGTTGCTAATATATTGCTTTATGTCTGTCTGAGCTTCATTATGATTAATGTGGGCAGGGAGTTTGAAGTAGATAAATCTCGTTGGAAAAGTTATACGCAAGATTATTTTATTGCGATGGCCACGGCTGCCATGCCTTGGTTTCTGATTGCACTCTATTATGTGTTTGTATTGCTTCCACCTGAGTTTTGGAATAGTTGGGAAGCTTGGAAAGAGAATTTGTTACTGAGCCGTTTTGCCGCACCGACTTCTGCCGGTATTCTTTTCACTATGTTGGCAGCTATCGGTCTTAAGTCCAGTTGGATGTATAAGAAAATTCAGGTACTTGCCATTTTCGATGATCTCGATACCATTCTTTTGATGATCCCTCTCCAGATCATGATGATCGGTTTGCGCTGGCAGCTTATTATTGTTGTCCTGATTGTGTTTTTGTTGTTGTCATTTGGCTGGAAGCAGTTGGGCAAATATAATTGGCGGCAAGATTGGAAAGCCATTTTGTTTTATTCTTTCCTTGTCTTTATCGCTACTCAGTCTCTCTATCTGATTAGTAAAAGTTTGTATGGCGAAGCGGGAAGCATCCATATTGAGGTGCTGCTGCCTGCATTTATAGTAGGTATGATTATGAAACATAAAGAGATAGATACACCGGTTGAACATAAAGTGGCTACCGGAATCTCTTTTCTATTCATGTTTCTGGTAGGGATGAGTATGCCTCATTTTATTGGAGTTGATTTTGCAGAGACTCAAGCTGGAGAATATTCGGTTACCGGTTCGCAGGAGATGATGCCTTGGGGCATGATTATCTTTCATGTACTTATTGTTTCTCTGCTATCTAATATAGGAAAGTTATTTCCTGTCTTTTTCTATCGTGATCGTAAATTCAGTGAACGATTGGCTTTATCCATCGGTATGTTTACCCGTGGTGAAGTGGGGGCGGGAGTTATTTTTATTGCTCTCGGTTATAATTTGGGAGGGCCTGCTCTGCTCATTTCAGTTCTTACAATAGTATTGAATCTGATATTGACCGGTATTTTTGTTCTTTGGGTGAAGAAACTTGCCCTGAGAAGTTATGTGGAATAGCGCAAACTGAGTAATACTTTAAATCTTATTATTAAAACACATATACCATGACTATCTTGCGAACAATGAGACACTTCTCGTCCATGAATATTGCGGCGAGTATTTTGCTATTTCTGACAGCGATTGCTGCTGCTATTATTGCCAACTCTCCAGTGGCTCCTGTCTATCAGGAATTCCTGTCGCATGAACTTCATTTCCGGATTGGCAATTTTAATCTGCTTTCTCATGGAGGTCAGAATCTGACAATGATCGAGTTTATTAACGACGGATTGATGACTGTCTTTTTTCTGTTGGTAGGATTGGAGATAAAACGTGAATTGTTGGTAGGAGAGCTGTCTTCTTTTCGGAAAGCGGCATTGCCGTTTATCGCTGCTTGTGGTGGTATGCTGTTTCCTGTTTTAGTCTATTCATTTGTTTGTGCGCCGGGTACTCCGGGTGGGCAGGGACTTGCTATTCCGATGGCTACGGATATTGCTTTCTCGTTGGGAGTACTGAGCCTGTTGGGAAAGCGCGTACCGTTGAGTCTGAAAATTTTTCTGACGGCTTTTGCCGTAGTCGATGATATTGGAGGTATTCTTGTTATTGCTGTTTTTTATAGCTCTCATGTGGCTTATGGATATTTGTTGGTAGCTATTTTACTTTTAATCTTACTTTATTTCATCGGTAAACGGACGGTTGCCAATAAATTGTTTTTTCTGGTTATCGGTGTTGTTATTTGGTATCTGTTTTTACAATCGGGCATTCATAGTACGATTGCCGGGGTACTGTTGGCTTTTGTAATACCTGCCAAACCTCAACTGCGTGCAGGCAGATATATCGAACGTATCCGGCGTATCATCAATACTTTTCCGGTTATGGGTGAGAATGATATTGTATTGACCAATGAGCAGATAGCACAGTTGAAAAGAGTGGAGTCGGCTTCCGATCGCGTGATCAGTCCTTTGCAGTCTCTGGAAGATAATCTTCATGGAGTGGTTAATTATATCATTCTTCCTCTGTTCGCTTTTGTGAATGCAGGAGTGGTATTCAGTGGTGGAGGAGAAGTGATAGGGGAAGTGAGCATTGCCGTAGCTTTAGGATTATTGTGTGGTAAATTTCTGGGTATTTACTTCTTTACGTGGTTGGCTGTTAAAAGTAAGCTTACGCCTATGCCGCAAGGTATGGACTGGAAAAACATTGCCGGTGTTGCTTTGCTGGGTGGTATCGGTTTTACGGTATCTTTGTTTATTGCAAATCTGTCATTCGGTGTAACTCATCCGGTATTGCTGAATCAAGCTAAATTTGGTGTACTTTCCGGTACGGCTTTGGCTGGCATTTTGGGGTATATTGTGTTATATCTCGTATTACCGAAGAAAAGATAACCAAAGAATCTGTTTCTCTTCTGAAGAAAAGAGTAAGGCATCAACTTTTTTTGTAGTTTTGTCCACTTAAGCTAACAATTGATTATGATGGATGAATTTAATGATGTTCAGCAAGAACAACACTTCGATTTCGGAGAAAAAAAGAATACTACGCGAAAAACTATAAAGAGAACTTTGCTTGCAATAGGGTTGGCATTGGCAGTTTATATGGTATACTCTATAGTCCATTTATTTCTTTCCCCTGATCGTAATATTCAGCAGGTCTATTTAGTCCCGGAAGACGCCGCATTTATCATTCAATCGTCCGCTCCGGTCAAGGATTGGGAAAAGTTCAGTGGAAGTGAAACATGGCAATGTCTGAAGAAAGCGAAATCTTTTGAGGAAATAACGAAAAGTGTGGAGACATTGGATTCGATTGTTAAGGGCAACAAAGTATTGTTGTCACTTGTCGGTAGGCGGGATATGCTTATTTCAATTCACAAGACTCGTACTTCCGATTGGGATTTTCTGATTATTCTGGATATGCAGAAAGCATCCAAGATCGATTTGTTGAAAGATCAGATTGAGACAGTGCTGACGATGGCTGGCAATTCGGTCACTAACCGAAATTATAATGGCATTAATATTCTTGAAATGCGCGATCCGGATACGCGTGCTATTTTTTATACGGCTTTTGTCGACAATCATTTTGTGGCTTCTTATACATCCAAACTGGTAGAAGCTGCCATCGATTCGCGTGATAAACCCAAAATAGGGCTCGATCGTGCCTTTATCGAAGCCGAGAGGTTGGTTTCCGGCAAAGGTCTTGTCCGGGTGTTTATTAATTATGCACGTTTACCTCAGTTTATGGCTATCTATTTGGGGGCTAAAAACGAGTACATCGATATGTTCAGTAATTCCATGGATTTTGCCGGTCTTTATTTCAATACGGATAAAAAAAGGATGGAAGTAAAAGGTTATACATTACAAAAAGATACGGCCGATCCTTACGTCATTGCTTTGCTGAATTCGGGAAGGCATAAAATGAAAGCACATGAGATTTTGTCCGGGCGGACAGCTTTTTATACTAATATCGGTTTTAATAATCCGATAACTTTTGTGAAAGAGTTGGAGAGTGCTCTTTCTGTTCATGACAAACCGTTGTATGATTCTTATAATAGTTCCCGGAAAAAGATCGAAGGATTGTTTGGCATCTCTCTGGAAGAGAACTTTCTGAGTTGGATGTCGGGAGAATTTGCCATTACGCAGTCCGAGCCGGGCTTGTTGGGACATGAGCCCGAACTTATTTTAGCTATCGGTGTAAAAAGTATCAAGGATGCCCGTAAGAATATGGAATTCATTGAAAAGAAAGTAAAACGGCGTACTCCGGTTAAAGTCAAAACGGTTCATTATAAAGATTTCGAGATCAACTATATTGAAATGAAAGGTTTCTTTCGTTTATTTTTCGGAGGATTGTTTGATAAGTTCGAGAAACCATATTATACATATGTAGATGATTATGTGGTTTTCAGTAATAAGGCTTCGTCTTTGCTTTCATTTGTAGAAGATTATGAACAGAAGAACTTATTGAAAAACACCTTAGGATTTAAAAATTCATTTTCATATTTGAACTCGAGTTCGACTCTCTTTTTGTATACGGATGTGCATAAGTTCTATTCTCAGCTGAAACCAATGATGAATGCTGCCACATGGAATGAAATACGGGCCAATAAGGAGGTTTTGTATTCATTTCCTTATTGGACAATGCAGATTGTGGGTAATAAGGAGTCGGCTTCTTTGCAGTATGTGATGGATTATAGTCCTTATGTTCCCGAAACTATTGCTGCGATTGATACGGATGAAGAAGATGAGGAAATGGATGAGGATGCTGCTACGGAGAAAGAGCAAATGAGTGAACTGAAGCGTTTTTATGTCGAGAAGTTTGAAGGAAATGTTTTGCGGGAGTTTTATCCGGAAGGTGCACTGAAAAGTGAAGCAGAAGTAAAAGAAGGGAAACGTCATGGACGTTATCGCGAATATTATGAAAATGGAAAACTGAAACTTCGCGGGAAGTATGCCAATAACTTACCTAAAGGTACATGGAAGTATTATACGGACGGGGGGGAGTTTGAACGTAAAGAGAAATATTAATTGTTATATTGGGCTTTGATATAGTTTTATTAAATAGCAAACCTCTGATTGATCAGATGAAAATGCATGCTTAATTATGTATTACTTATTTTTTTCTTAAGAAATAAAATTATGTCGGAATTTTATTTGTAATTTAGTTGTCGATAATCGTTTGTATAGTCTGATTAATCAGGATTGATATATAAATTGTTCTTTGAAATGTTGATATACAGTGAAATAGCTATTGTGTCGATGTCCCATGCTTTTTATACGATTAACCATCGACATAATTGATGTTATAAAATGGTGTTGTTTATTGGATAACTTGCTTATTATTAGATGTCTTTTTTGAATATTTAATGGGTCTTAATTGTACCGTTATGGAATTGAAACTTCTTTTTGTTTTTTGTATATTTCTTATTTTTGAGTCTTAATTGTACCGTTATGGAATTGAAACAACTCACCGAAAGTCTTCGCAATCGAAGCAAGACAAGTCTTAATTGTACCGTTATGGAATTGAAACAGGAAATGGCAGCAATAAACCAGCAATATGCATTGCGTCTTAATTGTACCGTTATGGAATTGAAACTTATTATCGTCCATCTCATATTGTCTTGACAATATCGTCTTAATTGTACCGTTATGGAATTGAAACCAAATATAACATGGTTTTTTCTCTGTTGGTTCTCTTGTCTTAATTGTACCGTTATGGAATTGAAACTGATTTATAGCTACCGTCTGATATTGCGATCCGGGTCTTAATTGTACCGTTATGGAATTGAAACCTGAATTCTATTTTTTCGAGGATTGACTCACGAGTAGTCTTAATTGTACCGTTATGGAATTGAAACACGACTGGATGATAGTAGAGTAATCACATTGCCATGGTCTTAATTGTACCGTTATGGAATTGAAACTGATTTTCAGCGTGTTTTATCAAAATTTTCGTTTAGGTCTTAATTGTACCGTTATGGAATTGAAACGAGCTTTCATGCAGGTTGCCAAGGTCGAAGACAGGGTCTTAATTGTACCGTTATGGAATTGAAACAATGCATTATTCGTTACATTAACAGTGACAAACGAAGTCTTAATTGTACCGTTATGGAATTGAAACAATGCATTATTCGTTACATTAACAGTGACAAACGAAGTCTTAATTGTACCGTTATGGAATTGAAACAGATTATTCGCTAATAAAAAAGGAACAGGGGTTTTGTCTTAATTGTACCGTTATGGAATTGAAACCGGATTGTAAGCCCCCAACGGGTTACAGCTTTTGTTTGTCTTAATTGTACCGTTATGGAATAACTTGAGATTACTCTTATGTGTAATCTTTTGCTATCTATGTTACTACTTTTTTATTTGTTAAAAAATACAAGAAGAAAACGCGCAATTATATTCTTTTATATCATTTAACATCAGATAATTAACCTAATTTCTATTTTTGAGACCCCAATTCGACAATTCATATTTAATTATTAACCTATATATTTTATATGACTATGCGAACTAATTATTTATTATTTTTAGTAATCATGTTGGGAATATTTCCCTTGAGTCACACACAAGCATCCGATTCTATTTCAAACAATGTAGTACTTTATTCTCCTTACACGAAAATCTCAGTATCGCCCGGAGAAAGTATTAACTACAGTATCGATTTAATAAATAATGGTAGTGAGATTTATAATGAGAATATCTCATTGAGTGGATTGCCGTCCAGTTGGAAATACGATATAAAATCCGGTAGTTGGAATATCAAACAATTAGCTGTACTGCCCAATGAAAAAAAGAATTTCAGTTTAACGGTGAATGTACCGCTAAAGATAAATCGAGGTAATTACAACTTTTTAGTATCAGCCGGCGAGGCGAAACTTCCACTTTCCATTATTGTAGCACAGCAAGGTACCTATCAGAGCGAATTTACAACAGATCAACCCAATATGCAAGGTAATTCCAAGGCAAATTTTACTTTTAGCACTACACTGAAAAATCAAACTGCAGATCAGCAACTTTATGCCTTGATGGCCGATGCTCCCAGAGGCTGGAATGTCATTTTTAAACCAAACTACAAGCAGGCTACTTCTGCACAGATTGAAGCTAATGCAAGTCAGAATATTACTATCGAAATTACTCCTGCTGCTAATACAGAAACCGGTACATATAAAATTCCTGTGCGGGCTGTAACTAAAAGTACTTCTGCCGAGTTGGCATTGGAAGTTGCCATTACAGGTACGTTTCAGATGGAATTGACTACACCGCAAGGATTATTGAGTTCGGACATTACGGCTGGAGATACCAAACGTATTGACTTGGAAATTGTAAATTCCGGTTCGTCTATGCTGAAAGATATTCAGTTGACATCGCGTAAGCCTTCTGATTGGGAGGTGTCTTTTGAGCCTTCTAAAGTTGAATCATTGAAAGCGGGGGCTATTGCCAACGTGACCGCTATTCTTAAAGCTTCATCGAAAGCTCTTCCCGGTGATTATGTGGTGACAATAGATGCCAAAACTCCTGAAGTAAATGCCAATGCACAATTTCGGATAGCGGTCAAAACTCCCTTGATATGGGGATGGATGGGGGCACTTGTCATCGTTGTTACTATTGGAGGCGTTTATTTTCTGTTCCGTAAATATGGGAGGAGGTAGATTATGGGTGAAGAAGTAATCGTACTCACTGATTTGACAAAAAAATATGGGAGCTTTACAGCAGTAGATCATATTTGCTTGTCGGTCGGGAAAGGAGAGATTTTCGGTTTGCTTGGCCCTAATGGAGCCGGAAAGTCGACTACGATTCTTATGATGCTCGGACTAACGGAACCTACTTCGGGCAGCGTCTCTATTTGTGGTATTGATGCAACGAAACGTCCCATAGAGGTAAAAAGAAAAATCGGATATTTGCCCGAAGATGTTGGTTTCTATGATGATATGACGGGTGTTGAAAATCTGGTCTATACGGCTGCCCTGAATGGAATGATGCCGGAGAGAGCTCAGGCGAAAGCTAAAGAACTAATGGCTCGTGTAGGATTGGGTGAACAAACGCAGAAGAAAACCGGGAAATACTCGCGTGGGATGAGGCAAAGATTGGGATTGGCTGATGTCTTAATTAAAGATCCGGAAATAATAATATTGGATGAGCCGACGTCGGGGATAGATCCTGCAGGGGTTCAGGAATTTATCTCTCTTATTAAACAATTAAGTCGTGAGGAAAAGTTGACTGTATTGTTTTCGTCTCATAATTTGGATCAGGTACAAAAGGTATGTGACAATGTCGGTTTATTTAATCGAGGGAAGCTTGTTGCACTCATCAACCTATCCGAATTGGAAAAGGAACATCGCGAATTAACAGATATTTATAATCAATACTTTATGGAAGGAGGGTTGTAAAATGAATAAAGTAAAACATCCGTTTTGGGTTATTGTCCATAAAGAGATTGCCGATCATGTACACAGTTTGCGTTTTATCATTTTGATAAGCATCATTGTATTGACTTGCATGGGAGCTTTGTATACGGCCCTTACCAATATCGGTGCAGCAATAAAGCCCGATGATCCGGATGGCTCGTTTCTTTTTTTGAAACTTTTTACGGTATCGGATGGAACGCTGCCTTCATTTGTTCTTTTCATTAATTTTTTAGGTCCCTTACTGGGGATAGCACTTGGTTTTGATGCTGTCAATTCCGAGCAGAATAAAGGAACACTCAGCCGTATGCTTGCACAGCCTATCCATCGTGATTGTATTATCAATGCAAAGTTTGTGGCAGCATTGATAATTATAGGTGCTTTATTGTTTGCACTTGGATTACTGGTGATGGGGTGTGGATTGATCGCTATTGGCATTCCTCCTACGCCGGAAGAGTTCTGGAGGATCATCCTTTTTATTATCACTGGTATTTTTTATGTGGCATTCTGGTTGAATATATCTATTTTGTTTTCTCTTTGCTTTCGTCAAGCTGCAACTTCTGCGTTGGCTTCGGTTGCAGTTTGGTTGTTTTTCAGCGTGTTTTATGCAATGATAGTCAATGTGGTGGCCAAGGCGTTGAGTCCATCTGGTATGGTGTCTGTATATCATCAGATCAGTTATCAGAAATTCATTTTGGGACTGATGCGGTTGGCACCAAGTGAGTTATTTAATGAAGCGACCACAACATTGCTGATGCCTTCTATCCGAAGTCTGGGACCGTTGACAATGGAGCAATTGCAGGGAGCCATTCCCAGTCCGTTACCTTTGGGAGAAAGTATAATGATTGTTTGGTCGCAATTGACGGGGTTGATAGCTGCCACTGTTGTTTGTTTTGCTATATCTTATATTGTATTTATGAGGAGAGAAGTCCGTTCCAGATAGTATCTTAATATGGATACCCAGAATAAACAGAACTCCGAAAGTTTTCATATTCAACTTTCGGAGTTCTGTTTGTATTATAGTGTGGGTATTTGCTTTATTTATTCGTCCTCTCCGTCGTCAATCGGTAGAATTTTTTGGCTTTCTTCATGAGGTAGTTGTTCCACTTGGCGGAGTTTTCTCTCAATGGCACGGGTGCGTTTTCCCATTACTTCTTCCAGTTGGTCTCCTGCGCTTTGGAGGTTCTTCTGCACTTTTTCGAGCAAACCGCCAAATTTACTGAATTCGGTTTTTACCGCTCCCAAAACAGTCCATACTTCTCCCGTCCGTTTTTGGATGGCGAGTGTGCGGAAGCCCATTTGCAGGCTGTTGAGGATGGCACCCAAAGTGGTAGGACCGGTAATTACTATTTTATACTCTTTTTGCAGCATTTCTACCAGCGCTGTCCGGCGTATTACCTCCGCATAGATACTTTCGAACGGTAAAAACAGAATGGCAAAATCGGTGGTAAAAGGAGGATCGACATATTTGTCATGAATATCTTTTGCCATTTTCTTGATGGTATTCTCCAATTGTTTTCCGGACGATTCGATCAGTACGGCATCTCCGGCTTCGAAAGCGTCGTAGTATTGCTCGTACACGTCTTTGGGGAATTTGGCATCGATGGGCAGATATACAGTGCTGTTAGCATCGTCTTTACCCGGAAGTTTGATAGCAAATTCCACAAACTCTGTTCCGCTTTTCTTTGTTTTCACATTGGCATCATACTGTTCCGGACTCATCATCTGTTCCAGCAATGCCCCTAACTGCACTTCGCCGAAAGTGCCCCGCATCTTCACATTGCTCAGTACTTTCTTTAATCCGCCTACATCCTGTGCCAGAGACTTCATTTCCCCCAGTCCCTTTTGTACATTTTCGAGTTGAGAACGAACTATCTCGAAAGATTGTCCAATGCGCTCGTTCAGCGTTTTTTGCAGCTTTTCTTCTACCATAAGCCGCATGTCGTCCAAACGCTTTTCGGTAGATTTCAGTAGCATTTCCTGTTGACGTGCCATTGCATCGAACTTCTGCCGTTGCAATTCGCCGTTAGTTATCATGTTTTTGTGCAATGCATCCTGTAATTGCTGCATACTTTGATTGATGGTTTGCGTCATTTCCATGCGGAGCTCGCGGATGCTGCGGTTCAGTTCTTCGCGATTCTCCTGCATTTGCAGCCGCAAGGCGGTTTGTAATTGTTCGTTTTGTGCCTGCCCATTATTTCTGGTCAGTATCAGAATGATAAGACCGGCCAATAATAAGATGACAACTATGAGTAAAATCAACTCCATAAATCAATAGGTCAGAATTTCGTTTCCGGTTTCTGTTATCAAGATCATATTTTCCCATTGTGCCGATGGCAGTCCGTCATCGGTGCATATGGTCCAGCCGTCTTCATCGTCTACGAACACCTCGTATGTTCCCATATTTATCATAGGTTCTATGGTAAATGTCATTCCCGGAACAATCAGCATGCCTGTACCCCGACGGCCGAAATGTTCCACATCGGGTTCTTCATGAAACTGCATCCCGACTCCGTGTCCGCAAAGGTCGCGTACCACGCTATATCCGTTTTTTTCGGCATGTTCTTGGATGGCGGCACCTACGTCTCCCAACCGTGCCCAAGGTTGTGCAGTGGCGATACCTATTTCCATACATTCTTTGGTGACTTGTACCAGCCGACGCATTTCCGGACTGACTTCTCCAATCATAAACATGCGCGAAGCATCCGAAAAATATCCTTTGTATATGGTAGAAACATCTACATTTATGATGTCTCCACTTCGTAGAATTTCGTCTTTGCTCGGTATTCCGTGACACACTACATCGTTGATGCTTGTGCAAACACTCTTGGGAAAACCCTCATAATTGAGTGGAGCCGGAATGGCCCCGTGACTGGTAGTAAAATCATAAACCATGCGATCGATCTCTTCGGTGGACATTCCTTCGCGGATATTTTCGGATATGTAATCCAGCAAGGCGGTGTTGATTTTGGCGCTTTCGCGTATACCTTCCAACTGTTCCGGTGTACGGAGTACTTTTCTGGGAGGAAGTTTTAAGCCCTGTTTTCTATATTTCTGTATTTTATCTTCTATCTCGTCCGGGTAATTGGAAGGGGTGAACCGGAAGCCCTTGATAAACTTTTTCATTGTTTCTATAAATTTTGTCTTTCAATCTATAGCACAAAGGTAGAGAATAAATGTTAGTAATTGAAATGCAGACGTACCATTTATTTTTCACCGGATTGATTCTACCTAAAGCGTATTATTGTGGAATTCGAGTAGATAGGAATTTTCCCGAAGTTGTCAATTTGATAAGTATAGGTAAAGTGTCCTTAGAACCGGAACAATCTGCATAGTTTGAAGAAATATGTAATATGTAAGCTAAAGTATTGTATGTCAGTTATATATTAGATGTGTCGTATCGGTGGAAAAGTCGTTTTTTCTTCGTATAAAGAATTAATATTAATGTACTGTTAAAAGCGTATTCTTGTGGATAAAGAATGCATTCTTTAGTTTTAAAAAATATATTCTTTGTCTGACGGAAAATGGTATATGGAAAAAGCCGTTAACAATGTTAAAATAGAAATAGAGATCAATCAGGACCAAGCAAAGATAATAATGAGAAAACGGTGATAGACATCAAGGGATAAAATAGAAATACGCTTTTTTATGTTTAGCAACATTGTTGCTATATTATTTCATGAAATGTATCTTTATTTTGAAATAAAATCTTTCCTTTGCGTGGAAAATAAATGAAACAGAATTATGCGTATATATTTAAGAACCACTCCGAATGATGTTATTGTTCCTTTCGATTATCAGCAGAAGATAGTCGGTACGATACATAAATGGCTTGGTAATAATGAGATACATGATAAAATCTCTTTGTATTCTTTTTCTTGGCTTTTAGGTGGAAATATGATTGTGGATAAAGGTTATAACTTTTCAAAAGGTGCCACTCTTTTTATCAGCTTTTATGAGAACAAATATCTCAAGGTGTTGATAGATACAATTTTGTCGGACCCTAAGATGTTCTGTGGGCTTTCGGTGAAAGAGGTTACGTTCGAACGGGAACCGGCGTTTACGGAAGAACCTGCTTTTTTCAGACTCGCTACCCCGATTTTTATTAAACGGTTGATAGAAGAAAATGGAAAGAAGGAGCAGAAATTCTATTTTTATGATGATCGGGAGAGCAATGACCTGATGACAGAAACACTGAAACATAAAATGCGGGAAGCCGGATTACCCGATGATGATACTTTAAAAGTGGAATTTGACTTAAGCTATATGAATAAGAAAAAGAAATTGGTGACGATACACGGTATAAAGAATAAAGCCAGTATGTGTCCGGTGATTATTCATGGCCGTCCGGAAAGTAAACTGTTTGCATGGACAGTAGGATTGGGTAATGGAACAGGCATATCTTTGGGAGCATTGTTATAAAATTTAATATTCTGTCGTACTATGAAATACTATATTCTGAGATATTCCGGTCCTTTTGGTTTTATCAAACCTTGGACTGCCGTTCGTGATGCAAGCGGCGGAGAGACTTATTCGCAGCAATTTTTAACCCCTTCCATTATAGAGGGTTTGAGACAAAAGTTAGAAGTGACCGCTATTTTGCGTCATAAATTGGTTTATGGCGGAATCGATATCCAGCAAGAAATGGTTCAGGCAAAAGCGTGGAGTAAAAAGGCAAAGAAATATATCAGAGAACGTTCTATTCTTAAACGTGGAGTGATGCTTAATCCTGTTCTCATACTGGCTTTTGGCAGTATGGAAGACGCGGAAAAGGCAGCGATGCAACATATTTGCCTGTGCCGTAATGAAGATGTGCTTTTGCCTGGCGAAATAGAGGAAATAACTGTCGATGAGTTTGAGCTGCTCGATGGTTATGAGCTTCGTTTCGGTAGGGGCGATCACTCTTTTCTTGTGGGATACAACCGTTTTTGTAATAATGAAGAGATGTATGGATCTATAGAGATCACCGGAAATCCAATCCAAAGAGAAAAGAATGAGTAAATATGATTCCATATTAGCAAAAAGTACGAAAAACGGCGGAACAACTCTGAAGGTGCATCTTGAATCGGTAGCTCAGTTAGCTATGCTGGCTGCCCGATGTATGGGGATGGATCCGGAAATAGCACGGTTGGGAGCTTTGCTGCACGATATTGGAAAAGCAAATCCTTTGTTCCAGCAGAGTTTAGAGCAAGAGCGGACATCCTTTTTTTGCAGTGGATTCCCTTTTCGCCATGAGATCGCATCTTTGTTCTTTCTGAATTTGGTTGATCGGGCTTTATGGGATCCCGTCATCGATATGATTATTGCGCATCATAAGTCTGTTTCCAATGATGATCGGAAAAAAGGAATTCTTGATTTGGAGGATGAATATGGTGATGAGATTCTGGAGTATCATTTGTCGGACTTCTCAGCGTGGAGTATGGATGCATTAGGCATCTTGGGCGAATTGAGTTTTCCCGGAGTTACTTCGGAAACCGTCATAACCGAACAGGATGCCCGTTGCGCTTACGATTATGCTCTGACGCATTGTGGGAAGAAGACTAAGGGCTGGTCTGTCTGGAAAGGGTTATTAATGGGAGCGGATCATCTGGCATCGGCTACGGAGGAACAGAAAGACCGGCTTCCCGATTTGTTTACTATTCCTGATCTGCATTTCTATAATAGGCAAAGCGAACTCTATCCTTTGTCTCTGATCGAGTCTGATGTGACTAAAAGGCATTCGTTTGTGAAAGCACCGACGGGAGCCGGTAAAACGGACTTTCTGATGAAGCGTTGTCGGGGGCGGATTTTCTATACCTTGCCTTTTCAGGCATCTATCAATGCGATGTACGAACGTATTGCCCATGATTTGGGCGATTGTGTGGAAGATGTACGGCTGCTGCATTCCATATCCCAATTGGTTATTGAGGATAACAGGATAGTGGAGAAGGCGATACAAAACAAGTTTGGTGCGGCTATTAAGGTATTGACTCCCCATCAGTTGGCTGCCATTGCTTTGGGTACGAAAGGTTATGAAGCAATGCTGTTTGATTTGCAGGGATGTGATATTATTCTGGACGAAATTCATACGTATTCGGATATGGTTCAGTCCATTGTTCTGAAAATGGTGGAAGTAATGAATCATATCGGTTGCCGGATACACGTTGGTACTGCCACCATGCCATCGGTGCTCGAACAGGCTATTCTTCAGATATTGGGCGGCCGGGAAAATGTGCAGTATGTGGAATTGCCGGTGGATGTATCAGACTCATTCAATCGCCATATTGTTCATAAAGCCGACTCCTTCATTGAGCTACTTCCGGTGATTCGGCAAGCGGTAGACGAGGAACAGAAAATACTGATTGTATGCAACCGGGTTGCTCATGCACAGGAGATTTTCAAGCAGATCGATGAACTCTATCCGGATACAGACAAAATGTTGATTCACAGCCGGTTTAAAAGGAAAGACCGGAATCGGCTGGAGAAAGAACTGAAAGAGGTTTATAATGCCAGTCCGCATGCTTGTGTGGCTGTATCTACACAGGTGGTTGAAGTCAGCCTGGATATCAGCTTTGATGTAATGATTACCGAGGCGGCGCCTATCGATGCGCTCATTCAGCGTTTCGGGAGAATCAACAGAAAGCGGAATGCGGATACGGTCGGGAAGTACAAGCCTGTTTATGTGATTGCTCCTCCCGAAGAGGATCGGGAATGTCTGCCGTATTCGCGGGAGGTGCTGCAACGCAGTTATGACGTTCTTCCTCAGAATGCATTGTTGCGGGAAGCTGAGCTGCAATCTCTGATAGACCGGGTGTATCCTCAGATTAAGAGAATTAATATCGGGCTCGATGCTGTATTTGTAGATGGGAAATGGCGGTTGAAGGAATTGCGGCATTTGCCGAAATCGGCCTTGATAGAAATGCTGGACATCGATTCCGTCTCTTGCATCACCCAGCAGGATGATGAAAGCGGAAAGTACGAACAGGCAATAGAGAAAGAAAGACTGTTAATGGAGATTCCTGTACGATATAACTCTCTGCGCTGGAAGAAGTTAAAGCAGTTGCCGATCGGCTCTCGCCCTTTTGTTGTTCCGGATGCGGCTTATTCTTCTGACAAGGGGTTAGACTTCTCTAAAATAGGAACCGAATATTATGATACAAATTATCAAATGTTATAGCTTATGTATGCAACAACCATAGGATACACCTTCTTGAAAGCTTATAATAATAAGTTTCAAACGAATTATACGGGACGTACTTTCTTTGAAGAAGTTTTTGTACCGTTATTTTTTGATCATCCCAAGTATATGATGACTGCCGGTAATTCTCCGTTAGAGAATCCTAAATTGAGTTGGGAGGATATGATAAAAGGCAAAAAGCCTTTTGAAACAGCCGAACGCAGAAAAGAGAGAATCGATAAGATGATCAATAAAATCGAATCGGAAAAGGCGGATGCCAGTATAGCGATTGGGTATGGGGTAGTGGATGCTGCTGCGGCCACTACGGGGCAGATCACTAATATTGACTTTCCAGATAATAAGGAAGATATTTACTGCTCCTGGATTGGTGCAGGGCTGGGAGTGGGGATTACCGGAGGATTGACCATCTTGTTTAATAACGAAGCACTCTTATTGGATATCTATGAGGGATGGAAATGCTATCGGCAATATTTGGAAGAATATCCTTTGATGAAAGGAAATCAGATAAACACGTGGAACGGGCGATGGCTGGTTCATCGGTATCAACCGGATTTTGACGAAACAGATCCTACGGCCGGATTTAATCCGTTGGAGCCGATCAATGGCGGATTGCTCGGTTTACAGACCATATCTTGGGTAGAGGTTCTCTTGAAAATAGCCCGGCGTTTTCCTGCGAACAATTTGGTGGGATATTTATATAGTATCGGGCAGACGAACACTACCATTGGTTTTATTCCTTTCAAGCTCCAGGATATTATTCGCCCCGACCAGTTGTATGAAAAAATATTTGGTAAGCTTGATTACCAAAAAGATGCTCCAAAGGTTTCCAAGCTATATGGAACAGCTATCGGATTACGGGCAGCTTGTCAGGCAGGTGCCATCGGAATACCGGCTATGGAGCCTAAAGGATTAAAGGCTTTCTTTCCTACTACCAAGGGAGTTAAAAATATTCCACATAAGGAGGGGGACGAAGAACAAAGAATAACATATTATACTTACTTAATTTGGATATTAGCTATGTTGAACAATGAGAAATTATGGGAACTGTCCCGCGAATTCGCGGAATTGTTGCTGAAGTACGAAGCGGGCGCAGGAAAAGCAAGAACAGATCGGAAGAACAACGTGAACCGGCTGTTGGAATCTGTTTCTGTAAAACAGTTTCTTCAAAATCTGATTCCTGTCATTCAAGACGAGAAGGAAGTGGAGGGGTATGAAAATATGGGAAAAATAGTGCATTCGATGCCTAAAGATAATTTCCCTTATTTCAATACATTGATTAGATTTCAATACGCATTATTAAACAAATAATATAATCACAATGAAACCGTACATTTATTTAAGAGGATTGCGTCATGTAGACCTGTCTGTGTTTTGTGTGGAGAGTGGACAAAAGGTATATTGGGACCCCGTGTTCGGCACTTCGGTTCCATATTCAAGTGGACAACAAGTAAAGAGAAGCATTCTGGATTCTATAAACTGTGAGTTGCAGGCTGATCCGTCTTCCGTTACTTTTGTTTTCGATGTAAATAGTAAGAATCTTTTAGGAGAAGGGGAGGTGCTTTCTCTTTGTGATCCTCAATATTACGATCAGCTATTGGGAGGCTGGATGAGGGCTTCAAAAGGGGGTACTGAGCGTACGCTGAAAAGAAGGAGTCCATTCTCTATTTCTGCTATGCGTCCATTGCATCCGTTGTTGGGAGGACGCATTACAGAGAATGCGACTTTTGACCGAAGTGACAGGCCGGAATTGCATAAAGTAATAGTGCGCGATGCTTCCGGTAAACCGATGAGCGAAGAACAGGTAGAAACCCTGTTGACAGGAACGGACAGAAGTCTGTACCGTAAATGGATTCCTGATAATACCCGTGCTACCGGTTTATTTGTATACGATATTGCTATTGACTTGCGTACCTTATTTGCGGTTTCGGTAAATCAGATGGAACCGGAATTGACCAAAGAGAAGATCGAGGAATTGAAAGAAAAAGGTTGGGTAGCTTCCCGTAATGTTTTTGGCGAGTGCCTGGTGATGCCCAAAGCTGACAGGGAAAGAGTGATACCGGCTATTGCCAAAGCGCTTATTAATTGGAAGATAACAAGTAATCAATCCAGAACATTCAGTTTGATGGAAACGCTTGCCATTGCAGTGAGTGATAATGCCAATGCGTTGGCAGGCGCCATTCGTGCCAAGTTAGTAGAAGAAACAGAAAGGCCTAAAGCCAAACCTCTGATAGATGAAACAGCCGGGGCGGATTTATACGTAACCTTGCCTTGTTCGGGATATATGACCACTGAAACAGAGTCCGCTGACGCCTTGCAGAAAGCGGAGGATAAATTGAAGGAGTGGATGCTTGCTTTTGATTATGAAAATCAAAAAGGATAATGATAGGATGTGTAAGGCAGGGCTGTATGGTTCTGCCTTATTCTCTTAATTTCAAATGGAAATGAATATTACAGGCACTCACTTTAATTATTATCAGATTTGTAAGCGCAAATTATGGCTGTTTGCTAATGGCATAAGTATGGAACATACCTCTGACTTGGTCCATGAGGGAAAGTTGATACATGAAGAATCTTATCCGCAGCGTTCTGCTAAATACGAAGAGGTAGAGATGGACGGGATAAAAGTGGATTATTATGATACTTTGCACAAGGTAATTCATGAAATAAAAAAGTCCGATAAGGTTGAAGTGGCTCATGAATGGCAATTAAAATATTATATGTATGTATTCGAACAGAATGGCATAGAGGGTATCTCCGGAATATTGGAATATCCGGTTTTGCGGAAAAGGGATACGGTGCTGCTGAGTGATATAGATCGTGAAACGATTGTTGAAATGATAAATGAAATAAAGCAGGTTATCGAATCTGATTTTTGTCCACCTTTGGAGAAGAAACGAATATGCAGAAATTGTAGTTATTGGGATTTTTGTTATAGTGGGGAGGAGGAAGAGTGAAAAAGACTTATTATTTATTTAATCCGGGACAATTGGAACGTAAAGACAATACTTTGAAGTTTACTCCTGTTGCGGAGGAAGACGGTAATGGAGAGCCTTGTACGGGACAGCCCCGCTATCTACCTGTTGAAGATGTAAATGAGTTTTATGTTTTTGGTTCATTACGGGCTAATAGTTCCTTGTTTAATTTCTTGGGACAGAAAGATATAGCAGTACATTTCTTTGATTACTATGAGAATTATACCGGATCGTTTATGCCGAAAGATTCTCTTTTGTCCGGGCGAATGCTATTAGCTCAAACTTCTGCATATCAGAACAAAAAGAAGCGACTTTTGATAGCACAAAAATTTATAGAAGCGGCTGCTTATAATATGGTTAAAAATTTGCAGTACTATAATCGCCGGGGGAAAGACATGGAGGAAGTCATGGAACTTATCAAAGGATATGCTTCTAAACTTTCTGAAACTGCTTCCATACAAGAATTGATGGGAACGGAAGGAATGATCCGGCAAACTTATTATGATGCATTCAACCTTATTTTGAATGATTTTGAAATGGGAAATCGCACCAAACAACCTCCTTTAAATGAAGTAAATGCGCTTATCTCTTTTGGAAATATGATGTGTTATACGTTGTGTTTGAGAGCTATCCATCAGACGCAATTAAATCCGACTATTAGTTTCTTACATACTCCTGGAGAACGGCGTTACTCTTTGGCATTAGACATTGCAGAAATTTTCAAGCCTGTTATTATTGACCGGGTAATTTTTAGAGTCTTGAACAGGAAAGAGATTCAAGAGAAGCATTTTGATCGAAAGCTGAATCGTTGTTTGTTGAATCAAACAGGAAAAAAGATTTTTGTGAAAGCCATTGAAGATAAGCTTATTGAAACGATCAAGCATCGGACATTGAATAGAAATGTAAGTTATCGGCATTTAATGAAACTGGAATGCTATAAATTAGCGAAACATTTATTGGATATAGAAGAATACAAACCCTTTAAAATGTATTGGTAAAATATGTATGTCATTTTGGTTTATGATTTTGGCGAAAGACGAGTTGCAAAGATGCTGAAGCTATGTCGTAAGTATTTGAATTGGATACAAAATTCCGTATTTGAGGGGGAAATATCAGAAGTACGATTAAAGGAAATGTTATCTGCTGCAAAGGCTTTCATGAAGGAAGATGAAGATAGTATTATTGTTTTTAAAGGTTCCTCACAATGTTCTTTGGAGAAGAAAATTATCGGGAAAGAACGGTGTAGTATCGACAATTTTTTATAATTTAGTTGTCGATAATTGTTTTTATTGTCTTTGCAATAAGGCTCTACGTTGTAGATCGTTCTTTGACGTGTTGATATACAGTGAAATAGCTGCTATGTCGATGTCCGGCATTTTTTATGTTATTATCCATCGACATAATTAATCATATAAAAAGCATATTTGTTATTTGCTAACTCACTCATTTTTAATTGTTTTTTTTGAGTGTTTGTTAGAGTATTAATTGTACCGTTGTGGAATTGAAACAAGAATGGGAAGTAACTAAATACCTACGCAGACGTATTAATTGTACCGTTGTGGAATTGAAACACCTGATAGATGGTCAAAGATCAAAACCGGACTTTGTATTAATTGTACCGTTGTGGAATTGAAACGCTTATGATATCCGAACAGACAGATGGGAAATCGCAGTATTAATTGTACCGTTGTGGAATTGAAACATAATCTACACAGAGCGAAAGGACGGAGTGCTTCGTATTAATTGTACCGTTGTGGAATTGAAACTGTTATATTTGTGACGTAATCAAAAACATTATTCGTATTAATTGTACCGTTGTGGAATTGAAACTTTGACGCAACTCTTGATGTGGATAACCAGATTAAGTATTAATTGTACCGTTGTGGAATTGAAACGACAAAACAGTATCGGGGCTCATTCTCCGTACCTTGTATTAATTGTACCGTTGTGGAATTGAAACGAAGTCGCTAAGTCGATAAGGTTACGCGCTTGACGTATTAATTGTACCGTTGTGGAATTGAAACTGCTCTTGCTTTTTGCTTTCGGCATTCATAACATTGTATTAATTGTACCGTTGTGGAATTGAAACAACGGACAGATGGGAAATAGCACAAGCGGCAATGGAGGTATTAATTGTACCGTTGTGGAATTGAAACTGAAGCGGCAGGGTTAAACCCAGCTCTACTGTACGGTATTAATTGTACCGTTGTGGAATTGAAACTAATTTTGTTATTACCGTTTCGTTCTTTGCATTCCAGTATTAATTGTACCGTTGTGGAATTGAAACTTTGACGCTGCTTTGATAAGGGCTTTTATTTTTACAGTATTAATTGTACCGTTGTGGAATTGAAACTATCACTTCAGATATAAAATGCTCGCGTCCGTCCTTGTATTAATTGTACCGTTGTGGAATTGAAACAGGAGTGCACGCAGGGGTAACACTGTTAGAAGGAGTATTAATTGTACCGTTGTGGAATTGAAACGAAGGTGCTTGTCCTGCTGTTCCCTGTCCGTTTCCTAGTATTAATTGTACCGTTGTGGAATTGAAACCAAAGAAAGAAATTCATAAATGACCAAAGCTCTATGGTATTAATTGTACCGTTGTGGAATTGAAACTAGAATTTGTAGTGTTGTGTTAGTGGCACTTTTAGTATTAATTGTACCGTTGTGGAATTGAAACATCTCGGTTTTTGATAGCTTCTTGTGCTTCTTCTTGTGTATTAATTGTACCGTTGTGGAATTGAAACATTGTCGGATGTGTTAGTACGTTTGGCTGTAGGTTGTATTAATTGTACCGTTGTGGAATTGAAACATGTGTTTTGTAATCATTTCTTATTTTTTTTGTTGTTGTATTAATTGTACCGTTGTGGAATTGAAACTGTGTATAGGTATGTTTTTTCAGCGGGAGCGTATCCGTATTAATTGTACCGTTGTGGAATTGAAACCGCTGAATAGGAGCCTGAGCGAGTGTGCGAGCGAGTATTAATTGTACCGTTGTGGAATTGAAACGTAACATTGTATTATATGCTTCATATGCGCTTTTTTGTATTAATTGTACCGTTGTGGAATTGAAACATTTATGTTACCTGCTAAGTTAGCTACGGTTAAACTGTATTAATTGTACCGTTGTGGAATTGAAACCTTGGAGGTTATGGCGCACCCGTATTAGACACGTTTGTATTAATTGTACCGTTGTGGAATTGAAACACTGTTGGATGTGTTAGTACAACTGCTGATAGCTCTGTATTAATTGTACCGTTGTGGAATTGAAACTGATTCCTCGCTAATTGTTAATGTTACAAATACTGTATTAATTGTACCGTTGTGGAATTGAAACTCTGAAATTGCAATCAATGCATTAGCAAAGGATTGTATTAATTGTACCGTTGTGGAATTGAAACATTGATCACAAGGGTCAGAAGAGACATCAATAATAGTATTAATTGTACCGTTGTGGAATTGAAACGTTTATAATATCTACACAGGACAGTCTGTTTTGTCGTATTAATTGTACCGTTGTGGAATTGAAACCCAGCAATACGACTTGCAATGTAATCAATAGGGAGTATTAATTGTACCGTTGTGGAATTGAAACTTGATTACGATCTGCTTGATTGTTCTTCACGTATTTGTATTAATTGTACCGTTGTGGAATTGAAACAACACTTTCCGGCTTCATTTTAGAACAATCATAAGTATTAATTGTACCGTTGTGGAATTGAAACAAAGGTGTACCTAAAGGTGGTAGATTTTGCATACCTTGTATTAATTGTACCGTTGTGGAATTGAAACACTCATAAAGTTTATATGTGTGTTTTCTGTCATCGTATTAATTGTACCGTTGTGGAATTGAAACGAAATTCTTACACAGATGACCGACAATATTCAATGTATTAATTGTACCGTTGTGGAATTGAAACTTTTTTTTCTCTGTGTAGATAATTGGTGCTGAATGTATTAATTGTACCGTTGTGGAATTGAAACCCTTCTAATTTGTCTGGTACATCTTTGAAATTTTGTATTAATTGTACCGTTGTGGAATTGAAACATATTTTATTTTCGCTGCAACTTCTTCAGTTTTCATAGTATTAATTGTACCGTTGTGGAATTGAAACGTAGAACGATCAACCACAACGTACTTGTCAATATTGTATTAATTGTACCGTTGTGGAATTGAAACTTGGTTATACTGAACTTGACCATCAATATAATAAGGTATTAATTGTACCGTTGTGGAATTGAAACTTGAACGTCCTGGCTCCCTTACGATAATACAGGGAAGAGTATTAATTGTACCGTTGTGGAATTGAAACTCAACAAACCGATATCGTTGACGGGACGGTTCAAGTATTAATTGTACCGTTGTGGAATTGAAACAAGGGAGATTGCATGTGGCGGAAGCACAGAACCTGTATTAATTGTACCGTTGTGGAATTGAAACCTAATTTTTCAGTCTTTTCCGGGAACACACAGTCGTATTAATTGTACCGTTGTGGAATTGAAACACTGAAAGAAGACCGACGCTTATAGACCCTTATAGTATTAATTGTACCGTTGTGGAATTGAAACAACCCTGCGTTGATTCGTGATTTTAGAGAGCTTCCGTGTATTAATTGTACCGTTGTGGAATTGAAACAATTTACGGAATTTGGCAATGTCGCTTGGGAACTGTATTAATTGTACCGTTGTGGAATTGAAACATTTCCGACGACAGTACAATCTTCCCTTGGGAGATGTATTAATTGTACCGTTGTGGAATTGAAACTAATTTAAAATATTTTAAAGAAGTCGATTTTTTTTAAGTATTAATTGTACCGTTGTGGAATTGAAACACCCGTGTTCCAGGAGGTTGTACCCCCTGTGATGGGTATTAATTGTACCGTTGTGGAATTGAAACTTGTGGAACATAATCACCGTCAGCAAGCATTCCCGTATTAATTGTACCGTTGTGGAATTGAAACGTTGGAATCGGTAGAAAAGGATTCTAAGGAGGAAGTATTAATTGTACCGTTGTGGAATTGAAACTAAATCTTATCCGTTGTCTCCGTAACTGCAAATACAGTATTAATTGTACCGTTGTGGAATTGAAACACGATATCAACGCGAACGTTGCGTGCGATTGCACGGGGTATTAATTGTACCGTTGTGGAATTGAAACACATGTACAGATGAGCGATTAAGATACGTAACATCGTATTAATTGTACCGTTGTGGAATTGAAACGTTTCGTAGGTGATATCCCCGAACTCCTTCTCCAAGTATTAATTGTACCGTTGTGGAATTGAAACATTGAAGCCGTGTCAAAAACTGTCTGTGGCGCAGTCCGTATTAATTGTACCGTTGTGGAATTGAAACTATTCACCAACCGCAAAATAACGAATATTGTGTTGTATTAATTGTACCGTTGTGGAATTGAAACGAAAGTGTAACATTCTTAATTGTCAGCTCAAAATTGTATTAATTGTACCGTTGTGGAATTGAAACATCGTTGAGCCGTATGGGTATAACATCGTTGATGGTAGTATTAATTGTACCGTTGTGGAATTGAAACCGAAAAGTTCTTCACTTTCAATTCCTCTATCAGTGTATTAATTGTACCGTTGTGGAATTGAAACATGCTAAGAAGCAAGGTAAACTTACGGATGAGCAAATGTATTAATTGTACCGTTGTGGAATTGAAACAAAAGCAATCAGTGCAAAAAGACAAAGAGATTATGTATTAATTGTACCGTTGTGGAATTGAAACGACGAACGATTAAGATATGTTACAGCAGCATGCGGAGTATTAATTGTACCGTTGTGGAATTGAAACAGAGATTCGGTAACGGGAGCGCCTTTCTTATCATAGTATTAATTGTACCGTTGTGGAATTGAAACACTGTTGTACAATCGTATAGGACAGAAAAATATAGTATTAATTGTACCGTTGTGGAATTGAAACACTGTTGTACAATCGTATAGGACAGAAAAATATAGTATTAATTGTACCGTTGTGGAATTGAAACCACTTTGGGAGATGCTCATTATTATAAGTCAAGGTAAGGTATTAATTGTACCGTTGTGGAATTGAAACTAAGTTGAGCGTTTGCTCGGGTATCTACCAACGCAGTATTAATTGTACCGTTGTGGAATTGAAACACATTGTTCAACAAATTTCAATTTAGAATGCAAGGGTATTAATTGTACCGTTGTGGAATTGAAACTTCGAACGTCATTGGTACATTGTTTGATGCGTTTAGTATTAATTGTACCGTTGTGGAATTGAAACACAAGATTAAACGAAGAAACACAATACAACGAATTAGTATTAATTGTACCGTTGTGGAATTGAAACCGGGAATTCAATAAATGCCACCCGGCTGGCAGCCGGTATTAATTGTACCGTTGTGGAATTGAAACACTTTTGAAGTCAAGGTATTGCGGTTTGTGTACGATGTATTAATTGTACCGTTGTGGAATTGAAACGATTGGCGCGGTCGCTTTCGATGATTTGGCCATGGTATTAATTGTACCGTTGTGGAATTGAAACTGTCAGAAGCATCAACCGTTCCATCACCTGTAATCTTGGTATTAATTGTACCGTTGTGGAATTGAAACCTGTTTCTTACGCTTACCTATAATAATGAACATCTCCGTATTAATTGTACCGTTGTGGAATTGAAACAATTGACCTAAGGTTATAAATATACCTAGTAATGTAGTATTAATTGTACCGTTATGGAATTGAAACTAATAATTGGCAGCAGTACCCATTGCACAGGCATCGTATTAATTGTATCGTTATGAAATTGAATCATGTGAACCGTAATTTTGTTGGAACAGAGTGTTGTATGTTAATAGCACTACCATGAAATGAGATTTTATAGATTACTAAATGAAAGGGTGATCTACGTCACATTGTGAGCGCTTTAAATACCGGTTCTGCCTTTTGTATTTCTGATTCAAATCCAAACCAGTATCCTGCTTGTCCTTCTTGATTGGCGGGCAGGAAACATAAGCGTAATGTCTCTTTGTACTTGCCATAAATGGTTATCCACGTTTCGGGAGGGATTTGTCGTTTCGTTTTTACTTTTTCTGCCGGAAGTTTCTTTAGTGACATGCCCGCTTCTATCCAAGCAATGCTGACCTGTGTCTGATAGGCCGGATAATTTTGCTTACAGAATTCATACAAAATCAATCCTCTTTTTTCCAAGCTCAGTGGTTGGTCTATCAAGCCGATTTGCATAAGGTGATCCAGAAAATGATGCAAGAAATGTTCGTTTTCCAACATCAGTGTCCGAGTGATGTTTTGCCAGGTAGGAGTATTATAAAAGCCATCCAGTAAGCGCGAGAGCACACGGGCTGTTTGTAATTCGTCTACACTGATTTCTCTTGTTTGTAGGACTTCGTAGGGAGGAAGAGGAGCATATTGAATGCCGAGTTCTTCGGCTCTTCGCCGCATTTCCGTTCCGGGAAGCAATTTCAATGATTCCAGTTGAATCTCTCCTGCACCGTATTCAGCCAGAGTATGTATGTCTTCGAAAATTTCAGAAAGATGATATAGAGGCAATCCGGCAATGAGATCGGCATGAGTCTCCATATTGTGCAAGGAACATAGATATTTCAATCCGTCTAAAGCATCGGATAAGCGTCCCATTCTACGGCTCTGTTCCAGTACTGGTTCGCGCAAACTTTGGATACCGGCTTCCAAGTGTAGCAAACCTTTAGGAAGTCCGGCCAGTTCTTTTTTCAATTCTTCGGAAAGTAAAGCGGGATGTATTTCCAGATGAAAACAGATATCCGGTGAAAACTCAAGAAACAGGTTTAGTAGTTCTTTGGCCCGCTTGTTATTGTAGTTGAACGTACGGTCGAGTACACGGACATTCTTTATTCCATGTCGGTGAATTTCCATCAAGCGTTCACGGATTGTTTCTATTGGAAGTGTTCGTACCGGCTTCTCTCCACCGCTTACACAGAAAGCACAAGTGTTGAAACATCCTCGTGTTGTCTCTAATTGTACGAATGGTTTGCTCCAGTTAAAGAAACTGCTCTTTTCCGGCGGGATGAGATGAACAAAGTTCATTACACGGGCAATACCGTTGTCGTGATACAGATTTTTCTTGTCGAGGTAGCATAGTCCAGTGACTGTATCCCATTGTTCCGGTTGATTTTGATATTGTAACCATTGAGGAAATACTTCTTCACCTTCTCCCCGGAATACACAATCGACAAAAGGATTTTTACGTAGAAAGTCTTCATTGTCTCCTAAAAATTCCGGACCTCCCAGAGCGATGCGGCAATAAGGTAGTAATGCTTTGGCCCTTGAGAGAATGTGTAACAGTTGCTCATGATTGAATAACCAGTTGGTTGCTGCTATAATATCCGGATGGTGATGATAGATACTGTTTGTCACCATTCCTACGTTTTCATTGATGGTAGCTGAAACGATTTCCCATTCAAAGGAGTCGTTGGTAGCCATCTGTGCATGTAGTGCCGGTAGCGCCAATGAGGAGTGAGCATAAGAACTGTTTAAGTCGAGCCAAAGAATTTTCATGTAAAAAGTTTAACGTTTATGTTTGCAAAGGTACAAAAAAGCGGGCTTTATTCACATATAGTAGATTAAAAACACTATATTTGCCAACGTATTATTAACAATAAAGCATAAGAATATGAAAAGATTAAACTATACAAGATTCGCATTGTTATTGATATTGGTGCTTGGCTTGGGAGCTTGTGGCGACGATATTTATTACACAGATGACTATTTGCGCAACAGTGATGAAAAACTGTGTGGCAAGACATGGACGGAAAATAGCAAGATGGATAATGATATGAAGTGCGTGCATCAATTGAAGTTTACTCAAGATAGGAGCGGACAGGAAATATTTCAATATTACCGTCCGGAGGAATCTCGTCCTTATAGTACTGTGACCTATAATTTTACTTGGGAATGGATAGACCAGGAAATGGAAGGGTTGAGACTCGACCGTGGTGCAAACGAAGTTTATTATTTTGAGAATGTTTGGGTGCGCCAGAATTATCTTTCCGGTAAATTGGATGGAGTTGAGGTGACATTTAGAAAAGAATAGGAAAAGAATATGAAAGTATTGAATCACATAAAACTGCTACTGGTATTGGCGATGGCTATTTTGAGTTTTTCATCTTGTGAACAAGATGACGAATCAATTTATTACTATATTATAGATCGTACTTGGGTGGGCGATCTGGGTTTCGCGGTAGGCCCTTATAATGTGGAAAGCGGCATTACTTTCAAAGGAAACGATTATGCTATCGATGAGCAGTATTATTATGCCGATGGTGGTGGAGGAAGAGCGGCTACTTTACCTGTTCGCTGGTGGATAGACATGGGAACTTTGTATCTGGATTATGGGCCGGATTATCCTATGTTGGAAATAAGAGGTGTATATGTCAGTGGCCGATTCCTGAACGGAGAGCTTTATGCCGATGGTGCATATGAATTTAGTGTATCCTTAGAAATGGATAATTAAAATCGTGTTTGGATGCGAGTATGCCAATAGGTATTTTGCCATATATATAATGATAATGCTCCATAACATGTTTTGCTACGAGGCATTATCATTATATATATGGGTATTTTCACTTACCGCTTCTTATTTTTTCAGAAACAGTTTCTTGAATGCCGGTGGATATGGAGTTTCGAATTCCATCAGTTCGTTGGTTACCGGATGATAGAAGCAGAGTTTGAATGCATGAAGGGCAAGGCGTCCGATAGGATTCGGAGTGTTTTCTCCACCGTATCTACCGTCACCAATGATAGGATGTCCTAAGTCTTGCATGTGTACACGAATCTGATTCTTACGTCCTGTTTCCAGATCCAATTCCATCAATGAATATCCGTTAGCACGTTTGATTGTGTGATAATGAGTGACTGATTTCGAACCGCCATCATCATATTTGCTGGAGCTTACGTAGAGTGTACGATCGGTCAACCAAGAGGTTACCGTTCCATGATCTTTTTCCATTTCACCAGCAACTACTGCTACGTAGCGACGGTCTGTCACGATATCATGCCAATATTCACGTAAGGTATGCTGTGTCTTTTCATCTTTGGCAAACATCATCAATCCCGAAGTGTCTCTGTCCAGACGATGTACGATATATATGCGGTGGTGCTTTCCCGAACGTTGCACATACTCGTTGAGAATGGTATATGCCGTACGTTCTTTCTGTCTTTCCGTATTGACGGACAATAGTCCTTCCATTTTCTCCACCACGATGATATAGGCATCCTCGTAGACGATCTTTAGCAAGCGGTTACTGAATTCTTTCCGGCCTTTGTCCTTGCTGATTTCTATTTTCATGCCCGGTTGCAACGGAAAATTGAATTGTGTGGTGATGACCTTATCAACGTATACGATACGTTTACTCAACAATGATTTCAACTTTGTACGGCTGGCATCCGGCATTTTGCTGGCAAGGAACTCCATCAGTTCCATAGGCTCTTTCACCGTATATCCCGTATATTGTGCTTTGGCTTTTTCGGCTGCACTTCTTTTTGGTTTTTTCTCTTTAGCCATATTTTCTCTTTTATCTGAGTTCGAGTAAAACGACATTCTCAACATGGTGTGTATGTGGGAACATATCGACTGGTTGTACTGCTTTTACTTTGTATTTCACGTCCAGCAACTGTAAGTCACGCGCTTGTGTGGCCGGATTACAACTGACATATACAATTCGTTTTGGTTCGGCAAAAAGGATAACATCTACTACATCTTGATGCATTCCGGCACGTGGAGGGTCAGTAATGATAACATCCGGACGACCATATTCATTGATGAACTCTTGGGTCAGCATGTCTTTCATGTCTCCGGCAAAGAATAGGGTATTGTCTATTCCATTGATTTCGGCATTCACTTTGGCGTCTTCTATGGCTTCGGGTACATACTCGATACCGATCACTTGGCGAGCTTGGCGGGACACGAAGTTGGCAATGGTTCCCGTACCCGTATAAAGGTCGTACACCAATTCGTTTCCTGTCAGTCCGGCAAAATCACGGGCTATCTTATACAGATTGTATGCTTGTTCGGAGTTGGTCTGGTAGAATGATTTCGGACCGACTTTGAAGCGCAATCCTTCCATTTCTTCGAAAATGTGGTCATTACCTTTAAAAACGTAGACATCCAGATCATTGATGGTGTCATTGCATTTATTATTAATAATATATAGCAGAGAAGTAATTTCCGGGAATGTGTCTGCCACGTATTGCAGCAGTTGCTTAAAGAGCGTCATTTCACTGTCTTCTACGATCTTGCAGATAATAATAACCATTAGCTCACCCGTAGAAGAGGTGCGGATAATCATATTGCGAAGCATGCCTTCTTGCGAGCGCAGATTGATGAAAGAGTAGTTGTGCTCGTAAGCATAATCACGTACCGCATTACGGATACGGTTGGATATATCATTCTGTAACCAGCATTTCTCAATAGCCAGCACCTTGTCGAATGCTCCGGGAATGTGGAATCCTACAGCATTCATCTGGTCGTATTTCACTTCTTGTTTTACTTCTTCGTATGTGAGCCAGCGTTTGTCCGAAAAGGTAAATTCCAATTTATTCCGATAGAATTCGGTTTTGGCGGAACCCAATATCGGAGAAATTTCCGGCAGTTCGATTTTTCCGATTCTTCTCAGGTTATCTTCCACTTGTTTCTGCTTGTATTTGATTTGTTCTGCATAGGGAAGCACTTGCCACTTACAACCACCGCATATGCCATAGTGCTGGCAGAAAGGAACGGCACGTGTTGAAGAATATTCGTGGAAATTCACAGCTTCTGCTTCGGCATATTTGTTCTTTTTGCGTTTGATTTGCAGATCTACCACATCACCCGGTACTACATAAGGAACAAAAATCACCAGGTCGTTTACTTTTGCTATGGCTTTTCCTTCGGCAGCCACATCCGTAATTGTTACCTTCTCTAATAAGGGAAGTTCTTTTTTCTTTCTTGCCACTTTTACACCAGTCTAATAAATTATTTCGCAAAAATAGGTATTTTTTCGGGATTTCTCTCTATCAGATGAAATAATAAAGATTGCAATGTCGAAATTGCATTTTAATAGAAACTTTTTTCATGAAAAGTTTTCTGGTTTGTGAAATATACTTAGATTTGCGAACAGAAAAAATCACAATTAGATAACTTTAAATACGTATTATGGACAAAAAAAGAGTTTATACCTTTGGAAATGGCCAGGCGGAAGGCAAGGCCGGTATGAGAAATCTATTGGGTGGTAAAGGTGCCAATCTTGCAGAAATGAATCTTATCGGGGTTCCTGTTCCTCCCGGATTTACAATCACAACAGACGTTTGTACCGAATATTATGAATTGGGACAAGATAAAGTCGTAGCTCTCCTAAAAGACGAAGTAGAAAAAGCCATTGCAAATGTAGAAGTACTGATGAAGTCGAAATTCGGCGATATCGAAAATCCTCTGCTCGTTTCGGTCCGTTCCGGAGCGCGTGCTTCTATGCCGGGTATGATGGATACTATTTTGAATTTGGGCTTAAATGATGAGGTGGTGGAAGGATTGACCCGCAAAACCGGTAATGCCCGTTTTGCATGGGACTCTTATCGTCGTTTCGTACAAATGTATGGCGATGTGGTATTGGGCATGAAACCTGTGAATAAGGAGGATGTCGATCCGTTCGAAGCTATCATTGAAGAGGTGAAACATGCTAAAGGTGTGAAATTGGACAATCAGCTTGAAGTAGAAGACCTCAAGGAACTGGTGAAGCGCTTTAAGGCTGCTGTAAAAGAACAGACTGGAAAAGATTTTCCGACATGTGCCTATGAACAACTTTGGGGAGCTATTTGTGCCGTATTTAATTCATGGATGAACGAACGTGCCATTCTTTATCGTAAAATGGAAGGTATTCCTGATGAATGGGGGACTGCCGTTTCTGTACAGGCAATGGTATTTGGTAATATGGGCGATACTTCTGCTACCGGTGTTTGCTTCTCACGCGATGCTGCTACGGGTGAAGACCTGTTCAATGGCGAATATCTGATTAATGCACAGGGCGAAGATGTGGTGGCCGGTATCCGTACTCCGCAACAGATTACTAAAATAGGGTCTCAGCGTTGGGCTGTATTGGCCGGTGTGACAGAAGAAGTACGCGCCGCTCAATTTCCTTCTATGGAAGAGGCTATGCCCGAAATCTACAAACAACTGGATGCATTACAAACTAAACTTGAAAATCATTACCGCGACATGCAGGATATGGAGTTTACTGTACAGGAAGGTAAATTGTGGTTCCTGCAAACCCGTAACGGCAAACGTACCGGTGCGGCTATGGTGAAAATTGCCATGGATTTGCTCCATCAGGGAATGATTGACGAAAAGACCGCTCTAATGCGTGTTGAACCCAATAAGCTGGATGAGCTTCTTCACCCGGTATTCGATAAAAATGCTTTGAAACAGGCGAAAGTGCTGACTCGCGGACTTCCTGCTTCTCCGGGTGCTGCAACCGGACAGATTGTATTCTTTGCTGATGATGCTGCCGAATGGGCTGCCGGAGGTAAGAAAGTAGTAATGGTACGTGTGGAGACTTCTCCCGAAGACCTTGCCGGTATGGCTGTTGCACAGGGTATCTTGACTGCTCGCGGTGGTATGACTTCTCACGCTGCCGTAGTAGCACGTGGTATGGGTAAATGTTGTGTTTCCGGTGCCGGTGCTTTGAATATCGATTATAAGGCACGCACGGTAGAAGTAGACGGTGTTCTGTTAAAAGAAGGCGATTATATCTCGTTGAACGGTAGTACGGGTGAAGTTTATCAAGGTAAAGTAGAAACGAAAGCTGCCGAGCTTTCCGGTGATTTTGCCGAATTGATGGCTTTGGCCGATAAATATACGAAACTTCAGGTACGTACTAATGCCGATACTCCGCATGATGCAAAAGTAGCCCGTGATTTTGGTGCTGTGGGAATCGGTCTTTGTCGTACGGAACATATGTTCTTCGAAGGTGAGAAGATTAAAGCAATGCGTGAGATGATTCTGGCTGAGAACGCGGATGGACGTCGTAAAGCGTTGGCTAAAATTCTTCCGTACCAGCAAGCGGATTTTAAAGGAATCTTTAAGGCAATGGCTGGTTGTCCGGTGACTGTTCGTCTGCTCGATCCTCCTTTGCACGAGTTCGTTCCGCACGATTTGAAAGGACAACAGGAAATGGCAGATACAATGGGGGTAAGCTTGCAATATATCCAACAGCGTGTAGAATCGCTTTGCGAACATAATCCGATGTTGGGTCACCGCGGTTGTCGTTTGGGTAATACTTATCCGGAAATCACTCAGATGCAGACTCGTGCCATTCTTGGTGCTGCTCTCGAATTAAAGAAAGAAGGTGTTGAGACACATCCGGAAATCATGGTACCGTTGACCGGTATCCTTTATGAATTCAAGCAGCAGGAAGACGTGATTCGTGCTGAGGCTGAAAAACTCTTTGCAGAGGTTGGTGATCGTATTGATTATAAGGTAGGTACGATGATTGAGATTCCACGTGCTGCTTTGACAGCCGATCGCATTGCTTCTTCAGCCGAGTTCTTCTCATTTGGTACGAATGATTTAACACAGATGACATTCGGTTATTCTCGTGATGACATTGCTTCTTTCCTTCCGGTTTATCTGGAAAAGAAGATTCTGAAAGTAGACCCATTCCAAGTGCTCGACCAAAACGGTGTAGGCCAGTTGGTTCGTATGGCTACGGAAAAGGGGCGTGCGGTTCGTCCGGATTTGAAATGTGGTATTTGCGGTGAACATGGTGGTGAACCTTCATCTGTGAAGTTCTGCCATAGAGTAGGATTGAACTATGTAAGTTGTTCTCCATTCCGTGTACCCATTGCGAGACTTGCAGCGGCGCAGGCAGCATTAGAAGATTGATAACGTTTATAATCATATCTTGGAGAGGGAAGCCATTAAAAACGGCTTCCCTTTTTTATTTATCTATTTCGAAGTTTTATAAAAAACTAACTAAAATATTGTTTAGTCAAAACTCTTGTTATATCTTTGCGCCCCGAAATAAATAGACACATGAACTTGCCTATTTTATGTTTAATTTAAAACAAAAGAAAAATGAAAAAACTGTTAGTGTCTTTATTTGTAATGGTGGCAGCCTTGTCTGTGAATGCTCAAGATCTTTACATGGGTGGTGTATTTAATTTATGGCGTAATGGTGATGCCAATAGAACTAATTTTACAATTGCCCCCGAAGTCGGTTATAACCTTAATGAACAGTGGGCGGTAGGAGTTACGTTCTCTTATTCACACGATTATTTTGAGAAAATGAAAAGAAATAGCGTTGCTATTGCACCTTATGCACGTTTTTCTTATTATGAGAATAAGATTGTCAGACTGTTTATTGACGGTGGTCTGGGATTTTCAACCAATCGTATAAAAGGTGCTGATAAAGCTACCAATGGTTATGAAATCGGTTTGAAGCCGGGGATTGCTTTAAAGTTGAATAAGAATTTTAGTCTTATTGCTAAATGTGGCTTCGTGGGCTTCAGGGATGATTATTCGGTGACTGAAGACGGTTTTGGTATCAGTTTGCAGAGTGAAGACTTGAGCTTTGGTTTTCATTATGAATTTTAACAGACCGGTTTTGAAAGATTAAAGCGAAGATCCTTTATTTTCAAATCAGAAATAGGGAAGGGAGTTCCAATAAATAGGGAATTCCCTTTTCTTGTATGTAATATCTATTTGTTGTATAATTATTAACAATATGTTTGTTTTTAATGTATTTAAATAATATATTTGTAACATTGTTAACACAGAAAATGACTTTATATTAATTAAAAACATTAAAATTATGAAGAAAGGTATTTTATTAGTGATGTTCGCTTTATTGTCTTTAGCGGGTTTTTCACAAGTTTCCTGGAATGCTAAAGTCGGTATGAATATCAGTAACTTTACGGGTGATTTGGATGTGAGTGCTAAGGTTGGTGTTAAATTGGGGGTAGGGATGGAATATGCCTTTAACGATACGTGGTTGTTACAGCCTTCTTTGTTTTTGTCCCAAAAGGGGGCTAAGTTCAGTGCAACTGTTTCCGGTAATGAAGCTGAAGTAAAGTTCAATGCAATGTATTTTGAATTGCCGATTATGGCGGCAGCGCGTTTCAATGTGGCCAATAATACGAATATTGTGGTAAGCGCCGGTCCATATTTAGCTTGTGGAGTAGGAGGAAAAACCAGAACCAAAATGAGTATAAGTGGATCGAAGACGGATATCAAGGAAAAAACTTTCGGAAGTGATGCCTTTGATCGTTTTGATGCCGGTTTGGGAGTGGGTGTTGCAGCCGAGTTCGGTCGGATTATTGTAGGTATTGATGGTCAGTTTGGTTTGGTGAAACTGGCAGATCTGAACCTTGACTCTAACCCTAAAAATATAAACTGTGCTATTACTTTAGGATATAAATTCTAAATGGCCTAACTGCCTTGCTAACGCAACAAACTCCCGCTTCATTCATTAAGAGTAAAGTGGGAGTTCTTATATCGAATTGCTATAAATATCAATCAGCCAGCTTTTTCAACTTTTTAAAGTGTTCTATTACTGCCAGATAATCACGGTCACAACAAGCATCGAATTTATTCCAAACGTCTCCGAGTACTACGGCACCACCGAAACCAAAATCTTTTATTTCTAATATATTTTCTTCATTAATGCCACCGAGCGCCATTACTTTACAGTCGATAATTTTATCTTTCTGTGCTTGGCGTAGTTCTTCGGCTGTGTAAGTGGAGTAATAATTCACCTTCGAGATACTGTCGTAGATGGGACTCATGAATACATAATCGTAGAAGTGCTTTTTATTTTTCACCTCTTCTACCGAATGACACGAACAACTTACGTGCCCTGCATAGTCATGGGGCTCTTTAGGGTTTCTACTGTTTAAGTGGATTCCCATCAGATTGAATTCCTCTTTTAAGTAGAAATGTTCGTGCGTAACGATACGGTGATGAAATTTCTCCGGTATCAGCGTCAGCAGACGTTCTGAGTACATAGCAGGTGTTTCCGGTTTTCTAAGGTGTAGAATGTCCAGACCCTCTTCGAAAAGAGCAGTAATTATTTTGTCTTCTTCAACGAAGAAGGTGGGGGTGGTAACTACAATGAGCTTCATTTCTTTTGTTAAACAATTTGTTTAGCAAAGTTAGCAATTAACTATATCCGATGCCAACGTTTATAGTGAAAATATGTTAGATTGCCATGTCCGCAGGTCAATTGTCCATAATTTACCTGCCAAAACTTCTCCAAAACCACAGATTATTTTCAATACTTCGGTGGCTTCTACACTGCCTGTGATAGCAGGAGTAACCCCTAATACTCCTTTGGGCGGGGGAGGCATGCGTAGCATTTCTTCTTCATCGGGATAAAGGTCTCTGTATGTTTTGGGAGTATTTCCGTAGTTGAAAACGGATACTTGGCCTTCAAAGCCACAGATGGCTCCGTAGACGTAGGGTTTTCCCTGTTCTATGCAGATGTCATTGATCAGATAACGCGTGGCAAAATTGTCACACCCATCCACAACTATATCATAATCACTGATAAGTTCGCTTGCATTGTCTTTATTTAGGCGTCCCGGGCAGGAGTTCACAGTAATTTCGCTGTTGAGTGCGGTAAGATGCATAGCAGCACATACGGCTTTGAAATCTCCAAGTTCCTCTTCGGTGTATATCACTTGCCGTTGCAGATTACTGATACTTACTTCGTCATTGTCTACCAGTCCGATAGTACCTACTCCGGCACCTGTTAGGTAGAGAGCGATGGGTGATCCCAACCCGCCGACACCCACTATCAATACTTTGGCCGCTTTCAGCTTGGCTTGTCCTTCGTTTCCTATTTCGGGAAGCATGATTTGACGGTTATAACGCATATTCAAATGTTTTTATAGTTGATAATGATGTTGCATAGCTTAGATGAAAAGCTGTTGTAGTTTAAATGAAAAGTTACCGTAGTAGTTATCTTTTCTCAATTGTGAGACGAGCGTCTCACAATTGAGCGACACGCGTATCATAGATGTGAGACGTTCGTATCACAATTGAGAAACAACTACTGTTCAAGCTTCTTTTGAGGTAAATGTAGAATGAATAGTGTTGATGTTACTATACTCTTTTCAGATTGTCGAAACTTTGATCCCAGTCTTTCCATACAGGCTCGCGACCGAGTTTTCTCAGATCTCTTTCCACTTCCACGGCTTTGCGGTCATCATTTATGTGAAACTGTTCCAGGGTTTGCGGATAGCTGTAATATCCGCCCGGCTCTGTTTTGCTCTCAGCACTCATGGTAGTTACACCTAATGTTGCCATATGATTACGTATCTCGGCACTTTCGCGGGTGGAGTAGGAGATATCTACATCGTGATCGAAGATGCGCATAGCAAAGGTCAACTGTGCTAATTCGCGGTCGTTCATGATGATGTTGGGTTGGAAACCGCCATTTTCCGAAGGACGCATCCGTGGGAAATTGACACTATATTTGGTTTTCCAATAATGTTTTTGAAGATAACGCAGGTGGTAAGCCATCATTGTAACATCCGTACGCCACTCTTCCAGGCCGATGAGCACTCCCATGCCGATTTTGTGTACGCCGGCTTGTCCCATGCGGTCGAAACCGTTGACGCGCCATTCGAATTTGGACTTCATGCCGCGTGGATGATAGGTTTTATAATTAGCCTTGTTGTATGTCTCCTGAAAACAGATGACACCGTTCAGTCCGTGATAGGTCAGTTCTTCATATTCTTCCGCTTTGAGAGGCATCACTTCTATCTGAAGGTTGCTGAAGTAAGGTTTAGCCAAATCTAAAGCGCGTGCTATGTAGGGCACTCCGGCGGCTGCCGGATTCTCTCCTGTTACCAGCAGCAGGTTCTCGAAAGGAGCGAGCCGTTTGATAGCTTTGTATTCGTTTATGATTTCTTCATCAGTCAATATGGTGCGTTTCATAGGATTGCTAATGTGAAAACCACAATAAACGCATGAATTGGTACATGAGTTGGTGAGGTACAAGGGAACAAACATGGAGATCGTCTTTCCGAAACGTTCCATTGTGTACTTTTGACTGAGTCGCGCCATTACTTCCAGATAAGGGGTGGCGGCAGGTGATATGAGTGCCATGAAATCGTTCACATCACAGTGTTCTTTGCCTAATGCACGACGTACGTCGGCATCTGTTTTGGAATAGATGGCTTTCGTCGTCTCCTCCCATGATATTTTTTCTAATTCTTCTGAAAACATATTGATTCTACTACTTAACTACTTAATTATTTGATCATTCAACTACTTATCTACTTGACTACTTAACTACTAAATTCTTCCCCTGACTACTTCCTCCCCATTTTTTTCAATGTGTTTCGGATAGCAGTAGTTACTCCTTTTGTGAAGAATTCCGTTTCGGCATTTTCCAGTATGATGCGTAGTTCACCCATTAGCTCCGGTTCTTTTTCGCAGAGTCGATAGGCCATCTTGATACATAAGGCTTGCACACCGATGCTTTCGGCAGGTGAAAACATACGGTCGAAACAGAAATTCAGCAGGGGGACCGATATTGGTTCTTGTATCGGAAGATTGAAAAGTATGGAAAGATATAGGCGTTTCGAACCGTCGTGTTTGCAAGTCAGCAATCGGTCGGTCAGTTCTCCGTATAGCGGAATGAACCATTCCGGATGTATCTCACTCAGTTTTTCACACACCCATAAGGCGCGCCATGATACCAGTGGCTTACTGTCGGAAGTCAGTTGGTATATGTCGGGGAAATATTCCGGATGGTAGTTGATTTCCTTTACCAATGGCTTTATATCTAATTCGGAAATATGCACCAACAGCATATTACGGAATTCGTCTATTCTCTCCATATTTGCTTTATTCTTCTTTTTTAGTATTTCTGAGTTCACGGCTCAGACGCATGGCACAGAAGTTGGGGCCGCACATGGTGCAATACTCTCCGTCTGTGTGACGTCCGGCATGAAAATAAGAAAAAGCACGTTCCGGGTCGAGTGAAAGGTCGAATTGATCTTTCCAACGGAATTCATAACGGGCTTTGCTCAATGCATTGTCGCGAACTTGTGCCCCGGGATGTCCTTTGGCAAGGTCGGCGGCATGGGCGGCTATCTTGTAAGTGATGACCCCTACACGTACGTCTTCCTTATCCGGAAGCGCCAGATGTTCTTTCGGAGTGACATAGCAGAGCATGGCTGTACCTAACCATCCTATTTGGGCTGCACCGATGGCCGATGTGATATGGTCGTATCCCGGAGCGATGTCCGTGACCAACGGACCGAGCGTGTAGAACGGTGCATTATGGCATTTTTCGATCTGACGTTCCATATTCTCTTTTATTTTGTGCATGGGCACGTGTCCCGGACCTTCGATGAATGCTTGCACATTCTTTTCCCAAGCACGTACAACGAGTTCTCCCATGGTGTCGAGTTCGGCAAACTGTGCTTCATCATTGGCATCGTGGATAGAGCCGGGACGCAGTCCGTCGCCCAGTGAAACGGCTACATCATATTGTGCTAAGATGTCGCAGATGTCATCAAAGTGTTCGTAGAGAAAACTCTCGCGATCGTGTACCAGACACCATTTGCTCATGATGCTTCCGCCACGGCTTACGATACCGCAAAGACGTTTGTCGGCCAAATGCACATTATGGCGACGGATACCCGCATGAATGGTAAAATAATCCACTCCCTGCTCACATTGCTCGATCAAGGTATCGCGGTAAAGTTCCCAAGTGAGGTCTTCTACCTTACCGTTCACTTTCTCCAATGCTTGATAGATGGGCACGGTGCCTACCGGTACAGGGCAGTTACGGATAATCCATTCGCGCGTTTCGTGAATATTTTCTCCGGTGGAAAGATCCATAAGTGTATCTCCACCCCATTTACAACTCCATACGGCTTTTTCTACTTCCTCGTCGATACCGGAAGTAGTGGCCGAGTTACCGATGTTCGTATTAATCTTCACAAGGAAATTACGGCCGATGATCATTGGTTCCGCTTCAGGATGATTGATGTTGGCGGGTAGCACGGCACGGCCTTCGGCTATTTCCCGGCGGACAAATTCGGGTGTGATATAGGTTTCGATGCCCAATTCTTCGCAGTTCATGTTTTCACGGATGGCTACATATTCCATTTCCGGAGTGATAATTCCCCGTTTGGCATATGCCATTTGGGTGATGTGCTCTCCTTCCTTAGCCCGGTATGGCAGGGCGATATGTTCGAAACGGAGATGATCCAGACTTTTATCATCACGACGCATACGGCCGTATTCGGAAGTGATTTCGGGCAGTTGCTCCACATCACCACGTTTCAGAATCCATTCTTCACGCATACGGGGTAACCCCTTTTTCAAATCCACGGATATTTCGGGGTCGCTGAAAGGCCCACTGGTATCGTATACATATATTTTCGGGTTAGGGGTTATAATCTTTTCGTCGCCATTGAAAGTCGTACTGGGCACTTGTTCCACTTTACGCATGGCTACCCGTATGTCGGGAAACAGTTTTCCCGATATATATACTTTCTCTGAACGGGGAAATTTTATCTTTTGTTCCATGTTATAAGCAATTGTTAATTAGTGATAAGTGATAGTATGTTATGATATCTTTTTAGCATGGAAGCCTATGAGTTAAGAAAAGCAGTTAATGGCGAACTGGCTTCAGCCATCAGGTTGTCGATTTGCATTCCCAATCCGGCTTCATAAGCCATGCGGCCCGCTTCAACTGCCTGTTTGAAGGCTTTAGCCATCTCTACCGGGTTACCGGCTACGGCAATGGCTGTGTTTACCAAACAAGCTGCTGCGCCCAGTTCCATTGCTTCGGCGGCATGGCTTGGTGCACCGATTCCGGCATCTACCACTACCGGAATATTAGCTTGTTCAATGATGATTTTCAGAAATTCTTTGGTTTGCAGACCTTTGTTTGTTCCGATGGGTGCACCGAGGGGCATTACAGTTGCCGCACCGGCTTCTTCCAATTGTTTGCATAATACAGGATCGGCCTGGCAGTAGGGAAGTACGACAAATCCCAGTTTTACCAATTCTTCGGTAGCCTTCAATGTTTCTACCGAATCCGGAAGCAGATAGCGCGGGTCGGGATGAATCTCTAACTTCAACCAGTTCGTTCCGAAAGCTTCGCGTGCCATTTGTGCGGCAAATACGGCCTCTTCCGCATTTCGTACACCCGATGTATTGGGTAACAACTGGATGTGCGGATGAATGATGTGTTTTAACATGTCATCCTCTTTATTATCCATATCTATGCGTTTCATGGCCACCGTTACCATTTCAGTACCCGATGCAAGTAAAGATTGTTCCATCAGCTCGTTTGAGTTGAATTTTCCTGTACCAAGGAATAGCCGGGAGTTGAATTCACGTCCCGCAATAATAAGCTGTTTCATGATTTATAATTTATGAATGATGATTTATAATAGGGAAGGAGATTAAAGGGGGATTGACAAGATCCGGGTGGTCTCTTCTACAGGGTTTTCGGCCTGCAGTATGGTACCGGATAAAGCAATACCGTTGACTCCTGTTCTCATGATATCCGGAATATCCTGATAAGTGATACCGCCGATGGCTACTACCGGAAGTTGTATTCCGGCCTGTTGCATCTGTGAAATGATGGAAGTGTATCCTTCTATTCCCAAGACAGGACTCAGGTTCTTTTTGGTAGTAGTGAAACGGAATGGACCTATACCTACATAGTCTGCTCCTGCACGATAGTGCATTTCTACATCCTCAAATGTATTGGCTGTTCCGCCAATGATGAACGCTTCGCCCAGCAGTTGGCGGGCTTCGGCTACCGGCATGTCTGTTTTACCCAAATGTACTCCGTCCACTTCCAGCTTTTGGGCCAATTCCACGTGGTCGTCCAGTATCAGAATGGCGTCATGTTCCTTACACATTGGTTTCAATTGTAGGGCAACGGCTTCCACTTCTTCCAGTGGCGCTTCCTTCATACGCAATTGTATCCATTTGCACCCGCCTTCAAGTGCCATGCGGGCAGAATCCAGATAAGAATATTTCTCGGTATGGTGAGTAATAAATTGCAGGCTGATCATAGTCTATCCTCCGCAAGCAGCTTTAATTATAACCAGATTGTCATTCTCGTGGAGTGTGAAACTGTCCCAGTCCGTACGCGGAATCATTTTGTTATTCGCTGCAATGGCAATGCCCTGAGTGGGAAGTTCCAATTGTACGGTGAGTTGCGTAATGGTAGAAGTATCGGCTATTTCCACTTCTTTGTTGTTAACTTGTACTTTCATCGCTACAAAATTAGGTTTATTGATGATAACGAAAGTAAATACAAAGAGAGTGCTATTAATATGGAGAGCGGTAATGAAGTAACACAATCCCTACGTCAGTACTAACTGCATCAGGTTCCAGGGTATGATCTCAGCCCGTCTTGCCGGGCACCCCTTTGTCTTTACGGTGGCAAAGTAAATGAAAAAGAAGCAGAAAAAAAATAAAACGAATACTTTTTTATTGTATTTCTGTGTTTTCCTCTTCCCGTTTTTTTATTGGATGCGAGAATACGAAGCGGGTTCCGTTTTTATAATTGCGATCTATCCAAATGTCTCCACCCATCTGCTGGATGGTCAGTTTACAGATAGAAAGCCCCAGTCCGGTACCTTGTACAAATTCGTTTAACTTCACAAAACGGTTGAATACGAGCTCTTGTTTATCGTCCGGTATGCCACATCCGGTATCTGTGACCGAAAAGAGGACGTAGCCGTCTGTCTCGTCTATTTCGAAACTCAGTATGATGCTTCCGCCTTCGGGAGTAAATTTCAGTGCATTGTTCAACAAGTTGATAATGACTTGCTGAAGACGGAGCGGGGCGGTATAAAGCGTATATGATTCGAGGGGAGAATCGAAACGGACTTCTGTATTTACTGCCTTGTTCTGGTTGGTTAACATTACCATATTTTGGCAATGACCGATGAGATCATACCATTCATAATCGAACTGTAGCCTGCCGGATTCCAAGCGGGAGACATCCAGCACATCATTAATGAGTTGGAGTAACAGATCCGAATTGGTCTGAATAATCGAGATGTATGTTTTTTGCTCTTCGGATGCTTCTATCGTACTTGCCAGCAGACTGGAGAAACCTACGATCGCATTGAGGGGAGTACGGATTTCATGACTCATGTTCGAAACAAAGGCGCTTTTCATCCGATTGGCTTCTTCTGCGCGTTCTTTGGCATGACGCAGTTCGATTTCATTGTCTTCCAATTTTTTCTTGTCTGTTTCCAGTTGTTTTGCCGATTCTTCCAAGTTATTTTTTAGAATTCTGGTTTTGAAGTAATAGTACAAAGAAACGAACAATCCGAGTAATAGGGTACAAAAGATGCCGGTAACAACCCTTACTCCGTTTTTATAAGTTTCAAAGAAAGTAGGTTCTTTATTAATGATAACAGACCCTTCCGGTAGCTCTTTGTTTTCAAATCCCAACTCTTTTAATACTTTTGCATCGAACACATACCGGCATGGTAATGTGTTCAATTCCGGTTCGGGGTTTTCTTTTAAATCTAATATCCGATAAGCCTTTTCACCCATTTTCAGACCGATGTCTTCGTAATCGGGGACGTATCCTCCTATGGCCCAGTATCCTATTCCGGTAGCTGTCAGGCTGAATACCGGCAGTGTCGGATTGGTATGTGAGAAAGCATACACCGAATTGTTGATGTAGGTCATCTTTTGCATATCTACCCGCCATATACCGAGTAGGGCGACGGAGTTGTCCGGCAGGTTGTGTACCTTTTGTGCCGCCATGTCTAAGGTGAGTCTTCGTCCGTCGATGAAAGTGGTACCTATTTCCGGATATTTCTCCAATTCCTGTTTGACGTAAATCAATTGAGCCAGTCCGTTGTAGGTGTTATCGGAGATAAAGGCAAGATGTGCCATTTCCGGATAGAAATTCCTTATCAGGTGTATGTCACGGTCTACATGATATTTATAAGCGTAACATGCTTTCACGTTAAAACCTTTCATGCGTTCCAGCAAGTCGATACTGGCGGGGAGATAGGTACTGGCATTCGTTTCTTTGGAAGGCAGGTCGAAACTATGGCGGGGAGCCATGGCGCATAACACCGGTATTTTTTTATATTCTTCTTCCTCCAATGAAAAATAGCCGCTCCATGCTTCTCCGCCAAGCAGTATGATCAAGCTTACCTTGGGATGCTTGTCTATGATGTTTTTTACTATTTTCGGCCATCTCCAGGCATGTTCCAAACTGATGGCATTCATGTTCTCCACTACAGCCGGACAGGTACCTCCCAATTTTTGATAAGTCGTGATACAAGAGTTTATGTTATCATAAGTGTGCTTGCTGTCCGAATTGTAGGAAGTAATGAACAATATTTCCTCTTTGGAATTGATAATTTCCTGTGCATGGCTGTAGGGCGAATGTAGAGGAAGAATAATTCCAATGATAGCAAAAGTACATAGTAATTTTTTTCTATTCTTGTTCAAAGGAAGATGGTCTAATTTAGTTAGTCGATACAAATATATAATTTATATTTGTAAAAATGAGTTAGCGGATGAGTATTTCAGTGTGTCCGCATATCAATTATTTAATAATGAATACTCTTATTGTCTGGCAGAACAGCATTGAAACATAGATTAGATAAAAAAAACGCCATCTTAAACAAGACGGCGTTCTCTAATGAATTAAATAAAAAAGGGTTTATTACATTCGTTTGTCAACTACTTCCCAATCTATGATATCCCATAAAGCGTTTACATGATCTGCACGGCGATTCTGGAAATCAAGGTAATAAGCATGTTCCCACACATCAAAGCCCAATAGCGGTTTCAAGCCTGCACGTACCGGATTACTTCCATTAGCTTCTTTGGTGATATGTAACTTGCCGTTTTTGTCAACAGACAGCCAAGCCCATCCCGAACCGAATAAGCCTACTGCGGCGGCATTAAATTCCTTCTTGAAATTTTCAAAACTTCCGAAGTCACGTTTGATCGCTTCTGCCAACTTACCCGATGGCTCTTTCTTTGAAGGCTTCGGTGCAAATTGTAAGAAATATAATGTATGGTTCAGTACTTGTCCGGCATTGTTGAAGATAGCTCCATCCGGAGCTTTCGCTACAATTTCTTCTACTGTTTTGCCTTCAAATTCCGTTCCGGGTACCAGGCTATTGAGGTTGTTTACGTAGGTTTGTAGATGTTTACCATAATGATAATCTATAGTTTGCTGACTGATTACAGGTTCCAGCGCATTGTTTGCGTATGGAAGTTTAGGCATTTCGTAAGTCATGGTCATAAATATTAAAGACATTAATAATGTATTCATAATGTTTGGTTATTATGTATATATCCTATTAACATATGAAAAGCCGTAAATGTTTAGAGCCTGCTTAATTTTTGCTCACATTGTTTTGAGAAAAAATTAGGCAGGCTCTTCTAATCGTGATTAAAAACGGGCGTTCTTTATTTGACTACTTTCTGTTCTGTTATTTCCGGATTGTTTTTTGCTGTTTTACGTATCCATTGTCCGGTTTGGTCATATTCATAATACATGTCACTATCTATTTGATTGCCATATTCGTCGTACATAAAATACTGCGAGCAGATTCTTTTTTCATTATTGACCAATATTTGTGTGGAGACAATTTTTGTCAGATAGCCGTATTTGTCGTATTCATATACATCTGTTCGCGAACTGATTTGTGTAGGCAACGGATTCTTGGGGAGTGGCAATACGTATTGTGATTTTACTTTTTCTCCTTTGCTATCATACTGATGTACCGTCGATGAGAGCATTACGTCTTTATGATATTCTTTCTCTTCTATCAGTTTTCCTTGCCGGTTGTAACTTCTCAATATCAGTTTACCATCTGTGTATTTCAATGAATCGCTTTGCACCGTCCCTCCGGCATTGAATGTCCGCTCTCTTTTGTATATCTCTTTTTTGGTTTTCGTATTTATCTGTATTTCTTGTGCACATCTGTCTTGTGCATCGTAAAAAAATGATGTGTGAAATTGCATATTGCCACTGGTAATATCGATACCGGCAGGTTTCCCGTTTGGCAAGTAGGAATATACTTCCGTAGTAATTTTATTATTCAGCTTTGCTTCCGATTTCATCAACATCCCTTTTTTATAATATTTCGTAGAGGAAGGAGTAATCCATACTACCGAGTCTTCGAATTGACTGCGCAGTTCATGTGCTTTGTCACGAAATTCTCTATACTTATGGGTCAGGAGAAATCCTTGGATTAGTTCCAGTTTACTACTACTGTTTATCTCCGGTTTCATCAATTCGTAATCCACACTGTCTTTGGTATATTCCAATTCTACAGTGTGTTTTCGCTTGCCTTCCTCCAGATAGACGGCATTCTCATACTCGTCAATACATTGTTTTTTAGATGCGAGTGCTCCCGCCTGTTGTATCATGGAAAAAAGATAATCATCATACAGCGCACGTACTTCCGGAGTATATTTACGATTGGACATTCCGTTGTAGTAACGGTTCAAGGTTATATTATCGAAGAAGTTTTTAAAATTGGCATGGGTCGGTGCACGTTTCACGCTGTTGTATAGTAATTGGTTATACTCACTCATGAATTGCACTTTATACTTACCTTCCGGAAATTCATTGAAGTAGTTTTCACATTTGGCTGTGCTGCTTTTCTCCTCCAGATCCTTCATTAATGCATCTTCTCTTGTTTTATAGAAAATATCCATTTGCGCCTGTGGAATCGGATATTTACCATTTTTGGCCCCTTCTATCAGTTGTTTACTCAATGAAAGCTTATCATTTGAAGCGTCCAGAATTTCTGTTATTACACTGTTTGTCCGGTCTCGCAGAGGGCCAAAATCAATTTCTGTCTCGTTGCAAATAGCCGGCAGACTTCCTTTGACGGCTTTAGCATAAGCAGGATAGTAATCAATGGCGCTTTTACTGTCCGGTTGAGTCCATAGGCGAGTCATGATATCCATTAGTTCTACCTCGGCGGCAAATGTCTGGGCTGTTTTCTCGTCCAGTTTCTCGCGGCCTTTTTGAAATTTTTCGATTTCATTATCACTCAAGAACTTCAGGAGTTTTCCAACGCGGTCCTGTTTTTGTGCCATGAGTTGTGATGTTCCTATTGTCATGCTTATGATGAAGATGGCAACTAAAGAGAGACTCTTTTTTATCATACTTGTTTTCTTTGAGGTTAAGTCACAAAAGTATATAAAATTCTATATATTGTCAAATGAATGTTATAAATTTGCCGCTATGGAAAGAAACTACCTCGAAGAACTGAACGAAAGTCAGCGTAATGCGGTGCTTTACAATGACGGGCCATCACTTGTGATAGCAGGTGCAGGTTCCGGTAAGACACGTGTACTGACCTATAAAATAGCCCATTTGTTAGAGAATGGATATAATCCATGGAATATTTTGGCACTTACCTTTACTAATAAAGCTGCACGTGAAATGAAAGAACGTATCGCCCGTCAGGTAGGCGAGCAGCGTGCCCGTTATCTTTGGATGGGAACGTTCCATTCTGTTTTTTCGCGGATTCTTCGTGCCGAAGCCCAGCATGTCGGATTTACTTCACAGTTTACTATTTATGATTCGGCTGATAGCAAGAGCCTTTTACGTTCTATCATCAAAGAGATGGGGTTGGATGAAAAGACCTATAAGCCCGGTATGGTGCAGGCGCGTATCTCTAATGCCAAGAACCATCTGGTTTCTCCTTCCGGTTATGCAGCGAATAAGGAAGCCTTTACAGAAGATCAGGCAGCCAAGGTTCCTGCACTTCGCGATATCTATCGTCGTTATTGGGAACGTTGCCGCCAGGCAGGAGCTATGGATTTCGATGATTTGCTTGTGTATACCTATATATTATTCCGTGATTTTCCGGAGGTACTGGCACGTTATCGTGAGCAATTTCGCTATGTGTTGGTAGATGAGTATCAAGATACGAATTATGCCCAGCACAGTATCGTGCTCCAGCTTACCAAAGAGAGTCAGCGTGTATGTGTGGTAGGCGACGATGCTCAGAGCATTTACTCTTTCCGGGGAGCGGATATTGATAATATTTTGTATTTTACGAAGATTTATCCGAATACGAAAGTGTTCAAGCTGGAACAGAATTACCGTTCCACTCAAACCATTGTTTGTGCTGCCAATAGCTTGATTGCGAAGAATGAGCGGCAGATACGTAAGGAGGTGTTTTCCGAAAAGGAAAAGGGAGAGGCTATTGGTGTGTTTCAGGCTTACAGTGATGTGGAAGAGGGGGATATTGTGACGAATCAAATAGCGGCTTTGCGTCGTGAGCACGACTATTCTTATTCCGATTTTGCTATTTTGTATCGTACGAATGCCCAAAGCCGTATTTTTGAAGAAGCTTTGCGTAAACGGGGAATGCCTTATAAAATTTATGGCGGACTTTCATTTTATCAGCGTAAAGAGATCAAGGATGTGATTGCTTATTTTCGTTTGGTGGTAAATCCTAATGATGAGGAAGCTTTCAAGCGTATCATTAATTATCCTGCCCGTGGTATTGGTGACACTACGGTAGGAAAAATCATAGCGGCTGCTACGGAGAATAATGTCAGCTTATGGGCTGTTCTTTGCGAACCTTTGACTTATGGTCTTACTATTAATAAAGGTACACACAATAAATTACAAGATTTTCGTGGACTTATAGAAGAGTTCATCTCTACACAAAGCGAGAAGAATGCTTATGAAATAGGTACGGAAATTATTCGTCAATCCGGCATTATCAATGATGTCTGTCAGGATAATCTGCCCGAAAATTTAAGTCGCAAGGAGAACATAGAGGAATTGGTTAACGGTATCAATGACTTTTGTGCTGTCCGGCAGGAAGAAGGGAATCCCAATGTGTCTTTAACCGATTTTCTTTCGGAGGTTTCTTTACTTACCGATCAAGATTCCGATAAGGAGGGAGACGGTGAAAAAATAACTCTTATGACCGTTCATTCTGCTAAAGGACTTGAATTTGGCAATGTGTTTGTGGTGGGAATGGAGGAAAATCTTTTTCCAAGTGGGATGGCCGGAGATTCTCCCCGTGCGATGGAGGAGGAGAGACGACTGTTTTATGTAGCCATTACCCGTGCCGAAGAGCATTGTTTTCTTTCATTCGCCAAAACCCGTTTCCGTTATGGAAAGATGGAATTCGGTACCCCGAGTCGTTTCCTTAGGGATATCGATACTCGTTTTCTAAAATTGCCGCATGAAGCCGGATTGGGAAGGCAGATAGATGAAAGTGCCGAACGTTTCCGTCGCGAACGTCCCAAAGTACAACTTATTAATCCAACGTTGTCTCCGCGTAATTTGAAGAAGATAGACCCGACAGTTTCTTCTGCGGCTGGTACTGTGTCATCTGTCCGTTCATCCGGAACGCCGGCTGCTGTTGGTGGAGCTTTGCCTGTATCTGTGCAGCCGGGACAACAAATCGAGCACGAACGTTTCGGGTTGGGAGAGGTGCTGCAAGTAGAAGGAAACGGTGATAATGCCAAAGCTACTATTCGCTTTAAAAATGCAGGTGAGAAGCAACTATTATTGCGCTTTGCACGTTTTAAAGTTATAGGGTGATATTTCATAATTACCGCTTGCCGTACTTTTTTTGCGGGAAGCACAAAATAAGTGAGCCATGAAGAAGTTAATTGTTTGGATGATTTTGTCCACTTTTTTATTGAGTGGTTGTGTTAGCGGACGTATGTCCGGAAATCCCGGAGCCGTTGTGGCGGGAGCTTCTATTGGAGGTTCGGTGGGAAGTGCTATCGGTGGTCTTATCGGTGAGAATAATCATGGATGGAGAGGTGGTTATCGCGGTTCGGCTATCGGTACTATTGTAGGAACCGTTGCCGGTGCTGCTATCGGGAATGCCGTATCGACACCTCGTAACAGGGAAGAGGGTTATGTGGAAATAACGGAGAAACGATATAATTCCAAACCTCAGTCTCAGCGTCCGGCACAGATACCGGATTTGAGAATACGGAATATCCGTTTTATCGATACGAACCGTAATCATGTGATTGATGCCGGTGAAAATAGTAAGGTGATTTTCGAAGTGGTGAACGAAGGACGTACTCCCGTCTATGATATCGTACCTACGGTTGAAGAGATAACCGGGATGAAGAATATTTATATTTCTCCGTCGGTGATGATAGAAAAGATAGCTCCCGGTGAGGGGATACGTTATACTGCTACCGTATATGGTGGCGAGAAATTGAAAAATGGTGAAGTAGTGCTGCGTGTTACGGTAGCTGCCGGAGATTATTCCGAATGTGATTGGCAGGAATTTTCATTGCCGACTCAGAAAAGGGGGAGATAAATAGTGCTTGTTTTTGCTTTATTGTACTGTTTTGGAATTGAAATAGCGATTATGAGAAATATTGGAACTTCGTTCAGCACATTTTAATTGTACCGGATGGGAATCCGGACATTCTTATAAATGCAGATGGATGTACATGATCATAAGTGTTCAATTTGACCTTTGTATTCATCTGCATTTATAAGAATTTTAGTGTAATGGCTATTTTATTAGCTTTTATCAGGAGTACTTACCAATTGTTTCCGGAATTTTCCGTTCCAATGAGTCTTTCTACTTTTTGTCTATATAGATTTGCTCCTTCCGCTATGTTTTTTGCAGCATCGGTTGTTCCCATACCGTAGGCTATAATCGGTGTCTGCCACACCATACCTGCGTGTATAGCACCTACTTGATAAGGTCGTAGTAATTCGTCTACGGTAAAGCGATTTCTTCCTCCACTCCGGTATGCTTCAAACTCTGAACCGGTAGTGGTTACTACCATTAATGGTTTTCCTGCTACTGCAGGTGTTTTTGCCAGATAGGTAAATACCTCATCTTGCCATTTCTTCAGTAGCGACGGTGCGGACATCCAATAAAATGGGAATTGATAGATAACAGCAGCAGCGTGTGAAATGATTTTACTCCATTCGTCCACATTGAAAGTGCTTTCATTGTGCAGTTCGTACAGATTATATACAGCCACTTCGTCCATGTCCTTTACAGCATCCGTTAATGCCTTGTTTGCTTGTGACTCTTTCATGTTGGGATGCGCCAGGAGAATCACTACTTTCTTTAAATCTTTATCCATAACGTTTTCTTAATTTTTTGTGAAGAATCAAATCATTTCGTAAAGGTAGGAAATATTGGAAAACATTACGTACTTTTGCATCATTATTCTATCTACTAACTACTAAATTTTATATTCCGATATGATAGACTTTACCCGATTTCCTTCTCCTTGTTATATCATGGAAGAAGAGTTGTTGAGAAAGAATCTGAATCTGATAAAAAGTGTGGCCGATAGAGCAGGAGTAGAAATCATCCTTGCTTTCAAATCTTTTGCTATGTGGCGTTCTTTTTCTATATTCCGTGAGTATATCGCACATTCTACGGCGAGTTCTGTATACGAGGCCCGGTTGGCTTTAGAAGAGTTTGGAAGTAAAGCACACACTTATTCACCGGCATATACTGAGTCGGATTTTCCCGAGATCATGCGTTGTAGCAGTCATATTACTTTTAATTCTCTGTCACAGTTTCGGTGTTTTTATCCCTTGGTTGTAGCTGAGGGAAAGAATATCTCTTGCGGCATTCGTATTAATCCCGAATATTCTGAGGTTGAAACGGAATTATATAACCCTTGTGCTCCCGGTACCCGTTTCGGCATTACTGCCGATTTGTTGCCTGATATTCTTCCGGAAGGGGTTGAAGGTTTTCATTGTCATTGCCATTGTGAATCTTCTTCTTTCGAACTGGAACGTACTTTGCAGCATCTTGAAGCGAAGTTTTCCCGTTGGTTTCCGCAGATAAAGTGGCTGAATTTAGGGGGAGGGCATCTCATGACCCGTAAAGATTATGATACGGAACATCTTATTCGTTTGCTTCAAGGGCTGAAATCCCGTTATCCTCATATGCGTATCATTCTTGAGCCCGGTTCGGCCTTTACTTGGCAGACGGGGGTATTGACTTCCGAGGTTGTGGACATTGTAGAGAGTCGTGGTATTAAAACTGCCATACTGAACGTCAGCTTTACTTGCCACATGCCCGACTGTCTTGAAATGCCTTATCAACCTGCAGTGCGCGGAGCGGAAATGGGAAATGAGGGGCCTTATGTTTACCGTCTCGGCGGTAATTCCTGTTTAAGCGGCGATTATATGGGATTGTGGAGTTTTGATCATGAATTGCACATCGGTGAACGGATTGTATTTGAAGATATGATACATTACACGATGGTCAAGACAAACATGTTCAATGGCATTCATCATCCTGCCATTGCATTGTGGACAAAAGAAGAAACAGCCGAAATATACAAAGAGTTTTCTTATGAAGATTACCGTGACAGAATGAGTTGATAATCAAATAAATTATTTTTCGGAGTGGGTAAAGAATATATTTTCTTGCGAAAAAAGTATGCAGAATGTTTGCACGTTTAGAGAAAATCCCTACCTTTGCAACCGCAAACGAAAAATGCGGAAATAGCTCAGTTGGTAGAGCATAACCTTGCCAAGGTTAGGGTCGCGAGTTCGAGTCTCGTTTTCCGCTCTCTTTGAAATATTGGAAATCCTTTCTTTGCCCAGGTGGCGGAATTGGTAGACGCGCACGTTTCAGGTGCGTGTGTCGAGAGGCATGCAGGTTCGAGTCCTGTTCTGGGCACAAAGAAGTGGAGAAGTTCAGAAATAAATAGATTTGGAGAGGTGGCGGAATTGGTAGACGCGCTACTTTGAGGGGGTAGTGACAGTTATGTCGTGGGAGTTCGAGTCTCCTTCTCTTCACATATATTGAAAAATGCGGAAATAGCTCAGTTGGTAGAGCATAACCTTGCCAAGGTTAGGGTCGCGAGTTCGAGTCTCGTTTTCCGCTCACGTTCTTTGAACTACAAGATATAAGAAAGGCCCAGGTGGCGGAATTGGTAGACGCGCACGTTTCAGGTGCGTGTGTCGAGAGGCATGCAGGTTCGAGTCCTGTTCTGGGCACAGTCTTTTGGAGATGATGAATTGATGAGAGACTTTAATTGCGGAAATAGCTCAGTTGGTAGAGCATAACCTTGCCAAGGTTAGGGTCGCGAGTTCGAGTCTCGTTTTCCGCTCAAAAGCAAGCGAGGACATTTCGGTTTAATCGAAGTGTCCTCGCTTTTTTGTTCACCCGGACATGGGGGGAATATCGGATCAACGTAATAACGAGTCATAAATTAGAGTGCTAATTTGTTATTGTTTTGTATAAGTTGTATTTATAGTGTCTTTTCTGAGATTTTGCTGATAGAAATATAGATAATATTGATAATTGATTTTGTTACCTTTCCTTACATTTGTCTTTATGAAAAAAGAGGTGATAGAAAAGTTATGATTAAGTGGTGGGTAGCTATGATAGAAATGCCAATCTTTAATAAACCCTAAAAACTAACCTTTAGTTTTAACTTTATAATGACTCTTTACTCTAATCTTTAAATAGCGTAAATCATCTGATAAAAATATCTAATACGAATTCATTGAATATAAATAGGTATATAGGTTGCTTTCAGGCTCTTTTAATTTATTGCATATTGCAAATGGTATATGCAACGATGGAGGTTAAGGCACAGTCCGGTAAGTTGGTATTTGCCGGACGTGTTCTTGACGAAGAAACTCAGGAACCGATACCTTATGCCGCTGTTCAGATCTATGCAATGCCCGATAGTACGTTTATCACCGGAGGAGCAACCGGAGAAGACGGGTGTTTTTCTCTTACTGCTTCTGTTCGTAGGTCGGGAAAGATATCCGTTCATGTGTCCTGTATCGGTTATGCAGCCGTTAATCGTGTATTTGATAATAAGGATTGGAAATTGGGTGATATTTGTCTGGCTCCCGATGGTTTCATGTTAGAGGAAACTGTTGTAACGGGCAAAGCGCCAATGGCAGTTACCGAGAATGATACTACTGTGTATAACTCTTCCGCATTTCGTACTCCTGAAGGTTCCATGCTCGAAGAACTTGTGAAGCAACTGCCGGGTGGAGAGATCACTTCGGATGGAAAATTAATGATTCAGGGTAAAGAGGTGAAAAAGATATTGGTAGATGGTAAAGAGTTCTTTTCAGATGATCCGCAGGCTGCTTTGAAGAATCTCCCTGTGGAGATGGTGGAGAAATTGAAAGCCTATGAGCGTAAGTCCGATCTGGCACGCCTTACGGGGATTGATGACGGCGAAGAGGAGATGATTCTTGATCTCTCTGTAAAAAAGGATATGAAGAAGGGTTGGATGAACAATTTTCTTGGCGGCATGGGAAGCAAGAGTCGCTATGAAATAGCTAATACCATGAATCGTATCCGGGAAACTTCACAACTCACCGTCATTGCAAATTGGAATAATACTAACAATCAAGGCTTTTCGGAATTACAACAGGAATCCTCCAATGCCACGGGCAATACACGCAGCAGGGCCGGCTTGACGACTTCTCGTTCGTTGGGAGTTAACTTTAGTAAAGATTTTGGGAGTGTGAAGTTTCGTTCGAATGTGCAATATGCCGGTACGGACCGAAAGGAAGAAAGTAGTACGATGACCGATAATTTTATGAAAAAGGAAAAGTCGATCACGAATAGTACGAATAGTACGCGAAATAAAAACGACGGAATTACGGGGAATGCATATTTGGAATGGAAAATAGATACAGTGACTAATCTGATCTTTCGTCCAACTTTCCGTTATTCTGCGGCGGAGCGTCAGGGGGCCGGTTATCAAAAGAGTTGGGCGGATGAGGAGGAACTGAATGAAAAAGAATCCTCCAACTGGTCGGAAAGTTCACAATACAATCTGGCACTGATGTTGCAAATAAGCCGTAAATTAAACCGTAGAGGACGTAATGTCGCCTTGAAACTTGATTACGGGGTCAATGCTTCCTCATCTGACCGGCTTAACTATGCCACTACACGTTATTTTAAAAACGGGACGGAAAAGGTGCTGAACCAGAAGATAGAAAATCAAACAGACGGTGATAACTATCGTATTCAGCTTGTATACGTGGAGCCGTTGCCATGGGCACATTTTCTTCAATTTCGTTATAGTTATCAACATCGGACGTCCAATTCCGATCGTAAAGCTTACAATTGGAATAAAGAATTAGAAGATTTTACAGAAGACCCTGATACACTTAACAGTAACTGTTTTGAAAACCAATATTCCAATCATCTGGTGAATCTGTCTGTACGTACTTCACAGAAAAAATATAATTATAATGTCGGAGTCGATCTCGAACCACAAAAATCGGTCAGTGACAATTTTCTGTTGGATGAACTTAAGTATAGCCTTCCCCGGAGTGTTCTCAACTTTTCACCGACAGTGAGTTTCCGATATAAGTTTTCCAAACGTACCCGTTTGCAGATTACTTATCGCGGTAAGAGTCGTCAACCTTCCGTTCGTGATCTCCAACCTGTTGCCGATCAGACTAATCCGTTGAATATCCGTATGGGTAATCCGTCGTTGAAACCATCGTATACCAACACTTTTAATCTCAATTATAACACTTACAATGTAAAACACCAACGAAACATGGTGTTGCAACTGACTGCCGAGAATACATTAAACAGTGTGACCAATCAGGTGACTTATGACAGTGAGACCGGAGGACGGACGACTCTACCCGTCAACATGAATGGTAACTGGCAAACACAGGGCTCTTTTTCATTAAGTACCCCGTTTAAGAATAAACACTGGCTGATACGTACGTATTCGATGCTCCGCTATAGTAATAAGAATGGTTATACTACGCTTAATAAAGAAGAACCTCAGAAAAGCTCTGTCCGTCATTTAACAGCTCGTGAAAGACTTACTCTGACCTATCGTACGGAACAGTTCGAGGTGGGGGTGCGAGGTTCCGTACTTTATAATAACTCTTATAATAATGTAAGAAGTATCCGTACAAAGACATTTGATTATCAGACCGGAATGAATGTTCAGTGGTATTTTCCTCTCGGTTTTGAGTTGTATAGCGATGCGGTTTGGAATTTGCGTGCCGGATATGGCACAGATGAGGGGAATGATTATCTGATGTGGAATATGCAAATTTCCAAGTCTTTCTTTAAGCGAAAACAGTTGCTGCTGAGATTTAAAATCTATGATATTTTGCAGCAGGAGAATGCATTGATGCGTACCATTACAGCAACTGCTATACGGGATACGGAATTGAATGTATTGGGAAGCTATTTCATGTTTCATGCTATTGTCAGAATAAATAAGATGGGAGGGAAGGCGAAACGCCGATAAGTCAGTTCCTTCTTTTTCCGTTTCAGTCTCCGATTTTCCACTTCAGTATTTTTTTTCCTTCTATTTTGAAAATGACCTTGTATGTTTGCCGTAAAAATATGTAGGTAATGAATATGGAGGTAAAGAAATTTGTTTGTCTTTTTCTTGTTGCCACTTTGGGTATTTCATGCAGTATGGGTGAAAAAGACAAGAAGGAAGAAAGGATGTCGGTCAGGGTTTTCTGTGCCGAGAAAGCTGTCAGCGAAGGAGAAAGGGAATTCACTTTCTTGTCGCAACCTTTTAAGTCTACGGAGTTATCTTTTCGGGTAGGCGGCCCGATATTGGATTTTGATGTCCGATCGGGGCAGTTTTTTCGTAAAGGTGAGTTGATTGCAGCGATTGACGATCGCGATTTCAAAGTTCGTAAGGAGAAAGCGGAAGCTGTATACCATCAGGCAGAGACTGAGTTTAAGCGTGTTGCAACATTATATGCAAAAGAGAATATTTCTGCCAGCACATATGAGAAAGCAAAGGCGGATTGTGCTATTGCCCGGGCTGCTTATGAGACGGCTGCCAATGAGTTGGCAGACACCCGCTTATTGGCACCTTTTGACGGATATGTGCAAGAGGTGAATATAGAGCGTTATCAAGATGTACGTGCATCCCAATCTGTTGTCAGTTTTATTGACCTATCGCGTTTGAAGATAGAAACGTATATTCCCGAAAATATGGCTGTGGCATTGCAACGGCAACCGGACGGCCTTTTCGGATATAAACTGAAATTTCGTTTTGATGCTTTGGGAGATAAAGTGTATGCTACCGATGATGTACAGGTGTCCAAGACTACTACTACGAATAATCTATCCTTTATTCTGACTGCCATTCTTGACAATCGGGACGATAAGCTACCGGGAGGTATGAGTGGCACGATGTCAATCACTTTTCCGGAAGATTCGATACAGGAAGAAAGTCCGGTTTTTATCCCTCAACTGGCTGTGTGTCATCGTCCTGCGACGGGCACCTTTGTATGGAGATTGACAGAAAGCAATCGTGTAGAGGCTATCCCTGTGACGATTGGCAATCTGAAGAGAGACAATAAAATAGAAATCCTGTCAGGGCTTACTACGGGAGATAAAGTTGTGCTGAGCGGACATAGTTTTCTTTCCGAAGGACAGGAAGTAAATATTATCAAATAGGTAGGCAATATGAAGAAGATGGTAGCATTCTTTTTAAAGAACCGGGCTTTTGCTATGTTGATTTTATTTTTGGTGTTGGCGGGCGGTCTTTATTCGTACTTTAAAATGGGAAAACTCGAAGACGCTCCTTTTACTATCAAGCAGGCACTCGTAACTACTGCATATCCCGGTGCGTCACCGCACGAAGTGCAGACCCAAGTGACCGATGTATTGGAGGAAGCGATTCAATCAATCGGTGAGGTGTATTATTTGAAGACGGACAATCGGGCAGGACTTTCAAAAATTACAGTCTATGTGAAAAAGGAGATTCGTGCAGACGAGATGCAGCAGTTATGGGATAAACTACGGCGTAAAGTAGGTGATGCACAGTCTAAATTGCCTGCAGGGGCAGCCACTTCGGTGGTAAATGATGATTTTGGCGATGTACTTGGCGTGTTCTATGGTTTGTGTAGTGATAAACATTCGTATCGCGAACTGGAAGATCAAGCTAAAAATATAAAGAACGAATTGCTTAAAATCAAGGATGTGGCCAAAGTAGAGATATTCGGTATCCAGAATCCGGTGATCGAAGTGTTGTTGCAGCCCTCGCTTATGGTTCAAACCGGAATTACCACAGCCGATATAGCCCGTGCATTCGAGAAACAGAATAAAGTAGTGGATGCCGGTGCTGTTGAGAATGGAAATAACCGTCTTCGTATCGAAGCACGTGGTAGTTTTACCAATCTGGAAGAAATCGAAAATCTGACTATTGTTTCAAAAACCGGTGAGTATTTCCGGCTCAAAGAGATAGCGATGATAAGCGAGAGTTATGCACGTCCTGCCCGTAATCTGATGAAGGTCAACAATACCCCGGCTTTAGGTATTGCCATTTCTACCGTTTCAGACGGTAATGTGGTGAATATGGCTGCTCTTGTGAAAGAGACAGTGGAGCGTACGAACGTGGAGATGCCCGATGGCTTCGAATTGCTGACAATCTATGATCAAGGTTATGAATCGGCTGTCGCCAATGACGGATTTATACTTAATCTGATCATTTCCGTTCTCACTGTCGTGGCGGTATTGCTCTTCTTTATAGGATTTAAAAACGGTATTCTGATAGGGAGCGGACTGGTATTTTCTATTTTTGCCACTCTCATCTATATGCATGCCAACGGAATTGCCTTACAACGCATGTCCCTGGCGGCAATCATTATTGCTATGGGAATGCTTGTAGATAATGCCATAGTGATATTCGACTCGGCTCTGATGAATATGGAGCGTGGAATGCGTAAACGCAACGCCATTATGAAAGCGGTATCCGGTACGGCAATACCTCTGCTTGCTGCTACAGTCATTGCTATCCTTACATTTATGCCGGTTTATCTTTCTCCCGATATCACAGGCGAACTGCTTTCGTCTCTTTTTATTGTGATAGCCGTTTCTTTGTTGTTCAGTTGGATATTTGCCATTACACAGAATGCATTGTTCATTGAATTGTTTGTAAGGCGTCCACGTCCGGAAGAATTAAAAAGTGAACTCTATCAAGGGAAGATGTACAACTGGTTTCGAAAAATGTTGGAACATGCCATCCGTCGGAAATATATTTTACTGGGGGTAATGGTTGGTTTGTTGCTTCTTTCGGGGTGGGGATTCCGTTTTATCCCGAAACGTTTTACGCCGCAACTCAATAAGCAATATTTTACCATTGACATGTGGATGCCCGAAGGTACAAAGATAGAGCGTATGGAAGCGGCTACGAAAGAGGTGTCCGATTTTCTGGAAAGTTTTGAGAACACCCGCCAGGTATCTACTTTTATCGGACAGACACCGCCGCGTTTTTATCTGGCCAATGCTGCTTTCGGCCCTCAGCCTAACTATGCACAATGCCTCGTAGAAGCCTATTCACCCGAAAAAGCCCGTGAATTACAGGCTATACTTCGTGATACGGTAGGGAAGCAGTTTCCGGATATCTTTATGCGGGTAAACCGTTTTGAATTGAACACCGTACCACAGGCTTTGATAGAAGCCCGTTTCTGTGGACCAGATGAGGCGGTATTGGACTCCTTGACGGAATTGGCACTTAGCGTGATGCGTCGTAATCCGAAAGTTGCTAATGCCCGTAATGAATGGGGGAACATGGCGATGATGGTGCAGGCGGACTACGAACCGGTGAAGGCCGGGCGGTTGAGCATCGGTAAAGATGATATGATAGAGGCAACCAAAGCGGTTGGTGATGGTATTTCGGTAGGTATTTACCGTGACAATGAGAAGAAGGTACCGGTACTTTTGAAATCGGATGTATCCGGCGAGATGAATCTCGATCGTTTGGGCGATCTTGCCGTGTGGAACGGAGCACATTCGGCACCATTGGCACAGGTGACAAAGGATATATGTATCGGGTGGGAATTTCCATTGGTTCGTACCTATAACCGGCAATTGTCTATGGCTGCCATGTGTGATGTAAAACCAGGGCATACAATGGCGGAAGTACATTCCGAAATAAAAGAAGAAGTAGAGGCTATACAGCTTCCCGAAGGATATACTTTTTTCTGGGATGCACAGTATAAGACGCAGAAGGAAGGAATGGCGGCATTGACAAAATACTTTCCGTTGGCGCTATTGCTATTGGTACTTATTCTTGTAGCTCTGTTCCGTAATTATCGCCAACCGTTGATAACGTTTCTTGTATTACCTCTGTCGGTGACCGGGGTTGTGTTCGGTCAGTTGGTTACAGGTACTGAGTTCGGGTTCTTCAGTATTGCCGGTTGGCTGGGGTTGTTGGGGATGATTATAAAAAATGTTATTGTGTTGCTGGATGAAGTAAACGTACAACTTCGCGCAGGAATAAAACCTTATACGGCTATTATTGAATCTACCGTTTCACGTGTACGTCCGGTGCTGATGGCTGCGGTAACTACCATATTAGGTATGGTTCCTCTTTTGTTCGATGTTGTATTTGCCGGGATGGCTGCGGCAATCGTGTTTGGTTTGACGTTTGCCACGCTGCTTACTTTGTTTGTAACCCCGGCACTATATGCTGTGTTTTATAAAATAAAGAAAGAGTCATGAGAAGAGAGAATAATAGGGTATTTTTGTTAGCCATGTGGATGATGTTTTTCGCTGTTTCTGCCTTCGGGCAGGATAGCGGCTTGCTGAATCGTTACCGTAGCCGTGCATTGGAGTATAACCAAGATGTGAAGGCTGCCGAAAAAAATATTGCATTGAGTAAAGAATACGAAAAATCAGCCAAAGCAGATTATAAACCGAAACTTTCTGCCGGTGCCAATTTTGATTATACAGGCAATCCCATAGAGTTGTCTTTGGATTTACCTTCATCGGATAATCCGGTACGGTTTGAGGGTAGGCATTTGAAGTATGGAGCTTCGGTTTCACTGACCCAGCCCTTGTATACGGGTGGACGTATTCGTGAAGGAGTGAAAAAGGCACAGGCGGAAGGTCGTTTTGCCCTTAACCAAGCCGAAATGATAAAGGCGGATATCAGTTATGAAGCCGATCTGCGTTATTGGAATACAGTAGCGCGCGGAGAGATAGTAGATATTGCCTGTCGGTTTGCCCGGTCGGTAGAAAAATTGGTTAAAGTGGTGCGCGAGCGGGTAGAGGTGCAGTTGGTAGATCGCAATGATTTGTTGATGGCGGAGGTAAAATTGAACGATGCCCGTTATCAATTGATGCAGGCGGAGAATGGTTACGAGGTGGCTCGTATGTCGCTCAATTCTTTTGTCGGTGAGGATTTCGAATCGGTGCTTCCGGTCGATACGCTGGTGGTTCCTATCTATTCGGTAGGTACTTTGCCGGGCTATATGGAACAGGCAACGGGCAATCGTCCGGAATTGCGTATGGCACAGGATAAAATCTCAATACAGGAGTCGGTACGCAAGCTGAATCAGGCACAATTTCTGCCACAGTTTTATGTCGGGTTGGATGGCAGTTATAGTTCTCCGGGGTATAATTTCAAGGCGGATCTCGATCCGAATTATGCTGTGTATGCAAAGGTCAGTATCCCATTGTTCGAATGGGGAAAACGCCGTAATGAAAAACGGGCGGGAGATTACAAAGTAGCTATTGCGAGAGATAATTATAATAAAGTGAAAGATGCCGTGAGTCTTGAGGTGCAATCAGCCTATTATAACTATGTGCAAGCCGTAGAACGTGTCACTCTCACCGAAAACTCTCTGGCAAAGGCATGTGAAAATGAGGAAATGGCATTGGAACGCTATCGCGAAGGTAAAATTTCAATTGATGGGGTATTGGATGCACAGATGTTTCATCAAACGGCGCAGATGAACTTTGTACAATCACGTTTGACAGCTCAGATAAGCTATTCGAATTTTGTCCGGGTGTTAGGGGTGGACTCTGTTAAGGAATAAAATATGATACTGATAAAAGCTTGGATAATCTGTTGAATGGGATCTCCCGGTTTGTAACAAAGGCCGGGAGAATGCCGTTTTATCAAGTTGCGGCGGATAATCTTTTGTAGGTACTGGCTTTTATTGGATAGATTAATTATCTTTGTTGATGAAAAACGTGCGACAGGTAAAAATGGTCAAAACTTCTCACTCTCGATACATCCGATTGCTGAATGTCCTCCTCTTTTCCGGATTGGGATGTTTTTCATATTTGTTGTTGGCACTTTATTCCGATCTGCCTAAACGCGATGATTTGGATTTCTCTTCATTGAGCTTTATGATCGGAGTAATGTTGGTTTTCAATGCGATGGGTTTTTGTCTTATTCTGATAGACTCTTGGTTGAAACGTGGTTTTCTTTTCTTTGTGGAGAGACGCAGGAGGGTGTTCTTGTATTATGCCGGTTTGGGGATATCGCTGTTGCTGATGAATTATCTGTTATTTGTAGGATTGAAGTGGATGGCGGATGTAGATCGGTTGTTTTATATTCGCTGGTCGGGAATACGGCTTCTTTTACTCGTTTGGTTGGTGGAGATGGTGATTGTAGGATTGACGGCTGCGAATAATTTCTATCGGCATACTATCGTGCTTTACAAGCGGAATATATATCTGAAAGAGAGTTCTGTCGAAGCGCAATATCAGGCTTTGCAAAGCCAGTTGAATCCGCATTTTCTGTTTAATAGTCTTAATACGCTGATATCGGAGATAGGGTACAATCCGGAGAATGCCATCTTGTTTACACAAAATCTATCGGATGTATACCGATATATTCTTCAATGCCAGCAACAGCGTTTGGTTACGCTGGGCAGTGAACTGGAGTTTCTCGATTCGTATGTATTTCTGCACCGCGTCCGGTTAGGTGATTGCATTACGGTAGATTGCCGGTTGGATGAGTCGTTGTTGGAATATAGACTTCCTCCGTTAACGCTTCAATTGCTTGCAGAGAATGTGATAAAACACAATATCATATCCCTAAGGCAACCCATGGTTCTGTCCCTTTCTTCGGAGGATGAAAATTGGTTGGTAGTGAGTAATAGTGTTCGTCCGAAGAAGTCGGTACAACCTTCGGGGATGGGATTGAAGAATCTTGCTTCCCGTTATCGTTTGGTGTGCGGGCAAGAAATTATTATAGAAAAGACTACTGAATTATTTACCGTTAAAATCCCTCTGCTGTATGAATAATAATCCTGTTGTCATCCGCGCAGCTATCATTGAAGATGAGATACCTGCCGCTCGTCTGCTCAATCATATGTTGGCAGAACTTCGTCCGGAATGGGAGATACTTTTGTTACCCGGAAATATAGAAGAAGCTGCGGAGTGGTTTAGTGAAAATACGCATCCTGACCTTCTCTTTCTGGATATCCAATTGACGGATGGCAATTCGTTTCTTTTGATAGAGAAGGCTTGTCCGAAAAGCATGATTGTGTTTACAACGGCTTTTGATACTTATGCTGTTCGTGCTTTTACAGTCAACAGCATCGATTATTTATTGAAACCGATTCATCGGGAACGGTTGGCGGAAACATTGGATAAATTTGATCGACTGCATACCCGATATTCCGTGGATGGATTACCTCATCAGGAGGAAATGCTGGAGGTGTTGCGTTCGCTTTCCAATCCGATAAAACGTTATCGTACTCGTTTTCTGGTTTCCGTAGGGGAACGATTGGTAACATTGCCGGTAGGAGATGTGGCCTATTTTTATTCGGAGAACCGGGTAACATTTGCCGTAACCAAACAGGGAAGAGAACATATTGTTGATTTTTCTTTGGATAAATTGAGCGAGCAGCTAAATCCGGATTACTTCTTTCGTACCAACCGGCAGACACTGGTCGGGATAGATGCCATCCGAAAAATCGAACCATATTTTCAGAATAAAGTAGTAGTGGATGTAATACCACCATTCAAAGATAAAATATTGGTTAGTAAGGAGAAAATAGCTTCATTTAAAGTATGGCTTAACTATTGATGCTTGTTTTGCCATTTCTGATATAATATTTAAAGCCTTTGCGACAACACTGCAAAGGCTCTTTTATTTTTTCGGTTAGCTTTGCTGCTGTGGCAACATCAATGAAAAATAAACCGTTTAGACAATTTGAATGATGAAATCTATTACACGAAAAACACCTATACTTTGGTTCGTTTTATGTTGTTTGGGGATAAATGTGCAGGCTACTTCTGGCCTGCTTCCCTGGGTACAGAAACCAGATTCTTTATTGTTGCCTTCCGGAACGACGTACCGCTATACTATGGATACTCCCGAAGGAGAAGGATTGGTTCCCACTCTGTTTTCCGTTAATGAGCTATTGGAATGTTTTGCAGAGACAAACGGAGTTCCTTGTCGTTTGGTGGATTCCCGTGGGATGCAAAAGTATGGCGGGTTACCACAAGACGGTGATCGTATGGAATTGCTTTCTCCGGAAGGGAAGAGCATTCGCCGATGGGCGATAGGGGTGAAGCGTGCGGCTTTACCGGCACGATTACATTTAGACCGGACACGAGCGACAGTGAATGTACCGGGAATACTGACGCTTGATTTATCATAGGCGATACCAATTGTAATCTGTTCCAGATAGGATCGGAAACTGCTGATGATATTCAGGATTTATATATAGATAACATCTATGTACTCGGAACATTGGAATAAATAGAATAATTTACATTATATTTGGATATTCAAATAGGATAACTACAGTAGGCCTAACAAACAGAAATGTAAACCTATTCAGTTATTGAAAATTGTTGAGTGAACTAATACAGTAATAACAACCGAAGCTGCCAACTAAATCCAGTACACATCACTCTTTTATTAGATAAATATATTATTACTGCAAAATCTTATTCTGTGATTGAAAACATCCGGATGTTTTAACTGATAACATCCGGATGTTTTGCATAACAACACCCGGATGTTTTGTATCTAAGAAATTAATCTTTAATAGTGTACACTACTCTATGATGTGTAGATGTATAATGATAGCAGAATGTAAACTTACAGATATTACTTTTTATCTTTTATTGATAAGTTACTGCATACGGTCACTTTATAGCTTTATGATTAATTTACCAATAGGATGAGGTTATTGGAGGCAATCCCATTTTGTAAAAAGGCAAAGGATGGTTATTACAAAAAATGATAATGTGGTAATATATGTAATATTAATAAAAATAACATAGATGATTATGGTTATGGTGCCTTATAAAGAGAAGGATACAAATGCTGTTTCAATATGGAAAGATCCCGGAATATTTTCAAAATAGGGTATATGTGACATCTGATTTTGAAAAAGTCGGGTTGTTTTGAACAGATGTTTTTCTGTTAATGTCATTAAATTGATTAATATGTATCTGTATAATATCATTTGCAGACTATTTTCAGAAGGTTATACATCTGATATAATATATAAAATTCTTTATCCTAACTTATTCTCTAATAAGAACATCTTTTGAATGATGGATTTTATTTTTTCAACTAATATGTTAAATAACAAGAAATATTCATTTAAGTATGTAGAATATCTTTTTTTAAAAAGAATGAGATTTTATTATAATAAACTGATTCTTATTATATTAATAATATAACAAATTTTATATTAAGGATTTATTTTTATGATACAAAAGCATATACTTTCTTTTTCCTTTTTTTTATTGTAGTTTTTAACTACTTTTGCCTGTCTTGATTAATTTTAGTAACATTCTAAACTATTATTTGTATAAACCATGAAAAAGAATTTACGTCTTTGCTTTTCTCTTTTATCGTTTTTATTGATGGGAGGAGGTATGCATGCTCAAAATGCGCATAAACCTTTTGATGTTGATTTATGGCAAGGAGGAATGCCTAATACTAACGGTAGGGACAGTGCGCCTTTTGACGAATCGAAAGGCAATTTTAAACCGTCGATTCGTGTATTTCTTCCTGCTCCGGAATTATCTACCGGTCGTGTGATTGTAGTTTGTCCGGGTGGGGGATACAGTGGTCTTGCATATCATCATGAAGGTTACGATTGGGCACCTTATTTTAATAAGCAAGGTATCGCTTTAGTAGTTTTGAAATACCGTATGCCGAAAGGCGGATATAAAGAAGTACCTTTTTCTGATGCTGAGGAAGCTTTAAGGGTAGTAAGGGATAGTGCTGACATCTGGAATATAAATCCGAATGATGTTGGTATAATGGGATTTTCTGCCGGTGGACATCTTGCTTCCACTATAGCAACGCATTCTGCGTTTGACGTACGTCCTAATTTCCAGATTTTATTTTATCCGGTTATTACGATGGATAAAAAGTATACCCATATGGGCTCGCATAATAACCTTTTAGGAAGCGATGCTTCTGCTGAGCTGGAAGAACGATATTCTAATGAAAAACAGGTAACAAAGGATACGCCACGGGCATTTATTGTATATAGTGATGATGATAAGTCAGTGCCTCCGGCAAACGGAGTGAATTATTATTTGGCTTTGAATGCGAACGGTGTGCCAACTACATTGCATGTATATCCTTCCGGTGGTCATGGATGGGGAATACGAGAGAGTTTTCTATACAAAAATTTAATGTTGGATGAGCTTTCTGCTTGGCTGAATACTTTCAAGTCTGAGTATAAGACTGTAAAATAATTAAATAAATGCACAATTATGATACAAATAATGAAGTTGAACGGAACGGATAAGCAATTGTATAAGCTTGTAGCCCCGTTGGTTATGGATCCGGAAGTACTGAAAATGAATAATAATTATCCTTTTAAAACAACGGATAAGTTTGTCTGGTTTGTTGCTGTAAGCGGGAAAAAAGTGGTTGGTTTTATTCCGATAGAACAAAGAGGAAATGTTGCTATAATCAATAATTATTATATAGATAAAGACCAGGAAGAGGCTTTTTCTTTTTTACTTATCGATGTGGTTTCTGCTTTTGCCGGTGAAAAGTCCCTTGCGGCTGTTGTTCAGACCGAGCACCAAGAGACGTTTGAGAAACAGGGATTCACTGTTGAGAAAGTTTGGAAACGCTATGTAAAGATGTGGAGGGATGAATGAAAAAGGAAATTGTTACTAAAAATGTGTATGACTTGGCGCAAGAGCGTTTGCGTATGATTTTTAATGAATTCGATAATGTGTATATTTCTTTTTCGGGAGGAAAGGATAGCGGTGTACTTTTGAATTTATGTATTGACTATATAAGGCGTAATAATTTGAATATACGCTTAGGTGTGTTTCATATGGATTATGAGATACAGTATAAGATGACTATCGACTATGTAGACCGCATGCTTGAAGCCAATAAGGATATTCTTGATGTGTATCGTGTGTGCGTTCCTTTCCGTGTGGCAACTTGTACCTCCATGTACCAATCTTTTTGGCGTCCATGGGAGAAGGGAAAGAAAAATCTTTGGGTACGTCCTATGCCCAAAGATGCTATGACTGAAGAACATTTTCCTTTTTATAATGCTCAAATGTGGGATTATGAATTTCAGATGCGTTTTGCCAAATGGATACACGATAAGAAAGACGCAGTACGTACTTGTTGTCTTATCGGCATACGAACTCAGGAAAGTTTTAACCGTTGGAGGTGTATTTATCTGAATCGTAAATATCAGATGTACCATACCTATCGATGGACTTCAAAGGTGGCAAACGATGTTTATAATGCTTATCCCATTTTTGATTGGAAAACGACGGATGTATGGACAGCTAATGGCAAATTCCGTTGGGATTACAATATATTGTATGATCTGTATTACAGGGCGGGCGTAAATTTGGAACGTCAGCGTGTAGCGAGCCCTTTTATTGGGGAGGCCATCGAAAGTTTATCTCTTTACCGGGCTATCGATCCTAATACTTGGGGGAAGATGGTAGGACGTGTAAATGGAGTTAACTTTACAGGTATGTATGGTGGAACGCATGCTATGGGCTGGCAATCTATTAAATTGCCTGAAGGATACACTTGGAGAGAGTTCATGTATTTCCTGTTATCTACATTACCGGAACGTGCGCGGAAAGGATATCTTAGAAAATTGTCTGTCAGTGTTAACTTCTGGCGGACGAAAGGCGGTTGTTTAAATGATAATACAATACAGAAACTGATTGCTGCAAAGGTACCTATAATTGTGATGGATAATAGCAATTATAAAACATCGAAGAAGCCTGTGCGTATGGAGTATCAGGATGATATCAATATTGCTGAATTTAAAGAAATACCGACTTATAAGCGTATGTGCATTTGTATTCTTAAAAATGATCATGCGTGCAAGTATATGGGATTTTCGCCGACGAAGGAAGAGATAAGTAAGAGGAGTCAAATAATGGAACAATATAAAAATATTCTGCAATGAGTAATAAAAAGAGTCCGGTGTACGATGTGAAGGCTGTACCTGTAGAGAAGGTGGTGGCCAATGATTATAATCCAAATATAGTTGCTCCTCCTGAAATGAAATTGTTGGAGTTGTCAATTTGGGAAGATGGATTTACGATGCCTTGCGTGTGCTATTATGATAAGGAGAAAGATTTGTATATCTTGGTGGACGGTTTTCACCGGTATTCGGTATTGAAAACTTCCAAGCGTATTTATCAGCGTGAAAATGGCTTATTGCCAATTGTAGTTATTGATAAAGATTTGTCCAACCGAATGAGCTCCACTATTCGTCACAACCGTGCGCGTGGAACCCACAACATTGAATTGATGTGCCATATTGTTGCTGAATTAGATAAGGCCGGTATGTCCGATCAATGGATAATGAAGAATATAGGGATGGATAGGGATGAATTGTTGCGTCTGAAACAGATTTCGGGATTAGCGGATTTATTTGCGAATCGCGAATTTAGTATTCCGGAAAAGGAATCGCCAGTTGATGCCAAGGCAACTACGGTTGTGTAGGATTTCGTATAAATAATAGTTTGAGCGGAGCCCTGTATTGTCAAAAATGCGGGGCTTTGTTTTGAATAATGAAATTTGATATTGTTTTTTTTATCTGTGTGCTGCTTTTTATCATTGAATTCTGTTTTTTGTTCGTAATTAGCGCATCACTTTCTCGTTTTTCCTCGATGAAAGAACAAGAACAGGTTTTAAAGTTCAACGGAATATTCGATATTTGTAATACATAAATATTAGTAACATAAAGAAACACGAATGTCCTAAACAAGTGTACTGTTTTGAGTGTTATGGGCATATTGATTATAGACAACCAGTTAATAGTTATATAGAGGCCCGACAGAGGTTTTGTATTCTGATCGGCAAAGGTATGAGACAGTCGTTTGATGCTGTTTTGTTTTAGATGCAGATTCCGCAGGCTATATGGATTTTGATAGAAAAATTAATATAGTCTGTGGATTTTGTTGTTTATACCACACATATGTAATATAATAATATCGGATAAAATTTACACACGAATTGGAGAGGGTATGAAAAAAAAGAGGAAGAGAGTTGCATCACTGCACCTCTCTTCCTACATCACTGAATAGAGAATTACGGAGAATTATAATTGTTCAATAATATTTTTTTGTTCTTCCATGAACGTGATACGCTGTACTTCTCCGCTTTCGGAGATAAGGGTTGAATGTCGTTTTAGCGATTGTATCCAGTTTTTTTGCAAAGTACATATTTGTGAATTTTGCGAGTCCATTGAGTTGATTGAATATACTCTAAATAGACTGATTTGGAAATCTCCTTTTTCAATGTAAGTATATGTTGCTTCAAAATTGATATTCGACAGATAGATGGCTACCTTATTGCCGTTGCTAAACTCACCTTTTACCGACATTTGCTCAAATTCGTGAAGCAGTGAGAGAAGCTCGTTCTTTAATTCTTTTACATCGTCTGCAGAAATCAAATTTAGCCCGGCAAAGTATCTTATTTCTTTTATAAAAGAAGAAAATATGTTGCTATCCCATATGAAACAAGTCTTTTTACACTGTTTTACTGTTTCATTCAACTTCTTGTGTACGGTTACCACTTTTTCCGGAACTTGCATTTCGGCCAAGGAATGGGGCGTTTTTATTTTCCCGTTTTGATATACCCATCGGCATAAGCGGAACTTGGACAGATGTTCATATGAAGAATAAAGAGTGAAAGGAATAACATTAGCGGCCGTATATATGTTGGTACTGTCATCGTTTTTTACATAATTGAAAATTCTCAGATAGCGTTCCAGTATTTCGTAATAACTATCTATCGGATCCGGTGAATTCTGTAGATTCAAATCGAATGTTGCCCGGTTGGATAAATGGTTACCTACTATCTGGTCAATGGATATGCCTAATTTATGAGAAATCAATGCTACTTCGTCAAAAGTGAAGGCGACTTCTCCGCGAAGCCTGCGATATACGGCTTCTTTTCCCATACATAGTGTGTTGGTCAAGAAATTGGCAAGTGTTTCTTTGGGAGCGATACGCTCTCTCATTTCATTGATGAGTTCCGTTACTATACTGTTCTTCATGTGTTCCTTTCTTATTCGTTATATTACGTTTGTAGTATAAAATATAGAGTGATCTATTATTTTATGCAAATATAAAGCTTCCTATCAAGAATTTAGTACGGTATGCAATGTAATGGAGTAGTGATTTATTTCTGATTCAGTGGTTTATGGAAATGTTATTTGTTGAAAATGAAATAAATCCGATAGGTATATTTGAAGTTTTCGTTTTCTGCAAATACACATACCGGACCTTTTAAAAATCATTGATTTACTGTATATTATAATGTGTCGATAATCTCTCTTTGTTCTTTGAAAAATTGTATGCGTTGCATTTCTCCACTTTCAGAAATCAGGGTAGAGAACTTTTTCAACGACTGAATCCATTCTTTCAGACTTTTGTGCATTTCCACATCCTGGGATGTGATGGAATTGATAGCATAAATTCTGATCATGCTCAATTGGAGATTACTGCTTTCAATATAGCTGTATGTTGTCTCAAAATTAATATTAGAGATGTATATATTGACTTTATTTCCACTATCGAATTTACCTTTTCTGGCCAATGATTCCAATTCGTTCAGTAGGAGTAGCAGATCTTCTTTGATTTTTTGTTTGTCTTCATCGGTTAAAAGATGGATACTTGAGAAATACTCCACATCGTTCACCATATGTGCAAAAATACGGTTATCCCATATATAGCTTGTGGTATGGATGTGCTCTGCGGCATTCACGAATTCTTTTTGAATATCTTGAAGTTTGGCAGGAATTTCCAGTTCATCAAAATGTTTGCATTTAATGTTCTCGTTCTGATACATCCATTTGAATAAACGGAATTTTGATAATATGTCATGTTTCAGATATAATGTTTGAGGAAGCATGTTAGAAGATGTAGCCAGTTCGGATGTCACGTCGTCTCCCATGTTTTTCAATAAACCGATGTATTTGTTGATAATCTCGTAATATGTTTCGAATGGATCGTCATGGTGTACTACATTCATGTCGAATACTGCATTGTCTTTGAAACTGATACCTACTATCTTATCGAGTGATACTCCCAATTTTCTGGAGATAATTGCGGCTTCTGTCAATGTGAATGGTACTTCTCCGCGCAATCGCCGGTATACTGCTTCTCTTCCGATGAACAAAATATCTATTAGCACGTTTGCTAAATTGCTGTTTGCCGGTATTTTCTCTTTAATGGCTTCTATGAGACCTGTATTTAATTCGTTTGTTATCATAATCATGTCCTTTTTCTTATATAAACAAATAAAAGAGGGGGATGTTTCTGAAATCGCAACTATTTTCATTTTCAAGATTGCTTAAAGGTGGATATTTACTTGTTTAGGGAGGTGATTTTCATTTAGTGTGCCAAGTGAAAGTAAGGAATAAATTTGGAGCCATAATCTTATCTGCAATAGTTTTGATTACGTGTGAAATGCTACCGGATTATTCATTAAAAATAATATGTATATATATTTGCATAATTTAGGTAAATCGCATACTTTTGTCAGAATATAAAGCGGAACTTAATAATATATGAAAAGAATATTGGTTAGTGGAGGTGCCGGGTTCATCGGATCACATCTTTGTACTCGGTTAATTAATGAAGGGCACGACGTTATTTGCCTGGACAATCTTTTTACCGGATCTAAGAATAATATCCTGCATCTGATGAATAATCATCATTTTGAATTTGTTCGTCACGACATAACCCTTCCTTATTATGCGGAGGTTGATGAGATTTATAATTTGGCTTGTCCTGCGTCTCCCATACACTATCAGCACGATGCCATTCAGACGATGAAAACATCTGTGATGGGGGCTATGAATATGCTGGGATTGGCAATGAGGGTGAATGCCAAGATTATGCAAGCCTCTACCAGTGAGGTGTACGGTGATCCGATAGTACATCCGCAGCCGGAAACTTATTGGGGAAATGTGAATCCTATCGGATTCCGTTCTTGCTATGATGAAGGAAAACGATGTGCAGAAACTCTCTTCATGGACTATCACCGCCAGAATAATGTTCGCATAAAGATCATCCGTATCTTCAATACATACGGGCCGCATATGCTTCCTAATGACGGACGTGTTGTTTCCAATTTCGTTGTGCAGGCTTTACAAAACAATGATCTTACTATTTATGGTTCGGGTGAACAGTCACGAAGTTTTCAATATGTAGACGATTTGATTGAAGGGATGATCCGGATGATGGATACGGATGATGACTTTACCGGACCGATAAATCTTGGAAACCCTAATGAATTTTCTATCCTTGAACTGGCGGAGAAGGTAATCGCAATGTCCGGTTCGAAATCTAAGATTGTATTTAAGCCTTTGCCGCACGATGATCCCAAACAACGTCAGCCGGATATAACTTTGGCTAAAGAGAAACTCGGTTGGGCTCCTACGATAGAACTTGATGAGGGGCTTAGGCATATGATCGAGTATTTTAAAGATTATAAAATATAAAACCAGATAAAGCATATAAAGATGAACATGGAAATAAACCCTTCAGAATATAAAATTCTCATTGTGGATGATGTAATGTCGAATGTATTGTTGCTGAAGGTGCTTCTTACCAATGAGAAGTTTCAGATTGCCACAGCCAGTAATGGCCGCCAGGCGATAGATCAGGTAGAAAAGGAAAAACCCGACCTTGTTTTATTGGATGTGATGATGCCTGATATGAGCGGGTTTGAGGTTTCTCAGCAACTGAAAGCCAATCCGGAAACTTCGGAGATTCCTATCATCTTTCTGACTGCCTTGAACAGTACAGCCGATATTGTGAAAGGCTTTCAAGTAGGAGGCAATGATTTTATCTCGAAGCCTTTTAACAAGGAAGAGCTTATCATTCGTGTTACTCACCAGATTTCGCTGATTGCTGCCAAACGAATCATTGTGGCACAAACCGAAGAGTTGCGGAAAACAATCACTGGGCGTGACAAGCTTTATTCGGTGATAGCTCATGATCTCCGCTCGCCGATGGGATCTATTAAGATGGTACTGAATATGCTTATACTCAATCTGCCGAGCGAAAGCATCGGAGAAGAGATGTATGAGTTGCTCACAATGGCCAATCAGACAACAGAAGATGTGTTTTCTTTGCTCGACAATTTGCTGAAATGGACTAAGAGTCAGATCGGTAAGTTGAAGGTGGTTTATCAGGATGTAGATATGGTGGAGGTTACGGAAGGGGTAATCGAAATTTTCTCTATGGTAGCAGGACTGAAGAAAATAGGAATTCGTCTGGAAGCTCCCGAACGTTTGGGAGTATATGCCGATATTGATATGATTAAAACCGTCATCCGTAATTTGATCAGTAATGCCATTAAGTTCAGTAACGAAGGGACGGAGATATTGGTGATTGTCCAGGAACAAGATGATATGGCTGTGGTTAGTGTGAAGGATAGCGGTTGTGGTATCGATGAAGAGAACCAGAAGAAACTATTGCATACAGATACTCATTTCAGTACATTCGGAACCAATAATGAAGAGGGGTCCGGACTGGGGTTGCTTCTTTGCCAGGATTTCGTGATAAAGAATGGAGGTAAGTTGTGGTTTACGTCTGTAAAAGGCGAGGGGTCTACATTCAGTTTTTCTATTCCGTTGAAGAAGTAATAAAAGGATTTACACCTTATTAATATATGGATAAATACCCCGAAGTGTGCATTAAGTGCGCTTCGGGATTATTTTTATATAATGCATTTGTATGAAACGCAGGCTTTGTTATCTGATATTGTGGATATTTATGGTGGCTTTGGGGTTGGGCTCACGTTCGTTTGGTAGCCATTTGCCCACTTTTGTGGCGGAGTATGCAGGAGATACCCTTTGGGCTGCGATGGTTTATTTTGGCATTGGCTTTCTGTTTCCTTCCGTCCGTTTATTACGGAAAGCATTGGCTGCTTTGCTGTTTTCTTATTGCATTGAGATAAGCCAGCTCTATCAGGCCGGTTGGATAAATGCCATCAGAGGGACTACTTTGGGAGCATTGGTTCTGGGGCATGGTTTCCTTTGGTCGGATATGGTCTGCTATACGGTGGGTGTCGGTTTGGCTGTGTTGATAGATTTTTATACTTTTGCGCCCGGTTTTAACGCACGGAGAAAATAAGAAATTATGGATATCTTTTGGAGTACGATTGCAGGGTATAATTCTTCTACCTGGTTCTTGCAGTTAATTATTGTCATTGCCGGTGTTTTCCTGACAGGATTACTGTTGAAGAAACCGACGCCCCGGGTGAAACTTGCAATGAAACTTTATCTTCTGTTTCTATATCTGTGGATTGCAGTAGTATATTATTATATTTATTGTGCAGAGCGTAGTTATAACGGTACAATGGCTCTTTTTTGGGGAACGATGGCTGTTATATGGATATGGGATACGGTAACAGGCTATACCACGCTGGAGCGTAGTCGGAAGTATGATGTTTTAGCTTATATCCTGTTGGCCATGCCTTTCGTTTATCCGTTGCTTTCGTTGGCGCGCGGACTGACTTTTCCGGGTATTACCTCTCCTGTGATGCCTTGTTCGGTGGTAGTATTTACTATCGGACTTCTGTTGCTGTTTGCCCGTAAAGTGAATATGTTTCTGGTGCTGTTTCTCTGTCATTGGTCACTTATCGGATTGTCTAAAACGTATTTTTTTCATATCCCGGAAGATTTTCTGTTGGCCAGCGCTTCCGCGCCTGCATTATATCTATTCTTCAAGGAATACTTTCTCAATAATCTGCACAAGGATACCGAACCTAAGGCAAAATTGATCAACCTGTTGCTTGTCTCTGTCTGCATTGCGCTGGGAGTGTTGTTGACTGTGACCATGTTTTTGGAACTGACTCCACTGGAGAAATAAACCTTTTTTTGTCAAGAGCAGATTTACGTATTCTTAACTGAAAAGGAAACTTTTCTTACTGAATGTTCTGTTACATCTCCACATGCCGGTATTTGCACTGCAACAAATAATGAAATGCATCGCAACATTACTTGGTATTCATCGTGACATGCCGTGTTGTTTTCCATAAGTACCGTTCTGAAGTGTCGTAAGCGTGCTGTTGAGAGACTTTATGAACCGGGAGAATATAAAAAAAGGAGAAAACTTCTGCTTTCTCCTACTTGTGTAGTTTAACTGAAACTACTTTATGATTACAGCTACAAATATAGCCTTTTCCCCGGTCGAAGCCAAGCAAAAGATCATTTCTTTTTGAAGAATCGTGTTGTTTCGGTGCAGTCTCTTTATTTTATCTCGTAAAAAGAGCGTAATGCATATCGAATGACTTTGCCCGGTATCCATCCTTTGAATCGTGCAAATGCTACTTGCGTCCACGGCCCGGTCAATGTACGAAAAGGCGGGTTCTTTTTTTCTATTAATTTGCAGATAGCTGCTGCCAGTTTCGATGGCGGACATCCGTTTGTTTCGGCTTCTTCTATGATTTTTAAAGTCCGCTTGAAGCGTTTTCCATAATCAGGGCATGCCAATGTAGCAGGAGAGATGTTCCGGCTGGCTGTAAATCCGGTATTGAAATCTCCGGGTTCCACTACGCATACTTTGATGCCGAATGGATATACCTCCATAGACAATGCTTCACTATATCCTTCTATGGCGAATTTTGATGCCGAATAGAAACCCTGATAGGGTACGGCTATCCTTCCGGCAATAGAACTGATATTGATAATTTTCCCCTGCCGTTGTTTTCGCATAATGGGTAGCACTGCTCTACACATGCGTACCATACCCATGAAGTTTGTATCCATCTGCGAAGAGATCTCTTCATCGGTAGCCATTTCCAGTGCACCGCCAATTCCCATACCGGCATTATTTATCAATACGTCGATATGTCCCTGTTCATCCATGATACGGTTCACTGCACTGCGAACAGAATTTTCATCGGTAACATCTGCTATAAGCATTCTTATCTGTCCGATATTTCCGTTGGCTATTCTTCGGCTTGTACCATAAACTACGTACCCTTTTCCGGCAAGTGTTTGTGCCGTTACCTTTCCGAAGCCCGAAGAAGCGCCGGTGATGAGTATTACTTGTGTTCTCTCCATGAATTAATCTGATTTTCCAGAGAGCAAAGATAAGGATATTCTACACAAGTGGGCGGATATATTTAAGCTTTTAGAGGGATACTTCGTAAGAGTTTCTTTCGGTATACCCATACTGCAAGTGCGAAGTAGACAGCTGTCTGTATCCATAATGTGATGTATTCCGGTCGGATATCCGCCATGTCGCCTCCCATTGAGTTCAGTTTCACAAAAGCGAGTGTGCCCGGAGCGGCCGGTAAGATGTAATGTGCTGCCCGCCAATACCAGGGCATCAGTTCCATCGGATAGGATACACCGGAGAGGAAAATTAAGCCTACCGAAAAGAAGGCGATCATTAACAAGGGAGCTTCCGAATCGGTGAAATACCATGAAGCGGCCAGCCCGAAAAAACTGGTTGCTAACAGATAGGGGATAAGCATGATAAGGATATCCCTGCCGCTGCCGATATTCGGGATGCTGAAAAAATGTGGTAACAAGCCTAATAGAAAAAAGGCAAAGACGGCATACAGGCTGCAATAAACAAACGTTTTTCCGGCAACGATGCGTGTTGCCGTTCCCCAACTGTGACCGAAAGGAAGATAGTCACGGACACCTTTGTTCTGGTATTCGTCTCCCGTCACCATGCCGATAACCATTAGCAGCGTTTGGAAGATGATGACCATCATTACTGCCGGAATAAGGTAAGAGCCATATCCTTCGGTGTAGTTGTATAGTGCCGTACCGGATACATTGACAGGCTTTGCCAGAGCTACCGCTATCAATCCTTGCGGAGGAAGGAATACGGTACCGTCCGGACGATAGGCATCGTTTATGGCAAGCATGACTCTTGATGACGCTTCCTGCAAAGCTTCGAAATAGAGAAAAGCGTCTGTTGTGGCGTATAAGGAGAATACGGCTTCCTCTCCTTGAAAAACGCGGTCTTCAAAGTTATGTGGGAGGTAGAGTATTCCTTGTACTTTTCCTTGTTTCATCCATTCTTGCGCTTCGTGATAATCCATGGCTTGGGCATAGATTTCTACTTGTGGAGTGGCACTCAGCCAACGGATATATTGCCGGCTGAGACTGCTGTGAGAGTTATCTACTACGGCGACAGGGGCTTTGGTTACGATGTTGGGCGCATACATATAGTTGTAAAGCAGTCCGTACACGAAAATACCCCCCATCAACACCAGCAACACGGCATAGCTGGTGCTGATAGCGCGGAATTCGCGTGTAATAATGAATGCTATTTGTGAGAGTTTATTGGATGTTTTCATATTTATGACTGATTATAGCTCGTTTCAAATGGGGAATCATTGCCAATGCCAACAGGGGGAAGACGCAGAGGATCACTGCCGAAGGCCATAGATAGACAAAATCGCCTCCGGAATAGAGCATGGTTTGTGTGATCTCTGTGAAGTGTCGTACCGGAAAGAGATATGACGCGTCGCGTACCAACGGATACATATTGGGCACAGGGAAAGTGACACCGGACAGGGTTGCCCCTAATGAACCTACCATAGACACAATGCTGATAATGAGTGCTACGGCCGGGAAAAGGGAAAAGATGAAAAGTGCCAATGCCTGTGTGGCGATGACAAAGAGGACGGTCATTGCATTCATCAACAGCCAACTGCCATGAAAAGGAATATGCAGCATGCCGAACATGACGTAATTGCCGAGCAGGGCAATAAGGCTGAAAATAACAGTATAAGGCAGGAGCTTGCCTGCTATGGCGGTAACCATATTCCCGCCGGCAGTTTCCAGCCAGTTGTCTCCTGTGCGGAATTTAATTTCGCTACCTACGGAATAGACTGTAACGAGTAGTATCAGTACCTGAAACAGCACAAAAAAGAAAGGCTGGCTCAGGTAAACCGAGTAGTCCAGCGAGGGATTGTAAATCGGATGATCACTGGCCTGTACAGGCAAAAGGAATGTCTCTATCTGCTGTTCGCTTACTCCTAATGCCACTGCCTGCATGGCTATGGGCGATAAAGCGACCGGTGCCAGTGAAGTTTCGAAAGCTGCCATCAGTTCGCCGCCTACCGAGAGTAGTGCATAGTGATAATAATAGGAGAGGGTGGCATCTTTACCTGTTATGGCATCCTGTTCAAAGCGGGGAGGGATGGAGAGGTATCCGTATATCTCTTTACGTTGTACAGCTTCCCGGGCGGCAGCTTCGTTGACAAAATGACGGGTTACTTTAAAAGTAGGAACAGCAGACAGATTTCTCACTATGGTTCGTGAAGTCGCCGTATTATCTTGGTCTACAATGCCGATGGGGATATTCTCCATTTGCCCGTTTCCGAAGATGGTGGCCATGAAGAAGAGGGTGAACAACGGAAGTACGATGCAAGTACCGAAGTAAAGGCGTCGTGAAGTCATCCGCGTCCACTCACGAAGCAGAACGGCAGTTAGCCGGGAGTGGGAAGCAGGAAGTCGGAAGTCGTTTGCCATACCGGTCCTCCTTATTCCAATGTTAATAATACCGACATTCCCGGGCGTAATCCGTCTATTGTCTGGGTAGGGCGCGCGTGTATTTCGAAAGTTTGCAGGTCATAGCTGCCTGTCTGCTTGGTCGATTTCCAGGTGGCGAAGCTGCCCAACGGGCTGATGTAATATACCTCAAACTCTACATTTTTCCGGGCGATTGCAGGAACATCGGCTACGAACTTTCCACCGATACGGAAGTTCGGCATCAAATCCTCGCGGACGTTCAATACGGCATGTACGTCGCTCATCACTACCAGATTCATGATCGGCGTTCCCGGAGCTACCAGTTCGCCACGTTTGGGAAAGATGGTAGCTATCTGCCCGTCTTCCGGTGCTGTGAGCCGTGCGTCCATTAATAGGGAGGTAACTTCGTCTACTGTGCTTCGTGCCGCATTTACCAAGCTTCGTGCCGATGCTTTATCTTCGCTCTGTGCACCATCTACGGCCATCTGATACTGTTCATAGGCAGCGCGCTCGGCGGCAACGGCGGCTTTGTACATTGCTTCTACTTCATCTTTTCGTTGTGAAGTAACCACACTGTCTTTATATAGGGTAAGTATCCGGTCGTAGGTCGTTTTGGCCAGCGTCAGGTCACTCTTTGTTTTATTCCAGAGTTGCTGTGCCGTGGCAATGATCTGTCGGCGGGTTCCTGCGTCTATCTTTTTGTTTTGTTGCACTGCTACCTGCTCCAAAGCGTCTACTTGGCGGTATTTGGCTTCTATCGTAGGGCTGTTTATTACCACAAGAGTATCGCCCTGTTTCACCCAGTCGCCTTCGCGCACCAGGAATGTGTCGATACGTCCCGGTAACTTTCCACTGATACGTATTTCTGTTGTTTCCACTTGACCTTGCAGTACAAGCGGTTGTTTACGCATCAGTATCATGCCAATGGCCGTGAACAGCAGGACAGCTACGAGAACAATAATAAAAGCGATGCTCAGGCTTTTTCTGTTTGAGTGTTCTCCGTTTTCTTTAGGGGGGAAAGCAGAAGGAATCATCTCCTTTTTAGTATCTTCTGTATTCATATTTTCAGGATGGGTTATATTGTTTTTATTCATATGGATTATTTTTATTTCATATCTTCCGGAAGCGGAAGGGAAGTTGGAACAGTAGAGGCATAGCGGCTGAATTGTTCCGGCGTTCCGCACAGCGCCAACAGGTTCATTAGTGCTACATCATATTCGTAATAGGCGGCAAGTCTTGCCACTTTCACTTTAGATAACATTGTTTCTGCATCGATCACTTCGGTAGAAGTAGCCATTCCTTCCGTAAATGCTTTTTTACGCATCCGTACCAGTTCCTCACTCAGTTCGATGGTAGTATTCAAGGCCCGTACATTATCTTGGGCCTGTTGCATCTGGCTGTATAGTTTGTCTACTCCTATGGCAAGGTCGTCTTTGGCCTTTGCCTGTCCCAATGCCAATGTCTGGCTTGTCAGTTTCGACTGCCGGATTCGTTTTTCACGTTCCAGTCCGTCGAAGAGATTCCATGTGAAACCGACTCCTACCATCGTACGGGGCAGGAGATTACTCTGAATCCCGTGCGAGTATAATGTCTGTTTGCCGAAAAGGGCGATATTGGGCATATATCCGCTTCGGTCGATCTTCACTTGTTGTTTCGCTATATGCTCCTGAAGATTTAGCTGGTTGACGAGATAGTTACTGGTGTTTACTGCAAGTATGAATTCCATTTTGGGTGGAAGTGAGTCGTTGATGAACAGGGGAGAAGAAGGTGCGATGTTACCGTTTTCTCCTTCCATGTTGAGCAGTGTTTTCAAAGTGTTCTGCACTACGGTTTCTTCTTTTCGTGCGGCTTCCAGTTCCCGCTTTGCTTCATCCATATTGACTTGTGCGAAGAGTCGTGCCGCCTTGTCGATCATTCCGGTGGCTTCTAATTTTAGGGCATTCTCATAATGTTTAGTTAACCCGTTGTACGTTTCTTCGCGTACGGCAACGACTTGTTGCGCCAATCTTAGTCCATAATAACTTTCGGCGAGCAGTGTACGTTGGGCGGCATCCACCTGTCCGCGAGTTTCGCGTGCCAGGTCTACCATTGTATTACCGATCTTGCTGGCATGAAACCGTTTTCCACCGGCAAAGAAAACCCATTCGGCAGTAACATCGACCGTTGTCAGGTTACGCGGAGCCAAAGGGAAGATTAGCGTATTGGCTCCTATCTGATCGAGAATGCCACTGATGATCTGATCATCAGGAATGATGCTGTGCACAAAATCTTTTGCCGGATCTGTAAATTGTGATAGCGGTTGTTTGACCTCTATCTTTTCCGACATATGTACAAATGCCCCGGTAGATTGTACGCTCGGATACCAAAAAGCATTCAGCTTTCCTTTCTCGCTTTTAGCTATTTCCACTCCTTTATCTGCAATCTTTAAGCTTTGATTGCCGGTATGCAACAACTCCAGTGCTTCTTCAAAACTAAGAGATTGCTTTCCATCCGGGACGGCCTTTGGGGTAGTGTTGTAAGCACCCTGCGCCATCATTACCGGCATAGACAAACTAACTGATAATAAAATAAAGAGGATTCGTTGGTTTAGGTTCATATCATTATTCGTTTATTCCATTTGATTATTTCGTGAAGATTCTAACAGATGAGGAAGAGGATTGTTCGCAAAAAAGAAGACTTCATCTATCGGTCTCATAGAAAGTAATTTAATCCACGGTCTTATATGTAGAGATTTATTTCCGACTTTTTTCTTTTATTTTTTTCCGTATATGTATTGCTTTTTACAAAACAATGTTTACCTTTGTCACCGTTTTAAGAATGATAATTAAAACATATTGCGGCAGTAGCTCAGTTGGTAGAGCATCAGCTTCCCAAGCTGAGGGTCACGAGTTCGAGTCTCGCTTGCCGCTCCAAAAAGCAATAAGCCATAGATCGTATCTGATTTATGGCTTTTATTATATCTACAACAATCATGAATACAGAGTTGAAAGAACGGCTTATGCTATTGGCGGAACGTTATGAAACGCCTGCTTTTATCGTAGAAGACCCTATCCGGATACCCCATCGTTATCACTCTCAGACAGACGTTGAGATTTCAGCGCTTGTCACCTCCTGGATAGCTACCGGAAACCGGAAAGCGATTATTAGAAGTGCCGACCGGATAGATTGTGCAATCTTCAAGAATGCTCCTTATCAATATATAATGAGTAAAGAATGGAGAATGTATGCCGGACAGAAAGGAAGTTTCTATCGTTACTATTCTTTCGATGACTTTTATCTGTTGTGCGATACACTGTATACTGTTTACTCACGAAAGCCGACATTGGAAGACTACCTTTATGAATCGTTTGAGACACTTTCTCCTTTACAAAGATTACAGTCTGTTTTCGGACATATCAATGGTATGCCCGAGATGTCCAGTACTTTCGAAGCTAAAAAGATGTGCATGTTCCTGCGGTGGATGATCCGTCGGGATTCTTGCGTCGACTTTGGTCTTTGGCAAAGGTTTCATCCTCGTGAACTGATTGTTCCGCTTGATACACATGTTCATCGTATAGCGATGGATTTAGGATTGACTCAGAAACGCAAATGTATCCGGACGGCTTGTGATATTACTGATATTTTGGCACAAATCTGGCCCGATGATCCCGTAAAAGGAGATTTTGCTTTGTTCGGTTTCGGGATAAACGAATCTGTAAAGTGATAGAAGTACGGTTATATAATAGTTTTTCACTGACAAAAATAATGCAGAACAATAGGTAGAGTTCTGTCTATTTCGTATTTTTGCACCCTGTTTTAACGAATCAAGAAAACTTTAAATAAAAATATAATGGCAAAAGAACTGAAAGACCTTACCAAACGCAGCGAGAATTATTCGCAGTGGTACAATGATTTGGTGGTAAAAGCGGATTTGGCAGAGCAGTCTGCTGTGCGCGGATGTATGGTGATTAAGCCTTACGGATACGCTATTTGGGAAAAAATGCAACGTCAGCTGGATGATATGTTTAAAGAGACCGGTCATGTGAATGCTTATTTCCCGTTGTTGATCCCGAAATCTTTCCTTAGCCGCGAAGCTGAACATGTGGAAGGCTTTGCCAAAGAGTGTGCGGTGGTTACTCACTATCGTCTGAAAAATGCGGAGGATGGATCGGGCGTTGTGGTTGATCCGGCTGCTAAGCTTGAAGAAGAGCTGATTATCCGTCCTACTTCGGAAACAATCATCTGGAATACTTATAAGAACTGGATACAGTCTTATCGCGACCTGCCTATCTTGTGCAACCAGTGGGCAAACGTATTCCGTTGGGAAATGCGTACGCGTCTTTTCCTTCGCACGGCTGAATTCTTATGGCAGGAGGGGCATACGGCACATGCCACTCGTGAAGAAGCCGAAGAGGAAGCAGTAAGAATGTTGAATGTATATGCCGACTTCGCCGAGAAGTACATGGCGGTTCCTGTTGTGAAAGGTGTGAAATCGGCTAACGAGCGTTTTGCCGGTGCACTCGATACATATACCATCGAAGCGATGATGCAGGATGGAAAAGCTTTGCAGAGCGGTACCTCTCACTTCTTGGGACAAAACTTTGCCAAAGCATTCGATGTTCAGTTTGTTAATAAAGAGAATAAATTGGAATATGTTTGGGCTACTTCATGGGGTGTTTCCACTCGATTGATGGGTGCGCTTATCATGACTCATTCTGACGACAACGGATTAGTGTTACCTCCACATTTGGCACCTATACAGGTAGTTATTGTTCCTATCTATAAGAATGAAGAACAACTGAAACAGATTGATGCTAAGGTGGCAGGTATTGTTGCTACATTGAAATCATTGGGTATTTCGGTGAAATATGACAATGCCGACAATAAGCGTCCGGGCTTCAAGTTTGCCGATTATGAACTGAAAGGTGTGCCGGTACGTCTTGTGATGGGTGGCCGTGACTTGGAAAACAACACGATGGAGGTAATGCGCCGCGATACTCTTGAGAAAGAAACCATCTCTTGTGAAGGTATCGAAACTTATGTAAAGAACCTTCTTGAAGAGATTCAGGCAAACGTTTATCAGAAAGCTTTAAAACATCGTGAGGCGATGACGAGAACTGTAGAGACTTATGATGAATTCAAGACCGAAATAGAAAAAGGCGGCTTTATCTTGGCTCATTGGGACGGTACTACTGAAACAGAAGAAAAGATCAAGGAAGATACGAAAGCAACTATCCGTTGTATTCCGTTTGACGGTGATAAGACTCCGGGTAAATGTATGGTTACCGGTAAGCCTTCGGCATGCCGCGTGATCTTTGCACGTTCTTATTAAAAGATATTTTATTTCAATTGAGTGCCGGTCGCAGACGAATGGATGCGACCGGCATTTTCTATTTGTATATGTTTTGATTTCGTTTTATGTTTTTGCTTGAAGCAATACTTGAACTTTAAGAATAAAAATTCTGTAATTTCAGCTTTATTTCAGAAACTTCCTTTTTCTTTGTACATAGATCTATAAATATGAAGTAGCCTTATGAAGATATTAATAGTTGAAGACGAGCCTGCATTGCGTGAACTCATTCAACGTTCGTTGGAGAAAGAGCGTTATGTGGTGGAAGTCGCTGCCGATTTTAATTCTGCTTTACGCAAGATAGAAGATTATGACTATGATTGTGTTTTACTCGACATTATGCTTCCGGATGGTAGCGGACTCGACCTGCTTGAAAAGCTGAAAGCTATGCATAAGCGCGAGAATGTGATCATCATCTCAGCGAAAGATTCTTTGGAAGATAAAGTGTTGGGACTGGAATTGGGGGCGGACGATTATCTGCCTAAACCTTTCCATCTGGCAGAATTGAATGCACGTATTAAAAGTGTTATCCGCCGCCAGCATCACGATGGAGAGATTGATATCTGTTTAGGAAATATCCGTATTCTTCCGGATAAGTATCAGGTACTTATCAATGACAGGGAGGTGGAACTGAATAGGAAAGAGTATGATATCCTGCTGTATTTTATCAATCGTCCCGGCAGATTGGTCAATAAGAATACGCTTGCCGAATCTGTTTGGGGAGATCATATCGATCAAGTGGACAATTTCGATTTTATCTATGCGCAAATAAAAAATCTTCGCAAGAAACTGAAAGACGCCGGGGCTACTGCCGAAATAAAAGCGGTTTACGGATTCGGCTATAAAATGATTGTAGAATAATTATGAAACTGATTTATCGCATCGTAATTCGTATCTCTTTGCTCCTGATACTTGTATTAGGTGTTTGGGCTGTGTTTTTTTATATGGCTATGATGGACGAGGTGAACGATGAAGTGGATGATTCGCTGGAAGATTATTCGGAAGTTATCATTATCCGTACGCTTGCCGGAGAGGAATTGCCTTCGCAAAATACCGGCTCGAATAACCAATATTACCTCAGAGAAGTTACTGAGGAATATGCAGATAGTCGTGAAGATATTACCTATAAGGATTCTATGGTTTATATTGTAGAAAAGGGTGAAACCGAACCGGCGCGTATTCTTACTACCATCTTTAAAGATGATGAAAACCGGTTTTATGAATTGACGGTATCTACTCCAAGCATTGAAAAAGAGGATTTGACTGCTGCGATACGTAATTGGATGATTTTTCTTTATGTAGCCTTGCTGCTTGTCATAATCGTAGTGAATGTCTGGGTGTTCCAGCAAAGTATGCGACCTTTATACGTCTTGTTGCATTGGCTGGACGGCTACCGGATAGGAAGTAAGAATAAACCTCTGGAGAATGACACACAAATCACTGAATTTCGTAAACTTAACGAAGCGGCTATCCGGAATGCAGAACGTAGCGAGCAGTTGTTCGAACAGCAGAAGCAATTCATAGGCAATGCTTCTCATGAGATACAGACTCCGCTTGCCATCTGCCGGAATCGTTTGGAGATGATGATGGAAGATGAATCGCTTTCCGAATCTCAGTTGGAGGAACTAATGAAGACTCACCAGACTTTGGAACATATCACAAAGTTGAACAAATCACTGTTATTGCTTTCGAAAATAGACAACGGACAGTTTACGGAAACCGTAGAACTGGAACTGAACGATCTTTTAAAGCAATATTTGGATGATTATAAAGAGGTATACGCCTATCGGGAGATTCAGACGGAGGTAGTGGAAAAGGGTGTTTTCCGTGTACAAATGAACGAATCCCTTGCTACTATTCTTATAACGAACCTTTTGAAGAATGCTTTTGTACACAATGTAGATGGCGGTCATATCCGGATAGAAATTACATCGCATCGTTTTACATTCTGCAATAGTGGGGTAGAGCATTCTTTGGATAGTACGCATATTTTTGAACGTTTTTATCAAGGTACCAAGAAAGAGGGTTCCACAGGGCTCGGGCTGGCTATCGTCGATTCTATTTGCCGACTGCAGAATATAGGATTGAAGTATTATTTTCAGAACGGTGAACACTGCTTTGAGATTTCGGAAGAACAGATTTAAATATATGAAGTAGATTATGATAATGTCGACAAGCTGGAATCCGTGGCATGGTTGCTTTCTGTTTTCACCAAACCGGTGCCAAGTTACTGAAAGATGGAAAACTATATCGTATAAAACGATACTATCAGATATCGCAGGCATGGAAAGCGGGCATAAACTACAGGATAGGAAGAGATGGTAAGCCGGAAGGGGGTATAAAATAAACTGATAGAAAATTCTAAGAAGAAAATTTTAAAAAAGCCCTTGGATTTCAAAATCTTTTCAGTTTCTCATCTCATCTTTGTATCATAATTAAATATTTAAAGAAAAACAATATTAAAAAAGACGATTATGAAAAAGTTACTTCTTTTATTAGTGTGCCTGTTCACCTTTCAGGCTGTTGTGAAGGCAAATGATGATAAACCGATTAAGGTAGCACAGTTGCCACAATCGGCTCAACAGTTTATTAAATCGCATTTTGGTAATAGTAAGGTTGCCATTGCTAAGATGGAAACGGATTGGCTTGACAAGAGTTATGATGTTATTTTTACGGATGGCAATAAGCTGGAGTTCGATAAACAGGGGAACTGGAAAGAGATTAACTGTAAATACAGTGCTGTCCCGGCAGGTGTAATTCCGGCTCAAATTCTTAAATATGTGTCTGAGAACTATCCGGATGCCAAAGTATTGAAGATAGAACGGGACAAAAAAGATTATGAGGTGAAACTGTCCAATAGATGGGAATTGAAATTTGACCTGCAATTTAACCTGATCGATATTGACGATTGAATTCCGGAAACGATGAAGATGAAAGTGATATTCGATTCGACAGGAAACATTGTTTGACCTCTGTAATTAAAGAATATAAAGAAAGGGGATGTGTCTATTGGGCATATCCCCTTTCTTGTAATAAAAACTGCGACAATAATCTGCTTTCATTAACAGAAAACAGGTAGTTATCAGATTTATTTTTTTACTTTTGTAGAAAACATTGTTCGTTGCATTTCCTGGAATTTCAAGAACAGGATTATGTTATTACGAACACAAAAAATAATTTTATGGAACAAAAAACAAACACTCTATCTGTGCCGTACAGCTATGCCCGTTGTTATAACGAGCAATGTCGGCAAGCCGAAAACTGCTTGCGGCGTATGGCAGCTTTGTATGATACGGCCGATTATCCGTTTATCACCATTCTCAATCCGGTTCGCTTTCCGAAAGCGGATGGGAATTGTTCTTATTTTCAAAAAGCGGAGAAGGTGCGTATGGCATGGGGAGTCAAAGGATTACTTGATAAGATCCCCTATGAAGATGCAGTCAGTATTAAACAACAATTGATCGGACATTTCGGCAAAACCAAATATTATCGTTTTTATCGGGAGGAACGGTATCTCACTCCTAAAGAACAGGCTTATATCCGGCAGGTGTTTTGTAATAAAGGGATTACCGAAGAACCGCCTTTTACCCGTTACACGGATGAATATATGTGGTAGATAATGCTCATGACATTCCGGATAAGTAAGAAAAAGTAGTAGATACGATCACTTGATTGGTTTCAACGTGTTGAAACCGTTCGTTCCATATGGATGAAACTAATTGTTCCATCTATATGGAACCAAGCGTTTCATTATTATGAAACAAGTCGTTTCAACGTATTGAAACCGACCTTTTCAGTAGACCGAAATGATCGTTGCTTTATTTGAAACGAAAACTCATGTGTATGCAGAAAGAAATGTACGTAGTACAAGTCCCGTGAGTATGGCAATTGTAAAACTGGCCAATGTTCCTATTAAAACATATTCTGTTGTTTTTATTTCCTGTCCTTTACTTAATTCCCCAAAACGGAAGATCGATTTTGCAGCCAATAGAAAACCGATCGCTTCGTTAAATCCTACTAAAATAAAGGTTAAGATAAGGCAGCGTTCCAGATATCCAATCCACTGTCCGGCATTCTGAAGACTGGTAGAGTTCATACCGAGTTCTCTCCATTGCCGGGTGAAAAGGGCCAATAACAAGGAAGTGGGTTTTAATATAAGGAGATAAACTGTCAGTATCGCCCACCATTTGGGAGAAGCGAATAGAATATCCGACACCTCTGCCATTTCGCTCCATATGCCATAAACACCCATCCACAAAATACAGATAACGAGCAGATGGAGTATTTGGTCGATAATAAATGCGTGAAGACGGTCATTGAAATAGCGGATTTTAATATAGTCTATGATGAGATGGGTGACAAAGATTACTAAAGGGATCATCCAGTTACTCCACATCCCTGCGAATAGATACGCCGTTATGGCTTGCACTAAGCTGTGAGAGAGATGATATGCCCACTTGTGAGCAGTACTAAGCTGTCTTTTCTTTTTCTTTATTATTTGGAAACCTCGTTTGCCATTTGCCATTCCTTTGCTTTGCAGTATAAAATCTGCTAAGAAATGTGCAAAAATCAGGCGAAACAAAAGACTGAAACTACTTAATTCCATCTGTTTGAATTTTGGCTGTTATTATTTGTTTGCACCTGTCCAGATAAGGCCTGATAAGATATTCTTTACCGGCAATGATACGTTTGCTGATATTTTGTGGAGAGGTATTCAGGTCGGCAGCTATCTCTTTTTGCGTTTTTGAATGAATTAACGAAGCATAGATTGCCTGTGCCTGTGCCACACTCCATTCAGAAACAATATCATCGGCAAATGCCGTACTTACTTTTAATTCGTCATTCATGTTTTGCCAAGGAGTACGTATGGCAAGTTTTCGTTTCCCTAATTCGTCAAATTCCCATCCCGAATTGCGGAAAGCTTCACCATCGGATTCGGTGACGCTCTCTTCTTGTGAGAAGTTCACACTTCCTAATCCTAAGGCCAGGCGTGCATCCCATTTTATTTCACTGCCTTCCGGAGTACTTTTTTGTAGTCCGGCGCGGATAAGTATAGCTATTCTTACTGCTTCATAGGGATTGTCAATAACAATCTGGAAACTGTCCCCACGGAAAATCTCCAGTTTCATTTTACTCCATTTCTCCATTTCGTATACTGTGTTACGAATGGTATCTAAAACCAGTTGTTTGTTTTCCGGCTTTATTCGGGTGGACTGGATAATGTCTCCGGTAATGACTCCTTTTATTTTCATAGGTTTATGATTTTATTCTTCCGAAGCAAAGATAAGACTATTTCTGAGAAAACAACCAAAAACGGTTGATTTTATAAAAACAACCCAAAACGGTTGATTCTTAAAAAACAACCGGAGATGATTGATTCTTTAGTGCATCTGTATGTGGGTAAAAACTTTTAAAAGGAAAATTTAAAGAGGCTCTTAATATTACTGCACTCAATTAGGAATTTTTGTTATCCATAAAATCAGCATGTTAAATATACCGGAATTCATTCATTATATTTTATCTTTGTGCCCTTAGAGAATTAAAATATTGAAAGTATGAATTTGTTTATGAATCTCTTGTGGCTCCTGCTTGGAGGCATATTTACGGCTGTTGAGTATTTGATATCCAGTCTTTTGATGATGATAACGATTATCGGTATCCCTTTTGGTCTGCAAACCCTCAAAATGTCTTTGCTGGCATTGTGTCCATTTGGAAAAGAGGTTAGGAGTTGTCCCGATTCGGGAGGTTGCCTTAGTATATTGATGAATATTCTTTGGATATTTTTGGGAGGTATATGGATAAGCCTTTCGCATCTTGCCTTTGGCATCTTGCTGAGTATTACGATTATAGGATTGCCTTTTGGCATACAGCATTTCAAACTGGCCGGATTGGCACTGACCCCATTTGGAAAAGAGATCGTGGATAAATATAAATAATCATGGATGAATGTGGCAGCTAATGGCACTTACATTCATCCATGATTTATTGAATAGACAGAATAACGTAACTTTTGATATTCTGCCATCATTTTGAACCAATATCCTTTTTCTTACTTAAGGGCTTCGATTACTTTAGGCATCATTGTCCAGATGGTGTTTTCATCTTGTGCCGTGAAGAAATTACCGTCAATTTCTGATTTCTCATCTGTTGCTTTACCGTTTTGGATGGCCGGCTTTGCCAGTGGGTGTACAGATAGTTTTTTACCATTGGTAATTCCTGTGAAATCAAACATCATTGCTGCCGCACAATGTCCTATCATTAGTTTTCCTTTATCTCCGAATGCTTTGATAACTTCCATCAGATCGATATTGTATGGTTTGTTTGCATTTTCCTGAAATATGGGAACAGCGTCACCACAAGAAAACACGAGTGCATCATATTCGTCTTCATGGCCTTTTAGATTGGCTATAACATCGTCTGCCCACAAACTGATACCGGAGTTACTCTTTATCTCTTTGGTTTCTGCTACTGCATACACTCTGTACGGAATTTCATTCTCAAAAAATGCTTCCAGATACTGAAACAAACCGAATCCGTTTACCGGATTTACTGCTAATACTGCAACTTTCTTTGCCATAACGTAAAATATTAAGTGAAACAATAGTTATTTTTAGTAAGTTTATTACTTTTGTGTTGCAAATATAGCTTTACTTGTTTATGTAAACAAGAACGTATCTCAGAATAAGGAACTTACATGGAAGTAACCATTGCTGAGCATCAGAAGAATAGAAAAGATTAAAAAAATGAAAAATTTTCATCCTACGGGAAATTGTCCGGTGCGTGACGTACTGAGCAGGCTGGGCGATAAATGGTCGATACTTGTTCTTGTTACTTTGAATGCAAATGGGACAATGCGGTTTAGTGATATTCATAAGACAATTGAAGACATTTCACAACGCATGCTTACCGTTACTCTCAGAACATTGGAAAGCGATGGACTGGTGGAAAGGAAGATTTATGCGGAAGTACCGCCACGTGTAGAATACAACCTTACGGATACCGGACGTAGCTTGATTCCACATGTAGAGGCTTTGGTGGACTGGGCATTGGAACATATGGCTGTTATATTACAAAATAGGGAGAGCAAAGAACCTTTTCGTGTTGTGGAACGATAATAGTCCAATCATCCGGCACAAATATATGGCTTATAAATGCACCGGATGCCGGGTTATTTACAATTACTCTATTGTTACGCGCTGAAACTGGTCTTCAATATAGATTGTAGCTTGGTTGCTTCGGAATTTTAACAGAATATATTCCGGATCTTTCACTCCTTGCGGGAAAAATTTGATAAACCAGTTTTGCCAGTACTTTTCTTTTGATTCCGCATCGTCAATGACTTCCACTTCTCCGGTCAGGACAACACTGTCACCGTCGGAATAATAACATAGTCCTGCTTTCGCGTTTGCACGGAATTCCGTTGTTTTCAGTGATGAAGCACCGGTAGACATCCAGATAGTGGATAATCCTTCTGATGCTATCCGAGCAATGGGGACAGGGCGTGGATAACCTTCTGCATTTATTGACGACAAAACTACAACCTCACACTTTTGCAATAAAGAAGCTGCTTTCTCTTTGATCTTTTCCATTTCTTTTAAGTATTTGTTGATTCGAATACCCAATAGGATTCTATATAAGGTCATAGGACAGTACTGGGAAGGTATTCTTTATACATGCATTTACATATTGGTTATTGTTCTTCGCGTAATCTCTTTATTTTGGATAGTGCATCGTTATCTGTGCCGATGGAATCGCTTTTTTGAACTTCTTCTTGTTTCCTTTCCATTCTTTTTTTCCGGTTACGGAGTTTCCATTTATTCCAGAAGAATAGCTCATTCCATTTATTGAAATCTTTCTTATACATTACTCCGACACCTTGTGTCGTCAAGTTTGTTTTGGTGTAGTAGTGGTCGTTGGTTTCATTGTATGCTTTCAGACGTACATCTCCCGAACGTGTCAACAACCATTCTGCTTCGAAGTCACCTACAAAGTTTGTATTTGCCATTGGGTTATCTCGATATCCAAAATTTCCATTGATAATCAATCGGTTGTTAAGCAACTGTCCGGAAAGAATTCCTTCCACCTCCATATCCGTCCAGCCTTTTTCTCCGGTACTGAGATTGGTTCCGATATTCCAGTTGTTATTATCGATAATTTGCGATAGCATATTGTTCAACTGTCCCGACAGGGTAGAGGACAGTACGGATGACATCATATCGGAACTTTGCCGTTCACCGGTATTGTTTTCCATATAGAATTTGCCAATACCCAATAGGTAAAGTATTTGCATGTTCATTTGCTCGTCTGTACTGAGGTAGTTACGCACCAATGCCTGTACTTCATCACGTTCGTTTGGTAACTCGATTCCTAATTTTATGGTAGGGCGTAGAAGAATGCCATTCAGATTCATCATGCAATTTACGCGGACATTGGGCTGTTGGATGATGGTAGAGGCATCCGGTATTAAGTCGTTCAGCGAAGCCGATGGCACAGTGTATGAAGCCTGTATATCTAATGTTGCATCGAGTGGGGGGCCATTGAAAGTGATTGTGCTTCCTTCTTTGATAATGAAGTCTTTGCGTATCACTTCTTGAAGACTGAACTTATAGATACCCTGTTGGATATGATAATTACCGAACATTTTCATGTCTCCTTTATTATAAAACTCCATACGGATGTTACCTGAGCCGCGCCCGCTGATATAATCTCCTGCTACAGGATCCATAATAATTTTCATAGTTGCGTCCGGAGTTGCGTCGACCAAAATGTTGAGACGTATATCGGTTTGCGACTCCTTTTTCTCTATTTTCTGTTGTACCTGCTCATAGAAAGAGACAAGCTGAACAGAATCTTGTATACTGCGTCGTGGTGTTTTATCTACAAATTTAATAAACTGGTTGTTTGTAGCCGAAGCAACGGTTCCTGTACTATATGTAAAGTTTGTATTCCGATTGGTAGTCATGGCTATATTGGCATCCAATCCGTCTTGTGCATTGCCTGTGAGAAGCGCGTTACCGGTTGCGTATACCGTTCCGTAAAAAGGAAAATCGGGTGACTCTTGCGTATTCATCACCAGCATGTTATTGACCTGGATATCGAATTGATATTTTATGTTTTTGAAATGTTCGTAATGAAGATATCCGTTTAATTTTCCCTGATGTCCTTCCATGTCGGCGATATGTATATTATCAAATGTAATGCCTTCCGGAGCCAAACGTATCGTGTCTTTAAGGGCAAATGACGTGTTGAGTATATCGAATTTCATAGAAGCGTCTGTCATCACTGCACCATCCAATGTTAAACCTTTGAATTTGCCATAAAAATGGACTTTACCGCTGGCACGTCCCCGGACATCTTGCGCTATTGATCGCATATAATGCTCCAGGAATTTGATATTCAGGTTGTTTGCGTCAATATTGAGATCCAGTCCGCTTGTCGGTTTGATGGGATAAATGAATCCGTTTACATGAGTCTTGGAAATATCTTTTTCTTGGATGTGTGCATCGAGATAAATACCTTTCTTCTCATTATCCCAGGCGCCATAGATATCCAGGTCACCCAATAATCCTCCGTTTAGGGTAAAGTTCATAATGGATAGACGTGTGTCGAGCACCGGTTTTTTCAATACGCCGCTGGCATAAGCCATACCTGTGGCATCTCCTTCGAAATTCACATCGTCCGAGATGCGTGCGATATCAAATACATAACCGATATTAATATCTTTCAAGTTTACTTTTACCGTGTCTTCCGGGTTGTCTGAGATGTGTCCGTCAACGCGTATATAACGGTCGGCATGGCTGAAGTAGAAGTCATTGATATCGATTTTACCCGAATCCACCACTACTTGTGAGGGGTGTACCTGCCAAATGGTATCATTTAAAATTACATCTGTCGGTTTTATGTCTACCAAGGCTTTCAATAAAGGCTTTTCACCTTCTGTACGCAGGAATTGTGCCATAGCAGCCAGTTGCCCGCTATAGGTGACGGCGGCATTGTTTCCCCAATTTATGGTTGTGTTAACTTGATCATCTTTGGCTTGTGCTTCTAAAGAGATATTGACAGCTCCGTTCTTTTTTTGGCTGGTAAAACGTACTTTTCCCATGAACTGATCGGATGGATTCTCGCAAAGCAGTAATCCTGATTCCAAGAAATTGTTTTTGTATTGTAAACGTGGGAAATATCCTTCTACCCGAATACGTCGCATCCGGTCATTGACATATCCCTTTATAGTGGAATGGGTATATATCTTTAAAGGAATATCAAAAATGCTCGATAAAATATCTACATTGAAAATATGAATGTCGAAACTGAAATTGTTATCTGTTTCGATCTGTTTTTTAGGAGGCAGAATGAGTGAGGGGATGTAACTGCGCATGATATTCATAATACTTGCCGGCAATGTAGGATATAGAAAACGCCCCTCTACATTGGCCGTCATAAACTCCGAGGTCAGTGCGAGTTTATTGATACCTGCTTCCTGCGTTGCTGCTACATGAAGGTTTTTCATGAAATACTCTTTCTCCGGAGCGGTAAACTGTAAACTGTCTATGTCGATATCTCCATTCATCTGATCGATGGAACCGCCTTTGAAATTTGCTGTGACTTTTACAGAGAATTCGGTATCCTCATATTTTTGTGTCAGATTCAGTTCGTGTGGGCGAAGATTCTTAATGGAAGCTTGAAAGTCGAAAGTCGGAATTTTCTCCACCAAATTGATACTGCCATTTACTGCCACTGAACCGTTTTCGTCATTTAGTTCCGCTTTCCCATTGAATCCGCCATGTTTGTATTCTCCGTCGAGTGTTATATTTTCATATTTATAGTTACTGTATTCGATGGCTGCTATCAGTCCTTTCAGTATGATGGATGGCCGTTGTCTGTCATAATGAGCACCTTTTACATCAAGATTGAATGTAACTTCTCCCAATTTGTTGTTATTAAGCAGTTTGCCCAGCTTGAAATCAATCGTCTTAATGGCTCCCGAATATGCGAACAGACCTTTCTCTTTATCCGAACTGAGTTTAAGGTCGGTCTTGACTGTCCCTATGTCTGTATGAAATAAGCCGTATGTAACAAGGTCAGTGAAGTATCCGGATATTTCACCTCGGAAAGATAGGTTGCCCAAGCGTTCTAATATAGGAGGGACCCCGTTATATTCTTTGTTTAAGTTGCGTACGAGGAATCCGATACCGTTGCTGTTGGCCGACAGTTTGGAGAGGTTACCGAAAATGAAAGCGTCTTGCGGATGTGACAGATCTTGCAAAGAAACATCTCCTTCTACTTGAAACTGATTTCCGGCATTAATGGCCAGTTTGGAGCAGTTTAACTGATTGATTGTGCCGTTTACATCCAAATCCAACTCTATTTTCTCTTTGAAATTGGATAATGCAGGAACAAATGGTGAAATATCTTTTAGTGTGACATAAGAAGGTAGTGTTCGGAAAGTGAACCGGACATTATCGGTGAATTGTTTAAATGCTCCTAAGCTATCGTAATCGAGGTGTATGGTATCCATTTTTAAAGAAGTACCGGGCAGGTCGATAGAAAAATTGTCTATAGACATTTTTTGGGCGTTGGCTACCAGCTTTAAACTTAACTTCTTGAGCTCAAATCCGGATTGCTCATCCACACTTAATCGTTTAATGGAGGCATTGATCGAATCGTTTTGTAACGCTTTCAGCGAAATATTAGCTATGATATTTTGTAATCGTACATGTTTGGAGTTGAATTTTCCCGGAGTTTCTTTTTCGGAAAATACATCATATGCCAATTTGCCGCGTCGAATCAATATGGAATTAATGCGCAGGTCGATATTTTTCTCTTTTTTAATTGTATCCTGCGATGCAAATGCATCAAGAACGAATTTAAAGTTAGGAGGTGAGTCTGGTGTTTTTTGGTTCAGGTTGATATTGAAGCCGAATAGTTGTACACTGCTGATTGTGATTTTTCCCTTGAAAAGGGGAAGTATTTCAAATTTGGCAGAAAGACGGGCAACTTTCAACATTTCTTTTCCCGATTGGTCATCGAGCAATACGTCATCTATGATGATACGGTTCAGTAGTCCCATATCTATTCTTCCAATGGTCAACTCGGTACCCATAACATGAGAGAGCTCTTTTGCTACAAATACAGCAGACTTTTGCTGAACAAATGGTATGTTCAACAAAAGAATTACTCCGATATATACTCCCAGTACGATACCGAGCACCCAACGTACAGTCTTTTTCAGCGTTCTGATAAGCGGTTACTTTTATTTAGCGAACAAAAATATAAAATAGTTCGTTATGAATCCTACTTTTATCATTACTTTTGCACCGTTTAAATATCAAAAAACTATGAGTACGATAATATTGGGAATCGAGTCTTCTTGTGATGATACGTCGGCAGCCGTTATCAAGGATGGATATTTGCTGTCGAATGTAGTCTCCAGCCAGGCCGTTCATGAAGCGTATGGCGGTGTGGTACCCGAACTTGCTTCACGTGCGCATCAGCAAAATATTGTTCCGGTTGTACATGAGGCATTGAAGCGGGCAGGGGTGACAAAGGAGGAATTGAGTGCTGTGGCCTTTACTCGTGGTCCGGGATTAATGGGATCACTGCTTGTGGGAGTTTCTTTCGCAAAAGGGTTTGCACGTTCGTTAGATATACCGATGATTGATGTTAATCATCTGACAGGTCATGTATTAGCTCATTTTATTAAAGTGGAGGGTGAAGAAAATAAACAACCAGGTTTCCCTTTTCTTTGTCTGCTGGTTTCGGGTGGAAATTCTCAGATTGTGTTAGTGAAAGCCTACAATGATATGGAGATTTTGGGGCAGACAATCGATGATGCAGCCGGTGAAGCCATTGATAAATGTTCGAAAGTAATGGGGCTTGGTTATCCGGGAGGTCCGATTATCGATAAGTTGGCTCGTCAGGGAAATCCCAAAGCATTTACTTTTAGCAAACCTCATATTCCGGGATTGGACTATAGCTTTAGTGGATTGAAAACTTCGTTTCTCTATTCGCTCCGTGATTGGATGAAGGACGATCCGGACTTTATTGAACATCATAAAGTTGATCTTGCCGCTTCGCTGGAGGCAACCATTGTGGATATTCTAATGGATAAACTTCGCAAGGCTGCAAAACAATATAAAATAAACGAAGTGGCTGTAGCCGGTGGCGTGTCTGCTAACAATGGATTGAGGAATGCTTTTCGTGAACATGCTGAAAAGTACGGTTGGAAGATATTCATTCCGAAATTCAGTTATACTACCGATAATGCGGCTATGATTGCAATTACCGGATATATGAAGTATCTGGATAAGGATTTCTGTTCAATGGAACTACCGGCATATTCGCGCGTTACCTTATAATATATAGTGAAGTATGTTTGCAGAAATTATCACAATCGGTGATGAGCTTCTTATAGGGCAAGTTACGGATACAAATTCCGCATGGATGGGGCGTGAGTTGAATAAAGCCGGTATTGAGGTAATTCGGGTTGTTTCGGTCCGTGATCGTGCGGAAGAAATAACCGAAGCCGTAGACGATGCGATGAAAAGGGTTGATATCGTACTTGTGACCGGTGGTTTGGGACCTACTAAAGACGATATAACCAAACAGACGTTGTGCACTTATTTTGGAACGGAACTGGTTTTCAGCGAAGAAGTATTTGAAAATGTGAAGCGGGTATTGGCAGGAAGAATCCCGATGAATGCATTGAATAGGAGCCAGGCAATGGTTCCAAAAGATTGCATTGTGATAAATAATAGGGTAGGCAGTGCTTCTGTCAGCTGGTTTGAAAGAGATGATAAAGTATTGGTTTCTATGCCGGGAGTGCCACAGGAAATGACTACTGTAATGAGTGAAGAAATTATTCCCCGTTTGCGCGAGAAGTTTGACACGGATATAATTATACATAAGACATTTACCGTAAAGAATTATCCGGAATCGGTTTTGGCAGAAAAGCTGGAATCGTGGGAAGTGGCTTTACCGGAATGTATAAAGTTGGCCTATTTACCGAAACCCGGCATCATCCGGTTACGATTGACAGGACGTGGAAAACAGAAAGAGGAAGTACGGATGTTGATGGATATGGAAGCAGGTAAATTGGAGGAGCTTTTAGGGGATGATATCTTTGATGAAGACGATACGCCTTTAGAAATCCTTGTAGGAAACTTGCTGAAAAAGAAGAATCTGACCGTATCCACCGCAGAAAGCTGTACCGGAGGAAGTATTGCTGCACGATTAACTTCTATCCCGGGAAGCTCCGAATATTTTAAAGGTGCTGTTGTGGCCTATTCCAATGAAATTAAAGAGGCATTGCTACATGTGTCGACTAAAACTCTTGAGAAAAGAGGTGCTGTAAGCGAAGAAACAGTAGTCGAAATGGTAAAAGGGGCGATGGAAACGCTAAAAACAGACTGTGCGGTTTCAACTTCGGGAATAGCAGGTCCCGGAGGTGGAACAAGGGAAAAACCGGTAGGCACTGTTTGGATTGCTGCTGCTTATAAAAATGAAATTCGAACAATGAAGCAAGAGACCGATCGGGGAAGAGAAATGAATGTGGAAAGAGCAGGAAATAATGCCCTTTTGTTACTTTTAGAGCTTCTGAAATGAAGAAAATATGTATTGTATAACGAATTATTTTCGGATTTACTTGTTTTATATCTATAAAAGTGCTTACTTTGCGCTCTGTTTGAAATAAGTATAGATAAAAACTATAAAAATAAGATAGAAATGTCGAAGATTTGTCAAATTACCGGAAAGAAAGCCATGATTGGCAACAATGTTTCACACTCAAAGAGAAGAACTAAGAGAACCTTTGATTTGAACTTGTTTAACAAGAAGTTCTATTATGTAGAACAGGACTGCTGGATCAGTTTGAGCCTTTGTGCTGCTGGTTTGCGCATTATTAACAAAAAAGGATTGGACGCTGCACTGAATGATGCAGTAGCTAAAGGGTATTGTGATTGGAAAACCATTAAAGTGATTGGCTAAACGTAGAGGAGAAAACTGATTATGGCAAAGAAAGCAAAAGGTAATAGAGTACAAGTGATTCTGGAATGTACAGAACACAAGGATAGCGGTATGCCGGGAACATCTCGTTATATCACAACGAAAAATAGAAAAAATACCACAGAAAGACTTGAGTTGAAGAAATACAACCCGATTTTGAAGAGAGTAACAGTTCATAAAGAAATTAAATAATAAAGATAGAGAATAACCCATGGCAAAGAAGACAGTAGCAAGTTTGCACGAAGGATCTAAAGAAGGTCGTTCTTATACTAAGGTTATCAAAATGGTTAAGTCTCCGAAAACTGGTGCTTACATTTTTGATGAACAGATGGTTCCTAACGAAAAAGTACAAGACTTTTTCAAGAAATAAGATAAAGTTGCAGTTTACTGCATAAAAAATCCTCTCATGAATTCATTGAGAGGATTTTTTTATGCGTTATTGGGTAGATTTTTTAGTTTTTCATTACTTTATTATATCTTTGTAGCATAATGTATTATACAAATAGTAAGTATCATGGGATTTTTTAGTTTTTTCTCGAAGGAAAAGAAGGAAACTTTAGATAAAGGATTATCTAAAACCAAGGAAAGTGTGTTCGGTAAGATAGCTCGTGCAGTAGCAGGGAAATCTAAAGTGGACGACGAAGTGTTGGATAATCTTGAAGAGGTGCTCATCACTTCCGATGTAGGTGTAGAGACTACACTGAACATTATTAAACGTATCGAAAAGCGTGCTGCAAGTGATAAATATGTAAATACTCAGGAACTCAATACAATTCTTCGTGATGAAATTGCTGCATTGTTGACAGAGAATAATTCAGAAGATGTTGCTGATTTTGATGTCCCTATTGAAAAGAAACCATATGTGATTATGGTAGTGGGAGTTAATGGTGTTGGGAAGACGACTACCATAGGTAAATTGGCTTATCAATTCAAAAAAGCCGGCAAGTCGGTCTATTTGGGGGCTGCTGATACGTTCCGTGCTGCTGCGGTAGAACAGTTGGTTATTTGGGGTGAAAGGGTAGGTGTGCCCGTAATTAAACAAAAGATGGGCTCGGATCCGGCTTCTGTGGCTTTTGATACATTAAGTTCGGCTGTTTCCAATAATGCTGATGTTGTAATTATTGATACGGCAGGACGTTTGCATAATAAAGTGGGATTGATGAACGAGCTGACTAAGATTAAGAATGTAATGAAGAAAGTCGTTCCGGATGCGCCGAATGAGGTATTGCTTGTGTTGGATGGTTCTACAGGGCAAAATGCTTTTGAACAGGCAAAACAGTTTACATTGGCTACTGAAGTAACGGCTATGGCAATAACCAAGTTGGACGGAACGGCCAAAGGAGGAGTTGTAATCGGCATTTCCGATCAGTTTAAGATTCCGGTGAAATACATCGGATTAGGTGAAGGTATGGAAGATCTGCAAGTATTTCGTAAAAAAGAATTTGTTGATTCCTTGTTTGGAGAGAATGCATGAAAAGAAAAACAATAGATATAATCACTTTAGGGTGTTCTAAAAATTTGGTAGATTCGGAGCAGTTGATGCGTCAATTGGAAGAAGCCGGATATAATGTGACTCATGACGCTGAGAAGCCGGAAGGAGAAATAGCAGTAATCAATACTTGTGGTTTCATTGGTGATGCAAAGGAAGAATCTATTAATATGATTTTGGAATTTGCCCAGGAGAAAGAGGAAGGAAACTTGGAAAAACTTTTTGTGATGGGCTGTCTTTCAGAACGTTATTTGCAAGAGTTGGCGATCGAGATTCCGCAAGTTGATAAGTTTTATGGGAAATTTAATTGGAAAGAGCTTTTACAAGATCTCGGTAAGGCCTATCATGATGAATTGTATATCGAACGTACGCTGACCACTCCTGAGCATTATGCTTATTTGAAGATATCGGAGGGTTGTGACCGGAAATGTTCATATTGTGCCATTCCTATCATAACCGGACGTCATGTTTCACGTCCGATGGAAGAAATTCTGGAAGAAGTGAAGTATTTGGTTTCCAGAGGGGTAAAAGAGTTTCAGGTAATAGCTCAAGAATTGACCTATTATGGGGTCGATTTATATAAAAAGCAGATGCTTCCGGAATTGATAGAGTGTATTTCGGATATTCCGGGAGTAGAGTGGATTCGTTTGCATTATGCTTATCCGGCACATTTTCCCACTGATTTATTCCGCGTGATGCGTGAACGTGATAATGTGTGTAAATATATGGATATTGCTTTGCAGCATATCAGTGATAACATGCTGGAACGGATGCGTCGGCATGTGACGAAAGAGGACACTTATCGATTGATAGAGCAATTCCGCAGGGAAGTTCCCGGTATTCATCTGCGCACGACTTTAATGGTCGGACATCCGGGAGAAACAGAAGTTGATTTTGAAGAACTGAAGGAATTTGTTCGTAAGGTTCGTTTCGATAGAATGGGGGCTTTTACCTATTCGGAAGAAGAGGGGACTTATGCCGCAAAGCATTATGAAGATTCTGTTCCTGCCGAGATTAAGCAGGCTCGTCTGGATGAACTGATGGATATTCAGCAGGGGATTTCGGCTGAGCTAAGCGCTGCAAAAGTCGGTAAGCAGATGAGGGTTATTATCGATCGTGTCGAGGGAGATTATTATATAGGTCGTACGGAGTTTGATTCGCCGGAAGTTGATCCGGAAGTGTTGATTGACCGTTTGGATGGAACGTCGCTTATTATTGGTAACTTTTATCAGATTGAGGTGGTTGATTCCGATGATTTCGACCTTTTTGGTAAGGTCGTTTGAAAGAAAAATCCCGAAGAATTTGCATTTTTGCTCAATAATGACTAATATAGCGTCGAACTTTTAAAACTTCAAGATTTGAATAATAAAGATTTTACTTCGGAATTGTCGCGCAGGTTAGGGTATACAATAAAGGATACGTCTGAATTGATGTCCTCTTTGTTGTCGGATATGACTCAGGAATTGCAAGAAGGGAATGTAGTAACGATACAGGGCTTTGGAACTTTTGAAGTAAAAAAGAAAGCAGAGCGTATAACGGTTAATCCGACAACCAAGCAACGTATGCTCGTTCCTCCCAAATTAGTGTTAGCATATAGGCCGAGTGGTCAGCTAAAAGAAAAGTTTAAATAAAAAAGACTCTCTCTTATGAACGAAAGACTATATCTGCAGAATTTTGTCGACCTGTTATCAGAAAAGCATGGCATGAATAAGAAAGATGCCGAAAAATTCGTCAAAGAGTTTTTTCTTTTGATAGAAGAAGCTTTGGAGAGAGATCGGTCTGTGAAGATCAAGGGTCTGGGGACTTTTAAACTGGTAGAGGTAGAAAGCAGGGAAAGTGTTAAGGTTAATACAGGTGAACGGTTTCAAATAGAGGGATATACCAAAGTGTCATTTGTTCCGGATACTTCATTACGTGATATTATTAATAAGCCTTTTGCTCATTTTGAAACAGTGGTTTTGAATGAAAATACAATTTTGGAAGATACTCCGATCGCTGAATCTGATGATGAAGATGTAATAGAAGAAACTGTATTGCTGAAAGAGGAAGAGGGAGAAGAAGAGATGGTTATGGCAGAGGGTGAAGGTAATCCGTCTGTGGAATCGGTAAGGTATGTTGATTTATCGTCAGAGACAGTTGCGTTAGCGGAAGAGGAAACTTCATTGACCGAAGAGGTGAATGGAAGGGAGGAAATATCTTCGGAAGAAACGAAAGCTGACGAAGTTCCTGTAGGAAAAATGTTGATGGAAGAAACCTCTGTACAGGAGATGCCGACTGTGGAAAGTGCATTGCCTGTAGAATCGATAGAGAAGGATGTCTTTTCTAATGATATTGAGGAAGGGGTTGTAGTGCTTATGAATCGGCCTTCGGAACCGGTGAGGGAGAAAGCGGATACAGTAGACTCTTCTCAGCCGACGGCTTCTTCTCAATCGACAGACTCTTCTCAGCCGACAGAATCTAAATTATCTGCAGAAGAGATTATTGCACGTGAATTGGCTACTTCGACACCCGTTTCGGCTCATGAAAGACAGATAAAAAAACATAGTAAATCCAAACATAAAAAAGGAGAAAAGTCACCTGTCCCTTATTTGATAGCGATAATTGTTATTGTTTTATTGCTGTGCGGAGGTGCTTTGCTTTTTATTTATTATCCTGATTTGTTTGAATCTGCCGATAGAATAGAAAAACTGGAAAAGCCTGTTAATGCCGTTAAACCTGTTCCTGTAGTGGCGATTCCTCAAGATACGATAATTGAGAAAGACACTGTTGGCGAAGTTGTTTCTCCTCCTACGGTAAAAGAAGAACCGGTAGTTGTTCCGGAACCTAAAAAAGAAGTGGAAGTGGTGAAAAAAGAAGATAAATCGGTTACTAAACCGGCACCTTTCAATCCCGATTCTGTAAATTATATAATTACGGGAACAAAAGCCACATATACAATAAAAGAAGGGGAAACACTTACCAGGGTTGCTCTACGCTTTTATGGAACTAAAGCTCTGTGGCCATATATAGTAAAATATAATCCGGATATTATAAAAAATCCGAATCATGTCCCATATGGCACAACGATTAAGATTCCAGAATTGGTTAAAAAATAAATAGATCGAATCATTTGCACCCGGATGCGGCATTACGCTGATTATCCGGGTGTTTTTATATATGTATATGAAATGTTATGAAACCAATAAACCGTATAAAAGTACCTTAATCTAAAGGTTTCGCATTGTTTTTTAATAAAAATTAGTTGCAATGGTTAATTATATAGCGTACTTTTGGAATCGAATTAAAAAGCCTTACAGAAACTAAGGACTTTATTATGATTTTGTGGTAATTAAACAATAAAATATTAAGTATTTATGGCTGAATCAATTGATATCCGCGAATTGAACGAACGGATTGAAAGACAAAGTGCTTTCGTTACCAATCTTACAACAGGCATGGACCAGATTATAGTTGGTCAGAAACATTTGGTGGAATCGCTTCTGATCGGACTGTTGTCTGACGGACATGTGTTGTTGGAAGGTGTGCCGGGTTTGGCAAAGACATTAGCAATTAAAACATTGGCGTCTCTGATTGATGCACAATACAGTCGTGTACAGTTTACGCCGGATTTGTTGCCTGCCGACGTTATCGGTACAATGGTTTACAGTCAGAAAGATGAATCATTTCAAGTAAAGAAAGGACCTATTTTTGCAAATTTTGTATTGGCGGACGAAATTAATCGTGCACCGGCAAAAGTACAGAGTGCCCTGCTTGAAGCAATGCAGGAACGTCAGGTGACAATCGGTAAACAGACTTTCCCTCTGCCGGAACCTTTCTTGGTATTAGCTACTCAGAACCCGATCGAACAAGAAGGTACTTATCCGCTTCCGGAAGCACAAGTCGACCGTTTTATGTTGAAGGTTGTGATTGATTATCCGAAATTGGAAGAAGAAAAATTGATTATCCGCCAGAATATTAATGGCGAGAAATTCAATGTGAAGCCTATCCTTAAGGCTGACGAGATTCTTGAGGCGCGTAAAGTGGTCCGTCAGGTTTATTTGGATGAGAAAATAGAACGTTATATTGTTGATATTGTGTTTGCAACCCGTTATCCGGAGAAGTATGATCTGAAAGAATTGAAAGACATGATTGGTTTTGGTGGTTCACCCCGTGCTTCTATCAACTTGGCTTTGGCTGCCCGTACATATGCATTTATCAAACGTCGTGGATATGTGATCCCCGAAGATGTGCGTGCGGTAGCTCATGATGTGCTTCGTCACCGTATCGGTTTGACGTATGAAGCGGAAGCAAGCAATATGACTTCTGATGAAATAATCAGTAAGATACTGAATAAGGTTGAAGTACCTTGATTTTAATTGAGTGATGAATAACTCCCGATTTTCAAATCTCAATTTTAAATAGATGGAAACAAGTGAAATATTAAAAAAAGTTCGTCAAATTGAAATAAAGACACGCGGATTGTCTAACAATATTTTTGCAGGCCAATATCATTCGGCTTTCAAGGGTAGGGGTATGGCATTTTCCGAAGTGCGTGAATATCAGTTTGGTGATGATATTCGCGACATCGACTGGAACGTAACGGCGCGTTTCAACAAACCTTATGTTAAGGTGTTTGAGGAAGAACGTGAACTGACAGTGATGTTGATGGTAGATGTTTCCGGTAGTTTGGAGTTTGGTACTGTTAAGCAGATGAAAAAGGATATGGTGACCGAGATTGCTGCAACATTGGCATTCTCGGCCATTCAGAACAATGATAAGATAGGTGTTATTTTTTTCTCTGATCGAATAGAGAAATTTATACCTCCGAAAAAAGGTCGTAAACATATTCTTTATATTATTCGCGAATTGATTGATTTCAAAACTGAAAGTCGTCGTACGAATATCCGTTTGGCATTGGAATATCTGACGAATGTAATGAAAAGGCGATGTACAGCTTTTATCTTGTCTGATTTTATAGATCAGGAGAGTTTCAAAAATGCAATGACGATTGCTAATCGGAAGCATGATGTAGTAGCTGTTCAAGTCTATGACCGACGTGTCTCAGAGCTTCCTCCAATAGGATTGATGAAGATAAAAGATGCTGAAACCGGACATGAACAGTGGATTGATACGTCATCTAAGGCTGTGCGTCAGGCACATCATAATTGGTGGATAAATAAACAGAGTGAATTGAGTGAGACATTTACGAAAAGTAATGTGGATTCTGTTTCTGTGCGTACTGATCAGGATTATGTAAAAGCACTACTCAATTTGTTTGCCAAACGAAATTAACGGAAGAAGATGAATAGAAATAGTTTTCTAATAATATTGTTGTTTTTAATATCGGGCAGAGTTGCTGCGCAATCTGTTACGGTGGAAGCCAAGATTGATTCTTTGCAAATTCTTATTGGAGAGCAAGCTAAGATACAATTGCAAGTGGCAATGGATGCTAAGCAACGGGCTGTTTTTCCTGTCTATTCCGATACGTTGATAAGTGGAGTAGAAGTGATTGAGACGGCTAAACCGGATACACAGTATTTAAATGACAGACAGAGGTTGCTGATAACACAGGAATATACTGTTACTTCATTTGATTCGGCCCTTTATTATCTGCCCCCTATGGTTGTGACAGTTGACAATAAAGAGTATAAATCAAGGGCATTAGCATTAAAAGTTTACTCGATGCCTGTCGATACTTTGCATCCGGAAATGTTTTTTGGGCAAAAAGCTGTAATGAAAGCTCCTTTTGCTTGGGAAGATTGGTATGGATTGATCGGATGTTCATTTCTTGCTTTACCTTTGTTGGCATTGCTTATTTATTTTATCATACGTATTCGCGACAATAAGCCGATTATTCGTAAGATAAAGGTAGAACCTAAACTACCGCCACATCAGGCTGCCATGCAAGAGATAGAGCGTATTAAGGCGGAGAAGGTATGGCAGAAAGGAAGGTCGAAGGAATATTATACAGAATTGACAGATGCTATTCGTACATATATAAAAGATCGTTTTGGTTTTAATGCATTAGAAATGACTTCTTCTGAAATTATAGATAAGCTGTTGGAAATGAATGATAAGGAGGCAATCTCTGATTTGAAAGAATTGTTTCAAACGGCCGATTTGGTAAAGTTTGCCAAGCATGATCCGCAGATGAATGAAAATGATGCGAATTTAATTAATGCTATCGACTTTATTAATGAAACAAAACAGCCGGAAGAAGAAAATCAAAAGCCGCAACCAACGGAAATCACTATTATAGAGAAGCGTTCTTTGCGTGCTAAGATATTGCTTATATGTGGAATTGTATTACTATCAGTTGCTCTTGTAGCTACTTTTGTATATATTGGAACACAGCTCTATGATCTTTTTGCATAAGTGGAGTAATTTCAATTGTAAATAGTAAATCGTAAAATCGTAAATAGAATGGTTTTTGCCAATATTGAATATTTATTTTTGCTACTGTTGCTTATACCTTATATCGTATGGTATATTCTAAAGTGGAAAAAGAGTCAGGCGACGCTTCAGATTTCGGATGCCCGAGTATATGCGCATACACCCAAAAGTTATAAAAACTATTTGCTTCATGCACCGTTCGTACTTCGTATCATAGCGTTAATATTGATCATTCTGGTACTTGCCAGACCTCAAACAACAGATAACTGGCAGAACAGCGAGATTGAGGGGATCGATATTATGCTTGCTATTGACGTATCTACCAGTATGCTGGCAGAGGACCTAAAACCGAATCGGTTGGAAGCTGCTAAAGATGTAGCTGCCGAGTTTATAAATGGTCGTCCGAATGATAATATTGGTTTGACATTATTTGCCGGTGAAAGTTTCACACAATGTCCTTTAACAGTAGATCATGCTGTATTGCTGAATTTGTTTCAAAGTATTAAGTGTGGAATTGTAACGGATGGGACAGCGATTGGTATGGGTATTGCTAATGCTGTGACACGTTTGAAAGATAGTAAAGCTAAATCTAAGGTCATCATTTTGTTGACTGATGGTACGAATAATAAAGGGGATATTTCTCCTTTGACTGCTGCTGAGATCGCTAAGAGTTTTGGTATTCGTGTCTATACGATCGGTGTTGGTACGAATGGTATGGCCCCTTATCCATATCCGATAGGAAATACAGTGCAATATGTAAATATGCCGGTGGAAATAGATGAGAAGACATTGACTCAAATTGCGGGAACTACAAATGGAAATTATTTCCGTGCTACCAGCAACTCTAAATTGAAAGAGGTTTATGAAGAAATTGATAAACTGGAGAAAACCAAATTGAGTGTCAAAGAATACAGTAAGCGTCAGGAAGAATATCGTTGGTTTGCATTAGCAGCTTTTCTGTGTATATTACTCGAGGTATTGCTGCGCAACTCAATACTTAAGAAGATTCCATAATATAATGTGATTTCGAGCATAAATTGTAAATCGTAAAATAGTAAATAAAAAGAGATGTTTCGATTTGAAGAGCCTACATATTTATATCTGTTGCTGCTATTACCGTTGTTAGCTGCTTTTTACTTGTATTCTAATTATAGGAAGCGGAAAGCGATTCGCCGGTTTGGTGATCCGATGTTAATGGCACAACTTATGCCTGACGTCTCTAAATATCGTCCGGATGTAAAATTTTGGTTAGTTTTTGTTGCAGTTGGGCTGTTTGCAGTGTTATTGGCACGTCCTCAGTTTGGTTCCAAGCTGGAAACGGTGAAACGTAAAGGGGTTGAAGTAATCATTGCACTCGATATATCAAACTCTATGTTGGCACAAGATGTTCAACCGAGTCGTTTAGAGAAGGCTAAGCGATTAATATCCAGATTGGTAGATGAAATGGAGAATGATAAGGTGGGAATGATAGTTTTTGCTGGTGATGCTTTTACACAGCTTCCTATTACAAGCGATTATATTTCTGCCAAGATGTTTTTAGAGTCAATTAATCCTTCTTTGATATCTAAGCAAGGAACGGCCATTGGCGCTGCTATAAATTTGGCTGCCCGTAGTTTTACTCCTCAAGAGGGAGTAGGGCGTGCTATTGTTGTCATTACTGATGGTGAAAACCATGAAGGAGGGGCAGTAGAAGCAGCGAAGGCGGCAGCAGAAAAGGGGATTCAAGTTAGTGTTTTGGGAGTAGGACTTCCAGACGGTGCTCCGATTCCTGTTGAAGGTACAAATGATTATCGCCGTGATCGAGATGGAAATGTAGTTGTTACTCGTCTCAATGAGGCTATGTGTCAGGAGATAGCTAAAGACGGTAAAGGTATTTATGTACGTGTTGACAATTCGAATTCTGCGCAGAAAGCTATAAACCAAGAGATCAATAAAATGGCGAAATCTGATGTCGAATCAAAAGTGTATACTCAATTCAATGAGCAGTTTCAGGCTGTTGCATGGATTATATTGCTTTTATTGTTAGCCGAAATGTTGATATTGGAACGTAAGAATCCGTTGTTTAAGAACATTCATTTGTTCTCTAATAAGAAGTAATTATGCTTATGTCAAGAAGTAAATATATTCTGTTTGCCGTGTTTGCGTTATTGGCGGCTGGTGCATTTGCACAAAAGGCAGAGAGAGATTATATCCGTAAGGGAAACCGTTTCTTTAATGATAGTGTTTTTGTAGATGCTGAGGTGAATTACCGGAAGGCATTGGAGGCAAATCCTAAATCTACTGTCTCTATGTATAATTTAGGAAATACGTTGTCTCAACAACAGAAGTTTAAAGAAGCTATGGAACAATACGTAGCTGCTGGTAAAATTGAAAAAGATAAGATGAAGCTGGCGCATATTTATCATAATATGGGAGTTTTGTTTCAAGCTGGAAAAGATTACGGACAGGCGGTAGAAGCCTATAAAATGTCATTGCGGAATAATCCGAAAGATGATGAGACGCGTTACAATCTTGCTTTGGCACAGAAATTGTTGAAAGATCAACAACAAAATCAGCAAAACCAAGATCAAAATCAGGATCAGAACAAAGATAATCAGGAAAATAAGCAAGATCAAAAGCAAGACCAGAATAAACAGAATAATGATCAAAAGCAAGATGATCAGCAACAACAGCAACCTCCGAAGCCGGAAAAGAAAGAGAATGAGATGTCGAAGGAGAATGCTGAGCAGTTACTTAATTCGGTGATGCAGGATGAGAAAGAGACCCAGGATAAGGTTAAGAAGCAACAACAGGTAATTCAGGGAGGGCGTCTCGAGAAAGATTGGTAATAATAGAATAAGATAATAAAAACTTCAAAGGAAATGAGAAAACTGATTTTCTTATTGATAACATTGGTAACAGTGAGCACTAATGTGTTTGCCGATAGCAAAATGTCGTTTGCCGCATCTGCACCTGATGTAGTGGTGGTAGGAGACCAGTTTAGGCTGACCTATACAGTGACAACACAGAAAGTGAGAGATTTTCGTGCACCCTCTATCAAAGGGTTTGATGTACTGATGGGCCCTACCCGGAGTACATTCAGTAATACTCAGATCATCAATGGTGCAATGTCTTCAGAAAGTGGGATAACTTTTACTTACATTTTGATGGCAACAACAGAAGGAGATTATTCGATTCCCGGTGCTACGATTACAGCAGATGGAGATCAGATGGTTTCCAATTCGGTAAAAATAAAAGTGCTTCCGCCTGATCAAAACACGGGTGCTGCAGGGGCAACTCAAGGAAATGCTGCTTCGGGTAGATCGGCATCTTCTTCAACAAGTGTATCCAATCAGGATCTTTTTGTTACGGCAACGGCCAGTAAAACTACAGTTTATGAGCAAGAGGCTTTGTTACTGACTTATAAGATCTATACGCGTGAATCACAATTGGGATTTGATAATGTTAAGTTGCCGGATTTTAAAGGATTTCATTCTCAAGAGATAGAACGTCCTGCCAATGCTAAATGGTCTCAGGAACATTATAAGGGAAGAAACTATTATACTACTGTATATCGTCAGTTTGTGTTATTTCCTCAACAGTCTGGAAAATTGGTTATTGAGCCAGCACGTTTTGACGCTTCAATAGCAAAAGCTGTTAGGAGTGCAGATCCTTTCGATGCATTTTTTAATGGAGGAAGTAATGTAGTAGAGGTAAAGAAGACACTTACTACACCTGCTATAACAATTAATGTAAATGCACTTCCTTCAGGGAAACCTGCCGACTTTTCCGGTGGTGTAGGAGAGTTTAATATAACTTCTTCTATCAAGAGTAAGGAAGTAAAAACTAATGACGCAATAACCTTGAAACTTGTTATTTCGGGGATAGGAAATCTTAAATTACTTTCTAATCCGGAAGTTAAGTTCCCGGAAGATTTTGAGGTATATGCTCCTAAAGTAGATAGTCAGGTTCGTTTAACACCTAATGGATTATCAGGTAACCGTGTAATTGAATATTTGGCAATTCCCCGTCATGCTGGTGATTATAAAATTCCTGCCGTGACGTTCTCTTATTTTGATATTAAATCAAAATCTTATAAAACATTGAGAACGGAGGATTATGAAATAAAAGTGGAAAAAGGAGCAGGTAATGCAGACCAAGTGATTGCAAACTTTACAAATAAAGAAGATCTGAAAGTTTTAGGTGAGGATATTCGTTATATAAAGTTGAAAGATGTAACATTGCAACCTAAGGGCAGTTTCTTTTATGGTTCATTTGTATATTGGCTGTTTTATATAATTCCTGCTATAATTTTCATCGTATTGTTTATTGTTTATCGTAAACAGGCTGCAGAAAATGCCAATGTGGCTAAGATGCGCACGAAGAAAGCTAATAAAGTTGCTACAAAACGCATGAAGTTGGCAGGTAAATTGCTTGCGGAGAATAAAAAGGATGCGTTCTATGACGAGGTATTGAAAGCTTTGTGGGGATATATCAGCGATAAACTGAATATTCCGGTATCACGTTTGTCTAAAGATAATGTGGAAGAGAAGCTAAGAAACTATGGGGTGAGCGACGAATTGATTAAGGAATTCCTGGATGCTTTGAATGAATGCGAGTTCGCACGTTTTGCTCCTGGAGATGAAAATCAGGCTATGGACAAAGTTTACACCTCCTCTTTGGCGGTGATGAGTAAAATGGAAAATTCAATAAAACATTAAATTAGAAGAGATTAACATCATGAAAAAAATATTGTTTTTTGCATTTGGGGTATGGATATCGATTGTCTCTTTCGGACAAGGGCAGGCTGTGAAAGATAGTTTGCAGGCCATAGTAGGAGATTCTATCGGTAACAGTTTACAGCAGATTTCTTCCAGTTTAGAAGATGCCACAAAGGCCGAAGGAGACAGTGCATATATGAAGAACGATTATGCTTCTGCTATTCAGATTTATGAAGCATTGTTGAATCGGGGGGAGGCAGCTGATATATATTATAATCTTGGAAATAGTTATTATAAGGCTGGTGATATTGCTAAAGCTATATTGAATTACGAACGTGCGCTGTTGCTTCAGCCGGGTAATGGTGATATTCGCGCGAATTTAGAGATTGCCCGTTCAAAGACGGTTGATAAAGTGGAGCCGGTTCCGGAAATATTTTTTGTATCTTGGACTAAATCATTGATTAATAGTATGAGCGTTGATTCTTGGGCTGTTTGTGGAGTTGTTTGTTTCATATTATTGATTGTATCTCTTTATCTTTTTATCTTCTCTAAGCAAATTGTGCTAAAGAAAGCAGGTTTTATAAGTGGCATTGTTTTTCTGGCTGTAACAATACTGGCAAATGTGTTTGCAAATCAGCAGAAAGATGAGTTGACGAATCGTAATAGTGCCATTGTGATAAATCCCAGTGTAACAGTACGTAGTACTCCAAGCGAAAGTGGAACAAGTTTGTTTATACTTCACGAAGGTCATAAAGTGGGTGTAAAAGACGGTTCAATGAAAGATTGGAAGGAGATACGTCTGGAAGATGGAAAAGTAGGTTGGGTACCAGCTTCTGCTATTGAAATTATTTGAAAATATTGATTTTGTTATATTGATAAAAATCCTCGCATAGATATCTTGTGCGGGGATTTTTTTATTTATCAGTCGCTAAATGCCCCCATTTTTCTAAATTAAGAAAAAAAACAAGTAAATAGTTTGTTTTATCTTTTTTTTTCCTTAAGTTTATAGCGTGATACTGATTCACACTATTATTAACCATTAAATTTATGTGACATGAGGACAATAACATTCAATGAACTTCGTAAGATTAAAGATTCATTGCCCAGCGGTAGCATGCATAGAATAGCTGATGAACTTGGTTTGCACGTCGATACAGTGCGAAACTTTTTCGGAGGACATAATTTTAAAGAGGGTAAGAGTGTCGGAATACATTTAGAGCCCGGTCCGGACGGTGGCTTAGTGATGATTGATGATACTACCGTACTTGACCGGGCTCTTCGCATTCTTGATGAATTGAATATGAGTATGCAAAAGGAAGAGGCTACCGAATCTGTACAGGCATGATGAAATGATATATACTTGTAGAATCCCAATTGAATTAAAAACAATTGGGATTTCTTATTTGTTAAATTCACATATACAATGAAATTTTATGGAAGACAAATTAGTAACTTTGGCCATTCTGACTTACACAAAAGCTCAGATATTGAAGAATGTTCTTGAAAACGAGGGCATAGAGACTTATATCCATAATGTGAATCAAATTCAGCCTGTCGTTTCATCCGGGGTAAGATTACGCATTAAGGAAAGTGATTTACCACGGGCGCTTAAGATAACCGAGAGTTCTGTATGGCTTGCTGAAAGTATAGTAGGAGAGAAGACTCCTAAAGTGGAAGATGATAACGATAGTAGAAAGATTCTGATTCCTGTGGATTTTTCTAATTATTCGATAAAGGCTTGTGAATTCGGTTTTAATTTCGCTAAAGCATATGGAGCTGAAGTATTGTTATTACATGTCTATTTTACGCCTATATATGCGTCGTCATTGCCTTATGGCGATGTGTTTAACTATCAGATCAGTGATGAAGAAACGGTAAAAACTATTTTGCAGAAAGTACATTCGGATTTGAATGCTTTGGCAGATAAAATAAAGGAGAAAATAGCGTCTGGTGAATTTCCTGATGTAAAATATACTTGTGTATTACGCGAAGGAATACCTGAGGAGGAAATTCTGAGATATTCTAAAGAACAACGTCCACGTATCATTATAATGGGTACTCGTGGTAAGAGTCAAAAAGATATTGATTTGATTGGTAGTGTTACTGCCGAAGTAATAGAACGTAGTCGTACAGCTGTATTGGCTATTCCGGAAAATACACCGTTTAAAGAGTTCGGTGCTGTAAAAGAAGTTGCTTTTATAACCAATTTTGATCAAAGAGATTTAATTGCCTTTGATTCCTTTATAAGCGCTTGGAAACCTTTTAATTTCGTTGTTTCTTTGATCTACTTAGCTGATGCAAAAGAAGTCAAAGATACTTGGAATGAAATAAAACTTGCCGGTATTAAAGAATATTTTCAAAAACAATATCCGGAACTTGAAATCCATTATGATGTGGTGAAGAATGACGATTTTCTTAAAAGTTTTGATGAATATATCAAAACGAACAAAATCGATATCATTACATTGACTTCTTACAAACGGAATATATTTGCTCGTTTGTTTAATCCAAGTATTGCTCGAAAGATGATTTTTCATTCTGATACACCATTACTTGTTATTAACGGATGATCGGAAGAATAAAAATAGCTCATCTATAATTATGGAATAATCGTAATTATGTTTAATATATAAAGGCAACTTATTCTTTTCAAATAAGTTGCCTTTATAATTTATGTAGATTGATACTTTATCAAATACTCCTGTTATAGAAAGTTATGAGTAATTTTGAATGAAGATGACCAAAAAAGGCCAATGCAAAATCAGTTGCATCGGCCTTTCTTTTTATTTTGAAGAAATCTTTTTGAAACTGTTATTTGTCATTCATTATTTTTTCAATTTCATCAAATTCCGTTCCCATGTTTAAGTTGTAGTAAACTCTATAAAGCCCCGGTGCCCATAAATCTTTTTGATCGGGTTTTAAGTCTCTTGCTTTTTCATAATAAGGTTTAGCTTCTTCATAGAATTTCTTGATAGTAGCTTGTGCCTCTGCGTACTTAGGATCGTTTACATCAGTAGTAGACTGGTCAGCAAAATCCTGAGCTTTCATTAAAAGCACCAAACCTAAATTAGAATAAGCTTCTGCATATTGAGGATCTACTTCAATTGTCTTTTTATAGAAGTCAATAGCTTGATCATATTCTTTCATATTGTGATACAAGTATGCTTTTACATACAGATATAGCTTGTTGTTAGGGTCTTTAGTCAACATGTCATCAGCAAATTGCATTGCTTTTTCAGGCTGATTTGAACTACTGTAATAGTCAACAAGATTTGCGAAGAAATATTGGTTTTCGGGGAATTTTAAGATACCTTCTTTCAAAGATTCTACCCATTTTGCTGTATCACCTTTGGCTTTCAAAGCGTCTGCCCATAACTGCATGGCAACTGAACCATTGTCTTTGTCCTTAATAGCAATTGGAGCATATTTCAAGATAGCGTCTCTATCCTCTACCCCATTAGCCGCCAATGTAGCATAATAAGCAATCTGTGGTAATAAAGTATCTGTAACTGCCAGATTTTCTTTTTCCAACATAGGATAAGATGCTGATTCTACGTAAGTTCCGAAGAATTTCAAAGCTTCTCCACTTTTGTTAAGGTTAAAGTACTGGATACCGCCATTGATCAGATTCGGACGTTCTACCATCATAGAAGCGGCGTTTGCTTTTCTGTATTTGTTTTTAACCTTACCTTTTTCATTGGGGATTTCAGCCAATTCGTCACATTTCAAAAAGTACTCATACATTTTCAGGATACTGTTGTATGCTTTTAATGTATCATAAGGTTTTCTTAAATAGGCATTTTCCATCTCCTTTTCATTGATTCTCTTTTGGATTAAGCCTGCTACATCCCATGTAGCTGCATCGTCCTTAGTTTCAGGATTAGTCAATGCTCCATTAATCAGCTCTTCGGCTTTCTTAAAATCCGGTTTTACTTCGTTAGCTATGCTTTTGGCTTCTTTTACGCTCTTTTGTTGCGCGAATACAAAACTCACAGCCATTAGTAGAACCATTGAAAATAATACTCTTTTCATGATTGTTGTTTGATTAATTATTAATATTACGTCTATTCTTTATTTTCATCATTTTCTGTATTATCGGGAGTGTCGGGTATCTCTGTATCTGGGATATCCGCAGGATCAACTGCTATTTGTCCTTCTACCTCCTCAGTAGGAACTTCATCCTCAAGACTTTCTGTGGTAACTTTACATACCGATCCGATTTGGTCATTACGCTTTTCCAGATTTATCAGACGAACTCCCTGGGTTGCACGCCCCATAATGCGTACGTCGGCAACTTTTAGACGGATGGTGATACCGGACTTATTTATAATCATCAAATCATTCTCATCTGTTACGGACTTGATAGTTACCAATTTACCTGTTTTTTCGGTAATATTCATCGTTTTCACACCCTTACCACCACGATTTGTTTTGCGGTAGTCTTCTATTTCGGAACGTTTACCATATCCTTGTTCTGAAACTACCATCACTGACTCTGTCTCAAGGTCTTTGATACAAATCATACCTACTACTTCGTCTTGTCCGTCATTATCAAGCGTAATACCACGAACACCGGTTGCTGTACGTCCCATAACGCGAACTGCTGCTTCGTGGAAGCGAATAGCACGTCCGTTGCGGTTGGCTATGATAATTTCATTATTACCGTTTGTCATACGGACTTCGATTACACGGTCGTCTTCACGGATCGTGATGGCATTTACACCATTCTGACGAGGACGAGAGTATTGTTCGAGCAGTGTTTTTTTAATCACGCCATTCTTTGTACAGAACAGTACATAATGACTGTTAATATATTCTTGATCGCTCAAGCTCTTTACACGCAGGTATGCATTTACGGCATCGTCAGAATCGATATTCAGCAGATTTTGGATGGCGCGTCCTTTTGAGTTCTTCGTTCCTTCGGGGATTTCATATACTTTTAGCCAGTAACATTTACCTTTTTGAGTAAAGAACATCATTGTATTGTGCATTGTTGCCGGATAAATATGCTCGATGAAGTCTTCGTCACGGGTTTCCGTACCTTTTGAACCTACTCCACCACGATTTTGAGCACGGAATTCAGTAAGCGGGGTACGTTTTATATATCCCATATGAGAAATGGTGATAATCATTTCATCATCGGCATAGAAATCTTCCGGATTGAACTCTTCGGATGAGTAGACAATTTCTGAACGACGTCCGTCACCGTATTTAGCTTTTACTTCAATCAGTTCATCCTTAATAACTTTGCGACATACTTCATCATCAGCAAGAATACTTTCCAAATATGCAATTTGATTCATAATCTCTTCATATTCGGCATGTAACTGATCTTGCATCAGTCCGGTAAGTTGGCGTAAACGCATTTCTACGATAGCACGTGCCTGTATTTCCGTTAGTTCGAAGCGGCTCATTAACCCGGCAATGGCATCATTCGGAGTTTTTGCAGCACGAATGATACGGATTACTTCATCGATGTTATCTGAAGCAATGATCAGGCCTTCAAGAATATGGGCACGTTCTTTTGCCTTACGCAAATCGAACTGTGTACGACGGATGACAACATCACGTCTATGCTCTACGAAGTATTTAATTAAATCTCTTAAATTCAAAGTCTTAGGACGTCCGTGTACCAATGCTACGTTGTTAACTCCAAAAGATGTTTGCAATGCTGTCATCTTATAGAGTTTATTTAATACTACACTGGCATTGGCATCTCGTTTGATATCGATAACGATACGCATACCGTCACGGTCAGATTCGTCATTTGCGTTCGAGATGCCTTCTATCTTCTTATCGTTTACAAGATCAGCGATGTATTTTATCAGCTCGGCTTTATTTACATTGTATGGAATTTCGGTAACAACGATTTTATCATGTGTTTGTCCTGTTTCGATTTCGGCTTTAGCACGCATTATAACGCGACCACGTCCTGTCAGATAGGCTTCACGAACGCCGCTTATGCCATATATATATCCGCCTGTCGGGAAGTCGGGTGCTTTAACGTAGTTCATGAGTTCTTCTACCGTGATTTCCGGATTATCAATGTAAGCATCGCAGGCATCGATAATCTCAGACAGGTTGTGTGGAGGCATGTTTGTAGCCATACCTACAGCAATACCGGAAGCACCGTTAATGAGAAGATTTGGGATACGTGTCGGCATTACAGTCGGTTCATCCAATGTGTTATCGAAATTTCGATCAAAGTCGACAGTTTCCTTGTAAAGGTCTTCCATCATGGCTTCTCCCAACTTGTTCAGTCGTGCTTCTGTATAACGCATGGCAGCAGGGCTGTCACCGTCAACGGAACCGAAGTTTCCCTGACCATCTACTAACGGATAACGCATTGCCCACTCTTGTGCCATACGTACCATGGCCAAATATACGGAAGAATCTCCGTGTGGATGATACTTACCGAGTACTTCACCCACGATTCTGGCGGATTTCTTATAAGGTTTATCTGACGTATTACCCAATTCCATCATACCGTAAAGTATTCTACGGTGAACGGGCTTAAATCCATCTCTAACATCCGGAAGGGCACGCGAAACAATGACCGACATGGAGTAGTCAATGTAAGATGACTTCATTTCCTCCTCGATGTTAATCTTTATAATTCTGTCTTGTTCAAGCATTTAAAAAGATTATTAATTATACATTTATGGCTTATGAAAAACCACGCTAAAGTACTACTTTTTCGTGATATACAAAAGTTTTCCAGCATAAACTTTTTGGCGATCCTTATATCTTGCTCAAGCTTAGAGATATGTAGGATTATTGTTTTGTCATACAAACAGATTTATCTTCTTAATAGTTCACTAAATATATATCTAATGTTTATTATATCAATACTTTAGATTTCTCAAATCTTATTCTGTGATTGAAAACATCCGGATGTTGTTGTACAAAACATGGGGATGTTGTTGGATAAAACATGGGGATGTTGTTGAGCAAAACATGGGGATGTTTTTATTCTATGTTTTATTAATTAATAGAGATGATAAAATGAATTGTTCTATCCGGCTCTTGAAGATTATACATCTACAATATATAAATAAGGTATATAAGGATGCATCTTTTTTGGCACGGCATTTGTTATTATAATAAATAAAGCAAATATTGTGTATAAAATCGTGTGTTATGCGTATATTTGCGAGTGATTAACACCTTAAGAAGGAAGGAATAAAGTATGAATAATCAATTCTCACAAAGAGTTTCCGACATTATCGTCTTTAGTAAAGAAGAAGCGAACCGTTTGAGAAGCAGGTATATAGGTCCTGAACATCTGCTATTGGGAATGCTTCGTGACGGTGAAGGGAAAGCTATCGAGATATTGTCCAAACTCAAAACAAATCTGACCGACATAAAAAAGCAGATTGAAACAATACTGAAAGCGGATGCAGATGATTTTCTGTTGCCCGATGCGGAAGTGCCATTGTCTAACGGAGCGGCAAAGATACTTAAAATGTGTATTCTCGAAGCTCGTTTGATGAAGAGTAATGTAGCTGATACGGAGCACGTTTTGCTGGCTATCTTGAAAGATCGTAATAATGTGGCTGCTTCTGTGCTTGAAGCTAACCAGGTAGATTATAAAAAAGTGTTTGAACAATTATCGTTACAACCGGATATTAATGCCGGTATGGGATTTACCGAGGATGACGACGATGATGAAGAAATGGGGGCATCCCGTTCGGGGGATACTCGTGGTTCGGAAGAACGTCAGCAACAGGCACAGACTGCATCCAGAAAGCCTGCCAATGATACTCCTGTGCTTGATAATTTTGGTACGGACATGACAAAAGCGGCAGAAGAAGGCCGTTTAGACCCGGTTGTAGGACGTGAACGGGAAATTGAACGTTTGGCGCAGATTTTGAGCCGGCGTAAAAAGAATAATCCAATATTGATTGGTGAACCGGGTGTCGGTAAATCAGCCATAGTAGAAGGTCTGGCACTTCGTATCATACAGAAGAAAGTGTCACGTATCTTGTTTGATAAGCGTGTGGTAGCATTGGATATGACATCGGTTGTTGCCGGCACTAAATATCGTGGACAGTTTGAAGAGCGTATTCGTTCTATTCTCAATGAATTGCAGAAGAATCCGAATGTAATTCTGTTCATTGATGAAATACATACCATTGTGGGGGCCGGTTCTGCAGCGGGTTCCATGGATGCTGCCAATATGCTGAAACCGGCTCTTGCCCGTGGTGAGATTCAGTGTATAGGTGCCACTACTCTTGATGAATATCGTAAGAATATAGAGAAAGACGGTGCGTTGGAGCGTCGTTTTCAGAAAGTTATGGTAGAGCCTACGACAGCCGAGGAAACACTTCAGATTCTTCGGAATATCAAGAGTAAATACGAAGATCATCATAACGTGAATTATACGGATGAAGCATTGGAGGCGTGTGTCAACTTGACAGACCGCTATATCACAGATCGTAATTTTCCGGATAAAGCTATCGATGCTCTTGATGAAGCCGGTTCACGCGTACATCTTACTAATATAAGTGTTCCGAAAGAAATTGAGGAGCAAGAGAAACTGATTGAAGAAGCGAAGAGCAAGAAGAATGAGGCGGTGAAATCGCAGAATTTTGAACTTGCTGCCAGTTTCCGTGATAAGGAAAAGGAACTTACTGTCGAGCTTGACCGTATGAAGCAAGCATGGGAAGAACAATTGAAAGACAATAGGCAAACGGTTGATGCCGAAGAAATTGCAAATGTCGTTTCTATGATGTCCGGTATTCCTGTACAGCGCATGGCACAGGCGGAAGGCATTAAGTTGGCCGGAATGAAAGAATCTCTTCAGTCTAAAGTGATTGCTCAGGATACTGCTATCGAAAAGTTAGTGAAAGCTATATTGCGTAGCCGCGTGGGACTGAAAGATCCTAATAAACCTATTGGAACCTTTATGTTTTTAGGTCCTACGGGTGTCGGTAAAACTCATTTGGCTAAAGAACTGGCAAAATACATGTTTGGTTCTTCGGATGCATTGATTCGTATCGATATGAGTGAATATATGGAGAAGTTTACCGTTTCCCGTCTTGTCGGAGCACCTCCGGGGTATGTAGGATATGAGGAAGGCGGGCAATTGACGGAAAAAGTACGTCGCAAACCATACTCCATTATCCTACTCGATGAGATAGAGAAAGCACATCCTGATGTGTTTAACCTTTTGCTTCAAGTGATGGATGAGGGACGCTTAACTGACAGTTATGGCAGAATGGTCGACTTTAAAAATACGGTTATCATCATGACTTCGAATATCGGTACGCGTCAATTGAAAGACTTTGGTCGTGGAGTTGGTTTTGCTACTCAAAATCGATTGGATGACAAGGAGTTTTCTCGTAGTGTGATACAGAAAGCTTTAAACAAGTCTTTTGCTCCTGAATTTCTGAATCGTGTGGATGAGATTATCACTTTCGATCAGCTTTCTTTGGAGGCCATAACGCACATTATTGATATCGAGTTGAAAGGTTTGTACGATAGAATCGAATCTATTGGTTATAAGTTGGTTATTGAAGATGAAGCTAAACAATTTATTGCAACCAAAGGATATGATGTACAGTATGGAGCTCGTCCTTTAAAGCGTGCCATACAGACATATCTGGAAGACGGATTGTCAGAACTTATCATATCTTCCAAACTAACCGACGGAGATATGATAAGAGTGTCTCTGAATAAGGAGAAAGGTGAACTTGAAATGAAGAATGAAGCGAAAACTTCAGAATAAAATTCTTTATAATGCGTCAAAATGTCAGATTCTCGGATCTGGCATTTTTTTTGTCCTTATGTTTCATGAAACATCATTGTACAATATATTAATCCGATAAATTAAAAAATATACGTTATTATGCAAAAAGGTAATATTGGGGTTACAACAGAGAACATTTTCCCTATCATTAAAAAGTTCTTGTATAGCGATCATGAGATTTTTCTTCGTGAATTGGTTTCTAACGCTGTCGATGCTACCCAGAAACTGAATACATTGGCTTCTATCAGCGAATTTAAAGGGGAATTGGGCGATCTTACCATTCATGTCTCTCTTGGTAAAGATACCATTACTATCTCCGACCGGGGTATCGGTTTGACTGCTGAGGAAATTGATAAATATATCAATCAGATAGCTTTTTCCGGTGCTAATGATTTCTTGGAAAAGTATAAGAACGACGCAAATGCGATTATTGGGCATTTCGGACTTGGTTTCTATTCTGCTTTCATGGTTGCCAACAAGGTAGAGATTGTCACCAAGTCATATAAGGAGGGTTCACAAGCTGTGAAATGGACTTGTGACGGTAGTCCGGAATTCACTTTGGAAGATGTGGATAAAGCCGATCGCGGTACGGATATTATTCTTTATATCGACGATGACGCCAAAGAATTCTTGGAGGAATCCAGAATATCTGAATTATTGAAGAAATATTGTAAATTCCTCCCGGTTCCTATTGCATTCGGTAAAAAGAAAGAATGGAAAGACGGTAAGCAGGTGGAAACTTCTGAAGATAATATCATTAACGATACCACTCCATTGTGGACTCGTAAACCGAGTGAACTTTCGGATGAAGATTACACGAAATTCTATAGAGAGCTATATCCGATGTCGGACGAACCTTTGTTCTGGATTCATCTGAATGTAGATTATCCATTCCATTTGACGGGTATTCTTTATTTCCCGAAAGTGAAAAGTAATATTGAATTGAATAGAAATAAGATTCAGCTTTATAGCAATCAGGTGTATGTGACTGATTCTGTAGAGGGAATTGTACCTGATTTCTTAACGCTTCTGCATGGCGTAATTGATTCTCCGGATATCCCGTTGAATGTTTCGCGTTCTTATCTGCAGAGTGATTCAAATGTGAAGAAGATTTCCACTTATATCACCAAGAAGGTCTCCGATCGTTTGCAATCCATCTTTAAGAACGATCGTCCTCAGTTTGAGGAAAAGTGGAATGATTTGAAAATATTTATCAATTATGGAATGTTGACGCAGGAGGATTTCTATGAAAAAGCGTCAAAATTTGCCCTTTTCACCGATACGGATGGTAAGCATTATACCTATGAAGAGTATCAGATGCTGATTAAAGATAATCAGACAGATAAAGATGGAAATTTGATTTATTTGTACGCTAACAATAAAGACGAACAGTTTAGCTATATCGAAGCTGCTAAAAATAAGGGATACAATGTATTGCTTATGGATGGTCAATTGGATGTCGCTATGGTGAGCATGCTTGAACAGAAATTCGAGAAATCTCGTTTTACTCGTGTGGACAGTGATGTAGTCGACAATCTTATTGTGAAAGAAGACAAGAAGGGTGACGCATTGGAAGCTAATAAACAGGAAGCCCTGTCAGCCGTGTTCAAGAGCCAGCTACCTAAAGTGGATAAGACTGAATTTAATGTAATGACGCAGGCTTTGGGCGAAAATTCCGCTCCTGTGATGATCACTCAAAGCGAGTATATGCGTCGTATGAAAGAGATGGCTAATATACAGGCCGGTATGAGTTTCTATGGCGAAATGCCTGATATGTTTAATCTGGTATTGAATTCAGACCATAAACTGATTAAACAGGTATTGAGTGAAGAAGAAATAGCTTGTGCTGCTGACATTGTACCTTTACAGTTGTCTATTGATGATGCTACCAAGCAGCGTGATGCGTTGCAAAAGAAGCAAGAAGGTAAAAAAGAAGAAGATATCCCTACTTCTGAAAAAGACGAGCTGAAAGATGTGAATAAGAAATTGGATGAACTGAAGATCAAAAAAGAAGCTGTTTTTGCCGGATATGCAAGTAAAAATAAGGTAGTGCGTCAGTTGATAGATTTGGCTTTGTTGCAAAATAACATGTTGAAAGGTGAAGCTTTGAACAATTTCGTGAAAAGAAGCATAGAGCTTATTTGATTCGCCCCTTTATAATTCGTAAATAAATCCAGAAGAGCATTGCGCGCTGAAAAGCGTGGCAATGCTCTTTTTTATTCTAAATCTTTTAGGGAATGCCGATTAATTCGAAACTATTGCATATATTTGAAGGATAAATAATAAAACAAATAATAGTTTCATTCGAGATTATGAGAAAAGCTTTAGTGCTTATTACTTTTTTGCTGTTGTTGCCCATGTGGGTACAGGCCCAGAAAGTGGGGCTTGTGCTGAGTGGCGGTGGAGCTAAAGGGCTGACGCACATTGGCATAATTCGCGCTCTTGAAGAGAATAACATTCCTATCGATTATATAACAGGTACTTCTATGGGAGCTATTGTCGGGTCGTTGTATGCTATGGGGTACTCACCGGACGATATGGAGGCTTTGTTGAAGTCAGAAGATTTTAAGCGTTGGTATTCCGGAGAGGTAGAAGAGGAATATATGTATTATTTCAAAAAAAACTTGCCAACCCCGGAATTTCTAAATATCCGCCTTTCTTTTCGTGATTCATTGAAGATTAAGCCGCAGTTTTTGCCGTCAAGCGTGGTAGATCCTGTGCAGATGAATCTTGTCTTCATTGATCTGTACGCCCGGGCTACAGCTGCTTGCGGAGGGGATTTTGATAAACTGTTTATTCCGTTTCGTTGTGTGGCTTCCGATGTGTACAACAAGAAACAGCTTGTAATGAAGAGAGGCGATTTGGGTGATGCGGTTCGTGCTTCCATGAGTTTTCCATTTATGTTTAAGCCTATTGAGATAGATAGTGTATTAGCGTATGACGGTGGGATTTATAATAATTTTCCGACGGATGTGATGCGTGATGATTTTCATCCGGATATTATCATCGGTAGTGTAGTTGCCACCAATCCTACAAAACCCAAAGAAAACGATCTGATGAGTCAGATCGAGAATATGGTCATGCAGAAAACCGATTATTCCATTCCGGATTCGGAAGGCATTGTGATGACTTTTAAGTACGATGATGTCAATCTGATGGACTTTCAGAGAATTAATGAGCTACATGATATTGGGTACAACCGTACGATGAGTATGATGGATTCTATCAAAAGCCGTATCCATCGAAGGGTAAATTTGGATAATATACGTTTGAGAAGGCTCGTATACAAAAGTAATTACCCGGAACTCCGGTTTAAGAATATACTGATTGAAGGAGCTAATGCCCAGCAACAGGCCTATATTAAGAAAGAATTTCATGCTTCGGATGATAAGGAATTTACTTACGAAGATGTGAAACGTGGTTATTTTCGATTACTTTCGGGAAATATGATTTCCGAGATCATTCCTCATGCGGTTTTTAATCCGGAGGATGATACGTATGATCTTCATTTGAAGGTTAAATTGGAGGATAATATTTCCGTCCGTATCGGTGGCAACGTTTCTACCACGAGTTCTAATCAGATTTATCTGGGGCTTAGCTATCAGAACTTGAATTATAATGCAAAAGAGTTCACTTTTGACGGGCAACTTGGTAAAATTTATAATAATGTGCAGTTGATGGGGAAGATAGACTTTGCTACCAGTATTCCGACCTCTTATCGTTTAATAGCTTCTATCAGTACATTCGATTATTTTAAGAAAGAGAAACTGTTTTCTCGAAATGATAAACCGGCGTTTAATCAGAAAGATGAACGTTTTGTGAAATTAAAAGTAGGATTGCCTTTTCTTTCAAATAAGAGGGCGGAATTCGGTGTAGGTGCAGCAAAAATACAAGATCGTTATTTTCAGAAAAACGTGATTGATTTTGATAAGGATAAATACGATAAAAGCACTTATAGTCTATTCGGTGGTTCAATCAGTTTTAATGGAAGTACGTTGAATTCGCGGCAATTTCCCACTCAAGGAGCTCATGAAGAGTTGGTTGCCCAGATATTTACCGGGAAAGAGTGTTTTTATCCGGGAGAAAGTTCAGATAATAAGAAGGCGAGTGAGGAACGGCATTCTTGGCTACAATTGTCGTATATGAAAGAGAAGTATCATAGAATGGCCGAGCATTGGACACTTGGGTGGTATTTGAAAGCACTGTATTCTTCGAGGAACTTTTCGGAAAACTACACGGCCACTATGATGCAGGCTGGGGAATTTGCACCTACGGCACACGGACAACTGATGTACAACGAAGCATTTCGTGCCAATCAGTTTGTGGGAGTCGGTGTACGGCCCATTTACCGTTTTAATCAAATGTTTCATGTACGTGGGGAATTTTATGGCTTTATGCCTATTTTTCCAATTGAAAGGAATTCTATTAATAAGGCATATTACGGAAAAGCTTTTTCACGTTTTGAATATTTGGGAGAAGTATCGGTTGTTTGTCAGTTGCCGTTCGGGGCGATTTCTGCTTATGTAAATCATTATAGTTCACCGAAAAGAGAGTGGAATGTGGGATTAACGCTTGGTTGGCAGCTCTTCAATTATCGCTTCTTTGAATAATTTTCAAGAAAAAAAGAGGGTTAAACGCTTGTTACTTTCAAAAAAGTACGTATCTTTGCACCCGTTAAACAAAAAAGAAGGTCGCGTAGCTCAACTGAATAGAGTAGCTGACTACGGATCAGCCGGTTACAGGTTTGAATCCTGTCGCGATCACTTCAAGGTTTGACAGAATGGCCGCGTAGCTCAACTGAATAGAGTAGCTGACTACGGATCAGCCGGTTACAGGTTTGAATCCTGTCGCGGTCACAACTTATAATTTTAAAAGGTCGCGTAGCTCAACTGAATAGAGTAGCTGACTACGGATCAGCCGGTTACAGGTTTGAATCCTGTCGCGATCACAAAGTCCTCTGCAATTTATTGTGGGGGATTTTTGTTTTTCTCGCCTTTTGTGTTATTTTTGAACTTTATTTGAATTATTTCTTCTTGTAACTAAAATCTGTATTAATGGAAATAGTTTTCAAAACCTCTGTAAGAATCAGGTATGTACTTTGGCTGCTGTATGCTCTTCTTTTAGGAATAGGAGTTTTTCTTGTTTATAAGGATGGGAATTATGGAGCCGTTTTGACATTGGTGTGGATGCTTCCGCTTTATTATTGGAATCAGATACAATACAGGCTTTCTGATACTTCGCTGACAATAAAACAAGGGGGAATTGGATGGCATTCGAATACGATTCCATGGAGTGCTGTCACTAATGTATCCACTGTAAGAAAAGGATTTAGGATAGACTATGTTAAGTCTGATGGTAAAAAAGGATTTTATATCGTTCGTGAAAACTATATCGATGATGCCGGAGAGATGCGGAAGTTGATAGAAAAGCAAGTTTGTTTGAATGGAAAAGTAGAAGAATCATGAAAAAACTGCCGAATCAATCAAGGCTATTGATGCGGCAGTTTTTTTAAGCTTAGCATTTGATATTTAATTCATTCAGCACTTTACGAATTGCTTCAAAAGTCGTGATTCTTGTGGGGACAAGTGGTAACCGCAATTTGTTTTCAATCATTCCCATTGCATTCAGCATTGATTTTACTCCTGCCGGATTGCCATCCACAAACAACAGATTAAATAATTCGGTAAATTTATGATGAATAGTGAGGGCATTTGCAAAATCTCCTTGAAGAGCCAAACGGGTCATGCGACTAAATTCGCGTGGAAATGCGTTTCCTATGACCGATATGACACCAACGGCACCCAAAGTGATCAATGGGAAGGTAATACCATCATCGCCCGAAATAACGTCAAAATTAGCGGGTTTGTTTTTGATGATGTCGTCCATTTGCGAAATGTTTCCGGATGCTTCTTTGATGGCGATTACATTTTTGAAATCACGGGCGATACGCAAGGTTGTCTCTGCTGTCATATTGACCCCTGTACGTCCCGGAACATTATACAATACGATGGGTAATTCGGTGGCTTCGGCAATAGCCTTGTAGTGTTGATAAATACCTTCTTGTGATGGTTTATTGTAATAAGGAACTACTGATAAGATCGCATCGACTCCGGTGAAATCATCGTTTTTCAGCGTTTCGACGATGGCACGGGTGTTGTTTCCACCCACTCCCAGAAGAATGGGTATTCTTCCGTTGACACGATCGATAACCATCTTTTGGATTTTCTTTTTTTCGTCTTCTGTCAGTGTAGGAGTTTCGGCCGTAGTACCCAGCACACACAGAAAATCTGCATTATTCTGCAGCAGGTAGTCTACCATTCGCATTAATGCATCGTAATCAACGCTCTCATCTTCTTTGAAAGGAGTAATCAGTGCTACCCCCATTCCTTTCAATTTCGTTTGTATCATGAGTATTAATAATAATCTCTAAATATTTTGGACGCAAAAGTACTAATATTTTCTATTTTCCCGGCAAAAATAATATATAAAATAAGATTCTTGCAGAAAAATGCTACGATATGAGCTTTAGAAATTCCTCTTCGTTCATAATCTTAACCCCTAATTTGTTTGCCTTTTCCAGTTTGGCCGGTCCCATATTTTCACCTGCCAGAATGAAACTTGTCTTGGCAGAAATACTACCTACATTCTTACCGCCATGTTTTTCTATGAGGTCTTTGTATTCATCCCGCGAATAGTGGGTAAAGACTCCGCTGATAACGATGGATTGCCCTGCTAACTTATCGGTGTATCCACTTAAATCCTCTTCCGTACGATACAGTTGTAAGCCGGCTTCTTTCAGTCGCTTTACAAGTTCCCGATTTGATTCGTTCGAGAAATAATTTAGAATACTTTGCGCAATCTTTTCACCGATTTCATCAATGGTTATTAGGGTTTCCAAGTCTGCGTTTTCCAGTTCTTCTATGTTTTTAAATGCTTTGGCTATTTTTTTTGCCACAGTCTCGCCCACAAAACGGATACCTAATGCAAAGATGACACGTTCAAAAGGAACCTCCTTGCTTTGATTGATGCCATTAATGATGTTCTCAGCCGATTTTTCTCCCATTCGGTCGAGACCTTTTATATCATCGGCCGTAAGTCTGTACAAGTCGGCGGTGTTTTTTATCAGTCCTAACCGATAGAACATGTCTACGGTCTCCGGCCCGAGCCCGTCGATATTCATAGCGCGTCGGCTGATAAAATGTTCAATTTTACCTTTTATCTGCGGAGGGCAAGCTGTTTCATTGGGGCAATAATGGGCGGCTTCACCTTCGTATCGTACCAGTTTACTACCGCATTCGGGGCAATTTGTAATGAATTTCACTTTTTCTCCGATCATGAAGGAACGTGCGGAAGTGTCTACTCCTGTAATTTTAGGAATGATTTCTCCGCCCTTTTCCACATATACCATGTCACTGATGTGAAGGTCGAGTCCTTCAATGATATCTGCGTTGTGTAGTGATGCACGTTTTACGATCGTGCCCGAAAGTTGTACCGGATCCAAGTTGGCTACCGGAGTAACAGCTCCTGTTCTTCCTACCTGGTAAGTTACAAGATTCAGCCGGGTAAGAGCGCGTTCTGCCTGAAATTTGTATGCAATGGCCCATCGGGGGGATTTGGCAGTAAAGCCTAAATTTTTTTGCTGCTTCAGACTGTTTACCTTGAGTACGATACCATCCGTGGCAACCGGCAGGTTTTTCCGTTCTACATCCCAATATTTTATATAATCAAATATTTCCTCTAACGTGCGACATTTATGCATGGCATTCGATATTTTGAATCCCCATTTTGCTGCTTCCTGTAAATTCTCATAATGTCCGTCGCATGGTAAATTCTCTCCGAGCAGGTAATAGAGATAAGCATCCAGCTTGCGGGAAGCTACGATAGAAGAGTTCTGTAATTTCAGTGTACCCGAAGCGGCATTTCTCGGATTGGCAAATAATGGTTCTTCGCGTGCTTCTTTTTCCCGGTTCAACTCTTCGAATACATCCCATGACATGAGAATTTCGCCTCGAATTTCGAACGATTGCGGATAATTGCTGCCATGAAGTACAAGCGGAATAGTGCGGATTGTTTTTACATTATCGGTCACGTCGTCTCCTTTTTCTCCGTCACCGCGGGTTACTGCACGCACCAGTTTGCCGTCTTCATATGTGAGTGAAATGGAGGTTCCATCGTATTTCATCTCACAGCATATCTCAAAATCTTCATTCAAAGCCTTTTTTACTCTTTCATAAAAATCGGTCACTTCGTTTTCCGAGTATGTATTTCCCAAAGACAACATTGGGTATTTATGTGGTACTTGCGTAAAATTCTTATTAAGGTCGCTACCTACACGCATTGTAGGAGAGTTATCGTCTTTATATTCCGGATAGGCTTGTTCCAGATCCTGTAATTCGCGCATCATGTCGTCGAATTCCTTATCTGAAATCTCCGGAGTATTCAATACGTAATAATTATAATTATGCCGGTGAAGTTCGGCACGGAGTTCTTCTATTTTTTCTTTTACAGTCATATTTCTTGGATTGTTTCAGGCAAAAATACGGGTTTATCTTTGAATATTTGTAAATTTGCGGAAAATTAAAAGACTATGCGTATTGATATAATAACCGTTCTTCCCGAGATGATTGAAGGCTTTTTCAATTGTTCGATTATGAAACGCGCTCAAAACAAGGGCCTTGCTGAAATTTATATTCATAATCTTCGTGATTATACCGAAGATAAATATCGGCGTGTAGATGATTATCCTTTTGGCGGTTTTGCCGGTATGGTGATGAAGATCGAGCCGATTGAGCGTTGTATCAATGCCTTGAAAGCAGAGCGTGACTACGATGAGGTGATATTTACTACTCCCGATGGTGAACAGTTTGATCAGAAAATGGCAAATACACTTTCGCTTGCCGGAAATCTCATTATTCTTTGCGGGCATTTTAAAGGGATTGATTATCGCATTCGCGAACATTATATAACGAAAGAAGTCAGTATCGGAGATTATGTGCTGACTGGTGGGGAATTGGCGGCGGCGGTAATGGCGGATGCTATCGTGAGGATTATTCCCGGAGTCATTTCGGACGAACAGTCTGCGCTTTCCGATTCTTTTCAGGACAATTTATTGGCAGCTCCGGTATATACCCGTCCGGCAGAATATAATGGATGGAAAGTACCCGATATCCTTCTGTCCGGTCATGAAGCTAAAATTAAAGAGTGGGAGTTGCAGCAATCATTAGAACGTACCCGGAGATTACGACCTGATTTATTAGACGAATAACAGATGTATAAAAAAACGAAAGCGTTGCTCGGAAAAAAGCAACACTTTCGTTTTTTAGGTCTACTTGAACCTTGCATGGTTCGTATACTTGAGGATGTCAAAAAATAGATTATTTTCTATGTTTGTTTTCGGATTTCCATTCCCTCTTATTTTAAAGGCATAATGACAGTTTTCTACATTAAATGCTGCGAATGGTTATTGTATGTTTACGATTATACCTCAAGTGCACCGATTATTTCATTAACTGATTTATATCCGTGTCTGTCTAAGTAATTATTTATACCATCGGCAACTTTCACTGTAATAGCTGGATCTATGAAATTGGCTGTGCCGATTTGTATGGCTGACGCACCTGCAAGCATGAATTCTATCGCATCTTTCCAATTCATGATACCTCCTAATCCGATGACAGGAATATTTACTGCTTTGGATACTTGCCATACCATGCGTAACGCTATCGGTTTCACTGCTGCGCCGGACATGCCCCCTGTTATTGTAGAGAGTATCGGACGTTTGCGTTCTGCATCGATAGCCATACCGAGCAATGTATTAATTAGCGATACGCTATCTGCACCGCTTCCTTCTGCCGCGCGGGCTATTTCAGTGATGTCTGTTACGTTCGGAGACAATTTTACGATAAGTGTCTTTTTGTAAGCAGAACGTACGGCTTTCACTACTTCGGCAGCTCCTTTGGCAGTAACTCCAAAAGCCATACCTCCCTGCTTTACATTGGGGCATGAGATGTTCAATTCTATAGCAGGAATTTTGTCAAGTTCATTAATAATTTCTGCTGTTTTTACGTAGTCTTCAATGGCTGATCCGGAAACATTCACAATCATATTGGTTTGAATGTCTTTAATACGCGGATAAATGTGTTCGACGAAGTAATTTACTCCCTTATTTTGCAGTCCCACAGCATTTAACATGCCAGAAGGAGTTTCTGCCATACGTGGGTATGGGTTACCTTCACGTTTGTGAAGAGTAGTCCCCTTTACAATAATACCGCCTATTCGCGCAATATCGATAAAATCGGTAAACTCTTCACCGTATCCGAATGTTCCGGAAGCAGTCATTACCGGATTCTTCATTTGTAATTCGCCTATTTTTACATTTAAATCTGCCATAATAGTTTATTTATATTAAATACGGGACCTTCTTTACAAACACATAAATGTCCTTCATCGGTATTTTCAACACAACACAGACAGGCACCGACTCCACAAGCCATCCTGTTTTCTAATGAGACTTCACAATTGATATTATTACTTTTGGCATATTTTGCTACGGCCATCATCATAGGTTTAGGACCACAAGTGTAAATCTGCTCAAATTTCACTTTATCTAATATGGAATGTTGGGTGACATATCCTTTTTCTCCGTGACTTCCGTCTTCGGTAGTCGTATATACTTCTCCGTAAGCTGCAAACTCATCCAACTGAAGCAGATCTTTGTCAGTTCGTGCTCCCAAGAGGAAGGTGGGCTTGTTTCCGCTTTTAGCCAGTTGCTCCCCTAAATAAAGCATGGGGGCTGTTCCTACGCCTCCGCCTACCAATAGGAGCTTATCAGATGGGTTTTCAGGCATTGTAAAGCCATTTCCCAATGGAAGTACGACATTGATTATTTCTCCATTGGCAACTTCTGCCAAACGGCGTGTGCCGTCGCCTACAAGTTGTATTAGAAACCATACTTCATTTCGTTGTCTGTCTACATAATTAATAGAAATGGGGCGGCGAAGAAAGGTAGTTGGTGAACCATCTACCCGTATTTCTGCAAATTGTCCCGGTAGCATTTCGGGAAGTGGTGACTGAGAAGCCAATTTCAGCAGTGCATAGTTGGCATGCAATTTGAGATTCTCAGTTACTGTCAGGTCTAAAATAAATTTTTTCATGTATTGAAGCTAAATTCATATTCCGACTGCAAAGATACGGGAAATTGTGCAAACAGACGTTTTTACTTCCTATTTTTCCGGTCGGAATGTTTCATAAGTATTATCATCAAAGAAAATTCTTATTTCTGTGATTTTTCGTGGAGGTCTTTCTTTGTAGATAATCTCTTGTTTTACAATCTCTTTAGTGGCGTTTGAGGGCTTTTCTAATGCCATTTCCTTACGATTTTCCAAAGCATTCGTGTTGATGGCCGGATTTTTTGGATTCTCAGAGGCAAATAGAGGATAATCCAACTCTGGTGAATCGATATTTTGCTCTTCGTCGGTCATATTTCCTTTTCCCGTCAGTAACCAGTCGAGGCTAATATGATTGTATTTCTCATGCAGTCGCATAATAAAGTCAGTACTCGGATATTTGTTCCGATCACCTAAAGTATGGGAGATTGTGGCCTGAGCTACACCGATGCTTTCTGCAAATGCTGCGGCTGTCATTTGCTCATGTTCCATGATCATTTTGATTCTGTCTTTGATGTCCATCTCTTTCTAAATATTTACAACTATATATTCTATGAGTATATTCACAAATGTATAACAAATTTCTTGTGATTACAAAGGTAAACAAATGAAATTACAATAGCAAATTTCAAAAGAGAATATTTGTGTATTACAATCGGCATATCAATGTTTACAATTGGAATCTACAATTGGAATCTTTAATGTAGAGTGCTATTTTCTTGTTAAAGTATATATTTATATACATGATGTATATAGTTGATAATAAACATATTGTATTCGTATAATATGTATTATATGCAAGTCTTTACAAATGTTTGTAGATTATTTTATCTTTATTTGGAGTTATAATTAAAGAAGATTGTTTATTCCATTGGAATATCGTATATTATAGTGTATTATGTGAAATGTTAACCACTCTCCTATTACGATGTTGAATGATTGTTTGTTTTTGTAATATCGAACAATTTACATTATTGAATGCTTATTTTGTATTATATATGTAAATATTACACATGTAAATATTGAAAATGTGAATCTATATATATTACATTTGTGAATAGATATCTTTTTAAAGCTTTTAATTTACTGTATCTAATCGTTTGATATATTTCATTTTTTATTTACGATTATTCTCTAATAATTTCAAATTAAAAATCTTCGCAATATTTGTACATATAATCCCATGGAGTGGTATTTTTTTGATTCTACAGAGGGTATTTCTCTATTAAATATCTGATTAATAGTCTATTAGTCTACTTTCCCCGTATCGTATAAAGAGTGCAAATAGAAAAAGGGGTGCAAATGGTGAGATATTGTAGCAAAATGCTATAATTACTGATCTAAAAATCCAGTTAATTTTGGGAAAACTATGGATTTTTGCAGAATAGACTGTTTTTGATCATGTATTTGGGTGAGGAGCTTTACTTTTATCTTTTTAGTTTTTCTTTATGCCCCTTTTTATTTGTCCCTCTATAAAGAACTATTCGTTCCCTCATAAGGGAACGAATAGAACATACTTGGTTTATTTCTTACTTTATTAAACTTCTTTCTAAGTTTATTTTATACTAAACATGTAATTGAGTGCCGTATTAATACTGATTTCGGTTCATTGGGCGAATGTGTATATATATCGTGATAGGGGGATATGTGGTACGGAGATAATGCAGGAAACTGTAAGATATTATGATAAATATATATAGATGTCTGATTGTATTTGTATCTCCCAACTCTGAAGGAAAGAAGCTGGGAGATTAGAGTGTATAGTTTGTTGTAAACGGCCTGCAGAAGTCTTTCGGATAATTGATTAAAGGGCGTATATGCGTAGTTTTATCAATGTAAAATTTTAAACACCAACTCTCGGAGGATGTCTCCGTCGTTCATGGAAGCGTTGTTTATTCCCTTCGATTTTGCATCGGCATATCGTATTTCTCCAATGATTTGCATGGTCTTCACACCATTATATCGGCGCATGGCAGTCAGGTAATCACGGGCAGCCCAAGGTGATTTTAATCCTAACCAAGAGGCTACTCCCTGTTCTGTTTTTTCGGGAGAGTAATAAGCCAGCATCAGGTTTGAATAGAAATTGAAGAGTAATGAAAGTGTCATCTGTATAGGATTAGTTTTAGGATTTTCTTCAAAGTATTTTATTATTTTATTTGCTTTGAGAACGTCTTTTTCAACCAATGCGCTACGCAGTTCGAAGTTATTATAATCTTTGCTGATGCCTATGTTTTTTTCTATTTGTTCGGGAGTGACCCGTTTTTGTCCGTTAGGCAGGGTGATAATGAGTTTTTCTAATTCTCCGGTTAACCGACTTAAATCGGTTCCGACAAAATCGGCCAGCATAGCTGTAGCTTTGGGCTCCATATCAATGCCCTTACGTTTCATATAAGAGTTGATAAAAGCAGGCAATTGTGAATCTTTAATTTTCTTAGACTCGAAAAGAATGCCCGCTTTTTCTACTTCGGCTGCTAACTTTTTTCGTTTATCCAGTGTGCCGTGCTTGTGACACACGACAAGAATAGTAGAGTTTAAAGGCTTTTGTAGATAGTATGAAAGTTCTTCTATGTTGCGGATTGCCTGTGCCTCTTTTACTACCACTACTTGATATTCAGACATCATAGGATAGCGTTTTGCGGCATTTATAACAGTTGCCACATCTACATCGGCTCCATATACTACGGTCAGGTTAAACTCCTTTTCAGTCTCTGTCAGTACATTTTCTGTGATATAATCGGCTATGAGGTCGATATAATATGATTCTTCTCCCATCAGGTAGTAGATGGGACGATATTGCTTAGCTCTCAGTTCTTTGAGGATATCATCGCAACTCAGTTCTTGTTTTGCCATATTAGTGAAAAGGGCTTTACCAGTCGAATTTCAAATGTTTTACTGTTTTTTTCTCATCAATGATCATACGCAGAGAAGCGATACCGATTTTGACATGCTCTTCAACGTAGTTTTGGGTAACGATGTTATCGCTTTTGTCGGTTTTTACACCTTCCGGTATCATCGGTTGGTCGGATACCAGCAGCAGGGCTCCTGTAGGAATATGATTGGCAAAACCGCAACTGAATAAAGTAGCTGTTTCCATATCTACGGCCATGGCCCGGGTCTTTTTCAGATATTCTTTGAAGTCTTCATCGTGCTCCCAGATCCGACGGTTGGTAGTGTAGACTGTGCCGGTCCAATAATCGCGGGCATAGTCACGTATGGAAGAGGACACGGCACGTTGTAGCATAAATGCCGGCAGTGCAGGTACTTCCGGTGGGAAATAGTCATTGGATGTTCCTTCGCCACGGATAGCGGCAATAGGTAAAATGAGGTCTCCTATTTTATTTTTCTTATCAATGCCTCCGCATTTTCCTAAAAACAGGCAGGCTTTGGGATGGATGGCACTCAAAAGGTCCATGATGATGGCGGCATTAGGGCTTCCCATACCAAAATTGATAATTGTGATACCTTCTGCGCTGGCAGAGATCATATTGGCGTCGCGCCCCAAAATGGGTACATTGAATTTCTCTGCAAATATTTCTACGTATTTGTTGAAGTTGGTCAACAGGATATACTCTCCAAAATCTTCCAGGTTACGTTTTGTATAACGGGGTAGCCAATTAGCTACGATTTCTTCTTTTGTTTTCATAAGATTCATTAAATTTGTGCTCTCTCTGCAGGGAACCATTATTTAACTTACAAAAATACAAAATGTTATCGTTAAACTTGCCAGTATATGATACTAAAATTACGTCACGAAATGGAAAAAATGTTATTTTCGACGTAATTCGTAAACGATATGTTGCCTTAACACCCGAAGAATGGGTACGTCAGCACTTTGTTCACTTTCTTATTGCACACAAGGGATATCCCGTATCCTTAATGGCCAATGAGGTACTTCTTAATTTGAATGGGACGAAAAAGAGATGTGATACTGTACTATATAGGCGTAATCTTACGGCGCGGATGATTGTGGAATATAAGGCACCTCATATTGAGATTACGCAGGCTGTATTTGATCAGATTACACGTTATAATATGGTGTTGAAAGTAGATTATCTTATTGTAAGTAATGGAATGCAGCATTATTGTTGCAAAATGGATTATGAAAAGCAGAGCTATACCTTTTTGGAGGATATTCCGGATTATGGTTTAATAAATGATTAATAATGATTCAATGTGCCAATATGCCAATGTGCCAATTAGCTGCGCTATCATTGCACTGCGCAGCCAATTGGCACATTGAATCATTATTAATCATTATTTAAACCGTTCCTGTAATTTCTGCATCAGTTCATAGAAGTTCGGTATGTAGACGGTGGCTAATAAAGTATTCATAGCCATACCGAAAACTACTGCCGCTCCAAGGGCAATACGACTTTCTGCTCCCGCACCGGATGCGAATAGTAATGGCATCACACCTAATACGAACGCAAAAGAGGTCATTAATATAGGTCTTAAGCGGACATGACCGGCTTCATAAGCAGCGTCTCTGATTGAATTTCCTTCCGCCCGGAAATCACGGGCAAATTCCACAATCAAAATCCCATTCTTGGCTGAAAGGGCAATGAGTAGGATAATACCGATCTGGGTATATATACTTACCGGAGTTCCCATTACAAAACAACCGATCATGGCACCGAGTAATGCAACAGGCAATCCCATAATGGCGGCTACCGGGCTTGTCCAGCTTTCATATTGTGCAGCAAGTACAAGGAAGGCCACTAATAGAGCCATCAGGAAAACGATAGTAGTGGTGCTTCCTGCCTGTGTTTCTTGATAGGCAACAGAGGTCCATTCATAACCGAACTCCTCTCCTAAATGCTGACTGACAAGTTCTTGCATTTGCCGGATAGCTTCACCGGAGGAGGCTCCCGGTGCAACATTGCATGTGATGGCCGCTGTCTGGTACATGTTGTAACGGTTTATCTGGTTCTGTCCCAGTTGTTCTTCCACATCTGTGAATGAAGAGAACGGGACCATTTGACCTTGAGCATTCGGCACGCTGAGTTGCAGTACATTGTCAATGACTTTTTGTGCTTGGTCACCAGCTTCAATTTTAACTTGATAGATACGTCCGAATTGTACATAGTCGTTCACGTAGGCCGCTCCCATATAATAACCTAATGTGGCAAATACCTGATTTAGCTGAATGCCCATGAATTGTACTTTATCACGGTCGATATTCAGAAAATACTGGGGTACGTTGGCCTGATACTGGCTGCTGATAGAAGCTAATGCAGGTTTGGTGCGATAAGTATTGAGAAGCGTTCCGATAGCTTGCTGCATTTCTGTCGGCCCCAGGTTACGGTTGTCTTCAAGCTGTAACTGTAAGCCTCCGGTAGCTCCCAGGCCCGGTATTGCAGGAGGAACCATTGCGAATATCTGTCCTTCCTGTATGCTGTATGCCATTTCATTGAAACGTTTTACAACGGCGGCGGCAGTATGGTTTTTCCCCTTTCGCTCACCCCAGGGTTTTAGTACGACAAAGTATGTGCCCGCATTGCTTTGTTCACCTCCCATGATAGAGAAACCGGAAATACCGATATAATTTTTCACTTCGGGATAGGTGTCGAGAATGGCGTTAATCTGTTTGCCTACGGCCTGTGTACGTTCAAGGCTGGCTGCCGGAGGAAGTTGTACGACAGCAATGAAATATCCGTCATCCTCGTCCGGAACAAAAGTGGACGGCCATTTTACGAACAAAAAGATGGCTATCAAAGTAAATGCACCGTAGGATACTAATGCTGCTACAGGGCGTTCGAGCAACCATTTTACGATACGGTCATAAACTCCTTGAGTTTTGTCATATACTTTATTGAATCCTTTGTATATGAAGAAGTTGGATGGCTTACTCTTTTCCAGAAACAAAGCGCAGAGTGCCGGAGTCAGCGTTAATGAGTTAAAACCGCTCAGCACAGTGGAAGCTGCAATGGTAAGGGCGAATTGTTTATACAATTGTCCGGAGATACCGCTTATAAGAGTGGTTGGAATGAATACGGCCAATAATACAAGCACTACCCCGACAATAGGACCGGTGATCTCTCCCATCGCTTTGGTCACTGCGTCACGGGGAGAATATTGTCCTGTTTCGAGTAGTCGCGAAGCATTTTCTACTACCACAATAGCATCATCCACCACTATGGCAACGGCCAGTATCAGCCCGAAAAGGGTCAGTGTGTTGATGGAGAAGCCAAGAGCGGCCATTACAGCCAGAGTACCGATGAGCGATACCGGAATGGTAATACACGGTATGATAACCGCTCTCCAATTTTGAAGGAAGAGGAAGATCACGAGCACTACCAGTAAGGTGGTCTCGAGAAAGGTGACGAGCACTTCGTCAATCGAAGCATTGATCACATCGGTGGTATCCAGCGTGACATTGTATTCTATTCCGGAGGGAAAATTCTGCGCCAGTTCTTTCATTTTCTCTTTTACCCCTTTAGATACGTCCAGAGAATTGGAGCCCGGTTGCTGATAAATGGCAATGGCTGCCGTAGGATGTCCGCGCAACTGGGATACGACGCTGTAGGAAGCAGACCCCAGATCGATGCGTGCTACATCTTTCAGGCGTAGCATTTTTCCTTCCGATTCGCTGCGTAAAATGATGTTGCCGAATTCATCCGGTGACGAAAGGCGTCCTTTTACGCTCAATGTATATTGAAAAGCGTTCGCATTATCTTTTCCGATGGGTTGCCCTACGGTTCCTGCGCTTACTTCCATATTTTGGGCCTGGATAGCTTGATAGACTTCGGCGGGTGAGATGCCACGGATACGCATAGCTTCCGGGTCGAGCCAGATTCGCATAGAGTAATCTCCGGCTCCCATCACGTTGACGGCTCCCACACCTGGAACACGGGTCAATTGGTCTACAAGATTCAGTTTGGCATAATTGGTCAGATAAAGGCCGTCGTAAATAGAATCTTGTGCTGTCATGGTGAGGAACATGACGATATTGGACGACTGTTTCTGTACAGTTACCCCTTGCACCACGACAGGTTCCGGAAGGGACGACTGAGCTACGCTGACCCGATTCTGCACCTGTACGGTAGCCATGTCTATGTCTGTACCCACGGCAAAAGTAATGGTTAGCGAATAGGCTCCCGATGAAGATGAAGTAGATGACATATAGAGCATCCCGTCCACTCCGTTCACTTGCTGTTCGATAGGAATACCGACTGTTTGCGCCACGGTTTCGGCGTTGGCTCCGGGATAGACGGCGGAGACCTGTACTGTCGGCGGCGTGATGTCCGGGAATTGCGCCACGGGCAATATATTGAGTGTCACCAAACCCGCAACCACGATGATAAGCGCCAGTACAGTAGCAAATATGGGGCGGTTGATGAAGAATTTTGAAAACATAGTGCTATATATTTAAGTTATTAATCAGTCCACAGGATGTATTTTCATACCATCCCTTACTTTCATCAATGCTTTTGTCACATATCGCTCTTGGGGAGAAAGGCCGTCGGTTACTTGCCGGAGGCTGTCCCCTATCAGTTGCCCTATGGTGATATGCCGGTAACGGACTATGTTCGAATCATTTACAACGTAAAGGTATTTACCTAATTGATCCGTCCCGATCGATGCGGAATTGACAAGGATAGCTTGTTTCTGCTCGCCGTACGGAAGGGTTATACTGACGTATAGCCCGCTTTTGAGTATACCTTCCGGATTATCCAGATTGGCCCGTACGGTGAGAGTTCCTGTATTGAGATCTACATTAGGAGACAGATAGTCTAAAGTGGCCGGATAGGATTGCCTGCCATCTTTCCCCAAGTTTACGGTGACTGTGCGCGGGAGCTTTGAGGTCTCGGTTCCGTTTTGGGGAGAGCTGCTCATAAGCATCGATAACCATTGATTATCAGCTACATTAAAATAGGTATACATACGGTTGTCTTTGTACAGGGTAGCCAATGTGACGGGTTGTGCGGCACCGCTTATATAGCTGCCTATATCCATGGTATTCCGGCTGATCGTACCGTCGAAGGGTGCATGGATGTAGCAGTATCCCAAATTGGTGCGTGCAGTGTTCAGTGCCGCTTCGGCATTGCTGACGGCCGCTGTCGTTTCTGCTACATCCGATTCGGCTTGTAATACCTGTATCCGGCTGACGGCATCGCTTTTCAAGGCTTCGCGCATACGGGTATAATTGTTACGGGCATACGTCAGTTGTGCCTGAGCGGTTTTTAAAGCCGCTTCCGCTTTCGTCACATTGTCTTTATAGATGGTAGGTTCGATAACGAAAAGCAACTGTCCTTTCTTAACCCGGCTGCCCGGGGTGAAAGAGGTGGATTGTAGTGTGCCGTTCACACGTGCTACGAGGTTGACAGTCTGCTCTGTAGTCAGATAACCCGGATAATCCTTGGTCAATGTGATGTCCTTTATGAGTGGGCTGGCTACGCTGACTTCAGGTGTGTACATAGCGGCAGCTCCGGCGGTCTCTTTTTTCTCCCGGCAAGCAGTAAGGAGCGGCAATGCGAGGAGGATATACAATAATTTTTTCATTGTTATGGTAGGTTTAGTTATTTTAGTTGTTCCAGCCACCCCCTAATGCCTGATACAAGGCAATCAATTGCAGCAGAGAATTCCCCCGTGCCTGTACCAGCTGGTTTTCGTAGCTCAGCAATGATCGCTGTGCATCTAAGACGTTTTGGAAAGGGGTGAGTCCCTGCTTGTATAAATCGAGAGAGAGGGTGAGCGTTTCTTGTCCTTGATTGCGTACTTCCCGAAGGGCGACGATTTGCTTGATAGAGCTTCGGTAGGCGGTCATGGCATTATCGGTTTCCTGCACGGCTGTAAGTACTGTTTGATTGAATTGATCGATTGCTTCATCCAATTGTGCACGGGCCGATTTGGTGGCATTCACCAGTTTACCTCCACTGAAGATGGTCCAACTTAGTGCCGGGGCAATTTCGTAAGTGAAGCTCTTGTGTTTGGTCAGGTCTTTAAAATCTTTAGAGGCATATCCGACAGAGCCTTTGATGAAAACTTGTGGCAGCCAGTCCGACTTGGAAGCGCCTAATGATGCGGCCTGTGCATTGATTTGATGTTCAGCGCTACGGATATCAGGGCGTCTCATTAACAAGTCTGCCGGTATCCCTATGCTGATGGGTTCCATATAGTCGGGCAGTTCCCCTACCCGTTCCAATACGGGACGTATTTCTTGTGGATAGGTCCCAAGTAGTACGGCCAAAGATGTAATGTATTGGTTTATACCGGATTCCAACTGTGGTATGGATGCTTTAGTACTGAAATATACCGATTTGGCCTGCGCCACGTCGAGCTTGGAAACAAGCCCGGTATTGTACCTTACTTCGGTGATTTTGAGTACGGCCGCTTGTGAGGCACAATTTCTTTCCACTACTTTCAGCTCTTGCTGAAGTTCTCGTAATTGGATATACGATGAGGCTACTTGGGCCGAAAGAGAGACCATGACGGCGGTGTATTCTTCTTTGCTGGCTGCAAAGGTCTCTTTCTGAGCCTTTACCCGTTGGCGAATACTTCCGAAAATGTCCAATTCCCAGCTCATGTTGGCTGAAACATCATAATAATGTTGGGTAGATTGGGGCAGTTCGCTGGTATTTCCACTGGTTTGTTGGCGTGTCCATCCGGCATTGATCCCCACGGTGGGAAAGAATCCGCTACGTTCCATGCGTAAGCCGGCTTTGGCCATATTCATGCGATCGATGGCGGTGAGTACCGAGTAGTTGCGATCTACGGCAATGGAGATTAATGAATCCAGCGTGGTGTCTCCAAAAGATTTCCACCATTGATCGTCTACCGGAAGGGTTTGCCGGAATACTTCTCCCCCTTCCTCCCACGCTTGTGGCAAAGGGGTATCCAGATAATGATCCGCATGTTGTGCCGAGATTGCGGATGAAAGAAATAAAAGGAGCAGCAGGCTCCATGTTCGCATATTCATAAGTTCAGGTTTTTGAGAAATGAAAAGTAAACAACTGAAATTTCAGTTTGTTTAGAGGATGTTTGCTTTTTGTCTGACCAGAGTCTGATCTTGCTTCTTCTCTTTCCGGAAGAAGTAAGAGGAAACCATGCAGAATAAAAGTTATTTCGAAATTAGGTATTTAGTACTGTTTTGAAGTTTTTCTTTCCGGGAGAGATTGAGGGAATTCGGGACAATTCTTCCTTTGGATGTGACAGTTACAGGATATAAAAAAGGCCGCCTTAATTTTTCATTTAAGACGGCCTGTATAGGTATAATTTACCTGGTAAGGGTTTATTATTCTGCAGTTTTTCTTCTGATAGCTCTTTTGGTTGTTGGTGCCGGAGCTTCTTCTACTTTGTGTGCGATCTCTACGCCAGCCAATTCCGGGTCGATCATGATACGTCCACAGTATTCGCAAACAATTACTTTTTTGCGCGAACGGATATCCAGCTGTCTCTGAGGCGGAATTTTGTTGAAGCAACCACCGCATGCATCACGCTGTACGTATACGATACCTAAACCGTTACGTGAGTTTTTACGGATACGTTTGAATGATTGCAACAGACGCGGTTCGATCTTTGTTTCCAGATCTTTCGCCTTGTCTCTCAGCTTCTCTTCTTCCTGTTTTGTTTCCGCAATGATTTCATCTAATTCACTTTTTTTCTGATCGAGATCTTTCTGTCTTTCTTCCAGAGCAGCGACACTCTTTGCTACTTCTGCAGACTTTTCCTCTTCTTCGGCAGAAAATTCTTTGATTCTCTTTTCGCATAGCTCGATTTCCAGAGTCTGGAATTCGATTTCTTTTGTCAGAAAATCATATTCGCGGTTGTTGCGTACATTGTCCTGTTGTGACTTATATTTTTCTACGGAAGCCTTAGCAACTTCAATCTCTACTCTTTTACCGGCAATTGCTGCTTTCAATTCATCTACTTCTGCTTTGATCTTGTCTATACGAGTGCTCAGACCGGCAATTTCGTCTTCAAGGTCCTGTACTTCCAGTGGAAGTTCACCTCTCAACGTCTTGATCTTATCAATCTCAGACAACATGGTTTGCAGTTGGAACAGAGTTTTCAGTTTCTGTTCTACGGTCAACTCATTTGGATCTTTTTTTGCTTCTTTAGCCATTTTACTTATAAATATTTTATGGGATTCGTGTTTACTTTACTAAATTGGAGTGCAAAATTAGGAAATAAATCCCGGATTATGGAATAAAAAATTTCTTTTGTATACTGTTCGCTTTCGTAATGTCCTATTTCCGCCATCAGGATATCCGATTCGTGGCCGAAATAGTCATGATATCTGATTTCACCGGTGATAAATATGTCCGCCCTGTTGCTGATGGCCAGTGGCAGTAAGAAAGCACCTGCCCCGCCACAAAGTGCTACCGTCTGTATTTCACGTCCGGACAATTTATTGTGCTTTATGCAACCTACTTCAAAAGTCTTCTTGATGCGTTTCAAAAACTCCAGTTCTGTTTCCGGAACCGCGAGTTCGCCTATGATACCCGCACCGGCCTGCTGCCAGGCGTTTTGTAGCGGATAAATATCGAATGCCGGTTCCTCATAAGGATGCACGGCAAGCAATGTACGGATCGCTTCTCCTTTTTTATATGCGGGAAGAATGGTTTCAATTCTTATTTCCTTTTCGTGATGAAGTTCTCCGATGTTCCCGCAAAAAGGATTACTTCCTTCCTGTGCCCGGAACGTGCCTTCTCCTTCGAGGTTATAACTACTGCATGAATCATAGTTACCTATATGTCCGCATCCCATGGAAAACAAGGCATTCCGTACTGCATCAGCCTGTGCTGCCGGTACGAATGTAACGAGTTTCACCAGATTATTCTCTTTCGGTTCAAGTACACGGACATTCTTCAACCCGATTTTTTCTGCTATCTTGAAGTTGACTCCGCCCGGAGCATTATCCAAATTGGTGTGTGCCGAGTAGATGACAATATCATTCTTGATTGCCTTTAATATACAGCGCTCTACATAATCCTTTCCGGTGATGGACTTATAACCTTTAAAAATAAGGGGATGGTGCGATATAATGAGATTATACCCCATTGCAACAGCTTCATCAATGACAGATTCAGTGACGTCAAGACACAACAAAGCCCCTGTTGCTTCCGCATCTGTCAATCCTATTTGCAGGCCGGCATTATCAAATCCGTCTTGCAATGGCAGAGGCGCGAACCGTTCAAGGGCGCTTACAATCTCTTTAATTTTCATTATTGTAGAAAATTTGGTTGCAAATATAAGAAAAAAGAAAGGAAGAAGTATGACTTTTATCGTTTTTTAGTACATTTGTAGAAATTCGGAGCAGCGAGCAATACTTGCAACTTCGTTATTTACCGGATCTTGCGGCAAAGTTTAATTAAACGGTTATTTCTACCAGGTTTCCGTCCGGATCGAGAATAGCGCTTTCAAAGAAGCCGTCTCCCGTAGTGCGGGGTTCGCTGGCAACTGTAAATCCGTCACGGCGCAGACGTTCTGTTAGTGCGAGTACTGCGTCTTTACTTCCAGTTGAGAAAGAAAAATGTGCTAATCCGATATGGGGAATGTTATCTGCCGGAGAAGTAACATCTGTTTTGCGCATAATTTCTATTAGAGCGCTTTCCTCGTCAAAGCTCACAAGATAGGATTCGAAGCCTTTCAAAGGATTGATATATTTCTCATTACCGGTTCCTTTAAAATAAGTGATGTAGAAATCTTTTAGCTCTTCCAACTGGGTGGTCCAGAGCGCAATGTGGTGAATGTGCATATAAGTCTGTTTTTATTAATGATGATTATTCTTCTTCTTTTAAAAGAGCATAATAATGAAAGTCGAGTATCTTGCCATTTTTGATAACTGCTTTTCTCAAAATGGCTTCTTTTTTGAAACCGGCTTTCTCCAAAACTTTCATCGAGGGAATGTTGTATTCGAATACTCCGGCATAAATACGCATGACCGGTAGGGTTTCAAAAGCATATTTTACAGCTTCCTGCACAGCCGAGGTCATAATTCCCCGCCCCCAATATTGCTCACCTAACCAATATCCTATTTCGGCTGAAATTCTTTCTACATCGCTTCCCATAACAAAACCTACACCTCCAACCGCTTTTCCATCTATGTCTATGGCAAAGTTCTCTGCCGGACCTTCATGCTCCATATTCATTTTAATGAAATTCTCTGCATCTTCTTCCGTATAAGGATGTGGCAAACCGTCGCGGGTGTTGTTCCATATATTTATATTATTGATATGAAAAGTTAATGAAGGTATATCTTCCGGTGTCCAAACTCTTAATTGGTGGTTCATGATGTAGATTCGCTAAATGATTGTATATTTGCAAATATAGACAAAGTTGGTTGTAAACAATTTGATTTGAATCAAAATATGATAAGAAGTTATAATTCTCAGGATGCTGACCGGGTAATCCGTATTTGGCTGGAGGCTTCCATTCTTGCCCATCATTTTATCCCTGCTATGTATTGGATTGGTAAACAGGATGATATGCGGAATATTTATCTTCCTGCAAGCAATACTTATGTGTTTGAAGATGAAAATACTAGGTTGATACAAGGGTTTATTTCTATGACCGGCAATTATCTGGCTGCTCTATTCGTAATCCCCGAATCACAGGGAACGGGCATTGGAAAAGCGTTGTTGGAACATGTAAAGGAGAGGCATACGGAAATTACATTGAATGTTTATGCCAAAAATGAATCGTCCGTTCTTTTTTATGAGAAACAGGGATTCCGGTTGATAGAGGAACAGATAGAAGAAGGAACCGATGAAAAAGAATTTATAATGAGGTGGAATAGATAATTATATGATTAATAATATATTAAATATAGATTAGATGAAAAAGATTTTATTTTTATTATTGCTGACTGTCGTTTTCGGAGCCTGTGAAAGCGATACTGACTCGAATTGGAATAATCGTCCGGGAGGGAATTCGGATGATACGCAAAATTGGGATTCGTATGTGATCACCGTTAAGAATTGGGAGCGCATAGGAGGTGTGAACGCAGATAATTCTTTTTTCCGTTGCGTTGTTGAGGATGAATATTTGGATCAGTATATTTTTGATAAAGGGAGTGTTATGGTATATTTGATTCAATATGACGGCGATGTGCCGGTTCAGACTCCTCTGCCTTATGTAATGCATTATGCCGATGGAGACAATTTGTGGACAGAAACATTCTCTTATGATTATTCTGTGGGGTCGTTTGCTTTCTATGTGACTTACAGTGATTTCTTTACTGAGAACTCCCCCGGAGAATGCCAATTTAAAGTAGTGATGCATTGGTAATTTGTCTTTCTCTCTATGTATCGTGTACAAAGCTTTCGGGAACAATATTTGAAGATAGTGGGCACAATGCATACAGATAGTGAGAACAATGCATACAGACTGTAAGGACAATGCATACAGACTATAGGAACGGTTCTGAAAAGAGGGAAAGATACTATTTGTAAACCATTGGCTTAAAGCCCGTTATAAAAGTATATACTTCTGTATATTAAAAGTGTACATTATTACCATATAAAAGAATAGACTTTTATCATGTAATAGTGTACACTTTTGTATTTCTCTTAAAATGTGTGATGGCTATTCAAGTTCGTCCAGAATCTTTTTGATATCTACCGGCTGAAGTCGTCCGTAAACTTTCTCTCCTATCATTACCACAGGTGCCAATCCGCAAGCACCTACACAACGCAGGCAGTCGAGTGAGAATTTTCCATCGGGGGTTGTCTCCCCTACTTCGATTCCGAGAATACGTTTAAACTCTTCCAGTAATTTTTCTGACCCTCTTACGTAGCAGGCAGTTCCCATACAGACAGAGATGGGATGTTTGCCTTTAGGAGTCATTGTAAAAAAAGTATAGAAAGTGACCACTCCATATACTTTAGATACGGGAATATTTAGTTTATGGGCTATGATGCGCTGCATCTCTTCGGGCAAATACCCATGAAGATGCTGGGCTTCGTGGAGGATATTGATAAGTTCTCCCGGGTCGTTTCCGTGTTGGTCACAGAGCGATTTCACCTGTTCGACCACCGTACATGCTAATTTTATATCCGACATAAATTTAATCCTTTAGTGTTTAATCGATCGATTTGTTGAAATAATGAGTGTGCAGCAGCATATGCGCCTTTTCGCTGAGCGGTTTGCCCAGATACTCTTCATACAGCTTTTGAATATACGGGTTCTCATGAGATTTCCGTATAGGTTTCTGAGCATCCTCCTGATACAATGCTCTGGCACGTGCATATAATATATCTGCTCGTCCGTGATGGAGCGGTTGGCCGCCACCCCCGATACAGCCACCGGGACAAGCCATGATTTCGATGGCGTGATATTCATTATGACCGTTTCGTATATCTTCCAGCAGCCGGCGTGCATTTCCTAAGCCATGTGCTATTCCTACTTTCAATTCAAAACCATTCAGATTGATAGTAGCGCGGCGTACGCCTTCCAACCCTCTGACGTTCTCAAAGTTTACATTTTCCAGGACATTACCTGTATAAATTTCGTATACCGAGCGCAAAGCAGCTTCCATTACTCCGCCGGTAGTTCCGAAAATAACACCTGCTCCGGTCGATTCGCCCATCGGATGGTCAAATTCGCTGTCGGGCAACAGATGAAAGCCGATATTGGCCCGTTTGATAAGCGTTGCCAGTTCACGGGTCGAGATAGAATAATCTACATCGGGATTACCGTTGACTTTGAATTCCTCCCGATCGCATTCATACTTTTTGGCCAGGCAAGGCATGATGGATACCACCACCAGTTTTTCGCGTGGAATACCCATTTTTTCTGCCCAATAAGTTTTGGCGATAGAACCGAACATTTGTTGCGGAGAACGGGCGGTAGAAGGGATGTCGAGCAGATCGGGGAAGTGGTGTTCAAAGAAGTTCACCCATGCCGGACAGCATGAAGTGAGAATCGGCAGGCATACATTCTTATCGCCGTTGAGGAACCGGCCAAGTCTTTCCAGTACCTCTGTTCCTTCTTCCATTATGGTGAGGTCCGCAGCAAAATCGGTATCGAATACATAGTTGAATCCCAGTTCACGAAGAGCATATACCATTTTGCCCGTAACTTGTGTGCCGGCAGGCATACCGAATTCTTCGCCCAAAGCTACACGTACGGCAGGAGCTGTCTGCACGATAACTACTTTATCGGGGTTATCCAGGTCTTCGAGGAGCCGGTTGGTGTGATCGCGTTCAGTCAAGGCCCCTACCGGACAGACAGCTACACACTGTCCGCAATAGGTACATTCACTCTCACTCATTTTTTTGTCGAATGCGGGGGCGATAGTGGTATTGAATCCTCTTCGTACGGCTCCCAAAGCACCAACGGTTTGTACATCGTTACATACGCTTTCGCATCTGCGGCAGAAAATACATTTATCCATGTTGCGTACGATGGAAGAGGTTACTTCCCGCTTACGAAGTGAAAGTTCACCGCCATTGAAAGGCATTTCCCGTACATTGAATCGGAGGGCCAGGTTTTGCAATTCACAATTCCCCGATTTCGGGCAAGTGAGGCAGTCATTCGGATGGTCGGACAAGATAAGTTCGGCCACTACTTTTCTGGCATTCATTACCCGGAGGGTACTGGTGCGTACCACCATTCCTTCTGTGCACTTGGTGGCACAGGCCGGAGCAAGGTTACGCCTGCCTTCCACTTCTACTACGCATATACGGCAGGATGCCGGATTATTTTTTATACACGTTCCTTTCAGGTCGATGTGGCAAAGGGTCGGGATATTGATACCGATTTCAGTTGCAGCTTCGAGGATAGTAGTACCTGCGGGTACTGTTATTGAATGACGGTCTATTTGCAGTGTTATTTCTTTTGTTTCCATAGTCATTGAGATTAGCATACAGAGATTGCATTGAACTTACAGCGTGCCATGCACATGCCACACTTGATACATTTCTCCGGAAGAACGGTATGAGGTTTACGCGGTAATCCCGTGATGGCATCCGCCGGACAATTTTTAGCACATAGGTGACAACCGATGCAAGTATCGGGATTGATGTAGTAGGTCAGCAGAGACTTGCATTGTTTGGCACGGCATGTTTTATCCCGTACGTGCTCCACATACTCGTCATAGAAATTGTCTAATGTAGATAACACCGGATTTGGAGACGTCTGCCCTAATCCGCATAAAGCAGTATCCTTTATTACTTTACCGAGTGTTTGCAAAGTTTGCAGGTCTTTCTCGGTGGCTTTCCCTTCCGTTATTTTATTGAGTAATTCCAACAACCGTTTGTTGCCGATCCGGCAGGGGGTACATTTACCGCATGATTCTTCTACAGTGAAGTCAAGGAAGAAGCGCGCTACTGACACCATGCAATCATCTTCGTCCATAACGATCATTCCACCCGAACCCATCATAGAACCGGCTGCAAGCAGATTGTCGAAATCGATGGGGGTATCGAGATGCTTTTCGGTAAGGCAGCCGCCCGAAGGACCTCCGGTTTGTACGGCTTTAAATTGCTTCCCGCCTTTGATACCTCCGCCTATCTCATAAATTACCTCGCGTAAGGTTGTTCCCATCGGTACTTCTATTAACCCGACGTTATTGATCTTTCCGGCCAGGGCAAAAACCTTGGTTCCTTTGGATCGTTCCGTACCGATGGAGGCAAACCACTCGGCCCCGTTTATGAGAATGATGGGGATATTGGCCAGTGTTTCCACGTTATTCACATTGGTCGGTCTGCCTTGGTATCCGGATTCGGCAGGGAATGGCGGTTTCAGGGTCGGTTCACCTCTTTTGCCTTCCATCGAGTGAATAAGTGCGGTTTCTTCGCCACATACAAAAGCACCGGCTCCATACCTTATATTAATATCAAAGTTGAAACCTGTTCCCAATATATTCTCTCCCAACAATCCGTATTCACGGGCTTGCATAATGGCTGTTTTCAAACGGTGTATTGCCAATGGATATTCTGCACGAATGTATACGAGCCCTTGAGAGGCACCGATCGAATATCCGCATAATGCCATCGCTTCGATAATGGAATGAGGATCTCCTTCCATAATGGAACGGTCCATAAATGCGCCCGGGTCACCCTCGTCGGCATTGCAAACCACGTATTTAAGGGCTGCCTGCTGTTTTGCGGTCAGTTCCCATTTCATGCCTGTGGGAAATCCTCCGCCCCCACGGCCACGCAAACCGGAACGTTTGATCTCATCTATTATCTCTTCCGGAGTATGGTTGAAAAGGGAATCCGCCAAAGCTGCATACCCGTTGCGGGCAATATATTCTTCTATGTTCTCCGGGTCGATGAAACCACAATTGCGCAATGCGATGCGCATTTGTTTCCGGTAGAAATCCATATGTTTCGAATCGCTTACTTTCTGTTCGGTTTTAGGATCGGTAAATAGCAGACGCTCGATCCTCTTACCTCTTATAATATGTTCCCTTACTATTTCCTCGGCATCTTCGGGAGTTACTTGTATATAAAATGTATTGTCGGGTATGATTTTTACGATAGGCCCTTTCTCGCAGAAACCAAAGCAGCCGGTTGTTATGACCTCTACTTTGTCTGCTATTCCGTTTTCTTCGAGTGCTTTATTCAGATTGTCTGCAATGGTGTGACTGGAAGAAGCTTTGCATCCCGTACCTCCACAAATCAAAATCTGCAAGTGTTGTGAACCGAGAGTCAGACCGCAGCTATTTTCAGTTACTTTGTCGTTACTCTCTTCACGTAAACGGAGTGCGGTTGCCGCACTCTTTCTGATCTTTTCAAGATCGTGAATTGACAGTATTTTCATCGGTATTAAATTAAGTTCGGTAGCAAATATACAAATTCAACCGACGATACAAAAAGAAACTGTCTGAAATATTAAAAGGAAAGTATTTTAGGGAGATTAATAGACTTATTTTAGATATTTTTGCATACTGTGGATTGCAAATGGCCGTTTTCTGTGTCATTAAGATAAAAACGAAGCCTCTCCCACGGAGAGGGTTGGGGAGAGGCTTTTGTTTATTGATTAGTTACAAAGCTAACTTAGCTCCCTCTCCCACGGAGAGGGTTGGGGAGAGGCTTTTGTTTATTGATTAGTCACAAAGCTAACTTAGCTCCCTCTCCCACGGAGAGGGTTGGGGAGAGGCTTTTGTTTATTGATTAGTCACAAAGCTAACTTAGCTCCCTCTCCTACGGAGAGGGTTGGGGAGAGGCTTCTCCTTTTTTTCTACCATAACCTGTAACAGCCTGCCATATGCATCGAATGATTTACGCGATGCAAGTGAGATGGTGATCATCAGTGATAGCATGGAAGCGGTGAATGTAATTACCATAATCATCATTTGATATTTGATGGCCACATTCGGGCTACTGCCTCCCAATATCTGTCCGATCATTGTGCCCGGTAATGCCACCAATCCCATTACGGCGATATTGGCTATCAGAGGGCTGAAAGCTTTTATGATCGCCTGCCGGATGAAAGGAGCTTGTGCTTCCTGACGTGTCGCTCCGTTGCCGAGCAGATAGCAATAGAGTTGCTCTTCCCGTTTCAGACCGCTGTAATAGGTGTTCAAGGCGATGACATTGCTCGAAAGCATGTTTCCCATCAGAATGCCGAAAATAGGAATGAAGTATTGGGCGCTGAATACATTGTCCAGTTGAAGTACTATGCCGATAAAGTACATTCCTACCAGAACCACACTACATAGAAAGCCCACACTGATGGGAATCAACAGTATTTTCCGTTTTAATCCGGTACGCGAAAGGGCCGTTTGTCCGGCTACGAATATCATAATGATTACCCACAGAAAGTTTATCCACGGGTTATTCCACAGGAATAAGTATTTCAGATACATCCCGATCAGGAAAAGCTGTACGATCATGCGTGCCGTGCCGATAAGGGTGGCTTTTAACAGACCGGTTTTGAATTTCCACAAATAAAACACCGGTATGATCAGCAGAAGCAAGCCGGTAAGCAGGCTAAGGTAAGATATATCTATTGTTCCCATGAAAATATTTACGATTGAACGGTTGACGGTTAGACGATTGAGATTACATCCCTTTAATAATTGTGATTATCTGATTTTATAATGTGATTATCTGGTTACAGCCGTGGGCGAAGGCTTTGCTATGGGATACGGCTAAAACAGCAGCTCCTTGTTCGGCTTGTCTGCATAAAAAAGCCAATACTTTATCTGCAGATTCGGAATCGAGCGCCGAGGTGGGTTCGTCTACTATAATCAGCGGCTTTTTTAATAGGGCGGCCACGGCTATCATAATGCGTTGCCGTTGCCCACCGGATACTTCCCCTACCCGCTTGTTATACAGTTCTTCATCCAATCCCAATTCTGCAAAGCAGTCGAACAGCATTTTCTTCGAGAAAGGATTGTTTTTGTTAGCTTTCAGTTCAAACGGAAGCCGCACCATCTCCTTTACCCATTCAACGGGCAGTGCCAGTTCTTGGGGAATCCAGGCTGTCTGGCGGCGAATGATGTCAATGGTACTCTTATTTAATTCCAAATCGCCTACGGTGATTGTTCCTTCACGTAACGGTACAAATCCCATAATGGCGTTAAGAAGCGATGTTTTTCCCTTACCCGACTCTCCCGCAATGCAAGCCGTCTCGCCTCTGCGTACTTGCATGCAAAAGCCGGAAAAAAGCACGTCTTCTCCGAAAGCAATACATGCGTTATTTATTTGTAGCATTTATGTCTTAATAATCAGTCTTTTCGGCAAAGGTAGGAAAAATATGGCGCTTCTTTATACTTTATTTGTGAATCTTCACGAAGAATTTATCAGAAAGACGGAGAAGAAATGTTAGCCATACGGGGCGCATTTGTGCAAATACGGTAAGTAATTATCGATAAACAGTTAAATAAGATTAATCGGTATGGGGTGTTTCTACTATTCATATGTATTACTACCATAACAATTAAATCTTTTTATTATGAAACACATTTGCATACCTCTATTAGGTATTTTAGGTTGCCTGTATGCTTCTTCGGTCTATGCACAACAGCTTGTTGCACCTGCCGGGAGGGAGTCTCCTGCGGTGTCTTGGGTTATAGGGGAAGTTGTCGGAGGTTATTATCAAACAGATGACTGTATGATCGTTCAGGGAATCTTGTCTTATATCGATCTAAGCTCGTCTGTGGGGTTGGAGACTGATGAGTGGCAGGAGAAAACCGTGATATGGCCTTCTCCGGTCGGCGATTATTTGAATATCTCCATCCCTCCGTCTGCTTCTATGGCTTCTATCAGTATCTATTCACTCAATGGAGTATTGGCAAGACAGTTCAATATACTGAAGTCTCCTTCTACGTATAATGTATCTTCTTTAACTTCCGGTATTTACAGTGTAAAATTAACCGATATCAACGGTAAAACAGTAGTAATAAAAAAAATCATAAAACTATGAAACACATTTTCTTATTGATCAGCTTTTTCATCAGCCTGAATATGTTTGCAATCGATCCTCAGAAAGGATTTAATTATCAAGCCGTTTTGCGGGACGCTTCAGGGATGGTTATAAAAGAACAGAGCGTGACGTTACAGGTTACAATTATGTCGGACAATCAGGTGGCATATAAGGAAACCCACCAGCTCACTACATCGGCCACGGGATATATAAATATGGTTATTGGTAACGGAAGCCGTGTTTTCGGTACATTTGAAAAGATCGACTGGAGCGCTCAAAACCAATCGATTAAGATCAAACTCGATAGAGGGAACGGCTACGAAGAGATCAGTGCCACGGAATTGGGCAGCGTGCCTTATGCAAAATATGCGGAATATGCTTTGAACAGCAATTCCGAGGATTTTCAGAAGTCGATCGGTGCGTTGAAAAAGACGAATGACAGTCTGGTAAACTGCATCATCGATCTTAAGAAACAATTAGAAGCAAACGAAACGTCTCTAAGTGATTTGCAGGATGCCACTGCCTCATTTTCGGAGTATCAGGAACTGAAAGATAAAAAATACACTTCTATTCTTCCTCCGGAAGGTTTGGGACAGGTTAATATCGATGTGAATCTGAATAACGTGACAAAAGATTATCCCGTTACTGCCAAGCTGACTTATAATGGTGGCAACGGTTACGGTTTTAAGTCGGAAATAGAGATAACCTATCAGGGTTCTTCTTCGATGTCATATCCTAAAAAGAATTTCTCTATCGATCTCGACCGAAAAATAAAATTTGGAGACTGGATACCGATGGATTCTTATCATTTAAAGGCCAATTATATAGATGCTACGCAGGCAAGAAACGTTTGTATGGGGCGTGTTGTAGACGATGTTGCCTATACACTGCCGTTTGAGAAGCAACGTCCGTGGCGTTCGGGTTGGGGAGATAATGTAAAAGGTAATATACTGGATAACGGAGCTAAAGGACATATTGACGGGTTTCCCATAGAGCTGTATATTAACGATGAGTATTATGGTCTTTATACCTGGAATTTGAAGGTACATCGTGATAATTACTGTATGACAAAGTCGAATTACAATCATATTTTGCTGAAAGCGGAAGAGCATAACAATTTCTATGCATTTGTATCAAGTAACTGGGAGATGAAGAATCCTAAAATCGACGGAGTCAGTGGAGCCGGTGATATTCCGGCAGATATCGTAAAAAAGATTTCCCGCCCGTTGGATTGGTTCAATTCAGTGAAAAATAATGCGAGTGCTTTCAAAAGCGGATTCAACAATTATTTCAATAAAGATGCAATGATGGATTATTATATTATTCTGGAGGCATTTTATGCCGACGATGATGTCGATAAAAATCTATCGATGTGCACATGGGATGGAAGTATCTGGTATTTCCAGTGGTATGATATGGATACGATATTGGGATTGTATTGGAACGGGAGTAAGCTGTTGTCCAGTTCGGGAAGCGTACTGAACTCTCCCGAGCCCGGCGAGAGCGGCAAACGCTTTTGGAATATGTTTTATGCGGCTTTCCAACCGGAAATTGTTGCACGTTGGAATTATCTTAAGACGAATGCGTTGAGCTACAATAATGTAATCGGACGTTTCTCGGATTTTATGTCGCAAATATCACAGGAAGCCTACGAGAAAGACTTTAAGAGATGGCCGGCAATACCGTCTAACAGCAGTTGCTACACCTCTTTGGCACAAATCAGTAAATGGTATCAGGAGCGTTTGGTGTGGATGGATAGTTATTTTAAATAACCCCTATCGTCTGCGTATATACTGATAATAAAAAAAGCGTAGATTTATACAAATGATCGCAAATGTGATTTTGCTCTTTGTGTAAATCTGCGTTTTTTTATGTTTTCATTTAATTCTGATTCGTTATAAGAATTATGCTGTATAGCTTCTTCTTAATCACACGAGACAAAAGTTATGTCGAACTCAGGTTAATTTATCTTGGATTGGCTATACTCTTTGCATTATAAGCAAACAGTAAAGGGGATTCTCTGTTAGATAAAGAATTAATTCTTTTTTCCGTTACATTTTTATCTTTATCTTTGCTTAGTGAATTTTAAAAAAGAGATTATGATACAGAACGAACGAGATATTCGTCATGAACATGTGCTTGATGTGGCACGTCAGATGATGACAGCAGCCCGTACGGCTCCGAAAGGAAAGGGAGTGGATATAATAGAAGTTGCTTTGGTTACAGGGGATGATGTAAAAGTACTTTCCGATAAGATGGTTGCAATGGTAGAAGAACATGGTATGAAATTTTTTCTTCGGGATGCCGATAACATATTGAGTGCAGAGGGCATTGTGCTGATAGGTACGCATGAACAGGCTCAGGGTTTGAACTGCGGACATTGCGGATATGCCACTTGTGCCGGTCGTGCAGAAGGGGTGCCTTGTGCTATCAACAGCGTCGATGTCGGCATTGCTATCGGTTCTGCCTGTGCCACAGCAGCCGATATGCGTGTAGATACACGTGTGATGTTCTCTGCGGGATTGGCGGCACAACGGCTTGAATGGTTGAAAGGCTGTAAACAGGTGTATGCCATACCTGTCAGTGCTTCTTCCAAGAATCCGTTCTTTGACCGTAAGCCCAAACAATAGATTTCATAAATTAAAAAAACAAATCAGGCAGATGGGAATTTTAGTAGGACTTCCCCGTACAGGAGGTTCGGAGAAAGATTTACAATTGAATTTTGGCAAAGTAGCCGATCAGCAGATGGAGGTGCGGAAGCCTTTTCTTCCCGCTGAGTGGTATCCTCAAAGCGGAGTACAATTAACTTGGCCTCATGCAGAGACGGATTGGGCATATATGTTGGAGGAAGTGCAGAAGTGTTTTATCGATATAGCCCGGGAGATAGCGGAAAGAGAGTTGTTATTGATTGTCACCCCTGAACCGGAAGAGGTGAAAAAGCAGATTGCCGCTATTGTGAATATGGAGAATGTCCGTTTTCTGGAATGCGGAACGAATGATACATGGGCGCGTGATCACGGAGCCATTACCATGATGGATGCAGACGGGCCTTCCCTACTCGATTTCACTTTTAACGGATGGGGATTGAAGTTTGCTTCCCATCTTGATAATCAGATTACTCGTCATGCTGTTGAAAATGGAATTCTGAAAGGGCGTTATGTCAATCGTCTCGGTTTTGTGCTCGAAGGGGGATCTATCGAGAGTGACGGTATGGGAACTTTGCTTACTACCTCCGAATGCCTGTTGTCTCCCAACCGTAACGGACAAAAAAATAAAGTGGAAATTGAAGAGTATCTGAAAAGTGTTTTTCAAGTTCGGCAAATATTATGGTTGGATGACGGATATCTGGCCGGTGACGATACGGATAGCCATATCGATACATTGGCACGGTTTTGCCCCGCCGATACCATTGTCTATGTGCAATGTGAAGATGAAACGGATGAGCATTATGAAGCTTTGCAGGCTATGGAAGAGCAGCTTCATTCATTCCGTACATTGAACGGTGAACCTTATCGTCTGTTAGCTTTGCCAATGGCCGATAAAATAGTGGAAGAGGGAGAACGGTTACCTGCCACATATGCTAATTTCTTGATACTGAATGGGACTATCCTCTATCCTACTTATAATCAACCGGAGAATGACAGGCGTGCTTGTGAGGTTTTGCAAGAGGCTTTTCCCGGATATCAGATGGTAGGCATCGACTGTCGCCCTTTGATTAAGCAACACGGTTCCTTGCATTGCGTCACCATGCAATACCCCCTCGGCGTCCTAAAATAGTAACTTCAATCGTAAATCGTAAATTGTCCAATCGTAAATAGCTTTGATTGTTCAATCGTAAATATATTGATATAGATGAGAAAGATACAAGTCGGTTTGATTCAGCAAGCCAATACTTCGGACATCAGAACGAATCTGATGAATTTAGCTAAGAGCATAGAAGCGTGTGCTGCACGTGGTGCACAGCTGATTGTGTTGCAAGAGTTGCACAACTCCCTTTATTTTTGCCAAACGGAAAATACCCTTGTTTTTGATTTAGCGGAATCTATTCCCGGCCCTTCTACCGGATTTTATTCGGAGTTGGCTGCCGCTAACGGGGTCGTTTTGGTAACTTCTTTATTTGAAAAACGTGCTCCGGGATTGTATCATAATACGGCGGTCGTTTTCGACAGTGATGGCAGTATAGCCGGAAAATACCGGAAGATGCATATCCCCGATGATCCGGCCTATTATGAGAAGTTTTATTTTACTCCCGGAGATATCGGCTTCGAACCTGTCCAAACCTCTTTGGGTAAACTTGGCGTGCTTGTATGCTGGGACCAGTGGTATCCGGAAGCAGCCCGACTCATGGCCTTGAAAGGAGCGGAATTGCTGATTTATCCTACTGCCATCGGTTGGGAAAGTTCGGACGCCGATGATGAGAAGATCCGCCAGCTCAATGCATGGATTATCTCTCAACGTGCTCATGCCGTAGCAAACGGCATTCCGGTTATTTCTGTTAACCGTGTGGGGCATGAACCTGATCCTTCGATGCGTACGGATGGAATCCTTTTTTGGGGAAACAGCTTTGTTGCCGGTCCTCAAGGAGAATTGCTGGCGCAAGCTTCCAATGACCGTACAGAGAATATAGTTGTAGAAGTTGATATGGAGCGTTCGGAAAATGTGCGCCGTTGGTGGCCGTTCTTGCGCGACAGAAGAATAGACGAATATGGCGGACTGACAAAACGGTTCTTGGACTGATCTTTCGTTTCACAGTATATATACACAGAGGGCACAGATTTTTGGTTGCTGTACAACTAAAATTCTGTGCCCTCTGTATATTCTCTGTAGTGAATGACTATCGAAAAGTAATTTTTTTGTTTGTTATAAAATTGACTGTTCCATAGATAAATAAACCTAAGAATTGGGCTAAGTACTCATTTACATCCCCTGCTTCTACCAATGAAATAAGAAATAGGAACTGCGCACTATATGCTATACCGAAAGCCATACCAAAGAACAGCATCTGTTTCCAAAGGCTGTTCTTTCTGCTTTCGGTAGGAAATATCCAATATTTGCACCAAATAAAATTGTGTATTTGGGCTATAATATACGCAGTGATATTGGCAGGAATGTAATCGTACGACAACTTCTTCATCATCAGCCAAATGATGAATGCTGTAATCAAAGCATTGAGCGTACCTATTACGGCAAAACGAAAGATGCGTACAGACTCTTTCACTTATTCCTTGATATCTACGATCAGATTCAGTTCATCAAGTTGTGACGGATCGAGTGCTGCCGGAGCATCCAACATCACATCACGACCGGAATTGTTTTTCGGGAATGCAATACAATCGCGGATTGAATCCAGACCTGCAAAGAGCGATACCCAACGGTCGAGACCGTAAGCCAAACCGCCGTGAGGAGGAGCGCCGAATTTGAATGCATTCATCAGGAAGCCAAACTGTTCTTGCGCCTTTTCGGGGGTAAAGCCCAAGATTTCGAACATCTTTGCCTGTAGTTGTGCGTCGTGGATACGGATTGACCCGCCTCCTACTTCCACACCATTGACAACCATATCATAAGCATCTGCGCGAACAGCAGCCGGATCGGTATCCAACAGATGGATATCTTCGTCTTTCGGATGCGTAAACGGATGGTGCATCGCCATCAGGCGGCCTTCTTCTTCACTCCATTCAAACATCGGGAAATCTATTACCCAAAGACAAGCAAACTTGTTCTTATCACGCAATCCCAACTGCTTACCCATTTCCAGACGCAGTTCACAAAGTTGTTTCCGGGTCTTCATGGTATCATCGCCGGACAGTATCAAAATCAAATCGCCCGGTTTAGCTCCAAAAGCTTCTTTCATCTGCTGAAGCACCTCTTGTGTATAGAATTTGTCAACACTCGATTTTACCGTACCATCGGCTTCTACACGTGCATATACCATTCCTTTGGCACCGATTTGCGGTCTTTTTACGAATTCCGTCAATGCATCCAATTGCTTACGGGTATAGCTTGCAGCACCTTCGGCACAAATACCGCCGATATAGGTCGCATTGTCGAATACGGAAAAGCCGTGACCTTTCATGATATCCATCAACTCTACGAATTTCATTCCGAAACGCAGGTCCGGTTTGTCACTGCCGTAATATTTCATGGCATCGCTCCAAGGCATGCGTATAAACGGCTCTGTTAGTTCCACTCCACGAAGTGTTTTGAACAGATGTTTTGCCATGCCTTCGAATGTAGCGATAATGTCTTCTTGTTCAACGAAGCTCATCTCGCAGTCTATCTGGGTAAATTCCGGTTGACGGTCGGCACGAAGGTCTTCGTCACGGAAACATTTTGCAATCTGGAAATAACGGTCGAAGCCGGCCACCATTAACAGTTGCTTTAAAGTCTGCGGAGATTGGGGCAAAGCATAAAACTGTCCCGGATTCATACGTGAGGGAACTACAAAATCGCGGGCGCCTTCGGGAGTAGAACCTACCAATACCGGAGTTTCTACTTCGATAAACCCTTGTTCATCCAGATATTTACGTACCTCTATCGTCATTTTATGGCGCAATTCCAAATTGGAACGAACGGCATTACGACGCAGATCGAGATAACGGTATTTCATACGGATGTCATCTCCCCCGTCCGTATTATCTTCAATCGTAAAAGGAGGAGTTACGGCTGCATTTAGAATATTCAGTTCCGATACGATGATTTCGATATCTCCCGTAGGAATATTTGAGTTTTTGCTGAAACGTTCGTTTACAACTCCGGTTATCTGGATAACGAATTCGCGTCCCAGTTTGTTAGCTTGTTCACATAGTTCGGCGTTTACTTCTTCGTTGAAAACCAATTGAGTGATGCCGTAGCGATCGCGGAGATCAATAAAAGTCATACCTCCCATTTTACGGCTGCGCTGTACCCATCCGGACAGCGTTACTTGCTTGTTTACATCAGAGATTCTAAGTTCTCCACACGTGTGTGTTCTAAACATATCCTTAATTTACAATTAGACGATTTACTATTTTACAATTTTGCAAAAGTACACAAATTCTTAATCCTTTCGGGTTAATTTCTTAATAATTTTCTGATTTTTGTGGGTAATGTTGTCTACAATAGCTTCGTTGATCATTCTAATGCCGTTTACGTATTCCTGTGCCCTCTGCAATACATTTGCATTGTCTTTTTCCACGGTTGTTTTGGGCACGATAACCCGTAACCCTTTTTGTATAATTTCGATGTTTACATTCTCATCAGCCTGCATCGGATCACCGTCAAAATGAATGACTCCCGGTTTGGAACGATGAATGCGCAAGTTTTTACAACGGAAAGTTTTGATACGGCTATTTTGATCGATGGTTTTATTGAACAGTTGGAAGGCGAGCGACGGTACGTCCAGAACGGTGAACGGTTCAAGAATGGTAACATCCAGAAGACCGTCTGTCAGGGTGGCTTGTGGTGCTATATAGGCGTTGTTGCCATATTGTGACGCATTCCCGCATGCAATGAGAAATGCCTTATATTTATAGGTACCGTCTTCGGTTTCCAGTTCGTAAGTTTCGGGTTGATAAGTCAGACTCTCCTGCAATGTTTTTTCCAGATAGGTCAATAATCCGCGTTTTCCGGCATTGGCAAATTTCAGACTGACGAAAGCGTCGAATCCTACTCCGCAAGTACAAAAAAAATCTGTACCGTTGATCTTACCATAATCTATAATGTCGCATATCCCGTCGTTGATTATCTCCAATGCCTTTTTAGGCTCCATCGGGATATGCAGATGTCTTGCAAGTCCGTTGCCCGATCCGCATGGGATGATGCCGAGTGCTGTTTCCGTATGTACCAGCGAGCGTCCTATCTCGTTGATCGTTCCGTCACCACCGATAGCTACCACTACATCGGTTTTCATTTCCGCAGCTTGGGCAGCAATCTCTATGGCATGACCGGCTCTTTTTGTATACACCACATCCCAAGTATACTTCTCCTTATCTATTTTTTCGTCTAATAGATTAAGAATAAGCTCCTTACTCTGTGTGCCTGAAATCGGATTGACGATGAATATTAATTTCTTCATGTTTTCGTTCATGCTATATTTTTATCGATTGTGATCGACAAAAGTAATATAAATTTCTAAATTTTAAGTCTCCTCATCTCTCCAAAAGCATAAAGAGCATATTTTTTCTACTAAAAAGAACAGCTGAAAACAAATTTTGTTATCTTTGCCCCCTGTTTTAAACAGTTATTAAGGATAAAAAGGATTTGGACTGTTGTCTATCAGTAACCAATAAGCGAATAATAAATAACAATTCATGGGATTATTACAAGAGAAGTTAGCTAAATACGACTTGCCACAACAGTATATGGCAATGGGCGTATACCCCTATTTTCGTGAGATAGAAGGGAAACAAGGTACAGAGGTGAATATGGGCGGACACAAAGTTCTGATGTTCGGCTCAAACGCATATACCGGCCTTACCGGAGACGAAAGAGTTATTGAAGCTGGTATTAAAGCTATGAAAAAATACGGTTCCGGCTGTGCCGGTTCACGCTTCCTGAATGGTACGCTCGACTTGCATGTGAAGTTAGAGAAGGAATTGGCTGCTTTTGTCGGTAAAGAAGATGCCCTTTGTTTTTCTACCGGATTCACAGTGAATTCTGGTGTAATAGCTTGTTTGACTGATCGTAATGATTATATTATTTGTGATGACCGCGACCACGCTTCTATCGTAGACGGACGTCGTTTATCATTCTCTCAGAATTTGAAGTACAAACACAATGATATGGCCGATCTGGAGAAACAGCTTCAAAAGTGTAATCCGGATTCTGTAAAGCTGATTATCGTGGATGGTGTATTCTCTATGGAAGGTGATTTAGCTAATTTGCCCGAAATAGTGCGTTTGAAACATAAATATAATGCTACTATCATGGTGGACGAAGCTCATGGATTGGGTGTATTCGGAAAACAGGGACGCGGTGTTTGCGACCATTTCGGTCTGACAGACGAAATCGACCTGATTATGGGTACTTTCAGTAAATCGTTGGCTTCTATCGGTGGTTTTATTGCGGCTGACGAGTCGATCATTAACTGGTTGCGTCATACTGCACGTACTTATATTTTCAGTGCTTCCAATACTCCGGCTGCTACGGCTTCTGCTTTAGAAGCTCTTCATATTATCCAGAATGAACCGGAAAGACTTGAAGCGTTGTGGGAAGCTACGAATTATGCATTGAAACGTTTCCGTGAAGCCGGTTTTGAGATTGGTGCTACGGAGTCTCCTATCATACCGCTTTATGTACGCGATACAGACAAGACTTTCATGGTTACCAAGTTGGCATTTGATGAAGGTGTGTTTATTAATCCGGTTATTCCGCCGGCATGTGCACCTCAAGATACATTGGTGCGTGTTGCGTTGATGGCTACGCATACGAAAGAACAGATAGATTCTGCGGTAGATAAGTTGGTGAAATGCTTCAAGCAACTGGAAATTCTCTAAAAATCCTATCATTTAAGAAATATGAAGAAGAGAGGTGTTCAATATCAGAATGCCTCTCTTTTTTTTAACATTGTTAATTGCCTTTTTCAAGTATTGCTTTCTGTCCGGACAAACTATTAATTTCTTAAGTGTAAGAATACGTATTCTTGCATGTAAAGAATGCATTTTAACACAGTCTTAATATTAATGTTTTCCCGCGGGGAATAGTTATTCGTTTTCTTAGAAAAATATTCATTTATGCATTTGATATATAATGCTTTATCTGATAGGGGTCACCTTCTATAAAATTATCCTGGTCGGTCGGATTTCAAAAGACACTTTTCTTGTACTTGTCAATATGACAACTAACTTCAATCATATATCCTAAATATACGTACCATATTTTTTGATTTCTCTTTCTTATTTATGTAGGTAAGTATTAGATTTTGATAGGCCGGTTATATCGGGGTTTCTCTTTTTTCGTTTCCAGTGGAGTGATCAATCGGTACTTGTTAGTTTCCGGGTTTAACTCCAATATTACCAGACTTCCGTTTTCCGGTGATTGCATTGTTTCGAATTCTTCCACAGTGAGATGGAACCATCGCATAATAAATAAACGGATGGCCAGTGAATGAGTAATCAATATGCAATTTTCAGGATAGGAATCGGTAGTAAAATCACGATGTAGGGACCCTAACAGATCGTTTATGCGGTCATATACGTCACTTCCGGCTTCTCCTCCTGGGAAGCGATAATAGAATATTCCATATTCCCGTCTTTGTAATTTTAGTTGCTGTAATTCTTGTTCTGTACGCAGATACCCCCACTCTTGCTCCCTGAGTCGTGGTTCTTCGGAATAGTGAAATTGTTCTCGAGGAAATGCTTTCACGATTGCTTCAAAGGTGGAGCGTGTTCTCCAGAAAGGTGAAACATAAAAATAGAGTGTTTCTTCTTTTACTATTCTTTTTAGTTTTTTTCCGGCTTCTAATGCTTGTTCATAGCCTTTCGGGGTTAACTCGATTGTATAATCAGGTATTGTGGCGAATTTATTTTCGTCAATGTTTGCATCACATTCGCCGTGGCGGACAAGGATAATTCGTTTGGGTTTCATCAGATGATTTCTTTTTATTTTATACAATTTCTATAGTGCGGGACGTTTGGCGATGTGCCGGTTGATATATGATTTTTGTATAACAATTGACGCAAATCGGATAGTATATGACTGTATCGGAGCGTTTATCCAATATTTTTTTTATTTTCTCTTGCACTTGTAATAGTTGGATATCGGTAAACATACATTCGAATACACTGAAATTGACTCTTATTCCATATTTTTCCAGAATTTTAGAGACGCGTGCTCTTTTCCGGTCTTCTTTAATATCGTATGCTACGACACAGAATGTCTTTTTTGCTCTTGCCATTTGGTGTTGCGTATTTGGAGGTAAATATAATGAAAATGCGGGATATGTGGTATTGGAAAAGAAAAATTTTGAGGTTAAAATGGGGTAATATTATTAGAGTGAATTAAAGGTGTATGGATGTATCATTGTTTCTGAATTCGGGATAATGAGATATAAATGATTTTAGAGAGTTGCTTGTCTTAATATTCTACTGGAAGTAACTCAAATACGGGATCTGGGTTGTGACATGGCGTAACGGAGAAAAGTCTTAATCCTTATTCTACTGGAAGTAACTCAAATCAAATACTGCAACAATAAGAAATACGCAGAGCTTTTAAGTCTTAATCCTTATTCTACTGGAAGTAACTCAAATAAAAAAGACATTGCAACATGGGCACTAGTTCAGTCGTCTTAATCCTTATTCTACTGGAAGTAACTCAAATTACATTTCGAACGGCACATGCAAATCATTGAGCAGTTGTGCCGCGTCTTAATCCTTATTCTACTGGAAGTAACTCAAATTTCCGGAAAGCGCTGTGAGATGTATCTCGGTAAAGTCTTAATCCTTATTCTACTGGAAGTAACTCAAATGTAAGTTTATGCATGACACGGCCAAAGAAGATATGTTGTCTTAATCCTTATTCTACTGGAAGTAACTCAAATCTTGCAGGTTCTCGCCCTGTTAGGTATGGACGCGTCTTAATCCTTATTCTACTGGAAGTAACTCAAATATTGTTGATCATTTGAGTGAGGAATTGTCTGCATGTCTTAATCCTTATTCTACTGGAAGTAACTCAAATGCTTTAATTGGTGCATTTGTCGGCGTTTGCTGCAATGTATGTCTTAATCCTTATTCTACTGGAAGTAACTCAAATAATGTATTGCTTCTCACCTGACGGAAGACACTCATTCGTCTTAATCCTTATTCTACTGGAAGTAACTCAAATCTGCTCAAAATTACAAAGGGTTTTTAACGAAAAAAAGTCTTAATCCTTATTCTACTGGAAGTAACTCAAATGTGTAAAAGCCGCCTACAAATTTGATATCTGTAAGATGTCTTAATCCTTATTCTACTGGAAGTAACTCAAATTTAAAGCGATCAAAGCAAGTGAAAAATTAGCTAAAAAGGTCTTAATCCTTATTCTACTGGAAGTAACTCAAATAAAATTGCACGTTGGAAATGGTTAGGGCAATGCCGTCTTAATCCTTATTCTACTGGAAGTAACTCAAATTTCTTCTCATTCAGATGGAGAAGTGATTATGGAGAAAGTCTTAATCCTTATTCTACTGGAAGTAACTCAAATCAATCTGATACCGCCTTCATAGTAGCTGGTACCGTCTTAATCCTTATTCTACTGGAAGTAACTCAAATTCGAAGTGATTGCACCCTCTCCGTATTTTCAAAGTGTCTTAATCCTTATTCTACTGGAAGTAACTCAAATTTTAGTATGGATGGTTGTTTGTGCAGGTATTGGCGTATGTCTTAATCCTTATTCTACTGGAAGTAACTCAAATGTGTCATGAAAGACAATGCCAAACTTGCTATATTTGGTCTTAATCCTTATTCTACTGGAAGTAACTCAAATTTTTACAGACAAAGAAACAGTCGAAACTGTATCTGAATGTCTTAATCCTTATTCTACTGGAAGTAACTCAAATATTGCAGATTCTGACAGATATTCGAATCAACGAGTCTTAATCCTTATTCTACTGGAAGTAACTCAAATAAAAATTAACTGCGAATGGTCTGCAGATTCTGCAACGTCTTAATCCTTATTCTACTGGAAGTAACTCAAATGAGAAGAGGAAAATAAGATATTAAGGGAAGCACAAATGTCTTAATCCTTATTCTACTGGAAGTAACTCAAATTTTGGTGTTAATACTCAAGTGGATGCCAAAAGCGTCTTAATCCTTATTCTACTGGAAGTAACTCAAATATACAATCAAGGGGCTTAAGAAAAGCTTCGATTGTTCTGTCTTAATCCTTATTCTACTGGAAGTAACTCAAATACCATGCTGGTAAAGCGAGATGTGGACACAGATAGTCTTAATCCTTATTCTACTGGAAGTAACTCAAATATGAATTATGGGGCGGTGATAATTACTCGGATTTGCAAGTCTTAATCCTTATTCTACTGGAAGTAACTCAAATTTTACATGACACGCCCCCTAACTTTTTCCGTTGAAGTCTTAATCCTTATTCTACTGGAAGTAACTCAAATAGCGTAAACTTGGGTTCCGTTGAAAGCACCAGCGTCTTAATCCTTATTCTACTGGAAGTAACTCAAATACTCTGATTATCAATAATTTATTTTTTACTCTTTGTTTTGTATATTTCTCATAAAGTATTGTTATTTAATACAATACGCTATATTCCAATAACTTTTTCGCAAATGTATGTATTATTTTTAAGAAAATCAATAATTTGTTTGGCTAATATAGGCTTATCTGCTTAAAAATAAGATATTTACATTGAATATCTATTTTCGCAAATGATTTTGATTTTCTTTAAAAAAAATCATTTTCGAAAAACAGCATAGAGGTATTATACAATATATTATTGATTATAAATGCAATACGTCAAAGATCACTTGTATAGTAATGATTCATTTTCGCAAATGATTTACTTTGTTGCTAACATGTATTTTGTTGCGAATGTGATTTAAGTAATACAATTTATCTAAAAAATATAATATCAAATAAATCAGATAATTATCTTTTTATCGTTTTTCGCAAGAGTTTGGCCTTTTTTCATGTTTTGTTCACTTCATCTCACCACTTGGCTACATAGGGTTTGAATTCATTATTCTCTCCGGCTATATAATGAGCAATATCTTGAGACTGTTTCAATATGATTTGCGAAAAAGTAATTTCTTCGCCGCGAAATTTTTCATATCGGTTAAGTCTTTCTAAAATATGACGTATCAATGTACGCTTAGTGGATTCGTTTAATAATCCGTCATGCATCTTTAGTGGAATTTTCTTCTGAATCATACTGATTACAATACGGTCTACTACCTGTGAACGGAATAACTCTACAATGTCGAAAACCAATGTTGGTTTTCCATCTTGATGAGCATGTAAAATGCCGATGGATGGATTCAGTTTAGCAGCAAGAATATTTTTCCACACACGAGCATACAATATGGCATATCCATAATTCAACAATGAATTCATTAAATCAGTAGCTCCTTGATGTTCACGAGAGATAAAATTGATACCATCGTCAGCTATCAAAACACGTATATATGCCCAATAAGCTATTGCCCCTTGAGATTCTATACCCATTAATCCACTGGCATACTTTCCATCAGTTATCGGATAACTTTTTGCTTTTTCTATTTGTTGCTCAAGTTTGAGTACCGCTTCAATATATTTTTCTGATAACTCTCCACCTAATATATCTTTATGATACTTATGATAATATTTGATGAGATTCAGTTGATTCTTTAATTTCCCGACAATAATTTGAGAAGCTAATTTTACTTTTCGTTCCAATGGAAGACTGACCTGTTTACTCCAAAGAGTTTCATCTAAAAAGACAGGATTCAGTACAGTGGCATATTGCTTTCCTTTACTATCAAAAAAATCAATAGGAATTTTATGATTCATACAGAACATCATAGCATTACTGGAAAAACTAACACCCTTACCTATCACTGTGATGTGACGTAATGCCGGAGAAGGTTTATTAATAATTTTACCTTGTAATTTTACCGTAATCCCTTTGTAAGACGCACCAATATAACTTCCGGGAGTACTTACTACTAATTCTGCCCCTGCATTTTCCAGCTTTTGATATTCACGTTTCTTTTGAGTAATTAGTTTGGCATTGTTTCCGGGATTTTTCTTATCGGATGTAGTAGCAGAACGAGAAGCATGCACAACGTATGTACTGCAAAGTTGCTGTATTAGTTGTTGTTTATTCAGGTTACTACTTTCTGCAAAAAAGTCTACTTTCTGAAGATTAACAGCTAAGTCTTTCTTACTGATTATGTTGTTACAATTCTTTCGGATAAGCGTATTTAGGCGGTTCATCAAAGTACAGTCCAACTCTTTTAAAATTTCTTGAGGAAGAATTTTTGCATAATTCTGGAAAACTTTCGTTAATGCCTTATACAAAGGACTTTGGGAGAATTACCCATTTTTGAGGTAATGACTTGGCAACTGTGCAATCTGCTGCGTTCTACCTTGAATTGCTTACAAGGAACTCTTATTTTGTTGCAAAGATACGAATTTTACTTATATATAAAAAGCACTGTACTATTTATTATGTCCCTTAGATAGTACAGCACTTGAATATTTGTCTAATTTCTTTTGATATAGAAAAAATGTTTTAAAGGCTATTCTTTGTGATAAGAAACCATATCTCCCTTATCATTTCGATACATCTCTATATAATCCAAACAACTTGGCTTTAATGCGCCATTAAAGTGGAAAACAAATGTTCTTCTTCCATCATTTGATTCACAACGTAGAGTTGATTCATCTTGTTTTGTTACACGTCCTACAACAAGAGGATTGTATGGTGGTATCATAAATTCAAACGTGCCCTTGCTAAATTTGTAGTAGATGTCTCGTTGGGTTGGACTATCTATAGTTTTTTCTCCATTTCTCCATAAACAGTTTCTTGGTGAACTAAAGTGATTATAATCTTGCCCTGAACCGATTTTATGTGCTCTTATAAAATAGCTCTTCACATAACTACCATAATCAGAACACATTTGAATATTCATTTTATAACCATTAATACCATAATCCCGTTCTTCTACTCCATAGTGTCCTTCTCCATATTTTACCATGTATGAAAACACCTTATCAGCAACATTGAAGTTTCTTGATGGGATCTTATCAATAAGACCTTCCGAGAAGTAATCTAATTCAAAGTCAATCTGATAAGAACCTTTCAGATAAAGATATGCTGCAAGATAAATAGCTTCTGCTTCAAGGTCTTTTGTATTAAGAGGCATGTGTTTTTTCAGGTCTGTTACACTTTCCTTTACATATTGTTCTATAGGGTCCATAGATGGAGCTTCTGATTGCAGAACTGACTTTATCGTAGATTCAGACTTACAATTGTTTACACTTGAAGATGATTGTGAACTCACATTTTTATCTTCCTTTTTACCGAATAAAAATTCAAAAAAATCCATGTTATTTGTATGATTTAAAGTTTAACACTCTTTTTCTTGTTTCTTTGTAATTGTACCTACATTCATATTGTAATATCTTAAATAAAGATTCAATATTACGACTTGTTAATTTGCCATCCTCCGCACAGATTCCTGTATAAAACAACAAAGCTATTGATTTTGCCTGCTCGTGTTTTGCTGATACAATTTCATTATATGTTTTTTCTTCAATATCAACATATCCTCCCGTATCATTAGGTTTAATAGATGCGTGTTGATAATAGGTAAGTGATTTCATATTATACTTCCATCCCGAAGATATTGATATTTGGGTTGCTAATTCATTACAATAATGCGCATAGTACATATCAGAAATGTACAACAAGTCAGGATTGATATTTATTGGAATTATATACCTTGCCATAGAATCCATAGCAATAGATGCCCTATTTACATAAGCTTCCTGTTGAAAGATTTCATCATTTGTTGTACAGGCTAATTTTGTCAAATATAGATAATCATATGAATAAATCTTTCTATATAGTTCCATATGGTTTTTAGGGCACATCAATAGTAATAATCTAAAAGTATTTGCTGCCCCAGCTAATCCATAATCACTATTCCAATATCGATTCGGGAACATTGCAAGTTGATTTATACTTCGATAAAGATAATTTAGCCCTTCTTCGAACTTTTGCCCATACATATACATACCTGCTATATCAGCAAGTATATATGGATGCTCTGTATCTTTAAATTCAAATATGATAGAATTTAATACAAAAGTAGGAATTTCATATAATGCTAATGAAATTCCCCTTGTACGCCAAGGAGAATTTAAATCTTTGAATTTAGGCTTGTCATTTTGTGCATTTTGAACTTTGAGGACATAATTATCCACAAACGAATCATCTATGCACAAACTTCTATCAATCATAGTAATTTCAGACATTTCATAATTCTTACATTTATTGTGTAGATACAGTCCCAACTCTTTAAGTAAAGATATGATATACTCATTGTGTATTTTATTCACATAAAAATCAAACATCATAGGAAAGAGCCAATTGCCCTTTTTCTCTTGAAAACAAATGGGATGTTCATGTGCAAATTGACTGAACGATTTTGGGTCAGCAGACTCAATTTTCTCAAGGAGAGTTTTGATGTAATAATTATCTTCCATACAAAAAACTTAATTATCAATGTTATGATAGATTTTCTCCCTGTAATGTTATCAACCGCTTCTTAACAGTCCCGTTCTTACAGGATTTTACTATAGAAATTATGACTTCATCCATACGTGGCACTTCCAATTTTCTGTATTCATTTGTATCATCACAGAAAACCACAAGATACATCTTTTCGATAATTATGTCATAATTTCTTTCGAGAATATAGCGATATAGGTTCTGTTGAATACAATAATGCCAATATGGCGTATCCTCAATTTGATTGAGTTCACCTAACCCTTTCTCGCCATAGTTGTTTACCGCAATCGGTTTACCCCAAAAATCGACAATGCGATGACTACGTTTCCAATCATATATGTCAAAAACATCTCCACGTTTATGTATCATATCTATTGTACCAGCAATTTTTAGTTCGTCATCATATATAGCCCATTCTGTTCTAAACGGTTTAAATTTGTGGTTTTCGAGAAACTCTATGAATTGCATATATTCAAGTTCAAGAGAAATTTGTTCTTCTATGTGAACATATTTTCCGTCATATTTGAAAGAGAATTCTTGTTGATATGGAAGTCCCTTATAATAGTTTTCTATTTGTTGGTGCATAAAAGTTCCGACATCACGTGAACACGCACCTTTTGAATCCCATTCTTCAAGAATCTGTCCTTGTGATATATTTCGTTGATTAGCTTTATATTCTGACCAATAGTATGAATCAAATGGCTTAAAGAAACAAGATATCACACTGCTGACAGGAATAAATTGTTCCTGTCCATCATATAGATAAATATGTTCTTGTGGATAGAATTGAATATGAACGTCTTTTTCGCAAAAAACAGGTTCTCCTATTTTATAGTTTACTTTTCTATTTGAAGAAAACACCAATGGTTTCATTCTCTTGGCACAAACCCTTTCTTTTTCCGTTTGTGTTATGTCTGCAATTTCAAGTTTCTCATTGTCAACAATACCAAATTCATGGTTCAAGTATTTCTCGCGAGTATTTTCACTTGCCATAACTTTGGCTTCGATTTCTGTCCATCGTTCAATTTCCTTTGGAGTAGAACATGAGAGAAAATCGATTGGTAAAACCATAGAGGGTTGTATATAATGAAGAACTTGTGCTATAAAAGCCGCACATCCCTTAGGATTGGAAAAAACTTGATATTCAGTAAAACGAATAACAATCCATCCGATATTATTCAGAAGTGCATCACGAAAATCATCTCCACATCCTATATAATGTATAGGTTTTCGTGTAAATGCAGCATATGGTTCGTCTATTTCAATGTCTATTCTTATAGATGGGTGCTTTTTGCATATAATCGCTATATCTGGTTCAAAAGGCCTGTTATCTTCTACAGGAAGTATATTGCAATCACCGAGTATAAGTAAATCACATCCCCTGAAAGTATCTTGTAGATAATTTTGGAATTTAGCTTCACTGAACCCTCTTCTTGCTATAGCTTTTCTTCTGTATGGAAAAACAATACAGCCATCTTCAGGATATTTAGTTACTGGATATTTCCAGTTACTCTTATCTTGGACAACTGATGGCATCAAATAATCAACATATTGAACATCAAAATCATCAACCACTCCAACAGCATAATCACTTTCTATTTTTTTCTCTGTTTTGCAAATGACATCTATCAATTCTTTATCTACGCTTTTAGACAAAGCAAAATCTTTAACCTTCTTGACTTTTTCTTTTGCCGTCTCAATATCAGCAGACTTTAATGCATTAGAAATAGAATTGATTTCATCTTTTATTTGTTTTTGTTGCTGCACTTCTATGTTCTTTTTATCAATGAGTTTTTGCATCTCTTCCCGAGAAAACTCTTTCATTAAAGAAATATAAACAATACAGGGCTTTTGATGCTTAAATTTCTGTATTACAGATTCGCATCTTTTTACAAACAAGTCTTGTGTTGTTACTCCATCAATAATAACAACATAGTTTGAAGATAATTCATCTATATGATGGAGAGCACATGATTGAAATCCAAGTACAGCCAAATCAAGAGTTAAAAACTGAACTTGAAGATTTTCATCGAATTCAGCCCCATATGCGATTACTTGCACAGGGACACCCAATGATTTTATAAAGTTACTAATCTCTATGTTGATATAAGAAGGGGTATTTATTTTTCCCTCCTTATATTTATCTATATTAATGTTATTCTCTTGCGTCTGTTTAAAATGAGTGTAATCTAAATCGGTTGCAGTGCAAAAACTTGAAAAAAAGAATTGCCATATGCGATATTCTCCTTGTATGATATTTCCTTTATAGTCGGTTTTTTGAAAATTCATGTTATAAAAATAGCAACCAGAATGTGGCGTTGTAGATTTTTTGCTACGACATAACTTACTAAAAGCTATTTGTGCCTTTTCCCATTCTTCGGTACTTAAAAACTCTTTTTGCCGCCTATCGAAATCTATTATTTCCGTAATATTACTTATTATTATTGATTTGTTTGCAGAAGGATGTTCTTTTTGCCAACAAGTAAGTCCATCTGAATAGTTGGCTTTAATCATATTATATTCAGTTGATACCTGCTTTTCTCGTTGTATTCTTTCCAATTCGAGCTTTTCTCTCTTTTCCCATTCAACTTTAGGGAATGAGAGGAATTTATTTATATCTTGTTTTGTAAGATTGTTTTCAGACTGGAATATTCGTAATTCTTTTCGAAAGAAAGAGTATGCATTAGGATATATATCTTTTTGATGCTTAAATTTCTTTATTAAACGCTTGGTTGATAAATTTGATATAAATATAAAAGCTATAAGAATGGCTATTAAAATTCCTATAATTATGCATACGACTTTAAAACCTTGAGTAAGTCCCCAAGTTATAAGTGCTAGTAGGGCATATCCAATACAACCCCATTTTTTTTCTGAATCCATAATTCTTACTTATAAATATATAAAGCGTGAACTGCACAGCCACGTCTTTATTTGGAGGTCGTAGGAAACCTTGCATACAGATGTAGTAATAGCAGCCCACGCTATAGCGTGAGAACCACTATGCCATCTGAGTATGCAATTTGAAAATTTCCTACGTTTCCAAATACTTGATGCGCATAACGCTTCTTTCTTATCTAATATGTTTTGGAAAGAGTTACCTCAATCCGATACAAAGGTAAGAAAAATCCGTGATCTGCCATTCAAACATCACGGATTTTTTTGATTTACAGTTTCATACTCCTATTCTGTCTTGGTTTCGGTATTCCGATAGCTTCTCTAAACTCATTCATTTTCTTTCTGAACCAGTTCACGTGTGAAACCCCGTCTATCTTGAAATCGAATCTACCGTTTTCGTCCTGTCTGATGGAACAGACGGAGTGTCGGGTATCAAAACTTCGGTTAAATTCGGAAGAATAGAGTTCGCCTTTTATCCCGACCTCCTTGAACTCGCACAGTCTTCTGATTATTCCGTCATTGAACCCCAATCGGTCACGCAGGAAGTTTATTACAGGCATCAGCTTCTCCACATACGGGAAATAGCGTCTGACAAAATCCGTAAACTCCGACAGCTTGCGGTGCTGTTGCTCGTAAGCGTTTCTTATCTCCTGTATCTGTTCGGCTTGTTGCCGTTCCCGTTGTCGGGCTTCGTCTTCAAGTTCAAGGATGCGGTCTTGCAAGTCCTCGTTCCTGCGTTCCAACGATTTCATTCTTCCACTTCCGAAAAGAGAACCCACACTGCTTGCAAGGGCGGTTGCCGTATCGGTGGCTGCGCTTTTGAGCTTGTCGGTGCGGATTTCCGCTTTTACCTGTTTCAGTTCCTCCTGCGCCTCGGCTTTCTTCTCCTGTAACAGTCTGGTTTCGGTTTCAAGGGTTTCATTTTTCTTTTTCAAGTCCCGATAATACTGCATGGTGGTAGTGTGCCGTGCTTCCGAGCCCCGTACCCCACGTTGCAATCCGTATTTCGTCATCACCCTTGCGTAATTGTCGTGGTAGGCAATCAGGGTCTGGCGGTTGAACAGGTCATCGGCACACAAACGGACGGAATTTGTTTTCTTGCGGTACTTGCGCTTACCGTCCGTCTGTTCTTTCTTGGCTTTGCGCCTTTCACCCGTCACGATAGGAACAACGGCTGCGTGGATGTGCGGAGTCTTCTCGTCCATGTGCAGATGGGCGGCAACCACATTGTCTTTGCCGAATGTGGCTTGCAGCCATTGGATACTGTCGTTGCACCATTCGTCGAGCTTTCCTTTTTCCTGTATGTTCATCATGTCCTCGTGCGTACCCGACAAAACCACCCGAACGACACGGACTTGGTCGTGCGTGATTTTCCGTCTGATGCCTGCCGTGTTCAGCCTGTGGGCAATCGCTTCATCCCTGCCGTGAACGCCATCAGGGTATTCGACAAGCACCCTGTTCAGATGTGTTCTTGTCGGGTCTGCGTTTTTAGGTATTATCTTTCTCTCTATATGGTCGGACTGCGTGGTGTCCGATGTACCCTTTGCCTTCTTAATGTCCAATGAAAAATATCCCATATCATTACTGTTTTTGCGGTTATCGTTATGTTTCTTCTCTCTGCCTGTGGCATCGGCTCACAGGGTTTATTATGCAAATGAACCATTGCAGCACTCGGCATAATCCAAACGAGTTTGGCTTCTGCTCTCGTTTGCACAAGGTTTCCAAAGGGATTTCCCTTTGGCTCGATAGGGTGTTTTTAGCGTTACGGAGTAATGCGTGAAGAAAACGCCCTATTGAGCTATGGTATTTCTGTCTAAATACCTTGGGAGAGCGGACGTGCATATTACAGATGAAATCCCCCTTTCTTTTTCTGTGGCTGTATCATCCGCCTTGCGGATTGGACTTGCTTTTTCTCCTTTATCGGCTCTGCCGATTGGGACAAGGGCTTACCGCACAGGTAGTCGTTTAAGTCCTTATAATCACGATAGTACAGCGACTTATCAAGCAGCCGTTCCCCGAACTTCTCTTTCAGCTTCTTGCAGGTGTTCTGCCCTGCTGTGTCGTTATCAAGGAAACAGCCGATTCGGGTGTAGGTCTCCAATATGCTTTCCGCTTTCGCAAGATTGGAAACGGAGTTCAGTATGACATAGTCCTGCGTGTCCAATCGCGGGTGTTGCGGATTGTTTTTTACTCGGATGGTAAGGAATGAAAGGTAATCCATGAACCCCTCGAACAGGTAACACATACATCGTTGTCCGCCCTGCTGTCGGATATGGGTGATGTCTTTCGGGGCGACACATCCCTTGAAGTATCTGTTGCGCACTTCATATCCTCCTGCCATGTTCGGAAAGCCGATGGCAAAATATGGTTTGTCGGCATTCATAAACCGAAGTTCCCTGCATTCTCTTTTGGCAAGTCCGATGTTTATTCCCCTTTCTTGCAGATAGGCTGTAAGAGCAGGAGAGGACAACTCACCAACCCTTAATCCCTGATAAGGCTGATTGTCGGAATGCTGTCTGCCAAAAGAAAACGATGCAGGGCGGATGTATGCTGTCCGCTCCTCTATGCGTTTCAGCAGATAGGCTACATCTTCCGAATGGTAGAGTTCCGCTGCCAATGCGAGGATGTTTCCGCCTTTGCCGATGCCGAAGTCATACCATTTTTCAAGCTCGGTGTTTACCTTGAACGATGCGTCCGTTTCTTCCCGTAGCGGTGATTTATACCACAGGTTCTTGCCTTGTTGCTTTACAGGCGTATAGCCCAGACTTTGCAGATAGTCTGCCAGCTTGATTTGCTTTACATCTTGGATTGTCATATTACATACGGTTTTGAAGTTGATGAAAATTTGTTGATTTGATGAATTGTCAATGTAATATGTTTATATACAGCCTCGTAACCTCTCAACATCTTCTCAACAAACCGCTCACCAAAAGAGAAATTAACAAACGGGTGTCGGTGGTCTCTCAACTTCTCTTTTGGCTTGTTGAGATTTTGTTGAGAATGTATATCGTTTATTGTCAGTGTATTTATACCCATATTCAACAATTCAACAGAAAAATGATAATATTACAAGGATTCAAGTTGCTCCCTTGTGACGGTGTAGAAGCGTCCCACTCTCCTTATCGGTTCATACCGACACTCCCGATTGCAGTTGAATTGGTAGGTAGTATAAGTCAGTCCGTTTGGCGCAGGGGTAAGTTTCCAACATTCCTGCAACACTTTTCGGACTTGGTGTTTCTCCACCTTTACCTGTGAGTGTACCAGCAAAAGAAGAATGTCGCTGTAACAGAAAGAGAATGTATCCGTGCCGACACTGTCCATGATGTCAAGGACAAGTTCGTGCATCTCTATCTCCAATCGGTTGCGGTTGCTGCGGATAATCTTCTGCAAGGCTTCTGTATGCAGCAATGTGGGGTTGAACCACATCCGGCTTTCCTTATCGGTGGATAGCTGTCTGTATTGCAGGAAATGGAGAAAGGCGGGTATCTCCGCTTTCAGTTTTTGCAGGAAGTCGGTGTCATCGGACTGCAAGCGGTCTATCTTGCGCACCCAATAGCGTGTTTCCCCTGCATCTATGATTACGGGCAGATACTCGTTGTTGGAGCACAGCACGAATTTGGCGAAGAATGCAATCTCGTCACGGTCTTTGCCTTTGGCTTCCACCTTGTAGGATAAGGTAGTGCTGAGGTTTTTCAACCGTTCGCTGTCCTCCCTGCGGTTGAGCAACACCTCATCCACCACGATAAGGAGCTTACCCGCCCAATCGGAATTGAACTGGCTGCGGAAATCCTCGTTGGTGTTGAAAGTCACATTGTTCTGAAAAAGGGCTTTCAGAAAGTTCAGGAAGGTGCTTTTGCCCGTGTTGCGTTCTTCCGACACCAACAGCAGGATAGGCAACTTCTGAATCGGTTGCAGGTAGAGCAGTTGCAGATAGTCCATCCCCAACTCGTATTGTTCCCCGAAGATGTGATGCAGCAATGAACGGATAGAGGGGAAATCCCCTTGTCGGGGTACATGGTCTATCGGTTCGTAGAGGTTAAGGAATTTGCCGACCACGGAACGGTAGCCGATGTGTTCGGGTACTGTGCAGAAGCCGTCATACTTGGGAACGCTGCCGATGTAATCCTTGCCGTAATCCTGTCGCAGGGTCTCGTTGTTCCATGCGATGCGTTTCTTCACATACCCTCCGTTCAGTCTCGGTTGCTCCACAATCTTGTAGAGCATTGTCCCGACACGGATAAATTCTTCCTTTGCCATGCCGCCATCCGATGGCGGTCTGTGGCTGTCCTGTTGTTCGATAGCTGACATAATCAAATGGTTTTAAGTTTGAAAATTACCAGCTGTAAAAATATAATCAATTATCGGATAGGTTGTTATGCAAAACACAGCAGAATGGTGACAAATAGCCCCCGAAACAAAAACTTTCAATGGTTTGAGGCAGGAAACGGGTTGTGCAAACGGAAAAACTCCCGAAAAGCGAATGTCGGATTACGCTTTTCGGGAGAAAAAGTCAGAGCGTCTGTCGTTCTGTCGTACTGACTTAATGAATTACTGACTTACCGAGTGAATAATGTCAGGCATGCAGCTACGAGAAGTATTCGGATTTGGATATACCGTTGGTATTCAGCGAGAAGAAGATGCTTGTTTTCTCTTTTCGCAGGTACAGTCTTTCAAGAACGGCATTACGTACCTGTTCCGCTCTGAATGTGCCGATATGGAAAGCGAGGGCGACTATCGCTTCAAGGTTGTAAACCTCCATACTGCAATTATCGGATACCCGTATGCTTCGCCTTATCCCGTATTCCCTTAAAACTCCGCTCTTGCAAAGAGCCTTCAGTCCTGCACGGAATGTCGGGGCGGTTACTCCGAACAGGTCGCAAAGTTCCCATTCGCTCATGGCGGTTGCGCCTATATCGGTCGGCAAGGTGATGTTGCCATTGCCGTCCGTTGTGATGATGCTTCGCTTCATGGCTATGCTTGGTTATGGGGTTACACTTCCGAACGATGCGTTCAGTTTGTTGCCGAACATCGACAGGTCATTGTCAAGTTTCTGTGTGGTTATCTTCGCATAGATTTGAGTCGTGACAATGTTCGTGTGTCCCAGAACACGGCTCACGCTTTCAATGGGCATCCCCTTGCTAAGAGCCAGTGTTCCAAATGTATGACGTCCGCAGTGGTAGGAGATTTGCTTCTCTATTCCGCATTCCGCCATTACCTTTTTCAGTTGTTTGCACATCGTCCAATAGTTGATTTTCCCGAAAACCAGCCTGTCTTCCGACAGATACTTGTACCGTTCGATTATCTGCAAGGGAATATCCAGCAGCTTCACTTGGAACGGGACATTTGTCTTGTGCCGTTTCGACAATATCCATTTCTCACCGTTCACCTCCACTATTTCGTCCGTTGTGAGTTCTTTCATATCCACAAAAGACAAGGCGGTGAAGCAGGCGAAAATGAACAGGTCTCGCACCAATGCGAGGGTGGGGTTGTCAAACTCGTGCGCCATGATTCTTTTGATTTCGTCCTCTGTCAGATATTCCCGTTCCTTAACATTCGGGCTGATATGGAACTGCGCAAACGGATTTCTCGGTATCAGTCCGTTATAGTGCGCACGCATGACCACGCCTTTCAGCCACATGCAGTTCAGCCAGATGGTGGCGTTTTTCAGTCCCCGTTCAGCCGTAAGATAAGCCGCAAACTCCTTGATGAAGTCGGGCGTAAGTTCCAGCATGGACATGTCCGTCCGTCTGTAGAATGACTTGATAAAGGCTGCGACATAGTTCCTTGCCCTTACCATGACCTTGTATGTGCCGATGCTGCGGTCTTTGCCGACACGTTTCAGGAAGTTGGCGCAATCCTTGTCAAAAGCCTTTATCAGTGTCTCATACTCGCTTCCGACCCCTTGGTAGGCATTGCGCACCATTTCAGCCGTTACGTATGCCTCTCGGTCGGATATGCGCTGATAGTGCTTGATGATTTGCGCCTTGATGTTGTCCAATGCCAGATTGACGTTCCGTGCTTCGGCACTCTTGCCTTTGGCTCGGTTGCCTTTCGCATCCCAAAGGGTTTTCGGGATGGTCTGCTTGCAACTGAACTGCGCCACAGTACCGTTGATTGTCACTCGTCCCATGATGGGGACAATACCGTCTTTCTCCTTGCTGCCGTTCACGTAGAACAGCACTTTGAATGTACTTCTTGCCATACTCGTTTTTTTTGTTTGCAAAGTTAAATATCAACGAGTTAGACCTTGATACGCAAATCGGTGACAAACGGTGCAATAGCATCTCTCATATGTTAAATCTTACTCTTTTACGGGTAATGATTTGCAAACCATTCTTCTTCTTAAATCCGCTTTTCTTTGCGTTTTCCGATTTTTCGGCTTGTCATCATTTGACATCGTAACAACTCTGATATTAAGTCGTTTAGCGTCATTTCTCCCGTTTTTCGAGGTTATTCCAGAGATTTTCCGTAATAATTTCTTATTCCCCGTAATGTCTCCAAGCTCTTAGAGGAAAGGGATGCTTTGACAAAACAGATAGAGTTGATTCGTTCTTGTAAGATTTTCATCTTTTGTGCAGTAACTGCAGCATGGCTATCAGAAACGATAATTCCTAAAAATTCAACTCCATCGTGGAAATTGCAAACAAGAGGTTTGTTCAGTTGTAAATAGAAAGTATCGGCTAACTCCTCTTTTATTAATTCTACGGCTTCCTTTGTCTGTTTCTCAGATGGACTCGCAATTAGAAAATCATCGGCATAGCGAATATACATCGGTGCTTTACTAATAGCAAACTGATCAAAAGGATGCAAATAAAAGTTGGCCAATAGCGGAGAGAGAATAGCGCCTTGAGGTATACCTTTCGTAGTTCTCTCCCATTTTAGTTGTGGATTTACTATACCGGTCTGTACGCACAATTTGATAAGCCGTAAAGTCTCGTCGTCTTTGAGCCAGTTGCCTAAGCGGGTAAATAACCTTTCTTGGTTGATGTTATCAAAATAATTATCAATATCCAACTTTGCTATATATCCGTTTTTTAGCTTCTTTAGTTCTTGAATTGTCCTTCGGATAGCTCTTTCCGCGCCTTTTCCTGGCCTATACCCATAGCTGATGTTTAAGAATGTTTTATCCATCTGAGGTTCAATTGCTGTTTTGATAGCTTGTTGCACTATCTTGTCTTTAATACAAAGCAATCCTAATTTTCGTTTTTCTGTTTCGTTTTTGGCTATTTCCACTCGTAGATAAGGTTCGGGATTCCATGTACCGGTAACAAGCTCGTGATGTAATTCTGTTAAATTATCCGTTAATTTCTTTTCGAAGTGGGCAACGGTAAATCCATCTACTCCCCCTGCTGAGTTTTTGGCTCGCACGGCTCTCCATGCATTTTGCAATGCATGGAGAGTAGTAAAGGATTGGAATAGACTTTTCATAACTAACTGTTTTCTTGAGAAATATGACGACTTTACTTTGTTAATAGTTGCCCATATCCCACATTTGTTTTTGCTCCTATCCCACTATCTTGCAATATCTTAAGAAATAATGCCAATTTTTCTGCATTTGTTATTATGGAATTGACTAAGCGAAAACGTAACTCCATAGTACATCCCGATGCTATTTTTATAAAACTAATAGGTACAGGATCTCTTAGGGGATTCTTATGGGGAGTGATATAATCACTGGCCAATATATGGCCTGTCGAATCTGGAGAAATAATAACAGCGTCAAAAAAGATATCTCTCTTATAAATAGATTTGTTTTTATATGCAATTGTTCCTTTTATCGGATCATCATTTTCGGGATCACGCTCTTGCCCATCAAAAATATCTTTTATCAGATCCTTAACTTCTATTGTTTTATCTTCTACTATTTCGTCTAATAATGATTGTATATAGTCCGGATCATTGACAAAGGCAGAACGTAGAACCCCCTTTATTGAGGAGCCGTAGATAATAGGCATTCCATATGTGTAGTCTAAATGTATACCCAATTTAAATTCTCCTTCAATACTGGTCTCATGTGTAATGCCTGAACCCGTTATCAGACCGGGATATTGCACCTGTATCGGTACTTGGACATTTGTGCGTTTACATTCGGGAATGATAGCCAAAGTAGCTCCCAGCAGTTCTTCATTTTTGGCAGCTATTTGTGCTTGATTATTCTCTATAACTTCTCGATTGTTGGAAAAGAGATATGAGAAATTTACTTGGCTATAATAGTCCCTATAGAATAATTTATATAGGTTTTTATTCATTGTGATACTAAATTATAGGTTCTGACAACTTGTTTTAAAGCGACCGCACAATTCACAATTTCACGCTGCAGTATCTTTAAGGTATCTCGGTTGGCATTAATTGCAAAGCGTAATAAACTTTCCGCGTTGTGAATTGTCGGATATGTACTTTTTAATAATGCGTCGTTATGAATCATACGGGCAATCACTTCAAGAATGGGTCTGCGGTCTACTGCTCTGGTTTCATTGTTACTTCCTTTATAATATATTGCCAATGTCGGACATATCCCATTCATTGCAATTGATACGCCTAATGCTGATATCTGGCCATTGTACGAATCGCTAATATTTCCGGTAGCACGGTCCAGTAAAGTCGCTTCACCACTCTGCAACACTTGATCTGCTATTTTCATTAATTCATTATTTCTTTTTGTACTCATAGCTGTTCTTCTTTAGAGTTGTATAAATTCACAATAACCATAACCAATAGTAGCGTTTGCGCCTATCTGTATTACTTTTCCATTTAGCACTTTGGCGAGAGTGTCTTCACTTGATAAAAGCAAAGTACCCAAAACGGTTTCGCGTGGTAACACTTGTTCATACCAGAGATTTTTGCTTTCACCATTTTCAAGGCAATTGCGGGCAATGATAGGAAGTTCGTCATCTTCGCAAAAATCTTTGAATTGTTCACTGGAATAAATGATTGGGGTTCGTCCACAAATCGTCTGTATTTTATTAATAAGTGTGGCTTTATTGATAGGAAGTTGGAAAATTGATAATCTTTCTACAAAACGGTCTAATACGGCATCACAAGTGGCGAGTTCATATAATGTATGGTCATTGGGACGCGGAAGAGCCAGAATGTTAGCATCAAAAAAGACAGTATTTCCCTTTTGTGTTTTACTTTTGTCATTCTTGTCAACCCCAAAAATGGAAATACGCTGTTGGGGAGTGATAGAAGTGGTGCAAACCATAGTGGTGTATTCATTTATGGCTCCTTTTAGCGAACTGGAGTTAATACATGGTAGATTGGTAACAATATCACGTTGAATTGCTTTATCTATAAGTCCATAATTTGAAATATTTTCATTTCCTACATGAAGATTGGCTTTTGCTATAATAAGCCATGCATTTTTGTATTCCATAATTTTATTATTAAAAGTTTTATTATCGTTTAATTATTTGGTAATGATTGTACCCTATTTGTTTAAAACAGGGTTTCTCTAACGTCTCTTTTAAAGAAAGTAGTTGTTCGGAAGTACAGAAAAATACACTTCCTTTCTGATATAGATAGTATTTGTTACTCCTGAGATTTTTTGGAGACAATATGGTATAGTCTGTTGTCTCTACAGTTGTCTGTATAAAACGGAATGGCACTATATTAGTTATGGCATATTGAATTTTTTCTACCTCTTGGCGTTTCAAGTAACTATCGGATAATAGAACAACTTTATATTCAGAAGCAAATTCCTTTTTATTATTATACGATTCTGGATAAAAAATACTTTGCTCTTCTGTGGCTTTACGTGCTTCAAATATGAATTGTGAACTATCTCCTCCAATATTCACAATGGAATGTTGGTATGGAGGCGCTGTCAAATTAATACTGTCGTCTACCTCTACTTCAAAAGCAAATCGGAACTTTCTTTTCTGTTTATAATTGCCAAGACGATAACAAATTTGCTTATAATATGAACTGTCATCTTTTTCTGTTTTTCCATTATATTTTTTGTCAATACCAATTCGGGCATCCTCAATAAATATTTCAGATGCTTTTATACACGTATTGTTTCCAATATATAAATCTTCTTTCCATTCTTTAGGATCATATCCTGTAAGGATGGGGGCATCTCCTTGTTTTCCATTAAAAGAAACTTTAATGGCAGGAGTAAATGATACGTTGTAGCCATAATCTTTAGGAGCTGGTAACAGCGTTGTCCATACCCCTTCATTTACAGACATTTCTAAAAAACATGGGGAGATATTTTTAATTTTCTCGAAATTATTACTTGCGTAATCTTTGGTAATGACAAAACCTTGTGCACCTATTATTTCCCGGGCTTTTTCCGTAGAAATAATTTTTAGGTTTATAGTGTCAAATGCTTCTGATGAATTGGATAGCAACAAAAATCGCATCATGCCAAGCAAGGAAGTCTGCTGGGGGAATTGACCGGATTGAATAACGTAGCTGCTGTAACGTTCGTTGTAATCGTTTTTGTCACTAACTTTAAATGTCATATCTCCTCCAAAAAAGTATTTACCCAATGGCGTTAATGATACAATATATTTACTCATATTCTTTCCTCCTCTCCGTTTATAAATTTTGCAGTACGTAACATTCCGTATGCACAAGAAATTAGGGCTGGTATGTCTTTTATTTTTTGTTCATGCAGACTTTGGTACAATTGCATTAATAAAGTTTTAACCTGCTGTATGTATTGAATTGTTGCAGGCGTTTTATCTTCTATATCTACCACATGATCGAAAAATGCCTTTATCCTGACTGCCAACATATCGTTGTCTTCCGTATTTAAAAGTGCCAATAGGTTTTCATTTGACCGTATTTTATGGGCAACGGCAGAAACCAGTCGGTCTTTTGAAAGAGTGTATAGAATATGAGTAAAAGCGTCATATAAACCTGCTTCGCTTTTACTGAAACTGCCTTCATAAGTAGATCCGCTATGTTTTTGTATTTTCCAAGCTATTGCATTTTTTAATCCACCATGCCTTTCTTTATCTTTGGCTATTCCGAATAGTTGGTTACCGGCAATTTTCCAAGCTTCGTAAAGAGGATATTTATAATATGTAATAGAAAGCCCATAAGACATGGAAGTATGAATCGGGAGACCTTGCTCATCCTTAATATTCAGTTTGCTTACTTCGTTGGCGATATTTCTATATGCGTGGTCGATGCTTGATATTAAATGGAATATAGAATTGGACTGATTACCGCAAACCGGTGCAATAAATAATAAATCATCACCTCCGGCATAAATTGGTAACCCACCGAAATCTGTAATGAGTTCGCAGACTTCTTTACCAAATTTCATTAGTTTCTCTGAAATCTGATAAATTGTATTTTCGGGTAGATGGGTGACTACTTTACCCATATTATCACCGTCAGCTTGAACAATGCAAATATAATCATGATATGATTTGCGGGAAACCTTCTTATTGAAGTTCAATTCGGTCGTTGCAATTTCTTCTAAAGAACCTATATTGAAAGTCTGGTTTCCAAATGCTATTTCAAATAATGGTGAATGATCTGTTTTTGTTATAAACGTTTGCATTCGTTCTGCTGTCTGTGAGCTATGTGCATGATTGGTTAATTCCAGATAATTGAGGTATTCATTAAGTTCTTTAATTGCCTTGTTGTCGGAATCAGTACTGATAGATACAGACATTACATTAAAATAATCCTGTACCGTTTCTACGGGTTGTTGGATATCTTTTGAAAACTGAAAGACTCCGCTTTTTATTAATGCATCGATATCAATATCATCTGTTGATTTAAAAAATGCTCTATCAGGAAACAATCCTACCCCTACTCTTCCTAATTCTTCATTGGGAACATAGGGCGACATTATTTCTACTTTTTCGGATATAGCATTAATTAAGCATTTCATAAAATGTGAAAACAAATAGCTGGCTAACCAAAATTCTCTGGGCTTTCTGGCCATTGAAAAAGTGTGTGAAATAGGACCGATGTTTATTGCTGTATATTGCTTCATGCTTAAATATTTTTTAGCTGTTTGTAGATATCTTCTAATATATCAAAATAAATATGAGTATGATATTGAGGTTCTACGTGATCGTTGATATTAAAATGAGAATTATCCAGAAAGTAGCTAAAGAAATCTTGTAGTTGGAATTCTTTAGGCAAATCGATGATAAGACTGCGGTGTTTTTCACGACTTGAAATGTGAACTTTTCGATATGAAAGGAATTCTTCCAATTTAACCTCTTTCTCTTTAAATATCAGATAAATATGATAAACATCTTCATCCTCATCGTATATCGGTTTGAATAATAATGGAGATTGTAGGCGCGTAGGTACAGTGGTGTTGGCGGCTGGTGCTTGTTGCCAATGTCCGTTAACTTGAATAGCTATGCTTTTTTTTATTGAATCTCTTTCACTTAGCCATTGTTCATCGGTCGAAAAGCCAAAAACATCTTTTATGTCACAACTTTCTTCAGGAGTGGTAGTTGAAATATTATAAAATGTTTCTTTGATTTTACGTTTATCCCACTTCTTTAATAAAATATTTGTGCAATATCCATAAGCTATTGATTTAAAGTAGAACATTGTATTTCCTTGTCTATCTATCTCATTTATTCCGCTTCGCAGGGATTTATAGAAAGTTTCTATAACTTTGAATAGGATTTCAAACTCATTTCCTCTACATATATCTTTATAGGGCATAGATTGAGCATTTACAGAAAAAGTATAGGTGGTCAACTGGGTAGGAGATACATATAAAGGATCTTCTTCAGCAATATAAAAAGAACCGAATCCTTTTGAATTTCGGGTACCAAAATTGGTTCTCAAAAAGAATTTTGGAAGTTGTGAGTTGTCGTTTATGAAATTACTCAATGCTACCATTGCATTTGTACTATTCTTAAAAATGAAAGTCATTTTTAAATAATCTGTCATAGAGAATTTTTTATACTCTACCGGATTTTTATAGTCTGCATCCATATTGGCAAAATAAGCAGGATAAGGATTTAGGCTGATAATCTCGTGATTATCATGACTTCTGCTTTTTTTCATTTTATATTTTCCATCTCTTTTTTGAGGAGAGTTAGTATCCATCATTTCAATATCATCCATGGGAGATATTTTCATCTGATAATTGAGTGCTGGATGGTTACCATCGCCAATAAGCCATTCTTTGATACGGGCACGTTCAATGCCTGTTTCGTAGTCTCCATCGCCCAATTGGGTGAGAAGAAAACGATCTAATTGCGGTTTTACTTCGGAGGCACGCAAAGTTGCATTATCTTGGTAATGCTGGAAGTGGATGAGAGGTGTGTGCTGCCGAAGGATTACTGTTAGTTTTCTCATAATATTATTTACTTTTAGTAAAACTTCTTTTTGATCACTTTATAAGTTTCTTCTATTTCTATCAGAGCTTCTTTAATTTTTTGTGAAGTTATCTTCTCTTTATCTAATGCAAGCTTGTGAAAAAGCATCACTGATTTTTCGATTTCAATTTCTGTATTCAGTTTTTTATGTAAACTACTTTTTTCTTCTTGTAATTTTTCAATTTTCATCTTAAGATTGATTATCTCTAAAGTCTCTTCTACCGGGGAGACTTCTGTTTTTAAGGTTGAAAGATACTGTTCCCATTCTTTTTTTCTCTTGAGTTCTTCATCATTTTTCCAATCAGTCCATAATATCTCGTTCTTTTTCGATTCTGTAGCTGATATACGTTTTTCAATCACATAAGTGATACATCCTTTTTTTATGATGTAAACAGGCCAAACTATGCAAGCGATAATACTGCCCCATTTGATAACCTCGTTTAAAATTATCATCCAATTTTCCATAACTTAGTTTCTCCTCTTTTTTATGATGTAATAAATAATAGCTGAAAATACTACAATAATAGAGAACTGTACCCAAAAATGCCACCAATTGGATGGGCATTCAAACATATTCATTCCGAACAATCCTGTTATAATACCAGCAGGCAAAAGCAGAGTTGCCAGTATATTAAGCCATTCACTATTTTCATTTCGCTTCTGATCAATAAGTAAACTTATATACTCGTGTAATTCTCCTATTTCTTCATCTAAATCTTTTATTTGCTCTTTAGTGTTAAGCTGTTTCATCAGTAAGTTGTACATTTCAATACCTTGATCTTGTGCCGTGACACTTCGGAAATAAATCTGATTGACAAAACGGATATATTCTTTATATATGGAACCAATTCTTTCGGCTATAATTTTATTACCTTTTTCTAATACGCTTACCCGAGTGACTTCACCGGAGAATCTTAACATTGAGGCCCGCTGAATTATTGCTAATTCAAACATACGGGAATAAATAGTGCGCATGTGCATGGAAAGGCAATTCTTTGCAAAATCTCCTTCATCGGTAAGCGCTACCATGGAATATCGTGTAATGCCATATAAAGTCCCAAACTTCTGCCAACGTTCATAAGTGCTTTCTTTTATAAGCTTTGTTCTTAGTTCTTTATTTTGGCATGTTACATCGTAATCGTTGTCTCCACTATCAACGAATACATATTTATACCAGAAATCACTATTGATAAATTCATTAGAATCTGATTTTACTTTCATTGCTAAATCATTGTTACTGTACCAACAATTAACAAGCATACGATCATCTATAATAGGGATAACTATTAATGATGGGGAAAGATCTTCTATCAGATTGCGGATAAATGTTGCCGGCTGCCAAGTATCGGATAAACCGAATTGAGATTTACCATCTATGCTATAATCGTATGAATCAGTATATCGTAGATTAACATCATTGTGAAGTCCTTTTAGAGAAATACATTCGGCTAACATGTTTCGATGGTTAGCTGTAAACTCTCCACAATGTGGTGGCATGATTCGACGTCCATATTGATTAATATCTCTGATTGCAGATTCCCCCTTTTGTTCTTCCAGTTCATTAGCTAAATAGAAAGAAAGAACCCCTACTCCGGTAGCATATAAATTTAAGTTTATTGCATCTATTCTTAAAATATATTCTTTGTTTTTATGTTTGATACAATATTCAACATTATTTTCTTGAGGTTCCCGACGTTCATAGTGTGAGATAATTGGGTTGGGTTCGTTCTTTATATCGTATAATACCGGATGGACGAAATCAAAATAATATTGCTGCTCGCCAAAAAGCTCTTGAGCGTCTTTTAAAGCTTTTTCATCAGTTAGTATCGTTTTATCGCGGCGGGTTATTTGTCTGCGTTCCCACATAGAATAGGTCTCTACAGGTATATGTTTTAAATCTACTTGTTCAGAAAGTAACTTTTTCTCTTCTTCAGGTAAATGCCATTTAAAAGGAAAATAAAAAATGTGATAGCTATAACAGTGTTTATTCATGACATGTATTGTTTTATTTGGTTAATAATCGTTTGTAATTCTATGAATGAATATCTTTTTTGCTTGGTACCTAAATATCCATTATCTCCTCCTCCACAAAACATTTTTCCAGCTAACAATTCTTCTTTGAATATCTTTTGTAATAGAGGAATTCCTTTTCCATAATATACCAATTCTTTATCTGTATAAATGAGGAGTTGCTTAAAAGGATATAATCGATCACATATTGGAGAAAAGCGATCAGAGTAAGCGCGGACAACTATCAAATTTTCAGTTTCTTCTTTGTTCTCTCTGATCGCTTTTTCTGCTAATAATTCATCATTAATGCTCACTCCTTGGGCTTTCCTGTCTTCAAAACGAATACGTAATATTTCTTCTTGGCTGGCACCAGCTTGTTGAAGACCGGGGATATAGGCTTTGTCATTGATGGCTATTAACTGTTGCCATCTGTTGAGAGGATGATGTAAGAGTTCGGCTATTTGTTCTAATGCACTTGGTAATTTAGTGTATTGGTTATGATGATCTATCCGCACATAATTGCTGGGAGGGACAATGTCTTCCTGTAATTCAATGCCGTATATCTTATATGAGGAATTATCTTTGAACAAAGAAAGGTCTTGTTCGTATTGACTTAAGTATGCATTATTCCATTGGAGAGAGCGGTCCTTATATATAAGGTGATGCTCTTCCAATAATTGGATGATGGCGTTCATCTCTAAATCATGTCCTCCAAGAAGAAATAGGCTTTGATATCTCATACCTTTACTTACTTTTACATATCTTCTTTAATAATTCTTTGTCCTCTTTCATGTATTCTCCCAATTCGAGATGCGTACATGCTTCCTCGCGTAATAATTTAGCTGTGGATGATTCTGAAGATAAATCCCATGTAAGTAATATCACATGTATTTTAAGTGCTTTCAATTTCTTTATCAGCATTTCATGATCGGCATCTCCAGTAATCAATACAACATAATCGAATTTACGGAAAAGAGAAAGTTCATAGGCTTCCAATGCAAACCACACATCGATACCTTTTTCTATGACAGTGAGACTCCCCTGTTTCTGTATTTCGCGTAAATGCTTATAATGAAAAATGACATCATTTTCTATTAGGCTGTCTTCGAATTTGCGTTCGGAGAAAAGAAGATGTTTGTTATTGGCATCGTTCACCCGGTAGCGACCACGGAAATAGTGGCTTTCGGTAAGATAACATGCATTTAGAGAGAGGTTATGCTCACGGGCTATTTCCTCACGAATAAACTTGAAAAAGGGACTGATCTCTATGTTGAGGGATAATTGTTCTTCTAATGATTCGTTTATTTTGGCGAAATATCCGCCATCGATAAAAAGACCGATTGATTTGTTTTCTGTATTCATATGAGTTATTTTATATGGTTGATAGTTCCATTGTTGATGCTGCTCGATTTGCCCAATCCTATAAAATCCGGGAGGATGATATTAGCTTGGAATTCCGCATTAAAACTTTTTAGTTCTACTCCTTTGTAAGAAACGGGAATGGAATCTTCAAGTTTGGTTAGTTTACATGTAAGTGGCGAATGAATATGTATGTTGATACCTTTGGTAAAGGAGAGAATGTTGCCGATCAATATTTTATTTAGCATTTCGATTCGTTCGGCCAATCCTTCCACTTTCAGGTATTTCTGATAGTTTTCGCTGTTTAGAGGAAGCCATTTCTGGATACAATAACGTTGTGGATTATCAGAGAGGGATATAAAGATCTGTTCTGATTTTACAGAATTAATTTCCATCTTTACTTTTCGACAGCCGAGCTGGCAGATAAAATTATTGCAAGCGGTAAGTTGCTCAAGGACATCGGCACCCTCGTCTATTCCTAAAATAGCTGCATTTCCATTGATACGTTTGTATTGTATCAATGGGTATGCATATCTTAACTTTTCATTTTGATGGTTATGAAATAACTCACTAATTCTATTACCAAAGTTGTTTATGATTGCTCCTCTGAATAAAGGAATTTCTTCATTGGATATTCTGTTTTTGAATGTGATGATAAGTAGTCGTATGGATTTCATGTTATTAAGATTCTTAGTTTTTATTGCAACAGAGTAATATTGCAATATTCGGAAATATTTTAATCCCAACCAAGAAATATATTTATTTTTTCTTGGTTGGGATTAAAATATTTTGTTTTGTCACCATAACCCGTTACAGCATTTTAGCTTATTCTCCGTCAGGATGATGTATATAAAGTATCTATTTTTTTATCATTGAGCCATTGAGTACTAATTTCTGTGATTGCTTATCCATTATATAAGTTATGAATTTGCACGGAGATATGATTTATGTCTGCTCGGAACAAGGGAAAGAGAGCTACTTTAAACTATCTCTCCCTGTAATTATCCTCTGCTTCCGAGGCTGTTTAGATCGGGATTTAGTTCCTTAACTACTTCCTGAACCTCTTTTTTGGTGACTTTACTGTATACTGCTATTTGTTGTCCGGGCAATACCTCTTGTTTCTTACTTTCAATCTTCAATTGCACTCTTCCTTTTTTAGAGGAAACTTTTTTCTTTGTATCCATATCTTTTGGGTTTAAGTTAATACTTCTGTAAACAGAACGAGTTCTTTTATGGTTCACCGGATCCTTCGTTTTCTGCTTCTAATTCTTTAATTTCTTTATTTAGGAATACAGATAATACTGTGCGTAGTACAACGATTCCTCCTAAAATGGCAAGTTCGTTGAGAGTCGGTTCCAATACGGTTTTCAAGATATCCGAAGCGATGAGAAATTCAAGACCTAAGAGTAGGTAAGTCCCGAAAGTAGCCCGTAGTCTCCGGATATTGATTGAGGTGTATTTTCCGGTGAATCTTTTCAATTCATTAATTGTAAATGCAATAAATGCGATTAAGGCTCCGTAGGTTACGATGAGCAGACTTATCACACTAATAATAGTAGCGAGAAGATTTAAAAATTGTATAAACATAGTCTTGTTTTATATTTATTATATTAATAATACATTCGGTAGAGTGTTTTGGTTCATTCTCATTGTTGATAATATTTTTTTCTTTAAATAAAAAATGATTAGATAAGTAGATGAAGGCCAATATGTTGAAAAATAAATGGTAAAAATATTAAGTTTGAGTATTGTTAATTTAAAAATACTCTCTATCTTTGCACCGCTTTTCGATAGAACACCACGTTATTTTATTCGGGGTGTAGCGCAGTCCGGTTAGCGCACCTGCTTTGGGAGCAGGGGGTCGTGGGTTCGAATCCCGCTACCCCGACAGTAAAAAGAAGTTCGATCTGAAAAGTTCTCGGGGTGTAGCGCAGTCCGGTTAGCGCACCTGCTTTGGGAGCAGGGGGTCGTGGGTTCGAATCCCGCTACCCCGACAATATAAAAAGAACAGTTACATGAATTTATGTAGCTGTTTTTTTGTTATTACATTTTCAGATAGTATTCTTTTGTCAGGTCAATATATTCCCGGCTATATTCGTGTCGGGCCAGTTCAATTATCATGTTTTCTATTTGACACTTTTGGTCTTGAAATTTAAAGGTTATCAGACTGCGTTTTGGGGAAAGTCCTGGTTTTGTTATTATATTCAGTTGTTTATAGGGATATAAAGAATAATTGAGGGCTATTTCTTTTACTTTATCTGAAACATCGGCAGGAACAATGACAGTGAATGCACCATCTGCTGAAAGAAGTCGCGATACTCCTTCTAATAATTCTTTGTAAGTAAGCTCATTGTCATGCCGTGCAGTATTTCGTTGTTGGTTAGGGCATTTTAGAGAGTCTGTAAAATAGGGAGGGTTGGAAACAATGACATCAAACTGTGCGGTAGAAGTATAATGTTTGAAATCGGCTTCTACTACTTCTATCCTATCCTGCCATGGAGAATGTGACACATTTTCTATGGCCTGTCTGACGGCGGAGCAATCTATTTCCAATGCAACGATAAAAGCTTTGCTGCGTTGGGCAAGCATTAAGGCAACTAAACCGGTTCCGGTTCCGATATCAAGTATTCTTTGTGCGCCATCAACATGAGGCCACGCTCCTAAAAGTACCCCATCTGTTCCTACTTTCATAGCACATTTGTCATGCCATATGGTAAATTGTTTGAATTGAAAATATGAATTTGTCATTTTAGTATGTATTGTGAGATTTGCCAAAAATAAATAATTTTTATGAGACAACGTTGGATAACTGTTATTATTTGGCATTGTTTTTGTGTTTTTATCGTACATGGGCTTTATTATTAATGAATAATCGCTTACCTTTGCAAACAATTTATGCCCATATAAATGACATAAACTAATTTAAAGAAATGATGAAAGAAAAATATTTTATGGAAGATTCAGATGATAATGCCTTTTCACTGATTGCCGATTTTGAAGGGAATGAAGAACAGATGTTCGATGTGAAAACTAAATCAGGCGATACTCTTCCGGTCCTTCCCCTTCGTAATATGGTGCTGTTCCCCGGAGTATTTATGCCTGTTTCTGTAGGTAGAAAATCTTCGTTGAGATTGATACGTGAGGCTGAAAAGAAAGGTATGAATATAGCAGTAATCTGTCAGAAAGCTGCCCAAATAGACGAACCGCAATTTGAAGATTTACATACCATTGGTACCATTGGTAAAATTGTACGTATTCTGGAAATGCCGGATCAGACTACCACTGTGATTTTGCAGGGACTGAAACGGTTGGAATTGAAGAATATTACAGAAGTTTATCCGTATTTGAAAGGGCAGGTCGAAATTAAAGACGAAGAAATCCCGGATAAAACAGATAAGGAATTTCAAGCTTTGGTAGAAACTTGCAAAGATCTGACTATAAGATATATAAAGTCTTCGGATTCCTTACATCAAGATTCTGCATTTGCTATTAAGAATATTAATAATCATATGTTCTTGGTAGATTTTATTTGTACGAACCTACCTTTGAAGAAGGATGAAAAAATAGAGTTGTTACGTTACGATTCTCTAAGAGAACGTACATACCGTTTGCTGGAAATATTGAATAGGGAGGTACAGTTGGCTGAAATTAAAGCATCTATTCAGATGCGTGCCCGTGAAGATATTGATCAACAGCAGCGTGAATATTTCTTGCAACAACAGATCAAGACCATTCAAGACGAATTGGGTGGCAGTGGTCAGGAACAGGAAATAGAAGAAATGCGAAATAAGTCGTATAGGATGAAATGGGGTGAGGAAATACAGGCGATTTTCTTGAAAGAACTGGCTAAACTGGAACGTTCTCATCCACAATCTCCTGATTATAGTGTGCAGTTGAATTATTTGCAGACAATGCTTAGTTTGCCTTGGGGGATTTATACGACAGATAATTTGAATCTGAAGAATGCCGAGAAGACCTTGAATAAAGATCATTATGGTTTGGAAAAAGTAAAAGAACGTATTCTTGAGCATTTGGCTGTCCTTAAGTTGAAGGGCGATATGAAGTCACCTATTATCTGTTTATATGGCCCTCCGGGAGTCGGCAAAACTTCTTTGGGAAAATCGATTGCTGCTGCTTTGAAGCGGAAATATATTCGTATGTCTTTGGGTGGAGTGCACGATGAAGCCGAAATTCGTGGACATCGTAAAACCTACATCGGTGCTATGCCGGGACGAATCATCAAAAGCCTGGTAAAAGCCGGTTCTTCGAATCCTGTGTTTATCTTGGATGAGATTGATAAAGTCAGTGCAGACCGCCAGGGGGATCCGTCATCTGCTTTATTGGAAGTGCTTGATCCGGAACAAAATACTGCATTCCATGATAATTTTCTGGATGTGGATTATGATTTGTCAAGAGTGATGTTTATTGCTACGGCTAATAATCTGAATACAATTCCCGGGCCGTTGTTGGATCGTATGGAGTTGATTGAAGTTAGCGGCTATATCACGGAGGAGAAAGTTGAGATTGCCCGTAAGCATTTGGTTCCAAAAGAATTGGAAGCAAATGGAATGAAGAAGACGGATATTAAGATTCCGAAGGATACTTTGGAAGCCATTATTGAATCATATACTCGCGAAAGCGGTGTGCGTGAGCTGGAGAAGAAGATAGGTAAGATCTTGCGTAAATCAGCACGCCAGTATGCTACTGATGGTTATTTTGCAAAAACGGAAATTAAACCGGCCGATTTATATGATTTTCTTGGAGCGCCTGAATATACACGTGATAAATACCAGGGAAATGATTATGCAGGTGTTGTGACAGGTTTGGCATGGACTGCTGTTGGGGGCGAAATTCTGTTTGTCGAGACCAGTTTAAGCCGTGGTAAAGGTGGTCGTTTGACGTTGACGGGTAATCTGGGTGATGTGATGAAAGAATCTGCAATGTTGGCACTGGAGTATATTAAAGCGCATGCTTCATTGTTGAACTTGGATGAAGAAATATTCGACAATTGGAACATACATATTCATGTTCCGGAAGGTGCTATTCCGAAAGATGGCCCTTCGGCGGGTATAACAATGGCTACCTCTTTGGCTTCGGCTTTGACGCAACGTAAGGTGAAGGCTAATCTGGCAATGACCGGAGAGATAACTCTTCGTGGTAAAGTGCTTCCTGTAGGTGGAATTAAAGAAAAAATCCTTGCTGCCAAGCGTGCAGGAATTAAGGAGATTATTATGAGTGCTGAAAATAAGAAAAACATAGATGAAATTCAGGATATTTATTTGAAAGGCTTGACTTTCCACTATGTTACTGATGTGAAAGAAGTATTTACTATCGCATTGACTGATGAGAAAGTAACTGATGCTATTGATTTATCTGTAAAGAAAGCCAGCCAGGAATGACATTTGAATTACAATATACAGACGCAAAAAGTAATGCCCGTGCAGGTTTGATCACAACGGACCACGGGCAGATACAAACTCCTATATTTATGCCTGTGGGTACTCTTGGTACAGTGAAAGGAGTACATTTGACGGAGTTGAAAGAGGATATTCAGGCACAGATCATATTAGGTAATACTTATCATCTCTATTTGCGCCCGGGATTGGATGTCATTGAAAGAGCCGGCGGATTGCATAAATTCAATGGGTTTGATCGTCCGATGCTGACCGATAGCGGTGGATTTCAGGTTTTCTCATTAGCCGGTATTCGCAAATTGCGTGAAGAAGGTGCCGAATTCCGTTCGCACATCGATGGTAGTAAACATATTTTCACTCCTGAAAAGGTGATGGATATTGAGCGTACGATTGGTGCGGATATTATGATGGCATTTGATGAATGTCCTCCGGGAGACTCTGATTATGCATATGCCAAAAAGTCATTAGGACTGACACATCGCTGGCTTGATAGATGCATTCAGCGATTCAATGAAACAGAGCCCAAATATGGTTATAACCAATCTCTTTTTCCAATTGTGCAGGGATGTGTATATACTGATCTGAGAAAACAATCAGCGGAGTTTGTTGCTTCCAAGAATGCAGACGGAAATGCAATTGGTGGTTTGGCTGTGGGTGAACCGGTAGATAAGATGTATGAAATGATCGAGGTAGTGAATGATATTCTGCCGAAAGACAAGCCACGTTATTTAATGGGAGTCGGTACACCGGTTAATATTCTCGAAGGTATTGAGCGAGGAGTCGATATGTTTGATTGTGTGATGCCTACACGTAACGGGCGTAACGGAATGTTGTTCACGAAAGACGGCATTATGAATATGCGTAATAAAAAATGGGAGACGGACTTCTCCCCTATTGAAGCCGATGGTGCTTCTTGTGTAGATACCTTGTATAGTAAAGCGTATTTACGCCATCTGTTTCATGCACAGGAGTTGCTGGCTATGCAGATTGCTTCTATTCATAATCTGGCTTTTTATCTTTGGCTGGTAGGTGAAGCGCGCAAACACATTATTGCAGGAGATTTTTCTACTTGGAAGCCAATGATGGTAAAAAGAGTGTCAACAAGATTATAAATTAAATGAAAAGCAATCGATTTATCAAACTGCTGGACTGGTATATCATCAAGAAATTCTTGGGGACGTACGTGTTTGCCATTGCATTGATCATCTCCATCGCTGTGGTGTTCGATTTCAATGAGAAGATGGATAAGTTTATGGAACGTGAAGCTCCGTGGTCAGCGATCGTTTTTGATTATTACATGAACTTTATTCCCTATTTTGCGAATTTGTTCAGTCCGTTGTTTGTGTTTATTGCTGTCATTTTCTTTACATCAAAATTAGCGGAGAACTCGGAAATTATTGCTATGTTCTCTACGGGAATGAGCTTTAAACGTTTGATGCGCCCTTATATGATTTCTGCAGCGGTTATTGCTGTTGCCACTTTTATGTTAGGGTCCTACGTTATTCCGAAAGGTAGTGTGACTCGTTTGAATTTTGAGGATAGATATGTTAAATCTAAGAAGAAAGGGAGCGCAACGAATGTACAACTTGAAGTGGATAGTGGTGTAATTGCTTATATCGATCGGTATCAAGATTATAATAAAACCGGTAATCGATTCTCTCTTGACAAGTTTGTTGATAAAAAGTTGGTATCTCACCTAACGGCTCGTCGGATTGTTTATGATACGACTACTGTGAATAAATGGACGATTCATGACTACATGATACGTGAGTTGGATGGATTAAAGGAAAATATTATCAAAGGAGACAGGCTCGATACTATCATCAATATGGATCCGACGGACTTTCTTATTATGAAGAATCAGCAGGAAATGCTTACCAGCCCTCAATTGAGCGAATATATTGATAAGCAGCGTCGGCGTGGGTTTGCTAATATCAAAGAGTTTGAGATTGAGTATCATAAACGCATTGCGATGTCTTTCGCTTCATTTATTCTTACCGTGATTGGTCTATCGCTTTCGTCAAAGAAAACGAAAGGAGGAATGGGACTTCATCTGGGAATTGGATTGGCATTGAGTTTTTCATATATTCTTTTCCAGACTATTACTTCTACATTTGCGGTGAATGGCAATGTACCCCCTGTCGTTGCTGTCTGGATACCCAATATACTATATGCGTTTATCGCATTCTATTTGTATAAGAAAGCACCCAAATAGAATCAGAAAACTCTTACTGGGTGAGGTAAAGAAAAAGTCCCGCTTACTATTAAAAGTTAGCGGGACTCTTTTTGTTGTATTCATTTCCTCTTTTGTCTGTTTCCGGCCCTTTTGATATATCCGGAAAATTCCCCTTTCTCCCTGCGTTTTAATAATGTAGATTTTATCCTAATTCTTTTACGCGGGCAGAAAGTTCTGCAGCAGAGATGTTTTTGGCTATGATAACACCATTTCCATCCAATAAATAGTTAGTGAAACCCCGGTTCAAACGGTATTTTTTAAATAAGCCGGAATCTTCGCCTTTAGTTTCCACGAAACAGGTGGGCGTAACTATTTGGTCCTTACGAATAGTTTCCTCGAATACCGATCGGTATTCATCAAATGATACAGAAACCATTTTCACATTTGGGGCATCAGACCGGAGTATGTTATTTAAACTAACGTTTTGCATCCGTGACTGTGCATCGTAACTTGCCCAAAAACTAAGCAATACATAACGACCTTTGAAATCGGCCAGTTTAAGAGGGTATTGCTCCCCTGATGTAGATTCGATTCGAAAATCCGGGGCTACATCTCCCACGCTTAAGCCTCCTGTTGGTTTATCTTTTTCAACGAAAGCGGTCAAGGAACAAATTAGTAATACAACAAAAATCCATTTTACATGTCTCATGTAATTCGGTTTTGGTTAATACTATTCGGGACTGTCCTTAAACAGTGGTTTCTTCCCGAAACATTATCTTTATCCAGGCTTCAATGGAGAGGAATCCGTTGATTGTCAATGCCTTTGATTTAGAAACCGGGCGCAAAGGTAAGTATTTATTAAATTAACTTCCAAATAAACAAGCAGATTTCTTACTTTTCAGGTGTATTTTTTTATGTTCTTTAGCATAGAAACCGGCTTTTTTCCCTATTTTTGCAGGATTAAATGAACTTTTTATGCAACTGTCAAATACTGAACTCATTCTTATCCGTATTACCGGTGAAGATCGTCCTGGGCTGACGGCTTCTGTGACGGAAATATTGGCAAAATATGATGCTACAATTTTGGACATCGGGCAAGCGGATATTCATAATACTCTTTCGTTAGGCATACTTTGTATGACTGAAGAACAAAATTCCGGATTCATTATGAAAGAGTTACTTTTCAAAGCTTCGTCTTTAGGAGTAACTATTCGTTTTTATCCTATTTCAACAGAGGAATATGAAAGTTGGGTGAAAATGCAAGGAAAGAATCGTTATATTCTTACCTTATTAGGCCGTAAGCTTTCTGCTCGACAGATTGCTGCAACTACCCGTATTCTTGCAGAACAGGGAATGAATATTGATGCGATTAAGCGTTTGACAGGTCGTATTCCTTTAAACGAATGTGAGTCGCGTACACGTGCTTGTATCGAGTTTTCTGTTCGTGGTACGCCTAAAGACCGTATTGTGATGCAGGAACAACTGATGAAACTGGCCAGCGAGCTCGAGATGGATTTTTCTTTTCAACTTGACAATATGTATCGACGGATGCGTAGGTTGATCTGTTTTGATATGGATTCTACGCTGATTGAAACCGAGGTTATTGATGAATTGGCAATACGTGCCGGAGTGGGTGATCAAGTGAAGAAGATAACAGAACGGGCTATGCGTGGTGAAATTGATTTTATCGAGAGTTTTCGTGAGCGTGTTGCTTTGCTCAAAGGCTTGGATGAATCGGTGATGCAGGAAATTGCGGAGAATCTGCCTATAACGGAAGGCGTAGACCGGCTGATGTATGTTTTGAAAAAATATGGTTATAAAATTGCTATTCTTAGTGGTGGTTTTACTTATTTTGGAAAATATTTGCAGCAGAAATATGGTATAGACTATGTATATGCCAATGAATTGGAAATCATAGACGGTAAACTGACCGGTCGTTATTTAGGTGATGTAGTGGATGGAAAACGGAAAGCTGAGCTTCTTCGTTTAATAGCACAGGTTGAAAAAGTAGATATAGCACAGACTATTGCCGTTGGTGATGGAGCTAATGATTTGCCGATGTTAGGTATCGCCGGGTTGGGTATTGCATTTCATGCAAAGCCTAAAGTAGTGGCCAATGCCAAGCAGTCTATTAATACGATCGGATTGGATGGGGTGCTTTATTTCCTTGGTTTTAAAGATTCGTATTTGAATATGTAGAATTTTTCAATAATTTGATATTAGTAATTTGTATAATTAGCATAAAATGAAGTTTTCCGAATTAAAACTAAATGACCGCGTACTTGAAGCACTTGATGCAATGAGATTTGATGAGTGTACACCAGTGCAAGAGCAAACGATACCTGTTATCCTTGATGGTAAGGACTTGATTGCAGTTGCTCAAACAGGTACCGGTAAGACGGCTGCTTTTTTACTCCCGGTATTGAACAAACTTTCTGAGGGTGGACATCCGGAAGATGCCATCAATTGTATTGTTATGTCCCCTACCCGGGAATTAGCGCAGCAGATTGATCAGCAGATGGAAGGTTTTTCTTATTTTATGCCGGTATCCAGTGTGGCTGTGTATGGAGGAAATGATGGAGTGCTATTTGAACAGCAGAAAAAAGGACTTAGCCTTGGAGCTGATGTTGTGATTGCAACTCCGGGACGATTGATAGCTCATCTCAGTTTGGGGTATGTGGATTTGTCTAAAGTATCTTATTTTATTTTGGATGAAGCTGATCGCATGCTTGACATGGGATTCTATGAAGATATTATGCAAATTGTGAAGTATCTGCCTAAAGAGCGACAGACTATTATGTTTTCGGCGACTATGCCTGCCAAAATCCAACAGCTTGCGAAAACGATTTTGAATAATCCGGTAGAAGTGAAGTTAGCTGTATCCAAGCCGGCAGAAAAGATTGTTCAGGCAGCATATGTATGTTATGAAAATCAGAAATTGGGTATTGTTCGTAGCCTTTTTGCGGAGGAAGTTCCAGAACGTGTAATCATTTTCGCATCTTCTAAAATCAAAGTGAAAGAGGTTGCAAAAGCTCTTAAAATGATGAAGTTAAATGTTGGGGAGATGCACTCGGACCTTGAACAGGCCCAAAGAGAGTTTATCATGCATGAATTTAAGTCGGGTAGAATCAATATTTTGGTAGCAACTGATATTGTGTCCAGGGGGATTGATATTGATGATATTCGTCTGGTGATAAACTTTGATGTTCCTCATGATAGTGAAGACTATGTGCATCGTATCGGACGTACCGCCCGTGCCAATAATGACGGTGTAGCAATTACATTTGTAAACGAAAAGGAGCAGACTAATTTTAAGCATATTGAAAATTTCCTGGAAAAAGATATATATAAGATCCCAGTACCATCGGAATTGGGCGAAGCACCGGCGTATAAGCCGCGTAATACTGGGACAGGGAATGGCAATCGGTCACGAAATTTTCGTAAAGGAGGAGGAAAGAGATCAGGTGGAGATCGATCAAAAAGTAGAAAATAGCCCTTTTTTAGGGGTATTCAGTAAATCCTATAAAATTAGCCAACTAATTCATACTTATAGTATTGCGAATTAGTTGGCTTTTTTGTATCTTTAGATATTCCCCCTAAAATAGGGTTTGACGACCAAAACGGGGGAAATCTCCACACAAAGATATGACGAAGATACAAAATATTTCAGAAATTCACCCTACTTTGGGTTTTACAGAATTCGATATTCTGGAAAAATACCGTAAGAGTTTTCATGCGAGTGAACTTGGCAGCCTTTATTCCGTGTTTCCGTTCGAGAGGATAGCCAAAGAGATCGGCCTTTCACAATCCCGCTTGGGTCGCAGGAACTGTTTCAGTCCTTCCTCGAAGATAGCCCTTATGGTACTGAAGGCTTACACGGGCTTCTCTGACCGGCTGCTGGTAGAACATCTTAACGGAAACATACATTATCAGCTGTTTTGCGGTATCATGATAGACCCGTCCTGCCCTATGACCAACTACAAGATAATCAGTGCGATCCGTAATGAGGTTGCATCCCGTCTTGACATCGATTCCCTTCAGAAGATTCTTGCCTCACACTGGAAACCTTATCTTGAGAACCTTCACGTATGTATGACCGATGCTACATGCTATGAAAGTCATATGCGTTTCCCTACGGACATGAAGCTCCTTTGGGAAAGCATCGAATGGCTCTACCGACATATCTGCATGCATTGTGGGAAACTCGGCATAAGACGTCCCCGTAACAAATACACAGATATTGCAGCATCCTATCTATCCTATTGCAAGAAAAGAAAGAGAAAGGCTTCGAGGACAAGGATGCTGAAACGTTGCATGATCAGCCTTCTGGAAAAACTCATCATACAACGGGATGACATTCACAGGGAACACGGATCTTCACTCAGATACACACAGGATTATCAGAAACGGCTTTCCATAATCAGAAAGGTTCTTGTACAGGAAAAGAAACTCTTTGAAGGTCAGAAGGTCAGTGACCGTATTGTCAGTATTGACCGTCATTACGTACACCCTATCGTAAGGGGTAAGGAGACAAAATCTGTCGAGTTCGGTGCAAAGGTTAATAACATACAGATAGACGGGATCTCGTTCATCGAGCACGTCTCTTTCAAGGCATTCAATGAAGGAATACGTCTGAAGGATTGTATCCGTATGCATCAGAAGTTGATGAATGTAAGGGTAAGGTGTGTGGCCGCCGATTCTATATATGCCAATAATGCCAACAGGAAGTTCTGTACAAGATATGGGATATCAACCTCCTTTGTACGCAAGGGAAGAGCAGCAAAGGACGAGGCGGTGAGGAAGGTTCTCAGGAGTGAACTCTCCAGGGAAAGAGCCACCAGGCTTGAAGGCAGTTTCGGTACGCAAAAACAGCATTACTCGCTATCGAAAGTCAAAGCACGGAACAGGAAAACGGAAATCCTGTGGATTTTCTTTGGAATACATACAGCAAACGCCATATTGATGATTGATAAAACCAAAAACAGACAGAAGAAAGCCGCATAGCATGAGTATAAAGAAACTATTAGAAGAAGCTGTCAGGCTTCTTCCAGAACATCATGCCCAAACGGATAAAATTTTAGGTCAGGGAGAGAAAATATATAATAAAAATGGCATATGAGATGATAGTAATAAGTCATCTTCATATGCCAGTGTCTTTTTAAAGACATTTACTGAATGTCCCTTTTTTATTTAGCTGTATAAATTGTTAATTTTCCGTCAAAAGAAACCGATAGGTCTGCAATGTTGCATACGGAACTTTCCGGTATACAAACTGTAGCTTGATAATGAAAACCTTTACGATCGACATTTTTGAAATTCATCTCGGATAAGATGGATTGTTGTAGGAAGTCGGTGGAAATTACATTTTCAAGCATTTGTTTGGTTATATCACTTGAGAATAAACATTTTCTACCTTCATATATGCATATGTGCATGATGTTGTCATAATAGATATTATCCATACTGATGCCCTCTTCAGAGTAGGTTGTTTTTATTACCTTTATTTTAGAAGGGTTGATGTATACATATGCTCTATAACGGATTCCGTTATAAAAAACTACGCTATCTTTTTGGGTGACTTCTGTATAAATCGGAATGATCTCCACTGGCTTTCCAGAAAATGCCAATGAATCGTTTGGATCTTCCGATTTATGAAGTTTTACGATGTTATCTGCCAGAGAATGAAATGAAAAACTGTATTCCGTTTGTTTATCAATTTGATAACGTGCCAATTCATTGCCAAAAGTATATAGGGTATCTTTTATTATTTTGAAGTATACAGGAGTACTTTGCGAATTTGCATAATAAATTGTATCACCTTTGATAAACAGTAAAGGAATGTCACTCTCATCATCGATCCAGATTCCCTGCATCAATTCTTTGGCTTTGACATTTTCTGATTGCTCTAAAGAGTTTTGCTTTTTAGTATTATTGCACGCTATCAACAAAATCGTCAATAACGATGTCGTTATAAACTTAATCATCTATTTAATTTTGTGCAAAATTAAGCAATTATCTTTTCATTTCCCAATACAACGGTATATGAATCCTTGTTCTTCCATTTCTTTTTTATCATAAATGTTACGACCATCCAAAACAATAGGTTGCGTCATTGTTTTTTTAATAACTGGCCATGATGGTAAACGAAATTCTTTCCATTCGGTGACTAACATCAAAACATCGGTATCAAGTACGGCATCATACATGTCGTGTGCATAATATACACTGTCTCCGATTCTTCTTTTACATTCTTCCATAGCTGCCGGATCATATACCCGAATTTTACAACCGGCCTGTCTTAACTTGTCTATGAGGACCAATGCGGGTGCTTCACGCATATCATCAGTTTCGGGTTTGAAAGCGAGTCCCCAAATTGCTATCGTTTTATCCTTTAACTTATTATTGAATAATTTCAAAAGCTTTTCAAATAAAGCACTTTTTTGTATTTCATTGACCTCTTCTACAGCACGTAATACGCGCATGTCATATCCGTTTTGTTCTGCTGTCTTTATCAAGGCCTTGACATCTTTTGGAAAACAAGAGCCTCCATATCCTATTCCCGGATAAAGGAACTTACGTCCGATTCGAGTATCTGAGCCAATACCACTGCGTACCATATTTACATCTGCCCCGACAAGTTCACATAGATTGGCTATGTCATTCATAAAGCTGATACGGGTAGCTAACATTGAATTAGCTGCATATTTAGTCATTTCTGCCGAAGGGATATCCATAAAAATGACACGGAAATTATTTAGCAAGAATGGTTTGTATAGTTTAGACATAATTTTTTTAGCACGTTCAGACTCCACTCCTACTACTACACGATCCGGACTCATAAAATCACTAATGGCATTTCCCTCTTTTAAGAATTCCGGATTGGAAGCAACATCAAATTCTATTGTTACTCCTCTTTGGTCTAATTCTTTCTGGATAACATTACGTACTTTTTGTGCTGTTCCAACGGGTACGGTACTTTTGGTGACCACTAATTTGTATTTGTTCATGTTTTGTCCGATAGTACGTGCTACGGCAAGTACATAACTAAGATCGGCACTTCCATCTTCATCAGGAGGAGTACCAACTGCACTAAAGATAACTTCCACATCATTAAGACAACTTTCTAAAGAAGTTGTAAATTTTAGGCGTCCTGATTTTGTATTACGGAGTACCATCTCTTCCAATCCAGGCTCATAAATAGGAATCACTCCCTCTTCAAGAGCTTTTATTTTTTTTATATTGGTATCAACACATGTTACATCCACACCTATTTCTGCAAAACAAGTCCCTGTAACTAGTCCGACATATCCAGTTCCTACAATTGCTATTTTCATTTTTATGTTTTTGGAGGAGTTATACAAAATATTCAGCTTCTTGAAAGGTCTTAGCCTGCCTGTCTTTTTCAGACATAATAATTTGAAAATCGGCTATTGGCCAATCAATGCTTAATGCATTATCGCAATATAAGATAGATCTTTCTGCTTGTGGATTATATATATTATCAACTTTATATGTGAAGATTACTTCTTCGCTTAATACCAAAAATCCATGGGCAAAACCACGTGGAATGAAAAATTGGCGTTTGTTGTCTTCAGTTAACAATACGCTTACGTATTTTCCAAATGTAGATGATGATTGACGTAAATCTACTGCAACATCTAATACTTCACCTTTAATGACGCGTACCAATTTTGCTTGGCTATATTCACCTGTCTGATAATGTAATCCTCGTAATACACCGAATGACGATTTGGATTCATTATCTTGTATAAAGTCTACTTTTCCGATATGTTTTTCGAATTCTTCTTTTTTAAAAGACTCCATAAAGTATCCTCTACTATCAGAAAATACTTTCGGCTCTATTAGCCATACACCATCAATTTCTGTTTGTATATAATTCATTTTCAGAATTTTTTATGAACCTTAAGTTGCAAGCCTAAATTATCGCCATAAATGTCTCCAATATCAAATGCTGCTGAAGCGGTAAAGCTCCAACCTTTCCATTTATTTGGGATATATTTAAACTCTGCAAAAGTAGAAAAATTTTCTAAGATTTCGGGGATTGGCTTAAAAGGAGTTCCCCATGTACGATTAAATGATAGTTTGGCACGATAAGTCCATTCATTACTAATATCACCACTCCAACCGAGATGAATAGCTTTGATACGGTTATATTGAAAAGCAAGGTTTCCATTGTTATTATAAATAGGTGAAGCAACTAATGGATTACCCATTCCCATTCCCCAATGCACCCATCCTGGATACCAATCGTTATTATAATAATCATCAGCACCTCCTGTTTTTTCTACAATTGAATCATCTAGTCCGTGTAAAGGTCCACTCTGATTTGTAGTCTGATAATACTCTATTACTATATTATTTATTACTAAAGGTCGATTTATCTTAAATTCTATACCCCAAAGCCCATCTAATCCATTTTGTTTTCCCATTCCGGAAAAATCATCATAATAATTTTCTAAATAAGCACTAAGAAAAAAATTATTATGCTTGTAGGTTAGTTTGACATGTTCGCTTCCCATATAATTTCCTTGATACCATACTTGTTCCCCTCCAGGACTATCATCGCCTCCGCTTTGCGGAATGAGTACATTCCAATAATCTTTCCAGCCGTTGCCTAAATCTCCCTCATCTCTTCCTCTTACTTTATATCCTCCGAATTGAGCATCCAAGCTCATACCTATATCAAATAACCATTTTCCTTCAGGTTTTCCAAAACGTAAAAAGAAACTCTTATGATGATATTTGATTTTTCGTGTATATGAATGTTCATCTCCAACATGTTTTTCTTGGTATTTCGTATCAGTAAACCAACCATATGATAGTTCTGCTTTTAGTTGAACTTTGGGAGCAATACGCACATAATCAAATATTCCTATTGCTATTTGTGGAATAGGCCTTGCATTTCCCGACCATGTCAATCCGCCACTACTTAGCTGTTGATTTAATAAAGAAGAGTCTATTTCTTTATTTCCAGCCCATAAACCAAACCATTTATATCGGATATCGGCATATGCCTGTTGAATAATAAATGTAGAAGTAAAACCTGCAGCCACTGCGAAATCAGCTCCCGCTTTTAATTGCCATGAATGGAAGTTTTTATTATAAAATGCAGCTCCCCTGATATATGTATTGTTTTTAATTGATGATAGCCCGTGTTGATTACTATTTTGCCACATTGGAGTATGTTTCCCCGTATGTATAGTTGTACCATACTCAGCAAATGTACTAACATTTTGAGTATGGATATCTTCAATTATGAGTATAAAAAATACAGGAAATATTATATATAGTTTAGGCAAAATATGCATTTGTCATTTTTTTATCATTACTCCAATAGTACGAAACATTATTTTCATGTCTAAAGCTACTGACCAATGTTGAATATACCATAAATCATAGTCGATACGCATTTTTACTCTTTTTATATCTCTTTCTCCACGTAGACCGTTTACTTGAGCCCATCCCGTAATACCCGGTTTTACTGCATACCGTAAGGAGTATTCTTCGATCTTACTCATATACTCCTCATCATGTACTAACATGTGTGGTCTTGGTCCTATAATTGACATGTCTCCTATTAATACATTCCAAAATTGAGGAAGTTCATCTAAACTGGTAGAACGAAGGAAATTGCCTAATGAATATTTATTTAGTTGTGGATCTATAAATTCGTCAGAATGATTTTTAGCATCCATTGTTCTGAATTTGTAACATGTAAAAATAACTCCATCCTTACCTGTTCTCTTTTGTTTAAAGAAAATAGGACCAGGCATAAATATTTTTATGCAACATGCTATAATTAGATAAGCCCATGGGAAAATTAATATTAGGACTATCAAAGCAGTTATAATATCAAATGTACGTTTTATCATTCTGCAACTACTCCGTGTTAACGGTGCCTTATTTAATAGAGTTTCTGTTTCCATTTGTAGATATAACGTATTCATATCTGTTATATTGTTTTTTGTGATAAAGAATCATAAATATCTTTAGTTTGTTGAGCTATGTGATCCCAGTTATATGAGGTCATGTTATATTTATGGGGAGTTAAAGGAGATTGTAGTTTTATGTCTAAACAATTTTTCAAATCCTGAATATCCCCACATTTGAAATAACAAGAATCATTCAATCCCACTTCCTTATTAGCAGGGATATCACTTACTAAAACATCGCAACAACAGTTCATTGCTTCAAGTAATGAAATAGGTAATCCTTCATGGTAAGATGGTAATACGAATAAACGGGCAAAACTATATAATTGGGATAATTTGTCTTTCTGTATAAATCCGGTTAATATTACCCCCTGCTTTTGTGCGATATCTTTTAATGTTGACGAATATTGATCTTCATGGTCGGCATCACCAGCAATAATAAGTTTGATATTTTTATTATATAGTTTTTTATATGCTTCTAATAGTAAATCAAACCCTTTTTCTTTGACAAATCGACCTACTGCTAAAATATATGAATATTTTTCTACTCCTAATTCTTTGAGATAGTTATTATCTGTTTGTGAGCATGTTAAGTTTACCCCATTATAAATGAGAGAAATCTTTTTTTGAGTAGGGCACTTTCGTTGAACTATGTTACGGATATGTTGGGAGATTACGATTACATGATTGGCATATTTGACACCCAGTTTCTCTCCTATTTTTAAGACACTTTTTGATAGTTTTCCCCATTTTTGTCGATCATAGTCCGGACCGTGATGAGTCATTACAGCTTTCATTCCTAATATACGTACAATAGGTATCATGAGAGATGGTCCTATTGCATGTATATGAACAATATCTGCATGGATTTTACGGGCATATAAGACAGCGATAAATGTATGAGTAATAGCTTCAAAATGTTTTCCAGGAAGAGTTTTAATATCTTTAATCGTTACTCCTTTGTATTTACTAACTCCATATTCAACAGATTTATATTCTGGCCGACGAATAACAATCACTTCATGCTTTTCGTCAGCTATACGTGGAAATAGCTCTTCACAATGTGTTTCTACCCCCCCCTGAATACCTGGAATCCCTCGTGTTCCTGTAACTATGATTTTCATTTTTTGTCGTTCAATTCTATTTGGATGGGTTTTCCTGTTAATATATTCCATTTATTGCGAACCACCCATTTTAGTGGTTGACTAATATATTTTTTCATAACCGGAGAAACTGTACCCACCATCCAGCAATGTTTAGGGCAATTTCTGACTTTTTGGCGGATTTTTTCCGCTTGCTCACTATGCCAGATTTCATAAAAAGACCCTGATTGTCTTATATTACCCATACTTTCTTTCCAGAATTTATCTTCTAATCCATTACATGGATAAATTTCTCCATATGGGTCAACAAAGAAATTGACTAATCCGGCTTCGCATGGAAGAAGTCTCTGGTTATCATGTATGTAATTAATTAAACCCATGTTGAAATATGCTCTAAACCATGATTTTGGATGTTTTTCTTTTAATTGCCATTCTATTAATGTTTTAAAATCATTACAAACTTCTTCTTGATTGGTTATATAGTTATCTTCTTTATGGAAATAATAAGAATTGTGGAATGCTGCTGTTGCAAATTCCATCCCCAGTGATTTGGAAAGTTGATAAAGTGATAACATGTCAGCTGAATTGTGATTAGAAACAGTAATTCCAAATCCAATATCTTTAATTCCCATATCCTTTAATCGAAGTAAGGTTCGCAATCCTTTGTCAAAACCACCGTTTCTTCCACGGAGTTCATCATTTTTTAGTGAAAGCCCCTCAATACTTATACGTATTCCGATATTAGGAAATCGTTTGGTCATTTTGATGATACGATCTTCAAACCATCCAGAGGTTGAAATGACTACTCGTGGAGATTTCTGAAAACATATTTCTATAATTTCTTCTAAATCCTCCCTCACAAAAGGTTCTCCACCTGTAATATTTATGAACTTAACAGAGGGAAGTTTTTTAATCTCTGCTAAAGTTATTTCTTTTTCTTTCTGAGTTGGATTCTTCCATATATTACACATTTGGCATTGCATCGGACAACGATAAGTAACGATGATGCACATGTCGGTAGGATTGGGTATTGTAGTAGCCATTTTCTTTATTAAATTATTTCATAAACATAAGTTATTCTATGTTTTCTGTTTTTGCAAAATTAGCCATTCTTTATAATATGAAGAAGAAAAGCTTTCTTTATTTTATTAAACGTGAATAACCCATAAAAATTATCTATGTTCTTATATTTTCAGATAAAAATATATCTGATTGGATTTTGTATATAAAAATAAAATAAGTATAGCTTAGTTCTGAGTATAACGAAAAAACCGCATAGGTGCTTTATAAATATATTATTGGTAATTATTGACGTTTCATTTTAAATTCTCGTATTTTTAACCACAGGTCAACTTGATTGGCTGTTATACTTAACTTGTATTCGCCTGGTTCTAAATGTATACTTCCCATATTTTGCCATTCAAAGTTATCATGTCCAAAAGTTGCTTTATTGTTTCCTGTCAATGTTTGTTTTCAAAACAGAAAATTATTGTTCCCGGATAATATTCTCAAAAATAATCCTCCAAATAATACTGAACATAACTAAAACAGGGAACTAAGTCTTATTGGTATTATTTTATATTAGAAATGGTCGATGGATGATTTATAGGATATTAGTGAATTAAATATGTTATTTTTTCTTTAAATCATCAAAAAGCTTTTCCCATTTTTTCATAACCTTAATAGGAGAGTATTGCATAGCAGCTATGTAAGCTTTATGTCCCATTTTCTTTCGCATCTCTTCTTTTTCTATTAATATGCATACTTTATCAGCCAGTGTATAAATATCATTTATTGGTATTAAAAAACCGTTTTCATTATCTGTTAGAATCTCAGAGGGGCCATATGGACAATTAAAACTCACGCAGGGCAATCCACATGCCATGGCTTCAATGAGTACAATTCCAAAGCCTTCATAATGCGAACTCATTAGATATATAGATGATTCAGTGTATTTATCTTCAATATTCCGTATGGGAGCGTTGATGGAAATATTACTAAGAGAATATTCGGAAATGATTGAATATAGTTTGCTCTTTTCTTGACCATCTCCATAAATTTCCAATTCCCAATCGGGGTGTCGTTCTGTTACCAACTTCCATGCTTTTATAAGGAGATCATATCCTTTTTCTGGTGATAAACGTCCTACACTAATTGCTTTTTTATTTTCGCAAGTTGAGATTTGCTGAGGAATAAATGGTAATGCGTTAGGAATAACATATAATTTTTTTATATCTTTCCAGTTTTTAGCATCTTGCTGTGTTAAGACAATAAATGCATCATATTTATTTATAAATTTGCATTTACGCCATTCTCTTAAAAGAGCAAACCATCTTTTCCAAAAGATAGCAGAAGCAAATTCTATCTTTCGATGATATCTTGAAAAATGGTATTCTAAAATTTTTTTACTTCCATCATTTATTTTGTATAGAAAAGAAGAATCGTGTCCAAACATCCCAATTGTAAAATCAGGTTTTAATGCAAATAATAGTTTTGCAAGTTGTTGTTTGTGTTTATGCCCTTTTTTAATTCTATAAATAATTTTGAGGGGAGATAAAGAATTATCAACTTCCCTATAATTTATAGATAAATTATGAAATGAAATATTATCCGAAAAAATGTAGGAATTTTGTTTACAGGAAGGCTTTTCTGTCGTTACGATATGGACTTCATTCCCTTTGCCTGCAAAATAATTAGCTTGCAGAGAAAGGGCACGTTCTGTTCCACCAGAAGAAGAACAGTCAAAAATGCAATATACAATTTTCATAATATTTTCAGTTCTTTATCTACACTTGTCTTTCCAAAGTTTCCATTTGATGAATCGAAATATATTCGTTGGAGAAAAACGAAGGATTTTATGCATCTTTATATAATCATCGTATACGTAAGGGCATAATTTTTTGAAGTATGCTGGTTTCTCTTCATTTAAAATAGTCATTCCTTTTAAATTACCACTTATTCCTGTTACATCTAGATTGGTAATGTAATATGGTAATATTTGGAAAGTTTTATAATGGACAACCAATGCTTTCATTACAAAACAAATATCAGCTGATACTTTTAACTTTTCTTCATAGCCTTGCAATTCTTTCAAAACACTGACTTTTATAAATGTAGCTTGATGACAAACACAAGTACTGTGATAAAATAAGGTGTATAAAGTGATCTTTTCCTTGGGTAAATAGGATGCTAACTTTTTTCCATTTTTAATTCTTGTCCAACCAGAAAATAGGAAATCTGCATTTAAATTATTTTTGCTTATATCATTAAGTGCGGTTGGGTACGAAAAAGAATCTCCGGAGTTCATAAATATTGCATATTCGCCTTTAGCTTTGTCAATGCCTTTATTCATTGCATTATAAATGCCAGTATCCGGTTCGGAAATATAATAATGAATTTGCGATTCATATTTCTTTATTACCTCCAGGCTATTGTCTGAAGATGCTCCGTCGATAATGATAAACTCATAGAGGTTTCTGTCTTGAGATAATACGCTTTGAATGGTATCTTCTAGACCTTTTGCATTGTTACGGTTAATTGTTATGATACTAAAAAACATTATGGTATTATATTTGTTTTATAAATAAGAGTATAAGTTATGTATTTATTATGATATCTCTTCTTCGTATTGATTCATATAAATCAGTGGAAATATAAGCATATTCATTTTATATAGCAAATCAGAAGTCAATGAATTGCTAAATATTAATAACAAATATAGTACCATGACCATATTGATGGTGCTTTTATTTCGGTATTGAACATAATACCCGACAAAATAGAAATAAAATATGATAAAGAGTAAAGTGCCAACTATCCCATAACGTATTATTAAAATAGACCAAGAAATATCCGGAGTATTTACTTGCTCAATCCCTCCTTCCTTACTATCTAATCCTATTATAAAATCAAAATGGTTTTCAGTATAAGAAGAACCTTCTGTCATAAAGCCTAAACCAAACCATTTACTGACTGTGTTTTCAAGAACAGTAGTATACCTTTCGTAAAAGTGTCCAACTCGGAATAAAAATGTCGCTTCGGAGGAGGCTTGAATATCCTCAAATTCTTGAAAATCGCCTGCTGCAACTTTATTAATATCTTCCATTGTCCGTACGCTTATATAGGCACTTGCCACAATCAAAAGTAGAAAAAAGCAGCTACATGTTATTGCTATTTTTTTTGCAGAGTTGAAAACTTTCTTTTTCCATAAAATACCTAAAATAAGTAATACTACAAAGGTCATGTCTAAAGAACGGTGCATTGGAAAGAAAATTGTTATAACTACTATTAGCATTGTGATGTGCTTCCAGAAGCCTTTGAACGGATTATAGAAGATTGCATAGAATACAAAAAAATAATGCATGAGAGAAATATTATAAAAGCGGTATAAAGAACCAACTTTAGCATAAACCTCTTTCCCGTTTAGAATACCAATGCCTGTAAACATCTGTATGGTAAATAGAAAAGATTCGAAAATAACAATGATAAATAAAACTTTCAAGATAATATCTAATTCTTGCCTATTTACCTTACGGAATACGAAATAAGATAATAGTAGTATATGTTGCCGTCCTGTGCGTATGATTTCTCCCCAACCGATAGAATAATAGTAATGGCTCAATAGCATTTCGAAGCATATAAATCCTAAAAAAAGGCTGATGGCCAAAATCGTTTTATTTTTGGGAATGTAATTATCATATTGGAAGAGCCCATATATAAACAGTACACATATATAAATGATAGCAAGGTCTAATGTTTTCAATCCAACCCATTCTTCTGGAATTAATTGAAAGCTATCGAATAGAAAAAAGAAAAATATAATGGATGATATTATCTTTTTATCCGATATATACAATACAATAGCAATAATTAGAAGCAATATAAAAAGAGCTAATAACATGATTATAATCGATTATAAAGTGAGACGGCGATTTTATTATTTAAGAAATAACGACTTATATCTTCTTTTGTAATTATTTGAAAGCGCTTGTATAATATGAGAGTAATCAGTAAAACTGAGGTTATGGTAACAGAGAGAGCCAGCCAGCTGTTGTTTATATATTGTATTAAATAAAATAAAACAACATAACTAACGATGATGATTACTAATTTAAATATATTATTTCTATTAATTCTATATCTAATTTGAAGGAAAGTCTTTTGATAATATACTCCCAAAAGATAACTGGCAAAATAAGACAATGCATTGCTTAGTATAATACTATAAAATCCAGTGAAACGGTATAAAGCATAGAATGCAATAACGTTAACTATTACTGATGAGAACTGAATTACAATTGTTTTTTCGGGGTGATTCTTACCCATTAAATAATAGTAGATCGGTAGTGTAAGTGGTGAAAACAGTAAATAGGGAATAACGATTCCATTAATGAATAATGAATAATTATCAATGTCGTAGCGGAGCCACAAGTTTACGATATTGTGGCAGGATAAAAATAGAATGCAGCAGAATGGTAATACTAACCAAAATATTTTTATTGTCATATCTTTTATTAAGTTGGCAATAAGTTTAGTTTCTGTTAATTGTGATATATATGGGAAAAGCGGTTGCATCAATTTATTAAACAACCCGGACACCTGACCTCTAATCTTTAGTGCTATTTCGAAATAAGCTACTGCGTTTACTCCAAAATAGTTTGATATTAGTATTTTAAATAATGGCTCATTAAAGAAAGCAACAACCCCTGATGCATATATTTTTGCCCCATATTTTATTTGTTTTTGCGCATTGCTTCGTAGATTATTTCTGCATTTTTGTATTTGTATTCCTTTCCAATATCGAAAAAAACAATAGATATTGGTTGCCATCCATAGGCTTGCAGCGAATAAGATAACTAATCCTATAGTCTCCAATTGATAGCCCATAGAAACAACAATTATAATTCCTCCCCAATATACACAACTATAAATTAATTGAATCATATTACTCAAATAAATTCGTTGCATGCCATTGAATACGGCGATAAAAGTTTGCCCTATTAGTAATATTGCATTAGCAGGCAATAACATACAGAATAGAGCTTCGGCTTGTTGGTAATAAATATCAGGAATATCCAATAAACTACCAAGGAAAAAAGAACGTAATAAGTACGCGATAATACTGACTGGAACGATAATTGAACTCGAAAGTATTAATGATACTAATATATCCTTGTCCGATTCTGTACTTTTTCCTTGCTCGGCTATAAATTTTGTTAATGATACATCTAATCCTAAATTGGTAAATAAATTTAAATTTCCAATAACGGAAACTAAGGCAAATACACCATATAAATCAGTTCCTAATTTATGGATAAAAACAGGAATACTGAAGAATGTTAATAAAGCGGTTATTACTAGCTGACATACCCCACTTATAGAATTATTGATTAGAACTTTTTTTTTAGTCATTTAGGCTTTCATTTCTATGGTTATGTTCTTTTATAAGAATATAACCTATACTCATTGTGCAAGTTAGGAAAATGATCATAATAAATATAACCAATAATCTTGGAGAAACCGGTTTAGATAAACAGTATGCGGCATCAACTATTTGAGAATTCGGGGTGTTTGAAGATAATGTTAAGCAGCTTTCTTCTCTCTGCTGCAACAGATATATATATAATTCTTGTTTTAAATACATTTGCCGCTGTATATTTGTGAATTCGCGTTCTTGAGTTGGGGCGTCTTTTAAACGCATTTCGTAAAATTCGTCTTGTTCCATTAATTTGTCGCGAGTTACTTTAAGTCCATTTTTTATTCCTTTTACAGTGTTCAATAAGTTAAGGCGCATTGCATTTAGTTGCTCATTACCTATTTCTATTGCTGGATTATTGATATTAGTACTTTTTAATAATTTCATACGTTCCAATAGTGCATCGTTGTATTGCTGTAATCCTTCTATCGCTTTAGGGTCATTGAGTCCTATATTTAATGGTATTAACGAATATTGATTCTTGGGATCCATAATAAAATTCTCCATGTATTCTATGACAACATATTGAGTTTCTATTTCAAGTTGCTGCTTTTTTAGAAGACCGTTATTTGTATAGATGGCTTTAAGTTCAGCTCCTATGTCGGCAAGTTTGTGTTGCTTTTTATACAATTCTATATCAATTTCCAAATTAGAAAGTTCTTTTTGTACTATATTTAATCTCTCGTCCAAAAAAGTTAACTTATCACTTGCCTCTTTGTGTCTTTGTTCCAATCCTCGGCTATTATATGCTTTTATTAAAGAATTGAGAATATCTTTTCCTTTTTCGAAATTATATTCGGTAGTAGAAAGGTTGATTAAGTTTGCCTTTTTGGATATCAAATCTACTTCTACTTTCTTTTGCAGCAATTCAGCTGCCAAATCATAACCTTTGTATTCGACTTTTATATTATAATTTTTTTCTGGGTTATAGTATGAGGTTGGTGATATTGTAAAATTGCCATAGAGAGTAGATATTTCCCCACAGGGAGAGGTAAAGGTTGTTTCACCTATTAACTTTTTAAGTATTCCCGACTTATATACTTTAATATTGCATTTGTTTGAGGATATTTTTACCTTAAAATATAAAATACTTTTTAATGTATCTGCAATATTTGCTATTGGCTTAATTTCTACTGGCTCATTATTGTAGCAATATATATTTTTAGGAAATTTCTTAATAGTGTAAGTCGTATTCAAATTTAGTTGCTTTACGGCTTCTCTATAAGTTGTAAAAGTATTTAATAATAATAGTTCATCATTTACTTTCACACTTCCCAAATTGCCGAAAGGAAAACTTTTCAGCATCATAGTAGATATAGCAGATTTGTTCCCTCCTTCTTCTTTAATTATAATATTTGCCATAAATTTAAGAACAGGTCTTGACATCTTAAAATATATTCCTCCTATTCCTACACTAATGATTCCGGAAATGATAAATATGTACCAATAACGTAGTCCCATTTTTAGGATAGAATTTATGTTTAAGGGAACATTATTGTTTGAAATTTTTTTATTCATGACAGTGTTATTTATTTAACAAGTAAGGCTATGGCTAATGATACAAATACAGATATTCCACCTATAATAGTGGAAACTACAGAAACGTTAAACTGATCGCTTTGACTATATTTAGCATTTCCTCTTCGAGCTTTATTAGGCTCTACGTAGACTATATCGTTTTGTTGCAAATAAAAATAAGGGGATTCCAATAAATCAGTTGCAGTTAAATCAAAGCGATGAAACTCTTTTTTGCCGTTGTTGTCACGGATCAGTAATATATTTTTTCGCTCTCCATAAATAGTCAAATCACCTGCCATACCAATGGCATCAAGTATGCTTATCCGCTCATTATTCACTTGTCTGGTGCCAGGAGAGTTTACTTCACCTAATACCGATATTTTAAAATTGAGAATTTGGACAGTAACTAATGGCGACTTTGCATAAGCTGAAATTTTAGTTTGCAAATAATTGGCTAATTCGCTTCTACTCATACCCGTTACTTGTATTCTCCCTAATATTGGAAAATTAATATCTCCTTTACTGTCAACTAAATAAGTCTGAACTGTCGGAGTTGTTACTACATCTTTCTCTCCTGCCGCAAGGTAACTCGTTAATGGTAAATTGAACGCTGCTACCGCATTAGGGTCAACACTAGATACAAATATGGACAGTTGGTCATCTTTGCATATCTTTGCTTCATAATCTATGTTTTTTTCTTGTAACAGCTCTGGTGAATAGCTGTTAATATCTTGAAAATATGTAATCTGATTGGTTGTCTTACAGGAACTAAGTAAGGCTATCCCGATGGCAGCACTAATGATCTTTACTTTCATTTGATTGTTTATAAATTTTATTCGTATTTATTGAAAACTTTAATTTAATCCTTATTATTAACGGTAAAACAGAATGCTTTATTATGTTGGGCTGATCAAATAGCTAAAATATATCTTGTAAATTCATGCTTCTAGTATATATGATGAAATATTTAAAAAGATATAAGTATATTTAGGTCTTAAGTGTATTTATGAATATAGTGAGAATTTACCTGTTATTTTTTTGCTAATTTATATTTATTATGTTTGATAAGTTTTGAGCCATTCTGTCTAATGTGAAATTATTGTTGAAATATGAAATGCAGTTTAGGGACATTGTTCGATAAATGTTTGGGTTACTATATAACAATGATAATTTTTCTAAAAGCTCCTTTTTATCATTACCGATAATGAATCCATTGTAGTTATTTATTATATAGTCGGCGATGCTATCGGTACGAGTAATAATTATGGGTTTTCCTAACTGCATGGCTTGTAAGACAACTAATTGACCTGAAGATATATCAGGCTTTTCCAATGGAATGCAGACGCAATAGCTTCGTTTTAGTATGTTGAGCATTTGGTTTCCGTAACAATTGTGTATTATTTCAGTATGTTCATTTCCTTGAATATTATCTTCACAGGCTATTTTTAAGGTATATGCAGTATCTGATAAGGCCGTTGTTAAGAAAATGTAATTTCTATTGCTTCTTCCTGTAGAGAAAATGAAAGATGAGGAGTTGTCATTGTTTGGCTCATCTGCGATCTTCATAACATCAATACCCAAAGGAATAAATCGGACTATATCTTTGGGTAAACCAAATAAATCGGTGTAATACTTAACTTCGTTTTGGGAGTGACATATTATATTTTTGATATGTTTATTTGTGATAGAGTAATGTATGTATTTGTGGTAAATGTTGCCTAATATTCCCTCTTTTCTTTTGTATATAAAGGTCATTATAATGATTTTATTTTTTCTTTTAAGATGAAGTAATCTTAGCCAAAAAGCCATATTTATAGCATAAAATTGTTGCCATCCTACAATATAATTGTATCTTTTCCGGATAGGAATAATTAAAAGGGGAAAGGCGAAGTATAAAAAATAGCGCAATAGATTTCCGATTTTCGTGTGGTGAAATTTTGTATTGGACTTGCAGCACCTGACCTCCCATTTTGTATTGTCTTTGGATAGCTCTTTGCTGAAAGCCCAATCTTGAGGTACGTTAAAGTCCGCGAGTATTATATTTTTCATTATATCGAGAAGTTGATTGAATGGATTGTCGGATATTAATTTATATTGCATTTAAAAATACGTCATACATTTGTTGAGCGCACTTTTCCCATGTGAAAATTTGTAGCCGTTTTTGTCCTTTTGCCTTGAGGGCTTCTAATTGAGCATTGTCAAAATTGAGTATTTCCTTTATGGTATTACTTAATTCTTTTGAATTTTCTGATTTGAATATTAATGCCGCATCTCCTGCAACTTCGGGGAGCGATCCTGCATCGGAACAGATAACGGGAACGTTATAAGCCATTGCTTCTAATATAGGAAATCCGAATCCTTCAAAGCGTGAAGATATAATTGTTGCTAAACAATTAGCATATAAAGAAATGAGTTCATTATCGCTAACTCTTCCAAGGTATAGAATATTAGAATCGGCATATTGATCTTTTGATAAATCTTCTAATAGTAAATTGTGTCCTTCTCCTTGAGGACCTGCTAAGGCTAGTTTAAGATTAGGATTATATTTCCGAATTTCTCTAAATGACTTTAACAGTATATCCAATCCTTTCCCTATATAATCCGTACGTCCTGGGGTAAACAGATATGCACCCTTTTGTAATTCCCATTTTTTTAGTACAGAGTCGCTCTCTGCGAAAGTTGCGAAAGAGTGTGGAGAGCTTCCATTATGAATAACGTTAATTTCTTTGATAGGTACTTTTAAAAATATTTCCATGTCTCTCGCCGTAAATTCTGAAACGGCTATAAACACTTTAGAGCGTTTTATCGAACGTGGAATACATATTTTTTTTCTAAATATAGTTCTTGCAAAACTATATTTATTTTTTATATGATACTCACCTAAGTCATGAAATGTTGTGAGAACTGGAATATCCCAATGGCCAGGGAAGTGATTGCATCCACTTGGAATCCAAAAGCAGTCAAAATCTTTGGAAGTCACTTCTTTTTGAGAAAGAAACTCTAACCAAAAAGCTTTCTTGTATTGGTTATCTAAATAAGGTATATATACCGTTTGGGTAAATGGATACTGTTCTTTTAATATGTATTCTGCTTGTTTATTGCAAAAAATAGTCCAATTAACACTCTTGTTATAACTATAGATTGATTCTATTATCTTCTCAAAACACAGTTCTGCACCGGCGCGCCGACCATATAGTGTATAGATTGTTGCAATATTCATTGTTTTTATGTCTGGTTAATTCAAAAGACAAATTTAATGATTTTATTTGGAAATCGTTTTTCTTTTTGTTTCTTTAACTCGATTATCATGCTGATTTTTTCTGCAAAAATAATAGTGCAAAGTTTTAATACTTTTTCCACTATGTTTTTATTTCAATAGTTCGTTAAGTTTGAATTAACATAAAGAAAGTAGGTCAAGTCCTGCCAATTTCATTAAATTAAGAATAACCACATCTTTAATTATAATGAACCATGCAGAACTTGACCGATATCTTGAGATTATTAATGTGCACCTGTTAGGAATCTGATACGAAGATAAACAAATGCCGTGATAAATTTATGCTTGAAGTGCTATATCTGTAAGTTGGTTAAATATACTTACTGTCTGGGTTGTTTTTGGCTTAGTTGTACGGAGTAAAGCCAAACGTGGTCTGGAGATTTCAGGAATTGGTGTTATGGACTTGGATTTGCCCACCTGTTTACATCTCATTCAACAGTTTTATTACCAACGCACTATCAGCCATTGCTGCTACTTACTGTTTCTTTGAAAAGAAGTCTGCCGTTGATGTGACGAGCAATGAAGTTTTTGAGTTATATCGAACTTACGCTAAATCAAAACAGCGGCTTAATTTTTTATTTTTGAGTGTATTATTGTAGTTCCATTTTAAATTCCCTGATTTTTAACCATGAATCGGTTTGTTTATTTGTAATGCTTAGATTATATTCTCCCGGGGTTAAATAAACATTTCCCATATATTGCCATTCAAAACAGGAAAAACCTCCAGGGGTTGCTTGATTGTTTCCTGTCAGGGTGATTCCTTTCCCGAAGTCGAATGTAATCTCCCCTGGATAAAATCCAGCTAATAATGTATTAATCTTGTATACGCCACCGTTTATAATTCGTATCTGATAATTTAGACGTTTTCCCGAATACCAATTAATGCATGGTTTGGTATCAAAGTCATCAATAACAACCTCGCTAATTTGTGCTCCTAATGCATCTAAATGAATTGTATGATCGATTTCTCTACTTCCTTCTTTCAAATTTGGTTCACTCTTAAATTTGATATTTAGCATGGTACATAAATCTGAAATTTTCGCTCGCGGCAGTCCCGTTAGATGTAATCCGATTCCGTCAACAGCTTCTACCTGGAAAGCCATTTGAGGATTGGCAGGAAACGAAAGCTCGACTTCATCAGGCGCATTCATTATCCCGGGCAACCATAGTTCGCCACTACCGTCCCAATAAAAAATGTGATAGTAAAGATGTTGGATATTGCTTATTTTCCGCCATGTCGTGGGGCCATAAGGCAAATTAAAACGGAACGGGCTTTTACGGGTTTCATAAACACCCTCGGCATTTGTATGAATCCAATCACCGACCGTCTCTAATATCTCTTGACATTTTTCCGGGATTGTCCCATCTGCACGCGGCCCGATATTGAGTAATAGGTTTCCACCTAACTTTTCGGCGCGCAACAAACACCATAAGACATATTCGGGCCTTTTCCAAGTCGTATCAAACTGATTATATCCCCATGAATTATTCATTGTCATACAAAGCTCCATGTTGTCATATTCTGTCTCTTCATCCATAGACTGCTCTGGGGTAGCAAAATCGCCTTTATAAGAAGGTAGTGTAGAAAGACGGTCGCTTTGAATGATGGTTGAACTTGAATTTGTGATCAAGGAATTACAACGTATGGCAAATTCTTCATAGGGGTTAACAGAGTCCCACCAGAATATATCAGGATGATAGCGGTTTAATAATTCGGATATCATAGGATAGGTGTAGGTCTCCATGTATTCTTGATTTTCGGCATACGAATATTCCTTCATGCCCAATTCGGGTATAGCACCGATTCCTCCAGGATGCATCCAGTCACGAGTGTGCGAAAAATAAATTCCGAATTTCAAACCAGCGTCACGGGCAGCTTTAGCAAGGGGGGCAATAAGGTCATTGTTCCAATGAGAGCCGGCAGGACTTTGCGAGATATTCCATTGGGTAACATCGCTATTCCACAAACAGAAACCTTCATGATGCTTTGCTGTCAATATGATGTATTTCATACCCGCCTTTTGTGCTAGACTGACTATTGCTTTTGGGTCGAATTTTTCAGCTGTAAATTTCGAAGCATATTTACGATAGGAATCCCGAGGTATGGATGCTTCATAGAGTATCCATTCGGCTCCTGCCCCCGGACCAATTTTTATAGAATCTACTTCGTGGTTATTTTGGTTTCCTAAACTTTGGAAATGAACAAATACGCCATCTGTGTTTTTTCCTATATATTCTCCTGCCAAAGCGGAATATATCCCATAATGAATAAACATACCGTAACGGGCGTCATTCCACCAATCCATTTTGGATAAAGCGTTTGTTGTACTGTCTATATCACTTGAGGCTGGTGGAAATGGTCTTTCTACTAGAGGGTCTGTACAGCATATTATAGTCCACAATGTGGGTAAAAGTATCAGAATTTTATTCTGATGTTTCTGTCTTTTTAAATTAACCATAATTATTAAACTGCTTATGTCTTGTATACTTAAAATTTTCTTGAAATATTTGTAAGTTTTTATTTGACTTATTACTTTGTTTTATTTATTGAATAATTTTCTACTTTTCTACTTTTCTACTTTTCTTACAGGAAATTATATTGAAAAATGGCTTTCAAATGAGACTAAGTAAAATTCAAACAGACTTTAACTCTTTACCTTTCGATAATTATGCTATAATCTATAACAAATTCCATTATTCGATTTCCGTGTGTTACGATTTTGCTAGCATCTGCTTTACGGCACAATGTGATAATATCCTTTTTAGATAGCAGATGTACAATTACCTGTAGTCCATTTTTCCAATTAGTCTTAAGTAACCTTCAAACAATGGAGTTGACATCCAGTGTAAAAAAGGAGTTTGGGTATGTACCTCAATAGGGAATTTCAAATTGAGAGTTGTAGAAAAAAAACAGCATGATGCATTTGTTGTAATTCTTTTAAAAATAAAAGTTGTTTTTCGCGATTCTCTATATGTTCAATGACTGCACTGCCCCATCCTATATCAAAAGATTTATCAGGGAAAGGAAAAAAATCATCGTAAATAGCAGTTTGGATATTTGGGCATTTCTTTTCAAATACATCTTTTTCATCAATACCCAGTTTGGTTATATTACTAGGGTTATAGTTGGCAACACCGGATTCTGTATTTGTAAAACCTACATCTAAGACCTTAGAATATGGGGTGAATTTTATACTATTTTCGAAATATGTATATTTCTGTTTTCTATTGAACGAACTTATTTTATCTGTGATTTTCATTGTTTAATATGTCTTTTTTGTGATTTTTGTATACGGTTTTGAATGGAGTGTATTCAGTTACGTCACCTGTGGAATATTATTGTATATTAGGTTGAATCCATATTGTTTGTTTTTGATGTATTAGGTCTGCAATTTGAATTGATACTATACAAGATATTTATATGTAGTATAGAGAACGTGGTATTTATTAATGAAATATCAAGAAAAAATCCAATTTGGTAATTTTTGCATATTAGATTCATCATCTTTGTTTTTTGGTGATTTGAAACTTTTAACACTTTTGATTTATCTATAAAACTGATATATTCTTACTTATTGATTGCATTAGTTTATAACTATTCAAGGAAAAAAGTGACTCTACTATTATGATAATATCATTATTCTATATACTATTCTTTTTTTCTCTAATTTGTATTATTTTATATTTAAAACTTAGTCTTGATAAATTTATTGCATTCGTAGTATAATTTTTTACTTTAATTATTTTAATCATATAAAATTGATTAACTTGTGTTTTGAATAAATTATGTGAATTTCTGGCATATCTCCAATAAAACACCTAATTTTGTACTCATGATTGAATTAGCACAGCACATAGAAGTCTTGTTATTAGAGAATGATTGCGTAATCGTTCCCGGATTTGGAGGTTTTGTAGCATACTATACCCCTGCAATGCGGGTTGAAGGAAACACTTTCCTCCCTCCTACTCGCACCATCGGTTTTAATCCGCAGTTAAAGTTGAATGACGGATTGTTGGTACAATCATATATGGCTGTGTATGACACGAACTTTTCGGATGCTACTAAGATAGTAGAAGAAGAAGTGGCGGAGTTGATTGCGGTGCTTCATAAAGAGGGAAAGGTAGACTTGGCAAATGTAGGAGAATTGAGGTATACGATTCATGGTGCCTATGAATTTATTCCTTATGAGAACAGAATTACTACACCTTATTTATATGGACTTGATTCTTTTGAGATGAAAGAGTTGGCAGTTTTGCATAAGCCGGAAGAGAAAGTGTTGATTCCTGTGGCAGCTCAGGAGAGAACAAAGCCATATGAAATTAGGATAAATCGCGCTGTTTTGCGTAATGCCGTCGCTATGATAGCTGCAATTGCGTTATTTTTTGCGTTTTCTACTCCAATAGAGAATACGGCTGTTGAAAAAGATAATTATGCCCGGTTACTTCCGATAGATTTATTTGAAAAAATCGAGAACCGATCTGTAGTGATGACTCCTGTTGAGGTGAAACAAGAGACGAAAAAAAGTGTGACAACGGCGAAGATATCGCATGGGGCTACCTCTTCTGAAAAAGAAACAGGAAAAAGGGCAACGAAACCTCTGGTGGTGAAAGAAGTAAAGGTTGTTAAACCTGTAGCAGAGAAGCAGATGGAAGATAATTATCACATAATCGTAGCCGGAGGTATTACTTTAAAGGATGCGGAGATAATGGCTGAGCAGCTTAAGGCGAAAGGATTTCATAGAGCTAAGGTTTTGAATAGTGATGGTAAAGTTCGTGTAAGTATCATGTCGTATGCTACTCGTGAGGAAGCTATGAAGCAACTTCTGAAAATAAGAGAGAATGAAGCTTATAAAACGGCATGGATGTTGGCTAAATAAATATGATTCCCCTATTTCCCTATTATAAAATATGAAACGAGTTCGTTGTCCTAAATGTGAGAATTATCTGTCTTTTGATGAAACGAAATATACCGAAGGTCAATCTTTGGTTTTTGTTTGTGAGCATTGTGGTAAGCAGTTTAGTATCCGTTTAGGGAAAAGTAAGGTGAAAGCCTCCCAGAAAGAAGAAGTATTGAACGAGGATGCTTGTAAGGGTGAGTTTGGATGTATTGTTGTTATTGAAAATGTATTTGGATTCAAGCAGATATTGCCTTTGCAAGAAGGAGATAATGTAATTGGACGCCGCTGTGTCGGTACAGTTATAAATATGCCGATTGAAACCGGTGATATGAGCATGGATCGTCGTCATTGCGTTATTAATGTGAAGCGGGATAAATTAGGAAAGTTGGTCTATACTCTTCGGGACGCTCCCAGTCTTACAGGTACTTTCCTGATGAATGAGGTTTTGGGTGATAAAGATCGTATCCGTATAGAAGATGGGGCTATTGTGACTATCGGCGCTACTACTTTTATACTTAGAGCGGCAGAATCAGAATGAACATCGTTCTGATTTTAACATTGTTAATCCCGTTTCTTGCATATTATTTCTTTTCTTGCAAAACATTTATTCTTTGTCTGTAAAGAAGCGTATTCTTGCCGGCAAAAGATTGTATTTAAGATGGTGTTAATATTAATTTCTTGTACAAAGGAAATACGGCTCTTTTTATTTTGATATTGATGATGTATATGGTTGATATATATATGATTATCTCGTATATGATTAACCTTTCTTTTTTTCTCCGAAGTTTAAAGAAGCGTTTGGAAAAAGAAGCGTTTGGTTTATACTTATCGATTTAGCAATTTAATTTTTTACCTATTGACATCGATAAAATTATCTGGTATGTGATGATGGCTGATGTATTGTGTTTGAACAAACTTGGTTCCTGTTTGTTCTTTGGCATATAAAATCACTAAACCCTAACGAAAATGAAAGAGAAAAACAGAACATGGATTATTATTGCCATTATCATAGCAGTGTTGTTGTTAGGCTATTGGGTATTGTCTTCTCCGAGAGTTGAAAAAGATGTGAACCAACAGTCGAAAGAAGTTATTGAAGACCTTACAATCGATTGATTTTTTAGAATTTGTTTAAATTACGCTCTGCATTATTTTGAAGGCTATTTTTGAGGATGTTTTTTTGTTTTTAGGAGGATAGCAGGTTATTCTGACGGTGAAAACAGAAAAGCAGATTGAGAATAAATTTAAAATAAACTGATAAAACTTTTTAAAGGAAAATTTAAACAGTCTCTATGATTAAGTGAGAAAGAGCAGCTTCCCATAGTGAAAAGACTGCTCTTTTTTGTTTAATTGAGACCGGTTTCTTTTTATAGACAATACTTAAAAGATAAGGCGGACTTTTATGCATTCTCGGTTGTTTAGAGAATGCTTTTTACTGTTTCCAACATACCTTTTTCTTGAATAGAATCAAGATCGGTTTTCACTGCATCAGTCAATCCCGGTATATTGTTCAAGTTTTCACCCCAGATGAATTCTGCGCCCAGTACACCTTCTGCAACTTTTCGGGTACAACCTGTTGCCCATAAGTCTTTCAATAGATTCATTATTTCCGGAGCATCGTTTGGTACGATTTCAGCACCATCGGCACGAACACCGCCTTTGTAATAAGTAATGATAGCTGCCAGTCCAAGTACCAATCCTTTGGGAAGTTCACCCTTACGTTCCAGGTAAGTTTTCAATCCCGGAAGGTCACGAGTTTGATACTTGGGGAATGAGTTCAGCATAATGCTTGTTACGGCGTGATCTACAAACGGATTATTGAAGCGTTCCAATACGTCATGGGCGAATTTGTCCAGTTCATCTTTCGGCAGATTGAGGGTTTCCATCAACTCGTCGAACATCACTTTGTGGATGTATTGGCCTACCACTTCGTGTTGGCAGGCATCTCGTACGATATTGATTCCCGACAAGTAAGCTACGGGAGACAACACCGTGTGCGGACCGTTCAACAATGTCACTTTGCGTTCGTGGTAAGGTGCTTCGGACGGAACGAACAGTACGTTTAATCCCGCTTTGTCAGCAGGGAATTCTTTCGCAATTTCTTGCGGTGCTTCAATTACCCACAAATGGAATATTTCAGCCTGAACAACCAGGTTGTCGTCGTATTGCAGTTTTTCTTTGATTGCATCGATGTCTTTACGGGGGAATCCCGGAACAATACGGTCTACCAATGTTGCATATACACCGCAAGCTTCTTCAAACCATGTTTTAAATTCCTCTCCGAGGTTCCATAACTCGATATACTGATAGATTGTCTCTTTTAATTTATGGCCGTTAAGGAAAATAAGTTCGCATGGAAAAATGATCAGACCTTTGCTCTTGTCTCCGTTGAATGTTTTAAAACGATGATATAGCAGTTGGGTCAATTTGCCCGGATAAGAAGAGGCGGGTGCATCGTCCAATTTGCAAGATGGATCGAAAGCGATACCGGCTTCGGTGGTATTAGAAATAACAAAGCGCATTTCCGGTTGTTCTGCCAACTTCATAAATTCGGCATTTTGCGTATAAGGATTTAAAGCACGGCTGATGACATCGATCATTGTCAGGCTGTTTACGACTTCACCTTTATCCAAGCCTTGCAGGTTTACATGATAAAGATCGTCCTGTGCGTTTAGCATGTCTACCATACCTTTATCGATAGGTTGAACTACTACTACGCTACTATTGAAATCGGTTTTTTCATTCATGTTGTAGATAATCCAGTCTACGAATGCACGTAAAAAATTGCCTTCACCAAATTGGATAATACGTTCCGGGCGTTGGGCCTTAGGAGCTGTTTCTTTGTTTAATGCTTTCATGTTAATTGAAATTATAAAATTAATATGTTATGTTATTCAAACTCAAAGTAGAAATCAATGTTTTCTTTTAAGAGAATATCGATCGGCATATATTTCAGTGGTTCGACCGGTCTTTTAAATACGATATCGTCACATAGTGTTTTTACGCCGCAATAGCCTTGTAAACCAGGGCGTTGTCCGAGCAGATAAGTGACTTCTCCCGACTTTAGCAGTTCCACATTGTCCTTCAAAAGGTCGTATCCTATCAAACCTTTCATTCTTTTACCTTTTTTGTGCAGATAATTTCCTACCTGATAAACCCGGGAATTGAAGGCTCCTCCCAATGTTGCTTTGGGATGTTCCGAAAAAAAGACATCCAGTATTTCGTCATTCTGCTCCGGATTCTCTTTATTGAGTATCACATCGTAGGTTATCGTATCTCTATGTTCTTCGGCCAAATAACTCATGAAACCTTCCAGGCGGCGTTGCATCTGTATTTCTGCCGGATTTTCTTTATTGTTGTTTAAGAACAAGGCTATCTCCTGCCCTTCCGAATAGTTTCGCATTAATATTTTGGCAGCGATATATCCGCTTTTATAGGAATCTTGTCCGATATATATCAGTGGTTTGGCTTCTTGTATGTCAAAGTCGATAAATGCAAAAGGTATTTTCTTCTTTTTTAAATACTCAAGCATGGGGAGGGTGTCTTCTCTGAAGTTAGGGGCAAGCAGCAGTGCATCTGTATCACTGTTCTCTATTGTTTTGCATGCTTCCTGATAAGAACTGCGATCTCCATGTGTGTAATACAGGTAGTCGACGCTCACATTGAAAGGGCGTAGCTCCTGTCGGGCGCGTTCGATACCAGTTGCTACGGAATGCCAATAATCATGTTCATTATAATGAGGTATCATGCAGGTAATTACATACTTCTTTTTGGCGGCCAGTCCGATGGCAAATACGTTGGGCTGATAATTGATTTCATCAAGCACCTTTTGTACCTTCTCTTTGCTTTTCTCGGAAACATCCCCGCGATTATGCAATACTCTGTCTACTGTACCGGCAGAAACTCCTGCCATACGGGCTATATCTTTAATGGTGTAGTTCTGGTCTTCCATAGCTCTAAAACTTAAATATTATAAATATTCGCTGCAAATATACGAATTATTTTGTTTCTACAAGTAATTTTTCTACTTTTGTGTTCGATAACGGTTAATAAAACTAAAACAAAAATCAAGCCTATTAGCTTTACAATCAATACTATATAGGTTACGATATAGGAAGTAATTATTTTTTATATTTAAAACACAGTAGAATGAAAAACTTTATGGATGAGAACTTCTTGTTGCAAACAGAAACTGCACAGAAGTTGTATCACGAACATGCGGCTAAGATGCCAATTATTGATTACCATTGCCACTTAATTCCTCAAATGGTTGCTGATGATTATCAGTTTAAATCACTGACTGAAATCTGGTTGGGCGGCGACCATTATAAATGGCGTGCAATGCGTACCAATGGTGTAGACGAACGTTATTGTACAGGTAAGGATACTACTGATTGGGAGAAATTTGAAAAATGGGCAGAGACTGTTCCTTACACATTCCGTAATCCGTTGTATCACTGGACTCATCTTGAACTTAAAACAGCGTTTGGCATTGATAAGATTCTGAATCCGAAGACAGCCCGTGAAATTTATGATGAGTGTAACGAGAAGTTGGCTTTACCGGAGTATTCCGCTCGTGGCATGATGCGTCGTTATCATGTAGAAGTGGTTTGTACTACTGATGATCCTGTTGATTCATTGGAATACCATATAAAGACTCGTGAAAGCGGATTCGAGATAAAGATGCTTCCCACATGGCGTCCGGATAAGGCAATGGCAGTAGAGGTTCCTGCTGATTTCCGTGCCTATATGGAAAAACTATCGGAAGTTAGCGGCGTCACCATTTCCGGATTTGATGATATGGTGGCTGCTTTGCGCAAACGTCACAACTTCTTTGCCGAACAAGGATGTAAATTATCCGATCATGGTATTGAAGAGTTTTATGCAGAAGATTATACAGATGCAGAAATCAAAGCTATATTTAATAAGGTGTATGGCGGTGCCGAATTGACCAAAGAAGAAATTCTGAAATTCAAATCGGCTATGCTTGTCGTATTCGGTGAGATGGATTGGGAAAAAGGTTGGACTCAGCAGTTCCATTATGGTGCTATCCGTAATAATAACAGCAAGATGTTTAAGCTTCTTGGTCCGGATACGGGCTTCGACTCAATCGGTGAATTTACTACGGCAAAAGCAATGTCTAAGTTCCTCGACCGATTGAATTCGAATGGAAAATTGACAAAGACTATCCTTTATAATTTGAATCCATGTGCAAATGAGGTCATTGCAACGATGTTAGGTAACTTCCAGGATGGTACGGTAGCCGGAAAAATCCAGTTCGGTTCGGGCTGGTGGTTCCTCGATCAGAAAGACGGTATGGAGAAACAGATGAATGCTCTTTCTGTATTGGGTTTGCTGAGCCGTTTTGTAGGTATGTTGACAGACTCGCGTTCTTTCCTCTCCTATCCGCGTCATGAGTATTTCCGTCGTACGTTGTGTAATCTGGTAGGCCGTGATGTAGAAAATGGTGAAATTCCGGTTTCCGAAATGGAACGTGTTAATCAGATGATTGAAGATATCAGCTATAATAATGCGAAAAACTTCTTTCAGTTCTAAAAATAATACAGGCAAGACGAACATGCCCGTATAGATAGTAAAAAAATACCGCAAGTAGGATTAGAAGTCTCTTGCGGTATTTCTTTTTTATGTTAAAACCATTTTCTTTTCTTCTTGACCGGTTCTTGTTTGTGTATTTCGGCAAAGGTCTTATTTCCCTTTATCATTTGATAAATTACTCCCCAATCGGGAAGACCTCCCAAGTTGCGGTCATCTATAAACATTTCCGCATTCAACTTACGGGAGCGGTCACCTTTGGGAGCGTCGTCTTCCGGATAATCGCTATTGACTGCATAAAACTCGAGTCCCCGTGCTTTGCACCATTCTACGGCTTCTTCTAACAGTTTTCCTTCGCGTACGCTCCACAATATCAGCCAATGTCCCTCTTGTTGCAGCATTTTTAAAGTATCGATGGCAAAAGGAATTTCTTTACCGATTTGTGGATAACGATGTTCTACAATTGTTCCGTCAAAGTCTACAGCTATTTTCATTTTATCATTTCTTTGGTGTTATAGCGGACAAATATACAGACAAATAGCTGAAAAAAATATATCTTTGCACTGAATTAACACATTAAATATAAAAAATCTACATGAACAATTCCCCTAAAAGTGCTGCCAAAGGGTTCACAAGAGCTTTCTGGGTCAGCAACACAGTCGAACTGTTTGAACGCATGGCTTACTATGCCGTGTTTATCGTTCTCACGATCTATTTATCCAGTATTTTAGGATTCAATGATTTAGAAGCAAGTATGATATCCGGTCTTTTTTCCGGCGGGTTGTATTTGCTTCCTATTTTTTCGGGAGCTTATGCCGATAAGATAGGTTTCCGCCAGTCGATGATCATTGCCTTTTCGCTTCTTTCCATCGGATATTTAGGGTTAGGTACATTTCCTACTCTTCTTGAATCGGCCGGGCTGGTGACTTATGGCGAGGTGACACGTTTTTCCGGTTTGCCGGATAGTAATGCGCGATGGATGATTGTGCCTATTCTGACGATCTTAATGATCGGTGGTTCTTTTATTAAATCCATCATATCGGCTTCTGTTGCCAAAGAGACAACCGAAGCTACACGTGCACGCGGATATTCCATTTTCTATATGATGGTAAATATCGGCGCTTTCACCGGTAAGACTATTATCGACCCGCTAAGGAATCTGATTGGAGAGCAAGCATATATCTATATTAATTATTTTTCGGGTGCAATGACCATTTTGGCTCTTCTGGCGGTAATCCTTTTTTATAAATCGACACATACGGCGGGAGAAGGAAAAAGCATGCGTGAGATCGGGCAAGGTTTTTTGCGGATTATCACTAACTGGCGCCTGCTTATCTTGATCCTTATTATAACCGGATTCTGGATGGTGCAGCAGCAATTGTATGCTACAATGCCGAAGTATGTTATCCGTATGGCCGGTGAAACGGCAAAACCGGGTTGGATTGCCAATGTGAACCCTTTTGTCGTAGTCTGTTGTGTTGGATTTATCACCCGTTGGATGGCTAAACGTACGGCTATCACTTCTATGAATATCGGTATGTTCCTCATTCCGATTTCGGCATTATTGATGGCATTGGGCAATCTGCTTGGCAATGATGTCATTTCCGGTATGAGCAATATTACCTTGATGATGATAGCCGGTATTGTGATACAGGCATTGGCAGAGTGTTTTATCTCTCCGAGATACCTTGAGTACTTTTCGTTGCAGGCGCCTAAGGGGGAAGAGGGTATGTACTTGGGATTTAGTCATCTGCACTCTTTTCTCTCCTCTATTTTCGGTTTTGGGCTGGCAGGTGTGCTGTTGACTAAATATTGTCCGGATCCTGTTTTGTTTGAGTCTCGTGAAGCATGGGAGGCTGCCAGTGTGAATGCTCATTATATCTGGTATTATTTTGCAGGTATCGGATTGGTAGCTGCCATCGCACTTCTTATTTTCGCTAAAATCACCCAATCCATCGACAAAAAGAAGAAAGCATAAAGCTAATTATCTTCTTTTTTATGTATATTTGCCGTCACTTTGCCACAAAAGTTGACGGCAATTTGCATTTTAAAGAAGAGGATAAAACATGAAAGTAAGATTTATAAGCCTGGCAAGTGGCAGTAGCGGAAACTGTTACTATCTGGGTACTGATACATATGGAATATTAATTGATGCCGGTATTGGAATACGAACGATAAAGAAAACACTAAGGGATATCAATGTAGCGATGGAGTCGATACGTGCCGTATTTGTGACTCATGACCATGCCGATCATATCAAAGCCGTGGGGCATTTGGGTGAAAAGATGAATATTCCGGTTTATACAACGGCCCGTATTCATACCGGAATCAACAGGAGTTATTGTATGACTGAGAAGCTGCACTCTTCCGTGCGCTATCTGGAAAAGGAACAACCGATGGAACTGGAAGATTTTCACATAGAGTCTTTTGAGGTTCCGCATGACGGGACGGACAATGTGGGCTATTGCATTGAAATAGACGGGAAGGTGTTCTCTTTTTTGACTGACCTTGGAGAGATAACCCCTACTGCCGCCAAATACATCCGGAAAGCTAACTATCTGATTCTTGAAGCCAACTATGATGACGAGATGCTGAAAATGGGATCTTATCCCCAATATCTGAAAGAACGCATATCAAGTAATACGGGGCATATGAGCAATCTGGCAACAGCCGAGTTTCTTGCTGAGAATTTCACTGAACATTTACATTATATATGGCTTTGCCATCTCAGCAAAGACAATAACCATCCGGAATTGGCATATAAAACAGTGGAATGGAAATTAAAGAATAAAGGTATCATTGTAGGGAAGGATGTGCAACTGCTTGCGTTAAAGCGGAGTACGCCGTCCGAACTATATGAGTTCGAATAAAGCCTGCAAAAAGTGACTAAAAAGTTTCTCTTTTGTTTGGCTAAATAAAATAAAAAATCTACCTTTGCAACCGCAAAAGAAAAGATAAGCACTCTTAGCTCAGTTGGTAGAGCAACTGACTCTTAATCAGTGGGTCCAGGGTTCGAATCCCTGAGGGTGTACAGGTAATTTAATAAGTTTAAAGAATCCGTTGTATTTCAAATAAATACAACGGTTTTTTTGTATCCCCCCCTTGTACTTCTTGTGCCGGACAGAAGAACATAAGGGACAAAATGGGGGCCCTTGAAATTTGGTAAAAGGCAATTCCAATCGTAAATTGTAAATCGTCTAATCGTAAATAGATTCGTTTAGTGCACCACTTTCAAGCCTACCACTCCTATCAGAATCAGCAGAACGAACAGCAATCTGAATATATTAGCCGAATCATGAAAGAAAAAGATACCGATAAGAACGGTTCCTACTGCTCCAATACCCGTCCAGATGACGTATGCCGTACCGATTGGAATTGTTTTTTGTGCGAGGTAGAGAAGAAATCCGCTTGTTCCCATAGAAATGATGGAAACAGTGATGAACAGATAGAAATATTTCTCATAAGTACTTGCCAGTTTAAATCCCAGAGGCCATCCTATCTCCAATATTCCAGCCCCGATTAATAACAACCATGCCATAATCCGTTTATTTAAAATTTTCGGTAAAGGTAGATGCTTCGTCAGAAAAAGCAGTTGATAATTATCAATTAAGTGTTTTAGTGAATAAAATCGGTTATATTTGTCGAAGAAACAAAGTCAAGTTATGGGCACTACACCACTTTTTCGTTCTTTAGAACATGTTCCCTTGCAAGGTGTCATGGCTAAGTTGAAGTTGATCTGGAATGAGATTTCTTATCCCAAGGGATATGTTCTGATCAATAGGGATAAAATAGAGCGCGATGTATATCTGATAAAGCAAGGAATTGCCAGGGCTTATATTGAAGTGGACGGTAAAGATGTCAGCATTTGGTTTGGGATGGAAAATGACATTATAATTTCTGCGCAAGGATATGTGAATGGAGAGAAAGGCTATGAGACGATAGAACTTTTAGAGGATGCCGTTTTGTATAAAATGGATCTTGGGCAATTACAGCAATTGTACCGGCAGGATATCGAAGTATGTAATTGGGCGCGACAGTTGATTGAAAAAGAATTTGTAGGAACCGAACATCGCCTGATTTCTAACCTTTCTATGTCTGCAACCGAACGCTATTTGCAACTTCTGAAAGAAAAACCGGAGATTTTACAGCGTGTGCAGTTGCGTCATATCGCATCTTATCTTGGTATTTCATCGGAGCACTTGAGCAGGATACGTGCCAATACGAAAAACAGAATGGTATAAAAAGAGGCTTATCAACTGTAAGGATTATCGAGGAAGTAGGAAATGTATTCGGTATTATATCAGTTTTTATCAATAATAGGAGTACTTCCGCCAAAAGTAATAGGAACGCAGGGCGGCCAAGAGCTTATTTTTGCATCGTTCCAGACAAATAGAAAACGGAATCTGATACGAATATGAAAACCTTGCATCTGTTATTTTCATCTCTGTTGTTTATTTTCAGCCCTTGTGTGATCTGTGCATGGCAAACAAGGGATTCTCTTGTTCTTACGCAATCCGAAACTTTACGTTATGCGACGTTGGTGAATGATTACTTTATGCGTACATATCCCGATGTAGGTGCCAAATCCTATGTGGGCAACAAAGAACGTACCAGTAAGATATGGACTCGTGGTGTCTATTATGAGGGGTTGATGTCTCTCTATCGCCAACATCAGGATGAGCGTTGGCTCAAATATACTGAAGATTGGGGGAACCATCACGGATGGAAAGCATCGGAAAAGAAGCAAGAACGGCATGCTGATTTCCAATGTTGCGGACAGGCGTATCTGGATATGTATATGCTCAATCCGGCGCAGACTGTGAGGAAAACCCATATTAAAAAACTTATCGATGATATGCTTGCCACGAATGTGGTTGATGACTGGTATTGGGTGGATGCCGTACAGATGGCTATGCCTATTTTTGCCCAACTGGGGACAATTGAAAAAGATGAACGGTATTTCCGGCGCATGTACGAAATGTATATGTTTACCCGTAACCAGCATGGCGGCAGTAAAAAGAGTGGCGGACTTCCGCTTTTTAATACTGAAGACGGGCTTTGGTATCGCGATTATAACTATGACCCTCCGTACATGGATTTAAAAGAGGCAGATAAGCCGTGCTATTGGTCGCGAGGAAATGGTTGGGTATATATGGCTCTTGCGCGTGTGCTGTATTATTCTCCCGATACGGTAGTACACCGTCAGCAGTATATGGATGATTTCGTTCTGATGTCCGATGCTCTGCTGGCTTGTCAGCGTGAGGATGGTTTTTGGGGAGTTAGTCTGGTTGCTCCCTTGAATACGGGCGATACGCGGTCCCCCGGACCGGAAACTTCGGGTACTGCCTTGTTTGTGGCGGGCATGGCTTATGGTATCCATGCCGGAATATTGGACCGGGAGAGATATCTGCCGTGTGTGATTCGTGGTTGGAATGCGATGTGTAAAGTAGCCGTTCATGACGATGGCTTTTTAGGTTATGTGCAGGGTGCGGGAGCGAAACCGGAAGACGGGCAACCGGTGTTGTTTGACCGTGCGGCCGATTTTGAGGATTTTGGCATCGGTTGTTATCTGCTGGCTGCCGCAGAGGTTTATCAATTGGGAGATGTGGACTTAAGGGAGCCAATAACGGGGATGGATATATTGCCTGAGAAATCTGATAATCTGGACTTTTCCTGGACTCTTTCGGGAGATAAACTCAAGATTGGGGTCTTATTGGATACTCCGGTCCCGGTAACAGTACGGCTGTATGATATAAGTGGTAATTTGGTGAAGGCTCTATCGGTACAAAAGACAAAGACGGGAAAGAATGAATTTATTATCTCTCTTTTTAAAGAATCAATTTGCTATATCTGTACGGTTAAAACGGCTTTTGCAATCAAGAGTAAGAAAATTGTGATTGTCAGGTAAAAAATCAGGGGGGGGATTATTGCATATTGCCTCCGGCTTCTCTCTTGGAAGCCGGAGAGTTTGTAACATATTGCGGAATGTAGGATACTGTATCGTATCTTAATCTGTTTTTTATCAGATCGTTTAAGGAAGATATATACTAATGAGAATTACTTTTTCCTTGCCAATCGCCATATTACATTTGTATTCTTGGATAAAATGAGTGAATCAGCATCGATCTTAGTGATGCTCAGAGTATCTGTTCCCATTATTGTTTGTTTGTTACCGATACTTTCGTATTGTAAAGTCAACGTTTTATTATCCAAGTTCCAATTTTTTATAAGTAAGGTTGCCATATTTACCGATTGGGCTGTCCCGTTTGGATTAAGAGTGAATCCTTGCATCTCTTGGGCATTTATCGGATTGGGTTCGAGCCAGGTTCCCTGAATATAATAATAAGGCGAATGGGCAGTAACTGTCAGTTCCGCAGCCTTCAAAACCTGAACCCCGTCTATGTTTTCAGTACTACAAGTTACTTTTACTGAATCATTTAGCAGAACTCCGGGAACTTTTTGGGGATTGGTGTCCATTGTGCTGATATTTATCGTATCTCCTTGATTGGAAATGACTGTTATATTATTCATACTTGCATCATATACGATTCCGTTGATGGTTTGAGTGGTTGGAACTTGCTTGCACGAAGTGATAATTGATAGTAAAAGTGCTGCGGAAGCAGACAGGTAAATTAATTTTTTCATGTTTAGTTGGTTTTAAAGATTTATTGAATGAACGAAAGTAATATTTATATTTTTAATTTTACCTTAAAACTATTTTTCTTATACGGATCGGTTAATTTATACTTAAAACGGTAATTTCTTTGCATTTCGGTATACTTCTTAATTTACATATTGGATAGGGAAGTTTTGATTCAAATCGATGATGGTTTTAAAGCATAAAAAAAGGAATAACCGAAGTCATTCCTTTTGTACACCCTCAGGGATTCGAACCCTGGACCCACTGATTAAGAGTCAGTTGCTCTACCAACTGAGCTAAGAGTGCCTGCTTTTTATTTCGGGTGCAAAGGTAAGGTTTTATTTTAAAATAGCAAATACTGTGGACGTAATTTTTAAAATAATGTTCTTTATGCTTTGCCGGAACTAAAAAAGGAATTACATTTGCAGCGATAAATTTAGTATTCACCCTTTAAAAACAATTGGAAAGGGTATTCATTATGTTGGAGAAATAACACATCAAAATCGGGACTAAGATGGCTCATCGGGAGGAAGAGCCTTAGCAATTTTATTATCTTGAATGATCCTATCCCCTCTCGTGATACTGCTGTCGGGGGTAAGATTGATTAGTCCTATCATCATTAATTATTTTATTTTAATCACTTCAGTGCAGTGAAAGAGGATTGTCGTATCTGACAAGAAGGTTGATTACTTCTGCTCTTTTATGCATTGACAACGAGTATGTAGCCGCCTGTTTATTGCGGGAGATTGAATTTGGTCTCTTGTACAGGTCGGGTGTACTATGGAAAAAAGAATATGGGAATGCGTTTAAAAGATTTGAGTAAATTAGGATATACCGATAATGTGGCGCGTAGTTTGGCTGTTGCTGTTGTAAGCAAATATTGCAAGCACGAAAGTAAAGAAGAGATTCTGGCGCAGTTGGCGGATGTACTTGATAATCCTGAGAACTATAAGAATAGTGATGTGTGGGGAAAATTGGCAGAACGCTTCTCTCCTACCATTACAGAAAGAAATTTTCAAGTTTATGAATTGAAAGAGCTGCCGTTGGGCTATAAGATTTACGGCAATAAATTTATAGAAACCACTGCCAAGCAACAGATGGAATTGGCAATGCGTTTGCCGGTAACATTGACGGGTGCGTTGATGCCCGATGCACATGCCGGTTATGGATTGCCTATCGGCGGTGTGTTGGCTGTGGATAATGCAGTAATACCTTATGCTGTCGGAATGGATATTGGCTGCCGGATGAGTCTGACGGTTTTCGATGCGAAACCGGATTTTCTCAGGCGGTATGCACATCAGGCTAAGATAGCGTTGAAAGAATACACACATTTCGGTATGGATGGAGGGTTGGAATTCATACAGGAACACGAAGTATTGGATCGGGAAGAGTTTCGTCTGACCCCTCTACTGCAAAAGTTGCATGGTAAAGCTGTGCGCCAACTGGGAACATCGGGGCAGGGAAATCATTTTGTTAACTTCGGTGAACTGGAGTTGCAGGAAAAGAACGCATTGCAGTTGCCTGCCGGAAATTATGTCGCTTTATTATCTCATTCCGGTTCACGTGGTTTGGGAGCCGCGATTGCACAGCATTATAGTTTTCTGGCCCGCGAATCCTGTAAACTTCCTCGCGAAGCACAGCATTTTGCTTGGCTTGATCTCCGTTCGGAAGAGGGACAAGCGTATTGGATGAGTATGAACCTTGCAGGAGATTATGCACAGGCTTGCCATGAAAGGATTCACATCAATCTTGCAAAGGCATTGGGGCTGACTCCGCTTTCGAATGTGAGTAACCATCATAATTTCGCTTGGAGAGAAGAAATTACTCCCGGACAATTTGCAATTGTTCATCGAAAGGGGGCAACACCTGCAGGTAAAGGCCAACCGGGACTGATTCCCGGTAGTATGGCTACGCCCGGCTATCTGGTTTGTGGCAAAGGAGTCTCCGAATCTCTTTGTTCCGCTTCGCATGGTGCAGGGCGGGCCATGTCCCGGCAGCAGGCTCAAAACACTTTCACGCAATCTGCTTTAAAAAAATACTTGACACAAGCAGGCGTTACTCTTATCGGTGGCAGCGTGGAAGAGATGCCTTTAGCGTATAAAGATATCGAGAGGGTAATGCGGGCTCAAAGTGATCTGGTAGAGATACAAGGGCGCTTCCTTCCTCGTATCGTAAGGATGAATAAGGAATAAGTTTATTTTGAATTCAGCCCGATTGGCTTTTGAAGGATCAAAAAGAATGTTTAATTAATTGAAAAGTATAATGTTATCAGAAAAATATGGCCGCACTTATCATTTCCCATTTTCACCGGGAACTACCAGTGACGACCGCATCAACTCTAATTATTGGGAAGATATCCGGAAGATTGGAACCCTGGTACACACCGAAAAGCTCGATGGTGAGAATAATTGTCTGAACAGTGCCGGGGTATTTGCCCGCTCACATGCCGCTCCTACCACTTCACCGTGGACACGGCAGCTTCGTGAACGTTGGGAACTGATGAAATATGATCTGGGAAATCTGGAACTGTTCGGTGAGAACCTTTATGCCGTGCATTCCATCGAATATAAGCGGTTGGAATCTTATTTCTATGTTTTTGCCGTGCGTTGCCTTGACAAATGGCTGTCATGGGAAGAGGTGAAATTCTATGCAGCAGCATTCGATCTTCCGACTGTACCCGAATTGCAGTTTCAGACAGTCGAAGAACTTTCTCAAGAGCAGCTCCGGCAACAGGTGCTTGCACTTGCCCGGCAACCGGGAGTCTTTGGAACAAAAGATCCTCTTACGGGGGAAGATTGCACCCGCGAAGGGATAGTCACCCGAAATATAGGTGAATATCCGGTGGGTGAATTTGCCCATAATGTATTTAAGTATGTCCGTAAGGGACATGTGAAGACAGATGAGCATTGGACACGCCACTGGAAGCGTGCCCGGCTTTTCTGGGAATTTAATGATAATAAAGAATAAGGAAAATGATCTGGAAATTTACAGATAATAAAAGCCGTGATTCGATCGAACAGCAATTTGATTGGGCACGGAATATGAATGAGGTGCCGCAGGATAAGTTATATCACGCCGAAGGAAACGTGGCCGTTCATACTTGGAAAGTGATAGAAGAATTACAGCAGTTGCCGGCCTATTCCGACCTTGGCGGGCAGGACAAAGAGATATTGTGGACGGCTGCTTTGTTGCATGATGTGGAAAAGCGGTCGGCCACAGTGGTCGAAAGCGATGGCCGTATTACTGCAAGAGGACATGCACGTAAGGGGGAATATACGGTCCGTACTTTGTTGTATAGGGATCTCCCGACACCTTTTGCGATTCGTGAAAAAATAGCTTCGCTTGTCAGGTTTCACGGGCTTCCTCTTTGGTTGATGGAAAAGACCGATCCTGTGCGCAAGATTGCCGAAGTTGCTTTCAGGCTGGATACTTCGCAGCTCCGGATGCTTGCCGAAGCGGATATAAGAGGACGTATCTGTCAAGATAGGGAGGAATTGTTGGAGTCATTGGATCTTTTTGAACTCTTTTGCCGTGAGCAGGGATGTTGGAAGAAAAGCAGGGAGTTTACTACCGACCATGCCCGTTTCCGTTATTTCCATACGGCAGAAAGCTATATCGACTACATCCCATATGAGAAGTTTAAATGCGACGTTATCCTGTTGTCCGGCCTGCCCGGAATGGGAAAAGACCATTATATCGAAACGTCTGGAACGAATTTACCTGTTATCAGTCTGGATGACATCCGACGGAAGAATAAGCTGAGTCCTACGGATAAATCGGCCAACGGATGGGTGGTGCAGGAAGCGAAGAAACAGGCTCGCGCCTATCTGCGAAAAGGTCAGGGATTTATTTGGAATGCAACGAATATCACCGTCATGATGCGTTTCCAGCTCATTAATCTCTTTGCAGAATATGGTGCCCGGATTAAGGTGGTATATATCGAGAAGCCTTATTCGGTCTGGAGAAAACAGAACCGGGAGAGAGAATATCCGTTACCGGAAGCTGCCTTGGATATGATGCTTGGCAAACTTGAAATTCCTTTACTGACAGAGGCACACGAGATAGAATATGTGGTAGAGGACGAACAGACGGAATAAAGGATAAAATAATCATGCCCGTCTGTTTGGATATCAAGTGGAAAAAACGTACTTTTGCCACTGTAATCATAAAGTAGATTCAGATTAAATTGCACTAAAAGGAGGAAGCGGACAACTTTCTCCTTTTCTTATTTAGGAGCATTCATAAGGCCTTCTGAGCACGGTGCTTATGTCGCTTAACAACGGTTCATAGCGAACTTTCCCCGGCTATGTAATGTATTTATCCCGGTATCTTATGTTCCGTTTCATTATTTGATATTTCCGTTTACATACTTTGTTATCTTGCTGCCGAAGAAATCTGCCGAAACAGCTTCTTTACGGTTAATAATGCATAAAACTGCTCTTGACAAAAATATGCTCCGAAAATGTTACTTATAAAAACATTTCTTTTCATTCTGATGTTAATATACTATCAGATTAATATAATAATGTCATGATGAATAAAATAGATATTCCCGACAGAGGGAAAAAGAAGAGAGTAGTCATTGTAGGCGGTGGTTTTGGAGGTTTGAAGCTGGCACGTAAGTTGAAGAATGACCAATTCCAAGTTGTATTGCTGGACAAAAACAATTATCATCTCTTTCAGCCTCTTCTTTATCAGGTTGCCACAGCCGGTATTGAGCCGAGTGCCATTTCTTTTCCATTTCGCAAAATCTTTAAAAAGCGTAAATATTTTCACATCCGTATTTGTGAAGCCCGTCGGGTTATTCCGGAACAGAAGCTCTTGGAGACTTCCATCGGTGCAATTGATTATGATTATCTGGTGATTGCTACCGGGTGTTATACAAATTATTTCGGTAACAACAAGATGGCTGAGAAAACTATGTCGCTTAAAACAACGGCCGAAGCGTTGTACAATCGTAATCAAGTGTTGGAGAGTTTTGAAAAAGCACAGAATACCACCGATCCGAAAGAACGGGAGAAGCTGATGACATTCATTATCGTGGGTGGTGGTGCTACCGGTATCGAACTTTCGGGGGCATTGGCGGAAATGAGAAAATTCATTCTTCCGCAGGATTATCCCGACTTGGATATGAAGAAGATGCGGATTGTGCTTATCGATGCCGGCTCTCGCCTGCTTTCTGCCTTTTCGGAGAAATCTTCCGAAGAGGTACGGGATTATTTACAAAAGAAAGGTGTCGAGGTAAAAGTCAATTCCAAAGTAGTGGATTACGAAAATGATTTGCTGACATTGGGAGACGGTACGGTATTGCCTTCGGCAAATATCTACTGGGTGGCAGGTGTAAAAGCCAATAGTCTGGAAGGACTGCCCGTAGATGCTTACGGACCGGGAAATCGTTTGAAGGTAGATGCTTTCAACAAAGTATCCGGAAGCGATCATATATTTGCTATTGGCGATACGGCCTTGATGATTTCCGAGGATTATCCGCGTGGGCATCCTCAAGTGGTACAGCCGGCCATTCAGCAGGCAAGGTTGTTAGTACGCAATCTGAATAATATAGAAAAAGGGCTTCCTCTAAAACCGTTTGTCTATCATAATAAAGGATCGATGGCTACCGTAGGCCGCAACAATGCTATTGTCGAGTTAAAGAATATCCGTTTCGGGGGATTCCTTGCTTGGGCGGTCTGGCTTTTTATCCATCTGATGAGTATTGTCGGGGTTAAGAATAAACTTTTCATCTTTACCGATTGGATGTGGAGCTATTTCACTTACGATCCGTCTTTAAGGCTGATAATAAAGCCGGTAAAGAAAGAAAAAGAGGATGAAAACGAATAAAATACTTTGTATCTTTATTTTTGTGTCATATTATTCCACTGAATTTGAAACAATGTGAGACCGGCTGTTGTTTATATATATAAATTACAAACTAATAAATGAAACTTTATGATTTATAAATTCTTATTTCCTTCCAATCCCAATAGTACGGGAGCTTCCCTGTTTTTATTGATATTACGTGTCTTTTTCGGTCTGCTTTTAATGAATCATGGTATACAGAAATGGAGTAATTTTCAGGAATTATCCGCTGCTTTTCCCGATCCGTTGGGAGTAGGAAGTCCTTTGTCTCTGGGGCTGGCCATTTTTGGAGAACTGGTATGTTCTATGGCCTTTATCGTGGGGTTGCTCTATCGTTTGGCGATGCTGCCGATGATTTTTACAATGGGGATGGCTTTCTTTGTTATTCACGGTAACGATGCTTTTGCCACAAAAGAGTTGGCACTTATCTATCTGGTGGTATTTATACTGATGTATATTTCCGGTCCCGGTAAGTTCTCCGTTGATTATTTATTAGGAAAAGAACTGGGCAAACGAAGGAAAAGCTAAGCCTGCTTTAATTTTGCTCCAAATAAACTCATAAATGCTTTCTATAGGAAAATTTAAATAGCCTCTAAAGTAGAAAAACAACAGTCTTTTGCTTCTATTAATTAAAAAGTATATATTTGCATTCTATTAAGGGAGGTTTATGGCTTACATAAATCTTACACGTTTTACAAAATACCAACTAAAAAAACAAAATTATGAAGAAAAACAGATTTACACTGGTTGCTGCTTTTGCTCTTAGCGGTACCATTTTGTTTAGTTCATGTGTAGGTTCATTTGGTTTGTTCAACCGCGTTTCTTCTTGGAACCAGTCAGTTGGAAATAAGTTCGTTAATGAACTTGTATTCCTGGCAATGAATATCATACCGGTGTATGGTGTTGCTTATCTGGCGGATGCGTTAGTGATTAACTCTATTGAATTCTGGAGCGGTTCTAATCCGATGGCCAATGTGGGAGATGTTAAGAAAGTAAAAGGAGAAAACGGTAATTATCTGGTAGAAACTCTTGAGAACGGTTATTCAATCACAAAAGAAGGTGAAAAGGCTACTATGGACTTGATCTACAACAAGGAAGCGAATACTTGGAATGTAGTGGCTGACGGTGAAAGTACTGAAATCCTGAAGATGAACAACGATGGTACGGCTCAGATGTATTTGCCTAACGGTGAAACGATGACTGTTACTCTGGATGCTCAAGGTACCCTTGCTGCACGTCAGATGACAATGAACGGCCTGCTGTTTGCTGCTCGTTAATCTATGTCATAAAGAAACATCCAAAGATGAAACATCCTTTTATACAAGTATGTTTCATCTTTTTTATTTATTATGGATTATGAAAAAAATACGTCTCTTTTACCTTTCTGTTTTTATAAGTTTGACTGCTTGTCAAGATACCCCTCCACCCCATGAAGCTACCGTAAACGCTGTTTCATTCTGCGAAGCCGTCTATGATCTCGATTATATGGCTGCTAAAGATATGGCGACTGCCGCTTCCTTTCCGTATATCAGTTTTATTGCCACCAATACCACACAACAACACGTTGATAAAGTAAAGGCGAGAGGGCCGGTTGCAGTTAGTGTTGTCGATACACAGGTGAATGAAGAAAAAGGGGATGCCACTGTTGTCTGCTCCGTAAAAAACAGCTTGAGCATCAATTTCTTTAACGGTGCATCTGTTATTGTACCGGAAAAGCAGGATACTCTCCATTTGATAAAGGAAAGTGAACGGTGGCTGGTTAAAATGGATAACCCACTGCGAAATGGAATGCAAAGTCCCGACTGAATTTGGGATGAATGATGGGCCAATGGTCCTTTTGGGTTTCATACGCCGGATTGATTGCTTTCATACCTCCGTCGAAACGTAATACAAAGAAATCAAGATCCAGACGCAGGCCTATTCCGTAGGCTACGGCAATCTGCTTGTAGAACTCATTAAACTTAAAGACACCTCCGGGCTGGTTGGCATAGTCGCGAATGGTCCAGATATTACCGGCATCTACAAAGACTGCTCCTTGAAACTTCCAGAACAGTTTACTCCGGTATTCAATACTGGCATCCAGCTTGATATCTCCCGATTGATTCAGGAAGTTTCCATCTCCGGGAAATGAACCGGGGCCTAAATCGCGTACAGACCATCCGCGAACGCTGTTGGCACCTCCCGAGAAATATTGCTTCTCAAAAGGAATCGTTTTTGCATTGCCATACGGAACAGCTATACCGAATCCTGCATGAAATGCCAATGAATTACGATGGTCTATCCGGATATTCTTCGCAAAATCAAAATCTCCCTTTAGATATTGTGCATATGGAATGCCCAAAATGGCATATTCATTATCATCATTCTTCCGTATACCGGTTGCTTTCGAAAAAGCGTATAAAATATTTCCTGCCGATTCTATATTGGCACGGATAGAATATGAATTGGAGCTGATAGTATTGTTGACCAATGAATTTCCCGCGCTATTGAAATTATAACTATATCCCATACGGGCGATGAGACGATTCTTATAATTGTACTCAAAAATATGATTTTGTCCTTTGTTGATATAGTCTTCACGGAATTTATTCGAGATCCAAGGCAGGTAAAGATATCCGATGTCTATCAGGTCGATGCGGTGCTGTGCCCGTTGGCGTTGTGTCCATTTATAGCTCCATGAAGCAGATGCAACGGTGCGTGAGAATTCCGGACGCAACTGATAACTGTATTGTAAACCGAATTCAGTCGTTGCCTTTATCTTACGCTTGAAGTCAGAATTCAGAAAAGGAAATAAGAAACTGGGGAAATTAATACTGGTCTCTACTCCGTATTCCGTATAATTATTGTTACGATAATCTCCTTGCAGACCGGTGATGGCTTCGTATGCACCACGGAATTTCATCATGAATGTTTCCGAGCCATGAAACAGATTCCGGTGTTGGAAAGATACCGAAGCGGCTGCTCCCAAGTCACCCGCCGAGTTGGTGCCTTCCAGCTCAAAGGATATCGACTTGTGTTTGCTCTTGGTAAGCATCACATAGCAATTCAGCATTGTGCTGTCTCCCGCCATTGTTTCAAAAAAACGGATATTGGTATACTTGAGTGCCGGCAGGCGGCCGAAATTAGAATACGTACGTTGCACGTTACGTTCGTTAAATAAATCCCCGGAAAAGAATTGCAGATTGTCAGCCAGTATTTTAGGGCGTAAGTAAAGTTTGTCTTTATAATAGATCGGGTAATTATTATAATGTATCGAGTCATTGATCTCGATACTGCTCAATGCGGAAGATTGAAGTACATCATAATCCGTAATGAAGTTTATTTTATTGATGTGATATTGATTGTGTGGTTTCGGAGTGTCATCCGCATGTGTCGTGTAGGGTTGCAAATGCAAGGTAAGGTCTACAAGATAAGTATTACGTACCGTATCCGCCGTATATGAAATGTAATCTTTGTTGAACTTGTAATATCCGTTTCTCAGCAGGTTGTCTGTAATCCGTTGTCTTTCCGCATCCAATATATTCACATCAAACAACATGCCTTCCTTCAATAAAGTATTGGCAGAGTCTTTCCGCATGTATTCGCCGACCTTTGCATCTTGAATGTCGTAGTTGAGTGAACGGACAGTATACGGTTTTCCGGTGGTCACTTCATAGTAAAGCTTTAGTTTCTTTTTCTTTGTTTTGGTCACTCGCTTTACGGAAGCTCCCATATAGCCTAAATTCTGGACAGCTTTGGTTATCTCTTCTTCTGAACGCCTTGCTTCATTTTCATTATAAATAACAGGAGCATCGCCTATTTTCCGGAGAAATTTATTGTACCATTTACTCGAATCGCGACCGGAAAGATCATATACATACAACTGCATTTTGATCAGGCTGAACCATTTGGCATTGGGATTCTGCCTTACGTACATTCGCAGGCCGGAGGGTTTTACTTCTTTGTTATCAGTGGATATCTTTACTTCGTCCAGCAGATAGGAACCTTCCGGTACAAATTTTGTAGCGGAACACGAAGCCAGCAGCACCAAGATAGCAAAAGACAGTAACGTGTAAAGATATCCTCTCCTCATAGGGTTTTATATAGTTGCCTCAAATAGTCTACAAATATAAACGAATTTTTCTGTATGGGGAAATAATAAATGCTAATTCGCCCTTGCGGAGTTGTTTACAACCTCACAAGGGCGAACTATTGGTAATTTCAATGTTTTATCTCTGTCTGCCGCTTATTTCAGGCGGAACATGATGGGTACGGTATACTTCACACGTACTGTCTTGCCGTCCTGCATTCCCGGTTTCCATTTCGGCATTGTGTTGATTACACGTATGGCTTCCTGGTCCAATAAAGGATTGACTGCACGGACTACTTTGGCATCTTCGATGCTGCCGTCTGTATTAACAACGAATTGTACGACAACACGTCCTTGCATACCTGCATTTTCTGCTTCTTTCGGGTATTCGATGTTTTTTGCCAGATAGCTCATCAATGCCTTAACTCCTCCTGGAAACTCCGGCATTACTTCTACCATATCCAAAACTTCATCTTGAGTGTCGATTGTATCCGATTTCACTTCTGTCGGTACAAATTTCACATCCACTTTTTCTTCTTCCTTCGTTGCTTCCTCGGCAGTATTCGTACAGTTACTGAATAAAACTAATAAAGCGGCTACGGGGATAAACATCAGGTACTTGCTTTTCATGATGTTACGGGTTCTTTTTCTGTTTAACATTTTAATTCGGTTCTTTAAGGGTAATACACTAAAGTTATTATATAAATTTGCTGCAGCCAGTTGAGTATGTTCCAGTCCCAAAAGATGATATTGATAAGTCTTCTTGTCATATCCGTTTGCTATCACCTTTCTGTCTGCCAGATATTCGTGATTGATGCGCATTTCGCTTCGGATAAGCCAGGCGAACGGATTGATCCAGCAAATGATAATGGCAATCTGTGCCAATAAGATATCTGCCGAGTGGAGTTCACGCACATGTGTCTGTTCATGTACCAATATTTCTTTTATCTCTTTCACATTGTGCCTGTCCGGATGGATGTAAATCCATTTGAAGAAAGAATAAGGTTCTTGTTTTGCATCCGCCAGACATACGCGAATACCGTCTATTTCCGTTTTCTTACTGCGATGAAGTGTGATGCTGGTTTTCCAGATTTCCATCAATGTGCGTGTCAATAAGAATATTACTCCCGTTAGGTAAATACCCGCAAGAAGCATCATAGTCCACGAATAGACGGTAGGTTCGGTTGTTACATTGCTGAAGACCGTTATTTCCGGCAATACCTTTTTATATAAAGTACTTACGACTTGTCCCGTGACACTGCCACTATCCGTTATTATCCAGTTGGAAAAATTGAGCAATGGATAAGTGAATGCGGTGATGTAAATCAATATCAGCATCAGCCTGCGTAAACCAAAAAATGTATCTTTACTAAACAGCAGTTTATAAAAGAGGTATAATACGGCTAATGCCACATTTACTTTGATAAAGTATAAAATGAAAAGTGTCATATTGCTGGCTTTATTTAGGATTCTTCATCTTCGATTATGTCAATAAGATCTTCCAGTTCTTTTTTACTGATTTTACGGTCCCGTACGAAGAATGAAACCATTTCCTTGTATGAACCTGTGAAGTAATTGCTGACCACTCCGCTCAGGAAGTATCTTTTGTAATCACTTTCTTTAATAACGGGGTGATACTGGATCGAATTACCGAGTTTGAAAGGAGACAGATATTCTTTCTTCTCCAGATTACGTACTACCGAAGCCACACTGGTATATGGTGGTTTAGGTGTGGGCATCTGATTTAATACATCTCTGATGAAACTGGGGCCTAACTTCCAAAAGTAAAGCATTATTTCTTCTTCCTGTTGTGTAAGTCTTTCCATTATTTTTGTATTTATTGTTGATAATCAATCTACTATTTTTAAACAAATCTACGAAATTTAAATAGATAGTATATATTTATCGTTATAAATATTGTTAATCATAAGAAAATAGTTATAGAAAAAGAAGTAAGAGTAAGAGGAATATTGCGAATATCTTTATAGCTTTGCCGTAAATAAGGAATGCATATGTTATCATTAAGCAAAAATAAGATCAAGTATATCCGTTCATTGGAACAGAAAAAGATTCGCAAGGAAGAGAAAGTTTTCTTGGCCGAGGGTCCTAAGCTGGTCGGTGATTTGTTAGGTTGCTTCTCTTGCCGTTTTTTGGCAGCTACCTCTTCCTGGCTGCGAGAGCATCCGTCGGTTGTGGCAAACGAGGTGGTAGAGGTCAGCCAGGACGATTTATCGCGTGCCAGCCTTTTGAAAACGCCGCAGCAAGTACTTGCCATATTTGAACAGCCCGAATACTCTATAGATAGAACTGTTTTTCAAAATTCCCTTTGTCTTGCTTTGGACGATGTTCAAGATCCGGGTAACTTAGGAACAATTATCCGTTTGGCCGATTGGTTTGGGATAGAGCATATATTCTGTTCGCCCAATACGGTGGATGTATACAATCCTAAGACCGTACAGGCTACTATGGGCGGGATAGCCCGTGTTAAAGTGTCTTATACTCCCCTGCCCGATCTGATTCGTTCACTTGCTGATCTTCCTGTTTATGGTACTTTTCTGGATGGAGAAAACATGTATGAACAGCAATTATCCCGTAACGGACTGATTGTAATGGGAAACGAGGGAAATGGAATCAGCAAAGAAATAGAAACATTGATTAACCGGAAATTGTACATTCCTAACTATCCGCAAGAGCGTGAAACCTCCGAGTCACTTAATGTAGCGATTGCTACGGCAATTGTCTGCGCTGAGTTCCGGCGACAGGCTGCATCGTTTGGAAATTGAAAGGGTATAGAAGATAGGCACGAAATTTTCCTTTTTCCGGAACTAATTCTATAACACCGGGCATCCACTCTACTGATTCTATTTCTTCTGTGAGGGGGAAGAAATTTACGACATATTCTTCTTTCACCTCTATTACGTGTTGTTTCAGAAATCCGGTATCCGGTACATATAAATAATGGGAAGCGAAACGTTTCATTGTTGTACTTGCTTCTGCAAGCGGCGACGTTGGTTCATTTGCCGATCCTGCTTTAATTCTAACTTTTCTGTCTGTATATGCTTCTTTTCTACTTTGAGCTGCTCCGGTTTTACCTCCTCCCGTTGCTGATTACTACGACGGCGGTTCATTTCCTCCGGACTAAGTCTCTGTGGATGTTGCAAATTTGTCTTTACTGCATCTGTGTTCTCTTCGGGAGCTTTTTCTTTTTCCTCTTTGGTGGTATCCGGTTTAGGAGTATCGCTGTTTTGCAATGAATCATTCAATGCTTTCAGGGTGTCGTTAGAGTGATAGCGCATCAATGTTATTTGATCGAGCACTAAAGTCTGAGGAGTTTTTTCTCTTGGGTAATATATGAACCCTTTCACCTCTTTGATAGCTCCTAAGGTATCCGATTGTAAACAGATACTTTGTATACCGGAATTTACTACTTTTTGAGTTCCACTGATAATACTGTCGTTTTCAAATAGGATTTGCATGGCCATCAAAGCGGCTAAAGTCGTATCCGGTCCATTTTCAAGGAACTGATAACGCACTTTCCATATCAATGTGTCACGTTCTTTGAAATTACTGTCCGAAGGCAATACAAAGGTCAGTTTGTCGTCTGTAGGCATCCCCGTCAGTCGTTTCATACGCTGCCATGCCCATACATCGATACTGTCTCCAGGAGCAGATGTCATCGGTTTTTTATCACGTATGGCAATCAACTGGTTTATTGCGTTTTGCTGTGTTTTCAGTCTTTTGCTTACTTTCTCATATACTTTAGCTAAAACTTCCATATTACGTGTATACCATACCATTGATGAATCGAAAACTGCTTTAGTCGTACCGTATTTATTGAATACGGCATCCGTATACAGCACTTTCTTGTAATTTTCATTATATGGCAAGTTGTCTCCCATTGCTTTGGCAATGTGATAATCATACAACAGATTTTCCATTGTTGATTCCGGAAGAACCTCACTGGGTCTTTTCACCTTACAACCTGTTGCAAATATTATCAGCAAGCATAGGATACACCATTGAAACCGGAAGTCTTTTTTCATTTTCTGTCTTCGTCTTTTTTTTCGTGTGAGTGGTAAGACTCGTTCAGATATTTGCTATAAAAAAGAAGCAGCGCAATGATACCACAACTGATGGCGGCATCGGCAAAGTTGAATATAGGGCTGAAGAATATGAAGTGCTCCCCACCTACAAACGGCATCCAAGTGGGCCAGGTGGTGTCGATTATCGGGAAATAGAACATGTCTACCACTTTACCATAAAACCAAGTGGAATATCCTCCTCCTTCGGGCATAAAGCCGGCAATTTGCGAATGGGTGCTTTCATTAAAGATTACCCCATAGAATACACTGTCGATAATGTTCCCTAATGCTCCGGTCAGAATTAATGAAACACAAATGATATAACCGGTTTTGAATCCCTTTTTTACTATTTTATAAAGATACCAGCCAATTAAAGCGACTGCAACAATACGGAAGGTGGTGAGGAATAGTTTCCCGAAAATTTCCATACCGAATGCCATGCCATTGTTTTCAGTGAAATAGATATAAAACCAATCGGTGATGCGGATGCTTTCGTGCCAATACATGTGGGTTTTAATCCAGATTTTGATAATCTGATCTATAATCAGCACTGAAAAGATGACGAGCAGGGCTATCTGTCCTTTCGTAAGTAGTTTTTTCATTTTTGTTGAGTACAAGTTATATAAGTAACGGGCTATAAGTCACAAGCTACAAGTACCCTATCGTTTTATTATATACGGCGACTTGTAGCTTGTAGCTCCTGACTCGTTGCTAATTATTTCTTTCCACTGTTTTTAGCTTCAATGCTCAGTGTAGCATGAGGCACAGCGCGGAGACGTTCTGCCGGAATTAGTTTACCCGTTTCACGGCAAATGCCATAGGTTTTGTTTTCAATACGGACAAGTGCTGCCTGTAAACCTTGGATAAACTTCAACTGACGTTGTGCCAAACGAGTTGTTTCTTCTTTTGATAATGTATTGGCTCCTTCTTCCAATACTTTATATGTGGGCGATGTATCGTCTGTATCGTTGCCATCAAGGCCCATAAGACTCATTTTCAACTGGTCATAGTCACGTTGCGCCAACTCCAGTTTCTCCATAATAATGGCACGGAATTCTTCAAGTTCCGCATCTGAATATCTTGTCTTTTCTGCCATAATCTTGTTTTTTTAAAGTTATTAGTATTAGAGTTATTCTTTCACTACATTGACAAGCAAAGAGAAGTCGTCGAAATTCAACTCCGTACCCTCTTTTACTTCGTCTGCCAAATCAAGGGATGTTCCCAAAACTTGGTTACAAATATAGTCTTTATATTCGTTTACTGCATCATCCGTTTGCAGATTTTTAGATATTGTTATTCTTATCTTATCGGTTATCTCAAAACCGTTTGACTTACGAATATTCTGTATACGGTTCACCAGTTCACGGGCAATGCCCTCACGACGAAGTTCTTCGGTTACGGTAACTTCCAAGGCAACAGTCAGTTTTCCTTCATTGGCAACCAACCATCCCGGAATGTCTTCACTGAAGATTTCTACATCCGACGCTTCGATGATGGCTTCCGCTCCATCCAGATTCAGCGTATATTTGCCGTTCTTTTCCAGTTCGGCGATGGCTTCCTGTGACATTTCCGCTACGGCTGCTGCTACGGCTTTCATCTGTTTTCCAAACTTAGGGCCGAGTTTTTTGAAGTCACATTTCACTTTCTTTATCAGTACACCGGCAGCACCGTCTACGAATTTGACATCTTTTACGTTTACTTCGTTCATGATCAATGCTTTCACGGCTTCTATGTGAGCTTTTTGTTCTTCATCTACTACCGGAATCATGATACATTGTAACGGTTGGCGTACTTTGATATTCACTTTCCGACGTAGTGCCAATACCATGGAAGTTACGTCTTGTGCCATTTGCATACGGGCTTCCAACGCCTTGTCTATCATTTCCTCTTTGTATTCGGGGAATTTGGCAAGATGAATGGAAACAACCGTGTCGCGCCCGGTTGCAGAGATCAGATCGCCATACAAACGGTCGGCATAGAACGGTGCGATAGGCGCCATCAGTTTGGCGACGGTTTCCAGACAGGTATATAATGTCTGATAAGCCGACAGCTTGTCTTGCGTAAACTCGCCGCCCCAGAAACGTTTGCGGTTCAGGCGGACATACCAGTTAGACAAATTGTCGTTTACAAAGTCGGAAATCAGGCGTCCTGCTTTTGTTGGCTCATATTCGTTGTAGCAAGTATCCACTTCTTTGATCAGCGTATTCAATACCGAAAGAATCCAACGGTCGATTTCCGGACGTGACTCCATCGGAACGTCTGCTTCTTTATATTCGAATCCGTCTACATTGGCATACAATGCAAAGAATGAATACGTGTTATACAATGTACCGAAGAACTTACGGCGCACCTCTTCAATGCCATCCATATCGAACTTCAGATTATCCCATGGAGAAGAATTCGTAATCATATACCAACGCAATGGGTCGGAACCGTATTTCTCGATCGTAGAGAACGGATCGACGGCATTGCCCAAACGTTTGGACATTTTATTACCGTTCTTATCCAATACCAGACCGTTGGAAATAACAGCCTTATAAGATACACTGTCGAATACCATTGTCGCAATGGCGTGCAGAGTGAAGAACCACCCGCGTGTCTGATCCACTCCTTCCGCAATGAAATCGGCAGGATATACCTGATGGCTGTCCAGCAATTCTTTGTTTTCGAACGGATAATGAATTTGTGCATACGGCATTGCACCGGAGTCAAACCATACATCGATAAGGTCCGTCTCGCGTTTCATCGGCTTTCCGTCTTTTGACACGAGGATGATGTCGTCTACATAAGGACGGTGCAGGTCGATCTTATCGTAATTTTCATCTGTATAAAGCCCAGGTATGAATCCTTTGTCTTTATAAGGGTTCGATTTCATGAATCCGGCAGCTACCGACTTTTCTATTTCGTTATATAATTCTTCAACAGATTCGATACATATTTCATCACTGTTGTCTTCTGTACGCCAGATCGGAAGTGGAGTCCCCCAATAACGGGAACGACTCAAATTCCAGTCATTCAGATTCTCCAGCCATTTGCCAAAACGTCCGGTACCGGTTGATTCGGGTTTCCAGTTGATCGTTTTGTTCAGTTCTATCATACGCTCTTTGCAAGCGGTAGAACGAATAAACCAGCTATCCAACGGATAGTAAAGTACCGGTTTGTCTGTACGCCAGCAATGCGGATAATTGTGTACATGCTTCTCAATCTTAAATGCCAGATTATTGGCTTTCATCATCATACAGATACTTATATCCAGAGTTTCGTCCTGATCAGTCAGATTCGGATCGTATGCGTTCTTCACGAAGCGTCCTGCATATTCTTTGTATAATTCTACGTTAACACGCTCTTTTACAAATGTTTCATCTATCTCATCTAAAGTATAGAATTTACCGGTAAGGTCCACCATCGGACGGAGTTCACCTTTCTTATTGATCAACTGCAAGGGAGGAACTCCGGCAGCTTTGGCTACTTGAGCATCGTCTGCACCGAATGTCGGGGCGATATGTACGATACCTGTACCGTCTTCAGTCGTTACGTAATCACCCGAGATGACACGGAATGCACCTTCACCCGGATTCACCCATGGGATAAGTTGTTCATATTCCATTCCTACGAGGTCGGGTCCTTTGTATTCGGCAATCACTTTGAATGGAACCAGTTTGTCTCCCTGCTTATAATCTTCCAGTTTCAGATCAGCAGCTTTGGGATTGAAATGGGTATTCAGTAACGCCTTTGCCAATACTACTGTGATGGGTTGCCCTGTATAGGCGTTGTAAGATTGTACGGCTACATAATCGATTTTCGGACCTACACACAATGCTGTGTTTGATGGTAAAGTCCATGGAGTGGTAGTCCACGCGAGGAAGTATGGAGTTCCCCATTCGGTCATTTCCGGCTTCGGGTTTTTCATTTTGAATTGTGCCACGACGGTCGTATCTTTTACATCGCGATAGCAACCCGGTTGGTTCAGCTCGTGCGAACTCAAGCCTGTTCCGGCAGCCGGAGAATAAGGTTGGATAGTATATCCTTTATATAGGAATCCTTTCTTATGCATTTGTTTCAGTAGCCACCACAATGTTTCGATGTAGCGATTATCGTATGTGATATACGGGTGTTTCATATCCACCCAATACCCCATTTGGTGAGTAAGGTCCTCCCACTCTTTCGTGAATTTCATCACGTCCTTGCGGCAGGCAGCATTGTATTCCGCTACAGAAATCTTTTTGCCGATATCCTCTTTGGTGATACCCATTGCTTTTTCCACACCTAACTCTACAGGCAGTCCGTGTGTATCCCATCCGGCTTTACGCTTTACCTGATAGCCTTTCATCGTTTTGTAGCGGCAGAAAATATCTTTTATAGAGCGAGCCATCACGTGGTGAATGCCCGGCATACCATTAGCTGATGGAGGACCTTCGTAGAAAACAAACGAAGGGCAGCCTTCACGTTCTGTCATACTCTTGGCGAAAACCTGGTTTTCGTCCCATTTTTTCAATACGTCCTTGTTTACCTGTGAAAGGTCGAACTGTGAATACTCGGCGAACTTCTTGCTCATGACTATATCTCGATTTTTACTATTTACAATTAAGACTGGAGGTACCCTCCTTATTTTAAGGGTGCAAATGTACAAAAACATTCGTTTTCATACAAGAAAAGGCTTTTTAATTTCAATCGGTAGAAAGGTGTCTCTTGTGAAAAGACCCAAAAAGGAAGAATAATTCAAAAACAAATAACGTTAAACCTTGTTTTACAGGGAAATTTAAAAACTATATAAGGATATGAATTATGGTATAAGTGTACTATTCAGAGCCATTCCGTTGATAATGGCTCTGTTCTGTTTCGGATACGGAACATTTATTTATGTATTGGGAGACGACCCTAACCGCTTGGTGGCAGGTCCTGTTGTATTCTCATTAGGTATGATTTGTATTGCACTTTTTGCAACGGCGGCCACTATCATACGCCAGATTATTCATACGTATGGACGAAACTCCAAATATGCTTTGCCAATTATCGGTTATCTGGCTGCTGTGGTTACCATTATTTCCGGTATAGTTATTTTTTCTTCGGCAAATAATCCTTCTTCTTTCGTTGCCGGACATGTGGTGGCCGGAGTGGGATTAATCACTGTTTGTGTGGCAACTGCCGCTACTTCTTCTACCCGCTTTTCTTTAATTCCTGCCAACGCGAAAGATACCGGACATGATGTTCCGCAAAATGCATTTACTGCCGGACAAGAGCGGGTATTGAAAGGCATAGCGGTTATCGCGTCTGCTGCTGCTTGGATATGGGCATTTGTTTTATTGGGACAAAGTGAAATGCATGTTGCTTATTTTGTTGCCGGGCATGTAATGATAGGACTGGCGTGCATTTGTACCAGTCTTATTGCGTTGGTTGCCACCATTGCCCGCCAAGTACGAAATGTATATTCGGCAACGGAACGTAACAGATGGCCCAAACTGGTATTATTGATGGGGACGGTTTCCCTTGTTTGGGGAGTATTCGTTGTTTTTGCGGATTCCAGTTCAACGAATGGAGTTATCGGTTTCATTATGGTCGGCTTAGGCTTAGTCTGTTATAGTATTTCAAGTAAGGTCATTCTGCTGGCAAAAATATGGAGACATGAATTCAAGTTATCCAATCGTATTCCTATCATTCCCATACTGACTGCATTAACCTGTTTGTTCTTAGCCGCTTTTGCATTTGAACTCGGTACAATTCATGAAGACTATTTTATACCTGCGCGTGTGTTAACCGGTTTGGGAGCCATCTGTTTCACTCTGTTTTCAATAGTCAGTATCCTGGAGAGCGGAACATCGTCTAAATAATGTTGTAGTACAAAAGAAAGGTACGGATGATCGCAAACAACTGAATTGTATTTGCGATCATCCGTGCTGTTACAAACATTTATTTTATTTTTATTGTTTCTACAGGTTGTTGTTTTACGATGTCCATTGGCTTTGCCTGATAATGGACTTTGGTAAAATCGATTGTATTGAGATCGATACTACGGATTGCGCTATTATACATTGTGCGAAAATAGATTATCCGGTTTGTCATATCTGTGGCTGAAGTCCATTGCGTTGCGCTGGGTATGTCACAGGGAACTTCTCCCGGTTTAAACTCTATTCCTATGGGAATGTCGAAATTATTCAGAATTTGAAAACACTGGAGAACTGTTTTCAGAGGAGTGTCTTGTTGTGGAGCCGAAGTTTGATAGAAAGCGGCACGCACAAAACGTGACGGAGGAGTAACATCACCGGGAATACCTAAAAAGCCGCTTCCTGCACCAAAAGAGGATAATTCAATGTTTCCTAAATGTTGTGCGGGAGCTGTACCCGGGAACAGGTTGACATAATTATTAAGATTGGTAAGTTGCCATTCGAAACCGGGAGAGTTTGTAAGTACACCTAACTTGTTCTCGTAAAACTCGGGAACTCCGTTAATGATTTCAAGTACTAATTGATGGCCTGAAGTATCGGTAAATCGCCAATGAACGGTTGATGCACGTGGGTCGATGTTGATAATGCGAACCTTTTTAACGGCTTCTTTTACTTCATCCACCGTCTTGCATTTTCCCAATATCCAGGAAACGAGTTGCAGGTCGGATATGCTTTTCTCTTTTTCTGTAAAATCGTAATCCTGATATTTGCCATAATTGGGAAAATAAAATAATCCGGCAGAAAGCCCCACTTCATTTAGTCCTTCGGCAACAAAATCTTTTTGTTCGACAGCAAATCCTACGTATCCATAGCGGGATGTGAAAGTCATACCATTCATTCCGTCGGGAGTATATGACTGCTCGGTATGTCCTCGGGGTACGATGACGTACTGGCTGTTCAGATTACTTCCGCCCCATTCGATGGTACGGGCTACAATGGTGGTTTCCCCTTTACTTTTTAGAGTTATGCCTGTACAGGCCTTTGTTGGAAGAGAATAAATGAATTGGCCGGCAATGGCCACTAATACAACTGATAGCTTTGTTTTCATGTTTACCTTTTTTTAAATAAACAAATGGGAAAAATATATGTTCGGTTGGATTTATAACTTTTAGTGGAAGACTGGAAAGGGAAAATTAAAGCAGATTCTAAAAAACAGCGAGGGGATGTATTTTCACAAATACATCCCCTCGGCAATTAATTTTATATAAATGGATTAGTTGCGAGGCAAAGCTTCTTTTACTACCATTGCGCGGCCTTCATATTCGGCACCATTCAGTTCTGAAATAACGTTCTTAGCTTCAGCATCGTTCGGCATTTCAACAAATGCGAATCCTTTAGATTTACGAGTGTCGCGGTCGATAATCAGTTTTACTGAATCTACTGTTCCATACTCTTCCATTACTTGTCTCAGATCAGCTTCCTTAACACGATAGCTAAGGTTTCCAATGTACATGTTCATAAAATACAAAAAATAAAAATTGATAAATAAAATTAGAAACAAGAGAAGTTTGAAATTAGATCTGAAATTCGACTGATTAGGTAGAAAGAAAGAGTAAAATAAAACAATCCTTTGTTTTCGGTTACAAATAACGTTATAATATTTGGATTCTCAACTATAAAAGAGCATTTATTTTTCAATAAACGCCCTTTTTCTTACAATTTCTTTTTTATTGGTCAATGCTTGCTTAAATAATCGGCTACTCCGTCTTCGGTGGCTTTCATGGCATCTTTACCTTTTGACCAGTTGGCCGGGCAAACTTCACCATATTCTTCGAAGTGCTGTAAAGCGTCTACCATACGTAAAACTTCATCCACATTACGTCCTAACGGGAGGTCGTTGATGACGCAATGACGTATGACACCTTCTTTGTCGATGAGAAATAATCCACGGAAGGCAACCGGAGCTCCGTCGCATATCCAATTACCGTTTTCATCGGGAGCATAGCTTCCTGCCAATACTCCGTAGCTTTCGGAAATCGATTTGGAGAAATCAGATACGATAGGATATTTCACACCTTGAATGCCACCTTCATTTTTGGGCATTTGCAACCATGAGAAGTGCGAATATTCAGAGTCTACCGAGCAACCGACCAAAGCTACATTACGTTTTTCAAATTCAGCAAGTTTCTCTTGAAAGGCATGCAATTCTGTAGGACATACGAAAGTAAAGTCCATCGGATAAAAGAAAAATACTACATATTTTTTTCCTTTATACCGGTCCAATGAGAAATTCTGAACGATTTCATGCCCATTGATTACAGCCGTGGCATTAAATTTCGGCGCTTGTTTTCCAATTAATGATCTCATAATGATCTATTTTTAGATGTTATTTAATGATTTGTATTGAAAAACAAAGCATCGTCAATCTTTGTTCGTCGGTCAAAGATTAACGATGCATAATATTTTCGTAATAGCTGTTATTTCTTGAACCGCACTTCGTACAAATCACTTCTCCGATCTTTCAAATTGCGTACACTGCCGTATGTATGCAATTCATTCAGTAAGTCGAGATCTACATCCGATACAAGAATCATTTCGGTGTTGGGAGTTGCTTCGGCCCTTTTGCCATCTGTCGGGAAAGCAAAGTCGCAAGGAGTGAAGACTCCTGATTGTGCATATTGGATATCCATGTTGTGAACCCTCGGCAGATTGCCCACACTACCGGCAATAACCACGAAGCATTCGTTTTCTATGGCACGGGCCTGTGCACAAACCCGGACGCGTGAATAGGCATTCTGTGTATCGGTAAGGAAAGGGACGAATAATATTTGCATTCCTTGATCTGCCATCAAGCGGGATAACTCCGGAAATTCAACATCATAACAGATTAATACGCCTATTTTAGCGCAATCCGTATCGAATGTCTGCAATATTTTGCCACCACTCAATCCCCAACTTTTCATTTCATCGGGAGTTACATGCAACTTTTCATACATCTCGTAGCTACCATCGCGGCGGCAGAGATATCCTACATTATAGAGTAAGCCGTCTTCTTTGATTATCGGCATACTACCGGTGATGATGTTAATGTTGTAACTGATTGCCAGTTTGATAAACCGTTCTCGTATTTCTTGAGTATATTCAGCCAATCCACGGATGGCTTGTGATTCTCCTTTGTCATTAAATCTTGCCATTAACGGTGCATTAAAATACTCCGGAAACAATACAAAGTCACTTTTGTAGTCGGATACGGAATCTACAAAAAATTCCACTTGCTCGAATAGGTCGTCCAAACTGTTGTAACTACGCATCTGCCATTGTACAAGCCCGACGCGAACGGTTGTTTTAGGTGATATATACTCTTGTGTAGGAGCTTGATAATAGATATTATCCCATTGTAGAAGGCAGGCAAAGTGTTTGGATTCCTCATCGTTTGGCAGGTAATTTTTCATGACTTTTCGTACGTGGAAGTCATTGGATAACTGAAATGTAAGTACAGGATCGTATATTTCTTTTTGCCGCACCTTATCAATGTATTCTTTCGGCCGTATTTTGTCGGCATATTTGTGATAGTTCGGAATACGTCCGCCGAACATGATGGCCTTCAGATTCAGTGTTTCGCATAGTTCCTTGCGGTATTCGTACATACGGCGTGCCAGTCGCAGTCCCCGGTAATCGGGGTGGATAAACACTTCAATGCCATAAAGGATATTACCATCGGGATTGTGCGTGTCGAAAGTTTCCTTTCCGGTCACTTGTGCATAGGTATGGTCGTTTTTCACTTTATCATAGTCAAGGATGATCGAAAGTGCACAGCCCACTATTTTTTCGTCAACCACTGTCACAATCTGGCCTTCCGGGAAAATTTTGATAAGTTTTTCAATTTGTTTATGTGTCCAGAATACATCACTTCCGTCAGAATATACACGTTTGAATGACTGGGAGAGTTGGGTATAATCTTCTATTTGCAGATTTCGAATTTGTACTTTATTAATTTTAAGAGACTCCATAATAATAAGATTATTTTAAAAAGATGTTGCAAAGGTAAAGTTTATCTATATAAGTTGTTTTAAAAGGATAGGGCTTTTAATTTTTTATGTTGTGTTTGCATATTGTTTATAAACGAAGCAGTCGCCTATCACTGTCAAAAAATACTTTGAACAGAGATAAGCGACCGTTTCATTTATATATTCCTATTTTAGCCGGCCTATGACGGCGTAAAGGATCTTTATTTCCTTTTTTTCCAGAGTTTACTCATGTCTTCCAGTGTTTTACCTTTCGTTTCCGGTACCCAACGCCATACAAAGATGGCAGCAATTACACAGATAACTCCGTAAAGGCTGTATGCGAACATCGGACTGAAATCGTAGAGCGCAGGGAAAGTAGAAGATATAATGTAATTGAATATCCACTGGAATGCTACGGCAATGGCAACCGCTTTGCCGCGAATCGTATTAGGGAATATTTCTGCAATAAGTACCCAGCAGATTGGTCCCCATGACATCATAAAGAATGCAGCATAAACAATTACCGACAATACGGGGAAGATGCCTTTAATGGCCATGCTGTCGCACAAAGCTACTGCAAAGGCACCGAAAGCCATACCGATAGAACCGACGATTAATAACGGTTTACGTCCGAATTTGTCCACTGTAAAGATGGCAACCAATGTAAAGACGATATTTACTATACCCATGATCACTGTCTGCATCATACCACCACCCTCAGCACCGGCATTTTCAAAGATACGCGGAGCATAATAAAGTACGGCATTGATACCAATAGCCTGCTGGAACACAGAGAGTAAGATACCGATTACAATAACCGCCACACCGTAAGTAAACAGTTTCTCTGTTTTTTCCTGGGAAGTAGCTTTGATTTCTGCCAGAATCTCTTTTGCTTTTGTTGCACCGTTTACTTTCTCTAATATAGAGTAGGCTTTTTGATCCTGATCGATCATCACCAGATAGCGGGGAGTCTTAGGAACAAAGAACAGCAGTAAACCGAACATGGCAGCTGGGAAAGCTTCGGAACCGAACATATAGCGCCAACCTTCATATACCGACCACATATCTGATGCGCCATTGACGGAGAGAACACCCGTGACGGCATCTTTGTCGATAATCGGATTCTGATGACCGCCCAAAATCATGTAGTTCACAAAATATACCACCAACATACCGAAGATAATGGCAAACTGGTTGCACGAAACCAACGTTCCGCGAATGTTGGAGGGTGCAATTTCTGCAATATACATCGGACAAACAGCCGAAGCAAGCCCTACTCCGATACCCCCGAGCACACGATACAGATTGAATGCAATGAGCAGATTCATATCGGCTTTTCCATATTCGAAAAACAGGAATTCCGGATAATAAGAACCTAATGCGGAAAGAAAGAAAAGTACGGCAGCCAGTCGCAATGAATTGCGACGTCCCAAACGGGAAGCAAAGATGCCGGAAAGCGCGCCACCAAGAACGCAGCCTATCAGAGCACTTGAAGAAGTGATGCCGTGCATAACCTTGTCATACTGGAAATCGGTTGCCGTGAGGAAGAAGGCTTCGAGCCCTTTCTCTGCACCGGAGATTACTGCGGTGTCGTAACCGAACAGCAATCCACCCAGAATGGCTACTGATGTTATGGAATATAGGTAGAGTTTACTACCGTTGTCTGTATTTGTCATGATAATAAGATTATAATTTTAGTAGTCAAGTAGTAAGTAGTTAAGTAGTAAGTAGTCAAGTAGTTAAGTAGTAAGTAGATAAATGATCAAAGTAATCAAAAGAATAAAACGAAAATTTTACAGTTACAAATCTATCCTACTTAACTACTTACTACTTGACTACTTAACTACTAAAATCACTCACTACTAAAATCACTAACAATACATATTTACAATTGCTTCATACAATTCTTGTTTGCCACTGGTCTGTTTCGGTTCGCCGTTTGCTTTTGCATAAGCAACCAAGTCTTCTAAAGACAATTTGCCTTCTTCGAAATCCTTACCTTTACCGCCATCGAATGAAGCGTAGCGGTCGGCCAGCATCTTTTTGTATGGAGATTCGTTCAGCAGATTGGCTGCACTTTCAAGAGCACGGGCCATTGCATCCATACCAGCGATGTGGGCAATGAAGATGTCTTCCAGATCGGTAGAGTTGCGGCGGGTTTTGGCATCGAAGTTTGTACCGCCGTTACCCAATCCGTCGTTGCGGATAATCTGCATCATAGCCTGTGTCAGTTCATAGTTGTCGATGGGGAACTGGTCTGTATCCCAGCCATTCTGATAGTCACCACGATTGGCGTCGATAGAGCCCAGCATGCCGTTGTCTACAGCTACAGCTAATTCATGTTCGAAAGTATGGCCTGCCAATGTGGCGTGGTTTACTTCGATGTTCACTTTGAAATCTTTGTCCAGTCCGTGAGCTTTCAGGAAGCCGATAACGGTTTCTGTATCTGCATCATACTGGTGTTTGGTCGGTTCCATCGGTTTCGGTTCGATAAGGAATGTACCTTTGAAGCCACGGGCACGAGCATAATCGCGGGCGATAGTCAGCATTTGTGCCAAGTGTTCTTTTTCGCGTTTCTGATCTGTATTCAGCAATGACATATATCCTTCGCGTCCTCCCCAGAACACGTAGTTAGAACCACCTAATTCGATGGTTGCGTCGATTGCATTTTTTATTTGAACAGCAGCGCGTGCCACTACATCGAAATCAGGATTGGTTGCAGCACCGTTCATATAACGTGCATGACCGAATACGTTGGCTGTACCCCACAACAGTTTGATTCCTGTTTCTGCCTGTTTTTGTTTAGCGTAAGCAACGATTTCTTTCAGATTGGCTTCGTATTCTTCAATCGTATCGGCTTCTGTCACCAAGTCTACATCGTGGAAGCAGTAATATTCGATACCCATTTTCTGCATGAATTCGAAACCGGCATCCATTTTGTTTTTTGCAGCCTGCACGGGGTTGTTGTCGCCATTCCAAGGGAATTGTTTAGTACCGCCTCCAAACTGGTCGCCGCCTTCTGCACAGAGAGTGTGCCACCATGCCATAGCGAACTTCAGCCAGTCTTTCATCTTTTTACCATTGATCACCTTCTCAGCATCGTAGTAACGGAATGCCATCGGGTTCTTACTATCTTTACCTTCAAATTTAATCTTTCCTATTCCGGGAAAATACTCTTTTGTTGCCATAATTTAAATAATTGATTTATGTGGTGAGCTTGCTCTGACAAGTAACTCACACACGGGGTTTATACTTTGTTTCTTTAGATTATTTGTTCATTGATTGTTCAAGGCAGAATTTCCAACGTTCATAGGCGTCGGCATATTCCTGTTGTCTGGCGGTATCCGGTTCGATGACTTCCAGTTTCTCCAAAGTGGCAAATGCTTCATTGTTGTCTTTGTAGATACCTGCTCCGATACCTGCTCCTTTGGCAGCACCGACAGAACCGTCTGTGTCGTACAACTCGATAGTAGCTCCTGTCACTCCTGCCAGTGTGGTGCGGAAGATAGGGCTTAAAAACATGTTTGCTTGTCCGGCATGAATCTTTTGTACGGGGATTCCCATTTTTTCCATGATGTCGATGCCGTATTTAAAGGAGAATACGATTCCTTCTTGTGCCGCACGAATGATATGGTGTTTGCCGTGGGTATTAAAATCCAATCCGCGGATGCTACAACCGATTTCTTTATTGCACAACATACGTTCCGCGCCGTTACCAAAGGGCAGAATGCTAAGTCCGGCACTTCCGACGGGCGCTGTTGCTGCGAGCACGTTCATGTCATTGTAAGAGATACCTTCGGGGGCGACATTGCGTTTTACCCATGAATTCAGAATGCCGGTTCCGTTGATGCAGAGCAGTACTCCCAGGCGGGTTTGTTCGGTGCTATGGTTGACATGAGCAAAGGTATTGACGCGTGATTGCGGGTCATAGTTCACTTCACCGTTTACACCATATACTACTCCCGAAGTTCCGGCGGTCGATGCGATTTCTCCCGGATTGAACACATTCAGTGAGAGTGCATTGTTGGGTTGGTCACCTGCGCGGTAAGTGATAGGTGTACCTTCCTTCAATCCTAATTCTTTTGCCGCAGCGGCATTTACGCGTCCTTGCTCTGCGAAAGTCGGTTTGATGTCGGCAATCAGTGATTCATCGAAACCATAATATTTCATTAGAAAATCAGCAATCCGGTTGTTTTTGAAATCCCAGAATATGCCTTCCGAAAGCCCTTCTACGGTCGTGCAGATGTCTCCGCTCAGTTTCATGGCGATGTAATCGCCCGGAAGCATAATCTTGTATATCTGTTCGTAGATGGCCGGTTCGTTTTCTTTGATCCATGCTAATTTGGAGGCAGTGAAATTGCCCGGAGAGTTCAACAGGTGCGAAAGACATTGCTCCTCTCCTATGGTTTCGAATGCTTTTTGTCCGTAGGGAACGGCACGTGAGTCACACCAGATAATAGCCGGACGAAGCACTTTTTGATTCTTGTTTACGCATACCAATCCGTGCATCTGATAAGAGATACCGATTGCTTTGATCTCGGCAGCATCCACTCCCGATTCCGTCATAATAGCTTGGGTGGATAACTTGAGGTTCTCCCACCAATTTTCCGGTTCTTGTTCGGCCCAGCCCGGATGAACAGCAATAATATTTGCTTCGGTTTTCGGGAAGAATGCCGACGATACGCATTTGCCCGTTTCTGCATTTACCAGACTCGCTTTTACAGACGAGCTACCTATGTCATAACCTAATAGATACATGATGTTGATTTATGAATTATAATTTATGAACATGAAAAGAGGAATATGATTTATACAATCCTTTTCATCTTCTTGTTTTATTATATATTTTCTTATCGAATTTGTAATAGCGTGCTGCCCGGTGAGCTACTCCCTGTTGTTTTTCTTCCAAGGGGACGACGTATTCCATCATTGCTATTTTTTTGTGGAAGTTGCGTACGTCTACCGGTTTGTCGTATACCAGTTCAAATAATATACGCAGTTGGGATGCTGTAAATTTGCGTGGCAACAGGTCGAAGAGCATGGAGGGATTAAATTCCACAAACTGCCGGATGTAAGTCAGGGCCTCTTTGATAATCAGGTTATGATCGAAAGCAAGAACCTTTATATCTTTTAAAGCAACCCAACATGCCTGATGTTCGTCAAGGCTTTTATCCAGTGCCCGGTCTATTTTCACCATCGACAGGTAAGCGATGGTAACAATACGCTCCACTCTCGACTGCATGGCTCTTTCCAGCCAATGTACATCTTTCGGGTTACTGGTTCTGTTTTTGGAGCCGAAAGCTTTGAATTGCATCAGATTTACGTTCTTAAGCCCTGTCAACTCGCACAACACACGTTGGGCGGCTTCATCCAGATCTTCATCCATGTAGATCAGACTTCCGGGAAGTTTCATGTCATGATATACTTCGCCGTCTTCCTCTCCTATTCGTTTTACTAACAGTACTTTTAGCTGTTCTCCGTCAAAACCGATCACTACACAGTCTACTGATATGTGATTGTTTGCCAATGGGGGTTGCTTCTGTATGTTCTGCATAATACTTTAATTTTGAACGGTGCAAATATAGAAGCGTTTTTTGTATCTGCAAATAAAAAATAATATGTTCTAAAGCATTGTTTTTCATAGATATACATATCTTCTATTTTACAGTAACTGCAATTCGTCTTATCGTATGCTTTACAATATGTATTTCACGCTTTTGTAAGGGGTACTAATTGTATAAAGTACGAAAACTACGGGAGGCTTTATTATCAATTGGTTTCGTCGATTTATTTCTGTATTTGGCGGGAAGTACTTATTGTACTTTATATGATATATCATTTTGTATTTATAGCGGTACTGGAGAAGCGTTGTGTGAAGATTGTTAAAAAAACAAAAGAACCAAAATGGCTGTTGTTTCTTATTGTTTTAAAGTGAAGACGGGTAAACAGAGACTTTTCCGAAACCGATATGATTTCGGAAAAAATCAGAATTGAAATGATAATTTCTTTATGGTCTGGGATTATCTATTTTATCAAATAGTTCATGCAGACACATTGAATGGATGACGGCTTTCTCTGTCATTTGACGACATTCCATTTTTGATATCTTCATGCGGAGATTTCGAATGGTCTCATCTTGCCTTTCGATATGCATCCACATGGCAGCGATGATAAATAATAATACAATGTATAATAAGATAGCTATTATGCCTATTGTACGAAGTTCATCGGAAGAATAAAAATGGTGTCTCATATATTCATTATATTTAAATGATTATGATCGGGGACACAAAAAAACGCACCCAATCCAATATAGACTACTTGAGGTGCTGCAAACAACCTGGATATCCTAATACTGAACGAGTGCGCATATCGTAGTTCGAGAACATACAAATGGCCGTTCAGTTTAGTGGTATCCATTTAAAAATTGCAGCTTTCAAGTAGACACTAAACTGAATAATTAATGATACTCTCCGAGTATCGATACAAAGATAGTCAAAATAAAATATATTGTAAAAAAGAGATGTAGATATTGTTGCATTTTGTCTGTTTTATAAAATTGAGGAATGACATGATGATACAATATTTCTTATGTATTTAAGATATTCGCAGCGATTGCGGTCTATATATTGTCTTGAAATACAATAGAGTTAATACAAATTAGATTTGTTATATATCATATATGCGTATATCTTTGCAGAATAAAATCACGAGTTTACAAAAAACAGTTTGAGTAAACTCTATTGTAATAAAAATATGCAGAATATAATAGATGGTATTCGCAGATATTATCCTGTGTCCGATAATTCTTTAAATATACTATTCAGTAAAATGAAAAAGTTAGAACTCCCCAAGAAGCATCTTCTTATAAAAGAGGGAGTTATTGACAGGCATGTGTATTTTATTGAAAAAGGATTTACACGATCCTACTGTCTCCATGATGGAAAAGAAATGACGATTTGGTTTTCTCGTGAGGGGGACATAACTTTTGCCATGAAAGATTTATATCATAATGAACCGGGGTATGAATATGTGGAGTTATTAGAGAACTGTACTTTGTATGCAATAGCTATAAATGACTTGAATAATCTGTATGAAACAAACATAGAAATCGCAAATTGGGGTAGAGTCATTCATCAAGAATGTTTGTTGTATATGGATCAACACCATAACGATCAATTATTTCTTTCGGCCAAAGAGCGTTATGCCCAACTATTAAAAGAGTTGCCGGATGTTATCCATCGGGCAAATCAGAACTATATATCTTCTTATTTAGGAATTACTCCACAACATTTAAGTCGGTTACGGGCAGTAAAGTAGTTTTTTAATCTATGTGAATATTTTAGTCGGGCGAAATGTGTACCTTTGTATCCACATTTATTAATTAGCTATATTGTATGATTAATGCACTGACTTCTTTGCGCTTTATATTTGCCTTAATGGTATTTGGAGCCCATTGTTACATCATAGAAGATCTTTTTGATACTCATTTTTTTAAAGAAGGTTTTGTTGGAGTAAGTTTCTTTTTTGTGTTGAGTGGTTTTATTATTTCTTATAACTACCAAAATCGTTTGGCAGAACATATCACGACAAAACGTTCTTTTTGGGTAGCACGTATAGCACGTATTTATCCGTTACATTGGTTCACTTTATTTCTTAGCATTGTATTGGGCGGATATGTTATATATGATGGTGGCTGGGATTGGTGTAAACATTTCCTGGCATCCCTTACGCTCACTCAAGCTTATATTCCCCATGCCGATTATTTCTTTTCATTCAATAGTCCGTCATGGAGCTTATGTTGTGAACAATTGTTTTATTTTTGTTTCCCTTTTTTAGCTGTCTGTTTTAAAAAGAATCAAAAGCTATTGATGCTTTTCATACTGCTTCTTGTATTGACTGTTTGTGGGATGTATTTCACGCCGGAGGAAAATATCAAAGGATATTGGTATGTGAATCCGATAGCGAGGATTCCAGATTTTATAGTGGGCATGCTTCTGTTCAGGTTTTACACGTATCTTATAGATAAAAAGATGACTTATAGGACCGGGACCTTACTCGAAATATCGTCCATAGTGATATTTTTATTCTTTTATTTATATGCTGCTGACGTTCCTAAAGTGTATCGATATACCTGTTACTATTGGTTTCCTGTGGCATTGCTTTTATTGAGCTTCTCTTTGCAAAAAGGTTTTGTTTCACGGCTGTTGTCTAATCGTTTCTTGATTATTGGTGGAGAAATTAGTTACAGCTTCTATCTGATTCACCTTTTTGTATTGTTGTCTTATGCAGAATGGCAAAAAGGAAGTGCTTCCCATATAGATTGGTACATTTCTATTCCGATTCTCTTCAGTGTCACTATTCTCCTCAGTCTGCTTTCTTACTATTATTTTGAGAAACCGATGAATAAACTCGTTAAAACATTGTTAAACAAATAACTCATGAAACTTAATTGATTTAACCGAGTGGGGATGAAATTGCATGTGGTAATCGTAATACATGGGTAGCGCAGAGAAGCGTATGGGTGTATACTAATTTATATATCACATTGTCAAAATGGTATTTCTACTTCGGTAAAATCATTTTTTTAAGGTTGATGGATACAAAAGACCGAAAATCTTCTCTATTTTCATATAGAAAATTTCAGAGAGTCATTTCTGTAGCCGATTAGCTGTTGTCCAGTTTGTTATTTTGTGTGTTTTATGTGCAATTTGTCTTGAAAATCTGTATATATCAAGCCTTATTCTATTATGAAATGATTTTATTTTTTCATCAGTTAGTCTAAAAGGACTACTTTTAAAAGGAAATAAATTTTTCTCGTAGAGTTTCTTATGGTTCCTCGTAGAGTTTTGAGTCGTTGCTCGTAGAGGAACCGGAATTATCTCCTAAGAAAAAGTAAGTTAACATCTTGGAATAAAATGCATATCTATCCTTTTTATATGGAGATATGCAGAAAAAAGCGTATTTTATTTATTTGTTTATACGCTTTTTTCTCTATTTGCTGCCTTTTGATTAAAGTATGTGTTATTAGAAATCGTGATATGAAAGCATTATGTCGGTTTATTCGTATTTCTTGTAGCTTTTGTGCAGATCAGATTTGGTAAAGTAGAAAGTTCTTCCCTACTCTACGTTGTCCGGTTAGTATTTTGGCTATGGATTTTCGTATAAAAGGTTTTATTTTTATCGGTATATCCTTTTCTTTTTATTAAGATTTTTGGGGGAAACTCATAATCTAAAAAAATTAATTATACTTCAAACTTTTCCGTATTTCACGGAAAGTTTTAATTATACTTTAATCATTAGAATACATTAAGCATGTTATTTTTTTGTGCTTTAAACCCAAAAATAGATGATAAAAGAGAGAGGTGGTAATTAACATTGTTAATCGCTTTTTTTATATACTGTTTCCTTCTTTGCAAAACATTAATCTTTTGCAGTTAAGAAATGCATTTCTTAGCTGCAAAGAATACGATTTAACATAGTATTAATATTAATTTCTTGTACGTAGGTATTAGACTATCTTTTTTTGTAAAACAAAACATTTATATTGTTGATATACAATGATTTGTGTGTTTGTAAATCGGTTATTCCAGACAAATGGACTTCATTCGAATAGAAACTGCGTTTTACCTGAACTTGTCAATTTAGCAACTTCAATAGTTGTATTTTTCATTGCGCACAGTTTTCATACCCATCAGTGTATTCAAAAGTATGTAGATATGATTGAGTGACAAAAACAATCATTATCTTTACAGATATTTTTATGTAAATAGAAAACATGGATTTAATAAATTGAATATGAAAGATTATGCCATCTAAGAAAAAAACTCTTAACTACTTCGAACGTCAGCAGAAGAAATTGCATCCGAAGAAATATCGTTTTTATTTCTTCGATTACATGTATTATTGCGGTGAGAAATGGGGTGAAAAAAGTTTTAGAATAAGTGGAATGATTGTGTTCTTTTCATATTGGAGTTTTTGCTTTGTCCTGCCATTGAGCCTTTATCTTTCTTCAATTTCTGTATTGTCACATACGGATGGATGGCACATTGTCGGAGTAATGGCATTTGGAATTATTCCACCTGTTCTTTTCTGTATACTGCGCTATCGGAGTGGACGTCGCTCCGCCCTTATGCGACATTATCGTCAGAGCATATGGCACAAAGGAATTCCGGTATGGTTGATCTGTTCAGCGTGGTTTCCACTTCTTATAGTGGAGTTTTGGGTAATAAAAGAGATGGGATGGATTTAGACATTCCTCCGCCTGTGCTAACTTTGTATCTCGTCCTCCATATCGAGAAGTTTTTTCATGGTCGGTCGGAAGTGATCTCCCCATTCTTCAAGCTGTTCGATAATCGGGAGTAAACTTTTGCCGGTTTCGGTTATGGAATATTCGGAATGAGGGGGAAGTTCCGAGAATATCTTTTTCTTCACTATGCCGTGCATTTCCAATTCTTTGAGTTGTTGATTGATAACTCTCGGGCTGGCTTCTTCAAACAATCGGTGAAGTTCGCTGGGGCGTTTTGCACCTAAGCTTAACTCTTGGATAATGCAACTTTTCCATTTTCCACCCATTACCTCCATCGTAATTTTTATTCCACAGTCTATATCAAAGGGTATTTTCTTTTTGTACATAAGCATTTGTTTTGGAGACAAAAATAACATTAATTGCGGTATTGACAAAAAATAATCTCTGCTGTTGACGCTTCTCTCCGGTATATGGGTGAATTTATCAGTATATGAATAATTTAGCCGTACTTGTATCTTTGTCGGGATCACCCTATTTTTGCACTAAAAATCGGAAGATATGAGAAATGTTTTGTTATCGACGGTGTTGTTTATGGGAATAATCTCTGTACATGCACAGAATAAAGTATCAATTAATAATCAGAATATGGAAAAGAAAACATCTGCAGTCCGCTTGATTTATCCTCAGTGGCAAGGTGGCATTGTTGCTCATTGGATGCCGGACATCCCTGCTGAAGATGCTTCGAGAGGATATTATCTGGGAGCACAATTGTTGAATATGTTAGCTCCGGAAAGTTCCCAGGAGGTAATTGAAGTTCCGGTATCATTGGATATCAATGACAGGGAGACGGAAAAAGGGATCAGTTCGCGGCGGGTCATCTTGAAACAAACGAAGGCGGCCCTCGAAAAGCTGCGTGAAAAAGCACCGGACAGGATAGTAACGTTAGGAGGTGACTGTTCTGTGAGTGTAGTTCCGTTCACTTATCTGGCCGAAAAATATCCTGGTGAGGTGGCTGTTGTCTGGATCGATGCACATCCTGATGTGAATCTGCCTTATGATGAGTATGAGGGGTATCATGCGATGGCGCTTACTGCTTGTCTGGGAATGGGCGATGAAGAGATAATGGGATTGTTGCCCGGTAAATTCGATGCTTCGAAAGCGCTGATTGTCGGGCTGCGTTCGTGGGATACGGGCATGAAGGAGCGACAGGAAAAGTTAGGTATTAAGGGATTGTCTCCCGAAAAAGTAGCCGGCGACAGTTCGGCCATTCTGGAATGGCTGAAAGAGACCGGAGCTTCGAAAGTGGTTATCCATTTTGATCTGGATGTATTGGATCCTGCTGAAATCATTGCCGGCGTAGGCGTCGAACCCGATGGCATGAGGATAGACGAAGTGGTTCGTGTAATAAATGATATTGCTTCCAAGTACGATTTAGTTGGTCTTACAGTGGCGGAACCGATGCCACGTATTGCCATTAAAATCAAAAATATGCTTCACCAACTACCTCTGTTAAAGTAGTATGTGATTTTAAATGTAATCGGGTTGTGATGATTTTTACCGTATGCATGAAGATGTGCTTTCAAACAATCTTCATGCATACGAAAAAGTTAAAGGGACGTTACTTGTTCTCTAAGAAAAAAGATTTTTGTATCAGGATGATATCTCCGTTTTTTATCTTTTGTCTTTGCGGTAATTTATTGTCTGAAACGGAAATAATCTCTTGCTCAAAGATACGTTTTAACTGATTGGCTGACAGAGAAAAATAGCCTCGAAGGAATGAAGACAATCTCAGGTTGAATTCGAAATCGCATTTAATTTGTATTTTTAGTGTTTCTTCCATCGTGTTGGCAATATCCTTTTCGGAGATATTGCTGATCACTTCATACCCGACATTACTGTAATCTAATTTTATATTGTTTTTTCTTTCAAGTTCCGTAGAAAAAGCGTATCTCCAGGCTATATTCCTGTCATTCATTGAAAAACCGTGGAATAGCGCTTTGTCGATCAAGTCCGGTTTACTTCGCGACAATATAGTAAGGTTACAGGTGTTATCACACTTTGTGCATCTATATATTAGCCATACATCGATATTTCTTTTTTGAGCATTCATTCTAAACTTGTCGCTACAATAAAAACGTTCATTGTTACAATGACTGCATCTCTTTATTAATAAAGGACTGTTTTTTACCTTTATTTCCCATGTGAACATTGTATTCATACCAAAGCTGATTTTTTCTTTGCGGATTCTTGATTTTTTCGCAAAGCTGTGTATTAGCTGGTTGTACAATTCACAAGATGTCACAAGATGCTATCAACTTTTTCCTGTTTTTACTTTAGCTTGTCAAGTTTATCATAAGAAATCGTCCCGCCGTTTTCTCTTATTATAAGAGGTATTGGCGGGACGAAAAAAGGTATTTTTCGACTACATAACTTACTGCAAGTAATGCTTTGCGATAGAACATTGATTCATTTAAAATAAAATCGTTCAAATCTACATCACCACAGTCGAACGATTTTATAATTTTTTTTATTTTAAACGACGTACATTATAGCTCTTTTGAAAAGCTTCTTCCGTTAGAATCATATTGAATTATTATTCTTTAAATACGTTCATAACGGCTTTGTACCGTTTCAATCGTTTTTCCCTTTGTTCCGGAGTCTCTTTACGGACTTGCTTCATTCGTTCTTCAAATTTCCGGGCATCTTCTCCGAAAAGTATCGGGTTTTTAGTAGTTCAGTGTGAATATAGTTTATCCATCAAGTTCATCCATCATTTGAGTTATTTTTTCTTTTAGTTTATCCAAAAACTGTGTCCTGTTCTTCTTTCTGTTTCTGATTTCCAGAAATATCCGGTAGAAATCGCCTATTTCGATGTTGAAAAGCGTTTCGCAACAAAAAGCGATATCTTTCAGGCTAATGTCGCCTTTATTGAAACATTTACCGGCATATAGTGCATAGATGAATTCAACCAGCGCAACCTTGCTATCGGTCCATTGTAGTAAATTATTCTCGACAATTGAAATAAGTTTGAGATGCAGTTCATCTGATAACAATTCTATTTCGCCTGCCAGATAATGCATTAATTGGTTGTTTGCGAGAATCTCGGCAACACTCGAATCATGCAGGGTAGAAAAGGACAGATCCCTGTCTGCCGATAGGCAATGAACATCCGAAAGAATATCATAATACTCTCTTGTGAAAAACAAGTGATCCGATTCTGTCTTTCCGGATTGATAATAGTTGTAAAAAACTTCGTCAGGATGGCCTTTCTTCAAATGATCGTATTCGTTTTTTAAATATTTGCATTGGGCTGACGGTGATTTTCCGGTACGGTTGTTTTCTATCCGGTACAAACGTACATAATAAATCAGCAGACTGGAAATTTCCGGTTTCCAGACTTTGAAGAAATGAATCTCTTCTTGTAGGTTTTCAAATCGATATTTGGTAATAGCTGCATGCAGTGACGAGAGAGCGGCTTGTATGCAGCTGACTATCTGCTTTATCTTGTCAAGACGGTCAGTGCGTTGTTGCTCGATCCTGTCAATTTCTGCTTCTATCTTTTGCTTAATGTTCTTTACGAAATTTTTCATCTGTATCCGATGCTTTCATAACTTTCAGAGAGACAGTATAGATATTCTGCCTTGAAAAAGCTGAAAAACAAGTTACAATTGTCTCTGAAAAAGACATTGCTGTGAATAATAAAGTGGTATAATGAAAAACCTGCCTGAGTAGGCCTACTCAGACGAAAGAAATTAGCCTGCGGTTTATAAGGCTAATATTAAGCGATAACAAATTTAAGAATAGTACCCAAAATTATTGCTTTTAGAATTCGTTGGCGAAGATAGGATATCCAGTCCGCCCTTCCAAATAATTTGCTGCTTTTTCTTTTAAGGAGATTCTTTTTATTCTGTTTGGCCGCAAGGGCCTGTTCCTTATTAGTAAATTATCAAAAATAGCCCCTAATTTAAAGTTTTGTGTTACAATACAGGCATCTTTTTATTTCTTCTGAAAATAGCATAAATACAGTTCGTATTTAGAGTCTGTTTAAATTTCGCTCAAAATAAGCTGATAAAAACTTTTAAGAGGAAAATTTAGACGGACTCAAAGAATCAAGCGGGATTTTTATGCTAATTTTGTTTTCTGAAATTATAATAAAGAAGAATATGAAGCATTATCCGGTTATTCTTTCCATTGCAGGTTCCGATTGTTCGGGTGGAGCCGGCATACAGGCAGATATTAAAACCATATCTGCTTTAGGGGGGTATGCGGCATCTGTGATAACGGCGGTGACCGTACAAAATACGATGGGTGTACATGCCGTGCATGCTGTTCCCATCGAAATTATTCGCGGACAAATCGAAGCCGTAATGGAAGATTTGCATCCGGAAGTCGTTAAAATAGGTATGGTCGGTGATGCCGAAACAGTTAGAGCTATCGCCGGCTGTTTGCAAAAGTATCACCCGAAATACATTGTATACGATCCGGTAATGGTATCTACCAGTGGCCGAAAATTAATGAATGACGATGCCATCGAAATTGTAAAAAGGGAGCTTTTTCCATTAGTCAGCCTTATCACACCCAATCTGGACGAAGTGGAGGTGCTGACCGGCAAGACGATAACTGCTCCGGAGGAAATGCAACGGACAGCACAGGAGCTTTCTACTCTTTACCAAACTGCCGTATTGATAAAAGGAGGGCATTTGCAGGGAGAAGAGATGCAGGATATTTTATGCGTGGATGGCAATATTTTTATTTATAAAGGACGCAAAATAAAGAGCCATAACCTACATGGTACGGGGTGTACCCTCTCCTCTTCTATCGCCACTTATCTGGCTCTGGGATACATAATGGATAAAGCGGTAGGTAAAGCGAAAACGTATATTGGTGGAGCTATCAGTGCTGGTAAAGAGGTAGTTGCCGGCCATGGAAATGGGGCATTATGCCACTTCTGGAATCCGGTGAAGGCACAGATTATTGATGATAAGGTAGATAGATAGTGGGAAAAAGAGATTGCCATTGCACAAAATTGCTGATTTTGTGCTACTGTATTATAAAAATATGTAACTTTGCCCCGCAAATTTAAATTTTAGAACGAAAATATGAAAGCATTTGTATTTCCCGGTCAAGGTGCTCAGTTTGTGGGCATGGGTAAAGACCTGTATGACAACTCTGCATTAGCAAAAGAATTGTTTGAAAAAGCAAACGATATTCTCGGATATCGCATTACAGATATTATGTTCAACGGTACTGATGAAGATCTTCGTCAGACAAAGGTAACTCAGCCTGCCGTGTTTTTACACTCGGTAATTTCCGCTCTTTGTATGGGTGACGATTTCAAGCCGGAAATGACCGCCGGTCATTCGCTCGGTGAATTCTCTGCATTGGTAGCTGCCGGTGCTCTTTCATTCGAAGATGGTTTGAAGTTGGTTTATGCACGTGCTATGGCTATGCAGAAGGCTTGTGAGGTGACTCCTTCTACAATGGCTGCCATCATTGCATTGCCCGATGAAAAGGTGGAAGAAATTTGTGCGTCTGTTTCTGCCGGAGGTGAAGTTTGTGTTCCTGCCAATTACAACTGTCCCGGACAGATTGTTATTTCCGGTTCAGTGCCCGGTATCGAAAAGGCTTGCGAATTGATGAAAGCTGCCGGTGCCAAGCGTGCTCTTCCGTTGAAGGTAGGTGGTGCATTCCATTCTCCGTTGATGGATCCTGCAAAGGTAGAACTGGAAGCTGCTATCAATGCCACGGAATTTCATACTCCCAAATGTCCGGTATATCAGAATGTGGATGCTTTGCCTCATACCGATCCTGCTGAAATCAAAAAGAACCTGGTGGCTCAGTTGACTGCTTCCGTACGTTGGACTCAAACAGTAAAGAACATGGTTGCCGATGGTGCTACGGATTTTACAGAATGCGGACCGGGTGCTGTACTTCAAGGATTGATTAAGAAAATAGATTCTACCGTTTCTGCTCATGGAATAGCATAAGCATTTTTCTTATTAAATAAATGGAAATAAGACAGGCCGTCTCAATTGGATAAATTGGGACGGTCTGTTCTTTTTTGCCATTGTTCTAAAACATTCTTTCCATATACCGTTCCGATTCTCACTTTTTTTCGTATCTTTGCTTTAGAGTGTGAGTTACGATACTGTTATCGCATAGTTTCTCCTTCTTTATAGATCAATTATTAAGAACAAGTTTCTTCCTTAGTTATCTCCTTCACTCTGAAATAAATAATTAGTAAAAATAAAAGTTTATATGGCAAAATCCGTAACAACAGACAAACGTGAAAATGAAAAAAAGAAGCTCGCCCGTCGTGCTGAAAAACAAAAAAGAAAAGAAGAAAAGAAATTAGCTCCGAAAGTGAACAGTTTGGATGACATGATTGCTTATGTCGATGAGAATGGTATGATTACCTCCACTCCACCGGAAGAAAGCGTAAAGAGAGAAGAAATCAAGCAGGAAGATATCATGATAGCGACTCCTAAGAAAGAGAAGGAAGCTCCGACTATAATGAGAGGCCGGATTGAGTTCTTCAATACTTCCAAAGGATTTGGTTTTATTAAAGACCTTTCGGGTACTGAAAAGTATTTTTTCCATATAAATAATGTAACGGGAGATATTTCCGAAAATGATATTGTAACGTTTGATCTGGAACGTGGCATGAAAGGTATGAATGCAGTAAACGTTCGCCTTGAAGAGACACCGGAAATTTAATTATAGGAAAATGGAATATCTTTGAATTATAATTATGTGTACAGAAAAAGGATTCTTTTCTACTCGTGTAGCGTAGTGCATTTTTTTAATTCTTATTATATAAAACCTTAAATATCCGATTGAAGATTCTTAATATTAATAGTTTTTTCTCAGTATGAGCTTTATTTAAGCCACATATTGATTAATGGTATGAAAATGAGATCGTGTAAATTAAAACAACTTATTCTGTTTACTTTGTATGTTTGTTGTGAAATTTCATAATTAGGTAAATAATATAGCTAAAGATAGAGATGATATTGATATAGAATGTGAGATTTTTACTATATTTGCATAATATCATATCTTCATTCCATATTTACAATTATGAATTTTGACCAGTATATCATCAATTGCGATATATATATATATGTTCATGTATTGACCAACTTAAGGCAGACCATCGCGGATTGCTTTCACAAAGTATTTTAGGACATCTTAGAAACTTTGTAGAGCATGTCTCCGCCAAGATTTATTTGGCAGCCGGAGGAGTACCGGCTGCAACAGAATACGAGACATTGCGTAAAGCTAATAGTTATGTAATGAAGTGTGGTAATCTTAATTTTATAGCCAAATTTCATGACTTGTTACAAATATCGGCCTCTCATTATACTTTCGACCCAGAGAGTTCCGAACGGTTGATGTTAAAATATTATGAGTATTTGTTAAGGATTAAGCAATATATGAAAGGCCGGTTTGGTATGGAGTTGTTGCATAATCTCTATTTATTTCCCCTTAATCTTGATCCTGCATTCAAAATATATCATGAAGCAATTGCATATCGGATCGAAAATCAAGACTTAAAGAATGCAGTAACACATACCGGTAAATTCTATATCTACAAAACCAAGCCTATATTTGTAAATGATTCCATATATTATGAAGTTTCATTCAGCCGGGCTAACGAACATGCCAGTAAATTTGAGCGTCTTATTGCTTTTACTAAATATGAAATCACGTCTACCTATGCAGTTGATCTTCGTCTTGTTTCCACAGGAATTAGTGTGTTTGGGGTTAAAATGCCTATTTCAATCATAATTGACTGGGAGGTAGCTATACGTGCATGCGAACTGAAAAATTTTGCTAAAATTCTTAATATTTCTCTTCCTCCTAATAAAAATAAAGAGTACACGAATCTTATGGCATTTATTAAACAATCGGGCACATCGCTTCCGAAACTTTTAACACTCCCATTTGATGAGTTTACACAATTTATAGAATATGTCAAAGACGGTGCGGCTGTTCACAATCTCTCAGCTATGTTGACTGAATGTCGTAGCCGAATTGAAAAGGCTGGTGGCAATGTTTTACTTTATCTGCTGTATCGGCTGAATAATAAAATTATCAAAAAGCAATATCACAGTGATGCATGTGATTTGTTGTCAGAATTATATTTAAACATCAAATGTGTGCCATTTGACCGTATGCCTTATAAATTTTCGTTAGTTAGACATAATCCGTCGATAGATGATATCTTGGCATCCATTCCTATTGAAGGACATAAACATGAATTGTTGGCACGCCACATCACAGTCAATACTGAGCATAATGGAATACTTTACACTTCACAAGAAGAATTGATTGCTTACGGGGATATGCAACCATTGGTTGATGCTTATAATGCCAATCTTTATTATAAACACAAACTTGAGAACAACAATCTCCAATTGGAATGTTGGAATGGTTATTATTACATCCAGAAATACGAAGATAATGTGATGAAGATACTCCAACGATTAAAAGAGTTGAGTAGTAAAGGGATATTTAGTTATACTCATACGGTCAATTCTTGGCTTTCCAAGCCAGGAGTCGCCGTAGATTCAGATGAAAAACGAAAAGCACTGAAAGAATTATTCTCCAATTCGAGAGTTGCTTTGGTTTATGGTGCAGCAGGTACAGGAAAATCTACTTTTATTAATTATATCTCACGCATTTTTGGTGATAAAAATAAAATTTACTTAGCCAATACTAATCCAGCTGTTGAGAATCTACGTCGAAAAGTTGATTCATATGATGGAACATTCATGACCATCGCCAAGTTCTTGGCTGGAAAATCCATAAAGCAGGAATGGGATCTTCTGTTTATTGATGAATGCAGTACTGTAAGTAATCAAGACATGAATGATATACTAAAACAGGGGCAATTCAAATTGCTCATTCTTGTAGGAGATATGTATCAGATTGAATCAATTCTCTTCGGAAATTGGTTCAGTATAGCATATTATGCCATTAAAGGTAGCTGCCGTGTAGAATTGAAGCAAACCTATCGTACTTCCCAGAGTGGTTTGCTTGCTGTATGGAATAAAGTAAGAACTCTTTCCTCTGACATTCTTGAATACTTGACAAAACATGGTTATACAAAAAATCTTGATAACTCAATATTTACAAAATCACATGATGACGAGATCATTCTTTGTTTAAATTATGACGGTTTGTATGGAATAAATAATATTAATCGTTTTCTTCAAAGTAATAATCCTAACCCACCTGTCCAATGGGATATATTGACATATAAAGTTGATGATCCGATTTTGTTTAATGAAACCGAACGCTTTTCACCCTGGATATACAACAACTTAAAGGGAAAAATTCTTGGGATTACTAAACACGATGATTTGATTGAGTTTACGCTTGAGGTTAACACTATTCTTAATGAACTTGATCTTGAATATTCGGAATTGGAGTTATGCCCGCCGGTGTCCGAAACGACGTCAGTGATAAAACTTACAGTGGAGAAAAACGATGACGGAGATGAAGATATAGAATCGGATTCTACGGTAGTGCCTTTTCAGGTGGCATATGCAGTTTCAATACATAAGGCTCAAGGTTTGGAATTCCAATCAGTAAAAGTTGTGATAACCCATGATGTTGAAGATATGATAACTCATAATATTTTTTATACAGCTATTACTCGGACATGTGACAGGCTCCAAATTTATTGGAGTCCTGAAACGGAAAAAAAGGTACTTTCGTCACTCTCTCTACAATTCAACTATAAAGATTATGGATTGCTCAAGGCCAAATATTCTAATATTTTGAAATAATAATATAGTTTATGCTAATATCTGTTCATGCTTTTGGAAAGTCTGAATAGGCTCTCCGCAGCCAGATAGATTGGTAAAGAATGCTCCGGAGATATATCAAAGGTGCTATCGGAGAGTTTTTTTATATGCATTTTGGTTGTTTGCTCTTTTTTCTTTAAATTGCCATTGTTTATCAATTGGATGGAATAAATTTCTATTCATAGAAGATTGTCAAAGATCGGGAAAGTAATTATTAATAAATGAACCGGGTCAATCAAAAACTAACTTCTTAACAATAAAAAATGATGAGTGAATCGATTTGCCAAAGTTGTGGAATGGATATGAAATCCGCAGAAGAATTCGGTACTAATGCCGATTTGTCACAAAACGCAGAATATTGCACCTACTGTTTTAAGGATGAGGTGTTCACCAGAAATGTGACGATGGAAGCAAGTGATGATCTATTTCCCTTTTTCTTTGAATAACAAACCGGATAAACAGTATCCCACTTCTACCATCAGAATTCCAATGACAGCGCCGCCTACCACATCACTCAACCAATGCCTGTTGTTCAATTGACGGCTAAGCCCTGTGATGAATGCAGGCAAAAAGGCTGCTACACCTATCCATGAACTCTTAGGACCATACTCTTTGTATAGAAGGCAGGCCGAGGTAAAAGCCGTTGCTGTGTGTCCGGAAGGAAAGGATAGGAAGTCGGAACCATCGGGTCTGAGTACACCTGCCAATGATTTGATAGAGCAGATAGTGATGCCCATAAGTGCAAATGAAAAAACGGTGGATATCAACATCGGCTTCCATTGGCTCCGGCTTTTTATTCCCGCCAATTTCATTCCGAACATGATCACTACCGGAATATAGGGCAAAAAATCATCATAGCGATAGGCAAAGGAGGGAAAATGTGTGTTACGCAAATTATAGATATATTGGTTGGCACATTCTAATATGCCATACCTTAATGCACACAATATTATTATACTAACTAATATCCAAAGAAGTAATTTACGTAAATTCATCATACTTTTATCGGGCATTATTACAACAACAGTTTTTAAAATGTGATAAAGGTATCAAAGATAACGGACATAATGCTGTATATTATTAAACAAAAACATATTCTATATGTTTTTAAGTTCGAAAAGTAGATGACAAATCCGGGACGAATATTTGTAATATGTATAGAATAATATAAAAATATCCCGGTATTGCAAAAGTAGTACCGGGGTATTAGAGTCTATAAATTCTATGACTATCCGCAATGGAAATATTCTTCAACCAACTCCATCATTTCGATGGGTTTATCTTGAATATCGCTGCGTAGAGTGGCATCGTTATAAGTACGTAGTTTGGTAATGATACCATCTATCATGGCCGGACTGAATACATTGTATTTTTCGAAGAACGAGCGCTGCTTTTCAAGGCAATCGGCGGATGCGGCACAGCTATCCGGCAATTGGGCCAAAGTTTTTAGTTTGCCGGCATTTTCCTCCTTGTGTATATTGACATTTACATAAGTTTTTTCGGCTATTGCCAGTGCATCCTGTATCTCAAAACCATGGCGGCAAGCTACGGCCAGTCCGGCTATTAACTGATAGATATCTGCCGAACCGTCCGGTGAGCGCATTTCTACGGTTTGTTTTTGTGTGGTATCATAATTGGCTGGACTTTCCAGCGGATTGGCCAACATACACATATCGGTCTTTGCCGACCACCCTAACGGTACTCTTACTAATACCGAACGATTGCGGTCACCCCAACAAATATTGGTAGGTGCTTCCTGATGTGGCACTAACCGGAAATAAGAAGTCGGATTCGTATTTCCAAAAGCAGTAATGGAAGGTGCCAATTCCATCATACCGGCAATGGCCTTGCGGGCTGTTTCGGACAATACACCGTCCTTTAGCATTTGGTTTTGTCCGTCTTTCATGATGCGCATATGGATATGCAGTCCGGAACCGGCTTTTCCTGTAGTAATTTTCGGTGCGAACGTAATGTTGTATCCATAAGAAAAAGCCAGATTACGAATCACCCATTTGGCAATCATCAATTGGTCGGCTGCTTCTTCGGCACGTACCGGAAGGAATTCTATTTCATTCTGTTCGTAGATCATGCCGTCCAGTGTAAAATTACCTACTTCAGAATGACCGTATTTTATTTGACCGCCTGTTTGTGCGATGTATGCCATACATTCCGTACGGAAATCATTGAATTTGGCATAAGGAGTCGATTCGTGATAGCCGCGCTGGTCGGTCGCCGGAAACATGTCTTCATCCTCTGATATGACATAATATTCCAATTCGCCCATTGCTTGAAACTCCATGCCGGTCACCTCTTTAAATGCTTTACAGGCTTTACGCAAGGTATATTCGGGAGAACTTTCCAATGGTTCGCCATCTTTATTAAAGAAAGAGCAAAGCATGGTTACGGTGGGTAATTCGGCAAACGGATCGACAAAAGCTGTCCGGAAACGGGGGATTACATATAAATCACTGCTGCCAGCTTCGATAAACGGGAACAGGCTGGAACCATCCACACGCTCGCCGCAAGTCAGAATTGCATCCAGATAGGCGGCATTGTTGATTGCAAAATTGAGTGTTTTCAATCGTCCGTCCGCAGCGGGATACATGAAGTTAACCATACGGATGTCGTTTTTTTGAATATACGTGATGATGTCTGCTTTCGTAAATTCGGAAGCCGGTTTTTGGAGAAAAGCCACTAACAAATGCGGGCTCATTACTAATTCCTGATTCATAATACGTCGGTTGTTTTTTATTATTACACGGTTAACGAGTTTATTTTGTACCAAAGATAACAAAAAGTTAGTAAAACAAATGGAATGCCCGGATAATTAAATGTAATTACTATACAAATATTAGTAATATGGCACTTGATTTTCTTTTTTCTTCTATTTAACTCCTGTTTATAAGGAAGTGTCATTCTTTATTTTATCTTTGCAGGAAATGCTTTTCTTTAATGTGGAACTTTTTAAAACTCGACTCATGGAAATAAAGACGTTTATAGCAAATTACAAAGCGGCTTTCGGAGAAAACACGGAGCTTCCTATTGTATTCTGGTACTCTGATACGCTCGAAAATCAAACAGAAAAGATAAACGGTTGCTTTTTCAAAGACATGAGAAAAGTAAGGGAAGGACATACGGTCAGTTTGAATGCCGATGTTATCGGATGTGGCGGCGGTAAATTCTATACAGGTTTTACCGATATGCCGGAACGTGTACCGACTTTTGTTTCTTTAAAAGAAAAATATAAAGAAACGCCGGAAATGGTAATTGAGTATATCGACCGGTTAGGGGTAACAAAAACAGAGAATCGTTATCTGCATTTTGCACGTATGGATAAAGTGGATTCTTTGGATCTTATTGAAGGTGTCTTGTTTCTGGCAACTCCCGATATACTTTCGGGATTGGTGACATGGGCCTGTTATGATAATAATTCGGAAGATGCTGTTGTCACACAATTCGGTTCCGGTTGCAGCGTTACAGTGACACAGACTATTCTGGAGAATCACAGGGGAGGCAGAAGAACTTTTATCGGTTTCTTTGATCCGTCTGTACGTCCTTATTTTGAGCCGGATATTTTAAGTTATACAGTGCCGATGTCCCGATTTAAGGAAATGTATCACACGATGCGTAGTAGTTGCCTGTTCGACACACATGCTTGGGGAAAGATAAAGGAACGGATACAATTATCTGATAAATAATGTTTTATATACTATATTCATTGGAGAGAATAAGCAGATGTTTTTAGGTATCCTGTTTAGTATGAACTATTATGCTTGATCGGAAGAGGAGAAAATAATAGCGTTTTTGTTCGCTTAGACTATCTGTGTTTTGTACATTTGCAGCCGATTTTGCAAAACTAAGAATAACAAAAGGTTGTCAATATGATACAGAATCCGCAACGTCCAGTCAGTTCCATCGCTTTTCCTATACTTGTAGCATTGAGTATCTCTCATTGCCTGAATGATTTATTGCAATCTGTAATAACGGCGGTATATCCTCTGTTTAAAGACGATTTGGGCCTTAGTTTTGCTCAGATCGGACTGATTACACTGGTTTATCAGATGTCAGCTTCTGTTTTTCAACCGATTTTCGGACTTTTTTTTGATAAACGTCCAGTGGCATGGACACTTCCGGCAGGAATGCTTTTTACGATGACCGGTATGCTGAATCTCGCTTTTGCTTCTAATTTGCATTGGGTGCTCTTTTCTGTGTTCCTGATAGGTATCGGTTCTTCTGTGCTTCACCCGGAAGCCTCACGTATCACTTCATTGGCTTCGGGTGGCAGACGGGGACTTGCCCAGTCTTTGTTTCAAGTGGGCGGAAATCTGGGAGGCTCATTAGGACCTTTGTTGGTTGCTTTGTTAGTTGCTCCTTACGGACGTAGCCATATCTCTTTATTTGCCATTCTGTCATTGATTGCTATTTTAGTAATGATTCCTGTGTGCAGATGGTATAAAGGTTACTTAACTCGGATAAAAAGTGCTCCTGCAGCGATGAAACCGCATTTGGCAATGCCGTTGCCTATGAATAAAACAGTACTTTCCATTAGTATCCTGCTTGTTCTGATTTTTTCTAAATATATTTACATGGCAAGTCTCAACAGTTATTATACGTTCTATTTGATTCATAAGTTTGGGGTGAGCGTGCAGCAATCCCAGCTTTTTCTTTTTGTGTTCTTGATTGCTACGGCTGTCGGGACATTAGTCGGTGGCCCCATCGGTGATCGGATCGGACGGAAATATGTAATTTGGGTATCCATTCTCGGGACAGCTCCTTTTAGCATGCTGATGCCGCATGTGGGGCTTGCAGGTACGGTGATACTCAGTTTTTGCGTTGGTCTGATGCTTTCTTCCGCTTTTCCCGCTATCTTGCTATATGCACAAGAGTTGCTTCCTAATAAATTGGGGCTTATATCCGGATTATTCTTTGGTTTTGCTTTTGGAATAGCCGGTATTGCTTCTGCCGTATTGGGAAATATGGCGGATAGGTTCGGGATTGAAGCTGTTTACAATGTTTGTGCATTTATGCCATTGTTAGGATTGGTCACTTGGTTTCTTCCTGATCTGAAAAAAGTATAAAAGAAAATGATATGAGAAGTCCGATAAAATTACTTAAACGGCGGAGAATAATAAAATGGGGTATTCCGAGTGGAATCATTCTGATAGTTGCTATTACGATTATTGCCAATTATACGGTGGAACATAAAACGGATACATTGATATACAAAGATGCCGCTACTATCCCCTGCAATAAAACGGGGCTTTTATTGGGTACTTCCAAAACCCTCCGTTCGGGTGCTCCCAATCAGTACTTTCAAAACAGGATACAGGCTGCTGTTGCTCTTTTTAAAGCCGGAAAGATAGAAACCGTTGTTATCAGTGGCGACAATAGTAGTGAGGGATACAATGAACCCGAAGATATGAAAAATGAACTGGTAAAAAGAGGGGTGGCTGAAGATAAGATTTATCTGGATTATGCCGGATTCAGGACATTGGATTCCGTAGTACGCATGGAAAAGATATTCGGACAACATCGTTTTACGGTTATATCACAGGATTTTCATAACCGCCGGGCCATATACATTGCACAGGCAAAAGGTTTGCAGGCTATTGGTTATAATGCGCAGGATGTGGATGCATATAGCGGATTCAAGACCCAACTTCGGGAGAAGTTTGCAAGAGTTAAACTGTTTATGGATTTATATACGAATAAGAGCCCGAAATTCTTGGGTGATCCTGTTATTATTAAATAAATATCCGAAACTGTTTTTTGTTCCCTGTAATAAAATAATGGGCCGTTTAAGGCAAAATTATCTTCTTAAAAACTTTTTAATCAGAGTTTTGTTCTAATTAATGCTATGCGATAAATAGGCTTTGGCAGTCCTACTATTATCGAGAAGGATAATTGATACAAAAATAAGCAAGATAATGAATAATGTAATTTTTGCAGACGCACATGAACATGCGATAAAAACGGTTCCGGAGATGATTTTAGTGTATAATAAACAAGCCACACTTTTGAATATTGTCAATCCTGGCGGTAACTTACCTTTCAATCCGGAGGGAATGGTCGGTAAGAAAATAGATGCTTTTCTTGATTGGGAAACAGGACGGGTATATATGAAACATTTCCAGACAACAGTTTCGTCCGGGAAATCCGAGATATTCGAACTTAATATGGAAGAGAACGGCAATCAGCATTGCTATGAAATACAGATGTCTCTGATAGACAACGACCGGGTAATCGTTACGGCACGTGATCTTCCGGAAGAAAATGCGTCTCAACTGGAATTAAAAAGGGCACAGCTTTCATTAAGACAGGCAAAGGAAGAACTCGAAACGAGTAATTCGGTGCTTTCATCCGCTCTGAATATTGCCGGCGTACTTCCATGGAGTGCCGATTTTATAACTCATACTTTTTCTACCGACTATAACTTTTATCATCATGAAGATTCGCCGGGTCCTGACGGGCATGGAAGGTATAACATTTCTATAGATGAATACCTGAAAAAAATTCATCCTGATTTTCGTGAACGTATAACAAAGGTGTTTAGTGAGTTACGGGAAGGCAAGCGGACTGAATTTCATGAAATATATCAGATACATTGGTATAATGACCGTGAATATGAATGGGTACACAAACAGGGAACCGTATCCAGATATGATGCGAAAGGGCGTCCGGTTAGTATAATCGGTTCGGGAATGGTGATTACGAAACAGAAAGAAATGGAGCATTTTCTGCGGTTAGCCAAAGAACAGGCGGAGCAAAGCAATATGTTGAAATCTGCTTTTCTGGCTAATATGAGTCATGAAATCCGTACACCGCTTAATGCCATTGTCGGCTTTTCTGAACTACTGACAGAAACGGATGATCCGGAAGAAAAAAAAGAATATGCAGATATTATACTGAATAATAATGCCTTGTTGTTACAGCTTATCAGTGATATTCTCGATTTGTCGAAAATTGAAGCAGGCACGTTAGAGTTTACTTATTCTGAGATCGACTTGAATAGTCTATTGACGGAAGTAGCTCAGACAGCTCATCTAAAAGCAAACAATTCAGAACTGGATATTGCATTTACAGATCGTATATTCGAATGTGTTGTGCACAGTGATCGTAACCGTCTTCTACAAGTAGTACACAACTTTGTGAATAATGCCATTAAATTTACTCCTAAGGGCCATATTCATATAGGTTATAAATTGAAGGATTCCGGTGATCTTTACTTTTATGTGGAAGATACAGGATATGGTATACCGGCCGATAAAGTATCGGATGTCTTTGACCGTTTTGTCAAATTGAACAGTTTCATACAAGGAACCGGACTCGGGCTTTCCATATGTAAAACAATCATATCCCATTTAGGTGGAGAGATAGGTGTCAGTTCTCAAGAGGGTAAAGGTTCTACTTTTTGGTTTACTCTGCCGGCAGGAGGTATTGTAAGAATGCATGAAGACTAAGAAAAATAGCTTCGTATTCTTGATCTCAAAACTTTTTATAATATAGATTACAGATATACATACCATTATTACTGATTTAAGAGTAGTAATGGTACAAACAAAGAAAAAACTGTTATTTTTGTATCGGCATGGGATTGTATGGGATGTTTGCAGAATAAATATAGGGATACAAAACTGACAGATATGGAAATTTTAGCATTAAAAGACAAGCATGTTCTTCCGACACCGGAAGTCTTGAACAGTGTACTTCACGATAGCTATCCGGCTTTTGAAGAATGGGATAATGTACTCTCCGGATTGGATATAAAGCCGGAATGGAATTATTACAAAGATGGTAATGCATGGTTGTGTAAAATGATGTTCAAAAAGAAGAACTTGGGGTGGATCGGTGTTTTTGATGGTTATTTCAAAGTATCGTTCTATTTCACGGAGAAACATTTGAATGCTATTGTTGATTCTGACATCTCTGATATTATAAAGGAGGATTTTTATAATGCAAAACCCAGTGGAAGACTGTTGCCAATGACGGTTGCCGTTACGGATAAGGAAAAGCTGAAAGAGGTTTTGCCGGTATTGTTGTTTAAGAAAAACCTGAAATGATAATGTTTGCCCTTTATTAGTAAATGAAAAGGTGATTTAATGATGAGCCTATCAATATCCTCTCGTTCTTTATAAAAAACGTATCAATCTTATTGACTGATATATATCGGTCGGATTATGAAAGTAAATAATTGATATCTTTGTAATAACTGATTTTATTTTGCTGTGATTTAATGATATATTTGCTACATGATTTAATTCATAATCCGATTAAACCATTCCGGTGGAATGCAATCTTATATTTTATAACGCTACTAACCAAAAAACAAAAAATAAAAATGGAAACAACTGCTAAGCTTTATTCACTGAATTACAGCAATGTGAAAACGTACCTGTTTGCTTTGCTATTTGTGGCAGGCAATATTGTATTACCCCAATTATGTCATTTGATTCCGGCCGGAGGTCCTACCCTATTGCCTATTTACTTTTTTACACTGATAGCTTCTTATAAATATGGTTTTCGGGTCGGTTTGCTGACTGCTGTATTATCTCCGGTTATTAATCATTTATTATTTGCAATGCCTTCTGCTGCTGTACTTCCGATTCTTCTTATTAAATCCGTATTATTTGCCGGATCGTCTGCGTTGGCGGCTCGTTATGCAAAGAAAATTTCATTGCCGGCCATTCTTGTGGCGATACTTGCTTATCAAGTTGTAGGTACAGCTTTTGAATGGGTAATTGAAAGAAATTTTTGGATAGCTATACAAGATTTCCGTATGGGAGTTCCGGGGATGTTGATTCAGTGGCTCGGTGGTTATGCCTTACTAAGAGGAATTGCTAAAATATAACTGATATGGCAAGAACTTTTAATGAAGTGATGGATCGTTTTCGTTCTATCACTTTTGAAGATGAATTCGATATCATAGTAGCTATAGCCAATGGTGGGATTGTGCCGGCAGGTATTATTAATCAACGTCTGCAAAAAGAGGTTCATTTATTGAAGATAAACTTGCGGGATGAGTATCAGCATCCCAAATATGACCGGCCGAAGCTTTTGGCACCTATTGATTTCGATTTTAGAAATAAACGTATTCTTTTGGTTGATGACCGTATAAAAACCGGTTCTACAATAATGCTGGCTAAAGAACTGATGCAAGATGCCCGGATGATAAAGACTTTTGCCGTTAATGGGAATGCGGATTATGCTCTTTTTGATGAAACTTGTTTTAAATTTCCGTGGATAATTTGAATTTGTAAATCTTGAACATACCTATGTGATGCGAGCTTGCATTATTGGTTGTGGGTAATAATCATAGAAAATAAATAAGATGGACAGGAGGGATTTTCTAAAAACTGTAGCAGTTTCCGGTGCGGCAATGACGATACAACGTTCTGAAGCGATGGAGATATTGACGCAAGCTGTAAATAGCACGGGCAAGCCTGATCTTGTGGCTGTGATGGGTGATGAACCGGAGCTTATGTTTCAACGTGCCATTGCCGAATTAGGAGGGATGAAACAGTTTGTGAAGTCCGGTCAAAAGGTAGTTGTGAAACCCAATATTGGATGGGATAAAGTACCGGAATTAGCAGGAAATACGAATCCGAAACTGGTTGCAGAAATTGTAAAACAATGTTTTGCTGCCGGTGCGAAAGAGGTTACCGTATTCGATCATACTTGTGACGATTGGCAGAAGTGCTATAAAAATAGTGGTATCGAATCTGCCGCCAAAGCTGCCGGAGCCAAAGTAATGCCTGCCCATCTGGAGTCATATTATCGTCCGGTAGATTTGTCTGAGGGTAAAAATATGAAAAAGGCCAAAATACACGAAGCGATTCTGAATTGCGATGTATGGATTAATGTGCCTATTCTGAAAAATCATGGCGGTGCTAATCTGACCATTGCAATGAAGAATCACATGGGAATTGTATGGGACCGCGGTTATTTTCATCAGAACGATTTACAGCAATGTATTGCTGATATCTGTACCATGCAGAAGAAAGCGGTTCTGAATGTAGTCGATGCTTACCGTATTATGAAAACTAATGGTCCGCGCGGACGATCGGCTTCGGATGTAGTATTGGCAAAAGGGCTTTTTGTATCGCCGGATATTGTAGCAGTGGATACTGCCGCCGCAAAATTTTTTAATCAAGTGCGCGAAATGCCGCTCGATACGGTAGGTCACCTTGCCAAGGGAGAAGCATTGAAGGTGGGAACAATGAATCTGGATAAACTGAATGTAAAGAGAATCAAGCTATAACACCATGTTGAGAAAGATACGTATAGGTATATCAGTGGTGCTGTTTTCACTGATTACATTCTTTTTTCTGGATTTCGCAGGCATATTGCCTAATAGTTTTCATCGGTTGGCTCACCTGCAATTTATACCGGCACTTCTTTCTTTTAGTGTCGGTATACTTATATTCTTAATTCTATTGACATTGCTTTTCGGACGTTTCTATTGTTCTACCATTTGTCCGATGGGAATTTTTCAGGATATAGTGGCACGTGTATCGAAATCTGTAGGAAAGAAAAGGAAAAGATATGGTTATAGTCCGGCAAAAAATATTCTTCGATGGGTAATTGTAGGTGTTACGGTCCTTGCATTTGCATGTGGCTTTACATTAATACTCGGATTGTTGGATCCTTATAGCGCATATGGTCGGATTGCGGTCAATGTATTTAAACCTGTATACATGTCCGGGAATAATTTGCTGGAATCTGTTTTTTCACGATTTGAAAATTATACTTTTTATCAGACCGATGCCTCTATTCTGAGTATGACCTCTTTTATGATAGCATTGGTCACTCTTGCGATTATAGGAATTCTGGCCTGGAAACATGGGCGCACATGGTGTAATACTATTTGTCCGGTAGGCACTGTCTTAGGGCTTTTGAGCCGTTTTTCTCTCTTCAAGGTTCGTATCGACAAAAATAAGTGCAATGGATGTGGTCTGTGTGCTACCAAATGTAAAGCTGCTTGTATCGACAGTAAAAAACATACAATCGACTATAGCCGTTGTGTAGATTGTTTTGATTGTCTGGAGTCTTGCAGCAAGCATGCGTTGGTTTATTCTCCTATTGTTTCAAAGAAGAAACAGGATACGGATACAGCTAAACGGCGTTTCCTGATGACTGGCGTAATGACAGCTGTTGCCGCTCCTAAAATTTTGGCTCAGATAAAAGAAACGACCGCTACATTGGGTGGTAAAAAGGCATATAAGAAAGAGAATCCGATCACTCCTCCGGGATCTGTCAGTCTTGAACACTTTCAGGCGCATTGTACTTCTTGTCACCTTTGCGTCAGTAAGTGTCCTTCGCATGTACTTAAACCGGCGTTAATGGAATATGGTTTGGAGGGAATGATGCAACCTACGGTTAGTTTTGAAAAAGGATTTTGCAATTTTGATTGTACCGTGTGCGGAGATGTATGTCCCAACGGGGCTATAAAACCTTTGACCGTAGACGAAAAACATCTGACGCAAATGGGCCATGTGATTTTTATCGAAGAAAATTGTATTGTACATACTGATGGTACGAGTTGCGGGGCTTGTTCGGAGCACTGTCCTACGCAGGCGGTGGCAATGGTTCCTTACAAAGACGGACTTACCATTCCACAGGTAAACACGGAAATCTGTGTAGGTTGCGGCGGTTGTGAATATGTATGTCCTGCACGTCCGTTCCGTGCTATTTATATTGAAGGCAATCCGGTACAAAAAGAAGCTAAACCCTTTAAAGAAACGGAAACGGAAAAAATAGAAGTGGACGACTTCGGATTCTGATCGTACGCATTATAACAGATCTTTTCGGTTAGCACAGGCTTTTCTTTAAAAGTAAAGATGATCTGTACTAATCTGTGTAATTTGGGGTGAGTTTTTTGTCTATATCCGGTTCATCTTTGCAGAATTTTACTAATTTCGTGGCGAACAAGTAAAATGAAGTAAATGGAAGATGTAATGACGAATAATTGGGATCATCAAAAGTACCAGATCGGGTATGCACTCAGTGGCGGATTTATTAAAGGTTTTGCGCATCTGGGAGTAATGCAGGCTCTTCTGGAACATGACATCCGGCCGGATATCATTTCCGGTGTCAGTGCAGGAGCACTGGCAGGTGTGTTTTATGCCGACGGTAACGAACCTCATCGGGTTCTGGACTATTTTTCGGGGCATAAATTTCAGGATCTTACAAAAATGGTAATCCCTAAAGTCGGGCTGTTCGAACTGGGAGAATTTATAGATTTTCTGAAAAGTAATCTAAAAGCTCAGAAATTGGAAGAGCTACAAACTCCTCTTATTATTACTGCGACGGATTTGGATCACGGGCGAAGCATGCATTTTCGTAAAGGTAGTATTGCCGAAAGGGTGGCTGCTTCCTGTTGCATGCCTGTCATGTTCACTCCCGTTAAAATAAATGGCGTTCATTATGTAGATGGCGGAATATTAATGAACCTTCCGGTATCTCCTCTGCGGAAAGAGTGTGAGAAGGTTGTTGCAATCAATGTGAGTCCTTTGGAAGCAGAAAAATACAAGATGAATATTGTAAGTATCGCTATGCGTTCTTATCATTTTATGTTCCGTGCGAACACATTTCCGGAACGTGAGATATGTGATTTACTGATAGAACCCTATAATCTGAACGGATATAGTAACCGGGAACTGGAAAAGGCGGAAGAGATATTCGACCAGGGATATAAAACGGCGAATGAAATACTGGATAATCTGTTGCAGGAAAAAGGAAACGTATGGAAAGAATTAAAGTAGGGTTGGCAGCATATGGCATGTCGGGGCAAGTATTTCATGCTCCGTTTATTCATACAAATCCTCATTTCGAATTATCAAAGATAGTGGAACGTAGCAAGGAGCTTTCAAAAGAGCGTTATCCGTATGCTATGATTGTGCGAAGCTTTGAAGAATTGATACAAGATCCTGCTATCGAACTTGTTGTAGTGAACACTCCGGATGCTACGCATTATGAGTACGCCCGCATGGCTCTTGAGGCCGGAAAGCATGTGATTGTGGAGAAACCGTTTACATCTACTACAGCACAAGGTGAAGAACTGATTGCATTGGCGGCCGCAAAAGGATTAATGCTCAGTGTATATCAGAATCGCCGTTGGGATGCAGATTTTCTGACAGTACGGGAAATAATCTCCAATGGGCTGTTGGGCAGGTTGGTGGAATATGAATCGACTTTTGCACGCTACCGTAATTTTATCAAGCCCGATACGTGGAAGGAAACGGGTAACTCCGGCGGAGGACTGACTTATAATCTCGGCTCTCATCTGATAGATCAGGCTGTCCTGTTGTTCGGTATGCCGGAAGCTGTTTTTGCCGATATAGATATTTTGCGTACCGATGGAAAAGTGGATGACTATTTTATGATCCGCTTTATTCGTCCGTCATTGGCGCCGGATGTAAAGGTGACATTGAAAGCCAGTTACTTGATGCGGGAAGCCGAACCACGATTTGTGCTTCATGGTACTCTCGGTTCTTTTGTAAAATGCGGGACCGACAAGCAGGAAGCGGCTTTACTTCGCGGCGAGATGCCTGACCAACCCTGTTGGGGAGAAGAAACGGAGGCTGAATTAGGATGGATACATACGGAGATCGACAGACAGGAGATCAGCCGGAGATATCCCGGTATCCCCGGTAATTATGGTGGATTTTACCAAAATATTTATGAGCATCTTCGTCTTGGAAAGCCATTGCAGACCGGTGCACATGATATATTAAATGTGATTCGCGTGATTGAAGCCGCTTACCGGAGCCAGCAGGAAAGAAAAATAATAGAGTTGAAATAAATTTTATATACACATGAGCGACGAAAAGAAAATGATAATCTATCAGGTGCTCCCCCGCCTGTTTGGAAACAATAATAACCACTGTGTCTATAACGGTGATATCACTGTAAATGGCTGTGGGAAAATGGCTGATTTTACAGCCAAAACATTGGAAGAGATTAAAAAACTGGGGACTACTCATATTTGGTATACCGGTATCATCGAGCATGCTACGCAAACTGATTATCGCCGGTATAACATCAGTCCGGATCATCCGGCTATCGTAAAGGGGAAAGCCGGATCACCTTATGCCATTAAAGATTATTATGATGTGGATCCCGATCTTGCTACGGATGTCCCCGGGCGAATGAAGGAATTTGAGAATCTGGTGAGCCGGACACATCGTGCCGGGCTAAAGGTCATTATCGATTTTGTCCCGAATCACGTAGCCCGTCAGTATCATTCGGACATGCAGCCGGACGGTACTGTGGAATTGGGAGCGAATGATGATCCCAACTACGCTTTCAGTCCATACAATAACTTCTACTATATTCCGCAATCGGAACTTCACGGCCAGTTCGACATGAAAGGAAGTGCTGCAGAGCCTTATCGGGAATCACCGGCCAAAGCTACCGGGAATAATCGTTTTGATGCCTATCCCAATATAAACGATTGGTATGAAACGATAAAGTTAAATTATGGAGTGGACTATCAGAATGGTGGTACTTGTTGTTTCTCTCCCATCCCGGATACTTGGATGAAGATGCTCGACATCCTTCTTTTCTGGGCTTCAAAACGTATAGACGGATTTCGCTGTGATATGGCAGAAATGGTGCCGGTGGAATTTTGGGAATGGGTGATTCCGCAGGTAAAGGAAAAATATCCCGACTTGTTGTTTATAGCGGAAGTTTATAATCCGGCCGAATATCAGAATTACCTGTTCCGTGGGAAATTCGATTATTTATATGATAAAGTGGGATTATATGATACCTTGCGTAATGTAGCGTGCGGTTATGATTCGGCTACTGCCATAACCCGCAGTTGGCAGCGATTGGGGGGTATTGAGAAGCGCATGCTTAATTTCCTTGAAAATCACGACGAACAACGTATCGCTTCGGATTTCTTTGCAAGTAACCCGCGCAAAGGTATTCCTGCTTTGATCGTATCTGCCTGCATGAATACGAATCCGATGATGATCTATTTCGGGCAGGAGTTTGGAGAACTGGGTATGGATACCGAGGGCTTTAGCGGCCGCGACGGACGTACTACCATTTTTGACTACTGGAGTGTTGACACTATACGGCGTTGGCGGAATGGTGGGAAATTTGACGGCAAAATGTTGACGGAAGAACAGAAACAATTGTATGCCGTTTACCGGAAAGTGCTCACTTTATGCAATGAAGAACAGGCTATAGCTCAAGGAGCCTTTTTTGATTTGATGTATGCTAATGAAAACGGATGGCGTTTCAATGAACACAAGCAATACACTTTCTTACGCAAACATGAGAAAGAACTGCTTTTTATAATTGTCAATTTCGACAATCAACCGGTAGATATTGCAATCAATGTACCGTCACATGCATTCGACTTTCTGCAAATCCCTCAGATGGATGTTTATGAGGCTACGGATATACTGACCGGAAAGAAAGAAAATATTTGTTTGCTTCCTTATAAAGCTACTGAAGTGTCATTAAGTGCGCATAGTGGAAAGATTCTGAAAATAACTTTATAAAATCAAGTGTTCAAAGAGTACGTATTTGGCGCCATCGTTAAATACGTACTTTTGTTTTTGATATCTTATGTTACAATCATATAATAAGGAACAAGCCATTCTACGAATAAACCGATTATCGGAACAAGGCAAAGAGTTTGTCTTTATCATTGATTATTTACAAGATTGTTCGTACATAGAAGAAACAAACCGATTGGATTCTTCGTTTGTCTTGTATAATCTGAATGGATTTACCAATCAGGATTCTATTTTCCCTCTTCGTAAAACTGCCGTGCAATGGAATATCGATTTCCCACCTTTTGACCAATATAAGCCATCTTTCGATTATGTTCTGGAAAATATCCGGGGTGGCAACAGCTTTCTCACTAATCTGACTTACCGGACTCCGGTCACGACCAATCTAAGTTTGAAGGAGATTTTTTATCACTCAAAAGCGATGTATAAGCTATGGTTGAAAGATGCTTTTGTGGTATTTTCTCCGGAAATTTTTGTGCGGATAAAAGGGCGGAAAATCTATTCTTATCCGATGAAAGGCACTATAGATGCTTCTCTTCCGTCTGCATACAATCAATTGATGAACGATCCGAAAGAAACGGCGGAACACGCTACGATTGTAGATCTGATACGAAATGATCTGAGCATGGTGGCGGAACAAGTTTCCGTGACGCGTTATCGTTATGCTGATATCCTGCAAACCAACTCCGGTTCTATTTTGCAGACCAGTTCGGAAATCTGCGGTATCCTTCCCGATGATTATCGGACGCGGTTAGGGGATATCATCTTTAAATTGTTGCCGGCCGGTTCTATCACAGGTGCTCCTAAGTTGAAAACAATGGATATTATAGCTCATGCTGAGAACTATAAAAGAGGTTTTTATACAGGAATTTCCGGATATTTTGATGGTAATAATCTTGACAGTGCTGTAATGATACGCTTTATCGAACAGCAAGGAGACAAACTTTATTTTAAAAGTGGTGGAGGAATAACTTGTAGAAGTAATCCGGAAAGTGAATATAATGAAATGAAACAGAAAATTTATGTGCCCATTTATTGAAAGTATACGGATAGAGAACGGAGTAATATATAATCTGCCTTATCACAATGAAAGGCTAAACCGTACCAGAAATGTCTTTTGGAAAGATTGTGCACCGATAAATCTTATTGATTACATCCGGATGCCGCATGAGAAAGGGATAGTGAAGTGCAGAATCGTATACGAGAAAGAGATTAAAGAAATTGTGTATACCCCCTACTCTATGCGTGAGATTGATACACTCCGTATTGTTCACTCTGGTGGGATAAACTATACTTATAAAAGTACTGATCGTGAAGAACTGAATCGGCTATATGTGGGAAGAGGAGATGCCGATGACGTTCTGATTGTCAGAAACGAACTCATTACCGATACTTCCATCGCTAATGTCGCTTTTTATGATGGGTGTGAGTGGCATACTCCTCAGACACCATTGCTCAAAGGGACTCAAAGAGCTTTTTTATTGGACAGACAAATTATAAAGGAAAAAGAGATAACGTTGAAACAACTTTTTACCTATTCGAGAATTACCCTGTTCAATGCTATGATTGAGTTTGGGCAGATTGAATTTCCTGTGAAGAAGCACATTATTGTATAACTATTATTAACAACAAAATAGATTCCGTACCCGAACAAAAGTCTCGGAAGGCGTGTTATATAGATGTGTTTTTCATAGTATTAGATATAAGATTAATTAAAAGAGATTGTACCGGCTTGTGATAAGTAAGTACGTCAGAAACAGAAGAGTCTGTTTTTTTGATAAATGTGTAAAAGCATCGACTTTGAGAAGTCGGTGCTTTTTTGCTGTGTTTTTGTTGCATTCTTTAGTTAGTTACAAATAAAATTCGTACGTTTGTAGAATAAAAAATAGAAAAGAATGACAATGAATATACCTGTTATCTTTCAATTTTTAAAAGATCTTGCTGCTAACAACAACCGGGAGTGGTTTAATGAGCACCGTGATGAGTATGAAACCGCCCGTTTGGAGTTCGACAAACTTTTGGCTGCTGTAATTTCCCGTATTGCCCTTTTTGATGAAAGTATCAGAGGTATACAACCCAAAGATTGTACCTACCGCATTTATAGGGATACCCGTTTTTCATTGGATAAAACTCCGTACAAAGTTCATTTTGGCGGATATATCAATGCCAAGGGGAAAAAGTCTGATCATTGTGGATATTATGTGCACATTCAGAACGATGCATGTATGTTGGCAGGTGGAAGCCTTTGCCTGCCTTCCAATATCTTGAAAGCAGTACGTCAGTCTATTTATGACAATGTAGATGAGTACGTTTCTATTGTGGAAGATCCTGAATTTAAAAAATATTTTCCTGTTGTGGGAGAAGACTTTTTGAAAACCGCTCCCAAAGGTTTTCCAAAAGATTTTAAGTATATCGATTACCTGAAGTGTAAAGAATATACCTGCTCTTATAACGTTTCTGATGATTTCTTTCTGAAGCCTGATTTTTTGGATAAGACAGAAGATGTATTTCGACAGTTCAAACGTTTTGCTGATTTTATTAACTACACAATAGACGATTTCGAATAGTACTTAATCATAAATAATAACTAAAACTTTTTCAATTATGGTAGTAGATACATTAGAAAACTTAGAAAAATACGCGTCACTGAATCCTTTGTTTGCACAAGCTATCGAGTTTTTAAAATCTCATGATCTTCATGCAATGGAGGTAGGTAAAACGGAATTGAATGGTAAAGATCTGGTTATTAATATAGCCCAGACTACTCCGAAAACAAAGGAACAAGCCAAATTGGAAACTCATAATGAATTTATCGATATTCAGGTTCCTCTTTCAGGAACAGAGATAATGGGATATACACCGGGTAAAGATTGTGTGCCGGCTGATGCTCCCTATAGTGCCGAGAAAGATATTACTTTCTTTGAAGGGCTGGCCGAAACATACATTGCTGTCAAACCGGGTATGTTTGCCATCTTCTTTCCGCAGGACGGACATGCTCCGGGTATCAGTCCCGACGGTGTAAAGAAAGTGATTGTTAAAGTGAAAGCATAATCAAATGATCCTGATATGGAAAAGACACTGAATCTTATTAAAAATGACCCTTGGCTGGAACCTTATGCAGAGGCCATCACAGGAAGGCATGAATATGCCATGTATAAAGAGGCCGAACTGACAAATGGTGGAAAACAGACTTTATCGGACTTTGCTTCGGGATATTTGTATTTCGGTTTGCATCGTACAGATAAAGGATGGACTTTCCGCGAATGGGCACCCAATGCAACCCATATTTATATGGTTGGTACATTTAATAATTGGGAAGAAAAAGAGAAGTATAGCCTGAAACGTCTGGAAAATGGCAATTGGGAAATCAATTTGCCTGCAGATGCCATTCAGCACGGTGATCTTTATAAATTGGTTGTATATTGGGAAGGCGGACAAGGAGAACGTATTCCTGCTTGGGCTACGCGAGTGGTTCAAGATGAAAACACAAAGATCTTCAGTGCACAGGTTTGGAATCCGGAAAAGCCTTTTAAGTTTAAGAAAAAAACATTTAAACCTTCTACTAATCCTTTGTTGATTTACGAATGTCATATCGGCATGGCCCAGCAAGAAGAGAAGGTTGGTACTTACAATGAGTTTCGTGAAAAGATACTTCCCCGTATAGCCAAAGCCGGTTATAACTGTATTCAGATCATGGCTATCCAAGAGCATCCGTACTATGGAAGTTTCGGTTATCATGTTTCCAGCTTTTTTGCCGCTTCTTCCCGTTTCGGTACACCTGATGAGCTTAAGCAACTTATCGATACAGCTCATGGTTTGGGGATTGCCGTTATCATGGATATTGTCCATTCTCACGCAGTGAAAAATGAGGTAGAGGGTTTAGGGAATTTTGCCGGTGATCCTAATCAATATTTCTATCCAGGAGCACGCCGGGAACATCCGGCTTGGGATTCTTTATGCTTTGATTATGGCAAGAATGAAGTGATACATTTTTTGTTATCCAACTGTAAGTATTGGCTGGAAGAATATCAGTTTGACGGTTTCCGTTTCGACGGCGTAACTTCCATGTTGTATTATAGCCATGGGCTGGGTGAAGCTTTTATGAATTACGGTGACTATTTCAATGGTCATGAGGATGATAATGCCATTTGTTATCTGACGTTGGCTAACGATCTGATTCATCAGGTGAATCCCAAAGCAATTACCATTGCGGAAGAGGTATCCGGGATGCCGGGATTGGCTGCAAAGGTAGAAGATGGCGGTTATGGCTTTGATTATCGTATGGCCATGAACATTCCAGACTATTGGATTAAGACGATAAAGGAGAAAATTGACGAAGATTGGAAACCATCCAGTATGTTCTGGGAAGTAACAAATCGTCGTCGGGATGAGAAAACGATCTCTTATGCCGAGAGTCACGATCAGGCATTGGTCGGAGATAAGACGATCATTTTCCGTTTGATTGATGCCGACATGTATTGGCATATGCAGAAAGGAGATGAGAATTATACGGTAAATCGCGGTATTGCTCTTCATAAAATGATTCGTATGCTTACTGCTACCACTATCAATGGCGGTTATCTGAACTTTATGGGAAATGAATTCGGGCATCCCGAATGGATTGACTTCCCGCGTGAAGGTAATGGCTGGTCATGTAAATATGCCCGTCGTCAGTGGGATTTGGTAGATAATAAGAATCTGACTTATCATTATATGGCTGACTTCGACGAAAGTATGTTGAAAGTTATCAAAACTGTAAAAGATTTCCAAGCTACCCCGATACAGGAAATTTGGCACAACGATGGTGACCAGATATTAGCATATCAGCGTAAAGACCTTATTTTTGTGTTCAATTTCAATCCTAAACAATCATTTACGGATTACGGTTTTTTGGTTGCACCGGGGGCATATGAGGTTATTTTGAATACAGATGACGTTTTATATGGCGGTAACGGACTTACAGACGATACAATCATTCATTTTACTATATCGGATCCTTTGTATGAGAAAGAGAAGAAAGAGTGGTTGAAACTTTATATTCCGGCACGTACAGCAATGGTGTTGCGGAAGAAGAAATAAAAAAAACATAGTTGGTAACAATTAGGAAGTATGGCAGTAGGAGATTTTTCTATTGCCATATTTTTTATCTTAATGTAAGTGCTATAGTATAAAAAAACCGCCTTCCATTAAAGAAAGCGGTTTCCGTATTTCGATTAATGCTATTTTTAATTCAAGCTCTCCTGAACTTGCGTCAACATTTTTTTGATTTCTGCTCTTTCCGGAGACAAGGTTGCGGCTTCTTGAAGATAATCGGCTGCCTTTTTAAAATCAGCATCGGCAGCAGCTTTTTCTGTTGCGTATTTATCTGCATCCGAGTTGGCTAAAGGAGCAGCTTTTTTTAATACAGTAGCACCATTATTATAAAATAATACACCTAAACTGTAAAGAGCATCCGTCTTCCATTTTTTTCCGCTTAATGTAGTCACCTTCTTATAACTTTCTTCGGCTTTTGCGATATCATTCGCTTTCTGGAATTTTTGTCCTTCTTTCAGATAATGGATTGCATATAATTTTTCCATAGTCTTATTACCCGGAGCTATTTTTAATCCAGCTTCCAGTGTTTCTACCATTTCTGCATTTTTTTTTAAATCCTTCAAGGCACCGGCTTTGCGTGCATACGCATTGGCTACATTATAGTTTTTCTGAATGGCAACATCAAAGTACTTCACAGCATCGGCATATTTCTTTATTTGATCTGCACATACACCACAGTTGTATGCCATTACGGAGTCCGAATTGTTCGTCTGTTTCAGATACGCATCATACTTAGTGAAAGCAACTTGATAATTCTTTGCATTTAAAGCATCATTTCCTTCTTTTTTCAATTGGTTAGGATCGGTTTGAGCAAAAATACTGCCAGTGGCACAGCACATGGCAACTAATAAAATAAATTTTCTCATGGTTTTTATGTGTCTTTTTAATTGTTTATCGTTCAAATGTAACAAGAAATGAAATAAACAGCAAAGCTATTTAATTTTTTATAGGCTCTTTCACACTACGAAACATACAATTTACCGTATATTCAATATGACATTGTTTATTTTATCTTCCAATGAGATAACCTTTTCCATAAATTGAAAACTTTCTCATGAAATTTCAAATGAAATTTCATCCAGCTTTTTATACAGATAGATACATGGGTAATAAAGAGGTTGGATTTTACCTGAATGGAGGTATTGGTAAATGGTAAACAGGTGATGTAGGGCTTTACCGTTTCTAAAATACTTTTTGAATATCTGAAAATCTCTTTTATAATTGGGGCAGATTAAGAAACAGATATCGGTCTTTTTCACTGTTTTCGTAATGCTTTTTGAAATGAATACAAAATTGCATTAGGTGCTTTATGATAAATTGAATTATATTCTGATGTAATTTGTATGAAGTAGAAAGTCTTTTTGCCTTATATGTATTATAATGTGATATTCTGTCATGGAATTATTTCGGGATGAATACTGGAATGTCGAGCGTAATGGGTAAGAAAATGATACGGATAAAAGAATGGTTGTGTTATTACGTTATTTGACGGTTAATTTTAGATTTTCTGTTTGAGTATTTTCGATTATTGAAAATATCCCCTACTGATTTGTTTGAATATTGTAAAGTGCGATTTGATATGCTGTTTCTTTTGTGTATAAAGTAATGTTTATTTTGTGTAGCCCCGTTATTAGTTGCTTCATTATTTTTTTATTATCCATTTCAGAAATTGATATGTTTTATCTTATCTTTTAATACTCCGATCTTTGTAATGTCGAATTAGTGTAATTTTAGATGTCATGTCAAAGGGAAAAAACGAGTATAAATAGTGCATATAACTTTTTGTTAGAGATTGCAGTTTTATGTTCGATGATTGGACAAGTTTGAATACACTACACTAACATTTACTTAGATGTATATCTCGGCAAAGGTAGTGAAAATTTGTAATATTTATCTAATTAAGAAATTTAGTTTATTTCAATGATAATAGAAGATGCTTATAGCAATAGAGTTACAGTTATGTTTGATGGGAAAGGATCTGATCACGGACATAACTTCATAAATATAAAAGCGGTATAGATGAAAAAAGTATTGATGCTTATACTTATTATAGTCGGATGTTCTGTTTCCGAAACGAAAGCCCAGAAGGTGGCACTTAAAAGTAATCTTCTGTATGATGCTACTGCTACCATGAATCTTGGTTTGGAGTTTGGATTGGCACGTAAATGGACATTGGACATTCCGGTGAATTATCATCCATGGAAACCGGCGGATGGTAAACGTTTACGCCATTGGGGAGTACAACCGGAAGTTCGATATTGGTTTTGTGAGCGTTTTAACCGTACCTTCATGGGATTGCACGGACATTATGCCGAATTCAATGTAGGAGGATGGCCGGACTGGTCGTTTATCAGTAAAAATATGCAGAATAACCGTTATCAGGGACATCTATATGGTGGTGGTGTTTCTATTGGACATTCGTGGATATTGAAGAAACGCTGGAGCCTTGAAGCATCTGTCGGAGTGGGTTATGCACGTATTGTTTATGATAAATATCCATGTACGCAATGTGGGACAAAGGAGAAAGAAGATAATAAGAACTATTTTGGCCCTACAAAAGCAAGTGTATCACTTATTTACGTAATTAAATAAAATAGAATGATGAAAAGAAATATACAATTCATCGTATTGGTACTGGCTGCTTTATGCCTGAATACAGAGGAGGCATTTGCTCAAAACCGCTCTTATAGTGGAGATATTGGGATTGAACCTGTACGGTTGGAGCAAAGTGGAGACTTTCTTTATATAGATATGAATTTTATTCTGAAAGATGTGAAAGTAAGGACGGCACATGGGGTAGATTTTATTCCTCAATTGGTTGCCCCGGCGAATACATATAATCTTCCAAAAGTATCGGTTAAAGGAAAAGATGAATATCTGGCTTATGAACGCCGGCTTTCATTGATGAGCCCGAAAGAGAAGAGAAAGCATGTAGCACCTTATCTGGTTAAGAAGAGTAATAAGCGGACAAATGATACGATACGTTACCGGTATGTATTACCGTACGAATCCTGGATGGCCGATGCGAAACTTAATGTGCAGCGTGATGAATGTGGCTGTGGGGAAAGTACATTGATGAGCGTGCAGCCTGTGATTGACCAAGTGACACTCGAACGTATTTTATCTCCTTACATTGTGAATCCTCATTTTGCTTATGTTGAGCCGAAGGTAGAGGTAGTGAAGAGCCGTGAGATACAGGCTGAATGCTTTTTGGATTTTGAGGTGAATAAAATCAATATTCGTCCGGAATATATGAACAATCCCCGGGAATTAGCAAAAATCCGTGTAATGATCGATGATTTGAAATTGGATCCCAGCATAAAAGTAAATAGACTGGATATCATCGGGTATGCCTCTCCGGAAGGAACTTTGGCTACAAATAAACGTCTTTCTGAAGGACGTGCTATGGCTCTTCGCGATTATCTGGCATCTCGTTATGATTTTCCGCGTAACCAATATCATATCATATTTGGTGGTGAAAACTGGGATGGCCTGATAGACGCTCTTGAGACACTCGATATGGACTATAAGAATGAAGTGCTTGACATTATTCAGGATATTCCCATTGAGAAAGGACGGGAAACAAAACTGATGCAGCTTCGTGGAGGAGTGCCATACAGATATTTGCTGAAAAATGTTTTCCCGAGTCTTCGTGTTGCTATTTGTAAAGTGAACTATGACATTAAGAATTTTAATGTGGACGAAGCGAAGGAGGTGATAAAAAGACGTCCGCAAAATCTGAGTTTGAATGAGATGTTTTTGGTGGCTAATACTTATCCGAAAGGTTCGCAAGAATTTATCGATGTGTTTGAAACGGCTGTCCGGATGTATCCCGACAGTGAAATAGCCAATATGAATGCCGCTACTGCTGCACTTTCGCGTAATGATCTGATTTCTGCAGAACGATATTTGAAAAAGATGGAATCTCAAGAGTATTGGCCGGAATATAATAATGCGATGGGAATATTGACCTTGTTGAAGGGAGATTATGAATTAGCAGAAGAATACTTGAATAAAGCCCGGGAGTTGGGGCTGGATGTAGCTACGGATAATCTGGAAGAGTTAGCGAAGAAAAAAGCGAATATGAACGAAATAGAGAAAGCGAATAGAATGAGAATTAAATAAAATGACAACGTATAGAAGAACTTTTTCAGATAAAAGATTCTATGAAAGTGAATGACTAATCTATATTAATTACTAATAATTATTTTGTGTTATGTTGAAAATTAAATCAATTTTTGTGTCATTGCTGGCTGTGGCGGCATTGGCGAGTTGCTCGAACGAGAATGACGACATCACTGATGGCGGCGAAAAAAGAGACTACGATGTGGCTTACATGTCGGTTAGCGTAGCCGTTCCTCAGGGAACGAGAACACGTGCTGCCGGTTCATCTGGTGAAACAGACGCACTGGACTCTGAAACTAAGATCAAGGAGCTTTATTTGGTTCTGTTTGATGACCAAAAAAAGGTGGTAAAGGCTGATGGTGCAACTGCGTATTATACTATATTGGGCGAATCGCAGCTTTCACAAGTTGATAATGCTCCTGTTAGTCCTTTAGAACCAATTAAGGTATCTACGGAGTCTGCATACTTACTTACTATTGCTAATCCGGGCGCTAAGTTGAAAGCTCTTTTAAATGGTATAGTAGCAGGTAATGGATATGCGGATATTAACAAAGAATTTTCTGTAGCAGAAGATCTTGCTGAAGATGATAATTCTTACCTCATTGCGGAGGTTGCAGACCTTGCTGATAAAGGACATGGCTGCACAATGATTAATGCCGGTGCATTTGATGATCTTATTTCTGATGAATGGAATGCCGATTGTTTAGTTGATGTTGCAGCTTCTGTAGTTAAAGCGAGTGATTATAAAACTGATACCGAGGCAAAAGAAGCAGCAAAAGGAAAGAAGGCAACGATTCAGATAGAACGTCTTGCATCCAAACTGGCAGTTACACTTAAAGGTGATGGTCTTACCATAGAAATAGTACCTTCTACTGCCAAATTTGAATTCAAAGAATGGACAATTGATTATGTGAACTCCAGATTCTTCCCATTTGCTACGAAAACAAAGCTGACAGCGACTCATACTGGTGCTGCGTATAAGTCTAATTTCTATACCGAAGATCCAAACTTTGATGCTGATGGTACTGGTAAACATCTTGTTGGTATTATCAGTAACAAAATTGTGGACTATAACCCTAAGGCGAAATGGTATAAGCACAACCTGTTAACTGTAGCAAAAGAAGAGGACAAGAATGTTGCTTATTGTACGGAGAATACAATGGCGGCGGCTGACCAGGATTTTGGTGCTGCTACCCGTTTGGTTCTTAAAGCTGTGTACACACCTTACACTGATTTTGATGACGATTGGTATCAGACTTTTTTCAATGGTACTTATATCAATTACAAAAATCTTGGTGAATTGCAAACTGCTTATAATGATGCTACTGATATCGATGAAGCGGATAGAGATGCTGTAGAAAAGTTATTGGTGGAATCCTGTGACAAATTTATTAATAAGTTAAATAGTGCGTTCCCGACAGCTGGACTTGCTGCTGATTTTAAAGATCTTACCCAACAATCGCTTGACGATCTTACTATTACCAATGGTGGTGAAGTTGCTAAAGAAACAGGTATTCGCTGGTTCCAGAAAAGCTTGAACTACTATTACTATCAAATTCGTCATGATAACACTACTGACATCGGACATATGGCATATGGAAAGTATGGAGTCGTACGTAATAACTATTACACACTCAACTTGACAAAAGTTAATGGTGCAGGTACACCGTGGTATCCCGATGTAGAGGAGCCGGAGGAAGAAATCGATAAAAAAGGTGCGTACCTTCACTTTGAAATTGAGGTGGCTCCGTGGATCTCTTGGGGTACTGATTTCGAAATCTAATAAACAGTTTGTTTGACTAAAAAGTCAGTTTTTGGGAGCTGACTAAAAAGCAAGTATAAAATGCTTTTTGATCAGCTCCTTCAACTTTTTATTTATGTAAGATGTTCTGGTCGATATCGACCGCTCAAGATAAACCAAGCCGTGTGACAGGCTTTTCAAAAACAGCACGAAGATACACTGGCGTACCTTTTCGAGAAAGAAATGAGTGATAAAGCAGCGCCCCTAAAACAGAAATAACCGGAGACCGCTTAAAACAGAGAGGCTCTGACTATATAACCGGTAATCCGGCAATAAGGATACCCCTAAAAATAAAAGAGAGATGTTCGGAAAAACCAAAATGCAGTTCCTTGTCGTTGTTTCGATGTTCTTTATGGCCTCGTGCGACAGTATATACGAAGATTTGCCCCGTTGCGAACTTTGGTTGGAATTTACTTTCGACCACAACATGGAATATGCAGATGCATTTGATCCACAGGTTAATTCAGTGGACGTATTTGTGTTTGGTGATGACGATAAGCTACTTTTGACTAAAAGAGCCGAACCGACTGCATTGGTGGGTGGAAACCGTATGTCATTGGCTGATGAGCTTTCTTTTGGAAGCTACAAAATACTTACCGTGGGCAGTCTGTCCGATAGCCACCGGGTGGCGACTCATACCGGACAATCGCCGATTGTGGGAACTACCACTCTTCAAGAGATGGTTGCCGCTCTTTATCGTGAAGTAGATATGATAGATTTTCAATTTCCACATTTCTACTTTGCTCCGGTAGTGCAATTAGACTATTTCGGCACTAACGATGCCGTATGTCGTGTGAATCTGATGCGTTATACGAACCGGTTCAATATCGCTTTGATGCGTACCAATGGAACTGGTAACACGCGATACTCTTTTGAAATAGAAACACCGGACGATGCCGTTTATTCCTGGATGCAGGATGCGCCTATGGGAGAAGGCCCTGTTACGTACAGAGCCTACCATACTGATTGGACAAGATCCACTGATGTGGAGATGGTCTCGCGTCTGAATACCATGCGTCTGTTTAATATGGCGGGTTATCGGTTTATTATAAAAAATGAAGAAACAGGTGTCGAAGTTTGGGACTACAATCTGATGACTTTACTGAACATCGCTCGTCCTACTCTCCGCCCTGACAATACGTCACTTCCTTTTCAGGAATACCTTGACAGGCAGAGTGATTGGAATCTGGTGTTTACTGTGACCGAAAAGCCCGAAGGAGGATTCCTCCAGATAGGGCTTGTAGTCGGTCCTTGGATATACTGGCTTCATGACATGGAAATATAAGGAATGGTGATAATGAGATGTAAACCATTGTATAGTATTATTTGTCTGTTGTTGGTAGCTTTCTTGTTTTCGTGTAGCAAAAATGCAGTTGAGTTTGATGAGCAGTTGTCCAATACCCGGGCTTTGCTTAGCATCGACTTGACGCAGAATGCAGGCGAAGAACAGGTTGCTATTAAGACTGTACGGTTTGTCATATTCGGCAATGCGTCGAGTAGCATTCCGTATTTGGATGTCAATGAGTTTCACGAAGAAGCCACTCCACTCGAGACTACGGATATTAAAGCCGTTATCGAAGTGAAAGGCAACAGTGATATCATGGCAATTGTTATTGTGAACGAACCGGCCGGGCTTAAAAGCGATCTTGATAATATTGGCAGTTTATCTGATCTGAAAAATATAGAGTTTACTATTGCTCAATTACTGAACAATAGTAAAGAAGAAATTGCTTTAATGCCTATGACGGGAATAAAACAAGGTATATATGTAAAGCCTGGCGAGGCGGTTAATCCGGTAAGCATGACCGTGGAACGTGCCGTATCACGAGTGGATGTCTATCTCCAAGTCACGGATGGCGGAGCGCAGACGGGATATATTAATGGCAGTACTACAGTCACTATGCACAACCTTTCTCATGAGAGTGTTTTGGTGAATGGATTCGGAAATATGAAAGCAAATGCACTTCTGTTGGATAAGACATGGACAGCAGGTTCGAGCGATACATGGATATACTCATCTGCTGCTGATGCGAAAAACCGGAGATTGCTTTGTTCATTCTATACCTCCGAGCGTGCTTTCACCGACTCCAATAAACCTACTATCAGCATGACGAATATCCGGAAAGGTGCACAGCCTACAGATGTCATCGGAGTGACCCGGCAGGAGTTGGGACAGATTACACCTACCGGTGGTGGGCAGTCACAAGATTTTGAGGGATTTCAACGGAACAATGTATACCAGATAACGGCTAAGGTAGGTAAACTGGGCATACAAATAGTGAGAGTATCGGTGGAGCCATGGGGTGATCCGAAAAATATAGACGTGGATGTGGAACTGTAACATACTGGCTGCTGATAGGTAAAGTTTTCATTCGGAAAAAGAAAAAAGATGATAAAGTTAAGAAATGATAGTATCAAAACGATGATGATGGTAATCCTCTTTCCGGTTATTTTCTTTTCGTGCATCGAAGAGGAAATGACGTGTGAAAGGGTGCCAATGGCAGTGCATTATGTGGGCGCTGGCGGAAGTGTCGTGACCAGAGGTACGGAAATTTCTTCGGCAGACGATCTGAAAGGGACTAAATTCGGTTTGTTTGCTTCTTTGACACCGGCTTCTCTCGTTACGGAAACATACTTCAACGCGAGTGCCACAGTAAATGATAATTTGACGGCTACGATATCGCCGGGACAGTTTTGGCCAACCGTGCAGAGCTCCATGAAATTCTTTTCGTGGTATCCTTTTGATGGCGGCAACCACCCGATTGCCAACTTCGACAATCCTGCAGAGATGGTGTTGACATATAGTGCTTCTACTGATGCTGCTGCCCACAAGGATGTGATGGCGGGTGTGACACAGACATCTCAATGGGGTGCCGGTATAAATGTACATTTCTATCATACACTGACTAAAGTCTCCTTTACATTCAAAAAGAAAGATCCGGCACCCGAAGAGTTAATAATCGAAAAGATCCAGTTCCAAGGTGTGGGAGCAGAAGGGAAACTGACCGTACCCAGCATACCGACTGCAACAACAGAGAGTGGCAAACCTGCTTTTGTCTGGAACAATATCACTACGGGGACTGTAACTTCCGATCTGGCTTCTACCCCTACGGCTCAAAAAGCGGTGGGTACAGTTGCTACTCAAATAGGTGACACGTTCTTTATGTTGCCTGCCGTTACCTTTTCGGATGCTGCTAAAATGATAGTCACCACCAATCATGGTATTCGGGAATTTCTGCTTAAGGATATTGCCGAAGCTGTTGGCAGCAAACATTCCTGGCAGTCGGGCGAGCACATTAACTATAATATGACAATGTCTAATGAAGAATATACGATAACCGCTACCCCCTTACCATGGGAATGGGATGAAAACTCGGTAAATGTGATTTTCGACGGGCAGTATTACCTTAAGCTTTCACAAGGCAAAGTACGGTTGGGAGCCAATGGAGCCACAGTAAATATAACTGCTGAAACAAATTATGATGCGGATCCGAATACCGGATATCCGGTAGGTGCATTACTCAATAAGACGGGGATGGCTACGTGGGCTACGGTAACGATGGGTACTCCTACACTCTCGGGGACAGTGCGTACTTATGACATTACGGTTGTAATTCCTTCATACACAGCAGTTGCTACGGAAAAACGGGAGACACAATTTTATATTGATGCAGGTAATCTACACCACAAGATACTGCTGGAACAGTGGGGTGGCACCGGGGTATGGCTCACTTCAAGTGAAACTTTGGATACCAATGATTTGGGAATCGGACTGACGAAACGGCGTGTACTTACCTTTACTTCGGGCAATCCGGGAAATTGGACTTGGGAAGTAACCGGCGTACAAGATCCTGATAAGATTCTGCTCAATTGGGATACGATGTTCGGATCAAAAGGTGGAAATGGCGGAGTAATCTATTTTTATTACAATGCCGGTACCAAGGAAGGCACAACTGCTACGCTGACAGTGAGTAATACGAATGGCGATAATCCGGATATAACGGTGACATTGACCGTTCCGCAGTGGTAAATGATAGGTTACGCTTTAAGAAAAGGAGACGAATTATGATGAAATATATATCTTTAGTACTCAATAGAAGTTTTCTTCTATACACTTTGGTAGCAGCAATTTGGCTCACCGGTTGTGTAGAAGAAGAGTATACGAATTCTCCTAAAGGGACCGGCGTCAATATCCCGTTTGCTCTAACGATTCCCGACGTAGATATCCCCTCTCCCATTTCCCGTTCAATGACGGGAGCGGCCGGAGGATACAGAGAAGACGAGATAAAGAATGTAGACGTTCTGGTGTTCGAAGAGTCGGAAAACACCCCCGGACAGTATTTGTTTATGGAATGGAAGCCCGTCAGCACTAATATTACACAAACATTGGATGGTGGTACCTCTGCGGCAGAATTTTCTGTTGCGCTTACTCCTACTTCCAGGCCCACTTACGTTGTGCTACTTGCTAACAGACCACTCGGCACTGCAGCATATGAAAATATCTTGAAAGGTTTTGTGAAAGGATCAACAACGAAAGCTGCTGCAATGGCGCAGATGATTCATAGCGGTGATCCTACGCAATGGCCGGCCGACGGACCGAATGACAACGGTAAATATCTGCCGATTCCCATGTATGGAGAGGTAAAGGTGTCGAAACTTGCCTATGCTGTCTCTATACCCGATATCAATATGAAACGGATGTTGGCACGTATTGACATTGCCAATTCCGTATCGAATTTCACAGTGGAAGAAGTATATCTTGTCAATTATAATAATGCCGGATATTTGTCTCCGGTATGGGATGCGAACGGAGTGGTAGATATTGCATCAGGTGATCTTAATATTCCTGTTGCCAATGATAAGAAAGTGGGCATCGATCCTGCCAATTATCATCTTGTAGCAGGCAATACGCCCTATGTCGGCAACATCTATACTTTCGAAGCCTCTGCTGCCGTAGATGATGCCGGTGGCAATGACGGAGCTGCGAGCCGTAAAGACGCTGTGTGTCTGATTGTAGGAGGACGGCGTACCGGAGAAACGTCTACAACTTATTATCGGGTGGATTTCACCCAAACAGGAAAGACGGGAGAAGATGTAGAATACCTGCCTTTGTTGCGAAATCATAAATATATCATCAGTATTACAGAAGTGTCGGGCCCCGGTTATGATGATAAACAGAAAGCACTGGAATCTTATACGGTAATGTCCAATCTTAAGATGAGACTGATCACCTATGATCGTGATAAGATAAAAGACGTGGTATACGACGGGCAGTATATGCTCGGAGTGAGTGAATCTGATGTACAACTGACTCAATACCAGATTGATAAATATGTGATAGATGTTTTTACCGATGTTCCTTCGGGATGGAAAGCTACCGTCGCTTCTGATGGCGATTGGCTTAAATTTAATGGTGGTGGGAATACCAGTACCGATGTCATTACAACGACAGGTGGAGCGAATGGCGATACCAGTTTTGCACTGCGTATACCCTATTGGTATCATGGAATAACCGGAGATGCGCGCACGGCCACTATTACGTTGCAGGCAGGGAGACTGACTCATGTTATCACTTTGACACAGACAATGATAGAGCCGGGAGTAATTCGTTTTGTAGACGGCTACGGGAATGAAATAGTGGATGGATATGTTTTTCCACTCAGGAGTGACAACCCCAATAATCCGGAAGAAGCTCTTGAACCGCAGGTTTTGTACGCCGTGTTCTCTACGCCTAAGATTGCCGTACGTCGTGGGGGTGGCACTATTTTTTATCCTAACGGAGGTTTAATCCCGGCTTTGAATACCTCGACTTCCCAGTTTTTTGTAGACAGGGTACAAGCATTCAGTATCCAGCCGGATCCGTTGAGGGCCGGTGATGGAGGAAATCTGTATTGGCGTACGGATGCATTGAATTTTGACCTGTATGATGAAGCAGACAAATACCTCGGTAACAGACCTTTGCCAATTATCCAGCAGGAACGGACTTTTTCATTCCGTTTTCTTGCAAATACGGCAACCCGTACATTTGACGTTGATTTGGGTGCAGAACAATATCTGCAGTTATTTGTGAATCATAATTGGAAGATTGCAGGTATAGAAGAAGTGAGTGGAACTGAATTGATACGTTCTACTGCTGATACAAATGACAATGATATATTTGTAGGTAGAAGTAATGCAGATTCTAAGATGTATCAGTCATCCGTTGTCGGTTCGGATGAAGATGACGGCAAAGGAAATGCTGTGAATGGCCGTGGATACGACTTTAGATTAAAGATTATTCCCGGAAAATGGGCAGAGGGAAAAACAGGAATGATCAAGATTGATTTCGATAACGTATTCTATGCAGGATCGGGTGTTTTAAGTAAGTATCCGTTCCGTCTCATTATGTACCTGAATATGGTGAGCAGGAAATTGTCTTATACGGATGCTTCTTCACAACCTCAATTTTATCTTTATCCGCTTCGGTTTGAGGAACGGAAGTCGTCTGAAACTAATAAAGGACTTCAGTTGAGTGCTGCCAATGCGGCCGCTACGTGCGCAGAGGTTGGTGATGGATGGCGGTTGCCTAATGCCAATGAGTTGATATTATCGTATATTTATCGCGATGTCTTAGGAGGAGTTGCTGCCGGTGAGGACAGCTATACGAGTCAAAATATAGAAGGATGGTATATCAGTGAAACTCCGGCGAGTTACGATTACTATTGGTCTGCATCGACTTATTCAGATGGTTCGGGTTTTCCTTTAAATTTAGCAAGTGCTGCTTCTGGGAAAAAGAGCACCGGTGATAAGGCTAATTTTCGTTGTGTTCGAAACGGACCTGCCAGTGGAACGAAGTATCCTTATCTGAGTGGAAAAACGATTATATCTCGTGATGCGGCAGGGGGAGTTCAGTCTTCAGTATTGTTAGGCTCAGAAAGTCCGTCGCAAAGTAATAAAGTTGCCCCTAAATTGGAAGTAGATCTTACCAGTAGTGTTGGTAATTGGACGACGGCTAATAGCGTTTGTACAGCAAAAGGCTGGCGTCTGCCCACTCAACGGGAAATGTTGCTCATTCTCAGTATGGGCGGTGGAACGATTCCTCTTACACAAGGGACTGGATTTAGTAATACGACAGCTTGGTCAAGTGGATTTCAGGCAATTGCCGGATTTCATTGGACGCAAACTCTCCACAGTGGTAGCAATTATTATGCAATTAATCCCAGTAATGGTACTAATGGATATGAACAAAACGCTTGGGATGTAGCAACGGGTCCGGACTGGATGAATTATAGATGTGTCAGAACAGTGAACTGACCTAAGGTTGTGCAAATGTGTTACGTAAATCCTGTTTTATAGTGATTTTAAATCTCAACTGAGCCGACCTTAATGTTGTGTAATCATAAAAAATAAAACCGCAAGAGCTTTATAATTAGCTGTTTGCGGTTTTATTTCGTGATTCAAGTAACGTTCTTTAATCGCCTGATTATTAATTGTTTGTATAAACGTATGGCCTACAATATGCCTACATTTCTTATCTATTACAGGTTATTTCTTACTTAATAAGACTTGTATTAGACGTTCCTTCTCCTCAATTATCCTTTCTAAATCAGCTATTTTTGCATCTTTATCAAGTTCATTTGATTTTATTCCAGTTATGGGAATATCATCAAAGAATACACCTACAGGAACCTCTAAAACCTTTGCTATTGCCTCAATGGTTTTTGTGTTCGTTGATCCATTTCTAACAATAGCCTGTATGCTACTATCTTCTTTTCCTATACGTGAAGCAAGTTCTCGTATAGTGATTTTCTTTAATTCACATAACTCTCTTATTAACAAAAAATTAGCCATATTACACCTTTGTTATAACTTTTATTAACGTGAATTTTATTCACCTGTGGTAAAAATAATTATACCTTTGCTATGTAAAGTTAACAATAATGAGTATATTTATCACAAAGGTATGACGAAAAAAAAATTAAAAAGGAATGATGACGGCGAGAAACTAAGAATGTACCTTTTGAATTTGCCGGTAAAAGAATCTTCTGAAATGTCCCTTAAATTGGCAGAAGCATGTAAAGTGCCATTACATACCTTTCGTAATTGGCGAGGTAGTCGTTGTCGTATTCCCGAACTTGCAAAGGATAAGATCGAGGAAGTAACAGGCGTAAAAATCTTCCATAGTGAAAACCAATAAATAAAAGAAGAATGAAATCAAAGAAATTAGAAATCGAAATTCCGGAAGGTAAAACAGCTGTCTGGAGAAATGGAATCTTAACCCTTATTGATGAACCAGAAAAAGACGTAAGAAAACGTATTAAGACGTTTGAGGACGCCTGCCATGAAATTGGCATCGATGCAGAAGCATGGAACCGAGATAAAATATCCCTCGGTCTTGAACCTGACGTTTTGGCTTTTCTGAAACTCCGTATCATTGTCAAAGCTTTAAATGAAGGCTGGGAACCTCGATTTACAGAGGATGAATGCCGTTATTATCCTTGGTTTATTCTTTATACAGGGGAAGAATACAATAAGTTGGACGAGGAAGAAAAGTCTCGTGTGGTGTATCGGTCGTACTACTTCGCGAGCGCGTTAGGCGGTGTTTCGTATGGGAGCGCGAATTACGATTCATCGTACACGGGTGCGAGCATCGGTGTTCGGCTTGCCTTCAAAACGTCGGAACTGGCAGCATATTGCGGTCGACAATTCCTTGATATTTGGGCAGACTTTGTTTTTCTTCCGGAAAAGAAAAGTGAATAAATAACCGGGGCGGCTTTTGCCGCTCCATATAATAACCGCCGGAGTGTGGAGATAACCCCGAAGGGCGAAAGCGGGTGTTATTGGTAGTTCGATGCTATCCTCCGGCACAGCTATAAACAACAATGAGCAAAATTTACATAGTAACTAAAAGGGAATCCGGAATATACGAAGAAGACGGCGTTTGGTTTTCTATCCTTGCCGCATTTGATACGAGAAATAAAGCAGAAGAATATTTAAAGGAATATGAAAAAACAGCTCCTAAAGAAGCTTACTACACTTTCTATCGAATAGAACCTGTTCCGTTGTTTCTTTCTTCTCATAAAGTGAAAATAAACAGACCGAAACATACGACCTATCCTATTGGTGAATTGGTAAAATTAAAAATAAGTGGTGAAAAATAATTCAAATCAAGAAAAGATAATGAGCAAAGAAGAAGCTATACAAGCAATGAAAGAGGGTAAGAAGGTTACGCACCGTTTCTTTTCCTCTGACGAATGGATGACTATTGAAAACGGATTTCTTCTTTTAGAAGATGGTGTACGTATCTCTTTGGAAGATTTCTTCAATTTTCGCAGTGATAGTCTTTGGGATAATGGATATGAATTGTATAACCCCTCATAACATGATAGATATGAATACAACCTTTGAAAAATCGGCTAATACCACTGATGAGTGGTATACACCCAAAGAAATTATAGACGCATTAGGAAAGTTTGATTTAGATCCATGTGCTCCGGTTAAACCGCTTTGGCAAACGGCAGAAACCATGTACAACAAAAACCATGACGGATTAACTAAAGATTGGGTAGGTCGTGTCTGGTTAAATCCACCTTATTCCCGTCCGCTTATTGAACAATTTGTTCGTAAACTGGCACAACACGGCAATGGCATTGCGCTGTTGTTCAACCGCTGTGATAGTAAGATGTTCCAGGATATTATATTTGAGAAGGCAACGGCAATTAAATTTCTACGCGGAAGGATTCGTTTTTTCAGGCCGGACGGAATACGGGGGGATTCGCCTGGTTGTGGTGCTGTTTTGATCGCTTTTGGAGAAGAAAACGCAGAGATACTAAAAACTTGTAACATAAGTGGCAAGTATGTAAGAATCAATTAGAGTAAAACAAATTAAATATGAGTGAATATTCATTGAAAGAAAGAGTTCAGATGTTAACATCATCGCTTGTATATGGCGGTCCTATGACATTTGAGCAAATCAAGAAATTAGATTGGTTGAAAAATACATCTGAATACGGAATATTATTTTATCTCCGGGAAGCTGAAAGATATGAATGGATAAAGACTAAATGTTTCAAAGGTGATAAACCGAATATCTATTCGGCAACGGCTAAAGGCCGAAAAATGGCTGATGCAAGAGATTAAATAAAAATGGATAAGAAAAATAAAAGGGTGTATCTTTCTAATACAAAAGAAGAAAGAGCGATAAATATAAATCAGTTTTTTACACTTTATGTGGACTTTTCTAAAAATAATACAGCAATGAAATCAACAATTACCACCCCCGATGAATTAACCACGTTACGAATAGAAGGCAGTAGTGGAACCTATAAAATATTCAGTAGCTTCCGCCCCATGGAATCCCCTGCATTCGTGGATGCAATGGACCGGAAGTATAATCTGGCGGAAATAAAGAATCTTTCCGACGGAAAAGGTTATTTCCTGGTACACCTGAACAAGAAGCAACAGGAAACCATACAGGAGGATTTAAACGCTATCCTTTGTGATAGTGTGCCATGCCTTCTATAAACTAAGACGATCTTAACGAAATGCCATGAAAGAAGACAGACGCCTAAGAAACCTACGTTATCAGATGCGGAAGAAAGGTTACCAGTTCGATACAAAGAACCTGGTGGTCATTATGCCTTCACATGACAAACGTTCCCTTCTCCAGGAAAGGAGATTAAGCAAATTCGGTTTTTCAATTCAGTATAACATGTTTGAACAATGAAAGATAAAAATTTAAAATACATCGCCCACGCTATTATCGTGGTTGCCTTTATGGGACTGATTGCCTTTGTCATTTATTATACGGGTAAAACCGCTTTTCTTTGGCTGTTATTATTCGTTTTCCTGTATCAACCTTGGGGAGACTTGAAAACAAAGCAGGAGGAAAACAACGAAAAATAAGTAACTATGTAACTTTATAACGATGATAAAGGCAGAAGACATCTACAAAGTAACCAACAACGGGCTGGATATTATTCTACATTATTATCCGCAAGCCCGGGATTGTGTCGGAACCAACCGCCATTTCAAACGCCGGCCGTCAGAAGACGACGCGTCGGCCTGTATCAAGCTATTCGGAAAGGAAGGTTCCCAGCAGGTTTATAAGGTAACGGATTTCGGTGATACCGGAACGGCTCAAAGCCCTGTCGATATCTGCATGTATGAGGAAGGCCTCCGGTTTAACGAGGCGATCCTTAAACTTGCATCCATGTACAACGTAACCGATGAACTCAACCGTAACGTAAACAAGCCGGATATCCGTAAGGTTCCGGCCTCCCAGGATCAGAAAGACGGTACTAAAATTTTCGAGCTTGCCGATCATCTCACCCCGGATCAGTTACGCATACTCGGCCCCCGTGTCACCCAGGAGAACGCCGAGGCTCTGCACTGGTATTCGGCCAAATATATAGGGTATGTAAAAAATCGCGAGGTAACCTATAAATACGCGACTGCGACATACCCTATCTTTATGCGCGAATGTCTGGTAAAACCGGCCGAAGGCGACACGCCCGAAGTGAAGTTCTATAAAATATACGAGCCTCTGAATCCGGACAAGCAGTGGCGTTTTTCCTACACCCCGGAAGGTGTCAAGCCGAAGGACTATATAAACGGTCTTTCCGAACTGAAAGCCTTATACTGGGAGTTTAATTCCAGGGAAGAAGCCGCCTTTAAAAAGAATCCGGCCAATGCGGAAAAGCCTTATAAGGAACAGAAGCTGCAGGAGGCGTTTATATGTTCCGGAGAGCGCGACGCCCTGTGCGTTAAATCGCTGGGCTTTTCCCCAATCTGGTTTAATTCGGAAACATATAAACTTTCCGAACAGGACTACAAGGAGATCATGAAATACGTTGAAGTCCTGTATAACATACCCGATATCGACACGACGGGCAGGGTAAAGGGTACGGAACTTGCACTACGTTTTATCGATATCCACACGATCTGGCTACCGGCCTGGCTTACCACTTACCGGGATCAGCGGGGCAAACCCCGTAAGGACTTCCGGGACTTTATGGAATTACGAAGCAAGAACGAGGATTTCCGTAACCTTATGACGCTTGCCATGCCCGCCAAATTCTGGTATTCCAAGTTTAACGAGAAATCCCGGCAATGGGATCACAATATAGACGCGGACTGCCTTCACTACTTTTTACGTCTTAACGGTTTCTATTCGCTTCATGATGAAAATTCCAGTTCAACGAAATACATCCGTATTACCGGCAATATTGTAAAACTGATAAAGGCAAAGGATATCCGGAAGTTTATCCGCGGTTGGGCCCAGGATAGTTTTTTATCCCGCGATATAAGAAACCTTATTCTGAACAGCCCCAAACTGTCAGATACGGCCCTGGACAATTTGCAGGAAATAGAACTGGACTTTACCAATTATACCCATAATACGCAGATGTTCTTCTTTCCCGGTTGCAGCATGGAGGTAAGCGGTACCGGTATAAAGGAACATCCGGCCAACGGCAGCACATTGTCCCACTACGTTTGGGAAGAAAACGTACTGAAACACAAAGTTCGTCTTATGGAAGACATGTTTACCATTTCCCGTAAAAAAGACATAGAGGGCAACGATGTGTTTGATATCCGGATAAATGCCGTACCGTCTAACTTTTTCGGCTATGTAATCAATTCGAGCCGCGTTTACTGGCGTAAGGAACTGGAATACAATTTCGACGACAAGAGCGTGGGGGAAGCGGAATCCTACCGGGAAAAACATAAATTCGATATCGAGGGGGAAGGCCTCACGGAGGAAGAAGTGGTCGAACAGAAAAAGAACCTTATCAATAAGATATTTACTATCGGTTATATGCTGCATCGGTACAAATCCCCTTCGCGTGCCTGGGCACCACAGGCCATGGATAACAAGATCGGTGAAGACGGTGAATGTAACGGACGTTCGGGCAAATCATTCATGTTCAAGGCCCTTTCCTACTTTATGAAGAGCGTCAAGCTTTCCGGCCGTAATCCTAAGTTAATGGATAATCCGCATGTGTTCGACCAGGTGAACCAGCATACCGACTTTATTCTGGTGGATGATTGCGACCGGTATCTTAATACGGGCCTGTTTTACGACATCATCACGTCAGATATGACCGTGAACCCGAAGAACAACCAGTCGTTTACTATACCTTTCGAGGAATCGGCCAAGCTGGGATTTACAACTAATTACGTTCCTATTGATTTTGATCCGTCTACGGAAGCCCGTTTGCTGTACTTGGTATTCTCCGACTACTACCACCAGCGTACGGAAGATAACGACTACCGGGAAACGCGTTCTATCCGGGACGATTTCGGTAAGGATTTGTTTTCCAAGACTTACAGCGAGAACGAGTGGAACGCCGATATAAATTTCTTCTTGCAGTGCTGCCGTTTTTACCTTTCCCTTTGCGAGGAATCTATAAAATTGCTTCCGCCCATGGAAAACATTATCAGGCGTAAATACAAGGCCGATATGGGCAATAACTTTGAGGACTGGGCGAACTCTTATTTCTCTCCGGACAGCGAGCACCTGGACTGTTTTATCGTCCGTGAAAAGGCCTTCGCCGATTACAAAAGCTTTTCCGGTGTGAATAAAATCACGATGCAGCGTTTTACAAAGGCCCTCAAAGGTTTTGTGGCCCTTTGCCCCTACATTGACGAACTCAACCCGAAGGACCTTTGCAACTCCCAGGGGCGTATCGTACGCAAGGATAACGACGGCAAGGCCGCCGACATGATCTATCTGCGTTCATGCGGCACGGCGGAAACGGCTGCCGGTGGTGGAACGGAACCGGCCGATCCGACACTCATGTTTGTACCTGATGAACGACCGGATGAATGAATAACGCGCATTTGAAATTAAACAGCATGTCCGAGTTTACCGCGCTCTGGAACAGCGGCGAGAGGTTCCGGAAATTCGCCGAACAGGTCTACCGCTATCTGGAACGTATGAAACCCGGTACCGTCCTGGCACTGGAACGCTATTCGGGCGAGCAGCTCGAATGGATCATCAAAACGGCCTGTGTTTTTATCCTGGAAGGCGACAACTACCTGGAGTATGAATTTAACGAAGACTATACGGCCGTCGTGCACCGCTATATACCCCCGGATGTAAAGGAATGGATTTTAAGCAGGTGCAAACATCGCGTATAAGACGGATCGGAGCCGGTATAAAATACGAAAAGAGGGACCAGATACGAATGTGTCGGTCCCTCTTTTCGTATGGAAACAGATGCGCCCCGCCCGGCTTCCCTCCCCATACCCCACCTCTATTTCATACAAAATTTTAGTAACCTTGTAACCTTTGTTTGCTTGAAAGAAAAAAGTCTGAAAATCAAATAAATAAATAGGAAATAAAGGTTACGGAGTTGCAGTTACAAAACGGTTACGAATTTTTCCGGTTTGTAACACCGGCCTTTTTATCTTCTACCGGTAAGCCCGGTTACAAACTGTTTTCCTGCCATTTTTTTGTAACGGAAATTAGTAACGTTACTAAGTTGCTAAGATACAGGATTTTATCTTTGCCGGTTGCCCGGTTACGAAATTACAAAAATTTAGTACCGGATTATATCAGCACAGCCTGGCGGAGAAAATTCCGGGCGTGTGGCGGCATGAAAAAGTGTATTATAATTATTCTCCCGGAGTATATTTATCAAAATGGCGGTCGAATGCCTACATTTTCCCGTAAATGGCAGACCAACAGCCGATAAAGGAATATCTTTGCCTTTAAAAAGGAATGTTATTGCTATGATTACCACCCGAATACAGATCGAATCCTACCTGGCCGAATACGTCCGGGGCAAATATTACGACGAAACGGTCGGTACCGTCCGTTTTCCTTCCTCGTCCGATATTTATGTGACCGTTTACGACCTCATGGAGAAACGGCCGGTAAATTGTCCGGCTGACCGTGGCAACCTGGAGTTTATGCTGCCTGACCGCCGGGAGGCCAATTTTGCCGGCGGCAAGTCTCCGGAACAGTTCAATTACATTTCCGTACGCGGTACCGCCATTCTTGAAAAGCGTCTGCGTGCCCTGATGTGGGCCGAGCTGCACGAACTCATGGACGAAAACAAGCACCTGCACGGAATCGAGTTTAAGGAAACCGTTTTTACCTTCCTGAAAAAGTATGATATCTCTTCCATTCAGGAAGACGGACTGCTGAAAAACTACCAGCGGTGGCGGGACAGTTTCAGGCGCAAGAAGAAAAGGGCCTATAACCGAAAAAAAGTGTAAAAAAGCAAGTTATTTTTTACCTACCAACTGTATCTGTTTGTCCTTTTTTGTCCGGTTTTTGGCTGAAAAACGTCCGAAAAATGCTGAATGTTTGATTATCAATACTTTATATCTGTAATTATGTCAAGAAAGTTAATATCCGCCGCCCATAGCCTGCAACTGGTTCCCGTTTACAACATTATCCATTTTGGCGTCGTGCGTTCGAAAGTCGTTATCCGCTCTATCGGAAAACCTGATATTCTTATGATCGTACCGGGAACCTTAAAACCGGGTGACAGCAAAAATGAAGACGTCTATACTAAAAAACATACCTTCAAGCTTGCCGACGTGTCGCAAAATAAGACGCTTTACCTGGAAAATCTGAAAGCGACGCCCTTTGTCGCTCTCTATACTGACGAAACGGGTAATACCCGTGTTTCCGGTTCTCCCGATTACCCGCTTACCTTTTCTTTTGAGATCGGCGGGGGGCTGTATAACTGCACCCTGTCCGGTACGGGGCCGGGTGTTGATGCGTTCCTGTAGGTTCCTTTCAGTCCTTCTCTACCTATGATATAGGCGTTTTCTTTGTCGTAAAAAAGAGAACGTGGACAAAATACAGGAGATTTTTACAGCACCTTGGGCAATCGCTGATAATGATTATTACCGGTTGCTTTCTTTACTTGTGCCGTGTGTTGCAGCCGGCAACCTGGATGCGATCGAAAAACGGCTCGACAATAATAAAATAACCGCCTACGCTACTACGCCTTACCTTGCCAACCGGTGGGAACTGGACGATGAGACGCTGCCGGCTGACAGTGTGGCCGTCATTATCCTGGAGGGCACCTTGTATTCCTGGGAGACTTACCGCCTGGAAAAGCAGCTCCGGGATGTTTTCGATAATCCTAAGATTTGCGGTGCGGTCCTGTGGATCAACGGTCCGGGCGGAATGGTTGCGCATGTGGACCTGGCGGCTAAAATGATTGCCGAATCTTCCAAACCTATAGCTACCTATGTGGCCGGTACCATGGGGAGTGCCCATTTCTGGCTGGGAACCGCCGCCGGCAGAACCTTTATCGCTTCCCCTATGTGTGAAGTCGGTTCCGTCGGTATCATGCTTACTTACCAATCCTTTAAGAAATATTTCAAGAAACAGGGCATTGATTACCGGGAAATCTATCCGGATAGTGCCGATCTGAAAAACTATGAAACCCGCGCGATTGAAGATGACAACAACGAAGAGCCTATAAAGCAACGTCTGGCCGTCATGCACCGCATTTTCTGCGATGCGATCAGTCGGAATCTGGGTATTGCCTACGATCCGGAACTTCCCCTTTTCCGGGGACAGATATTCACCGGCGACGTAGCCGTGGCAAACGGCTATATCGATCAGTTCGGTACGCTGGAAGACGCAGTAAAGTGGGTACTGGCACAGGCTACCGTCAGAAAAGTAAATGCGATGTATAACATATAGTATTAACTTCAAAATTTTGTATATATGAAATTTAAGAGCTTTTCCGCTCACATTCTGGCCCTGTTGGGCCTGTCGGAATGGAGCAAGGTAGAGGACAAAAACTCTATCACGGCCGAGGAAGTGGCAAAACTGAAAAATTACGGTTTTACCGAAAAATTCCTCACGGACTTTAAAGCGTCTCTCGAAAACGATTTCCAGGACGAAGCCGAAGACGGGAACCAGGGAGAGGAAACCGAGGAACCCAGAACTACCGCTTTCCTTCGCGGTTTGTTAGGTGATACTGCCGCCCGTTTGACACAGGCACAGGAACAGCTTGAAGCCTTGCAGACGCAACAGCGTGACGAAAACCGGAACAACACCGCGTTAATTGCCAAGAAGGATGCCGAAATAACGAAGCTTTCCGGTATTATCGCCCAACTTTCGGCCGCTGCGGAAGATGATCCGGGTAAAGGGAAGCAACACAACGCCCAGGCGGACGGTAAGGGAAAATTCAATCTCCAGGATGAAAAGCAGCTGGGAGGCTTGCAGGGTGAAATGTTCTCACTGGACCGCCCGTATAACCTTCGCGCCAAAGCTGCGTTAATGGAGGCTGCCGGTTTTGAAATGATCGCTCTTCCGAAAGCAAGTTCCATTGACTACAGCCGTTTGAAGGAAGACCTCGGTGCCTTTTACCGTATTCCCTGGCAACAGCGTTTGCAGTCGTTTTTAATGGAACTTCCTTCCATTGAAAGTATTTTCCCGCTTGAATCCGGTTATCAGGATTTGGCTACGCTGGTTAATATCTGGCTGGGTGAGTTCTCACAGGCCGGTAATGAGGAATCCGACTTCGACAAGGTGACTAAAGGTTCCTACGAGTTCGACGATGAAACCTTGCGCATGTTCAACGTGATGTTTGCACACCGTTTCAAAAATTTAAAGGCTCTGGAGAAAACCTGGATCGGCACTTTGAACAAGGAAGGTTCAAACCCTATCAAGTGGTCTTTTATCGAGTACATCCTGGCCGAAACCGCCAAGAAGTTGCATAACGAGCGTGAACAACGCCGTATTAACGGAATCCGTAAGGACCCGAATCTGAACGAACCGGGCAAAGCACTTGCTGCAGCTGACGGTCTGTATGAGTTCCTGAACAAGAAGGTGAACGGACATACCGATATCAATAACGGAAAGTTCGTTTACCAGATCAAGCCGTTCGAGCTGGGAGAACTTACCGAAGCAAACATCGGTGAGAAGGTGTACAAGGGTACTTCCATGATCCCGGCGGTTCTTCGTGACAGCGGTAACCTGGCACTTTATATGCCTTCGCACTTTATTGTATTGTATCATAAATACAATGAACTGCATTACGGACAGAACCAGGATTACAAGGCTAATATCATGTATGTAAAGGAATATCCGGCGGTGAAGATTATCCCGGTTCCCAATGCTGACAACCACCACCGTATCTTCTGGACATTTGAAGGCAACATTAAAACCTACGAGGACAAACCAGGCGAAATGACGGCTTTCAACCTGGAACAGGAAGACTGGAGCCTGAAAGTATGGAGTAACTGGCGTGAAAGTATCTGGGCTATTGCCGTGGGCTTCAAGTACACCAAGAAAGAAGATATGGACTATACGCGCCAGATGATCTTCTGTAATGAGTATGACCGCCCGGCGTCTTACTTTGTGGACGCTGACAAGGACAAGAACCCGTCGGCCAAGCTTCATACCTCTATTGTTACCGTAGCCAATACAGCCGAATTTGCTATTACCGATATTGAAGATGCACCGGTAGGTACGGTTATTTCTCTGAAATGCGGAAGCGTGGATAAAGGCGTTAAGATTGAGAAAAGCGGAAAATTTGACCTTATTTCCGCTACCTGGCAGCCGGGTAAGGGGGATGTTATCAAACTGATGAAACGTGCCGACGGTAAATTTATCGAGATCGGCCGCGAAAACGCTTCTTCCGATGCGTTGCAGTTTGCGCCGGATGAAACGGATCCTTCTTTGCTTGACGGTGAAGTATTCGTAACCGGTGAGAATACAAAGGCAACGGCAATCACTAACTTTACCGATGCGGAAGCCGGTGTCGTTTACACGATCTACGGAAGCGGTTCTGAATTTGCTTCCACCATTGCAGCCGGCGGAAACTTTGTCTTAACCGAAGCTATGACGCTTTCCGAAGGCAAGTTTATCAAGCTGGCGAAAGCCGCCGACGGTAAATTCTACGAAGTGGCAAGAGGCTAATTTTTGGCGGAAGGGATACTTTATCCCTTCCATTTTATAACCTTATAAATCATTAAGTTATGACATACGTAAAAGCAAGCGTAAGAAGGCCGGCCGGCAATCCCGGTAACGGTATTCAGCCCAAGGATCAGCTCGTAATTTACGACGTTGACGATATTCTTTCCTTCCCGCAGAGAAACGATGCCGGCGTGGTTATCGAGGATGATATCGTAATGAAGGCGGGACGTTACGCGATCGGTATTTACCTGACACCCGGTACCGCTGAAATCAGTTCCAACAGTGACGGGGAAACGGACGCCGAAGGTTATACGCCTTCCGTTAAGTTCAATCATCCCGGTAACGAACAGGAAATTCGCGAGTTTAAGACAAACTGGCTGTCCAAGAAATGTATCGTTGTGCTCCGTTATTGTAGCGGAAAGCCTGCCGATCTGATCGGAACGCCCTGTAACCCGTGTAAGTTATCCGTTTCTTATACCGGTTCCAATGAATCGAATACGAACGAACTTACTTTCACCCAGATCAGCAAAGGGGATGATATCGCCATTTACCGGGGTACCGACACTCTGGAAGAACCGGTGGCCGTGGTGGAAGCCGGAGCCACGGATATAGATTACCAGACGGACGGGCAGTACCAGCTTTCCGCGGGTGCGGCTAAGATAGCCGGTGTTACCGGTGGAAGTCACGGCTCGGTAATTACCCTTATGGGATGTTCGGGTGTTGCGCCTACGGTGGAAGCGGGCGGTAATTTCCTTCTGAAAGGTGGTAAGACGTTTACCGCTTCCGAAGGTTCCCAACTGACGTTGCGGGCGTTTAACGACGGTTCGGAGGCTATGAAATGGATTGAACAAAGCCGTTATGAGGCGTAAGTAAACGGCTTTCATGTAATTCAAAGGGTGACCGGCAGCACATGCCCGGCCACCCTTTGTCCTTTTTAGGGTAATTGCCCCTTTTTTCCTTTGTATCATCAAATTTTATATAGTATGAAACAGGAAATTATTACCTATCTGGCCGGTCCGCGTAACTTTATTCAGGGCGTGGAACTGTACGAGAAATACGGTATCAACCGTATGTTAAAGAAGTCATTCCGCCGGCAGGGAGAAACGGAAACGATGAAGGCCATTCTTTTAGAGGAACTACGGAAGTTGGCCGGGCTTTCTGAACGTGAATTTAAGACGATCCGGCGAAACTCCAAACAGCTGACCGCGGTAAAAATGGAACCCGCCCGGGAGGAAACATCCAAAACGCCGGTAAAATACAGCGATGATTTGCTGCTGGAACTTGCCGAATCTTTCGGCGTCAGTGTGGAAGAACTCGTTTCGTCCGATTTCCGGGATAAGGTTCTTTCCATGGATGAAAATGCCGACCGTGTGGAAGAGCTGGAAGAGGAACTGGAAGAGGCGGAGAAACGATACAAAGCAGCCCCGGAAACCGTAACCAAAATGATACGTTTCCGCGAGAAATTTACCTTCCTGAATTCTCCGGATTGTCCCGACATTCTGAAAATACTTGTTTCCGACATGTTCACCGCATACGGGAAGTATAAGGAAGCTTTCGCCCGCCTGGAAGCTACGCCGGATGATGTCAGTTCACTTTCTACAGCACAGGAAGCGCAGGCGGTTGTGGAAAACTTCATCGCTAACCGCGAGATGTGGGATGAACTGGAATATTACCGGGAGAACGGAAAGATTCTGGGTAAATGTGAGAAGGTAAAAAGTTTGTCCGTCCGTAAGGGCGTCGAGAACCTTTCGGATATCGACATACAAAAGGCACTGAATAACGCCCGCGCCAACCTTTCAAAGAATAAGGCGAAACTGGAACAGGCCGGGGATGATGAGAAGAAGAAAGCGAGTGCCCTTGCATTGATCCAAAAGTGGGAAACTACACAGAAGGCCATAGAGGAAGAAATTGAGGCGCGAAAAAAAAAGTAATTGAACTTATTGCCAGTCTGACAGGGAAACGGCAACGGATCACAAAGAACCTGGGCCGTTTCTCTCACCCTTGCGACCGCTCGGAGCTGGGGCACCAGCTCAAGACATTAACCCTCCGGATAGAAAAAGAAGAAAGCCGGCTTAAACAACTTTCCAATGATTACAAACCAAATATATAACGAGGATTGCCTGGAGGCGTTGAAACGTGTTCCGGACAATTCCGTAGATTGTATAATAACCGATCCGCCTTATTTCCTGGGAATGACACACAACGGGCAGAAAGGCAGTTTTAAAGATTTGTCTATCTGTAAACCCTTTTACCGGGATTTGTTCCTGGAGTTTAACCGGGTGAAGAAACCCGGTGCTTGTGTGTACTTTTTTACGGACTGGCGCGGGTATGCTTTTTATTATCCGTTGTTTGACTTGTATTTAGGTGCGTCAAACATGATCGTCTGGAACAAACAGTCGGGCCCGGGTAATCATTACGCCTTTATACATGAGCTTATTTTGTTTCATTGCGGAAAGGGTGTTTCTATCGGTGCCACAAACATAATAGATAATATCCGGTCTTTTGCTTCCGGTGCGAAACTGGTAGAAGGTGAAAAGGTTCATCCCACACAGAAACCGGTGGCGTTGATCCGTAAACTGATTGAAGACAGTACAAAGCCCGGCGATCTGATCCTGGACACTTTCGGCGGTTCCGGTACTACGGCCGTGGCAGCCATTGAAAGCGACCGGAACTTTGTATTAATGGAACAGGACGAAATTTATTATTTCACGGCACAGAAACGAATAAAAGATGCGTATGAACGATTTAACGGTGGTGGATAGTATTTACCTGGATGCGCAGCAAAAGGAGGATGTACGGCGTTTGTCTTCTTTAGGGTATTCGCCGAAAGACATAGCCGTTTCCCTGGGGCTTTCTTTGGAGGATGCCGGGCTTTTTGTCCGGGATGCGGAAACGGTAGGAACTTCCGTTAACTTCCTGATCCGGGAAGGGATTCTGGTAGCACGTGCCGCGCCTGAAATAAAACTCCATGAAGCGGCGGAAGGCGGAAACGTGGAAGCTATAAAACAGCTGGAGGCCGTACGGAAAAGACATACTTTTGAACGTTTAATCGAACAAATGGATGACGACGAATTTAATTAAGCCCTCACGAATAGACTTTGACAAGGTGGATATCAACCAGATTCAAAGGATTCTTTCTACCGGTACGCTGGAAGCCCTCGCGCCCGATGAAAGGGAATATTACAGCCTTATGGAAATGGTACGGGGCCTTCGTGCCCGTATGCGTATAAATGGTAAGCTGGTGACAAAGGCCGGCATCATCCGCCTTTTGAAGTCGGAACCTTACGGCCTTTCGGACTGGATGGCCCGCCAGGTGTACGCTGACAGTCTCAATTTCTTTTATACGCAGGATAACGTACGCCCGCAGGCTTTCGCTAACTTGTATGCGGAAAAGGCCGAAAACTGGGCGAATACCGTCTTTCTTATGGGAAATGTGAAGGAGGCTAAGAACCTGCTGAAACTGGCGGCGGAACTTCGCGGATGTTATAAGGATCAACAGGCCGAAATACCGGAGGAACTGCTTTCACAGAAAAGCACGGTTATTTATACTACCAGCCGTAAGGATCTGGGTGTTCCTGAAATCGACCGTAAGGAACTGGAAGAGTTTATCGACGCGATCCCGGAAATTCCTGTTATTGTACGTGATAATATAAAAGAGGACGCGCGTATTAAAGCTTTTGACCTGAAAAAACGTATGTTGTATGATATCAAAGAGTTCGGGGAAGATAACGAAGGTGAGTAACGCCGATGATGTGGAAATCAAATACGGCCATATAATCCAGGTTCTGACGGACTGGATCGATACTACTATCCTTGTATCTGTTGACGGGCGCGGTACGGCCAAATCGACCGTTATACAAGCCAGGCGTTCCGCCCGTTGTGTGGAAGAAATGCCCGGCGGTGCGTTCGCTTTTGTTGCCAATACCTACAGTAACCTGGAAGATAATATAATGCCGGCCGTACAGAAGGGCTGGCAGCTTATGGGCCTGATCGAAGGGGTACACTATGTAAAAGATACCCGCCCGCCTGAATCCTGGCGGCGTAAATGTTCGGTTATCGTGGATGATTACAAGCATGTTTACAGCTTCTGGAACGGATGTGTTATTTTCATGGGATCACTGGATAACCCTTCGCTGCTTGCCGGAAAGTCTGTAATACATCTGTTTTATGATGAAGCGAAGTACGACAAGGAAATGAAAGTAAACCGCGCTATGCCTATTCTTCGCGGTGATGCGATCACTTACGGACATTCCCATTTATTCCTGGGGATAACCATTACTACCGATATGCCGGATATCGACGAAAACGAGTACGACTGGTTTTTCCGGTATGTCAAGCAAATGGACCCGGAACGGATCATTAAAATAGTACAGGCGGCAAGTATGCGTAATGACCTGGTAATTTCTCTATTAAAAGAAGAAAGAAAAAATAAGCCTTCCCCTTTGAAACTGAAACGTTTGAAACGGGATATTGAATATTACGACCGGGCTTTGTTGAAGTTGAGAAAAGGACAAACGTTCTTTCTTAACGCTTCTTCATTCGCTAATGTTGAGATACTTACGATTGATTATTTAAAGCGGTTGTATAATGGTACGCTGGAGCTTCACGAATTTAAAAAGTCGGTGGTGGGTATGCGTCCCGGTCTTCGCAGGGATTTACGTTTCTATGTGTTGTTTGGTGAAGGACATAAGTATTATAACGGTACCATGTCCGGAGAAGCCGCTTACAGCTCGCGGGAGCTCCGGTACCTGCACCATGATAAAGCGATTGAAGGTGGTATGGACTTCGGTAATATGCTTTCTTTGGTGATCGGTCAGCCGGACGGTGCTTATTACCGGGTACATAAGAACTTTTTTGAGATACCGCCGGGCTGGTTCCGGGAGATCGCCGACCAGTTCCTCACTTTCTTCCAGAACCACGAATATAAAGAACTGGATTTGTACTATGACCGTGCAGGTAATAACTTTGAGAAACAGAAGGAGGATTACGCGGGTAAGATCAAAGACGCCATAGAAAAAGACGGTAGCGGAAACCGTACCGGCTGGATCGTAAACCTAAAGAGCCGCAAACAGGCAGTTATCCGGCAGGATACGGAATACGACTTTATGCAGGAGATTATGGGCGGTACCAACAAGAACCTGCCTATCTTGCTGGTTGATGCGATGAACTGTAAAGAAATGGTTAGTTCCGTAGAAAAGGCAAAGGCTGAAATCAAATACCGGGGTAATTCTAAGGTAGTGTTCAAGGTGAAGAAGTCCGAAAAGCTGGCACCGAAAAAACTACCGATGTTATCCACCAATTTCTCCGACGCTTTCAAATACTTACTGATGCGCCCCGGCTGGATAGCTTTGGTACGAGGCAAGCGGACACTGCAGGCCGACTCGTTTGTGGATCAATGGATAGAGAACAGGCATAAAAGGTAATTGCCTTGTAACGCTGGAAAATCGGTTTTCCGGCGTTTTTTGTGTTACCAGGTTACGGGTACCCCTCCGGGAGAGGTCATATTTCACCTTTTAAGGGGAGGGCAACTGCTTTCCGACTTCTGAGCGGCTCGGTCTTCGGAAGGTGTCATTTTTTAAGTTTCTGAAATTTTCTCCGGTTTTTGACTGTTTTTCAGTCGTTTATCTGCATTTAGACCAAAATTTTACGCGAAAAATCGTGTTTTTTATGCGTTTTTGCTCGTTTTTTGCCCGTTTTTGGGTGAATTACCGTGTGTTTTTGGGCGGTTGCCTTCCATTTTTGATTGATTTTGGGGTAATATTTTTTATAAATGTATATATTTAAGTACTTTTGCAATCGTCAAAATTACACTGCATACATACCGTCAGGGCTTACGGGTGGTACAAACTAAAGTACACACTAATTTTAAGTTACTGATATGAAAAGATTTTTTTTAGTTATTGTATTGGCTGTACTAACAATGGCGGCCATTGCACAAGAACCGTATAAGGCTTATTGTGAAATCGTAGGTACTGGAAATATAACCGGTACAAAAGTAAAAATAGAAGTAGATTTCGGGCAAAAGGCAAAATGGGCAGCACCAAATGCTCGTTTTTTAGTAGATGAAAACGGTGAAAAGATGAATTTTAATTCAATGATAGACGCCGTTAACTATTTGGCTAAATTGGGTTGGGAACTAATACTGGCTTATCCGATTACACCTACACAAGGAATGAGCAAAGACCCTGTTTATCATTATATTCTTTGTAAGAAGGTAACTTCTGATGAACAGATAAAAGAGGGAATTAATTTAAAAGACAAATAGAATATTAATTATAGTGTGTAACGCTCACCCTTAATCAGGTGGGCGTTTTTTTGTTACGAAGTAACGAATCGTAGAGTCGATAAATTTTCTTTTCTGATAAACTTTTATTAACGTTTTTTTTTTTTTGTTCAGATTTTAATGCCGACATTTGCCCCTGTCAAAATTGCTACCGCTGGTGCGGTCCGGTGAGTCTCGGTTATTGGCTCGAATAAACAACGGGCTTTTTTTATGCTCGGTATTTATCTATTTTAGATATATAAGGCGGTTGCCTTTCCCTATTACTTTTAACCCGTTCATCGGACGGTTTGCGGTAGTGATTTTGACGAATTAGGGGAAATGGTAGCCGCCTTTCTCTTTTTTAATAGTCAAAATCACTATCATTATGAAAAAAGAATTTCAATCCGGCACAAGCTACGTGCCTTCGTTCCGTACTGGTAGCACGGACGTAAACACGATCCAACATCGTTATTTCCAGGAACCGAAACAGGAATGTACTGTTTGTTCAACTTCTGGGGCTTATTACTTATCTGCTATCGCTTGTTTCTGTCTTACTTTTATCTATCCACCGGCTGTCATTGGTGCAGTTATATGTGTGTGTCGTGCCAAGAAAGCGAGGAAAGGAGGCCGAAAATGACATCTTATTTTATAGAGCTTAACGAGTATAAGCCACAGAATCGAAAATGTGCTGAAATGGCAGAGTTTGCAAACCAGTTTGGTAATACGCTTTGCCCTGATAAAATTTCCTTCGATGCTTTTAAAACTGAACTGGAAGCAAAGGTAAAGGAGCTGAACGAGAAATACCCTAAAACAATGCCGCTGAAGATATCTTCCGGTAGCGGGTTTATTCATATAGACCAGGACACTAAAACACATAATAACGGCTGTGACAAGCCGGTAGCCTATTTTTTTATTTACCGGGTTAAAAGAATATATAGGTTTTCAGAGCGTCCCCAGATAGAAAAGAAAGGAGGTTCCGAATGATATATACTGAATATCAGCAAGTGTTACTTACCCAATTACAAAACAATGATAAAAGAATTGAGGAGATAAAGAAGGAACAGGAAGAAATACAGGGGATGTTTCTACAAGAAAGTAAATTTAAACCGGGTGATCTGGTACAGGTTGATTATAAAATAAGTAATGCTACTTTTAAAGTTCGTGGCTGGATTTTCCGGATTACATTCTGGAGGAATCGCCCGTATTATCACCTGAATTTACCCAAGAAAGACGGTTCCCGCGGATTAAGGGTTAAAAGTATATGCGACGGGGTACTGGAAAGTATAACAAGTATTTCACATATTAAATTAGAAGACTTAAAAGGAGGTGCCAAATGAATACAAATAATCCTGATATCCTATTTTTCGTTAGACGTGAATACGGTGCGCCTTCCATTGAACTAAGGGCTTATAAGGTGGAGAAGGTTAACAATGAGTTTGCTTTCCTCGAACTGGAACGTTTGCGGTTGGTTGTTTTCTCCGGTGATTTTCAGTCTGTATCACTTCATCACGAGTACGGTAAAAACAACTGTATGTATAATAGTGCTAATAATATACCGGATTTGATGAAAGACATGAAGAGGTGGCAGTTATCGCCCATTGACAGACGTAATTATGAACGCTTTAGAAAAGTCGCCCTCGGGATATACCGGCAGGCCGGAATAATTGATTTCACTACCTTAGAGACTACACCGATTAAGAACGTTTAAAGAAAGATTTGTTATGAAAGACATAGAAGTAAACGGCGCACATATCACAGATGAAAGTGCCGAAATATTGAAACAGTGGCAAATTAAGACAGAACCGGTTTCCGCTTGTTACATACGGGTAATAGAGGAAACGATCGACGATTTGACCGATGAAGAGAGCGAACCTCTTTCTCCGGAAAAAATTGTAGGGCGAATCAGGACTTTACGTATGATGAAAAAAGACATCGAAAAGTTGTCTAATCCTTAATATTAATAATTTAGCATACCGGCTGAAAAGGCAGCCGTTGGGTTTAAGTCCCAGGTTAGGGTTTGTTTGTGCCGGGGTGGTTCCCGGCACTTTTTTTATGTCCTTTTCGTCCGTCTCCGTTCTTCCCACCTTTGCAGTAACCAATCATTCAAATTATGAAAATAGGAACGGACAAATGGAAGCATTTCGGGATTAATTACGCTATATGTGCCCTGTTGGGTAATTATGGTGTTCCCTTTGCCCTGGGTGCTTCATTGGGTAAGGAATACGGGGATAAAATGTCACCCGGTAATAAATGGGACTGGAAGGATATTCTGGCAGACCTGGCCGGGATCGTGGCGGGTTATTTGACGCATGTATGTATAGTTTGGACCATAATGTAGAATTTTCAACTTTATCAATATGACGGAAACGATAATTACAGCGATTATTACGGCTCTTTGCACGGGTGGCCTGACCTGGTTATTTACTCTCCGATATACTCGTAAACAGGCAGAAGCTGATGCCATGAAGTCAGTACAAGAGGTTTACCAGGAACTAATAGAAGATATGAAGAATGACCGTAAGGAGCTAAAGAACGCATACCAGGAACAGAAAAAACGGTTTGACGAAGTGGATAACAAGTACAAGGAAGTCCTGCAGAAATGTAACGAAATGGAAAAGGCTATCAAGCAGAACGCTCGTGTAATGGACACTATGAAGCCGTTTCTTTGCGGCGTGAAGAATTGCCCGAACCGTAAATCTATCACTTTTGACACTAATAATAATTAACGACTTAATAAACATGAGACATGGAATCGTACACCTACTTATTTTTATTTGTTTTGCAGCTTGTTTTTACGGTTGTCGTTCTCCTCACTCTGTTACACGAAAAACGGTTACAGAAGCAACTGGAGAAGAAAAACAAACAACTACTGACGGAGCTATTGAACTTGCGCGAAGAGATTCAAGCAATGAGGAGCACGTACTTGACGTTTACCGGGAAGATAGTACGCATATCCGTATCAACTACGACAGCCTCGGAAGAATTAAAGAAATTGATTTCAGCAACCGAAAAACTGAAAAAAGAACTGGAAAGAATCAAAGCAGCTCCTTCCAGGATCATAAGGAAACTACCAGTAAAGCGGAAACAGTCGTTACCCGTAAATCCGACGTTAAGCAACAAAGCCAGGAAAAAGAAAAGGTTACAAACGGGTGTAGCTTATGGACGTTCCTAAAATTCATGTTTCTCTTTCTATCCTTTTGTCTGGTCCATGATAACTGGGGCAGGATTAAAAGTTTTATCCGCCGGCTATGGAAAAAATAAACCTTTATGTAGCGGTAGAACAGATGAAGCGGATTACCATTTCTGGGGGAACCTTTTCTATCAAGTTCCGGAAATGGAACCGGCAGACACGGGACGGCGGCGACATGGTGATACTCACTGCCGCCCGTTTGAGGAAAAAGGCGACGGATGAAAGCATTGAAAATTCAAGCTATAAACTATTTCTGACGGACACCACAACGGGCCGGCCGCTGAATTGCTGGGAATGTCTGGTAATGGAGTTCAACGGGAAAAGAATAACGATTTAAGATTATGGAAATAAGACGAAGTGGCAACTTTGGAATTATAGATACCGGCACTGACAAGGGTTTGATCTCCTTTTCTATCGGTGGCCGCGGTAAAGGTTGGGAACCTTCCAGCATCCAGTTGAACCGGCGGGGTGCTTTCTTTTCGCGGAAGATCAGCGTAAACGGTACCTTTATCGTTCCCATGGGTGACAATAACGACATGCCGGGCGAGGTCATGCGTTTACTGGATAAATTCTATGCCGGTGAAGGTATTATGGGTAAAATAGCCGGTTTGCAGTGGGGAGAAGGCCCGCGGCTGTATGAGGATGCAATCGACGAAGAGAATAACCGTTTTTACCGTCGTTGGAAACTCGATCCGGAAATAACCGCCGACCTGGAGTCGTGGGATTACACGACAGTTCTTCACCGCTCACTCGTAGACTTAACACACATGCAGGGCTTTTTTATAAAGTTTGTCCGGAACCGTGCGCCGCGTGTGGGCAATCCCGGGCGTTTGGTACGGCTGGAACATATTCCCTATCAGAAGGCCCGCCTGGTATATCCTCCCGACGGCGAGGATGAACCGCAGGAAGTACTTGTGGGCGACTTTCCTTATCCTGATCCGGCTTATACTTACCGTTACCCGGTCTTTGATCCGGCCCACCCGTTCAAATATCCGGTTTCTGTGAAATACTATAATATCTATTCCTTTTGCAAGGATTTCATGAGTACGCCACGTTTTCTGGGTGCGCTTGACTGGCTGGAGCTTGCCGGCGGTCTGGCCGCTATCCTAATCGCCTATAACGAAAACGCTTCGGCTATTTCCCTACATATCGAATCGCCGCAGTCTTACTGGGACCGCGCGGAAGCACGTATAAAACAAGTTTGCGACCGTACGGGCGAAAAATACACGGCCCAAATGCTGGAAGATTTTAAGGACGAAGCTATGGAGAAATTCGCTTCCAACATTACCGGAAGGCAGAACGCCGGGAAATACATGCACACGACTAAATTCTGGAATCCGGAAGCGAATAACTTTGAGGGCTGGACGGTGGAGCCGCTGGATAAGAAGATAAAGGATTATGTGGACGCCCAAATTAAGATATCAAATAAGGCGGACGCTGCCGCTACTTCCGGCTTCGGTCTTGATCCGGTACTTTCAAATCTGATTATAGAAAACAAGCTCTCTTCCGGATCGGAGAAATTATATAGTCTGAAAGTGTATAACGCTTCCGAAACGGCTATTCCGGACATGATCCTTTGTAAACCGTTACAGCAGTATATTAATGCCAATTTTCCGGGTACCACTACGAAAGTAGGGCTTTATCGTACCATAGTAGAAGCGGAACAGAACGTTTCACCCTCTAACCGTATGAAAGAAAATGCGTAGTCTGTTTTTCACACCAAAACCGGAAGATGTGCCGGAAGAACCGGTAAACGACCGGCAACCGGAAGAGAACCGGGCCGACAACATCCCGGACAAGCATATAAAGGCCCACCGGACGAAAAACGTTCATTTTGACCGGCGAGTAAAATCGGAGCTGCACCTGGAAGAGTGTTTGCCCTGGCATTTTGAGAAAGGGGCAGCTTATCACTGTATCAGTCATGGGGACGTTGACAGCCTTACTTATCTTCGCGTGATCGTGAAGCAACAACCGGTAGAATATGTTCTAATTTCTACCTGGTGTATGGCAATTACCGATGTTAAGGAGGTGGAGAAATGGCTGGAGAGAAAAGACATAGGGCACGCAGATTTTTATGTAGGTGAAATTTTTCAAGGTTCCTATGCGGATGTTTATTTATACTTAAAGAAGGTGGCGGAACGTTTTGGATCACGTGTCTGTATCTTCCGTAACCATGCTAAAGTAATGGCCGGTTTTGGTAATGCTTTTGATTTTGTAATAGAAAGCTCGGCCAATATAAACACCAATCCGCGCACGGAGCAGACCTGTATAACGATAGATACCGGGCTGGCCCGCTTTTATAAGGAGTTCTACGATGAAATAAATAATTTCACGAAAGATTTTGATAATTGGAAACCATATACACTAAAAAGAGATCGAGCAAATGACGAGGTTATTTAATAAAGGCGGTGACGGTGCCGGTGAAATAGTCCGTGTTCTGGGCCTGATTGATAATGATCTTGATTTTACCAAGTGGGAACCTATCTTACCGCTGGGGATTCGGGATTTACAGGCTATCATCGGTGCGGAACCTATAGACGCGGTAGATAAGTATTACCGTGAAGATCATGCGGATGTTACGGAAACGGATAGCATGGCGGAAACTTTGCGGCTGATGCAGCAGGCGGTGGCGATGTTTACCTGGTTAAAGGTCATTCCCACTTTGGACGCACAACACGGAACGGCCGGACGTGGCAAACACCTTGGAGAGAATGAAACGGGTATGACCGCCTTACAGGAGTTCAAGGATGAAGAGAATATCCGGAACCTGGCTTATGAAGCCGTAGACGCGTTGGTGGAGTTAATGGACCGCGAAAAGTTTGATTTCTGGATGAATGGCATTAAGAAAAAGGCTATAAACCGGCTTCTTATTCAGAATAAGGAAACGTTCGATGAATATTACAATATCGGAAGTCACCGGCTTTTCCTGGTGCTTATTCCTATGATCCGGGAAGTCCAGGACGGGCAGATAATACCTGTTATCACCCGGAACCGTTATAATAAACTGATTGAAGGCGATACCGTTTTAACGGAAAATTTGCTGGAGTATGTACGCCGCCCGCTTGCACTTCTTACCATAAAAAAAGCCGTTGAACGTTTACCGGTGGAAGTTCTGCCTAATGGAATCGTACAGGTACAACAGAGCACAACCGTACGGGATAAATTGCGGGCGGAAAAAGAGGCCCGGCAATCGGTTGCTAACAGTTTGGAGCAGGACGCGGCGGCTTACCTGGATGTATTGCAGGATATCATCAGGGAACTGGATGCGCAGTCGGAAACGGTGGATTACTATATACCGGGCGTTACCGTACAATCTAAGGGAATAACTTTTTAATGTCCGGACATGGAGAAGTTTACATATAATAGTAAGACGGTGGAGGTTCCTTCTTGCCTGGATGAAGTCAGTAGTGATCAGTACCGGCAATTTCTTATATTGTCGGTACTGATGAACCGCGGTACGATCAGCCCCGGACAGTTCCGCGTAAAATGGCTTTCTTTCCTTCTGGGCATGAAAGCGGATTACACCATGTATCGGCGTGAGATCATCCGGGAGCTGGACGGGCAACTGGAAAAGCTGGACGGCTTTTTCTCTTATACAACCGGTAAGGAGGGCGAGCGGATCGTTACGCCCATTCTGAAAACCGGTCGTAACCTGATGCAGGATTTCGGGGGTTGGCATGGTGTCGGTGACATGCTGAACGGTCTTACTTTTGGTAACTTTTGTGATTGCCTGGATTTGTTGCAGCAAAGCAAGCAGGCAGCGGCAGAAAAGGACGAACCGGCTATAAATGAAATCTTCCAGGATATCACGTTAAAGCTTTACCGGTATAAGGACCCGGAGAAGATACCGGCCGTTCCTTCCTTGCTTGCCATTCATGCGGTAAACTTCTTTTCTGCCGTTTGGGAAATGGTTCTTTCCGGACCGGTTTATATCAGCGGTGAAGCTATCGACTTTCGGATATTGTTTCAGAAGCTGGCATCCGAGGACCGGAAGGTGGACGATAAAACCGGCTGGACCGGAATAGTCTTTGAAGTGGCGGCTTCCGGTGTGTTTGGAAATAAGAAGGAGGTGGACGATACGCCCTTTTGGGATGTATTGCTTTACCTGTATAAATGTAAGTTTGAGTATTTGCACCAAAAACGTAACAAGAAATGAGAACGACAACAAGAACAAAAAACAAGATCAAGAAATTTGAAGGGTTACGCCTGAAAGCGTATGTATGTGCCGCGGGAGTATGTACGATCGGTTACGGTCATACGGCCGGCGTAAAACCGGGTGATGTTATCACCGAGGCCCAGGCCGATGCTTTCTTTGAATCGGATATCAGGGCGGTAGAAAACCAGGTAAACGCGCTTCCCCTTGATTTGGGACAGTACCAGTTTGACGCGGTAGTAAGCTTTTGCTTTAATGTAGGTATCGGAAAATTAAAGAAATCAACGCTTTATAAGAAGATCAGAGCAGATGCGTATGATTCATCCATACCGGCAGAGTTTAAAAAGTGGATATACGGAGGCGGTAAGATTCTTCCGGGGCTTGTTACCCGCCGTGAATGGGAGGCAAAACGTTATCAGGGATTGACGATATGATAAATATAAAGGTTTACCGTGAATACTGGGAAGGCGTACAAAAACGTATTCCTGAAATAAAGAAGGTGCTGCCCGTTACCATTGACGAGGAAATGAGTAAGACGATACAGGGACTATCTAAAGAAGAATGTCCGGTGCTCTTTATTCTGATCCCGTCGGGAACGGGCGCCAGCCTTTCGGCTGATAATGTGAGGGAAAATAATTTATGCGTTATTTTCCTTATGAGCAAGTACGATCCCCAACGGAAAGGGGCTTATGAGACTATCGAAGAGGTGCAGCCGGTTATGGAGCGTATCAAACAAATGCTGATAGAAGATTCTGCCACCGGTTGCCCTGTCACTAAGGAACTGGATTTAACCAGCCTTTCCACTCTTCCGGAATCCGGCTTTTACCGGACGTTTGCGGGGTGGAGCCTGGCTTTCTCATTTAAAACAAGATTCTAACTGAATGGCCGAGAATTTTAAAACGGATTTTTTTACCGACCGGATCGGGCGTGGAATACAGGACATATTTCAAGCCCAACTGGATATCGCTACCAAACGGATTTACCAGAAAGGCCGTGAGCGTAGGAAAGTACAGGGAACCGGGGAGATCATACAAGGGCGATCCGGTGCATTAATGGCCGCACTACAGAACCCGAATTATTCGGTCATTCCGGACGGCGAAGGAGTAATCGCACATTCTAACCTTCCATTATATACCCGCTTCCTGGATATGAAGAAACACGGTAATTACCAGATTTATAACCGGCAGATATACGGGATTCTATATCATGACACACTCGGGAAGATTAAATATGAATATCAGGATTATGTAAGGGAAAGGGTAAAAGAAATGTTTGCCAGTTCGCTAAAATAGGTAATAAAATTAATACCTAAATATTTGTAGGTAATGATTTTATTACCTATCTTTGTTTCAGTAACCAATAAAACAAAGTTTATGCCTGAAATTTGTAGATTCTTCGGTATTATTATATTCCTCTATTGGAAAGATCATAATCCGCCACATATTCATTTTACTTATGGTGATTATGAATGTTCTATTAGCGTATTGGATCGGATTGTAGACGGTCGGGCTCCAGCTAAAGTTATTGCAAAAGTAAATGAGTGGATTAACTTGCATGAAGCAGAAATACTTTCTCTTTGGGAAAAGGCCCAAAAAGGGGAAAAAATAGATAAAATTGAACCATTAAAATAAACGCTTATGTTACGAGTTATAGATGTGGATTATATTAGGAATTACGAGCTTCTTGTTACTTTCAGCGACGGGAGTAAAAAGATCGTAAATTTGGAACCTTATCTTACAGGTGAGGTTTTCGGGGAGTTATTGGATAAGGAAAAATTTGTTCAATATGGTTTAACCCGTGCTACTATTGAATGGGCCAACGGTGCCGACCTTGCACCGGAGTTTTTATATGAAATTGGTATAGCTGCATATTTTTAGACCCTATGAATGATTGTTTAGCTATTCAAGATAAGAAGGAAGAAACTTTCTTATATCGGATTTTTATTTCTCACCCGGAACTAAATGCTTCTGCGGTGGCTCGACGTATGGGAATAAGTCAAAGCCTTATGTCTCAATATATAAGTGGAATAAAAAAGCCCTCACAAGAACGGGAGGCCCTAATAGTAAATACTATTAAAGATATCGGTAAAGAACTAACGATGATTGTATGACATACGAAGATATTTTATTTTTGATCGGCTTTTTCCTGGTAATAGTTTTTTTCGTAGGATGTAAGCATAAACCGGCTACTTTATCCGGGTGGCTTGCTTTTGCCTTTCTTTCCTTTATCGTGACGCCTCTTATATCAGTTCCTTTAACCTGGTACGTTTGCCGGATGCTTGATCGGGCAACAATTAAGGATAAAGGATATTTTGATCCTTCGGATTTTACATTTAAGAGATAAAATACTTTCTTCTTAGTATAATAAGCCTGTAGAATGGTTCTACGGGCTTTTTTTATGTCCTTTTCCGCCACTTTACACCAGGATAATTTTGCCTTATAAAATTTACTCTTATGGCAAAATTAAAACCTGACTATATCGAATGGGTGTTAACCCTGAACGCCTCCGATGCGCAGAAGGAAATACATAATCTTTCAGAAAAGAACAAGGAGCTCCGGGATAGCAATAAGGAGATAAAAAAGTCTATGACCGATTTAATCGCCACTGGGAAAGCTGGCGGTAAACAATGGAAAAGGCTTGATGATCAACTGAAAGAAAATAATAAGACGATCGGTGAGAATAACAAGAAGATTGCCGAATGCGAGAAACGGCTGGATAAAACCACCATGAGCGCAAACCAGCTGGCAAGGAAAGCAAACGCCTTGCGAAAAGAGCTTCGCAATACGGTGAAATCCTTGCAGCCGGAAAAATATGCCGCCCTGGAGAAGGAACTGAAAGAAGTTGAAAAAGCATACGGGCAGGCAACGAAGAAGGCGGAAGGTTTCGGCGGTTCCCTTCTTTCCTTGAACAAGATAAAAACGGTTCTGGCCGGTGTGTTTGTCACTATCGGCGCAATGATAACCGGGCAGATTGTCGGCGGGCTAAGGGATGCGATCAGTACTATTATAGAGTTCGAGAAGAAAAACAGTACGTTGGCCGCTATCCTGGGAACTACGAAAAAAAGTATCAAGGATTTAACGGATGAAGCGCGCCGGCTGGGTGCTACTACTTCTTATACGGCCGCACAGGTAACGGCACTTCAGATAGAGCTTGCCAAGCTGGGATTTTTCAAAGAGGATATTAAAGCGATGACGCCTTCCGTGTTGAAATTCGCTAAGGCGGTGGACACGGATCTTGCCTCGGCTGCTACGCTTGCCGGTGCAACATTGCGTATTTTCAATCTTGATGCAGAAGATACGGAACGGGCTGTTTCTACTATGACTATGGGATGTAACGCATCCGCTTTAAGTTTCGAGTACTTAAATACGGCAATGTCTATTGTTGGGCCGGTTGCAAATTCTTTCGGGTTCACGATTGAAGAAACTACCGCCCTTTTGGGTGCTTTGGCAAACAGCGGTTTTGACGCTTCATCGGCAGCGACGGCAACACGTAATATTTTGCTTAACCTGGCTGACAGTAGCGGCAAACTCGCACTTGCTCTCGGTGGTCCGGTGGATAATCTGGAAGACCTGGTAAAAGGACTTAAAAAATTAAACAGTGAAGGAATAGACCTTAATAAGGCACTGGATTTAACGGATAAACGTTCGGTTGCCGCATTTAATACCTTTTTAAATGGTACTGATACCGTTTTAAATCTCCGTGATGCAGTAACCGGAGCCGAAGAGGGATTTAACGCCATGTCCGAAGAAATGGGTGATAACGTTCAAGGTGCATTAAACCGGCTAAGTTCAACTATCGAAGGGGTAGTTTTACGTTTCTATGAATCAAAGGGTATTCTCCGGGATTTAATAGACCTTGTTACGCTTATGGTGGAAGGTGTAGGGGGTATGATTGACATGTTTAATAAATGGGGTGTTGTCACTTATACCGTTACCGCTTATCTGGTTTCTTACTATGGAGGACTGAAAATCACTACCATGTGGCACGCCCGTTTTAAAACGGCGACCCTTGCTTCGGTCGTTGCAGAGAAAGCGCACGCCGTACAGCTTTATATCAGCCGGGCGGCTACTCTGACTTATGCGGCAGCCCAGGCACTATTACACAAGAATACTACCAGATGTACCGCTGCACTCCGGTTAATGAGGATCGAACTTTTGAAGAATCCATATACGGCCCTGCTCGCGTTACTCGTGGCAGCCGGTGTTGCTATCTACCAGCTTGCAAAGAAGACGGAACAGGCTTCGGCGGCGATGAAGGCCCACCAGGAAGTCGTAAAGAAAGTGAATGAAGAATATTCCAGCCAGGAAGCAAAAATAAAAACTCTTGTAGCTGCTATCAATGATGAGAACCTTTCCAACTACACCCGTAAACAAAGGCTTGCGGAATTAAAAGAACTGATACCGGATTATAATGCGGAATTGAATGAAGAAGGCAGGCTCATAAACAACAACAAGGAGGCCATAGATCAATATTTAGTTTCCTTGGAAAAACAAATCAAGTTGAAAGCTTACCAGGAGGAACTGGAAGAATTGTACAAGAAAAAAAGGAATCTTGAAAGCCAGGAATCAGAGCAAAGCGACGCTTATTGGGACACCCGCCAGCAAAATACATTGTCAGGATATAACCGGAACAGTCTTACCGCTAAAATAAGCCGTTTATTTGGTACAGAAAAAGAGGCTAACCAGTTGAAAGCTCTACAAACAACACAGAAGGATTTGGCCGGTATAGAATCAGCAATCGCCCAGATCAATAATGATATCTTAAAAACAGAGGCGACGGCCACTTCATTAACCGGAACCAATAAAGAAAATATAAATACTGAAACATCCCTTATAAAGAAACTGGAGGCCGAAAAGAAAAAGGTTCAGGAACAGTGGGCGGAAGACAGCGAAGCGAATATCGCCAAGAAAAACAAGGAAATAGAACGTATCGACACCGAAATAAAACGTTTAAACGAACTGGGGAAGGTCAAAAAGAAAGCGGAAGCCGGGGAGTATAAAAATACAGAAACGGACGCTACATTAAAACCTCTGGAGATCGAGCACGAAAAACGTATGCTTCTAATCAAAAAGAACCGGGAAAAGGAAAATAAGACGGAAGCCCAATACATTCTCGAAGGAACAGCGGAAAACCTTCGCTATTACCGGGAACGTATCGACGCACTCCAGAAGCTGGAAGCAAAAACGCCGGCCCAGAAGAAGAAGTTACTCGATGAAATCCACAAGCTCGAAACAGAAGCACAGACGGCCATTTTTACGGAAACCGGCAAGCAGGAGGACGCCCGTATAAAACTGGTACAGGAGAAACGGGACGAACGGTTAAAGATTGAAACCGCCTATTACAACGTCCAGAAGGACACCATGGAAAAAGCGGTATTAAACCAAAGTATCACGCAGGAAGCCGCCGACGCCTATATGTTGAAAGTTGAAGCGGAGCACGCTGCAGAACTCCTGGAGATAAACCGTACTTACCTGGATGATGTAAACGCCCTGGAGATCACCAGTAAACAAAAACGTATAGATACTGTTACGGAAGCCGCCGACGCCGTGCGTGAAACCGAGATGCAGCTACTACGTGACCAGGCGGCCATTGCTCAAAAAGTACGTGAAATAACTTCCGTTCCGATAGGAATAACCGGTATGCAGGAGGCACACCGGAAGCAGGTTCAGGATGTAGAAACGACTTATAATGCCATAATTGAGATAGCGAGACAGGCGGGGATTTCTACCGTTGGTTTGGAGAAACAGAAACAGCAGGAAATTAGCCAGCTTGAATTTGATTATCAGAATAGTTTATATCAGATTCAATCCCAGATCGGCGTATCATGGGCACAGGAATACCAGAATGAACTGGCCCTGTTAAAGAATCTGCACGATCAGGAATTAATAGACGAAAAGACATACCAGCGTAAAAAGCTGCAAATGCAGATGAATAACGCTAAAAAATACTTTGACTATTATTCCGGCCTTTCCTCTTCCATGGTGGAAGCTATTCAACAGGCCGAAATCGACCAGGTGGAAGCAAAATACGATGTTCTCATACAGGAAGCCGAGAACAACGGGGAAGATACTGCCGCTCTGGAAGAAGAGAAGGAAAATAAGAAACTGGAAATTCAAAAGAAGTATGCGGATGTAAACTTTGCTATCAAGTGTTCCCAGATCATAGCAGATACGGCCGTTTCGATTATGAAGGCGTACGCGGACCTCGGGCCGATCGCCGGAACCGTTGCTGCAGTAATGCTTGCGGCTACCGGTGTGGCCCAGCTTGCATCGGCCAAAGCAGAACGGGACAGGATTAAAAACATGTCCTTGAAAAACACTACCGGCAGCAAGACTGCCACGGCTGAACGTGTTGTTTCCGGTTCTTCTGGAAGCGGGTATTATGAAGGCGGTTACACCGGTTCCGGTGGACGTTATGAAGTGGCCGGCGTAGTTCATAAGGGGGAATATGTGGTACCACAACCGGAAATGAATAATCCTAAAGTAATCGACGCCGTTAGTACTATCGAAGCGATCAGGCGGCAACGTACCAATGCCAACCCGTTGCCACAGAATCCGGGTGAATATGCGGAAGGCGGTTACGTCACTTCCCCTGCAGGTGATTCTTCCTACCGGGAGTTCCTGGAAGCAGCAAAGGAGCTTCGCGCCTCCTGTGAGGCTATCAAATTGATAAAGGCCTATATCGTTTATCAGGATTTGGAGAAGGCCAAAGAAACTATAGATAACGCCCGCGACACCTTTACACGCGGAAAATAAGTAATCATTATGCTAAAGATAAAGACGAACAAAGGTTATCTGGATTTAGGGGGAGACTTTACCGTACAGATTGATGAAAAATCCCCTGTCATGAACGACCGGGGATCGCAAACCGTACCGGTTACGGTTCCATGTACCGGCAACAATGCTAAAATAACCGGTTTTGCTCACCGTCTCGACATGGGTATAAAGCCGATGAATGAAGATCAGGCATGTACGGTATTGGACGGAGCATATAAACGTACCGGGAAGATAAATATTGTTTCCGCCGGTAAAAAAGAAGGTATTACCCTTAACATCGGCTTTGACAATTCGGAAGCCTACAGCGCATGGAAAGCAAAAAAATTAAATGCTATTACATTACCAGTGAAGGAGTATAGCAGCGTTAATTCTCTTTGCGCACATTTGCAACAAGTTTTAGGAGGTTATCAGACTGATTATGCCGTATTTCAGATTATGACCGGTAACGATTCGAAAGATAATCAGTTTTACCCTAAATACTTGAACTATATCACACCTGTATCAGAAGGAAGCAAAGTTTATCGGTTACGTTATCAAGCAAGAACAGAAACTTTTTTAGTAAATGGAACTCCGACTGCAGTAACACTTCCGGAAGGTTACGGCGTGACAGCCTTTTTATATGTATGGCGTGTACTGGAACTTGTTTTTTCCGAATTTGGATATACAATAATGGAAAATCCTTTTAAAACAGATAAACAACTTTATAACTTGGTAATCCTGAATAATGCGGCCGACTGTTGTGTTAAAGGAAAACTTTCTTACGCGGATTTGATGCCGGATTGTACGGTCGAGGACTTTTTAAACGCCCTTTATGTGCGTTTCGGACTGGTTTATAATGTTTCTTCCGATACGAAAACGGCCACTTTAAGACTGATCCGGGATATTGTGGATGATGTTCCGGACATTGATTTATCCCGTAGCCTGACAGACGAACCTTTAATAACTTATGAAACGGCCCGGCAAATGAAGTTATCGGCCAAAACTTCCTTTACCGGTGCGGCCCCCTCTGTTGAAAGACTTGAAGATTACTTGAAAGATCAGAAAGTCGCAAGGTTAACTAAAGTTGATGTATCTAAAAGGGTGATACATCTAAATTATGAGGAAACAACAGGACGGTGGTTTAAATGGGATGAAGATAATAACCGCCTTACTTATTCTTCATCGAGTTTCTTTTCCTGGGATCGGAAAACCGACAATATCGAAGATAACGAATTAACCAGCGACGACGAATGCGTTCCAATGGATTTTGCCCCGAATGATATTCTTTCCCCTCAATATCTTGCTGATTACGTGCACCGTTACACGTATCTTAAAACTTCCTCTAATAATAACGATGAAGACTCGGAGAAGGTGGAAACACCGTTATCCTTCGTGTTTGCGTTTACGTCTTCCCAAAATAGTAAATATCCTTTCGGTTCTGTGTTACCTTACACCTCTGACGCCGAAGAGGTTATATTAAGAGACGGAAGCAAGCATACAATGTCGCTATTTTTTCAATATGATAATGGCCTGTTTTTTAACTTCTGGAGGAAATACGACGCTATATTAAGACATTCATTCAATAAGATAGAGGCAAACGTTTTGTTACCGGTTCACCGGCTTACGGGTATGGATATCTTAACACCGGTAATACTTCGAGGACAATATTTACTTTTTGACGGGCTTTCTTATTCTCTTCCGGCAAATAAGATTGTACCCGTTGATCTGACATTAAGAACACTCCGGTTGATTGGTCCGTACGATTTGGATAAGGAACAGGAAACACCCGTTTTTGGTTCCAGGCTTTTTACGTGGGAATTTATAAGTTCAAATATAGAAACAGCCAAAGAAAATGAAAGGAACAGGATTTTACAACAGGCGAGGGATGAATGGAACAAAAGGCCGACCGCTGTGAACGAAATGAAATCAATAACTTACTCGCTTGACGGATATACAACTCGTAATGATGATAAATACTTGGTTGAAAACTATCCCCAGGAAGCGGGAATTACATTACAAAGGAACTATAAATGTAAAGCGACAGCAATAATAAGTATTTACTACGAGCCTGGAAGTTTTACTCCCGGTACATATCGGGATGTTACGTATGAATCCGAATTTGAATATACAGATACTTTTGTTTCTGTTGTCTATTCCGGTTAATCCCGTCCTTTATTCTTCCTTTGATAAACCCAACTTTTGCACCATGGAAAAGCAGAATAACATCATCCTTGCCCCGTCTTCTTCACAGGTGACGGAGCTTTATAAGCTTTGGAGGGAAAACCATGCGGGGCGGCTCTCGGACTTTTACAAGTTCCTGACGTCTCCCACGGATCAGCGCGACCGTTTCCTCTCCGGGCTTGAAAATAAGAGTGAGTTTAACGGAATATTCATCGTTAACACCTTTGAATTATGAGTTTGACAGCAAGCATCGACCCGACGGAAAACGCCTTTACCAGAAATCCAGTCTATCTTTCGGTAGAAACTACTTCTATGGTGACGTATAATATTATGCACTGTTTAAACTTTGAATACCGGAGGTCTTTATTTACCGGCAACGGTAACGGAAGTTTCAAGGTAAATATTGCCGAAGTTCTGGAAACAGTGTTTGAGGATATCCCCGTTTTAAGTGGAAGTAGTGATATATTGATAAACCTTTCCTCCGGCTGGTACAACAAGGCTACTATCATGATTATCATGCAGAATGAAGAAGCGGAAACGGAAACCCTGGTTTTAGCCGCCTGGCGTGGAGGTATCGGCAAACGGGCTTTTAAGAAGCTGCATGAAGAGGGTAATAATATCTTTTCCTTGAAGTTTCTGAATGAATCCTGTAATTTCTTCTTTACCACCCGGAGCAACGACTGGCGTATAACGATGCGCGAGACGGAGCTTTACCCGCTCTGTTTCATCTATCCGGAGCATGAGCTGAAAATAACGGAACTTCTTACCGGGCAAAGCCTTGCAGTGCCAGGCCGGGTAGAGAACTTTTGCGCCTTGAACCTGGAGGCCGTAAGACTTAAATTCTTTACCGATTACGGGGTACTGGGCAACCTTTTTGACGTGTATAGCGGTGAAACGTTCGCCTGCCGGATCGGGATCGAGCAAAGCCCGACGGTCCGCGAGCATTACCGGCTCCGGTTCCTGAACAGTTACGGGGTTTACGAGGTGTTTTCCCTGGAAGGCGAGGCGAGCGTAACTCCCGGCATGGATGAAGACGAAGACGCTGTTTTCCGGCGTTACGATGAAATTACCGATGATTATTATTCGGATCGCATACGGACGGAGATACAGGAAGTCGTAACGATTAAGACGGGATTCAAACGCCCGCAGGAAATACGCTTTCTTCTTGACCTGCTTTCCTCCGATGATGTCTACCTGGCAGGTTACGGCCGGGAAGAGATCAAAGTAATTCCTTCGGCGGAAGAGTTTTCTTACCGTGTCCGTCCGGACGCGCCGCAGAACGTGACGTTAAAGCTCACGTTTGCCGACAAGGAGTCCAACTGGACGGGAGAAATCACGGAAAGCGGCTACCGGAAACCGCGGGTTCATTCCAAAGAGTTCAGCAAACAATTTAATTAATGTATCTATATGGCAACACAGGAGTATATCGATGATCTTATTATAGTCATTGAAACCGCGGAGGACGCGGAAAGCGTTACTAACCAAATGGTGGCGGCGGTTCTTGGCTTCTTGAACGAACACCTGAAACTGGTTTCCCAGGGTAAGGAAGTCGAGGCGGAGGAAGCCGCCCGCATTGCCGCCGATGCAGCATTACAGAAGGCTATAGACGCCGTTTCTTTACGTATCGACCGACTTGTCGGTAACAACGCTTCGCAGGCAATCGACAACTTTAACGAGATTCTTAATTTTCTGAACGGGCTTAAAGACAGTGATTCGCTTGCCGCATTGCTGGCTGATATTAACGCCCGTATCGGCAGTGAAGACGGTTCGGAGAGTGAAGACGGTTCCCTTTGGGGAAAACTGAAAAGTTTGTCCCAGGATATAACCAGTTGTTCCGATGACATAAGCACATTGCAGATAGACCGTGACAAAATGAAACAGGGGTTACAGGAAACGGACGGGCGTCTGTCTTCCACCTTTACCAATGTAAACAACCTTTTGAACGCCGGTACCGTTTATAGTGATCTGTCGGGGGTATTTGCAGCATTGAAAACGGCGGGAAAGATTAACAATGTACGGAAAAACGGTGTAATCCTTTCTTTTCTTACTGCCGACGGCTGGGTGACGAAACAATTTAGAGGTAATCCGGACACGGATTTTGAAAATGTCGAAAAGTGGGAGGATTTCGGCAGCGGCGGTTCGGCCGGCGGGAATACTTATAACGTAACCGGTAACATACCACTTGCAGAAGGTTTCTATACTCTTGCTTCCGCCATTGCCGCGGTACCGGAAAAACAACGCGGCCGGGGGCGTGTTATCACCTTTGAAACATCGCTCGGTAAATGGGAGACGTGGCAATTTGCCGGAACCGATCCGGCTGTCTGGGATCAGGAGGCGAGCTGGGAAGAGTTCGGCGGCAAAGGAACGGTAAAGAGTGTAACGGTAAACGGCGAGAAGCAGACGCCGGACGCGGCCGGTAATGTGAATGTAAACGTGGATATCCTGGAAGTGGACGAGACTTTGTCCGCCGATTCTACCAATCCGGTAGAAAACAAGGTAGTAACCGCCCGTTTTAACGAGGTGGACGCTTCCACGCTGTTTAATGTAAATGCGGAAGTAAGCGAGGATGAAACATCCGTCCGTCTGTCTTTCCAGAACAAAAGCGGCGCGGAAATTACCGCCGTGGATATCCCGGCCGGTTCCGGTGGAGGTTCCGGCGAAACGGTGGCTACTAAAATTGCCTTAAATGCGGCTGTAGATAACACCATAATCAAGGAAGGCGGAAACGCCCGTCTTACTTATACGTACGATCACCAGTACACCACGGGGGACGAAAAAGGGGAATCCACCGGGCAAAAGGCAGATATAACCGTTACGATTAGGCGTGGAACAACTACCATGTATTCCCAAACAGTCAGCGATGTTTCTAAAGGTAGTTACGAACTGGACCTTTCAAGTTACTTGCTTGTGGGAAACACGGATATTTACGTAGTGGCAACCACTACCGATCCGACTACTGGCAAGAAACAAACCCGGCAGGCATTTACATCCGTAAAGGTTGTCAGCCTTTCCCTTACCAGCTCTTATAATCTGGCCGGGGCCATAGCCGCTGGCGGTTATACGCTGGCCGATACGATTAATATTCCTTATGCCGTCAACGGTTCCGGAACAAAGGTCGTCACGCTTTATCTGAACGGCCAGCAACAGAACGCGCACACCATTACAAGATCGGGAACGACAAACGGCAGTTTCAGTTTGTCCCCGTCTTCGCTTGTAACCGGTCGGAATACCGTTCAAATGGTTGCCGAAATGGAGGCTTCCGCCGAGCTCGTGTTAAAGTCTGAAAGTATCTACATTGATATCCTGAAATCCGGAGGATCGGCACCGTTCATCGGCACGATGATAAGTTTTCCGGACGGCCGTATTTTTACGGAGGATCATCTTGTTCCGCGCCTGGAAGCGGGGCAGTACGAACAGGTGAAATTTAACTTTGTGGCTTATGATCCCGCCGCGACGCCGGCCAAAGTGGACGTTTACCGGGACGGGGTGAAAACGCAGTCTGTCAGTGTGGCCCGTACTACGCAGACATATACCAACCGTTTTACGGAACAGGGTGAAATCAATATGAAATTTAAGACGGGAGCCACGGAATACCCGTTTTATATCGACGTGACGGAAAGCGGCATCGACTTGCAAGAAACTACTGCCGGGCTTGTACTGAAACTTTCGGCAGCCGGGCGGAGTAACAGTGAATCCGATCCGGGAGCCTGGGATTATGGCGACATACATACAACGTTTGCGGGTTTCGACTGGAACAGCAACGGCTGGACGGGTGACGCCCTGAAACTTACAGGAGGCGCGAAGATTGAAATCGGGTACCAGCCGTTCTCCACAGATGCAACCACTACCGGGGCTACCTATGAAATGGAGATTCTTTGTTCGTCGGTAACGGACCGGCAGGGGGTAATACTGGACTGTATGGCCGGCGATATCGGTTTCCAAATGACAACGGAGCAGGCCCTTATGCGTGTTTCTGGCGGTACGGAAGTAAGTACAAAGTTTGCAAGTGATATGAACCTGAAAATAGCCTTTATTGTCGGGTCCAAGGCTGGCAAACGGTTGCTGGAACTTTATGTAAACGGAATCCGTTGCGGGGCTGTACAGTATGGGGCTACCGAAGGACTACTGCAGGCGGAACCGGTGAACATCCGTTTATTCAGTGATACGGCGGATGTGGAGATCAGGAATTTCCGTATTTATAACCGTGCGCTTACGGATGATGAAGAACTGAACAATTACATGGTAGACCGGACTACGTCGGACGAAATGGTCCTGTTATTTGAAAAGAACGATGTTACGGGGGACAACGGTACGGATATCGACATAGACAAGCTACGCGCCCAAGGAAAGGCGGTTATGCGAATTGTCGGCGATGTGAACCTTGTCAACGCCACCAATAACAAGAAATTCGAGGTCCCGGTCGATATCTATTTTTATAGCCCGTACGGTAAGGAGTATGACTTTGTAGCAAGGAATGTCGGTCTAAGAATACAAGGTACATCATCCACCACTTATCCGCGTAAGAATTACCGTCTTTATTTCTTGCGCTTGGAGAAATACGGTACCACGCTGGAAGTTAACGGCGTGGATGTGCCGTCTCTTGAATACAGTTTCAAACCGGGAGCACGGCCGATCAGTATATTCTGTTTGAAAGCGGACTTTTCCGATTCTTCCGGTACACATAATACCGGTGCGGTGCGTATTGTGAATGACATTTGGAAGAAGTGCGGGTGGTTGACGCCGCCGCAGGCTGCATATAAGGGGGAATATGACGTACGTATAGGTGTAGACGGTTTCCCTATGGACCTGTTTTATGATAACGACGGCACCGGTACGAATACTTATCTGGGAAAATACAATTTCAATAATGAGAAGTCGGAAAGTGCGATCATTTACGGTTTTGAAGGAATTGAAGGATTCAACGACGAAGCGTCCCTGAACGGGCAGCGTAACAAATGTATCTGTCTGGAGTTCCTGAATAACTCCGAGGCCCTTTGTTTGTTCGGGACTACCGACATGTCTTCTTTTGATGATGCGCTGGAATTTCGTTTCAAAGCAGATACTACCTGGGCGGATGCACACGAGGACGACAAGGCGGCAGTTATAAGACTTTGGAACTGGGTAGATTCATGTAAAGGTAATCCCGCCAAGTTCCTGGCGGAATATAACCAGTATTTCGGTAATGACAGCCCGTTTGCATGGTATCTGATTACCGATTACTTTATGGCCGTGGATAACCGGGCAAAAAATATGATGCTGGCGACCTGGGACGGCCTGATCTGGTATTTCCTTCCTTACGATATGGACACGTTGTTCGGTGTGCGTAATGATTCGGTACTGAAATACGAATATACCATTACCCACGAAAGTTTTGACGATAGTATCGGTAGTTATGCTTTTGCCGGCCATGATTCCGTTTTATGGGAACTGGTACGATCTTGTCCGGACAAATTGCGTGAAGTGGCGGAAACCTTGCGTAGCAATATGAGCCTTGAATATGTCCTGCAAGTATTTAACGAGGAACAAATGGGCAACTGGTGCGAGCGGATTTATAACAAGGATTCGGAATATAAATATATCCTTCCGCTTACCGAAGGGGTGACAACCGGCAGCGGAACCAGTTATTATAATTATCTGTATGCCTTGCAGGGAAGCCGTTACGCGCACCGTACTTATACCATTCAGAACCGTTTCGCCCTTCTGGATAGTCAATACGTGGCCGGTACTTATCGTCGTGACAGCTTCGCAGCTTATTTCGGGTATAAGTTCGGCAGCGATAACCGGAAAATTCGGATTACGGCCTCCGAACGGTATTATTACGGGTACGGTTACACGTCCGGAACACCGCACCAAAGCGCGGTACTTGCAGAAACGGCCGGGGCTGTGGTGGAACTGACAATGGACACGGATTTAATAGTAAACGATCCGCAATATTTCTACGGTGCAAGCCGTATTCGCGGGCTTGATCTGACGGATGTAGCCCACGCCATTGTCGGCACGTTGAACCTGAACAACTGTACGGCCTTGCGTGAACTGAATGTTAGCTGTGAGGCCGGACAGATGACACTTAATGCCCTTCTGGTGGGTAATTGCCGTAACCTTCGACAACTCGACATATCCGGGCTTAAATCCTCTTCCTTTACCGGTATGGACCTTTCAAGCAACACCAAACTTGAAACCTTCCTGGCCGGTGATACATCCCTTACCGGTGTGACATTCGCCGGCGGTGCGCCTCTGGCCGTTTGCGTCCTTCCCGCAACTTTGCAGACGCTGGAGCTCCGGTACCTGAACAAACTGACCAATGCAGGGCTGCAGCTGGAAAGCACGGCAAATATCACGCGCCTTGTGATTGATAACTGTAGCCTGATCGACTGGAACACGTTGTTACAGCAATGCAGCGCGACCAGCTATCTACGAATTACCGGTATAGATATGGACGGGGACGGAAGTTTGCTTCGCGGGCTTATGACAATGGGCGGTGTTGATGAAGACGGGGGAAACGTGCAGACGTGCCGCCTGGTGGGTACGTACCGGCTGACCCAGTCCATGTCGGACGAAGAGTACGCCGCCACCTGTGCGCACTTCCCGGAACTGAATATCATTCAGCCGCAGTTTGTCTGCATAAAAATAGACCAGACGGTAGAGGACGGGGAAAAGATTACAAACCTGGATAACTCTACCGGATATGACTATAATACGGAATTTACCCCGTCTTCCCATATCCTGGAGGTGTTGGCGAAAAGACATTGCGTTCTGGCCAAAAAGACGGCGGAGGGTGAAATGACCTGTTATCCGCTTCATGATGAGAGCCGGAACAAATACGCCGACAGTGACAGCGTGGAGAACGCCACGGATGCAGTATTAACCGGATCGGAAGGCGAAGTTTACGTATATGAGCCTCATTACTGGTACAAGGGAGTAACGGACGTGCTGAACCAATGTCTGTACGGTTTTATTTCAAGCAATGAGGATGCGCCGGCAGCGGCAGGGTACACCAGTGTAAAACTTACCCGCGAAGAGCTGGAGGTAACGGAAGGGATCGGGATTCGTAAGAATACGGATTACACGACCCTTGAAGAGGCGAAGAATGAATACGAATCCGGATCGTTCGCCCTGGTGGACGTGCGGGATTACAAGCAGGTCCGTTTCCCCGGTCTGGCTTCCACTCTTTACGGGGCTGCATTTATAGATGATACGGGCAAAATAGTAAGTCGGGTAAGCGTTTCAAACGCGAACGGTTTTATTAATGGTATGTACCTGTTTTGTGCTGTTCCCGCAGGGGCTACTTTCCTGGCCTTTACTTTCCTTAATTCGGCGGCCTTCGATTTCGTTTTACTCACAACGTCGGAAAGTGTGGAAGCGATCGAGCCGGACTGGGTAGAGCATACGGAATGCCTGGGCGGTGCTTATGAAGCCTACCTGATTGATGATGTGCTGCGTTCTGTCAGCGGTGTTTCAAGTGTAGGAACCATTTCACAGAGCCAGGCAGTCAAATACGCCCAGAATCGGGGCAAAGGTTTCCAGCTGTTCGACTGGGAGATGCACAAGGATGTGGGTAATCTGCATTTCTTTAAATACGGTAATACCGATTCGCAGGGAGTTTGCGGATATGGAACAAACAATTACCAGAAAGTGACAGGCCTTACCAATGCGCTGGGGATGCGTGATACGGTTTCTTATTATAAGGAAAAGGGCGGTTCCAATCCACAGGCGGAAGGTGCTTATCGGGACGGTGTAAATTATCAGTCCGTCAATGTGCTGGGATATGAGAATTTCCAGGGAAACAAGGCGGAATGGTTGCAGTATGTCACAGTAAACAAGACGGCGGCGGACGGAAGGTGGTTTATTACCATGCCGGACGGAACGGAACGCATTGTACAGGGAATTACTGTTTATAACGCGGATATTTATCCTACCCACATGGTTTGGGGCCAGTATATGGATTTGATTGCAGCTAAAGAAGGCGGTTCCACTTCCTCACATTGGTTCGATAGGTTCTATGTGGGTACCGGTCTTTCTCGTGTGGTGTGTCGGTCGAGCAGCTACGCGAGCGCGTTGGGCGGTGTTTCGTGTGCGCACGCGTATTACGATTCATCGTTCACGTATGCGGTCATCGGTGTTCGGCTTGCCTTCAGGGGCATAATACGCTGGGCGGGCAGCGTCGCGGCCTTTAAAGCCATAAATCAGGCAGATTAAGAGAAAAAACAGCAACGTAAAACGTTGTGCGGGTAGCGCGGGCGTCCGGAAAGTAAGACGGGCGCCGGTACTTCCGAAAAGTACAAAGGCGGATTTCCTCATATACACTCGTGTGGTGTATCGGTCGAACAACAACGCGAACGCGTTAGGCGGTGTTTCGTATGCGAACGCGAATAACGATTCATCGAACACGAATGCGAACATCGGTGTTCGGCTTGCAAACAATTAGAATAAAGAAAAAGCGCATAAGCCTTGAAAATTGGCGTACAACAGTGGGAACGTGTTCCCGGCGTGGAGCCAAGAGGAATGAGCCTCGCCAACAGCAGCCGTTTACGGTTGGAAAGGGGAAAAATAAAGCGCAGGGCAATGGGGTTTGGTAGGAAGTTTTTTCGAAGAAGCCCGGCCCGGGGAATTGAAGGCTGATTTAATTATCATGTGGAGAGAAGATAATATTATAGAAGAGATTGTCGAGGACGCCAATATAGAGGACGCCATAAAAACGGTATTGCGCAAAAGAAGACGAAAGCGCAGCTTTGCCGGGCGTAGAATACTGGCGGATGTCCCGAAGGCGGTAGAGAGGATCAGGCAGCGGATCAGGAGTGGGCGGTTCAAGCTCGGAGGATATCGGGAAATGACCGTAGACGACGGGCCGAAAGTAAGGATCGTACAATCGGTTTCCCTGGAAGACAGGATCGTTCTTAACGCCGTTATGAATGTGGTGGACCGGCATTTGAAAGTACGTTTTATCCGGACTACTTCCGCATCCATTAAAAACAGGGGAACGCATGACCTTTTACAGTATATCGTTAAAGATATAAAGGATGATCCCGAAGGAACCCTGTTCGGGTACCAGTTCGATATAACGAAATTCTATGAGAGCGTAGACCAGGACGTTTTGCTGGATGCAGTGAAAAAGATGTTCAAGGATAAAATATTGATCGGAATCCTGGAAGAGTGCATCCGCATGATGCCTAAAGGCGTGAGTATCGGACTAAGATCATCGCAGGGGCTTTGTAATTTGCTTCTGTCTATTTATCTGGATCACCGGTTAAAGGATCAGGAGGCAGTAGCACACTATTACCGGTATTGTGACGACGGTCTGGTGCTTTCTGGTAGCAAGAAATACCTTTGGAAGGTTAGGGATATCATTCATGAACAGGCCCGTAAAGCCCGCCTGGAGATTAAAAGTAATGATACCGTTTTCCCGATTACCGAAGGTATCGACTTTCTGGGATATGTAACCCGCCCGGATCATGTGCGGTTAAGGAAGCGTAACAAACAAAAGTTCGCCCGCAAGATGCACAAGGTTAAAAGCAAGAAACGTAGGCAGGAGTTAACCGCTTCATTTTACGGGCTTACAAAACATGCTGATTGCAAGAACTTATTTTATAAACTAACAGGAAAGAAAATGAAAAAATTAAAAGATTTGGGCTACAAGTACAAGCCTAAAGACGGACGGAAACGATTTACCGGGGCAAGGATCAAGTCGCCCGAACTGATGAACAAGGATGTGATCGTACTTGATTATGAAAAGGATGTTCCGACGAAAAACGGAAACCGGACTGTTATAAAGCTGGAACTCGACGGCAAGGAGAGAAAGTATTTTACCAGCCTTGAGGAAACCCTTTTCATTTGTGAATCAGCGGCAAGAGACGGAGAACTGCCTTTTGAAGCACATTGCGAAGGTGAAGTAAGTGAAAAAGGATTGATAATTATACATTTTACTTGAAATGATACGAATTTATGCAGACAGCAAGGCGGAACCGGTAAGATGTACCAACCGCCGCCGGGGAATCTGGCGCATTACGTGGGATTACCAGGAAACAGAGACAGCAGAAGGAGTCCAACGTAGTTACATGGAAGAGACGTTCGATCATCTACCCGCACTGGCAGAAATCAAGGCGGTTATTAATGAATGGTATAACCGGAAGATAACCGACACGATCGAAAGCGGGTACATATGGAACGGTCTGAAAGTCTGGCTTTCCATGGAGAACCAGATGAATTATAAGACGGCGTACGATCTTGCCTTGCAGACAGGCGGGGAAAACCTTCCTGTTACTTTCAAGCTCGGGGAAGAAGACAACCCGACGTTTTACGAGTTTGCAAGTATGCAGCAACTACAAGAGTTTTACACCGGTGCCGTGAAACATATACAGGAGACACAAAAGGAAGGCTGGGAACTTAAAAAGGCGATAGACTGGAGTGTTTATACGTTGGAGTAGAAAAGCGAAAGGGGGAAGCGGGAAATACGGTTCCCCCTTCACTCTTTTAGTTATAACATATCATCAAAGGCGTGTATTCCCGCTTCGCGTTCATCTTCCAGAGCATGTGCGTAAACCATTGTCATAGTTATAGAACTATGTCCCAAAAGGTGGGATAGCGTTACGATATCATGTGTTTTCTTATAATACAAGGTAGCGAATGTATGCCGCCCGGTCTTTGAACTGATATCCTTTGTTATTCCTACTTTACCGGCTATTGTTTTCAATACCCGGTTTATATCCTGATCCGTGGGAAGGTTCATAAACAAGTTACCTTTTGTACGTCCGGCCCGGTAATATTCATAAATATAACGTGCCGGGTCCGATAAGGGTACAGTTACCGGTATTTTGGTCTTACCTCGTGTGTAGTGTAGTTCATTCCCTATGAACTGGTTTATCTGCAATGCTTTTGCATCGCCTATATGCAAAGAAGTAAAACAAAGAAACAGAAAAAAACGGAGTACGTTCTGGGTACATTCTTCCAGGCGGCCGGACCGGTACAAGGCGGTCAGACGGAGGAGTTCTTCTTCCGTCAGGTATATAACTTCACTTTTGGGGCGACGTATCTTTATGGCCGCGAACGGGTCCTGGTCCATATAACCGCCGCGTATGGCGGCACCTACATATATTTTGATAGTAGCCATGTTACGCCATGCCGTAGAATCCATGTTACCTATTTTGCGAAGATATGCAAAGAAAGACAGGAGAAATTCATGGGTAATCTCTGAAAATACAAGGCCGGGGGCGAATGTTTCCAGTTTCTTGATGATAGAAACGTGATGTTTCCAGGTACCGAAAGAAATTGTTTTGCTAATTTGTTTGAGGTAAACCCGTGCAAAATCAAAGAAGGTACCAAAATCGGAAGGATTGTTATACTGGCGGAAGAAACTTTCTTTTGTCAGCGTCTCATTTTTAAGACGGGTACGAACAAATATGTCGCTTACACGTGACCGGATGTTTGAGATGATTAAATTTTTGTCTTTACTCTCTTTGTCCCGGCCTTTTATCACTTCGTTTTGCTCGTCCCATTCTTTGGACGTGACACTTAACCTTACCGCGATCCTTATTTTCTCACGGTTGATATAAAATTCCACATACAGGGGGAGCCGGTCGGTTTTGCCTTTTTTGCCTTGTCTTACAACTCTTATTGCCGTCATTTTTATATGCCTATTTTATGCCTGTAGAGGGGATATGCCTACAAATATGCCTACACAGGCAGGTTATTAAAAGTTAAACGGGGCGAAAGTAAAACGTTTAATATCAGCTATTTAAAAGAAAAATCCGATAACATTTAACTGTTACCGGATGTTAATAGTGATTCCGAAGCGATTCGAACGCTTGACCCACGCCTTAGAAGGGCGTTGCTCTATCCAGCTGAGCTACGGAACCATCCTTAATTGCGGTGCAAAGGTAATGCTTTTTGTGAAATATCAAAAACATTTCTATACTTTTTTTGTATCCATTTGTCCGGGAAAAGGCTATAAACCTAATGGTAAGCCTGTTAAATACCACAGAATAAACAACAAAGTCCAGCTTATCAATATGTAGACAGAATACCGCCATGTATACCTCAAAAGAGAGAGATAAGAGGATTGCTTATCGTATTGCTGCATATAAGTCAATACTAAGGGCATATAAAATAAAAAGGGAGTAATGGCATTGGTGGCACTGTCTCCGATGCGGAAAGCACATTGCACCACATCGGGCGTAACTCCCATTTTGGCAAATATAGGAACAAAGATGAAAGCCATAAATGTCCATTTGGAGGTGGCGGATACCATGATGAGGTTTATCATGGCACTGAACAGGATAAACAGAACAAGGGTAGGCAAATTGCCAAACTCGACAGAAGAGAGCAGATTGGCCCCCATAATGGCGAGGCATTTGTCTAAGTGCGAATATTCGAAACAGGCGAACATTTGTGCCGCAAAGAAGGCGATGACGAAATAAACGCCTAACAATTTCATCGGCTGGGCCAGTCCGTCTATGACATCGGCATCCGTGCGATAACGACCGGAGCTGAAACCGTAAACCGTACCCATCAACCCGGCTCCCAATGACAGGAGGAATAAAATACCCATAATGAAAGGAGATCGCATCAAGTTACCGCTTACTCCGCGTAAAATGCCATAAGAAGAAAAGGTGGACCACAGTACGATAGCCACATAAATCACCCCCACGATCACCGCCATCGTCAAAGCACGGCGTTCTTTGCGGGAGAGTGGCTTATAACCGTCGAAGTGCGTGCTACCTTCATAAGTGCCCATTGCCGGAAGCAGCTTCCGGCGGGTCACCCAATAGGCTACGGCCGTTATGAGAAAGGTAGAAGCAAACATAAAATAATAGTTGCACAACGGCCCTGTATCACCGTGTTCTATCCCGCCGGCCACGGCAGCTTCTTCCGTAGTCCGGGCAAGTAGCGGATCCATGGTGCTCAATACGATATTGGCACTGTATCCACAGGCTACAGAGGCATAAGCCGTTATGATTCCGGCTACCGGATGCAAACCGACGGAATGAAACAAGGTGGCGGCAATGGGAAGCAAAATAATATAACCGGCATCACCCACTACATTCGAAAGCAATCCGAGGAGGATCACCCAGAGAATAATCTTGTCTTTATCCTGCTTGCCACGAATTCCATGACGAATGCATGCATTTATAAATCCGGAATGCTGTGCCACACCGATTCCGAACATGGCTACAATCACCATCCCCAAAGGGGCAAAACCGGTGAAGTTGGTGACCATGTGCCGTAACAGCCAGCGAATCCCTTCCGGACTGAGCAGGCTCTGCACACGGATCTCTTCTCCTGTCTGTGGCAGCGTCACACTCAATCCATAGATTTCGAATATCCATGAAAGAAGTACGACCACCATCGTGAGCACAAAAAACATAGTGGCCGGATGGGGCATGCGCCATTTGCTACTCTTCATCGGCTTCGAGGTTGTCAAGATCGAGAATTCGAAGTTCGAGCGCACGCACTACCAGACGGGTGGCATTCACCCCTACCCGCTCGCCGTTCGGAAACAGCCGGCCTACCAAGTCGTTCTGTCGTTTTTCGAGTGATTTTACTCCAAAAGGCATGCCTTTGAGGTTGGCGATCATCTCTTTGGTGTATCCCAGTGCCAGATGGCGCAGGAAACGTTCGTCGTATTCGTCTATATCATAATTGATAACTGCTTCCTGACGCTTTGCATCGTTGGCAACAGACGCTTTGAAGCGGTCCACAATCTTTTCCAGTATGGGATAATTGAACACCAGCTTTTTGCCATCCATTACGGCCTGCACGTCTGTTTTGGTCAATAGCTCACCTGTTTTGAGGATAATGCCGTCGGCACCGGCATCCAACACATCGACCCAGAGTTTTTCGTTCAATATTTCGCCGGTAAAGATAAGTACACGAACTCCTTTGTATCGTTTGAATATATTGCAGCAGATATCGACTCCGATTGTTGTCGAGCCTCCCAAACCGAGATCGAGCAGTACCAGATCCGGTAGCCGGGCTTCTATCAACGGCCAGAATTCGGCTTCGGTCATGGCGGTTCCGATTACTTCCGCATTGGGTATTTCGTGGCGGAATATCTCCTCCGTGCCTTTCAATTCGAGTTTTACATCTTCTACGATAATTACTTTAAATTTCTTATCTTCCATCGTTTCGTTACATATATTGTTATGACTCATTAGATATATTGTTATGTGGCTTTACATCGGTTGTCATTACCGTTTCGGTAGAGTGAAGTAAACGGTAAAGCCTCCTTTCTGTGCCGGTTCGGCATTGATACGGCATCCGCGGCGTCCGGCAAATTCATCATGGTCCCGGATGATCTGTTTGCATATCAGGTATTCCGTTCCCCTCAGTTCCCCTTTCTCACCGGAGGTCATTCGGGCCAGATTGGGATAGAATAACTTATTGAGTTCGTCCACACTCTTTTCGCGACGCGTATCGGTAAAGAGGAAACGGATGTAATTCCCGTCTTCTGCAGCATGCAATTTTAATATCCCGTCTTCATGGACGGTGAGCGCTTCGTCGATCAGATTTTCAAGAAGAAAACGAAGCTGGTTGATGTCTCCGATGATTCTTTTTTCTATCGGCTCCGTCAGAAATTCGATCCGGCTTGTTTTCCCTTTGCTTGCTTTCCGGAAATATTTCACGGCATATTCGCACAGGTCGGCTACGGAAATCGTGCTGCGGCGGAAGGTTACCTCTTCCAATTGCCGGGCAGCGCACGAACTCAGTATGGTAAAAATACCTTTGTAATATTCTATCAATTCGCTGATGGCTTCTACATTTTCCCGTTCTTCCTCTTCCGAAAGGTTTTGTGTATTCAGGCGTCCTACGATCTGTTTGATTTTGTTGGGGTAGTATATCGTTTCGTGCTTGATCGTCGAAAGGCAATTGTCGAGCACCATATTTTGCACATGCAGCATGCTGTCTTCCCACGAGGCACGTTGCGCTTCTTCGTGTGCCGATTCGATGTCACGGTACTTTATTGCCAGTTTGACTACTGCATTAAACACCACGATGGCCACATAGCGGGCCACCAACTCGAACAGCAGACGGTCTGTTTCCTGCGTTGTCCCTTCCCGGCGTTCCAGATAGAGTACGCCTACACATTGATGTTCTCCACCGGCATCCACCACCAGCGGAATGGCTTGTGAAAGCCCGTCGGACAGATATTGCTGTCCGTTGAAACATTGCTGCATAAGTTCCGGCATCCTTTCAAGTCCGGGATTGGAGGCAAATTCGAGCCGGTGTGTCGTTTCATTGTATACGGCAAGGCTGAGCCGGTCGATTGTAAGCAACTCGTTGATGGAGTCGAAAGCCTCATTGACCAGCCGTTGGGGGATTTCTTTCAAGGTATCCTCTTCGCGTTGCAAGGCTTCGGCAGATTCCTGCGCACGGATCAGGGAAGAAGCAAATACTTTTTTATTGATTTCGAGAATCTGTTCCAGATTGAGCCTGTTGAGCAAACGCTTGCGTATATAGATGAGATAGTAACCGGCCAGCGAGATGACGAATAGCAGAATACAGAGGATAACTCCTACAATCTTATTGGTAGTGGAACGCTCCAGTTCGCGGCAATATCCTTCCAATGACTGGTCTTCGCTCTGCAATTTGTAGAGTGCCGTGAAAGCTGCATTGTTATAGTTGTATCCTTTCAACTGTTTCAGTGCCAGAAAAGCGACGGCTGCTTCATTCCGCACATCCAGGATGGCATGGAAGTCCGAATCGAACATTTCGTTCCACCAAGTCAGTTCGGCGGGTATTTCTTCGCCGACCAGTTTCATATATTTCTGCGGATGGCGGGCATATTTTTCATAATGCCTGTTCAATATCATGATGGCCGAATCGGCATATACCAGCGCATCTTCGTAATACCCGTCTACGTTGGCAAAATAGGCGGCATTGGCATAGTCGGATGCTTCATTGAGCAGAGTTTCATAATCCGGATCCGTTACCGTTGCGATAGAATCGCCTGTCACCGGACCGGTAGCCTGTCCTGTCCCTCCGGTGCAGGAAGAAAACATGTAAGCAGGCAGTAGGATGCACAATAGTACACCTATGGCCTTACGTATTCCCAATGGCAGCCGGAAATAAAACCGGCTTCCATGTCCCGGTTCGCTTTCCACGTTGAACATGCACACCCGGAACAGGTTGTTTGTTTTACGGTATTTCTCAATAATCCCTTTGCAATTCATCAGTCCGAAGCCGCTCCCCTTGCTCAACCGCAGGGCTTCCGCGTCTTCGGCGGTTTTCGTGACGTTCATGCCGATGGCGCGCGAATCGTATACTTTCTCGCCGATGATGCAGGATACGTCTTCGGCCGAAAGGCCGCGTCCGTTATCTTCCACCGATATTTCCACGTATTCCTCTGTCTGACGGGCATAGATTCGCACGACTCCTCCTTCGGGAGTATATTTCCGGGCATTTTCGGCCAGTGTATTTATCATGAAAAGAGTCAGGGCCTTGTCGGCTTTCACTAAAATTGGAGCCGGCTCTATATCGAGTGTCTGTCTTTTCATTTCGAATGCCCTCCGGCCTTTTGACAGGAGTTCGAAAAGCTCGTTCAGGCTGAAAGTCTCGATGTTCAGGCTCAGTGTACCTTGTTTCATTTTGATCCACAAGGCGAGGATGTCATTGTATTCGTTGATGGTGGTTACCAGTTCGTCGATGTACTGGTATTTTTCTTTTTTGATAAGCGGATCATTGATAAATCCTTTGTCCGTCAGTTTGCGTACCTCGTTGAGTATGCGGTCGATATAGGGATTGATGCCGTTGACAATGGCAAGGCATGCCTTTTTTATCAGGTTCTGGCGTTTGTTGGCAGCAATGTGTTGTTCGTAGACATACCGTTGCTTTTCCAATTGGTTGCGTTCGTCGCTCAGCGAAGCGATGGTCTGTTCGTTGTCCATAGCCCAATCCACATAGGGAGTCAGTACATGTATCAGGGCCTGTTCGTCGCGGTTTAACCGGTGTTTGGGGATGAAACTTGCTTTGCCCTCTTCATTGACTTCAAGAATTATCCTGTTCGGCCCGAACAGGCGGTCGATCCCTTCCTGAACAAGAGGAAGATTCATTGGGATGGAAGCCGTTATATCCCGGCATAATGTCAGGGTTTGTTGTAACCGCTCCGTATAGATACGGTTTCTTACTTTAGAACGCTTATTGAAGATCCAGAATAAAATGACAACCAACAGCAATCCCACCGCAACAAAGAAAAGTACGATATTCAGTTGCTTCGATTCCGCTTCCAGATAAGCGTAGCGGCTTTCCAGTTCTTTGTCCTGACGGGTATCGTTCAGGATATCCAGATAGATATTCCGGTTATAATCGGATTCCGGCTTCATACCCAAACCGGCGTAAGAGACGCTGAGTTGTTCGCGGATACGGGATATCCATTCAGGCACGGTCTTCACCCGTTCCTGCCCTATCCACGTCATCTCGGTGAAAATCGTATCTGCCTTTACAAAAGGCTGCAACTTGTCCAGCGTATCCGTAGCGTGGTGGTAATATAGAAGATGATGCTGATTGACACATTTCAGGGCTTTGCTCAGCGAATCGAGGGCTTCGGAATAGCGGCCGTGGGCATTCAGATATTTTCCGATGGAGACGTATGCACCGGCTATCTGATACAGATCGTCATATTCTCTGAATATTTCCAGCGCTTTCTCTGCCAATCTCAACGGCAGTAGGGAATCGACGGGCATACCCAACTGTTTCAGGGCGTGCGGACGTCTGGAAAGAAACAGTTCGAAATTATCTTTTGGGGTCAGCCGGTCGGCCAATCCCTGCATACCGTTTCCGGCAAAATAGAGATACCCTTTCCGGGAAGCCAACCGCCAAGTGGTGTAGAGCTCGTCGAATTCACCGAGTTTACGTTCGTCCGGCGTATCTCCATCGCACAAAGAAGCCGATCCTTTGATGTAATGAAAATACAGGTATTGGCTGGTATCTGCCCGTAAGGATTCGTCCTGGGGGATTTTATCGAGCGAAGCCATTGCTTCGGGGCGTTGCTGGAGATAATAGTAATAGACGGCGGAAACGATGAAAAATTCCGTAAAGGCGAAATTCACACGCAGCATTTCATATTTGTCGGTGAACACGGTGCTGTCTTCACGAATACGTTTCATTCGCCGGACGGCGCTGTTACGGTAGTCATAATATTCTTTATTCATGCCTGTGCGCTGATAGATTTTCATCAGCCCTATATCGGCAATGAGCAGTTCCAGCTCGTTTTTGGTAAGGCCATACACCTCCTTATATATTTTTTCGGCACGTTCAAAGTCCATTTGCATAAAAGCACAAAAACCCAGATTGTTGCATGCCTCCGCTTTCCCCTGTTGGTAAAGGCGTGCCTGTCCGTATGCCTGTTCTGCCGGAAGATAAGACGAATCAAGGTTTTTATAACGGTAAGCATATGCCCGCCGGTTTAAAGAATCGATAAAGCGCACCTCTTTGGTCGGTGCTGTGCCGACGCATGAGAAAAATGCCGTCAACAACAGCACGCATAAGATATACAAAGGAGTACGATGATTCATTATCAATAATTATTCAATGTGCTAATGTGCCAATAAAATAATGTGCCAATATGCCAATGTGATCAATGTGCCAATTGGCTGCGCCGTGGCAATATACCGCACGGCATTGGCACATTGATCACATTGGCATATTGGCACATTATTCACCGGCCCATTATTCTTTTCGCAAATCTACAAATATTTCCTGTGAAATAAGAATGAATATATATTTTTTCTACAATAAGTCTTTTAGATTGTCGGGAGATTTCATACCTTTGCACGCAAATTAACAAATAGGTAACAACTATTATAAAATGAGCGAAAAAGCACCCTTTATGGTATTCTCGGGAACCAATTCGAGATACCTGGCAGAGAAAATCTGCGCCAGCCTCAATTGTCCTTTAGGAAACATGAACATCACCCATTTTGCAGATGGCGAGTTTGCTGTTTCTTATGAAGAATCAATCCGTGGTTCACATGTATTCCTGGTTCAATCCACATTCCCTAACTCAGACAATTTAATGGAACTGCTCTTGATGATAGATGCGGCAAAAAGAGCATCGGCAAAGAGCGTAATTGCGGTTATTCCTTATTTTGGTTGGGCACGTCAAGACAGAAAAGACAAACCTCGTGTCTCTATCGGCGCTAAACTGGTGGCCGATCTGCTTTCGGTGGCCGGCATCGACCGTTTGATAACAATGGACCTTCATGCCGATCAGATTCAGGGATTCTTTAACATACCGGTAGACCACCTGTATGCGTCGGCTGTATTCCTGCCTTATATACAGTCATTACACCTTGAAGATCTGGTTATTGCCACGCCGGACGTGGGTGGTTCCAAACGTGCAAGTACATTCTCTAAATATCTGGGTGTGCCTTTGGTGCTTTGCAATAAATCGCGTGAAAAAGCCAATGAAGTAGCTTCCATGCAGATCATCGGTGATGTGAAGGGTAAGAATGTAGTATTGATTGACGATATTGTAGATACGGCCGGTACCATTACGAAAGCTGCCAACATTATGCTGGAAGCCGGAGCCGCATCTGTCCGTGCTATTGCCAGCCACTGTGTAATGTCAGATCCGGCATCTTTCCGTGTGCAGGAATCCGGTCTTACCGAAATGGTATTTACCGACAGTATCCCCTATGCTAAAAAATGCGCTAAAGTGAAACAGTTAAGTATTGCCGATATGTTTGCCGAAACAATCAAACGTGTGGTAAACAACGAATCAATCAGTTCACAGTATATTATTTAGTAGTTAAGTAGTCAAGTAGTAAGTAGTCAAGTAGTTAAGTAGTAAGTAGTTTAGTAGTTAAGTAGAATGGATTCATTCTGTGACTATTTATTACTTGATTCTTTTTGAGATATATTTGATCTTAAGATATGAGAAAGCCAACTGATCCATTGCGAATTAGTTGGCTTTCATTTTATTTGTAAATTGATTGATCTATCTGACCTATTGACTATTTCTTCTGTACTGCTACCCCATTTACGGAGTATCCCCTACTTACTACTTAACTACTTTACTACTTGACTACTTTCTTGGCTACTTTCTTGACTCATTCCAGCCTTCCGAATTTGTATGTTCCTTTCCGGGTTACTTCTCCTTTGCTGTTTTTTTCTACAAACGGGCCGTGTTTTTTACCTTGTTTGAAAAAGCCTTCATAGCGATTTCCGTCTTTATCTTCCTGGATACCTTTTCCTTCTTCCAGGCCGTTTACAAAGCCGCCTTTGTATTTCATTCCGTTGGTGAGGATTAATATTCCTTCTCCGTTGGGCTGGTTGTTTTCCCATTCTCCCTCATAGCTGTCGCCGTTGCTCCAGGTGTATTTTCCGTGCCCGCTACGTTTGTTTTCTTTCCAGTGACCTTTGTATACAGCTCCGGTAGCCCAAGTGAATGTACCTTCGCCATCCTGCATGCCGTTTCTGAAATTGCCTACGTATTTGTCGCCGTTGGCATGGTAGTAAACACCGGCTCCGGTACGTTCGCCTTGGATATACGCACCTTCGTAGCGGTCGCCTCCTAAATAGAATACGCCCTTGCCATGTTGCAGATCGTCTACCCAGTCGCCTACATATTTTTCTCCGTTGGTATATTCGAATGTACCTTTGCCTTCGCGGACATCATTCTTCCATTCTCCGTCGTATTTGCAGCCGTTGCTCCAAGCCAGCACCCCTTTACCGTCTTTCTTGTCGTTTTTCCAGGTTCCTACATATTTGGAGCCGTCTTTCCAGGTATATGTCCCTTCGCCTTCGCGCTTGTCATTCACCCAGTCGCCTTCATAAACATCCCCGTTGTGATAATACATGATACCCTTTCCGTGCTGGTAGTCTTGAAACCACATACCATCGTAGCGGTTGTTGTTCATGAAGTAGAAAATACCCTTTCCGTGCTGTTGGTCCTGAAACCACTGGCCTTCATATTTCTCTCCGTCCGGGAAGATATAGGTGCCGAAGCCCTCTCTTTTCCCTTTTACGTATTCGCCTTCGTAGACATCGCCATTCTTGAAAACGGTTTTCCCTTTACCGTTAGGCTTTCTGCCTTTCATCTCTCCGGTGTATACGGAACCGTCTTTGAACGTATAGTTTCCGATTTTGATTTCTGTGGAGAAGGTGTCTTTAATTTTACCAAAGAAGCCCCCCTTGCTTTGCGCCACAGCGCCTTCTTGAGAGAGAAAAACCAATATGAGTGCAGTATATAGATATTTCATTGATTTATACAAATTACTGTTTACAGATTACATGTGTTGTGTACAAAGATACGATTTATCAACCAAAACATGCGACTTTGCTACCTTTTTATGATAACTTTTTACCAGCTATGACCTCTTTTAATGTCTCTTTGCACAAATAGCGATTGGCCAGTTCTCTGATCTCTTCGGGTGTGACCTCCTTGACGGCCTGCAGCGAACGGGTGAAATAAGCATCGTCCAGTCCGGAGGTATGGATAAACATCCAGGCATCTGCCAATGAGAAAGGCGATTCGTAGTTGCGGCACATTTCCCCCAACATATAATTGCGGACCATGGACAGCTCGGCTTCCGATACCGTTCCGGTATGCAACTTGTCTATTTCATGGTAGATTTCACGAATCAGAGGTTCGACGTATTCATTGTCCGTTTCCGTGCTGATAAGCAGAATGCCGCTATCGGGATAGAACATGGTACCGGCCGAGATGCCGTAGGTGTATCCCTTGTCTTCCCGGATATTAGACATCAGGCGGCTGCCGAAATATCCGCCGAAGAGAGTCATCAATACCCGTAGTTTCAAGTAATCGGGGTGTTGCCGGGGGATGGTGACGGTTCCTAATTTGACGGCACTTTGCAGGGCATCGTCCTGTTCCGTGAATATCCGTTTTTCTGTAGAAGTGGAGATCGTGTATTCTTTCTTAATAAAAGAATGCTGCCGGTTGCCGAAAGGAGCATCGAAAGCGGATTCTACCCGGCGGATGATTTCATCCGTGATTTTTCCGGATAAGAAAACGGCACAATTGTCCGAATGGTAATATTCATTATAAAATTCGCGGAGCATGTCGGGGGTTACCAGCCGGTAATCCGTCTCTTCAATCAGCCGCCCGCAAGGATGCCCGGGGCCATACAATGTCTTCAGCAGGCTTCTCTGGGCAAGGAAATCCACTTTGGACGAATTGACGAGGAATTGCTGGATATTGGCATCCAGCACGGTATTCAGCTCTTTTTCCGGGAAAGTGGGTTCCTTGAGGATCGATTCTATTATTTCGAGTGTTTCTGCAAAATATTTGTTCAGGGAATACAGGGTGATATAGGCATACTCGGAAGAGCTCGACAACTCCAGCCATGCTCCATAGTAATCCAGTTTTTCCGCAATATCGGCGGCGGTGTATTTCCGTGATCCTTCGCGAAGCATCCGGTTGGTGAAAAGGGCTTGCAGCTTGTGTGCCTGTTGCCATCTGCCACCGGCAAAAAGAATATCCATACGAACCACGTCCTGCTCTCCGGCATCGATTATGGCAAGAGGTATGCCGTTGGAGAGTGTGGTCCGTCGGGGAAGCGGGACAGTCAGATTGTCCAGGTCCTGTATCTCGGGTTGCAGTGATCTGTTTATCATTGGTTTGTCAGATTATTTTCCGGTTTTTCAGGAATGCTTCCGCGCGTGCGAGGTCTTCGGGGGTGTCGATACCGATCGTTTCCACTTCGCTGATGCCTACCTTGATCGTATAGCCATTCTCCAGCCAACGGAGTTGTTCCAAAGATTCCGCCAGTTCCAAAGAGGATTGCGGAAGAGAAGTGATCTCTTTCAATACTTCCGCACGGTAAGCGTAAAGTCCGATATGTTTGTAGAAAGTATGGCGGCGAAGCCATTCCGATTTATCCACGCCACGCAGGTAGGGTATGACGGAACGGCTGAAATACAAGGCATTCCAATTGGCACTGACCACTACTTTCGGGGAGTTGGCATTTTCCAGAGCTTCCAACGGGGCATCCGCACTGAATGGTTTTACCAATGTGGCGATCTGTGTGGCGGCATCGTCAAAACAGGCTTTTATAGCATGCAGTTGCGACGGCTGGATAAAAGGTTCGTCTCCTTGTATGTTGACTATTACATCGAACCCCTGTCCTATCTTTACCATTGCTTCGTAGCAACGGTCTGTTCCGCTTTTGTGGTGCACGGATGTCATCACTACTTTTCCGCCGAATGCTTTTACGGCAGCTTCGATACGTTCATCGTCTGTGGCCATGTATGCATCGTCAAGCACACCGGCCACCTGCTCGTACACACGTTGTATCACGGTTTTCCCTCCAAGCATGGCCAATGGCTTTGCCGGAAACCGCGTAGAGGCATAACGGGCAGGAATGATTCCTAAAAATTTCATATCTTTATGTTATTTAGTAGTCAAGTAGTTAAGTAGTCAGAGTAGTTAAGTAGGATAGATTCATTCTATGAGATATCTATTTAACGGCTTGAATTATTTCAACCATTTGTCTACTTTCTACCGGATTATTTGACTGAAGATCATCTACTTACTGCTTATCTGCTTGACTACTTATTACTATTCATCTACTTACTACTTAACTACTTGACTACTTAACTACTCTCTTGGCTACTTATTACTATTCATCTACTTACTACTTGACTACTTAACTACTTGACTACTCTACTGACTACTCTCTTGGGCACTCTCCTACTTCCTCTCTTGCCAAGAGAGTGCCTAATTCTTCCACTCCTTTCTGGATATACTCCCGTCTCAGATCTTTCGGCTTCAGTATTTCATTGCCATACACCAACAAGTCTATATCCAGAGGAATTTTTTCTGCCGTCTTATCTTCGGGGCGGCGTCCGGCTTTCATTTCGATTTCTTTCAGTGCATTCACGACGGCTTCTTTTTCCATTGCAGTGACAAACAAGGCCACTTGATTGGAGAAGCGCGCGGTATTCTTTAAATATAGCGGCTCTGTCTCCATTTCTGTTGCAAAGTAGATGGAAGGAAACAGAGCATACAAATTTTGACGTGCCAGAAGAAGGTTCTCCTTCCGGTGATCATTACTGCCGATACATATGAGACAAGCACTCAAAGCAGAATCAATTAAAAAGATCGTCAAGTCCCGTATCACCGGAATCGTCATATCCTACTTCCGAACCGGCACATGGATCAAACCCCTCGGGCAGTTGGAATTCCTCTGTCGGATCGTATCCCAAAGTAGGGTCGGCAAATACCTTGTTCATGTATTTGGCCCAAATCGGCAATGCCAAAGAAGCACCCTGTCCGTAGGTCATGGTGTCGAAATGGATATCACGTTCCTCACCTCCTACCCAGCAGCCGGACACCAGAGAGGGAATGAATCCCATAAACCAGCCGTCGGAATTGGAATTGGTAGTTCCCGTCTTACCGCCCATATCGGCTGTGATGCCGTAGCGGCTGCGTACACGTCCACCGGTTCCTTCGTTGATAACGGCACGAAGCATCACCAGCATTTTGTATGCGCTCGATGCACTGATGACCTCTTCCATTTGCGGAGAGAAAGTAGCAAGCACATTACCCTCGCTGTCTTCGATGCGGGTAACGAACAGAGGGGCTACACGGATACCCTTGTTGGCAAATGCGGTGTATGCACTCACCATCTCCCCTACTGAAATTTCGCATGGGCCGAGAGCAAGCGACACGGTCGGCATGATCTCTTTGTTGCGGACACCGAAACTGTGGATCAGACGGACCATTGCATACGGATTCAGTTTACTCATCAGATATGCAGATACCCAGTTGCTGGAATTAGCCAATCCCCATTTCAGTGTGACGAGCTCGCCGTAACGTTTCTTGGTACTGTTGCGCGGCGTCCAGGGAATACCGTTTTCATCCAGTAAGGTCTGTTCCACATGACGGGTTTCGTCGCAGGGTGAGAAACCGTTTTCCATGGCATATGCGTAGAGATACGGCTTGATCGTAGAACCCACCTGGCGACGGCCTACCATGGCCATGTCATATTGGAAATAAGTATAGTTGGGGCCACCGACGTAGGCTTTCACATGCCCGTTGAACGGATTCATCGACATGAAGCCGGCACGTAGGAAATGTTTGTAATATTTAATGGAATCCATCGGAGTCATCAGGGTATCCTTTTCGCCGGTCCAACTGAATACGGACATCTCTTCGGGCGTATCGAATGCCTTTTTGATCTCCGCTTCCGAAGCTCCCGCCTTTTTCATCAAGCGGTAACGGTCTGTTTGCTTTAAGGTCCTTTGCAGGATTTCGTCTACCTGTGCCTGTGTCAGATTGTTGCTGTACGGGGCTTTTGAGCGTCCTTTTTTCTCTTTGAAGAATTGTGCCTGCAACTCTTTCAAGTGCTCCTCCACCGCATCCTCCGCATACTTTTGCATGCGCGAATCGATGGTTGTATAAATCTTCAGTCCGTCTGTGTAGATATTGTAGTTCGAACCGTCTTTTTTCCGGTTTTTGGCACACCATCCATACAGAGGGTTGGTTTCCCAATCAAGCGAATCTTCATAGAATTTTTGCATCTGCCATCCCCGGTAGTTGCTCTTGTCCGGTTTGTTGGCGGTCATCACTCCACGCAGGTATTCGCGGAAGTAAGTGGCAAGGCCCTCTTTGTGATCCACCCGGTTGTAAGTCAGTTTTAATGGCAATGCCTGCAATGAATCACGTTCTGCGGCAGTGATGAATCCGGCCTTTTCTATTTGGCCGAGTACTACGTTTCGGCGTCCCAAGGCATTTTTGCGTATCTTTTCGTTCCGGGATACCGGATTGTATAGAGACGGATTCTGGCACATGCCTACCAGCATGGCGGCTTCTTCGATTTTCAGGTCTTTCGGTTCGCAGCCAAAGTAGGTCTGGGAGGCCGTCTTGATGCCGACCGCATTATTCAGAAAGTCGAACTTGTTGAGATACATGGTCAGGATTTCCTCTTTGGTGTAGTAACGTTCCAGCTTTACGGCAATCACCCATTCGATCGGTTTTTGAAGCAGGCGCTGGAGGGTGTTGCTCGCCACTTTTTCCGTGAAGAGCTGTTTGGCAAGCTGCTGCGAGAGCGTGCTGCCGCCACCGGCGCTTTTCTGCAACAAGATGCCGCGTTTCACCAGCGCGCGGAAAAGTGCTTTGGCATCGATGCCCGAATGCTCGGTGAAGCGCACGTCTTCGGTAGCGATCAGCGCATGGATGATGGCAGGTGACAGATCGGCATAACTGCTGTAAACGCGATTGTTCTTTTGCAATGAGAATGTGCCGAGCACCTTCCCGTCTTCCGAAAATATCTCGGCGGCAAATTTATAATCCGGATTCTCAAGTTCTTCCACGGGAGGCATATAGCCGATCCAGCCGTTGGAGATAGAGGTGAAAATACCCACACAGAGCAAAACTATTATTACAAGAAAAATCCAGAGGAATTTTATTATTTTTTTTATCATTATGTCTGATTACGAATTATCTGGTTATTGAATGTGCAAAGTTAGTCATAATTTAGCGAATGCGCAAAAAAAAGTGATGCTTCCGCACGGAGAAATATACAGGATGGCAGGATACCTTTCGGACGGGAAAACGCAAGGACGGTGCATACTGCTTTCAAGGATGATGCATCGAAGCTCCGGGTACGGTGCATATCGGTTTTAAGGACGGTGCATGATTACTTTAAGCGCTGTGTCCGGAGAGTGCGAATAATGTGCTTATGGAAATACGGCGGATTGCCAAACCGGATGTTGAAGTATGCAAATTTGAGAAGAAAAAAACGATAAATTCCCTACGATTATCAAGCGGAATTCCGGTTGTTTTTACAGTGTTTCTCCTCGCAAGTTCGAGGCATTTGCGAGGAGAAACGCGATCAACGAGGGGGTAGTCTCTAAGGATTTGCCCTCGAGCTGTTTGCATAACTTGCTGACACTCAATGTTGTTTTGGTTCACTAACGCGCTCGCGCGAAACGCGCGTAAAGAAGAGAAGAGAAGAATATAAATAACTCTCTCTCAAGAAAGAGTGCGTGCGAGCCGTTTTTTATTTGTTATCGAAATCAATAACAGCATCGATGAAAAAGCACCCTATATTTGCCGCATCAATCAATGCAGCCAAAAAACAGAAAAGTCATGAAAAGAAGCACGTCGGTCCGGCATGGATCATTACCAATTCCTTGTGGCACGGCCAAGAGACCGTCGCCGGCAGAAAAAAAGCATAACTTTGCTTTTTATTTTGTTGTGGATGCCGCATTTTATCTCTATCTTTACAGTCTGAAAACAAGTTCTATCAATATTAAAGATAACAGAATGGAAAACAGAAGTTTAGTAACCATTGCCGAACATTCGAAAGAGAAAATTCTCTATATGCTCGAAATGGCGAAACAATTTGAACAACATCCCAACCGCCGGCTGCTCGAAGGCAAAGTAGTGGCAACCCTGTTCTTCGAACCCTCCACCCGCACCCGTCTGAGTTTTGAAACAGCGGCCAACCGGCTCGGTGCACGTGTTATCGGTTTCACTGACCCCAAAGCCACCAGCTCGTCTAAAGGGGAAACGCTGAAAGATACCATCAAAATGGTAAGTAATTATGCCGATATCATCGTGATGCGGCACTATCTGGAAGGGGCGGCGCGATATGCCAGCGAGGTGACGGCGATTCCGATCGTAAATGCCGGTGACGGTGCCAACCAGCACCCCTCGCAAACGATGCTCGACCTCTACTCCATCTACAAAACGCAGGGAACGCTCGAGAATCTGAATATTTATCTGGTGGGCGACCTCAAGTACGGACGTACCGTTCATTCACTGCTGATGGCCATGCGCCACTTCAATCCGACTTTCCATTTTATCGCTCCCGATGAACTGAAAATGCCGGAAGAATACAAGATTTATTGCAAAGAGCACGATATAAAATATGTGGAGCATACCGACTTTACGGAAGAGACGATTGCCGAAGCGGATATCTTGTATATGACCCGTGTACAACGCGAACGTTTCACCGATCTCATGGAATACGAACGGGTGAAAAACGTGTATATCCTTCGCGCCCGGATGCTCGAAAACACACGGCCGAACCTCCGTATCCTGCATCCGTTGCCCCGTGTCAACGAGATTGCCTATGATGTGGACGAAAGCCCCAAAGCCTATTATTTCCAGCAGGCGCAAAACGGGTTGTATGCCCGTGAGGCCATTCTTTGCGATGTACTGGGCATCACGCTGGAAGAGGTGATGAACAGTGACAAGTGAATTAGTGACAAGCGATTAGCGACAAGAGAATTAGTGAAAGGTGACTGGCAACGAGGGAGGCCTTGCTGCCATGAATCAAAAAAAAGAAGATATAAGTTATGAACGAGAATAAACAGGCCCTGCAAGTGGCTGCCCTCAGAGACGGGACAGTTATCGACCATATCCCCAGTGAAAAGCTGTTTACGATAGTGCGATTGCTCGGATTGGAACATATGACGAACAATATCACAATCGGCTTTAATCTTGAAAGCAAGAAACTGGGAAGAAAGGGGATCATAAAGATTGCCGGTAAGTTTTTCTGTGACGAAGAGATCAACCGTATCTCGGTAGTGGCTCCGCATGTGAAACTGAACATTATCCGCGACTATGAAGTCGTGGAAAAAAAAGAGGTGCAAATGCCGGATGAACTGAAGGCGATCATCAAATGTGCAAATCCGAAATGCATTACCAACAACGAGCCGATGGCTACCCTTTTTCATGTGGTGGACAAGGACAATTGCATCGTGAAATGCCATTATTGCGAGAAAGAACAGAAAAGAGAAGAGTTTACGATCATTTAAGAGACTTAAGAGATTTACGATTGGACGATTTACGATTGGGATTACTCCTTTTGTCATTTACTCCAATCGTGATAGAGGCATGATCCATCAATCGTAAATCGTAAATCGTCCAATCGTAAATTTCGTAAATCCCATTTAATGTATGCGTGTCGACTGGAAACCGGGAACAATGATTTATCCGTTGCCTGCCGTTATGGTGAGTTGCGGAAACGATGAGAGTGAATACAACATTATTACGGTGGCATGGACGGGAACGATTTGTACGAACCCGCCCATGTGTTATATATCCGTACGCCCGGAACGCCACTCTCATTCTATTATAAAGAAGAATATGGAATTTGTCATTAACCTGACAACGGCGGATATGGCCTTTCCCACCGACTGGTGCGGGGTACGTTCCGGACGCGATTACCATAAGTTTGAAGAGATGGGGCTGACACCGGGCAAATCGACCGTGGTGGGTGCGCCGCTTATTGAAGAATCGCCGCTTTGTATCGAATGCCGGGTGAAAGAAATCCTGTCTTTAGGGTCGCATGATATGTTTATAGCCGATGTGGTGAACGTGCGTGCAGACGAACGGCACCTGAATGCCGAAACCGGCAAGCTTGAACTGGCAGAGGCCAACCCGTTGGTGTATGTCCATGGCGGCTATTACGAACTGGGCAATAAAATAGGAAAGTTCGGCTGGAGTGTAGAGAAAAAGAGATGATTGAATCAAAAAACGGATCATTTAAACTGAATAACCAAACCGGGCAATCAACCGGATTAATTAACTGAATAACCAATACCGATATGCCAATCAGAAAAAAAGAAAACCGTAAAGGCGGCATGCATCTGAAGCGACGCCTGGCTTTGTATCTCTGCAGGGCGGTGGCGATATGGATATGCGGTATTGCCGGCGTGTGGCCTGCCTTTGCACAAAGAAACATGCAGGATATCATCGAGCGTCCCAATAACAGTAAATTCAATATCGGGGTGAAAGCCGGCTTCAATGCCTCTATGTTTCTGGTGTCGGATTTTAAGATTCAAGACGTCACGATCGACGAAATTCAGAACAATTACAGAGTCGGCTATTTCGGCGCGCTTTTCATGCGCATCAATATGAAGAAGCACTTCATACAGCCCGAAGTATCCTACAACGTCAGTAAATGCGAAATAACGTTTGACAAATTAGGGTCGCACCACCCGGATATAGAACCCGACTATGCATCGGTCATTTCGATGATACACAGCGTCGATTTCCCGGTACTATACGGTTATAATGTGGTGAAGAACGGGCCGTACGGCATGTCCATTTTTGCCGGCCCCAAACTGCGCTACATCTGGGGAAAGAAGAACGAAATCACTTTTGAGAACTTTGACCAGAAGGGTATCGATGAACGGCTTTATCCTTTTAACATAAGCGCGGTGATCGGCGTGGGAGTCAACATCTCGCGTATCTTTTTTGATTTCCGATATGAACAGGGGTTGCACAACATTTCCAAATCGGTGACCTACGACAATATCAATTCCGATGGAAGTACAGGAGTAAGCAATATCACCTTCCGGCGGCGCGATCAGGTACTCAGTTTCTCGCTCGGGGTGATATTTTAATAGATAAATCTGGATATTTTTGTCGGATTATCATTCTTTTTCCATAAATTTGTGCGCTTAATAAAGAATCTCGCATTAAGAAACTTATTTTTATTATAAACCAGAATGAAAAGAGACGATTTAATTTTCGATATTATCGAAAAAGAGCATCAACGTCAGCTCAAAGGCATCGAGCTGATCGCATCAGAAAACTTTGTGAGTGACCAGGTAATGGAGGCAATGGGCTCCTGCCTTACCAATAAATATGCCGAAGGCTATCCCGGCAAGCGTTACTACGGCGGTTGCGAGGTGGTAGACCAGAGCGAACAGATCGCTATCGACCGGTTGAAGCAGATTTTTGGCGCCGAATGGGCCAATGTACAGCCACACTCCGGCGCACAGGCCAATGCAGCCGTGTTCCTTGCCGTTTTGAATCCGGGAGATAAATTTATGGGATTGAACCTGGCACACGGCGGACACCTTTCTCACGGTTCGCTGGTAAATACTTCCGGTATCATCTATACTCCATGCGAATATAATCTTAATCAGGAAACCGGCCGTGTAGACTACGATCAGATGGAGGAAGTTGCCCTGCGCGAACGTCCGAAAATGATTATCGGCGGCGGTTCGGCATACTCTCGCGAATGGGATTACAAACGCATGCGTGAAATTGCAGATAAAGTGGGCGCCATCCTTATGATCGACATGGCGCATCCGGCCGGGCTGATTGCCGCCGGGCTCCTCGACAATCCGGTAAAATATGCGCACATCGTCACTTCAACTACACATAAAACACTTCGCGGTCCTCGTGGCGGCGTTATCATGATGGGAAAAGACTTCCCCAACCCATGGGGAAAGACAACCCCGAAAGGAGAGATCAAAATGATGTCTCAATTGCTTGATTCTGCCGTATTCCCCGGCATCCAGGGTGGTCCGTTGGAACACGTTATCGCTGCAAAAGCCGTGGCTTTCGGCGAATGCCTGCAACCGGAATACAAGGAGTATCAGAAACAAGTACAGAAAAATGCCGCCGTATTGGCACAGGCCCTGATTGATCGCGGCTTTACAATCGTTTCCGGTGGTACGGACAATCACTCCATGCTGGTAGACCTGCGCTCCAAATACCCGGACCTGACAGGTAAAGTAGCGGAAAAAGCATTGGTATCTGCCGATATTACAGTGAACAAGAACATGGTTCCGTTCGACAGCCGTTCGGCATTCCAGACTTCGGGTATCCGTCTGGGTACTCCTGCCATCACAACCCGTGGTGCGAAAGAAGATCTGATGCTCGACATTGCCGAGATGATCGAAACAGTGCTTTCCAATGTGGATAATGAAGAAGTGATTGCACAGGTACGTGCACGTGTCAATAAGACCATGGAGAAATATCCGATTTTCGCATACTAAGAAATCAGACGAATAGCAAGGAGGTATCTTGCAAATGGAGGGTGTGTCAAAACTAAAATGACCACTCTAAAAAGTTACAGATTGTAACTAACAATTATAAAAGAGCCATATCATTACTCAAAAACAGAGTTTGATATGGCTCTTTTCATCATTGATTTAGGGAGTCAAGTTTCAGATTAAAAGTTGTCTTTTCATCAAATTACGTTTTGACACACCCTCTTTTTTTATCCGTTTGTGAACCTTAGCTCCCTCTCCCACGGAGAGGGCTGGGGAGAGGCTCAGCTCAACCCGTCTATCTGTCCGTCGACAATATCGATATGTTTGGCTTGCGGCTCTTTAGGAAGCCCCGGCATACGCATGATTTCTCCTGCAATGGCCACGATCATTTCGGCCCCGTTGTTCAGTACGATGTCTTTTATGTGGAACTCGAAATTATTGACCGCACCGTAGATTTTCGGGTCAGCAGAGAAAGAGTATTGTGTTTTTGCTATGCAGACCGGATAACGGGTGATTCCCATCTCTGCGGCCAACTTGATTTTCTTACGGGCTATCGTGCTGTAAGTGATGACACTGGCGCCATAAATGTTGGTAGCCACTTTCTCTATTTTCTGTTCGATGCTGTCATCATCCTTATAGGTGAACGACAAAGGAGCGGACGGCTTTTTCTCGATGGTTTCTACCACAAGGTTGGCCAGATCTATAGCCCCCTCTCCCCCTTCGTTGAAGGCGTTGTTGATGGCAAATCCTACTCCCAATTCTTCGCAATGTTGCCGTAGAAGTTCCATTTCTTCATCCGTGTCACTGGCAAACTTGTTGAATGCCACGATTACCGTCTGCCCGAAGGAATGCAGGTTGCGCACGTGTTTGTCGAGGTTGCGCAGTCCCTCTTTCAGCCCCTCCATATTAGGCTCCTTGATACGGTCGAGACTGACTCCTCCGTGCATTTTCAGTCCTTGTGCAGTAGCCACAATCACAGTCAGACGTGGCTGGATGCCGCTTTTACGGCATTTGATGTTATAGAATTTCTCTGCTCCGAGATCAGCACCGAAACCGGCTTCCGTCACTACATAATCTCCGAAGGTCATTGCCATTTTTGTAGCAAGTATGGAGTTGCATCCGTGTGCGATATTCGCAAACGGGCCGCCATGCACGAAGGCTGCCGTATTTTCCGTTGTCTGCACCAGATTGGGATGGATGGCATCTTTCAGCAACACGGTTATGGCACCGGCCACACCGAGGTCTTTTACCGTAAACGGCTTACCGTCATAAGTGAATCCGAGGAGGATGTTTTCGATGCGTCGGCGGAGGTCTTCCACGTCACTGGCCAGACAAAGGATAGCCATGATTTCCGAAGCGGGAGTGATGTCGAATCCCGACTGCATGGTGATGCCGTCCGTCTTGGCTCCCAGTCCGGTGACAATGTTACGCAACGAACGGTCGTTCACATCGAGAACCCGGCGCCAAAGAATTTCTTTCAATCCGAAACCGTTTGCCTGATTCTGATACAGGTAATTGTCGAGCAACGCGGAAATCATGTTGTGTGCCGAGGTGATCGCGTGAAAATCACCCGTAAAATGGAGGTTGATCTTATCCATAGGAAGCACCTGTGCATATCCTCCTCCGGCAGCTCCCCCCTTCATCCCGAAGCAAGGGCCTAAAGAGGGCTCGCGCAAGGCCACAATCGCCTTCTTGCCAATCCTGTTGAGCCCCAAGGCAAGGCCGATGGAAACGGTAGTCTTGCCGATTCCGGCTTTTGTGGCGGTGATAGCGGTGACGAGTATCAGATTGCTTTGTTTCACTTTCTCCTCATCAATCAGCTGTTCGGGGATTTTGGCGATGTAGCGGCCGTAGTTCTCCACCTCTTCACGAGGGATGCTGATGCTTTCTGCAACTTGTTTTATTTTCTTAAGCTCCGTACTGCGGGCTATTTCTATGTCTGATTTCATACGGGGTTGTTATTAGTTACTTTTAAAGGCTGCAAAATTAACAATTAACTTTGGATAAAAGTTGCATAGGTATAAAAAATGAAACAGGCTTTCATTTTTCTTCGGGTTTGCCGGGAAAGGAAATTTCTTTCATGAATGGATTATCGGCAAATATTTTCTATCTTTGCGTTTATAAAACCTACGGATATGAAAAAGCTGATATTGTCTCTTTCCCTGCTGCTGGCAACGGTTGCAGTGTCCGCACAATCGGAACTGCCGTCGGACAGCATACCGCGCTCTCCCAGTGAAAACTACAAGGAGTTCGGTGGCTTTTTGCTTGATATGGGCTTGATGAGTGTCATGCCCCCTCAATTGCCAAAAATGAATTTCGATATATCCGATGCCGGTAAAGACTACAACCGATTGTTCCGGCTTCATCCGGATGTAACTTATTCTCAGGGATTGTCGGACGTGTTTTCACCTTTTTATTCCGGATTCGGATGGTCGGGTTTCGGTTCGTCACAAAACCTGCAAATGGGCTCGTTCAAGTTGAAAAACGGTATGCGTATCAACACATACGGAGAATACAATGCAGACGGATACAAAGTGCCTGACCGCAGCGCGCTGCCGTGGGAGAAAAACACGTTTAAAGGCGCTTTCGAACTGAAATCGGCCAACGGTGCCTTTGGCATCCGCATTGAAGTGCAACAGGGAAAAAATCCCTATTATCCTTAAAACCAAGAAGTAATGAATATATTGATTATCGGTGCCAATGGCTTTACAGGACGCCGGATGCTGGATGACTTGGTATCGTGTGGAAAATACAACATGACCGCCAGCTCACTGCGCGACGACATAGCACCGGGAGACGGTTATCGGTTTATTCGTGCGGATATACGCCGTGCGGCAGAAGTGCAGGCTCTTTTTAAGGAAGTTTGCCCGGATGTGGTTATCAATACCTCCGCCTTGTCTGTGCCCGATTTTTGTGAAACGCATCACAGTGAGGCCCGTGCAACCAATGTCATAGCCGTAGAGCATCTGGCGCATGCCTGCGAGCAATACGGCAGCCGGTTCATCCATCTTTCTACCGATTTTGTTTTTGACGGTAGAAGCGAATGTCTGTATACCGAAGAGGACGCCCCTAATCCGGTCAATTATTATGGTGTCACCAAGCTGGAAGGTGAGCAACGCGTGAGTGAATATTGCAGTAACTATGCCATCGTCCGCGTAGTAGTGGTGTATGGGAAAGCGTTGCCCGGACAGCACGGTAACATCCTGCAATTGGTGGCCGATAAACTCCGCAACGGTGAAACGGTTCGTGTTGTTTCCGACCAGTGGCGTACTCCTACTTTTGTCGGTGACATATCCGAAGGAGTGGAACGTCTGATGCACCATCCCCGCAACGGCATATATCACATTTGCGGAAGCGATTGCGTTTCCATTGCCGAAATCGCTTATCGGGTGGCGGATGTATTAGGACTGGACAGGTCTCTTATTCAGCCTGTCACCACGGAGGAAATGCAAGAGGCCACTCCCCGGCCCCGTTTCAGCGGATTGGACATAGCAAAAGCCAAACGTGAAATAAACTACCTCCCGCATACTTTGGAAGAGGGAATCAAGGAGATGTTCTCATAAACGGCCATTGTAAGCTCAAGGGCAGAGCAGATGTTCCATTTGTCCGATGATATGTGATTTCCAGGTTTGAAGCATTTCATGGAAGTCTTCATCGCCATTGAGAAAGACCGAAGTGCTTAGTTTTTTTGCCAGGAAAGGAAATACCAGAAGCCCGTAGAAGGTATAAAATACAAAATGTATGGGAACCTGTTTCAGTTTTCCGGAATCCATTTCTTTTTGCAGCTTGACGCCTATCTCATGAAAATAGCGTTCCAGTTCCAATGCACGAGCCGTACTGATCAAATGTGGCATATCCCGTTCTATTTCCCTTACTATGAATATCGGGAGGGAAGGATTATCGGTAAATATTTTGAAATAGGCATCGACTACCCTGCCTATCCGTTCGGATATGGGTTTGTCCTGCACCATAATCCCTTGAATTTCGGGAGCCAAAGAAAGTATGATGTTTCCAAAAACGGCTTGGAACATTTTATCTTTTGTCCGGAAATAATAATGCAATGTAGGGCGGTTTATACCTACGGCTGCTGCAATATCACTCATGTTGGTGTCTGTAAACCCGTTTTTCACAAATAATTGCTGGGCTGTTTCTATTATCTTGTTTTCTATGTTATTGTCATTTGTAGCCATATCCATTATTTTTTTAGATTATCCATAAACAGGAGCATTCGGTTCACTATATTGACTTCGCTGACTCCACTGTCAAAGTCCAAAGATAAGAAATTAATATCCGGATAAAAATTTCTAACACGTTTTTCTATTCCTTTTGCAACAATATGGTTTGCAATACAGCCAAATGGCTGAAGGCTGACCACATTATTTACTCCTTCACGGGCAAATGCAACAATTTCGGCAGGAAGAAGCCAGCCTTCTCCAAATTGTGCATGCAGTGAAACCAGCTTCTTTGTTTCTTCAGCTTCTTCGAATATATCACCGAACGGAACGAAATAACGGAATCGGGCTGCTATCGCATTGATCTTGTTTATCTGCTTTCTTGCTATCCTGTATCCCCCATTCAGAACCAGATCCGATAGCTGCCTGTTCTCCACATGTGCCTCTACATTGACCTTGCGATTGACAAAACTCTGCATGAAGAAGTTTGATAAAATCGGAGGAACCACTTCTACGCCTTTTTCTATCAGCCAATCGATCAGGTTCTTTTGGGCGAAAGGATTAAACTTCAAAAAGATTTCTCCTACCACTCCTATTTTGGGTGCGTCGCAGTCCATGCATGCGGCATTGAATTCATCGGCAGCAGACTGCAACAGCAGAAGCAGTTGCTTCGTGTCCCTTCTGCCGATAGCTTCGGCTGCAAGCTCCAGATATTGATCCCGCAATCTGGCTGAAATGCCTTTTTCTTTTTCACGGACTACCGATCCGTAATAGAATTTGGCGATGCAGTCGCTATACAAGATTGAATAGAAAGCCACCGGAAGTATTTTCAGCCAGTTAACACTAAATCCCGGTTGATTGTTCTCTATCCCACCGCCGAAAGAGATGGAGATAACCGGTACATCCGTATATCCGGCATCAATCAATGCTTTCTTTATCAGAGAAATATAATTGCTGGCACGACATTGCCCGCCTGTTTGAGTGATGGCGACAGCCGTCTTTGCCGGATCGTATTTCTTACTCTTGAATGCCTTTATAATATCACCGACTATCAATGTAGCCGGATAACAGACTTCATTATTGGCGTATTTCAATCCCCACTCGCATGATTCACTGTTACTCAAAGGCAGGTTTTCTACATCATATCCGGCCACTTTCAGAATGGAAGGAATCAAAGGCGACATAAAGGGTGTAAAGAATGGTACCAGTATCTTACGGTTGCGATAAGTCTGATCGTATATCGGGACAGTCACAAAGTCTTTGATATCCGGCGTTTCGGCAGGGTGTTCGTCTATCAGCTTCAAGCTTTCGATCATAGACCTTACCCGCAATTTCATGGAACCGATGTTGCTTATATCGTCCAGCTTCAGTAAAGTCAGTGATTTATTGTGCCGCATCAACACTTCACGCACTTCGTCGACAAGGAAAGCATCCGGCCCGCAACCGAACGAAGTCATTTCAATGAATTGTATCTCTTTGCCTTGGGTAGCACACCATTTGGCGGCTTTCAAAATACGATTGGTATATGCCCATTGCGCAACGAAATGGATGTCGTCGATCCCGACCTCTTTGTCTCTTACCAGATCATCGGTTATGACATGGACTCCCATCTCCGAGATCATGTCGGATATTTTGTGCTGTATCAGTGGGTCGCTGTGATAAGGGCGACCGGCAAGCATCACGGTCAATGTTTTATTTTTCCCGATGTCTTGCAATACTTTTTCGTTATAGGAAACGATTTCCTTCTCAAAAGCGGCTTGTTCGTATTCTGCTTTCTTGAAAGCCGTCCGGATGGTATTTATATCTACGTTCAGGCCGATAAGGAAATCTCTGCATTGCTTGAAGAGCAACTTTCTGTCCTTGAAAGTGATAACCGGAGAGTCTATCGGCACACATCCGGAATCCACGCTTTTGATTACTTCGGAATATCCCGATACGATGGGGCAATTATAGCTGTTCTGTTCTTTATCTTTCTTCTCGAACACGACAAAAGGCATGAATATCCTGTCCACTTTCTTCTGCAGCAAGTTATTGATGTGGCTATGTACCAACTTGGCAGGAAAGCAGATGTTATCCGACATGACCATGCGTGCACTGTTTTCATAACTTAAAAAGTTAGAAACATCAGACAAACAGACTTGGATATCACAGGCGGTAAAAAGGGTGTGCCAGAATGGATATTCTTCATACATATTCAGGCACCGGGGAATACCGATGGTCATTCGGGGATGGATGATCTCCGTATTGCGGTTGAACAGAAGTTCATTTTTCTGATGGTACACGTTTTCACTTTTGCAGCCATTGTTTTCACCATTGGTAAATACCTTCTCACACCTGTTTCCGGAATAATACTTCTTTCCGTTGCCAAACTGATAACAGGTGACAAGACATTGATTATCACAACCCTTGCAACGCAGAAAACGCGACGTGTATTGCGCTTTCGCTATAATCTCATCCAGACGGATTGAAACACCCTGATGCTGCATGGCGTACAATGCACACCCGAAGGCGCCCATCAATTCCGGTTTGTCGCATCTCGACACTTCTGCACCGGTGAGTATTTCCAGGGCGCGGACAATGGCATCGTTGCGCATGGTTCCTCCCTGTACCACGATATTTTTACCTAAAGTAGATATATCCTTTAGTTTTAATACCTTGTAAAGACAGTTCTTGACTACCGAATAGGCCAATCCGGCAGCTATATCATTGACGGTAGCTCCATCGCGCAACTCCTGTTTTACCTTCGAGTTCATGAACACTGTACATCTCGTCCCTAAATTGGAGGGCACGGATGAACGGCAGGCAGCCAAAGAGAAATCACTTACCGTATATCCTAATGACCTGGCAAAGGTCTCGATAAATGATCCGCAACCGGACGAGCATGCTTCATTGATTTCTATCCGGTCGATAACTCCCTTGTTCACGAAAATAGCTTTCATATCCTGTCCGCCGATGTCGAGAATAAAAGAGACTTGCTTATCCAGATACTGTGCCGCCATATAATGTGCAATGGTTTCAATAATACCCGAATGGAGTTGGAAGGCGGATTTTATTAAATCTTCACCATAACCGGTAGAGCAACTTCCCTTTATATGGAGTATTGCACCGCGTTTCCGGCATGTTTCATACAATTCGTTCAATCCCTCCTCGACTGTTTTAATCGCATTGCCGCCGTTATTATTATAATATGAATACAGAAGCCGTGAATCGGTATCTATCACAACGATCTTGGTAGTGGTAGATCCGGAGTCGATGCCTATAAACACGTCTTGTTCGCCGGCTTTCATTTCTGCCTTTTTTATCTTGTTGCCTGCCATTCTGTTTTTCCAGGCAGTATATTCCGTTTCATTCTCGAAAATTGCTTTCAGATCGGTGGATGCATGAGAGGAGGTGCCCAGGCTCTTATCGATTTTCTCCAGTAAATGAGACAATTTATAGCATTCGTCTTGATCCGTATTGGACAGCGCCGTGCCTAAGGCCGGTAACAAAGTTCCATGATCCGGCAGAATCACATCCTTCTCATCCAAAGACAGATAATTGATAAAGGCCTTGCGTAACGCAGGGATAAAAGTCAAGGGGCCGCCACAGAACAAAACCGGTACTTTTATGTCATAGCCATGAGCCAATGTTATTACCGTCTGCACCGCCACGGCATGGAATATAGAAGCTGCAATGTTCTCACGGCTCACGTTCTTGGCAATGAGATTCTGAATATCCGTTTTGCAGAAAACCCCGCAACGCGATGCGATCGGATATACCTGATCTGCATGCATCGCCAGAGCATTCAGCTCATTGACATCCACTCCTAAGATGATTGCCATCTGATCGATGAAAGCTCCCGTCCCTCCGGCGCAATTCCCGTTCATTCTTAAATCGGTGGGCTCACCGTCTTTAAAAAAGACGACCTTAGCATCTTCACCGCCAATATCTATCATGGAAGCCATGGCAGGATGATCCTTCTGTATTGCTTTTGCTGCTGCTACCACCTCTTGTACAAAAGAGATAGCACATTTTTCAGAAACTCCCATACCGATAGAACCGGTGATTCTTATGGATATTTCTTCGTCCCCAACCTGAGACAATAATTCCTTTAAGAAGGAAATGACTGTTTCTTTTACTTTTGCATTATGTCTTTCATATTTTGAGAAAACAATATTACCGTTCTCATCGAGTACAACCATCTTTGCAGTTGTAGAGCCAATATCAAAGCCAATTCTAAACATTTTATTCAAATATAATGTAATCAGACATCTAAGTTTGACATAGTAGTCAGACGCAAATCTATGAATAAAAAATGGAATATTCCTCTCTATATACCCGTTTATTTAACCAACTTTCACGCTAAATAAAGGGCCTTAAGGAAGGAGAACTCACCGGAATATGAATTTCTGTAATTCAGGTTGCTTTTTCTGTAATTCATCTACGGCAAATTAGCATATAACAAGCTATTTTTGTACCGTAAATAGATAAAAAGAGTTATGGCAAAAAGAATTCTGATAATATCGTCCAGTCCGCGTCGGAAAGGAAACTCCGATACACTGTGTGATGAGTTTATGCGTGGTGCTATTGAAGCAGGCCACGAAGTGGAAAAGATTTTTTTACGCGACAAAAGAATTGAGTATTGCACCGGTTGCGGTACATGCAGTGTTCATAACAAGCCTTGTCCGCAGAAAGATGATGCTACCGGAGTAATAGACAAAATGGTGGCTGCAGATGCCATTGTTATGGCCACTCCGGTTTATTTCTACACGATGAGTGCACAGATGAAGACACTGATAGACCGCTGTTGTAGTCTTTACACGAAGATGAGCAATAAAGATTTCTATTTTATAGCCACTGCTGCCGAAGAAGATAAAAAACTGATGGAACGTACAATCGATACATTCCAGGGATTTCTTGATTGTTTGGAAAATCCGACGATAAAAGGAGTAGTATTATGTGCGGGGGCATGGCATGTAGGTGAGGTAAAAGACAATCCGGCCATGTCAGAAGCCTATGAGATGGGAAAAGGTATACGGTAGTTGGGTATAAAGGTATGCGGCAGTTGGATATAAAGGTATGCGGTAATTGGATATAAATGAGTTATTAAGGGCAAAGCCATTGATAGATACTTTGATTTTAATAACTCATTATTTTTCTTTGAGGGTGTGTCGAAACTCCTATAAACTAAAAAACACCCTCGCCACAGTCTGAACTGCACCCCAAAAGTTGGACATAAAACTTTAGGAGTGCAGTTCAGTCTGTTGTAGCGAGGGTGATTTCGATAAAAGGGGAGTTTTGACACGTCCCCGTACAGTTTCTACGTTAATCTATTTTTCTCCATAAACGTAATAATGCCCAAAAGGGGTTGATGACGAACTCTTTACGTTCAATATGTCTTTCTTCATAAACCGGTTTCACTGTTTTGTCGCCGGTATTCGTTCGGTGTACACCCTACCCTTTTTTTAAACAACCGGCTGAGATGCTGCGGATACTGGAATCCCAACGCGTATGAAATTTCACTCACTGTATTATCGGTTCCGATTATACGTTCCTTAGCCAATTCTATGATTTTTTCCTGGATATGTTCTTGCGGTGTTTTGCCGGTATCCTTTTTAATCATATCGCCAAAGTAATTGGGAGAAAGATGAATCTTGTCTGCAAAATATTTCACAGACGGCAAACCGTCTTGCATAGGTAGCTGACTTTCAAAGTAATCGTCCAATAGCTGTTCGAATTTTGTGAGAGCATCTTTATTTACGTTGTTGCGGGTAATGAACTGGCGTTCATAAAAGCGCATGCAGTAGTTGAGCAATAGCTCGATATTCATTGCGATCAGTTCTTTGCTATGTTTATCGATGGCATGTTCCAATTCTATCTGTATCTTTTTCAAACAGTCCATTACGATCTCTTTTTCCTGTTCGGACAGGTGCAACGCCTCACTAACGGCATAAGAAAAATACGTGTATTTTTTTATACTCTTTCCCAAGGAAGTGCCACGAATCAGATCGGGATGGAAAACAATACCGAATACTTGTGGTTGGATTTCGTCTTCGAGCATTTCTACGCTGGCGGATTGACCGGGAGCAAAGCAGACAATCGTTCCTTCCTGATAATCATAATACTGACGCCCATATTTGATATCACAACTTTTTGTTTCTTTCAAAAAGAGTGCGTAAAGGCCATAATTCATTTGAATGTGATTGATCGACTTTGTTGCTTTTGTCAAGTCTACAACACTTACCAACGGGTGCAGGGTTTCAAGTCCGTACAGACTGTTGTATTGATCGACACTTTCCAGTTTGATTATCTTATTCATAAGCAGTGTTTTTTATTAAAACCGTACCAAAGATACAAATTAAAAATATACTTTGTGCAGGGTGATGAAGTGAATCGGTAATCCGGGTTATCATATCCGTAATTTGTATACAAAAGACGTCTCCTTCCCTCTTGCAATTTTGTGGTATGGCAAAATGATAAAAGCAGGAGAAGTATGAATAAAGAACTACCCTGTTTTTATTCATGCGGTCAAAATCAGTAATTTGGGTAGTAATAATAGTAATTTGTCTACAAGTGGAAAGAAAAAAAGTCTCTATTTTTGCGAAGTGGAAGGTTCGGATTGAAAAACCGAATAGTAATCTTCCGGAATTTTATTCTTTTAGAGCCTGTTTAAATCGTGCTCAGTATTATTTTGAGAGTTATTTTGAGGATATTTCTTCATTTTTATGGGGAGGATAACGGTAAGCCTGACGAATGAAAATGGGAAAATAGACCGAAAACAAGCTCAAAATAAGCTGATGAAAACCTCAGAAAGGAAAATTTAGACAGATTCTTAATATTACTAGAAACACCAGAACTATTTACAATGAAAAGAAAGAAAAAGGAATCAGTCACCTTATTGGCCTGCATGTTTTTAGGTTCGTCCCTGTCTGTTTATTCACAAAATGACACCATCCATACAACTAAAAATTATAGAATAGACGAGGTGGTTGTGACGGGAACACGCAGCGAGACGGATATTCGTCATTTGCCGATGACAGTTTCTGTTGTTGGCCGTAAACAGATAGAAGACAGCTATCAACCCTCTTTATTGCCGACATTGGTTCAACAAGTACCGGGATTATTCATTACCGGCAGAGGTGTAATGGGATACGGTGTATCAGACGGTGCGGCCGGAAGCATGAACTTGCGTGGAATCGGAGGAGCGGCAGGTATGCTGATTCTTATCGACGGACATCCGCAATACATGGGATTAATGGGGCATCCGATCGCTGATGCTTATCAGTCGATGCTGGCCGAACGGGTGGAAGTATTACGTGGCCCGGCTTCTGTCCTTTATGGTTCAAATGCGATGGGTGGTGTTGTCAACATTGTTACCCGAAAGATACAACAGGACGGAGTGAAAACCGGTGCCCGGATAGGTTACGGCTCTTACAACACGCTTCAGAGTGAATTTTCGAATTTTGTGAAAAAAGGGCGTTTCAGCAGCGTGGTCACAGGATCGTATAACCGGACAGACGGGCATCGGGATAATATGGAGTTTGAGCAATATGGCGGTTATGCCAAATTAGGTTATGAATTCAATGATTTCTGGAATATATATGGCGATGTAAACATCACCCATTTCAATGCCTCCAATCCGGGGAAAACAAATGAACCGATGTTTGATAATGATTCCCGCATTACACGAGGAATGACTTCGTTTGCTTTACAAAACAAATATGAAAATACATCCGGAGCATTGAGCTTTTTCTACAACTGGGGACGGCATAAAATAAACGATGGATATGGTACGGGAGAAGAGCCGATTGATGACCGTTTTAATTCTAAGGACCGGATGATGGGGCTGTCATGGTATCAAAGTGCTACCCTCTTCACAGGAAACCGATTGACTCTCGGTTTTGACTATCTTCATTTTGGCGGTCATGCATGGAGTCATTATTTGAGCGATGGCCACAATGAAGACATTGCCAATAAAAATATGAATGAACTGGCCGGCTATATTGACTTTCGCCAAGCTATTGGTAATTGGTTGACCCTGGATGCCGGTATACGTGTGGATCATCATACACAAGTAGGTACAGAATGGGTACCACAAGGCGGTTTGTCTTTTCATCTGCCCGAAAATGCAGTATTGAAAGCAATGGTCGGTAAAGGTTATCGTAATCCTACTATCCGCGAAATGTTTATATTTCCTCCCCAAAATCCGGACTTAAAGCCGGAAAAGTTGGTAAACTACGAATTATCATATTCACAGCATTTATGGAACGGTGCATTGGCTTACGGTGCAAACTTTTATTATATTAATGGGGATAATGTGATTATTACCGACCGCTCCACCCGTCCACCCCGTAACATCAACTCTGGCGAAATAGAGAATTGGGGGATAGAAGCGAATATTGCTTACCGGATAAACTCTTTGTGGAGCGTTTCTGCCAATTATAGCTGGCTGCATATGGAGCATCCGGTACTTGCCGCTCCTGAGCATAAACTTTATGCCGGCATCAGTTTCTCAAAAGGCAGATGGGGAATTTCTACTGATTTACAGTACATAAAAGGACTCTATACCTCAGTCGATACCGGAAGTGAGAAACAGGAGAATTTTGTATTGTGGAATCTGACCGGCAGTTACAAACTTTGTAAATTTGCCAGTCTGTTCGCTAAGGGAGAAAACCTGCTGGCACAGCGATACCAGATAAATGACGGATTCCCTATGCCGAAAGCGACTTTTATGGGTGGTGTGAATATTAATTTCTAAAAATGTCACCATAAATGCGGAAAAGGGAAAAAAGAGACCGTTTGAATAGGGAAAATTATCAACAGTTAAGCCTGTTTGTAAATTATTGATTATCAAAATGTTGTGTAAGCAGTTATTTTGCCGTAGAGAATCGATCCGTTGCTCTACGAGGAACGACTCAAAACTCTACGACAAATGGGGCGAAACTCTACGAGAAACGAATTGAATATTCATAAGATATGACAATTGGCATAAATACAAACAGAAATATTTATTCATTGTAGCAATAAAGAAAAAGCTCTGTAATTCATGAATTACAGAGCTTTTTCTTTATTTCGCTTTCTTCGAAAGCGGTCCGGACGGGACTCGAACCCGCGACCCCATGCGTGACAGGCATGTATTCTAACCAACTGAACTACCGAACCAATATCTATTTTAATTAGTCATCTCTCTCGATTGCGGATGCAAAGGTAGATATTTTTTTTATATTTGCAATAGTTTGAAAGAAAAAAAGAGAATAATTTTGTTCGGGATAACTCTCGAAAGAAAAAGATTCTACAGATAAATTAATTCTTTATCTTTGTACCACAGAAACATATTATATATAAAAGGAAAGGCATGAAAAATACACCTATCGAACGACATTTGATCGATGAAACGATTGAAGAATTTCAAATTGCGGATTTCTCTAAAGCTACCATTCGCGAAGTTAAGGCTATTGCCGTTAAAGCGGAAGCAGAATCCGGAGTCGAATTTATTAAAATGGAAATGGGAGTACCCGGTCTCCCCCCCTCGACTGTCGGTGTAAAGGCAGAAGTAGAAGCGCTACAAAAAGGAATAGCAAGTTTGTATCCGGATATCAATGGACTTCCGGAACTAAAACAGGAAGCTTCACGCTTTATCAAAGCATTTATTAATGTAGACCTGAAGCCGGAAGGATGTGTCCCCGTGACGGGTTCCATGCAGGGCACTTTTGCTTCATTCCTTACTTGCAGCCAGTGTAATGAAGAAAAAGATACGATACTCTTCATCGATCCGGGATTTCCGGTACAAAAACAGCAGCTTGTGGTGATGGGACAAAAATATGAAACATTCGATGTATATGATTTCCGTGGAGACAAGCTAAAAGAGAAACTGGAAAGTTACTTGGAAAAAGGAAATATATCTGCCATCATTTATTCTAACCCTAACAATCCAAGCTGGATTTGCCTAAGCGATAAAGAACTCAGAATTATAGGCGAGCTGGCAACCCGGTATGACGTCATTGTTTTAGAAGATCTGGCATATTTCGCAATGGATTTCCGTAAAGATCTCAGCACTCCGTTCCAAGCACCTTATCAGCCGTCTGTAGCTCACTATACCGATAATTATATATTGTTGATTTCCGGTTCCAAGGCATTCAGTTATGCAGGACAGCGTATTGGCGTCAGTTGTATTTCTGATAAATTATATCACCGCAGTTATCCCGGATTGACGAAGCGTTACGGTGGCGGTACATTCGGTACGGTATTTATTCATCGTGTTCTTTATGCCTTGTCTTCCGGTACCAGCCATTCGGCACAGTTTGCTATGGCTGCAATGCTGAAAGCGGCTAATGAAGGAAAATATAATTTCCTTGATGAAGTAAAGATATACGGAGAACGGGCGCGAAAGCTGAAAGAGATTTTCCTGCGTCATGGTTTTCATCTTGTCTATGATAAAGATTTAGGTGAACCTATTGCCGACGGTTTCTATTTTACGATTGGCTATCCGGGCATGACAAGTGGCGAGTTGGCAAAAGAATTGATGTATTATGGGGTAAGCGCGATTTCGCTTGTCACTACGGGAAGCCATCAGCAAGGATTACGGGCATGCACTTCTTTCATAAAAGATCATCAATATGTACAATTGGATGAAAGAATGAAAATTTTTAAGGAAAACCATCCCATATCATAAAAAGTACACGGAAAAGTAAAAAAAAAGAGAAGATAGTTTGTTCCTGTGAAAAAAATATTTATATTTATCGCATGAACAATATCAATGCCGACATATTCAAGATACAATCGAATAATGTATTGCCGTCACGGGGAAAGATTCTGATCTCGGAACCCTTTCTCTGTGATGCTACATTCGGTCGTTCGGTAGTACTGCTTGTCGATCATACCAGCGAAGGCAGCATGGGTCTGATAATGAACAAACAACTCCCGTTGTTAGTTAATGATGTCGTTAAAGAATTTAAGTATCTGGAAGACATCCCTTTATATAAAGGCGGGCCGATAGGGACCGATACCCTGTTCTATCTGCACACTTTATCCCAACTTCCCGGAGCGCTTCCGGTAAGTAACGGATTATATCTGAATGGAGATTTTGATGCACTGAAAAAGCACATTTTACAAGGTAATGAGATCAACGGGAAAGTAAGATTCTTTTTGGGATATTCCGGTTGGGAATGTGAACAGTTGATACAGGAGATCAAAGAAAACACTTGGATTATAGCTAAGGAAGATCCTTCTTATTTGCTTGATGGAGAAGTAAAAGATATGTGGAAAAACGCATTGGGCAAGTTAGGCAGTAAATATGAAACCTGGTCACGTTTTCCACAAGTACCTTCACTAAATTAATTCAACACTTATTTGGATAACAGCAGTTATTTGCCGCTTTCATTCAGCGTTATTTTTATGCGTTGCATCAGAGCGGCATCTTTATAGCCTTCCGATGTCGAAAGCCAATCTTTCAGCAGTCCGCATTGCGCAAAACCACAGGATGCAAATAATTTCATACTGGCTTCATTCTCCGTGGCTACATGGGCATAAAGCTGATGGATTTGTAAAAAATCAAAAGCATAATCGCATAACAGGTTTAGTGCATCGGAAGCGTATCCGGCACCACGACAATCTGCATGTAAGGCTATTCCTACAGCGCCACGCGAATGTAAAGGAACAAAATCGGTTATATCGATCGTGCCGATCGTCCGGTTGTCCTCCCGGCGGATAATCATAAGGCGCAACTGCTTATCGGCGAACATATCGCTTTGAGAGCCCTCAATGTACTGGCGCAGCACATAACGGGAATACGGTACGGTGAAACTACTGATATCCCACATGGACGGATCGTTTTCCATTTCATACATTACGTCAATATCTTCCGGTTCGACTGCGCGAAGGTAAATACGGTCGTTTATTAAATAAGATTGTTTCATGTTGTCTACTTATACATAGTTTCTTTCAGGAGTTACCAATACGCGGCTTTTCGGATTATAAATACCTAACAAAAGCTTTTCCTCCTGACTTTGGGATAGTAAAGAGAGTATTGCAGAATAAGAAAAGACGCTGCTATCATACACCACATGTGTGAAACCGCCAAAATTCTCTTTCTGCAAAAGATTATGGCCTGCAACAGTCGATCTTTCATTTGAAATCACATAATGATGGGATTCGTTTAATTGATTCGATTGACAAATAGCGCGGATGCTGTACATGTTTTTTTCACTGGAAAATATAAGAAAGCGGGGTTCACATTTTCCTCTATCGGCGTATAAAGCCGGTACATGCTTTTTTATGAAAACGATGCTTAGCTTCAGCCAAGTTTGCAGTTTAATACCTGCCCGTACCATCCAACGGTATAATAATGGATAATGTGTACCATGTTTGCAGAAGAATATATCCATCGCTCCGTAGAATACGCGTACATACCGATAAGACTCTTTCGATGTACTCTCTCCCTTGTAATGTAAAATAGGATACGGCAGATAATAGTTTTTGTACCCAGCTTCGGTTATGCGACAGGATAAATCAATGTCTTCACCGTACATGAAGAAATCTTCATCGAGTAAACCGGAACTGTTTAGAGCTTTTCTGCGAAGCATCATATAGGCTCCGGCCAATACGGGGACCGAATGAACGGCGTTCTCGTCCAGACGGGAAAGATAATACCCGTCAAAACGAGGGTTATCAGGAAATATGCGATGCATGCCCGTAAGTTTCCAGAAAGAAGTTGCCGGAGACGGATATCCCCTTTTTGATTCCGGCAAGAAATGTCCATCCGGTGCAAGCATTTTCACACCACAGGCACCTGCGTCGGGGTGGGTATCCATAAACTCAAGCACTTCAGCGATATTTGTTTCCGGAAGCAGCGTATCGGGATTTAATAACAGTACATATTCTCCCCGGGCTTTCTCCATAGCTTGGTTATTGGCACAGGCAAAGCCTACATTCCTTTTATTGTAGATATAGGTCAGCTGGGGAAAACGTTCGACGATGTATTCCGGAGAACCGTCGGTAGAAGCGTTGTCTACCACTATTACTTCTGTCGGGATGTTTTCTACGGCCCGGTAAAGAGATAGAAGACATTGTTCCAGATAATACTTTACGTTATAATTAACAATGACAACTGTGAGCTTCATTCTTCTTTATTTATATGGAGTTCATTACGGAGTCGTTTTTCACTGGGCAGACAAAAAAACGAAGCGGTCAGAGCGCATAAAGCGCAAAGGGCACCGGTACTGTTTAGTGTCATATAATAACACAGAAGATTATAGACAACTACGATAGCAAGCAGTCCCAAACGTATGTGACTCCACACTGCATAACGACTGAGAGCCACCGGAAAAGTAAGATTGTCAATCTTGCGTGTCAATACGAGAGAAAATAATTTCATGGAAAAGGGAATATTGATCGCAGTAAGCAAAATCCCTATCGTCTCAAGATAATAGGAGGTTCGCACATCATCGGCAAAAAGGCCGACAGGCAAGAGTTCTGTTTCACCGCCAACTACCAGTAATATGGCAACTGCCCAGAAAATGACATAAACGATTCTCTGGCTTTTCGCAATGTGTTTTATTTGTTCTTCCATCTAAATGATTTTCTTAGCTTAATTATACGGTTCCGGTAAATACCGTCCGGTTAACAATACTCCTGCCCAATGTCACCTCGTCGGTGTACTCCAATTCATCGCCTATGGAGACACCACGGGCCAAGACACTGAGTTTGATACCCATCTTCTCCAGCTTGCGATAAATGTAAAAGTTGGTCGTATCTCCTTCCATCGTGGTACTCAAAGCCAATATCACCTCTTTTATTCCACCTTCCGCTACCCGTTGCACCAGACTGTCTATCTGCAGGTCGCTCGGCCCTACCCCATCCATCGGAGAAATGACGCCGCCCAACACATGATACAGTCCGCGAAATTGCTGGGTGCCTTCTACCGCCATTACATCGCGGATGTTTTCTACTACGCAAACCGTGGAAGCGTCACGGGCGGGATTCGCACAGATCTGACAGGTGTCGGTATCGGATATATTATGACATACGCGGCAATATTTCACTTCGTGTTTCAGGGTGATAATGGAATTTCCAAAAGCTTCGACCGTGGCATTATCTTGCCGTAACAGATGCAGTACCAGCCGCATAGCGGTTTTTCGTCCGATTCCGGGAAGTTTGGAGAATTCTCCGACAGCCTTTTCAAGCAGGACGGATGGATATTGTTGGTTCATATATATTTCTAACTCGGTTCTATAATTCTGCGCAAATATACTCATTGATTTACAGATAGAAAATAAATTGCAAAATAAATCGTACCTTTGCGCCCGTTATGAGGATACTGGTCACTATTATCTGCTATTTTGCAGTACTGCTTTTGATTGCCCGGCTCACCGGAAAAGGAAAGAAAAGCAGTTCGGATGCTGCATTCTTCCGGGGAGAGAACCGGTCGCCGTGGTACATCGTTTCCTTCGGAATGATTGGCGCCAGCATATCGGGAGTGACGTTTGTTTCCGTGCCGGGGATGGTGCGAAGTATGGATATGACATATATGCAAACTGTCTTCGGATTCTTTTTCGGTTATCTGGTGGTGGCGCACGTGCTGCTTCCGATGTACTACCGGCTCAATCTGACAAGTATTTACAGTTATCTCGGCACTCGGATCGGTGTGCAGACTTACCGTACAGGCGCTTTCTTTTTTCTGCTTTCGCGAATGCTCGGTACGGCTGCCAAACTCTATTTGGTTTGTCTTATTCTCCACACGTATGTATTCGGGCATATGGGCATACCTTTCTGGGCTATTGCTGCCGGTTCGGTGGCGCTGGTATGGGGTTATACACACAAGAGTGGTATCAAAACCATTGTCTGGACAGACACGTTGCAGACATTCTGCCTGATAGCGGCATTGATTTCCATTATTTATTTTACGATACAGAAGCTGGATACGGGAGATGGAGGAATAATGACGATGATCGGTAATAGCCCGCACAGCCGCGTATTCGTTTTTGATGACTGGATGTCGCGGCAGAATTTCTTCAAGCAATTTCTAAGCGGTATTTTCATCGTGATCGTGATGACGGGACTGGATCAGGATATGATGCAGAAGAATCTCTCTTGCAAGAATCTACGCGAGGCACAGAAGAACATGTATTGCTACGGATTCTCTTTCATCCCGCTAAATCTTCTGTTTCTATGCTTGGGCATACTGTTGCTGACGCTGGCCGGACAAATGAATTTAGCGCTTCCCGAGGTGAACGATGATATCCTTCCCTTGTTCGCCACTCAAGGCTATTTAGGGCAAACCGTACTTGTATTATTTACCATCGGCATCATTGCGGCGGCATTCAGTAATTCCGATTCTGCACTGACGGCTATGACCACCAGCGTATGTGTGGATTTACTCAGAACGGATAGGGATGTCGAAGAGGTCGCGCTCCGCCGTCGCGGAAAAGTACATATCACCTTATCCGTCATACTCGTTTTTTTCATCTGTCTGGTAGAAGCACTGAACAGTAAAAGTGTGATCGATGCTATCTATATAATTGCTTCCTACACTTACGGCCCGTTGTTGGGGATGTTTGCTTTCGGGCTGTTCACCCGGCGTAGGACGCGGGATCGCTGGGTGCCTTTTATTGCGGTGGCTTCTCCGATACTATGTTATGCGCTCGACCGCTTCGCAATGCAGAGTTATGGATATAAGTTCGGCTATGAGTTGCTTATGCTAAACGGAATGCTTACTTTTGCAGGGATGTACGCTTTATCTTCAAAAGAATTAAAAAACAAAGAACATGGAAATATCAAATGCTGAATTTATCATCAGTAACACGGACGTGAAGAAATGTCCGGCCGGACGCCTTCCCGAATATGCTTTTATCGGCCGTTCGAATGTGGGCAAATCCAGCCTTATCAATATGTTGACCGGCCGTAAGGGGCTTGCCATGACATCGGCTACTCCCGGGAAAACGATGCTTATCAATCATTTTCTTATCAACAACGGCTGGTACATCGTCGACCTTCCGGGTTATGGCTATGCCCGTCGCGGCATGAAAGGTCAGGACCAGATACGTACCATCATCGAAGATTATATTCTGGAACGGGAACAGATGACTAATCTTTTCCTTTTGATAGACTCCCGGCTGGAACCGCAAAAGATCGACTTGGAATTTATGGAATGGCTGGGTGAAAACGGGATACCTTTCTCTATCATATTCACAAAGGCCGACAAACTGAAAGGCGGACGATTGAAAATGAACATCAATGCCTATCTGCGGGAACTGCACAAGCAGTGGGAAGAACTCCCCCCCTATTTTGTTTCGTCGTCGGAAGACCGGACGGGGCGTGAGGAAATATTAGATTATATCGAAAGCATTAATAAGGATATTAATTCAAAATAAATTAATAAGAAACAATGAAGAAGTATGTTTTATCATTAGCAATCGTGTCGGCTTTATTGTTTGTAACAACAAACATCCAGGCGCAATCATGGGCCGATTTATTTAAAAAAGAAAACATCGAGAAAGTAGTGAATGCCGTAACCGGTAACAACGCGATAGATATGACCGGTACATGGACTTACTCGGGTTCGGCCATAGAGTTTGAATCGGACAATCTCCTGCAAAAAGCCGGTGGTGCGGCTGCCGCTTCTCTTGCCGAGAACAAATTGAACGAGCAACTTGCCAAAGTCGGTATTAAAGACGGACAGGTAAGTTTTACTTTCAATGCGGACAGCACTTTTACAAGCACCGTAGGAAAACGCACGATGAACGGAACGTATTCCTATGATACTTCCGACAAGACGGTACACCTGAAGTATTTCAGATTGTTGAACCTGAACGCTAAAGTAAACTGTACGAGTAGCAGCATGGAGTTATTGTTCAATTCGGATAAATTACTGAAATTGATATCTTTCATATCCAGTAAAAGTAGTAATACGACTCTGAATGCCATCAGCTCATTGGCTGATAGTTACGATGGAATGATGTTAGGCTTTGAATTGAAAAAATAGAAAAAAGGTCAGTAATGAAAAATGCCGGTTGCATTTCATTCGGATGCAACCGGCATTTTTTTAAGTCTTCCGGTATATCGGGATCGATTTCTTTTACATTAATATATACGGAACCGGTTTTCACAAGCACCGGGATCAGTGTCCGTAAGCACCGGTAACAACGCTCTTAAGCACCCTGCTTATATTATCTCCTTCCGGTGCTTACCCCCGGCAAGGACGCTTGTTATTTTTCGATGCCGAAACGATAGGTACAACGGCTCTTATAATTTTCGCCCGGCCGAAGTACGGTCGACGGGAACTGCGGCTTGTTAGGGCTATCCGCAAAATGCTGCGTTTCCATGCATATAGCACTTCTTTTTTGATAGGCAATGCCTTTTTTCCCCACCATTGCGCCGCGCAATCCATTAGCTGTATATATTTGTAATCCGGGCTCGTTTGTATATATTTCCATTGTACGCCCACTTTTAAAATCAATCAGGCGGGCTGCCAATTTCGTGTCATCCCCATCCGTATTCAGCACCCAATTGTGGTCATAACCTTTCACGATATTGAGTTGCATGACATCTTCATCGATCCGTTCGCCAATCACATGCGGTGTGGTAAAATCAAACGGGGTTCCGGCTACCGGTAAGATCTCTCCGGTCACACATTTCAGCGAATCATAGGGTGTATACATATCCGCATTGATATAAAGCGACTGGTCCTCTACTGTCGTATTGAAGTCACCGGAAATATTAAAGAAGGAATGATGAGACAAATTGATGACAGTCGGCTTATCCGTTTCAGCTTCATAATGAATATCCAGTTCATTGTCTTTTGTCAATACAAAAATAACGTGTACTCTCAGGTTTCCGGGGAAGCCGTTTTCTCCATCGGGAGAGAAAAGGGACAATTTCAATGCATTTTCATCCAATTGTTCCGCCTGCCATATTTTGGAAGCAAACCCCGGATCCCCACCGTGGGCACAATGTGTATCCGTATTCGGCATCAGATGATAAGTAACCGAATCCAGCGTAAACGTTGAATTCACTATCCTGCCGATATACCTCCCGATAGTCGCCCCGAAATTCTGTTTTGTTGCCAGATAATCGGCAATCGTAGGATAACCACACACGATATCCTCCATTTTCCCATTTCTGTCCGGAACCATCAGTGAGACCACACGCCCACCGTAGTTCGTAATACAGGCTTCCATCCCGTTCTCATTTCTAAGTACATACAAGTCTGTCAATTGCCCGTCCACTTCTGTCTGAAAATCGCGTATGTTCAGTCCGGAAAGTGTCATTTCTTTTTCCTTTTTACAGGAAACGCATACCAATAATGCGAAAGCCGTTAAAATGATATCCCTTACGTTCATTGTTATTGTTTGTCTCTTTTTTAATACTATTTCGCAAAGATACAGTATTATTTCTAAAAAAAAGCTTTACCTTTGTCTTTCGTAAACAATAAAAAGGAAATAAGTATGAAAAAGATATTATTTTTCGCAGTAATGTTAGTGATGGGGATAAGCTATGCGTCTGCGCAGTCGGCCCAAATCAAGTTTGACAAAACGACCCATGATTTCGGGACATTCTCTGAAAACAGTCCGGTGGTAACTTGTGTATTTACTTTCACTAATATCGGTGACGCTCCTTTGGTGATTCATCAGGCAGTAGCATCCTGCGGATGTACGGTGCCCGATTATACAAAAGAACCGATTCTTCCCGGAAAGACAGGTACTATTAAGGTAACTTACAACGGGACAGGTAAATATCCGGGACACTTCAAAAAATCAATAACCCTTCGCACGAATGCCAAAACGGAAATGATGCGTTTGTATATCGAAGGCAATATGACAGCCAAAGATGCCAAATAATAAGAAATAGATAACAAGAGTTAAGGAGAATCTTTCGATTCTCCTTTTTTTTTGCTTTCTTTGATGCTTATTTACAAAGAACACAATAACACATTAAAATTTTATATGTAAGGTATGAAACAAGAAGAAGACAAATTCACCGGCTTGCCCGAAAACGCGTTCAGGGAATTGAAGCCGGGCGAAGTGTACAACCCACTGATGAGTCCCGGAAAGAATTATCCGGAAGTAAACGTATGGTCGGTAACCTGGGGTATCGCCATGGCCATCCTCTTTTCGGCGGCGGCCGCCTATTTGGGATTGAAAGTCGGCCAGGTATTCGAAGCCGCCATTCCTATTGCCATTATAGCGGTAGGTGTTTCGGGAGCGGCCAAACGCAAGAATGCATTGGGAGAAAATGTGATCATCCAGTCCATCGGAGCCTGTTCGGGAGTAATCGTGGCCGGAGCTATCTTTACCCTTCCTGCCCTGTACATCCTGCAGGCGAAATATCCGGAGATGACCGTTACCTTTATGCAAGTATTCATCAGTTCTCTTTTAGGAGGTGTCTTGGGTATTCTGTTTCTTATACCTTTCCGTAAATATTTCGTAAGCGATATGCACGGTAAATATCCCTTTCCGGAGGCTACGGCAACAACACAGGTGCTTATATCCGGAGAGAAAGGCGGCAGTCAGGCAAAGCCGTTGCTTATGGCCGGCATTATCGGTGGTTTGTATGACTTTGTCGTTGCCACTTTCGGTTGGTGGAACGAGAATTTTACCACCCGTGTATGCAGTGCCGGTGAGATGCTGGCAGAAAAAGCCAAATTGGTATTTAAAGTAAATACAGGGGCTGCCGTACTGGGTTTGGGGTATATTGTCGGATTGAAATATGCTTTCATCATTTGTGCCGGTTCGTTGGCGGTATGGTGGATTATCGTTCCGGGGATGTCTATGTTCTGGGGAGACAGCGTGCTGAATGCATGGAATCCCGAAATCACGAGTACTGTGGGGATGATGAGTCCTGAAGAGATCTTCAAATATTATGCGAAAAGTATCGGCATCGGTGGTATCGCGATGGCCGGTGTGATCGGGATTATCAAGTCATGGAGCATCATCAAGAGTGCCGTAGGATTGGCTGCCAAAGAGATGGGCGGCAAAGGAAACGTAGAGAAAAATATGCTCCGCACGCAGCGTGACTTATCCATGAAAATTATCGCTATCGGTTCCATCATCACGCTGGTTCTGATATTCTTATTCTTCTATTTTGATGTAATGCAGGGCAACCTGATACATACATTGGTAGCTATTGTTCTGGTGGCGGGCATTTCGTTCCTCTTTACTACAGTGGCTGCCAATGCCATCGCTATTGTCGGCACCAATCCGGTATCGGGCATGACGCTGATGACGTTGATTTTAGCTTCCGTCGTGATGGTAGCTGTCGGGCTGAAAGGCCCTTCGGGCATGGTAGCGGCTTTGGTTATGGGTGGCGTGGTCTGTACGGCATTATCCATGGCCGGCGGTTTTATCACCGACTTGAAAATTGGTTACTGGTTAGGTAGTACTCCTGCCAAACAGGAAACGTGGAAATTCCTCGGAACAATTGTTTCTGCCGCTACCGTAGGCGGAGTAATGATTATCCTCAACAAAACATATGGCTTCACCAGTGGAGCACTGGCTGCACCGCAGGCAAATGCAATGGCAGCCGTTATCGAACCGTTGATGAGCGGTGTAGGTGCGCCGTGGCTGCTTTATGGTATCGGCGCTATACTGGCCATTATACTTACTTGTTTCAAAGTTCCTGCGCTCGCCTTTGCATTGGGTATGTTCATTCCGCTTGAATTGAATGTTCCTTTGGTAGTGGGTGGAGCTGTCAATTGGTATGTGACAAGCCGCAGCAAAGATGCTTCATTAAATACCGAACGCGGAGAAAAGGGTACTTTGCTTGCTTCCGGTTTCATTGCCGGCGGCGCTTTGATGGGTGTGATCAGTGCAGCCATGCGTTTCGGAGGAGTCAATCTCGTAAACGATGCCTGGCTAAACAACACTTGGTCGCAGGTATTGGCCCTCGGTGCCTATGCTTTGCTGATTCTTTACTTTATCAAGGCTTCGATGAAAGTAAAATGATAAATAATGCGGCAATATGCCAATGTGCCGATTGGCTGCGCTATCCTGCCGGATGGCAATCATGTATTGGCATATTGACACGTTGGAATGTGGATGCATTTACGTATCGATATTGACATATCAACCATTGTTCTAACTTAATAAAACCCGTCTTCATGAAAAACCTATTAACGGTTGTATGTCTTGTAATACTCCCTCTGACTTCTATCGCTCAGGGGGAGCGTTATAAACAGATAACCGATCCCCAACTGACAAGTATACGCAAAGAAGCCCCCTGCAGTAGCTTTACATCGTATACGAACGAGAAAGATGCTGCCGTAAACAACCGGAAAGACGGAACTTTCCGCCTCTCGTTAAACGGCAAATGGAAATTCAACTATGTAGACAGTTTCTCAACCCGCCCGACGGACTTCATGCTTCCGGAAAAGAATGTAAGTGACTGGGCAGATATCCAGGTACCCGGAAACTGGGAGCGGCAAGGCTTCGGAATTCCTATCTATGTGAACACGTCTTATGAATTCTGCTCACCGGGATATGCCCCGTATTGGGATCGGCCCAATCCTCCGTATGTACCCGAGGAATGGAATCCGACAGGAACCTACCGGCGTGATTTTACGCTTCCTGCCGATTGGAATGGAAAAGAGATTTTTCTCAGTGCCGACGGAACTAAAGGAGCTGCATTTTTTTATCTGAACGGACAGTTCGCAGGAATGAGTAAAGATGCCAAGACTCCTGCCCGCTTCAATATCACCCAATTTGTGAAACCGGGTAAAAACGTGATTGCCGTGCAAGTTCATCGTTTCTCGGATGCCAATTATCTGGAATGCCAGGACTTCTGGCGTTTGAGCGGATTCGAAAGGGAGGTTTATCTTTATGCACAACCCAAGCTCCGGATTGCAGATTTCAAAGTAGAGAGCCCACTGGATGCCGATTATAAAGACGGTATACTGAAACTCAAGGTGAAGGTGGCCGATAGCGGCAAGCCGGTATCGACTTCTTACGTCCTTTCTTATAAGCTTCTCGACAAAGACGGAAAGCAGGTAGCGACTTCGGATTATGCAGTGGAAGCAATGCCGGTTTCCGTTCCTTCTCAAAGTACAAATGAATTTATTTTTGATGACAATATCATCAGGAACCCGAAACAATGGACTGCCGAAACTCCTTATCTGTATACTCTCATTATCAGTTTAAGAGAACCGGAAAACGGAGAAGTACTCGAAGCCACCAGTGTAAAAGTAGGATTCCGTACTGTAGAAATGAAGAATCATCAGCTATGCGTCAACGGCAAGCCTATTTTGGTGAAAGGTGTCAACGTACATGAGCACAATGAGTACACCGGACATTATGTTACGGAAGAACTGATGCTGAAAGATTTCGAACTTTGGAAAAAATACAATGTAAATACTGTGCGTACTTGCCATTACCCTCAACAGGAACGCTTCTATGAGCTATGTGATGAATACGGTATGTATGTGATCGATGAAGCCAATATCGAATCTCACGGAATGGGATATAACCGTGAAGTAGGCGGTACACTTGCCAACAATCCGTTATTCATGGATGCACACGTGGCGCGCACTGTCAACATGTACGAGCGCGATAAGAACCATCCCTCCGTCATCGTATGGTCATTAGGGAATGAGGCCGGAAACGGAGTGAACTTCTACAAAACTTACAGCTTGCTGAAAGAGCTGGACAGCCGTCCCGTACAGTACGAACAAGCCCACTTGGAATGGAATACGGATATTTGTTGCCCGATGTACTCCCGCCCTGCCGATATCGAAAAGTACGCAAAGAATCCCAAACATACCCGTCCGCTTATTCTGTGCGAATATGCACACGCAATGGGTAACAGTTTAGGAAATTTCCAGGAATACTGGGATATTATCGAGAAATACCCTCTTCTGCAAGGTGGTTGCATCTGGGATTGGGTGGATCAGGGATTTGCCGAGAAAACGGCAGATGGCCGCAAGTATTGGGCGTATGGCGGCGATTACGGTGCAACCGGTACTCCATCCGACGGTGATTTCTGCATCAACGGCGTTGTCTATCCCGACCGTTCGGTAAAACCGCAAACCACGGAAATGGGCAAGGTATATCAGAATATCAAGTTCGTCAATTTCAAGAAAGAAGCCGGAACGGTAGATGTGCGCAATGATTTTAGTTTTACCAATCTGGATAAATACGATTACCACTACGTCATCCGCGATCATGGAAAAGAAATCTATACCGACAAGTTCCGTGCAAGCGGTGCTCCGGGCGAAACCGTCACGGTGCAACTGAAAGGTATTCCGCAAGAACAGACGAATACCGGAGATGTACGCATTGAGTTCTACGCTACTGTGCGTACGCCCGAACCTTTCCTTCCGGCAGGCACTGTGATAGCCCGCGAACAGAACTACATCTACACTTTCCATAAGGACAATGCTGCTTTGCAAGCAGCTGCCCCCGTGAAGGAAACAGAGACGCAAGCCATCTATTCCGGCAAAAACTTCAAAGCGGTATTCGACAAGAAGAGCGGCATGCTGGTTTCTTACAAATATAATGGAATGGAGTATATACTCAACGGACAAGGATTGCATCCTAACTTCTGGCGTGCACCGATCGACAATGATTATGGTGCCGGATTACCACATAAATTAGGAGTGTGGAAAGAAGTCAGCTATGGAGAAGTGACGGCTGCTGTCTTTAATTCCCGAAACGGTGAAGTAACCTGTTCTTACAAATTCCCGAAAGCGGATGCAAGTTGGGACATCACCTACAAGATATATGCCGACGGAGTGATCAAAGTAAACAACCGGTTTGTGGCAGCGAATGAAAAGACTCCGATGATACCGCGTATCGGTTTACGTATGCAAATGCCGGAAACATTCACAACATTGACTTACTACGGACGCGGTCCGGAAGAAAACTATCGCGACCGTCGCACTTCTCAGTTCTTCGGAGAATATTCGTTACCGATCAAAGACATGTATGAACCTTACATCCGTCCGCAGGAAAACAATCACCGTACAGACATCTATTGGTGCGCTTTCACCAACAAATCCGGTGCCGGTCTGTTACTCGTTGCCGACCGTACGTTCGAATTGAACGCTTCGAACCATCCGCTCGAAACTCTTGACAGTGGAGATGACCTGCACAACGCAGCACCGCGCACAGCCGAAACAGACCATCGCCACCTCACCGATCCGAAACCGGAAAAGGTGGTAGATGTATTTGTGGACTACCGGATGATGGGTATTGGCGGAGACAATAGCTGGGGTGCCCTGCCACACGAACCTTATCTGATACGTACCGGTAGCGGGAATGCCATAGAATATGGTTTCACGCTGGTTCCATTTGGGCGCAAGGTTGATTTTAGAAACTTAATTTATCAATATTAATAATGAAAACGATTCCAACCTTTTTGCTGGCTGCCTGTTTTATAGGCAGCCAGGCAAAAGCACAACAGGAAGCAAATCCGATGTTGGCTAATGCCCAAACTTTTATAGATGTTCCTTATGTAGCTCATACTCTTGAAACGGATGGTGAAGAAGATTTAGTCATCAATTGTGATGAAGTGGATTGTACTACTTTCGTAGAATATGTCCTTGCCCTGTCTCTTCCTTCGGCATCGGGAAACAAGATGAGCGAAAGTGATTTTGCGGCTAATCTGCAACGTATCCGCTATCGTGAAGGAAAAATAGACGGGTATACTTCCCGTCTGCACTACACTTCCGATTGGATCAACAACGGGGTACGCGGCGGATTCATGGAAGATGTTACGGCAGCCAATAGTCCGTATACCCAGAAATTATCGCTTTCGTACATGTCTTCCCATCCGAAATTATACAAACATCTGAGCAATTCTCCGGAAAATGTGACGAGAATGGCAGAGTATGAGAAAGCATTGTCGGGACAGGAAATACATTGGCTGCCCAAAGATAAACTGCCCGCAAACGGACTCCCCTGGATAAAGAGTGGAGACATCATCGTTCTGACTACAAACATACCGGGATTGGATACAGCGCATATGGGGATTGCCATCTATGTGAAAGACACTTTGTGCCTGCTTCATGCCTCTTCTTCAAGAGGGAAAGTATTAGTAGATAAACTTGCATTAAGCCGCTTGCTCGACCGTAATAAAAAATGGACGGGAATACGGGTAATAAGAATGAAAAAATGAAAGAATGAATTAAAGAGTGAATAGAAAAATGAAAACGACAAAAAAAATGGAAGCAACAAAAACAATGGAAACGACAAAAGTGATGAGGACTATTTATCTTTTATTTATCAGCCTGTTCTTACTGGCCGGCAATCTGCCTGCGCAGGATTGGGCCAATTTAAAACAATTTCAAAATGACAACGCAGCACTGGGCGCTCCTGCCAAAGGAGAAAAGCGCGTAGTATTTATGGGTAATTCCATCACCATCGGGTGGTTGAACAATTGTCCGGAATTCTTCAAGGATCGTCCCTATATCAACCGGGGCATCAGCGGGCAGACAACTCCACAGATGTTGCTGCGTTTCCGTCAGGATGTGATCGATCTGCAACCCAAAGCAGTAGTGATTCTTGCCGGTACCAATGATATCGCCGGAAATACAGGCCCCTCTACGCTCGAAATGATAGAAGACAATCTGGCATCTATGGCCCAGTTGGCAAAGGCAAACGGTATCAAAGTAATCCTCTGTTCTGTGTTGCCTGCCTTCGATTATCCATGGCGGCCGGGTATGGAACCCAACGTCAAGATTCCGGAACTGAACAAATGGATCAAGGCTTATGCCGAAAAGAACAAGTTCATTTATGTGGATTATTTCTCCGCAATGGCTGACGACAGGAACGGACTTCCCTCCGATCTGTCAAAAGACGGGGTGCATCCCAATAAAAAAGGGTACGAAATCATGCAACCGATGGTTGAGAAAGCGATTGCAAAAGCACTGAAATAGTCAGCTTATTTTCGCGTAAGCAACCTGCTTAATTCAAGTTCAAGGCGTTGCTTCACTTCGGACATCGGGAGTTCTCCTCCCAGTTCCTGACGCAGTGAAGTGACGCCTTTGTCTATAAATCCGCAGGGATGGATGTAACTGAAATAACGTAAGTCGGTATTCACATTCAAGGCAAGGCCATGCATCGTGACATAATGGCTGCTCCTTACTCCGATCGCACAAATCTTGCGTGCCCGGGCAGTATCTCCTTCCAACCACACACCGGTGGCTTTTGCCAGCCTTCCCGTCTTGATTCCATAAGAGGCACACACGCGGATAACCGCCTCTTCCAGCAGATGCACGTACTCTTTCAGGCCGAGACCGAACTCTTCAAGATTAAGAATGGGATAACAGACCAATTGTCCCGGACCGTGATAGGTAATATCTCCTCCCCGATCGATATGATAAAGCGTCGCCCCTATTTTTTCCAATTGCGCTTCGCTCAATAACATATTATTCTCCTTTCCGCTACGTCCTAACGTATACACATGCGGATGTTCACAAAAGACAATATGGTTTTCATATACGTCGTTATTCTGCTTGGCTTGAATCAGAGAATCAAACCATTCAGTCTGTCGTTGCCAGGCTTCGGCATACGGAATAAGTCCCCAATCGGAAAAGAACATTTGAATGATGATTTATGAATTATAATTTATGCCCTGCAATTTACAAATTATACTGCAAAAAAGCAGCATGCCGGGAAAATAATTCATAAATCATCATTCATAAGTCATTTCCTTCTTCCTAAGCTAAGTGAGTTCAGAACGACACTCACACTTGAAAATGCCATAGCTGCACTTGCCAGCATTGGATTCAAGAGTAGCCCGTTCAGAGGAAAAAGTATGCCTGCTGCAATGGGAATTCCTATGAGATTATAGATAAACGCCCAAAACAGGTTCTGATGAATGAGCTTTACGGTCTGTTTGGACAGATCGAATGCTTTCGGTAACAATAGAAGATCGGAAGTCATCAGTGTAACCATAGCTACATCCATGGCAATATCGGTACCTTTCCCCATAGCGATGCTGACATCGGCCAGTGCCAATGCTTGCGAATCATTGATGCCATCCCCCACCATTGCCACAGTCTTTCCCTGCAACTGCAATTCGCGGATAAAGTCTTCTTTGTCATCCGGCAGCGCATCGGCTACAAAACGGTCGATACCCAATTTTCCTGCCACAGCCAAGGCTGTACGTTGCCCGTCGCCGGTCAGCATGCAAATGTCGATTCCTTGCCGTCTCAGCTCTTTCACAGCTTCGGCAGAGGTGGACTTGACAGGATCGGTGACAGCGATGATGGCTAATAGTTGATTCCGGCGGCCAAAATAAATGATGCCGTTTCCTTCGGATTCATATTGCACCAACATATCGGCCATAACATCCGTTACGACGGCATCGAAATCCTTCAACAGCTTATGACTGCCTACCCAGAATAGATCGCCTTCATAGACAACCTTAATTCCTTTTCCGGTGATGCTTTCAAAGCTTTCGAGCGGTGCCGGCACTACCTTCTCTTCGTCTTTCAAAGATGCAACGATTGCTCCGGCAAGAGGATGTTCCGACTTCAGCTCGGCAGCGAGAAGTACATTCTTGAAACACTCTTCCTGAGTCTGCGCCCATAGCCAACCACTGACAGTAGGATGGCCTTCGGTCAATGTTCCGGTTTTATCGAGTACCACGACATTTACTTTCCGCATCTGTTCCAGAGCGACGGCATCTTTTATCAAGATATGCTGGCTGGCCGCTTTGCCGATACCTACCATCAGGGCAGTAGGCGTGGCCAGTCCCAAAGCGCACGGACAAGCAATCACCAATACGGAAACGGCAGATAGCATGGCATATGAGAAATATTCCGTTCCGCCTATTACCATCCAAAGTACGAAAGTCAGTACGGCGATGCCAAGCACCACCGGAACGAAGATACCCGTCACACGGTCGACAATACGCTGTACGGGGGCTTTACTTCCCTGTGCTTCCTGCACCATGCGGATGATGCGGGCAAGAACCGTTTCACTGCCTACCTGTGATGCCTTGATGATAAATGAGCCACGTTGATTGATGGTGCCGGCAAGCACTTTATCTCCCTTCTTCTTATCTACCGGAATCGGTTCACCGCTAATCATGCTTTCATCCACAAAAGAATCTCCTTCGGCAAGAACCCCATCTACCGGAATCTGTTCGCCGGGGCGGACAACTACCAGATCGTCAACCTGTAACTGGTCGATTAAGATTTCTTCCTCAATTCCATTACGTAATACGCGTGCAACTTTCGGCTGCAACCCCATGAGCTTTTTAATCGCAGCAGTTGTGTTGCCTTTTGCACGCTCTTCCATTAATTTGCCGGTCAGCACGAAAGCAATAATAACTACGGAAGCCTCGTAATAGACATGCGGCTCCAAACCGCGACTATACCAGAACTCCGGAAAGAAAGTATTGAATGCACTGAACAGAAATGCGATGGACGTGCTAAGGGCTACTAACGTATCCATGTTACTACGTCCTAACTTCGCCTGCTTCCATGCGCCCGTGTAAAACGAACCGCCGAAAAGAATCATCACCGCAAGGGTCAGTAATAGCTGTATCTCGCTTGAATATGGCACATGCATGAAGACCATAGACAAAAGCAACATCGGAACAGCGAATACCCAAGCACCGACGACCTGCATTTTCAGCTTGCGATAGTGCTGGTGTTGTGCTTCCTCGCGCCGTTCCTCTTTCAGGTTTTCTTCTTCTATGATAAGGTCGTACCCTCCGGAAAGCACAGCCGCCCGGATCTCTCCGGGAGCCAGTTTGTCGGCTTCATACGAGACGGAGAGTGTATTGGTGGCAAGGTTTACTGAAGCATCTACAATGCCCGGCAGCTTGCGAACTGTTTTTTCAACATTATTGGCACATCCCGCACAGTGCATGTTCAGTACGGGAAATGCCTTCTTTGTAATAGTACCCATAATTTATTTAGTGATTAGTGGTTAGTGATGAGTGATAAGCATTGGCTGCTATTCACTCATTACTAAATAAACAACATTTACGGGCCGTTTGTTCAAATTACTTCTTTTCCGCCTGCTTTGTTTCTTCTACAAATTCCGCTTCGTAATTGAATTTCTTGAAACCGGCCTTGAGTTTCTCTACATTTGTTTTGTCAGCATCGTAGGTAATGGACACCGTCCTTGTTTTCAAGTCCGTAGAGAACTCCTTTACTCCTTTCTCAAACTTGATATTATTCTTCACTTTCCGTTCACAATTTTCACAATGCATCTGTGATACTTTGAATACTGCTGTACGGATGTCTTTGGCCATAACGGCTGTTACGCTCAATAATGTTATCACCAAGGCTGTCAACATTCTTTTTGTTTTCATATTTTTTCCTCCAATTTATAATTAATAATATTACTTTTTAATTTCATTCACTGTTTCTTGCCAGATTAAATCTGATGCCGATATAGGCTTTTGCACCATGCATCGGCCCCCATATCATAGTAGAATCAAAATTATCTCCCCAAGGATTTGCCGCATCTATGATCGGATTCTTCTGCTTAAAATTAGTAAGGTTCTCTCCTCCTACGTAGATGGACCAACGGCGGAAATAACGGGTCACCTGCGCACTCAATTGTTCAAAGCTGCCATACCGTTTTTCCCATGACAGTCCGCCATCTGTCAGGGTATACGGATTCGGCATTCTTCCGCCGCCGTTCAGTTGGAGTGTTGCATCAAACTGCCATAATCCCAACGGCGTCTGATAAGAAGCTGTCAGAAGCCCTTTATATTTTCCGGTCAAAGGTTTCTCCAGCAATTCTCCGTTATAAGTGGTCTTCGCATCCGTCAGGCGGTAAGCCGCAGTCAGAGTAAAACCTTTGAAGAGCGGATAATTCGCCTCTACCTGCAATACTTGTGAATAAGAACGCCCATTCAGGTTGTAAAACGACACTTCATGAGGATTCGTATCCATATCCACTACCACTTGTTTCTGAAAATCAGTATAATAATATTCTGCGTTGATATTCAGCGTCTTGCCAAAAAGGGGAATGTAAGTTGAAACACTTGCTCCATAATTCCAGGCTTCTTCCTGATCGAGATGACCGGCTATTTTCACTTTACGGCTACTGGCAAGCAGATAATTATTTTCTGCAAGTACATGATTGGTCCGGTAGCCTTTTCCGGCCGAGAGACGCATGTGCAGATACTCATTCGGATTGTACTTGATATGTGCACGGGGAGTGATAAAGAACCCGTGCTCGCTGCTGTGGTCGCCGCGTATTCCTCCCATCAGCATCAGTTTATCGTTCAAATTGAAAGTATACTGAATGTATGCCCCCGGAACAGATTCTTTTACGAATGCGTTTGTTAATCCCGACTCCGTATTGTTGGTCAGGCGATAATGCTGGTCGTATCCATCGTAATTGAAACTCAATCCGGTAGAAAGGCTGTGCTGCTTACTGAATTCGGTCTCAAACAATAAAGATGCGTACACATTGCTCTGATCCACATCGTAAAGTTTATGCCCGTATACGGCATCCTGATTATGGATCGTCCCTTGCAGGATAAGGGCGAGATTGGTATTCTTCTCCTTATCAAAGATGTAAGCGTTCTTAGTGAAGGCTTCGTAACGGTTGGTTTTGATACCTATCTCATAGAGATCGTGTGCCGGTTGGTCATTATGTCCGTCCTGTCCGCTGTTACGCTGTTCCGACATACCCTTGATGCCTGCCTGAAACACATAACGGTCGCCCATATATGCCCAACGATTCCACAAATTATACTGCTTCACACGGGGAATATCGACAAAGCCATCGTCATTGCTGTCATGTGTTTTGGTTTCATTCTCATAATGTGCAAGCAATGAGGTGCTCCATCGTCTGGAAAGTTTTACCGTAGCGTCGGCATTCGCTTCATAACGGGCGGTACTGCTGGCAAAAAGATTGGCTGATACCCAGTCGGCATCCGGAAGTTGAGGTTTTTTGAACTCTACGTTTATCTGCCCTGTGATCGATTCGTACCCGTTCTTAACCGATGAGCTGCCTTTGCTAACCTGAATACTTTGCATCCAGGGTCCTGGTACATATCCGAGACCATACGGTGCCGCAGCTCCTCTGTAATTAGGGATGTTTTCCGTCATCATCTGTACATACGTACCCGAAAGCCCCAATAACTTAATCTGCTTGGCTCCCGTTGCCGCATCGGAATAACTGACGTCTACCGAGGGGTTGGTAACGAAGCTCTCGCCAAGATTACAGCAAGCCGCACGGGTGAGTTCGGCGCTACTGATGATATCTTCGTTCATAACACTGTTCCGCAATTTCATCGTTCCGAGTTTTCTGCTTACGATATTGACTTCATTCAATTCCACCCCCTCGCGGAGCACAATATCAAGTTCCTGATTTTTATCACTGACGTGGATCGTATCATTTTCGAAACCGATAAAGCTGACCACAAGCATATGGCTCTTTGCCGGTTTGGATATCGAGAACCGGCCGTCTTCAGCAGTTGTTACGCCATTCGTGGTATTCATCCAAAACACATTGGCACCGGGGATAGGTTCTCCGGTATTGTCTTTTACAATTCCTTTTACTTGTGCCTGCGCAGTATAGAAAGTAAAGAAAGCAAGAAATAAGAATATATATTTTATATACATAAATTGTTTCATGATGCAAAATTACACGATAACCAGTGCAACAGGGTTGCACAATGGTATATTACTTATCTATGGATTAATATTACTCTTCATATCTCAGATATAAATATCCCGACTCTTCAAAGTATAAGATATAATCAGAAAACATGGGGATGTTCTCATGTACAACATCCGGATGTTCTTGTACACAACATGGGGATGTTCTTAATGAAAACATGGGGATGTTTTGAATCTTAAGATATAAAGAAATAGGTATTAGAAATAATGAAAACAGTATCATTGAATACTATTCTCATGCATTCCTTTCTTAGCACACTTGGAGTCTAAATAAGCAGGACAGAATATAAAGCCAGATAATGTCGCGAACTGACAGGATGTGGAGGAACGTTGTAGGATGTCTCCTGCCACTCTCCCATAAACAATATACTGCGAAATTGAGGTAATAACTCACAGAATAATTGCATGACAGGAACGCTGACGGAAGCTTCACATGAATGCTTCATCAGATCTACCTTATAGATCGTGGCTGTGCATCCCTCTTCTTTACATGATTTATCTGACTGTTGATGAGACTTACGGCATTTGGGACAACCATTACTGCAACAGTTTTGTGCGGTTTCGCATGCAGCGCAGCAATAATCAATAACAGAAACTCCTGCCCCGACATATATGATTGTCAGGGAAAGTATTACAGCAAATATGTAACGGAATCTCTTCATATCGGTTGCAAAGATAGAAATAAAAGATGAAATTCGAATCAAAATGAAGATAAAAGGTTATGCAGCTCTCATGAGGTTAATAAAAATTATATGATTATTATGAAATGTTTTGGCATATCCTATCTGTTTATTTGCAAAAAGAAATGGAAATATATAAAATTCAAAACAGAGGCTAATGGATAGCAATGCTTTTTCTTCTCCGATAAATTCTTCGGTTCAGGAGAACTTAATCAAAGTCATAGGTATCGGAAGCGGTGGTTGTGGCATCGTGCGTTTCATACGGCAGGTAAGACTGGAAAATATTTCGTTTGCCACATACGATGCAAATGTTATTGCTTTGGACAAGTATGAGGATATTTTTATGGAGATACAATTTTCAAAAATCTTATTCATCATAGCATATATGGATGAAGTAATTGGAATGGAGACGATTCCGGTTATAGCACGTGTTGCAAAGGAACTTAATGTTACAACAGTCGGAATTTTAATTATTCCTCCTTCGTATGATACCACAGACGGGAAAATCTTAGAACAGAATAAATCCATAAAAAACGTAATGCAGTATACCGATTCTCTACAAATAATTCATGGCAAATCTATCGTATCTTCTTTAGGAGCCGATTTTAATATTCAGAACATAATTAACCAACACGTATTGACAATCATAGGTGATATAATGAATATCATCACAAGAAACAACATGGTTGCTATGGATTTTGCAGATATAAACTGGGCTTTGAAAGGAGGAGGATTAGGCTTTGTAAGTTCAGGGATAGGTAAAGGGAGAAAACGGATAGAAAATGCCATTCAAGATGCATTAAAATTGCCCCTGTGCGATGGTCTTGATATATCGGAAGCAAAGCGTTTATTACTCAACTTCACTTATGGCAAGGAGGAAAATGTTTCTTTGTTAAAAGATATGGATACGATAAAACATTTCATAGAAACGATGTCTTTCGTGGAGACAACTTTCGGATTTGAACGTGGTTCGAACAACATATCAGAGAATGCGGTTAAAGTAACCGTTGTGGCTTCCGGATTTGAAAAAAATGAGAAATAAAATAATAATTTTATAGCTTATGTGATATTTTAGCACATTAAATTATTTCCTTTGCTTTTAAAGGGAAGGAGGAAAAGGAAAATGCTGCATCTTTTTCTTTTATATTAGCAGCCGGAAAGCCTAACCCCGTAAGAATAGGCAGGTTCTAAATATAAACAAACATGAATGTATCTTTATTAATGAAAGACTCTTCTTACGGAGATTGCCAGAAAGAAACAATGCTGGATTTTATTCTTTCATGGACTTTGCGACGCGCGTCTTCTGCGTATGCTAATGAGAAAACAATCTTATACAATTATTGCCGGGAAATTTTATTTCGCCTGTTAGACATAAAAGAGTATGATAACATTGAAGTTTGCAGCGTTGAAACTTGGAAACAATGGGAGCATATTGATTTGCATACTAACATTGAACTGAGTATTAATGGAAAACCAGAATGGCATGCTATTTTGATAGAAAACAAAATATACACCCCAACTCACGATGATCAATTGAAACGTTATCGCCAAATATTTGATGAAGCCTATAAAGACGGAAATTTTTGTCTACATTATGTATTAATAACCTGTCATGAATCTCCTTCCGAACAGTTACGGCACGATTGTAGCGAAAATGGATTTATTTGCTTTCCTATACTGGACTTGTTTCCTAATGATCGGGGGAAAGATTCCGAAAGCGACATATTCAATGAATTTTGGTTAAGGGAATGGTAAACAGATATAGTCTCTATTTGTGATATTATAACAAAGCACTATGCCGTAACGTGGTAGCCATTATGTAGTTATGTTACGGATATTATGCAGTAATATTATAGTAATACAACGTTGAAAAACAATATTAATCCGATTCGTATAAAATAAGAGGAGAAGCATTGCATTTATAAGTATTGTCTTCTCCTTTGATTTATTTTTTCTTTGACTGTTTGCCGATTATTTTTCCGGCAGTAACATTGCTTCTATTTATTAATTTCTATTTTAATTTCAGTATTAAATTTCCTGACATAAATAAAATCGGTAAGGGCAAAGTTTGTATGATCAAAGAGATTATGAAATGCATTGATTAGCTGCAAGTCCTTTGTTAGTTCACGATCAAGTCCTTCATTCCAGTTGGGTGGTGTACAATTCATACCGATGAAAGATTCAAAAGACTCCTCCAAATCAAATGGTAAAACCAAAGCTTGAGTCACTCCGGATTTATATAATGAATTCCATCCGGAATCACAAATAGCTTCCCACAACCTTTGGCGGTCTTCACCCTGCACGGGATGTGATTGGGGATAGTCATCACTCAAATAGCATTCTGCAGTCAATCTAACAAATTCATCGTAATCATTTCTGTCTTTTATGTCATTCCAAATGTAGTGAGCACGTTCATACATCTCTTGCAAAGCACTTCTTAGGGTATCATTGAATTCAACGATTGTTGGTAACAATTCTGCTTGGCATCGCAAGGCATAGTGGTTGAGGATATCCTTGCGCAACTCAAGTAGACATGCTTCATCTGTATAGTTATGATGCTTTTTAAATGGGCCGTTATAACTAAGAAGAATAGTATCTTCGAGCTTCTTTATGGGATATTCGTTGTACTTCATCATATTTTCAATTCTGTTATACCATTAATACTACTACTCTTTTCTTATTTTACAAAACTACCATAACAGTATGAAAAATTGTAGCATAGTCCTGACCTTTTTTACAGTATTCTCTAAATTACTTGATCGGTGAAATACGATAAAGGCAGGTTGGTCATATTCTCTATAATCATATAACACCAACTATGTTTACAGAAACACGGTACATACCCATATAAATTGCATTATTCTCTTTTGGTAATAATATGTTTCATTATTATTTTCTAATATTAATAGTTTTTGTAGCTTTGCAAACAAACATCGTAAATTTATATTCTCACATTGTCAATCAAGAACTATTAAAATAATACTTATGAAAAAATTACATCATCTATTTCTTTTTATTGGAATTTTATTTTCATGTCAAAACGAGGACGATCCGGATATTATAATCAATATACCTAAGAAGGAATATACAGTAGAAAGTACAGGCGGGATTGTCGATATCATTCTGCAATCCAGCATGGAACCAAGCATTGATATTGAAAAAAAAGAATGGTTGCATTCTGTAAATACAAGATCGGAACAGTTTAATATAAAAAGTTTTATATGCGACCCAAATCCTCTATCCCAAGAAAGAACTTCCAAAATAATCTTTACCATACCGGGGTCAGAAATTATACAGACTATTTTAATCACCCAAAAGGCATCTGTAAGTAGTGAGCCCTGTATCACGTCATTTGTTTTCGAAGCGGATAAAAATCCTCAGTTATTAATTTCTGATATTGTTGCAACAATTAATAAAGACGGAACTATCTCCGCACATGTTCCATATGTGTTACCTCACAAACAATTAATTCCTACCATAAAATTGGACAATGAAAAGACATGGGTAAAAGTACCGGAAAACATGGAAGGACTTAACTTTTCTTCGCCTTTGAACATCACAATAGAAAACACTGAAGGAAAAACGAAAGAATACAAAGTTTTAGTATATGCTTTCACGGGATTGCCTGTGATGTATATCAATACGGAAAATGATACAGAAATTACTTCCAAAGAAGAATATGTCAACGCACATCTACGAATTGTAGAGGATATCTATACCCGCTCGGGAGAAATATTCGAAAGCGATGTAACAATTAAAGGAAGAGGAAATTCTACCTGGTCGCTGCCTAAGAAACCATATGCGTTGAAATTTGATAAAAAGACTTCGCTGTTGGGTGAACCAAAAGATAAATCATGGGTGTTATTGGCCAATTACACGGATAAAACCAATCTGCGAAATGAAGCAAGTTTCTTTATGGGAAGAATCAGTAATTTGGAATGGACACCAAGGACTCACTTTGTAGAATTATTCATGAATGAAGTATATTGTGGTACTTACCAATTGTGTGAGAAAATAAAAATAGCAGATTCGAGAGTCAACATTACAGACGATGGATACTTAATGGAAATAGATCAACCTGACAGGATCGGCCCGGAAGACATATCATTCAAAACGAAGAATTTGACGTTTTGTGTCAAAGATCCCGATATAGAAAAAAATGGAGAGCGTCATAAATGGATATCTGATTATGTAAATAAAGCGGAAGAAGCATTATTGGGAAGTAATTTTTTAGATGAAACTGAAGGGTATGCCAATTACTTTGATAAAGTGAGCTTTGTCGATTGGTATTTGATTAATGAAATAACGAAGAATAATGATGCATGTTTCTTCAGTAGTTGTTATTTAAACATTACTCCGGGAGGAAAGCTAAAAATGGGACCATTATGGGATTATGATATTGCATTAGGCAATGTTAACTATAATGACAATCAAAGCTACGAAGGGTTTTGGATAAAGAAGAAAGTAACTTGGTTTTCCCGAATGTTCGAAGATCCTTCTTTTGTGGCATTGGTAAAAGAACGGTTTGCATACTTCAAATCCAAAGAAAATGATATGCTGACTAATATTAACGAAAATGCAACTTATTTGAAGTTTTCTGTTATTGAAAACAATGCGAAATGGAATACGCTATACGAACAGACGTGGCCTAACTATGCGGTTTGGGGATCTTATAATAATGAAGTGCAGTATCTGAAGCAATGGTTGAGTAAACGTTTGGCATGGCTCGAAAGTGCTTTCTCGGAATTGTGATAATCGAATCTATATATTCTTTATTCAAACCATTGTTATGAACTTTCCAACGCCCTCCGCAAGTTCCATCATCTCTCTGCTGTGAATGAGAGATTTTACTTTCAGAGGGCGTTATTTTTTTCTTTTTTATTCGTTGTATTCGTTAATATGTTCTATATTTGTCGATAGGGAATAACGATACAAATGTTGAATTTAAAGAAGAAACCCTTATGAAAAAACAATATGTCAGCCTACTTGCAATAATGGTAGCTGTAAGTGGCTTTTTATTTTCTTGTGGTGACAAGATGAACAAGAATACCGGTTCGTTAGAGTTCGATAGCATACAAGTGAATGAAACTGCGCATCTCTTTAGTGATACAGCCAGGCCGGCCTGCAATCTCGTGATCGATTTTACCTATCCGGTCAAAGCATCGGATGAATTGCTGAAAGATACCCTGAATAAATATTTTATATCTGCCTGCTTCGGTGAAAAATACATAGGAGAAAACCCGAAAGAAGTAGTGAAACAGTATACGGAAGCCTATATTCGGGAATATCGTCGTGACTTGGAACCGATGTATCTGGAAGATGAAAAGGATAAAAAAGATGAATCGTCTATAGGTGCATGGTACTCTTATTATAAAGGTATAGAAAGCCATGTACAGTTGTATGAAAAAAATCTGCTTGTATACCGCATAGATTATAATGAATATACCGGAGGGGCACACGGGATCTATATGACCACATTTCTCAACATGGATCTCGGGCTGATGCGTCCCTTACGTTTGGACGATGTTTTTGTGGGAGAATACCAAGAGCCCCTTACCGACCTTATCTGGAACCAGCTTATGGCGGACAATGAAGCCAAGACACGTGCTGAACTGGAGGATATGGGATATGGTTCGACAGGAGAAATCGCGCCGACAGAGAATTTCTATCTCGACAAAGACGGTGTTACATTCTATTATAATGTATATGATATTACTCCGTATGCAATGGGACCGGTTACAGTATCCATACCGTTTCAGATGTTGGAACATATGTTAGGCAGTAACCCGGTTGTCGGAGAATTGAAAAATTAAAATCATAACCTATAACTCATATATTTTTAAGAAGTGGAAATCATACTCAAATATTTTCCCGATCTCACGGAAGAACAGCGCAGGCAATTCGCTGCCCTATACGACTTATACATCGATTGGAATGCCAAGATAAACGTCATTTCCCGCAAAGACATCGAGAATCTGTACGAACATCATGTGTTACATTCGCTCGGTATTGCCAAAATAATCAATTTCCGTCCCGGAACCAGTATCATGGATTTGGGTACGGGAGGAGGTTTTCCGGGTATCCCGTTAGCCATACTTTTTCCGGAAGTAAAATTCCATCTTGTAGACAGTATCGGCAAGAAGGTGCGTGTAGCCACTGAAGTAGCCAACGCTATCGGACTAAAAAATGTCACTTTCCGCCATGCGCGCGCCGAAGAAGAAAAGCAGTTGTTCGATTTCGTAGTAAGCCGTGCTGTCATGCCATTGGGCGATCTGATTAAAATCATCAAGAAAAACATCTCTCCCCGGCAACAAAATGCATTGCCCAATGGTTTAATCTGTCTCAAAGGTGGAGAGCTCGAGCATGAAGCAATGCCTTTCAAGAATAAGACGACTCTACACAGCTTGAGTGAGGATTTTGAAGAGGAATTCTTCCAAACTAAAAAAGTGGTATATGTAACCGTATAAAAAGATGCGTAATATCAAAAAGCCATGAAAATAAAAAGATTTGAATTTAATATGTTTCCCGTAAACTGCTACGTGCTGTGGGATGAAACAAAAGAAGCGGTAGTGATTGATCCGGGATGTTTTTATGATGAAGAAAAACAGGCATTGAAAAACTTTATCATTGCCAACGGACTGACTGTAAAACATTTACTAAACACACACCTGCATCTGGATCATATTTTTGGAAATCCGTTTATGCTAAAGGAGTTCGGTCTTTCTGCCGAAGCCAATCAGGCAGATGAGTATTGGATAGAAGAAGCGCCCAAGCAGAGCCGCATGTTCGGATTCCAGTTACAGGAACCTCCTGTCCCGTTGGGAAAATACCTCTACGACGGAGACACCATTACGTTTGGCAACACCTCGCTGGAAGCGATTCATGTGCCCGGACATTCACCGGGTAGCCTGGTATATTATTGCAAGGCGGATCATTGCATGTTTTCGGGCGATGTCCTGTTTCAAGGAAGTATCGGCCGGGCCGATTTGACCGGAGGGAATTTCGATGAGCTGATAGAGCATATTTGCAGCCGCCTGTTCACGCTTCCCAATGAAACAGTGGTCTATCCGGGACATGGTGCCCCTACCACTATTGGAATGGAGAAAGCGGAAAATCCTTTCTTCCGCTAAGTGCTTTCTCTGCCTGTCAAGGGAGCGCACCGGATGATTATAAATGCATTTGGACTACTTAAAAACTAATTAATATGAAAACCGATTCATTTGCCAGCCGTCATATAGGCATCAGTGAGGAAGACATACAAGTGATGCTTCGCAAGATTGGTGTAGCCACTCTTGATGAACTGATAGATAAAACAATACCCGCCAATATCCGCCTGAAGGAACCGTTGGCATTACCGCCTGCCATGACGGAATATGAGTTCAGCAACCACATAGCCCAACTGGCAAGCAAAAACAAACTGTTTACATCATACATCGGAATGGGATGGTACAATACCATTACCCCTGCCGTTATTCAAAGAAACGTGTTTGAGAACCCGGTGTGGTATACTTCTTACACTCCTTATCAAACCGAAGTTTCACAAGGGCGTCTTGAAGCCCTTATGAACTTTCAGACAGCCGTTTGTGACCTTACCGCCATGCCATTGGCCAATTGTTCCCTGTTGGACGAAGCTACGGCAGCAGCAGAAGCCGTGACGATGATGTATGCTCTCCGTCCGCGCGATAAACAGAAAGCAGGAGCTAACGTCGTGTTTGTTGATGAAAACATTTTCCCACAGACATTGGCTGTAATGACCACACGTGCCATCCCTCAAGGTATCGAATTGCGTATGGGAAAATACGCTGAATTTACACCTGCTCCGGAAGTATTTGCCTGTATCGTTCAATATCCCAATGCCGACGGAAGTATTGAGGATTATCGGATATTCACGGAGAAAGCACATGAAGCCGGTTGCAAAGTAGCTGTAGCCGCCGATTTGTTAAGCCTTGCAATGATAGTTCCTCCCGGTGAATGGGGAGCGGATATCGTATTCGGCACTACCCAGCGATTTGGAACGCCTTTATTCTATGGCGGGCCTTCGGCTGCTTATTTTGCTACCCGTGACGAGTATAAGCGCAATATGCCGGGACGTATCATAGGATGGTCAAAAGATAAATATGGAAAGTTATGTTATCGCATGGCTCTTCAAACCCGTGAGCAGCATATTAAACGCGAAAAAGCGACTTCAAACATATGTACCGCCCAAGCATTACTGGCTACCATGGCAGGATTCTATGCAGTCTATCACGGACAAGAGGGCATTACCGGAATCGCTTCACGCATCCATAATATTAGTGCTTTTCTGGAAAAAGAGATAAATAAGTTAGGATATAAGCAGGTGAACAAGTATTATTTCGATACTCTCCGTTTTATCCTGCCTGATAATGTTTCTGCTCAGCAGATACGTACCATTGCTCTCAGCAAAGAGGTGAATCTGCGTTATTTCGATAATGGTGACGTTGGCTTCAGCATTGATGAAACCACTGATACGGCTGCTGCCGGCATATTGTTGTCTATTTTTGCCATTGCAGCAGAAAAAGATTATCAGAAGATGACTGTGATACCGGAATCTGCCGCCTTTCCGAAAGAGCTGAAACGGCAAAGCGCATTTCTGACTCATGAGGTATTCAACAAATATCACACCGAAACAGAGATGATGCGTTATATAAAGCGGCTGGATCGCAAGGATATTTCATTGGCACATTCAATGATCCCATTAGGGTCGTGTACAATGAAGCTTAACGCGGCTGCCGAGATGCTACCGCTAAGCCGTCCGGAGTTTATGTGCATGCATCCGTTGGTTCCTGAGGATCAGGCTGAGGGATATCGCATGTTAATAGAAAACCTTAGTGAAGAATTGAAAACCATAACCGGATTTGCCGGTGTCAGCCTCCAGCCGAATTCCGGTGCGGCAGGAGAATATACAGGGCTCCGGGTTATCCGCAGCTATCTCGAAAGTATCGGGCAGGGACACCGCAACAAGATACTGATCCCCGCATCAGCTCACGGCACAAATCCGGCATCGGCTATTCAGGCAGGATTCGTGACCGTCACCTGTGCCTGCGACGGGCAAGGGAATGTAGACATGGAGGATCTTCGCGCCAAAGCTGAAGAAAACAAGGAGGATCTGGCTGCACTGATGATCACCTACCCTTCCACGCACGGTATCTTTGAAACAGAGATTGTAGAAATCTGTAACATCATTCATGCATGTGGCGCACAGGTATATATGGATGGTGCTAATATGAATGCTCAGGTAGGATTGACCAATCCGGGCTTTATCGGTGCCGATGTTTGTCATTTGAATCTGCATAAGACGTTTGCTTCTCCTCATGGCGGCGGAGGTCCGGGTGTAGGCCCGATATGCGTAGCCGAACATCTGGTTCCTTTTTTGCCGGGACATGGATTGTTTGGTGATCCGATGAACGAAGTATCCTCTGCTCCTTACGGAAGTGCGGGAATATTGCCGATTACTTACGGATACATTTGTATGATGAGCACGGAAGGTTTGACGATGGCTACAAAAGCAGCTATTCTTAATGCAAACTATTTAGCAGCTTGTCTGAAAGACACTTATGGTATTGTATACAGAGGAGCTAACGGATTTGTAGGCCATGAAATGATATTGGAATGCCGCAAAATACACGAAGAAACGGGCATCAGTGAGAATGATATAGCCAAGCGTCTCATGGATTACGGTTATCATGCTCCTACCCTCTCTTTCCCTGTTCACGGTACGCTGATGATTGAACCTACCGAGAGTGAAAGCCTGTGGGAACTGGATAATTTCATTACAGTAATGCAGACTATCTGGAAGGAAATACAGGAAGTGAAAAACGGTGAAGCAGACAAAGACGACAATGTATTAGTGAATGCCCCACATCCCGAATACGAAGTGGTAGGCGATAATTGGGAACACTGCTATACCCGTGAAAAAGCGGCTTACCCGATAGAAAGCGTACGGGAAAACAAATTCTGGATAAATGTGGCACGTGTAGACAATACTTTGGGAGACCGGAAGTTATTGCCTACCCGGTATGGTACTTTCGAATAAACTAAAAGTAATAGGTGCAAAATAAAATCTCCCGGATATGAAAATAGTTCTTTCTATCCGGGAGATTTTGTTTTATGACTTCACAAGGATCAGCATAAAAAACAATCGGAGAATAGCACTCCTTTGATCATTCGAGCAGGTAATAGCGGGTATTATTCTACAATTGTCACAGTTCCCTCCTTTACTACCTTTTCTTTCAGCGGTGCTTTAGGATCAGCATAACCCAATGCCACACAGCCATAAACCTGATGATCGGCCGGTACACCGAGAGAAGTTATAAATTCACGAACTTCAGGATCATTGCAGGTTGTTCCCAACTGATTGATCCAACATGACCCGATACCTAACGAATGAGCCGCCAAAAACATATTTTCAATGGCACATGCACAGTCCATGCCCGCCCACCATTGGGTAGGTTTGTTGGAAACGATCACCAATACCGGCGCATGATAATAGCAACAATACGCTTTATTGTGTCCACGTTCCTGTAAGTGCTTGTCATCACTCTTTGCAAACGCGCCTTTAATGCGTGAATTCAGTTCTTCCAACTTTTCAGCGTTTTGGATAGCTGTAAAATGCCAACTTTCCAGATGCATACCGTTAGGAGCATACTTGGCAGCTTCAAGTATAGTCACCAGGTCATCTGTCTCCGGTGCTTGTGCAGTATAAGCACGCACGCTACGCCGCGTTTTGATAGTCTCTAAAACTTCATTTGTTTTCATGATGAATCTTATTTAAATGCATTGCCAATATGCCTTGTTCCAATCAAGGATACCGCATGGTAATTGGCACATTGTGTTATATTGGTACATTATTTATCTTTTCACTAATCCGATTTTCACATTCAACTTAAAGTAATAAACCCCGTTCTCACGTTCCAGGAAGCCATACTTATCTTTGTCCAAAGAACCTTTCTCCAAACGGGTATTCAAATACAGAAAATCTTCAAATACTTTTTTCTCCGATTTGTGATAACAAAGCACCTGCCCGCTTCCATCCACCAATAAGATGCCTTCTACGGCCGAATCTGTCCCGTTGTATATTTTTGCCGGACGCATACCCAATGCCAGTGCAAGCAGGAATTGCTTCATTTTAAATTCATAAAACCCATGTTTATTGATCAGTTCATCCTTTATCTTTAGAGGATTGATTGCTTTTATTTCCTCTGTCAGCTCACTGATACGAGTAATACCATCAAGATGCATTATACGTACCATTTCAGCCAATACACGAGGAAAATGCAGATCAATCATCGAAAGGTTACAGCGAAATACACGATCGGCCACATCCGAATATTTCAATATCCCGCCCAGACGCTCTATCATCATCATGCGTTCCGCCACTTCCGTAGGCGACTCGGGCAAAGCATTAATTTTATTCACTGTAGGTACAGCAAATTTCACACCGGTCTGCTCCAATTTAAGATTGGCGCTTCGCCCACCGTCCAATAACGGATTCATTGCACTAAGACGTGAACGGACATTCAACCCTGTGAGCGGTGCCTCCGGGTGCCAGAATGCGACCGAGAAGTCTGTACGATCGTCCGTTTTTGCCTCCAGATCGAAAATTGCAGCTTCGTCCAGAAACTCTTCCACTCCTTCCGGAGAGGTTACATCATCCTCGGATGAGGATTTCATGGCGGTGAGAATTAATCCGGATACTATATCAAAATCTTCACGAGCGATCCGTTTATCTATGTTTTCGCCTACAATATGAATATCTTCTTTTTCTATATAATAACGGCGCGTTCCGTCATGCTCTTCCCTTTGTATCATAGCGATGGGCCAACACCTCTCTTCATCTGCTTTCACTTGCGGCGTGCCCAATGCGACTTGCCCGTCCGCCAGCAAGCGGAAAAAAGCATAAAGTTCGCTCCATTCTCTTTTTGTTGCTTCAAATGCCATATATTTTTATTTGTTTATTTTACAGATTTACAGATCAATTATTTCCGGAAGTTCTTTCCAAGGAATAAACGGAGGTTTTATCGCTATTGCTTCCTCCACAGGAGGTAATTTACCGATCCGGGCCATGGTCAATGGGATACGGGGAGTTATCACGATATATCTTCCCGTCCAGCATCCATCAAACCAGGCAGGATTACCTCGTTCTTTTTTTATTGGAAAACACTGATTTTCTCCTTTATTACGCATCGTGGCCGAACGTCCGGGATCATTGATCCACACATGAGTATCATTTATACCACGAAGCACCATCCAATGGCGGTGACTACCCGGTTGCAACAACCCACGGGTAGAGCCACGATGACGAACATTTATCAGAACGGGAATTCCCCGATCGATATAAGACTTCAATATCCGATAATCCTTATTCATAAAATGTTCTGCGCTCACCATATGCTCATAATAACGCGTCAGGGAATCTATTTCAAAAGAGTAATATCCTCCCTGTCCCACTGATGTCCGTCGCTTGAAAGGAGCACGTTTCTTTAAAAAATAGTTTTTCTGATATTCCACCAATTTTGCTTCGGCTTCACTTGCCGAACGGCAACTGTCTGAAGTCATCCCTTTAAAATAGTCATACACCATCAAAGAAGAGGCCAGCGAACAATGTGCATAGGGACATCCGCTAATTTTCTGTGAATACCAAGGTAGAGGTATGTCGTTAAGAGCCACTTTCTGTGCTTTAACAGACTGTGCCTTAACAGAAGAGAAAGTGCTTCCCAACAAAAACAAACCGATATATATAAAGAAAACTTTCATTTTCACATTGTACGTCATTCGGTGCAAAGATAAGGAAAACTGATAAAAACAAATGAAGAATAGGAAAAACTATTTCCAATCCGGAATGTTATATATACATACTTAATTACTTAAATGACAAAGTTATGGATAAAATTGAAAATCTGATTAGCATTACAGAAGTACCCGCAGGGCCGTATATTATTAAAGGTGAATTTAAAATAATCACCAAAGACGGAAAAGAAAATATTCTAACAGGAACAAATGCCTTATGCCGCTGCGGTCATTCAAAAAACAAGCCGTTCTGTGACGGTACACACCGCAAAATAAACTTCGAAAAGGGAGATGAATAAAAGAGTCTCACATTTTGTATACAGAAACTCAATGTGCGTTCATTCCGGATATCTATTTTGAAGAAACGCACATTGAGTAAGTAAACCAATAGTATAAATAAAAAACTTGTTTATTCCTCCTTATCGTCAATAATACGTGCTGTTTCTACCTTTTCCAACCGTGCCATCAGACAGGGCATCATCGATCGACGGATGCGGAGTGTCATGCTACAATCCATGTCATAGGATTGTTGTATTATTTCCGGTTCTTCTTCTTTCACAATACGCATAATGTCATTCATGAACGGATACTCGAATAATACAGTAACCTCGTCATCTACCGTTTTTTCAACAATCGTGGCGGAGGCGATGGCTTCGGCAGCAGCAGCCTTATAGGCAACGATAAGACCACTTGTCCCTAATTTAATTCCACCAAAATAGCGTACTACTATAATTAGTATATCTGTCAATTCGTTAGAATTAATTTGCCCTAAAATCGGTTTGCCGGCTGTACCGGAAGGTTCTCCATTATCATTTGCACGAAAATCTTTGCGTTCATGACCCAACATATAGGCATAACAAACGTGACGTGCATCGTAATACTTTTTCTGATAAACTTCAAGATGCGCTTTTATTTCTTCATGAGTGCGCACAGGCAGGGCGATAGCAATGAACTTGCTACGTTTCTCGGTATAGATACCTTCGGATGGTTCGGTAATAGTCTTATATGTATCTTCCATGTGTGCAAAGATACTTATAAAATTAAAAACCGAGAATTAAAAACTAAAAATAGGCAGTACAATCCATGTATCAACATGCTGTACCGCCTAATCTTTTATCATTTACAACGTACGGAATCAGTCTAATTTATGAATCACCAGTCCCGATCGAAGTTTCGGTTCAAACCAAGTAGTCTTTGGCGGCATGATGTTGCCTGTATCAGCAATATCCATAAGCTGTTTCATTGAAACAGGATAAAGAGCAAGGGCTACTTTCATTTCACCGCTATCTACACGTTTGCTTAATTCGCCCAAGCCACGGATACCTCCGACAAAATCAATACGTTTGTCGGAACGCAAATCTTTGATACCTAAGATTTCATCCAATATCAAGTTGGACGAGATAGTGACATCCAATACACCTATCGGGTCATTGTCGTCATATGTTCCGGCTTTTGCTGTAAGGCTATACCATTTGCCCTCCAGATAAAGAGCAAAATTATGCAATGCATTCGGTTTATAAATATCCGCTCCTTTTTCTTCGACGATAAAATTCTTTTCGAGAGCTTCAAGGAACTGTGTGGGAGTCAGCCCGTTAAGGTCTTTCACTACACGGTTATAATCAATGATAGTCAATTGATTGGCAGGGAAACACACAGCCATGAAGTAATTATACTCTTCGTCACCATGATGGTTCGGATTCTGTTTTGCCTTCTCAGCACCTACCAGTGCAGCAGCGGCAGAACGATGATGACCATCGGCGATATAAAGTGCCGGCATTTTGGCAAATTCTGCTGTAATAGAAGCAATATCTCCTGCTTGGTCCACAATCCAGAAAGTATGTCCGAAACCATCACCGGGAGCTATAAAATCATATGCAGGCTTTTGAGAAGTATATTTCTTGATTATTGCATCCAGAACAGCATTATCAGGATAGGCAAAGAACACCGGTTCTATGTTGGCATTATTTACGCGAACATGCTTCATACGGTCTTCCTCTTTATCACGACGGGTCAACTCATGCTTTTTAATGATGCCATTCATATAATCAGGAACGTAGGCACCTACCACCAAACCATACTGTGTTTTACCATTCATCGTTTGGGCATAGATGTAGTAATTCTCTTTGTCATCTTGTACCAGCCAACCCTTATCCTGAAATAATTTAAAATTCTCGGCAGCCTTTTCGTAAACGCACGCATCGTGTTCGTCAGTACCTACCGGAAAATCGATTTCCGGTTTTATGATATGGTAAAGTGATTTCTCGTTTCCTTTTGCCTCTTCCCGTGCTTCTTCCGAATTTAATACATCATAAGGGCGCGAGGCAACTTGTTCGACCAACTCCTGTGGGGGACGAATCCCTTTAAACGGTTTAATAACAGCCATAATTATTAGATTTATGATTGATGAATTATGATTTATGATTGATGGGGAAACATCTTTGCTTTGAAGTCAATATGCTGGAAACCAATATTTTCTTATCTCTGTGCAATCAGATGACATGGATCCATGTTGTATACCAGATAAATATCCGGTCTTTTCCAATAGAGCTAACCAGTAAATCGTCTCGTTAGCTTCCTTTTGAGCAATTGACAATTTATGGACAAAGTCTGCCGAGGATTCTGCCGAGATCGTTTCACTGATATTAGCTCCAATAGACGTTCCGCTACGCAAGAGTTGTTTACTCATGACATACTCTTTTTTCTCATCCACCAGATACTTATATAAGTTAACTATACGGACAGCATACGATAATGCCTTGTCATACGTTTGGTTTTCCCTCATAATTCATAAATCATAATTCATAAATCTCTTATTATTTATTGACACGGAATTTCTCACAACCGTCTTTTAAGAAACCGACAATTTGCTTGGCAGCAGCAATACCGGCATTAATATTAGCTTCGGCGGTCTGTGCACCCATTTTTTTCGGAGTAGAGAAATAACGTCCGACAAAAAGTTCTGCAAACTTAGCGTTAGCGGCAGGCATGATATCGGTGATATATTTAAAATCAGGACGGTCCTGCATTAATTGGATGAGTTCGTCTTCGTTGATGACTTCCTTACGGGCTGTATTCACGAGAATGGCACCCTTCGGCATATCTTTCAACAAAGCATAGTTGATGGAGTTCTTTGTTTCAGCAGTAGCAGGAATATGCAAAGATACCACATTACACGTTTTATAAAGTTCTTCGGCAGAATCAACAGCTTTCACACCGTCTTTCTCAATAACTTCTTTCGGGCAGAATGCATCGTAAGCATAAATATCCATTCCGAAGCCTTTAGCTACACGGGCTACATTACGGCCTACATTTCCATAAGCGTGAATACCTAATTTTTTCCCCATCAATTCGGTTCCGGATGTTCCATTATAGAAATTGCGGACAGCATATACCAACAGACCGAAAACAAGTTCGGCTACCGCATTGGAGTTCTGTCCCGGAGTATTCATTACACATACACCGTGTGCAGTGGCAGCAGCCAAATCTACATTGTCATAACCGGCACCGGCGCGTACTACAATCTTCAGTTCTTTAGCAGCATCCAGCACTTCGGCATCGATAATATCACTACGAATGATGATGGCATTAGCATCTTTCACTGCATCCAGCAATTGTGCTTTTTCTGTATATTTCTCAAGTAGGGCAAGCTCGTATCCGGCTGCCTCGATCTCTTTACGAATACCGTCTACAGCTACTTTGGCAAACGGTTTATCAGTAGCAATAAGTACTTTCATAATTCTTTGTATATTTGTATATATAATATAAAACGTTTTACTTTAAAATGACACAGAGTCTCACGGAGTTCTTTCTGTTTTAACAGTCGCTCTGTGAAACTCTGTGAATATTGGTAATGAGAATATTAATGAAGTTTCTCAAATTCCTGCATACAGTCAATCAATGCCTGCACACTTTCTTTCGGCATGGCATTATAGCATGATGCACGGAAGCCACCTACTGAACGGTGTCCTTTGATTCCTACCATCCCTCTTTCTGTTGCAAACTTCATAAAGTCAGCTTCCAGATCTTTATATTCGGGAGCCATTACGAAGCAGATGTTCATACGTGAACGATCTTCTTTTGCAGCAGTACCTACGAACATTTTGTTACGATCGATTTCTGCATACAGCATGTCGGCTTTTTCAGTGGCACGGCGCTCCATCTCTTTTACGCCACCTTGAGCTTTCACCCAACGTAATGTCTGTAACGCTGCATAAATAGGAACAACAGGAGGAGTATTGAACATGGAACCGTTATCTACATGTGTCTGATAATTCAGCATCGTAGGAATATAACGGGATACTTTACCTAATGCATCATTCTTAACAATGACAAATGTTACACCTGCCGGAGCCAGATTCTTTTGAGCACCACCATAAATACAGATATATTTGGATACATCGATAGGACGTGAGAAAATATCGGAAGACATATCGGCAACCATCGGAACCGGAGAATCCAAGTCTGCTTTCAATTCTGTACCGTAAATCGTATTGTTAGTAGTAATGTGGAAATAATCAGCATCAGCCGGAACAGTATAATCTTTCGGAATATAAGTATATGTGGCTTCAGCAGAAGAGGCAACCTCTACAACCTCACCAAAGGCTTTCGCTTCTTTCATTGCTTTCTTGGCCCATACGCCAGTGTTCAGATAAGCAGCCTTTTTCTCGAGGAAGTTGAAAGGCACCATGCAGAACTCCATACTGGCACCACCACCCAGGAACAGTACCGAATATCCCTCGGGGATGTTTAGTAATTCCTTAAATAGTGCTACCGCTTCGTCAACCACAGGTTGGAAGTCTTTAGCACGGTGACTGATTTCCATCAATGAGAGTCCGGAGCCATTGAAATCTAAAATAGCTTTCGCTGTAGCTTCGATCACCTCACGCGGAAGAATAGAAGGTCCTGCATTGAAATTATGCTTTTTCATTTGAAGTTTGTTTTTGATTTAACAATTTCGTTACTTTGTGTCTTTAGACATTGCGAAATTACGGAATTATTTCCGTAAAACAAATCTTTCCTTATAAAAATACAGCCAGTTCACCGATTTATCTATCTTTTTATTGGTTTATGCAGGATATATACACCATTTTGTTATGTATAGATATCAAGAACAGACATTATAAACAAAGTAATAGTATTGGATTATTTTTACTTAAAGATTAAAAGAAAATAGAAGGGAAATCAGATGTTTGTTAGTTTTAAGGGGGGGCGGCCTCTCCCCAACCCTCTCCGGGGGAGAGGGGGTATAAGATACTCTCGGTTATTAATTAGTTGCAAAACTAACTTAGCTCCCTCTCCTCCGGAGAGGGCTGGGGAGAGGCCTGTCAATCTGCTTCTTCTATCACAGTTTTCATTCCTTTTATCTTTTCTCCACGGATTAGAGTCAACAGCTGTTTCACTTTTCCACGACGGACGGCGACAAAGGCATAATGGTCTTTTACATCGATTTGTCCGACATCCTCACGGGATAAGTTTCCTTTTTTATAGAGAAATCCGGCGATATCCATCCGGCTGAGTTTGTCTTTTTTCCCTTTACCTATATATAATGTTACCCAAAGCGGCTTTGGTGGCTTCGGCGCATTTTCGGGCAATGCCAGCACTTCAAGCTCTTCGGGTATATACTCCGGCAGGTTTTCTTCGGTACTTACTATGAGATAGGAGCTGCCGGTAGCATCCCAACGTGCGGTACGTCCGTTACGGTGTGTGAAAGCTTCTTCATTTACGGGAAAATGGTAATGGATGATATGCTCTATTTCCGGAATATCCAGACCACGGGCGGCAAGGTCGGTCGAAATCAGTACATGACAACTGCCATTACGGAATTTGTACAAAGCCCGCTCCCGGTCCGGCTGTTCCATACCTCCATGAAAGCGTTCGGAATACAGTTTCTTATCCGCCAGTAATTTGTGTACACGGTCTACTGCATCGCGGTGGTTACAGAAAACAATGCAAGAGCTGTTTCCCAATGTGCATAACAATTTATACAAAGTATCAATCTTGTCTTTCGAGGGGGAAATGACCTTCATCAGTGTTAACCGGGATTCTTTTCCGGCAGAAGTGTCTTGCAGGAAATCCAATCTCACGGTATGTTCCATTCCGGTGAACCGGGGGATCTCCTCGGCATCCGTGGCCGAAAGCAGAAAGCGCCGTTGCAGATTGGGAAGCTGGCCTATAATGGCAGCCATTTCCTCTTGAAAACCAAGTTCAAGAGATTTGTCAAATTCATCGATTACCAGCATACGAACGGTAGCAGCATCGAAATTCTGCTTTGAGAGATGATCGTTCATACGTCCGGGAGTAGCAATGATGACAGCCGGTTGTACTCCTTTTATCGTACGGTGTTCCTCCATGGCAGGGCGTCCGCCATAACAGCTCACAGATTTGAATCCGGTATTCATGGCTTTGAAAACCTGATCGGTCTGTAAAGCCAGTTCGCGGGATGGAACCAGCACTACGGCCTGTACTCCTTTCTGTTCCGGTTTTAAAGAGCCGATAAGCGGTAACAGGTAGGCCAATGTCTTTCCGGAACCGGTGGGTGAAAGTAATATCTGATCTTTTCCCTCTTTCCACGCATCAATGGATGCTTCCTGCATGGGATTCAACTGTTCGATAGCTAAAGCAGCCAGTACATCTTTTATATAAGTAGGTGTTATTTCCATTGTTATATGATTTTGTGTAAAGATAAGAATAAATAAACTTACGTGAGATACGGACAATAAAAAAGCAGCCTTTTTTGTGATGAAAAGACTGCTTTCTATGATTTATTAAGATTTATCTGATCTTAGAACCTGTTTGAATCCCTTATCCTCCGAAATTATCGAACATCAGGTTCTTAGCAGGAACACCCAGGCTGTCGAGCATATTTTCGACTGCTTTAGACATCGGACCAGGACCACACATGTAGTATTCGATATCTTCCGGTGCTTCATGGTTCTTCAAATAAGTCTCATAGATTACTTGATGAACGAAACCTGCCGTATAGCTAACGCCTGCTGCATCTGCTGCAGGATCCGGACGGTCGAGTGCCAGATGGAACTTGAAGTTCGGGAAATCTTTTTCTATTTGCAGGAAGTCTTCCAGATAGAACACTTCGTTCAGCGCACGTGCACCGTAGAAGTAGTTCATGGTACGATCTGTGATGTGCAGTGTCTTTGTCAAGTGCATGATTTGTGCACGTAACGGAGCCATACCGGCGCCACCACCGATCCACATCATCTCGTTCTTAGAATCGAGAATAGGATGGAAATCTCCATAAGGGCCACTCATCGTTACCTTATCACCCGGTTTCAGCGTAAAGATATAAGAAGAAGCGATACCCGGCATTACATCCATAAATCCAGGGCCCTGATCTTTCGGTTTGAAAGGAGGCGTAGCAATACGTACAGTCAACATGATACGATCTCCCTCAGCCGGATAGTTGGCCATAGAATAAGCACGGATAGTCGGTTCATCATTACGGCATTTCAAGCCCATCAAGCCGAATTTCTCCCATGCAGGCAGATATTCGTCACCGATAAGGCCCTTGTCGATATCCTTATCGTAATCCATTGAGAATGCAGGAATCTTGATCTGAGCATACGAACCCGGTATAAAGTCCATGTGTTCGCCTTTCGGAAGGGCCACGATGAACTCTTTGATAAACGTTGCAACGTTCTTGTTGGAGATAACCTCGCACTCCCACTCTTTCACACCCAAGATCGATTCGTCGATCTTGATCGACATATCCTGTTTCACTTTCACCTGGCAACCCAGACGCCAGTGATCGGCCTGTTGTTTACGGGAGAAGAAGCCGGTTTCCGTAGGAAGTATTTCACCACCTCCTTCAAGAACCTGGCAACGGCACTGTCCGCAAGAACCTTTACCACCACATGCTGATGAGAGGAAAACACCGTTGGCAGACAGCGTACCCAGCAATGTGCCGCCGGGGTTAGTCTTCAATTCCTGTTCTCCATTCATCGTAATCGTAACCTCGCCCGAAGGGGTCAGATACCCTTTCGCAACGAGCAGTATAATGACAAGCAGGAGGATCACTCCAAGGAATACTCCGATACTCGCTAATATTAAAGACGTCATTGTTTTATTCTTTTTACTTTAATTATATTTTCAATCCAGAGAAACACATAAAGGCCATTGCCATCAGTCCTACCGTAATAAACGTAATACCCAAACCTTTCAACGGAGCGGGAACATCAGAGTAAGCCATCTTTTCACGGATAGCAGCCAGACCGACAATGGCAAGCAGCCAGCCGATACCGGAACCTAAAGCGTAGACCACTGCACCACCTACTCCGGTGATAGCCTGCGGATTGGACGGGTCCATCGTAATTCTCTGTTGCATGAACAGGGAAGCACCCATGATAGCACAGTTAACGGCAATCAACGGCAGGAAGATACCCAGCGATGCATACAGTGACGGCGCAAAGCGTTCTACCACCATTTCTACCAACTGCACGATACCGGCAATAACGGCAATGAAGAGAATAAAACTAAGGAAGCTGAGGTCGACACCCGGAATTATGGCATCGGCAGCCAGCACCTTTGTCTGGAGCAAATAGTTCACGGGAAGCGTAACTACCAAAACGAAAGTTACCGCAATACCCAGACCTACAGCAGTCTTCACATTCTTCGATACGGCAAGGTAGGAACACATACCCAGGAAGAATGCAAATATCATGTTGTCCACAAAAATGGAGCGGACGAATAAACTTAATAATTGATCCATGTTATATTGATTTATGAGTTCTGATTTATGATTTATTATTTTAAAATAAGGCTACGATCTATGCCTGTGGAACATTGTGATGAAACATTGTGATGTGACAGGGCATAAACCATAAATCTTAAAATCACGACTCTTGTAGTTCTTTATGTTTAGCACGCTGATACCAGATAATGCAGGCACAGATAATCAGTGCCATAGGAGGCATCAACATCAAGCCGTTATTCAGATACCCCATTTTATAGAATGCTTCCGGAAGAATCTTAAAGTTCAGCAACGTACCCGAACCCAACAATTCACGGAAGAAAGCTACGATAATCAATATCTTGGCATATCCCAATCCGTTGCCAATACCATCAAGGAAAGATTCCCACGGAGCATTTTGCATGGCAAAGGCTTCCAGACGTCCCATCAGGATACAGTTGGTAATGATCAGACCTACATAAACAGAAAGCTGTACGCTTACATCGTAAGCAAATGCTTTCAGAATCTCACTCACAATCGTAACCAGGGCAGCTACCACCACCAACTGTACGATAATACGGATACGGTTCGGAATGGTCTTGCGCAACAAGGAGATAACGACGTTAGAGAAAGCCGTAATCACTGTTACCGAGAGGCCCATCACGATAGCCGGTTCCAGTTTGGCTGTTACCGCCAGTGCCGAACAGATACCGAGCACCTGTACGGTTACCGGGTTGTTCATTCCCAGCGGAGCAGAGAATACCTCTTTATTCTGTTTAGAAAATAATTGGCTCATATTCTATCGTTCCTCCTTAATTATTAGTTAAAAATTTATCATACTGGCTCAGGCAAGCTTTCAACATATCGTCTACACCTTTGGAAGTGATTGTACCGCCTGAGATACCGTCCACCTGATAAGCGGGATCAGTTACTTTGCCATTTTTCTCTACTGCCAAAGCTATCTGTCCGTCTTTCATTACTTTCTTATCCGAGAATTCGTTCTGGAAAGCAATCGTTGCGATTTCAGCACCTAAGCCCGGAGTTTCACTGGCGTGCGAGAAATATACACCATAAACTGTATCTTTATCCGCATTCAAGGCAACATATCCCCAGATAGCTCCCCAAAGGCCCGCGCCATATACGGGAATCACATATTTTGTTTCTCCATTCACTTCAGCAACAAATACGTGCAAACGATTGTTTTCCTTTGCCTCTTTCTCATAACTGATAGAAAAACCATCGGTGTTTTCCGTAAGATTTCCGTCAACAGTCATCAGCATATCACCTTTTACATATTTATTATATTCGGTTTCCGCATCTTTCACATCCCGGATGTTCAATGCTGCCAGAATCTGCTTCTTCGTATCCAGTTCCTGGTTCTTATTCTGAATATCTTTCAGAGACGAACTGACGAAAGCCAGCAGGAATGCCACGATAACAACCATTACCGAAGCATAAATGATAGTATAGGAATTACTATTTGTATTCATCTTTTCGTTCGGTTTTAATTGTTAGACTTAATGGCACGTTTTTCACGACGGCCGATATTGCTTTGTACCACACAGTAGTCGATCAACGGTGCGAAGATGTTCATCAGCAAGATGGCAAGCATCATACCTTCGGGATAACCCGGATTGAGCACACGGATCACGATAGCCATGGCACCGATCAGGAATCCGAATATATACTTACCGGTTTCTGTACGGGCAGAAGTTACCGGATCGGTAGCCATAAACACAGCACCGAAGCAGAAACCACCCAGAATAAGGTGCTCGTACCAAGGCATCTGCGCCATAGCATTGGTTTCCGAACCGAATTGGTTGAAGATAAATGCCATAAAGGCACCTCCTACGAATACGGAGATCATGGTCTTCCAGCTTGCAATGCCCGTCCACAACAGGATAACGGCACCGATCAAGATGGCCACAACGCTTGTTTCACCGATAGACCCGGGAATGAATCCCCAGAACATGTCGCTCAAAGAGGCTTCTACCGGCATTCCTGTAGCAGCCTGTCCCAACGGAGTGGCAGCAGTCAATCCGTCTACTGTATTTCCCAATCCGAAGATGCTGTCTTGCGCTACCCAAACGGCATCACCGGACATCTTGGTAGGATATGCGAAGAAGAGGAACGCACGAGTCACAAGTGCCACGTTGAATACGTTCATACCTGTACCGCCGAATACCTCCTTTGCAAATATTACAGAGAATGCAACGGCAATAGCAAGAATCCACAACGGACAGTCCACAGGAACGATCATCGGGATCAGCATACCCGAAACAAGGAATCCTTCCTGAATTTCTTCCTTTTTCCATTGTGCCACCACGAACTCGATGCCAAGACCGACTACATAAGAAACGATTATTTTAGGCAATACAGCCAGGAATCCATAGGCAAACATTTCCCAGAAACCGCCCTCGGTACCTGTATGGGTGAAATGCTGGTAACCTACGTTGTACATACCGAACAGCAAAGCCGGCATCAACGCGATAACCACAATCGACATAATACGCTTGCTGTCGATTGCGTCATGTATATGCGTTCCCGTTTTCGAAGTGGTGTTGGGCACGAACAAGAATGTTTCGAAACCATCGAACACCGAACGAAACGCGTGGAATTTGCCGCCTTCTTCGAAGTTCGGCTTTATCTTGTCGAGATAATTTCTTAACGCTTTCATTAATGTATTTACTATTTTACTATTTACAATTTACTATTTGATACCTCCGATGCTTACATCATTTCGGCACGAAGCATATCGAGTCCTGCACGGACGATGCGTTGCAGTTCCAATTTTGACGAATCGACAAATTCACACAAAGCGAAATCTTCCGGAGCCACTTCGTAGATACCGAGCGCTTCCATCCGGTCGATGTCTCCGGCAATGATCGCCTTGATAAGGAACTCGGGCAGGATGTCCATCGGGAATACCTTGTCATATTCACCCGACATGATCATGTGACGTTCGCCACCTTTGATACGTGCGTCGATGGTGTATTCCTTCTTGCCCAGCAACCAGCTGAAGTAGGAGTGATTCACACTGAATTGGTTGAAACGCGGCATGATCCATCCCAACATTTCGTGGATGTCGTTGCCTTCGGGGATAACAGATACCTGGCTATGGAAAGCGCCAAGGAAACCATTCGGAGATACCTGCTTACCAGTCAGCACGTTGCCGCTGATGTAGCGTAGTTCTTTGTCTTTTGTTACGTTTCCGGCGAAGACACTGGTGAGCAATGCACCTACACGCAGTTTGGTGTAAGCCGGTTTCAGAACTTCGGAACCTGTCACGGCCACTGTACGGGTCATATCTACGCGGCCCGTATTCATCAGCCGTCCGATGAAGATGACGGCTTGCGGGTCGATCGTCCATACGGTTTCCCCTTTCACGACAGGTGCAACGCGGTTGATCTGCACACCTACGTTTCCGGCGGGATTCGGACCGTCAAAAGCAGTGATGGTAACGTTCTTAGCCTGAGTCAAGGCTGCTGATTTCTGTTTCACGCTGATACCGAGATAGGTCTTTGCGATCTTGGCCAGCGCATCGAGTCCTGTTTGGAAATTGGCCTCTTCTCCCTTCAAAGCAAACTCGAATTCGGGAGCCAGTGGATTGCTGTCGAATGCAGATACGAAGATTGCTCTCGGGGCAACTGCCGGATCGGCAATTACATCGTACGGACGCTGCTTGATGAAAGCAAACATACCGGACTGCAACAACAGTTCTTTCACCCGGTCGGCATTCATCCGGGCAACATCCTGCTTGCCGAACTCTTCATAGTCCTGCTCTGCAGCCGCTTCCACGACGATGTTCATCACCTTACGACGAGCACCGCGCTCCACGCTGGTTACCACGCCGCTAACGGGCGAAACAAATTTCACTTCAGGATGATTCTTGTCGATAAACAAGGGTCCTCCAGCCATCACATACTCCTGTTCTTTCACAACTACTTTCGGAGTTACTCCCGGAAAGTCGTCGGGCACGAGCGCATAGAATCCCGGCTCCTTTACAGTGACGAGTTCTTCGGCAGCTTTACCTTTCAGGTTGATGTCAAGGCCTTTACGTAACTTTATTACATTTGCCATGTGTTATATAAAATAATGGTTTTTATAATTTGCCCGCAAAAGTAATAAATAATAATGTGAAAAAGGAGGAAAAAAGAAAGGAATTACGGAGATTTTTCCGTAATTCCTTTTGTTAACGTACACGGGGGAAATAATGTGCCAATTGGTCAATATGCCAATGTGCCAATGAAAGAGGGAATGATGTGCTAATTGGCTAATGCACCAATGTGCCAATGAAAGAGGGAATGATGTGCTAATTGGCTAATGTGCTGATGTGCCGGTGTACCAATTGGGAGATATTACTTGATAAATGCTTTCCGGGGTCGATCGGTACACGAAGCCTGATTTTATTCTTCCGGAGCAAACATAGGATCCCATGCCGGGAGACGTATCGGCTTCTGTTTCAAGATTTCCTGTACTTTGGGAGTCGTGAATTTTGTTTCTACGACAAGACGGAACATGTATTCGTCGAACCATTTGTCTGTCATGATGAGATGTCCCTGATAACCACTGGCGGCGCCCCAACTATTCTCTACCATCCATTTCACGGGTTTTCCGTTCTTATCGAGATCGACTGCCATCAGCGTCATGGCATGGCTCGAGCCGCTTGCAAAAGTCTGGATGCGCTGTTTCTTGTCCATGCCGAACGTGGTGCCCATCAGAGACTCGTAGTCATAGTTATTCACATCGAGCAGGCCGCGCTCCGAATGGAGGAATTTGCCCACATCGCATGAGAAATACATCATCGTGCTGTCTTTCAGGGAGGCGATCGCCATCGCTTTTATCTCCTCTACCGGCAGGTTCACATATGTCCAGTTCTTGCCATCATAGCGGTGACGGTCGAAATCGATCTCGTAGCACTTGTAATATTCGCGGCTCGGATCATTCATCAGCATCACGTAGTTACCGATCAGATTTTCGTCACCATATTTTTTCAGGAAAGTCATCGGGGTATGTTTTTCTGTCTCTACCGGTTTTCCACCCGCATCATAGCGTGTCCATGTGAACTCCGTAGGAGGTACACCCAAATTCAACACCAACATGCGGTAGATGGTACCTAACATCTCAACTTTGCTCTTCTCCAGTGCGGCCGCTTTGGCACCTTTCGAAAACTGATCACGCAATTGCAGGCCGAACTCGCGCAGCTTCAATGAAACCAAGTTCGCCATGCGTGCGGTATTCTCACTGCTGTTGGTTTCCGGCATGATGTCTTTGGGCACCAGGCCGTATTTTCCTACAATATCGGCTACCCCTGTGAAAGTGCCGCCATCACTCAGAGGATTGCGGAAAAGCCACTCCACCATTTTGTCATCCATCGGTTTCTCACGCGTATCGATCACTCCTTGAAGGAAAAGGTTCGCTTTCTCCAACTGATCGTAAAAGAAAGGATATGATTCGGAAAATTCAAACGAACCGAGCCCGTATTTAGCAATTGCCTTGGCACGCATCACGTTCAGTCCGGTGAACAGCCAGCAACGGCCCGATGACTTCTGGTCTGTAATGCCTTTGGAATCTACCTTGATGGAGAAATGGGTATCCATTCCTGTCATGTTCTCCTGATTGAGGGCGAGTTTACGGATATCGTTGTTGCCGATGGCATTGCGCAGCGCTTTATCTGCCGATGTCCCTTGATAGCTTTGTCTGATCTGGTCCAGCATTTCACTGCTGATTCCTCCTTTGTCCTGTTGTGCCTGCACCGAGAAGAAGGCGGCACCCAGAACAAACAATGATAAAATTCGTTTATTCATAAAATAATAATTATTTAATGTGTCAATATGCCAATGTGCCAATGAAAGAATGTGCCAATATGTTAATGTAATCAATGAAAGAATGTGCTAATATGTTAATGTGATCAATGTGCCAATTGAATAATTCACCATGTCGTACAGTATATGTTCTTGAAAAAACAGCGCAGCCAATTGGCACATTGATCACATTGGCATATTGACACATTATTAATCCAACCACAAAAATAGTATGCTTTTTGGAACTTTTATCCATTCCTTTAGAATTATTATCAATCCAAACGAAAACTATTCCAAATAAAACGGTTTTCTTTGCACCCACATTCAGAGAATATGAAAAGATATATAATAAGTATGTGCATGGCGATTATACCCGCCATAATCATTTTTGGCCAGGAAGAAGGCATCACGATAGTAAAAGACGGCAAGCTGGAAGTAAACACGGTATTTGATCCCGACAGCCTTCGCGACGGTTCCCCTTCCCTATCCAAGCGTGAACTGCGTAAACAACGGGTGGCACAGCGCAATCTCCATTACAACATACTTGGCGGCCCCAGCTATACTCCGGATTTCGGGGTGCTTGTAGGCGGTAGCGCACTCATGACGTTCCGTATGAACCCCAGCGATACGACACAGCAACGTTCTGTTGTCCCTGTCGCTATTGCCTTTATGTTCAAAGGGGGATTGAACCTTTTCTCCAAACCGCAGCTTTTCTTCAAGGGCGACCGTTTCCGTATCTTCGGGCAGTTTAGTTATAAAAACACACAGGAGAACTTCTATGGCATCGGCTATGATACCAATAAAGATTATGTACGGAGCGATACGACCAGCCAATACCGTTATAGCGGCGTACAGGTAAATCCCTGGTTCCTGTTCCGTCTGGGCGAAAGCAATTTCTTTGCCGGCCCGCAGATAGACATCAACTATGACAAAATAACCAAACCGGCGAAATATCTTGTAGACCAGCCCGACTACATGGCCGCAGGAGGAACATCGCACGGATACAGCAATTTCAGTTCCGGACTCGGTTTTCTGCTGACGTATGATACGCGGGACGTTCCCGCCAATGCCTATCGGGGTGTCTATCTTGATTTCCGGGGGGTGATGTATCAGAAATTCTTCGGCAGTGACAATGAATTCTACCGCCTTGAAATAGACTACCGGCAATATAAAACGGTGGGCCGGCGCAAGGTCATCGCCTGGACGGCACAAACGAAAAACGTATTCGGAGACGTGCCTTTGAACAAGTATGCCTTGAGCGGAACTCCGTTCGACCTCCGTGGTTATTACATGGGGCAGTATCGCGATAAGTCGTCTCACGTCGTGATGGCCGAATACCGCCAGATGTTCAATACCGACAAGACGAGCTGGGTAAAAAAGATGGTCAGCCATCTCGGTTTCGTGGCATGGGGCGGATGCGGATTCATGGGGCCTAACCCCGGCAGGATAGAGGGGGTGCTCCCCAACTTCGGCGCCGGAATCCGCATCGAAGTGCAGCCCCGCATGAATGTCCGTCTCGACTTCGGCAGAAACCTGGTTAACAAGCAGAATCTCTTCTACTTCAATATGACGGAGGCCTTTTAGATATATTTTTCCGGTATTTTTGGGCATAAAACAATAAAATGAGGAGGGATGAAGAATCATAAGTGAATAATTTGCTTATATTTGCGACTAACTTATTAAAGTATACAAGCAAATATCAATATATCAATGATGAAGCAATTTTGCTACTTACCTTTTATATGTCTGCTTATTTTGTGCGCAATTCCCTTGACGATATCTGCGCAGGAAGTACACGATGGCTCGGAATTCACAACAACCGATTACAAAAACCTCGTCCTTCCTCCACTCGATTTGCTTTTTGAGAACGCCAAGAAAGGCCCCATTTATGAGGCGGCTTACGTCAAAGAACAGATAGAACGTAAAATACTGGCTAAAGAAAAACGCGCTTTTCTTAGCTTTTTTAGTTTAAGGGGGAGTTACCAATACGGTATGTTCGGCAATGAATCTACTTTTACCGATATTGCCATTGCACCTTATCTTACTTACACGACCCAGGCACAAAAAGGATATACCATCGGCGGAGGTGTAAACATTCCGTTGGACGGGCTTTTCGATCTGGGCTCTCGCATCAAACGGCAGAAGCTGACCTTGCGAAATGCAGAGTTGGAAAAGGAAATAAAGTTTGATGAAGTAAAGCGGGAGATCATAGAATATTATGCCACAGCAAACTCACAACTCAGTGTATTGAAATTGCGGGCGGAAACCCTCGAACTTGCTACTCTACAATATGAAATAGCAGAAAAAGACTTCATAAATGGAACGATAGATTCCGGAGCTCTTTCGGTTGAGAAACAGCGTCAGTCCGTTGCTCTGGAAGCATATGAAAAGAGTAAGTTTGAAGTGACAAAGAGTCTGTTAATATTAGAGGTAATCACCCGTACTCCCATTTTACGAAAATAAGAAATACCATGGACTATATACTTTATATCTTTCGTGCCCTATACCGCAAAATGTGGTGGATCATCCTGGGAACAGCATTGGTCACCGGGCTGGTGATCTACAAAACCAAAGGAATGAGGGGAGGTTATAACGTTGAATCGACTTTGTATACAGGCGTCGTTTCCGGGTATAGCATTGAAGAGAACAATGCCGGTGTCAATTGGGCCATTGCCCAAAATGCCATTGACAACCTGATTCACATCATTGAATCCGAAAGCACCCTGAAACGTGTTTCAATGCGTCTGTTCGCACGCGTACTCGTAAAAGGGAGTCCCGACAGAGACCAGAACGAAATCACTGCCGCCAGCTATAATTACACCTATAACCACATGAAAAACAGTAAGCATGGGAAAGAACTCGTTGCATTGATAGACCGGAGCAGCGAAGACAAAACCATGGAAAATTTCATGAAATACGAAAAGCCGGACGCCGATAACTATATTTACGGTTTATTCTATTATCAGCATCCTTATTATAGCTATGGCACATTAAAGAGAATTTTAGTGACGCGTTTGGGAAACAGCGACTTGCTGAAAATCAGTTATTCGTCGGGCGATCCGGGCATTACTTACAATACTCTTGAGATTCTGATGAAAGAGTTCGTCAATGAATACCGTGTTCTTCGTTATGGCGAGACCGATAAGGTGATTGAATATTTTAAATCGGAACTGAACCGCATCGGCGGTGAACTGGCGAGACATGAAGACGATCTCACCAAATATAATGTGGACAACCGTATCATAAACTATTATGACGAAACCAAGGAGATAGCCGCCATCAATAAGGAATTCGAGTTAAGAGAGCAAGATGTGTTGTTCGCTTATAACAGTTCGAAAGCGATGGTTGAAGAGCTGGAACGGCAAATGGATGAAAATACCAGACAAGCTATCACAAACCTGAACCTGGTGGATAAACTGAGGGAAGCTTCAGACCTTACCGGAAAAATCACAGAAATGGAAACGGTTTCCAATACAGATACCGGTTCGGACCAGCGCTTGGAAGAATATCGGGGGGATCTCGTCAAAACCCGGAAGGAATTATCTGATATTTCCAATCAGTACATCAGCGGCAAATACACCAAAAGCGGCATCGCCAAAAACAACATTGTAGAGCAGTGGCTGGACCAGACGCTGCTGTTCGAAAAAGCCAAGGCAGAGCTCAGCATTATCCAGAAAAGCCGTAGCGACCTCAATGGCAAATACGTGTTTTATGCTCCCGTAGGCACCACGATCAAGCGCAAAGAACGTGTTATCAACTTCTCCGAGCGCAACTACCTGACCACTCTGCAAAGTTATAACGAAGCATTGATGCGAAAGAAGAATCTGGAGATGACGTCGGCAGCCTTAAAAGTTCTGAATCCTCCGGCCTATCCCCTATCTCCGGGTGCCAGCAACCGCAAGAAGATTGTAATAATGACTTGTGTTGCCACTTTTCTGTTACTGTTGGCTTTCTTCTTATTGGTGGAATTCATAGATCGTACTTTGCGTGATTCGATCCGTGCCCGTAAGTTGACCGGATGTCAAATATTGGGCGATTTCCCCTATTCCAGACGTTCTACTCCATATAGCCAAATATATGAGAGAGACTCGACACGTTATCTCAGCAACAGCATCTTCCGATTCTTTACGGACCGGAAGAAAGGTGAGCCATATATTCTGAATCTTCTCAGCGTATGTCCCGGCAGTGGCAAGACCTACATAGGAGAACATTTGGAAGAATATTGGAAAAGTATCGGCATCAACGTGCGGAGGATCTCTGCGGGAACAGACTTCAATGCTGATTCTTCGCAATATCTGTTAGCAACCGGCATCAATGAGATATACACCCCCGGCAATGAGGATGTATTGATCGTAGAACATCCGGAATTGAGACAAATCAATATCCCTACACCGTTGCTCCGCAACGCCCATATAAATTTGATGGTAGTTTCGGCAACCTATGGCTGGAAATCGATCGACAGGATCTTGTTGCGGAAACTGGAAGCCCAGATTGAAGGTAAACCCTACCTGTGCCTGAACCGTGCACCGAGATACGATTTGGAGAATTTCACAGGCATGCTTCCTCCTTATACCCAATTGCGGAAGTTGATATATCGCTTATCGCAGTTGGCGTTGACGGAGACCTTCATCCAATGGAAAGGCATATGGAAAAGAAAGCGGCAACCTTGTCCGTCCGCCATAGACAAAGAGAACGATGACGACTGATAACGGCGAAGACAACAGCAGATACACCCCATTACAGACCGGTCATTCCGAGTCTGGTTTCTATGTATTGTTTGCCCTCCAGTTCCTGTTGGTTGCCGCCAGCATGTTTATGGATGTCAAGACAGGAGCTTTTACGCTGATCCTTGTTTTGATCATGACATTCGTCATCTTGGTGCGTTGTTCGTCGCAGGGGTTTGATATGTCGAGAGCCAAAAACGGCATGATGTGTCTTTTTGCGGTGACCGGTGTGTTTTATTTTCTGGAGATAGCCAACCCCAACAATGTGCAGGAAGCGTGGAATATCGGTATCACCCATTACTGGCTCTACCCTTTTGCGCTCTCCTTGATTGTTCCGATAGCTATTCGCGACCGTAAAGGCATTGAATGGCTGTTGTTCATCTGGTCGGTCTTCATCCTGATAGCCACCCTGAAGGGATATTGGCAAAAGAATCACGGGTTCAGTGTCCGCGACCGTTATTTCTTATTTGTGCTCGGAGGATACCGCACTCACATCATCTGGTCGGGAATCCGCTATTTCTCTTTCTTCTCCGATGCCGCCAACTACGGTGTGCACTGTGCCATGGCCCTGACCACATTCCTCATTTCGGCTTTCTATGTCCGTCGCGGATGGATGAAAATCTATTTTATCCTCATCGCCCTCGGTGCAGCCTATGGTCTGGGGATTTCGGGCACGCGTGCGGCAATGGCTGTCCCCTTGAGCGGAATGTTAGTATACGCCGTCCTGTCCAAGAGTTGGAAAAGCATTATCATCAGCTTCGTTGCAGTCGGTGCTATCTTTTCCTTTTTCTATTTTACGACGATAGGCAGTAGCAATCAGTATATCCGCAAGATGCGGACAGCTTTCCGTCCTACCGAAGACGCTTCTTATCTGGTGCGGGTAGAAAACCGGAAAAGAATGAAAACGCTTATGGACGACCGCCCTTTCGGCTACGGCATCGGGCTGGCCAAGGGCGACCGTTTCCCCTCCAAAGAGCGGATGCCTTATCCGCCCGATTCCTGGTTGGTAAGTGTATGGGTAGAAACCGGAATCGTGGGATTGGTTCTATATCTTGCCGTGCATGGTGTGCTTTTTGCATGGTGTGCCTGGATATTGCTGTTTAAGATCATGAGCAAGCGGCTGCGCGGACTCTTGGGCGCGTGGCTATGCATGAACGCCGGTTTCTTTGTGGCTGCCTATGCCAATGATGTGATGCAGTATCCCAATTCAATCGTTGTATATACCGGATTCGCCCTCTGTTTCGCAGGCCCTTATCTTGACAAAGAGATGCGGAAAGAGGAAGAAGACGAAGAGAAAGCCAAGGAGAAAAAGAAAGAAGAAAAAGCGACTTTATGGACATAAAAGAAACACCGGTCATCTCTTTTATCACAATTTGCTACAACGGGTTGGCAGATACATGTGCACTGATCGATTCACTGCAAGCTGCGGTACATTCGGTCAGTTATGAAATCATTGTCGTGGACAATGCTTCGCGCCAGAACGAGGCGGCTGTCATCAGCCGGCGTTATCCCTTTGTCAAGACGATACGCAGCAAGCGGAATTTGGGTTTCTCCGGCGGCAACAACTTAGGAATCAGAGAAGCCGGAGGAAAATATATTTTCCTCATCAACAACGATACCTATATCACTGATGACGGGCTCCCGGCCCTCATCGAACGACTTGAAAGCCATCCGGAGATCGGTGCCGTATCACCGAAGATTCGTTTTGCATTTCCTCCGCAACATATTCAGTTTGCCGGATTCACCGCATTGTCTCCTGTCACGCTGCGCAATACGGGCATCGGCTGCGGTTGCCCGGACAACGGAGCATACGACACGGCCAGCCCCAGCCCCTACCTCCACGGTGCCGCCATGCTGGTCAAGCGTGAAGTGATAGAACGGGTGGGGCTTATGCCCGAAGTGTATTTCCTTTATTATGAAGAGTTGGACTGGTGCACGGCCATGACCCGCGCCGGATACACGCTGTGGTATGAGCCGCGTTGCACCGTATTCCATAAAGAGAGCCAGAGTACCGGGCAACTCAGCGTTTTGCGCACATACTACCTGACGCGAAACAGACTGCTGTATGCCTGGCGCAACCTGAGTGGTGCGGACCGCCTGCTTTCATTGGTTTACCAGATGACGTTTGCCGCCACAAAGAACAGCCTGCAGAATCTTTTGCAACGCCGTGTCCGGCAGGCCGGTGCGGTATGGAGAGGAGTTTTCGGATTCATCATTTTGCCCGGAAAGCAAAGTTGAAGTCCTATAAATGACCGTTATGAATATAAACAGCCATGACTAACAAGAATACAATGCCGTGACGAACATGAATGCCGTAATTTATATAATCGATTGGATATTATTTGTGCCATTGGCATTCTGCGTGTCCTACCTGTTGTTTTATGCCGTCGCTTCGCGCTTTTACCGCTCGCCTCAATATCCTGCAGCACGGAAACAACACCGCTTCGCGGTACTCTTTCCGGCTTACAGGGAAGACCGGGTAATCGTGAATGCCGTGCAGAGTTTTCTCGGGCAGGAGTATCCCGCGGAGTTGTATGACGTCATTGTCATCTCCGACCAGATGCAGCCGGCCACCAACGATGCGCTGCGGCAGCTCCCCATACACTTGCTGGAAGCCGATTACACCGACAGCTCGAAAGCCAAAGCTCTCGTGCTGGCAATGGAGCATATAGCCGGCGACGCTTATGACATCGTGGTGGTGATGGATGCCGATAACATCACGACAAGCAATTTCCTGTCGGAGATGAACCGTGCCTACGACTTCGGCTTACCGGCCATCCAGGCGCGCCGTACAGGCAAGAACCTGAATACGGATGTCGCCATGCTCGATGCCGTCAGTGAAGAGATCAATAACGGCATATTTCGTAGCGGGCACAATGCCGTAGGGCTTTCGGCCAGCCTGTCCGGTTCGGGAATGGCATTCGATGCCGGCTGGTTCCGTCGGAATGTGAGGCAACTCCAAACGGCAGGTGAAGATAAGGAACTGGAGACGATGCTTTTAAGGCAGAATATCCATATCGGATACCTGCAATACCTGCCCGTTTATGATGAAAAGACCCAGAAGACGACTAATATCAAGAACCAGCGCAAACGTTGGATAGCAGCCCAGTTCGGTGCCCTGGCAACGGTGTTGCCGGATTTGCCCAAAGCGTTCATGCAGGGCAATATGGATTATTGCGATAAGATATTCCAATGGATGCTTCCTCCCCGGTTGCTGCAATTGGCGGCCGTTTTCGGGCTGGCTTTGGTGGCTTTTATCGTCTGCCCGCCGGAGGCGAGTATCAAATGGGGGATACTCGTCTTAGCCCAGATAATGGCCATGCTACTGCCTATCCCTCGAAAGCTGCTGAACAGACAACTGCTCAAAGCAGTGTTGAAAGTTCCGCAATTGGCATTCGTCATGGCAGGAAACCTCTTTAAGCTAAAAGGAGCTAATAAGAAATTCATACATACAGAGCATGGAGAAGGGGAAAGAGAGAGAGAAAGAGAAGGGAGAGTGGAGAGTGGAGATGGGAGATGGGAGAAAGAAGATGGGAGAAGTGCCATGCAGCGTAAGGATGGTGCGGATCACTAATTATTGCCATTAATCATTTATCACTAATCATTTGTCACTAATCACTAATCATTTTTATCACAAATCAAACATGAAGATTGCCATTGAAGCCCAGCGTATATTCCGTCCCAACAAGCATGGGATGGATTTTGTGGCTCTGGAAACGATCCGGGAGCTGCAAAAGATAGATCATGAGAATGAATATTTCATTTTTGTCAGTCCGGGGCCGGACCACTGCCTGAACGATTCGGACAATATGCATATCGTTGAACTGCGTTGCCCTTCGTATCCTCTATGGGAGCAGGTAGCGTTGCCCCGTGCTGTGGCGCGCGTGCGTCCCGACTTGTTGCATTGCACGAGCAATACGGCGCCGGTCAAGTGTCCGGTACCGCTTGTGCTGACGTTGCATGACATTATTTTTCTGGAAAAGCGGCAATCGTCCAGCCGTTCGTTGTATCAGGAGATGGGCTGGCATTATCGCCGTCTGGTAGTGCCCCGCATCCTGTCGGAGTGCAGGAAGATCATCACTGTTTCCAATTTCGAATGCAACCGGATCCGTGAAGCGCTCAATCTTCCCAAAGACCGGCTGACGGCAGTCTACAACGGATACAGCCCGCACTTCAGGCAGATGCCGCCGGCACCGGAAATCGTACATAAGTATGTCCCGTCAGACGACTACCTGTTCTTTTTAGGAAATACAGACCCCAAAAAGAATACGCCGCGTGTGCTCAAGGCATATGGCTTGTATCTGCGACAGTCGAAGCATAAACGTCCGCTATTGATAGCCGATCTGAAAGAGGAAGCAATAGACGGAATACTTTCAGCAGAAGGAATAAAGGAGGTAAAGCCTTATCTCAGTTTTCCGGGATATATTCCTAATGCCGACCTGGCAGCCCTTTACAACGGCGCATTCGCTTTTCTGTATCCTTCGCTTCGCGAAAGCTTCGGTATTCCGATGCTCGAATCGATGGCATGCGGTACTCCTGTCATTGCCGGAAACACATCGGCCATGCCCGAAATAGCCGGAGAGGGGGCACTGCTTGCCGATCCTCTGGATGAAAATGACATAGCCCGCAAAATACTGCTGCTGGAAGAGGATGATACTTTCTATCAGCAACAAGTAGATTACGGGCTGGAGCGCGTCAAGCTGTTCTCATGGAGAAAAAGCGCGGAGGCGCTGCTGAAAATTTACAAAGAAATCATAATTCACAAACCTCAAAGCAGGGGCATTCTTTGATCCACTCTTCGGGTTCTATCTCCCCGTTTCCGTTCAGATCGGGGCTCAGGTCGCGATGACCGCAGACGCGGCTGCCGGGATAGTCTTTTAAGAGTTTACCGACCAGTGCTTTGAGCGATTGTTTCTGGGCTTCCGTGCGGGTATCTTTGGCTTTTCCTTGGCAGTCCAGCCCTCCTTCATAGCAGATGCCGAGGGAGTTTAGATTGAAGCCGCGCACGTGGGCGCCTATCTTCTCGATGGGGCGCGTGGCTTTGACATCACCGTTTTTTCGGATGTAAAAGTGGTAGCCGGTGCCGTTGAATCCCCGGCGGCGGTGGCACACTTCCAAGTCTTGCTCCGTAAACGTACGGTCTTCGCGGGTGGCCGAACAATGAATGACGATCAGGTTGATTTTTCTCATCGGTGTCTCTCCTCCTCTCCTTTTTATTTGCGTAATTCGCACTCCGTATTCCGGCAACGCTGTTCGCGCAACGAGAAGATTTCCGCATGCATCTCTTTTACTTTGGCGCTTAAGTCAAAATAATCTTTCAACGCTTTTTCCAGTTGCACCATCAAGAAACCGTATTGATCGGTTATCAATTCACTGAATTCTTTCGCCGTTCCTTTCTTCCGAAAGAACGGCAGGATTGCCACGAGGCATTCCACTACTTTCTCTATTATCTTTTTCATTTTGAATAATTAAATAATTTGCCAATGTGCCAATGTGCCAATATGCCAATGTGCCAATTGGCTGCGCTATGGGTTAAATAATTTGTCAATGTGCCAATATGCCAATGTGCCAATTGGCTGCGCTATGGGTTGAATAATTTGCCAATTTGCCAATGTGCCAATATGCCAATTGGCTGCGCTATGGGTTGAATAATTTGCCAATGTGCCAATATGCCAATGTGCCAATTGGCTGCGCTATGGGTTGAATCATTTGCCAATATGCCAATGTGCCAATGTGCCAATTGGCTGCGCTATGAGTTGGATAATTTACCAATATGCCTGCTGCGTATATTCTAAAAAACACAGCGCAGCAATTGGCACATTGGCACATTGGCACATTGGCATATTGACACATTATTTACGCTGCCGGATCTTCCCCTTCTCCGTCTCCGCCGCCATTGCCGTTGTCGTTGCTTTTTGCGTCGGGCGATACGATTTCGAAACTGATGTTATTGTTTCCGCCACGCGTGTCGGCTGTGGAGTCATTCACGAGACGCAGCGTATTGTCTACCTTGAAGCGGAGATTGACACGTTTGATATTCTTCACTGTGCAATCCTTTTCCACCTCCACACCGGGACAGGTCAATGAGGTATAAAAAATACCCAGACCGTCTACTTTCACTTTATCGCCGGATACGAGTACCTTCCGCATGGCGCGTACGAAAGATTTCATCACATGGATCACGTCTTCTACAGACAGCGAGCCGATGGCTTCTATTTCGCTGGCCAACAGGTCGATGGTATATATCTTCGCATCTCCGGGTTTGGGTCTCAGCAGATAAATCAGAGGTGAATTCTTGTCACCGATCTTTTTGTTGCGCGAGTAGCGCACTACAGGAACTGTTATCATATGTGTGGATACCGGAAGGGATAAGAGCATGGAGAAGACGTTTCCTCCACTCTGACTTCCGATATGACAAAGATAGGGGATGCGAAAAGGATGAAAACAAGCAACATCGGACAACTGCGCACAACTGCATGATAAATCGGATAACGTCGTAATAAAGTGAGAAAACACTTGCTGATTACCATATAAATCATTATCTTTACATGGTAATCATACTGTACAATATTCAATGAAAGAGGAAGATAAGTCACAAAAAAAAGAGCCGGAGGATGTCCTTTTCCGGTATCGGAGTTATGGAAAGAGCGAGTTGGCTTCGCTCTATCTGCCAGATATCCTGCCGGGCAGTGCCATGAGGGAATTCAACGAATGGATAGCCGCCTTTCCGGGATTGATGGAGGCTTTGTATGCCACCGGACTGGCACGGAAGTCAAAACGTTACACTCCGGCACAAGTCAGGCTGATAGCGGGGGCGCTGGGGGAACCGTGAGGAAATGGGAGATCTCCCATCTCCCATTTCTTTATGTTTCCCAGCATTTCCATCCCCGGTTGGCACAGATGTAAACCACATATGTGCGCACCTTGTAGTTGGGGAAATGCCGCAGTGTGTCTTCGGCATAACGGTGCACCTGCTCCACGTGTTCGGGCAGAGGTGCATCCAGTTCTAACATCTTTTCCGCCTCTTTGGCTTTGTAATATTTGAATTCCACCAGGCGGTCGTCCGTGTAGTAATCCGTGCCCGGTATGCCGGTCATTTCGAAGTCGGCGCGTCCTTCCGAATTGTTCTGTTCGATGGCGAAGGTATAGCAACTGCTCAGGTAGCGGGATACCAACTCGAAGAAAGAGCAACGGATGAAATTTTCATTGATCTTGTCGAACACCTGCGCGGGGAACTGGCCGAGGTATTGCTCGAAATAGTTCCGGACAAGCGATTCGAAATCACGCTCGTCGACGAAGCGTTCGTAAGTGGGGACATACCGGTTGGCGCCGCCGTCTATACGGTTCAACACGTTGTAGTAGTCCATGTAGATGCTGCGCATGGTCAGGTTGGGGAGCGTCATGCGGAAACCGTTCTGCAGGGTTGTCATACCGAGATAGAAAAGGCTGACGGGATAGAAATTCTTGTCGAAGAACTTCTGCTTGTTGAATTTGCTGGAGAGGTCGGCTACGTTGTAAGCCAGTCCGTTGTCTATCACTAATGCATCCAGCATGGCTTTCGAGTTTTCCAGCGAGAGGGTGAGCCGTCGCAGCCAGCCGATGTCGGTGCGCAGGTTCTCGTCTATCATCTCTTCGGGAACTTCACCGTGACGGGTAGCAAAGTTTTTCAGAAAATAGGTCAGTATCGTTGCATTGAACAGTTTTTCTCCTTTGGGGCTGAAACGGTAGCCATCATAGTTGTTGACGATGAGCTGCCATATTTCATCGTAGCGTTCCTGGCTTCCGGTATACTTGTCGAGCACGTAGCGCAGATAAGCATCCGCTTCGGCATGGGTAAAGCCCAGCATGTTGATGAAATCGGGATGCAGTGTCAGTATCTCGGCGATGTTGTATCCACTGGTCAGATCGTCCATCGTTACGGGCAGCACACCAGTACAGAAACAGGTGCGGATGCTGCCCTCACCGATACCTGCCTTGATTACTTTAAAAAAGGTGCGCAGGAAACTGTCGGCGGTGGTTACTTTCTCGTAAAGTGGGTCATTGTAAGAGGTCAGTAACTGGTTGGTGAAGTTGTCGTATTCGTCTATCAGAATGTAAACCGGAGGCAGTCCGTGTTCACGGGCATAAGTCAACGCTTCTTCCAGCATCTGCGCGGCATTTTCGCGGGTGGAAAACTGAAAGTCTCCGAAAAGGTCACGGTTGTGTGTCACCATGATTTCCACGGGGCCGCGATTCAGAATATTGAAGTTCTTCTCCAGCCCTTCCATGCTATCCGCCATCACCATTTTCGAGAAGTCGTAGCGGGCGATCATGTACCGGTTGCGCTCCGGTGTGGGATGGCTTCCGATGTATGTTCCGCCAAAGAGATCCTCAAACCGGTGGGCCAAGGTACGGTCGTAATAATGCGCCAAGGTAGATACCAGCAGGCTCTTCCCGAAACGGCGGGGACGCAGGAACACGGGGGCTTTATAGGCCTCGAGACGCGGGATGTAATCCGTCTTATCCACATAATAAAAGCCACGGTCACGCATTTCGGCATAGTTGGCCACGGCATAGGGAATCGTTATACTTGCTTGAATTTTCATATCAGTCACAATTTATAAAAAGCCTCTCCCCAGCCCTCTCCGCAGGAGAGGGAGCAGGGAGATACTCCTGCCTATATTAACTACTAAACTAACTCAGCTCCCTCTCCCACGGAGAGGGTTGGGGAGAGGCTCTTCCCACGGAGAGAGCTGGGGAAAGGCTTTTCCCGCGGAGAGAGCCGGGGAGAGGCTTCCAACAATTACAAAGTTACAAAACTTTTTCGTATTTACCCCGGGGCCGGTATAAACTTTTATCCCTCATGTTTTCCCTTTTCCTCCTCTCCCCTCTCCATTCTCCCCCTCTCCATTCTCCCATCTCTTATCTCCCTCTCTTATAGTTTTTTTATCTCGTCAATAGGCAGACCCGAAATTTGGGCAATGGTTTCGTCAGGAAGATTTAGTACGTTTTTCATATTACGGGCAATGGTAATTTTACTTTCTTTACGGCCTTCCTGAAGTCCTTCTTCGCGCCCTTCTTCGCGCCCTTCTTCACGTCTTTCCTGAAGTCCCTCCTCACGGGCTGTTCCCAACACATCGTTTTGTATCATGATTGCATCTATGTGCCGGTCATAGGCCTGCCGCTCTGCAGGTTCCAGATTATAGTAGATCAGCTTTCTTCTCGCTTCCTCCAGTCCCGGTGCTTTGGTATCGGGACGTATGATGCCGGTTTTGAGATACTCGATCCACTCTTCCAACGGGGTGACTGCCGATTTATTGAACTCATTGACGCGAATGAGGAAATATTCGGGAAAGATCTCGGCCGGCAGCTTCCTGACGATGACTCCTTTCTCCTTGGTGGTCACTTGGAGGAAATCTCCGGTATGCACTCCCACGAAAGTGTTCTGACCGTGATACAGGTAGTCGTTGCCCTGCCCTATGTCAACCTGCCCTATGTCAAAGTAAAGGATACTGATGGAATATACCTTTTTGACATCCGAGTAAATGCGTCCCAGTCCGATATGCTCGGTGATGGTTTTGGCCACTCCGTAGAGGATACGTTCCAGATAATAAATCTCGCGGGTATTCTGTATTTCTACAATGATAATTTCGTCCTTACTGTTGCGGGCTTTGATGTCTACCCGGTTGAACTTGTCTTCCGGACTCAGCTGGTTGCTTTCGCTCTCAAGAATCTCCAATATACGGATATTCTCTCCCAACAATACGGTAAGGAATCCCTCGAGCACCCCAAAATTAGCCTTATTCCTCAACAGGCGCTTCGCCGCCCAGTCAAAGCGTATGTATCTGTCTTTCTGTTCCATATTCATATCCTCCGTTTTCTGCAAATATACGCAATAAAAATGAATGATGATTTATGAATGATGATTTATGAGTTATGATTTATGAGGTGCGGGGTGTGAATTACGTCCACAAAAATAAGTCATAATTCATAAATCATAATTCAAGAACCCCTTCTTCCGTGTTTTCCGGCAGCCAGCAGGCATTGTCGAACCGGGTCTCCCGCACCCTCCGTTCGGGTGGGGTCTGGGGAGACTTGTCCTCCTCACAGGGCAGATAGCGGCCGGACACGGGATCGTAGACGAATTGCGCTTCTCCCGGATGCCCCAAGTGCTTGAATTTCACTTTCTCCACATGGATGCGCACGACGCCCGTCGCATCATCCCGCTCCACCACCACTCCGAAATCGGCCTTGTTGTAAAAATCGGCCGAACCGTTTATGTCATACATTTCCGGTCGGGGCGTCTGCCCTGTTATCGCATTGCGGTTCATCTTGCGCGGATGGGCCACGAGCACTACCAGGCAGTGGTTTCGGGTGGCAAAGCCGGAGAGCCGGTTGAGCAGGGTCGAGAGATATTGCGTTTCGGTCTGTCCGGGCCGCATGTCGTGTTCGATCCGGTTCAAGGGGTCGATGACGAAGATGCGAATCCCCCGCCTTGCCACCAGTTCCCTACCCTTCGACAGGATGGCATCCACCGTGAAGTCCTCTTTGGGCAGGATATGGCATACGTGCTTTGCCAAGTAACGGGTGATACGCTCGTAAAGCCCCTCCGTCATTCCGAGACCGGGCTGGAAACGCCGGGCGGTGAGCTTCTCCGCCAACTTGCGGAGGTGGTAGACGATCGGGATGTTCTCCGGACTGAAGAAGCCGGCCGGCCAGTCGTGGCGCAGGCAAAGGCGGAGGACGAGCTCGTCCACCCATTCGGACTTTCCGGAGCCGGGAGTTCCGGTCACGATCAGCAGGCGCTGCAATTCGAGGGTGCAGAGACTGTCGAAATTCTCCCATCCGGTCTCGGCGCCCGGACCGAAGCCGTTTTCGTAAAGGGCACGCAGCTCCACGGCAAGATCGTCGGCCGTGAAAGCGCCCTCAAGCGGCACCTCTTCGGCTTGCGACAGGGCGATGCGGAGACTCTCTACGCCATACTTCACCAGATGCTCGTTGGCATCCTTACACTCCGGCCCGTAGGTGACGATGCGGCAGCGTTCGGGGCCGAAACGGCGGAGAAGTTCGGCACGCAGCTTCAAGCCTGCGGCATCGGTATCCACGGCGATGTAGATGAGCCGTTTGTTCTCGAAATGGCTCTCCACAAAACGGTCGAGCCAGGTGAGGTTTCCATTGGCGCCGGAGGGCACGGATATCGCATCCGCACGGCCGGTGGCGAGGAAGGAAGCGGCATCGAGCTCGCCCTCGGTGACGATGCATTCGGGGGTATCCGCGATGGCGTCGATGTTGTACGGGATAAGCTCGGCACCGGCGACCATCTTGAAATGCTTGGCGCCGCTACGATACTTGACATTGACCAGTGCACCCTCTTCGAAGTAGTTGAAACAAAGGCAGTTCTCCTGCTGTCCGGTCTGCGGCATCGTTTCCGTCTGTTCCGTGAACCGCAGCGCGGCGATGACGGACTGGGGGATGCAACGCTCTTCCACCAGCCAGCGCTCCATCCGTTCGGAGAGCAGCAGCGCGGCGGGATTGAACGTCGGGCGGCGGAAATGTGCCGGCACGGAAGAGGAGGAAGAGGCGGTTTTCCGCTTGCGGGCCTGCCGTTCTTCGCGTTCGCGCAGCTCGGTTTCGTCGGGCACATGGGCGCTCCATCCGCAATGATGGCAGTGGCACAATCCGGTGTCGAGGTTCACGGAAAGGGATTTGTCGCGTTTGTTGCGCCGCAGGTCGTGGCACTGCGGACAGTGAGTCTTTATTTTGCCGCCGGTACGTCCGGAGGTTTCGATGTTGAAAGAATGAAAATTTCTCATATTTGGAAAAAGGCCTCTCCCCGGCCCTCTCCGTGGGAGAGGGAGCAGGGAGATACTCCTGTTTATTAATTAATTAAATAATTGTTTGCTAAACTAACTTAGCCCCCTCTCCCACGGAGAGGGCTGGGGAGAGGCCTCCCACGGTTCTTACCGCCCCTAATCACCGTTTCCGGCACTTGCAAGGACGGTGCTCAGCGTGTCCATGCCTCCGTCTGGTCGTCCCACACCGCCCATGAGTTGGGGCGTGGCGGTGCATCGGCCGGAATGGGGCGTCCCATATAAGTGCGCTGCTCTCCGGCCAGCGTCTCGTAGCGGTAGGGATCGTTTTCTTCTCCGGCATCGGCCGTAATTTGCAGTTGCTTCACCGCCTGCCGCCCTTCATCGGATTTCATCCAGTACATGAACCGCCGTTTGGCATCGCTCAGTCCGGTCACCGTGTGCTCTTCGCCCCGCAGACGGAGAAAGGCGGTAAACGACGGGAGCAGTTGCGGCAGATCGGCGGCGAACTCCACTCCCCGCCCCGACAGGCGTGCCATGTCTTCGCACCACACCTGTTCGGAGGGCAAAAGGGCGATGGCTTCATCCATCGAAAGAACTCCCCTCACACGCTCTCTTGTGAGAGAGTTATTTTCTTGTTCTTCTCTTCTCTGCTCTTCTTTACGCGCGTTATGCAGGAAACGGGAGTTGATTATCAGCGCATTATCCTCCAAGCTCCCCCCGAGTTCCTTCGACATCTCGTCACGTTTGCTCAAGAAATTCTCCATTCTTTTTATCAATCCGACAGAAAAAAACATGCCGTTTTCTTCCGAAAAAAGATCATAGTTTTCGATAACGCGAACCACCACCGTTTTTTGCGTGTACCCCAATCTTGACACCAAGCCTGCGGTCTCGGTGACAGGCAGGCTAAAATCTGTCTGCAGCCGCAACAGTTCAATCAAAAGCCAATAGACGCCATATCCTCTCGCCCCTTCTTTTTGGAGAAGTTTTGCTAATTTCGGGTTGGTAGCCGAAGGGGCGTCGTGCTTGAAATAAAAATTCTGCTTCATAAATATATTTTTTAATGACGGACACAAATATCCGGCAGCAAAGCTCGGAAGTTGTTTTCATATATCTGTTACGGTTTTTAGTAACAAATATTTCCTTTTTATTTTGTCACTTTGCACGGTTATTTAAAAAGTGAAATCATTATGAAGAAAAAAAAACTTAAAAAAAGAATCATTTACCAGAGTGATACCGACATGATACGTCGGACAGTTCAGGAAATCAGCCGGATAGCTGGAAGAAACCTTTTGCTCTACCGGTGTCACTGCCATCTCACCCAACGGGAAGTCTACTATCAGACCGGAATCAATTACCCTTTGATCTCCAATTATGAAAAAGAGATAAAAAACATGTGCGTCTACTCGTTCCTGATCACTTTTTATCGGGATACGTGCAGGTATCTCGAGATAGGCGATCCGGAAGGGATCGTACAAATTTCGAACAAGTTGCTGGAGATACTGTTTTAAAGCCTCTCCCCGGCCCTCTCCGTAGGAAAAGCCTCTCCCCAGCCCTCTCCGTGAGAAAAGCCTCTCCCCAGCCCTCTCCGTGGGAGAGGGAGCTGAGTTAGTTTAGTGACCGATTAATTTAATATTAGTGACCGATTAATTAATAAACAGGAGTATCTCCCTACTCCCTCTCCTACGGAGAGGGCCGGGGAGAGGCCCTCTGGGGAGAGGCCCCATTATTTATCAATAATCCGCTAATCCGTACCGGTTTCTTTGAATTTATCGATTATTATGCTTAAATTTGCCTTTATTATAAAAGGCTGTTTTGCTTCTTAATTCCGGAATGAGGGAGGTTATGGATTAAGAAAAAAGACAAACTCCGATTTTTTATTCCATTAAAAACGAATTTCAAGAGAAACCCATCTATATGAAAGTGTTAATTGTATTCAGAGAAGACGACACAGACAATCTCTTCGTCCCTGTACTCTGCGAAGCCATCCGCAAGCAGGGCATCGACGTGCATTGTTCCGGCCGGGATTTCTGGGAAAAGGATGAACCTTATGACATCATCCATTTTCAATGGCCCGAAGAGGCGGTGGGATGGAACTGTACGGACATCTCCGTGATAGACCGTCTGCGGCAGCGCATACGCCACTTCAAAGACGGCGGGAGCAAGATCGTCTATACAAGGCACAACGCCTGTCCGCACTACAATGCCAATCCGGTCATCCGGCAGGCATACGGGCTCATCGAATCGTGCAGCGACGTAGTGGTGCATATGGGGCGATACAGCAAGGAGGAATTTGGAAAGGCGCATCCCGGCAGCCGGAATGTCATCATCCCCCACCATATCTACGAAAACACCTACAACGAAAACATCTCACGCGAAGAAGCCCGCAGGCACTTAGGGCTTCCGGCCGATAAAATGATCATCACCGCTTTCGGAAAATTCCGCAACCGCGAAGAGATCCGCATGGTGCTGGACGCCTTCTCCGCCTTGCGGAATAAAAGAAAGTTCCTGCTGGCCCCCCGGATGTTCCCGTTTGCCAAACATCCCGGGCAGCGCAATCCGCTGAAAAGGCTCCTTTCGCTGGCCGGCTACTACCTCGTACCGGCTCTGCTCCGCCTGAGAAACATCCGGGCAGGCGCCAACGGCGAACTGATCGACAACGACGAGCTCCCCTACTACATCGCCGCGTCGGACGTGATATTCGTGCAGAGGAAACGGATACTGAACTCGGGCAACGTCCCTTTAGCTTTCCTGTTCCGGAAAGTGGTGGCAGGCCCGGACAACGGGAATGTGGGCGAACTGCTGCGCGAGACCGGAAACCCGGTTTTCTCTCCCGACGACAACGCCGGCATCGTACGTGCGCTGGAACAGGCCGGACGGCTGGCGGAACAGGGCAAGGGAGAAGAGAATTACCGCTACGCCCGGCAGCATATGAATCTCGAGGTGGTGGCAAACGCATATATCGACGCTTATGGCAAGTAATCTCAAGCAACAGCTCTTTTCCGGTGTCTTCTACACCGCGCTCGCCAAGTATAGCGGCATCGTCATCTCCCTCGTCGTGGCCGGAGTACTGGCCCGCCTGCTCACGCCCGACGACTTCGGCATCGTAGCCATCGCCACGGTCATCATCGCCTTTTTCAGCATCTTCACCGACATGGGCATCTCGCCCGCCATCGTGCAGAACAAGGCATTGACGGAGAAAGACCTGTCGGACATCTTCTCCTTCACCCTCTGGATGGGCGCCGGCCTTTCGGTACTTTTCTTCGCCGCCTCGTGGCCCATTGCCGCCTATTACGAAAGCCCCATCCTGCGCACCCTGTGCCAACTGCTCTGCGTGAACCTCTTTTTCGCTTCGGCCACCATCGTGCCCAACGCCCTGTTTTTCAAGAACAAGGAGTTCAAGTTCATCGCCCTCCGCAGCTTCGCCGTGCAGGTGGCCAGCGGCACGGCCGCCGTCATAGCCGCCTTGAACGGCGCGGGACTGTATGCGCTGATCATCAGCCCGATCCTCTCCAGCATCCTCCTTTTCATCATCTCGCTGAAACGCTACCCGCAACACCCCGCGATGACGCTCGGATGGGGCGCCCTCCGCAAGATATTCTCCTACTCCGCCTACCAGTTCCTTTTCAACGTCATCAACTACTTCAGCCGCAACCTCGACAAGCTGCTGATAGGCAAGTACATGGGCATGTCGGAGCTGGGATATTACGAGAAGTCATACCGCCTGATGATGCTGCCGTTGCAGAACATCACCCAAGTCGTCACCCCGGTGATGCACCCCATATTCAGCGATTACCAGAACGACCTGAACCGGCTTGCCTCGGCCTACGAACGCATCCTGCGCCTGCTCGCCTTCATCGGGATACCGCTCAGCGTGCTGCTGTTCTTCACGGCCGAAGAGGTGACGCTGATCATCTTCGGTCAGCAATGGCTGCCGTCCGTGCCGGTGTTCCGCATACTCACGCTCTCGGTCGGCGTACAGATCATCCTCTCCTCCTCCGGAAGCATCTTCCAGGCTGCCGGAGACACGCGCAGCCTGTTCGTCTGCGGGGTATTCTCGTCCGTGCTCAATGTGACGGGGATGCTGCTCGGCATCTTCTGGTTCGGCACGCTGGAAGCCGTGGCATGGTGCATCGTCACCACGTTCTGCATCAACTTCATCCAGTGCTACTGGCAGATGTACCGCGTGACGCTCCGGCGAAGCATGTGGACACTGCTGCGCCAGTTCACATCGCCCATCATTGCAGGCATGCTCATAGCGGCCGCCCTCATCCCGCTACATTACTTGACAAACAACGGGAATATTTTTCTCACGTTTATATTGAAAAGTATCGTAAGTTTCACTATCTTTGGGATTTATATACAAATCACGCGCGAGTATGACCTGATGGGAAAGATACAAAAAATAGCGCACAAACGAAAAAAGTAAAATAACTAAAGAAATCCTTAAAGCAAACAATGAAATTATTATTTCTTATCTTTCACGGATTTGACGAAGCAAACGGTATCAGCAAAAAAATCCGATACCAGACAAAAGCACTGCGCGAATGCGGGGCGGACGTACGGATGTGTTATTACCAGATCACAGACGACGGCAACCGGCGTTGGATGGTAAACGATGAAGTGATAGCCGATCTCGGATCGGGAAAGATGGCAAAGGCCAAAAAAAGGTTTTTCTTTCGTCCCATCTGCGAGTATGCGCAACGCGAAGGCATCGAGCTGGTATACATCCGGTCTTTTCACAACGCCAATCCTTTCACAATCAACCTGATAAAAGAACTTAAACGGCAAGTGAGGCATGTGGTCATGGAAATCCCCACGTATCCTTATGACCAGGAGTACGCCAGCACCGGAATGAAGCTGAAACTCTACATCGACCGCCTGTTCCGCAAAAAACTGGCGAAGCAACTGGACGCAATCGTCACCTTTTCAGCAGCAAAAACCATTTTCGGCATTCCGGCCATACGCATTTCCAACGGCATCGACTTCGATGCCGTGCCACTCAAGCAGCACATGAACGACACTTCGGACGAACTGCATCTGATAGGGGTGGCCGAAGTGCATTATTGGCACGGATTCGACCGCCTGGTGCGCGGACTGGCCGCCTACTACGACCGCGGACGATCCTACAAAGTGTATTTCCACATCGTAGGCGAACTGACGGGCGAACGCGAACGGAAAGAAATACTGCCCCTCATCCGTGAACACGGGCTGGAACCCTACGTCATTCTGCACGGAGCCCGGCATGGCCTCGAATTGGACGAGCTCTTCGAACATGCCGATTTCGGGATAGGCAGCCTGGGCCGCCACCGGAGCGGCATCACCCACATCAAAACATTGAAAAACCGTGAATATGCCGCACGCGGGCTTGCGTTCGCCTATTCGGAAACCGATGAGGACTTTGACGACAAGGCATACGTGATGAAAATTCCGGCGGACGAGACAGCAGTGGACATCGACGGCATAGTGGCCTTCTGCCGGTCGCTGCCGATGACCGGCCGGGAGATACGCGACAGCATCGGAAATCTGTCGTGGAAGTGCCAGATGCAGAAAGTATTGTGCGAAGTAGTGCCGTGCACGAAGACGCCGGCACTGCCTGTTCCACCTCAAAACATCAGAAAAATATGATACCCAAACGAATACACCTCTGCTGGCTGAGCGGCGACCCTTATCCTCAGAAGATACAAAAATGCATCGACAGTTGGAAAGTCCATCTGCCGGACTATGAAATCATGCTATGGGACTTGAAACGGTTCGACATCGCGCAAGTGCCCTGGGTAGAGCAGGCCTTTCGGGTCAAGAAGTATGCTTTTGCCGCAGACTACATCCGCCTGTACGCCCTCTACAACTACGGCGGCATTTATCTGGACTCGGACGTGGAAGTCTTGAAGAGCTTCGACCCGTTGCTGGATCTCCCCTACTTCGTCGGTGCGGAAAACGCAGGCACGATCGAAGCCGCCATAATCGGGGCCGAAAAAGGATGCGACTGGATAAAGGCCTGTCTGGACTACTATAAAGGAAGAAATTTCATACAGGAAAACGGACAGATGGATATCCGCATGCTGCCGGAAATCATGAACGAAACCATCCAGCGCTTCAAGCCGGTGGTCAATCTGACGGACAGCAACATCGACGCACTGAAGGGCCTGGATATGGAAAAAGCCGTATATGTGCTGCCCAACGATTTTTTCTCTCCGAAGATATTCGACTCCAGAGAGGTGATCGTCACCGGCAACACCTATGCCATCCATCACTATCAGAATTCCTGGTTCTCACACCAGGCGTTCATTTACTACCGCACGAGAACCTTCTTTATAAAGTTATTCGGATACAATTGTATCCGGCGCATCGAGAAACTGATTCTAAAAAGATAACCTCAAAAAGCAGAATATGAAGAAATGGTACAGCAAATATCTGCAAGTCTACGAGAAACCCTTCTCCTATGTACCGGCAGCAGTCGTCGAAGAAGTACGCGGCAAACTGGCCGGATTGCAGTCCGAACAGCCACTGGTCACCGTATCCCTGATCGGATACAATGAAGAACGGCATCTGCTGGCCTGCCTGTGGTCGCTGAGCGAGATGCAGTGCCGCTATCCGGTAGAAATCATCGGGGTAGACAACGAATCGAAAGACCGCACGGCCGAGATATACCGGGCCACCGGAGTGCCTTATTACACGGAAACGCGGCACAGCTGCGGTTTCGCACGCCTGTGCGGGTTGAACCATGCAAGGGGAAAATACCACATCAACATAGATTCGGATACCCTGTATCCGCCCCGCTACGTAGAAACGATGGTGGAAGCCCTCGAACGTCCCGGTATCGTGGCCGTCAGCTCACTGTGGAGCTACATCCCCGACAAGGAGCACTCATGGCTGGGACTGAAATTCTATGAATTCGCCCGTGACACGCACCTGTGGCTGCAAGCATTCAAGCGTCCGGAACTGAGCGTGCGCGGACTGGTGTTTGCTTATCGCACCGATCTGGCGCAGAAAACGGGTATCCGCACGGATATCATCCGTGGCGAAGACGGCTCATTGGCACTGGAATTGAAAAAGTATGGAAAGATCGCTTTCGTACGCAAACGCCGGGCACGCGCAGTGACGGGATATGGCACGGTGGGCACTGACGGAACCCTGCTGAACAGCTTTAAAGTACGCGTAGCCGGAGCGATGAAAAACATCGCCGGATTGTTTACTCAAAAAGAAAAATATGAGGATGAGGATTCCAACTTGATAAAATAACCGGTAAAACTCATAAAGTATGAAAAGAAGAACACCATACGACAGAGATAATTTGCACATAAAAAAGAGAGACTGGGTATTGGAAGTCGGTCCGGGACACAACCCGTCTCATCGCGCCAACGTTGTAACTGAAAAGTTTACAGACCAGAATTATCACCGATGTGGAGATATGAAGATCTATCCACACCAGATATTTGCCAATGCGGATGGTGAAAACTTACCGTTCAAAGACAAAGAGTTCGATTATGTCATCTGCAACCAAGTGTTGGAACATGTAGAGAATCCCGAAAAATTTATCAGCGAACAATGCCGGGTAGCATCCCGGGGATACATGGAAACTCCCAGCCTGTTGGGGGAATTTCTATTTCCGAAGAAATCGCACCGATGGATTATACTGGATATAGACAACAAACTCGTACTCTTTGAGAAAAGTAAAATGCCCGACCATTATGAAAATAACTATGGTGAGCTATTCCTGAATTACCTGCCTTACCAATCGTTGATATACAAGCTGCTCTGGTTTACCGAAGGAGACCTGATGCTGAACCGGTACGAATGGGAAGAAAAAATCGATTTCATCGTAAACCCGACGGATGAATACTATCTGCGCTTTTTTACCAAGCCGTGGAACAAAGAGATGGTAAGGAAACTATACCCGCCACGTAGTCCTTTTAAGGAATTACACAAGACCTTTGCTGCGTTATGGTATATCATGTGGACCAAATTCAGGCACAAATTCTTTGAACGCCACCAACCTATACTTTTAAGCGAATATATGAAAAATAAATAAAGCTACAAATATGAACCATAAACTGATATTTTATTGTATCTGTATGTTGCTGTTCACCTCCTGCATAAAACAAATCAACTTGTATACCGGAGATGATGAACAACATGAAGGCGGCAATAATGATGATGACAAGGAAAAGCCTCAGGAACAGACCTATCTTTATCCTTTCGGCAACGAAGTGCAGGGAGATATCACAGCCGGCATCTTCATAAAGGTAAAGGATGCCCCACAAGTTCCACTGAAAGCCGGTATGCCTTGTTTGAAATACAACAAGCCGCTTCTGCTGCTGTTGGTGCAGGACGACTGCAAGCAATCGGCCTACTGCCGCACGTGGGCCGCCATCAACGGAAAGCCGGTATCCAATTCCGACCCGTATCCCACCCCCACCGTTCAGGAACCGGATAAAACGGCACAACTATATTACAACTCCGCCCATCTGAGAAAAGGAGACCTTCCACCCAATGTACTCCCTGCCGTCCGCACTTTGGGAAGCACTGACGGAACGGGGAAAGAGGTCAGGTTCGCATTCACCACCACCCTGTCCGCAGAAGAAGAGTGGATGGACCAAGACGTGGATGTGAATCCCGGATACGAGAAGGATTATTACCGCTTTTTCATGAAAAGAGGGCTGAACTGGGACGAAATAAAAGAGATGCTGAACTACGGTGTCGGAATCGCCTTTCATGATGTAATGGCCGAAAATGTAAACGACGTGGAGGAAATCAAACAGCATTACGGCATAGCGCAAAGCAAAATACAGGAACAACTGGCAGGGAGAAAATGCAAGATGCTGGCCCGCCCTAATGGAAACGACACCTATATAGATGCCGCCCTGCAATATGAAGATATCCGAACTATGGCAACCGAATCGAACGGAGAAGACTTATACCCGTTCAGAGCAATAGAGAGCCTGGACAAAGTGGCGCTCAACAGATCGTTCGAAGAGGTACAGGAAAACATAAAAGACGAAATACGGCAGCAACGAAGAGCACCCGAGAGGAACCGCAAAGCCGTCCATATAGGCGTGCACAACACCGACAATGACTGGATAAAGTTGCTCGAATGGATCAATGATAACTACGGGAAAGACGGTGACGACTCCGTCTGGTTCCCCTCACAGGAAGAGTATTACGAATACAATTATTATCGCACGCACGGAAATGTGAAAGTCGAACAGACTGACGAACATACCATCAAGCTGACCGTACACTTGCCAATCGGGGAATGTTTCTATTACCCTTCGGTCACCGTCAATCTGAGCGGTCTGAAAAAAGAAGATATCGTTTCCGTCGAATCGGATGATGCCGTCAGCGGGCTTTCCTACAATAACTTCGAAGAAGGAATCATGCTGAACATCGACTGCCGGAAACATTTGGCAGAACATGCCACCCACTTTGTAGAGCAATACGAGAAAGACCGAAGCAATGCCTTCAACAAAGCGGATGCCCTCTACTTCGTGGGGATGCTGAAAGACTCGGAAAGAAAAACCGCATTACTTAATAGAATACAATAAAAATAATTATCCGGCAGAATAATATAATGAAACAGATATGCCATGAATACAAAAAATATATACCATGAATAATTCCCTTTGGATCGAAATCATCTTTTGGACAGCCCTTTTCATCGTGTTCTACACCTATTTAGGCTATGGCATCGTGCTCTGCCTGCTCGTCAAGCTCAAAGAGCTTTTCGTGAAGCCCGTGAGACGCGTGCTGCCGGCAGCAGACCGGGATCTGCCCGAAGTGACCCTTTTCATCACCGCCTTCAACGAAGCGGACATCGTAGACGAAAAGATGGCGAACTCCCTCGAACTGGACTATCCCGAGGAGAAACTGCACATCGTGTGGGTGACGGATGGCAGCGACGACGGCACGAACGAGCGTCTGCGCACCCGTTGGGAAGGGAAAGCCACCGTCTTCTTCCAACCCGAACGGCAGGGAAAAACCGCCGCCATGAACCGGGGGATGAAACTGGTGGATACCCCTATCGTCGTGTTCACCGACGCCAACACGATGGTGAACCGGCAGGCGGTCCGCGAAATCGTGCTCGCCTTTGAAGATCCGCGCGTAGGCTGCGTGGCCGGAGAAAAACGCATTGCCGTACAGGCAAAAGACAATGCCGCCTCCGGAGGAGAAGGCATCTACTGGAGATACGAATCCACCCTGAAAGCGCTCGATGCACGGCTGTACTCCGCCGTAGGAGCTGCGGGAGAATTGTTTGCCGTGCGCCGGGAGCTGTTTGCAGAAATGGAACGCGACACGCTGCTGGACGATTTCGTACTGTCGCTGCGCATCGCCATGCAAGGATACATCATCGCCTACTGCACGGAAGCATATGCCATCGAAAGCGGTTCGGCAGACATGCGCGAAGAAGAAAAACGGAAAGTACGCATCGCCGCCGGCGGACTGCAATCCATCTGGCGGCTACGCCCCCTGCTGAACCCGTTCCGCTACGGAATACTGAGCTTCCAGTACGTATCCCATCGGGTGCTGAGATGGTCCGTCACCCCTTTCCTGCTGTTCCTGCTGCTGCCGCTCAACGTGCTGCTCCTGCTGATGAAGGGGCTTGCAGGTGATTCCTGCACCTTGTACGGTGTCCTGTTGGTACTTCAAATCCTGTTCTACGTCCTCGGCCTGTGGGGTTACTATCTGTCTACCAAACAGATAAAGAACAAGCTCCTGTTCATCCCCTACTACTTCCTCTTCATGAACGTCAACGTACTGAAAGGAATCGGCTACCTGAAGAAAAAACGCGGAACAGGCGTGTGGGAAAAAGCCAAAAGAAGTTCCGAATCATGATTCATAAGTCATAAGTCATAAATCCTATAAATCTATACACACATGAACAGAATATTGCATCATCCGCAAAACGCCCGGAGAATTCTCCGGATAACGGCCGATACAATGCTATTGGTCTCGCAGGAAGGCGTTTGCATAGACATCGACACACACAGCGATCTTTGGTTTTTGAAGGAGGAGCTCCTCCTGGGAAAGAACGTATTCGACCTGTTGCCCCTGCACACGCGGGAGAAGCTGGTACCGACTTTCCGGAGCGTGGTCGACGAACAAAAGACCGTCAGCCGGAATTACAGGCTGGAGCTGCCGGACGGCACCTATTATTTCAAGTGCATCATGCATCCGTATGATGACATGGTGCTATGCCAATACCGGGACATCACTGCACGGAGCAACGTCAAGCTGCAACTGGAACGCACAAACCGTGAGCTGAAAGCCATCCAGAAAGCAGCGCAGATCGGCCGGTGGAAATATGCCAGCAATGAACGCATCTTCTACTATCAAGGCTATACCGATATCCTCTGTTCCGAAGAATTGCAGTCCATCCCCATCGACCGCTATTGTGAGCTGGTGGTGGAAGAAGACAAGGCCGTGTTTGCCCAATGGCTCGAGAACAACGAACGGCAACCCGACGAGAATGGCGCAAGCTACCGCATCAGCCACAAAGGCAGCATCTATTACCTGCAAATCCAGACCTGCGTCCGGGAGGAACAGCCCGACGGCACGTACTATATAGAAGGCTATATACAGAACGTGACGGACATACAACGCCACCGGAATGACATCAACACCCTCACACATGCCATCGACAATGCCAAAGAGAGCATATTTGCCGCCCGCGAAGACGGCACGCTGATATTTACCAACAGGCTGTTCCGGCAGAACCACAGGATACAGGGCGACCGGGAACTCAGCTCTTATAAGATTTACGAGTTGGCAGGAGACATGTCCGGCTCGAATGCCTGGCAACGCAGATGTGAACAGACGAAAGAGAAAAACTACACCGACTTCATCGCCTATCATCCGGTGCCGGACAATACGGAAATACAAGCTTTTGAAGGGACAATGTATCATGTCACCAGTGATGAGGGCGAGGTCAGTTATTGGTCGTTCACGCATGACATTACGGAACGCCTGCGCTACGAGTCGCAGATCAAACGGCTGAACCGGATCATGGACACCACGATGAAGAATCTCCCGGCAGGCATCGTTGTGAAAGATATCAATAACGACTTCCGCTACGTATACCGCAACCGGGAAGCGTATACTCAGGAAGCATATAACCGGAAAGCATCTGATCAGGAAGCATCTGACCGGAAAATATCTGATCAGGAAGCATCCGATCATGGATCATACAGTCAAGGATCATCCAGCCGGAAAATATCCAATCAGGAAGTCAGCACGGAAAATGCCATCGGTAAAAACGATTTCGATTATTATCCGCCGGAACTGGCCGAACAGAAACGGAAAGAGGACATGGAAATTGCAGCCACCGGAACAGGCAAACACTGGATATTGGAAGGCAAAGACGAAAACGGCAACCTCCTCATTCTGGACAAACAGAAGATAAAGGTAGACAGCAAAGACTTCTCACCGGTCATCATCAGCATCGAATGGGACATCACCCAACTGGAACTGATGAAACGCGAACTGCAGGCCTCCAAGGAGAAAGCAGAAACATCGGACAAGCAGAAATCGGCTTTCCTTGCCAACATGAGCCATGAGATACGTACTCCGTTGAATGCCATCGTAGGTTTCTCCCGCATCATCGCCGAAAGCGAAGATGCCGATGAGAGGAAAGCATACTACGAAATCGTAGACGCCAACAACGAACGGTTACTGCAACTCATCAACGAGATACTCGACCTGTCGAAAATCGAATCGGGCATCGTGGAGTTCTCCTCCGGCCCCGTGAAGCTGCACAAGCTCTGCAAAGAGATATACGATGCACACATATTCCGTACACCGGACGGAGTGGAACTGATCTATGAACCATCGGACGAGATACTTGTTATCGATTCGGACAAGAACCGCATCTTCCAGGTGATTTCCAACCTGATAGGAAACGCCTTTAAATTCACCAAAGAAGGGAGCATCAGCTACGGATACCGGCGGGAGGGCGAACGGATCGTTTTCCATGTGACGGACACCGGCACGGGCATTGCCCCCGACAAGGTGGGAAAGGTCTTCGAACGTTTCATGAAGCTGAACAGCACCGCACAAGGCACGGGGTTGGGGCTTTCCATCTGCAAAACGATCATCGAACGGCTGGGTGGCGGGATCTCCGTAACCTCGGAGCCGGGCAAGGGAAGCACATTCAGCTTTTGGCTACCGGCAAAGGAGGTAGAGAATCCGGAAGATACCTGTCCGGAGCTATTTGCCGATGCCCCGCCCGCAAACCCGGAAAACGGCAATCCGGGAGGTGTCAATTCGGGAGGTGTCAAGCCTACCCTCCTCATCGCCGAGGATACAGACAGCAATTACGAACTGCTGCATGCCATTCTCGGAAAGGTGTACAACTTGGTACGTGCCCGGGATGGCATGGAAGCCGTTACCTTATTCGATGAAATCAAACCGGATTTGATTCTGATGGATATCAAAATGCCGAATCTGAACGGACTGGAAGCTACAAAAATCATCCGCGAACTTTCTCCAAAAGTGCCTATCATCATGCAGAGTGCATTCGCCTACGAATACGACCGGAATGCCGCCAAGGATGCCGGTTGCAATGAATTCATAACGAAGCCGGTAGCGCAGGACAAGCTGAAGATGATAGTGAAAAGGCTGCTTTATTCAGTCGAAAGCCTTGTTCAGTTGAAAGCCTTATCCAGTTGAAAGTTGAGAGTTGAAAGTTGAAAGTTACTATGCAGCATGGCAGTATTTGTTCAGTTGAAAGCCTTGTTCAGTTGAAAGTTGAGAGTTGAAAGTTGAAAATTACTATGCAGCGTGGCAGTATTTATTCAGTTGAAAATTAGGAGTTGAAAGCTGCCATGCAATATGACAGTATTATTTAGTTAAAAATTAAGAATTAAGTAACGAACATAAAACTTCCCCTCCCTTCGGGGAGGGGGCAGGGGGAGAGGCCCATGGGAAAAAAAGCCGTATCAAAACTATTTTATCACCTATCCATCTTATCAACCTTCCTATTGGCAGGTATCACCCTTGCCGGAGCTTTCTCCGGCCAACTGTCTCCTGCCGGACACATCCGCTTTGCCTTTATCGGCTTGGCATTGCCCGTATTGCTGCTGATCAACTTCGCAGCACTCATCTATTGGGCTATGCGGCTACGTGTCTGGCTACTCATCCCCCTCATCGCCATCTTAGGCAATTGGGGATATCTGAGCCGGGTCATCCGGTTCTCTTCTCCGCCCCCCTCCCTCGCGGCATTCACCATCGCCACTTACAACGTAGATGCCTTTAATGGAGATCAGACCGGATATTCCTGCAAAGAAATAGCCCGGTATATGGAAGAACAGCACGCAGATATCCTCTGCATGCAGGAGTTCGGCAGCAATCGCGAATTCAATGTAGATAGTGTGAAAAAAGCCTTTTCCACATGGCCTTATTACTCTATTCCCCAAGCTCCCGCCGGAACACCGATCCTGCAACTCGCCGTATTCAGCAAGTATCCCATACTCAGCCAGCAACTCATCACATACCCCGACAGTAAAAACTGTAGCATGTGGTGCGACATCGACATCAACGGAAAACGTATCCGGATATTCAACAATCACCTCCAGACAACCGAAGTAAGCAGCAACAAACGGACGCTGGAAAAGGAACTTAAAAAAGACAATACCACCGGAACCGAACATGCCATCCTCAAACTCACCGACGGACTGGAAGAGAACTTCGTGAAACGTGCCGCCCAAGCAGAGCATATGCACAAACTGATAACCGCCTCCCCCCACCCCACACTGGTGTGTGGCGACTTCAACTCCCTGCCCTCGTCATATACCTACCACACCATGAAAGGCAACCGTCTGAAAGATGGTTTCCAAACCTGCGGCCACGGTTACATGTACACCTTCCGCTATTTCAAGAGACTGCTCAGAATCGACTATATCTTCCACAGCGAGGAGCTGGAAGGACTGGATTACTTCTCTCCGGAGCTGGATTACAGCGATCACAATCCGGTGGTAATGCGGATGAAGATCAAGTAAACGGAAAGGGTATCCCAACCCCTTATAAATGAAAAGCCCACGCTACAACTATCTGTAACGTGGGCGATTTCATTCTATGACTCTATGTGAAATCCTTACTTAGGAATGCCTACATATACATTATCAATCTGACAAGTAGTCGTGAGTCCGGTAGCGTTGTCGCCGATATAACGGAAACCGACGTAGATCGTCTGACCGATATACGATGCTAAATCCACACTATACGAAGTAAATGACTTGTCATTTGTTTTGTCTAAGTTGTCCGGAGTGACATCGACCCAGGTAGCCGAAGATATGCTTGACGGATCACCGTTGAAGTCGGTAGAAATCATCAGCGTAAACACATCTCCTGCCAGATATCTGTACTCAAAATCAAAGTTCAATACCATCTCCTTCTGCATGACCAGTGCCGGAGTAATCAACCATGTCTCCAACTCGCCGTTGTTATAGGCTGTGATATTAGCATATCTGTTATTCTGATACGATCTGTACTCCCAAGATTTTTCACCTTTCACCTTGCTGTTGCACCAGCCCTCCAAAACAACATTGTCATAATCTTTCCCTTTCTCAAAGTCTTCATTCACCAAGATATCCGGAATGTCGCTCGGAAGGGTCACAGTCCACGCACTCTTATCATTGTCTACCACCGCACGTGCCTCTTTCACGACAGTCGAAGTCTCTGATACTTCACGGGCAATATGGATGTTGTCCAACTGGATAGTGGTCGTTTTTGTATCGGCAGCACCCGAATATTTGAATGCAATATTGATAGCCTTTCCTTCATATGAAGATAAGTCCATCTCACCGGCAGGCCCTAACTTGCCATAGGCATTGTCCGGTTCTTTAGGGATGTCAAAATTTTCGGTGACATCCTCCCACGTAGTGTATTTGGAAGTCACATCCGAGCTTGAACCGGAAAAGTCTTCGGAGATGAATACTTGTAGACAATCTCCTTTGTAATATCCGACACAGACGTCAAAGCTCAATTTATCCCCTTTTACCACCGTATACTTGGGAGTGATAAGCCAGGCTTCGGTAGTTTCGGCATCACCGTTCGCCATCTGGGTATATGCATTTCCACTGTATATCTTGTTTATCCAAGTCTTCTCACCGGTAAAATAATTCATCCAGCCGTCAATCTCCGTATTGGCCCCATTTACAAAGTTTCTTTGAAAATCTTCATTAAAGCCTACTTCATCAGAATAAGATGTCTTAAGCAGATTATATTTAATGGTCGCTTCCGAACCCTTTTCTGCCGTATAGTAGGTAGAATTCATCCATTTCTCCAGATTTATCTTAGCAGGAGCCGTAGGATCATCGGAATTGTCTTCACCATCAAGAAATCCGCCTGTCGATGTGTAATCACCGGCGTAAGTCAATTCTAATTTCAATACGTTTCCCGGACTATATTCTTTCATTCCGTCAAATTCGGGTTCATGGTTACATGAAACGAATACAAGCGCCAACGCTGCAGTTGCCAATATTATTTTTTTCATACTTGTTATATTCTTTATTATCATAAAATTAGAATCTGATCTTCATACCCATAGACCAAGTACGACCGAAACCATAGAACACAGTTGCGTCTTTCCATCCGTGACCACCGGTCTTTGCACCATTGTCCGTAGCATCGGTAATATACTGCTCATTCAGCAGATTGTTGCAATTGGCTGTCCAGGTTGCATCGATACCGCCAAGATTGAACTTGTAGCTGATACCCGCATCAAAAGTAAAGAAAGAAGGGATACGCCAAGGTTGTGCCACATCTACCGGATCTCCATTCAAAGTGCTGGTAGTAATCAGACCTGCAATATCGTATTCAGAATAGTTACGTCCATTGAATAATCCGCCTACAAAGACACGAAGACCTTTCAGCACTTCATAATTCACATCCAGAGATGCCGTTGTCTGGGCAGCATTACCAATCTTCACCCCTTTTGTATTCATCAGCAACCGTGCATGCTCGTCCGAGCCGGGAGTTACCGGTTTCATACTTTTATCAACGGCCTGGCCTTGTCCGTCATACATATAACCCAATACATTGTCTTTCGTCATAGTCCAATCACCGAAAGAGAACATACCGTTGATTGTCAGCGAACGGACCGGACGCAGAGTGAAGTCCAACTCGATACCCTGGTGCAATTCACCCACACCGTTCAAGTATACGTAAGAACTTTCCTGCGATACCGACAGGCGCTTTTGAATTGTACGGTCGTCCCAAGTGGTACGGTACAGATTCAAATTGGCGGAGAAAATAGAAGAAACGAATCCGTAACCCAGTTCAAAAGAGAAAACACCTTCGTTCTTACAATTAGGATTGAGCGCATTGCTTGTCTGGGAATTAAGGAAAATACCACCTGAGAAATAAGGAGTACGGGAGTAATAGCCGATGTTGGCAAATACGTTATGATGGCTGTCGATATTATAGTTTACACCACCTTTTACTCCATAACCGACTTTCGTTTTCTTTGCAGACTTTTCATTGTCTGTATAGAAATAGCCCTTACGCCAGTTCGAAGCGGCATTCACGTTTCCGGATACGATAACGGATAGTTTATCCTGAGAATATTCAGCCTGTCCGAAAGCACCGTATTGTGCTATATAGCTGTCAAAGTTACGGTAAACAACGTCACCTACCCCTAAGCGCTCGTTCTGCCAGGCGATATCATCCTTTTTATATCCTACATTTTTTCTATCCGGATCGACAATAAAGTCTCCTCCCAACAGATCTACAATTTCAGCTTTGTGTCCGCCGTTATAGTAACGGAGGTCTATACCACCCTGCAGGTTCAGGTAATCATTCACCTGGTTGGTATAAGTTGAAAGAAGTCCGTACCACAAGTGAGTATTCATGTTTTTGGCCAAAGCGACTTTACTTCCATTGTCGGAAGCCGCGTTTTCTTCCATAATAGCAGCATAATTCATCGTTCCGTCTATCCTGCGATAAGTGGTATTCGGGATACCGGCTGTTGCCCCGTAAAGGCTGCTGGTATTACCTACACCCCGATATCCGAAGCCGTCGCCAATAGACATATACACGGAAGAAGAAAGGCTCGACTTGCGGTCGATATCCCAAACGTGATTCAAAGAAATCTGTGGCTTATGGTAAGAGTTATAGCTGGTACCGGTCATGCCTTTACCATTAATGTCATATCCGTAAGCAGCATTATAGCGATAGCCCAAACCTTGATTTACCTTCTTCTGCTTGTCCCACTCTTCGATGGTCAGCTCGTCATAACGCTTATTGTGAGTTTGGGGAGCACCCGTTGCTGTCAGAGACAGAGAATGACTGTCACCGATACGCTTGGATATATTAATAAACCAGGAATATGCGTCAAACTCACATCCTTGGATATATCCGTCACCCCATGTCTTAGAACCTAAAACAGAAAAGGCCCAGCCATCCTTTGTCAATCCGGAAGAAAGACTGAACAATACTTTATTATATCCGTCATTACCCATACCATAGGATAATGTACCGCCTTTTTGCGCATCGGTAGAGTTTGTTATAACATTGATAGAACCACCCACCGACGGGGAAGAAAGCTTAGAAGCACCCAATCCTCTTTGCACCTGCATAGAACGGGTTACATCAGACAAGCCTGCCCAGTTGGACCAGTAGATACCTCCCCATTCCATATCATTCATAGGGACACCGTTAATCATCACTCCTACATTGGAAGTACCGAAACCGCGGACGGTTACACGGGATTCACCAAAACCACCGTTGTCTTTGGAAGCATATACGCCTGGAGTGGATTTCAATATCTCCGGAAATTCTTGTGTTCCCAACTTTTCCGAGATAAATACCGGGTCGACCGTAGATACCGCCACCGGAGTTTTACGTGAAATGGCAATGGACGAAGTAATCGTCACGTCATTCAACATCACTGCATCCTGTTCCAGTTTCACAATACCTAAATCCACAGAAGCGCCTTTCTGCGTTACTTTCTTTTTCAGGTCCTTGAAACCTACATACTTAAATAGTAACGTTGCATTGGGAGCGACACTTTGCACAAAATGACCGTCAAGATCGGTGACAGTTCCTTGTGAAGTACCTTCCACCATAATGGCCGCACCAACCAATGGCTCACCGGTTTCTGCATCCACGACTTGACCTTTCACTGTAGTCTGGGCAAAAGCCGTAGCAGCAGAGCATACTGTCAGTATTGCAACCAGCAGAAAATGAATTAGATGTCTTCTCATAATTCTGTTTGTTAGTTAATAGATTTTATTAATTAATAATGTTTTGAAGCGCAAATATAATTAATAAGATTTAGAACTACATTACATTTCCATTTCAAATTTTAAGGATGGTCAACATTTTATTGCATTCTAAAACAAAAAAAGCCCCGCAGGCGATCTGCAGGGCTTTCTATTTAAAACTGAACGAGTTAGAAATCTATCAAACTGACATCGATATCAATCATTCATTAGCTTTCTATAACGTACACGCTTAGGCTCTTCATTTCCGAGACGTTTCATCTTGTTTTCTTCATATTCAGAATAAGAACCTTCAAAATAGAATACATTGGAATCGCCCTCGAAAGCAAGGATGTGGGTACAGATACGGTCGAGGAACCAACGGTCGTGCGAAATGACCACGGCGCATCCGGCAAAATCCTCCAGACCTTCTTCGAGTGCACGAAGCGTATTCACGTCGATATCATTGGTAGGCTCATCGAGAAGCAGCACATTGCCCTCTTCTTTCAATGCAATAGCCAGGTGCAAACGGTTACGTTCACCGCCGGAAAGCATTCCGCAGAGCTTTTCCTGATCGGCACCGGAGAAATTGAAACGTGAAAGATAAGCACGTGCATTGATATCACGCCCACCCATGCGAATCAGTTCGTTACCTCCGGAAATTACCTGATAAACAGTCTTGTTGGGATCGATATCCTTATGCTGTTGGTCTACATAGGCCACCTTTACAGTCTCTCCTACCTCAAATTCTCCTTTATCCACCGTCTCAAGTCCCATGATAAGCCGGAAAAGGGTAGTCTTACCGGCACCGTTAGGACCGATCACCCCGACAATGCCATTGGGAGGAAGCATAAAGTTGAGATCATCGAAAAGCAACTTCTCACCATAAGCCTTGGCTACATGTTTAGCTTCAATAACCTTGTTTCCTAAACGGGGACCATTCGGAATGAAAATTTCAAGTTTCTCTTCTTTCTCTTTCACATCCTCGTTCAACAGTTTGTCATAAGAGTTCAGACGAGCTTTACCTTTGGCCTGACGAGCCTTAGGAGCCATACGCACCCACTCCAGCTCACGTTCAAGAGTCTTACGGCGTTTGCTGGCAGTTTTCTCTTCCATTTCCATGCGTTTGGTCTTCTGGTCCAGCCAGCTGGAATAATTTCCTTTCCAGGGGATACCTTCGCCACGATCCAACTCCAGAATCCATCCGGCTACATGATCGAGGAAATAGCGGTCGTGCGTTACGGCGATTACCGTACCCTCATACTGTTGGAGATGTTGTTCGAGCCAGTCGATAGACTCCGCATCCAAGTGGTTGGTAGGCTCATCGAGAAGGAGTATATCCGGTTTTTGAAGCAACAAACGACAAAGAGCCACGCGACGGCGCTCACCCCCTGAAAGGTTTTCCACCAACTGGTCTTCGGGCGGACAACGGAGTGCATCCATCGCACGCTCCAGTTTACTGTCAAGATTCCATGCATCCGTAGCATCGATGATATCCTGCAATTCTCCCTGGCGCGCAAAGAGTTGGTCCATTTTATCTTGATCCTCATAATATTCGGGTAAGCCGAATTTCTGATTTATTTCTTCATATTCATTCAGAGCGTCTACAATAGGCTGTACTCCTTCCATTACGATTTCCTTCACGGTCTTCGTATTATCCAAATGAGGTTCCTGAGCCAGATAGCCTACCGAATATCCCGGTGAAAAGACCACCTCACCCTGATATGATTTTTCCAGTCCTGCAATAATCTTCAACAAAGTAGATTTACCCGAACCATTCAAACCGATGATACCGATCTTTGCCCCATAAAAAAAGGAAAGGTAAATGTTCTTCAGCACTTGCTTGTTATTCTGGAAGGATTTACTCACTCCCACCATTGAGAAAATAATCTTTTTATCGTCTACTGTTGCCATACAATATAATAATGTAAAATGTAATTTTGGGCAAATGTACACAAAATCTTCGATATTCATATCCGTCCCACTAAAAACAAAGTATTCTTCCCTACCCTCAAAGCATTCTTCTCCCCTCTCTCATCCACATTAACATCTTTAACAGTTCATCTTAAAAGACATTCCTCTCATTTGCAACAATCTATACTATTGCATAGTAATAATCTATATTTAACACTCCATTAAGTATATACTTTTAATATCTCGGTATAACGACCAATATAAGATGCTATAAATAAACATTTTATATTCAATTCTTATCATTTCCCGTCCAACCATAATCCTAAAAGTGCTTTTGCATCCAATCTGCTTAACTTGCTATTTCAACAACTATAAAATGAATGTATTGTCATAGCTATTCTAAAAAACATTCAAATTATTTTGGTATTTATAAAAAACTATCTATCTTTGCACCCGCAATCAGGAAATAACTGATTTGCAATAAGGATTGATTCAGTAGCTCAGCAGGTAGAGCACAACACTTTTAATGTTGGGGTCCTGGGTTCGAGCCCCAGCTGGATCACTGAAAATTAGAGAGTTACATAATAGTAGCTCTCTTTTTTTATACCTAAATTATGCTGGTTTACACGGGGAAATGTAAAAACGGATCAACGTAAAAACCTGAGGGATTTTCGAATTTACAAAAGTTAATCCCCAAGATTTCAAACTGAACCGAATTCAATCCCCTTGTATCCGTTTAAATTACATGCCGAAACGGGATGTATCTACCTCTTTTATTTCCTTTTTCTTATATCCGCCAAAACGAAAACTGAAATGCACCGTAAAAGTCCGGGAATAAGCAGCACTATTCATATCCAGATACTGTCCTTTGAAACGGACTTTTGTTTTGGGCATTCCTTCATTAAAAATGTCGTTACAGCGTGCCGACAAACTTATTTTATCATTGGCAAAATTCCATTTTACCCCAGCAGTAAGATCGAAAACGGTCCCTATATCAAATGTTCCTTGTATAGCAGGAGTCTGCACATTGCCAATTAACTCGAAAGAGAGGTTTTTATTGATTTTAAACGCGTTGTCCAACGAACTACTGAAGAGCCATTTTCTCCGGTCAAAGGGAATGTCAAAGAAGTTATCGCAACGTTGATGCATTTGCATCCCGGTCATAGTCAAACGGGAATCAAGCCAATTTCCCGCTTTGAAAGGAAGGATAAGGTTCACACCCCACAACTGCATGTAATTCCAATTCGTATTTTTGTAGATCAAGGCCAGTCTCTCCGTAGATTGGTACGGAGCTTGGACAAAATAGTCTGACGTATGCATAAAAAACAAATTGAAGATGTATTTTTGCTTCAAGATATAACTCCCATTTAAATTATAAGCTGTCATCGGTTTCAACCCCGGTGTCCCCCACAACTCCGTATATCCGTTGAGATAACCCACTGAAGACTGCATATCCCAATAACTCGGATAGGTTTTATCCGTAGACAATGAGAGTTGGAATATATGTTTCGGAGTTTTAAGATAAGTCAATGATGCTTGCGGATAAACAGCCCATTTATGATAATTACCAATAGTATAATATTCCCCCGTAGCAGATATGGAAAAGGAAGTTCCCGATGCATAATTCCGGCCTAATGAAACATAAAAACCGGCGGTCTGTTCTTTCAGGTCGGAATAAGTATCTTGCGTATAGATATCACCGGTCACCTGACTGTAAGTCTGAAAATCCCGGTCTTTCGCAAACCGGTAAGACACTCCATATCCCAAATTCCATTCTTTAGATAGCTGATGTTTTTGATCTGCATAAACAGAATACCGCTCAATCCTTTGCCCACCGACCATAGAGAAACGGCTCAGATCGCCATCCGTATAATCGGCCAACAGACTCTGATTGTTATTGGAAATATAACGGGTGTAATCACCACCGATATCAAGCCCAAAGCCCGAATGGTATTGCAACATGATGTTATTCATATGAGTATCAATATATTTGTCTACATTACTGGTCTGATAATTACCATTTGTCCGGCTATTGTTGTATTGGTCGGGAGTGTAGCTGCCGGTATATGCTATATTGATATTATTCTTATCGTCAAAGTTGTATTCAAATGCAGTTCTAAGATTATGATTCCAATATTTACTGCGCAATTGTTCGTTTTGTGTGATATCATATAGTTCGCCTTTCAATGTATGCCGGGAATATAGATCTATATATTCCATGTTTTTCACATTATTTGCCCCATACAATACGTCAAAAGCCATTTTAGGTGTCGATAAGCGAAAATTTCCTTTCATATTGCCACTGTTGAAGTACTTGTTCTTGTAGTCAGCGCTTATTTCCCCTTGAAAAGCGTAATCATTCGAGCGCTTTAAAACAACATTGACAACTGCGCCCCGTACATGATATTCGGGAGGGGCGCTGTACATTACTTCCACTTTCTCTACGCGGTTTATCGGAGTATTCCGCAAAAGGGTTTCAAGTTGCCCGGCATCCATCGTTGTAGGCTTCCCATTCAAGATTACAGTCAGACTTCCTGCTCCCGCCAAAGTCAATGTTCCCCTATCCTCTTGTATTCCCGGTAATCTCGTCAATGCTTCATAGGCATTATTCACCACATGGCTTTCTGCGAGAGCCGTAAGATTATATCCTAAACGCCCATCTTCCACTTTTACAAGAGGCCGTTCCGCTTTTACTACAACTTCATTTAAAGCATAATCTTTGGGCTGAAGCTGAATGATCCCCACACTCTTTCCCTGGCCCGTTATCTGTTTCGTTTGATATAAAAGATGCTGTATAATTAGTCGATATTCCTCCGGCTGGCTATTTAAAAGAAATGTGCCGTCGGCATTGGATATGGATGCACCTACATAGATAGAATCCATCGTTTGCAACACGATAGTTGCACCGTCTACCGGCTGTTGGCTGTCATCTGTAATTTTACCACTGATTGTCTGCCCCCAAACAACTGCCTGAAAATTATCTAAAACTATATACCCTATTATACACAAAATAATTCTGCTTAATCTCATATCCGCTCAGTTAAGTATTCAATATTTTCATCCAAAGCTATAGATTGGTGATGTGTTCTCAAATTTTAGCACAAATATTCGCACAAATATATATTGCATATCCATATATGTCGTGAATTATGCAAAAATAGGAAAGACAATTGCCAATTAAAAGCAATTGCAAAAATAAAACCTCAATAATCACCACTCTTTAAGTAATTTTCGGTTAAGATTATATTAATTATCAATATGCATAGTAGACAGCATGCGAAAGTACCCATTCTACTACACATAAGTAATATCCCTATTGGTCGCCCGGATCATACATTTCGTCATAAACAATAAGGGCGTTCGTCGAAAATAATTTTATAGAAACTTTTATTGATGTATCTTCGCGCCCTGAACAGAAAACAGAACATCCGATAACGAAACGATTCACAACAAAAATGTCCCAATATGCAAAAACAAATTCTGATTTTCCGAACCTCCATAAAGGATAAGCAAGATATGAAGCTCATCCAAACTCTTTTCATCCAATTTCCCCAAATACACAAATGGAACGTGGACTTGGAAGATTGGGAAAAAATCTTAAGAATAGAATGTCATGGAGTGACTTCAACCGATATATTGAATGCATTGCAGACAATTAACATTCATGCAAAAGAATTAGAGTGAATATTTTCTCTGCCAAACCTTTGATCGGGCATTGTGGCAGCAGAAAATCAAAAGAGCATTCATATTACCTGCTTTAAAATATAAATAGCACTTTTACAAGCAAGTGGTATAAGGATGTGTAAACCAAAACCGCGAACCCTTACCCGGTTCGGACTCTACGCCTATATCCCCACCAAATTGTTTTACTACAACCTGACACACAGAAAGCCCTAATCCGGCGCCTTGTGAAAAAGCATCCAATTTAACGAAACGTTCAAAGATCCTTTCTTGCTGTTCTTTTTCAACTCCGATCCCAGTGTCAGTCACATAAAACTCGATGTGTTTATTCTTCAATATATATCCTATCACGATATTTCCCCTAAGAGTAAATTTAATGGCATTAGCTACTAAATTTGTGATAACCTGATGTAATCTTTTCCTGTCAGTCACGATATGGCATTCCGGTAAATCATTCTCCACTGACAACTCAACACCAGCCGGCAATCTGAAAGACATAACACATGCAATATCCTTACATACAGAAGAAATCTCCACATCATCTTTTTCAAAATCAAGTTCTCCGGCATCTATTTGAGAAATATCGATAATATCAGACAGCAAACGTAAGAGTATATCATTGTTTTCGCGGATAATCTGAACGTATTCTTTCCGTTCACCCTCATTTTCAGCATCCACCAACAGATCTGAAAATCCAACGATCGCATTTAAGGGAGTTCTGATTTCATGATTTATATTGGCTAAAAAGGCACTTGTTATGTCAAATTCTTTTTTGTGGCTTTTCTTCTTCTTGTCCATACATTCATCAAATGTAATTATACAATATTATACGTAAAGAAAGTGTATTTGAGACGAATGCGGCTATAATATTTAAAACAAGATATTAAGATTTGTTCTAAAGTTATTAATAAAAATATTAACCTGTTATAAATCAAAGAAATATAAATGAATATTTATAAGATTCAAAGACATACAAATATCATTTTCAAGTATTCGGGCACATTAACGCCCCACGGAATGGGAGCTGATTTCCCGATGCTATTTTATAAATGTATTATCCAGCAACTATAAAAAGACAGCAATATTCTGTCAACAATTATTCCAGTTCGTTTTGGGCTTTTTTAAATTCAAACGGAGTCATTCCGGTTTTCTTTTTAAATAAGATATGAAAAGTAGGCATACTATTAAATCCGGATTCTTCGGCAATGGCCTTTAGTGTATAATTAGGATATTCTTTCAGTAACCTGATCGCATGGGTGATTCGCAAATCATTGATATATCCGCTTAAATTAGTTCCGGTGTTTTCTTTTATCATCTTGGCAAAACGCGCATTATTCATTCGCACTAACGGCACCAGATCTTCTCTGGCAAGTTCTGAAGAAAGATATAATTTCTCCTGCATGATGACTGTATTCAACTTATTGAATAATATTCTATTCTCTTGCTCTTCTTCATTCACCTCTGTATTATCTGATACATTTTGTACATCACTTGTTGATTGAACGGAACTTACAATACATGAAACTTTATCTTCTTTTATATCCACATTGCGATTACCATCCCCGGTCACTTTCTCTTTTTCATCAATGCCGGCAATCCGCTCATTGATAAGTTTGACCAAAGTCTGATTTTTATATTTGATAATACAGGTATGACGCCACATTCGCCATAGTATGAATAGAATCAGAACTGTAATGCAAGTGAAAAAGAAAATCGAGATATTCCTGACTTTCAATTGAAAAGCCTGCTCTTTAATAAACTCTTCCTTTTCATTCATTTTATGGACAGTGCTCAATTCCAATGCTGCGTTCTGTTTTTCACGAGTGTTCATACTATCCACTATTGTCAAAATCGACTCACGCAATTCCGCCACCTTTTTAAAGTCATGCAACCCGAGATAAGCCTTCACTTGTTTCTGCAAAACACTTAAATACTGCAAGTTTATAGTATCCTGATGTTGTAATACAGCCCTAAAATTTTCACATATATCAACAACTCTCGCATATTGTTTATTCAGTAACAGATATGGGGTCGCATCATATTGCCCGTCCGGCGTCAAGGCAGCTTTGGTAGACAGATATCGGTTAAAATACTTCTCTGCCTCCATATATAGCTTTTTGAAATGGCAGATATATGCCAATTTTGAATACACATAAGCATATTGCCGGTCAATATACCCTTCCGGAGTCTGATATAACGAATCTATCGCATGAATCAGTTTCTCCCGTTGCAGTCCTATCGCCAAAGCTTCATCATAGCGGGAGTCATCAAGCAGATACCCCATTTTTATCCCATAAAAATACGACAGCATGGCCGCCCCTTCCCTGTCTTTAATATTTTGCAATAACCGGATGGCCGTATCAAAATGTTCGTAACTTCTTTCTTTTAAAGAGAGCATCCTTTCATTTTCACCGATACAGAAAAGTAATTTACTTTCAGCCTTAATATCATTTTGTCTTTGAGCAAATTCAATACCCTGCATTGCGTACCTCATACTTTCTTTATATTCACTGAGCAGATTTGAAAGTTCGGCTAAGGCTATCGTCATTTGCAGCAAGTGTTCCGGATTATTTTGTGAAACAGAATCGAGGACATACGATTTCCGGGCATAATCAAACGCCAGTTTATTCATATACATATTACGATAAGCCATGCTACGCAAATCGCTAATAAGGTATGGCAACATGGTTCCCCGATTTTCCGCTTCATCCAATAGTTTCAATGCACGTTCCGGTTCTGCTATGTATATCTGCGAGATATATTCTCTTGTATACAACGAATCGTCACTCGCAACGTCTTTTGCCATTGATAATTGACTGTACAAAAACAGAAACGCAAAAGCATAAGATAAGATAGAGATGTATTTCATTAATTTCCATTATTGCGCTTCAAAAATAGAGCATATTTTCCAAATATTTAGTACGATTTGCCCGACCGGCCATTTAAAAATACTTAAACAGCTTGCAATTACCGGAATATTTCAACGCACTTCATCCTACATAAAAAAACATTATTCCATTAAAAAGACATTGTATCCATACTTTGGTATCAATGAAAAAAATCGCGGCAGGAATAGATATATCCGAGCATAGTTTTTCATATCTTTGCGCCTCATTTCATACGACAAGCAAAAGAATCATCCATGCAAGGAATAAAAAACTTAACCCACGGATCCATAAACCGTCAATTATTCAATCTGGCTATGCCTATTATGGCAACCTCCTTCATCCAAATGGCCTATAGCCTGACAGACATGGCATGGGTAGGGCGTTTAGGTAGTGAAGCAGTAGCAGCAATCGGTTCGGTAGGCATACTTACATGGATGTCCGGTTCTATTTCATTATTGAATAAGGTGGGATCGGAAGTTAGTGTCGGACAATCCATCGGAGCGCAAAATCAGGAAGACGCCCGTCACTTCGCTTCACACAATATCACGATCGCACTTCTTATATCCATATGTTGGGGAGCATTGTTGTTTATATTGGCAGGCCCTATTATACGTATCTACGAACTCGCTCCGCATATTACCGACAATGCCGTAACTTATCTCCGGATAGTTTCCACAGCGATGCCTTTCGTTTTTCTTTCGGCGGCTTTCACCGGTATCTACAATGCTGCCGGACGAAGCAAAGTTCCTTTTTATATCAGTGGGACCGGATTAATACTGAATATCGTGCTCGATCCGCTTTTTATTTTCGGATTCGGACTGGGAACTAATGGAGCTGCCTATGCAACCTGGATTTCCCAGGCAACCGTATGCAGTATCTTTATATATCAATTACGTTTCCGTGATGCACTTTTAGGTAGCTTTCCTTTTTTCACTCAACTAAAGAAAAGATATACGCACCGTATTCTGAAATTGGGGCTTCCGGTAGCTACCCTCAACACTTTGTTTGCTTTTGTCAATATGTTCCTGTGCCGCACGGCTTCGGAGCAAGGCGGGCACATCGGATTGATGACCTTTACTACCGGAGGGCAGATAGAAGCCATCACATGGAATACCTCACAAGGATTTTCTACAGCATTGAGCGCCTTCATAGCACAGAACTATGCAGCCGGAAGAACGGAAAGAGTTATAAAAGCATGGCACACCACTTTATGGATGACGGGAATATTCGGTACGTTCTGCACACTCCTGTTTATTTTCTTTGGAAATGAAGTATTTGCCATCTTCGTACCGGAACAGGCTGCTTATGAGGCAGGAGGCGTCTTTCTTCGGATAGACGGATACTCCCAACTTTTTATGATGCTTGAAATTACCATGCAGGGCGTGTTTTATGGTATCGGAAGAACAGTACCGCCTGCCGTCATCAGTATCACATGTAATTACATGCGTATTCCACTTGCCATTTTCTTCGTCCGTTTAGGTATGGGAGTAGAAGGTATCTGGTGGGCAGTTAGTGTAACAACCATTGCTAAGGGATCAATCCTGCTGATGTGGTTCATTATTATACGAAAAAAGGTTCTTTCCATCAACAAAATTGCATAGTTAGTTGTTTTTGAGAGAAAGGAACGACGGCATAACTAAATATTTTTTTATCTTTGTCCTCGTTTTAGAGTTTATCACTAATAAATTAATAAGAAGTATGAAAAAGATTAAGTTTATGGCCTTCTTCCTAAGTATGGCTTTAGTATTCGGAAGTTGTGGATCAATGAACAATACCGCTAAAGGTGGAATGATCGGTGGCGGTTCAGGTGCCGCTTTAGGTGCAATTATCGGTGGTATCGCCGGTAAGGGTAAAGGCGCTGCTATCGGTGCTGCTATCGGTACAGCCGTCGGAGGTACTGCTGGTGCATTGATTGGCCGGAAAATGGATAAGAAAGCAGAAGAAGCTGCCAAAATCGAAGGTGCACAAGTAGAGCAAATCACAGACAACAATGGATTGGCTGCTGTAAAAGTGACTTTTGACTCAGGTATCCTTTTCGGATTCAACTCTTCTACATTGAGCAATGCCGCCAAACAATCTTTGCGTGAATTTGCCGGTGTGTTGAAAAGCGATCCGACTTTAGATATTGCAATCATCGGACATACCGATAAGGTAGGTACGCAGGAAGCCAATCAGAAGGTTTCGAACAACCGTGCTTATGCGGTAGAAAATTACCTGCAATCTTGTGGTGTTCAGCCTTCTCAATTCAAAACAGTAGAAGGTGTAGGTTACTCACAGTATGACGAATCGTTAACAGCTGCTCAAAATCGTCGTGTAGAAGTATACATGTACGCCAGCGAACAGATGATAAAAGATGCGGAAGCCGGTAAGTAAAATACTTCGTATCATACGCAGTCTGCTGCTCTTTTTCTTCCTGTCAACCCTTGTTGCGGTCGTTATTTACCGGTTTGTTCCGGTATATGTTACCCCGCTAATGGTGATCCGGAGTGTGCAGCAGATAGCATCGGGAGATAAACCCACGTGCAAACACACGTGGGTTTCTTTCAATCAGATCTCCCCACATCTGCCTATGGCTGTTATTGCTTCCGAAGACAATCGTTTTGCAGAACATAACGGATTCGATCTCAAGGAAATAGAAAAAGCGATAAAAGAAAATGAAAGTAGAAAGCGAAAACGAGGTGCAAGTACTATCAGTCAGCAAACAGCAAAAAATGTTTTCTTATGGCCCCAATCCTCATGGCTAAGGAAAGGACTGGAAGTTTATTTCACCTTTCTTATTGAAACATTCTGGCCGAAAGAACGGATTATGGAGGTATATCTGAATTCCATCGAAATGGGAAAGGGCATTTACGGGGCACAAGCTGCTGCCCAATATAAGTTCAATACCACAGCCGCCAAATTAACAAAGGGCCAATGTGCATTAATAGCTGCTACGCTACCTAACCCCATACGTTTCGATTCTGCCCATCCGTCGCCTTACATACTAAAAAGACAGAAACAGATCATGAGATTAATGAATCTTGTACCCAAGTTTCCCCCGCCAACTACTCATCACTAAACCTCTTTTGTTTATGATAAAATATTGTTCACTTCTTTTCTCTCTGTTATGCCTGTCAGGCGGAATCAGAGCACAACGCACAGAAATTTACGCACCTCATATTCAGACGGTGCAAGTGGTAGCCAACAATGACATCAACGCTCCTGCCGTCATTACATTGGACAGTAATGATTATATCGAGCTCTCTTTCGATGAACTATCACATGAGTATCACCGATATCAGTACGTCCTCTCCCACTGTAATGCAGATTGGTCTGCTTCCGACCTTTCGGACATCGATTATCTGGATGGGTTCAACAATAATCCGATAGAAGATTACGAAACCTCCATCAATACAACGATGCCTTATACCCACTATCGCCTGACATTGCCCAATAATGAGGTACGCATGAAATTGTCCGGCAATTATCTCATAACAGTTTATGATGATTCGGACACCAGTAAACCTGTTTTCAAAACCTGTTTCCGGGTATTGGACAAGCAAGTCAGTGTATCGGCTACGGTAAGCAGTGATACGGAAATAGATCGCAACAAAGGTCATCAGCAAGTGAGTTTCAATGTCCGGCACAGAGGGTACAATATACGAAATCCACAACAGGAAGTAAAAATTCAGGTAATGCAGAACGGACGGACGGACAATATGGTAACCGGAGTACTGCCTACCTACGTCGGCCCGGACGAACTGCGCTATACACACAATAAAGCCCTGATATTTCCGGCAGGAAACGAATATCGCAGGTTCGAAACAGTCAGTACACGCTATGCTAATATCGGTGTGGAAAGTCTTCAATTCCATGATCCTTATTATCATGCGACGCTGTTTCCAAGCGATCCCCGTACCAGAAATTATAGTTATGACGAAGACCAGAACGGACGTTATCTGATTCGTTACGACGATGCTACGGATAATGAAATCGAAGCAGATTATTTCTTTGTACATTTCAGCCTTCCCTGGGAAGATCCTTTTATGGACGGCAAGTTATACCTGCAAGGAGAGTTTACGTATGACAACTTTAACCAGCAAACGGAAATGAAATATAATAAAGAAACATACGCTTATGAATCGGTACAATTGCTTAAACAGGGTGCTTACAATTATCAATATCTATATGTCCCCAATGGAAGTACAAAAGGGGAAACCGGTCCGGTAGAAGGAAATTACTATGAAACGGAAAACGAATATCTGATTTTAGTATATGCGCGTCCATTCGGCGAACGGTACGACAAATTGATAGGCATGCAACAAGTCAGATTCAGACCTTAGAAACGCTAACTCAATAAAGTATAGACCAAGAATTCTTCTAAGATAAAAAGCCGGAACAGGCTTTATCTTTCATCATTCAGGAGTTAAGGAGCAGCACGATAATCGTATCAGAATCTTTTCTCGATAGACCTTTTGCTTCCCTTAACTCCTGAATCCGATAATCAGGCAAATATATTGCTACGTTCGATATAAGCTATTACATCTCCCTTATTTAAAGTAGCTCCTTGCTGAGCACAAACTTCGACAACGCGGCCTGTAAATCCGGTTAATATTTTCTCATATTCCCCCCACGGAGTAGAAAGGTAACAAAAGACTTCATCATGTTGATATTTACGCCCGATAAACGGTGCGGTGGATGGTCCTTCTACGGAAACCTCCCAAAGTATCTGCCCATTGTCCGGTGCTATAATAGGATCGGCTTTGGCGCGTTTCAGTTTTTTTATTTCTTCCTCCGAATACCCGTTCTTAACCATGGCTGCATCCTTGGCACGTTGCAGATCTTCTTCAAATCGCTTCTTGGCGACACCGGATTTATAATCACGGTATTGCCGGTCATGCATAGCCAACTCGAAAAGTTCCTCGTCATCCGGCCCGTATTCCCAACCATTTTCATCCATCTCCTTTTTATAGTCTTCCAAGGCATCCGGATAATTTTCCTGTGGATCGGTGTCGATAAATTCGTATCCTTTGGAGTGTGCTAATTCGACAATTTCCGGTGCAAGATTACCCGGTAAACGGCCGCTCTTACCCAAAATCATATCCCAAGTATGGTTATCGATCATCGTCCAGCGTTCGTCCCCTTTCACCAACTGCATTAAATTCATCAACGCCACATTCTTCACATACTGGCTGAATGGGGTCACTAACGGAGGATAACCGAGTTTAGGCCACACATACTCCACTTCATCAAAAAGCATCACCAATAGATCATCAATACTCAGCTCCGGCTCGTTTTTACTCTTCAATATCATATTGATACCTGCATGAACACCTTTCAAATCGGCCATCATCGACCCCATCATGCCACCGGGAAGCCCGCATTTCAATAAAAGAGAAGACATCTGCTTATTGGTGGAATCCATGAAATATCCCAAAAAGTCGTCAATGAACTCCTGTGTCATGGCACGCGCTTTCATATAAGCCTTCATATTAATTTCAGGCACATCATATCCTTTGTCCTTGAGCATGGCCTGTACGGATATTACATCCGGATGAACCTTTCCCCACGACATCGGCTCCATAGCCACATCAATAATATCGGCACCATTCTCGCAAACTTCAAGAATGGAAGCCATCGACAGCCCCGGTCCGCTATGTCCATGATATTGGATGATCACTTCGGGATGCCTGTCTTTAATAGCTTTCGTCAACCTGCCCAACATACCGGGACGACCGATACCGGCCATATCTTTCAGACAGATTTCCGGTGCACCGGCCTCTATCAGCTTATCGGCAATATCGGTGTAATATTCTACCGTATGCACCGGAGAATGAGTAATACAAAGAGTAGCTTGTGGAATCATGCCGCCCTCAATTGCGTACTTAATAGAAGGAATTATGTTGCGTACTTCGTTCAGCCCACAAAAAATCCTTGTAATGTCCACACCTTGGGCATGCTTTACTTTATACATCAACCGACGTACATCCGCAGGTACGGGATACATACGCAGCCCATTCAAGCCACGATCGAGCATATGGGTCTGGATGCCGGCCTCATTAAAAGGTTTGGTAAATGCACGCACCGCCTTATTCGGATTTTCTCCATACAAAAGATTCACCTGCTCAAAAGCTCCTCCATTGGTTTCGACACGGGCAAAACAACCCATCTCTATAATCAACGGAGCAATTCGCATTAACTGATCGACACGGGGTTGATACTTTCCGGACGATTGCCACATATCCCGGTAAACAAGACTGAATTTAATTTCCTTTTTCATTGCCGTAATCCATAAAGTGATTTCACATAAAATTGGTTAACACATCTTCTTTCACAAATATATAGACTTATTTGACATAAAGACAATTTTTAGCAAGAAAAAATAAGCCTAATCGGATATGTTTTATATCATATTGTCACAAAATTAAAGGAGCAAAAAGGGGACTTTCCTTCTCACTCCTTACAATTAAGCAATAGCCGTTCCATTTAAAACATTAATTTGATAATTACACGACCGTTTGTCTTTCAGTTTAAAACTATATCTAATTGTACCTATTGATTATACAAAATCTTTCAGTTCCTGCTGTAGCCGTTGGCGTGTGAAAAATATACGGCTCTTTACAGTTCCGAGAGGCAAGCCAAGTTTCTCAGCTATTTCACGGTATTTAAATCCGGAAACATGCATTGAAAAAGGAATTTTATATTCTTTGGGAAGGGCATTGACTACACGATGCATCTCTTTAAGGTCATAGGCACCTTCGGTACTTTCAAAACCGGAATCCTGCGGCAGATTCAAATGGTAAAGATTATCTGTCTGGTCTACAAAAGTCTGGTCACGTACAACCTTACGGTAATTATTAATAAAGATATTACGCATGATGGTATACATCCATCCCTTAAAATTTGTATCCGGGATATATTTTTCCTCGTTATCCAAGGCTTTTAGTGATGTTTCCTGCAACAAATCATTCGCTTCTTCACGGTTAGCAGTCAGTTTATAAGCAAAACGTAGTAACTCTTCTTGAACTCCAATCAAATCCTTTCTGAAACTTAAACTTTTCATATCTAATGGTTTTTACGGTTAATATTTCGTTTTTTTCTCGATGTTGCAAGTTTAAAGGTATTTTCAGACTTCAATAGGGGGAAATCCGTCTTTCTTTGGGGTAAAAACTATCAAAAAACAGTTTTTGGGTGCTTTTTGATAGTTCTCAGGTGCTATTTACGAAAATTATCAGCTGTTTTATTGCAGGAATAGTTACTTTCTTCTACCTTTGGAATATTAATAACTCTAATAAATACACAAAATTATGACTTTATTGATCATTTTAGGAATCATCGTTGTACTTGGAATCATGATCGCCTCTATGTATAACTCACTGGTGAAGTTAAGAAACAACCGTGAAAATGCATTTGCAGATATAGACGTACAGCTTAAACAACGACATGACCTCATCCCACAATTAGTAGATACGGTTAAAGGATATGCCTCTCATGAAAAGGAGACACTCGACCGGGTGATTCAAGCGCGCAACGGTGCTATCAACGCTCGTACAATCGACGATAAGATCAATGCCGAAAATCAATTGACTTCAGCCCTTACCGGTTTAAAAATTACGCTCGAAGCATATCCGGACTTGAAAGCCAATCAGAATTTTCTTCAATTGCAAGAAGAAATCTCGGATATAGAAAATAAGTTGGCTGCCGTTCGCCGTTATTTCAACTCGGCAACGAAAGAGTTGAATAATGCAGTCCAGACATTTCCTTCCAATCTGATTGCCGGAATGTTCGGTTTCCATAAAGAAATCATGTTCGATTTAGGAACAGAACAGCGTGCCAACCTGGAACAAGCTCCCAAAATCAACTTCTAATTCCTCACGGAAAACAGATAAACTATGCAATACGTCGGAATTCAAACACAGCAGAGCAGAAACAATGCACGTTCTCTGTTTCTGTTGTTTCTCTTCCCTTGTCTGGTAGGAGTACTCTCCTATTTGTTCTGTTATTTATTGGTAATGCTCACTCAGGAACAATATGCAGACTACGACCGGATGGATATGATCAACGGAATATTTCTCCAATCCATACCTTATATAATAGGTGGCGTGACAATTTGGTTTCTTATCGCCTATTTTGCCAATACCAGTATTATAAAAGCGGCTACGGGTGCCCAAACCTTGGAGCGTAAAGACAACAAACGGGTCTATAATCTGGTAGAGAACCTCTGCATGTCACAGGGAATGAAAATGCCCAAAATAAACGTTATCAATGACTCTTCACTGAACGCCTATGCCAGCGGTATTAACGAACGGACTTACACCGTAACTCTCTCCCGCGGGATTATTGATAAACTGGACGACCAGGAACTGGAAGGTGTCATAGCACATGAACTGACGCATATCCGTAACCGGGATGTCCGGCTGTTGATTGTCTCCATCGTGTTTGTAGGTATCTTTTCGATGTTGGCGCAGATAGCCATACGATCTATTTATTACAGTTCACGGGCGCGCAGTAGCAATAGCAAAGGGAATGGAGCCATCGTATTAATTCTGATAGCCCTCATCGTTGCCGCTATCGGTTATTTCTTCTCGAGTCTTATGCGCTTTGCCATTTCCCGTAAACGTGAATATATGGCCGATGCCGGTGCTGCGGAAATGACAAAGAACCCGCTTGCTCTTGCCAGCGCCTTACGTAAAATATCTGCAGACCCGGATATAGAGGCTGTGAAACGGGAAGATGTGGCACAGCTCTTCATCGAGCATCCCGGTAAACAAGCTAAAAGTGGATTCAACGGACTTAGCGGATTATTTGCAACCCACCCTCCTATTCAAAAAAGGATTGAGGTATTGGAACAGTTTTAAATTCCGATACAACTAATATTCAGAAGTTATAAGAATATGATGTATGCTTATGCTATAAAAGTTACTCCTGCCAAACATAGTAGCATAAGGACTACTTTCAATATTCCTTTCTTAATTTTTATTTCTTTGAGCTTTTGTAATTACTATGCCTAAAAAAAGACAAAATGTACCAAATATCCACATACTCCCCCATATAAACCCCTCTTCAAAAGGTATTACAACCTCCTCTGTACGGTCAGGATAATACCATAATGAAATTTCACTTCCCTGGAATATAAAAGGATTGTACAATTGCATCCTTACATGACTGCTGTAACGTTTTGTTTTATATTCGATGCGGGCAGTATGCTTGTATCTTACTTTTCGGTTACGATATATTCTCTCCGTTTTCAAATCCGTTACAACTCCTACGGTATGCTCCATTCTGTTTGATTTATCATACAGTCTATAAAGGCTGTATGAACCTGCAATAAATGAAATACTGCCTATAAAAAGCAACAGAAATATAATAACCTTTGATTTCATATACATCACCATTCTTGAAGAGTGTAAAATTACAAAAAAGCCGTGATAATTCATTCAACTTAGGCTTGATCCTTTTTTGACGTAGAATATTTCTTTATCATACATATGAATCAGCAGTTGCTAAGTTAGTTTTGTAACTAACTAATAAACAACAGTATAGTATCCATTCTCCCTCTCCCACGGAGAGGGCTGGGGAGAGGCTGACTGTTTATCAGATTTGAACCCAATATCCGACTACAAATTCGCATTACACATCACTTTCAAACTTATATTTTCAAACAAAATACTATTTTTCCGAACTTTTCGTAGAGGTTATTGTGATTTTTTTATAGCTTTGCCTACATATACATAAAAACACTTTATTTAATTATTTTATGAAACTACTTAAATCTCTCATCCTTTTAGTTGCGATAGCAGTTTCCGTTCCGTCATTCGGACAAGGACTGAAAGCATTCAAGCTAAAAAACGGTCTTTCTGTATATATATGGGAAGACAATACCAAGTCTGATGTCTTCGGATTGGTAGGAGTACGTACGGGAGCAGTAAATGATCCGGCCGAATACACCGGACTTGCTCACTATCTGGAGCATGTAATGTTCAAAGGTACCGATAAAATCGGTACATTGGACTGGGCTGCCGAAGAACCTATTTATAAGAAAATCATCGCTAAATACGATGAAATGGCGAACGAAACCGATCCGGTAAAAAAAGAGGCCATCGGTAAGGAAATCAATGAACTGACTATCGAAGCAGGAAAAGTAAGCGTATCCAATGAATTCTCCAACTTGATGGAAAGCATGGGAGGTAAAAATCTGAATGCTGCAACCGGTATGGATTTAACTTTCTACCATAATTCATTCCCTACATTCCAGATCAATAAATGGCTGGAGATTTCATCACAGCGTTTCCTTAATCCGGTATTCCGTACTTTCCAATCTGAATTGGAGACTGTATACGAAGAATACAATCGCGGGCAAGACAATCCGGGACGCGTACAATACGATTTTATCCAAAGCAAAGCCTATGAGGGGCATCCTTATGCACGTTCAGTGCTCGGTTTACCCGAACATTTGAAAAATCCCCGCTTGAGCCAATTAATCAAATTCTATAATGATTGGTATACGGCAGAGAATATGGTGCTGATTCTGGTAGGTAACATCAATGCCAACCAGATCAGTGGACGAATAGCTTCTACCTTTGGCCGTCTTCCTCAAAGAGCGACTCCCGAGCGTAAAACCTATCCCGACCTGGATATCAAAGGCCGTACACAATATACTGCCAAAGTGGGCCGTTACCCATCCGTATGTTTAGTATACAAAGGAGTACCGGCAGGTCATCCGGATGAAAAGCCTTTGGAAATAGCTCTTTCACTATTAAGCAATAGCAGTGCAACAGGTGCGCTCGATAAATTATCTATTGATGGTGAAATCACAAACGGATATGCATCCTTGGATGCGAACCGCGAACAGGGCCGTTGCAAGATTTCGGTAACCCCGTTGTATGACGAAAACCAAAGACGCTTTGAATCCAACAAGAGTGCAGAGAAAAAAGCACTGAAAGCCATTCAGCAAATTGCCAACGGTGAAGTGGAAGACTGGATTATCGATGCCATTAAAAGCAATATGTGTCGTGAGTTCGACCGCGTCATGGAATCCAATGAGAATAAAGGGCTTATCCTCTTGCAAGCTTTCATTAACGAAGAAGATCTGGGACAGGTTCTCAACTACAAAGATGAGATCATGGCAATCAATATCGACGATATCAAGCGTGTGGCTAAGCAATATTTAAACAATGACTATCTGGCTCTTTATATAGAAAAAGGCAACTTGAGTAAAGATGCTAAAATAAAGAAACCGGGATACAAACCAATCGAACCTCCTGTTGGAAAACAATCTCTTTATGCACAGCAATTCAAGAGTTTACCGATCGGACAGGTGGAAGAAAAGTTTATGGATTTCAGTGAAGTTCAGACGAAACAAATCAACGACCGTTCCAAACTGTTTTACACATCCAACCCGGAAAATGAAGTATTCAGTCTGACTTTAAAATATGGTGCAGGCGAACGTGTTTTCCCGAAAGTCGGCATTGCCGCCAATCTAATGAACAACGCAGGAATCATGGGAATGTATGAACCTCAAGATTTGAAAAAGGAACTTAGTAAACTGAATGTCAGTTGTGATGTATTTGCGGGTGATGATTATCTGTACATATCTATGCGTGGATACGAAAACAATCTTCCGGAAGCCTGTCAATTGCTTGCCCGCCAGATTTTAATGCCGAAGCTGGACGAAAAACAATTAAGCCGTATTAAAGGTAGCATATTAGGATCACGCCAACAGCGTAAAGAAAATGTTCAGACGTTAGGTGCTGCATTGAATCAATATATCCGCTACGGAGAAAAATCTCCTTTCATAGATGAACTGACAGACAAACAAATTCTGGAATTACAGATCTCTGAATTGACCGGTGACATTAACCGTGCCTCAAATTATGAAGCGGAAATCTATTATACGGGTACATTGCCTTTCGATAATGTATACGAAATCCTGAGTAAAAATCTTCCATTGGTAGCTAATGAGAAACCGACAGATTCGCCACAAGTGAAACCGATTGCCCCGGTTACTGAAAACACTGTATATTTCTTACCAAACTCGGATGCAGAACAAGCTCAGATTTATTTCTTTATGCCAACGGCAAATTATGATAAGAAAGATGATGTACTACGTGATGCATTCTATCAATATTTCTCCGGTGACTTTAACGGATTGGTTTTAAGCGAACTCCGTGAAAAACGCTCAATGGTTTATTCGGCATACGGAGTAGTTACCACTCCTGCTCTTCCGGGATATCCGACTACCTTTATCGGGCAGATAGGAACGCAAAATGATAAAGCCAATGAAGCATTAGCCCTCTACATGGATCTGTTGCGCAACATGCCGGAAAACCCGGATCGTATGGATAACATTAAGAGCTATCTGCGTCAGGAAGCATTGACAACACATCCCGACTTCCGTGATAAAGCTCAATACTTCGAACAATACAAGAGAGTAGGTTATACACAAGACCCTGCCATTGAAAATGTACCAAAAATCGATGCTTTGACTTTTGATGATATAATGAAATATTATAAAGAAAATATCAAAGACAAACCGATAGCTATCGGTATCATGGGTAACCCTAAGGATATCAATGTAGACGAACTGAAGAAATTCGGTAAAGTAATAAAATTATCAGAAAAGAAACTGTTCAATTCTAAAGATGCTTTATTCTAAAATCCGGTAGTTTTACCTGATATCGGTTATAATTGATCCCCGTTTGTATGGTGTGCAAACGGGGATTTTTATATTAGCTCCCCTCCTCTTCGCTATGTTATACTTCTGTTTAATTTCATTAAATAAAGTGCAGTTAATCTGTATTTTAGTATCTTTGGACTGTTAGTAATAAAAAAGAGTAGCGATATGAAAACGAATCAACGTATTATTATCATCTTAATGTTCATGATGATGGCCGGCCTATCCGACATTTATGCTCAAAACAAGAGAGAGATAAAAGAACAGAGAGAGCAAGCTATCAAAGAGCAGATCATAGCCGAGAAGTATAAGATCAGTGTAAACACAGCCTACCCCCGTCGAGGGAGAACCGTTCATTTATCATCCCCTTATTCTGTGGAAATAAGGAATGACTCCGTTATTTCCTATTTACCTTTTTACGGACGAGCTTATTCAATTCCTTATGGTGGAGGAGAGGGATTGATATTTCAGGCACCACTCGATGAATACGAGATGGAAATGAATAAAAAAGGAACAGCAAAAGTTAAATTTACAGCTCGTAGCCCGGAAGATAAGTTCACGTTCAATCTTACTATCTATTCCAACGGTTCGGCAAGTATCAATGTCAATATGCAAAACAGAGAATCTATAAGCTTTTCGGGAGAAATGGAGTAAATAATGTGCCAATTTATCAATGTGCCAATGTGCCAATTGGCTGCGCTATCTTCTATTGGTACATTGATCAGATTGGCATATTGGCATATTATATCATTGGCATATTGGCACATTATATCATTGGCATATTGGCACATTATTTCATTGGCACATTATTCCTCCTCTCCTTTCAATATCGGAAGGCAAATTTGATATTTCACAGCCAGAATACGGGTTATGAACACACTGCATCCGCTTATAATTTGTGTGATCACCGTATCTATTCCTAAAAGATGACACAACCAGTAGACAATGCCCCCCACCACACAAGCCATTGCATAAATTTCCTTGCGGAATATCAAGGGGATTTCATTGATAAACACATCACGAATTACTCCACCGGCGGCACCGGTGATACTGCCCATGATAATAGCTACCCAAAAAGGATATCCCAACGCTATACTTTTTCCCACACCGACTACGGTAAATAAGGCAAGCCCTACACTGTCAAATATAAAAAAAGTATTGTGCAGATGAATTAAGTGTTTACCGAAAAAAATAACCCACAACAAAGCCATTCCGGTACAAATTAGATAGACAGGATCCGTCATCCACCCCGGAGTGATGTCCAGCAATACATCACGGATCGTACCACCTCCAATAGCAGTGGCCAACCCCACCACATATGCTCCGAACCAATCAAAACGCTTGGCAGAAGCTAAACGGATACCACTGATTGCAAAAGCAAACGTACCTATAAAATCAAGAATCTGAACAAATGTCGGCATATCTAAAGTTTTTTGTCTACAAAGGAACAAATAATTCCGCAAGAAAGCGTACATTTGTTTCTTGAAAATAGACGGAAGAACGATATAATATAGATAAAAGAACGATATGAAAATAACTATTGTTGCTGGAGCACGCCCTAACTTTATGAAAATAGCGCCTATCACGCGTGCCATCGATGCTGCACGGGCGCAAGGCAGAAGTATCTCCTACCGGTTGGTATATACCGGAAAGCGTGAGGATACCAGCTTGGATGCTTCCTTGTTTGCCGATCTTCATATGAAAGAACCCGATGTATTTTTGGGAGTGACCGACAGCAATGCCACTCAACTGGCTTCCGGCATAATGGTTGCATTCGACAAAGAGCTGACCGAGAATCCGACCCATATCGTTCTTGTGGTAGACGATCTCACAGCAACAATGAGTTGCGCCATCGTTGCCAAGAAACAAGGTATCAAGGTAGCGCACCTTGTTGCCGGTACCCGTTCGTTCGACATGAATATGCCTAAAGAAGTAAACCGGATGATAACGGATGGATTATCGGATTATCTCTTTACAGCCGGTATGGTAGCCAACCGTAACTTGAATCAGACGGGAACGGAAAAGGAAAATGTATATTATGTGGGAAATATCCTTATCGATAACATCCGTTACAACCGGAATCATTTTATCCGCCCGCTTTGGCTTTCCGTATTGGGAGTAAAGGAAGGAGACTATATACTGCTCACCCTCAACAGGCGTGTGCTTCTGAACAATAAAGAGAATCTGCGCCGGCTCATGGAAACGATCTTGGAAAAGGCGGCCGGTATGCCGGTTGTCGCTCCTGTCCATACCTACGTACGTGATGCTATCAAAGGGCTCAGCATTTCGGCTCCGAACCTGCACATCATGCCACCGCAAAGTTATCTTTCTTTTGGATATCTGATGAATAAAGCCAAAGGTATTATTACGGATTCGGGTAATGTGGCCGAAGAATCCACCTTTTTAGGAATCCCCTGCATTACACTTAACAACTACTCCGAACACCCGGAAACCTGGCGCATCGGAACCAATGAACTGGTTGGAGAAGACCCGGCGGCACTGGGCAAAGCAATGGATGTATTGATGCGGGACGAATGGAAACACGGCGAACTGCCCGAACGCTGGGACGGACGGACAGCCGACAGAATTGTACAGATTTTGTTGTCCTGATTCTTGCGTTCACGTCATTAATCAGGTTTCTTTTGAGATAAGAAATTACACAAATAACCTAATTTATAAAAAGCAAAAAGCTTCAACGAAGGTTTTCGGCTGGTAAGATTGCTTACCAGTCTTTTTTCAATCTGCCGGAACAGAAAAGCAACCAAAGGAGCCATTCCTAAACGTTTTACACAAGCATACCACCGCAATAGCTTGACATGCGAATGCATCTGTTCGATATGTCCGTCCAAATTACGGACCGCCCGGCGGATTTTCATCAGAAATTGCTCACTATTCTCTTCCACCAGATGATAGACCGGATTGTCGATGTGCAGAATCTCTACTCCGGCCTGCTCCAGTTGCATGCCAAACAGAGTATCCTCGTATCCCAGATGAAACGTCTCATCAAAACGGACTTTCAGAAAAGCATCCCGGCATATCATAAAATTCATACTGATAAATCGATTGTAAGGTTCCTTGTTTCTCTGCCCGGCAGATTGTTCTTCAACAGCCATTCCGTATTTATAACGCAATATGGCATTGGCAGGAATACTCTTACGCGGATAAATGAATCCGCCACAAACCACCCGGCCGGTACGCGCCACTTGCAGATATTCCTCCAAAAACGAATCCGATACGGGCATAACGTCCGAATCCAGAAACAACAGATAAGGATATCGGGCTTCCGAAGCCAGATAATTACGAATACGTGCAGGCCCTTGATTCTCTTCCTGTTGCAGATAGCGACATCCTTGCCACTCTGTCATTTTGCGATTTTGCTGACGAATGTTTTCGCATGACGCGTCATCTGCCAACAGAATTTCAAAAGGTATTCGCAAAGCGATTGCTTGTTTGTACATCTTTTCGATCAGAGACAAACAAACAGCATTGTAAGTAGGTATCAGTATAGAAATCATTATCAATCATAATTATAGGAGACAAAAGTAATACAAAAAAGGTTATTAAGAACAAACTATTCGAGAGTTATTTACTAACTTTGCCGACTCATGTTGAAGTATATGATGAAACAACGATATAAGAAGCACATTTTACTATTCTTGCTCGTATTTTCTGCCGCATCCTCTTTTGCGCAGTTAAAAGGAGTTATCACCGACTCGATTACGCACGAGCCTTTAATGTATATTTCGGTTTATTACGAAGGAAAAGGCGTGGGCGGAGTATCCAACGCCAACGGCGAGTATCAGATTGAAACGCGAAAAGGATGGAACGAAGTCACATTCTCATCTGTCGGTTACCGCACGAAAGTAATAAAAATCACTCCGGGACAAAAAGTATTGAATGTACAGATGGCTCCGGACGATGTGATGTTGACGGAAGTGGTTGTAAAACCCAAGAAAGAGAAATATTCGAAAAAGAATAACCCGGCCGTGGACTTTATGCGGAAAGTCATCGAGCACAAAAAGGCACAAAGGCTGGATGAGAACGAATATTACCAGTATGACCAATACGAGAAGATGAAGATGTCTCTCAATGACATCACTCCCGAAAAAATGGAGAAAGGAATCTATAAGAAATATTCATTCCTTCTGGATCAGATCGAAGTATCCGAAGCCACTAACAGTCTTATTCTTCCTATCTCGATACAGGAGACTGCATCACAAACGGTATTCCGCAAAGATCCGGAAAGCAAAAAGACAATTATCAAAGGAATGAATTCCAATGGTATCAATGAATTCTTTTCTACAGGTGACATGCTCGGAACGGTATTACAGGATGTTTTTACCAATGTGAACATCTACGATGACGAAATCCGTCTGCTGCAAAGACGTTTTACCAGCCCCATTGCCAAAGAAGGAATCAACTTCTACAAATATTACCTGATGGACACTTTGACGGTGGACAAAGATACGTGTGTACATCTGACTTTTGTGCCGCAAAATTCACAGGACTTCGGTTTCACAGGACACCTGTACGTACTGAAAGATTCTACCTATGCCGTAAAGAAATGCATAATGAACTTACCCAAAAAGACAGGTGTGAACTTTGTAAACCAACTGAACATCGTACAGCAATACGAGCAATTACCCAACGGGAACTGGGTATTGATGGACGACGATATGCTGGTAGACCTTGCATTGGTAAAATCGACGGGGGGGATACAGGTACAACGGGTGACGAAATACAGCAACTATAAATTCGACCCCATTGAGCCGCGTATGTTCCGCCTGAAAGGATCGGTTATAAAGGAGGCAGATATGCTATCTAAGAGTGACGAGTACTGGGCTGAAGTCCGCCAAGTACCGTTGAGCAAGACCGAAAGTACCATGGATGTATTCATGAACCGGATTGAACAGATTCCGGGATTCAAATATATCATTTTCGGTGCCAAAGCTGTGATTGAGAACTTCGTAGAAACTACCGGTCCCAAAAAGCCGAGTAAGTTCGACTTCGGTCCCATTAATACTACCATATCGAATAACTATGTAGACGGACTCCGCCTGCGACTCAGTGGTATGACGACTGCCCATCTCAATCCGCATTGGTTCGTAAACGGATATGGCGCCTATGGTTTCAAAGACCACCGTTGGAAATACAGTGGAACGCTGACTTATTCTTTCAATAAGCGCGACTATGTAGTATGGGAATTCCCCAAGCACTACATTTCCGCCACTTATAGTTACGATGTGATGTCGCCAATGGATAAATTCCTGTTTACGGATAAAGATAATGTATTCCTCTCTTTCAAAACAACTACCGTAGACCAGATGTCATACATGCGTGACATAACCGTCAACTACGAACTGGAAACTCAGACAGGTTTCGGCGTGAAAGGAATGCTCCGCCACCGTAATGACGAGCCGACAGGAAATCTGAAATACTATGCCAATAACAGCAGTGCCGATAAAATGCCACTGCCCGACGAGCAACCTATTCACGATATCACCACCACTGAAGTAAGCGCCACTTTGCGTTATGCTCCGGGTGAAGCGTTTGTCAACTCCAAGCAACGCCGTATTCCGGTATCACTGGATGCTCCGATCTTTACGCTGACGCACACTTCCGGCTTCAAGGGAGTACTTGGAGGAGAGTATAACTTTAACCGTACGGAAGCCAGTATCTGGAAACGATTCTGGTTGCCCTCTTCTTGGGGAAAGGTAGATGTCAGCCTTAAGGGAGGTGCCGAGTGGAATACCGTGCCTTTCCCGTTACTGATATTGCCGGAAGCCAACTTGTCGTACATCACTCAGCGTGAGACATTTTGTCTGATCAATAATATGGAGTTTTTGAATGACCGTTTCGCCTCCCTTTCCCTATCGTATGACATGAACGGAAAACTGTTCAACCGCATACCATTGCTGAAAAAACTTAAATGGAGAGAAATGGTTCGTTTCCGCGCCCTTTGGGGAACGCTGACGGATAAGAACAACCCTTTCAAGAGTGATAATCCCGAATTATTCCTCTTCCCGATGCGCGACGGACAATATACAAGCCACGTGATGGATCCGAAAATCCCTTATATGGAGGCGAGTGTAGGAGTTTATAATATTTTCAAACTACTGCACGTAGAATATGTACATCGTCTGACTTATCGTAATAATCCCGACATTAACAAATGGGGAATACGATTTATGGTGATGATGACGTTTTAAAACAGGCAGAGCCTTTTTCTTAGTTGAAAGTTGAGAGTTGAAAATTGCTATGCAGCGTGATAGTATAAATAATTGCAGACTGAGTGAGTAATTGCAGACTAAGTGAGTTAATTGCAGACCGGGTGACTGAGTAAGCGCTGACATTAGTTTTCAACTAAATGAGAGTTTTAACCGGTTGATGGTTATCTACGTTGCCACGCTGCATAGTAACTTTCAACTCTCAACTTTCAACTAAGGAAAGGACTTTCAACCGGATAAATAAGAGTTTTAACTAAATAAGAGTTTTAATCGATTGATGGTTATCTACGTTGCCACGCTGCATAGTAACTTTCAACTTTCAACTCTCAACTTTCAACTAAGGAAAGGACTTTCAACCGGATAAATAAGAGTTTTAACTAAATAAGAGTTTTAATCGATTGATGGTTATCTACGCTGCCACGCTGCATAGTAACTTTCAACTTTCAACTCTCAACTTTCAACTAAAAAAACGTGCAACCATTAGCAGAACGGCTTCGACCGAAGACATTAGATGAATATATAGGCCAGAAACATCTGGTAGGCCCTGGTGCTATCCTGCGGAAGATGATCGACGCGGGAAGGATCTCTTCTTTTATTCTTTGGGGACCTCCCGGAGTAGGAAAAACAACATTGGCTCAAATTATAGCCAATAAGTTAGAGACTCCTTTTTATACATTGAGTGCGGTGACTTCCGGAGTAAAGGATGTGCGCGAAGTAATCGACCGTGCGAAAAGTAATCGTTTCTTTTCGCAAGCAAGCCCGATACTTTTTATCGATGAGATCCATCGCTTTAGTAAGTCACAACAAGATTCGCTGTTGGGAGCAGTGGAGAACGGTACGGTGACACTGATAGGAGCTACTACCGAGAATCCATCGTTTGAGGTAATCCGTCCTCTTCTTTCGCGCTGTCAGCTTTACGTCTTGAAATCTCTTGAAAAAGACGACTTGCTGGAACTGCTGCAACGTGCCATTGCTACGGATGCGGTGCTGAAAGAGCGCCGGATCGAATTGCGGGAGACAAATGCCATGCTTCGTTTTTCCGGAGGTGACGCACGCAAACTGCTGAATATACTTGAGCTGGTAGTCGAATCGGAAGCAGAAGAGACCGTAGTCATTACCGATGACATGGTGACCGAACGATTGCAGCAAAACCCGCTCGCCTACGATAAAGACGGGGAAATGCATTATGATATCATCTCCGCATTCATCAAATCCATTCGTGGAAGTGATCCCGATGGTGCCATCTACTGGCTGGCCCGCATGGTGGAAGGCGGTGAAGATCCTGCTTTCATAGCACGCCGTCTGGTTATCTCGGCTGCAGAGGACATCGGGCTTGCCAATCCGAATGCCCTGCTTCTTGCCAATGCCTGCTTTGACACACTGATGAAAATAGGTTGGCCGGAAGGAAGGATTCCTTTGGCGGAGACCACTATCTACCTGGCTACAAGTCCTAAAAGTAATTCGGCTTACAGTGCTATCAACGACGCTCTTGCGCTGGTACGCGAAACCGGTAGCCTGCCCGTCCCCCTGCATCTGCGCAATGCACCGACCAAACTGATGAAGCAATTAGGATACGGACAAGAATACAAGTATGCGCATAGCTACGAAGGCAATTTCGTGAAACAGCAATTCTTGCCCGATGAACTGAAAAACAAACGTATCTGGCAACCGCAACATAATCCGGCAGAACAGAAACATGCCGAACGGATGCAACAGTTGTGGGGTGACCGATACAAAGAGAATAAATAAAAAATATCCCGCACTGAAAAAAAATACTAAAAACACCATGAGAATTGTCCGGCTGTTTGCCCTGCTCCTATCGTTTCTGAGCATAACATCATCTGCCTTTACACAAAACAAGAAACAAAAAAACTACATTCCCTGGAGCAATGGAGAACTTTTGGTTTCTGAAGAAGGACGATACCTGAAACATCGGAACGGTACCCCTTTCTTCTGGCTGGGCGATACCGGCTGGCTACTCCCCGAACGATTGAACCGCGATGAAGTTGAATACTATCTGGATCAATGCCAACGTCGCGGATATAACGTGGTACAAGTACAAACCATGAATGATGTTCCGTCCATGAACATCTACGGGCAATATTCCCTACCCGACGGTTTTAATTTTGCGAACATCAACCGGGAGGGCGTTTACGGATATTGGGATCACATGGACTACATAATCCGCACGGCTGCCCGAAAAGGAATTTATATCGGTATGGTATGCATCTGGGGAGGGCCTGTTAAAGCCGGAAAGATGTCGGTAAAAGAGGCACAGGCTTACGGAAAATTCCTATCTGAACGGTACAAGGACGAACCGAATATCATCTGGATTATTGGAGGAGATATCCGTGGCGATGTAAAAAGAGAGGAATGGGAGGCTTTGGCCACTACGCTGAAATCAATCGATAAGAAACACCTTATGACGTTTCATCCGCGAGGCAGAATGACTTCTGCAGAATGGTTCGCTGATACTTCCTGGATGGACTTCAATATGTTTCAGAGCGGACACCGCCGTTACGGACAGCGTTTGGGAGATAAAGAGTATCCCATTGAAGAAAATACGGAAGAAGATAACTGGCGCTATGCAGAACGTTGTCTCGCAACAACTCCTCTGAAGCCCGTCATCGACGGAGAACCGATCTACGAAGAAATCCCTCATGGCCTGCATGACGAAAACGAGTTGAGATGGAAAGATCATGACGTACGGCGTTACGCTTATTGGTCGGTTTTCGCCGGCTCTTTCGGGCATACTTACGGTAATAATTCCATCATGCAGTTTCTTAAGCCGGGGGTAACCGGCGCATATGGCGCAAAGAAGCCTTGGCAAGAGGCTATGAATGATCCCGGCTTCAATCAAATGAAATATTTGAAGAACCTTATGCTTACTTTTCCGTTCTTTATACGTGTACCGGATCAAACGATCATCGCCGGCACAAACGGAGAACGTTACGATCGTGCCATAGCTACACGTGGAGACGACTATCTGCTGGTATACAATTATACCGGACGACCGATGCAAATCGACCTCCGTAAAATCAGTGGAACCCGAAAATCCGCATGGTGGTATACAGCCAAAGACGGCAAATTGGAGTACATCGGAACGTTTGACAACGGCATACATGAATTTCAGCACCATAGCGGTTACAATAGTGGAAACGATCACGTACTGATTGTAACGGACAGTAGCCGGAACTATGTGCAGAAAGAATGGACCGAACTACCGGACGCACAACAAAAATGGATAAAATAATGGTTCAGAATGATCCATTCTGTCCGGAATAAAATATAAACCGACTCGAATAATAACCATTAAACGAACGAATATGAAAATTGTAGTATTAGACGGTTATGCCGCCAATCCCGGTGATTTATCCTGGGAAGGTCTGAAAACGTTGGGCGAATGCACGATTTACGACCGCACTGCTCCCGAAGAAGTATTGGAACGTGCTGCCGGTGCAGAAGCGATCCTTACAAACAAAGTAGTAATCACCGCAGAACAGATGACAGCCCTACCCGATTTGAAATATATCGGAGTACTGGCTACCGGATATAACATCATAGACATCAACGCAGCCCGCGAACGCGGAATTGTCGTTACCAATATCCCGGCATACAGTACCCCCTCCGTGGGACAAATGGTATTCGCCCATATCCTGAATATCACCCAGCAAGTGCAGCATCATTCTGAGGAGGTACGCAAAGGCCGGTGGACGAATAATGCGGACTTCTGTTTTTGGGATACTCCGCTCATCGAATTGCTTGGAAAAAAGATCGGCCTCATCGGTTTGGGACAGACAGGCTATAACACCGCCCGCATCGCTATCGGCTTCGGTATGAAAGTATGGGCTTATACTTCCAAGTCGCGTTTGCAACTGCCGCCGGAAATAAAAAAGATGGAACTCGACCAGATATTCCATGAATGCGACATTGTGAGCCTACATTGTCCACTGACGGAGCAGACACGGGAATTGGTAAATGCCCGCAGACTGGCTTTGATGAAACCGACCGCTATACTTATTAACACGGGACGCGGGCCGTTGGTCAATGAACAAGATCTCGCCGATGCACTTAATAACAACCAGATTTATGCTGCCGGAGTAGACGTATTGTCTACTGAACCACCACGTGCGGATAATCCGTTGCTTACGGCACGTAATTGCTACATCACCCCGCACATTGCCTGGGCTACTACTGCTGCCCGTGAACGGTTGATGGGAATTATGCAAGAAAACCTGAAAGCCTATATAGCAGGAAAACCGGTAAATAATGTGGCAAAATAATAAGTATTTCATCCTTATATTTACACAGACCTTTTACTAAAGGATAAATTACAACAGAAAAAGACGGATAAGCAACTTAGTACATTGCTTATCCGTCTTTTCATAATCAACTCACCTATTTAGTAAGCGTGACCGCCTTCGTCCATCTCTTCGGCATCGATCTTCTTCTTATCAATACTACGCCATGCATAAAATATATAAGCAATGACAAAAGGCACGAGAATAGACACATACGCCATTGTCTTGAGAGTAAACTGGCTGGAACAACTGTTGCTCAACGTCAGCGAACTCTGAATATCAGTAAACGATGGATAATAAGCAGTGTTATTATATCCGGCCGTAAGCAGTAAAGCAAGCACGGTAAGAATCGTACCGATCCCGGCAAACCATATTCCTTTATCAAACCCCTTTTTCAAAAGTGTACGCAAAATACCGAACAGTACCAACACCACTCCTAACAGAAAAATCCCTAAAACAACAGGCATCTCCAAAAAGTTCGTCAAATACTTATACGGCTCCATATACACCTCTTTCGTGTCCGGATTCACCGCATAACCGTCAGCGAGCAATGTGCGGATAACGAATGCCAAGAAAAAGATAAGAAAAAGCGCTGTATTTCCATATATAGAACGACGGCATTTTGCCACCAGCTCCTCATCGGCAATATTATTGATAAAATAAAGTGCACCCAGAATACGTGCCAAGAAAAATACAGCCAGTCCAAGAATAACATTCCACGGATTAATCAATGCATCCAGCCCGTGCCATCCATTACCCCATTGGCTGATGACAGGCATAATTGCATTCCCCATGTTCGCCTTGTTGATATAGAAATCGGAACCGGTAAAGAAAGTAGCTACGGCGCCACCCAACAATAACGGTCCTACCACTCCATTAATTACCAAAAACACCTGATATGTCTTTTTACCCAACAAATTGCCGGCCTTACTCTGAAACTCATAACTGACCGCCTGCAATACAAAGCTGAACAGGATAATCATCCAAAGCCAATATGCACCGCCGAAACTCGTACTGTAAAACAGAGGAAACGAAGCAAAGAAAGCGCCACCAAACGTCACCAGTGTAGTAAACGTAAACTCCCACTTGCGACCGGTGGAGTTAACCATCATCTTACGATGTTTTTCTGTCTTTCCCAAACAGAAAAGCAAGGAATTACCACCCTGCACAAACAACAGGAACACAAGTATGGCTCCTAACAGAGAAACTATCAGCCACCAATAATGTTGAAGAAATATATATGTACTCATACTTTTAGCAGTTAGAATTTAATAGTTAGAACTTAGTAACTGGAATCGTCTTCAGAAACCTTAGGGCCTTTCTTTATCTCACGTAGCATAATCCCTATCTCGGCAATCAGCATGACAGTAAAAAGTATCACAAAGATAAAGAAAGTAGCTTGCACAGACCCGACATCCAATTTAGAGATCGCAGCCGAGGTTGGCAACATATCGCGAATAGCCCAAGGCTGGCGTCCGCATTCAGCTACAACCCAACCGGCCTGTCCGGCGATATACCCCAACGGAATCGTCCAAAGGGCAATATATTGCATCCAACGCATTTTAGATAAATCCTTCTTGTATACAAAGAAAAGAACAACTATAAAAAACAGGATGAAATATCCTCCCAACATCACCATCACACGGAAAGCATAAAAATTGAGAGGGACATTGGGTATCAATTCGTGTACATCCTTAATATATCCATAACCAAAATACGGTACATTTTCCATCAACACGGAATAGGCAACCTTTGCATCCGCTTCATTGCCCACCGCTTTGGCAGCTTTATAGGCGTCCAGTGCGGCAATGGCAGTCCGTCCCCGTTCTATCTTCTCTGCTGCGGAAAGGGCAATCGTACCGTCTTTCTGCACATAACCTCCCTCGATAATATTGTTAATACCGGGTACGAAAGCATTCATCTCACGCTCTGCCAATAAGGAAAGCAATTTGGGGATTTCGATACGGAAAAGAAAAGGATCCACTCCATCGTCATACGATTTCTTTTCGGGATTCAGTATACCGACAGCCACCAGCCCTGCCCCCTCTTGTCCTTCATAATAGCCTTCCACGGCCGCCAATTTCATCGGTTGCGTCTGTGCAATCTGATAACCGGAACCGTCTCCTGTCCATAAAGAGAGTAAAGAAGCAACCAATCCAAAGATTGCACCGATCTTAATGCTCGACATGGCAAATTTCGTATCACGCTTCTTCAAAAGAAACCAACAACTGACACCTACCACAAAAATAGCTCCTAATACCCAACCGCTCAATACCGTATGAAAAAACTTATTGACCGCTACCGGAGAAAAGGCCACCGCCCAAAAATCTACCATCTCATTGCGGACACTATCCGGATTGAACTCCATGCCTACCGGATTTTGCATCCAGGCATTGGCAACAAGAATCCACCAGGCAGAAATCGTAGCTCCCAATCCGGTAAGCCAGGTAGAAGCAAGATGAAAACGTTTGCTTACCTTTTCCCATCCAAAAAACATGACAGCAATGAATGTGGCTTCCATAAAGAAAGCAAGAATTCCTTCGATTGCAAGTGGGGCACCGAAAATGTCGCCTACAAACCAAGAATAATTGCTCCAGTTGGTTCCGAATTCAAACTCGAGTATCAAACCGGTAGCTACTCCGACGGCAAAGTTTATACCAAAAAGTTTCATCCAAAACTTAGCGGTATTCTTCCAGAATTCCTTACCCGTTTTGTAATACAGCGTTTCCATGATACCCATCACTACTGCCAATCCGAGAGTGAGCGGAACAAAAATCCAATGGTACATGGCGGTCATTGCAAATTGGGCTCTCGACCAATCAATCAATGAGGTGTCAATACTTTCAATCATATTATTTTGTAGTTAGTTGTTAAAAATCAGTAGGAAAGGTACAGAAATGACACAACCGTTCAATCCGAAGGAGGAATAGCCCGCCGGATGAGTTCGTCTCCTACATATTCGCTCTTTTCTTTATCCGTGGAAAGATGTCCCAAATAATTAGGGAAGAAGAAGATCTTGAGTATGAAGAACATAATAAATAGTTTCACTATAATAATAAGCCATAGCGTACGACCGAGAGTCATACTGCGAAAGCCTTCAAGATAGAAGTTCCAGATATTCATAAGTGTATTCTTCATATATCAAAGCGTGTAGAAATTGATAACTGTCGCTAAAATACAATTTATATGAAGATTAACAAACAAAAAGAAGAAAAGGTTCAAAAAAATAGTGAGTAGTGACCAGTGATTAGCCGGCTGCGCTGTGATGCTGCATGGCACTAATCACCTATCACTAATCACCATTCCGGCTAATCACTTATCACTACTTATTCATTTTTAATACTGTTCACCGGATTCTCATTGGCAATATGCCAGGCTTTGAGCACCACACAAACGATAATCAATAATTGAATGAACAAAGCTGTACCTATAAAAAGTAACGGATTCAATTCTATTTGTTCAGCAAACTGATCGAGCCAAGCTCGTCCGGCAAAATAAGAAACAGCCGTACCGATTAGAATGGAGAGAACGGAAACATATAAGATATCACGTGTCAGCAAGCGCAACACATGGAAGGCTTCCGCCCCATTGACTTTACGAATGGCTATTTCCTTGCTTCTGCGTTGAGTCTCATCGTTCACATAACCTATTAATCCCATAATCACGATAAGCAGAATGAAACAAGAAGTTATCCAGACAGAATTACGGAAACGGTATACATCTTTATATAGGTCTTTTACCATATGATCTACCGACATGAAATGCAAGGATACATCGGGAAAAGTTTTCTCCATATACTCATTCAAGCGTTTTAAATTCTCATCAAACGGTTCTTTCAAACGGACATCAAATGTATGGTTAGCCTGTTCCTCAGTACCTATCAGGATAATGGGTGACTGAGCGGCATAAAAACTCTCGTTACGGATATCACGGAATACACCGACTACCGTTCCCGCTACATTGTTTACTCTTTTTCCCACAGCGCCATCTGTCCATCTCATCAGGCGTACAAGTTCTTCATTGACCAGCAAATCTCCCCCTTTCTTCATAGGAGTCCCCTCTATAATTTTGATACCCATTACTTCAGGATAATTGTAGTGGCAGTAATTAAAATTAAGCGTGGCAAGACGTTTACCGTCATTACTCATCAATCCTCGTGTCCAATACTGTCCAAGTACACTATGAGTAGCCACGGTTACTCCTTCCACCATCGGCTGTCGTCTCAACTCATCCTTTATATGCTCTACTCTTTCTTTCGGAAGCCAGCTCTCCGCTTCGGTCAACCCGGTTACATCGATTCCCATATCGCGATTCATCAGATGTCCGTACTGCAATAGTGTAACCAGCAACAGGCCAAGTACAAAAGACACCCCGGTGAACTGTACGAATAGCAACGAACGTTTCCATCCCTTCTTCCCGTCGGTATAACGGCGAAACACTTGTGTAACGGGAATACGTGAGAACAAACGTCCCGGAATCCCGCCTGCCAGTACGAAAAGAACAAGGATAGTCAGTAAGGGTACCCATAGCGTTCCCCAAGTGAAAAGGGAAGAAAGACGTACGGAAAGTAAATCTTCGATCATTTCCCGGGCATTAAAAATCAGCAGAAAACTTAATAACACGGAAAGTATTACAAGAATTCCCGTCTCGGCCAAAAACATACTGAAGATATTCGTTGAACTGGCACCGCTACATTTATGTACACCCACACTCTTTGCACGCCGGCTTAAGGTGGCAATAGAAATAAGCATATAGTTCATGATGGCAACAAAGAAGATGGCAAAGCCCAAAAAGCCATAGATAACCAAACGCTTTTGCACATCAGGGGAATCTAAATGGCGCTTCACAAGCGGAATAATACTGTAATCCATTTTCCAGTCGTCAATGGTAGTCTCGGTGTATTTTTCTATCACACGCTGGATGTTGTCATTTACTTTATCCATATCCGACTCACGGCGTAAACGCAGAAAAGTATAGAATACATCATTCCCATTCCAACCATTCCCTGCCTGATATCCTCCATTATTATTATAGATAGATACCACAAAATCGTGGGTCAGCATCGTATTTTCCGGTACATCTTTGTATACACCGCGAATCGTAAAAGTATTCTGTTTGTCGGCAGAGAGTATTTTACCGACAGGATCTTCATCTGCAAAAGTTTCACGGGCAAAACGCTCAGAAACAAAAACGCTTCCGGGAATAATCAAATCCTTCAGATTCCCTTTCAGCAAGGGGATACCGAAAACTTGAAAAAAGCAACTATCCACATAGATATAATCCACATCCGACAGCAACTTCTCTTCATAATAAATATTATACTCTCTCTCCGGAAGAACACAACTTGCATACTCCACCTCCTCAGGCATACTTTCGGCTACCGCGTTAGCTGTCGGTGCAAAGACCGTATAATCATAGTTGGTACCATCATCGCCCATTATCTCCCCTGTGCTAAGATTGGTTATCTGGGCACGTACCATTGCCAACCGTTCTGCCTCCGGGTAACAATTCTCATAACTCAGTTCAAAAACGATCTGTGAAAAGAGTAGAATACCGATGGTCAGCCCCAACGAAAGTGAGATCACTCTTATAAGATTGGAACCGCGCTCACGCAGTAATGTCCGTATACTATAATAAATTTGTCTCATAATATCTTACAATTTAAATGGTTACACTTGCCACGACACTACCATCAAAAAGATGAACCGTGCGATGGGCAAACGAAGCATCATGTTGGGAGTGTGTCACCATGATGATAGTCGTACCTTCTTTGTTGAGTTCCGTCAGCAGATTCATTACTTCGGCACCATTTTTCGAGTCAAGATTACCTGTAGGCTCATCGGCCAAAATCAGCTTGGGATTGGTGACCACCGCACGGGCAATAGCTACACGTTGCTGCTGGCCACCGGAAAGTTGCTGCGGAAAATGTTTGGCACGATGGCTGATGTTCATGCGTTTCAGCATATCCTCTACCATACGGCGGCGTTCGGTGGCCTTGATGCCTAAATAAGTCAGTGGTAACTCTACATTTTCGTACACGTTAAGTTCATCGATCAAATTGAAGCTCTGGAATACAAAACCCAATTTGCCCTTGCGTACACGGGTACGCTCTTTTTCTTTTAATCCGGCCACTTCTTCCCCCATCAGTTTATAAGAACCTTCGGTGGGATTATCCAGCAATCCGAGAATATTTAATAAAGTAGACTTACCACAGCCCGAAGGCCCCATGATAGTAACAAACTCTCCCTCTTTTACATCCAGATTCACATGATTCAATGCAACCGTTTCTACTTCAGAAGTACGGAACACCTTACTAATGTTTTCAATTTGTATCATACTGTTTTTTTATTTATAGGTTTTTATTATTCACTTTTTATACTATTTTCAGGAGCTCGATTGGCAATATTCCATGCTTCGGTAACCACACTCGACAGAATAATCAAAGAGCAACGTTTGAATCACATAATAAAATTGTCTCATATATCTTACAAAGTTAATTGTTCTTTTTTAGAAATAGAGAAGAAACGTTTCACAACGTCCCTCCTCCACCGGCTTATACATGAAGCCAGTTAATCTTAAAGAAATCATATTAATTGTTTATATTCCATTGCTTATTTTAAAGCAGAAAACATGCCAGAAACAGGAACTTTCTCATTTTCAAAAAGATATAAAATCGTAGACTTTAGCAGAGTGTCTAATAATTAGACAACACCCGTCTAATTATTAGACAATACTTCTGCAATATTGTTCTATAACTCTGAATCGGAAAAAAAGAGCATTGCCCATACGTTTGAAAACTATATCTTTGCTGAAAGTTTTCAATACATAAACGAAGTAGATTATGAAAAGAAAGAATATGAATGCCTTTCTGGCTTGTCTGTTCCTGTTTTCCGGATGCGATATAATAGATTACCATCCCTATGATGTACGTATCAAAGGAGAAACGGATATCAATGCCAAAAACATTGAAAAAATAGAAGCCAACTGTAAAGACAAAACTACCATCCGGTTCGTTGCTATGGGAGATTCGCAACGTTGGTATGATGAAACGGAAAAGTGCATAAACTCCATCAATGAAATGGAAGATATCGATTTTGTACTTCACGGAGGAGATGTAAGTGACTTCGGCCTTACTGATGAGTTCTTGTGGCAACGAGACATTATGAACGGTCTGAAAGTACCCTATGTCGTTCTGTTGGGTAATCACGATTGCTTGGGAACCGGTAAAGACACTTACATGAAAGTATTCGGACCGACCAATTTCGCTTTCATTGCAGGAAATGTAAAATTCGTCTGTTTGAATACCAATGCACTGGAATTTGACTATTCCGAGCCCATCCCGGATTTTAACTTTATCGAGAAACAATGGACAGAGCGGCAGGATGAATTCGAAAAGACAGTTGTAGCCATGCATGGCCGTCCGGGATCGGATGTATTCAACAATAATGTATCCAAAGTATTCCAACGCTACATTACCCAATATCCCGGACTTCAATTCTGCATCAATGCGCACGACCATAGATCTACTGCAGACGATCTTTTTGAAGACGGCATCATCTATTACGGAAGCGACTGCATGAAACGCCGCAGTTACCTACTATTTACCATAACCCCCGATAACTATACCTATGAAGTGGTCTATTTTTAAATATGCTCTCTGTGCAGGACTGATGCTTATATGGTTCAGCCCTGAAGTTTCCGCCCAACAAGCACCGACCGAACTAAACAGCAAATATGACAAACGCGTTCACCGTTATCGCAGAAACTGGGAGAAACTGATTCCGACACATACCAAAATCCAGTTTGCCGGAAATATGGGATTGCTCTCTTTCGGCACCGGATGGGATTACGGAAAAAAGAACCAATGGGAAACAGACATTTTCTTCGGTTTCGTTCCTAAATATGACTCCAAACATGCCAAAGCTACCATGACATTAAAACAAAACTACCTGCCATGGAGCTTACATTTAGGAAAAAACTTCTCCACCGAACCACTAACCTGCGGTCTCTATTTCAATACCGTATTCGGCAATGAGTTCTGGGTTCGAGAACCGGACAGATATCCGAAAGGGTATTATAATTTCTCCAGTAAGATACGTTCGCATATTTTCTTAGGACAACGATTAACTTATGACATCGACCCTAAACAACGGCATACAGCAAAAGCAATCACCGTATTTTATGAGCTAAGTACCTGCGACTTATACCTGATAAGCGCCGTTACCAACCGCTACCTCCGACCAAGAGACTACCTAAGCCTTTCCTTCGGGTTGAAACTTCAACTCTTTTAGTGACGAGGATTAGTGATTGGTGATTAGCGGTTGGCACTAATCACTTATCACTAATTATTATTATCTTTGTTCCCGTATTAACTTTCAAACTTATGAACAAACAGGGAACTATTCTTATTGTCGATGACAATAAAGGGGTACTGACAGCTGTCCAGCTACTCCTCAAAAACTATTTCACAAAAGTCATCACACTCGCTTCTCCCGTTACCCTGCCGGCAGTGCTACGCGAAGAAGCACCGGAAGTGGTTCTTCTCGATATGAATTTTACTTCCGGTATCAATAATGGCAATGAAGGTCTTTTCTGGTTGCACGAAATTAAAAAACTGCGCCCTGCTCTCCCTGTCGTACTTTTCACTGCATATGCCGATATCGATCTTGCCGTACGGGGCATCAAAGAGGGAGCTACGGATTTTATCGTAAAACCCTGGGATAACCAAAAACTTGTCGAAACATTGCAGACTGCCGTTACCCATACCAAAAGTGGAAAGAAGAAGAGTACAAATGAAGAAAAAACATCCGGTTCTTCCATGTATTGGGGGGCAAGTAATGCCATGCAGCAACTTCGCCAACTTATCGAGAAAGTAGCCATCACCGATGCCAATATACTCATTACAGGTGAAAACGGTACAGGAAAAGAAATGCTGGCAAGAGAAATACATGCTCTGTCTTCCCGAAAACAAGCAGAAATGGTAGCAGTCGATATGGGAGCCATCACGGAATCTTTATTCGAAAGCGAGCTATTCGGCCATGTGAAAGGCTCCTTCACCGATGCCCATGCCGACCGGATAGGAAAATTCGAAGCAGCCAACCGCAGCACCCTCTTTCTGGATGAGATAGGAAATCTCCCCTATCATCTGCAAGCCAAACTACTGACCGCCATCCAACGACGAAGTATCGTTCGTGTAGGAAGCAATGAACCACTGCCGATAAACATACGCCTTATCTGTGCTACCAACCGCAACCTTCAGGAAATGGTAGACCGGAGCGAATTCCGTGAAGACCTACTCTACCGTATCAATACCATTCATGTCGAGATTCCCCCTTTACGCGAACGGAAAGAAGATATCGTACCTCTGGCCGAACGTTTCATTACCCGTTTTTGCAAACAGTATGATAAAGCACCGATCAACCTTAGCCCGTCAGCCAAAGAAAAGCTGACTGCCCATCCTTGGTACGGGAATATCCGTGAATTGGAACATGCCATTGAAAAAGCAGTCATCATTAATGACGGAACCCTCATTCCCGCAGAGTTATTCCAGCTTCCCCGCCGTACAGAAATGCCCGATACCGCCGCATCGACTCTTGAAGAAATGGAAATGAGAATGATTCAAAAAGCTCTTGAAAAATGTAATGGAAATCTTTCTGCCGTAGCCACACAGTTAGGTATCACCCGGCAAACCTTATATAACAAAATGAAAAAGTTCGGTCTATGAACTCCATATCCAAATTATTAGTAAACCGATATTGGTTTCGCCTCCTGCTGAGTATCTGCCTGAGTGTAACCGCAACTTTATTCGGAGTAAATGGAAACTTTTTCTGGATGGGGCTGAGCATAGGTGCATTGGTCATCAGTATCTGGTGGCAATTGCGTCTCTACCGACATCATACCCGCCAAGTACTCTTCATGATCGACGCACTCGAAAACAATGACAACGCTTTCCACTTTCCCGAAGACCAGGATACAATAGAAAACCGGCAAATAAATCATGCCCTCAACCGGGTAGGTCATATGCTATACAATGTAAAAGCAGAAACGGCCCAGCAAGAAAAATATTACGAACTTATACTTAATTGTGTCAATACCGGATTGCTGGTTCTCAGTGACAGTGGTGCCGTTTATCAAAAAAACAATGAAGCTCTCCATTTACTCGGACTCAATATATTCACACATATACGACAACTCAGCCGCATCGATACCGGCCTTATGGAGCTTATCTCTTCTTGCCAGGCCGGAGATAAGCTTCAAACCACTTTCACCAATGAACGGGAAACGATCAACCTGTCCATCCGTGTATCGGATATAACAGTAAGGAAAGAACATCTCCGTATTCTGGCTCTCAACGATATACATACCGAATTGGATGAAAAGGAAATCGACTCCTGGATCAGACTGACCCGCGTACTGACTCATGAAATCATGAATTCCGTTACTCCGATCACATCACTCAGTGATACGCTACTCTCCCTCTCCAATACAAAAGACGAAGAGATACGCAACGGCCTGCAAACAATCAGTGCCACCGGAAAAGGACTGCTCTCTTTTGTAGAATCCTACCGTCGTTTCACCCGTATCCCGTCTCCGGAACCTTCCTTATTTTATGTCAAAGCCTTTATCGAACGAATGGTGGAACTGGGTAAACATCAAAATCCGGATGGAAACATAACGTTCCAAATAAATATCTCACCGGCCGATCTGATCTTATATGCCGATGAAAAACTAATTTCTCAGGTTGTCATCAATTTACTGAAAAACGCAATACAAGCAATAGGCAATCAGCCCGATGGATGCATCTCCATTCACGCTTACTGCAATGAATCGGAAGAGATTATGATAGAAATCAGCAATAACGGCCCTGTCATTCCGCCGGAAGTAGCCGAACATATATTCATCCCTTTCTTCACTACCAAAGAAGGAGGAAGCGGAATCGGACTTAGCATATCAAGACAAATCATGCGTCTGTCCGGAGGAAGCATCACTCTATTCCCGGGGAAGGAGACAAAATTCGTATTGAAGTTCAAATAGGATTCAATCAAAACGGTATTCAAACAAAAAAGATCTGCCAACTGTTCTATTTATACATTATAAATCATATAACTCATGACATCACTCATCAACAATCCGCTATTCAGTGGTATTTCTGCCGAAGTACTTTCCGATGATCTCAAGGATGTTAATTACCATACTAAGGTTTACCGGAAAGGAGACATTCTTGCCCGGCAAGGAGATATCTGTAACCGCCTTGTCATCCTTACTAAAGGAAGTGTACGCGGAGAAATGATCGACGATTCCGGACGTTTGATTAAAGTTGAAGACATTACCGCCCCAAGAGCTATCGCTCCGCTTTTCCTTTTTGGAAACGAAAACCGTTATCCGGTCGAAGTCACGGCCAACGAAGCAACCGAAGTAATCGAAATACCCAAAACGAGTGTATTAATGTTATTCAAAAAAAACGAGAGATTTCTGGAAAACTACATGAATCTATCTGCCAACTATGCCCATACTCTTTCAGACAAACTCTTCTTCATGTCTTTTAAAACGATCCGACAAAAGTTAGCTTCATATCTGCTTCGTCTGTCCGGACAACAACAAAGCGAACAAATTACCCTCGATCGTTCTCAACAACAGCTAAGCGATTATTTCGGAGTATCACGCCCTTCACTGGCACGAGAACTGGCTCATATGCAAGAAGACCGGTTAATTACGGTTGACCGCAAACAGATAACCATCCTCCGTAAGCAGGAACTAATCCGGTTGATTCAATAGACGCCTCTTGCACAGGAATATCCTGAACAACCCATATTCTCATCTAAAACTGTAAAACCAGAATATTTCCTTTCATATTTAGAGCCAGTTTAATTTTCCCCTTAAGGTTTTATCTGCTTATTTTGAGTATATTTTCGGTCTGTTTCCCTATTTTTTCACTCGTCAGATAGCCCGCTCCCCCCCTCTTAAAAGCAGAAAAACATCCTCAAAAAGAACTCTCAAAATAATGCCGAGCAAAATTTAAACAAGCTTATGCTTTCTTATAAAGCTGAATCACTTTACAAACATAGAAACTTAAACAAAATAAAAAAATCACGAGTTGTAACATTGGTTACAGAACCGCCTCAAACCATTCCTCTACTTTTGCGTTCAATTAATAACCTATAAATACGTAAAAATTATGAGTATGTTCTGTTATCAATGCCAAGAAACGGCAAAAGGCACCGGCTGTACGCTAAAAGGTGTCTGTGGAAAAACGTCCGAAGTCGCTAATCTTCAAGACCTTCTGCTCTTTGTTGTGCGGGGAATCGCCGTATACAATCAAAAATTACGTTGGGAGAAACGCCCTTCCGACGAAGCGGACCGCTTTATTTTTGACGCACTCTTTATCACCATTACCAATGCTAATTTCGATAAAGCTGCCATCATCCATAAAATTAAAGAAGGTTTAACACTGAAACATAAGCTTTCGCAGGAAGTTACTATCGAGAATGCTCCCGATGAATGTACCTGGAACGGCAGTGAAGAAGAATTTGAGGAGAAAGCCAAAACGGTCGGAGTACTCCGTACACCGGATGAAGATATTCGTTCTCTAAAAGAATTAGTACATTATGGTATAAAAGGGATGGCTGCATACGTAGAACATGCTTATAATCTGGGATACGAATCACCGGAGATATTCGCATTCATGCAACAGGCACTTGCTGAACTGACACGCGATGACATTACAGTCGATCAGCTAATCAGTCTTGTACTTGAAACAGGACGATACGGGGTTTCTGCAATGGCACAATTAGATGCAGCCAATACAGAAACTTACGGCAATCCGGAGATTTCAGAAGTAAATATCGGAGTAGGTAAAAATCCGGGTATTCTTATCAGTGGACACGATTTAAAAGACCTCGAAGAATTGCTGCAACAAAGCGAAGGTAAAGGTATCGATATTTATACTCACAGTGAAATGCTTCCGGCACATTACTATCCCCAACTTAAGAAGTACAAACATCTGATCGGCAATTATGGTAACGCCTGGTGGAAGCAAAAAGAAGAATTTGAAAGTTTCAACGGCCCTATACTGTTTACCAGTAATTGTATTGTTCCTCCCCGTCCGGACGCCAGTTACAAAGATCGTATCTACATCACCGGTGCTTGTGGCCTGGAAGGTGCTACTTATATTCCGGAACCCGAAAAAGGGAGTCAAAAAGATTTCTCTGCCATCATCGAACATGCCAAACGTTGTCAACCGCCCGTAGCAATAGAAAGCGGTAAAATTGTAGGTGGTTTTGCTCATGCACAAGTCATTGCACTGGCAGATCAAGTGGTAGAAGCCGTTAAGAGTGGAGCTATCCGAAAGTTCTTCGTCATGGCCGGATGTGACGGACGCATGAAGAACCGCGAATATTATACGGAATTTGCAGAAAAATTACCTAAAGACACGGTTATTCTTACGGCAGGCTGCGCCAAATACCGCTACAACAAACTGCCTTTAGGAGATATCAACGGCATTCCCCGTGTATTGGATGCAGGACAATGCAATGACAGTTATTCACTGGCAGTCATTGCAATGAAATTGAAAGAGGTATTCGGCTTGAAAGACATTAATGACTTGCCCATCATATACAATATTGCCTGGTATGAACAGAAAGCAGTTATCGTATTACTTGCTTTATTGTCTTTGGGCGTAAAGAATATACACCTTGGTCCTACCTTACCGGCTTTCCTTTCGCCAAATGTTAGAAAAGTACTGGTCGAAAATTTTGGAATTGCCACAATCAGCACTGCAGATGAAGATATTATGAAGTTCCTGAGCTGATTCCGGTCATGTAAGAAAAAGCCATACAGATTATACAAATATGCGCAGATTGCTATTCCCGTATCCAATGGAAACAGCATCTGCGCAATCTTTTTTTAGATGAAATACATCCAAAACGTACTTTCATTTGTTATCTAAATTGTGTAACTTCGCAGAGTGAACCCCCAAAGACTAATTTATAACTTTTATAATACATAGCCAATGTTATTCACTGCAGAAAATATCCTACTTGTAGGTTCTATCTTACTTTTCGTTAGTATTGTTGTTGGAAAAACCGGATATCGTTTCGGAGTACCCGCATTGTTATTATTCCTCGTTGTCGGTATGGCATTCGGAAGTGATGGGCTTGGTTTCCAGTTTCACAGCGCCCAAACAGCACAGTTTATCGGTATGGTAGCATTAAGTATTATCCTTTTCTCGGGAGGTATGGATACCAAATTTACCGAAATACGTCCCATACTTACTCCCGGTATTGTATTATCCACTGTCGGTGTGCTGTTAACCGCCTTATTTACAGGACTGTTTATATGGTGGATTTCCGGTATGAGTTGGAGTAATATCTATCTCCCACTTACCACTTCGCTACTATTGGCTTCTACAATGTCATCTACAGATTCCGCTTCCGTCTTTGCCATTCTCCGTTCACAAAAGATGAATTTGAAGTACAGTCTTCGTCCTATGCTTGAGCTGGAAAGTGGTAGTAATGACCCGATGGCATACATGCTCACTATCGTTCTCATACAATTTCTTCAGTCTTCGGGCATGGGAGCAGGTGCCATACTCGGTTCATTTGCCGTACAGTTCCTGGTAGGTGCTGCGGCCGGATACGGATTAGGCAAGCTGGCCATATTAATCCTGAATAAAATAAACGTCGACAATCAGGCACTCTATCCCATCCTACTGCTCTCATTTGTGTTTTTCACGTTTGCCATCACCGACCGTCTGCACGGAAACGGATATCTGGCCGTATACATTGCCGGTATTATGGTAGGTAACAACAAAATCATGTATCGCAAGGAGATTGCTACTTTCATGGACGGATTAACCTGGCTTTTCCAAATTATCATGTTCCTTATGCTCGGTCTGCTCGTCAATCCCCACGAAATGCTTGAGATTGCCTGTGTGGCGCTTCTTATCGGTATATTCATGATTGTTATCGGTCGTCCGCTCAGCGTATTCCTCTGTCTACTTCCTTTCCGGAAAATAACATTTAAATCACGATTATTCGTTTCGTGGGTCGGATTGCGTGGAGCGGTCCCCATCATCTTCGCCACTTATCCGGTAGTAGCCAATGTAGAAGGTTCCAACGTCATATTCAACATCGTATTCTTTATCACCATTGTTTCATTGGTCGTACAAGGCACCACAGTTTCTTACGTAGCCCGCTTACTCAATCTCTCTACTCCACTTGAGAAAACCGGAAATGATTTTGGCGTAGAATTGCCCGAAGAAATTAATTCCGATCTCCGGGATATCACAGTAACACAAGAAATGATTGAAAAAGCCGATACACTGAAAGAGATGAACCTTCCCAAAGGCACCCTCGTCATGATTGTGAAACGCGGTGATGAGTTCCTGATACCTAACGGAAGTCTTAAACTCCATGTCAATGATAAGTTGCTGCTTATCTCGGAAAAAAAAGAATAATAATGTGACAATGTGCTAATATGCCAATGTGCCAATTAGCTGCGCTATCATTCCGCACAGTAATTGGCACATTATTTATTGGCATATTATTTAATTAATACATTATTTGATTAATACATTCTCCAATTGGCATATTGGCACATTGACCAATTGGCACATTATTTACTCTATCTGTGCATTTGTAACCCGTTCCAGAAGGAAACGGCTTTTGTTCCAATGAAACGGTTTATACTCTGTATTTAATCGGATCGTGTTATTACGGAATATAAGTCCGTCCACTGATTTCGCATAAAGAATAGGAGCATCAAATGTATCGAATTCATTCTCTTCAATCACAATGCCTCCCTCAGTACCACCATGAAAATATTTTTGCTGTGATTTCAAGTCCGGTATCTCCGGATAAATGGAAATTACAGCATTGGTAAACTGGAACATATTTGTCAATGCATTGACAAAACGATTTTTACGGATAATCACATTCCGGCAAGCTCCCGTCTCATACCAACCGTTACAATCTCCACACAGCAATATAGCCGTTCCGGATGTATGGTCAAATAAATTATTTTCTGCAACCGTCTTCCTGGGAGTACTGAACAACGCACCCCGTGCACGGTTATTACGAACCACATTATCAGCAAACACAACTTCCGGTGTCCAAGTCAGGTTCTCTATACCAAAGCCACTTTCTTCATTAATAGCCGGATCGACAGGGTCACGAAACGTTATACTAAATTCACGTGCTCCTTGAATATCCTCTTTGTCGTAGGGACGAATATCTGTAATGCTATTCTGTTCACCAATAAGTTCCATTGTCGATGAACGGATAAACTGCACTTCATCTCCGGTTCTTCCCCATTCGAATCCCCAAGCTTGGTCGTGCATATAGCGTCCTATCAAAGTACGGTCATCCACCCGCTTTATCACTTTCAGATAAGTGCCGTGTACATTGATCGCATCATCCATCATCCCTTCATACAATCCGTTTCTTGAAATTATTTTTCCTTTACAGCCCGAGAAGTGAGTAGCATCGGCTTGAGTAGTAAAATAACGGGGATCGTCATTCCCTTTCAGGCAAACACTAAACCCATCCAACGTTATATTTTCACACAATTGTGCCAATAATCCCATCCCTTCGGCATAATGCACTTTCACATTCAATAATCGGGTATCTGTATCATGAGAAAGAAATATTCCGGGTGCAGGCCGGAAATAGGTCCGCAAGGCAATAACCGTTCCGGGCACGAGACGAGTGTCTTTCCAGCTCTTTATATTTAAACGACGCGGTGCCACTTGAACCACCTCTTTATTGGGATAATGCAAATCACTGGTATTATAAACGATATGGCGGCTTTTAGCTTCAAAAGCAATGCCACTGGAAGGCCGTAACATCCAGCCGTCTCCCAATGTCTCAAACACAGAATCCTTACTGACCCGATAATCCACCCATGGAGCTACCTCATACGTTGTTCCATTCTCCGGAGAATTATCTATAATCTGTATCTGCGTTATATGCGGATTTTCAAAATCGATACTAAAGTTTTTCAATACACAGTTCTCCGAGCGTAAAAGAGAAATCGGAAGCATCCGCCCATGAAAAATAAATTCAGAGCCTTGTCCGTCAAGAGTGAAATCCCTCATTTCTTCAATAGCAATTCCTACCTTCTTCGGGTTAGTTTGATCGTGATTGGAAATGTAATATTCACGAATGGTAGCATTTTTCTCATAAAAATGATACTGTCCCGCAGGAAACTGAAGTACAATTTTATCGCCTTCCCGGCAATCCTTTCTGATTCTGTCCAATACTTTCCGCAATACGGGCGAAGCATCTTTTTTTACATTGGCTTTCAAGCCAAAATCGGAAACATTATATACACGATCGGCAGCACAGATATCTACAGAAAATAAAAATCCCAATAAACCGACAGAAAGAAATACAAAAAATGTTCTCATAGCATTCAACATTACTCTTGTTTTGAGTTTAACAATATATTCGGATACAAATATATATTTTTTGTACATAACCCGACTAAACCAATCACTTTTTTTGTCTAAAATCAAGTACAAATGTTCTTTTTTTCGCTATTTCTATTCTCTCGTTAATTAACCGTAAAACTTTTCGAGAGAATGTAGTTTATGTTAATGATATATTAATTTTGCGCAGTTTTAAAATAAATGTGCAAAAACGTAATGGAACAACAACAAGGGTTCATAGACTTTATTGAGCAGAGTATTATAAAAAACTGGGACTTAAGTGCCTTGACGGATTACAAAGGAATCACCCTTCAATACAAGGATGTTGCCCGTAAGATAGCAAAGTTTCACATAGTACTTGAAAGTGCAGGTATTCAACCCGGCGATAAGATAGCCGTCTGCGGACGCAACAGTGCACATTGGGCCGTTGCCTTTTTAGCTACCGTTACTTATGGAGCAGTAATCGTCCCTATTCTTCACGAATTCAAAGCCGATAATATACATAATATTGTCAACCACTCGGAATCTAAATTGCTTTTTGTCGGTGATCAGGCTTGGGAGAATCTGAATGAAGATGCCATGCCGTTATTAAAAGGCATTGCCTCTCTAACAGACTTTTCAGCACTCGTATCCCGTTGCGACAAGTTGACTTATGCATTCGAACACCGAAACGAAATATACGGTCGCCGTTATCCGAAAAACTTCCGTCCGGAACACATTTCCTATCGTAAAAGCGCCCCGGAAGAATTGGTAATCATCAATTATACTTCCGGTACGACCGGTTATTCCAAAGGAGTTATGTTACCCGCCCGCAGTATGTGGTCCAATATCACCTACTGTTATGAAATGCGTCCTTTAAAAACAGGAGATACGGTCGTATCGATGCTCCCATTAGGGCACGTATTCGGTATGACGTATGACTTTCTTTATGGTTTCTCAGCAGGAGCGCATCTCTATTTTCTCACTCGGATGCCCTCCCCTAAAATCATAGCGCAATCTTTTGCCGAAATCAGGCCGAAGTTGATTTCATGCGTACCGTTAATTGTAGAAAAGATCATTAAAAAAGACGTATTGCCCAAACTTGACAATAAAATCGGCAAGCTACTTTTGCGTGTTCCCATTCTTAATGACAAGCTAAAATCAAGGGCACGGCAGGAAGCTATGGAGATATTCGGTGGTAATTTCAATGATATTATTATCGGAGGTGCCCCCTTCAATGCAGAAATAGAAGCTTTCCTGAAAAAAATAGGATTTCCTTATACCATCGCTTATGGAATGACAGAATGCGGGCCTATCATTTGCTCAAGCCACTGGCAAGATTTAAAGAAAGCCTCCTGTGGAAAAGCAGCCAGCCGCATGGAAGTAAAAATAGATTCTCCCGATCCAAACACGCATGCCGGTGAGATTATTTGCAGGGGAACCAATCTCATGTTGGGTTATTATAAAAATCCCGAAGCTACCGCTCAAATCATAGATAAAGACGGGTGGTTGCATACCGGAGATTTGGGTACAATGGACAATCAAGGTTATGTTACGATACGCGGTCGTAGCAAAAATCTGTTACTAAACTCCAGTGGGCACAATATCTATCCCGAAGAGATAGAGAGCAAGCTGAATAACATGCTATATGTCTCAGAATCATTGATCGTGTTACAAAACGATAAGTTAGTGGCACTGATATATCCGGACTTTGATGAAGCTTTTGCCAATGGTCTGCAACAACCGGACATTGAAAAAGCGATGGAAAACAACCGTATCGAGTTAAATCTTCAGCTACCATCGTACAGTCAGATAACCAAAGTCAAAATTCACTTCGAGGAATTTGAAAAAACAGCAAAGAAAAGTATCAAGCGATTTATGTATCAAGAGGCGAAAGGGTAATTCTTCCTTTCGTCTCTTTTTTAGTTTTATTTTATCTTCTCATAATAAGGTAAACGGTTCAAAGGAACATCCGTGTCAATTACTTTCGGACCTTTAAAAATTTGCCCTCTCTCATCTTTCCATTTACCTTTGGGCAGCTTCACCGTACGTTTTACTCCGGGAGTCACCATAGGAGCTACCAGATACTTGTCCCCCAACATATATTGATCTTTACAGTCCGTAAAGCCCTGATGGGGATACTCATACTCCATGGAGCGAACAATCGGCTCACCCGTTTCCGCTGCGCGTTTGGCCAACTCCAGAATATACCCGCTCATTTTCTGATGCAAATGGGCATAATGTGCACAAATATCAGCATTCTCTTTACTTAAAATCCTCCAAGGAGCTACAGAAAATTGCATCATAGGCATTAACGCATGTACCTGGCAAGAACGTACAATCAGTTCTTCATCAAACTCTTTTACATTGAGGAAAGCACTGTACTGCCCGCCCCCAATCATATCGGGACATGTATAATAATACCCCAGCAAACCGGCAGCCAACATATCCGGTATTAACATTCGTGTAGCATTCCATGAGTAATCCTTATCACCCAAACGCTGCACCAATGCCTGCCCCCCAAGCTTCCAGCATGCCCGCAATTCATTGTAAGGAAAACTCAAACCTAACGCTGCCCATTTTTCCATAAAGGTATTAGGAGTGGCATCCTTATCATAAAAATCATATTCTCCGGGCGTCATATAACTGATATCCGCACCATCGAATTTAAAACCGTCTATTCCGTATTTCTCCTGATTGGCACGAAGTTGCTGTTTCAGATACTCCATAGCTTCCGGATTAGTAGTGTCATAGCAGGCACTGAAGCCATTCCACCAATGGATAATGGCAGGCTGCCCCGTATCCTTCTTCTTCAAGAGATACCCTTTCTTTTCCAATATCCGAAATTCCGGACTATCTGCCGATACATAAGGCGCTATCCATAACATCACTTTAAATCCCATCCGGTGCAGCTCATCCGTCATCCCTTTCGGATCCGGAAATTTCTCCGGTTTAAAATCGAAATTACCGTAATACCTCTGCCAGTTATCATCAATCATAAATACCCCTTGCGGAAAGCCATTCTCCACTACCTTATGGGCATATTGCATAATATCCCGTTGATTCTGATCATACATCAGTTCTATCCAAGTGTTGTATTGTGGCAATGAGAAAAATTCCTCTTTCGGTATTTGCCCTGAAGAGGGAAAGTGCTTTTTGGCAACAGCTAATTGAGCTTCTTTCAAAGTCGTTCCGGCAGATACAGGTTCCAGTTTTTCACTATCCGAATAAACGATAAGATCTCCGTTTTTCATTTCAAAACGGAAAGGATTTTCCGCCCATATATATCGTCCGGCAGAAGAAATCATGCAAGGGACAAGCTGGTTATTACGATTGTTACGGGCTAAATCCTGTAATGCCAGCTGCTGTCCGAATGGCATCTGGTGTCCTAAAGCAACCACTCCTCCCCACCATCTTTCGTTTTTAAGCGGAGAAACCACAGTTGTAAACACATTTTGCCCGTACACAGCCAGGCTATTTCCCAATAAAATGAACAGTAATAATAGTAAAGTGTTTTTCTTTTTCATATATGATCAATTAAAGTACCAATTCATTAAATAGCTTGTCCAGTGTTTCCTCCAAGTCAACAGAAAAACCTACATGCGGACGGGAAGTCTGGATACACGAACTTCTCATAGCTGTCAGCCAGCGAAATCGCTCCGGAATATCCAATGCAGCAATTGTTCCTCCCGTTTTATGACCGGAACAGACCTTACTGAAAGCCTCCATATGTTCACGAAAATCGTCTATATCCAACTCCGGAGAGAAGACTCTCAACCTGTTTTCATTAATAGCATAGCGCATCTTTATAAAGTTAGCCTGCTTGGAAAACAGAATAACCCCCACATTGATAAACTCTTCGCGTTCTACTTTCGGTACAATGCGGATTACTGCATATTCATATAAGTGTTTTTCTGGCATCCTCTGCTTCTTTTACAAATATTTCGGAATGATGTATCCTTTCTGTTAGAAATTGAAAATAAATATCTCGTATATCTTGGGGAGTTTCCTCCTTATCTCTCCAATGCAACCAGTCATCGGGTATCAGTTCCACAATCTCACGAAGCTTTTCATCAGTCAATATCTCTTTGCATATTCTATCCGCTTCCTCCAACTCACTCGCTTCGGTCAGCAAGGCATGCTCCTTTATCTGTGTAAAAGGACTGAGCGCATGCTTCCTCCAGTTTACCCACGAATGATGGAAAAACAAAGATGCTCCATGATCTATCAGCCACAATTCTTTGTGCCACATCAACATATTCGTATTTTTTGCCGTACGATCTACATTGGTCAGCAAAGCATCCATCCATACTACCTGTGAGGCCAACTTAGCATCCACTCTGATCACTACAGGATCGAAAGGTAATGCTCCCGAAAGAAAATGCAATCCTAAGTTCAATCCACGGCTTCCCTGCAGGAGGTCTTGTATCTCCTCATCCCCTTCCGAACGGCCGAAAGCTTCATCCAGATTTAAAAAGACAATCTCCGGTAAACGCAGTTTCAGGGCACGCGCCACCTCCCCGCCTATCAGCTCGGCTATAAGGGCTTTTGTCCCATGTCCGGCTCCCCGAAACTTCACAACGTATTTGAATCCGTCGTCCGCTTCGGCAAGTGCAGGCAACGAACCTCCTTCACGCAAAGGCATGATGTATCTGGTTACATTTACAGTGCGTATCTCTATTTCTCTGTTTTTTACTGTCATAGTGTTCCTTTCTCTTCTGTTTGTCAGATATTAAGTATAACAGTCGGTCTTCCGAAAAAGTTCCTGTTAAAAACCAAATGGAATCGGGATACAAATATATAAATAAAACTGTTATTCTTCCCTATAGGCAAAAAGAGAGATGGTAATTGCTATACAACAAATCCTCTATCGGATGCCATATATGGTTCATTGTCCGAATAACGATTCATATAAATAGCTTTCTCACTGACTTTTTTACGCTTCTCAGATTAAACTGTTTCATGAACTTCATTCAATTTTTCTATTCGCAGACATTCATAAATCATCCTGTCAACAAAATCCCGTACGAACTGCTCTCCTTTCTTAAAAGAGAATTGTCTTCTTATCTGGTTAGGAGTACCCACAAAACAGTTCGAAGATGAGTTTCTCTCTCCGGTAAATTCAATATTAATGCAAACCAGGCAATATCCTCCTCTTTTAACTTCTCTAATGTACTGAAAAGAAAGAGAGTTATAACAATCCTCCATCTCTTCATTCTTCTCCACCAACACAATCTCCTTATCAGAAATAAGCCCTTTCCTATCCCGTTTCACAATCTCCAGAAGTCTAGTGTTCAATCGGGATACGATTTCACAAAGACGGGAATAATTAAAGTCATTTTTTCTCCTGTTCATCAGATATTCGGATATTTTTCCATCAGTTTCTTCATAAATGATTTACTAATTTGTAAATCCTCCGCTTTATCGAATGGTGGAAGCATCATACAATTATTTCCCTTTATCAAAACCAGATAACTCACATTTATAATCATTGACTGGCTGATTTGGATCAAATGAGGATGGTAGCTCAATATTTTTTCTGCATTTGTCGTTCTTTTCAATGCCAAAGAACGATGATTACATAAGGCAGCTTCCCACAACCTGTTCACGGAGTTATAACGAAAATAGCCGATATGTTCCAAACGCAATAATTGTATATTTCCGGTCATTGTAGAAGACAGGAATATATTATCCTGGTCTTTCGCTATATTAGTTAAGTATTCCATAATGAATACATCTTCTTTACGCTGCTCTTTCATTGTTTTATTTTGTTGGTTCCAATTTGTTCATACTCCATTTTCCAATTCAATCAATACACTATTCGTATTGTATCAAACTGTAAGCTCAAGATTTTACCACTTCTCCCTTTTCATTCAAAAGTACATCCGACTGTCTGTCAAACAATGTGGCTCTAAATAAATGTTTATTCACTGTACAAATGCCACTATAGTCAGGCGGAGTAACAAGCTTCCCCTTTTCGTCCATCAAGCCACGACAATTACCGACCGTATAACAATACAACCCGGTCGATGCCATTATTTCGGTACCATCGTCAAAGTATTTGCCCGTAGAATAATCCAACCGATCAATCATATCATACAACATTGGATTGAGAATCTCTCCCTTATATGACATCTGCATTCGCGATGCATCCCATCTGGAGACGATTGCATAATCCGAAGCCTGCGTAATATACCTATATTCAGCAGGTATTACGATGTGAAGCGAATCATCCATTAGTCCATACTTATCATTTTGTATAAAAACCCTCTTCCCGTACAATGGATTCTGGATATAGTCATATTGCGGCTTTACGACCCATTCACCTTTATTATTTATAATACCGCATTTACCCTCCTCATCGTACATACTGCAATATCCTTCATGAAACACAAAGTCCACACGCCGGCCATTATCTTTCAGATACGGATATTGAAAACCAATAACAACATCCCCCCGACGATTGATAAATCCTACTTTATCCTCTTTGACCACCGCGGCCAATCCCTCCGAAAATATCCAAGCATGAGTGTATTGTTCCGGAATCACCGCTTCTCCTGTAAAACGGTTAAAATACCCTCTTCTATAATTTTTCGAATAAATGACCAGCGAATCCGTATAAGCATCCGATGCAAACATCCAAGTTATCCCTTTTAGTGTTATTTCACCGGTTCGAAGATTTTTAATGCCATATGTGCCGTCACTATAAGAAATTGAACGGCACTCACTACTATACAATTCCCCCTCGTATTCGCGAACGCGACTTTCTCTATTATACACCTTAACCACAAGGACGGTTATTATGCAAAGACATAAAACGGCAATCGCTCCCAAAACCTTTCCCAATACTTTCATAATCTTTTTCATCGTATTCTGTATTTTTAAATTATAACCATATTATATACCTGTGTCTTTACTACTTTGTTTTCTGTTTTTACCTCTTTCATAATTGTATATTCTTTAAAATGTTATTGATTATATATCTTTATGATTATAGAGTATAAAAAGTAACCTTAATCTATCAGAGTTTATCGGTTTTTATTAAAAAATCCTTTCGGGCTATTTCTTGTTGCTGTAATCTTTCGGAATTATTTTTCCTGGTGCAAAATATATAGATAAAAGTGCGCATTGCAGGTAAAAATTCAATTTTCAAAAGTGCGTATAGGAGAAAGTTATGTGATTCATCCCAAGAATCTGATCGTAAAAGAAGGAGTGGTATATTTTCCTGCTTATATGATTTTCTGTTTGTATTGAAATTTCTTATTATTCCAATCTTTCAGAATTAAATTGACTGAAAGATACTGTTATCCTGGATTTTGTCATTTGCTCATTCACAAGTGTAGATATGCTATTATATCCGGCTTCTATCAATATATTTTTTAGTAACAGTACGTTCTTATCACCATTTATTTTCCTTAACTCGCATCTTCTTGTGTACCCAAACCAATGATTAGTACTCTTTTTGTCTGTACTGTTGCAAGCACAGACAAAAAGAGTATTAAAACTGCCAATATGTAGAGCTTTTACTTCTCAATCGCATTACCATTCAAATGTCATTCCGTTCTTTTGAGTAAGAGCAGAATACCTGTCGCATTTCTTCGTCCTCACAGTTATCTGCAAGTTCATCGAATTTCGCACGAGACATCACAGACCCACGAGCCATTGTAGCAGCTTCAACCAACCGGGCCGTCTTATTACCGGTTTCAAACGGGACGCTGATACCGTTGGTCATTGCAGACAACTCTTTGTACCATGCGGCATTAGTGATGGTTACCGTATCAATCTTTATCTTTTTTCGAGCTGCTTTCTCTGCTTCTTTCCGCCAATCTATCTGGTTACCCACCACATAATTCTCATAGGTATAACCCAAAGGATGGGGATCCGCATCCGAGATAAGCAGTATCGCTCGTGTGGAATTCTCACGCCAGGGAGTCTCTTCAACGATTTTCTTGATAACCAATTCATAAAATTCATCACCATCACCCCCGCTCGTATTTTTAACCTGAGTATCTATTATTAGTTGATTATCAGTGTTATACGCTCTAAACGGTAGAAAAGTGACCGTATGAATTCTGATTAGATACGAAAAGGTGAAGATTTAACGTATTTAACTTTCAATCACATCAAAATTGCAGAAAATATGGGTGATGTGGGGTGGTTAACAGTCTCTTCATATGTCTTTTATTGCCACAGAGGTTCATTTTCCCAACCAGAAGGGAATCCAAGAGCAGCCAGGTCTATCTCTGGAAACTTGCTGAACAAATTGTGCATTTTGTCAAGCATGTCATTGTTGGGAGAGATGATGTCAAGGAAATACTTGATGATGCACATGTTATAATATATTCTTCGCTTGTCCGCAGGAATAGTAATCCAAGGACGAGTCATGCCTCTCATATCATTTGGAATAATCTTGTTGACCTTATTCCAAACACGAGCATGATGACAACACGCATTGCGAGTAAGCGTAATCACAGAAAGCCAAGACTCAAACACTGGAGCATGAAGGCAGAAACGCTTGGCGATCTGCTTTTTGAGTCCTTTATCTTTCAAGTTCCTGTAGTACATATTCACGCTACCCATTGGGAGAAGTTCACCAAGAATCCATGCTGGTGGAAAAGGTTCTGTATATGTTCTTTTGAAGTGTTCTATAAAGTCTTCAGTAGAACGTTCATACTCCTTCGACAACATTGCCATACTATTGACGAAAATGGACTGATCACGAAAATGTGCAGAATTTGTAAGCCAATATATATCACCAGTCCGTTCAGCCGTCATATTCATTACGGCTTCTCTTACAGCAATTTCGATCTTCTCAATCTCGTTAAAAAGGAGTAAGCGCAACTTTTTGTCAAAGCGATAAAGCATCATCACTTTGTTAAATGTAGCACCTTCCTTATACAGATGAAGAATCTTTGGAGTCTTCAACAAAGGATGCATATACGCAGACAATCGATAATAGCCAATGCTCTCCAAATACAATTGAGCCTTTTGCCTATCATTAATTATCAATCCACGATTTTCCAATAAGGTTACAAGTTCTCGTGGAGTCTTGTAATCTTTTCCAAAATTTCTCTTTGTCATAGCTTATAAACAAAAAAGCCCAGCCTATTTAAGCATTGTAAAGAGGCTCGGCTGGAACTAACGCTGCAAAAATACAAATAATCATTGATAATACAAACTTTTTAGCAAGAAAAATCACGCAAAAGTGGAATTCTTTGACATATTTATATTTAATAATGTTAAATCAAACCTTAAAAATCATATTTTACCAGCCCAAAAAAGTGGTTTCCAAGATAAAAGTGTTATCTTTGTAACGTCTATACCCATACCGGAAGCCCCGATGGGCAGAGGTTGGGCAGACATACATATGGTAAAAGGCGTTTTTGTACGCTTTGGTTTTGACGCTATAAGAATCTCGCAAATTCAACGACAAGTCAAGAACAAAGCAACAAAGAACGCCTCATGAGGTGTATTATATACAGCCCTCATTGGCTTCGGACGATTCCATAGTTCGTTGTCAAGAGTGCTTTCTATATACTTACACTGGCGTGGGGCTTTCGGCGTTGCTCGTTTCGACTTGTCGGGCAATGCGAGAGCCTTTATAGCGTGGAACGAGTGACAGAATAGGCTCCGCGCTTTTTCGTATGTATTCAAAACATTAATCAGTCAAACAACACAGAGTGGAGCTGCTGTTCTAATGGAAATGGCATGAGATTAGAAAAGTGGTTTATATCAAACTTAGATGATTCTCAAAGAAAAATCATCGTTCAAAGTATAGACGAAGATATCATAGTACAAGGTGCTGCAGGTAGTGGAAAAACTAATCTTGCTATCCATCGTGCACTACAGGCAAAGAACAAAGGAAGTTACGCCATAGTTATTTTTACTGTGGCTTTGAAAAGAATGATAGCTTATGGAATGCAGGCTCTCGGTTTAGACAAAGAGCGCATTGCATACGAATGGGCTTGGACTCATCGTGGCTTTGACCTGACAGGAGATGTATTTTGGGAAAAAGGCAATAGGAATACCCTCTATCTGGTAAATGACTTAAATGTCAGAAAGTTTGAACGTACCGAAAAGGACAAAACGGCTTATGGAATAGATTTTGCAGATTGGGTGGATTACAAATTTTACTCAGCCTTTGGACGCAGGGTTAGTTGGTTTAAAGAAGTTCCATATCTATCAGGGTTTAGTGTGACTAATACTAATAAGTTCGAGTTGATTCCAAGTGGAACAATTTATAAGCAATCAGAAGATAAAATTGATTATCTTATTATAGATGAGGCTCAAGATTTTAACATCTCAGACTATCAAGGAAGGATAATACCTCATAAGGGGAAGAGTCTTTCTTTATTTGGAGATTCTGTGCAACAAATGAATTTTAAAGGAAGTTCAATAGATGAGATTGCTAACACTTTAGTCTACAAACGTCTCTCTTTGGATTACAATTATCGTCTACCAAAGACAATTGCTAAAGTTGCTCAGCAAATTCAAGATGTCAAGGTGGACTTGTTGACAAATAACATGAAAGATGGTGGCAATAGCGACTATCCTAATTATCCCAAACCGATTGTCACGAAATACTCATCTAGAGAGAAAGAATTGGAAGGCATATTAAATCGAATAAAAATGGAAGATTTAGATGATGTCGCAATTCTTGTTCCTGACGAGAGTGATGTACGTGAAGTAAATGATTTTCTGAATCAAAGAGGAGTAAATACACAAGTTCATTATCGAACTGGAAATGTAGTTCCGTTTAGAACTGTCAACACATTGGACTTTTCAAACAATGACCTACCATGCATCCTGACATACTATGCAGCAAAAGGGTCTGAATTTGATAATGTCTTTGTGCCTTTTGCTAATGAGGCGAACACTTGTAAAAGAAATGCTTTTTATGTGGCATGCACTCGTTCTTCACGCAATCTGTATATCTCCTACACAGGAAAGCGAACATCCTTTTTGAAAGATGTTTCAAAGGAAAATATAGTTGAAATTGAAAATAATTAGACCTATGTTTTATTATATAAGTACAAACTCATGGAACTTACTGGAATCTTTCGTTTCAGAAAGTATATCACCATTCTCTTTCTACCAAGTCAGAGGATATGGGAATAATTTGAGCCGTTATTTAGATGGAACAAATGAAAGGGCTAATTATCTAATTTTGTCAACAAAGGAAATTAATGGTGATTATGTCTTGAGAGTCAATGATGAAATTCTAGACAAATCAAATATAGCTCCTGTCAAAAATAGTAAAACTCTATTTACATACAATAAGACAATCTACTACAAAAAGGGAGCTGTTGCTTTTCTGTTCTCTTCAAGAGATTTACTGGAATCTCTTGTTGCAGAATCGCAAATATTGTTTGAAGTAAAATGTATTGAAAAGTACAAGTCTGAATTTATCGTAAAGACGAGCAATGCGTTGCCTATATCCACAGGAAAAATAGCAAACGCCATATCTTTTCAACTTCAAGAATATGTTGCACAAGACTGTATTTATGACAGATTAAAGGGAATGATTGTTGCCTTTACTCGTGCAATGGCGTTTGCAAAAAATCCCCAAGAACAAAAACTAATGTGTATATTGCGTGATTTAAAAAATTCATTTGCTGGATTAAATACACAAGTTATGGTTTCTGAAATCGCTGTTTCAAATGAGAGTAAATATATTTCTCTAATCCAAACAGCTAAAGGGATATATAATGGTACTGTTAAGACAAGGACAAACTTGTTTGATATTCTTATGCAACATTTCTCTGAAATTGTCAAATTGGCAAAGGCTCGTGCAGAAGAAATATCTCAGAATAAACAAGCAAATAGTACAGACAAAAGAGATTTCTTAATAACACAAAAGGATGCTCTAGAAAGCAAACTTTACAGCATGGAATGTCACGATGGTATTTCTGATTGGATAGAAGAACTTAATTCTATAAAAAAGAAAGAACGTGATAATGGTATCAAAATGGGGAAAAAACGTGAATATTTCAAAAAGGGAACTTGGGAATATGAGCGTAAGAAGTATCTCAAACAAGAAATCAAAAAATACGAAGATGAAAATTACGAATTTAAGTCCATAAAGCAGCAGATCGCAGATATAAAACAACAGATAACGAACATAGAATCAGGTTCATCTATGTATGATACGACTTTAGGAGCTTTGTTTGTCCGTGTTAGTGATATTATGAATGATCTTATCGGTAAAGCAAAAGTATCTGGTGAGGCAAACGGAAACATTGATTACTCTCGTTTCTCGCTAAAGAACTTAACTATAAGCATTGATGTACTGAATTCTGATGAAGAAAAAGTATTTCTTGATATCATAATGAATGAAGCTCTTATGTGCAAACAAAGAGGTTTGTCTGACGAAGTTGTATTGAACCTTATTGTTGAATCAGCCAACAAATATAAGTGCTTAGAATGCTCTAACACAGAAAAAGGTAAGCAAATACTTAGCACTCTTCGGGAATTTTGGTCATACAAGCACAACCAATGCTCATCATTTAGCATTCCCGTCAACTTGGTTGTATTGAAATCCTTGATGGCTTTCTTTATCAAACCTTTTGGTTTTGACCAAATTGACCGATATGCCCAAAATAGAGGCATTGATAGTAAAGAGTATGGATATATGCTCCGAGGGGCATTAATCGGTTATACAGCCTTTCCAAAGACTTTTACCGATGCACTTTATACCAACACGGATATATACATTCCTATGGATGAATATTTAACAGCGATACACAAGCAAGTCGAAACGCAACACCCCTGCGATTGACTTGTACACAACAAAAGGGGTTAAAAGAAATATTTATGGGAGTTTTAAAACTGTCTGTTATAGAAGAGCAGAACAAACAACTCAAAAATAGATTAAGAGTTGTTGGACAAAAAGGACATATTGTTCGCATTAGCAACTGTTATTGTCCTTGTGAGTGTTTCATCAGAGAAGGCGAAGTTACAATGTGCGACGATGTTGCCTCTGCTGGAAGTTGGAACATTGATTAAAGAATCACTAATTAAGGAGAGCCATTGTTTAACACTTTGGCTTTCCTTATTTTATGCATATGGAAGCTATAGTATTTCAAACTCAAAACGAAAATTATTATTTGTATAGTCCTTTGAAAAAGGCAATATTGCCATTATCAAAGAATATGTACGATATAATTTCAAACGACAGAAATGAAGGAGACGAAACCTTTCGTCAGTTAAAGCAATATGGATATCTTGACAAATATACTTCATCATTTGATAGTTATATAACAGGGAATACTATACAAGGAGTATTGGTAAAACTATCACAAATCATATTTGAGACAACAACACTCTGTAATCTTAGATGCGAATATTGTTGCTATAGCGAAGGATATGATACATTTGATAGCCGAAGAGGTATGTTGGGGAATCTGAAATTTGAAACAGCCAAAGGCATAATTGATTATTTGGCAATTCTTTTTCAGAAAGAACCTCTATCAAATGCACCTAAAGAACCTTTTGCCATTAGTTTCTATGGAGGTGAGCCATTGATGAATTTCGCTGTAGTGCGCCAAATTGTAGAATATGCAGAACGTATAGAATTTCGCAACCGTTCATTGTTTTTTACAATGACAACAAATGCAATGCTTCTATCAAAATATGCAGATTTTTTGTCACGTCACAAATTCAAAATGCTAATTAGTCTTGATGGCAACAAGGAAAACGACTCTTATAGAGTAACTCCTAAAGGGAATCCTTCGTTTGACATCGTAATGATGAACTTGAAGTGTGTTGAGAATTTATATTCAGAATGGTTCGCAACATTTCGCTATAATGCGGTTTTCACAAATAAAAGTGATGTAAGGGAAATTGTTGATTGGTTTAAGATGCAATTTAACACAACGCCGAATTTTAGCCCCCTTCATGTTCCTACAGAGGATGCAAAAGATGGAAACAGAATTCTATCTATGCTTAAAACTTTTGAAATTCCAGAGGATATAGAGTTGGTTCCAAGTTTAATCACTCAAAATCCGCTCTTTAATCGAATTTTGGTTTTTACTACAAGGCTGTTGAACAATTCAGTTAGCAAAGAGAGTGAGCTACTCGTAGATGAAAGTATAGAGAATAGCACCTTGCCAACTGGTACATGTATTCCATTTTCAAAACGACTTTTCGTAAGCTATAATGGGAAAATACATCCATGTGAAAAAGTCAATAGGGATTCACCGTTAGGATATATTGATAATAGTGGCTGTGTTCATATTGATTGCAATGAGGTAGCAAATGGATTTATGAAAAGAATCACAGAAGTTTCATCTTTATGCAAGAAATGCTACATGCAATTTTGTTGCACTAAATGTTCTTTTTGTTATAGCAATGGTAAATGTGATGAGTTTACTTCAAAAAGTAAATTCGCAAAACTATTGTCAGATGCTGTATCATACATAGAATCCCATCCTGACATAATAGAAGTGGTTGAAGAAAACATTATAATAAAATGAACAGACTGTACATAATTTTTCCACATTGCTATATCAAGGCAACATCAAAAGAATTGCTCATATATGATACAATAAAGTTTAGTAGCATATATATGAGGAATATTGTCGTCCCATATAAAGCCGTCAATACATTAAATCAGTGCGGTTATATAGATGATTGCGATGACAACAAGACTATTTTGCAAAAAATCGCCAACAACGGAGTCGGATATTTCATACAACCAAACAAGTCAATGCCTTATTTCCCCAAACGAGGATTACAAATAATGACCTCCTTAAATAAAGAAAACAAAGCTTTAGGGCACAACTTGGCATCATATACAAATATGATGTTGAAATCTATCACTTTTTTACTTAATAATACATTGTCTATAAATCTCAATTCATTTGCTTACAAGCAATTAGAGTATCCAAACGTTAATCATACAGAGATTGACATAGACACAATATTACTGCAACTTATTTCTTTTGACCTGGAAAGAATTGTCTTGTCTGGAGAAATTTCATGCGATAAGTTGGAAAGAATTTTAAATCTTGCCCAAACAAGAAACATACTTGTTGTTTTTAGAGTCCATTACTTGGCTTATCCTATTCAACATATACAAGATATGTTACGCAAGTATAGAACAATAATGGTAGAATTGCTTATCGATTCAGCTACCCCCTTAGATATTATAAACCTAAGAGAAGAAAGGTTAATCCTAAAATATATTGTAACAAATAATTCTGATTTAGACAAGCTTACGGGTGCAAAAGAAAATATAGTATTATGCCCTATATTCTTGGATGAAAAGAATATTACCCTACAGCCACAAATGGTTATAACCAAAGACGAGGTTCTTAAAATCAATCAAAATCTAAAAGACTGTTATTTGAAAGATTACATAAATACATCATACTTTGGTCATATAACAATCAATTATGACGGGATGGTCTATTGTGTAAATCAGCAAATTGAGTCTTTACAAAATCGAGACCTTGCTTGTATTATTAATAATTGGGTTGGTTCACAAGAATGCTATTGGTATTTCACACGAAATAAGAAATTGGAATGTAAGGATTGTGCACTTCAGGTTCTATGCCCTTCCATTTCAATTTATGAGCAACTAAAAATATACAAATGTCCTTGTAGGGTTTAGACTTCACTTTATTATACATGAAGCCTTGTTTTAGCAAAAAACGAGGCTTCATGTATTGTTTAGTCCAAATTCTCAGACGTAATATCTATCGTGTTTTTGGTATATAACTTATCCATACAAACAGAATCCTTTATCTTGATTGAGATTTCTTCTTTTCTTTATAGAATATACCCAATCCTAATTTTTGTGTTCCGTCCCAATTCGTAAGTTGGTCGGCGCAGCCATTGGAGCCACCAAGCGAAACGTATGTATCTGCACTACATGACATATGGTCAACAAAAGCGAGAAAGTTGTCAATGGCGTTGTCTGTGAATTGAACTTCATTCGTGGCGAAGAGTTTTGTCCAATTAGTGACACATTCTTGCTTGAAGTCTGTAAAACCATTCCACGACATACCAGATAAGAAACTTTTTGCTGCCGAATCTATACAGGCTTTAGAGTCCAATCCAATATTATGCTTTACAGCAGATGCCATAATGCCATAGTATATGGAAGCCGATTCTGTCTCGTTGAAGTTGACTCTGTCTGTTTTTGCAAAGGATGATAAAGCTTCGTGTCCCTCATGGATGAACTTGTCAAGCACTCCTATGTATCTATTTTGCCGAGCCATGCTTTCACGTTTGGCTTCGGCTTCTTTCCGAGCCTTTTCTTTTGCTTCTTTCTCCTTACGTGCTTCCACTCGTCTCCATGCGTCTGTCATTTCAGGCTCTTGCCAAATGGCATTCCAACGAGCCTTCAAATCATTGTACATTTCCATAAGTGTAGTATTATAACTTTTGGCACTGGCGAGTTCTTCCTTCGCACAGACAAGTTGAGTAGTCACTCGCTCCACAGCCTTCTCGTCAAGTTGAGAGATGCGTTGTTTGACTTTGTTGTTTTCAGTCTTTAGCGCATCATTCTCGGCACGAAGCGACTTGTTCTCCTCTATCTGCTTATTGAGATTCTGCGTATAGTAAGTGTATGTCTTGTTGACAGACTTGCGTACATCTTCATTCTGCTTGTCACGTTCTGCATTGATGGCTGCTACAAGAGCCTTGATTGCAGCGTAGATATTAGCCACACGCTCCTCACGCCATGTCTTTTGTCCTATAAGCGTAGGAATCGGGATAGCAAGTTCTTTCTTTACGGCATTCATCGCTTCTTGAACTGGAGCCTTGATGTTGAGAAAAGGAATGGTCAGTTCCTTCTTGTCGATTGTGGCGAGCACTGCATATTTCTCCACTTTGTCAAGAGCGACTTTCGCCTGACGTTCCGCTTCAAGCACCACCTTGTTCTTATGCTTGCGTCCTCGCTTTTCTTCCTCTGAAAGTTCATCATAGGAGAAGCCTCTTGCCAAGCCATACTTATGTCCTACCTTGTTGTAATAGTCAGTATGCAGTTGGGAAAGGTATTGTGATTTGTCCTTTGCTCGCTCTCCCCACACTTTGGCATAAGAGACCCTTTCAACAACACCCTTTGCCGCTTCCGATTTTGTGTAGTTGTCACGTTCTTCTTTTGGAAGTGCTCTCCATTCTTTGGTTGTAAGAACATTTTCTGGATTATCCTTGTGAATGTACTTGCTTCCGATGCGCCCACGTTTCTTTACTTGTTCAACAGGCACGGTCTGCACATGGGCATGGATGCTTGTCTCGTCACAATGCACATCAAAGCCGATGACATTCTCTTCTCCCCATTTCTCACATGCAAAGCGGTAGGTGTCCAATGCCCAGTCATAGATGCCTTTTTGCAATACAACCTTGCTGTGGTCAGCATTTGGATCTGATGTGTTGAGTTTCTGTTCACCAAAGGCAAGCCTGTTAAGCACATCATGGTCACCACAGAAGATGATGCCGACAGTGCAGTTCGGACTGTTCCTTGAAACTTGGTCGGGACGCTTGGCATCCATATACGGCTTGAAACCAAGTTCATCAAGTCTGTGCTGCAAGCGTTCATGCAACGGCACCGACTGGGAACCAAGAGGCACTATCTTTCCACCCTTGACTATCTCAAAGTTGAGTCTCTTGCGTGAGTAGTTATAATGGTTGTTCTTGTCTATGTCCGCGTTTTTGAGTTGGTAACGCTTCTCGTCCCAACCTCTGCGCTCCGCCTCGTTGCCCACTTGGGACGAGAACGATTTCTTGTCTGTGCCTACATGAATGGCGGCACGTGGTATGTTTCTTTCCATAAGAATTTCATTTGAGCTTGTAACGTAGTTCTTGTATAATTGGAGACAGGTCTCGGGCGGAGCCTGAGCATAATAGAAGGACTTTTTAAGTGAACATCGCAAGCATGTGAATCTAAAAGTCCCTATTATGTTTAGGACTTTTGTGAAAGTCCGTCACGCAAGCGTGCTCGCAGAACCTTACCCACTCTGCTATGACTCTTCCACCAACACCAACCCAAGACTGTCTATTAGATGCTGGAGAGGCGGATGTTGCTTTATCAGCCTTTGTAGCGCCATCTGTGGCGTTTCCGTCATCAGCAGGAAGTCGGCAATGTCAAGACCATTGGTCTTTTGTTCATCGGTGGCATTGTCTTCCAAGATGTTGCTGACAAGAACTTGCTTGCATATTGATTGCAGCAACGGAAGTTTGCTTTTCCACTTATCCGTTGCCCCAAGGTCTGGAACCAAAACAACCTCCCGACCGCTTAGGACTTCGACAGCATCTTTATTGAAACATCCGTTCATGCCTCCAGTAGCCAACCACACGAAATCAGACATGAAGTGTGTGGCAATGATGGCTGTCTTTTCACTCTCCACTATGGCTATAGTCTTGGTCGTGGTTTTATCTGTCAATAGATGTTCGCCAAAGAAGCACTGCCGAAGTGTAAAGTCTGGCAGTTTCAGTTCAGAGTGTACCCAAGTCACCAGGCTGTGTGGTTCCTTGATACGGTGACCTGTCTTGTCATCATACTTCATTATCTTGCCAGTGTGCACATTCCCATTGACATCTATCTGCCAAAAGATAGTTGAACCGCCCCATTTCTTTGAAGTGCCGACCTTGTACAAGGCAAACAGGCGTTCTGTCTCCTCTTTGCCAAAGACCGTTGAAATGTATCGGTACAAAGGATTGACAGAATAGCCATGCAGTGTTTGCTCCACCAGCTTGCTATCAATGAAAGTTGGAAGAGTTTTCTCTTTCCTGCACTCTTTGATTGGTGTTTTATATCTCCAATCATCATTGCAGTTGGTATCGGGATTGTCCTTGAAATAATCAGACGGAGAATAATGGTAGCCACAACTCTGTTCATGGTCACAACGCCCCACATTGTCAGGGAATACAATCTGTCCTTCCTCGTCAATATATCTTGCAAAGCAACGCTTACGCCCACATTGAGGGCAAGCATATCGGTTGCCCAGCTTGTATTTCTGTAGATGGAATCTATACTCACTCATAAGGCTCTGCACTTGTTGCACCTTGCACTTTCTGCACTTTTGCACTTGTTTGGCACAAAATGCAGCATCTTTTGTGCAAGAGTGCAAGAAGTGCAAAGTGCAAACGGTGCAAGGTGGTGATTCTACTTCTGTACTTTCTCATAATTGCCTTGCTTGTCTTTGATGATAAAGTTTCTCTGACAGAAGTCTTTGAGCATATACATGACAGTACGTCTTGCAAAACCGAAATCCGCTCCAGCCTTTACTGCTTCAGCAGTTACGAACTTGTTTCCCAACGAGTCAAGTACCTGTTTCTTCACAGGGTCGGTAGCCTCGGTTAAAACGAGGTCATCCATCCTTTTGTATGACTTCTCAAAGTAATCGCTCATCCGTATGGCTGCATTCACGGACTCCGCATCAACAAAATCCTTGTGAGACTCATCACAAGCCCAACGGAACAGTTGGAATATCAAGGCAAGCCGAGCCGTATTCAAAGGAACTTTTGCAGCACGCGAGTCTATCATTTTTTCATCCGTAATGGCATTCTGCCGTTCTATATCCTCATTCTGCCAATCATAGAATATGTCAATGGCTTCATCAGAGAAGTCAAGAACATTGAAGATGCCTTCCGTAAAAGGAAGAGCCACAGCCTTGTCTATGATCTCTTTCCATACACGGAATGGTCTTTCAATGATTGCAGCATCTTGTTTTGGAACCTTAACCCAAGGAGCAATCTTCAAACCTTTTGGGCATGTGATCAGAAAACGGTCAAGAAAACCATTCTTCTTGAATCCCATATCATAAAGTTCATGCACAATACCAGTCTGGATAGTTCCTACAATCTGTATGCAAGGATAGTCAATGCGTAAAGGACAATCAAGATTACAACGAGATACATCTACTGGCAAGCCATTGTGAGCCGACAGCATCTGTTGTACAAAAGAACTGTTGTTGTATCGGTTGATGGTGTTGAACAGCCCCATTATCTCATCCACCACAACTGCCACACCTCTGAGGTTGGCATCGTGATTGCGCATAAGAATCTCTGGCGTGAAGTCATTCATGATATTCTTATGCAGGACTGGTACAGGAGGTAACGATTCCCATTCCGTCCGTTTTTTGCCCTTGTTCCTCTCCACAATGGCTGCATACTCATTCTTTAGAGCCTTGAACTTATGGTGCTCCTCAGTATCAATGTCGTGCAACGGCTTGTAGGCAAAGTTCAAAGGTGGAGTCTTGCCGACTCCTGGTCTGCCAACAAGAATGACATATAGGATAGGTGAAGTAATCCAATTGCCTTTAATCCGGATATAGCAGGAGTTGCCGACGGCTGCTGCCATAGCGGATATAAGGGAAGTAGCGGTAAACTCAATGGAATAGTTCTCCGTCCTTGCCAAATCAAGAATCATCTGCTGCATCTTCTGGGGGAATACGTCAAGCGGAATTCCAGAAGTGGCTACGCCCGAAGCCTCCGAGCGTAGCTTGTTACAAATTTCAAGCGCATCCATGATATTACCAGTTTAAGGGTTTCGGCTTGCGCTTGTTTCCAGCAAGAATAGCTGCGTTCTCTTCCTCTGCCGTGAGAGGTACAGGATTCTTGCGGTTAGTCTCCAGCCACTTGTCAAGTTCATCTTGATAAAGGCAGTAACGCTTGCCCGGCTTGGTGGCAGGAATGCTGCCGTTGCCAAGTTTCATGTAGAGAGTTGCCATCGGCATTTTCAGGTATGCCGATGCTTCCTCCACACTCATAGGTATGTGCGTGTTCGCCTTGTGTGGCTTGTTCTGTGATTGCAGACTGATGATCATCTGCTTCATGCCCACCACTTCGTCCCGAAGCTGGGCAACGACCATTGGAAGGTCGTTGAAAGTTAATTCCTTTGTCATATACAAGTCATTAAAAAAAACTGGGGCAAAGGAACAGAATGATGCTTTCGTTACTCCCATTCGTGACAGTCATTTGTCATTCACGAAGGAATAACTCTAACAATGGGGATTATTCGGGATTTTCCTCCGTCACATCATGGAAATCATATCCACCATTGGCAGGCTCGTCAATAGGGATTATATCATTGGAACATGGGGCTTTCAGGTTCTTCAATGTGCTGTAGTCCAAGCCTTCAAACGGCTTTGGGAACATAGCTTTGATAAAGGATATTCGCATTGCCATTGTGTAATCACGCTTACCCAAACGCTCTGCGATATTCCACACGAAGTGCCTTAAAGGGATATTCTCAACATTTTCCTTGAAACGGTTTATTGCTGTCGGGGTATAGTTGGTGTCGTTGCTCCATTCCTTGACAGCCTCAATTACCTTGTACAAATCTTCCTCATACAGAAACCTTGACATGGTACGATGCACATAGTCAAGTACGGCTCTCGTTCGTTTTTCCTTTATCTCCTGTGCTTCTTTTTCTTGTGCCTCTACACACTTGGCATAGTCCTCATGACTGTATTGTGCTGATTCTGTTTGTGGTAATGTTTGCTTTGGCTGTTCTTGTTCTGTTGCTGGCTCTGCTTCTACAACGTTTTTCTTTGTCTTGCTGTTGCTACCAATGTTCATCAGTTCATAGGGACAATTCACCATGGAAATGAATATCGCCCAAAGCAGGATGTTGCTCCCTACAAAGATGATTGACTCGACAAACAGACTTTGGTGAAAGTCATTGCCTACATACATAGCCACGACAAGAGAGATGGCGAGAATTGCAGTACCAACAAAAGCGTAGATGGTACAATCTGAAGTTGTCTTGTTTTCTATCATTATTGTATTCGTTTTATTGTTATTCGTTCAAAAACTTCCACAAAGTTAGATGCAGAAGCATGTAAAAACCGCATTTACGTTCTCTGGCACTCTTTCTTTTAGGCTTTATTAGCGTTCTAATATGATATCAGACTCTGAATCATACTTTAAACTACTCATTAGTGTCAGTTGTTGCTGATTGTTGGCTACAAAGGTAAGGGCAAAGAAAAGGGATATTTGCAGTTCCTCTTTAATATCAACAGAAATTGGAATGTATTTGTCGAATTGGTTCTATCCACGACAGCAAATAGAACCAACAAAATGAGAAAAGGACTATTGGAACACTATCATTCCAACAGTCCTTTTCTGCGTGTTATTGTCAAATGGTTACTTCTTCAAGGTGATACAGCCAACCGAAGCACGCTTCTGGGCATCGGAAATCTTGGCATACACCTCTGTTGTTGCCACATTCTTGTGACCGAGATAACGCTGCACAACCGCAATACTTGTTCCTGCGTCCAACTGGAGACAGGCAAAGCTGTGGCGTGAGCAATGATAGGAGATATGCTTGGTGATCCCTGCATCTTTCAGCCAATTTTTCAGCGGTGCCTGTGTCATGGAGTCTTTGAAATCGGGGAACACCTTACCTCGTTTATCTGGTGAATAGCCTATCAGTTCCAAGGCTTCCTCACTGATTGGGTTATGCACGATGTCTTTTGTTTTCTGCATTCGTGTGGTGACATACATCACACCATCGCTGCCGTATGGCTGTATCTCCTCCCAAGTGAGTTTCTTAATGTCGCTCTTTCGCAATGCCGTTAGACAAGAGAACAGAAAGGCTCGCTTCAAGGCAGGAGCAGAGCATGGTGTGGATGCCAAGCGGATAACCTCGTCTTGTGAAAGATGCTCCTTGTCAGTCGGGATTGTCTCGATACGCTCCAAGAAACCGTTCGGGTTCTCCTTTATCTTGCGGTCACGATAGGCTGTGTGGATTGAAGCACGGAAAGTTGACCAGTAGTTGGCTGCTGAGTTTATATGCAGCTTTCTGTTCTTATGCAGTCCCTGTGGTGCTGTCAGCAGATACTCACGAAATCTGTTGCACAAGTCCACGTTTATCTCACCGAAGGTACACTTGCCTTGCGTGAAGGTACGAAAGTGCATATAGACGTGTTGCCACTTGGAGTTCTTCTTGTCTGCCAGTCTCTTGAAGTAGGCGAGGAAATCTCCTTTCATCTTCTCCTTGTCGAAGAAATCATAACGCTCGTTGACGATAGCCTCGAAGCGACGGCAGCGTATCGCCTCGGCTCTTGCCGTAAGGTTGAGGTTGTACTTATGTTCCATCTGGTTCTTCGGCTTGGCATAGATGTAGATGCCAAGCGACTCATGGCGGATGACTTTCATCGTGCTCTCATCACGATAGCCAGGATAATAGTCAAGATAATAGGACAGCATGTGTCCGTCCTTGATTTTGCGTGTACGCAATGATACGGTCTTGCAAATGTTGCTCATAACTGATATGTATTATTGATGATTATTCGTGGTGAAGTGTATCTTCACGGCTACAAAATAACTGAATGATACTTCCGTGACTCCCATTATTTGCAGTCATTGATGGATAATGCTGAAATCATTTGAAATCACAGTCCTTTGGCTGCTCTTTCTGCCATCGCTCGCTCCACATCTGTCTTCAAAAGCAGGTTCTTTACACCCACTTTTACCTTGCTGATATGGTGAACTTTCACTATATGGCAGATATTGGCACTTGTAAGACCATACAACTGCTGTACTTGTTCTGTAGTATAATAGCTGTCATCGCTCATTAAGTCAGTCCTGCGCAGTTCTTCAAGATGCTCCTTTGAGTAATAGGTACGACCGTACTCACGTTTAGTGGGTATCTTATGACGATATGCATATGCCCTGAGTGCCGACTTGCTCATACTGAAAGCATCCTCTACATCATCAGCAGTCACCCACTCGGTGATGCTGCGGATGTCAACGGCAGTACCGAAGAACTCATCAATATGCCGTTTGCTGTAATAGTTCTTGCCAGCGATACGGCACATCGGTATCTGGTTGCGCTTGGCGGATGTATAGAGCCAAGACTTCTTGACCTTATAAATGGACATCACTTCCTCGCCCGAATAATAGTCAAGCACCTCATTCTCCTCTTTCCCTTTTGTTGGTTCCTGGTTTTGTGTTGGCTTTTCTGTTTTTACCTTTTTACTGAGCTTGCTCTTGCTGGCAGGAACCACACGCTTGTAGGGATTACCCTCAAACATCTTCTCTATATCAGCCTTTCTAACTAATGCCATTCTGCTGCTCAATCTTGATGCCTTCAACTTGCCGTTAGCCACAAGTTTGTAGATATACTGTCGGGTGCATCCCATCAGAATGGCAGCCTTGGAGAAGGTAAGATACTCCTGATGTTGCAGTTCCATGATAGGCTCAATACCGTTAATCAAGTCCTGCTGTCTTTTCTTCCTAAGACGTTTTGCCTCTGCCTGACATTCCTCGGAACAGTATTTCTGCATACCGCTTCTTGGCACGAATGTCTTGCCACAAAATTCACATTTTCTTGTCGGTCTCATACTCTTTGATATTGCTATGTTCTCCATACTTTGAGTATTCCACCGATGGAGTAAACGGAAGTGAACCATTGACAACTTTTGTCAACCCAGTCCACGATATAACGCTTTTTGCCTATCAGCTTCAAATCTGTCCTCCATCGTAACCACTCGTAAACCCTTGTCAACTACGTTCACGATATGACAAAATAAAAGCTCCGCAAATTCTCCACGGTAGAAATACGCTGCAAAAATATGTGGAAAATCGGGAACTGCCAAAAAGCACTTAGAAAGTGTTAAAAATCAAAGAGTATTGAAAATCAAGACTTTATGGTTGGTTAGTCATAGTAAGTTATGGTTAGTTATAAGGGGCTAAATACAGTCTCACGAATAAATTTGATAAGATCATTCTCATTATTGGTTAACGTCATACACTGATAAGCATCGCCAAATTCGTGGGCGCTCTTCATGTCGCAATAATCCCCAAAAGCGACGATACCAAGCCGTAAATCGTCATTTTCCTTAAAGAGACGGGGTACGAGATCCGCCACTTCGCTACGTACTGCTTCAATATAAGCCGCCATCGAACCGGTCGTATCGAAAGCAATAACCATATCAAGTTTACCTATCTCCTTAAAAGTGACTTTTTCAAACGCTTTGGTTTCTTCCGTTGTCATTTCTACAGGATAGTTAGTGTCACCTCCCCAATACCCCATCGGGTGCAATTCGTTATTAAGTTTCTTAAAGTTACTACCAATTACCGGCATTGCCTTAAGCTTTTGCATTCTATCCTTTAACTCGGTTTTACTCTTGGCAAAAACAAAATTCCAATAATAACGACTTTCAGATGCATAGTCCTCACTATCGAAACACGGATAACGTTGAGATTCTTCTCCCACATACACACCATCTTTTGAAATACCCTTCAATGCATGCAGAATGATGTCGTTTACACCGTCAAACATCGCGCCATAAACCTGAATTTTTCCGTTGTAGTCAAACTTTTCCATAATCACTTATTTTTAAAATTATTCTATTCCCACAGAAGTGAGTGTATCACTAAGCAAAGCAGCGATGGCAACCGTATCATGCGTCCCTCTCTATTAACAATGCCGATATCATTTCAATTCGTGTTATCTAAAAGTATATTTTGCTATCTAAAATTAATTTCAATGTTTTATGATAAAAGAATACAAGAGGTAACCCGTTTCAATCAAATTTTATCGTTTAAAAAAAGAATTTACGCTTCGCAACACACTTTTCACATCATCCATCGGTTGAAACGGAACGATAATTTCAAGGTTTGTATTGATGATGCAATAAACTTTCTCCTCGTCATTGTCTTCCATACCGAATCCATCCTCATCCGCAAAGTAACGACCATCGGGATAGGTTGTCCAAACAAGAGCACAAAGTCCGTTTTTAAAATCATTGTAACGATTGAATCCGAATTCTACACGTTTACAGTCAACACAACAATGATAGTGATTGTGATGTCGATGGATACTATCATAATCGATGTCTTTATCTTCAACCAAGAGCTGCCCGTCCGCATTTACGAATTCACGTAGTTTGCCGGTCCGCATATTAACAAGTATGAAAGTTTTGCCTTTTCCCCAGAAAGCGGCGATATCGTTACCTAAGTCCCGGCCGTGATTATCACCATCCAAAGCCGGGATACCACAGGCTATGACATCTTTGTTATCTGTTATCTTGAAATGAGATTTAAAGTTCTCCATTTTTTTCTTCATATATCCTTAGATTATAATACACTCATAATTATTACTGTTTATTTTTTACTTATAGAGTACATTTTCTTAATTTATCTATCTTCTGTCGCCTCCATTTTTATTTTCTTTTTCTAACTTTGATGTTTGCCTATACCTATAATAATGAAAGTCTCAATTGTATTTTCAGGAAAGGCGTTATCATATGAAATTACATGTTCTATTTTCTCGGTATTACTGCAACCAACTATACCGAAAAGGAAGTTGGAATATGTTTGTAAAAATTTCTCATATCCAATCTGTCCGAAATTGGTTGCATGTTGTGTGGAAACCAACAAGTATCTACACCTATCACTGTTCTTTATCAATTCTGTTTCTAATTTATGCAACAATGTTTCATGATTGCCATCTTCTACACGTGCATAAATCGCGGTATAATTATCACATAACATCCGTAAATAACAAAGTTTTAAAGGATCGCTGCAGACCATTTTTTCTAAATCCCGAAATTTGGAATAGTATATCCGCTCAATCACATCTTTATCTGAAATAATTTCGCAGGAAAGCGGACTGGTAGCAATTCGTGATTGGATAGCAGCTACTTCATTCAAGATAATACGTTGCTGTTCGATAATCGGCAACACATACTTTCGAATGACATCCTCCGTTAATCGATGCCCCCCGGGAAATGAAAAATATTTAGTATAATGCTCACAATACTCTTCACGGCAATTTACCATATCATCACCTATACCAAATAGTGCAATCGTATTATCTCTCTCCTCATCTGAATAAGCCATACATTGTGTTTGCTCAAGTTCTTCGTAACGGTCACATAACTCCGGTGTAATTTCATATTCAGAAATACCATCCTGCCTTTCACTGAAGAATCTGTTGATGCCTAATTTACACCGCATTGATCGTGACACATGAAGAGATGGATTTACCAAAATCTTATATGTACCTTGAAGTTTTTGGGCAAACATTCCTCCCATGGAGGTACCGATTACGAGATTTATCTTCTCTTCTTTTACAAGTCTTTTCAACATCTCCAATGCCACCATTGGCTCAATAGGAAGGTCTGGAGAAAAGATGGTGTCATTTGGCAATAGGCGGCGCAAATGCTCTGCCGTTCCAGAATTACCGGATGAGGAAAGTCCATGTATATATAAAATCTTCATACTGTTTATACTTTAAGCTATTTGTACCAAAACTTCCGTGTAATTACCGTTACCAAATCGAATCCATTCACCTTTAAATCCCGTACTCCATTTTTACCACGATCATCGATAAGATAATCATCTTTGCATATATCATTCATTACTTTATTTTCCATTGCAGCTATGCTTTTAATTTCAATATCTATTACCACCTCGGTCACCTTCTTCCACACAAATCCTACAAACAAGAGTCTTTTCATCATATAGTTCCAAATCTAGTTGTTTAGGTCTGGAATTGCTCAACATTTTCTCACACCATACCAAGAAAGCACAATATTCATTATCAAATCTAAAGCTATACCAAAGAGGGAGGTTCCTTTTGCTCTCACTTTCTTTTCTCAAATCATCCGGGTTAGGGATTTTGAAATCTTTATCCGTTAACCGGACATATGCTGTATGAGAATAATGGCTGCTTTTTATAACTTCTACGACCTCTTTCCAAGGTGCAGTAAGAGGAAAATGGATGTGTTCATTATATCCTGATGCTTCCGGTCCCCATAAATTCTTTGCCTGACTATTACGCGTTGTTTCCAAGTAGTCAAATATATGCTTTATCTTCTCGATTCTACTGAGTTCATCCCAAGGTATAATAGCTTTCGTCATAAGTCATCCTTCTATTAATTCATACTCAACTCCGAACCATTCGTTTAATGTATCTTCAACCTGGGCATTGATTTCAGGTGTAATCTTATCCTTTATCTTCTTATACACATAGAGAACGGCGACACCTTCATCCAATACACCCAATAGTCGATATACGGCACTTGGTATCAAACTTACCGGAGATACGGTGTAGATGATTGCAGCATAAATCAATACCCTGTCTAATGTGGTCGTTTTTTCATCAACCATCACATAATAGAACTGTAACAGCGGCCGGGTTGCTGTTCGTCCGGCTTTCAGCGCATATGGCCGGATCTTGATATACAATTCATTAATTTTACCGCGCCAATCATAGTTCTTCACTTTCTTCAACAGTGAGTCAATCTCTTTGCCCATAATCCAATAGGCCAAAATCGTAATACAAATAATCGTCAACATATTCTTTCTTGCTTTAGTTTCTTATATAGAGTCTTGTTTATATGGATACCTATCTCCTATAGTCAATTTAATCCCAAAAACCGAATTTATCCAAAGATGTATTTTGCTCAAATACATTTTCCGAAATAACCAACTCCTTCGGTTTCTTTACACTTTGGAAAATCGGATGGCCAGCAAAAGCGGCTTCATCAATACTTACCATAGAATTAAACTCTATTCTACGCATGGATTCATTATGGTAGAAAGCCTCGCAGCCTATCTTCTCTAAAGATTTTGGAAATACGGCAGAACGTAGTTTAGACACTATGTATTTACAACCAGTTGTTACTCAATAATTTGTAAGTAATAAATCTGAAATATGGTCGTAATCTTTAATTGCGCATTCTAAAGGGTGAAGGTTTAACACTTTTATTGATTATTAACTCATTTAGAGCATTCGTATTGGCGGTTTCTTCTCTTTCCCATGCAATTTGCTTCTGATATTCCACTTCAATTTTGGCTTATCGTTTAAGTCGCTGTAAAGGTACTATATTTTGTTTAATCTATTCGATATTCCTTATCTTCGATTGTATTACCGATTTCTCAATATATTAAAGCGAGAGGAAGTGCAGCCCCAATCTATTATTTTGGAGAGAATGCAGTCTGCCGCTTACGAGCTTGCCTTTGTTAAAATAACAGTCCTCAGAAATGGGAGTACGTGCATAATCTGTTCTCGAATTAAGAACTATTATCTTCATTGTTGATTCTTTCTTTTTACCTAACTATTTCGTTGGTCGTTTGTCTCCGTTGCCGAATGGTCATATCAAACCAAGAAATGGAGAAAAGTTTGGGGCTGTTTACTCTCCAGAGGATGAAGAAACAGCCCCAAACACAGTTTACCACACTTGACCTTTATTCATTTAGCAGAACAACTGGTTACTTTGATATTCGACATCGGAAATAGTGGCTATATATTCAATATCTGTTCAATATCCCTGAATCCCTGTCTTTATTTTGCATTTTCAATTTTACATTGGATTTGTTTTTTCCGAATGCAAAGTTGTACACGAGGTTGATATAGACCATATTGGCATTATTAGTGATTCTTTCGGTTTCTGTCCGGTGTAGAAGTGGCGTTCCCGATACGAATGTAACCTGTTTCCATGAATCATAGAACGGGTATCTTATACCTCCAGTAATGGTCAGATTCTTTATCGGTTTATAAGACAATTCTACCGATGCCATGCTTGGAATATTTTCCATAGTCTGTCCGACAAGTGATTTCTTTTGAGTCTGATAGAACAACTGTAATCCCCATTTATTATATGCAAAATACACTGAGGGTATTATCGAATAGCCCGTATGATTCCACTCTGAATCGCCCAATTTATTTGTTTGGTGGAACACCTCAGAGTACAGTCTTAACCGTAGAATATTGTTTGAAAACGGATACCATTGCAGAAACAGGCTGGCTTTCATACTCTGTGCATTATCCAGATTGCCGAATGTCTCGATGATACTCGTGTCATCAGATTGGAAAATCGGAGCGATAGCATCTTTGGTATATGAGTATCTCACTTCCGCATTGATTACAAATTTCTTGAAGCCTTTGAAATAGGACAGCGAGAAATCGTGATTGTTGCTCGGTGTCAAATTGGGATTTCCTGCGAATATATAATTGGGGTCTTTGAAGTAAGGATTGTAAGTCAATGAAGACACTGACGGGTTTTCTGTATTTACCTCATAATTGAACATCAGGTCTGAACTTTCGTTTATGAAATATCCTAATTTCACCTGAGGGCGGAAATAGGTGAAGTTATAGGTCTTGTTTTCAATGGTTGTAAAAATGTTGTTGTTTACACCTGCACTTATACTGTAATTGAATTTTTCACCCATCATTCCAGTTATTCCCAAATAGGAGTAGATTTCATTAGTAGTTATCCGGTTGTTTGAAGGCAAATTGTTTTGAATGCTGTTGTTGTACATATATCTGGTTCCTGCATACAAGTTTTCTTTCTTCATTTTATAGTTATACAGTGCTTCTCCGATAACCGAATACTTGTCTGTATTTATTACCGTTACTGTTTCAAAATCCGTTTTCTCCTCCAGCAATTCTCTGTATTCATAGTCATAGTCGGATTTGTAGTATGTACCGACAAGATTCATTATAAGCTCATGTTTGGAGCCGAATGACTTGCTGAAATACATATCCATAACCGGATTGATGTATTTGTCTTTGTCTGAACTTTCGCCAGTTTTAATAGTTTCCACGCCATTGATTCTTGACATGATGTCCTGTATCGAGGAGCGTCTGCGATTTAATGAATTGAAAGATAGTTTTGCGCTAAACAGATAGTTGTCAATTTTTGAATTGTTGAAACTGATTTCAGCCATCTGCTGTTCGTATGCATACGGACTGTTACGTCCGTTTTTTGTCTTTTCATAATTAGCTCCTCCAACCGAATACGCCATTTCTTCATCCAATACTCGTTTGTCGTAGTTCCTGTAATTGATATTGTAAGTTACACCAATCTGCGAATTTCCCCAATTATATTTGAAGTTGACAACATTGTTGCCAAAACCAGTGGTTACGGCATTTTGGGTGTTGATACCTACCGCACCTCCATTGTGCCTTTCTTTGGTCACCACATTGATGACTGCACCCAATCCCATGTTGGAGTATTGTATGGGAGGTTGTGTATAATAATCTATTTTAGAGATGTTTTCCGGAGAGATAACGGAAAGGTCTGTCGGTGTTGACGGTATGCCGTTTATCAGAATCTTGACAGCTTTTCCGTCCACCGAATTTACATTCTGGTCGATAACCTGTATTTTGGGCAAGTGTTCCAATGCCGCCAATGCGCTGCTGTATTGTTCTTTTTCTATGTTGGTAAGTTTATATTCTTTTTTATCAGCAAACCTTTTGACCATGCTTGTGGTGATTACGACTTCATCCAATTGCATGGCATCTTCTGCCAAAATTATTTCTCCAAGATCAATGGATTGATTCAATGTCAGTTCCTGTCGGTAGTCCGCATAACCGATAAATAATATGTCAATATTGTATTTCCCTTCCTCCATTTCCTTGATTATGAATTGTCCGTTTTCATCGGTAATACCTCCTTTGTAATTCAGAGTATCCTGCACAGAACGCACTATAACATTTGCGCCGATGATAGGTTGTGCTTTCGCATCCTTGACAATTCCTTTAACAATATGCTGGCTCCATGTTGGCACAGAACATAAAAAACAACATAGCATCAGAAAAATGACATTTACTCTTCTCATGATTTTTATCGTTTTATTTGGGCTGTAAAACTACTCAAAAATTCCCGAAACGGGGCTGTAAACTGACTGACAGTTGTCTGACATTATACTGACAAATTGCTGTCAGACTCTAATTCTTTTTCAATTTCTTCAATGGACGGCAGACTACCACGGAAATCACTTGGTAAGGCTTGTCCTAATTCATAGTCGGAGATTCCAATAGGCTTCTGAATATCACGCAAAGCATATTCAGCCTTAATGCAGTCTTTACTCTTGCAAAGCAATAGCCCGATAGTACGGTTGTCTCCTTCACGGCAAAGAATGTCATCCACGGCAGAACAGTAGAAATTCAACTTGCCGATATACTCCGGCATGAACTCCGTGTCTTTCAGTTCAATCACCAAATACCTGTGCAGGAAAACATTGTACATCAATATGTCAATATAGTAATCATCGCCTGACACATTGATGTGATATTGTCGTCCCATAAAGGCAAAACCTGCACCCATTTCTACAAGGAATTTTTCCACATGCTTTACCAGACCGATTTCCACGTCACCGCTCGTTATATTGGTCGGTGAAAGTCAACATGTCGAATATATATGGGTCTTTGAGCATGGATTTCACATCGTTTGCTTCCGGGATTGGCAAAGTCTCCGTGAAGTTGTTTGCCAAAGCCCCATGTTTGCCATAATCATCAAGCCTGATGGCTTCTTGTAAATAGCGTGTATTCCAATGTGATGTGATACACTGCACCATGTACCAATACCGGACACGAACATCCTTGACCTGCTGCAAGAGTATCAGGTTATGGGTCCAGCCCAAATGTTTGATGGGAAGAGTAAAATTATACTTTTCCAATTGCGCAATCACTGATTGCATAATTGGAGCATCCGTCTCTTTCACTATCGTAAGCTCCTGATTATATTCGTTGAAAAACTGTATCATGCACTGCATATTGCGCACGGAGAAACCTTTTATCTCGGTATAATCGTTCCTCAAGTCCACAGCCAGCCGTTGCAAGGTCTTTTTGCCTCAACCGTCGGCATCTTGGCTTTGTTGTAACATTTCGCCGATGTCCCAATACATCCGCAACATCTCTTCATTGGCGGCATAGATTGCCCTTTGCTGTGCAACCAATACCCTTTGCTTGATTTTGCGGAGCAATGCCGCACATAACCACGAAAACTATCCGTAAAGTTTTCAATATCTTGCCTGTCTGTATTTTTAGCCATATTCTACATATATTTTTTACAAAGTTACTCTTTTCATTTGACTATACACCAATAAGCTCTCCGTATTTTGAGTGTATTTCTTCGTGAGGCTATCTTTTATCTTCTCATCGAAAAGCCTCTCTTCTGTTGCCGGTCATACTGCCCTTCCATCACGTTATCGACTTCTCGTCTGGCTTTGATTTGCTCCCGGTTATCCAAATTTCCTTTTTGCTTGGCAATGATATACAAGAAATCTCCGGCTGCACGGTGCGACTGTTTGTCGTCACCGAACAGGTTAAGGGCACTCTTGATGTCCGACACCTGTTCTGCATCAAAGCGTGGTTTGTAATAATCCTTTGCCAGACGGATAATGCCGTGTACTGCCTTGCGGAAGATGTCGCTTGTTTTGAGCAGCAGGAAACTGAGACAGCCGATAATGTGGTTTTGCCACGAAATCCGATTTTTGAGCCTCGTGGTTTCCTCCGTATGCGCAGCCTCCCGGCGGTTGAGTTCCGACAGGTGCTTGGCTTCCAGTTCCATCCGTTCACGGTGATGGTCGTTCTGCATGGTTTGGATTTTACATTGCAACCGCTCAATGGTTTCCTCATGCGTGGCTATGATTCAAAATAAGTATGCGGTTTGTACATATGATTGCCCAGCATAAGATATATTTTACCATTCAATCGATTCAATATACTCTCCCACAATAATATTTTAAGTTCTTTATAATAGAGCACTTATGCTCTTAAATCTTTCAACAACATTATCGCTGACTCATATTTTATTTTTCTATTAGCGAGTCATGCTCACTGCTAATTCAAATATTTCTTGATTGCTTTCATCGTTTTCTCCCGCAAGGTATACAGATGCTATTTCGATCCCCATCTTCCTCAGCCAATTAAAAGATTGTATGGCTGTCTTTGATGTATTCTTTGAAGTTCCTATTTAAATAATAGAACATAAAGACTCCGAGTTTATAACTCACCTCGCAACTTTTTTCATCAACAGTAGCGAACTTGGGTCGAATCTTAAACTCCTTCTCAATGAAGTCTGAAATCTCTTTATAGGTCTTACAGCTTTCATATTATTTAAGTTTTAATGTTGCTTTCAATTGTTGTAATCCGAGGCTTGCTCCGCTTTGGATATGGATACATTCTCGGTTGCACCCCTCAGGCAATGCGACCTCAGAAGGGTCAATAATGTATAATTCACATTTTGGCGGTATCATCTTCAAAAGTTCTGCAGCTGGATAGACCAACATCGTAGAGCCTACTACAATAAAAACATTTGCTTGCTTTGTTGCCTCTACAGACGCTTTCCACAGCCGTAGTTCGATATCTTCGTTGAAGAATATTACATAAGGTCGCAACTGTGAACCATCGGGTGCCTTATCACCAATATGAATATTAGGATTGTTATGGTCAATCTCATACGATTCATATGGATGTAATGTAGAAGCATTCTTCAACGCTTCACCGTGGAGGTGAATTACATTCGTTGAGCCTGCCCGTTCGTGAAAGTCATCGCCATTCTGGGTAATCACTGTCACCTCGTACTCGTCTTCCAACTCTGCAATAATGTAATGTCCTTCGTTAGGCTCTTTCTTCATAATCAAGCTGCGAATGAGATTGAAAAAATCGAGCATCCGCTGCCTCCGTTCGTTGCAGTCACTTCGTCTTCCACAATACCACGAACTGCGTGCGGCTACAGCCTCGATGTTGAGCGTATCCCACAAACCGCCTTTGCCACGAAAAGTGGGTAATCCACTCTCGCGGCTCATACCGGCTCCGGTATAGAAGACAAGTTTACACATACTATTTCTGTGGTTTATGCAACGACATTGTGTAGCCACATCTGATACATTTTGTGCCGGACAGAGGTCTTGCCCCAGGGTAAGTTTCCTCATACATAAAATGGTGGTTGTCTCTCACGTAATCGTGGTTGGGACATTTCAGTCCACGTACTTCTTTTACCTTCTTCATATGGATATTATTTATTGTTACTATACAGAAACTTTTCGCTCGAATTACTAACCCTTTTCTTTTATAGAGTAGTAATCCGAGCGAAATATATCTCTGTAAGAAAATAAATCTTACGATTTATGGAATAAGTGTAAACCATTGATTCAATATATCTTCCACTTGTGTTCTAATTTCAGGTGTCACACGATGCTTAACGCGGTTGTAGGCAATTGCTAAAGTCGCAACATTATCTGCCAAACCTAATATTCCGAACTTGTTTCGGCTCAACAAATCCTTTGGCAAAAGCTGATATGCCAACGCCCCAATGATAATTACTTTGTCTACAACCGGTGTCGTGGGAGCTTTAACCACATAATATAATTCCAAAACAGTACGCGTGGTCTCTCTTCCAGCCTTGACAGCGTATTGTTTAATATATTGCCAGAGTTGTTCTGGACTTCCAAAGACGTTGCTTAATATATCCATATATTCAATGTTTAAATTTCAGTTTACTATATAGATAAAAGAACACTCGGATTTCTATCTTCAGAAATCAAATCCAAGTTTACGACCTTTTCTGCGCCACTCCTCATCATCCTTTTCAAACTGATCAAGCATTTTCTCTGTATTGGAGATAAAATCATCTGTTTGATTGAGTAAAGCAGCAGTACGCAGACGAAGTTCTATACGCTGCCTCACAAACGATGACTCTGATGCACTTGCCCCGATAGCATTCATCACTCTGCGAAAGCAGGCGTCAGAGTTATCCAACTTAACTCCACACTGCTCAATAGCACGGTCTAATGACTTTTGTCTATCTGTCAAAATATTCCAACTCATATCATTTTATCTTTTTATTGTTAATCTAACAATCTTATATAGGCAGTACATCAAATATACCGGGGTTATGAAGAACCCTAAAAATATTGATATTGCAAGTTTAATCAAGAAATGCCCAAATATGGCTTCAAATGTAAACCATACGAATGTCATCGGTGCAAATTATGACAATCTACACATTGGGCTACAGCGGGTCGTGTTGGATGGTAATAACAATTCATTTAATCTATATTTCTTGAAACAACCGGATACCTGGCCAATCTATTAAATTCATTTTGAATCTTATCCATAACCAGTTTATCCAATTTGTTTTGTTGTATCATTCCCCAAAGCTGTGGTATCGCAAAAGGCCACCATACACATACTGTCAATGCCGTAGGGATAGCTTGCTGACCAAATATACCGACACTCGCTTTCACATATACATGTGGGACAGCTGGTGATATTCTGATTTTCAAAGCCGTCTGCAAGCCTAAAACCGCCTTAAACAGATTTCCTTTCTTAATTGAAATATCCCAATCTCCTGAAGGTAATTTAATCCCATCAACTTCATATCCATCATAACGCAAAGAAGACATTAAACTATTTGCAACCGTATCCGAATAAGGTGCTACATCACAGAATAACTTTGTCGATCTAAAAAGTCCCATACTTCGTTTTTTTTCTATTGATGATGTAAAGGAGTGAAATCTATCATTGGCCGGATTGTATCATTCTTTTTAAGAATACTTTATTTTTATCTGAACCGATAATTTCAAAATTCGCTGATTGCAAAAGCTTAATAGATATAACGTTGTCTTTGTAGACTTCACTCTGTATAAAATCACAACTCAAATTTTTCAAAATAAAGCTTACTGCTTCTAAGATGCACTCTTTCATTATGCCTTGTGAACGGTAAGCCGGATGCATAGCATAAAATAACGTCGGTTTGTCAGGTATATCCATTATGGCTATAAACCCCACAAGTTTAGCATTTAAATAAATCCCCCAAAGAAAGCCTTCATTACGAGTCACATAACAACTAAAAGAATATAAGAACTGTTTTATGCCATCTTCTGAAGAAACAAGATCATTCAATTCTCTGAGATAACGTTTGGTCGCATCGTCATCAAATATCTGCCGCAATATTGGAATGTCAGTATTATTGATACAACTCAATACGCATCTATGCGTTTGTATTTTAGGATATGCATTCATTTTATCAGGCCTCTTTCTGCCATCTCGCAATATAAAAACATGAAAATCTGTGCATATACCCGTTCATTATGACACAAGATATCCCATTGTTCATCCGAATATTCAACTGCTGTCAAACACATGTCGCACATTCGAATGGCTGGACAATATTTACAACGTTCAACACGCTTATGATAATATTCCTCTACAATCTCATTTGCACGTTTCCAATCTATACCATTCTTGACATTCCCAATTCGATATTTATCGGCTACTTTTTCACATATCCCAATCTGCATTTGAGAGTCAATATATATCTTTGAATTGATGGGCATACAAGTTGCCATTGGTACTGATTGTCCTGCGTCTATAATTGGACGATCTTTCCAATAAGCGAGGCATTCATCCAAAAAGATTTTAAGAACAACCCAATCTTGATGTTTCTCATATGCGTCTAATATATGTAGATAAAGTTGTTTTGTCTCTTCGTAGTCAACAGTTTTTACCCCATTGATAAAATTAGGGGATAATCCATGAATATTTGAAAGAACGAAACTTTTCAGCAATCCATCGCTATTCCATTCTCGTGCAATTTGGATAATGTCACTAAATGCCACCAATGTCATTTGCAATAACACACATGGAATATATTCAGGATAAGTCTCTTTTATATGGCTCAATGCACTATAAACTCTTTCATATGATCCATTCCCCATGATGTCAACGCGATGTTTATTATGAAAAACTTTAGTCCCATCGATTGAGATTGCCAACTCTACACTATTTATTGAAAGCCATTCAATTTTTTCATTATTTAGCAACACACCATTTGTTGAGATAGAAAAATCCACATTGTTTCCCCAACGCTCGCGCCCTCTTATTATTGCATATTGAATAAGTTGGTATTGCAACAGCGGCTCACCTCCATAAAACGCAATGCGTAAACGTCTATTCCCAGCTATCTGTTGGATAAAATCATATATAACATCAATGTCTCTACCTGTTAATGTATGACTACCGTGAATACGATTGTTTACATAGTCTCCGGAATAGCAACAATATGTACATCTGAGATTACATTGTTCTGTTATACCGATAATAAACATTTCTATTTCAGACATAGTATTGAACTGATTCAGAGGATTGAAACGCCAGGTATAATCACTTTCATCCGCAACTCCTCCTACTATTTCATTCGTTCTACGCAAATAGGAATAGATGTTTCCTCGAATGGTCTGAATATGCATATGAATTAATCTTAACTCCTTCTTCCACATTTATTTGCCGAGCAATGTCCGCATCTTAAACACTTTGCCTGACAGGCAGCCATGCCCATAGCCTGGATAGCTGCTTTCTTCTTATCCTCCTTTATTACATTATTATTAAGAATAGGAAGAATGCCACCATAACTTACTTGATTATTTACTTGTGTGTACATAACTTAATATTTAGTGGTTATACTCGTTTGATGATTCTATCATATTCTCCTGAACTATACCAATTCCATAATTCTCCTGCTCGGACAACTAACCACGGCATAGCTGCCGCATTAATGGATAGATATTTAATTATACTATCCATCATTCCCGAATGATTGTTGTTGAAATCCATTGCCTGCTGAATAAAAGACTTTATATGAATCCGGCCATAGCATTTCTTCGGCAGACCTGCCATTTTTATCATTGTAGTAAGAGCTACATTTATGTCTTGGCAACATAATAGACCTATACGATCCGCCGAAAAATCAGAGATACGATACCAATTTAATAATGGCATTTTTACTAAACTCATCCATATATTCAGATCAGAGTTCGCTATAGGCATATACATTGCTTCTGTAAACATATGGTATGATTTATGACCGCATTTTATATGTCCGAGTTCGTGTCCAATCATAAAATACAGTTCTTCAGGAGAAAGCAAATCCACAGTTCCTGATTGTAATATTATTCTCGGCTTTTGCTCTCCTACGGAAAATGAGCAAATATCATAATCCCAGTCAGTTGAACAGGCCGGTACATTTTTTATCTCAAGTAACCGACAAGCCTCCACAACATGTCTATGTATATTCGGTAAACTTTTATCTGTTACATTTATACCTTCCGCAGAATATTCAATTGCAGCATACTTTTCCATTATGCTACCGACCGTCTTATCAACTATTGATTTAAATCCTGGAATTTTTCTCAATTTATCCAATGTTGATTTGTCCTTAGGATGTAGAATGGCCGAAATATCTAATCCTTTTATTGTAGTTCTAAGTTTCATATCCTGGTGCTTCTATGATTATCAACCTCCACCCATAGAATAGTCTCCTTCAGCATACAATATACGCTTACGACATCGTGAACAACTGATTAAAGTGCGTGTTTCATTGGGCATTTCTGAAAGAGGATTGAGGGTACCACATTCCGGACACACAATGTAGTAAGACTTACAATGCTCACAATAGTGCAAATCTAATGTCCTAAAATCTGCTTTTTGTTTATTAGAGCGCGATTCACCAGACCAAAAATGGTCAACACCATTTATAATCGAACCGCAAATAGCAAGACCAAGTCCCTCTTTTGATTTCAAATCCTTGAACTTTGACCAAGGACGAAGTTCCCGCAAACACTTTTTACATTTGTGTGGCATATTATCTATTTATTTTTTGAATATCATATATAGTAAGTATTGTTCTGCCAATTTTGCGTTCCATACCATTCTTGGTTATAGGTACGCTTGTTTGACGGCTAATTTTCTGTTTAAGTTTGGTTATCCCCAATGCTCGTTTCCACGAGAATGAGGCTCTTGGTATTTTTATTTTGTTCATACTTCTTCAGTTTCAGGTGTAATCGGTTTCACCTTTGACATCTCACTATCTTTCCATTTGGCAATGGTAGCATCAGCAACCTCAATTTGAGCGTTCTTAACTTTTTCAAGAATATCACTCTTCAATTCGAGTTCTATCTGATGCTGTTTTTGAAGTTGTTCTTCACGTGTTTTCAACTCAATATCATGCATGTTACGAATGCGTTCCATATACTCATCAGATTCAAGGTATGCCATCACCTGTTTTTCTTCTGCTTGAATCATTCTATCATAAGAGCCGACAGGTGTAACAATCTTTACTACGGTAGGAAGAATTTCAATAATAAAAAACAGCAGGCGAATCATCCACAAAAAGAATAACTCAGTAGGCAAATTTCCATTCGCATCTCTTTTCCAAACTGCATATTCGAGAATACGATAGTTCTGTATGAAGTGATTTCCTTTATTTGATGTCTGCCGAAAATCCTGAATAATCTTTCCTCTCTCAGTAGCCAAAGAATCACGTGTATCCCGATTATGAGCCAAACGTTCAGATTCCCTTACATAGTCCGTGGTATTTTGAGCAATCTGTCCCTCTGCAATAGAGCGTTCCCCTTCAAGTTCTTTAATCCTTTTATTGATTTTATCATTCCATGCTTTCTTCTCATTTTCCATTGTGCGCCAATGTGGGCGTCTTAAATCTTTTAGACGAGTTATTTCACTAGTATATATAGCAGAGTCTATAGCGTTCTTTGCATTCGCCAGATTCCTTTGTGTGGCATTGATCTGATTATTATAATTGTTGTACTGGTTCTGGGCAGTTGTAAACGTATTTGTTGTTGGTTTATTCAATTTGTTTCGCTCTACCTGAATCTGTGCATTCAATGAACTGACATTGCCCCTTAAACCTATATTTAGGCTATCCAGTCTGCTCATCGTCGAAGTAGACAAATCAATCTCGCCACTCAAAACTCCTTCTTCTCTATGAGCACGTGTACTTTCTGATAGTTCCTTAGCCGAACTTTCATCAAAAAAGAATTTTTGTTCTGCGATGAAGTCCTCGAAAATAACCAACTCTAATGGAATCGATACCATAAAAGCAATGATGCATGCCAATGCAGAACGAGAGAGCAGGGGTACCCAGAACTTCTGTTTCTTGGCTGATGGATCTTTCTTTAATGTAATGACAAGACTCCGGTCGATACAGAAAATCAACAAAGACCATATTAAACCAAACAGCATTGCCCAGCCTAAACTTCCGGAAGATTCGTCGCCGCTCTGTGTAAAATACCACGCTGCAGATGTTCCCGCACAAAAAGCAATAAACGCAGTCATCAGAATTGTCGCACCAATGGCAGAAAACTTTTTATGGTCTGTTCTGCATTTTTCAAGAATATCCAATTCTGCTCCGGCAACAGTCCACAGAAATCTTTGAAATTTATTTCCCATATATCTCTTCCTTTTTATTTATACACAAGTATGTAGTATAACTTTTCTTATATAATTGTATCGTTAATGTCCAATATATCAGACTTACCAATATGCCAAAAGCCAAAGGCAAAATCATATTTTCAATTGACCAATAAATGTCAATTGCTTTCTTACCGTAGTTGGATAAGAGTGTCCAATCTAAATTTAGATAGATATATAGCATTGCAGGCAATAGCCCAATTAAAAGACATAGAAATGCTCCAATCCATTTTATGATTACAAGATGGTCTCTATAATCAATAAAATGTTTAATTGACGTATAAAGCAGCCATACAGATCCTACGCTCATTATCAAACCAATCGAAACAAATAATCTTATTGTCCAACTAGGTGCTATTATCGCAAGAATGGCATTTATACCTATGATAGCAAATAAAACGATGCTCAAAATCACCGTTGCATTGTGCAACAAGGCTTTGTACTCATTCGTAATATACTTATCAGCACTATTCATTATAGTTTTATCTTTAGGGATAAAATATTCTTCAATCTATTCCAAAGTCCCTTTTCAAACATCTTTTTTGTAATACCCTGTTCCGTTGGGGAGAGCATCCATCTATCCAAATCAGTCTCTTTAATAGATGTTATGAGTGGGGTTAAATCTATTTCGCAGTTTGGAATTTGCAATCTTGATAAACTGTCTGATACTTTGACATCAAGTTTCGGAAGTGAGCGTACTCCAACGCTTAACATTTGCTCCTTAATTGATATCGCATTGCTTGCTACCAAACGATATGTTATGGCCCTATTGGGGAATACTTTGATGGAAGTTTGTTGGGTAACATCAATATCATTAGGATAGAGCATTATATTATCTGCATTTGCAACGTTCCATCTTAACTCCACGGGTTGGGACTCTAAGGTGTGTGGCATATCTGACAAGAAATCATTGATAGCAACCTCTCTTAATACTCTAATTGTTATCTCCTTAGAAATTGATATTTGTTCATCAACTGCAAATACAATAAGAGTATATGTTGTATCTTTTGTAGGAGTTACTTCTAATTCGGTAAATATTGATACATCTATCTCATCGACATCAGACTTAAGCAAAATCTTTTTAGCATAATCCACACTCCAAGATAGTCTTGTCGTTTTGCCCGCCTTTATATTAGAGTGAGAAGAAGAAAAACGACGGATGCTTGGAGATGAGTATGGTACAACCTTCACTGATTGTTTTACCAAATCATAATCGTTATATACAATTAGGTAAAGTTCTAATGCCTTCTCAACAACCAGCTCTACATCTTTATACAATGTTACATCTTTGCCAGCCAGTTCAATCTTGGTATAATTTTCGGCATCCCACTCAATGTAGATTTTACTACCTATAACATATTGTAGTTCCTTAATCCGAAAATATTTGATCTCAGGCTTAAGAGATAAACCATTCTTAGTCGCCTCTGAAAACTCGTATCGACATTTGCGACAAAAGTTTGCAGCTATCGGATTTTCGGCATTACATTCGGGACATTTTTTCATTTCGCTCATAATGCCTTTAGTTATTGGTTAGAGTAAAGGAATAATATTGAGATTCTGCGACAGAAATTGCCGATGATGTAGAATATTCCCATATTTTACAATAGAATTTCAAATTGTGCTTACCAGTCCCAACTTCCAACTCATTATATGGCATGAATATTTCGACATCTGTATACGAACTGCTATCATAGTTAGGTTTTATTGTTTTGTGAGTTGCCGCTTGATTATCTGATGTAGCATAACTTCCATTAGTATCTTTGACCCTATTGCCATTCTCATAGTAGAAATATACGGCACAAGAACCATCTATACCCTTCATGTTTTGCACCGAGAAGTCTACAAGAATTTTCATTCCCTTCACACCATTTTTAAATACATTATGCTCAACTGTTACATCCTTAATTTGGCCTGTGATTTTTTGAGCAACCTGAATAAGATTGATTTTGACTTCCATTCCTTCAGATTTGACCTTAAACCAATCTGTACGCTCTGTTCGTTTAGGGTTCTCTTCATATGAAATAGTAAATGACTCCGTGCCTTGAGTAATAACCCTGAACCAAGATGACAAAGAGTTAATTTCGTAACTATCCGCATCTGTATTTACTTGATAAGTGATTTGTCCTGATGAAGCACTGAGGTTGCTATCAACAACTTTCTTATCATTAACCAATAATCGTTGAGGTTTATATACTGCTTGATCCAAGCACATTGTCACCTCGTCATTCCTGGTTTTGATACGAATGTTTGCAGTTCTATTGCTCTGTCTATTTTTAGTTGCCTTAATTATAAAATACGAGTCATTCTTTTCTAATGTGCACCATTTAGGCAAATCCAAGACTTCATATTCTGATGCATTTGTCTTGACATCATACATAAGAGAGGCTCCATGAGTTGGAATATTAACTGTTCGTCCCTCGTTGGAACCATTTATCAATAGATATGACTTATACCCGAAGATATTAGACAAGAATCTTTCTCCACTATAGTTGCGGTCCTCCAATCGATATGCATAATGGAGAGAAAAGGCTGAAATTATTATGAATACTATAAGGAGAATAATAGTAACTACATTTGTTGCTGATGTTACCGTTCTTTCTACGACCTTATCCTTGTAGATGGTTTGAGAATCATATACAACATTGACTTCTTTAACATCGAATGATGTAGTATTATCTACACGCAATAATATCATTTGGCTATCTTTTACAGTCGCGATAAACCTATTTTGTCCTGTTACATCTCGCCCATTAATAGTTACCTTATCCGCGTTTATTGCATTCCATTCAACAAGGAACTTTCCATTAGATTGTTTCTTTATAGCAAAGTTTTCAATATGACACATATGACTTTTCCCGGGCTTGGTATGCTCGGGAAACCGTGTACCACATTTTCTGCAATAACTTGCAGATTCTGGATTGGACGTTTTACATGAAGGACATTCCTTTGATGTCATGTTACTTTAAACTTGATGCAATAGTTTCACAATCCCAGAAGCCATAATTACACTTACGGCAGAAATTGGCATCTATTGGATTTTCCGCACTGCAATTAGGGCATTCTTTAGTGCCATTCTTATCGTTAATCTTGACCTTTTTATGAACTCGCCTCCATTGAGTTAACTCATAACGGAGCTGCTGATTCTTTTTAACAATCTCATCCAATGTTTTAAGTACCTCGGTCAATTTTTCACTATTCTGTTCTGAAGCAGACACACTGTCTTCAGAATGTTTAATGTGCTCCTGCAAAACAGGGATAAGCTTATTCAACTGCTCAACCATTGCTTCATAGTCACCGATAGACTTATTGACTGCCGATACAAGGTTATTTATATCAGCACTCAACGTTGCTGATACCCTTTCCATTGAATTGGATTGTGACTTAAGGCTGCTTTCAAGTAAAGTAATAATTCTTTGTATTTCAGATTGTGTCGTATTAAGAGTGTCTGAGCAATTCTGGCTTGTAGCAGCAGCCAACCTACTTTCAAAAGTACAAACTCTTTCAAGAAGTTGGTTAGTAAATGCATCATTACCCTCCAGTAATTGGTTATACTTCTCAATAATTGCTTTCCGTAATACTTCTATCATTTCAATTTTCATCTCATCTACGCTCTCTGGAACGTTATTCAGAAATGATTTTATATCATTAGCAACTTCATCAAGTTTCTCTTTCTCTGTTTTTAAATATGCTTGCACTGATTCAGAGTGAGAGAGCAATAACGTATTTATACGTCTGTTTATCTCCTCGTTCGTTTCTGCTAACACCTGTGTGACATTATGTACATACTCATCGGATAATATTTTTACCTGCTCTTTGTTTGATTCATATATCCTACTATAAAATGCGTCTAATTGGTGTATATAGTTGTTCAAAAACGATTTTATATTCGCTTCTTGATTTTGGGAAACCTTTATCAACTGTAACAATGATACTTTTATATCGTTCAAAACCAGTTCGGGAGATTTCTCATTGCCTACTGTTCTTCGATAAAACTCATCCTCTTCCTTTTCCTCATATGCGTAGATAATCTTTATAGCGACAGAACAAACTACCGCACCAATAATACCTATTATAGATGTGGTAAATGCTGGTATTATATTTTTCACTAAAGTATCGACATCACTCAGTGAGCTTGTGCCGCTGCTATCCAAGCTGACCACAATCGCAATAAAGGTTCCTAATATACCCAACGATGTCCACACGTTAGGCACATAGTTAAGCAGTTGTTTTGACCTTAACTTTGTAAAATACAATGCAAAGAAAACTGCTGTGATTGATAGTCCTGTTAATGTAACTATAAGATTCAACTCATCATTGATGGTAGAGATGTTTTCTGTTACTGAGTTTGACACTTCTTGTATGTTAATAGTTTCATCCATAGGTCATTACTTTGAGATTATTCTAAATTCAATTCTTCGTGACATTGGGTCTAAAGAGACATCATATATATTATTCTTCTGTACTCGATCTGAGAATGAGTAACCAACACTAATCACTTGCTTCTGGACAAACTCTTTTTGTTCGGAGCTTAAGTTGCAGTTATTAAATATATAACTATATACAAGGTTTGCACGTCCCGATGATAATTCGAGGTTTCGTATGTATCCGTAATCCGTTCCTCTCTCTCCATCCCATAAGGGGTCAGTATGTCCCTCAATGCGTAGCTCTATGTTTTTCCTGTTCTGTTCTTTCCATATTGTCATTGTCTTGGAAATTAAAGATGAACCAATATGTCGCAGATAATTCTTCAATTCTTTTTGCATTATTGGTTCGTTTCTTTGAACGAACAAATCTTTTCTGATATCCCTATTGGTCAATATGATACTACCCCTAATTGTATCAAAAGTGACTTTGACATACTCATCATATACAAATACATCGTGGTATCGTCGGATTAGATTCTTCAAGTTGTTTTGTTTCAGGGAATCTATAATATCCGCCTGTTGTTCCAAATCTAAACTTGCACGTTCGAGCGAAGCCAAAGCTTCTTCGTACAAATCTTGTTTTACAACAGCTTCCTGTTGTGCTTTTTCTGCCTCAGCAACCTTGTCGTTATAATGATTGTAAAGAATAGCACTCAATATAATGAATACAACAAGGAAACCAGACATTAGGTCTGTATAACTCATCCAAAAGTTATGCTCTTCTCCAAAATCTTTCTTAAAAAGTTTCTTCATCGCAATTTATTTCCTTTTACATCATAGTGATGCTCCGTTCCTTGTGTAGTTGCCGATGTTACTGAATTTGAAAATTGAACAATTGAATCGTACAATACTGGAATAATAATCTTACGATAGGTAAGACTATATAGACCTTTCTTGTTGCCTTTGCTAATTTGCAGGTGCTCGTTATCAAACTTCTCTATATTTGAATAACTTGAAGATAAAAGAACCTTATTCTTATTTTTATCAAACAGCCCTATCTTGGATTTACATGCAATGCGTACAATCTCTTTATTTACAAAGTTGCTCTCAATGTAGTCTGCATTGAGTTTATATCGCAACTTCTGTATCCACCACTTTACAATAAAGAGTGTACATAAACCTGCTATTGCTAAGCATCCTAACTCAACTATATATTGATGATATATAAAGACTTCTTCGTAAAACCAGTGGTCTATCTTATAAAAGACTGTTCCTGTTAATCCTGTTATTGTAGCAAACCACAATCCCACAAACAACAGACAAAGAAATAAAACAAATCTGTTCACAAAGCGAATCTTTACAACCGAAACAGGTTGGAACGATATATTCCTAAAAGTATCAAGTGTAAACGCTTCAGTACTTGTATTGTGACTTCTTGTAAATACTTTACTAATAGCTGAACGCATCATTTGCTTATATCTATTTGCAGGTGTAAATGCAGTACCGCATTTCCTACAAAACTTAGCGTTAGCAGGATTCTCTACACGACACTCTGGATTAGGGCATTGTATATTCATTTTATTTTAATATATTTCCTTTTAAATCTATATACGTTACTTCAGTTCCTTTATAACAAGCAAAATACCCATCTGCTTTCTCTATGCGATCATATTCACATGGAATAATTCTATTATAAACATCCTCCTTTCCATACCAGTGTTTTTCAATAGTCCAGTATAAAATACCCAGTTTGCCACCCCTTGCTATAAATAAATATTCAGAATCTTCTGCCTCTGACGGGTCTTCTACATATTCTGGCTTGTTAAACCAAAAGAACAACTTCTCAAACTCTGATATTGGTTTCAAATGCAACTCTGGATGTTTGAGGTGGAACGGTCTTGTATCCATTTCTTGACTAGATTCTTCTATTGTTATAATTGCCGCTCTATTCAACTGTGTACCGCACTTGCAACAAAATTTTGCTTCTATAGGATTTTCAGTTTTGCAAGCAGGATTATTACATATTTTTTTGTCCATTTTTAAAATTGTGAATATATAGTTCAAATTGTTTGATAAAATATATTTGTTATCTTTCAAGCTTGTTAACCTTTAAAACAACAACTGTTTACAAGAAACAATATACATTCTTTTTATATCTTTTGCTGTAAGTGCTATGCCACATTTCCTACAATATTTAGCATTATCAGGATTTTCTGGATTACATTCAGTATTAGGTCATTATATCATTGTCATAGTTTTATTTTATAAATCGGTGTGTATTAGATATAAACTCTAAAGTTGTGTCAAAATACTTCCTAGAAACCTTTATACCTGATTTTTTTATAAATTTTCCATTAATAAATTCATTGTCTGAATCCCAAGTAACATCCATTATTATCCAACGATTAGAATAAAATGCAATTGGAATAATATGGTTAGATTCAGCCATTAAATTTTCTTCTAATTCCCATCCTCCATTTGTTGAAATTCCTAATGAAAAACAACTGAGTCCTTTAGCAGGAATGCCTATAGCCAATAATAAAGCAACCATTAAATTTGTATAGCCTTGGCACACTGTTTTTCTGCTTTTCAAAACGCCCAAAGCAGAATGGTCATTTTTGACATATGTCCCATTATTTAAAGAATCAAAATCATAATAGATTTCTGATGCAACCCAATCATATATTGCAAGTATTTTTTGATAATTAGATAATAGACCAATTGTTATGTTTCTACTTAAAATCGCTATTTCTGGTTCAATAATTTTACTAGTTAAAGAAGGTATTTTAATCTTATTAAATAAATATAAATTATTTACATAAACTACCGTTTTAACAAATCGGTAACTTCCTTTGTAAAAACATATTGGAATATCTTTTCGGAAAAATAACCCAGAATAACTTGTTGTTATTCCTTTTTTTGTAGTTTGCATAAAAATCTGTATAAAATATATACCCTCATTAATCTTGGGAGGAAGATTAAAAATGCCAACACTATTATTTAATGATATAATAATCTGAAATATTTCTAATTGTGTGGAATTACATAATGATACTAAAATACTGGTATTCTTTAAAATAGATTGTCCTAAAGAAATTTTAAACCTATCACCAACAATGCTAAGCTTTGTAGCTTCGCTTTCAAAATATGATGTAATATAGTTTTTCATTTTATACTTTCTTTATACCACAATATGTGCAAAAAGTATCTGAACTTGAATAATATTTCCTACCACAATTTATGCAAAATGCTGAACTAGGGCGCATAGAATACTCGTAAGAACATTTATACTGTGAATTACTAGCAACAATATTTAAACTTAAACTTTCGTTTAGTTTAAATCTTGCAGTATTCTGATTTGTATATACATTGCCATTAATTGTTAAGTTAGAAATATTAGCAGAGAACCATGATATTTCCAAAAAATCTCCAGCAGCTGCTTCGTTAGGAAGTCTAGTTCGTAAAATAAAAATTGGTTTCTTTTTTTCTCTAAAAGGGTTACTCCTTAAAATATCATTATTTATAGATTCTAATAATGTAGCCATCCAATCTTCCATTAGAACACATGATTTATCTAGGTCAAATGTTTGTTCAAATAAATCCTGTATTTTATATGGGAGAAGATTAATGTAATAATGAGGTGGTGGAATAACTCTTAACTTTGATGCATTCTTTCCAAGAGGATATAAGTTATATCGCATAAAGTCTAAACGATCTGAAATTTCATCTCCACCTGGTGTTTTTAAATTTGATGAAGCAATAAAAGGATGTATACTAGTTAACAATTGATACGCGACAATAGCAAAGCTATATGTATCCCAATATTTAGAACAAGGTTTTTTCTGCGAGATATTATTTATTTCTTTCGGATATGCATATTCTTGTGTAAAAGCAGTAGGAGAATATAATAATAAGTCCCCTAACATTATCTGAATTGAGTCTAAGTCAATTAATGAAATCTGTCCTGCATCACTAAATAATAAATTCTGCGGTTTGAAATCTACAATAATATATCCATGATGATGTAGATTGCTAATAGCATTAGCAATATTGAATAATAACTTAAACCTATTTCTAATACCGTAATCCTTACGCCTATCAAAAATGGAATTATCATCTTTCAAGTATAAAGAATACAATGATTTACTACCACTAAAAGCCAGTGGCATTATAAAACCAACAGGTTGACTGTTGTTATAAACAAAATCTGTAGGCCAACATATTTTATATTGAGTATTTGAGGGAATTCTAAGCGGATGATTAATCATGTACTCAAGTTTATCTAATCTACTAAATACCTTATCTCCATGAAATAATTTTACGCAATAATTTTGGTATTTATTTGGAGATATAATTCTATAAACATTCCCTTCTCCACCAGATGCAAAGTAATTACTCTCTATCAGTATAGCAGTATTTTGCGAATCTCTTAATGTCATTTTTTATTCACTAAAGGTTCTAGAAACTTATATACTGTTTCTCCCCATTTACTAGTTAACGGGCGATTCTTTGGATTATTTTCAAAAGCAAGAATAAAAAGACTTTTAATTTCGCTAGGTAATAATAAAAACTTCTTATGAGGCTTTGGTATCACTGCAATTTTGCTTGAATGACAACCAAATGGGAAATAACCATTTATAATATTTTGACAAAGTTCAGTACAAGACGAATCTTTAGCACTTACCATAAAAGGATGGATGCCATATAACAATTGATAAAAAACTACAGCCATAGCAAATAAATCACATGTTACATCTAAAGTGTCCTTTCCTAATTTGGGATTTCTTTGTAGCTCTGGTGGTAAATATTCTACCGTGAATGCTGGAGCCATATATTTAATGCTATTATCTACTATTTGAACAGAGTCCAAATCTATCATTGATATTTTCCCATTTGCTGTAATCATTACATTATTAGGTTTAAAATCTACTAATACATATTTTGATGTATTATGAATATCATATATTGGCGTAACAATATTTACTATTAATTTTAACCGATTTATAAGTCCATCTCTAGAATTTCTATCATAAAACTGATGCCAATCTCTTGATAATGAACCATTAATTTTCCCCTTACATAGTTGATATAACAATTGAGATCCTTCAAAAGCTAAAGGCATAATAAATCCAACGAATCTTTTATTCGTATCATATAGTAAATCAGTAGGCCAACAAATTCTATAATTATTACTTATTAAATTTGCAGGTTTATGGCTAACCATATAAACGATTTTCTTGACCTTCTCATTATTTACTTTACCAGGATGATATAGCTTTGCGCAATAATTAGGCATTGAAGGAATCTTATATACAGAACCTTCACCACCCTTACTTAAAGGTGTATCACATATATTAATTTTCCCTGAGTTGCAATATAAAATCATCGTACTATCCCTATTAATATAGTTTTATCATCAATTTCTTTAGCGAGAGGATTATTATAACTAGTGATAAACTTTAATAGTCTTTTCTCTCTGAGATTAGAAGTCTCATCTATTATCGATAATGCATCATCTAAACCCTTTGAATATGGGACATTTTTTTCTTCTATTCGGAAATCCCCATTAGGTAAATCAACTTTATGATTCATATGCCACAAACCGCATTCACATCCATCAGACATTAACGAAAATGCTTTTATGCTAGTTCTCCCAACATAAGTTTCAGGAACATAAACACCAGACATCTTAAGATTAGGATAATTTGAGAATAAAATTGATGTGCTAAATATTGTTTGATTAGCTTCTTCTCCCTTGTGTGGTGTAATGACAGCTTGCCAACCTTCAGATGTTTTTACAGCTGCTCTACCATCTCCAATATGTGCAACTAAATATCCTTGTTTGGAATATGCAACAATTATAATCGTAGCAGCAAGACTCTTGAACTCAATTGATTGAGCTTCTGCTTGCTTCGACAATTCTATCTGAAACTTATGGAGCATTCCTCTAAATTCAATATCCCATTCTTTATTTTCCGGCAATGAACCATCAGGGTATGACTTTAATAAATAATCTTCTAGGTAATGTGTAAATGCTAAACAGACCGCCTTTGAACCATCAGCTGAGTATTTTGCTGAACCTGCACCATCAGAAACAATTGCAATTGACCAATATTCATTAATTCTTTTATAAGAATGAAAATCCTGGCATGGAGTAAAGTTTCTAATATGACCTTCTCCTTGATAGGAAATTCCTATTGCATATTGCTCATTCGTAAATTGGCGTATTCTTTCTTCTGGAGTAATAATAATCTCTATATATGTAGATACTATATCAGAATCTTTATAACCAGCTTTACATGTAAAAGCGGAAATCTTACAGCTTCTTTTAATAGTAAAAGGCTTTTCATATTTTAAAGAATTACGAGTGGGCAGTGTTCCATCTATTGTATAATATACATCAACTTCTTTATCATTAGGTAATATTGACACCACGCGATTATTCTCATTAATTATTGGTCGCGTCGAAATAAACGAATTAATGTTTTCTACTTTTTCGATACTTATCCCATCATCAAAAAAGCCTTTCCCTGTAATTACACAATTGTGATTAATCGTGAATGGCTTGGAATACTCAATGAATTCTCCAGTTCCAATTTTATATTGAAGCTTAGATTCAGGGTTAGAAATAAGTGTAACTTCAATATTATTGGTCTCTTTTTTATTTATTAAAATATGTAGTTCATGTATAATTTCTTCTCCTTTGCTTAAGTCGATATCTGTTATAGGTTGCTCTTCCTTTTCTACATTTGTTGTATTTGATTCGCTTTCAGTTGTAATAAAATTATTATCTTCAATGGAATGGGAATCTTCTTGTTGATTATCAATACTATCCGTTTGCTCTTCAACTATAAAAGTAGTAGGCATATTCTTATAATTTAATTTATTCTTATTTTTTTGTGACATAGCAATAAACGCAGACATATTTATCTTTATACATTTTTTTACATTAACATTAAAAATATTTATTAATAATGCAACGGCTAACATCAACAGTCCAAGTATGAATAATATAATTCCATAACAATTATAATCATAAATGAATGCCATAATAGATGCTATTATAAAACCTATTGACAAAATTGAAAATATAATATTCTTCTTTTTCATTTTTATATTTTAACAAAAAAGGAGGCTGAAGCATATACTTTTTTTACCTCAGCCTCTCAAATGTATTACTCCGTATCAGTTCCGATAACAAATCCTTGCGCCCATGTCGGCTGAGGAATAGAAACATTGCTATCGGTTAAATCGTCACTATTAACCACCACAGTGGCACTAGCTGAAAGCCATTGAAAAAATTCTGCAAAGTTAACTGCATCCATCCTCATTGCAGGGAATTGTGATGTGGTTAATTTAGACAAAACGTCATCATGTACCTCATTGCCAACACCTATCATAAAAAATACATATTTTTTAGCATCGGCATCTTCCTGAATTTTTTGAGCTATTCCATCAATGTCTTGATTTGCTGGATATGGGTCTCCGTCTGTCATCACGACAATCCAAGGACGATAATATGTTAATCCTTTAGATTTGTAATAGTCTTTTCTGTCCTTAATGACCTGCTGTGCTTCCTCAATAGCTCTAACTAACTGAGTCTGACCTGAAGCCTTAAGGGTCGGCATCTCAATTTCAGAAATTAAAGAAGGCTGTAACTCTACTTTAATTTCGGAGTTAAATGAGACAATTGCTATTTCAAGACGATCCCTTGCAGTCTCATCATTCATAATTTGCGACTTAAAAGTTTGAAGTCCCTGGTTTAATTGCCCAATTGCATTATCTGCATTCATTGAGCCTGATGTGTCCAAAACCAATACACATAAGCATTTCTGCTCATAGTTAATAGGCTCATTTTGCTCATACATTTCTGTTGCTGTTGCCATAATTGTTTAAAAATTAAATGATAAGTAATATTTAATTATTTGTTAACATTTTGTCTAACCATGCATCTGGATTGCCAATGGTCACAGTTCCATCTTGGGAAGATGAAATTGTAGACATACTATTACTTAGCCATTGGAAAAACTCTATGAATTTAACATATTGCATTTTCATTGGAGGGAAAGTCGGAGTTGACAAAATTCTAAGAACATTTTCATTGATATCGTCTCCTACACCTACTGGAATAAACACATATTTTTTTGATTCGGAATCATTATGAATTCTTGACGCAATACCATCTACATCCTGATCGCTATCAGGCTCCCCATCTGTCATCATAACTATCCAAGGACGATAATATGTTATTCCATGTGATTTATAATATAGCTTTCTGTTCTCCACAATACTAATAGCTTCTTCAAGTCCATCTACCATACAAGTTGAGCCATTGGTTTGAAGAGTAGGCATGGTAAATTCAGTTAATAATGCAGGGTCTTGAACAACATTAACTTCACTATCAAATGTAACAATACAAACTTCCAAACGATCTCTAGTGATTTCATCCTTTAGAAGTTCTTCTTGAAATCGTTGAAGACCAGCATTTAACTCTTCAATAGGACCATCATCCATTGAATAAGAGGTGTCCAAAACAAGTACACATAAACATTTTTGCTCGTAATTACTAGGCTCATTAAATTCATACATTTCTGTCGCTGTTGCCATAATCAAAAAATTAGATAAATATTATTAAACGTATTATACTTCACGCTCACCTAGATTAACCTATTATCTGCTTAGGTTCTCCACTTTGCAACCAATTCAATAATTCTGCTGCCCTCATCACTGTCCATGGATGAGAAGAGTCTGCAATGGATATAAATTTGATTATTTTATTCATCGCGTCATAATCCAATGCTTTAAATGTCTTGGCTTGTTCTATAAATCCCTCAACTTTAATATTTTGATATTCTTTTATTGGAAGACCAGCCATCTTTACTAACCCTTTCATTACAGCTGTTGGTTTCTGACAACATAGTAAACCTGCTCTATCTGCTGTAAACTCAGACATTCTATCCCAGTAATAAAGAGCATATTGCAATGGTGCTGCAGCAATACTTCCAAATGGAATGGAATCAATTGCCATATTAATAACCTGTGCCATCATATGGTATAACATATGATTACTTTTTATATGGCCACATTCATGACCTATGATGAACATTATTTCATCATCCTCACAAAGGTCTATCAATCCGGAGTTTAGTACAATTATCGGATTTTCAGATCCAACAGTAAATGCATTTATACCATATCCCCATTGAATATACAAATCTGGCACTTTAGGCAAATCTAAAATCTGGCAAGCATATTGCAAATACTCAAATATTTCCGGATAGTTCTCACTAGTAACTTTGAGATTACTTCCAGTATACTGCACCGTGTAAATTTTCTCAATGGTATGCTTTGTAATGAAATTGCCAACGAGGTCAACACCAGGAGTTCTCTGCAGCGCTCTCAATGCTTTTTGGTCAAATGGATGTTCATATTGTGAATGATCCAAGCCCTTTAGTATTTTTTTATTCTTTATCATACTATTATTGTTGAAGTGAAATAAATTGTTCTAATTGGTTAAGTCTATTATTATACATTGGGTGTATATTGCTCAACTCAAAATATCTTGCGATTTGATTTGTCTCTTTAATATTTGTGTTACATAACCTTGTGAATAAAGATTTAATGTGCAATATACTTTTTACACATATCAACCCAGCTCTGTCCGCAGTATATTCTGCACATCTATACCATTGATTGAGTGGAACATCTATCAAATCAGATACGATAGGCCCCAAAATCTCAGATTTGTTATTTAGATTATCTAATAATCCTTTAATAGTATGACACATTAGGTTCTTCTGAAGAATGTGCCCCAGTTCGTGACCTATCATAAATTTCAATTCCCCATCAGGCAAACTAATCACCGCCTTACAACTGATAAGAATGATTGGAGCATTGTCTGTTCCTACGCTTAATGCATTTATACCTTTGAGTTGATTAGTAATATATACTTCCGGAATGTCCTCAACATTCAAAGATTTATAGCAACTTTGAAGGACATCATATAAGTGTGGATAATTACTTCTGCTGACTAATTGCCCTGTTGATTTTATTTTTTTGATTTGCTCTTTACAGTATTTATCGGCAAATAATTGAAGTGTTTTACGAACCAATCCATTTGAAAGGATTGCATCCATATAATTATCGCAGGGATATGCATATGGAAGAGACATTTCTTTCTTTTGTGAAAGAAATTTTGAGGATTTCACAGATTCTACAATCTGTTCGGCCTTACTCTTTAACTTTGTATATCCTTCGGTTAAGGGCATATCTTACAATAAATCATCTAATTCAGTACTCATTCTACTTAACCTATCATATAATTCGCTTGCCTTGGCTTTCTGTGACTTATTTTTAGGTATGAATAATTTGTTTTGCTCAGGGGCAAATGCCGCTGCTGAATACGCAATTTCTGAGAATGATGATTCATTCATCGGAATGCAATTATCTGAAATTTCTAATTGTTCACCTAAATAATCAACTGTGTCATTGTCCATCAAGCATAGAATATGCTCATACGTTTCCGGGTGTTCGCACAAATATCTTCGAACGAAATTACGCTCTTCAGCGGTTACAGTTCCTTCTACATAACAGGCAATCAGTTCATCACTTATTTTCATACCAGTCTTTTTTAATCTGTTCTACAATAGCTTTGACCTCCTTGAGTGCCCTTGCCTTATTCATATCTACATAGTGAGCATCAGGAACGACTATCTTGCCGTCATAGAAGGTTACTTTATTCTCTTTCTTTCTTTTTGCAACCATCATTTCAGCAATCTCTTTGTGATTATATCCTTCAAGTTCTTTGATAAGTATGAAGCGATAGTCATCATTCTCTAATCGGTTGATGGCCTCCATGAGCATTACCAATTTCTGATTACCAGCTTCCGGTTCAGGTTCTGGCAACGGTTTATCTCCGCCATTTACCACAATAGAGCCATCTTTTCCCCCTAAACCTATCAATTCATCTTTCTTTTCCAAGAATAAATGCGATGCAACAGAGCAGAACCAAGTTCTGAACTTGCATTTCCACTGGAAGGATTTCAATGGTTGCCAGTCACCTCTTTTGCCTTTGAATTGTATGTATAGACAATTAATCAAATCTTCAAGATATGCCAACGAATCGTAATATCTCCACGCATAAAACTTCAAGTCACTCTCGTATCTGTCGTATAGCAGATAGAGCATAGCTTCTTCGTTTCCTGCAATAATGAGGTCAACAATTTCCTTGTCAGTCATGTCTTTGTATGATTTATATAAAATCATTTCAAATATTCTTTATTTAGCAGTTAAACAGTGCTTAGCAATTTTCACACAAGCATATCCTAATCCATCAATTAAAACTCCAACGATAGAATGTTTGTCGTCTGCCTCACTTACCACTCCTTCAAGACCTTTCAAAGAACCAGATGCTACATAAACTTTATCGCCAGCATGCAAGTCACTGATAATTGTGACTTCTGTTTCTGCATTTTCAAGCATAAATTTTAATCTGTCTATTTGATAGTCTGGGATAGAAGTAGCAAATTTTCGTTTGTCTTCATCACTGCCAGGTAAAGCTAAGAGTCTGAAGATATACGATTGATTGCGTAACCATTCTTCTTCGTTTACAGTTGCACGAACAAACACGACCATTGGCATAATAAGACGATTGACTTTTTTCTTTCGATCGCTCCATTGATGTATTTCTTGTTGTGTAGGGATATACGTTTCATAACCAGCCTTGCCCAATTGAGTAGCTGTTTTCTTCTCACAATTCATCTGAACAAGAACAGCAATCCAACGTTTTGGGTGCGCTTCGCGGTCGTTTGTCCCATTGGCAAACGATTTTTCTATCTCGTGGTATACATCTTGGACACCCATATTATTGTCATCTATTCTTCGTTGAAGTGTTTAATAAATTCTTAAAAAAGTCAATAACAAAACACTTGTCATCATTTTGAATCCGACTTTACTGATCCAATCAAAACACAAAAAAGCGCAGACCCAATTGTCATCCGCCTCCAGGTATCGCCAAACACCCACTGCACAAATGAACAATTTTGTCTACGCTTCGTTATATTATAAGAAGAGTCATAGTTACCTCTCATTCTCAGAAAATGAAAGGTAAGAATAGATACAAGTTATAATAATACGAGCTAAACAACCGTTGACTTATTTCTTGTGCAGTCTCATTAAATTTGGCGATTTTAGAGACAAGAATTAGCTTACGCTCGTTAACTAATATTTTTATTTCAAACAAATTCCTTCGAACTTGTCTATGCTCGCAAAATTAGATAAAAAAAAGAATTATACAAATAAAATCCTCATTATATCTAAAAAAATAAAAAAGCAGCATGAAAATTATCTTTCATTATTCATGCAGATGAAAATTCATGCTGCCTAAAAATTGTCCATGTGCAGTACTCTTCAATTTGGCGATTTTAGAGACAAGAACAATTAATTTATTACCATTCAAAAATCAGACACAAATATTAAAACGCTATAAAAGTATAACAAAAAGAAAACATAACAAAACACGATAAAAGCAAAATAGACTTAAACAGTCAAAAAGTGCGCTCAAGCATATCATATTAGTGTATATTCTGCAATAATTATAAAAAGACTATTCTTCAAACAAATGAATAAAACAAGAAAAAGATCGCATTAGTATCAGGTTTCGATAATTGATAAAATATCAACTAACACCATATTCCATCAACGAGAAAAAACGGTAGAAAGAATATACATGATACATGATTTAAGTCATATAATACTATAAATCAACCATTTCATAGAATCTATACCCTACATACAAAACATTAACTTTAACTGTACGTTAAAATTAATGTTTTGTCTTCAAGAAATGCATCTTTTAACTCCTTAAAATATAATTCTTGCCACAAAGAATAGAATAATAGAAAACGGGAATTAACAATGTTAAATGGGAAACACATAAATTCTCTGTAAAGACTACCGGTTTTATTCTTTTTCATCCTGAGTTTATTCTTATTTTTGCATTCAAATTGAAAAAACATGAGTTCGATCAAACCACGTATCCACAAACTTCTCGACGCTCTTAATGAGGGAGTATTTGAGAAAGAACACACCATAGCCCTTTCGTTATTGGCGGCCATTGCCGGAGAAAGTATTTTCCTGTTAGGTCCTCCGGGAGTAGCCAAGAGTTTAGTAGCACGAAGGCTGAAATATGCATTCAAAGAAAACAATGCATTCGAATACCTAATGTCACGTTTCAGTACTCCGGATGAGATTTTCGGGCCGGTATCGATCTCGAAACTTAAAGATGAAGATACCTATGAACGGATTACCGAAGGATATCTTCCCACAGCTTCAGTGGCTTTTCTGGATGAAATATGGAAAGCAGGCCCGGCCATACAGAACTCCCTGCTGACAGTAATCAATGAAAAGATATACCGGAACGGACAGTTTACAGTGAAAGTCCCGTTGAAAGTACTGATAGCGGCTTCTAACGAACTACCGGCAAAGGGAGAAGGGCTGGAAGCACTTTATGACCGCTTCCTTATCCGGCAATTTGTGGGCTGTATCGAACAGGAATTCGCTTTTGACCGGATGATTGCTTCGACAAAGGATACAGAACCGAATATACCGGAGAAACTGCCGATCGAACAGGAAGAATACTGCAAAATGCAGGCGGAGGCAGAGACAGTGACCCTGCATTATACTTTCTTCGAACTGGTGCATACCATCAAGCGGACAGTAGAGCAATATAATACGCAACGGGATGCCAACCTCCCTCCTATTTACATCTCAGACAGACGTTGGAAAAAGATCGTAGGACTGTTGCGTACTTCGGCTTACCTAAACGAATCACCGGCAGTAAACTTTGCCGATTGCCTGCTGATACCTTATTGTATATGGGATGAAGTGAGCCAACTCCCTATTGTGGAGAATATCGTGCAACAGGCTATTACCGAAAGTATAAATACATATCTGTTGGGAGAAAAACAATTGGAGCAGAAACTCGATGCTTTGAAAGAAGATATGAAAGCCGAACATAGCCTGCGGGAAATCAGTGACCCGGCCATTCAGGTGGTCGATACTTTTTATCACCGTATCGAAGGATACCGGATAGCCGGTAACCTGCTAATGTTCGCTTCCGACTACCAGAATCTGAAAAAGGACAGTAACCGGCTGTTTTACATCCAACAGGATAAATTCCGCCCGGTAAACAAGATACTGAAAACATATGATTTCGTAAAAAACCGCAGCATTGCCCAGAAAGACATCTATTCATTGCGAAAAGGAAACCGGTCCGTATTCGTCAACAACGAAGAGTATCCTCTGTTGTGCTATAAAGATTGCGAATCATTGCCCGAACCCAACGAAGAGACAAGCACGCCGTTTGAATTCCGCCTGCAAGAGGTGATCGACTTATTGCAGAACATGGAAACTGAATTCAAGAAACTCTCCGACCGGGAAAACGGATATGCCAGAGAGCATCTGTTTCTGAGCACCAGGCAAAAAGCCGATCTGAAACGTATATTGAACGGAACAGCCCATATCATAGAGAGTTACCGGAACGAGTTGCGTATCATCGCCCATGCCCATGAACAAGAGAACAGGGACTATTAGACTAAAGGAATTGCAAGACAGGTACTATGACCGCCTGCAAGAGATTGCCTACAAGGTGTATGATGAACAATTGCACAATCTCATTATCAGACCCGAAGAATTGGATATGGATATCCGGCAATACTTCCGGTATACGCTTCCCTCCTTGCAAGAGTTCTATTCGCGGTATGCCGCCCAATGGGAGTACTTCCATGAAACGGACGAAGCTTCGGATACAAAGTTTCTGCATTTTCTGAAGAACAGTGCTTATCCGCTTTCTATGAGGTACAATATGGTAGACCTCAATGTAAAATACTATCTGGAACGATTTCAGGCTCTCAAACCACGCTCGAAAGAATGGAAAGCATTACGAACGCTTTTCTTCGATAAATGGCACCGATTGTTATCCAACAATGAATTCAACTATCAAATGGAACATATCAACCGGCTGTCCGAAGAGTTCTACCGGTTACAGATATCGCTCTCCAAAAACCTTCCGATACGCGGCGATTCCCGCTTGGTATGGCTATTGAGAAACCATAAGCAGATAGCCGAACAGATTCTGGAATATGATGAAACAATCAAGAAAACGCCTGCCATACAAGAATTGATAGAGATATTGGGAAAACAACGCCAAGGGAGACAGAAACGCTTTAAAATGACTGCCGGCATTCGCAAAGAAGAAATCGTAACACATTCTACCCGAAGTGATATCACCGGCATCTGCGAAGGCAATGATCTCAACAGCCTGCTTCCCATCGAATATTGTTATCTGGCAGAGAAATCCTTGCAACCGATATTCTTCGAACGGTATGCCGAAAAAAAACTCCGGATGATAGACTATGCATCACGCGAACGACAACCCATGAATGATAAAAGGCTACCGGGCAACCAGGTTTCCGAGGAAGCCGAAGGACCTTTCATTGTGTGTATCGATACTTCCGGTTCAATGTCCGGCAAAAGGGAAAATTTAGCCAAATCGGCCCTGCTTGCCATTGCCGAACTGACGGAACAACAACATCGCAAATGCTACATTATCATCTTTTCCGACGATGTGGAATGCATCGAGATCACAGACTTAGGTACCAGCTTCGACCGGTTGGTAGATTTCCTGTGCCAATCTTTTCACAGTGGCACGGATATCGCTCCTGCCATTGCCCATACCGCCCGCATGATTGAGAAAGAGGGATACCGGGAAGCAGATTTTGTGATGATTTCGGACTTTGAGATGGCACCGATAGACAAAGAGCTATCTGCCGAAATCCAAAAGATAAAAGAGAACCAAACCAGAATATATGCCTTATGTATGGGAGATGAACCTCAACCAAGTTATTTGAACATCTGTGAACGATATTGGATGCTTCCTACATAGAAATCCATATCGTGATTTATGTCTGTGGCATAGAAAGAAATAAAATTGCGGATAAAACATTGGAAAAGAAGTCTCTTATAATTCGGTATAAACTTCCTATTGTCTGGTAGAAAACTTATATTCCCCCGTTTATAATCTACAACCACAAGTTTTGGTTTTATAACTACAAGTTCTGGTTTTACAATCAAAAATTTTGGTTTTACAATCAGAACTTGTGGTTATAGTTTTTCTCTCATTAAAGACTATTTTTCTTTCAATGGTTCGATACTTGTTTTAAGAAGAAGTAACTTTTAAAAGAGAGTGTCTTTTGATAAAATGTCAAGCAAATCCTTTCCGGTAAGCTTATGGCTCATATCAGTCCCCTCGAGCAACGAATCGGCAAGATCACGTTTCGTTTGATGTAAACGCACGATTTTTTCTTCAATGGTATGCTGCGCAATCAAATGGTACACGGTGACATTCTGTTGTTGCCCGATCCGATAGGCGCGATCGGTGGCTTGCTGTTCGATGGCAGGATTCCACCAAGGATCGAGATGAATGACATAGTTGGCTCCCGTAAGGTTCAATCCCAATCCTCCGGCTTTCAGGCTGATAAGGAATAACGGGCATTTTCCCTGCTGGAAATCATCTACCAGATGTTCCCTTTGCTTCAACGAAACGTTCCCGTCCAGATAAAGATATTGCTCTCCTGCTTTATCGAGTTCATGACATATCAACTGGAAAAATGACGTAAATTGGCTGAATACCAGCACCCGGTTGCCGCCTTCTTTTATTTCATTTACTAAGTCAAGGAACAGGCTGATTTTAGAATTCTCACCTTTCCATTGCTTTTCGATTAAGGCAGCACTACAAGCTGCCTGACGCAAACGGGTAATCTCGGCCAATGCATTCATGCTGACAGTGCCGCTTTGTTCCAGCATAGACTCGGCTTTCCGTCGAATTGCTTCATAAATGCCCATTTCGTCTTCAGACAATTCCACCGGTAACACGATTTCCATCTTGTCGGGCAACTCCTCAACTACCTCCGCTTTTGTACGTCTCAACATAAAAGGATGGACGATGCGCTTCAATTGCAACTGTCGCGCCTTGTCTCCCTCTTGTTCGATGGGAACAATATATTTACGATGAAACAGATCGTAGTTTCCTAACAGGCCCGGATTTATAAACCGGAACAGATTCCATAACTCACCCAGATGATTTTGTATGGGAGTACCCGTAAGAAGCAAACGATTAGCTGCCTGCAAACGCATTGCCACACAGGAAGTCTTTGTATCACGGTTTTTGATCGTATGCGCTTCGTCCAGACACACTATGTTCCATTCTTTTGCGGTCAAAGCTTCCATTTCGGTCACTAACAAGCCATAAGTAGAGAGAATCACGTCATACGCCCCAGAAGCTTCGAGCACCACAGACCGTTCGTCAGCTTCATTCAACACCACTGCCTTTAATGTAGGAGCAAATTTCCTCAACTCCTTGTACCAATTAGGAATGACAGAAGCCGGAGCTACAATCAGAGAAGCACCCTCTGCCGCCTTATATAAAAGATACGCAATAGTCTGAACTGTTTTACCCAACCCCATATCATCTGCCAGACAGGCACCGGCCCCCCAATTGTTGAGACGGGCTATCCAGCGGAAACCGTCTATCTGATAATCGCGTAAGGTAGCCTGTAAAGTGGCAGGTATGACAGGAACCAACTCTTTGCTGGCCTCCATCCTTTTCCATAAGTTTTCCAATGCTTCATCATACCCGATTTTCAACTCTCCGTTCCGGATCTCGTCCAACAAACCGGCATGAAAGGCCGACACTTGCATCTTCCCATGTTCTTTCACCGCTACCGATTCAAGCCGTTGCAATTGCTTACGGATCGCATCGCTCAAGCGCAGGTAATCCGTAGCATTGAGACGGATATATTTGCTCTTACTATGCCCCAACAATTCAAGGAACTCCGCCATCGTCATCACTGTTTGATCATCGATACGAACATTCCCTTCTATTTCGAACCAGTTTCCTACTGAATTAAGATGGATGTTCCATCCGGTAGAAGCAGGAGAAGTTTTAAGCCGTATTGTCTCTCCTTCGGGCCATTCTACAAAATAGCTCTCGGGCGATTGCTGTACATAATCAAGCAATGAGAGCAACTCGTCGGGATACAACACCACATTATTATCAGTTATCGACTTATTCATGGAATCTTCAATAAAACCCGTCAAAGCTTCGTAAGCTTCCCGCTCTTTCGAGAGCTTGCGTCTGACCTGATAACGTATTCCCTCTTTCTCATCCACCACAACGGCCAATCCCTTACCGGGTTCGAACAAACCTTTTCCTCCGGGTAATGGTTTGGCAAAGAAATATACGTTAAAACAATTGCCGTGAGGGTGTATCTGCAAACCTATTTCCACCTCTCCTACGATCGTATCGAGTGTGGAACCGCCATCGATGAGCGAAGAATGCACTTCTACCAGACGGCTGATTTTCGGAAAGAAAGCTTTCAGAAGATTTTCCGACTCCAATGGAAAAGACTGCAATGACAACAAGCGGTCATAAAACCTCCGTTGCTGAACGGTCATCGGTATCACAGCGTAATGCGTTGCGTTTTTTTGGATGATAACAGGGTTGGAAGTTGTCAAGTCCGTTTTAGGAACATTAGACGACAATACAAATCCGTTCTCTTTTTTTTCCACAATCAAGTAAGGTTTTTCCTCCGTCACTTTTACCTGTTCGAAAGGAGCGTGCCATCCGGTATAAATCCGGTCGCTCCCGATCAGATTCTCCAAAGCATCTGCTATAGACAAGGCATACCCTCCTCTATTCCGGCATTTTTCCAGAATGATTTTGTCCGTTTCATCCATACAGTCGAGCCCACCGGTTATATAACGATTCCACGACACCGCCTTTCCACTTCCCCACTTTCCGGAATTTAAGCGCAACTGTTCACGAACATCTATCTCTCCTCCAGATCCCCGTATCAGATACATTACACGTACCTGTTTCTCCGGAAGTTTGACTCCATCATTATCCATCTCTTGCAGCAGTTCTGTCATGACCAATTCCCACTTTTGCGCCAACCGGATGGAAGAAAGCACAGGTCGCGTACCGTACACAGCATTCAACGTACGCTTGCACTCCTCTGACAGAGGAATGTAAGCAGAAAGTTCATGCTTAAAAATAAGCTGGTGAGGGATAAATTCTGCCGGATCCAGACTTTTATAATATTCCGGATTAAAGTATTTTGCAAAAAGAAATCCTAAATACCGATAAGATATCTTGTGATAATACCCCCTCTGCTGAGTATGTAACAACCAGTCTATCATATAAATAGGCACTTCCCGGTCTCTACTGGTGCAACATTCGGCTATTATCCGGGCAGGCAAAAGACACAACTCTTCCATTACCACTTTTTTCCGTATAAACTGCCGAAGTTTGTTTTGACTCTCCTCCGACCCTTCACGCACATAGGCCATAATCAGATAAAAGCAGTTCAGGAAATTCATAAAAAGGTTCTTATGAAGCGACTTTTTATTACGCAGTTTCACAGCTGCCCCTAAATATACCAGTGCTCTGCCGTATTCCCCCCAATTAACGGCATGAATTCCTTCAAGCAACAATGCATATAATGTTTTTGGAATCCCTGTTTTATGTGCCTTGTATTCTCCATGCGAAAAATACCTGTAAAGCGCCAACATTTCAGTCAATTCTTTCCGGCAGCTATCCGACAAATCTTTTCTTTCCTCCAACAGTTGGGGAAGTTTATCATTCGTATCGAGAATATCATATTCTTGCAAATAAACGACCATTGCTTCAAAAAATCCGGCAAAAGTCTGTGCAGGAAAGCATCGTATAAGAGGTGTGAAATCCGGTTCCATTCCCACCGGAATAAAATAAGGTATCATGTTGCCGGTAAAATAGAAAGAAGGAATATTGATATCCTCTTTCCGAATACTCTTTTTCAGACCATCATACAGGGTGGAAAAACAAGCAGAACGCTCAATGTTTAATGATTCGAACAGGACCAACCACTCCGCACGACTGACAAACAGGAAATGTAATACCCGGTAATAATGTGCCGGAGTGATTTGGTAAATGTAGTCGTGAGAGCGCCAGTCGAATCCTTCAGACTGCAAAAAACTCCCGTTAGTCAATTCCTTGACATAAGAGGTGACTTTTGTTAATGCAACAGAAGAAATTTTTGCATATTCTTTGAGTGATTGAGGTTCAATGTTTCCACCTATAAAAGCACAAAAACAAAGTAGCTTTTGCCGGCTTTTATCGAGAGCTTCATACTTTTTATAATCCATGTTTTATGTTTTCTTTGTGAAATTGTCAACAAAGTAACAAAAAACATTTAGTAAGAGAGCAACGTAATCTATTTTTTATTATTTGAAACACAAATAAGTCTAAAAAAGATCATAACAGGCTATTCAAAATCAAACAGGTTATGAGTAAAACAGATTGATTGAAAATCGACAAAGTATATCTCCTCCAATGATTCCGACAAGAGCAATAATCCAAAGCCGGGACTGTTTCAAATTACAGGATACTTTGAGAGCCTGAAACATCCAGATAAGAGAAAATATTATAAACGGAAAACCGAGTAATGACAAGAAAATAGCCCAATGCAGATTAGGAATAGCCAGTATCTCAGTAGGTGCCATTGTAGAATCTACTTGTGCGATCGCTTGCATAGGGGGTAATAAATAGATCAGATTCATTCCGATCATCGGTAATTGAGCGAACAGGACAGTTCCGTAAACATCTACCATACGGATTTTGGAATGGGAAAATATCTTTCCACCTATATAAAACAGGGTTGCCGGAACTAACCACACCATCAGATGCTCTGCCCAATAACACCACCAAGCGGGATTGGGAGCAGGTCCGAAGTGTAATAATCCATGATAATGATAACCGGATAACCAACTCAGCAAGGTAGAGACAACCAAACCTAATGCTCCCCATAGTAATGCCTGTGTCCCTGCAATCCGAATAAACGGATTTACCACTTTTTCAATCTTCTGATTTTTCATTTTTCTTCCATTTTAATAAGTTTCTCAATCAAATCATCCAAAACATTCCGAACGGTAGGATAGCTTATTCCCATACTTTTCGCCATGTCTTTTAAGCTACCGCTCGACTTTACAAAAGCAAGAATAAACTGCTGTTCTTTCTCTGACAAACGGGCCAACAAAGGCAATTCAAAATCACCGCAAACTTCGGTACCGCATTCTCCGCAAAACATACGCCCTACTCTCAATGGAGACTCACATGCAGGACATTGCAGTGGCAAACGTTTTTTCAATTCATTCATATCGATTATTTATGCTTGTTTATAAAAGTGCTCAACGAAAAGATCAAGGTAGTATTCACCGGTAGAGAGGAATCAGAATAAGCGACTGACTGCTTCTGCGGATCCATCGTATCACAATCTTTCAGAACATGATTCATGGAGTCGATGAAGAGCAATCCGGCAGCAGGTTTAGCTTTCTTCAACAATTCGGCATCTTGTGTGCTAATTTGAATATCACGTTTACCTTGAACTATTAATACCGGTATTTTCAGAGTCGCAATGACCTCTTGAGGATCATACTTATACCATGAGATCAGATAGGGTTGAACCGAAGAACGGTATAAGGACTGCAAGTACATAGGAACCTGTTCTACCTGTTCCCCTTTTTTAAGAGATTCGTTAATGGCAGACACCTCTCTCCGGATCATTTCCGGCTGTGCGGATACTTGTTCTTCTATAATTTCATATGCCGGACGACCTGCTCCGGCCAATGAGACAAATGCTTTCACCTTTGGCTGATTCCGGCAAGCCAACATACCGATCAATGCCCCCTCACTATGCCCTATCACCGTGATACCGGTAAACCGTTTGTCGTTAGCTAAAAAATTCAACCAACCTTTCACGTCATTTACATAATCTTCAAAACGCAGTAGGGATTCCTCTTTTCCGGCTGCTGCACTGGTTGCTATGCCCCGCTTATCAAAACGAAGTGAAGCAATGCCATTTTCAGCCAATCCTTCCGCTAAATACTTCAATGAATTATTCTTTCCGTGAAGAAGAGGAGAATTACCATCCATATCCGTCGGTCCGGATCCTGCAATAAGCAACACTATCGGACAGTTTCTTTCTGTACTGGGAAGAATCAATTTACCTTTGATCACCCCGTCTTCGGTATTCAAGGTCACCGATTCTACATTCAATGGCATCAATTGTGCCTGACAAAAAAGACAGCAAACAGAAAACAAAATACCGAAAGTCAAGCTTACATGTTTCATATGATTGAAATTTTATATTGATTTACATCTGCAAATGTAGATATACTATTTAAATAATTAAACTATTTATTGAATAATATTAATCATTTCTTTAATTTTATTCAAGAAACATACAATATAACACAGGAATGAGAGAAATAAAAAAGGGCCGCCTTATTTAATTAAGGAGACCCTTTCATTGATTTTATACCAACAATAATAATACTCTACTTCTTAATTACCTTAGCAGTACTTGTACCATCTTCTGTAGTAAGCTTGATAATATATTGCCCACTTATCAAATCAGAAACAGGCAAACTCGAAACATTTTCAGCCTGCTTAACTGTTACTCCCATTAAGTTGATGATAACAACATCACAAGGAGTTGTGAAATTCAATACATCCACTACCGGATTAGGATAAACAGACACGCCAGCTCCCTGCTCAGTAGAAGAAATACCTGTAGCATTGCTAACTTCATTTAATGAGAAGATATTCTCAAGCTTTTGATCAGCAACCTGAGTTTGAGCAATAGCCAGTTTTGTACCGGAAGCTGCTACACCTGTAGCAAGATTTGCAGGGTTAGCTTGAGTCATTGTTCCGTTAGTAGTATCGATCCAGAAAGTAAGAGGAGTTTCAACTGCATGAGAAGCAATAACAGCAGTATGTCCTATCATATAAACATAATCACCACAAACTGTCATTCCACCAAATTCTTCTTTCTTTGAATTCGCATCACCTTCATTGACTTTTGAAGCTACGGCATTGTTCACATCCAAAGTATTTTTGTTTAAAACAGCAACATATAAATCATTAGTAGAAACAGCATCTATATTTTGGTCAAAAGCCAATTTAGCATTAAACGTACCACCAAGCAACAAAACATCACCTTTTACAAGCATTGATTTAATAAAACAATAGTTACCATAGGCATCATGAGTCGTGGAGTATTTTTTAGTCAATGAAGAACTACCATCAGCTAAATCAATAATAGACAAAATATGTCCATATTCAGTTACACCATTTTCTTGAGATAGATCGAATGCTTGTTCCTTAGAACCAATAGTCAATGTTTGCTTACCTGAAGCTACAAAACCGGAATATAATTTTCCCTCAGCAACTGCGAACGAAACAGATTGTACAGAAGATAGATCTGTACTTTTTCCACCTGTTACACCCATATTAGCTAAAATTCCGTCAACCTCTAACTGATCATTCAAAGAAAAGACAGCACCGGAAACTAAATCACCATACCAAAATCCCCCTCCGTCAAGATCAAAATAACCACCTTTAAAAGAGAAACCATTATTCTCTGTCAGTCCTTTATAAGAAGCCGAAGCATACAATTTTCCATCACTATACGCAATATTATTTATATCAAAACGATAATCGCCTGCCTCTGGGAAATATATACCAGTAGCCTCCAATTCCGGCAAAGGTTTAGACACAAAACTCTGTACAGCCTTTAATACACCATTAACATCATACTTGGCTACAAAACCGGCAGCTTGATCAGCAATAGGAGTACCATCCATTTTAATGCCCTCTTTCACTTGGGTATTACCATCCGTACTGCCGAATGTCAATTCATCTGCAAAGTTTCCGGCAATATATACATTCCCGGCACCGTCAGTGGTTATCGTCTTTATTGTTGCAGCACCTGTAAGAGCAACTCCCCATTTTTCAGCACCATCAGTACCATATTTTAATAAATATGAACTGGTAGCAACTGCTTCTATCTCTTTACCGCCAAAAGTAAAACTCTCGGTAAAAAGACCGGTTGCATACATATCTCCCTGTGCAGAAACAGCCACAGGATTACTATTATTTACATTTGCAACAGAGAGAATATCTGTCTGAGATTTCGTCCAACTGTTAGTTACAGTCGGCTGAGCTTGTACTGTCAGCATAGCCGCAGCACAAAAAGCAAGCAGTAATACTTTTTTCATAAAACAATCTTTTAATAATTAAACATATAGATAAATACATAGAGCCATCTTTGTTATGATTGAGAACCAAGTCGTCTCAATCACAACAAAAATGTTTTCTTTTAGTTTGCCAGCCCCGGATTCGCTTCTATTGCTTCACTGGGAATACGAATTGTGTAACGGGAATCGTTTTCTTCCAGAACATAGGTTGTCCCACTGTACGTTTTTTCCAGACGAGGACGGGTTGTCCGTCGTAAATCAAACCAACGATGTCCTTCAAAAGCTAATTCACGAGTACGCTCGTCGTATATTTCCTGCAATAATTCATCACGCCCCATTGCATTAATTGCCGTCTCCTTCTCTGTATAAGCAGCAGCTTTATAACGTTGTTTGATTAACGTCAACAGATAAGTCCGTGCCGCAGGTATAGCAGACTCTCCCGTCATTAATGCAGCTTCGGCAGCATTCAGATAAATTTCTCCAACTCTGAAAGAACAGGAATACTGATTGCTTCCGCCTTTAGCAACCAAAATATTGGAAACGGTTACTTGATTAAAATATTTCGATCTGCGCAAATCGCTCGAAGTATACATTTTCCATAAAGTAGTATTCACTTTCGCAGCACGTACGTATTGAGCAGTCATCACCTGTTCCAATGCCAGAATATTCTCCGGAGAATTATATTCATTCGGCAATACGGTAGAAGAAGACATATCCACCAATTGGTCATTCACCTGCAAAACTGCCTGTGATGCTTCGAGAGACTTTGCCCATTCACCCATATACAAGTACACACGAGAGCGAAATGCATTGACACTTAAGGTATTGAAACGATAGTTATATCCCAAATCCCATTGATCTACATTCAGATATTTTTCTGCCTCTGCAAGATCTGATAAAATAGAATTATACACCTCGGCAACCGTATTACGGGACAAGGTAACCTCCGTATCACTATTCAATTTCAACGGAATAGCTTTTGTAGTAGCGGGATCACAATTCGTGTAAGCTTCACCAAACAAATTGACTAACAAAAAGTGCATATAGGCACGAAGCATATAAGACTCGCCAACCATCTGGTTCACCTCGTCAACAGTCCCTTCCTCAATCATCTCTTTTGATTCAATGACATAATTGGCGATAAACGATGTATGATAGAACGAACGCCAACTGAATGCCGTCGTATTTTCCGACGGACTCACATCATTCCATATCCATATATCCTTGTAAGAATTCAAATCTTCGGCAGCAAGAGTTCCATCCATTATCATCTCGTCCGAACGAAAGGTAGCTAATCCTCTGTCACTTGGTACATAACTATATGCCTGAGTCAATAATGCCCTGAATTCTGCAGCGGTACGGGGAATCACCTTTCCTACCGGTTGTATATCCAGATATTTGTCACAACTGTATAAAGCCGCTATACAAAGCAAGGCACACAGTAGTTTTATATTCTTTAGTATCTTCATAATCTGTTAAAAATTCATGTTAAGACTGAAAGTAAACGACTTAGGTATAGGTTGTGCAAACTGATTACTCATGGTTTCGGGATCCAAGAAATTCTTATAATTAGCACCGAAAACAAACAGGTTGCGACCTTCGAGAGCAACGGTAGCCGAACGGATACCCAATGTATGCATAAGTGTTTCGGGAAGCTTATAACCAACCCGGATATTTTGTAACCTCACATGATCCGAACGCTTCACCCACGTATCCATCATCTGATAAGTGGAAAATATATCATAATGTGAATATTCCGCCGTACGCTTTGTATCAGACAATAATGCCGGAAAATCCGTATTGGTATTTGTAGGTGTCCATCTGTTCAATATATCCCGATTTGTATTCATTCCCCGGTCAAAGCTCGTCAGCGTATAGGACGGAGCTACTCTTGAATACATTTTCAAGTTAAATATAAAATTGACAACCACTTCAAACCTTTTGATATTGAACGTATTCACAAAACCTCCCGAGAACAGAGGATCACTCGAACCGATATATGAATACAAATTACGTTGTTCTTCGGCAGACAAGGTGCTGGCTCCTGCACTATTCAACTTCAACAGTTCTACCGCAGTTACTTTTTCACCCTCCTTATTATAAAACAAAGGATATCCTTCATCGTCCAATCCTGCCGATTTATAAGCAAAGAGTGCCCCTACCGGATAACCTTCACGTCCGGGTGTCGTCTGATTGGATGGTACTGTTTCACGCAAAACTTTATTCTGATTATATCCCAAATTGAAATTTGTAAACCAGGTAAAACCGTTGCGATTTATATTACGGGTGGTTAATGCCACTTCAAAACCGTCATTACGCATACTTGCCCAGTTGACATAAGTCGACATAAAGCCGGTTTCAAGCGGCAACATTTGCAAAGCAATCAAATCTGTACCTTTACGACGATAATAATCTACCGTAATATTCAGTGCATTGTTGAATAGAGCGATGTCCGTCCCGAAGTTCATTGTTTTTGTCTTTTCCCAACGTAAACGTTTGTTGGGCGGAGTTCCCAATACGATCATCTCTTCTGTCACATCCGGTAATATGCTGACATTATTATAATTTCCCATTACATATGACGAAGTACTCTTATCAATATTTCCCTGCACACCATAAGAAGCTCTAATGACCAGATTATCGATCTTCTTAAAGTCTTTCATAAACGGTTCATTGTTGATTCTCCAAAGTCCACTGAACGAATACAACGGCAGAAAGCGATATTTCTTAGAAACCCCGAATATGTCAGAACCATCAAAACGAACACTTCCTCCTACTGTATAGCGTTGAAGTAAGGAGTAAGAAGCCGTTGAAAAGAAAGAAGCATACGCATTTTCCTGATAGGTCTTAGTGTGCAACGGATACGAACGTGCCCAAGATTCATTCGGAAATATCACAGGCTTAGTGGTCAAAGTCTTACGGTCATAGCCATAACCTGTACTCGTCAAAGAACTATACCAGGTTTTCCTGATTTCCGTTCCGACCATCATTTCAAATTCATGAATGTCATTATAAGAATCACGATATTCGGCCTGACTCTTCCAGTTCACCTGAGAATTGCTGCTTGCCGTTTCCGTATGCTTCCCCCCGTCCGGCAAGAAAGACTGGTTGTTGAGAGAAGACATCGTTGTACGTTCTTTATCCTTACGCATTGCATAAGTATCGTGATCGGCAATCGATTCCTTAGATACGGCATCCAATTGCAGACCAACTTGTGATGTAGCTTTAAACTTATCATTAAACCGAAGTTCTACATCGAAAATAGCCGATAAGGCATTAGTGGTCTGTTCATACGAAGTATTATTCCGTTCTTCGAATACATTGAACTTCAAATCCGAATCCCCTTTTCCTTGAATATCGATGTCATAAACGTAATTGCCATCTTCATCAAAAGGCGTTTGATAAGGATTTGCCCTACGTGAATAATACACCGGATTGGAGAAACCATCCGAGTCTGTAAGATTGGATTTGTTAGTTCTGCGATTAGCAAATAAGGACGCACCGACTTTCAACATCTTATTGACTTTATAAGAAGTCTTTAAAACCATATTCAGACGATCGGCTTCCACACCTTTCACATTACCTTTCTCATCATAATATCCCAAAGAAGTATAATAAGTAGCCTTTTCAGAACCACCGGAAAGACTGACATTATATTCCTGATTGAAAGTACCACGGAATAGAATATCATTCCAATCCGTATTTATCGAACGCAAATTGGTAATCTCATTCTGGGCTTGCGTTGACAGTGCACTCCATCCCCCGTTCTTATAGGCATTTGTCAATCCATAACGGGAAATGATACGGGCTACTTCTCCTTTATTTTCACGATACGTATAGTCACTTTGCAACAAATCAAGTTCCAAGTTCACCTTTTCATCCGAAGTCAGCAAATTCAAACGATCGATATCAAACTTAGGAGAATAAGACAACTTGGTAGAGAAAGTAATCTGTGGTTTCCCTGCCCTACCGTTTTTAGTGGTAATCACGATGACACCATTTGCCGCACGTGCTCCATAAATAGCCGTAGCAGCAGCATCTTTCAAAACAGTGATACTTTCGATATCGGCAGGATTCAAACCGGCAATAGCCGACTGATAGATGTTGTCGATATCTTTCAAGTCTTCCATAGTCGGAATCTCCGTTCCTGTCATCGGCACCCCATCGAGCACCCAAAGAGGATCTTGTGTACCGTTCAAAGAAGCAGTACCACGAATACGAATCTTAGGAGCGGCACCGGGAGCACCCGAAGAAGCGATAGAGGACAACCCCGCTACCTGTCCGGAAAGTGCCTGGTCGATACTCATGACCGAACCGATCTTGTCATCGGTAATATCAAGCTTGGTAACTGCCGCCGTCAGTTTACGACGTTCGATAGTCTGGTATCCCGTTACAACAACCGCATCAAGCATATGTGCCGACGGTTGCAGTACAACCTCATAACTGTTTTTTCCGGCTGCCAGATGTATTGTTTGCGATTCATATCCCACATAACTGCACTGAAGGCTGGTCACACCTTCCGGCACATTAATAGTAAACTTTCCATCCATGTCCGTTATCACCCCCAAGGAAGTCTGGCTGCTGCCCGCTTTCTTTAAGTTTTCGGATGACACAAACACAGAGGCACCGATTAAGGGCTCTTTGTAATCACCGGCGATAACTACACCTGTAATTTTTCTTTCTGCCGCACTTGTTCCAAAGGCGATGACACAGCAAAGAGAAAATAGTAAATAACTGATTGTTCTTTTCATTAATACAATATAAGTAGTTAGTAGTCAGTAGTTAGTAGTTAGAATCTATGCAGCATATCAGCATGGTTCTGCTCCCGCCCCGAATGGATTCTAACTTCCAACTCCTATATTCTAATTTCCAATTTAGATTCCCAACGCAGTATTGATGCGCAGGATCATGTCTTTATAATGATACTTCGTAGCTACATCCGATGTTCCCAAACGGCTTTGAAGCAAGTCTTTGATACGAAGCAACTCGCCACGCTTCACAGAAATCGCATCCGATACGCGGTTTATCTGCGAGCCATAGAAATTCACCTCACGACGTGCTCCCATGCGGTCGGCATCCAATGAACGATGGGCGTATTCATCGCAACTGCAAACAGCCTGCTGATGATCCAGCAGGAAATGGTCGTTCATCAACTTCTTACTGAATTTCACACTTTCATTCTCGGCGGCAGCCGTAATCAAAGCATCCAAGAAATTCTTTTGCAAGGCACGTGTCATTACATCGGGAATCGCCCCACGCTCGGTCGTAGCAAAAATAGTACGGTGTAAACCGTCCATCAGTTCTACGGCCGTGAAAGCTTTCTTTCCATTTACCGATTCGTTTTCGAGCATGCGCATCAGACGCGTATTCGACAGCAAATCCCAAAGGATATAAGATTGCGCATTTTTCAGAACTTGTGTAGGCGCATTTTCAACGACTCCCATCGGAGTATTGCGAAGCAGATAAGTATACTCTCCCACCTCAGCATCGAACAGCCATTTCGGATAAGTCAACACTTCATCCAGCAGGAATTTCAATGCGGCCTGTTGCTTCTCTTTTTCTACGAACGTATACGTTTTCTGTCCGTCACCAACAATCGTATTCTCAAGATAAATGCCACCGATATTGGCCATTACATGATAAAGATAGTTGTTCCACTGATTGATAACAGCGTAATACAGACGGGAAGCCTCTTTATACGTCTGCCCCTTCTCACCGGTCGTAGTCCACTTTATTATTTCAGGAACCACACGCTTCAGATTTGCAATACCCAATTGAGAGGAACGTATGGCATCATCTCCCAGATCCTCATTCTGTGCACGCGGGTCTACGGCATCGCGCACATCCTGTGCTTCACTATATTTATAAAGACGGTCCGTATGACGGCTCAGGAAATCATAAAGCAAATCCTTTTCCGCTTCCGGTGTCTCCTTACCATACCAACGGTATCCATATTCAATGGCAAACAGATCATAAGGACCGATATGCGGTGAAAGTGCGGTTACTCCGTCACCCGGTTGAGCCACATAGTTGAAACGGGCATAATCCATGATAGAGGAAGAAGTAGAATTCATACGGTCGGTGAATGTCTTGGAACGCAATGAATCCGTAGGAAATGCCCATGACCCCATCATGTTGTGGCGTAATCCCAAAGAGTGACCTACCTCATGGCATGCTACAAAACGCATGGCGTCTCCCATCAACTCATCAGAGATCTTTACTCCACGGGCTTCGGGACGGATAGCGCCTGTCTGCACGGTAATCCATTCTTGCAACATACCGAGTACGTTGTGCCACCACATGATATCGGCTTCAAGAATCTCGCCCGAACGGGGATCGAGAATAGAAGGCCCCATAGCGTTGGCTTTGGTAGAAGCAGCATAAGTAAGTACGGAATAATTCACATCATCCATATCTATTATCATGCTGTCCGTCACTTCTTTGGCAATAATAGCATTCTTAAAACCCGCACGTTCGAAAGCAACCTGCCAGTCTTCTATACCTTGCTTGATGTATTTACGCCAACGATATGGAGTAGAATTTTCGATATAGAACACGATCGGCTTGGCCGGTTCTACCAACTCTCCACGCAAATAACGTTCGCGGTCTTCCGGTTTCGGTTCCAGACGCCAACGGGTAATGAATTGCTTCTCTTCTACCTTCTGCTGGCCATCGCTATAACTCAACAGCGGATTAGTGAAATATCCGACACGGGCATTATCCAAACGGCCTGTCATCGGCTTTTCCGGAAGCAACATCAGCGAAGAGCTCACCTCTACCGTAACATATACGGAAGTAGTTCCTTCGGTCACTTTCGTCGTCAGTTCGGAAGTAGCCACCACGTTATTTTCAAACGATTTGATGGAAAGAATACGAGACAGGTTCTTTATGGCAGACGTACCGAGATTGATATTGGTAAATACATTATTGATACTCGTCTCCGTCCCGTCGTAAATATCATTCACTTTAATCACCATCGCGGTAGAGTCGTTATTATACGCTTCTACTTTAAAACCGGCTATCAACGGAGAGATATAGTTGTTACGCACCGACTCACTGATAGCATCTTCGGCAGGCGAAAGCGGCAATACGCGACTTTGACGAATCAGCAATTTATTGGTTGCCTTATCGAGTTCAAAGCGCACCATCTGATTTTCATAATTCACTCCGCGATTGACTCCCGCTTCGTTCAGTTCTACGGGAACACGCTGCAATTTGTTCACAACCAACAGATCCCTTCCCAATAAATTCGATGGTACTTCAAAGTAATAATCGTTCTTCTTTTGGTATACATTAAACATACCACGCCGAACAATACTACCGTCTCCGGTCAGCTTTTCATACTCATTTTTAGATTTAATACTGTCGTTGGATTCTGTTTTTTTCTTCTTGCGGAACAATCCCATAGTGTCAGGGGTAGAAGTTCCGGCATACGATACAACGGAAGAAGCACACAAGAAAGTACCTGTGGCCACCGTAATTAGCAGGCTTGTTTTCAGTTTCATCAAGTTAATCTATCAATTATCACTGTTACTCTTTATTCTACTCAAAGAATAAAAGGGGGCTACAAAGATAATAAAACTATCAATATGAATAATTAAACGCGACAACTTTTGACGTTTTTTCTTAATTAAACCGAATTTTGCTTGCATTTTTATTCAAAGACGCACGTTTTCTGTTCACTGTTTAACATACTTTCCGGAAAACAAAGTATAAAAACAGACCCAAGCATACTTTGCGATACATATAATACTCCGCTACATATATTATAAAGTAATATTACATATATTATAAAGCAGCATTACATATATTGGTACTATTTTTACATCCACATGGCAGTAAAGTATAAAGATTTAAGCTATCTTTGTCTCAAATAAACATCGTATGGAACTCTTAGTATATAAAGCTTCCGCCGGTTCCGGTAAGACTTTTACCTTAGCCGTGGAATACATCAAACTACTCATTCTCAACCCTCGTGCTTACCGGCAAATACTGGCCGTGACCTTTACCAATAAAGCGACAGCAGAGATGAAAGAGCGTATTCTCAGCCAGCTTTACGGTATCTGGAAAGGGGACAAGGACTCGGATGCCTATCTGAAACGGATTATCGCAGAAACAGGAAAACCGGTGGAAGAAGTGCGGGAAGCAGCTAAAGTAGCACTGACCAATATGCTGCATGATTACAGTCGCTTCCGGGTAGAGACAATCGACTCTTTCTTCCAGTCGGTGATGCGAAACCTCGCCCGTGAACTCGAGCTAAGCCCCAACCTGAATATCGAATTGAACAACCAGGAAGTATTGAGCGATGCCGTGGATAGCATGATCGAAAAGTTAGGCCCTACTTCCCCCGTATTGGCATGGTTGCTGGATTATATCAACGAACGCATTGCAGACGACAAACGTTGGAACGTATCGGACGAGGTGAAAAGTTTCGGACGGAATATCTTCGATGAGGGATATATAGAGAAAGGAGAAGGACTCCGGCAAAAACTGATTGAGAATCCGGGACTCATCAAAAACTACCGTCGTGAACTGAAAGAGATGGAAACGGAAGCACTCGAACAGATGAAGGGATTCTACGATCAGTTTGAAGGAGAACTGGACGGACATGCCCTCAATGCAGACGATCTGAAGAACGGTTCGCGCGGCATAGGAAGTTATTTCCGCAAACTCAATAATGGCATATTGGGCGATGACATACGCAATGCAACAGTAGAAAAGTGCCTGACGGATGAGAAAAACTGGGCGGCTAAAAGCTCGCCACGCTATCAGGACATTCTTCAATTAGCTTCCGGAAGCCTCATGCCTTTATTGAATGAAGCAGAGAAGTTCCGTTCGAAAAATAATAAGATAGTAAACAGTTGCCGGCTTTCCATGCAACACCTGAACAAGGTGCAACTGCTGGCAAACATAGACGAAGAGGTACGCCGGCTCAATCGGGAGAACAACCGCTTTTTATTATCGGACACCAATGCCTTGCTCCATCAACTGGTAAAGGATGGCGACTCTTCTTTCGTATTCGAGAAAATCGGGACAAACATCCGGAATGTAATGATAGATGAGTTTCAGGACACAAGCCGCATGCAATGGGGAAACTTCCGGTTACTGCTATTGGAAGGGCTTTCACAAGGAGCAGACAGCTTGATTGTGGGAGATGTAAAGCAATCCATCTATCGTTGGAGAAACGGCGATTGGGGAATACTCAACGGGCTGAACGACCGCATAGAACACTTCCCGATACGGGTAGAAACCCTGAAAACAAACCGTAGAAGCGAAACCGATGTTATCCGGTTTAACAACGAAATATTCACATCGGCGGTAAACTATCTGAATGCAGTCTATAAAGAGGAGTTAAAGACGGATTGCGAAGCACTGCAAAAAGCCTATTCCGATGTGGCGCAGGAATCTCCCAAAGAGGAGAAAAAAGGGTATGTCAAAGTATCCTTTCTCGAACCGGATGAAGAGCATGATTACACCGAACAGACGCTTATCGGCTTGGGCGAAGAGGTGGAACGTTTACAGAACTCCGGAGTAAAGCTCAATGACATTGCCATTCTCGTGCGCAAAAACAAAAGCATTCCCCGCATTGCCGATTACTTTGACAAAACACTGCAATACAAAATCGTATCCGATGAAGCCTTCCGCCTGGATGCCTCATTGGCTATCTGTATGATGATAGATGCCCTGCGTTATCTCTCCGATCCGGAGAACCGGATTGCCCGGGCTTCGCTTATTACCAATTATCAGTTGCAGATAAAAGGATACGAAGGCAGCTTGGACAACCTGCTAACCGCTCCGGCAGAGACGCTATTGCCCGAAGCATTCATTAAAAAGATAGGGATATTAAGGTTAATGCCGCTTTATGAGTTACTGGAAGAGCTTTTCAGCCTTTTCGAAATGAACCGTATCAGCGATCAGGATGCCTATCTTTTCGCATTCTTCGATGCAGTGACGGATTATCTGCAAAGCAACTCATCCGAACTGGACGGCTTTATCCGCTTTTGGGAAGAGACGCTATGCGGCAAAACCATCCCCAGTGGAGAGATGGAAGGTATCCGCATCTTCTCCATCCACAAATCAAAAGGATTGGAATTTCATACGGTACTCCTGCCTTTCTGCGACTGGAAACTGGAGAATGAGACCAATAACCAGCTCGTGTGGTGTATTCCGGAAGAAGCCCCTTTCAATGAACTGGATATTGTGCCGGTGAACTACTCCGCACAAATGGGTGCTTCCGTCTATCAGAAAGACTATCAGCAGGAACGCTTGCAGTTATGGGTAGATAATCTGAATCTGCTCTACGTGGCTTTTACCCGTGCCGGAAAAAATCTGATTGTATGGAGCCGGAAAGGACAAAAGGGAACAATGTCCGAACTACTGACGGCAGCATTGCCCGAAGTAGCCCGTAAGAACGGAATTGACTGGAACGAAGACGAGCCCTATGAACAAGGGGAACTCTGCCCCTCTTCGAAGAAAGAAGAAAAAGTTTCGACCAACAAGTTGACGCGGAAGCCGGACAAACTCCCGGTAAGCATGGAATCTATGCGGCACGAAATTGAATTCCGGCAGTCCAACCGCTCGGCAGACTTTATCAAAGGAATAGATGAAGAAGAGTCGGAAGACCGTTTTATCAACCGTGGACGCTTGCTACATACCCTGTTCTCGGCTATTGAAACGGAAAAAGACATTGATACGGCCATAGAAAGACTGATCTTCGAAGGCGTTATCGGTAGCCGCAAAGTGGAAGAAGAGATACGGAAAGTGACTCATAAGGCTTTCTCCATGCCCGAAATACAAGATTGGTATTCGGGACGCTGGCAATTGTTCAATGAATGTGCCATTATATATAAGGAAGACGGGGTGTTGCAAACCCGCCGACCGGACAGGGTAATGATGCAGGACGGGCAAGTAGTGGTGGTGGACTTCAAATTCGGTAAACCGAACAAGAAGTACAACAAGCAGGTGCAGGGATACATGCAATTACTGACGAAGATGGGATACAGTAATATCAGGGGGTATTTGTGGTATGGGCCTCTCCCCCGGCCCCTCTCCGCAGGAGAGGGGGGAGAAGATACTGACTCCGGATGGGAAAAGGGGAAAGTGGTGGAGGTGAAGCTGGAGCCTACATACAAGACTGCATGCTTGAACTCTTATAATTACTTGAAAGAGTTGCAGAAGAAAAACAAATTAAATCCGACAGATGCCGAACGGGTTCTATGGGAATATTTTCGACGAGAACAGTTAGGATATAAGTTCAGACGGCAGCAAGTCATTGATAATTATATAGCAGATTTCGCTTGTCTTGAATCTAAACTGATTATTGAATTGGATGGCGACTACCATTTGACTGCTGAACAAATTCTGAAAGACCGGGAACGTACGGAAAGACTGTCGCTTTTAGGATACAAGGTGATACGTTTTAAAAATGAAGAAGTGATCGATAATCCGGAAACAGTGATTAAACAGATCAAGAATATTCTTATTGCTTCCAATAACGAAGAGACATAGACTCTTAATATTTCTTTGAATGTATGACTCTTATAATTAAACATCATAATAAACCTCTTTATATATAACCCTAACATGCCCTACTCCAATAATCAGACACACTCCCCCCTCTCCCACGGAGAGGGGTCGGGGGAGAGGCCTACCTTTCTCGAACTGGTCGCTCAAGACCTCCATAGTAAAATCGGCAACGATCTCTCACGGGTAGCCATCGTTTTTCCAAATAAACGTGCCAGTCTGTTTTTCAATGAACACTTGGCTGCGCAATCCGATCGCCCTATCTGGTCGCCCGCATATATCAGTATCAGCGAATTGTTTCAACAATTATCCATACAGAAATTAGGTGATCCCATCCGGTTAGTTTGTGAGTTGTATAAGGTCTTTCGCGAAGAGACTAAAAGTGAAGAATCACTGGACGACTTTTATTTCTGGGGAGAATTGCTCATCAGCGACTTTGATGATGTAGACAAGAATCTGGTAGATGCCGACAAGCTTTTTACCAACCTGCAAGATTTAAAAAACATCATGGATGATTTCGACTTTCTCGATGAAGAACAAGAAAGCGCCATCCGACAGTTCTTTCAAAACTTCTCCATAGAGAAGCATACGGAGCTAAAGGAGAAATTTATTTCTCTTTGGGATAAATTAGGTGATATTTACCGCAATTACCGTTCACGGCTTACAACATTAGGCATAGCCTATGAAGGGATGCTTTACCGCAACGTTATCGAAGCACTCGACACAGACACGCTCCGCTATGACAAATATGTATTTGTCGGCTTCAATGTGCTCAACACGGTGGAAACCCGCTTCTTCTCCATTCTGCAAGATGCCGGCAAGGCGCTTTTCTACTGGGATTATGACATTTTCTATACCCGATTGCCCCAACAGAAACACGAAGCCGGTGAATTTATCCTCCGTAACATGAAGTTATTCCCTAATGAACTTCCGGAAGAAGTCTTCGATTGCCTGCGCCACCCCAAGAAAGTACGCTTCATCTCCTCCCCTACGGAAAATGCACAAGCCCGTTACCTACCCGAATGGGTGAGAGGACTGGCACGGGAACACTCTACCCCCGATTCAGAAAAAGAAAATGCAGTGGTGCTTTGCAATGAATCACTGCTACTTCCTGTCCTCCACTCTATCCCGGCAGAGGTGAAGAATGTCAACATTACCATGGGATTTCCTTTGGCGCAAACTCCGGTATATAGCTTTATCAATGCAGCCGTCGAGCTACAAACCACCGGTTACCGGATGGAAACCGGGCGTTACAGCTATGAAGAAGTGCAGGCCATATTAAAGCATCCCTATACCCGTCAGCTTTCCTCCAAAGCGGAACCTTTGGAAAGAGAACTGACCCGTACCAATCGTTTTTATCCCTTACCCACGGAACTGAAACAGGATGATTTCCTCTCCTTGCTTTTTACACCGCGTAGCGGTATTCGTGAACTGTGCCTGTACATCACAGAACTATTGAAGGAGGTCTCTATCCTATACCGGCAGGAATCGGGACAGGAGGACATCTTCAACCAGCTCTACCGGGAATCCCTGTTTAAGAGCTTCACGATGGTGAACCGGCTGCTCAATCTGATCGAAAATGATGAACTTCAAGTACGGATAGACACATTGAAACGTCTGCTCAACCGCATACTTGCCGCCGCCAACATTCCTTTTCACGGCGAACCGGCCATCGGTATGCAGGTAATGGGGGTGCTCGAAACCCGTAACCTCGATTTCCGTAACCTTATCATGCTATCACTCAACGAGGGCCAACTGCCCAAAGGCGGAGGCGAGTCCTCTTTCATCCCCTACAATCTCCGCAAAGCCTTCGGGATGACCACCATCGAGCATAAGAATGCCGTATATGCCTACTATTTCTACCGTCTGATTCAACGGGCGGAAAATATCACGTTAATATACAATAGTTCTTCCGATGGCCTGAACCGGGGAGAGTGGTCACGCTTTATGTTACAGTTCCTTGTAGAATGGCCACACGAAACCAGTTACGAATTCCTTGAAGCCGGTCAGTCTCCTCAAAAAAGCCGGGAGATAACGATCGAGAAAACGCCTGCAATACGAAGCCGCATGCTGAACAGGTATAATTTCAATCAGAATCCGAAGGCGCTCCCGCTCTCTCCATCGGCCCTGAATGCCTATCTGGATTGCAGCCTGCGATTCTATTACCGTCATGTGGCCGGATTGAAAGCACCGGATGAAGTAAGTGCAGAGATCGATTCCGCACTGTTCGGTACCATTTTCCATCGCTCGGCAGAATTGGCATACGGCGAATTAAGTGCTAACGGAAAAGAGATACGGAAAGAGGATTTAGAACGCCTGTTACGGGATGATGTCCGCATTCAAGGATATGTAGACCGTGCATTTAAAGAAGAATTCTTCCACGTCCCCCTTGACGAACGCCCCGAATACAACGGAGTACAGTTGATCAATTCAAAGGTAATCAGTTCCTACCTTCGCCAGTTATTGCGCAATGATCTGGCCTATGCACCTTTCTCCATGGCAGGAATGGAAGAACCCGTAGAAGAACCGTTGGAAATAAACACACCGGAAGGAACCATCAAAATCAAAATAGGCGGAACGATAGACCGCATGGATTGTAAAGAAGACACTCTCCGGATTGTGGACTACAAAACCGGAGGAAGTCCCAAGACACCGGCCAATATCGAGCAGTTATTCATCCCCGCCGAAGGGAGGCCTAATTATATTTTCCAGACATTCCTGTACGCTGCCATCATGAGCAGAAAGCAGTCACTGAAAGTAGCTCCTGCCCTACTCTACATTCATCGGGCAGCCAATGAAAGTTACTCTCCGGTCATTGAGATAGGCGAACCCCGTAAACCCAAAATACCCGTAAATAACTTCGCCTTCTTTGAAGATGAGTTCCGGGAGCGGTTACAGAGGTTACTGGAAGAAATATTCGGAGCGGAAACACCCTTTACACAAACAGAAAACACGAAGGCCTGCGAATACTGCGACTTCCGTGCTTTATGCAAAAGATGAAAAAGCGCTCTTATTTTCCAATCTCTCCTATTTTAAAAGAGATCACTGCATCCCCTTTCTGCAATTTACCAATCAATATCGTAGTAGAAAAAGCAGGAAGGGGAACTGTTTCTGTTGTTTCCGAAAGGATTTGGCTATATACTTCGACTCCGGATAAATTATAAAAGGAAAGACGATATCCGGAAGCATTATGCACCATCAATTTACCATCAGCAATTGAATAAGTCGGTACAGAAGCACCTATGCCTTCTATTCCATCGGGAAAATCGGTGCTATCATAAATGACCTCATCGCCAACATAGCAACGCAATAGCTTATATTCTGAAGCATCCCAGTGATAACCAGAACCTTCCAAATACAACAGTAAGTTCAATGAACCGACATCTTCCAACCATACATGCTTAATCTTTCCTTCCAAAACAATGCGTTTCAGCGATTTTCCCATGCACTGTATCCGATCTGTCCGGGTAACCGTATAAGGTTCATACGTCGGAGGAACATAGTATACCATATTGACATTATGGGATACACAAAGATATATGCGATCAACTTCGGAAAAATCAAATGAATAAAGATATTGATCACAATCCAGTAAATCATCATAATAGCCACCAAAAAGCCAGTAAATAGTCCCATTTACATCATATAAATAACCACCATCATAATGATATGTACCTTTATACACCGGATAGCTCGGATAGCCGTTTATCATCCGAGGTTCTCCAATACTTATCTTATCGATACTATTCGACGGAGTTTGAATTTCCCAAGTCTTGCCCGGCCTAAGAAAAGTTGATTGATAATCGGGATTAATAACCTGTCCTTTATAATAAAGAACAGATTTATCCGAGGCAAATACCTGTGCAAGACTTGTGTTCCTATTAACACCATCGGTTGCAGCTACCTCATAAGCTCCCCAAAATCCTGACGGACTGCCAATACCCTCAATCCATGCATCTTCTCTACAATAATAATCAGCTAAAGCGCTAACTACCATTATTTTCCGTCCACATTCGTAATAAACATCCTCCACAGTCAATGTTATAGGTTCATCAAAAAAATCACAATACGACAAATTACCACCTATATTCCAAGGAATCCTATAAGATTCAATCTTATCCCCCTCCTCTTTAGAGAAATCATATAAAAGTACTCTATCCGGAATATTTACATATTCTTGAAATGGATAATACCACACTTTACGATCTTCTTCTAAAAAAGCTCCAACGAGTACCTTGTCCAAATACAGTTTCTTACAATTCTTATCTCCAAGCAATGTATCTGTCCCTAATTCATAAAAATAATCATCATTAATATATGTATCGTTCCATATACCATAGCAAAAACGATTTACTTTCCATTATGTTCCTGTTTTTGAGAATTCAGTTTGTGCCTGTATATGGCCAGCAAAAACACAAGATAAAATCAATAATAGAATAGTAATATTTCTCATAATATTCACATTTGGTTGAACAATATTCAAAGGTAACAATAAATAACTATAAAGCTATGTTTTATATTAAAAAAAAGATACGATGCATTTCAGGTTTTAACAAATCGGTGCTTGGCGATGGTAAGCATGGTGCTTACCATCGCCAAGCACTATCCATACAATCCGTATGCACCGTGCTAAGTATAACTAAGCACCGTGTCCAAGAGAGCTTTGCACGATGCATAAAAACAGAGCATCCTGTTCCCCCGATTTATGCAATAACCAGTAACTGAGACATTCTTCTTTTACCAAAGGCAACCGAACAAATATACATCCCTTTCATAAGGTATAAATCATTTATTACTATTATATTATCAGTATTTATAAAGGCCTGATGATGAACACAAGCTCCTCCCATATCTATAATTGATAATTCTAATCTCTGGAAGTGATTACCCTCCTCCGTCAAGATTACCAGCCGGCCTTCTTGCAATGAGTTTGTAATAATACAAAAAAGAGAATTCTGATTACGTAAAAGCCCCAAAACAGATTCTGACGTCCCGACTCTGGCTTCTAACACACTATTCCACTTACTTTTACTATTCCCATTAAATTCTATCTTAACGTAACGAGCCTTTTTATCGTTAAAGTCATACCTCTCCAATTGGTCTGTCGTGCCACTTGATTCCCCTTGATATACATCTTCAAAGCATACATTATCAAGAGATAAACTTATCTTAAAATAATTTTTCCGTGTATTCCCTTCATAAAAAGCAAGACGAACGGAATGAAGCACTCTCTCTTCTCCCAAATCAAGCAAAAGCCACCTGCCTACCCCTTCCGAGGACCAGCGAGTGGACATATCACCATCCGTCACCTTATCCGGTGTATTTGTAGTCCCATTCTGATAATCACTGGCTGTAACAGAATGAATCCCCATATATTCAAAAAAAGCCCATGCACCGGCATCCAAAGACTCACCGGCTCTACTCTTCACATTATGCACTTTCAATCGGTAATCTGCAGGAAACAGATCGCTGGTAACCAATACAATCGATCTGGCATTTTCCTTTTCTATCCGTTTTACCTTAACGGCATTATTTATCTCATAATTGGAAATTGAAAGAGCAGACACATCCTCTATTTCCTGATTAAATCTTAATAGAATCCTATTTTTATCAGTCGCTCTTAGATCTACTATATCAAAATTTGAAACCGCAGGCACACTTCCGGAAGCAAGTTTTGCCGTCTCCGCACAAGCCATTAAAAAAACACCTACTCCAAAATCTGCCGTGGAAGCAGAAGTAGCAGGATTTGATGATGGCTTGAAACCAACACCTTGTACATAAGTAAGTAACCCATCGGGCTGCACAGCCAAAGCCGTTAATCCATTCCATGCTTTCGCAATGACAGGCATATAAATGTCCTTATCCAATATCCCCTGATTGACTCCCCAGGATAATCCGAAAAGAAACAAAGACGTGCCGCTTGCCTCCGGCCCTCCGTAGTCCTCCGGATCAATCAGGCTTGGATTCCAAAAGCCATCCTCCCGCTGGCACTCTTTCAATGAGACAGCCATATCTCTGAATACCGTCAGATATTCAGTTCTGTACACACTGTTCACTGGCAACATATCCAACACGCGAGCCAAAGCGCCGAATGCCCATCCATTCCCTCTCGACCAATAAGAAGCTTTGCCATTCGGCGTCACATGGCTTACCGTTTTGTCACGATACCACAAATGATCCTCCGGGTTATATAAATTCCTTTTCGTAACAGAGTATAAATCATGCATCTTATCGAAGTACTTATCATCATTGTATAAAACGCCCAAATGAGTAAAAACAGGCATCGACATAAACAAAGCATCTACCCACCACCAGTCGTCAACATCGGGTCTTGTTACCATTTTATCAATGCCTTCTTTGATAGCGGCAATTCTATTAGTCCGGTTTTCTCCATCCAACTGATATAAATCCAAGTAAACCTGTCCGCAAACCTGGGCATCGGCATGATCTGGCCCAGAACTTCTCAATTTCCAATGATGACTTTCGGCCCATGCCGTAGAATATTCCAAGTAAATCGCTTTAGGGAAATATTTATAGAAACAGGTATTCCCTACATAATAAACAGACCTTGCCCAATCATTATTCCCTCCTTGCGAATGATTTTTGATCCAATAACCATTCACCAGTTTTCCCGTTTCTATAATCTCTGTCTTAGTCGGCAAAAATGGTGAAGCAACTATATAACACATGGACAACAGAGTTCCCACTATCATTGATATACCTCTTTTCAACATTCCCTTATCCGTTTTATATTGCTCATTCCTTTACCATACTACTTCCTTCCGAGTACCGTCATTCAACAAAACTGTAACACTTTTCTTATCGTGCGAAACAAGTACATCCTTTACCGGGAAAAGTCGTTTATTATCGACTTTCATTCCTGCTTTATTCCATAATAGAAGTGTAACAAATATCTTCTCACCGGTAAAAATTTCTTTTGCATTCAGCACCGTACATTCGTCACTTTCGGGATGCAATCCGGAAGTATGTTCGAAACCAACCTCTTTCCATCCATATAAAGGTACCATTGCCAATTGATGTTTTTCATTTTCTATCACATAGGCCGTATACCCATGCTTCTTAATCGTTTTTTCTTTTATCGTATTTGTCAGGTGAGGGAGAGCATAATGCCCCAGATGGGCTTCAACCGGATTCACGGACATAGCTTTATCAACGCGCAAAACACCATCAGGCAATAATATATCAGCCAATTGAAATTCGATGTCGGTATCGTTTCTCAACCAAGCCTCCCGATAATATACCTCTTGCTCGAAACGCTTAAATCGATACACGGACAATGCTTTCCATCCTTCATCCGCTTTCTTAAAAGTATAATTCATTGCCACTTCGCCATTCGCTCCATCTGCCATCCATGGAAATTCACTGCTATAAGACAACCGGTTATAGTTTTCCGAATATCTCCAATCTTCACGCGCATTGGCCGGCATCTCCGTTGAGGTACGAATTTCGCTGATACCGCTTTCCAAATAGTCTGTGATGAGAATCTTTGCACCGTTCTGGAATGTGTTTTTAACCGGATTCTTCCGATCTTTCGTACCCCAAATGCCTTCATTTTCCTGAGCCGACCAAAAAGGATTGGATTCCGGCAATAATAAGCTTAAAAAAGCTTTTCCCATCCAGTACACACTGCCACGACAACTGTATCCTTGAATTGCCGGTTCAAAAGCACCATAAAACCCCAAGGTAGGCACTCCATCCGCCAGCAGATTCGGATTCTGAAGGAATTGCAACAAAGTGCCGGAAGCAATACGACGTAAATGACCATAATTTACAGAATCATCATTCATATATCCCGCCAAAGAAAATGGAGAAACGGCTGCAAAACGATAAGTAATACTGCGTCCCCACATTATCATCTGCCCGTTACGTCCAAACATGAGCGGATACGTCCCGGTCATCTCTTTAAAGTTATCTATAAAGCGTTTCGCATATTCCGGATAGTTTTCTTTTCCGAAATATTCACTCCAAAGAAGACCATACATCTGATAAGCCCACATACTATAATAATCGTAAGAAGAATTGTCTATATACCATCCTTCACCCCGATAATCGGCCAAAGACAGATCCAGAAACTTCTTCATAAGCGGTTCATTTACCTCGTATCCCACACTTTTAAAGAAGCTAAATACAAACAAATTAAAGAAACGCCAATTAGACGGTACAGTAGGACCATCCGCATAGCTCAACATGGTATGAGCCAATGCATCTTTTTGTTGTTGCGACAAGGGATTCCATAAGATTTCGGGTATTGAAAACAAGGATATGGATAAAGCTCCAAATTCCACCAGATTCTGAGAGATGGCATTCTTTGTCCGGGGAGATATATAGCTCGGATGCCCCGGAGTGATAATATTCACTAATTGTTGTCTGTAATAATCTGCGACCTTTATATTATTTAGAACCAGGCCGGGATTTTCTTTTAATAAAGGAGCGGCAATATATAATGTGCGGCAAAGTCCTTCTAATTTCTCTGTGGGAATTTGTTCTTCCTTATTGGGATAACTCTTGCCTTTCTGTTTGGGAAATTTCATTGCATCATTTGTGTCATGAATATAGCCGAAAGCTCCCTCAAGCATGTATTTCGCCGCATCTATCCAATGTTTCCGCGTCATTCCGGTATATGGACTATGAGTATAATCGGGAGTATCCAGCGTAAAAATATGAACCGGTCGATTGGAATCCTGACACAATACTGTATGATGAACCATTAAAAGAAAAACCAGAAGCCAACCTATCTTTTTAGGAGAAAAGCTGATAGCACCATTTAAGAAGAAGAGCTGCATAAATTATCAATTTTATTCAATTTTTAAATAGGGCTTATTTCAATACCCGAATCTTTATTTAATTAAGAAGAAAGAGATCAATACTTGATTACACGTCTTGTCACCGTCTCATTATTCCGGGTCGAGACTCTCAAAAGATAAACCCCTCTGGGAATATCCAGATTCTCTAATCGGCAAATGGAAGTTCCGGTATAGGTTTGTATCAATTTATTTCCGGATACATTATATAATTCAACCGACATTCCATCCTCATCACCTTGGATCATAATATATTTATCAAAAAAAGTTGGATAAACTCTAATATCCTTCCCCCGCTCTCCGGCAATGCCTACAGGAGGAGTATCTACATAATCGCTTATGACATGATAATAATTCCCAAGAGGATTGAAAACTACCTTCATATTAAACGGTGCCAAATCATACCCCTCCCCTCTTCTTTTCGAAGACAATTTAAACTCATTTCCCGTATACTTAATTTCATCAATCGTTTCAAACCAATCATCGATATTGGTTGTTGGAAACAGTTCAAAATAACCGGATGAATTACTATCATCATTCGGAGCAGAAATACTACCTTTCATATATCCGTAAGTAGCCATAGAACCATCTTCCAGATAAAGTCGGATACGATATCTCGGATCTCCCCACGTAGAACCGTTATACTGGAGATTCTCCACTTCGAAAGTGGAGTTTCCAGTATAATTCAAATCGGTTATTATGTATTTCTTAGAAGGGGCAAATAATACGGCTCCGGTTATTTTCTCCATCGTAACCGATGGAATATCATCATCAAAATTTACCCGGATCCGATAAGGAACCGGAACGCCTTCTGTCTCATTTACTGTAATGTCTTCCGATTGAATTTTATCTTCACCATTTTCCGAAGCAGAGAACGAATAACTTCCGGTTTTCAACGATGTAATCAATTCAAAAGTATTGCTCGTTACTAAATTTCCATTATAACTTTCAGGAAAACCTTCCACTATCCGCTGCATTTTCAAGGGAGAAAGAGACTCGGCTAATGCATCCCCTCTCATATACAATTCATTGGGAGTACTTTTAAAGGCTTCATTATCTTCACCGGGATACCAAGTCATATCATCAATATAAAGATAATTATCATGTGTAGGATAGATACCTCCGCCCCCGGGGAACGACTCAAAACAAATACCGGTTATCAAACGATGCTCATCTTTGCGAACAAGAGAAAGCCCCGTCACATCTATTTTCTTTTCATCATTGCACCACACTTCAATACGGGCGTCTTTAGCTTCATAAGAAGTTTCCATAGTGACAGTCAGTTTTATCTTATTCCATACTCCCCGTTGCATATCATATTTCTGATCACCGGGATTACAACCGTATTCTGTGGTCATATCCGAATAATAAACATACAGCTGATTAGAAATACAATCGTCGTGTGCATCAAACTGCAGACGTACACTTCCTCCGTCACCATTCTTCGTAGCCGCATCAGAAGCCCCTCCCGAATACCCTACTCCTAAATTAAAACCAAATTGCTTGCCGTGCAAACCCGATTCAAAATTGTTATCATATTTAATAAGATATTCCATTGTATACTGCTTTAGCTTGGGGGTACTCACAATCACAGCCGCCCCCGTGCCGCCAACCTTGCATCCTTTTTTAAACTTTATCTGATAAGTACTGTCTACGATTGTCGCGTGGTCACGATCCGTGTAATATTTGCCATTTCCAAAATCTTCTAAAAGTAATTGATTGGTATAGGCTCCATTCGGTCTGTTGAACGTAACCTTCTGTTGTTTGTAATACCGCTTTGAATAGGTACCGTTCTGAGCAAATACAAACTGGAATATTCCGATAAGGAGAAGAGAAAAAATCAAACTTTTTTTATAAAATCGTTCCATAATAAATAATGATTGTGCTTCTTCCTGAAATCTTGGAAGAAGAGTATTAGACATTGTTACAAATATAAAAACCAGTTTTACAATTCGTAAAACACAAAAGGGGAGAAAGCTGTATATCTCCACAACTTCTCCCCACTCACTTTTACAATTTAATCACACGTTTCACTGATAAAACGTTGTTATCCTGAACAATTTTTACCAGATACATTCCACTTGCCATATCCAATCCTTCCAAATTCAATACATTTCCGGAAGAATTGACTTTCAGCACCGACACACCGGTTATAGAAACAAATTCGACAGAAAATGCACCTTCGGCAACCGACACAGTGGTGCTGTTGTCAATTATAGTAGGATAAATATTCACATTCTGCATCTTGTTTTCACGAATAGAAGTAGGATCATAATCTCTCAGCTCGTGTGTATAATTTTTAGAAGTGCTAAAAATAACTTTCACGCTGAAAGGAAGCAACGGATTGGCTGTTCTGCGTTTTACAGATAATTTATATTCGCTGCCATAGAATTTTTCTCCGTCTATCGTTTCGTCCCAGCCCTCAATATTGGTAGTGGTATACAAATCAAAATAACCCGGTAATTTTTCATCTTCATTACTATCATTATCAGGAGCCGAAACAGCTCTCAACTTATATCCATAAGTCGTATATTCTCCGTCTTCCGTATAAACCCGGATGCGATATCTTTCGTCTCCCCAATCTGCTTTGATATATTCAACATAGTCGTTGTAGAACGTTGAATTACCTACATACTCCAAATTCGTTATAACATACTTTTTAGAAGGCGCCCACAAAATAACTTCATCCACTTTGAGTACGGATACCACCGGCGTTGCTTCGTCAAAATTAACGCGAATACGATATGGAACCAAACTCTCTCCACCGTCCACTGTGATTGTGGCAGCCTGAATTAAAGCACCACCGTCAGCCGAAGTGGCAAATTCATAACTACCTGTTTTCAATGCAGTAAACAATTCATAAGTGTTACTGATACTTCCCTCGCCCATATAGAACTTTGGAAAATCTTCATTGATACGTTTCATCTCCATTGCTACGGAAGATTCGGCCAAAGCTGTACCACGCACAAATAATTTAGCAGGAACTTCTACTGCCAATGCACTCATGCAAACACTAATCGCTACAATTAAAAAAGATAATTTTGTTTTCATAACTTTAAATTTTTAATATTCATAATATGTAAGATTAACTCTACTAATACTTTAATACTTTTATTATATGGTCATAATCTGGAGATTTTACTGATATCAGATACATTCCTCGTGAAAAAGGAGTCATATCCAATGTATACTGCTCGCCTGGTAGATTTTCACAAAAAACAGAAACGCCACTCAGGTTCAGAACTTTAACAGATGTCTCTTTCCTAAGATTTTCCAAATAAATAAAATCGGAAGTTTGCAATGGATATATTTTCAATGATGCCTTTAGATTTTCTGATTGCATGCCGGTATCATCAATACGGGAAACAACAATGGACTTTACCACATTACGCCAACTTTGTAAATCGGATGACGATTTATACATAACCCGAGAATCACCAGTAAAATCACCCTCTTTATATATGGTTACTTTATAACCGTCTGCAATCTCAATGGACGACAGCGCTGCTTTAAAATTCATTTTGTTATCGGTCATTCCCAAGCGCCATAGATCCTCTTGTGTGTAGTTTCCTACCTCCAGTCCTATACTCCATTGATTATTGAGTTTTCCTTGGTTATAATCCACGTTCTGAAAAAGACCAACAGGAGTAGTAGTTAGGGCTGTTTCAAAAGAAACCGTAGCCAGTTTCAGAAAAGTAGATGCTGCCGAAGCCTGATATAACAATTGTCTTCTACTATCTTGTGAAGTAGTCAGATCGTTCCAGTATTCGGGATAAAAGCCAAGTTCGTCTTTACAATTGTCATGCAAATAAACCGCATAACCCGCTGCAAGATTGAGCCATTTCGGATTTTGATCTATCTTGTAGAGTTCAACATAGGCGTCTGTCATGTCATGACCACCCCATTGACCGGTTTCATTCAATCGGTGAGTTTTCCAATCGATGTAATGAGACTCCATGCCATAAGCCAGCCGGTAAGCATCATCTAAATATTCCTGTTCGCCTGTTATGGTGTATAAAAGCATAGAAGCCTGCATCACAACCGCATTTTCATATCCACGATAACCAGCTCCAATACCCCAACCGGCATCATTCTTCATAAATTTGTATAGACGGATGCCGTCATTCAAATACTTCTGCTGATTAGTAATCTGATATAGGCGCAAGCAACAGACAGCAGTTGGAGCAGTAGCACAAGTAACCCACTTTCCATGTTTCTCATGGTTGGGATTCTCATTAAGCTGAATGCCTCCTGTCGGCAGTTCACCACTCAGACAAAATTTCATGACCACTGTAGCTCTCGTTAAATAGTCACTGTTCTGTGTAACAGCATACAAGTCCAGCAAGTCCTTAACCATCCAAGCATTATCGTCATAATAACGGCTCCCACCCTTTCCACGATAACTGGCGTCATAAGCGTAATAACCATTATAAGAAACATAATAATACTGATTGACATTATCCACCAGTTTCTTGGCATCTTCTATACGCCCGGCATAAATCAAAGCTTTAATCTGGATACTTGTTGGCCATACGAAGGCCGGCGTTGAACTTGAAGCTTTTTCACAATATAGAAGTGTACCTTTATCCGATTTCAAATAGGTATCAATCACTTTCAAGGATTCCTCTCCCCATTGGCGGAATGTTTTTGTATTTCGAGTGTAAGAAGGAAGTCCTACTACAAAAAGTAGAACTATAATTAAAATTTTTCTCATATTTCCATTTGTTTAAGATTCAGCTATTCCCAAATAATCCTGAAATAAAACGCCATTTCTCGGGATTATCAATTATGAATTCAGATGAGTATCAAAACATTTTATGTTCCGTATTTTTTATAATATCTACTGAAAAAGTTTTTTTAAAGGCTACCTGATAAATTTGTACCTACATTCAAGAGGTAACCTTTAATTATTAATACTTATTCGGCCATCTTATATAATTCTGTTCCAGCCATTAAAAAAGCACCAACACCGTATACTTCTGTCATATCTTTAGTTACTTTTTTCGGATCAGCACCAATAGGTTGTACATAACCCAATTTCCCTTCACTATCGATCGTCCCCAGCACTGCTTTCCAAGATTTTAATAAAGTAGGCAGATAAGTAGCTTTGTCCAGTAATCCCTCATTAATGCCGTATGCTAATGCATATATAATAAAGTTTGTACAGCTGGTTTCTGGAGCGGCATAAGTTTCCGGATCCAATAAACTGGCATGCCAGAATCCATCCGGTTGCTGAATCTCCACCATGCGTCCACACATCTCTACGAACAGTTCCTCATAAAAATTACGGTAACTGTTTTTTTTAGGCAAGTCTTTCAACATCTCAGTTAGTCCGCCAAGTACCCATCCATTGCCTCTTCCCCAAAATACCTTTTTACCATTGGCTTCACGTTGATAAAAATAACGGCTATCACGGAAAAACATTTTTTCTTCCAAATCATACAAGAAAATAGTAGAAGCTTTATATTCTTTATCCATAAATTGTAGATATTTTTCATTGCCCGTTTCCTTGTATAATCTGGTGAAAATAGGAGGAGCCATAAACAGAGCATCACACCAACTCCAACGTTCCAGTGTAGTCTGATTGGCATAATCAATTATCAAAGAACCTTTAGAAGGATGATCGATAATCCAATCAATACGTTCGATAGTCGGTTTTAACATGGATTTATCCTTATATCGATTATAGACATCTATGAACATCTGACAAACGGCTAAATCATCTGCATGATACATCCGTTTGTTGGCTTTCCACAAATAACGATTTCCTACATTTACTAACCATTTATAATACTTCTCGTCCTTATCAACTTTATCAGCCAATTCCGCCCATTTGGCCATACCAATATACAAAGTAGCATTTGTCCAGTCTAATGGATGATGCCTTACCTCTCTTTGGTGTTTAATCTGCCAATCGGCAACCTTTTTCATCAATAATTTAATCTCTACTTTAGTATAAGGTATCTTCTCATTAGTGGCAAAAACCGAAACATTTAAAAAGCCAAGAAACAACGATATGATAATAATTATATACTTCTTCATTTTATAATATCAATTTTATTAGTTCCACAATGGATTTTGTACAAGCAAATTACTTTTTTGTATTTCATCATAAGGTACAGGATACAATAGCATCTCCTTATTCCAAACGCGTTTCTCTACAACAACTCTATTGTAATAAGAGCCTTCACCTACTTCATCATAAAACTCAGTTGGAATCTTACTAGAATTAAATTTAGCCGCACGTGAGTTAAGGTCCATTCCAGTACGAACATATGGCTGATCTTCTCCATTCTCATCCAGACAACTCATCCAACGATGAATGTCAAAATAATAATTTCCTTCAGCAAATAATTCTACCATGCGTTCACGACGAATAGCTATTTTCTGTGCTTCATAGTCCCCGACTATATTTTTTATTCCATTGTCTTTCAATTCTTTATATCCTGGTATACCAGCCCTGTCTCTGATTTTATCTATGTATTCTATAATTTTAGGATCAGAAGGATTTATTTCATTACACACTTCAGCATAATAAAGATAAAAATCAGCCAAACGGAACAATATCCAAGGACGAGCCCAAGTTTTCACATTATTTCCGGTATCCAATAAAGTACGGTTCTTAAACTTGTACAATAAATATCCAGCTTTCGGATGATCTTGTGAACTGTTGTCGGAATCTCCCCCCTTACTGAAATATGAACCGTACTCCGCCTTTCCAGAGATAGGAAGATGCCAACTCCTACCCTCATAAGTGACCGTATTATAAAAGCGGGGTTCCCGATTGTGATACATATTAAAAATATGTTTATCATTATGTAAAGTTGAACTACAAACATTCGTCAAATTTCCAAAACCATCCTCATTATATTCAGGATCCTCTTCAATTGTCAGACCATTTTTAGTAAAAAATGCGTCGACTCCTTCCTGATACAAGCCTATATTACAAAAACCATTGGCCCCACGTGGACAAGTACGACGTTCCATATCGTTACCTACAATCCGGTAACTATTATTACCGTTGGCCCAAAGAATCTCATCATTATAATATTGAAACAACTCATATACAGACAAATTAGGATCAGGCAAGCCATTACTACCAGGTTTGGAATAATATAACTTATGCCCTTTAGCTTCAGCAAAAGTAAATAAAGTCTCTAAATGTGTCTTGGCTGTATTCCATTTCGTCTTATCTTCATCTGGAAATAAATGCTTACCATCTTTATTTGTTAATTGTAACGCTTCTCCATACCCTCCATTAAAAAGAGGAGAAGCTGCATAAACCCACAATTTAGCACGCAATGCCAACACTGTTACTTTGGTCGGGCGTACAATTTCTTTCAAATTATATCTATCATTGTTATGTTCGTAATCCAGACTACCGGATGCACTCTCTGTGAACAATGTTTCTGGTAATGCATTCGAATCAAGAACTTCCTGCAATAATCTATCAATATAGTTTACAATCTCATCGACAGAGGCTCTCGGATAATCAATCGTCTTATTCTCCGGGTCTTCTATTTCCGTTATTAAAGGAACTGGACCATATAATTCAAAAAGAGAAAAATAACTATATGCAATCAAAAATTTAGTTTCCGCTTTCAAACGATCCATATCTTTTTTACTGATATATGATACATCTTGTTCCGAACCCATATAGTCTTTGGCATTATCTAAGAAAATAAATCCCTGTCTTATATATTTATATAAGGTAGCCCAACGATGAAACGAAGCGTTCGACGAATTGAACCCTGTCAACATCTGAGTACCGACAGCTGTTGTATTAGCTACTACTTGCCCAGACATTAAATTCCATATACCGGTGAATCCGGTAGTAGCCTCTTTTCCCATTTCCGAATAATTAGGAATACAATTATAAATATTAGCTTGCCAACGCTTTGTATATCCCGGGTTATTGAAAACTTGTTCCAATGTAAGATTCTCCGATAATTCCTTAGATACATCTAAATAATCACATGAGATAAAACTCCCAAGCATTCCACCCGCAACAAGTGCAATATATACGAACTTCTTAACCTCTTTCATAATATTCTATTTTTAAAATGTAACTTCAAGTCCTATTGTCCATGTCCCGCATATCGGGTATTTTGATCCGGAATTAGATCCACCCAACTCGGGATCCCAGTATTCTATATTATCCCAAACAGCCAAATTAGTACCTTGAACATAAATTCTTAAATTCTGCATACTGATTTTACGTAACATCTGTTTATTGAACTGATAACCGAACTCTACATTTTTCAAACGTAAGAAACTACCATTACGATACCACCATGTGCTTCCATATGCATTATGATCGAACTTAGTAGCATGAACACGCGGGAATAAAACATTTTGATTATAAGGATCGTTATTTTGCCAACGGTCTAAGGCCTCCATACGAGCCGAAGAAGCATCTACACCATTGTGAAATGGCATAAAATTACCAGCCGAACTTAAAAGATTGACAGAAGTTTGTCCTACTCCCTGAAAAAATACTCCAGCAAAAAAGCCCTTCCATTCTATATTTAATCCAAAGCCATATACCAACCTAGGGTCTTCCGGATATAGACCGTTTTCATAGGTTTTATCCAATGAATCAATCTTCTTGTCTCCATTTAAATCTTTATATTTGATATCACCCGGAGCAACTTGGGTACCCGGATTAGGCATTCCCTCCTTTAAAGTATAAGTCTTACTTCCATCAGCATTTTCTACAATATCGAAATCATCGGGAGTATACAAACCTTCGGCTACATATACAAACGGTTGGCCGATAGACTGACCTGTATAAGCCTGGTACTGATAAACTTGTGGTACTTCATCATATTCCTCTACCCTATTCTTTGCATAAGTAAGATTACCTCTCACTGATGCAAATACCTGTCCAATCTGTTTCTTTAATATCAAACTAGCATCAAAACCTGTATTAGTGGTTACTCCGAAATTCTGCCAAGGACTATTTCGGAATCCAGCAGCCGAAGGTATTGTTTTTCTGCGCAATAAAATATTATTACGGCGATTGTGAAACCAATCTACAATCAAATCTATACTCCCTCTGAAAAGGCCTAAATCAACTCCAACATTCACTTTACGCTCACGTTCCCATGTCAAATTCGGCGTTGCAAAATCTTGTTCGATAATTCCGGCACCTACAGCTCCAGTTACATCTCCATTTACGCCCGGTGTCAATCCCATATTATATCCGGGACCTCCCGTAGAAAGTGCTTCTCTATAAGGAAAACGAGAACTTGAACCAATTTCATCGTTACCGGTAATACCGAATGAAGCTCTCAGTTTCAATTTACTTAAAATGTTTTCTAAAGGTTCCATAAATTTTTCATGGCTGATATACCAGGCAGCACCGACAGCTGGGAAAATTCCCCATCGATGTCCGGATGCAAAATTTTCACTACCCGTTGCACCAAAACTACCTTCCAACATATAACGATTATCATAGCCATAAGCAGCTCTGGCTACTACACTTTGTTTTCTATAAGGTAATAGTTGTATACCCGTTACATTCTGGTTCTGACTTTCTTTCTGCATATATAATAAAATACCAGACACATCGTGTTTTTCCTGAAATAATCTTTTATAGTTCAAAGATGTTTCAATATAAATTTTCTTTTCACCACCAGAACTTGAATACGTTGGATTACCTAATGCAGTACCTTGCTTTACTTCTGTTTTTATTAGATTACCAGTTTCATCTCGCCCTGTAGCATAAAAAGAGTTAGGAGATTTCTCGCGTTTTATCACAGAATAGGCCGATGCATCAAAACTGACACTTCCTTTCCATGAGAGCCCTTTTGTTATTACATCTAATTTCTGCTCTAAAGAAACTTTAGACTGGGCATTCATGCTCCAACTCTTGGTATATCCATAATGATTCAACATATTATATGGATTGGAACGGGTAGTTGGATCATATGTATAATGTTCCGAAATACTTCCATCAGAATAATACATAGGAATATAATGAGTGGGAAATTGAGTAATCATATCAAAGATAGCATCTGAACTATTTCCTGGATTATTCTTAGTTTTATATTGTCCGCTAAGGTCTACTGATATTTTAGTTGTCGATGTGATATCCATATCTACATTCGTACGTAGATTATACCGATCAAGACCAATATTAGCATCATACTTTTCTATTGGATTGGATTGAAATATACCATTTTCCTTATAATAAGCTCCTGATACAAAAAACTTTGTTTTTTCTGTTCCACCTCTAAAATTCAATGTATAGCGCATATTATGCGTCTGGTCTGATAATAAGTCCATCCAATTTACGTTAGGGTATAAATCCGGATCTACTCCCGTACGATATTTCTCCAATATTTCATCCGAATAAGTTCTGTTAAATGTATTCCAATCAGGATTACCAGCTTCATTCCACTGCCCTTCGTTATACAAAGACAAATAATCATAAGCTGGCAATAATTCCGGCATTCTTGTAGGAGTTACAATACTATATTGTGCTCTAAAACTAATATTTGTTTTTTGTGCTTTTCCCCGTTTAGAAGTTATCAATACTACGCCATTAGCACCTTCTGAACCATACACTGCTGTAGCAGCAGCGTCTTTCAATACAGAAAAAGTTTCTATTTCATCCACATCAATATCATCCATCGAACGTGGAACTCCATCTACCAATACCAAAGGAGAAGTACCTCCGGCATATGAACTCTGTCCTCGAATCCAGAATTCTGCACTGTCATTACCCGGTTCTCCGCTTCGTTGAATAGCAATAATACCAGCTATTTGTCCGGCAATGTTATTTGTAAGGTTACGTTGTGGCATCGAGAGTTCAGCTGGCCCAATAGAGTTAATCGAAGCAACTACACTCTCCTTTTTCTGTTGCCCATATCCGATAACAACTACGTCATCCAGATTTACACTAGACTCTCTCATACGCAGATTACCATTTACTCCAGTTTTTACAAGTTTTTCCTCTGTTTCGAACCCAACAAAACGATACTCCAGTATCTGACCATTTTCTACTTCTATTGAATAATAACCGTTTATATCAGACAAAACACCTGTAGATGTACCTTTTAAAACGACAGAAACACCTACTATCGGATTTCCATCTACATCTGTCAACAACCCTTTTAACGTCCATTTTTTACTTTTTTGTTGGGCGGACGCCGGTTTATCATCTGTTCTTGAAATTACAATTTGCCTTCCTGTAATAGAATAAGTAATATCCGTATCTTTAAAAACTTGGCTTAAGACTTTATCTATTGTCTGATTTTTTAAAAAAACGTTTATTTTTCTATCAACATCAATATTTTGATCCAAAAAGAAAATAATAAATTCACTCTGTTTCTCAATGTCAGCAAATACATCTTTCAAAGTTTTACCTTTGGCCTCAATCGTAATAAGTGTCTGATCGGGAAAAGCATAAGCGGAGGCTGTGCTCCAAATAACTGTCAAAAAGAGTATTGAAATCTTCAATATTCGTAAAAAACGCCCCTGTTCGACCTTGAAAAGGTCAAACGATTCTATATTTTTCATACATTTGAATGATTTTAAGTTAATATCTCGGAGTATAAATTAATTTAAAATGAAGCCGGATAATTCACTATATTATCTGGCTTTTTTCTTTTATGTCACGAATCGTCTTTCATTGTATTTATTCATTCTAAGGGTTTAACACTTATGTATACTTTCTCATTTGTTTCATATATCTCAATATTTGCTGCATTTTTTAAAATTTCCAATACTTCCGAAAGTTCATTCTTCAAGTCTAACTTGCCTGTGCAGGTAAGAGTGGATACCCCTTCTCCACATACAATTTCTTTACCATAATATCTGGATAAATTTTTGAAAATATTATCGAGGCGTTCATGATAATATTGATAAAAACCATCTTTCCACAATATATATCTGCTTGCATCCACATTTTTCACTTGTATCCGATTATTCTCATATGCAAACAACTGATTAGGCTTAAGTAATACCCTTTCTTTCTCGTTTGTCCTAACCTCCACTTTGCCACTGACAAGTACTACACGCTTCAATGCATCATCGTTATAGGCAGTAACATTAAATTTTGTTCCCAATACCCTAACTTGCATATTGTCCGTCCTTACAATGAAAGGTCTATTCTTATCAGGAGCAACTTCCAGATAAACCTCTCCTTCTACATAAATCTCTCGTTGATTTTTTACAAAAGTAGTAGGATACACTAATCTTGTACCAGCATTCACCCAAACCTTAGTTCCATCTGCAAAAGTAATCGACGAATTTTTTCCAAGAGGCACAAACAATTGATTATAGCTGATCTCAACGTTTTTTGCCATTACCTCTGTCGACTTTTCTGTCTTAACACGTATCTGCCCATCTTTATCATAAAGGATGTGCGATTTCTTTGTTCCGATAACGAGCTCTTTTTCGTTAGATAATATTAATTGTACGTCAGTAACAGTTTTATCTGGTTCGGGTAAAGATATAATTGCAGACATCATTTTATCTGCATTTAATTCATACCTGATTGCCATCCACCCTCCAACAATTATAACAGCAAAGCAAGCTGCAATCGACCATCTTTGAATGATAGAAAAAATCTTTTTTTTATTGTAATGTTGATTTTCCTGTTTTATTCGATCCCAAAGTGTATCTATCTCTTCTTCTGAAAGCTTTTTGACCGATTCTTCTCTAAAAGCGGCTATCGTTTTTCGAGCTAATTCTATCTCACGACTTAACTGTGGGAAACGCTTTATTTGGTTATTCCAAAATTTGATGTTTTCTGGTGTCGGATACCGTTCCGACATCACAAAATAATCATCATCCAACAATTGATTAATTTTATATGTACTATAGTCTTTATCCATTTTCACTTATTTCTATAATAGGGACAAGTAAAAATAAATAAAATACTCACTATTTTGAGAAAAAATAAAAAAAATAATTTGTTTATCTAAATAGTGCTACTCGCAGTAAAAAAATACACAAATATAACTATTTCTCTTATAAAGATGGGTGCTTGGCAAAGTAACTTAAAATGAATAAATAGAATGACACAGAGTCATAATTATCCCTTATCTTTCTTAATGCCCGTTGAATCAAATTGTGCGCAGATTGATAATTCAAATTCATAATTTCGCATATTTGATCAAAATCGAGTTCTTCTACAAAACGATAATACATAATTTCCCTTTGTCTGGGAGTTAGAATAGAAAGTATATTCTCCACTTCTTCTTTCTGTAATTTTGCTGCTTCATCAGATAAAAATCTGTCTTCAACAGTTTCACTTAAGATAAAAGGAATAGACTCTAAATCAGTATACCTACACTGCTTATCCAATGCATTCAAAATACAATTTTTCAATGAAATCAACAAATAAACCCTAACATTATCGGGTAATGAGAGTGTTTTTCGATTCTTATATATCCTCGTAAAAACTTCCTGAATACAATCTTTTATCAATTCATGATCCATTGTAAAATGAGAGCCATAATTATATAACAATTGTACATACGTTCTATAAAGCCATGAGTAAGCTTGCTCATCCCCTTGCAAAAATTCTCTCCACTTTACTTCACTACTTTTATTACCTATCTGCATGTTGTATATTATATAATTCAAACACGCGAAACTACAAAAAAATAAAAAATTAAGAAAATAATTTTTTATTTTTTTGTAGTTATACGACAAATCATATCTTGGCCGACTGCAAAGCAGCCATCACCAATCGAATATCCGCATAGGAAACCTCGTCTCCCAAAGCTGATTTTATAAACGTAATGCCACGGGCATCGGCATTCTCCTGCAAATAGCGGGTTATTTTATCCACTTTCTCCCGGGATACCAATTGATCGACTTTAACGGCTCCCGAACGTACATAATGCTCCAGATGTCCCGCAATAGTTCCGGTTACCAACTCGCGCTTCCTGGCAATCTCTTCGATATCCATCCCTTGGCGAAACATGGAATAACTTATCTCTTTTGTATCTATCCGAGGAGTTTTAGCCGCCAAATCTGTAACCACTTCTGTACCCGAACTTTTGGTCTTTTTGGCTCTTTTGACAGGTACTTCCGGCATTTCCGGCTGATGTATTTTATTTTCGGTCACATACCGATTTACCATGTCCAACAGAATATCACCATACTTCTCCGCTCCTTTTTTTCCAAAATAAGGAATACGTACCAAAGAAGCTATATCCCGAGGTAAAAGATTGACGATACCCAATATCGCTTTCTGTTGAATAACCGTATACACAGGAAGCCCGGCCTTAGCTGCTTCTGTATTTCGCCATGCTATTAGCTGTTTATAGAGATCCGGATGAAGAATGTCCGTAGGTACTTCTATCTTTTCTCCCCGATCTGCTTTCGTGGCAGACGAGGATGTACGTGATTTGGAAGCGCCGGTATCTCCCTTTTCGCTTCCCTCGATTGTAAGTACCGCTTTCCGCTTCAAATAGGAAGGCACGGTAAAGCCCTCTTTTTCTGTAAGCAGAAGAGTCCCTTTCTTTATATATAATGCCGATTGAAGCGCTGCCAAAGCTTCGCTGAATTTTTTCTTCAATTCTTTATTATCCGTTTGGATTTTAGTGCCAGCCACCAACGGAGAAAGTATTTCCTCCAACTGCCCGGCAAAATAATGCGCACCGGATATCAGACGCTGTTGCAAGCGATCATCGTGCATATAATCACCGGAAGCATTTACCAACTCCGTATATTGCAATTGAAAAGTATCTCCCACTTTCACAATTTTCGTTTTATATAATTCATCCGCTTCCTTATATCGCTCCAGCAATTTGGGATAAAGCCGGTACAAATGCTCATCCAAGAGACGGAGTACAAGTGCAAAATGACGCTCCAGAGAGTGAAAATCAAATTGTTCGCAAAGTAATTCATAGAAATAACGGTGCTGCAACTTATTCAGTTTTTCCTTATCGGGTGACAGCGCTTCCACCTCACGGGTAAATTCATCAATCGTATCATCACTGATAATCGCCTCTTTCCGAAGCGGAGAACCTAAGACAAGCCCTTCAAGGCTTTTGCAACGGCTTAACGCAACATACACCTGCCCGTGCGCAAATGAAGCATTGGCATCGATAATAGCCCGTTCAAAAGTAAGTCCCTGGCTTTTATGAATCGTAATAGCCCATGCCAAACGGATGGGATACTGCCGGAAACGCCCTTCCACTTCTTCCGTAATTTCCTTCGTTTCAGGATTCAACGTATATTTACTATTGGTCCATTCTTCCGTTTCCAAAAGAAAAGATTCATCATCTCCGTTTCCACGCACCATGATACCGTCTTTGGACACGCTTGTTACCAGACCGATCTTTCCATTATAAAACCGATGTTCGCCGGAAGAATCATTTTTGATAAACATAATCTGTGCTCCCTTCTTCACAGTCAATACCTCATCGGCTGGATAAGCGGATTCGGGAAACGTACCTTCGGTTTTTGCCCGAAAGCTATAAGCCTGTCCCGGTAAGGCTACCAGTTGGCGGTCGTTATATTGCTGGGCTTGATAATTATGGGTGGTCAGACGGATGTATCCCTCTTCTTCCTTCGGACGAAAACCGGGAAGATAACGCTTGTTCAGTTCCGTAAGCACCGAATCGTCAGCGGTATTTTCACGTATCCTGTTCAATAAATTCACAAAGGCAGTATCACTCTGGCGATAGATATGCTTTAATTCGATGGTCACATATTCCGTTTCACGCAAAGTCCGGCTACCGAAGAAGAAAGCCGTGTCATAATACGGTTTCAACAACTGCCAGTCATCCTCTTTCACAACAGGAGCCAACTGCTGAAGATCGCCGATCATCAAAAGTTGTACACCACCAAACGGTTTATACCGGTCGCGATACTGACGTAACACGGCATCGATGGCATCCAGCAAATCAGCACGTACCATACTTATTTCATCAATCACCAAAAGGTCCAAACTACGGATGATATTGATCTTCTCTTTCCCGAATTTATGGAAAGTCTGGGCAGACATAAATTTAGTATCAGGCACATAAGGTGCAAAAGGCAGTTGAAAAAAAGAATGCATCGTTACTCCGCCTGCATTGATAGCAGCAATCCCCGTAGGTGCCACCACTACCATACGTTTCGGTGATTGGGCTTTCAGTTCTCTGAGAAAAGTAGTTTTACCTGTGCCGGCTTTTCCTGTCAGAAACAGATGCGTACCCGTATTTTCGATAAATTGCCAGGCGAGCTGTAAATCCGGATTGTTTTCCATACGATCTATAATTGCTTTGTTTTTCTGCCAAAGATACGGAAAACGATGATTATTTTGCCAAAAGGTGGTTTTAACTTTGTATCTTTTTATCAGTTTCACAACAGATCATTTAATAACCACTTAGACATAAAGCAATATTCTGAAAGAATTTATATCGCGAGAATAAAAAAAAGAGATTAAAACGGAGTGGACACATCATTATAAAACATCACACATCAAAGAAATCTCCACATCAGTTTTAGAAGAATATCTGATAAAAGTCGATAAAATAAAAAAAGAGTCATCTGCTTTTTATAGCGGACAACTCCTTTTCAAATATTTACTTAAGGCAAGATTATTTCATCGATCCCCCGATAATATCCAGCAACTCATTCGTTATCGCCTGCTGGCGTCCCTTATTATACTGCTTGGTCAAATCCTGAATCAGTTCATTCGCATTATCCGTTGCCACTTGCATAGCCAATGTACGGGCAGCATGCTCGGATGCATTAGAATCCATAGCGGCTGTAAAAACCTCCTGGCACAATACTTTCGGAATCAAATCGGCGATAAACTGCTCGACCGACGGTTCGACAATATAATCGTTCATTACCTGATTTCCTTCCATTTCTTCAGCCTGTTCCTCTTCTATCCGGGTAAGATCGATCGGCAAATATTTTTCACGAACCAGTTCCTGTACGCCCATCGATTTGAAATGGTGATAAATCAGTTCTACACGATCGATGTCCTTGGACACGAAAAGTTCCATTAAATGTTCTGCAAGAGCAGATGCCTCTTGATAAGTGGGCTTATCAGCTAACTGCTGATAACTGCCTTTCGGGAAAAAGCCCATCTTCTTCACTGCCTCCTCCACCTTACGCCCGATAGGATAAATCAAGATATTATCCTGACCCAACTTGCGGTATTCACCGATGGTATGCAGAAACATTTTGATAACATTGGCATTGAAAGCACCACACAAAGAACTGTTGGAAGAGAACAAGACAATAGCCACACGCTTTACCTCACGCTCCTCCACATAGGGAGATTCGATCGAAAGATCGCCACTGAGAAAATTATGCAGAATCTTGTTCAGTTGCCTTTGATATGGCAACATATGTTCAATGGCTCCTTGCGCCTTATGTAATTTGGCAGAAGCCACCATCTTCATTGCTGAAGTGATCTTTCGGGTACTCTGTACCGAATTTATTCTGGTTTTTACTTCTTTAAGTGAAGCCATATTGTTTTAGTAGTTAGTAGTTAGAATTTAGTAGTAAGCATGGAGATAGTGAAAATTGGTAGTTAGAAGCTGGTAGTTAGAAGTTAGTAGCTGAAAGTTAGCAGTCAGATACAATGAATAGAAAACACCAGGAATAAAACCGGATCCAACACTCTAAATCATTCCTACTTAACTACTTGACTACTTAACTACTACCTACTTAATCACTACCTACTTAACCACATACCCACTCTACCACCTTATTAATTCATAAATTGTTTCGCCACCATTTCCGCCGTCTCACGAATACCCTTTTCAACTTCTTCATTGATCACACCGGTTTTCAGTACATCGAGAACATCTGCCTGATGGTTAATGGCAAGACTCTCCTGGAAACTGCGTTCAAAATCTTCCACCTTATCCAAAGGTACATTACGCAGCAAACCATGAACACCACAATAAAGGATAGCAATCTGTTTCTCTACCGGCATCGGGCTGTACTGCGGCTGCACAAGCAAACGGGTATTCTTCTGCCCCTTATCAATGATGTGGGCAGTCACAGGATCCATATCGCCACTAAATTTCGTAAACGCTTCCAATTCACGGTATTGTGCCTGGTCTATTTTCAATGTACCGGCTACCTTTTTCATCGCTTTAACCTGAGCATTACCTCCTACACGGGATACAGAAATACCCACATTGATAGCCGGACGGTTACCCTGATTAAAGAGGTCGGTATCGAGGAATATCTGCCCGTCGGTAATCGAAATTACATTCGTAGGGATATAAGCGGATACGTCGCCGGCTTGTGTCTCGATGATAGGTAATGCAGTCAGAGAACCACCTCCCTTCACCATTCCCTTAAGGCTGTCGGGGAGGTCATTCATCTCACGCGCCACTTCTTCCTGATTGATAATCTTTGCCGCACGTTCCAACAAGCGGGAATGCAGATAGAATATATCACCCGGATAAGCCTCGCGCCCGGACGGACGACGCAGAATCAAGGACACTTCGCGGTAGGCAACGGCCTGTTTGGAAAGGTCGTCATAAACCACCAATGCATCACGGCCGGTATCACGGAAATATTCACCGATAGCGGCACCCGAGAACGGTGAGAAGTATTGCAAGGCAGCAGGATCACCGGCTGTAGCAGCTACCACAATTGTGTACTCCATCGCACCATATTCGCGCAAAGTATTCACGATAGAAGCAACCGTAGAGCCCTTCTGGCCAATGGCAACGTAGATGCAATACACAGGCTTGCCTGCCAGATAATTTTCACGTTGATTGATAATGGTATCGATGGCAATGGCCGTCTTACCGGTCTGCCGGTCACCGATGATCAACTCACGCTGTCCACGGCCGATAGGAATCATGGCATCCACCGCTTTCAATCCCGTCTGCAACGGCTGGTTCACCGGCTGGCGGAAAATTACCCCCGGTGCTTTACGCTCCAACGGCATTTCGTATAACTTCCCGCCAATCGTGCCCTTTCCATCCAGAGGTTCCCCCAACGGATCGATCACACGTCCTAACATGCCTTCACCCACACGGATAGAAGCAATACGCCGGGTACGCTTTACGGTATACCCCTCTTTGATCTTATCTGTAGGTCCCAGCAGCACGGCTCCCACATTATCTTCTTCGAGGTTCATTACAATAGCTTTAATGCCATTGTCGAATTCCAGCAATTCGTTTGCTTCGGCATTCCGCAACCCATAAATACGTGCCACGCCATCACTGACCTGCAACACCGTACCTATCTCATCGAGCTGCACACGCGTATCGATGCCTTCAAGCTGACGACGCAGGATATCGGATACTTCGCTTACTTTTATATTTTCAGACATAATTATATTTACGATTTGACTATTTACGATTGAAATTAGAAAATTAGTGAACGGATAACTCTTGATATTTACGATTAGACGATTGACGGATTACGATTGAAATTACTCTGATTCGCGATTTGATTCGGTTTGATAATGCCGAGTACCTCCAATCGTTAATCGTAAATCGTCTAATCGCAAATCCCTACACTATTCTTCTGTTCTTATCAATAAACTGTTGTTTCACACGCTTCAACTGGGTAGCTATGCTGGCATCCAAGCGATAATCATTGATATCGAAAACAAAACCACCTTCAATAGACGGGTCTACCACAGTTTCCAACTCCATTTGCGCATGAAGAATCGCACCGGCAGAATTACGTATCCGTTCTTCCGTTTCCTTATCGACAGGTACCGCCGTGATAAGTTTGCCTACACCGATGTGTTTCAGCTTCCTGTACAAATCCAGAAAAGACAGGCAAATAAATTGCAGGAACTGTTCGCGATTGTTCTTCAGCACCAATGTGATAAAGCGGGAAAAAGTACGGCTTACTCCTTGATCACCGGTAGCAGCCGCACAAATCAACGAATACTTCTCACGGATATTCAGCACAGGATTTGACAGGGCTTCTTTCAAGTTCGGAAAAGCAGAAAGATTTCTCGACAGCATCTTCATCTCTTTGTAAAGCGTATCCTCTGCACGATTTTCTTTTGCATATTCAATCAGTGCTTTCGCATAGCGCATTGAAACAACTCCTATATCCATACTTCATTCCAGTTAATTCTTATTCAATACTTCGTCCAGCATCCGGTCTATCATCTCCATCTGCTCACGTTTGTCATCCAGATTCTTACGGATCACTTTCTCGGCAATATCCACCGAAAGTATGGCAACTTGCCGGCGGATATCACGGATTGCCTCGTCCTTTTCTATCTGGATCTGCTTCTTCACCTCGTCCAGTTCTTTCTGGGCGGCAGCTTCTGCCTGCTTACGGGCTTCGTGAATAATCTTATCACGCTCCTGCATAGCCTCTTTCAAGATACGTCCCTGCTCCTTGTTAGCGGCAACCACGAGCGCTTCGCCCTGTTCCTTCAATTTAGACAACTGGGCATTGGCTTCCCTGGCCACCTCCAGAGACTGGTCGATGTAGGTTTTACGGCCTTCCACCATCTTAACGATGATGGGAAAACCATATTTCGCCAATACAACGAACACAATCCCAAACGAGAGGAACATCCAGAATAACAGGCCACTATCGGGTAATAACAATGACATAAGGCTATTTACAATTAAATGATTTACAATTTACGATTGAGAAATCGATACACATCATTTGTCCCGGCATCTTATAAGAAGAATACCAACAAACAAACAACGACTGCCAACAGAGCCACACCTTCAATCAAAGCGGCAGCAATAATCATATTCATACGGATATCGCCCGAAGCTTCCGGCTGGCGTGCAATAGCTTCCATAGCCGAACCACCGATTTTACCAATACCCAAACCTGCGCCGATTACGGCAAGACCGGCACCAATAGCTGCTCCCAACTTTCCGATAGCAGCACCAGCGGCTGCTTGTAATAAGACTGATAGTAACATAATTTTCAGTTTTAAAATGGTTTATATTATTAATTTAAAATTCAAGAATAACATGACTTCACCCGACCGTTATTTATTCAGCTATTTATTTAGCCACTTCTTCGGCCTTGCTCCCCTCTTGTGCCAAACCGATAAATACGGCAGACAACATGGTGAAAACATAAGCCTGTATGAATGCCACCAACAGCTCAAGTGCATTCATAAAGATATTAAACAAAACCGAAGCAACGGTCAGTGTCCCGTTCAATGCGGGCCCCATACTTGCCGAAATAAAGATCAGACAGGTAAGTACCAACATAGCCATATGCCCCGAAAGCATATTCGCAAACAGACGGATCATCAACGCGAAAGGCTTGGTAAACACTCCGAAAAATTCGATAAACGGCATCATCGGTATAGGTACTTTAAGCCACCAGGGTACATCGGGCCAGAATATATCTTTCCAATAATGCTTGGTACCGAAAATATTGACGGCCAGAAATGTACAAATGGCCAATACCATTGTGATGGCAATGTTTCCGGTCACATTCGCTCCACCGGGAAAGAAAGGTATCAGTCCCATGAGGTTATTGATGAAGATAAAGAAAAAGGCAGTCAGCAGATAAGGAGCAAACTTCTTATAATTAGGTCCTACGCAACTCTTTATCACATCGTCGTGTATCATCATAATGAACATTTCCATGAAACCGACAAAACCACCGGGTGCCAATGCTCCCTCTTCGCGCTTGCGATACCAATGCGCCACGCTCAAAACAATGACCAGCAACAATACACTGTTCATCAACAACGACAAAGTGACCTTTGTAATTGAAATGTCCCACGGACGAACCTGTTCACCGGCCTCATTGTATTCCACGATCTTCCCTTCATACTTGCTTCCGGAAGGAGCAATGGAAAAGCCCTCATACGTTCCTCCGTTCTCTTCAAGCCGTGAGGAAAGAAAAGTGTGCCAGCCGCTATTCGAACTGTACACGATTACCGGCAACGGAATTGTGATATGTGTGTTGCCCCAGGTAGTGATATGCCATTCATATGAATCTCCGATATGCCCGAAAACGATACTTTTCACATCAACCGTGTTCTCTTTTTGTTCGCCGGGTGTGATCTCCTCCTGCGCCAGTGCAGGAAGCGAAACAAGCAGCCCCAACGCGAAGAACAATCCTGTGAATATGTTACGCAACTGTTTCATTTTTTGTTTTATTTTTCTTTTGTCGTTTCTTATTCAGCTCATAGCCTGCAAAGAAGCTTGTCTCAAATACCAGATAAATCAGATAGTTCACGATAAAGGTAAGCAGAAATGCCACCGCCTCTTCCCGGACTACCATGCAATATATCACCAGAACGATTACAGAAAGAAACATCTTAAGCACCTTCATGGCCAGATGAAGCAGCAACATCTTTTCGGGAGCAAACCGCCGGCAAGCATCGAACATATAGATATTGAATACTCCGAAAATATAGAAGAATACCGGAATCAGCGGATAACCTCCAAAATAATGTTCGGGCACCAAAGAGAAATAAGTGACTCCACCCACTCCACTCAACAAAAGAGTGATAAGAGTAAGATAGAGCAGATACTTACGCTTTGTTAGATTTATGCTCATTTTATGTTGCTGTGTTTTTCTGTTTCTAAATTCAATATTATCGTCAGGAGACACAAACGGATACCTTACCGTCACTCATCTCCACAAAACCACCCTGAATATCGAGCGTACATTCTTCATTATCATCGGTCACATAACTCAACTTCCCTTCTTTCAAAGAAGAGACGATCGGAGCATGTTGCGGCAAAATAGTAAACGATCCCATCGCTCCGGGCAGAGTCACACTATTTACTTCTCCATCGAATATCTCTTTTTCAGGAGAGACAATACTCAAATGCAATTCTTTCATTCTCAATAATGTGCTAATGTGCCGATATGCCAATGTGCCAATTGGCTGCGCACAATTAATTATTCAATTTTATGAATGGCCGTCTTACCAATTGGCACATTGGCATATCGGCACATTCATGCATTATTTCTTCGCCTGTTCGAGCAATTGTTTCCCCTTCTCAATGGCTTCTTCAATCGTACCCACATTCAGGAAAGCCTGTTCGGGCAGATCATCCACCTCGCCATCCAGAATCATACGGAAACCTTTGATCGTATCTTCTATGGAGACCATCACACCGGGTACGCCGGTAAACTGTTCGGCTACGGAGAAAGGTTGCGAAAGGAACCGTTGTACACGACGTGCACGATTCACAAGCGTCCTGTCTTCATCCGAAAGTTCTTCCATACCCAAAATCGAAATGATATCCTGCAACTCTTTGTTACGCTGAAGAATCTGTTTTACCCGCTGTGCCACTTCATAATGCTCCTGCCCCACGATATGCGGATCGAGAATACGTGAAGTGGAAGACAACGGATCTACCGCCGGATAGATGCCTAACTCCGTTATTTTACGGTCGAGTACCGTAGTGGCATCGAGGTGGGTAAAAGTAGTTGCCGGTGCCGGGTCGGTCAAGTCATCGGCAGGCACATATACAGCCTGTACAGATGTAATAGAACCGTATCGGGTTGAAGTGATCCGCTCCTGCATAGCTCCCATCTCTGTTGCTAACGTAGGCTGATAACCCACTGCCGAAGGCATACGTCCCAACAATGCCGAAACTTCAGAACCGGCCTGCGTGAAACGGAAAATATTGTCGATAAAGAACAGAATATCCCGTGGTCCGTCACCTTCCGAATGCATATCACGGAAAGATTCCGCTACCGTCAATCCGGACAAAGCCACAGAAGCACGTGCTCCCGGCGGTTCATTCATCTGACCGAACACTAATGATACCTGCGATTTCTTCACCTCCTCATAGTCAATTTTCGACAAATCCCAATGTCCTTTCTCCATGCTCTCTTTGAAAGCTTCTCCATAGCGGATAACCCCGGATTCTATCATCTCACGGAGCAAGTCATTACCCTCACGGGTACGCTCTCCCACTCCGGCAAATACAGAAAAACCATTATGTTTCTTGGCTATATTGTTAATCAGCTCTTGGATAAGCACCGTTTTGCCTACACCGGCGCCACCGAATAAACCGATTTTACCACCTTTTGAATAAGGCTCAAGAAGGTCGATTACTTTGATACCTGTATACAGCACTTCCTGTACAGTGGTCAAATCTTCAAATTTAGGGGGATCACGGTGAATGGAATAAGCCCCCTCACGGCTAAGCTCTTTCATACCGTCAATAGAATCGCCGACAACATTCATAAGTCGTCCTTTAATCTGTTCACCTACCGGCATGGTGATCGGCCCGCCCGTCGGATATACTTTCATACCACGCTGCAAACCGTCGGTACTATCCATTGCAACAGTTCTTACCGTATTTTCACCAATGTGTTGTTGCACTTCTACAATCAGAATTTTGCCGTTCGGCCTTCTTATCTCCAACGCATCGTGTATGCTGGGCAACACCAGTTCGGCCTCCGTACCTTCAAAGTACACATCGACCACAGGCCCGATTACCTGAGAGATATGTCCGATAATCTGTGACATAAGCAATCTTTTTATATATTATTTTCTAAACTTCATAGCATAGCAAGTCGCGTTTTTATCAACTTTACTATTAAAATAACGTCTGAGATTTTGTTTTGTTCACACACCCGTCAATACAAGTAGTTAAACAAACAACTGTGCAAATGTAGAAACAATTGTGATTCATTATTCTCATTTGCTTTTTTTTTGTTTTAGATAACATTCGTTAGGCCTAAAAATACTACTAACAGACCGATAATCACAACAAAAAAAGAGTATTTCTAACCAAAATATTATCTTAAGATTCATTTTATCAGAAAAACGTTTTTACCCAATCGAGTTTTCTGCATTTATCGCAAGAGTCAACTCATTAGATTGCAAAAGAGATAGTAAAGAGGACAACGAGTTTCGTGTCCGAGCACAACAAATTCGCCATAATGATCCGGAAAATGTAAGAAATCATAGCTTCCGGATGATCTGAAAAGATGATTATTAATTTTTGCAAACGATAAAATGTAATTATTATGACCATACGGCCCTGTTTTTCTTTATCGGATGTATGACTGCACGCCTTCACATACTTTTTGTGAAGTTATCAAAATCATAACTATCTCCCATCACCCCATATGAGACAACCGGACACAAGATCACCGGGAAGCATGCATATCATCATATAAAATACTGATATACTGCATTATATAAATCTAATATTTAAGATATAGAAATACGTATTTAAGGGTATGTTAATAACGTATTCTTAGATGCAAAAGATTCATTTTATAAAGGAAAGAAATACATTCTTTATCGGCAAGAATATAATAGCCCTAATGAACTGTTAAGAATGTTAATGAAAAGTGCCCCGTCACATCTATCATAACGGGGCACTTCATCTATGGATATTATTTTCACAAAGTATTTTTATCAGAATACTTCCACTTTTTCTGCTATACGTTTTGCCTTATCACGTAATGTATCCAGATCGGAGCCCAGAGGAGCATAGCAAAGAACAACTCCCATACGACGATTCACACGGGTAAACGGTTTACCAAAAATACGCAGGTAAGTATCTTCTTCTTTAGTCACCTCTTCCATACCACGATATTGCGGACGTTCCTGACTGGCAATCGGAGACAGAATCACTGCGCTCGCTCCTATCCTCTCCTGCTTAATGCCCGGAATAGGTAAGCCCAATACGGCACGCAGATGAAGTTCGAACTCATTCAGATTTTGTGTTCCGGCCAATGTCACCATACCGGTATCGTGCGGACGCGGAGAAAGTTCGGAGAAATATACCCCGTTGTCATGGCTCAAAAAGAATTCCACTCCCCACAAGCCAGCCCCGGTCAAAGCTCTTGTCACCTTCTCTGCCATCTTCTCAGCTTCTTTCAGATGAGCAGGATCGATATGCGCCGGCTGAAAACTTTCGCGATAATCTCCCCCCTTCTGTACATGTCCGATAGGCGGGCAAAACAGCGTCGGACCGTTTTTCTGGGTGACAGTAAGCAAGGTTATTTCGCTATCGAACTTGATGAACTCTTCAATAATAAGTTCACGGATATCACCACGACTGCCGTTGCAACCATACTCCCATGCATGTTCCAATTCGTCGGCGCTCTTCACCAACGACTGGCCTTTGCCGGAAGAAGACATCAAAGGTTTAACCACGCATGGGAAACCGATCTTATCGGCAGCTTCTTTCAATTCGTCCAAAGAAGTGGCATAAAAATATTTGGCGGTTTTCAGTCCCAATTCCTTAGCAGCAAGGTCGCGTATGGCTTTACGGTTCATGGTAAAGTTCACCGCACGGGCACTGGGCACTACCTGAATGCCTTCTTTCTCGAAGTCATACAAACGTTCGGTACGGATAGCTTCGATCTCCGGCACGATAATGTCCGGCTGATGTTTTCTGACCGCACGCTCCAATGCCTCACCATCGAGCATATTAAATACTTCACATTCATCGGCCACCTGCATAGCCGGAGCCCCGGCATACGAATCGCAGGCAATGATATACTGTCCTTTACGCTGAGCGGAAATAACAAACTCTTTTCCTAATTCACCGGAACCGAGTAAAAGTATTTTTTTCATGATTGAATATTTTTTAAATAATATGCAAAAGTAATGTTTTTCGATGAAACTTATTCAAATGACGAAGAGTAAAGATATAAAAAATGTCCCTGACCATCTTCAAACAGACAACCAGGGACTACATAATGAAAAATAAAGTAAAAAAAAATATTAAAGTACAATATTTATTGATGCTGCTCACGCAACAAATCATTCACGGTCTTCACCGGATTGAAAGTAGAAAGCGGCACTTCAACGAATACTGTATTCCAATCACTCATCGCACCGTTCCACAAGCCGGGAAGCTCCAGTGCTTTCAGGTCTTTGCCGTTCTTTGATTTATAAGAGATAAATCCGGTGGCTTTGTCTACATAATTCACCAAATCGAATTTATGTCCTTTATAATCACGCACAGCACATACAAGATCTACCGGATTAAAATGTGTTCCTTTTTCAAACATCTCTTTTGCAGCAGCATTATTCATATCGATCTGCGAGCTTTCCAATATCTGGAGAGAAATAGTACCGTCACTATTGTATGCAAGGAACGGGCCGCCACCGGGTTCGCCCACATTCTTCACCATACCGCATACACGCATCGGACGATTCAGTTTCTTCTTCAAGTACATTGCCAACTCGGAATCTTCAAGATTCTTCGTTTCCGGATTCTTACAGAATAAGCTCTTTTGTACAAACTGAAGGATTTCCATTACCTGATCATGAGAGTAATCACCGCTATCGAGCAATTCCAAATATTCGAAAGTCTGTTTCTGCAAAGCAACCAGCACACCGGCTATCAGCTTCTTATACAATACCGTATCCGCCTTCAATCTGTCCGGCACCACATTATCTATATTTTTTATAAAGATGATGTCGGCATCCAAATCGTTCAGATTCTCAATCAATGCTCCATGACCACCCGGACGGAAAAGCAATTTACCATTATCGCGGAAAGGCTGATTGTCCATATCGGCAGCAATCGTATCGGTACTGGGCTTCTGCTCTGAAAAAGTAATGTTATACTCAACACCGTAACGTTTTGCAAACTCTCCGGCTTTCTCGGCCACCAATACTTTGAAAAGTTCGCGGTGTTCCGTAGAGACTGTGAAATGTACATTTACCTTACCGCTCTTTCCGGCGGCATACATAGCACCTTCTGCCAAATGCTCTTCAAGCGGAGTGCGCGAACCTTCTTCATATTTATGGAATTTGAGCAACCCTTTGGGTAAAGCCCCATAGTTCAATCCAGCTTCTTCCAACAAAGCCGCAACCACAGCTTTGTAATTTCCTTCACCCATCAATCCGGGAATATCTTTTCCTGTCATACGCCGGCAAGCCACATTCAAATCATCATAAAATGCATATTTATCGATACCTTCAAAGAATGCCTGTTCAAACTTCGTCGTAGGCCGTTCATAGTCAGCTCCTAAAAACTCAAACAGATTCTTGAACATACGACTGGCAGCTCCCGAAGCAGGAACAAACTTTACAATCGTCTTATCCGTATTCTTATATGCATCCCATGCTGCAAGATATGCTTCCTGTTCATCTGTGGCAGGAGCCAGAATTCCCTTCTCTACAGACGCTGCCGCATCCAACTTTAAATATGGAAAACCTTTTTCGAAGCAAGCCAGTTGCTCGGCTATCTGTGCTTCCGAAATACCTTTTTTGGCAAGCAACTCTTTGTCTTGTGGTGTTATCATACGTATCTAATTTTATTAATTGATGCCCAAAAATACAAAATGTTATTTAGTTATGCTCTTTTACTAAACAAAAAAAACTACTTTTACAGCAAAATAATAATTAGCCAATGTGCCAATATGCCAATGTGCCAATTGCCATGCGGTACATTTTTTCATAGCGCAGCCAATTGGCACATTGGCATATTGGCACATTGGCTAATTATTCAATTGGTACATTTAAATGATTATTTATCATGGAGAATATTTCATTTTTCACCCCAGAAGAGAAAGCTGAGCTATTCGCTTTATACAAACAACTGATACGGACAGCAGGAGAAAGTATCACAAAGGATGACACCCGGAAATTGAAAAAATACCTTATTCATGCAGCACAGTGTAATCATCTTTGCCGCAATAACTTTGGTATGAATCCTGTAATCAGAGATTTACAAACGGCTGTTATAGTAGCCGATGAAATAGGAATGAAAGGTTCGTGCCTGGTGGGAATCATGTTGCACGAAATCGTAAAAAATAACGTATTACCGCTCACAACCGTACGCAGTGAATTCGGAGAAGATGTAGCAAGTATCATTACCGGGTTGGTAAAGACAAACGAACTTTACGCCAAAAGTCCGGCCATCGAATCGGAAAATTTCCGTAACCTGCTCCTCTCATTTGCCGAAGATATGCGGGTGATTCTGATCATGATTGCCGACCGCGTCAATATCATGAGGCAAATCAAAGACTCCGACAACGAAGAAGACCGTGTTAAAGTAGCCAATGAAGCAGCCTATCTGTATGCTCCACTGGCTCACAAGTTAGGGTTGTACAAGCTAAAATCCGAATTGGAAGACCTGTCACTAAAATACACCAAACGGGATACATATTACTTCATCAAAGACAAACTGAATGAAACAAAAGCGTCCCGCGATAAGTACATCGCATCCTTTATCGAACCGATCAAACGAAAAGTGACAGAAGCCGGCTTGAAGTTCGACATCAAAGGACGCACCAAATCCATTCATTCCATCTGGAATAAAATTCAGAAACAAAAAACATCTTTCGAGGGCATCTACGATCTCTTTGCAATCCGTATCATCATCGATGCGGAACCGGATAAAGAAAAGCAGGAATGCTGGCAGGTATACTCCATTGTGACAGACATGTACCAGCCCAACCCGAAACGCCTGCGCGACTGGCTTTCCATCCCGAAAAGCAACGGTTACGAATCACTCCATATCACAGTAATGGGGCCGGAAGGAAAATGGGTGGAAGTACAGATCCGTACCCGCCGAATGGACGAAATAGCCGAACGGGGACTGGCTGCCCATTGGCGCTATAAAGGAATAAAAGGAGAAACCGGACTCGATGAATGGCTGACTTCCGTACGCGAAGCACTTGAAAACCCGGACAATGATTCACTGAAAGTGATGGATCAGTTCAAAATGGACTTATACGAAGATGAAGTATTCGTATTTACCCCCAAAGGAGACCTTTTCAAACTGGCCAAAGGAGCGACCGTACTCGATTTTGCCTTTCACATTCACAGTAAGCTGGGATGTAAATGTATCGGTGCAAAAGTAAACGGAAAAAATGTACAGCTCAAACAAAAGCTGAACAGCGGTGACCAAGTGGAGATTATGACATCGAACACCCAGACGCCCAAACAAGACTGGTTGAACATTGTAACAACTTCCAAAGCACGCACCAAAATACGCCAAGCCCTGAAAGAGATGGTGGCGCGCCAGCACGATTTTGCCAAAGAGACACTGGAACGCAAATTCAAAAACAGGAAAATGGAGTATGATGAGGGTACGATGATGCGCCTCATCAAACGATTGGGTTATAAAGTAGTAACCGAATTCTACCAGGCCATTGCCGACGGTACGCTGGATGTAAACGACTTACTGGATAAGTATACCGAATTGCAAAAACGTGAAAGTGATACGCACGATGAAATCACCTATCGCAGCGCTGAAGGGTATAACCTGCAAAATCAGATAGAAGAAGGTAATACGAAAGAGGACGTACTTGTTATCGACCAGAATCTGAAAGGATTGGAATTTAAACTGGCCAAATGCTGTAATCCCATCTATGGAGATGATGTTTTCGGTTTCGTTACCGTTTCTGGAGGTATTAAAATCCACCGTGCAGACTGCCCGAATGCCGATCAAATGAGAGAACGTTTCGGATACCGTATCGTAAAAGCGCGTTGGGCAGGAAAGTCGCAAGGCACGCAATACCCGATCACGCTCCGTGTAGTAGGACATGATGATATCGGAATCGTAACCAATATAACTTCGATTATCTCAAAAGAAAACGACATCACTTTGCGCTCAATCGGTATCGATTCGCACGACGGTTTGTTCTCGGGCACAATGACCATCATGGTGGGTGATACCGGACGTCTGGAAGCTTTGATAAAAAAATTACGGACGGTAAAAGGGGTAAAACAGGTAAGTAGAAATTAAATAATGTATCAATGTGCCAATATGCCAATGTGCCAATTGGCTGCGCTATAAAAAAAACATACCGCATGGTAATTGGCACATTGGCATATTGGCACATTAAAAAATTATTTTCATGGAACCATTTAGTATAAAAAAACGTTTGAAAAGTTTCACGTATGCCGGGAAAGGGATTAAGAGTTTTGTCTGCCGGGAACATAACGTATGGATTCATTTGAGCATTGCCTTACTGACAATTATGGCAGGTTTCTTTTTTGAGATACACCGGATTGAATGGATAGCCATCATTATCTGTATCGGCGTTGTCATTGCAGCAGAAGCCTTCAATACGGCTATTGAAAGACTGGTCAATCTTACATCACCGGAATGGAATCCGATAGCAGGCGAAGTAAAAGACATTGCAGCAGGTGCAGTACTGATATGTGCCGTTGCTGCGGCAATTGTAGGATTGGTTATCTTTATACCTTATATATAAGCCTCTCCGCAGGAGAGGGAGTAACCTTAGCCCCCTCTCCCACGGAGAGGGTTGGGGAGAGGCCTCACCCTCTTTCTTTTAAAATAAGGATAAGCCAATAGCACAAAAAATAAAAGTGCTATAGGAGACACAATACGTCCCAAGTGATAAATGGACTCCACTGACGATTCTACACTCATATAACAGGCAACAGCAACTCCCAAAGACATTCCGGTTTCCCATGCCAAAAGATAAGTCGTATTAGCCGTACCGCGCTGACAGTGATGTGATAACTTCACAAATATCAATAGAAACTCCGGAGTAACCAAGCCCAAGCCTAAACCTAATAACATAGCAACAACAGAGGTGGGCAACTCTTCCAAAAGAGTGAAAGAAACCATCATCAAGCTGATTCCCAATATGATTATTCTCAATGATTTTTCCTCCCGGTAGACCAATTTAGCCAATAATACGGAAAAAAGAAACCCCACTCCCACAATTGCAAAAAACGGAATTGTTATCTTACCTATCAAGACATCACTCAATGAGTGATGAAACACCGGCAACAACAATCCCGGAATAAAAGCAATCAAAGCAAAATTAAGAGCGGGCAACCATCCACGAGGCAAAAGGAAACGATCGGACGAACATAGTCTTGTTACGATCGGCGCCCTAAAAGGCACGTATACCCGGGATACAAAGAAAACTCCCACTAACCCGCATATAACCGAAACATACAACAGGATATGAAAATCATACCATTGATAAATCACCACTCCTAATGCAATACCGACCAGCATCCCTATCCGTGCAGCCCACGCAAAAGCGACATTGCCCGAACTGCGCAAATGGGTACCGGTAATATCGATAGCCAATGTAATGCCCGCCGTAGTAGCCATACCGAATGCAATTCCCTGCACCAAACAAAGCAACAACAACTGAGTGATATCGTTTACAAAACCATATCCCGCTGTTGCTGCAATCATAACGGCAAACGAAAAGGCACAAACATATTTACGTTTATAGGCATCTACCAGATAGGCATGAAAAGGCCCGATAGCAAACATTCCCAACGTAAGCAAAAGAAACATTGCTCCGGTTTGAGACACCGGAGCACCTAAACGATCTGCCATCTCTGCCGGAACAACCGGGAAAAGCATATATAAGGATATGAACAATAAAAAATTGGCAATACATATCCGTATAAAATGGATTGTCCACAATCGGTTTCCCATACAGATTTAGTATTGTTCCTTCTCGTTCGGGAAGTCGCAATTCTTCACATCCGAAACGTAACGGCTGATAGCATCCGTCATTACGGTGAACAAGTCGGCATAGCGACGCAGGAAACGGGGGCGGAAACCATTGTTCATACCCAACATGTCTTGAATAACCAATACCTGGCCATCTACATCACCACCGGCACCAATGCCGATAACAGGAATCGTCAATTCACTTGCTACACGCTTGGCCAATGCAGCCGGTATTTTTTCAAGAACCAATGCAAAACAACCGGCTTCCTCAAGCAGATGTGCATCACGAATCAATTTCTCCGCCTCTGCTTCATCTTTGGCACGAACCGTATAAGTGCCATACTTATTAATGGATTGCGGCATCAATCCGAGGTGTCCCATAATAGGAATACCGGCACAAAGAATGCGCTTAACCGTTTCGATAATCTCTTCACCGCCTTCCAACTTCAATGCGTCGGCATGGCTCTCTTTCATTATACGGATGGCGGAAGCAAGTCCTTCTTTAGAATTTCCCTGATAAGAACCGAACGGCATATCAACCACTACCATAGCACGCTTTACAGCACGTACAACCGACTTTCCATGATAAATCATCTGATCGAGTGTAATAGGAAGCGTAGTTACATTACCCGCCATCACATTGGAAGCAGAGTCACCGACAAGAATCACATCCATCCCGGCACCATCTACAATCTGTGCCATAGTGTAATCGTAGGCAGTCAACATAGATATCTTCTCGCCTCTTTCTTTCATTTCTATCAGGCGGTGTGTAGTCACTTTTCTTGTATCATCTGATATATATCCAGCCATGTTTCTATATATTTATGGATTAATAAATAGGCCGCAAAGGTATAACTTTTAATTCATAACGAACAAAAAAAAGGAAAGAATTCATAACCGGACAAGTCAAACAAACTGACTACTAAATGGTCAACAACTTGTCATAAGTCATTCCGGTAAAGTCGTCGATGATGTAATCGGCTTTGCCGGCAATGGCTTCACGAGAATTAGTAGTGGCCAAGCCGATCACCTTGGCACCGGAAGAGCGTCCGGCCTGCAAACCGTGGAAGGAATCTTCAAAAACAAAACTATTTTCCGGAACCGTTCCAAAAATCTCCATTCCAAGCAGGAAACAATCGGGAGCCGGTTTGGAACGCTTAAACATGTCTCCGGTAAGAATACGGTCGAATTGTTCTTTAAATTCGGGATGGGTCCGATAGACGTTTTCCATTTTTTCATCATTGGAACTGGTAACAAGTGCTATCTTGACATTATGGCGACGCAGCTCTACAAGGAAATCCTGTACACCCGGAAGATATTCGTATGCCATATCTTTTTCAAACAGATTGAGATCAGAAGTGATCTGCTCCCGTACACTGACAAGTTCTCCTGCAAAATGCTTATCATAAATCTGTGTCAGAGTCTGTCCTTTAATACCCGGGCCGAAATTCTTCACATGCAGATATTTCTCTCCCTGCTCATTCCAAAAGATGGTATATTGCAGTTCTGTGTCCATGATAACGCCGTCAAAATCAAATAATGCGGCAATTGTTTTCGTAGTGTCCATATAAACTTTCTTTTACCTTTAAACGTTAAACGTTGTATTAACTCGGATGCAAAGTTCAGAATAATCGACGGATAAGACAAATAATTCGTACCTTTGCACCACTTAAAAAACTGTAACGAACCGACATATGGCACAGCAAACCGATCCACGTATCTTAGGAACCGAAAAGATTGGGAAACTCCTATTGCAATATTCCATTCCCGCTATTATCGGAATGACCATCACCTCGCTTTATAATATAATAGACAGCATCTTCATCGGACATGGTGTAGGTGCCATGGCTATTTCCGGACTGGCTATCACTTTCCCGTTAATGAACCTTGTAGTGGCTTTCTGTGTACTTATATCCGCCGGTGGTGCCACTATTTCATCCATCCGGCTGGGTCAGAAAGATATAGACGGAGCTACGGAGGTATTAGGAAATACATTGATGTTGTGCCTTATCAACTCGGTAGTATTCGGAGGAATCGCTTTTCTTTTTCTGGATCCGATATTAAACTTCTTCGGTGCCAGTCCGGCGACTCTCCCGTATGCACGCGATTTCATGCAAGTTATTCTGTTGGGAACTCCCGTCACTTATACCATGATAGGCCTGAACAATGTGATGCGCGCCACCGGATATCCTAAAAAGGCAATGCTGACATCCTTGGTCACTGTTTTGGCAAATGTCATTATAGCTCCTATTTTCATCTTCCATTTTCACTGGGGAATCCGTGGTGCCGCTATGGCAACCGTTGTTTCTCAATTTATAGGAATGGTATGGGTAGTGCAACACTTCCGCAGTAAAAACAGTTTCGTACATTTCCATCACGGATTCTGGCGATTGAAGAAGCGCATCGTAGGAAGCATTTTTTCTATTGGCATGTCGCCCTTCGCCATGAATGTCACCGCTTGTGTAATCGTTATCATCATTAATAACGGTTTACAAAAATACGGCGGTGACATGGCAATCGGTGCCTATGGCATCATGAACCGGCTATTAATGCTTTATGTAATGATTGTAATGGGGCTGACAATGGGAATGCAGCCGATTATCGGCTACAACTACGGAGCGCAAAAACAAGATCGTGTGAAGCATACGTTACGATTGGGAATTATCGTCGGGGTACTGATCACCAGTAGCGGATTTATCATCTGTGAACTGTTCCCGCATGCGGTTTCGGCCATTTTCACCGATAGTGAAGAACTGATAAATATGGCGGCAACAGGTTTGCGTATTTGTATTCTGATGTTCCCTCTGGTAGGTGCTCAGATTGTGATTTCCAACTTTTTCCAAAGTATCGGAAAAGCTAAAATCAGTATCTTCCTCTCGCTGTCGCGACAATTGGTATATCTCTTACCGGGACTTTTGATATTCCCCGGTTGGTATGGTCTGAACGGTATCTGGATAAGCATGCCCGTAGCAGACGGACTGGCATTCATTACCGCAATCATCATCCTGACGGTCTATACCAGGAAAATAAAAAATACGGTTTCATAACCGTTATCTTTTCCGGTAAGGTCTCGCGCTCTCTTATCGACATAAAAACCTCATTCAGCGTCGAAATTTTCCCCAACGTCTATCATTTTTGCAGCAGTTATTATAGGTACGTATCTTCGCATACGTCAAAAAGAATAATAAACTGTAAGAAATATGATAAATGTAAGAAGATTGACAGTGATAACACTCTGCGTAACCGGCAGTAGCATAAGCGGTAATATTCTCCGGGCACAAGACAATCCGGCTATGGATATTTCTGTAACTCCTGCCACAGAACAAACAGTAGAGAACGGTTCTCAGCAGTTCCCTGACGAATGGACGCTACAGAATTGTATCGATTATGCCTTGGAACAAAACATTACCTTGCGCAAAAGCCGTATCACGGCAGAAAGTACCGCAGTCGATGTGAAAACAGCTAAAGCGGCACTCTTTCCTAACCTCTCGTTCTCAACGAGCCAAAACATGATAAACCGTCCGTATCAGGAATCGAGCAGTACTGTAAGCGGATCGGAAATTATCCGTAACAACAGTAAAACCAGTTACAACGGAACGTATGGACTAAATGCCCAATGGACTATTTACAACGGCAGCAAGCGTCTCAAGACCATCGAACAGGAAAAGTTAAACAATCGTGCAGCTGAACTGGACGTAGCAACCTCGGAGAATGATATTGAAGAGACAATCACCCAAACCTACGTACAGATACTTTATGCTGCTGAATCGGTAAAGGTGAACGAATCTACCCTTGCTCTGAGCCAGGCGCAATACGAACGCGGCAAAGAACTCTTTGCTGCCGGAAGCATCTCCAAAGCAGATCTGGCACAACTGGAAGCACAGGTCAGTACCGACCGCTATCAGCTTGTTACTGCACAGTCCAGTCTGCAAGATTACAAACTGCAGCTTAAACAACTCCTTGAGTTGGACGGTGAGGAAGAAATGAATCTCTATCTGCCTACATTAGAGGACAGTAATGTACTATCTCCGCTACCCACCAAAACAGATGTATACCAAGCTGCTCTTGCCCTGCGTCCGGAAATAGAATCAAGCAGACTCAATGTACAAGCGTCGGAACTCAACATCGATATAGCCCGTGCAGGATATATGCCCAGTATCAGTCTGAGTGCAGGTATCGGCACAACCAATACAAGCGGTTCGGACTATACTTTCGCCCAGCAAGTGAAAAACGGATGGAACAACTCTATCGGAGTATCCGTGAGCGTCCCCATCTTTAATAACCGCCAAACGAAAAGTGCCGTACAAAAAGCCAAACTTCAACGTGAAACCAGCATGCTCAACTTGCTGGATGAACAAAAAAATCTGTATAAGGCAATCGAGGGTCTCTGGTTGGATGCCAACACCGCCCAACAGCGTTACGTAGCTGCCCAAGAAAAACTGCGCAGTACACAAACCAGTTATGAACTGGTAAGCGAGCAGTTTAACATGGGCATGAAAAATACAGTAGAATTACTGACCGAAAAAAACAATCTCCTCAGCGCACAGCAAGAAACACTTCAAGCCAAATACATGGCAATATTGAATGCACAACTGTTGAAGTTCTATCAAGGAGAAGAAATTCAGTTATAAAGCAACAATAATGCAAAGTTTAATCAGGCATTATCGGTAGAGAAAAAACAGTAAATAATAAATTATAATATAAACCATATGAACAAGAAGAAAATTATCCTCATCGCTATCGTTATAATAGTGGTGGCAGGTGGTGCAATATGGATATTCAGTGGTTCGAAAGCCAAACACAAGATTTCGTATACCACTGTTACCGTAAGCAAAAGCGACATCTCCAATTCCGTAACTGCTACGGGAACTATCGAACCGGTAACAGAAGTAGAAGTCGGTACACAAGTCTCAGGTATCATAGACAAGCTATATGCCGACTATAACTCAGTAGTAAGCAAAGGGCAACTCATTGCGGAAATGGATAAAGTCACCCTTCAAAGCGAACTGGCATCCGCACAAGCTACTTACGACGGAAACAAAGCAGAATACGAGTATCAGAAAAAGAATTATGAACGCAGCAAGGGGTTGCATGAGAAACAACTTATCAGCGATACTGACTATGAACAGGCACTTTATAATTATGAAAAGGCCAAAAGTCAGTTTGATAGCAGTAAAGCAGCTCTGGCAAAGGCCGAACGTAATCTGTCATATGCCACCATCACCTCCCCTATCGACGGTGTAGTCATCGACCGGGCGGTAGAAGAAGGACAAACGGTAGCTGCCGGCTTCGAGACACCGACCCTCTTTACTATTGCCGCCGATTTAACCCAAATGCAGGTAGTAGCCGATGTAGACGAAGCTGACATAGGCGGTGTAGAAGAAGGACAGCGCGTAAGCTTTACGGTAGATGCTTACCCCAATGATGTATTCGAGGGGCGTGTAACACAAATCCGCTTGGGCAGCAGTAGCAGTACAAGCAGCAGTACAACCAGTACGACCACAAGCGTGATCACTTATGAAGTAGTCATCTCTGCACAGAACCCCGATCTGAAACTTAAACCCCGCCTGACTGCCAACATTACTATTTATACTCTCGACAAACAAGGAGTGCTCAGTGTGCCTTCCAGAGCATTACGTTTTACGCCGGAAGTTCCTTTAATCAGCCCGCAAGATATTGTAAAAGATTGTGAAGGCGAACATAAACTATGGACAAAAGAAGGAAATACGTTCACGGCCCATCCGGTACAAATAGGTATCAGTAATGGTATCAAAACAGAAATCACCAGTGGCATAAGTGAAGGCACTCAAGTTATAAACGAAGCCAATCTCGGTACAGATAACGAGTCACAACCGATGGTAGAGAATAATGGAGAGAACAAGGAGCAAAGTCCTTTCATGCCGGGACGTCCGGGAGGAAAAAAGAAATAATGTGCTAATATGCCGGTTGATTACCCAATTTCATTCACACATGTAATGACAACCGGCATATCGACATATTAAACAATGACCAATTATGGAAAAAAAAGTAATCGAATTACATAACATCAAACGAAACTTCCAAGTAGGAGAAGAAACCGTCCATGCTTTACGCGGCATCTCTTTTACCATCAACGAAGGAGAGTTTGTGACCATTATGGGTACATCGGGATCGGGAAAATCGACCCTGCTCAATACATTGGGTTGTCTCGACACTCCGAGTAGCGGTGAATACCTGCTCGATGGCATTTCCGTACGCACGATGAGCAAACCTCAACGTGCCATTTTGAGAAACCGTAAAATCGGATTTGTCTTTCAAAGCTATAATCTGCTGCCGAAAACGACTGCCGTAGAAAATGTAGAACTTCCTTTGATGTATAATGCAAGCGTCAGCGCTTCAGAACGTCGGCGCCGTGCCATCGAAGCATTACAAGCCGTAGGATTAGGGGATCGTTTGGAACATAAGTCCAACCAGATGTCCGGCGGACAGATGCAACGTGTAGCCATTGCCCGCGCTTTGGTCAATAATCCTGCTGTAATATTAGCGGACGAAGCTACGGGTAACCTTGATACACGCACCTCATTCGAAATCCTTGTACTCTTTCAGAAATTACATGCAGAGGGACGCACGATCATCTTTGTAACCCACAATCCGGAAATAGCTCAATACAGCAGTCGGAATATCGTCCTTCGTGACGGACAAATCAAAGAAGATACTGCCAATCAGAACATCCAATCGGCCGCAGAAGCACTGGCAGCTTTGCCACTGCCGGAGGAGGAGTAAGAAGATGATCGATCCGAAGATGTACGATTAGACGATTTACTATTTACGATTGGAAATACTTTTATTTACGGCTTGTTGATGAAAAGTATACCATTTAGCCAATTAGCCATTTTCTAAAGTAACCTCAATCGTAAATCGTAAATTGTCTAACCGTAAATCTCCCGGTCTTTAGATCGTTTAATCGTTAATTGCCTAATTATAAACAAAATGAATGGAACCAATTTATTCAAAATAGCCCTCCGGGCATTAGCCAACAATAAACTAAGGGCTTTCCTGACAATGCTTGGAATAATCATTGGCGTTGCCTCGGTTATCACCATGCTGGCCATCGGACAAGGTTCAAAACGAAGTATCCAGACGCAAATTGCTGAAATGGGATCGAATATGATTATGATACATCCTGGTGGCGACATGCGTGGAGGGGTACGTCGGGATGCTTCAGAAATGCAAACGTTGAAGTTGGAAAATTACGAAAAGTTACGCGATGAGTCCAACTATCTGGCCGGCATAAGCCCTAATGTCTCTTCTTCAGGGCAACTTGTCTATGGTAACAACAACTACCCGTCATCTGTCAATGGAGTAGGACTGGATTATCTAAGTATCCGGCAACTGACAATTGAAAACGGAGAGATGTTTACGGAAGCAGACATACAAAGTTCCGCAAAAGTATGCATAATCGGGAAAACCATTGTAGATAACCTATTCCCCGACGGAAGTGATCCCGTAGGACGTGTCATCCGTTTTGGAAAAATCCCTTTCCGTGTTGTCGGAGTTTTAAAATCCAAAGGATACAATTCTATGGGTATGGATCAGGATGACATCGTACTGGCACCTTACACAACGGTCATGAAGCGTCTACTTGCCGTAACCTATTTGCAAGGTATCTATGCATCTGCCCTTTCGGAAGACATGACCGACTATGCTACGGAAGAGATAACCAGAATTTTGCGTCGTGAACATAAACTGAAGGATTCGGATGAAGACGATTTCACCATCCGTAGCCAGCAAGAGCTCAGTACCATGCTGAATTCTACCACCGATTTAATGACAACCCTATTAGCCTGCATTGCCGGCATTTCTCTGGTAGTAGGCGGTATCGGCATTATGAATATCATGTATGTATCTGTTACAGAACGCACACGGGAGATCGGTCTTCGCATGTCAGTCGGTGCACGTGGAATCGATATCCTCAGCCAATTCCTTATAGAAGCCATTCTGATCAGTATCACAGGAGGTATCATCGGAGTCATTATCGGCTGCGGTGCCAGTTGGATTGTAAAAAGTGTAGCCCACTGGCCTATCTTTATACAGCCTTGGAGTGTTTTCCTATCGTTTGCCGTATGTACCATTACAGGTGTATTTTTCGGATGGTATCCGGCTAAGAAAGCTGCCGACCTCGATCCGATAGAAGCGATCCGATACGAATAACAGGTGATTTTTATTATCTTTGCACATTATGAAACAATATACCAACAACCACATTCGGTTTGCCGAAGTCCTGACCCATGTCATCGGTTGGGGGATTGTATTCGGATTTCCGTTTTTTATCATCAATCGCGGAGGAGAAGCAATTGACTGGATGGGATACTTGCGCCATAGCGGAGTCTCCCTCTCCTTTTTTATAGTATTCTATCTCAATTACTTCTTGCTTATACCCCGATATTTATTCAGTGGACGCATCCGCGAATATATGTTGCTCAACCTCGCGTTGATCATACTTATGAGTGGCGGTCTTCATCTATGGCAAAGCGTCCTTTTTGGCAATACTCCACCGAAAGCTCCCCGTAAAGATCTGCCTCCTGGTTGGATTTTCTTTGTTCGGGATATGTTCTCAATGGTACTTACCATCGGACTGTCCGCAGCAATCAAAATGAGTATTCGCTGGGGACAAGTAGAAGATGCCCGTCGTGAAGCCGAAAAGAGCCGTACTGAAGCTGAATTGAAGAACTTAAGAAATCAATTGAATCCACATTTTCTACTCAACACCCTGAATAATATTTATGCACTTATTGCTTTCAATACAGACAAAGCGCAATTAGCCGTACAAGAACTGAGTAAACTTCTCCGTCACGTATTATATGATAACCAACAGACCTACGTCTCATTAGGAAAAGAAATGGACTTTATACGCAATTATATAGAATTAATGCGTATTCGTCTTTCTTCTAATGTGACCGTAGAAACACATATCGATATCGCTCCGGATAACCGGACAGAAATAGCCCCCCTAATTTTTATTTCACTTATAGAAAATGCATTCAAACATGGCATCTCTCCCACAGAGCCCAGTTTTATACGCATTTCTTTTTCTGAAGGCAACGGCGAAGTGAAATGTGAAATTACCAATAGCTATCATCCCAAAGCCGAAACAGATAAAAGTGGTTCGGGCATCGGATTGGAGCAAGTAAGTAAAAGACTGGAATTAATCTATCCGGGGCGTTATCAATGGCAACGCGGAACAAGTAAAGATAAAAAAGAGTATTCATCGAAATTAGTGATTAAAGTAGTGATGAGTGAATATCACTAATCCACTCATCACTAATCTCTCTAACCACTAAAATTATGACTCTAAATTGTGCTATCGTAGACGACGAGCCTCTGGCTCTTGATTTATTGGAGAGTTATGTCAATAAAACTCCATTTCTCGCGCTGGCTGGTAAATATTCCAGTGCAGTACAAGCGATGAAAGAATTACCGGGCAATCCTGTCGATCTTCTTTTTCTCGATATCCAAATGCCCGAACTGAACGGTCTGGAATTCTCTAAAATGGTAGACAGCCATACTCGTATCATATTTACCACTGCTTTCAATCAATATGCTATTGACAGTTATCGTGTAAATGCCCTCGACTATCTGTTAAAACCAATCTCTTATGTAGATTTCCTACAAGCTGCCAATAAAGCATTACAATGGTTCGAGCTTGTACAGAAGCCTGAAGAGATTGAAAGTATTTTCGTAAAAAGCGATTATAAACTCATCCAGGTGGAACTGAAAAAGATTCTCTATATTGAAGGATTAAAAGATTACATTAAAATATATACAGAAGACCAACCGAAGCCCATCCTTTCATTAATGAGTATGAAAGCAATGGAAGAATTACTCCCTCCCAACCGTTTCATGAGGGTACACCGTTCGTTCATCGTACAAAAAGACAAAATACGCATTATAGATCGTGGTCGAATTGTTTTTGACAAGACCTATATTCCTGTCAGTGACAGTTACAAACAGCCTTTTCAAGCCTTTCTTGATGAAAGAAGTTGAAAAAAGAGTCGTTTATCGGTAAAAAACGCCGATTTGTCTATTCCTGTTTGTTTAATAAATAATAAATACATATCTTTGTACCGAACAGAAAAGGAGTTGTGAAACTCTGAGAATAGAATAGTTTAGTTAAGTCTAGTTTAGTTTTTGTGTTAAATGGCTTCCTCGTCGGCGGACGAACAAGGAAGCCATTTTTATATAATATTTTAATACTATTTCATATATACAAAAACTGTACCAAAACAAAACACAAGTTCTATGACTTTGTTGGTACAGTTTGAATTCCAATAACCGCACACTGTTTATTCTCAAAAAAGAAATTATCTCATTTCTTTTGGTATGTGGGTTCTTGTTATTAATGAGCTTCCTGCTTCGTTGAAATAATAAACCAATGATTGGGATTAGACACTTTTGTGAATTTTAGCTCTTGAGGATAAATATTATTATCCGCTTCGATAATGAACTCATTTTCTCCTTCTTTAGAGAGGAAAGTAAGTAACGGTTCATAAGCTTTATAATAATATTGTGCACTCATAGCATAGCCCTTCCACAGGATACGGATATGGTCAGTGGTTCCTTCCACTATCTCATACTGAGTTGTATACACACTACCGATATTATCCCGACAAACAGCCAAAACGGCCTGATAATTCTCTTCGGGTTCAAACGGATTGGCATATAAGCCAAGATAGAAATCATTGAACTCGGTGTTAAAATCACTATTCATTATATAAACCATACTGTTCCATAACTGACGAAAACGAGTACTACTGCGCTTATTTGCAAAATACCAAGTATCCGTTGTCTGGTTAAAAATACGGTTAATCGAAAGAGTCCCTATTTCTATTGTATTTTCATCATCCTTATAGACAAGTTTTTGAGTAGTATCGTCCCAAATAAAATGATCAACAGTAACCCCTCCGATAGTGACAGGCTGGGCACACTGTACTCCCTCAACTGTGAGTACAAACGACATTACATGAGTCTCAACTGCTTCGTCAGTCGTATAAGACAAATTGAAACAACGTGCAAATGAGCTCTTAGCTAACATACTCACAGGCTTTCCATTCAAAGTCATATCCAAATATTTGGTATCTACCAAAGTCGCCATCTTATCGATTTTGGACAAATATTCGCTCCAAGATACATCTGTAGATAACCTATGCAATTCCACTCTCTGATAGGTCTTTTTACCTTTGAGTACAATATGGTCAGAAGTATGCTCCATAACATAGAATTCGTAATCACCTCCGAATCCTATTCCATCCGATTGAGGGTCGGAAAACTGATGAAAAATCCTATTATATGTGTCAAATGACAATAAAATGCCATTTTCATGTTTTAATGTATACATGCCCGATTCTTTCCGGGTATTGTCTCCACTCACCGCTTTCTCTGCAGAAAACGTGGCCATGCCGTCCTCGTCAAACGACACAAGCAACTGATATCCTCCATACTGTGAAGCATTGGGAAAATACTCCATTATCCACCCGTTTTCCGCTTCCTGAAGATCCTCACGGCATGCTTTTTCTTCTTCCGTAAGGCGTTCATTTGAATTTCCATCATAAATATCTTTTTCTTCACCTGTACATGAGCCTAAGAAGAAAAGAGTTATGCTAATCAAAATAAATAGTATCTTTTTCATATCGGGTACAATTATCAAAGTGAATCAAGTTCCGTTGAACGTCTTGCAATAGCCTCTCTCAATTTATCTATATCAATATTCCAAGCTGTTTTTAACCATTCACGAGCTATTTTCAGCTTAGAAAGAATGACCGTTTTCCCATTTCCGGTACCGGTATCCTGTTTATCCGGTAATTCGTCTTTGGCTTCTTGATCTGTAAAAGTAGCCTGACGAAGTATTTCGTTCCAATCGGCATCCGTACGAGTCAGATAGTTGGCAATCACCTCCACAAAATCCTCACGTGCCTCACTACTGGCATAATTACCTACAAATCCCATACGCTGGGCTTGCTCATTAGTACGATTCATCCATCCCGTAGGAGAATAATTACTTACAGAAATCTCATTAAATTCAGTAGGATAATTCTTAGTCTGATGCAAAATATGAGCAAATTCATGATGCATCGTACGGAAATAATATAAGTTCAAAAGCTCTATATTGGTTTTATCCAGTGAATTGATTTTGTACAAGGTAACCTTGAGCCCTTTATCGGCAGTACCCAATACCTCTGTCTTTGAATCCGGATTGACAGCCGAAGAACCGATCAAATTAATAATACGCGGTCCGTATTGTTTCATAAAAACTTCACCGCATACTTCATCATAAGCTCCCAGCCAAAGATGCTTAATTAATTTAGCCATCTCTTTCGCTTTATCCAATTCAGCCGGCACCAGATTATAACTCATATCAGTCTCGATATCCTCGAGTTGATATTTTAAATCAATATTATATGGTTGCACATAATTCGCCAATAACCAATTATCGAATTCATTTCGTTCAACAGTCATTTTCCTGAATTTACTGTCTTCCAAATCATCTTCGCCACACGAAGTAAAAAATGGCACAAACACCATGAACAGAAATGAATAAAGGATTGCGTATTTCAAATTTCGTATCATATTCATATATTTCTTTTGTATCATTCAATAAATCTTCTACCTGGGATTGGGAGTAAGCCCTGCACCGATCACATCTGTAGGTATCTGGATGGCCCTTCTCAAATCATCCACTTTCAAAACATCCTCGTTACCACCACTGATATTGTGTGTAACTTCAATACCATAACGTTTGATATCGAACCACCGCAAACCCTCATGAACAGTCTCTATTCGCCGTAGATGCAATATACAATTAACAAAATTAAGCTGCTCCCCATTTTCAATAACAAATTTCGGATGTAAATCTTTTTTTGTCCTTTCTGTAGCCTGACTGCCGTAATACTGATTGATTGCAGAACGTGAAACAGTTGTACCTGAAGCATGTGTATCACACCAAGCTTGTATATCGGCTACAGCACGATCATAATCTTTCTGGTAGATAAATGCTTCGGCACGGCAAAGTAAAAGTTCATCGGTAGTAAAAGCAGTAGTAACAATATGTGCTTGGCCGATACCGGCAACCTTATCAGTATATTCGAAATATTCTATCAGTTTTGGAAATACCAATCCATATTCCTGAGTACCGAATAGCTTATCAAAATATTTCAGTGAACGCTCATTTCCCCAAATACCGGCACTTAACAATGTTTCCAGCATTTTAGCAATAGGATGCCCATAACGCCGATACGACTTATAAACTCCGGTCATACGGGCATAAGCCGATACCGCAGTCTGCAAAAGCAAATTGCTCCCCTCTTCTGCCTTTATATATTGATTCCCAACTTCAAAGTAAGAAGAAAGCGACGGATAGGAAGAATAATCGCGCAACAGACTTACCGGAGAATCACCTAATACTTTATCTGCATATTCTATTACCTTATCGTACTTTCTATAATAGAGATAGAAACGCGCCGCAAAAGCATTGGCCGCCTTACTATTGAAATGATATTTGGACACAGAATAAAGATCATCATCAATAAGCCCTATCCCCTCCTCAATATCCTGTGCAATATTCTCATAAACAGATTTCACAGTACCTCGATCATAATTCTTGCTAACAATAGTTTCCCGTTCTTTTACGTAAGGTATTCCTAAATCAGTATCACTTGTCTGTTCATTATAAGCCTGTGAAAAAACATTGACCAGCATAAAATGACTGTATGCCCGGCATAGTAAAGCTTCTCCACGTTGTGCATTCAACTCGCCTGCATTGTCCGATTTTTCGATGGCTTCCAAAGCCTGATTAGCCACAGCAATAGCCTCATAATATCCTTCCCATAAATGTGTAGGCGAATCTATACTCTTTTGTGTAGAAGATTCCCATCTGTAATACTCCTCCACCACTTGACTCAAAGTTCCATAGTTCACCCCATTGTCTTTTATATTATCCGATGAGGTTTCTCCCAACATACAAATAGAAACGGTAGGGTAAGCCGATACCAATAAATCCGTTATATTATCTTCTGAGTCCAGATTAGCTCTGTTGTCAGGCAATTTATCCAGATAACTGTCACAGGAAGTATTCATCCATAAGAAAGCCAATCCGACAAAAGTATGTATTATATATTTCAGTTTCATATTCAATTCATTTATGTTTTTTATAATCCTAATCTGACTGTAAATGTAAATTGCTTAGGTACGGGGGTAGATACACCACCGGAACGGAAAAACTCCGGATCCTGCCCGTTCAACTTTGAGTCGGCATACAGCAAACAAAGATTAGTTGCCTGTAGTTTAAGTTGTAACTTATTCAACCGAAAGAAGTTAATCACTTTAGCCGGAAGATCATAAGAAAGAGATATCTCTTTCAACCGGATAAAACCACCGTCGGCAATACGTACATCCGAATAATTATAAGCATTATATGCCATATTCAAATAAGCATATTGCTGATTCATTCGTGTACTTACAATAGTCGGTATATTAGTAACATTTTCATCTCCTGCTTTCATCCAGCGGTTCTTAAACTCTTTAGGCATAGCATCCAAGTCAGAATAAGCGTTACTGAAAACGGGATCCAGACGAATTACGTTTCCAAAAGAATAAGTAACGAATACATTCAACTTCAGATTCTTATAAGTCAAAATATTACCAAAACTTCCGGTAATGGTAGGATCGGTAGGACCTTCATATTTCAGAAAATCCAACTTTTCATATTCCTGAAAATTAAAACTTGAAATTGTTTTTTGCCCATCCTGATTAATAAAGGTAGGCAAGCCATCTTCGGTTAACCCTGCGAAAGGTATCGAAAAGAGTCCCCTCACCGGATATCCCTCACGACCAAATCCGTTACCGGAAATCAAGCTCAGTACATTTGCATGTGATTTCAGATCGGTAATCTCATTCTTCGTTTTAGAAAAGATAAAATCGGTATTCCAACTAAAATCTTTGGTCCTCATATTCTTGCTTGAAATCGTCAATTCGATACCGGATGATTTCATCGAAGCAATATTAGCATATTTAGCGATTGTCCCACCGGCTCCCTGGGTATTGATTACTCCGATTAAGTCAAAATTATTGCGCCGGTAGTAATCGGCGGCAAGATTCAAACGATTTTTTAAGAAACCTAAATCGATACCCACATTAAACTCATGTTTCTTTTCATAAGTGAGCTCACTATTTTCAAGTTCGGTAATGCGCATTCCCGATTCTGTAACACTGGCCGAAGGACGCCAAGGTGAGTAACTGTTGAGGATAGCCTGCGAATTAGTCACAAAAGCAGGTCCCCGATCGGCAGTCAAGCTATAAGATGCCTTCAATGTGGCATGCGACAAAACCGGATTTGTGAAATTTGAATAGAATTTTTCTTCGTGTACATTCCATGCACCGGCCACGTTCCAAGTAGGTAACCAACGTGCCGAACGCGACTTTCCTAAACGGTTCGTACCTTCGTAACGCCCAGTTCCCGTCAGAGTATATATACCTTTATAAGAATAAGTTCCCATGAAAAAGAAAGCTACACTGCGAGTGTAAGTTGCCTCATTGGTATAATAATTGGTATTTTCTTCCTTCCCCTGTTTAAATACGTTATAATCATAAAAAGGAGTACCTCCCTTGTCATATTGATATCCCCATCCACGAAACCAACTCCGGGTACGGTCTATAGAACTATTTTCAAAACCTCCGAAAAGGTTGATAATATGTGTATTATCGATACTGGTATTGTAAGTAGCTGTGGCACGTACATCAAGTCCTTTCATACGATAATCCGTACGGGTATAGATACCGCCCTCCGGAAGAATAGTGACAGGCAATGAATTGATCTGATCGGGATCAGTATACAGTAGCGGATTACTGTCACGGATAGTGGCGTCTCCCATAGCGCGATAAGATTCAGCTTGGTTAGAATGATCCTTTATATTATGTTCCTGCCCGGTAGAAGAATATTTGATGGCAGCCAATCCACTCAACTCCAACCCTCTCACAGGTTTCCATTTCAATTCACCTTGGAATTTAAGATCCGCCACATTCAAGTCAATATAATTATTATCCAATTCATGCAGAATATTAAAATCAGCATAGTTACGAGTGTAATACACGTATTTTCCATTTTCATCCGTACACTGCAAAGTTCTTGAAGTATTCAGAGCGTAGCTGTAAGGATTAATATCAAAATCGCGCTTTACCTGTCCGTTCACCACATCCAGTTGTTGACTCAATGTACCGGGAGCTACTTGTTTACGATAAGAACCGCTTCCTAAAATCAGAGCACTCAATTTATCCGACAAATTAAAAGAAGCATTCATATTTGCCGTATACCGATTTACCGAACTTGCCTTTGTCCACCCCGGATCATTATAAAGACTAAGCGAAGCATACATTTTCGCCTTTTCCGAACCGGTAGAAATACTGACAGAGTGTGTCTGAGCTATATTTTTATTGAAAAGGATATCAAACCAGTTCGTATTGCGCATTTCTGCATCTCCCAAATATGCGTATCGTGCCTCAGGAGTATTGGACAACAAATAACCACCAGTATTGGAATCGTAGGTATTTATCATCTGATACATCTTGCCATATATACCGCTGTTGGAAGCACGGGCAGTTTCGGAAAACAGTAGCCATCCCTTGTCCTCCATCTCCTTATATACATCCATCTGTTCCTGGGAGTTCATTATATTGAATTCTGAATAATGCGGAATCATACGATAAGTAAATTCTCCGGTATAATTGATACTGCTTAGTCCGGCCTGTCCTCGTTTAGTTGTGATAACTACCACACCCGCCATCGCTCTGGCACCATAGATCGAAGTTGCCGACCCGTCTTTCAGAATCTGAAAACTCTCTATATCATCGGCACTAAGCCCCGATATAGCTGAACTGATTAATGTAACAGCATCACCCGACGACAAATCATCAGTACTGACATCGACCACATCTTCCATAATTACCCCATCCACAACCCATAATGGCTTAGAGTTACCATAAATAGAGGTTGCTCCACGTACCCGTATTTTAGGAGCAGTACCAAAAGTACCCGAAACATTTTGTACAGATACCCCTGCTGAACGTCCCTCGAGCGAACGACTGATGTCAGGCATACCATCTATACGAGCCTTAGATGCATCGACTTTATCAGCAGCACCGGTAAACAACCGCTTATCTACTTTCGACATACCGGTAACAACCACTCCCTCCAGCATTTGGGCATCCGATTCCATTTCAATTTTTAGATTCGACTTTACTTTTACTTCCTGGGATTTCAAACCGACATAAGAAATTATAAGTTTGGAGGATAACGGTAATCCTTTAAAAATAAATTTCCCGTCAATGTCGGTAATAGCACCTTGTTGGGTACCCTTTACCTGAACGTTTGCCCCTATGACAGGTTCATTATCCTCAGCATAGACAACGATTCCGCTCACATCGATAGTTTGCGCCTGTATCCAGCCGGTATATATAAATAATACACATAAGCAAAGCGGTAACAGTGTTTTTTTACTCATACTGATAATGTCTTTAATATGAATTTTAAGAACAGGGGATGTACCGATGTAAAGATACATCCCCCTTGTAGAAACAAAATGTTAGTTATTTGACAATAAACTTGCCAGTCTTTGTTACAGACCCGGAAGTTAGAGAGAGAATATATACACCACTTTCATAAGTATCCAATTCAATTCTATCTGTATTTCCGGTATGAAGAACCAGTTGCCCGTTTTCATTGTAAATACGAACGGTTTGATAATCACCCGCCAGGCAAAGAGTATGTCCGGCTACATAATATCCGCTTTCTTCCGCTTCTGTATTTTGCATGCCTACATTCGGATCTGTTCCGGTCTTTTCTATTTTAGTAGAATACAGATTGAAAGCCTGTGTACTAACCGGAGTCTCTACCAGATAGCCGAAATAGTAAAGTCCGTCAGCCTGTATCGTTATACTCCCGCTTGCAGTAGCCCTATCACCGGAATTATCATCACCGCTTGCCACCAAAGTCGTAAAGGCATCGGGCATATCTTTATCTGCCATATAAAGTCTGATGTATTGTTCCATACTTTCCGGTGCAGAAGCTTTAATAATGATACTGTAATCAAAAGTAGCTTTAATAATGTCCCCTTTCTTTAAGCTCATAACCGGAGCAACATAAGCTCCCGGACACGGTTTATAAGTAAGCCCCAAACCTGCATCATCTCTGGTGACTTGTGTCTTCATGAAAGTTTCATCACCGATTTTTGCAACAGTCCATTGTTCAAAATGGCTCTCCGAAGGATTATAATGATACCATTCACTTTCTCTGTTAGCAAAATCAGCGACATACGGATCTGTCTCTATACTCAGTCCAGTAGTAACAGGAACTTTGATCGTAAAATAATCCATAAAAATAGCACTACTCATCGTATTCGTCGTTGTACATTTCACTCCGATATAGTAATGTCCATCTTGAGGAATAGTGATCGTATTCACAACTTTTTGATACTGTCTTCCGGGAACAAGAGCATTTTCCACTTTATATACAGACATATTCATAGCATCGGCAACAGGAGAATTACCCAAGAATATTTCAAAGCTCTGTCCGTTCTTTTCCGGTGTCGGATTACCGCTGACTATCAACCAAGTACGATAGAAGAATGCAAAATCATAAGTCCCGGCCGGGATTTCAATACATCCTGAGAATGCCCAATCTCCATCTTTACCAGCAGCACCAGTGTGGCGTATACCGCCCTTACCGGAATAAGATGAGTTAGCACCGGTAAAATTGTTTCCCGTAGCCCATCCACCTTCAAATTTCCACTGAGTACGCTCTAAATCCGTTTCAAGATCACCTACATAAGGAATCGTTGCCGCCTTGTAGTGATTTATGACAGTCGATGAAAATACTTTATTATTATAATCATCACTATCAGACGCATCTTTGACTTCGCCACATAATGAATAAGTGCCTGGAGTAGAAATATCAGCTTTTTCATTAAATGCATATTTTACTGTTGCCCCCGGCTCAATACTCCCAGTATAAATCTCTGTGACAGTTTGAGCAACATTGCTACTTTCCGTACCATCCTTATAAACAGTATAACTTAACGGAATATTTGTTTTTGTTTTCGATCCATGATTCATAAAAGAAATGGTAACCTCCGCATTATTTAAATAGAATCCGTTCTGGGCAGAGGAAACAATACTCTCAATTGCCATATCGTCAGCATCATCTAAACGTACATCATCCAGAATAATATCCCGACCACTACCATCATTATAAAATGCAAGATAATAATTACCGGCTTCTTCTACATCAAGTAAAATATATCCTTGACGATAATATTTAGTATTATCGACCGGAAGCGTAATAGAGGGTGTACTTTTCTTGAAATCAGCATAATAGTCCGTTTTCCCCAAATAAACTTTCAGATTAGAAGTACCCGATGCATATAGAGTAGTATAATAGAAAGAAAGACGTACTTTGCCTTTAGGTAATGTAATAGCCGGAGAAATCAACCAGTCGTCATGAGTCACTCCACTGAAAGAATTGATATAAGCTGCATATAGTCCCTCTTTAGCATAGTTGGTGTTTCCACTGACAACTTGCATCACATCCCAATATACAATATCCTTTTCAGAATTGTAAGTGATCCAGCTTTTCCAGCTTTCATCCTGTTCAAAACTCATCTTGTAGGGGAAACCGAATGCCTCATAAACTTCAACCGTAGTAGTTGCTTCATCATTACTTTTATCTCCGTCCGATTGCAATGCACTCCATACTTTTAATTCATTTGTTCCTAATTCACTAAAATCAGCTTTAGTATCGAAAGTATAACTCACCTCTTCACCTAAAGGGAGTGAAGCAATTACTCCGTCAACCACTTTCCCATTCTTGAACTGATAATGAACAGGCACATTCTGCAAGTCATCCTTACCGATATTCTTAAATACGGCAGCCACTGTTACCGAATTATTTCTCATCATTGCATTGGCATAAGGAGAGGTTATCACTTTGATAGCCACATCATTGTAAGGATCACATATTTCTATATTACGCATCAGAAGTTGTGAAGTGGCAACGTTTACCATTAATCCCAATGAATATTTGCCTAATTCCTTCACATCGACCGTCAATCCTCCTTTAGCCCATTCATAAGCTGAAGCAGGAATCTCTTCGGATATACCGATCGGTTCATAATCAGAATAATTGAAATTACCAAGAGAAGCCGTCGCTTTAAAACCAGAAGCACATTTATATTCAAAATTAATACGCACCTGTCCTTTGGGCAATACGATGCAATTACTTGCCAAAATACTCGTTTTGCTCTGATATGGAGAAAACAGCCAGCTATCTTCTCCGCCTTCGGCCACACTAAACCACTTCCAATAAGCATTCTGTCTGCCTACAGAAGTAGAACTGCGGAAAAATTTCGGAGCATTTTCCGTATTCATCTTATATGGATATTCCATAGAACCAACAATAGTGACTGCAGTAGCCAACGTATCATTATACAAGTTTGCATCATTCGGTGCCTCTACCCACACTTTAATATTGTAAACACTATCCATATTCTGGCGTGGCTCAGTAAGTTTCACCTTTTCATTGAAAATGTATTCTTTCTCCTCACCACTATTCAACGCTTCATTTATATTCTCCCTTACAATCGGATTATCGTCAACCTGATAACACAACTTATAAGAAGAAGACACAAAGCCGGTATTTTTAATAGCTGCCTTTAAAGTTTGTTCCAACTGACACCCATCTGCAACTCCACCAACTGAAAAAAGAGCCACATCCGGCGAAGGAGTTTGGGTGATCCTCACGTGATCCAAATACATTCTATTAGCAAGGAAAGCACCTGCTATACTCGGAGTATGTCCGAAATTCCAAAATGCAATATATACCTTTTTACCGGCATATTTTCTCATATCTATGGTATAATTGCCCCAAAGTAACACATTTTTGGGAGCAATCTGAAAAACCGTATCTGTAAAACAGATTGAATCTGTGGCAGTAGTGGACACCATCACTCGTAATTTGTAAGGTTCTACAGTCGTAGCAAGACCATTAAATGCCGCATTAGCTCCCAACATGAAACTAAGATAATCGTTTTCATCAATTGTAATTTGCGGGGTGATCAACCATGAACTGGTCCATGCAGCCGACATTCCGAATCCGGAACTCTGAGAAAAAGCGGCTTTTCCACCTTTATACCCTGTCAAATAAGAATCATTCGGTTCCATTTGTTTCCATGCAGGAAAATTCGTTAATGAAGGATAATCAATAAAGCGTGTTGTCCAACCTTCAGGCGGAAATTTATCACTCTCAAAGTCTTCATTTAATGATTGTGCATGCATTGTAACTACAGCAATCAAAATGAAATGCACAAATAGTAATACTTTTTTCATTTGAATTGTATTTGAGGATTAATAATTGCTATCTGACACGCTCCGGCGCCATCTAACGTTCACGATGACAAAATGAGCGATTTTTGATTTATTATCATAATATTTTTCCCTGCATAAACTACTTTACTATTTTATTTAAGAAAAAATATACTACGGCACATTTAATTAAAAAACTGATACACAATAAAATATTTTTCTTTTTCAAAAAGAGTTTTTTCATTGTCATAAAGTTATTTTTAAACGCAACCTTTAAAAATAAACGTGAATATTGTTTAAGATGGAACATATAATTATCTTTGCAATAAATACAAAACAAAGAAACATGATACGTAAAATTCTTTTGATCGCACTATTTATACATTGTTTAATTGGAGAAATATTCCCGCAATCCACCGCTATGCCTACCAAAGGGATCGAGAATATTTTAAGTCAATCAAAGGAGATTGCTTTGCAACCATACTTCACCGATACCATATTGGCAAAAAGAATAGACTCCCTGACCCATGCCACACACTCGGATCAACAGTTCTTTGAAATCATATTTCAAACCGGATTATCGCTGTGTAACACCAATCACAGAGAAGAAGCAAGCAAATATTTGAGTTATTGCCTGTCCGTCATAAAAGATATATATCCCAAAATACCACAAAACTCACTTGTCACCTATATCCACATCATGAATCAGATCGGTTTTGTATACAATTGTATGGGATTGCCTGACCTGGCGATGAACTACTATTCAAAAGCACTCGATTTTTCCCAAGAAAATAATTGTAAAGAAGAGGAAGCCATACTTTGCAATAATATTGCTTCCATATTACAAGCACAAAAAAAGTACAGCGAATCTGACTCGCTGTTTAAAAAGGCCATTGTTATTAACGAAGAATTCAAAAACCCGCAAAAACTATTTGTCAATTACAATAATCTTTCAGTCAACTACGCCAAAAGAGAAAATTATACCAAAGCACTCGAATATGCCTTTTTAGCCATGCATCAACTGGACGCAGTCAACGACTCCGATATGGTGATATTAATACAACGAAATATCGGTTCTATCTACTTAAAACAAAAAGAAACCAGATTAGCCCTTCAAATATTGAAACAGGTAGAGAAATATCAGATAAAGCACCATCAAGAATACTATCTGGCAGGAACATACCAAATCATGCATAACATATACAAAGCGATGGATCGTAAAGAACTGGCAATTGAGTATTTGAAAAAAGCACTTGCATTGTCCGAAGAGCATAATAATATCATGGATAAGACAACCCTATTAATAGAGCTTTCCGATTGCTATGCTAAAGAGAAACAATACCATACGGCATTCGCCATGCTGAAACAATCGACAGTTTTAAAAGATTCCATATACAAAATAGATGAAGAAAAAAGGACCAAAAGCTTATCTACTGCATACAATGAAGAACGAGCATTACAAGAGAAACTCATCCAAATAGAGAATGTTCATGACGTAACAATGCAAAAGATCTATATTATAACGGCTTGTGTCATTATCATATTGTTATTAATCGCAGGATGGATAAATTACAGGCTGTCAAAAACGAAAAAGAAAACCAAAAAGACACTATATCATTATGTCCAACAAAAACGCGGACAGATGGAACGTCAAGAAGAAAAAATTATTTCTTTATTAAATGAACAGGAAAAATTGAAACTGGAACTGGAACAAAATGAACGTAAACAAATCTATTATTCACTGCAAGATACCAAGAATAAAGAATTTATAGCCCAACTGACCGACCGACTGAAACAACTTTTACTGGATATGAACCCTAAAGAAATTCAAGTCAAGAAACAGATACGAGATATCATTTCGCAACTGAATCTGCTCGACAGTAGTAATGTATTACAAGATTTTCGCGACTCTTTCGAAAGTATCCATCACCATTTTTATGAAAACCTGAATGAAAAATACCCTAACCTCACAATGAAAGAAATGCGTTTATGCGCATTACTCAGGTTAGGCCTGTCCACCAAAGAAATTGCCGATATAACTTTCAAGGAAGTGCGCAGTGTAGAGTCGGCCCGCAATCGTCTGCGCAAGAAATTACAAATCGACCAGACAGAAGATCTTCAAAAATTTCTAATGAGCTTTTGACCCTCTTTCCTATTGTACATAATGAGTCCAAACAAGCGTTCAGCTCAGAGACAACTGCATGTATAAAGCATCCGCTCCATCATGATAAATCTGTTCAATAATCATAATATCCGGAATATCAGCTATTTGCGGTGCACACCATACTCTTTTGCTAAACAGGTCAAGAGCATCTGCAAAATGATCTTCCTCTTCCACACTCAACTGATTCAAAGATAAAAACTGAATATTTTCTATTTGATTTTTGGAATGGGTATTCATAGCCACCTTTATAAAGGTGCATGATAATTCTCGAAAATAAAACGGGCAATACGTTCCACCCCTTTCTCTTTACAAGTACCGAAATATACATTCAAGTACCAGATATTTTCTCTTATATTATTTTTTTGTATCCATTGATAGCAAATCTTTTGAAGGTTACTATCCATGCGAATCCCCGTTCCTGCCTCTACTTTATTAATAATGTCCACTATGGGAATTACTTTATGCCCCCGTGTCTGTGCCAGCAATGAGCTATAATAACCTTCTGAATTGTAACTGTAATCGTTACTCAAGTTAATAACCAGTTTACGATCTTTACCTTGAGGTTTATACTTCAGATAATCGGAAACTGTCAAAATGCTGTTCGTTTTGGAATAAGGTTTCCAATCGGCCAAGCTGTCCACTAAAACAAGTACATTATTCATTTCATCGTCTACAAATCGCGTAAAAGTAATCAAATAACCCATGTAAAAAAGGAAACAGGAAATAATTATTTTCATAGATAATCAAGCCACTCTTCCCCCTCCCTCAAAACAAACAGGTTTCTCGTTCTGCATTCGGCATCGGAGACAAGAAATATGCTGCAAAATGAATAAAAATCTCATAAAAAAAGTACAATATTATTATTATAACATTACCTTTGCACACACTAAATGCATACGAAATGGATGAAGAAGAACTAATTCTGAATGATACTCTGATTAAGAAATGTGAAGAAGAGGGAATTGTTATAGCTTTAGTTGCTATCAATAGAGAGACAAAAGAAATTGAATTACCTCAAAATTTGAATGACAAAGTAAAAGATCCCAATTACTATGTTTGCTACTGTCATAAAGACAAGAAAGGAAAATATATAATTCAAAAGATAGAAGAAACTGATCTGTAAAGATTAAAAAGCCGGAAGTAAACAGGGAGCTCGTAGAGAGCACCCTTTAGCCGGCTTTATTAATCTGATATTTCCTCCTCATCTATTTTCGATGCGGCATAATCATCCAAAAACAACTCTACGTTTTCGGCATGATGAGCTATATACGCAGCAGGTCCGGTATCACCGGAAGTACACATCTCCTCTACAACATCGGCTTTACTTTTGCCGGTAATCAGGAAAATGACACGCTGCGCGTTTATTATCGGACATCCCGTCATTGCTATACGTTTCTGCCCGTTATTCGGGTTATAGCTCACTTCATATATTTTATCAGAAGACAACAGACTCTCCTGTCCCGGAAAAATAGACGAAGTATGTCCATCCCCTCCTGCTCCCAATAATACCACATCAAACACAGGCCAACCGTCTTTCATCGCTACGTTATTCTCTACCATACGAGAATAACGGACCGCTTCTTTTTCCGGTCTTTCTTCTCCCTTAATACGAAATACGTTTTCATAAGGAATAGGTACCACACCCACCAATAATGAACGCATCATTCCATAATTACTGTCCGAATTCTCAGGAGGAACACATCGTTCATCTACAAAATAAACTCTCATTCTCGTCCACGGAGTAATATCGCTATATTCGTTTGCCCACAAGTCAAACATCAGTGCAGGAGTACTTCCACCGCTAAAGGCAAAATTAAAAGTCTTGCCGGGTTCATCTATCATTATCTTTATCAGATGAAGAATCAATGCGCGTGCCGTCTCCATGGACGAAGGATATATAAAAGGTTTCATAATTCACAATATTGGTCTGTGTTTGTCAAATTTTTACAAGGGTTAGTCCATTCCGCACCATGCTCATGCATCATGGCTTCACTTTCAAGAGGCCCCCATGTGCCGGCAGGATAACCATAGAGCGGTGCATCGGGATGTTCTTTCCAATATTTGAGAATCGGATCGAAAAAACGCCAGGAAGCTTCAACGGCATCACTTCGGGTAAAGAGAGTGGGATCTCCCTGAATACAGTCATCAATCAGCCGTGCATAAGCATCTCCACTGGGAACACCGCCGAGCTGGTCATAGCTGAAATCCATTGTTACCTGCTTCACTTCAAATCCGGCACCGGGCACTTTCATTCCAATCTTCAATACGATACCTTCATTCGGTTGCAAACGCAAAATAAGTTTATTGGCACGGGGACAGTTACCTCCCGCACAATGAAACATCTGATGCGGTGTTTCACGGAAGTGTACCACTATCTCCGTCACTTTTGTCGGCATCTGCTTACCGGTGCGAATATAAAAAGGAACGCCGCTCCAACGCCAGTTACTGATACCCAGTTTCATGGCAATATAAGTTTCGGTACGTGATTCCGGACTCACATTCTTCTCCTCCCTATATCCCTTCTTACTGCCGGAAGCCGTATATTGCCCACGGACAATATGCTCTTCAAAATCCTCTTCGGTCAGCGGTGTTAAAGATTCGTACACCTTTACCACTTCATTCCGGAAAGTATCGGCATTGAACACGGCAGGAGGTTCCATTGCCGTCAAAGCCACAAGTTGTATAAGATGGTTCTGTACCATATCGCGCAAGGCACCGGCCGTATCATAGAAACCGCCACGCTGTTCGATACCTAAATTCTCGACAGCCGTCACCTCTATATAATCAATGTAGTTACGATTCCACAAAGGTTCGAATATGCCATTGGCAAAACGGAAAGCCAAAAGATTCTGTGCCGTTTCCTTTCCCAGAAAATGATCAATACGATAAATCTGATGTTCCTCAAAAACAGAAGCATAAATCCGGTTCAGTTCTTCCGCCGAATAAAGATCGTATCCAAACGGCTTTTCTACAATAATCCGAGCGCGTCCGCGATTAAGATGCGCTTTCTTCAAATGCAAAGGAATCACCCCGTAGAGAGAAGGGGGCGTAGCCAGATAAAACAACAGATTATCCGGTTCTTTCTCATCGGTAATCTCTTGCAAACGTTCCCGAAGCCGCACATACCCCGCTTCTATAGCAGGATCAATCGGCAAATAATAGAGATGCTGTGTAAAACCATCCATCAGTTCTTTATCCTGTTCGTCGGGTTTCACAAACTGTTCCAACTCTGTATAAATATAAGCCCGGTAATCAGCATCCGAGTAAACGGTACGCCCCACTCCTATTACAGAAAAACCTCCTTTTAGACGCTTGTCCCTGTATAAGGAATATAGAGCAGGCATCAATTTACGTTTGGTAAGATCGCCCGAAGCTCCAAATATTATCATTACGAATTTATCCATCATTTCTATTTTTATCACTAATCACTAAACCACTTATCACTAATTGTTGTAAGTACCCGACTTCGTATCACCACCGTGTCCCGTCCAATTTTCATGGAAGAATTGGCCCCGGAGTTCATCTTTTCGTTCAAAGGTATGAGCGCCAAAATAATCGCGCTGCGCCTGAATCATATTCGCAGGCAAATTAGCAGACACCAATGAGTAGAAATAGTTCAATGCCGAAGAGAATGCCGGAACCGGAAGTTCCTCACGCATTGCTTGTGCCACCAGATTTTTCCATCCGGGTAGCAACTCCTTAATTTCATCACGGAAATATGGTGCCAGCAACAGATGTTTCGGCTTATCTTTCGCTTCAAAAGCGGCGGCAATATCGTTCAGGAAAACACTACGGATGATGCATCCGCCACGCCACATACGAGCAATAGACGCCAGATCGAGTTTCCACCCGAAAGCATCGGAAGCGCGCTGTAATACCGCAAATCCTTGTGCATACGATACCAGTTTAGATGCATACAATGCAGCAAAAATGTCCTTTATCATTTCCGGTTTATTATAAACTGCCAGCGAATGTTTACACTGGAACTGACGTGAAGCAGCCTCACGCAAATCTTTTTGTGCCGACAAACTACGCTCAAATACCGCCGTAGCAATCAGCCCCAACGGCATCCCTAACTCCATAGCATTAATAACAGACCATTTTCCCGTACCTTTCTGCCCGGCAGCATCCAGAATTTTATCCAGCAAATAGCCTCCTGCCTTATCTTTGTGGCGCAAGATGTTCGCTGTAATTTCTATCAGATAACTGCGAAGCTTCCCTTCATTCCAACGGGAGAAAACATCCGCCATATCTTCATTGGTCAGATCAAGCAAGTTCTTCATCACCCAATATGCTTCGGCAATAAGCTGCATATCTCCATATTCAATGCCATTATGTATCATTTTCACAAAATGCCCCGAACCTGCCGGGCCGATCCACTCACAACAAGGCGTTCCGTCGGGAGCCTTTGCTGCTATACTCTGTAAAATAGGCTTAACCTCCGGCCAGGCAGCCACCGAACCGCCGGGCATAATGGAAGCACCATTCAAGGCTCCTTCTTCACCACCCGACACACCGCTACCCACGAAAAGAAAACCTTTCGATTCAGCCAACGTTACACGACGGTTTGTATCTTCAAAATTAGAATTACCGCCATCAATCAAGATATCACCCGGAGAAAGTAAAGGGAAAAGTTGTTCCATAAGTTCATCTACAGCACTTCCTGCACGAACCATCATCATTATTTTACGAGGTAAGGCGATAGAGTTGACAAAATCGGCAATATCCGTAAATCCTTCAATATTCAAGCCTTTGGCCCGTCCATTGATAAAACGTTCCACTACCCCTTCTTCTACTCCCGGCACCGTACGGTTGTACACCGAAACTTTCCATCCCTTACTTGCCATGTTTAAGGCTAAATTCTCACCCATTACAGCCAATCCTATTAGCCCAACATCCGTTTTATTCTGTATTGACATAATTGTAATATTTATCTATTTACTTGTTTATTCATATAACACGCACAAGAAGAATTTGTTCGTCTATTTACAGAAAAAATGCTACTTTTGTAGCAAATAAATTAAGTTTCGATTATGAAGAAAATCCATATCGGCCTGTTGCCCCGTATAATTATTGCCATTTTGTTAGGAATCGCAGTCGGACATTTCTTTCCAGCTTCGCTGGTTCGTATATTTGTAACGTTCAACGGCATCTTCAGTGAATTCCTTAATTTCTCTATTCCACTTATCATTCTGGGGCTCGTCACCGTTGCCATTGCCGACATTGGCAAAGGAGCCGGTAAAATGCTGCTTGTCACTGCACTGATAGCCTATGGTGCAACCTTATTCTCCGGTTTCCTCTCTTATTTCACCGGTGCCACCTTATTTCCGTCTTTAATAGAACCGGGCAGGCCGCTCGAAGAAATCAGTGAAGCACAAGGCATCCTGCCTTTCTTTTCCATCTCCATCCCACCGTTAATGAACGTAATGACCTCACTTATACTTGCTTTTACGTTAGGACTCGGATTAGCCACCCTGCATAGCGACTCCTTAAAAAATGCCGCACGCGATTTTCAAGAGATCATTGTCCGCATGATCAGTGCCGTTATCCTCCCCTTGTTACCTCTCTATATTTTTGGCATTTTTCTTAACATGACACACTCCGGACAAGTCTTCTCCATTCTGATGGTGTTCATCAAGATCATAGGAGTCATTTTCGTCTTACATGTCTTTTTACTGATTTTCCAATATTGCATCGCTGCTTTGTTCGTTCAACGCAATCCCTTCAAGTTATTAACCCGAATGTTACCCGCCTATTTTACGGCATTAGGTACCCAGTCATCAGCTGCCACTATCCCTGTCACATTGGAACAAACTAAAAAAAACGGAGTATCAGCCGATATTGCCGGTTTCGTCATCCCCCTTTGTGCCACCATTCATCTTTCCGGCAGTACACTGAAAATTGTAGCCTGTGCACTTGCCTTGATGATAATGCAAGGTATGCCCTTCGATTTTTCCCTCTTCTCCGGATTCATCTTTATGTTGGGCATCACCATGATAGCTGCTCCGGGTGTTCCGGGCGGTGCCATTATGGCCTCTTTAGGCATCCTACAGTCGATGTTAGGTTTTGATGAATCTGCGCAAGCATTGATGATTGCATTATACATCGCAATGGATAGTTTCGGTACAGCCTGCAACGTAACGGGTGATGGTGCCATCGCGCTGATCATAGACAAAATTATGGGAAAAGAGAAGAAATAAAGAATTCGATCCTATCAAAGATACCCTGATTCTTCAGTTCCTGTAAAATTTTCTCTTCATTGCTACTGCAAGCTTTAGATATACCTGCTACGGCACGTATTAAACCGGTATGCAATCCGAACATAAATAAAAGACGCGCACCTCTTTGTACACGTCTTAAAAATAAATCGGGTAACCGCATATACCACTTAGTCCAAAGGTTGTGTCAAATTGTCCATTTATACTTGTATCCTCTTTATTTTCAACAGATTTACATCCATCTAAGATTTAATTCATAACTATGCAAAAAATACGCTCAGATAAACAGCTTTTTTCTGTAACACATGTTTCAAAGCGATGTCAACCGGAATAGAACAACCCATATCCTCTATCACCTATAACAAAAATCTCCCGATTCGTCATGCAACGATCGGGAGACTCCAGAGTTATTCTACTTTAAAATATTTATTAAGCCATTAAAGCTTGTCCGCCAAATACACCAGCCAAAGCACTGGCCACGGCTATCACTACTTTCAGAATTGTATCCCAAATCGTTTTCTTCATATTATTTATTCGTTAGTTGTTTATTACTTGTAAAAAAAATCAGATACTGCGCAGTCAATCCTTAAACGTACATTTTCAATCTTTAATCATGTCATTTCCGACTCTCAATCATCAGCCGGTCACTTCATCAAGCTGCCGGATCTTCTCCTTCTCCGCTACCGCCTCCCGACGGTCCTTCTTCCGAAGTGTCATTTTTCAATAAATCGGCATGCAGAAACTGTACCCCCTGCGTCAAAGCCCTTGTCGTGCCAATGGCAGCCGGGCGTGTATATTCGGGAGTAAACCGACATTTAAGAGCAGTGATCTGATTCGGACTTACCTTATCGGCACTTTCCACCCCCTTCCCTCTTGTGCAGGCTTTCATCGTAAACGTACCCAGACCGTCCAAACGTACCGAACGGCTGTTCAAAAGATATTCACGCATCACAGACATAAGGTTGCGTACCACGTTCTGCACATCACCTGCTGTAAGGGATGACTTCTCTGCTATTACCTCAGCCAATTGCTGGGTAGCTACTGTACCTCCGGCCTTCACCAGATTCAAATGCCACAATTTGGCTCCTGCTTTGTTTGCTATCGGTGATTGCACCGCTTTGTAAAATAAAGGCATAATTAATTCCTCCGTTTAATGTTACTAATCGTTTTTTTCATTCACATATTTTGTTGATCAACAGTGCAAAGATGGAGGTTTATCAATAAATGGCAAAAGAAAAGAAGAGCTGTAAGGTAGTTTTTCTCAGAAAAGTTATAATGTATTATTAATTAATGATTTATAAATGCGCATACATTAATAGGAATCATAAAAAAGAGCCAGACTTCTCCTCATTAACAATGGGGAAATCTGGCTACAACTACACTTGAGATGAAAAATGTAGTACAAAAGAATTACTAGATTTTCAAGAAAAGGTCCTCCTTAAAATTGAGCCACACCTGACTTCATATAAGGAGGACCGCACAAACAAACAATAATATTAAGCAGAATTACTATGATTCACATCAGAGTAATCCGGCATTCCTTACGTCATCTAAATCTTTTTAGTAAGGAAGAAAGCATTGAACGAATTCAATGTTTACTTTATACGGTCGTTTTCTTCTGTTTCCAAACAAAATAGGGAACGCATCAAGCTTATCCAACTCTTGAATATGCCGGTATACCCAATTCAACGCTGTAGAGAAGATATTTGGTATCCACATCTTTAAAGCGATCCACCACACGTTCCGAAGACACTTATCAACCGGAATCCGGGCAACTATATCAAGAACCATACAATGAGCACTTACGGACATTAGGGTTATTTTATTATCTAAAATCCGCAATTTCATCACCATATTTTTCTGCACTTTTACGTATAACATCAAGACCATGCGTTTTTTTAATACCATGATATGTATTAGAAAGCTTAACAGCCCTTCCCAACTGATAAGTTAGTGGTATCTTGAAAATCACATCATTTGGTTGATATAGATGAGAAATGTCATCAATATGGTTAAACCTGCAATTATTCATTGTCTTTATTCCCAATCCTGCTGAGTTATATCCATAACCAAAAATGTTGTTCGCAGTACTATTTGCAATTGAATATTGCATCAACCCACCGCCCAACGAATGGCCATACACATTAATTGGAAAATCTTTAAATTTATGTCTTCTAGCACGACTATCTGATACCGATTGAACTATACCAAGAGCCAGTGTGTAAATTTTATCAGGTCCAAAGAAAAACTGTCTTAGATCCGTAATTAAGTTATGAATATCTTCCGTACCTGCAAATCCAACATATATAGCCTTATTGATATCTTCATCTCTGTATGCCACATAGGTATTTAGGTTTCCCGGTAAATGTTGCTTCCCACAAATATCTATACCGCCTTTGCTCTTAAAGTCCAATTTATAACGTTCCAAATAGACGTCAGCAGATATTCCATTTGCAATATCCACAGATTTAGCAGGAATCGTATAGGCTAAATCTGCATATTTTATACCATCAAGGAGTGTATCCATTGCATGTATTTTCTTTTTCCGATTTGTTTCCCAAAAAATACGAGGTATATGATAACTCTGATAACCACTCAAAGCAGATATATAATCTACAACATGAAATTTAGCCGCAAGCGAATCCGTGATATCCAACAAACGCAAAATTCCAAATAATCCGTAATCTATACCATCATTTATTAGGGTCTTTCCTTTTGAGAACAAACTAACTATAGTATTAAAATACCTCCAGTCTCCGTAGGTTGTCATTTCAATCGATTGCCACATGTGCATCATGGAGTTGTGAAAGCTCAAAAATTCTAAGACCGTGACGTTACCCAGTCTTCCTAAAAATTTAGCAATACGATTGAACAACAAGTTTTGAAGATTTTTTCTGTCATAATCGGACAGTGAATCATAAGGGCCATAGTTTCCTTCTAGAGAGAAACACTTATCTAAAACATGAAGAATCTCAGATACCTCATTAATATATCGCTCCTTCGTCTGATGATCAAGCCTCTGTCGAAGTCTTTCTAGCAAATTCTCAACACCATCATGAATAAATCTATTATCATGTTCATCAAGAAAATAGAATTTCTCCTCATCAATAGGCAAAATTTCATTTAGGAATGTATCCAAATTCTGAAAATGACGTCTAAGTTGCTCAAGAAAACTATGAGAATGATAAGATAGTATAGGATAATCCATATAGTATAAAAGTAATGTCAATGATAAACAGGTACAAACCCTAAACGCTGAATCATTTTCTCCACGTCATCAGGCCAAAGATTTTTCTGATTAACCTTTATCCAAAAAGCATCACTCTCAGTTCGCCAACGCTCTTTTAGCAGGTCATGATGGTTTGCTTCTACTATTTTAAAACTGTCTATTACATAGAGTGTGTATAAAAGGTCATCAGTATCTACGATGAAACAGGAGACAAGTTTGTCAAATATTGGTGATTTAGAATCTAACCGGTTCATAAAAAACCTTAAAGTCTCCTTATACGGAATATCCATATAACCAGCAAGTTTAATCTGATACTTCAACCTTTCATAAACCCCTACCAATATAAACTCGGAAAGCTCAGAAGCAACCTCTATCTTTCCTAATAGATCAATCCAAGAAAGAAGAACAACACATTCTCTGTTGATACAACAATGTTGGGCTTCTGCCGGAATCATCCAAGCCTCAAACCTAACCTCTATAGAGGCCAGTTCGTTCTCAAATGTCTTCTGACAGTCCTCCGAATATAAATCCGGCATGAGGTTTGCTCTTGCACGAATCACACGAAGCTCAGGTTCGCCGACCGCATTGAATGTAAAGCAAAGATGTATCAATTCTCAAGCGGTATGAATACTGAACGAGTATCTGCAGGTACATCTCAGATGTAATCCAAAACAGTACAATCAACTTGTCGCTTATCGGTAATGCACATTTTGAACGGTCGGTTCACATGCGACCGGTATATAACATCCCAAAAGATACCGTTGGGGTTATTATTACTCTTTATGTGAAAAGCTTTGAAGTCCTCATCGTGCCATAGCAAGTAGCGATTTCCTACATGTTCCCGAAACTCCCACAGATCAATACCAAAGAATTTTTCAGAAAGCTCTTTTATTTGCTTCTGGAGAATTCAACTGACAAATTAGTTGTAATTTTAGAACAAGACTTGTGTAGTCCGCTACACTCTATGGAAAAATGATTCCTACGATTGCCTGTTTCTCTGCTATGTCATACAGAAAAGACCACTGCCTTTCAGTCGGAGCAACAGTTAGACTTTCTTTAGTTCCGATAAAAACCTATACAAGTTGAAAAAAGATATTATTTGATTCAATCATCTCAAGTTAAACCTCTTCACCTGCAAACTTCACCTTGAAGCCAAATACTGTGGCAAAGATCATTTCGATATCTTTGATGAAAGAGTACTGACGGTAATAATAACAGTTGAGCCGTACCTTATCAGGGTATATTACGTTATCATTGTACTCCGTGGCAATCTCTTGTATAGGGCGAATATCACCTTCTGCCTGTTTTTTAGCAACATAATCAGATATCATTTCGTCTTCTAAACGATACTTGAGAGTTGCAGGACCAGTAATACCAGGGCGAAGTTTCAGTACATCCCGATCGTCCCCAGCGAGCTTATCCGCATACCCAGGAACATCAGGACGAGGGCCCACAAAACTCATGTTGCCAATCAACACATCCCACAGCCCAGGCAGCTCATCCAGCTTATAATGTCGAAGAATCGCGCCAAACGGAGTGATGCGCGAGTCACCTGCCACCGACACCGTCGAGCCATTGTGATTTACCGTCATCGTGCGGAACTTATGGCAGTCAAACAGCTTTCCACCCTTGCCCACACGCTTCTGCACAAAGAATGCCGGTCCCCCAGACATCTTCACCTTCACCATTATTGCCACTACGAGCAACACAGGCCAAAGAAACAACAAACCGAAAAAAGCAATGATTCGGTCAAATAACCATTTTAGTATCATTTTCTGTTCTCTTACGGATTCAACTTTCCATTCTTCACCAACTTTTCGAAGTAGTAACTGAACTCTCCGAAGATGGCTTTCTTGTCGTCCTTGCAGAAGTCATCGAAAGCATCAAAACCACGGAACGTAAATACACGCGACAACTCCGCAGGATTCCATTTCAGTTTCACAATGCGACCTACCAGCGTAATCACATCGCCCAATATCCACTTCGTGCGAGTACCGATACGCACATTGATAGGCTCCTCGTACTTGCCCTCCGTAGCCAGCTTATACATCACCCAAGGGATGTCAAAGCCTGCTGCCACAGGAGTAGCCAAACCACCCGTAAAACGGACATTCGTCTCAATGTAAGCAATCTTGTTCTTCTCCGGATCATAGCGGAAATCCAGACCGCACACACCATGAAAATCCACCGCCTCCATCAGTTTCATCGCCTCTGCCTCCAGTTGCGGCATATCCACTATCTCGCGTTGGGTCGTAGTGCCGCCACCATCGGTTTTGGTCACGAGGGCATGATAAACTGAAGTTTTGCAGAATCCATCCCAACGCACGCAATCCACACTATAGTCCGTGCCGCCAATCCATTCCTGCAGGAGCGTCTCCTCATCCTTGTGCTCCTCCATCAGTTTCAGTAACTCCTCCTTGCTCTTAGGGAAAAACACACCCTTGGCAGAATTGCCGATGACGGTCTTGAACACCACAGGATAACACTTCACCTCGCCAACCGAATGATAAACCTCCGGAACCGACACACCTGCTTTACGAGCTACCTCCGTACTTGTAGCCTTGTTAGCCAATAGCAACAACTTCTCATCGCTCTCATACGGAATAATCAAGTCGGCAGGAAACTCCGTACGATGGCGCATGATTATCACACTCTCATCGTGAGTAGGCATCAGCACCTTTGGTTTCAGCTCCAATATCTTCTCCTTCAGCACGCGGATGAATGCCTCCTCCTCGGTGAACGGATCGGGATAAGTGAAACTCCCCGTGCAAAACTTCGACATCGAACAGATATTCTTCTTGCTCGTGTCAACAGCCCACACCTTCAGTCCTTTCTGGTGGAGCGACTTCAAAATCGTATAGCCCACACGATTCCAGCAGTAGGTCAAGATTACATCACATTCTTTATTCATAGATGCTTAATTATCGCGTTATAAGTATTTTCTACCAAGAAATTCTTTTTCAGGAACTCATATCCCTTCTCGCCCATCTCCTTCATATCTGATGCCAGTATACGACCGATAGTTTCCGTTACCGCCTTTACATCATTACTTGGAGCATAGTAGCCAAAACCATTCTCCTCGGCCATAGCACCCATATCGCAATTCGGATCGGTAGCACAAATCACAGGCATCTTATATTCCAGATACGAAAGCAGACGGCTTGGGAAGTTCGGGATGGTGAATCGGTAATCGAGGAATATCAATCCCACCTGACACGCCTGCACTATTTTGTCGTAATCCACCTTAGGCAAACCTTTCATGACAGTTACCCCCTTCGGCCTGCGAGCCTTATACCAACCCTCCAGTTTCTGATAGTATGTGCCATCACCCACCACTAGTATGTGGCAGTCCTCTCTATCCGCATTCGCATCCAGACACTCTATCAGGAACGGAATACCCTGAGGAATACCCAAGTTACCGCCATAGATCAGTATCGGCTTGTCTGTCGGCAGACCATACTTCGTGAGAATTTCCTCCCTAAACCCTAAACTCGCAACTCGCAACCGGTCTTCAGTCTCCTCAACCAGTTCCAGTGAATTAGGCGCTATCTCCACCTTCTTCGGATCCACCTGCGGATTATGCTCTATCACGTATCGCACATTGGCAGGGCTCATGCAGCCGATGTAGTCCGACAACTCATAAAGTTTCTCCTCCTTCTTGCGGAACAGTTTATAGAGTAATCCCTTCACACCCGTTGTTTTCAGCATACCCATATCTACTGCATTCTGTGGGAAGATATCCTTCAGCAGCAGATACGACATTGCCTTTGGATTTACTTTCTTTGCATACTCTATCACCTTCGGGAAAGTAATCGGAGGTGTACTGTAGAGTATCAGGTCGAAATCCACTCCAGCAAAGTGCTTCTTTATAGCACGCTTGAATAGCATTTCAATGGACAGCTGCCCCATACCCTTTTCCACAATGTTGGTCTTCTGGAGGTTCAACGTGCGTACATGTAGGATCTTTACATCCTCATCTTTGCTCACATAGGTCTTCTGCCCCATCTTTCGCTCCACCGTACAGACTATGTAAACCTTATGCCCATCGTTACGGAATCTTCGCATCACATCATTATAGATGCCTCTGCGATTGATGTCCATATTGTCGAGCATTGTCAAAAAAAGTACATTCATTTTTTTGGGGGAATATTTGTTTTCTCTTGGATTGAAACCTATCTTCTTTCCAAGAACCTGTTCCAATCCATCAGTTTTGCATAATATTGCGCACCAGCCTTAGTCAAGTGTCGGCAATCCTGACTAATGAATCGTCCATCGTCAGAGAACACCGGCATTCTGCCATCTTGCTTCTGCACCATAGCAATCATATCAATATAAATATCTGCATATTTCTTTCTTAACCTTTCATTCATTTCGTCATATCCGTCTTCCATCTCTACCGTCAGCTGTAGGTAGTCGTCCTCAAACCTGTGGCGATACACCTGTGTTGTTCTCGCCAAAGTTCTTTTCGCCTACCACATAGAGTTTGGTATGATCTTCCAGCATCGACTTCACCTTTTCTATCAGTTCCTCTGTTACACCCTTGGTAGAAATAAAGAGCACATCGACCTCTCTCAATCTGTGTTCTCTATTATCCAAACTCTCAGAGTACCCAATCTCTACCTTATCGGCTATAGGACTCTCAAGGATAATATTTACAAGGTCGCGCCCAAAACTGTTACCTATCACATACCATTTCGTCTTGTCAGTCTCAGGATAATCTCTGTCATACCACTTCACTCTGTCGCAATACTCTGCCCACATCCCTCTGTGAACATTACCCTTCACAACCTCCAGCTCAGGCACATCGCGCACTACACCTGCATTCTTGTAGATATAGAGCGAAGCACCTGTAGTCACTACTAACATCAATCCGGTCAATACCCATGCGAGCTTTGTCTTCTTCATCTGCTCCACATACCTGTACGAAAGAACAGACAAAACGGCTGTTATACCGAAGAAAGCGAGCAAAGGAAGTACTTCCGTCAGTTTGTTGGTAAACGAATAGCGGATAAGTGCCAACACCACCTGATGCCATACGAAGATACTGAAGCTTGCAGTACCAATGGCAGCCACCCATTTGTTTGAAAACACCTTTCCTTTCGCCCATTCCACCCTTGGCATCTGCACCATCAAAACCGATGACAAAGCAACCGTAGAAAGCAACTTTGCAGGACGGGACACGTATTCCGCATCAACAAACAGGAGTGCAACGACAGCCAGATAAACGATTACGAAACCGATATTTGTCCATACGATCTTATCTTGTATTCTCCGGACGTTACCAAAGAGGTAGAACACCAACCCACCGGCACAGAACTCGTACAAGCGATAAGGCAAATAATAGAACTTGGCAGCAGCATTACCTTCTGTCAGATATCCGACCAATGAGGCCATACCCATCAATGCCATTAAGGTGATGTTGACCTTCTTCCTCTTGTCTACATCCTTCACCCATCTGCCCACAGCAAAAAGTAGCATAGGCACGATGATGTAGAACTGCATGATCAGACCTACATACCAAGTGTGCATCAGTGGTTTGTACTCATTCACCACATCCCAATAGTTCTTGGTGGTGATGGATTGCAGAACGTTGTTGCCAAAGAAGTTGGTGGCAACAATAGACTGAGCTGTATTCTCAAAGTCATCGGGCAGCATCATCAGCCAGCCCCACCCCAAGCACATTACACCAGCCAGTAGCAGAAGCGGCCAAAGGCGGAATACTCTGTTTTCAACGAACCACAAATACCCACCCTTATTAACCACATGCTTTTCAACGCTTTGAGATGTAAAAAAGCCTGCTATAACGAGAAATATATCCACACCCAGATAGCCATACTCACATATACCCAGATGGTATAGCACAACCGCAATGATGGCTATCGCTTTCAGTACGTCAAAATATCTGTTTCTCATTTTTTTGTTTATCTACTTAATATCATTCCATAAAGCAAATGCCATTTGTTCTTCAGCAGGCATTTCATTTTTGCCGAAAGAGAATCGTATCTGTGTGGGTTCACAGGCATGTCGAGCGACATACCACTTGCCTTCAGCACTTCACCAAAGAAATGGTAATCGGGCGAGATACGTTCCGAAACCGGCACATCCTTGATCAACTCGAAGTAGGCTCTGACTGAAAAAGGCGTAAACGTCTCGCCAACCACATCCGCTTCATTCAGGCATTCTGCTAACCAACTACCCAAACGATGCTCCCAGTAGAACAAATCCAAAACCGAATAACCGGTTTCAGCTGTATACACCTTGGCGCTTTCAAGCCATTTGCCAATAATCGCCTTTGAGTAATCACAAGATAACACCCCATACAACTTACTCAACACGCGAGTATTCACCTGCCAATCATAGAGAATGCCAGAGCTGTTACGACTCACCTCATTGCACGAGCCCTTCGTCCAGAACCAATCCTCATAACCATAGTCGCGCACACTCTGAGTCATCTGCATCCAGTACTCGTGTGCATTCTCCGAATGTACCTTATATGCCTCTACAAAATCCGTCTCCAGCGACTTGCATGGTAGAGTCTTGTGTATATAGCCATATTTCTCGCAAAGATGCTTCGGGATCTGTATGTCGATATGGCTATCAGCAATGTGGTGGTACTTCAACGTTACCACATCAATTTTCTCCTTCACCTCATCACATGCCGCCAGCACCAGTCGCGAATCCCATCCGGCCGTTAGCGTTACTGCCAGATTTGTGCGGCAGGAAGCCGCCTGTATCATCTTCTTCAAGAGGTCTGCAACAGCACATACTCGCTTCTCCTGTCTCATACCCGAGAAATGCTCCCGAGGTTGGATTCTTTGTATCTGCCCCTTGTCGTAAATATGATTGGGCAGCAGACGCTTTATGTTATTATATGGTGTAACATCCAGTGGCCAAGCGTATTCCTTGTCATTCGCCATCGTCTGCTTGATGTAGTTTTCAGCCTCTACATCAGCCTCGGCATTAATAGCCATGGCCACATATCGGCTTTGCGAACCAAACACATTGCATCCGTGAAACAGTTGCTTCAAACCGCAACAGTCGGTTATTGCCGAGAGGCTGCTACCACGAAGCGAGAATAGCACCCATCGTCCACCCCAATAGAGTGTCTGGTCGGCAAGGTTGCAAAGGTTCTTATCGCAACCTTCATCCAAACGAGTGAGCATCTTCCCCTCATCGTCCTGCGGATGTTGTGCATCTATGGCATAGCCTATCAGCAGCCATTCGCGTTCTACCGACCAAATGTATTTGCATTGAGTCCTCTCGCCCAAAAGCACATGATAATGTCCAAGTTCCAGCATCTGGTCATACTCGAACTTATTTTCCATATCCCATGGGACAATCAGATATTGATTTCTTCCTATTTTCATTCTCTCACTACCGAACGGATCAGGTCTATCACCTTCTCACATTGTTTCTGAATAGTTTTGTTCTCCAATATAAACTGACGTGCCGATGCACCCAAAGCAGTCAACTCCTCATCCGTATGACTGAACACCTCTCGGAGGGCATTCTCAATTCCCTTGGCGCTCACCTCCTCTATGCGATACTGATGCTGACGGTATTCAGGCGCAAAGCTTGGGATGTTCGACACCAATACGGGGGTAGCACTTGCCATATACTCTATAATCTTCGATGGGAACGACATCTTGGCTATCTCGCTGTCTATCGGCCGAGGGTCAACCAACAGAGTGGCAGATTTTTCAAGAGCCAATACCGTATCGTGCGAAACCGTACCCCTGAAGTCTATCTGAGGGTAATTGGCAGCCTTCTCTCTGAGGGCAAGCGTATAATCACCATCGCCACAAAGCACCAATTTCACATCTTTCAGTCCTGCATCCAAGAATCCCTCCACCAGCTTATCCACTCCGAAAGTGCTGCTTATCTTACCTGCATACAGGATGAAGCGTTCTACCGACTTCTCTGCCTTGATTTGGTCAATGGCAGTCAGGTTACAGAGGCCGTCAAGTATCGTCCATGGGCGGTTATGCCGATTTACCACCGGAATCATGAAGGCACTCAGCACCACAAAACCATCTACAGCATCGCGGTACTTCATCGCACGCTTCATGTCCATATCGTTCAACATCTGACGCATCTTCGAGTAGTCCTTGCGGTAGGTGATCATCAGCTCGGGCAAATCAGGCACAATTGCAAACACAGGTACACCATAGCTCCACTTCAACCATTTAGCAGGACGAATCAGACTACGATACAGACCGCTGATCAGGATGACATTCTCCTCATCCTTGCGCATCATCTTCTTTACCGCACAGTAGGCTGACCAACCATATTCATACTCTTTCACGATAGGCAAACTCACCATCGAAGGCACCTTGCACTCGAAGTTACCAATCTTGTATGAGTGAGATTCCTTCCTCAGTTTGCTGAATTTCGGATAACTCGGTATCGGATAAAGCGACACACCGGTTATCTCCACCTGTTCCGACAGCCCCAAAGCCACATTGCGGTCAAAGCCCACACCCGAGAAGGTAGGCTTGAAGCGCTTGCTCTCGCGGACTATCCCATCGTAGATCTCGTCAGACAATGCTGTTGAGAAATAGTATATGTGCAGTTTCTTCTTGCTCATTTCATTCTGTTTACTGCTGCATAGAATACTTCATTCTCCTTTCGGGCAGTCTGGAGGTAAGCATCACAAGTCTCCGATAGCACCTCAAAGTCCAGACTCTGGTGGTAGGTATAGAGGCTTTCAGCCAAGGTTGCAAAGTCCTCTATCACATAGCCAATCTTGCCTTTCGTCACTTCCTTGGCCAGTTGCGTGTTGCTGCTCACCAACATCGGACGGTGGATAGCCAGAGCCGTATAGAGTCGGATAGGCATCAGGGTACTGTTGTCCATAGCATCATTGCCAAAGGCACTATTCACAAAGTCGAACCCCGCCATTATATCCACAGTTGCCTTCGGATCGAATGTCGGCATTGTCTTCACATTCCAGATTCCCTTGCTGTCAGCATACTCTTTCAGTACATCCGAATTGGTACCGCAATACCAGAGCTCAAAGCGCTCATCGTTGGCCAAGGCATCTATCAACTTATAGCTCTCGCGGAAATAACGACAGTTACCCACAAAACCTATCTTGATGGGCTTACCGCTGTTCTGTGGTCTTCCTTTCAGGTTCTCCAGCAGATCTTCGTTCACACTATTCACCTTGATGTATTCCCCCTTGGGCAGGAACGAACGAAAACCATCAGATGAGATAGTCACGAAGAGTACGTTCTTCACCAACCTCTTTAGCAAACTGTGAAAAAACCAGTTATTCTCCACCACATAATCGCGCACGTTCACTACATAGCGGTTCTTGAACCAACGGAGCAGCATATCGGCAAAGAGATAAGCTCCTGTGGTCTGCCAAGTGATGACGTACTCATACTTGTTCTCGCGTAGGATCTTCTTGGTATATCGGCGGAAATGCATGAACATCTTCAATTTACCAATCTTACCCTGGGCGTTTGACTCTGTGTAGCGATACACATTGGCTGCCGTTGTCTTCTCTTCTATGCCATATCGGTCCAGATAAATGATGTCATATGCCATTCCATGCTGGTCAAAGTATTTGGTGTAGAGCGAAATCAGCGAGATATGCTTTATGTTTGATGTACCTATTATACAGATTTTGCTTGCCATAGTTATCCGTTTATTATGGATTTGTAGATGCTTAATGTAGCTTTGAGGTTTGTTGTTTGATCATGACGAGCTATTGCCATTTCACGAACGTGCGTATTATCGAAGCTCTTTGATACCTCGAACATATTGCAAATGCTCTCAGCGAGACCTTCGATGTCATCAAACTCGAAGCACTGACCGCACTCACCATCGGGAATCATATCTGGATTACCACCCCTACGAGAAGCCAGACAAGGCACACCCAATATCTGAGCCTCTGCAATAGAGTTAGAACTGTTTTCGCAAGATGAAGGACAAACATAAAGGTTACTCTTCAAGAGTTCATCCACCATCTCCTGTGCAGACAATAGTCCAGTAAAACTTACTACGCTCTCCAAGTGATACTTGCGGATAAGCTTGTAGATAATCTTACCATAGCCGCTATATTTCATCTTTTCTGCCATCGTCTTATGAAGAGTGATGTCTGTTCCCGCTATCCTTACCTTTACGTTGGGATACTTTGCTATCACCATCGGGAGCGCACGCAATATCTGATGCAGGCCCTTGATAGGATAGTTTGCCTGACTTAGGAAGATGGTATGTGGTGTACATTTCACATATTCCCATTGGCTCTGATAAAACTCTTCGCGAAGAGACTCATTGCAGAAATGATAGTTCAACTCTGGGTTGACTGACATTACATACTGCTTGTCAAACGAAGTTCTGCCAATCACATACTTAGCTTTCTTGAGTGCTAATGTCTCATATCCGGCTCGCTTCTCATAATCTTGTTTCTCTCCGAGTATGGTTTTCAACCTAAGGTCTCGGATGGTGATATTGCGTACAATCTGCCACTTCGACAAACCATCAATGTAGCAATCTGCAATCACTCCGAGTACACCCTGAATAGAGATCAGCACATTCTTCGTAGTGCATGCATTCATATATGCCAGTCCGTAAGGCCATTCTGTTCCGTGAATATGTACGAGATCCGGCTGCACACGCTTGCTCACCTCCTTCATCAGAGACTCATAGTATTCCACCTTGCTGCATCGAGGCAACACATAGTACGTCATTTCCTTGCCCTTCAGTTCGGTTAGTTCCTTCACTTTAGGTGATACAGATACGAGCGAAAGCTTCACCTCACCACTATCTATCAAGGCTTGTGATGAAGACACCAACCATCCGCCAGATCCCTTATGAACAGAATTACCAGTCAAAAGAGCTGTGGTTTCAGGTAGTAAGATATTAGTAATCCAAAGAATATTCATCGGTTACATTGAAAACAGAGTAGTATAGTTATAGTAATGATCAAACCATGTAGGACTATGGAAGAATACCCAATAGCTATACATCATAATCATAATGTATATACCTATAAGTAGATGACGGGGTATTGGTTTAAACCAATAATAGACTATTGGTATAGTAGCCACGCCTACCGCTTGGAAATAGTAAGCAATTCGCGTTATAATCTGAGTTACCTGACCAAAAGGGGAAATTACAGAACCCACACACGCAAGTGACACAAGAATTTTAACTTCTTGTGATGCATCTGACCTAAGCATAAACAAAATTGCTGTAACAAAAGGAATAGAGTTTATTATGAAACCAAGTCCTAACTTAAAAGAATTTTCAACATCGTCCTTAATGTATGTATCAGCGTATTCTTGCATCTCCTCCACATTTGAAACTAACATCAAAGTTTGATCTATTAAGTCCCTACTCATAACAAAGACTCCAAAACACACAGCATAGACTGCAGGAATAATCCATGTCCTACGTTCAGAGAATTTTAAAAAGCCAAAGAAGGCGAATGGAATTAAGAACTTTACAGAAGAGTGTACCGTTGAGAATAATATGAAAATTAGTGCTGTCTTAAGCCATTTCTTTTCTAGAATATATGGTATACAAAAGACAAGCATAGTAATGGTTAATCCTTGTCTTAGCATAGACATATTCAATACATAAAGAGATGTATTAAATAGATAAACAAAAACCGCAAACCATCTATATTCTATTGGCACATAACCCTTTACAAACCTGTAATAAACCCAATTCTGAAAAATGGCTAAGGTTGCCACCATTATAAAGAAACCAGATTCTCCGAATGGCTTAAAAAGAAAATTTATGAAAGTCCATCCTGGTTCGCGAAATATATCCGTTAATTTCTCAATACTAAAACTGAAATCATGACTAATGATAAACAAATATGAACGATAGTAATTCATATAGTCATTACCATAATCATATCTAATTACAGCAAGTATTGTCATTATCACAAAACCAATAGCCATACCATTTTTTAGTTGGCCTTTTGACTCCAAATGTGTCAATAGAATTGTGAATAAACTAAAAAATAGTAATACGTACATACCTTAGTATTATGTCGTGTTTATTATAAAGTCTCAAATATCTCCTTGAGTTTATCGTAGTAATGCTCTTTCATATATGGAGACAACTTGTGATCAAGCGATTTTGCAACAATCTCTTTGTACAGTTTGAATGCTTCGTCAAGATTATTCGCCACATATACATAATCATCATATACTCCCTTAAACCAATCTGCTCCTGTGGTAACTTTATGGTCAGTGGTTTTGATAATGATGACTGGTGTACCTGCAACCAAAGAGAAGATAGTGCCATGGTAACGATCAGTGATTGTAACCTTATAGTGTGAAAATCTCTCGATTTCGCGCTCTATATAGAACTGCTTGTTATTACGAACCTTGATGTAGTTTTCCTTGATTGAGGTATCTGTTACTGTTACCTTGTCAGTTTCTTCAATCTTAGAAACAAGCTTATTCAGTTCCTCGTCAGAATAATATTTCTCCGCGTCATTTCGACGGCATAAGCACACTCCATTTCTTGCATTGTTGAACGACAAAGTACCTATCAAAGTGGTGACAATATCAGGGAAAGCGGCTAACTTAATACCCTTAAACATTGCCCTTGCCTGCTCAAACGAAACGAAGTCCCGGGCAAGGAAGAGCATCCTCTTTGCTTTGCTGTGATTCTCTGCACATCGCTTTCTGTTCTCTTCGTGTTGGAAATAGATGGTCTGAGGCATCATCAAGATATGAGCATCAGGTATAGCATCAATCACCAATCTGTGCATTAACTCATGCTGACCTCCCAAATCCTGAGTAGTGTAACCACTCTGAAACACAATGATGTCTTTGCCTGTATAGGCAGCCTTCAGACACTTGATGAATCCTGCTTGTGAATCAACTACAGTTTTGGCTTCAAACTTCAGCAGTTCGTAATCGAAATAATTCTCTTCAATCCACTTGCAAATACAGTAGTGTTGAGCCATATCACCTAAATTTGAATGAGGTGTGATACCCAAGTAAAAGACTCGACATTTATCCGATGGCTGAACACTGTTTATCAATGCCATCTCAGTTCGGATGACACGATGATAGTTGATTCTGTTCTTAAAGCCGATATATAATCTCTTTATATCCATTATCGCTTGATTACCTTTTTGAGTATTTCAATTCCTTTATTGCCTACCACATTACCTACTATCTGGCGAAGCTTACCTCCTGCAGTTGTTATGGCATTTGTGCGTACGAACGTGACCATTGCAAGCACTTCATCTTCCTCCTTGGTAAACACCTCCATTAAGATAGGTTTGTCAGAAACAGAAGTAAATCCTTCAATTGCATTGTTTACTTCTTCCTTAGTGTTTACTCCTATATAAGTGAAGCCGCAGTTCTCAGCCCAACCTTTTGCAGACCCATTATGACCGTTAGCGGAAATAAAGTTATCCACGCTGACTTTCTCAGCCCAGTTACGTGTCATAATCTTGAACTCTGCACCACCTCCGTTGTTAATGAGTAGCACACGAACATTGTTCTTGATGTGTCGAATACCAAGAGCGTTCATGTCATAAAAGAAAGCAAGATCACCTGTGACAATGAAGCAAAGCTCATCGGTATTCATGCTCTCGCCAATGAGCATTGAGTTGCATCCATCTATGCCAAAAGCTGCCACATTGCCATAGCCTTGAATGGAAGGATCCAATGGAAAATAACTCCAGCAGCGAAGGCTATTGAGAATGGCAAAATTCATGATACTATTGTGTGGAACTCTCTTATGCATCTGTTGTGCTACATACAAATTTGACATAGGCAGTTCTACATCAAAATTGATAGTATCATTAAGCGCCTTCCACTCCTCATAGTACGAATGGCTACAAGTTGAATTCTGAGCCATTTTCTCGAAGAAGAAATAATCTGGGCATTCAAATATTTTGGTTAAATGATCGTATGTATCAACATATGCACCATCCTCAGCAACTCTCCAATGCTCCCCTGCTCCCATATTGCACAAAGCTCCATAGATTGGATAATCGCCGGTCTGACCTCCTATTGTAATGAGTATATCAGGCTTAACTTTGGCAAATCCACCGCAGGAAACAAGCATATTAGCCTGCAGACTATACTTACCCGAACAGTTGGAAAGATGGTTTACATAGACTACTGCATTGTGATTCTCACAGAAACTGTCAAGCGCTGCTTGCTGCCGGTCTGTAAACGGACGATGCTCACCCACCACTACAAGTATCTTCTGGTCTCCAAGATTTGAAGAAGGCCACTCATCCCAAGCCATATAACGATTAAGCAGACGAATTGAAGGTAGTTGAACATCCTCAAATTTTCCCTGAAAGCTATCAACGATTCTAAGATTCAACTGAATTGGGCCAGGGTTTCTATGAGTTGCTTCAAGTATAGCCTCCTTTGCATTATGACATACTTGCAAACGTGTATTCTCATCTGTAACAGGAGGAAGGTCAAAAGATTTCTTTACACAATCCTTAGGCAAAGAGCACTGATCAGGTGCCTGCATATAGTCCTGATACTGGAATCGTTCAAGCTTTGCTGTCGTAAGGGCAATAATTGGAGTATGCTTGTAAAATGCTTCTGTAAGACCAGGAATATAGTTTCGAGTTGCTTGAGCGCTGGTGCATGAGGTCGCAATAACCTCACCGGTCTGCAGATGAAGGCCGATGGCAAAATACATTGCACTTCTCTCATCTGGAACAGAGTAACATTTAAAGAATGGATCATCTTGAATAGCTTGCGCAACAGAGATGTTGGTTCCACCCGGATTAATTACAATATGGCGCACGTTATACTGCTTAAACAGAGAAATAACGATACGAACGTTTTCTTGTATAGTATACATATTTGTATTGTTATAAGATCTTAGAATCCGTACTTTACATCATCAAATGTAAGGTTAGCAGCACCACCCGTCATGAAGATTATCTCTCCCATGATAGAGCGGCTCATGTCGCTAACTAAAACTACTGCCATATTTGCGATCTCTTCTGGAGTAATATACCTACCTAATGGAATTCGATCGAGATTCATATTGACATCATCTCCTTTGAGTAACATTGGTGTAGCTGTTGGACCAGGAGCAATACCATTCACCGTAACGCCATTCTTAGCGAGAGCTTTAGCAAGTCCAAGTGTCAAACCTCTTACCCCCCATTTAGTTACTGAATAAGCAGAATCAGCCGGACGAAATGAAGATGCAGATGCAATATTCAGAATATTGCCTTTAATACCGTTTTTCACAAAGTATTTTCCAAATAGCTGAGAGAGAAAGAATACACCTTTAAGGTTAGTGTCAAGTATCTTATCATACTCTTCTACGGTCGCATTTGGCATTCCTTTACTATTAACACCTGCATTATTCACCAAGATATTAATTTGTGAGATCCCTGCTTTTTTAACCATTTCAAGCATTTCTGTATGCTTGCTTTCAAAAGTGCCAACCTGAGTATTATCTAATACAATACCAAAAGCTTTTCCCTTAGAAAGTTTTGCAACAGCAGCATCTATTCTATCCTGTGTGCGACCCGTAATAATAACAGACGCACCAGAGTTGACAAAAGCCTCTGCAATAGAGAAACCTATTCCACTTGTGCCACCAGTAATCAAAGCGCATCGGCCTTTAAGCATCTCGTTGGAAGCCAAAGATGAGACTGTAACGTTCACTATCTTCTTGGGACGAAATAAGTCTTCAATTTTTTTGTATATCGACGATAGTTTCATATTGAATAATTTATCTTTCAAACAATGAGCTCAATCTGTTCTTCACTCTTTTGAAAAATGATGGTTTCCTCAAAAGTTGGCAGTATGTAAGATAATCGTGTTCAAAATCGGCAAATACGAAAGGTGGTTCTTTGGCTATAACGTATTCCTCAGCACTGGGGTTTGGTTCACAATTATACTGACTCACTTTTGCCTTTGTATGATGCTGACCAGTCACACCTATGTTCTTCACAAGATGTTCCTTAGGTTGTACAGTTAGAGCATGATATTGATCCATACAAAGGCCGAAAATGTAATCCCAACACTTTGTACGATAAAGCATATCCTCCATGTTAGAGAGAGCTTTTTCTTTTGCCTTTGCTTGCTCTTTAGTTTTAAAGAGTCGGTAATAAATATGTTCGTCTATAGTCTCTTTGATATATAGATGATCCCAATTTACCATTCTCCATCTATCTCGCCAAGAAGCCCACCCATACATAGCATGTAGATGAGAAAACATATAGTCATACCCCGAAGGGTTCTGCTTAATAATATTATCTCCACTGATGCACCATACTCTTTTGTCCTCCTTAAACTTCTCTATCATCTGATCAACGAAGCTGAAGAAAGCTTTAGTGGGAACACAATCCTCTTCTAAGATTATTCCTCTCTCTTCATTATCAAAAAGCCAGTCAATGGCACCACGAAGGGAGTCATACACATTGACACACTCTTCACGGAAGAAGATATGCAAATCGCAATCCCAATCAATCTCATTGATATAGGAGCGAATCTCGTTGTTGCGCTCAACCTCACCTTCCTTCTCTGCTCTTCCTTTGTTTGAGTAGAAATAGAGTGTCTTGGGCTTGGTTGCCTTAATGCCCTCCCAGGTCTGACGAGCATAATCCGGTCGGACGAAGGTTACAAAGAGTACGGGAGTTTCTACCATGTTAGTTAGATTTTGAAGATGTCTTCTATTTTTGAATTAGGTAAAGCACCTAACTCGTTCATTAACTTGCTACCATCAATGCGCAGGCTCTTGATATCACCATCGCGACGAATCTCCTGACCAAAGAACTCATCTTTACAAGGAACGTTGTAGATTGCAAAAAGACGCTCAATGAGGTGGCGGATGCTCAGGAACTCGCCACCGCCCATATTATATACGTCTGAAACGATATACTTGCAGACAGCCTTATCAACAGTCTGAATCATTTCCTCAAGAGTAATGAACTGACGAGTCTGGAGACCAGCGCTAAAACTTGGAACCTGAACATTCTTGCCTGCATTGTAGTCCTGCAAATACTGGAGAGTGTAAGGCACAAGACGGGTTCCAGGCTTCAGATCATCCTCCGAGAACATGTTAGGAAGGATGAAATGATAGAAAGTAAAATCTGCCGAAAAATCCATCATGTAACGACTATATAGGCGCTTGCTCAGTCCATAGTCATTGGTAACAGGAAGAGTAGAGCAGATTACCTCTTCTTCGGTAAATGCCTTGCCGTTTTCTCCATTCAGACCAATCTCCATGTACGAACCGAAAGACACATAAATGCCTTTGTAATTGTACTTCTTCAACTGGAGCGTCATTTCGATAGGCGCATTCACGTTGAGCGCATACATCAGAGAGGAATCTGTCTGCAATGCAGCCTGAACACCGGCACCTGAAGCATATACGATAACATCAGAAGCTACAAGCTTATCGTAATCAAGCTTATCTTTCAGGAGGTTCACCTGATAGAAGTTATCGCACTCGTAGCCTTTAGGTACGTCAAGACCATAGACATCTACAGTCACTCCCTTTTTGACATTGTAATATTTTGTGAGTGCAACGGACAGCATTCCGTTAGCACCAATGATTGAAATTTTCATTTATGTTCACCAATTAGATTTGAATCAATTGCTCTAATAATTGGAATAATAGAACAAGTAGCTATCAGAGATACAGATCCTACGACAATAGCCTTAAGGTTATATGATCCTAAATAAAGCGCGATGCCATGAGTATATACCATATTGACTGCACCCACTACAAGAAGATGGAAAGCATATATCGGTAATGTCAACTTACCGTACTTAGCAAACAGTGGATTATCTATCAATAATGCAATCAGCAATGTAGCACTTCCGAGCAAGACTGACGACAATATGAAATAGATATAGTTACCATAACTCCCATAAGACATGGCGGTTAGATGGTTACATCCTCCATTGAGTTCAAAGAAGAGTGTACCCATTAGCATGAGTATGATAATAGCTCCTGAAATTTTGATTTTGTTATCAATGACTTTGGGGGCTTTATCTAATAGTACTCGAATTAGATGTCCAATATACATAAAGGTAACACCTGAACAAGCTACATTGAAACTGAAAGGCATTCCCATCTTTGGAGTTCTTTCATTGCTGAAATAGGCAGAGAAAACGGTTAACAGGACAACTCCTACAGGCATTAACCACTTACGTTTTTCATTAACTATAGATAGAGAATTGTACAGCAATACTGCCACAAAATAGCAAGGAAGAAACCATAGGTGTGTAAGAAGTAATAAAACTCAATGATTGAATGCTTCCATACGCAATATGCATTACGGAACTTGGAGATATTTGAATTCCTAGTATGAATGCAAGCAGAAAGAACGGAAATAGCACTCTATATATCAACAATTTACCACCAACAATTAGATATTCCATCAAACTCTGATTGCTTTTCGTTTTATGCACAAAGCCATACAACATAAAGAATAGTTGAACATGGAATGCAAACAAAAAGTAGCAGATGCTTGATTTCATACAACTATGGGAGATAATCACAAACCATATTGCCAAGAACTTTGCAGTATCTACGTATGATAGTCTGGAGTCCACCATTATCCAATAAACTTGCTAATCTCCTCCACACAGAGGTCATATACATTTTCTGTCTTATAGCGTTTGTACCAATCGGAGGTCAATACAGCAGTCTGTTTTGCGTTCAAGCGAGGATACCAACCGAGGCGGGTCTTTGCTTTATTGATGTTGAGCATCAGGAGATTTGCTTCATGAAGTGCATTAGGAGCAGATACGTCCTTCAACTCACCAAAGCCAAAGTTCTCAATGATGGCAGTTGCTACCTCCCATACGGTTAGAACACTCTCCTGCTCAGGACCGAAGTTCCATCCTTCACAATATTCTGTTGGATTGTCCCACATATTCTGAGCCAATAGCATGTAGCCAAAGAGAGGTTCGAGAACGTGTTCCCAAGGGCGAACAGCCTTAGGCGAACGGATGTCGATAACCTGGGTAGTTTCGAGGGCACGAATACAGTCAGGAATGATGCGATCCTTTGCCCAATCGCCACCACCAATCACGTTACCTGCACGAACCGATGCAAGCGATACGGTATGCTTCTTGCCATAGTCCTCAGGATTGAAGAACGAACGACGCCAGCTCTGGATAGCCACCTCACAAGCTCCCTTAGAAGAAGAATATGGATCGTAACCTCCGAAAGGATCGGTCTCAACATAACCCTCCAACTGCTCGCAGTTGTCGTAACATTTATCGGTAGTAATCATCACACCCACCTTCACGCTCTTGGTGGCACGAATTGCCTCCATAATGTGAATAGTACCCATCACGTTCACTTCATAGGTATCCACAGGTATCTCATAAGAGAGACGAACGAGAGGTTGAGCTGCAAGATGGAAGACAATCTCAGGCTGATACTCAGCAAAAATCTGCTTCATCTTCTCGCCATCGCGAATGTCGGCACGAATATCTGCCTTAATCTTACTGCCGATACCAGAGAGTACAAAGTTGTCACGCTCCGAGAATGGGGCGAGACCTATACCCACTATTTCTGCTCCGAGTTCATGGAGCCAAATGCACAGCCAAGAGCCTTTGAAACCGGTGTGGCCCGTTACAAGCACCCTCTTGCCTTTGAAGAAACCTTTAAATATATCGATGTTCATTTCTTTAACATTTTATCTATCAAACCATTAACATTTTATCTCGTAAGCGATGGTATCCTTTGGATCATAGAGCTTATCGGTATAAGCCAAGAGGATAAAGTCCTTATCACTATTGTTTACCACCACATGAGCCACATTGTTGGGGATGAAGACAGTAATTGCCTTTTCGAGCGACATCTCAATGTCTTTGCGCTCGTGGGTCTCCATGTCCTCCAATTTGAGAACAGCACTACCATCGATGATGGTGAACCACTCAACAGCCTCAGGATGATAATGGCCACCCTTAGCCTGCCCAGGTTCACCCATGGTGAGATAGACTTCACCTGTATGAGAAGGAATGCCCTCCTCTGTTCCTGTGATAACCTTTAGAAACCAACCTCTATCATCAGTAATCAATCTGCGCTGGATGACATGTACTTTTTCGATCTGAGCCATATTATTCCCCCTTTGTCATACGGTTACGATACTCAAGATTAGGAACACTTCTGTCCCAACGCTTCCAAGGAGCCTTATCTTCTGCAAGCAGTTTCTCAAGCATGTTCTTTTCTCGGATATTATCCATACACTGCCAGAAACCAGTGTGTACGTATGACATCAACTCGCCTTGTTCTGCAAGTTTCACGAGGGCCGTTTTCTCAAAGATACAAGCATCATCACCTTTTAGAAAGTCGAATACCTGAGGTTCAAGCACCATATAACCTGCATTTATAGGAGCCCCATCGGCTGCATTCTTCTCGCGGAAAGACTTAACTGTACCTTCCTCGATCTCCAACACCCCCTTATCCTGAGCCATCTTTACTGCTGTAAGAGTAGCGAGCTTGCCATGGCTCTTATGGAACTCAATAAGCTTATCTATCTCTACATCACACACGCCATCGCCGTAGGTCATGAAGAAAGGCTCATTACCCACATATTTCTGGATGCGCTTGATACGGCCTCCAGTCATCGTGTTGTAGCCGGTATCGACTACAGTCACCTTCCAAGGCTCCATATTGGTCTGGTGAACGATCATCTCGTTCTTAGCATTACGGTAATCGAAAGTGACATCAGAGTTATGAAGGAAGTAGTTAGCGAACCACTCCTTGATATACTCCTGCTTGTAACCAGCGCAGATGATAAACTCAGTATGACCGTAGTAAGCATACTCTTTCATAATGTGCCAAAGGATAGGCATGCCACCTATCTCAATCATTGGCTTTGGTTTGAACTGAGATTCCTCAGAGATGCGGGAGCCGAAGCCACCGGCAAGAAGAACTACTTTCATATTGATACGCTTTAATTATTGACTTTGTTTTGAATAGGTACTTTTTTGAGCACTTTTGTTCGTATGAGATTTTTGATTATTGTCTGCTCATTCTTGTTCATGCCGAAGTAGAATATTGTCAGGACTGTGAAAACAACGCTCACGCCCAAAAACAGGAATGTTGCGACCATTGTATGAGGGAAGAAATACCTAATAGGAAGTAGCATCAATACTACTGCCGCCGTTGAAGACAAAGATGGAATGAGCGTCTGTTTGATATACTCCGAAATACTGAAACTGGTCAATTCCTTCATAATGTAAATCTGGAAGACAAGAGTAGCTATTGTCAGCAATACCATCACTATCACATTAATGTAAGGAGGACATCCCAACTTATATAAGATGAATATAATCGGTAGTAATGAAAGTCCTATCAGACTATATCCCATTTGATTCTTTTTTACCTTTCCTGTCGCTTGAATGCTTGCATCAAATCCTGCACCGAGGTTGCTAACCATACCGTTGATAAGCATAAAGATGACAAATATGATCGTGTATTCCGGAATATTCTTTCCCAACCAAAGGTCTAACACATCTTCCATACAAAACAACAAAGGAATAGCCATGATATTCATAGCAAGGTAAGAATAACGAGACATTGCATAAACCAGAGACAAGGAACGTTTTTCGTTTCCGTTCTGATTCTTCATAATTTGTGGGATAGCTGCCTGCCTCAGGGTAGATGTAAACTGGACTACTGCGCTATTAACTTGATTGGCAAGTCCAAATGCCGCATTTAAAATGGTACCAAAGAATAAATTGATAATCATGGCTGCACCTTGTGTTCGCCCCATAACAGCAGTAGTTCCGACAAACATCCACCATGCAAACCCGATTACACCTTTGTAGTCTTCTTTATTGTGGTTAAAGTTCCATATAACAACTTCACGATCTTTTATTGTACAATATATCTGATATGCGACAGGGCTGGCTAACTGAATAATTGCTAACATCACCGCATATATTCGTAACCGATTTCCTGTCATAAACATAAGTGCTGTTATGAATCCCAATTTCATAAGAACACTAAGTATTTCGACAACTGAAGTGAACAGGAATTTCTCTCTGGCAATAATCAATCCGTGCATAGGTACGGCAATTACTGCAAACGCTGTAGTCAATAAACTAAGATGTAATACAAATAGAGCATCTGGTATTTTTTCTGAATCTACATTCAAATAGTTCTCAACATAAAATATACCAAGAGTTTCTCCAATCAGCAGTAGCAAGACTGCAATGGCAGCATGAATTATAAAGATAGTGTTGTACACCTTGTTAGGATTACCTTCTGATCCCTTACCAATTTCTACTGCCATATAACGGTACGAGGTTGCAACCATTGAAGATCCTAATATGTTCAGCATTGCAACAATACCTCCGACCACATTATAGAGTCCATAATCGCTTGCACCAATAGCATCAAGAACCAGTCTAGCTACCGTAAAATTTACTACAATGGTAATTATCAGTTTAATATATAATACCGCTGCATTTATTGCTATACGTTTATTTGCAGAATTGTCCGACATTTATTGTAATTGTCTACTGAATAAAGCGCGTTTCATAATCGATTGTATTATTATGCAGAATTTAGACCTTTGAATCCGCACGCCCTATTTTGTAAATTTGAATAGTAATTTTTCAAATTCCACGGATTATAGCGGAATCTCATAATCGGGGATCGTCCTCTGTATCGAAGAGGAAACCGCCTGTGCTCAATACGGAGTCTTGTTTCTCTCTTGGTTCTATTGATTCCACATCTGGTGTGGTGCAGCCAAAGAAGGAAAAACGTAGGAGAAAAATGAATCCTGTTTTGCTTTTTGATACACTACTATCCCGTTAAAGTGAACAGTAGTGGTCAAGAGTATTAGTTTTCATCAAACACCAGATGTGTGATGTCTGAGGGAGAGTATTTCATTTTCCTGACTTGAATACCTCTTTGAGCCGCTATCGCACGAATCTCTGATTCTTGATATGGGTTTATCTGAGTACCAAGATACACAGCTTCGATTTCAAAACCATCGAGTGATATAAAGTCCTTACGTTCCTCCTTCTGAGTTTTTTCATTGAGTTGCTTAAACTCATTATCTTCGGTCGAGAAATAAAGCAGACGATGTTCAGCTTCGTAACTCCAGCAATCTCCTTTTGCTAAAAGGGCATTGTCAATTGTTATGTAATCACTCATTGTCTTACGGTCTCGGTATGCTACTTTGCACAAGCGAAGGAGATGGTTATCATAGTTATGTTGCCGAAGTGTCAAATCTGTTATCTTGTACATTATCGCAATACCTCTGTGACTATCTGCATAATGCGACCACATGAGAGGGAGCTTATCCTTCAATTTGTTTGGATCAGCCAAACAGCAGATACGAAGATTCTTGAGTGCATTACGTGCAGCCTTGAATAGTTTCTTATCTTGCTTGTCCCATGAGTCTTTCTTTTGCAAGTCTATCCACACCTTAATGATTGGATCCATCGGATCATTGAACTTGAAAGGATTTGATAGTGTCAAACGTCCCAACTGAATATCTTTCTTTAGTTCTTTATAGCCTTTCTTGTTGGCTATGCCGGAAAAGCGAAGAAACGAGCATGGAGTTTTCTCATCAGGAATCTGTGATAATTCATCGCAAATAAGACGAAGCATGTGAAAATGTGTGTCATATGCATTGCCATCCATTATGGACTCCATTGCAATATCCAAGTCATAATGCGGGTCTTCAGACTCCTGCAAGAGAAACATAGTTTGTAGATTTCGCATCTGTCTATCAATTTTTACAATTCAACGTCCTTTAGTTTGTTCAACATTGCTGTTTTCCGCTCTCCAGTCTCAACAAAGTATTCGATGAACAGTGAAGTACAAACTTTATCTCTTTGGCATTATAATCTTTTAGATGTGACTTATCGCATGTAGGGTCGACAATCATTCCGTCGATATCAACGATCTTGTAACTGAGTCGTGGGGCTGATTCCCCTCGGTTTACACCAAAGAAAATCGTATCCATACTGAGTTCAACGCCTTTGCAACCGATACAGTAAACTAAATCTTGGGGTTGTTCAATTATGTTGTCTAAGTTTGCGATATCCGAGATTTTATGATTCAGCAAGTAACTCTTCGGCGCATTATCTCTATATCCATTCCTTACGCTATTTGAGTGACACGTACACTACACTGTCAGTAGATAGGTCTTCCATAAGGATTGCAGGTTTATCGTCGAGTCTGCACTCCTCCATAAAAGCTAAACACAATACAGCACAATACTTTAATGCATTATAGTTTTCAAGTATCTTCTCAGAATTGCAGATTCCAGATTTTACTACAGCAGAAAGAGTATATCCCGATTCCTCCTTGAGAACGCGATAGAGCTTTCCATTGGCTCCGCAGCCTATGTATTCTAACTTATCGGATGATAGATAAAGTATGTGTGGTATATTGTAAACTGTTAATATACTTGTATTTGTAACGTGCGAATATATCGAACATCAACACGATTGTGTTCACCTGTGCGCACGCTTAACCTTATTTACTTCGCCAAGTTAGCGACACCATTCAACTCGTTCTGTATATACTCCAATGATGCGATTTTTGCTTTCGTTTCTTCAAGGTTGAGACGGGTGGTGTTATCTGAATTGAACTCAGATAGCTCGCAACGCTTTACATCGCCCTCGGTAAAGTACTGATCGTAGTTGAGTGTGCGGTTGTCGGCAGGAACGCAATAAAAGTTGCCCATGTCTTCTGCCTTGGCGCACTCTTCGTTGGTGAGGAGGGTCTCGTAAAGCTTCTCGCCATGGCGGATGCCAATGATCTTGATCTCAGGCTCGACATCGTTGGGGGCCTGATGCTTGAAAAGGTCGCGAACAGCCTCAGCCTGAGTCTTGATGGTGCAGGCTGGTGCTTTCTGAACGAGAATGTCACCGTTCTGACCATGTTCAAATGCGAAGAGAACGAGGTCAACTGCCTCTTCGAGAGACATGATAAAGCGAGTCATTTTAGGTTCGGTGAGGGTGATAGGGTTGCCGTTACGGATCTGGTCAATCCACAAAGGAATAACCGAACCACGTGAGCACATTACATTACCGTAACGTGTACAGCAAATCTTAGTGTTGCCCGAATAGCGTGACTTAGCAACTGCAATCTTTTCCTCAATGGCTTTGGTGATACCCATGGCATTGATGGGATAAGCAGCCTTGTCGGTAGAGAGACAGATTACTGCACCAACACCAGCTTCGATAGCAGCAGTAAGTACATTGTCAGTACCAATGACGTTAGTTTTAACCGCCTCCATAGGGAAGAACTCGCAAGAAGGAACCTGTTTCAATGCAGCTGCATGGAAGATGTAGTCAACACCTGGCATTGCGTTCTTGCACGACTGAAGATTGCGAACGTCACCAATAAAGAACTTAATCTTGCTTGCGTACTCAGGGCATTTTGCCTGATACTCATGACGCATATCATCCTGCTTCTTTTCATCGCGAGAGAAGATACGAATCTCAGCGATATCGGTCTTAAGGAATCGATTGAGAACTGCATTACCGAATGATCCTGTACCACCGGTAATCATAAGGGTTTTACCTGCAAAAATGCTCATAATTATTATCTGTTTATTATATGGTTTTTATCTTTACTCTTTTACCACTTTGACTATACCAAGCTTACTAGCACTCCGCTATGCATTTTTTTTATCATTGCTCTCGCTTAACCGCAACCTTATCACAAAAGGTATCTGGTCTCTCTGGATTGAAGTTCTCATTGCAGTACATTACTGTTACGAGATCTTCGGTATCGGAGAGGTTGATGATATTGTGGGTGTAACCGGGGAGCATGATTACACTCTGAATCTTCTCACCCGACACTTCATATTCGAGAATCTCAGCATTAGGGTCAGCTTCATTGCGAAGTTGGATGAGTCCATGACCGCAGACTACGATAAACTGCTCCCATTTGGTGTGGTGCCAGTGCTCGCCCTTAGTAATTCTAGGTTTGGAGATATTAATACTGACCTGACCACAGTTGAGGGTGTGGATGAGTTCGGTGAAACTACCTCTATTATCGACATTCATCTTGAGGTCGAAGATGGCCTTGTCCTTAGGGAGATAGCTAAGGTAGGTGCTGTAGAGACGCTTTGCGAAACTATCGGAAGGAATCTCAGGAATTATGAGTGTCTTCGGCATATCGCGGAACTGACAGAGGAGGTCTACAATCTCTCCGAGTTTGACATGATGGGTTATTGGAGCTGCACAATAGCGTCCCTCTTGTGTAAGAACAGTTTCAACGCCATCGAATTCGCAATGATGTTCCTCACCTTTGAGGGCGCAGATCATCTCCTCCACGAGGTCGTCAATGTAGAGGAGCTCCATATCGACGGTGGGATCGTTGACGGTGATGGGGAGGTCATTGGCGATGTTGTTACAAAAGGTAGCGACAGCTGAGTTGTAGTTGGGACGACACCACTTACCGTAGAGATTCGGGAAGCGATAGACGAGGACTTTGGCGCCTGTCTCTTTGCCATACTGGAACATCAACTCCTCACCTGCCCTCTTGCTCTTACCATATTCGCTGGTGCCAAAGCGGCCAGCGAGGGTGGCTTGAATAGAGCTAGAGATCATCACCGGACAGTTGTTCTTGTACTTCTTGAGGGTATTCAAGAGGACGGTGGCAAAGCCAAAGTTACCTTCCATGAACTCCTTTAGATCCTGCGGACGGTTGACACCGGCAAGGTTAAAGACAAAGTCGCAGTCTTTACACCACTGGTCAAGCTGCTCAGGAGTGGAGTCGATGTCGTACTCGAAAACCTCATCGATGACAAGGTCGCCATAGCACTTGGCTTTGCCTGTTTTTATATTACAGAGTTGAGCGCAAAGGTTCTTACCCACAAAACCCTTTGCGCCTGTTACTAATACTTTCATAATTTAATTTTTAGAATTTACGCCAAACCATCTTGTTGACTACTCCAACGTACGACTGAATAATCTTCACAACTTTAGTTGAGACATTCTCGTCAGTGTAGTTAGGTACCGGTGTACCGTAATCGCCATTTTTAACGAGTTCTACTGCAGTATCGACACTCTGTAGCAAACCATTGGTATCAATACCAGAAAGAATAAATCCAGCCTTGTCAAGAGATTCTGGACGCTCGGTTGAGGTGCGGATGCAAACAGCAGGGAAAGGATGGCCTACGCTGGTGAAGAAACTTGACTCCTCAGGGAGAGTACCTGAGTCAGAAACTACGGCGAAAGCATTCATCTGGAGACAGTTGTAGTCATGGAAGCCAAGGGGTTGCTGAACCTGTACGCGAGGATCAAGCTGAAAACCTGAGGCTGCAAGACGGTTGCGTGAACGAGGGTGACAGCTATAGAGAATTGGCATATCGTATTTCTCTGCCATGGTGTTGATGGCGTTGAAGAGAGAGAGGAAGTTCTTCTCGGTATCGATATTCTCTTCACGGTGAGCAGAGAGAAGGATATAACGCCCCTTCTCAAGACCAAGGCGCTGGTGAATGTCACTTGCCTCAATCTCAATAAGGTTCTGATGAAGTACTTCTGCCATGGGCGAACCTGTGACGTAGGTGCGCTCACGAGGGAGTCCACACTCAGCAAGATAGCGACGTGCGTGCTCACTATATGCGAGGTTGACATCAGAGATGATATCGACGATACGGCGATTAGTCTCCTCGGGCAAACATTCGTCCTTACAACGGTTTCCTGCCTCCATGTGGAAGATGGGAATATGTAGACGCTTTGCACCAATGACAGAGAGACAGCTGTTAGTATCACCCAATACGAGAACAGCATCGGGCTTGGTGTCAACCATGAGCTTGTATGAAGCATTGATGATGTTACCACAGGTAGCACCCAAGTCATCACCCACAGCATCCATGTAAACCTCAGGATCCTTCAACTTGAGATCTTTGAAGAACACACCATTAAGATTGTAATCATAGTTCTGTCCGGTATGGGCAAGGATAACGTCAAAATACTGGCGTGTTTTGTTAATCACTGCTGCAAGACGGATAATTTCAGGGCGAGTACCCACAATGATGAGTAACTTCAGCTTACCATTATTCTGGAAACTGACATTTGAATAGTCTGTACGGAGTTCCATATTTTATTGCTTTCACTTATTATCAATCGCGACGAAAGATATCACGCGTATATACCTTGTCTTCCACATCACTCAAACAATCGTCAAAGCGATTGGCAATGATTGCATTCGAAAGGACTTTGAACTCATCAAGTTTTTTGATGACACGAGAACCAAAGAATAAGTCGCCATCGTTGAAAGTGGGTTCGTAGATGATGACATTGGCACCCTTTGCCTTGATTCGCTTCATGATACCTTGAATAGCTGACTGGCGGAAGTTATCTGAGTTACTCTTCATCGTCAGTCGATACACGCCGATAGTAACGGATTCTTTCTGACCATCATATTGGTTCTGAGTACTATAGTCATACCATCCTGCTTTACGGAGAACGGCATCGGCAATATAGTCCTTACGGGTGCGGTTAGACTCAACGATAGCAGTCATCATATTCTGGGGCACATCTTGATAATTGGCCAGAAGCTGCTTGGTGTCCTTGGGTAGACAGTAACCTCCGTAACCGAAACTGGGGTTGTTGTAGTGAGTACCGATACGTGGGTCGAGGCCTACACCAGAGATGATTGCCTGAGGGTCGAGCCCCTTGATCTCAGCATAGGTATCGAGCTCATTGAAATAGCTGACACGAAGGGCGAGATAGGTGTTGGCGAAGAGCTTGACGGCCTCGGCTTCCTTCAGGCCCATGAAGAGTGTGGGAATGTATTTGGTTTCCTTGTATTGCTCCATTATGGGATTGTCGGCTGAGAGACCCTCTGCACCCTCTATGAGGAGCTTTGCGAAAGTCTCGGCAGCTTCCTGCATGTGATTACCTTGAATCTGACGGATGGCTTCATTCTCTTCTTCCCACTCTGCCCCCATCATCTTGGGATAACCTACGATAATACGTGAGGGGTATAAGTTATCATAGAGAGCCTTGCTTTCGCGAAGGAACTCGGGAGAGAAGAGCAGACGGAACTCACGACGACGGCCATTTGGCAAAGGTTCCATCTTAGTGAACTTCTGTGCATACTTCACATAGAGTGAACGACAATAGCCAACCGGTATCGTTGACTTGATAACCATCGTTGCCTCGGGATTAACAGAAAGAACGAGATCAATGACATCCTCAATGTGATGAGTGTCGAAGAAGTTCTTGACAGGATCGTAGTTGGTAGGAGCTGCGATGACTACATAATCTGCATCCTTGTAAGCAGATACTCCATCGAGGGTAGCAGAAAGGTTCAATTCCTTCTCTCCAAAAAATTTCTCGATATACTCATCCTGAATAGGCGAGATGCGATTGTTAATCTTCTCAACCTTCTCGGGAATCACGTCTACAGCTGTTACTTTATGATGTTGAGCCAGAAGAGTGGCCATACTCAAACCCACATAGCCGGTACCTGCTACGGCAATCTGTAAATTTTTGAAATCTCTCATATTTTGATTAGTTCTCTAAGGTTTATTTTTCAATTGCTTCTTTGATGCACTCAACAATGTATCTCACATCGTCATCGGTAACATATGGACCTGAAGGTAAACAGAAACCAACCTTGAAAATTTCCTCAGACACGCCATTAACATAAGCCACAGCATCAGCATAAACTGGCTGCTTGTGCATGGGTTTCCAAACAGGACGCCACTCTACCTTTTTCTCAAGCATAAATACACGGAGGGCTTCTACATTCTCGTTAGGTTGGCAATCAGTTATGGCACTATCAACAGCCTTGATGACACCGGCAGCTCCGCCTACGGCAGTCTTTATGACTTCCTTATAAGCATTCTCCTGTCCCTTGACCTCAACATCGGTATCGATAGTAGCAGCACAGAGCCAGAAGTTAGCATCGTAGCGAGGATCAGCAGGCTGTTTGTGGATATGTATGCCAGGAATATCTTTCAAGAGTTCCTCATAAAGCGACTGGACATGCTTGTGGTGGGCAATATGATCATCGAGAACGGTCATCTGACCACGGCCGATACCTGCACATACGTTTGACATGCGATAGTTGTAACCAATCTCTGTATGCTGATAGTAAGGATAAGCGTCACGGGCCTGGGTTGCGTGCCACATGACGTTGTTGGCATCCTCGTCATTACGGCAGATGAGGGCTCCACCGCCAGAGGTGGTTATCATCTTGTTACCATTGAAAGATAGTACACCGAAACGGCCGAAGGTACCAAGTACCTGTCCGTTGAAGCGTGAGCCCATACCTTCGGCTGCATCTTCGATGACGGGAATGCCGTACTTGTCGGCAATGGCCATGATCTTCTCGCAGTCGTAGGGCATACCATAGAGTGCTACAGGAATGATTGCCTTAGGATATTTTCCTGTCTTCTCTTTGCGATCGAGGATAGCCTTTTCAAGGAGTTCGGGATCCATATTCCATGTCTCACGCTCTGAATCTATGAAGACAGGCTTAGCGCCAAGATAGGTGATTGGATGTGAAGAAGCGCAGAAAGTGAATGACTGTACACATACTTCATCGCCTGGCTGAACTCCACAGGCTATCAGGGCAAGGTGTACAGCTGCTGTTCCTGCGGAGAGACACACAACCTTACGGTCGAGCTTACTGCCATCGCTATTAGTATTGGCAAAGTCGGCGAGGTTCTGTTCAAAGGCATTCACATTAGGTCCTATTGGTACTACCCAATTGGTATCAAACGCCTCCTTTACATATTTCTGTTCAAGACCTTCCTCTGACATGTGAGCCAAGCAAAGATATATGGTTTTTCTTTCTTCCATAAATTATATATTATTTCTGATTATTTTTATTTGTTTATTCTCTTCTGATATGAAGCTCTATAGCTTCCTTGTGTTCTGAAAGGAACTGTCTTGCATCCGATACTACGATAGCCACCACCAGCACTAAGCATCTTCCATGCTAGAATATCTTCCATAGCACTATACATGTCAATAGTCTATTGTTTCAAAAGACGGGAGAAAAGATTCTTCAAACTTTTACGCTTTCTGTTATGACTATGACTCTCGTTTCCATAACCATAACCATAACCATAGCCATAACCGTAGCCATAGCCGTAACCATAACCATAGCCTCTACGTTCCGAAGGAACACCATTCAATATCACAGACAAATTACGCAACTGCTCCTGACGATACATGGTCTCCAATTCAGGTAACTGACGACGATCCATTACTCCTGAACGGATTACGAAAATAGTAAGATCTGCCACACGATTAACAATGGAAGCATCGGCTACCATACCAGCAGGAACATTATCGACAATGACATAATCATAACGTTTACGAAGTTCCGCTATCAAGCGATCGAAGCGCTCACTCAACAGCAATTCGGCTGGATTAGGAGGAACAGGACCGGAGAAAATGACATCCAATTTATCATACTCCTCACTCCTGCCAACGATATCATCCAACTTATCCGTACTTCCCGAAAGATAATGTGTCAGTCCCATACGGTTGGAAGAATTAGAGAAAATACCACTCAAGGTACCTTTACGGATATCAACGTCAAGCAGAACAACCTTCTTGTTCGTCTGGGCAATACTCATAGCAAGATTACTTGATACAAACGTCTTACCTGCACCCGGATTGGCAGAAGTAAACATAACCACCTGTAACTTTTCAGACTTCACACGCATAAAGTCCATGTTTGTACGGATGATACGGAAAGCTTCAGAAACCGAATCACGACTGTTTTCACGGACAACAATACCATCCGAATCCTCACCCTTATTACTACCATGACGGGGAATATTGCCTAAAAAAGGAATAGTTAAAACTTCATCCAACTCTTTACGGGTACGAACTTTGGTATCCGTCACATTCAACAACCAGAATACTCCCATAGGAATAGCTAATCCTAAAACAATGGAAGCCAAGAAAATTGTCATTGTTTTAGGCGCTACCGGAGCACTGCTACCCGAAGCAGAATCGATGATACGGGCATTACTCTCCGTAATAGCCTGAGTCAAGGCATTCTCTTCACGCTTATTCAACAAGTAAAGATAAAGTTCCTCCTTGATCTTCTGCTGACGTTCCACTGTAAGTACATATTTCTGTTGGGCAGGCACAGCCTCAATACGTTTCGATGTCTGTTCTTCCTGTTCACGGATATTCTTCAACTGGATATTCAGACCTACAATCAAATTATCCACCGAACGAATAATCGTCTGCTTCATAGCACTCAAAGAATTATTCAAATCCATCACAATCGGATTCTTACTGCTGCTACCTACCACCAATTTGTCACGTTTCAAAAGGATATCATTGTATTCCTTAATCTGAGATTCGACACTGTTATCTGATATACCGGTATTAGCAGGAATTAAATCCGAATTCTTTTGAGGATCCGTCAGATATTCCTTAATATATCTGACAATACTCAACTGATTTTCCAAACTGAGTCCCTCCTGTTGATAACGACTCGTATTGGCAAGATACATACCCGTCTCGGAAGTAATGTCAGTCAGTTGATTCTCGCGCTTAAAATTTTCAATATTAGCATCCACACTACCCAATTCACGTTCAATAATAATCAGACGTTCATTGATAAACTTAGAAGTATTCACGGCTATCTGGTTCTTGTCATTAATAACGTCTTCATTATAAACAGCAATAAGCATATTGAGAATATCTTCTGCACGGGCAATAGACACGTCATCCAAAACCAAATTAATAATAGTGGCCGTTTTACTGGCAAGGGAGACTTTCAACTTATTACGGTAACTTTCGACAACGCTCTCCATGTTGAATTTGACCACATTTACAGACCTACCATAAAATACATCTGTATAATACAATGTGGGTGTAATCACCATCGGACCAATCGGTGTAGAAACCGTATCATTCAGACGTACATCCAAAACCTCTTCCGAATGAACTTCTCCACCGCCTACAGCTAAAGAAAAACCGGAAAGACGTACCATTATGGAATCAACAGGGGTAACCACTACTCTTATAACCTGACGTTCCTCCGCCTCCGGAAAAGAAACTGTTACCGGAGCATGGGTGTAAAGCTCATCATTACGCAGGCCATTCTTCACCTTATAACTCATATCCAAATGTAAACGGTGGGCAACTTCTTCCATCAGATGACGGGATTGAAAAACAAGTACTTCATTGTCCACATTACGTTTACCCCCAAAAAGAGACAAATCGGAAAAAGCAGCAGACTCACTCATTCCACCACCCTTAGAGTCATCGCGAATCAAAACGGACGCCTTACGGCTGTATACTTTGGAAGAAGATTTCAAATAAAAGAAAGCTACCCCACCACAGACCAAAACAGACAACACAAACCAATACCAATTAACTAATATAAGATGAAAAATATCAGTGATATTAATTTCTGACTCCTGTTTACGGATATCATTATTTTTATATTCAGCGCTCATTATCTTTTGTTATCTGATTTATTTAAACATAGTTACCATTAAAGAAGTAATGGAAGCCAATACTGAAACAGCAGACAACCAAACACCTACAGAATTATTGGAGTTAATACGACTCTGGCCTGTCTTGGCTTTATTAGGCTCCACGTATACAATATCATTCTGCTGTAAATAGTAACAAGGAGACTGAAAAATGTCAGAAGAACGAAGGTCGTGATACAAGATACGACGTTTACCATCTTTTTCCCGAATAACGGCTACACGGTCGCGACGACCATAAATGGTCAAATCACCAGCCATACTCAAAGCTTCCAACAGCGTTATTCTATCACCGGAAATGTCAAATGTACCCGGACGAGCCACTTCACCCATTACAGAAACTTTAAAGTTCAGAAATTGGACAGTAACAATAGGATCCTTAATCAAATCCTCTTCCATTAATTTCTGTTTTATCAATTCTGTCACTTGCATGCGAGTCAAACCTTCTACATGAAGTTTCCCTAAAATAGGAAAATCAATGTCCCCATTCTGATCGACAAGATAACCTAACAAACGCTGCTGAGCTGTTGTCTGAGCACCTATCTGATAAGTAACTAACGGCATATTGAACGGTAACGCCAATTCCGGATCTTTACTATTCACTAAAATGGCCAATAAATCGTCCTTATGGATAATTACCTCATAGTTCTTATCAATAACCTCCTCTTTCAAAGAAGTAATATCCTGTAGATAAAGTACCTCTTTCGGAGCAGAACAAGATACCAACAAAGCGGTCAATCCTAACAATAAATAATATTTTAATTGCATATTCGTTAAATTACTTTTTTATTTTCCTTTGTTTTAATTAATCACCTTATCCCAGTTATTCCTCTACCTCTTCCCACGGATAGGGATTTGCCTCCATACTATCCAGTAGACCGGCTATTTCCTGTTCTTCAGCTGTCAACTCTCTCCCACCCCAACTTTTCAGAATATCATGGGCTTCACGAGACAAAGCGTCGTCATACACTTCCCCATAACAATAAGTCAGCAGGCGAAGCTTCTGTAAAGAAACAGGCAGGTGCGGCAGAACCTTCCAACAACAATCAAGAACCTGCTGAATATGTTCCTGCTTATTGCTATCACCGTATATAGTAGCATTATACCCCATTAATAGAGCCAGACAAACTTCCGCATCCTCTTCCGGCATAAGAGAGCCCGCTGTATTCCAAAGAGAATACAAGGTATCACTAAGGGTGAGAACCGTACGATTTTGTCTGCAAAAATCATCAGAATAGAGAGATGCGTCTTCCTCAAAAAACAGTAATTGGTGGGCCAAACGCTGAAGCTCCAAAGCTTTCGTTGTGAATGATTCCATTATAATAATTTGATATTTTTATTCGATTGGTTTCAAATAACTTTTGGGTATTTTGATATTGGCGGTCAAAACACCCTGAATATGAATAATGACATAAGTTTTATTGGCTTCAATACCGACCTTACCTTCGATACCTGCAAATTCACCTTTCACGACTTTTACTTTACTGCCGACAACAAGAGCGCTATTATCAAAACTGACGCCGTCGGGAGAAAGATCCAACACAAAACGGAAGTCATCCATCTGCTTGTCCGGAACAACAAGCATGTTGCCGGTAAAGAGATCTTTCATATAAAAAAGCGGGATACTATACTGATTAGCCAAATCAATAGCTGTCTGCTTGGTACACTGTATAAAGATTAAATTTTTAATAAGAGGTATTTCTACCTTTTTTCGGCGATATTTCAGCTGCCTGACTACAATTCGAGTGGGAAGATAGTATTCCACATCAAGCACATTTTCTGTCCTCAATTTTTCAATCCAACTACGAACTAAAAATTCTTGTTTATCTCTAACACGAGCAGCAAACCATTTCTTTTGTATATCAGACACTTATTATAGTTTAGTAAAAGATTAAAACCAGAATTTTGGGTGCGCTTCGCGGTTTGAACGAGACATTTTTCTCAATCAAACCGTAACTAATTCCGAAATATTTTTTATTGAACGAAACAATGATAAAACTGAAAAAGTGTTTCAATAGACGTTCGTTTAATTGAACACCTTTTTTACACATCATATATAAGGAAGTATTTCATAAAAGTATACATGCAAAATCTCAGTTCTATTTTCTTAATATACGTCTATTAATCAATCTGTTAAACATCACAAAACAAACAAAATATCATTTTTTATAATAAACATTTTGCCATTATAAAAATACCATCTATCTTTGCGTTCAATTAAACGAACGTCTATTGAAACACTTTTTTATTTCATCATATCACATTGTACTTCAATTGAATACTACTCCAAACACCATCTTTTCATTATATTCTTCGCCATTCATTTATCTTTATTCAAATTACTTTATTACTTTTGACGTTTTTAAATATTTTAACCATTAACAAAACAAGAACAGAGATCATGAACAAAAAAGAAAGACAAAAGAATGTGATGAAAATACTTATGAAAGCAAGTCAACAAAACCATTAAATACTAATAACCAAAGCATTAACAAACACAAACAGAAAGATAACAAAGAAGAGATAAAAGGTATTATTTCCAACCATGAAGACGTCATCAGATATTTAATTTCCATTTATTATCAAGGAAGCATGGGTAGAAATATCAAGACATCACAAGTCTCACTTGCACGATTTATAGCAAAGACGGAAATACTGGGATACATTGTGGATGGGAAGTACAAGCCACTAAATATCAGCTCCATTACAAACTACATCTCCACCATCATAAACGAAGACAGGAAAGTTAAAAAAAAGGCAAAGGAATAAAGAAAAAAACGAATGAAAAAAGACAGGCATTTTCTTAATCCGTTTCAGAGACGGACAGACGTATCTTTGCCACCGCCTAAAGCTGCATAGACGCAGCAAGGTATTCATCATTAAAAATTATATCATGAAAAATTTAACAAGGACGGTATCAGAGAGCGAAGCCATGAAACGGAAATGGGAAAAACGTATTATGCAGGAAAAGAACTATTCCGAAAATACCGCCAAATGGATGGCACAACATCTGGAAGCCCTATTGGACTACATGCAATACGGACATGCCGTCATCGCATTCTACAAACAAAACGGGAAGTTCAAATTCGTGAAAGCTACGCTAAGGTATTATGAAGCGGAATTTCACAAAAAATATAATCCCGCAAACGTGGAAGCCGCAGTAGTCTATTGGGATATAGATGAACAGGGATGGAGAACATTTCAAATGGAGAATTTTCTGGAATGGAGGGTAATGGGATAAGATGTTATGGCAATAGAATATATCGGAATCAATTACTTCCCGTTACTGACGGGATTTTTCCATTGCGACAAAATAGAACTGCTCACAGCAATATTCGGGATAAAAGGGCCGTATGCGGTGATCATGTTATTGTGCAAGATTTATACGGACGGATATTATATCCCTTGGGGAAAAGAACAGTGCATGATTTTTGCAAGAAAATTAGGACCGGAATACGACAAGGAAACTATGGGAGATATCGTAAATATGCTTGTGGAAAAAGAATTTTTCGACAAGGAGAGTTACGAAAAATATGAAATTCTGACTTCAACGGAAATCCAGAAGGTGTGGATGGAAGCTACAAGCCGGAGAAAGAGGGATTTAGCCAAGCTCCCGTACCTACTGATAGAGTGTACAGACAGCAAAAGCAACAACAAAAACAACAGCAAAAATGAATGCAAAAAACTGGACGATGCAGACAATATGCAAACAGAAATGAAGCTGAACACGGAAAATGCAGACAGTGTGCAGACAGAAACGGAGTTGAATGCAGAAAATGCAGACATTTTTCAACAAAGTAAAGTAAAGCAAAGTAAAGCAGAGAAAAGTAAAGAACTTCCCCCCTCTAATCCCCCCACGGGGGAGAAGGATGGATATGAGGATAATTATGCACTTCTGCCCTCGCCCCCGGACTATACCCTCGATGAACATACGCACAACTACTATGGACTGTTAGAGAACCTCAAATTGCACAAAGTGAAGGAGATCGCAGAAATTACAGCCATACTGAGACTGTCCGATTACGGCAGGAAAGGAACAGCCATATGGAAACTATTGGCAAAAACACACTGGAACAAAATTGAAGCACCGGGAAAATATATCATAAAAGTGCTTAGAAGTTCCTGATGGTCAGAAGCACAAAAATACCGGAAAAAGGCGTGCCGGAAGAAGAACAAACGGGACACAACCGATAATCGGCTATTCCGGCACGCCCATTTAAGTTGCCAAATCAGCAAGGATCAGTCAAGGATCCTTGCCATCCCGGCAAAACACATCATTTTACCATCAGTTATCAAAAAGCAAATAAACCACTGTATATCAACGTATCATATAAAAAAAACAGAAGCAAGAAAAGCTATTTTTCTCTTGACAAGAAATTAATATTAACATCTTGTTAAATACTATCTTTTATGATCAAAGAATGCATTCTTTTATACTCAAGATATGTATATCTTACACAGCAAAGACATACATCACGAAATCTTCATTAACATTGTTAAATTTACTAACGGGGGAAAAGCCTATCTTCTCATATATCCCCTACAGCATTTCCGCCAACTTCCAGGCTTGTATATGGCGTATACCTTCTTTTGACGGCAGCATCGTTTTGTCAAGAGATACCACCCACTTTTCATAATTATCCTGTATCGACTCCAGCGAAGCATACGAAGCCTGCATAGCTACCTCATTCTCCAAAGTAGAAACACACTGAATATAGATAATGCGATCGTCCTTGCGAGCCATAAAATCAATCACCTTATTGCGGTGTACACCTACATTAACCCGATATCCGGCGTGCTTCAATTCAAGACAGACATGATTCCTGAACTTCACCTCCCGTTCGCGGACAAAGAAAGGATAAAGATAATGCATAAAAGCCCAATCGTTGATATAGTAACGACAAGTGCCTAATACCACCTCTTTCGTGCGAACCTGGCAACGCTCCACGCGGTGGATAAGAAAAACATCTTCCAGATAACTGATATAATTGGCAATGGTATCGTAACTCGTCTTCCGTTTCTGCGCAGTGAAATGAGAAACGAGATTGGTGACCGATACCAACCCGGACAAATGCTCCACCAGATAAATAAGCGTATCTTCAAAAAGACGGGGATCTTTAATGCGGTAGCGCTTTACGACATCACGAAACAACGCGGTATCTTTGAGAGAGGAAACATAATTCCACTTTGACTCTTCCGACGGAAAAGCTGAAAGACGGGGCAAACCTCCCTGTTCCATATATGAAGCATAACTCTTATCCGAAACTTCTTCCGACTCCTTTTCGATATATTCGGCATAACTGAAAGGAAAGACCTCAAAACTGACATAGTGCCGGTCCGGGATTCCTTCGGTATCGCAAGGAATCATTCTTCTGTTCGAACCACTGATAAACAGTTCGCAACTATTGACGTAATCTTGTGAATGTGCACGGACAAACTCCTCCCAACCATCGATATTCTGTATTTCTTCAATGAATATATAGATCTTCCCCACGGGATGAAGCCGCTCACGATAGACGGAAAGAAGTTCTTCAAGCCCTTCACGTCCGGAAATGAACCCGGAATCGGTAAACGACCGGCTGATATACAACACGTTTCGCGCCGATACTCCTTCATCCAGCAAATGTACCATAATCTGACGCAACAAATAAGACTTGCCTGCACCACGCTGTCCGAACAACACCTTTATCAGTTTGTTGCCTATGTAGCCAAAGATACGGTTGGTATAGCTCTTACGGGCAAATCCTGTATCCGGAAACCGTCCGTCCCAATAATTGGAAAGAGTTAATTCATTAAAAGAATCATTCATATCAGAAAATATCTATATTAACAAACAATTATTCAAATAAAAATAAATATTACGAATTATATAATAGAATATTCATTTATATCTGAATAATATTCAGCAAATATATATTTTTTCTATCAAATCTAAAAGATTAATCTTAAAATTAATTTTCTATCCGAAAGAAAAGCCCGAATATTGCATCGGAATAATATCACAAATCAATAAACAATTATCTATCATGAAGAAAGCTCTTATTTCGGGAATCACCGGACAGGACGGTTCATTCCTCGCGGAATTTTTATTGCAAAAAGGTTATGAAGTACACGGAATCCTCCGCCGTTCTTCTTCATTCAATACCGGACGTATCGAACATCTCTATTTTGACGAATGGGTGCGCGACATGAAACAGAAACGTACGATCAATCTGCATTATGCCGATATGACGGATTCAAGTTCACTGATACGCGTGATTCAGATGGTGCAGCCCGATGAAATATACAACCTCGCTGCCCAAAGTCACGTAAAAGTTTCTTTCGACGTTCCTGAATATACGGCAGAAGCGGATGCCATCGGTACACTGCGTATGCTCGAAGCGGTGCGTATTTTAGGTTTGGAAAAGAAAACGCGTATCTATCAGGCTTCTACATCCGAGCTATATGGCAAGGTACAGGAAGTACCCCAGAGCGAAACGACTCCTTTCTATCCGCGCAGCCCTTATGCAGTGGCCAAACAGTACGGTTTCTGGATTACCAAGAACTATCGTGAAAGCTACGGTATGTTTGCCGTAAACGGTATCCTCTTCAATCATGAAAGCGAACGCCGTGGTGAAACATTCGTAACCCGTAAAATCACATTTGCCGCCGCACGCATCGTGCAAGGCGAGCAAGACAAACTTTATTTAGGAAACCTGGATGCCCGCCGCGACTGGGGATATGCCAAGGACTATGTGGAGTGCATGTGGCTCATCCTGCAACACGACGTTCCGGAAGATTTCGTTATCGCTACCGGAGAGATGCATACCGTACGTGAATTCTGTACGCTTGCTTTCGCCGAAGCCGGCATCAACCTGCGCTGGGAAGGCAAAGGACTGGACGAAAAAGGAATCGACACAGCTACCGGAAAGGTATTGGTAGAGGTTGATCCGAAATATTTCCGTCCGGCAGAAGTAGAACAGTTGTTGGGAAACCCCACCAAAGCAAAAACCGTATTGGGATGGGATCCTTGCAAAACTCCATTCCCGGAATTGGTGAAAATCATGGTGCGCCACGATATGAAGAAAGTACAAAAAATGATTGCAACTAAACAGGAATAAAACCGATGGATAAAAATGCAAAGATATATATAGCAGGACATCGCGGCCTCGTGGGTTCTGCTATCTGGAAAAACCTGCAAGAGAAAGGATACACCAACCTTGTAGGCCGTACTCACAAAGAGCTCGATCTGTTGGACGGAGCAGCCGTTCGCCGCTTCTTTGATGAAGAACAACCGGAATATGTATTTCTGGCTGCTGCTTTCGTAGGCGGTATCATGGCCAATAGCATCTATCGTGCCGATTTTATCTACAAAAACTTGCAAATACAGCAGAACGTGATCGGCGAAAGTTTCCGTCACCAAGTGAAAAAACTGCTTTTCTTAGGAAGCACCTGCATCTATCCGCGCGATGCGGAACAACCGATGAAAGAGGATGTGTTGCTGACTTCGCCATTGGAATATACCAATGAACCGTATGCCATCGCCAAGATCGCAGGACTGAAAATGTGTGAAAGCTTCAACCTGCAATACGGAACGAACTATATTGCCGTAATGCCCACCAACTTATACGGCCCGAACGATAACTTCGATCTGGAACGCAGCCACGTATTGCCCGCCATGATTCGCAAAATACATCTGGCTCACTGCCTGAAAGAAGATAACTGGGAGGCTGTCCGGAAAGACATGAATCTGCGCCCCGTAGAGGGTATCAGCGGAGAAAACTCCAAAGAAGAAATACTAACGATTCTGAAAAAGTACGGTATCAGCAATACGGAAGTATTATTGTGGGGAACCGGAACACCGCTACGCGAATTTCTTTGGAGCGAAGAAATGGCAGATGCCAGCGTATTCGTGATGGAACATATAGACTTCAAAGATACCTATCAAGAAGGAAGCAAAGATATCCGTAACTGCCACATCAACATCGGTACCGGCAAAGAAATAAGTATCCGTAACCTTGCCGAACTGATCGTAGAAACCGTAAGCTACAAAGGGAAACTCACCTTTGACAGTACTAAACCCGACGGAACCATGCGTAAACTTACCGACCCTTCCAAACTGCACCAATTAGGGTGGCACCATAAAATAGAAATAGAGGAAGGGGTGCGGAGGATGTATGAATGGTACTTGTTTAGTTGAAAATTGAAAGTCTTAATTTAGTTGAAAGGTGAAAGGTGAAAGGTGAAAATTAAAAGGCCTGTTTAGTTGAAAAATGAAAGTCTTAATTTAAAAGTTGATAGGCTGCATACAACGTTACAACAAATAGCGCAGCCCAACTTTCAACTCTCAACTTTCAACTTTCAACTAAATCAAGACTTTCAACTAAATCAAGACTTTCAATTTTCACCTTTCAACTAAATAAGTTTTCTATTCTCAATATAATAGCTATATTTGCACAATTTAATCTCAAATGTGCAATAGACAATGGAACAAAGTTTTATAGCTTACATTGAAAACAGTATCAAGAATAATTGGGATCTGGATGCCTTGACAGACTACAAAGGAGCCACCCTACAGTATAAAGACGTAGCCCGCAAAATCGAAAAGTTGCATATCATCTTCGAAGAAAGCGGCATTCGTAAAGGAGATAAAATAGCCGTCTGCGGGCGAAACAGTTCCCATTGGGGAGTCACCTTTCTTGCTACTTTGACTTACGGCGCAGTAATTGTCCCCATCTTACATGAGTTCAAAGCCGATAATGTACACAACATCGTCAATCACTCCGAAGCCAGATTACTCTTTGTCGGCGACATGGTATGGGAGAATCTGAACGAATCGGCCATGCCACTGTTAGAGGGTATTCTGATGATGAACGATTTCACCTTATTAGTGTCGCGCAGCCAAAAACTGACACATGCCCGTGAGCATCTCAATGAACTGTTCGGAAAAAAATATCCGAAAAATTTCCGGAAAGAACACGTGGAATACCGGAAAGACCAGCCCGAAGAGTTGGCAGTCATCAACTATACATCGGGGACTACAAGTTATTCGAAAGGGGTAATGCTCCCCTACCGCAGTCTGTGGTCGAATACAAAATTCGGTTTTGAAGTATTATCCCTGAAACCGGGTGACAGAATCGTTTCTATGTTGCCTATGGCACATATGTACGGACTGGCGTTCGAATTCTTATACGAGTTCGCCGTGGGTTGCCAGATTTACTTCCTTACCCGCATGCCGAGCCCCAAAATAATTTTCCAGGCTTTTGCCGAGGTAAAACCCAACTTAGTGGTAGCCGTACCGCTTATCATTGAAAAAATCATCAAGAAAAATATCCTGCCGAAACTGGAAACCCCGACCATGAAACTGTTGTTGAAAGTACCTATCATCAATGACAAGATCAAAGCAACCGTACGCGAGCAAATGATACAGGCTTTCGGTGGAAATTTCGAAGAGATAATCGTAGGTGGCGCCGCTTTCAATCAGGAAGTGGAGCAATTCCTCAAAATGATCGATTTCCCCTACACCGTGGGATATGGTATGACGGAATGCGGCCCGATCATCTGCTACGAAGATTGGAAACGTTTCAAGCCGGGATCATGCGGTAAAGCCGCACCACGCATGGACGTACAGGTTCTCTCATCAGACCCGGAAAATATACCGGGAGAGATTGTCTGCAAAGGGCCGAACGTAATGTTGGGATATTATAAGAATGAAGAGGCTACGGAACAGGTTGTCGACAAAGACGGCTGGCTGCACACAGGTGACCTTGCCTTGAAAGATGCCGAAGGAAATATCACGATCAAAGGACGCAGCAAGAACATGCTATTAGGGCCGAGTGGTCAGAACATCTATCCGGAAGAAATTGAAGATAAGTTGAATAACCTGCCTTATGTATCGGAAAGTATCATCGTGCAGCAGAACGACAAACTCGTCGGACTGGTTTATCCGGACTTTGACGAAGCCTTTGCACATGGATTGAAGAACGAAGACATGGAGCGTGTGATGGAAGAAAACCGGGTGGCGCTGAACGCGATGCTGCCGGCTTACAGTCAGATTTCAAAAATGAAAATATATCCGGAAGAGTTCGAAAAAACTCCGAAGAAATCGATCAAGAGATTCCTGTACCAAGAGGCTAAAGGATAAATAATTGATCAATGTGCCAATGTGCTAATGTGCCAATTAAAGAATGTGCTAATTAAATAATGGAGGGAATTGAATAATGTGTTAATGCGCTGATTACCATTCAGAATAATAGCGCAGCTAATTGGCCATTGGCATATTGATATATTGGTACATCGACGCATTGATGCATTGTCTCATTGGCACATTGGCATATTGACACATTGGCACATTATTAATTATGAGAAACAAACTGTTATTATCGGCGGCCATACTCCCGATATGTGGCATAACGGGTGAAGCCCAAGCGGCAGAAGCTCAGAAACATCCCAATATCATTATGTTTCTGGTAGACGATATGGGGTGGCAAGACACCTCTCTGCCCTTTTGGACGCAACGTACACATTACAATGACATTTATGAGACGCCCAATATGGAGCGCCTGGCGGCACAAGGCATGATGTTTACGCAAGCGTATGCCTGTAGTGTAAGTTCGCCAAGCCGCGTCAGCCTGTTTACCGGAATGAATGCGGCACGACACCGGGTGACCAGTTGGACACTGCATAAAAACAAGACACACGAACAACCGGACTCTGTGCTGATATATCCGGAATGGAATGTAAACGGCATATGCCAGGAACCGGGAATAGAGCGCACCACTCAAGTGACGACATTGGCGCAAGTATTGAAAGAAAACGGCTATCACACCATACATTGTGGAAAGGCTCATTTCGGAGCCATAGATACCCCGGGAGAAGACCCGTTGAGAATGGGGTTCGAAGTGAATATAGCCGGGCATGCGGCCGGCTCTCCTGCCAGCTATTACGGAAAAGAGAATTTCGGGAATAAAACCGATGGAAAGAATCCGCCGGCTGCCGTACCGGGATTGGAGAAATATCACGGCACAGATACATTCCTTAGCGAAGCACTCACGCTGGAAGCGGAAAAGGCATTGGATGATGCACAAAAAAGCGACAAACCATTTTTTCTGTATATGGCTCATTATGCCGTACATACACCGATACAACCGGACATGCGCTTCTATCAGAAGTACATCGACAAAGGGCTGCCGCCGGTAGAAGCCGCTTATGCCACTCTTGTGGAAGGGATGGATAAAAGCTTAGGCGACCTTATGGACTATCTGGAAGAGAAGAACCTACAGGAAAACACCGTCATTCTATTTATGTCGGACAACGGCGGACTGGCCGCACATACGCGTGCCGGACAGCTCCATACACAGAACTATCCACTCAACAGTGGTAAAGGTTCTGCCTATGAAGGAGGCGTACGGGAACCGATGATCGTAAGCTGGCCGGGTACAGTAAAACCCGGAAGCAAATGCGACCGTTATCTGATGATAGAAGATTTCTTCCCTTCCATATTGGAGATAGCAGGAATATCGGACTACCAAACAATACAACAACGGGACGGCATCAGCTTTATGCCGCTACTCACCGGAAAAGGCAAGATGAAAGATAGAGATATCTACTGGCACTATCCGCATAGCTGGGGGCCTTCGGGACCGGGAATCGGCGCAACCTGTGCCATCCGTTCGGGAGACTGGAAACTGGTGTATTACTTTGATTCCGGTAAAAGGGAACTATTCAATATTCCCAACGATATCAGCGAGAAACATGATCTGGCAGCTCAAAAGCCACGCATCGTAAAACAACTGGCAGGAAAATTAAGTAACTATCTTCGTTCGGTAAACGCTCAACGACCTACATTGCGTGCAACACAACAACCTGCACCATGGCCGGACGAAATTAAATAAAAAGAAGAATGAATAAAAGAAAACTATTTCTATCCCTTGCATTGTTTTTGATGGCAGGCAGTACATTGTCTGCACAAAACAAGAGTGCAGGTATCAATCTGTCCATATGGAAGGGAGTCAGCACACAACCCGCAGACAGTGCCCAGACTACCTATTTCAATTTGGGTATCCTGTCGGCTATGAACCGGCTAAACGGTGCAGGCTTCAATGCATTCGGAAGTGTTATCAGCCACAACATGAACGGCATACAGGCATCGGGACTTGCCAATATGGTGGGTGGAAGCATGCGTGGCCTGCAACTCTCTGCAATCAGCAACATTAACGGCAACAACATGATAGGATTCTCGGCTACGGGACTTGTCAACATCGCCGGTAACGAAAGCAAAGGAATGTTGTTCTCCGGGCTGACCAATATCAGCGGTGACCATACTTACGGTGTAATGGCAAGCGGTGTGATGAACATATCGGGCGATAAAGCCGGCGGTGCACAGCTATCCGGACTCGCCAATATCACAGGCTCTACTTTTAATGGAATAATGGCCGGAGGATTATTGAACGTAGTAGGCGAAAATCTGAACGGTGTGCAACTGACAGGGCTTGCCAATATAGTGGCTTCGCGCATGAACGGTGTGCAGATAGGTTTAGGCAACTACGCGACGAAAGCGAAAGGATTGCAAATCGGTTTGGTGAATTACTATAAAGAAGAAATGAAGGGGTTTCAGTTGGGACTTGTCAACGCCAACCCCGACACAAGAGTACAAATGATGGTCTTTGGCGGAAATGCCACCAAAATCAACATAGGTGCCCGGTTCAAGAACAAACTATTCTACACCATTGTAGGTGCCGGTACGCATTATCTCGACTTTAGCGATAAATTCTCCGCTTCATTGTTTTATCGCGGCGGTATCTGGCTGCCTTTATGGAAAGACCTGACCATCAGCGGCGATTTGGGATACCAACACATCGAAACCTTTAAAAATAAAGATTACGGCATTCCGGCGCGCCTATACGGCTTGCAGGCACGCCTGAATCTGGAATATCAGATTACAAAGAAGTTCGGCATTTTTGCAACCGGAGGTTATGGAGGAAGCCGCTATTACAACAGAGATGTCACTTATGACAAAGGAGTAATCGCAGAAGCAGGAATCGTACTGTTTTAGAAGCCTCTCCCCAACCCTCTCCGTAGGAGAGGGAGCTGAGTCAGCTTCAGTAATCAATTAACAAATAAATAGTAGCATTTCTTCCTCCCTCTCCCACGGAGAGGGCTGGGGAGAGGCTTTCCCTTTTTACTGCTTTTCCTTTATCAACCCCGTCCTATACGCCACCAGCAATTTTTTCAAATCCTGGATTTGCGTTACCAATTCTTTTCCCTTATCCGTATCTTTCACCATCATACGTTGAGAATTAAACTCGATTACAAAAGTGGTCGATTTGATATCCTGCCCCTCTTCTATGGCTTTCTGTGTAGACTGAAACGGTTCATGCTGCACTAATTGCAGGCCGTGGGAGTGATAAACCAATGTATATCCGGCAATACCGGTTTCCGGTTGATAGGCTTTCGAGAACCCGCCATCGATCACAAGCAGCTTGCCTCCCGCTTTCATCGGCTGTTCGCCTTTGATCGTTTTTACGGGTACATGCCCGTTGATAATATGAGTATGCACACCGGTAACTCCAAATTCTTCTAAAATCCGGTCGCATATTTTTTCATTATCACGCAGCGTATAATAATATCCCTTCTTCTCTTTATGCAGCGCCTTGTCCGCAATGAAATAACGCTCAAAGGTTGCCATCTTGTCTTTATCGAACGACGGGGCATCCGGCCCACACCACATATACCAGATATAATCCATGGCGAAAATTTTTTCTTCATCGCCGTCTTCGTCAAAATAAGCAGTACGGATCAGCTGGTCGATCTTGTCCATCAGTTTCTTACCCCAATATTCCTTTCCTCGGATATTGACACGCTTGAAACTGCCATCCTCATTCAAAGGCACGGAAGCATGATACAAAAGGTTAGAATTACATACCAGATACATGCCGCCATAGGTAAACAGACAACGCATGTGCTTTTTCAGCTTTTCACTATTCATGAACGAATAGTGCAACTTATCTACCAGTTCTTTTTCTTCATCCGTCAGGCGATACGGATCTTTCGGATCTACTGTCGGGAAGTTCGTATCACGCATCTCGTACTCCTTACCTTCATAGACAAAAACGCCACGCTCAAAATCGATCTTCTCCAACAGCTTCCGGTTCTCCATGCCAAATTCCGGACGGCGATTGATGATATCCGCTTCCAGTTTAAACTGAATAATCGTAATCGCCTTGTGCATCTGCGTGATGAGCCGCAAAGTCTTTTCGTTATAAGCAGAATCCGCAAAGTTCATTTTAGGAGCGAAAATAGTACAAGGATCATCGGCATAAGTATCCATGGCAAATGTAGCCAGGGGAAGAAGATTGATGCCGTATCCGTCTTCGAGCGTACCTAAGTTTCCATAACGCATGGACATACGGATGACATTTGCCATACAACTCGTATTACCGGATGCAGCACCCATCCAGAGGATGTCGTGATTCCCCCATTGAATATCGAAATTGTGATAATCGCACAAGGTATCCATAATGATATGTGCACCGGGACCACGGTCATAGATATCTCCCACGATGTGCAGTGAGTCGATCGTGAGGCGCTGAATCAAATTGCACATGGCAATAATAAAGGCATCTGCCCGCTTGGTGGTAATGATCGTACTGATAATTACATTGATATAGGCATGCTTGTTGGGTTCGATGCTCGATTCGTGCAACAGTTCTTGGATGATATATGAGAACTCTTTAGGCAAGGACTTACGCACTTTGGAACGGGTGTACTTGGAAGATACGTTCTGGCATACCTTCACCAATTGGTTAAGGGTGATCAGATACCAATCGTCAAGGTCTTTCTCCCGCGCCTTGACCAGTTGCAGTTTCTCTTCGGGATAATAAATCAGCGTACTGATCTCTTTCTTCTCCGACTCACGGAGCGTATTGCCGAAAATTTCGTTGACTTTTCGCTTCACCGCGCCGGAAGCATTCTTCAATACATGCTGAAACGCTTCATATTCACCGTGAATGTCTGTCAGAAAATGCTCGGTGCCTTTGGGAAGATTCAAAATTGCTTCAAGGTTAATGATTTCCGTGCTGGCATCAGCAATAGTGGGAAAACTACGCGACAGCAATTGCAGGTAACGCAAGTCACTAATAATGCTTTCAGGGGTTATATTACTTTGGGCAGTCATTATATTTACGATTGAACGATTTACTATTTACAATTGAAATTACTTCTATATGGTTCTTGTTTTTCCGTTTTTTTATCTTTCGCCATTACAGTGCGGCAATTATCAACACGGTTTCAGCCCAACAGGAACATGAGCAATATCTGGGCGATTATTACACGCAAAAACATGCACAACGGATACACTGTGGCATAAGCAACCGAGGGATTATCTCCCGGAATGGTATCATTCACATAATTCAAAGCCATCGGATTGGCCATGCTTCCACATAGCATACCGGAAACCGAGCCGAAATCTATTTTCATTATCTTAAAGGCAACGGCTCCCACGATTACCGTAGGAATAATAGTCAATCCGGCACCAAGACCAATCCATAACAGCCCTTCGGGACGAAATACAGTATCGAAGAAATGCGCTCCTGCGTCCAGTCCAAGACAAGCCAGATACATGGATAATCCTAATGCACGAAGCATCAGATTGGCACTGCGAGTGGTATAGGTAATCATATGCATACGCGGCCCGAATGTACCGATAAGGATACCTACAATGATAGGACCACCCGCCAAACCTAACTTCACCGGAGCACTGACGCCCGGAATGGAGATCGGAATGGCTCCAAGGGCCAATCCTAAAATGATACCGATAAATACAGCGACCAGATTCGGTTCTTTCAAACTCTTCACTGCATTACCCAAAACCTTTTCTACATTTTGGATAGCGGCCGCCTCTCCTACCACGGTCAACCGGTCGCCTAATTGCAGCGTCAGTTCCGGAGTAGCAAGCAATTGCACGCCCGACCGATAGACGCGGCTGATATTAATGCCGTAATGGTTGCGCAAACGGAGCGCACCTAATTTTTTACCATTCAGTTCGGGGCGAGTCACTACGATACGTTGTGAGATGAGCTGACTGTCGATGGCATTCCAATCGATGTCTTCCTTATTCCAATCCGTATTTTCCTGTTCGCCGAAGAGGACGGTCAGTGCCAGTGCATCTTTCTCGGAAGTAACGACCAGCAAGCGGTCTCCCTCTTTTAAAATCTTTTCAGAGGTGGGAATACTTACATTGCCATCCCGCCACAAACGGGAAATCACAAACTTGGGATAGCTCATGTGAGCAATATCTTTAATGCTCTTATTAAAAATGGCCGGATTGTGCACTTGAAAAGCAGCAATATATGTTTTATTGTTATCGTCTTTCTCCTTGACTTCCAGATCTTGCTTACGCACCAGCGCTTTGCGAATAAGCAATACGGCAAGAATCACCCCGATCACCCCTAACGGATAAGCCACTGCACACCCCAAAGCGGGAGTACTGCTTTCCATGCCCATCTGCTTCAAGGTTTGTTGCGCCGCACCCAAGGCAGGGGTGTTGGTAGTGGCACCGCAAAGAATGCCCACCATATTCGGCAGAGAAACGCCGGTCGTATAGCTACATATCACCGTAAGCAATGTGCCCAGCAGCACTACTGCAAGCGCCAGCATATTCAACGTTACTCCACCTTTACGAAAAGAACTGAAGAAACCCGGACCGACCTGCAACCCCAAAGCATAAACAAAGATGATAAGGCCGAAACTTTCTGCATAGTTCAGCATCTGTGCATCTACCGAAAGACCGAAATGACCGGCAAGAATGCCGGCAAAAAACACGAAAGTCACTCCAAGGGATATACCGCAGATATGTATTTTGCCCAACCCCAACCCGATGGCGGATATTAGTGAAAGTACGACTACGGCCTGCAAAGCAGAATGCTCGATGAATAGACTATATAACCATTCCATAAATAATAATTATTCGACGCGTACCGATTGGCAGACGGACGCGCTATTTCGCTGCAAAGATAGGAACATTTTATGCCTGTACAAAACTTTTATGTACCCATTTCATGCTATACCAACGACGGACAAAAATAATTCCCCGGATGTTTTCGTCCAGTAAAAAAGCAACCCACATTCCACACAATCCCCAAGCCCAGTGAACACCAAACAGATAACCTCCGCCTACTGCCACGCTCCACATTACGATCAACCCCACATAGAAAGGGTAATTCACATCGCCTGCCGCCCGTAGCGCATTAGTGGCAAAAATGTTGATGGGGCGCCCTATCTCGAGAACGGTATCTATGATAAGCACAATAACTCCCATACGGATAATATCGGGATTAACAGTCAGCCAACTCAGAATGGTATGTCCGAAAACGGCAAGGATACAAGAGAGAATAAAAGTAATCATCACCGATTTTTTCATGACATACTTTCCTAACAGAAAAGCGGCACGGGGCTTCTTCTCCCCTATCAAATGGCCGATGCAGATAGCCCCTCCCTGAGCCGTCGAAATACTAAACAGATAGACAAACATTATAATATTGACGCAATAGGTACGGGTGGCCAACGCTTCAACTCCCAACATATTAATAAAAAAAGTGATTAGCACTTGCGAAGAGCTATAAGAAAGCTGTTCGCCGGCCGAGGGTAACCCGACTTTCATCAGATTTCTCAGTTCTATCCAGGGGAAAGGCCGGAAATAGGCCAACGGAAAGCGATGGATATGTTTGCGGAAAAGGATTATAAATAAAATCACCATCGATACTCCCCGACTGAATGCCGTCGAGATAGCAGCCCCTTCTACTCCGAGTTCGGGAAAACCGAACTTACCGAAAATCAATGAATAATTTCCTATGATATTGAGAATATTGACGACCACCGTCACAAGCATCGGATAAATGGCCTTGTTCGCACTGCGGAGGGATGCAGACAAAGTGAGAGATATCGCCTGAAAGAAAGCAAAAGCACCAACAATACGCATATAATCGGCTCCATCGGCCATCAATTCCGGGCCAAGCCCCATCCATCCGAGTATAGTAGTATTCATTAAACAGAGGAAAAGGCTGATAACTCCCCCTACAACCAGATTCACCAGCAATGAGACACCTACTACCTGCACTACCTTCTTCTGGAGTTTGGCACCCAAATACTGGGAACATAAAACGGACGTCCCCAAATTGATTACCTCAAACACCAGGAATGTCAACATGATAATCTGATTGACAACTCCAACCGCAGCAACGCTGCTATCGGAATGACGGCTCAACATGATGGTATCCACCGCACCAAGCATCATTATCAGCAATGTCTCTACAAAGATAGGAGCAGCCAGCTTGACCAGCCTTCTCTTTACGCTCTCCTGTTGTATTCTGTGTGTCACCTTTACCCTTTATTTTCGGGGTGCAAAGGTATTCAAAATCAATGGAACCGTAAATTGATTTACGTCAAATAAACAACGGTCATCTCCCCCTGAATACCACATAATTATCCCAACCATCCCAATAGCCTGTCAATTGATTCCCCCAGATTCTTACTTCATCCAGATAGGAAATATCATTCGGAGCATACATCATGCGAAGAGACGATTGTGACGAGTCTTCCCAATTCCATCTGAAACGGTATTCATTTTCAGATATTCCACCATTGGGATATTGTACGCGGATATAATCGATCCCGGTCCTGTCCAGATAAAAATCGATCTCCTGACGGCAGTAGTAACCATCTATATTATAATAAGATCTTACCCAAGTACGACTGCACAACTCACGCGACTTGTTGTAATAACCGCCACCTATGTTATCATCGTCATAAAAGCCATCGATTGCCACTTCACAAGCAGCCAGACTTACCATAGCCAAAACCAATAGTACCGATTTAAAATATTTCATAGTTTTTGTTTTCATAATCTTTCTTTTTAAAGTGTTTCGTATAAAACAAAAGTAGGTAAAGGATTGATCTCTGAAAAAAGAAAAATCCTACTTTTAGCGGGGGAATAACCTAATCTTAAGCGGGAATTCTCCCTTTTCTGCTACAAAGGGTTAAGAAGACCGTATAAAATCTTAATTTATATTATAATACAATGATTTACAGTCCGATTATTTGCTATTCTATAGAAAGTACGTATATTTGCAATGTGTTTTTCATAGTATTAGATTTAAGGTTAACAAAAAGATTGGCTGTCTGGGATAGATAGCCTTTTTTTATGCCTGTAAAGTACTTATTTTTTAGATGAGTATAGCAATTATAAAGACAGAGCAGAGTACCCATCGCTTATAAACACCATTACTAAAAGAAGAAAATAGATAGTTTACAACTCCAACCTATAAATTATTTTTTCTTTAAACAGTCTTTCTTCTCATATTATCAATAAGCTCCTCCCACCCATCATAAAAAACAACTAAAAAAAATTCACTGTTTAACATTTGAAACATAGACAATTAACGATAATCAGAAAAAATAGTAGAAAAAAATCTTTCAAAAAGTTTTGCATAGTCCAAAACTTCCCCCTATATTTGCACCGCATTTGAGAGAGAATGCGGGTTCAAGGAAGTTTGGGTGAGTGGCTGAAACCACCAGTTTGCTAAACTGACGTACGGGTAACCGTACCGGGGGTTCGAATCCCCCAGCTTCCGCAAAATTCTCAAAAGAACAAAAAAGAGCTAAGTTATAAAACTTGGCTCTTTTTAAATCTCAAATCGGTGGGTTCGTCTAACGGTTAGGACACATGCCTCTCACGCATGTAATACGAGTTCGATTCTCGTACCCACTACAAAATGAAAATCAGCCCTTTAGTTAAACTAAGGGGCTTTTTTATTATATCTATTTTCCAATATATCACTCGTATTCTATTGAATTCCGGTTTACTCTATTAAATTGATGGCAAATAAAATCTTACGATAACCACTAAACAAAAAGAGGAGCCATTATTAAAAACAGCCCCTCTTTAACGATAATTTCAATCAAGTCCTAATTAAAAGCAAGTATGGAGATAGCTTTAAAAACCCCATACACTGCCGGCATTGTTATTTGTCCGTTCAATAAACCAGACAAATGCACTTTTTACCTTTTTCATAACTAATAATTTAACTAATACCTAAAACTAACTGTTTTTAATCAAAAAGGGGAACAATCAATGTAACATTACATATCCCCAAATCATCGGATCAGCTTGTCCGATTTTACCTAACAATCTAATTACCTTTTTCATAACTAATCTTATATTTGTGTGTACCTTTTGAAAACGATGCAAATGTAACCGGTCTGAAAATAAAACGAATTGATCTAAAGCAAAAACAAATCTTTTTATCCCTATTTATTGATTTACGTCAAGCGTTTTTGTACTTTTGCAAACACAACCCAATAATAAGATATCAGAAGACGCTATGGACATATTAAAAGAAACAGTAGACGCTGTAGTTAATTCCAGATTTCCAGAAATGAGTAAAGAAGGACGCCAGCAACTGGCAGAAGTCTTGATACGCAAAAATGTAAATAAAGGTGAGATTATCCTGAACGAGGGACAAATAGCACACGATCTGATATTTGTAGGGAAAGGTATGGTTCGCCAATTTTATTATAAAAATGGTAAAGACGTGACCGAACACTTCTCTTATGAAGGTTGTATAGTGATGTGCATCGAAAGTCTTCTCAAGCAAGAGCCCACCCGGCTGATGGTGGAAGCATTGGAACAATCGGTTATATATCTTTTTCCTTATACAGTATTGCAAAAATTACTGGAAACATGCCCGGAGATCAATCTGTTCTACAGAAAGGTGCTGGAATATTCATTGATCGTTTCACAAGTAAAAGCGGACTCCTGGCGTTTTGAAACGGCAAGAGAACGCTATAATTTATTGCTTGAACATCATCCGGAAATTATCAAGCGTGCACCTCTGTCACACATTGCTTCGTACCTGCTGATGACTCCGGAAACATTGAGCCGGGTTCGTTCGGGAGTATTATAAGCTTGCTTAGCTCCGCCTGTATTCTTTAGGAGACATACCTACATAATGCTTGAAGTATTTACCAAAGAAAGACTGATTGGCAAAATGGAGGTATTCGGCTATTTCCTGTACACTCATTTCAGAGGACTTCAATAAGGCACGAGCTTCCAAAATTACAAAATTATCAATCCACTCACCGGCCGTCTTGCCACTCACCTCTTTCACCACACCCGAAAGATGTTTAGGAGTAAGACACAGTTTATTGGCATAAAACGTCACCGAACGATCTATTTTATAATTGGCGGAAACTTCACGCATAAATTTCTCAAAAAGCTCTTCCTTCCGGCTCTTAGGGCGAATCTCATTCGCAGGCATGTGCTTGCGGCAAAAATTATAGATATCATAGAACATAGCAGCAATAATACCTTTCGCTATCTCCTTACGGAATGCATTATCTCTCATCTTTACTTTTTTCCATAAAAAAGAGTGATATTCCATCATACATTCCTGCTCCTCTTTGTTCAGAGGGATACAAGGGTGTTCTTTGATATAAAACATAAAGGAGAGCAGTTCTTTCATTTGTGTAAAAGTCCGGTCGATAAACTGTGGTGAGACAGCAATAAAAACACCGGAAAAGTCATCGCTTCTACCTAAACTTTGAATAATCTGCTCAGGAAGGGTCATCAATAAATTGCCGGCAGTCAGTTTGTATTCCTGCAAATTTATGCAAACGGTACCTTCACCGGCAAGACAAACCGCTATTACGGCCGCATTTATACGGTTTGGATATTCATCCATAGGAATATCCCAAGCATCGTTGAATATAGCAAAATCATTGTCTATAAAATCTATCTTCCGCAGTCCGTGCTCAGAAGAGATGTTCACTTGTGGGATTACTTCATTATCCATTTTATCGTATTTTTTCGCAAATATATATATAAATTCCATTAATACTATCCCATTTCTCCATTTATTAGGAAATCTGAACAATCCTAAAGATAAATTCTTTATTATCCCCTATACAATGTTCATTTTCTGATTCTTAAATAAAAAAGTGCGATGCATTCACAAGAGAATGACATCGCACTTTTCACTGGCCTGCATTACCTTTTTTGAGAATCATGCAGAAAATATCCTATCGGCATAAATCAATTCGTTATCTTAACGCCGATAAAATAAGTCCTCGGTTGCGTGGGGCCATAAAAATAGCCGGAATCACGAAATTCACCCTTATCCAGATCTTTCTGGAAACTATTAAAGATATTCTGTACCCCTGCATTCAGTTGTAATTTGATGTGGTCATGCAATATAAAGGTATAATTCAGTTTCAGATTAAGATCAAAGAACTGGGGAGTATTCTCCATACGGTCTTCATCAATATAACCGGCCATATGAGGCACAATCATTTTCCCGGTATAAGTACCCGACAAAGAAAAATCAAAATGATTCGTCGGTGCAGAAGTAAAAGTGAAATATCCGTAATAATCCGGAGTACGAGGCATACGACGGGTAGTCAGATTGGGAAGCCCCTCCTCAGTTTCCTCACGCCACACTACATCCCGGGTATAGCGGCTACGTTGCGCCGTAAATCCTAACTGGAATTGCGCTTCACGTCCGTGGGCAATCTTTGCATCGAGGTTTGCACCATACACACGGGCACCATGTGCGTTACGGCGTTCTTTAATTATATCTCCGTTTTCATCCTCACCGATATTAGTAAGCATGAATACATGACGCAAATCCGTATAAAATCCTTCAAGCAGAATATTCGCCTGCCAGTGCCCGATTGGTAAAGTCCAGTCCACAGAGCCACTATAACTGTTAGAACGTTCTTCACGAAGGTTATCGGCCAGTTTTATCTGAATGCCCTCACCTCCTACGGCTGTAACATGCAGGTCCTCGTCATAAGCCTGCGGAGCACGGAAACCGGTAGAGTAAGTCAGACGTGCCTGAAATTTATCAGTAGGCTTATAAAGCAAGTTCACACGCGGACTAAAAATAAGCTTGTCAATCAGATTATGTTTATCCATACGCAATCCGACGAGCATTGCCAGCTGATTCATACGCCACTCGTTTTGGATGAAAGTTCCTGCCACACGGACGTTCTGTTTCATATCACGGTGATAGCCGGTCATAACATCGTGTAACGAGTTGTCTTGATATTCGAAACCACCGGTAAAGGTTGCAGGAGCAAAGAAACAATTATCCATCTGACCTACATACATGCCACCCAACACCCAAGTCAGATCTTTTGTCTTACCATAGGCCTGGGTATTCTGTTGCGCACCGTAATAACTGTTACGATCCGTATGTTGAATAGAGCCATATAAAGACATTTTGTGTTTTGCCTCGTTCCAATAATGATCGTAACTCAAACCACCGCTATTGATAATGTGTTTGGTCTGTTCGGTAATATCCGTTTCATGCGGTTGCAAGTCAAACTTATTCCCACCACGACGGAACTCGTTGGTGGTGTGGTATTCTATATTAATACGGCTATTGTAAGACGGACGGTAGTAAGCACGCATCCCGAAAGTATTCATATTCAGTTTTCCCAATTCGGAAAAGCCGTCTCCATCAGCATCATACGGATTACGGTTGCGATATGTCTCATAAAGAGCAATACCGTAACTATTATCCTTGGCTACCAGCGAGACATTCCCCCCCATGTATTGTTCCCAAGACTTACCGTTCATGTTCGACATCATACTGGATACCTGAAAAGAGTTGCTGACAGGATCTTTTGTGATAATATTAATCGTTCCTCCCACGGCATTGGCACCAAACAAAGCCGACCCGCCGCCACGCACGACTTCTACCCGCTCGATCATATTTACCGGAATCTGTTCCAGTCCATACACCCCGGAAAGGGCACTGATAATCGGACGGCTATTTATCAATATCTGAGAATAAGGTCCCTCCAGACCATTGATACGCACTTGCGGAAAGCCACAGTTCTGACAGTTGTTTTCCACGCGAAGCCCGGACTGAAAATTCAACGACTTTGCAAGATCAGTAGAATTTACCGCCTCAAAAAGTTTGGCGCTCATCACATTGACCACTACGGGAGCCTCACGACGGTTCACTTCATTACGATTGGCTGATACAACAACTTCATCAGTCATAAAACTTTCCTCTTCCATCTGAAAATGGAGAACGGCCGTAAAATCTTTGCTGACTGTCACACTCTTTTGCTGGGTCTTATACCCCATCGCCTGTACTTGCAAAGTATATTCACCCGGGGTAAGATGACGAAATTCAAATTGCCCCTCATCATTAGACACGGCACCCGATGCACGGTATTTATCGGGGACACTTCCTCCGTTATAACTGATAATGCGTATCGTAGCATAAGGGATATTCTCTTCGGTTCCTTTCACAATAACGTGGCCGGAAATCATATTGCCTTCCTTAATAGGATTGACGGCATAAGTAATCATGCTCAGGCACAAAAGCATGAGCAGGATGATAGATTTCTTCATTCTGATATAAAAAATAGATATGTATAATGTATAAGTAAGAAAAAAATAAATATTTATCCTATTCTTACTACCGGCGGAGCACGAAGAGACACTACACGCATGTGTGTCTCCGGCATAACAGGAATATCCGTTTGCTGCTGCAAGCAGTAAAGCAACGGACGTATCGCTTCTATATGGATAGGCGCATCTGCCTCCAATGAATGAAACGAGGACAGACGGGCAATGATTACAACTTCAATCTTAGAGTGGGTATGTTTGCCATGACTGGGGTGAGAATGTACTACCATGACTCCATTTACATAGTGTACATGGGTAAACATCGTAATGCTCACCTGATACACAATAAATAGCGTCAGCAACAGAAGGGATGATAGAACTCTTTTTACACGTCTCACCTGTTATACTCTCTTTGTTTAAAATTGAAAGTGCAAAGATAAGTATTATCTGGAAGGATTTTAAATAAAAAATGACTATTTTAACAATAGATTCATAAATAGCCGCAAAGTTGTTCAAGATATTCTTTATCAATCTCATCGAACATACCCAATAACTCACTATCGATATCCAAAACTCCCCACACTTCACCTTCTTTCATCAAAGGCACTACAATCTCTGATCGTGAAAGAGAACTGCAAGCAATATGTCCCGGAAACGCATCGACATCCGGTATTACCAAAGTCCTCTTTTCCCGCCAAGCCGTCCCGCACACCCCTTTTCCTTTTCGGATACGCGTGCAAGCTATCGGCCCCTGAAAAGGTGCAAGCACCAACTCATCCTCTTTCACCAGATAAAAACCCACCCAAAAGAAATGAAAAGTTTCTTTCAAAGCCGCAGTCACATTAGCCAAATTAGCGATCAGATCTGTCTCTCCCTCAATAAGAGACTTTATCTGGGGTAATAAAGAAGCATACTGTTCTTCCTTGCTACCGGATATAATATTCAAATTCTCAGCCACGCAGTTAGTGATTAATAATTTAGTGATAAGCGATAAATGATTAGTGACAAACGGTTAGTGATAAGTGATTGGCAGGCTGCGTTATGATGCCGAATGACACTAATCACTTATCACAAAATCACTAATCACTAAATAAGTATTTATAGTCTCTTTTTGCCGCCGGCCCCGTCCAGTCTTCAGGAATAAATTTCCATTGATTCAATGCACGGGGATCGAGTATCCCTTTCTTCTCAATATAATTCATCAGATAGAAACGGAGATCTTTGTCCGTGGAAAAGATAATACGGTCTTTTAATTGTTCTTGGGGGATACCGGCACCTTTAGTCAAAAGTTCTCCTCCCCCATTGCCACGATATGAATTCAAAGCAACTTTATATACTTTATTCAAATCGAACGGTGCGCCATCCGCCATGCTGACAACCGTGATCTTCGCTCCTTTCGGTTTGGTCACATCTACCGTATAGATTATTCCTGCTGCCGAATCAAAATTAAAACTGAAATTTTGAAACGATGCCCGATCTTCCGCTCCTTCGCGGCGTTTTTCCTTAAACCACAACAAATGATCTTGCGGAGATTTCATCTGATTGGTCCACATATAATAAGAGTCTTCAAGAATATCCTTGATTTCTTTTCCCGAGAGTGTCATCACATAGAGCATATTCTCATATTTATAAAGATTGAACATATCGCTCACATGAATATCCCCTTTCTTAATCTCCGCATCAAATGATAAAGGAGCAACCAACGAGATGTCTGCACCGGAAATATCGAGTTGCAGCGAGTGAATGAAATCAACGAAAGCCGACGGACCGAAAAAAGCCGGGCGGGTAGAGATATCTTCGGTAAAAATCCCTATTTTTTTGGATACGAACTGTTCCACTGTATTGTACTGAGGAGCGAATTTCTGCATGAATTCTTCGCTGACACCATAATTCTTCGTAGCAGAAAGAACCCCTTTTATCTCTTTACTCTGCACTTTCCCGTCTTTCAGCTTTATCGTCACATCAACATTAGACACCACCGCCGCATTGCTTGCCGGATCGATAATCAATACAGAATCTCCTGCCACATTCGCAATCTTTTTGCATTCGCGCGCATGATCATGCCCCATCAATACCATATCAAATCCGGGAACATTCTTCGCAACGCTCAACGATGCATTTTCATTATATTTACCCGACATTAAAAAAGCATCCTGCCCGGCATGAAACAATCCGATAACAAGATCCGGTTTTTCCTTTTCACGGATAATTTTCATCCACTTTTTTGCAGTCTGCTCCATATCATCGAAACGCAGTCCTTTCCATAAATTCTCTGACAGCCATGCAGGAATGGCAGGCGTAATCATGCCCAATACGACTATCTTCACTCCGTCGCGTTCCATCACCTTATAAGGCTTTAAATGAGTTTCACCGGTAGCCGTATCAATAATATTGGCTCCTAATACCGGAAAGTTACATTCACTGATCCAACGGTCGAACACCCGGCGGCCGGTTTCCACATCATGATTCCCCATATTGCCCGCATCATAGCCCATGTAGTTCATCATTTCGGCACAAAGATGAGGCGAAACCGTATCTATATAATTATAATAATAAGCAGTGGGCTGCCCCTGCAAAATATCACCATTGTCCAGCAAAATAAGGTTATCTTTATAAATTTCCCGTTTTTTCTGTACAAAAGCATGAACACGCGCCAAGCTGCCGGCCCAGTCCTTTTGAGTTATAAAATTATAAGGATAATAATTACCGTGTACATCACTGGTCTGTACGATTTTCAGTTTTACTTCACGTTCCTGCGCTGTCAACGACAGAGCAAAGCCAAACAATACGACAAAAATAAAAGCAAACTTTTTCATAAAAATATCATTCAAATTCCAATATGCAACAAAACTACTCCGACACGGGCATTGAGAACACAAAGCGGGCACCTCCGGTATAATCCGGATCAACCCATATCTCTCCTCCCCATTTTTCAACGGTAAGTTTACAAATGGAAAGCCCTAATCCTGTGCCCTGTGCATATTCATTCAATTTTTCAAAACGCTCGAATACCAGTTTCTGCTTCTCTTTCGGGATTCCACAACCGGTATCGGTTACGGAAAAGAGTGCAAACTTCTGTTCCCCGTCCACCGAAAAGCCCAATGTTATAACCCCGTCTTGAGTAAACTTAGCCGCATTGGATAATAAATTAATTATAACTTGCTGCAAACGCTGCACATCCGTAGTCAATACAAAACTCTCATAATCGCTGGCAAATACAAATTTATTATTCGATTTACGGGAAAAATCAACGGAAGTCAGCACTTGCCGGCACACTTGAATCACATCACACGCCTCACAAGTCATTTGTACTCTATCAGCTTCCAGACGAGAGAGATCGAGTATGTCATTAATCAACCGCAGCAATAAACTGGAGTTGGATTTTATAATCTCCGAATAAGATTCTCTTTCTTCATTGGAAATACCTTCGTCGGTCAACACATCAGAGAAACCTACGATAGCATTCAGAGGTGTACGGATTTCATGACTCATATTGGCCAAAAAAGCACTTTTAAGACGATTAGACTCTTCTGCACGGTCTTTTGCATCACGCAAATCGACTTCCGATCTCTCCAAGTCATCCTTCAAACGCTTGGTTCTGAAATAAAAGAAAAGAGAAACCACAAGTCCGCCTATCAAAATCATCAGGATTGCAAAAACAGCCCATATCTGATAAGTATATTGTTGATAGAACGAAACCGGCTGGTTGATAATTTCCATATCGGCAGGAAAAGACTTTACGTCCAGTTTCAGCTCTTTTACTTTCTTATAATCAAGTACGTTTTTACTGCCTATCACTTCCACATGACAAGCCGTATCATTGGGATTGGCAAATTTGCGGATAGCCTCACGAGCCATATCACGTCCCAATGGACGATAAGCAGGAATCACTCCGCCAATGGTCCAATACCCCAACCCTACCGATGCCGGAGCGAAAGCCGGAACATTAGGATTAGCTTCCATCATCATATAAGTGGCATTCCTCATAAAGTAACTCTCATTCATATCCACCCGCCAGGTTCCTACCATCGCCGCCGTATGCTCCGGCAAATGGTGAAACTTATCCATAATGCTATAAATCGTATTGGAACGCCCGTCCAATAATATCAGATCGAGTCCGGGAAATTTCTTCATTTCCTCCCTGACAAGTGCCTGCATGGCAACTCCGCCATAACTGTTATCCGAAATGAAAGCGATATGACGTGTATCAGGATAAAAATGCAAAATCATACGAATATTACCTTCAATGTCATAGTCATATATAAAACCGGACTTTACCCTTCGATGCCCCAAATGATCCGAAAAGAAATCCACCGTTTCGGGCATCCATTCCTTTAAGTCAGTAGTATCTTCCGGCAGAATAACCGCATTGCGACTTGTCAGACTACACATGACAGGTATGTTTGCCACCAGCGAGTCTTCTTGTGACAAATATGCCGCCCAAGCTTCCTGCCCTAATAAAATAATGAGTTCCGGACGTTCATTTCCTTTATATCTGGAAAGTATCTGCTGCATCATCCCTTTCCATTTGGGAGATTCAGAGAAACTCTTGCAGTTCATATTCTCAATTTCTATATTGTATTTCCCGCCACATTTGGTATATTCATCCATGAAATCGGAGATGGTGACGGAAGTTTGATGAGCGGCCGGATTATAAGAGCAAATGATCAGAATAGACTGTGCATCCTGAGCTGCATAAGCCACCGCCGGCAAAAAAAAGACGATGGTAAAGAGACAGGAGAAAACATATCTGGTAAATGACAGCATAATTCTTATTGCATGTATTTTGTTGCCGCAAATATACTAAAAATTAGTATCCAATAGAAGATTAATACGTACATTTGTCAGCAAATCATTATAAAAGCAATTATGGAATTATTTCACAAAATGATTTCTGCCGCCCTGAATATATCGGAAAAGCAGATCAACAACACTCTGAATTTACTAAAAGACGGCGCTACCATCCCTTTTATCAGCCGTTACCGTAAAGAGGTAACGGGAGGCCTGGACGAAGTACAGATAGAAAATATTAAAAACCAATACGATAAACTTTGCGAAACGGCCAAACGTAAAGAAACCATCCTCAGCACGATCAGCGAGCAGGGCAAATTAACCGCCGAGCTGCAAAAACGTATCGACGATACTTGGGATACCACTGAATTGGAAGACATTTACCTGCCGTACAAACCCAAACGAAAAACCAGAGCGGAAGCTGCCCGGCAAAAAGGCCTCGAACCACTTGCCGTAACACTGATGCTGCAACGTGAAAACAACCTCGAAGCCAAAGTCGGCTCCTTCGTGAAAGGAGACGTGAAAACAATAGAAGATGCCTTGAAGGGTGCACGTGATATTATAGCCGAACAGGTGAATGAAGACGAACGAGCCCGTAACGCCATACGCAATCAGTTCAGCCGGCAAGCCGTAATCAGCGCCAAAGTAGTGAAGGGCAAAGAAGAAGAGGCAGCTAAATACCGCGATTATTTTGAGTTCTCCGAACCTCTGAAACGTTGCACTTCCCACCGCCTGCTGGCCATTCGTCGTGCAGAGTCCGAAGGGATGTTGAAAGTATCCATCAGTCCGGATGACGAGGAATGTATCGAAAGGCTCGAACGCCAGTTTGTTCGCAGCAACAACGAATGCGGCCGCCAAGTAGCAGAAGCCGTACAGGATGCATATAAGCGTTTACTCAAACCATCCATTGAAACAGAATTTGCCGCCATCACGAAAGAAAAAGCCGATGAAGAAGCCATTCGCGTGTTTGTAGAAAACCTGCGCCAACTGCTGCTCGCCCCTCCATTGGGACAAAAACGGGTATTGGCCATAGACCCCGGTTTTCGTACAGGTTGCAAGATCGTTTGCCTGGACGCACAAGGCAATCTGCTACACAATGAAAACATTTATCCGCATCCACCGGTAGAAAAGAAAAAAGAAGCAGCCGCCAAACTCCGCAAGATGGTGGAAGCTTATCAGATAGAAGCAATCGCCATCGGTAATGGTACGGCCAGCCGGGAAACGGAATATTTCGTTACCACCCAGCAGTTCGACCGTCCTTTACAGGTATTCGTTGTCAGCGAACAAGGGGCATCGATCTATTCTGCCTCCAAAATAGCACGTGATGAATTTCCGGAATATGATGTAACCGTACGCGGTGCCGTATCCATCGGACGCCGCCTTATGGACCCACTTGCCGAATTGGTAAAAATCGATCCGAAATCAATCGGTGTAGGACAATACCAGCACGATGTAGACCAGAGTAAACTTAAGAAAGCACTCGACCAGACAGTGGAAAATTGCGTAAACCTGGTAGGTGTAAATCTGAATACAGCCAGCAGCCACTTGTTGACGTATATTTCGGGGCTCGGTCCGCAGTTGGCACAGAATATCGTAAACTATCGTGCGGAAAACGGTGCTTTCGGTTCACGCAAGGAGTTGATGAAAGTCCCGCGTATGGGCGCAAAGGCTTTCGAACAATGTGCCGGATTCCTCCGCATTCCACAAGCCGTGAATCCGTTGGACAATACTGCCGTACATCCCGAAAGCTATTGCATCGTAGAGCAGATGGCAAAAGATTTGAAATGCAGTGTTGCAGAATTGATCGGTAATAAAGAATTACGTACAAAAATTAATATATCGGCATACGTGACTTCCACAGTAGGTATGCCGACCTTGCAAGACATCATGCAGGAACTTGAGAAGCCGGGACGTGACCCGCGTCAGACAATCAAAGCTTTTGAATTTGATAAAAACGTGCGTACAATCGATGACCTGCGCGAGGGGATGATACTTCCCGGTATCGTAGGCAACATTACTAACTTCGGTGCCTTTGTAGACATAGGTATTAAAGAGAACGGATTGGTGCATCTCTCACAGCTTGCCGAACGTTTCATCTCTGACCCGACGGAAGTGGTGTCCATTCACCAGCATGTAATGGTAAAAATCCTAAGTGTAGATTATGCCCGAAAACGGATACAATTGACCATGATCGGTGTAGAACAAAACTAAACACGATTTCTCCATACATCAGGTAACGTCCTATATTTTTTTAGACAGAAGAACAGGAGAACAAAAAATGAAATCAAATATGTTCTTCTGTTCTTTTGTCTAAAAACTAAAAAGACATCTGTTTTTTTCTTTCAAAATACCAAATGATGCATCCCGTCATCAGAATCATTAATACCGTACAGATAATAGAACCTTCGAATCCAAAATCCCCCCCATTCAAAATGTTATTATCCGGAAATTGCAACTGCAACAAAGAAGAACATAGTATAGTACCGCTTACTTTATACCCCAAAACCGGCCCCTGCAGCCAATTCCAAAACAGATGCAATGAAATGGGAAACCATAAATTACGTGTATAAAGAAAAGTAACTCCTAACAGGCATCCCGCCAACACCAAATTCAATAAAGGCAAAAAGGCAACATTCGGATTGAAGAAATGCATCAAAGAGAACAAGACAGAAGAAATTCCCAAAGAAAGAAATTTATTAAGCCGTGTCCGTAATAAACGTCCCAAAATATATCCACGTACCATTATCTCTTCCGTTAAAGCAACCAGAATAAAAACACCAAAGCTACCGGCCAAATCAACCACACTCAACTGTACTCCCGTCACTTTCACCTCTCCCGATAACAACGAAAGCCCAAAACCGACACCATATAAAACCACAGCAGCCAATAATCCATACAGGATATCTCTTCCACGCCCTTTGATGCTGAGCCCCAAGTCCGATAACGGCCGATGATCAAAATACTTAAGAATAAAATATGCTGGAAGAACCGCCGCCAATAATGTGGCCGACTGAATAATCGCATACTGGGAAAGAGTAAGCGAACTCGTTCCGGGAAGTCCGATGACGATATACCCCAACATCGAAAAAACCACGGAAAGAAATAAAAATGCCACCACATAGACAGATAAGCTTACAAGCACGTGAGCCCCTTTAGATTCTTTTTTCTGAATATCTTCTTGTTCCATTTTATAAATTGTTAATCCGAAAGCAAAAATAACTATAAAAATCAAAAAGGCCGGTTCAATCTCTCTTTTTTCTGTATATTTGTCTGAATAAAACTTCAATCATGAAAATAAAACATTTATTTATAGGTATATTATTAGCTACAACAGCGCTGAACGTAGCGGCACAACCAGTTAGTAAACAATATTTTGTTCCCAAAGCAGGAACATTGATTTCTCTAATGACAGAAGACGAGGCCAATAGCATTACTCACCTCACCCTGACAGGAAAAATCAATGCAGAAGACTTCAAACACCTCCGCGACGAGTTTCAAAACTTAGAAGTACTGGATATCTCTAATGCGGAAATCAAAATGTATACCGGTAAGGGCGGAACATACCCCGATAAAATCTATGTATATATGCCCAACTTTATCCCTGCTTATGCTTTTTGCCGGGTAGAAAACGGACAAGCCAAAGGAAAGCTCTCATTGAGGAAAGTCATTCTTTCGGAAAAGACTAAAAACATAGAAGACGCCGCTTTCAAAGGTTGTGACAATCTTGCCATCTGCCAGATTAAAAAGAAAACACCGCCCAACTTGTTGCCGGAAGGATTAGCAGACAGTATTACTGCCATTTTCGTACCCTTAGGTAGCAGCGATGAATATCGTTTGAAAAACAATTGGAAATCATTCGCCTTTATTGAAGGAGAGCCACAGGAGGTCACCCTGCAAGTAGGAGCAATGGGCACATTAGAAAGTGAAATCCAAAGAGCAGGATTGCAACCCAGAGACATAAACTTCCTCACAGTAGAAGGGAAGCTGGACAATAACGACTTTAAATTGATAAGAGACTATATGCCCAATCTGGTTGCCGTAGATATATCAAAGACCAATGCCGTATCCATACCCGACTTCACCTTCTCCCAAAAAAAATATCTGCTACGGATAAAGTTACCTCACGGACTGAAAGTAATCGGACAGCGCGTATTCAGTAACTGCGGCAGATTATGCGGTACTGTAGAATTACCTCCCAGTGTGACAGCTATCGAGTTCGGTGCATTTATGGGGTGTGACAATCTTCGCTACGTAGTGGCCACAGGAGACCAAATCACTACATTGGGCGACAGTCTCTTTGGCGAAGGAGGGGGTAACAAACTGATATACAAAAAATAGAATAAAGGGAGATGGGAGAATTGAAATTCTCCCATCTCAAGTTGCTAATTTGATAAATATAAACAGAGACCGTTTTTTGAACCGATGAGGAACCTTTGATGCGGAAAGATGATTGCAAACGACATTAATCACTGTATATCAAAGAATTAATCATTCATTTATCTAACAAATGAACTGATATTCTTTACCTGCAAGAATACGTATTTAAGACTATGTTAAATACTATCTTTTACCATTAAGAATACGCTTCTTTATAAACAAGAAATTAATCTTCTGTGAAAGGAGAAACAATATGCCGGAAACCGGATTAACAATGTTAAAATCAGATGTGCGATTTTCCCACTGAATTCATAAGAAAATGACCGAAATACTATCGGATGAACCGGAATAATTAAAAAATAAAAAAAACGAGCAAATTCTTTTTTAAGAATCCCTCGCCTCCCATAAGAAAAGCCAATAGGCTTTTCTTTTTTTGTTACCTCTTTTTTCCTGAATACTAATCTTTTCTTTACCTAAAAAAACTTCAACTACCTATTATTGTTATCCTTTTCAAATCCTTTACCTCTATTTACCTATTGAAGTTCTTATTTAATACCTTAAATCTAATACCTTAAATTTTCTTTTTTACCTTTTAAACTAATAGCAATTTCCCAATTGCACTGCAAAGATACAGCTTTTTTCCGTGTCCGCAAACGGTTTTATATTTTATAACACAATTTTATGGTTATAAATCTTTCACATCGCTCAACTCAACCAGCTTATTCACAATAGCATAGATCGTTAAGCCGGCAGCACTGTGTATTTGCAATTTCTTGCTGATATTCCTACGATGAGTAATGACCGTATGTATAGATAAAAACAATTTCTCTGCTATCTCCTTATTTGTCATTCCCTTCACTACGCAAATTACGATTTCTTTCTCCCGCTGGCTAAGAGTTTCCTGTCCGTCTCCTTCATCATCGGGTGCAATATTCTGCAAACGGATAATCTTATTGGAGAGCGTTTCCAAATCATCAAAAATAGAGATGGAATCATCGTATTTACTCAATAGCGTGGCATCGATAAACGAGCTTACCAATGCCACAACCCGGATACCTTTTCCAGTTGTTTCTTCACGGAAACGAGCTACATCAAAATAATCACCGAATGTGGGATTCACTACCAATATATCGGGATATTGCGTACGCAAACAATCATGCAGGGCTTCGACGGACAAAAGCTCTACCGGCTGAATTTTCAAATTGGGCAAACGTTTCAACGCTAAAGTAAGCCCGCTACGGATAATCACAGAATTCTCGGCAACAGCTACCCGGATTGTCTCATTATTTTTCATGATCCATCATCCTCCTTTCCAAATTCAGAATAGCAGGAACAAATATATAATCCTCTACCTTGCAATGCGATTCGAGTCCCTCCTCACAAGCATAGATATCAAACAAGGCAGCATTAAGCAAATTCGTATTCGCTTTGGCCGGACAATATTTAATAATGATGTTCTTCAACTCCGTCAACTTCTCTCCCACCTGATCGTGATGTTTCGAGAAAGTGCTGATCTGATAATTTTTCGGCGCATTGTTCTGAAGCAAAGCATCTACATACTTAAATACGGTTTTTTCTTCGTATTCCATATGTTTGCGTACTTCACGCATATATTCGTCGAAAAATTTCAATATAAGAAAAGAGACATCATTTTCCGAACAATCGATGGCTTCCAGCAGCTTACGCCGAATGGCAGGCAGACAAAAATCAAGGAAATAGATGTGGGCTTGGCGCAAATAGTCTACCAATGCCGGGATAGATAACTCATCCGTTTCTCCATCCATGCGTGAAAAGCCTTCGGCCATAAAATTCACCACGACAAGAAAAGTACGGCAATCCACCCCGTTCATTTCACAAACCTCCTTCACGGTTTTATCACCGAACCCCAACGAAAGCCCAAAACGACTCATAACCTGCAATAAAGAGTAATTATCACTGATAAGATCAATCATTTTATCAGAGGGCTTGTATTTTTGTAATCTATCCATATTATACCTATTATATATTACGAGTGCAAAGAAACGGATAATTTCGCGCGCGCGCAATCCCCATTTATAGGTATTTTGGAGATTTATGAATTACGAATTCTGATTTATGAATTATTATTTACTGATAAGTATAGTCCGCCAATCACCATTTTTTAGTAATTTTGCGTTCAACTGACAAATCATAATTTATAAATCATAATTCAAATTCATTCTCATGGCAAACGAATTAGCATTGAAATACGGCTGCAATCCCAATCAAAAACCGGCCCGTATCTTCATGAAAGAAGGCGAACTGCCTATCGAAGTATTAAACGGACGCCCCGGATACATTAATCTGCTGGATGCATTCAATAGCTGGCAGTTAGTACAAGAACTGAAAGAAGCTACCGGACTTCCGGCAGCCGCATCTTTCAAGCACGTCAGTCCTGCAGGCGCCGCCGTAGCAATAGAGATGAGCGAAACACTTAAAAAGATTTATTTTGTAGACGATCTTCCGCTTTCACCTTTGGCTACTGCCTATGCCCGTGCCCGTGGTGCGGACCGTATGTCGTCTTATGGTGATTTCATCGCTTTATCCGATACCTGCGATGTAGAAACAGCCCGCCTTATCAACCGGGAAGTATCCGATGGAGTCATTGCTCCCGATTATACGCCTGAAGCATTGGAAATTTTACGCAATAAACGGAAAGGGACTTACAATATCATCAAAATAGATCTTGCATATCGCCCCGCTCCCATCGAGCATAAAGACGTTTTCGGTATTACTTTCGAACAGGGACGTAACGAACTCAAAATTGACGAAACTCTGCTACAAGAGATGCCTACCCGGAATCAGGAAATTCCTGCTGAAGCCAAACGCGATCTGCTTATTGCCCTTATCACGCTAAAGTATACACAATCCAATTCGGTATGTTATGCAAAAGACGGACAGGCAATAGGTATCGGTGCCGGACAGCAATCACGCATTCATTGTACCCGCCTTGCCGGCAATAAAGCCGACATCTGGTATCTGCGCCAACATCCCAAAGTGATGAATCTCCCTTGGAAAGAGAAGATCCGCCGCGCCGACCGTGATAATACGATCGATATTTATATCTCCGATGACTACATGGACGTATTGACAGACGGCACATGGGAACAGTTCTTCACAGAAAAGCCAGAAGTGCTGACCCGTGAAGAAAAACGTGAATGGCTGGATACACTGACCGGTGTAGCTTTAGGTTCGGATGCGTTCTTCCCCTTTGGCGATAATATCGAACGTGCACATAAGAGCGGAGTAAACTACATAGCACAACCGGGTGGTTCCGTACGCGACGACCATGTCATCGAAACATGTGATAAATATAATATTGCCATGGCATTTACGGGTATCCGCCTGTTCCACCATTAATTGCATATATAAATAAGGTGTCGGTTTTTCATCATGCCGACACAGTCTCATCATATCCCCATTTATAATGATAACGTACGTGTTATTCCATTATAAATGGGGATTTCACATTTCATCCTTCGCCCTTATCTTTGCATTATCATAAAAAAAAGAAATTGAAAATGAGTAAGATTGGTGTTTTTTACGGTTCAACAACAGGAACCACAGAGGATGTAGCTCGCAAAATTGCAGAAAAGCTGAATGTTCCTCAAGGAGATATCCACGATGCTTCGACATTGACCGATGCATTGGTTAAAGAATACGATGTGCTGGTGCTGGGCACTTCAACTTGGGGCGCCGGTGAATTGCAGGACGACTGGTATGATGGTGTCAAGGTTCTGAAAAAGGCAGATCTTTCCCATAAATTCGTTGCTCTGTTCGGTTGCGGAGATTCCGACTCATACAGCGACACATTTTGTGACGGCATCGGTATTCTGTATGAAGATTTAAAAGATACCGGCTGTACATTTATCGGAATAACAGATACGGCCGGATATACTTTTGATGCGTCTGTAGCGGTAGTAAACGGTAAATTCGTCGGACTCCCCATTGATGAAGTGAACGAAGACAGCCAGACCGACCAACGTATCGATCAATGGGTAGAAGGACTTAAAAAAGAAATCAACTAAAGCCAGCCTGATTTTCCAAAAAATCATGCAGGCCCAATAAACTCTAATATTTTATCACAATCTTGCATTATGGCTACCGAAAGAATCATTCCCGGCGAAGTACGGATTTTCCTAAATCATATTTACGAGTTTAAAAAAGGAGTTCGCAACATGGTGCTCTACACAATGAACCGTGAATATACAGAATTTGCCATACGCCGTCTGGAAAATCAGAATATCAGCTATACGATACAAGAAGTAGGAACGAACAAAATCAATTTGTTCTTCGGCAAACCGGAGTGTATGGAGGCCATACGCCACATTATCACTCGTCCGCTGAACCAACTGACACCTGAAGAGGATTTCATTTTGGGAGCTATGTTAGGATACGATATCTGCCAGCAATGTAAGCGATATTGTGGGAAAAAAGAAAGTATTAAGATTGCTGTTTAGCGTAGTTTTGTATGTGTTAGCTTTGTTGTATGTCTTTTTTAGCGTAGAAGCCGTTTCATTAGGGGGAACGGCTTCTTTTTTTTCATATATATTCAGTTTTATAATTACCTATTAATACTGAGACTCGCGTCAATATTCATTATTTATAGGTATTGTCCGCCTTTCCATTCGCTTCTATCTTTGCAGCCATAAAAAATTATATAAAACATGAGAAAATTAACAAGCTTATTTATTCTCTGTTTCCTGTTATCATTCGGTAAAGTCACCGCACAGGAAAAAAGCTCAGTACAAGAAGAAAAGAGCTCTTATACAGAAGAATACGACAAATTCCGTTTTGGCGGATACGGTGAAATGGCGGCAAGCTATAAAGATTATGATTTTAACCGTTTTAAACATTCCAGCGGTTCTCCGAAAAGAAACAGAGGTGAAATCTCCATTCCTCGTTTTGTATTGGCCTTTGACTACAAGTTTTCTCCCAAATGGATACTCGGTTCAGAAATTGAATTCGAATATGGAGGTACAGGAGTAGCCCGTGAAATTGAATGGTTCGAAGAAAACGGAGAATACGAAACCGAAATTGAAAAAGGCGGAGAGGTAGCTCTCGAACAGTTCCACATTACACGTCTCATCAACAAATATATCAATGTTCGTTTCGGACATATGATTTTACCGGTAGGACTAACAAATACACATCACGAACCTATCAATTTCTTCGGAGTATACCGTCCGGAAGGCGAAACAACCATCTTACCGTCAACCTGGCATGAAACCGGTGTGGCTATTTTCGGAGAAGTGGGAAAATTCGACTATGAGTTTCAAGTAGTAAACGGTCTCGATCCACAAGGATTTCGAAGTGAAGACTGGATCTCCAATGGAAAACAAGGAGCTTTTGAAATCAGTAATTTCACGAGTCCGGCTTTCGTAGGACGTATTAATTACAATGGAGTAAAAGGCTTACGTGTAGGCGTTTCGGCCTATTATAATAAAACAGCGAAAAACGGAACAAAACCGGATCGTAACAATGAGTATGATTTTCCGGTAACCATATTTACCGCCGACATGCAATACAAAAGTCCGAAAAACAATCTCATCGTACGTGCCAATGCCGTATACGGGCAATTGGGAGCAAGTGCGGCACTTAGCACAATCAACAATAGTTCCTCCGGTGCTTCCGGTTATCCCAATACAACAGTTGCTAAAAACGCAGTCAGCTATGCAGCCGAAGCCGGATACAATATAGGCGCTTTCTGGGGCCCCAAAGCACCCCGAATCTATCCTTTCATGCGCTATGAATACTATAATCCGATGGAAAAAGTAGAATCAAGCAGCCAATTGGCCGACAAGCGTTTCCAATCTTCGGTTATTACTGCAGGACTAAACTATTATGCACTCCCTAATCTTGTTATAAAAGCCGATTATTCCAATCGCCGGATCGCATGGGGGAAATATAATAATGAAAATACAGTATCAGTAGGCATTGCTTACATCGGCTGGTTCATCAAGAAATAAGAGTATAATATCAAATCACAAAATTTAAAATAAAATGAAAAAGAGAAGTTTATTTCCAATCCTGTTGATAGGATTCACTTTAGGATTAACATCCTGTAATGAAGATTCTAAGAAAGAAGACATCACCACCAATCCGTTTGCCAATCTTCCGGCAGATAGTGGACAAAAACCTACCACTGAACAAATGGATGCAGCGATAGCCAATTTTGTCGATAATGTCGCAATACCGACTTATGCCGAATTAGTAAACAAAATGACTCTCTTAAAAAATGCAGTCGACAAATTCATTGCAAGTGGAACTAAAACCGACCTTGAAAATGCTTGTGATGCCTGGAGAGATGCCCGTAAGCCTTGGGAAGAAAGCGAAGCATTTCTGTTTGGAGCTGCCGACAAAAAAAGCTATGACCCAAGCTTGGATAGCTGGCCTCTCGACAAAGAAGGTATAGACCAAATTCTGGAAACAGGTAACTGGGACGCCATCGAAGGAGATGTAAATGAAGATGAAAGTGCTGTAAATCCTCCACAAAATTTACGTGGTTTCCATACTGCCGAATATCTGCTTTTCAATGAAGGTGATGCACGCGATATCGCCGACTACACCAACAACATGAAAATTTATCTACAGAAAGTAGTAACCCGTATGCTCTCTGACGTCACCAATATGCACAAAGGCTGGACAACCGGACTTCCCGGAGATGAAGATCTTCCTACGGCATACGGAGCTGCCTTGAAAGAACATAACGGCACATACGGTATCAGCAGTATTTATGTAGCTATCGAAACGATGTTGAATGACAACAACGGAATGGCTGCAATCGCCAATGAAGTAGGTACCGCCAAGATCGCCGATCCTGTAAACGCATGGAATAGCGGTGATAAAGAAGGTGGCGTACTTGCTGTGGAATCATGGTACAGCTGGAACTCACTGACAGATTATGTAGACAACATCGTCAGCATCAAAAACTGTTACTTAGGCGGACGCAATGGTGAATACAACGAAGCAGAAAGCCTTTCAGCACTCGTCAAAATCATAAATCCGACACTTGACCAATTAATTCGTCAGCAGATAGAAGATACAATGGATGCTATCAATGATATTCCCAAACCCTTCCGTAACAATCTGGGCGCAAGTGTAGAAATCAAAAAAGCACAAAATGCATGCGCTTATCTAAACACTGGTCTGGGACTCGTAAGAGGTAAACTGGCATCCAATTAATGAAATGAACGAAATACATACAATATGAAAATTAGCTTATTCATTCCCCTAAAGAATAGAGCTATCAGCACCATATGGGGATGCAGGAGCCTTACCGGAGCTTGTATCCTCTTTGGTACGTTGATAAGTTATACACTACAGAGTTGTGACAATCAACTTGATGATAAGCTTATACTGAAACCTAACGGTGAACCGGCACTCCCTGCCGAACTGTCTGCCGGATATTCTACCATATTCTCTTCATCACCAGATGCATACGACACGAATGCAGACTGGGTTACCGGAGAACTTCTGACACGCTTTAACAGAGGAGACGGCCTGTATGACGGTTCACGCGGAACAGGAAGCAACACAGGCGGAGGATTGGGACCAGTATATGCTGGATATTCCTGCGGAAGTTGCCATAAAAGTACCGGTCGTACCAAACCGGCCCTTGCCGACGGCGGTTCGGGCAACGGATTTTCGTCCATGTTAGTGTATATCAGCCGCAAAACCGGAGGATACTTCCCGGAGTACGGACGTGTATTGCACGATCAATCCATCTATGGTGTAAAAGCGGAAGGAAAAGTAAAAATAACCACTACAACACAAAAATTCCGTTTTCCGGATGGCGAAGAGTACGAACTGATGACTCCGCATTACGAGATCTATCAATGGTATGCCGACAGCATTCGCCCGGAGGATTTGCGTATCAGTGTACGCCAGCCCTTACGTCATGTAGGGTTAGGCCAAATGATGGCGCTCGATCTCGACGAGTTGCAAAAAGTGGCAGCCAAAAGTAATTATCCCGAATACGGTATCAGTGGACGCCTGAATTATATCACTGAAAAGGGTGTAAAACAGATCGGATTATCGGGTAATAAAGCACAACATGCCGACCTCACCGTAGAACTCGGATTCTCATCGGATTTGGGGGTAACCAACGACCGTTATCCTCACGAAGTCTGTGAAGGTCAAAGTCAGATGATGGGATTTTCCAACTACGGGATTCAGATATCCACTGAAGACATGGAAAATGTAGATCTTTATATGCAGGCTTTGGGCGTACCCGCACGGCGCAATGTAACAGATGAAACTGTACAAAAAGGAGAGAAACTCTTCCACCAGGCAAAATGCCATTTATGTCATGTCACTACATTACACACCCGTCCAAGAGGTTCCAAACTTCTGAACAACACCCAGTTACCCTGGTTGGGCAGCCAAACGATTCATCCCTATTCCGATTTCTTATTGCACGACATGGGAACAGAACTGAATGACGATTATACCAGTGGCCTGGCTACCGGATACGAGTGGAGAACTACTCCTTTATGGGGAATCGGACTGCAGGAGACAGTTAACGGACATACTTATTTCCTGCACGACGGACGCGCCCGCAATCTAACAGAAGCTATCATGTGGCATGGCGGCGAAGGTTCTGCCTCACGCACTCTTTTCTCACGGATGAGCAAAGAAGAACGTGCTGCACTCATCACTTTTCTTGAAAGTTTATAATCAGATAAAAAACAACAACAAATGAAAAAGCATACATTTGCAGCCGCTTTATGCGGATTGCTAACCTTGACATCCACTCACCTGTCAGCACAGGAGGTAGACGATAAATATGTAGAAAACGATGTGGTATCCCTGGCAGGGAAGAAAGGATTTTCTTTCAGCACTAAAGCCGGTGATTTCCTCTTCAAACCTTATGCATTGGTACAGGCCAGTGCCTGTCTCAACCGATATGATGATCTCGGACTCGAAACTCCTTATGCCGATAACATCGCCAATACCGGTTTTGCCATTCCAAACGCCATATTGGGATTTACCGGAAAAGCATTCGGAAAAGTGACTTTCAACCTTTCCATAAATGCAGCTAAAAGCGGCGGAGCCCTGTTACAACAAGCTTGGTTTGATATTGCAATGAAAGAGTCTCTCCGAATCCGTGTAGGTAAATTCAAAACACCTTTTATGCATGCATACCTCAGCACATTGGGCGAAACCCTGTTCCCGGTACTTCCTACCTCCAGTACGGCAACAGTCGTTCTTCCCTACGATCTTCCCTATGTCAACCCCAATTTTGCCACAGGTTTCGATTTGGGTATACAGTTACATGGGTTGATCCATGGTAAATGGAATTATCAAGTAGGCATTTTCAATGGTACGGGTGCAGATGTAAACGTTGCCTCCAAAACCATGTGTGATGATCACAAATGGTTGCCAGCTTTACTCTATTCCGGACGTTTTGCCTACATGCCCAAAGGTGAAATGCCCGCTTCACAGGGTGACCCCAATAATCTGAAAAGCGATAAAATGCTAATAGGCGTATCAGCATCCTATAATGCTGAAGCAGAATCCAAGAGTAGTAGCGATCTGCGGGTCGGAGCAGAATTTGCCATGATGAAAAATCGCTTCTATCTGGCAGCCGAAGCTTATTACATGAACATGCATTTCACTAAAATCCAGAACAAATCAGATGACATGAATTTCTGGGGCGGATATGTACAGGCCGGATATTTTATCACCTCCAAACTGCAAGGTGCATTACGCTATGATTTCATGGATCGTAACGGATTAGATACCGGTGGACTGCTAAACATGCCCGCTATAGGTGTAAACTATTATTTCTTCGGAAACAATCTGAAATTACAAGTGATGTACCAATACATGGGACGTACGGGAGACAATACTCAGAATGACCGTGATGAAGCCGGTATCGGTCTTGCCCGCCATAACGCTACTGCTATGTTGCAATTTACTTTCTAAACAAGAACAATGAATTCTATTTTAAATATAAAAAACGGTTTATATATCCTTGCCGCATTATTCATTATTTCTTGCGACGAAGGAAAAATATATCCTGATGACACAGTGGATTCAGGCCGGACAGCCACTGTTACCCTCACCTTCGACGGACTGGGAGCATGGCCTAAAAAGAATTATCTTTCACTGGCTGCCATCGGAGAAGACGGCTCAACAATCACACTGACCAAACGAATCAACAAACCGTCTAAAAGTGATCAAAAGGTAACCATCCGACTGAACAATCTAAAAGAGAATACCAAAAGCATAGATATAGCTGTTATCAGTAACGGACAAAGCTTAATCTATTCATATTACTCTTTTCCGATTGACAACTCAATGGAGACAATAACGCTTCCTATCGAAAACTTAAATCTGGCAAGTTTCGATCGGATACAAAAGCAGGTTTTCGAAACCAGTTGCATAGCATGTCATGGAGGAAGTACCCATATTTCGGGCAACCTCAACTTGACCGAAGATAAAGCTTACGCAGCATTAGTTAATGTAGAAGCTCCTTTATCTCCCGAAAAAAAGAAATATGTATCTCCCGGAAATGCAGAAGAAAGCTACTTAATAGACATTCTGGAAGACAACGAATATCATAAGGATATGTTCAACAGCACCGGTAAACAAGAAATATTAGGACTGATAAAAACCTGGATAGATGCCGGGGCTGAAAATAATTAAAACCATATGGACTATAAAAAGTATATAAACGAAGATAATAATACCATAACAGATTTATCGGAATTTATTTGTGATAACGGAGTTTCGGAATACCAGGTAATGATACACATCACCCAGCCGAACCTCACCTATCAAGAACAACTCGCCGGTATATTAAATACTTTCACCAACTTACTGACAGGTGAATTGAAAGGTGCCACTGCCGTATTCAAACGTTATTTCCTCAGCGATGCCGCCAATCAAGCGGATACGCTGCTGGCATTGACAACCGAATATTCCGATTGTGCCCTCTCCGTTGTGGAACAACCCCCTCTCAACGGTACCAAAATCGCACTGTGGGCCTATCTGCAAACCAACGTACAAACGCGTGTACTGCCCAATGGACTATTTGAATCGGTGCATGGCAATTACCGGCATTTCTGGAACGGCAGCGCTTTCAATCGTGCAGCGAACTCCGAATATCAAACGCGGCTATTGCTCAACGACTATGTAATGCAACTCATGGAACAGCAATGTACACTGGCAAACAATTGCATTCGTACTTGGTTTTTCGTACAAAATGTAGACGTAAATTACGCCGGAGTAGTAAAAGCCCGCAATGAAGTATTTGTCACACAAAATCTGACAGAACATACTCACTATATCGCCAGCACTGGTATCGGCGGCCGGCATGCCGACCCTAAGGTAACCGTGCAAATGGATAGTTATGCAGTAAAGGGTATTTCTTCCGAACAAATACAATACCTTTATGCTCCCGATCATCTTAACCCGACCTACGAATACGGAGTCAGTTTTGAAAGAGGAACTTGTGTAAAATACGGTGACCGCCGCCAAGTATTCATTTCCGGCACGGCAAGCATTAACAACAAAGGAGAGGTGGTATATCCCGGAGACATTCGTAAACAAACTCACCGGATGTGGGAAAATATAGAAGCTCTTCTAAATGAAGCCGAATGTTCATTTGATGATGTGGCACAAGCGATTGTCTATTTACGCGATCCGGCGGACCATCAAGTTGTAAAAGAAATGTTCGAACAGCATTTCCCGTGTCTACCCAAAGTTATCCTCCTTGCTCCTGTTTGCCGTCCGGGATGGCTTATAGAGATGGAATGTATAGCAGTAAAAGCCGATCAAAATGAAAACTTCGCAAACTACTAATGAAACAATTCATAGTTAGCTGTTACTTGTTGATTATTGTATGTTTGGCTGCAACTACTTTTGTAGAGAAGGCTCAAGGAACCCCATTCGTCAATGAACATATTTATCATTCTTTCTGGTTCATTGCCCTATGGGGCATTCTGAGTTTATCGGCCTGCTGGTATCTGATCAAACAAAAGGTGTACAAACGAAAAGAGATTTTCTTACTCCACGTATCTTTTATTGTCATTCTTACAGGTGCTTGTCTCACCTATTTCACCGGACAGCAAGGCGTCATACATCTCCGCCAAGACAAGGTAACCACACAGACATTCAAAAATACGGATACACAAATGGAATATCCTCTCCCATTTGCCATAGGGTTAGACACATTCTATGTCAGTTATTATCCTGGTACGGAAGCTCCGGCAGACTATGTCAGCCGAATTTATACCGATGAAATTCCTTGCCGGAAAGCAGAAGTTTCCATGAACCGTATCTTCTCACATCACGGATACCGGTTTTATCAAAGTTCATTCGATGAAGATTTCCAGGGCACATGGCTCAGTGTCAACCATGATCCATGGGGAATTCCCGTAACCTATAGCGGATATGCCTTATTATTTATTTCAGCTTTATGGATACTGCTTTCCCCGAAAAGTAATTTTCGTCGGTTACTGAAGCATCCGTTGCTACAACGAATGGGGGTCGTTTTCCTCTTATGTTGCTGGGCCATTACAACCCAATCCAAGCCTATAAAACGAGAGGATGCAGATGTATACCGCACCAAACAAGTGATGTACAACGACCGGGTGGTACCTTTTAATACACTTGCCCGAGACTTCGTTATCAAGCTGACCGGAAAAGACAATTACCAGGGATTAAGTCCCGAACAGATTTTGCTGGGTTGGCTCCTGTATCCGGATGAATGGCAGAACGAACCGATGATACAGATCAAGAATAAAGAGCTGCAACAACGCTTAGGATGTGGTTCTTATGCCCGCCTTACAGATTTCTTCGACCGGGAGAAAGGATATCGTTTACAGGAATACTGGAACCGCCTGCATCAAAGCGGCAAACAAGATGCATTATTAAAAGCAATCACCGAAACCGATGAAAAAATATCCCTTATCGCCATGCTGCGACAGGGGACATTGGTTCGACCGGTTCCTGATACCGGAGTCCAACGCTTGTCTGACAGAAAAATACAAGCCGAATTACTTTATAATCAGATTCCTTTTTCAGTCATTCTATATAGGATAAATCTTATGGGAGGAATATTGCTACTCCTTTGCCAATGGAGTAAGCGCCCCTTATTCCGCTTTCGAAGTTTTCGGAGAATTACTTTCTGCCTTTTATTAACCTCTTTCCTATTCCATACCTTCGGAATGATATTACGGACGTATATCAGTGGCCGCTTACCGATGAGCAACGGATACGAAACGATGCAATTTATGGCATGGATTATCATGTTGATAGCCTTGTGTCTGCAACACCGCTTTTCACTAATGGCATGTTTTGGTTTCCTTCTCTCCGGATTTACATTATTAGTGGCAAGCATCGGGCAAATGAATCCACAGATAACCCCGTTAATACCGGTACTCTCTTCACCATTGCTCAGTCTGCATGTTTCACTAATCATGATGTCGTACGCTTTACTCGGCTTTATAATGTTAAATGGCATTGCTGCCATCATCTATTTCCGGAAGAACGAAGAAGAACAGGTAGAACGCCTTACTTTACTCAGTCGTATTCTACTTTATCCTGCCACACTGATTCTGGCTCTCGGTATCTTTATCGGTGCCGTCTGGGCAAATATATCTTGGGGACGTTATTGGGCATGGGACCCTAAAGAAGTATGGGCACTAATCACACTATTGATATACGGTATCGCGTTTCATACTCAAAGCATCAAGGTTTTCCGTAAACCTATATTCTTTCATGTCTTCCTGATAGCAGCTTTCACAACTGTATTGATGACCTATTTTGGAGTAAACTACTTTTTAGGAGGAATGCACAGCTACGCCAACAATTAGCCCTCAATATCCAGTATACAGGCATCCTCATCAGCCACCGTGTCAACCAGCCCCATACACTTCCGTAACAACTCCTGCCCGCTTGAAAAGATATAGCCTCTTTTCCAAAGGAGCTTAATTAAAAAAGGATGAGTAATCAACCGTATCACTCATCCTTCTTTATTTTACTTTATAAACATAAAAAGTAACTTTTAATATACCGCCACTTTCCTATCGTTTACAATATACAGCCCGGCCGGCAAACTCTTTGTCGTACGACCCTCAGGAGCTTCAAACGAAAGAATCGCCCGTCCGTCAATACCATACACCTGTACCTGACAAGCAGAAAGCGTTTCAACTATCAATTCACCTTTTCCTGCATAGGCACGAAAACCGGTATCTGCTGCCGGAGCCGAAACTATACCCGTAGACAATGATGAAATATCATGTCCTGTAAAGACACATGCGCGATAATTGTTATCACCGTTATTTATCACATTCAGCGTCCAGTCACATCCCGGGAAAGTGGCTGTCCGGTTGGCATTCATTGCCGAAACAAGCAAATCACCGACCACTACGCCCCCTTGGGTCGCAGTACTGATCGAGTTTTTCAAAGGATAAGTTTTCAGGCTATTGCTTGTAAGATCCGTATCGAGTGTATAAAGATAAGAAGCGGCATACAGATCGTATCCCGGAGCCAATAGATTACCATCTTTCGGAATAATATTCTCTACTTCAGTCAGTGCGCCGTCTATCATAATACCGGCTTGTACAGCACCATTTTCTGCGTTACACTTCAAAATAAAGGCACGAAGTCCGTTGGTCTGTTTATTCGGATTTTCCAGACAAACATTCTCACCATCCATAACATTGCCGTAAAAGCTACCCCCCATGTACAGTTCATTACCGGAAGCAGCCAGACACATCGGCTTCATGCGTGCCCCATCCTGTGTCACCGGATGTTCTACTGTCTGCAACAGACGCGCCCATTTTACACTTCCGTCTGCCGGAGCAATGCAAGCATAGAACAAGCAATCCTTTATACTGGGTGTCAAGCGATCGTTACCCAACATCACGGCAGACTCGCCATCCCCTTTCATATAGCCGCTAACGTACAAATTTCCATTATCAAGAACGATATTTTTGGGAATCTCGCAACTTATCACCTGTCCTTTTGTCACTACATTCCACTGTGCCGTACCTGCTTTATCCAATTTAACTACAAAAAGATCACCGCATGTTTTCTGTACATCACCATCCCAGCCCTCGGCATTACGGGGAGATGAAAGATTGGCATTCCGTCCGAAATTGATGGAAGTACGATAAGTACCCGTCAGATAGATATTATCCTCTCCATCCGCTACCATATCACGCAGATCAAAATTATCATAAAGTTTTTTCTGAGTACCACTGACGGTTACCGTTTTATAACCTACATCGATACGCTTCGTCCACTCCACTTTTCCGTCCTTACTGATCTTTGCCAACACAGGTTGATATACACCACCATACGTCTCATAATCAGGAGCATCCCATTTGACGGAAGTCTCTACCCCATCAGCATCAACCAACTGACAAACGATGTCACTTTTATAAGTCGAACGGCTCGAATGTCTCATTTTGAGAGCAATCACTACCCCGCCATCCGAAGTAGCAGCCATCGCACCATCTGAGAATTCTCCCACATTGGTATGAATCCCCCATAGCAGATGTCCGTCTGTTCCGACTTTATAAAGTGTCATGTTATAATTACCGTTTGTCTGCAGTACATCGGGTACCCCCGTACTGGTTTTCTCCGAAGCCTTTGTGCCATCAGCAATGTTATAGAAAAAATAATCCGTTGTCAGAGAGTATCCTTTACTTACACTCCCATCCGGATCATAAGAAGTTTCTTTATCACTGGAAGCAAAGTTATTCATAAGAAACACATATCCGTCTGACGATGCTTTAATTGCCTGGGGAATCTCAAGCCCCATACCATCTTGCGAAGTTACCCATTTCAATTGGGGTTCCTGTGCAGACAGGCCGGCTACAGACAACAGACCGGCCACAGCCATTGTTAGTAATTTTCTATTCATCATATTTCATAATTAAAGGATTTATAAACTAAAAGCGCGGTATCACATATTTATCCGTACCGGAAGTAAACGACAAACGTAATGGAAATACATATTTACCAATTTTCTCTGCCGCAGAAAGCTCTTCTGCAGGAAGTTCCATTGATTTAATCAACGAATAATCATCAGCATTCACTGCATAGTAAACTTCGACTTCAGGACGCGTCACACGCAATGTCCAATCGAACATATTGCCAAAAACAGCCAACGCCTCTTTCTCCGGATCAAAGGAAGGAATACCAACCTTTACTACCTCATAAGTCTTATTCCTAAGTACATAGAAAGACCGGTCGGCATCTGTCATGAAAGCCAATGTCTTCCGGTTTTTAAACTCCGTCACAAACACGTGCTTCAACTGTATCCCATCAGGCAATTCAATACTACGCACGTACGGTCTGCCTTTCATCTGTTTCAGATGAAACAATCGGCGATCGGCATCCAACAACAGATATCCTTCGTCATATTCCTTGCGCGTGGTAGGATTACCGGCTATCTCGGTGGCAGGAAAATGGAATCCTTTCTTCTCCATCGCCTCAGTAAAACGCCGGCTTTTCTCTTCGTCCACCGTATTGGAAGCCATGCGGATAAATTCAATTCCTTTTCCCGTAATACGGAAAACATCATCGGGCATCTGTAAGTCCACCCTGCCGGACATACCTTCGAGCAGAGGATAAAGTCCGATATGGGGAGCATTGATATCCGAAGGGACTACACGGAAATTAAAATTCTCCATCTGTGCCATGCGTGGTGTGACCGGCACTCCGTTGAGCGTATCCGGAAAACGTTCGTCCGACATCAATTGCCGGAAATAAAACATAGGAAGGATACTGTCAAACTGAGCTTGCGTATAAGTCCTGCCGGAAAGATCGCTACGGAGCATACCTTTATCACCCGACGGAGTCATCATGGCAAAATCTCCGATGACGGAACTATATAAAGTAAAAGGCGCTTTTGTAGAACGTGCCGTCAGGAAATTGTAACACCAGGGAAGCTGCCAGATCAGCAGACAGACGATCGTAAGTCCTAATAATAGTTGACTAAAAAGTTTCATTATCTATTCTTCTTTATTATAAATGTAATCCCTAATCTTGTTTCCCCTCTTTAAAACGTACAATAGAGAGCCAGGAGAATGTTCCTGTCAGCAACGTACATACGGCAAGCCACGGCAAAAATCCATTATAAGCTTCCGGCGTAGTAGAAAGGAAAAAGATACGTAACACCAGTACAGCAACAATCAGGTTGAATATACGCCGCTTCCATGAAGGTTCCAGACAAATCCAGGACACAAGCAGATATCCGGCTATTCCGGCCAAATACCAGGGAGCAGCCGTCAACAAGATATGACGGACCAACTCGGATGCCAATATGCCTTGCAAGTAAAATCCCATCAGTACATAATTAAATCCGAAACAGACCAACAGTACGAGCAAACCGTAAAGCAACATCAGCATGACCATACGCAACTGCGAATACGGAAGATGCAGAGTCAGTTTCAAACATTTACGGTGCATCTCCGGAACAAACTGTACCACAGCCAAAAGTATTCCGGCAAGTAAGGGAATGTACTGCAATAAATCAACAAATACGGCATCCCTTTGCAGCATTACTTCCCATACATGTTCCACTCCTTTCAGTGTCACCACCCGGTTGATACGGAGCATTGAATAACCGGCAAAACCCACTGTTACTACCAAAGCCAGCAACAGATACCAACGGGTCTTGATCCATTCTTTATAAAATATAGCATTCATCTTTCAATTCTTCTCTTTCAATATTTACCGGTAAGGCCGATAAAGGCGTCTTCCAGACTCACTTTCTCACTATGCAAACCGGAATAGGGTACTCCTGTTTTTATTAAAGCATTCTCCGCTTCAGCAGGTTGAAGGAAAGAGTAGGTTTCAAGCGTCCGGCGAATCACCGAAGGATGGTAGAAACCGTCCATCTCCTGCGGCTCATAGCCTTCGGGCACAGTACACGTATAACGACGTACCGTATCCAACAATTCCTTTACCTCCTGTTGTACCAGTATTTTCCCATAATCCATGATTATACAGTCGTCGATCAGACGTTCCATATCCTGTATAATGTGTGATGTCAGAAATACGGTTTTATTCTCCGACCGTGCATAGTCACGCAGGTAATCGGTAAACAGGCGGCGATAGCCGGGGTCGAGCCCGAGCGAAAAATCATCCAAGACCAGCAGATCGGGATTTTGCGCAAGAATCAGTCCCAATGCCACTTGTGAGCGTTGCCCGCAAGACATACGGCTGATACGCTGCCCCGGTGCGACCTTCAATTTATCCATCAGTTCATAATAGGCATCTTTCCTCCACTGTCCCGGATAAAAAGCGGCATAAAACTTCTCGATTTGGGTAATGGTCATAAACTGATATTGCACATGGCCTTCGATCAGTAGTCCGATATTCCGTCTCAAAGCAGGATCCATTGTTTGAATGTCCTGTCCGAAAATACGGCATTCACCCGAACGGGGTTTCAGATAACCACTTAGAATATTGATAGTGGTCGTCTTTCCCGTACCGTTCTTCCCCAATAATCCGAGTATACGCCCTTTGGGAACAGTAAAGCTGAGATTTTCGTATATCAGGCGTTTACCGTAGTAATGTGTAAGGTTATTACACTCTATAATTTGTTCCATCTATTTCTATATGATAATAACTAAAAGCAGAATAAAAACAATAACGGGACAAGTATCCCCGCCAATAATTCTATTCCGCCCCTTCCTATAATTCCGTTTTTTCCTTTCAGCATAAACATGCCCGAAAGAGTTATTACAATCAGAGCCACTGCAAAGATATCGGCGAAATGTGTCCACCACTGTCCGGGATTATAATGAAGTCTCGTCATACCTCCTAATATAGGACGTTTCTTCACCGATTCATAAACGGCAGCTCCGGTCTGTATATTCACTTGCAGACTGGAACCGCCTTTTAAGAATACTTTCATCACCTCTTCGCGCGGAAAGTAATGTTTGGTATAGTTACCCGCTTCTCCCAACGGTTCTAAAAGGGAGAGCACGGTTTTCTTGTTTATCTGAGCCTTTGCAGGCAAAGGCTCAGACAGAACATATTCCTGCTGTTTCACGGTGAAGTTCGGATTAATGGAATCCCGGTGATTCATCACGATCCCCGATATGGCATATATCAATACCATACCGGAGAAGAAAAATGATAAATCCCGGTGAATCACCCTACTCCACTTTCGAAAACTGCTGCTACTGAATTTCATAAGAAGAAGCTTCCACAAAATAGAATGACAGATAATCTTTACCGGTTTTGGCCTTTCTGTCGGCTATCTTCGCACGGAAATCAGCAATACGCGCTTCCGGGGTATTAGCCGTTTCACTACGTGCTTTCTTTTCGGTACTGCATCCGGCTTCGCCTTCACCATGTTGTTCGGCAGCTTTGGCCTTCAGTTGTGCTTCCCAATTCTGAAGGTAAGCCTCATCGATGCGCTGTTCTTTTAAATCGCCTGTCACACGAACAATCGAATTGACACATTTCTGATCGAACTTACCGACACTGCCACCTTCTACACGAATGGTCTGTGTATCGTCACTTCCCATTAGGAAAATCTTACGTCCGCCATGTTTACAGATATGTGTACACACACCTTCTATGGTAACCTCTTGTCCGGCAAACTCACCGGCATTTGCCAAAAGGCTGTCTATCTCCATCGCTCCGGAAGCAACTACTTCCGTAGTCGCCCCTTCACTGTTTGCCTGCTGTTGCTTATTTCCGCAGGATGCATTGATTATACCAGCCACTGCAATAGCAGCAATTACCGTCATCTTTCTAATCTTCATTGTTTCTTGTCTTTTTATTGATTTACACTTTTATTTAACAGCCACTTTATAAGAAGCATCGCCTATTTTCAATATATACAGCCCCCGTTCCAAAGGATAAGATACCGTACCGGCCTCCGCTAACTCATTTATCAGGATACGTCCGTCTGTTCCGGCTATCATTACAGAGGTTTGTTGAGGAAGTACTACATACAAAGTAGCATTAGAAGTCCACATACGAATAAAATCAGCCTCATCCTTTTCAATCCCTACACCACCTGCTTTGAAGGTAGCGGCAAGCATTACATCAGTAGCAGGCATCACAAAAGAATCATCCGTCAGTGTAGCGGGTTCTTCATTAACCGTCAGTACATCCAACTGGTAACCTTCATCCGGTGTGATGGTCAGTTTCACAGGATTACCGGCCACAGCATAGAATTCCGCTTCCTCATCCTGCGTCAACAGAACAGGTAAGGCAAGAGTACCGTTAACCATTTCCGTAGATACCGACACCTTATAAGCATCACCGGCTTTTACGCTGCTGCTTACCGGCGAGTGCTCTTCCGTATAGGTCCAGCCGGCAAGATCACTTCCCGTCGTACGATTCAAATAACCGGCATAAGCAGTCATCTCGTCAGCCAATGCTTGCGATTGTATATCTGCAATTTCAAGAACCGTACCGGATACGTTTTCATTGGCAGCCTCGACAATACCTTCCTGACGGTAAGAACGGGTAACCACCGGATTATATCCATCACCTAAGATAGCTCCACCTTTAGCTCCGGAAACAACCTTACCCGTACTCAAACAAGCAATAACTTCTCCCTGAATGTATCCTACGATACCTCCAACTTTATCCGTACCGGAAACGGAACCGGTAGAAGAACTGTTGATAACCTTACAACCGCTACCGGCATTTCCGACCAATCCGCCGGCATAGGTAGAAGATGTAGTAATACGACAGGAGTCATTGTTACAGTTCAAGACAACCGCCTTCGAATTCAAATAACCGGCAATTGCTCCCAGATAATTAGTTCCCGTTACCGATGATTTACCGGAAATAGTGACATTGGCAATCGTATCACCGGAAACGTAGCCGAACAACCCACCATAACCGGTACCTGCATTCACAAGCATATTCTTCACACTATGGCCACGACCGTCAAAAGCACCCTTGAAATTCTTGGATGAACTACCGATAGGCAGCCAGGTAAAGGCAATTCCATCGGCATTCTCGCGAGTAAGGTCAATATCGGCTGTCAAAGCCACTTGTTTACCTGCCATCATATCACCGCCATTGTTTACTTTATCAGTAATATAAGCCAATCCGAGCGGAGTATGAATTTCATAACCGGTTTCAGTCTCGGCATAATCTGTTCCGGCTACGGCCTCAGAAGCCACTTGATCCCAACGTCTCGGAAGACTGAACAAGACTTCTACTTCCACATCACCGGTGGCAGTACGGAAATTATTCACATATTCAGTTTGTAAATCACCGTTCACGCGTAGTGCGTAGAACACATACCCTTCATCCGGAGTAGTTGCAAACTCCACAGCAGTATTCTTCTTCACAAAAATAGTAGTGGAATCCTGTGCCAATACAGCAACCGGTTTCACTAATTCATATTTTCCATGTTCGGGCTCCTTCACGCTTAAAATGTAAGCAGATGCAGCAACAGTGTTTTTAGCATCAAAATTCGGGCAGGAGTTAGCTACCTTCACCCATTGCAAATAAGAAGTCAATTCCTTGTTATTCAAATAACCGGCAAAGTTCGACATTTCCGTGACAAGAGCCGATCCGTACATCTGCTCTGCAGTAAGGGCATTTCCGCTCGTATTCATATCGGAACCGGATGTTACCGTATTTTCAAGATAATAGCAACGGGTGATTGGGCCGGGGTTGTTTTTGTTATTATTATTACCGACAATACCACCTGCATATCGCTTAACGGCAGACACCTTGGCACTGCTTACGCAGTTCTTTATTTCGGAGAACATATTGATTTGTCCCACTATACCACCGGCGGTATTTTCATCAGCAGTTACATCGCCTGTATTATAACAGTTAGCTACTAAACTCTTGCCTGTACCGGCAGTCGGTGTTTGTAAGAAGGCCACAATGCCACCGGCTGTTCCTTTAGCCGAAATAGCCCCTGTATTAAAGCAATTGTATAGAACGCATACCGCATTGTTATCTCCTAAACGGGCCGTTATTCCTCCGGCCATATTCGCTGTGGTTGTAACAGTACCAGTATTGGAACACATTGAAATAACCGTCTTCGCTCCGGTTGCATCTCCCAAAACTCCACCGACATACATAGCGGTCGAAGTCAGGTTGGCAGCATTATGGCAGTTAGTCACCAAAGTATTGGATACGGCACCCGCCACTGCTCCTAAATACGTCTGTGCAGAAGAGATACGGCTATTTTCGCCAATCTTTATATTCTTGATTTCTGCACCATCGGCTTTTCCGACCAATCCGGCATACTTCTCTGCCGTTGCATTTATATGCATATAATCAACGGTATAATCAGCTCCATCGAATATTCCGTTAAAAGGATGATCGTCTGTTCCCATCGGCATCCAGAGTAAAGTATCTCCGGCAGCATTAGGTACTCCCAAATTGATATCACTACCCAAACGGATAAATGTATTTTCACTACCTTCGCCTGCATTTACTTTGGAAGCAGCATAAGCTAATCCTTTGGCTGTATAAATTTCATAGTTTTCTCCTTCTAACTTATAGTCCGCACCGGCCTCGGCATACTGCGCCATATCTGCCCAAGTCAAGGCTTCGCCGGAATCAAACAGCAGGGTTACTTCCACATCTCTTTCGGGCATGGTAAAAGTATTGCCCTCGCTGATCTCTCCATTCAGTTTAAGCCCGGAGAATGTATATCCTGCAAAGGCTTTTACATCTAAAGTCACTTGCGTTCCGGGAGTATGATAAAATGCCTGCGCATCATCAGTTGCCAACGGATGAGTAACAAGTTCGCCCATCAGAGAAACAGCTACATTAACACGATAGGCATTCGCAGCCACATCGGCATCAGGTACCGGATACCCCTCTTCACCCAGTTTCCAGGCAGTGGCGCCAAGTACTCCTCCCGAAAGAGCATTCTCATAACCGGCATTTGCCGTGAGCTCTTTGAGCAGGGCTTCACTCTTTAACTGCTCATCAGTCAGCACAGTAAAAGCGACCCCATTTTCACCGGATTTTCCTCCGTTATCCTTAGAATAATTACGGCTGATAAGCGTATAACTGGCACTTGCCACAATACTATATCCTTTTTTATCATCCAAGCTTACCTCACCCATATTAAGGTTGTTATTCAAACGCCCGCGAATACCGGCATAATAAGAACCAGCTACCGCTTTCCCAACAATGCCACCACCACGAATTACCGAACCATAATTTGCATTGTTCAACACGCGTGAATCTTCATAAAGATAACCGACTATACCTCCTGTATAAGAATTATCTGCATCTTTTCCCGTTACTTTACCATAGTTGACGCAATTGACCACTGTATCCGCTTTATTGGTACTGGCAGTAATACCTCCCACAGAACCGGGATTACTTACTTCACCATAATTCTTACATCCTCCAATGTAGCCGCTCACATTCATACGCCCGATGATACCACCCACATAAACATTGGTTCCTCCGGGAGAAGACACTGGCATATGATTGGTACAATTCAAGATACGGCTTTTAGTCAGAAGACCGGCAACAGATCCAATCTGGGCACTTGAATTGGTGGACGTAACAGAAGAGTTGGAACCGATAACCAGATTACGGACAGTCGCGCCGCTCAAATTACCAAAAAGTCCGACAGCTTCTATCGTTCCCGATACTTGCATGCCGTCAACAGTATGTCCCTGCCCGTCAAATGTTCCTTTAAAAGGAATATCGATCTTGTGGCCTTTGATATAAAGACCGACAGGAGTCCATAAAACAGTTTCTTCACCCACCGTCTTAGCTAAACTCACATCATTACCCAACTTAATGGTTTTCCCTTCGAACGTATATTGATAAGTATTCACCAATACAGAAAGGCCGGCCAATTCTTCCGGCTTTGTCAATGTGTATTCTGTTCCTTCTTTGTGTTCGGTATACCACAAGGTATCCGGTTTCTGGCTATCATCCGTCCAGCTAATACTCTGTGCAGCTAAGGGAAGAGAAAAGGCTGTCAACATCATTCCTCCCATTAGCAATAGTAATTTTTGTTTCATACTCATTTTACTTTGTTTATTAATATAAATACAAGTTATCCATCATCTCTTTAAAAAGCGACTCCTACAGAAGCCGTCAGGCTATTTGCTGCAGAAGGCCGCGTATCGTGTCCATATACATACCGAAGCTCCAAAAACAAACCATAGGCCTTATGTCGGGAATAATCTCCCCTCATTGCTACCTGAAAACCCGCCTGATTGGCCGCCAAGTAACCATAATTGCCATATACCGGCTGATTCAACTTCTTTGCTTCTTCCGTTTCAACTGCCGGCAACTGCAATTCGGGGGTAAGGGAAGCAACATATCTTCCTCCCAACTCTCCACGCAGCAACCAATGACCGCAAGGAAACATCGCTTTTAGCATCAACTGAGAATGCAACCGGTGAATCTCCATTTCACGACGAGGATATACATAACGGGTATTCATATCGGTATATCCTATGGAGGGAATGATTGAAAAAACAGTCCCCGACCGATACATATATTCGTAAAAGCCCGACAGTACCCCACGACTTATCCGATTCATATACATCTCATCTTCTGCTATCTGCGGATAAATATTACCGGAAGCGTCTCCGAACAGATTCTCCGTTCCGGTACGTTTGGTAAATGCGGCTTCCAACTTCATCCCCCAACGTGAAAATCTATCTTTGCTACTACGCCAGGCAATCTCTCCTCGCAGGTCATGTTCACCGACGGATGCCATCGGCAACTCGTTGAGGGAAGAAATTATTTTATCAAAAGAGAAATGATCGTAAAGCAAAGAAACGGCAAAACCTCCCTCACCGGCATCGAAAGGTGAAAGATTCACACTTCCGCCAAAAGAACGTCCTTTATAAAACGACTTCCCTTTTGCCCCACGAAAACGATAATAATCGGTACCCAATCCGGTGAAGTGATAAATATTGGGGACTCCCAATTCGTTATAAAACTGCAAATCGTTGGTCTGTTTATACTTGCGGGCATGCAAAGAATATCCCAATGCATAATGGTTGCCGGTTTTCCAAGACATGCCGATTGTAAAATACAAATCACCCGTCAGGTTTTTGGGACGGGGATCCGCATTCCGATACTCGATATCGGCACCATAAGACCCCTCCGCACCGATGGTATAGCTTCCTTTGCGATAAGCATATCCTCCGGAGAAATAATATTGCTCGGATTTCAGATCGCCACCTACTGTATCTCCCATCACATAAGGATATAACAGCAGATAATCCGAAGTCTCATTCCAACGCCGTCCTGTTTTCTTCCCGTTCTTATAGCGGGCTTCTCCCCACAGGCTGCTATTCCCCTTACGGATAAAAGAGCGCACATCCACAAAACCCATATATCTGCCATCCCCTTCCTCCGCCAACGAAGGCTGTTCTTCATGAATATACTCTCCTCCTGCACGCAATTCATTCAGTGTCGAGGGATGCCAGACGTATTTCATTGCCGGATTATCATAAACCAAAGAGAAAAACCCGCTTTCTGCCGTCGTACCGTTACTTCGCATACGCCCGTACAAAGACAGGCTGTCGGCGTCGGCAGCATGCAGCCCTAAAAAGGAAAAGAATAAAACAGTCATTAAATAGTATCTCATGATAGATGTCGGGGTTAAAGTCATTCTTCAACGGGTTGTACTCCGTCGTATGTCAACGTTTCTGCCTTCCTACCATCGGCACTTATCGCCGTATTTTGTTCTTCGATAAGAGAAGGTATACATTCTGTATTGAAATCGTCCGTCGAGTTATCCGTATCTTGCAATACCCTGTGACCGTTCTCATCCAGATAAAGCATTTTCCGCCGGACACTCTTGAAATAACGGTCCTTATCATGATCTATCTTTCCGCAATGAGTCCATCCGGCATCTACGGTAGCCGGTAATACGTTCCATTGACGTTCTGCTTCCACACTACAATTCACTCCGTCGACAATCCAGTCGTTCGGCAGTTTATAAGCCTTCTGAGACCAGGGATAATTGCCTTGCGGACTCGATATAATGTATTCGTATTTATAAAAGAATTTTTTCAGATATTCCTCTTTCGGAACTTGCATACGCGCCAGCGCATACGAACGGAAACCGCGATTATGAAGCACAAAGACAGAAAGCGTATAGCAATACCATTTATCGAGGTTCTCCACCGTTTCACTGTCAATATCCATATTGTCCGGTGAAGTGGAGACATCATACCATTCAAAATTGGCTTCACTAAGATCAAAAGAGTTCGGATTGGCCACCTGATGGTTGATGCCGGTATCACAAATCACCATACTCTCACCGGGCTGTACCGGATGCTCCTCACCACTGCCCGGAACAACGTAAATGGCATGTACCGTCATCGTGTCCTGACGGATGTCCGGAGTATAATCATACTTCTGTGTAGAGACGAATTTGGATTCCACCAGCGCCAGACCATCGGCATACAACACATGGTCCGTGTTATTGTAGATTTTCACATACGAATCGCCATAATATTGTTTACCGCTCTCCCGTAACGTACCCGTAAAGAAAATTTCTTCGATAATAAAATCATCCTTATCAATCAGCAGATGGGTATTCATCGTTAATGACACATTCCCGGATGTAAGATTCACATTTTCCAAAGCGCCACGCAAGCGCCCTTTCACTGTACGTCCTTCATCTACATAGGTTACATCGGCTTTATAGAAACAGTTGTATAATCCCTGAGGCAATTCCGGTTTCTCTGTAGCCGGCACTTTTACAGACAATCCACTGGATATGTTCTGGAAAGTAAGGGTATCGTTCGCTATCGATGCACCGGACAGGTCGTCGGGAAGTTTCACGGTAACCCCGGTGACGGTTCTCGATACATCCTCCAATTCATTACAAGCAGTAATACCTGACAACAGAATAACAAATACCGATAAAAACAAACTCTTTTCGTACTTCATATATCGAATAATTTATTTATAAACTAAAATTCAACTCCATGCCGAAATAAGGTTCTACATTCCGGCGTACTGTCAATCCACGACTTTTAAAGTCGGGAGTATAATCTAAGAGCTTATTGGCAAAAAATGCTAAATTAAGATACTTCCCTATCTTCTTCGTAACTTTCAGATTGACATAGAAGGCCATCGGAACGGTATATTTATCAAAAGTTCCCGAACTGATGGGAATAATCAGATGTTGCAAATAAAGGTCTTCTTTCGATGCCTCCGTATAGGGATGTTCCTGTCCATCCTCTGCCCACAGGTAGCTTTCGGGCACTCCGTCACGATAAAAAGCCTGCTTGCTGGTAAACCACATGCATTGCAACGAAGTAGAAAAAATCAATCCCCACTCCGGTATTTGCGTATCGAACATCAGGTTCGTGTTAAACTGCTGATAGACATTCCCGTCGTCCCAGTTATAGATACCAATGTACGAATCGGATATCGATTGGCCATCCACCATTTCGGATACGGTGCGCGGCATACGGATACTGTTGGTGTAAGTGGAACGGAACCATGCCCCACTGAGATTTACCACCGTACGTAACGGCTTGATACGCTGTGAACGGAATTGGAATTCCACTCCCTCTTTCAGCAGACGGCTTCCATTGGTCGCTTTATTATATCCTCCCAATATTTTCTTATCAGTGTAGGGCAGATCGTCCAGTGACGGAGGTCCCTGCAAAGCCGAACCGGTAATCTTACTTGCATCGTACTCCTTATAAGCATAAGAGGTATAATTGGCCACATAGCGAAAACCGGTATTCATGGATTCGCGGAAATAGCTTACCGACAGACGATTCCCCCCATAAGTAAAGTCTGCACGCAACTCCCATTTCTTATTACGCGCCGGACGTAACTCATAGTTGGTACGGTCTTCGATATAACTTCTTATGTTGAAGCGGCTGTTCTGCTCCGGATTCAGAACATCGTAATAGCCAAGCTGCACAATGTCTTTATAATAAGCATCGGGGAAGAGATAATCGAGCGTAGGCATCTTGGTAGTCCAGCCGATACCACCCCCCAGTGCGATTTCAAGGTTATGGGTTTTGCCCAGATCAATTGCAGGGAAATTCCACAATCCGTTGATACGGGGATCCAGATAAAACTTATTGTTCAGAACGTATCGTTTGTCAAGCCCGACAAGTGCCATCGCACGTATACCCCCCATTAATTCCAGCTTATGGCGACCGATTTTCGCTGTCATTACATCTTCAATAAATACACCCACATTCTGTAATGCAGGAATGTCTTTATAAGCTCGCGGACGACTACTCCATCCTCCGGCAGCCAACGGCCGGGTGAGATCGTACACTTGCCCGCGACCGAAGTTCTTCGTATAACTCCATTCACCTCCCACCTTGGCGTTATTCTTTACCGGGCCATTGGTAAATGAAAAGTCTCCTTTCAATTTGATAAAGGCGTTGAACGGTTTTCCATCCGACAGATAATCTGCCACATACTCTTTAAAAAGGAGAGTGGCATCATGTTCGCCCTCACCCGTTGTGGAAGGGACAATCATATAACGCTGCGGCGCTACCAATTTACGACGCGTCAAACGATCGAACTGTGCATTGGCAGATGTGTTCAACTCGATGCCTTTGACAGCCTTTACTTTGGGAAAAGTCCAAAGGAAGTTATTGGTCAGAGCTACCCGGTTATAGGTAGATTTATAAGTATCCGTGTTGCCGTAGTTCAGTTCGGGATCTTCTTTGGCATTATCAAACGAACCGGTATAGTCAATACCCGGAGCATAGCGCATGGTCCAGTTATCGTGGCTATAATTCCAGGTAAAACGTAGAGAGGTATTCATCCGTTTGTAGTTCACTAAATTATTACGGGGATCCGGTTTGGAATCCAGATAACCTACATCTACATTCACTACCCCATCTTCAGCACCCGGCAAGGCAAATCCCTTTCCGGCAGAGAAAAGTTTACTGTATCCGTCTGCCTTGAAACGCGCATTGAGAGGGGTCAGTTTACGCACCTTTTTTATATTGACAATTCCACTCGTAAGGTTTCCATATTCTGCGGACGGGATTCCTCTTACCACTTCCACACTTTCGATGTCGTCCGTAGAAATAGAACGCATATCTACCCCCCGGTTAACAATGTTACGGCTGCTCTCCGCCGAATTATCCGATACAGGCGAAGCTTGAAGGTTAGCATCGGTATTGATCGGAATACCGTCTACAATAAATTGCGTACCGAGTGAAGTAATGGAATAATCACTCCCGGCATCTCCTTTGGTTCCATCTGCTTTGATCACTCCCGTTTCGCGCAAAGTGATCGTATTGGCAGACCCCATATCCGGATCACGTGACATACCTCCGGGCAACAACTCCAACAAATCGGCAAAACTGGTAGGTTGCAGATGTTGCATAGCCGGACGGTCTATTTTAGAGGAAGAAACGAGTCCTTTCGACTCAGTGGCAGTAATAACGACTTCTTTCAATTGGTTATCAGAGCGTAATCCGATAGTCATATACGTACTTTTCTTTAATTCTACCGTACGTTGTTGACGTCCGTAACCAATAAAAGAGACCGTGAGTTTATAAATGCCCGGAAAAACATCGGTTATCCGGAACGTTCCATCGTCACCGGCTATGGCCGAATAGCGGCGTGTCTCCTCACTTTCCAACAAAACGGTTGCATAAGGAAGCGTCTCATGAGTAACCGCGTCACGTATAATACCGCTAAATATTAACTTATCGGCTGTATAAGCGTTCCCTGCATATAATAATAGAAATAAAAATAAGAAACAATATCTTGTCTTTTTTTGTCTCATAAGTCCAGAACGTATTTCAAGCTACAAAAAAAGGCTAAAATAAGATAGCAGGAAATACCTATAGATTAGTATTCATTTACATTGCAGTACTTATATATAGGTAATTTTTTATCCATAACAATACAATGAATAATAATCACTTAAGATGATCAGATTCAAACAGGACAGCCGAAGAAGAAAATATCTAAAGATATAAAAAGGTAACGTTTTCCAACTAAAAATAAATAAAACGGTATGCCGGTAACCGCAAGCAGGGTATTTACCTCCACCAGGAACTATCCATACAAGCAGTATGCACCGTGCTCGATGCATCTAACCACGGTCTTCAGGAGACTTTAGCACGGTGCATAAACCAAGGCCCCCGCTCACCCGGTAATGTCGAGAGGTAAAGGGTATCAATTGCCTGTGCCACCACCCCGAATGGCACATTGGCACAGTATCCTCAATAGCTAATCTTCACCCCTGCAAAAAAACTTCTGGGAGTGGCAGGACCATAAATATAGTTGGAATCCCGGTTGGCTCCACGATCGAAATCTTTCTGATAAGCCTGAAAAATGTTTTGTATACCGGCATTGAGCTGAAATACGGTCGATTTACAAAACTTAAAATCATAGGCTGCTTTTATACCGAGATCGAAGAAATCGGGGGTCATAAGAGCAACTGCCGGGCGTTCGGGCATCTCTCCCATCGCTGCATTCTCGGCAGAGATGGCGGCACGCTGTACGAGCATGCTACCGGTATATGTACCAGACAGAGCAATGGTCAGCGGTTTTATCGGCGTATAGGTAGCGGTGAAATACCCGTAAGTATTGGGAGTACGAAACATCTTTTTCTCAGCCGGTGCATCATCGTCCCACTGATACGGTTCGTCGTAACGGCTACGCTGTAAAGTTACACCGGCCTGAAACTGGAATTGTGTCAGATAAGCCAGTTTGCCTTCCAATGTCAACCCCATCACTTTGGCACCGGGACCGTTATAGCGTGTCCGCACCAATACTCCGTCTCCCCGGTCTTCATACGGACCAAGAACAAAAACATCTTTCAAGGCAGTATAAAAACCTTCTACAAGGAAATTCACCTGCCATGCACCGAAACGGCGATACATATCGGCAGAAGCACTCAGACTTTGAGATTTTTCTTCTTTCAACCCTTTGGCACGTTCGATCATAGAAACCGTACCACCGACGTTTTCAATATGCATGTCTTCATCAAAGGCTTGCGGAGCACGGAAGCCCGAAGCATAACTGAGCCGGAAGTTAACATCCTTTGTCGGGTTGAAACGCAGGTTGGCACGAGGACTAAAGATCACATGATCTACCATATTATGCTTATCCAGACGACCGCCCAGAAGAATACCCCACTTTTCGTTTTTCCACTCGTTCTGCAGAAAACCGCTATAAATATTCACCGTCTGCTCGGTATGGCGGTTGTATCCCCACATGTTATCTTCCAGATGATCACGGTTGTACTCCAATCCTGCCGTGAGATCGGCCGGCATGAAAAGACAACGCCCGAAGCTATACATGTATTGTGTGCCTCCCATCACAGTGAAATCGGTGGTCTTGCCATAGGCATTCGGATCTTGTCCGCCACCGTAATAGCTGTCCCGGTCGGTATTGGCAGCCGAAGTAAAAACACTGAAACGATGTTTCTCATTGGGTGAAAAGTAATCGAATTTCAAACTACCGCCATCAATGGCATGCTCCAGTTGCTCGGCGATATTGGCTTCATGAGGCGGACGGTTCAGCATATCTCCACCCCGGCGGAACTCTTGCAGATGATGATATTCAAAAGTAAGTTTCGAATAAGTACTGGTTTTGAAATAAGAACGGAAACCTACCGTCTGGTTCTTCAACTTCGGTAATTCGGTAAAACCGTCGCCGTCATAATCGTATCCCGAGCGATGACGGTTCTGCCCGAATATATAGACTCCCGCACGATGATCGTCGGTCACAAGAGAGAGGTTCAGAGAGGTATTGTTATCAAAAGAATTGCCCCCGCTGAAACCGGTGATCGTATGAGAAAGTTGGCCGGAATTGCGCAACGGCTCTTTTGTGATGATGTTAATCGTACCGGCAATGGCAGACGAACCGAACAGAGCCGAGCCACCGCCACGCATCACCTCCACCCGTTCGATCATACTGGCAGGAATCTGTTCCAGACCGTATACTCCCGACAATGCACTGAATACGGGACGAGAGTCTATCAATATCTGCGTATAAGGACCATCCAGCCCATTGATACGAACTTGCTGAAAACCACAATTTTGGCAATTGGTCTCTACACGTACACCGGGTTGGAAATTCAACCCCTGTGAAAGCGTACTGGAATTAGTCGATTCAAACAGCTTTAAATCGACTACATTGACAAGTGTAGGCGCCATACGCCGGGTAGTCTCATTGCGATTGGCAGAAACCACGACCCCATCGAGGGCAATGGCGTCTTCCTCCAGTTCGAAGTTCTCTTCCAGCGTTTTTCCTTTCTTCAGGGTCACACTGCGGATGATGGTTTTATAGCCCACCGAACTCACTTCCATCACAAAATTCCCCTCCGGGAGGTTCTTTAGGAAATAATGCCCCGTGGCATCTGTCACAGTTCCGATAGTCGTTCCTTTAAGGGCAATTGTAATATACGGCAAATGTTCCTCACTGTTCTTATCGAGTACATGGCCGATGATATTGGCATCGGACTTTTTCAATTCGGAGTGTTCCAATGGAGCGGGTTGTCCGGACATAGCAGAGGTAAGGGCACAATACAGGCCCGCAAGAATAAATATATATTTCTTCATTTTCGTTTGTTTTTTAGGAAGTAACCGCACGGTGCAGGTATAGGCGGACCGTGAAATAGCCTCATACTCCCATATAGGAACATGATAAGCATACTTCTCCCCTAACCGCCATCCGGCAGCCACTTGTTTTGAATAAATAAGAGCAAGAATAAGACAGGCTCTCAGAGATTTTTCTTTTCCGCAGACATGCGGAAGTATTTACTACAAACGAAAAGAAGGAGGTGCCCTCAATGAAACCACTCCCACACAGGGAGTTAAATGCCCCGTCCGCTGCGGACACCACAAAAGCGTACAAAGCAGTAAAGCGATGAATGAGGCAAATACAGGAAGAATACCTGCATCAGTGGTCTGAAAATGATTTAAGAAATGGATTAACTGGAACTCGACCGTAGTGTGGCTATGCTCGACCCCTTTTTTGAATGGATGGGAATGGACAATTGTTACCCCATTCACCACGTGCGAGTGAGTGAAGAGCGTAATACCTGCCATGTACGAAATAAACAGTACAGGAAGGAACCATTTCATGATATTCAAATACAGTCGTTTCATCTTGTTAGTCCCGAGGCAAAGATAAGCAGATTCATGATACAAATCAACCCTTACCGGCAATGAATCAGCATTATACCCTCCATTGGGTACAACTAAATACATCTTTTCATCATTATTAGGTATTTCGTGTTTACCGAAACCTCTCCATCTTTGCAACTAAACAATAAATAACACTCGGCGATATGCAAAAGTTGAAAAGCGACATACAAAAAACAATACTCGATGCAGCAGAATATCTTTTTATCCGTAAAGGATACAAGAATACTGCCATGCGCGAGATTGCCGCAAAAGCAGATGTAGGGCTGAGTAATATCTATAACTATTTCCCGAACAAAGACAGCTTATTCAGGTACATTTTGCAACCGGTAGTCGACGAGCTCTATACCATGCTCTACAACCACGACGTAAGCAAAGCAAATCTCGAAATGTTCACCAGCCATGATTATCAGAAGAAAGAGATAGAGTTGTATATGGCATTGGCAGGACGCTATCGCAAACAACTGAAACTGCTCCTGTTTCATGCGCAAGGCTCCTCATTGGGTAACTTCCGCGAAGATTATACCAATGAAATGACACGTGTGATAGACATCTTCTTTAAAGATCTGAAAACAAAATATCCGCATCTGAATATACAAGTCTCCAACTTCTTCGTCCATCTGAATACCGCCTGGCTATTCACTTTGCTCGAAGAACTGGTGATGCATCACATAAAGAAAGACGATATGAAAATATTTATCTCCGAATACATTGCCTTTGAAACGGCAGGATGGAAAGAGCTTATGCATGCATAAGCTCTTTTTTTTGAACGTTCCGGAACATTGTTCTTTTTTGAACGAAATCCGTATAACTATAATAATAGAATAAATATGAAAGAAAAAGTAACCATCAACGACCAAATAGCAAATACGCTATTTATTCCGCTTTACATGAGGTTTAAAGAGAGTCGCCGTCCCAACGGTATTATGAACGACCACCTCGCCTGTGAACTGATAAACCGCATCGACTATGACTTTTCACAATTCGACAAAGCTCCACTCAGCGAATTGGGCTGTGTGGTACGCGGCTGTTACTTCGATCGGAAAGTACAGGAATTCATCTTACGGGAACCTTCCCCGATAGTAGTCAATATCGGCTGTGGACTCGATACCCGTTTCCAACGAATCACAGAACGGCGCAATGCCACATTCTACGAACTCGATCTGCCGGAAGTAATCGATCTGCGAAAAGAATTTCTCCCGATAGAACCTGCCGATATTAATCTGCGCGGTTCTATGCTCGATACCGACTGGATGGATCGGTTGAAATCGAAACACCCTCAATCCCGGTTTATCTTTATCATCGAAGGAGTAGTCATGTATTTCACGAACGAACAAGTGAAATCCGTACTATCCCACCTTGCCAAGCGCTTTCCGGGCGGAGAGATTCACCTCGATGTTTGCGGGTCTATGTTCCAGAAGAAAGGAATAAAACCCGACGCATTGAAAAATAATAATGAAGCCCGTATGTTGAGCGCCATAGATAACGGACGTGTCATAGAACAATGGATACCGCAACTGAAAATGACGGATAATATCCTTTATCAAAACATCGAAAAGAAACGTTGGGGAGCATTCGGCGTATTCTGTAGGATGTTTCCGGGACTTTCGCGTAAATTCAGTCACCTCTTAGGATATAAAATTATAGAATAATGGAAAAGAAACAAAAGAAAGGAGTCGCCCGCCTGTTTGAGATAGCGGGTGAACGAAAAGGTCTGTTGATACTGGCCGGCATCTTGTCGGCAGGAAGTGCCTGTTGCATGCTGGTTCCTTATTTATCAGTATACCAGGTAGCCAACGAACTGTTGCAAAATGCAGGAAACATCTCACAAGCAGACAGCGGACACATGATTCGATGGGGATGGATTGCCTTTGCCGGCCTGACAGGCGGATTACTGCTGTTGTATGCTTCACTAATGGCATCACACATAGCCGCTTTCCGTATCCTGTACGGACTAAGGATAAAACTTGCCGAACATATCGGCCGGTTACCTCTTGGCTACTTAAACGGGACTTCGACCGGAGCTATCAAAAAGACAATGGAACAGAATATTGAAAAGATAGAAACATTCATCGCCCACACCATCCCCGATCTGGTGAACGTATTGGCAACGGTGGTCATCATGTTCACCTTATTCTTCACCCTCAACGGGTGGATAGCAGCAGTCTGTCTGTTGGCTATCGCATTGGGGATAGGTCTTCAATGCACCATGATGTTCGGCAAGGCCGGTCAGGAATTTATGCAGACCTACTTCGATACACAGGAAAAGATGAGCGCCTCTGCCGTGCAATATGTACGGGGAATGCCGGTAGTCAAGATATTCGGGCAAAGCATCCGTTCTTTCCGGCAGTTTAATAAAGAAATCGAAGCATACAAGACCTATGCTCTGAAAGTATGCGATACCTATCAACCCGGAATGGTGGTTTTCATGGTGTTGCTCAACTCCATCGTAACTTTTATCCTGCCGGTAGGATTACTTATCCTGAGCGGGCAACCTCAAAACATCGCCTTCGCAGCCGTCTATCTCTTTTTCATCATCTTGGGACCGGGTGTAGCAACCCCGATTTACAAATTGACTTTCCTCGGTTCGAGTACAAAAGAAATCGATGAAGGAGTAACCCGCCTTGACCGGATTTTTTCGGAAAAAACAATGCCGGAAAGCTTAAATCCTCAGAAGCCACACGGGTATGATATTACTTTTACCGACGTCAGTTTCGCCTATGAAAACAAAACGGAAGCCACGCGGACAGATGCTTTACACCATATCAACTTCACAGCCCGTGCCGGAGAAATCACAGCACTGGTAGGTCCGTCCGGTTCGGGAAAATCGACGATAGCCAATCTCATACCCCGTTTTTGGGATGTGGAGCAAGGGGAGATCAAAATAGGAGGCACTAACGTAAAGAATATTGCCACAGAGCAGTTAATGGACCTTGTGTCTTTTGTTTTCCAAGACTCATTCCTTTTCTTCGATACGATTTACGAAAACATACGCGTGGGTAATCCCCATGCTACCCGCGAACAAGTGATAGCTGCCGCACAAGCAGCACAATGTGATGAATTTATCCAACACCTCCCCAAACAATACGACACGATAATCGGAGAAGAGGGCGTCTACCTTTCCGGTGGTGAAGAACAACGTATCTCCGTAGCACGTGCCATTCTGAAAAACTCCCCTATCCTCGTACTGGATGAAGCAACCGCCTTTGCCGATCCCGAAAATGAATACAAGATGCAACTTGCCATTCAAAAACTCATCCGGGATAAGACAGTCATCATTATCGCGCACCGGCTATCATCTATCCTATCGGCCAACCGTATTGTAGTGCTGAAAGAAGGATGCGTTGTGCAACAGGGCACACACGAGGAGCTGTGCCGGCAAGAGGGCGTTTACAAAAAAATGTGGGATGCTTATACCGATGCATCTCAATGGACATTAAATAAATAAGGAGGAAAACAATAATGAATGCAATAAACAACATAACGATCGGACATCCCGAACGGTTACGCAAACCGGTAGGCTACACCATGCTGGCCAACTTGGTGAATATATTCCCTTTCATGCTTTCTATCGAAGCAGTCAACGTATTGTTCAAGGCTTACGATGGAAGCGGAACGGGACTGGATACTACCCGCCTTTGGTGGATATGCGGGCTTTTAGCTGTATACATGATTGCAATGGCTCTTGCCGAACGGGCCTCATTCCGCCATAACTTCCGTAGTGCCTACGAACTAAGCGCCGAAGGACGCATCAACCTGGCCGAACATCTGCGTAAACTTTCGTTAGGATTCTTCAGCCGGCACGATCCGGGAGACTTGTCGTCCATGATGATTACCGACTTCACCATGGCAGAAACAGGTATTTCACACCATCTACCACAATTGATGGGGGCACTGGTCATGCCTATACTGGCCTTCTTCGGTCTTCTGTGGATTGACTGGCGGATGTCCCTTGCCATGTTCATAGCCTTACCGTTGGCCGTATTGGTGCTTATCTTAAGCAACCGGATACAGATCTCCTTAAGCAAAAAACAGATTCATGCCAAGATAAATGCCGGTAACCGTATGGAAGAGTATCTGTTAGGCATCCGCGTAATGAAGGCATATAACCTGTTGGGCGACCGTTTCATCCGCCTGCAAAATGCTTTTCTGGAATTAAAACGTGCCAGTATGCGCCTTGAAGCATTAATGGGACCTTTCATCCTGCTTTCTGTTACGTTAGTACGTGCCGGACTGACGTTAATGATACTTTGTGGAACCTACCTGTTATTGGGCGGGGAATTATCCGTGCTGACTTTCGTCATGTTCCTTATTGTCGGTTCACGGGTATTCGATCCTCTTACCTCGGCACTGACCAATTTCGCAGAGTTCCGCTATTTCTCTTTTGCCGGCGGACGTATACTGAATCTCATGAAAGAACCGGAAATGCAAGGCAACCGGGTATCTCCCGAAAGCGGTGATATCGTGATGGAACACGTATCCTTCGGCTATCAGAAAAAAATGGTGTTGCATGATGTATCGGTAACAATGAAAAAAGGAGCGCTTACCGCATTGGTAGGTCCCTCCGGAAGCGGCAAAAGCACTTTATTGAAGCTCTGCGCCCGTTTCTACGATCCACAAACAGGAAAAGTTTTCTTTAACGGAACAGATATATCGAAAGTAGACCCGGAATCACTGATGAAGCACATCTCCATGGTATTCCAGAATGTCTATCTCTTTCAAGACACGATAAAGAACAACATTCGTTTCGGCAAGCCCGATGCTACCGATGCCGAGATAGAAGAAGCCGCCCGAAAAGCCTGTTGCCACGATTTCATCATGAAGTTGCCCAAAGGATACGAAACTTTGGTAGGCGAAGGTGGATGTACTCTTTCCGGTGGCGAAAAGCAACGCATTTCCATCGCCCGTGCCATCCTGAAAGAAGCCCCGGTCGTACTACTTGACGAGGCTACCGCCTCTCTCGATCCGGAGAATGAAGTGGATGTTCAAAAAGCTATCAATACCCTGATTGCCGGACGTACGGTTATCGTGATAGCCCATCGATTGAAAACCATCAAAAATGCCGATAAGATCATCGTTTTGGAAGAAGGACACGTAGCAGAACAAGGTACACACCAAGAGTTACTGGATCAAAAAGGACTTTACCACCGCTTATGGTCCATACAGGAGAAAACAATGGGTTGGAAATTATAAATTGTGCTACATACATCAGTCGTTTCCAGTGTCGTACATCAATAATAAATTCATGTCGGATATTTATGTATTTTATAAAATAAAGAAATGCATATATCCCTGTAGTACTTAAGATATATTCTTTGTACACACAACATCCGGGTGTTGTAACTAATAACATCCGGATGTCTTGGATTACAACATCCGGATGTTGTGAAGGCGCAAAAAGAAGATTACTTTTTCATATATAATGACTATATTCACAAAACATTGAAAAAATTAAGATTATCATGACCGGCTCTTTAATTAATCGTTATCTTTGCAACAAGGCTTATCCCAAAAGAGTTGAACAAATAAAAGGATAAGAATTTGTTTAAATCATGAAACAATTAATAGCATGTTGCGGATTAGATTGCGAAAGTTGTGATGCCCGTATAGCCACTGTCGAAAATGACAATGAATTAAAAGAAAAAACTGCCCGGAAATGGAGTGTGATGAATAATGCTCCGGAGATTACGGCAGCAACCATAAATTGCATGGGTTGCCGTGCAGACGGAGCGAAATTTGCATATTGCAGCGAGTATTGCGAAATCCGAAAGTGCGTACAAAAGAAAGGATTCAACACTTGTGGTGACTGTATGGAATTGGATACTTGCCAGATAGTAGGTTCCATTTTTCAGCATGCACCTGCAGCAAAAGAAAATTTAAAACAATAAGACGATACATCAATCATCGTCCGACATAATAAAAACAGAAAAACAACTATGAGAACCAAAGACTGGAAAGCCATAAATACACCTCAAATACTTGTAGTAGGAGAAGATTCAAATCTGCAATGGTCCGAAACAGTAGCCAAATATGCCATGTTTGCCGATTATTACTTCCGTAATTTTCCGGAAGATCATGGAGAACGAAGTAGAAATGTAGAATCGCGCAATCTGTTTGATTATATAATGGAACTTACCGGCCATCAACTGACACCGGAAGATGTATATATAACCAATCTGTGCAATGATGAAGTGGAAGCTGCACCCAAGGGAAAAAGAACATTCATCCCGGAAGAAAAAGCAGCAAAAGGCATCGAACACATCAAATGGATTTTATCAGAAAATCCTTCGATAAAATGTGTATTGGCCATGTCCTTACAAACAAACTACTGGCTTCAGAAATTGGGTTTCTATGAAAGTAATGCCGATTTTCTGCAGGCTGCCGAACCCAGACGCATCGGACAACAAAACTTTCCCCCATTTTACCAACCGGTAGACGGCAAAGCATTTATCAGTATCTGCGGCAAAATTTATGAAGCAACGGACCTTCCGGTAAAAGTATTTCCCGTTCTTCCGGCCAAAGACTATCCACTGTCCGAGCAAAACAGAGAACGTTATGCAAAAGGATTGGAACAGGTAACCAAATTTTTTAGGGAAAATAAAATTTTCCAAGAGCCTGTCTAAATATTACTCGGCATTCTTTTGAAAGTTATTTTTAAGAATCGACTGATATAGCATTTAGATTGTATTGGCAAATTATTTAAACCGTTTCAGATTGCTTTTATTAAAGACCCATTCCGTGGTATAAAGCTTGTCTCCTGAATCAGGAGACAATTCATACCACGGTGAAAGAGAACGATTCGATGGATTAACCAATAGGTGTATCGACTTTCGATACTCTGTCCGTATCCGAAAAGAGTACACAGTAGCCATGTGGTACTAACAAGAAATAATTTCTTCATCCGAATAGTCTCTGATTTTCAACTCAATCGTTTATCGTTTTTAATAAACCACCGTTGCTATGATCTGTATAAAAAGAATAAGGAAAACCATAGCAATGGGATAAACTGTCGCATAAGCTACACTCGGAATATTACTATCGACCATCGAATCGGCAGCAGCAAGTCCCGGCGTACTGGTCATTCCCCCTGTAATGGTTCCCAACAGATCGAGCACGTTAATTTTAAATGCCAGACGTCCCACAAGCACGGCGACAAGCATGGGTACGATTGTAATAGCAGCCCCAACACCGAATAACAATAAACCGCTTTCCTGGAAAGTAGCAACCAGGTTCTTTCCGGCGGAAGTACCCACTTCGGCAAGAAACAACAGCAGCCCCAACTGTCGCAATAGCTGGTTGGCAGGGCCGGACATAGACCAAAGGATAGGCCCCGTCTTACCTACTGCACTCAGCATCAACGCTACCATTAATACGCCTCCTGTCAATCCCGGAGAAAAAGAAAGACTATCTGAGAATGAGATATTGAGTTTACCGAACAAAACTCCGAGCACAATTCCCATCGCAATAGGAAAGAAATCGGTATCCGACAGTTTCTTGGCATCATTGCCCAACAAACGGGCTACTCCTTTAATGCCTTCTTTCTCGCCTACCACCATCAGCTTGTCCCCAAACTTCAAAGCCAAATCAGGAGACGGGGAAAGATCGATACCACTTCGACGGACACGCGTCACCGTACATCCGAAATTCCGTTGCAAGTTCAAATTCCCCAATTGTTTATTAATCATATCTTTCTTGGTAAGCAGCAATGATTCTATTTCCTGCGTTTTATCCAAGGGGAGCTCTCCCTCTTCACGTTTGCCGACCAGCACAGATAATTGATCCAAAGACTCCTCACTGCCCACAGCCTGAATATAATCTCCTTCGCAAAGCACCGTATGCGCCGTAGGTATTGATATTTCCTCGTCATGCTTCAAACGGGAAATAACCGCTCCTGTCATCGCACGGGCATTAATCTGCATCAAACTGCGGTTAAAAACACTTGGATTGGAAACACGGAAAATACAGGTATTCAATTCCGGAAATTGTCCGCGACGTTCTATTTCCAATCGACGTGCTTCCTGATCAAGATCGACACGCATTATCTTAGGAAGTAATTTCACAAAAAGAATAACCCCGATCACACCAAACGGATAAGCAATACCATAAGCGATGGATGCCAACGGAGAGTTCGTACTGTCGATAGCCACGGCAAGTCCAGGTGTACTGGTAAGTGCCCCGGCAATCAGTCCCACCACACTGGGAGTATCGATATCAAACAAGTACTTCAAACCGACTGCTGTGAGAGAAGCCGAACAGATAATAAGAATTGTAATCAGGATCAATGTTTTTCCTTTACTCCGAAAAGAATCGAAGAATCCGGGACCGGCCTGAATACCAATAGTAAAAATAAAAAGCACTAAGCCGAAATTGCCTAACTCTTTAGGAATAACAACTCCGAAATGTCCGAAAAGCAGGGCAATAAAAATCACTGCCGATACATCGAGCGATAGCCCCTTAATCTTAATTCTTCCCAACATGAAGCCTAACGCGACAATGAGAAAAAGCGCGAAATAAGAGGAGTTCAATAAATCAGTAAACATAGGTTTAAAAGGGTTTGTTAGTTTAGGCAGGCAAAGGTACGCAAAAAAGCCTCAATCAGCAAGTTTCTTTATCACAGGTGCTGCCTTCGCATTCAAACTCAAGAGTGACATGATGAATACCGGTATCCTCTAACACATGCCTTATAAGGTGTTTGGCCTCCTCCATATGACACATATCATCCAATACGATATGAGCGGTAAGTGCCGTCTCGGTAGTACTTAATGCCTAGGGCAGCCATATGCAGATAAGTACCTTTCACATGGAGGTCTCTCTCCTTATCCTTCATAAAGAGCCAGGCGGTAAAAGCGGTAAGACACTCCTTCCTGCCAGTTAGTTCAGAGAAAGATCCTGCAAAAAGGTAAGTCCGAAGTCTTGCAACACTTCTTCATCTGTTTGTAAAAGTACAAGTGTTTTCAACTCTTGCAATTCCGCATTTGTCAGACAGAAATAAACATTCTCCGATGAAAGCCGGAGAAATATCTTACGATTACTCATCAAGCCATGATTCATCCGAGCCGCTTCCGTCCCATTAATGCCGACTACATAATTACGAAAATGTAAAAAACCATCTTCAGTGAAACGAAAAAAAAGATTACCGAATTCAAGATGATAGACTTTGCAATGATCACAATAGGAAATCATCCCGGAACGGGTTTTATTGATTAGTTCCATAACAATAACATATATTTTGTAAGTATGAAACAAAGATAAGCCACTCTCTAAAATGCTACAATACGCATATATAGTGATTTACACCTTCTTTATTAGCATTTTTCAGGTATACCGGTATTCTCTCTCTCCCTAATTATAAGTATCATAAAGGCGGTAATACCTACAAATAGTGATTGATCATTCTTTTGTCCGTTCATAACTTTGCACTGAAAAATAAACATACAATTATGGTTACCCCGTCAAGGTCTCCCAAAAGACAGTTACATTATCGCAGAAACCTCCTACTGCTTCTTTCAATTCTGATTATTGGAATTGTCTGTCTTTGTGTTTCGTTGACAATGCACGACAAAACCAATGCTGACTGCCACTGTATCCAATGCCTGACAAATCGCATTCCGGAGGATGGAGAGTATCTCTATAATCGATATCTGCCGCTCATCAGTCTTGTATGGATCTTGCTGATATTCCTGCCAATCTATTTTCTTAGCCACAAAAAGAAATAAACCGTATCATTGACATAAATCAAAAATTCACCAAAAAGAACAGCCTTTCTTCCGTGCCTCCTATTTTTTTAATTACCTTTGCCCGCAAAATAGCACTATTTGTCTTGAGAAAACAGATATTTTTCAGAAAATATTAAACCAAAATCTAATAGCCGTGTTATAAACATCATTGTACGACTCTCCTAATGGAGATAATAGGAAAAGGTATTTGGATTTAAGGATTAATAAAGAGAATAATTTATGTTATCAGGCGAACAAGTGGAAGATATTTCCAACATAGACAGTTGCCAAGCAACAGTTACTTCCAAAGAGACGATACAAACAGTTACTGCATACACTACAAGTACGGTAGTCTCAACACCGGTACGCAGAACATTCGAAGAACAAAAGCCCTTCATTTTTGTCATTGTCGGCTTTGCTGCCTTTTACATCATCGCCCTCATTATTGCCCGGATTGTAAAAAATCAGTTGGCGCACTAATTTCAACTCTATATATAAAACAAGCCACCGGAATGACTACTAACAATATCATTCCGATGGCTGTCCCCTTTAAACACCTTTAAACAAAATGGAAAAATATGCCTCGATCTAACTAAACTAACTAACCCTTAGAGGCATATTTTTGAGGAGGCTGATCACTCAGCCTCTTTTCTATTTACGAGCCTCAGCAATGTAACCCAATGCTTCGGCACATTTAGCTGTAACATAAGCCCAATCTTCAGCAGCGACTTTATCTTTCGGGAAGAGTTTAGACCCCATACCGACACAGAATACGCCAGCCTTAATCCAAGCTGTCAGGTTCTCCTTGGTCGGTTCCACTCCACCTGTCACCATCAATTTAGACCATGCCATCGGAGCCATCAAACCTTTCACAAAATTAGGACCATATACATCTCCCGGGAATACCTTGCAAAGATCACAACCTACTTCCTGTGCAAAACCTACTTCGGATACAGAACCGCATCCCGGAGTATAAGGAACCAAACGACGATTACAAACCTTTGCTATTTCCGGGTTAAACAACGGACCTACCACAAAATTAGCACCCAACTGAATGTAAAGGGCGGCAGTAGCCGGATCAACGATAGATCCGATACCCATAGCCATATCCGGGCACTCTTTGGCAGCAAATTTCACTATTTCGGCAAATACTTCCTGAGCAAAATCACCACGATTGGTAAATTCAAAAGCACGAACACCGCCGTCATAACAAGCTTTCACTACTTTCTTTGCCACTTCTGCATCTTTATGGTAGAATACAGGTACCATGCCGGTTGAACCTATTTTATCCAACACAGCTATTTTATCAAATTTTGCCATTTCTTTTATATTTACGATTTAACAATTTACGATTGAAATTTCTTTTAATTATATAAAAAACAATACGATTAGACTTGTTTAATCTGATGAGCCTTCAAAGTAACAATTGAACTGACTATAATCTTATAGAGTTCATTAGCTTCTTGCAATAAGTCTTGCAACTTCTCTGCCTTTATCATACCACTATCCCTTATAGTTTCCAACCAATGTATTGTTTCATCAAGTTCTTCTTCTACCATTTTCAGTTTATTTAAGAAATCCTTATCTGATTTACCTAAACAAGCCGCTCTATAATTAGCAGCAGGAGAAGTACCCGAGCGAACAATCTGCTTGGCAATAGCGTTTCCGGAAATCGTATTGGGCATACCATCTACCATCTTTATTATTCTCAACGAGAACATCTTAAATCGTTTTTTCAAATCTTCAGCGTCCATCAATGAAAGTAATTCCAATCGTAAATAGTAAATCGTCTAATCGTAAATAAATTTATCGTTGAACACGTCCGCTTGCATCTCCACCGGCCAGTGCTTCCACCTCTTCTACCGATACAAGATTGAAGTCACCATTGATTGTATGCTTCAATGCAGAAGCAGCTACGGCAAATTCAAGAGCCTCGCCTTGATTCGGTTTTGTCATCAAACCGTGAATTATACCACCGGAGAATGAATCGCCCCCACCTACACGGTCAATGATCGGATCGATATCATAACGTTTTGAAGTATAGAACTCCTGCCCGTTATAGATCATCGCCTTCCAGCCATTATGAGTAGCAGAGAAAGACTCACGCAAAGTAGAGATTACATATTTAAATCCGAATTCTTTCATCATCTGCTGAAAAATACCTTTGTAGCCTTCAGCATCGGTATGACCTGCTTCAACATCAGCATCCGGTTTGAATCCCAGACAAAGTTCTGCATCTTCCTCGTTACCAATACATACATCTACGTACTTCATCAACGGTTTCATGATAGACTGTGCTTTCTCCTTTGTCCACAGTTTCTTACGGAAGTTCAAGTCCACAGAAACAGTCACACCGTGACGTTTAGCAGCCTCGCAAGCCAAACGGGTCAGTTCAGCAGCTTTATCAGAAATAGCCGGAGTAATACCAGACCAGTGGAACCAGTCAGCACCTTCCATTATAGCGTCAAAATCAAAATCAGAAGCATCTGCTTCGGCAATAGAAGAGTGAGCGCGGTCATAGATTACTTTGCTCGGACGCATAGAAGCTCCTGTTTCAAGATAATAGATACCTACGCGATCACCACCACGGGCTATAAAGTCTGTTTTAACACCATATTTGCGCAAAGCATTTACGGCAGACTGACCAATTTCGTGTTTAGGCAATTTAGATACGAAGTATGCATCGTGACCATAATTTGCACAACTTACAGCAACGTTAGCTTCACCACCACCGTATACAACATCAAAAGAGTCAGATTGAACAAAACGGGTATTACCCGGAGTTGATAATCTAAGCATGATTTCGCCTAACGTAACGACTTTCTTTCCCATAATTCTATGTTTTAATGAAATAAGTAATTAATATTATTAAGTTTCAATTTATCATTTCAAGCCCTTTTCAGCGCTTAACTCACTGATACCATGCATTGTAGTTTAACACTTATCATACATTGCATAGCTTTCGTGTGCGGGCACAAAGATACAATAATTTTCGTAATTACAAAAATTGTTATATATTTGTGTCGAAAATATTAATATTATTATTGTGTACGAGCACAGTGCTATTTACTATTTGACGATTTATTTAAAGAATTTCTCATGAAAACAGAAATAATAACATCAAAATAATAAATAGCTAAATAGTAAACAGATCAATGAATAAGTTACCTGATAGAATTAGAATCAAAGATATCGCCCGTTTGGCCGATGTATCAGTAGGAACCGTAGACCGTGTCATTCATGGCCGCAGCGGAGTTTCGGAAGCAAGCCGTAAACGGGTTGAAGAAATTCTGAAGCAACTGGACTATCAACCCAATATGTATGCCAGTGCACTTGCATCCAACAAGAAATACACTTTCGCTTGCCTTTTGCCTAAACATTTGGAAGGAGAATACTGGACCGACGTAGAAAAAGGAATCAACAAAGCGCTGAGTACGTATTCGGATTTCAACACCACAGTAAAAACCACCTATTACGATCCATACGATTACCATTCTTTCGTTGATGCCAGCAACGATATTGTCGCACAGCATCCGGATGGAGTGATGGTAGCTCCCACCATACTCAAATACACCCAAATATTCATAGAGCAACTGACCGAACTGGATATACCTTATATATATATAGACTCTAACATAAAAGAAATACCACCGTTGGCTTTTTTCGGTCAGAATTCCCGCCAAAGTGGATATTTCGCCGCACGCATGCTGATGTTATTGGCAAGAGATGAAAAAGAAATCGTAATCTTCCGTAAAATACACGAAGGTATTGTGGGCTCCAACCAACAGGAAAACAGAGAAAAAGGATTCAGGCAATATATGAAAGAATATCATCCTTCGTGCAACATCCTGGAGCTCGACCTTCATGCCGAACGAAATGATGAAGATGCTCTCATGCTCGATGCTTTCTTCCAACAACATCCTACTGTGCGTAATGGAATTACATTTAATTCCAAAGTATATATCGTCGGTGAATACCTATTGAATCGCAATAAAAGCGACTTTAATCTCATCGGCTATGACCTTTTAGAACGGAATGTCGCCTGCCTTAAACAAGGTAGTGTCTATTTTCTCATTGCCCAACAACCCGAACTACAAGGATATAACGGTATTAAGGCACTATGTGACCACCTCATTTTCAAGAAAGAGGTAAATTGCATCAACTATATGCCCATCGACTTGCTGACGGTGGAAACAATCGACTATTACAGCAATAAGTAAAAGGATTTACGATTATAAATAAAAAGGACATCATGGAAACAAAGTTTTTAAAAATCAATCCTGCTGACAATGTAGCCGTAGCTATTGTCAACCTGCCTGCAGGAGAAAGTCTTTCAGTGGACGGTATCGACATCACCCTAAACGAAGATGTGCCCGCCGGACATAAATTTGCTTTGAAAGACTTCGCCGAAGGAGAAGATATCATCAAATACGGTTATCCTATCGGCCATGCCAAAATGGCAAAAAGGCAAGGTGACTGGATGAATGAAAATAACATAAAAACCAACCTTGCAGGACTGTTGGAATATACCTACAATCCGATACAGGTATCACTCGATATTGCTCGAAAAGATCTCACTTTCAAGGGGTATCGCCGTAAAAACGGAGATGTCGGTATACGTAATGAGATATGGATTATCCCCACTGTAGGTTGCGTAAACGGTATTATCAATCAATTAGCCGAAGGATTACGCCGTGAAACACAAGGTAAAGGCGTAGATGCGATTGTCGCCTTCCCTCACAATTATGGTTGTTCACAGCTGGGCGACGACCACGAAAACACGAAAAAAATTCTTCGTGACATGGTGCTTCATCCCAATGCGGGTGCCGTATTAGTCGTTGGATTGGGATGCGAAAACAACCAACCGGATGTATTCCGCGAATTCTTGGGTGATTACGATCAAGATCGTGTAAAGTTCATGGTTACCCAGAAAGTAGGTGATGAATATGAAGAAGGAATGGATATGCTTCGTGAATTATATGCTAAAGCAGTGAAAGACGAGCGCACCGAAGTTCCCCTGTCCGAACTGCGCGTAGGATTAAAATGTGGAGGTTCTGACGGTTTCTCCGGTATTACGGCAAATCCGTTATTGGGTATGTTCTCCGACTTCCTCATAGCACAAGGCGGAACCAGCGTGTTGACGGAAGTGCCGGAAATGTTTGGTGCAGAAACAATCCTAATGAATCGCTGCCGTAACAAAGAGTTGTTCGAACAGACTGTCAAGTTGATCAATGATTTCAAAGAATACTTCCTGTCTCATGGTGAACCTGTAGGTGAAAACCCGTCACCGGGAAATAAAGCCGGCGGTATTTCCACTTTAGAGGACAAAGCTTTGGGATGTACACAAAAATGTGGAAAAAGCTATGTAGAAGGTGTATTGTCCTATGGAGAACGTTTACAGGTCAAAGGACTTAACTTGTTATCGGCCCCCGGAAATGATTTGGTAGCTGCTACTGCATTGGCCTCTTGCGGATGCCATATGGTATTATTTACCACCGGACGTGGAACTCCTTTCGGTACTTATGTCCCCACAATGAAGATATCTACCAATTCAACTCTGGCAAAAAACAAGCCGGGATGGATCGATTTCAATGCCGGTGTGATTGTTGAAAATGAACCGATGGAAAAAACATGTGAACGTTTCATCGATTACATCATTAAAGTGGCAAGCGGAGAATTCGTTAACAACGAAAAGAAAGGATATCGTGAAATTGCTATATTCAAGACAGGAGTAACGCTGTAAAAAAGAAGCTAAAAGTTAGAAGTCAGGAGCCGGTAGTCAAAATCAGAAGCATGTAGCACGCAGACATAAACATGCTGAGTTGATTTTAGCTATCGGCTACTATTTTTTTATATTGATCACTTAGCGTCCGCCAACCACTAACTACTAACTACTAACTACTAACTACTATCTGCTAACTTCTATCTTCTTATTATTATCTTTGCACTCCAAATACAAGTACAATTCAAAGAATGAACGAAGAAAAGAATATAAAAAGAGCATCCGGCTGGTGGGCACTTAGTCCTCTACTTGTTTTTCTATGCCTATACTTGGCTACTTCAATTATCGTCAACGATTTTTATAAAGTACCCATCACTGTCGCATTCTTAGTATCCTCATGCTACGCTATCGCTATAACAAAAGGACTAAAGCTGGATCAACGAATATACCAGTTCTCCGTTGGCGCTTCAAACAAAAACATCATGCTCATGGTTTGGATCTTTATTCTTGCCGGAGCTTTTGCCCAAAGCGCCAAACAAATGGGTGCCATCAATGCAACAGTAAACCTCACTCTACATATACTTCCGGACAACCTACTTTTAGCAGGTATCTTTATAGCTTCCTGCTTCATTTCGCTCTCTATCGGTACCAGTGTAGGAACAATCGTAGCTCTTACTCCGGTCGCTACCGGATTGGCACAAAGAACAGGAATAGATATCCCTTTCATGGTAGCCATCGTAGTAGGCGGTTCTTTCTTTGGCGATAACCTGTCATTCATCTCCGACACCACCATCGCCTCTACCAAAACACAAGGTTGTGTAATGCGCGACAAGTTCCGGGTAAACTCCATGATCGTAGTCCCAGCCGCACTCATTGTACTGGGCATTTATATCTTTCAAGGATTATCAGTCATTGCTCCGGCACAAACACAGGAAATCGAATGGCTTAAGGTCATACCCTATCTCGTTGTATTGGGAACAGCCATCGCCGGTATCAATGTAATGATCGTCCTTCTTCTCGGTATCATCAGTACAGCTATTATCGGAATTCCCACGGGCAGTTTCAGTATATTCGAATGGTTTGGCGCAATGGGTAGTGGCATCACCGGAATGGGCGAACTTATCATCATCACCCTATTGGCAGGAGGCATGCTTGAAACAATCCGCTATAACGGAGGAATCGATTTCATTATTGAAAAGCTCACACGTCATGTCAATGGTAAACGTGGTGCCGAACTAAGTATTGCCGCCTTGGTAAGTATCGCCAACCTTTGCACAGCCAACAACACCATCGCCATTATCACTACCGGCCCGATTGCTAAAGACATTGCCGGAAAATTTAATCTCGACCGCCGAAAAGTAGCCAGCATTCTCGACACCTTCTCCTGCTTTATACAAGGTATCATTCCTTACGGAGCGCAACTTCTTATGGCAGCCGGATTAGCCAATATCTCCCCCATCAGTATCGTTGGAAATTTGTATTATCCTTTTACGATGGGGACATTTGCATTATTAGCCATTCTTTTCCGCTATCCACGCCGGTATTCATAAAAACAGAAAATGCCATCATACTGCGATTTCGATTTTAGAAACCAAACCACCACCCGGTTTCTTTAATCGAAAAACTTCTTTTATATCCATAGCAAAAATCAAAATTCGCATCAGAAATTCATTCATAACTTTTAGATTTATAGCACTTTATTACAAATTCCAAGTTCACTGATTTAAAAATATTATCTATCTTTGTGCCCTCCAAACAACAGTAATAGAAAAATATGCTAAATCATAATTCCGACAAGTTCACCCGACTAACTTCCATGGCGCAGATTGGTTGGTTTGAAGTTAATTTAAAAACCCAACAATACACTTTATCAGAATTTGTTACGGATCTTCTATGTCTCGAAAAGAAGACAGTCGGTTTTAATGATTTGTATCATCTGGTTCACGAAGATTATCGCGAACATTTAAAAGAAGAATTTAAAGTCCTTCACAGCCAACGCATATTCGAACAGATTTTCCCTATCCACACAAAATATGGAATGAATTGGGTACAACTGAAAATGGAATCCGATTCAGATATCGGCCAGGCAAATATCCACTGGTTCGGTTATATCAGATGTCTCGATGATATTGAAAGCACTGAAAAAGGATTGGGCAATAAAGAAGAACTAAATAAATTACTTTATCGCCAAATAAGTATATCACATTCTCTATTGTCATTTCTGCAAACAGACGATATTTCCGATACAATCCGGGAAATCCTGAAAGATATATTGATACAATTCAATGGAGACCGGACTTACATATTTGAAATATTCCCGGAAGAAAAGATTCAAAACTGCATTTATGAAATAACAGCAGAAAATGTATCTGAAGAACAGGAGTCACTCCAAAATATTCTGTTCGATGAATCCTCGTGGTGGAACGAGCAGATATCCGGTCAGAAAGCCATTATTTTAAATACACTCGATGCCATGCCTCCGGAAGCAAGATATCACAGAGAAATTTTAGAACGCCAAGATATAAAATCTCTCATGGTTGTCCCATTGCTATCCAAGAAAAGGGTATGGGGATATATGGGTATAGACATCATTAAGCAATGTCGTAATTGGAGCAATGCCGATTATCAATGGTTCACTTCATTGGCAAATATCATCAGCATTTGTATTGAATTACATAAATCCGAGCAAAAAGCCATAGAAGAACAGCAAATATTACAGCATAAAGAAGAGGTGCTCAATAACATTTTCCAAAACTTACCGGCCGGCATCGAATTATACGATAAGGACGGTTATCTGACAGAAATCAACGATAAAGAACTCGAGATGTTCGGTATCGGGAACAGAGAAGACGTATTAGGAGTAAACCTGTTTTCCAACCCTAACATACCGGACAATATTAAAGACAACCTCAGAAGACAGGAAGATGCTTTTTTCAACACAAACTATAACTTTTCCGCCATAAACGATTATTATCCTTCTCTGAAAAAAGATACCATCAATATAGTGACCAAAGCTACGGCATTGCGTGACTCTAAAAACAATTTCACAAACTACTTACTCATCAATGTAGATACCACAGAGGCTGCATCCGCCCGTTCGAAGATAAAAGAATTCGAAACCCTGTTCGCCCTTATAGGCGATTATGCAAAAGTCGGGTACGCCGTATTCGATGCCTTAAGCCGTGATGGTTATGCCCTTAGTAGCTGGTATGATAATATCGGTGAAAAAGACGGAATTCCCCTCCCCGAAGTTATAGGCGTTTATCGGAATGTGCATCCCGATGACCGGGCAGTTTTAAAGGAGTTTGTAGGTAATGTCAAACAAGGACAAGCTACCTGCCTGCGTAAAGACATACGTATCAAAAGAGCATCCGGTAACTATTCCTGGACCAGCGTCAATGTACTTGTAAGAGATTTCCGCCCTCAGGACGGAATCATTGAAATGGTCTGTGTCAACTATGATATCACTCCACTGAAACAAACGGAACAAAAACTTATCATTGCCCGGGATAAGGCCGAACAGTTAGACCGGTTAAAATCAGCTTTCTTAGCTAACATGAGTCATGAAATCCGTACTCCCCTCAATTCGATTGTCGGTTTCTCGACTTTACTGACCGAAACGGATGATTTAGAAGAACGCGCAGAATATATCAGCATCATACAAAGGAATAACGAACTATTGTTACAACTGATTTCAGATATATTGGATCTTTCCAAAATTGAAGCCGGTACATTCGATTTTGTAAAAGAGAGATTTGAGATTGAACAAGCCTGCCAAGAGATTGTACAAGAGCTCAAAGCAAAACCCCAAAAAGGAGTAACACTTCTTTTCGAATCGCATGCTTCACCCTGCCATATATATAGTGACAAGAACCGATTTACTCAAGTCCTCACAAACTTCATCAATAATGCCATCAAATTTACCTCACAAGGCAACATCACCGTAGGTTATGAAATAACATCCGACAATGCAATAAAAATCTATGTACATGATACCGGGTTAGGAGTTCCCAAAGAAAAGCTCGACAATATATTCGACCGTTTTGTGAAGTTAAACACCTTTGCTCAAGGTACCGGAATCGGATTATCGATCTGCAAAAGCATCATTACACAAATGGGAGGTGAAATAGGAGTCGAATCGGTCGTGAATGAAGGTTCGTGCTTTTGGTTCACACTTCCCTTGCAACAAGGGAAGTGAACTTTGAAAATTAATTGATTCATTTCCAAAATGTTAATTTCATCATAAGATATATATTTAAGTAAAACATTTCCTATCTTTATTCAGCTAAACATTCTTTTCTTATATTTAAATCAATACTTTTAATGAAAAAATGCGTCATTATAATCCTTACCTTTTTATATATAATACAAGGAACTGCAAAAGATACCCGAGAAATAATCATACGTGGTGACAGTGCTTTCCCACCTTATGAATTTATAAACGACAAAGGAGAACCGGATGGTTTTAATATTGATCTAACCCGTGCCATTATGGACGAATTGAAGCTACCCTACGACCTGCAACTGGAAGATTGGTCGGATATACTTCAGCAATTCGAAAAAGGAGAAATCGATCTGATTACCGGCATGGCAAAGTTCGAATCTCCTCAAAACGGCCCGTCCAAACTGAGCAAAGCCCACAGCTATATAAACTACAAATTCGTCTGCCGGAAAGATGCCCTTATCCAACATACAAAGGATTTATCACACAAAAACGTTATCGTACAAAGGTATGCCCTACCTCATAAAAAGTTAAAAGACATGGGATATGATTCCCATCTTATTCCGGTTGACAATATGATGGAAGGATTGAATATGCTATCCGAAGGTAAAGGTGATATGGCAATATGCCTTGACAACATGGCGCAATACATAATTTACAAAGACGGACTAACCAATCTTAGTATTATAGATTCCGAATGGCCATTACAAGAATATTGCTTTGTAGGTAGTGACACCCAATTATTAGAACAAATAAACTCAGCCCTTCTGAAATTGAAGAAAAACGGAGTATATGACCGGATACATGTGAAATGGTTGGGAGAAAAGCCGACATTCAGTATTCCTACATGGTTATATTTCCTTTTGGGGGCTCTATTACTCACCGCACTATTGCTATCCATCTTCGTCACAATCTATAAAAAAAGAGCCCAAAAGGGAGAAATTCTACTTAAAGAAGAAAATGAAAAACTCAATGCTTTATTACTCGAAAACAAAAATTTTCTAAACCGATATCAGACAGTATTCAATACTACTCTGGTGGGACTAAGCTACTATGATAAAAAAGGTATATTGGTAAGCGTCAATGATGAGATGGCCAGATTATTTCAAATGGATAACAAAAACAAATTGCTGAAAGAACAACTATCCATATATGCGAACCCTGTTTTGCGAAATCACGGTATTATAGACGAGCAAAACCAAATTCACGAATTTCATGGTATATTAAAATACGACATGCGTAAAGAGCAATGTCCGCAATACTTCGCCCGCTTTACCCCTTTCGATCAGATATTCTACTTCAAAATGGATGTTACACCCATAAAAGACCAGGAAGGAGAGCTTATCGGTATTTTAATTACAGCCATAGACCGGACGGCCGAGGAAAAACATGAACGGCAAATGGCCGAACAAGAAGCAAAACTCAATATGGCAATGAATGCAGGCAATGTCACTGCATGGATTTACGAACTGCACACACAAGAGTTCATGTTACGCGGCAATATGCGCACTGAAAAAGGACTCAATATGGAGAAGTATTTAGGCATGCTCCATCCGGACGATCGCATAATACAAAAAGAGCTATTCGATACAATCTTACATGGACAAAAAGAATCAGCGGAAACCGTATTCCGTTATATGCACGAAGACGGCACTTATCACTACTACGATAGTCGTATGATATCCAAAAAAGAAGAAGACACTGTGACAGCCATATTGGGAACCCAGAAAGATATAACACAAGAAGTACTTAACAACAAAATTCTGAATGACACGATTGAAAAACTCCGTTTCGCCATTCAGACGGCAGGTATGGCCATGTGGGAATATAATTGTGACACACAACTGTTCACCACATATAATGAACCGGTAGCAGATTACAAGGACGGTGCAGTAATCTCCATGAGCACTTACGACTGTTATTCACAAAAAGACGACGAAAATCTGGAACTAATTGAAAAAGCAGCGGGTATCGTAAAAGACAGGAAGGATGAATCTTACAACTTCATTGTAAAAATGAAGACCAAATACGATTCGGATTGGCAGTATTGTACAGTACGCGGTGTCCCTATGGAGAAAGATAAAAATGGAACGGTCATAAAGTATCTGGGTGTCAGATTAAATATCACCGAACAAATCAATTATCAGAAATTTTTGGAACGGGAAAAAGAAACCGCCCAACAAGCCGATAAGCTGAAATCTGCATTTTTAGCAAATATGAGCCATGAAATCCGTACTCCGTTGAATGCCATCGTAGGCTTCTCCGAACTGCTTCAAACCACAGAAGACGTTAATATGCGAAAGGAGTTTATGAATATCATCAACAATAACAACGAACTGCTGTTAAGGCTTATCGGTGATATTCTGGACCTGTCGAAGATAGAATCGGGACTTATGGAATTAAAGTTGGAATCTTTCGATTTGGCAGATACATACAAAGAAACCTTTATGGCTCTGAAGCAACGATGTACTAATCCCGAAGTAGAGTTTATCGGCCATAATCCCTACAAGAGTTGCTTGGTAAAACTGGATAAAAACCGTCTGGTGCAGGTAGGAACGAATTTTATCACCAACGCTATAAAACACACTGACAGAGGTCGCATCACTATGGGATACAGTTACATTGACGGAGGCATAAAATTATATGTAGAAGATACCGGACATGGTATACCGAAAGAAAAACAGCACAAGCTATTCCAACGTTTTGCCAAGCTCGACGACTTCACGCAAGGTACCGGTTTAGGATTAGCCATTTGTAAAGCAATCACTGATGCACAAGGTGGTAAGATCGGTATGGAAAGTGACGAAGGAAAAGGAAGTAAGTTTTGGGCCTGGTTTCCTTGTGAAGCAGAAATTGAGAGATATGAGGAAACGGAAGAAATTGCAGAGGATATCCTAAGAATGGGGCATAATCCGACTCTTAGCACTTCACAGGAGTCTTGTACCAATGATGTTCAGAAGAAATCCATATTAGTAGCCGAAGATATCGACAGTAATTATATGCTGGTAAAAGCCCTCCTTAAAACATCTGAATTAACCCGTGCCTATACAGGTAAAGAAGCGGTGGAACTTGCATCAAGCCATCATTATGATGCCATTCTGATGGATATGAAGATGCCGGTTATGGGTGGTTTGGAAGCTACCCGGGAAATACGGAAATTCGATACGGAAACTCCTATCATCGCCGTTACTGCCAACGCTTTCGAGTTCGACAGAGAAGAAGCCATGAGGGCAGGATGCAATACGTTCATAACGAAACCCCTCAACAAAAAAGAATTGAAAGAAGTATTAGGTGACTAAGAGGCTGTTTAAATTTTGCTCAGTATTATTCTTAAGAGAAAAAATTAAACAGTCTCTAAGAATTAAGTGATTTTATTTTATGTAAATGGAAATATCTCTTCATAAACAGAATATAAATAACGCTTAAAAGCAGTATAGCTCCCCCCATGTACCAATAGCCATTATTTTGATAGTCATTATTCTGAAATAAAAGATAGCCTATTATCACCAATGCCTGTACCAGCATATATACAGATGAAACCACCATATGAGGGATCTTCAGTTCATTCGCCATAATCTGATACAGATGTTTCCGGTGTGGCAAACCGATATTCTCGTGAAGCATCAGGCGATGGATTATCGTCAGTACACTATCCACACCGTATACGGCCAACAGGATAATCCAACTGAAATCCTCCGTCCGGATAACTAACTTGCCAATAAAGAATAACAGAACGAATGCAATGCAGACAGAACCGACATCACCGGCAAAACACTTGGCACGTTTCCGGAAATTGAAGAAGTTGAAAACAACGACACTGCAAAGCACCGTCAGAATAAAACCCTGTTCGACGAAAGGAACGACCGCCTCATTGATGTAAGCAAGGGCTACGAGAACAACCAATGAATATCCGCCGGTGATGCCATTGATGCCATCCATGAAATTGTAAGCATTGATGATACCCGTACAAACGATCAATGCCACAAAAAGCGTCCACCAAGGGAGTGAAAACAACCCCCATTGATAGAACATCAAAGCCATGGCGGAGAAATGAAACACCAGTCGGAGTACCTGTGAAGTGGAACGGATGTCGTCCACAAAACTGATAAAGGTGATCAATGTCAAGGCAAGCATGAACCAGGGGTATTCAAAATGGCTCGTCAGAAAATAAGCCAATACACCAAAATAAAAGATGATCCCTCCACCACGCAAAGTAATGCGGGTATGAGAACTACGTTCATTCGGCTTGTCGATGATATTACATTTATCAGCGATACGGAAATAAAAAAGTTCTGCAAGGAAGAGCAGAACCAGGATTATAATATAGTACATTACTCGTTTTTATATATCCAATAAAACCATAGTTGAATTGCTATAAACAAAAGAATTACAATTCCTAACCCTACTGCAATCATCCAATTCAACATATCAATCTATTTTAAAGTTCTCTAATACGCTTGTAGGCTTCCAACCCAACTCTTGTATTGCTCGTGCATTACTAAATGTTAAAGTTTTTGTTATTTTACTTAGTTTACAAGAGTTTATCGGGGCTTTTCCACCTAAACAATCGCCTATAGTAGCCAGACTCTTTGCTAACCAATATGGAATTGAGAATGGCATTGATTTTCCCAATTGCTGACTAATAACAGACTCCAATTCCCGAAATGAAGGATGATATGTATCACACACGTTATAGATACCTCCTTTTTCTGCCAATAATGGAACTAAGTTAGCAACATCTTCTACCATCAATACACTTTTTTTTGCTTCACCTTTCCCAACACTAAAATACTTACCACTACGCATTCCGTGAATCATTGCCCCTAAATTACCGGGAGGATTAGGCCCTGCTATCAATGAAGGACGAATAATGCCTAATGTAACGCCATGCATGTTACACCAACCCTGTAAATAGCGTTCTGCCTGCTTTTTGCTCTCAGCATAGGGAGTCGTACCATTTAGGGGATGTTCTTCTGTTATATTCTCACCGAAATCACAACCATATACAGCTACTGTACTGATAAAAATTAATGCCCGCGGAACTCCTACCTTTTCCAATGCAGAACAAAGGTTCTTGGTTCCTTGGAGATTTACATCAAAAAAAGCGTTCTTTTCTTCATCAGTCTGTGGAACCGAATGAGCTTTACCTGCTGCGTGAAGAACAATATCATATTGTTCATTTAAAATCAGCCCCTCCTCTACTAAATTAAACATGTAAGTATCATCCGGAGTCAATCCAACAGTTGAAATATTATAATATCTTTTTAATAAAGGAAATATATTATTTCCTAGAAAACCAGAAGCACCAGTAAAAAGAAGATTCATAAAAATATTATTGAAAAAATTGTTTCAACTTTGGTATTAAGCGATAAAATGAATAAAAAGGATTAACTGGAAGGTTGTTTTTCTGAAATGCCTTAATACATTCAAGATTACCCTGCTTTATATTTACCCAATTTTTACTGGTAGTACCTCCTAAACGCATCCTTACTAAAGGCTCTGGAAGATAGAATAACTTAATACCATTTTTCTCAATAAGCCGCAACATTAATTCAAAATCTGCTGCAAACTTAAAACTCAAATCAAATATTCCATATTTCTGATACACCTCTCTTTTTACATAAAAAGTCGGATGTGCAGGATGCCATCCTTTTGCAAAATCCCGTTGCCTTCCAGATACCCAATGACGAATAATTTTAGAAGTGTCAAATCGAGAAACATAATATAAATCTGCATATACTGCATCTATCGTTTCATCAGTTTCAAAACACCTCACTACCTTTGCTATTGCCGTTGGATCCGCTAATAAATCATCAGAATTAATTATACCTATAATATCACCTGTTGCATAATTGAATCCCTTATTCATAGCATCATATAATCCACAATCCTCTTCACTTACCCAATGCATACGTCCAGAAAATTGAGGCTCATATTCTTTAATTATATCCATTGTGTCATCTGTTGATAATCCATCAATAATAATATACTCAATATCATCATAAGATTGAGAAAGGACTGATTGAATAGTATCGCGAAGTGTCATACCGCTATTAAAAGTAACAGTAATAAGGGAAAATTTCATCATTAGAAATATACATTTAGAGTTTATGGGAAGTAAAAATATACTCCAATTAAGAATGGAGTTATCAGAAACTAAATATCTACGTTACTTAAAATTAAACACGCTATTTTTCAACTTACATTTATATCCATATCGTTTAATAGAATCACATCATTTTTTGTTAATTTATGCTGAAATAGCGATATATGTTTCTGTAATATGCTGTCATCCCAACTCCACCAATCAAGATCTTCCAGCTCATTTATTATATCTTGTGAATAACGAAAACGGATAATACGAGCAGGCACACCTCCTACTATGGCATAAGGAGGTACATCTTTTGTTACGACAGCTCCAGCCGCTATTATAGCACCATTACCTATCGTTACTCCTCCACAAATCATTGCACGGAATCCTATCCAAACATCATTTCCAATTTCCGTTTGTAAACGATTGATAGCATGATCACATTCTACCCAAGAATGTCCCGTTGCATTTTTTCTTTCCGTAAAAATAGGAGAGGTAGAAAGATTGTCAATTGTATGCGTCGCTAAGCCAATGTAGACTTCACTTGCTATAGAACAAAAAGCACCTATGTGGGTGTCTACAACCCAAGTATTTATCCCTATGTATGAATATTTGTCAACAGAAGAGTTGATAATTTTTGCAAAACGATAGATTCTGGATAATTTATTAATAACTGATTTATGATCCGTAATTGCCACAAAAGAGACAGCCGGATTAAAAAAATTAGACAAAAACCCCATTAAATAATTAATCATTATTACACCTCACCTTTCATTTTTATGATATTAATATAGTTAGTACTATGAAGTAAATATCAACATCCTACTGTTTTTATCACGAAAAATACAACAGTTTAAACATTTACAAAAATCTATTACAAAATCACCATACTACAAAACTAAGACAAGATATATTTATACACAGATATAAATACTCAAAACATTCTTACATCCCTATAGCCTTTTGAGCAATTTCAGAATAGCGGAAAGAAGCTGCTGCTATTTGAGCCTTTTGTTTTAATTCTTTTAGGGTATCTTTCTCTATAATTTTTAATAAAATTTCCTTTATACCTGCAACGGTATCATCTTTTAGAAACAAGCAATTACCATTTATATCTACATGATGCATTCCTTCCCAATTTTTCAATATACAAGGCAATGACAAGCCGACAGCTTCCTCCCATAATGTGGAATGGGTTCCTGGAAAACAAGCTAAATCAGCAGAAACCATATAATTAATTACGTCTTCCGAATTACACCATCCAACATAGTGCATATTTTTAGTTAAAAGTCTATCAAATTCTTCTTTAAAATCAGGAATAACAACTCCAAAAATTATTAAATGTATTTTTTCATCATTTATTTCTGAAAAAGCTTGCATCAATTTATGTGTGTTTTTTAAACGATCTATTTTCCCACCTGTGATAATAACTAAATCCGTAGTCTTTATTCTCAATTTATTTCGAATGTCATTCTTTATCTCTTCTTTATTAGACGGTATAGCATCATCATCCACACCTAAAGGCAGTAATTCTATTTTTTCTCGAGGAACAGAATAAACATCGTATAAAAAATCACACCGTATCGGAAGTACTCCATATACTTTTTGATAATAAGGAAGTAACATTTGTGTATAATGTCTCCATATTATTTTGTGCAAAATATTTTTAGAAAGAAAGTTTCTTGCAGAATTAATCCAATCAGCATGAGAATCTGCAAAAAGGAAAGTTCCCGGATGTTCTTTCATGTATTTCTTCACATATTTTGCATCACCAAAGCTAGTATTATGTACGAAAATTATATCTGGCTTTTCACTTACTAACAAATCATAAGTATTAGAATAGAATCTCAATCTTTTGTATAATATTCTAAAAAATCCCTTCTTGTAATCTATTCTAATGACCTTATAACCATCTCTATTACATTTATATTCTCCTTCTTTCAAGTAACATCTCATTCCATTTTTATCATAAGACACCAATGAAGCAATAACAGTTACATCATATCCAAGTTTTACATGATATTTAGGTAACATGTTTTCTTGATATGAATATCCATCAATATAAAAGCTACTCAAACATAAATGTACGATTTTCTTTTTAGAGTCTTCCATCCGTAAATTCCTTAGGTAACATTCCCTTTACATCATAGATAACACCATTCTCACAAACAAACTTTTTAATATCTTGAGTAATAAATTCTTTATGTCCAACAGCTAAAATGACCGCATTATAATAATACTCTTTTAGTAAACCGATTTCTTCCACAATTTTTATATCATACTCTCGTTCTACATCTTTTGCCTTAGCCCATGGGTCACAAATTGTTATGTCATTCGTGTACTCTCTCAATGTACTATAAATATCCATTATCTTAGTGTTTCGGATGTCAGGACAATTTTCTTTAAAAGTGATACCAAGTATCAATATCTTTGAATCTTTTACTATCACCCCCTTTTTATTCATACATTTAATAGTTTGATTAGCTACATATGCCCCCATACCATCATTCAATCGTCGCGCAGCAAACATGATACGCGGAAGTACTCCATAAACCTGAGCTTTTTGAATTAAATAATATGGATCCACACTGATACAATGCCCACCTACTAAGCCCGGCTTCATTTTTATAAAATTCCATTTACTCGACGCAGCCTCAATAATATCATTAGTATCAATTCCCATTGCATTGAATATTTTCGCCAATTCATTCATAAAGGCAATATTCACATCTCGTTGTGAATTTTCAACAATTTTCGAAGCTTCCGCGACTTTTATCGAAGACGCTTTGTGAGTACCATTCAAAAGGACCGAATTGTATAGATCATCAACAGTGTCGGCTATTTCAGGAGTAGAGCCAGAGGTTACTTTTTTAATTTTATCCACTGTATGTTCTTTATCACCAGGGTTTATACGTTCAGGCGAATATCCTGCATAAAAGTCAACATTCAATTTTAATCCGGAGACCTCTTCAACTATAGGCAGGCATTCCTCCTCTGTTACTCCTGGATAAACTGTTGATTCATAAATTACGATATCACCTTTCGATATCACCTTTCCTACAGTTTCACTTGCCTTCCATAAAGGTTTTAAATCAGGACGGTTGTTCTCGTCTACAGGTGTAGGAACAGCTACTATATAAATATTACAATCTTTTATATCATCAAGAATTGTAGTACACCTAAAACCGCTATTCAATGCAGATTGTAATAAATCATCAGATACCTCTAAAGTTACATCGTGACCATTATTTAATGCATCAACGCGCGCTTGATTCATATCAAAACCAATGGTCTGGTATTTTGTAGAAAATAGCCTTGCTAAAGGCAATCCTACATAACCTAATCCAATAACACAAATTTTTTTCATGTTCAATAAATATTTAACAATAAATTAATCAATGTATAAGCACTTTCTTACTTTATGATTAGTAAAGGCCAATAATAATTCATTTATGTAAATTAATCACTAAAAAGACGTCAATATCATTGTAAAGAATAATTTATACAAATATTATTTTACTAAAATAATCAATATCGAATCGTTGAATATTTGAGACAGATTATTATCAATATCAGCCCACATGACAACAATGTAGTAAAAAGAGAAACATTTAATAAAGACAGAATAGAACCTAAACAAAGAATAAAAACAAAATCAGTATTGTGGCCTTTTGAAACTTTATTTAAATATTTCAATAAAAAATAAAAGAGGATTGAAACTAATAATACACCCCAAATCCCCATTGCAGCAACTCCATCTGTTGCTAAAAAATTCGCATTTGCATTCATTGCATCATCCGCATTCTCTCCTGAATACCCGCCCCATACAGCTTTCCCCAAAGCATCTTCACCAAATGGATATCCTCCAAAAATACTGTTAACAACATTTATATGCGTATAATATGTATGTAATTTTGTTGTCTCAAAGAAATCTATGTAAACAGTATTCAGTAAAGCAGAGATTCCTAATGATCTCATCAATAATATAGCTGAAATAACGAAAAAGACAGAAGAAATCGATGATTCAGAATGTTCAGTCAATTTAAACAATGAAACAACTAACAAAAAGAAAAATACAATTAATGGAAATAAATATTTAAATCCTATATATTTTAAACACCAATAAAGACCAAAAGCAAAAAGCGGAGAAAAAAGAGTCCCTTTAGTAGCTGTAGCCATATAAATTAATATTGCCATCAAAACACCTATCAACACAAACTCCTTTTTTTTATAAACCAATCCTATTGAAAGAAATAAAGGACGAAAAAAATTAGATATCCATAAAATAAAATATCCAATTAATGGAAAACGAGAAAGTTTCGCCCCATAATTATCCACTCTTAACTCATATATTTTACTAAAAGAAACCAAACGTAAAGAAGATCCATAGTAGATTACAACAAAAAGTAACATAATTATTCCTACCCAAAGGTAAAATTTGATAGGTATATAATTTTTTTTTAGTATAACAACTTTACCACTATCTATATCACTGAGGAAAAAGAGAGTCATTCCCAAAAGAAAAACAAGCTGGTATTTTATAGCCAATTGAAAATCCACAAAATAATACTGGATCATTATTATAGTAGGCAGATATACCAAAATGTAAATTAAAATAGAAATAAGGTTTGAAATAACTTTCTTGTTTGAATAACATAAAATAGGTAATACAGCAAATATATTTGATGTAATTATTCGAATACCATCACTATTATTATTGTAATAGCCAAAATATCCCCATAATGGAACTAAATAATCTGTATATATAAATCTAAATATGAAAACATATAATATCGCTGTAACAAGACTTACATAATCAGTCCTGAATATTCTCCCAGAGTTAAAAAACATATATGAACTACTTTAAGATTGAAAGACGTTTACTTATCATTTTTCGAATATCTTGGTGAATAATATAAAACGACTCCCTCATGTGCCAACTCTACCAATCTATTATAAACATATTGAGCGTTATAACTTGAAATATTCAAATTAGATAGTTTAGCCATTTTATAGTTATTACGATCAAAATATTTCCTAATTATATATCGAGTTAGAAAATGATCCGAACGTATATTAATTTTTGAATTTTCGCACAAGGATTCATAACTTTTCATTTCTCCATCTATATCCTTATATCTATTTACAACTTTTTGGTTAGTATAGAATTTAGAAAAATAAGGTTCGTTTTTGTACAATGTTGCTTCAATAGTATGAATTATAGTACCTAATGAATAATGAGGTAATCCTAAAATAAAAATTTTAGCGTTAACATCTTTCAATTTATAAAAGGGAGAATATTCATCAAAGCAAATCAATGATTTATGATGTTCACCAACAAGATATTGAGCATTAGGTCCCACTGCACATGCGGAATGTCTCACATTAGCACTTCGTAATACATTAGGATAATTTCTAAATGTTTCTGCCAACATACCAGCTGCAGTAACACTTCTTCTCACATCAAATATTTTATTTCTTCTCAAAAGAGGATAAGCAGGCATCATTAAGGTTCCAGTATCGCCTATAACTTCTAAAATACCGTCTATCAATTCATTTTCATTCCCTAAATAATTATAGAAAGAATCCCAAGCTGCCTGTATGAATACTGTATCACCTTTTTTTAAACCTGTTTTTTTTAGAAGATCAATTAATTCATTCGTTGTATATTTTTTCTTCCATATATATTTCCCAAAACGGATATTCCATCTCTTTAGGATATTCAATGTCGTCAATGGTTCATTTTTACTAACAAGAAGGATTTTCTTTATAACATTTTTTAAACTCATATTATATGATTTTTAGTAACATAAAATCAATAACCGTTCTTAATTATAGCGCCATGTCCCGGACAAACTATTGTATCGTCTTTTATTAGTCCCAAAATACGTTCTAATGATTTTTTAGCTTTCTCTTTATTTGAACGAGGAAGATTTGTCACTAATTTAACATTAGGTATGTAAGAATCGCCTGTAAACAAGTAATTATTTAACATGAAAGACAAGCAACTTTCATTGTGCCCGGAAGTATCGATTGCAACAATTTTATTTCCATTATCCAGATCAACAACTTCATTATCACTAAGAAAAATCAAATTTTTACCCTGATAAACGAAAGACTGATTGTGATAATAAGATAAATTCATTTTATCTGAGTATAATCCTGTTGCAATAATTTCTGTCGCAAACACCACTAAACCGGGAAATAAATAAGTCAAGCTATTAAGACCATAAATATGGTCAAAATGATAATGCGTGATAAATACGCCTTTTACTGAACATTTCTTAGGAAGTATTTCTACTATTTTATCAATGTCACCGGGATCAATTATCCACGCATTATCATTCAATTCAGAAATAAGTATAAATGTGTTTGAATAAAAAACATCATTTATAACTCTTCTAACCTGCATTTATTCTAAAAAGTCGAGAATATCACCCACCGTTTTAAATTGTCTTATTTGCTCTCCTGACAATTTCTTTTCAAATTCTTCATCACACATAACAATCAGTGACAATTTACTCATTGAATCATACTCACTTATTTTAGACAATAAATCCGATTCTTTTAAAGAACCAAGTTCTACTTCAAGAACGTCCTCAATCATGTTCAACTTTTCTTTACGTGTCATAGTTTTCTAAAATTAATTATAAATTACATACACAATCCACCATCAATTCGAATTGAAGTGCCAGTGATAGTATTTGTTGCATCACTCAATAAAAAAGCTACTAAATTTGCAATTTCCCGAGGTTGAGTATTTCCTAAAGGTTGTTGTTCATTGGTCTCTCCACCAACAGTCTGACTAATTATTCTTGCATTAAGTGCCATTGGAGTGTCTACAACACCTGGCATTATTGTATTAACTCTTATATTTTTATGTATCAATTCTTGTGCAAAACAACGAACAGCCGCATCCAATGCCGCTTTCGATACACAATATTCTGTTTTTGCCTTATATCCTTTAATACTGGAAACTGAAGAAATAGCAACTATACTACCACCGAAAGCAAAATTATTCTTTTTTGTAGCCAATTTCACAAGCTCCACAAAAGAATAAAAATTCACATCCATTAAATTATCAAAGCCTTCTTTCTTTAACACATTCAGTGGCTTGCGGCTACTAATTCCAGCGCAATGTACTAAACCATCAATACTTCCATATTTCAAAACAATACCATTAACAACATCAGACAATTCATTCAAATTAGCCAGATTAGTTATAATTCTACAATGTTTTTCTCCAGAAAGTAAAGATAAAGTTTTATCTAAACCTTCCTGAGATATATCTAACATTATAACACGAGCTCCCTGTAGGCTGGTCACTATAGCTACCTCTCTACCAATGCCTGATGCGGCCCCCGTAATAACTATTACCTTATCTTTAAGATTAATAATATTATCCACCCTTAGTTACTTTTCAGTTTTTGTACTAAACTCCAAATAGATTGCAAAGAGTTAAAATTATCCGGGTCAAGTTCTGCAATGCGAATCTGTACCCCAAACTCGTCATCTAACTCAGATATAATAGAAACCACATCAAAAGAATCTAAAATGCCGTCATCAATCAGCGCTGTTTCCGTCTCAAAATCCACATCAGGACGTATTCCCTTTAACAATTCCAATAATTTATCCATATCTTTCATTTATTTTTTAAGTTTAAGCATTGATATAGTTGATTTATTTACGTATCTAAATCCCTTTTTTTGATACATATTTATAGCCGTTTGATTCTGCTGTTGTACCCATAAAGAAAAACGCACTTTGTTATTATTCATATTTTCTTTTATATAAGTATCCACTAAAATATCTCCAAGGTGTTGCCCTCTGTATTTATCCAATACTGCAACATGCCCTAACCATACCCGATTGTTAGCGCTATAAAAATGTAAAGCACCTGCATGTAGGTTATTTTTATAAGCTATGAGGATTTTCCTTTCATCCAGCAATTGACATATCTGCTCTCGTGAAATATAGTCACCAGAGTAAGGGTCAAAAACCGAATTAAACAACTCACAAGCAAACAATGCATCTTCCAACTCAGTTGCGAAATCAATGTATATATCCCTTGTTGCTCTTGATTCTACCCGCAAATCACGATATTGAGTTTCATATTGATCCCGTATCAAATGAGTACTAAAGCCACAGTATTCCCAGTACTTAATCTCGTTTACCGGATAATATTTCTCTCCGCGATATAAAATCTCTAATACGAAATCATCGAAAATGTCAAATAACATTTGTTCGGCGGTATCGTTTATATAATAGTACACACGAAAACATTTGTCTTTTTTTACCAAGAAACAGGAGTTCTGTTGGGTGCATATTGCATATAACCGATCTTCACGAATTAGATTCTCATATTCATCAAGCATTAAATAATTATTAGTCAAACAATTTCTGATGAAATATCGATCCCTTATATTTTCAACCTGTGATATATCAGTTATCTTTATGGCTTTCATACATTTTCTTCAACTTTACACGATCCACCTTGCCATTCAAATTATGTGGCATCTCATTCAGATGCCAGATTGAATTGGGAAACATGTATTTGGGTATCTTAGTCTTAATATAGTTGATGATATCCGATTCCTCCCCGGTAACGGTTGTATAATACAAGACTATTTTTTGATTATCAAAGTCATAAATACAGGCTGCATTGGTAACTTCAGGCATTGAATTGACAGCAACTTCTATTTCTCCAAGTTCTATCCGGTTACCCATGTGCTTTATCTGGAAATCCTTGCGGGAAACGAACTCAATCTCCCCACGTTCATTATACTTCACGATGTCACCTGTACGATATATTTTATCTTCATACAGATTATGCAAAGGATTCTGGACAAAGACCTCGCGAGTCTTCTCCGAATTATTATAATAACCCAACGCAACACCCGTGCCGCGTACACACAATTCACCGGATTCACCTTGTGCCACCAATTGGTTATCCTCATTCAAGACAAGCACTTCCATATTTTTACAGTGGGTACCTATGGGAATGAATTCATCATCATCGAACTTTCTGTTCACAATATAATAAGTACAATCAACCGTTATCTCGGTAGGTCCATACAAGTTAATAAAACTTGTATCGGGCAAACTGTCCATCCAAACTTTCAGTTGTTTTGCCGGCATGGCCTCACCTGCAAAAAAAACTTTATTCAAATACTGCGGACGTGATTCATCAAAAATACGACTATTACCAATCAAAACAACGGCGGAAGTCGCCCAAAGAATGGTTGACACTTTATGTTCATTGAGGAATTTGACCAGTAGCTTAGGGAACGTGAAATACTTCTTCCCGATTACAGTCAATGTGGCACCGGTCTTGAGTGTAATATAAATGTCCTTAACCGAACCGTCAAAATAAAACGGGGTCTGATTGCCCAACACATCCGCATCCGTAAAGCCAAACGTCTCAACCAGCCATTCGGCCAAATCTATAGCACCGCGATGACTTATTACAACACCCTTAGGAACTCCTGTCGAACCACTTGTAAATATAGCATACAGAGGATCAAGGTCTATCATGCGGGAACGTACTTTCTTTAATTGTTCATCATCTATACAGGATTCGGCAACGTCTCTATACATTAATCTCTTGCCTTCAAAACCAATGGAATCCAATATATTATTTTCCGTATCGGTTACAGTTATGGCGACAATAGGATTCAATATATCAACTATCAATTTCAAACGTTCGTCCGGCATTTTACAATCAATAGGAACATAAAAGTTTCCACTTTTAACAACGCCCATAAAGCCGACCAGTCCCTCTATCCTACGATCGACAAAAACCAGAACAGGCCTACGAACCGCTCCGGAAGCAATACCACAAATGGCCGTTCCAATACTTTCCGCTTTCTGAAGCCATTGAGAGAAAGTTATTGAGCTATTATCATCAACAAGGGCTACCTTATCAGGAAAGCATCCCGCTGTTTCTTCCAAATAATCTAATACGTTAGTTACCATTTATTAAAGAGTTGTATATAATTGATTGGGATCAGTAAAAATACCTTCTTCAAATACACTGTCATCTTCTATGACAGGAAGAATATCAGCCGTATCAATATCAAAAGAAGCAACACCCCAAGAAAGGCCGATACCAAAACCACATGAGAGCACTCGGAGATTCTTACTGTCTGTGGAATGACCATATACATCACATAACGTGACAATAGCAGAAGCACCGGAAGTATTTCCATAGCGATCCAGAGATATGGGTAGTTTTTCCAAAGGAATCTTCGTCTTCTTCGCTATTTGTTTTAAAATATAAAGATTGGCCTGATGGAAAGCGTACACATCGTAATCATCTACAGTGGTGCCGGTATACTTCCAAAAATCCTTGATTATACGTGGTACATCAAAAACTGTAAATGTGAATACGGAAGTTCCTTGAATAAAGGAGTTCAAAAGAGTACGTTCATTACCATCCTGACACAGGACTACTTCATTGCTGGCATGTAAATTACGGTATCCGCCACCTGGGACAATCATATATCTGTATCCACTACCATCACTGCGCAATAACGCCTTAACAGAGCTATCGCCTTCTTCCGTTTTTTCAAATAGCATCACCGCACCGGCTTCTCCGAACAACATTGCAGAACTGCGATCGGTCGGATAGACAGACTTGCCTGCCGTATCCCCAACAAACAATAATGCCCTCTTTGTATCACTGCAATTCATTATGGAAGCCACGACCTGCATACCGTAAACCAAAGACGAACATCCCAAACTGACATCAAAAACAACAGCTTCCGTAGGAATACCCAAACGGTGTTGAAGAATAAAAGCCGTGGAAGGGCGGCGGTAATCAGGACTGTGTGAGGCGAATATCAAGACGCCAATTTCACTTCTGTCTATCCCCTTTTTATCCAGCAGGGAACAAGCTGCCGTATACCCTAAATCAGAACATGTTTGATGTTCTGAAGTACGGTGGGAGGCATGCACACCGGTCATATCCATAAACTTGTTTACCTCCTCCTCACCAAAAGTAGGTTTATAAGAGTCTGTACGTACAACATTTTTAGGAACAGCACAGGCTATGCCTGAAACTTTTATATTATTAAAACTAAAATATGACATATATCTATCTATTAGTTAAAACCTCATTAGAAAATTTGTAAGAAAGAAAAAGTAAAAAAAGGTACGCAGTACTGCGTCCTAATGAAAATATAAATATCGTATCATAAAAACTTGTAAAATAAAGACTACCCAACAAAATAGAAATCACAGATATTGATACGAAATAGATTTGCCAATACAAGTTATATTTCAGTTTTTCTGTTATAGTCAAAACACCGGATAAAGACATTGCTACAAAATCTAACGCTATCATAGGTAGCAATATTTGAGCTATTTCACCGGTTTCCAACCATTTTTCCCCAAGAACCAAAGTGAAGAAATGAGGTAAAACAGGGTATACTCCGATTGAACAAACGAATGTTACTATGAATAAAACAATAAACATTTTTTTAAATAAACCCCTAAACGAATTACCTCCCTTATATATCTCATTCGCCTTTTGTCTAAACACATCCCGGATAGAAATACTAATTACGTTTACCGGAATCATCAAAGCACTCATGGTCATAGAGAAATGCCCTAAGTCACTTCCGCTATAATACTTTCCCAATAATAAGACAGGAACCGCTCCCCCCACAGTATTCAATAGCTGGGCAGGCATAGTAAACTTTGGAAAGTCTTTAAACCGTCTGGCCTGCGTAACTATTTGTTTTAATGATATACTCTTTAATAAATGCAATTCATGAACATACATTCGGTGCAAACAGACAAATGCGGTCAATGCCCTACCTGACAGATCGCCAACAATTAATCCTGAATTAAAGAAGCGGAATACTCCAAATACCAATTTTCCACCAGAAACCATAGTGGAGCTTACTATTTTATTATATGACAATCGTTTATACAATTTATTCCGTACACACCATTCATTATAAACATTAAAAACATTTATAAACAAGGCAGACAACGGGCAGATCAATAAATAGAATCCACTTTTTTCTATTCCAAGAAAATCTTTAATAGAACCAATAAATAAACAGACGAAAATTGATATCAGCAACAGCACAATTAAACTAACCGCAAAAACTAAGGCAATTAAGTTTATTGATTTCGTTTCATTATCTGCTATTAAAATAGCTGATTCGTATTTTCCTGTTGATATGACGCACAAAATGGATGTGATTGCCGTCAGGGTGGCTAAAAAGCCAAAATCATCCGGAGAATATAATCGAGCCAATATTGGGTATATTATCAATGGCAAAAATTGTGCAATACTTGTACCTAAAATTAGGATAAAAGAATTTTTTACCAGAGAACTATCCCTATATTTTTTTAAAAAGAACATTGTATGACAAATATCTTATTTACACATATCATTGATAAAAATATATCAATGTTTAAAAAAACGGTAAATCGATTTTTTTAGACGTTTTATTAACCCGTCTTGGCGTTCATGTTCTTTACCATAGCCGTAACCATAACCGTAACCATAGCCATAACCATAGCCATAACCTTTACGCTCATAAGAAACTCCATTCAACACTACGGACATATTATGCAACTGCTCTTCACGATACATCTTTTCAAGTTCAGGTAATTGACGGCGATCCATAACACCTGATCGAACCACAAAAATGGTAAGATCGGCTACACGGTTTACAATAGAGGCGTCGGCAACCATACCGGCAGGAACATTATCGATTATAACATAGTCATAACGTTTACGAAGCTCACTGACAAAACGATCCAAGCGTTCACTCAATAAAAGTTCGGCAGGATTGGGAGGTACAGGACCGGAGAAAACAATGTCCAGCTTATCATACTCCTCACTTACACCTATAATATCATTTAAGTTATCCGTTCGCCCTGAAAGATAATGAGTCAATCCCATACGCCCCGACACATTTGAAAAGATGCCGCTTAACGTTCCTTTACGAATATCAACATCAACCAAAACAACTTTCTTATTCGTTTGAGCAATACTCATGGCAAGGTTGCTGGAAACAAAAGTCTTACCCGCACCGGGATTGGCGGAAGTAAACATAACTACCTGCAGATTATTCGATTTCACACGCATGAACTCCATGTTCGTACGCACAATGCGAAATGCCTCGGAAACAGAATCACGGCCACTCTCACGAACAACAATTCCATCTGCATCTTCCCCCTTCTTACTGCCATGACGGGGTATATCACCCAAAAAAGGAATGGTTAAAACTTGATCCAATTCCTTACGAGTACGAACCTTGGTGTCTGTTACATTCAATAACCACAAAACTCCCATGGGAATAACAGCACCCAAAGCAACGGCAGCCAAAAGAATCATCATTGATTTGGGAGCTACAGGTTTATTACTCCCCGAAGCAGGATCAATAATACGGGCATTACTTTCAGTAATCGCTTGCGTTAAAGCATTCTCTTCACGTTTATTCAACAGGTAAAGATAAAGTTCTTCTTTGATTTTTTGCTGTCGTTCTACGGTTAGAACATACTTCTGTTGCGTAGGGACAGCTTCAATACGCTTTGTTGTTTGTTCTTCTTGTTCACGAATATTTTTTAATTGAATATTAAGCCCGACAATTAAGTTATCTACAGAACGAATAATTGTTTGCTTCATCGCACTCAAAGAGTTATTCAAGTCAATCACGATAGGATTCTTATTACTGCTGCCGGTTATTAGTTTATCACGCTTCAACAGCATATCATTATATTCCTTAATCTGAGATTCAACACTATTATCCGAAATTCCCGTATTGGCCGGTATCAAATCGGAATTTTTCTGAGGATCAACTAAATATTCCTTAATATATTTCGAAATACTTAACTGGTTTTCTAAACTAAGGCCTTCTTGTTTATAGCGACTCGTATTTTGCAGATACATACCTGTCTCAGAAGTAATGTCTGTCAACTGATTCTCACGCTTAAAACTTTCAATATTGGCATCTACACTGCCCAGTTCACGTTCTATTATAATTAGCCTTTCATTAATAAACTTAGAGGTATTGACAGCAATCTGATTTTTATCATTAATGACATCCTCATTATAAACGGCAATAAGCATATTCAGGATGTCTTCAGATCGAGCTGTAGATACATCGTCCAGGACAAGGTTAATGATCGTTGCGGTTTTGCTGGCAAGAGAAATTTTTATTCTATTTTGATAACCTTCAACAACCTTTTCCATATTTGATTTAACAACATAAATAGGCTTTGCATAGAAAGCATCTGTATAGTATAAGCTGGGAGTTATGACCACTGTACCGACAGGAGTGGAAACTGTATCGTTTAAATGAACATCTATCGTTTCTGTAGAACGAAGTTCTTCATCGCCGATGGTTAAAGTTAAATCGGAAAGCTTCACTGTAACAGAATCAACAGGAGTCACTTTCATTTCTATAACCTGTCGTTCCTCTGATTCTGGAAATGAGACCGTTATTGGAGAATGGGTATAAAGTTCATCATCACGTAAACCATTCTTTACTGTATAGCTCATATCCAAATGCAGACGACGAGCAACTTTTTCCATCAAATTGCGAGACTGAAAAACAAGTACTTCATTATCCACATTACGTTTGCCACCGAAAAAAGAAATATCTGCAAAAGCGGAAGACTCACTCATATTTCCTCCCTTAGAATCGTCTCGGATAAGTACAGAAGCCTTACGACTATATACTTTAGAAGAGGATTTCAAATAAAAAAAAGCAAAGCCTATACAAATTAAAACAGACAGGACAAACCAATACCAATTGACAAAAATAAGACGAAAAATATCAATAAGATTTATTTCTAAATCTTGTTCACGAATATCATTATTATTTTGTGATTCTGTATTCATTTCGTTATTTTATTCCAAAAATTATTTAAACATAGTTACTAAAAGGGAAGTAATAGACGCTAATACGGAGACAGCAGACAACCATACTCCAACCGAATTGTTCGAATTTATACGGCTTTGACCCGTCTTTGCCTTATTAGGCTCTACGTAGACAATATCATTCTGTTGTAGATAATAACAAGGGGATTGGAAAATATCCGAAGAACGTAAATCATGATATAAAATACGACGCTTGCCATCCTTCTCACGAATCACAGCTACTCGGTCACGACGACCATAAATAGTCAAATCACCGGCCATACTCAAAGCCTCTAACAAAGTGATACGGTCACCGGAAATATCGAATGTACCCGGACGAGCCACCTCTCCCATTACAGAAACTTTAAAGTTCAGAAACTGAACGGTAACAATTGGATCCTTTATTAAATCCTCATTCATTAGCTTTTGCTTAATTAGCTCAGTAACCTGCATACGGGTTAAGCCTTCTACATGTATTTTACCCAGAATAGGAAAATCAATATCGCCATTCTGATCAACAAGATAGCCCAGTAAACGTTGTTGAGTAGTAGTTTGAGCACCTATCTGAAAAGTAACTACAGGCATATTAAATGGTAATGCTAACTCTGGATCCTTACTATTCACAAGGATAGCCAATAGGTCATCCTTATGAATAATCACTTCGTAATTCTTATCAATATTCTCTTCTTTTATTGTGGCAATATCCTGTAAGTAAAGTACCTCTTTAGGGGCCGAACAAGATACCAATAAGGTAATCAAGCACAATAAAAAATAATGTTGAACTTTTGTATTCATAAAAAACACTTATAAATTTTCACTTAATTTATTTCTCTCCCATTTCATCCCACGGATAAGGATTCTCTTCCAAAGCCTTTAGCTGTTCCACAACCTCACGCTCCTCGTCTGTCAACTTACGACTTTCCCAACTATCCATAATAGCACGAGCCTCCTGAGCCAATTCTCTATCAAAAACTTCACCATAACAGGCAACCAATAACTGACATTTCAATAAAGAGGATTTCAGATGTTCAAGCACTTTCCAACTGCGTTCGAGAATAACCTGTATTTTCTCTTCCTTATCACCATTATTATAAATAGTGGCATTATACGCTGCCAAAAGAGCTACGCAAAGAGAAGCTTCCTCTTCGGAAGTACTGCCATGTTCACAACTAAGAGCTTCCGCATAATTATAGACATCTGCATTAAGCTGCTGAAAATGATCGGCATAAATAGGTTCCCCATCCAAACCGAGACAAAGAAGTTCGGACGCAATGCAATGCAATGCATCTATTTCGGACTGTAAAGACATAAATAGATTGACGATTATTCCCTATGCGATCATGACCATCATCCGATTATAATACATAGGTACGTTGACAATTAAGAATTTACGGAAGGTTGAATTATTTTTCAACCATATTTAAATTAACTGGTTCTATTAAAGAGGGGTGAATAAAGGCAGTGGCTATCGCCATAACGCCTTGAATGGAAACAACTACACGACGGTCTCCCTTTACACGAACAAATTCTCCTTCAACACCTTCGAAAAGCCCTCCGGTAACACGAACACGCTCTCCCTTCTTAAAGGTGATGGTAGTGGGATCGAGATACACAACTTGCTGATCATGGCTACCGGCAACAGCAATAAAACTGCGCATCTGAGTTTCCGGTATGGTGATAGGCTGGTTGGTTTCCCTGTCCATAATATAACGAATAGGCAATTGAGTACCCGCAGTCGTTTTCATTTCATCAATTTGAAGTCTGGAGGCATATACGAATACTAAATTATGAACGACAGGAACCAATTTACGTATTTTCCTCTCCCCCTTAACCACATATTCATAACGCATGGGAATAAAGTTTTCTATATTCCGATCGTCAAGATATTGTTTAAATGCGAGTTCACGACTATAGGTAATGCGAAGAGCATACCAAGCTAAACCGGTAGATTTATTCACAAATGGATATACTTTGGGGACATCGGGATAAAGAAATATTTCCCGATCAAGTGGATTAATTCAATTATTATTGATCTTGTATTCATTTACTTCTATTCATTCCCCTATCCCAGGTGGTCAGATTCAAAAAGTATAGAATCACACAGATGTTCTTTTTCGAAGCGCAAAGATATAACCTTTTTCTATATATACAAAGTGCTTTATCAAAAAAAATGTTCCACAAGATTCAATACATATATAACAGTCTGAATAATAAAGCTATAAAGTCTATGATTTTCATCTATGTATCAATCACATAAAAGAGAGATTCCAAACAAGAGTCTGTGAATCGACTCCGAACACATTCCTTTTCTTTGAATTGCAGACAAAACATGGGAAGAAAAATCTCTTATCATTCGGTATAAACTTTCAATTGTCGGGTAGAAAACTATTATTCCCTCTTTTTATAATCTACGATTTAAAGCTTTGGTTTATATTTCACTGAAGACTACTTTTCCTTCTATGGAGAGATACTTATTTTAGGAAGAGTAACAATAATGAATAAAGTTATGCCGACAGGATATGCCATAAAAAAAGCTGCGTGACAGTGGTCCGTCACGCAGCTTCTATTCAAAAGTATCTCAATCTCAATAAAGATTACTTATATTCTTCCCAGCTTTTTATAGCAATATCATCAATACTCATCGTACAAAAAGCACTGATAAATGCGCTTGCCAAACGAGCATTGGTAATTAACGGAATATTCAAATCAATAGCTGCACGACGGATTTTATATCCGTTGTCAAGTTCTCCGGCCGTAAGATTCTTCGGAATATTGACCACCATATCTATCTCCTTATTATGAAGCATTTCAAGAGCCTGCGGGTACTGATCCGTCTCGCTCGGCCAGTAAACAAGTGTACTTTCGATACCGTTTTCCGCAAGCGTACGATGTGTTCCTCCGGTAGCAAAAAGTTTATAACCCTTATCTACCAGCATACGCGCAGCTCCCATCATATCTACTTTCTGCTTCGGAGTGCCGGTAGACAGAAGAATGTTCTTTTTTGGAATACGGTAACCCACGGAAAGCATCGCTTTCAGAATTGCACAGGAAGTATCACTTCCGATACAACCCACTTCACCGGTAGAAGCCATATCTACCCCCAGTACGGGATCAGCTTTCTGCAAACGGTTAAATGAAAACTGAGATGCTTTGATACCGACATAATCGAGTTCGAAAAGATTTTTCGAAGGTTTCTCTACCGGAAGACCGAGCATCACTTTTGTAGCCAGTTCGATAAAGTTGATCTTCAACACCTTGCTGACAAACGGAAAACTACGCGAAGCGCGAAGATTACATTCGATCACCTTGATGTCATTCTCACGGGCCAGATACTGGATATTGAACGGACCGGAGATATTCAGCACCTTTGCAATCTCACGACTGATACGCTTGATACGGCGAACCGTTTCTACATAAAGTTTTTGCGGCGGGAATTGAATGGTCGCATCACCGGAATGTACGCCGGCAAACTCGATATGCTCACTGATAGCATAAGCGATAATCTCGCCGTTTTGAGCCACAGCGTCCATCTCCACTTCTTTGGCGTGCTCGATAAACTGGCTTACCACTACCGGATGCTTCTTTGATACATTGGCTGCCAGTTTGAGAAAACGTTCCAATTCTTCTTGGTTGGAACAGACGTTCATAGCCGCACCACTTAACACATAGGACGGCCGGACAAGCACCGGAAAACCGACTTCATCGACAAATTCATTGATATCGTCCATCGAAGTAAGTTCTCGCCAACGGGGCTGATCTACCCCGATGCGGTCGAGCATGGCAGAGAACTTCTCACGGTCTTCGGCATTGTCGATGCTCTTGGCAGAAGTGCCGAGTATATTGACCTTCTGCGCATCCAGCCGCAAAGCAAGATTATTCGGAATCTGACCACCGGTAGAGACAATGACTCCATGCGGATTTTCCAGTTCGAGAATATCCATCACACGCTCGAAGGTCAGCTCATCGAAGTAAAGACGGTCGCACATGTCGTAATCGGTAGATACTGTCTCCGGATTATAATTGATCATGACGCTGCGCCAGCCTTCCTTGCGGATCGTATTCAACGCCTGCACGCCACACCAGTCGAATTCAACGGAAGAACCGATGCGATAAGCACCGGAACCTAACACAACGATCGATTTACGATCGCCTAAATAGGTTACATCATTGGCCACACCACTATAAGTGAGATACAGATAATTGGTCTGTGCCGGATATTCGGCGGCCAAAGTATCGATCTGCTTTACAACCGGAAGCACACCTACACTTTTACGATGCTTGCGGATAAAAAGAATGCCCTCTTCCATATCGCCTTCATAGCCGATGGCACGGGCTATCTGAAAGTCTGAGAAACCTTGCCGCTTGGCTTGCTTCAACAGTTCGAGAGGTAACTCTGCGATCTGTTTATGATTGTTTCCCCAGCTATGCAACTCTTCGGAAGTACGCATGATGTTCATCAACTTCTGAAGAAACCACTTATCTATTTTCGTCAGTTCGTGCACCTGATCGATCGTATAGCCGGCACGGAAGGCCTTAGAAATAACAAAGATACGTTTATCCGTAGGTTCCCGCAACGCTTTATCGATGTCGGCGATGACAAGTTCCTTGTTTTCTACAAAGCCGTGCATCCCCTGCCCTATCATGCGAAGCCCTTTCTGGATAGCTTCTTCAAAAGTACGGCCGATGGCCATCACCTCACCTACCGACTTCATGGAAGAACCCAACTCTTTATCGACGCCATGAAATTTACCTAAATCCCAACGGGGAATTTTGCAGACAACATAGTCCAATGCCGGTTCGAAGAAAGCACTGGTCGTTTTCGTTACAGAGTTCTTCAAATCGAACAATCCATAGCCGAGCCCTAATTTGGCGGCAACGAAAGCCAACGGATAACCTGTTGCCTTGGAAGCCAATGCGGATGAACGTGAAAGGCGGGCATTAACTTCGATCACGCGATAATCTTCCGATTCGGGATCGAATGCATACTGCACGTTACATTCACCCACGATGCCGATGTGGCGTATAATGCGAATGGCAAGCTCGCGCAATTTATGATATTCTTTATTCGTCAACGTCTGAGAGGGAGCTATAACGATAGACTCACCGGTATGGATCCCCAACGGATCGAAATTTTCCATATTACAAACCGTAATACAGTTATCGAACCGGTCACGCACCACCTCATATTCCACCTCTTTCCATCCTCGCAACGATTTTTCTACCAGCACCTGCGGAGAGAAAGCAAAAGCTTTTTCCACAAGTACATTCAGTTCCTCTTCATTGTCGCAGAAACCGGAACCGAGTCCGCCAAGAGCGTAGGCGGCACGGACAATCACCGGATAACCTAAAGCAGTAGCGGCACGACGGGCATCTTCCACATTCTCCACCGCTTCGCTCTTGATGGTTTTTACATCGATCTCATTCAGTTTTTCTACAAAGAGCTCCCGGTCTTCCGTGTCGATAATGGCCTGTACGGGTGTACCCAACACTTTCACATTGTATTTTTCAAGAATGCCTTCCTTATAAAGGGCCACACCACAGTTGAGCGCGGTCTGTCCACCGAAAGCGAGCATAATACCGTCCGGTTTCTCCTTCTGAATAACTTTCTCCACAAAATAGGGAGTGACGGGGAGAAAATAAATCTGATCGGCTACTCCTTCACTGGTCTGCACCGTAGCAATGTTCGGATTGATAAGAATCGTTTCTATCCCCTCTTCTTTCAAGGCTTTCAACGCTTGCGATCCGGAATAATCGAACTCACCGGCTTCGCCGATTTTCAAAGCGCCGGAGCCGAGAAGCAATACTTTCTTTATATTTTGTTCTTTCATTATAGTCGGTTATTTTAGCAGATTTACAAATTCATCAAACAAGAACTCCGTATCCGTCGGCCCACTGGCAGCTTCGGGATGAAACTGTGCAGAGAACCAAGGATTTGTCTTATGCCGGATACCTTCGTTCGAACCATCGTTCATATTGATAAATAGGGGTTCCCAATCGGCACCCAATGTATTGTTGTCTACTGCATAACCATGATTCTGGCTGGTAATAAAACAACGTTCCGTCCCCACCATGCGTACCGGTTGGTTATGACTGCGATGTCCGTATTTCAATTTGTATATCCTGGCGCCCCCGGCTTTCGAAAGCAACTGGTTGCCCATACAGATACCGAAAATAGGTAGTTTCGTATTCTGCATCGCTTTACGGATGTTTTGTACGGCAGCATCGCAGGTATCAGGGTCGCCCGGCCCATTGGAGATAAACAGTCCATCAAATTCCAGTTCATTGAAATCATAATCCCAAGGAACACGGATCACCTCGACATCACGCTTCAACAAGCAACGGATAATATTCGTCTTTACACCGCAATCTACAAGTACAACTTTCCTCTTTCCTTCTCCCTGGTTATACCGGATGACCTCTTTGCAACTGACTTTATCTACATAGTTGATTCCTGCGTAAACTGCTTCAAGAGCATTCTGCTGATCATCATCGAATATGATCTGTCCCATCATTACCCCATGCTCACGCAGCACCTTAGTAAGTTCGCGGGTATCTATTCCTGTGATCCCGGGCACTTGCTCACGCTTCAACCAATCGGCAAGGCTCTCCACTGCATTCCAGTGACTGTATTCCTCCGAATAATCACTTACAATAATGGCTTCCGCATGGATTTTTTCACTTTCCATAAAAGTAGCCAGTCCATTGGGCTCGACCGTAAAAGGAGGTACCCCGTAATTACCTACCAACGGATAAGTAAGAGTCATCAACTGGCCGGCATACGAAGGGTCGGTCAAACTCTCCGGATAACCTGTCATGGCGGTATTGAAAACCACTTCACCTGCCACCGGCTTTTCGTAGCCAAACGACTTGCCATGAAAACGGCTCCCGTCGTTGAGGATTAAAGTTACATTTCGCATCTTTTATATTTACGATTTGACGATTTACTATTTACGATTGAAATTACCTTTTGGATTTACGATTGGACGATTTACTATTTACGATTGAAATTACCATTTTATTTGTGACCGAAGTCCTTTTCTACTTGTTTATTTAAACAGTGACCTTAATCGTAATTCGTAAATCGTCTAATCGTAAATCTCCTCGATTGTATCTCCTCGATCATAAATCTCAAAATTGGTATACTTGTTCTATATAATTTATAAATGCTTCATTCAACAGCTTCACGCCACCCGGTGTAGGATAGTCCCCACTGAAATACCAATCTCCACTATGATTAGGGCAAGCCTCATGCAAACCGCTCAAAGGCTGATATACAATTTCCACTTTGGCTTTTGTGCCCTTCGGAGTAAGCAACTCCACCATCTTGGCAGAAATTTCTTCATCAGTGAACGGCGCATAAATTTCTTTCACATAGTTCACCATCTGCTCTTTCGGCAGTCCCGCCTGGTCTTTCGATTTACGGTAAGCAGCGGCGATCACATCTTTCATGTCCCGGTCTTTCAGTAATTCGACTGCCGCTTTAAAAGCAATAAACTCACTCATCTTTGCCATATCGATGCCGTAATAATCGGGATAACGTACTTGTGGAGAAGAACTCACAATAACAATCTTCTTCGGCCCCAGTCGATCGAGAATGCCGATGATACTTTGGCGGAGTGTTGTGCCCCGCACAATGCTGTCATCGATAATCACCAAATTATCAATACCGGCACGCAAACTACCGTAGGTAATATCATACACATGGGCCGCCAAGTCATTGCGACTGTTGCCTTCGGCAATAAAGGTGCGCAGTTTGATATCTTTGATAGCCACCTTTTCGCTACGGATACGCCGGGAAAGTATAAGTTCCAGTTCCTCCATGTTCGGATTATGCCCCAAAGAGGCTATCTGCCGTACTTTCTCTTCATTGAGATAGTTGTCCAGCCCTTCGAGCATTCCATAAAACGCCACTTCGGCCGTATTGGGGATAAAGGAAAAAACCGTATGGTCAAGGTCATTATTGATCGCCTTCAAAATACGCGGGATTAATTTCTCACCCAGCAGTTTGCGTTCCTTATAGATATCCACATCACTCCCCCGGGAGAAATAAATACGCTCAAAAGAACATGCCCTTCTCTGACGGGACTTATTGATCTGAGTAGTGCGGAGCTGGCCCGCCTTGTTGATAAGGAGTGCCTGCCCCGGCTGAAGTTCTTTAATCTCTCCGACAGGTACATTAAGGGCAGTTTGTATGACAGGCCTTTCGGAAGCCAAGACGGCAATTTCGTCATCCTGATACCAAAATGCAGGACGAATGCCCCACGGATCACGGATTGCAAATGATTCACCGCTTCCTGTCAATCCGCAAATGACATATCCCCCATCCCACTCTTTACTGGAAGAACGCAGCACGTTGGCAAGATCGATATGCTCTTCGATATAGTTGGTCACCCCCATACCTGTCAGTCCCTCCGCCTCTGCCAGATTGAAAAGACGCTCCACTTCACGATCAAGGCGATGTCCTACCTGCTCGAGCATGATATAAGTATCGGCATATTTACGGGGATGCTGACCGATAGCTGTAATACGGGCAAAAATCTCATCCACATTTGTCATATTGAAATTACCGCAAAGTGCCAGATTCTTGGCACGCCAGTTATTTCTTCTCAAGAAAGGATGAACATAAGAGATACCCGATTTTCCGGTAGTAGAATAGCGTAAATGCCCCATATAAGCCTCTCCGGCAAAAGGCAGATTACGTTTGGCAAAGCCGGCATCGTGCAACTGTTCGGAAGTCAGGTCCTTAAAATTGCCCTGTACCGTTTCAAATATTTCAGTAATAGCTCCCGACCCCAACGCGCGTTCACGGAACATATATTCCTCACCGGGATTGGCAGCGAGCTTCACACAGGCAAGTCCGGCACCTTCCTGCCCACGGTTGTGTTGCTTCTCCATCAAAAGATAAAGTTTATTCAACCCGTACATCCAAGTGCCATACTTTTTTTCGTAATACTCCAAAGGCTTAAGCAGGCGTATCATAGCGACGCCACATTCATGCTTTAATTGTTCCATAATAATAATGTGCCAATATGCCAATGTGGTAATGTGCCAATTGGCTGCGCACACAATATATTAATTATTGATATTATTTATTTTCAGTTCATTGGCAAATCCCTTCATTGCCACATTGGCTAATCGACAAATTGCCTCATTGGCACATTATTCTACCGTTACCGACTTCGCCAGATTTCTCGGCTGGTCCACATCCATGCCTTTGCACACAGCTACATGATAGGCCAGCAACTGCAAAGGCACAGTAGTAACCAACGGATCGAGACATTCCAGTGTTTCGGGAAGTTCAATGCAATAATCGGCTATCTTGCTTATCACCGTGTCTCCCTCGGTAACAACGGCTATCACTCTTCCTTTACGGGCCTTGATTTCCTGTATATTACTAAGCACTTTTTCGTACATACCGTTTTGAGTGGCAATCACCACTACCGGCATCTCCGCGTCGATCAATGCAATGGGACCATGCTTCATCTCGGCAGCAGGATACCCTTCAGCATGGATATATGAGATTTCTTTCAGCTTCAAAGCGCCTTCCAAAGCTACCGGATACGAATATCCGCGACCAAGATAGATAAAATTATGCGCATACGTGAATATTTTAGATAATTCTGCAATTTCATCATTTAGTTTCAATACTTTTTTCATTTTTTCAGGGATGAAATTCAGTTCACGCACAACACTGAGAAAATGAGCCTCATCGATGGTCTGTTTTTCACGTGCCAATGTCAAAGCCAGCATTGTGAGTACAGTGACCTGCCCGGTAAATGCTTTAGTGGATGCCACGCCAATCTCCGGTCCTACGTGGATGTACGAACCGGTATGTGTGGCACGCGGAATGGATGAACCGATCGCATTACAAATGCCGTAAATAAACGCACCGCGACTTTTTGCCAATTCTACGGCTGCCAATGTATCGGCCGTCTCGCCACTTTGCGAAATGGCGATCACAACATCATCTTCACCAATCACCGGATCACGATAACGAAATTCAGAGGCGTATTCTACCTCCACCGGTATACGGCAGAAACTTTCGATCAGATGCTTGCCGATCAATCCGGCATGCCAAGAGGTTCCACAAGCCACAATAATAAAGCGTTTTGCTTTCAAAAGCCTTTCCTTATAGTCGATAACGGCAGAAAGCACAACACTGGTACCTTCCACATTGACACGTCCGCGCATACAATCATGAATGCAATCGGGCTGTTCGAAAATCTCTTTCAACATAAAATGTGGGTAACCGCCTTTCTCAAGCTGTCCCAGGTTAAGTTCCACTTTAGTCACTTCGGGTGTCATTTCCACATTATTAAGATTAACCACCTTTAGTTCCTTGCCCCTGTGTATGACAGCAATTTCCTCATCTTCCAGATAAACCACTTTATCCGTATATTCTACAATGGGCGTGGCATCTGAAGCCAGAAAGAACTCATCTTCACCAATACCCACCACCAACGGACTACTTTTACGGGCAGCAATGATCTCGTCCGGACGGTCTTTTTCCAATACGGCAATGGCGTATGCACCGATCACCTCACGCAGTGCCAGTTGTACGGCGGTCAGCAAATCCAGATGATTGGTCACCTTCATGTATTCGATTAATTGTACGAGTACTTCCGTATCGGTACTGCTTTTAAATGTATAGCCTTTGGCCTGAAGTTTTTCTTTAAGAACGGCGTAGTTTTCAATGATACCGTTATGGATGAGAGCGAGATTTTCGGAGGAGGAATAATGAGGATGAGCATTAGCAGAACAAGGTTCTCCGTGAGTGGCCCATCGCGTATGCGCAATACCGATATTGCCAGAAATGTCTTTTTGTGTGACAAAATTTTCAAGATCGGAGACTTTTCCTTTCGTCTTATACACATTTAACTGCTGGTTGTTACTGATTAATGCTACCCCGGCACTGTCATATCCACGATATTCCAATCGCTTCAAACCTTTTACAAGGATGGGGTAGGCTTCTTTTTTACCAATGTAGCCTACAATTCCACACATATTATCCTATTTTTTTTGTTTTCGGGAGCAAATATACATATTATTAATAACACATAGATTAGTTTTTCTATAAAATATAGACATAAGAATAGGAAAAAGTGATTTTTATATCAAAAAGTTAATTTTTCTATTATTTTAATCTCAAAAAGAAAGATATTACAAATTAAAACCAAAACAACTTTCCACACTTTCATATTAACGCAAAAACAAGACTGCCCACTTTCAAATTATCACCACTAAACGAGATCAATCGAAATCGTGTAACACAAAACCAAATAAATAGTATCATTATGAAATTAAATCCATATTTTTGCAAAACATTTTGATAGACAAAACTGGTATTATCATACAATAAAGCTAAAAAGAATGAGAAAAAGAGAACTTTTTATCAGCCAAACAAAGAAATCACCTTACCAACGACAACCCGAACAGTTGGGATTGTATGATGCAGCAAATGAACACGATGCATGCGGAGTTGGCATGTTGGTAAACATTCATGGAGAAAAATCGCATGATATCGTAGAGTCGGCACTAAAAGTGCTCGAAAACATGCGTCATCGCGGTGCTGAAGGAGCTGACAACAAAACAGGAGACGGCGCAGGTATCTTGTTACAGATTCCCCATGAATTTATCTTGTTGCAAGGTATCCCTGTCCCCGAAAAAGGGCGTTACGGCACCGGACTGCTCTTTCTGCCTAAAAACACCAAGGCACAGGCAGACATCCTGAGTATCATCATCGAAGAGATAGAAAAAGAAGGACTCACGTTGATGCACCTGCGTAATGTACCTACTTGTTCCGAAATTTTAGGAGAGTCGGCATTAACAGCAGAGCCGGAAATCAAACAGGCATTTATCACCGGATTCACAGAAACGGAAACAGCCGACCGGAAATTATATATAATAAGGAAAAAGATCGAAAACCGGATAATGAAATCAACAATCTCCGGGAAAGAAGATTTTTATATCGTTTCGCTCTCAACCAAAAGCATTATATATAAAGGTATGCTCTCATCGTTGCAATTGCGCAACTACTTCCCGGACCTTACAAACAGTTACTTCACCAGTGGGCTGGCATTGGTACACTCCCGTTTCAGTACCAACACTTTTCCTACATGGGGATTAGCGCAGCCCTTCCGCCTACTGGCGCACAATGGCGAAATAAACACAATCAGGGGAAATCGCGGATGGATGGAAGCACGCGAAAGCGTACTCTCTTCTCCTGCCCTCGGCGACATCAAAGAGATACGCCCCATTATCCAACCGGGCATGAGCGACAGTGCATCACTGGATAATGTCTTGGAGTTTCTCGTCATGTCCGGACTCAGCCTGCCGCATGCAATGGCAATGCTCGTACCGGAATCATTTAATGAAAAAAATCCGATCAGTGAAGATTTGAAAGCTTTCTACGAATACCACTCTATCCTGATGGAACCTTGGGATGGTCCTGCCGCACTGTTATTTAGTGACGGGCGGTATGCCGGTGGCATGCTCGACCGCAATGGGCTGCGTCCGGCACGCTACCTCATCACCAAAAATGACATGATGGTAGTAGCCAGTGAAGTAGGTGTTATGGATTTCGAACCGGGAGATATAAAAGAAAAAGGCCGCCTGCAACCGGGAAAAATATTATTGGTTGATACGGAAAAAGGAGAAATATACTACGACCACGAACTGAAAAAACAACTGGCGGATGCCAAACCTTACCGTACTTGGTTGGCGACTAACCGTATTGAACTGGACGAACTGAAAAGCGGGCGCAAAGTATCACATAGTGTAGAAAGATATGAGCAAATGCTGCATGTATTCGGCTACTCCAAAGAAGATGTCGAGAAAATTATCACTCCGATGGCTACTACCGGAGCAGAACCTATCAGTTCTATGGGTAATGATACGCCGCTCGCTATACTTTCGGATCAGCCGCAATTACTATACAATTACTTCCGGCAGCAATTTGCGCAGGTGACCAATCCTCCCATCGACCCGATCCGGGAAGAGCTGGTAATGTCACTGACGGAATATATCGGTGCCGTAGGAATGAACATTCTCACCCCAAACGAAAGCCACTGCAAAATGGTACGCCTCAACCATCCTATCTTAAGCAATGCACAATTGGATATTCTTTGCAATATCCGCTACAAAGGGTTCAAAACGGTGAAGCTGCCTATGTTATTTGAAATTTCCCGTGGTAAGGCCGGCTTACAGGAAGCATTAATTACCATATGCAAGCAGGCGGAAGAATCAGTGGCGGAAGGTGTGAACTATATCATACTGACGGACCGGGATGTGAATGCCACGCATGCAGCCATTCCTTCGCTACTGGCAGTAAGTGCCGTACACCATCATCTTATCTCGGTAGGAAAACGTGTACAAACCGCTCTTGTAGTTGAAAGTGGCGAGATACGCGAAGTAATGCACGCTGCCCTGTTGCTTGGTTTCGGGGCAAGTGCCTTGAATCCATATATGGCCTTTGCCATACTCGACAAACTGGTTGCCCGAAAAGAGATCCAACTCGACTATGCCACTGCAGAAAAGAATTACATCAAAGCTATCTGCAAAGGATTGTTCAAAGTGATGAGCAAAATGGGGATCAGCACCATCCGTTCATATCGTGGTGCGAAAATATTCGAGGCCATAGGTCTGAGCGAGGAATTGAGCAATGCTTATTTTGGCGGTCTCCCGTCACGAATCGGCGGAATCCGGCTTGAGGAAATAGCAAGAGACGCCGTTTTTTCAGTTGAAAGTGGAAAATTGAAAGTGGAAAGTTCTATGCAGCAGGAAGACGTAGCAAACTCTCAAAACAGCTCTCAACCAAATAACTTTCAACTTTCAACTCTCAACTTTCAACTAAACAACAGGGGGTTGTATTCTTTCCGGAAAGATGGAGAAAAGCACGCTTGGAATCCGGAAACAATCAGCACACTGCAACTGGCTACGCGTTTGGGTAGTTACAAAAAATTCAAAGAGTTTACTTCTATGGTAGACAACAAAGAAGCCCCCATTTTTTTGCGAGACTTCTTTGCATTCAAACGTAACCCCATCAACATAGACCGCGTAGAACCAATAGAAAATATTATGCGCCGTTTCGTAACCGGTGCCATGAGTTATGGTTCCATTAGCCGTGAAGCACACGAAGCAATGGCAATAGCCATGAATAAAATTCACGGACGTAGCAATACAGGCGAAGGTGGAGAAGATGCAGCACGTTTCATCCCCCGTGCGGATGGAACAAGCCTGCGAAGTGCCATCAAGCAAGTAGCTTCCGGACGCTTTGGGGTAACAACGGAATATCTTGTCAATGCGGATGAAATACAGATTAAAATAGCCCAAGGAGCAAAGCCCGGCGAAGGCGGGCAGTTACCGGGATACAAGGTGGACCAGGTGATAGCTAAAACCCGCCATTCCATACCGGGCATCTCACTCATATCTCCCCCGCCCCATCATGACATCTACTCCATAGAGGATCTGGCACAGCTTATCTTCGATTTAAAAAATGTAAATCCGAAAGCCAAAATCAGCGTAAAGCTGGTAGCAGAAAGCGGAATAGGAACAATCGCCGCCGGCGTGGCGAAAGCAAAGGCCGATCTCATCGTGATATCGGGTGCGGAAGGCGGTACAGGCGCTTCTCCCGCTTCTTCCATTCGTTATGCCGGCATTTCACCGGAATTGGGACTGAGCGAAGCACAACAGACTTTGGTATTGAACGGACTGCGCGGGCAAGTCATGCTACAAGTAGACGGGCAGTTGAAAACCGGACGCGACATCGTACTAATGGCTATGCTGGGTGCCGAAGAATTCGGATTTGCAACTTCGGCATTGATCGTACTGGGTTGCGTAATGATGCGTAAATGTCACATGAATACCTGTCCGGTAGGCGTTGCCACTCAAAATGAAGAATTGCGTAAGCGTTTTCACGGCCGGAGTGAATATCTGGTCAACTTCTTCACTTTCTTGGCACAAGAAGTAAGGGAGTATCTTGCCGAAATCGGTGTGGAAAGACTGGATGATCTTATCGGGCGCACCGACCTCATCGAGCGCAAAGCCGATAATGGAAATCCCAAACATGCGCTCATCGACTTCAGTAAATTACTGGCACGAGTAGACAACAACGCTGCTATCCGCCATGTCACCAATCAGGATCACGGTATTTCTACCGTCAAAGATGTAGAAATACTTCATGCCGCACAAGATGCCATTGAGTATCAGAAGGAAATCTCACTGGAATACACGATTGCCAATACGGATCGCGCCGTAGGCGCCATGCTTTCGGGTGCAATCGCTGCCAAATATGGCGAAAACGGTCTGCCGGAACACACACTGAATATAAAATTCAAAGGTTCTGCCGGACAATCGTTCGGTGCATTTCTTACTCCGGGAGTCAACTTCAAACTGGAAGGAGAGGCCAATGACTACCTCGGCAAAGGATTGAGTGGCGGCCGCATATCCGTACTACCGCCGGTACGAAGCAATTTTGAAGCAGAAAAAAACACGATAGCCGGTAACACTTTATTATATGGTGCCACCAGTGGAGAAGTCTACATCAATGGACGCGTAGGTGAACGTTTCGCCGTCCGTAACTCGGGAGCCATCGCCGTAGTAGAAGGCGTAGGAGACCATTGCTGTGAATACATGACAGGTGGACGTGTAGTAGTACTGGGACAAACCGGACGAAACTTTGCAGCCGGCATGAGCGGCGGAGTAGCATACGTCTGGAACAAAGAAGGGAATTTCGATTATTTCTGCAACATGGAGATGGTAGAATTATCTCTCATCGAAGAAGCAAGTTATCGCAAAGAATTACATGAGCTCATCCGGCAACATTATTTATATACCGGTAGTAAACAAGCACGTATCCTACTCGATGACTGGAACCGCTATGTAGACGAATTCATACAAGTAGTGCCCATCGAATACAAAAAGGTGCTACAGGAAGAGCAAATGCGGAAATTGCAACAGAAGATTGCGGATATGCAAAGAGACTATTAGGATTTACGATTAGACAATTTACGAATTACGATTGAAGTTACTTCTTTAAATGAACAAGTAGAATGACTTCAGTCGCAAATAGATGGTAAATTCAATCGTAATTCGTAAATCGTAAAATCGTAAATCAAAATGGTAATTTCAATCGTAAATTGTAAATCGTAAAATCGTAAACCATCATGGGAGATTCAAAAGCATTTTTAACCATACACCGTCAGGAGGCCGGATACCGCCCCGTACACGAACGTATCACCGATTATGGAGAAGTAGAGCAAACCCTTAATACCCACGACCGGAAACTACAAGCATCGCGCTGCATGGATTGTGGAGTACCTTTCTGCCATTGGGCTTGTCCATTAGGCAACAAGCAACCCGAATGGCAGGATGCTCTCTACAAGGGAAAGTGGAAAGAGGCTTATGAAATCTTGGCTGCCACATGTGATTTTCCAGAATTTACAGGACGCATCTGTCCTGCCCTTTGCGAAAAAAGCTGTGTACTAAAGCTATCGTGTGACGAACCGGTAACCATTCGCGAAAATGAAGCCGCTATTGTAGAAGCCGCTTTTCGTGAAGGATATATCACTCCGGTAATACCCGTACGTAATGGAAAACGGGTAGCAATAATCGGTGCCGGCCCAGCGGGATTGGTAGCTGCCAATCAGTTGAACAGAAAAGGATATACCGTCACCCTTTTCGATAAGGCAGAAGCACCGGGCGGCCTACTCCGTTTCGGTATTCCGAACTTCAAACTGAATAAAAACATCATCGACCGCCGCATGGAAATATTAAAAGCCGAAGGGATTCTGTTCAAAATGAATACAGCGATAGACACGGCTCATCTGCCCGAAGGATTCGATGCTTACTGTATTTGTACCGGTGCAGAAACGCCTCGCGATCTTTCCATACCGGGACGTGAACTGAAAGGAATCCATTTTGCATTGGAAATGTTATCACAACAGAACCGGATTATAGAAGGACAGACTTTTGCTAAAGATAAGATGGTGAATGCAAAAGGGAAAAAAGTACTTGTCATCGGTGGAGGGGATACCGGTTCGGACTGTATAGGTACCAGTGTACGACAAGGAGCTGTCAGTGTAACACAAATAGAAATCATGCCTCAGCCCCCTGTCGGACATAATGATGCGACTCCGTGGCCACAATGGCCGGTGGTACTGAAAACTACCTCTTCACATGAAGAAGGCTGTATGCGCCGATGGTCACTTGCTTCCAACCGATTCATCGGTAAAAACGGTAAAGTCACCGGTGTAGAGGTAGAAGAGGTAGAATGGAGCACTCCTGCCGCAGGTGGACGACCAGTCATGAAGCCCACCGGCAAAAAAGAAATCATTGAAGCCGATATGGTATTACTTGCCATGGGATTCCTGAAACCGGAACAGCCGGAATATCCGGAAAATGTATTCATAGCCGGTGATGCGGCAACAGGAGCCAGTCTCGTAGTACGTGCAATGGCAGAAGGACGCAGAGTAGCGAAACTGATTTATGATTTATAAATTAGAAATCATGACCGAAGCTATCAGAAGAAGCTATCAGAAAAGGAAAAGACCGGCTTAACGGGGGGCAGCAAAAAGCCATAATTCATAATTCACAAATCCAGAAATCATAATTCATAAACCATAAATCTCAAAATCATGTGTGGAATAGCAGGAATATTCAATATAAAGAACCAGTCGAAAGAATTGCGGGACAAAGCATTGCGTATGGCACAAAAAATCCGTCATCGCGGACCGGACTGGAGTGGTATCTATGTAGGCGGCAGTGCCATCCTGGCACACGAACGCCTTTCTATCGTCGACCCGGAAAGTGGAGGGCAACCTCTCTACTCGCCCGACCATAAAGTGGTACTTGCCGTAAACGGTGAGATATACAATCATCGGGACATACGTGCACAATATGCCGGACGTTATGAATTTCAGACAGGAAGCGATTGCGAAGTGATACTTGCGCTTTATAAAGACAAAGGCATACACTTCTTGGAAGAGCTTAACGGTATTTTCGCATTCGCACTCTACGATGAAGAAAAAGACGAGTTTCTCATTGCCCGCGACCCTATCGGCGTTATACCTCTTTATATCGGGTATGATGCAGATGGAAAGGTGTATGTAGGCAGTGAATTGAAAGCTCTCGAAGGTTTCTGCGAAGATTACGAACCCTTCCTTCCGGGACACTATTACCATAGTAAAGAACAAAAAATGAAACGTTGGTATACCCGCGACTGGATGGATTATGAAGCTGTGAAAACCAACACTGCCCATGTATCCGATGTACATGATGCCCTTGAAGCAGCTGTACATCGCCAATTAATGAGTGATGTCCCTTATGGGGTATTGTTAAGCGGCGGTCTGGATTCCTCCGTCATTTCGGCCATCGCCAAGAAATATGCAGCCAAACGCATTGAAACAGATGGTGCCAGTGATGCCTGGTGGCCACAGCTACACTCTTTCGCCATTGGCTTGAAAGGTGCTCCCGATCTCAGTAAGGCTCGTGAGGTAGCCGAATATATCGGAACCGTCCATCACGAAATAAACTATACCATTCAAGAAGGGCTCGATGCACTACGTGATGTAATCTATTTTATCGAGACTTACGATGTGACTACCGTACGTGCCTCTACACCGATGTATCTGCTGGCACGTGTCATCAAGTCGATGGGAATCAAAATGGTACTTAGCGGTGAAGGAGCGGACGAGATATTCGGCGGTTATCTCTACTTCCATAAAGCACCGGACGCCCGTGCTTTCCATGAAGAGACCGTACGCAAAATCTCCAAGCTGTATCTTTACGACTGCCTGCGTGCCAACAAGAGCCTTGCCGCTTGGGGTATAGAAGGACGTGTCCCATTCCTCGACAAAGAATTTCTGGACGTTGCCATGCGTCTCAATCCGGAGGCCAAGATGGCATCGGGAAAGGTGATTGAAAAGAAAATAGTACGCGAAGCCTTTGCACATATGCTACCGGAAAGTGTGGTCTGGCGTCAAAAAGAACAATTTAGCGATGGTGTAGGATACAACTGGATAGATACGCTGAAAGCTATCACCGCAACAGCCGTAAGCGACGAACAAATGGCACAGGCTGCCGAACGCTTCCCCATCCACACGCCACAGAACAAAGAGGAATATTATTATCGTAGTATTTTCGAAGAGCACTTCCCCAGCGCATCGGCAGCGAAAAGCGTACCGAGCGTGCCCAGTGTAGCCTGCTCCACAGCAGAAGCACTGGCTTGGGATACCGCCTTCCAAGGCAAGAACGAACCCAGTGGACGGGCCGTAAAAGGGATACACGAAGAAGCATATTGAAAATGTCTCCAACAATGACCGTTATTTTCTTGCTTTTTATTTACATAAATGTAACTAATTGGTTTCATTTATGTAAATAAAAAGCAAGAAAACAGATATTATGCTCGAAATTAGTAGAAAGACGAAACAGATATGCAACTTTCCAGCTTCCTTTCTTTGTCTAAAGCATTGGGGATTAAATTGAAAACTGAATATTAGCAATCCATATTAAGAAACTAAAGACAGGCAGGTGGCTATGCACACATGTTAAAAACAGCCTTCGGAATCAATATAGCATGTTTTTATGGTGCGGCAGACATAGCTTTCTCCGTAAAAATGAATCTTGATATATTAACTAAGATTTAATAATGATGTAAAACAATCAAGACTTTCTTTCCTTACTTTTGCAACATAGTAAAAAAACTATTTGCATATGATGAAAATAAAAAAGATTCTACTTGCCTCCGCCCTCGTCCTATCAACATGCGGCGTAATGGCCCAAACTCAGGTTATCGCCCATCGCGGCTATTGGAAAACAGACGGTTCGGCACAAAACAGCATTGCCGCTCTTCTTAAAGCCGATTCTATCGGCTGCTACGGTTCCGAATTCGATGTGTGGCTCACGGCAGATGATAAGCTTGTGGTGAACCATGATCCTGTTTTCAAGCTAAAAAGCATGGAACGCTCTACGGCAGCAAACCTTACTTCACTGAAGCTGGATAACGGCGAGAGCCTCCCTACCCTTGAACAATATCTCAAAGCTGCTCTAAAAACCAAGACACGCCTGATTCTGGAACTGAAAGAACTCAGCAGCCCGGAACGGGAAACGAAAGCCGTAGAAAAGATAGTGGCGATGGTGAAAAAACTCGGGCTGAACGACAGAATGGAATACATTACTTTTTCATTGCATGCCACTAAGGAATTTATCCGCCTGACTCCTGCCGGAACTCCTGTCTTTTATCTGGATGGCAAACTACCCCCGAAAGAACTGAAAGAGATGGGGTGTGCCGGACCGGACTATCATCTGAACGTCTTCCGAAAACATCCCGAATGGATAAAAGAATGCCACGATCTCGGCATGAAAGTAAACGTCTGGACAGTCAATAAAGAAAAAGACATGAAATGGCTTATCGAAAAGAAGGTTGATTTCATCACGACTAATGAACCGGTATTGCTGAATGAAATAATGAAAGAGTGAAATAATGAATTAGTGATAAGCGGATCAATGATAAGTGATTAGTGCCATGCAGTATATAGTGCAGCCTGTTTATCTCTTGTCATTAGTCCGCTTATCACACCAATTACATCACCAATTTCAGAACTCTTCCAATACCAGCCGGAATTCATCAACAGTCAGTTCCCCGATTTGCCGCCACAATTCCTTTCCACGGTGCAGTAACACAAAAGCCGGAACAGTTTCTATATTATAAGAATCTGCAACAGCTTTGTCACTTTCAATATTCACTTTTACAAGTTCGACGACTCTCTTTTCATATGCATTAATAACCGGTTCCAACCATTCATAGTGGGGAGACCAATCTGCATAAAATAAAATCAAAACCAGATGATTGGTCTGGGCTGCTTCTTCTAATCGTTTAGTTACATCGTCCATCATTTATTTACTTTTTTAATTATACTGCATCAACAAAAGAAATAGAAAAAGGTTTCATCATGCCTTATCGAATTTCAATAATTCATCCTTCGAACGCCTTATACACCGGATATATAGGGGATGAAACGTCGCTGGCAGAAACAACATGCCACACCGGTAAGCCCAAGCAGGGTGCTTATCGTCTCTAAGCACTATCCATACAATCCATATGAACCGTGCAAAGCACTCCTGAGAATGGTGCTTAGCTGTGCTTTGCACGGTTCATAATAACTGGAACAAACTTTCCTCCTCAAACACCGACAAATAAAGAAATGCGGCAAAAAGGTCAAGATAGAGGAAAAAGATACATTCCATGTGATATTCCGCAGTTTCGAACCGCCTATACCACCAAACCGGCAACACATTGTTTCACTAAACGCCACCTCAGATTGATCTAAATCAAGATATTATTTCTTTCATATATACCGGAAAAATATGCAAAACAAAAAGGCCGGATAATAGTTTATTTAAATAGAAGGCTTTCTTGTTTCAAATTAAAAGAATAAAAGCCCCTATAAAAAAAGACTGAAAGTAGCAGAAAAATAAATAGATATTCGATCTAAATTCGAACTAATTACAGAGCAAAAAGTCATATCTTTGCATTATAATAAAACAAAAGGATAGAATAAACAATCAATAAACAACAAAATGACAAGAACAATTCAATTCACAAAAATGCATGGAGCGGGAAACGATTATATTTATATAAACGCCATCAAATATCCAATTGCAGATCCTGAAAAGCGTGCGGTTGAATGGAGCGCATACCACACGGGAATAGGAAGCGACGGACTTGTATTGATTGACACATCCGACAAAGCAGATTTTAGCATGCGCATTTTCAACGCAGACGGTTCGGAAGCCATGATGTGTGGAAACGCAAGCCGTTGTATCGGAAAGTATCTGTTCGAATATGGATTGACTACGAAAACAACCATAACACTGGATACGCTCTCGGGGATCAAACTGCTGAAACTCCAAGTAGAAGACGGCAAAGTGGCAACGGTAACAGTAGACATGAGTGAACCACAAGACACGGGAACTATTGATTTCAGAGACAAACTGCCTTATGTATCTACCACTGTGTCAATGGGAAACCCGCATCTGATTACTTTTGTCGAAAATATAGATGAGATAGACCTCCCGGAGATAGGTCCCAAACTGGAAAATGATCCGCTCTTTCCCGACCGCACCAACGTGGAATTCGCACAAGTATTAGACAAAAACAGAATAAGAATGCGCGTATGGGAACGGGGCTCAGGCATCACCCAAGCCTGCGGAACAGGAGCATGCGCCACCGCAGTGGCCGCCTTCATAGAAGGTAAAACCGGCAGAAAAACAGATATTATTATGGATGGTGGCACACTGACCATCGAATGGGATGAGCAGACAAATCACGTATGGATGACCGGCCCTGCCGTAAAGATTTTCGACGGTATCCTAAAAATAGAAGAATAGCAACAAAAAAATAAGGATAAAAAGACAGGTATCAGGATAACTAATTGAATAAAAACAAAACTTAAAACAAGAACAATATGGCACTCGTAAACGAACATTTTTTAAAACTACCGGGCAGTTATCTGTTCTCGGACATCGCGAAAAGGGTAAATACGTTCAAAATAACACATCCGAAACAGGACATCATCCGACTGGGCATCGGAGACGTAACCCGTCCGCTGGCCCCGGCGTGCGTCGAAGCGATGCATAAAGCCGTAGAAGAGATGGCACACGCCGAAACATTCCGGGGATACGGCCCGGAACAGGGATATGACTTCCTCATCGAAGCGGTGATAAAAAACGACTATGTCCCACGTGGCATCCACCTTGCCAACTCGGAGGTGTTTATCAACGACGGTGCCAAAAGCGATACGGGAAACATCGGAGACATTCTCCGTCACGACAACAGCGTAGGCGTAACAGATCCCATCTATCCGGTATACATCGACAGCAACGTGATGTGCGGACGGGCAGGCGTATTAGAGGAAGCTACCGGAAGATGGAGCAATGTGACCTACATGCCCTGCACCAGCGAGAACAACTTCATCCCCGCAATACCGGATAAGCGTATCGATATCGTTTATTTGTGCTACCCGAATAACCCGACAGGAACAACATTAACGAAAGCAGAACTGAAAAAGTGGGTGGATTATGCGTTGGCCAATGACACACTGATATTATTCGATGCCGCCTATGAAGCATATATACAGGAAACAGACGTGCCGCATTCCATTTACGAGATAAAAGGAGCGAAAAAATGTGCCATCGAATTCCGGAGCTTCTCAAAAACGGCAGGTTTTACGGGCATACGCTGTGGATACACAGTGGTACCGAAGGAACTCACCGCAGCCACCCTCGAAGGCGACCGCATTCCGCTAAACCGCTTATGGAACCGCCGCCAAAGCACCAAGTTCAACGGCACTTCCTATATCACCCAACGGGCGGCCGAAGCCATCTATACTCCGGAAGGCAAAAAGCAAATACAGGCAACCATCCAGTACTATATGGACAATGCCCGTATCATGAAAGAGGGACTGGAAAGTACTGGGCTGAAAGTCTACGGAGGAGTCAACGCTCCTTACCTCTGGGTGAAAACCCCGAATGGAACAAGCTCTTGGAAATTCTTCGACCAACTGCTTTACGAAGCAAACGTGGTAGGTACGCCGGGCATAGGCTTCGGGCCGAGCGGTGAAGGATACATCCGCCTTACGGCATTTGGCGAACGTCACGATTGCATAGAAGCCATGAGACGGATAAAGCAGTGGATTTAAAGATATAAAAGGAAACCGGAAAAAAGGAAACCGGAAAGTCAAGAATGAAAAAAACGAAAATAACACACCTCCACAACTTTTATCTTCCAATGGACGATTTACAGATAAAATGAGATAGTACTTGCGCGCTACTATATATAAAAGTTGGACCGTACATCCACAATTTTCTAACATAAAGGTAAAAAGACGATGAAAACGACAATTAACGGAAAATTAAGGGGAGTAGCAGTAGCGTTATTGAGCATGCTTATTCCGGCAACAGTGACGGCACAAGACAAATTTGAGATTTCACTGGGTGCCGAGGTAGTAAGCAAATATGTATGGCGTGGTTTCGACCAGGCATCGGGCACTTCTGTCCAGCCCTCTTTAGGACTGGCTTACAAAGGAATATCCTTATCAGCCTGGGGAAGTACCAGTGTCACAGACCTCGAACCCAAAGAACTCGATCTCACGTTGGCATATGGCATTGGTAGATTCGGCATTGCAGTGACCGACTATTGGTGGTCCGGTGAAAGTGGCAAATACGGGCATTACAAAGAGAGCCACTATTTTGAAGGCGCATTGAGTTACAACTTCGGCGATAAAGTTCCTCTGACCCTCTCGGCAGCCATGATGTTTGCCGGAGCAGACAAGAATCCGGATGGCGATCAGAATTTTTCAGCCTATTTCAATGCCGCATATGACATTGCCTGTCCGGGGAAGGTTACACTGACTCCCTCCGTAGGCATATCCACCAAGTCTTACATGTACACAGGTGAGAAGATAAGCGGCTTCACGGACATTTCGCTGAAAGCGGCCAAAGAGGTAAAAGTGACGGACAGTTTCTTGATCCCCATCTTTGTGCAGTTCATCGTATCGCCCGTTATGGACAAGACATATCTGATATTCGGTATGAGTTTCTAAGGATTTACGACAAAAACACATTAATTCAATAAGGTATATGAAAAAGATTGAAGCAATTATCCGTAAAACCAAGTTCGAGGAGGTGAAAGATGCACTTCTGGAAGCGGACATCGAATGGTTCTCTTATTACGATGTAAGAGGTATAGGTAAATCACGTCAGGGGCGCATCTACCGTGGCGTAGTGTATGACACAAGTTCCATAGAACGAATACTTGTTTCGATAGTAGTACGCGACAAAAATGCAGAAAAAACCGTGCAGGCCATTATCAAAGCAGCGCAAACCGGAGAAATCGGTGATGGCCGTATCTTCGTTATCCCCATAGCAGATGCCATTCGCATCCGTACCGGCGAACGGGGAGACATTGCACTTTATAATGCCGAACAAGAACGATAAACGGCAAAACACAGAAGTCCCGATATTCATCTCCAGGCCTTCCCATCAGTACTAACAGGTATTACAAATCAACAGATTAACATTATGGATACATATAGAAAACGCAGCATTACAACACTGCGTATAGCCGGTGCTATGCTTTTTGCACTGTGCTTCGCGACAGAAACACTCGCTCAGGAAATATCGACTGCCATCAACGATGCATCGGCAACGTCCACAATAGCTGTGACGGAAATAGCCGCCACAACAATAGAAGTTCCGGATACGGAAACGCCTCCGAACACCGTAGAAGAACTTGCCAACGGATTAAACACCGTATGGATGATGCTTGCAGCCATGCTGGTATTCTTCATGCAGCCGGGATTCGCACTGGTAGAAGCCGGTTTCACACGAGTAAAAAACACTGCCAACATCCTGATGAAAAACTTCGTCGATTTCATGTTCGGCTCCCTGCTCTATTGGTTTATCGGTTTCGGCCTGATGTTCGGCGCAGGCGGATTCATCGGGATACCACACTTCTTCGACCTTTCATTCTATGATGGCGGAGGATTGCCATCCGAAGGCTTTCTGGTGTTCCAGACGGTATTTTGTGCCACAGCAGCCACCATCGTTTCGGGAGCTATGGCGGAACGTACCAAGTTCTCCATGTACCTCATCTACACAGTCTTCATCAGTGTACTGATCTACCCCATCTCCGGGCACTGGACATGGGGTGGCGGCTGGCTGATGAACGGTGAAGCAGATTCTTTCATGATGAACCTTTTCGGAACGACTTTCCACGACTTTGCCGGTTCAACGGTGGTACACTCCGTAGGTGGCTGGATAGCCCTGACAGGCGCTGCCATTCTCGGTCCGCGTATCGGGAAATACGGAAAAGACGGAAAATCAAGAGCCATTCCCGGACATAACCTTACGATTGCCGCTTTAGGCGTATTTATCCTTTGGTTCGGCTGGTTCGGTTTCAATCCCGGCTCACAATTGGCAGCCGCCGCCACAACCGATCAGATAGCCATCTCACACGTATTTCTCACTACCAACCTCGCTGCTTGCGCCGGTGGATTCTTTGCCCTGACAGTGAGTTGGTGGCGATACGGGAAGCCGTCTCTGTCATTCACATTGAACGGTGTCCTCGCCGGACTGGTAGGCATTACAGCCGGATGTGACTGTGTATCGGCAACGGGAGCTGTGCTGATTGGCGCTATCTGCGGTATTGTTATGATATTCTCAGTCGATTTTATCGACAAGGTGTTAAGGATAGACGATCCGGTAGGTGCAAGTTCGGTACATGGTGTCTGCGGTTTTCTCGGAACGATACTCACCGGATTATTCTCCACAAGTGAAGGTGTATTCTATACAGGTACATTCGGATTCTTCGGAGCACAGCTATTCGGTGCCGTGATCGTAGGTTGTTGGGCGGCCGGCATGGGTTTCATCATCTTCAAGTCGCTCGATAAGATTCACGGGTTACGTGTTCCGGCACGTATCGAAGAAGAAGGACTCGACATTTACGAGCACGGAGAGTCGGCATACAACTGATGATTTATGGATTATGATTTATGAACTATGAATTGCTATGCAGATCAACAGCATAGGTTGTTCATAAATCGATAAACCATAATTCATGAACCATAAAAATCATAAATTCACAATTTCATAATTCATAAATCCCTAAAGCTTATGTCAAAACTTAGATTCAGAGTTGTAGAGACAGCTTTCAAGAAGAAAGCGGTGGAAGTGGTTACTCCCACAGAACGCCCTTCGGAATATTTCGCGAAGTATGTGTTCAACAAAGAGAAGATGTTCAAGTATCTGTCAAGCAGAGTGTACAACAAACTGACTGACGTAATTGATAACGGTGCTCCGCTGGATCGTAGTATTGCCGATGAAGTGGCTGCCGGAATGAAAAAGTGGGCCATTGAAATGGGAGCTACTCATTATACGCACTGGTTTGCTCCACTCACCGAAGGTACAGCCGAAAAACATGATGCTTTTGTAGAGCACGATGGCAAAGGAGGAATGATGGAAGAGTTTACAGGCAAATTGCTCGTTCAGCAAGAGCCGGATGCTTCTTCCTTCCCCAATGGCGGTATACGCAATACATTCGAAGCACGCGGATACTCCGCATGGGATCCCTCATCACCGGCATTCATCGTAGACGATACTTTGTGCATCCCCACTATTTTCATCGCTTATACAGGCGAATCGCTCGATTACAAGGCACCGCTTCTCAAAGCACTGAGGGCAGTAGATAAAGCGGCTGTCGATGTTTGCCATTATTTCAATCCGGAGGTGAAGAAAGTAATCGCCTACTTGGGTTGGGAACAAGAATACTTTCTGGTGGATGAAGGTCTTTATGCCGCCCGTCCCGATTTATTGATGACAGGCCGTACACTGATGGGGCACGACAGCGCTAAAAACCAACAGTTGGAAGACCATTATTTCGGTGCTATCCCTACCCGTGTGGCAGCTTTCATGAAAGATCTCGAAATTGAGGCCTTAAAATTAGGAATACCCGTCAAGACCCGTCATAACGAAGTTGCCCCGAACCAGTTCGAGTTGGCTCCCATCTTCGAAGAATGTAATCTGGCAAACGATCACAACCTGCTCATCATGTCACTGATGCGTAAGGTAAGCCGCCGTCACGGATTCCGCGTATTGCTACATGAAAAACCGTTCAAGGGTGTAAATGGCAGTGGAAAACACAACAACTGGTCATTGGGTACAGATACAGGTATCCTGTTGATGGGACCGGGTAAAACACCGGAAGACAACCTCCGTTTTGTGACATTTGTAGTCAACACGTTGATGGCCGTCTACCATCACAACGGATTATTAAAAGCATCCATTTCAAGCGCAACAAACGCCCATCGCCTGGGTGCCAATGAGGCACCTCCTGCAATCATCTCTTCCTTCCTCGGAAAACAGTTGTCACAAGTACTGGAACATATCGAGGAAAGTACGAAAGACGACTTGGTAAGTCTCGGTGGAAAACAGGGTATGAAACTGGATATTCCACAGATTCCGGAACTCCTAATCGATAACACCGACCGGAATCGTACCTCTCCTTTTGCCTTCACCGGAAACCGCTTTGAGTTCCGCGCAGTAGGTTCGGAAGCCAACTGTGCCAGTGCCATGATTGCCTTGAACTCTGCTGTTGCCGCTCAATTGAAAAAGTTTAAGAAAGATGTCGATACTCTGATAGAAAAAGGAGAACCGAAAATCTCTGCTATCCTCGAAATCATCCGTAAATACATTAAAGAATGCAAAGCCATTCACTTCGATGGCAACGGATACAGTGACGAATGGAAAGAAGAAGCCATGAGGCGTGGTTTGGATTGCGAGACCAGCGTACCCCGCATTTTCGACAATTATCTGAAACCGGAAACAATCTCCCTATTCGAATCGGTCGGTGTAATGACGAAAAAAGAACTGGAAGCCCGCAATGAGGTGAAATGGGAAACGTATACAAAGAAAATCCAAATCGAAGCCCGTGTATTAGGAGATCTGGCAATGAACCACATCATCCCGGTTGCCACCCGGTATCAAACGGATTTGATAGATAATGTATACAAAATGAAATCTCTCTTCCCCGAAGAAAAAGCCGCCAGATTATCTGCCAAAAATCTGGAACTTATCGAAGAGATAGCTGACCGTACCGCATTCATAAAAGAGCATGTAGATGCTATGGTAGAAGCCCGAAAAGTAGCAAACAAAATAGAGAGTGAACGCGAAAAAGCCATTGCCTATCACGACACTATCGTACCGGCTCTGGAAGAAATCCGTTACCACATCGACAAACTCGAACTCATTGTCGACAATCAGATGTGGACACTTCCCAAATACAGGGAATTATTATTTATCAGATAGACGTAAATAAGGAATAACAGAATAGGGATTAGTGATAAACAGCTACGCTATACATGAAGCATGACACTAATCACTATTTCTTATTTCTTTTGTTGGTTGTTTTAAGTTTGCAGAGGAGGATTGCCGTGAGGCAGGCCTCTTCTTATTTCTTATTCTATAATCTTTGCATCCTCTATATCATCCGATACAGGTTTCTGCGGCTTACGACGGGTAAACTTAAACCAATTGATCAATTCGGAAACTGCGTAAACAAGACTACTGATACCAATAATCATAAATGCCGTGTTACGTGCTCCTGTGGGATTGAACAACGCCACAATACCGGCAAGCAGGATAAGAGACGGCACCACATAGAATGCACCGGGCACTATTGTCCAACGGCGTGCCATCGAAAGTGAGGCAATCTGCTGTACACCTCCCAAAATCAATATGAATCCTAAAAGGAACATCAATACATCGGCAAAGAAAGCCGGCATTATTATCAACCAAAGGCCGAAAAGCAAGCTACCCGTTCCTTCTATCGGGAAACGGCGCGACACACCTTCCTCGGGTTTGGATCCGAAATAACTGATAAGAGAAATCAAACCGGGAATAAGAAACAATACCCCAAGTGTAATCACAAGATACTGCACCGCAACATCCGGCCAGAGAACAAGTACTAAACCGATAATCAATGCACAGACAATACGGACAAGAGAATAATTCATCGTTTTCATAATTTTCTATCTATTTTTAACAGGCTTCAGCCCAATCCTTTTGCGAATATACGTGTTTCTATCTACATATTAAAACAACAAACAAGTTTTGTAATAAGTTCATAGCAAAAATGTAATATTCATTACATCTCACTCCCGTACTTTTGCAAAAACAAATTTATAGATACTCACTCTCATGAAATCAGACGAAGAAAAATCTCAAAACCTCTATATAGAGCGGGACATCAGTTGGATGTACTTCAACCATCGTATCTTACTTGAAGCAACCCGACCGGAAGTTCCGATACTGGAACGACTCACCTTTTTAGGTATTTATTCCAACAACCTCGACGAATTTTTCCGAGTTCGTGTAGCTACACTAAACCGCATAGTAGAATACGCCGATAAAAACATAAAAAAAGAGCAGAACATCGCAACTCAAACACTAAAACAGATAGGCAAACTGCATAACCGCTACTGCAAACAATTCGAAGACACCTTTGCTACCATTACGGAAGACTTAAAACAAGAAAATATATATATAGTAAAGGAAACCGAGTTATCAATAGAACAAGGCGAATTCATAAATTTCTTCTACCGTAACCAACTAAATGGCTCTACTAATCCGCTTTTCCTTACCAATTCCTGTTCACTGGGTGAACAAACGGATGAAGACATTTATCTTGCTGTCCGCCTTATACGACAAACCCCGGAAAAGAAAACTAAGGAAAAGGATTACGCCATTATCCCACTCCCTGCTACCGAATTCGGACGCTTTATCCGTCTGCCGGACTCTGAAGGAAAGATTCATCTAATGTTTCTGGATGATGTTATTCGTTATTGTTTACCAATGATTTTCGTCGGTATGAAATATACAGACTACGAAGCGTACACATTCAAATTCACCAAAGATGCCGAAATGGAAATGGACAGCGATCTTCGCACCGGAGTATTACAAAAGATATCAAAAGGAGTAAAAAGCAGGAAAAAAGGAGAACCAATTCGTTTCGTTTACGATGAAAGTATGCCGAAAGATCTGTTGAAAAAACTAACCCATCTATTAAATGTGGATAAAAGTGATACGCGTGTGGCAGGCGGACGATATCATAATTTCAAAGATTTGATGAAGTTTCCCGATTGCGGACGAAAAGATTTGAAATATCCCGTATGGCCGCCCCTTTTCAAATCCGAACTAAACGGAATGGAAAGCTTGATAACACTCATTCGCCAAAAAGACAGATCTTTACATTATCCGTATCATTCTTTCGATACATTCATACGAGTACTACGCGAGGCAGCTATCAGTAAAGAAGTGAAAAGCATCAAGATGACCCTCTACCGGTTAGCAAAAGATTCAAAAGTAGTAAAAGCGTTAATTGCCGCCGCTCGTAATGGAAAGAAAGTAACAGTAATCATCGAACTGCTGGCGCGTTTCGACGAAGCTTCCAACATAAATTGGAGTAAAAAATTACAAGACGCCGGAGTACATGTCATTTTTGGTGTAGAAGGGTTAAAAATTCACTCCAAACTTCTGCATGTCTCGACCAGATATGGAGATTTTGCCTGTATCAGCACCGGCAATTTTCATGAAGGAAATGCACGCATGTATACAGATTATACAATTATGACGGCACACCGTCCCATCGTACGGGAAGTAAACTACGTGTTCGAGTTCATAGAAAAGCCATATACCCCCATCGTATTCAAGGAATTACTTGTATCGCCCAATGATATGCGTAAGAAATTCATTACCCTTATCAATAAAGAAATAAAAAATAAAGAACAAGGCAAAGAAGCTTATATCTTGTGTAAGGTGAACCATATCACCGACAAAGTACTGATAGAGAAGCTCTATGCCGCATCTGCTGCTGGAGTTAAAGTAGACTTAGTAGTACGAGGCAATTGCTCACTTGTCACCGGAATATCGGGAATAAGTGAAAATATCCAGATTAACGGAATCATAGACCGTTATCTGGAACATTCGCGTATCTTTATTTTCGCCAACAATGGTGAGGAACGTTATTACATCGGTTCGGCAGATTGGATGCCCCGTAATCTGGACAATCGCATCGAAGTCATAACACCAGTATATGATAAAGAAATACAAAAGGACCTGAAACGCATAGTCGAATATGGACTTAGAGATACTGCAAAAGGTCGAATTGTAGACGGAAGCGGAGAAAATCGTCCGTGGCAAACGAAAGAACATACATTATTCCGTTCACAAGAAGAATTATATAAAAGTTATAAGATATAATGAAAAAAGTAAACTATGCCGCCATCGATATCGGCTCTAATGCTGTACGCCTCCTGATAAAACGTGTAAATGAAGAGGGTTCACCCGAAGGATTAATGAGTAAAGTTCAGCTTATCCGTATTCCCCTAAGATTGGGTGAAGACGCTTTTACTTCCGGAGAAATTTCCACAGAAAAAACAGAAAAACTCATCCGTCTTATGAAAGCCTACCGGCAACTCATGAAAATATATGAGGTAACCGATTATCGTGCTTGTGCCACATCGGCCATGCGTGATGCTCGCAACGGAAAAAGTATTGTTCGCAAGATAGAGAAAAAAACGGGAATACGTATCGAAATCATCGATGGACAAGAAGAGGCTCATATCGTGTATGATAATCACATCGAACAACTCTTCGAACCCGGAAAAAACTATCTATATGTAGATGTAGGCGGTGGCAGTACAGAAATCAACCTCATAAGTGAAGGAGAACTGAAAAGTTCCCGCTCGTACAATATCGGCACGGTACGTATGCTCAGTGGAATGGTGAAAAATGAAGAAAAAGAGCAGATGCATACCGATTTGGAAGTATTGGCTAAAGAATATGCCCCCATTCACATTATCGGTTCGGGAGGTAATATCAACAAATTATTCCGTTTGGCAGATAAAAAAGACAAGAAACAATTATTTCTTCCACTCGCTTCCTTACAAGATATATATCGAACTTTGAAAGATTTACCTAAAGAACAACGCATCAAACTGTTTAAGTTAAAACCCGACCGGGCAGATGTAATTGTTCCGGCAGCAGAAATTTTTATGGAAGTAGCGACAAGAGTACAAGCGAACGGAATCATCGTGCCTACTATCGGACTTTCAGATGGTATCATCGATAGCTTATATACAAAGAACAGACAATGGATGCAATAACTTTTTTTTCGGGATACGGGTGACAGTACCAACGTAATTGCAATATTGACAAGTTCGGACGCATTGTCTTTTCAAAGCAGGTAGGATAAGGGAGTTTTATGAGAAATGGTATATAATTCAAAACACTATATATCATATATTTAAATTGGGAAATTTTCAAGAAAAGAATACATATTCATCAATGAAAGAAATTAATATTAACATAGTATTAAAATGCATTCTTTACCATAATAAATATGTATTCTTCTCTTAAGAATTTAACGTCTTGTTGAGCAGAAAACAATACTTGAAAAAGACGACTAACAAAATTAAGAGGAATGTCTTTAACGGGAAAGTTTACAATGCACTTTCCAATATTTCTTTGGCAACTTTACCTGTCACATCTTCATTCTCGCCGTATTTCGCTCCACGGGCATTAAAACGCCGTTCTATTTCTTCAATCGTTTCTTTGCCGATACCCTCTTCACTTAATCGGGTAGTCAGACCCAATGAACGGAAAAATTCTTCCGTACGTCGGATAGCCTCATCAATGCGTTCTTCCCGAGTGCCGGAAGTGATTCCCCATACTCTTTCGCCATATTGCAGTATCTTATCTCCTTTCGATTTACGCAGTACGCGTAAAGTAGCCGGATAAACGATAGCCAACGTATGACCATGTGTCAATCCGTGCAGAGCAGTCAGTTCATGACCAATCATGTGAGTAGCCCAGTCCTGTGATACCCCCATAGCAATAAACCCATTCAATCCCATCGTAGCCGAAAGCATGAAGTCTGCCATCAACTGATAGTCATGCTGGTTCTCGCGGATTTTCGGTGCAATCTCTACGAGTGTTTGCAGAATCCCCTCTGCCCAACGATCCATAAGGCGGCTTTGTCCCGGAGTCGTCATATACTGTTCTACTACATGTACAAAAGTATCAGCGATACCACAAGCCACTTGATGAGGGGGCAACGTAAATGTTACTTCGGGATCCAGAATCGAAAATAACGGATAATTGGCATAAAAAGGATACTTCTCCTTTGTTTCGTGCCTCGATATGACAGCACCGTTGTTCATCTCAGAACCCGTAGCAGGCAATGTCAGTACGGTAGAAAGAGGAACAGTATCCGTCACAGGACGTCCGGCTGTTACTAAATCCCAGGCATCACCTTCATACAACAATCCGGCAGAAATCAATTTCGTTCCGTCTATCACCGAACCACCACCTACTGCCAGCAGATAATCCACCTTATTTTCTTTCCCCAAAGCAATTGCTTTTCTTAATGTCTCAATAGCCGGATTGGGTTCTATCCCCCAAAACTCCACCGTGAAATAACCTTTAAGGGCCTCTTTCACTTGCTGGTATACTCCATTCTTTTTCACACTTCCTCCGCCGAAAGTAATCATGATCCGTTTATCGGACGGGATCTCCTTGCTCAACCGGGCAATCATCCCACGGCCCATAATGAGCTTAACAGGATTTTGAAAAATAAAATTATCCATCATTTTTTACTCTTTATTTTAATAACAGATACAAAGATAGCAATCTTGCCACAATATCAGAACAGTTTCCTACAAAAACAATTGGCTACCCATTTCACGAGAAAAGCAGCCAATCATTGTATCAATTTACGGGAAGCCATGCATTTATATCTTCAGCTACAAAAAGCCAGTACAACAATAATAAAATAAAAATAACGACAGCAATTGCTATAAGAACTTTCCTTTGTTTCATAATTGGTTTCTGTTTTTAAATATGAATTGCATAAAGAAACAAATCTAAGAAAGAAAATGTTTATGCAGCAAGTTTATTTTTAAGTGATCACTTGTGCTGACAATATTTATAACAATTTAAGGACAATAAGTATAACAAACGATTTAGAAAAATGATTTTTTTTGAATTAAACAAAATTATTGCCATGTGAAGAATACAAAAAAATCACCAAACAAAGAAGCTAAAAAAGTACACGAATAAACAATTAAAAGAAAGAGTTTCCTCACGATTAAAATATTAAAAACATGGTATTCCACAATTATAGTATCATTGTTGTAAAATTAAAAGTTGTGTATAAAAACTTCAATTTCATCATATACAATATTTATACACAACTTTTAAAACATTACGATCTACTATTTACTACCATAAAAAGTATATGTATTAGATCCTGTAGCAAAAGTTAAATTTATATTCTGATCAATAACAGTTCCATTTACAGCTTTTGAACTAGAAGATAATTCATAGGAATTTCCATTCTGCATAATATCAAGAATAACAGATTTTAAATGCAAATCTATTTCGTCACAATCTACAACTACAGATATCGCGTTGTCCGACTTTCTAGTCAATGTTGCATAAGCAGTAAACTGTTCTGTATATCCTATAACACTTAATTTACCACTATAATCTCCAGCTATAGTGGTCGCTATATCTGTAGGGATATCATCATCATCTCCACAGCTTACCATACAAACACTCGTTACTACCATCACTAGTAACATAGATAAATACTTCATTGTTTTCATACGTTTTAATGTTTAATTTATTTTCTGCAAAAGTATGGCAAAGAAGTTAAAGAAAGAACAAAAACATATTGCAGAAATGCCACAGAATTATCGCGAATCATGCAGTTGTTCTTTCTCCTTTACGTAATCAGACAAATCAGAAAAGAAATCTTTACCTAAAAGAATAGAAATTCGGACAAGAAGATTCGTATCAATACTTTCTTTTTGAAACAGACGATAAATATTAGAACGGTCACAAGATAGTTTGCGTGCAAACCAAGTGATACTTCGTTCCTGTTTCTCTAATTCTTCCTTTATCAAAATACCAATAGGCTTCATTGTAACGAATAATCCCATACATACTCCCCATGTGTGGCAATTAGTTCAACTTCTAAGATAGGCATAATAAAAAACGTGGGAGTCTTTGTTCACTTATCCCACAAGTAGGCTTCTCGCATTGCCCTAGAAAAGGATAAGCAACACAAACAACCCACGTTCATACGATATTATTGAGCACACCAAAAATTTGGTGTACCTATAACACACATACGAAGGAGATGTTTCGTTGCGTTTTCTCCTTTTCTTAATAAATTTTGCGAGAATTTACTTGTAGAAGAATACGTTCAAAACGTCTTTCAAATATGTCTTATCTTTCTTGTTCCTAATATATAGGAAGGAAAGACTATGCAAAGATAGTACTTTCTATTATAATATACATATGAAAAAAACTTTAAAGAGGAAAATTTAAACAGGAACCAATATTTTTAACCAAAAAGATATTATTTGAGAACGAACTATATTGAGCATAATAAAAAAAAGACAGATTTTATTTGTAGTTTCAAACAATGTGCTTATATTTGCCCCCGTTAAACAATAAAAGACAATGAGAACAATGTTAGTAAATACATATTGGTGGTGGCGCCTATTACAACTCCGACAGTCGTAAGGGAGCAGTGCTCGTATGTATATACCTCAATAAAGATATAACAGATTTGAAAGGGCCCTGTCGCAACTTGCGGCAGGGCCCTTTTTATTTTCCGGCCATTATCGGAAACCGGGATTGCCGGTACTACCAAACAGAGTTCAATTATAAAAAAGAAAAATATATGAAAAGTTATCAAGTTGACAAAGACGGTTATTATGGAGAGTTCGGCGGAGCATACATCCCCGAAATACTTCACAAATGTGTAGAAGAACTGACAAACACTTATCTGACCGTATTGAATGACGAAAGTTTCAAGCAGGAGTTCGACCAATTATTGCGTGATTATGTGGGCCGTCCTTCCCCACTCTATCTGGCACGCCGCCTCTCGGAAAAATATGGATGTAAAATATACCTGAAACGAGAGGACCTCAATCATACGGGAGCCCATAAAATAAACAACACCATCGGGCAGATACTTTTGGCGCGCCGCATGGGAAAAACACGTATCATTGCCGAGACGGGAGCCGGACAACATGGCGTGGCAACAGCTACCGTCTGTGCATTGATGAATATGGAATGCATCGTCTATATGGGGAAAACAGATGTGGAACGCCAACACGTCAATGTGGAAAAGATGAAAATGCTCGGAGCGACAGTCATTCCGGTAACATCGGGAAACATGACGCTGAAAGATGCCACCAACGAAGCCATACGCGACTGGTGTTGTCATCCGGCAGATACATACTACATTATCGGTTCTACAGTCGGCCCTCACCCGTATCCGGACATGGTAGCACGTCTGCAATCAGTCATCAGCGAAGAGATAAAAAAGCAGTTGAAAGAGAAAGAAGGACGTGACTGTCCCGATTATCTGATTGCCTGTGTAGGCGGTGGCAGCAATGCAGCAGGTACTATCTATCATTATCTGGATGACGAACGTGTGCGCATCGTATTGGCCGAAGCCGGAGGAAAAGGTATAGAAACCGGCCAGACTGCGGCTACTATCCAACTGGGTAAAATGGGTATCATCCACGGAGCACGAACTTTCGTTATCCAAAATGAGGACGGACAAATCGAAGAACCGTATTCCATTTCTGCCGGACTGGATTACCCCGGCATCGGCCCGATACATGCCAATCTTGCCTCACAACACCGGGCTACGGTAGTGGCAATTAATGACGATGAAGCCATAGAAGCCGCATACGAACTGACAAAACTCGAAGGCATCATCCCGGCACTGGAATCTGCACATGCCCTCGGAGCATTGAAAAAAATTAAATTCAAACCGGAAGATGTGGTGGTATTAACCGTTTCGGGACGAGGAGACAAGGATATTGAAACCTATTTAGTTTGAATAATCCATGTATAGTAGTCAAGTAGTCAAGTAGTCAAGTAGTTAAGTAATAAATGAAATCGTGAAAACATTTTCCTATAAAACCAATAGCAAACAGGTGCTCGGTGATTTACATACACCGGTCAGCATCTATCTCAAAGTGCGGGATATGTATCCGCAATCAGCACTAATGGAAAGTTCGGATTTCCATGCCGGAGAAAACTCCATGTCTTACATTGCCCTTTGCCCCTTGGCGAGTATCGGTATCAACAACGATGTTGTTACTACCATCTGTCCCGACAATAGCCGGGAAGAAAAGCCACTGACAGAGACATTCACTGTGGAAAAGGCTATCGACGGATTTATCTCCCTTTTCCAGGTGACAGGAGAACATCGGGAAGCATATGGTCTTTATGGATATACCACATTTAATGCCGTAAAATACTTCGAACATATTCCAATCAAAGAGAGTCACGATGAAATGAATGATGCACCGGATATACTGTATATCCTTTATAAATATGTCATCATCTTCAACCATTTCAAAAATGAACTGACTCTGGTAGAAATACTCAGCGAAGGAGAAGAAAGCGGATTGCCCCAACTGGAAGCCGCCATCGAAAATCGGAATTATGCATCGTATAATTTTTCCATAACCGGTCCCGTGAGAAGTCCCATTACAGATGAACAACACAAAGCAAACGTCCGTAAAGGGATTGCACACTGCCTTCGGGGAGATGTGTTCCAGATCGTACTGTCCCGAAGATTCATCCAGCCTTATGCCGGAGACGACTTCAAAGTATACCGTGCACTACGCAGCATCAACCCTTCTCCATATTTGTTTTACTTTGACTTCGGCGGTTACCGGATTTTCGGCTCTTCACCCGAAACACATTGTAAAATCGAAGGGAAACAGGCTTGCATTGACCCGATCGCCGGAACAACCCGCCGTACCGGCGATTCCATAAAAGACAAAGAACTGGCTCAAGCACTGCTTGCCGACCCGAAAGAGAATGCGGAACATGTAATGTTAGTGGATCTGGCACGAAATGACCTTAGCCGGAATTGTCACGACGTACAGGTGGTATTCTACAAAGAACCGCAATATTATAGCCACGTCATTCATCTCGTCAGTCGTGTCAGTGGAATATTGGACGAACCAAGCAGTTCGATGAAAACTTTCATCGACACTTTCCCGGCAGGTACACTCAGTGGTGCACCCAAAGTGCGCGCCATGCAACTTATCAGCGAAATAGAACCTCACAACCGTGGTGCTTACGGCGGTTGTATCGGATTCATCGGATTGAACGGCGACTTAAATCAAGCAATTACCATTCGCACTTTTGTCAGTCGTAACAATGAACTATGGCTGCAAGCCGGAGGAGGTATTGTAGCCCGTAGTCAGGATGAATATGAATTACAGGAAGTAAACAATAAGTTAGGAGCATTGAAAAAAGCAATCGATCTGGCAGAAACACTCAAAAACTGAAAACAATGAAAATTTTACTTTTAGACAATTATGACTCTTTTACCTACAACCTGTTGCATGTGGTAAAAGAACTCGGATACACCGATATAGAAGTATTTCGTAACGACCGGATAAACCTTGACGAAGTGAACCGCTTCGACAAAATCATTCTCTCCCCCGGCCCTGGCATACCCGCAGAAGCCGGCCTGCTTTTACCTATTATAAAACAATATGCACCGACCAAAAGTATATTAGGTGTCTGCCTCGGACATCAGGCTATCGGTGAAGCATTCGGTGCCACACTCGAAAACCTGGTGGAAGTATATCATGGCGTACAAACCCTCATCGATATAACCGGGAAAGATATATTATTTCAAGATTTAGAACACGAGATTCCCGTAGGACGTTATCACTCTTGGGTGGTCAGCCGCAATCACTTTCCCGACAGTCTGGAGATCACGGCAGAAAGCAAAGAGGGACAAATCATGGCATTACGCCATTGCACGTACGATGTACATGGCATACAGTTCCATCCCGAATCAGTACTCACACCACAAGGAAAGATTATCATCCACAATTTCTTAAAAGCATAAATGTATGAAACAGATTCTATATAAACTTTTCGAACATCAATATCTGGGACGGGAAGAGGCCCGTATCATCCTGCAAAACATAGCACAGGGAAAATACAACGATGTACAGGTAGCTTCGCTGATCACCGTTTTCCTGATGCGTAATATTTCCGTTGAAGAATTATGCGGGTTTCGTGATGCATTATTGGAAATGCGACTGCCGGTCGACCTCAGCGACTTTTCTCCGATCGATATTGTTGGTACGGGAGGAGATGGCAAAAACACATTCAATATTTCGACAGCAGCCTGTTTTACTGTGGCCGGAGCCGGATTTCCGGTTGTAAAACATGGAAATTATGGTGCAACATCCGTCAGTGGCGCCAGCAATGTGATGGAACAACATGGAGTGAAATTCACAAACGATGTTGACAAACTGCGCCGTTCCATAGAGAAATGCAACATCGCTTATTTGCATGCCCCCCTCTTCAATCCGGCATTGAAGGCAGTAGCTCCGGTACGAAAAGCATTGGCCGTACGTACTTTTTTCAACATGCTCGGCCCACTGGTAAACCCGGTATTACCGCAATACCAATTGTTAGGTGTCTACAATTTACCACTACTCCGTTTGTATAGCTACACTTATCAGGCAAGTAATATAAAATTCGCCGTAGTTCACAGCCTCGACGGATACGATGAAATTTCACTGACTAATGAATTTAAGGTAGCAACCAGTGAAAGCGAGAAAATCTACAGTCCGGAAAGTCTCAATTTCCATCGTTACACAGAAAAAGATCTGGATGGAGGAAATACCCCGAAAGACGCTGCCAAGATATTCGATAACGTCATGGCAAACCGGGCTACCGAAGCACAAAAAGAGGTAGTGATAGCAAATGCCGCCTTTGCCATCCACGTGATTTGTCCGGAAAAACCGATAGAAGAATGTATCGGTCTGGCACGTCAGTCATTAGAGAGTGGCAAAGCACAAGCCACACTCCGGAAGTTTATAGAACTTAATCAATAAAAAAGCAAACAATGGAAGATATATTATCAGAGATTATCGCAAACAAGCGTAAAGAAGTAGATTTGCAGAAACAGGCAATCTCAATCGAACAGCTTTCCGAGGGTATTGGCGACCTCCTTCCCACCCGTTCCATGAAACAGGCCATCGCCTCTTCTCCAACAGGCATCATTGCTGAATTTAAGCGCCGGTCGCCCTCCAAAGGATGGATAAAAGAAAACGCCCGTCCGGAAGAAATCGTTCCTGCGTATGCCGCTTCCGGTGCTTCGGCTGTTTCCATTCTTACAGATGAAATATTTTTTGGCGGTACCCTGCGGGACATCCGCACAGTACGCCCTTTGATAAATCTGCCCATTCTGAGGAAAGATTTCATCATTGACGAATACCAACTTTACCAGGCCCGTATCGTAGGAGCCGATGCAGTACTTCTGATTGCAGCTGCATTAGAACAAACCCAATGCCGCGCTTTAGCGGATAAGGCCCATGAACTCAGCTTAGAAGTACTGCTTGAAATTCATAATACTGACGAACTACCTTATATATATAAAGATATCGATATGGTAGGTATCAACAATCGCAACTTAGGCAGTTTCCATACAGATGTAGCCAATTCTTTCCGTTTGGCGGAACAGTTACCACAAGATACGATACTGGTATCTGAGAGTGGTATTTCCCAGCCGGTAACCGTCTCTAAACTCCATGACGCGGGTTTCAGAGGTTTCCTTATCGGAGAAACTTTTATGCGGACCGAGAAACCGGCCGAAACCTTGAAAGAATTCATTTCACAGGTAAACAAGCAGTAACAACCAATCTTTTATAAATTATGATAAACGGCAAATTAATAAAAATATGCGGCATGCAGGATGGAGAAAATATCCGTAAAACGGAAACGCTCAACATCGATATGATCGGTTTTATTTTCTATCCTAAATCTCCTCGTTATATCTATGAAATGCCCGACTACATGCCCGTACATGCCCGGCGTGTAGGTGTCTTTGTGAACGAACCCAGACAGACGATAGAAATGTTCGCCGATCGTTTCGGATTGAACTTCATCCAACTTCACGGACATGAGTCGCCGGAATACTGCCGTTCACTTCAATCAAACGGCTTCAAGTTGATCAAAACCTTTTCCATCTCCTGCATAAAGGACTTACATTCTGTTTACGATTATGAAAAATACTGCAACTATTTTCTTTTCGATACAAAATGCCAACAATACGGCGGTTCGGGCAATCAATTCGACTGGAGCATTCTACATGCCTATAATGGCAATGTCCCTTTTCTGCTTAGTGGCGGTATCAATCCATATAGTGCGAAGGCCCTTCGTGAATTCCATCATCCCCGCTTAGCAGGTTATGATCTTAACAGCCGTTTCGAAACAAAACCGGGAAGGAAAGATACGGAACGTATCCGCCTATTTCTAAACGAATTACGTCAACAATAAAAAACAAAGTATATGAACCGAATTAATCAACTTTTCAATAGTGATAAAAAAAATCTGTTATCTATCTATTTTTGTGCAGGCACTCCCACTCTGAACGGTACAACCAACGTTATCCGTACGCTTGAGAAGCACGGTGTAAGCATGATTGAAATCGGCATTCCTTTCAGCGATCCGATGGCCGATGGCATTGTGATACAAAATGCAGCCACACAGGCCCTTCGCAATGGAATGTCATTAAAATTGCTCTTTGAACAACTCCGTGACATTCGTAAAGATGTAAATATCCCACTCGTTTTCATGGGATACCTAAATCCTATCATGCAGTTCGGCTTCGAAGAGTTCTGCCGTAAATGTGTAGAATGCGGTATCGACGGAGTCATTATCCCCGATCTCCCCTTCCGTGATTATCAGGAATACTATCGCCCCATCGCCGAACGCCATGATATCAAAGTAATCATGCTTATCACTCCCGAAACCAGTGAAGAACGTGTCCGGGATATCGATGCCCATACGGATGGATTTATCTATATGGTATCCTCGGCAGCTACCACCGGTGCACAACAAGATTTTGATACGCAAAAACGAGCCTATTTTAAAAAGATAGACGGAATGAAACTACGCAACCCACGCATGGTAGGTTTCGGCATCTCCAATAAAGCGACTTTCCAGGCTGCATGCGACAATGCCCGTGGGGGTATTATCGGAAGCCGTTTCGTCACCTTATTAGATGAAGAAAAAGATCCCGAAAAAGCCATCCTCCGTCTATTAGAAGCCATCCGATGATTGATGAATCAAGAATTATGATTGATGAATTACCAATGAAGAATCATGCATAGACGACCATAGACTCCGTGCGCTAATTCATCAATCATAATTCATAAATCATAATTCTTTTGTATCTTTGCCGTCGATTTAACAAGAAAGCCACAAATATGATAGCCAATTACCCTTCCGTTTTGTTAATATATACCGGAGGAACTATCGGAATGATAGAAAACCCGGAGACCGGTGCTTTGGAAAATTTTGACTTCGACCATCTGTTAAAACACGTCCCCGAGCTAAAACGCTTTAATTACCGAATCTCCTCTTATCAATTCGATCCTCCTATCGACTCTTCGGATATGGAACCCCTCTACTGGGCCAAACTTGTGAAAATCATCAACTACAATTACGATTACTTCGATGGTTTTGTCATTTTGCATGGAACGGATACAATGGCTTACACAGCTTCGGCATTGAGCTTCATGCTCGAAAATCTAAGTAAACCGGTTATTCTTACAGGTTCTCAACTCCCTATAGGAACATTACGAACCGATGGAAAGGAGAATCTGATAACGGCAATTGAAATAGCAGCTGCCAAAAACGCAAACGGCACAGCAATGGTTCCGGAAGTATGCATCTTCTTTGAAAACCATTTGATGCGTGGAAACCGTACAACCAAAATTAATGCTGAAAATTTCAATGCTTTCCGCTCTTTCAATTATCCGGCGTTAGCACGTGTCGGAATCCATATCAAATATGAACCTAACCTTATTCACAAACCGGACCCGACAAAAGCCTTAAAGCCACATTACCTGTTTGATACCAATGTGGTAATATTGACCCTTTTTCCCGGCATACAAGAAAGCATTATCACCTCCTTACTCCATGTAGAAGGACTGAAAGCCGTAGTATTAAAGACATTCGGTTCGGGCAATGCCCCGCAAAAGCCTTGGTTCATAGAGCAACTGAAAGCAGCTACCGAACGAGGAATCATTATTGTTAATATTACCCAATGCTCTTCGGGAGCCGTAGAAATGGAACGTTATGAAACAGGTATTCAGCTACTACAAGCCGGTGTCATCAGTGGCTACGACAGCACACCGGAATGTGCTGTAACAAAACTAATGTTTCTACTCGGACACGGTTTAAGCAATAAAGAAATCAGATATAAAATGAACTCCTGCCTGATTGGAGAAATAACAAAACCTAATCAACAATGAAATAGCGTTATAACAAGGCAACATTAATGGCTATTGTATCAGAATAGCTACCTAAAAAGAGTATTCATAACAAAAATATTCAAGAAAGCCGTATCCCTATTTCAAATAGTAAATACATACGGTTATTTACATTTGTGTTAACATTATTAATTCTCTATCTTTAAACCGATTCCCTGTATATTCAAATACACATCTCAACAAAACAATATCATAAGCCCCTTCATCAACCTAAAAATTATATTCAACATCACACAAAGCACATACTTTTACAAAATAAGCAAACGCAATTTATATTTCATTTATCATCCTATCAGATTTACAGAAAAGCACTAAAGGCTAACCAATTTATAATCAACACAAACACTATGCGATCTACAAATAACACCGCAATCCTGATATAAACCGTCAAATTATATACAATCCCAATTATTCTACACACAAGAATCTTATATAACTTTCTTCACAAAAAATCAAAGCACAATCCAAATATCGTATAGCAAACGAGCGTCTATCCTATTCATTCTCATTTTACAAATACAGACAACACAAAATAGACAGAATATACAATTATAGAAATAATGAAAGAAATAACAGACAGTACAACTAAATCATATTTTATTAATAAACAAATAGTTACATCTAACACACAAACCACAATGAAAAGTTGTAATATCCATCCAACAACCATTTAAAAGATGTTAATAAAAACACTTTTCCTCTCACAACACGTTAGTATATTATAAATTAATAGATACCTTTGTGACCAATAACAAACTAAGACTTGTTATCTATTTAATAGTAATAACAGAGCAAGCAATTAATTATGAAATTCAATCTTTGCAAGTCAAGTACTGTTTCACTCCTTGTGGGAGCAGTCGCATTTACCAGTTGTGTAGATAATGACAAAAATCTCTTTGATGTGGAAAAAACCAAAGAACTTTATCAGAGTTCTTTTCCTGTACAAAACATCGATCCAAGTATGGATTGGAAAACGACTCAAGGCGTTAATGTATCCGTCAGTGTGAATGAGGATATGGGAACTAATTACAAAGTGCAATTGTTCGACGCCAACCCATTAAATAAAAACAGCAATGCCAGACTCTTAGCAGAAGGATACGCCAATCAAGATATGAAACTTGAAACAACGATGGATTGTCCGACTGCCTTAACTACCGTCTTCGTTGCCCGAGCAGACAACAAAGGACGTTACATCGTAAAACCGGCAAACATCAGTAATGGAAGAGTTGCAGTTGCTTTTGGTAACGGCAATACCATCGTTTCCCGGGCTACCCGTTCTGTGGACTTCACAGTCCCCACAATGGAAGCGCCTTATAGCGAACAGGAAATAGCAAGCAAATTGCAAGAAGCTACCGAAATTCAGCAAGATTGGAATCTGGGAGCTATGCAAAATTGGGATAAAAACAAATACGAAGGCTATGATATATTCAATACACCGAATAATCAACCACGTTTTTTCAAAATAACCTCTCCTTGCACCGATATATTATATTCTTCGGGAAGCGCCACCATTAAAGTAATAGTGGCAACCAAGTTAACTTTGACTAAAACACCCGATTTATCAGGTCACGTAGAACTAATCGTCGTTGCAGGAGGTGAAATTGTCATATCCGATGGATTAAAATTAAGCCGTACATCCCAAATAACCGTATTAGGTGATGGGAAAATAACAGGAGAAAAGCTTGAACTCACCAATGTAGGTTCTGCAAATCCCAATTACAATGCAGGAACCATCGAATTGGACAAGTTCACAATGAGCGAACCTAACGGACTGATTTATAATTGCGGTACATTCAAAGTCGACAATCTGGATATAAGAAATAACACCACTAAATTAGTCAACCAAGGAAAAGCCTATATCGAAGAAACACATACCCGTTGTACAATTGAAAACGGCTGTTACCTTGAAGTCGAAGATTTTGACGGTGTTCTCAGATTAGGTGAATTATCTTCTGCTACCATTGAAACTTACAATAAAAACAGAGGTGACAACCCGGATTTGACATTAGGCAAAAATTCCATATTGAATATTGAAAAAGCATATTTGACAGAAGAACACTTCCACGGCCCTTCAAACGGATATGCATTGGTAAAAATCGAAGAGGTCGAACAGTTAAACAACTTCCAGTCAGCAGGTAACATCTATTATGAAATAAAGGAATTTGATGATGACATCAGTACAGAAAAATGGATGGACCGTTTCTACGATGCACTGAAAAACTCAGAAGGAACAATCTCTAAGTTCGGAGAGTCTCCTATCACAATCCCTGCCGGAGATTGCACAGGAGAAGGTAATACTCCGAACGAAAGCGGTGAAGAAATCGAAGTGAATCCGATGAACTATACCTACGCATTCGAAGACAATTATCCTTCAGCAGGCGACTACGACTTTAACGATATCGTGTTGAATGTTTCAACTGAGTATACAAAAGAAAAATCTACAAACGCAATAAAGTCTATACAGTATAACATCACATTAAGTGCTGTTGGAGCAACCAAACAATTAGGAGCTGCCTTACGCTTGGTAGACGTTAATAAAAGTGCTATTGCAAGCGTTTCATTTGACGGCAGAACAGAGATGCGTTCGACATTGGCTAATTCCATGTTCGAAAACAGTGCAATAGAAAGTAACGGCAACGAAGTTGTCATACCTCTCTTTGGAGATGCACACCAAGTATATGGATTCGGTGGAAATTCACGACCGATGCTTAATACCGACCAGCAACGGACCAATGAAGTTTATACCCTGAAAGTAATCATTACACTTACCGATCAAAGTAAAACAGCACCGGTTTTGACCAAAGACAATCTTGATTTCTTTATAGCATACTCTATGGGTAACCAAAGTCCGAGAACTGAAATCCACCTATACGAGTTCAGAAAATACGGTGCTACCGCTAATGGCAATGTACATAAAGAAAATCTGGATGCTGCCGGTAATCTGACTTGGGGAATTTCCGTACCGGAATTTAAGTACCCGACAGAGATGACCAAGATCACCGACGCTTATCCACAATTTGAAGCATGGGCACAAAATCATACAAGTAACTTAGATTGGTACAAGTATCCTACTGATAAAACTGATAAGAAATATATCTTTGAATAATCCGAGAGTCTTTCTTAAAAAATAAAATAAAAGCCGGAATTAAAACTTACCGGCTTTTATTTTGTCCCAAATAACAGACTTTATATAAAAATGGGCAAATTACTCTATTTTATAGAGCGCAGTTATTAAAATAATATATATATTTGCACGGATTGAGAAAGGGAATCGTGTATTAATCGTAATATTAACGAAGCAAACAAAGTAAAAAGGTTCGATTACTGATATGAAAAAAAAGATATTACTCATCGATGATAAAGCATCCATAGCCAAAGTAGTTTCGATCTACTTAGGTAAAGAATATGATTTCACATATTGCGAAAACCCAATAAAAGCCATTGAATGGTTACACGAAGGAAACATGCCGGATCTTATTATTTCAGATATACGTATGCCGGAAATGATGGGAGATGAATTTCTACTTTACATGAAACATAACGAATTATTCAAATCGATACCTATCATTATGCTTTCAAGTGAAGAAAGCACAACCGAACGGATCAGATTATTGGAAGAAGGTGCAGCCGATTATATTCTAAAACCCTTTAATCCTCTTGAGCTTAAAGTCCGCATAAAAAAAATCATTGACTAAGATTCCCTATGTTACATCTTGTCTATATCGGAAGATACGAAAGAACTATCGAACATTTTTCAAAACAGGTAAAAGAATCATTCTACCATGTATTGACATATGCCAAAGCTACAAAAATTATAGACAAGATACGGGAGAAATACGATATTATCATATTATTCGAACAAACTGACATACAGAAAGACATCCTGGACATCGAATATCTACGGAAGAAATATCTCGGAATATACATGGTACTTGTGATGGATTCACTCACCAAGGAGGAGAGCCTGCAATATTTGAAAGCCGGAATCAATAATACAATACCATTCGAAGCTCCTCAAGAAGCCATCGAAAGCTTGATCAATTTTCAGAAACGTAGAAAGCAGCAAAAAATAAAAGATATTCAAAAAAAAGGAGAGAACATACAAACGTTTAAACTCCCCGTCTGGAAAAGATGCTTCGATATCGTTTCTTCCGGTTTTGCACTGATTATCTTGTCCCCTTTGTTGATCATTACCGCCATAGCGATCCGCATGGAAAGCAAAGGGGCAGTCATCTACAAATCCAAACGTGTAGGAAGCAATTATCAGATATTCGACTTTCTGAAATTCCGCTCTATGTACACAAACGCCGATAAGCACCTTAAAGATTATAATTCATTAAATCAATACCAGACAGATAGCATAGAAGAGGATATCATCTGGGAAGAGACACCCGATTTCGAAGAAAATGAAAATGAAATCGTTTTAATCTCCGATGATTTCGTGATTTCTGAAGAAGCGTATATTAATAAAAAAACACAGGAGCAGAAAAATGCGTTCGTCAAATTGGAAAACGACCCCCGTATTACACGGATAGGACGTATCATCCGCAAATATAGTATCGATGAACTACCTCAGCTTATCAATATTCTGAAAGGAGACATGTCCGTCGTAGGCAATCGTCCCCTTCCTCTTTACGAGGCAGAATTACTGACCAGCGACGAATACATCGACCGTTTCATGGCTCCTGCCGGATTAACAGGACTTTGGCAAGTTGAGAAACGGGGGAATTCCGGAAAGATGTCAGCAGACGAACGTAAACAATTAGATATTAAATATGCAAAAACATTCTCTTTCTGGCTGGATATGAAAATTATCCTGAAAACCGTGACAGCATTTATCCAAAAAGAGAATGTATAATATGTATGTCTGAATGATAGCCCCCCTTTTTCATATCGCAAATGATTTCTTTTTCTTCTGTATTATATTATCCGGTATATATCTGTTTATTTTTGCCCTGATAGCGTTATTCAGACATTCCGGTAAATATCCTGCAACAGAAAAAAAATATCGTTTTGCCTTATTAGTTCCCCTGCAAACTCATATTGAAGATTTAAAATATCCGAAAGAGTTATATACTGTCATTACATACAACGATCCCGTTTTAGCCGTCAGAGAACTTGATGAAAACCAATATGACATTGCAGTGATACTGGGAGAAACCACTCATGTTTCCCCGCTTTTGCTACAAGATATCAATGATGCATATGATGCAGGCGTAATGGCTATGCAGTTGCATCACATTATCGAACACCGGCCCACCGGAAAGATTCGCCGGAAAGCCATTCGTGAAGAGATCAGAAACTCAATCTACAGACAAGGGCATGTGCAGGCAGGCCTTTCTTCCGCACTCGAAAAAACAGATATTGCCATAGACGCCAAATGGCTAAAGCAAAATCTGAAAAGTCCGAAAAGCAATCTTGAAAGCAGACTCCTAATGCAGAATATTTTCATAGAATATCTGCACTATGCACATGTATACAGTGATTCTCCCCGTCCACTTCCCTATTCCATGTCCAAATGGAAGGCACTATCCAAACTTCCGGTAACACTGCTTGCAGGAAACTGGGATTATGCCGACAAACTGTTCCGACAATTGGTTCCCTCCTGGAGAGTCTTGTTCTTGATTTGCAGCATTTGGTGCATCATCGCCACATGCTACGCCTGGACTCTCTCTTTAAGATGGTGGTTCTTATTATTCGGCCTACTGTTTACCCTATGCCTGGCCATCCCCGACTACTTGATAGAAAAGAAAAAGAAATAACCCTAAAGTCTTCAATGATATGAATATCGGAAAACTTAAAAATAACATCAAGCAACATGCAGGCTTAAAGAAAGCCGTACACCGATTTATTATGCACCCGGTAAAAACAAGACCTAATTGGTGGATCCGATTATTCTACTTCACTTATCTGAAACGAGGAAAAGGCTCGGTGATTTACCGTAGTGTACGTAAAGATCTCCCCCCCTTCCGCCGTTTTTCATTAGGAAAAGACTCGGTTGTAGAGGATTTCTCATGCCTCAATAATGCCGTGGGAGATTTAACTATCGGGGATTATACCCGTATCGGATTGGGTAATACTATCATAGGACCGGTACAAATAGGCAACCACGTCAATCTGGCACAAAACGTAACCGTCACCGGATTAAATCATAATTATGCAGACGTCGACAAACCGATTGACGAGCAAGGGGTGACTACCCTACCGGTCATCATCGAAGACGATGTATGGGTAGGCGCGAATGCTGTAATACTGCCGGGCGTCACGCTTGGCAAGCACTGCGTTGTAGCTGCCGGCAGTGTAGTCAGCCGTCCGATACCGGCTTACACAGTATGTGCCGGAAGCCCCGCACGTGTCATCAAACGTTATGATCCGGTAACCAAAGAATGGAAAAAAGAACAAAAGTAACTATATATAGTTAGAGGAGCTATGTAATATACCTTATTCAAGGGATTGTGCCACTGCCTGGAACGCCCTATCTTTGCAGTATCAGAATTTAATTAATTAGTCATAATTTTATTACGTAGCCACATTTAAGTAAAATGAAACAGTGTCCTGTCGAAGTGATTTCGCCAGGATTTTGTTTTATTTCTACTTTCGGTAAGCTCTCCACGAAAGCCAGAAAGCAAATAAAATAGCCAATAACGTGGCAGCAAATGCCCAATAGTTAGGAATACGTGATTCTGCTGCAAGTTCATAATCGCCTGCCAAAAGGCGAAAAGCATCTACCTTCCAGATTACAGCCGAGTCTCCCTGTTGAAACATCGCATTAGAAGCAATCACTTTTCCCGGCATAATCAATTCATTCCGCATCGTATATCCGAACAATTCCACTATCCGCCCACGGTCTTCAGCCATCTTGTCGATATCCTTCTCATTGGCTTTATATACATTCGAGAAATATTTCGTTTGCCATAAATCATTTAAAAAGTCACATACTTCTTCCGGAGTACTCTCCTTCTCTTTCTTAGAAACATACTTGCTATAAATATCTTCCTTAGATTCTTGCAAACGCCGTATATAAGACGTATCACCTTGCAGGGATGTAAAATGCGCCACGACTTCAAAACTGATTTCATACTGACTACGATTATACCATTCCCAAAACTTATTTTCAATATCATCCAGCCGATTATTCAATTCAATACCGTTCCATCCGGCAAAAGCATTCTCATCACCGCGAAACCAGATCTGCCGTTCTTCGTCACTAAAATATCGGTCCAAAGGTACAGGACCTTTATCCGGGAGTTCCGAATAAATAGCTTTGTATGAATAATAGGTATAGAACCAACGGAACTTCTTCTCTAAAATTTCCTGCGGAACAGCTAAGGGAGCAGCATATTCTTTTGTATCCGATACCTCGAAATACTCCCCGGACATTCCCGGAATATCCCGGCATACTTTTACATTCAGTTCCTGTTCGTTTCCCCAAAAATTAAATTTGATTGAAGAGCCCAATCCAACCAACTGCCAAGTATCAGAATCTATCTGAAACAAAAACGGGTTTTCTGCCCTGTCACCCGCCAGAAAAGCAGAATCGCCATAAGCATACACCTCTCTATACAGGCTGCCATCCGTTTTTATACGGGAAACCATACGGTAAGAAGTTTGACACGAAGCCATACTGAACAGGATAACGATTGCCACTATTAAATTATTTGTCTTCATACTATATCTGTTTAATCTGTTTTATTCATAATTTCCGACATACACCTTTGTTTCTGCTGCTTATGCTTTATATAGCGGACAGAGCAGTAATTCCCCTTTTCCATAAGGCTCATCTTTTTCCAGTTTTCCGGCAAAGAGAAAGAGGTACATTGCCAGGCGCTGTATTCCTTTTCCGCCCCATCAGAGAAAGAGGGAAAGAAGGTCTCACCTAAAAGCAAACACAACCATACTGCGGCAACTGTTCCCAAGACACAACTTCTAATTATAAAATTCCGCCTTTTCCTCTTTGAAACCGTTTGGCTTATTCTCTGCACAATAGCGGAGGTCAAGTCTTCCGGATGGTCCAATACCGGTTGCCCGCTTCTTATTCCAGACAACCATTCTTCATAACGCTTATCTTCCTGTCTCATAAATCGGGGTCTGTTTGATTCATTTTATTTCGTATATTCTTACGTGCCAGATAAAGATTCGTCTTGATCTTCCCGGCAGAAAGCCCGGTTATTTGCCGCACCTCCTCCACTTCAAGTTCTTCTACATCCCGCAACATAAAAACCAACCTCTGCCGGGGAGTAAGTTCATCCGTATATTTCAGAATGAGTTCTTTCAATTGTTTATTAGACACATTTCTTTCAATATTATCCCCGGATGCCATATCGACAGAAGTCGAAGTATCCGAACTGTTATCCAAAGGCGAATGCCGCATCGAGCGTAACCGGTCATAGCAGGTATTACAAGTTATCTTGTAGAGCCAAGTGGAAAAACGGCATTCTCCGCTATATTGTCCCAATGACAGCCACACCTTCACAAACGTCTCCTGCACCATATCTCTGGCCTCGTCTTCATTGCACAATAACCGGAAAGCAAGCCGGAATACAAGCGGTTGAAATTCGGAAACCAAAAGAGCAAAGGCGGCCGTGTCCTCTTGTCTGCTCTTATCTACAAGTACTTGTATTCTTTCCTGCTCCATCATTATAACATCTTGTTTATAATATGATACGTAACAAAACGTATCCGGTCGATTGTGAAGTACCAAATATACAAAAAAAATCCCCGGACAAATAATTTTATCCGGGGAGAACATATATAATTAAGGTCCGGCTTACTGGCCTACCTCACTCAATTTCTCTTTCACATCATTGGCTTTATCGGCAACTTTACCGGCTACTTTCACACCCGCCTTCACAGCTTTTGCCTTGGCATCCTCCATTGCAGTTTCCGCATCTGCCTCTATTTCGCGAAGAGCATTGAACACATCATTTTTCAGTTTCTTAGCTTTTGCAGTGCGCGAAAAATGATAAACCAGCGCACCAATAGCAGAACCGATCCCGAGTCCTACTAAAAATTTAGTACTTCCACATTCCATAATCAAATCAATTTATGTTAGTTAATATAATAAATGCATCGCAAAAAATTAGCGGGAATGGCTGAATAATGAAGCAATCCACAGAAACAGGATAGCCCCCACAACGGAAGTTATCAAACTGCCGATGATGCCTGTTGCCGCAAGTCCGAGCAGAGAAAACACCCAACCGCCCAACACACCACCGATTATCCCCAAAACAAGATTAACCAGCAAGCCAAAGCCACCGCCTCTTGTTATTTTACCGGCCACATAGCCGGCTATTATTCCTATCAGAATATACCAGATAAAGTTCATAATATTCTTTTTTGTATGTTTATACGATAGGAACATATCTGTTCGGAGAAAGGTTCGGAACAACAAAAGGGAATTAACGAGAATTTAGAGTAAGACATAAAAAAACAGTGTAGAAGTTTCCTTCTACACTGCCCCTATCTCTTATAAAAATAAGAAAATCTTATTTATTAGTACCGTACATTCTTGCCCGTAACTCTTTAATATGATCCGAAGTGATATATTCGTCATACTCCATCATCTTATCGATAATACCATTAGGAGTCAACTCTATCACACGGTTTGCCACGGTCTGAATAAATTCATGGTCATGTGACGAAAACAGGATATTGCCTTTGTAAGTCTTCAAATTATTGTTGAATGCCTGAATAGATTCCAAATCGAGATGATTGGTCGGTGTATCCAAAATAAGACAGTTGGCATTGCGGAGCTGCATACGGGCAATCATGCAACGCATCTTTTCACCTCCCGAAAGCACACTTACTTTCTTCAGCACCTCTTCACCCGAGAATAACATACGTCCCAAGAAACCTTTCATATACACCTCATTTCCTTCACCATACTGGCTCAACCAGTCTACCAGATTCAAGTCAGTATTAAAGAAACCGGTATTGTCCAATGGCAGATAAGCGGTAGTGATAGTCACTCCCCAGTTAAAACTTCCGGCATCAGGTTTCATATTCCCATTAATAATCTCGAAGAATGCAGTCATAGCACGCGGATCACGTGACAGAAATACAATCTTGTCCCCCTTCTCCACATTGAAGTTCACGTCGTTGAACAGCACCACTCCCTCTTCCGTCTTCTTGCTCAGTCCGGAAACTTCCAAAATCTGATTACCCGGTTCGCGCTCGGGCGTAAAGATAATACCCGGATATTTACGTGAAGAAGGTTTAATCTCTTCCACGTTCAGTTTCTCCAACATCTTCTTACGGCTTGTAGTCTGCTTACTCTTTGCCACATTGGCACTAAACCGGCGGATAAACTCTTCCAATTCCTTCTTCTTCTCCTCAGCTTTCGCCTTTTGGTTCTGCTGCTGACGAAGTGCCAACTGGCTCGATTCATACCAGAAACTATAGTTACCTGCAAACATATTGATCTTTCCATAATCGATATCGACCGTATGCGTACATACAGAGTCGAGGAAGTGACGGTCGTGACTAACCACCAGCACGGTATGTTCAAAGTTCGACAGGTAATCTTCAAGCCACATCACGGTTTCCATATCCAAGTCATTGGTAGGTTCGTCCAGCAACAGATTGTCCGGATTACCGTAAAGCGCCTGCGCCAACATCACGCGTACCTTTTCCTTACCGCTCAATTCACCCATCAGTGTATAGTGCTTGTCTTCCTTCACTCCCAAGCCACTGAGCAACATGGCGGCGTCACTTTCGGCATTCCAACCGTCAAGTTCCGCAAATTTCTCCTCCAATTCGGACACTTTCAAACCGTCCTCATCGGTAAAGTCTTCTTTGGCATACAATATTTCGCGCTGTTTCATAATATCCCACAATACGGTATGCCCCATCATCACTGTATCCATCACCGTAAAAGCATCCCATTTGAAGTGGTCCTGGCTCAATACCGAAAGGCGTTCGCCCGGGCCTAATGCAATCGTTCCGGTAGTCGGATCCAGATCGCCATAAATAGTACGCAGAAAAGTAGATTTTCCTGCACCGTTGGCACCAATTATACCATAACAATTCCCACTTGTAAACTTCAGGTTTACATCATTAAACAATACCCTTTTACCAAACTGTACCGATACGTTTGAAACTGTAATCATCTTAAATAATTAATTAATGTGCTAATATGCCAATGTGCCAATTACCATGCAGTGTATTGCCATAGCGCAGCCAATTGGCATATTGGCACATGGACACATTGACACATTATTATTTCCGGCCGCAAAGATAGGTATTTTTAATGAATAACATACTATACCGGTTGTGTCAATCTGACAGAAAAGTATTACCTTTGCTGCGTTTTTTGGCATACAAAGTAAATTGGCAAAGTTTTTGCTGATATGCCACTATATTGTAACGTCTATCGACATGAAATTGAATCCATTTAATAAGAACAAAAAAAATAAAGATATGAATCCAAAAGAAAAAGAAGCAGAAAAAGAACTGAACAGCCAGGAAACCGAAAACATTGCAGAAGAACAACTGCAAGAAGAAACAACTGATCAGGAAGCTCCCCTTACCAAAGAAGAAGAGTTGGAAAAGGAATTGGAAAAAGCGAATGAAACAATTGAAGACCAGAAGGATAAATATCTTCGCCTGTCGGCAGAATTTGACAATTACCGGAAACGTACAGTAAAGGAAAAGGCCGAATTGATTTTGAATGGAGGTGAAAAAAGCCTTAGTAGCATACTTCCTGTCGTAGACGATTTGGAACGCGCTCTTCAGACAATGGAAAAAGCAACGGATGTGGCAGCCGTGAAAGAAGGCGTAGAACTGATCTATAACAAATTTATTTCCGTGTTGGGACAAAATGGCGTAAAAGTAATCGAAACCAAAGACAAACCACTGGATACCGATTACCACGAAGCCATCGCAGTAGTTCCCGCACCGTCTGAAAAACAAAAGGGAAAGATTCTGGATTGTGTACAGACCGGATATACACTGAACGATAAAGTACTGCGCCACGCTAAAGTGGTAGTTGGAGAATAAAATAAATATATGGAAAAGAGAGACTACTATGAAGTGCTGGAGGTGACGAAAACCGCAACAGCAGAAGAAATAAAAAAAGCGTATCGTAAAAAGGCAATCCAATTTCATCCGGATAAAAACCCGGGTGATAAGACAGCAGAAGAGAAATTTAAAGAAGCTGCCGAAGCATACGACGTGCTGAGCAATCCGGATAAGCGTGCCCGTTACGACCAGTTCGGTCATGCAGGTATGGGCGGTGCGGCCGGCAACGGAGGTCCGTTCGGAGGTTTCAGCGGAGGAATGTCTATGGATGACATCTTCTCCATGTTCGGTGATATTTTTGGCGGCCGTGGTGGCGGTGGCTTTGGAGGTTTCAGTGGATTCGGCGGTGGCGGTAGCCAACAGCAAAGACGCTACCGTGGCTCTGATCTCCGTGTAAAAGTAAAACTGACATTGAAAGAGATCTCCACAGGAGTAGAAAAGAAATTCAAATTAAAAAAATATGTACCTTGTACGCACTGTCACGGAACAGGTGCAGAGGGTGACGGTGGTTCGGAAACCTGTCCGACCTGTAAAGGAAGCGGTTCGGTAATTCGCAACCAACAAACGATTTTAGGTACGATGCAAACGCGCACTACCTGCCCTACTTGTAACGGTGAAGGTAAAATCATTAAAAACAAGTGTAAAGAGTGCGGCGGAGATGGCATTGTATATGGAGAAGAAGTAGTTACAGTGAAAATTCCTGCCGGAGTAGCCGAAGGAATGCAACTGTCTATGAGTGGAAAAGGAAATGCCGGTAAGCATAATGGTGTACCGGGAGATCTGCTGATCCTGGTTGAGGAAGAACCGCATGAAAGCCTTATCCGCGATGAAAATGATTTGGTATACAACTTGCTTCTCAGTTTCCCGGCTGCCGCCTTGGGTGGTGCTGTCGAGATACCTACCATCGATGGCAAAGTAAAAGTAAAGATCGATGCAGGAACACAACCGGGTAAAGTTCTTCGTCTGCGTGGCAAAGGATTACCGAGTGTCAACGGATACGGTACAGGAGACCTGCTGGTAAACGTAAGTGTTTATGTGCCGGAAGCATTGACAAAAGACGAAAAGAACATACTTGAGAAATTAGATGCTTCTGATAACTTCAAACCGAATACTTCTATAAAAGAAAAGATTTTCAAGAAGTTCAAAAGTTTCTTTGACTGATAACGCAAAGTCATTGAATTGATAAATATTGAAACGCAGATTTCCATGAGTTAATAAACCTCTTGGAAATCTGCATTTTTCATTTTTATAAAGACACAGACTTCGACAGATTGCCGGCAGGAAGTTATCAAATTGGCAAGTATAAACATTTCGTATTCAAAGCTCAATAGGTTCTACTCAAATCTAAAGCAGCAGCACAGTCCCACTCAAACAATTATATATCAATGACATAAACCACTAATATCAGATATAAAAGATAAGAATTTTCAGCAGACAAAGAATAGTAATTAACACACTATTAAAATCATATTTTTATATACCAAGAAATACATTCTTTATACACAAGAAATATATCTTTTGTAAGACTGATAATGAAATGCGGAAAAATCAATTAACAATGTTAAAAGACACCATCCATGATTTTGTATAAATAAAAAACAATGAGTATTTATTCCCAAACGTTTTTGTATTTATACAGACTATTATTATTTTTGCCGCAAAAAACAGGTATGCGTGAAAATATTTCAATCATCGGAAGAGGGATCGGACAAGTAATGTTTCAAAATAACGCGCTTTCCGGAATAATCATGTTAATCGGAATCATCTGCAATTCATGGCAACTTGCCATATTAGCCGTTGCAGGAACCGTTGTAGGCACAATAGCCGCCTCTCTTTTAAATTACGATAAAGAAGATATCCGTGCCGGTCTTTATGGTTTTAATGGCACTTTAGTCGGCATTGCCATAGGAGTGTTTATGGAAATTAATATCATATCTGTTGCATTATTAGTAATAGGGGCAGCCATATCCTCATGGGTTGCACATTGTTTTCGCCGGCAAAGTTTATTACCGGGATTCACAGCCCCGTTCATTCTTGTCGTATGGCTTTTACTCATAACATGCCATTATCTATATCCCGCTATACTACTACCCTCTCTCTCTGAAAATCCGGATAATGCAAGTCATTTTTTCCAATCATTCAGTTTAAATATCGGTCAAGTGATGTTTCAGGGAAATATCCTCTCCGGACTTTTCTTTCTGTTGGCTATCCTCATAAACTCCCGTATAAACGCTTTTTATACTGTCATCGCTGCTGCTCTTCCCTTACTCATAGGCTTGTTTCCAAACATAGACCTTACGGCATGGAATATAGGATTATTCGGATATAATGGAGTTCTTTGTGCCATTGCTTTGGGAGATTATACACATAAAGGAAATGTCAAAGTAATACTATCCGTCATACTCTCTATTCTGCTACAAATAGGGGGCATGCAAATAGGAATGACTACTCTAACCGCCCCATTTGTCATTTCGGTTTGGATGATCAATCTACTATGGCGTATAAAGCAAGCATAAGGCAATGCCTATGTTCTATTATATAATTTACCTGCTGTTCCTATATTAGGGATATTCAGCATTATACAACAACAAAGCCCCGACACAGTCATTATCACAATAAATCGTTATAACTTTACCAATCAAACATTTATATGATTTGTCTTCCCAATCGCCCCTTGTATCCAAAACGCCTTTAATCAATCATTCACAAAAACGTCATAATTAGATACATTAATGAAACGAATGCATCCTCTCCAAACATAAAGTGTTAACCCAAGACTATCAAAATAACAAACACCATAATTACGACCATTTTTTTTAGGACCACGTACATATATATCACCTATGTCATCAGGTAACAAATTTACCAAAGATAAAAAATCATCATACAACATATTTATCAATTCATGACCTTTATATACGCAAGATATATCTGTTCTTATCTCGTATATGATTTTATTTGTTTTTTCATCTGTCCAAAGTGATACCCCTAAGTCTGGAAAAGTATAAGTATCACTATATACTTTCATTTCCTCTTTTGAAATATATTCATAATTTAAATGAAAATAATTCTCCACATTTGTTCCTAATACAAAGATTGATAACGATTTTAGTGGTATCAATATGTTAACGACCTGTTCTTCCATGTTCTTCTCCTTTATTTTTAAGTTCACCAGTTTGTCTGATATTTCTTATTTTTTTCAAGTGCTTGCCTCTCTTTTATTTTTAGCAAGTTCCTTTTGCTGTTCCAAATCTTTTATCTGTTTTTCACTTTTAGCTTTAGCTCGTCCGTCGTCTCCATATTTTTCATTCTTACTACTATCAGTTGCCTCATCAACTGTACGCTTAGGAGAACTATCCCCTTGAAGTGTAAGTATAATAAAAATCGGACCAATATAAGAATCTGAAATTCCCGCATGCGAGCATTGAAATCATATTAATTCAATCCATGCGTAGAGAGAAGTTCCTTACCAGTGTACCTCTTGAGCTGAAAATCATAATTGGTGCATCGGAAAATCAAACCGGAAGGGAGATATTCCAAACTTTGAACCACATCACCGGTCTTCCCGTCATAGACCAAATGAACACTACCCAAATAATCACAAATATAAGAGATATCTACATGCATTATGCATCCGTAAAGAATCAAGTTTGTAGCAATTGCTACATAAATATCAACAAAATTATCCAATAATCAGTTATCATATTTCTAAAATCAATAAAAATAAAAACCTTACTAAGCTATAAAATGCATTGGACACTTTTCAATACTTATATAAAAGTGTTTTCTATATTCACCAGGGATATCCAATCTATCGCCATAATACTCCACGGCTACAAAAGTGACTAAAAACGTATTTAGCTTTATCTCTTCAGTAAGCTCCCCATTCATTTTAATAGTTATTACATGATTACCTAATGTTGTTTTAGCAGAATACTGTTTATCTAAATGAAATACACTGTTAATTTTATCATCTATGATTTTAATTCCGTCTACAAAAATCTCTAATTGAGCTGGATCTGCCAAAGATTCATTAGCTATATAAAACACTAAATTACCTTCATATTCAATTCTATAATACAATTGCTGAAAAATACCACACATAAGTATTACTGAGAAAACAATTAAAAACCTCCTCTTTATCTTTTTCATACAAATCCACATTAATTATTAATATTCAACATATGTACGGGCGATTCCCAATCCCCTATTAGTTTTTTTTCTTTATTATTACGCCTCCTGCCGAAGGACTACTATATCTAACATATTCCCAATTATCTCCTTGATTTAAAAGATCTTTTCTATAATTACTATGTATCAATTGTAATTGTTCATTATTCATTTTAGTACAACTCATCCATAAAATTCCTCCAGGGTACTTCCCCATCAATCCAGACGAATGATCTAAACCTGCCAGATGTCCTAATTCGTGGGCTGCGACTCCTAATCATAACCCAGATGCAAATAATCCTCCACATTTGTTCCTAATGCAAAGATTGATAACGATTTTAGTGGTATCAATATGTTAACGACCTGTCCTTCCATGCTCTTCACCCTTTTGATTTTTAATAGCAGTTTCTTTGATTTTTATCTTTAGCTGTTTCTTTTCTGTTTTCTCACTTTTCTGTGAATTATCTTCTATTTTGTAAGAATCCATAAAAAGATACTCTAATACAAATTGTGGTACATGTACAGATGACACACTCGAAAATACTTGCTTATTATAAATATCCATATTAAAATTCTGTATAGAAAGCCAGTCTGACACACTATTCTCTCTACCATCCATATCAATATATTTTACAGGATTTCCCATACGATATACATACGAACTCCAATCATAATGCAAGATTCACCATTTTCATTCTTTCAAATTTATAAAGAACACTATTTTTTTCTACTGCTTTTATATTCACCTCTGGTATAAACCCCAATCCACTTATCCATATCAGCATACCTGTATATCAAGAAAATAAAAAGGAAGAAAAAACCAAAAACAACCATACCTGATTCCGGACTATTCAATTTCAATTCTTTTGTTCCAACATAACTTAAGAAAGGAATTTTCTTATTATAGTACACACTATTCTCATAAAAATCGCATTCTGCAATACTTGGTATGTAAACAGACTGTTTCGATTCATACACTTTCTGATCAACAACGTATTTATAAAATATTGTTTTTGTTTCCTTTATAGAATCAATCTTAACATGCGTCTCAAGCTGTTCAGGTTTTACGTATTCAAAAATATCACCAAAACCATTATATGCGATAAATTGGAAAAAAGCAATTAAAAAGCCTCCACCCAAAAATAAAAAATTAGCAACAAATATTAGTTTTACAAACAATTTCATTTTAATGTCCTCCTTTTTTATATGATCTTCTACCTATTTTGTTGTATTAGTTCCTACAGTCCCCATCCCTCTTGTTATGCCACTTACTGCCGTGGTTACAGTTCCTTCAGAAACACCTTGTCTTGTTAATACTGCTGCCGTTGTTGTAATGTTTTTAGACATAGTTCCTCCACAAGTGCAAGAATCGGTTAAAAGCTACTCCGATACAAATTGCGATATACGCACAAACGACATATAGTCGAAAATATTCGCCCATAAATTTCCAATTAGAATACTACATAAAAATTTAGAGCACACTATTTTTCCTTATCAATCGTATCAACATATTTTACAGAATTCTCTATTGCTTATAATATACCTCATTTGTTCTCTTATTTATTAAACGATATTTACTATACAGAAAACATTCATTCAAAACTTCCGAATTTCTACGATTATAAATATCCAAGGAATCTATAAATAACTCGTTATCTACCAATTTGTATTTAATCTCAACAGATGATCCTATTCCACCATTTCTTTTATTATACCTTAAAACTGAATCATTTACTAATACAATAAATCTTTTCACATAATTTTTTGATAGTTTTTCCCTTATAATATCATCATTATCAGAATCACCAATAGGCAAGAATTGATAAACTTGAACTCTAAATCCTATTTTGCAAGATGCCGCAAAGAATGCCACAAACGCAAAGAATAAAAACATTACTATTAATTTCATTTCTTGTTTTGAACGTAGTTCCATCATTCATTTATATTTATTACATATGTATCACAGTCAAATATAGAAATACGACCATTTTTTAGCTCCGTGAATATATGTCATTTACATCATCAGGCTAACAAGTTCGCAAAAATTAAAATTGTTCCTAACACAAAAATTAATAACGATTTTAATGGCATCAATATGTTAACGACCTGTCCTTCCATGTTCTTCACCTTTTTGATTTTTATCTTTAACAGCTCCTTTTCTTGTTTTAGCATTCTTCACATCTGACTCAAGTCCTTCCAATCTTTCTTTTTCCTTTTCAAGAGTTCGTCCACCATCTCCATGTTTTTCATTCTTGCTACTATCAGTTGCCTCATCAACTGTACGTTTAGGAGAACCATCCCTTAAAGGCCCCACACGAACATAAATAATATCTCACAACTTTATATGTTCTCCATCCTCTTCATATATATAGTCTACTTGAATACTTCTAATTTTTTTACGCCAAACCCAAACTGTTACTCCTTGATTAAAGTAATATACATTATAATTACGCCCATTTTTTTGGGGACCTTCAGAAAAAACAGAAATAGCCTTATAAGGCAATAATCCAAATAAATATAAGAAAATATCATAATACATATTAATGAGTTCTCGTCCCATATAAACACACGAAGAATGCGTAGTTATACAATCTACAATTCCGTCTGTTCGTACATATAAATCAACATTTAATTCAACAAATTCATAAACATCATAATCATAAACTATATTTTCATTTTTAGGATAAAATAGATGTTTTAAAAATAGATAATTGGAAATGTTTGTTCCCAGTTTAAATATAGACAATGATTTCCCCATAATTAATTCCATTGACTGCTTTTTACCTTTTTGAATTCCGTCCATGTTCTTCTCCTTTATTTTTAAGTTCACCAGTTTGTCTGATATTTCTTATTGTTTTTTCAAGTGCTTGCCTCTCTTTTTTATTTTTAGCAAGTTCCTTTTGCTGTTCCAAATCTTTTATTTGTTTTTCACTTTTAACTTTAGCTCGTCCGTCGTCTCCATGTTTTTCATTCTTACTACTATCAGTTGCCTCATCAACTGTACATTTAGGAGAGCTATCCCCTTGAAGTGTATATAAGATGCGACTGTTGTACCAAATACTTCTACTGCAGTACCATAATCATACCCATGCATTTCAATAAACTCTTTTCTATTCTATTTACGGTTTTGGATATTTCTTTTCTCTAATATTATTATCTTCAATTTTCTCTTTACTTTAACTTAGTAAATTTATATAAATTGAGTTCGTCAGGATCACCAATATATTGAAATAGATACCAAGGAGGAGTATTGTTAAATAATCCTTCTCCTGAAATGTAAAAGCACATAAAAAGTACGCCTTCTTTACTAATTATTATATTATATTGTTTATTACCTAAGTCATCTTTATCTCTAAATTCCCATTTACCTTTGTAACTCAACATTTCTGTACATAAATATCCACTATATATAATGTTCTTAATTACACAGATACTGTCTTCTTGGAGAACAATCTCCCCTCCAGTGGACGATTTCCAGATGCCTATAAAATCTACAAGTGTAGGCTTTTTATAAGTACATCCTCCAATTGACGATAAAACACCTATCAGAATAAGTACGTTCAAAAGTTTTCTCATATTATTTCAAATTAAATATCCCAGTCCATTTAAAAGTTTGTGTTGTTGTTGACATAGGGCCTATTTCAAATATTGAATTCAGTTTATTTCCGACATTATTCTTCCAAAAAGTAGTATATCCTAAAATAAGATGAAAGCATTCATTATTCATTTTAGTACTACTCATCCATAAAATTCCTCCAAGGTACTTCCCCATCAATCCAGACGAATGATCTAAACCTGCCAGATGGCCAAATTCATGGGCTGCGACTCTTGGTCCTACATTACCTATATTAGTATCCAATGGTCCAGTAAAATAATCAGCATTAACAAATGCGACTTTTCCACCGAGAGAGTTAGCTACACCCTGCACAGTCCCACCCAAAGGAGAATCTATATCAGCTAAAGCAAACACATGATCGCTTTTTGCGATATCATTCATAGAATTTGCTACAGATAAATTTACGTTAGTTGAAAAAGTAATGCCATTATCATCTTGTCCGCTAAAGGAAGATTCCATTTGAGAAATAATTCTTTTAGTTGCATCAGCCATATTGATGTTAGAATTGGGTGAGACATTTATTACTTTGCCAATAACATTCATAGTTACACCGATCAAATTATTATCCGCCATTTTTGTTTATAATATACTCCCCATTTTTATCCTTTTCCCATTCATAGGAAAAAGATATTTCTTTTCCATCAGGATCTACAAAATTTGCTGGATTATTCGCACAATAAACATGCCTGATATCAAATGATCGAAACTATCATAATCAAAATATTAAGCATAAAGCGATCTACCTGTTTTGATACACTACATAAAAAATACGAATATAGATCAATCATTCACAAAAACATCATAATTAGATACATTAATGGAACGAATACGTCCTCTCCAAACAAAAAGAGTCAACCCAAGAGAATCAAAATAATAAACTTTGTAAATACGACCATTTTTTTTAGCCCCATGAATATATATATCACTTACGTCATCAGACAACAAGTTCACTAAAGTTAAGAAGTCATCATACAGCATGTTAATCAATTCATGGTCTTTATACACACAAGATACATCTGTTTCTATCCCATATATTAATTTATCTGTTTTCTCATCAGTTGAAAGTGATATTCCAAAATCTGGAAACGTATATGTATCGCTATATACTTGCATTTCCTCTTTTGAAATATAGCCATAACCCAGATGTAAATAATCCTCCACATTTGTTCCTAATACAAAAATTGATAACGATTTTAGTGGTATCAATATGTTAACGACCTGTCCTTCCATGTTCTTCACCCTTTTGATTTTTAATAGCAGTTTCTTTGATTTTTTTGATTTTTATCTTTAGCTGCTCCTTTTCTTTTCTTGTTTTAGCATTCCTTACATCTGACTCAAGTCCTTCCAATCTTTCTTTTTCCTTTTCAAGAGTGCGTCCACTATCTCCATGTTTTTCATTCTTGCTACTATCAGTTGCCTCATCAACTGTACGTTTAGGAGAGCTATCCCCTTGAAGTGTAAGTATAATAAAAATCGGACCAATATAAGATACAACTGTTGTACCAAATGCTTCTGCTGCAGTACCCAAAGTCGTTAAAATTGGAACAGGAAGAGCTGTTGCAGATTTTTTCTTTTCCGTTTTTTCACTTTTCTGTGGATTATCTTCTATTTTGTAAGAATCTATAAAAAGATGCTCTAATACAAATTGTGGCACATGTACAGATGACGCACTCGAAAATACTTGCTTATTATAAATATCCATATTAAAATTCTGTATAGAAAGCCAGTCAGATACACTACTCTCTTATCAATATATTTTATAAGATTCCCCATACAATATGCATACGGATTCCAATCATAATGCAAGATTCACCAGTTTCATTCTTTCAAATTTATAAAAAACACTATTTTTTTCTGCTGCTTTTATATTCACCCCTGGTATAAACCCCAATCCACTTATCCATGTCAGCGTATCTGTATATCAAGAAAATAAAAAGGAAGAAAAAACCGGTAATACACATATCTATTTTGGTACTTCTCAATTTAAATCCTTGCTTTCCAATATAACTTAGACAAGGAATTCGCTTATTATAGTACACATTATTTTCATAAAAATCGTATTCAGCAATCCTCGGAATATAAATGGATTGTTTCGATTCATACACTTTCTGATCAACAACGTATTTATAAAATATTGTTTTTGTTTCCTTTATAGAATCAATCTTAATATGAGTCTCAAGCTGTTCAGGTTTTACATATTCAAAAATATCACCAAAACCATTATATGCAATAAATTGGAAAAAAGCAATTAAAAAGCCTCCACCCAAAAATAAAAAATTAGCAACAAATATTAGTTTTACAAACAATTTCATTTTAATGTCCTCCTTTTTTTATACGATCTTCTATCAATTTTGTTGAAGCTTCGGTTGCCACTGATGTAACAGTTTCCACTTTCATCATTGATTTTGTTGTATTAGCTCCTACAGTTCCCATCCCTTTGGTTATGCCACTTACTACCGTGGTTACAGTTCCTTCAGAAGCACTCTGTTCGGTTAATGCAGCTGCAGTTGTTGTGATGTTTTTAGACATAGTTCCTTGAATAGCTTGTGTGGAAGAAGTTGCAGCTTTTCCCACCACCCCTAACAACCCTCCACTAAAACCTGTTATTGCACCACTTATGGCACCTCCTTTAGCTTTATCTGAAAAATTATCAGTTGAAATATTACTTGCTGCTTGAGAAAATGTTTTACCACTTCTCACTGACGCAACCACCTGTCCTGTAACATCTCCTGCAATCGCTCCTGTAGCCCCGGCTACCGTTCCTGCAGCAACACCCGCTCCAATTACAACCAAGGCCCCACCTCCAGTAGCAACCGTGGCTGCAACAGCAAGATCTACAGCCGCGCCTGTTATAGCACCAGCTACCATTCCTTCTGCAGCCCCTGCCCAAACATCAGTGCCATTCTTATGAGCCTCATATGCTCCCTTTATTCCTCCAACAATTGTCCCTATGGCAGTTCCTATAAATCGTCCGTCCGGATCAACATACCTCATCGGATTATTTGCGCAGTAAGCATACAAACTGATATCGTAATACTCCTCGCATAACGGATCCCGCGTCGTAAAATGAGGAATCTGAAATTCCTGCATACGCGCATCCGAATCATACTGATTCAATCCATGCATGGAAATTAACTCCTTACCTGTGTATTTATTAGATTGCAAGTCATAGTTTGTACTGCGAAAAATCAATCCGGACGGATAATATTCCAAACTTTGTACAACATCCCCCGTCACAGCATCACATACTTGACGAATGCTACCCAGATGATCGCAAATATATGCATAATAACCGATAGCATTTAAAGCACCGGATGTTTTATTTACATCTAACTGTAAATAACCGTCTTCAATATCTACTCGTTCCTCTATACCGTTTTTATAATGCATCCCTTCATTACGCCATTCCGTAGTTTCCACATAAGGATCAGCACTATGAGTTACTCCATCCAATGGGACCGACAGTGGAGTCGTATAGGTGCGTGACACACTCCCTAACTTAGTACCATTTGAAAGATAATAATTCACTATACGATTTCCATTCCCAAACTGCACTGTATCAGGTAAATTAAGAATATTGTAACGAGTGGCAACAATGTTCTTATCGAGATTAGCTATCTCATTCCCATTACTATCATAATAATATTCTTGTTCGTGGTCAACAAGATCAGGATAAATAGCAAAATCATAAGTTGCAGGAAAACTATGATTTCCATCCGTCACTTTCAATAATTGGTTCCCACGATAATGAATATCCAAATCATTCACCGACCCCGATTCTTCCAAACGAAGTAAAGAGGTTATATTACCCATTTTATCGTAATCGAAAAATTCATCATTCCTCATACGACTACCATTCACTCCATACATCATACCCGACGTTAAACGATCAAAACCATCATAATCAAAATGATAGAAATACAAACGCCCGCCCTGAGAAATGGATATATCAGCTATATTACCATTATTACAACGAGACAATTGATAGGGTAACATAGAATTGCCGAAATAAAGAGTTTCATTAAAGCCATTCATGCTGCCAATATTGAACAACGTTCCGTCATTATGATAACCATATGTCATCTTAACTTTATTTCCTTGCATCATTTTTTCAGAAATACGACCATGGGAATCATAAGTAAAAGCACGCAGAGGAGAAGTATAATGAGTGGTCCCATATCCCAAAACACATATACTGTTCTTTTCCCGTCCTGCATGATCGTAATTATAATCCAATCTCAAAGAATAACGATTACCGTAACGGGAGTCACTTCGTATCAATGCTCCACTAAAATTATAGCTATAATCGGCAGACAATGTATTGTTCGACAGAGTCTCTTTAGAGTCGCGACGAATCAAGCGTGATTTATCATCATATTGATTAATCGTAAAACGTCCTTTATCAGGTTGATTTAACACAGCTTCAAATACCCCTGTCAGCAAACCTTTGGCAGAAGCGGATGACGCCATATTAGCAAAAGACCAATCAGAAGAAAATTCTGTAAAAGCATAATTATCATAATAACGTATACAAGTTAAAATATAACGATTCTGTCCCATCTTTATATGATCTGTGTATCCACGACAAGGTCCTTCAGTTCCAATATATTCTTCGTGTACCAATACATCCTCATATATATCAGCCAAATCATCGCGAGTACGTTTATCTTTAACTATGCCTTCTATAACAACACGCCCTAAGCCGTCATATTTAATAAAACTCCATTCATCCCGTTTCCGCTGATTACCATCTTGGGAAAGAATGGGGCGATAATCTCCATCATATACTGTGTAAATCCAGTCCGCACCCGGATATTTTACGCCAACACATTGGTTATCGTTATCATAAATATAAAAATAAGCATACAAGTCGAGAAAATTACCGGCTGAAAGACTTTGATCATCAAAAGAAGAGTAAGCATCTACAGCAGCAGGTGGAAGAACACAACGTAAATGGTCGTAAGCATCGTATACCATATATGTATCGTGATATACATCTCCATCTACGCGACGCTTTAGCACCGTATGCCCATCGCTATCAGTAAACAAAAGAATACGATGTCCATCCTCATCTATTTCTTCCACCACCTGATAAGCCCCTCTCGCAGCCATACGTTTATTTATTGTAGTATTGTTCTGCATCCTGAATTCTAAAGCCGATAACTCCGGTTCTGAAGAATTACTTAACCGATAATCATATTTTATACTTTTTCCTCCGACATGCATCCCGGAAGTTTCTACTATCCGACCTTCCGTAGAAGCTTCATACAGATGCGTACGAGACCATGTCTGGGTGCTCTGTTCAAATTCAGAGACAGGTACAAAGACTCCATTATTTCCGGTAAAAGGAGTAGAGAGATACTCTTTCGCTATCCGGCCTGCTTCATCAAATTGAATATAATCCGCCAAATCTTCACCATTCGGTCCAAACCCTTTCCGTATCGTTTGTATCAAGCGGCCTGCTGTATCATAATACTCAATAGTAGTGACCGAGTTAGCATCATTTACTTCTGACACTTTTTGTACCGGTTCACGCAAAACGCGAGAAGTCAGAATATTCTCCTGTGCACTGAGAGACAGTGAAGTCCAAAGGAATCCTATAATGTATAATCTACTAAAACGTTTCATTTCTCGGTTGCTAATTTAAGGTGGTTTGTTTGAATAATATTATAATCATTATCACGTACACAACTCAACCGCCCCATATCATCATATTCATAATAGGTCGTCATTCCACGTCCATCCGTTTTTGAAGTAATACCAACTTCCGGTTCATAGGTCATCACGCTCACATCCGCTTTCGGGAGTTTACTTCGCAAAGCATGTAAAGCCTGCCACTGTGTTGCAGTGGGCTCGGCAGTACCACCTATTTTTTCAATGTCAACTCCTTGTGCTTTGACTTCTTCCAATGTCGCATTAAATATCTGAGCTATCACATAACGCCTGTGGTATCCCCAAACATAGACAGCACTTTGCCCCATACGACTTTCAATAGAAGTATGGTTACTCAAAGAATCATAACCAACATAGCGGATATCCGGTTTCTTATACAAACTAAAGTCACCGTACTGTACAGTAGGCTCTGCCAAACTTTCCGGCTGATAATAAGTATACTCAGCATCCGGAACAAAATGCCCTCCATGTATATTTTGCTTATTTTCTTTGTACGCATGCAAAGTTTTCTTTATGAGCCTGTTTTGTGCTCCCTTATAAAAATTCTCTTCTATCGGAGTACAAACCATATTAGCCTTGCTACACATTTCTCTATAAGGAGAACGATCCTTAAAATCAGTAGTATAAAACAATTCTTGTGTTTCACTACGGTTACGGTCTGTTACCACTTTAGTAATTTGCCGAGGTTGAAAATTATCAAGGTTATATCTATAATTCGTTCTATTGCTATGAATTATCGGATTCTCTTCATATACATCTATAATGGAATCACATTTCGTTGAAAGTGCACAAAATTTGAATGGTATTTTATACGATGAAATATTAAAGAAATTTCCTTCGTCTTCCCGAAGCCCTTTCAACGTATATAATGGAGTTTCCTGATAGGTATAATAAGAAGTATTCACCAACTTATCATCTTTATAAACACAATGCCTTTTCAATTTTCCATTAGTAAAAACAAACTCTCCAGGAAAGCCAGGAATGGCAGGTTCTTTCTCTTTTCGATTATAATAATAAAAATCTTCTCTCAGATTACCTTTATTCATCTCAGTAAAAACCTGTACCCAGTTGTATCCAAATAATACACCTGCAGTCTGACTTTCTATCGGATTAACAGGAGCCGAACACTGCTTTAAAACAGCAGCTATTCCCTCGGAAGTTATGACTTGCCCGAAAATTGACATGCGGGAATTAGCTTCAGAATAATAATAAACCTCGCGAACTGTATGTAGTAAATCACGCAGCAGAACCCCTGTGCTTTGCTTTTCTTCATCTATATATTGATATCTCTTTATGGACGAAGGTGATTTAATCTTCGCAATGCGAACCCCGCAAGAAGGGGGAAGGCCTGTATAATAAGGAATTTCATAGAATTTTATGGTTATCTCCGATTCAACCACTGTCGTGTTGGATTGAAGGTCAATCGTTGATATACCCTTAGATAAATAAAGTTTATGCTTATTCATTATAAAATTTTCTCTGTCGTCAATATCCTGAATAGTAAAGTAATATTTACCAAAAGCAACCATAGCCGTCCCCTTTTCTTCTGCAGCATGGAATTCATTACCATGATACCGATACTCAAAATCAATATAACCATCACACGGCATATCAAAAACAAATGTACAAAGGTGTTCTTTAGCAGGCTTTACAAAATGTACCGAACCTCTATATACTCCATCTGATGATAGAGGAATACGTACCGTTTCTCCAGCTATTTTGTTTGGCTCATATGTGAACTCGGTACGTCCCCCTTCCGGTGTCTCTAAAGCTGTCAGCATAGAAGAAGTAACAAGACGTGGATTTACAGACCGATCAGCACCACTTAAGTGAGTTCCTTTAGGCATTGCTATCACATTATTTTTTCCAATATAATCTTTATTTGTAACGACAGAAGGATACAGGCAAGTATTATTTTTACCGTTATAATATCCCCAATAATCACATGAAAAACTATTCTTATCGGGTAAAGGATAACGAGTATCATACTCCATTCTATACTTCAAACAACGCTCGGATGTTCCTTTCAAAGTAATAGAATCTAATTTTAAACGATGACATAAGTAATCATAACTCTTATCACGAAGTAATGTATCAGGAACAAAATAAGAGGTATGGAATTGATACGTTTCTAAAAGCTTATTCTGGCTACCAGAACCATAAATTTTTATTTCTTTCAATGAACGTGCCCAGCCATTTTGCAACTCATGGTTATGATTTACGTCATATAGAGAACGTATATCCTTTCGCCGTTCATCAGAAGCAATAAATTGAATATTCCCATTTTTCCAACTTATACGCTTCAAACGTGGATATTCTGTTGTTAAATCAATAGAATAAACTCCTTTATTATTAAAAAAAGGTTCAGGAAATTTTTTCCCCTCTTCTGCTAAAATATGATAGGTATATTGAGAGACACTTACAGGAGATACATAAGCATTCCATTCTTCATCATAGTCAAAGGTTATTCGATCTCCATTAGGATAATATATATCTTTCAAATACCACCCGGTGGTATATTCATATTTACTGATCACATCCAAATAGAAATTAGAATAAGGTCCATAAAGATCAGACATACTGGCTCTTTCATTCTTATACACATCCGAGTACTTCGTTTCAGGTTGAACAAAATAATAAGCTGTTCCATCTGGTACCGTTATTTTAAATCCAATAAAAGTAGTTGTATTGTTTAGATATACTTTTTCTATTCTTAAATTATCTTCCGGATTGGCACTGATAAAACCATTTCCAGGATCTGATTCCTGTAACTTTTCTCCCCCACATTTACAATAGAAACGTCCGGAATATCCGGCAAAATTATAATAGAAAATATCCGGTTCCGTATCACCAATTAACCGGTCATGAAACAAATGGGTAGATGAGTTATAAATAAGGCGTGTATAATTACTATTTACAATATCTTCCCCTTTCTCGGGTATTTCTTCCGTATTACTATAATACCCCTCTTCAAGGTCATCTCTCCCTCTTACTGTTCTCATTATAGCCCCTCCTGCATTCAAGGTCCACCCCAAGCCTACCCAAGAAGCTTCTTGAGCTACCCGAATACCGGAAGCATGATAACTCAAACTTACAGGTAGTTGATAACCTCCTAAATCAATCGTATAAATCGGTATATCAATAGTTGGAGTACCTGTATATAAAGATACCGGAAAATCAGCATATTGAACTAACGCACATGAATTAGGTGAAGGGATAAGATTTTTGAATGGACGAGTCTCCTCTTGTCCCCATAGTGAAGTTGAATAAAATAAATAACAAATAAATAATGTATATAGTGCTTTCATAATAACAATAATTTATACGAAGTTAGTAACAGATAATTTTTTGAGATTCCTGTTGCCCATTAACAATAGTACAAAGAACAAATTCATTTTCTCCTTGTCCGGCAAGATTCACCTGTTCGGTATAAATTCCATTAGAAACGGTATGAACTGGTTGATGATAAAGCACAATACCCGAAATCGTCGTAATAATCACTTCCAATTGTACCGGTTCATCAACCTGATAATGTAATGTCAGTTGTTTTTCGGAAGTCAGCATATAGTTTAATAAAACATTGCCATATTGTCCGCCGGAAGTGAATGAAAAATCGTTCGATTCTTGTTTGAAAGCTCTTTCATCAAGCATAGCTAACCGATCGCGAATAATACGATTTTCCGGGTCGTCTGCAAGATAGCACTGTTCCGTAAGAGGATAATAAAAAGCTGTATTAAAATGCTTGTACAAAGAACCGAATTTATAAATAGAGTTCTCAAACGTTTCGAATACCGGATAGCGATAACCGGGAACATACCACTGGCAATGAACAACATGCCACCTGGCCGGATCATGTTTCAGCCATTGTCGTACACTATCCGGCAAACAAGAAATACTATCGTTCATAAACTTACTATCAGCATGATAAACTTGCCCTATATATTGATTGTGACGAATACGGAGAACCTGTCGTAAAGTATCTACACCAGGGAGCAAAAGAGAACCTAAGCCATCTGCTACGGTAGAAGTAAATCCATAAGAAGAAATTCCTAAAGAATGGCTGTAACTACCCTCGCCATAAAAGTAAGACCCGATAGAATCACCATAAACAAAAGGGTAACATAAAGTAACTGCCGGAAGCTTATTTTCGATACGGATATTGGCATTTTCATAACCGACAAAAAGTAACGAATCTCCTGAAAGCCTATATTTATACTGTGTCCTTGATTCCGAAAGACACAATATTGAATCAATCTTACCAGAATAACTTACTTTGTAATTATCATCACGTACTGTCTGTTTACGAAAATCCCATATCACCTCTCCCCCACTCGCACCAGAAGTCGTGTAATCTAACTGTGTCTTATCAAGTATATCTCCCGCACGAGGAAGAGATATCTCTTGAGATAACTCCTGCGCAGATACCCGTATAAACACAAAAGACAGCAAAAACAGTAAAATGTAATTTTTCATATCATCATTTATAGGTTAACATATTTCAGATAACTTTTAATAGTTTTTTTTAATTATCGTAAAAATACAACAAGAAAACCTGTAAAACAAATAAATATTTATTTATTTTACAGGTGATTAGTATGTTTGTTAGCATTTATCAGCCAACAAAGCATTTTATATATTAATTATAAGTAGAAACTAAAGGAAAGTTGCATACCCCTCTCATTCATCATTTATACCCCGGATTCTGAATCAGATTCGGATTCATACGTCTTACCTTATCGGGAATCGGAAATACGGTAGTATACCCATTTCCCTCATCCGGCAGTTGTGGCCGGCTGCTATATGCACGGGTAAACAAGTCGAATCTGATAAGATCTTGCCGTCTCCAACCCTCCCAGGCAAATTCTAATTGTCTTTCGGCAAGCAAATTTTCCAAAGTAGCTTCACGATACGAAGCGCCCACTCGGGAACGAACCCGGTTCAATTCTTCATCGCCCGCTCCGCCGTTGCGGATTTTTGCTTCACTCTTCATCAGGAGCACATCGGCATAGCGATAAAGTACGATATCATTTTCCATCAGTTTACCGTCTTTCGTGGCCGTTTCATCCACTTCATATTTCTTCATACGGGCTCCTGCCGTTTTTTCATATGGGGTGTCGGATATATCTAAAGCAGCTTCCCAAGGCAGATACTCAAGTACCGTGCCATCGTCCAATCGGACTACATTCCCTTTCAAATCGTATACAATACCGGCAAAATAACAAATATCAAAACGGGGATCGACCTCCGCAGTGCCATACCCAAAAGTGCGCAACGCCTCGATGGTTGCACTGGAGCCATTCTCGCCGCTCAGTCCGTAGGCTTTGGCATGATTGTAATGGCGGGAACGGAAAAGATATTGCATTTGGTTAGTATACAGGTTTTTATTCATTGGAATAATAAATATATTCTCGGCCGACGACTCATTGAAAACTGCGAAGTTCGTCTTATAATCTTCTTCAAGACGATATCCGAATTTCGTAATAGAATCACAGTAGGCTTCCACTGTCTGCCAGGCATTCAAACGCTTTCCGTCAACAGTAAAATAAAGTTCCCGTCCATCCGGACGTACTCCGTCCGTCCAGTCATTATCAGCATACACCTCTGCATTCAAAGCCAATTTTGCTAAAAGGAAATAGACAACCGGACGGGTAATACGTCCATAATAAGTGCCGGGTAAATTGCTATGAGCCGTACTCAACTCCGGAGCTGACTCTTGTAATTCCTGTACCACGAAATCATACACTTCCCTGCGGCTCTTCTGCGTCACCTCTTTCATCGACGTGGAAGAAGAAAGAACCAAAGGGACATTTCCAAACAGATCTATCAGATGATAATAATACAGTGCCCGTAATGCACGCACCTCAGCCCGATAAGACGCCAACTCCTTATCAGTGTGGGTCTCAGCGTAAAGATCAATTCGCTCCAAAGACTTATTGCTGAGTACTACTACCTTATACAGATACTCCCAAGTTGCCTGTATGGCATCATTATTGACACCCCAATCGTGCAAATAAAGTCCTTGCCAGAAACCACCGTCATACCAGTCGCCTCCCCGAGTCGGCATAATGGCCTCATCGGTAGTGAAAGTGTTCAGATCGTAAATACCACGGCCGGTTCCCTGCAGCCCTTGACTGTCGCTATAACCGCCTATATGGTTATATAGAGAGGCTACCGCGTTCAGATAGAGCTCCGGAAGGTTCCGATAGGCTTCTTCCTCACCTATTCTATCCCGGGGATTTTCCCGGAGAAAGTCATCACAGGATATTTGTGACAATGACAACAACAAAAAATATAGTGCATAAATAAATGAACGTTTCATAGTGCAACCTTTCTTTAAAAGTTAATACTCAATCCTAATGTATACGTACGTGCCAACGGATACCCCCGTTTATCATCTACTCCTAATGTGGAATTTACAGTGGAACTGTTGATCATGGGCGACAGTCCGGAATACCCGGTGATGGTAGCCAGATTGTTCACCGTCAGTGCCAGGCGAAGCGACTGGATATACTTCCGGCTCTTACCCAATGGCACATCCCAGCCGATAGTCAGATAATCAAAATTGATATAATCTCCCTTTTCCAACCAATAATCGGTAGCAGTCTGGTCCTTGATGTTCCGTCGGGGAGCCTCTTCCATAACGTTATAATCGGGAAAAATATTCATATTCATGTAAGTAAGCGAGGTGCCGTTGTAGATTTTATGCCCGAAAGCGCCATTGACCTGCAACGAAACGTCAAACCGTTTATAGCGAAAGCTGATATTGGAGCCCAACAGCGTTTTAGGCACCGCCTGCCCGGCCACATAGCGGTCTTCGCCATCTTCAAGACTGACTCCGCCACCATTCAGATCAGCAATACCATAGGTATATCCACCGTTGCCGTCGGAAACGAGTCCACTGGAATGAGGAAGATAAAAGACACCCAAAGGCTGGCCTACTATCTGATAAACAATATGATTGTATCCGCCGTGAAAGCCGGCTCCGTCAAGACTCGCCAGACTCTTATACTCCGGCGCCGAAATATTCTCTCCATTGTAATCGCCGCTCAAGGATAGCAATTTGTTTCTTTGGAAAGTAATATTGGCATTGATGTTCAGTTCCATATCCCGGGTTTTAAGCGGAGTGATGCCGATGGCTATTTCAGTACCGCTATTGCGCATGGAGCCGATATTGGCCAGTAATGTATTGTAGGCAAATGGCGGGACGCTGACATTGTACAGATAAAGCATGTCGGTCGTTTTAGAATTGTAGTAGTTGATAGAGAACAACAGGCGGTTCCCAAACATCCCCAAGTCTGCTCCGGCATTAAAAGTGTGCTTCACTTCCCATTTCAAATCAGGATTTATATTCTGCATCTCGCCCAATGTGACTACGGCAGAATTTCCCACAGGTACTACTCCGTTGGGGCGAACCAATCTCAAAGTGGTGTAAGAATCTATTCCATTCTGATTGCCGGCCAATCCATAACCCACACGAAGTTTCAGATTATCCACCAAAGGAATGCGTTTCATAAACTTCTCCTCACTCACCGCCCATGCCGCCGAGACAGATGGGAAAAAGCCCCATTTATGATTATTACCAAACTTGGAAGAGGCGTCCGTACGGGCATTGACCGTAAGAATATAACGGTCGGCATAAGTATAGTTGAAACGCCCCATAAAAGAAGCCAAGTGTGGCTCTTCATAATAAGAATTCGTCCCCTCCCAAAGCCGGACAGCTCCTGCCTGAAGATTATCATAGCCGAAAAGATCGGTACTGAAATTAGTGACTGTGGTGTAATATCCGGTATACGTCTCCTTTTGAAGCTCTGCCAACGCCAACGCATCAAAGTAATGTTTCCGCCAATTCTTCTTGTAGGTCAACATCAGATTACCCAAAAGCGACTCCATCTTTTGGGTTCCTTTATAGGCTTGTCCATGTGCCCATACCGAAGTAGGAAGATACTGGGAGTTCTCTACTATATTATAAGTATAAGACCCGAACATGACGAGTTTCAGTTCATCAAGCAGATTAAATGTCAGTTTCGCATGGGTGCTGATGTGAGACGTTGCATCATGGTCCTTCACTTCCATCCATGCCAGAGGATTGGTTATCTGGCTGGCATTGGTGATTTGATCCCAGGAACCCGTCTCCGTATTCTTATGATTCGGAAAAGTAGGATTAAAGGTAGCTGCCGAATAAAAAGTCTTCTGATAATCGAAAAGATTGTGATTTTTCTGTACCGAACCGAACATACCCAACTCGCAACGGATAAAATCACCGAAGATTTTCTGTGTCATATTCATATTGGACGTGAAATTCTTCATATCCTCATTCAAGATCACTCCTTGCCGGTCAACATACCCTAAAGAGACACGATAATTGGAAGCATCGGAGCCACCATAAAAGGCAATATGATGATTTTGCTGGAAGCCGGTCTGTTCAATCTCCTTTTGAAAGTCCGTATTATTCCCCAAATCGAGAATGGAAATGCCCTGCTCAGCTGCTACTTGACGGAAAGCACCTGCCGGAAGCATTTTAAGATTCTTATAGACAGTGGCTATACCAAAACTACCGTTATAGCTGATCCGATTTTTGCCGCTAACGCCCTTTTTAGTGGTGACTTCAATCACTCCGGAAGCTCCGCGAGATCCATACTGGGCAGTTTCGGAAGCATCCTTCAAAATGGTGAAACTTTCAATATCAGTGGGATAGATAGACGAAAGCATATTCAGATCACCGAACACGCCGTCTACAATAATCAAAGGATCGTTGCCACTGGTAAGCGAGGTCGTTCCGCGCAGGCGGACGGCATCCAAAGTGGCCGTACCGTTTGTTCCTTTTTGTATGGTAAGTCCGGGAACACGTCCGCGAATAGCATCGAGAGGATTCAGTATCTGATCGCGGTTCATCTGTAACTCGGTGATTTTTTCCACAGAACCGGAAAGGTTCTTAATGTTGCCGGTGGCATATCCTACAGTAATCAAAGAGTCGAGAGGAACGGCCGACGGCTTCTGAGAAAAGCCATCCAATGACATTGCCAACAGAGAAAAACAGAATGAGACAGTCTGAAGAAAGATGAGTCGGTGTTGTTTCATGTTATCTTTATATTAAGGAATATAAAGATAAAACAAAAAAAGACTAAAAGCTGTTCTCCGGATACGGTCTTTTTTATCCGGAGAACAGCTTTTTTTAGCGGGAACGGAAAGTAGAAGCCGGCAAGCTCTGAGAGTTTACCAGATTTGCACGGGTAAACGGCCGCCAGGCATAACGGACATAGCATGGATGTTTCACCCGGTCACTGTATACCCTCACCTGATTTCCCACAACTTCGGCTTTGGCCGGATAATATAACCCTTCCGTCTCGGCTATTTCAAATTCCCTGATTGGCCTCCCGTCAGCCGTATGCAATCCGTCGGCATAATCAAAACCCACATAAGCCGCATCCTCCCGGAAATCCACACTACGAAACAAAGGTCCCGACGGAACAACCTGTTTCTTATCATAAGTACGGTTTAATGCCCAATGTGCCAACCGTTCGCCTATGGGACGTTTATTCTTTGGATGTACATCCAGTGAATCGCCATAATCGCTCGAAACCGCCATTCCCGTATGAGGAATCGCATCCATCAGCCTTCGTTGGCTATCGCGAAACCAAGGCCATGACGGCCTGTCGATAGAAGACAACTGTACATAGTAAAAAGGCAAATCCGGATCATTCCAGTTCTCACGCCAGCTACCGACCAACAAACGGAACAGTTTCTCATGTGCCTCATAATTATGGGCATTCGATTCTCCCTGATACCAGATAACCCCTTTTATGGGATACCTATCCAACGGCACTATTCCCGACTCAAACAAATAGCAAGGTTCATAGGGATGGCGCTGTAATTTATCAGTTGTCAGCTTAATATTCAAAGCCGCACGCCCGTGTACCCACTTCTGAACAAAATCATTCTTCAGCCAATCGCGCATAATAGCCGGAAATTCATATTCCAAAGCTTTACGACCTACCCAAGCTTCCGTAGGCGAACCGCCGATAGCATTGCAAATCAACCCTACAGGAACCTGCAAGCTGTCTTGCAGCATCTTCCCAAAATAATAGGCAACGGCTGAAAAATCCGCCACCGCCTTCGGGGAACATTCCACCCATTCGGTATTTGCATAATATTGCAAATGATTCAGTGAATCCAGCACGGAAGCATCCCATTTTACTGCATTCGTACGCCAACGGGCTTTCATATCGAACAAACGAATGCCCGCATTCCCACTCTGCGGAATATCGACCTTGCCATCCACTCCCTCCTTCATCATGAATTCCATATTGGACTGTCCGGAACAAAGCCAGACTTCTCCTACCAGCACATTCTCAAAATGCAACCGGCGCTTTCCGGTAGAGACGGTCAGCGTATGAGGGCCTCCCGGTTGCAGCGGTTTCAAGCATACAGCCCATTTACCGTTTGCACCTGCTTTCACACTTTCTGTCTGTCCGGCGATACTGACGGTGACTTTTTCACCGGCATCGGCCACACCATGAATATCCAACGGACATCCACATTGCAACACCATGTTATCACTGTATATTTCGGACAAACGCAGACCGCCGTAATCTCCGGTAATGGCAGAATACACAACTCCCGCTAAAATACCTGCTCCCTCTACCGTAGGATGTACTGCATCCGGTAACATGAAAGGATAACGATAAAGCGGTTCATGAAAATCAATCAACTGTACATTGGCGTATCTTGCAACGGTCTCAATGGCTTGTTGTATCTCTCCATGCCAGTCACGCGTACCGGACTCAAAACGCGGATGACGATCGGCAATAGGAGTCATCCGTGCCACCAAAATCCGTACATCAGGGTTTACTACACGAAAAGAGTCGATCAGTGCCAGATAATCCCTGACAAAAAAATCCCGATAGTCGGGCCAGTTTCTCGGATCCGTATCATTAATGCCCAAATGAATGACAACGATGTCTCCGGCAAAAGCCAGCGCCTTTTGAAACTCTTCCTGCTTCATATAAGGACGGTGACCTTTATTCAGCAAAGTCGCTCCGGATTTTCCAAAATTTCCAACGGTATACCCCTCACCCAGCATACGTTGTAACTGGGCAGGATACGAATCTCTTTCCCTGTTTTCAATCGTATAGCCATACGTAATGCTATTTCCTACACAGGCAATCTTTACAGGTGCTTTGGCCGATACCCCCAAACACAGCAAGAGACATAAGGCTCCTAAGAATATCTTTTTCATTTCTTCGAAATATAAGGTTTCACAATCTCTACCCATTTCAAATAACCTTTCCCCAAAAGATGGAGACCGTCATTGGTATATTCAATATTCATCTTACCCGTCTTTGAGTCTACAAAGTGGGAATAAAGATCGATATATGTCAGTTTTTCCTTCTCCGCCAGCCGGATTAATCCTTCATTTATCTTCGCCACTTCTTCCCAATGTGCCGTATGCCCTTTGAACATATTATAATGATCGCTTACCGGAAGCACACTTTGTAAATATAACCTTGTTTTAGGGGAATCTTTTTTTATTTTAGCAGCAATCATCCCGATATATCCGACAATGGTATCCGCCGAAGTCCCCCGGCTCACATCATTGATACCGATCAACAAAAAGATCTTTGCCGGCTTTCCTTTTAAAACGGCATCCAGACGATCATAGACCCCCATACAGATATCCCCGCTGATCCCCCTGTTCTTGACATGCTTATTACTGAACAGTTCCGACCATTCCGCTCCATTCGTAATGCTGTTTCCTAAAAAGATAATGTCTTTCGAAGTGACCGGAAGTTCTTCAAATAAAGTTGCCCGTTGATAATAGAACGTTGAATATTTCCGCTCCTGAGCATTGCCTGCCATCGATACAAGCAACAATAAAATAAAAATCCATTTGTGCGTCATCATATGCTTTAATCATTTTACTTGATTGTAATTCTGCTGATTTCTGCGGTACGAATACCCGGTTTCAGTTCGCCTCCTACAATAAATAATTGCTGTCCTTTCCCTAATAAAGCAGCACCGGCCCGTGCCAGGCAAGCAGATTCCTCCCATTCCTCCCAATGGTTCCGGCGGGTATTGTATGCCATCAACCGGCCATTAAACCGATACCAGGCAACGGGTTGCAGCAAATAATCTTCTTTTGCAATTCGCTTATAATCACCACTGATAGCATCCAGAAAAATATCTTTATCCACTCCACCTGTACATAGAATAATACTATCCGACCAAACGCAGGAAGTTCCTCCGGTCAAAGTAAGCGGCTCTCCTGTTTCTGCAACGGCAGGCGCCGGTACCGGTTCCCATCGTTCTTGTAAAGGCAGATACCGGTAACCATCAGTAGCTACACTGGCTTCGCCCCCATTCTGTGAAGGACAAAAGCCTCCCCACAGATACAACATACCATCTTGTACGGCACAAACTGGCTGTACACGTGCAGCACCCGGAAATGGAACTTCTTCTTTCCAACCGAGCTCCGGTTCATTGAGATTTAAAGACAACATCGAAGTAGAAGGAGATCCATTCCGGTTTCCCCCCGCCACATAAATCGTATTGCCGGATGCAGCACCGGACATATTGTCCAGTGCAAAAGGCAACGATGGCAATGTATCCAAAATAGCCCCGCCATCCTCTGCCAGTTTCAGACGGAATACGGAGGTAAGCCCTCCGTCTGCATTATTCCCTCCGATAAGAATCATCTCACCGGACCGTGAGATAGAAACTCCATAGGCTACCGGTGACGGCAATTCTCCAACTTGTTTCCACACGAGCACGGAGTCTTCCGTTATTTCGGCCGTATATATGCCTTTATAAAAATATTTCGGCCCACCTTCTGCCGCAGATTTCCCTGCAAAATTACAACCTCCGGCCATAACCAATTTGTTACCGATAATACCGGCGTAACAAGCAGACACTCCCAACTCATAACCGAATTCCTGATTCGGAAAGCCGGACATCTGCTGCACATGGATATCCTGCTTCCGGGACGAGTTTTCCCGAACACACGAAGCTGCCAAAAAGAAAAATGGCACAGCACTGCATAACAAAACCTGTCTTACCTTTATCATCGTTTCATCCTTTTTATTTTTGAAGTAACCCTGTTCAAACATTTATAAAGAGCAGATATGAAAAACCGAATTAATACAGTAGTTAAGTAGTCAAGTAGTTAAGTAGTAAGTAGTAGATAGTTAATGGAAACACATCAAACAAACTATTTCTACTTAACTACTTACCACCTGACTACCTACTATTTGACTATCTACCACTTACTACTTAACTATCTACTACTTACTACTTAACTATCTACTACTTGCTACTTGACTATCTACTACTTGCTACTTAACTACTTGACTACTTAACTACTTAATTATTGCATATAAATCATTACGGTCAATATACCGCTTCCCGGACAAGTTCGGAAAACAACTTTGCATATTTTTCCGCAACGGCTTCTGCATATCTTTTTCCTTTTTCTGCCGTAGCCAGTTTAGGGTTTCCGATCCCCGTATCATCAGACACTTTCTGCCAGTCACGTGGGATCCACGCAACCTTTTCCTGTAAAGACTTTATAGCAAACGGCTTATACCGACCCTCACCGGCTTCCTCCAGATTTACCAATTCAGGATGATAATGCATCATTACGGAAGTCTCCAACTCATCGGCATGATCTCCCGGCTGATCAAAATAATCTTTTGCAGGAAGCACTGTAAACCACTCACTGCAAGCAATCAGAAAATCGGGATAATCCATTGACAGGTCACGGATCATATTCTTAAAATTGTTTCCTCCATGTCCGTTTACAATAACCATTTTACGGATACCTTGCGTATGAAGCGAAGCTACAATGTCCGTAAGGATTGCTTTCTGTGTTTCATACCGGGCATGTATACAAAACGGCAGTTCGCGCTGTCCGGGGTTTTGTGATCCCAGCGTCACAGGAGGCATCACCATACAACGTACACCATATTCTTTTTTAGCCCGTTCTGCCGCATCGACTGCAACCGAATGAGATAATATGCAATCCGTCAAATAAGGTAAATGCAAATTATGGGGCTCAGTAGCTCCCCAAGGAAGAATTACTAAATCGTAATCCAAATCTTTCGTCTTTCCGTAGCATGATACGGATAAATCAATTTCTTTATTCATCACTATCGTTATTATCAGATAAATCTCTTCTACCGAATCCTGAATGAGGAGATAATCCTCTTTTTCTTATGAAATTTCCGGAATCGTTCTTATTTCAGTTTCTTCTCAGGAGAATAAACCAACCCGTCGACAGCACGTTCACCATCAAGCGTGACAAAAACAGTAGTAAACATCCATTTCACCAGACGTACCTGATGAGTTTTAAATTCTCCTACGGGAAGTTTCAGCAATACCTTGTTCCATCCTTTATTCAAATGCACCTTCAAGGGAGGACGAGCCATGAAGTTCTCATTCCCCAAGGGTATCTCATTATCCAACACAGTATGGTTGGCTGTCCACACAGGAGGAAGTATCTCGGTGTCATTCAACCAGATACGACTTCCTTTATAATCCCACTTACCGGCAGGAGGAGGCAGATCTTTCTCGGAACGTCCATAGTTCTGAAACTCTGCCCACAAACCAACCTCCTGGCTTTTGGGAGAATAAACCCAAGTATATGCATACGCCGTATGATTTTCTTCAGGTTCTTTATAGAAAGCAGGAATCAGAGTTCCCCACACATGACGCAGATAGATACCGGCACCAATGGCTTGTCGCACATTGTACTCCTGTCCTTCGTATACATATGATTCTTTCAACTCGGATTCGGGAGGAAACGTACGTTCCAAATCACCTTCATTGGGAAATGCATCCGTAATGTTCCATTTCACATTGGTTTGTTTCACATAGGCAAAAGGATACCCCTTGAAACAATGCTCTTTGTGCCACAACATTCTTCTCTCGAAATCGGCAAAACTCCGGAATTCGTCTGAATCCTCTCCCGGAAGAATCGTCCCGTTTTTATCGAAATACTCAAAACCGCCTCCTTTCCAAGACCGTTCGGCAAAAGCCAGCATATTGGGATAAAAGGAATTTTCTCTGATAACATTCACTTCCGGTACGACCCATCTGTCCTGCCACACAGACAGAATACTTCCGGCAATATCATCACTGCCATAGGGCTGGTTATAGATGCGGCTATTGTACAAAGCAATGATATCGGCAAACACATCAAAATGATTGAGATAATGGAATCTTGAATCAATGGCCGGAATACCCTCCTGCGCCTTCCCTCTATAACTCCATAAATGGGTCATATCTATCTCCCCCGGCTTATAATGCCAGCCCGGATTCCAGGAAATCGCCTTTTTCCCTTTAGCACGGACATAGGCCACCATTTCCGGCACAAACTGCGGATTGGTAAATGCCACTTCATCCGTCCCGATGTGCAAATACGGCACATCGAATGTCTCACAAATTTCATCCACCAATAATTTCAGGATTTTCATACCGGCTTCACTCTGCATATCGTGTCTGAATGCCCGCACAAAGGCCGCACTATGCCCCGGCATATCAATCTCCGGAATAAGCATCACCTGCCTTTGTTTACAAAACTCCACCAGATCCCTAACTTCTTCCAATGTATAAAACTTGCCGGGCATACGCGTCATATTGCAACTATCATTCAACACCGGAAAGATTTTGCTTTCAAGACGCCATGCCTGGTTCTCCGTCAGATGCCAATGAAATACATTGATTTTATAACGGGAAAGAATATCTATTTCCCGTTTCAATTCCTCTACGGAAATATATCCCCTGCCTACATCCTGCATGAAGCCACGAACGCGAAAAGCCGGCCAATCTACAATCTCCCCTCCATGAATGAGAGCCGTTCCTTTACAATGTAGCTGTCTTAAAGTCTGTAACCCCCAGTATGCTCCCTGTTCCGTAGTTGCTTCGATAGATATTTTATTCTTCCTCACAACCAAACGATATGCCTCGTTCTCATTCAAAGCTATTCCATCCAGTTTTTCTACTAAACGGATCTCAATTACGGAAGAGGATTTGCCATCTATCATGCCTCCTAATTCCGACACCAGCAGTCTCAATTGAGAAATGAGAATATCACCGGATAACCTTACTCTCTTTATACTGAATTTTTCATTCGTCAGCTTTACCTGTTGCGGTTCGGGCAAAAAATGGATATTACCTGCCCGAACCGTAGCAAATGTGCACAGCAATAGGAAACAGATGGCACAACAGGTTCTATTTTTCATTTGATTATGTCTTCTATTTTTATTCGCTGAAAAGTCATATGCGCTACGCTACTTTCATACAGAATACCAATCGTTTCCTTATCAATCAAAGTAAGGCAGGAGTATCCCCATCCCTCGGCTTCATCTATCAACAACTGATGTTCGGGCAGCCAGGTCACTCCACCGTCGAGACTGGCCTTGATGGTAATATGATTCCGTCCCTTTATCGTATTGGGGTTGGAAAACAACAAAATGTCTTTTCCCAGTACATTCTCTTTCGCATCTATCTTTATCAGACTTGCCATGCAAACCGGTTCACGCAAAGCACTTCGCGAAGAGACATGCTCTGTCCATGTTTTCCCTAAATCCTTTGTAATAGCCACCGCACGGCTCCCTCCCCGGTTATCACGCATATTCAACATCAGTACGCCGGGTTCTACCTCCGCCACTTGTGCCTCTGTAGTGTTTATACGGGCATAATTATGAATTTTCCATGTCTCCCCACGGTCTTTGCTATACATAATTCCGGCATTGGGTATACGGGCGGCATCGATAAACTGAATAGGAAAAACCAGCGTACCATCACTCATCGTAATCCCACGCCCCGGCCCTTGCAATAAGAAGTACCAGGAAGGGTCTTTCACCTGTTCTGTGATATTGATCGGAGCCGACCATGTTTTTCCGTCATCCGTACTTTTCGTCATTACCAATTGTGCCGTATGATTCATATCCATTCCCGGATGCGAACTCCACCACGCACGTTGATTTCCCATTCCATGTGTCCATGCAGCAACGATCCAGATGGTATTTGTTTTCGTATCTACCAGAATAGAAGGATCTCCTACCCCATTTTGTGCGGCCGGCAATCCTCCGTGTTCGCCAAACGCCAATGGCAAACGCATCTTTTCCCATGTCTTTCCGCCATCCGTACTACGGCTCAACCCCACATCCACATGCTCTTGTAAATCGACGCTGCTATTATAACGCACGTCATATACTCCCAATAAAGTGCCTTTATTAGTCGTTACCAATCCCGGAATACGAAATGCAGCCGAATGATCATCTCCGGCATGGCGCACTCCTACACCCATATAATGCTCTATATTTTCAGGAGAAACCAGATTTAAGAGTGCATTTTTACCATCTAAAGTTGCCGAAGCTATCTTTGCCTTCACTTTGGCAGTAAGCGAAGTTCCGGGTTTCATTTGCAAACTGATCCAGAAATAATTGATACCCGGAAACAGTTTTTGTTCACCTTTCAGTACAATCTCATTTTTAGGATTATTCACTTCGGCTTTTTTTATCGAATAAAAAGGATTGGCAGCCAATGTTTTTCCCGGAGCATGGCTGGATATATATTCAACGGGAGCAAAACGCTTTTTACCTACATCCTGTAAAGCTTCCGTACCTCCATAATAAAGCTTCACAGATTGAATATCCGAAAGCACGGTTTCTTCATCAAATTTCAACACAACCTTGTCCAGCACCTTACTATCCTTTGCGTCCAGACGCAAATAAAACAAAACATTATCTTGCCTTTCTATCAAAATAGGAATACGTGTTTCTTTGATAAAAAGGGTATCGGCCGCACAAAGTGTAGACACTGCACATAACAAACAAAAGAAAGGAAGTAAAAACAGAGTTTTTTTCATGGTATTGACTAAAATTATATTTACGTTATTGAGGACAAAGATACTATTTTTCATTTTATATCGGTTTACACACTTTTTTATTTCCAACCATACCGGTATTGAAATCCGGAGAAATCATCCACATCACTGCATATTATCCGTTTTAGGGCGCAGGAAGTAGAGTTGCAATGCCAATGCTATTAAAACAACTACACTCAGCCAGGCAAAACCCAATCCTAATTCGCCACCGTCGGTCCATCGCCCTAATAAACTGGTGACGGCAGCCCCGGCAAACACCCCTGTCATATTCATGATACCATAAGCAGTTGCACGATATTTAGCCGATACGAACTGGCAAAGAATAGGCATATTATTCGCATCAAAGATTCCAAAACCGATGCCAAACAATAATCCGGCTCCCACAATACCTACCGTATTGTGTCCAAACCCTAATAGCATCAATGCCGGGATAGTAAGTCCTAAGCCGATAGCTCCTGTATAAACCCGGCCACGAATATTCTTTAATACCCATCTGTCCGAAAGGATTCCACCGAGAAGCACTCCGATAAAAGAAGAAACAGCAATAGTAATAGTTGACATCGGACCTGCTTCCGACATCGGGATATTCAGATTCTCGGCAAACAGGGTCGGCAACCAGTTTTTCGTGGCCCATCCCGGAAGGCTGGGAGCAGCAAAATAAAATAATATCACCCAGAATGCAACATTACTGAATAACAAAGACAAACCTTTAAAAACAGATGACTTCTGCTTCGGTTCCTCCCGACGCAAACGCTCTATCTCCATATGCTCCTTATTTTCGCGCAAAAAGACAACTAATATAAAAGCATAGACAATACCGATGATCCCAAACCAGTGAAAAGCCGTATGCCAGGAATAAGCGGCTGCTACGGTAGCTCCAAATCCGCCAATAGCCTGACCTGTGTAAAGTCCGGTCATATGAATTCCCACTGCCAACGAACGCGACTTATCCTGATGCCAATCTGCAATCAAAGAAAGTCCGGCCGGAATATAAAGCGCTTCACTCACTCCCATCAAAGCGCGTAACCAATATACTTGAGTGAACGTTTCGGCATATCCCATACCAAAAGTAACGGCAGACCAAACAAAAAGACTTCCTACAATCAGCCATTTCCGGTTTAATCTGTCAGCAATCATACCGGCAACAGGGCTCATAAATCCATATATCCAAAGAAAGACAGCCATCAAACGGCCGAAATTAGTAGCTGACTGTAATTCTGCAATATCCAATTGCATAGCATCTTTCATAGTCGAAAGCATCTGACGATCCATATAATTGAGTAATGCTACTCCCCAAAGAAGAGCTACTACAATCCAAGGATAAATTTTTGAGTTTTTCATGATTTCCTGTTCGTTTTCAATTATAATAGCGTATGCCCTCCTGCTTTTTTGCTCGTTATAATTTACTTGCTATAAAAACAAGTATATTCTCTCCGATTATCAATGATAAGAAAATAAATATTCCTGTCGCTTTCATCTTCAAAAAAAATAATCAACTGAAAAACAACAGTTTCCGTGGAATATTCTTACTATTTACAAAAGTATATACTAAACGGCACATTAAGTATATACTTTAACCACATATAAATATATACTTTTAAATATCAAAAATATATACTCTTATAATGGAGAATTCAGGGCCTTAAATTTCTAATTAACAATGTTAAAACGGGTGCCATCGGGATACGCTATAACCCCTATGGCAAGCCGTACTCTCTCTATTCCGAATAATTCATGAGCTATTAAGTAGTTGAGTAGTTGAGTAGTTAAATAGTCAAGTAGTCAAGTAGTAAGTAGTTGAATGATGAGGTAGAAAGTAGTTAAAGAAAACACATCAGACAAGTCATTTCTACTTGACTACTTAATTACTTGACTACTTAACTACTTGACTACTTAACTACTTGACTACTTACTACTTAATCGCTTCTCAACCACTGTCACAAATTATTCAAACTATATATTCTTAAGGTAATAATTCCCGGCAAAGCTCATACCCCTTTGTCATCATCCGAGGGATGTGGAAAGGTCCTTTAAAGATATTACCTTTTGCCGGTTGTGAGACTGTTCCATCGCGATGAAGGTATCCGTACCACTCTCCAAATTCATGATCAGGGAAATGGGCATATGTCCAATCACTGACCTGCCGGTGCATAGCAAGATACTTTTCATCTTTCGTAGCCTGATAAGCATACAGAGAAGCAATGATCGCTTCGGTCTGTGGCCACCAGAATTTCATGTCATGTGCATAATCCTGTGGGGGCAGGTTACGACAGTCGCGGAAGTTTATAATACCACCATATTCTTTATCCCATCCCCACTCCCACGACCAGTCGAGGATAGTAAGCGCCATATCGGTCAGTTGTTTATCCCAATTACGATATTTAGCCTCTTCAAGAATAAACCAAGAAGTTTCAATACAATGCCCCGGATTGATAATACGTCCATTAATCGTATCGATGAATTCCCCGTTGGAACCAACCGTCTCCAATAACGCATTGAATTCCGGATGCATAAAATCTTTCTGTAACAATGCAATCGAATCATCGATCTGCTTATCGAGTGCCGGATCGGCGATAGCAGCACGAATACGTGAAGCTGTATTGATGAGAATCATAACGATGGAATGGCCTTTCGACTGCACCGTATTCCAATACTTAGGTTCCAATACACCGGGAGTATTGAGAAAACGCTGTATATCTTTAAACAGTTTCAAAGCCTTTTCCGCATATTCCCTTTCACCCGAAGCGATAGCATATTCTGCCATAGCAATAGCTGCAAAAGTTTCAGAAAAGACATAACGACGTTTGCGCAAAGGCTCTCCCGATGCGGTAACTTCAAAAAACATACGCCCATCAGAATCAAAACAATGTTGCTCTATAAAGTCAATCGTACTTTTTGCAGCAGCCAGCCACTCCGGATTCTGTTCAATATGATTATAAGCATAACTGCATGTGAACGCAAAACGCCCTTGAAACCAAACTGATTTGGTAGTATCTATCAAAGAACCGTCACGATCCAAGCAGGTATAAACACCTCCGTTCCGAAGATCCAACCCATGCTTCAACCAAAAAGGCATTATATTTCCCAACATGTCGTCCCGGTAAGAGACTGACCATTTTTGTAGATATTCGGTTACATTCATAACATAAACGGATTAAAACTTATTACAACGATCAAAAAAGTGAATAGCTTCCAATTCTGCTTTCATACGAGCCTCTTCCTCGTCGGTCATATTCTGGAAAGGTGTACGATTCTTGCCCAAATCCAAGCCGATCAGTTTCATAATGCGTTTACCGCCTACAATATTACCTCTATAATGACAGATCACATTGATCACTTCCTGAGAGAAATTCTGAAGTTGACGCGCTTTCTCCAAATCACCGGCATTCCAGGCATCGATAATACCTACCAGATTACAACCGTTGTAGTTAGTGGTACCACCTATTCCTCCCTGAGCGCCTCCCATTGCCAGACAAGGAAGAATAGTCTCATCCTGCCCATGCAACATATCAAACTTTCCATCCTTATAAAGACGGCATTGATTGTACTCATACAAGCTCTCATAGGTGTATTTGATGCCTGCAAAATTAGGAATACGCCCGTCTACCGCTTCAAGAAAAGCTACCATAGACAGAAATGCCCCGTTAAAAGCAGGAATATGATAAAAATAGAAAGGAAGCTCGGGAGCACCGCAAGCAATCTCTTCACAGTATTTCACCAGTTCTTCTACACGACCTACCTTAGGGAAAGGAGGAGCCATCGCACCAATACCCCATGCTCCGATCTTTTGTGCATGCTCTGCCAAGCGACGACTCGACTTCACGCAAGTACTACCCACATGAACAATTACTTTAAAATTTTCCGGAGATACTTCGATCCAGCGTTCCGCCAACTTCATGCGCTCTTCTTCGGTGAGCATATAGCCTTCACCCGATGAACCGTTAATAAAGACACCTTTCAAACCATTTTTTGCCAACATCGCCGCATAGGCAGCAATCGGTTCGTAATTCACCTCACCATTTTCATAAAAAGGAGTGAAAGGGGCATTTATCAACCCGATAATCTTTTCCATAAGTATACAGTTTTATTCTATCAAACATGTGATTTAAACATTCATGCCACAAATATAGATATTTCTTAATTAACAACAAGATTATTTTTAAAATTTCTTATTATCAACTCGCAAATAAACAAAAATGATTTATTATATAATCCCTTATTAGACTATAAACAAAGAATATTAATAAATTAAAAAGGAAAAACAGAGCAAAATATTCAAATAACCCGTATATTTGTTCATCATAAACCACTAATATGGCATACATGAAACATAATTTGCTCAAAGAAATAGAAATAGGTTCCAAAAATGCTCTCGTAAAGAAGAGAATTATTACGCATTATATATATAATGGAAGCTCAACGATCACCGACCTTTCAAAAGAAATGGACTTGAGCGTACCCACCGTAACCAAGTTTATTGATGAGATGTGTGAAGACGGGTATATCAATGATTACGGCAAACTGGAGACAAGCGGCGGGCGCCATCCAAACTTATACGGACTTAATCCGGAATCCGGGTATTTTATCGGAGTGGATATTAAAAAATTCGCCATCAATATCGGACTTATCAACTTTAAAGGAGATATGATGGAGCTCAAAATGAATATCCCCTACACTTTTGAAAATTCAAAAGAAGGATTAAATGAATTATGCAAACTCATATCGAGTTTCATAAAAACACTTAGTATCGACAAAGAGAAAATATTAAATATCAATATGAACGTATCCGGTCGGGTCAATCCGGAATCCGGATATAGTTTCAGTCAATTCAATTTCGAAGAACGCCCGTTGGCAGATGTACTAACAGAAAAACTGGGCTACAAAGTAACCATAGACAATGACACCCGCGCCATGACCTACGGAGAGTATATGCAGGGCTGCGTAAAAGGAGAAAAAAATATCATATTCGTCAATATCAGTTGGGGATTGGGCATTGGCATCATCATCGATGGGAAAATATATACCGGAAAATCAGGTTTCTCCGGTGAATTCGGGCACGTAAGCGCTTATGAAAATGAAATCATCTGTCACTGTGGGAAAAAAGGATGCATTGAAACAGAGGCATCGGGATCGGCCTTGCACCGAATATTATTGGAACGTATCAAAAACGGAGAAAACTCAATCTTATCCAACCGCATATCATCGGAAGATCCGATAACTCTTGACGAAATCATTGCATCCGTCAACAAAGAAGACGTCCTCTGTATTGAAATAGTGGAAGAGATCGGCCAGAAGTTAGGGAAACAAATTGCCGGGCTTATCAATCTCTTCAATCCGGAATTGGTTATTATCGGTGGCACTTTATCGCTTACAGGAGACTATATCGCCCAACCGATAAAAACAGCCGTCCGCAAATACTCCCTCAACTTAGTAAACAAAGATTCGGCTATCCTCACTTCCAAACTGAAAGACAAAGCGGGAATTGTAGGAGCCTGCATGCTTGCACGAAGCAGAATGTTCGAAGATTAAATCTCGGACATCCGCTTCATAAAAGCCTTGATTCCCTCCTTATCGGCAACATCAGGCGCCCAAGGAGCCAGATTTTCAGGGATCAATGGAGCATAAGGCCCCTGCTTTATTTCATATATCACCGTATTGGGCTCAAGCACTATAATACAATGCCATATGCAAGGCGGAATTTCTATACCATACATGCCCTTATCCGGATTCAAATTCACTTTATCCGTAACATTACCTTCTTCATCAAACAGAATAGCAAGCAAACTACCTCGAAGAACGATATAAATCTCTTCTTTATCCGGGTTCTTATGACGATGGGGCGGCAAATACGTATCCGGCTCAAGTGCATTCAGCATACGATGAATCGGTGCATCCATTGACTCATGAAAATTGTAATTCATGCGCAGGCGCGGATTCTCTTTTGCCTGCCCGGATACATTATTCAGTAAAGAATCGGTAATTAATTTCATAGAATCCTCATTTCATTTTTTCAACAGAATCAGCGGTAACTACAACCAAAGCGGAACCTAACCCTACAATACGAAGCATCAGTTTGTCTTTTCCCTGATAATCGACCAGTTCTCCTTTCACACCTTTGAGCTGTCCATGAACAACTTGAACCATCACACCAGATGCCAATTCTTCTGTAAATTCAACAAGTTCATCTGTATTTTCTACCATACTGCGGAAAGTTTCCATCTGATCTTCCGGAATAGAAACATATCGCCCCTCTTCCCGAAGAAGAAAAGAAATCCCTTTCATACTTTTAATTCTGGTAACTTCGTCCATCGGCAAACGTACAAAGACGCATCCCGGAATAACCGGAACCATCACCTTCCTCTTACGATTATTCCATGAACGAACTATAGACTGAAGTGGTAAATAGCTCTCAATACCTGCTTTATCAAGCTGTTCTTTTACACTCTTCTCAGCCTTTACTGCTGTATACACAGCATACCAACAAGATGTTTTTTCTTCTATTTTCCTGTTTGTTGTTTCCATCCCTTTAATAAGTCTTTCACAAAAAGCATCCATCTTATCCAACCAATATCCGCCAAAAATAAATAAGAATCAAGATATTACCTAATAAATCCGGCTTCCAAAGTATCACCATTTATCATACTGTCACTTACACAATCATCAGTCCGCACTTTGCTTATTTGCAATAGCTGAACTGTCTGACTATATATATCATAAACAATAAATCTACGCATAAGATATTCAGATTAATCTTTTTGAGTCTTTTATAAACTGGTCACAAAGGTAATATATTATTTTCATAATATACATTTATTTTATTACTAAGTTTTAGAATTTGTATCAAAAGCCAGTTATAAGTCCCCTGACAACTTAGTAACTTTCGCATACAAAAGCCGTTTTTATAGGATATGCAGCAAGATTAAGATTCGAAAAATCAAATATATATTAAAAACATATCATTTTGCCAAGGCTATTACCTTATAATAAAAATCACCAATCATCTTGCCTTTTATAAACGCTCTCATTTCAAATATGACAAATAGTTTCTTCAATATATTCTCTATCCACATCCATTTTTTCAATGCTATAGCTTTACAAATTCCATTCCATAACTGCTTATTTATCTCCAGAGAAATCCCATGCTACTATTCTTTTTTTAATAAGAGAATGCCAACTAACTGAAAGACAGAAACCAAAGAAAATAATAATCAAAAAAAAGAAGATTTCTTTTTGATTATTCGAATAAAGCTGTAATTTTGCATGCCGTAAACGGACAATGCCGCTATAGCTCAGTTGGTAGAGCAACGCATTCGTAACGCGTAGGTCGCCAGTTCAAGTCTGGCTAGCGGCTCTTTCATTAAGCACTGATTATTTTAATCGGTGCTTTTTGCTTAAATAGAATAATGTATTCAAAAAAAACACCTATAATCGTTATCTGAACAAGCGTACTAATTGCGATACCGGTAGTTTTTTCAAGTTAATCCTGTTTTAGTAAAAAACGCATCACAATCAGTTTTAGCCATGTCATGAGCCGAAAAAGGAATCAAAAAAAGAAAAAAGCCCAAAAATATTCCCAAATAGGATGTATTATTACTATCCTAGTTTTAATACCTGTTTTTTATGGTTTATACCTTTATTTTCAACAATCCGAAACGCTCCCCTCTTTTCCGGACAAGACAGTCAAAATTCCTGCTACATCCATTCGACAGCCGATACCGACAGCCGAAGAGCTTACGATACCGCGAATGATTATTCCCAGAAAAGAACAAATCATCCACCATACCGGATATAGCGTATCATATAATGAAAATCTCCGCCTGCCTAACTGGGTCGCATATGAACTGACACGCCAAGAGACACAAGGCAATGCTAAAAGAACCGACCGTTTCATTACCGACCCTTCGGTAAAAGGTATCATTGCTACCAATGCTGATTACGCACGCTCAGGATATGACAAAGGACACATGGCGCCCGCAGCCGATATGAAATGGAGCAATACGGCAATGAAAGAATCATTTTACTTTAGCAATATGTGCCCGCAACACCCGGAACTGAACAGACGCAAATGGAAAGACCTGGAAGAAAAAATACGTGATTGGGCCATTACCGACAGTGCTATTATTATAATTTGCGGACCTATTATAGAAAAAACGCCACAGAAAATAGGAAAAAACAAGGTAACAGTTCCACAAAAGTTCTTCAAAGTAATTTTATCACCTTTTACCACATCACCTAAAACCATTGGATTTCTATTCAAAAACGGACGTTCCGTATCCCCACTCGCCACTTACGCAGTATCAGTGGACAGTATTGAAACACTGACGGGAATGGATTTCTTTGCCCCTCTGCCTGATGATTTGGAAAACAAAATAGAATCACAAGTGAATTGCGACCAGTGGGGACTTTAAATCCGGGCAATAACCCTAAAACGCATTTATACCAATAACATCATCGGCATTCAAAAGCAAATAATAGCTAAACACTCAAAAAACAGTCTCCACCAAGTCGCCTATTTAGTCGAATTCTTATTACCTTTGATGAGTTTTTATAATGTGAACGTCTTTTTATGGACAAGAAAAAGAAAAAAATCCTTATCAGCCTAACGGCTATCTTCTTTATAGTCTGCATAGCAGGAATCGGTACTTTTTATTACTACCTCCTGTATCCGCAATTTCATCCCGCTAAAACAGTTTATGTGTACGTAGACCGTGACGACACGGCAGACTCCATATATAATAAGGTGAAAGCAAAAGGACATCCCGGTAACCTTACCGGATTCCGCTGGATGGCAAAATATCGTGAATTAGAAAAAACCATCCACACCGGCCGCTATGCCATTCGTCCCGGAGAGAATGTATACCATGTTTACAGCCGGATATCCCGTGGTTATCAAGAGCCGGTCAACCTGACAATCGGCAGTGTAAGAACGCTCGACAGGCTGGCACATAACGTAGCCAAACAATTAATGATAGATTCTATCGAAATTGCAACTTTACTATTCGATTCCACTTTTCAGCAAAAAATGGGATATGACAAAGAAACAATGGCATGCATGTTTATTCCCGAAACTTACCAAGTATATTGGGATATGAGTGCCGACAGCTTCTTCGAGCGTATGCAAAAGGAACATAAAAGATTCTGGAATGACGAACGTCTTGCCAAAGCACAAGCTATAGGAATGACTCCGGAAGAAGTGTGCACGCTGGCATCCATCGTAGAAGAAGAGACAAATAATAATGGGGAAAAACCTATGGTGGCAGGATTATACATCAACCGGTTGCAAAGAGGCATGCCGCTTCAAGCAGATCCTACGATCAAATTTGCATTGCAAGACTTCGGATTAAGAAGAATCACCAACGAGAACCTACGGGTTGAATCTCCATACAATACTTATATAAATACCGGACTTCCTCCGGGACCGATCCGCATTCCTTCCACTAAAGGCATAGATAGCGTTCTTAATTATGCAAAACACAATTATATTTATATGTGTGCAAAAGAAGATTTTTCGGGTACCCACAATTTTGCATCCAATTATACCGACCATATGGCTAATGCCAGAAAATATTGGAAAGCATTGAACGAAAGAAAGATTTTTAAGTAATCCTGTAATAAAATGATCTTAAAAATGTATCTTTGCCCAAATAAATAATAGAACTGTGACTAACACTAATTAAAAAGATATATGAGCAAGCAACTCTTACTTGGCGATGAAGCCATTGCACAATCTGCATTGGATGCTGGGCTTTCAGGCGTTTATGCCTATCCGGGCACCCCTTCAACTGAGATAACGGAATATATCCAATCATCCCCCGTCACGAGTGAACGGAACATACACAGCCGTTGGGCCGCCAACGAAAAGACAGCAATGGAGGCTGCCTTGGGAATGTCATTCGTAGGTAAGCGGGCACTGGTTTGCATGAAACATGTAGGCATGAATGTAGCCGCCGACTGTTTTATCAATTCAGCAATCACCGGTGTAAAAGGCGGACTTATCGTCGTTGCAGCTGATGATCCCAGCATGCACTCCTCTCAAAACGAGCAAGACAGTCGTTTTTATGGTGATTTTTCATTGATTCCGATGTATGAGCCGAGCAATCAGCAAGAAGCTTATGACATGGTTTACAACGGATTCGAATTTTCCGAAAAGATCGGCGAACCATTATTGATGCGTATGGTTACCCGCCTGGCGCATTCCCGTTCCGGAGTAGAACGAAAAGCCCAAAAGCCGCAGAATGAAATATCTTTTGGAGAAGATCCGCGTCAATTTATTCTTTTACCGGGTAATGCACGCAAACGCTATAAAGCATTATTATCACGCCAGGACGAATTTATCAAAGCATCCGAAGAATCTCCCTATAACAAATATACCGACGGTCCGAACAAAAAGACAGGTATCGTAGCCTGTGGCATCGGATACAACTATCTAATGGAAAACTATCCGGAAGGCTGCGAATATCCGGTATTGAAAATAGGGCAATATCCGCTACCCAAAAAGCAATTAATGCAATTAGTGGAGACTTGTGATGAAATTCTTGTTTTGGAAGACGGGCAACCGTTTGTAGAAAAACAATTGAAAGGGTATTTGGGTATCGGATTGAAAGTGAAAGGACGTCTTGACGGTACACTTTCACAAGACGGAGAATTAAATCCGGATTCCGTAGCACGTGCCGTAGGAAAAGAAAACAAATCCGAATTCAAAGTTCCGGGTATTGTAGAGATGCGCCCGCCCGCCCTATGCGAAGGTTGCGGCCATCGCGATATGTATACCACTCTGACTCAAGTACTAAAAGAAGAATATCCTACTCATAAAGTATTCAGTGACATCGGATGTTATACATTGGGAGCCAATGCGCCGTTCAATGCCATAAACTCCTGTGTCGATATGGGGGCATCCATTACGATGGCAAAAGGTGCTGCCGATGGAGGATTATATCCCGCCGTAGCCGTTATAGGCGATTCGACTTTTACCCACTCCGGAATGACCGGATTGCTGGACTGTGTTAATGAAAATTCAGATGTTACCATTGTTATTTCCGACAATGAAACAACAGCTATGACAGGTGGCCAAGATTCTGCCGGTACAGGACGTATCGAAGCAATCTGTACCGGACTCGGAGTAGATCCTGCACATATCCGTGTAGTAGTTCCCTTAAAGAAGAACTACGATGAAATGAAACGGATCATACGTGAAGAACTTGATTATCACGGTGTATCCGTTATTATCCCCCGCAGGGAATGTATACAAACATTAGCACGTAAAAAAAGAAGTAAATAAGCCATGAAAAAAGATATTATACTATCAGGAGTAGGCGGGCAAGGTATCCTGTCAATCGCCACAGTCATCGGCAAAGCAGCCTTGAAAGACGGACTTTATATGAAACAGGCAGAAGTACACGGGATGAGTCAACGTGGTGGAGACGTACAGTCTAACCTGCGCATCAGTGACCAACCTATCGCTTCAGACTTGATACCATCGGGGAAATGTGACCTGATCATATCCTTAGAACCCATGGAAGGATTACGGTATCTTCCCTATCTCAGCCCGGAAGGATGGCTGGTGACCAACGAAACACCGTTTATCAATATTCCAAATTATCCGGCAGAAGAAAAAGTACTGGAAGAGATTAACAAACTGCCTCATAAAGTGGTCTTGAATGTGGACAAAGTAGCTAAAGAAGTAGGATCGGCACGTGTCGCCAATATTGTTCTATTAGGAGCCACTATCCCATTCTTAGGAATAGATTACACAAAGATACAGGATAGCATCCGTGAAATATTCCAGCGCAAAGGGGATGCTATTGTAGAAATGAACCTCAAAGCGTTGGCAGCCGGAAAAGACATAGCAGAAAAATTAATGTAATCATGTGTATCCTGCCGATATGTCAATCGGCATAACAACTGTTCAAAACATACAATTGGCATATCGGCAGGACAGCACATTGAATAATTGTTCAAACCATGAATACAAGATACTGGGAAGAAGAAATAGAAACGATGAGTCGTGAAGAACTAAAAGAATTGCAATTACAACGACTCCGTAAAACAATTTCCATAGCAGCAAACGCTCCTTATTATAAGGAGGTTTTTGCCAAACACGGCATTACCGCCGACTCCATCCGGTCACTGGAAGATATTCGTCAAATACCATTCACAACCAAAGCGGATATGCGTGCCCATTATCCTTTCGGCCTCGTAGCCGGTGATATGAAAAATGACGGAGTACGAATCCATTCATCCAGCGGCACAACCGGTAATCCAACTGTCATAGTACACTCACAGCATGATCTTGACTCATGGGCAAACTTGGTGGCACGATGCCTTTACATGGTTGGAATCCGTAAAACCGATGTATTTCAGAACAGCTCCGGATATGGAATGTTTACAGGAGGATTAGGATTTCAATACGGTGCCGAACGGTTAGGAGCATTGACCGTACCTGCTGCTGCCGGTAACAGTAAACGTCAGATAAAATTCATCAATGATTTTAAGACGACTGCCTTACACGCAATCCCCAGCTATGCCATACGCTTGGCAGAAGTATTCCAGGAAGAGGGTATGGATCCGGCAGGCACCACCCTAAAAACCCTTGTCATCGGAGCAGAACCGCACACCGATGAACAAAGAAAAAAAATAGAACGCATGTTGGGAGTGAAAGCCTATAACAGCTTTGGAATGACAGAAATGAACGGCCCGGGAGTAGCCTTCGAATGTACCGAACAAAATGGTATGCACTTTTGGGAAGATTGCTATTACGTAGAAATTATCGACCCGGAAACCGGCGAACCTGTCCCCGAAGGAGAAATAGGAGAATTGGTACTGACCACACTCGACCGAGACATGATGCCCCTGATTCGTTACCGGACGCGCGATCTTACACGTATTCTTCCGGGCAAATGTCCTTGCGGGCGTACTCACTTGCGTATAGACCGAATCAAAGGACGCAGCGATGATATGTTCATCATCAAAGGGGTTAATATTTTCCCAATGCAAGTCGAAAAAATATTGGTGCAATTCCCGGAATTAGGCAGCAATTACCTTATTACCCTGGAAACCGTCAATAATCAGGATGAAATGGTCGTTGAGGTAGAGTTAAGCGATCTTTCCACTGACAACTATATTGAGCTGGAACGTATTCGTAAGGAGATTACCCGCCAATTGAAAGATGAAATATTAGTAACACCTAAACTGAAATTGGTTAAAAAGGGCTCTTTACCACAAAGCGAAGGAAAAGCAGTACGAGTAAAGGACTTGAGAGATAACAAATAATTCAATATAATTATATGTCTAATGCGCCAATTAAGAAAATTGTTTCTTCAGTTGGCGCATTCGTACATCCATACTTTAATCATACCTTATGCAACTATTAAAAAAAAGAATCCTGCAAGATGGAAGATGCTTCGAGGGAGGCATTCTGAAAGTAGACAGTTTTATAAACCATCAAATGGATCCCGTACTGATGAAATCTATCGGAGTAGAATTCGTACGCCTTTTTGCAGGAACCAATGTCAATAAGATTATGACGATAGAAGCCAGTGGTATCGCTCCGGCCATTATGACCGGTTATCTGATGGATTTACCGGTGGTATTTGCCAAAAAGAAATCTCCTAAAACCATACAGAACGCATTAAGTACCACAGTTCATTCTTTCACCAAAGACCGTGATTATGAAGTTGTCATCAGTAGTGATTTTCTAACCCCCGAAGACAACATTCTTTTCGTTGATGACTTTCTGGCATATGGAAACGCCGCCTTAGGTGTTTTAGACTTGATCAAGCAATCCGGAGCTAACCTGGTAGGAATGGGGTTCATTATAGAAAAAGCCTTTCAAAACGGGCGTAAAACACTCGAAGAAAGAGGTGTACGCGTAGAAAGTCTCGCCATTATAGAAGATTTATCCAATTGCCAGATTAAAATAAGATAGCTTCTTCTATTTTTCATTCGGATTAAAATATTGTCCTTTTTTCCCCGTCACGCTCCCGTATTGTACAGCATTTTGGGGACAGATATGATAACAGGCCAAACAAGAAGTACAATCTGTTCCCCAAACAGGTTTCCATCCTACCATTACAATATTGTTCATAGGACAAGCTTTTTCACAACGTTTGCAAGCTATACAAGCATCTGTGGTATGAAACTTCCTCGCAGATATCCCCCATTTTGTGAAAAACGGATTAATTATCTTCGTTTTTATAAAAGGGAAACTACCTTCATGGCATTGAAACACCTCTTTTCCTTCTTCCAACATACTGCCTATTTCTGCCAATTTTGGAATCGCATCAGTCAGTTTCCGTTCTTCAATCTCTTTAGAGTCCACATCAAACCCCGGGAGTAATACATAATTATTAGGCATAATAACAGAAAATCCGGCATCACATTTCCATCCCCTTCTTGATACAGCATTGCAAAACACCTGCTGAGTCAATCCGGTGTCATCCCCGCAAGAACATACAAAAAAAAGATACTGCTTATCATAGCGCTGAAGATTCAGTTGTTCTATAAACTGCAACACAATGGGAGGAGGCCCCCAGGAATACACAGGAAACACAAAGCCGATTTTTTCTTTATCAGCCATTTCATAATCAAATATCGCGTTTCGCATTGTTTCCGGAATAAATATCAATTGCTCCTTAAGCCTGTCAGCAAGCTGTTCTGCAATCCATTTAGAGTTTCCTGTACCCGAGAAATAAAAAATCATAATTGAGATTTTTTTAATAAATCAATATAAAAAGAAGGGCGGTAGTCTTCGAATGATTACCGTCCTTCTCCGTTATAAAAAAGCCGCACCGACGATGTGATGAAACTCTGATAGAACAAGATTTGAGTGCTCGCCCCCTTTGTAATCCACCGGCTAAAAGCTGTCCCGAAAGATGTGGCCCGCCATTGAGAGCAGAAGCGTTCTCGGTATATCAGATTAATTTGAAGAGTTTCCCGATCAAGTCGATACGGCTAATACTTTAACTACACAAATGTAGTAACTTTGTATGAGATAAACAAGAAAAATATAGAATTTGTTTATTCTAAAAGCCACTTTTTATAGCCTGAAAATTCTTTAGTAATAATAAAAATGCCGATCACTTTTCAGTAATCGGCATCTATTATTCTTAAACTGTGCAACTTAAGCCGCTTTAGCTTTAGCAACTACAGCTTTGAAAGCTTCCGGATGATTCATTGCTAAATCAGCCAAAACCTTACGGTTTATTTCGATACCGGCTTTATGCAAGCCACCCATCAATTTAGAATATGACATTCCTTCAAGGCGTGCAGCTGCATTGATACGTTGTATCCAAAGAGCGCGGAAGTTTCTTTTCTTGTTTCTACGGTCACGGAACGCGTATGTCAAACCCTTCTCCCAAGTGTTTTTAGCTACGGTCCAAACATTTTTTCTTGCACCAAAGTAACCTCTGGTCAATTTCAAAATTTTCTTTCTTCTTGCTTTTGAAGCAACATGATTTACTGATCTTGGCATAGTTTTACTCTTTTTTGAATGTTAGCGCCGTTACTTCACGTAGCGAACTTAAAGCTAATGCATTCGGTTAATACTTTAATAATACTTTTACGCTTTTGATTACTTCATAGCTAAGAGTTCCTTAACCTGGCTTACATTTGTTGTATCAACAGTTGTAGAGTAGCACAGATTTCTCTTTCTCTTTTTAGTTTTCTTAGTCAAAATATGACTATGAAAAGCGTGCTTTCTTTTGATTTTACCTGTTCCGGTAAGGGTAAACCTTTTTTTAGAACCGGAGTTAGTCTTCATCTTTGGCATCTTACTTGATTTTAAATTATTAAATTATATGGCAACGCACTATACCTGCGCGTTACGCATTTCTGTCTTATTCTTCTGCTGCCTTATCCGCAGGCTTTGGAGCTGCAGGCTTCGGTGCAGCCGGCTTTTTGGGAGCGCCTTCTTTCTTTTTCGGAGAAAGCTGGATAGTCATACGCTTACCCTCTAAAACAGGCATTTGATCTACTTTTGCGTAATCTTCCAAATCATTGGCAAAACGCAACAACAGCACTTCACCCTGTTCTTTAAAAAGAATGGAACGTCCTTTAAAGAAAACATAAGCTTTCACTTTGTCCCCGTCTTCAAGAAACCCTTTAGCATGTTTCAACTTAAAGTTGTAATCATGATCATCCGTTTGAGGTCCGAAACGTATTTCCTTTACGTTCACTTTCACCTGTTTCGCTTTTTGTTCTTTCTGACGTTTCTTTAGTTGATAAAGAAATTTTGAATAGTCAATAATACGGCAAACCGGGGGTTGTGCATTAGGGGAAATTTCTACGAGGTCTAACCCTTTTTCTTCCGCCATTTTTAATGCCTGGGAAATAGGATATACCATAGGTTCCACTTCGTCGCTTACAATGCGAACTTCCTTGGCGCGAATCTGCTCATTGATTCTGTACTGCCCTTTTAAGCTGTCATTCTTCATCAAATAACCTTTACTTCCGAATTGTTTTTTATTGTCTACCAAAATTTGTTTATTTATTAATTGGGCGCAAAGTTACCATTTATTTATCATATTTTGAACTTCTTCGTTCAAAATTTTAGCAAAATCTTCAAATTTCATGGTACCTTTATCACCTTCGCCTTGTCTACGAACTGAAACTTCTCCATTTTCTGCCTCTTTCTCACCGACAATCAGCATATAAGGAATACGTTTCATCTCATTATCACGTATCTTACGGCCGATCTTTTCGTTACGATCGTCAACGATCGCACGAATTTCATGTGTCTTCAGATACATTTTCACCTGTTCGGCATAATCATTGAATTTTTCACTGATCGGCAGGATAGCAACCTGGTCCGGAGTTAACCACAATGGGAATTTACCTGCAGTATGCTCTATCAACACTGCTACAAAACGCTCCATTGACCCGAACGGTGCACGGTGAATCATCACCGGACGATGTTTCTGGTTATCAGAACCCATATATTCAAGTTCAAAACGTTCCGGTAAATTATAATCCACTTGAATCGTTCCCAACTGCCAACGACGGCCAATGGCATCTTTCACCATAAAATCAAGTTTCGGGCCATAGAAAGCAGCTTCGCCATATTCTATCTTCGCCTTCAAGCCTTTTTCTTCACAAGCTTCAATAATAGCCTGCTCTGCCTTTTCCCAGTTTTCATCGCTACCGATGTACTTTTCGCGATTCACTTTGTCACGCAAGGATATCTGTGCCTCAAAATTAGTGAAATCCATGGAACGGAACACGATCGAAATAATATCCATCACCCGAAGGAATTCACCCTTCACCTGATCGGGACGACAAAAAATATGCGCATCATCCTGTGTAAAGCTACGTACACGGGTCAAGCCGTGAAGCTCGCCGCTTTGTTCATAACGGCACACCGTACCGAACTCAGCAATACGCAAAGGCAGATCCTTGTAAGATCTTGGGAAGTTCTTATAGATTTCGCAGTGATGCGGACAGTTCATCGGTTTCAGGAAATACTCCTCTCCTTCTTCCGGAGTATGGATCGGCTGGAAAGCATCCTTACCGTATTTAGCATAGTGACCGGAAGTTACATACAATAACTTATTGCCGATAGGCGGAGTTATTACCTCCTGATAATCATAACGGGTCTGAATGCGGCGCAAGAATTCCTGTAAACGCAAACGAAGCGCTGTTCCCTTCGGCAACCACATCGGCAAACCTTTTCCTACTGTTTCGGAGAACATAAAGAGTTGCATTTCTTTACCAATCTTACGATGGTCGCGCTTCTTTGCTTCCTCCAGCAATACCAGATATTCATCCAGCATTTTCTTTTTCGGGAAAGTAATACCATAAATACGAGTCAGCATCTTACGATCTTCATGACCACGCCAGTAAGCGCCTGCTACAGAAGTCAGCTTTATGGCTTTGATAGGTGCTGTCGTCATTAAGTGAGGGCCACGACAAAGATCGGTAAACGCCCCTTGTGTATAAGTAGTGATATGTCCGTCTTCCAATTCAGAGATCAACTCGCATTTATAAGTTTCGCCACGGTCACCAAACATTTTCAAAGCATCGTTTTTAGCGATGTCTGCACGAACTACGGCCTCTTTCTTAGCTGCCAGTTCAGCCATCCTGGCTTCTATGGCAGGCAGATCGGATTCCTTAATGATCGCTTCTCCCGGATCGACATCGTAGTAAAATCCATTCTCAATAGCCGGTCCGATACCAAATTGTATCCCCGGATAAAGTTCCTGCAATGCTTCGGCCAGCAAGTGGGCACTTGTATGCCAGAAAGCATGTTTACCTTCCTCGTCCTCCCATTTATAAAGCACAATAGAGGCATCCTCATTGATAGGACGGCCTAAATCATAAATCTCACCATTCACGCCACAAGCCAGTACATCCTGAGCCAGACGCGAACTGATACTTTCTGCAATCTGCAGACCGTTCACTCCTTCGCTATATTCACGAACAGAGCCATCGGGAAATGTTATCTTTATCATAATGTGATGTTATATTTTTCTTTTTAGCACGCAAAAATAACTAATTCTTTTTGAGTTTTCTATTATTTATCAAAAAAATGTTATTCGCCCTGATCGGTGAAGCGCTTGATTATATTGTATGCCGAAACAATTCCCAACTCTCCGGCCTTACTCAAATCGGTGATACCTTGTTTATTATTCCCAAGGAATATATGGGTCAGCCCACGGTTAAAGTAAGCGTCGGCAAAGTCATGATTCAAGTCAATAGCCTTGTCATAATCAACCAATGCAGCCCTATAGTCTTTCAACATGGCCAACACATTGGCACGATTATAGTAAGCATATACAAAGTCCGGAGCCAATGCAATAACTTTATCCAAATCGGCTTTCACAACATCATAATCTATTACACCAATTTCCTTCGAGCCATCCCCGCCTTGTTTTGCATTTGCAGCCTCCTCTGCTTTCTGATACTCCAACTGCTTACAACGTACTAAAGACCGCATAAAGTAAGCCGGGAAAAATTTATCGTCAAGTAAGATAGCCTGCGTCAAATCATCCATTGAGCTCGCAAAGTCCTGTACCAGATAAAAATCGAGTGCACGGGCAAAACGCTTCGCAGCACTTTTCTCATCTTCCACAATTGCCGATGTATGTGCATCGATCAAGGCAAAATGGAATTTAACCTGCTCTTCTGTCAGTGGCGCTTCCATATTAGTTATACGCAAACGTTTTGGAAAGATCCCCGACTGGTTCAATTCATCAATAAACGTATGATAATTCACAGAGCGTTTTACATCGCTCATCTTTTCATAATAAGTAAGTGCAAACAACGGTTCCGGCTTAATCGTCACGTTACGATCCTGTACCCGTCCCCTATAATCGCTCTTGTATTGACGTTCCTGTTCGGAATCGTCGGCAATTACTATCTTCCGATAGTTATTCATATTCTTATCCGACTTTTTACGTGTCTTGCCTTCATCCTCCTCATTATCATCCTCCTTGTTTTGATCATTCTGTGCCACATCATTTTTCGAAACGCCATTCTGACGATCCAACTGCGCTTTCATTACCTTAAACTCATCCGCCTCGGCTCCTTTACGGTCTCCAATTTTTTTACGCGCTTCAGCACGCTGGTAATAACCGGCCAAGAAGTTAGGATATTGGTTGATCACAGTCGTATAGTCTTCTATCGCCCCACGATAATCTCCGGTCTGCGCACGTAGCAAACCTCTATTAAATGTAGCCATCATGTTATCGGGCTCCATCTCGAGCACAAAGTTGAAATCTTCAATCGCACGATTATCATCACCTACCTGAGCACGCAACAGACCACGGTTATAATGTCCGATAAAATTATTAGGATCGATATCCAATGCCAGATCATAATCACTCATGGCACCTCTCAAATTATTCTGATGAAAACGAGCCAACGCACGATTTATATAATTTCCGGCATTCCGTGCACTCAGGCGAATTGCTTGATTAAAGTCCGCTTCCGCCTCGGCATACTTGGATTGTTGCAATTGGACAATTGCCCGGGAAGACCATGCATCCGGATCGTATTTATCCAATTCGATAGCCGTATTGAAATCTTTTAACGCCCTAATAGTGTCTTGTTGTTTCAGTGCAACCTCTCCCCGCATCAGATAAGCGCGTGTATATTTAGGAGAGATTGTAAGCAGCTTTTCCAAATCATCTTCCGCAGCCTTGTAATCTTTCTTTTGAATATGGCACAAGGTCAGATTATGCCAAAGTGTAATATTCTCCGGCGCGTAATGCAAAGCTTTTTTATAATCTTCAATCGCCCCATCGTATTTATTTTGACGAATACGTGCCAAGCCACGAATCTGATAAGCCCCCACTACAAAAGGATTACGTTCGATCGCTTTATCACAATCAGCTTCCGCACCTTGAAAATCATCCAGATTTATTTTTGCCAATCCCCTGAAAAAATAAGGTTCATACAGATAAGGCTTTGCATTAATCACCTGGTTAAAATATTGAATAGAAAGCACATAATCCTCAAAATAAAGAGCATTACGGGCTATCATCATTACCCGTTCCGTATTTATCTGAGCACATACCAGTGTAGGTAGCAGCAGAAGAGCTACTAATATCTTTTTTATCATTGGCTTTTGAATATACTTAATAAATGAAACAAAAGTAATGCTTTTCGTCTATTATACAGGGATATCAGATAACTTTTTATATTTTTTGAGCATTTGATGCGACATAAAAGCTACTTCAATATGAATTTAAAACAAACTCTCTACTTGTCAATATGACAAGTAGAGGCAAACTGTATTTTTTCGAGTTTGCAATACAAGAAGATTTCATGGAAAGCAGCACATCAAGCCAAGCAACTGTATATCAATCATATAAACAAGTATTTCCTAAAGAAGAAGGGTCTATTTTCTCTAATACAAGAAAGCGTTATTAAGACTGTGTTAAATAGTATTCTTTGGCAATAAGAATACTATTTCCTGCACTTAAAGAATTAATGTTTTATCGGGAGGAAACCGTACTTTGGAAAAATCAATTAACAATGTTAAATAATTATCCTGCCAAAACGGATTTAGTAATGTTTTAAAAATAATCTGGCACCTATTGTTCCGGTTTGATCGGATCATTTCATTTTGGAAGTTTCCTCTAAAGGACGTTTTTGTCCATCGGAATATATTATTCACATAAAATCTCCCCCCTTCACCGGCTTCACCTTTTTTAATCAAGCTCCCTATTCATCTGTAATACAGAGTGAAGGCACGCTCCAGTCTCTCGGTAATCGTGTTTGCCGCCCGTATGCCCGGTACTCACCACCCGTATGCTCGGTGTTCATCGCCCGCATACCCAATACTTGGGAGACATTTGCACAGAGACAGAAAAACGACAACCGCCCTTCACCCAGTATTGCCGATGAACAAAGCAGTGAAGCAAAAAGGTGAAGGCGGTGAAAGGGATGAAAAACATACAAAAGAGACATTCTGAAGAATAAAAAACATTCACCGGAAAAAAGATGCTACATCTTTTTTTAAAACCTGCACATCTTTCCGTTGAAACCTGTTACATCTTTTTCGGAGAGATGCTACGTCTTTCTTTGAAAGGCACTATGTCTTTTTGAAAGAGATGCTACGTCTTTTTCAAGCAGGCAGGAGTTACATTGATGTGAAGTATATGGGTTGGATTAACGCTCTGTCACAACTTACCTTTTCACGATTACTTAGAAACCGTTTCAATTTTTATAATATTTCTTTTTTGTTTCTTGATCAATAAACAGAATATCTGCCCACCCAATAAGCCTACATACAGTATTATTTTATTTGCTTCATTTTATAAGAGCTGCGAGCCTTTCCTTTCAGCATGGTATTCAATTTACCCTTTATCATTTGCTTGCGAAGCGGCGAAATATGGTCAATGAACATTTTTCCATCCAAATGATCAAATTCGTGCTGCATCACACGTGCAAGATATCCTTCAACCACTTCATCATGCTCTACAAAATTTTCATCCATATACTTCACGTGAATCCGATTCCCTCTTTTCACCGTTTCATGAATACCCGGCAAACTGAGACAACCTTCTTCCATTGCCACTTCCTCGCCACCGACTTCAAGAATGTGCGGATTAATGTATGCCCGGTTAAAATCTTTAAATTCAGGGAACTCATCCGACAGAGGATCCAACGTAATTGTCACCACCCGGATAGGAAGTCCGATTTGAGGTGCCGCAAGTCCCACACCATCCGCATGCACCATCGTCTCAAACATATTTTCAATCAGTTTCTTTAATTCCGGATAATCAGGGGTAATGTCTTCGGCCACTTTTCTCAATACAGGTTGGCCGTATGTGTAAATTGGTAAGATCATATTTTACTATTGCTATTTTATTATATTATTCTCTATATTAAAAACGTTTGCTTTCAAGATATGTTTGCAAAATAATGGTAGCACTGATTTCATCAACCAAGGCCTTATTTTGCCGATCTTTTTTCTTTAATCCGGCCTCCAACATGGTACGATGTGCCAGCACAGAAGTGAAACGTTCATCCACAAATTCAACAGGGATTTCCGGCAGTCTTTTCTTTAAAGAACGGACAAACGGATCAATATACTTCATACTCTCGGATGCTTCATTATTCATCTGTTTAGGCAGACCTACAAGAATACGCTCTACCGGTTCTTTTTGTACATAACCGGTTATAAAATCCAATAATTCATGCGTAGGTACAGTAGTTAAACCGTTTGCAATGATCTGCATCGCATCACTGACAGCTACTCCCGTACGCTTCCTACCATAGTCTATTGCTAATATTCTACTCATAATTGGGGACAAAAATACAATTATTATTTTGATTATAACCCATTGCCATACAAAAAAAGGATGCCTATTTACAGACATCCTTTCCCTTAAAATTCAGAGCAAAGCTCTGTTAATCCATATTTTATTCCAGAATTACTACACGATTCAAGAAATCTTTGCCGAACATATTAGCAGTACCACCATAGCCAATGAGTTCCATTTGTTTTTCACTAACTCCCTCATTCACAAGAGCATCATAAACTGCTTGAGCACGTTTTTCAGACAACTCTTTATTCCATTTTGCACTACCGGTTGCACTGTCACAATATCCTGCGATTTTGTACTTCTTATCAGGATTGGCCTTCATCAATTTAGCAGCCAACTGAATGTTGACCTTTCCGTAATCGTCGATCTTAGCACTGCCTATCTTAAAGAAAACAGCACGCGGACCGGCAACTTCAACTTCTTTCACAACCTCCTGAACAACAGGCTTAGCATTTGCCATCGCGTTTTTAGTATCAGCCAAATCGCTCTGAGCTTTGGCTAATTCATCGCGATACTTGTTCAACTCGTCGTTAATAGCATTCTGATCGACTTTAGAACTGCAAGAAACAAACTTCTTGCCGCCAAATGTATAAGTAGCACCGGCTGTCAGATGAAGGTAACCGTCGGTGTTACCACTGCTATATGCACCCAAAACAGAAGGAGTAACCTGTCCGCGAGCTTCTACGTCGATGGCCCATTTCGGATTGATATTGAACTTAGCACCTAAACCAAGACTGGCACCAACTAAACAACGAAGTTCATGACCGGTAGGTCTTGTACGATCATAATCCAACTCTTTCTTGATAACCGTATGTCCGTCTTCCACCGTCTTATGTTCCGAATAAACGACATCCCAATGGCAATAGTTTTTCACTACATTCATAGAAGGACCGGCAAAAAAGTTCAATTCAAATACGCGCCCCGGTTTATAGCCACAGAACAAGTTTGTCAGGTTCAAAGTACCATCCAAATTGATACCAATGTAGTTTTCTTTTCTTTCCACTTTCGGCGCATTCAAACTCTCAAACGGATAATTTGTTTCCATCTTCGAGCTCCATCCGTATACTTGGCCACGGAATCCCCAGATAGGATTAATCAATTTTCCAATTGACAGATTCACCAGAGGGGTAATAGACTTCCCGAATTTAGTATCCGGATTCGTTGTAGCCTGCACTCCACCTCCTACACTGATATAGATATTATCCTTCCAGCTCTCGCTGTAGTATTTATCTTTAGTCTGTGCAGAAACAGCAGTTGCAGTTCCAGCTAACAACAGAGATAATATTACTAATTTACTATTCATTTTTTCTCTTTATTAATAAATTCAACTCTTCTTATTCATATCCGCTCTTTACCATCATTTCATTTCAGACAAAATCTGAACATCAATCCGCCGGTGAGGTATTTCATTCTCTGCAGCTCCACCTGTGCATGCAAATGATTAAAAAGCAAATAAGTGGCTCCCATCGCAAAATCTTTGGAATCGTATTCGGCTATCAATCGTAGCTGCGGATGAAAAGACGGATTATAACTAATTCCGGCAGCCACACCATTCAATTTATAATCTTTTCTTCGATTATATAAATAAGAAAGGTGTATCCCTATCGTCTCTTTTCCTATATCCACATGCTTGGAAGCGGCAATATAGAAACGACTGTAATATCCGTTCCCCCGTTCTGAAGCAATTACATCTCCCGAGGATGTAAATGGATCAGAAGTTCCCAATACGACGGCAGGTGTATATTTCCAAAACTGTCCTTCTTTCAATGCTCGCAAACGAACCGAAAAATACCGGTCCTGATTCGTAAAGCCTGTATAACCGTAAGGCTTCAGCCCCAATGCTTCCGCTTTGAAAAGCGTACAAGTATAGGCAACTTCCAACCATGGCATAATGGTTACATTCAGGTAATAATTGTACGTATGGTAATACCACGTAGGAGGAGTTATCTCCTTATTTAAAAAATTAGCACCCAACATTACTGTCTTATCCTTTTGCATTTCCGCTGAAGGGGCATGCAGCAATCCTGTAGTACCATAGGTCAATTGAGCCGAAAGCATAAATGTACAGCACAAGCATACCAAAGTGGTTATGATTCGTTTTAGCATTTATTTCTACTTTATTATTTATACTTTCGGTTCAAAAATCAGTATATCTTATTATTCGCCTACAATGATACCGCCTCCGGCATTCAAATCATTGCCATGACCATGACTGTGACCGATATGTGTCATGTCTTTCTCCAAAGTAACCACCTTCAAGTATTCAACTGTAAGAACATTAAATTGGATCTGAATATTGTTTACAGTAACAGTACAAGGTTTTGTAACTTCTTTAGTTTCAACAGAAACAGAGTTCAACAGAGTAAATGCCGGAACTTTAATATCTCCTTCAAGCGTTACCGTTTCAAACTCCTTCTTAACGTCTGCATAAGCATCCTGAATAGCGGTAAGCACTACATTCTGCGCATTCTCATTAGAGAATTTCTGTTTCACTTCTGCTACTAACTGATCATAATTCTCATATTTAACACCCGCTTTCAAACCAGTACAAGTCACATGAACATCAATTTCTACATCATTATTATTCATGCGTCCTACAGGGAATGAAGTATAATCACTCTTCACAACTCCTGATTCTTCTGAGATACCTAAATCAATAGCTGCGCGGAATTTAGAGAAGTGCTCAATATTCATCGTGTAAACACCACCTGACAGTTTAACCCCCTTATCACCCTTCGGATCAAGAGACCATACTCCGTCAGTTCCTTCATATTCCAGATTAAGATCACCCAACTGACCGTTATAATCATCAGCAAAGCTAATAAGCAACGGATTTCCAGCAAATGCCAGGCCATCAGGCAAACCGATATAGCTACGAATTGACAATGGCGTAGTTCCTGTTTTATCATTATCGCCCGGAGCAGCTTCATCAGCCAAGTTTCTAACCAAAATCAGAGTTGCATCTGCCGGAGTAATCACTGTATTTTCTTTCAAAGTAACAGTAGTACCGTCGGCCATAATATTAGATACAGTCTCAAGCACCTTACCATTTGAATCAACATCCGGTATTATTGTACCTGTAGCGCCCTCACCGGCTTCGATCACCTCTTTACCATTCTCAACCTTACATGGGTAAGATAAAACCTGATAATAAGCAGTAACATCCGTTATGGTAACTTTTCCCTTTGCTGCAATCACTCCGGTAGCTGTCGAGTTAACCACTTCCGAATAAATGGTATAAGAAGAAGCGGCATCTTTTTCAACTGTAAAATCAAAATTAGAACTATTATAAACAGGCTGAATATTAGCGCCTTCCAGTCTTATTACTTGTGATTCAGCCAAAACTCCATATTTATCTACAGTTGCACCGTAAATTCTAACATATTCAATTTCCGGCTTTTCTTCTTTTACCATTTCAATATCGATCACACGATATACTTTATCACCGGCCTTGCCATATACCACTTCCAAAGCTACTTTGACTTCTGCCTTCTGATATCCGGTTGCAGTTGCAGTAACAGTATAAATACCTGCATCATAAGAAGCCTGAATTGCAGCACCATTTATTTTCACCTCGGCAGTTACCGGAAGTTTCGTATCTGCATCAACTACGTTTACATCCAATACATAAGGCAATTTTACAGTAGCCTCTTCACCTATTTCAGTAAATACCAATATGCAATCGTAATTTCCACCATCTGCATTAATCTCAGCCGATTTAATTTCAGTAGCCCCTTTTTTAGCACCAACCTGATAAGTCACATCAGCCTTTTCCACAGTAAAGCGGAATTCACTGGCAGCAGAAATAGTTTTTGCAACCTGTCCATCTGCATACAATACAATTTCGTCAGCCTCAAGCGCCTTACCGTTTTTATCTGTTACCGCACCGGAAATATTGATATAAACAGGTTCCGTAATAGTAACCGGTTCAACCAACAGTACAATAGCCTTGCTGATTACATTATTTTCACCTTTTTCTACCTGCATAGCCGGAAGGCTCACAACTGTTGCACTTGAATAATACTTATCATTAGCAGCAGTTTTCACAAGATATTCACCTGCTGCATATTTACCCTCACTATTCGCTGCAGGAGTTACTTCGGGAGTAATACCTTCAATAACTGCTCCTGTCTGTGCATCCTTCACAGCAAATGTAAGATCATATACAACGTCTACATATTCTTTTGCAGGAATATCCTTTTTCATAACAACCGACAGAGGATATACTACAGTTTGCCCATCTTCTATTTTAGCAACAGATACAGTTCTTTTAGCATCTTTATATCCTTCAGCTTTGAAAATCAAATTCACCACTTTCTCACTCTCAGTAAATTTGCTGATTTTTACAGCATACGAACCGTCACCTAAGATAGTAGCAGTACCAACATTTGTTTCAACTGCTGTTAAGTTAACACCATCACCCGTTTCAATATCTGTGACAGATCCTGAAATTGTATAAGCAGCATCCGGTAGTGTAACAGTTTCACCGGGCTTACTGGCATCCAGTCCGTCCTCTTTGTAACATCCGGTCATTAACGCCCCGGACAAAGCTAAAGTGAGTAGCGCTATCCTTGCACTCACAACACCTAAAAAACTTTTCTTTTTCATCTCAATAAAATTAAAAATTTAGTAATTCTGATTTAATAAAATATGGATTAAAACTATTTGCTTGCATAATGTTAGCTCCCGGATTCGCCCGGTATCCCTGATAATAATATCGTTCATTCCCCGCATTATACGCTATTCCCATATTCTTTGAAGGCGTAACACGCGGAATATATCCCTTTCTTTTATATCTGTAAGGCGGCAAAGCTATTTGAAAACGAAAACCACCATTTGCTTTTACGCCATCTGCTTTCATGGCATAAAACCCGATAGAGGCATAACGGAAATGTCTGATCACATCCAACCGTATGCCTTTTTCACCTAATAGATATTGTTCAGCCTTTAATGTGGTCTGAACGTTGTATTCCGGCCAATAAAAACTCCCACCGACACTCCACGTCACCCTTCGCTTGGTGCCGTATATCAATTCAAAGCCATCCCAATAATAAGCTGCAGTTACCCCCAACCTACCCTCTACACTGAAACGTTCGTTTTTAAATGGATGAAACAATTTTAAATCCGCTCCATATCGCCCAGCATTGAAAGTACCTACCTCCAACGTGCCCCATATATTATAAGGCAACCGTACCGTTTGCTGTAGTGTCAGAAACCCCGGATGGATTTTCCCCAACCGATCACCATAACCATCATTGTATACCGGAAACACCATCTGAGCCGTTAATTTCATCCCTTTCCAAAAAGAAACTTCAATAGCTGGTGACAAATTGAACAAAACTTGGTATATTTGCGTTAATACTAAGTTTTTCAATGACAATTCGGGATAGACCACAACATCTACCTTAAATAGAGAACTATTCAAGCCATTACCTTTGATTAGTTTCCTCCAGTTATCTCCAAGATTATAGCTCACTACCCAATCCTGGCGATTGACTTCGGGGATACTGTCACCGATAACGGGTTGATAATAAAGAGAAATTTGAGGTACATTATTGTCAAGTATAATTATTCGACATGGCTTTTTCTCCGGTAAACCCATCCTTTGAACAACATCAACAGCTTTACCGAGTCCTACCCCATTTAAACGATATGCAGCATTTTCCATAACATACACACGTTCTTTATCGTTCTCATGCCAACCCACGTTTTCAAATCCCATACCAACTAATACATCAACAGTCTCTTCACCTGTCTGACACACACCTTTTAAGGGAAGCAAACAGAAAAGAAAGATCGCTATATAACGCGTTATATTGTTATGTATCAAGTTTGTATTCATGTAAGAGATCCTATATCCTCATCCTTTTATTTTCACTTATCACTTGCAATGTTGCAAAACACGTTACAAAAATAGAGACATTTTTAATAATAGCAAAGAATCTTACACTAAAAATTAAAATATTGTATCATTTTTTTTTATCCATATTGCTCTAATTTGAAAAACAAGCCACTTAACATTGCAAAATATTCGATAAATGACTTTTTTAATACCAAAATACAACTGGAAACGAAAAAATATTTTATTCCATTTTCGATCTTTAGCTAAAACAGAGATTAATTGTAATATGTTGTGAAATATTATTGCATAAGGAAAGCAATTGCGGATTAAAATTAAAAATATGTACTTTTGAGATACAAAATACATATTTAGCTAAAAATTAAATACGTACTTTATATATACAAAGGTACACACTTTGGGCCGTAAAAATAACAGTTATCGCGATATATTGATTATCAGACTTGTGTCAGATCGGGTATTAAATCAATTGCTTTGCTTTTGGTTTCGTCGACAATCTTTGCATAGATTTGAGTTGTTTGAATATTTGTATGTCCCAACAGTTTAGAAACTGTATAAAGATCTGCTCCCAATGTAATCATCATTGTTGCATGTGTATGCCTTGCCACATGAAAGGTTATATGTTTATTGATACCGGCAGCTTGGGCCCAACGCGATAAGATCTCATTTGTCCTTCCCAATGATATCAAGTCATGGAAAATAATATCTGTATCTAATGCGCCATTGCGTTTGGGTAACTGTTTTAAAGCCTCTTTGCTAAGAGGTAAAGAAATAACTTCTTGGGTCTTTTGTTGCACTATATGTAGCTGGGTTTTACCCATATTATCTCTTTTAAGATTCCCCCACGTCAGAGCAACAATATCACAATGCCTTAACCCGCAAAAGCAACTGAAAAGAAAGGCCTGTTTCAGTGTTTTATTGTAGAAATCCGTTTGAGACAGGGCTTTAAGTTCTTCAATGGTCAGGAACTCCCGTTCTGTCTTTTTTCTTTTAGGTTTGTCTTCATTTCTTATCTTGTTCATAGGATTTAAGGGCAAAATATCTTCAACAACAGCATAGTTTAGACAGTAATTCAGCTCTTTAAAATAACAAACTTGTGTGTTGGCGCTAATTTTCTTTTCTTTTCTGCTATGTTCTTGATTAGCTGTACTTAAATATTTTATAAATTTTAAAATATATTCCTTATCTATGTTTTTTAATAAAATACCTTTTTTGTCATATCGTTGAAGATGATAAATCAACGTATTCATCAACGTTTTCTTTGATTTTTTTACAGAGTCTCTGTGTGCCAGATACTGGATATAATCTGTGAGTGATATGTTTAACCTCTTCTTATTCAAATTAAAGCCATATTTACCGTTTTGCAGTGCTACGATTTTTTCAGCTTTGATAGCATTAGCTAACCTTAATGTTTCTGCATTTCTTTCTTTATCGACTTTACTGCGTTCGGGGATTATATAAAGTTTTAAAAATTCATATTTTCTCTTTCCATTTATGTAGATGTCGAGGTAAAGAGAATAACATCCGTTTAGCAATTCTTTTGTCCGAAGCCTTATCGGCTCTTTTATTTTAATTTCTTTTTTCATTTTAGAATCCTTTCCATGTAATTAATGCATACAGCTCTACATAGGGAGTAACAAGTCAGTAACATCCTGTGTCGTGGATGATTAAGAAAGTGTTACCGGCTTTTATTATTTTCAAGAAAATAAAAAATGCTCTTTCGGTTAAAATACAATGAATAATTTATTCAAAGTGCCCTGTAATGTATTGTGCGTCGCCATTTGTTTTTGCTATTCCTTTTTTAAATAAATCAAGTGTAGAAAAAAATTCCTCTTTTACCATAAAAATAGAAATATCAAATTGGTAACAAATATAACGTTATTATAGGTAATAAACGCACTTTTTATTCTTTTTTATTTTTTACCTGATGAACATTTAATATTCAGTTATATAACAGTTTAGTTTCGTAAAATTTCTTCTTTTATATCGTTATTCCCATATCCGGAGAAAAAGCCATGCCGGCTAATCATATTAGACAACAACATTCCACAGATTTCCCTTTACTATCAACCAATTAGCGAAGATAGTACATCTAATGTCAACCGTCAAGACTGGGAGGTAAGTTACAACTTAGGTAAGAATTGGAAGCAAGCAATCAGAGAAAAGAGAAAAAACAGTTCGCTATTCAAAGTAGATATCACTGTATACCCGGAACTTTCACTTAAAAACCTGGTAATTACACAAATATACCAAGTATTACTTAATCTGTCACCGGCCATAGAAGTTTCTTTTTGGAAAGGAATGAAATTAACAGCACAGATGGTGTTTCCGGTATACAATGATGGCTATGGAAATCGCTTGGGAAAAATCCATCCGGGATTTCTAACGCTACAACAAACGGTACGCCTACCTTATAATATATGGGGGACATTGACAGTAGGAGCATTTAACGGAGACCGGTACGGAGGTGATTTGAAATTATTTCATCCATTTAAAAACGAACACTTCAGTATAGAAGCCAGATTGGGTGTTACCGGAACTTATTATTGGGACGGTTTTAGCTGTACCTATGGCACAAAACGAAGGATTACTTGGAGCATCGGAGGGAGTTTTTATTGGCCGGAATACAATATTCAGACTACATTAAAGGCTGAACAATATTTATTAGGCGAAAAAGGCATGCGGTTGGATGTGATCAGACATTTCCGTTATACTTCTATCGGTTTTTACGCCATGAAAGCAAAAGGGGCAAAATCGAATGGTGGCTTTCGTTTTCAAGTAGCATTGCCTCCTTATAAATATAAGAGGAGAGGATATATCCCGCGTATTACACCATCCCACAACATGGGGATAGCTTACAACGCAGGAAATGAACGATATTACTACATGGGATACCGTACGAATCCAAGCGAAAACATAATGCAAAATAATAGTTTTAATCCATATTTTATTAAATCAGAATTACTAAATTTTTAATTTTATTGAGATGAAAAAGAAAAGTTTGTTAAGTGAGCTTAGTGCAAAAATAGCATTACTCACTTTGGCTATATCCGGGGCCTTCATGACCGGATGTTATAAGGATGACGGCTTGGATGCAAATTCTCCCGGAGGAAACAGTAATCCCCTAACCCCTGTTTATGTAATATCAGGAGTTGTAACAGATGCTGAAACTGGAGAGAATATTCAAGGAAATGTAACCTATACTGATGGAACGTCTCAAACTCTGTCTTTTGATGGTTCTTATAGCATAAAGATCGCCGAGTTCAATGAAGAAACTAAAACCGTTAGCCTGTCCTTCAAAGCAAATGATGAAACATACAACGGTGGAAAAGCCATTGTACGGACTGTTGTGTTGAACAAAATAGAAAACGGAAATGCAGTTTATCCTGTGGATGTAATAATGAAGAAAAATGTTTCTATGTATCCGAGACCATACAATTTGACGTTTATTTATAAAAATGCTGTTACTGGAGAAGAAATAGCATCGGATATAAGTGACCAAATGGGAATGACTATAAAATCGGCTGATGGAACTGCCGTAACGAATTATAACGGATTAGCATCCGGCAATTACACCATCAGAACTCAAGCTATTGAAAAAGCATTTAAATCAAGTGTCACATTGCTTTCTCTACCTTATGTAGAATCAGAAACAAAAGACGACTACATAAACAAAATCGTAGAACTTCTTATTACTCCGGCAGATCCTGATAAAGAAGATACTTATACAACATTAGCTGGTGTTGTTGTTGACAAAGATGGTAATTCCCTGTTGGCTGACAAAATTGAATTACTGAAAGATGGTACAGTGGTAAACGAAAAAACGATTACAAATAGTGCTAACTTTGTATTTACTGTAAATGACAAAGAAAAGGGTGAATATAAAATTCAGGTTACTGTAGGAAATTTGACTCCTGTTATATCCGGTATTTACAGTATTCCTGCTTGTGGTAATCAAAATATTACAATCATAGCCCAAAAGCCAATAGCACCTACATACCCAAGAAATTACATGTTGACGTATGTTTATAAGAATGCACTTACAGGTGAATCTATAAACAAAGAAACTGAGGGAATCACCAGTAATCCAGCAGAAGGCAAATTTACCCCTGGTGAATATGCCATTACAACCACCACAACAACAGATAAATTCAAATCAAATGTTACCCATATTACCCTTGAGGAAGTAGCAGAATCAGCCACGGAGAATGATTTCATCAAGAAAACGATTGTAATCTCACTGACTCCGGTAGATTCAAAAGAAACATTCACAACTTTGTCAGGTACCATAATCAATGACAATGGCAACGCTGTAATGGCCGATAAGATTGAACTTTTCAAAGAAGGGACAACAACAGCCGTTAAAACGATTACCAAATCTGCAAGTTTCACATTCACTATAAATAATGAAGACGAAGGAAAATATAAAATAAAAGCCACCAAAGGTACAAAAGACATTATCACAGAAGGATACACTGTTCCTAATTGCGGAAACCAAATAATAACAATTGTATTCGAAAGTGATAAACCGGCAGAGCTTAAAGATGTTGTTTATAATTTAACATTCAAGGCTTTTGACATTGATACAAAAGTAGAGATAAGCGGTGTCACATTTAATTTTAATGGAAATCCAGGGTCTACTGCATCATCAATTGCTCACGGAACTTACACTTTGACTGCCACAGCAGACAAATACTATACAGGACAAGTGACTATTGAACTGCCAGCCATGAAAAACGAAAGTGGTATAGCAGCACAAACAATTATAGTATATTTGCAAAAAGAGCCCACTAAAGAAGATGAACCTACAAAAGTCATATTAATGGGTGAAGTAGTTGATGCACTTGGCAACATGGTTATGGCCCAATCTATCAAACTTAATGATCCAAGTACTGCCGTATACAACACAAATCATTTCTCATTTGAAATAGAAATACCGGCAAATAAAGCTAAAGCCAGCAATCTGAAACAATGGCTAATAACTGCAAAGGTATCCAAGATTAACTCAAAAGGAGAACCTTTGGCTCCTATAGAAATGCCTGTAACATTTGTATACGATCCTGCTAAAGGTACTACAGCAATCAATAAGAACATTTCTATCCCATTCACAGCAAATAAGGATGGTATCATTGTTATAAATGAAACAACCGAACCAGGCGATGGTGAACAAGGTCAAGTTACTCCGGATGTAGATCCCGAAACCGGTAAGGTTGAAGCCGAAAAAACGACTGTAATGAACGGCAATGGAACTCCAGAAGACAAAACTGTCATTGTGATTGAAAAAGGAACAACAATCCAGACATCTGAAGGAACTCCGTTAATATCACCGATTATATTGACCAGAGATGTAAAAGAAGAAAAGGCCCCTACGGGAAATCTGGATGCAGAAGGTACTCAGCCCAAAGTTTTACGTAGTTTCTACGGTAATCCGGATGGTGCTATGTTCGTAGGAAACCCGCTTAAAGTCACATTTGCTGACCCATATGAAGGAGAATTAGGTTCATTGCAGCTTGAATACAAAGACAAAGTTACAGGTCTTTGGGGAGTTAGTGGAAACAATGATAATGACGAAGTTGTTACCGACAAAAAGGAATATACAATGTTAGTATCGCACTTCTCACAATTCCGTGCAGCTGTTGTAGGGACGCTTGATGATGGTACTTCTGGTGAAAATGAATATGGAAACTCATATACTAAGGAAGTTAACCAGCAGAACAACACAGATCAAACGCAAAATTTGAAAATCACATTCAAAGACGCACCTACAGGGGCTATCTATCAATCTTTGGAAGAATCTATAGCTAAAGTATTTAAAAATGAAAATGCTCAAAGCATAGTAAAATCAACCATTGAAAATATATTTACTTCCAGAGGAGAGCCTATAAACAGTGAGTTTAAAAAAGAAGACAAAGAGTTAACATTTACCGTTGATCCTTTTACTTATGTAGAATCAATTCAAGTAAAAACTGTATATACCATTACTACTTATAAATTTATATTGAATGGTAAGACAGTTGAAGTAATCGTTAAATCAGTATCGGGCCACGAGGTTACAGCAAAAACATTACCTATCGGTCATGGCCATGGTCATGGACACGGTGATGACTTAAATGCCGGTGGTGGTATTATTGTTAGCGAATAAATATTGAATCATTGAACCGAAAGTATAGATTAAAGTAAAAGGAAACAAGATGCAAAAACGAATTATAGTTAGCTGTCTGTTTTTATGCTGTACATTTATGCTTTCGGCTCAATTGACTTATGGTACTACGGGATTGCTGCATACTCCTTCAGCAGAAATGCAGAAAGATAAGACGGTGATGCTGGGTGCTAACTTTTTGAATAAGGAGATAACTCCTCCTACATGGTATTACCATACGTACAATTATTACCTGAATGTAACCATCATGCCATGGCTGGAAGTAGCATACACCTGTACGCTTTTTAAGGCCGAAGCGTTAGGCTTAAAGCCCTATGGTTACACAGGCTTTACGAATCAAGACCGGTATTTTTCGGTTCGTTTGCGAGCATTGAAAGAGGGACAGTTTTGGAAATACATGCCGGCGGTTGTGCTGGGAACATCCGACCCATTCACATCCTCGGGAGATGTAATCGCTTCAGAACGGGGAAACGGATATTACAGTCGTTTCTATATTGCTGCTTCCAAGCATGTGGATATAAAAAAAGAGACGATAGGCATACACCTCTCCTATTTATATAATCGAAGAAAAGATTATAGATTGAATGGTGTTGCTGCCGGGATTAGTTATAATCCGTCTTTTCATCCACAATTACGATTGATAGCCGAATATGATTCGAAAGATTTTGCGTTAGGTGCCACTTATTTGCTGTTCAACCATTTGCATGCGCAGGTGGAATTACAGAAAATGAAATATTTCACCGGTGGATTAATGTTCAGGTTTTGCTTGAAATAAAAAGATGCTGGGAGAATAAAATAGCGAATATGAATAAAAAGAGTTGAATATAAAAAAGAAAAACAATGAAAAATAAATTAGTATTATTATCTTTATTATTGGCTGGAACTACAACTGTTGTTTCTGCACAAACTAAAGAGAAATCCTACAGTGAAAGTTGGAAGGATAATATCTTTATCAGTGTGGGTGCAGGAGTACAAGGAACTACCAATCCGGATAGTAAATTCGGCAAAAATTTGACACCACTGATTAATGTATCAGTGGGTAAGTTCGTTACTCCAGTCTGGGGATTCCGTGGCCAAGTATATGGATGGAACTCCAAAATGACTACCAACTATCCATTTGAGAGCGTTAATGCTCCCGAAGTAAAAAGAGAAGAAAATTACTTCGGCATTAATTTGGATGGTATGATGAATCTGACAAACTTGTTCTGTGGTTATAAACCGGGACGCGTGTTTGAACTGAATTTCTTCATCGGTCCTTCTATGAATGTAGTGAAAAATTTCAAAGGATGGGATGCATTCTACAATTCAGAAAAGGTAGTGGAAAACGGACAGACATACGTCAAGGGTGTTCTTGTTCCTGAAAAAAGTACTCCAAAAGATCATGAGGTCCGTTGCCTGGTCGGTGCAAGTCTTGGCTTGGGGGCAAAATTCAATATCAATCCGAAATGGGCCATCGATATAGAAGCTCGCGGACAGGTTACCCCTTCCATTCTGGGTGCATACAGCAGTGGTAAAACAGACGGATATATTCACTTGACAGCCGGTGCAACTTATACGTTTGGTGGCAAAAAATTTGTATCTTGTAATTCTAAAATTGACCAAAGCGCTATTAACGACGAATTAAACAAATATCGTAATGAATTAGCTCAGGCACAAACTGATTTAGCTGATACAAAGAATGCTATGGTCAATGCTCGTCCTGTAACTCAAGAGGTAGTAAAAGAGGTGCAAGTTGCTGGTCCACGTGCTATTTTCTTCAAAATAGGTAGTGCTAAGATTGACGACTATGGCATGGTTAATATTCAATTAGCAGCCAAGATACTGAAAGCTAATCCCGATAAGAAGTACAAAATCGCAGGTTATTGCGATCAGGCTACAGGCAGTGTTAAATGGAACCAGGAATTGTCTGAAAAACGTGCCCAAGCTGTTTACGACGCCTTTATTAAAGAAGGTGTAGACAAAAAACAACTTGAACTGATCGGAAATGGCGGAACTCCCAATATGTTTGATAAAGACTCACTGAACCGTGTAGTTATTATGGAATGACAGCAAAAATAAAAAATAGAGATAAGGTGTTCGTTCCAATCGGACACCTTATTTTTTTATACTTTTACTCATGACATAAGAATATCTTAAAAACAACAGAAACAGATATGTGACAAGATACAAAAAAGCGAACTGCAATCTAACCGATTACAACTCGCTTCCTTTATTATATATACCTTTTATACTTATCAGTAGATCAGCTTCACGTTATCCACCCAGAATGTATTACCGGGAGATCCGATATAAGCACCACCGTGGCTGGAAGTAAATTGGAGCACCATATGAGTCGGTTCATCTCCTTCTTCCCCCCAAGCAACTTCGTGAACGGGAACGCTTTCACCTTTACTGTTAAGCGCATAACGTTCTTCAACTTGTAAACGCATCATATGTGCCTTATACGCCGGATTACCGGTTATATCACCATAAAGGATCTCATAAGTAGCATTATTGTGCCAATCGGTTGTCGTATAATACCGTACTACCATCGTACCAACACGTTTCGCAAAAATATTACCGTCTGCATCTTCCCACCTTTTCTGAAGCAATAAAATAGCAGCCGGAAAATCTTTTCCTGCAACATCTGTAATCTTACTAAATCCGGTTGCACGGATTCGATTCTCCCGATCGGACATTTTCACTTTATAATCAAACTGAAGGGCAATCGGACGCTTTGTAAACGGTATTCCCATTTCCAGCATCTTGTTGGGATTCTTAGTCCCCTTAATCGGTTCATGAACAGACCCAAGAAACATAGAGCCGGCTGCAAGCACCGTAATATCTACCAAGCCAAACACTTTCACGCTTTCCATACGGGTATCCAAGCGAGCACAATAACCATCGCCCCTCTCTTCCGGAAACACAGAAGTATTGGTCTTAACCACACCGGCAACTTTAGCCAATACATTGGAAGTAGCCCACGGAGAACCACCTAAATTTTTATAGGCTTTCGCACCGGTAATCGTCTGAGTAGGACCTACGGCATATACATTTTTAGTATGGCCGCCAATTATACCGGATTCCTTAATTTCTCTATTAACCCACTGATCCATATCCCCAAACGGGAGCATTTCGACTTTATGCTGCGCTATGGCAGCCGTTGAGCATAGTGCAGCAAAACCTGTTGCTAACAAATGGCGACATGCATTCCTCATCATCGTTTCTCCTTTCTTTTAAAGACTATATCCCCACTGTTTCAAAGCAAAATCCCAATTGGCCTCTACCAACTGAACAGTACGGTCGTCATACTTATATTTATTCTTTTTATACCCTTTCTTACCGCCTACATATTTCTCTATGGCCTCACGTGCCTCTTCAAAACCGGGAATAGAAAGTTTTTGGTATATATTTTCCGTCATTGCCATAGCATCCGCTTCAAAATCCTCAAACTTCACTTCCATCAGGTTTCCTTCCGGAATAAATTGTTTATCGGCTTCATATTTATGATACAGCTTGGCATAGATGGACAGAATATTCTTTTCAATCTCTTCATTACTGATATCTTCGAGCTTCAACGGCTGAATCGTATTCGTAAAAAAGCTTCGTGTAGATTCAAAAACCGTATACGGATTACGCATCAGATAGATGAATTTTGCGTTTGGGAACATTTTCACGAGCTCTTTCACACGCCCGGTATGAGGCGGATTTTTACTCAAGAATTGAGTTCCCTGTGTATTCCACAATGATATTTTTATCAACTTAGTGAAAGTTTCTTCAAAGACCTTTAACTCCGCTTCGGAAATATCATCAAACAGCAAATATTTATCGGCATACTCCTGCTGATACTTAGGCAAGAACCAAAAATTATAATAAGTATACGGCATCATGTTTGCCAACGCAAATTCTTCTTCCTGCGGTAAATCTACAGCCAATTCCATATTATCAGTCGGACGTTTATCCGGCATCAGCCAACTCATATTCTTTTTAAAGAAAGGTTGCCCCCACATCATCAGATGAGGAAAAACAGTCTGATAAGTTGTATTATACCCGAAATGCTTGTCACAAGAAAAAACATTGTGCACGAATGTCGTACCGCTACGCCAGTGCCCTAAAATGAATACCGGATCGTGCTCCAATGGTTTATCTGCCAGAAGCTTATTATAGCGACTGTCTTGCAAAGGAGCCAATGTAGAGAGCAAACGGCATACAGCCTTTGTCAAACGATATTTTCCTTTATAAGCAGCATCGATATCTCTACCGCCTGTAATGGCTTTAAAAGTTTTCCAGTCAGCCCCTACCAAAGTATTTATCGGAAGTTTATTGAATTCAAGTAATCCCATCTTAATAATATAATTAATAATTTTTCAATATGCTAATGTGCCAATATGCCAATTGGCTGCGCTATTACAACGAATTCCCATACGGCAATCGCTATACCATTATGCCAAATACCAATGTGTCAAGTGTGTCAATTGCCCGCTATTATACCGAATAACCAATGCCCCATTGGCATATTGGCACATTGAATAATTATTTAATAATTTTCACTGCAATTCCCTGGCGTTCCAATTCTTTCACCGCCTTTTCTATCGACTCATAATGTTCCGGCGCAATACCGAGTTTCGGAAGATCGAGCACAGGAATATCATCTGTCGTATTCATGTCTTTCACCTCGACCCGGTCGATAATCATGCCGACAGCACTGGTATTATTAGTTATCGGATCGATAAGAATAAAGGAACCGCACGATTTATTTTTCTGATACGGATCAAAGAACAGCTCTTTGGCAGTAGTCAATACCACACGGGCGATTTCATTCAATGACAGAAACGGTACGGCGGAATGTTCCATCGTATTCACATCCACCTTGTATTTGATGCTGTCGATACGTGTACGACTCATATTGGTGGTCTGCTTGATAAAGAACGATTTGTTTACATCCATCGGTTCCTCATCCATCCATACCAACATGGCTTCAAAGTTACGGTCTACAATAGGAAGATTATCCGTATGAACCAACATTTCCCCTCTCGACACATCGATCTCGTCTTCCAATGTCAAGGTAACGGATTGTGGCGGAAATGCATAATCCAATTCACCATCATAAGTCACAATACTCTTGACACGTGAAGTTTTTCCGGAGGGAAGCGCCATCACCTGATCTCCTTTACGAACCACCCCCGAAGCCACTTTCCCGCAGAATCCACGAAAATCAAGATTAGGACGAAGTACGTACTGTACAGGAAAACGGAAATCTGTTAAGTTATGATCATTGTCGATATGCACCGTCTCAAGAAAATCGAGCAGAGAAATACCTTTATACCAAGGAGTACGCTCTGATTTTTCTACTACATTATCGCCATCCAATGCGGAAAGAGGAATACAATTCACATCGGGAATCCCAAGTGGGTCTACGAACTTCTTATATTCCGAAACAATCTCATTAAAACGTTCTTCGGAGAAATCCACTAAATCCATTTTATTCACGGCCAACACAACATGTTTGATACCCAGCAACGATACCAGGAATGTGTGACGGCGCGTCTGAGTAATTACCCCCGTACGAGCATCGACCAATATGATAGCTAAATTGGCAGTCGAACCGCCGGTAATCATATTACGCGTATATTGTTCATGTCCCGGAGTATCGGCAATGATAAACTTACGGTTGTTGGTTGAGAAATATCGGTATGCCACATCAATCGTAATGCCTTGTTCGCGCTCTGCTTTCAAACCATCCAGCAATAAAGCATAATCAATATGCTCGCCGGCATTTCCCATGCGTTTGCTGTCACGTTCCAAAGCATCCAGCTGATCTTCGTACAACTTCTTGCTATCAAACAACAGACGGCCAATCAAAGTGGATTTTCCATCATCTACCGAACCTGCCGTCAGAAGACGGAGTAAATCTTTCTGTTCGTCTTTATCCAGAAATGCTTTTATATCTAAAGTAGTTCCCATCTTTAATTTCTAATTTTCAATTTTTAATTTAGAAGTAACCTTCACGTTTCTTCTGTTCCATACTCGCATCCTGGTCGAAGTCGATCACACGTGTCGTACGCTCACTCTTCGTAGTGGTCATCATCTCTTCTACAATCTTTTCGATCGTATCGGCTTCACTTTCTACTGCACCTGTCAACGGCCAGCAGCCCAATGTGCGAAAACGTACCATACGCATCTGAATCTGATCGCGATATTTTTCCGGCAGACGATCATCATCGGCCATAATCAAATTACCGTCTATCTCTACACACGGACGTTCTTTGGCATAATAAAGCGGTACGATAGGTATATTTTCAAGACGGATGTATTGCCAGATATCCAATTCCGTCCAGTTACTCAATGGGAAAACACGGATACTCTCCCCTTTATGTACACGGGCATTGTAGATATCCCACAATTCAGGACGTTGGTTTTTAGGATCCCATTGATGGAATTTATCCCGGAAAGAAAAAATACGCTCCTTTGCACGGGATTTTTCCTCATCGCGGCGGGCACCGCCAAAAGCCGCATCAAATTTATATTTATCGAGAGCATGTAGCAGAGCTTGGGTCTTCATCAGATCGGTATGTACCTTACTTCCATGAGTAAACGGACCTACCCCCGCATGAAAAGCCTCCATGTTACTTTCTACAATCAGATTCCATCCGTACTTTTTTGCATATTCATCACGGAACTGAATCATTTCCTTAAACTTCCATTTTGAATCGATATGCATCAAAGGAAACGGAACTTTACCCGGATAAAAAGCTTTTTCCGCCAAGCGAACCATTACAGAAGAATCTTTCCCTATACTATAAAGCATTACCGGATTCTCGAATTCCGCAGCCACCTCGCGGATAATATGAATAGACTCAGCTTCGAGCTCTTTCAGATGGCTTAATTTATACTCTTCTTTCATTATATTCTTGTTTTATAAAATCTCTCTTTATCTTTTTACTTTCGGCAGAATCAGCTCCAACAAACGGTTGACCGATTCTTCAAGTGAAAGTCTGGAAGTATCCAACTCCAATGCCGGATGTTCCGGAGCTTCGAACGGAGCCGAAATACCGGTAAAATTCTTAATTTCTCCTTTACGGGCTTTGGCATACAGGCCTTTCACATCACGTTTCTCGCATTCTGCAAGCGGAGTACTGACATAGATTTCCAGAAAATCATCTTGCCCGATAATATTTGCAGCCATTTCACGAATATCGTTATTAGGACTGATAAATGCGGCAATCGTTATGATACCACTATCGATAAACAGTTTTGAGACCTCTGCTATGCGACGGATATTTTCCACCCGGTCAGCTTCGGAGAACCCTAAATTATTATTAATTCCACTACGGATATTATCACCGTCAAGAATACGGCATAACAATCCGCGTTTATGCAATTCGCGTTCCAATGCAATGGCAATCGTACTCTTTCCGGAACCGCTTAATCCGGTAAACCATATCATCACACTGTGTTGCTTCAATAAATCTTCTTTGTCTTCCCGCGCTAACATGCGGTCGAATATAGGGTAAATATTGTTTTTAGTTGAAAGTTGAGAGTTGAAAGTTGAAAGTTCTTCGTTCCCATCATTCTTTTCTATTTCATTATTATTTTGCTCCATATAGGTTATTTTTAGTCGTTTTTACAATACTGGCTGTCAGTTTAATCAATTCACTACAATTTTCATTCATCGATTCATATTCCGTTTCCGATATATAATCTGTTTCTTTTAACAACATCAGCCAATATTCTGTTTCATTGGCTTCTTTTAAAGCTATATTGACTTTATTTATGAAATCTGCAACAGATTGTGCATGTTCTGCTTCTTTCAACAAAGCACCAATGGCAGTACCACTACGTAACATCTGTTTCGATAATACATATTCATTTCTTTCACACAGCAACTTATAAAGTCTCACTACACGAATAGCAAAAACAAAAGCTTTCTCCCTAACTATACTCTTCCCCATTTCTTTGTTCTCATTTTCAACTTTCAACTCCCTATCTCCTCCAAACTTTCAACTCTCAACTTTCAACTCTAAAAGGGCCAAATTAGGGGTATCAGAAATACAGATATAAGGAAAGTTATGATATTTAGCGGCAAACCTATACGAACAAAATCCGTAAATTTATAGTTGCCGATACCTTGCACGATCAGATTTGTCTGATAGCCGATAGGAGTTGAAAAGCTGGCAGAAGCCGCCATACAGATAACCACAAAGAATGGTGTCGGATCGACTCCCAACTGTTGGGAAATAGCCAGTGCCAGCGGGAATGCCAAAGCCGCTGCCGCATTGTTTGTAATAAGCTCTGTAAACAGATTGGTTATGATAAACAGGATAGCCAACAAAACGTGAGGACCATAATCGTTGCTCAAACTGATTATATAAGCAGCTACGCCATCGGCTACACCCGAATTCACCATCGCCTTGCTAATAGCAAAGGCACAGGCAATCGTAATCAGAATATCCCATGAAATGTATTTGGTATACTTGCGCGCAGGAAATATCTTAGTCCACGCCATTATGATAGTAGTAACCGAAACAAAGAAAAACATGTCTAATTTAATATTCGGAAACATCTCCTGCGTCACCGGCAACTCACCCACCGTGGCACCCAAAATCATCAGAATAAGCAGAATCAAAGCAAACCAACGTTTTTTCTTTCCGGGAACAGGCTCGGTGTCTTTTCCATTAGCAAGCAGCACAAAGACCGAAGACTCTCCCCAGGTAGGAACAAATGTTTCATCAGCCATCACTACCAAAGTATCGCCTTCACGGAGCACCACCTCATTAAGATTATCAATAATCCGTTGTCCGTTACGGGTTTTTATCTCCTTCACCTCCGCTCCATAATGACGCTGAAAATTAAACTCAGCCAAAGTTTTATTAATACCTGGAAAACGAGCTCCCAAAACAGCCTCCACACGATGCAAATTCTCTCCTTTTTCCACCTCTTCATCAGGCACAGCGGTATCCGGACGTGCATCAGGCAAGAGCTTCTTAGAAAAAACAAAAAGATAAATAATACCCGCAATAGCAATAAAAATACCGACTTTCCCCAACTCGAACATCGTAAAACCTTCATATCCGGCTTCAAGAATCATACCATGCACAACCAAATTGGTAGAAGTACCGATCAATGTACAGATACCTCCCAAAATAGTAACATAAGAAAGAGGAATCAAAAATTTAGTAGCCGGAAGATGAACAGCCTGTGCCCACCGTTTAATAATAGGAGCAAAAATAACAACGACCGGAGTATTGTTCAGAAAAGCAGAAATAAAAGCGATAGAAGGCAACATTCTAAGTTGTGCCTTAAAAACAGTCGTTTTACCCTCCGGAAGCAGTTTTTTGATAACTTGCCCCAATGCTCCCGATTGGCGAACACCTTCACTTACCAAGAAAAGCATGGCAACAGTAATCATCCCTTTATTACTAAACCCTTCAAGCATCTCTTTCGGACTAAGAATGCCGGCACAAAGAAAAAGTACCACAACCGAAAAGAGTACCATGCCCGGACGCATCTTGTCCATAATAAGAGCAATCACCATTCCCAATAGCGATAGTAGTACAAATACAATTTCAAATGTCATAATCGGTACAAATCAATTAGTGATTTACTCTTTTCTTCTCTACAATAAACCAAGGATTCAGCAAATCCTCCTTATTATATTGTAGCGGCCACTCTTCGCCGGCCTGATAAACTTCCATACCAGCAGCCCGTGCAATGGCATGCCCGGCAGCAGTGTCCCACTCCATCGTCGGAGCAAAACGGGGATACACATCTGCCTTTCCTTCGGCAACCAGACATATTTTTATCGAACTTCCACTCGAAATCAGTTCAACATCCGCATGTTTCCGTTTCATCTCATTAATATATGTTTCTGTTTCAGGGGTAAGATGCGAGCGGGAAGCTACAATTACAAAATGATCTTTCCGGGAGTCTTTCCCGGGCAAACGAACAGAAGAAGCTATCAACTTATCCAAAGAGGCAGAATCATCCAAAGCGGTAATTCCCGAAAGCTTATAAGCGCCCAAAGACTCTTCGGCGAAATATAGTTCCTGTTTTACCGGAAGATAAATAACCCCCAACACGGGAATGCCCTCATAAACCAATGCTATGTTAACGGTAAATTCTCCGTTACGCTTTATAAATTCCTTTGTTCCATCCAACGGATCGACAATCCAAAGCGTATTCCAACCCTTACGCACTTCATAATCCAAATGCTTTCCCTCTTCACTCAACACAGGAAAAGGAGTTTCATTCAGGATCATGGCAATCGTTTCATGTGCCTTACGGTCAGCAATTGTTAAAGGGGAGTTATCGGCTTTCCTCTCTATCTCAAAATCCGACTTCGGATCATTATAAATAGAAAGTATCTTTTCACCTGCTCTCAGGGCCGCATCAACAGCAACAAATAAATATTTCTGTTCCATCTTGTTATCTTATTATAACCCTGTTTCCAACAAGGCATACTATTTCATTCTATAAAGAGCTACAAAAGTAAAAACTTTATTTTCTCCCAAAGTTTCCACACTATCATTTATAACTTATTTTAGCAGTATGGCTAATATTACCAAATATTACTAAAATAAGGAAAGAGATATTTGTGAAAAAGGCAGTAACTTCCCAGCTACTGCCCTTGTTCCGGAAGGGTGCTTTCCCACTTCCGATATTACCAAAAAGAAATTATTAAAATACCCGATAAAGCAACCAGGCACCCTGGAAGTCTTTACGGTTAGGATATTTAGCTTTAAATGCGTCACGAGCCTGTGCAGCAGAAGCACGATCAGCGAAAGTACTTACAATCACACGATACATTGCAGACTCTGCATTGAATGCAATTGTCGCGTTGTAACCTTCGGCATCCAAAAATTCCTTCAAACCTTCGGCATTTGCCTTCAATCCAAAGCTGCCGCATACCACGCTATAATCTTTCAGGTTATCTCCATTGCCCGATACGACCGTCACCTTTTCCTGACGGACACCATTAGCCGCATCAGTAGCTTTTTTCACTTCTACCGGAGCAGCAACAACCGGAGTCACTTCTACCGGAGCTTCTACCTGAGGTTCTGCCAGTTCTTGTTGTTTTGCTTTCTCGTATGCTTTCTTATATGCACTTTCGCTTGATTTACAGGAAGCAAATGCCAGTACCATGCATACACCCATTCCCAATACTACTAATTTTTTCATAATCTACATTTTTGAGTTAATAATTTCACTTTAATATTTTCTAAAGACCGATACAATCCCCTCATAATTAAGCCGAAGCGAAGAAGAAGAAAGTTCATCCACATGGAATATACGCTTATTTTCTTCCCATCCTATATACTTATCATATTCCGGCCCACCGTATTCAGGCAGCAAAATAATAGAAATTTTATCATCCTGCAAAGAATAATTCCCAAAAAAGGTTTGATAATTGCCATCTGCCAACAAACAAATGGCCGAAAAACTACCTTTCTGAAAATTATAAAATACGCTATCCACCGTTTGCGTTGTGCCGTCCGGAAATTCATAACGCCTCAACTGCCATTTATTAGTCAGCTTATCTTCATCGTCCGAACAGGCCGTTGCCACAGAAAACAGCAAAGACAGACATAAAACAACGTATAACCATTTTCTCATCATTCCATTTTCTTTTTATAGGAGATTGTCCCTGTAGCCTGATAGGTAGGCATCACCAACACTTCCGCTATCTGAATATGCTCGGGTGCCGAAGCTGCAAAATATACCGTTTCCGCAATATCCTCTCCGGTAAGCGGACGAATTCCTTTATAAAAATTGTCGGCCGCCTGTTTATCACCACGATAACGCACCACTGTAAAATTCGTTTCCACCATACCCGGCTTCACATTTGTCACCCTCAACGGAGTATCCACCAAGTCGATACGCAATCCATCCGACAAAGCTTTGACTGCCGCTTTAGTAGCACAATACACACTACCACCCGGATAAGCGGCATCCCCCGCAATAGAACCGATATTAATAATGTGTCCGCGTCCACGTTCCACCATTCCGGGAACAACCAGACGGGTTATCGCTAACAAAGCTTTTATATTCGTATCTATAACAACATCCCATTCATCCAGATTTCCTTCAAATTCTTTATCCACCCCGATTACAAGACCTGCATTATTTACCAATACATCAATGGCTTTCCAATTTTCGGGCAGCGAAGCCAATGCATCAACTGCCGCCTTACGGTCACGCACATCGAAAGGTAACAAAAACACCCGAATATCATAAGCCTTCTCCAGTTCCTTTTTCAACTCTTCCAGTTTAGCAACGTTACGGGCGTTAAGTATCACATCCGAGCCCTGTGAAGCAAACTTCCGGGCACAACCTTCACCAATTCCGCTACTTGCCCCGGTTATAAAAACAATCTTACCTCTCATATTGTTATCTATTATATAGAATTGAGCAACAAAAGTACGGCTTAACCCGCTATCTTTCGACCTTTCTCTTAGTTAAATAAGATTAAACCAATCGATATAAAAGTATTTACCACACAAGTTGGCGTATCTTTGCATAAAACAAGTGCACTTCAGCACAGTTCAAGCAAATTTGACTCTGTATTCGTTTGCATTATTTTGTCCTATAATAAATATAACAGAGCCGCGAGGCTCATTCAATTTTTTTACATGATATTTGAAAATTTAAATCTGATAGAGCCCATACTTAAAGCTCTTCAAGAAGAGGGATACACCTCTCCCACCCCCATACAAGAACAGTCGATCCCCGTTTTACTCCAAGGAAAAGATTTATTAGGATGCGCACAGACCGGTACCGGAAAAACAGCAGCTTTTTCTATCCCTATCTTGCAAAAACTATATAAAACGGATCACCGTAAAGGAATAAAGGCATTGATACTTACTCCTACACGTGAACTCGCCATCCAAATAGGCGAATGTTTCGAAGCATACGGCCGGTACACGGGACTGAAACACGCAGTGATATTCGGCGGAGTAGGTCAAAAACCTCAAACAGATGCGTTGCGCAATGGAGTACAAATCTTAGTAGCTACTCCGGGCCGTTTATTAGACTTGATCACTCAAGGATTCATTTCGCTCAAAACTCTCGACTTTTTTGTTTTGGACGAAGCCGACCGTATGCTCGACATGGGCTTTATCCATGACATCAGACGCATACTGAAACTCCTGCCGGCAAAACGACAGACGCTTTTCTTCTCCGCCACTATGCCTCCGGAAATCGAAACTTTGGCCAACTCTATGCTGACCGATCCGGAAAAAGTAGAAGTAACTCCGGCATCCTCTACTGTAGATACCATTGCACAACATGTGTATTTTGTAGAAAAGAAAGAAAAGAAAGACTTGCTTCTGCATCTGCTGAAAGATAAGTCTGTCGAATCGGTTTTGATCTTTACACGTACCAAATACGGCGCCGACAAATTGGCACGCACCTTGACAAAAGCGGGAATACGCGCCGAAGCCATACATGGCAACAAATCGCAGAATGCCCGTCAACGAGCTTTGACCGAATTTAAGAGCCACACGCTCCGTGTACTGATAGCAACAGACATTGCGGCACGTGGTATCGATGTGGACCAACTGTCACATGTCATCAACTACGAACTCCCCAATGTCCCGGAAACTTACGTACATCGCATCGGCCGTACAGGTCGTGCCGGACACGAAGGTATCGCCATTTCCTTCTGTGAATCGGAAGAAATCCCTTATTTAAAGGATATTCAGAAGCTGATCGGAAAAACAATCCCGGTCGTGAGCGAACATCCGTTCATCACCAACGAAGGCATGAAAGCGCAAGAGGTGAAAACAGAAGAGATCAAAGCTAAAGCCAAAGAAAATAAAGTTTACCGTGGAAGCCGTTCCAATGGCGATTTCTGGCGTAGAAAGAAACAGGTACCCAAAAGGGAACAGAAAAAATAATCGGAAAAGCCTCAAAAAAAATCATGCCTTACAGAACATCCTTATCAATAAAAATGTTATATTTGTAGTATTATCATTTTAAAACATTAGAATTATGAAAGGACTTAATGTATTAGCAGCTTTTTTGGGTGGTGCAGCCGTAGGTGCAGCCCTTGGTATCTTGTTTGCTCCGGAAAAAGGAGAAGATACGCGTCATAAAATCGCAGAAATTCTTCGAAAGAAAGGTATCAAACTGAATCGTAGCGAAATGGAAAACCTCGTTGACGAAATTGCAGCCGAGCTGAAAGAAGTAACCGATTAAAGAAGAACCCCAAAAAACAGAGCCATCATGTTTGCAGACGACAAAAGTATTGAAAACTTCCAGCAATTATTTTTCGAGTTCAAAAAATATCTGGAACTCCAAAAAGAATACACCAAACTGGAATTAACGGAAAAGCTGACTATACTCCTTTCCACCTTAATTATGGTTTTGGTACTTATCATCCTCGGGATGGTGGCTCTGTTTTATTTTTTATTCGCCTTGGCATATATTTTAGAACCACTGGTAGGCGGTCTCATGGTAAGCTTCGGCATTATTGCGGCCATCAACATCTTACTAATTGCCATTGTCATTATTTTCCGCAAGAAACTTATCATCTCCCCGATGGTAAACTTCCTTGCCGGTCTGTTTCTTAACGATTCAAAGGAATAAGCCATGAACAATCAGCAACAAAAACCTCAGACAATCACATTAGAATACATCGCCCGGCTCAAAGCGGAGAAACTGGAAGAGATACGGGAACAAAAAAGGGCAATGAGCCGGACTACGCGAAGAATATTTGCACCACTTGCACCTGCCGCTTCTAAAGGAGATGCGCTGATGAGATCGTTCAATACAGGAATGGCAGTCTTCGACGGAGTCATGTTAGGATGGAAAATACTAAAACAAGTCCGTCGCTTCTTCAGAAGAAATTAGGAAAAATCTATCAAGAGCTACAATTCAGCGGCCATTGGCACAATCAATTTACAGCCATAACCAGCAGATAACCAGCATTTATAAGGATGTACACTTTTACATGGCAAGAGTATATGCTTTTGTAGTGTAAGAATATATACTTCTATATGACAAGAGTATATATTCTTCCGACCCTCTCTTTCATCCCGATTTATCATATCATAAAAAATCTTTTCCCTTAAAGACAAGATCGGCAGCATTCTTTGCCCCTATCTTAATCATCAAGCGTTTGCGATAAGTTTTAATCGTATTTTCACTGAGATAGATTAATTCTGATATTTGCTTGTTATTGAATCCCTTAACGATATATGCCAGTATCTCTTTTTCCCGTGAGGAAAGGTTCGGCCCTTTATTCTCCGTACAGATATAAAACTCTTTTCCATGCCGGATCATATCGAGAAACACCTCGTTGAAATAAGTTTCTCCACTCCGCAAAGTAGAAATCGCTTTTTGTAGCTCCGACAAATCTGCATTCTTCGAAACCAAGCCATCAATATCGGCATCAATAAGTTTAGCCAGCATCCAAGGCTCTTCATGCATCGTATAGATCAGAATACGACTATCCGGTGCCTTATCGCGAAGCATTCGGAGTACACTGAAACCATCCGCTTGGGGAAATTCAAGATCTAATATATACATATTATAAGGAGAACGCACAGAAAAATAATGTTCCAGTTGTTCCACTTCCATAATACCATCGCATTTCACACCTTCCAATGCAGAAGCTATCTTCTTTATACCCTCTAAAACAATCGGATGATCATCAACAACCAGTATTTCACAGCATTCCACTTCCATACCCCCCCTCTTTTAGATTAAAACTAAGCAAGAAAACCGTTCTTCCACTTTCGTTCAATGTTTCAAAAACGGCCGATATCGCTTTGGCACGGTCTTGAATTGTACGTATACCGATACCTCCTTGCTTATTTGTCGCATCCGCAGCCATAGCAGTAGAGAAAGCATTGCCATCATTCTCTATCCTCAACCGATATTTTTCATCGGTCACAGCACTGAGTGATACACTGACTGAGTGTGCTCCGGCATGTTTGGCAATATTCGTCATCAATTCTTGGGTTATACGGTATACTTCGTAAGCAGTTTCTTGTGGAATCCGTTCCCAACATGTGTCCGAAGCTGCTTCGTAAGCCAACACGAATCCATATGTTTTCTGCATATCGGTCAGATAGTAACCGATAATCTTATCGATACTTAAATGATTGAATTCGGGTGGCATCAATTCATGAGAAATATTGCGGACATTCTGCCTAAGCTCATTTACAGACTTCACCATTTCCTCCTTTTCATCCGGATTGTCTCCCACCGAACTCAATTTCATCTGTAATCCTAAAAGATCGTTAGCTACCCCGTCATGCAGTTCTTTGGCGAAACGTTTACGTTCACTTTCCAGTCCTTCAATGTATTTTCTGGCAGCTTTCAAATCGCTTTCCTGTTCCAAAAGCTTCATATTTTTCTCAATCTGTTTTCTTTTTTGCGTTGCGATAATAATGCTGATAGCCAACACCGCTATAAGTATTGTACCGATAATTCCCATTGCCATTCTATTTGCTTCCTGTTTAAGTTGTTCTTGTTGCAGACGAGCTATTTCCAATTCTTTTTCACGAGTTTCATATTTAGCGGAAAAATCCGACAGTTGCGTTTCCACCTTTCGCCGGGCAAGCGAATCGGTCCACATACGAGCACTATCCATATAAACATATGCTTTATCCTTTTCTCCAAGGTTCTGATAACATTTTGCCATTCTTAAATAGAGCGCATCTATGGCCGTCTGTTCGTTCTGTGGAATATTTTTAAGATACCGCAACCACTTGACGGCTTCTTTATACTGCCCATATTCCAGTAATAATCGCGCTTTCATTTCAATAAAGCCCAACCCTTCCACTGTTTCCGGCGGTGTTATTTTAAGCAATTCATCGCCTCGGCGCATATAGTACATTACCGAATCTTTTTCCTGCCGGTTGGAATACATCGCCATTATATTGGGCAAACAACGCAACTCTGCCCGTGGAAGGTTGTGCTCTGAAGCAACTGCAATGGCTTTTCTGAGAGAAGGTATCCCCCGCTCCGACTCCTTCCTTAACATATATATAGAACACTCCACCTGATATGCAAAGACGATATCCGAAGCATTATCCGTTTGCTCTACATAAAAGATAGCTTTACGAATGTAGGTCAATGCTTCGTCCAGCCGCTTATTATTAGCATAAAACACAGCAAGATTATTATAAATATTGGCAAGCCATTCATCATTTCCAAGCTTCTCGGCCGAATCCAAAGCTTTTTCATAATAGACAAGAGCCGAATCCGGCATCTGACGGCGACGATAAATAATGCCGAGCGTACTGTAAGCATCAACCAATCCTTCAAGATCCGGATGCTCTTTCCGGTTCAGCAATCGAACAGCCTCCAACTTATCCGCAAGGGCACTGTCCATATCGCCTGTTGTATAATATAAAAGCCCTCTGCCATTGATTATTTTCGCATACCAATCTGTACTTTTCACTCCATTCTGACTTAGGGCCATATTGTAGAAATAGAAAGATGAATCATATTTCGCTTCATCCATGCACCTTTCTCCCTGTTTACATAAATTCTCTATAATCACATCCGAAGATCTTACCTCCGCCAAAACACCTGTAATTCCTACCAATAAACATATAGCCAATAGAAATTGCTTCCTCATAATATAAGATAAACTTTAGTTTTGTTTTTTAGCGAGACAAAAGTAGCATATTTTTCTACATACACACCTTATCAAGTTCATACTTTTAACCGCCTAATCGGGCGAACAATGCAAAATCACCCTTTTGGGTGACAATGACGCATATGTAATTGACCTACCTTTGTTGCAATCAATAATATTACTAATTTTTTCTTAAGCTTATGAAAGAACAAATTACCACATGGTTGTTTCTACTTCTATTGGGAAGCGGTTACAATATCGAATCGGTGCAGGGACAGAATGTGATTAATGAATTCCCTTATGAACTGTCCCCCGAATCTTATAGTAAATGGACTTTAGAAGAAGGGTATGACTGGATTGTCACCTCCTCCATGGGCAAACCGGTCTATGGGTTTGGGGGAGGAGAATCTTACACCTATGCCATCTCACCACTTTTTGATTTTTCATCGCTCAATCAACCGGAAATAACATTTACAGGAGGATATTTTACCTTTGAGACGCTTGATGAGCAAGGAAATATTCTTTTCAGTAGTTTCTGTGATGAAGAAGAAAAAACAGTCACTTTCAATCTAAACGAGGAATGCCGCCAATTCAGATTTACAAAAACTCCCCGTGGAGTAGTTTCGGTAAAAGATCTGATTGTCGGTGAAGCGGGAACTACTGATATAAGCCCGATCTCACAATTCCCTTATACTTTAGAGCCACAAGCTCGCGGTTGGAAACTGACAAAAGGAGAATGGGGTTCTATAGCCCCAATCATCAGTGGCAGCAGAATCGATCTACTATCCCCAAAAATTACCTTGCCAGAGAAAGGCGGTTCATTACTTATCACTGGGAAAAGCGGTCATCTCAATATTTATGGAAGTATAGACGGGGAAACGTACGATCTGCTCAACTCAACTAATACAGAGTCCACAAGTAATACTCCCCTGTCAAAAGACATTCATTATTTAAGAATAAACAATATAGTACCTTCCGTAAAAATAGGTGCACTAACAATAAACGGTTTTAGTAATGACTTGAACTGGACTGTCAGCGATGACACCTATACTCTATCGGGAGAAGAATGCGAAGCCGGCCAAACAGCCTTTTGCTGGTTGCCGGAAGTTTCTTTAGCAATAAGTAAAAATGGTAGTAAAGGAATGGCTTCCTTTAAAATAGCCAGTTCTTCCATGGAAAACATAGAACTATACTTCATAGATAAAAATAACATAAACAAAGAAATTCCCATTACTACGGTCAATGGAATAGCTACGGTCGATCTGGGAACTTTACCTACAGGTACATACAAAATGATACCCGGCTTCAAGGCAGTAGTCAACAAAAAAGGGAAAACACCTACAGTAGTAATCAGCAAATTCTTTGCCGGAACAACCAACAATGCTATGCAATTCGACTTGAATTACTGGTATGACGAAGACAGAGACGGACAAATGGAATTCTGTTTCGGACAAGAAGAGTACGGTAATTATTGGAAATCTTTTGGGAAATACAAATTAATAAACGGCAGGGCGCAGAAATATGAAGATTTTCCGGAGAACATTAGCAGCCTGATGCCTTGCAATATAAACAACGACAAAACCATTGACTATTGTGGAGGCATATTACGAGGTAACGATGAGAATCATTCTTTTGACTACAAAGTCTACACAAACAATGAACAAGGTGAAAACAAAGATTCTCAAATATTTGAATCTTGGGGAACATCCCGTATAACCGGAAAGTCCGGAGAAATTTTTGTCCCCTGCGATTACAATAATGATGGATTAACGGATTTCTTGTTACCCCATTCTAAAGTTGCCGTACAACTGATAGATGGCTCGTTCGAAATTCACCAATTAGAGATATTAACGCAAGATGAATATCTCAACCGCGACAAAACAAATGACGAATGGTCACAAAACGGAAATTATAGCGGAGTGGTTGTTCAAGACAGAAACGATGCATTCCTTAGCGGAAAAGACATGTTTATCGGCGGAAAAGGAGAATACACCGGCAGCATGGGCTATCAGACAAGCAATATCGATTTCAACAAAGACGGCTATCCGGATATCGTAAACACCGGTACCGGAGAAATCCTATTGTATGTAGCAAAAGATAAATATGTGGGATTGCCAATGGGAGGTGCCATTTACTTTAGAGACTTAAACAACGACCAACGATTAGATTATATCGTTTATGAGCCTGCCAGTAAAACCGTTACTGCACATGTATACCAATCAGATGGAACAGAGAAGACACAACAACTCATCAGTAATCTGAGTATGGATCAGCAAGTATGGTGCTATGACTTTGATAAAGACGGAGATATAGACATCTTGTTGCCGTTCAGTTATCTGGATTCTAATGGAGCAGCCTATCTTGTCATTATGGAAAACGACGGAAAAGGTAAATTCAAAATGCACGAAACGGCTTTTGACGAGGAACTGGCATTTAAAGCTTGTGCAGATATCGACCATGACGGATATTATGATATTGTGGCCCAATATGCGCCAAAGAAGTACTCCGACGTAGTCAATGATGTATTACTACTGAAAGGCAATAATAGAATGCAATTCGAACTTCAGCCTACTCCTCTTATCCACCTGACAGAGTCTAAAAACAACTATCGTATTCAAGCGGCAGACATCGACAATGATGGTTACTACGACATAATGAGCCAATATTACAACGATCAAGGAAAAGAGACATCGATGGTATACTCTGTAAAAGATCTTTTGCCTGATATTACTGCTAATCAGGCTCCGCAAAAGCCGGAAAAACCTTCCTACTTGTTTGAACCTTCCACAGGATTCTTAAAGATAAGCTGGCAACCCGGAAAAGACACAGAATCCTCTTCCGTTGATTTAACTTACGCCTTACGCATCGGTACCAAGCCGGGTAAGGGAGATATTTACTACGCCCACGCCACAGAAAACGGAATGCGGTTAAATCTATTGGATGGTAACATGGGGTATAACCTTGACCGTATCTTGGATGCCTCGGGATGGAATGCCGGAAAATATTATATCGCTATACAAACCATTGACCCGATGCATAAAGGTTCTATGTGGTCGGAGGAAACGATATTTGAAAAGTCACAATCCGGTTCCGGATTCCGCTTATCCGACGAGAGAACGGTATGCGATACAATAACCTTGGCCTTGCTTGCCCCTAAAGATCCTTCTTTAGAGTATAAGTGGGATATGGCAGATGCAACCATCATTTCCGAAAGTAATAATGGTTCTGTCTACCAGATACGGTTTACAACTCCCGGCGAGAAACGTATTTCGCTGCAAACGGTGGATACACAAGGAAACGTAACGGCTGTTACCGACCAGACAATATTTATCTTTGCCAATAGGTTAGTTATGGAAAAGCTATCAACTTCACCATCAAGAACAGATATCTACGGCACCATAGACATGGACAATGACGGAACGCCGGAGTTACTCACCTACAACGGAGTACATGAGAATGATGGGAAAGGTAACTACACCAAAGTGAAAAAAATATATAACACAAATCTATCTTTCAACGATAAATCATACATTACAGACCTTAACAGAGACGGTTTAGCCGACATTGTTATTCGTTATTATTCTAAGAATGATGGCACCAAGCCAACTAACCGCCATTATATCAATCAGGGAGATAAGACTCTGTCCGAAGAAATTTATGATGCAAGTTCCTTCACAAATGTATGGTATGACTTAAAAGCCGTGGACTTTACCCACGATGGCTATATGGACTTCTTTTCAGACGATGGTGATCTGTTTATGAATTCCGGAAACGATATAGATTTTACTACCAGCTTTGATGCTATTAATAGTTCTTACAACATCACCGCCGACTTTAATAAAGATGGATTTTATGATTTCATCGGAAAGTCATATCTGGGTAATAACGAATATGAATACGTAATACATTTTAATAATGGAGATGGCAGCTTCCGTCGATGCCCCATAATTGTTCCCGAGGAAATTATAGAAGACCGAATAATAATTTCTGCCGTTGCCGATATGAATAATGACGGCTATCCCGATCTGCTCATCCAGAAAAATGACAACACAATCCTCATTCTTCTAAATAATAAGAATGAAGATTTTAAAGAGGTGAAAGAAATCACATTACCAATGGATTTGGATGGACTGGAAATCGGGAAAATATTCGATTTTGACAATAACGGATATCTGGATTTGTCGCTTCTTTCCAGATATAACGGTTCCATTCTCTATTTTTACGATGATTTACAAACCAAGTTCATTAACTATGGAGACAACCGTTCCGACTACAACGGAATTGGGATTGATGGATCAGATAAATACATTGAAATTGATGTCGATAGAGACGGAGTGCCCGATTTTGTAGAATCGAATCAATGGGCTTCTGACCAATATTACAAAAATCTTTCTACTGTTAGCAATACCCGCCCCGAAGCCCCGTCAAATATTCGCGGAACACAAACCGAAGATTTTGCCGTCATAAAGTGGGATGCGGCCAAAGATGCAGAAACGCCATATACATTGATGCGCTATAATATCAGCGTTAAGAAACAGGGACAGACAGGAGAAGGTGCCTATATCATTTCTCCGATGAACGATCTCAATGCCGATGCGGCAGTGATTACCGATTTCATCTACACCAATGCCACCACTTATTCTATTCCGCTCTCTGCAATGCCTACCGGAACTTATGAAATACAGGTACAGGCTATTGACGGATGGAATGCTACGTCCCCCTTCTCCGAACCCTATCTATTAACAATAGAATCTAACCCGAAGATGCGACTGCCGTTATCCGTTTGCGCAGGAACATCTGCCATAGTCGCCTATACCGGCAACGCCAGCGTATCCGGCATTACTTGGGATTGGGACGGAGGAAAACAGATATTCTATACGGACTATGGTAAAGAAATACAGTATGAGGTAGTTTGGGATACGGAAGGCAAGAAACAGATATCCGTTACTTCCGACGGGGTAACGTCTACTGCCGAAATTTGGGTAGCTCCCGCCATCAACCCGGAATTCTCTATCCCTTCGCAAGCACTGCTCGTTGCCGAAACACCGATGACTTTGCCGGAAGGCGACTACGAATATTCGTGGGAAGTCAGCAAAGACGGAAGCGATTTCAAAGCATTGGGCGAATACAGAGTTCCACCGGTTCGCATCGTACGCAACGGAAACAGCAACCAAGCGAAAGCAACCTTTATGAACACCGGCAATTTCGTATTGCGCCTGTCTGTTTCTACTCCTTGCGGCATCGCTACTTGTGACAAGAGTATTACAGTCGCAGACGAACTGTCCCGACAGGAAATCAACCTGATTACAGTAGATCCTGCCACCGGAAAATATAGTATATCCTGGCAGTACCCGACTGCAATCCCTGCATTTGTCAGCAATGTAAACATCTACAAAGAAGGAAGCAAGTATAATGACTTCTATTTATTAGCCACCGTCCCTGTTTCGCAAACGAGCTTTGTAGATATGACATCCAACCCGCAAGTTCAAGCATCGCGCTATCGTCTGACATTGCAAACCAATTATGGTGCAGAAACCACTCCTGGCACACCTCACCAAGGTGTACATGCCATGATAAACAAAGGTGCAGGTAATGGATGGAATGTTACTTGGAGCCAATACGAAGGAGCGCCCATAGAGACATACCGTATCTTAAGAGGTACCACCCCAAATAACCTGACCGTAATAGCAGAGATCTCGGGCAATAACACCTCTTACTCAGATCTCAATGCTCCCGCAGGCATCCTCTACTATGCATTGGACTTTGATGCCAAATACGAAGACAATTGGAAGCCGATGCAAACCGGCCGACAAAGCAGAGCCGGCAAAGCAACCGTACGCTCAAATATTGTCAGTACTGACGGTGCAGCCAATGTAATTTTTGCAGAAGATATTATCGTTCATTCAACAGAAGAACCAACCCTTTCACCGGAACAAACCAGCATCCATCTGACTGCCGATATCTATCCGTTAAATGCTACATTCAGGGCGGTCAACTGGACAATAGTATCGGGTAATGACATTGCAACTGTCAACCAGAACGGAATACTGACTGCCAAAGGCGATAAAAACGGTTCAATAACTGTACGGGCAAGTGCGATCGATGGTTCTAATGTGTACAAGGAAATAACCGTCACTGCAGATGGGCTGACCTCGATAAACGAACTGGAAAAGGAAGACAATACTCTTATATATCCTTCACCCGTAACGGATATGTTATATATCAAAAACATGCCCGAAGGTAATGGAAATAAAAATAAAATTTACATTGTCAGTTTAAACGGTCAATTGCTTTATATGGAAGAAACAGCAAGCTCGGAAGCTAACATTTCGTGTAGCAGTTATTCCACCGGCATCTATCTATTGAAGATTGTATCCGAAGACAAAGTGACTACCCGACGGTTTATAAAAAAATAAACTCAAAAAACTTCTATTCAAAAAAAGATCCCTGCTTCGGTGTTGAAGCAGGGATCTTTTTTTACTTAAGTTTCGACCGTATCAAACGGATATAATCTTCTTTGGGGCAATTGTCTCTTTTTTAACATTGTTAATCACCTTTTCCAAGTATTAATTCCTGTTCTACAAAACATTAATTCTTTAAGTGCAAGAATACGTATTCATGGCTATAAAGAATTAATATTAACAGAGTGTTAATATTAATTTCTTTTTCCGATGAATATGCATGCTTCTTCTTAACAAAATACCACCTTATATACTTGATATACAATATTTTATCTTAAAAACATCATTTCTCTGTTCTATCTTGCTTTGCCGTTTTTTTCAAAAGGTAGTTTATCTATACTTATCAATACAACAACTATATCAGTACTACCACCTCACAGTTACTCCGGATATATACGCCTTCTTCTATACCTCCCAACATTTCCATCCTCGGTTGGCACAGATGTAAACCACATACGTACGCACCTTATAATTCGGGAAATGCCGCAGTGTGTCTTCGGCATAGCGGTGCACCTGTTCCACATGTTCGGGCAGGGGCGCATCCGATGCTAACATCTTTTCCGCCTCTTTGGCTTTGTAATATTTGAATTCCACCAGGCGGTCGTCCGTGTAATAATCCGTGCCCGGTATGCCGGTCATTTCGAAGTCGGCGCGTCCTTCCGAATTGTTCTGTTCGATGGCAAAGGTATAGCAACTGCTCAGGTAGCGGGATACCAACTCGAAGAAAGAGCAACGGATGAAATTTTCATTGATCTTGTCGAACACCTGCGCGGGGAACTGGCCGAGGTATTGCTCGAAATAATTCCGGACAAGCGATTCGAAATCACGTTCGTCAACGAAGCGTTCGTAAGTAGGGACATACCGGTTGGCGCCACCGTCTATACGGTTCAACACGTTATAGTAGTCCATATAGATGCTGCGCATGGTCAGGTTGGGGAGTGCCATCCGGAAGTTGTTTTGCAGGGTCGTCATACCGAGATAGAAAAGGCTGACGGGATAGAAATTCTTGTCAAAGAACTTCTGCTTGTTGAATTTGCTGGAGAGGTCGGCTACGTTGTAATATAATCCGTTGTCTATCACTAATGCATCCAGCATGGCTTTCGAGTTTTCCAGCGAAAGGGTGAGCCGTCGCAGCCAGCCGATGTCGGTGCGCAGGTTCTCGTCTATCATCTCTTCGGGAACTTCACCTTTATTGACTGCAAATTTCTTCAGGAAATACGTCAGTATCGTTGCATTGAACAGTTTTTCCCCTTTGGGGCTGAAACGGTAACCGTCGTAGTTGTTGACGATGAGCTGCCATATTTCGTCGTAGCGTTCCTGACTTCCGGTATACTTGTCGAGCACGTAGCGCAGATAAGCATCCGCTTCGGCATGGGTAAAACCCAACATATTGATAAAATCGGATTCTAATGTCAGTATCTCGGCAATGTTATATCCACTGGTCAGGTCGTCCATCGTCACAGGCAGCACACCGGTGCAGAAACAGGTACGGATACTGCCCTCGCCGATACCTTTTTTGATTACCTTGAAAAAGGTGCGCAGGAAGCTGTCGGCAGTGGTTACTTTCTCGTAGAGCGGGTCATTGTAAGAGGTCAGCAACTGGTTGGTGAAGTTATCGTATTCGTCTATCAGGATGTAAACCGGAGGGAACCCGTGTCCACGGGCATAAGCCAAGGCTTCCTCCAGCATTTTCGAAGCATTGCCACGAGCTGTGAATTTAAAATCGCCGAAGAGGTCGTGATTGTGTAATACCATGATTTCCACAGGGCTGCAATTCAAGTCGTTAAAGTTCTGTTCCAACCCTTCCATATTATCAGCCATCACCATTGCCGAGAAGTCATAACGAATGATCATATAACGATTGTGCTCCGGTGTAGGATGGCTTCCGATATATGTTCCACCAAAGAGATCCTCAAACCGGTGGGCCAATGTACGGTCGTAATAATGCGCTAAGGTAGATACCAGCAGGCTTTTCCCGAAACGGCGGGGACGCAGGAATACGGGCGCTTTATAGGCCTCGAGACGTGGGATGTAATCCGTCTTATCCACATAATAAAAACCACGGTCACGCATTTCGGCATAGTTGGCCACGGCATAGGGAATCGTTATACGTGCTTGAATTTTCATATTCTATCACTCTTTGTTACACTAACAGTTACAAAGTTACAAAAGTTTTTGCATTTAAAATGATAAACAAGCAGAATATCTTCTCACACCCTATATTATTGCGAACAATAAAAATCCCCTATCAAGCAATACGCCTAATAGGGGAAATCCCATCAGAGAGATCGTATCATGTAGCGATTCCGACCGTCTTATTTCTTATACATATGTCTCAAGAATCTTCACACTGCCTCCTTCTTCCGGAGTAATTGTGACATCTTCTGTTGAAGCAGGCAATAAAACTGTCTCACCGGCACGCAATGTCAGCTCATTGTTTTCATTGTCTTTCAGTTTACAAACCCCTTCGATACAGATAAAGATTACGAACGAATCCAACTCCGAATAGTCACAACTGATCTCTTCGGTCATATCATATATAGAAGTAGTAAAGTACGGACAAGCAACCAATTCTACAGGTTCATCTTTCACAGCATCGTATTTCGTACGATAATCGTCGAGTACCTCGTAGTTGATGGCTTCACGTGCCAGATCGGTATGCAATTCACGCGTCTTGCCATTGGCATCTTTACGATTGAAATCATAAATACGATAAGTGATATCCGACGTTTGCTGAATCTCCGCAATGAACGCGCCGGCACCTATACTGTGAATACGTCCTGCAGGCAAGAAGAATACATCTCCCGGATGTATTTCATATTCTTGCAGAACATCAGTTATTGTGTTATTGTAAACGCGTTCCTTATACTCTTTCGGTGTGATCTGCTCTGAGAATCCGGAACGAAGTTTCGCACCTTTATCTGCATCAACCACATACCACATTTCAGTCTTTCCCATAGAGTTATGACGTTTTTTCGCCAACTCGTCATTGGGATGTACCTGGATAGAAAGATCTTGCTTGGCATCGATGAATTTTATCAGCAAAGGAAACTTATTGCCAAATCGGGCATAATTTTCTTCACCAACCAATTCGCCACGATATTTCCTTACCATATCGGTCAACGTCAGTCCTTTGTCGGGGCCGTTAGCCACTACAGACTCATTGTCTTCTACGCCGGAGATCTCCCAGCTTTCCCCTACTCCCGTTAAGTTATCACTTAAGTGCTTGAACGGAACAATTTTGTCGCCTCCCCAAAGTGTCTGCTTCAGGATCGGTTCGAATTTTAACGGATACATTTTGTTTTTCTGTTATAAACTTAGATTAAAATAATCAATGAATAATCGAGGACAAACTTACAAAAAATATCAAATAATACACAAATTCAAGGCTTTTAATTAAAATCAACCGCAAAAATTTATGGATTCGTTATCAAAATATGCTTCGACAGACAAGAAACAAAACGCTAAACTTTCCTAAATGCCCATCCATATTTACTGTGAATAATTTGGGAGTACGGAAGAATTTCCCTTTATTTGCAAGAAATTTTAATATATCAGACATGAATAACACATTCCCAACAGAAGGAAATTTATCCGGTCTAAACCGAGAAGATTTTCAAAAGGATATAAATGATAAGAAAACAGACTTATTTATCCTGAAAAACAAGAAAGGAATGGAAGTTGCCGTAACAAATTACGGTTGCGCCATTCTCTCTATAATGGTTCCCGACAAAAACGGAAAATATGCCAATGTCATTCTGGGACACGACAGCATAGACCATGTAATAAACAGTCCCGAACCTTTCTTAAGCACCACTATCGGCCGATACGGTAACCGAATTGCCAAAGGGAAATTCACTCTCTATGGCGAAGAACATTCGTTAACCATCAATAATGGCCCGAATTCTCTGCACGGAGGTCCTACCGGATTTCATGCACGTGTCTGGGATGCCGATCAAGTCGATGAAAGCACAATCATTTTCAATTACGTATCGGCTGACGGAGAAGAAGGATTCCCAGGCAACCTGGAAGTAGAAATGACATACCGACTCGAAGAAGAGGAAAATGCACTGGTAATAGAATATCGTGCCACTACCGACAAAGCTACTGTTGTGAACCTTACCAACCACGGTTTCTTTAATCTGGCAGGAATTGCCAATCCTACTCCGACCATAGAAAACAACATCGTCACTATCAACGCGGATTTTTATACCCCGATAGACGAAGTTTCCATCCCTACAGGAGAAGTCTCCAAAGTAGAAGGAACACCTATGGACTTCCGTACCCCTCATACAGTGGGGGAACGTATCAATGATTCATTCCAGCAACTCGTATTCGGAGCCGGATATGACCATTGCTATGTTTTGAACAAAGCAGAAATCGGTTCACTTGATTTGGCAGCTACCTGTACTGATCCGGTAAGCGGACGTATTATGGAAGTGTATACTACAGAAAACGGTGTACAGCTCTATACCGGAAACTGGCTGAATGGATTCGAAGGCGCACACGGAGCCACGTTCCCGGCACGCAGTGCGATCTGTTTTGAAGCACAATGCTTCCCCGATACGCCCAATAAAGCCCATTTCCCATCGGCAGTATTGCTCCCGGGAGATGAATATCAACAGATTACGATTTACAAATTCGGAACGGTCAAGAGTTAAAAGTTGAGAGTTGAAAGTTGAAAGTTACCATGCGGCATAGGCAGCGCAGCCTAATTTTCAACTTTCAACTCTCTCCCAGCATCATCATGTTTACAACTAACCTAATTTTATAAACTAACAACTTTTTTAAAACCATGACACAACAAAAAAAGAGCTATCTATTGCCTATCGCAATGATGTTCGCCCTCTTCGCAATGATTTCGTTCGTAACAGGACTTCCTGCTCCTTTTGGAGTCATTGTACAGAATCAATTCGGTGCAACCAATTTTCAGGCTACTTTAGGATTTGCCGCCAACTTTATCGCTTATTTCTTCATGGGTATCCCATCCGGTATGTTACTCCAAAAAATCGGATATAAGAAAACAGCATTAATCGCTATCCTCGTCGGTTTCACAGGCGTTGGAGTGCAAGCGCTTGCTTCGCAGGCAGGACCGGATTACGGTTTCACCGTTTATCTTTCCGGAGCATTTATTTCCGGTTTCTCCATGTGTATGTTGAACGCTGTAGTAAACCCAATGTTGAATACACTTGGTGGTGGCGGCAAAAAAGGTAATCAGTTGATTCAGGCCGGCGGTACACTCAACTCTATTTCAGCTACAATCGTTCCGGTATTGGTAGGTTACCTGATGGGAACTGTTGTTGAAGAAAGAACGATTGCAAAGGCGCTTCCTGCTTTGTACATTGCCATGGCCATCTTCGCTGTTGCTTTCCTTGTATTGTTCTTTATGCAGATTCCGGAACCACGTTTGGAAAAAACTGCGAAAACAAAGACAAAAGATCCTCACAGCCCGTTGTCTTTCCGTCACTTCATTCTTGGAGCAGTAGCCATTTTCGTATATGTAGGTGTAGAAGTCGGTATTCCTCACTTTGCCAATCTGTTTATGACTACGCAGGCAGGTGGTGGTGGTTTGGCCATCGATACCACTATTGCCGGGTCGGTAGTAGGTACCTATTGGTTCCTTATGATGATCGGCCGTTTGACCGGTGCTTCTTTAGGTGCAAAATTCTCCAGTAAAGCTATGTTGACATTTGCCTCCTCTTTAGGACTGATTCTGGTTGCAGGTGCTATATTCCTGCCCACTACCATACATGTAAGCATGCCGGTATTCCAGTCTGATATTTCATTCGGTATGGCTCAGGTTCCTGTCAATATCATGTTATTGATCCTTTGCGGCTTGTGTACTTCCATCATGTGGGGCGGTATCTTTAACCTTGCAGTAGAAGGTCTTGGCAAATACACAGAAGCAGCTTCCGGTATCTTCATGGTAATGGTTTGCGGTGGTGGTCTTTTGCCATTATTGCAAGGTGGAGTAGCCGATTCTCTCGGTTTCCTGTCAAGCTACTGGGTTATTTTCATTGCTTTTGCTTACATGCTATATTATGCACTGATCGGTTGCAAAAATGTAAACAAGAATATTCCTGTCGAATAATTTATTAACTCTTAATAATTTAAAAGTATCATGGATATAGAACACGTAAGAAGTCGTTTCATCAAACACTTTGACGGAACTACAGGATTTGTTTATGCCTCACCGGGCCGCATCAACCTTATCGGCGAACATACCGACTATAACGGTGGATTCGTATTTCCAGGGGCTATCGATAAAGGAATGATTGCAGAAATCAAACCGAACGGAACAGATAAAGTACGCGCTTACTCAATCGACCTGAAAGACTATACAGAATTCGGATTGAACGAAGAAGACGCTCCCCGTGCCAGCTGGGCCAGATACATTTTCGGTGTATGCCGCGAGATGATCAAACGTGGTGTCGATGTAAAAGGATTCAATACAGCTTTTGCAGGCGATGTGCCATTGGGAGCCGGTATGTCTTCATCCGCCGCATTGGAAAGTACTTATGCTTTCGCACTGAACGAACTGTTCGGTGATAATAAAATAGATAAATTCGAATTGGCAAAAGTAGGCCAGGCTACCGAACACAATTATTGTGGTGTGAACTGCGGTATTATGGATCAGTTTGCTTCCGTATTCGGAAAAGCCGGTAGTCTGATTCGCTTGGATTGCCGTTCTTTGGAATATCAGTATTTCCCATTCAAGCCGGAAGGTTACCGCCTGGTTTTGGTTGATTCGGTGGTAAAACACGAATTGGCTTCTTCTGCATACAACAAACGCCGCCAGAGTTGCGAAGCTGCTGTAGCTGCTATCCAAAAGAAACATCCGCATGTAGAATTCCTGCGCGACTGTACAATGGATATGCTGAAAGAAGCGAAAGCAGACATTAGCGATGAAGACTATATGCGCGCCGAATATGTGATCGAAGAAATCCAACGCGTACTTGATGTTTGCGACGCTTTGGAAAAAGACGATTACGAAACTGTAGGTCAGAAGATGTACGAAACTCACCACGGTATGAGTAAATTGTATGAAGTAAGTTGCGAAGAGCTCGACTTCCTCAACGATTTGGCCAAAGAATGTGGTGTAACCGGATCACGCGTAATGGGTGGCGGTTTCGGCGGTTGTACCATCAACTTAGTAAAAGAAGAACTCTACGATAACTTCATCGCAAAAGCGAAAGAAGCATTCAAAGCTAAATTCGGCAGAAGTCCGAAAGTATACGATGTGGTAATCGGAGACGGTTCGCGCAGATTAGCATAACCCTATCTTAATAAAAAGAGGAAGAATATAAAATTTCGTCCTATAAAAATTTTACTTGCCCGGGAAATATGTTTTAAACATTTACCCGGGCAAGTTTTTTTACTTTTCACACCCGAATCCCTCTGTTCAAGCCATATACAACAAACGATTTCTTCCCTCATCCACACGAAAATTCACCCCACAGTCAAGCCATACGACTTGTAAATAATAAGATTTTATATTACAACAAACAAAATATATGCTGCACAACATATTAAAGTGTAATATTTACACCAAACAAAAGTGTTACTTTTACACCCAAAATAAGATAAGTATCTCATTTACATAAAATACTAATCCATGAAAAAGCAAATCTTATTAGTGGGACTCTCCACATTGATGCTGATGGCATGCCAACAGAAGCCAGACAAAGTATCTACATTATCCGGACTTGATCCGGTAAAATTCAGTACAGAAGTAAACCATTCCCAAACCAATCTTTATACATTAAAGAATAAATCGGGAATGGAAGTTTGCATTACCAATTTCGGAGGACGCATCGTATCTATAATGGTGCCCGACAAAGACGGAAAAATGCAGGATGTCGTGTTAGGATTTGATAACATCGATGACTATATCCGCATACCCAGTGATTTTGGGGCTTCCATCGGGCGATATGCCAACCGAATAGCTCAGGGTCGCTTCGTGCTGGACAATGACACCATACAATTACCGCAAAACAATTTCGGGCATTGTTTGCACGGCGGACCGCAAGGATGGCAATATCAAGTATACGATGCCAACCTTATAGACAATACAACATTAGAACTGACACGCCTATCTCCGGACGGAGATGAGAACTTTCCGGGAAACGTAACAGCTAAAGTCACATTCAAACTATCGGATGACAATGCTTTGGACATAAAATACAGTGCCACCACAGATAAGAAGACTATCATTAATATGACAAACCATTCTTATTTCAATCTTTCGGGAGATCCGTCACAACCCGCAACAGATCATATACTATATGTGAACGCAGATAATTATACCCCGGTAGACAGCACTTTCATGACTACCGGAGAGATAATTCCGGTGAAGGATACTCCTATGGATTTTATCACTCCGAAAGCAATCGGTCAGGACATCACTAAATATGATTTTGTTCAACTCAAAAACGGTAATGGCTATGATCACAACTGGGTATTGAACACCAATGGAGATATTACAAAACCTGCTGCCCGACTGACTTCCCCCCAAAGCGGCATTACATTGGAAGTATATACCAATGAACCCGGCATACAAGTATACACCGGCAACTTCCTGGATGGAAGCATACAAGGCAAAAAAGGCATTACCTACAATCAGCGAGCTTCCGTATGTCTGGAGACACAACATTATCCCGACAGTCCCAACAAGCCACAATGGCCCTCTGTAATACTGGAACCCGGGCAGACTTACAACAGCGAATGTATCTTCAAGTTTTCAATAGCAAAATAATATAAACTTAAAATCATTAATATCGTGGAAGCATTAGATTGGATTGTAATCGGAGTCTTTGCCCTGGCTCTGATCGGAATTATAGTTTGGGTAGTAAAACAAAAACAAAACGACTCTGCCGACTATTTTTTAGGAGGACGCGATGCAACATGGCTTGCCATCGGTGCATCTATATTTGCATCGAATATCGGTTCGGAACACTTGATAGGCCTCGCAGGTGCAGGAGCATCCAGTGGTATGGCTATGGCTCATTGGGAAATTCAAGGATGGATGATTCTTATCTTAGGATGGGTATTCGTACCGTTCTATTCCCGTAGTATGGTATACACGATGCCGGAATTTCTGGAACGACGTTACAATTCCCAGTCACGCACCATCCTTTCAGTCATTTCTTTAATCAGCTATGTACTTACCAAGGTAGCCGTTACGGTATATGCGGGCGGTTTGGTGTTCCAGCAAGTATTCGGTATCAAGGAACTTTGGGGAATCGACTTTTTCTGGATCGCTGCCATCGGTCTGGTGGTACTGACTGCATTATACACCATTTTCGGAGGAATGAAGTCCGTGCTATATACTTCCGTATTGCAAACTCCGATTCTGCTATTGGGCTCTTTGATCATACTTGTACTCGGTTTCAAAGAGCTCGGAGGATGGGACGAAATGATGAGGATTTGCGGTGCAGTCACTGTCAATGATCAAGGAAACACCATGACCGAACTCATTCGCAGTAATGATGATCCCAATTTCCCATGGTTAGGCGCATTGATCGGATCGGCTATCATCGGATTCTGGTATTGGTGTACGGATCAATTCATCGTACAGCGTGTTCTTTCCGGTAAAAACCAAAAAGAGGCCCGCCGGGGCACTATCTTCGGAGCCTATCTGAAGTTGTTACCGGTATTCCTGTTTCTGATTCCGGGTATGATCGCTTTTGCACTGCATCAAAAATACATCGGTGACGGTGGCTTCCTTCCCCTACTGGCTAACGGAACCCCGAATGCAGATGCCGCCTTCCCCACCCTTGTAGCCAAAATACTGCCTGCCGGTGTAAAAGGCTTGGTTGTATGCGGCATTCTGGCAGCATTGATGAGTTCACTGGCCTCTCTGTTTAATTCATCCGCCATGCTGTTCACCATCGATTTCTACAAGCGTTTCAAACCCCAGACTTCCGAGAAGAAGCTGGTAGTAATCGGCCAGATAGCAACAGTAGTCATCGTAATTTTAGGTATCCTGTGGATTCCTATCATGCGTAGTGTAGGAGATGTATTATATACCTATCTGCAAGACGTACAGTCGGTATTGGCTCCGGGTATTGCGGCCGCCTTCCTATTGGGTATTACCTGGAAAAAAACTTCTGCACAAGGCGGTATGTGGGGATTGATAGCCGGTATGGTGATCGGATTGACCCGCTTGGGAGCTAAAGTTTATTACAGCAATGCCACCGTCACCGACAGTTCTCTGTTCAAATATCTGTTCTATGACTTGAACTGGCTGTTTTTCTGCGGATGGATGTTCCTATTCTGCATAGTCGTCGTAGTGGTAGTCAGTCTGTTTACAACTCCTCCGACTGCCGAAAAGATACAAGGACTTGTATTCGGAACAGCTACCTCCGAGCAAAAAGCAACGACCCGTGCCAGTTGGAATCATTGGGATATTATCCATACTGTAATCATATTGGCTATTACAGCAGCTTTCTATTGGTATTTCTGGTAAGAACAACTGTATAAACAGATTTAATAAATGAATAATTATTATTCTTCGAATCCTACTTTCTATGTCAGCGTCGACTGTATCATTTTCGGCTTCAACGAAGACGGACTGAGCCTGTTACTGCTGAAAAGAAACTTTGAACCGGCTAAAGGAGAATGGTCTCTGATGGGTGGGTTCATTCAACAGAATGAAAGTGCTGACGAGGCAGCCAAACGCATTCTCGCAGAACTCACCGGACTGCAGGATGTGTACATGGAACAAGTGTATACTTTCGGAGAGATACATCGCGATCCGGGTGAAAGAGTAATCTCCATCGCCTATTATGCACTGATCAACATCAATGAATATGACCGTGAACTTGTGCAGAAACACAATGCATACTGGATGAACATCAACGAGCTCCCGCCTCTGATATTCGACCACCCGCAGATGGTGGAAAAGGCACAAGAGATGATGAGGACACAAGCATCTACAGAACCTATCGGGTTCAATCTGCTGCCCAAACTTTTCACCCTGTCGCAACTGCAGAGCCTGTACGAAGCGATTTATGGCGAACCGATAGACAAACGGAATTTCCGCAAGCGGGTAGCCGAAATGGACTTCATTGAGAAAACGGATAAAATTGATAAAACAGGATCCAAACGGGGAGCAGCCCTATACAAGTTCAATAACAAAGTATACCACAAATCCCCCAAATTTAAATTATAATTGATATGCTGGAAGAACTGAAAGAAAAAGTATTTCATGCCAATCTGGAATTAGTAAAGCATGGATTGGTCATTTTCACTTGGGGAAACGTATCGGCTATCGACCGCGCAACAGGATTAGTCGTCATCAAACCCAGCGGCGTCAGCTATGAGAAAATGAAAGCGAAAGACATGGTAGTAGTCGACCTCGACGGAAACGTAGTGGAAGGAACACTTAAACCCTCTTCGGACACTCCTACCCACGTGATACTCTACAAGGCATTTCCCGAAATCGGCGGCGTAGTACATACTCATTCCACCTATGCCACTGCATGGGCACAAGCGGGATGCGACATACCGAACATAGGAACAACCCATGCCGATTATTTCCACGATGCCATTCCCTGTACGGCGGATATGACCGTCCAAGAAGTGGAAGGAGACTACGAGTTGGAAACCGGCAATGTCATCGTAAAACGATTTGAGAAATTAAATCCGATGCATACGCCGGGAGTATTGGTAAAAAATCACGGTCCGTTTGCATGGGGAAAAGATGCGGGAGACGCTGTACACAATGCAGTGGTCATGGAGCAAGTGGCCAAAATGGCAAGCATTGCTTACACCATCAATCCCAATCTGACCATGAACCCGCTCCTGATAGAAAAACATTTCAACCGTAAGCACGGGCCGAACGCTTATTATGGACAGTAAGAATGAATGAAAGAGTGAAAGAATGAAATAACCAACGAATTAATAATTAAAAAATAAAAGAAGATATGAACAACGCATTTGATCAATATGAAGTATGGTTCGTAACAGGAGCACAGCTTCTGTACGGAGGTGACGCAGTAATCGCAGTAGATGCACACTCTAATGAAATGGTAAACGGATTGAACGAGTCCGGCAAACTTCCTGTTAAAGTGGTATACAAAGGTACGGCCAATTCTTCCAAAGAAGTGGAAACTGTTTTCAAAGCTGCCAACAATGACGAAAAATGTATCGGTGTCATCACCTGGATGCATACTTTCTCTCCTGCCAAAATGTGGATTCACGGTCTGCAACAGTTAAAGAAACCATTGCTGCACCTGCATACCCAGTTCAACAAGGAAATTCCATGGGATACAATGGATATGGATTTCATGAATCTGAACCAGTCAGCTCACGGCGACCGCGAATTCGGACATATCTGTACCCGCATGCGTATCCGTCGTAAAGTAGTGGTAGGCTATTGGAAAGAAGAAGATACTTTACACAAAATTGCTGTCTGGATGCGTGTTTGTGCCGGTTGGGCAGACTCACAGGATATGCTGATCATCCGTTTCGGAGACCAGATGAACAATGTTGCCGTAACTGATGGTGACAAGGTGGAAGCCGAACAGCGTATGGGTTACCACGTAGACTACTGCCCGGTAAGCGAACTGATGGAGTATCACAAAGAGATCGAGGATACAGATGTGGACGCATTAGTAGCTACTTATTTCAAAGAGTACGACCATGATGCAGCATTGGAAGACCCATCAACGGAAGCCTATCGGAAAGTATGGAATGCCGCTAAAGCCGAACTGGCTATCCGCGCTATCCTGAAAGCAAAAGGAGCAAAAGGATTCACTACCAACTTCGACGATTTAGGTGATATTGAATACAACGGTTTCGACCAGATACCCGGACTTGCTTCCCAACGTCTGATGGCAGAAGGTTACGGCTTCGGTGCGGAAGGCGACTGGAAATCGGCCGCCCTATATCGCACTGTATGGGTAATGAATCAGGGACTTCCGAAAGGCTGTTCTTTCCTCGAAGATTATACACTCAACTTCGACGGCGCAAAAAGCTCTATCCTGCAATCGCACATGTTGGAAGTTTGTCCGCTCATCGCTGCCAACAAGCCCCGTTTGGAGGTACACTTCCTCGGCATAGGTATTCGCAAGAGTCAGACCGCCAGACTGGTATTCACCTCAAAAGTCGGTACAGGCTGCACGGCTACTATCGTAGATATGGGGAACCGTTTCCGCCTGATCGTAAACGATGTAGAGTGCATCGAACCGAAACCGTTGCCTAAATTACCCGTCGCTTCCGCTCTCTGGATTCCGATGCCCAACCTCGAAATAGGTGCAGGAGCATGGATTCTGGCCGGTGGAACGCACCACTCTTGCTTCTCCTACGACCTGACGGCCGAATATTGGGAAGACTACGCCGAAATCGCAGGTATCGAAATGGTACATATCAATAAAGATACCACGATCAGCTGCTTTAAAAAAGAGCTGCGCATGAACGAAATTTATTATATGCTAAACAAAGCTCTCTGCTAATTATGGATAGTAAATTTGTAATAGGACTCGATTACGGTAGCGACTCTGCACGCGCTATCGTAGTCAATGCACTGACAGGCGAAACGCTTGCCACTGCCGTGCAATACTACCCCCGTTGGCAAAAAGGCCTGTATTGCAATCCTGCCATCAATCAATACCGCCAGCATCCGCAAGACTATATCGATGTGCTCGAAGGCACTGTAAAGGAAGCCCTTGCACAATGTCCGGCGGGTACTGCCGAACAAGTAGTCGGTATTGCTTTCGACACTACCGGAAGTACTCCCGCCCTGACAGATGCCAGTGGAACCCCACTTGCCCTGTTGCCCGAATTTTCCGAAAACCCGAATGCCATGTTCATTCTTTGGAAAGACCACACCGCCATTCAGGAAGCCGCCGAGATAAACAAAGCCTGCAAAGAATGGGACATCGACTATTCAGCCTATGAAGGCGGAATCTATTCTTCCGAATGGTATTGGGCAAAGGCCTTGCACGTGTTGAGAGCAGACGAAACGATACGCGCCAAAGCATATAGCATCGTAGAATATTGCGAATGGCTGCCTGCACTTATCACCGGAGTCAAGACAAGCAGTGATATTGTGCGTAGCCGTTGTGCCTGTGGTCATAAAGCGATGTGGCACGAAAAATGGGGCGGACTGCCTTCTGATGAATTCCTTACCAAGATAGACCCGTTGCTGACAGGATTCCGCGACCGTCTGTTCGAAAAAACAGAAACCGCCGACAAACCGGTCGGACATCTGACCGAAGAATGGGCGGCACGTCTCGGACTGACCACCAAAGTAGTGGTTGCCGGAGGGGCATTCGATTGCCATATGGGTGCTGTCGGTGCCGGAGTGACTCCCCACACATTCGTCCGGGTGATCGGTACGTCTACCTGCGATGTGATGGTAGCTTCCTATGAAGAGATCGGACACAATCTGATAAAAGGCATTTGCGGACAAGTGGACGGCTCCGTTATCCCCGGCATGATCGGTCTGGAAGCCGGGCAATCCGGATTCGGAGATATTTATGCCTGGTTCAAACGTGTTCTCGAATTCCCGTTGCACAACATCATCGGGCAATCGGCCTTGATCGATGAAGCCACCAAAGAAAAATTGATAGCCGAATCAATCGACCGTATCATCCCGGCTCTGACTGCCGAAGCAGAAAAGATTCCGGTAAGCGAAAGCACGGTCATTGCTACCGACTGGATGAACGGACGCCGTACACCCGATGCCAATCAGTTGCTGAAAGGAACAATCACCGGACTGACATTGGGCAGTACGGCTCCCCGTATCTTCCGCGCACTGGTAGAAGCGACCGCTTTCGGTTCAAAAGCCATTGTAGACCGATTCCGCAGCGAAGGCGTACAGATAGACAGCGTGATCGGTATCGGCGGTATTGCCCTGAAGTCCCCTTTCGTGATGCAGACATTAAGCGATGTGCTGGATATGCCTATCAAAGTTTGTCGCACAGACCAAGCATGCGCATTAGGCGCCGCCATGTTTGCCGCCACCGCCGCCGGTATCTATACCAAAGTCGAGGATGCACAGAAAGCAATGAACTCCGGCTTCGCCAACGAATATCGCCCCAATACCGAAAACGCAGCCGCCTATAAAGAGATATACGAAAAATATATCAAACTCGGTCAATTTACAGAAAAAGAGCTGTTTAAATAGCTAAGCAGTTTAGTAGTTAGTTAAGTAGTCAAGTAGTTAAGTAGAAATGACTTGCTGATGTGTTTCTCTTGACTATCTACTACTTGACTACTTAACTACTTGACTACTTAACTACTATATATATTGTATCATTTCCAATTCTCAAAAGTAAAAATCAATAAGTATGCAACTGACGTAAAACCAGTTAGTAAATAGTTTGTTATATATTCAGTATAACTCGGATTACGGTAAAAGCTTATTGTATTCAAAACAAGAACCATCTTTCAAAAGCCACAAAAAGATGTATGTTTTGTATTTCTAATTACACATAAAGAGTTATCTTTGCCAAAGAAAAGAATGAAATTTATAAATTTTAAGAGATATGAATGATAATAAACTTATGAACCGTGCAGCGGACAACATCCGTATCCTGGCTGCTTCGATGGTTGAAAAAGCCAATTCCGGACACCCGGGAGGTGCAATGGGTGGTGCAGACTTTGTAAACGTACTCTTCTCCGAGTTCTTAGTATATGACCCACAGAATCCGCGCTGGGAAGGACGGGATCGCTTCTTCCTCGATCCGGGACATATGTCGCCTATGCTCTATTCCGTGCTGGCTCTCACCGGTAAATATACGCTGGCCGAATTGGCACAATTCCGCCAATGGGACAGCCCCACTCCGGGACATCCGGAGGTAAATGTAATGCGTGGTGTGGAAAACACTTCCGGTCCTCTCGGACAAGGACATACCTATGCCGTAGGAGCAGCCATCGCCGCTAAATTCCTGAAAGCACGGTTCGGTGAAGTAATGAGCCAAACCATCTATGCCTATATTTCGGACGGCGGTATCCAAGAAGAAATTTCACAGGGTGCAGGACGCATTGCCGGAACATTAGGACTGGATAATCTGATCATGTTCTACGACTCCAACGACATCCAGCTTTCTACTGAAACAAAAGATGTCACAACAGAAGACGTAGCCATGAAATACAAGGCATGGGATTGGAAAGTAATCGAAATCAACGGTAACGACCCCGATGCCATCCGCGCTGCCCTCAAAGAGGCAAAAGCAGAAAGTGAACGCCCTACCCTGATCATCGGTAAAACAACGATGGGTAAAGGTGCACGCAAAGCCGATGGAAGCAGCTATGAAGCCAATTGTGCTACACACGGTGCTCCGTTGGGTGGAGATGCCTACATCAACACCATCAAAAATCTGGGTGGTAACCCGGACGAACCGTTTACAATCTTCCCCGAAGTGGCCGAACTGTATGCCAAACGCGCTGAAGATCTGAAAAAGATCGTAGCCGAGAAGCATGCCATAAAGGACGAATGGGCCAAAGCAAATCCGGAACTGGCAGCTAAAATGGCCGAGTTCTTCTCCGGCAAAGCTCCGAAAGTGAACTGGGATGCCATCGAACAGAAAGCAGGTATCGCCACCCGTGCCGCTTCGGCAACTGTGCTCGGCGCTCTTGCTACTCAGGTGGAAAACATGGTAGTGGCTTCTGCCGACCTCTCCAACTCCGACAAAACCGACGGCTTCCTCAAGAAGACACACGCATTCAAACGCGGTGACTTTAGCGGTGCTTTCTTCCAAGCCGGTGTATCCGAACTGAGCATGGCTTGTATCTGTATCGGTATGTCGCTTCATGGCGGTGTAATCCCTGCATGTGCCACTTTCTTCGTATTCTCGGACTACATGAAACCTGCTATCCGCATGGCCGCCTTGATGGAACAACCGGTGAAATTCATCTGGTCGCATGATGCTTTCCGTGTAGGCGAAGACGGCCCTACGCACGAACCGGTAGAACAGGAAGCACAAATCCGCCTGATGGAGAAACTGAAAAATCACAAAGGCCACAATTCAATGCTGGTACTTCGTCCGGCAGATGCCGAAGAGACGACTATCGCATGGAAGCTGGCTATGGAAAACGTCTATACCCCGACTGCATTAATCCTGTCTCGTCAGAATATTGCCAACCTTCCGGACGGAACGGACTATGCCCAAGTAGCCAAAGGCGCATACGTCATTGCCGGTGCCGACGAAAACCCGGATGTTATTCTGGTTGCTTCCGGATCAGAAGTTTCCACACTTGTAGCCGGAGCCGAACTGCTTCGTAAAGACGGTGTGAAACTTCGTATCGTATCCGCACCTTCCGAAGGCCTGTTCCGCAGCCAGGACAAGGCATATCAAGAATCTGTTCTCCCGACAGGTGCAAAGATATTCGGTCTGACAGCCGGTCTGCCCGTCAACTTGCAAGGTCTTGCCGGTGCTAACGGCAAAGTATTCGGACTCGAATCATTCGGTTTCTCCGCTCCATACAAGGTATTGGATGAAAAATTAGGTTTCACTGCCGAAAACGTATACAATCAGGTAAAAGAAATGCTATAATGAAAACAATCGGATTATGTTGCGACCACGCCGGTTTTGAGCTGAAAGAATTCGTTCGCGGATGGCTACAGGCAAAAGGCCGGGAGTACAAAGATTTCGGAACTTATTCTACCGAGAGTTGTGATTATCCGGATTTCGCTCATCCGTTGGCATTGGCTGTAGAAGCCGGTGAATGCTATCCGGGAATTGCTATCTGCGGAAGTGGAAACGGAATCAGCATGACACTGAACAAGCATCAAGGCATCCGCGCCGCACTTTGCTGGACCGCAGAAATCGCACATCTGGCCCGCCAACACAACGATGCCAATGTACTCGTGATGCCGGGACGCTTTATCAGTACTGAAGAAGCGGATATGATTCTGACAGAATTCTTCTCTACACCATTCGAGGGAGGAAGACACCAGAAAAGAATAGATAAAATTCCCGTAAAATAAGAACATAGTACAAGAAAACCCGGTTCAGACTGACTGAAGCCGGGTTTTCTTTTCATATTAAATCAAAAAACCCACCTTTTCAATCAAAATACATCAGATAGAGATGCGCGACAGTTCGTATTTTTGCAACCATAAAATCTATTATCCATCAAAAACAACCCAAAACAAATGAAAAGAATATTTGGATTCCTATCTTTGTTGTTAACAGCAGCAATCACTTTCGCCAATCCGATTGACTTTGACAAAGCTTTCAAAGAGAGCAAAAAGATCGAAAAGCAGATCAAGAAAACATCGTTCCCCAAACAAACGTACCACATCACGGATTTCGGAGCAAAAGCAGACAACGAGTCGGTACCTTGCCATGAAGCAATCAACCAGGCAATTCTTCAATGCAGCCTGACAGGAGGCGGCACAGTGATTGTTCCCAAAGGAACATTCTACACCGGTCCCATTACGTTGAAAAGCAATGTGAACTTTCACTTGGAGGAAGGAGCCGTACTGAAATTCCTCACTGATCAAAGCCTGTATTTCCCCGGTGTGATAACCCGTTGGGAAGGGTTGGACTGTTACAATGCGCGCCCTTTGATCTATGCTTACGGTGAAACCAACATCGCCATTACCGGCAAAGGCACCATCGACGGACAAGGCTCCAACGACACTTGGTGGCCAATGTGCGGTGCAGCCAAATATGGCTGGAAAGAAGGCATGGTGGCACAGCGTAACGGCGGTCGCGAACGTTTATTAATGTATGGAGAGACCTCCACTCCCATCTACAAGCGTGTGATGACACCGGAAGACGGTTTACGTCCGCAACTCATCAATCTGTACTCCTGCCACACCATCCTCATAGAAGATGTCACTTTGCTGAATTCTCCTTTCTGGGTGATTCACCCGCTTTTCTGTGAAAGCTTGATCGTACGTGGAGTGAACATTTTCAACCGTGGTCCCAACGGAGACGGATGTGACCCGGAATCCTGCAAAAACGTGCTGATAGAGAATTGTACATTCGACACCGGTGACGACTGCATCGCTATCAAATCGGGACGTAATGCCGATGGACGTAAATGGAATATTCCGAGTGAAAACATCATTGTACGTAACTGTAAAATGAAAAACGGACACGGCGGCGTAGTGATCGGCAGCGAAATATCCGGCGGATACCGCAATCTGTTTGTAGAAAACTGCCAAATGGACAGCCCCAATTTGGATCGTGTGATCCGTATCAAAACCAGTACTTGCCGGGGCGGCATCATCGAAAATGTATTTGTCCGTGATATCACCGTAGGCCAGTGCCGGGAAGCAGTATTGCGTATCAACTTGCAATATGAAAACCGTGAGAACTGCAACCGCAACTTTCCTCCTGTTGTCCGCAATGTACACCTGAAAAATGTAACTTGTGAAAAAAGCCGGTTAGGAGTGCTCATCATCGGGCTGGACGACGATCAACATGTATATAACATCAGCGTGGAAGACTCGCACTTCAATAATGTTGCAAAAGGAACCAATGACATAAAAGGAGCGAAAGACGTTACTCTCAAGAACCTATACATAAACGGAAAACTTGTAAAAGAGTAAATCCATAGAACCAGTCAAAAAAGATGTAGCATCCTTTCCAAAAAGACGTAACATCCTCTCCAAAAAGATGTAACGTCTTTCAAAAAAACATATAACGTCTTTAAGAAAAAGATTTAGCAGGCTTTAGAAAAAGATGCTAAGTCTTTTTTTTATTGGTTACTTTTATACCTGAAGCATATGGAAGTGTTTGATTTAAACCCTTTATCCATAGAGCCTACAGGGTGAAGCGACACTAAAGAAGAAAAGAACCGGCAGACCAATATCCCGATGCCGGGTATATACTCCCCCTGAGACTCCTTCTTACTGGTCGTATGCACCGTGCTTGACGCACGTAAGCACCGTTTCCGGATGGCTTTTGAACGGTACATAAAAACAAAGTTTGCCTTCACCCCGTAACGCCTATGAACAAAGGGTTTGATAGAAAAAGGTGAAGGCGGTGAACGGGGTAAAAACAAGTTGAATAGAGGTTATTTGCCACGAAATCCACAAACATACGGATCTTCTCCCTGCATCCGGAGTCAAAAGACCTCCTTACAAATTGTAACTCAGCCACTTCCCCGTAAAATAATAAAATGACAAATTGTCGTTAAAAACCCTTTATATCCTCTCTATTTTAAATAGAAAAAGAATAAAAGGAAGAAATTTAACCTGTTTCATGAGCAACGAATCTAAATAAAAAACTATCTTTGTAGTGCAAACTCTGAAACTCAACAGATATGGAACAAATGGAGACCATAAAAGAGCTTATCAATCAGGGAGATGTAAATAAGGCGATTGAAGCCCTCGATACTCTCCTCACTCAATCAGACTTCGCCGGAAAAGACGAAGTTTACTACCTACGGGGTAACGCTTACCGAAAACAAGGAAATTGGCAACAAGCCCTCAACAATTATCAATCCGCTATTGAGATTAACCCGGAAAGCCCGGCTTTGCAAGCCCGCAAAATGGTAATGGATATTCTGGAGTTCTATCACAAGGACATGTATAATCAATAAACGTAATAAAATCGATAGATTATGGCAAAAATTAAAGGAGCAATCGTAGTCGACACAGAGCGTTGCAAAGGCTGCAATCTGTGTGTGGTGGCTTGTCCGCTCAATGTAATATCACTCGCCAAAGAGGTGAACGTAAAGGGGTATAACTATGCCCGGCAGGTGTTGGAAGATACCTGCAACGGGTGCAGTTCGTGTGCAACGGTCTGCCCGGACGGTTGTATCTCAGTGTATAAAGTTAAATGTGAATAAAAGAAACGAATATGGCAGAAGAAGTTGTATTAATGAAAGGTAACGAAGCCATCGCTCACGCAGCCATCCGTTGCGGTGCCGACGGATACTTCGGTTACCCTATTACTCCGCAATCGGAGGTATTGGAAACGCTGGCTGACCTGAAACCATGGGAAACTACCGGTATGGTAGTGCTTCAGGCAGAAAGTGAAGTAGCAGCTATCAACATGGTATATGGTGGAGCCGGAAGTGGCAAGATGGTACTGACCTCCTCTTCAAGTCCCGGCGTCAGCCTGAAACAAGAGGGTATCTCCTATCTGGCCGGTGCCGAACTTCCCTGTTTGATTGTAAATGTGATGCGCGGCGGCCCGGGATTAGGAACCATCCAACCCAGTCAGGCAGATTATTTCCAGACAGTAAAAGGCGGCGGACACGGTGACTATAAACTGATCGCACTCGCTCCGGCTTCCGTACAGGAAATGGCTGATTTCGTCGGACTTGCCTTTGAACTTGCCTTCAAATATCGTAATCCGGCTATCATCCTTGCCGACGGTGTTATCGGACAGATGATGGAAAAAGTAGTGCTACCGCCTATGAAACCTCGCCGTACCGATGCGGAAGTAATCGCACAGTGCCCGTGGGCCAGTACAGGTAAAACCAAAGACCGCAAGCCTAATATCATTACATCACTCGAACTCCGTCCGGAAGAAATGGAAAAGAACAACATCCGTTTCCAGGCCAAGTATCGTATAATCGAAGAGAATGAAGTGCGTTTCGAGGAAATCGATTGTGAAAATGCAGAATACCTGATCGTAGCGTTCGGTTCAATGGCGCGTATCGGACAAAAGGCAATGGAACTGGCACGTGAAGAAGGTATCAAGGTAGGTATGCTTCGCCCCATCACGTTATGGCCTTTCCCCACAAAAGCCATTGCTGCATATGCCGGAAAAGTGAAAGGCATGCTTGTTACCGAGTTGAATGCCGGACAGATGATTGAAGATGTACGCCTTGCCGTAAATGGGAAAGTAAAAGTAGAACATTTCGGCCGTCTCGGTGGTATTGTTCCCGATCCTGACGAGATAGTGACTGCTCTTAAAGAGAAAATAATGCAATAATAATTTACGGTTAGACTCAAAGAAATTCCAATCGTCTAATCATAAACCGTCTAATCGTTAAATAGAATAAAGATGAATCCCGATAAAATAAGAAATGTATTGAACATACTTTTCATGATACTTGCTCTGGCAGCTATTATCGTTTACTTCGTGGCAGATGATTTCAAGATATTCATCTACGTCTGCGGTGCGGCGATCTTCGTCAAGCTGATGGAGTTTTTTATACGATTCACCAACAGATAAGGAGAACAAGTTATGACTAAAGAAGAAATAATCAAACCCGAGAATCTGGTTTATAAAAAACCGACTCTGATGAACGACAATGCCATGCACTACTGCCCGGGTTGCAGTCACGGCGTGGTACATAAACTCATTGCCGAAGTCATCGAAGAGATGGGAATGGAAGATAAAGCCGTAGGTATCTCTCCGGTAGGTTGTGCCGTTTTTATCTACAACTATCTTGATATCGACTGGCAGGAAGCTGCCCACGGACGTGCCCCTGCACTGGCCACCGCCATCAAACGTCTGTGGCCGGATCGCTTGGTATTTACTTATCAAGGTGACGGTGATTTGGCTTGTATCGGTACTGCCGAAACCATCCATGCACTGAACCGTGGCGAAAACATTACCATTATCTTTATAAACAACGCCATTTACGGTATGACCGGCGGACAGATGGCTCCTACCACCCTTGTCGGCATGAAAACAGCTACTTGTCCTTACGGACGCGATGTGAATCTCCACGGTTATCCGCTAAAGATTACCGAAATAGCTGCCCAACTGGAAGGAACGGCATACGTCACCCGCCAATCCGTACAATCGGTTCCGGCTATCCGTAAAGCCAAGAAAGCCATCCGTAAAGCATTCGAAAATTCAATGAACGGCAAAGGTTCCAATCTGGTAGAAATCGTATCGACTTGTAGTTCCGGCTGGAAGATGACACCCGAAAAGGCCAATAAATGGATGGAAGAACACATGTTTCCATTCTATCCATTAGGTGATTTGAAAGATAAAGAATAATAGTAGCATAAATTCAGCCAAGCAGCAAATGTAACCGACAATTGGCACATTGGCATATTGGCACATTATCACATTATTACATTATTAACATGAAAGAAGAAATCATTATAGCAGGCTTCGGTGGACAGGGTGTACTGTCTATGGGCAAGATTTTAGCATACTCAGGATTGATGGAAGGTAAAGAGGTTACCTGGATGCCGGCTTACGGACCAGAGCAACGTGGAGGTACGGCCAATGTTACCGTTATCGTAAGCGATGAAAAAATATCTTCACCCATCCTCAGTAAGTACGACACCGCCATCATCTTAAATCAGCCGTCACTCGAAAAGTTTGAAAGCCGCATTAAACCCGGAGGCATACTTATCTATGACGGATATGGAATTATCAACCCGCCCACGCGCAAGGATATCAAAGTATATCGTATCGATGCGATGGATGCAGCCAATGAAATGAAAAATGCCAAAGCATTCAACATGATTGTGTTGGGTGGATTATTAAAACTCCGCCCTATCGTAACATTGGAAAATGTCATCAAAGGCTTAAAAAAGACACTTCCCGAACGCCATCACCACTTGATACCGATGAACGAAGAGGCCATCAAAAAAGGGATGGAACTGATAAAAGAGTTGAAAATTGAAAGTTGAAAGTTGAAAGCTTATTCAGTTGAAAGTTGAAAATTTGGAAGAAATAGAGAGTTGAAAGCTTATTCAGTTGAAAGTTGAGAGTTAAAAGTTAAAAGTTACTATGCAGCATCACAGCGCAGCCAACTTTCAACTTTCAACTTTCAACTTTCAACTTTTTAGTACTATCTTTGCGCCCAATTATGAGACGATTCCTACTTACATATATATTACTTGTCATTGTAGGTCAGTTGGCTATCCAAGCGCAAGTCAACCCTAATAATCCGTATGACGACCGGATAGATGAATTCGGTAATATCGTAGATCAATACGGCAATCAGATTGATCCTGCCATGCGTCCGCAAAACCCGGATAGTAGCAATGTAGAAATACAAGGACTCCCCCCCAAGCTCTACATGTGGCACATCAGTGAAAATCTGGGAACTGTAACCCGTACACCTGCAGATACATTACGTCTAAACTTCCAGAATACCAATCTTACGGAAGGAATGACAGGGCACTATAATTATCTGTCCAATATGGGTGCCCCGCGTATATCCCGTATCTTTTTTGACCGTGACGCTACCCAGGAGCCGACTATCTTCATGCAGCCCTACTCCTTTTTCTTTATACGGCCGAACGAATTCAATTTCACCAACAGTAACGTTCCCTACACCAATCTGACATACTATAAAGCCGGTAGTAAAGTAAATGGTGAAGAACGCTTTAAAGCATACTTCTCGGTCAACGCAAATAAGCAACTGGCTTTCGGTTTCAATATCGATTACTTATACGGACGAGGATATTACAACCATTCGAGTACCTCCTTTTTTAATGCCGCTCCTTTCATCAGCTATATGGGAGAGCGATATGAAGGAACACTGTTATACAGCTATAACTATCTGAAAAACAACGAGAATGGAGGAATCACGGACGACAACTACGTCAAAGATCCCGAAGCCGTATCCGGCGGGCAGCAAAGTTATGAGTCGATCAATATGCCAACGGTTATGAGTACGGCTACTTCCCGAAATTCAGATAGCTATGTTTTTCTGGCACAACGTTATAAGTTAGGTTTTCACCGCGATCTGCCACAAGAAGAAAACGACACGTTGCCACCTGTGCAGGAGTTTGTCCCCGTCACCAGCTTCATCCATACGATGCAGGTAGAATGGAGCAAGCATAAGTTTACTTCAGAAGACCAGTTGAAAGACTATTATCAAAATACATACATCAAGCCGGGCGTCCCTTATATCGTCGACGATTCCACCTCCTATATAGGAGTAAAAAACACATTGGGAATCTCCCTTCTCGAAGGTTTCAATAAATACGCCAAAGCCGGACTGACCGGTTTTATCTCACATAAATTAAGTAAATACGAACTGATGAATAAAGACTCGGTCAGCATAGATCGCTATACCGAGAATGAAGTCTTTGTAGGCGGTGAATTATCTAAACGGCAGGGCAGCATCCTTCATTATCATGCCATTGGCGAAGTGGGATTATTGGGAAAAGCCATCGGACAGTTTAATGTAAAAGGCGACCTCGATCTGAATTTCCGTTTGGGAAAAGACACGGTCAGTTTGATAGCACGCGCAACGGTAAGTAATACATTACCCTCATTTTATATGCGACATTACCACTCCAAGCATTTCTATTGGGATGATGATAATATGGATAAAGAATTCCGTACACGCATAGAAGGCGAACTGAACATCGAACATTGGAAAACAAACTTGAAAGCCGGTGTAGAAAACATTAAAAACTACACTTATTTCAACCAACAAGCCCTTCCGGAACAATTCGGAGGCAACATCCAAGTACTTTCGGCCACATTATCCCAAGACTTCAAACTTGGAATTCTTCATCTGGACAATGAAGTTACCTGGCAAAAATCGAGTAACAGCACAATCTTACCCTTACCGGACCTCTCGTTATACCACAACCTGTATATAGATTTCAAACTGGCGAAAAAAGTACTGAGTGTTCAATTGGGTGCTGATGCACGTTACTTTACCAAATACCATGCACCGGCTTATATGCCTGCTACGGGACAGTTCCACCTACAGCCAACCAATGATCAAGTGGAGATAGGCGGCTATCCCATTGTCAATGTATATGCCAATCTTCATCTGAAACGGACACGTTTCTTCGTTATGATGTATCACGTAAACGATGGATTGATCAATCGTCCGAATGCATTCTATGCACCTCACTATCCCATCAATCCCCGACTGCTGAAATTTGGTGTATCCTGGAATTTCTATGATTAATCCTACCATGCATCTATGAAGCCCATCCAAAGGAAATATCTGAAATATCTGCTTATTGCCATCGTCTGCTTCCTCGTATTTGCTTTCTGGCCTCAAAGAAAGGAAAAGGAAGAAGGACATCCGCGCGATTATGCGGAAATAGCGGCAGACGGTATTCTCCGCGCGGCAACAGAATACAATTCCATCAGCTTCTTCGTTGACGGCGATACGGTGAGCGGATTCCACTATGAACTGATAGAAGCCTTTGCCCGTGATAAAGGAATTCAGGCACAAGTCTCTCCGGTGATGAGTTTTGACCAACGTCTGAAAGGACTTGAAACCGGTAAATACGATGTAATAGCATATGGCATTCCAGCCACCAGCGAATTGAAAGACTCGCTGCTCCTCACCTCGCCCATAATCCTAAGTAAACAGGTATTGGTGCAGCGAAAAGCAACGTCCGAAAACGATTCACTCTTTATCAGAAACCAACTCGATCTGGCAGGACGAACCTTGCATGTCGTAAAAGCCTCTCCATCCATCCTTCGTATCCGTAATTTGGGAGACGAGATCGGGGATACGATTTATATCAGTGAAATAGAAAAGTACGGTTCGGAACAACTGATTGCAATGGTAGCTCATGGAGACATCGATTACGCTGTCTGCGACGAGAGCATTGCACAAGCGGCCATAGATTCACTGCCCCAACTGGATATCAGTACAGACATCAGTTTCACGCAATTTTACTCTTGGGGGGTAAGCAAGCAATCGCCTGTCCTGCTGGATAGCCTGAACACATGGCTTACAAGCTTCCGCCAAGGAAAAGAGTATAAAGAAATATTGCATAAATATTATCCTGTTAAGTAGAGAGTAGTTTAGTAGAGAGTAGTTTAGTAGTAAGTAGTTAAGTAGTAAGTAGTTAAGTAATAAGCAGTTAAGTAGTAAGTAGTTAAGTAGTAAGTAGTAAGTAGTTAAGTAGTAAGTAGGAATGACTTGCGTGATGTGTTTCTCTTAATGACATACTATTGGACATGAATTATTCAGACTAAAATCAAAAGTACAAGTGTTTCGGTCAAAAACAGCACATTTATAAAAAGCGAAAAGCCCTATTTTTGCCAATATTAAATTCTGAATATGAAAGACCGGATGATCATGAAAAAGATTTGCCTTATCAGTTTACTTTTTATTCTATATGGCTGTGCCCACACCAATCCCCATCGCCAATCAACCCTGTCCGATGCCTTGTATGGTTTCGAAAATATACAAGATTCAGCCCGCACGAAGGTATGGTGGTTTCATGGAGAAACAGAAACTACCCGGGAAGGAATTACTGCCGACCTGGAAGCCTTTCGAAAAGCGGGTGTCGGTGGGGTCGTCTTCTATGATCAGGTACACTTAAAAAAGCCTGTGGCATTGGATGCCTTTTCCGATGAATGGTGGGCAATGCTCTATTATGCAGCCCGGGAAGCTGAAAGATTGGGGTTAACTTTTGAAACGCATATCTCCAACGGCTTCGTAGCAGGAGGTCCATGGATCACAAAAGAGTTAGGCATGCAGATGCTGACAGTATCCGATACACTGATTCAAGGCGGAAAAAACTTTTCGGGCAATCTCCCTCTTCCCGCAAATGCAAACGATTATTATCGTGATGTAGCCGTATTGGCATTCCCGGTTTCACGCGAGCAATGGTTAACCAGCGATGACATCAAGCCAACAGTAACATCGAACCTGACCGAACTTCCGGCAGCCGACCTCTTTTCCCCAAATGCCCCAGCAGTAGAGATACCGGCTCAACCCTCCGGAAAATCCGTTTTCGTAAACCTCGATTTCCATAAAGATTTTACAGCCCGTAGCATTACCTACCAAGTACGCCCCAGAGGAAAAGCAACCACAAGCGCCACTAATGTCCCCGCCCCTCCGGGAGATACGTTCGTAGGAACCGGTTACCGGGTATTACCGGATTTAGGTAGTCTGGAGGTATCGGATGACGGTATTCATTATACCACGGTATGTGCACTGAAACCCATCTACAGAGCCCACTCCCAGTGGAAACAAAAAACAATCGCATTTCCTCCCGCTACCGGACGATATTTTCGTCTGAACTTACACGATTGGTACATGGAAGACGACCGACGCCCCGGTATGCAATTAGGGAATGTCACCTTGTCTCCACAAGCAAAAGCCGACCAATGGGAAGAAAAGAACGGACTTTTTTCCGAATACATCGAAAAGGACAACACTCCGTCCTATACAACCAACGAAACGATACGCCCGGACCGGATAACGGACCTCAGCCACTTGTTGAAACCGGACGGATCCATCTCTTGGGATGTACCCGCAGGTGACTGGGTAATCATGCGGTTTGTGCATGTTCCTACAGGAAGTAAAACGAAACACGGGCGTCCTAATCTGATGGGACTGGAATGTGACAAAATGTCCTCTTTGGCGGCCACCGTACAGTGGAACAACTATTTCAAGGTCATATCAGATTCATTGGCCAAACATCATTTGCCGCTACATGGCATGGCTATGGATAGCCATGAAGCCGGCTCGCAAAATTGGACTCCGGGCTTTGACAAAGAATTCCATAAAAGACGGGGATATGATCTAAAACATCTTCTACCAGCCATGATGGGGCACATAATCGGCACATCCGAAGAGACCAATGGAATATTATATGATGTCCGTCGCACCATAGCCGATCTGATTGCAGACAATTATTACGGGACACTAAATAAGATCTGCCAAGAATCCGGCGTCAGTTTTACAGCACAGGCCACCGGAAATGCACTTTGCATCGTAGCCGACCCTATCCAGGCAAAAGGAAAAGTAGACATTCCTCAAGGAGAATTCTGGGCCATACATCCGGATGGTAATTATGACATCAAGGAATCCTCCTCCGCAGCACATCTCTATGGTAAAAAAACAGCTTCTGCAGAAGCCTTCACGGATGCAAAGTTCAGCCACTCACTCGCCTATCTTAAAACATTGGCAGACTATGCTTATTGTTACGGCATCAATGAATTCGTCGTGTGCGCATCAGCTTATCAACCCTGGCTGGACAAAATTCCCGGAAACACAGGAGGAGGCCGTCACTATTGCCTGAACAGAAACAATACCTTTTGGGATTTCAGCAAACCTTTCTGGGATTATCAGGCACGTTGCGCCTATATCATGAGACAGGGGATGCCATTGATAGACCTCTGTGTCTATCTGGGAGAAAATGCGCCTGTGAAGATTCTCACACACCGTTTGCCCGATATCCCCGGTGGCTTCGACTTTGATGCTTTCACTTCGGATGCCCTGTTTACGAGAATGTCGGCAAAAAACGGACAAATCGTATTACCGGATGGTATGAGTTACCGAATGATGATCCTTCCCGGAAATGGAGAAATCACTTTAGAAGCATTAAAGAAAATTGCGGATTTAGTCAATCAAGGAATATCGGTATATGGCACAAAAGCCAGATATTCAGAAACATTTGCAGACATCGGCAAGAAAAAAGAATACGAAGCGTTGGCCCATAAACTATGGGGAAAAGAAACACCTTCGTCCGGATATCGGCATTATGGTAAGGGAACTGTATACTGGGGAATGCCTTTGGAAGAAGCCGTCTATCAAGCAGGTCTACAACCCGACATTAAAATGGAGCATGCTTCTATCAAACAGGAAAAAGTGTGGTTTGCACATCGCCAACTAAAAGATGCGGACGTCTATTTCTTAAATAATCACAAAGATACGGCAGTCGACGATATATTCACCTTCCGTTCATCAGGCAAAATTGCCGAATTATGGAATCCCATGTCCGGCCAAAGATATACCCTGCCCACAAGTAGCGACAGACAAGGACATATCTCTGTTCATTTGAAAATGGCCGCTTGGGAGTCCTATTTTCTGACACTATCAGATACCGGTTCCGGAAACCTTCCCCTTCTTCATTGGGACCGGCAGGAAACCGTAACTCCGGTTAGCGACGATTGGAGTATATACTTCGACCCGGCTATGGGCGGACCGGGAGAAGTAAAATTCGATTCACTATCAGATTGGGCTTTGCACCCCGATCCATCGATAAAATATTATTCCGGTACAGCCCTCTACCGGAAAACACTGAATCTGCAAAAAACAGAAAAAGATGAAAAAGCATTATTGCGTTTTTCGGAATTGGGATCAGTAGCCCGAGTTATCATAAACGGACAAGATATGGGTATCGTATGGTGTTCTCCCTGGGAAATAGATGTCACAAATGCTATCCATGACGGAGAAAATGAATTGGAAATCCATGTGGCCAATTCATTAATGAACAGAATGATTCTCGATTCTCAACTACCGGTTGAAAAACGCATTACCTATTCATATCCGGAGATAGCTTCTCCGAAAGACGCGCTAATACCGTCGGGCATCATCAAAGGAGTAGATATTATTTACAAAAAATGAATTGAATAGAAAATAGTCTTAATTCCACTTTTTATTCTTATTTTTGTGATTCTTAAAAACAAAATAGGTATATGAGTGAAAAGATTATTAAGTGGGGCTTCATCGGTTGCGGTGAAGTGACAAAGAAAAAAAGCGGCCCGGCATTTCAGAAGGTAGAGGGTTCGGAAGTCGTGGCCGTGATGAGCCGTGACGGTGCCAAGGCAAAAGCCTATGCAAAAGAGAGAGGTATCAAAAAATGGTATGACGATGCCCAAGAGCTTATCGACGATCCGGAAGTAAATGCTATCTACATCGCCACTCCTCCCTCATCACATGCTACCTATGCCATCATGGCCATGAAGGCTGGAAAACCGGCTTATATAGAAAAGCCGATGGCCGTTACCTACGAAGAGTGTACGCGTATCAACCGCATCTCGCGTGAAACCGGAGTACCTTGTTTTGTGGCATACTACCGCCGTTATCTCCCTTATTTTATCAAGGTAAAAGAATTGGTAGAAGAGGGTGCCATAGGTAACGTGATCAATGTACAGATTCGTTTCGCCCAGCCTCCCCGTGATCTGGATTATAACCGGGATAACTTGCCTTGGCGGGTTCAGGCGGATATTGCCGGAGGTGGATATTTCTATGACCTTGCCCCACACCAGATAGATTTGTTGCAGGAAATGTTCGGCTGTATCCTTGAAGCCAGTGGATATAAAAGCAATCGTGGCGGACTTTATCCGGCAGAAGATACATTGAGCGCTTGTTTCCAGTTCGATAACGGCCTTGTAGGTAGTGGCTCCTGGTGCTTTGTAGCACACGATTCCGCCAAGGAAGACCGCATCGAAATCATTGGTGACAAAGGCATGATCTGTTTTTCCGTATTCTCATTCGATCCCATCGCTTTGCATACCGAACGCGGACGCGAAGAATTCTACATTGAAAACCCGGAACATGTGCAACAACCGCTCATCCAAGCCGTAGTAGATCACTTGTTAGGAAAATCAATCTGTACCTGCGACGGTGAAAGCGCTACGCTGACAAACTGGGTGATGGACAAGATATTGGGAAAGATATAAAATCTTATTTTAAAGCATTCCGATACTACATAAAACTTGATATAAATAAAAAGGTACGAGAAATCTTTCGTACCTTTTTATTTATATCACATCAAGAACAATATCAATTATTCTTCATCCTTTATTTAACTAAAAGGAAACAACCCAAAAGACAGTCACTTATCAACACGATTATAAGTATAGGCTTTCTTACCGCTCACAGAAGTACCCGTCCATTGCTTTTCCGAAGTAGAAATTATAATCCAAATCCAACCATCAACATCTGTTATCAGAGTTTTAGAGTCCGGCACATAATGCCATGTTCCTTCACTATGATAATGATTATACCCTGAATAGTCTTTTACACAAGTACCGTCAGCATTAAATGTCCAAACTTGGTCAACATCAGCCTGCCTCCAGGTACCAATAAAATAAGCAGCCATCGTATTATCGGTTCCACCTGTAATCACATCTTCTTCATCGTCATCTTTACCGCACGACATGCAACCAATACTCATTATAAAAACAGACAGCAATATTCCAATAAAATATAATTTTTTCATTGTTTTCTCATAGCCTCTCCAGCTCCCCAGAGACCACTTTAATAAAATGATGAAGCGTGGAACTGCAATGCCACACCGTAGTTGATGGTCGTAGGAAACCTTGTGTACAGATGTAGTAATAGCAGCCCACGCTATAGCGTGAGAACCACTATGCCACCCTTGTACACTTTTGAAAATTTCCTACGTTTTCAACTACAAGATAAGCATAACGCTTCTTAATTTTTAAATACTTAAACTAAATATTCAGTTCTTCTGCAAATATAGTAAAAAATAATTCAAAGATAATATCATAACTATAAAAATAATATCTTAGTAATATATCTCTTATCGTTCTATTGTTATCTCAATACTCTTTTTCTCCTTTATCAGAGAAAGAAACGTGATAAAAAAGATTGTAATACAGAGAGGAAACAAGCGATCTTCCCGATAAATACAAAAAAGTTCTATCTTTGATGTCACGTTTTCCCTACCTCTCCGTCTTATAGATGTAAATGGAACTCAAACAATTTAAAATAGACGTGCTACCCCTCCGCGATAAGTTATTAAACTATGCGCGGAAATTGACAGAAGATCCCTCCGATGCAGAAGATGCAGTGCAGGAAATCATGCTGAAGCTATGGAACATGCGGCAAAAGTTAGATGAATACCAAAGTATCGAAGCTTTGGCTATGACAATGACACATCATCTTTGTATGGATATCTGGCGAGCCAAACGACCGGATTCTCTTTCGCTGGAACAGGTACAAGCCCCCAGTCAGTCGGCCACACCGGAACGGCTACTCGAAGAGAAAGATGAATTCCGGCTGATGAGAAAAATCATCGACTCGCTGCCTACCCTGCAACGTACCATCATACAGATGAAAGACGTGCAAGAGTACGAAACAGAAGAAATAGCCGAGATCACCGGATGCAGTGCCGAAGCCATCCGCAGCAATCTGTCAAGAGCACGGAAAAAAGTGAGAGACATTTACTTGCAAACCATTCAAGAAGAAAAAAGGAGAAGAAAGGTATGAATATAGAAGAGTTGTTAAACAAATATTTTGACGGTGACACCACTTGTGAAGAAGAACGGGAATTACGCCGCTTTTTCACTCAGGAGACCGTTCCGGAGCATCTGAAAGAGTACAGCCCATTGTTTGCCTTCCTTGATAAAGAAAACAAACAGGCAAAAGAGGCCTGTACCGATCATTCCTCTCTGACAGTCCCCTCACGAAAAACAGTTTTCCGCCGTCGACTGATATACTGCATGAGCGGAATAGCTGCCGGATTACTGCTTCTATTGGGCATTACCGGCATTCATCGCCACTTCAACGTAATGCCGGATAGCTATGTCATCATCGACGGCAAATGCTACACCGACGAGAATCTGGTACGTGAACAGGCGATGACTGCCTTCCGGAATGTGAGTCTCGATGAAGACGAACTGCTGAACAGCCTTTTCGACGGAGAATAAAAGAACCTAAAAAATAAAGTAACCAACACATAGAAAGTATGAACACAGTTATTCGCACAATATTCATCATCCTGCTGCTCTCTGCCGCCACCGCAGAAATAAGGGCACAAGAGGGATTACACAGTGCTTCCATATTTCAGAAATATGGTAAACAGAAGGGCGTGACAATGGTGGAACTGTCTAAAGACATGCTGGACTCTTATCGCATAAACCTATACAAAAGTTTAGTATTCAAAGATGTAACGGAAGAACTGCCCTACATCCTCGACTGTCTGGAAAAAGACAGAAAAGAAGGAACCATGAAGAAATTGCAGGAAATTGTAGAAGACGGCAAACTGCTGACAGCCTATTACCAGTTGCCGCAACTAAAGAAAAACAACCAAACGCTCAACCGGTTCATCCTCTTCAAAGTGGGTAAGAAGAACAGCGCCACCTTTATTTATATCGAAGGCAATCTGAACTCGGACGAACTGGTCGCCCTCCTATTTCAAAGAAAAAATTAAAACTATAAAAATTAAAACTATAAAAACTAAAAAAAACATGAAACAAATTATCTTAGCATGCCTGATACTTTTCCCGCTAACGGGCGTCATGGCACAAGAAACGACAAGAAGACAAACCATTGTAAACACAAGCGGTGACTCGATTATCATCCGGAAAGGTGACGGTGATGTGAAAATCAAAGTTTACGAAGAAGTAACTACGGACGGAGATGCCAAACAGGAAGAAAAACTATTCGAAGGAGTCTACCTGACACGTATCGATACAGACCGCCCCAGCATATTGGACGCCCTGCCTTTTGCCCCTAAAAAGCGCAATCGCTTTGATCCGCACTCCAGTGGCCTCTATATGGGATTCAGCAGTCTTTCCAATGATTTCTACAGTTTCAGTGCATCCGACAGAGCATCACTGAATGCTTCCAAATCATGGGAAATAGGTGCAAACCTTTTCACCAGCTATCTTCCCCTCACGCACGACCGTCATTGGGGAATGACCTTCGGGTTAGGCTGGGGGTACCGCTCTTTCCGTCTGGACGGTAACCAGGCTTTCCTAAAGACCGACGGTACTACGCAAATCGTATCCGGCGATGATGAAACCAATTATAGCAAAAGCCGCCTGCGTTACTTTCATTTCCGCATCCCTATCTCCATCGAATGGCAGACCAGAATCAACGGACACCGCCCTATCTTCGTAGCTGCCGGTCCGGAAGTGGAAATACGCCACGGGATAAAGTCTATGGCAAAGGTAAACGGACATAAAGAAACGCTCGGTAAGGGTATGTATGTACATCCCGTCGGCATAAATCTGCTGGCACAAGCCGGATATGGCAATTTAGGCTTTTACTTGCGCTATTCCACATACGGCCTATTTGAAAAAGGAAAAGGGCCGGATGTATATCCATTGTCTTTCGGCGCATGCTGGTATTGGTGATGTTCCATTCTTCATAAATGAAAAAAGAGGATAAAGAGATTTTAATGATCTCTTTATCCTCTTTTTTTATTATACTATCATCCATACAGTATCAACAATAAAAAAGAAAAACTTAGTTGCCAATGATTATCCGAATGATTATCTTTGTCTTAAACTTAAATACTGAAAATAAATGACTAAGGAAGAACTAATGCGGAAAGCAATCGAGCTTTCCAACGAAAACGTAGCCAATGGTGGTGGCCCTTTCGGTGCTGTCATCGCCAAAGACGGAGAAATAATTGCCACCGGTGTGAACCGCGTAACAGCTTCATGCGATCCTACAGCCCATGCCGAAGTTAGTGCCATCCGTGCCGCAGCCGCCAAATTGGGAACATTTAACCTGAGTGGTTATGAAATATATACCTCATGCGAACCCTGTCCGATGTGTTTAGGAGCAATCTATTGGGCCCGTTTGGATAAAATGTATTATGGCAACAATAAAACCGATGCGAAAAACATAGGTTTCGATGACTCCTTTATCTATGACGAACTGGAATTAAAACCGGAAGATAGAAAATTGCCGTCAGAGGTGTTGTTGCACGATGAAGCGATAAAAGCTTTTGAAGCCTGGATGGAAAAAGAAGACAAGATAGAGTATTAAATACGATATGGAACATTAAAACACAAGAATCCCCGGAGTACTGCAAATTCTCCGGGGATTTCTTTCACACATAAAAGTTATTATTGCAATTGAAACTTTCTATTAAAAACGCATACCAACAGTAAACAGTACCTGGCTGCGTGTATTAGTCACCTCTGTTTTATTAAGGTAAAGATCATCGAAAGCATAAAAATCTTCTTTATAAGAACTAAACTTATATGCCAAGTCAGCGTAAAACATGTTACCGCGATACCCAATACCTAATGTATAGTTATTAAGAGCCTGGGCATTGGCAAAATCAGTATCAGTACTTATTGAATTTTCAGGTAATTGCTTATAAGCCTCGCCTTTAAAAGCAGTAGTACTATGATTATATCCCAAACGGAAAGCAAACTGAGGAATTACCTTGTATTCAGCACCGACACGGAATGTATGCACACCTTTCAACATATCAGTCTGATTATTTTCAAAAAACATAGCATCTCCCTCAGGATAATTAAACCTCATCGTCGAATAATCTTCATATTCGTACTCCGCACCAATTGCAAAACTATTACCGACCGTATATCCTAAACTAAGATTATAAATCCACGGCGTACGGAGACTGTATTCACGATTCATATCACCAACTAAATTATATGTATCTATATCGGTACGCTTCAATTTACCATCCAAATACATATCGGAAATAAGACGTGCACTTGTTGTCAAAGTAAGTTTATAAAATGTTGGAGAGTGCACAGATGCACCAATACGGAAAGGGGAAGATTCAAACGGACGTACAATAGCTCCCATCTTAAAGTCAAATCCACTACCAGAAATCTTATTCCAGCTTTCCAACAGATATCCGGTCTCTTCTCCATAACTTTCGTCATACGAAGAATACTTGCTATAATCTACATCATAAGCCCCAACAGTCAATCCCAAATAAACACGGTCATTAAAATTAAACGATACATTAAAATCATATGCATCAATTCCTCCTCTCTCTTCGGAACGGAATAAAGAATAAGGAATATCAGTAGTTACCGGCATGTAACGATAAGGATTTTGGGGATCCGATTTATCCTCCTGAATCAAGTATCCCTGCCATCCTAACACAGACATCCATCCAAGATCCGGATCACGGAAAGCTTCCCTACCATCAAGATATTTACTGTCTTTCACACCATTCGTCAAATTAGCCATCTGATAAGTTTGGGTTACGATCCCACCATTAGGATCTGTATTCAACAACCCCTCCATACCCATATTCTTATAAAATGATTTCGATTTATGATAATTAAAACCAAAATTCACATAGCGTAACGGAGTCTGATTACCTATTTTCGATGAAATTACAAAACCTATATTATCGTACGACCAATGATTCTTATCCAACTTAGAATTATAAGTATTATCATACCCTTTATATTTACTTTCTGATCCAAAGGCAGAAAAACTGAAAGATGTCATTGCGTCATTACTGCGATAAATACCGATACCTGCCGGATTTGTGCCCATAGTGGAAATATCCCCACCCAATGCGCTCATCGCACCACCCATACCAACAAAACGGGCAGTTCCATTTAAATCTTTACTCGCTATTTTGGTAGCATCATATATGCTTTGTGCATTAATACCGCTTACAAACAAAGCAGTGGCTACCGTAATCATTATCTTTTTCATAATCCTGAACTTTTACATTAATACCTACGTCAGCTTATCTTCTGCTACTACTGCGACTGGAGCTACCGCCACCAGAACGGGAAGAACTTCCACCACTATAAGAAGAACTGGAACGCGAACTACTACTGCTACTGGGAGAGTAACTTCTACTGCTACTGGATGGCGCACTGTAAGAGCGTCTTGAACTCCCATTAGAATAATTACTACGGCTGGATGACTGAGTTGAACTTCCGCGGTTATAGCTTGATGAAGAACGAGTACTACTACTTCTGGAAGAAGAACGACCCGTACTTGGCCGAGAGCTACTGCTATTGTAAGTACTACGGGTACTACTTGGGCGTGTGTAAGTAGAACGACGGGAAGACGACGCTTCTCTTCTATCCGAACTTACTCCCGGCCGGGTACTGGAAGAAGTACGCGTACCTACGACACGACCTGATGACGAAGTACTGGTACGACGGGAAGAACTTACACTGGCACGGTCAGACTGCCCTCCTGTATAGGAACGCCGGGAAGTTCCCGAAGAATACCTGTCTCTACTTCCAAATGAACGTCGACTCGTATAACTGTTATTGGCCCAGTAATGACCGCCGCCACCCCATCCGGGATAATAGCCATGATGGTGTCCCCAATGACCACCCCAATAGCCGCCACCGTACCAACCACCGTACCAACCGCCATACCAGCCACCCCAGTAACCGGGATAGTAACCACCCCATCCATAGTAAGGATGTGACCATCCCCAGCCCCATCCGGGACCATAGGAATTATATCTCCAATCCCACCATAACGGATTGCTGAATGTAGGGAATGCATAGGCATAAAGTCCATCGGTATATACGTTCCAGTCCCATGAATTCATTCCGTATACAACATCCCAATAGAACGGGCTGCTAATGCTAACGGCAAAACGAGGATTACGGAAACGAATGATACGCTCGGCATATTCATAATCATCCTGTGAACCGTTAAACTCACCGTTCACCCATTCTCCGTCCAGATCCGGCTGGTCTTTTTCCTTAATATATAGCGTATCGTTATCCATTTCGAAGTCGTTATCACGTGCATCGTAACGGCGATTATACTCGTCTACATCGCGAGTGTTTCCTTTCCGGTCCTGAATCACAACAGTGGTTCCGGGAGTCGTATAAATATTCGTCGTGGTCTCTCTCCGAACCGGTTCCTTCTTGGCAGGTGCAGGTTCTTCTTCCTTCTCTTTGGAAGGAATGAAATAGAGATCATCATCATAGCTCTGTGCCATCAAACCTATAGGGAGACACAAGGCAATCAACAGTAAAAAAACAATCTTTTTCATATCTCTGTGGTTTATGGGTTATCTTTAATCCTTTCATTCACGTTACAAAGATAAGCAACGTATCCATCCTTTCGGGGAGATTTTCCCCAAAGGATGATAGGGATTTCCCTATTTATAAAAGATTCACGCATGATTTTATATGTAAACAATACCGGATCAGAGGTTACCTATTAAATAAAGTTATCATCTGTTTAAAATTCACCCGATAATTTTTCTGAGGAAATTCCGAACAGAAGTTTCTAAATGTAACTTTCCTTTGTTTTATCCTCATTTAATCGTAATTTTGCAAATAAAAACAACTATGAAGTATTTTGAGTTCACGTTTGATACCAACCCTTGTACGGAAACTGTTAATGACGTATTAGCTGCTGTTTTGGGCGATGCCGGGTTTGAAAGTTTTATAGAACGCGAAGGTGGTCTGTCAGCATATATCCAACAATCTCTCTGCAATGAAGAAGTAATAAAAAATGCTCTTAATGAATTCCCGTTACCGGATACGGAAATCACTTACAACTACGTAGAAGCCGAAGATAAGAACTGGAATGAAGAATGGGAGAAAAACTTCTTCCAACCAATCGTAATCGGTAATCGTTGCGTAATTCACAGCACCTTTCATCACGATGTGCCAAAAGCGGAATATGACATTGTAATCAATCCGCAGATGGCATTCGGTACAGGACACCATGAAACGACCAGTCTTATTATCAGCGAACTGTTGAACAGTGAACTGGAAGGAAAATCTCTTCTTGATATGGGATGCGGTACCTCTATTCTTGCAATCCTGGCACGTATGCGTGGCGCTACTCCCTGCACAGCAATCGATATTGACGAATGGTGCGTGCGTAACTCGATTGAAAATATCGAATTGAACAAAGTGACAGACATAGATGTAGAATTGGGAGATGCCGGCACATTGCAAGGTAAAGGTCCTTTTGATGTAGTTATTGCAAATATCAATCGGAACATCCTACTGAACGACATGAAGCAATATGTGGCTTGCATGCATCCGGGATCAGAACTTTACATGAGCGGTTTTTATGTAGACGACATTCCCGTTATCCGTGAAGAAGCCGAACGCAATGGATTAAACTTCATCCATCATCAGGAAAAGAATCATTGGGCTGCCGTAAAATTCATTCTGAAAGGATGAATGGCTGGGGCAAATGAAAAGCCAAATGAAAAAAATGAAGGAATGAAAGAATGAAAGGCTATGCCAAATGAAAGAATAATTTAAAATGAACAAATGTGTCCATTATCCCATCATTCTTTCATTTGTACACAGCGTGATTAACCGGCACATTAGCATATTATTTCATTATTCCTTGTTTCATTTGGCATAGCCTTTTATTCCTTCATTGTTTCATTTGGTTTTTCATTTGTTTTTACAGCCACATTATCAATCGTCATCTTTTTCAATTCTTCTAATGTCCCGTTGAATACATTCAGATCCACATTCTCTTCAATACCGGGTACGCTGCCTACATCCGTATGTTGCCAAAAATGCCATTTGCCTTCATACTTTACTGAATCCACATAGTAATGGGCTATCCAATAAGGATAAGTATCAAAAATAGAATCACTCAAATAACGTGTTTTAAATTTATAAGAGGTGTACAAAATCGGTTTCACCCCATAATGTGCTTCTATTCGGTCGAGCCAACGTTTTATATTCCCTTGTAGTTCTTCCTTTTTTTTCTTGCCGGTTACTTCCACATCCAGCACCGGAGGAAGATCTCCCGGAGCAAGTTTCACTGTACGAATAAAGAAATCCGCCTGTTTTAAAGGGTCAGTAACCGGAGAGAAGAAATGATAGGCACCACGAATAAATCCGTGCTTTCCCGCTTCGGAAAAGTTACGGGCAAAAGTATCATCGCCATGATCTCCTCCCTCAGTAGCCTTCATAAAAACAAATTCAATGGGAAAATCAGTCAAACGGCTCTGCGTCAGTTGCCCCCAGTCGATATCTCCCTGATAATGCGATATATCGATACCATGCACATCATAACAGCAAGGTACACAAATTCCATATGCTTTCAACCCATAACAAGGTTTCCAACGATAAGCATAAGGCCTAATAAAGAAATAATAAAATGCCACCGAGAAAAAAGCGACAATGACGGCAACGAGCACATTACGCAGCCATATAGGCATAGTAGTACGAACGGCCTTTTTCGTTGTCTTTCGCGGAGAACGACGGGAAGTAGCAGATTTTTTTTTACGAGGTATAGGTTGACGGGAGTTAGTCATATTAGAAGTTAGAAGTTAGTAGATAGTAGTTAGAAGTGAATGGTCAGGAGTCAGAAGTGAATAGTCGGTAAATAGTAGTTAGAATCTAATGGCATAATGCTAACACGCTACATAGATTTTAACTCCTAACTACTGACTCCTGACTCCTAACTTCTATCTACCATCTACTTACTACTTATTTTGCTTGTTCCAACTGCAAAGTCTTAGTAGGCTGGTCGCATACTTCAGTCGGACCGAAGTATTGAATAGGACCCGGATATACATAATCCGTAGTCATAGCCCACTGGTCACGCATAGCGGCAAATGTCTTGAACGGAGCACCATCCAGTTTCACAAGAGCTTTCTGGATAACCGGTTTCATTTCTCCATGACGACGTTCCATATTCATCATCATTGTGATAGGCACACCGCCTGCAATCCATTCTTCTGCAGGAGCAGTCGTATTGCGTACAGACGACATATACCCCGTCTTGCCATTAGCAATCAACATAGAAGCAGTATAACCCAATGAGTAGCAATAGTCTGCGTCATAATTTGACGGAGCAGCGCAACGCCCTTCATAACCGAAGAAGTGATGTTGTGCAGCAAACTTACCTACATATTTACCTTCTGCTTTCCAAGTAGCCAGTTTAGTGGCAACCATTTCCGACAACAGTTTTTCCGTTTCAATCAGTGATACCTGTACGTTTCCGTGCGGGTCGCGATCCAACGTCAACTGACGGGCCACTCCTTCGGGAAGACTTGCATAGATAGCCGAGTTTTCCGGAGAAAGTTTACGGATGATATAATCACGCTGGTGAGACTTCTTAATCTGAGAGAACTCTTCGGCATTCGTAGCCAGGAAGTCATTCAGTTCGGCAATCAGACGCTTCATAGCCGGAATAAACTCTACCAAGCCTTCGGGAATAAGAACCGTACCGAAGTTATTACCCTGTGCAGCACGATCGGCCACTACCTGAGCAATGTAAGTCACTACGTCGTCCAAGGACATATCTTTAGCCTCAACTTCTTCAGAGATGATACAAATATTAGGCTGAACCTGCAAAGCACATTCCAAAGCGATATGAGAAGCCGAACGCCCCATCAGTTTGATGAAGTGCCAATATTTACGCGCTGAGTTACAGTCACGCTGGATATTTCCGATCACTTCCGAGTAAACTTTACAAGCAGTATCGAATCCGAAAGAAGTCTCGATCATTTCGTTCTTCAAGTCACCGTCGATTGTCTTCGGACAACCGATCACCTGTACACCGGCTTTCTTAGCTGCGTAATATTCAGCCAATACACAAGCGTTTGTGTTAGAGTCATCACCGCCGATGATCACAAGTGCTTTGATACCCAACTCTTTCAGAATTTCAAGACCTTTCTCAAACTGATCTTCTTTTTCCAACTTCGTACGACCGGAACCGATAATATCGAAACCGCCGGTATTACGATATTCGTCGATGATATCCGAAGTCAGTTCCATATAATTATGGTCAACCAGGCCGCCGGGGCCGAGGATGAAACCATACAATTTGCTATCCGGATTCAGCGCTTTGATACCGTCGAACAGGCCGGAGATCACGTTATGTCCGCCCGGAGCTTGTCCACCGGAAAGAATAACACCCACGTTCATGGCAGGCAACTTTACAGCTTCACCGGCCTCGAACTTGATCAATGGCATACCGTACGTATTAGGAAATAATTTCTGAATAGCTTCCTGATCGGCTACAGATTGAGTAGCAGCGCCTTCTACAGCCTTAACAGCTCCTTTCAGCGCTTTCGGAAGTTTGGGCTGATAAGCAGCCCTCGCGATTTGCAATGCACTTTTAGTCATTTTCTTTATTTTTATTTAAAGGTGTTAGTAAGTTCGATTCTAAAAAATCAAAAGCGATGCAAATTTCGTGTTTTTTTCTGAATTATGAAAGAGCATGCGTAAATAATGTTAGCAACTATTTCGGTTATAGAGACTTTACATCGACAAAGATGAAAAACGCAAATGACGATTAAAAAGTTTTATGATCCATTAATATAATTCAGCCGTATGTAACGGAACAATGAAAAGACAATAAAAAGCAACCAATAACATAGGAATACAACACCGGAAGAGAGTACTATTCTCATGAAATTATGAACGTAATCGAATCATAAAAACATCCCCATGTTTCAACCGACAACATCCGGATGTTCTGCATAAGAACATGGGGATGTTGTCAACCAAAACATGGGGATGTGATGTGTACTGGATTTAGTTGACAACTTCGATTGTTATTACTGTATTCGTTCACTCAACAATTTTCAATACCTGAATAGGTTTACATTTCTGTTTGTTAGACCTACTGTAGTTGTCCCATTTGGATTTCCAAATATAATGCTAATTATTCTATTTATTCCAATGTTGTTGAACTGATTTTTGTTATTATCTCGTTTGCCAAGAAATATCCTTGGTCGGGGAGCGCCGTGCGGCAAGGGGCGGGACCACCCGTCCCGACGAGCACAACCTGAGTCGGGGTACTTTCATACCTTCTCCTCCTTTATAATTTCCATTGGTGTGCGCATTTTCAAAGCTTGGTGTGGCCGGATATTATTATATGTGTACACAGCCTGTTTAATACGTTCTTCCACCTGGTTAAAAGTCTCCTTCCCGCAGTCAAAGAGCCATCCGTTCTTAATAGTATTGTTCATCCGCTCGGCCAATGCATTATGCAGAGGATCACCACACTGTGTCATGCTTATGCTTATATGTTGTGCTTTTAACGTGTCAACGTATTGGTTTGAGCAGTATTGAACCCCACGGTCTGAATGATGTATCAACCCGCTGATGTCTATCCCGTTCTCTCTGTAAAACAGGAAAGCTGACTCCAAAGCTTTCATCGGGCCTTCCGTTGTCAATGAAGGACAGAACGAATAGCCTACTATTGCACGACTGTGGCTATCAGTAAGCAAGGACAGGTATGCCCAGCCATCCCTGGTGGAGACATAGGTAATATCTGCCACAACCATACTTCCGCTTGTGCTTGCTACGAACTTAGGTGTCGTGTTCAGCAAATCAGGATATATATAATAATTATGATTGGAGTTCGTTGTTTTGGGACGTACACGCTTCTTCCTCTGGACCAGACCATTAGAGCGGAATATCTCATAGCACTGGTCACGACCTATCACCATTTTCTCCTTAAAGTAACGAACACAGCATACATATAGCTCACGCATACCCGATTGGGGCATTAAAGTTCTTAATTCTTTGCAATACAGAACAATACTTGTCTTCAAAACATTAACTTCACACTGTCTGTCCACATGTTTATAGTAACCTTGTCTGGTTATGCCGAAGTAACCACAGAGTCTGTTCAGACCACCGCATTTACGGTTGACCGAGCCTCTCTGTGACAAGGTGTCGATTACTTGGCATCTGAGTTTTTTCGCACGGGGATATGATAGGTCTGCTCTGTCAGATCAATAAGCACCTCGCAGGCTTCATGAAGCATCTTTGTCGTATCCAAATCCCGTTGAAGTTGACGGTTAGACTTGTGTAACGTTTCATTTTCAGCACGAAGCTGAGCGATAAGGGCCGCTGAGTCTTCGTCTATCAGCTGTGGATCAATGATGGATTTTTGCATCTTAGGATCTTCTATCTCGTACATTTTCATCCAGCGGGACAATGTACCTAAACTTAATCCATTACGTCGTTCAAATGTTTTCCGACGGTCGGAGCTGGAAAGATACTCGCGAATATAAGACTTACTTTCCAATTCTGTAAACTTTCTGTGAGGTTTTCTTTTGGTTGACATACTTTTTTTGATTTAGAAAGTGTCAACTTATTCAGTACACTACAATGTTTTACAACTAAGAATATAATCCTGATTAAATAACATATTGGTAACTAAGCATATCAGAGTACAGATACCTTACTATCCAATACTCTATTTGCCTTCGTCTTTTACCTGCCAGCCGCCACCCAGTGCTTTATACACCTGTACAACGGCAATCAGTTCATCGCGAATCGCATTGCTCAAACCGATCTGGGCATCAAAATATCCACGCTGGGCATCGAGCACATCGAGATAGTTAATAACACCATTGATATACTGAAGCTGCGCCAAATCTACATAGCTCTTTGAAGAACGTTCCAGCTTGGCCCTCAAATCATATACCTCCTTTATCTTATTAAAATTGACAATGGCGTTATGCGTCTCTTTAAAAGCAGTAAGGACTGTTTTTTCATAACTGTGTACCTCAGCTTCATAAGCCGCTTTTTTCGCTTTCAATGCAGCGCGATTCTTTCCCCAGCCAAAAATCGGAGTCAATAAAGCACCTTCCATAATACCATAAGGAGATTTCAGGAGATCGGAAAGAACCACACTTTCGGCTCCTGCCCCGCCGGTAAGTGAAATACGGGGAAACATATTTGTATATGCCACCCCTACTTTGGCATTTGCGGCAATCAACTTTTGTTCGGCCTGACGGATATCCGGACGTCGTTCCAGCAAATCGGAGGGTAAACCTATGGGCAATTCGTTCGGGAAGTTGAACTCCTGCAACAAACGGCTGCGGGCTATCTTATTAGGATACTCCCCGGCAAGAAAAGCTATGTCATTTTCCTTAAGGCTGATCTTACGCTCCAGATCGGGCACCAACGTTGCCGTACGGGCAAGTTCCACCTGTGACTGGCGATAAGAGGTTTCGGATGTCAGTCCTCCCTCGAAACGAATACGCGCCAAGCGCATCCCTTCTTCGCGAGCTTTCAAAGTCTGGCGAACGATCTCCAACTCCGTATCGAGAGCTACAAGTTCATAGTAGGCTTGGGCTACTTCGGATACAATCGTCATGCGAAGTGCACGTTGCGCTTCTACCGATTGCAGATACTCAGCAATACTTGCCGAGCGTGCCCAGCGCAGATTCCCCCATAAATCCAGTTCCCAAGAAAACAGTACTTGGGCTTCAAAAGTATCATTACGTTTAAAAGCATCTCCACCATGATTTTCAAATTCGCGTTCACCGGTCACCGTTCCTTTTATATCGGGAAGCAGCGCTGCCGTCGAAATTCTTTTTTGCGCCGCCATCTCTTTCACACGGGCGGCGGCAATCAGAATATCTTTATTATATTCCAAAGATTTTGCTATCAGTCCACGGAGGGTGGAATCTGTATAAATGTTCCACCAATCCATATCCCCAAAGCTCAACGAGTCCTGATGTTGTGCAAGGCTATCGGGCAAATGAAGATCGGGACGGGTGTAGCTCTTCCCCACCTTGCAGGCGGAGAAGGTGACAAGGACAAGAAGGGTTACTAAAGTTATATAGATGTTATTTCGTTTCATAATCATTTACGTTTTAGTTTGGAAGCAAACGGAATTTTCACCCCACCGCTTCTGTGGCGTATCTTAGTAGTCGTTTTATATACCATTACAAAGAAGAACGGTACCAAAATAATGCCCAGGACAATTGCAAATATCATTCCGAAGAATACTCCCGTACCGATGGCCTGGCGACTGGCAGAACCGGGACCGCTTGCCAATACCATCGGAAGCATACCGAGCACAAAGGCAAGAGATGTCATCAGAATGGGGCGGAAGCGCAGACGGGCGGCATTGATAGCGGCCGTAACAATGTCTTCTCCGTTGTCGACCTGTACTTTGGCAAATTCTACAATAAGAATAGCATTCTTTGCAGCCAAACCTACCAGCATCACAAGGCCGATCTGGAAATAAACATCATTCTCCAACCCACAGATCCATACCCCTAAATAAGCACCTAATGCAGCAATCGGCAAAGAGAGCAATACGGCAACCGGCAAAGTCCAGCTCTCGTATTGTGCTGCCAAAAAGAGGAAGACAAAAAGAAAAACCAATGCCAGCACGAGACCGGTCTGCCCTCCGGCTTGTTTCTCCTGATAGGAAAGACCGCTCCATTCCAGACCGATATTATCCGGCAAATGATCACGGGCTATCTGTTCCATAATCTCCATGGCTTGTCCCGAACTGTATCCGTGGGCAGCCTCACCACGGATAACGGCCGTAGTAAACATATTAAAACGTTTAATGCTACCGGGACCTGTGGTGTACGAAGCATTACCCAAAGAGGTCAAAGGAACCATCACTCCATTGGAAGCTTTCACAAAAAACAGATTGATATTGTCCTTATGTTCACGATAGGGAGCTTCTGCCTGAATATACACCTTATATATACGGTTGAACATGTTAAAATCATTCACATAAACAGAACCGGTATAGGCTTTCATCGTAGAAAAGACATCAGCCAAAGGCACACCTAACATTTTCACTTTATCACGGTCCACATCGAAATATAACTGAGGGATTTCCGCCTGTAAGGAAGAAGAGAGCCCGGCCAGTTCTTTATGCTTGGAAGCATAGTACATCAACGTATCGGCAGCCTGCACCAAATTATCGAATGTGGCTTCGCCGCGAGCCTCAAGCTGCATTTCAAAACCTCCGGAACTTCCCAAGCCGGGAATAACCGGTGGAGTGGAAAGATAGACCTTGCATTCGGGATACTCCTCCAAGTGTTTCTGCACTTCCGACATGATTTTGTTTATGCTGGTTTCCTTACGTTCTTCCCACGGTTTCAGAATAACGGTCAACTCACTACGCGCCTGATTACTCCCGACACGAGGACTGCTTCCGGTTACATTCTGCACATAAGCGATGTATGGATTCTTACCAAGAAAAGAGATGGCACGCTCCGTCACTTGGCGTGTACGCTCCAAAGTAGCCCCTTCGGGCAATTCGAGCTCTATTTTGAAATATCCCTGATCTTCTACCGGAAGGAAACTGGTGGGAATAATGCGGTGCAACAACAAAATACCGATCAATACTACGCCGAAGGCACTCAACACGCGTCGCGGATTACGAATAACCCGGGTAATGATACTCACGTATTTATTATTACCGACGTTCAGCCAATGATTAATTTTACGGAACACGATATTCTTCTTCTTTCCGTTATCCGGTTTCAGAATCAGAGAACACATGACAGGGCTGAGCGTAAGTGCAACCACAGTAGAGATTAATACCGACACGGCAATCGTTATGGTAAACTGCCGGTAAAGTTGTCCGGTAATTCCGCTTAAGAAGCTAACAGGAACGAATACTGCGCAAAGCACCAGCGAAGTGGCAATCAATGCACTGGTCAGCCCCTCCATTGCCTTCTTGGTGGCTTCGTAAGCACTCAACTTTTCGGTTTCCATGATATGCTCCACACTCTCTACCACCACAATCGCATCATCCACCACAATACCGATAGCAAGGATCAACCCTAACAGAGTAAGGATATTCAGTGAAAAGCCGAATATCAACATAAAACCGAAGGTACCGATCAATGAAATAGGTACAGCCACAATCGGTATCAATGTGGCACGCCAACTCTGTAAAGAGAGAAAAACAACCAACACGACCAGGACAAGTGCCTCAAACAGTGTTTTATATACCTCATGGATAGACTCGGAAATATAGGTAGTCATATCAAACGGTATTTCGTAATTCAATCCTTCCGGAAAGTTCCTACTGATCTCTTCCATGGCCTCCTTTACATTGTCGGCCACTTCAATGGCATTGGCACCGGGCAACATATAAATACCGAGTACTGCGGCATTCTCTCCATTGATACCACTTTCCGTATTATAGGAAGAAGCCTCGAGCGATACACGCGCCACATCCCTCAGACGGATAATGGAACCGTTCGAATTGGCACGTACTACGATATCTTCAAACTGACTGACAGTGGAAAGACGACCTTGCGTAGTAATAGGGATGGTGATATCCAACCCCTTTACAGGTTGTTGACCGAGTACACCGGCAGCCGACTCACGGTTCTGGTCTTTCAATGCGTTCTGCAAATCCTGTACGGTAAGACCGAAATTTGCCAGTTTATCGGGCTGCGCCCATATCTGCATGGCATAATACCGGCTACCTATATTCGACACACGCCCCACACCGGGAATACGGCGAAGCACATCGAGCACATTGATAGTAGCAAAGTTACTCAGATAGATTTCATCGAATTTCGGATCGGAAGAAGTCAGACAAAGCGTCATCAACTGACTGGGTGCCTGCTTCTCCACTGATATACCATTCTGAATTACTTCGGCGGGAAGACGGGATTCGGCAAGTTTCACCCGATTTTGAATCTCAACAGCCGCTAAATCCGCATCGGCAGACACGTCAAAAGTAACTGTTGCAGAAAATCCTCCGGAATTGGAACTGTTGGATTCCATATAAAGCATACCCGGAGTACCGTTTATCTCCTGTTCGATAGGAGTCGCCACAGCCTGCGAAACCGTCAGTGCACTGGCTCCGGGATAAGAAGCACTGATCTTAACAACGGGAGGCGTAATCTGCGGATATTGGTCCACCGGAAGCATGGTCAGACCGATAATTCCGATGATAACAATAACAATAGACAATACCGCAGAAAAAACCGGCCTATCTATAAAAAAACTTACTTTCATTACTTAATCCTTTTTAGCATTATCCACACTGTCAACCGTACCGGAATCCATCGCACCGGCTTCTACCACCCGGACTTTCATACCCGGATTCAATTTGTGGAATCCTTCAACAACAATCATCTCTCCCTGTACAAGTCCCCGTTCTACAACTACTTTATTGCCAAATTCGGGTCCCAATTCAATGAAACGCCTTTCGACAGTAGAATCTCTGCGCATCACATAAATGTAAGCTCCTCCTTTTTCAATCGTTACTGCTTTCAACGGCACCACAACGGCTCCCTCACGAACATCGAGCAGCAGTTTCACTTTGGTAAACTGTCCGGGTAATAATACCTGCTTCGGATTGGGCATTTCAGCACGAACAGAGAATGTACCCGTTTGGGGGTCTACCTGCGGTTCGGCAAAATCCACATAACCTTTATAAGGATAGACCGTATTGTCGGCCAATGTAATCGAAATGTTCGGCTGCCAGGAACGGCTGGAATCCTGTTGGCCGATATTGATGTTACGTTCTTTACTTTTCAGATAATCCAAAGCCGTCATATTGAAATCCACCAATACCGTATCACTCTTGACAATCGTAGCCAGCAAAGATTTCCCACCGGGACCGACTAAAGTTCCCAAATCGACATTTCTTTCGCTGATATGCCCCGAGAGTGGAGAACGGACCAGCGTATACCCCAATTCCAACTCTGCCTGTGCCAGATCGGCTTCACTCATGGCAACCGTAGCGACAGCGCTTTCGTAAGCCGCTTCGGCATTATCAAGATCCAATTGACTGGCGGCATTCTGTGCATACAGAGGTTTGATACGTTCAAAATCACGTTGTGCTTTCAGTGCTTGTGCCTCGTCTTTCTTCAACTGAGCCCGGGCTTTATCTGCTTTAGCCCGATATTGCTCCTGGTTAATGACAAAAAGTACTTGATTCTTATTTACGTAAGTACCTTCGGCAAAAAGCATCTGTTCCAGATACCCTTCTACCCGGGCACGTACCTCTACAAACTGTTGGGCACGGATACGGCCTACATACTCACCATAAATTTCTACATCGTCTTTTGCAGCCGCTTCTACCATGACCGTAGGAATTTCCGGTTCAGCCTTACGCGGCCGGGTCAGTACCCAATAAATGCCTAACAGCAGAATGATGCAAACAACAGCAGCAATGGTTCTCTTTCGCTTTAACTTCAATTCTTTTTTTGAGAAAAATAATCTCATAATCGGATGAATTATTTAATTTAACTTATGTTTGTTCTTAGTTTTGTAGCATACAAATTGTATACCAAAGTAATTAATATTGTATTTTTCATTATAAATCAGTTCATTATATCCCAAACAGTATATTCACAGAATTGTAGATTTTCTTTTCTAATTGTGGAATTTATCTACAAATCCGACTTTCGGACCAAAAAACGAGATAAATATCTTCTACTACTAAACAAATTATCGCATACATTTGTACTTTATAATAATAGATATAACAAATATCCTTAATGAAAAAACATTTATCTCTGACATTGGTTCTCCTGACTTGTCTTTTTTTTACCTTGCCCTCTTCCGCACAGCAGCGCAAAAAAGTAGGCGTGGTTCTCAGTGGTGGCGGTGCAAAAGGAGTTGCACATATCGGAGCACTCAAAGTTATCGAAGAAGCCGGTATTCCCATCGATTATATCGTAGGCACCAGTATGGGATCTATTATCGGAGGATTATACGCTATCGGCTATACCCCCCAGCAACTGGACAGCATGGTGAAAAAGCAGGACTGGACTTTCCTGCTCAGCGACCGTATCAAACGAAGCCAGCAAACGATGTCCGAAAGAGAAAAATCAGAAACCTTCGTGCTATCGCTCCCTCTCACCGGAAAACGTTTCAAAGAACAAGCTTCGGGAGGAGTTATCAAAGGACAGAATCTTGCCAATCTATTCTCTGACCTGACCGTAGGATATCACGATTCAATCGATTTCAATAAATTACCGATTCCTTTTGCCTGTGTTTCGGAAAACGTAGTAAATGGAAAAGAAATCGTATTTCATGACGGCGTGCTTTCCACTGCCATGCGCGCCAGCATGGCTATTCCCGGTGTATTCACTCCGGTACGAATTGACGGCATGGTATTGGTAGACGGAGGTATGAAGAATAATTATCCGGTAAATGTGGCCAAAGCCATGGGAGCGGAAATCATCATCGGGGTAGATGTTCAAAATAAATTGCGAACGGAAGAAGAGTTGAATACGGCACCTGATATTCTGCTACAAATCATAGATCTGACCACACAGGAAAATTACGCAAGAAACGTTGCCGCATCAGACGTCCACATTAAAGTAAATGTAAAAGGATACTCTTCAGCCAGCTTCACCCCGAACGCACTCGATACACTGACGAACCGTGGAGAAGAAGCCGCACTTGAGAAATGGGACGACTTGTTAAAACTGAAGAAGAAAATCGGCATCCCGGAAGATTATAAACCGGAAGCTCACGGGCCGTACACTTCTCTCTCTTCTTCCCGGAAGTTTTTTGTAAAAGAGATTAATTTCTCCGGCATTGAAGATGCCGACAAAAAGTGGATGATACGGAAATGCAAGTTGAAAGAGGATAGTGAGATCAGTGTGGCGCAACTGGAAAAAGCCCTTTCGGTACTGAGAGGAAGCCAAGCCTATTCCAACGTCAGTTATAAACTGACCAATATGCCGGAAGGCTACAAACTCGACTTTCTATTGGAAGAGAAATATGAAAGAAATATAAATTTAGGAATTCGCTTCGACTCCGAGGAAACAGCCTCTGTGTTACTGAATGCCACATCAAACCTGAAAACCCGTATTCCCTCTAAGATATCCGTCACCGGACGCTTAGGAAAACGATATGCCGCCCGTGTAGACTATACTCTGGAACCAATGCAGATGAGAAACTTTAATCTCGGTTATCTCTTCGAATACAATGATATCAATATCTACAATCATGGTGACCGGGCATACAATACCACTTATAAATATCATTCGGGCGAATTCAGTTTCTCCGATGTCTGGTACAAAAATCTGCGCTTTGCTATCGGAGCACGCTTCGAATACTTTAAGTATAAAGATTTCCTGTACAACAGTTCGGAATATAATCTGAAAATTCAACCGGAACATTTTTTCAGCTATTTTGCACAAGTACATTACAATACGTTCAACAAAGGATATTTCCCGAATAAAGGAGCCGATTTTAAAGCCGGCTATGTGCTCTATACCGACAACTTAGCAAAATATAAAGGACATGCCCCATTCTCCGCACTCAGTATTTCATGGTCGGAAGCCTTTCAACTTACCAACCGAATCGCACTGCTCCCCTCTGTATACGGCAGGGTACTCATCGGTAGAGATATTCCCTACCCATACACCAATGCATTAGGAGGTGACTATTTCGGTCGTTTCATCTCCCAACAAATGCCATTTGCAGGAATAGACAACATCGAAATCATGAAAAACTCCGTTGTGGTAGGTGCATTGAAACTTCGTCAACGCTTATGGAGCAAACATTACATAAGTCTCACCGGAAACGTAGCGCTGAACAACAATAATTTCTTTGATATTCTGGAAGACAAATGCATCTATGGTTTCAGTTTAGGATACGGAATCGATAGCATGTTCGGCCCCTTGGAAGCTTCATTAGGATACTCCAACCAATGCAAAAAAGTAGGATTCTACGTAAATTTAGGATTCTATTTCTAACGGGAGGAGGAAGTCACGCCTACGAGATGTAAGCTATCATTACCAACGTTCCAGAATAGCGAGCCTCAATGGGCACACCCCGTCCAAAATGCCTTCCGGACGGGGTGAGGATGAAAATACGACTGATCATACATGAGAATACGACTGATAATTCCTTATCCAACGGGCAAAGCCACTATTTCCTGCAATACACCGACCGCCGTTTCCACATTCGGAATGTCTTTTATCAGCATCGAGCGCCTTCCGTTTTGCTCACGCAAATCACAACGGCGGGTGTATTTCATCATATAATCGATCACTTTGCCAAATGCCTGACTTTGATAGAACGGACTCTCCGGGTTGGAAACGAAAAACAAGGTCATCCGGCCGGCCTTAAGAAAAACCTTCTCAGCACCCAACCGGGCAGCAAGCCGACGAAGCGGCACGATCCGCAACAGCTCTTCCGTCTCAGGAGGTACAGGCCCGAAACGGTCTTCAAGCCGCGAACGAAAAGCATCTACATCCCTATCCAATGTCAATCCGTCCAATTCGCGATACAAAAGCATGCGTTCACTGCTACCGGTAACATAAGTGGCAGGCAGCAGCAACTCCAGATCGCTCTCTACCTGGCACTCCTCCACAAACTGTTCGCCGCTCACCGCACCTTCTCCTTTTATCTCATCGGCATACAGTTCGGCAAACTCATCCGTTTTCAATTCGTGTACAGCTTCGGAAAGGATTTTCTGATAAGTTTCATACCCTAAGTCGGCTATGAATCCGCTTTGCTCGGCTCCCAACATATTTCCTGCACCGCGAATATCGAGATCCTGCATGGCAATATGAATACCGCTACCCAAATCAGAAAAATTCTCAATAGCCTGCAAACGCCGTTTCCCCTCCGGGGTAAGTGACGACAACGGAGGAGCAAGCAGATAGCAAAATGCTTTCTTATTACTACGCCCTACCCGCCCGCGCATCTGGTGAAGATCGCTTAAACCGAAATTCTGTGCCTGATTGATAATAATCGTATTTGCATTGGGAATGTCGATACCGCTTTCTATAATAGTGGTAGCAAGCAATACATCATAATCATAATTTACAAATCCGAGGATAATCTGTTCCAATTCCGACGGTTCCATTTGTCCGTGCCCGATGGCAATACGGCAATCGGGAATATGGCGAAGGATCATAGCTTTCAATTCCGGCAAGTTTGCAATACGGTTGTTGACGAAAAACACCTGTCCGTTGCGACTCATCTCAAAATTAATGGCATCGGCAATAATCTCTTCATTGAAAGTATGTAGCTCGGTCTGTATCGGATAACGATTGGGCGGCGGTGTGGAAATCACGCTCAGATCTCGTGCACCCATTAATGAAAACTGAAGCGTACGCGGAATAGGAGTAGCAGTCATGGTCAGTGTATCTACATTTACTTTCAGTTGGCGCAACTTCTCTTTCACGGATACTCCGAACTTTTGTTCTTCATCGATAATCAGCAAACCGAGATCTTTGAAATGTACATCCTTTCCCAAGATGCGGTGTGTACCGATAAGAATACCGACCTCTCCGTCGCTAAGGCCTTTGAGCACTGCTTTGGCTTGTGCCGCCGTACGGGCACGGCTCAGATATTCCACCCGGCAGGGAAGCCCTTTCAAGCGTTCACGGAAGGTCTGAAAATGCTGATACGCCAATACGGTTGTAGGCACCAGTACGGCCACCTGCTTATTGTCGGCCACCGCCTTAAATGCGGCACGAATAGCCACTTCCGTTTTTCCGAAACCTACATCCCCGCAAACCAGACGGTCCATGGGGCGGTCACGTTCCATGTCTGCTTTTACTTCAGCCGTCGCTTTGCTTTGGTCAGGGGTATCCTCATAGATGAAAGACGCCTCCAGTTCCCGTTGTAAAAAGCTATCCGGACTATATGCAAATCCTTTTTCTTCACGACGTTGTGAGTAAAGTTTTATCAGATCACGGGCAATGTCTTTTATCTTGGTCTTGGTGCGCTCCTTCAACTTCTCCCAAGCACCGGTTCCCAATTTATTCAAACGGGGAGGTTCTCCCTCCTTTCCTTTATACTTCGATACCTTGTGCAACGAATGGATCGAAACAAAAACCACATCGTCATTCTGGTAAACCAATTTCATGACCTCCTGTGTGGTATCGCCATTAGGGATACGTACCAATCCGGAAAAACGTCCTACTCCGTGATCGGTATGCACCACATAATCACCGGGAGTAAACTGATTGAGTTCCTTTAATGAAAGAGCCACTTTACCCGAACGGGCCTTGTCGCTTTTCAGATTGTATTTATGAAAACGATCGAACAACTGATGATCCGTAAAAACGCAAAGCCGCAATTCATTATCTGCAAAACCTTCGTGAAGAGTACGTTCCACGGCTATAAAAGAAATTTTATCCCCCCTATCCTCAAAGATGGCACGGATACGATCGGTCTGTTTTGTACTGTCACTACAGATATACAGTGAATATCCTTTTTCCTGATACTCTTGAAAAGAAGCGGCCGCCAAATCAAAGTTCTTATGGAAAATAGGTTGTGCCGTCACATCAAAAGACACCGTGGCATCGGCTGTACCGGTAGGTTTATTACCAAACTCCAGACGCCGGAAATCAAGCGCATGAACTGTAAATTCACTCCCGTCAATCAGTTTCCCTTCAAGTGTAATGCCCCCGTTTTCTTCGGCCTCCTGTACGGCAATCGCCTGTGGAGTCAACGCCTCATCATGCACGCTCTGTATACGTTCACGCAACCACAGGAAATCACGCATGGCAAGTACGGCATCCCTCGGAATGAAATCAAGAAAAGAGGTCGATGCCATCCCTGTCACCGCCAGATCGGGCACTATGACAATACTGTCTTTCTTTTCACGGGAAAGTTGCGAATCCACTTCAAACGTACGGATGCTCTCCACTTCATCTCCAAAAAAGTCAATACGATAGGGATACTCCGATGAGAAAGAAAAAACATCGATAATACTTCCGCGAACCGCGTATTGACCCGGCTCATAAACATAGTCAACATACTCGAAACCGTAACTATGCAACACATCGGTTACGAAAGTGGAATCAACACGTTCGCCAACACCGAGCTTAAGCGTCTTATCGCTCAACTCTTTCCGGGAAACGACTTTCTCTGCCAATGCATCGGGATAGGTAACCACACACAGCCCCTTCTCCCCTTTCTGCAAACGACTGAGAACCTCGGTACGAAGTATCTCATTTGCCGCATCTTTCTGTCCGTATTTGATAGCGCGACGGAAAGAAGAAGGAAAAAACAGTATCCGCTCCCCTCCCAATACTTGCGTAAGGTCATGATAGAAATATCCCGCTTCTTCAAGATCGCTCAAGATAAAAACAAACGGACAGGTCTCTTTCCGCACCAATACAGAAAAGAAAAGCGAAGCGGAAGATGCACACAATCCCCCACAAAAAATATGTTTTACGGAAACATCTTTCAGCAGCCGGTTCATGGCCGTCACATTGGGATGGACGGCATATTGTTGTTGCAGTTCAGTGATAGTCATTATTCCTGTTTTTTTTAACTCACCATCTAACGGATAAAGCATCGTTCTGTTTCTATAAAAAAACACAACGATGTAAGACTCTGCATCCTCTGTGGTGAAAATCCCCGCAAAAGTACTAAATTATCCTTAGTTTTAATATACTATTTTTTGTAAGTAACGGAAAAACGTTACATTTGTCGCAAATACAAATACGCTTATGCAAACACCATCGGACAGCATTGTTATCATCCCCACTTACAACGAGCGGGAAAATATAGAAAATATTATCCGCGCGGTATTCGGATTAGATAAAGTGTTTCATATACTCATCATTGAAGATGGTTCACCGGACGGTACGGCGGCTATCGTCAAAAAGTTGCAGGAAGAGTATCCGGACCGTTTGTTCATGGTGGAGCGTAAAGGTAAATTAGGATTAGGAACTGCATATATTGCGGGATTCAAATGGGCGCTGGCCCACAACTATCAATATATTTTTGAAATGGATGCCGATTTCAGTCACAATCCCCAGGATCTGCCCCGTTTGTACAAAGCCTGCGCTGAAGATGGAAGCGATGTAGCCATCGGTTCACGCTACGTAAGTGGAGTCAATGTAGTAAACTGGCCTATGGGACGTGTATTAATGTCATACTTCGCATCCAAATATGTCCGGTTCATCACCGGAATTCCGATACACGACACGACTGCCGGATTCAAATGCTATCGCCGCCGTGTTCTCGAAACCATCGATTTGGACAATATACAATTCAAAGGATATGCCTTTCAGATAGGAATGAAATTTACGGCCTACAAATGTGGATTTAAAATCACTGAAGTACCGGTTATCTTCATCAACAGAGAGTTAGGAACTTCAAAGATGAATGGCAGTATCTTCGGTGAAGCCGTATTCGGAGTCATCAAGTTGAAAATAGGCAGTTGGTTTCATAAATATCCGAAATGCAGCAATCCGTGATTAATACCCCCGAAAAAATGAAAAGAACTTTTATAAAAAATGCAATCATAGTAAACGAAGGACGGCAGGTAGCCGGTTCCGTAGTGATAGAAGGAGAAAAGATAGCAGAAATATGGGTGGGCGATGAAGGGCCTGTCGTACCTTGTGATGAAACAATTGATGCTACAGGATGTTATTTATTACCCGGAGTGATTGATGATCATGTACACTTCCGCGATCCCGGATTGACTCAAAAAGCCGATATTACAAGCGAAAGCCGGGCAGCTGCGGCAGGTGGAGTAACTTCGATTATGGATATGCCCAATACGAGTCCGCAAACAACCACCCTGGATGCACTGAATGCAAAGTTCGATTTAATGGCAGAGAAATGTTCCGTCAATTATTCCTGCTACTTCGGAGCTACCAATAATAATTATCCTTTATTGGAGCAATTGGACAAGCATCGCGTATGCGGTGTCAAGCTATTCATGGGATCGAGCACCGGTAATATGCTGGTCGATAAAATGACAAGCCTGCTGAACATATTCAACAGTACGGATTTATTAATAGCCACTCACTGTGAAGATCAAGGTATTATCAAAGAAAACACTGAAAAATATCTAACCAAATACGGAGCAGACGGTGATGTTCCTTTAAGATATCATCCGAATATCCGGTCGACAGAAGCCTGTTACCAGTCGTCAGAACTGGCAGTACGCCTGGCGCGGATAGCCGATGCGCGTCTACATATTCTGCATATATCGACTGCCAAAGAATTGCAGTTACTCGAGAATATTCCCCTCGTAGAGAAAAGGATTACAGCCGAGGCATGTGTTTCCCATCTTTTATTTACTTCGAGTGATTACCAAGAGTTGGGTACTCGTATCAAATGTAACCCGGCCATCAAGAAAAAAGAACGGAATGCCTTACGTGATGCCGTCAACTCCGGCCTGATCGACGTAATAGCCACCGATCATGCTCCGCATTTACTCAAAGACAAAGAAGGTGGTGCACTGAAAGCGGCATCAGGAATGCCTATGATACAATTTTCACTGGTCAGTATGCTCGGGTTGGTAGACGAAGGAGTATTCACCATCGAGAAGATAGTGGAAAAGATGTGCCATGCGCCCGCACAGATTTACGAAATACACAATCGAGGTTTTATCCGTACCGGTAATCAGGCCGATCTGGTACTCGTTCGTCCTAATACGGAATGGACGGTAACCAAAGATTGTATTTTCAGCAAATGCCAATGGAGCCCGTTGGAAGGACATACTTTCCGATGGAAAGTCGAAAAGACATTTGTAAATGGACATCTGTTATACTCGGACGGTGCAATAGATGAAAACTATAGGGGACAGGAACTGAGAATCAGAAATTAGTGATTAGCAGATCACTTACCACTAATCATTAATTTTTAATCGCTTGATTACCATTTTACATTATAAAGTCCATGAAGTCAGCTCCTATATCAACTGGATCTACTTCTTTCATGCGTGGGGATTCCAACCTCGCTTTGCTGCTATTGCCGATATACACGGATGCGATGTTTGTCGCGCATCCTGGTTGACGTCTTTTCCGGAAGAAGAACGTCCGAAAGCATCAGAAGCGATGCAGCTTTTTAAGGAAGCCAATCGAATGTTAAATCTGCTGGACGAAGACTTCGAAGTAAAAACAATTTTCAAGCTATGCAAAGCTAACTCGGAGGGGGACAATCTCATATTAGACGGAGTTACGTTCCCTTTGCTCCGCCAGCAGATGAAGAAGCGCGAAGGAGGTCCGTTCCTTTGCCTCAGTGATTTTGTACGTCCGCTATCTTCCGGAATAACTGATACGGTAGGTGCTTTTGCCGCCACGATCGATGCGGATATGGAAGGGTTATACGAAAAAGATCCATACAAGCATCTTTTAGTACAGACTCTCTCCGACCGGCTTGCGGAAGCAGCTACGGAAAAAATGCACGAACATGTGCGTAAGGAAGCCTGGGGATATGCTAAAGACGAAAATCTGACTATTCCGGAACTACTTATAGAGAAATATCAAGGTATTCGTCCGGCTGTAGGTTATCCGTCTTTACCCGACCAATCGGTAAACTTCCTTTTAGACGAGCTCCTGAACATGAAGCAAATCGGCATAAAGCTAACAGAAAACGGAGCTATGTATCCGCATGCCTCCGTCTGTGGTTTAATGTTTGCACATCCTGCCTCTGAATATTTTTCTGTAGGAAAGATTGGAGAAGATCAGTTGCAAGATTATGCCCGCCGTAGAGGAAAAAGTGTAGAAGAAATGCGGAAATTCCTGGCGGCTAATTTACAGGATTGAGATTTTCTGAATTTCTTTTCCTATCCTTCAATGGAATCCCCAAAAATAAAGACTGCCCAATATCCAAATCCGGTAAGATCTTATTGTCCTGCTAACCTTCTCTACCTTTTGATTTTGAGTCTCCATTTCTAATAGAGCATTTTATTTCGGTTTGAAATACCCTGATATCGATTTTTTTTATTTATCACTATCTTCCACTCTTTAAATCCTCTATTTGTTTTCTATAACCCTCTATCGCTCGTTTGTGAGCCTCTATTTCTCTTTTCCCTGCACTTGTAGGATTACTATTGTAGCGTTTTTGAGCATGTTGCAAGTATTCAGTTTCATTCGCAATGTTTTTTTCTACTTGTCTGATACGATTTTGCACACCATCACTCAATCCGCCACTATTTGAAGAATTACTTGACCCGGTAGAGTTAGAAGTAGATGAGTTATGCCGTCCATCATCATTTGCAGTACTATGAGAATTCTTGCCAATATTTAGCGAAGAAGCGTTAATCGATTTTACCGCAGCTTGTTTCAACCCTTCGGAAATACCTGCAAGTATTGATTTTAGTAATTGGTTCCCAAAACTATTTTCTTTTAATTGTGCATGATATGTTTCCAGTAAATCTAAGTACACATCGCAATTATTTATATTTTCTTGATATACTTTGGTTCGCAAGGTATCTTGGCTCATTGCTGACTCAAGTATCGTCTTAGCATCATTTAGAAGGCTTTTTATCTCGTTATAGTTGTAATCTTTCAATTGGTTGGCCGAAGGGGCTTGAACATGATTTTGAAGTTGTATCACTTTTAATATAGCAATTGTTTTTAACGCAGAAGCTGAATATAACTTTGAATCAGCATCAGCTACACCCTCTGTAGCATAATATTTGATGCAGTCTTCATATTTTCTTTCAACGTAGAATTGTTCACCAGGATTTTTAGGAATAAATTTTTCATTCATTGTCTTGTTGTAAACATGAAATTTATCAGCAGGATGTAGTTTCACTTCAAATTCTCTTTTACCTGAGATTGTACGTATTTCCGAATATTCAATCGGTACAATTGAATTTAAATCTTCCAAATAGATTGCTCCCATACGATTTTGATTATTAAAAGCAAATACATTATTGAAATTTCCGGAAGCTTTGTTTGCTATGATCATCAAAAACATTTCATCATTAAAAATTTCAATGCCATTCCAAGTCATAAAACGCATGTTTTTAGACTCATTATTTACAATTATTAATTTTAGAACGCCATCCAACTGTCTTGTGTATATTTCCTTTGTATTTATCAGCAGCCAACTACCCAAGTATGTGATTTGTCCTTGTATCCCACTCTTCAATATTTTACCGTCACAAGTACATATCAGTTTTTCATGCGTATCAGCTTTTTCTAAAATAAAATGATCCAGCATCATATGGTTATATAATTTAAATTCATCAGTTCCTCCTGACATAGAATTAAATGTATAATTGACATAACCATCTTTATAAATACCATTGATATAAATAATATCTTCATACTCACATTCAAATATAAAGTTCCCGTTTTTGCTAATAACTCCATAACATTTTTGATTTCCCTTTTTCTGAGAGACTAAATAATACCAGAATCCATTATCTCCCATTTCTATTTTTATAGAGCTTAACCCATACTTCACCTTAAGTTCTTTCATCGTCTGTTTGTTTTCACGTTTCAAGCTACTTAAGGACTGAGCGTAAATTGACGAACACCACATTCCCCAGAAAAGGAGTATTAAAAAGATTAATTTTGCTTGCATAATAACAATTAATTTTACAGATGTTTAATGATAATATTATTTAGTAAACTAAACACAATTTATTCATAAAACATCACATGTAGAAAACATTTTCATAAAATGACTCATATCGACTCATTTTATGAAAATGGATGTAAGATTTCATTTGAATTATAAATCAATATATTGAATATCAAGTATTTTACTAAAAAACCGAGCTATCAACAATTTCAACATAGCGTATTCTCTTTCGACTTAAATGAAAAGCCGTTTACACATGAAGATTTGAATTCTATTTATAATAAGTGTACGAAGTAGATGTTTCAGCAGAACCAACGCTATTCTGAACTTTACCTTTATAATAAATCTTCGATTTGGAACTTCCCATTACAAACGACTTAAAGAAAATATAATTTTTAGTGGCAGTAGCACTACCACCATAATATCGTGAACAAGTTTTTGTTTTAGTCATCGATGATTCAGAAGAACCATAATACAATGTAACGCTAACATTATCTTCATCGTCATTTGCTTTAACTTTAAAAATAATATTAAATTCTGTCATATCAGTAGTAGCAGCAACAGTGGAAATAGTTGGCTTTGATTTTTTAGAAGGGGTCGGAGATTCTGTATGCCCCCCCGATGAACCACCATCATTATCATAGCCATTATCATCATCATCCGTACTACAAGAAATACAACATCCAAAAACTAAATTTAACAATATCAATGAACAATATTTATATGCCCGTCTTCTACATATCAACTTTTTCATATTTTCTCCTGTTTTTTTAATTTCTCTACTCTATTACAGGCTTTTCGAATTCGCCTTAAAACAACATGTCAGCATCGTGTTATCAACTGTAAATTGAGTCATAAAAAACGTAATTAGCAAACAGCCTTTTCCTTTTTCTTATCCAACACGATCCAAGCGAGGATATCAAGACAAAAAAAGGAATTAACAGGGTAAAAAAATCACAGTAAAATAATACAAAATCAATATAATAGTCAATTTTCTCTCAAGTGACAATTCTATTTAAGACTTTATGCTCACAACAAAGAGAGAGCACATTGATGCAAATGAAAAAGAGCAAAGGCCTTATTTTTCCATAGTATGGAAAATAAAGCCTTATGTCAACTTCTAATCAAAGATAAAACATTACTTCATTTTAATAAATTTCTGCAAAATCCAATTCATATTTTTTTCCATCACCACATAATAGATTCCTCTTGAAAGTGGAGATACATCTATACTTTCTCCCGAAATCAACTGCTCCACTTGAACATATATCCGCCCGGAAGAATCAATAATCGAAATATGTTTCAGACGATCAAAATCGCCCCGAATATATAAACGGTCGGCTACAGGAGAAGATATAAAAATCGCTTGTTGATCGAAGGATTGTATTCCGGTCGCAAACCCCTGAAGCGAAACCGTTACTTCATCATATGCATTAGACTGATCTACAGCAGTAGCACGAACAACAACTTCTCCATCTTTTTTCACTCCGTCAATGGCTTGAAGTACCCCGTTCTGGGTTATTGTCGCCAAATCATCACCACTTTCTATGCTCCAAACTAAATCTTTGTCCGTAGCATTCTCCGGTAAAACAGATGCGGAAAAATGAAGAGTTTGCTGATTCGGGGTCAGCAAAAGTTGATCTTCTTCACAGGTTATTTTTACCGACGCCACTAAAATCGGTTTAACTATTACCTGACAAGTAGCAGTAAAATTACCATCAACAGTAGTAGCCGTGATTGTAGCCGTACCGGCTTTCATACCTATAACGACACCATTTTCATCGACAGTAGCAATGGCAGCATCACTACTACTCCAAATGACAGACTTATTACTTGCATCGATAGGATCGACATTGGCAATAAGTGTATATGTATCGGTAGTATTCAGCGTCACTGACGTTTTATCAAGACTGATTCCTGTCACAGGTTGTGTAGCAGTCAATTGAAACAAATGACTCAATGTACCATGTTGTTCACCATCAAATAATAATGATTCTGCCACCATTAACTCCCGACCCGTAGCTTGATTATAGCATTTAAAAGTTATATTATCACCTTGAGACTTCTTGCTATTCACCCGGAGTTCATAATACTTCTTTCCCTGTGATACAGTAGCTTTAGCGATTCCACGGCATTCATTTCCACAAAAAGCGGCAACTTCAAATGTTGCATAATCTTCCACATCCATACCATTAAACATCAATGCTGCATGAACATTCATATCATACGCATATTCAGCCGGATCAAATGTCCAATGGGAAGCATTGCTGCCTGCACCCCAAACAAGAGGTGCAAACAACAAACTAAAAAGTAATACATATATTTTTTGATCTTTCATACTCTTTTCCATTAAAAAAGTTCATCCTTTACTTACTACTTTGTACGATTCGATTTCACAAACTTCTGCCGAATGAGATCCGTATCCGTCTGAATTGTAATAAAGTAGATACCTTCCGTTAACGAAGTCACATCCAGTCCTACTCCCAACGGCAAGGTGTCAGTAGTCAGTAATACACTTCCTTTCATATCAATAATGCGTATTTCCTTCACATTCTGCAAATCAGTCCGGATAAACAGACGATCTTTCACCGGATTAGGATAGATCAACAAACTACTACCGTTTTTATCAAGACCGGTTGCCGACCCCAAATGGAGTATAAACGGATTAGTCAGACTCCCAACCACATTAGCGCCAAAACGGATTGTCTCTTTTATATCGAACTCCTCACCCGTCAGCGTGTTATAGGCACGGAACGTCACCTTTTCGTTCGTCTGCTCACCGTGCACAGTGACGAACTGATAACCATCCGCCTCTGACGACATGCCACGACACTCTTCACCGGTAAACGCACCAATCAGGAATTGACCGGCGGGCAATTCTTGCCCGCTACTGCTGTAAAGCCGGGAGATAACTCCCATATTATCGGCATATTTACGCTTGTCGTACTGCCATTTCGCAAAATAATAACTTTCTGATGCACGATAGGAAAGCATAGGAATAGCCATCTTGCTACTTCCCGTCGGATAATTAAAGGATTTCACCGAACCGGAATAATATAGATAGGCATTACCCGGAGCAAGAACAGAAAGACTGCCCTTCCAAGCTGCACCATCATAAGTGGCAAACTGATCCTGTGCCATCACAATGTCGCCCTCTTCGGCCATCAAATTGCATAATGCAGCATTGACGGACATTTCCATATTCGGAGTATACCCCATCCAATTCCAACCTTTATTCAGGGTTATAGTCACTTCATTCTCCGCGAAAGGAATCCCCTTCAATGAAAAATCAACATCCTCTTTTACGCGTACCTTATACCCCCTATCCGGTTTGAAAGCTGTCAGCGAACCGTATAGGCCGTATTGATCATCGTAAACCAAATCTTCCTCCTGCCCCAAGACAGAGACGACAGATTGCTTTATAGATTCCAACAACGCGACGGGATTATTCAGATTCTCGTCTTTCACATTGATTGAGAACCAATTCCAACCGGTAGGAAGCTCATAAGAGACCATTGTATCGATCGGTATTTTCGTAAAGACAGCTTCGATCTCCACATTCTTCTTTATGGTTAAGGAGAAAATTGCATCCGTCGAAAGAATCTCGCCATCCACTCTCCAGCCATTGAATACATAACCGGCATTGGGTGACGCCGAAAGCTGAATATCCGTATTATACTCATATTTACCGACCCCTTTACCTAAAGAGACTATCCCGGCCTGAACATCATAATCAATGGTAACATCATATAATTTAGCCTTGAACTCCGCTTTTATGGTTCTGTCTGCCACAATCTGATATTTATAGACCGGCTCTTCCGAAATCTTTTCACCATTTATTTTCCAACAAGCAAAGTCGTATCCTTCGTTTGCTTCGGCCTTCAGTTCCAAATTAGTACCAAAGACGTACTCTTGGTTTTTAGGAGTTACTACCCCTGCCCCTTCCGGAGTGACAACAACAGACAGGGCAACCTTTCCGCCTACGAACTGATTCCATGTGGCATTTTTACCGGAACTACCGCAAAAACCATCCAGATCCTCTATATCCTCCGTTTGAACGGTCAGTACATGATAACCGTCGCGAGGGGGCAACAGGGATAAATCCAGTTTGTATTGGGTGTCGGACACGGGTTCTATAACGAGTTGAGACAGATCAACTTTAGTGTTCTGGCAGTACAATGACAGATCGTCCGCCGTAAAAGTCGCGGTATTTATAGGTTTATTGAATGTCACCAGGATTTCCGTCAAAGCGGAGTGTATGTCTCCCGTCGGTATCCCGCCAAATGACTCTACTTCCAGCACCAGATCGGGTTTGGGAGTGAATGTCAAGACGTAGGACTCCTGCGCGTTGGCCAGATAATCGGCAAAACGAAGATTATTTTCGTACAGTGGATCTTTACCGTCTCTCAACGTCCTGTCCGTTTGCCAGAAATTCTGCAAATCGATCACGGCGTCATCACTCATACGGGTCACGGAAGCCAGTTTCTGTCTGCCATTGGTAGGATCATGAATCGCTCCATATACCCAGCCTTTTGCCCCTGATAATGTCAGGGTATACTGATTATTGCCCATGCTGCTGCAGGAAGCCGACTCTGAAACAATGGTTACCCGGTCATCCACAGTACCGTCCGTCAGATAGACACAATCGGGCAGATCGTTCGCATCTTTTATATCGTTCACCATAAAAGCAGTCAATGAAGTATTAGGTACTTTCAAGCTCCTAATCAGTTCATGACAACCTTCTATCGACAACAGGTTGAAATCTTCGTTTCCATAACTCGATCCTTTCGTTATAGTGGTGTTGTACTCGGTGAAATGTCCCAATAAGGAAGAGGTGAAATACCACTGGGCATATGCCTGCTTACCGGCCTGTATCGAACCGAAGTCCAGATTGGCGAAATCAGCAGTGGCCGCTTGCCCGTTCATGCTGAAACCTATCATCTCAAAATGTATAGCCAGTCCCTTTTGGTTATCGACTATCTCCGGCTGTCCCGTAGCTATTTTCACACTATTCGCATCTCCATATCCGACGTTATTAATCAACAATGAAAACTCTGCCGGTATGCTCGGTTCTATTTCCGCCGTTTCCGGATCATCGCCAAATACATCACGTTCCACAAAATAAGAGAGCGACAAATCCGGACACGGTTTCACGGTCAACGTAACCGGATACAAATCCCGCGTCACAAACAGCCCGGTGAAAGGATCTTTATAAGTAATCGTTCCTCCGAAAGAGTACTCTTTCGGCTCTGTGGGGGCAGCATATTTGGAAGGTACAAACAGAATGGTAGCTGTTCCCGTCTGCTTTGCTTCCAACGTCCACGGACCTTTCAATTTTCCACCAAAATGGTCGATGCTTTCATTCGAAACGGCAAACTGCTGGGAAGTAGCCAACTTTCCTTCATTATCTCTCACTTCCAGATTCAACTGCAAGCTATCTATGGCTTGGGCTTCATGGCCGTTGAACATGGTCAACGTTCCTCTGAACGCCTGACGAGCAACCGTTATTGTCTGTTTGAAAGAGAGAGAAATGGTAGAGCAAACACCTTTGGACGGCTCGTCATCGGGATCTGTTTCATCTGGCGTGTCTATTTTATTTCCATCATATATCCTCAACACACATTGATCGACCAATCCCTCATACGTGGCTTTCAGTGTAGTTGTACCCGCCTTTTCACCTATAAGTGTGGCACCACTAATGTGAGCCAACTCTTTTTCTATAGTGATCACAGGTTCAACCATCGTCTGGTCTCCATTGTCCCAATAGCACATTGCATGAATGGTACGCTCTTCATCAATCGCTACGTAAACGGAATCACGGACAAGAGCGATCCGTACAGGAGTAGCCGATGTTTGAAGAGGTGTATCAACATATACACTGTCAAACAATAGACAGTCATTCTGGTCTATCCCTATGGCATAAACTGTTATCCGGCCTTTATGAGTGGCAGGAATATCGCACGAAGCCTGCTCATCAGCCGAAGTATAAGATTTTCCGTCAGAAAAATTAGCGATCATAACTGTCTTCAAAATATTGGAAGAGGTTTCTACCTGCATATCTACTTTCCTGTTATCCGTAGGATTAAGTGCAGCTTCCAGTTTTAAGTCATTACCATTATCCGACCTTACAGATAAATTCCGCATTCTTTTGTCCACATTGCTCTTATAATGTAAATCGACTGGTCGGAAACCAGACATACTAAATGCTGTTGATCCGGAGGGCTGGTTCAATAAAGAAAGAATCCTTTTATGTATAGTCGCATTATTGGGAGAATCAGTATGGCTGGGCCCCATCAAGTTATTGGTATAAGGCTCATTCAATCCTCCTTTTTGACTTTCCAAAGAGACTACTCCGTCGTTCAACCCATCATAGAATATCAGTCCTAATGCTTTGAAGATAACTGCTAACTCATAAAGAGGAGTGCTGACATATGAGGGGTCTATGACATTTACAGCCGTTGTCAACGCATGAACCGGAATCCCGTTCATCTTAGATAAAGCCGCATCATTGTTTAAAAAATCATCGATTGCCTTTGAATCCAAAGCCAAATCATTAATGGCATCGGGCTTAAAATGTATCCAATGATCTACAATACCTGCTATAATGGGATGCTGATCCAAAACAGGACCGAAAACATCGCCCAGCGGACTTCCCGAATGAGGGGTGTTCAATGTAATCAATTTATGTACATTCTTGTCATCTACATACTGCACATGTAATCTGGACAAGATTCCTCCCATGCTATGGCCTACCAAATCGGCCTTTTGAGATACGTAGCCATTATCCATGCACATCATACGGGACTCTTTAATACCCCAATCCGCCACTTTTCTATCCAAAGCATTTACAGCAAAGTAAGCGCAATTCGTTGTACTATAATCCACACAATTCAATTGGAATCCCCGATATAAATTAGATGCTTTCAAATAGGTCCGCAATTTTGCAAAACAAGTTTCATCGGAATTCAAACCATGAATCATTACCACCGGAACACGGATTATTTCAATATTCACATCATACGAATCTGAATGATATTGACTGGAATATTGCATCCGGGCAGTTATCGTATGAACAGGTTTATCGTCCTCCGGAAAGTTTTCCGGAGCTACATATATAACATTTGTCCAGGAATCGGCATTTTCCAAGTGTCCCAAATCTTCCGACAAAGTCCACTTAACAGTATATCCGCATTCATCCGACGGAATCTTCGAAGTAGCTACATCTAATATTATTTTTACTTTGGACTGTCCGTCAGCAGCCACACCTTTTACCTCGCTACTACGGCTACTCCCCTTTTCTGTCACCAGTTTATATTTCAAAACAGGTTTTTCCTCACAAGGTTGTTCTTCGGGTTGCTCATCCGCTCCGTCATCGCCATTATTTTTCTTCGAACAGATTTCTATCGAAACTTTGTTTCCCGATGAAGACGATCCATAAGAAGAGTTTCCGCCACCGCTTAATGACGGGAAACCACTGCCACTACCACCACCGGGACCACCGGAACCACTTCCCGGTTTGTTGCACAACCCATTCGGACCATAGAAATAGTCATAATAATCCGACGCCGTCTTATACTTTCCGGAACAATAATATTCCCAATACTTTTTCCATCTGAAGTCCAAGCATTTAGTGCCCCATCCGGCCCTCGCTTCCGCTGATTTAAATTTCGTGCGATAAGATACAATCCGGGACGGATCATCGACACCAGCACCGGAAGAGGTGTTCGTTATTCTGGAATGCGTAAAGACAACATCATCATATTCCACCTCTGCCGTTACACGTACGGGGACAATGATCGACTCCTGTGCCCGCAACTGAGCGATGGGATTTTCACACAACAGTTCAAACTTCAGTCCTTCTACCTCGGGAACATCGATTGTTACGTTCTGGGCTGTAATCAATCCCTTGTTAGTCAGAGTTAAATTGAAAATGTAGTTTTTACAGTAAATCTCGCTGGGATAGGTAGTCACAACTACCGGAACCGGAACATTGGTTTCGTATTTCACTACCGTTTCGACTTCATACTCATCCTGTATTTCCGTTTCGACCACATTCCAATCGTACGTAATAGCTTGGAATGTCAGATCCACATCTACTTTGGTCGTCTTACCGGGATCTACCAACAAATTGTTTGAATAACTGTCATGCTTTTCGGCCGTCACCGTTATTGCATAATACCCTTCGGGAATATCGCCCACCGTAAACAACCCATCGATACCGGTAACTCCCTCATAAATAACCTGCCGAGACACCGGATGCATAATAACAACCTTCGCCCCTTCCACATGAGGAGCCTCATCGGTAAAGTAAGTGTATTCATCTTTTACATCGACTACCAATGTTCCCTTAGTCTCCGACACCGGTTCGATACTGTAAGACAACGGGATTCCGTTGCCATTGCGGCAATTGATTCCAATCGTACCTGTCACCGGAACATTCAATTGCATTTCATCGGTTGTGGCAAGCCGCAGAACGACCACTGCACTATCACCGCCGGCAATAGAAGGCATTTCAAGAGGAGTAACAGAGGTCATCCACTTTTGATCGGACGGTAATACCACAGAAACAACGCCTGTTTCTTCTTTACCGGTATTGGTCAGGATAACCGAATAATCACGGACAGTCCCTTTCGTCACCGTTGTATGAATGGATGATACATTTGCACGCAATACCGGTTTCTGTGATTTGCAATGATAGAAAACAGTAGTGGACAAAGAAGCACCTTCGGCTGTCGTTATCTTCAAAGGCATCCGTTCGTAATCGATAAGATTGGTCTGCTCGTTGCCGGTCACCGTATAAGCGATCTCTCCCATGCTATTGGCCGGTATGGACGACAGGACATCGAACTCCACCTGACATCCGTTCACCAATGAAACCAATTCCGCCTTGACATTTGTCAAAGGAACGTTGCACGGATTAAATATGGCAATCTTGTCGGTGTAAGGTTCATCGGTCGTTACGTTCCAAGTGATCCAGGAATCGGATGTACGCCGGATGCCATAAATATCAAACGAGGCCATTTCAGTTTTCAAACCTTCACCAGGATAACAAGCGCCAACCATAAAATGTCCCATCTGCCTGGAAGCCGGTTTGAAATTCAGCGTGTAATTTCCATCCGAATCCGCCTGTGCCTGCAGGACTTCCCGGGCTCCGTTACTGATGATATAAACCTCCAGTTTTGCATTAGCGACATCCACACCAGACACTTTTCCGGTAATAACGATCTCTTCTCCTTGCTGATAAAATTCTTTTCCGACCGATGCCGTTACAGAAAACTTGGGATTCATGGTCAAAGGAAGCACATCTGAAACATTGTTTACAGACGTCAGTTCCTTAACCGAATGATCTTCATTGACAATTGCCACAATGCTGTATTTTCCGGTTACATCCGGCAATGCGAAATTCCTCGAAATAAGTTCCTCTTCACCTACCATTAACGCCTTTTGCGTATATAGAGTGGTAAGGAAGGTCTTTTTAGAGGTACTGCTATATTTCTGGTCAGACGTCAGGTACACCATGACCTTCGTCTTTGCCGGCAATTCTGCCGCACCTTTATTGATAACCTTCGCACTCACCGTAAGTGTATCACCGGCCAATGCTTCCTTCTTTGAAAGTGCCAAATAGCTGATTGCGACATCAGGCAATGTCTGATCCGTTATCATCACCCAACAGATACCTTTCGTATATCCCTCCGAAGTGGCAATAATCGTGCTGGTCCGGTCGCCTTCGGAAACATCATTCGCCTTAGCATACACCTTGACATCGACAGAAGATACGCCTGCCGGTATAATAACCGTTTTGTCGAAAACCAAATCAGTTTCATTATCGCTTGTCAGAGTTACGGTTATATCGGCATTGTCCGTATTATTTCTGGTAACTTTCAACACGATGCCTTCGGCCACTCCCTCCAATATGGTAGGTTGTGAAGTGGTTAATGATAATGACGGCCCGTCATCATCGAGTATTTTAAAAGATTTCGTGACATGTCCGCCGCTTGTTGCCGTTGCGGAACAATTGCACGAAGGGAGATAAACCGATGCGGTGACAATCACCTCGCGATCGCCGTCCTTCAATGCATTATCGACCACTCCTATCGAAAATTCCTGTGAACTAACTCCCGCAGGAAAAACCAATGTTTCATAAGACAGGTATGCGTCCTGCGAACTGACCGCCAACTTCACCGTTATCTTACTTTCCAAGTTGGTGATGCGGGTCACCCGTCCGACGATGGCTGTACTTCCTGCCGACTCATTGATCTCTTCCGTAGAAAATGACAACTGTATCTGCGGAACATCATTGTCATTCAACAGGATGATACATTTTCCACCGTTGTATCCATCCGCCGATACTGTGAAATCGACATCGGCCGTTACATCCGGAATATTATCATCGACAGCCAACACTTCTACTGCCACACTCTTCTCACCCGCCGGAATCATTACCTGAGCCGGAAGTTTAAAACGGCTTTTATGGCTGGTCGACAGATACACTGTCAATGGAGTATCCCTTTTACTCTCACGTTCAACAGTGAGTGTAAAGGTGTCTCCCTCCGTCAGTTCTGTTTTAGAGGGGATTAAAGTCAAAGCAGGCAGTTCGTCATCTATGATATGGACTTCGCCCGTTATGGTCTCGTATCCGTTTCCTTCAATGGTGATCGTTACAACCGAATCAACATTCAGCACCTCATTGTCTATCGCATGGATGTAGAAAGTGCCGCCAGATTGCCCTGCCGGTATAGTCACCGATTGTGGTACATTCAAACGCTCCGGCTTATCCGCACGAAGACTGAAAACCTGCTCATTCGCCCAAGTGCCACTCCGATACAATTTGCAACGAATCAAAGAGGTATTATTCTCTTTGATAGCTGCCGTGGGAAGCTCTACCCGTAGTTTTTTAGCAATCGTACACCCTGTTCCGGCATAAGCCGTATTATTACCTATGGCAGCAGCCAGTTCACCTAAATTGGTCCCGGGAATCAACTTGACTTTGGCCTTTACCATTCCATCGACTCCCGGCAAATCCGATAAGGTAAATTCTGCCTGTCGGTTCACAGTCCCGCCGTCTCCCAAGATAGATTCGTAATAGACCTTGCCTAAGTAAACCTCTTCGCCATTATCCGCCACCAAAGAAACCTGTTCGCTCCAACCGTCCCCCGTCTCCTTATCTCCTTCATTGGTTACCAACCAGGAGACCACAATCTTATCACTGGGAGCATAAGACGATTTATCGACCTTGACGGTAGAGACTGCTACATCCGGACGCGGATCAGCTATCATGATCAAGGCGCCGGCTTCGGACGATGTCCATACGTTACTGCCATCGCGGGCACTCAATATGGGGTTTTCTATCACAAAAGGATATTTGCCACCGACCTCCCAATTTTCCGGAACTTGCAACGAAAAGTTGATCAGGTTTCCGGAGTTTCCTCTTAAAGGTGTGTTTGTAAGAGAATAAACGACGAACAAATAATGGGTACTGCTCATCCTTCGCACAGACAGACTATGATCTGACTTGCGATCGGTCAGGCTCCAGGAGGAACCGGTGATGGTACTTCCCGATGGCAACTGCACGTCGAATTGCAGGGCGACAATCTCGCTGTCGTTACTTATTGCTACCGGAACGTTGATCGTTTTGCCCCGTCCGCACTCCATTTCCGGGATATATATTTTATTTGTCACCTGCTGTGCCACCATCGGCAAAGAGGAAAGCAACACTCCCCACAGCAGCATGAAAACCATTTTACGCTTCATAACTCATCTTATTTTGAAATGACTACTTTTTGACTCTTATATACCACGCTACCGTTTGTTTCCAACTGCACCCTCAGAAGATAAATTCCCGAAACTAAATTCGATACTACCTTCAAAGTTCCTGCGGAGGGAGATTCGAACGCTTTCTCATCGATCGGGCAACCGTCCATGCCGATTACATCGACCGTCATACGTTCTGTTTCAACCGGTAATGTGACAAAGACATCATTGCCCACTGTATAAATGGAAACTTCCCCGGAGACACCTGCATGGATACCTGTTGGAGAAACCGTTGACACAATGCGCTGCGCTTCTTTATCCGCCAAATCGACATAGGTAACAACCGGATCTTTTGACGAGAGTTCGGCAAGTACCGTGCGTCCTGCCGGCATCACCTCTCCTGAAGTGGAGAAGATAACCAGACGTACTCCCCCATCCTTGTTCTTCGTAGCCGACTGGAATTGGTTTACATTCAACAACATGCGCAATTGAGACTGCTGGCAATGGTTCAATACAATATCCACAGCAGCAACTTCAACATCACTATACATCACGAGCATTCCGTCTTCCACACAGACACGTGCGGAAGGCAGCATTTTCGAGCGGGACGATGCCATATAGTCCGCAGTAGAAAGAGTTACAGGAACAGCACCCTCCAACACAAGATTGACAATCAGGACCATATCCTGAACGGTGAGGTTAGAATCCTCATAGACATCCGCCGCCGCGTAAACAAACGGATACCGGCTATTACCCAAAATATAATTCAACGTTTCCTGCACATCCAATATGTCGATTGCCGAGTCCACATTGACATCTCCTTTCTCAAAGGTAACCATCCATGGAATGGTACTTCCGTAAGCATCGTTAGCATTCGATCTTAATAAAAAACGGCTACCGGACGGCGTCCGCCAATCAGACCAATTCATAGCGTATATACCGGAGTCGTATCGTAAAGACGCCGAAGCATACAGCCCGGACTCTTCAAAATACATATCCAGAGAAGAAACCGGCTTATAATTCTTGCCGGAATGAGAATAGGTGAAAATAGTAGGTAAATCGAAATGCTGTTTTACAGCCAACCGCATCGTTTGCACCTCTTCCACAGACACTTGCTGATAATAGATACTCAGACTCTTGATTGCATCCGATAAAGGCCGGGATAGCTCAGAAAAACGATTATTACTCAAATTTAATGTTTCCAAGCCGGGAAACGCATCTGCCAAAACAGAAATATCTCCCCTCAGCCGGTTAGCATTCAATATCAGGCTCGAGACAGTCGGTTCAACAGCATGCTTGGCAAGGGTATCAGCCAAGTCCTGCACATCCCAATCCAAAGAATTATTGCTCAAATCGAGTTGTTCCAAAGTGGAAAGAGACAATACGGAAGGAGGTATATGCCCTCTCACTCCCCTACCATTAAGATTAATCTCCGACACATGTGTATCGATAAAAGTAACTCCACGCCAATTATTACCGTCGATCATGTCGCTATCGATATTCCAAGGTTGATACCATCCAGCACCATTCATTTTATGATACATATCGCACAAGGCGGCATAATCCTCCGGCCCCATTTTCTTGGGTGCCAAAGTCACATTCAATCGGACACTAAATGTACTCAGTTCTTTTTCAATTCCATTGGGCAATGTTACTACTACATTATTAAACTGTATGGTATAATATCCGGGAGTCATCTGCGGAGAAGCCATCAAGGAAACATTAAGTATCACCCCCGAAGTCCCTTGTATGTTTTGTTCACCGGAAACAACAAAATGCAAAGATTTTTCCCCTTCATTTTCAGTAATTTGTAACGTATGTGCATTACACCGGTTACCTAATGTTACTTTCTCTTTATCGATCACAATATTACTATCCGATACTAAATCAAAAGCAACCCCAGATACATTTCCCGAATTAACCAGATAAACCGGAAAATCGACCGTGCCGCCCTGCTCTACAGAAGTAGAATACCCTTGAATATAATAATACTTTTCATCCGGCGTACTGGGTTCACCGGGATTGTAAGGATCGAACACGAATTTCGCTTTCAAGGCCACATCTTCCTTCCCCATCGTGAAATCCAAAGACGCATTGGTGGAGAGCTTCAATGTATCGGCGCCTTCTATACGATACCAATAAGCCAACTTATATCCATTATTTCCATATGCTCGTAAATACAGCTGTTCGCCTTCTGCAAATGTGCTGCCGCTACTCCAATTAAAACTGCCGGCCCCTACCGGATCGGACTCTAAAAAGAGCTGATGCCGGATAACCGGTTCGGGAGGATTGGGAGGACTATACACAAAGCGAGCCGTCAAAGTAACATCCGTACTCCCCATAAGATAATTAAAGCCGGGGGAAGTGGAAATGACCTTACCGTCTTGTTCCCATGCTACAAAACGATAATCACCTCTGGAATAAGCATATAAATAATAAGATTCCCCTTCAGTTACCGCCACTTCCTTCTCACAATTGAAGTATCCGGCTTCTGCCGGTTCGGCCACCAGAGAGATGCGCAAACTTCCTGCCGGTTCGGGAGGATTGGGAGGGTCGTATTGCCCCCAAGCAGTGAGGTTACTCAACAGTAACCCCACAAGGAGGATATATTTCAGTCGTTTCATAATGAATTATTTTATTAATAAACCACTGATTTACTGATAGAATTACCAGCTTTTATCACATAAACGCCTTTAGTCAGAGGAACAAATGTACCCGTTTCTTCAACCGGAAGCTCGGCTATCTTCACTCCGGCCACTGTATAAACCTCCACCTTCTCTCCAGCTTGCCCTTTAACAAGGATACCCCCGTCAGCAGACGTTACTTCACAAGCAACATCCGACCGTTCTTCTTTCACCGACGTCGGAGCTGCACCGAAACGTAGAACAAAACGATTGTCAAAGTTACCGGCTTCGGATGAAAAACGATAACCTTCGGCAGACAGCGCTACCGTACGATCGGTTACTGCATCGTACAGCCATGCATCGACATCGGCCTTATCCGCATAAAGAGTATATTCTCCGGCACTACCGGCATAATATCCCAACCGGACAGACCCACCTTCGATAAAAGGCCGTGCATTAATAGCATATTGCAAACGTGTATTATCCAGTGTGTAAAGTTGCGGCACTGCGGCCACTGGACTCATGAACTTAGCAGCATCCTCCTGCATATCATATCCCGCAGAAGCATTCGAAACAAATGCGATACGAGTTTTATCAGCATATGTGCCGTCGGTCAAACGCAAATTAATCAAACTGCGGGAACCGGAAACACTCCTCATTGAACGTGTAGTCCATTTTCCATCGACCAACGCCGCCTTAGCAAGACGCTGTTCCGGCATAAAATGAATCGTCTCCGTTCCTTGAGGAACCTGCACGAAGAAAGCTTCCATCGGTGCAAAGACATATTCATCCGCATCCAGTATGGAATAAGCGTCATAGGTCCATGAATCCTTGTTCCATACCGTAATGGGAGATTTAAAATCGATACCGTTCATATTATAATAGCAGGGATACGGATTACCGATCAAGTTCCAGCCCTGATTGGAAGCGTAGTTTGAAATATTCTCACTAACAGGTATTTCTTTCGAAGCAGGAGTCAACATCTGCATTCCACTATCCATATCTCCTCTTACAGTCAGGTACACCTCCATGCTCGCCTGGAAAATATAACCTTGTCCGGCATGTAGTACACCCTCCGTCACATCTTTCCAGCTTTGCCCAGTTCCATTCAAGGCACGTTCCGCACCGTCATAATATCGGAATACATAACCGATAGAACCCACTAAAGTGGTATCTATTTTTTCAACCGTGATAGCGGACATATCCACATCAAACGGAAAAGATAAGAAATACCAATTGCCAGCTCTACATGCATATTTTATTTCCATATCAGCGACCGTAACATCACAATTAGTCACAATGGCAGATGAAGCAAGCGGTCGCCCCTCGACAGGATATCCATGATAAGAATCATAGAACCATTCACGCAGGTTACTGTCGCCTTGCTGCATAACTAACGAATTCAGAGAGAAAGTACCACTGCCATCCAATGTCAAAGAACTTCCATATCCCAATGTTAAATCAGTAACCGGTTCAAGTAGACTTCTATCCACATGCAAAGAACCGTTAAGCGTCATTGATTCCTGTACTTCTTCCAGAGATTCCATATTTGGAAATTCTCTCCAATAAGTATGTTCGGCATAGTCGCGGACCGAAAATCCAGGTACTCTCAGATGACACATACCCTTATCCAAATCCCTAAAAGGATCATTGTAAATTTCCATATCTAACGGAGCCGGCATATGACAAGTAATCTGTTGCAACTGCCAACATCCGGCGAACGCATTATTGGATAAGTAATTTAAAGAAGACGGTAATTCTATTTCCTGCAAATTGGAACAGTATGCAAAAGCATCATCGAATATACATTTTAACCCTTCCGGCAGAACGACCGAGAGTAAATGGTCATTCCAACCAAATGAGCTATTAGAGATATAATCCAATCTGGCATGTTTCAAGTTCAGCGACTCCAGTTTCCACATGTCACTATTTATAAATCGAAGGTCTTCTTCATTCAATGGACCGGTTACCGTCAATTTTGTAATTTTATCAGATTCCATAGACGAAGCCCATACTTTTTCGTGCAGCGTTCCCGGCATATCCACCTCCACCTCTAAGGAAGTATCGGGTATGATTCTATCACCATATGTTTCCACATACGATTCTTGCAATATTTCCTTATCGTCTCTTCGCTCAAAAACAGTTTTCAACGGAAGTCCATTTTCATCGTATGTACGATCGTATGTATATATACTCGAATAAATATAATCCCCATCAATCTCTTTCGATTCATATCTGATTATATCCCCTTTTTCATTGAATATTTTAGTTGTCGTAAATGTCCAATCATCCAAAACATTAGCATAGGTATACGAAAAACTGCCATTATCATCCAAGTAAGTTTTCGTTTCAACAAGCATTGGAACTTCTAATTCCTGTTCTCCCACAATCACTTTTATCGTACGGGTATATCGATCTTTTTCAGCATCATATTCAGATACCACATGTCCTTTCATAAGGACAACCGTACCGTCTTCATCCGCTTCGCTACCTATTACTATATCAGCATTGAAAAGAGAAAAATCATCTCCGTCATTGTCAAAGAAATATTCGTCCCAGTCATCGGAAAAACATAAATAAGGATTCAATTTTTCCGTCTCATACATAGGCACGATGTTCGTAAGTGACAGGCTGTCTCCATAAGATACCAAATAAAATTCAGACGGAAAATCGTCTTTCCAACTGATTTTAACTTTAGCCCTATCATTACTGCCGTATGACTCGTAAATCCAAGTCAGGTATCCTTTTTCATTAAAAGTGGCCTCCTGAACGATGCGGCTATCAATTCCGGTACGAATGCCATTTTCATCCAAAATAGTAGTAAAAGACGAATTAGTTGAATATTCCACCCACTCTTTTCCATTCCATTGATAAGTAATCTCACTTAATTTCATCTTTCCCTGTACTCCACCATAACTACACATTTTCCTATAAACATCACCTTGTTCTTCCAACAATATATTTCCCAAAGAATCAAATTCTAAATAATAAAAATCTTTACGGGAAACCGTTCCATCACCATTATAATAGGTATATTCCCGATTCACTTTCGGCGGATAATATTTATTATTCGAAACACTTCTCGTCAAAAGACTTCCATACCTTCCCAAATTAGACTTTGTAAAGTCTTGGTTTACCCTTGACTTCACTATCTGTTCTCTACGATTAGTCTCATGGCGTTTCAACCAATCGCCAAATGCATTTTGAGCATTAAGTTCCACACCCAACAAAAACAACAAAATAGAAAAAAGTAGTCTTGCTTTCATATGTCTGAAAATTTAAAAATTTACAATAATATTAGCATAGGTAAAGATATACTGTTTTAAAATATTAGAAAAACGGTATTTTTATCAAAAGTGCCCAAACTGATAAAATCAATGTCTATCACTCGAAAAACAGTAACTATATTACATATTTTTTTTCAAAAGCATCTTCTATCATTACCTAATAGGCTGAAATATGATAAGGAAACGACGTGAATCCACAAATTCTTTTCTATCTTTACCCACTTTCACTGTGATTTTTTTAATTCCGTAACGACCAATAATCCAAAAAGCAATCGAAAAAACCAATGGACTCAAGAGCCACGCAAGTCAACGAAAGCATAGAGCAGGAATTCCTATCCGTTATCCGGGAATACGAGCGGGTGATATATAAAGTGTGCTACCTGTACACCACCCCTACGGCTACCCTCAACGATCTATATCAAGACGTGGTACTCAATCTATGGAAGGCCTTTCCTAAATTCCGCAGAGAATGTAAGATATCAACATGGATCTATCGTATCGCGCTGAATACCTGTATCAGCTTCATTCGTAAAGAAAAAAATGTGCCGGAGTTTGTTACCTTAAACCGGGAGGGGGACTGGATGACCGAAGAGAACGATCCGCTTCAGGAAATGCTTCGCCAACTTTACCGGATGATTAACCAATTGGGACAGCTCGACAAATCCATCATACTGCTTTATCTCGAGGACAAAAGTTATGATGAAATATCAGAAATTACCGGCTTGACCGTAACAAACGTAGCAACCAAATTAAGCCGAATTAAAGATAAATTAAAAAAAATGAAGAAGGAGGAATAAGATATGGAACTGGATGAACTTAAAAAATCATGGAATGCATTGGATGAACATTTGAAAGACAAAAAGCTTGTCAAAGATGAAGACATATCCCAGCTCATCAACCATGCCACAAAGAATATCAATGCAATCAGCCGCTTGAACAAAAGATTACGTATCATCTCTCTGACAATTATTGCATTATTCATATTGGCCCTGTTATACGACGGTGTATTCCCGGATATCTACTATCAGATTATTCTCATAGCTCTGATACCGGCTTTAGGATGGGATATATTCAGTTCCCGCTATCTCAGCAATACAAAGATAGACGAACAGCCGCTTGTTACTGTTATTTCCCGCTTCAACCGTATGCATCGTTGGGTAATCCGTGAACGGATCATCGGTATCGGTTTTATTTTGTTTATGGCTGTATTTTTCTTTTTTTACCGGGAAGTATGGCAACACGGCACCGGAATGATCGTTTTCTTTTTCGTGATATGGGCAATAGGCATTATCATTCCTCTCTCGATATATCGTAAGAATCTGGGGCGTCTCCGCGAGATAAAGAAGAATCTCGGAGAGCTAAAAGAATTAAAAGATAATAATTAGCTCGGATCCGGTTTAAATTTTCCTCTTACAAGTTTTTATCGGCATTATTAAAACCGACCCTTAAACCATATTCTTCTCTTCTCTCTAACCTGAATAATTCATAATCAGTAGTAAGTAGCTAAGTAGTAAGTAGTTAACTACTTAACTACTACGTATAAATTATTCAAGTTAAGTATAGCGGAGAAGACTTTATACTATTGTTATCTCACTCTTTCCATTCACGGATTTATGCAACTGTATCTGTACGGAAATACGTTCGCTCATCTCCTGCACATGTGAAATCACACCAATCTTGCGCCCTTGCATTTGCAACTGTTCCAATGCCTCCATAGCGGTACGCAAACTATCGGCGTCCAATGATCCGAAACCTTCGTCAATAAAAAGAGATTCCACTTTCAGATTATTACTCGATAAAGACGAAAGCCCCAAAGCCAACGCTAAAGATATCAAAAAAGACTCTCCGCCAGACAACGAATAAACGGTACGTACTTCATCGCACATATCACAATCAATAACTTGCAAAGCCAATGTACCAGGCACCTGTTGAAGTCTATAACGCTTGGAAAGATAAGCCAAATGTTTATTGGCATGCAACAGCAACAGGTTCAATGTGTAACTTTGAGCAATCACTTTGAACTTTGTTCCATCGGCACTTCCAATCAATTTATTCAGCTTGGCCCATTGCTCGGCAACAGTCTGCTTCTCCTTCCATTCCGATTCTATTTCCATCAGCCGCTTTTTATTCTGTTCTTGCTGCAATAAACGGGCCTCGACAACGGAAAGCAAACGCTCTGTCTCCCGGTTTGCCGATTGACAGGCGACAATATCTTCAGACAAATGTTCCGGATTTTCTATTTTCTCCTGCTGATCGGACAGCTCAATAACAGTTTGTGAAAGCTGTTTGATTTCTCCTTGTATCCCCAAAATACGAACATGAACCGATTCCATGTTTTTACGGGCAAGTTCCAATGCCTCATTCAACTCTTTCTCCCGCCGATGTACTGCCGCTTCAGCCTCATCCGCCGGTTTACCTTTCAAAAGCCCGGCACGCGATTGCTGTAATTCGCCCAATTCCTTGCCTATTGTTTGAAAACGCAACTGCTCAGTGGCCTCCGCCTGCTTGGCCATAGTCAATTGTTCTTCAATGGCAGTCAATTGCTGAGTCAATAACCGGACTTGATTCACTTCTTTCCGAAAAGCCTCATAATGCATACGCAGTTGCTTTAATCTGCCGTCATGTTGTTGCCATTCGGCATAAAGAAGCTGATACTGTTTTATCCTCTCCTCCAATGCACAAAGGCACTGCTGTAACTCAGTCAAATGCGCATCCAGATACTCAGGTGCACGTTCTGCAACTGGATAGTCCGCTAAAACCTCTTCCTGGGCTTTCTGCTGAACGGCATAGTTATTTATATCCCGTTGAAGGGCAATCACACGATTATTTAATTGATTATAAATGTCTGAAGCTGATTTATACTCTTTCTCGATCGAATGATAAAGAGTATCGGCTACTTCATTATCCTGTCGATAAGGATGCGATTGACTACCACATACCGGACATGCTTCCCCGTCATGTAAATCACAACGTAAAGCCACCACATCTTTACTGATCGCCATACGGGCATTATCATAAAGTTTCTGTAGGGAGACGATTTGTTCTTGCTTCACAGCAAGTTGCCGCATTAAAGCAGCCAGTTCAGTAGAAGCTTCTTCTCGCTTTATACACAATTGAGCAAGTAATTGACTGGCCTGAAAAGCACGTTGCATCTGCGCCTGCTGTTTCAGAAGTTTATTCTGTTCTTCACTGACAGACTGAATTCCAAAAGTATTAAGGCGTGACACACGATTATCATTTTCCTGCTGAAGAGTCGTCAATTGTTGTTCTTCATGAAGTAAAAGTTGCTCTATACGTTGCAAATCGATGGGCAGAGAGTTATCAAAGTTATCTTTGCCTTTCAACAATCTGCTCATGGAATTTTGCGACCCACTGAGGGTCTCTTTTCCTGTACGGTATTTCTTTTCAATTTCTGCTGTCTGCTTCCGGGCAAGTAGCAAGGTCTGTTCCGATTGTCGATACTGAGTTCGTAAACTCTGCAAACGGACATCCAACTCGCGTGCCTTGCGCAACTCCGGTTGTAAAGCCTCCCATTGCTCTTGAAAACGAGCCAGATAATCCATCTGTTCCGCAAGGCCCGTTTGAAGTCTTTTTAGCTCCTCTACACCTACAAATTCCTCTTGTTGCTTTTCGTATAACTGTTTTTGCCGTATTTTGAGAGATTGTACAATGCTAAGTTGAGCATTCAGTTCCGTAAGGCGTTTTGTTTCGATAAAACGAAGTCCGATAAGGCGCTCCTGTTCCTTTCGCAATGACAAAAGTTCTTCCTCCGGGATAAGTTCGATGAGACTGATCGTATTTTTGAGAAGATTCATCGCTTCGTCAGCCGCCTTACTACGGGCATAAATCTCCCGGGAGATACGCGAATAGATTTCCGTACCGGTAAGTTTTTCCAATAATTCCGCTTTCGCAGATTCACGGGACTTCAAAAAAGTAGCAAAATCATTTTGGGCAAGCAATACCGTGCGTGTAAACTGTTCGTAAGTGAGCCCTACCAAAGCTACCAATTGGTTCAACAGTTCCGTTTTCGTACCTTGTAGTTCCTCTTCCTTATCCAAATCAGTAACCTGAATGGTTTGAGGTTGCAAAGAACCGGTAGCCTTGCTACGAGCGCGCCGAACCGACCAACGGGAACGATACCGCCTTCCGGTTATCCCGATAAAATCTACCTCAGCAAATCCTTCTCCCGTCCCCCTGCGAAGAATATTCTTCACATCCGACTGATTCACTTGATTTTCACCTACATCAGACAGGTAAAGATTCTCGCCTGATGCTGCAAAACGGGGTGTCTTATCATAAAGTGCCAGACACAAAGCATCCAATATCGTCGATTTTCCAGCTCCCGTAGGACCGGAAATGGCAAATATACCGGCAGAACGAAGAGGCTCGGCAGTAAAGTCCACCTCAAAAGTCCCTTCAATAGAAGTTAGATTCTTTAATCGTATTGTCAATATCTTCATAATAAATAATGTGCCAATAATTCAATGTGCCAATATGCCAATTGGAGAATGAATAATGAATAAAATGAAAGAATGAAAAAATCTGCCTATCAACTGTACCATCATCTGCCAGACATTTCTCCCCGCTTCCTTTCCCTTCTCTCCATTCTTCTCCCCGCTCAATTCTCCTTTCCCCCTTCCCTCACCGCTTCTTCAAACAACCGTTCCAGCTCTTCCGGCATTTCTGTCTGGTAAGTATTCTCAAAAGTCATCTTGAGTATTTGTAAAGGGTTCATTTCCTGCAATCCGGTAGCCACCAATGCTTCTTCCTTCACGTCTGTTTTAGCCTGTCGATATACCGAAACAATACGTGCCAGACGAACAGCTTTGTCAGACAGTATTTCTTCTATCTGTTGTCGAAGCATCGGTTCCGGTTCTGTCAACAGTACTTTCACTTCCAAATACGGATAGTGAGAATTACCTTTGGCTTCTTCCATCTGTAACGGTAACCGGGCAAGTTCATCCAGTACTTCCTCCGGACTGACAGCCTTTCCTTTCGGCACGCTCAGCAAACGAACCAATGGAGTATATTCCCGCTTCTCTATTTCCACAGCCCATCCTTCGGCAAGAGTCACCATCACTACGCCATGATGATAATCCCTTTCTGCAAACGACATCGGCAACGGACTACCGGCATAACGTATGTTCTCCCGTCCCGACACACGCTGGGATTTATGAATATGCCCCAAAGCCGTATAAGCAATCTGCTCTGTAAAAGTGTCAGGTGAGACACATTCCAAACCTCCAATAATGGTTCGTTCGCTGAAATCACGTTCTGCAATTTCCGACCCCGTAGCTTGCAGATGACCGACGGCAACTATTGCCTGATCCTTTTTTCTCCGTTCCATCGCCCGATTTTGCAGACGCGTATAAAGTTCCTTTACCCCCTCCGCATAGGGATTCCCATCAGTTACCACCACCGGATAATCTCCTTGCCGCAGGAAAGGTACTGCCAAACAGAGAGCTTCCACTTCTCCACTACGATTCTTCAATTCCACAATCAAATCATCGTAATCGATCTCTCCATCACGCCGCCGAACAATTCCTTTGATATCGGTACGCATTTCCTGCAATAGCGGTAAAGGAGCTTCAAGACGTGCAGCAGAATCATGATTGCCCGCCACAATCACCAATTGTAATTGCGGATTTTCCGTTGTCACTCTTCGGATAAAGCGGTAGAACATGCGTTGGGATGCAGCCGACGGATTGGAAACATCAAAAACATCGCCAGCAATGAGTAACACATCAATCTCATTTTCTTTTAATTCACGGGCCAGCCAATCCAAGAAATGCGCATGTTCTTCCACGCGATCGTAGCCGAAGAAGGTCTGTCCCAAATGCCAGTCGGCAGTATGCAAGATACGTATCATTCGGAATATCTATATCAAAAACATTTATTCAAAAATCGACTAAAGGACAAGTAAAAACAACCGTAGGTCCATCATCTGTTTCTACATTTACTGTATAAGTACCACCAAAATAACGAATAAAATGAATATTAATTTCATTACGGATCAATATCTTTTTATCTTTTACGTTTTCTTGTGCAAACAATGTACCGACCACACGAAAAACCAACATCGAGTCGACTTCGTCTCTTTCTATATAAAACATTACAAGATCCTCCCCTTCTCCCGAAACGAGTAATCCACGTAATAAAGACATCAGCCATTTCCTGTCGGTACATATCGTCTGAGACTCTACGGCAGTCTGTAAAACCACCTTTGCATTTTCATCTTCCACTTGCCCGTTGATAAAACCGACAATTTCACGACAAAGTGCAATTGCTTCTACTTCTGTCTGTTCATACTGTATTTTTCCAGATTCTAAACGTGAAAGTTCCAATATGTTATTTACATAATCCAATAACTGTTCAGCATTTTCCTGTATGATTTTCCCGTACCCCAGCTTACTCTCCTGATCCAAATCATCTGACTCGGCCAGTAATTCCGCAAAACCGACAACCGCATTCAACGGAGTACGCACATCATGACTGATCTCCATCTTCAATCGTTCTTTGGCCATATTATCCTCTTCGGAATGTGCCGCTGCCTCTGCGGCGGCACATTCGGCCAATACTATCTTTTTGGAAAGATGACGCGTATAAACGTAAAATAAAAAGGCTAAAACCAAAAGAATCAGTAATATGACAGAGACCCGCAAATAATTTGTATTCTTGATTTTCTGCTTTTCGAGCAACAGTTCGTCAATGTGATAAATCTCCTTCACCTGATTCAACTGGTCGGCAGAAAAAGCATTGTTTAAAGAGTCCTGCGTTCTTACCAGATAACGACGGGTTTCAATCGCCGCATCAATATCCCCCTTATCAAACTGGGTAATCGCCTTGTAGTTTATCAGCGTTCCGAATATAAATACATAATCTTTCAATACGATAGGAGTCACCTCATCAACAAAAGCAATACTCTTGTCATACTCCTTGGTGCGTGAAAAATACTGCAAGCGAACCAGTTGTACATTCAACCAGAATACCGGATCGACATGGGGTGCAAGCAACTCCTGAGCACGTTCAATATGCAACAGAGCCTGCTCAAACTTTCTTCTGTTCAAATAATGCAATACATATTTCACTTCACAATCTATCGCCAGATCAGTCCAGTTATTTTGCGCCTCCGGTTCGTTGCTCATCACTTCCTGCAAAGTCTTATCCATCTCACACAAGTAAGGCATCTTCGACTTGTCATCTCCTCCATTCCCGTAAACCTGAGTGATCCGGGAAAGAATATCTACCTTCAAAAATGGTTTTGTTCCGGGTTTAAACTCATGATATGCCTTCATCAAAACTTTAAGAGCCTCTTCCGGACGGCTGGATACGGAATAAGCACACCCCAAACTATTGTATGCAGCGATCTTCCCATTATTGCTATTATGAGCTATGGCCTCTTCCAATACCTCCTTAGTAACATGTACAGCCTTCTCTATCATCCTTTTAGAAGCCAATGCCCGGCCGATGGCCGCTTTCCGTTCCAAGTAATAATCATAAGTCCCCACCCCGGACACCAGTTCTTTCAACTGATTCACCCAATAAGTCAGGCTGTCCGGATCATGCTTTTTATCGTAATAACCTGCCAGATAATAAGCTCCTTCATTTTCATAAAAAATATTCTTCTGTCGTTTTGCTTCTTCATAAAGGGCGGTTGCAAAATATCTGTTATAAGGAAAATACTGATGACAGTAAGCCATACTTTGAAGATAAGCCAATCGGGCAGTATCCGAAGGCATGCTTTCTGCCAAAATCAAAATACTGTCGCGATAAGTAATTCCTTCATTCTTCTCAGCCCGCAGACTAACGGACAGAAAAATAAGATATATGAAACACAGGATTAATCTTTTCATGACAACAGCCGTTATATTAGTTTGGATTCACTCTTCAACGGATGCAAGAAACAAAAACGCGCACCCTCCGTATACTTATCGTCGATCCAAATCTTCCCTTTCAGCCTTTTCAAGATCAACAGACAGATAGACAATCCCAGCCCGGTTCCCTGCACAAAGTCATTCAGTTTCTCAAACCGTTCAAAGATAAGTTTCTGTTTTTCAAGTGGAATACCACATCCGGTATCGGTCACAGAAAATAAAGCCATATCAGCATCATCAATGCTTCTCTCTAACCGCAGAACAATAGATCCCTGAGTGGTGAACTTTGTGGCATTGACCAATAAATTAATCAACACCTGCCGCAGACGAGAATCATCGGTATCTATCATTAAAGAGGTAAGTGAAGTGTCAAAACGCAATTCAACCTGCAGTTTATAAGAAGCAGCTACCGTCTCTATAACTTCACGGCAAATTTTCACAGCATCCTGTCCCTTGATAGTCATACTGATATTATCTTCATCAAAATCTGAAAAATCAATAATATCATTTATCAATTTCAGCAATTGATATGAATTGATCCTGATAATTTCACAATACTCTTTTCGGGAAACCTCGTCCACTTCTATCTCTTCCGAAGCCATTAAGGTGGAAAAGCCAACGATCGCATTCAACGGTGTACGTACTTCATGGCTCATATTAGAAAGGAAGAGATTCTTTTTACGAATGGCATTTTCCGCTTTCCTATTCATCTCTTCCATTTTTTGTTTCGATTGCTTCAGACGAAATATCTTTCGCCAGCTGAGAAATATAAACAACGCCAGCACCATAGCACATCCCCCGATCGCTATCGCATAATAACGAAGCGAACGGTTACGGTCCTGCGTTATCTGATAAGTAAGTTGATCCGCCTCGAAGCGTGCGCAAAGCTGATCAATCTCTTTCGGATAATTCGCCTTAAATTTAGAATTTATATAAGAATAAATAGTGTTGTACAAAGTGAAAGCCTCCTCCTTACGTCCCATCTTCTCCAATAATTGTGCTTTCTTCTCCATCGTACTAATATACAGTTCATAATTATTCCCGGCATGCTTCAAGCTGAAAAAGTAATCGTATATTTCCAAAGCCTTTTCCAGCGCATTGCTCTGTTCCAGATAGTAAGCCTCTGCCACCAGAAAATATTCCAAAAGCCCGGGTATTAACTTGTCCTGCTGCTTCCGTACTTTTTCCAAGTAGCTATCGGCCTCTTCCAATGCTCCTGTATGGATCTTATAATATGCATTAAAAATAGACATCACCGTCTGCTCCAATTCAGACTGGCTGTCAGTAGAATACTGATTTAACAACCTCACATATTTAGCCATCGCTCCTATATCCTTCATACGCAGATTGTATTCGGCCAATTCCACCAGCAATATTTTTTTCATTGTTTCACCCCCACCATACTCTTCAAAAAGTGCCAACGAACGCTCATAAGCATCACCTGCCTCTCTTTCCCTTCCAATAGCGGTATAAATTTCACCGATGGCATTGAGAGAAAGGGCCATGCCCAAAACATCTTTCAAAACCCTGGCCTTGGAATACATTCTGTCGCTATGGGCAATTGCCATCCCCATCTTCCCTTTGAGTATTTGAGATTTTATTATAATTCGGGACAATTCAAAATAGGAATCAAATTGTTCATGCAATTCGAGTATATCCAACAGACTATCGGCATATACAAAACTACTGTCTTTTTCTTCCAGCACATTAAAGCCGAGACTGTTACAGAAAGATTGGATGATTTTCCCCTGTAAAGCGGTATCCTCTCCGACCTGATCGGCAGCATCAGTAGCAGCAGTGGCATTGCCCGCTAAAAACAAAGCACAGAAGCCCAACAGCAGATATTTCAGTAGCTTTCTCATCAGACAGTAAAAAGTGTATGTTCTGTTTGCATTGATCTTACAAATTATCGACAAATCTACATAAAAAATATCAGACTCTCACAGTAGTTTGACCGAAAGAAATGAGAATCTGTAAAAAAAATCTCCAGAAAGTTTATTATAAGTATTATTTAGATAAATAACGATCATGTATGCAAATTGGATATATCATCAGAAATACAGATTATCGTCAGCATTTTAGATATCCCCTGATTTTTATCCGTTTTGAGACACGACAATAAAAAGAGATTCTGTATCTTTGTCCTTCGAAAATCCAACACTCATGAAAATACTGTATTACATCTATCAGATTTGTATTGCATTGCCGATACTGTTAGTATTGACTATTCTCACAGCCATTGTAACCATCATTGGTTCACTGGTAGGGGGAGCACATTTCTGGGGCTACTATCCCGGCAAGATATGGTCGCAATTGATCTGCCTTTTCCTGCTTATACCAGTAAAGGTACGCGGCCGTGAAAAAATACATAAGCATACATCTTATATATTCGTTCCTAATCATCAAGGATCTTTTGATATTTTCCTTATTTATGGTTTTTTAGGGCGTAATTTCAAATGGATGATGAAGAAAAGTCTCCGCAAACTTCCTTTCGTAGGTAAAGCATGTGAAAGTGCAGGGCATATATTCGTAGACCGTTCAGGACCTAAGAAAGTGCTTGAGACCATACAACAGGCCAAAAACTCGCTGAAAGACGGTGTATCATTAGTCGTATTTCCCGAAGGAGCACGTTCATTCACCGGACACATGGGATACTTCAAGAAAGGAGCTTTTCAATTGGCAGACGATTTACAGTTGGCAGTTGTCCCAATCACAATAGACGGATCATTCGAAATTCTTCCCCGTACCGGAAAATGGATTCATCGTCACCGTATGATTCTGACAATCCATGATCCGATTCCCCCCAAGGGTAAAGGACCGGAAAACATAAAAGAGACGATGACAGAAGCCTATGCTGCCGTAGAAAGTGCATTGCCGGAAAGATACAAAGGAATGGTAAAGAATGAAGATCAGGATCGCTGATCCTCATTTTCTATGCCCATCAGAACCTTTTTAGTATCCAATTATTTATAAAAAAATAGGGCTGGGATATGCTCCCGCACTTCCCAACCACTCAATCAATCGTGTGTATTAAAAAAATCCCATTATGTAATTTAGAAAACCAGAAGGATTTAAGAATCTCGCATTATAGAATAAGATGAAACTATATCCCATATTTTTTTATTATTCTCCGACATTTCTTTTCTCAACTTATCGGATATAGTTTCTAATTCACGTGAAGAGAGTTTTAAAGCAGATTTTATCTCTTTCTGAAACTGATCAAGAGAAAAATATTCATCCAGTTCTCCACCAATTTTACCAGCAAAATAATTGTGATATTGGTCTACCACATTATCCTGTGTTAATATGCCACCCGACCCATAATCACCAATAATGATAACGGGCTTTTTATGTAAAGCTCCTTGTAACGCTACATATTTACTACCGATAACAAGACTGGCGTTTTGGATCATAGTGTCCAATTCAAACTCTTCACGTACGGTCACATGAGACGCATAACCTACTTCATAAAGTTCCTGTTCACCCGAATAAATGATGTTAATCTTATATTGGGTTAAAGTATTTAAGACGATGAATGTTCTTAATGCCGAACGTCCATTACCAGCTCCAACCAGAATAGAGGGTTTGGAATACGGATATTTAAGATAAGCATCCGTCTCTTCAACGAAAGGAAAAAGCAGGTCTGTAACACAGTCACCGCAAAAATGAGTTTTTTGGGGTGCAATCAACAGTAAATGCTCATATAGAGTAGCACCTCCTATAAACTCTTCCTCATAATCATCTGCCAAGATGGAATAAATAATAGGAATGGCAGGATGTAACGTCTGTATTCTCTCATAACCTCTCTTATTAAAAGCAAAAGCAAGATCATATAAACTCCATCTCTCTCTTACGACGCTTCCTGCCATATCCACTTGATAACGTCCATCTTTCAACAGCCTTATCAAACCTTCACAGGCTTTTTGCTGTGTATATGTGTTACAACAAGCAGAAAATAGAATTTTCCTCATAATGATGAATTACATTAATGTAAATTCGCCATAAACATAACCATCTTTTGAGTTTCTAAATTCTATTATATAAGTACCGGCTTGATAATTTTCCACGGAAATGGCAACTTGTTGTCCAAAAGCAGTTACATCCATAGAAGATGTATATACTACATTCTGGGTCGCATCTTTTATTGCAATATCAACATTACCTACAGGAGTAGTAAATTCAACATACAGGACATTTCCTTCGAAAGTTGCAGAAATCGGGAGTTCTGGTTTTACAGAACGAGTACCAGCTTGAGAAAATTCTCCCATTAACACTAAATCATCCTCAAGAGGAGTACCGGCAAAAACATTGCCTACCATAAACAATGCCGTCAATAATACAAACAAACGTGATTTCATAAATTATATTGTTTTTTGTTTCCCCAAATGTACGGTGTCATTATGAGAAAAGCAAAAAAATGACCCGGACAAATCAAGCAATGCAATCAACCCACAACAAACTACAAATCAGATATTTAAGATCTTAAGTAAAAAAATCACCCGGACAATTGAAAATATATTTTCTTAGTAATTTCGTATAAAATGATCCAAATCTTCTTGAGGAGCCACATTCAACCTTTTTTTCAATCGCCCTTTAGCCTTTGTTATAGAATCAGAAGTAGTAAGAAAGACTTTCTTCAATGCATCATTTGTAAAACCAAACTTCAACAAACAAAAAATTTCAAGATCATGTTTTGTTAATTGAGGATATTCTTCCTGTAAACGAATAACAATACCTAAATATAAAAAATTAAATAAATCAAACAGATGATCCCAATCACTATGAGATAACTTTCCTTTAAAAGAACCGGATTTTAAAGAAAGCAACATACGAAATATAGATATATACTTACCATCCACTGGCGAACAAGAGCTACCGATATCACCACCTAATGAATTCAAACGTTCCACTAACGTTCTATTTTGACTTTGCAAAAGCAAAACCTTACCATTCAACTCACCTATTTTACTTCTATAATCCTCGGACTCACTCTGTAATAATTGATAATTAACCAGTTCTTCTTGATAAAGAGCTATTTCTTCCTTGTTAAAGTTTATTTGCTGTTCTATTTCTTGTATCCGTTTTTTATTATGTTGATGCCTATAATAAACATAAAGTAAACATAATAATATCAGAAAAAGCAAAACAAAACAAAGAAGTAATATGCTTTGATTTTTTATTTTCAACTGAAGATTTTCTTTTTGTAATTTTTCATTTTCATATTTTTTTTGCAAATCGGCAACAGCTTCTTTTATTTCTTTCTTTTGAATTATTTTAAATATTGAATCAGACCTCTCCTTATATTCTAAAGCCACCCAAGGGGCATTCTTCTGTTTTTCTAATTTAAAAAGCAATTTGTAAGCATCAGCCTGTGTATAGATATTTACGCCCCTTGTAGATTTATCCAAATAATCTTCAGCTACAGTCATATTACCCATCAACAAGTAAGTATAACCTAATGACAAATAAATTCCGGAAGACAAAGAATCTTCTTTTGCTAATTCCAAAGCTTTTAACAAATAATATTCGCTTTTTTTATAATCTTTCTTCAAACGATATAAAACACCAAGTTCCTGTAAAATAGTTAATTCAGAGTTACAATTATTATCATGAGCTATGGTTAATGCACGTTGATAGTAAACATATGCACTATCAATCTTATTATCACATGATAAATAATAACGAGCAATATTTCTTGATGAATAACTCATTCCCAGCACATCATTAATCATTGTATAATACCTTAAAGCATCCTGATAATTCAACAAAGCTTCATCTGTTAAATACTGACTCCAGTTTAGAGTACCTATTTCCTCCGAAATAAGCCCTAACATCCTATACTCCTTACTTCCGTCGAATATACTTTTCGCTTTTAAATAGTACCTCATAGCATCCTCCGGGCGATTAAGTTCTTTCATTACCCTTCCATAATAAAAGAATGACTTTCCTTTCGCAACCCATTGATCATCAAGAGAGCCATAGTATCCTACAGCTATTGAAATTAAAGAATCGGACTCCGGCTTTATGTAATTCTTATCCATAGCCTGTGTCATCAACAAACTATAGTCAGCCTGTGCCTTGCCATGCAAGCTTTCAGGATTTGGAATACGTTTTAATAGATTGAGAGCACTATCCGGATGTGCCTCCATACAATTTTCTGCAGAAGAGAGAGTCTGCACAACAAAATCCGGAGTTTTCTGACACGAAATTACCCACAATGGTAATATAAACAGGAGTATAAGATTAAAAGCATATTGTCGTAACATAGTCTATTCGAGTTTTGCACAAAAATACGCAAAAAACTCCTAACTCAGTTACCGACAGAGGCGTTTTGTTCTAAACGTTGATGTTCTTCAATAAGCTGCATATTTTCCTTCGCCTTAGAAATGAACTCTTTCACCATTTTATTCATTCTAAAGGAATAAGGAGCATCTTTCATTATATCTTCTATCTGAGGAGTCATTATTGGATAAGGAAGATTGCTACACAACATCATAAAGACGCTCGGTCCTAAGACAGTTTCATAATTATCGGAAATAAACTTTTTCACATACCGATTCATATCATCGACCAACGCTTCTCCTTCTTTAGTCAACTGTTCATGGATATCAGCCAAGTCCGCTCCCTCCATCACCATACGCGCCTCTTTACGTTCAAGTTCTTCAATCTTTATGTCCATCGCATTTTTCTTATCGATGAAATCATAAAGAGCTTCATTGAGCGGGGTACCTTCTGCCGACAATTCGGTATTAGCAATCGTTATTTTGATATTACCCTTTTCAATTACCAAAGGCATAATAGCCTCATTATCCATATAAAGAGTAGCCATCATGATGGAATCTACCACACCTTTCATCGTAAACAAGCCATGAATTACCTCCGCTGAGTCTATTTTCACCCACTTTCCGTCCTCCAATGTTTTTATAAACAGCATTCTACCGTCAAGGCTACTCACCGATGATACCCCCTCAATCTTATACTTACGGCTACAGGAAGTAAAGATCACGAGGAAAAACAATAAAGGCAAAAACTTATTCACACGTATCTGTTTATAGATTTTCATACTGCAAAGGTACAACGGATTCAGATTTGAATGAAACATTTTATCAATATTTAAAATTTGTAAGACTCTTTTCTTTAATAATCCTTATAAACATCTGTTTTTGGTATGTATTTTCATTTAGTTTACCTAAATTTGCAGACTATGACTTGACAAATAGTCAATAGAAAAGCCTCATGATTCATAATTTATAATTCGTAAACAGAGAGATAGAATGTCAACTTATGCCCCCTTTGCCAAACCGCTCTACGTGATGCTAAAACCTGTCGGAGCTGTATGCAATCTTGCATGCGATTATTGTTACTATTTAGAAAAATCCAAATTATACAAAGAAAATCCGAAACATGTAATGAGCGAGGAACTCCTTGAAAAATTCATAGAGCAATACATTAACTCGCAAACAATGCCACAAATACTCTTCACATGGCATGGTGGAGAGACATTGATGCGCCCGCTTTCTTTCTATAAAAAAGCGATGGAACTGCAAAAGAAATACAGCCGGGGACGCACTATTGACAATTGCATACAAACCAACGGCACAATGCTGACGGATGAATGGTGTGAATTCTTTCGCGAAAACAATTGGCTGGTAGGCGTGTCTATCGACGGGCCACAAGAATTTCATGACGAATACCGGAAGAATAAACAAGGAAAACCTTCTTTCGTAAAAGTAATGCAGGGTATCAATCTACTCAAGAAACATGATGTACAATGGAATGCAATGGCGGTAGTCAACGATTATAATGCCGATTATCCATTAGATTTTTATCATTTTTTCAAAGAACTCGATTGTCACTATATACAATTTGCCCCTATCGTAGAACGTATTTTCGAACATGCCGACGGACGTCAACTGGCTTCACTTGCCGAACAGGAAGAAGGAAAGCTCGCTGATTTCTCAGTCACTCCGGAACAATGGGGAAACTTTCTTTGTACTTTGTTTGACGAATGGGTGAAAGAAGATGTAGGCAATTACTACATACAGTTATTCGACTCTACACTCGCCAACTGGGTCGGTGAGCAGCCGGGAGTGTGCTCTATGGCTAAAAACTGTGGTCATGCCGGTGTCATGGAGTTTAACGGGGATGTATATTCCTGTGATCATTTTGTATTTCCGGAATATAAATTAGGCAACATCTACAATAAAACTCTGGTAGAAATGATGTATAGCGAAAAGCAAAATGCTTTCGGACAAATGAAACAAAATTCTCTGCCAACACAATGTAAAGAGTGCGAATTCTTATTTGCATGTAATGGAGAATGTCCTAAAAACCGCTTTATCCGAACTTCCAACGGAGAATCCGGATTGAATTACTTATGCAAAGGTTATTATCAATTCTTTAAGCACGTAGCCCCTTATATGGACTTCATGAAAAAAGAACTGATGAACCAACGCCCGCCGGCAAATATAATGGAGGCACTGAAAAAGGGAGAGGGGAAAATGGAGAAGGGAGAATTATTATAAATCATAAGTCGTAAATAGATTGTAAATCAATTATAAATCATAAATTAAAAAGATGAATAAACTAAAACTTTGGGGACTGGCGCTTATGACGCTGGTTGTTGGTTCCGCTAAAGCGGATGAAGGAATGTGGTTGTTACAATTAATGCAACAACAAAATTCCATCGACATGATGAAAAAACAAGGATTGAAACTGGAAGCAAACGACCTTTACAATCCAAACGGGATATCCCTAAAAGATGCAGTAGGTATCTTTGGCGGAGGCTGTACAGGAGAGATTATCTCTCCGGAAGGCCTTATTCTGACAAATCATCATTGCGGATATGCCTCTATCCAACAACATAGCTCGGTAGAACATGATTACCTGACAGATGGCTTTTGGGCTACTTCAAGAGACAAAGAATTACCTACTCCGGGCTTAAAATTCACATTTATCGAACGGATCGAGGACATTACCGATCTGGTAAATCAAAAAATAGAATCAAAAGAAATCACAGAAGCTCAATCATTTACAACAGCTTTCCTCAATAAGTTGGCAAAAGAGCTTTGTGAAAAAAGCGATCTGAACGGCAAACCGGGAATCGTGCCTCAAGCTCTGCCTTTCTATGCAGGCAATAAATTCTACATGTTTTACAAGAAAGTGTATCCGGACGTACGCATGGTAGCTGCTCCTCCCTCATCTGTCGGTAAATTCGGTGGTGAAACGGATAACTGGATGTGGCCACGCCACACCGGCGATTTCTCCATGTTCCGCATTTATGCCGATGCAAATGGTGAACCGGCCGAGTATAGCGCAAGTAATGTACCGTTAAAAACCAAAAAACATCTTGCCATCTCTCTCAAAGGGCTGAAAGAAGGAGACTATGCCATGATTATGGGGTTCCCGGGAAGTACCAGCCGTTACCTTACCGTATCGGAAGTAAAAGAACGAATGAACTCAACCAACGAACCGCGCATACGGATACGTACAGCCCGTCTCAACGTGTTGAAAGAAGTAATGAACGCCAGCGACAAAACACGTATCCAATACGCCAACAAATACGCAGGCTCCTCCAACTACTGGAAGAACTCTATCGGCATGAACAAAGCCATCATCGACAATGATGTATTGGGAACAAAAGAAGCGCAGGAAGAACGTTTCGCTAAGTTTGCCAAAGAGAAAAACAATCCGGCTTACATGAATGTAGTAAAAGAGATAGATGATGCGGTAGCCATCACTGCTCCTCTTGTATATCAGGCCACTTGCCTGACAGAATCATTCTTCTCCGCCATTGAGTTCGGCAGTCCTTACCAAATCATGGAGAAACTGGAAAAAGCATTGGAAGAGAAGAATGATTCGGCAGTCAATGCCAACATCAAAGTATTGGAAAACGTTTTTGCCAGTATACACAATAAGGATTATGACCATGAAGTAGACCGTAAAGTAGCCAAAGTTCTGTTCCCGCTTTATGCTGAAATGATTCCTGCAGAACAGCGTCCGGCTTTCTACAGTACGATTGAAAAAGAATATAAAGGAGATTACAATAAGTTCATCGACGCAATGTACGATTCGTCTATCATGGCTAATCAGGCCAATTTTGATAAATTCATCAAAAAACCGACTGTAAAAGCCATCAAAAAAGACTTGGCTACTCAATATTCGCGTGCAAAATATGAAAGCCTGATGTCACTCAGTTCTGCACTCAAAGCGGAAAACGAAAAATTGGCTTCTTTGCATAAAACCTATATCCGTGGTTTGGAGGAGATGAAACTTCCTGTTCCCTCTTATCCCGATGCAAACTTTACCATCCGTCTGACATACGGGAATGTAAAACCATACAGCCCGAGAGACGGTGTGTTCTATAAATTCTATACGACAACGGACGGTATCATTGAAAAAGAAGACCCCGAAAACCGGGAATTCAACGTACCTGCCAAATTAAAAGAATTAATCGAGAAAAAGGACTTCGGAAGATATGCCATGCCTAACGGTGACATGCCGGTTTGCTTCCTGTCCACTAATGACATTACCGGAGGTAATTCAGGAAGCCCGGTATTGAACGAAAACGGTGAGCTGATCGGTTGTGCATTTGATGGCAACTGGGAGTCGTTGAGTGGAGATATCAATTTCGATAATGACCTGCAGCGTTGTATCAACCTGGATATTCGTTATGTGCTCTTTATCCTCGAGAAACTGGGTGGTTGCGGACATTTGATTAACGAAATGACCATTGTAGAATAATTATTCAATATGTGAAACCGTTATTATTGATGAAAAAACAATTATTAATAGCCGTCCTTTCTCTTGCAGTCTTCACAGCCCGTGCCGATGAAGGTATGTGGATGTTGACCGATTTACAGGCACAGAATGCCGCCGTCATGAGAGAATTAGGACTGGAAATACCGATTGAAGAAGTATATAGCCCCAACGGAATTGCCCTCAAGGATGCAGTTGTACACTTTGGCGGCGGTTGTACCGGTGAAGTTATTTCGGCAGAAGGTCTGGTATTGACTAATCATCATTGCGGCTATGGAGCTATCCAGCAACACAGCAGTGTAGAGCATGATTACCTGACAAATGGATTCTGGGCAATGAACAGGAATGAAGAATTGCCGTGCAAAGGATTGACTGTCACCTTTATCGACCGTATTTTAGACGTTACCCCTTATGTAAATGAACAGTTAAAAACAGATGAAGATCCGGATGGGACCAATTATCTCTCTCCCAAATATCTGGAGAAAGTAGCCAAACGTTTTGCCAAAGCAGAAAACATTGAAGTAACCCCGGCAACCAAATTAGAGTTAAAGGCTTTCTATGGCGGCAATCGTTATTATCTTTTCGTAAAAACAGTGTATAGCGATATCCGTATGGTAGGAGCACCTCCTTCTTCAATAGGCAAATTCGGTGCTGATACAGACAACTGGATGTGGCCTCGTCATACAGGAGATTTTTCTCTGTTCCGTATCTATGCCGATAAAGACGGTAACCCTTCAGAGTATTCGAAAGAGAACATCCCCTTGAAAGTAAAAAAACACCTGACAATCAGTCTTGCAGGTATACAGGAAGGTGACTTTACCTTTGTTATGGGATTCCCGGGACGTAACTGGCGCTATATGATTTCCGATGAAGTGGAAGAACGTATGCAGACCACCAACTTCATGCGTCATCATGTTCGCGGCGCACGTCAAGAGGTATTAATGGAACAAATGCTGAAAGATCCGGCCGTACGTATTCACTATGCCAGCAAATATGCCTCTTCCGCCAATTACTGGAAAAATGCAATCGGTATGAATGAAGGTTTGGTCCGTCTGAAAGTGTTGGATACCAAGCGTGCCCAACAAGAGCAACTTTTGGCATGCGGGCGTGAAAAAGGAGATGACTCTTACCAAAAAGCATTCGATGAAATACGCTCTATCGTAGCCCACCGCAGAGATGCAATGTACCACCAGCAAGCTATCAACGAAGCACTGGTTACTGCGTTGGATTTCATGAAAATACCATCTACTACGGCATTGACTGCGGCACTGGAGAAAAAAGACAAGGAAAAAATCCAAAAGGCCCTTGATGACTTAAAAGAAAAGGGTGAGAAGTATTTTGCTTCCGTGCCCTTCCCGGAAGTGGAAAAGTTGGTAGGAAAACAGATGCTGAAAACTTACATGGGTTATATACCGAAAGATCAGCGCATTGGCATATTCAAAGTGATAGACACCCGCTTCAAAGGAAACAGCGATGCGTTTATAGATGCCTGTTTCAAATATTCTATTTTTGGAAATAAAGAGAATTTCGAGAAATTCCTTAAAAAGCCAAGCTTGAATAAGATGGATAAGGATTGGATGATTCTCTTTAAATATTCCATCACAGACGGATTGATGCAAACAGCATTAGCCATGCATGACGCCAATAAAAACTATGATGCCGCCCATAAGATTTGGGTGAAAGGAATGATGGACATGCGTAAAGAAGCCGGTATCCCGATTTATCCGGATGCAAACTCCACACTGAGATTAACCTATGGCAAAGTGGCCTCATACGAACCGGCCGATGGAGCCGTATACCAATACTACACGACCTTGAAAGGTGCCATGGAGAAAGAAGACCCCGACAACTGGGAATTTGTCGTACCTGCCAAACTGAAACAGCTATACGAAGCAAAAGACTACGGCCGCTATGCCATGAAAAATGGCGAAATGCCGGTTTGCTTTATTGTAGATACAGATAATACAGGAGGAAATTCCGGTAGTCCGGTATTCAATGGAAAAGGACAATTGATAGGTACCGGTTTCGACCGTAACTATGAAGGTCTTACCGGTGATATCGCCTTCCGCCCTTCTTCTCAACGTGCAGCCTGTGTAGACATTCGCTATACACTCTTTATCATCGAAAAATATGCAGGAGCTTCACATATCATAAAAGAAATGGATATCAGTGATTAGCGGTTCAGCGATTGGTGATTAGTGACTGCGCTATATGCCGTATGACACTAATCACCAATCACTAACCACTAAACCGTTAATCACTAAATAAACTCTTCTACCAAATACATTTCATCCAGAAATTCTTCCATTGTCTGCTGCAAATTTTCCACAGCTTCCTCAGGAGAGTCTCCATACGCATTACATTGTATATTCACGACAAGCCAAGCATAATAACCTCCGTCAGAGGTACGTTCTAATATATAGTCCGTTCTTTTTAATTTCATATCGGCAAATAATTTGTTAATGTAGGTATATTTACTATTGATTGATGATCTGCTAACTTTTCCAATTCATCAATGATGTGGCGTTCGCTACTACGCGCCCAGTAGATAAATTCCCGATTAGGGCAATAGGTTTCCGAAAACCGGAGTAACGATTCCAATTCGAACGAGTCGCTCATAATTCCCGCACCGGAGCGAACTGCGTCATGTGCATTGCAGTCCTGTTCGATATGGGCAGGCACCATCAATACCGGCTTACCTAAGTACATGGCTTCACAGATAGACTCAAAACCGGCCGTACTGGCATAGGCACTACACCCTGCCATGTAATTAAGAAACTTCACATCATCGATCCGATGAAAACTCAGTGTTTCATCTACATGCATCTCCTCTTCAACATCAGCTTTATCCCAAAAGAAATGCAAGGATATTTCAGGATGAGTTGTATGAAAAGCCTCCACGCTGTCCGAAAATCCGGAATTCACCATATAGCCATGGATATAATGTCCCGTTTCCGGACGGATAGCCGCCACTTCCTGCCTGAGTAAAGGAGGAACGACCACAATATTATTCACCGGATCTTGGGCCATCTTACGAAAAGACAAGGCCAACCGTTTTTCTGCTTTCAAACTTGTCATCCGGGTAAAAAAGCGAAGCAAAAACAATTGTACCGAGCTCTTTTTCGGAAATTCAAACTCACGATGCAAAAACAAATATTGATGGCCGATACATATATACGGAACGGAGGGACGGAAGAATGCATAGGTAAGGCCGGTTAAAAGTTCGTAGAAGTTGATCACAACTTCCGCCCCTGTCTCCCTGATCCGTTGGTTTATATAACACATACTCCGGAAATATTCCGGTAAATGTATGAGATTATAGACAAAACTCTTTTTTAAATCAGCCCGTTTGTTATCTGGTGCAGGCATGAAGTTCGGACTAAGAAAACGCTTCACCGGCGCTTGTATATTACGGTTAAAGAATCCCGGCAAAGTACGCGACGAACTCTTGCCAACGAGTACTTCCACCACTTCGTGCCCATTACGCCGTAATATCTCTTCAAGCGTCAGCGCTTGGGTCAAATGCCCTCTCCCTTCCCCCTGGACAATAAATAAATATTTCATGAGGCTATTGTTATTTGTTCGGTTTCTTTTTCTTTCAACTCTCTGTCAGGCATCGACATACTATCAAAATAACGCACGCTCCAGTTTCCATCCTCGTCTTCCGTCAAAGCCGAAAGCGTCTCTACCCAATCACCGGAATTCAGATAATGAATATCATCATAATATGTATTGGCAGGATGATGAATGTGCCCGCAAATGACTCCATCACATTTTCTGGCCCTTGCCAACGTCACCAACTCCTTTTCAAAATCAGAAACATAAGAAACGGCCGATTTCACTTTATTCTTGATAGACTGGGAAAGCGAATAATAGGGTTTCCCCTGCTTCATTCTCCGGGCATTGTATACCTTGTTGAGCCAAAGCAAAAACGTGTATCCGGTATCCCCCAACTTTGCAAGCCACTTCATACGGGTAGTCACTGTATCAAAAATATCTCCGTGCGTCACATAGTAGCGCCTGCCATGACTTTCATAAATGCAGTCTTTAACAATCTGTATATTATAAAAGTTCAACGGTGCCAGATTATCAAGAAAATCGTCATGATTACCACGGACATAGATAACCTGCGTACCGAAATTTTCCATCATCTTCATTATCACTTTGAAGAAATCCGTATGCTTCGCTTTCCACTTGCTTAAACCACTTTTTTGTAAATGCCATCCGTCAATGATATCTCCATTCAATATCAAACGGTCGCAATTGATTGATTTAAGAAAACGGGTTACCTCCTCAGTTTTGGAGTGCTGGGTCCCCAGATGAATATCCGAGAGGACAACGGTGGGATAATACGTGCGTAAATACATAATCTTTGAATTTTTCGATATACAAAAGTCAGTATTCGGCATTACAACCAGATGTCTGCAAGATTACTATTTTATGAACAAAAACCGCATTCCGGCGTTATATATTTAAAAATAGTAATTATATTCGCAGCCTGAAAAGGCTGGTAATTCATTTTAAGAAAGGAAAAATCATGGAAAAATTTGATGAATTAATACAGTCACCGGTTCCCGTATTGGTAGATTTCTTCGCAGAATGGTGCGGTCCTTGTAAGGCAATGAAGCCTATACTCGAAGAAGTAAAATCTAAAGTAGGAGATACAGCACGCATTGTTAAAATTGACGTAGACCAGCACGAACAACTGGCAGCCAGATTTAAGATACAAGCCGTACCTACATTTATATTATTCAGTAACGGAGAATCGGTATGGCGTCACTCCGGAATGATACATGCCAGCGAACTGACAGGAGTAATAGAACAGTATTCACATAAAAATTAAGAATGAAGAAAGTATTAGCTATGGTAGCTTTCGTCATGATTGGCGTCATCGTTTACGCTTTCAATGACGAAAACAGAATAAATGTAGATCAACAAAGTAAAAAAGAGGTAAAAAGTGGTGAAGTCATTGTGATGAATAAAGAAATGTTCATCAAAGATGTATTCGACTACGAAAAAAGTGAAGAATGGAAATACAAAGGTGACAAACCTGCTATTATCGACCTCTACGCCGACTGGTGCGGTCCTTGCCGCATGACAGCTCCCATCATGAAGTCGTTGGCCAAAGAATACGACGGAAAAATTGTAATTTATAAAGTAAATGTAGATAAAGAAAAAGAATTGGCAGCTTTGTTCAATGCAACAAGCATCCCTCTTTTCGTATTTATCCCCATGAACGGAGAGCCTCAGCTTTTCCGTGGTGCGGCAGATAAAGCCACCTACCAAAAAGCGATAGACGAATTTCTATTAAAATAGCAGTAAAATAGTGGGTTAATGATAAGTGATTAGCAAGTTGCGCTGTAATCCGCAAGGCACTAATCACTTATCATTAATCCATTATTTATAATATCCCACCGGATGATTCATCAACGCCAATTGGCTCTCTTTCAATTTCAGTACACTTTTCAGTTTTGCAGTATCCATCGAAGCACGCGGTACAGTCGCCAGATTAGCTGCGGCACAGAAAATAGAAATATTCTGTGAAACGATACCGGCATCCACCGCCCCCATCAATTGAGTATGGGTATTCTTTGCATCGCCCAGACGTGACAAATCACTGACCAGTAACAGAGACACCGGTGCTGTTTTTACAAAAGCCTGCCCACCTGCTACGGCATCACGATGATCACCCTCGGCAACCAAGTTCAACTGATGCGCTTTGGCATCATACAAATAAGTACCCTGCGGCAACACGACGTAAACATCTACATCCTGCTTGTTCATCGCCGACGGTGCCGTACGTTTCCCATCCGCCGGGCGATTTACACCATTGGCAGCCCATAACAAATCCGATAAATCGGCAGAAGTCAATGCTTTGGCAGCATATTCACGAGTAGAATGACGTTCAGACAATGCATTCATCACCGATCCCGAACGGTTCATGTTGGGTTTGGGCAGTTTGATTACTTTCTCAGCAGCAAAAGCAGCTACCGAAACCAATAGACACAATAATAACAATTGTACTTTTCTCATAATCTGTGAAATTAAAATTGATGCACAAATATAACCGTATCTTATTGATTCCTTGCATCCTATAAGAAAGTTTAATAAAAAAAGGCCTGTACCTTTCTGAAGATACAAGCCTTTCATCCATTTACGAATTATACTGATTATTTCTTTCCGAAATAACGGTTGTAAAGTCCCTCGAAACCTTTACCGTGACGGGCTTCGTCCTTACACATTTCATGAACCGTATCATGAATAGCATCCAGGTTCAATGCTTTAGCACGTGTAGCGATACGTTTTTTGTCTTCGCAAGCACCGGCTTCGGCATTCATTCTCTTTTCAAGGTTAGTTTTAGTATCCCATACGCAGTCACCCAACAATTCTGCAAATTTAGAAGCGTGCTCTGCTTCTTCCCAAGCATAACGCTTGAAAGCTTCAGCTACTTCCGGATATCCTTCGCGATCAGCCTGACGGCTCATTGCCAAGTACATACCAACTTCTGTACACTCACCCATGAAATGGTTATTCAAATCCTTGATCATCTCTTCGTCACAACCTTTGGCAACACCGATTACATGTTCGTCAACAAAAGTAAGAGCACCACCTTCAGATTCAACAACTTCTACGAACTTGCTTGCAGGAGCTTTACACAAAGGACATTTCTCAGGAGCTGCGTCACCTTCATAAACGTAACCGCAGACAGTACATCTAAATTTTTTCATTTTGTCTTTAATTTTAATTAATTAGTCAATACGTATCTTTTCTTAAACAATTCTTACAAACACCCTTATAATAATAATGTATTTCTTTCACTTCGTGCCCATCTATTTGAGTTTCTTCCACCTCTCTCACCTCTCCCGGAAAAGCCAGATCATAAATTTTCCCACACTCTTTACACAAGAAATGTGCATGTTGTGAAGTATCTGCATCGAAGTTGGCATTCCGATCGTCAATCGTAAGCATCAAAGCAGCACCTTGCTCTGAAAACAATTTCAGTGTATTATAAACGGTTGTTTTCGAGAGTGTTGGCATCGAAGGAGATAATGCCGTATATATTTCATCGGCCGATGGATGCGTACGATGCTCCATCAAATACTCCATAATAGCAATACGCTGCATAGAAGGTTTTATACTGTATTTTAATAACCGATCATATGATTTCATCATTTCCCCTTTCCAAAATTGTAATCAGTACAATTTTAAATCTGATGCAAAGATAAAGATTTCTTTTGTTACCGCAAACAATTCAAAGATAAATTTCACAAAAAACATGCGACAAATTATCCGGATCATCAGAATATGGCAGTAAACAGGCAGAATCTGGCAGTTAATCTTATTAAAGATATACATTCATATATATAAGAAAGCTATTTAGTATTTATCGCACGATTTTCTCAAAACTATTTCCTACTTTTGCAACAAAATAAGATTATTATCATCGTTCATATGTCAAAAGAAGCATGCTATACATGGTAAAGAGCCCCATTGGCATATTGACAAATTAAAGAATTACTCATTATGAACTACGGATTTGTAAAAGTAGCGGCAGCAGTACCCCGGGTGAAAATAGCAGACTGTAAATACAACGCCGGACAATTGGAAAGCTTAATTGCCATTGCAGACGGTAAAGGAGTACAGATTATCACATTCCCTGAAATGTGTATCACAGCCTATACTTGCGGTGATTTGTTCGGGCAGCAACTTTTATTGGAAGAGGCCGAAATGGGGCTGATGCAAATACTGAATAATACCCGCCAACTGGACATTATCTCTATCTTGGGAATGCCGATAGCGGTAAATTCTACCGTTATCAATGCAGCCGTAGTCATTCAGAAAGGGAAAATCTTGGGAGTAGTCCCCAAAACTTATCTTCCGAACTATAAAGAATTTTATGAACAACGCTGGTTTACTTCCGCCCTACAAGTGGCAGAAGACAACGTACGCCTGTGCGGACAGATAGTACCGATGGGAACTAATCTGCTCTTTGAAACTTCCGATACCACTTTCGGTATTGAAATCTGCGAAGATCTGTGGTCTACCATTCCTCCCAGCTCAACGTTAGCGCTCCAAGGTGCGGAAATCCTGTTCAACCTTTCTGCCGATAACGAAGGTATTGGTAAACATAGTTATCTCCGCTCGCTCATCAGCCAGCAGTCGGCACGGTGCATTGCAGGGTATGTCTTCTCTTCCTGCGGATTCGGAGAATCGACCACTGATGTCGTTTTTGCCGGGAACGGTCTTATCTACGAGAATGGCAGCGAGTTGGCTCATAATAAGCGTTTTAGTCTCGAAGAGCAATTGGTAATCAGCGAAATAGATGTAGAACGTTTACGTGCTGAACGTCGTATCAATACGACATTTGCCGCAAGTAAAGGCACTGTCCCTTCCGACAAGAAGCCACTGCGTATCACAACGGAATTCGTAAACAGCAAAGAATTGAATCTGACACGTACTTTCGATATGCACCCGTTTGTCCCGCAGGGAGAAACGTTGAACGAACGTTGTGAAGAGGTGTTTTCCATACAGGTAGCCGGACTGGCACAACGCCTGGTTCACACAGGAGCCAAGACTGCCGTGATCGGTATTTCGGGAGGATTGGATTCTACGCTTGCCTTGCTTGTCTGCGTGAGAACTTTCGATAAATTGGAACTGCCTCGCAAAAACATTATCGGAGTCACTATGCCGGGATTCGGTACCACCGACCGGACTTATCATAATGCGCTTTCGTTAATGAAATCCTTAGGAATTACGATTCGGGAGATCAGTATCAAGGAAGCATGTATACAGCACTTCAAAGATATAAATCACGATATAAACATACATGATGTAACTTATGAAAACTCCCAGGCACGTGAACGCACGCAAATATTAATGGATATAGCCAACCAAACATGGGGAATGGTAATCGGAACCGGTGATTTGTCGGAACTGGTATTAGGATGGGCTACCTACAATGGCGACCACATGTCAATGTACGGTGTCAATGGCAGTGTCCCAAAAACATTAGTGAAATATCTGGTAAAATGGGTGGCGGAGAATGACATAGATGAAGAGTCACGTATCACCTTGCTCGATATCGTAGAGACACCTATCAGTCCGGAACTGATCCCTGCAGATGAAAATGGAGAGATACAACAAAAAACAGAGGATCTGGTAGGTCCTTATGAATTGCACGATTTCTTCCTCTACTATTTTATGCGCTTCGGATTCCGGCCATCCAAGATATATTATTTGGCAAATATAGCATTCAAAGATATTTATGACGAAGAAACAATCAAGAAGTGGCTTTCCACTTTCTTCCGTCGTTTCTTCAATCAGCAATTCAAACGTTCCTGCCTGCCCGACGGCCCCAAAGTGGGCAGTATCTCTATCAGCCCGCGAGGTGACTGGAGGATGCCCAGTGATGCAAGTTCCGCTACATGGCTTAAAGAAATAGAGAACCTATAAGCAGGAAGAATATCTTCAATACTTACAATGACTACTTATATAGGAATAACAACGGGAAAAGACAACTGATTTAGGTTATAAAAAGAATTCATCCTATTGAAACGATTGGTTTCAATAGGATGAAACTCATGGTTCCATATAATGGAAACGGGTAGTTCCAATAGGATGAAACAAACTGTTTCAATCCGATGAAACAAGTCCGATAACAGAATCAAAGCACCCCTTTGCTGGATGGTAATTCAAAGTGATAGATATCCCGCTTCAGCGCCATCTTCAATGCACGGGCTAATGCTTTGAAGATGCCTTCAATTTTATGATGCTCATTCTGTCCTTCCGCTTTTATATTCAAATTCATTTTTGCGGCATCGCTCAACGATTTGAAAAAGTGCAAAAACATTTCCGTAGGCATCTCTCCTATTTTCTCACGTTTGAATTCTGCATCCCATACTAACCAGGGACGCCCACCGAAGTCAAGGCACACCTGACAAAGACAATCATCCATAGGGAGAGCGTAACCGTATCGCTCAATCCCCCGCTTACTCCCCAAAGCCTGATAAATGCATTCGCCTAAAGCAATAGCAGTATCTTCAATGGTATGATGTTCGTCCACTTCAAGATCGCCTTTCACTTTGATAGTCAGATCCATTCCGGAATGCTTTCCTATCTGTTCGAGCATATGATCAAAAAAGCCAAGCCCTGTAGAAATATCACAAACCCCATTGCCATCGAGATTTAAAGCAACAAAAATATCGGTTTCTTTCGTTGTACGTTTCACTTCCGCTTTACGTTCACCGGCAAAAAGATATTCGGCAATCTTATCCCAATCGGTAGTAGCTAAAGCACAAACCGATTCAAGACCTTTTTCTTCCAACAGTTCGGTAGAGTCTTGCAGATAGATGGCCCGGCAACCTAAATTTTTAGCCAGTTCTACATCCGTAGGACGATCACCGATAACAAAACTACCCGCCAGATCATAGTCCGGGTGATCGATATATTTCGTCAACATTCCGGTACGGGGTTTACGGGTCGGTGCATTATCTTCGGGAAAGCTGCGGTCTATCAGGATCTCATCGAATGTTATTCCTTCACCGGCCAACGTCTTTAACATAAGATTATGTGCCGGCCAGAAAGTTTCCTCTGGAAAAGAATCTGTTCCCAATCCGTCCTGATTAGTGACCATTACAAACTCGAAGTCAAGCTTACTACGGATAAAACCTAAATTACGAAACACCTTCGGATAGAACTCCAATTTTTCCAATGAATCGAGTTGGTAATCCACAGGTGGTTCTATAACCAAAGTGCCATCCCGGTCGATAAACAATATTTTCTTCTTCATGATTAATAATTATTTAGAAATGGGGGCCTCTCCCCAACCCTCTCCGTAGGAGAGGGAATACAAATACTCCTGTTTATAATTAGATACAAAACCAACACTCTTGTTTATTAATTAGTTACAAAACTAACTTAGCTCCCTCTCCTACGGAGAGGGCTGGGGAGAGGCCCCATTCTTTTCAACGCTTCCAGCAATTTGTCGTTCTCCATACGCGTACCAACAGTTACACGAAGGCAATTACAGCAAAGCGAGATATTATGGCGATTACGGACAATGATTCCCTCGCCTACCAGATAATTGTAAATTTTTACAGCATCCGTCACGCGTGCCAAGAAAAAGTTGGCATCCGAAGGAAACACTTTTAAGACACAAGGCAAGCCGGTAAAAGCGTCTTCCAAATACTCCCGTTCCTCCTTCAACATTTTCACCCAACGTTCTATCTCATCGTGTTTATGTAACATCTGTATCCCCTGTTTCTGGGTCAAGTCATTCACGTTATACGGATACTTGATTTTATTCAGGATATTAATAATATCGACGGAAGCAAAAGCCATCCCCAAGCGGATAGCTGCACACCCCCATGCTTTGGAGAAAGTCTGGAGCACCACCAAGTTAGGATATTCCTTCAGATTGGCAAGGAAAGAAGGAGCCTCAGAGAAATCATTATAAGCCTCGTCAAGAACTACCAACCCTTCAAAGCGGTTCAAAACCTTTTCGATCTCCGTACGCAGCAAATCATTGCCTGTCGGATTATTAGGAGAACAGAGAAAAATCAATTTGGTATGTTCATCGGTTGCTGCCAGCAATTTATCGGCAGAGAATTGAAAATCCTCATCAAGCAGAACTTTCCGGTACTCCACATTATTCACATCTGCACAAACCTGATACATGCCATAAGTGGGATCGATAGCTACCACATTGTCTTCACCCGGTTCACAGAAAGCACGAAAAACAAGATCGATAGCCTCATCACTGCCATTTCCCAAAAAGATCTGTTCGGAATCGACTTTTTTGATCCTGGCCAGCTCTTTTTTCAAATCACACTGCAACGGATCGGGATACCGGTTGTGTGGAAGATTATACGGATTCTCATTAGCGTCCAGAAATACGGAAGCAGCAGCCCCCTTATATTCATCCCGTGCCGAAGAATAAGGCTTCAGCTTCCAAATATTGGTGCGGGTTAGTTCTTGCAAGGTTTTCATGTGAATGTTTATGATTTATGATTAATATTTCTCAGACGGACGGTTACGGCATTCTTATGAGCATCCAACTGCTCATTGGCAGCCATCGTTTCGATAGCCGGACCGATAGCTTTCATACCATCAGAACAAATTTCCTGAAAAGTGATCTTACGGATAAAACTATCCAGACTTACACCGCTATATGCCTTTGCATAACCATTAGTAGGCAGCGTGTGATTGGTTCCTGATGCATAATCCCCTGCGCTCTCCGGAGAGAACGATCCTAAAAAGACAGAACCGGCATTCACTACGCGTTCCGCCACTTCCATATAGTCTGATGTCTCTACGATTAAATGCTCCGGAGCATATTCATTGGTCAGCTCTACCGCTTCATCCATGTCATTGACCAGAATCAATTTACTGTTAGCAAGTGACTTCTCTGCGATTTCACGACGAGGCAATTCGGCCAATTGCCTTTCCACTTCCTCCACTACGGCAGCCTGCAGTCGCTCAGAAGTCGTAATCAATATTGCCTGGCTATCAACTCCATGTTCTGCCTGCGAAAGTAGATCCGCAGCCACAAATACCGGATTTGCCGAATCATCAGCCAGCACCTCTACTTCCGAAGGCCCGGCAGGCATATCGATAGCGACATCACGCAGGCTGACCAACTGTTTGGCAGCAGTCACATACTGATTTCCCGGTCCGAAAATCTTATAAACTTTCGGTATACTTTCCGTTCCATAAGCCATAGCTGCAATAGCCTGCACACCACCGGCTTTGAATATTCTATCCACTCCCGCCAACCGTGCAGCAAAAAGGATAGCCGGATGTATTTTTCCTTTGCTATCGGGAGGTGTACAAAGAATAATGTCTTTGCAACCGGCAATCTTAGCCGGAACTGCCAGCATCAATACGGTAGAAAACAAAGGAGCCGTTCCTCCCGGAATATACAATCCCACTTTCTCAATACCTACCGCCTTTTGCCAACAAGTCACGCCCGGCATTGTCTCTACTTTCTTACCTACGAACTTTTGTGCCGCATGAAAACGTTCAATATTCTGCTTTGCCAAAGAGATGGCGGCTTTCAATTCTTCACTAACCAAAGCCACCCCTTCTTCCAATTCTTCATTCGTCACCGCAAGTGATGTCAACTCCGCCTTATCGAAAGTGGCTTCATACTCTATCACCGCCTTATCGCCCTCTGTCCGCACGCGGTCGATAATGCCACGTACAGTATCAAACAGACTTTCCGTATTGAGCGCGGGACGTCTCAATATCTCCGCCCACTTCTCTTTTGAAGGATATTTTATTACTTTCATCTTATTATTATATTATTCTTTCTTTTGTCTTGATACAAAAGAAAGAACCAAAGAAAAAATCAAGGCTGCATTTCCTACGCTACTGCACTGCGGTAAAAAGCTAAAGGGGCTCGAACTCGCTACGCTCAGACAATCGCCCCTTCTTACGCTTTTTACCTACGTTCCGTTTGACGCGAAGGAAATGAGGCCGGGGGAACCATTCGGATGGAAAGCGAAACTTCCAAACTACCAATTCCCAGAAACAGCCAACTTCCCAACCACTTACTCCCCAACTCCCATCCGGCTCTGCCGTTACGGTAGGCGCCTCATTTTCTCTCCGTCAAGCGAACGCCCGCAGTGGAGCGTCAGAAAGGGGCGATTGTCTGAGCGAAGCGAGTTCGAGCCCCTTTAGCGAAACGGAGGAAGTGAGTAGGAGAGAAAATGCAGCCTTGATTTTTTCTTTTGGTATCTTTTCTTTTGTATCAAGACAAAAGAAAAGTACATCACAATATCATTTTCTCTATCGGCAACACCAATATCCCCTCAGCCCCCAGTGCCTTCAGTTTTCCGATGATCTCCCAAAAACGTTTCTCGTCGAGCACCGTATGTACCGAGCACCAACCTTCTTGTGCCAACGGCATTACTGTCGGACTTTTCATTCCTGGAAGCACCGCCACGATCTCCTCCAATTTATCTTTCGGGGCATTCATCAATACATATTTCTTATCTTCCGCCGTTTTCACAGCATTCATACGGAACAACAGCTCGTTCAGAATTTCCTTTTTCTCATCGCACATATTCTTATTACCTATCAACAGCGCTTCCGATTTCATCACCACTTCCACCTCTTTCAAGCGATTGCTGACCAAAGTAGAACCGGAGCTGACAATATCAAAAATAGCATCAGCCAACCCGATACCCGGAGCCACCTCTACCGAACCGGTAATGACATGTACTTCCGCATTCACCCCTTTCGTTTTCATGTAATTCTCCAGAATCACAGGATAAGAGGTTGCAATCTTCTTGCCATTAAACCATTCCACACCGGGATAATCGACATCCTTCGGCATTGCCAGCGACAAACGGCATTTACTGAATCCGAGACGTTTGATGACTTCTGCGTCTTCCCCTTTTTCAACAAACTCATTCTCTCCCACAATTCCCAAATCAGCCACACCGGTAGCTACCGACTGAGGAATATCGTCATCCCTCAAGAACAACACTTCTACGGGAAAATTAGACGACTGTACCAACAACGTACGTTTAGTCGTACTCAATTTAATATCTGATTCTTCCAAAAGTGCCATCGTTTCTTCAAACAAACGCCCTTTGGCCTGTACTGCGATTCTTAATAAACACATAATTTCATTTACTATTTAACGATTACTATTCACGATTGAAAAGAACTTCTATTCACGATAATAAAAAAAGGCTTACCTCACCGGCAAGCCTCGTTTTCTATATCATATATACACAATATCATACACGCCCACCGAGTTATTCGATCGAAAAATGATGATGATGATGTGTAGTTGTATATTTCATATTTTCATTCTTTACAGCGACAAAAGTATAGCATTCCATTCAAACCACCAAACATTTATCACAAAAAGTTCGATTTTAATTTCAAATTAAAGGAAGAATCTCTTCCGGTTCTACATCGCACGCCAAAAAGTGCATCTCGTTTTTCGACTTCTCCTGAGAGAACGTGAAATACGTACAAAGCGCTTCCGTACAAAGCTCACCGGCTTCATTGTAAAGTTTTGCATCTACCAAAACAATGTTGCGCTTTATCTCACGAATAGAGGCCCGCAATACCACATGGGAGTCTTTTGTACTGATCGACTTGCGATAGCGTGTCTCCATTTTAGAAGTCACCCCGGTAGTTTGCAGTTTCCGAAGAATCACCCAAGCGCAAATCTCATCCAATAATACCGACTGGATACCTCCATGCAGCGTATCTATCCAGCCCTGATATTCCGGACGTGGCTTCCAAATACTTACTACCTCATCTCCATCTTCATAAAATTCCATCTTAACACCTGCTTCATTGTTAGGAGCACAACCGAAGCAATTATAACCTTCCAAACCCTTCCACGGGTTGATAATCTTTTTCATATCCCTGTTTTTTTATTTATAATATACATATTCACGTTCTTCATACAGCACCGGAACGTCGTTTATGAACTTCACCCTTGTCTTCCAATTGCCATATTCATCATTATAATTGTATCTTTCAGAACGATATTCCGGTCAGCATCCAATACCGTCTTACCATCTACCCGTCCCTGTTCGTCATAACTGTACCGATAAATCCGCTGAATTCCTTGTTGTTTTACCGAAACGGTTATCTCTTCTCTTATCCGGTTGTTTTTATCATATACAAAGATCAGTTTTGTTTTGGCACTACCGTCCGGATTTAATAAATTCTCCACCGATATTCGTCCCTGTTTATCGTATCGGGCAAAGTAAATCTGATCGACAATAGCACCGGGAGTCCATACCGTATCTTTCCAGACTGCTTTATGCACAAAGGTACGGGTAGATTTAAAAAGAGGTACTTCTTGTTGCACTTGTGCAAAAGAAGGCATCCCCAAAAGTAGAAGAAACAAGAGGAGAAAGGCCCTCTTACATGAGCATATTTGATTTTTCATATTGTATCATTTATATAAAGTCCGCCACTCAAAACGGCATTGAAGAGTCACAAATATAAACGATTATCTTGAAAACAGTACTATCGTCCGTATTAAAAGTATATTATCAGAATGTAAAACTACACTCCACGCCTGCAATATGCTTCTTTTTATCCGGCTCATACTGATAGCAATAAAACACATCCAGTGACCATCTGTCAGTAATATCAATCTCCACACCGGGCCTATAGCGCATGCGTGCCACATCCCAAAAGGCAGCATCCCCAATTGCCTGATACAGTTCGATAGAAAAATAAGGAGAAACGATCCCTCTTTGCGGACTATAGCCTGCTTTCAGCCTTGAGCGCAAACGACTTTCAACGTTCCCATTGGAAAAAGTCTGTTGAAAACGCTCGCGAAGTGAAAAATTGAAATGTTGCCATTTTACACTTCCTGTTGCTCCTACACGATATCGATGTCTGAATTTCCATCCTTCATTTCCTCTGTCCCGATGATGAATTTCATAACCGGCTTCTGCTTTCAAAAAAGAGAATATCTGATAGTTAGCTTCCGCAGCAAATCCCCAACGGTCAAATGACTTCATAGAATCTTTTGTACGCAATTCGAACTTTCCGGCTACCGTAAGTCCGGACACAGGACGATGAACGATTTTCAGACTCGTCCAGGTAGTAAAATCATCTTGTGCATGCAATTCTCCGAAGATACAACACAATAGAAATATGATCCAACTTCCTTTTTTTGCTATTTTCTTATTCACCATCTTAATTTATCTTCATAATTATGCAAAGATATGGCAATAATTTTGAAATCATTCTGAAATACATGCGATTAGTTGTCTGTCTTCTCCAAAAGAGAAATCATCAGTTTACTTGTAAAAACTTTATCCTTACTTTATTTGTTATTAGTATAAACTATTTAAAGAAAGGAATTAATATGAAAAAAGTAATAGATAAAGCTGCTTCAAGAGGTTATTTCAACCACGGTTGGTTAAAAACCCACCATACATTCAGTTTCGCTAATTATTATAATCCCGAAAGAATACATTTTGGTGCTTTACGAGTGTTAAATGACGACAGTGTCGATCCGTCTATGGGATTCGATACTCATCCGCACAAAAATATGGAGGTAATATCCATCCCTCTAAAGGGTTATCTAAGACATGGTGACAGCGTGCAAAACACTAAAACGATCACTCCGGGAGATATTCAGGTTATGAGTACCGGAAGCGGTATTTTTCACAGTGAATACAACGGAAGCGATAAAGAACAATTGGAGTTTTTGCAAATCTGGGTATTTCCAAGAGTGGAAAACACTAAACCCGAGTATAATAATTTCGATATACGCCCGCTACTGAAGAAAAACAAATTGGCAGTGATCATTTCTCCCAACGGTGAAACTCCGGCATCTATCAAACAAGACGCCTGGTTTTCAATGGGTAGCTTCGATGCCGGACAAACGATTGATTACAAAATGCATCAAGAAGGAAACGGAGTATATATGTTTGTCATTGAAGGTGAAATAGAAGTAGACGGCGATCACCTGTCAAAACGTGACGGTATCGGAATTTGGGACACCAAAGAATTCCAGATAAAGATTACTAAAGAGACTACTCTTTTATTGATGGAAGTGCCAATGAGATAAATAATGACAGGATAATATGCCAATGTGCCAATTGATGCGTAAAACATAGCGCAACAATTGGCACATTAACGTATTGGGGTATCGGTCGGTTATTTACGATAATTTTCCAAACCGGTTCTCAAGAATTCGATATATTTAGGAATATCCTCGTTATAGGCATAAGACTTATTCAGAGGTTTTCCTTCGTTATCCAGAAGAACATAAAACGGCTGGGCATTGGCACCGAACTTGACACGTTGCAGATAACTCCACTTATCACCTACCGTACGTAAAGTACGCTCAGTTCCATTTTCCACAATCTTTACCGGCTTGGTAAGAGGAGTTTTATTATCAACATACAGGGTAATCAGCACATAGTCGTCATTGATTATTTTGCTAACCGTAGGATCCGTCCATACGGCAAGTTCCATCTTACGGCAATTTACGCATCCATAACCGGTAAAATCGAGCATGACAGGTTTATTATGCAATCTTGCATATTCCATTCCCAAATCATAATCATCAAACTTGGCATGTACCTCATTGGTGTATAGATTAAAATCCTGTGTCTTCATAGGCGGCGCAAATGCACTGACAGCTTTCAATGGCGCTCCCCACAAGCCGGGAACCATATAAACCGCAAATGCAAGCGAAACCAATGCCATGAAGAAACGCGTCACACCTATCTTATTACTATCATCATCATGAGGAAACTTGATTTTCCCTAACAGATAGAAACCGAGCAGTGCAAAGATCACAATCCATAAAGCTAAAAACGTTTCACGATCAAGAATTCTCCAACCATAAGCAAGATCGGCAACCGACAAGAATTTCAAAGCGAAGGCCAGTTCAAGGAAACCGAGAGTAACCTTAATCACATTCATCCATCCTCCTGACTTCGGCATAGACTTCAACCAAGACGGGAACAAAGCAAACAAAGTAAACGGCAACGCCAAAGCAATGGCAAACCCCAACATACCGATGGCAGGAGCAACAACACTACCCGTGGTAGAAACCTGTACCAACAGGAAACCGATAATCGGACCGGTACAAGAAAAAGAGACCAAAGAGAGCGTAAATGCCATCAGGAAGATGCTTATCAAACCACCGGTCGACTCCGCTTTACTATCCACCGCATTGCTCCATTTGGAGGGTAAAGTTATCTCGAAAGCACCAAAGAAAGAAGCTGCAAAAACAATCAACATCAGACAGAAAAGGATGTTGAACACAGCATTGGTAGACAAGGCATTCAATGCACTCGCTCCAAAAATAGCTGTAATGGCCAATCCCAAAGTCACATAAATAACAACAATGGATGCCCCATATGTCCATGCATCACGGATGCCTTTTTTCTTGTCTTTACTGCGTTTCAAAAAGAAACTCACAGTCATGGGAATAATAGGCCATACACAAGGAGTGAACAAAGCAAGCAATCCCCCTAAAAATCCGGTAATAAAAATATAAATCCAGGACATATCATCTTGGGAATGCTCTTCACCTAAACTCTGTAGCTCGTTGATTACCGGTTTCCAAAGGTCGATTTCTCCATCGGAAACATTTATTCCGGTTGTTCCGTCCGCCCCACCGATGGTTGCAACAGAAGCAGTATCCGTAACGGTTTTCACAGTAGCTTGTTGCGGTGCAGGCTGAGTCCCGGACTGTGGAGCGGCTACAGCTTCTTTAGAAAAATCACCTTCGGCCTTACCGGAAAAGTGAAATGGAACCTGAGTAGGCGGAAGGCAACTTTCATCGTCACAAGCTCCATACTCCAGATATCCGTCCATATCGTAAGTACCGGCGGTAAACTTTATCTTTTGAACAAATTGCGCGGTATTTTCAAAATAACGGACTTTCATTTCAAAGAGCTTATCGAATGTCGAAACTTCCTTCCCCACAGGTTTCAACTTGCCTACAAGCTCTGCACCGGTCATCTTATCCACATTAAATGTAGCAGAAATAGGGCCACCATCTCCTAAATCAGTGGAATAGACATGCCATCCCCTATCGATAGTACCGGTAAAAATAATCTCTCCCTCCGTATCAGACAGGGTTTTCAGTTCTGTCTTAAACTTTACGGGATCTTGGATCTGCGCATGAGCCGCCAAAACGACGAACATCAGCAACAAAAAAGAACATACTTTTCTCATTCTCTATTCGTTTTTCTTATTATAACAGTCGGAAAAGCGATCCGGTTCATTAAACTATTTCATAGTCTACGCACGAACGGCTTTCCTTTGCTTCGGCAATAATCTTACCGGCAGCCACATGATCGGGATGAGTGGCATAGAATTTTACATCATCCAGGTTGTCAAATTCACTATACAATGCAATATGCCAAGATTCTCCCGGGTTCATATTCAGTCCCACTTCAATCTTACGAATAACGGATATTTTTGCAGGCAGAGCCTCTATCGCTTCTTTAAATTTATTCATTACAACAAGTTTATCAGTTTCCGGAACTTCATCCTTTAACTTAAATAATACAATGTGTTTTACCATAACGTTGCTATTTTAATTTATTGTTTATATATTTGTCAGCCGAAGCTGCATTTATTTCAATGCAAAATTACTCTATTTGTTTCAAATATACACTATCAACAGATGTTAATAATAGGAATAGCAGGCGGAACGGGCTCAGGAAAGACCACCGTCGTACGGAAAATAATTGAAAGTCTCCCTGCCGGTGAAGTAGTACTGCTCCCCCAGGATTCGTATTATAAAGATAGTAGTCATGTACCTGTGGAAGAGCGCCAAAATATCAATTTCGACCATCCGGACGCTTTTGAATGGAGCCTGCTCTCGAAGCATGTCTCGATGCTGAAAGAAGGCAAGAGCATCGAGCAACCTACCTATTCATACCTCACTTGTACCCGTCAGCCGGAAACAATCCATATCGAACCGCGTGAAGTAGTTATCATCGAAGGAATTCTTGCCCTTTGCGATAAAAAACTACGCAATATGATGGACCTCAAAATATTTGTAGATGCCGATCCGGATGAACGCCTGATACGCGTCATTCAACGGGATGTGGTGGAACGCGGACGGACGGCTGAAGCCGTGATGGAACGTTATACACGTGTATTGAAACCGATGCATCAGCAATTCATCGAACCTTGTAAAAGATATGCCGACCTCATCGTACCCGAAGGAGGCAACAATGAAGTGGCAATCGATATCCTGACCATGTATATCAAGAAACACTTAGGATAGACATGACGGCCCGGCGCTCTATACTGCCCGTCTTTTTCATTATTCTTTTCTCCGTATTGGCCTGTAAACACAGACATCATCCGGCAGAAGAGACAGGAGCCTATGATTTGACCCAGATTAAAGACAGTGGAGAGCTGGTGGTACTAACGTTATACAGTTCGACTACTTATTTTATTTACCGTGGACAGGAAATGGGATTCCAATATGAATTAAGCGAGCAATTTGCCAAAAGCTTAGGAGTTAAACTGCGTGTTGAAGTAGCACGGAACGTGTCTGAACTGATCCAAAAACTATTATCCGGTGAAGGAGATCTGATTGCCTATAACCTGCCCATCACCAAAGAATGGAAAGACAGCCTCATTTATTGTGGAGAGGAAGTGATTACACATCAGGTAATCGTACAACGGAACAATGGCAAAACAAAACCGATAACAGACGTCACAGAACTCATCGGCAAAGAAGTATATGTAAAGCCCGGTAAATATTACGACCGGCTTGTCAATCTGAACAATGAATTGGGAGGCGGCATACAAATACACAAAGTGACGGGCGACAGCATCACGGCGGAGGATCTGATCACACAAGTAGCACAAGGGAAAATACCTTATACGGTAGCTGATAACGACCTGGCCAGGCTGAACACCACTTACTATCCCAATCTCAATATCAAGCTTTCCATCAGCTTCGACCAGCGAGCATCATGGGCTGTACGCAAAGATTGCCCGCAACTGGCGGCAGCAGCAGATAAATGGCACGAAGAGAATATGACCTCACCAGCTTATACGGCGAGCACGAAACGATACTTTGAAATCAGCAAATCGGTTCCCCACTCCCCCATCCTCTCGCTCCGTGAAGGAAAAATTTCCCATTACGACAATTTATTTAAGAAGTACTCCAAAGAGATTGACTGGGACTGGCGTTTACTGGCCTCATTAGCCTATACGGAATCGAATTTCGATACGACAGCCGTATCTTGGGCAGGAGCCAGAGGATTGATGCAGTTAATGCCGCAAACAGCACGGGCTATGGGAGTGCCACCCGGTAAAGAACAAAATCCGGAAGAGAGCATCAAAGCAGCAGTAAAATACATCAAACTAACAGACAGAAGCCTCAGCGCGGTTCCCGATAAAGAAGAACGTATCAAATTTATCCTGGCGTCCTATAACGCCGGTTTAGGGCATATCTACGATGCCATTGCCTTGGCCGACAAGTACGGAAAAGACAAAAACACCTGGAACAACAACGTCGAAAACTACATCCTGCTGAAAAGCAATGAAGAATATTTCACCGACCCGGTCTGTAAAAACGGATATTTCCGTGGAATAGAAACATATAATTTCGTAAGAGATATCATATCAAGATACGAATCGTATAAAAAGAAAATAAAAGAATAACCGTTCAAAAAACTATCCCTTGCGGTATTGCTGTGGTGACTGTCCTGTCTGTTTTTTGAAAAATGTGCCAAAATAAGAAGCATTCGGAAAGTTAAAAAAATCAGAAATTTCTTGAATGCTTTTTTGAGTGTTTTTAAGTAGCGAAATGCTTTTTCGGATATCAGTTGAATCAGCCTGATAAATATCTCATACTTATGTCCGACAGAGGTTTTCAGATTCATCAGTTTTCGGTTGTAGACGGAGCATATCCGATATGTTAATCCAAGAAGCTGCAGTAACTTGACCCAGATAATACATTTTACAAATTTGCAGGATGAAGTAATATAAAGAGTCTGGTTATAAAGTGACATCTGCAACTGTAACCCTACATTGGACCATACCGCAAAGTATGGGTTACGTTGTAAGGCGTACCGTAAGCAGAACCGTCGGTTACGGATACGGAGGGATCGATATTGTCATTGTAATTGGCAAAACCGTTAATTTGTGGAAGTAGCTTAGCGCAGTTTTCAGAAATGCCATATCTGCCTTTCTGTATCTCATTGCGCTTACTCTATAAAGACGGATTATTTTCTATACCCATCTCAAGACAGTTCTCAAGTGTCAGTGTTTCTTGTGCGCTGACACTCGTAACCGACAGGTAGAAAAACATAGGTAAAATATCTATTCGTATTTCCAAAATGGAAAATGTTCTTAAGGTCAGCAAACAGCCACCTCTTTATATCTTTCCTTTAGGTGAAATTTATTGATAGTGTATTTTCTTTTCATCATACTTTTGTTTCGGTTGCTGCTGCACCGCAGGATATCCGAAAGGAATGACACAAAGCGGAAGAATATTCTCGGGAAGAGCAATATACTTGCGCACTACCTCCATACGGTCTTCATAAGGATATGCCGCAGTCCACACAGCACCCAACCCCAAACTTTCAGCAGCTAAAAGAATATTCTGCGCGGCAGCCGAACAATCCAGATACCAATAAGAAGAACGGGTGGAATCACCGCAAACCACAATGGCATAACGGGCCTCAGTAAGCATCTTAGCATAGGGCAAAGCCGCAGCCATAGAATCGAGAGAAGCACGTTCGGTTATAACATAGAACTCCCAAGGACGCAGATCTTTACCAGAAGGGGCAGCCATACCGGCGCGGAGCATCAAGTCGATCTTTTCCTTTTCAACTCCTTTATTCAAATAAGTACGCACACTCTTACGCGCAAAAATATTATCCAAAGCAGCGTTAGCAGAAGCAGACTCCGAGTTTTGCGGAGCAGAAGAACAAGAGATGACACTTGCCAACAGAACCGCCACCGGCAATAATAAGAAACAGATCTTTTTCATACTTATATCAATTAAAACAGATTCAGTTTATTCTTTTGCGCTTCCTCGAGCGACACTGTTTCACGACGCATCATTCCACTCTTATCACGCAATTCTTCATATTCTTTCGTCAGTTCTATCGCCAACTCTTCCTTTGTTTTCGGATTAAGCAGACGCGCCGCTACACCGGCATTTTGAGAAGCGTCTTTCAAATGAACGACCGGAGCATGATAAACAGGAGCAATCTTCAAAGCGGTATGCATCTTTGAAGTCGTAGCACCACCTATTAACAAAGGAATATCCAAACCGGCCTTTTCCAATTCCATAGCCACGTGAACCATTTCTTCCAAAGAGGGAGTGATCAACCCACTCAGGCCAATCATATCTACTTTTTCCTCAATAGCATGCTGTACAATGGTTTCGGCGGGCACCATTACTCCTAAATCTACAATATCATAACCGTTACAAGCCATCACCACAGATACTATGTTCTTACCGATGTCGTGCACGTCTCCTTTTACAGTAGCCAGCAACACCTTACCGGCAGAGGAAGCTCCTTCCTGTTTCTCCGATTCAATAATCGGCTGTAAAATAGCCACTGCTTTTTTCATCGTACGCGCCGTTTTCACAACCTGAGGTAAAAACATTTTCCCCGCTCCGAACAACTCGCCTACATGATTCATCCCATCCATTAAAGGGCCCTCTATCACATCGACCGCCTTTTCATACAACGGTAATGCTTCCGCAAGATCCTCTTCCAGAAAATCACCTATCCCTTTGATCAATGCATGTTGCAAGCGTTCTTGTACTGTTCCGTCGCGCCAAGCCTGATGAACGGACAATTGAGAGTTGGAAGTCGACAACTGTGCGTCCGTGCTACCGGCCTTCAATGCTTCGGCAAGTTCGATCAAACGCTCGGCAGCATCCGGACGACGGTTAAGAACGACATCCTCTATCTTTTCGAGCACATCAGCAGGAATATCCGTATACAGAACAGAAGTAGCCGGATTGACAATTCCCATATCCATTCCCTGCTGGATAGCATGATAAAGGAACACGGCGTGCATTGCTTCACGAATATAATTATTCCCTCGGAAAGAGAACGAGAGATTACTAACACCGCCACTCACATGCGCACCGGGGAGATTCTTCCGTATCCAGCCCGTCGCATTGATAAAATCGACTGCATAATTATTATGCTCTTCGATACCGGTAGCTACAGCCAAAACATTCGGATCAAAAATAATATCCTGCGGATTAAAACCGACTTTATCCACCAATAGCCGATAAGCCCGTTCGCAGACCTCTATCTTACGGGCAGCAGTATCTGCCTGACCTTTTTCATCAAATGCCATCACTACGGCAGCAGCACCATATTGCCTGATAATACGGGCATGTTCCAGAAATTTCTCCTCACCTTCTTTCAAAGAGATAGAGTTTACCACCGATTTACCTTGAAGGCATTTCAAACCGGCTTCAATAACTTCCCATTTAGAAGAGTCGATCATCACAGGAACACGGGCTATCTCCGGTTCGGAAGCTATCAGATTGAGGAAAGTAGTCATTTCCTGACGAGCATCCAGCAAACCGTCATCCATATTCACATCGATAATCAGCGCACCGTCTTCCACTTGCTGACGGGCAATGGAAAGTGCTTCGTCATACTTCTTCTCATTAATCAGACGCAGAAATTTACGCGAACCGGCCACATTACAACGTTCGCCGATATTCACAAAATTTATCTCGGGCTTTACTTCCAGAAGTTCAAGCCCAGAAAGCCAAAGACAATCCGGTTTCCGAACCGGCACATGTGGGCGAGCCCCTTCTATTAAAGCCGGATATTCGGCAATGTATGCATCGGTAGTGCCACAACAGCCACCAATGATATTAATCAAACCTTCATGGATATATTCTTTGACTTCATGGGCCATATCAGCCGGGCTCTGGTCATACTGCCCCAAACTATTGGGAAGTCCGGCATTCGGATAAGCACTGATATAATAAGGAGCACGGGCAGCCAGTTGTTCAAGGAAAGGTTTCAACTGCCTCGCACCAAACGAACAATTTAATCCGACAGAGAAAATATTGGCATGTTGCACAGAAGCTAAAAAAGCATCCAGCGTCTGACCGGAAAGCGTACGTCCACCTGTATCGGAAACAGTAACAGAAAGCATTATGGGTACTTCGACCCCTGTTATCTTTATAGCTTGTTCGGCTGCATAAACAGCCGCTTTAGCATTCAACGTGTCGAAAATCGTTTCAATCAGAATCGCATCCACTCCACCTTCGAGCATAGCTTCCATCTGTTGCTGGTAGGCATCGGCCAATTCATCGTAACTCAAAGCGCGGAAAGCCGGATTATTCACATCCGGGCTCATAGAACAAGTCTTATTGGTAGGTCCCACAGAACCAGCGACAAAACGAGGCTTTTGCGGATTTTTAGCCGTATACTCATCAGCCACCTCACGGGCCAGTTTTACAGCTGCCAAATTTATTTCACGTACATACTGCTCTACATGATAATCGGCCATAGAGACTGTGGTCGAACTGAAAGTATTTGTTTCAATAATATCGGCCCCGGCTTCAAGATATTTACGATGAATATCCTGAATCACATCCGGACGAGTAAGACAAAGCAAATCATTATTCCCTTTCAACTGCCCGGGAATATGCGCGAAACGCTCGCCGCGAAAATCTTCTTCTTTTAAGTTGTATTGCTGAATCATGGTACCCATTGCCCCATCCAATATAAGGATACGCCGGGATACCAATTGCGGAATAGTTATTTTATCCATCTCCATTTATCACCTGTCTACTTTATCACTCACCGTCTATCGCTAATCACCATCACTAATCACTTACCACTAAATCACAATCTTCACCTTTTGAACATTCTGTCCATATCGCGACGGTCATCTTTTTCTTTCAGAGATTCACGTTTATCATACTGCTTTTTACCTTTTGCCAAAGCTACTACAACTTTAGCCAATCCTTTTTCATTGACGAACATACGAACCGGTACAATAGTAAAGCCGGTTTCCTTGGTGCCACGTTCGAGTTTCTTCAACTCTTTTTTATTAAGTAACAGCTTCCTGTCTCTACGAGCTGTATGATTATTGTACGAACCATAGAAATACTCGGCGATGTGCATATTCTTCACCCACAACTCACCTTTGGCAAAGTAGCAAAACGTATCTACCAGACTTGCCTTTCCCATACGGATGGATTTGATTTCCGTTCCGGTAAGCACAATACCTGCCGTATAAGTATCGATCAGTTCATAGTCGAATGTAGCACGTTTATTCTTTATATTTACAGGAGCCAGTTTCATTTGTTTCTTAATTTAATATTGCTGTTAGCTTATTGAACACGAATTGAATCACCGCCGGACACAGTATTAACAACAGGGATGATAAAATGGTGAATCGTAACCGATTCTTTTCTTCAACTTGCATCACAATCGGCACACCTTCCCACACCACATAGACGATATAAAACTGCAATAACCAACCGATAATACTGAAATCCGGCAACAAACCGGTAATTATTTTAAGCAGGAAAGTGACTACCAATGCATATCCGGCAAATTGTTGGGTCAAAGGAACATCATCGGACATCCCGAACATTTGTACCCGTAATTGATTGATGGCATATGCAGCCAGAAAATAACCGCCGAACAATGCCACTGCCACTGCACAACACTGCGTCATAGCTATCTGAAAGCTTTGCGGACCACCCCAACCGTTGACCAACAGAGAACCTATAAATACGGCAAGACCACATAAACCAATCATAGGATAGACAAAAGCTCCGAAAACCTTTCGCCTATCCTCTTCCAAACGAATTTCCTCCCAGGCCTTGGCCGGAGAGGAAATCAATGACATCGATATCTTAAATAATTCTTTGTAATTCAATATTATTCCTCTACTTTATAAGTAAGAGAATACTCTCTCTTCTTAGTTCTTTCATCATCCAACTTGTTATTGACAGTGTTCTCATCAACCTCAACAATAATCTTCACTTCTTTTCCCGGCAAAGTAGGCAAATAATTCGCAAGATCAAAGCTCTTGTAATATAAATACGGATAAGTACCTGCCACATTTGCAGAAATCAAAGTAACACCATCTTTTTCAGGTGTTCCACCATGACGCAAATAAAACTTAATAACACCATCCTCAACCTCCTCATTAGGATAGTTTACCAATGTAAACGAATGCTGCTTTTCCTGAACATAATATGATATTCCAGCAAAAAGATAACGATTATCCAAAATATAGAAATTTTCTTCACTCGTGGAAGAAGAGCTCATCACGTTGGTAACACGTATGATAGGAGCTGTAGCAACAGAATCATTGGAGGCTCCTTTTTCTGCTACACTCTCCACCGTACCATCTAACGATACAGCATAATTTAAAGTTACATTTTTCAACGTATTGGTTGCTCCCGAATTTCCACTCGCTTCATCATTGGAATAAGTGCAAGCAATATAGGCCATCTTGGTGGAAGAAGGATCAAATTTATAAGTTTCCTCGACAGCCATTAATGAAGTAGTAGTAGGTTGTATTTTAAGTTCACCTATTTTAAAATAAGTGCCTCCGTAAACAGAAGAAATAACCTCCACCGGTCCTTGCCATATAGGAGTATAATTATCATCTGAATTCATACAAGAAGTAAAACCAATACCCATTAAAACAATCAGGGTCAATACCAAAACTTTCACTTGTTTCATAAATCTATTTTTTAGAGTTTGCAAAGATATAAATTCTAATTCACAATTAGTAAATGCAGAGACTTAAAAAATACTGCACCGGTTATTTAATTATTTCTCCAAACTCACTTTCTTGTATAAATCGGATGGACTAAATAGCATATCTTTATTTTTAACACCTAAATTATGATTATACGAAGAAATAAAGAACAGCCTTTTACATCACTTTATTATCTCTCCAAACAGTTCTAAATGTTCATCTACATAACTTGCAATGATTACCGTCACCTGTTCCTCCATTTCAAAATACTCTTCTTCCAGCTCATCAAAAGCTTCATACTGTTCATACATTGCCATGAATTCATCTTCGGTACGCTCTTTTTCAAGATCTTCACGATGGGCATCATAAATTTTCTTTGCCCGATAGACAAGCTTAGAAAACTCTTCCGCCCCCCATAAACGCATTACTTTAGCAAAGGGATTATCAAAAATATAACCACCATATCCATTCTGAATCAATTGACAGAAACCGCCTACCATAATCTCATCACGGAATATCTGATAAGCCAATAACGAATGTTGCTCACCCGTAAGCAAAGCCATTGTTCCGGCAGTCAGCTCACCTCCTATCGCTTCTTTATATTTATCGGTAAACACTTGGATAAACTCATCCATTCCCTCACCTGCCGCTTTTTGCAAGACCGCATCTGACAATTTTATCATAATTCTATTTGCTATTTATATTAATGTTGCAAAGTTACGAACTTTATTAAAGAAACCCCTTTTTGACAACTACTATTTTCAAGTATATATAAATGTATGGTTTGAGAACATATATATTATGTTTGTTTGTGTGTGTAATAGGTAGGTGGTACCACCTACCTATTACACACACAAACAAATTAAATTATATACTTAAGAAACACCTAAAAAAAAAGATATAATAGTAATGTAAAATCAACTATCAATAGATGACATACCTATTAACAATATATGTAACAGCACATTACATATATTGATATATTCTATTCATAAAAGCCAATAGTTACACATAGAAAAATAATTTATCCACATACCTAAAGAAGATAATCCCGAACTTTGCCTAAAAATAAAATAGATAAGTAGTTTATGAAACGAATCATTACTTTATTTTCGATACTAATCATAGTAGCAGCGTTAATCAGCGATCTTCATGCCCAGACAACTCCAGCTTTCCCGGGTGCAGAAGGCTTTGCTCGTTATACCACCACCGGAGGGCGTGGCGGTAGTGTATATCATGTCACGAATCTAAACGACAGCGGTTCCGGCTCGCTTCGCGAAGGATTGAAAAGCGGTAACCGTATTATCGTATTCGATGTATCCGGAACTATTGCATTAAAAAGTACACTTGAAATAAAAAACGGAAACATAACAATTGCCGGCCAAACAGCTCCAGGAGATGGCATCTGCATCAAAAACTACTCAGTTGTAATTAAAGCGAGCAATGTTATTATCCGATTTATCCGTTGCCGGATGGGAGACGAAGAGCAAACGGAAGACGATGCTATGTGGGGACGCAATCAAAGTAATGTAATCATTGACCATTGTACGATGAGTTGGAGTACAGATGAATGCTCTTCTTTTTACGGAAATAAAAATTTCACAATGCAATGGTGTATCTTGAGTGAAAGCCTAACCAATTCCGTACATGGAAAAGGTAGCCACGGATATGGCGGCATCTGGGGAGGTGAAGGTGCTACTTTTCATCACAATTTATTAGCACATCATAAAAGTCGTACCCCCAGACTTTGCGGAAGCCGTTATACAGGAAGACCCGATGATGAAATGGTCGATTTGCGCAATAATGTATTTTATAATTGGGGACCGACTAATGGCGGATATGCCGGAGAAGGAGGTAATTATAATTTTATCAACAACTATTATAAACCAGGACCTTCAACTGCAACTAAAGAAGGTATCACCTATCGCATTTTTTCACCAAACGCAGATGATGGGAAATACGTAAACGAAGCTGGTGTTTGGGGAAAATTCTATGTATCAGGAAATTATTTTGATGACACTTGTTCTAAGCTGAGTAGCAAATCTAAAACCAATATCGCTAAAACAAATGCAGACAATTGGGTTGGAATCCATCCGGATACCGGTAATGCCCCATTACCCGGAGGGAGTATTGAAAACATCAAAAGTGTAACAGAATTTGAAGCTGCCCCTACTACTACCCATACAGCAATAGAAACATACGAAAAAGTGTTAACCTATGTCGGAGCAAGCTTGAAACGCGACGTGATAGACACTCGTATCATGTCTGATGTACGCAGTGGCGGTTACACTTTTGAAGGTTCCAATAAAAGCACTAACGGACTCATCGACTCTCAGACCAATTGTGAAGGTTATATCACCTATAACTCAGAAAGCAAACCTACAGACAGTAACAATGACGGAATTCCCGATGAATGGGCCAATAAATATCTGCCTCAAGGTAAAACATACAAAGATATTGATGAAGAAACCGGATATTGTTATCTTGAACTATATATCAACAGCTTGGTAGACGAACTGATGAAAGCCGGATATGAAAACGCAGAGTTTTCTCCGAGCAAAGACGATTTCGGTTTAAAAGGATCACCTACAGGTATCGGAGAAACGAGCACTTCTTCAAATCTGTCTCTACATAAAGAAGGTAATAAGATTGTTATTTTAGGATTAGAGGGTAAAAGCGTTATTGAAGTTTATGATTTGATGGGGCGACTGCTGAGTTCGCAAACAAACTACAACCCCAAACAGGAAATCACCCTCCTGCAACCTGTGATTATCAGAGTAACCGACACTCAACAAACAAAAAGTTTCAAAGTCCTTTAACAAAAGGACTTTTCTTTTTTTAATGATGAGACATCCCTAAATACATCCCGATAAAATAAGGTATAAGCCAAATACACCACACAAAAATACTGAAACGATTAAAATGTGCTTTTGCAGTAAGAGAACCTCTCGTATAAGTCCAAATAGCCCACATCGCATGTATCAGCATCAGTAAAATGGCAATCACACCGGTCACCGTATGTATTTCATCATGAAGATGGGTCATATGCGCGATACTCTTCATTAATCCCGTTCCTACTGCATCACACACCAATCCGGAAAGAAAAAAGAGAATGTGCCAGAATTTCAATTTTCCCTGCACATGCTCTCCCCATACTCCAATAGTATAAAATATCAAAGCACCCGTTATCACACAAATGGCTGCTATCAAATAATGCATATCTACTTGGTCGAACTCCATAATCATAAATTTTATCAAAGAACAAACTGTCCGGTGAATAGTTCAATCCCAAAATGTAATCTCCACATTACAATAAGCGAACTCCCTCCCTCCTATTTTATTCTTTTCATAAAAAAGTAATAAAAGCCGATTTGCAAAAACCAATAAAACGAGTACCTTTGCGTGCAATTTGAGAATAGTGACTACGTATTTTTAATTATATTACTTAAAAAAGAGCTAATTATGACTTATTCACACGAAGTGGAACACATGTGTGTTGTAAAGAAGGGTCCTAACCACGGACCGGCTCCCATACCCGAAGAAGGAAAATGGGTAAAATCAAAAGAAATCGTTGATATTTCAGGTCTGACACATGGTGTTGGTTGGTGTGCTCCTCAGCAGGGTGCTTGTAAACTTACTCTGAACGTAAAAGAAGGTGTCATCCAGGAAGCTCTGGTTGAAACTATCGGATGTTCGGGTATGACTCACTCGGCTGCTATGGCTGCAGAAATTCTTCCGGGTAAAACAATCCTCGAAGCATTGAATACCGACCTTGTTTGCGACGCTATCAACACTGCTATGCGCGAACTTTTCTTACAGATTGTTTACGGACGTACTCAGTCGGCTTTCTCAGAAGGCGGTCTGATCATCGGTGCCGGTCTGGAAGATTTAGGTAAAGGTCTGCGTAGCCAAGTAGGTACACTGTACGGTACTTTAGCTAAAGGTCCTCGTTATCTTGAAATGGCAGAAGGCTATATCAAGAACATCTTCTTGGACAAAAACGATGAGATCTGCGGATACGAATTCGTACACATGGGTAAGTTCATGGACGAAATCAAAAAAGGAACCGATGCTAACGAAGCTTTGAAAAAAGTAACCGGTACATACGGACGCGTAACAGCAGAACAGGGAGCAGTTAAACATATTGATCCACGTCACGAATAATATAAGGAGGAAAAGAAACTATGATTAGAGAAGTAAAATTTGAAAGTCAAGACCGTCGTATCAAAGGTATCATCGAAGCTTTGAACGCTAACGGCATCAAAGACATCGAAGAAGCTAACGCAATCTGCGAAGCTGCCGGACTTGATCCTTATAAGACGTGTGAAGAAACTCAGCCTATCTGTTTTGAAAACGCAAAGTGGGCTTACGTAGTAGGTGTTGCTATTGCTCTCAAAAAAGGCTGTAAGAATGCTGCTGATGCTGCCGAAGCTATCGGTATCGGTCTTCAGGCATTCTGTATTCCGGGTTCAGTAGCCGACGACCGTAAGGTTGGTATCGGTCATGGCAACCTGGCTGCAATGTTGCTGCGTGAAGAAACTAAATGTTTCGCATTCTTAGCCGGTCACGAATCATTCGCTGCTGCCGAAGGTGCAATCAAAATCGCTGCTAAAGCAGACAAAGTACGTAAAGAGCCCTTGCGTTGTATCTTGAACGGTCTTGGAAAAGACGCTGCTCAGATCATCTCACGCATCAATGGCTTTACTTATGTTCAGACTCAATTCGATTATTACACAAGTGAACTGAAAGTAGTTCGCGAAATCGCTTACTCTGACGGTGAACGTGCAAAAGTAAAATGCTATGGTGCTGATGACGTTCGCGAAGGTGTAGCTATCATGTGGAAAGAAGGTGTAGATGTTTCCATTACCGGTAACTCTACTAACCCGACACGTTTCCAACACCCGGTTGCCGGTACATACAAGAAAGAACGCGTATTAGCTGGTAAGCCCTATTTCTCAGTAGCTTCCGGTGGTGGTACAGGTCGTACTCTTCACCCAGATAACATGGCTGCCGGACCTGCTTCATATGGTATGACGGACACGATGGGACGTATGCACTCAGATGCTCAGTTCGCCGGTTCTTCATCAGTTCCTGCTCACGTAGAAATGATGGGATTCTTGGGAATTGGTAACAACCCGATGGTAGGATGTACAGTGGCTTGTGCGGTAGACGTAGCTCAAGCTTTAAGCAAGTAATTTAGTTACTATATACAAAAGGAGAGCGAACTTAGTGTCGACTCTCCTATTTTTATTTAAAACAATAAACTTTTGGAATAGCGATTCCATTCTTACTTATTAAAAGATATTAGAGCTTTTAGCTCTTATTCTCTATTCTGAAAACCGCCAAAATTGAAGAAACGCGAGAATAAGTTACTGAAAGTTCACGTCCTATCGGGCGTGAACTGTTTGTGCTTATTTGCGTTACGGTGCTTGGCGGTACCTCAGAATAGAATAAGTTACGAATGGTTCCGCCTTTTTTTATTACTATGGTACACATAGGTAAACTTATCGAAGAAGAATTTCACCGCCAAGAACGCTCTATAACTTGGTTCGCAAAAAGACTTTATTGCGATAGAAGTAATGTATATGCTATATTTAAACGACAAAGCATTGATACAGAACAGCTACTAAGAATATCTATCATTTTAAAATATAATTTTTTCAAACCTTATTTTCAAGAATATAGTGATTGTGAAAAAAAATCCACAATAGTGTAGTTTTTTTTCAACATACACATATTCTTATTCTTCTATTTTATACCGTTCTTTGCAGTATAATTTTAAAATCTCAATGTTATTATGAAAACATCAAATTTATTATTTATCTTAATTGTAAACTGCTTCTTTTTATCTTCATGCAATAAAGATGAATCAGACACTGGAAATGGAGAATTAACAGAATGGGTTCCTACCACATTACCCATAGGTGCTAAAATCGGCTGGGAGGGATATTATACATATCCGGGGGAAAGTAAACATTACAGTGAAAGCATAGGGATAACTCAAACATTTATTGAAATCCTAAACAAAACTGATTGTAAATCAAGCTGGTCGACAGATTGGGGAAGCTATACATATAACAAAACCAGTCCAAGTACAGCAATACTCAGTTTCTCTATTGCCCAAAATGCCTCTGGCCATATTCGTACTTTCCAATATAAAGTTCAATTAGAATTCACCAAACAGAATGAATTTACAATGAGTGGTACTAAATTCATATATAGTACAATAAATGGTTCGTCTACTGTAAATCTTCATTGTACAGGAAAAATATACTAATAAATACATAAAAGTACATACCGATTCAATATTTACATTTTCAATATACTACACATTTAAAAATAAATAATTAATAGATTGAACTTATACTAAAATAATATACAATGAAACAGCTTATACTCATTTTCTTTTTTTTAGTTTGTTATGCTTCTAATGAACAAGCTTCTGCTCAAAATTTCATGTATAAAGAAAGAACAACAGGCGCTCATGCTTCGTTGTCCCTTACAGAAAATGGCATTTCACTAAATGTTATGGGAGGTATATTAAATTTCGAATTAAAAGATCCCAATTATGCTAAAGATATATTTTTATATCAGAATCCAGGAGAAAAAAACGCGGTATTTATGAGTAAAACAAATTTTTCCATAATTCTCTATCTTGAGAGAGCTTCTATGCTTTATACATTTGATCTATCCTCTTCAGCAACTCCACCAAATTATATGGGAGGCGGTAATTCAGGCCATATAGGAAGCAATAGTTCAACTTATCGGCAAACCTGCTCTTTATGTGGAGGGAAAGGATGGATAGCAGGATCAAAGACTCCTACATATGGGAATTCGGGGACTCATTGGTGCAGCGAGTGTGGAAAGACTGTAAATGCATCCCATAGCCACGACAGTTGTCCTTCATGTGGCGGAAAAGGGTATTATAATAAAATTAAATAAATAGATACTTAACTCCACAGTCCTTAAATATTCATGAATCCAGCCCCGTGAGAAATTTATTAGGGTGTCCAGTTTTCCGTTTCGAAAACCGTATCTAAATCCCCCGACTTATAATTAACACTTAAGTTTCCCGCCCCTTTTCTATACGGTCAAGAAGAGGGGTGTCTATCTTCAATGCCTCATAAGTACTTTTTTTAAGATTAGATTGTCTATCTAAGATTAATGTATGGCTGATTGTCTTAGAATGAGCTAAGTTGAAGCTATATTTGCGACCATATTGCAACCATTTCACCTAATCTTAACAAAAACACTTATTCAACAAATCTGTAATGTCAAAAATTAAAAGATGAAAAAGAATCGTACACCAATAATTGACTATATTTGCATACTTTTTAGAAAAAGCTTATACAAGTCAATAACACAAAAGAATTTATAAATACATTAATGAACGCATTATCTAATCTTTACCATACTATAGAAGCAAAGCCGAAAACAGCTTTTGGCATTACATTTTTATTCCTTATCGCCTATCAACTAATTTCTGCTTTTATCGGATTCGAGTTATGTGACTCCGGGTTTTATATGGTTTTTTACGATAACATATTTCAAAATCCGGAATGCGTGGAATACAACTTTATGTATTACTTGAGCGGGGTCATTGGTGGTGCTTTTATGACACTGTTTCCTGATGCAGGGATATTCGATATGCGCATATTGGGAATAGTCAATAATATGATAATCATCTATCTATTATATAAACTATTTAGAAAACAGATTCCAATGTCGGCTATAATCATAGGTTGTGTCTTGGTCACGATATCTTATATAGCCATGCCGATGACTTTTTACAATGATCTTATAACCAGTCTCTTGTATACGACAGCTATCTTTTATATATTTAAAGGGCTAAACAGAAATAAATATCTATATTTCATCATAAGTGGTATCATAATAGGAATCAACTCTTTCTCACGCATTCCCAATATATTAGATTACGGAATCATATTATTGGTCATATTGCATGCTCTTTATTATAGAGAAACAGTTTGTCTCTGCATCAACAGATGCCTGGTATTTACAGTTTCGTTTATTATAGGAATAATGGGTATCATCAGTCTAATGAAAGTCTGGGGACATTATGAACCTTTCGTCAATAACATGCGTGAGTTGCTCTTTATAGCAGAAGATGATAGCGGTACGAGTTCCCATACCCTATCCAATATGATATTTGCACAAGTACGAATCTATTATTTAGTTCTCAAATTAGGAATAAAGATTGTTTTACTTTATATTATATTTTGGGGATCTGCTAAATATATAAAAAAGGAGGTGGTATTATTGCCTGTCCGGATCATCGTTTTCTCTTTACTTGCCATTCTCTTTTATAAAGAGAACGTAGTATTCACTTTGTGCGCTTTCAGTATGGTCGGGATATTGGGAAATATCGTTCTGAACAAAGATAAAGAGATAAAAATGCTATCATGGGCCGGACTCTCGATGATCATGATCATACCTCTCGGCAGTGATGGAGGCATGGTCAATAACGGAAGCATCATCTATTGGTTAGGGATGCCTATGGCAATCTCATTCTATCTATCGATTCAAAATATTCATATTCCAGCCATACCGCAATGGGCTGTCAGACAAACATTGCTGCTTACATTGGGGATATATATCCTTGCATGTGGAGCAAAGGCCATATGTGACGGAGTATACTTTGATGGTGGTCCGCTTTTCGAAAAGCGATATTCTATTCAAAACGACAGAGTTAAACATATTTATACGAGCCGGGAAAGGGCACAGATTCTCAATGACTTGTTAATAGGAATAAAACCTTATATCAAACAAGGCGATCACCTATTTGCTTATGGCAGTATTCCAGCTATAAATTATATGACACGCACCAAACCTTTTATCGGATGCTCCTGGCCGGAATTATTAGGAGAACCTCTGTTTAGACACAAATTAAATAATTACAGTGGTCCGCTTCCTGCTATATTGCGACAAAAATTCAACAGTATAGGCAAAGAGTTCGGAGAACCAAGCGAAAACTACCTGATTGACTGTGGTATTGAGACAGGTCCTTTCAGAAGTAATAAAAAGCATAGGGTAATAAACGAATTTATAGAAAAAAATAAATATAAGACTGTATTCGAAAACCAATATTTTGTGCTATATCTGCCCGAAAAATAAGATAATAAAAGAAAAAATCTTATTTCAAATACCGAAATTGTTTTTTCATTGAAATACATCCATAGAATATAGACTTTTCATTATCTTTGTTCATTGAACGATAAATTCTTTGAACTATGAAACGGACAGTCATTATCCCGGTTCTTCTTTCTTGCCTTTCGATCATCATCATTGGCCTGAACTCATGTGCAGGCAGTCAGAAAGAAATTATTCCTTCTTCGGAATTTGCTCCGTACATCAATGCCTACACAGGCGGAGTTATCTCACAATCGTCTCCCATACGGATAGAATTGACCCAAGATCAGCCTGTAGTAGACTTAAATAATGAACTGAAAGAGAACCCGTTCCGTTTCTCACCTTCACTGAAAGGAAAAGCGTATTGGGTAAGCAACAATACGATTGAATTTCTTCCGGAAGAAGGAGCTCTGAAACAAGGAACAATGTACGAAGGCTCATTCCAATTGGGAGAATTCGTCACTGTGGATAAACGATTGAAAGAATTCAACTTCTCCTTCCGCGTGCAGGAGAAGAATTTCTCATTGGCGATGGAACCGTTGGATATAACTGCTACAGCTCCCGATTATGCTTCGGTAAAAGGAGAGATTCGTTTCAGCGACAAAATAGACAACGCACAGGTAGAAAAAATCCTATCAGCCAGTGGTAACGGGACTTCTTCCTATAACATTTCAATAGAGGGGACCGGGAATCCGACACGATATACTTTCAACATCGGCCGTATTCCGAGAGCAGAAAAAGATTATGAACTGGAAATTAAGCTGGATGGAAAAGCGGCCGGCATCGACCGGAAAATGGTAGAAAAGATCACAATACCTGCCAAAAACATCTTTCGCTTCATGTCTGCCCTACGAATCGAACAGCCCGAAAACGGAATACAGATCTCTTTCTCGGATCCGGTATCGGACACTCAGGACTTGAAAGGGCTGATCGAAATTCCGGAACTCTCTTCGTATACATTCCAAGTGATAAACGATAAGGTAAATGTGTACTTTGAACCTAACCGGGCCAACAAGTTGACATTAAGAATATACGAAGGAGTGAAAAATATGGAAGGGAAAAGGTTAGGTACCTCCCACTCTATCTCTTTCAGCCAGCCCAGCCTGAAACCACAAGTGGAACTGCGTACGGAAGCAGCGATCCTACCCGACTCAAAGAATCTGATAGTACCTTTCCGGGCAGTCAGCCTGCATGCTGTAGATCTGAGTGTTATCCGCATCTACGAAAGTAATGTACTGATGTTCATGCAGAGTAATTCTTTGGCATCTTCCAACGAATTGAGACGCTCGGGGCGATTGGTTTATAAACAGACTTTGCATCTGGACAGAGACCCTTCGAAAGACATTCGCAAATGGGAAGATTATTCGATCGACCTTTCCGGATTGATAAACCAGGAGCCGGGTGCTATTTATCGCATCATACTTTCATTCAAACAGGCATATTCCGCCTATCCATGCGGAGAAGAGGATAAGGAACTACAAATTTCCGAGGGTCCGGAAAGATTGACTAAAGTATCTTCGGACCAGCTGTCGGAAGAAGATGAAGCAGAATGGGATACCCCGCAGGCCTACTATTATTATAACGGTTCGGAAAAGATGGACTGGCGGAAATACCGTTGGGAAGAACGGGACAATCCTTGCCATATTTCTTATTATATGGGTTCGGACCGCACGGCATCCTGTAATGTACTCGCCTCCAACTTAGGCATGATTGTAAAACGGAACTCTGTTAACAAATTATGGGTAACAGTCAACAATATACTCGACACAGCTCCGGTAGAGAAAGCCAAAGTAACCGCTTATAGCTTTCAATTGCAACCGGTAGGTGAAGCAGAAACCGACAAAAACGGATTTGCCGTTATTGACACAAAAGGAGTGCCTTTCATCGTAGTAGCGGAAGCCGGAAAACAAAAGGCCTATGTAAGAGTAGCCGATGGTGAAGAACAATCTGTAAGTCGTTTTGATGTCGGTGGCAAGGATATACAGAAAGGGCTGAAAGGCTTTATATATGGCGAAAGAGGGGTATGGCGCCCCGGAGATACCCTGCATATCTCGTTCATGCTCGAAGACCGTAACAAACGAATACCCGACAAGCATCCCGTAGCATTGGAAATTTACAACCCGAGAGGGCAATTCTACAATAAACTCATTTCTACAAACGGAATGAACGGACTCTATACATTTGCCGTACCGACAAAAACGGAAGACCCTACCGGATTATGGAATGCTTATGTAAAAGTGGGAGGAACCGCTTTCCATAAATCACTGCGGATAGAGACCGTAAAACCTAACCGATTGAAAATAAACCTGCAATTGCCGGGGAATATACTGAAAGCCACAGACGGAGAAGTACGAGCCACCTTGTCATCGGCATGGCTGACAGGTGCCAAAGCTTCACGGCTGAAAACCAAAGTAGAGATGTCGTTATCCAAAGTCAACACGCAATTCAAGAATTACGGACAGTATATCTTCAACAATCCGGCTACGGAATTTACCTCTTCACGGACAGATGTATTCAGTGGAATGCTGGATACAGAAGGAGACGCTTCGTTTACGCTCAAACTGCCGGAATCGGGAAATGCGCCCGGAATGTTGCAGGCGAATATCACGGCCAGAGTATTCGAACCGGGCGGAGATGCAAGTATCTATACCATGAGTGTGCCCTACTCTCCTTTCAGCTCGTATGTAGGTATCAATCTGAATCAGCCTAAAGGCAAATATATCGAGACTGATAAAGATCATATTTTTGATATTGTGACTGTAACCCCGGAAGGGAAGCCGGTAAACCGTTCGGGACTGGAATATAAGATTTATCGTATCGACTGGAGCTGGTGGTGGGAAAACTCCCGCGAGTCTTTTGAGACGTACGTCAACAGTAGTTCCTACACGCCGGTAGCTACCGGAAAGATAAACACTGTGAATGGAAAAGGCAGTTTCAAATTCCGGATTGACTATCCGGGTTGGGGACGTTATCTGGTGTATGTCAAGGATACGGAAAGCGGACATGCCACCGGAGGCACGGTATACGTAGACTGGCCGGAGTGGCGTGGACGTTCGTCTAAAACCGATCCTAACGGTATCAAGATGCTGGCCTTCTCTATCGATAAAGACTCTTATGAAATAGGCGAAACAGTAACAGCTATTATCCCTGCATCGGCGGGAGGACGGGCACTTGCCACGTTGGAAAACGGTTCAACCGTACTGCAACGCGAATGGATAGACGTTTCGGGCAAGGAAGATACGAAATATCAGTTTAAGGTAACACCGGAAATGGCCCCGAACGTTTATCTGCACATCAGCCTGCTGCAACCTCATGCACAAACGATCAATGATTTACCGATCCGTATGTATGGAGTGATGCCGGTATTCGTAACCAATAGAGAGACTGTGCTCGAACCGCAGATTCAAATGCCGGACGTACTGCGCCCCGAAACGGAATTCAGCGTAACAGTAAGTGAGAAGAAGGGAAAAGCGATGACCTATACCTTGGCGATTGTGGACGACGGGTTACTGGATCTGACCAATTTCAAGACTCCCGACCCCTGGAATGACTTTTATGCCCGTGAGGCATTGGGCATCCGGACATGGGATATGTACGACGATGTGTTGGGCGCTTATACCGGCAGTTATAGTTCGCTATTCAGTACCGGAGGTGACGAAACCTTAAAACCCGCAGACACGAAAGCCAATCGTTTCAAACCGGTAGTACGCTTCATCGGCCCGTTCAGCCTAAGCAAGGGAAAGAGCCGGACGCACCGGATAACCCTTCCGATGTATGTAGGTTCGGTACGTACCATGGTGGTAGCCGGAGAAAACGGTGCTTACGGACATGTAGAGAAGACGACTCCGGTACGTACACCACTAATGATTCTTTCCACACTCCCACGTGTACTCAGTACCCAAGAAGAGATTTTGTTGCCGGTCAACATATTCGCCATGGAGAAAGAGGTGAAAAATGTAAAAGTATCCGTTTCTGTATCAGGCAGTGCACAAGTAAATGGCGAACATCAGCAATCCGTAACGTTTGCAGAACCCGGCGACCAGTTGGTCTATTTCAGACTAAAAACCGGTAGTAAGCCGGGGAAAACCACTGTACGGCTGACGGCTGAAGGATCTGGCAAGAAAGTTTCGGAAACCATCGAAATAGAAGTGCGTAATCCGAATCCGGCCATCACCCTGCGCGAAAGCAAATGGATAGAAAGCGGACAAAGCTGCGAACTCTCTTATAAGCCGGGTAGTAATTCACCCGAAAACAGCGTGAAATTAGAGGTGTCACGTATCCCATCGGTGGACATCAGCCGCCGGTTCGATTTTCTGTATAATTATCAACATTACTGCACAGAGCAGTTGACATCGAAAGCCCTTCCGTTGTTGTTTGTCGGCCAGTTCAAAGCAGTAGATGAAGCAGAAGCCGGTAAGATAAAAGCGAATGTACAGGAAGCTATCAAGCAACTTTACAGCCGGCAGTTACCCAACGGAGGATTCGTATATTGGCCGGGCAATGCTTCTGCCAATGAATGGATCACCTCCTATGCCGGAATGTTCTTAGTAATGGCACAAGAAAAAGGATATGCCGTAAATGCCAATGTGCTGAATAAATGGAAACGATTCCAGCGTTCGGCTGCACAGAACTGGCGTACGCCTCAACAAGACACCGGCTATTATTGGCAATCGGATTTACAGCAGGCTTTCCGCTTATATACATTAGCGTTGGCAGGCGCGCCGGAACACGGAGCCATGAACCGGATGAAAGAGATGCAGCAAGATCTTTCGTTGCAAGCCAAATGGAGACTGGCCGCCGCTTATGCGCTGAACGGAAAAACGAAAGCCGCCAATGAACTGGTATTTAATGCCAAGACAACCGTAGAGCCTTATTCGCCTTCGGCCGGAAGTTATGTGTACGGTTCGTACGATCGCGATGAAGCCATGATATTGGAGACTTTATTGCTCATGGGGCGTGAACGGGAAGCATTCACGCAGGCACAAAAGGTTTCAAAGAATTTGTCACGTGAAGATTGGTTCAGCACACAATCCACCGCATTTGCATTAATGGCAATGGGCCGGTTGGCAGAAAAATTATCGGGTACTCTCGACTTCACCTGGACGATATACGGCAAACAACAACCGGCAGTAAAATCGGCTAAGGCCGTATTCGAGAAAGCGTTGTCTGTTGCACCCGGTGGCGGCTCGGTTACTGTAAAAAACAATGGTAAGGGAGCTTTGAATGTGGACTTGATAACCAAAACACAACTACTGAACGATACCCTGCCGGCCTTGTCAAACAACCTGCGCCTTGACGTAAAGTATACGGATATGAACGGAACAGCTATTGCCCCCGAAGCCCTGAAACAAGGCAGCGACTTTATGGCAGTGGTCACCGTAGCCAACATCAGCGGCACTACCGACTATTCGGATATTGCCCTGACTCACATCATACCATCGGGTTGGGAAATATACAATGAACGCATGACAACCGATCCGGAAAAGGCCAACAGTGCAGATAGCAACAACAGCTATTCCTACCGGGATATCCGCGATGACCGTGTACTGACCTATTTCAACCTGAAACGAGGGCAGTATAAAACATTCACCGTACGGCTGCAAGCCACCTATGCAGGTACATTCGTACTACCGGCTATCCAGTGCGAAGCAATGTATGATGCCGGAGCACAGGCGAGAACACGGGCCGGCAAAGCAATCGTCGAACGGTAAAAACTGTAAATAAACGCAGGCAAGAGACAGGAATGAAAAGATGGAAAAAGAAAAAAAGCCGGATAATCGGAGGGGGCATTGCCCTTCTGATTGTCTGGTATATCTTTTGCCTTCCCCGGCAACTGTTTCATGTGCCCTACTCTACCGTTGTAGCCGACCGTCACCATGAACTGCTCGGTGCCCGCATCGCTCCGGACGGACAATGGCGCTTTCCTCCACGCACCACCACACCGGAAAAGATTAAAACCTGTCTTTTAGCATTCGAAGACAATCATTTCTATTGGCACTGGGGAGTAGACCCGTTGGCAACCGGCAGGGCCATCTATCAGAACCTAAAAGCCGGTCGCATCATCAGTGGAGGAAGTACGCTTACGATGCAAACGATTCGCCTTGCCCGGAATAAGCCACGCACGTTCACAGAGAAATTTATCGAAATGATATGGGCCACCCGGTTGGAGTTCCGTTATTCCAAAGAAAAGATACTCTCTTTATATATCTCCCACGCCCCTTTCGGAGGAAACGTAGTGGGGCTGGATGCTGCTGCCTGGCGATACTTCGGGCATGCAGCAGAAGACTTGTCGTGGGCCGAAGCGGCCATGCTCGCCGTACTTCCCAATTCACCCGCCATGATACATCTTTCCAAAAGCCGTCAGTCCTTGCTCGACAAGCGTAACCGCCTGCTGACACGTCTTCACAAGAACGGCACATTGAGCGACTCCGATTATGAGCTTGCCCTCAGTGAACCTCTGCCACAGGAACCCAAACCCTTACCACAGACAGCCCCACATCTGACCGACTATTTCTATCGGACCCGTAACGGAACTTACTCGGTGAGTACCATCGACCGTGGAATACAACTACAAGTGGAAGAACTGGTAGAACGCTGGAACAACGAATTCTCCCGCAGTGACATCCGCAACATGGCCATACTCGTTATCGACATAGAGAAAAAACAGCCCATTGCCTACTGTGGCAACCTGCACTTCAACAAAGAGAGAAGCGGTAATCAAGTAGACGTCATCCGTGCACCGCGTAGCACGGGAAGTATTCTAAAGCCCTTTCTTTACTATGCCATGCTGCAGGAAGGCAGCATCCTTCCCCACACGCTGCTACCGGATGTTCCTATAAATATCAACGGCTTTGCTCCACAAAATTTCAGCCAACAGTTCGAAGGTGCCGTTCCGGCATCGGAAGCGATTGCGCGCTCTCTGAATATTCCGACCGTCAGCATGTTGCAGCATTACGGCGTTCCCAAATTCTATAACCTGCTCAAACAGATCGGTCTCACTACCCTTACCCGCCCGGCTTCCCATTATGGATTATCACTTATCTTAGGAGGAGCCGAAGGTACTTTATGGGACATTACTGTGGCTTACGCCGAAATGGCACGTTGCCTGAAAGGATTGGATAAGACAGATTGCTCTTTATTACTCTCCGATTCCACCCGGCATCTGCCATCTGCCAACTCACATGTCTCACTTTCTCCGGGTGCCGTCTGGCAAACCTTCGATGCCATTAAAGAAGTAAACCGACCGGAAGAGATAGACTGGCGCACCATCCCGTCTATGCAGACCATTGCCTGGAAAACGGGAACGAGTTACGGCTTCCGTGATGCATGGGCCGTAGGAGTTACTCCCCGTTATGCTGTCGGCGTATGGGTGGGCAACGCAACCGGAGAAGGAAAACCGGGCTTGGTAGGAGCACGTACGGCAGGACCTGTCCTATTCGATGTATTCAATCTTCTTCCGTCTTCCCCATGGTTCGACAGACCATCCGGAATATTTGCCGATGCCGAAGTATGCCGACTTTCCGGACATCTGAAAGGACGTTTCTGCGAAGAGACGGATACGACACTGATACTCCCTGCCGGATTAAAGACCGAAGCCTGCCCGTATCATCATCTCATCAACCTGTCGGCCGATGGAACTTCCCGCATCTACGAAAGTTGCATCGACATGGAGCCTACCATTCAAAAAAGCTGGTTTACCCTGCCTCCCGTATGGGAATGGTATTACAAACAGCACCACCCGGAATATAAACCACTCCCTCCTTTCAAACCCGGATGCGGTGAAGATGTGTTCCGCCCCATGCAATTTGTCTACCCTACGATGAATGCCCGGGTATTCCTCCCTAAACAGTTGGATGGCAGCAAAGGGCAACTGAACGTTGAACTGGTACACAACAATCCGAAAGCAACCGTATACTGGCATCTCGACAACAACTATCTGAGCGAGACACAAGACTTCCACAAGCTATCTTTCCTCCCCGCTTCCGGAAAACACTCTCTGACAGCAGTAGACAACGAAGGAAATACGGTTTCGGTGACTTTCTTTGTAGAGTAAATCCAATCTTCGTATCTTTGCCCCTATGAAACAGACTTTGAAAGAAAACGGAGGACTACCGGCATCCATACTTTGGACATTGGCTATCGTTGCCGGCATATCCGTAGCCAACCTCTACTACAATCAGCCGTTGCTGAACATGATACGCCACGATCTGGGTGTTTCGGAATTTAAGACTAACCTTATAGCAATGGTCACCCAGATAGGCTATGCACTCGGATTATTATTCATCATCCCTTTGGGCGACCTGTATCAACGAAAGAAAATCATTGTCACGAACTTTGCCATACTGATCGTCTCCCTGCTGACCATTGCGTTAGCACCCAATATACACATTATATTAATAGCTTCATTTCTAACAGGAATCTGTTCGGTGATACCACAGATATTTGTTCCGATAGCTTCCCAATTTTCGAAACCCGAGAACAAAGGAAGAAATGTAGGTATCGTTATCTCCGGATTGCTGACGGGTATTCTTGCTTCGCGTGTTATCAGCGGTTTTATCGGTGAAGTGTTCGGATGGAGAGAAATGTATCACATCGCGGCCGCATTGATGTTGATATGCGGAATTGTTGTAATGAAAGTATTGCCGGATATCCGTCCCACATTCAAAGGAAAATACAGTGATCTGATGAAATCGTTGTTTCTTCTCCTGAAAGAATATCCCTTATTGCGGATTTATTCCATACGGGCAGCACTGGCATTCGGTTCATTTCTCGCCATGTGGTCGTGTCTGGCATTCAAGATGGGACAAGCCCCTTTCTATGCAGGAAGCAATGTCATCGGCATGTTAGGACTCTGTGGAATAGCAGGTGCACTCTCTGCCTCCGTAGTAGGGAAGTATGTCAGGAGAGTGGGAGTTCGCCGGTTCAACTTCATCGGTTGCGGGTTGATACTCTTTGCCTGGTTCCTGCTTTTTGCAGGAGAAAACACCTATTTCGGTATTGTAGCAGGCATCATCATTATCGACATAGGCATGCAATGTATCCAGTTAAGTAACCAGGCCAGCATCTTCGAGCTCTGTCCCGGCGCATCCAACCGTGTCAACACGATTTTTATGACGACTTACTTTGTCGGCGGTTCGATGGGGACCTTTTTGGCTGGAAGTGCCTGGCAAGCATTCGGCTGGCATGGAGTCATAGGAATGGGAGTTTTACTGACAAGTTGCTCACTGCTTATCACTTTTTTTTCGCGAAAGTGAACCCAAAGGGTGGTTTCATTTGTTGTTAAGAACATCAATCCAAAATTTAATATATGAAATACGGGGTCAACAGACAAATTTTACTCATTACTGCCGGTATCGTGTGGATAGTGGCAGGAACAAATATACTGCGGATAGGAATCGTGACATGGCTCAGTGATTCACAGTATTGGCTGTTTAAAATAGGAGAGGCCACGATCGTATTTCTTCTTTTCTTTGTACTCATATTCAGAAGATTATATTACAAGCATACCGAACGCATCATTCAGAAGAAACCGGAAAAGAACTGCCCGTTCTCTTTCTTTGATGTAAAGAGCTGGATCGTCATGATTTTCATGATCTCTATGGGAATCAGTATTCGAAGCCTGCATTTGCTACCCAACAGTTTCATATCCGTATTTTATACCGGACTGTCACTGGCCTTAATCGCCACCGGTGCACTGTTCATCCGCTATTGGTGGCAGAAACGCCATCAACTGAGCACTTAACGCTGTACTCGTCCGGAAGCATCACCGTTCATCAGTGCTTCCACTTCAGCGACAGTCGCCAGATTGAAATCTCCGCAGAATGTATTTTTCAGACAGGAAGCCGCTAAAGCAAAATTCAGTGCTTTCTGATCATCATTCGGATAAGTCAACAATCCATAAATAAGTCCACCGACAAAAGCATCTCCCGTACCCACACGGTCTACTTCATGCGCAATGTCATAAATCCCCGTATGCTTTAATGTATTATCCGAATAAAGCACGGCAGCCAACAGATTATGATTGGCCGACAAAGAATTCCGTAATTCAAGGAACATCTTTTTACAACGGGGCACCAATGTCTCCACCTGCCTGCCGACCTTCTCAAATCCCTGCAAATCGAGTTGGTAATCCGTATTTATCGCCTTGAAACCGACAGGAGAAATGCCTAATATCTCTTTATATTCCGGCTCCGCGCCAAAAATCACATCACTATACTGCACCAACGGATACATGACATCAGCAGCCGTACGTCCATATTGCCACAAATTCTTACGGAAATTCAAATCACATGAAATAGTCAATCCCATACGATCTGCCGTTTGCAATGCTTCCAAACAGGTATCAGCTCCACTTTGAGACAAAGCAGCAGCAACTCCCGACCAATGAAACCAACCTGCATCGGCAAAAACAGTTTCCCAATCAATCATCCCGGGACGAAGTGTGGAAAAAGAAGAACCGGCACGATCGTACACCACTTTCGAATTGCGAAAAGAAGCTCCGTTTTCAAGGAAGTAAATGCCCATACGATCACCTCCATAAATTATTCCGTCTGTACGAAGTCCGTGGGAACGTAAATCACTGACACAGGCACGGGCTATTTCATTGTCCGGTAGCCGGGTCACAAATTCTGTAGGAATGCCAAAGTTGGCAAGAGATACAGCTACATTGGTTTCACTACCACCAAAAGCGGCCACATAGTCACGAACTTGTGAAAAACGGAGATTTCCGGGAGCAGTAAGGCGGAGAAGCACTTCTCCGAAAGTAACGATCTTCTTCATAATGTTTCAATAGATTCATTAAATATCCAAAGGTAGTATCAAAAATCTAAGGAGAGATAAACTTTTAATAAATTTTATTGCAAAAGTCACGTATGTAAGCACGCACTTCCTGCCGCTTCATCAACATTATCAGTCTGTTAATGAATATAACGATTGATAGGATCAGATATAAAATTGTGGCGTGCAGATGAACAATATCAAAAATATCTTGTTCTTGCAATAAACGAACAACGTTATTAAACCTAAACAAAAACAAGTTATGAAAAAGTTAATTGCATTATTAGCATTAGTATTGGTAAGTACATCTACCATGATGTATGCACAAGAATCAGAAAGAGCAGTACGCCGTGCCGACCGTAAAGCACAAAGAGATGCAGAAAGAGCAAGACTGAAAGCAGAAGAACAGGCGGCTGATGCAGTGGCCTACCAGCAAGCAGTACAAGCACTGAAGAACAAACAGTTCGTACTTGAAGCAGATCAAGTAATCTTCCGTAACGGACAAAGTGCGTTCGTGTCATCCACAACAAACTTTGTAATGATGAACGGTCAACGCTCTACCGTGCAGGTCGCTTTCAACACTCCATATCCCGGCCCTAACGGAATCGGTGGTGTAACAGTAGACGGTAGTGCATCGGATATGAAAATTACTACTGATAAAAAAGGAAATGTAAACTGCTCATTCAGTGTACAGGGCATCGGTATTTCGGCCCAGATATTTATCTCATTGACCAATGGAGGTAACAATGCTACCGTGACCGTAAACCCGAACTTCAACAACAATACTCTCACATTGAGTGGTAACATCGTACCGTTAGACCAATCGGATGTATTCAAAGGACGTTCCTGGTAATACAAATAAGACGGGCTAAAGGTAAAACCAATCAGGAATTTCAAGAGTGTACACTTTTCACATGCAAGAGTGTACACTCTTCTTATATAAAAGTCCATACTCTTGTCCTGCAAAAGTATAGAGTCCCATAAATACTGGTTATCAACACTTTGAGTTATTTTCACTCGTGTTATATTTCAAAATTCATCAAGGTACGAAACGGTTTATGGAAATAATGAGTATCTTTGAATGGTCAATAAATAAAAAGTAACAATGAACAGTGTATTACGCAAACTCCCGATCGGGATACAGACTTTTGAGGACATCCGCAGAGATAATTATCTGTATGTAGACAAGACCGCTTTCGTGTGGAGAATAGCGAATACAGGAAAACCTTACTTCTTGAGTCGCCCGCGTCGATTTGGAAAAAGCCTGTTGCTTTCTACTTTTGAAGCTTACTTTAAAGGTAAGAAAGAACTGTTCGAAGGACTGGCCATCGAACAGATGGAAAAAGAATGGAGGCAATTTCCGGTACTGCATCTGGACTTGAATGCTAAAAAATACGAGACCCCGGAAGATTTAAATGCCATGCTTAACCAACATCTTGAAAAATGGGAAAGTCAATATGGCGATGAAAAGAAGGACCGCAGTCCGGAAGAACGATTCAGTTATGTTATCAGCCGTGCCAGTGAACAGGCAGGCTGCGGCGTAGTAGTATTAGTAGACGAATATGATAAACCCCTGTTGCAAACCTTGTGTAACATTCCTTTAATGGAAGAATACCGTCAGACACTGAAAGCATTCTATGGTGTTCTGAAAAGTTCCGACCGTTATCTCCGTTTCGTCTTTCTTACCGGAGTGACGAAGTTTGCACAAGTCAGCGTATTCAGTGACCTGAATCAACTGAATGACATCAGTATGAAGCCCCAATATGCCACGATCTGCGGTATCACCATGCAAGAATTAACCCATACTTTCGCACCGGAAATACAACAGTTGGCGGAACACAATGGTTTGACACAGGAAGAAGCTCTTCAAAAGATGAAGATATCGTATGACGGTTATCATTTCTGCGAATTCGCAGAAGGAGTCTTTAACCCTTTCAGCGTGCTCAATCTTTTCGACGGATACAAATTCAGCAACTACTGGTTTCAGACAGGTACTCCTACTTTTCTTGTGGAACTGCTCAAAAAAAGCGAATATGATTTACGTACATTGATTGACGGAGTAGAAGCATCCGCCTCTTCATTTACCGAATACCGGATAGATGCCAATAATCCGATTCCACTGATTTATCAGAGCGGTTATCTGACAATAAAAGACTATAGTTCGCGTTTTGGAAACTATTTACTGGAATTTCCTAATGATGAAGTACGATATGGTTTTATTGATTTTTTGATCCCTTATTATACATCCGTTGTCGATGACGAGCGTGGTTTTTATATTGGCAAATTTATTCTTGAGTTGGAAAATGGCGATTACGATTCCTTCCTCACCCTCCTGCAAGCTTTCTTTGCTGATTTCCCATACGAGTTGAATGATAAAAGCGAACGCCATTATCAAGTGGTATTCTACCTCGTTTTCAAATTAATGGGGCAATTCACCGACGTAGAAATACGCAGTGCACGCGGACGGGCAGACGCTGTTGTGAAGACTCCCGCCTACATCTATATATTTGAATTCAAACTAAATGGAACGGCAGAAGAAGCCTTACAACAAATAGACGATAAAGGATATTTGATTCCTTACCAAGCCGATGGACGCAAACTTATTAAGATAGGTGTTGAGTTTAGTGCCACCGAAAGAAATATCAGCCGGTGGTTACCATGATAAAGAATACGATTCATGAGAGAATATATCATAGCAGATAATCAGGATATCACCAAAGCAGGCATGATGTTTCTGCTCAGTAAGCAGAAAGATGTATCACAACTGCTGGCCGTAGATAATAAAACAGAACTTATCAGAGAATTGCGCCTGCACCCACAAGCGGTAGTGATCCTCGATTATACTTTATTTGATTTTGCCGGAGCAGATGAATTGATAGTGCTTCGCGAACGTTTTAAGGAGGTGGACTGGTTGCTGTTCTCCGATGAATTGAGCATCGGATTTCTCCGTCAGGTATTATTTAGCAGTATGGCATTCGGAGTAGTTATGAAAGATAACTCGAAAGAGGAGATACTCACCGCTCTCCAATGCGCATCACGCAAAGAACGTTTCATCTGCAACCACGTAACTAACCTGTTACTGTCCGGAAATATCCAACAGGTATCTCCAAGCACAAATATACAGGAGGATCATTTACTTACCGCCACAGAAAAAAACATTCTCAAAGAAATTGCATCAGGCAAGACTACTAAAGAAATTGCCGCAGAAAAGAACCTGAGCTTTCACACCATCAACAGCCATCGTAAAAATATCTTCCGGAAACTCGGAGTGAACAATGTACACGAAGCCACCAAATATGCAATGCGGGCGGGGATTGTAGATCTGGCGGAATACTATATTTAGTTGAAAGTTGAGAGTTGAAAGTTGAAAGTTACTATGCAGCATAACAGCGCAGCCAACTTTCAACTTTCAACTCTCAACTTTCAACTAAATAACCACTCCGCTTCCTACACACACCTCCGCCTTCTCATCGTAAATCACTCCGAACTGTCCGGGAGCAATACCTTGCAGTTTCTCAGAAGAAAGTACATGACAGGTGTTACCTTTACGGACAAGACGTCCTTTAATAAATTCCGGAGTATGACGAATCTTGAAGGTTATATTTACTTCATTCGAGCCTTCCTCCCAAGGGTTTCCGGTGATAAAATGAAAATCGGAAAGAGAAAACTCCGTACCATATTGTGCTTCTGTGTCATAGCCATGAGACACATAAATAATATTCTCTTCAATGTTCTTCTTTATCACAAACCAAGGGCCGCCACCCAATCCCAATCCTTTACGCTGACCGATAGTGTGAAACCAATATCCCCGGTGAGTTCCGATCCGTTTCCCTGTCTCCCACTCGACCACCGCTCCTTCTTTCTCTCCAAGAAAACGGCGGACAAAATCATTGTAGTTTATCTTACCCAAGAAGCAAATGCCTTGGCTGTCTTTTCTACGCGCATTAGGAAGTTTCGCATTTTGTGCTATCTCACGCACTTCATGTTTCATCAAATGACCGATAGGAAACATCAGTTTGGAAACTTGAAGATAATCAATCTGAGCAAGAAAATCAGTCTGATCTTTCACGGGATCTTTGGCTGTACCAAGCCAAATCTTCCTATCCCGCAATAATGTAGTAGCATAATGCCCTGTTGCCGTAAAGTCGAAATCTTTTCCGACACGCTGCTCAAAACAACCGAATTTAATCAACTTATTACACATCACATCGGGATTGGGTGTCTGCCCTTTCCGTATCTTATCGATAGCATAGGCTGCCACATTGTCCCAATATTCACGATGCAGATCGACTATTTCCAATGGCAAGCCATACCTCCGGGCCGTAGCCGTGGCAAGTTCTATGTCCTCTTCGGCAGAACAGTCCATGTATTCCGCACCGTCCATACCTATTTTAATATAAAACAACGACGGTTTATACCCCTGCTCACAAAGGAGATGAACGACTACCGAGCTGTCTACCCCACCCGATACTAAAGCTGCTATATTCTTCATGACGGCAAAGATAAAGCAAACGATGTTTACAGGCTATCACACATTAAAGGCATTTTTATACCACAATTGTGGTAGATAAGCGAAGTATTTCCTACATTTGCAACTTCTAAAGACGATAAAGATATGAAGATAAGAAACATACTGTTCACCCCTATATTATTCATCGTGATGATATCCGGTCTTTTCTCCTGCGGAGTAGACCGTTGGCCGGAGTATGCGGAAGAAACCGAACTGGATATATGGATAGACAGCGTGATGCGTCAGGAATACCTCTGGTACAACGAAATGCCTTCGGTTACTCCCAACCAATATTTTCTGGCTCCCGCAGAATTCCTCAAGAAAGTGATTTATACTACTCTCGACAAAAATTATTCTTATATAGACACACTGAATAAGGTGCAGTCTCCCGAATACGGCTTCGACTATACACTTTATAAGAATGCAGATGTAGATACACTTTATAATGCTTTAATTACAAATGTTCTTCCCGGCTCTCCGGCTTCAACAGCCGGTCTGGAACGTGGCGAATGGATAGTGAAAGTAGACGATGAATACATCACCAAGAAAAACGAAAAGACCCTTCTCCAAACAGGAAAAGCCATGACACTGACTTTGGGAAAGTATGAATTGCAAAATATAGAGGATGAAGACAAGAAGACCGAGAAACAGAAAGGAGTGGTTATAGAAACCGGAACTGCAAGTATTGGTGCCGAACAAATAGTAGAAGACGACCCGATTCCCGTATACGAAATAGTAACCAGTGCTACAGGAGTAAAAGTAGGATATATGGTCTACAACCATTTCACAGCAGGAACTGCCGATGACAAGGAGAAATACAACAACAAACTTCGCGATATCTCCCGGGTATTTGCCAGTGCAGGTGTGACTCACTTTGTGCTCGACTTACGTAACAATACGGGAGGATCATTAGAATGTGCGCACTTGTTAGCTTCCCTATTAGCACCGGGGAGTGAAGTGGGAAAAATCTGTGCCCATCTGGAATATAACGACAAGCAATCCTATAAAGACTTCGACTTGCTCTTCGACCCGCAACTGATAGGAAACGGAGCGAATATGAATATCCAAAAAGGCTTCATACTAACCAGCAGCACTACTACGGGGATAGCAGGGACTTTTTATGACTGCCTGTTCCCGTTTGAGAAATGGGAAATATTAGGTACGGCACTGCCTGCTATGGGAGTAGCTACCGAAAGTTTTGTTAACCCTAAATACGGTTGGTCGTTGAATCCGGTAGTATGTACTGTTTATAACAGTGCAGGCGAAGCACATATGGGAGGAAATTTTACTGCCAAATATACAATAGATCAGACATCAACCACTAATTTAGTGACCTATTTGCCACTGGGAAATAAGGAAGAGACATTATTCAGTGCAGCTCTCGGAATTATTGACGGAACCTATCCCCCAAAAGAGGAAGAACCGGACGAAGAAACACCGGAAACCGGCACTACATACACGGTCCGAATCGGAGACGGAATGAGGCCTTAATAAAAATAAAATAATGAAACGAATACAACGCAATTTTCTTTTTTTCCTGTTTTTTTCCTTGATGCTGACAGCATGTAATGAAAAAGAAGAAGATATGGAAGAAAAAATAGCATGTCTCACCATTACCGAAGCAACCGGTTCCGGAGAAGAAAGAGTAACTACCGAACAGAAATTTATCTATGAAGATGGAAAATTAACCCGACACATCACCAAACAGACTTATACGGACAGACTGCTCGAAGGCGAATATACGCATAGTGTCAGCAGCCAGATCAGTTACGAACCGGGGAAGGTTATCGTAACCGATGAAGCCGGCACCGTATCTACTTATCAGATAGATGAGAAAGGGTATGCCACCATGTGTACCCGCAAAGAACCCGGCGGTAAAATCCGCACATATACATTCTCTTACTCAACAACAGGAGATGAAAATCTGACCGGAGTGAAAGAAAGTATCGACGGTAGCCCATATTCTGAAATATCTATCATTATCCCGGACAATGGTACAATGAATATAACGGAACAAGTAAATACCTATCAAAACACGTTCACCACCGGTATCAATGAGAGTTGTCCCGGCATATCCAATGAGAAAAGCAAGTTACCATGCCTGTTCCTCTCAGAGCGCTACCCTCTCTCTTTCCATACAGAAGCTTTCTATGCCAACATACTCGGAGCTCCTCTTTCCCTTCTTCCGGGTCAGTTGACAATAAAAAATAGCGAAGAAGTTACTACTTATAGCTACACGGAGGACGAAAAAGGATATATCACTTCATGTGCAGTAAAAATCAGTATCCCGGGTAGAAACTGGTACCGTTATGTGCAGTATTCGTATCTCTTGAATTGATCACTTTTTTGTCAAGAGCAGATTTACGCATTCTTAACTAAAAAGCGAGGGTTACAGGAACAAAAGAACGTTTTATCTGAAAACAGTATCAATTGTACTGCGACAAGTAATGAAAGGCATCGTAACAAGTAATGAAACATGTCGTAACATACCGGCATATTCTCCGTAAAGACCGTCCTTAATCACCCGGAATACCCTGTTCAGTAGGTTTCTCAAGCAGAAAGAAATAAAAAAAGGAGAAAGCTTTAGCTTTCTCCTTCCTGTGTAATCTAACTGAATCTACTATATGATTATGTCTGTAAAGATACGACATAAAAACAGTAAATCAAACTTTCGATCAACTATTTCTTACTGCTTTTCACTTCTTAAAGAATTTACTGAAAAAAAGAATCTGATAATCGATGGAGTTATTCCAGTACTCACCGTTGTGCGCTCCCGGACGGGTGATGAAATCATGATCGATCTTCAGTTCCAACAAACGGTTGTGCAGATTCTTATTTACATCCAGAAAGAAATCCGCTTCCCCACAATCCACAATCAATGCCAAATCACCATTCTGCAACTTATCCACCTGATTAATAACCGTATGGTCATCCCACACCTGTCTGTTTTCTTCGATTGTTCCCAATTGCTCGGACATCAACCAATTCTTCGGAAACGGACGGATATCGACTCCACCACTGGTACTACCTGCTGCACCGAACACATCTTTATGCCGGATGGCATTCCAAAGTGCTCCATGCCCGCCCATACTAAGCCCGGTAATGGCGCGTCCACGACGATCGGCTATCGTTTTATAATGTTTGTCTATGTAATTGATCATTTCTGAAGAGACAAAAGTCTCGTAGCGATAATCCTTATTCTTCGGGCTATCCCAATACCAACTGTTTTTACCATCGGGACATACAAAAATAATTCCTTTTTCATCGGCAATCTGCGGAAGTTCAGGGCGAATGCCGATCCACGTCTTGGCATTACCGCCAAAACCATGCAACAGGTATATCACCGGGCAATCAACACCCTTTTTGCCCAAAGCAATATCAGGAACAACCACTACCACTTGCACTTCCTTGTTCATAGAAGGGCTTTTTACCATCAGCGTATCTACCTGTGCTGCATAAAACGGAAGTACTGACCACAACAGACAGAGCAATAATAAACTTTTTCTTTTCATCGCATTAAAAACATTTGCATTAAAAATTAAATCCGGGATTCTTCTTCTCTCTCATAATCCGCAGAAACCGGTTTATCGAAGAGAGCCTTACAACGATTGCATTTATAAGTCCAATGATTGTCTCCGGGAGGCGCCATAACCAGCAAAGACAATACCGCAGCACAAGCTGCCCGCATCCGTCTGTCGCTCCGCAACTTAAATGTGATATCCGCCGAACCGCAATAAGGGCAACATTTCAGATCCTCCGGAAAGCTCTGATTATCACGCAACACCTGAAGGGCACGTTCATAATCTTTCTCATAAACGAAAATATCGACGCCGGAAATATTGCTTACACAACTCTTCAGTAATGATGACAGATTTTCATTATGCAACAATGATTCTATTCCCTCATTCTCTAAAGCTCCCTGAAAGATATGCGCCTGCATAGCATCATTGCATGTTATCAATCGGACTGTTCTCATGATGATTATCTACTCAAGTGATTAATGCCAACAAAAATACCGGATAATAATGAAAAGAAAAACATTTTTTATGTAATTTTGTATTCAAAATAGAAAAGGAAAAACCAAACCAATGAAAAAACGCTCCGTATTTCTTCTGTTCTTTCTCTATCTCCTCATAACGGCAACGGCACAACCACTCCACCAGATAAGAGGTACCGTTATCGACAAAGCCAGTCGTAAGCCATTGGAATTTATCAACGTAGTGATCGCCGGTTCGGGTATGGGCAGTGTCACGGATTCAATGGGACATTTCACCATCCAAGCAGTCCCTCCCGGTATCTATCGGTTGCAGGCATCTGCCGTAGGATATAAAACCACCCTGACCTCCGAATATATCCTTTCGACCAAAAATCTGAATATAGACATCGAAATGGAAGAAAATCCGACGGAATTAGAAGGAGTCACAATTACCGCCTCTCCTTTTCGTCGCGATCTGGAAAGTCCGGTAGGCCTGCGCATTATCGGGGTACAGGAAATCGAAAAAAGTCCGGGAGCCAACCGGGACATTTCACGTGTAGTACAGTCATATCCGGGCGTAGCATTCTCGCCCGCCGGATACCGCAACGACCTGATTGTACGTGGCGGTTCTCCATCCGAAAACCGATTCTATCTGGATGGAGTCGAAATACCGAATATCAACCATTTCAGTACGCAAGGAGCATCAGGAGGTCCCGTCGGTATCATTAATGCAGACTTTATCCGGGAAGTTAATTTCTACACGGGTGCTTTCCCGGCAAACCGGGGTAATTCGCTCAGTTCGGTACTCGATTTTAAACTCCGCGACGGAGACATGGAACGGAACTCACTGAAAGCCACTCTCGGCGCATCGGAAGTATCCCTTGCTTCCAACGGGCATTTGGGAAATAAAACTTCTTACCTCGTATCTGTCCGCCAATCTTATCTGCAATTTCTGTTTGATATGCTGGGGTTACCTTTCCTACCCACTTTTACCGATGCACAGTTCAAACTGAAAACCCGTTTCGACGAACGGAATGAATTACTTGTGCTCGGCCTGGCAGGCATAGACAATATGCGCCTCAACACCAAACTGGACGGAGAAAAAGCAGAATACATATTGAGTTACCTTCCCAAGATACAGCAAGAAACATTCACATTGGGAGCCGTATACCGTCACTATGCCGGGGCACATGTACAGACGGCAGTCATCAGCCACAGCTATCTGAACAACCGCAACACTAAATATCTGCACAATGACGAATCTTCGGAGGACAACCTCACTCTCCGGCTACGTTCTGTAGAACAGGAGACGAAACTCCGACTGGAAAACAGTTCTACCTTCGGAGCCTGGAAAGTAAATTTGGGATTGAACCTCAATTATAGCCAGTACACCAATACCAGTTTCCAACGCGTGTACATCGGAAAAGGAGAGACATCCGACTATCACACAGCCTTAGGGCTTCTCCACTGGGGTATATTCGGAACAATGAGTTATGCTTCGCCCGACGAACGCTTCACGGCATCATTAGGGGTAAGAGCGGATGCCAATAACTATTCGTCAAGGATGAAACACCTCTCCGAGCAACTTTCCCCACGTCTCTCCCTCTCTTACCGCCTCATCGACGGACTGTATGCCAGTGGTAGCGCCGGACTATACTATCAATTACCGCCCTATACAGGACTCGGATTCAAAGGGAACAACGGGAAACTGGTAAATAAACAACTCCGCTACATGAGCGTAAGTCAAGGCAGCCTCGGCCTGAATTGGCGTACCAACAGTACATTCGAACTTTCCGCCGAAGGTTTTTATAAGTCCTATGACCGGATTCCCCTATCCGTTACAGACGGTATTCCGCTTGCCTGCAAAGGAAATGATTACGGGGTAATAGGCAATGAAGAACTGACTTCTACTGCACAAGGCCGTTCATACGGCATAGAAATATTATTGAGATGGCTCGTTGCAAAAAAATTGAACCTCGCTTCTTCGTTCACCCTTTTCAAAAGTGAATATCGCAACAACAAGCAAAGCGAATACATTGCATCGGCATGGGACAACCGCTATATTTTCAATCTGAGCGGCACATACAACTTCCCCCGCCATTGGAGCTTCGGCATGAAGGTAAGCTGTATCGGCGGTGCTCCCTATACCCCTTATGACGAAGAAAAATCCCGGCTCGTAACAGCCTGGAATGCACAGGGCAGACCCTACTACGATTATAGTAAATACAATACGGGCCGGCTCCCCGCTTTCGGGCAACTGGACATCCGGGTAGACAAAACGTTCTACCTCAAGCGCTGCATGTTAGGCTTTTATATCGACCTGCAAAATGTGACGAAGAGTACCTTCAAACAACCGGATATTTATATGAGTACCGGAGTGATTGAAAACCCTTCGGATCCACTGCCTGAACAGCGATACAAAATGAAATACATCGAACAGAAAAGCGGCACACTGATGCCGACTCTCGGAATCACTTTCGAATATTAACACGGAAAAGCGTGTGGCACGCATGAAAGCGAAAGCAGACGAATACACCCAAAACAAATAAAAGAACGGGCGGCCCGATACGACCGCCTGTTTTGTATAATTAAACGAAGCCTCATAAAACGTTAAATATTCATTAATATACTCTCCATATAGATAGTGTTTCAATAGATTCAAGTAATTTTCGGGACAGAAACCATTCATATATTATATGGAATTTATAATTATTATTCTCTTACTTCTTTTAAATGGCGTCTTCGCCATGTATGAAATCGCCTTAGTATCTTCAAGTAAAGCACGTCTGGAAACCCTTGTAAGCAAAGGAAACAAATCCGCACGAGGAGTTCTGAAACAATTGGAAGAACCCGAAAAGTTCCTCTCCACCATTCAAATCGGTATCACACTGATCGGTATCGTATCGGGTGCTTTCGGTGGTGTAGCCATCGCCGATGACGTAACACCACTCTTTGCCATGATTCCCGGACTGGAAGCCTATGCCCGGAACCTTGCCATGATTACTACCGTAGCCGTCATCACTTATCTGTCACTCATCGTTGGCGAACTTGTTCCGAAATCCATCGCACTGAGCAATCCGGAACGATATGCCACAATGTTCAGCCCCATCATGATCCTTTTGACCAAAGTCTCTTATCCTTTCGTATGGCTGTTGAGCGTTTCTACCCGACTTCTCAACAAACTCATCGGACTGAAAAGCGAAGAACGCATCATGACACAGGAAGAACTGAAAATGATTCTTCATCAAAGCTCCGAGCAGGGAGTGATCGATAAAGAAGAGACAGAGATGCTGAAAGATGTATTCCGTTTCTCGGATAAACGTGCCAACGAATTGATGACTCACCGCCGTGACCTAATAGTACTCCACCCCAACGAAACCAAAGAAGAGGTGATGCGTATCATCGATACCGAACACTTCAGCAAATATCTGCTGGTCAATGAAAACAAAGATGAGATCATCGGTGTGGTTTCAGTAAAAGATATTATTCTCATGGTGGGCAGCGAACAAGAGTTCGATCTGCGTAAAATAGCCCGTCCTGCCCTCTTCATACCCGAAAGTTTATACGCAAAAAAAGTTTTAGAGCTATTCAAGAAGAACAAAAACAAGTTCGCGGTTGTTGTTAACGAGTATGGCAGCACAGAGGGTATTATCACCCTGCACGACCTGACCGAAAGCATCTTCGGAGACATTCTCGAAGAAGATGATACGGAGGAGGAAGAAATCGTCCGTCGTCAAGACGGTTCGCTGTTGGTAGAGGCTTCTATGAACATCGGCGACTTTATGGAAGAAATGGGTATCCTTTCTTACGAAGATATAGATTCGGAAGATTTCACCACATTGGGAGGTTTGGCTATGTTCCTTATCGGACGTATCCCCAAAGCAGGAGATACCTTTACATATAAGAATCTACAGTTTGAAGTGGTAGACATGGACCGTGGAAGAGTTGATAAGTTGCTTGTCATACGAAAAGAGGAGGAAGAGGAATAAGCAACTCACTTTTTATATTAACTTAAAGCACTTAACAATGAAAAAAGTAATTATGTTGGCAGCCGTTGTAGCTGCTCTGGCATCATGCCAATCAAAAGCAAACAAAGCCGCAGAGGCTGAAGCAGACAGCATTGCTATCGAAGCAATGTCACCCACAGTAGAAGCAACCGAAGTTTATGAAGGAACACTTCCTGCTGCTGATGGTCCGGGTATCCGCTATGTATTGACTCTGAATATGCTTGCCGATGCAAACGATACCACCTACACGTTGGACATGACCTATCTGGATGCTGACGGACAGGGAAAAGACAAAACATTTACATCGGCCGGTAAACCTCAGATGATTCAGAAAACCGTCAAAAACAAAAAGAAATCGGCCCTTAAGCTGACTCCGAATGACGGTAGCGAACCTGTCTACTTCGTTATTGCCAACGATACGACCCTGACATTATCAAACGATAGCCTTCAGGAAGCAGTCAGCGACCTGAATTACGACATCGTACGGGTAAAATAAGAAAAACAAATCAAAGGAAAGGCTTCATGAGTATTACCCCATGAGGCCTTTTTTGTTACAGACAAGTTACATTCCGACAATCTCGATTCTCTTTTTATCATCCCAGCCAAACCTTTATTTTTTCAGTTCCAATACCCGAAACACCTGCTTATCAGTTCTATCTTCCCTATTTATCAATTCCATTTTCTCGCAAGACTTTCATTTCTTTCATCAAGAATACTTTCGAAATGTCGGTATTCTGATAGTTTTTCATATATTTGTAATCGCTATGTACTAGATATTTGGCTAACTTTGAATCGTGGAAAGAAAACTAATATATATATTAGAGTCACAATCGTGGTGTAAAACAAACCTAATCCGTTGAAAAAATAATATAGCTTAAAAGGGGATTTATTTGATGATTAATGAAGAAATTATAATTCGTCAAATGAAGGAAGGCAACCAACTGGCCTTTACTTTATTATTTAACGAATACAGTAAACAGGTGTATTCGCTGGCTTTTAAATACCTATATAACAGGGAACTTGCAGAGGATGTCGTCCAAAATGTCTTTTTCAAAATCTGGGAAAAGAAAAAAGACATAGACGAATCAAGACCGTTTAACCGGTATCTTTTTACTATTCTAAAGAACGATCTGCTGAATGTTCTGCGCGACAAAGACAAGGAGATATTTCGTATCTCAGATAATTTAAACCTTTTAAATACGCTTGCCAACGAAACCGAAGAACCGGAATTGGATGAAGAACAATTACGGTTGGTTCGTAGAGCCATTGAACAGCTATCTCCCCAAAAACGAAAAATAGTAGAACTGAAAATCTCCGGAAAATATTCGAATCAGGAGATTGCCGATAAGCTGAACCTATCTATCAATACCATCAAGTTTCAGTATAGCCAAGCACTGAAAGAATTGCGTATGACAATCAGATTATCCTCTTTCATGCTTCTCCTCTTGGGTGGTTTATAAATAAAATATCTTTTTTTAAAAAAAATTCCATTTTATATAATACTTTTCTTACCGACTTGTGTATTACTAATAAAAGACAGCAATTAAATGACAACTCAAGATAAGCAAACAGCATTAAACGCTATTTCCAAAGCAATGGACGAAGATATCGAAAATATCATCGAAGGAAAGGAAATAGATATCCCCGAAACAGAGGAAACCTGTTTTCGCCAGGAACAAGTCTACGTGCACCTGATGAATCGGATTAATTCGAAAAGGAAAAAATTCTCTTGGTTGAAAATAGCAGTTGTCTTATTGCCATTCCTTATTTTGAATATGGCATTTTGGATATATTCGGGTAGCGACAACCGCGAAGCGGTAACCAGAGACATTTATGTGCCATGTGGAGAAAGAATGACGGTAATGTTGGCAGACGGAACAAAAGTATATCTCAATGCAGATACGAAACTGACCTACCCGGAACAGTTCGTCGGAAAAGAACGAAAAGTATCTGTAGAAGGAGAAGCCTATTTTGAAGTAAAGAAAGATGCAAAGAAGCCTTTCATTGTCGATGTCGCCTCCATGCAGATCAAAGTACTGGGAACTTCGTTCAACGTAAATGCATACCCGACAGAGAGTAAAGTGTTGACAACCTTAGACGAAGGTTCCGTAAAAATACGAAACGCACAAAGCAACTCATTCGACTATATAATGAAACCGGGTGAAACAGCTATTTATGAAAAAGAAACCGGTACGTGTATCATACAGAAAAATAAAGATTACAAAAATGAATCCGTATGGATGAAAGATGTACTGATATTTAATGATACTCCCCTGGAAGATGTACTTAAAGTATTGTCCAGAAAGTATAACGTACAATTCAATATAGAAAATGAAGCCATCTATTCTTATACGTATACATTAAGAAGCGAAGGTGAATCCTTACAGGAAATATTGGAAAGCATGAGACATATTACTCCGATCAAATATGAGAAAACGAATCGGAGAGAGATAAAAATAAGTCCGAGATAAACAAAAAAGATAAAACCTAATCTGAAATATTATACTTATGAACGCGCTATTACAAACCTTATCAGAAACTTCAACATAAGAATACCGACATCGTCTTCTTTGTTGATTAGAAAGCCATTAATATATTAAATTTCAAAGAGTTAAGAAACGAACATTTCTTAGCAAGGGATTCTATTGCTCAAATTTAAAATAATCATAATTCTAAAAAACACACAATGAAAAATTCTCTGAAAAAAAATCATTATTGTCTTTGCTCTCATGTGAGACAGTGGATTTCTATTTGGTTGGTATTATGTATATTTCCTTTAGCATTACACGCACAAAATAGGGAAATAACATTGGACCTGAAAAATGTAACGCTTGAAAATGCGGTTACCCAAATCGCCTCACAAGCAAAGATATCGGTTGCTTACAGTAAAGAATTTGTCGATACGAAGCAATTGGTAAGTATTTCTGTGAAAAATGCAACTTTAAGAGATGCTTTAAACAGTTTACTGAAAAAGACGAATGTAGGGTATAGTATTTCGGGAGATAAGCTGCTTCTGTTCGACAAAAAGACAGAAAACAGAGTTACTCCGGAAAAGAAAGTGAAAGTCCGTGGCCAAGTCATCGATCAGGTTACTACGGATCCTATGATCGGAGTCAGCGTTTTTGTGAAAGGTGGAAAAGAAGGGACTATCACTGATATAGACGGTAATTATTCGATAGAAGTCGATCCCGGAAAAACATTGGTATTTTCCTTCATCGGTTATAAAACCCAAGAAATTGAAGTCGGTTCAAAAACTGAAATATCAGTTCGTATGACGGAAAATACCGAAATGCTGAATGATGTAGTAGTTATAGGCTACGGTGTACAGAAAAAAGTAAACCTGACAGGAGCTGTATCTGCCGTAAAAGGCGATGAGCTATCCAGCCGCCCAATTACCAATGTAGGTAGTGGCTTACAAGGTATGTTGCCCGGTGTATCCATCGTACAGCCTTCCGGCCAACCGGGCAATGATAAAATGTCGATCGTAGTCCGTGGTATCAGTACATTGAACAGCAAAACCGATCCTCTCATCCTGATCGACGGAATTGCCGGCGGAGATTTAAACCTGTTGAATCCCGATGATATAGAAAGCGTATCCGTATTGAAAGATGCAGCATCTTCTGCCATCTACGGTGCTCGTGCTGCCAACGGAGTTATCTTGGTGACAACCAAACAAGGTAATCAGAAAGAAAAAACCACAGTAAGTTATTCAGGTTATGTAGGCTTCCAGACTCCGACCGCATTACCCGACTTAGTAAACGGACGGGAATATATGGAATTAGCTAATGAAGCGTATATAGCTGCCGGTTTTGGTAAACTATATCAAGATGAAGCATTCGAAGCATACGATCGGGGCGACTCTCCCAATGACTATTCAAACACCGATTGGGTAAAAGAAGTATATAAAAAATCAGCAATGCAAACAGGACACAATATCAGTGTCCGTGGTGGTACGGAAAAAAGCGGCTATTACATGTCATACGGATATTTAAATCAGGACGGTCTTATCGTAGGCGATCCGTTCTCCTCAAAAAGACATAACGCCCGCCTAAGCATGAATACAGAACTCTATGACCGCCTGAAAATAAACGGTAATATCAGTTTCGTAGACTTTTATCGCCAGGAAAACGGTGTATCCGGAACGACTGGTGTATTCCGAACCGTTCAGCGTGTCTCTCCCCTTCTTCCTGTAAAATGGAAAGAACAAAATGAAAAGGGAGAGTGGGTAGATACCGACCATTACGCATATACTTCATTGATGAATCCGGTGGACATTGCCTATAATTCCGGTTATAATAAACGTAATTCACGTACTTTCAACGGACAGGTAAACGCCTCTTTGAAAATAATAGAAGGTCTGTACCTAAACGGACAATATGCCGCCAACTATTACACCCGAGATACCAAAAAATATGTCCCGGCAATGAATCGCTGGATGTCCGATGGTACGGAAGACCCGGGAAACAAATTAAGAAAGAACTCAATCAGTGAATCTCATATCAATACATTGACCCAAACTTTGAATGCCACTGCCACTTACCAGAAAAACATCAATTTGCATGATTTCAAATTGTTGGGTGGTTTTTCTCAGGAATGGGCACACACCAACACATTAAGTGCCGGTAGAAAAGTACTGTTGCTGGATGGAATTGAAGTAATAGATGCCGGAACAGATGAAATCACCAACGGGGGCAGTGCGGAAGAATGGGCTCTCCGGTCTTTCTTCGGCCGTATAAACTACAATTATGACGAAAAATATCTGCTCGAAGCCAATGTCCGCTACGATGGAACTTCCCGTTTTGCAAAAGATAACAGATGGGGATGCTTTCCCTCCTTTTCTGCCGGATGGAATTTCTCTAAAGAAAAATTCATGAGTTTTGCAGACCCTGTCTTGCAGATGGCCAAACTACGTGCTTCATGGGGAGAATTAGGTAACCAGAATGTAGGTGATAATTTTTATCCATATTTAGTAGCAATCGAATCCGTAGACAAAGCTTATCCTATCGGCAATCAGTTGAACACTGGCTTTCAACAAATCGCTTTAGGAAACAAAAACATAAAATGGGAAACGATACGCATGCTCAATATAGGTGTCGACTTCGCCCTCTTTAACAATCGTCTAACGGTCAGTGCCGACTGGTTCAAGAAAAACAACATGGATGCTTTGGTACGTCCTTCTTTCCCTTTAGTGATAGGAAAATGGCAAAAAGACTCAAGCCGTGACTACCTGCCATTGGAGAATTTAGGAGAAGTAGAAAGTAGAGGATGGGAAATAAACTTAGCTTGGAGAGATCAAATAGGTCAAGTGAAATACCGCGCATTCTTCAATTTATCCGATGCAAGAAACAAAATTATAGATTTAGGTTCGAGCGCCCCCGTATTAGGAGACCAAATTCGCAGAGTAGGCGATCCGATTGATGCGTACTATGGGTATAGAACAGACGGATTGGCACAAGTGGATGATTTTGAAGGAAAAGACAGTTTCGGCAACTATGTAAATCCGAAGTTTCCGGTGATACAAGACGGTGTTGCCGTTCAGCCCGGTGATATCAAATACAAAGACATCAGTGGCCCGGATGGAAAACCGGACGGAATTATAGATGATTACGACAAAGAAATAATCGGTGACAAGACTCCACGATATTCTTACTCATTCAAAGGAGAACTGGAATGGAAAGGAATCGACTTTTCTTTCTACCTCCAAGGAGTGGGCAAAGCAAACGGTTATTTAAGTGAAGAAGCCAGACATTGTTTCATCAACGACTACTCGGTTCCCAAAAAGTCTCATTTAGACAGATGGACTCCCGAAAATCCGAACGCATCATATCCACGTATGTATTATGCACAGACCCACAATCGCAGATTCTCGGATTTCTGGATAGAAAATGCAGCATATCTCCGCTTAAAGAATGTGCAATTAGGATATACGTTTCCACAAAAATGGATGAGAAAATTTGGAATCAACAGATTGAGAGCTTATGTCTCTGCCGATAATTTGTTTACCGTCACCAAATATTTCGACGGCTTCGACCCCGAAGTTCAACAATCTTCCGGAGATACTTATCCACAGGTAAGAACATATGTATTTGGATTGAATCTGACATTCTAACTTAAACAAATAAGAAATAACATCATGAAAAATAAAATAAAATATATTCTGGCAGGCTGCTGCCTGATGACTACTTTTAGTTGCAGTGATTTTTTGGAAAGATATCCTTTAGACAAAGCGGTCAACGATACATATTGGAAAACGGAAGCCCAACTGCGGGCTGCCTTGTATCCCTGTTACGAAGGTTTGCAATATGACCTGATAATCAATCTGGGTGAAGCTTGTGCGGAAACAGTAGTATGGGGAGACCCGACATCCGGCTTGAGTAAAGTGAGCGGAGGAACCAGCAGTGCGCAAGACAACTTTCCATTCTACAATTATTGGAGAGACATTTATGGCCACATTTTTGATTGCAATAACTTTTTAGATAATTATAATGCCGCAGATGTCCCTCAAGAAACAAAAGACGTGTATGCGGCCGAAGTGAAAGTAATCCGGGCGTTACAGTACTTTTGGCTGACTTCTGTATGGGGTGATGTACCTTTGATCGATAAGGTTATCAGTTCTGAAGAAGCTTATGGCCCCCGTAATCCCAAAGAAGAGGTCGTCGATTGGATGATCGAAGATCTGAAGTGGGCAGCCGAGAAACTGAGTCCGGAAATTCAGACCGGTCAAGATGTAGGCCGTATCGACAGATGGGGAGCCTTGGCACTGATGGCACGTATCGCTCTCCAAAATCAAAGATATGAACTGGCGGAAAAGGTCTCCAAATATATCTTGGATAACAGTCCTTACGATTTATATGACTATGAAAAGGTTTATCACTTGGAAGGAAATTCTGAAAATGATCCTGATAATAAAGAATCCATCATTTATAGCTTATACGTAAAAGATATCCGGATGAATAATATGACAAATTATACTTGTACACCGGTAAATTATATACGTTTGAACGCTTCCAAAACATTTGTCGATGCATTTCTTTGTACAGACGGCAAACCTGCCACTACCGGTTTGGAATATTACAAAAGAACCGATGTTGCCGTTTCCCCTCTATCAAAATATCCGGTAACACATTATGCCGATTACTTCAAAGATAGAGATCCACGTATGAAAATGACCCTCTATACCCCGGGAGATGCATGGCCCGGCGGTGATGATGGTGATGCCGGCAACAGAGTAAATGCAACTTTCGGCTTACCTCGTTTTGCTTCCTTGCAAGGGAACAATAATAACGGTGCCAATACAAAGACCGGATTTTATTTCAAAAAATATAATTCTCCGGAGTTGGCCGGTCTGACAGACCAAGATCACAATAACATCAACGTAATTCGTTATCCGGAAATTATCCTTATTTATGCAGAAGCCTTATTTAACCAGCAAGGAGAAACTTTAACCCAAGACCAAATCGATGAAACGATCAATCGCCTGCGTAACAGGGTAGGAATGCATCCGATGAAACTCTCTGAACTGGAAGCATGGAATATGGATTTAAAAACAGAATTAAGACGTGAAAGACGAATTGAAATGTCATTCGACGGTATGCGGTACTTTGATATTCTGCGCTGGAAAGAAGGTTTCCGCCTCGGCCGTGCTATTACTTGCCCCAGCTTGGAGGTATGTATGAATGAATTGGGTGGCTGTCCGTACGTGGACGATCAGGATAACCCGATTGTAGATGAGTTCGGTGATGTGGTTTATGATAAATCTACTGCCGAAGGCGGTTCACGTAATTTTGATGAAAGCAAGCATTATCTATGGCCTGTCCCCTATCAGGAAAGATTAAAAAACCCATCGTTAGGACAAAATCCAGGTTGGTAAAAAAACAATATCATGAGACATAAGAATATATACCTGTCCATATTCACTCTGATGGCTCTCTTCTGTTCCTGCGGAACAGAAGAGAATGCTCCGGAAACTTCCGGGAATGGCGGAAACGATTCGGATGAGGATACGAAAAACTAAAATAAACAAAATGAAAAAGTTTCTATTAATAACATTACTTTCAATCTTTGGGGGTAATTGGGCTTTCGCTCAAAAACAAGACACATTGCGCATCCGTGTCATGACTTATAATCTCCGTTTTGGTGAGCTGGCCTCTCTGGAACAAATAGCCGAACACATCAAAGCTTTCCAACCGGACTTTGTCGCTTTACAAGAAGTTGACAGTAAAACCTACCGTGAAAGAGCCCCCAGACAGAATGGAAAAGATTTCATTACAGAGTTAGGATACCGCACCGGAATGTATCCTTTGTACGGAAAATCAATTACTTATAAAAATGGATATTACGGTATAGGAATGCTTTCCAAACATCCGTATTTCAGAGTAGAGAAAATGATGTTACCTCGCCCACAGGAAAAAGAACAAAGGGTGATGCTTCAAGGTACTTTCGAAGTAAACGGTACCGATACAATTACTTTTGCCTGCACGCATCTGGATTATTTTTCAGAAGATACCCGTTTTTTACAGATACAAAAGATTACGGAAACATTGATGCAATCGCCTTACCCTGTCATCTTAGGAGGTGATTTCAACGCACGCCCAGACTCCAAAACGATACAAAGAGGAATGGCCGGTTGGAATTTACTGACAAATGACGATCTTACTTTTCCATCCCATAAACCATCTATAAAAATTGATTATCTCTTCGGATATCCTAAAAACGCTTGGCGTGTTGTTCGTACTCAATCCATACAATCGCTGTTATCAGACCATTTACCTATTATCACAGAATTAGAATTAATAAGAGAAACTAAATAATTAACAGTATGAATAGACTCAATACCGCTTTACGCTGCCTATTGGTGACTGCCATAAGTCTCTGTTATGGATTGATTCAGGCACATGCAGACGATTCGGGAAAACAACTGACGATGATGACCTATAATATTCAAGGGCACACCATCATCAACTCGCGTCAGGTAGATAAAATTGCATCTGTCATCAAAAGTGTAACTCCCGATGTAGTAGCCATCCAAGAAGTAGATCAAAGATTTGTGAAAGACTGTGCCGAACAATTGGGTACTAAAACCGGAATGAAATCCCGTTTTTTAATTACTCACAATACCTACTACGGTATCGCCTTATTAAGCAAAGAAGAACCGCTTGGAGTAAAAACCCATCTTATTCCTAAAGGAACAGGAGGAGGAACGGCAAAACCCGATCCGGATGACAATCGTGGAATCATAATTGCAGAATTTCCCGATTATTATTTCCTATCTACCCATTACTCTCTGAATGCAGAAGACCGAGATGTAGCAACCGACTATATCATCAAATTTGCAAAAAGTGTCAGTAAACCTGTTTTTTTAGGAGGTGATCTTAACATAAAAGAGACTTACCGGGCGATGGTTACATTCAAAAATAATGGATTTTCTATCTTAAATAATACCAAACAGTTCACCTATCCGTCTACGGCTCCGGCAGACTGTATTGACTTTATCTTAGGTCACAACCAATCTTCCACATCCTATCGTGTTGTAGAAACCGGAATTGCTGATCAGAGTGAAATCGACCTCACAGCAGTCTCAGACCATTTACCTGTCTATGTAAAAATCGACTTATCAAACGCTACCGGTAATAAACCGATAACGGATGAGAAAAACAATATAGAGATTGTAAAAGACGGTAACAATTATCGTATAACAGGAATTGAAGGAATAGCTAATGTAAAGCTTTACTCAATCACCGGAGAAATCATTTTCGATACCTATATCCAAGATGGAGACAAATTACCTATTTACAACCAAAAATCAAAGATTGTTTTGCTATGGTTGAGAAACGGTAATGAGATCTATACACATAAGCTGGTGTTATAAAATCGAACTTTGGAACTTTTATCTGATATATCATTTATTAATCAATTAAAATTGTATTGTTATGAAAAAACAAATTTTACTTTCGGCAATATTAAGTTTAGCAACATGTAATATGTTTGCAGCAGACCTTACGGTGACAAGTGCCAGTGGCGACCCTTCAGTAGAAGGTTCTTTCCCTAACATAATGGCAAGTGCACAAACTGACGATGTTATCAAGTTTAATCTTGCAACGGATGACATTGAAGAATTTGATGCTGTCACCATAGATTCCAAATCATTGACTATCGATGGTATGAACCAAGCTACCGGAAACAAAATAAAATTTACCGGTGCCAAGCAAACATTATCAATGAAAGGAGCTTGCACGATTATGATTAAAAATTGCGTCTTTACAGGGAAAAATAAAGCTCAAGCATTATTCGTACAGACAGGAGCCAACCTAAATATCCAAGATTGTGACTTTATCAAGAATATGCACAGTAGTTCGGGTGGCGTATTAGGAGTAAGTCAGGATGTAACCTGCTCTATAAAGAACTGTCTTTTCGACGGTAACTCGGCAACAGGTGATGGAGGCTGTATCCGCATTTATAATAATGCCAAAGTGACTATTGAAAACTCTACATTCAAAAACAACAATAGTTCGGCTTCCGGAGGTGCCATTTATATGTATAGCACCAATGGTAAAAACGAATCAGCATTTGCATTGACAATAACAAACAGTACATTTGTGAACAATTATGCCGGAAACCGTGCCGGTGCTATTTATATCTACTCACGTGATGTATCAAAACCACTTGACGGTGTAAAAATTATCAATAGCACCATCACAGCCAATTACTCAACCAAGAATTTAGGTGGCGGTATTTTCGTATGTTCCAATACTGATTGTTCTTCAAAACTGGTATTGGTAAATACCATTATTGCCGGAAATACAGGTGGGTTGGTTGATGGAGCTTATTTCGTTCCTACTGATTTAGGTTTCTGGAAAGGAGACAAAAAAGACGGCGTTGAAATCGTAAGAAACTATGATTGGGAATTAAAGAACTGTGTTTATGGAGCGACTTATGCTACCGCAGACGATACCCAGTTAAACAATGTAGACCACTCTGCCCTGTTTGATAACTCCAATATCAAGGTTACTGATTTCGCAACCAGCAAGCTGTTTACTTCATTGTACAAATTGGATAACACAGTATTTCCCGATATTGAAGGAGATGAAGTATGGAGCCCGGCTCTGAGTAATGATGCCACACCTATCGCTTCTCTTTGTGAAAACAGTATTGCAATAGCCAAAGGAACAGCCAGCTATGCAGGAGTAACGATTCCTACAACAGACCAATTAGGTACTGCCCGCCCGGCTACTCCCGCCATCGGTGCTGTAGAATATGGAAGTGCAACCGGCCTATGGAACCCGGCAGCCCAAAAGTCAAGTATTAAAATCTGGAATGATGGTAACCAACTGTTCGTAGATGGTTTCGAAGGTACTGTGTCCGTATCTGTTTACGACTTGACCGGCAAACAAGTATACGAAGGTACTATTCAGAAAGATGCTTCAACCACTTTAAATATAGATAAAGGCATCTACGTTGCTAAAGTGAACAATGTTACGGCCAAATTAGTCATGAAGTAATGTAATCTTAACACAATCCAACTATCATTTTTCAGCCGGCAACCGGGGAGATTCCCCTAATGTCTTTGGTTGCCGGCTCTCTTTATTAATTTTGAAAATCTAATTGTATGAGAAGCTTCTTTCTTACCTGTTTTTCTATTGCCTGGGTATTTTTTACGGGCGCCTGCACCGATACTTCCGGTTCCGCCGATATTGTAACTCCTGCCAAACACGTCATCGAACGGCAAATTGGAGAAAAAGTAAATGGTATTAGTTTTCAACAGATAAATCCCGTTGACGGGAAAGAAACCTTTGAAATAGAAGCAAAAGAAGGAAAACTAACCCTCAAAGGAAGTAGCACAGTAGCACTTTGCTATGCTTTTCACACCTATCTGAGAGAAGCATGCCATAGTATGAAGACTTGGAGTGGCGAACATTTGGAACTTCCCTCTTTATGGCCCGATTATTCATTAAGAAAACAAACCACGCCTTACGACTTCCGGTATTTCCTGAATGTCTGTACCTACGGATACACCACTCCCTACTGGGACTGGGCGCGCTGGGAAAACGAAATAGACTGGATGGCACTCCGAGGAGTAAACATGCCGTTGGCCACTGTTGCCAGCGAAGCCATTGCCGAACGAGTATGGCTGCAAATGGGATTGACAAAAGAAGAAACCAGAGAATTTTTCACTGCTCCGGCACACCTCCCTTGGCATCGCATGGGAAATCTGAATACTTGGGACGGACCTCTGTCCGACGAATGGCAGAAAAGCCAGATTGAATTACAACATCAGATCATTAACCGCATGCGCGAATTGGGAATGCAGCCGATAGCACCGGCCTTTGCAGGTTTCGTGCCGATGGCTTTTGCCGAAAAGCATCCCGATATAAAGTTCAAACACCTGAAATGGGGTGGTTTCGATGATAAATTCAATGCCTACGTGCTCCCTCCGGATTCTCCTTTCTTTGAAGAAATCGGAAAACGGTTCGTCAAGGAGTGGGAAAAGGAATTCGGAAAAAACACTTATTATCTCTCGGACAGCTTCAACGAGATGGAACTTCCTGTTGCAAAAGACGACGTGGAAGGAAAACATAAATTACTGGCCCAATACGGAGAATCTATCTATCGCTCCATCACGGCAGGAAATCCGGATGCCATCTGGGTGACCCAAGGCTGGACATTCGGCTATCAACATGATTTCTGGGACAAAGCAAGCCTGCAAGCATTATTAAGCCACGTCCCGGATGATAAAATGATCATCATCGATTTAGGTAACGATTACCCGAAATGGGTCTGGGGAACCGAACAGACCTGGAAAGTACATGATGGTTTCTACGGAAAGAAATGGATATTCAGCTATGTGCCTAATTTCGGAGGAAAAACACCTTTGACAGGCGATTTACAGATGTATGCCACCTCCTCAGCCGAAGCACTGAAAGCCCCTTCTCACGGAAACCTGATCGGTTTTGGCTCAGCACCCGAAGGGCTCGAAAATAACGAAGTGGTCTACGAGCTACTGGCAGATATGGGATGGACCGATCAGGCAATCGATCCGGAGCAATGGATGCCTTCATATTGCACGGCCCGTTACGGTGCCTATCCGGAAAGTATGAAAAATGCCTGGGAGCTATTCAGAAAGACAGCATACAGTTCGCTGTATTCCTATCCCCGTTTCACTTGGCAAACGGTAATTCCGGATCAACGGCGTATCAGTAAGATAGACGTAAGCGACGATTTCCTGCACGGAATAGAATTATTCTTGGCAAGTGCAGACAGCTTAAATCGTTCCAAACTCTACGTCAACGATGCCATTGAATTTGCTTCCTATTACATCGCTGCCCAAGCTGACAAACTTTACAAGCAAGCACTGACTGAAGATACCGCCGGAAAGCCGGTTGCCGCACATCAACATTTAAATCAAGCTATCGACCTGCTGCTAAACGTTGATAAATTGCTGGCTTCTCACCCGCTCTACCGTTTGGAGGAATGGGTGGAACTGGCCAGAAATAGCGGTACTACACCTGCGGAAAAAGATGCTTATGAAGCAAATGCCAAACGGCTGATTACCACTTGGGGAGGATTCCAGGAGGATTATGCAGCACGTTTTTGGAGCGGATTGATCAAAGATTACTATATTCCGCGCCTAAAGCTCTATTTCTCCAAGCAACGCGGTGATTTGGACAACTGGGAAGAAGAATGGATACGTACTCCTTGGCATAATACCACTACCCCATTTGAAAAACCATTGGATATGGCAATCGAATTGGTACAAAAAGCCAAGGAAATAAAAAATTAAAGTCTTATTTTTGGTGAATCAAAAAAGGTTTGATTATAAAGAGGTTTTAATTAAAACGATGCACAACCATGAAAAAGATACTTCTTGCATTCGACTCATTTAAGGGTTCAGTTGGGTCTCTCGACATTGCCAAAGCAGCAGAGAAAGCTATTTTAAAAGTATATCCTCACTGCAACATAGCCACGTTTCCGATTGCAGACGGAGGCGAAGGAACGACAGAAGCCATCTGTACGGGATTAAATGTCGACAGAATATCATGCCTCGTACACGATCCGTTGATGAACCCGATTGAAGTAACCTACGGAATTACCCGAGACGGAACAACGGCCATACTTGAAATGGCCGCCGCCAGTGGTCTACCGTTAGTCCCGGATCTACTACGAAACCCGATGAACACTTCTACCTATGGCACGGGAGAAATCGTTCTGGATGCACTGAACAGAGGTTGCCGGCAGTTCATCATGGGGCTTGGAGGGAGTGCGACGAATGATGCCGGGATAGGTATGCTGGCTGCTTTAGGCGTTCGTTTTCTCGATAAATCGGGAAACAGGCTGGATCCACAGGGAAGCAACCTGATGCACATAGCTTCCATTGACGATTCACATCTCCACCCGGCTTTGCAAGAATCTTCTTTTATTATTGCCTGTGATGTAAACAATCCGTTTTACGGTCCGCAAGGAGCCGCTTTTGTATATGCTCCGCAAAAAGGGGCCTCCGATGAAGAAGTAATAGCACTGGACAAAGGTTTACAACATTATGCTGCTGTAATCGAGGAACAGAAAGGTATAAACATCGCTTCCATCCCCGGTGCCGGAGCAGCCGGTGGTATGGGAGGCGGTCTGTTGCCTTTCCTCCGGGTTACCCTCAAACTGGGCATCGACACCATACTGGAAATACTGCATTTTCACGAATCGCTGCAAGATGCCGATTTAGTATTCACGGGAGAAGGAAAACTCGATGCCCAGACAGCTATGGGAAAAGCACTGGGTGGAATACTGAGAATAGCTCACGAACAGCATGTTCCCGTAATAGCATTGGGAGGAGGAGTAGAAGCTACCACCCAACTGAATGAAATGGGATTTACCGCCGTACTGTCCATTCAACCGGCTCCTGTTTCCTTAGACAAGGCCATGCAAAAAGAATTCACCCTGAATAATATAGAGCGAACCGTCACCCAGCTCCTCCGTATCATACAGCATTTCACCCCGAATTCCTAAATCCCCCGAATCCAAGCATAAATCATAAATCACAAATCATAAATCAAATCCTCTTCTATGACTGCCATCGGTGCTTTATTCGGATTATTAATATCCGTCTTTTTAATTATAAAGAAAATATCTCCTACCTACAGCCTGATTGCCGGTGCTATTGTAGGCGGATTATTGGGTGGACTGTCACTGGCAGATACCGTAAGCGTGATGACGGACGGTGTCAAGGACGTAACTCCAGCCATTATTCGCATTCTTACGGCAGGTGTGCTATCGGGCATACTAATCAAAACAGGAGCAGCAACTACTATTTCCAATGCCATCATCAACACACTCGGTGAGAAGCGTGTATTTGCCGCTTTGGCTCTGGCCACTATGTTGCTGTGTACAGTCGGCGTCTTTATCGACGTAGCGGTTATCACCGTAGCCCCCATCGCCTTATCCATCGGAAAACGTCTGGGGCTGTCGCCATCCGTGCTGCTGATAGCCATGATCGGCGGTGGAAAATGTGGTAATATAGTATCTCCCAACCCGAATACCATCATTGCCGCCGAAAACTTTAAAGCCGATCTCTCATCGGTCATGTTTTATAATGTTCTGCCGGCAGTTATAGGACTACTTTTTACGATTTTCGTCATCATGCGTCTTATCCCTAAAAGATTGACAAACAATGGAACCAAACAAGAAGAAGAAGTTGCAGACGACAAACAATTACCGTCTCTTGCCAGCAGTCTGGTAGCCCCCATTATCACAATCATCCTACTCGCCCTGCGGCCTGTGGCAGGAATCACCGTCGACCCTCTCATCGCATTGCCCATCGGCGGCATCTGCGGCATTCTCTGCATGAAACAATGGAAAAACATCTTGCCGAGTATAGAGTACGGTCTTCAAAAGATGTCCACCGTAGCCGTACTGCTGATCGGAACAGGAACAATTGCGGGCGTCATCAAGAACTCCACCCTTAAAGACTGGATACTGCATCTTCTGGAACAAGCGCATTTCAACGAAATAATGATAGCCCCGGTATCGGGCGCGTTAATGTCCGCCGCTACGGCATCCACTACCGCTGGTGCTACGCTTGCTTCGGCTTCCTTTGCCGATGCCATCCTTGCCGTAGGCATATCAGCCGCCTGGGGAGCTGCCATGATAAATTCCAGCGCTACCGTTCTGGACCACCTGCCCCACGGCTCCTTTTTCCATGCCACCGGAGGCGTTTGCGAACTGACGTTTAAAGAGCGGTTAAAACTTATCCCCTACGAAACCCTCATAGGAGCCGTATTAGCCACCTCCACCACCCTTCTATGTCTCATCTGGTAGTTCCCGTTTCACATAATTCATAATTCATAAATCATAATCCATAAATCATGAATCCCCCTATGTCCACCCACCAACGTCTTCTCTCTCTCGATGTTTTGCGAGGTATCACTGTTGCCGGCATGATACTTGTCAACAATGCCGGTGCATGTGGATATGGCTATGCCCCACTACGGCATGCAAAATGGGACGGCTTTACTCCTGCCGATCTCGTCTTCCCGATGTTCATGTTCCTAATGGGAATTTCCACGTATATCTCCCTCCGGAAATACAATTTCCGATGGCAACTTACAATCGGAAAAATAATAAAACGTGCTTTTCTTTTAATTCTGATAGGCATTGCGATGAAATGGCTCATCCATTCCTTCGAAACGGGAATCTGGAACGACTGGGAGCACATGCGCATCTTAGGAGTGATGCAACGGCTCGGCATCTGTTACGGGATCACTGCCGTCATGGCATTATTCATCCCACACAAACGTTTTCTTCCGATAGCCCTGCTCTTGCTAATAGGCTATTTTATCCTTCAACTGGCAGGAAACGGATTCGAGAAAAGTCCCGATAACATCATGGCCATAGTCGATTCCACCGTTTTAGGAACCAGCCACATGTACTTGCAAGGCCGGCAATTCGTTGAGCCCGAAGGAATTCTGAGTACCATTTCTGCCGTAGCCCAAGTAATGATCGGTTTTGTATGCGGTCACATGCTTATCAACCGGAAAGACAACCAGGAGAGGATGCAGCAACTCTTCTTTATGGGCACTCTCCTGCTCTTTGCCGGATTCCTGCTCAGCTATGCCTGTCCGCTGAATAAACGCCTGTGGTCACCGAGTTTCGTGCTGGTTACTTGCGGAATAGCTGCTTTGGCATTGGCTGTACTAATTGAAGTAATCGACGTCCGAAAAAAGAAAGAATGGTGTACTTTCTTCAAAGTCTTCGGGGTTAATCCATTGCTGCTATATGTAGCAGCCGAGATATTCGGTGACCTGTTCCGTACATGGCATATCAATACTTTCCTGTTCGATACCTGCCTGCAACCTCTATTCGGCAATTATTTCGGTTCGTTCATGTATGCCGCCCTTTTCCTGTCCCTCATTTGGCTGGTGGGATATATTCTGTTTAAAAAACAAATTTACATAAAACTCTAATTAAAAATGATGAAAAGAAACATTTGTCTGGTTATCGTAACCCTATTCCTCTCCCTCGCGGCGGGAGCGAAAGAGAAAGACGTAGTTGCCATGCAATCGATGGTAAAACGTCTCATTCCGGCATACGCCGAAAACTTTCAGTTCAGAAAGATAAAACCGATAGACGGGAAAGACTGTTTCCGCCTGGACGCTTCCGATCCCCGGAAAATCATAATCAGTGGCAACAATGCCAACTCGATGGCTATGGGACTGAATCACTACTTGCGATATTATTGCCTGACCACTATCTCCTGGTATGCTGACATTCCGGTAGAAATGCCTGAAACACTTCCGGCTGTCGAGAAACCCATTCAAATAGAAGCGAAAGTAGACCGGCGTTTCTTCCTGAATTATTGTACATATGGCTACACCATGCCTTTCTGGCAATGGAAAGATTGGGAACGCCTCATCGACTGGATGGCGCTAAACGGCATCAACATGCCCCTGGCCATTACCGGACAAGAAGCCGTGTGGTACAAAGTATGGAAGAAAATAGGACTGACGGATGAAGAAATACGCTCTTACTTTACCGGACCGACCTATCTTCCCTGGCACCGGATGGCCAATATAGATGGATGGAACGGCCCTCTACCCATGCACTGGCTGGATAGCCAAGTGGAATTACAAAAGAAAATTCTGACCCGCGAACGCGAATTGAACATGAAACCGGTACTTCCCGCCTTCGCCGGACATGTGCCCGGTGCACTGAAGCGTATCTTCCCCGAAGCGAATATTCAAAATCTCGGAAAATGGGCAGGTTTTGCCGAAGAGTATCGCTGTCATTTCTTGAATCCGGAAGAAGCCTTATTTGCTACTATCCAAAAACAGTACATCAAGGAACAAACCCGTCTCTTCGGGACAGATCATATTTATGGCGTAGACCCTTTCAATGAGGTAGATCCTCCAAGCTGGGAACCGGAATACCTCAGTAAAGTATCCGCGGACATGTATCACACCCTGACTGCTGCCGACCCGAAAGCCGAATGGATGCAAATGACCTGGATGTTCTACTTCGACCGTAAAGACTGGACCGCACCGCGCGTGAAAGCAATGTTGACAGGAGTGCCGCAAGGCAAAATGGTACTTTTAGATTATCACTGCGAGAACGTGGAATTATGGAAAACCATCGAACACTTCCACGGCCAACCTTACATTTGGTGTTATCTTGGTAACTTTGGCGGAAACACCACGCTCACCGGAAACGTAAAAGAAAGCGGTGTCCGTCTGGACAACACCCTGATAAACGGCGGAAGCAATTTTAAAGGTATCGGCTCCACGTTGGAAGGATTGGATGTGATGCAGTTCCCCTATGAATATATCTTCGAAAAAGCCTGGACACTGAATACGGACGATCGCAGTTGGCTGAATGCTCTTGCCGACCGTCATACCGGAGTTACCTCCGAACCGGTTCGCGAAGCTTGGGATATCCTGTTCAATCAAGTGTATGTACAAGTTCCCAGAACCCTGGCCGTACTACCCAACCTTCGTCCCGTAATGAATAAGCCCAACAACCGTACTTCCATCAACTATCCGAATACCGCTCTGCTTCAGGCATGGCAAAAGCTGTTGCAAGCTCCCGATTGCAATCGCGATGCACTCCGGCTGGATATCATCACTGTAGGACGCCAACTACTTGGAAATTATTTCTTGACGGTAAAAGATGACTTCGACCGCATGTATGAAGCCAAAGACCTGCCGGCATTAAAGGCAAGAGCGGCAGAAATGCGCGAAATACTAAACGACCTGGAACGTTTGAATGCCTTCCATAGCCGTTGCTCGCTCGACAAGTGGATTTCCGATGCCCGCAAATACGGCAATACCCCGGAATTGAAAAACTATTATGAGAAGAATGCCCGCAATCTGATTACCACCTGGGGAGGCCGTCTAAATGATTATGCCAGTCGTACTTGGGCAGGACTTATCAAGGACTACTATTCCAAACGTTGGGACATGTATCTGGACGCGGTCGTTGCAGCAGTTGAAAATAATCGGGAATTCGATCAGGAAAAGCTGGACGGAGAATTCAGACTGTTCGAAGATTCATGGGTGAGTTCCACCCGCCCTGTTGAAGTAACTCCGGAAGGCGACCTGCTTATTTACGCCCGTTTTTTATTAAATAAGTATAAACGAAAAATAAACTAATCATCAGGGTAACGACAAAAGACAATGCAACTTGCAGTGAAATGTGATGCAACTTGCAATTTTGAAAACAGTATTTAAGTCCCTAAAGACGCAGTATCCTCTGTATGAAAGGGTATAACTTCTTTCCGAAAAAGATGTGGCAGAATAGAAAAAACTGCCACATCTTTTTCATAAATCCCGACTATCTGCAACATCAGAAGAAATATTCATCTGTTACAGACATAAAACATGTCAGGACTTAAACTCTTTCACAGCCCTTTCCAATCTTTCCAAACTCAATTCTCCGGATTGTCTCCACAATTGTTCACCTTTTCTCATCAAGATGAATGTAGGCGTACTTTCAATCGTATAAAATTCGGCAAGAGCATTTTCCTGATCCACGTCCACCTCCACGACTTCAAGAATACCTTCCATCATTTTCTTAAACTGTTTCACCACCGGATGCATACGCTTACAGTGAGGACACCAAGTTGCATAAAATTCTGCCATGACCCAATCGCCATGACTCAGTTTTTCCTCATTTCTATTTTCACGGGCTATTTTCTTTTCTTCCATTTCGATAAATACTTTAAATTGATTAACTGCTGTTCCAACAACACAAAAAGGGAGAATGTTTACGATACAGACAAGAATAAAGATAGATTAATACATCGGGCAACCAAGCCCTTCAAAAGTATCGATCCATTCTCAATATTGACAAAAAACGATCCGCTTATGTCAAGATATGCCACTTAAACGTTTCTTCATCATACTACTTAACTTCAATTATATCATTTTATTCAAATATTCTCCTGCTTTTTTTTGCCCATCGCTAATTTATACATATTTTTGTTCAAAATTTAAACCAAGCAACAAACAAAATCATAAAAAAGAAATGAGGAGCATTTTAAAAGCAATCATCATCACCCTCTGCTTATTAGTAAAAACCTACTTGTCATACAGCGAGAACACTGGTACCAACATCAATCATATTCTCGTTCTTAATGCTTACAGCAGTTCTAATCCCTGGAGCAATAGTTTCATCACTCCAATTGTAAACATGGCATCACAAAACAAACAAATCGGAGTGTATGTAGAAAACTTAAACATGCTGACATTACAAGACGCTGAAGCAAGAAAAAATCTGAAAAAGGATATACTTTCAGAAGTATATTCCTACTCTCCCAAAGTTATTGTACTTATAGGAAATGCAAGCTTCATCCTACACGATGAATTGAACCGGCGCTGGCCCGACATCCCTATGATATTGTGCGGTGAACGGGATTACACAGGGCCTATCGACTCGATCATTCAAGGGCATCCCCTCACAGAAGAAGAACGTATTCCTATAAATAGCCTGCAAGACAAATATAACCTGACAATGATGCAGGCCAATATTTATATGGAAGAGAATCTTCAGCTTATGAAACAACTGATCCCGCAAATGGATAAAGTTATATACATCGGTGATGAAACATATATCTGCCAACAAAACGATTACGATCTTTCCAAACTCATCCGTGAGAAGTATCCGGAAATGGGATACGAGTTCATTTCTGCCAAAAACACTTCGACCGACAGCCTGTTTTCCATCTTGAACCAGCAAGACCTGCAAACTACCGGCATTCTATTTTCCTCTTGGCTCCGTGCCAAGGACTACAATGGCAATACCGTACTGATAAGTAATTCGCATCGGATCATCGCCACTTCATCCATGCCTTTATTTTCATTCAGAACGGTAGGGGTCGATGAAGAAGGCGGAATCGTAGGCGGCTACATATATGATGAAGAAAAATACGTCGACCGGCTTTTAAACACGATTAAAGAAATTCTCAATGGAAAACAGGCACGTGATATCCCTTTTTACTATGCCACAGATGCTGCGCCAAGGTTCAATTACCAATCATTAATCCAACACAATCTCAGTCCCGAGCGTTGTCCTGAAAACACCGTTTTCTATAATGCCCCTCCTACTTTCTGGGAACAATACGAATATATAATCATCGGAAGTATCTGTTTTATTATCGTTCTTTTGCTATCTTTCCAGTATCACCGCCTGCACGTACTCGAAAAGATGAAACGATTACAACAAAAAGAACTGGAAACCACTACAAGATACTATAGCCTTATCAATAACATGCCCATTCTTTATATGTCGGAAGAACTGATAAAAAATAAAGAAGGCCGTATCATCGATACCAAATACACCGATGTAAACAAACACTTTGAAAACAGATTCTTCAAACGAAATGAAATCATAGGAAAGTCGGGCAGCGAAATGTTCCCGGAATCAATGCCACAATTCCTGTATTTCATGAATATAGCCTTACAGGAAAAACGCTCCATCACTTTCTCTTACTATTACAAAGAAATAGATACATTTTATGATATCGTAGTAAACGCTACCAGCGACGGACGCTTTATGGATGTATTCTGCCTGAACAGCACAGAATTACATCATGCACAAAAACAGTTACGCTCTATCAACCATAAGCTTTCGATGGCTCTCGACATAGCCAACATTGTGCCCTGGAAATGGAATCTGCAAACTCACACCATACTTTGTGACATAAACAAACCTGTCGAATTAAGTGATAATAATAAAATAAATGAAGAACAAATGTCTGTGCCCGATAATCAATATTTTGCCAAGATATACAAAGAAGATCTTCCTAAAGTGAAAGAGGCCTATGCCGATCTGATTGCCGGACGTATACAGACTGTTAAAGAAGAATACCGTGTTGTGAACCGTGTCAATGGTTGCAAGCACATCGATTGGGTAGAAGCCCGCGCTGCCGTAGAAAGTTATGATGAAAAAGGAAAACCGCTAACACTGGTAGGTTCTTCATTGGTTATCACTGAACGAAAAAAGATGGAGACAGATTTAGTTTCTGCCAAAAACCGTGCAGAAGAATCCAACCGTCTGAAATCTGCTTTCCTTGCTAATATGAGCCATGAGATTCGTACCCCTCTTAATGCCATCGTCGGATTCTCCGGAATTCTGGCCTCTACTGAAGCGGAAGAAGAGAAACAAGAATATGTCAGCATTATCGACAACAACAATACTTTATTGTTACAACTTATCAGTGACATCCTCGATCTTTCTAAAATTGAAGCCGGTACGATGGAATTCATAGACACTGATTTCGAACTGAACAAAGTCATGACAGAGCTGGAAAGTTCTCTTCGTCTGAAACTGTCTCCGGACAAAGAGGTCACGCTTTCGTTTGAGCCCCAATTACCGGAACTTTATATTCACGCCGAACGTAACCGTATTTCACAAATAATTATTAATCTGGCTACTAATGCCATTAAGTTTACCAATAAAGGCAGTATACGTTTCGGCTACGAAAAGCGTGACAATGGCACTCTTTATTTTTACGTCACCGATACCGGATGTGGCATTCCGGCCGAAAAACAAAAAGATATATTCGAACGCTTCGTTAAGCTAAACAATTTTGCACAAGGTACAGGTTTAGGTCTCTCTATCTGCCAAACCCTCGTCGAACATATGGGAGGGGAAATCGGTTTGAAATCCCAGATAAACGAAGGTTCTACTTTTTGGTTTACCCTACCTTATGTTCCTGCAACTAATCAGCATCATGAAGAAGAGACAAAGTCAGAACCGATAAAAATAAAAAAACAAAAAATCACGATTCTGGTTGCAGAAGATCATGAAAGCAATTATCATCTGATAGAGTCCATTCTCAAAAAAGACTACACTTTGGTGCATGCCTGGAATGGAAAGGAAGCGGTTGATCTATTCAAAGAATATGCTCCACAACTCATTCTGATGGATATCAACATGCCTGTTATGGATGGATACGAAGCGACTAAAGAGATACGCAAATATTCGACTCAGGTTCCAATCATAGCTGTCACCGCTTTCGCCTATGCTTCTGACGAACAAAAAGTCATGGAAAACGGCTTTGATGCCTATATGGCAAAACCGATAAATGCCGACCAATTGAAAACACAAATAACTTCCATGCTAAGGCAACATATCATTTTCATGTAACAAGTTACTTTTGAAAAAGCATATTTAGCAATGCTTAGAACCTGTTTAAATTTTCCTCTTAAAAGTTCTTATCAGTTTATTTTGAGCAAAATTTAAACAGACTTAAAAACACTTGATATATTGTTCCGGTTTGATCAGGCCATTTCATTTTAGAAGCTTCCCCTAAGGGACAATTTTGTTCATCGGGGTACATTATCCACATAGAATTTACCCCCTTCACCCCCTTCACCTTTTTTAATCAAATCCCCTATTTATCGGTGATGCAGAGTGAAGGCACGCCTTGTTTTTCCGGCAACCGTGCCCACCGTCTGTATGATCGGTGCTCACTGCCCGTATGCCTGAGGCTTACGCCCCGTATGCCCAGTTCTTGGAAGGTATTTACACAGAGAGCGGAAAGTGGCAACGGCCCTTCACCCTGTACTGCCGATGAATAGGGTATTTGATTAAAAAAAGGTGAAGCCGGTGAAAGGGGGAAAAAACATACAGAAGAGTCAACATTCTAAAGAATAAAACATTCACCGGAAAAAAGATGCTACATCTTTTTTGGAAACCTGCACATCTTTCCGTTAAAACCTGTTACATCTTTTTTGGAAAGTTGCTACGTCTTTTTCTTGAAGATGCTACAACTTATCACAAAAAGAAATAGCCCCGTAAATCAATGATTTACAGGGCTATTTAGTAAATATTTCTACTATTTCAGCGGAGAGACAGGGATTCGAACCCCGGGTACCTCGCAGTACAACGGTTTTCAAGACCGCCGCAATCGACCACTCTGCCACCTCTCCAAAACTTCTTCTTCATCTCTTTCTCACGAACCTCATCTGTTGTTCGTTTAAATTCAAATCAGAAGCGCTTTTCGTTAAAAGCGGTGCAAAGATACAAAGAGATTCTAAAACTCCAAACGTTTTCATAAAAAAAATGATATAATCTTTTATTCTCATTCCCTATTTATAGGTATTTTATGCTATTAAACACAAAATGGAGAATATTTATACCCATAATATGAAAAATGGTTGTAACTTTGCACGCTCTAAAGAAGATGGATACCCCCAACCACTAACTAAATATTTTATTATGGAATTGAATAAAACCTTTAATGACGGACTTTGGAGCAAAGAAATCAATGTGAGGGACTTTGTCAGCAACAATATCACTCCCTATTATGGAGATTCTTCTTTCCTGCAAGGCCCTACCGAACGTACAAAAGCGGTGTGGAACTGCTGTCTTAAAGCACTCGAAGAAGAAAGGGCAAATAACGGTGTACGATCACTCGACCACAAAACCGTATCAACAATAACTTCGCATAAAGCCGGATACATCGACAAAGAAAATGAGCTAATCGTCGGCCTGCAGACAGATGAACTGCTGAGACGTGCCATCAAACCGTTCGGTGGAATCAATGTGGTGGCTAAGGCATGTCATGAAAACGGTGTGGAAGTAGACGACCGTGTAAAAGATATTTTTACTCATTATCGTAAAACACACAACGACGGGGTATTCGATGTATACACCGAAGAGATCCGCTCGTTCCGTTCATTGGGATTCCTTACAGGACTTCCAGACAACTATGCCCGTGGACGTATCATCGGTGACTATCGCCGCCTGGCCCTCTATGGCATCGACCGTTTGATTGAAGCGAAACAGGAAGATTTGAAACACCTGACAGGCCCGATGACTGAAGCCCGTATCCGCCTTCGCGAGGAAGTAGCAGAGCAAATCAAGGCACTGAAAGAAATGAAAGTGATGGGCGAATATTACGGACTCGACCTCAGCCGCCCCGCATACAATGCCCAAGAAGCCGTTCAATGGGTATACATGGCCTATCTGGCAGCTGTAAAAGAGCAGGACGGCGCCGCAATGTCCTTAGGTAATGTATCATCTTTCCTTGACATTTATATTGAATACGATCTCGCTCACGGAAAGATTGACGAAACATTCGCACAGGAACTAATCGACCAGTTTGTCATCAAACTGCGTATGGTACGCCACTTGCGTATGCAATCTTACAACGATATTTTTGCAGGAGACCCTACATGGGTAACCGAATCAATCGGCGGACGCTTCAACGACGGACGTACCAAAGTTACCAAAACTTCTTTCCGTTTCTTACAAACCCTATACAACTTAGGACCGTCACCGGAGCCTAACATGACTGTATTGTGGAGCCCCGACCTACCGGAAGGTTTCAAAGAATTCTGTGCAAAAGTTTCCATCGACACCTCTTCCGTACAATACGAAAACGACGATCTGATGCGCGAAGTACGTCAGTCGGACGACTATGGTATCGCCTGCTGCGTATCCTATCAGGAAATCGGTAAGCAGATACAATTCTTCGGCGCACGTGCCAATCTTGCCAAAGCACTGCTGTTGGCTATCAACGGTGGACGTTGTGAAAACACCGGTACGGTAATGGTAAAAGATATTCCGGTGTTGACGGGCGAGGTGCTGAAGTTTGAAGAAGTAATGGCTAACTATAAAAAAGTACTGACCCAGATAGCACGTGTATACAACGATGCCATGAACATCATTCACTATATGCACGATAAGTATTATTATGAGAAAGCACAAATGGCACTCATCGATACTAATCCGCGCATCAACTTAGCTTATGGTGTAGCCGGCCTTTCGATTGCTATCGACTCGTTGTCCGCAATTAAATATGCCACGGTGAAAGCCCGTCGCAATGACATCGGACTGACGGAAGGTTTCGACATCGACGGTGAATTCCCCTGCTTCGGTAATGACAATGACAAAGTAGACCACCTGGGTGTAGACCTTGTGTATTATTTCAGCGAGGAGTTGAAGAAATTGCCGGTTTACAAGAACGCCCGTCCTACCCTTTCATTGTTGACCATCACCTCCAATGTGATGTACGGTAAGAAAACCGGTGCCACTCCCGATGGACGTGCCAAGGGCATTGCCTTTGCTCCGGGTGCCAATCCGATGCACGGACGTGATAAAAACGGTGCGATTGCTTCTCTGAGCTCGGTAGCCAAACTGCGTTACCGTGATTCACAAGACGGTATCAGCAATACCTTCTCGATCGTCCCGAAATCACTCGGTGCCACAGCAGAAGACCGGATAGAGAATCTGGTAACAATGATGGACGGATACTTCACCAAAGGCGCACATCACCTGAACGTAAATGTACTGAACCGCGAGATGCTGGAAGACGCCATGGAGCATCCGGAAAAATATCCGCAACTCACCATCCGCGTTTCCGGATATGCTGTAAACTTCATCAAACTAAGCCGTGAGCATCAATTGGAAGTTATCTCACGCAGTTTTCATGAACGCATGTAATGTGAAAAACTGAATCGATAAAGAAGATGATAAACGTACATTCATACGAAAGTATGGGAACATTCGACGGGCCGGGTCTTCGGCTCGTCGTTTTTCTACAAGGTTGTAACTTCCGTTGTCTCTACTGTGCCAACCCGGATACGATTGCCGCCAAGGGAGGAACCTCCACAAATCCGGAAGAGATTGTCCGTATGGCAGTAAGCCAAAAACCTTTCTTCGGAAAACGTGGAGGAATCACATTCTCCGGAGGTGAGCCTACCTTGCAGGCGGAAGCATTATTGCCTCTGTTCCGCAGGCTGAAAGAAGAGGGAATCAATATTTGTCTCGACAGCAACGGTGGAGTATGGAACGAGCATGTAGAAGAATTATTGAAGTTGACAGACCTCGTACTGCTGGACATCAAGGAATTCAATCAGGTACACCACCGGACACTGACCGGACGAAGCAATGAGCAGACATTGCGTACGGCAGCCTGGTTGGAAGAAAACGAACGGCCGTTTTGGTTACGCTATGTATTAGTGCCCGGATATAGTGATTTTGAAGATGACATCCGCGCACTCGGCAGACAACTGGGAAACTACCGGATGATTCAGAAAGTAGAGATACTCCCTTATCACACCCTTGGCGTACATAAATACGAAGCAATGGGACAAACCTATCAACTGAAAGGAATCAAAGAGAATACGCCGGAACAGACCGAACACGCTGCCGGGCTATTCAAAGAGTACTTTAAAACCGTACAGGTAAACTAAGATAAAAAGACTGACAAACTGAAATAAAAAGAAGAAAAAGACTTGACTTACACATTTTAAGTTCGTATCTTTACGGATGTAATCATGAAATAGATTCAATTAAACTACACCTAAAGGAGAAGGCCGCCGCTTCCTCCTTTCTTTTTATAAATACAGGAAACCAAAGTTCCAAACACGGTATTTTCACTATCCGGGCACGATACTTTCATAAAATAACACGGCATGTAACGATGAATAACAAGCAACGTTACGATGAATAACAAGTAACGTCACGATGCCTTTCATTATTTGTCTCGGTACAAATGTTGCTATGGGGCAATGCCACACACTTTCTCCTGAAAAAACAACTATCCGAGTTAATAATACATAAATCCGCTCTTGACAGATTTATCAATAAGTAAAGCGAATCCCCGCCTGAAGATTGAAATTGAAAGGAGTATCTTTACGAATCGTCTGCACATCGGAACCATCGTCAAAGAAATAAGCAACTCCGGGCTCTACATAGACACCGATATGCTTCGTTGCATTAAACTGCGCACCTACCGCACCGGAAACCGAGAATTGCAACGGATTTACCGTCAGCTTGTCATTTCCTAACTTGCCATATACGCACTTTTCTACCATTCCGCCGGCAGCTACGTATAATGTGAAACGATCTTTATCAAAGAAATTCCAGTTGGCACGAACAGGAATACCGATATAATGCAGCTTCTGATCAATCCGGGCATCACTAACCACCGTCTGTACATCGGAAGAAAGCAAAGTATATGTCACACCTGTTTCCACGGAGAAACCTTTCGCAAGTCCTTTACGCACCGACAGCCCGAAAGAAACCGGTTGATGATGTTTGATATCTACTATTTCATCCGTCCGTTTTAAGTAAGGCACCCCTTCTTTAAATACCACCACCTGATTATTGGGAATCTGAATAATCTCATTCCCGGCAGTAGGTGCCAAGTTCAACCGTTGGTCGGAAAACGAACTGTGCAGAGGTTCTACTGCCCCGTTACCGGAGAAAGAGGTACCGCCACCATTCCCGACAGCCGCCCCCACAGACCAACGCCCTTTCTTTGCTTTGGGTTTCTCTGCCGGAATATGCAATTTATCTTGCCCCGAACGTTGATGAGGACGCACGACTGTACCTGATTCTTCTTTAGTCTCTTTCGTTTCATCCGGAAGAGTCTCTTTCGCTTCTGCTTCCCGTATCGGGTTTACCCCTTCTTCCACCGGACATGTAACAGTTTCGGCAGGTACCGAGGGTTCGATTCCCTCCCTCTCCGTCACTTTCCTCGCTTGGGCAATTACCGGACGTGGCTGCACAGGTTCCACCTTTGCCACTTGCATGTCGGGATCGTGTGCCGGTGGCAACAGATCGGGATCGGAGGCCAATACCGGAGCAACCGTATGACGTATTTCATCGGCCGTAGGAGTATTCAGAAAATAAATACTCAAAGAAGAGGCCACCACCAGTAACACTGCGGCCGCTGCTGCTCCCCATCTGCGATAAGGATACAGTATTCTTTTTTTGACAGGCGGCACCAGCTCCTTCTCCAGTTGTTCCCAACCGAAAGGAGGTATCGGCTCAGAGTAGTTTTCCAACTTCTCTTTCAGCTTGTCCATCCACATCTCTCTATCTTTCATCTTCTCATCCTTCATCTGTCATTCATCATTAACCATTCTTTCACTTTCCTGGCCAGCACGGTTTTGGCACGAAACAATTGCGAAGCCGAGGACTTTTCGTTGATACCCAGCAATTGGGCAATCTCTTTATGCGACTTATCTTCAAACGTGTATAAGTTGAATACGGTACGATAACCGGCAGGCAACTCTTCTACAAAATGCATCAAGACCTGCTGTGGTATGGCCTCCACCTCCGAAGCATCCGGTTCTTCGTATGTTTCGGGAGCATCTTCCAGTGCCATCGACTGGCTCATCACATCATTTTTTCGCAGATATTGCAGTGCCACATTCACCATCACACGTTCCATCCATGCCCTAAGAGAACCTTCACCACGCCAGGTGAATTTATCGAACGAACCGAAAATCTTCAGGAAGCCGTCGTGCAGCAGATCCTGGGCGGTCTCTCTGTCTCCGGCATATCGGAGACAGATACCGAGCATCCGTCCGGCATACTGCTCATAAAGTTCCTTGCGGGCACGGTTGTCGCCTTGCCTGCATAGCTCTGTCAGCTCTTGTTCTTCCATTCTCTTAAACACGTGTTTATCTTATAAATGCAGCAAAGATAGAAATACTGCATATAGAGAACAACACTTTTCCCACTTTTGTTTCTTTAACAATATTCCGTGCAATATTCTTTTCTTTCCTGTATTTTCCATACGGATGCTTCCCCCACAGGGAGGCGCACCGGGCAAATGAAAGCCTTTACAATTTAAGTGTAATATTCCAAAACCAAAACGAACTTATGAAGAAATTGAATTTATTTGCAGTAACCGTGATCTTGGCTCTCGTTCCCTTCCTCCAGTCTTGTCTGGACGACGATGATGCCGTTTATTCCGATTTCACAATTGCCACTCTCAGACAAATTGATGACACGGATGATTATTATTTCGGTCTGGACAGTGGCAGAAAGATGTATCCGGGCGATGACTCCGCTATCCGTAATTATCCGATTGTAGACGGAAAACGGGTGTTCGTATGGTTCCATCAGTTTGAAGAACAAGTCCCCGGATATGATTATAATATTCAAGTAGTGAGAATGGATTCCATCCTGACCAAAGACATTATCCCGCTGACAGCCGAAACAGCCGACAGCATCGGAGACAACCGTATCAATATGACTTACCATTGGATTGCACAAGGCTATCTGACAATGGAGTTCCAATATCGCGGAACAAGCAATCCCAACAAAAAGCATATGCTGAACCTGGTATATGATACGGACAAAGATCTCATAGATGAGGAGGGGTACATCAACCTCGAATTCCGCCACAATGCATATGACGACGACGAAGGAAGAATAGGTGACGGCATCGTATCCTTTAAACTGGATAAAATAGCGGAGGAGATGAAAACCGCCAAAGGCTTGAAGATACGTGTAAATACGATTTATGATAATGTGATATACAAGAAAATAGACCTTGAAAAACAATCGAAAAGCAGCCAAATACCTACTGCTAATCAACTCAAACCGATGAGTTACACGACTGGAACGAACTATTAATTCTGATATAATAAAATGATGAAGCGGCTGTTTCCCAAAACAGGGAACAGCCGCCTTTTTATAAGCACAGGTTCGAAGTCTATGAAAAAGAACCTTTCTGCCTTCTCCTCACAAATCAAACAGGCATTTATTACTTATCAGAAGAAAGTATTTTCCAGATTCCGACACTTAATGCAGCACCGACAAACGGAGCCACGATAAACAGCCACAACTGAGACAATGCAACACCACCCTCAAACAAAGCCGGACCAATACTACGTGCCGGATTGACAGAGGCACCCACCGACCGGTCTTCACTAAACCAAGCATTGTACAGCCTGCAAAGTAAGCATCTCCTTAGGTACAGCAGTCCGTATCTCTTCCTTAAGCACAGCAAGCAGGCTGACACGTATAAAATCCTTATTGGTTGTCAGCACAATAGGCCGGGTGGGACGAGGAATAGCAAACGGACGCACCAACTCTTTCTGCGATTCGGAAAGCTGATACACGGCCAGCTCCGGGATAAATGTAATTCCTTTCCCGCTTTCCACCATCCGCATAAATGTCTCCATACTTCCCAAACGATAAGCCATCTGATGGAGCTTCACGGCTTCCATCTGGCAAAAACGAACTAACTGGTCGCGAAAACAATGTCCTTCATCAAGCAACCATAACCTCTCACCGGTAATGTCGGAAGTACGGACTACCTCTCGCCCGAACAAAGGTTCCTTTCGGGAAACATATCCATAAAACTGTTCATAAAAAAGGATCTCCTCGGACAAAGCCGTATCCTCTAACACACTTGCCAGAATAGCAGCATCGATATCTCCTGTATGTAAAGCCTGGCGGATATCCTGTGTCTTCATTTCTGTCACACGGATATCCAGCCCGGGATATTTCTCCATCATCTGCGGGAAAAAACGTGGCAACAGATAAGGTGCGATGGTTGGCAACACCCCCAGATGGAAAGTGCCGGTAAGCGTCCCCTGCTCCTCATTGATAATATCCTTCACCTGCGAAGCCTGTGTCAATATGGTACGTGCCTGCGCAATCACCTTCTCTCCTATCCGTGTAGGACACACCGGTTGCATGGTACGGTCGAATAGCTTCACTCCAAGTTCTTCTTCCAGTTTCTGAATCATTGCGCTCAAAGTAGGTTGAGTTACCCGGCAATATTCCGCAGCACGGGCAAAATGCCTGAACTGATCTACGGCAAGTATATACTCCAATTGTTGTATCGTCATCTATCAAAGTTTTACGGGTTATAGATTCTGTCTATGCAAAGATAGAAATTATCAGTTTGACACGCATACATTTTCCCCCTATCTTTGCAATACGAAAAAGAAAAATAGTATAAACCAATTAAAATAAAAAAAGTTATGAAAACATTAGATTATATCAAACTGAACGAATCGGGAGTGAACAACGTAGTAGCATCTTTGCAACAATTACTGGCAGATTTCCAGATATATTACACCAACCTGCGTGGTTTCCACTGGAACATTAAGGGACATGACTTCTTCGTACTGCACAGCAAATTTGAAGATTTGTATAACGACGCAGCCGAGAAAGTAGACGAAATAGCAGAACGTATCCTGATGCTGGGCGGCACTCCGGCCAACAAATTCAGCGATTATCTGAAAATGGCTAACATCAATGAAGTAGACCGCGTAAGTAACGGTGAGAAAGCTCTGGAAAATATCCTCGAAACATACAGCCACCTGATCGGTGAAGAGCGCAAACTTCTCTCCATTGCATCACAGGCCGGCGATGAAGTAACAGTAGCATTGATGAGCGATTATCTGAAAGAACAAGAGAAAATGGTTTGGATGCTGACAGCTTACAGCAACAAGTAAGCCCTCATGGCATATTAAATCAAAAGAGACACAATTTACGGTTATTGTGTCTCTTTTCTTTTTTACAACATCAGAATGGATTCATATCTATTTTATTACGATCTCATCCGTGAAAAGCCAGCCACCTTCTATTCCATTAGATAAAGCTTGATAACGGACATAGCGGGCCGAAGCTTTACCGTCCCATTCGTAGGTCCGGAATACCAACCGGTCTTCCGTAGTCGGCACATCGGTATGAAGGCGAGCCTGTTCGGTAAATGTATTTCCGTCTTCCGAAATAGAAATAATCACTTCACGTGGAAGCCATACATAAGGACCGGACAATTGCATAAATTCGGCAGCAATGGAAGAGATTTCTTTCATCTCACCCAAATCGACCGTAATATCCATATCCGTATTGAGGAAACCCTGCCAGCGTTTATCACCGTACGTCCATCCGCCACGAAGCCCGTCGACCAAAGCAGAATCTCCTCCGGCCGTATACTGCGGCGCATAAGGGCTGGTATATTTTACCGTTTTCATTAATCCTAAATGTTCAACAGGAATAGCCGCCTCCGGACGTTCTCCCACCTCCTTACTCAAATCGAAAGGATGATAGCCGTTATCCTGCAACCATTTTACCTCTTTCAATGCGCAACGATGGAAATGTTCCCAGTTTTTCTTATCCGGTTGTGTCCAGGCCACTTCTGCCAGAGCCAGCAGACGAGGATAAACCATATACTCCATATGCTCGGCAGTTGTTATATACTCTGCCCAAACATTTGCCTGCACACCTTGTATATAATCTGCTCCCTCTTTCGTCAAAACTTCCGGAATCGGATCATAAGAATATACTTTCTCCAAAGTCAAGTATCCGCCGATCGCTTCGGGCTGAGTCGTCGGAGCATCCTGGTAAGAATCCAGATAACAAAATCCGCCCGGTGTCATGATCACGTCATGCCCTGCTTTGGCTGCTTTAATTCCGCCTTCTTCACCACGCCATGACATCACAGTGGCACGCGGTGCCAAGCCGCCTTCAAGTATTTCATCCCATCCCAACAACTGCCGGCCGTGCTCATTCAAAAATTTCTCCATCCGATGAATGAGATAGCTCTGCAACTCCTTCACATCCGCCAGTCCTTCCTGCTTCATCCTCTTCTGACACAAAGGACACTTCCTCCAACTATCCATATTGGCTTCATCTCCGCCGATATGAATATATTCCGAAGGAAATATCTCCATCACTTCCAACAATACATTCTGCAGAAAAGTAAAGGTATCTTCATTGCCGATACAAACTTCAGAATTAACATACGGTTTTCCGGAGCAAGACAAATGAGGAAACACAGCCAGCACTTCTTCCGAATGCCCCGGCATCTCTATTTCCGGAATAACCGTGATATGACGTTGCCGGGCATACTCCACAATTTCCCGTGCATCTTCCTGAGTATAATATCCACCGTCTGCACCGGGGGCATCCTTCGTACAATACTTGCGCCCGCCTTTCCACCAGGCTTTCCAATTGGGATAAGGGCGATAGGCTGCCTGCTCCGTCAGTTCCGGATAACGTTTGATTTCCAATCGCCAACCCGCACCGTCTGTCAGATGCCAATGAAAGCGATTCAGCTTATAGCGTGCCATGGCATCGAGTTGTTTCTTGAGAAATTCTTTGGTACGGAAATGACGCGAAACATCCAGATGTAAACCTCTGTATGAAAAACGAGGGGAATCTTTTATCTCGATCAAAGGGAAAGAAAACGTTCCGTCAGCCTCTTGTTCCGCTAACTGCAACAGGCTCTGAAAGCCATAAAATAATCCGGCAGCCGATGGAGCAACAACAGAAATTCCTTTTCCGGTGATAGATAATTGATAGCTCTCCATCGATTCCTGATCGGAAACGGGAGCTATTATCGTAAAGCTAACCACACTCTTCTGGGTACCCTCTGCTTCCGGCTGTAATGCAAACGGAGATGCCTGAAGATATTCGGTAAATTCTTTCTTATCTTCTTCCGGCAAATTAGTGCTAAATACAGCTTGCCGGGGCAATCCGTATGTTCCGGAAGAAAGTTCTGATGACTGGGGCTGAGGTATAATCTGCACCTCGACCTCTTTTCTCTGCTGGCATCCGGCCAACCAGAAACTAATAAACAACAAACACGAAATAATTCCTTTTCTCATAATATTAAATATAAGAGATTGATTTGACAATACCGGGCGCAGTTGAAACGGGCTCCGCTTATCTATAATACAATCAAGTGAACAAAACTACTAAATAAAAATGAGGCTGTCCTAACAAACAATGTCCGGACAGCCCCTCTCTTTTTACCTTCACATAGACTAATAGCGAAAACTATTACCTAATAGAAAACTCCAATCGTCCTCCATGTACCAGCTCATCATGAGTGATACGGAATCGATTGAGCTTTTTGCCACCAATTTTTACATTATCAATATACAAGGCGTCAGGTTTCTGACGGGTAGACTCAATCACGAGTTCTTTTTCCTTGTACCATTTAGGATCAAGACGAATTATTACTTTATCAAAGACGGGAGTTGTCAACGTATACTCCGGCAATCCCGGACAATCCGGATAGAATCCCATCATATTAAAAATAGCCCAAGTAGACATTGTTCCTGTATCATCATTACCGGGAATACCGTCCGGCTGCGTAGTGAAATATTTAGCCAACAAACGTTGCGTTTCTTTTTGAGTACGCCATTCCTCTCCCTTAAAATAAGAAAACAGGTAAGGATAAGCGATATCGGGTTCGTTCGCCGGATCATAAAGCCCTTCGTCAAATATCATCTGTAATTTATTGACAAAAGATTTCTTGCCTCCCATTAAGCGGGCTAATCCATATACATCATGAGGTACATAGTATGTGTAATTCCATGCGTTTCCTTCGTGGAAACCGGGACTGGGTTCGAAGTTCTCACCCTGTTTCGGGCTGAAAGGAGAATAGAAAGTACCATCGGGAAGTATCGGCCGGAATGTGCCGAACTCTTTGCTATAATAGTGTTTATATCCCAACGAGCGATTATAGAACAACTTGGCATCTTCTTTCTTCCCTAAAGCATCGGCTAAGCGGGAAAGGGCGAAATCGGCAATGTAATACTCCAACGCATGAGATACCGAGTTGTCATATTGTTCGCGTAAAGGTACATAACCTTTAGACATATAATCATCATTATCCGGACGCATTAAATTTTCCGCACCGGGAAGCGTTGCCGATTTATACATCGCTTCATAAGCAAGATTAATATCAAAATCCCGCAATCCCTTCATCCAGGTATCCACTATAACGGGAATACTGGGATCGCCCTCCATAGTCAGCGTCTCCCGGCCATACAATTCCCACTTGGGCAACCATCCGTGTTCACGATACATATCGAGCATCGTACGTACCATCTCTATCTGGCGCTCCGGATATACCAATGTCAGTAATTGATGTACATTACGATAAGTATCCCACAGCGAGAAGACCGTATAACGGTTACCTTGGGTCGTCAATATCTTATCACTCTCCATTGCCGGATACTCTCCGTTTACATCCTGCAATACATTGGGATGAATCAGCAGATGATACATGGCCGTATAGAAAACGGTCTTCTGCTCTTGCGTCCCTCCCTCAACAAGAATACGAGACAGATCGTCGTTCCAACGTTCACGCGCTTCGGCATGTACCTGTTCAAAATTCTTGCCTTCCTGTTCTTTATTCAGATTGAGACGGGCATTTTCTATACTCACAAAAGAGACACCCAATTCCACTTCGATCTGTTCGCCCTCTGCGGTATCGAATGAAAAAAACGCTCCGATATCATCTCCGGCTATTTCTTTTCCATATTTGGTATAAAGCTTATACTTACCGTTATCTGGATCCCACTCCGCCTCCACACCGGTCATAGGCCGTTGCTTCTTCCAATACCCGGTTTGCTGTGGGACCTTGTTGACGCGCATCACAAAGTAAATAGGGAATACAGCTTGCGGATTATAGCAAAAAGTACCCAATAACTTCACTCCCTCTATCTCCTGTGCATTTACCCGACGAAGCATAGCACCGGATTCATTGGTGAGTCCTTCACCCAAATTCAACAGGATGTGGCTTTTACCCTTAGGAAATGTAAAACGAGTGACACCTGTACGGGGAGTGGCGGTCACCTCGGTTTTCACATCATATTTAGTCAGATAGTTGGTATAATACCCCGGTGATGCCTGCTCATCTTTGTAACGGCTTCCATATTCCTTATAATCGACATTCAATTCTCCCGTAGTAGGCATCAATAAAAGAGAGCCCAATTCCGGACACCCTACCCCACTCAAATTTACATGAGAATAACCGGTAAAAAAGCAGTTATGATACTCATAAGGAGTAGACCACCAACGGGCATCTTTATCATATTTATTATCGGCCGACCCCATCACGTTGAAAGGTACGACAGACATCATACCATTGGGACAAACCGCTCCGGGATTTGTAGTACCAAAGTTGGTAGTACCTATAAAAGGATTGACATAATCGGCAGGAGAAAGCTTCTCTCCGCTTCCGGCTTTTACCGGAAGCAGAAAGAGAGCTAATGTGTAAGTTAATAAAAGTCGCTTCATAAATCAGAATTACGATTAGACGATTTATAATTTACGGTAAAAAACTCTCTCTTTATCTTCTCTATACCTTTCACCATAAATTATAAAATCGTCTAACCAAATAAAAACTCTCTCTATCTATTTCTCTCTTATTCTAAATTATAGGTCGTTGAATCCGAATGATTAAACAATATTTGTTTTCTTGATAAATTCTATAATATCAGCAATATAACCGAAAGCCATTCCGACTACAGTATCTGCTGCGCCATAATATACCGCCACTCTTTCGCCATCCTGCAAAGCGGCACATGGGAACACGACATTAGGAACGTCTCCCTGCAATTCATAAGGAGCAGCCGGTGCAAGCAGATATTCACGCGTACGATATAATACTTTGTCCGGATTATCCCTGTCTAAAATGGCAGCACCCATAGAATAACGGAAACCGTTGCAAGTAGTTATTACTCCATGATAGAACATCAGCCATCCTTCTTCCGTGAGGAAAGGAACCGACCCTGCACCTATTTTCGTACATTGCCATGCACTTTCCGGGAACGGAGTTACTTTCATAACACTACGATGTTCTCCCCAATACTTCATATCCGGGCTATAACTGATATAGATATCACCGAACGGTGTATGTCCATTATCACTCGGACGACTCAGCATCGCGTATTTACCATTTATTTTCTGTGGGAAAAGCACACCGTTACGGTTGAACGGTAAAAAGGCATTCTCACACTGGAAGAACTCTTTAAAATCAAACGTATAGGCAATACCGATTGTCGGTCCATGATAACCGTTACACCAAGTAATCCAGTAACGGTCTTCAATCCATGTGACACGCGGATCGTATTTATATTCCGACTCGATCATCTCTGTATTGCCTGCCTTGAACCGGATAGGTTCGTGATTGATATCCCAATGGATACCGTCCTTGCTGAAACCGGCAAAAATATTCATCTGTACCGCTTTGTTATCGCAACGAAATACTCCGGCAAAACCATCTCCAAACGGTACAACTGCACTATTAAAAATACTATTTGATGAAGGAATATGATAACGTCCGATAACGGGGTTCTTTGAATAACGCCACATCACATCCGTACAACCGGCAGGGCGTTCTTCCCATGGCATATTAAATCTCTCGTTCATAATCTTTTTATATTAATATATTAATGTTTATTTTTTAGTATCCGGATAAGTAAACGGCACAAAATAAGTAATCAGGAAAGCCGGAATAGTGGCAAACAAAATAAAGATGAAGAAGTCGCGATATCCCAGCCAATCGCTGACAAATCCACTGACCATTCCCGGAAGCATTACTCCCAAATTCATGATGCCGGAAGCAAAGGCATAATGCGCCATTTGATGTTTTCCGGGAGCCACCTGCTGCATCATAAACAGCGTAAGTCCTACAAAACCGAATCCATATCCGAAATATTCGAGGACAATGGCACCGCCTATCAACATACCGCTTGTAGGTTGGTAAATAGCCAATAATGTATAAGCAATAAAAGGTAGATTGAAAGTACAGCAAAGAGAAAACAACGTTTTTTTCAATCCCCGATGCGAAATATAATAACCGGCCAATAAAGAACCCAACACAAAAGCTGCTGCGCCATAAGTGCCATAATAGATACCGATCTCCTGTTCACTCAATCCTAATCCGCCAATCTCTCTACCCGCTTTCAGAAACAACGGCACGATCTTCATCACAAAGCCTTCGGCAAAACGATAAAGAATAATAAAGGCGATATAATACCAAATATGTTTTTTCTTGAAGAAATCAAGAATGACTTCCACCAGTTTGTCGAATGTTTCCTTAAACGAAGTAGCCTCGGAAGTTGCAGCACCGCCGGAAGGGAGCATTCGTGTGTGATAAAGCCCCAATGATATCATTACGATCGCCATCACAAACATTACGATCATCCAGGCATGAACATTCGCTTCATACACCACTTCACCGGAAGCTCCTTCAACTCCTCCAAACCGTTTAACCAGCCATCCTGCCAGATATACCAATCCACCGGAAGCCACAATCTTGGCTATATTGTAAAAAGCACCTTGCCAACCGATGTACTTAGCCTGATCGGACTTACTCAGTTCTGTCATATAAACCCCATCCGTTGCAATGTCATGAGTAGCTCCGCTAAAAGCGATCACCGCCAATAACGCAATGGAGCAGGCAAAGAAATGAGGAAGCTGTAATGACAAAGCAACAAGCCCGAAACCGACTCCTGAAGCAATCTGCGTGAAGACAACGAAGAACTTTTTAGTTTTAAACATTTCCAAAAACGGACTCCAAAGAAATTTCAGGGTCCAAGGCAACATAATCAACGAAGTCCAAAGAGCAATTTGTGCATCGGAAATATCAAGTCCTTTAAACATCAGGACGGAAACCATATTCAATACAACAAAAGGCAGCCCCATCGCAAAATAAACAGTAGGAACCCATGAAACAGGGTAAAAGGCTTTTCTATTCATTAATAAGTGTTTTATCGGTTAACGATTTTAATACATTTATATATAATACAACCGAAGCCGATAAAATACTAACCGGCACACGTCACTTTTTTATTAAAAAGTATTTCATTTGCTTTTCATCTCTAAAATCACTCTCAAAATTCCGTTCGGATAAAACCGTCAATATAGAAAAAAGACTATCAAAAAGCAAATAACATCAGTCATAAAAAACATCCTTGACTATCTTATGAACAATACTGCATTTCCCTCCCCAGTTCCACCACTATATTTGCACCGGCAAAACCAGAATAAGAACAAAATTCGTACAGTAAAACCATGAAAACAAGAAAACAAGTAAAAGTGCTATTAATCGTACTTATAGGAATATTTATTCCCTACCCACAAAAGGCACACTCCCAAAATTACGTCCCTATGAAAGACGATACCAAAATGGCGGTCAAACCGAAGATAGAAATCAAAGCCTATTCTTTCCACCTAAAACAAATCCGTTTGTTAGACAGTCCGTTTAAAACAGCAATGAACGCTGACAGAAAATGGTTGATGGAAACCCTTAAACCCGATCGTTTCTTACATCGTTTCCATGCAAACGCCGGACTACCCACTAAGGGAACCATTTATGGCGGTTGGGAAAATACCGATCAAAGCGGTTTTTCATTCGGACATTATATATCTGCCCTGTCCATGTTATATGCAACCACAGGAGAAGAAGACATTAAAATACGTCTTGATTATTGCATTTCCGAACTGAAAAGATGCCAAGACAAGCGTGGGACCGGTTATGTGGGTGCCATCCCCAACGAAGACAAACTGTGGGATGACGTATCCAAAGGAATTATTGATGGACGCAATTTTAATCTGAATAACGTATGGGTACCATGGTATAATCTTCATAAACTATGGTCAGGATTAATAGATGCCTACATTTTTGGTGAAAATGAAACAGCCAAAACCATTGTTATTGCACTTACCGACTGGGCATGCGACAAATTCAAAGATCTGACTGAAGAGCAGTGGCAAAATATCCTTACTTGTGAACACGGTGGTATGAACGATGCCTTATATAATGTATATGCCATTACAGGAGATACCAGACATTTGGAAATAGCCAATAAATTTTATCACAAAAAAGTATTAGATCCACTATCGAAAAGAAAAAATGAATTAGCCGGACTGCATGCCAATACGCAAATCCCCAAAGTAATCGGCACTTCACGTTCTTATGAACTTACCGGCAACCAAGACCATCATACCATATCCAGTTACTTTTGGCACACGGTTACCCACGAGCATTCCTATTGTATTGGAGGTAATAGTAATTACGAACATTTTGTAGAACCGGGGAAATTATCGGGAGAATTATCGAATAAGACAACCGAAACCTGCAATACCTACAACATGCTCAAGCTCACACGCCATCTTTTTGCATGGAACCCTTCCGCAGAACTGATGGATTTCTACGAACGTGCATTATATAATCATATTCTTGCTTCACAAAATCCCGAAACAGGAATGGTTTGCTATTGTGTTCCGTTGGCAGCCAATTCACAAAAGAACTACTGTAACGCTGAAAACAACTTTTGGTGCTGTGTAGGTACAGGATTTGAAAATCACGTAAAATACGCTGAACAGATATACTCACACAATGAAAATGAGCTGTATATCAACCTATACATTCCTTCCGAATTGGACTGGAGTGAGAAAAACATGAAACTGAAACAAACAAACAATTTTCCGGATACTGACAACACAACCATTACCATTACAGAAACAGTACCCCAGACACTGACTTTTCATGTACGCTTTCCCAACTGGGTGCAATCCGGATATAGCATAAAAATAAACGGAACAGAACAAGTATTCAACAGTACCCCCGGTTCATATGTGTCTATCACCCGAGAATGGAAAACAAATGATAAAATAGAAATTAATCTTCCCAAGACCCTCACTAAAGAACAGCTATTAGGAGACAAATATAAAACCGCATTTCTCAATGGTCCTATTGTATTGGCAGGCAAAACAGATATTACCCAAACTCCCCCCGTCTTTATTCGCCATGAGAATAAAAACATTTCTGACTGGATGACTCCAGGTACCACCCCCGGTAATTTCTGGGGCAAAGATGAATCAAATAAAGAGGTTAATTTCCTACCTTTCTATAAAATGCATAATACTCGTTATACAGTGTATTTCGACTATTTCACTCCTGAAGAATGGGAAAAAAAACGTGAGGAATACAAAAAACAACAGGAAGAAGAAATGGAATTGGAGCGTTTGATGGTGGATTATTTCCGAGCCAATGAACAACAACCGGAAATAGATCACAATTTTAAAGGAGAAAATGTGAACAAAGGAACAGGCATTTCCGGTGGAAAATGGTGTTCAAGTAAAGGAGGTTATTTTTCTTTTGAGATGACAGTAGACCCTGATATCCCCGTCGATCTGTCGCTTATGTATTGGGGAAATGATGGCGGTAAAACCAATCAATTTGACATTTTAATAGACGGTGAAATAATTGCATCTGAAAGTTTAACAGCCAGAATCAAACCTAATGAGTTCTTCCGTATTGCTTATCCTGTACCATTTCACTTGACAAAAGGAAAAAACAAAGTGGTTGTAAAATTACGAGCTATCAATTCCAATAACACAGCAGGTCCTATTTATCACGCCAAAATATTTAAAAAGAAATACATGGCTGAAAAGACAGTAATCATACATGATTATTTGTTACCTAAAGAACCCTACCTGATTGAACACAACTTTAGTTTCACCGGTAATAAAAGAACTGGTATTAACATGGGACACCCTTGGGTGGATGCCAACCAAACAAATGCAAGCATATCATTCGATATGAAATGCTCGGCAGATAAAGCCAATATTTTACAACTAACCTATTGGGGTGGAGAAGCTAACGAAAGAAAATTCACTATCCTCATAGATAACCAAGAAATAGGCAAGCAAGAATTATTGCAAAATAAGCCCAATGAAATATTTGAAGTTCTCTATCCAATAGCAAAAGAACTGACAATAGGAAAAAGCCAAATAACAGTCACCCTAAAAATGACACAACGAGCTGCTGGAGGATTATACTATGCATATACATTTTCGGGAGGATCAATAACTGATATACATACAATAGAAAAGGAACGTCAAGTTCCTTTCTCTGTTAGTAACAATAACTCGTATATCACTATCACCAATCATTCCGGACAGGATTTTACAGGAACAGTCACACTGATCAACACAACAGGTGTTATTTTTTATAAAGAAAAAGTTCATATACAAAAAAACATAACCTTAAAAGAGAAAGTCGGTAAAGGGCTTTTTTTCGTATACCTAATTACCGACAATGAAAAAAAACAGCAATGTATAAAAATTGTGATCTAATTTTTATCTATGATATTGAGTGAACAAAAAAACAAAGCCCGTTCAATGTACTTTCAAACGGGCTTTTATTCTTATTTACTTTCACTTTGAAGGTTTAGAACAGCCTTCTTTAATCCACGCCCGATAGCTTCCAGAACAATATCTCCCGGTTTATCCGTCGTTTGGACAATGGCCGTCATCATACCGCTGAAAACCTTCATTTTCGGTAACTGGAAAGATTCCAACGACGCCGGATTTCCATTGGCTCCCGCACAATAAACACCTGCGCCTTTCACTTTAAAACTGATTTCATCAGTTGCATCCGGACAAAGATTTCCTTCCTTATCCACCACTCTCACCGTTACAAAACAAAGATCTTTCCCATCGGCTTGCAAGAGAGTTCTATCCGGAACAAGTTCTATATGATGTGGTGCACCGGCCGTATGTATTTCTTTCTCTGCAACAGCCATTCCATTTTTATCATAGGCAATAACTTTCACAGTACCCGGTTCATATTTAGTATCCATCCACATCAAACGATAACGCTGCTGGCGTTTCAAATTCATCATAGAAACAGAATCGGCACTGTTGTGAACCGTTACAGATAAGTCTTTAGTACGCTTTCCCTGACTTTTTCCATTTATAAATAACTCTGCGGAAGGATAATTCGTATACACGAAAATCGGAGTTACCTCTCCTTCACGGCCTTTCCAGTTCCAGTGAGGTAAAATATGCAATGTCTCCTTTTCCTTATTCCAGTGGCTGCGATACAGATAATAACGGTCTTTTGGCAATCCCGCCAAGTCGATAATCCCGAACAAAGAAGAATGACTTGGCCAGTCCGTATAATAAGGAGTAGGTTCTCCCAAATAATCAAAACCGGTCCACACAAATTCACCGATACAATATGGCAAATCCTCATGCTGGATAAAGTCGTCTTCGGGTAAATTAGACCAGCCACAATGTTCCACATCATAAGAGGAAGCCTGATGGTCATCATACTTTTTCATCCATGCACGCACTACCGGAAACTTATATACCCCCCGTGAACTTACCGTAGAAGCAGTCTCGCTACCCAAGATTATCTGTTGGGGAAGCTTCTTATAAGCTTCCGGATATTTATGAGGACGGTAATTGAAACCGGCAACATCCATTACAGCAGCCATATTATTATTTATTACAGCATCCGGTGCATCCATCCCCTGTGTTACCGGACGAGTAGGATCTTCCCGATGACAGATATCCTGCAAATAGCGTGATAGTTTCGGCCCCTGATCTCCGTTCCACTGATCCGGAACTTCATTACCGATACACCACATCACCACACTCGGATTATTACGATAATGCCGTAATACATTTACCAAATCCTTCTCTACCCATTCATCAAACACTTTATTATAGCCATTCTCACACTTGGCTGCCTTCCACTCATCGAAAGTCTCCACCATAAGCATCATTCCCATCTCGTCACAAGCCCTCACAAGCTCGGGTGCAGGCATATTATGAGAAGTACGGATTGCATTACATCCCATATCTTTCAATATGCGTATCTGACGACGAATCGCCGCATCATTCACGGCAGCCCCCAAAGGCCCCAAATCGTGATGATTACAAACACCTTTAAACACTGTTTTTTTTCCATTCAGAAAGAATCCTTTATTCGGAATAATCTCTATAGAACGAATACCGAACGGAGTGACCGATTCATCCTTCACTACATTGCCTTCATAAACTTTCGATTCTGCCGTATATAAATAAGGGGCATCCGGAGTCCAAAGTTCCGGCTTTTCTACTACAAATTCCTGAGAGAACGTTTGACCGTCAAAGTCAGTAAGTTGCTTCTCCCCCTTACAAACGACACTTCCAACCGCATTTTTTATTTCAGTGACAATACGATAAGACGAAGATGATTTTCCTTCCGGCATCACCAACGATGTATTCAGACGTACCCGTGCAAAATCATTTTTCACTACCGGCGTAGACAACTGCGTCCCCCACATGGGAATATGCACATCTTCATTTACAATCAAATGTACATTTCTATACAGTCCTGCACCCGGATACCAACGGGAAGATTCCACATCATTCTCCAGACGTACAGCCATTATATTTTTTCCACCGGCATTCAAATACGGTGTCACATCCAAATAAAAAGTATTATAACCATATGGCCAATAGCCGGCTTCTTTCCCGTTGATATAAACTCTGGCATGGCTCATAGCCCCATCAAATACCAGAGTCGCCTTTTTGCTTCTATCGAATGCAGGAACTTCAAAGTCCAACCGATACCAACCCACACCTACGAATGGCAATCCGCCCGTACGTCCGGCATGCTCCATGGCCTCTTTCTGCCCGTCTTGTGTTATAGCCACCTTTTGCCGGTCATTCTGAATACTGAAAGGACCATAAACAGCCCAATCGTGAGGTACCGTTACCGACTGCCAACGGCTGTCATCATAATCCAGTTGACTGAAATCCGTATGATCTGAACGAATAAATTTCCATCCTTTTTCAAACGTATACCGTGTACGCGTTGGTCCTGCATCACCGGCAGCTCGTATTACTTCGCAATTGGTCAAATAGAGTAATGTTAGTGCAACAACAAATAAAAATTTCTGCATGGTATTCAAATTAAAAGTAAAGAATAAATCTATTTTGAGACAGGCAAATATATACAAAATCAGTTCAATCATCCTAATTTTCAAAACACAAAATATTAGAAATCAACTATTTTAAGAACTGTCTATAAAATAATCACTTTTAGGTTAGTACTACTCGCTTTACAATTGTATTATATAATAAAGGAATTATCAATAACCCATTAAATTACTACTTATGAGTTTATCGAAGCACTTTCACAGAGTACTATCCGTATCTCTATGCACACTCCTGTTAAGTATGACTTCTTGTCAGGAAAAAGGAAACAAAGATCAATGCTCCCTCATCCCTCAACCGAATGAATTAAAAACGAACGCGGGACATTTTGCTTTCAATCAGTCTACCGTTTTTTACGTATCTCCGGAATTGGACAAAAACAGTCTTTCCATTATTGACTCATTCGCTCAGAATTTGAATGCAATATCCGGATTTCAAACGACATCCCAACCTTTGGAAGGAACAGAAGCCCTCCCTAAAAAGAACATTGTTTTTAAAGCCAACAAAGACATAGTCCCGGAAGGGTATGAACTAAGTATTCAACCTGATGCTGTTATAATACAGGCCTCCGACCGTAGTGGTATTTTTTATGCTATACAGACATTAAAGCAACTGTTACCAACAGCTATTTATGGAGATCAGCCAACATCGGATGCTCAGTGGACATTACCTTGTATGGAGATAAAAGATGCTCCACGATTCGGATATAGAGGCTTGCACATTGACGTAGCCCGCCATTTCTTCCCCAAAGAGGAAATGAAAAAGATACTCGACCTTATGGCTCTCCACAAACAGAATACATTACATTGGCATCTGACAGACGACCAAGGGTGGCGTATTGAAATAAAAAAATATCCCCGACTGACAGAAATTGGAAGTATCCGTAACAAAACCATGATACGCAAAGAGTGGGATAATTATGACACGACTCCTTACGGCGGGTTTTATACTCAGGAAGATATAAAAGAAGTGGTAAAGTATGCAGAAGAACGTTGCATCAATATCATTCCGGAAGTCGATCTCCCGGGACATATGATGGCAGCATTGGCAGCCTATCCCGATTTGGGATGTACGGGTGGACCATATGAAGTATCCGGTCAATGGGGAGTACGTGACGACGTATTGTGTCCGGGAAAAGAGAAAACCTTTACTTTCATAGAAGATGTATTGACAGAAGTAATGGAATTATTCCCCTCGGAATACATCCACATAGGTGGTGACGAATGCCCGAAAGTCCGTTGGGAAAAATGCCCGAAATGCCAGGCACGTATTAAAGCCGAAGGATTGAAAGCGAATGACAAACATAAAGCGGAATTCTTCCTGCAAAGTTATGTTACGGCCCGCGTAGAGAAATTCTTAAACGATCACGGACGTAAAATAATCGGCTGGGATGAAATTCTGGAAGGAGAACTGGCCCCTAATGCAACAGTAATGTCATGGCGTGGAATGGACGGTGGAATTGAAGCGGCACGCTTGAAACACCCGGTAATCATGACACCTAATAATTATGTATATCTGGATTATTACCCCACAATGAACACACAGGATGAACCTTTGGCTATCGGTGGATACAATCCTGTGGAGAAAGTATACTCATTGGAACCTGTTCCGGCTTCACTGAATGAAGAAGAACGTAAATACATTATCGGTGCGCAAGGCAATCTGTGGACGGAATACATATTAAGCAATGAGCATCTTGAATACATGCTGTTACCTCGTTTGGCGGCATTAAGTGAAGTGCAATGGACCCAACCGGAAAACAAGAATTGGGAACGTTTCCTCGGAAATCTTGATCATATTCTGGCTATATATAACAAGATGGGTGTGAATTATGGAAAACATATTTATGAGATAGCGGCAAAATACGATGTACCGTCTTCGGATGGCACAGTGGAAGTTACATTGAGTACAATGGGGGATGCTCCGATCTATTATACGTTAGACGGAACAGAACCGACCGAAAAGAGCACACGCTATAATAAACCTATCAAAATCACAGAGAATTGCGTATTGCAAGCTACTGCCATAAGAGAAAATGTCAAAATCAGAACTTTCAAAAAAGAGTTCCAATTCAATAAAGCTACCGGCAAAAAAGTTACTTTAGCCACTGCCCCCACAGAAAAGTATACATTTGCCGGAGCTTCTATACTCACAGACGGATTACGCGGTGATTTCAACTATAGCACCGGATACTGGCTGGGATTCTTCGATGAGCCGATGGATATCACGATCGATCTTGGAGAATCGACCCCTATATCTTCTGTAAAAATAGGTGTTATGATACAGGTTGGAGAATATGTTTTCCCACCGACGAAAATCACAGTATGGACTGCTACCGGCAAAAACGGTGAATTTGTAAAACAGGGAGAAACAAGTATTCCTCTGGCTACAGCCGATATTAAGGACGGGTTGACAGAATACAGTTGCCAGTTCAAAGAAGTGAAAGCTGACCGGGTAAAAGTATTAGTAAACACAACTTCCTGCATACCCGATTGGCACGGTGCCCGGACAGAAAAGGGACATCTCTTTGTAGACGAAGTTATTGTAGAGTAAACATCTGATAATCAATCAAAATAAAAGTGTACACTTTTGACATGCAAAGGTGTACACTTTTATTATATAAGAATATAGACTTCTGCCTGATAAAAGTGTATACTTACTTATAAGCCATTCATTTATGCGATGCTCTCGTTGTATAAATCAAATATCAGAGAGAAGTTTATATTCCATTTTCATTTATTGAAACAGCTATTCTACATCTTCAATGCTTTGATATTCCTAATATATAACCCATTACATATGCTTCTTATACATTATTGGGAACAAACCAATACTACTTTATTTCAGAAATAAAAAATCCCTCAAGATGGTGAAAATAACACCAATCTTAAGAGATCTATTAAGGAATCAATGGCTAGGCTAAATAAAAAATTTATTTCACCGCTGACAAATAAACATCTTTACCTTCTATCTTATATTGAAAGTGCTTCGTTAAAGACAGAACTGCCAAAATATTATTAATGTCATTATCCGTATGAAATTCGCAGGTAAACACTTCCTTTTTTAATTGTTCATCCTGAAAATGGAAACTAACATCAAAATGCTTTTCCAAACAACTGGTAATATCCACAAATGCGGCTTTATCAAAGGTTAGTTTTCCATTTATCCACAAAAGTACATCCCGCGCTCTGGACGAATCTACAAGTTCAGACTGTAATGTTTTGGAATTAACATTAAGCATCTGTCCGGGCTTCAAAATAAGACCTTCCTGTTCCCCTCCGGGTATATCAACACAAACCGACCCTTTCAACAAAGTAGTAACCACTTTCTCTTCTTCTGCCCGGGCACGCACATTAAATTTAGTACCCAATACTCGTGTTTGTATATTCTTACTGCTAACAATAAAAGGGGAATCGTCATTGTGTACCACCTCAAAATACGCTTCACCAACAAGAGCGACTTGCCTTTTCTTACTCCAAAAAGAATTTCTATAAGACAACTGAGTAGAAGAGTTCAGCCACACCTTAGAACCATCAGGCAATACGAACTGAGCACGCTGTCCGGCTGGAGTCGCCACAATATAATTCGAAACTTTATTATTTAATGTTATATAAGAAAGACCGACAGTTAAAACGATTCCGGTGAAAAAAGCAGCTAATGGAAATACATAACGCTTCCACTTGGCAGAACGGATTTTTGTAGTCGCATCTTCCTTTCTTTTTATGGCAGTCTTCAATCGATTCAAAGATTTTTCTACGTCAACAGACTCCATCACCGCCGCACGCTCTCCAATAAACATTGTATAATACAACTGTTCAAGCATTTTCTTATTGTCTGGAGAAGCCTCATACCAAGCCTCTACCTGCAATATTTCCTCTTCACTGAGTTCTCCTTTTAGATAATTCAGTAATCTAATTTCATCCATTACACTTCAATCTTATACCTTTTATATACTATTACCTGTAAATAGTACAATTATGAGTGCAAATATACTAAATGAGAAACAAAAAAAATATTATTTAATGATTCATTTTGAAAATGGAGAAATTATAATTATGTTTGTGTACATTTTAATTAAAACGATGGGGAACTCTACTAAACCTTTAGATATAACTGACAATAAATCTGTAATTGCCGCAATAAAGGGTAATGATGAACAAGCTTTCGAAGAGGTATATCGTTATTACTTTCGTGGATTATGTGCATTTTGTTCTCAATATGTTTCACAACATGAATCAGAAGAAATAGTACAAGACACCATGATGTGGTTGTGGGAAAACAGATCCAGTTTAATAGCAGAGCTCACACTAAAAACTTTACTTTTTACCATTGTAAAAAACAAAGCATTAAACCGGATTACCCATCATGACGTTCGTCGCAAAGTGCATCAAGAGATAGCTGAAAAGTACGAGCAAGAATTCGAAAACCCGGATACTTATTTAGAGAATGAACTAATCCGACTTTACAACAAAGCTTTAGGAAAATTACCAGCCGAATTTCGGGAATCATATGAACTGAATAGAAAATATCATCTTACACATAAAGAAATTGCAGAAAAGTTAAAAGTATCTCCCCAGACTATAAACTATCGGATAAGTCAAGCCTTGAAAATCTTACGTATAGAACTAAAAGACTACTTGCCATTATTATTACTTTTATACAATTTTCGACTGTAAAACAGATGAATACCTTTATTATTGTATCATTTTTTCAGCCAACAACCGACATTGACTCCGATCTATTTTGCCATTACCTGTCAAAGGGATTTCAGGGATAAAAAGAATTTTTCGGGGTTGCTGATATTTAGGCAATACGGCACAGATTTTCTCTTCTACTTTTTCAATCCCGGCACCTTCTTTCAGCAATAACACCACTGCCTGCCCTAATTTAGCATCCGGAACAGAGGTTATAGCGAACGGAATAGTGATAGAGGATTTTAAAAGTTCCTCCAATATTTCTATCTGTATTTTTATCCCTCCACTATTTATTATATTGTCTTTTCTCCCAAGAATTACAAAACTATGATCCGGATACAGTTGCGCCACATCGTTAGTAAACAAAATATCATCACAAACCAAAGGTGCCTTTATTACCAACGTATTTTCTGGAGAAAGAGAAAGTTCCACAGATGAAAAAGGCCGATAATACGGTGATGCCGAAGAACCGTTCAAGCGTCGTAAAGCAATATGAGACAATGTTTCGGTCATACCATAAGTAGAATAGATTTCGCCAGGCAACAAACGTATCTCATTTTCCAAAGCAGCATCTATTGCTCCTCCCCCTATTATAAGGATATCTGTGTGACAAAGCCGTTCCTTTTCCCGAAGCACCTGCAAAGTATTAAATACTTGTAAAGGCACCATAGCTACAAAACGAAGCGGCACAGTAACATCAGCCAAAGGATGCCCGGAAGGAGTACGCAATATAAGATTCAAGCCGGCAACCAATGCACGGACTACCATCATTTTTCCGGCTATATATTGCAGAGGCATACAGAGCAATGCCGTATCCCCAGTATGAAGATTCAAAAACTCACAGGTCATGCGAGCGCTTTGCATCATTTGTTCTTTACGGACTGTCAACACCTTTGGTGTTCCGGTAGAACCGGAAGTATGTACCGTCATAAAAGGAGAATCACTAAACCAGTCTGCAAGAAAACGGTATAAATCCAATAAAAAAGAAGAAGTATTATCTCCGGTAGCATTGGCAGATAAAGACATTAATTCTTTCCGGGAATACTTCTTACCCTCCAATATTAAACTTTGTTCTTTTATATCCAGTTGCATAATAATAAAACAGCAATCTACCCATACTATTATTTCAAGTACCACAAACTATCTTTTCTTACTTCAAGCGGCATATCTACATTATTTGTAAAAAGTGCACCTGTACCAAGACCTTGCGGCAGAGGATTATTGAATGTGGCACACCAGTGTGCTATCGCATTCAGCCCTATGTTAGATTCCAATGCAGAAGTAATCCACCAACCGATATTTCTCTTTTCCGCTTCTCTTATCCACTCGTTTCCACCAGCCATCCCCCCATGTAGTGACGGCTTCAGAATGATATACTGAGGATGGACACTATCAAGTAAGCATTGCTTTCTTTCAGGAATATTAATCCCGATCAATTCCTCATCCAACGCGATGGGTAACGGAGTTTCAGCAGTCAAACGTGCCATATCTTCCCATTGCCCGGCACGGATAGGCTGCTCTATAGAGTGTAAGTCGAGTTCCGCCAAACGTTTCAGTTTTTCCATCGCATCGGCAGGAGCAAAAGCCCCATTGGCATCCACACGAAGCTCTACTTCTTTTGCAGAAAAGTGGGAACGGATGAAACGCAACAGTGCCAATTCTTCTTCAAAATTGATAGCACCTATTTTCAATTTTATGCAACGGAAACCGACAGCCATTTTAGCTTCTATCTGTTCCAGCATCTTTTTGTAATCTCCCATCCAAATAAGTCCATTAATAGGAATACCGACTTCACCACGTGAAAAAGGCGTATCCCAAAGTTCAAAACATCCTCTCTCTAAATGTCGGAAAGCAGTTTCAAGTCCGAAAAGAATAGAAGGATAATCACGAAGCGATTCAACTGAGAAACCGCCCTGCTCAGTTACTTCATTACAGATATGAGCCAAAACCGACTCATATCCCTGCATATCATCACAACTCAACTTTGGAAGAGGAGCGCACTCACCAATACCGACCCTATCCGGATATTTATCGGATGTAAGATGGAGATACCACACATCACGAGTGGTATAAGAGCCTCTTGAAGTTCCTGCCGGCTGCTTAAAATGAAGCCGGCGAGGAACAATCTTTATAGTATACATATGAAATCAAATCTCTTAAAAATTATGTACTCGTATAATCCGGATCAGCCAATTATATGAGTACAATAAAAACAGAAAAACATCCTCATGAATAACTCTCAAATAATGCTGGGCAAAATCAAAAGCAGGCTCTTAACAAAAACTATGGCAGTTTGGGGAATTGCTTAAAATCCGGTTTACGTTTTTCGAGAAAAGCATTCTTTCCTTCCTGTGCCTCGTCTGTCATATAATAAAGCATGGTAGCATCGCCTGCAAGCTCCTGAATACCCGCCTGTCCATCGAGTTCCGCATTCAATCCGGCTTTGATCATACGCAAAGCAAGCGGACTGAGCTGCATCATTTCTTCTGCCCATTGCACATATTCATCTTCAAGTTGTTCCAAAGGTACGACTTTATTCACCAATCCCATATCAAGTGCCTCCTGCGCATTGTATTTCCGACAAAGAAACCATATCTCGCGTGCTTTTTTCTGTCCTACCACACGAGCCAGATAAGAAGAACCAAAACCGGCATCAAAACTTCCTACACGGGGACCGGTCTGCCCGAAAATAGCATTATCAGATGCAATACTTAAATCACATACCACATGAAGCACATGACCGCCACCGATAGCAAATCCGTTTACTGCGGCAATAACAGGTTTCGGGATACTACGAATCTGCTTTTGTACATCAAGTACACTCAAGCGGGGCACTCCATCTTTACCGATATATCCACCACGCCCCTTTACATTCTGGTCACCGCCACTGCAAAAAGCCTTATCACCGGCACCGGTAATAACAACCACACTGACACAAGCCTCTTCGCGGCAAATACGCAGAGCATCACTCATCTCTCCGGTGGTGGTAGGCGTGAATGCATTACGATAACGCTCCCGATTAATAGTAATACGGGCAATTCCATTATAATAATCAAAAAGAATATCTTCATATTCTTTGATTGTTTCCCATTTTCTTTCTGTTGACATAGTAAATTAGTGATTAGTGATGAACAATAAGTAATAAGTGATTTCTAATCACTTATCATTCCTTTTATTCTTGTGATAATAATCTTTCAATATTCTGGCATCTTTATTTTTATTAGTAAAGACCTCTACCAATACCGGATGTGTCATCGGTTCCGGTTGTGTAAACATGGCCATAGTTTCTTCCAGTTGTACTTCATCTTCCACTTTCTGATAAAGAAAGCCACGCTCTTCGGCCCAGCCACGAGCAGAGGTCTTATGAACAGCTGTTATGAATTTATGCGACGTACCGGACATTTCCAGCCCCGGCAAGGTATGAAAGATTTCCCCTCCTCCATTATTTAAAAGGAGAATACGCAGATTCGGGCCCAAGTTGGTATTCCACAAAGCATTCATATCATAGAAGAAACTCAGATCGCCGATCACTACAAAATTCAATTTATCCGAAGCCGCAGCATATCCCACAGCCGTTGACAAAGAACCTTCAATGCCACTCGTCCCCCGGTTGCAACACACCTCAACCGATGAAGCAACTGTAAACAACTGTGCATAACGTATCACAGAGCTATTGGCCAAATGGAGCGCACACTGTTCCGGCAAAGCTTTTATCAATGCACCGATAGCAGCCATCTCCGAATAAGGAAATTCCGGCTGAGGTAATCCTTTGCAATAATTTTCCCACAAAAGAGGATATTGAGGGGTTTTGTTCTCTAATAAAAAAGCAATCTTCTCAAGGAACTCAAAAGGATCCATTTCAATGACGGTAGTCAGAGAACCATAAAGATCGATCACCTCACCATCTGCCGAGACATGCCAATGTTCTTTCGGAGGATTCTTACGAAGGAAGTTCTTCAACCGTTTGGAAACCACATGCCCACCATAAGTTATCAGTAGTTCGGGTACCATCTTTTCCTGTGTATCCTCATCCATAGCATAAAGTGCCACATCGAAATTCTTCACAGGAATACCAGGAATAGTCTGATTACTGATATGTTCAGTCAGCCATGCAAAATGCTTATAAAGCAGCTTTGAATACTTTTTCTCAAACAGATAAATAAGGTTCATCTGCCCGACAATGATCATACGTTTCTGATATTGGTTTAAGCGCTTGATAAGCTCGTTATAATCACGATCATAGACGTTCAGACCTTGGTAACGGGTAATAACACGCACCTCCGGAAGCGATTCTACAGTAAAACGGAATATAGGTTCGGTAACCGGAACATTAATATGTACCGGCCCTTTGCCATGATGATGCGTTTCGAGCAGAGCCTCATTGATGAGCCGATTGCAATACCACTCATCTTCATCTGTATAAATCTCCGGAAGATTGACTGATTTCTTCACCAAATTGCTAAAAACACCGGGTTGCGGTAATGTCTGTCCATCCATCTGACCGATCCAGGCAGCAGGACGATCGGCTGAAATTACAACAAGAGGGACATTTTGATAAAAAGCCTCAGCCACAGCCGGATGCAGATTAAGCAATGCCGTACCCGATGTACAGCAAACAGCGGCCGGACCTCCCCCGTTCAAAGCCAGCCCGATAGCAAAAAAGCCGGCACTCCGCTCGTCCGTTACAGGATAACAGGTAAAAGAAGAATGTGTAGAAAGCGTGTGTACCAGAGGTATATTACGACTTCCCGGACATAACACGATTTTTTTTACTCCATGAGCTTCAAGCAATGCTACTAACTGGAGGATATTCTTTTTATCTGTATACATGATAAATAATTATTCAATACGTCAATATACCAATGTGCCAATTACCATGCAGCATATTCAACACATTATTAGATTCTTCATCGTTCGCATTTTCTTTTCTGTCTCTTGCCACTCATCTTCCAATTCGGATGAAGCAAGCAATCCACCACCGGCATAAAGAGTCAATACCTCCGATGTTATATTCATACATCTCAAATTGACATACAAATCTGTCTTCCCATCCGGATTCAACATACCGATAAATCCTGAATAATAGCGCCGTTCATGATCCTCATGATCCAGGATAAACTGATAAGCTTTTTCTTTGGGAAGCCCGCAAACCGCAGGTGTAGGATGTAGCAGTTTAAGTAAATCTCCCAAACTGTCATTATCCGGCAATGAGAAATGAAAATCGGTTTTCAGATGAGACAACGCTCCGGCAAAAGCCGGATAAGGACCGAATTCTGCAGGCTGTATACCCAAAGATAACAACTGACTCCGGATATAAGAGGCAACATACTCCTGTTCCTCCCGATTCTTGTCATCCCACTCTCGCGGCAGTTCCCCATTCTGTAAGGATTGTGTACCTGCCAGAGCCACCGTATTCCATTTATTCCTTTCTCCGGAAAGAATTATTTCCGGAGTGCTCCCCAACCACGCCCCTGTATGTGGAGTATAGCAAAAATACACATACGAATAAATATACCTTCTACATGCTTCATAAAATGCAGTAGCGGGAGAAAAAAGAAGCGGTACATTCACTTTCTGGCTACGAGAAAGTACCAACTTATTAAATTCCTTTTTTTTCAAAGCATCCATAAAAACATCAAAACGGCCGGCATACCCTTCCGTAGACGATCCGTCTTGCAGCGATACTACCTGATTATTAAGCATCTGCCGATAAACATCCGGTTGTATTCCGCCCGGGCATTTCAAAGCAGGATCAAAGTCCACAACCATTTCTCTTTCCGGCCTCAACAACACGATCGGTGTAGTCGGCCCTACGTTAAAAGGGGCAATCACAAACCCGGCCTGCCCGTTCAACTCTTCAATATCATATAGCAAGACGCAAGAGTCTCCAGGATCTTTCGACACGAAATGAACCACATTTTCTCCCGGAATACGATAAATGGCAAAAGGAATCTGAAGTTTTATAAACCGGTCTATTCCGGCACAAATATCTTGTTCTAACGTGTCCATCATCCTTTTTTCAAAATACTGTTAACCACCCGTATCGAAGATACCAGTTTGGCAGTCGAAGTAAATACATCCACATTCCATACGTGTGACGAACGCCCTTTATGAACAATAGAAGCCACCGCACGAACAGTATCTCCTTCATGAGCAGAAGAGATATGATTTCCACTGACTTGCATACCCACCACTATCTCGTCGGGTTTACAAAGTATCATCGATCCCAATCCGGCAACTGTTTCAGCCAGTGCCAAAGTAGCCCCTCCGTGTAGAATACCAAAAGGCTGGCGGGTACGTTCGTCTACCGGCATGGTAGCTTCCACTCTATCTTCGGAAGCATAGGTATATTGAATTCCCAAATTTCCCATCAAAGCATGACGGGCACGTTGATTCAGCTGATCCAAAGGAACTTCTGCCGGACGAATCTCAGCAAGTATTGCTTTTTCCACCGCTTCCGCTACCCCGTCTTCATCATTGGAGGCAGTAATCCGGTCGGCACAAACCTTTACAGAATCCTGCGCATTTCCCATTGCAACCCCCAGCCCGGCAGATTGTATCATCGAAACATCGCAAACTCCATCGCCAATAGCAATCACTTCTTCCGAACTAACATCCAGTTTCTCGAGTAAAGCGCCCAATGTATTTGCTTTATCAATTGAACAAGGTACTACTTCAAGGAAATAAGGTTCCGAACGAAATACATCCAATGCCCCATTCAATCTTTTGCGCCAATGCTCTTCAAGCCCTATCAAGGCCTCCTCGTCGTCACTGACCAGCATACACTTGCAAGGTGCAAAATCCACTGCAATAGAAAATTCGGGTTCCACAATTATCTTCAAACCGTTAAGCTGCGCTTCCTTGCGTATGTGTTCGTTTTCGGGTGAATCGGTAATAATCGTATCATCGTGATAGGTAAAGATAGCAAAACCGTTCTTACGGGCTTTCTTTTCCAGATAAGGCAACATTTCGGGATTTATTCTGCGTTCAAACAGCAGTTCGCCATTCTGTGCATTGATAATCTGGCCACCATTATAAGACAGAATAAAGCCTCCATAATTTCCAAGTTCCAATGTCTTAGCCAAAGGCATCAGACCATATGTCGGTCTGCCGGAGGCCAATACAATACGTACTCCCATCTGCTGTACTTTCAATAAGGCAGCCAGTGTACGTTTACTTATTTCTTTTTCACTATTCAGCAATGTTCCGTCTACATCAAGAACTAATAATTTGTACTTCATGACTTATCGGTTTTGAGGTTCTTGACAGCAAAGGTAGGATTATTAAATTAAAAAATGAGAATTAAAAATTAAAAAAGCTTTGCCGTTACAAATTTAGAAAGACGAAAAGGTAGATATAAGTCTGAGATAGATATATCACAAAAACAGTACAAACCCATATAAAAAAACTGCGCGACAATTGTTTTACCAACCTACCGCGCAGTTTTCTTTTATTTTCAATATTTACTTTTTAATCTGATCGCCCATTGTCAATTCCAATGTGCCTCCATTTACAATATCCTGATGAGTAAAGAACGGTTTATCCAAAGCCTTTCCATTCAATACCATAGACTGAATATATTTATTCTCACGGCTATTATTTTTAGCTATCACTGTGAATTTCTTTCCATCTTTCAGATTGACCGTAGCTTTATTAAACAGCGGACGCCCTATCGAATATACCGGATTACCGGGACATACCTGATAGAATCCCATTGCATTGAGAATATACCATGCAGACATCTGCCCACAATCTTCATTGCCCGACAGGCCATTCGGATCATTGAAATACAGCGTGTGCAATACACTGTCTACCAATTCCTGTGTTTTGTAAGGTTGGTCTACATAGTTGTACATATGGATAATGTGATGGCTCGGTTCATTACCATGTGCATACTGACCGATTAACCCGGAAATATCGGCAGAAGTCATCTCGCCTTCCAGTGAAGAGTCAGCAGTAAAGAGCGAGTCGAGCTTGTTGATAAAGCCCTCACGACCACCCATCAATTCCACTAATCCGTCAATCTGATGAGGAACAAACCAAGTCCACTGCCAAGCAGTTCCCTCACAATAATCATCGCTGCGGTGTGTAGACGAACGGGGACTGAAAGGTGTACGCCAGTTACCCTCGCTATCCAGCCCGCGCATAAAACGGGTAGTCGGATCAAAATAAGTTTTATATCCTTCGGCAAACTTCGCATATTTGTCGTGATTGGCAACATCTCCAAGGCTTTCGGCAAACACAGAGATACACCAATCATTATATGCATATTCCAATGCTTTGGCAACCGCTTCGTTGTCCTTATCACAAGGCACATAACCGATCTTATTCTTCCAGTACTTAGCCTGCGGCATCAAATGAGGCAATACCAACGGAGGGCATTTAATTCCGGTCGTATCGTACTCTGCCACCCGCAAACAAGCCTTATAGGCTTCATTGACATCAAAATCACGATATCCTTTCATATAAGCGTCTACCACCACAGGCACCGCATGATATCCGATCATCGTACCGGTATAGTTTCCGGCCAACTCCCACATCGGGAACACACCGCCTTCACGATGTTTCTGAATAAGAGAACGGATAAATGCTTCATTCAGATCCGGATCGATAATTGTCATCAGCGGATGATAGGCACGGAAAGTATCCCACAAAGAGAATATGGTATACATCGGCTCATTCACGTCTCCCTGATGAGTTTTTAAGTCCATCCCCAGATAACGGCCGTCTACATCTGTAAAAAGATTAGGTTGCATGCCGGTATGATAAAGAGCCGTATAGAACATGATCTTCTGATCTTTATCATCTGTATCGATATCTATTTTTGAAAGATAATTATTCCATGATGCACGGGCTGCGTTACGAACACCTTCAAAATCCCATTCCGGAATTTCTGCTTCTACATTCTTACGCGCCCCTTCCATATCGACAGCAGAAATGCCGACTTTTACATATACCTCCTCATTGGCTTTTGTATTGAAGTGAAGCAATACTTTTGCAGTAGGCAGCAACGGGCCACCCTCGTCAAGAGCCATTGAGTCGGTTACCATTGTATAAGTAAACGGCTTGGAAAACTTTGCGTAGAAATTAATATATTGGTCAAAAGCCCAGTAAACTGTTTTTTTACGTCCACGGATTTCTGTATCACTGATCACCTCCAACTCCATCTCTTCATTTTTCTGGCGTTGCAAACTATAATCAAAATCCAAGATAAATCCGGCTTCAGCCGATTCCGGGAAAGTATAACGGTGAATGGCCGCACGCTTGGTGGCAGTAAGCTCGGCTTTCACCTGATAGCGATCGAGCATAACCGAATAATATCCCGGTTGCGCTTCTTCATTCTGATGAGAAAAAGCAGATGCATATGCCATTTGCTGGCTTTCCGTTCCCATGGCGTGATAATCCTGTTCACCCACCGTAGGCATCAACAAGACGTCGCCATAGTCACCACAGCCTGTACCGCTAAGGTGTGTATGAGAAAAGCCATTGATAGTAGCATCATCGTAATAATAGCCGGAACAAGCGTCCCACTGATAAATACGCGTATCGGGGCTGGGCTGAATCATACCATTAGGAACAACTACCCCCGGATAGGTATGTCCATGTCCTCCGGTTCCAATAAATGGATTTACGAAATTCGTGTAATCTTGTGATGTGGATGTCTGAGTACAAGCGCCCATTCCCAGTAACAAAGAGCATCCGATTAGTGCAGAAATAAGTTTCATATCTATTCGTTTTTTTGAAATGTTTCAATGTATATTAGTTTAAGAAAGCAAAAGTGCATCCTCTTATTATATAATACAACCGAGAAAGCAAAAACACTAATAACTAAAGTGACAAAAGTAACAAAAAAACGATAATAAGTAACTATTATTTAAGAAAGAACCCGGATCGGTCGGAGTAAATTATCCGCCTGCATCCATCCGGGTCACTTTAATCAAACAAACTTATTTCCACTACCTATTATGGTTACGATGCATATTTCCTTTTTTAGCTTCAGGACGTTGTCCCGGCTTTTGACCCTGCCTTTTTTTCCATTCATTCTGAAACTTACGGGCATTCCCCTTTTCCAATTGATAAATCTTCATGATTTGCTTGGGAGAAAGTATTTTACGGAATTCATTATAATACTTTTCACGTATATCCAATATTTTACGGCTCTGTGCAAACCGGTCTTTTATAGCTTTTTCCACTTCGGCATCCGTAGGGATTGACTTCGGTTCCGTTTTTTGTATATTTTCCGGTGTTGCTACCTCCTTTGCTTTCGGCTTTCTCGAATTGCTGATACGACTTTCACTCAACTCCTTAAGATATTGCATATAGACAGGTGTAAACTTGGCAGCAGTAGCATCGTCAAGCAGTAGGGCTTTCACCACTTGGTTGCATTGCATAGCTTGAATTTTTTCTCTGTCCGGACGCTTTCTTTCTTGTGAAAAAGCGGATTGGCTATACATTGCAAAGATAGCCACAAGCATAAAAATAATCTTTGTTTTCATCATTCGTTCTCCTTTTTTAAATGATTCATTAAAATAAAAATATATCCGTTTCCGAAAGTTCGGCCAGTTCCTGAAGTTCTTCATCCGACAAACTTTCAATAAAATTATCCATCGCTTCGGAATTCCCCGATTCCGTTCCTGCCATCAGTATAAAAGCAGATGACACATCGGATATGTCGCTTTTCTCATGAGAAAACGGCATAAATAAAATCCCGACCAACAATGCAGCTACAACAAGTATAGCCGGAACAATGACACGAAACCGGTTTCTCTCATGACGTTCTTCCCCACACGTATGCTTTAATATTTCACGCCGATTGTGTTCAAAAAAAGTTTCAGGCGTTCTATAAGGTATTCGTTTTCCGATATCATCAAAATCAAACTCTTTGTTCATAACTCTAATTATTTACAATGTACTCCTTTATTTTCTCTTTTGCATAGTGATAATTCACTTTGAGCGTTTCCACCCGATCACCCGTTATCTGACTGATAGCCTCATAATCCAGTTCGTCGTAATAACGGAGATTGAATACAATCCGTTGTTTCTCAGGTAATTTCAAAACAGCCGTTTGAAATTTTACGGCTAATTCATTATCATAGTCTACATAATCGGAAGTTTTCAACTTATCAAGCAATTCCTCCTGTATCTCTTCGGCAGAAACCACCTCTGCCTTACGGCTTTTCAGAAAACGAAGGCTTTCGTTAGTGGCTATCTTATAAATCCATGTAGCGAGCGAACTCTCTTCACGAAACTGTTTCAAATGCCGGAAAACACGAATAAACACCTCCTGAATAATATCTTCCGCATCTTCGTGAGACACGACAAGACGCCGTATGTGCCAGTATATCGGTTCTTGAAAACTGTCTACCAGCATTCGAAATCCCCGGTCCGGATCGGAAGCACAAACCTCCCGAATTTTATTTTCGTTTATCATTTGTATTTTCTGAGCTTTATTAGGTTAGAACTCAAACAAAGAGGAAAGTTAAAAGGAGGAAAGTCTGTTTTCATATTTCTTAACTCCACTTGTGATCTATAGACATTCCCTAAATTCCGATTCACACAAACTGAATACCCGAATCCAACACTTCGAACATTCGATCCGTGTGAATCTGTAAAAGAACAGAGAGTTTTTATCACACCCCCTTACGATATATCGCAAACGCCTTTCCAATGGACATTACAGAGCGTAAGGGGGTACAAAAGACCAAGAGATCCAAAGAAAGCAAATCATACCCGGAGTTTTTCTTTTCAATCAAGAGAAATTTACCGTTGACAGCTATCAAAAGATAGCTCTTACGCACGCAAAGCACGATGAGCAAAGGAAAGCGGAAGGGGGTAGGGATAAAAACAGATAATATATCAATTGAGCAATAAAAATCCCCGTAATGCCGGTATGCATTACGGGGATCCTTTCATTATTGCGGAGAGAACGAGATTCGAACTCGTGATACCCTTTAGGGGTATACACGCTTTCCAGGCGTGCCTCTTCAACCACTCGAGCACCTCTCCTTATGGTTATCGGGCGGCAAAAGTAATGGTTATTTTTGAGATTCGCAATAAAATACTCCTTATTTTAATTCTCTATCAGCAGAAAGATTGTATTTCTCCTGCCGACGAAACTAAAATAAGGAGTATAAACCATGTTGTACCTAAAAGAAAATTCAATTAATTGCTAAGGACAACTCAATTAATTCCCAAGTACGATAATCTTAAATTTGCAAATTTCTTTTGAAACTGTATGTACTTGCAAGATATACATACCCGGCGTTAAACCCTCAACCGGAACAGCTCGCTGATTATCCTCTATCGAGACGACTTCAACCCCTTCCAGATTAAACAAATGTGCTGATGTGAAATTTCCTTCTATGAAAACTTCTTTACGAGCCACTGTAGGAGAAACCTTAATTTCATTTTGTGTAGCAGCAGCCAGCCCTGTAGTAGAATTTAAATTAGGACGAGTTTCCTGTACAAATTTCCGCATAAACGCAGCTTGTTCTTTTGTAAACATGCAAGCGCAGTCCAAAGCATAATCCATATAATTCTCTGTCTGTACCAGATGTCCGCATTGGTAAACCGGTTCTTCACAACCAAGCACAGCATACTGTGTAAACTGAGTATATGGAGTATCCTCAAATCCATCATCCATCGGAACGTAAATGCCATTTTTTTCTACAAGGACAATATTGGGATGACGTAATCCGAAATAGTGTCCTAACTCATGAATGGCTGTCTTGAAAGTCGCTCTATCATTTATTTCATTTTTACCTCCAAAAGTATAATAAACATCCACCGTCAGACCATCCAACATAGAACCTTCCTCTGAGTCAAGCCAGTTCTGCCAGAACGTCATATCCTGTTTTTCTACCCAATTCAGATAATCCTGATATGCCGAACCGGACTCAGGGTTAGTAACAAATCCCCCTACCGTGCTCAGTTCATTCCAACCTCCCAAATCAACGACATAAATATTGATATAGCGTTTGTGATCCCAATTACGGGGAGACAAGTCATCATTAAACTTATAAGCATATTTCTCCCAAATCGTCGTTCCCTCCAACAGGTAAGCATTTTCTTTTGTCTGATAGAAAACCACCCCGGTAGTCGCATTCCCCGACGGATCGACTTTTGCCAATTCAAACTGGATATGCGGGTTACCTATTACACCTTTAAATTGCTCACGCACACTCGCATCATTAGTCGAGCCATACGCTTTATTCAACTCATCAATCATTTTTTGTGCTTGCGCTTCCGTAATAGACTTTGACGGAGTATTCGGATTGTATACAACGTGCACTACTACCGGCAATTTGATTACTTCATTCTCACTTAATGACGCAATGGGCTGAGACATTACTCTGGTTTTAGGCGATACGGTAAACGCCGCACTGTCTGACATATGAACCGGACTTGCCATATTCATACTTCTGGCAACAGAAGGTTCCGGAGCCTGCAGTAACTCACAGTAACCATCATCGTAATCTTCATAAATAGAAGGGTTATTATTCTTCATATATTCCTCCAAATTGGGAGTAACCAATGACATACCATTCACTTGGGCACACAACATTCCGGCAGACATTTCATACATTTGCGGAGCGTATACCACTCCATTGGCCGCAGGAGTAGGAGCACCGCTACCAGACACCTCCCAAAAGTCGATATTGAAAAAGCCATTCAGTGTAATACGGGCAGTAAAATCTTCCGGCTTGGTGTAACGGCTATAACAAGTCGGAGCAAATTTAATGACCGGAACTTTTCTGCCATCAATATCCAATTCTTTCTTATAGCTGACCTCCACCCAGTCGTAAATCGTATTACCATCCTGCCCGAACTGGGTAATAACCCAAGCATCTCCCGGTTTTGCATCCATATCGATCCATTTAAACCAGAATTTCTTAGGCATATCTCCAACAGTGAAATCCACGTCGCGAAGAATATATGATTTGTTTCCTTCCCTAAAAGCATAAAACGTACCACTCTCTTTGACTGCCTTTCCTTGTTCCGACATATTATGCCCTGTTTCATACCGCCAGAGTTCTATTTTTGCCGCCAATATTTCCTCTTCAACTTCGTCGGCATCTTTCTGACCGTTTCCATTACGATCCACAGCAGCCTTTATAAGTTCATGTGCTGTTACTTTGTATTTACGGAATCCATAACTATATTCTCTGGCAATCCAGTAATTCCAATGAGAACCGATTTCTGCCAAAGGCTTTGTCCCTCCATCTGTCGGAGCAGCAATAGCCTCGGCAAGCGAGAAACTTGCCAAGGCTACACATGCGAATATATATGAGAAGAATTTATTCATAGATATATATTTTTTCATTATAAATCTTACCATCAACAATCAATGTAACAATATACAACCCGGCTTCCCAATTACTTGTATTCAAAGCATACTGATTAGAATTCAATCCTGACACACGTATCAACTCTAAACCGGCAATAGAATGAATGAAAACAGCACTGATAAGACCTTCCGTTTGTACACATATCTCTTTTGCAGAAATATTATAATATACATCTGTCTTTTGTGATGTTTCCGTGTTATGTATAGAAGTAGGAACAAAAGGACTGTAAAAATAAGTAATAGGGTTGTTAGGCACCCAATCATTTTTATACGACTGATAGGTTTCTCCTGTTATTTTTTCCAGATTATTATTTGCATCGTAAGTATATGTCACTTTTGCATTTACCTCTATTGTACCTGTAGAGTAATCTTGTCCGGCAGATTCTTTATATGTTACCTGGCCATTATCATTATAAATATACGATTCCCACGAATATAATTTCCAATCTCCAGATTGGTAATCCTGATTATAGAATTCTCTCTTTGCCAACAGGTTTTTATCATTATAAGTGAGTACCGAATAATTACTTAACCTCCAAGTACCTTCTTCGCCGTCTGTTCCTGCTGTATAAAAATAATTTTCTGCCTTTTTAGGCAAATCAATGCCGGCAAATTCCATATATTCTGTTTTTGAACTCTTTTCCATAGGTTTAATCCCTGTTTCCCACGGAGCACCGGCTGGACGAGCCGATTCAATCTTCGTTTTCAGTGACCCATCCTCCAGATATTCATAGTCATTAATAGAATTATCTACAAAAGCTTCAATATTGTCATTATACCGATAGGTCGTTGATTTTATCAACTGCCCCTTCGCATTATATTCATAATCTATATAACTGTTCAATTGATATTCGGGTGTACCACCGTAAGAATTATTACGATAAGTAGACTCTTTTAACAAAAGACCTGCTTGGTCATACGTATATTCAATCGAATCTCCATATGCAGGTGCATAAGCCGGAGTAGACCACTCACTATAACTGATAGACACTTCATATGCTTTGCGCTTTTCCGAATCGTATCCGTACACAACTTTCGCACTCGGTTTGCCTTCCCTTGTTTTTGTCACAACAGAATCTAAAACAAGTTCAGCATTTTCACTTGTTATTGCCGCTGCCATATTCCGGTTTACAACCTGTCCCATCATAGCACTGCTTGCTATCAATGCCATTCCCAATAGTAGTACTGTTTTCCTCATAATACCTCGTTTTATAAATTAATACTGAAAAATAGTTTATACTTCTGTCCCCACTACGATCGTAGAGACAGAAGATTATATATAAAATAGTTAGTTAATAAATGGATACTGTATCGGTTCCTTGGATAGGATAATTGTATTTGTAGGACGATCATCCTGTGTCAACTTAATCTTAGTCGGACGTCTCGGATCATCAACCGCAGTAATCGTATAAGTCTGTTTTCTCGACATGAAAAGCATGATACTCCACCACGTAGCATAACCATCCGGAATAAAATTCTTATACTCCCCACCCATATATCCACTGTACTCCATAATTACTTTATCCTTACCGGATAATTCATAGTACATCAGTGCATCCGAAAAACCAAATCCAGACTCATTCGTATACCATACATAATCTAAAACGCCTTCCCCATAGGGTTCAAATCCTACATATTGTACCTTTTCAGCTCCGACCGGACTGTTTGCATCTATAATTTCCTGCCAAAACCCTTGTCCGACAGGACCAAGACCGCTAAATGAAAGATACCATACATTATTCACAAACATGGCGTTCAACGGATAATCCGGTATAAAATGTACAGACGGATATTCTGGTGAATACAGATAACTATCTTCCCCCTCATCTTTATAAACCAATGAAGTAAACGTTTTACCATTCAGCGTAAAGGGTTGATAAAATTCAAGCCCATCCGATGTCAACACGAAGGGAGCATATGTATATACAACATTATCATCCTCTTTTTGGGTGATTACCAAACGGTTCCAAGAAACAGTAAGATCCTGTGAATAACTACCGTCTTCAAAAATGAATGCAGGATATTCTTGCATGATATCATTCATCTTGAAAATCTTCTCTATATATTCATCCCAATCAACTCCATCGGCTACCGGAGTCATAACAGCCAATGAACCGGATTTCGTTCCTTTCAATACAACTTTTTCCGGAGTACATTCTTCCATAACCGTAAAGTCGTAGTCACCTTCCATACCGGTTCCTATACTCCCCACACCACTATCAGGTGAGGCAAAAAAGTGAATGATGGAATTATAAGTATCAAACGACAATACCGCACCGGCCGACTGTTTCAATGAGTATAAACTTGTCATTCTCTCACCGACCCCGGCTACGTCACTGGCTGCCGTCACCTTTCCATCTGCAGAAAAATACAGGAACAAGTTATACCCCCCATACTTTTGATTTGCATTAGGATAATATTTCATCAACCATCCGTTTTTTGCACTTAAAAGTACCTCATTCACCTGTGCCAAAGAAGCTTCTATACGATTGGCTGATGAGTCGTCAAACAAATCCTTTTCCTCCGGCGAACAAGCGATCAAAGTGAACGCAATAAAAAAAGACAATATATAATTTATTCTTTTCATAATTCGTATCTTATTTTAAACTACTTAAATCAAGGGAAGATATCTCGGCCGAACGGCGCTGAACAATAGTACGAAGTTCGTCCAGACTGATGTTCCAGGAAAGGTCTAAATACTCCTTCACCAACTCCAGTTTTTGCTGTAAGGCCTCTTTCCCATCACCAGCCATGTCCATTCTTTCTCTCCACCATTGTGCATTGTGGGTCACATAATTGGCAATCATTTCTACAAAGTCTTCCTGAGGTTCCGTACTGGCATAATTAGATATAAAACCCAACTCCAAAGCTTCTTCTTCAGTCAAGTTTGTCCAACTGGGACCTGTATACTTTCCGACTGTAATTTCATTATATTCTATCGGATAATCCTTGGTCTGATGCAAAATATGGGCAAATTCATGATGCATCGTTTTAAAATACCATTCATTCAGTATTTCCACATCCGGATTTTCCGTATCCAACTCATTTACATTATATAATACAACTTTCAACCCACCTTCGGCGGTTCCCAATACAACCGAATGAGAATCCGGATTATAGGCTTTCGACCCAATCAAAGTGATGATTTTCGGACAATATGTTTTAATAAATTCTCCGTTGTCGTCCATCAATTCTTCATAAGATTGCAACCAAAGAAACTTTACCAATTTGGCCAATGCCACAGACTTGCCATACTCCGCCGGTACCAGATTATATTGTTGGTCGGATTCCTTATCCTCAAATCTATATTTAAAATTAATGTTATACGGATCTACATATTCCGTCAGAAGCCAATTATCAAATTCATTTCTTTCGGGAGTTTCCGTATCGAAAATGCTGTTATCACTCAATGCATCTTCATTGCAGGAAGTAAGAAATACTCCCGCCATTACTGTTACAATAAATATCCACTTATTATATTTCATAGTTCTTTCCTTTTTTATTTTTTATCTTGGATTAGCTTGCAGACCTGCACTTATAACATCCTGAGGCAACTGGAAAGCGCGGCGCGGATCATCTTTCTTCAATACGATATCCGAATTTCCGTCACGATTATGAGCAAACTCAATACCATAACGTTTCAAATCAAACCAACGCATACCATCGTGAAGCAATTCGATACGACGCAAATGAAGAATCAATTGAAGCATATTTTCTTGCTGTGAACCCTCTTCTATTGCAAAACCAATAGGATTCAAACGCTTTTTGATACTGCGTAGCTCAGTATTCTCTGCAGAAGCGTAACCTATACCATCATAGAAACGGTTGATTTCCCGTAGAGTGGTAGAGGTTTTAGTCGTACTGTGCGACTTAATCCACATATTGATATCAGCCAACGCCTTATTCTCATTTTCTTCTCCACCCAATACCGTATAGGCCTCTGCACGACAAAGAAGAGTTTCGTCTGTTCTGAAAGGTATATCTAAATAATGTACATAACCGACACCGCTCTCTTTATCGATATATTCAAAATATATCTGAGTCTTAAAGAAATTATTCTTGGTTTCCAATGCACTGATCTGATTTAGCATAGCCAACTTGCCCCAAGGACAGGTATTATCACTATAATAAGCTGCCACAGTTTCGTTTGTAAAAATATCATTACCGTGCCCGTAACGTTCACCCAATGTGTAAGAACCCAATACATAACCAGTGTTCGAATAAGAAGGTAAAAACATCAAATTACAAGCCAATTTCGGATCATTGTATACATTAGCCACATCCTTTGAAGCCGATTTAGTGATAGCGCTCCAATCACGCAACACCTTGCTGGGTACACTGCCGAGTACCCGGTCGGCAGCAGTAATCACTTTATCCCATTGCTGGGTAAACAAATAAAAACGGGCCGCAAATGCATAGGCAGCTTTTATGTTGAAATGATATTTGGGAACCGAATACAGATCATCATTTATCAATGGCAACCCCGCCTCCAAATCTTCCTGAATATGCTTATATGTCTCAGCCAACGTACCTCTCTCATAGTATGGTCTTACTTCCGTTTCCGGTTTCACAGCATACGGAATACCCAACTCCGCAGAAGCGGTAGCAGAATTATAATGCACACAGAAAAGATTTGCCAAAATGAAATGAGAATAGGCACGACACAGCAATGCCTCTCCTTTATATGCATTCATATGAACCGGATTCCCAGCTTCTTCTATTTTCTGAAGCACCTGATTAGCAGCAGCTATGGCATTATAATGAGCATCCCACAGCATTTTTGGAGAATCATTCGATTCAATGGTTATATCTTTCCACAGATAAGCTTCTTCTTGCTCCTGCCCTATCAAATCATAACTGATACCATTATCCATTGCATTATCCGATGACATTTCCGTCAACATAATATAAGTAGTAGTAGGATAAGCAGAAACAAGCAACTTGGCCATTTTGTCTGCCGAGTCTATTTCGGTACGATTGTCCGGAAGAGTATCGAGAAAATCACTACAGGAAGCCAATGCCAAAACTCCACTCAACGCTATATATAATATATTTATTTTCATAATTATCTTCAATCTATTAAATACCTAATCTCAATGTCAATGTAAATTGTTTAGGAACAGGAACTGCTACACCTCCAGAATTGAAAAATTCAGGATCTTGCCCGTTCAATTTCTTATCGGCATACAGCAAGAATAAATTCGTACCCTGTATCTTCAATGACAAATTGCTCAAACTCAACTTGGAAACCATTGTCTTGGGAAATTCATAAGTTACCGAAATCTCTTTCATACGAATAAAATCTCCCTTAGCAATACGTTCTGTAGAATAATTATAGGCATTATAAGCCTTATTCAAATATGAATTCATCGTGTTCTGACGCAAATCTGCAATGACCGGAACAGTGGTTATTTTTTCGTCACCAGCCACCGTCCAACGATTTTTAAACTCCCTTGGCGTAGCATCCAAATCTGAATAAGCATTATGGAATACCGGATCCAAACGAATCACATTACCGAATGAATAAGTCATGAACACATTCAATTTAAAGCCTTTGTAAGAGAATATATTACCAAAACTACCCGTAATGGTAGGATCCGTTGAACCTTCATATACCAAATGTGACTTATTCTCACGCTCTTGAAAATTAATATCCGTTACCGTCAATTCACCTTTCTCATTGATAAAAGTCGGCAAACCTTCTTTATTCAGCCCTTGGAAGTTCAAAGAGTATAACGAACGTACCGGATTCCCTTCCAACGCAAAGCCACTACCCGAAATCATAGACATGACATTCGCATCCGACTTCAATTCTGTCACTTTATTTTTTGCATTGGAAAAAATAAAGTCCGTAGTCCATTTAAAATTCTTTGTACTTATATTACGAGTGGATAAAGTAAATTCCACTCCATGGGATTCCATACTCGCTACATTGGCTAATTTTGAAACCTGGCCACCTACACCCATGGTATTTATTAAACCGATCAAATCATAGTTATTACGTTTATACCAATCGACCGCCAGATTAATCCGATTCTCCAAAAATCCCACTTCTGCGCCAATATTCAACTCATGTTTCTTCTCATAGGTCAACTCACTGTTCTCCAAATCGGTAATCTGCAATCCGGATTCATTGACACTCGATAAAGGTCGCCAAGGATTATACCCCATAATGACAGCCAAAGAATTCGTTACGTTAACGGGGCCACGGTCAGCAGTCAAAGAGTAAGACGCTTTCAGTGTAAAGTTAGAGAGAGATGGGCGTAATGATTCAAAAAAACTTTCTTCATGCATATTCCATGCCCCCGAAACGTTCCATGTAGGTAACCAACGCGCTGAACGGCTTCTTCCCAATTTATTAGAGCCTTCATAACGCATCGTTCCATTTATTGTGTATTTTCCTTGATATGAATAAGTAGCTGTACCGAAAAATGATACTTCACGGGATTTCGTACGACTCACAGTATAATAAGCGGTATTTTCCTCATTTCCTTGTTTAAAATAACGATAATCATAATTAGAGAGCATTCCCATGTCGTACTGCATACCGACACCGTTAAACCAACTCCTACTACGATCGGTACCATTCAATTCCATACCACCGAATACATTCAAAATATGATCATCTTTGTATACATCATTGTAAGTCATAGTAGCACGAAAATCATAACTACTCATGCCGTATTTCGTTTCACGATAAAAACCTCCCACAGGAAGTACGCTTACCGGCAATGAATTTGTATTATCCGGGTCCGTATACAACCACGGATTGGCGTTACGCATAGTCGCATCGTCCATAGCACGAAATGCCCAAGCCTGATTGGAATGATCCGTTATCGAATGAGTCTGGGTTGTGGTAGAATACTTGTAAGCTCCCAAAGCCGACACTTCTACTTTCGGAATAATTTTCCATCTCGCCTCACCCTGAAAACGCATATCAACCACATTCAAATCCATGTAGTTATTTTCCAATTCGTGAAAAATATTGAATGGAGCATAATTGCGTACATAATATTCATCCGGATCCAATGTACGCGATGTATTCAAAGCAAATGAATACGGATTGATATCGAAATCACGTTTCACCTCACCACTGACAGGATCTGTTTGTGAGCCTAATGCTCCCGGAGCCTTTTGTTTACGATAAGAGACATTACCGATCAGATTCAAAGAAAAATTCTTAAAAATATTATATAGCGCATTCATGTTGGCTGTATAACGTTGAACTGAACTTTGAGAATACCATCCCGGATCATTCAATACACTAAGTGATGTATAATAGGAAGCTTTATCAGTACCGGTCGACATGCTGACTGCATGATTCTGAGAAACACTATTAGAAAACAGAAGATCGAACCAATCCGTATTCCGGTATTCGGCATCACGCAGATAGGCGTTCATTGTTTCCGGCTTGTTAGCAAGCATATATTGTCCTGTGACCGGATCATAAGTATTCATCAAATGATACATTTTTCCATAAACACCACTGTTGGCCGCACGATAAGATTCGGCAAATTTCAAATAACCACCGGCCTCCATTTCTTTATATACTCCCATCTGTTCTTGGGAGTTCATAATATTGAAGTTACGGTAACTCGGTTTCATACGCATGGAAAACTCTCCCGTATAACTGATCTTATTAATACCGGACTTACCTTTCTTTGTCGTTACCACAATTACACCTGCCATTGCACGGGCACCATATATGGAAGTAGCCGAACCGTCTTTCAATATCTGAAAACTTTCAATATCATCGGCATTCAAACCGGCAATAGCCGAACTGACCAACGTTTCCGCATCACCGGAAGAAAGTTCGTCAGCGCTGACTTCTGTCACATTCTCCATAATAACTCCATCTACTACCCACAACGGCTTAGAGCTACCATAAATAGAGGTTGCTCCACGTACACGGATTTTGGGAGCAGTACCAAATGTTCCGGAAACATTCTGTACGGAAACACCGGCAGAACGCCCTTCCAAAGCACGGCTAATATCCGGGATACCATCCAACTTAGTAGCTTCTCCCGACAATTTATCTGAAGCACCGGTAAAAAGACGTTTGTCCATTTTTTGCATACCGGTCACCACGACTTCATCAATCATCTCACTATCCGATTCAAGCACTATTATCAAATTAGGCTTAATCGACACTTCCTGTGGTTTCATGCCCACATATGAAATCTGGATTTTTTTTGCGTTGGACGGAATGTTAGATAAAACAAATTTACCATCAATATCGGTCACTGTACCGATCCCCGTATCCTTAATTAATACGGAAGCACCAATAACGGGCTGACCGTCGTCAGCTGAGGTTATAACACCTGTAACTTTTGAAATTTGGGCCACTATCAAATTAACTCCCATCAAACAAAAGCATAGTAGTAGCAGTAGTTTCTTTTTCATATTAACTATTTTGGTTCATTTTCAAAGAGAGAAAAAGTGTCAATTATACGACTTCTTCTGTTAATGAACGCAAATATAGCCCATCTGATTTCCCGAGAATATTTTTGTTGTATTTATAACTACTTTCAATATAATAGAATATACTTCAAAACTACGCACATGGGATATAATCACTTAATAAACAGCATTATATAGATTCAAAAAAAATCAAGTTATATTCTCGTTCCGATATATATTCGTTCTTTCCGGAAGTGTGTTTTTATTCATTAAAAGAGATACGATTTGCCTGTCAAATCCATAAAAGAACATCTTGAAATTCATCATCAACTTTGTTCTATCTCCAATAAATAATCATAAATATCCTTTGAAGTATCTAAATCAAGCTTCTTCTTTAAACGAAATTTTCCGCTTTCTACCCCTCGTACCGACTTATTGGTTAAGTTGGCTATTTCCTTTGTATTCAAACCTAATTTTATTAATATGCACAAGCGTAAGTCCAATATACTCAAATCAGGATGTTTCTTCTTCAATTTATTATAAAAGTCCTGCGCTTCTTGTTCCACATAAAATGCAAAATCTTTTCCCAACTTCTCTGGGGTCAGAAACCCCAATATATCTTCAATTTCCTTTATCCCTTTCAATACATCCGATTTGCTTCCAGCCATACTTTTAATACGTGTCACGATTTTCCAGAACTGGGGCATTATCTCAGTCAAAGCCATCGTTTTCAACAACATATCATTTCCATTACCCGATTCAGACAAAGATTCACCATTCTCTCCATTGGAATCACTGTCACTCAAAGGAGTTTCCACCTCCATTTCTGTTCCAACGCCTCGTATTACTTCTTTCTGCTTTTTAACAGCCGATCTCCATTTGCAGAAAACAAAAACCAATAATAATAAAGTTACTATCCAAAGACAACCCTTTATTGAAAAGTGTTCTTTCTCTTCCAATTCAGAGAGAATCCGTAAGAATTTAACATTATACTCATCCAATTGCGTATATTTAGAACTCTTAATAGCCTCCATGACGAGTGAACGAGCCTTTTCATATTCTTTATTATCAATTAAGAACTCACAATACCCGGTCAGAATAATAGAATACACTACTGGAGCCTCCTCTTTAGACATCGCAAGGCTTTCAATAAAATATTGCTCGGCTAATCCTTTTTTTCCCAGATGATAATATGCAAGAGCAAGATTTCCGGTAGAGATAGCTTCATGCTTCTCTAAAATAACAGATAATCTTCGAGTCTCCAGATATTTCTCCAATGCTTTTGCATATTGCTCAGTTTCCACATAAATATCCCCCAAATTGGACTGAGCATGAAACATGGCTTCAGTATCATCAATCTGTTCGGCTTCATGCAGGGAATACAATGCGTATTTTTCTGATAAATCATACATCTTTTGCATTCCGTATGTGGAAGACAACCCCATGTAAGCCATAGCTCTCTTATGATAAGCGCTATCCGGCAATTCCTGCACTAATCTTGTATAATTATACTCGGCCTGAGAGTAATTCTTCGTCAACGCTTGACTCCATGCCGAAGTACTGAGTAACTGATAATAGATATTTCTAACTGTTTTATTCTGCTTTTGTTTTGCAGGAATACTTTCATAACAGTCCCATGCCTCTTTATTGAAAGTACTTCCTCTCATCAAATCTCCATTGTTATTACAATAAGAAATGGAATCCAATAACCCGGCAAGACTATCACACATTAACTTCAACGAAATATCACTTAACGGCACAGCCCAAACTTTCTGTCCCAAAAGCAAAAACAGAACTAACCATATTCTTATTATACAAATCCTAAATTCGATCTTCTTCACCGACTTCATACACACATAACCCCACTAATATTATTCTCCTTCTAACAGAAATAGTAAGTCTTTTTTTTGCAAATTTAATAATAATATTCGCAAAACGAACGAATTTTATATATTAACAAGATCAAAATATTAGAGATTCCTGCATTTTGTATACAGATTCATTTTTATTCTAAAATAAAAAAAGAGTAAATAGATTAATCCTGTATAATAACTGTATAGTTATCAAAAAAAAGCAATTATCCATTCAAAACATAATTATTTCACGGAAGATATACAGATTCATATCTGTTATTACAAATATGTAAAGTTGATCAGTACAATATTCTTAAATTTGTAGATCAAGACAATATGATTATCACAGATAGGTGAAATACGACAGTTATATTACCCCCAAAGTATAAGGTCATTCCGGACATAAGCAGACATATGATTCCAAAAGTATACTCTTTTATGCACTAAAAGTATATACTTTTGAAGTGTAGAAGTATATACTTTTAGAATACAAGAATATATACTCTTACAAATGAATAATGACCATTGATATTGAGTGAGAATCAAAAAATTATGTGGGTACAACTTCACTCATGAAGAAATCACCTATCTACGGAAAGCATCATAAAATAATTCTACCATCAAGATTGAATTATTGATGAAAAAAGAGATGTATTACGGGAGGAAATCACACACTACCGGAAGTCCCTCCCATAATAATCGAAATTACTTTGTCAGCGCCTTATTTACAAAACGCGGATGAGCAAACGGTTTACCAGGCTCAGCATATACGGCAGTACTGCGTGTCCGTCCTCCATTCCTTAAATCAAACTCGACAAATTCTTCATACGTACTCTTAGATGCCCCGGTAGCTGTCTTCATCGTCCTGTCGTATAGCGCTTTGCGCGAAGGTGCATTAAATCCCAGTATGTTACTTCTCATCATACTCTCTTCTGAAGGACGATAAGCCCCTTTTATATAAGTACAGGCACCTTCAAATACTCCCAAATTATCGGAAGTATACCGCTCATCATTCAAAAACGCAGACCAAAGCACTTCATTCCATTCAGCAGTAAAATCGACATTCTGCGCCCATCCAAAGCTTTGCAAGGTTCTCGTATTATTAATTTCCGAAACCGGTATTCTTCCTTGTTCTTCATAAGCATACTCATCCAGCAACTTTCCAAAGCCATGCCCTATCGCTTCATGCACAAGTACTTGTCTGAATGTTTCACTCTCCAGATTATAAATAACCGGACAATAAGCAATTGCAAACTCTACAAAATCCCGGCTACCGACCTCAGAATATCCGAAATAGGTAGTACCGGCATAAGCCGGAGTATTTAATACCACCACTACCAACGTCTCTCCCAAATCGATATTCTTCACACATCGGGCATATTCCATACAAGCAGCATCATCTCCGGAAATCCCCGTACTGTTTCCACCTTCCAATTCGCAACTAAAAGCAGTACTATATCCGTCTCCAAAAGTGTTATTAGCAGAAACAGCCGTCACTGCATATACATTAAAATAATTACGAAGAGACTGTATAGGTTCTTCCGTAAAAAGATTTTCAAAAGCCTTGTTCATCACTTGGTCATAGGTTCCGTCAGCAATCTCTTTATCGATAAACCCATCCCCCACTATAACAATAGGAATGCCTTTCCCGATACTCGCTGTCTGTAATACGCGCACTTTTTTATCTTCTGAATAATCGGTAGACTCCCCTGCCGATACGCCCTGTTGGGTAATAGTAACGGTCCTCAAAATTTTCTGCTTTCCATCGATCTCCTGTACAAAATAAATATAAGCAGTACGGGATGCAGATTCCGCATTCGGTAAAGCCTTCAGACGAAGTATATAAGAAGAAGCCCGTGTATCCGGTTGTTGGGTCAACCATTCATCGGCACCTTTTGAAGCACCTATCAACAATTCATCTTGGGCAATACTTGTAGAGAACCGGATCTCCAACACCTCACCGGCAGCAGCTACACTATAAGCCGTCTTTTCTAATTGAATAATCGGTTCCTGTTTCAGAGTTATATTTTTCCTCAGCGTTCCGGAAGTCAATGTCAATGTTGCTGTCCGAGTATAGTCATTATCATTCAAACTATTAGCAGTAACCGTAATACTTACTGCACCGGCATTACCGGACATCGGAGAAATCGTAATCCAATCGGCAGTAGTACTTGCCTGCCATTCGCGAGAACTCGTAAAGCTGATTTGGGTTTGTCCCCCTGCTTCCGGAGCGATTTCTATATCTTCCGTAGTTCCAATAGAGAAACTGGGTTCTACCTCATTTTCAGTACAAGATACCGTAAAAAGTAAATACAGGAAAAATAAAAGGAAAGAATTTGCTTTCATATTAACAGAGTATTATTTCATTTCACAAAAGTAAGATATTATCTTAAATAATAGAATATTTTTAGACAAATAAGCACAAAAAGAAGCAAAATAATCATCCTCTCTTTCTAAACTCCTTTTTCACAAGCAATCATTTTCAGCATTCAGAGTACCGATATACATTATTATATAATTCTCAGATTCGTTTTTGACTATTTTATTAACTATCTTTGCATATAGCTAAAGTATTATTTAAACTGTCATTGACGGCAAATGAAAACAAACCTTTTATGAAATATATAATTCTTCTACTCGGAGCTCCGAATGACGAGCAAGGCAGATTAAGCCAAATGGCACAAGACCGTATCGACTGTGCGTACAATTTATATGCAAATAATGAACACATGACTTTCCTCTGTACCGGCGGATACGGGCAGCATTTCAATACGACCAATCGGCCCCATGCCTATTATGCCAAGCAAGCACTCATTAAAAAAGGAGTGAGAGAAGAAGATTTTTTACCTTTTATCTTATCTACCAATACTTATGAAGATTTTAAAATTTCAAAAGAGATCATTGAAAAAGAACTACCGGATATGCTAATCGTCATCACTTCCGATTTCCATATCCGAAGAGCTAAATTATTGCATGACAGAATTATCAACTATCCTCATACCCTATTCTTGCCTGCCAAATCGAATCTTTCTGAAAAAGAATTGTTGTCATTGATTGAACACGAACAAGATGCAATAAAAGCGATAGAAGAAAACAGATTCGGCAATCATTGAGAATGCAATAAAATGAACAGTATAATCAAATCAGTAAAGTCAAAATTCCCATCCATATTATGCTAAAATTTACCGATGACTTTGAAAATAACGAGAAGCTGATCCTTCGTGACCATCTGGCACTCGAAAGAACAAAGTTAGCCAACGAACGGACATTATTCTCTTATATCCGTACTTCCCTTTATCTGCTTACTGCCGGAATCGGAATTTTCCAGATTGAAAATATTTCGCGACTCGACGGTCTTGCATGGGTATGTATCATTTGCGGTATATTCATATTTATTTTAGGATTTGTCCGTTTTATGCAAATGAGAAGACATCTGAAAAGTTATATAAAAACATCTTCCAAATAGCAGGTTTTAAATAATTTCTATTTTAACATTGTTAATTGTCTTTTCCAAGTATTATTTCCAGCTTCGCAAGAAATGCATTTCTTGTGTACAAAGAATACTATTCTTTGCCGGCAAAAGATACGATTTAACAGAGCATTAATATTGTTTTTATATAAAAGAAAGAAACAGTATTCCTATCCCCATAAAATAAGCATCATATAGTTGATATATAACACATTAGTATATTAAGAGCCGAAATTAAAAAACAAAAAGATTTTATTCTGCAAACATACACACCAGATTATAGTTATCAATTAAACAACTACAAAATCATAGATTCATTATTTTTTCAGGAAAGCAATAATAATTCATAATCGAATACATCCAGCCAACGCCCAAACTTCATGCCTACTTTTTCAAAATGAGATACCGGCTTAAATCCAAGTTGTAGATGCAAAGAATTACTTATTTCGTTTCCAGCTGTGATACAAGCAATCAATGCGTGATAACCTTCCTTACGACATTCTCCAATCAACCGTTGCATCAACTGCTTGCCAATGCCCTTTCCGGAATATTCCGGAGACAGATAAACAGCCGTTTCCAAAGTATATTTATATGCGGCCCGTTCTTTCCAAGCATGTGCGTAACAATATCCTACAACTCTCCCATCCACTTCGTAAACAAAATACGGATAATGCGACGATATTTCAGATATGCGAACATACATTTCCGCCTCGGATACAGCTTCCGTCTCAAAAGTAACTATACTATTTACAACATATTCATTATAAATTTCCGTAATGTCTCCAGTATCTTTCAGCTCTACGCGTCTAATCATAACGGTTCTTTCTCAGTTCTTTTTAACCAAAAACTTCTTACTCAGCCATTTCCTTATCGGCTCATCATACAGTTTTAAGCAAAGATAAGCCAATATGATACTTCCGAAGAATACAAGTAAAGCCATCGGCCAAGCCTGAGAGAATGTAAATGTCTTACTCCATACCCAAGCATAAAACAGGTACATGAAAGGATAATGTACAATATACAACGGATAAGATATATCCCCTAAGAATTTACAGATTTTGGCCGATTTCTTATCAGTTGTTTTTCCGGAAGCACCCAGATAAACAAGTAGTGGAAAAATAATGATGGTACATACAGAATCATAGGCGCCATTCATCCAAGGGGACTCACCATCGCCAATATAAGGCATGGAAAACAAAACAGCAAGTACTAAACTGCATATCCAAAAAGCCCCCTTTATCTTAACCGGCTTGAAAACGCGCGACATCAACAATCCGATAGAAAAGGAAAACAACAAGCGCAGGAAACCTCCAATCAAATTATAATCTCCCATTGACCATCCTACACCCAAATGTCCATAACCGGAAAAATTGAATATGGCAAATGAAGCCAATCCGATTCCCGCCAATCCGACAAGTACCGTAAGTACCTTTGTAGGCAACCGACGAAGAAACAGGGCGTATAGTATATTTCCGATATACTCGAAAAACAAAGACCAACTGGGCCCATTCAGAGGATACATCTCACCATTTCCCCGCACCTCAGGACCTGTTCCCGGTACAGCCGGAATCAAGAAAAGCCCCATAAGCATGGCAAGCATCACCATGGACATGGAAACCGGTGTTCCATCCCATTTCTCTGAACCTTGTATATAAAATGTAATAGCACCTAAAACTGCTCCCAACACAACCATCGGATGTAAACGGATTAATCTGCGTTTGAAAAAATCTTTTGTTTTCATCACTTTCCAACGATCATCATAAGCATAGCCGATAACAAACCCCGACAGAATAAAAAAGAAATCGACCGCCAAATATCCATGATTAAATCGCTGATCGATAGGGCTTGTTGCAAAAGCTTCAAATATATGATACCATACTACCAGAACAGCAGCAACTCCTCTCAGTCCGTCAAGAAGATCATAATGTGGTTTTGTGTCTAAAAGTGCAGTAGAAGATTTTTTTTGCATGATAAATTTATAAATTAAATGATTGATTCCTAATTTAACGGTTAACTAATAATGTGCTGCAAAGTTACACAACTTAAAAACTCTAAAATTTGTCCTATGACAAAATATCATCGGTTTAAATATTATTTTGAGCTCTAAGGCGACTGAGCGTTGAAAGCGTTATTCCCAAATAAGAGGCAATATATCCTAAATTCACTCGCTGATATATCTGAGGAAACTGCTGTTTAAACTCTTCATATCTCTCTTTTGCCGGCAACGTAAGTCGTTCTTTATGAGAGCGGTGCAAACGCCTGTATTCATCTTGATGAATAATTCTTCCCCAGTTAGCCAATTCGATATTGGTTTGAAAAAGCCTGTTCAAATCAGACAGTGATATTTTATACGCAACAACCTCTTCAAGTGTTTCTACAAATTCTTCGCTCAATTTATTATAATAAAATTCATCCATGCTAAAGACAATTCCTCCTTCCCATGAAAAGGAAGTTGTTATCTCCTCTCCATTTACAAGCCAAAAAGAACGGGTTATTCCCTTTTCTATGAAATAAGCCGATCTGGAAAACGTATTTTCCTTTATCAACAGATGTTTTTTAGGAAAATGGCAAATAGTCACATTCTCTTTCAACGTGCGTATGGTATCATCGGAAATTGGATACAAAGAAGTTATCTTATCTATAACATTCGTCATAAAGCAAAAAGAATTTAAGAGCTATATAACCTTTAATCGAAATAAAACCCTACATAAAACAAAAAGACCCAACTTTACATTTTCAGGTGCAAAATCGGGTGCTATTTTCTTAATTTATTGATCTTCAATATTTATTGTAAAAGTTAGGGAGTTATATCCTTTGTTTTTTCTCCACTATCTATCAACCAATTATCTACATCCGAAATGACAGGTTGCATTATAAAGAAAGTTCTCTATTCTGATATTAAAACACCTATTTTTTAACCCCATCTTTTATATTGCAAAGATAGGTCCTTGAGTCCGTTTCTCAAAAAAATCCGGCACTTTTTGTCACCAGGCCCTATCCTTTATTATTTATTACGATCTCTCTCATCTTTTCTATTTTCCTATTATCGCCACTTTAATGACTCCGTCCAACTTATTTTCAAAAATACGGTAGGCCTCCTCTATTTCGTCTAACGGAAACCGATGCGTAATCAAAGGAGTGGTATCTATCTTGCCCTCCTCAATCAGGCTAAGAATCTCAGCGCAATCACAACCATCTACTCCACCTGTTTTAAAAACCAGATTTTTACCATACATATCCGGTAAGGGGAGAATCTGAGGTTTATCATAAAGAGCTACAATAGTGACAATACCATTCGGACGGGCACATTCCCATGCCAGACGGAAAGTATCCTCTACCCCTGCCACTTCCAACACAACATCCGCCCCGCCATGATCGCTATTGATTAGCACAAAATCCTTACAGTTTTCCGGATTTGTCAACAGCACATCAGGATAATGCTCACGAACAAACTGGATTCTTTCGGAAGACTTCTCACAGACAATGATACGTCGTGGCTTCTTCAACATCGTACACAGCAAAGTACATATTCCAGTAGGACCGGCACCAATGATAAGGACCGTATCCTCTTCAGAAATCTCCGAAATGCGAGCTGCCCAAAAGCCTGTTGCAAGAACATCACCAACGAACAACGCTTGTTCATCACTAACGGTATCAGGTATACGGTTCAAACCTTGATCGGCATATGGAACCCTGATATATTCCGCCTGCCCACCGTCAATACGGCATCCCAATGCCCATCCCCCATTGGAATCAGTACAATTATTAACATATCCGTGCCGGCAAAAAAAACATTCTCCACAAAAAGTTTCAACATTTACTGTCACCCTATCTCCGGGCCTAACCGAAACAACTCCGGAACCGACTTCTTCCACAACGCCTACCATCTCATGACCGACCGTAACTCCAGGTACGGCACGCGGCACACTGCCATGTTTGATATGCAGATCGCTGGTACAAATACTACCAAGCGTTACACGTACAATCGCATCCCGTGTATCCTTTATTTTCGGTCTCGGCTTCTCCAATAGTTGGAACTTTCCATGTTCAATATAAGTATATGCAAGCATAAATATCTTCCCAATTAATTAATACATCTATTACACAACAAAAATAATAATTTCATCGACAAAACGTAAATTCTAATCAAATTAAAATCACAATCAGAGTTTCTCCACTCTGACTTAATCCCATTCTGCAGACATAGTACTATGAACGGAATATATTATTCTTTCCATCTTAGCAGTTTCTAAATCAAAAACTTTCTCAGGCAAAATAATAAATACAAATCACAAGACACTGATAAACAATAAAATAATCACAAAGTGATATGCTTTTCTTTAGACATAATCAAGCATACCGAATAGTAAGCAAAAGAATATTTTCATATACTTATCTTTAAATGTGCCAAAAACAAGAAATCCCTGTAAATTATTAATTTACAGGGATTTCCTTTGATTTTTATTTCTTTTTCGCGGAGAGACAGGGTTTTGAACCTATAACTCTAACCGCTTATATTTCAGCTACTTTGCTTTCAAAATTTCAAATAGGTAACGAAACAGTAACGATTTTCAGACGTTGGGCTTGTCCAACTTTGACCGCTGTTTGTCTGCCTAACTTTCGGGTTCAAAGATACGGCTTTCTTTTGAAACTCGCAAATATCTGATAATAAATATTTTTGGGTTAGTGCAAGGTGCAAGCTATATATATAAATATATACTTGCACCTTGCACTAAAAAAAAGCACTGGGGTACAAATGCTTAAAACAAAATCCGTATCTTCGTAACCGATTAAAAACAAACGTGTATGATAATAACTAACCGTGAAGAAGTAATAGATAAAGCGTTCGGCGTATTTGTCAGGATGAACTACGAGAAAGCAAGCATCATCACGCTTGCCAAAGCCTGCGGGGTGACAAAAACGGGTATCGTTTATTATTTTCCGCACAAGCTGGATTTATTCATGGCTGTGGCGGACAAATACGTGTTGCAAATGCACGAACCGGAAAACAAGTTTGCCGCTCCTGCCGATACGTTGGCGGAGTTCATCGGGCAATACGTGGCGGGGGTAGCCGCTTCCATGAAAAGGATTGTTGAACTGATTGGTGATAATAGTAGCCCGCATGATTGTAGTCCTAACTTCTACTACTTTCACTTTCTGTCACAAGTGCGTATGTACTATCCGGGCATCAGGCAGAAAATTGAGAAAATCTACCGACAAGACTATGACCTATGGGAGAAAGTCATACAGAAGGCAAAAGAAAGCGGGGAAATCAGGAGCAACACGAACGTGAAGAAAACGGCTATCATGTTCCGGCAAATGTTTTTAGGACTGTCATACGAACAAGCATTTCTAAACGGTTTGAACGTGGACGAACTGGCAGAAAATTTTCGCCATATCTATTCGCTGCTTAAAGCCTGATACTCTTTTGTTTTTTTAACCTCGATTATTTTTGAACAGATGTTCAAATAATGGTATTTTTATCTTATCTTTGGAGCGAAGCAAAATTCAGCGACATGGATAAGGTTCAGAAACAAAGAGGAAGCATCGTGCTACACAAAGAAACAAGGGACGGTGCGGATTACATACGGATAGAATATGCGAACAGTCAGGCTGTCGCCCTGCTGCTCGCCCAAGACACGGGCATGGAAATGGCTGGTAACGGCTCTGCATACATAGCGTCAGCCGCTTTCAGCCTGCCGGATTTTTACGACCGCTATTCGCCCCACGCCTATATTGATTACAGCCGGGTTTACGTGCGGCATCCAAAACCCAAAAGGGAATACACACTGCCGAAAGGCTACCTCGAACTGCTGGAACAGAAGCGGTACAGCCTTTCCACCATAAAAGCCTATAAAATCTATTTCAGCGACTTCATGGAATACCACAAGGGGCAAGACCTTGACCTGCTGACGGTCGAGGACATAAACAGCTATATGCTCCACATGGTAAAGGAAAAGCACATATCCGCCACCCAGCAGAATATGCGTATCAACGCTATCAAGTTTTATTACGAGAAAGTCCGGAAAGGCAAGCGGCAATATTATGGCGGGATAGCCCGTGCAAAAGAGTACAAGGCATTGCCCGAAGTATTAAGCCGGGAAGAAATGAAAAGCATCTTCGCACAGTTATCCAATCGGAAACACAGGTGCATGATTTCTCTCATTTACTCTGCCGGGCTACGTCGAAGCGAACTTCTGAACCTGACACCCCAAGACATCATCAGCGAACGGATGCTAATCAGGATTGCCGGGAAAGGCAAGAAGTGCAGGTATTCCCTACTGTCGGAAAAGCTGCTCAACGAACTGAGGAATTACTACCGGGAATACAGACCGCAAAAATGGCTTTTTGAGGGCGAACAGGCAGGCGAACAATACTCACCCAGCGCATTGGTTAAGATATTGAAAGAAGCGGCAAGGAAAGCCGGAATAAAGCATCGGGTACACCTGCACATGCTCCGTCACACGTTTGCCACCCACCTGCTGGAACAAGGGACAGACCTAAGAACCATACAGGAACTTATGGGACATACCGATATAAAAACAACGGCAATTTATCTGCACGTATCGAACGCCTATAAAGCAAAAATCCCCAATCCGCTGGATTGTTTGGATGATGATTAGGCAATGATTTAATAGTGAATAGGAACTACACCATAAGGTGCGTTTATCGAAAAATTATGAACAATTAGAGTACACGATATGAGAAATGAAATTTTACAGTTGAAAGATTTGGGTCGTATGCCTAATGAAAGCATCAATGATACAGAGAGTATTGATGAATTAGTAAATACTTATGATGCCTTATTAGAACAAATACAACTTCCCATATCATTTGATGAAGCTATGGTGTTGGTACAAATCTTTCCTGAAAATGCTTTTTATGATTTGCAGTGGAGTTTATTAAAACTTGTAGAGTCTGTTTGCGTTGATGATGAGAATAAGTATATTCAGTTAATAAACTCTTGCCCAAGCCAAGAATGGCGGGACACTCTAAATGCTCGCTATGCAAATTATAAAAGGCACAAGGGGTAAAGTAAGTTCATAACAAGCCGGGATAACGGACTAACGCCGTTCCCCGCCAAGCCATTATCAATAAAAAGGTGAGTATGCGAATAGATGATTCTGAAACGAATAAATGCAAGAAAAAACTAATGCTTGAACCCAAAGAGTTTGAGCAAAGTATAGAATATGCCCTTGCAAATGATTGTGACGGTTTACAGATTGACACATGGAATATTGATGATAATTCGGTAATGGATTTCAAACTTTTTGAGAAAGTCGCAAACCAAATTGTATGCTTATCTATTACGAATATCAATACTACGAATGTAGCCAACTTTGAATATATCTACTCCCTTAAAAGATTAGAAACATTCTATTGTCAACAAGTGAATCTACATATAGACTTCGCTCGTTTTTCATCACTCCGAAATATTGGGATTTTTTATAATAAAAACTTCCTAAATTTGGATAAGTTGGAACAATTAGAAAGTGCGGTTATTAGTAAATTGACCGAAAAAGACATGTCATTGTTTTCTAACTGGAAATCCATAAAAACATTACATATCTATCAATCGCAAATAGTATGTTTGAAAGGCATAGAAGATTTAATTCAAATAGATACATTAGTTTTAGCACACAACAGAAAACTAATTGACATTAGTAGTATCAACCATTTAGATTATATCGGAGAGGTTTCATTTGAGAAGAATAGTAAGCTACATGATTATTCCGTGCTGGCATACAATCAAAATATTCACAATCTTTTCATTTCTGATTTGGACGATTTGGAATTTATTCAAGGTATGAAATCCTTATCATCATTTAGATTTTGGAATTGTAAAAACGGCGACTTATCTCCCTTGTTGGAAAATCCAATATTAAAGGATGTGTACTTCACGCCTAACAAGAAGCATTATTCGCATACATTAGAACAGATTAAAATATTGATAACAAAGCGTGATAACGCTTGACAGCGTTCCCCGCTTAGCCATTACTAACAATACGAATAACTCTTTATGACAAAATTCATTTTAGATGCGATGTATTATCAGATATTCATATTTAATAGGGATAAATTTATATTGGAAAATCCACATGAGCGGACGATACAGATAATATGTGGAATATTATTTCTTCCTGTTATAGTATTGACGTATCTACTGATAAAGGAGAATTTCAATTATAAAACCCCTTTTGTGTTTTTTATCATAATCTATGTTTTACTATACAAGACATTCTGTTCGTATTATATCAAAAGGAAAAAAGGTATGGAAATTATAAGGAGTAAACCTCTAATATTTAATAGCCAAAAGATTTCTTCCTTCATATCATGGATGATTTATCCCATTTTGGTTGTATTACTTTATTTTATAATAACACATCGTCATTGGCTAAAAATTATACAATAAAGATTTAATAAGTTAGTAACAACGAAAGATAGCATCTGACGATGCTCCTTTCTAACCATTATGAACAATTAGAATACACGATATGAGAAATGAAATTTTACAGTTGAAAGATTTAGGTCGTATGCCTAATGAAAGTATCAATGATCCTGATAGCATTGATGAGTTGATAAATGCTTATGATACTTTATTAGAACAAATACAACTCCCCATATCATTTGATGAAGCTATGGTGTTGGTTCAAATCTTCCCTGAAAATGCTTTTTATGATTTGCAGTGGAGCTTATTAAGACTTGTAGAGTCCGTCAGTGTTGATGATGATAGGTATATTCAATTAATAAACTCTTGTCCAAGTCAAGAATGGCGGGACACTCTAAATGCTCGCTATGCAAATAATAAAAAGGCACAAGAGGTAAAGTAAGTTCATAACAAGCCGGGATAACGGACTTACGCCGTTCCCCGTCCAGCCATTACCAACAAATAGCGTACATATATGAATGATGTAACAAAAGTAAGAATAGTATATGAATGTAGCATAATAGGTATTGTTTTGCTGACATTCTTAAAAGGTATGTTCCCATACATGGGAGCATGGTGGCGAGTAGCCCTTATTGCTTCACTTGTAGGATTGTGGTTTTCACTATCTTATCTGAAACAGCATAATTATAAATGGGGGTTCAATTACATAGGAAATCATTTATACATTAACCTCTTATTGAAAGTACAGAAGTGGTTTCAGAACGCTACAATCATAGCCTTATTGATACCTGTATTCTTAAAAGACCTCTTGTATAATCAATATTGCTTAGTAGCATATATATTGCTTGTAGGTATGTTCTTGGGCGTGAAGCTGGCTACTTACACAGTAGAGTACGCTATATATAAAAGTAAATTCATTGGTAACAAGGAAAGATAACCCCTGAATGGTGTTCCTTTCCAAACCATTATCAACCATAAAACGAGAAATATGTACGAAGAATTTTTAGAAAAGAGCCTCAATAATAAGAGGCAGGCAGTAGATGATGCTTTTATTGCCAAATACGCCGATTTGTCCTACCCCGAACTGAATACTTTATGGCAGGAAGTCGGGCTGGGCAGTTATTGTGATGGACTGTTTAAACTCATCAATCCGTCCGATTACCAAGATGTGATAAATTCCGGCTATGAAAAGGAGGATGACAAATCGTTTCTGCCATTCATGTGTACGGCTTTCGGTGACCTCTTTGCCTATGTAAAGAACCCAAGACTGAAGAATTATGTCGTTTATCTGAATGTCAGATACGGAACATATTTAATACTTCCTGCCAATCTTCGTGCAATTTTTAATAAGGTAATGGTAAATCAAAGTTTCTTAAAAGGTTGGTTTGACTTAGAAAATTATCCTGTAATACAAGAGAAACTCGGAACTCCCGACTATGACGAGTGTTTTGGATATTCCCTGCTGTTGGCAATGGGAGGAAGTGAAAATCTTGAAAACATCAAGATAGTCAAGACTATTCCGTACATTGACATCTGCACACAAACAATCGGCGAATTTGAAGTTGCAGATAAATATTGAGTATAGAATAGGTTGATAACAACGCAGGATAACGGACGAGCCGTTCCCTGCTAACCATTATCAGTAATTAAATAGTGTAACATTATGAATATATATGAAATTGGACAAGACTTTGATAATTACAAGTTCTTTGTATTCAAGGAAGAAGATAAATCAAATAAAGATGTTTGGGATTATAATGGTCAATCACTTGTTAATGAGTGGAAAGGGCTTAGCTTAGAATTGTTTAAAGATAAAAGAAAAAAGAAAGACAAACGAAGTGAGGACTTTGATGCTTCTTGTTATTTTTCTGGTTGTCTGATAGTAAATAAAAAAACATCTTTATTGCTCGCTGAAAAGCTGAAAGGACAAATAGAAGTTTTACCTGTCAATGTAGACGGTAATACTTCAAACTATTATTTTATAAATGTATTGAATACAGTCGATGCCTTAAATATAGAGTCCAAGAGCAATGAAGAAATTTTGAAAATGATGAGAGATAATAATGGTATTTTCAATAAAGGAAATATCGGTTCATATATCATATTTCGGGATAGTCTGTTTAATAACAATTATTATTGCACAGATGAATTTGTAGATTTTGTGAAGCAAAATTCAATCACAGGATTAAAATTTACATGTGCAGGTATCGCAAAATAAATCACTGATAACAAGCCAAGTTAGCTGCTAAACGCAGCTCCTTGTCAAACCATTAGCTGTAATTATATGACATGAAAATCTATGAGAATAAAATATTGAGAATACTTGGATTTATTTTTATTTGGATTTATGTATTCGGTGTGGGCATTTGCTTTGCTGCAAAATGGTATGCTATTGGAATATCGGGAGCTATCTTATTGGTTGTTTGGTTGAATTCCGGACTTATTGGTGATACTATTTATAAATATAGAGTAAAACAGGCTACAAAACAAATAAAAAGGCATGGAATACAATTATTTGTTGATTTAAACCAATGTGAAGTCACTACACAGAAATGGAATACCAAGAAATCAAGGATGCAAGAGCCTATCTTTCGGATATTCCATACATGGGAAATCCAATTTTGGAATGGTGTCAGTGGCTATTTATTCCCTGACATTTATCATAGTGAACAAATTGTGTCCACTACAATATGCACCGTAACGTACACAACCAAATACAATGGAAAGACAAAAACATTTCGCAGTGATGCAATCTTGAAGGAAAAAGTTTCATTGGAAATGCTATTGCAACACTATGGAATGACAACGATTTACATAAATCCGAAGAATGACAATCAATATTATTTTGATTTGGATTTTCTAAAATAGATACAGCTAACAACGCAGGATAACGGCAAGCCGTTCCCTGCTGAACCATTACCAACAAATAGCGTACATAATATGAATGATGTAACAAAAGTAAGAATAGTATATGAATGTAGCATAATAGGCATTGTTTTGCTGACATTCTTAAAAGGTATGTTCCCTTACATGGGAGCATGGTGGCGAGTAGCCCTTATTGCTTCACTTGTAGGACTTTGGTTTTCATTGTCTTACCTGAAACGGCATAATTATAAATGGGGGTTCAATTACATAGGAAACCATTTATATATTAACCTCTTATTGAAAGTACAGAAGTGGTTTCAGAACGCTACAATCATAGCCTTATTGATACCTGTATTCTTAAAAGACCTCTTGTATAATCAATATTGCTTAGTAGCATATATATTGCTTGTAGGCATGTTCTTAGGCGTGAAGCTGGCTACTTACACAGTAGAGTACGCTATATACAAAAGTAAATTCATTGGTAACAAGGAAAGATAACCCCTGAACGGTGTTCCTTTCCAAACCATTAATGGTAATAAGGTATATGATAGACTATTTATATTATAGGTTTTATAGATTATGGCTTCATTCTTCTGTATCGGAAGGAGCCACATTTTTGGCAATGCTTTTGTTTTCGGTCATGTTAAGTACAAATGTATTAACCGCATGGGGTATATTAACCCAATACGGAATCATTGATTATCCGTCCGATACTCAATACTATATCATTGAAGGCAGTTTAATAGCATTGCTGTGTGGCAGATTTTTCTTCAAGAAAAGGTACAGAAGAATTATAACCAAGTATGAGGATGAAAACTCTGTGCAACGTAAAGTTGGAGTGTGGGCACTTACTGTATATATAGTGGCAACCTTTACTTGCTTTTTCATAGAGGCATTGCACAGACAGGGAAAAATATAATTTACCATTAACGAAGCAGGATAACGGACAAGCCGTTCCCTGCTGAACCATTAGCAATAAAATTTGAAATATGGATAAAGACGAGATAATATCAAAATTAGGATGGTTTACTCAAATGAAGTCTATACCACCCTTAACTGATAAATTCAAAACAGAGCAAATTATCTTTTTTGAAAATATCATCCATTTCTTACAAGATAATGGATTGACAACTAAAGAAATACTAAAAAAAGGAGAAAAGCCTACAGATAATACTGAAATAAAAATTGGAGATTTAACGGAAGAGGGATTAAAGTTTTATCTGTATGGCATTAGAAAATGGCGACAAAAATACGATAGAGCAAAAGACGGGATTAAAGCAATCAATGACTTTGCTTTTATTGAAAAGAAATTAAAAGAATTTAGAAGTAAAAATATTGCTAACAAAGCGTGATAACGCCTAACAGCGTTCCCCGCTTAGCCATTAACATCAAAAAGCAGTGTACCATAATGGAAACAAGAGATAAACTTTTTACAGAAGAACAGTATTTGAAGCAACTGAAAATGTATGATGAAGATATTAGTTATTATGAACAAATGCATCTTTCAGGAAAACATATAGGTTACGATTCTTTGTTCAATTATAGGCTTCGTTATTTATTAGTACAGTATTCTATGGGACAGGATATTGATAAGCTGAAAAACAATTATGTGAAAGCCCTCAAAACAATGCCGAGATTTTGGACGGACAACGGATTTTATATTGAAATGTTGTGGCTTCTGTCAATAGGCATTATGTTGGATTACGAAGACGACCTTATACATGGTCTGGTGCAACTGATAAAAGACAGAGAAGCTAAAGACTATATTTATGATACATTGATTAGATACAGATTTCCTGATTGGGAAAGGACAACAAACCAAGTATTATATCCGTCACCCTATCGAATTGCTATCACTGTTACAGAGTTGGCTGAACAAGACAAAGCAGAAGCGGTGAAACGATTGGAAAAATACCTCAAAAAAGAATGGTATCGAGGACATTCTGATTTATCTTGGCATGACGACCATAAATATGGTATCAACCATGACGGTTATTGGTGTTTTGAAAGCGGTGCATTGGTCAAGGTCTTGGGGCTGGATGATAGCAGCCTGAAAGGGTTGCCCTACTATCCATACGACATGGTACACTGGAATGATAATATTAAATGAAGAAAAGGTATGAGTTACTCTGTTTGTGCATATTTGACAGAAGCCGATAAGGTAAAGTCTGTTTATGGAACTTGTGATAATCAGCTTATAAACCAATTAAAGGTTGCGTTGAAGCAGGAACTTGACACTCTGAACGATTATTTCAGCGATAGCCTAAACACGGATAAAGATGCTTATGCAGCATTGGCAGATATAGTGAACGGAGAAATCCGTTATCCCGAAATTGCTTTCATGTACGGGTATGTGTATGAAAAGATTTGCAACCATTACGGAACGCAAATCTACTGTGCGGAAAACCTTTGGCAACTGGACAGTCAAAGTACATTCATCCCTATTCCTTTGAGTGATGATTTTCCCTATATCATCAGCATACCCGTTTCAGATTTGGAGAGCAAGCGGACGGAATACACCTCACTGCAAGAGGGTAACGGTATCGGAGATTATGATTACGAGCAGGAAATGGACGACTTGAATTTCATTTTCGATGAAGCCGTTGAAGCGCAAAAAGACCTTGTTATTATGGTGTATTGATATGGTACACTGGAATGAGAATAAAATATGATGTTAACGAAGCAGGATAACGGACAAGCCGTTCCCTGCTAAACCATTATCAGTAATTAAATAGTGTAACATTATGAATATATATGAAATTGGACAAGACTTTGATAATTACAAGTTCTTTGTATTCAAGGAAGATGATAAATCAAATAAAGATGTTTGGGATTATAATGGTCAATCACTTGTTAATGAGTGGAAAGGGCTTAGCTTAGAACTGTTTAGAGATAAAAGAAAAAAGAAAGACAAACGAAGTGAGGACTTTGATGCTTCTTGTTATTTTTCTGGTTGTCTGATAGTAAATAAAAAAACTTCTTTATTGCTGGCTGAAAAGCTGAAAGGACAAATAGAAGTTTTACTTGTCAATGTAGACGGAAACACTTCAGACTATTATTTTATAAATGTATTGAATACAGTCGATGCCTTAAATATAGATTCCAAGAACAATGAAGAAATTTTGAAGATGATGAGAGATAATAATGGTATTTTCAATAAAGGAAATATCGGTTCATATATCATATTTCGGGATAGTCTGTTTAATAACAATTATTATTGCACAGATGAATTTGTAGATTTTGTGAAGCAAAATTCAATCACAGGATTAAAATTTACATGTGCAGGTATCGCAAAATAAATCACTGATAACAAGCCAAGTTAGCTGCTAAACGCAGCTCCTTGTCAAGCCATTATGAATAATAAAGGAATAAAAAATACAGATAACTATTTTGAACGAGTGAAGCAACGTGCAAACCGGACGAATTACAGATACTATTTTTTTGACTACCTATATTTCAAGGGAGAGGTTTGGGACAAGAAGATAGGACGGATGTCAGGTTTTATACTGCTGTTTTGGTATTGGTGGTGGATAGTAGTTCTGCCCGGCAACTTTCTCCTGATTAACAGTGTACCGCAATGGTCGTCCTTACATCTTGGCTATTTAGGTGCAATGTTTTTGCTTATTTGTGTATTTATTCTTGCACGATACAGGAAAGCCCGTGTACAGGCATTGTTGAACCGCTACCGCCGCTCTAAGCATATCAGCGCAGTACAGGCATATTTTCTGTTCCTGCTACCCTTTGTACTTTTCTTCTTAGAAACATGGCTGTTCGATGAATGGGGGTGGACGGATTGCGTGAGGTGGAACAAATGATATGTCATTCATATATAAAACATCAGATATGGAACAACGGATTACATCATTATTGCTGCCCGCTCCCGAAGTGGAGTTGGAAGCGTCCTGCAAGGAACTGGACGAAAAGGTAACATGGCTGCTGCACAACAGCCGGAAAATGGACAACTACTTGGAACTTGAACCGTTCAGCAAGGACGGGCGGCTGTGCGCCCACGTGTGCGACACGCTCAAGAGCCTGCCGGAAACGCCGACACTGGCGGCATACAAGGACTACAAGGCAATCATTATCCTGCTGGGTATGTCCACCACCCATTACGCCATACTGGACGAACTGGCGGAACAGCACCGCAAGCGGGACGAGATACCCGAACTGACCGCCTACTGCGATGCGCTCCACTGGATGCGACCGGGACGGCAGTACCTCTGCAACGTGTACAACACGGTATGCCACGCTTTCCACCTGCTACGGAGAAACCCGGTAAGGGACAACCGCCTGCTGGTGACGGAAAAGGAACTGCGCCACGCCGAACGGATGCTGCCGGAGCTGGGCAGGCAGACATTCACCGAAATGGTGCGTCTGAAAGGCTACATGGTCTATGATGCCGAGCAACTGGCGGAGAAATGCGGCATGGAATACGGCTCGTTCCGACGGAAGGTAAAGAAAATGACCGGGTACACGGCTAAGGAATGGGTGATAAAGGAGCGTGCAAAGGACGTGGAACACTACCTGAAGAACACCAACCTCACACTTACCGAAGTGGCGTTCACCACCGGGTTCGCATCGACATCGAACCTGAACGACTTCTGCAAGGCTTACTTGCTGGACACACCGGGCGAGATACGCAGAAAAGCGCAGGAAACAAGAAAATGCACAGTTACAAGAACGTAATGTGAAAAATCAAGAATAAAACAGATTTTTTATGCCCGTAACTTTGTGCTTCATAAAAGATAAGCACAAGGTTATGGAACATAAGATACCGTTGGAAACATACTTCGCCGGACTGCTTCAAAAAGTGGAATGGCAGATACAGGAATACGAGGACACCGCAGCGGACACGCTGACGCTCTGCCGCCTGTGCGTGGACTACCTGCAAGAGATACTGGGCGAACTCAAAAACTTTATAATCTCCTACCCGTTCGCCAGCACGGAAGAGGAAATACACTTCTTCAAGGAACTGAAACCGCTTTTAGCGAGCAAAATCATCTATTACAACACCGTTTACAAGATAGAGGTGCGCTTCCCCAGCGGCAGCGAGGAAGTGCAAAGGGACTACCTGCTGTCGGAAACCGACCGGATTTCAAAGTCGTTCCAGCGGAACTTGGCGTTCTACCAGTACCACCGAACGAAAGCCACCTACTTGGACAGGCAGTATTTCATGCGTGGAAAGCCTGACATACAAATCATCGTGGACAGTTTCTATTACGAAACAGACCCACAGTTCAGCACCAGTCACGATTTCAAGGTAGCCAAGATTTTAGCCAACGAACTGCTGGAAATATACCTCACCAACCGTCTGCACGAGCTGGAACGCCGGGAACAACGCAAGCGGGTGAAGAACGGCTTCATGGGAAAGGTGTTGCGCTGGACGGGGACGAAAAGGGCGTTGGTGGAACTTATCTACGCACTGGACGCCTGCGGCTGTCTGAACAAGGGGACGGTTGATATTAAGGAGATTGTAGCCTACTTTGAATACGTGTTCGACATCGACCTCGGCGACTTCTACCACACCTACATGGAACTAAAAGCCAAGACCAAAGACCGAACGGGCTTCCTCTCCACCCTGAAAGACAGGTTGCTGATGCGCATGAGGGAGCAGGATTAGGCAACCGTGCTTTAACAAAATTTATTTCGCCACAGGTGGGTACATCTGTGGCGTTTTATTTTTCAGGACACCCGAACTTTGCGGCAAATCAATCAGTTACCGTTATGGAAATAATAACATTCGAGTCCAAAGCCTACAAGGAACTGGACAACAAGATTACCGCCATTGCCGACTACATCTTCAACCACATGGAAACGGCAAGGCAAAGCGAGGAAGACATGTGGGTGGACAGCTACGAGGTCTGCACGTTCCTGAAAATAAGCGAAAAGACCCTGCAACGCCTGCGGGTGTCGGGAACTATCGCCTATTCCAACATCAGGGGACGCTACTTCTACAAGGTCAGCGAGATACGCCGGATGCTGGAAGAACGCCTGATAAGGAGCAACAAGGAGAACATCGACAACCTGATAACCAACCACCAGTTGTATGCTAAGGAAAGAGGAAATCTTAGAAAGAACAAGTAACGGGCTGGCGGTGTTCAAACACTACCTGCCCGGAAACTGGCGCATAGGTCGCAACTTTCTTAACCCGCTGTACGAGGACAGCAAGGCTTCCTGCAACATCTATTTCGACCGCCGGGGCGGTATCTACAAGATGAAGGACTTCGGCAACGACAGTTACAGCGGCGACTGTTTCTTCCTCGTGGGGCAGTTAAAGGGGCTGGACTGCAACCGGGCGGCTGACTTCGTGGAGATACTGGAAATCATCGACCGGGATTTGGGCTTGGGGCTGGCTTCCGGCATTCCGGTTTCCGTTCCCCCGGCAACCGTCTGCCGGGCAGTGCCGGACAAACCCGAAGAAACGCCCGAAAAGCCCGTCAAGCCCTACCAGTTCCGGGAACAGAAGTTCCCGCTTGCCGAACTGGTGTACTGGCAACAGTACGGCATCACGCCCGAACTGCTGGAACGTTACAAGGTCTGCTCGCTCCGGGAATACAACAGCGAAACGGCAGAGGGCAAACCGTACACCTACACTTCATCGGTGGCAGAACCCATGTACGGCTACAAGGGCAAACAGCACATCAAGCTGTACCGCCCGTTCTCCACGCCCCGCTTCCTCTACGGCGGCAGCTTCGGTGAGAACTACTGTTTCGGGCTGGAACAACTGCCAGCCAAAGGCGACACGCTATTCATCACGGGCGGCGAGAAAGACGTGCTTTCGCTGGCGGCGCACGGTTTTCACGCTATCTGCTTCAACAGCGAAACGGTGACGATACCGCCCACGCTGGTTTATCGGCTGACGTTCCGCTTCAAACACATCGTCCTGCTCTTTGACATGGACAAGACGGGCAGGGAAAGTTCATGCAAGCAGGAAAAACTGTTGGAAGAATTTGGCGTGAAACGCCTGCTGCTCCCGCTTCCGGGAACGAAAGAGGAAAAGGACATATCCGACTACTTCAAAGCCGGGAACACCCGTGAAGATTTCCTGAAACTGTTTATCGAATTTTTAGACAACCTGTATAGCGACACATTGATTATGCTTAAATCGTGCGAGATAGATTTCAACAACCCGCCCGCCAAAGCGCAAGAGATTATTTCGGCGGGTGACGTTCCGCTGGGGACACAAGGCAACCTGTTCGGCATCACCGGGGGCGAGGGAACGGGAAAGAGCAATTATGTAGCCGCAATCGTGGCGGGCTGCATCTGCCCGGCTGGTGCGGAAGTAGATACGCTGGGCATACAGATAACCGCCAACGGCAAACACAAGGCGGTCTTGCTCTACGACACCGAACAGTCGGAAGTGCAACTGTTCAAGAATGTAAGCAACCTGCTGGCACGTGCCAAACAGCCGGACAAACCCGATGAACTGAAAGCGTTTTGTCTTACCGGTATGTCACGCAAAGAACGCCTGAACGCCATTGTACAAAGCATGGACAAGTTCTACTACCAGTACGGCGGCATCCAGTTGGTCGTCATTGACGGCATCGCCGACCTTGTTAAGAGTGCCAACGATGAAGCGGAAAGCGTGGCGGTGATAGATGAACTTTATCGGCTGGCGGGTATCTACAACACGTGTATTCTGTGCGTGCTGCACTTCGTCCCCAACGGATTGAAACTGCGGGGACATTTGGGCAGCGAGTTGCAGCGCAAGGCGGCTACTATCCTGTCCATTGAGAAAGACGAAGAACCTACCAAGTCGGTGGTAAAAGCCCTGAAAGTAAGGGACGGAAGCCCGCTGGACGTGCCGCTGATGCTCTTTGCTTGGGACAAGGAAGCCGGGATGCACGTGTACAAGGGCGAGAAACCACGTGAGGAAAAGGAGAAGCGCAAGGAAAGGGAACTGGTGAATGTCGCACGTGACATCTTCGGGCGGCAGACACGCATCACCTACATAGACCTTTGCGAGCAGTTGCAGCAGGTATTGGACATCAAGGAGCGCACCGCAAAGAGCTATATCCGCTTCATGCGGGAAAGGGACATCATCACCAAAGACACGGCGAACCAAAGCTGTTTTGTCATCGGTTCATATCATCTTCAAAGGAACGCAAGCTGCCCGTAGGCGTATGGGCTGAACTTGTGTATTTTTAGGTGCTTGTATCCTGCCCTGTTGTGATAACACGGCAGGATTTTTTCTGTTTGCACGTGATTTTTCAGGGTATTTGCTTAACTTTGCAGAAGTTACACGGAAAAGTAACGGCAGTTGGACGGCGGTTGCCGGAATATTGCCTTTATATATAACATATACGTTCGCCGAACGTCCCGATGCGAAAACTGGCACTTTTCAAAATGTGGGGATATTCAGCGCAGGATATGCTATGCGTTTGTCATAGCGTGGCTGCACTGTTTCCACATTTGGGTATGCCAGTACCTCGCATCGAAACAGCGTCATGCCACGCTTTCTTTTTTGGGGTGGCGGCTAACGTGCCAAGACAGTAGGGATTTATATCACTTTAATACCTGATAATATGGAACAAATCAAAGCGCACATCGCCGTATCGCTGGACGGGCATACCGCCACGCCGGACTATGAACTGGACTGGATGCCCCGTGAGGTCAAGGAACTGGCGGCAAGGGAACACGCCGCCGCAAGCTGCCTGCTTATGGGGGCGAACACCTACAACTACATCTTTGAACACTGGGGCGGGTGGCCGCACAAAAGCAAACGGTCTTTTGTGGTGTCACACTACGACACCAACGTTACACCGGACTGCGGGGTGGAGTTCCTGACCGAAGAACCACTGCAAAGGGTCTATGAACTGAAACAGGAAACCGACATGCTGGTGGTGGGTGGCGGCAAGCTGCTTACTTCATTGATTAAAGCCGGACTGCTGGACAGCCTGACAATCTACACCGTCCCGGTCATGGCGGGCAAAGGCATCGGTTTTGTCGGGGAAACATCCGGCTCGCTGTGGAAGCTCTCGGAAAGCAGGGTGCTGGATAACGGGGTGGTCTGTTCGACCTACCTGTTTGGCGGGAACATATAAAAAATGCGCCCGGTTTCCCTCCGGGCGCAACCACTAAAATTTCAATTATTATAAGCTGTAAAACCTATCACAATGAAATTTCAGCGGCAAAGATAAGCTATTTCTTCGGTTTCGCTTTCTTTTCGGGGAATGAAAAACCGACATTGAACTGCTCGTCCAGTACCAGCGAAGCATCGAAAGCCTTGCCGTTCTTGCCCTTGAAGCCCTTGATTAGCCCGGTCTTGCGTTTCGTCACCAGCTCGACAATCTGCTTGTCGGAAAGCTGCTTGTCGCACTTGTTGCGGAATATGGTTAGCGTGCAATCCACGTTGGAACACTTCGCCACTTTCGGGTAGAACAGGATGCGCCCGTTATTGCATTTGGGGCAGGGACAGGTTTCACCAGTAGCGACAGATAGCTGCACCGATAGCAGTTCTGCGGTGATTTGCGTTGCGTACACCTCGATACCCTTTCGGAACGTGTCGGCATCCATACTGCCCGCTTCTATCTTGGAAAGGGCGGTTTCCCACATACCCGTCATTTCGACATCGGCAATCTTCTTGTCCCTGACAATCCTGTAAACGGCAAGCCCCTTGTCAGTAGGCACAAGGTTCTTCTTCTCACGCACGATGTACTGGCGGGCGAACAGCGTTTCGATAATCGCCGCACGGGTGGCGGGCGTGCCTATCCCGGCATCTTTCAGGCTGGCTTTCAGTTCGGCATCTTCCAGTTCCCTGCCTGCGTTCTCCATTGCCGACAACAGGCTGCTTTCCGTGTGCAGCGGTTTCGGCTTGGTCTGCTTTTCGAGCAGATCCACGCCGGAGAGTGGCAAACATTCTCCCTCTTGGAGTGGCGGCAGGCTGGCGGCTTCTTCATCCCCGCCCGTTTCCTGCTCGCCGAACACGGCACGCCACCCGGCTTCTTTCATCACAGACCCTTTCACCGTGAAGTCGGTATCTCCCCCTGACAGCAAGGCGGTGGTAACGTCTTTCACGCACTTGCCCGAAAAGGCTTCCAGCATACGCCCGGCTACCAGCTCGTAAACCGCCCGTTCGTCTTTGGAGAGTTCGCCGGGCAGGTTCTCGGTAACGATTAAGGCGTGGTGGTCGGTCACTTTGCCGTCATTCACGCTGCGGCGGTTCAGGGGTGTGCCGTCCAGCCCGGCGGCATACCCGGCAAAGCGGGGGTATTGCCCTAACAGGGCGACACGCTCCGGCATTTCATCGAAAACGTCCTCCGATATATAGCGGCTTCCGGTTCTCGGATAGGACATCACTTTCTTTTCATACAGGCTTTGCGCTATGGAAAGGGTCTTGTCAGCCGAGAAGTTCAGCTTCGTGTTCGCTTCCTTTTGCAGCGTGGTAAGGTCGTACAAAAGCGGCGGTTCTTGACAGGCTTCTTTCCTCTCAACGGATTTAACCACAAGTTGCCCGGCATCCTTTACCCGTTGCAGGGCGGCTATGGCTTCGGGCTGCTGTTCCCACTTGGCGGTCGATTGGGCGGTAAAATTTATTCCCCCGCTGGCGGTCGCCGCTTTGAGTTGCCAAAACTTGGCGGGTACGAAATTCTTGTTCTCCAAATAGCGGCTGCATATCATCACGAGCGTGGGTGTCTGCACCCTGCCCAGCGAGAACACCCCCTGCCCGGCGGCTACGCTCAACGCTTGGGTGGCGTTTATCCCTATCAGCCAGTCCGCTTCGCTGCGGGACTTGGCAGAGAGGTAGAGGTTATCGTAACGCTCTCCCGGCTGCAAGTTATCCAGCCCATCACGGATTGCCTTGTCGGTAAGGCTGCTTATCCACAGGCGCACGAAAGGCTTCCGGCAGTTCAGGTAATGGAAGATATAGCGGAAGATTAGCTCACCCTCACGCCCGGCATCGGTGGCGACAATAATCCGGTCGCACTGGTCGAACACTTCCTTTATCACTTTCAACTGTTTCAGCACGCCGGGGTCTGCCTTGTACCCTTTCTCCGCTTTCACCTGACGGGGGATTAGCTGGAAATCGGGCGGCAGTATGGGCAGGCTCTCCCTGCGGAAGTTCGCCACGCCATAGGCTTCCGGCATGGCAAGCTGGATTAAGTGGCCGAACGCCCATGTCACCATATACCCGTTGCCGGAAAGATAACCGTCATTACGCTGGGTCGCACCGATGATGCGGGCGATGTCTTTTGCCACGCTGGGCTTCTCTGCTATCAATGCAATCATAATTCTTTACTTTTTAATGGTGGATATTACATTTTCATTCCTTTGGACTTCTTGGGTTTGTCCGCTTTCAGACTCTTGTCCTGCGCCTTATCCTGCTTCTCTTTCTGCTTGGCGGTGGGCTTGTCCTGACCCTGTTTCAACGGCTCTTTGCCCCGCTTGGTGGCTTCGTTGGTCTTGCCCTCCGAATTGACCGCAACCTGCGTCCGGCTCTCGGCGGCGGGGGTAACGTCTTTCGGCTGTACCTTGTCGGGGGATTTGCCCTGTGCGCCGGGCTGCACATGACCGTTGAACTCAACGCCCTTGCCGTCCTTTATCCCGGCTACCTGCTGTTCTGCGGGCTGCTGTCCCTGCTGCAAGAACTGAACGGCGGCACGGGGCAGGAACTCCAAACCACGCTCCACCGCACTGACCTGCAAATAGGCACTGCGCTTCGTGCCGTCCCTGAATTGCAGGTTTTCCATTTTCACCGCTTGCCCGGCTTCAAAGGCGGCTTTCTGCTCCGGGCTGACTTGCACGCCGCAAATGGTGTCAGGACATTTCCACTTGTCAGCCCGCATATACTCCAGTTCGTGCGTGTACCTGTCCCGGCTGACGAACACGGGGATTTGCTCGCCGCTTTTCGGTTCTTTGATTTCAGCGATGCCGCCCAAGTTGCCAGTGCCTTGCAAGTTGCTCTGTTCCTGCTTGGTAAACCCGTGTTCGTGGAACGGGCGTTGCAACAGTTTCTCGTCCTGCTGCACGCCGTGCAGCTTGGGTACTACCGTGCCGTCCTTTGCCTGATAGAAAGAGAGCTTGACATCGGTAGGTTTCAGGTAGAAGCCGCCCACCGTCCCCGAAACGGTGTAGGTGTTGCGGGACTTGTAGCCACGCATCACCCGGTCGAAGTCCTTCGTGTTTTTCAGGGTGTCGGCGGTGATGCCGACTTTTTTCAGGTTCTCCCAGTCGATTTTTGACGGGTCGAAGCGGTAGCCCTGCTTGAACTCGTGGAAGTCGGGCTTCGGAACTCGAAGCATTTCAGCCCGCTTGTTGCCCTCCGGTGTAGGGTTGCGGTGGTTGTCCTCGATTGCCTTTGCGTCCCGCTCCGCTTCGGAAGCCTTGACGCTGAACAGTTCCAGCCCGGAAGTGTCCTGAAACTTGCGGAAGAAATTGGAAATGAAGTTGCTGAACACATCGCTGTTCTTGTCCACCTGCATGAACTCGCCGCCGTGTGTCGGCGGCACGGTCTGCAAATTGCCCTCCTTGTCGATACCCTTAACGGCACTCACCTTGCCCTGCTGTTTATCCAAGACCAGCAGCACGTCTTTTTCCTGCCCCTCTATGGGCGGGGTCATTCTGTTTGCCATAAATAATTGGAATTTTAGTGGTTACGGGAATAGTCCCGTCCAAAGGTAGCGACTAAATATACTATATTTGGATAGGCGACAAGGGATGTCCGAATTTGTCCTGCGGTGTCTGAAATTGTCCGGGTACGGTAATTACTGCGAACATTATTCGCAGAATTTAGAATATCACCAGCAAAATATTCATTATGTTTTTACATGGTAATTATATCACACTATCTTTGTAAATAAAATCAAGGAACATAAATATGGCTTCATTCAGAAAAGAGATACTTGGGCAGATTGAACGGATAGATACTGGGCGTATATTCAGGTTCCGGGATTTGTCGTTTGAAACGGAAAAGACTGTCTGAAATATCATTTTCTTTTGTACCTTTGCATCCGCAGAAAACAAAAGAAAATCAACTATTTAGTGTAATTACCCGGTTGCGGTAACTAAATCGGGATAAAACCTCTAAACATTTCTCTTATATACAAATGATAGCCGAATTCAATTCATATATGAGTAACATAGACATAGATTTCTTCAAGGAGTTGTGTCTGAAACATGGAGAGTTACGACATTATAAAAAGAATGAGTTTATTCTCCATGAAGGTGATGCCTGTTCTTTCTTCGGGTTTATCTTGTCAGGTGTAGTCAAATACAGTTGCACCAACCGGACAGAAAACAAGCCGTATAATGTCGGTTTTTCCTTTTCAAATGAATTTATAGCCGATTATCCCACTTGCTTATATGGCATGAAATCAGAATTGAATATACAGGCGATAATCCCGTGCGAGATTTACATCTGTTCTTCTGCATTCTTACAGCAAAAATTCGAGGAGAACAAAGAAAGCCAACAGATAGCCCGTATCGCAGCCGAACAGATGTATTTCCAATCATATTCACGTTATTTGGATTTATTCAGATTCACACCGGAAGAGCGTTACCTCCAACTTTTAAAAAAATGCCCTGCAATCCTCCAAATGGTATCACTAAAAGAAATAGCATCCTACCTCAAAATTACACCCGTACACATGAGCCGAATAAGACGCAAGCAAAGTTTTGACAACAAAAAATAAACATAGGTTTAGAAATTTGCATTCATAACAATATTCCAAGAGCGTCTTAATTTGCCAAAGGATTCTTCTTTTTATCTTTGTCTTATCTTTGGTTGGTTCAACGAAGAAACAAAATAAAGATTGAATGAGTTAAACAAGAGATAAAAAAGAGAATATGAAAACAAAAGAAATTCTTGGAATATTTATGCTATTCCTATGTACATTCAGTTTTATAAGCTGCGATGATGATAATGAACAGACAAATGAATTAACCCCCGAAGCACTTTATCAGACTTCATGGCGTGGAACAGGGCATTGTGAGGCTTGGACAGTACAAAATATGGGGGTCGGTATGCAATTTATAGATACTCGGAAAGGAAAAGTAAATTGGGAAGGTTACGATGAAATTGATATTACTTATACAATAGAAGGGAAATATATCACCTTTAATAGCAATGCTTTATATTTGGGTGGAGCCCCTTGGATTATCAAAAGCTATACCCAAAAACATATAACCATTATACAGAATGAAATTAGTCCGGATAAAGAGAAAGTAGCTACAATTGAATTAGAGAAAATAGATTAAACTGAACCATGGGAACATTAAAAGTAATATGAAACTGAAATATATATTGAATGTTATACTATTTGTTTTGGCATTATCTTTTTTGTCTATGTGTATATTTAAGACTACAGAGTTAAGTTTAAAATGTATGCAATTTGCTGTATCTATCTCCTGTATAGGAGCAATGTTTTCTACAAAAAGATATAGATACATATTTGCATCTATTGCTTTAATCATTATAGGAATATCTTTTTCACTTTAAATGTCCAGAATAACGATAATGATTTGATTGTTGCTAATGGTATAATAATAGTCCAGTCTAAAGATAGCGACTAAAGACTGGGGCAAGGGATGCCCGAATTTGTCCTGCGGTGTCTGAAATTATCCGGGTGCGGTAAATCTCCAACTGTTGGTTGGAGATTTAAAACGGTTACAGACCGAAGTTAATCACGTGCTTTAGACGAGCCATTTGTGAGCCATTTGTATATATTGTTTTTGGTTTATAATCAACATTTTACAAAAAATGCATTATACTTGTGAGCCATTTGTGAAGCGTTTATGAAGCGTTTTCTGTTTTATCAATAAGATAAGAATGAACGATATATACATAATCAAGGCTGAAATATATCTTATTTTTGGAGCGTTTGTGAAGCGTATGGCAAGCCTTTGATTGAGTTTCCGTTATTCTCCTATTATCAGGTGACACGACAAAAAGAAAACATCTTCGGCAAAATCTTTGTTATGTTTTTGCAGGTGATTACATAATATACTATCTTTGCATATAGAAACAAAGGACATAAATATGGCTTCATTCAGAAAAGAGATACTTGGGCAGATTGAACGGATAGATACCGGGCGTATATTCACGTTCCGGGATTTATCGTTTGAAACGGAAAAGACCGCCAATGTTGCGGTGCTGCTCTCCGAACAGAGCCGCAAAGGGGTACTGGTACGGGTTGAAAAGGGGGCGTACTACCGTCCCAAGAAATCAGTGCTGGGGCTGGGAAAGTTGCCTGTCTATCAGGATGAACAGTTCCGCTACCTGACTGAAAAACTGAACGGCTATATCACGGGGGCTTACATCTATAACAAAATGGGACTGACCGAACAGGTTGCCACAACCATAACGATAGCCACTCCTAACCCGGTTCGCCGTTTCCGTTTCAAGAACTTGGATATAGAGTGCGTGAAAGCCTACTGCATGGACTACCCGGATGAAAGCCTTGTCCCGTACTTGCGGCTGCTCGATGCGATAAAGGACATGAAGCGCATACCCGGAACAACCGGGCAGGACATCTACAACCGGGTCAAAAGCCAATATTTCAACGGGTACAGCCTGCCGGAACTGGAAAAAATCGTATCTTTGGCGAAAAGTTACCCGCCACGTGTCAGAAAGGTGGTGGCGGATATACTGGGCGACATCAGACAAACCGTGTTGCAAACAGAAATGGCAAAGACCATTCTTCCCACGACACGGTTCAACTTGGATTATCAAACAAGGGAAGCAGAATAAAATCTGCAACCAATGGTTGCAGATTTGGAAAGAGCATAAAAAAGAGAGCGAAGTTAATCGCTCTCTTACAATGAACCCTTTGTGAACCCTTTAGCTATTTCATAAACAATTATAATTCAAGTAATTTGCGCATTTCGCAAAAGAAAAGCATTCGATTATGAACCCTTTGTGAACCCTTTAATGGTATAATGAGTACCTTTTCCTGTTGTCCCTTGTATTTCCAATAAATTATCCAACTGCAATAAAATTCGATAGGCAGTAGCCTTACTGGTATTCAATATTCTTTGAACGTCCGAATTGGTAACGCTTCCATTTTGGGCTGCATACTCAATAATGGGTATAAACCTTTCATCAAACCGCTGCGCCAATAACTGCGAACGTATATCGGTATAATAGGTAATCATTAAACCGCTTAACATTTCAAGTTTGGGTGGCAACAACTTGTATGCGCTGACGGCTTCCAAGATACGCTTGTAGCCACGTCCCCAACTCTCAATATCCCCGCTTCTGAAAAAGGCGTTGGCGATTAACGGATTATATGGAGTGGACGGGTGGCTTTCAAACAGTTTGTCGGTAGTCCAGCTTTCCGGCAACTGCCCGGCGTTCCAAAAGGTGATATGGTCGGGGAACACGCTAATCTGAATGGGTACGGCACTGGCATAATCCTTATGCGCAACCGCATTCATCAGTGACTCCCTGACAGCTTCCACCGGGAACTGCGGTGTCTCACGCCGGGAAATGCCCTCGTATGAAATGCGGTATATCAGGTATTTGGTCTTTATCAAGTCCATTGCCTTGTCCACCTGTTCCATTAAAGCACCGTGAACTTCGTCCTGAAATTCCAAATTGCCTTTATCATCCCGGAAGAAGCCTATCTTGATATATGCACCGAACACAAACCGTTCCGGGTCGGGGTGAAACAACAGCAAGGCAGCACGGTTCAAATGCCCGTCCTCGTCTATCAGACGTAAATCATGCAGCAGATGTTCGGTGTGATCGTTCAAAACGTCCTCGTCCACACGTCCGCTCCTTGCCGCTTCCTTGCGGAAACGGTTCAATGCGTTTGCCGACAGTTCCTCTATGCCTGCCCACTCTATGGGAAACTCGTCCCAATGCCTGCCAGTACGTTGCAGGATAAAACGGTTCAACGCCGCACCTTTCAACTCCTGTTTCGTGCTGCCGCTGCGATAGTGGTACTGACCTTTGTAATTGATAGGATTGGAATAAGGCGGCACGTCAATCTCGATATATTTCAGCCCGTTTTCTTCCAGCAGGTTCACGTCTACGATGATACCCAGCACGTCACGCACTTTGTTCGGTATGTCCTCCAGCAGTTTGCCGGCATCGGCAACGCCGACAACCTGACCGTTGTCGTTCACGCCTATATATATCTTGCCGCCTGTGGCGTTGGCAAAGCCGCATATCCATTTCAGATACTCGTCACGCCAGCTTTCTTTCCATTCCGTATTTTGGTTTTCATTCATAATCATTCCTTTGTCTGCAAAATTAGTAAAAATACTGTCAATCAGGAAAGAATATCGGTTATTCTTCCTCCTTAATCAAGTGGCACAGCTCCGGGTCATTCTTAATCCGTGTTATCTCGTCCTCGACAATCTGCCGGACTTCCTGACGGATACGGTCATAGTTGGCTTGTATCTCCTCCTGCATCCGGTCGTTGCCGTCCTTGTCGGTGAAGTCGATAATCTGCGGCAACTTCACGTAACGGGCGGTTTCCCGCTTCACTTTTTCATTGTCCACCACGATTTCACAATGGAAAATTTTCTGCTCTATCCGTTCATCGAAGTTATCCGCTACTGCCCCCACGAACATACCTTGCGTGAGGTTGGATATTTTGCTGGCAGGTATCAGGCTGTCCATTTGGGTACTTATCGAGGTGGACTTCTCCCGCTGGTTGATTGTCATGCTCTGCCGTTTCTGTAACACCTTTCCGAAACGCTCCGACAGAATTTTCGCCGTTTCACCGACCACCTGACCGCTGAACACGTTGCCCACCGTATTTTGGATTACCCGGCTTTCCTTGTCCCCGTAATCACGGGTAAGCTGGCTGTAATCCTGAAAGCCCAACAGAACCGCAACCTTGTTGCTTCGGGCTGTGGCAATCAAATTATCCAACCCCCGAAAATATATGGTCGGTAATTCATCTATTATCACCGAACTTTTAAGCTGCCCTTTCTTGTTTATCAGCTTCACGATACGGGAATTATACAATCCCAGTGCCGCCGAGTAGATATTTTGGCGGTCAGGATTGTTGCCGACAACCAAGATTTTAGGCTCTTTCGGGTTGTTGATGTCAAGTGAAAAATCATCACCTGTCATTACCCAGTAAAGGGCGGGTGAAATCATCCTTGAAAGCGGGATTTTCGCACTGGCAATCTGCCCCTGCAACTGTTCAACTGCCGAACTTTCCCATGCGTCCACGAACGGAGAAAGGTAGTTTTCCAGTTCGGGATAGCTGCGCAAAATGGTGAATACATCGGCGTATTTCTTATTTAGCAGTTCAATGGCGTGGGGGAAAGTACAATACTTACCGCCTTGATAGATACGGAGATACCAAATTATAGCCGCCAAAAGAATAATCGGGCTTTCCACGAAGAAGTCGCCCTGCTTGCTTATCCAAGAGCGATTGAGGTTAAGCATTATCGTGTAGCTGGCTTCGTAGGCATCCGCAATGTCCGACATGAAGCTGGCGTTTATCGGGTTACATCGGTGGCTCTTGCGGGGGTCGTCAAAGTTGATAACGTAAAACTTAGGCTTTACCTTGTAGCCGTCCAAGTGGTTAAGTAAATGATTGTAAGCGATTTCCGACAAATCGGGAAACTTATAATCATAACAATAGAGCGCAAAACCTTTCTCGATTTGCTGTTTTATGTAACTGTTTACCACCGCATACGACTTACCGCTGCCCGGCGTTCCCAACACAAGGCTGGCACGGAACGGGTTCACGACATTTATCCAGCCATTATTCCATTTCTTCTTATAGTAGAACCGGGTAGGCAAGTTTACGGAGTATTCATTTTCGATAAGCCTTGTTTCCTGCTGAAAACTTTCGTTCTCGGTATTAAAGACATCATCCATGAGGTTGTTCTTCAACAACCGGGACATCCACGTACCTGCCATGAGCATACAGATATAGCCCGCCGACAGCGTGGCGATATAAAACACGGCATCCGCCGTATGTGGCAGCGGAAGTTCCAGCAACCACCAGTTCAGGAAAAACAACACGACACCAGCCGCAAAGCTGCAATGTATCTTCGTCCACGTTATCTTTTCCTCTTTCACGCCCTTGGTGCCGATGCACGACAGGGCGAGGAACACCACCGCAAAAAGTTTCGTCCAAAGCACGGACGAGAACAGCCCGGTCGTGCGCTGGAAGTTCCACAGTATCTTGTCTATCACTTCAAAGGTTACTCCCCACTCTTTCAGGGTGGAGTAACAGAACCAGTACACGTTTATTCCCACGAATAGAATACTGATAGCCCGCATAAAGTCCATGACCCGTGCAAGCCCTCTCAAATCATCTTCCTGTTGCATGATTGTAATGTTTTTTTAAGTTAGTCGATGCGCCTTGTGCGCTTCTTTTTCTTCTTTCTCTTTTGGCGGGCGGTGTCCTGCGGCTCGTCACCGCCTGATGCACCGCCGCCCAGCAATCCGCCGAAAGCACCCAGCACGGAAGCCACGCCCGAAACGATGTCGGATTTCGACGTGAACTCCGGCTGTTCCTGATGCGTGGATTGGTCTTGCTGCGGTGCTGACACTTCGGGCTGGTGCATCTTTCCGGTTTCGCCCGAAAAGCGTTCGTTGAATACGTTCGCCGAATACTCCTTGCCCAAGCGTGAACCGTTCAGCACCACCCGGCTGTCGTGGTCGATGAACGTAACGCCATAGATGCGCCCGTTGTCGTTCTGACGGAATACCACGTCAATGCCCTGCTTCCTTAGTTGTTGTTCCAGTTCCTTGCGGCTACGGGCGGTCTGCATGGCAGTGGCGACAATCTTCCGGGTGCGCTCTTTCAGTTTTCCGTTCTTGATTGCTTCGCCCGATTTCTCCATTCTGCGCTGCACCGCTTCATAACCTACCGACTTGCCGATGCGGGAAGCCTTTACCGGATTGCCTGTCTTTTCGCCCTTGTCGTTCATGGCAGAATAGACAATGCCCTGATAGGGCTTGCCGTTCACTTCACCCTTGACTTCCTCGGTGCAAATATTATAGGTGGCAAGCAAAGCCTTGTATTCCCCGAACGATTGGAAGCGGTAGCCATAGCAAGCCGCTTTCACGGTATTGCCGATTTGGTGCTTCACGTCCCCTGCGGCATAATCCACCTTTTTAAGTTCCGGGCGTTCGGCACGCTCCTTTCGCTCTGCCGGGTGCAGGTTGTATTTCTTCTCCAGTTCACGGGTGATTTGCTTGCTGCGCCGATGCTCGAACCTGTCGTTCAGCGGTCTGCCGCTTTCGTTCACCCGCAAGCCCACGATGTGGATATGGTGGCGGTCGATGTCGGTATGCTTGTACACCAAATAAGGCTGGTCGCCATAGCCCAACTTCCGCATATACTCTTTGGCAATGTCGGAAAGCTGCTGGTCGGTCAGCACGTCTTCCGGGTGCGGGTTTATGGAAATATGAAGTATCGGCTTCTTGGTGGATAGCTGGACGGGCATCTGCATTTCAAAGCTGCGCATACACTCGCAGATAGAGAAATTCCCGTCCTCACTCAACAGCATCCGGTTGGAGAAAAGCACCTTTGCTTCCTCGCTGTCCACCTTGTTTTGGTTGTACGCCAGTGCGCCGAACATATTGCCGCCCGTGCTTATTTTGGCAACCATAGTTCCTTGCACTCGTTTGTCAGGTCGATAACCTGACGGTTCAACACAGCCAGTTCGGTGGTCGCTTTCTCCAGTTTATAGAGAAAAGCCAGTGCCTTTTTCTCCGAAAAATTACTGTGCAACGCCTTTACCACTTGGTTGTAATTGACCGCTACCGCTCTGAATTGTGCGTAAAATTCGGTCAGCCGGGCGCAATATTTTACTGCCGATTTGTCCACTTTCACCACCCGGAACGACTCGCCGAACAGTCGGGCGGCGATGAAACGGGACTTGCTCGTAACGCCCGACTGCTCCCATTGCGAGAGGAAGCGGGCATTCTCCCGGTCGTTCAGGTAAAGGACATGGCGGTGCTTCGCCGGGTCTGCGAGGGCGGGGCGACCGCCCTTGTTGGTTCTTCTTGTTTCCATACTTCTTTGGATTAAAAAATTACGACTTCGGAGTGATTTTTACCCCCGCAAGGGGCAAGGCGTTTTCAGGCACGGAAAACGGTTTTGTATGCTACAAAACACACCTTGCTATTTTCTGACGAAAATCGAAATCCGTCACGGACGGATTGGGGTTAGCGTGGAACGGTAAGCCCAGCCATTCACCAGCCCTGTTTTACACCTGCGCCCCCTGCGGTTCGTTACTCCGCTGCAAAGTAACGGTGATTTATAATGCTGTAAAATAGGTGGTTGGTGGACAAAACGGGACAGCGCAGGACAAATCGGGACAAGGTTTTCAGGGGACGTTTTTTCTCCCTTTTTTTGCATCGGATTTCAATATTGAAAGCAAGATTGAAAGAAATATTCCAATCAGGAAAGAATGATTGAAAGCAGGATTTCAATAAAACATGATTGCAGGATTTCAATATTTCAAGAAAGAATGAAAGCAGGAAAACAAGATTGAAATAAAACAGTCTTTCAATATTTCAAGATTGCAACATGGAAAGAATGAATGATTGAAAGCAATAAACAAATCTATCAACCAATAATGAACGGAAGCAATATGGAAAACGAGAAAACACCCCTTTATGTCGCCTTTTCCACCCAAAAGGGCGGGGTCGGCAAAACCACCTTTACCGTGCTGGCGGCGAGTTACCTATACTACCTCAAAGGCTACGATGTGGCGGTGGTCGATTGCGACTACCCGCAACACTCCATTGCCGGGATGCGAAAGCGGGATGCCGAGCAGGTCGGGGCGGATGAAGATTACAAGCGAATGGCGTATGAGCAGTTCACCCGGCTGGGGAAGAAAGCCTACCCGGTATTGTGCAGTTCACCTGAAAAGGCGATTGCAACGGCTGACGAACATATAGCCGCCGGACACGTGCCGGATATAGTGTTTTTCGACCTGCCCGGCACGGTGAACAGCGAGGGCGTGATAAACTCCCTTGCGGGCATGGACTACATTTTCACCCCCATTTCAGCCGACAAGGTGGTGCTGGAAAGCAGCCTGTCGTTCGCAATGGCTATCCAAAAGCTATTGGTGAGGAATGAAGCCTGCCGACTTGCCGGGCTGTACCTCTTTTGGAACATGGTGGACGGTAGGGAGAAAACAGACCTTTACACCGCCTACGACAAGACCATTAAGGAACTGGAACTGCCGCTGATGAAAACCTTTATCCCCGATACCAAACGCTACAAAAAGGAACTGGTGGCGGATAAAAAGGCGGTGTTCCGCTCCACGCTCTTTCCCGCCAGCCGCCCGTTGGTAAGGGGAAGCAACTTGGAAGAACTGATAACCGAAATAGTGTACTACATCAAATTAAAATGATATGGCAAAGCAAAGCGGCGGGATGCCGAAGATAGACGAGGATTTTATGCGGGAACTTATCTCGCAGGGTGTACCCGCCAAGCGGGAGAGCCAGCCGGATGATGAACCGCAGCCCGGCAGCGAAACGGAAACCGCCCACGAGGGACGGCAGGCTGAAACAGTGCAAGTAGAGAAACCGACACCCCGCAAGCGCAAGGGCGGTTCGGGCGACTACCGGGAAACCTACTTTCAGAAAGTGGAACTGGCAGACCGACAGCCCTTGTACGTGAGCCGAACCACGCATGAGAAGCTGATGCGTATCGTGACGGTGATAGGCGGGCGAAAGGTGACGGTAAGCAGCTACGTGGAAAACATTCTGCTGCGCCACTTCGAGCAGTACCAAGACGAGATAAACACCCTGTACGAAAGCCACTTCCAAAAGCCTGTCTGACTATGGTAATCTATTGCATACTTACCGGGCTTTTGGTGTACTACATCGCCCTGTGGCTGTGGTATCGCTACACGGACAGCCGGACATCACCGGGCAAAACGGATGATGCGCCGCTTCCACGAAACGGGGTTTCAGGCTACACGCTGATAGGTGAAAGCCGATACAAGAGCGGACAATTTCAGACAGCGCAGGACAAATCGGGACACCTCCCGCAAGCGGCTGAAAATGATACTATTTTTGCGCCGCAGGCTGACGGACTGCCGGAAGAAACGCCCGGTTACGAGAATGACGAACCCGACTACGAGGACGAGGAAATAGCCGGGTACATGGACGGTGACGATGATACCGGGCGGGCTACGGGCGTGAGCTTTGACGAACTGGGCGAAGCGGTACGCACGGCGAACGCCGACAACCCCACCGAAACGGAACAGCGGCAAGCCGCCGGGACACTGGCAAGGATTGAGGGGACGAACCTCTACGATGCGGTGGTGGAGAACATCAACGGCGGGCTGGCAAAGGTGGCGGAACTGCTGGGACGCAACGAAGCGGAACTGGCTGCGGCTGCTGTCCCTGCCGAAGCTGGCAATAAAAGCAAGGAACACGAAGCGTTCGACATGAACGATTTCCTATAATATAATAATGTATAAGCCTGACAGCATGAAACAGCGTGATTACGGTTGATTGGCAACCTGAAAACCAAACAGACAAACGGGACTATCCCCGACCACTAAAATTTCAAATTATTCACCAGCCGGGAAAGGCGGACTATCCACCCGCCGCCCGGCATTAAAAACAAATCACAATGAGAAAGAAAATCTTCTTGTCGGCGGCTATACTTGCCGCCGTGGTAAGTGCCTACGCACAAGGAAACGGGCAGGCGGGCATCACCGAAGCCACGAACCTAATCACCGGGTATTTCGACCCCGGAACAAAACTGGTGTACGCAATCGGGGCGGTCTGCGGCTTGATTGGCGGGGTAAAAGTATATAACAAGTTTTCAAGCGGCGACCCCGACACCTCAAAGACCGCCGCCAGTTGGTTCGGGGCGTGCATCTTCCTGATTGTAGCCGCCACTATCCTGCGCTCGTTCTTCCTCTAAACCTGCGGCTATGTCTGACGAGTTGTTGAGGGCTAAGCCCGAAAAATATCAGGTAAACAGGGGTATCGGGAAGCCCGTGGAGTTCAAGGGGCTGAAAAGCCAGTACCTCTTTATCTTTTGCGGCGGCTTGCTCGCCGTCTTCGTGGTGTTCATCGTCCTGTTCATGGCGGGCGTGAACCAGTGGCTATGTATCGGTTTCATCGTGTCGGCTTCGCTGCTGCTCGTGTGGCAGACGTTCCGGCTCAACGCCAAGTACGGCACGCACGGGCTGATGAAAGCCGCCGCACGCAAACGGCATCCACGCTTCATTATCAGCCGAAAGGCGATACCCCGATTATTCACCTACAAAAAAAGAAAGGAAGAAAGACCATGAGAAATATGTTAAAGGCTACCACGCTGGAAAGGAAATTCCCCCTTTTGGCGGTGGAGAACGGCTGCATCATTTCAAAGGATGCGGACATAACGGTGGCTTTCAGGGTGGAACTGCCCGAACTGTTCACCGTCACCAGTGCCGAGTACGAAGCCATACATTCGGCATGGTACAAGGCAATCAAGGTGCTGCCCGACTACTCCATAGTACACAAGCAGGACTTCTTCATCAAGGAGAACTACCAGCCCGACACGGAAAGGGACGAGCTTAGTTTTTTAAGCCGCTCCTTTGAACGGCACTTCAATGAACGCCCGTTCCTGAACCATTACTGCTACCTGTTCCTGACAAAGACGACAAGGGAGAGAAGCCGCCGACAGAGCGACTTCTCCACCCTATGCCGGGGCAGGATTGTACCGCAGGAGATAGCCGACAAGGAAGCGGCGGCAAAGTTCATCGAAGCGGTCGGGCAGTTTGAAAGGATTATGAACGACAGCGGGTTTGTCACCCTTACCCGGCTGGCGGCATCGGAAATCACCGGGCAGGACGGAAAGGCGGGCATCATCGAGAAATACTTCTCGCTATCGCAGACAGATACCACCTGCCTGAAAGACATCGGGCTGTACCCGGAAGAAATGCGTGTCGGGGACGACATACTGTGCCTGCACACGCTTTCGGACGTGGAAGATTTGCCCGGAAAGGTCGGGACGGACACACGGTTTGAGAAGCTGTCCACTGACCGGAGCGACTGCCGACTGTCATTCGCCGCCCCGGTGGGCGTGCTGTTGTCGTGCAACCACGTCTATAACCAGTTCATCTTCATAGACGACCACGCCGAAAACCTGAAGAACTTCGAGCAGACCGCCCGGAACATGCAATCGCTCTCCCGTTATTCCCGTGCCAACCAAGTGAACAAGGAATGGATAGACGAGTACCTGAACGAAGCGCACAGCAAGGGGCTTGTATCGGTGCGCTGCCACTGCAACGTCATGGCATGGAGTGACGACCGGGAAGAACTCAAACGCATACGCAACGATGTGGGAAGCCAGCTTGCGCTAATGGAGTGCAAGCCACGCCACAACACGGTCGATACGCCCACGCTCTTTTGGGCGGGCATACCCGGAAACGAAGCGGACTTCCCCGCAGAGGAAAGTTTCTACACGTTCTTGGGGCAGGCTCTCTGCCTGTTCGTGGAAGAAACGAACTACAAGAGTTCGCTTTCGCCGTTCGGCATCAAAATGGTGGACAGGGTGAGCGGTCGCCCGCTGCATATCGACATATCGGATTTGCCCATGAAGAAAGGCATCACGACCAACCGCAACAAGTTCATACTTGGGCCGAGCGGGTCGGGTAAGTCTTTCTTTACCAACCACATGGTGCGTCAGTATTACGAGCAGGGGGCGCACGTGCTGCTGGTAGATACGGGTAACAGTTACTTGGGGCTGTCCCAGCTTATCCACAACCGCACGCACGGCGAGGACGGGATTTATTTCACCTACACCAACGAGAACCCGATAGCGTTCAACCCGTTCTATGTCGAGGACGGGGTATTCGACATAGAGAAGAAAGAGAGCATCAAGACCCTTATACTCACCCTGTGGAAGCGGGATGATGAAGCCCCGAAGCGGTCGGAAGAAGTGGCGTTGTCAAACGCCGTGAGTGCCTATATCGAACTGACAGGCAAAGACCGTTCGGTAACGCCCTGCTTCAACACGTTCTACGAGTTTGTCCGGGATGATTACCGCCGACAGCTTGAACAGAAGAACGTCAGGGAAAAGGATTTTGACATAAACAATTTCCTGAACGTGCTTGAACCGTACTATCGTGGCGGTGAGTACGACTACCTGCTGAACTCCGACAAGGAACTGGATTTGTTGCACAAACGCTTCATTGTCTTTGAGTTGGACAACATCAAAGACCACAAGATTTTATTCCCGGTAACGACTATCATCATCATGGAAGCCTTTATAAACAAGATGCGCAAGTTAAAGGGAATAAGGAAGTTAATACTAATCGAGGAAGCGTGGAAAGCGATTGCATCGGCGAACATGGCGGACTATATCCGCTACCTCTACAAAACCGTCCGAAAATATTTCGGGGAAGCGATTGTAGTCACGCAAGAGATTGAGGATATTATTTCTTCCCCTATCGTGAAAGAGAGTATCATCAATAACTCGGACTGCAAAATCCTGTTAGACCAAAGAAAATATCTCAACAAGTTTGACAGCATACAGAACCTCTTGGGACTAACCGACAAGGAGCGTTCGCAGATATTGTCTATCAACATGGCGAACCACCCCGGACGGAAGTACAAGGAAGTTTTCTTCTCGCTGGGCGGCACGCAGTCGGCGGTGTACGCCACAGAAGTTTCATTGGAAGAATATTACACCTTCACGACAGAGGAAAGCGAGAAAATGGAACTGTTCGCACTTGCCGACAAGCTGGGCGGCAACCTTGAACTGGCTATCAAGAGGCTTGCAGAAAGCAAACGTAATCCCCAATCATCAACAACTTAAAAATCAGGAACATGAAAAGAACAATTCTCCTTATGGCGGTATGCCTTTGCTTCATCGGCAACGCATCCGCACAGTGGGTGGTGTCAGACCCCGGCAATTTGGCACAGGGCATCATCAACACCACCAAGCAGATAGTGCAGACTTCCACCACAGCCAAAAACACGCTGGACGGCTTCATGGAAGCGCAGAAGATTTTCCAGCAGGGAAAAGTCTATTACGATGCGCTCAAAGCGGTACACGATGTTGTCAAGGGCGGCATCAAGGTGAAGAAGTCCATTGAACTGGTGGCGGAAATATCCGAAATCTACGTGCGAAACTACCAGAACATGCTGGCTGACCCGAACTACACGCCGGATGAACTCACCGCCATTTCAGCCGGGTATGCCAAGCTGCTCTCCGAAAGTGCGGACGTGTTGCAGGACTTGAAGAATGTAGTGAACGTGACGGGTATGTCGCTGACGGATGCCGAAAGGCTGGCGGTAATCAACAACGCCTACAAAAGCCTGCTCAACTACCGCAACCTCGTGAACTACTACACCCGAAAGAACATATCCGTGTCCTACCTGCGGGCAAAGAAGAAGAACGACACAGACCGGGTGCTGGCTCTTTACGGCTCGGCGGATGAACGCTACTGGTAACATATAAATCGGTATGCCTATGTTATTAGCAGCGGTGGATTTTGACAACCTGCACCAAGTGTTGCGGGTGCTGTACGATGAAATGATGCCCTTGTGCAGCAACATGACGGGGGTAGCCAAAGGAATAGCCGGGCTGGGTGCGCTGTTCTATGTAGCCGCCAAAGTGTGGCAGTCGCTCGCACGTGCCGAACCCATAGACGTGTACCCGCTCCTGCGTCCCTTTGCGCTGGGGCTGTGCATCATGTTCTTTCCCACGTTCGTGCTGGGCACTATCAACACGGTATTGTCGCCAGTGGTAAAAGGGTGCAACCAGCTTATGGAAACGCAGACTTTCGACATGAACGAGTACCGGGCGCAGAAAGACCGACTGGAATATGAAGCCCTGATGCGAAGCCCCGAAACGGCTTACCTCGCATCGGACGAGGAATTTGACCGACAACTGGAAGAACTGGGCTGGTCGCCCTCCGACATGGTGACCATGACGGGCATGTACATGGACAGGACGGCTTATAATATAAAGAAGTCCGTCCGGGACTGGTTCAGGGAGTTATTGGAAATGCTCTTTCAGGCGGCGGGGCTGATTATAGACACGCTGCGCACGTTCTTCCTAATCGTGTTAAGCATACTGGGTCCGCTGGCGTTTGCGATTTCCGTCTATGACGGTTTCCAAAGCACGCTGACCCGGTGGATTTCACGCTATATCTCCATTTACCTGTGGCTGCCCGTGTCGGACTTGTTCAGCAGCGTGCTGGCACGCATACAAACCCTGATGCTCCAAAAAGACATCGAGCAGCTTTCAGACCCGGATTTCATCCCGGACGGGAGCAGCACCGTGTATATAATCTTTATGATTATCGGCATCGTGGGCTACTTCACCATTCCAACGGTGGCAAGCTGGATAGTGTCGGCTGGCGGTACGTCTGCCTATAACCGCAACGTGGCACGGGCTGGTTCAATCGCCGGGGCTGCGGTCGGTGCGGCAAGCGGGAAAGTAACCGGGAAACTACTCAAATAACCAACATCAATATTTAGTATATGGAATTTAAGTCATTAACGAACATCGAAACGAGTTTCCGGCAAATCAGGCTCTTTGCGCTGGTATTCATCTGCCTGTGCGCACTGGTGACGGGCTTTGCCGTGTGGAACTCGTACAGCTTCGCCGAAAAGCAGCGGCAGAAGATATACGTCCTCGACAACGGCAAAAGCCTGATGCTGGCACTCTCGCAGGACATGGCGCAGAACAGACCCGTGGAAGCGAAGTCGCACGTGCGGCGTTTCCACGAACTTTTCTTCACCTTATCACCCGAAAAGGGGGCTATCGAAAGCAACATCAAACGCTCGTTGTTTCTCGCCGACAAGACCGCTTTCAACTATTACAAGGACTTGGCGGAAAAGGGCTACTACAACCGGGTGATTTCCGGAAACGTTACGCAGACGGTGGAGATTGACAGCGTGAAGTGCGACTTCGACCAGTACCCCTACAAGGTGAACACGTATGCCCGCCAGTTGATTGTCCGGGAAAGCAGCCTGACAGTGCGAAGCCTTGTGACCTCGTGCCGGTTGCTTAACGCCACACGAAGCGACAACAACCCGCACGGCTTCATCATCGAAGCGTTCACCATTACCGAGAACAAGGATTTGCAGACCATTAAAAGATAGCCTTATGGAGAGAAAACGAAACCACATCGAAAAGGTGCGGGACTGGGCGGACGACCGCCTGCGCCGAATGTGCGGACGGATTACGCCGGGCAAAAGGCTGGCGGTTATCCTCCTGATGTTCTTCTTTTTCGGCGGCTTGTCTATCTACATCACCGTTTCATCAATCTACAATATCGGGAAACGGGACGGGCAAAGGCTGCAAATAGAACACATCAGACAACTGCCGTTGCACGGCAATGACACAACCCAAAGTATCAACCCGTTAAACAGACCGCAATATGGAAGAAGTACAGAAGAATGAGAACGGCACGACCGCACCGCAGGCGGACGGGAAGCCGAAAAAGGAAAATAAGCCCAAACGGGAACTTACCCCGCAGCAGGTGCAGCAGCGCAGGAAAATGATAGTCTTCCCGCTGATGTTCCTTGCCTTTGCAGGGTGCATGTACCTGATATTCGCACCCTCCGGCAAAGAGGACGTGAATGTGGAAAGCGTGGGCGGCTTCAATGCCGACATACCCCTGCCCGCAGAGGACGGGATTATAGCCGACAAGCAAAAGGCTTACGAGCAGGCGGTGACAAACCGCAAACAGCAGGACAAGATACAATCCTTGCAGGACTTCGGTTTCACGCTGGATGATGATACGGAAGAACCACAAGAGGAAATCAACCTGCTGCCGGAAGAAGATCCGAAGCCACAAAGGGGCGGCGGTGCTTCTTCACGGGCGGCTTACCGGGACATCAACCGCCAGTTAAGCACGTTCTACGAAACGCCCCCTGTGGACGAGGAAAAAGAGGAATTGAAACGGCAGGTGGCGGAACTGACCGACCGACTGAAACAGCAGCAGAACGCCACGCCTACGGCTGACGACCAAATGGCACTCTTGGAAAAGTCCTACGAGCTGGCGGCAAAGTACATGAACGGGCAGGACGGACAAAGGGGGCAGATTGCCCAAATACCGACAGCCGGGCAGAACGGCGGCGGTATCGGCACTCCGGCTATTCCGGTGCAGGCTATCCGGGAAACGACCGTTTCGGGATTGCAGCAGCCCATGAGCGATGCCGACTTCATCCGGGCTTACAGCCAGCCACGAAACTACGGCTTCAACACGGCGGTAGGCACGGGGTACGCTATGGGAAAGAACACGGTAGCCGCCTGCATACACCAAGACCAAACGCTGGTGGACGGGCAGGCGGTGAAACTGCGGCTGCTCGAACCCATGCAGGCGGGAAATATCGTTGTGCCGAAGAATACCCTTGTGGCGGGGACGGCAAAGGTGCAGGGCGAACGGCTCGACATACTGGTGTCCTCGATTGAGTACGCTGGCAACATCATCCCGGTGGAACTCGCCGTGTTCGACACGGACGGGCAAAAGGGGCTTTCCGTCCCGTCCTCTATGGAGCAGGAAGCGTTCAACGAAGCTATGGCGAATATCGGAAGCGGGCTGGGTACAAGCATTTCCTTTGCCCAAAGTGCCGGGCAGCAGGTGGCTATGGACGTGACAAGGGGATTGCTGCAAGGAACGTCCGGCTACCTCGCCAAGAAGTTCCGAACCGTGAAAGTGAAGCTGAAAGCAGGCTATAAAGTCATGCTGTATGCCAAACAACAATAACCATTTTATCAACCGTTAAAATTTCAATTAGCAATGAAACAGATTTTTGGATTGTTCGCCCTCTTGCTGGGCGTGTGTGCGGCAAACGCACAAACCGCTGACACCGTGAAGTATGCGGCTGGCAACGACTTGTACCGGGGGATTACCCGGAAACTCCCGTACCGCCAAATGGTTACGCCCTACGGCGTGGAAGTGACCTTTGCCAAGACGGTGCATATCATCTTCCCCGCCGCCGTCCGCTATGTCGATTTGGGAAGCAACCACATCATAGCGGGCAAGGCGGACGGTGCGGAGAACGTAATCAGGGTGAAAGCCACGACAGAGGGCTTTCCGGGAGAAACGAACTTCTCCGTTATCTGCGAGGACGGCAGTTTCTTTTCGTTCAACGCCAAGTACGCCCGTGAACCGGAAATGCTCAACATCGAAATGAAGGACTTCTTGGAGAATGAAGATACGTCCGACTTCTCGCATACCCGGATGAACATCCATTTCCGGGAACTGGGGAATGAAAGCCCGCTATTAGTGAAGCTGATAATGCAGAGCATCTACAAGAACAATGACCGGAAAGTGCGCCACTTGGGTAGCAAGCGTTTCGGCATACAGTTCTTAATCAAGGGGATTTACACCTATAACGGGATGCTCTACGTGCACACGCAGACAAAGAACAGTTCCAACGTGCCTTTCGACACGGACTTCATCAGGTTTAAGATAACCGATAAGAAAGTGCCCAAACGCACGGCTATTCAGGAAACGGTACTGGATGCGGTACGCAGCTACAACGAGGTGATAGAGATTGCCGGGAAATCGACCGTGCGCACGGTGTACGCCCTGCCGAAGTTTACCATTCCTGACGACAAGCTGCTGGTCGTGGAACTCTACGAGAAGAACGGCGGGCGGCATCAGACCATACGGGTGGAAAACGCCGACATCGTGAACGCAGAAGTGATTGACGAACTAAAAATCAAATAGGGAATGAAAAGACACATCTTTATAATGATGCTCTTTGCGCTGTGCCTGACCTCGTTTCAGGCACACGCACAAAGATACCTGCCGGGCATGAAAGGCTTGCAGGTCACGGCGGGCATGACGGACGGGGTGCATTGGAACGCTGGCAGTGATTTCGCCTACCACATCGGGGCGGCGTACAGCGTTTACACCAAGAACGCCAACCGCTGGGTGATTGGCGGCGAATACCTGCACAAGAAGTATGACTACAAGGATATGCAGATACCCGTAGAACAGTTCACCGCAGAGGGCGGCTATTACCTGAAATTCCTATCGGACAGACGAAAGACCTTTTTCCTTTCATTGGGCTTGTCGGCTCTCGCCGGGTACGAAACAAGCAACCGAAGCGAAAAGCTGCTGCCGGACGGCTCTACCTTGCTGGATAAGGACTGCTTCATTTACGGCGGTGCGCTGACGCTGGAACTGGAAACCTACCTGACCGACCGGGTGGCTCTGCTGTTGAACGCAAGGGAACGGGCGTTGTTCGGCTCGGACATAGGCAAGTTCCACACGCAGGTATCTTTGGGACTGAAATTCATTATCAACTGACCGCTATATAATAATGTATATGAAGAATGTAATGTATAAAATCATCATGGGCTGCTACATCGTGGCCGCCCTCGTGCTTGTCACCGCCTGTAATGACAACTTGGATATTCAGCAGGCGTACCCGTTCAGCATCGAAACACTGCCAGTACCCAAAAGGCTGAAAGTCGGGGAAACCGCCGAAATACGCTGCCGACTGGTGCGTGGCGGCTATTACCAGCCGACTACCTATCAGATACGGTATTTCCAGCCGGACGGCAAAGGAAAGCTGGAAATGGATAACGGCACGGTGTTCCTGCCCAACGACCTTTACCCGCTGGAGAAAGAAACGTTCAGGCTCTACTACACCTCGGCATCGACCGACCAGCAGACGATTGACATTTATATCATCGACAGCTTCGGGCAGATGCAGCAACTTACACTATCATTCAATAATGACAACAGCGAAGAAGGAACGGAAACAATAACCCCCTAATAACAAAACGACATGGTAAAAATAGAATTGGATATAGAAGGCATCTCGTGGTACATAGAAACCACGTTGGAAACAGATACAGTTCCGGCAGTAGGTGACATCATCATTGTGGACAAGGACTGTATTTCCGAACGTGACAGTGCTGAATTATGGAAAACGCCGTCCAATCAGGTTTTCAAATGGGCGGACGAAGAAGATGATGCGCCCGTAATGGTATGGTTCGATTGCGAAACGGAAATGCTTGTCAATAAACGGACATGGAAATATGACATCGAGGAAGAAGAAACCGTGTGCATACTTGGTGTAAAATTTATTCACTATGAGGATTTATAGTTGCGACATCCGTTTTTATCATCCTCTTGGGAAACCGGGTATGGAATGATACGCAAAGCGTAAATATCGGGCAGACAGCCCGCCGGGAAGCATCGGCGGGCTGTTTCCATGATAGGGAAAACGAAAGGCTTCTTTGTTACTTTCTTCACCCGCTGGCAGGCTCACGGAAGAAAGTAACGGCGGCAAGCAGCCGCCGTCCTCTATCAACTGGTTTTAAGGCTCTTTATGGACGTGTATTTCTCTAACCACACCTTTACCTGCTCCATGTTATATTCGCCCGTGATGGTTGCCGTATGGTCGTCTATGGCTACAAACCGGACACTTTCATAGCTGTTTACCCAGCCTTGCAGGGAACAGACGCCCCACGTGTCCACATCTGCAAAAACACTGCGGTCTATCCGGCTGATTGGCTCGCCGAAAACTACCGTCATTATCTGAAAGTCCGGTTTGTCCTCCAACAGTTGCAAATGGTGCAGCGTGCCGAACTCGTCTATTTTGCGCCCCCACGCCCACACATCATTATACAAATCATCGCCCCACTGGTGCGGGTGGTCGAAACGGACTTTTACCTCTATGGTGTGTTCGTTTTCTTCTGTGTCCTCGATAACGCCCGTTACCATTAAGCCCGTAAAAATACACTCGCAACGCCTGCCGATAAGCTCCTTGTTTACTTCTGTCGTTTTCATGTCCCTGAAATTTACTTGTTTATTACTCCGTTCTTCTTCGCTACCCATTCGTCACGCCTGCGGCGGCACTCGTCCAGCGTTTTGGCTACCGTGCTGAAAAGTTCGCCGTCCGTGTGGCGGTAGTCATATTGATAATAAATTTGTCCCCTGAAAGCCCCTAAACGGCATTTCACGAACTTTTCTTCTCCCGGTGTTTGGGTGATGCTTACCCCGTTTTTGTTAAGTGACTGCATGATGTCTTATTTTTTTATGGTTATAAACTTGGTTGTTTTAAGCGGGCAGGGCTTTGACACCCCGCCCGGATTGGTTGTTATGCCGCACGGAACACAAAGCCGTCATCAAACCAGTAATCGCACATGAACAGGTCACGGGCAAACTGTTTGTAATCGAAATAGGTCTTTGCGAACTCCGGCAGGTCGTAACATTCCTCTACAATTTCATAGGCGAAATCTTCTTCATCGTCATATTCCCCTTGATATTCATCCCGGAAATCACGTACAAGGTCGTCCGCATCTTCCTCGCCCAAATCATGGCTTTTATAGTTGCACCACACGAAAAAGGCTTCCTGCTCGGTGTCGCTCAAATCCTCCACCGCATCACGCAGGGCGAAGAAGTTTTCAGAAATCCAGCTTTCGTCGATTAAGCCCTCCGGCACGTTCTCCCAGTCCTGAAACATGTATTCCGCATCTTCCTCGTCCTTGTGAAGTTCCCGGCAGGCTTCATAAAATTCTTCCTTGTCCGAATAGTCCGAAAGGTCGAGCCATGCGCCGGACAATGAACCGTTGTTGTACTTGGCATAAGTGCCTACATAAACTTTTGCTTCCGATAATACCTTTGCTTCCATATTGCTGTAATTTTTAAGTTTTTAATTTTATGCGGATTTGAGAGGTGAGGGAGTTGAAGTTTCACTGAACTTTTTTCCTGTTTCCCGTAAATCCGACTTTTTTTTTATGCGTCTTCCGGTCGGGTCGGTCGTTTTCGTTTCACATAGGCGTAAAAGGGTAGTGTTTAGAGTTTGCAAGGTTTTGGGCAAAAAATACCTCGCAAGGCAGGGAAGATTTTTTCGCCAAACCGGAACGGCTCGACCTTGCAAAATCGTGAAGAACACGTAACTACCTTTGCCTATTGAAATGATTAAAACGACTGTCCCGGCTGGGGGACTGCGTAAGAGGAAGATTTACAGATAGGGAAACAGGGGAAAAGTGCCTGTTCTCTTTCATCTTTTAGGGAACACTCCATGCGGGCGGGAAAGGCAAGGGTGTTGTGAGCTTGCTTGCAATACGCTTGTGCGGGTTTCCAACGGCTCTTTTCACGAAATACAGTCAGCCATGCCACGCACGGCTGGCGTTTCGGGGAATGTGCCAGTTGGAAAAGGATATAAAAAATGCGGGTAGTCGGTGGACTGCCCGCAAGGTGGAAGAATGTACTTTATTGGGATATAGTTTGTTAGGCGGAATTTCGTTACCGAAATCGTTACCTATTCGTTTTTGTCACGGTTATAGGTAACGAAACCTACCGGGCGGCGTTCTTTCTGTTGTTTCGACTGGCTCAAAAGCTGGGTAAGGGCTTGGTACAGTTCGTTGAACTGCGCATCGGTGCTTACCTCCAGTTCCTCGATGCGCCTTGACAGTTCCTCGTAACCGATTGCCATTTGGCGCATGAGGACAAAAGCCCGCATGATTGAAATGTTTACTTCTATGGCTACTTTGGAGCGGAGAACCGAAGAAAGCATGGCTACGCCCTGCTCGGTGAAAGCCATAGGCATAGCAACGCCGAAGTTGTAATCAGGGGGTATCACAAAATGTGATACCCCTATGGATAACAGCAAGTTAGCTTCCTCTCGGGTGAGTACAAACATAAAATCACCCGGAAAACGCTCGATATTGCGCTTGACCGCCTGCTTCAAGGCTCGTGTTTCCACTTGGTAGAGTTCTGCCAAATGATAATCGAGCATCACCCGGCAACCTCTGACCTCAAAAATCTTGTTTTGGATAATCTGCAAATCCATAATCGTATATTTTAGGAGATTTAGCAATGTTGGAATAATAGTAAGGACTGGTCACAAATTGTGACCAGTTCCATATAATCAAGATTACATGGCAACTTCCTTGTAAATCTTCTCGATGCCGACAAACTTCTTGTCAAGCCCCTGCATATCGCTGCCTATCTTGCTGTTGGTGATGCGGGCGTAGATTTGCGTAGTTTCTATGTTTGTGTGTCCCAGCATCTTGGACACCGTTTCAATGGGTACGCCCTTTGACAGCGTGGTGGTCGTGGCGAACGTGTGCCGGGCAAGGTGGAATGTCAGGTTCTTTTTAATACCGCATATATCGGCAATCTCTTTCAGGTAGGCGTTTAGCTTCTGATTGCTGATTACGGGAAGTATCTTGCCGTCCGGCAACTTGCCCTTGTACTTCTTCAAAATCATCTTGGGAATATCCAGCAGGGGGACATTCACGTCCGTGTTGGTCTTTACCCGCTTGGTGATTATCCAAAGGTTGCCGTCAAAGGACTTTTGGATATTCTCCTGCCGCAAATTGGCGACATCGCTGTATGCCAGACCGCAGAAACAGGAAAAGACGAACAAGTCCCTGACGTGTTCCAGCCGTTCGGAAACCATTTTCTTTTTAAGGATAATTTTAATCTCGTCCTCTGTCAGATAACCCCTGTCCACTTTCTCCAGCCGGATTTTGTAGCTGGCGAACGGGTCGCCCACCAGTATGCCGTTGTTGCGGGCAATGATGATGATACGCTTGAAGAACTGCATGAACTTGGCGGTGGTGTTGTAGCCGCACTTGCAGGCGGTACGCAAATACAACTCAAAATCGGTAATGAACATCGGGCTTATCTCCTTTATGGATATGTCCGATACGTTGTACTTGCTTTGGATAAATTCAGCGAGGTGGCGGCGGGTCACTTCATACTTGCGGTAGGTCGCTATCGTCTTGGATATGCCCACAAGCTGCTTCACATCGTCATTGTGCTTTTGGAACAATGAAAGGATTGTTTCGTGGCTCTCGCTATGACCTAAAAACTCGTTTTTCACTTTCTCGGCGGTCACGTAGTTGTCACGCCGCTGCATTTCGTGGTAAATGGTATTCAGGGAAGAACGTATGTCGTCCAAAAGGGCGTTTATCCTCCCGGCATCCCTGCCTTTGGCTTTGCCCGCAGCAATGCTCCAGTTGTCGGGCTGGATGCTCTGTTTCGTACTGAACTGGCAAAGTTTGCCGTCTATGGTGATGCGTGCCATAATCATAACCTCGCCGTTTTTCTTTTCAGAACCTTTCTTCAAATAAAAAAGAACCTTGAATGTCGATTTCATAACTCAAAATTTTTAGTTGCAAAATTAGTTTTTACCTCTCGTTTTCGAGTTATGCAGACTATGGACTAATATAGTCATTATCAGGTCATTTATGGACAATTCGTTACCGTTTTTGTCCGGCAGGGAATAGGTAACGATTTAGTAACGAAACTTTGTCTTTTACCGTACTTTTGAAGTCTTGGAAGCAGGACTTTCGGGCAATAAAAAAAGCCACAAATCATTGATTTGTAGCTTTTTGTCCGTTTGCTGACCATTTCTGTCCAGCACGTTCAGCGGAGAGACAGGGATTCGAACCCCGGGTACCTCGCAGTACAACGGTTTTCAAGACCGCCGCAATCGACCACTCTGCCACCTCTCCAAAACTCCTTTATTAAGAAGCGCTTCCCTCTGAAAGCGGTGCAAAGGTACGTATTCTTTTTAAATCTGCAAGCATTCTGACGATTTTTTCACGAAATAATCGTATTTTTGCTTCGTAATTCAAATTGCAACAGCTAATCTCAATCATAAATCATAAATAGATAAATCGTAAAGATCAATGATATACCCTCAAAACTTTGAGCAAAAAATAGGATTTGACCAAATCAGACAACTACTGAAAGAAAAATGTCTCAGTACATTGGGAGAAGAAAGAGTGACAGATATGACTTTCTCTGACCAACACGATAAAGTGGAAGAGTTACTGAATCAAGTTATGGAGTTTGTCCGTATCATTCAAGAAGAAGACAGTTTTCCCGATCAATTCTTTTTTGATGTCCGTCCTTCACTAAAACGGGTAAGGATAGAAGGAATGTATTTGGACGAACAAGAACTGTTCGATTTGAGACGTTCACTTGAAACGATCCGTGACATCGTTCGCTTCCTCCATCGAAATGAAGAGGAGGAAGAGTCGGACTGCCCCTACCCCAGCCTTAAACGGCTGGCAGGAGATATTGCCGTATTCCCTCAATTGATAGGAAAAATAGACAGTATACTGAATAAATATGGCAAGATAAAGGATAACGCCTCCACAGAGCTGGCACGCATCCGTCGAGAATTGGCAAGCACGATGGGAAGCATTTCCCGTTCACTGAACAGTATACTGCGTAGCGCCCAATCCGAAGGATATGTAGATAAGGATGTAGTTCCCACCATGCGCGATGGCCGTCTGGTGATCCCCGTAGCCCCCGGACTGAAACGAAAAATAAAAGGTATCGTACACGATGAGTCCGCCAGCGGGAAAACCGTCTTTATCGAACCGGCAGAAGTAGTGGAAGCTAATAATCGTATCCGAGAACTGGAAGGAGACGAACGACGGGAAATCATCCGTATTCTTACAGAGTTCTCCAATGTATTGCGACCCTCCATCCCCGAAATACTCCAATCGTACGAATTTCTTGCCGAGATAGATTTCATCCGGGCGAAAAGCTACTTCGCCATACAGACCAACGCATTAAAACCGGCTCTTGAAAACGAACAATTGCTCGACTGGACAATGGCTGTACACCCGTTGTTGCAATTATCGCTTTCCAAACATGGAAAGAAAGTTGTTCCTCTTGACATCGAACTCAACCAGAAGCAACGTATTCTTATTATTTCCGGCCCTAATGCCGGCGGTAAATCCGTATGTCTCAAAACGGTAGGTTTGTTGCAATACATGTTGCAATGCGGAATGCCGGTTCCGATGCACGAACGCAGCCATGCCGGGATATTCAGTAACATATTTATCGACATCGGTGACGAACAGTCCATCGAAGATGATTTAAGTACCTACTCTTCTCACCTCACCAATATGAAAGTGATGATGAAAAGTTGTGATGGACACAGCCTCATCCTTATCGACGAATTCGGAGGTGGAACAGAACCACAGATAGGTGGGGCAATCGCAGAAGCGGTATTAAAGCGTTTCAATCAAAAAAAGACATTCGGAGTTATTACCACACATTATCAGAATCTTAAGCACTTTGCCGAGGATAATGAAGGGGTAGTAAACGGTGCCATGCTTTACGATCGCCACCTTATGCAGGCACTTTTCCAATTACAGATCGGTAATCCCGGTAGCTCGTTTGCTGTAGAAATTGCCCGCAAAATCGGATTACCGGAAGATGTCATTGCAGACGCTTCCGAAATTGTGGGCAGCGAATACATCAATGCAGACAAATATTTGCAAGATATCGTTCGTGACAAACGCTACTGGGAAGGAAAACGCCAGACCATTCGCCAAAGGGAGAAACACATGGAAGAGACCATCGCACGTTATCAGACAGAGATGGAAGAGTTGCAGAAATCCCGCAAGGAGATTATCCGTCAGGCTAAGGAAGAAGCTGAACGATTATTACAAGAATCAAATGCACGGATCGAAAACACGATACGTGCCATCAAAGAGGCACAGGCCGAAAAAGAGAAAACCCGGCTTGTCCGTCAGGAATTAAATGATTTCCGTGCTTCGGTAAACGAACTTGCTTCCAAAGAACAAGAGGACAAAATTGCCCGGAAGATGGAAAAGCTGAAGGAAAAGCAGAACCGGAAAAAGGAAAAGAAGCAGGTTTCTGAAAGTCAAACACCTTCACCGCACCCCCCTAAAATCACTCCGATTACCATTGGCGAACATGTAAAGATTAAAGGTCAAAGTGCCATAGGCGAAGTATTAGAAATCAACGGTAAAAACACCGCCGTAGTAGGTTTTGGAAGTATCAAGACAACAGTAAAATTAGACAGACTGGAACGCACCAATGCAGCTCCACAGAAACAAGAACCTGCAAAAAGTACATTTGTCAGTAGCCAGACGCACGACCAGATGTACGAAAAGAAACTTGGCTTCAAACAGGACATCGATGTACGCGGAATGAGGGGCGACGAAGCTTTACAGGCAGTTACCTATTTTATAGATGATGCCATCCTGGTAGGTATGGGACGCGTACGCATCCTGCACGGCACAGGAACAGGAATCTTGCGTACCCTGATCCGACAGTATCTGGATACAGTACCGGGAGTACGTCACTTTGCCGATGAACATGTACAATTCGGTGGTGCCGGAATTACAGTAGTAGATTTAGCTTAAAAGAAAACAAAAGCACAGGACAGCTTGTTCTCATTATAGTCGTGAGTAGCTTTCAAATTAATACTCATTAAAGAAAACCATTACCTTTGTCGTAGTGGTCTTCTTAAACAAAAAATAAAGCATGAAAAACAACCTGTTAAGTGAAAAATTAATTTATACGGGTGAGAGCCAGACTCCTACCCATCTGCATCTCTGTACATACAATCTCAATGAAATGCAGGAATCTTCAGGAACAAACTTTCATGAAGTCAGTAATTCACTGAACAATGAACGTATCAACTGGTTACAAGTACACGGTTTGAAAGACACAGAAACGATTCGTGAAATCTGCGAACATTTCGAAATAGACTTCCTTGTGCTGCAAGATATTTTAAATGCCGACCATCCTACCAAAATAGAAGAACATGATAAATACATCGTACTTATTCTAAAGCTCTTCCACCCTGCTAAAAAAGAAAATGAAAACGATCTGGATGAATTGGAGCAGCAACAGGTATGTATTATCTTAGGTGCAAACTATGTATTGACCTTTCTTGAAAGAGAGACTAATTTCTTTGACGACGTAAGTATAGCCTTGCGCAACGATGTATTAAAGATACGAAGCAGACAAAGCGATTATCTGTTGAGCGTACTCCTGAACAGCGTAATAGGGAATTATACTTCAATGGTCTCGGATATAGACGATGCACTTGAAGACCTTGAAGAAGAATTGCTCAGAATCAGTGACGGTGATGATATAGGCATTCAAATTCAATCTCTCAGACGCCAGTATATGTTGATGAAAAAATCCATATTTCCTCTAAAAGAACAATATATCAGACTGCTGAGAGGAGACAGTACATTGATGCATAAAGCCAACCGTGCCTTTTTCAATGATGTAAACGACCATTTGCAATTTGTTCTCCAGACAATTGAAATATGTCGTGAAACACTGTCATCTCTGGTAGACCTCTATATATCCAACAATGATTTACGGATGAACGATATTATGAAACGGCTGACAATCGTATCTACCATTTTTATACCGCTGACCTTTCTTGTCGGTGTGTGGGGGATGAATTTTAAGATGATGCCGGAACTGGACTGGAGATACGGATACTGTTTCGCTTGGGCATTAATGATCATTATAGGGATCATGGTCTATGCATTTTTCCGGAAAAAGAAATGGTATTAGGGGAGTTGAAAGTTGAGAGTTGAAAGTTTATTAGAAAGAATAACAAGAGTACAATAATATGAAGTCAATCAAAGAGTTATACCGTATTGGCACAGGTCCTTCCAGTAGTCATACGATGGGGCCGCGAAAAGCGGCTGAAATGTTTGTAACACGCCATCCGGATGCAGCAAAATTCAAAGTAACACTTTACGGGAGTCTGGCAGCTACAGGAAAAGGCCATATGACGGATGTCGCTATTATCGATACCCTCGAACCGACAGCACCGGTAGAAATTATATGGCAACCCAAAGTCTTTCTCCCTTTTCATCCGAACGGAATGACTTTTGCAGCTTTCGACACTGATGATAAGCTCATTGAAAACTGGACGGTATATAGTATCGGAGGAGGGGCATTAGCCGAAAACAGCGATACGCCTTCCATTGAAAGCCGTGATGTATACGGAATGAACAGCATGACGGAAATTTTAGAATGGTGCGAACGTAGTGGAAAAGGCTATTGGGAGTATGTAAAAGAGTGTGAGGACTCTGATATCTGGGATTACCTGAATGAGGTATGGAAAACAATGATAGACTCTATCCGTCGGGGATTGGAAGAAGAAGGGGTCCTGCCCGGTCCGTTAAACTTAAGAAGAAAGGCTTCCACTTATTATATACGTGCTACCGGATACAAACAATCGTTACAATCGCGCGGCCTTGTATTTGCATATGCATTGGCAGTCAGCGAAGAAAATGCATCCGGCGGAAAAATTGTAACTGCGCCCACTTGCGGCTCTTGTGGTGTAATGCCCGCAGTGCTCTATCATTTATACAAAAGTCGTGATTTTAGCGATATACGTATCTTACGCGCATTAGCCACAGCCGGCCTTGTAGGAAACATTGTAAAATTCAATGCTTCTATCTCCGGAGCAGAAGTAGGCTGTCAGGGAGAAGTAGGCGTAGCCTGTGCCATGGCATCAGCAGCAGCCAACCAATTATTCGGCGGTAGCCCTGCCCAGATAGAATATGCTGCCGAAATGGGCTTGGAGCATCACTTAGGAATGACCTGCGACCCCGTTTGCGGATTAGTGCAAATCCCTTGCATTGAGCGCAACGCCTATGCCGCCGCACGTGCACTGGATGCCAACCTCTACTCTTCATTCACAGATGGCATGCACCGCGTTTCTTTCGACAAGGTGGTACAAGTAATGAAGCAAACAGGACACGATCTCCCCTCCCTCTATAAAGAAACAAGTGAAGGAGGACTGGCAAAAGATTACGAATTTAGCTAAAAGAGGATTATTAAAGAAAGGGGACAACGGGAATAAGAAGAATAAAGGGAAATGGGAGAAGTACTTTGCATCATGATAGCGCAATCACTTCTCCCATCTCAACTCTCCCCTCTCCCATTATTCCACGTCCGGCCAGTGTGTGTCATCCGCATCGGTAATATCCTTTTCAAGAAGGAGACCGCCATATGCGGAGTAATACAAAGCACGTTCCTGTGCACCTCTCTGAACTTCAAAGACAAATTCTTCCGACTTATGCGGAAAGGTTAGCTTAGTAAGGTTGTCAATCACCCAATCACCGTAACCACTCTCCTCGTAAGCCGTATTGACGGCTGCGGGTAGCTGTTCACGAAAAATCTCCATCTCCGTCATGATCCAATTGGCATTTGCATCAAACCACACATCCAGTTCCGACCCATTTACCCAACAATCAGCTACATAATAAACACCCTTCTGACTCCATTCTATATCCTGTACATCAGGATAAAGTTGCTTTAACGCTGTAATGATGTCCTGATTAGGTGGCATATAATCATCATCGTTGTCACAAGCACTGAAAGAAAACAGGATTATCGCCAACATTACGGCTCCTAAATAATATTTAAATTTCATCATCTCTAAAATTATATTGGTCAAGGTTCTATATCTTACAATCAATCATCCGCTTTACGGAACTTACCATTCTTATCAAACTTAAAAGTCAAATCGGTATTCAGTTCTACTTCATACCCTTTACGGTCCCGTTCGATCTTAGTAACGAACTCAGTAGTGAAATTATTCGTCTTCAAATAGTTACTGACGAAAGAGGGGATAATCGTTGCCGGTACCTTTCCCTTTTTAGCATCCACTTCCTGCCAATTCCCTTTGCCATCAAAATCAATTTCGATACCATTGGTCAATAAAACTTCGTACTTCTTAGATAAAACCTCGCTGTCTATTTTAATATGGGCCACTTGGGGTTTGGTGAAATGCTGGTTAATGAAATTGCGTGCCGACAGTGGCAACTGGTTAATATCCTTAGTAATCACATCACCGGCAAATGCAAACTGAACGGCTACGATAGCCATCACAAGAACAGATAAAATTTTCTTCATAATCGTTATTTTTTAATGTTAATAATATAGTTTCCTATGTTTTTATAATGCAAATAACGATAGTGATTCTGGAAAGATTTAGGAATAACAGAGTGAGATCACATTTTTCAGTTTCTTTAACTATCAACAGAATGAAAACAGCATAGTGTCAATACATGTCGAATCAGCCTGCATATTCACAGATTCCGTCAAAAGAACCAACTTTTCATTTTGGGCAGTAAGTATTAAAACAACTATCGCCAGCAAAGAAAAAGAAAAAATTTAGATATTATTCATAAGATGTCAGTTCAGCATCCTCATTCCTCTTATAAATCATAACATTTATTGACTCCGCTAAAATACGAAAGGCAACCTGACGGTTGCCTTTCAATTGTTTTAAAAAGTATTACATTTGTGTAAATCCATTGTCACGAATGCATTAGAAGGCTTAAACACCCTCTTCATCATAAATTTCTTCCAATAACTCTTCCCGTGCCATCGTCATTTTACCATCAGCAGTAATCGTTATGGAAATAGGAACATACAAGTCCGTCTGCGGATAACACACACTGGCAGCATATACAATTCCTTGCGGGGTAGTCTTGTTGTATACCATTCCTTCCAAAATAGACTTTGCCAAAAAGTCTTCTCCCACTATTGAAGCAAAATTTCTCTTTGTAAAAGTCATATTGAAGATTTGCTCATTGCCACGCGTTAAACGAAGCTGAATCTTATTATCTACGAACTGATTTCCTCTATCATCTTTTACCAACGGCAAATCCTCATCCGGAGTGCGTGATATAAAAGAGTGATAATCCTTACCTTTAAACTTGATATCAACATCCGCCTTCGATACCTGCATACGTTGTAAGCCACATGCATCAACGCTATCCTGCATAATCAGCAATGATTTTTCTTCTGCTTTCTTATTTCCACCACAAGCGGTGACAACAATGAAAAAGCAATAGGCAAGCAGGTATATGAGTTTCTTCATAATTTATCCGTTCTTTAATTACGACGACAAAGGAACAAAAAGAGACGGAAATACACAAATGTTCGGAGTTGAAAGTTGATTACTTCCTCTCTCTCCGCCCCTCCTTCATCCGTTGTTCACGTTCGGACTGTTTCTTCGTATAAGAAGCATATTGCTCTTCCGTCATAATCTTTTGTAACTGTGCATTATACTCGTCATTGGCGTTTTTCATTTCCGCACGCATCTTTTCCCGTTCTTCCTTTGTCATCTGGGGAGCTTTTTTCCCGTCTTTCTTTCCATTTACATCCGGACGCATAGACATACGGGCATCCATTTTTTCACACCGTGCCAGATTCACCTCCAACAATTGTTTCTTCTGCGCATCATTCAAGGAATACTCTTTTACCATACGTTCCGTCATCTTTTCCGCCCGTTCTGCCGGAGTCATCTTTTTATGTTCTCCACGCTGACCTTGAGCCATAACCACCCCACCTATCATAAACAAGGCGATCATTAAAAATGCTATTCTTTTCATACTAACTTTCTCTTTTTGATAAAACTACTAAATCTATTTTTCTGTTGCAACTTTATATATGACCCAATAAAAAACGGGAAGTTTAATTCAACTTCCCGTTTTAACAATAAATAAGCGTAATCCTTCTGAAAACTAATCAATTTTCACAAAACGTCCGGATTCTCCTTTATCTGTACGAAGAATATACATACCGGCAGAAAGTTCGCATACGCTAAAAGATATGCCACGATATACCAAATTCTTCACTAAACTACCACCTACACTGTATATAAAAATGCGTGTTCCCCATTCGGCCGTTACATCTAATATATCTCTTGTCAACGTAGGAAAAATTTTCAATGTTCCTTCCTCAGCCGTTGTCTCTATATTACCGGTTCCTACGATAGCACCACTTTCAATCACCATCCATCCGACCTGATCGAGTGCAGAAGTTCCTGATGCTCCGGCCGACTTTTCACGTTGCTTCATAAAAGTAACCGCTTCCGAAGTTAAACCCGAATAACGGAGATTGGATGTAAAACTATCATTGCTCGTCAAAAGTGTACAATAGAATGCCGGATCAGTATAAGTTCCATCAAAAGATAGTTCTGCTTTATTACTCAATTCTCCCACTACCTCAGCAGTCTTTCCCACTTTTATTTTTTTGCCATTTACAACCGTCATACCCGGGACAATTGCAAAATAGCAAATATTCTCTCTGGAAAAGCTACCTGTCATACTCTTTTCACGTGTAAAATGCACTTCAAATCCCTCCTTTGTCACATTTCTGACTCGTGCAAAGGAAGGAGATGTCACTTTTGCAGAAGATGGAGATACAAAAACAACAGGTGCTTCCGTAAATGGCTTTGTAAAAGTCACTTTTTTCCACTCGTCATTAACACTTCTTACATCTCCCGCTTCAACATCTAAATCGCCCCACTTATAATTTCCTTTAGTGGCTACAATATAAGGAGCATTTTCCGCTTTAGGCAGTTCTGTTACATTCTGATATTCCCACGGAGTAAATTTGAAACGAAACCCATTAGTCGAAGTTCCCTGAAGATGATAACTTAGCAGCGTTCTCGTAGCAGAAGAAAATCCGCCAAATACAACAGCAGGAGTAGTGCTATAAGCTGCTCCGTCTTCAAAAAAGAAATATTTCCACACCAGATCGGAAAGTGTAGCTACCCCATAACGAACATCCGAAGTGCCTTTCACAATAGGTACATCAACCACCATTTCATTAGAATATTTCTCTTCCGAACCGGATTTAATCTTCACACGATATGTATAGGCATGTGATTCCGTCGGCTTCAACTCTTCCGAATACTGATTTTTCAATTGTCCCACTCCTGAGATCAGTTCTTCAAATTCCCCGTCATCCGTTTTACGCTCCAATACATATTCATCTGTAAGTTCACCATTGTAATCCGTCCAGGATACTTCCACGGCGCGTGAATTCATATTGTACGAAGCTTCCAATTCCGGAGTCACCACCTGATATGTAGGCACTACAGCTTTCAAAGGATTATAGGCCATCGGAGCATGAAGATCACGATAATACTCACCGGCGGGGGTCAGTTTTTGGTCGATGGCACCGCCTGCCGTATAGTTCCCGTTATCATCTTTTCCTACCACCAATGCACGTTCGTCACCTACCCAATTATAAATGGAATAACGTTCGATAAAGCTACATGTATCCAAGACATTTAAGATACCCTTTAAATCGGTCAATTGCTTCTGTTGTTTACTGGCTTCATCAGCAGGCCAAGTCTCGTGCGTCCAGTTAGCACCATTGTTCCATTCTGTAATCCAGATAGGAAGTCCTGTTCGGTCGTGAATCGCCTTTAGCTTCTGATACCATTTTTCCGGTGAGATATTGCCATTGCCGTCCGTTACCACCTGTGCACCTCCGGAACCACCCCAATAAGCATGTACAGCTACATAGTCCACCCGGTAATTGCGTTTCTTACACTCATCCAGAAAGCTATACAACCAATTCAAATTATCGGCTATGGCAGGAGTACCCAAACGAAGTCCCGACTCCATCATTTGCGGCCATTGCCCGATCGCTTTTTCTACCGATGCATTGGCTTGTTCCGGTCTGTCCGGCTCATTATATCCCAAAAGATGGGTTACATTCGATTTCGAGTTGATCTCAGCAAATCCGGGCCATCCCCAATTCTGCTTAATAGGAACAAACTCCGCATCATTCAGCGACTCCCGGTCGGCACTCCAAGAATAATACCAAGTAGATGCCGTCAGATCTATCTCATTGTAACATCCCGCACCGGACGAACACCATCCCTTCTTGGATACCCATTCCCATCTGAAACAACGGATATAGGAAACCTTGCCATTCAATTCGTGCGGAAGAACCGGAATATCAATATCCTCATTGTCGGCAATGAACACACGGCTGTATCCCTGTCCGTTGGATTCATTGGCCAATGTCGCCATATATCCTCTTTTCAATTTGAAAGACCGGATGGCATTATCAAACGACTCCAAATCCTGATAGCAGGAATCTACGAGATACGTACGGTTCTCCCCCGAATAATTTTCGCCCGTGAAAACCTGCAACGGTTCATAGTTCTCATCATGAGGTATGATGACAGTACCATGGAGAAAAACATCCACCCGACTATTTTTACCCGGTTGCAAGACTTCTCCCGACACCTTTATCATGGAAGCATATTTCTCTATAACCTCAGAAGGGCGTACATTGTCGAAGAAGAGCCATGCATCCTGCGAAACCAGATTGACTGAGGCATTTTTCAAGGGAATTTCTCCGGTCATATGCATGTCTATCATCCCGCTCAATTCCTTGTTTTCATTCTCTATGGATACAACAGTCTGTGTCTCCCTCGCAAAGAGGGAGACACATGAACATAGTAATGCAAATAATATAACACTAAAAAATCTCATACACTATTCAATCTTTACAGGACCACTTTTTTAGTCACATTTCCTACTTTCACAATGTATACACCTTTAGCTTGTCCGGCCATCGGTATCATCATCTTATCAGATTGTGCTACATCCGACTTCTGCAAATTTCCTGCAATATCGTACACAGTCACCTGATCGCCGGCAGACACTCCGCCTACCAAAATATTCACACCGAGTTTGCGAACCGATACATTGTTGGCATTCATGGAAGCAATGCCAGATGCGGTTCCTTTCTGGAATACTACGTCATCATAGTCGATATACACATTTTCATTCTGAGGTTTTCCATCGCCTTCCCCACCGGCACCATCCATACCCAGACAAATAATCATCTTAGTTTCAGAGTCTGTCTTGATGCCTGATGTAGAAAAAACTTTCCAATCGCACGTTTCATGAGGAATCTGTTGTTCATAAATCATGGCACCTTTCACAGTTCCTCCTTTATCATTTGTTGAAGCCTCGTATACACGAATATGACGTTTAGCATCTTGTTTGTCTCTCGTACCACCCGCGTTCACACGATAAATGCAAGAAAGAGAATAGGTTTCTCCGGGAACAACACTTACCGTCTGCTGAATACCATCCGAATCAAACCAGCCATTCCAGAAATAGCGTTGAAAACGAAGATATTGATAATTATCATCTGTTATCAAATCCCCTCCTTCACCGGACATATCAGCATCCTCTATGTCTTTGATAAAGGCAAACGTGTTCCACTCATCTTGCCCTGCATTATTAAATGTTCCACTTACAATAGCGTTATCCAAACCATCGACATCTCTCTTAAGATCCCATCCTTCGATGACTTCAGGACACATTATGTCTGAATGATTAAATGCTGTATAGCCGGCCTCAAAATCACCGTTTTTCAACAGATTTCCCTCTTTTTGCTGTGCAAATACAGCAGTCATTGAAAAAAGAGTACAAGTTCCCCACAGTAATAATTTCGCTTTCATGATAGTTAAAATATTAATTAAACAATTCTATTATTTTAAGCAGTTCCCCGGCAGAAAATCCGCCGGAGACTGTTGTTTATTATTTCTAAAATTCCGGCATTGAATTAGCCGATTCACTCCATCCCGGGTTCTGATATAAGACACCGTCACCGCAAAGAGAGAATTGCTTAATAGGCACATAACCTAAATAATAAGCGTAATACCATCCCAAACCACTGAAAGCATCCGAGGTTCTTTGTATTTCAAAAGGACGCAGATAATTACTCAATTCCGGCGAAGACACTACGGACTTGGTATTATCCGGATCGGCAGGCAATCGTTTGTAGGAGTAAACCGGAAGTTGCTTCCCATCATCTCCCCACAATTTAAAGCCTTCGATGTGATATTTATTTTCTTTCAACTGATCCATAGAGCGCCAACGGCACAAGTCCATATAGCGCATGCCCATCCCTATTAACTCACAACGGCGTTCACGACGAATGCAATACAATACTTTATCGCTTAATACCGCCCCGGCAGAATAGGCTCCCCAATCATATGCCTGATCTTTCAAAGCCGTCTCCTTTGCCATATCGGTTGCATCGATCGTTTCCTGAATGGAAGCAGTGATCAAGGCATGTTTCTGACGAAGTTCATTCCAATACTGTTCTATCTTATCCGTATGCCAGTCGCCCGATGCCAGATAACGGGCTTCGATGTAATTCAAATAAGCCTCGGCAGCCATGAATACAGGAGAACCCAAGAAAGTTCCATACTGATCATTCTCCTCTTTGTCTTTCGAATTGCCCATCCGTAGCATGTACCCTGTCGGATTCTTAGTATCCCCTGTAATCGTCGGATTTGCAGGCTCTACTATTTGTCCGGACGAGCCTAAGTTAGAAGTGAGGTTTACAAAGTAATTCACCTGTCCCGGCTCTTTCAGAAAGACATTAATACGTGCATCCCGATTCTTGCGGACATTGGCTATACCTTCGTCGTTGTAGGTAAAAGATGAAGAATAGATCGGTTTACCGTCACTCATCAAATAACTTTCGATCATTCCTCTTGTAGTACCGGTGCCATTATTCATCAGTTGTGCATGATAACCCACACTATGACCAACCGACAATGCACGGCTATACTGTCTCCACATAATAACTTCGCTATATCCTTTCATGTCTTCGGTAGCATACATATCCATGTATGGATTGCTGGGTTCACTGGCGCTTTGCTGTACATTTCCCGTATTTTGTACCAATGCATATTTTCCAGCGATAGAATCGGCAGCTTCATAAGCCCGTCTCAAGAAATAATCAATCTCTGCCTGATAACTCCCGGCTGGAAATGTATAATTAGGGTACATATCTTTTCCTGGCCATTTATCTCCTCCCGGTACATATTCCTTGTGATATTTCAGCCATGTAGCTTCAAACAGCGCTACTCTCGATTTCAGGAAAATAGCCGCATCTTCCGATATACGCGTCTTATTAGCATCCGGATTGGCTCCCGACATTAAATAAGAAGCCATATCCAGATTATTTAAGATAAAACGTGCCACCTCATTACGCGGAGAACGTTTACTTTCTTTTATCAAAACCTCTTCCTGATCTGGCAATATTTGAGTAATAATCGGATAATCTCCGAACATCTGGTATCGCTTAAAATATTCATAGGCCCGGAGAAAATAAATTTCTCCAATATAATGACGGATATACTCTTCATTACCGGAAAGATTGCCGGAAGCATATTTCGGAAGTACCTCCTGCAAAAAGTAGTTACAGCTACGTATGTTTTCAAAATAATAGTCTCCATTATCCATACCGGTATGCAGGTTTCCTATATACTTTGAATCAGCTTTACTCTTCACCATGTTATCCGTTCCTGCATCGCCACCAAAAATGCCATAAGTGTATATACCGCCATGTGAAGGCAATATTCCGTATAAGCCATTTACATAAGTTGCCAATTCATTTTCTTCATTCAAATAAAGTTCCGGTGGGATATCCGATGGAGGAGTTATATCCAGATAATCATTACATGAAGTCAATAGTACACCGGAGCAGGTAGCAATACCCACCAACCATTTAAAGCTAAGTTTATATCTATTTTTCATTGTTCTACTGTATTAAAATTAAAGTGTAATGCTTAAGCCGAAAGAAATGACTTTAGACAACGGATAAGCCTCACCGATATTCTTATTCTTTCCATCACCATTACCGCCATCCACTGTTTCCGGATCGAACATACTGGCCATTTTGGTTCCTACCCACAAATTTTCACCGGAAACATAAACTCTCAATCTGGACACATTGAACTTCTGAGTCCATCTCAAAGGCAGAGTATACCCCAATTGAACATTTTTCAGACGAATATAAGCTCCACTCTGCAAATATCGGGACTGACAATATTGATTTTTGTTCAAGTGTTTATCACCGCCGCCACCCGGCTGTGCCCCAAAATAAGGACGAGGATAGTATGCACCTGGATTATCCTCCGACCAATAGTCTAAATGGTCATAAAAACAAGTGGATTTACGGGCATCTCCTGTTGCTCCCCAGAACAGCCAGCTATCCTGCCAGTAATCCCGCTTCATCACTCCCTGAAAGAATGCACTGAAATCAAATCCTTTCCAATCAGCTCCCAGATTAATTCCAAACTGATACCGAGGAGTCTTATTTCCTATTTTCTTATAATCCCCGTGATCTGCCAATGTATATTCTCCACTATTTATTTCACCGTCACCATCCAAATCGGCATACATAATATCACCGGCATTCCAGTCATCACCCAATCCAGATTGTCCTTTCCGAGGTTCAGCCGGCCATACTCCATGTGTATTATAATAATTCTGGTCGAGTTGATCCAAATGCCGTTCCATCTCTTCTTTACTTTGGGCAATCCCTACCGTCTCATATCCATAAATATCGCCTAAATACTCTCCTTCGATGTACCCTCCTAAATTTCCGGTCGGATTATTCAGATATTTCACAACTTTTGAACGGGCATCTGATAAGGAGAATCCAATGTTATAACCCAAACCGTTACTCAAACGATCCTGCCATTTAACGGCCAATTCAAAACCGGACGTACACATATCCGCACTATTCACATCAGGAACGGCTATTCCCAATACAACCGGCAATTCCAAGCCTTTTGCTACCATTCCAGTAGTAGTACGCTGAAAATAGTCGAAAGCACCTGTCAACCTATTATTGAATGCTCCGAAATCGAGACCGATATTCCAGCTTTTCACACGTTCCCATGTCAATATCGTACTGATCATTTTCGGCTGGGTTGTCGTGTTAGTCTTCTGGCCATTCTGCAACCAATCACCATTATTAGCTTTCACTTCAAGCACTTCATAAGTCGGATACCAACCATCCGTATTCTGATTTCCCAATTCTCCGTAAGAACCTCTAACCTTCAACATGCCAATATAGGGTTCAATCGATTCCCAGTATTGCTCACGGGCCATGTTATATCCCAACGAGAAAGAGGGATACAAGTCCCAGCGCTGATTGCTACGGAAACGCGAACTTCCATCATAACGCAAATTTACTTCTGCCAGATAGATACCTTTATAGTCATAATTGGCACGTCCGAAAAATGCCGCGGTAGCCCAACGGTTATATTTACCTCCTGCCGAAGGATATTTATCCTCTCCGTTCAGCAATTTGTCCGTCATCGCATTCTCATAAGGAAAATCATTGCTGATAAACCCATATTTAGTATGTTCATCATAATCCTGACGCAATCCTTCTGTCTGGAAACCAAACATCACTTTCATATTATGAACTTCGGCAAAACTATGAGAATAATCCGTATAGGCATTTATATTCATATAGTTCTCACGGGTATGACGTCTGTTCAGCGTTCCCGCTCCCGACTGCTCTATCGGAGTGCCATCCGTATAATAGCTTTGGGTCAGGAACCATGTCTCTCTCACGGCCGAATTATATATTCTATAATTGGCTTCCAAGTGCGTTGTCCATCCCTTGATCGGTTCAATGATAAGAGCACCCTGCATATAAAGCTCATCATTTTGGGAAATATATCTTCCACCTTGGTCCAGCTTCATGACCTCCTGAAAGAGTCCACCGAAAATATTGCCGTAGGGATCGCGGAAAGGAGTGGTCGGCCAGCCGTTCATGCTCAAATTATCATAAAGAGAACCGCTCAAAGACGAAGGTCTGTCGTAATCTTTACGGATAAATCGCGTATTTACATCCAGTCGCACCCATTTGGACAGCTCCGCATTAAATTTAGCCGTCATGGTGTAACGTTTCAGTTTATCGGAAGACACGTTACAAAGTCCGGATTGATCCAGATAATTGGCAGATGCATAGTATCCGATCTTATCCGTACCGCCACTTACACTCATGTTGTGTTCCTGCGAGAACGCCCAATCTTTATACACAATATCATACCAGTCCGTATTTGCAGAATAGTTATTCCATTGATTCGACCAATACTTGGAGTTACCGGAATCCGGTACCATATCCACCGCACCTTCCTGTCCATTCACCGTTGCATAAATACGGTCCATCACCTCTTGTTGGAAATAATCTCCGCTTCCTGCATTTCTACTGGCCTCATTATAATAATTGGCAAACGTCCACGAATCTACCATATCCGGAATACGCGTAGGACTACCCCAGCGGAAGTTATTATTGTAAGTAACCGCAGCCTTTCCCTGACGTCCCTTCTTCGTAGTAACAAGAATTACCCCATATGGTGCACGTGAACCGTAAATAGCAGCAGCAGCCGCATCTTTCAATACGGATACATTCTCAATATCCTGCGGATTGATAGAATTGATATCCCCTTCCATGCCATCGATTAGAATTAACGGATCGGCAGAAGCGGAGCCCAATGTGTTCGCACCACGAATTCGGATGCTTGCATTTTTATCCAGCGCTCCGGAATTAGACGTAATCTGCAATCCCGGGACTGCCCCTTGCAGAGCCTGCACAGCATTGATCACCGGACGATCCTCCATCACTTTGGCATCTACCATCGATACCGCCCCCGTCAGATTCACTTTCTTCTGCGTACCGAATCCCACTACTACCACCTCATCCAGTGACTTCGCGTCATCTTTTAATATAATATTGAAATTCGTTTTCCGTCCGACTGTTATTTCCTGAGTCTGATACCCCAAGTAACTTATGACTAGTACATCGCCGGAGCGAACCGACAATGTAAAATTACCGTCAATGTCGGATATAATTCCATTTGTCGTACCCTTCACAACAACATTCGCCCCGATCACCGGTTCTCCTGCAATATCCTTTATAACACCTGTAACTTTAACTGTTCCTTGCTGCTGAAGCACGTTTTGTTCCATCCCATCGGCAAAAGCTACCGAAGGAGCCATCAGCAACAACCCTCCTAATGCAAAAGCGGCAAAAGCCCTGCATGCTATTCCTGCATTAAATGGTGGACAATTAAGAGAAAAGTTCATAGCCTTGTTTTTTTTCATACTATTATCTTTTAAATGTAACTGTTATTTCCGTTTTTAAATATCCTGAAAACGTCCTCTTACCCTACAAAAAAATGTGTAACCTTTCGCTGTTTCATTTACATAGTAACCGCTCTTTTTCTACCTTAACCTTAATTCCCTTAAAAACTAAAAAATACCTTTATTTTCGATGAAACAAAAGTAGGGAAGGAAGAGAAAAATCCACTCCAATATTATTTCAAAAAGCCCGATTTTAATGCAACCCCAGAATTTCAGAAATAATTGAATGATTTTTCTACCTGCTATGAAGTACAGGAAAAGAGATTAAAGAAATGAGAATGGCATTGCTACCATTCCCATTATGTGTAAAGCGATTTTTTGATCTTATTGATGCCTCCCTGAAAACCTGCTTCAATTCAGCTCAATAAATTTTTCTGATTTATCGGGGCAGGTTCTGATTATGACGTAGTCTCTACCTATCTTTTACAGGATTCTCTTCATCGTTTTCACTCTTCCCGCCATTGATGAAGCGTTCCATATATTCACTCGGGTGCATTCCCAACTCTTTTTTAAAGCAGGCGCTAAAATATTTCGGATCGTTGAACCCGACGGCATAAGCTAACTCCGAGATTCGTACATTCCGCTTCTCCTCCATGATTCTACAAGCAGCTTTCATGCGGATGTTACGGACAAAAGATGAGTACGACAATCCGGTCAGTGATTTCAGCTTTCTGAAAAGAGTTGATTTACTCACTCCCACCTCTTCCACAAAACGAGTCTGATCGAACAACGGATCATCCAGATGAGCTTGCACACTGCCGATTGCTTTCTGTAAAAATTCCTCATCAATACTGGTATAATTCAATTCGTCCACCTCGAAAACCAATTGTTTTTTGAAATCCTTGTTGGCACGTTCCCTGGTTTTCAATAAATTACTGATGCGGGCATGGAGTACACTCAGATTGAAAGGTTTGCTAATAAAAGCATCCGCACCCGCTTCATATGCTTCCACGCGATCTTCTTCCTTATTTTTAGCAGTCAGAAGAATGACAGGGATATGGCTTGTATCAAAGTGTCCTTTCACGTAACGGCAGAATTCAAGCCCATCCATTTCCGGCATCATCACATCTGATACTATCAAGTCCACATCTTTGTTTCCAATGACCTCGATCCCCTCTTTACCATTACAAGCTGTATATACATTATAATTAGCTTTCAGCAGCTTAGTCATCATCATCAACAAGTCCTCATTGTCTTCTACCAAAAGCAATGTGCCCCCTTTTTCCTCTGCCTGTCCCTCTTCTTCTTCCTCCACCACTTCCACGGGAATGTGCTGTGCTACGGGCAGTACATCCGATTTATCATCGATATTCTCCTCCTTATATGCACCGCGATTAATAGGAATAATCACCTTAAACGCCGTACCCTCTCCCAGTTTACTTTGTACGGAGATAGTTCCCTGATGCAGTTCCACCAGATCTTTTGTCAACGACAGTCCGATGCCAGTGCCTATGGTATTGAATTTCCTGTAATCACCTTCATAAAAACGCTTAAACAGTGTTTTCTGAGCCTCTTCCGAAATACCTTCTCCGTTATCTTTCACTACCAACACAGCCGAATCCAATGTTTTTTCATAACTCAGATCGACCCACACCGTTCCTTTTTCTTTGTTATATTTCGATGAATTGGACAACAGATTATATAGTATTTTGTCGATCTTGTCCGAATCAAAATATGCCATAAAGGGTTCGGGATTGGTCATGATCGAGAAATAGATTTTTTTCTTCTTCATCAACGGCTCAAAATTATCCACACTGTTTCGGACGAATGCCGCAAGGTCTCCCCGTGACACACGTAGTTTCAGATTTCCAGTTTCCGCTTTTCTGAATTCCAGAATCTGCTGCAGCAGACGTATCAACCGATTGATATTGTTCGTCATTATCTGATAATAGTCTCCATTCTGCGGAGCACAAAGTTTCAGCTCATCGACCGTTGCCGAAATAATAGTCAAAGGAGTAAGTAATTCATGAGTGATATTCGTAAAAAATTGCAGTTTTGTATGATTCAACTCATCCGCTTTTGCTTTTTCCAGTTCGCGCAAATGCAAAGCATTGTACAGCTGCACACGCTTTTTTCCCATTCTGAATAATATACAGCCCGCCGATATTATTAAAATAGCGTAAATAACATATGCCCACCATGTCCGCCAGGGTGGTGGCAGTATCACTATCTCCATAGCCGGTTCTCTTTCTCCCCATATCCCATTGGAGTTGGCCGCTTTTAAATGAAATTTATAGGTACCGGCAGGCAGGTTATTGTAATAGGCAAACCGGCGCAACTGATCCGGATATTGCCAATCCGTATCGAAACCATCCAATTTGTACGCATATTTATTTTGTGCGGGATTCATATAATCGAGCACGGCAAATTCAATACTAAAATTATTGTGCCAATAGTCCAGCACTATTTTTTTCGTGAAATCGGGTGACTGTTCGGATATCCTGTTTCTCACAGCATCCTCCAGATTATTCCACGATTTATCAAAAATTTTAATATTAGTTATTGTAATAGACAATTGGAAGTCCGACTCTTTCAGACGGTCCGGAAAAAAGCTGTTATATCCATGGGCGCCTCCGAAAAACAGTTCCCCCTCTTCGGTTTTACACGCCACATTCCTGATAAACACATTATCCTGCATGCCGTCCGCCGTAGTATACAGCCTATAGTTGACTTTCGACAGGTCCTCCGGCACATACAGTCTCACCAATCCCACATTCGTACCTAACCACAGTTCATCCTCTTTACTGCCAATAATACTGGATATAACATCGCCCGGAAGATTCCACTGCACATGTACAGATATGAACTTACCGATTTTAGAATCGTACAAACTAAGTCCGCATCCTTCCGTACCAGCCCAGATACGCCCCAATTCGTCTTTATACATACACATCACTTTCAGTGAATTCAGCTTATCATTTTCAGGAGAATAGCTATATATTTTGTAGTCCTTTACATTATTCCCATTCCCCACTACACGTACGATCCCCATATTTTCGGTAGCGATCCACATTTCTCCGTCAACCCCCTCTTCAATATCCTGTGCAATCAGATTGCGCAAATTCAATCCCATTACATCCAACAAATCAAACCGGCAAATATTCCCCTCTGCAGTAAGCATACTGAATCCATACGACGTTCCTAACCAGACCTTTCCCTGAGAATCTTCTTTTATATCATAAATACGATCGCTGGGCAACCAAGGTGTGTCATTTGCCCGATAACATTTCACACGAGCACCGGATTTTGCTTTTTTATCATATACATAGAGCCCGCCGTCATAAGTTCCTATCCATATTTTTCCGGTAGTAGGCGACTGCATGATCGAAAACACGGAATAAGTGGTCGAACCCGTATCCGGAAAGCCAAGCTGACGCATATTCCACCATTCCCCCGTCTGACGATTATATACCACTAATCCGTAAGTACCTATACTCAGCCACATCAGACCCTCATCGTCCACTAAAATATTTCTTACTGAATTAGTTTTAAATACTTTCTTAATATTTTCCAAATGATCCAATGCAAAATTCAACTCACGCGTTATGATTGCCGTTACTCCTCCTCCAAGCGTGCTCAACCACATCATTCCCTGCTGGTCACAAATCATGGAAGTCACCTCATTTCCCGAAATAGAATGTCCGGACTCGTCCGGATAGTAATTAACAAAACTCGTTGTTCCATAAGGCAAAATGCTCAATCCACTTCGTGTTCCTACCCACAGTGAATTTGTGTTCCGATCCTCGGAAAGAGCATAAATTGTATTATCTGCCAAACTACTTTCGACAGCAGGCTCATTTCGAAAAACGTCCCATGACACCCGCTCCATGTCATAAGGATTTTTAAGCAGAAACAATCCACCTTCCCATGTACCTACCCAAATCTGATGATGGCTATCTTCAAAAACAACGTGTGCCGATTTCCGTTCATTCATTTTCGGATAAGCAAAATATTTACCTTCCTCCGGATCGTAACGATAAAGCCCTTCATTCCAAGTTCCGATCCATATATTTCCTTTTGAATCTTCCAAAAGAGATTTCACGGAAGTTTGCGGCATCACATCTTTAGTGGTTTCCCGCGTAAAAAGCACGCAAGAGTCCCTTTCCGGGATATACTGATACAACCCCTGATCGGTCCCTAATAAGATCTGCCCTTTCCGGGTTACTAATATTTTGGATATTGCATTATTGCTGAATTCCGTTTTATTGATCTGTTTAATTTTCCCGGTCACTTTATCCAGCACATTCAGTCCATCATATGTACCTATCCAAATGCGATGCTTCGTATCTTCTTCAATACATGAAATATTATTATTCCCCAGAAGATTCCAATTGTAAATATTCGATTTATAAATCTTCATCTCATATCCGTTATACTTCGCCAAACCGTTACGAGTAGCCATCCATATATAGCCCTCCTTGTCTTGATATACCTGTTGAATGTCATTTGTCGACAATCCATCCGAAGTGCTCAATTGTCTGAAACGGAAGTTCCGGAAATTTTCCGTTGCCTGCAAGGAGGATGTTTCCACAAACATCAACAAAAAAAACAGGCAAAGTAATTTGTAAAGCGGTAAGTATTGATTCTTCATAACGTATTATTTTTTAAGTCATATTAATCTTGTTTATGCGAAGCACACGACAAAATTATATTATAAATCATTAATATTACCAAAGATAAGTAGAATTTAACTCTGAGATATTAAAGTTATCCATCTAAGACAGAAAAAAACAATAGCAAAATCCATCTTCATACAATCCCTTTATCAGCTGGTTTTCAGTCCCTTCACGAAAAAGTAATAATACCAGAACGTATCGCTGAAATAGGGTTTGAATACCTCTTTTGATTTTTCATCCGATTGCCCAGCCATTTGTTCGGACAATTTTATAAACTTATCAAAGCGAGTTACCACTTCATCTTCTATTTTAAACTGCCGATAGTCCACCTTGCGTTCCAAGTAAGAATACAAGATTGCCGCCTCCTGATAATGCAGTGGAAGCCTATCGTGCGTACGAGCATATAGTATAAAACGGGGCCAAAAACGGGCAATGTCCTTCTGCACCAAGTTACACTGCAATGAGAGTTCCACAAGTTCGGGAGGCCCTCCCTCCATGTAAGCGATCTGGCTTATCAGATAGGCTTCCAACAATCCCCCGTCTCCCTCAAGTGCATTATTGTATGCCATCAACGGCTTAATCATTTTAAATTCCGCATCTTCCGCCATCAGTTGCGGCTCATCGATGTAGCGCTGATATTTTTCCGCCCAATCTTTGTGAAATAGAGTCTGTGCCAATGTACTGTTATATTTCTGTGCCAGAGCAAATTCTTCATTCAGTAAAGCGCACTTCACCATATATTTAAGGTATTCCACCTTCATGCCATACTCCACTTTATCTTCCATGCACCAACGGTAACAATAATTAATTTTCCCATACTGAAAGTACAAAGCCTTGGCTCCTGTATTACGCATGACAGGAGTAGTGCGAATAATCCTGTAAGGAACTCCGTTTATCTTAAACTTAAACATCCGGTCGCCCGCCTGCCCCAACTTATAAAGCGCCATATCCGTATTTAAAACAATCAAGCGTGTCGGCTCTCCTTGCTGCGCTTGGGCACAGTCCACCACTTTCTCCCAATCATTGTCCAGAATAGCTCTGTCCATATCGATTGTTATGCGAAAGTTTTCATCATCAAATTCATAATACCATGCTCCTCCCAATGCCATAACAAACACGATCAGGGCAAGTACGACAGATACTACGCGAGCTCTTTCCGTTTTTTGTTTCCATCGATGAGCATAGAAAGCCAGAAATATCACATAAGCATACAATAGTCCAAAAGGCATCCATAAAATCATTTCATTGGGATAAAACCTAGGAAGGACAGATGTGTAAAGAGAGTCGCACATCAATTGCGTGTAGACCAATATGTAATAGAATAACGGGACCAGAGCAATGGCAATTATAGCTACCAGCATATTCCATGCCCACCACACGCGTTTCTGTGTGCACTCATCAATGGCAAACAGGATTACTACCAATAAGGCATAGAATCCTAATATCGGATAACCAACTATAGAAAACAGAATAACTACCCCACCGCGCCATAACCAGTGTTTCAGACAGCGATACACCCAAAAACTTCCCACAACTGCTATCATGCCCAACAGATTGGAAAAAGCATATCCCGGCGATTTCAAAATATAGACCACATAGCCCAACTGTACCAATGCCAGCAATAAGAGTGCGGAAGGAACAAACGAAAGCGTAAAATAACGGTCGGGAATACGAAAAGCCTTTCCCACAAGGTATTGGAGAACCAGCAACAAAGCGATAAAAACAGCTCCACCCAGCCAAGGATAATAGAAGAATTGTGTCAGGAATGTGCCGCCCCATATCAATCCTCCTCCGGGCACCATCATACATTCTTTCAGAAAAGTCCAGGAAGGAAGAAACAGTGATAAATCTTCTACCTTTTTCAGGTAATTGAAGTTATGTATCACCGTCATATAAATAGCCAACAATATAAATACTGATATAGACGCTATTTTCATGTTCCGGTAGTTTGTCTGCTCCCACTTTTCCAGCCAGCCGGACATTTTATTTCCCTTATTGTTTTTCACTGCTGTATTTTTCATCATTTTCGTCTTAGAATCCGCTCGTAAAAGTAGCATATAACCTTCAATTCCACTCTACGTTTACCGATCAAAAAACGCGATTGAATCAATATTCCCCCATGAATGAAATAAAATTAGTGTTGGTTGAAAGTTTTCCCCTTCAACCAACACTCTTTTGTTACGTTTATTTCAGAAATTCGGATGTATATTTTTTCTATACCCCATACATTACGATCACATAGCTACCTTATATGTTTTCATCCCTACTCTGACCAGATAAGTTACGTTTTGCCGGAGCGTGATGCGCGTCAGTCCCCCTGTGGAAATATAAATGCCTGCGTTAATACCGTCCGTGGTGTACACCTGTACTTTCTGCCCCTCCACGGTTCCTTGCAAAATCAGCTCATCATGCTGTGTATACACCTTTAGTGCCGGTTCATCCGCACGGACATCTTCTACGGACGAAGCCGTACTTTCGAAGGTGACGGCCAGTTCGGCATCACTTTTCAGAGCCTGAGTGGTATAAGTCCCGTCTTCCTTCACATAAGCGGTCACATCATTATCGTTGAAAGTCACAGTATTCAGGTTCCACCCCTCTGCCGGCAAAATGGTAAAGGTGTATTGCTCACCACGGGTAATCAGTTGCTTCAATAATCCGTTGTCGGCATGCCGAATAGTGAGGTAATAAGGAAGCTCCTTAAAAGTTACCTGCAGAACCATGTTTTCTGTGGCTTCGGCAATCGTATAAAGTCCTTCATCGTTTACGTCAGCTGTCACGTTTTTATTATTGAGCATCACTTGTGCTATGCCGTAACCTTTAGCCGGCTGAATAGTAAACTCAACTTTGGTATCTTTATCTATTAGCTCACTGCTTTTTTGCTGTCCGTTAATGAGTACCTTTCCATAAACGGCATTATAAGAGGCGGCAACAGTGAGTGATACTAACGGTTCCCCATCTCCATCCTGTTCGATGATGCTGGCAAAATCTCCCCAGATCGGAGCAATCCAATAGCGGGAATAAGCACCTACCGGGACATACAATTTACATTTCTGCTGATTGATTCCCTCGAAAGCTGTTTTGTTAAGGGTCGGTAATTCTGTACACATACAACTAATGGCTTCCACCTTTGTACATCCCGCAAAAGCAGACGCATCAATGTATTTTACGGTCGAAGGCAATGCAATAGAATCAATTCCGAGACATCCTTGAAAGGCGGCATCACGAATTCTTTCCGTCTTGATCGGCAGCTGAATTTTCTCCAAACTTTTACAACCTTGAAACACATAGCGATCGATAACTGTTATCTGATTTGGAATATGAATACTTTCCAACGAACTACAATTGGCAAATGCACTTTCACGAAATGCCAATACGCTATTTGGCACGGCTATAGCACGCAGTTTAGTACAATCACTAAAGGCTCCTACTCCAATATGGGTAATATTATCCGTCAATGTCACATACTCAACATCTGTGCCTTGAAAAGCAAAATCATCGATTGTATTAACCGTTTCCGGCACCGTATATTCAGAACCTTTTCCATTCGGATAAATACGTAAAACAGTTAGGTCCTTACTACACACAACACCGTCTATATCGGCATATTTTTTATTCTTTTCATCCACTTTTATTTCTCTCAATACCGGACACTCGCCAAAGGCTCCGCCGACAATTGTTGTCACATTTTCGGGAATTACAAGTTTTGCTAAAGAGCTACATCCGGCAAAAGCATTTTTCTCAATGCTCTTAATACTTTCTGGAACAGAAAACTCTTTGAAACTGCACTGTGCAAATGTCATGGGCTTTATATAAGGAACATTTGGAGACAATACAAAGCTTTCTAACTCCGTACATCCGAAAAATACCCCCTCTCCCATCACAGAAACAGATATCGGTAATGTAATGGAAACAAGTTTTGTTTTAGCAAACATATAGCTTCCGACCCCTTCACTGTAAGAGACTCCATTTCCACTGCTTGTTCCGGAAATCAATGTATAGTATTTAATACCGCCCGTTTCATAATAATAATCCCCTCCCGAGATAATGTTAACTCCGGACATATCCAGCTTGCGCAAAATGCCTTTCGTTTCCTTTCCAGTCGCATCACATCCGGCCATATCGCGTATAAAGCGGATATCGCTACCATTCAAGGTTCCCGAAACAATCAATTCATCAATCTGATATTTTTTCGAAGAAGCAATTTGCTCAGATAATGTTCCGGCTTTCGCTATATTCAAAGAGATTTTATTTTGTGCCCATACTCCTGCATGTACACAAAGGCAACAACAAACCAACCTCGCAACCCTTATTACATTTATCATTATATTTTTAGATCATAGCATATGAGACACAACCATTCTTTTCACCACTACAGATTCAGGAGTCTGAATGCGCACTGTATAAATTCCCGGCAATAAAATTCCTGCCAAATGAATCACAACAGCCTCTCCCCTTTTAACCAACTTATCCGAATATACCACACGTCCACTACCAATTTCCACTATTTGTATGTCAGCAGTACTATTATTATTTATAAAGACTTTGAAATCACCATTATTCGACATAGGATAGAGTACAACATTATTTTCATCATCGTTCTCCATTCTGCTTATACCAGTACCCCCTTCTTCGTACTTTTGCTGTTCTGTCATCAGTCTCTTATTCTCCTGCCAATAAGAGAGACTAAACATGTCCGCCATCTCATAATCATAAGCCTTAGTATCAAAATATAAACCAAAGCTCTGCGAGTTACTTGCCCCTTCTTCCACAAGAAACAGATTACTTCCAGCAAATGAAGAAGCTCCTGATATGGACAATAATTTCTTGTCATTAACATTTTGTATTTTATAACAACCGTCCTCTTCCAGTTCTAAACGCCATTGCTGACTAACTTTTGCATTCTCTACAGTAAGACGCAAAGTCCCAAATATTGATTCCAAATAATTACCTGTACTCATATCCTTCAGTTTCCAGATATAAGGATTATCAGTAGCTTTCAATTCAAAACTCATATTTACTTCATCATTATCATCATCAATGTTAAAGCCATTTTTAGATTTAGACATCCAACGATCGGAATTTTTATCAAGGATACGTACTACTATGCCATCAGCCAACGCTTTAACACGTTTAAAGCGATCGACATTATCAAAAACACTCATATCCCAACTGTCATACCATTTTACAGTAGGTATCCCCGAACGCATGCTCAGAGGTAACCATACATATTGAGATTTTCCCCCTACATCACCAGAATCCCAACGATCTCCCATATAGACATAGGCGCTCTCATAACCGTTTACCTTCAGTACAAAAGTACTCTGCGAATGATATGTTGTTGTATTGCCCTCGTCAATGGCAAAATTTTTTCCAGGCGTCCAAGCTCCAAATATTTCCGTTGCCGATGCTGAATGTCCCGGATTGGGATTCCACCCCGTACAACCGGAAAAAAGTCCAAAATAGACATCATCAACTTTAAAAATAGCAGGTGCCTCATAACTCAATCCTTTCAAAATCTTTGTTTCTGTAATAGGATTCTTTTCTGTTTCCAAATAATCTTCGGAAAGTAAAGCTACATTCATATTAGTGTTCATATCAGTAGATCCAAAATGATAGGCTTTTCCATCGGTATCTTTAAAAATAGTCTGATCGCGCGAATCATGATTATTAGGACGGAAAGTACTTACAAATTTATAAGTTCCGTCTATTTCATCACTCACAGCGACACAAACGCGCGCTTCCCCATAACCATTACCATCTTCCCAATGAATATACATAACCCACTTTCCTGTTTTATCATTATATATCACTTTTGGACGCTCAAGAGTACATTTACCGGTATTCAAGTCTCTTGCTTGGTTTTCATTAAATACCAATCCTACACGCTTCCAATTATAGAGATCGGCAGAAGTATAGCAACTCACGCCATTACTATTATATCCAGTACGATCCTCCCCAAACCAATAATATATTCCTTCATGGAAAATAACACAACCACCATGAGCATTAATATGCCTGCCAGTAATATCATTCCAAACAGATCCTGGAACAATTTTATCATTGGCAGCCTGTGCCACAGTATTTCCTATGTTGCTGCTCAATGCAGCAACCATCAAAAGCGAATAAATAAAAAATTTCATCATCTTATTAAAATAAATAACACATTTCACGATTATAAAATCATTAACGACCGCAAATAAAGAAAAAACACATTAACTATTATATTAAAAATATTTCAAAGAAGAATGAGAAAATTATTGTGAAACAAATTTCCTCTTATTCGAAATAAGAGTCCTCTCATTCACATATTTAAATCCATTCTATTTACCGGATAACAATCAACTTCCGTATTTCTTTATATACCGAAGTTTTTATGCGAACCATGTAAATACCCGGATTTAATCTGCCAGATAACTCTATAGCATATCCGTTATTATCCAATTTTACGGTTTGGTATACTTGTAATTGCCCATATATATTATATAAAGCCAGCTGAGCCTTTATCGGTTCTTGAGATATCACATTAATCCGGCTGCTTTTCTCATCATAGTATAAAGTAAAAACTTCATCAACTCCCTTTTTCATAACTTGCAGATTTGTTATATGCTTCTCTTGTTCTTTAATTAACACCAAATTATTTTGTCGATAATCCTTTGTAAAAAGAGCTGCTTCTTCATCTTCCGGATAAATCTTCGAATCAAAATAAACCCCAAAACAACGAGCATCTTTTTCTCTACCCAAATAAATAGTTGAACCAACAAACGTAGAAGAACCCGAAATAGCTAAATAATACTCTCCCACATTGTTTTTTATTTTATAAGTACCGTCTTCCTGTAATAAGAAAGTCCATAATTGCGTCGTTTTATCATTTTCTTCACTTAAACGTAAAGTACCAAATACAGACTCCACATATTGTCCCGTTTTGTTATCTTTAAGCTTATAAACGTAAGGGTCATCCGTAGCATAAAAAGTAAAACAAAGATTGGTATTACCATCATTCTCTAACAGGAAAGACGACTTTGATCGTGAAACAAAACGATTAGAATTACGATCCAACAAAAAATATTGCCTCTTGTCCTCAATAAATTTGGTGCGCTTAAAACGGTACATATTATCAAAGATACTCAGATCCCATTCATCATACCAATGTATTGTGGGATAGCCCGAGCGCATGCTGATTGGTAACCATACCTGTTTTGAACTTTCCAAATTATTTTCATCCCAACGGTCACCTACATAAACTAATTTTTGATCATCTCCTCCTACTTTAAAAACAAAAGCACTCTGAGAGTCATAAGTAGTCCCTTTTACGTCATCCACGCAAAACTCAATCCCACTACCAGTAACATCTGTAAATACCCGCTCATAACTCCAACCTTCAAGCATATTATACGAATAGGCCCAACGACTGCGATTGGGTTTCCAATACGTACATCCTGAAAAAAGTCCGAAATACATATCATACATCTTGAATATAGCCGGAGCCTCATACTTTACCCCATCCAAAATAATCGATGCATTCGAAGTACCATCCAGATAATCATCATTCAACTGTACCCCCAATATGTCCGCATTGGTATTTACCGCTCCGATGAAATATACTCTTCCATCTGTATCGTCTTTAAATAACGTATAGTCCCGGCTCAAAATCCCATTCACACATGAAATTTCATATAAATCATAATCCCCCTCCATATGATCACTTACCAATCTACAACTTTTGGTAATAGTCACTTCCATATTCTCCCAAACAGCCCATATAATCCACTTTTTTGTCAACTCATTGTACAAAATTTTAGGACGATATAAATTACGACCTTTTGCCAAATCCCAATTGTCTTCACTTATCTTTCCAGACAGTGGTATTATCAGCCCCCTATTAGTCCAATTATACAGATCTTTCGATCGATAACATCCGACTCCATTACATTCATTTCCTGTCCGGCTGTCTCCTATCCAATAATAATAACCGTCCTCATATACAATATATCCCGCATGAACATTGATGGCTTTACCACTTGTATCATTCCAAATCTGTCCTGGACGAAAAGTCACATTCTGCGCCTTTATAATCTCATTTATTGCAAACAAAAATACCCAAAACAAAAAAACTCTCATAATTATGTAGCAATATTCAAATTAATAATTAATACAGTTGATTCTTGTGTCAGTTCAATCCGAAACCCAAAATGTTATCTCTCGTATACACGTTTACATACAATCAGAAGTCTACAAAATAAATATCATCTATAAGCACAAAAATATTTTCGCCTCCATTTATAACTTCTGTTTGATCTGTCCACACAAATCATGTACCTACAAATCCCCTATCAATTAAAGTTTAATCTATTTTAGGGAATTCAAAAATCGCAATTCAAATTACTTTTTCCAGATACTTATTATAGAATCTACTAACGAAAAATAAACTACATCTTTCTCTCCACTCAATACACTCACTCTGCGATATATCCCATGAAGAGTAAATTCTCCGACAACCAAAGCGTAAATTCTTTCGAATATGCCTAAAAACAAAACAGACAGGGAAGAGATCTAAACCTCTTCCCTTAGCAAAGCATCAATAAACAATCTTTACTATCTCTTTCCTTGTACCATCATTTACAACACATACATAAATTCCCTTCTCATATAATGGAATTGATTGTCCTGAAGTATAACTATTTTCTACAGCAATAAGTACTCCTGTTGAACTATATATTTCAATTTTAGCAGACTCTGGTACATTATTCAAAGTTAACCAATTATCTATTACTGTTCCATAAACCCCTGCATCCGAATTCGTTCCTTCAATGCCTGTTACATCACCTCCAAAAACCGGTTCAAGTGGAGCGTATGCTCCAGTAGGATCATAAGTAAAGTATTCTACATCAGCAAAGGTATTATCAAAACCAACTTCCTGTGTCAGAACACGAGATACACCTGTCAGACGCATCTCATCCACAAGGAAAGGACGTACACTGGATCCCCAGCCACCACCATTCAGAAAACGCTCATTATAAAGACTGACACGAATTTGACGACATTCAGCTGAAGTTGTATAATCCATAGAATAACTTACCATACCATCCATGTTGGAAATCTCAACCTTATTGTTCAATTCGGAATTTTGAACCTCTTCAATACAGACACTGCTCATCAAATAATCGATGGCACTATCCTTCACCTTCATTCCACCACCTGCTAAAAAAGAAAGGCTGTAAGTCTCATTAGGAGCAACATCTACAATCTGAGAAACACGACCTGCAGCCCAACCATCATTCCAAGTATAACGTTGAAGGCTCATCACATGATTATTGAAATCCAAATCATTATTAATCTCATAATTCGGAACAGTATAGAGACAATTGTACTGATCAATAGGATCAAGTTGCCAACCCTCTACACGAACTATTAAAGAATCGGAAGCACGGTAATCATACTCACCTTCAAAATCTGGGTTCTTCAACAGATTCTCGACCATATCCCCGTTCTCAACGGTCCAAGAAGCCTGATTGGCATAATCGGAAGCACGAAGGATAGCGATTTGAAGACCATCACGATAAACGAAAATACGCTGATCTGAAGTTACAGAAAAACGATAAGTGTGATACTTGCCATCGTTGTTATAAAAATGCTGGAGACCACCATCAAAAGCCGTAGCAGGATTAGGTATATTTACTTGAGTACTACCATCGTACAAGCCTACAGAAGTGGAATTGACATAAGCTTTAAAGCCGGCTCCTTCCGGGGTCACAGCAAAGGCCTCGAAAACCTTGTTCAAATTATCTGTCTTTACACGGAACTCAACCGTATAGCCATTCTCACCAGGAGTAAAACCATCTTCCTTCCCCTTAACAAAAGACTCATCGTCACCACCGGGATAAACCGGATTCTGAGAAAGATTTTTCTCTTCAAGAGGAGTTCCGTAACCCGTAACATTTACATAAGCACGTATATCACCACTGCGAAGGATAATTCGTCCTTTCGTTACTGGTAAAGTGCTATTCAGTGTTATTGTCACTTCACTTTCATGATTCGGAATTAACTCTTCTGGATATACAGAAAAGCCCTTAGAAGCCGTCACAGAAAGGGGAACATCCGCACGCAAATTAGCTGTTGATACTTTCACTGTTTTAGTCTGATTTGTTCCATCAATAGTCACATTTTTTTCAGATGGAGATAATACTGCTTCTAACGGAGCGTATGCTCCAGTAGGATCATATGTAAAGTATTCTACATCAGCAAAGGTATTATCAAAACCAACTTCCTGTGTCAGAACACGAGATACACCTGTCAGACGCATCTCATCCACAAGGAAAGGACGTACACTGGATCCCCAGCCACCACCATTCAGAAAACGCTCATTATAAAGACTGACACGAATTTGACGACATTCAGCTGAAGTTGTATAATCCATAGAATAACTTACCATACCATCCATGTTGGAAATCTCAACCTTATTGTTCAATTCGGAATTTTGAACCTCTTCAATACGGACACTGCTCATCAAATAATCGATGGCACTATCCTTCACCTTCATTCCACCACCTGCTAAAAAAGAAAGGCTGTAAGTCTCATTAGGAGCAACATCTACAATCTGAGAAACACGACCTGCAGCCCAACCATCATTCCAAGTATAACGTTGAAGGCTCATCACATGATTATTGAAATCCAAGTCATTATTAATCTCATAATTCGGAACAGTATAGAGACAATTGTACTGATCAATAGGATCAAGTTGCCAACCCTCTACACGAACTATTAAAGAATCGGAAGCACGGTAATCATACTCACCTTCAAAATCTGGGTTCTTCAACAGATTCTCGACCATATCCCCGTTCTCAACGGTCCAAGAAGCCTGATTGGCATAATCGGAAGCACGAAGGATAGCGATTTGAAGACCATCACGATAAACGAAAATACGCTGATCTGAAGTTACAGAAAAACGATAAGTGTGATACTTGCCATCGTTGTTATAAAAATGCTGGAGACCACCATCAAAAGCCGTAGCAGGATTAGGTATATTTACTTGAGTACTACCATCGTACAAGCCTACAGAAGTGGAATTGACATAAGCTTTAAAGCCGGCTCCTTCCGGGGTCACAGCAAAGGCCTCGAAAACCTTGTTCAAATTATCTGTCTTTACACGGAACTCAACCGTATAGCCATTCTCACCAGGAGTAAAACCATCTTCCTTCCCCTTAACAAAAGACTCATCGTCACCACCGGGATAAACCGGATTCTGAGAAAGATTTTTCTCTTCAAGAGGAGTTCCGTAACCCGTAACATTTACATAAGCACGTGCATCACCACTACGAAGGATAATTCGTCCTTCCGTTACTGGTAAAGTGCTATTCAGTGTAATAATAATTGTCTCCCCATTGGAACCAGCAGGCAAAGTTGCCGGATAAACTTCTAATCCAGAAGTTGCCGTCAATTTAATATCCTCCACTAAATTCTGCGCATTTAAAATAAAAGTCCCCGACTGTCCTGTTCCATTTATCACCATATGCGACTGGGTTACAGAAGATTGAGCTGCCATCAATTGCATTGATACTTTCGGTGCTCCTAACGTCACCACAATTCCGTCATCACTATCTGCACTTTGCACAGAAGCGAACGAGCTCCTCGGCATAGATAATGCCAATGCCAAGAGCGAAACAAAGAAATAATGTTTCTTCATGTTTTTCATGAATTTAAATTAATAATTAAAATATGATAGATTTCTCTAATTGCTTTTTACGATTTTCAGACTACCCAGATTACCTACACGAACCAGATATATTGCAGCCGGAAGATTGCTAATATCTAAAACATCAACCGTCGTACGAGAAAGAAGTAGTTGCCCGGTAACTGAATAGACATCGATTTTCGGCATTATACCGCCGTTCAATAAGCATATTTTCCCGTTGCCATTATCATAAACCAGCATACGAGTAATATCATCCGTCTGTGTATCGTAAATTCCGGTAGCATTCCCTGTCTCCATCACACACCAACCCACGGTTTCAGATTCAGTTCTACTCGAAGGTGTATAATCAACAAACACATCAATCGTATTAGCCCCCTTGTTTAGTACGCGTAAATTAGCAGCCGGTGACCCGTAAAGACTTTGCATTGCACCGAAGAAGGCATAGTAGGGAGCATAATAATTCTTACCATACCAGATTTGAAAAGGTGTACGCGAACTGGATGTAACCGCTGCATCTTCCGTACATCCCACCTGAATTCTATGTCCGTTCAGCAAACCTTCGCCCTGAGTCATAGCTACATAGCAAACATCTTCAGCAACAACCGGTGCAGCAACAGACTCTTCAAAAGCCAGCAACACTTCAAACCCCTCTCTTGTTACATTACGAACACGAATAGCCGTAGGCAACGCACTATTACCGGTCACCTGCGAACAAAACACAACAGGCACTTCATCGAAAGGAGTATCGAAGAAGACCTTCACAGCATTTTCGGTAACTCCCGCTACATGCCCAGCCCGGGCTGTTATGCCCCCCAATTGATATGTACCGGTTTTGGGAAATATCATATAACCCAACGTATCTTTACTAACAAAAGTCTGATTTTTATTATAATCCCAAAGCATGGGTCCAAACTCACACGCTCCTTGTGTAAGAGAGCCGATACGAGTAGTCATCGGAGTTCTCATCCGATAGGTTTGTGCACCGAGTACCATCACAGGCTTCTCTGTGTATTCCTCACCGAACAGATAAAAGCTCTGTCCCACCGAAGTTATACTACGTCCAAAAAACGGCTGGCTGGCTAAACTATTAAGAGCACCGTATTGAATGATATTCGACATTTTTTTAACCTTACCACCCAGCAAAGAACTGACGCGGTACTTCACCTCTCCTCCGTTCAGTAGTGAAGCGGAAATCAGCGGATCGATATAGGATACCTGCCCGGATTCTGTTCGACCAATCTCCGTATAAGTGCTTCCATTAACAGAGCGTTCCACCAGATAACCATCCACCAATTCATTGTTCACGTCCTCCCAACGAAGCATAATTCCATTCTGCTCCTTATCGTATTGATAGCTAAGCACGGGAGCTTCACGGACAGTCCATGTCGGAATCACCTCTGTGCTGCGGTCAAAAGCCATCTCCGCATTAAAATTGGCGTACACTTTTCCGGCAGGTGTCAAATTGAGATTCTGCCAAAAAAGAGAGCGTTTCTCTTCCACCCAATTATAAACGGAATAGCGTTCGATAAACTTACAAGTATCCATCATAGCCAAAATTTCCGTCATAAACAGACGCTGCTTTTCCTGCTGCGCAGCTTTATCAGAAGGCCAGGTTTCGTGTGTCCAGTTAGCACCGTTGTTCCACTCGGTAATCCATAGTGGCCGGCCGGTCTTCTCGTGTACCTCTTTCAATTTATTGTACCAATCCTTTACGCTACTTACCACAACAGAACCGCCCGATCCGCCCCAATAGGCATGGATAGCGACATAGTCCACACGATAGTTCCGCTTATTACACTCGGACATAAAATCATATAACCAGCCAAAATCAGTAGTAGCCGGAGAGCCCACACGCATACCGGTCTGCAAATGTTTAGGCCATTCTTTAATGGCTTGTGAAACGGAGACATTGGACTGTTCCGAATGATCGGGTTCGTTATAGCTCAGAAGATGGGTAAGGCGTTTGTCATTGAACAGCACACTCCAATCACTCTCACCGCCATACCCCCACTTTTCGGGAACAAACTCCTGATTGCGCCACAAGGTTCCTTTATTTTCAGGACCGCGACACCAGTCGGCATTCGCTCCCCAACTGTATACCCAGGTACTGTTGGTCACATCGGCCTGATCTTCAAGATATCCTTCGGGAGGATTCGTTTGGCTATTACCACCGACCCATCCTTTTTTAGAAGCCCACTCCCATTGGAATACACGGATAAAAGATACTTTTCCATTCAGTTCTGCCGGAAGTTCACGAATTTCCAAATCGGCATCATCGGCTATAAAACAACGGCTGTATCCCATACCGTCAGGCTCCGTAGCCATCGTTGCCATATAACCGCGCTTCAGCTTAAAAGAGCTGATCCGATTGTCCTGTGAAAGAGCTTGTTTCATTTCCGACTTTACTTCAGGGGCCGGATTATTGGAATAGTAAAACTCCGGAGCATATTTCGCGGAACTCCCCTTAAAGTCAGCTTCGGTAAATGCTTCAAGCGGCTGAATATCCTGACCGTAAGGAATGATCACCGTGCCCTGCTTATAAATACTGATACGTCCGTTCTTTTCCGGTTCGAACGGCTGCCCGTCGATGAGAACAGATGCTTTATATGTATCGAGTACCGCGAGCGGACGCACATTGTCGAAGAATAGCCACGCATCGGTATGGGTGAGATTCACCTTCACATTGGCAGCCAACGGCGCATCTCCGGTGAGATGCAGATCGATGGCACTATCCAGCGTTTTATCGGCTGTCAGCTTACTTTCTACCTGCACCTCTTTAGCAGTCAGTACGCTAAAGAGAGTGCAAAGCAGAACACACACACATGAAAAGAATTTTCTGATATTCATTTGCTTTTCCGGTATTAATAATTAAGATAAATAGTTATTATGGGATAACAACTTTAAGGACTTTCCTGCGATCACCGTTCTTTACGATATAAATTCCTTTGCCCGGTAAGTAAACAGTCTCTTCATCCGATTCGGCACGGAAGGAAGATACCAAGCTACCCGTCACATTGTAGACGGCCAGTTCACTGCCGGCCTCCAGTCCGCTGAAGTTCACCGCAGCTCCTTGCACCGTGTAGCTAATTTGCATATCTTCCGTCAGCAATTGTTTAAGGGAAGTTCCGGTAGTAATGTCCACCAGACGTACTTCATCAAAATCAGCCCACAAATTGATATTACCTCCCCAATCGTAAACATAACCTCCTGTCACCCCCAACTTCACAATGGCTTTCGTAGCATCGGCACTTGTAGTGAATGTATAGCTCTTTTCCACCCACTTCTCGTCCAGTTCATTGTACAGCTTCTTTTTAGTAGCCGTTTTGCCCACCTCTTCGAAAGCTACCCACGCAGGAACAATTGTCCCATTTTCGGCATGCGCTGACAAGCGGTAAAGGAAAGTCAACTCGTATTTCCTTGAAGGTTTCACATCGATAGTCTGCTGTAAACCACCGTCACCGAACCATTCGTTCGGTTTCGTCCATTCATAGCGGGCTATACGGATATACTGTTTGTTTCCGGCTTTTGCCGTATCCGAACCGGCCGGATAATAACCAATCTGCCCACGAACCATATATTTATTAAGTCCGGTATTATTATAATCATCTTTTTTATACTCTGCATCACCGGGCTTATTGGTAGCATCCCAACCGGCTACATAACTGATGCAGTTCTTCACACTATTGTTGTCGTACGAGAAAGTCTGGAATTCGGTATCTTCAAAACCAGGATTAGACAAAAGATTTGCCTGGGCATCGTTTTGGGCCATCAAAGAAGTTGTTCCAGCCAAAGAAAGCACACATAAAAAAGAAGTAAGTTTTTTCATATCACATTAGTTTTTTTAATTATATAATTGAGTTCTCCAAAATCATTCTTAATATGAATAAGACAGGAAAGCCGCTGCGTTAACAAAACCGACAAAATCGATATGCAAAAGAAGAGAAGATTTGATGAAATGGCTTCTACTATTATTTCAAAGGAGGAGAAAAAAAAAAGGTGAAAGATTCTTCAACCTTATAGAATTAATTTTCCCCCCTCTCGGGGCGATCTATGATAATCGAGAAAAGCCCGTTGTTTCACAACAACAGGCTTTTCGAACTTCTTAATCTTAAAAATACAGTCTTCATGATGTGAAAACCGCCATGTCTTGCCGTGTTTCCATAAAAAGGGAATAACGCAAGACACCTGCGAAGAAATGCTTGCGTTATTCTTTTTTATATTCTCTGCCGGAAAAGCAGGAAGCTGTGTTTATACTTACTTGATGACTACCACCCGGCTGCCCGTAATGTTGTCACCCTGAATAGTAACTACATACGTGCCTGCATTCAATGCCGAAACGGAGTAGATATTTTCGACTGTTTCAACTGAAGATACCATTTTTCCACCGGTTGCGTAAACAGAGATACGACACTTCCCGTCAAGACCTTCGATAAAGAGAGTACCGTCCACATCATACATCGTAAGAGAAGTCAGACGGGTATCCCGGATACCGACACTGGTTTGAGCAGCTTTCAAGGCTTTCTGCAAATCCTGAAGAATCTTAGTAACATCACTCTTTGCATAGTTATCCGGATTCTCTACTACCGCTTTAGCTTTAGCAAGAGCAACATTCAAAGCCGTAAATCCGTCACCGTGTGCTGCTATGAAAGCATCTGTCTCAGCAATGGCAGCATTGAGCTCCGTCAAGTCATTAGGTGCAATCACCGCACTTTCAAATTTTGCGATAGCGGCTTTCAAGGCTTCTACGGCAGCAAGAAGATCGGCTTGAGAGACTTCTACTACATCTATAGCAGCCCGAGCGGCTTCGATGGCTTTACGGTATTGTGAACGGGCAGTAACAGGATAGTTACCCGGTTTGAAACCTTCTACGGAAGCATCCAATTGTGCTTGTGCTTTGTCGATCAGCGCCTGAAGTCCGGTGCTGGCCACAAGAGCTGTTTTAAAGGTAGCAACTGCTGCATTCAGTTCGCCGGTACGGGTATCTACATCAGCTTGAGAGATGGCTTTGCGATCAATCGCTTTCACCCCGTCGATAACGGTTTTCAAGGCATCTATTACCGATTGCGGACACTGGCCTTCACCTTCGCCGATGATGGTGACAGAAGCAAGAGCCGGCTCGGCTATAACCAAAGCAGCATCGAGATTTGTAAATACAATCACAATCTTAGCATCTTTCAGAGCTTTCAGTGCATCGTTCAATGCTTTGGTGCAGGCATCAACTTCTGCCTGTGTCTTACTCAAATCAGTGTCCGCCTCTTTGGCAGCAGTCAAAGCAGCATTAAAAGCATCAATCTTTTCTTGCGGATACTGTCCGTCGAATGTACCGGCAGCCAGTTCTTTGAATTCGTCGACATCGGCAGTGGCAATAGCAGTGTGCAATGCTTTACGGTCTACCGTCAGCGCACCATTTATAAATGCCCGACGTGCTTCCTGCAAGGTATTTAAGTCTCCGATCACCGGCTCAGTGATCGCCTTGACAGCCTCAATAGCTGTTTTGAAAGCATCTACCACTTCCTGCGGACGCTGGCCCTTATCTGTTCCTACATTATCTTTCAAAGATTCGTAAAGAGCTTCGGCAGACTGAATGGCATCATCCAATACCGCTTTTACTGTTTGCTCTCCTGTATGACCAGCGAAAGCTTCTACAATTGTTCTGAACTCCTCGGTCAGTACATCACATTCGGACTGTTCGCTCACCTTGTTGGCTTTATTCTGATATTCGGTGATTTTTGCTTCAAAAGTCTCGATAGCCGTCTGGAAGAACTGACCTACCTCAATACCAACAACGGCAGCAGCAGCTTTTTCGCGAGCAGTTACTAACAAGGCTTCCAACTCGTCCTTTATCACACTATTGGGGTTAGCAAGAAAATTGTTTTCTGCTTTCTGCAGTTCGCTTGTCATTGCATTTACCTCTTCTTGAGTAGCACCTGTCAATGTTTCAGCTTTCACTATTACAGTTTCAAAATCCTCACATTTCTTATCGCTCCACTGACCGATCTCACTACCACGATCAATATTGGCAAGCGTGTTACGCGCCTTGGCAATAGCCGCCTCCAAAGCAAAGCGATTGGGGTCGTGAGGAAGATCCACAACAACGAAATGGAATTGAAGAGCATCGTTACCCGCTGCAAAAGTCTGAAGATTCCAACCTTCACCTCTATTATCGCCAATACAGGTAGAAGCATCAACGGCTGGGAAGATGTTATAGTATTTGACACCATCCACACTGGTCTCATATTTCACGTTCCAGCTTATATTGGAGCTACCCATTGTGAAGTCGGTATTCATATACAAATCACCGTTTTTAATAAGGTAACTACCATCTTCATTTCGTACTAATTCGAAATGTTCGCCTACATTACCGCTCGTCATGTTAGAAACCTGTGTAACCGCTGTTTCAGCTACATTGAAGAAGCCATTGCGTTTACGACCCTGGACACGTACTTTTCCACCATCAGTAACAAATATTTCCGAAGACAGGAATTTGCCAACAGCTCCATTTAAAGCATCAATAGCAGCAGTAATCTCACTCTGGTCAGTAGCGGATTTCACCACGTCTTTGGCGGCAGCAATCGCTACATTCAGAGCATCCACCGCCTTCTGAGGATAGTTACCTATTGCTTCACCAACAACAGCACCAGCCACTATCTTTTCAGCTTTCGAAATGATATTCTCCAATCCGAAAGTGATCAGTTCACCCTCAACAGCTTCTTTAACAATCCACCAGCTATTTCCTACATTGCCTTTATTTCCATACACTTCCGAACCGTCGGTCATGTTATCGGTACCTAAGAAGTTAACACCGGTATATTCTCTGAAACGTACTGTTCCTTCTTGAACACTTACCAGTTCGGTAGTAAATTTAGCTTCGCTCGATGTAGGATCATTCCCTATCTGGATACGCCAACCGTTGCGGGTGACATATCTACCGTCTGATAATTGCAGGTTATAGACATTCTTCTCGCCTTCCACTTCGATCAACCGGAATTTCTGCGCATCAGATGCCACGGGTGTCTGAACAGATAAACCGGCTCCCGAAACTCCCAACAACAGATTGGATGAATAGTGGATCAGGTAATACTGTTTTTCCGGATCCGTCTTAATAACAATTTGTCCGTTTTTGAATTGTCCGATAGCTTCATTGAGCTCTTTTGCAGCAGCATTAATTTCTGTTTGTTCTGTAGCGTTTAAAGCTTCATGAGCAGCCGCTATCGCAGCTTGTAGAATATCAACAACCTCCTGCGGATAATTACCCGACAGATTGCCAACTACGGCATCAGCCAACAGTTTCTCTGCTTCCGAAATCGCTTTTTCCAATGTACTTGTAATCAATTCACCGTCCCTCACTTCCATAAGCGTCCACCAACTCTTCTCTACATCACCTTTATTGGCATACACCCCGGAACCTTCCGTAAGCTCATCGGTACCCAAATAGCCATTTCCGGTTTTATACTCTTTAAATCTTAAAAGCTTTTTAGCAGAGTTAGCCAACTCTATAATAAACTTAGCACCATCCACATCCGGATTACTCCCGGTTTGAACACGCCATCCATTGCGAGTGATGTAACTTCCGTCAGCTAAACGAATATTATAAATATTCTTTTCACCCGTTGCCTCAACCAAGGTAAACTTCTGCGCATCAGAAGCGGAGGGAGATTTAATAGTCGCTTCACTATTCTCAACATTCAATAATAAATTTGTTGGGAAATGAACAAAATAATATTTCTTAGTAGGGTCAACATCTATAATTTTCTGTGAAGCATTAAACACGCTGACTGCCTCATTCAGAGTGCCAACAGCAGCATTCACAGCCGACTGATCATCGGAATCAAGAAAACCTTTGGCTGTAGTGATGGCAGCTTTCAAAGCATCGAATGCAATTTGAGGATACTGCCCGATGCCATCACCGACAGGTGCTTTATCCAATAACTCTTCGGCAGTCTTAATCGCATTCTCGAGAGCAATGGTAATCGCTCCTTCAGGAGCTTCACTCAATGTCCAGTAATGTTTACCGTCCGTACCGCTTTTGTCTGCATATACTCCGGAATTCTCATTGTTATCATCTGTACCCAAACAAGACTTTTGAGAATTTTTTGCAAACATCCCTACGTTCTGTAACTTCACATAATCATCATAAGCCGGCAACAACTTGAATTTTGCTAAATCGTCCGCAGTATCGCCTCCCAATATCGGAGTATAATATCCATCACTCATTATATACTGCCCGGAGGAGACTTCTTTTATGTTATAGACACCCTCTTCGCCGATTACCGGAACAAATTCAAACTTCTGCATCGTACTGGCACCGGGAGACATCATCTTAAATGCCGTGCCATCAAGACTTAACAGATAGCCACTGGAATGCGCAATAAGATACGCTTTCCCCGTCGCAGGATTCGTGATTGGCTCGGCAAACATCTGTTGCGCAAGCAAACACATCAAAACTAAAATCAGAGATTGTAATTTTCTCATAATAGTTCACATTTTGGAGTTAATAATTAAATTTTGTTTATGGTTCTCATTATATTTATTACGGTAGAAGTATTTTCAGATGACAAACATGTCCGGACAGAACAATTTCGGCCAAATACACCCCCGAAGGCAAAGCGGAAACATCCACTCGATGCCCGGATGCTTCGGGCAGCACTTCACTATAAAGCAAAACTCCTGATAAAGAATATATATTGACGCAAACATTCGTTTCGGCCGCCGGCAGTTTAAACTGAAGTTGCCTTCTGTCCGTCAGCAAGCATCGTACCTCTTTTTGGGTATGCGTGGAACTCATTCCCGTTACATCCAACACAGACTTCTCTAACTTCCAGTGCAGATTTCTGACCTGCAAAAAGAGAGCGTCGCGTTCTATCACCTTTCCGTTTTCCACACTGGCATACCCGCCGGTGGCACTATTTTGCAACACATATGTATCTTCGTCCACCGGCAGTGGAATCCACAATTGCGTATGAGCCTCTTCGTTGATACGCTCCACGACCACCGGAGTATTGGCACCACGTGACTGCATCACGCAACGGGCAAAGTGATTGTAAAAACGGAAACCACCATCGGAGATGGGCTGAATACTCCATTGCTGCGCATAATAATCCTCTATCGGATTTTCTAAAATCACAGCGGCACCGATATGGCTGGCACTGCGATCAATACTTGCCACCCGATCGGGATAGGACAGGCTGATCAAGGAGTAATAATAACCGGCATCGGCAGTAAAAGCGGGAAGATCGGGATCTATTTCGGGTTGCACAGTCTCTTCCGTCATTTCCAGATACCATTGCTGACTGCGCAATTCGCGGGGAGATGCCTTAGACTCTATCAACTTATTTCCATCAGCGGCAGAACCGTTGTAATTCTCGATGGCACAACCGGAACGGATATTGACCAGGGCAAATACATCAGGATGTACCGGCACGATCTCCCACAATTGTGACAGGTCGGTAAAATCGGGTTTCACCTGCACGAGACTGGTGTTTTGCCCGCTACCACATGCCGCCAATCCCGAATGACGATTGATCAGGATAAAGCGTCCAGTAGCTACCTCCCTGACAATCCAATCTTGGGTAACACGGCTATTGGACAGACTCCACGAAACCAGTTTCGCACGTTCGGCTGTCGATTCCTCTTCCACATCCATCACATTGCTGGTGTGACGGTTCATTATATGGTAATAATAGTTGGAAACTTCAAACGGCCGGAGTTCTTCTTCTTCCTCATCTTCCTCACCGAAACTATCGGTAAGAAATGCCACGCGGTTCTTGATATAGGTTTTCAGATAATCCACACCGCCGGTGTAGGTATCATACAGTTTCGTTTCAAGATATACCCGTTTATCAAGCACTTTCCAGCGATTGAAGTTAAGTGCTTGGGAGCGATCGATCAAAGAAGCAGTCTCCGACACATAAGTAAGTAAATGCTCTTCCACGCCGGAAGCCACCAGCTCTTTCCATCTTTCGTTGACAGCATGTCTGAACCAAGGATCTTTCCACATCTGCTGAACCCAATCCTTAGGGTTATGGGCGGCTTCACGCATTAATTTGTTAGTGGCATCGCCCAAGCGGTTGTCATTATTGAAAGCAATGTCATAATCCCATAACGGACCGAAATAGAGATGCTTATCCTCACGTTTCTTATAAATATAAGTACTCCAGAAAGAATCGGAATTACCGACCAGCTCACAGGCTATGTACCAATCGATCAACGACTTTTCGTCGATCCATGCCCGATACCCCTCTTCCGGGTCGGTAAACTGAGCAGAGAAGAGCACGTCTTCAAAATTACAGATATAATCGGTAATATATCTGCGTTGCTTCATGTTGATTTCGTCATCCTTCGGATACTTCACAGTCACTTTCAGCCCCTTCGGCGTCTGAAACCATACGGGTTCCGAAGAAGCAAAGCCGTCCAGTTCGATCAGATATCCGCCCGTGATGGCGGGTTCTTCCGTATCCGTGGTTTCCTGTTCTTCTACCGGTACACGGCCTTTCGCCACTTCCACCTGATCGGAAACCATGTAATTGCCCATGAACTCTCCGTTGAGCACCACATCCACAAAGCGGACAGCAGGCGTAAACTCCATTCCCAAAAATGAACTGACCTCAAAGGCCACGGCATTGCGCATCAGTGTCTTATCGGCATAGTTAGCCAATAAGACCCAACTTTTCGCCTTGGCATTCAGATTCAGCAGGCGCGTTTTCGAATCGAACTTAATACGATAGGGTTTCTTCGCCATCCCCCAAGTGGAATTTCCACGACCGCGAATGCCTAATAGGGCATCGGTCATACACTCCTTTTTATCACTGCTGACAATGGTCAGCTTACCGGATACATAATCTTTTTTTCCGATGGTAGCATTGGGATTATCCGTTTCAATGTAGAAAGTAGGCAGTTGGGTGTATTGTTCCTGCGCCCAAACAGACAAATGGATAATAACAAAGTAAAAAGCACAAAGTAATGTTTTCCTCATGGCTATACTTTTAAAGTTAACTAATTCAATTTTTAAGAGACAGTGCACCCGGCTATCCCTCATTTTTGACGGAAGCAAAGATAGAGCAATCGAATGCGATAAGCGGTAGAATTTTATTCCACAAAAGTGGACAAAAAGGAGGTCAACCCCGTTTCTGGGGCTTTAGAGAAGTATTTGAAAGATTATTCGACCTGACGTCGGAAGTGGTTGCCGGTTCGGCGTAGATAGCATCCCCCTGAAATGCACCGGCAAATTCGCGGACGGAGAACTTCACCGGTTCAACCATAAATTCGGGGATATTAAAGGACTTGAGAAAGCAAGCATAAAAGCCCGTTTCCTCCTGAGGAAGAATAAAAGGTTTGGTAAACCGGCCGGCCGTAGTAAAACCGGCAATATAAGGGCGCGTATAGGAACCGTCGTCACGACGCGAGCTGAATACAATCCACCGGCCGTTGGACGACCAACTGTGGTAGCTCTCCACGTCCCGGCTATTCACCTCTTCCAACGGACGGACGCTTTTAGTCCGGAGATTCATCAGATAAAGATCGGCACTTTTGTGCCAAATATGAAAAGTGCCGTAATCGGCTTCTGTAAATAATAGGTAGTTGCCATCGGGAGACACACGCGGAAACGTAGCACTCCGCCCGCGCATAGCGGCGTTGTACACCGTATCGGGAGAACCGAAAGTCATCGTCTCCGCGTCGAAAGGAATTCTCATTATATTATATTTCAAGTCGCGGTATCTCATGCCCATCTCCGCCGACCGGTCCTTGCCGGACGGCCGGAAAAAAGCGGCGGCATAATACAGCATCCGCCCGTCCGGCGACCAGGAGGGAAAAGTTGCCAATGAATTCGAATCATTCAGTACCACCGTGAGCCGGTTGGAATCGACATCGTAAAGCACCAGACCGGAATAAGTATCTTGTACCTCTACCTTCTGCAAATCCTTAGAATGGAACAACTGCCCGGTTTTGTTGACAGAGTAGGCAATCAGATTCCGTACAGGATGCCAGGCCGGATAGACTCCGCCCGAAACGGTTTCCTCTGTTTTCAGGTTTACTTTCCGCAGTTTTCCTCCGGACGCTATCACCGTACCACCATAATCCCCCCTGCCGTGAAACTGCATATGATCTGTCCGGTAATTCTGGTAGGAATGGCAATTGATGCACTGTGATTTCCCTTTCCCTCCAAGCACTTGGTTGTTATAGATATCGCATTCGTCGAAGCTTGTCAAGTCGCGTTGCCTGATGGACAGTTCACCGTAAGTCACATACGAAGGCTCTATCAGGCGGTAAGAGAGATAGCCGTCAATGGGATTGGGAGAGACACTATTTTTGATAACCGGATATTTATACCAAATGCCCTGTTTTTTCAGATAGATTTCAAACTTAATCTCACTTCCCTTATTGGCATCCAGCAAAGAACGCCATAATTTGAGTTCAACCTTCACATCTCGGTCATAGCAATATAATTTCTCGCCACTGCTACCGCTGATACAAGTGAGATAATCATCCGCCTCCTCTTGTATACGGAAATTCAGCGGCGCTATATTACAAGGAATCACGGTGTCGCGATAATCGGGCTCTATCCGGATGGTGGTCATCATATCGACATACTGGTCCGGCACGGCTTCACGGCAACCGTTGAACAACATCAATAACAAAATGATATATACATATTTTTTCATATTATTCCTCCTCATTATCAGAAAGGTCTCAACATATCGTTCATATTAGGGCATACGGCCATACATTCCATTTCGATCAGCCAGCCGGGACGACATACAGGCGCCAATACATATATTGCCGGTACCTCCGGAAGCATGGACTCGATGAAAGGTTTGATAACCGGATAATCCGCCGGGTCGCGCAAATAAACAATCAGTTGGGCGAGGTCATCAAAATTCGCTCCCCCCTCACTCAACAAGCCGAGTATATTCATCAGCGCCCGTTTGGCCTGCGCCATCACATCCTGCGGATAGAGAATCTCGCCATGCTTGTCAATGCTGGCCGTACCGGATATAAAAATATGATTCCGATCGCCATAATTCACGATGCTACCCCGCTCAAAGGTCACCCCATAGTTACTGGTCGGACTGAGATATTCCAAAGCATGCAGATAATTCAATTGCCCCCGGGACATTCCCCGGATGGCATAAGCGTCCATATAAACCAAAGATTGCGGCAGGCGAAAACGCCCTTCGATTCCGGTACTGGCAATGTAATGAGTGTGTTCCGTAAGCCCTTCTTCATCGAATACCTCTTTACGGGCACGCACCATGCCGGCATAATGCGTATCGACTCCCTGCACATAGATCCATGTGCGTACCAGCTCATCGGCAAACGAAAGATTTCCCTGTTTCAAGGAGGTACGCAAATCGTTAAATAACTCGAGTGTCTGTGTATATTCACCAGTGTCTGCCGTACTATTCAAGCCAGTGTAATAATAATGTTCATAGCCCGAATGTTTCATAACGGTCAGGCCGTCGGCATCTTCCACCGTCGCATCTTCTACAAAATAGCACCAAAGCGCCACTTTGGCATAATCGAGCGGCGCCTGTCCGGTAATGGAAAGGGCACCCGGCAGGTCGTGTTTCAACAATTGCCACTGGTTAGCCGGATCGCTCATAAAATAGCGACGAAAGACTAAAGACATATTCTTGCCGGCAATGCCGTCGGCAGACAATATCCCGACAGCCGTTTCCAGATTTTTTATCTGTTCGGCCGCATTCAGTGAGGTATTCAGCGTGTGCAACATGGCATGGCATTCGGTTGAGCCTGTCTCCGTTCCGAAAAACGAAAGTTGCACTTCCACGGAAATGCTTTTCAATATTATGGTTCTGTATCTCATTGTATATAGCTGTTTTTTGTTGGTTTATGTTGTTCTTTTTATGGATTCTGATTTTATTTTTTAGGGGATAACTCATATTACTCTTTTCAATGGAGATTTCCGTTGCCGGACCTCCCTGTTTCAATCGGTCTTTATATCATTCACAAAAAAATAGTAGAACCAGAAGGTGTCACCGAACCGTTGTCGGAAGAGCGTCACACCCTGTTCGTCTGTTTCTCCATTCAGAGTCTCCACCAGTTGCATAAATTCTCCGAAACGGGCGACGACCGGAGAAGATGTACCGGCCAGAGCAATAATTTCCTGTTTCAGTGGCTCATTCTTTTCCAACCCGGCATACAGCAAAGCCGCTTCGAGCACATGTACCGGAATCTTCTTTCCTTTCAATTGGCTGACGTAAACCGGAAATTTCTTCCAAAAGGCAGCCACGGACTTCGTGATCAGGATGGAAGCCATAGAAAGCTCCAACATACCGGATGTTCCGGACTCCAAATTGGCGTAATGATTCAATATGTTCGATTCGACCACCGAATTATCCTCCCACAACGTATTCTCGTACTGCTGCAAGGCATATATGGGTTTGTAATCGGAATCATTTTTCAGTGATTCCGCGTGTTCCAGATACGATTCATACTTCTCCGCCCAACTCCTGTGAAACCAAGCCTTTTTGAGCAGGCCGAGATATTTACGGGCCAACTCACATTCCCGGTTGAAAACAGCCACTCGCGCCAACCATTTCAAACTTCCGGCACTGACACCCTGCTGTACCAATTGCTCCATCGCCCACCGGTAGCAAAAGTTCAACCGCCCGAAATAATAATAAATCCGCGGTGCGCTGATGCCCGTCATTTTCAACCCTAAGGGAATATTCAGAGGTTCCGAACCATCGGGATAGGTAAACATGCCATCGCACAAACGCCCCGTGCGATACAAAGCAATATTACGGTACATAATGAGAATCCGTGTGGGACGGGGCGTTTCCGAAGCCACAGCGAGCACCTTCTGCCAGTCTTCCCGCTCCATGGCCCGTTCCATTTTCAGTTGGGCATGGAAGTTCACATCTTTATAAGTAAAATGCCAGGAGGCCCACAGCAAACCAATAATGATGCCGCTACTCAGAAAAACGGCTCTCTTTGCCCACCTCCCGGCTGCTTCATAAGCGGGACTCAGAAACAGCAACAACACAAGCGATAGCAAAATCAAGAATAGAATATGACAGAATCGCCCTCCTTTTTCACCGATCTCCAAAGGTAGCCCCATCAGATAAGCAGAAGACAGGTCGACACGTTCATAGAACAACAGAACACATCCCACAGGCAGCAGCAACCCGAATAAGACAGCCCATCCCGCAACGGCCCAATTCCTGCGCACGGAAACGGAAACATCGGAAAATATCATCAACCCGACAGCAAACAGCGAGTAAAACCCGATCAACGGATACCCGGTCAGCAGGACAAGGCTTATATAAAGAATCCGGCTCCAAAGTTTTTGACATGCCTTATATCCCCCCAATACGGCCACCGAAAATATCCCTCCCAACAGTTGCGAATAAATCATTCCGGAATCACGAAGAATATACATCCGATAATCCAACCGGGCAATCAACAACAGAAACAGTAGAGAAGGAATCAAAGCCAACAGCCGGCAATCGGACGGAATATTCATTACCCGGCAAACCAGAAACTGAAGTAAAAAGAACAATACAACCAACAGAAAAGCTCCTAACCACGGTTCATAGCAAAACTGAAGAAAAAAATCTCCCATATAGAGTAGGAATCCACCCGGCAAAGCCAACGATTCCAGAAAAAAATCTTTTCCCGGCAAGAAAATGGATAACTCCTGCATGCCAAACAATAAATCAACTTTATAGACTCCCAGAATATAACAAATATAGAAGCAGACAGCAATCATGCCACCTACATTAATTCCCCTGGCTCCTCCCGAACCAACAGAACTTTCTATATCAACTATACTTCTTTTCATTTATCTACAAAAGTTCAAAATCCTGCAAAAATTAACCAAAAGCAAACATAGCCAACTTTAATATAGAAAGCGGATAATTTTATTTCATTCTCCACCATTTCTATCTATAATCCGTCCACTATAAAGAATATTCCACCAAAATGACAGAATTTTAGCCCCATTCTCCGCCCTTATATTTAACTCATTCAATAAAAGCATATATAAATAAGAATCTCTTTCCTCGAATAAAACACCCAAACCCAATATTTACAAAGAATAGTCCTCGAATGAAAATCAATTAAAATCCCCATTTACCAATTATCCGTTTTCATTACAATCCGTATTTCTTTCCGTCTTTCGCTTTCATGTAGGTTGTCACATCTCACGAATGTCCGATTGGTTCCTCGGTGAGAAACACTTCATTCCTCTACGAGAATCAAGTTGTTTCTCTACGATGATCGGATCGAATCTCGTAGAGAAAATAACGCCATTACATAACACACTAATTATCAACGTACTACAAACGCAAGAAAATGTTATATATTTTCAGTATCCAAACCCTTCATTTTTTCTTTCCTCACCTGTCATTCTCATTCTGAAATAGCAACAAATATAAGATCTTTCGGTATATAAATTCTGGTGCTGTATTTTTTATAATGGAAAAGTATATATTCTTTTCCTATAGAAATATAGACTTTTATAGGTTAAAAGTATAGACTAATGCAATGAAAGATCTATGCTCTTACACAGTATCAAACAATGTTTAATTATGCTTTGATATACTCAAAGAAAACATCTTTCTATTTTTGCATAAACAATATCACAAATTTTGAAATAAAAGCCTAAATATAATTCTATATGTCTATTTCATAAGTATTGAAAGCAAACGTAGGTATCTTTACCGAAGTAAAGAGGATAATATTATTCCATTATCCACTACACACAACCCTAAAACCTCTTTTGAAAGAAAATTCCCCCTTAAATGAAATATGGTTAATCCTATTTCTTTTCCAGTTTTTTGCCCATGGCTAAAAGTCTGTATATCTTTGTAACACATCAAATAAAAAGATTCAGCTATGAAAAATATTCAATATTATGGACTGTTACTTTCTATCCTGTTATTGGGCGCTTGCAGCCCTCAAGTGCCGGAAAATGCAATTTTACAACAGACGCAGGTTTCCATATCGCCCGATTATAACGATCTGGTAATTCCATGCAACATAGCACCGCTCAATTTCAAAATCAATGAACAGGCGGAAAGTTATATTACCCGCATTTATTCGCATAAAGGGAAAGAGATGGTGCTGGCCGGACAAAAAGTAAAGATGAATGAAAAGAAATGGAAAGCACTGCTCGACGAAAGCCGGGGAGACACGCTATACATAGATATTTACCTCAAAAAAGCAGACAACGGATGGGTGAAATACCTACCGCTGAAAAACAAAGTGGCGGAGGAGATAGATCCTTATATATCCTACCGGTTGATAGAACCGTCTTATGTGGGATATGAAGTTATGACCATCAATCAGCGAAATGTAACCAGCTTCGAAGAGAACATTATCTATAATAACTATGCACTCTCTGACGGAGACAACGGGCAATGCGTGAATTGCCACTCCTATCAGAACTATAACCGGGACGGTAACATGCAGATGCATGTGCGCCAACATTTGGGAGGAACCATCATCGTCACAGGAGGAAAAATGAAAAAAGTAAATATGAAAACTCCCGAAACCATTTCGGGCGGTGTATACCCTTCGTGGCATCCCAAAGCGATGCTGATAGCTTACTCTACCAACGACACCGGACAGAGTTTTCATACCAAAGATCATGAAAAAATAGAGGTGCAGGATGCTGCATCGGACTTAATACTGTATGATGTAGAGAAAGATGAAGTACAGATTATAGCGAATGATAAAAGCGAATTCGAAACTTTTCCCTATTGGAGCACGGATGGCAAATACCTGTACTACGTTTCGGCATCGGTAAAAGAAATGGGCAAAGAAGAGATGAACACTTATTTAAAAAACGATTATAAAGACGTGAAATACAACCTTTACCGTAAATCGTTCGACCTAGCGACCCGGAAATTCGGAGCAACAGATACTCTTTTCAGGGCATCCGACTATGGGAAAAGCGCTACTTTTCCACGGGAATCTCCGGATGGCAGATATTTGCTTTTCACGCTGGGAGACTACGGTACTTTCCACATCTGGCACAAAAGCAGTGACCTATATCTGATGGATTTGAATACTGCAAGTGTCCGCCCGCTTACGGAAATCAACAGTCCGGACGTCGACAGCTATCACAGTTGGTCGTCGAACGGACGATGGATTCTGTTCAGCACCCGCCGTGATGATGGTTCGTATACCCGCCTGTACATGGCCTATTTTGACAAGGAAGGTAAAGCTCATAAACCTTTTATCTTACCGCAAAAAGATCCCGATTATGATGCACAACTGTTCAAATCCTATAATATTCCGGAATTCATGGTGAAACCGGTAGAAACGACCCATTATCAGCTGCTGAAAGCGATTGAAAAAGAAAACATCAATGTAAAATTAAAGAAATAGCGACAATACAATATATTAAGAGGCTGTTTAAATTTTCCTCTTAAAAGTTTCTATCAGTTTATTTTGAGTTTATTTTCGGTCTGCTTTCCTGTTTTTACTCGTTAGATAGCCCGCTATCCTCCTCATAAAAACAGAAAAACATCCTCAAAAATAACTCTCAAAATAATACTGAGCAAAATTTAAACAGGCTCTAAAAAAACAAATAAATACATAAACCTATCCTCTTAATTATTATTTATTAAGGTGGAATTTGAACAAACCGACATCATGAGAAAACAATTAGTAAAGAATTTCGGAATCCTGATAGTAATGTTAGGAATTTCAGGCCTTTTATTGGCTGAAGATTTTTCCATTGAATTAAAAACATCTCCTCTTACCGGTGCTCTCAGCGAATTGAGAATTAAAGGCGATAAATACAATATGGATTGGTTGGTAAGGACTGACGGTACGCAATATCCCTGGATAAAAGAAAATTATGGCTGGGGATTAGGTTATTTCACCATCACCAAAGATAGAACAAGCATAAAAAAAGAATGGGAAATCCCTTCGGAAATCAATGCCGATGGCATGGAAGTGACCTATCGTGAAGGAGATGTACAAATTAGAGTTAAAAGAACATTAGACAACAATGGGTTGGTAGAAAGATATACTTTTACCAATAGAGGGAAAGAAACTATTTATGTCCATGATATGGGCATCTATACCCCCTTTAACGACAATTATCCCAGTGCACAACAATGTATTAATTCCCGCACCAACGTACACATTTGGGAGGGAGAAAATGCTGCTTATGTCAATGCACTCCGCATGGGAGCTTTTGCGCCCCATTTAGGATTAGTGGTGACTCAAGGTGCTGTTAAAAGCTATGAAATTTGGGAGCGGGGGCTCGAAAAAGCAAACTCACACACGCGAGGTATTTTTGCCCTGAACCTGCCGGACATCCAATTAAAACCCGGAGAAAGTTATACGTTAGAATGGAACATTTTCTCTCACAACGGGAATGAAGATTTCCGTAATAAATTATTGGAACGAGGCAATGTACTCGTCTCATGCAATAAATATGTTCTTGAAAAAGGAGAAATTGCCCGTGTAGAACTTCATAGCTCCCAAATATTAAAAAACTGTACGGCAAAAATGAATGGGATACCCGTATCAATAAAACAAGAAGGTAATATCTATGTAGTGGAACTTCCGATGCAACAAGCAGGTGAAGTGCGCTTCGATTTCTACTACGACGGTAATAAACAGACTCATGCCAATTGCCTTGTCATCAATAATGCGGACGAATTAATTCGAAAACGCATTGATTTTATCCGTACCAATCAACAACTGCATGATTCTACCGATCTTCGGGACGGTGCTTATATGGTGTATGACAACGAAGGGGACAGCGTATATCTGAACGATACGCCGAATTGTAATCCAGTGGACCGCGATGAAGGTGCTGAACGCAACGGAATGGGAGTTCTATTAGCTAAACAATGCCTGCTGACAAAAGATACAACACTAAAAACGTCTCTGCTACAATATGCCAAGTTCATACGGGAACTCCTACAAACCGAAGATTACACAACTTACTCAAGCGTAGACCAAAAGAATCGCAATCGTGGCTATAACTACATGTGGATAGCGGAATTTTATTTCCATATGTACAAAATAACGGAAGACAAGCAATTTGCAAAAGATGGCTATCAAACCCTTCAAGCCATGTTCAGACAGTTTGGATACGGCTTTTATGCGATTGGAATTCCTGTACAATCCGGATTGAATGCCTTAAAAGACGCCGGAATGAATAAAGAATATAAGCAACTACTGAAAGATTTCATTAAGACAGGCGATGTATTCGTTGATAATGGCCTGAATTATCCGGCACACGAAGTGAATTACGAGCAGAGCATTGTTGCACCTGCTATCCAATTTTTAGCACAACTTTATCTGGAAACAGGTATCCGTAAGTATTTAGATGAGGTAAAACGCCAAATGCCTGTATTAGAATCTTTTAATGGTTTTCAGCCGAGCTATCATTTGAACGAAGTTGCTATTCGTCACTGGGATGGCTACTGGTTTGGAAAGCAAGAAATGTTTGGTGATACCTTCCCCCATTATTGGAGCACAATAACCGGAGCTGCATATCACTATTATGCCTTATGTACTGGTGACGACTCCTATCAAAAACGTGCGGAGAATATAGTAAGAAACAATCTTTGCCTCTTCTTTGAAGATGGAAAAGCCTCTTGTGCTTATATGTATCCTTATAAAATTAATGGAATAAAAGCTCAGTTCTACGACACTTATGCGAACGATCAGGATTGGGCATTAGTCTATTACTTATTAGTCAACAAAGGTATTTAACCTGAATGATTCATATACAGCGTCAAGTAGTCAAGTATTAAGCAGTTAAACAACAAGTAGTCAAGTAGTAAGTAGTTAAGTAGGAATGGCTTGTCTGATGCATTTCCCTTAACTACTTGACTACTTAACTACTGACCATAAATTATTCAGGCTAAAATACAGTTCTGTTTTTCTATTTCAGGAACCGATACATCTCACAAGCCGCCAGCAGAAATGCTCCGACTCCAAAGTTGGAAGTAGAATTGGCATCGACCACCTGTCCGGGAATGGCTTTTTCGCCGATAGGCTGCACATATCCTACTTTTCCGTCCGGCTGTAACGCCACTTCCGTCAAGTATTTCCATGCTCTTTCCACGATCGGTTGATAAGTGGCTTTATCCAGAAATCCATTATTCATTCCCCACAACAAACCATAGGTAAAGAAAGCCGTTCCGCTGGTTTCCGGTCCTGGAGCATGTTCGGAGTCGAGCATGCTGCGCGTCCAGTATCCTTCGGGTTGCTGGCAGGCAGCCACCGATTTGGACAATGTGCAAAAACGGTCGATGTATTCCTGCCGGTATGGATCGGATTGTGGCAGTTCTTTAAGCACTTTTGCCAATCCGGCCAATACCCAGCCGTCTCCACGGGCCCAGAAGTCTTTCTTGCCATTCATCGTCTTATGTTTCGGATAGACATATTTTCCGTCACGATAATAAAGCCCCGCTTCCTCATCGTACATGATGCTGTCCGCATAAGCCAGATATTCATGTAGCTTCTCCAGATAAAGAGAATTTCCGGTAATATTATACATCTTCGTCATGACGGGCATCACCATATACAACCCATCGGCCCACCACCAGTAATCATGATTCGGCGTACTCATCTGATACTCCATCACTTCGCGGGCACGGGCTATCTTATGCTCATCGGGAGTGATAGTATAAAGGTCGGCATAGGTCTGAAAACAGATCTGATAATCACCGAAAAGAACGTAGTCGTCACTCTCTCCATAACTGTACTTCCACTCATCCTTATTGTCGGACTTAGCCCCTTTCCACTGGTTGTGCTCGGCCCAGCTTTCCGAGTATTTCAGATACTCCGGATTGCCGGTGAGGGAATATACCTCCATATTTCCCGTATGGTAGGCGGCGTTATCCCAGAAAGCGCGGCCATGTTCGGGATGATTGGTTTGCCAATAGTTATTTACTTTATCGATAATCCCTATCACTTCATCCGATGCAGCAGACTTTTTCGGGCCGCCACACCCAGCGCCAGCCACCAATAAGAGCGCAAACGCTATTAAATATACTTTCTTCATATTTATATTTATTTACTGCTTAAATCTGTTTCGAGCACATAGACCATCTGAGGTTCTATTTCTGCTGTGTGTTCTCCGTCTCCTTGGCGGGTGCGTTGTACGAACAGATGGAGCTTCCGCTCCTGTTTCCACAACTCCGTATCATGTGAAGGTTCCCAGGCATCTACCGGAAAATCCGTGAGATCGGTTATCGCCCACTCCCCTGTTGCCACATCCTTAGTATGAGCCACAGAGACCCGGCTGCCCCGCTCTTCATCCCGGAAAACATAATACGTCTCACCGGCTTCCACCACAATGCGCGGACGGGCAATCGGAATCATTTTCGTTCCTCCCCCTTTCAGCGTGAACGGGGTTTTCCGGTCGGTTACCCGGCGATTATGCCATGCCTGTCCGTCGTACCAAACAAGGCGGTATTGGGGAACATCGCTGTCCGAACTGCGCCAATAGGTAGCGATATACGGATTTCCGGCGGCATCGGCACTCATACTGGTCTGGTTTATTAACTCACAGTTCTGCGGCAGGCGACAGGCATATTCGGCATTGGCAGCTCTGATGGGAAGAACGTATTTCTCCCCGCTCGTCTTATACCAAGTGACCCCGTTGTCGAAAGAGCGGGCATAGCAGATGTCATGATTCGTCTCTACCATCCAGGTTTCGCGCCACACCCACGAGAGGTGAATAGTCCCTGCTTCGTCCACATAAAGCTGCCAGTAGGCGTTCCGTTCATCTTCTCCATCGATCAGTACATCCTGCACGCGCATCCAGGCACGTTCTTTTATTGAATAGCGATTCATCACTAAGTTTCCGCGCCCCGACGATCCGGAACGATAGACAAACAAAACATCGCCACCGGCCAACGGATAGAACTCCGGATAGGTGACATTGCCTTCATCGACTCCGGTCATGGGTACTTTATCGCCCAATTCCAAAGAACGGGGAGCTACACTGCGGCAATAATTCAATGAATGGCCGTGATGATCGAAAGCTACATGAAGATACCCTTCTCCATCCACCATCATGCTGATAATATTATGTGCATCCTTTACATTCCCCCGATATTGGGAACGATGTAATGTCCACTCGGACGAATCCAACTTCCGTTTCCCTATGACCAGATAACCATCCTGATCGTAATAACTGATGTATTGTTCGCCACCATGCGTCACTAAGGAGTTGTTACGAAATACAGCCGTATTGACCGAAGTGCAACTATACCCTTTTCCCACCGCTACCAGACGCTGTGACCGGCCAACGGCAGTACAGGCTACCCACAGGCAGAAAAACAACAGAACACGCTTCATCGCCCTACTCTTATTTATCAAAAACATCCATGTTCCATTTATCACGCCAGGGTATGGTCAGCACACCACCTTCTATCTGTATGGGTAACCACACATAGCGCGAATCTTCCAAATCGGTCTTCTTCCAACGATCGAACATCGCTATATAAGCGTTCTTTTTTCCGGCCACCGGTTGCACATAAGTGCTCTGCGCATAAAAAGTCTTATCGGCATCCGGCCCGGTGCAGGGATTGCCTATGGTTCTCCATTCACCCATAATCGAATCGGCCACAGCTATCTCCGCTACGTTGGGATTCCAGCCGGTACAGCCGGAACTGAGCATATAATACTTGCCATCCTGCTTGAATACAGCAGGAGCTTCGCGCGATTCCCCGATAAAGTTACGTGTAAAGCGCCCGCTCGGTTTCAGATAATCGTCCGTCAGCAGGCTGATGTACATCGTGGCGTTGTGTTCGGAAGAATAAAACTGATAAGCACGGCCGTCATCGTCGACAAAGACAGTCTGATCGCGGCTCATCGCATCATTCGGCCGAAAACTTCCTAAGTACTTAAACTCGCCCGCCGGTGAGTCCGAAACGGCTACTCCGGCACAAGCTTTGGAATAATCGGCACTCTCGACGTGTGCCCACATCACGAACTTCCCGGTTTTCTTATTATAAACCACCTTTGGACGTTCCAATACTTTGGAGGGATGGAGGTCATGCTCCGGATCATCCTTTACGGCAGGAAGCACAATGCCCTCGAATTTCCAATTCAGCAAATCCGTGGAAGAGTAACAACTGACACCGGTTACATCCGTACGATAGCACTCCCAAGTAGCCCAGTCGGGAAGGACTGTCTTTCCTTTCTTGTACTCGCCATACCAATAGTAAGTGCCGTCATGATAGAGGATACCGCCACCGTGGGCATTCACCGGATTTCCCTCCGTATCGTTCCAGACCTCTCCCGGAACAATATATTCATTTTTCTGTGTTTGCGTATTGACGGAGCATGAGCAGATGCAGAAAGCGGTTAAAGCGACTCCGTATGTTTTTACTATGTTTATGTTCATCATGGAATGTGTTTATATAGGTTTGTAAACTAAAGTATTATTCATGAAAGGCATGATCTTTGGGGAAGTCCTCTCCTTCCCATGCCTTTTTCGATGTCCAGCTTTGCGGGGCATCCGTCCAGAACGGATGGTCGGCAGGCAGGCCCAACGGCAGGAAAGCAAGCGAAGCCATATACAGACTTCCGTTATTGGTGTACCAATCTGAAATTTTCGGTTGCTTTCCGTTGAAGCCCAATGTCAGGAAACCGTTCTCATTAAAATTATGATTATCGGAAAACATTCGTTTAATAACGGCCGTCATGGCAGCACGGACCTGTCCGTCACTCAGCTCTTCGGGTAACATCTGACGCCAAGAGAGCAATGCCAATGGCTGCAACGTGCCTGTACGATAGGTAATTGAGCGACCGAATACCGGAAATGAACCTTCGGGAGAAATAAACCGTTCCAGAATCATGCCGAAACGCTGCATGCGCTTCACCGCCTTTCCGTAATTCGCCTTGCCGACGTTCCATATACCCTTAGTCCCGGCATCGGTCATGACTTCCAGACATTCGAAATACATCGGGTGAAGTACAAAGCTATTGTAATAATCGAAAGCAAATTCCGGACCATCCGAGTACCATCCGTCACCCACGTACCACTCTTCCACTTTGCGAAGGGCCGAAGTGATGCGGTAATTATCGCTCGCAGCACCGGTTTTCTTAAGAAAGCATTCCACGGTTGAAGAAAACAATAACCAGTTCGTATAAGGAGGATCTACCCGGCGAAGTTGGGTAAACTCGGTGATATAGCGCTGCTTGGTCAAGCTGTCCAACGGTATCCAGAGGGCATCGTATCCGCGAAGGAAACTCTCGGCCACATAAGCGGCATCCACCAATGGCTGACCCTCTTTACGCCAAAGCAGGTAATCGGGACTCGCCGGATCGACAGCCTGCGCATAGCTCTGCAATGCCCACTCCCGAAGTTGCTTCCGCTGTCTGCCTTCTGTCGTATCGTCATCGGGCAAAGAGAGCCAGGGAGCCAAACCAGCCATCAGACGGCCGAAGCACTCCATATAAGTAACCCTTTTATCGCGACCGTCCCAAGTGGGGCTAAGCTCCACCTGCATATTTTTCTGCAACTCTCCCCGACTCATGTTACTCAATACCGGAGCAGCCATTCGATACATGACATCACACCAGACTTCCCGGTCGGGAACTTCCTTCACTTCTTTTTTTTGTTTGGCCGAAATTTCCCGGCAAGGGAGCAGTACAATGATCGCTGTCAGCAATCCGATAAAAAGCCTATTCATGTTCATGATATTATTTAAGATTGATTCTACTTGACAAATTTAAGGGATATAACAGAAAAAGGACTCCATTTATCTTTCAAAAGGGGAGGAATTTCATTCCGGTCTGTCTGCTTATCCATCAAAAATGGAAAATTATACGTCATTTACACTAAAAGTATACTTCTCTGAACTTCACGATTCACTTAGGGGAGTCTCCATCGGCTCTGCCATTCGATAATGGGTTTCCCATCCACCCCGAAGCGAACAGGCAACCAGATATAACGTGAATCCATTAAACTCTTCGGACGCCATACATCCGCCATAAAGATGAACGTATCATTCGTACCGGCAACCGGCAATACAAAAGTACTCTGCCCGCCGAATGTCTTGCCGGCATCTTTGCCGACACAGGGATTTCCCTCCTGCTTCCACGGCCCCCAGATAGAAGGCGCCGAGAACATACGGGCTTCATTCGGTTCCCATCCGGTACAACCGGAGGCAATCATCCAATAGGTATCCTCTTTCTTGAAAACGGCAGGCGCTTCATTGTGCCCTCCCGGAAAGAGACGAATGTATCTACCGGTGTGCCCCAAGTAATCATCCGTAAGTTCTGCAATCTGCAAAGTCAGATTTTCTTCCGATGAATAAATGTGATAGGCTTTTCCGTCCGTATCCACAAACAGCGTCATGTCTCTTGACATCTGGCCGCTCTTCAGATCCCGTTTGGCAAACAATCCCTGCTCCACAGCTCTGCGCCATTCCGGAGTCCACCATGTTTTATAATCTTTAGTGTCGAGCTTAGCTTTACGTTCCGCTTTTGTCATGTTCTGCGGATATACCCCAGGATTGACGCGACAGGAACGGACAAACCGGTAAGGGCCGGCCGGCGTATCACTGACAGCTACTGCCGCACGGGCAGCCGCATATCCCTCTCCTTTCAGTTCCAGATGAAACCACATCACGAACTTGCCGGTTTTCGCATTATAAATCACTTTGGGGCGTTCCATGATACATCCCTTTTCGATGTCGTTTCCTTCTTCAGAGGAAACAGGTAATGCTACCCCTTCGTAAGTCCAGTTGCACAAATCGGGAGAAGAGTAACAGGTCACCCCCACCTCTGTGGAGAACCCTTTGGCCGGCCGGTGTTCGCCAAACCAATAGTACCTCCCTTCGTGAAACAACACGCCGCCCCCGTGAGCATTGATATGCCGCCCGTTATTGTCTTCCCAAATCTCCCCGCTGGCTATTTCGTCTTTCTTCTGATATACTCTCACATAATCTATCTCATACTTCATAGGCAGTACCTCTTCGTCGATCGGTCCGCCGTTTATACCACCGACAGCCAGATTCAGTAACACGTATTGCGGAGTCATAAAAGGATTCGTATGATTGCCAAGACTTCCGTTCACTGTGCTGCTCAACGGAATCTCGTTCAATAACTCATCGTCCAGATAGAGCTTGATAGCTTTTTCGTCCCAGTCCATCCGCCAGATGTGAAACTTTGAGGCCCAACCGGCATCTTTCTCCGTGAAATGAGTAAAAGGAATCGCTTTGCTGTTCCATTTGGCAACATACCGTTCGTCTGTACCCCATGCGGCATTGGCAAGAATATGAGGGGCGCCCTTTATCTGATAATATTCCAATATATCTATTTCACCGCACAAGGGCCATTCCGCACTGCTGCCCAATGTCCAGATGGCAGGCCATGCTCCTTTCGCCACGGGTATGCGGGCGTGAACTTCGAAACGTCCATATAAGAACTCTTTCTTTCCGGCAGTATTTACGGATGAAGAGGTATATCCTATAAACTCCCTGTTTTTTCTCCAATCCCGGCTTCCGGCTTCATAGCATGGATTACGACGGTTGTTTTCCTTGTGTGCTTCAATCACCAGACATCCGCCTTTGCAAACCGCATTGTCCGATTGATACCACTGCGCCTCTTCATTGCGGGCAAACCCTTGTTCGAAGTTCCATACGGAAGAATCCGGCGGACCGTCCGTGTCGAATTCATCACTCCATACAAGTTGCCAATCGCTTTGCGCAAAAGAGAATGCAGGGAAAAGTAGGCAAGAAAGCCAAAGACTTAAATATTTATGCATAAACCATATTTAAAAAAATAAAGAAATCAGATCCATCTGCTTCATTGAACAAATCGGGTGTTAGTTCAATGAAGCAGAACATCGACAAAAATACCACATATAGTACAAAGAAGACTCTATACTTCTTTCAAAAAAGGGGAAATATCCGTCATACTTTCCCCACTCATAATAATACAGGCAGAATCACTATATGTCAATCCTGCCTGTCTACATTATATTACCCTATACACCGAAAAAAGGGAAATCTGATTGTATTTATCATTACTCCAAACCTAATAATAGTAATTCACCTTCAACCACGAAGGAGGTAATCACGGAGAGATCCAGAAAGTCAACTCCGGATTGTACTCCTGAGCAGACTTTATATAAGGGAAAATCGTCTGCTTGTCACAGTCAATTTTGAAATTACATTATAATTTAGCGTTATTCTATTTATTATTGAAAAATCCGTTATCTTTCCATTTCACCCCTTTTTGCGGTTGTGCAGAAGTGGCATTAACCTCCATCGGAAGCCACACTTCCATGTCTCCCTCGCCACGGTGTGCCCAAGCATAATAAGGGATCAGGGTCAGTTTTACATCTTTCACCGCCAACTTTCCGGCTTTGTCATAACTCAAAGCCTGGGCATCGGTTACAATCTGATTGAGACCGTACAGCAGTTCCGGCCTCTCCACCACACGCAATTCCGGACGGCGGTTCATCAGCAGGGTATGCACATTAAAATCATTGTCGGGCCACTCGGCACAATAAACCACCGGACCACGCTCCACGGCCACCCGTCCACGATCGGCCGCCACCTTCTCATTGGCTTTCACCAGACGGGGAAGCATATCGAAATGAATCTCCACCACATCGTTCTTTTTCCATTTACGGTCGATGGTGAGATAACCGTTGTGCAGTTCACCCTCTACTTCCTGCCCATTGACCATCACCCGATAAGCCGGTTGCTGATGATCGGCATACGCATACAAATCACTGGGAAGCACACTACCGCGCACCCATCCGGGAATGCGGACATTCATGCCGAAAGGTTGATTACCCTGTAGCACTTTCAAGCGAATGTCGCCCTTCCAAGGATAGGATGTCTCCTGCTCCAAAACCACTTTCTTGTCGTTCACCTTCAGTTCGGCACGATTGGAAAGGAAAAGATTGACATACACCTGACGGTCTTTGACTGCATAGACATAACCGGGCAGAGAGGGAATGAAACGGCTGATATTGGAGGGACAACAGGCACAGCCGAACCATGGTTTGCGACTATACCCGCCATCCGAAGCCAACGGATTGGGATAGAAGAAAGAACCGCCGTCGAGCGATACACCGGAGATCAACCCGTTATAGAGAGTACGCTCGAGCACATCGAAATATTTGGCATCGCCATGAAGCAGGAAAAGACGATAATTCATATAAACACTGCCGATAGCCGCACAGGTTTCGCAATAGGCGGAAAGATTGGGCAGTTCGTAATTATCACCGAAAGCCTCTCCCTGATGACGGGCGCCGATACCACCGGTGATGTACATCTTCTTCGAAACAATATTGTCCCAAATCCGGTCGATGGCCTTGATGTAAGAGCTATCTCCCGTAATGGCAGCCACGTCTGCCATGCCAGAATACATATAAACAGCGCGTACGGCATGCCCCACAGCTTCATCCTGCTCGATGACCGGTTTATGTGCCTGGCTGTAAGCATCTTTCCGGCCAGTGTATCCGCGTGCATCCAGAAAGAATTTAGCCTGATCGAGGTATTTACGGTCGCCCGTCACTAAATAAAGTTTCACCAGTGCCATTTCGGCAATCTGATGTCCGGGCACGAGTCTCTTCTGCTCCGGAGCATTCCCTATGGCCCGGCAGACACAATCGGCATACTTAATGGCAATATCGAGAAAATTCCGTTTACCGGTGGCTTGATAGTGGGCAATGGCACCCTCGATCATATGCCCCAAGTTATAGAACTCGTGGCTCAGATTTTCCACAGCCACCCAACGCTCCTTCCCTACCCAGTCATGAGGATGTTTAGGATTCATCGTACGGGCGGTATACAAATATCCGTCCGGTTCTTGGGCAGTGGCTACAATAGCGAGAATACTATCGATGTATTTCTCCAACCGCTTGTCGGGATAGGTTTGCAGCGAATAGCTGGCACCCTCGATGGTTTTGTAAATATCTGTATCGTCAAACGAGAAACCCTCCACCTTATAATCTTCGCTGGGATGGGCAGCTTTCTCGAAGTTTTTAATGCGTCCCGTCTCCTCCGACTTCCGGAAAGCCAACGGAATAGTAACCTCACGGCTGGTTTTCAGTCGCTGCCCCCAGAAATGATCCGTCACTTTTACCGAAGTAAAAGGAACAGGATCGATCGGATAGCCAGGATGTAGCGGCTCTTTCTGCGCAAAAACCGTTCCCACCGCCGTAAGAACCAATGATAATATAAATGTCTTTTTCATGATTTACATGCTATATATAAAGATTGTTTTTTATAAAAGTAATACCGGTATACGATAATTGTCACCGGTTACCGGTCGAATGGATGCGTATCACAGTAAACGAATAGGCAGGCATCTCATAAGAGAAATTATTACCCGACAATTCGAAGCCGGAGGATACAGGCTTTGCCTGTTTATCTTTCGGATCGCCCGTGAGGACGGTCTTTATAGCCGAAGGATGAATCAATGCACCCCCGTCCAATTCCACTTGCGAACGAACACTTACAGGAAGCAGGTTCACCAGTTTCACGATGATGTCACCACTTTCATTCTCTTTCACAACCGATGCGCCGACGCGCTTTTTCACCGCCTCCTGCCGGTTGTCCAGATCGATAGCGGAAAACAGATACTCGTTACCGGAGTTTTGTCCGTACATCAACTGCGTATAATAGCCGACTGTCGGTTTCACCTCCGTATTATCGAAATAAATCAAGTCCGGACTCCACTGTATATGTCTGCCCTTTGCCAAGAGCGGAGCGTAGGAGGTCATGGAAACGATGTCGCCATTGCGTTCCACCGCCGTTAGGTAGAGGGCTTCGGAAAGGGCGGTCTCTATGTTACTGGGACGGCCGGGCAGATGGGCGGCATATTCGCCAAGATATACTTTCGACTTCGTACGATCGTAACGATCGTAGAAGTCCTGGTTATGGATCAGCCACCCCGGAGAGACGTAATAGTGCTCATCGACCATCGGCACATCCAATTTGGTGGCAAGAGCCCATCCCTCTTCGTAATCGGTGCCTTCATAAAACGGGCCGGTAGTGCCAATTACCGTTATCTCGGGATATTTTTCCTTTACGGCATTGAATATCATGGTAAATCGTTCGGCAAAGATATCCGTGATCAGATCTTCATTGCCAATGCCGATAAATTTCAAATTGAAAGGTCTCGGATGTCCGGCTTCGGCGCGCTTCCTGCCCCAAACCGTCTTTTTGGCATCGCCATTGGCATATTCTATCAGATCGAGCACATCCTGTACATAGGCTCCCATCTCTTCCATCGGAATGCCGCCCTGCTGTCCCATGCAGCCCAATTCACCTTTGGAATGGTGGCTGCATGTACCCGAATTCTGACAAGGAACCCCTGCCGCCAGTACAGGAACCGGCTCGGCACCTATATCTTCGCAAAACTGGAAATATTCGAAATAACCTAAGCCGCGGGTCTGATGGTATCCCCAAAGGTTACGCATCGGCTTGCGGGCTTCCAACGGACCGATAGAGCCTTTCCAGTCGTATATATTATCGACCCCATCGCCATGAGCCACGCATCCTCCGGGAAAACGCATGAAACGGGGATGCAGATCGGCCAATGTCTGTGCCAGATCGGCACGAAGTCCGTTCTTACGGCCTTTAAAAGTCTTTTGCGGAAAGAGGGAGATCATATCCAGCGCGTACTCTCCGGCAACTTGCGGACAGATGGACAGAACGGCATCAACGGCATCGGCGGTTACAGTGAGCACAGCACGTTGCTGCTTCCACTCTTTGGAAGAGACGGAAACAACCGTTTGTGCAAGCTTCCTGCCCGCTCCGTCTACCAAGCCGACCTTTACCTTTCCCCCTTTGCCTTTCATTGCTTTCGAGAAAAGTGAAAAGTCGTATTTCTCTCCTTTCTTCACTACAATACCGTCAAAGCCGGCATTCTGCAAAGCGGCTCCCGGCTGCCGCACATCAAGCACGGCATAATGGGGATTATTGGGATGGATCGGGGCATCTGTCCGGATGTTCAATGTAGCACCGTCGCCCTGCACACTCCACGAATGGGTGGAATTCCAGTTCCGGTCGTTTCCCCGATCGGTGGGAGCATATTCAAAATCACGGTTCTGAATCAGCTCGGCGTATAGTCCGCCATCGGCAGAATAGTTGATATCCTCAAAGAAAATACCGATGAGGTGTTCACTGATAGGCTTGGCATCGTTCATCCGCACGCGTACGATAGCTTCCACCGGTTCCAATCCGGCGAAACGGACAGGGTCTTGTTCCATACACTCTTCATTCTGTATCTGGCGATATTTCTTATGATCGGCAAAACGAATCAGTCGTTCCACAGTAGCGTAAGAGGTCTTCTGCATCCATCCGTCCTCTTCCCTACCCTCTATCATCGTTTTCCGCTCTGCAGTGGGAACGGGATCTACCGGAGCATATTTACTGCGTTCTCCGGCCGGAGCATAAACCTGACAGCTCCATTTCAAGAGGTCGGGCGAAACGGTATAAGCAAGAGTTTCTCCGGTCACGGTAGCTGCCCAAAGGCAATGCCACTTACCATCCTTCCGGCTTTGCAGCAATTGCGGACGAAACATTTTCTTTCCGCTTCCCCACGGGCCGAAATCGGATTTTAAATAATCGAAACCATCGGCCACCGGCAACCATTTCGTCCCGTCGATGCTCCAAGCAAACTTCAATCCACTCCCTCCGTCGACATGTGCATACGAAAAGAGAAATACCGAATCGGGCTCATTTTCTACTTTTGCCTGTGCAGGCATTGCTACTATCAGAAGCAGGCAAAAGTTTAAAAGGTTTGTCAATTTCATGGTATTATATACTAAATGTGTTATTTACTGACCCAAATGGCACCTCCCTGCGGCTGAATCACCACTTGAAGACTGCCGTCGTTCTTTATTTTCTGCGACTGCAATTGCGGTTGTTGCCGCTTGTCATCACCGTAGAAAGAGACCGTTTTTCCGGCCATCATCGGTAGATTCAGCTTCAACTTCAACGGCTCTTTAGTGGCGTTGATGGCAGCTACATACCAATGGTCGCCTTGGCGACGGGCCAGCACGACATATTTTCCCGGATATCCGTCGATGAAACGCGTTTCATCCCAAGTGGTAGGCACCTTTCTCAGAAAGTCGAGACAGAGTTGCGGAGCATCCGTCAAGTTATTCGGGGCAAGTGCAAAATTCTGAATCGGATTCTGAAATAAAACCGCTGTTGCCAACTGAAAAACATCAGTGGTACAACGAATGTTTCCTCCGTCGTTTCCTCTGTTCAACCGCTTATTGAGAAAACATCCGCCAAACTCCATACATCCCACCGTATTCCGGATAAAAGGATGCAGAGAAGCATTAAACGCCTCTTCGTCACAAAAGTGTTGCTGGAAGATCAGATTCTCCGAAGCCAGCACCGCTTCACTACCCACGTAATTGGGATACATGCGTTCCCATCCGCGGGGAAGCGTACAACCATGGAAGATGACCATCAATCCATGATCATCGGCATCACTGAGAATGTCTTCATAAAGACGCATCGTCTCCTGCTTGTCACCACCAAAGAAATCCACTTTAATGCCTTTCACTCCCAACTTTTGCATCCAGCGCATCTCCTGTTTGCGGATAATGGCATTATCCATCCGGTTGACAGGACTCTGCTCGATATCATTCCAATAGCCACTGGAACTGTACCAGAGAAATACCTCCACCCCTTTACTACGGGCATACCGGATGAGTTGTGCCATGCGGTCGTGGCCGATGTTCTTATCCCACCAATTATCAATAAGCACATATTCATATCCCATGGCAGCAGCGAGATCAACATATTTCACTTGGTCTTCATAATTTATACTGTCATCCTGCCAAAGTATCCAACTCCAGGTGCCACGCCCCATATTGTAATTGTGTTGTGTTTCATAAAGAGATTCTACCACGTCCCAAGGAACGGTAGTTTCTACAATCGGTCGTAGTGTCTCACCCACCGTAATCGTACGCCAAGGAGTAGAACCGGGTAAAGCAAAAGCGGGCGCAACCGTTCCGTTGCCATTATTTTCTTCGGGCATCGGAAAAGCGATGGTATACACACTTTCGTGAGCATCGCTCAGATGAGAAGCGCAATAGCGGCTATCCACTCCTGTTTCGCTGACCAGCACCCAGCCCTGCTCACCAATACGGAACAGACAAGGAAAGGTGTATCCGTGCCCGTACTGTGAACGTTCATTCATCGGTGCATCAACGCGATATTCTTCTTCATAACTGGGTTTGGTTCGTTTCCAGCCTATCATGGCATCGCTCTGGGGGCAAAGAAAAGTGGTAGTCTGTGGCGGGAAATGAAAACCGGTCTGCTCTTTGTTGACAACAACGCTCCCTTTTCCATTCTGCCGGGGCAAGGTATAACGGAAAGCGACATCATTATTACCTACGCGGAACGTCACGCCGATCTTTTGTCCTTCTGCACTGGCAAATTCACAAGCCAGTTCATTGGCTTGGTAATGCACACGCGAAGTCTTGATACGCGATTGGTTATAAACCGTATCTATTTTCCGGACATCGTGTCCCGACCATTTCATCCCATCCGAGAAATTCCCGATATTCGTCTCCATCCCTAACGGAGAAGATTCCAACATCTGCCTTCCATCGTAAACGATCGAATATGAAACCGAACCTCCACCGGCAGGGCATGATACGGTTAACTTCAATTTCTCATCAGGGCTATCTATCGTCACATCCTGTGCAAGCAACGGCAATACCGAACCAGCCAATAAAGCCAAGCCTATAAAACGTCTTTTTATCATAGTATCCACTTTATACATTATTATTCAACTTCTAAAACTACAATAGATTTTGCCGGCAGTATAACCGATAGCCTGTCATCTTTTAGTTTTGTTCCCTTGAAGGGTTGGGGTTTCACTGCATCGGGCTGCTCAAAGGAATTATAAGCTTTCATATCTTTGGCGGTAAGTACCTCTCCGCTCACCGTCTTCACTTTATAGTCGCCGAGAGTCAAAATGACGTTCTGCTCTTTCTTCAGGTCTACATTCGCCAAAGAGACATGGATCTTTCCGTTTGCATCGCGTGAAGCAGAAGCGCTGACCATAGGAATGACACGACCGTCGCGTACCGTCTTTTGCTCGCACATCAGATCGAGCGGCAGATAAGTGGCATCCTGATGCGGCTGATACATTTTAAATACGTAATAAGTAGGAGTCAGTACCATTTGTCTGTCATTGGTAAGAATCATCGATTGCAACACGTTCACCACCTGTGCAATATTCGCCATTTTAAGGCGATCGGCATATTTATGGAATACGTTCAGTGACAGAGCAGCCACAAATGCATCGCGCAGCGTATTCTGTTGATAAAGGTGTCCGCGAACGGTTCCCGGTTCTTCATCCCACCAAGTGCCCCACTCATCGAGCATCAGGGCTACATTTTTCTGGCGGTCGTAACGGTCCATAATGGTAATATGTTTTTTCAGGACATCTTCCACTTCCAGACATTTACCCATCGTCCAGTAATAATCCTCATCGGTAAACTTCGTTGCCGCTCCTTTGCTGCCACTCCAACCGGTCACGGTGTAATAATGCAATGAAAGACCGTTCATACGTCCGCCTACATTCTTCATTAACACCTCTGTCCAGTTATAATCGTAATCACTCGCTCCACTGGCTATTTTATAAAGGCGGTTACCGTCATAATTGCGGCAATAGGTGGAATAACGGCGATACAAATCGGCATAATACTCCGGACGCATGCTTCCGCCGCATCCCCAACTCTCATTGCCCACACCGAGGTATTTCACCTTCCATGCCTTATCGCGTCCGTTCTTGCGACGCAGGTTGGCCATCGGGCTATCACCGTCGGAAGTCATATATTCCACCCACTTGGCCAGTTCCTCTACGGTGCCACTACCTACGTTTCCACTGATATAAGGCTCGCATCCAAGCAGTTCGCAAAGATTCAGGAACTCGTGCGTGCCAAAGCTGTTGTCCTCGATCGTACCGCCCCAGTTATTGTTCACCATCTTCGGACGGTCTGCCTTCGGGCCGATGCCGTCCATCCAGTGATATTCATCGGCAAAGCAACCGCCCGGCCAGCGAAGAATAGGCACTTTCAAGTCCTTCAAAGCATTGAGAACATCCGTCCGATAACCGTTGATATTGGGGATTTGGGAGTCCTCGCCTACCCAAAGGCCACCATAGATACAAGTACCGAGATGCTCGGCAAACTGTCCGTAAATATTTTTATCGATCACCGTAGTTCCCTGTTCAGGATGAATGCGGATAATCGTTTCCTGCTGCGCAGGAACAGTAGTAGAGGCCAACAATAAAAGGCCCGTCAAGAGGTTTTTCATGATAGAAAGAATTTATTATTAGTAGATTAACCTCCACTCGATATAAGAATGATGCTACATAGCTTCTCTTCCTCCTTCGGGAAGGAGAAGAAACCACGCGGAATAAAAATTATATTGAACTTAGGTTAGATCGGTGATTTATGTTGTTTTTATCGTTTTACCTGATCCGGTAGACGTTGAATGATTGAGGGGCAATCTCCAATTGCAAATGGTTACCGTCCATGTTAAGCGGGCGGACATGGGGAACGATCCGTTCCGGTTCACCCAACACGTTCTTCGCTTTCAGGTCATCGGATGCAAGGTATATGTGTGTACCTCCGGACAAGACGCGTTTCTTCAGGCCATCGACAGCGAAAGATAGCGACTGAGACGTCTCGCTACGGTTGACAACTTTCAGGATAATTTCCTTCGTTTTGTCATCCCAAACGGCCGAAGCATACAATACTCCCTCCGTTTTGCCTTTCAGCGTAACGGGAAGTATATGCGTGCCTGCATTCATGCCATAGAGCTGCTGCACATAATAATTGGGAGTACGCACCATCTGCAGGTTATCATACCAGATGAGGTCGGGATTCCACTGCCAGGCATCTACATGCGCAAACAACGGGGCATAAGTAGCCATATGGACAACGTCTGCGTTACGTTCCAGCCCCGTCATAAAGGCTGCCTCGGAAAGGGCTGTTAGGAAGTTATTATCTTTCTTTGTAGTATGATCGTGCGAAGCATACTCTCCGGCAAAAACTTTCGGACCTTTGCGATCGTAGTTATCGTAACGATGTGCATTGGCAAAGAACCATTCAGGCTCCATATAGTAATGCTCGTCCACAAGGTCCACACCAATGCGTTTCATTTCCGGCCAAAGATAATCGAAATGCTCGCCGTCGGCACTGGGACCGGAGCTTCCCACTATCTTCACATCGGGATAACGGGCACGGATGGCCTTTACAAACATCTCCAAGCGTTCGGGATAAACAGATCCCCACTGTTCATTGCCTATACCGATAAACTTGAGATGAAAAGGTTCGGGATGTCCCATATCTGCACGGATCTTCCCCCAGACGGAAGTGACAGGGCCATTTGCAAACTCAATCAGGTCGAGGGCATCGTCGATGTAAGGTTGCAGGCTGTCCAGTAGCACCACTTCGTTACTCTCGTATTGGCAGGAAAGCCCGCAACTCAATATCGGGAGCGGTTCTGCCCCGAGGTCTTCACTCAACAGGAAATATTCGAAAAAGCCCAGACCGTAGGACTGGAAATAATCGGGAAAAGCCTTGTGCTTAAATGTATAATTCCAACGGTTTTCATTCGACGGACGGTTCTCTACCGGCCCCACGGTATTTTTCCATTGGTAACGGGTAGCCAGTGAATTACCCTCTACAATACAACCGCCGGGAAAGCGGAAAACTCCCGGATTCAAATCGTAAAGCGCCTGAGCCAGATCCTTGCGAAGCCCGTTTTCGCGACCTTTCCATGTATCGGCAGGGAAAAGGGAGATGTGATCCATATCCACCGTACCCCGGTTTTTCAGCACGATGCGTAAACGGGAATGGGTATCTGTAAAAGGAGATGTCAGTCGGGCAGTAATCTTTTGCCATTCGTTTCCCCGTATTTTGATATCCTTTTTTAGCGGGTTCTCTCCTCCCCGGTTCACCAGCTCCACAGAGAGTGTCATCGGTTTGTCGTCCCGGCTACGCACATAGGCCGAAAAGCAATATTCCCTGCCCTCCTTCAATCCGATGCCACGGAAACCTTCGTTGTCCAGTCCGGCACGAAGCAAGCGGCCATCATTCGTAATAGATACATAATGTGGATTACGGTCGAAACAAGGCCTATCGGTTTTCACCTCTACCTGTCCGAAAGGCACCCATCCCACTAAAGGTTGCGGAAATTCAAAAGAGCGATTCTTGATAAGTTCAGCATACAGCCCACCATCGGCTCCAAAATTAATATCTTCAAAAAAGACACCATACATAGTAGACTGTATAGGAGCACCGAGACGCGAAGCATCGATCTCCAAACTCGCCACATCAACATCTCCGGTGGAAGGGACTCCGCTTCTCTCCTGTGTCCGATTCTTTTCTTGCCCATCGGCAACTAACTCTTTTTCTGTAAAAGCCCGGCCATTGAGCACAGGCAAAATTAACAATATTAACAGGACTTTTATCTTCCTCATATTTTTCATGATATTATTAAAACTGCCTCAAAAATAGGTATTTTGCTTCTGTCAATGTTCTATTAATAAATCAAAAAAGGAAAATTATCAGTCAAAAGAAGGAATTATACTGCCATTTCCTGTTTTTTTAAGCAGAAAAGTGGTATAACGAACCAATTCGTCCAAATATCAATGCAACAACCGATACCCGAAATAAAAATACGATCAAAAATCGATGCATTGATTTATTCAAGAATCAATACAGCGGTTTATTATCGATGAAAAACAAAACAGCGATGATACGAAAAGTAAAAATGAAAGATGCATTGCAATTGAATAATTTGCCAATTTGCCAATATGCCAATGTGCCAATTGGCTGTGCTACCATTCCGCGCAGCTAATTGACACATTGGCGCATTGGCATATTGGCAAATTATCTAATTATTTATCAATACTTAAAGTCTGTCGGCTTCACATAGATACGATATTCCTTAATCATTCCCGGATACCCTTTTTCGGCACGGGGCAGATAACGGAAACCTGTGAGCGTTTGCTCTTTATCCAAATCGATAACCAGTTGATGAGGATAGGCCACATTATCCACTGTCATCCAGAAAGTAGATTCCTGAAGATCGAAAATTTTATCAGCCGTACGATTTCCACTACGGGTTTCCTCACTGTCGGCATACCGGATTTTCCAATGCTCGCGGGAAACCGGTTTACCATCATCACCCAAGACATCGAACTCTGCAATAGCGGCTATATTATCCTCGGCCTGTGGAGAAAGAGCTTCCAGACAGAAATAACGTCCTTTCACCGGATTGGCAAAACGTACCTCCTGCCAGCCGTTACCCGGAATGAAAGCACCTTTATGAACGGGAGTTTCGGCTGAAAGATTCAAATGTTCACCCTCTTTGCGGTGAGTTTCGGGAGCTTTTTCGCGCAGTACATCGAGAATTGGCTTCTTCAATCCCTTTACCATAGCTTTTTCAGGACCTTTCAAGTCGAGAACGATAATCTCATTCACTCCCTTTTTCAGCCAGCAACCCGGCATAAAGAGCGTCTGCTGCGGACCGATTTCCCAAAAACGCCCCATCGCATGGCCGTTCACCCACACCATACCTTTGCCCCAGGTACTCATATCGAGGAACGTATCATCCGTTTTCGAAAGTTTGAAAGTCGCTTTATAGTAAGCGGGCATCGTCTGCTTGCCACCCGAAACGTACTGCTTATTGCTCGCAAAAGCATAATCGACCGGCAGATTATACACCTGCCAATTCTTTACTATTTGCTTATTACCGTCCGTAGCCGCCAGCACCACACTCTCCGTGATACCTTTACGGTCGTGAATGGACTTATCGAAATTAACACGTCCCATAGCTTCTACCAGAATATCAAGCTGGGTACCCTTTTTCAAAGCAGGCAATGTAACGGTAAATTCTCCTTTCCGGCGATCCAGACGCGCCAACAGGGTATTGTTGGCAAAGACTTGCGCCCAGTCGTGCACTTCGGTGATTTCGAGCACTGTTCCGGCTTTTACATCCTGTGGCAAAACAGTGCGGTAGAGGATACTTCCCCAACCCTGATCGAATTGTTCCATCGGCTGAATATCTATTGCCTGTTTTGCTACGGGCAGATTGCTGAATAAAGGAGCCACCTGCGTGAATTTGATCTCTGGAATTTCCATTACCGGCAGAGCTTCGGGAATAGTCGGCAAAGACTGTCCGGCAGGCAGATAACCCTTCAATAAATCACGAAGCAGGAAATATTTCTCAGTAGCCCATCCGGCTTCACTAATCGGGGCATCATAATCATAAGAGCTGCACATGGCAGAATAAGCAGGATTATTGGCTCCTCCCCAGTGTCCGAACGTGGTACCTCCATGAGTCATATACAGGCTGAACGAAATATTACGGTCGAGCATATCTTTCAATCCCTGCACCATATCCTTGGCCGGACGTGTTTCGTGTTTACGCCCCCAATGATCGAACCATCCGCTCCAAAACTCGCTGCACATCAACGGCGTTTCCGGACGCAGTTCCTTTAGTTTCTTAAATTGCTGGTCTATGTTGGCTCCTGTTCCGAAGTTGACTGTCCACAGCAAATCATCCAAAGCATTGTTGGTGAAATTACTGCTCCAATCGCACTGAAACAAAGGTACTTCCGTGAAACCGGCACCACGCACCATATCGCGAATGGCAGAAACGTAAGGCTTATCCGTGCCATACGAACCGTATTCATTCTCTACCTGCACCATGATAATATTACCGCCACGAGTAATCTGCAAAGGGACAAGCTGTTCACCCACCTTTTTCATAAAGATTCCCACGCGCTCCATATAATAAGGGTCGAGCGTACGCAAAGCAATGTCTTTTTTCTTCAACAACCACCACGGCAGTCCACCCATCTCCCACTCCGCACACACATAGGGGCCGGGACGAACTATGACATACATTCCATGTTTCTGTGCCAGACGACAGAAAGCAGCTATATCGTTCTGACCGGTAAAATCGAATTGTCCCTCTTCCTGTTCATGAATATTCCAAAATACATACAAGCAAATAGTATTCATCCCTAATGCTTTACACATTTTGATCCTATGCTCCCAATAAGGTTGTGGAATACGTGTATAATGCAGCTCGGCCGCTTTTACAATGAAAGGTTCTCCATTCAGTAAAAAAGTCTTTTTTCCGACTTCAAAAGTTTTAAATTGCTGAGCCTGTCCCGGAAGTGCCAGGCATGTACAAAACAGTAACAGATAAATAATTTTGTTCTTCATGTTTATTTCATTCTTTATTCTGCTACAAAATTAAAGCAATATGATAAAACCAAGGGTATAATTATAAGTCAAAAAAGATACAATTATCAGTCATTTTATCTTTTTCCCATAGAATTGTTTATAAAACAACCAACAAAATCTTCGTTCTCTTTGTTATATTAAAAGTAATCCATTAAAATATCTAAAATTATGGAAGAGAAAAAACTAACATCTGCCAACGGTCGTCCCATTGCCGACAACCAGAATTCACAGACAGCAGGCCCTCGTGGCCCGATCACCTTGCAAGATCCGTGGTTAATTGAAAAACTGGCTCATTTCGATCGGGAAGTAATCCCCGAAAGACGTATGCATGCCAAAGGTTCCGGTGCTTACGGAACATTTACCGTCACACATGACATTACAAAGTATACTCGTGCAGCCATTTTCAGTGAAGTCGGAAAAAAGACAGAATGTTTTGTACGTTTCTCTACCGTAGCCGGAGAACGCGGAGCGGCCGATGCAGAAAGAGATATCCGAGGTTTTGCCATGAAATTTTATACAGAAGAAGGAAATTGGGACCTGGTAGGAAACAACACCCCCGTATTCTTTCTTCGTGACCCGCTAAAATTTCCCGACCTAAACCATGCCATTAAACGCGATCCGAAAACAAATATGCGTAGCCCTAACAGTAATTGGGATTTCTGGACACTGCTTCCCGAAGCATTGCATCAAGTCACCATCACCATGAGCCCGCGCGGTATTCCTTATTCTTACCGTCATATGCACGGATTCGGCAGCCACACTTACAGTTTCTATAATGCAGAGAACAAACGCACCTGGGTAAAATTCCACCTTCGTACCTTGCAAGGTATTAAAAATCTGACAGATCAGGAAGCAGAGGCGATCGTAGCTAAAGACCGTGAATCTCACCAACGAGACCTTTTCGAAAGTATCGAGAAAGGTGATTTCCCGAAATGGCTGTTCCAAATCCAAATAATGACGGAGGAGGAAGCTGATAATTATCGTATCAATCCATTCGACTTGACAAAAGTATGGCCGCATAAAGACTTTCCCTTGCAAGACGTAGGTATACTCGAACTGAACCGCAATCCAGAGAACTACTTTGCCGAAGTGGAACAATCCGCATTCAACCCGATGAATATCGTAGAAGGAATAGGCTTCTCTCCGGACAAAATGTTACAAGGACGTCTCTTCTCCTATGGAGATGCCCAGCGTTATCGTCTCGGCGTGAATTCCGAACAGATACCGGTGAACAAACCACGTTGTCCGTTCCACGCTTACCATCGTGATGGATCGATGCGGGTAGATGGCAATTATGGCGCAACCAAAGGTTATGAACCCAATAGTTACGGTGAATGGAAAGATTCTCCGGAAAAGAAAGAACCGCCCTTGAAAGTTCACGGTGACATCTATAACTATAACGAACGGGAATATGACGATGATTACTACAGTCAACCGGGCGACCTTTTCCGATTGATGCCGGCAGACGAACAGCAATTACTCTTCGAAAACACGGCTCGTGCCATGGGTGATTCCGAACTATTCATCAAGCAACGCCATGTACGCAACTGCTATAAGGCCGATCCTGCTTATGGCACAGGTGTTGCCAAAGCATTAGGCATCAACTTGGAAGAAGCTTTGAAAGCCGACAGATAAAGTCAAAATTAAAGTGTATACTCTTGTCATACAAAAGTATACACTTTTGTATAGTAAAACTATATACTCTTACCATATAAGAGTATATAGTTTTAAATTATAAAGCTTTCCACAATTTCTGGAAGTCTTTGTATTTACCGTAACACACCAGTTCATCCCCTTCCTGTATCTTATCATTCTCCGGTAATTCATTTACAATCTTACTATCAGTCAACGATATACCAAGACAATTTTCTATTTTTTCCGCACGCTTCAAGCCTATGATCTTCAAATGAAACTCTTCGTTCAGCTTCAACTCATTCACAAAATAGCCGATAAATTTTTCCGGAACACGGAACTTGACGATATAATACTCTGCATCTATCCGGAAAACTTCCATGGAAGTACCAAAATCAAACAGACGAACCAAGCTACGGGCCGCATCTTCTTCCGGTGTCAGAATCTTATCCAAACTGAAAGCTTCCAGAACTGCTTTATGTACATTATCAATGGCGCGCGCATAGATATGCTGCACTTTTTTTTGCTTCAACAAAGCCACCACGCGGATAGAAGCACCAAAATTTTCACCAATCGCCACAATCACCACATCCACACTGTTCAATGGAAGTACACTCAATGACTGCTCGTCCGTAGCATCGATCACAAAAGCCGTAGCCACTTTATCCTTAATGCTGTCTACACGACTCTCACTAATATCCGCCCCTATCACTTCATGCCCCAAAGCAGAAAATTCTTCTGCCAACACATGCCCATAATTTCCTAAGCCAATAATAATGTATTTCATATCCTCCTATTTTTTCAATTAACCACTGCCTTCGTCTGCACATGACGTTTTTCCCATTATTGCGCAGCCAGTCGGCACATTGGCATATTAGTTAATTATTATATCATCACTCGGATAACGATATTTCGTATTCTTTTTCTGTTTCACAATTCCTAACATCAAGGTTATCAACCCTACACGCCCCACAAACATCAACAAAGCCACCAACAATTTGCTTTCATCGCGAAGCAGAGGAGTAGCGTTCAAACTCGAACCAACCGTGCTTAGCGCAGACACACACTCAAACGTAAGTGTCATGACCGACATTTTCGGTTCTAATATACTCAATACGAAAATAAACAAGAACAATACCCCGAGAGACATCACCACCGTTGCATTGGAACGCCGGATAGAATCGTGGGAAAGTTCGCGCCCGAACACCTCGACACGTTCCGTTCCGCGTAGAACAGCTATTAAATTGAGAACCACAACTGCAAAAGCGTTCACCTTGACACCGCCGGCAGTGGATTGAGCCGCACCGCCAATCCACATTAGAAATATATAAATCAATATAGTCTGCACACTCAAGCTCGTTAAGTCCACACTACTGAATCCTGCTGTTCGCGGACAAGTGGCATTGAAAAAAGCCTGTGTCCATTTGTCGGCTACGGACATTCCGGCAAAAGAACCGTTCCATTCGAAAGCAGCAACCGCCAATGTGCCCAATACTAACAATAATAAAGTCACAATCAGCACAATCTTCGTATTCAGGTTGTACAAATGTTGTTTTTTATGCCTGTCAAGCTTCAGAGTACGCACAAATTTCCAGAAACGACGTAAATGATAGAGTACTATATCTTTGAAATTCACCAGAATAGGAAATCCGATTCCTCCTAAAATAATCAATAAAGAAACTGAAATATAAAGAGAATTGTGCCCGGTCATCACCATCGGATTGCCTAAATTTCCGGGAAGCGTAGAAAAGCCCGCATTACAAAAAGCGGAAATGGAATGAAAAGCCGAGAATGCCAGTTCTTCCTCCAGACTCATCCCCAACGTGCCGTGTATACCCAGCCAGATAGATACCATTCCTGCACCTTCTATCACCATGGTAAAACCTAAAATATAAAGTAAAGTAGACAGTAAAGATCCCAGAGAATTGGAACTTACCATATCACGCACTACCAATTGATTATACAACGAGGTATTTCCCATGAAGAACATCGCAAAGAAACTGGTCAATGTCATGACTCCCAAACCTCCGACCTGAATCAAGAGAATAATAACCGTCAGCCCCATCGGCGTAAACGTTGCCGATACATCCACGGGCACTAAGCCTGTTACACATACGGCGCTTGTCGAAGTAAACAAGGCATCCACCCACGACAATACGACCCCTTCTACTGTGCAACGAGGCAATAACAACAATCCCGTACCAATCAGAATTATTACGAAGAAACTCACTGCAAGAATCAATGACGGATTGGTTCTCCGCCCCAGCAAACGTACCAGTCCGTTTGATAAATTAAGAAAAGAAAAAAGAAGCAAAAGAGGAATATGATAAAGTTTGCTACCCAAAAAATCCCATACATACAAAATGGCTCCCTCTTCATCGGGACGATGGAATATAACGGGAACTAACGTCAGATAAAGTAGCCAACTCAATATCCACGCCAACTTCCGGAAGTTTTTCTTTGTTCCTTTATATTCAAGAAAAATATGTAATGTAACATCTATCAGGAAGATGATCCATACCGCTTTATACAAAATTTTCAGATGCGAAATATCGGTTGCAGAAAGAGGAAAACCATGTTCATAAACCACACCCACAATCAAAAGTAAAGAAGCCATGTAAGTAAGAACCGCCATCATCCTAAGCAAAATACGTACATAGGGTTGTAGTAGTTTATTTTGATACAGTAGTATTTTATGATAAATCTTCATAATCAATAATGTGTTAATGTGCCAACATACCCATATACCAACCGGCTATACAAAATAATGTACCCATGCATTCACTTTCCAATTCGTGCACAATTAAGTTATCCCATGGAATCCGGGTCATTAACAGATTGCCGCATTGACACATTATTTCAGTTGCAAACTTAAACAAAATAACAATTAATTCTATTCTTTGTTGCGTATTTAATCACCGTATTAAAAATTATGTTTATTTTTGGCAACTAAAATATCAAAAACCACAATATTATGAGTAATAAAACTAAAAGGTATATACTACCCGAAGATGAAATTCCACGCTATTGGTACAACATTCAGGCTGACATGGTAACCAAACCGATGCCTCCCTTACATCCCGGTACCAAACAACCTCTGAAAGCCGAAGATCTTTACCCGATATTTGCAGAAGAACTCTGCCGCCAGGAATTAAACCAAACAGATAAATGGATCGAGATTCCCGAGGAAGTGCGCGAAATGTACAAATATTATCGCAGTACCCCTTTGGTGCGCGCTTACGGACTGGAGAAAGCACTGGGTACTCCGGCACATATTTATTTCAAGAACGAAAGTGTAAGCCCGATGGGATCACACAAACTGAACTCTGCCATTCCGCAAGCTTATTATTGCAAAAAAGAGGGTGTAACAAACGTTACAACAGAAACCGGAGCCGGACAATGGGGGGCGTCACTGGCATATGCCGCTAAACTTTTCGGACTGGAAGCGGCCGTATATCAAGTAAAGATCAGCTATGAGCAAAAGCCATACCGCCGCAGTATTATGCAGACATTCGGCGCACAGGTTACCCCTTCCCCCTCCATGTCTACCCGCGCAGGAAAAGATATACTGACTGCCCATCCGAATTATCAAGGTTCATTAGGTACCGCCATTTCCGAAGCGATCGAGCTGGCACAAACAACTCCGAACTGCAAGTATACCCTCGGTTCGGTGCTCAGTCATGTGGCTTTACATCAAACCGTCATCGGACTGGAAGCTGAAAAGCAGATGGAGATGGCCGGAGAATACCCCGACATGGTGATTGCCTGTTTTGGAGGCGGTTCCAACTTCGGCGGAATTTCTTTCCCCTTTATACGTCACAACATCCTTGAAGGAAAAAAGACACGTTTTATCGCAGCAGAGCCGGCTTCTTGTCCGAAACTGACACGCGGAAAGTTCCAATACGACTTTGGAGATGAAGCAGGGTATACCCCCTTATTGCCCATGTTCACTTTAGGCCACAATTTTGCTCCGGCAAATATTCATGCAGGCGGCCTTCGCTATCATGGTGCAGGTGTCATCGTTTCTCAGTTGTTGAAAGACGGACTAATGGAAGCGGTAGATATCAAGCAGCTCGAATCCTTCGAAGCCGGTTGCCTTTTCGCACAGGCCGAAGGTATCATTCCTGCTCCCGAATCGTGCCATGCCATTGCCGCCACCATCCGTGAAGCCAATAAATGTAAGGAGGCCGGAGAAGAGAAAGTGATCTTATTCAATCTTTCCGGTCACGGTCTCATCGATATGGCATCGTATGATAAATACCTGGCAGGAGACTTGATGAACTACTCGCTCAGTGACGAGGATATTCAAAAGAATCTGGATGAAATAGGTAATCTGGCGTAAAGTTTTCAATTATCACTCTGTTTATAATCCCCTCTCTTGCCATCGACAAAGCGAGAAAGGGGATTCATATTTTTCACATAAATACCCGTACAACCCAGTGGAGTACCTGTATCTTTCCCACATATCACAGGCTTCAAATTCCTTTCCGATCCGTGGCATAACCAAAATTTCTTCTTGGTCTGCATGAAAGAAACATTTATGGGTTACTCCTTGTTGTATCAACGGGAATTTATCTATCTTTGTAAACCAAACCAAGTGCTTGAAAAAGCTATGATAAACCCCATTAAAGAAGGAACGGATCAATGAAAAAGGATACCTTATCCCATACATCGCCGATGGAAGGACACTCGTTAAAGTCGGAGTCAACTTCTCACAAAAAGAACGTAATATAGAACATTGGATTATAGAATAAAAAAAGAAACTTCATGAAATATATCGGAGCACATGTCAGTGCATCGGGTGGTGTAGAAAGCGCTCCCGTCAATGCACACAAAATAGGCGCAAATGCCTTTGCACTTTTCACTAAGAACCAACGCCAATGGGTAAGTAAGCCATTGACGGAAGAGAGTATACGCCTTTTTAAAGAGAACTGCGCCAAGTATGATTTCCAACCGGAATACATCCTTCCGCACGACAGTTACCTGATCAACCTCGGACATCCGGAACCGGAGGGATTGGAGAAAAGCCGCGCTGCCTTTTTGGACGAAATGCAGCGTTGCGAACAGTTAGGACTGAAATTGTTAAATTTCCATCCCGGTAGTCATCTGAACAAAATTTCTGTAGAAGATTGCCTTAGCCTCATCGCGGAAAGTATCAACATCACTTTAGAAAAAACGAAAGAGGTGACGGCAGTCATCGAGAACACCGCCGGGCAAGGCAGTAACCTCGGTAATGAGTTCTGGCATTTAAAGTACATCATCGACCGTGTGGAAGATAAAACCCGCGTAGGGGTCTGCTTGGATACCTGCCATACTTTTACCGCCGGCTATGACCTGTTGGAAGATTATGAAAAGGTTTTCAATGAGTTTGAAGAAGTGGTCGGCTTTCAATATCTTCGCGCCATGCACCTCAATGACTCGAAGAAAGCATTGGGTAGCCGCGTGGACCGCCACGACAGCATCGGAAAAGGTTTTATCGGATTCCCTTTCTTTGAGAAATTGATGCGTGACCCACGTTTCGACAATATGCCGCTTATACTTGAGACGATAGACGAAACACTATGGCCGCAGGAAATCGCATGGTTAAGAGAGCAGTCGGAATCCAAATAGAGTTTCATTCGACAAATGTACAATTGCAAAAGGAATAACTCGAAAACCCAATGCGATGTAACCGGCAGTGGAATGAAATGCAATTGATAGTAGAAACGCAATCGGATTAAGAAAAAGACGTAGCAGCTTCTCGCAAAAGACTTCCGTCTTTCCCTAAAAGATGTAGCAAGTTAAGAAAAAGAATGTAGCATCTTTTTTTAAAATCTGCTACATCTTTTCTTTTATAGTTTAAAATTCCCTTTATAACAGTCGGTATCCAACATATTCTTCCCGTCTTCACCACCTTCACCTTTTTTGCTCAATCCCTTTATTCATCGGGCAGACAAGGTGAACCCCCGCTAAAAAGAAACGACGCGGCATGTCAACAACCGTAAGCAGGATGCTTACTTCCTCCGAGCACTATCCATACAGTGTGAATGCACCGTTCTTAGAAGAACTTTGCACGGTGCACAAAAGACCGAGTGCCCCTTCACCCTGTATATCCGATGAATAAGGGAATTGAGCAAAAAGGTGAAGGTGGTGAAAGGGGTAAATTCTCAGTGGTATTTTAATAAAAAACACACTATTCCATCTATTTACGTGCAGCCACAGCCAAGAATATGCCAAGCACTACCCCTAACAGAGCAGCAAACAACACACGAGCATCACCGGGCAATAAAAACGTAATCGTATGAGCAGGAAACCAGAAAAAAGGAATGGTTTTCTTAAACACGAATCCCCATTGCACTTTCCAATTCAACCCCTGCAATATTTTTCCCATAGGGATGGGAGTAAAGAAACCTTTCAACGTCCCTCCGGTAGCCAGAATATGGGTATCGGTAACCTTGTGCAACGTCATAAATACCGGCCCGAAAATAGTATTCATAGTCACAGAAATGGCCAATGCAAGTAATACCTTATCCAATGAAAAAGGACCGGACATAATACCGGAAGCATCCTGCACTCCCAAATAGGAAGCAAATGCGGGAACTCCCGCCGAGAAAACCACAAAAGCCATGTTTATCCCCAACCCAAGCAAGCCCCAGACAAAGGCACGCGGCAGAATGCCAAAACCGGAACGATGATAAACACCGGTGCTGATACGCAGACCGATAACTTCGCCCAAAGTGGAGAGAATGGCAAACTTGATAAAACTCATCACCATGCCGTGGGAGGCATTGAACTGCTTATAAGCATCATATACTGCATCACTCAAGAAAAAAGGGAGGAAACAGACAAGCACGCAGAGAAAGAAAAGAGAATCGTGTTTTTTCATCTCAGTAGGTGTTATTTTTAAGTATGGCTGCAAATATAGACAAAAGAAATAGAAAACAAAGAATTATTAGTAAAAAGCATCGAAATAGCCTATAACTATTACAGTTTTGCTCACCATTCAAGCCTTTTCAATAAATATTTGCCATACTAACCAATGGTTCGTATAACTTTTCAATATCCTGTGCATCCATTTCTATCTGCACCTGATCACCCGGAATCAACCGTATTCCATCCGGTTTCAGATCCTTTCGGTCACGGTGTACATTGATGATGATACAGCGTTCGGGTAACCGTAATTCATCAACCTCTTTACCATCCAGATAGGAACCGGTCATGATTTCAACGGAAAGAGTATAGCGTTTCTGCTTCTGAAAATCCGGAGTATGAATCATATCATCGTAAAGAGTGACGTTGAAAGGCTGTATCTGAAGCAATTCCGTAAAATAGTAAGTCAATCCGCCCACCACCACAGAAGGATAAAACACTTCGAAATGTCCGGTGATTTCAGTGATTAAGACAATAGCCGTCAATGGCGTCCGGATAACGGCCACCAAGAAAGCGGACATACAAATCAGCATCACATAGCTCACATTCTCCTGTGCGATGAAACCTCTCTGCACCAATATCAAAGCGATCACTTGCCCGAACAATCCTCCGGTAACCAAAGTAGGAATGAAATTTCCTCCCGGCAATCCGGAAGAAACGGAAAGTGCTGTAAACACAAAATGAAGCATCATCATAGCTACCACCCACATTATTTGGATGCTGCCATTACCGGAAGCCTGTTCCAGCAAAAACTGCTCTCCTCCCCCCGTCAGATTTACCTGTACCAGCGAGATAGAGTAAGCTACTACCAGCAAATAGAGCATCTTCATATATGCCGGATGCTTTACACCGGTATAAACTTGCTTAAAATACAAGGTCACTTCAGAATAGAACTTCCCAAAAAGAGAAATCACCACCGCCAGCAATAAAAACAGTTTCAATTGGGAAAGAAAAGGAAGCAACGGCTCAATGGCATCTATCAGATGGTAGGGATTGACAGGAAACAGCCAACTGGCCACCCCTCCTGCCACAACACCCGCAAGCAATGTAGTGATGGCAGTTTTTGGCGCATCAAAACGCTCAATAGACTCGATAACCAATAATGATGAGGCCAACGGAGCTGCAAAAGCGGCTGCCAGCCCGGCTCCTGCCCCGGCAGCAAGAAGCTGTTTACGCTCTCCCGAAAGTACCCTTGTCCATTTGGAAACAAGACACCCCACATAAGAACCGATCTGCACCGATGGTCCTTCACGCCCCAAGGACAAACCGGCTGTAAGTGCAAGTACACCGCCCGCAAATTTGGAGACCATCTCGATGAAAGGATGTTTATAGGAAATACGGCCGTTAATCACTCCGCGTGTCTGCGGAATACCTCCTCCAGTAATAAGCGGCATTTTGCCGACCAGCCAAGCGACAAAAATAAGAATACCCCACAATGCCAAAAACAACGGAATATGCCAATACCAACGAGGGTGAGCATCGAAAAAAGTACGCCGGGTATCAAAAAAGAACTGTAACAGATAATGATAGGGTACGGCCACAAGTCCCGTCAGTAATCCCACAAAGATACTGACGAAATACAATCTGGCATCAATCAGTTTTAATTTCCAAACATACCATCCTCTGACTCCTTTCAAGCTTTTCCAACGTGCGAACATACCCCGATATATGTTTTGGGGGTATAACAACCAAACAGCCGGAGATGTTTGTGAGGATTACCAAAACTTATTATGTTCGGGGCTGTATTCAAAACCGGCAGCTTTCAGCCGGCCGATAATATCGTCTTTATCAATGTGCAGATCATCACACAGTTCATCCAATGAAGAATAATGATCACGAAGTTTCATATTGACAACGCTGAACAGCATCATCGGGTCTTTAGGTAATTCCATATCAAAACGCTATTTTACAATCGGGCACAAAGATACAGTTTTTCAGAATAAATGGATATGTATACCATGAAGTTTTAACAGCGCATTTCTCACTGCCATCCGCAGCACTCTGCTTATCCGTTCATCTCTAACAAATTAATCAATGCCACACGCTGGATGGAAAAGGTGTTCCCCGCTTTCTGAACATATTTCAACAACTCCATCCCCTCCTGCCGGAGCTTGGATTTCTGTAAAAGATGATCGGCATCCGTTTCATCGGACATTTTCAACAAAGTCATGGCAGCCAACTCTATCTTCCCCATTCTATCAGGATCGCCTTCGTATTGCTCAATCAGTTCCTGCATATCCATACCTATCAGTTGTTCCGCAGGAAAGCCCAATATCTGTCCGGTCAGACAATCATACTCCACCCACTCCTGCTGACGGATTTTCTTTTTATTCAGTATCGCATTGGCTATCAATGAAATAATCTCCTGAATCATACGTAACAGATAATCTTGTTTAATCATAACTTATTGTTTTCAAAAGTATTGCGTCCGGATTATAGCTCCCCGAATCTCCTCCGTTCTTTCCATGTCACCTCAAAATATATAAACCGAAAATACTGGAAAAGATGACTACAAAACTAATGAATATTTTCGGAATATCTCTGATAATAAGATGAGTTATGATTCTCCTACAAGCTCATCTGGATTCTTCCGGATGATCGATTTGCTCGATCTTTAATGCCACTTTTTCGATAATCCTGCTCAGTTCCTCTTCCAATGGAATAACATTGAAATCTTCCCAAAAACGTTCATCGTATTTGAAATTCATGTCCGAAAAAACCGCATGAGTAGGTATCCGCTCGGTACGGGAAAAACGAACGACATGCTCTGTATCCACTCTGCAAGTCACCATCTCAAACCAAGTATGCAGTGTAGGGTTACTGAATAATACACGCTTCTTCTTCATTTTGAAATACAGATCGCCGCGAATATGATGGATATAATACGTTCCGTTCCATGGCTTATAAGAGATGGTATATACTACCTTCTGGGTAGTCAAGTTTACATTCTGCGCTTGCCGGACAACAAAAATCCGCGTAGCCCTCTTTATATATCGAGGTTGTACTTCAATACAGGCCTTCAGCAATGCACCATTTTCCGAATCGATATACAACTCGCCACAATAGAGCGGTTCTTTGACTCCCGGCTTTTGCCCGAAGCAGACTACATTGACACAACGATCGTCCAAAAAAGTAATACCGCCGGAAGTATATACATATGGGTTATCCTCCGAATCGACCGACAGAAAATCGGGTAAATCCTTCATCACATCAAGTTGCAGGCAAGCCTGGATACCTGCCCGTATTTTAGCTATCAAACTGTCGGTATTTTCCCGGTTATCCATCCGGTTCATCTTCAACAATTTCACTTGGTCCGGCATATCGGAGTCCAACAAAGAACTTTTATATACTTTGAAAACTGCTTCCGTCAAGCTTTGAAACTTACCTTTCAATTGAACTCCTTCCCGATAGAACGTTGTCAGATAGACAGGATTCAACGAATAATTTTCTTTCCGGCACTCGATCATTTCCCGTAACAGCTTTCCGGGTTCTACCAACCGAATCAGAAGTTCCTGTAAAGGAACAACCTTCGGTTCCAGACTTAGTATGTTATCACGGCCAACCAAAACAGCCGCTTCAACATCCTGTGCTACATATCCCAGATGAGAAAAGGAAAGAGTACAATGTCTTAAAGAATCCGGCAGATGAAGCCGGAACCCGCCATCTTTATTCGTAACATTTCCCATTGAAGTTCCCTGAATAGCGACAGATGCATTTACGATAGACTCTCCCGTCTCTTTGTCTCGCAATCTACCGGAAACCGTAAAATAGGCCGGATAAGACAGTCCGGTTTCTTTCTCTATTTCAGTTCTTCTGCCATCGGCATGTAAAATAAGGATATGCTGCCCTATCACCTTAAGTTCCAACGTTTTATTGCCTATTATCCCGTAAATGGCCTGTCGAACCGTACACTCTTTACCCTTTATCCTTACCACGGCATCATTGTTCACAATTTTACTATCGTAAACAAAAAGGTATCCGGAACATTCCGAAACCTTGCCTAATAAAGCATATACCGTACCTTTCATCTTAGGCAACCTGATGAGGCGATCAAGCACATCGTCTCCGTCTGCTCTCAGCGTACCGGCAGCAATGAGAAACAATCCCAAGAAGAACATAAAGAGACGGCAGTATTTCATAATTCTATATTTAAGAAACCGTTATTTGCCTATTATTTAGAGAGATCATCATCCAGCCTTATTAAAGATATTATTATCCGAAATGATTTAAAGAATTCTCATTCGGACAGTATCAATTTGCCGTCCTCGCGCGAACACTTCAAGCCCAATGCATAGCAGATCAATTCAGCAACCATTTCGGGAGAACTGTCCGAAAATTCAATAGTCAGTCTCCGTCGGTTTAAAGCTGGAGAGCCGACCTGTAACCGTAATGCGGAATTTTCATCATTCACCACCCGCAAAATATCTTCCAGACATTCATCCTTAAAACGTATATTTCTTGTATAACGTCCGGACTCGCCAGACTCCCGGGTATCACTCAGTTGCAACCGCTCTTCCTGCAATGTAACTGTCTTCCCGGCATCTACCAGTACACTGTGTCCTCCCTGCTTCATCGAAACCCTTACCCTGCCCCGTCGCACAGACAGGCAGAAAAGACCTTTTTCGTTACTGCGGACATTAAAAGCCGTACCCAACACTTCGATCCGCACTTTCTCTGTTTCGATCAGGAAAGTCTGTTCATATTTTCTGGTCACATTAAAAAAAGCTTCTCCACGGAGATTTACTTCCCGCTTATCCGCAGCAAAGTGTTCGGGATATTTCAGAGTACTTTGTTGTCCTAAATAGACAATAGAACCGTCTTCAAGAGTTGTAACCAAAGTAGATGCTTCGCGATTTTCCTGTATCACCAAATTCAAGCCGGTATGCCTGTTTCCCGGTGCAATCCACAGAACCGATGCCAAGCAGACAGCCCCTATAAACACAGCCGCAGCCACCCTTCCCCATTTCAAGAAAAGCCTACGATGTATCGTCTCTTCTCCGGTGGCCGGAAGCAGATTATCTTGGTTCAAGCGGCTATATAAACGTTTCCACGCTACATCCGTCCTTGTACTATTTTTGTTCACTTCAATCATTTCGCTAAAATATAATTATCGATTTCTTTTCGTAAAGTACAGAGTGCTTTCGTCATCTCCGCCTCCACTGTCTTCACTGAAAGGGAGAGAGCCAGGGCAATCTCGGCATACTTTTTACCTTCCATACGATGCATCTCAAATATACGAAGCCGGCGTCCGGGGAGTTTGTCAAGCGTATGCCGAATCAGTGCCTGCAATTCTTCATACTCCAAATCCCGTTGGGGATCCGTTCCCTGCCCGAAAGTATCGGTAGCCAGTACGTATTCGCGATGCCGCTCTTCAACTTCTTTATGGCGGCAATACTGAAGCGCTTCATTGCACACTGCTTTGTACAGATAACTTTTAATTGACCGGAATATCTGTAATTTTTCCCGATCCTTCCAAAATAGATAGAATAGTTCTCCTACTATCTCCTCTGCCGTCTCCATTTCACCCGTAATGCCTGCTGCATACCAGCAAAGAGGAGAATAATAACGTCTGAAAACATTCTCAAACGCTTTTATATCACCCTCTTTTATCTTAGCCAGTATGAACAGTTCATTCAGCATATACCGGAATTATTGTATTGGTATCAAATATAAGAAAAACTATCTGAAATCTAATGAGATTGCTTCTTCAATTTATCTACGGCATGTTCTAAAGACTCGGTAGGTTCAATAATATTATACTCTTTCCAGAAGTCTTCATTCCAATATTCGTTTACCAGGTCATAAAACACCTGTTTCTCTTTAAAAGCATTCTTATTGGAAATAGCCGTAAAGCCATCCTCTTGCCGGTCCGTCACCACCATTTCGGAAAATACCGTATAGCCGGAAGAGAACAGGCGTTTTTTCCAGTCGCACTTGAAGCGAATCGTATTCCAAATATAATTCAAATAGGTCTTTCCGTTCTGTTCCTTATAAGTCACCAGATAAGAAACCTCTTGTGGTTTGAACCGTAGCCCAAGAGGTTTCCGATGGAGAATAGCTTCTACGGCTTTCGTCTTATTCCGCATATCCAATGAAAACTCCGCACGAGTGAACGACAGCTTTTCAAAGTCAATATAAAATTTCCCGTAAAACAAAGCATACATTAAATTGACTCTTGGATGGAAGCTGACCACATAGTGCATACGGTTATCGAAATTCACCGGCTCTTCAAAGTAAAAATCGTAGAAATCTAAATCTCCTGTACTCAATAGTGCATTCTGGTTCTTCACTACATCAAGATAGATTGACAAACTGGGACCACCCACCACTTTTACAGCAAGCGTATCACTCGTCTTTTGACTCAACAGGCGTCGTCCTTTTTGGAGTTGTACCCGGTCATTAGCCGCTTCCCGGGTGGCATAGCTCGTTTTGTATACATCGATCACGGCTTCCGACACACTGATATAGCGACGCCTTTTTTGTACCGTCTCCCTATAAAATGCCGTGAGCATATTCGGACCCGATGAATAATTCACCGGTATTTTTCTGATAGCCTCTTCTACAATGGCACGCCCGTTATTGCCAAAAATCACAATTTCACTCAACAGATTAGGAGCCGGTATCATCCAGATAGTCAGATCGGATAAATCTTTGTTCCCCTTCAGAGAAATCTGGGTATTCAAATATCCGATGTGAGATACTTCCAACCCCCAGGCGCTTTCTGCATCCTTTATCTTCAAGGCAAACACTCCATCCGAATTCGTAACAGTACCTATATTCGTACCGGGAACAGATACATTTACATTTTCCAACTTTTTCTTATTTTCCTTATCTTTCACAACTCCTGTAACGGTGAAGTAATTTTCCACTTCTTCCTGTGCTTGCAAGGGAGTAATACCCAGTATCCCCCAAAGCATCAACCAACCGATTGCTATTCCAACTCGCTTTTTCATCTCCGTATAGTTTAAAAGGTGAATAATTCTTGTTTCTACCTATAAGATGGTTTGGAATTGGAAAACCCTATCAATATTTGGTAAAAAAGAAAATAAATAAAGGAAAGATTTTTATTCATAAGCAAGTTAATGTAAACACATAAAAATCATAAGAAAACAGTAATTTTAACAGAATATATGATTTTATCCTTACCTTTGTGTACATTGAGTTATCATACTCGAACAACAATCAAGAAAACCATACAGATACATAACAAGTTCAAATTATAAAACAACTTATTATATTGAAATATGTCAATATGGAGCAGACTCATAGGAATCAAGAAAACTGAGGACACAAACAATGTCATCGGTAATAAAACCACATCTGTACCATACGATACCTCACACTATAACTATACTATAATAGATATTGAGGTTAGTTTGAAGGAACATAAGATCCATGACATTGGAGCACTTCGCTACGATGGCGCCGCCTATCATAAAGCTTCGAAAGAAGAATTATTTGAATTTATTAATGAGACAGACTATATCTGCGGCCACAACATTATTCATCATGATGCTAAGTATCTGTTCGCAAACAAAACATGCCGTTGGATTTTAGTCGATACACTTTATGTATCACCTTTATTATTTCCGGAACGTCCTTACCATAGGCTTGTGAAAGATGACAAACTGACAAGCGAACAAATAAACAATCCGGTGAACGACTGCGAAAAAGCGAAAGCACTACTATTAGACGAAATAGCGCGCTGGCACTCATTGCCGAACGAAAAGCGCAGGCTATTTGCATCGCTGCTGAAAGATAAGAAAGAATTTAAGGGGTTCCTGAGTATGGTGGATGCGGAATATACCAATGAAGGAATACCTGAACTTATAAAAAAACTTTATGCAGGAAAGATTTGCCAACATGCCGACCTTGACATGCTTATCGAACAATATCCATGCGGATTGGCATATGCTTTGGCTTTGATTGATACTACCGATTATCGTTCCATCACTCCCGGATGGGTACTTCACAATTATCCGGAAGTGGAATTTATTGTAAAACTCCTACGTCACACCAGTTGCCAGAAAGGCTGTAACTATTGCAATACGCAATTAGATGTGCACCATAACTTAAAAGCATTTTTCGGATATGAACAATTCCGGACCTATGAAGGTGAACCACTACAGGAACAAGCAACTCAAGCTGCGGTAAAAGGCAAATCACTGCTGGCGATATTTCCTACCGGTGGAGGTAAATCGCTTACCTTCCAATTACCGGCACTAATGGCAGGACGTTCTGTACACGGACTTACGGTCGTCATCTCTCCCTTGCAGTCACTAATGAAAGACCAAGTAGACAACCTTGCCGACAGAGGCATTACAGACGCTGTAACCATAAATGGAATGTTAGATCCCATCACAAGAGCACTGTCAATACAAAGAGTACAGGACGGAGAAGCCTCACTTTTGTATATATCTCCCGAAATGCTTCGCTCAAAAACTATTGAAAAGATATTGACAGCACGCCACGTTGTAAGGTTTGTGATAGACGAAGCACATTGCTTTTCTTCATGGGGGCAGGATTTCAGAGTTGACTATCTCTACATAGGCAAATTCATCCGAGAATACCAGCAAAAGAAAAAATGTAAAAATCCAATACCCATATCCTGCTTTACAGCTACAGCAAAACAGAAGGTAATACAAGACATCTGCGACTATTTCAAACAAACATTGAATTTAGAGTTAGAATTATTCGCATCAACGGCCTCAAGAACAAATCTGCGTTATTCTGTCATACATGCCGATAGTGACAATGACAAATATTTGAAACTAAGAGAGCTTGTGGCTGAATCCAATTGTCCGACAATTGTTTACGTATCACGTACCAAACGAACGAAAGAACTGGCAGCCAAATTGACCCGCGACGGTTATAAGGCACTACCTTTCAATGGTAAAATGGAAGCTGAGGAAAAAATTGCCAACCAAGACGCATTCATGAATGACCAAGTACACATTATCGTGGCTACGTCTGCATTCGGTATGGGAGTCGATAAAAAAGATGTTGGTCTTGTAGTACATTATGATATTTCTGATTCGTTGGAAAACTATGTTCAAGAAGCAGGCAGAGCCGGTCGTGATCCTAATCTCAGCGCACGTTGTTATGTGCTTTATAGTGACAATGATTTGGACAAGCATTTTATACTACTGAACCAGACAAAACTAAGTATCAGTGAAATACAACAAATATGGAAAGCGATAAAAGATCTTACCAGACAACGCATGAAAGTCAGTTGTTCTGCATTGGAAATTGCCCGGAAAGCCGGATGGGATGATTCGGTATCTGATATTGAAACCCGTGTACGAACAGCATTAGCAGCTTTGGAACAAAATGGATATTTGGTAAGAGGAAACAATGTACCTCATGTATATGCTACAGGTATCACTGTAAAGAATATGGATGAAGCAAGAAAACGCATATCAGCATCGCTGCTCTTTGACAGTGACGAAATAGAAAAGGCAGTCCGAATCATCAAATCATTGATATCTCAAAAACACATTGCCAAAGCCCAAAATCCAGAAGCAGAATCACGAATTGATTATCTGGCAGATATATTGGGGCTAAGTAAAAAAGAAGTAATATCCGTAGTAGAACGAATGCGACAAGAAGGTATATTGGCAGACAGTAAAGATATATCTGCCTACTTGCTGGATGCAGGTGACTCAGAACGAAAATCACAAACACTTCTCGAACGTTTTGCCAAACTTGAGCAATACATCCTCAACCATATTCCTGACGAGTCTTTACGAATATCATGCAAGCAACTGAATGACAATGCAGTAAATGACGGAATCAATACATCCAAAGAAAAAGATATTCGGACACTACTCTATTTCCTCACCATCAAAGGCTATACTCGTAAAAAAGAGGATGCTGCCCGCAATATAGAAATAAGTCGTCAGGCAAACTTGGAATCAACCATCAAACGTTTTGAAAAACGATTGGAAATAAGTCGTTTCACCATAGAATGGTTGTACAGAATCGCCTCTGATACGGTAAAGGAGAATTCATCAAACAAGGCCATCCAATTCTCCGTAGTAGAACTTCTGAATCAAATAAAATCAAGCCCCCAATCCCTTTTCGGCACACTTGATGACATTCAGTTAGAAGATGTGGAAGAAGCACTTCTGTACTTATCAAAAATCGGTGCACTAAAACTTGAAGGTGGATTTCTGGTTCTTTATAACGCCATGAATATCCAGAGAATAAAAGACAATAAATCGAGATACAAGCAAGACGATTACCGGATGCTCAATGAATTCTACAAGCAGAAGATTCAACAAGTACATATTGTAGGCGAATATGCCAATCTGATGGTGAAGAATTACGACGCAGCCTTACAATACGTTCAAGACTATTTCCAGATGGATTACAGGAAGTTTGTCACAAAATATTTCAAAGGGGACAGAGTTAGTGAGATACAACGTAACCTGACACCACGGAAATACGAGCAATTGTTCGGGCAACTGTCCAAACGTCAAATGGAGATTATTTCCGATAAGGATTCGCGTTGCATTGTGGTTGCAGCCGGGCCGGGCAGCGGGAAAACACGAGTATTGGTCCACAAACTTGCCTCACTTCTGCTACTTGAAGACGTAAAACACGAACAGCTCCTGATGCTGACATTCTCAAGGGCAGCCGCTACGGAATTCAAACAAAGACTCATGGAGTTAATAGGCAATGCTGCCCATTTTGTTGAAATAAAAACCTTCCACTCCTATTGCTTCGACCTTCTGGGACGGATAGGAAATCTTGAAGATGCAAAAAATGTCGTTTCAAAAGCAGCCGAGATGATTGCCCAAGGGGAAGTAGAGCCAAACAAAATTGGCAAGACGGTGCTGGTCATAGACGAAGCTCAAGATATGGGAGTTGAAGAACATGCGCTTGTTAAGGCTCTGATGACCAACAATGAAGAAATGCGTGTGATAGCAGTGGGAGACGATGACCAAAACATCTATGAATTCCGTGGTTCCGATTCAAGCTATATGTACCGACTGACACAAGAAAGTGGAAGCACATTTGTCGAGATGACCGAGAATTACCGCAGTGCGCGCCATCCGGTGGATTTTGCCAACGGGTTCTTGAAAGCTATCGATAAAAGAATAAAAAGTGCGCCAATCATCTCCATGAGAAAAGAAGAAGGTTGGGTAGAAGTGACACGCCATCAATCAAAGTATATGTATCAGCCACTCGTCGAAAACTTGCTTCAACATAGGGATAAAGGCACTTCGTGTGTACTGACCCAAACAAACGAAGAAGCTGTCATCCTGGTGGCTCTTTTGCGAGAACATGGCATAAACTGTAAATTAATACAGTCAATGGACGGTTTACGCTTCTGGAATATGGCCGAGATGAGGTATTTCTTAAGATATATAGACAAACGAGTAAAAACGCCACTAATTACAGAAGAACTATGGGAGGAAACCAAGCATGTAACCTTTTCCACTTATGACAGGAGTCTAAGTTTGATGTATGTGAAGCGTTGTATAGAACAGTTTGAACAAACCAATAAGGTGAAATACCTGAGTGACTTCAAAGAATTTATATTTGAATCGTCAGTGGAAGACTTCTGCGATGTTTCAGGAGCCGATGTTGTAGTGTCGACCATTCATAAAGCCAAAGGCAGAGAATTTGACGATGTGTATATGCTCATATCCGATAATTATTCAAAAGACGCCCATCTGATGCGCCGGTATTATGTAGGAATAACTCGTACGAAAAACCGGCTGTTTGTACATACGAACGGAGATTGTTTTAATCGTTTAAATACAGACCGATATTTTGTCGACCAACGACAGTATGACATGCCCAAAGATGTTGTTCTGCAACTTTCTCACAAAGATGTCTATTTGGGATTTTTCAAAGAACGGAAGCAAGAAGTCTTAGCATTGAGAGGAGGGGATTCTTTGACTTACAATAATTTCTTTTTGTATAGTTCGCTAACCAATAAGCCTGTAGCAAAGTTATCATTAAAAATGCAGGATACATTATCAGAATGGGAAGAAAGAGGTTATAAAGTAAAATCCGCATCTGTACGATTTGTTGTGGCATGGAAACCCAAAGATGCACAAAAAGACGAATCAGAAACAGCTGTTCTTTTAGCAGATTTGATTCTTTCTTCATAAGTTAAGATACATGAAATTGCTACAATCACTACCTTTTGATGATATGAAATAATTAGTTATCAACGATGGCATTGATGATACGTACAAGATCATTTCCCGTAATATTTTCATTAATTCTTTGAGGAAATGGTACTGCTTGGTTGGGGTATGTAAGGACGAAAATGTAACTTTGCCATAAAGAACAACTTATATACCTAAAGCTATATCTTTAGGCAATGACAAAGCCTTGGCTTGAGAAAGTCTGGTCTTGGTGCATAAAAAAGGAGATGTGCCGTTGCACGGCACACCTCCTTTTATTTTTATATCTGTTCTTAATCTATCGATAATTATCGACCTTACTTCACTTCCTCAAAATCAACATGATATATCTATCAGCGACTTGCGTACACGTGTTGCAAATATAACGCAAACCCGAAAATAAGCATCCATAAGCAACCACAGCTCTCGACTGCAAAGGTACGGATTTATTTAATAAAAATCGTGATATAAACGCATAATAATCAAAAGTATGGCACGAATTTAATAAAATCTCCACTTTTATCTTTACCTTTGTATATGATATTGGGATATTATACCCGAACAACGACAAGGAAACAATGCAGATAAATAACAATACATTGATAGCAGAATGCTCGGCTTACGATTTCAAGGAAATGTTGGAGCGTAAGAAAGTGAAGTCGTGGCTTAAATCCGTATCGGCTTTTGCCAATACGGACGGTGGCAGCTTGTTCTATGGAGTGAACGATGACGGAGTGATTGTAGGTTTGGAGAATCCGCAATCCGATGCGGACTTTATCAGCGAAACAATCAAGGCAAGGCTTGACCCTGTGCCGGAAATACAACTTATTCCAATTGAACACGAAGGACACTCTTTACTTGAAGTGAAAGTAAAGGCAGGAACGCTGACACCTTATTATTACTACCAAGACGGGACACGTACAGCTTACGTAAGAATCGGCAATAAAAGTGTAGAGTGTAATTCGCAACAATTACTTTCGTTGGTATTAAAAGGCACGCACATGACTTGGGATTCACTGCCTACCCAAGTGGATGCTGGCAAACACTCTTTCATCATCCTTGCCAATACCTTCCGCGAGCAAACTCATCAGGAATGGAACGATAAATATCTGGAATCATTCGGACTGGTAACCCCTGACGGCAAACTGACCAATGCCGGATTGCTGTTTGTGGATAACTGTACCGTATTCCAATCGCGTATTTTCTGTACCCGTTGGACCGGACTTTATAAAGATGATGCCATCAGTTCCGTGGAACATCGGGCTAACCTTGTATTGCTCTTAAAATATGGCATGGACTTCATTAAGAACTACACAATGAGCGGCTGGGTGAAGATGCCTAACTACCGTCTGAACCTCCCCGACTATTCCGACCGCGCCATCTTTGAAGGATTGGTAAACCACCTTATCCATCGGGATTATACCGTGATGGGCGGTGAAGTACATATCGATATTTACGATGACCGTGTAGAACTGGTATCACCTGGTGCAATGCTTGACGGTACGCAGATTCAAGACCGAGATATATACAAAGTGCCATCCATGCGCCGTAACCCCGTCATTGCGGATGTGTTCACACAGTTGGACTATATGGAGAAACGTGGCTCCGGTTTACGCAAAATGCGGGAGCTTACGGAAAAACTACCCAATTTCCTGCAAGGAAAAGAACCGCAATATCAAACGGAAGCGACCTCTTTCTACACCACGTTCTACAATCTGAACTGGAACGAAAACGGAAGAATACCTGTGGAAGAAGTTGCCAACAGGGTAAATAATACCCTCGAAAAGTACCCTGTAAACGAAGAAAGTTCGGTCGAAAAGTTCGGTGTAAACACAAAAGAGTTCGGTGTAAATGAAGAAAGTTCGGCCGAAAAGTTCGGTGTAAATGCGGATAAGTTCGGAGATACATCGGAAGTACAGAAGAAAGTCAGCAAAACTGCACAAAAGATAATCGACCTCGTTATTTCAGATCCTTCAATCACAGCTGATAATATGGCCAACAAGATTGGTGTAACTAAACGCGCTATAGAGAAAAATATCAAGAGCCTTAGGGGTATGGGAATTTTGGTTCACGAAGGTTCAGACAAGGCTGGTTATTGGCGCATTATTGTTAAACCATAAACAGAACAACAAACCTATGGAAACCTCTTTCATACCACTCTGTGCAATAATAGCCGTTTTGATTATTGCCTTTTTGTTTGCCTCCTTACCACAGGTAAACCATAAAACACGATACAAAGTGCTTTATGCAATAGCCATCATCATGCTATTAGCTGTCATCCCTATTAGTGAGTATATGGCTGGTGACACACAAAACTCAAGTAACAATTATCTGCTTGTCCTAATATTCGATATTGCAGTAGGATATTTCTGTATGTACATTGCTGCTTTGCTGAAATTCAATGTTCTTAAACGAAAGAACCAAGTATTGGAAAACGCCTTGACAGAAAAGCAACAAGAAAATGTAGCAATTCTATTGGAACATCAGAATGAAAAGCAGCAAGCACTTCAGCAAAGAGAACTTGAATGGTTAGCAGATAAAATCACGATGTTCACTGAGGAAGAGCAGAAAGCTATTCTTGCCAGTGCTTGCGCATTTGCAGAACACGGTTTGATAATCACTCCCTCAATAACCATTCAGCTAAAAGATACATGTAGTCAGCAAGATCTTATGTATTTTGTTTGTTCTACTTTTTTCAACATGGGCAAGAAGCGTAGTGATATTGTAAGTTTTTTATCCCAGACCTTTCCGCTTTACTTTCCTGCCGGAGAAAGTGTATTGGCTAAAAAGATGCCAGGAGTTGAAAAGCTAAAGGAAATGAGAGAGAAGGAAAATAAATCTAAGTAGGGATATTCAGTAAATGTCCCTAAAAATAAAATGGTATATGAATATGATAGATTCTAATCATCCCATATGCTATTTTTGTAAACGGTATAAGTCTGCATAAACATTAGGGCTGGATGCTCACGCTGATAACACCTAGCATAATAAACACTTGCCTTTGTTGAGTGTTCTGTCCTTTCAATGATGTTCCTCTATTTGTTCTCTTGTCATAATCCAATGTTTTATCCCATGTAAATAAAATCGTCTTGACTATAAGTTTTGTTGAAAATAATCCATCTACCTCCTCTGTTACTGTGCATGAATATATGATATGGCATTATCACAAATAACCACACAAGTGTCAACAAGACCGTAACGATAGCCTTGTTTACAATCTTTCCAACGGAGTTGATATGTGCAAAAATCTTTTTCATCAGAATAATGTGTAAATGAATGGTGCTATTGCAGTATCTGCAAAGATTACGAATAGCCCAATTATCAACAGCAACAGAATGATTGGTGCAAGCCACCATTTCCGTTGTGAGTATATGTATATAAATAGTTCCTTTATTAAATCCATATCACTTCTTTATCAAATTATTACCTATTACCAAAGCATCCAAACCAGAGTTTAAGTAAGTCCTAATTGCATCTTCCGGAGTGCATACTATAGGTTCACCCATGACATTGAAACTTGTGTTCAGTAACATCGGGCATTCTGTTTTTTCATAGAATGCTTCAAGCAATTTATATAGCTTGTTATTATATTCTCTATGTAGAATCTGAGTTCTTGCACTCATATCTTCATGAGTAACTGCATCAAATCCCTTTTTCTTCATTGTGTAGGTGAACATCATGTGTTCGCTTTCTGTTCCGTGTAGTTCCATTATCTCATCTGCATACTTATCCAGTACTACAGGTGCAAACGGACGGAACTCTTCACGAAATTTAATCTTGGAGTTGATCTTGTCTTTCATCTCTGTATTCCTCGGATCTGCAAGAATGCTTCTGTTACCCAAAGCTCGTGGTCCAAACTCCATTCTGCCTTGGTACCAACCGACGACTTTTCCTTCATGCAACAGTTCTGTTACTTTGTCACACAATTCTGCATCTTTAAGATGCTTGTATATCAATCCGTTATATTCAATTGCTGCCACGATACGATTATCATCATACTCAGGACCTATGAATGAAGTATCCTCAATCTTACCATTCATCAATGATGAGCAAACTAATGCTGCACCAATAGCACATCCAGAATCATCAGGAGCATAAGGCACATATATATTGTCAAACAAGTGAGTCTTTAGTAATACACCATTGGCAGCACAATTCATAGCGCAACCGCCTGAGATACATAGATTTGTCTTACCCACTATGTTCTTTACAGTAACTGCTAACTTACAGAAAATCTCTTCCGTAATTAACTGTATTGCCAAAGCAAGGTTCTTGTGAGATATGGTAATTTCTTCTCCAACATTTCGTTTACTGAGACCAAATAACCTTTCCCACTTCTTGTCATTGACCATCTTATCGGAATACATGAAAGAGAAGTACTTTGTATTGAGCACAATACCTCCATCCTCATGAATCTCTGCAAGATTATCCTTGATTATACTGACAAAGCGATTTGTTTCTTCCGAATTCTTGTTGCCGTATGGTGCTAATCCCATGACCTTGTATTCATCAGAGTTCACTTTGAATCCCAAAAAATACGTAAAGGCAGAATACAATAGTCCTATGGAGTTTGGATAAATTTGCTGTTGAATCAAAGTAATTTTATCGTTAGACACACTATAAATAGATGTTGTAGAATCCTCACCAACCGCATCCAATACCAGTATTGCAGCATCCTGATATGGTGATAGGAAATATGCGTTAGCTGCATGTGCGAGATGATGATCAACAAATCGAATGTCAGCCTTAACACGACTATAGACTTCTTTCAATTCTTTCTTTATGGTCTTTCGCATATTCAGTCGTTCTTTGAGCCATATAGGAACAGACTTCAAGAAACGATCATAACTTTTGGGAGCATAAACAATACTATCCTTAATGATGCGTTCGAACTTCCTGAATGGTTTCTCGTAGAAAGTAATAATATCCACATCATCTAATGATATTCCTGCGTATTCCATACAAAACTGAATAGCCAAAATCGGGAACCTGTTATCATGTTTCTTTCTGCTGAAACGTTCCTCCAACGCTCCAGCTACGATTTTTCCATTCACTATTAGTGCAGCAGACGAATCATGATAATATGCAGTTATTCCCAATACGACCATCAGAACTTCATATAAAAGAAATTTATACTTGGATTATTTGCCAATAAGATGTCAAGCACAAAAATTATACTTGTTATTGGAACTTCTTTCAAAATATAGCGATCCGAATCCTTGTGTCTGAATATGATATCCTTGGTAGAACTTCTGTCAGCAAACCATAATGCACACAAAGAAACAAATACTCCAACCACAATAGAATTGTCTATAGGTTGATATTCCGTAACCTTTATAAGACGAAACACAAAATCTTCAATCTCATTAACATCAAACAATTGCCATAGAAGGGTGCAAACCAGAAAGACGAAAGCCCCATAGTATCTATTGCCCTTGATATTAAGGTTTCGTTCCGTTATTAAAAGTATCGCATGAGTTATTCCCCATACGATAAACGGGATAGACAAGTCATGCCATATTGCACTAATAACAAAAACCAATAAGATATTCAATATCCATTGCCTTGCTGATATTCTGTTGCCACCTAAAGGGATGTAAATGTAATCTCTCAACCAAGTTCCTAATGTGATATTCCATCTCTTCCAGAAATCTCGAAATGTCCTGCTACAATATGGTGAATTAAAGTTCTCTGGAAGATCTATACCTAACAATTTACCAAATGCAACGGCAAAAATAGAATACGCATAGAAATCAAAGAAGAAAGCCACTCCATAACATAAGATGCTGCATACCTCATTCAATCCATCATAGTCGTCATTGCATAGGATATATAATCTGTCTGCAATGACAAATTTATAGAAACACGCAAAGATGCACATCTTGATTGGAAGATAAAGTTTCTTCAATGTAGGTTTCTTCTTCCCTCTCAGTTGTCTAACAAAATCATCGGCTCTATCAATCGGGCCTGCAAATATCTTTGGAAAGAAGAATAAGTAACAGAGAATTTCCAAAGCCGTATAATTCTTGTAATCACGATATTGGTTTATAATCAAAGATATTGCAGAAAATGCAAATACAGAATAACCCAAAGGAAGGATCAATCCCAACGGACTCTTCAACGTAAAGAATGCCGAAACGAGAACAGCGATATCAGTAATTACCACAGCTTTACTCAGGCTCTTTCCTATGAAATTGGAAGATAACACGATGATAACAGACATAACAAGAAACATCAAGACATACATCTTGACGAAGCAAGTCAATACACCTACACTTGACAACCATATTAATATCTGATATAGTTTTGTCATTTTTTTAGCTTTATATGGTAAATGCCATCATTGATGCCGAAGACACCTGCAAACCATAGATCATCATCAGAAATGCCAAAAGCAGGATCCCACTCATCACCGAGAGTATGTGTTATCTGTCGGCTTTGCTTCTGTTCCATGTCATAGATAAACAAATCCCAATTTGTATCCTTGTTTCCTGCATAAGCAATGTACTTCCCGGAAGGTGATACCGCAATATCCCAAATATCGTATGGATGCTTTAATACAACGCATTTCTTGCCTGTTGCTACGTCATAGCTTTTAATCACAAAGTGGCTATCTTGTGTTTCTTTCTGAATATAATAGATATGTCGATCATCATTCGAAAATACTGGTCGCCAACATTCTACACCATCTTCAAATTGCGTTTGTCTGCCTGTTGCGATATCATACAGTACAATGCTGGGAGTCGTGTGTTCCATTGTCCAGGAAGGAAAGGCTATCTTTGTCGCCGATTTATTGACACATGGAATAGCTCCCTTTGCTGGTTTCTTGTTAATAGCAACTTGATGTCCTTTAAAAAAGTCATAGAGAATAACATCTGTATTCAAAGACTCTTGTTCACCCTCTGTAAACACAAGGTATCTACCATCATTTGAAATCATAGGATGTACCAGTTCGCTAACACCTCGCCACAATTCCTCACGATAACCATTGTTCATATTCAATCTATTTATGGTATAATAGTGTTCTGTTTGAGACTGATACACCATAGTACCATCGGCATGAATCGTTGGATATCGCTCATGGTAATTACCCTCACTCAAATAGTCATACCCACCACTTATCGAGCTTAACTCTTTGACAATCCTCTCTGCTATAAGCTGGTGTCCAACTACATTCATGTGCTCATCATGTGTAAAGAATGGAAATGAGTTGGATTGCCTGAACTCTGTTGTCAAATCATAAAGTTCCACTCTAAGAGCATTCGCTATCGATTGGCATAATTTATTTGGAATAGAAAGATCAATCTCTTCTTTGCTTATATTGTACTCATCCAAAACCTCCTTCAACAATTCTGGCGAAATCTGTTCTTTTGAAGGAATAAAGATAAGTACCAACTTACCACCAATAGATTCAACTTCTTTTTTGAATTCAGAGATACTTTCCTTGAAAGCCCTCTTGTCGACTTCCTTGTAATCAGACGTTTGTTTGAAAAAGATATTGTTGTCGATATTATCTTCCTTGTTAGGAAAGAATGGTTCCGTCCATCTGCCCAATGGCAACTCATCGCTATTGGCTATGTTATATTCGAAGTAGCGATATAGTGCCGACCACTCCATGATGTAATCCTGTAAGGATGGCTGATGTTCTCTGATATTCATAAAGTCGTTAAAAGCTCCTATCTGGAGGAACACAACTTTGGGAGACAACTTTTTGCCCTTGTCTTTGAAATAATTCAACTCATCATAAAGACCAGCCCCGCTTATACCAGCATTAACTATGACTTTATCGGGGAAGTCTTTGTAAATCAAAGAGCTGAACAACTGATTGTATTCTACCTGAGCACCTTGTGTATATGAATCTCCGATAAACAGCCAATCACATTTTTCAATCTTCTGATCCTGTGAGGATAAATCATCAACCCTATATCCTTGACAATTTGTCTTGTATCGTGTTATAAATTCAGGGTCATTGAACTGTTGGTCGAGATAAGGTTTATTGAAATAGTATTTCCCATGCAGTTCATACAGGTTCGGTATCTCTTTATATGCATACACCATCGTGAAAATCACCTCTGCATGAAAGAGTATGCTCGCAATAGCTGCAAGGTTGAATGCCCAAACTTTCAACCTCAAACTACGAACTCTCGAAATGGCTAAACCAATGCTCACGATAGTTATAGGCAATAAAAAAGCAATGACCATACTCTGGTAGTATTGCCATAAAACTATTGGATTCCACAATAGCAGTAGCACCAATAGGAGGTTTATTACTTTCAGTCGCTTTCGAGTCATTCTACATTAAAGATGAAATCTGTGACTTAATCTGATTCTCAAATACTGTTTTCTCAATGCATTCCAGTTTGGATGTGGTTTTCAGTACTTTTAAGTTAGAGACATTGGGCCATGCCATAATATCTAACAGAGGATCTAATGTTGAGAGATGCAGTGTGGCAAACTTATTTCTGTTAAATTCTAACCAACAGATGCCTTCTGCCTTTCTCGCTGTATATAGAGCTATTCTACAGGTTTGTATGTTCGGAGTGATATTGAACACATTACATGCTATATAATACATGAGCGACAAACAGGTGTAGGCATAATCCCGTTGAACATCACCTTGTGTTTTTGCGCGAATAGATAGCTTACCCGTTGTCTTCAGAGTTGCTTTTTTCATTGGCATCTTCAACGAAGGATCTTCAGTCAGCTCTATGCTTACGTCAATACTCTTAGTCGCCTGATTGTATTTGTAATCCAACTCAATGATGAAAGGCACTATCAATGTATTAGAGAATGAGTGAAAGGCATCATCAACTATATGACTCTCGCCATCAATGATTTCTTGTTGCGCTCTTACACTCGCATCATATACCTTCTTGAAAGAAGCATTGGCTCTATCTGCTTGAGCTTTTTCAATAAGATTGAACAACTTCAGAATCTCATCCCATGCGTCCATACGTTGTTTCTTCACGCTCTCTAAGTTTGCCTTCACAAACTCAGATTCACTAACAGAAGAACTTTTGGGATTGTGAGCCAAATTTCTTGCTTCACTCATAACAAGCTCTTTTATTTCGTTGTCCGTAGGTTTCTTTATATCCAATGTCTTCCACTGGTATGTGCCTTGTGGTTTTACGTTCTGTTGAACAGAATACGATGAAACCAAACGTAATTTACTCTTCTTTTGTATTACAGTATAAGCATCCTGTACATCCTCATACATCTTGAGCATAATGTTGGTCATTTTCTGCTCTGTGGCCTTATGGGTAGAGCTTCGTTTTGCTGTTGACTCGCTTATATCGCCATAGACGGTAAAAAGGTATTCACCATCAGGAGTCAAACACAAGGTTACTCTTCCAGACTTGTAAGAGCTTGATACAGTGTATGTTTCCGAAAGTGAAACGATTGACTTTGGCGGTTTTGAATATATTCTGATTTTTCCCATTATTGTATCGCTTTTAATCCTTCGTATGGTTTTATTGATGTTGTGAACAATCCACAACACATTTCTTTCTTTTTACATTCTTGGCAGATGTCAGGATAGTCGTTCTTCCAATCTGATATGCTCCTTTGGGCGAAATCATGGAAACTATCGGGCAAGAGGCACAACGGTATGTTGTATATACACACATTGTAGCGCCATTCATCCAGAAAATTCAGTGCATTCAATAGATGTGCAATATAATCCTTCGGCTCAACCCAAATATTTTTAGAGTTCTTGATGGCATATCCTGTATATTCCATACCCATGAATGCTATCCATGCAACAAAGGGTAGATTCTTGTGGATAAATTCTGCCATAGGCAAGAACCTTCTGTAGTTAAGCTTATTCATTACTATTCTCAGTTCAATACACGCTCCTACAGATGCCAAGTTGTACAATCCTATTATGGTTTCCTCAAAAGCACCCTTTGCTCCTGCAATTATATCATGATCCTTATAAAAATCGGAATGTAAAGGTATGCCGAAGATGATACGTCCTTCACCAACTTCCATTAAGGTAGATGTGTAATCTGCATCTCTGAAATTGCGACCATTGCTAAGAATGTGAATATCGGTGTCAGGAAGTTGCTCACGAATATACATTATGAGAGAGATTAGCTTTTCGCCTAATAAAGTTGGCTCACCTCCTGTAATACCTATTATGGGTAAATCCTTGGGAGCGTTTTGTATGCGTAACAGGTTTTCTTCGTACAACCAATCAATGTCATCAACATTTATCGGTGGTTGACAGCACATCAAACAATGATTGTTACATTGTTCCGTACAGAACAAAGTATTGTCGTTAGATAATATGTCTAATGGTCTTTGTTTCATACCAACCAACTTTTGAATATCGGCATCACCTCATCATGACGCGTTACTATTAATTCTATAATGTACTCGATGATGGCCTTGTTCTTCCTGCATAACCATGAGTTTGGTCTGTAACCATACGTATCACCTTGGGTAGAATAGTTACGTACAGGATCAGCACCACAATACATTCGTATTGGACAATCAGAGCAACCTGCTATCGTCTCGTTACACCAAATCTTTCCCAATTCTCTTGCCTTCTGACCATAGACAATATCTTCATATTTGTCATCCACACTTCCCAAGCGGAAAGTGTAATCATTGAATTCTGCCAGCATACGTGACTCATCCGATGCATACACATAGCCATCATAATTATATACAAGGACAGAGTTTATGATGCCTGCCGGTGATTGCAAGTCAACAAAACCTGTACAGAAAGGTGTTAACATCTTTCGAAGAATAATAGCAGCAAACTCCTCAATGAAAAACTTTCCGTTAAGGTTAAGCTCTATAATGTGATTAAGGGCTTTCTTGTAGAAATCAATGAACTTGTCTGTATATACGTCCCAATCGGAATTATCTCTTGCAAGTCCGTAAGGATTTAATGCTCTTAGAAAGATGCTGTTAAAGCCTAATCTGTCGTATTCATCAACTATTTCATTTGGGTGAAGAACACCTTCTTCCGATGCAGTCATCAAAGCAGAGACTTGGTCATACCCTAATAATTCTCTTGCCTTTGTTATGCCGGCAACAACCTTCTCATAACTATCTTTCTTGCCTCTGTTTCTATTATGTAGCCATTCAGGACCATCAAGAGATGTAGAAATCAACACATGGTAGGTTTGACAAATATCCATTATCTCCTCTGTCAGATTTATGCTATTCGTACAGAGAACGTAATCTATCTTCCTTTTCTCAGTCTTGTTTGTTTCTTCTGCGCATTCTATGCCATATCTAATCAGCTTGGGCTCCAATGTAGGTTCTCCACCTTGAAACTCCATTGTAAGAAATGGAGAGCGAGACTTAAACATCAATTCCACAGCTTTGCCCATTGTATGAAAGCTCATAGAACAATGTTTGCTTACCTCATCTTGACTTGATGCTTGACAATATACACAATTCTGATTGCAACGAAGGGTTAGGACGAATATATGGAGTGCGGTAAAGTTGTCCAAAAAACCTTTCTTCTCCCTAAGTCTAGCGGCATAGACATTCATCAACGGGGAGAAATAATTGTTTGTTACAAAGAAATTGGCATAAAGGCTTTTGAATAACTCTTCTTCAATAGCTTCCTTGTTCGCTAAACGGCATGCGGTACCAATCGGAACGACAATCATGTCCCCTAATTCATTTATCAAAACCTCTTTATTCTTGATCCTGATAAAGTTAAATGGAAGTATGTGATACTTATTAATCGAAATCATTTTCGTCTAAATTGTCAAATTCGCCAAATGCCTTTGCATATAAAATTGTTTTAATGTCCCTGGTCTCTGTATTGATGATTTCCCTTAACTTAAAATCATTCATTTTATCCCAAAAATCGTTGACATCAAAATCATCGTCTGTTTTATGAATTATTGTAAGAATCTCGTAATTGTTGACAAAGGTTCTTGCTATACTAAATTTTTCAGACAATAGATATACAACTTTGGATATACAAGAGTCCGAATATATATTTCTATCTACTTTTATCTCCATAGGTTATAGAATTTTGGAAAGAACCTCACGAGTGCATACTCCATCTACAGTCATACCATACTTTGCCTGTATATTCCTTATGCATTGCTCCATTCTAAGATCAAAACATGTCATACCTTTGATTTTAGTCACGTGTTGTTTGTCGTATAGACCTTTAGAGTCCAAAATCGCAGCTAACATATCTATGTCAGCCCCATACATTCCTTTTAAGATAGCCCTGTCTCCCAACACCATTTCCATAGGTGACCTAAATGAAGTGCATCTGCTTCTTCTCCCTGAATAATGTGAACGGTGAGAATAATGAGAACGATGGCCAGCAATCAAAGTGAACTTACCATTTCCATTTAATTTTATGACGTTTTTTATAACAGATTTCTTCTTACTTGTAACTGCTTGTTCATCATCATTATTTCCTACAGTATACATATAATCGTTTGTGTCTTCTACATCATTTCCCGATATGGAAAATACAGATGCAACTAATAAAGACTTTATTATATTTGATGTTATTCTATTCATGTTATTGTGCCTTTGTTTTTAACGCTTTGATAGTTGCCTCATCAGCTCTTCCTGTAACACTAAGGTTGTTGTATGCTTGGAAGAAACGAACTGCTGTTGCAATATCCTTAGTAAACTCTGTTCTACCATCATTTGTCATGACAATCTTCTTCGGATCTGGAGCGAATCCAGCCTTAGTCAACAAGTTCACAAGTTCTGTCACATCAGTACCCTTATCGGTTGATGATTCTGAATATGATAACTCACGAGTACCAAGGATAACGGTTGTCTTGCTATTATTCCATGACTTCAACTTGTTAATGGTAGTTTGGTCTGCAATACCAGTCTGAGGCAAACCTGCATCCTTCTGGAAGTGCTTGACTGCTGATGCTATGGTAGCATCATAGAGAGAATAGCCCTCCTTTTCCTTTATCCAAGAGCGGTTGATGTATAAAGCTGTTGCAAGGTAGCCTGTAAGTGAGGTTACGTCACTTCCATGGATACCAGTCTTTAATGTTCTATCACCGATTGAATAATCACCTGCTGTCTTTGGCTTAGGTTTGCTGTAAGAATACGAGCCGCTACGAGAACTTGATGAGTAATGACTTGAACCACCTCCGTATGATGAGTAATGAGAGTAGTGTGACCTGTGACCAGATCCACCACCGCCACCACCTGAACGATGTGACATGTGCGAACGATGGCTTGCAATGTATTTCACTTCACCATTCTTATCGAGTTTTGCTACATTCTTGAATACCTTTCCCCATGAGCGTTTAGTCTCACCGAAGAAATCATCATTATTGACAAGGTCAGGTATAATAGTGGCGGTTTCTTCTGCTTGAGCATGAGTTGACAATAGTGCTGTAGCTGCAGAAAGCAACAATGCCCTTATTTTGTTTTTTGCTGGATTCTTCATTTTTCTTTCGTCTTAATAAGGTTCAACCAATAGTTGTCGGGAGATACAGCCAGAAGTTGATCAAGGTATTTCTTACCGTCCTCCGTTAGATGGCCTCCGTTGAACGAAATTATTTCTGCCAGTTGGTCAACTTCTTCTGCTACTGTATTTTGCAAATCTATTTTGTTTTTTTCAATCCAGTCGCTCTTATTCTGATTTGCAGCCAAGTATTCCGTTGGAATAGAATTCATAAGGGCAAGTATCTGTCCGTATTGCTTTCTATCTATCAAAGAAGTTACTTGGTCTTGCATCTTTGCGAAACAAACATCTGCTTGTGACAATGCTCCTTCCTTGTAAGATGATGTTCTGAAACTTCCGTCATACAGGTTGGAGGCTTGTATAAAACCTGCAATGGCTTTTCCGTAATTTCCATTGGCAAGATAACCGTCTGCTGCTTTCATCCTTTGCTCATAAGCGTTGATTTCGTCAGTAGATACCGCATAAGTTCCACCATAATAGCCGACTCCGCAGAACATGGCTGCAGGCATTGCTATCTTCAACAGCATCTGACGAAAGCGACTACTATCAGAAACAATGTATGATGACAAGATTCTGTCTTTTTCTGTTTTGCACCAATCATCATACTTAACACCCATTTCACCATACAGACCTTTTATCTCTGATTCCATTTTTTCGATGTCAGACAGTTTATCAGAAGCATAGTGTCCAGATTTGCTGATGTATGAAGCTGATGGCTTGACAAGTGCAGTATTCAATAGGTTGGTGAAATCTATCTTCTTTGCATCCAGTACTTCTTTGACAGTGTTTACCTTCCTCTGTCTATGACTGTTCAAAGTCTTTTCCTTCAGATTCTTGCACCAGTTGTTATCGTTGATACCTAATTGATTGCTGATGACATGAATCTTACCTTCTATCAAATACAGCTGATTCTCTGCTGACGCTGGATAATAAGCAACTGCATCCCAAATAATATCTTTTGGAAGTACAAGAAGGGACTTCAATGCCTCATCATATTCTTTCTTCAACTCTGCCAACATTCCTGGAAGTTTATCCAGTATGTTATCCGACTCGTTTATGTATGGGTCAAAGCTATTGCTTGAAGGTTCCTTGACGGCTGTCTTTAGTCCTAAGCCGTAGCATATAGAGTCGAACACATAATTGACAACGTCTTTCTTGAACTTTGATTTTTTGCTGTAATCTTGTTTAATCATTTCTATTTCTGCAAGATAAATTTTTCCAGACTCGTTGAAGGCATTGTAAATGCGTTGCCCATAACCAGTGGTCAGTACATCTTTCAGAACAACCTTAGTGGCAGGATATTCATCGTAGGCTGAATAGTCAGCAAGGATATTAGCCAACTGAACGGTTCGGATGGGTTCTGTACCATTCGTTTGGATAATATCCTTTATGCCTGTATGTAATTGGTATTTCTTATTCATGTCATATATCGAATTTATACATCGGATGACTCAAAACTCTCAAACGTTTTCTTATTTGTTCTGCAGTCAGAGTTTGGCGCTTTTCCTCCTCCTTATACTCATATAATCCTATTTCGTCATCGTAATCTGCATGAGACGATGTTGATGGGAGTTCACTTGTGAATCGGTTATACTTGGTAACTAGTTCTCGTTTGGAAATAAACAGTCGTTCAATATCTGTCTGAGCATACTGGGCCTCTATCAATTCCTTCTTTGTATAAAATTTAAGAGGAGAGTATTTCGACATCTTAGCTTTTGCTACCAGAATTTTCTCATTAACAGCAGCTATCTGTTTCTCCACGTTGCTTCTTTGCCATAGTATGAGCTTAGGTAGAATGAATTCTAATTCCTTTTCGTCATATAGGCAAGCTACAGACATATCGTCCTGGCTTCCAATCTTGCTTAACTGCGGAAGCGTATCTTCTATTTCTTTCTGTGCATCATTGTTTGACGTGTTAGCAATGAGCTTCAATATCTGAATATAGAAGTTCGCCTGATTGTATGACTCTCCGAAAGAGTCGTCCAATCCATCAGAAGCAAGGAAAACAGCTACAGGATAATCTCCATTGCCTTGATAGCAATAGCGGAATTCAGATAGCGCATCTGTATCACAAATGGATGTTGTCTTATTCAGAAAACATCGTTCATCCCAAGGGATAGGTTCATTCCAATTACCATCTCCATCAAAAGAGAAACACTTCCCATCTCCGAGGTGGAAAGCAAACCAGTACATTGGTGTTCTGACATAACACATCAATGTACAGCCGTATGTCTTGTCTATGGAGTGAGGATCTTGTGGGTCAGTAATCAACTTAAGTTCTTCATCGGTAAATGGATTTTCTTTTGCATGTTGTTCTACCATAGTTCTCCATCCGAATATGATTGACTTAAACAGCTGGTTCAGTTGATCATCTACTTTACTATTCTTTCGTAGATTCTCTTCTTTGCGCTCGGTTGTCAACGCCGATACTGCTGTAAATGGTTTTCCCTCAAATATGCTGGAATCTATATTTTCAACAAATCCCATTACTTTCTTGAAAGTACATTCAACTATTGTCTTTGAACCGACATCACTTCTGAAATACCTGCTACCACCATGTCCATCACTCAAGACAGCCACTGCAATACCATTATCAGTACTACACATTGCATAGTCCTGACATACTTTACCTGTTGCTTTATGGCTTTCTCCTTGACAAAAATGAACTAATTTCTCCATCAAAGAAACCTTAGTTTAATCCCAATCGTCGTAATTATCAGTAGAATTCACAGGAGCAGCCTCTGACTGAGCTCCGTTAATATCCTTGGTTGCTTCGGTTACATCCTTGATAACCTGTTCCTGCTTTGTGGTATCGCCAGCAGTACTACTCTTGCTACCAATCTGAGAAGAGGTAACGGCTACAACTCGAATGATTTGCTTTAAAGCATCAATATTGTGAACTGTAAATACTGCCTCATTCGTTCCAGTGAACTGAGTGAGAACATCCTTGTCTGCATCATCACCAATGGCGATAGCTATCTTGATCGCATTCTTGAACCAATTGTTTGCCTTCAGTTTTGACAAACCTCCATAGAAATCGTCTGTAGGCCCACCATCAGAAAGGAGAATAATTGCAGGAGCAAAACTTCCGCTTGGAGTCTGCATAAACCCATTGCGAGAGAGTTTTGTGTTGAGTTCCTGACAAGCAGCACCAAGTGAAGTTAGACCACTTGCAGTTACATCCTGCCATACAAACTCTGATGCAAGCTTTGGTTCGTCATAAAGCCAGTTACAACCACTTGAAAACTCAAGAGCTGCTACCTTGATTTCGGCATCTGGATTGGATGCAGAAATCTCATCAAGCATAGGAAGTACATTCTCAACAGCATCATTAACGGCACCAATCTTGTTACCAGCCATACTACCTGATGTGTCGATTACAAAGAAAAGTGTCATTGTTCTGCGTGGGACACTTACCACGTCATCTAAAAGTCCCATTATTGTAAAAATCAAATATTTGTTATTTCTCCTCGATAAGGAATCTCACGGATTTTGAACATTATTTTTAATCCTTCTTTTACAGGCATAATACCTTGCGATTCTACGGTCTTTACCTTGCCACTTGGCGTTTCGACCGTCCATTTGTCTGATGAGATATTCCTAATTATCAATACGCCATTGGCATCTTTTGAAACAATTGCATCTGGCGTATTATCGTTATCAATAAAGATTTCGGTCTTATCTGTGAGAGGCAATGATCTGTTATTGATAAACAGACGCTTGGAGATGTCAATGTTGCATCCTCGGTTGATACACTTGCCAACGGCTCCATTGGTTTCAACAAAGGTTTCTTCTTTGCAGATCGGACAGATGACCAATTGATCACGAACCCGTGAAATGATCTTCTCCCAATTCTGTTCAATCATTCGTTTCTCTGGATTATGTAGATAATCCTGACTGAACTCACGTTCGAAAGTTTCACGAAGGATCGATGGGAATACAAACCAACGTTTGATGACATTCTGATGGATTCCTCTCACAGGGCGATTAGTATTATTTGTCGGATCATAAATAAAGATGGCTTCACTTCCATAGAACTTACGCTCATAGCTTTCCGTCATACAAGGACATGCAATGACTCGTTCTCCTTCAAATGGGTGGTTAGCGTAGAAGAGCATAAACAGAATGACAGAAAGCGAGAATCTGTCGCTTCTCTTGTCTGGAATTCCACCAGCAACAATCTCAGGAGCCATATAACGAGCCTTACCCATAATGCCAGATTTCTCGCCCTGAGGCATTACGTTGTCATTATCACAGATTAGCACATCGCCATTGGTTGGGTCTATGAAGAAGTTGCCATCGTTTAGGTCTTGATAACTGTAGCCACAACGATGAAGCATCATGAATCCGTCACAAATCTTCATAGCTGCAGCCAACATTGCTGTAAAAGACTTGAAACAAACCTTGGCGAGCAAGTAATTGCCGAACTCATAGTAATTCTTTGGTCTCAGTTGCATAACATAACCAAAGCTACCAAGTTGACGGTTTGTCAAATGCTCTGGCCATAGGAATGCATCAGAAGGAGCACCATTCATGATGTTCTTTTCGAGATTTCTGTAAAACTTCTCGTCTGGTGCAGTCAGATACCATTTTAGGACCTTTTGTTCGCCATTCAAATCTACGAGATAGACAACACCTTGTCCCCCTCTACCTAATTCCTTGATGATGGTTACACAACCTCCATTCGTGAGAGAGATTCTTGTTCCTTTTGTCAAATCTGCCATCATATTTCAATTTTAATAATCTCCACCTTTTAGGTCAACTCGTTCTACTGATACCACATTTCCACTCGTTCCACAATTGGGGCATGTAACATGTTCCTGTCCATGGTAGCAGAAGAACTTGTTGCATGATGAGCAAACGATGTGTCGTTTTTCACCACAATAAGGGCATCCTGGATATTCTGTATCCAAAATTATATTGCCTTTGACATTAGTTTTGCCACAGCCTTCTCGTTGTGCTTTCTCTTTGTCAATCTTGAAAGCCCACACGAACTTGTATTGACCGGAACAAATCTTATCGACTGTTATACCGAAAGGTTGTTTTGTTCGTTCACAGGCTGCCATTACAGCAAAAGCTTCATTGCTTAATGTTGTCATAATCTGCTATGAGTTATACTTTTTTTGAGATAAAAGTAATTACTTTTCCTCAAAGCAACAAGATTTATACGTATTTTCCATTAAAAATTTTTGCTTTTAGAGTATAAATTTTAATTTTGCAAGCAAAATTCGCAAAAAAGAATGGGTTTATATTGGCGTAGAAGCACTAAAATTCTTCCAGGTGTACGAATTAACTGGAGCAAAAATGGACCAAGCATATCAATGGGACCTAAAGGAGCAAAGGTGAACATTGGCAAGCGTGGAACTTATGTATCTGGAGGCATTCCAGGTACGGGGCTTTATTACCGTCAAAAAGTGGGTGGAGGATCAAAATCAAATAGTTCTTCAACTACTGGAACAAATCCTCCAACCAATGCCACTACTCAGACAACATTTGGATTCTCAAAACAGGGTTGCCTTGTGTTCATTGTTGCGTCTGTAATTCTTTCGTTGCTACTTTCAAGCAACTTCATAACAGCTGCATTGCTTGCAGTAATTGCTGGATTATATTGGTTCTTCTTCATGTCACGAAAGAAGGCTTCTACTCCACAACCAAATACGAATGCGACACGACCTACGCAGCCTGTTCCAATTTCACCCCCATCTACACCAACTCCTTTTCAATCGGCTCCTTCGTCTAACGATATTGATGTAAAGGTTACTGTAGCCGAAGTTGAGCATCTTATTACTGAGATTGACAATACGACAGACAAGGTGAAACTACCATCAATCTACCGTAAGCTCATGTCAATCATCTATAAGTTGGAGAAAATAAATGGCGTTGAAATTAAAGGACTTCCGATTGATATAGCAAAGAAACGTATATTAGAGAACTACCGCAGACGCTTGAACTCTTAAAAATGTAGATTTATGCAATAATTATAGCCATAGTTATAATAGCCATCATATTATATTGGACTTGGGAAATTCTTCTCATGTTGTTTTTATTGTACGGAGTAGGAATAATTGCCAAATCTATATATAAAAGTTCGAGCACACATGCTGTACTTTACATGTATTTGTGGATAGTATATGGCGGATTTGCCTTCCTTCTTCTATGTTTACCAATTACACATGTGCGCTGGTTCAAAGGCGAAAGGACTTGGTTGGAAAAATTGTATAATACAGAGTATCTGTCTAAGCTAGAGGAAGATTGTGATAAATACATAGCATTTATTTTAGAAAACCAATTAAACGAATGTAAAATCCATCCATCTACAGAGAGATATAATCTGTATAATAGAATTGCGAGTCAAGATGCCGAGAATTTGTATCTTGATTTTCGTGTCGGAATGCTTGCTAAAACACTCTATGATATGAACAAGAACGAATATGACAATGATTACTACCAGTATTCATATATGTATCCAGAGATTTATAATAATAAATTCAAGAAGTACGAATTGCTTGATGGAGTGAATTTTATATTAGATGGTATTTTCGTAAGAAAAAGGTTACAAGGCGTTGTGTTACGTGACTCGGAGAGTAGTTCTGAAGACGGATGCTTTAAGGCGGAAAAGTTATCTAAGACAATAAGAAAGAAATTTGGAGATCCTATAGAGACCTCAAAAGATTCGGTTAATTATATAGCAAAGTGGTTGTTTGATGATAAGCATATTATAGTGGCCTCGATACGTGAATTTAATGGGAATGGTGGTGATGATACATATTATTCGTATTACAACGAGTTTCAACGCTTCACAGGCGTCATAATATATAATCCGCATTCCGTCATACCTTTAATCGAACAAGAAAAATTAGCACATAGAGAAGCTGCAAGAGTCGCAAAAGAATAGAAAAAGAAGAAGCAAGAACAAGCACGGGAAGCATTACTAAAACAACAAGAAGAACAAAAAGCTGTTCGTCAGAAAGAAATTGCAGATAGTATTTTTGCAGCAAAAAAGAAAAACGACATTCAAAATGGTTTCTAATAATTTTATAATGCATATAGTATCAGCGACTACAGCAATTATATCGCTGATATTACTTATGGCAACCGTATATTATGGTTTGTATGAACAATGGATTTATGCGGCAATTTGCATTGTCACCATCGTATTGGATTTCTACATCCATACGGCACCAGTAAATAAAATCAACAATAAATATAATAATAAACAGGCTAAGTCAAAGAAAACTACCAATCTAAAAGATTAGCGTTGGCCTCAACCTTTTCTTCTATATCGTCTGGTAAATTATAGAAGAAGTCAAAACCTGTGATACGTTCAACTTGGTCAATGCTATTAACATAACTTGACTGTGGATTGTTGCATGGATGATTTTTGTAGATAAAGCCAATAGCCTTTGGCGTGCCATTCATGCACAGAACCACCTTGAAGAATCCTTCAGGAACAGTCACTTTGTTAGGACCAATCGTTTCATGCTTACCCTTATACAGAATGGGGCCTGCAACAATGTAGATGTCACCATACTTGTTAGCCCAATTACGGCAAGTGATCTCCAACTCATTCCAATCACCACAGTTAAGATTATGATCCTGTGGACAAATATTTGTAAGGAAAAACGACTCCTTCATTGGTTCAAATCCCCATTTGTTGTCACCTGCGGGACACATGTGACCACGGTCATAACCAGAACCTTTGTAATCAACAAGTTCTGCTCGTGGCGCAGGCACCTCATCATCTACAATAAAGTTTGACAATCTCCTCTGATCACCATTTGTGTGGTCTGAAATTAAATGCCAAGCCACCCACTTCGGAATTTTATTCACCTTGTCATATGAAGTAGTATAAGCAGTCCTCTTTAGGATAAAATCGTTGTCAGAATAGGCCGGAACCTCCAAACCTTGATAATTTTGTTGGCTGATGCTTACGGATTCTGTTGCATTTTGCGTTAAGATTGTTTGTTTTGCCACTGATGATTTCCGTGCATTTGCAAATATCCCAATTATTATCTGGTCTATCTTTCCTGGTTGACATCCAAACAAGGAAAAAGACATTATAGTAGTTAGGAGTAATCGTATCATAAATACATGCTTATTTTTGCCTAAGCGCAAAGTTATAAAAATTCACATAAAAACAGATAAAACTATTCATTTTTCTTTTCCAAAATAATACATGTTTCCCAAAGATAGAAAAATCAAAACTTACCAAACCGTAGAAGATAATGATTGCCTTATGGTTCAGAACCGAATGCATCACACAAAAAGACTAATAATAATCATAGAGTGAAGATGCTTTACTTGGTTCTAATTTGAGATTTTTCATAAGTCATTTCCTGTAAATGCTGATATTGTTCTTTCACCGCCCGATACATCGAATAATGTGCAAAGGATTCTTCCTTATACTTCACACTATTAACCGACGCAGTAACAGCCCACGTAACAATAATGACAACAAACACTACGACATATCGAAGTTTTATATGATGCCCACGTATAAACATCCCATTGATATTTGGTGGAATAATGGTTACAGGGCTTTTCAATTCATTGATTCTCGCAAGTATCTCATTCTGCCGCTTTAATATACAATCGGTATTAGCCTTGATATTCATGCGATTAAGATTATAATCGCAAACGTGCCGATAAAGATATTCAAGAAGTTTAGACTTTTGCTTGAATAAATCAATGAGTTTTGGAAACCATAGCGAAAACGGCAATGTGTTAGGCTGCTGTTGCCAGATATGTTTCTTGACCACAGACAAGGCTTCATTCCAGCAAGTACAGAAACTTTTGGCAATTCCTGTATAAATGGCCTTTTCATTGAAATCCGCTTTTACAGATTGTTCCGGTTTAGGAACTGTAGTATTCTGTTTTTCAATACACTTAGCTCCTTGATACTTTGGCGCAAATTCGCAAGATTTGCAGCTACTACATCTTCTTTCATTATCTTCTACGTTTTGAGGTTTTATAAAAAGGTTCGTTTCTTTGGTTATCCTTATCTTTATCGTTTCGCCATCCTTGTTCATTGTTGGTTCCTCCACCTCCTCCACTGGGAGTTATGGCTTGATGGGGTTGAATAATCAGCTCTGCTGTCATATTACCCAATGTAGCACAAAGGCTGTTAAAACTCAAATCACGGTCAAGTTTGGAACCAGCCATGCTATACTCATCCTGACTGAATGATATACCACGAATTTTATCAGAATTCTCAGCGTGATTAAAACGCATATCTATACCCAAGCCTTTGAGAATGCTAAAAAAGTCATTCCACGAATGAGAATTTGCTCGTGCATCAAGAACTGAAGAACGGAGATTATATTTCCGTAATTGATGAGGACGCAAACGGCTCTTATTTCTGGCTTTGCTATTTTTAGGAGCAAAGTAAAGTCCATACTCTTTAGTCAAAGCACGGCAAACTTTTGCATTGCGTATTCTTTCATTGCTGTCAGGAATAAGATTGCCATCATTATCTATCCGATTGAATACCAAATGACAATGAGGATGTTTCGTGTCGTGATGCCGGGCTATGATATATTGAGTATTGCGAATCCCCATTTGTTTCATCCATTTCTTGGCAATCTCCACCATAAGTTTATCTCCTTCTTCGTTATCGGGAAAACGGCTAATGTCTTACGAAGAGAAAGCAAGCGATACGTGCTTTACAGGACTCTTTACTTTCGGGCGCATGGATGCTTGAAGGCAAAAAGAATCGGCAATCAACTTATTGCTAATGGCACATACTCTTTCGTGCGCCAAAAATGTAGCGCATTTCTTCTTGTTCTTTTGGTCGTTGGCATAGTTTACAATACCTCCGAAATCAACTCTTGTTTTAATCTTCGCTATCATGACAGGTATTCTTTACTTGGGTGATAATTCTACTAACTTCCAAGATAATCGAAAGACATTGTTGTTTGACTGTTTTCAATCCATAGATGTGCATCTGATGGGCAATCTGATTGACGTTATTGGCGATACCGGAAAGGTCACGAATTGCCGATACTATTTCCGGACTGATACGTTGACAGACTTGACAATCCATTGCAGCCTGATGGCAAAATTCATTGACAGACAATCCTGCCTGTTCCGCTTTGGATTGGATATAAATGTAGTCGTTCTCAGTAAACATTACCCGAAAACATTTGGTACGTTTCTGATAGCTCGCCAACTTTGGGCGGCCACCAAGTTTCTTTTCTTTTATACTCATATTGATTCTCGATATTAATAAATTGTTTTTTGAGAGTGGCAGTTCTATCGCTTGCCGCATAGGTTTTAGTGGCACTAAAACACAAACTTGCCACTCAAAAAATCTTCCTATATTTCCCCTGCTCTATCCGGCATAGCTTGCCATCTTTAATAAAGGCTTCTATCCACTTGTTTGCCGTACTTCCATTCTCGCCCAAAGTTAAAACCGCTGCATCATAATCTTTCTTTGCGAAAGTGTCAGGCAACATATTATAAAGGGTGTTCCTTCGTGCATAAACGCCTGTCTCCGGCGTAGCGGTATTGAATCGTTTAGACTGATTTCCTGACAAATTCTGATAAATGAATACGGCATGATAAAGCAGGGTGTCGCAAATACTCATGGCTATGGAATAGTCAAACTCATGACAAACCAATTGTACAGTCTCGTCAGAAGAAGATTTGTGAATCACATTATCCAAATGTCGGACAGCGGTCAACACCATCATTATACGATAAGCAATCAGTCCCATCCGTCTGACTACTCCTTGCATCTTGTTATCCACTTCGTCACAACATTCCTCATTCACACGACTGAGATATTCAATAAAGTGTTCCTGTAAATCAGAGGGAAGAGAAAAGGAATAATTACCCTGCCGTACAAAATTCTCATGCAAATGGCAGAATTTATCTCCCAACAGTTTGAACATGGCATTCTTGGATTGAGAAATGTCGCTTGTGGCAAACACATTTCTTATACCTCGTTTGAAGCGGATAATATAGAAACAAAAGCGACTCATCAATCCGTTCTCCGCATCAGGTATCAATCTTCTTACCTGTTCGGGAGTTCCAGCCAAAGCGACTGATACTCTTGGATTGCTGACTTCACAGTACTCCCTATCTTTGCGCCGACTCAAACTTACCAGCTCATGATGAAATGCCTTTCGCAACACATCAGAATAATTGCCATAGTCCGACTTCAAAGTCTGGCTTAATGTATCGCCCTCCGATTCAAACAACAATCCGATTCCGTCATTATCTCCCAATATCTTCAAGAAAGAGCTTGCGCTGCTATTGGCAGGAATGACGAGCATACGCATGGGCGGTTCTGTTGGCATAGTCATTTCATCAGTTTTCTTACCTTTGATATAAGCACTCATCGCTTCTTTGTATTCCTGCTCTAATCGTTTGGAAAGTTCATGCAAATTACGGTTAATGGGAGCTACCAATTCTCGGCATAAGGTCAATGCTCCTTTTCCCATACCGGCATCTGCCACCACGAACAGATATAGATTCGGATAAACAATGCGTTCATCGTACACGCCACAAACATTATGAAAGCATACCGACAAACACACAATAGCCCCAATCAGTATCGTATCACGGTCATCTACCGAAATGGAATTATTGACAACCTCATTTAGAAAAGGAGGAAGATTCTCAAACACACATTCAGGAAATACAGGAAGTTCTTCTTCTGATTTTATCCATTTACCCGTTTTATCATTTTGGATATTTGGCAAAATGGATAAATGCTCTTTGAAGAACGGAGCCAATGAGATTCCGGTTTGATTTGCCAAATGGAAGAAAGAACGGATAGTAATGCCTTGCCCTTTGGAGTGCAGACAATGCGTATATTGTTTATCCGTTTCTTCCCTTTGATAGGTAGGGTAAAACCTGCTGATGCGGTGATAATACTCCCGTCCGTTCTCTCCCAATCCATCCACAAGCGCAAAGCCCAACTCCACCCAATCTTTATAATGAGGAGCTATATCAATAGCACGCCGTTCTATCTCCCGAACAACACTTTCCACATCATCCTCCACCTTATCATATATAGGGACAATACTTGGTGTATGTGCCTGTTGTATTTCAGAAGGGACATTCTCCCAATCTTGGGCAGAAAAGATTTTCTTCGACATCATCTTTGTATTTATGGTTAATATATGCTTGTGGGTCGTAGGGTAAGAAGCATGAACGAGCCACATCACTGCCGGGCATATCCACTAATGGCAAACCTGTTGCTTTGATGCAGTTGGCAACAGCCTTAAAGTATCGGGAATGTTCCCAGCCTTTCAAGTCAACAGGTATTATCCACTTCAATCCATTACCGAATGGACTGACAAATAACAGTTCTGTATCAAAATACTCATGGTTGAGCAGTTGCTGTTTTAACTCCCCTATGTTATCCACATGATCGAAATCCAAACACATCAATCCTGAGTGCATAATCAGTTCCTTCTCATTACGCTTGCGGAATAATCCCGAAAAAGTACAATAGTCAAAATGAGTGGCCTTGTACTTTTTGGCTTCGGGAGAAGACATCATCAAACGCAGGGCTTCGGTTTGTGGTTGGGCATAATGCCCGATGATATAACGATACATATCCACAATGCCTACCGCCCTTATCGGTTCGATGTTTTGAATAGGCTTGCGAAAGAACGAAAAGCAATAGTCTGTCGTTTCCATCATCTGATAATCTTTTTAGATTCGACAAATCGTCTGGCTTCTTCCATTAAGTCATCCTGTGTCTTATGCGATTTATTCTTCAACCAATCGTCAATCTCAGATTGCAGAAAAGCCAACGCCTTATTTATTTTATGTACGGGAATCTGTTTGGCTGATACCCATCCATAAACTGTTTGTTTGGCCGGATGTGATGGCAGATAAGCACAAAGCTCATCTATATCCATCCACTTAGGTGAGTTACTTGCCTGCTTATGTTGCAAGGCATTTACTTTGGATTGCAGTACTTCTACGGACTCAATCAGGTAGGACAACGCATTCGGCATTTCCTCCAATGAATTTACTTTATAAGCCATTTTTTCTTCGTATTAAAATTTATGCTGCAAAAGTATAGGGATGCTTATAGGTGCTAAATAGGTGCTTGACCGCCACCAATCAACCGCTCATTTACCACTGACAGATTTAAGTTTCATTAATACGAGAATTTATTGGAAGACATAATAAAAGGGGAATAAACCACTATTGGGACTAACACATTCCTTATCGAAAGCTTCAATCTACAAAATACCCCTCAAAAAGCCGATGCTTCATGAGGGGTAAACGGTGGTAAGTATATGATTGGTATTACATAAGTCATTGGTGCTCAATGGTGGACACAACCACCACAACCTATAAATCCAAATTTTCTATATGCAGCGTATTGGCGGCTTTCTCTTTTTGTTCGTTTACGATGTGCGTATAAATCTGCGTGGTTTTGACGTTAGTATGTCCCATCAAAGACTTGATGGTATATATGTCAACGCCATTTTCCAGCAACAGCGAAGCGTAGCTATGGCGGCCACAATGGAAGGTGATGTGCTTCTTGATACCGGATGCTTCTATCCAGACTTTCAACGGGCGAGAAATCCAAGAGGCATCAGTCAATCCTTCAAAAACAAGTGCTTCATCATCGTCTGGACGTATGCCGCATAGTTGAAGTGCCTGTTGAATGACAGGCTTGTAATCGGGCCTTTTTGTCTTTTGCTGAATTACGACTGCCTGCCATGTGCCCTTGCTTGTTTGCTGAATTTGTTTCCATTTCAAAGTTTGAATATCACTATGCCGCAATCCAGTGAGAATAGAGAACAAGAACGCACGTTTCAAAACATCATCCTTGCAAGGAGTATCAACCAACATCTGCACTTCATTCATGGTAAGCGCAACACGAGGTTTCTCTATGTTTGTTATTCCCTTTACTTTCGCACTTATATCAACGGTCAGATATTCATCAATGAATGCCTGTTTTAATCCGGCTTTGAGTATAGAGAAATAAGTCGATGCCGTGTTTTGTGAGATAGTACCTTTCTTATTCCCTCCCATTGGGGCACGGAGAAGGAACATCTTTATATCTTCAAGCAGTTTAACGGAAATCGCCTTGAATGGAATTGGCTGCCCTTGTGAATACATTTTCAATAATTCGCCTACACGCCTCCAGTTAACTATAATCGAATCGGAACTATTGGGATGACGTGTACTTATAATACGATTGAAATACTTGATAAAATCCTGTTCGCTCCGCTCATTCTGTGCTGCGATTTCGTTTTCCTTATCAGTGTAAAGGATGGCACTATCGTATTCGTGTTGGCGTAACTTACGAACATTGTCGGCATAGATGCAAGCCTCTTGGTCTATCGTTGAACGGCATTGGATAATCCCATTCAAATCACGCTTAGGCTTATAGTTGAATGTTCCATCAGGCAGGATACGTGTAATGGACGACTTGTCCCAAATGGGTGTAGATATAGTCCGGTTAATGGATTCTACCACACGGCTTGCCCGAGTTGAACCTCGCTTATAAACTGGGTATGATTCTATAATCAGATACCACTCTTCTTTGTAGTTCGACCTTCTGAGCTTGACGGTCACTTTGGTATTAGGTAATGCTTTCTTCATAACGACTTGTATAATTTATCAATTTCAGATTTGGGAACATAAACATAGTTACCGATTTGGCGTGTAGGAATAGAATGACGGCGTATGTGCTTAAATACACTGCTGTCATTGATATGGAATTTCTTGGCAATCTCTCCGATAGTATAACAGTCTTTGGGTTCAAAGGACAATGCTTCCTTTTTTCTCTTTCTACTCCCTGCCTTTGTTTTGAAGTGTTCATCCATATACTGCCGACTAAGGCGTATCAGACGCTGGCCAAAATTGTATGACGGTATCAAGCCTTGCCGTATCATACGATAAAGGACGTCTTTACTAATTCCGTAAATCAGCATGGCTTCCTTTACGGTTAGATACCCCTTGTTGGATGGTATTCGCCTAATCAGTGCTTGGCGTATCGCTTCTTTCTCTTTTGCGACTTGTCTTTTCTTATACGCCCTCTTGGAACAAGCAGGGCAACAATACTTCGACACTAATGTGGGAGGAGTAAAGATTTTACCACACTCCTCGCAACTTCTTTGAATGGTGTAATTTCCTCTTGGCATATTCTTCTCGTTTTAAATGGTTTATATCAATCTAAGTTGTACCTTATCGCCAAATAAGACGTGTCGCAAACATGTCGCAAATAAGAGATAAAAAAGCCCATAGAAAACGCATAGCAACCATGAACCCCATAAACACAAAAAGCGTGCAACTCATTGAGCTGCACGCTTTTGCTTATTGTTTGTTATCTGTTTCCTTATCGGAATCATTTGACTTCCTCAAAATCCGCATCCTGAATATGTTCGTCCTGTCCACCGTTGGACTGACCACCACCGGATTGTCCGGCGTTCATATCAGGACCGGCTTGTGCACCACCTTGGGCACCGCCCTGAGCATACATCTCTGCACTTGCAGCTTGGAATGCAGTATTCAATTCGGCCATAGCACTGTCAATAGTTGCCAAATCCTGAGCCTTGTGAGCATCCTTCAGTTTCTGCAAAGCAGCTTCGATCGGAGCTTTCTTATCAGCAGGCAACTTGTCACCTAATTCTTTCAGTTGATTTTCAGTTGAGAAAATCATACTGTCAGCTTGATTTAACTTGTCGATCTTTTCACGTTCTTTCTTATCAGCTTCAGCATTTGCTTCGGCTTCAGCTTTCATCTTTTCAATTTCTTCTTTGCTCAAACCACTGGAAGCTTCGATACGGATAGCTTGTTCTTTACCTGTAGCCTTATCTTTAGCAGATACCTTCAGAATACCGTTGGCATCGATATCGAATGTAACTTCAATCTGAGGAACACCACGACGAGCCGGAGCAATACCTGTCAAGTTAAACTGACCGATAGATTTATTCTGCGCAGCCATCGGACGTTCACCTTGCAATACATGAATGGTCACTTCAGTCTGGTTATCGGCAGCCGTAGAGAAAGTTTCGCTCTTACGTGCAGGAATCGTTGTATTAGCGTCAATCAATTTAGTCATTACACCACCTAAGGTTTCGATACCCATTGACAACGGAGTAACATCCAACAACACCACACCCTTAATCTCATCTGTTAAAACAGCACCTTGCACAGCAGCACCTACCGCTACTACTTCATCCGGGTTAACACCCTTAGAAGGAGCTTTGCCGAAGAAGTCTTCAACTAACTTCTGAACAGCCGGTATACGTGAAGAACCACCAACAAGGATTACTTCGTCAATATCAGCATTATTCAAACCGGCATCCTGCATAGCTTTCTTGCAAGGTTCAAGACAAGCCTGAATCAAGCTATGAGCCAAAGATTCGAATTTTGCACGAGTCAAAGTCTTAACCAAGTGTTTAGGCACACCTCCTACCGGCATAATGTACGGTAAGTTGATTTCTGTACTTGTAGAAGAAGACAATTCGATCTTTGCCTTTTCTGCAGCTTCTTTCAGACGTTGCAAAGCCATCGGATCTTGAGTAAGATCGGCACCTTCGTCTTTCTTGAATTCTTCAACCAACCAATTAATGATTACTTGGTCGAAATCATCACCACCCAAGTGAGTGTCACCGTTTGTAGAAAGTACTTCGAACACACCGCCACCGAACTCAAGGATAGAAATATCAAATGTACCTCCACCAAGGTCGAATACGGCAATCTTCATATCTTTGTGAGCCTTGTCAAGACCATAGGCCAACGCAGCAGCCGTCGGTTCGTTTACGATACGTTTTACTTCCAATCCGGCAATCTGACCAGCTTCTTTAGTAGCCTGACGTTGTGAATCCGAGAAATAGGCAGGAACTGTGATAACGGCTTCCGTTACTTCCTGTCCCAGATAATCTTCAGCAGTCTTTTTCATTTTCTGCAAAATCATTGCAGATATTTCTTGAGGAGTGTAAAGACGACCGTCGATGTCGACACGCGGCGTGTTATTATCGCCTTTTACCACTTTATATGGAACGCGAGCTACCTCTTTCTGTACTTGATCCCAATTTTCACCCATGAAACGTTTGATAGAAAAGATCGTACGTTTCGGGTTTGTGATAGCCTGACGTTTAGCAGGATCACCTACTTTACGTTCGCCACCGTCCACGAATGCAACGATAGAAGGAGTGGTACGTTTACCTTCACTATTTGCTATTACTACCGGTTCGTTTCCTTCAAATACGGAAACACATGAGTTTGTAGTTCCTAAGTCAATACCAATAATTTTTCCCATAATCTTTATACTTTTATATTATTATTATTCAAATTTCCTTTTGTCCGGCTGTTGTCTTATTCCTTATTTCTAAGGGTATCTTCCAAACGGACGACAATCTAAAAACAAACCGTATGCCAAAAGGAAATTACATTAGTCAGTGACATATTTTCTGCCAAAAAGACAGTTTTTAACTACATAGCTTGTGCAATAGATGCAAACATAACCCGCAGTTGACTCATACAACAAATGTAACTGACTCTGGTTCGATACGGAAAAATAAAATTATGTTTCTTCACGGGAAGATATAACAAACAGCCTTTCTCTCCCAACTGCCATACTGGCGGACCGTACATTTTTTATAGAAATTATAGAGTCTGTTTAAATTTTGCCCAATATTATTTTGAGAGGAAAATTCAAACAAGCCCTACATTTTATAATTAAGGATAGAGCCATAAGTACATAATACATCCAAGTCTGTAAATCAACAGACCCGGATACACATGCATTGCATATCCGGGTCTATCTCTTCTCTCCACTTGTGTAGAGCAAGATTATTTCTATATATAGTATTGACTACTTCTTGACAAGTACCAGTACCAATGTTCCATTTGCATCATACAGTCCGATACCGCCACCGGCAAGCTTACCAAAAGATTTCACTTCATTCAGTGCACCCATGATTTTTCCTTCTGTTTCCATATCGGGACAGGCCATCATGGTAGACGCCATACCCGGAAAAGAGATCGAAAGAGCATTTCCTTCTTCTGTTTTAAAACCGCCGTTTATCAGGTTACATCCTGCATTACCATGCACTCTCTGCTCTTTTACGTCAAAAGCAATAAAAGGCTGTTTTTCCATTCCTGTAGGAACGGCTTCACCATTCACATCCGTAATTTTCCACTCTCCCTGCAAATCCGCAACCTTCACATCGGCAGCTTTCTTTGCAAGGATAACAACCGGACGATTGGAAGCATTACAAAGAGCCATATTCTCTTTTCCCATTTTTTTATATCCTTTCACCTGTGCCAAGGCACCCAATACATTCTGTTCCAAAGTCATATCCGGACAGGCCATACGAGTACTCCCCAATGCCCCCAAATCAATGGTACCAGGTTTGGCATTCACATCAACCGAACCGATAATACGATTACAGCCACTATATCCGTACACTTTTCCAGTAGTGGTATCAAAGCCTATAAAAGGAAGTTGCTGACCCTGACCCGGCACGACAGCCGAACCGTTTATTTCAATAATATTCCATTCACCGTTCATAGAAGACAAAGAGAGGGCCTCTTTTGAAGAACGGCAAGAAAACATTACAAGTGCTGCACTTGCAATAAAAATAGAAACAATTACTTTTCTCATTATTCAATAACGTTTAAGTTAAATATCGGTGCAAATATATTGAAAATAACATAAAGTTCATACATTTGTCTAACAAATATCAACAGTCCGAGCCATTCAATAGTTCATTAACGCCTAATTAAAGATGAAAGAAACCATATTTATCTTACTTTTTATCATTCCGGGAATGATAACCATTACTGCTCAAAATGATTACATTGTGAAAACCTTTCAACAGACAGACAGTAATATGAGCGAAGAAGAGCGGTTTGTTGAAAGTAATTTTCCGTTAATAACCTTATGCAAATGGACACCGGGATTGAAATTCATGTTTATCCCCGATGGCAACGATCTGTTTGTACCTATCTTCAATTCTTATGAAACCGGAAAAGAGGCGGACAGCAGCAAACTTAAACACAGATTCTTTGAGTTTCAAGGTATCGAAGAAAAAGCAAAAGAGACTCATGTAGGCACCAATTATTCCACCCGTTTTATCTTTAGCTGTGAAGGGAATAAATACTATTATGAATTTAAGGGGCAGAGACTTGATGACATTTGTGAGCGGAATCCTCATGCCAGTATTAACGGACTGGTATATCTACCTGACGTAGACACTGCACGAAATTTACTTATCGGAAAAGTTGTTTACACAAACTTTACTACTGCACGGGTAGATGACAGTAACAGTTATGCCGGTTATAAAACAATAACCATCCCCAAAGATGAGAAAGTAACCATTACAAATATCGGAGTCGGAAGTAAATCACATCCCGTAAAAGTGGTTTTCGAAGATACGGCAGGCAATTCATACTATACTGAAGTAGCCCTGTCGAGAACAAACTCCGGAATGGATAAATCCGACTTTCAGGCAGAGAAGAAAATGAAATATTTTCCGAATGCATTTTCTTTCAATAACCGACAAACACTAACGGCAGAGAACTTAAAAAACAAATACACGGGTATGGCTGTTTATCCCAAACAGACAATGAGTGTGAAATGTTTTATAAATGTAGACGGAAGGAAAACAGAAAATCAAGTACGCTTATTACGTTACACTTCACTGCATATAAAAGATATTGAGATAAAACTCCCTGAGACAAAAGCAAAATTAACTCTTGAAGATGTAAACGGAAGTATTTTTGAACTTGAAGTTGATTTGAAATATGACATTATTACCAAAAATGAAAACTATATAGAAGATCTACTGGCTTTTGGAGATATCCGTAAACAGTATCCACATACCACAGAGGAGAACTGGAAGCTCATTTCTCAAGGCGAAGTGCAAGAGGGAATGACAACCGATGAATGCCGTCTGGCACTCGGCAATCCCATCCAGATAGAATTCAAACAAGACACCCGGTTCGAGACTTGGCTGTATGCACGGAAAATGCTGGAATTCGAAAGCGGACGGTTACTTCGTTATAAATAAATAAGGAAAGTAGGAACGGTTTTCTGAAAATAATGCCGTATATTTGTTCCATAAACAATTCTTAAATTCTTAATTTTAAATTCTTAATTAAAGAAATGGGTAGAGTTCTTATTATCGGTGCGGGCGGTGTAGGTACCGTTGTTGCACACAAAGTGGCACAAAATGCCGATGTATTTACTGACATCATGATTGCCAGCCGTACTAAATCCAAATGTGACGATATAGTAAAAGCAATTGGCAATCCCGATATAAAAACGGCTAAAGTAGACGCAGATAACGTAGATGAACTGGTAGCTTTGTTCAATGACTTCAAACCGGAAATGGTAATCAATGTTGCCCTCCCCTATCAAGATCTCACCATCATGGAGGCCTGCCTTAAAGCCGGAGTAAACTATCTGGACACAGCCAATTATGAGCCTAAAGACGAGGCTCATTTTGAATACAGTTGGCAATGGGCTTATCACGAACGTTTTAAGGAAGCCGGATTGACAGCTATTCTCGGTTGCGGTTTCGATCCGGGGGTAAGTGGTATTTATACAGCCTATGCGGCAAAACACTACTTTGATGAAATACAATATCTGGATATCGTTGACTGTAATGCCGGTAATCACCACAAGGCATTCGCCACCAATTTCAATCCGGAAATCAATATTCGCGAAATTACTCAGAATGGCCGTTATTATGAAAACGGCAAATGGGTAACCACCGGCCCGTTGGAAATTCACAAAGACCTGACTTATCCGAACATCGGTCCGCGTGATTCATATTTGCTCTATCACGAAGAGCTCGAATCATTGGTAAAACATTTCCCCAGTATCAAACGCGCCCGATTCTGGATGACTTTCGGACAGGAATATCTGACGCATCTGCGTGTAATCCAAAACATAGGTATGGCCCGTATCGATCCGATTAATTACAATGGCGTAGAAATCATTCCGCTACAATTCCTCAAAGCCGTTTTGCCTAACCCACAAGATTTAGGTGAGAACTACGAAGGAGAAACTTCCATCGGTTGTCGTATCCGTGGTTTAAAGGATGGAAAAGAACGAACTTACTACGTATATAATAACTGCAGTCATCAAGAAGCCTACAAAGAGACGGGAATGCAGGGAGTAAGTTATACTACCGGTGTGCCGGCCATGATCGGTGCCATGATGTTCTTCAAAGGTGAATGGAAACGTCCGGGCGTAAACAATGTGGAAGAGTTTAATCCGGATCCGTTTATGGAACAACTAAACAAACAGGGACTGCCTTGGCATGAAGTGTTTGATGGTGACTTAGAACTATAAGAATGGATTTCTATCGATTATTAAAACTATTCGGTAAACTGAAAAGTCCCAAAGCAAGACTCCTCGGGTTGTATGTAATGCATACGGCCCGAAGAAGATATATAGGAATATATCTGGATCCGGTATTAAGTTGTAACTTCCGTTGTAAAATGTGTTATTTCAGCGATGAGGAAAAAAGAAAAGAGATGCATGGCATACTCTCCGAACAGGACATGGAGACCATTGCCAAAGCTCTTTTTCACCGCGCATTAAAGTTGCAGATAGGATGTGGTGCCGAACCCAGTCTTTACAAAAATCTGACTGGTATCGTTCGTTTAGGCAAACAATACAATGTGCCATACATATCACTCACAACCAATGGTAATCTGTTGACAAAGGAACAATTATTCAGCATGGCAGAAGCCGGTCTGGACGAAATTACGCTTTCTACACACGGTATCCGTAAAGAAACGTACGAACATTTAATGACGAACGGCAAATATGATCTTTTTCTGCAACTGCTGGATAATTTGAAAGAGGTTAAAAAACAATACCCGGACTTCAGAATTCGCATTAACTATACGATGAATGAGGATAACACCGAAGAGTTGAAAGATTTTTGGAAAGTATTCGGAGACATCCCTCTGAACATCCTGCAGCTGCGTCCTGTACAGGAAATAGGCAATAGCGAGTATCAGAACTTCAGCCTTCAGAAAATATCCGAATTGCTCGACAGTGTAGTCAATCCGTTAGTAGAAGAATGTAAACGAAAAGGAATCATCTGCATGGCTCCTGAGCATAAGAACCTACAAATACTGGAACAGGAAACACCGGATAAAGATAAAACGTTTGAAGAACTGACTTACTGTTATGTATCGGCTCGCTCGTGTTGGAATGAAGATTTCGATTATCATACAGAGACTTTCGAATCTTACTGCCGGCGAAAACGAATGGGGAAGTATATATTGCAAAAGTTATTTTCCAGAACAGAGAATAAACTGGATAAACCCAAACATGTGACGAGAAAGATGAACTATTCAGTAAAATAAACCTTATTATAATTATGGGATTAAAGGTAGGAGATAAAGCTCCCGAATTATTAGGAGTAAACGAAAATGGCGAAGAAATACGCCTGAGCAGCTATAAAGGAAAGAAAGTCGTGTTGTATTTCTATCCTAAAGATAATACCTCCGGATGTACCGCACAAGCTTGTAGCTTACGTGATAACTATTCGGAACTGCGTAAGGCCGGTTATGAAGTTATCGGCGTAAGTGTAGATGACGAGAAGTCACATCAAAAGTTTATTGCGAAAAATAATCTCCCTTTTACACTGATTGCCGATACGGACAAGAAATTAGTAGAACAATTTGGAGTATGGGGAGAAAAGAAACTGTACGGACGTGCATACATGGGGACATTCCGTACTACTTTCCTTATTAACGAAGAAGGAATCATAGAACGGATCATTACCCCGAAAGAGGTTAAAACCAAAGAACATGCTGCACAAATTCTACAATAAATAAAAAAAGCATTAACCATACATCGTAAACAAGTAAATTGTAAATAGAAAAATGGCAAAAAAAGATGAACTTAATTTTGAAACAGATAATAATATGGCATCAAGCGAAAAATTAAAAGCCTTACAGGCTGCCATGGACAAGATAGAAAAGAGCTTCGGTAAAGGTTCTATCATGAAAATGGGTGACGAAGTTGTTGAACAGGTAGATGTGATCCCCACCGGCTCTATCGGGCTGAATGCGGCATTAGGCGTAGGTGGCTTCCCCCGTGGAAGAATAATTGAAATCTACGGTCCGGAATCTTCCGGTAAAACGACTCTGGCTATCCACGCCATTGCTGAAGCACAGAAAGCAGGAGGTATCGCAGCATTTATCGATGCAGAACACGCTTTCGACCGTTTTTATGCAGCCAAGTTAGGCGTAGATGTAGACAATCTTTTCATTTCTCAGCCGGACAATGGAGAACAAGCATTGGAAATAGCCGAACAACTAATCCGCTCTTCTGCAATCGACATTATCGTAGTAGACTCGGTAGCTGCTCTGACTCCTAAAGCAGAAATTGAAGGTGATATGGGTGATAACAAAGTCGGTTTACAAGCCCGCCTTATGTCGCAAGCATTACGCAAACTGACTTCTGCCGTAAGTAAAACCCGCACAACTTGTATCTTTATCAACCAGTTACGTGAGAAAATCGGTGTAATGTTCGGTAATCCGGAAACAACAACCGGTGGTAATGCACTGAAATTCTATGCTTCCGTACGTCTGGATATTCGTGGTTCACAACAAATTAAAGATGGAGAAGAAGTTATCGGTAAGCAAACTAAAGTAAAGGTTGTAAAAAACAAAGTAGCACCTCCTTTCCGTAAAGCAGAATTTGATATCATGTTCGGTGAAGGCATCTCTCATTCCGGCGAGATCATTGATCTGGGAGCAGAGATGGGTATCATCAAAAAAAGCGGTTCATGGTACAGCTATAATGATACCAAACTCGGACAAGGACGTGATGCAGCCAAACAATGCATTGCTGATAATCCGGAACTGGCTGAAGAACTGGAAGCATTGATATTTGAAAAGCTGAAAGAACACAAGTAAATTATAGAAACTAAAAGAGTTAAGGCTGTACTGTATACCGGTTTATATTCCGTTATCAGCGCAGCTTTATTTTTTATTTATAGAATATTTTTCTTTTCTTTGTAACAACATCTACCGGATTACGTCTTACTGGTATAAACACATTGCTACTAAAAAGCCCATGGACGCTGAGAGTTTTAAAAAAGAATTTCTACCTTTTCACCGCAAACTTTACCACATAGCCTACCGGCTATTGGAAAATGAAGCCGATGCCGAAGATCTGGTACAGGAAGCTTACTTAAAGCTATGGGATAAACGGGAAGGATTGGCAATCATCAGTAATCCGGAAGCATTCAGCGTGACACTCGTTAAAAATATGTGTTTTGATCTTTTACGCTCAGGAAAATATACTGCCAATAAACAAACAGTAGAGTTAAACGGTATCCATTATACCTGTCCGGCAGATGATATGGAAACCCGGGATGAAGTCCGGCAAGTAAAAAACATCATAGCGCAACTGCCCGAGCAACAACAAAAAGTGGTCATACTCAGAGATGTAAAAGAATGCTCGTATGAAGAAATAGAACATATTACCGGGCTAAATTCCATAAATATACGTGTGCTACTATCAAGAGCAAGAAAAAGAATTCGCGAACAATTTAATAAACTGAACAACTATGAGAGTCGAAGAAATTGAAAGGTTACTGGCCGAATTTTACGAAGGAAATACCAGCGAGAACCAAGAAGAAAAGTTGAAGAAATACTTCGAAACACAGAATGTCCCTGAACATCTGGAAAAAGATAAGAGATTATTTCTTTGCTTTCATAAAGATGTACCCGTGGAAGTACCCGCAGGGCTGGAAGACAAATTAAGCCGGATGATCGACACGAAAGAACAAGAGGAAATACACTTTTTCCGTAAAAATAAATCAAAGCGCAATTGGCGCTGGGTTGGTGGAATAGCTGCCAGCATAGTATTGTTGTTCGGACTCGGGTACAGTATCAGTAACATAAGCGACACAATGGAGAAACCTAAAGAAACCTTTACGGATCCGGAAGTGGCTTACGAAGTACTACAGGCCACCTTAATGGAAGTTTCTATGGGATTGAACAATGGAGTAGATGAAATGATAGACACTCAAAAAGATATCAGAAGAACAAACAGAGAGATAAAAAAGGATCTACAATTACAATAGAACAGCATTAATGATTATGAAAACGAACAGATTATTCCTTGCAGGCGTATTATTACTACTGCCACTGCTTTGTCAGGCACAAGGCCTGTTTGCCAAATACAGTGACATGAACAACGTGTCATCGGTTTACATCTCCAAAGCGATGATAGAGATGAATCCGGAACTATATACCAAAGACGTCAATGTCGGGAAACTTGCCAAACAATTAGAGTTGGTACAAATACTCTCCACAATGGATAATGGTATAAAAAGAGAAATGCGGCGGGATATTGAAAGCGTAGTGCGTGCACAAAAATATGAATTGCTGATGAAACAAAAAGGCATCGTTTCGCGTATGGCTTTTTATGTAAAGCGTAAGGGGGAAACCGTACAGGATCTCATTATGGTAGTCGATGGTGCCGCTACGTTAAAATACGTCCGGTTAGTAGGCGACATGACCATAAAAGATATTCAGAATATCATGAAATCGCAAAAGACAAGTGACAATACCTACTTCAGCATTCCCACCCATGAAATCAATAATGCATTCAAAGAAATCAGCATAGCCCTCGGCGAACTAAAAAAGATAGAAGGCATCACTGAGCTGAAAGATTTAAAGAAGGAAATGAAAAAACTTCAAAAAGAGACAGAAGAGATGGGATTATCGTACATTATCTTCTAAGAATATTGATTTTTCAGTATACTGAAACGATTTGATTCTTCTTATTGGAACTGCTTGATTCTTCTAACTGGAACTACTGGTTTCAAGCGTTTGAAACTCTTCGTCCCAATTCATCGGAACAAAATAAGACTTATTCTCCCCAAACATATAAAACCGAATAAGGTTTCGCATGTCTGTAGAACATACAAAACCTTATTCGGTTTTTAATTATTCCTATCGGAATCTATGCTATATAAATGAATACAACTGTATGATTTTTAGAACCAATAAATGTAGGCTAATGTACTACAGCTGATAACCACCCATAGCAATACTCCCTGGACCAAAGGTTTAAGGCCAACTGATTTCACAACATCAATAGACAAGGAAGCACCAATAAAAAACATGGTTATAGTCAGAGTTTTGCGTGCCAGGCCATTAATAGCGGCACCCACCTCCGGAACACTTCCCAATAGATAAGTATTCACAATCATAGCCAATACAAAAAAGAAAATAAACCAGGGAATGCTAATCTTCTGCCCTTTACTTTTGAAAATAAACGAAGTGGCAAATGCCATTGGAATAATCCAAAGGGCACGTGTCAACTTAATGGTAGTCGCCACTTTCAAGGCTTCCTCTCCATATGCCGCACCGGCTCCTACCACCGAACTCGTATCATGAATGGCAATGGCAGCCCATGTCCCGAATTCATGTTGACTCATACCCAAAGCATGGCCTATTACCGGGAAAATGAACAATGCAATAGCATTCAAAATAAAAATAGTGGCTAAAGCAACAGACATTTCGCTATCATTAGCTTTCACTACCGGCCCTACCGCAGCAATAGCGCTACCACCGCAAATAGCAGTACCCGAACTGATTAAATAAGAAGTATTACGGTCTACCTTCAATAATTTACGTCCGATAAACCAGCCAATCACCAAAGTTCCTATTACTGAGATAACGGTAAATTCCATACCTTCTTTACCGGAGGCAAGTGCTGAATGGAGATTCATACCAAACCCCAAACCTACTACGGAATATTGCAACAAATATTTAGAAGTCTTCTTATTAAATTTCGGATGTGCCTGCCCGCAAACCAATGCAAAAGCCAATCCTAAAAACAAAGCCAAAGGAGGAGTAACCCATGCCGAAAAAGCTTGCATGCCCGGAATATAATCCAATAATAAGAAAAAAGTTAAAATCGAAAGTAAGGATACATAGACAATTTTATTATTCGTCTTTAATGTTCTTGTAATAGCTGACACCATATCTTTATTGTTTAATTATTTTTTCGAGTGCAAAGATACGGTTACTTTATGGCATGCACCAATTGTTTCTATTTATGCACTATAACCTTTGGTTATAGTGCATGGCAAACTGCATAAACACCTGTGGTAATCCTCCCTCCTGCCCTTGCTGATGAACAAAACAAAACTCACGTAACATCTGCATCTCTTTTATCTCAACGACACGGAAATTACCGGAAGCCAATTCTTTATAAATAGAACGTATAGATACAATACCCATACAATCCGTGTTTTCCAGAAATAATTTTATACTCTCTGTACTGCCGAGATACATCAACACATTGAGGGAAGAGAGTTTAATGCTATGTTGGAGCAGTGCACGTTCAAACACGTCGAGAGTACCCGAACCACGTTCACGAAGGACAAGAGGAATATGCTGCAAGTCTTCGGGAGTTATTTCATCCGGCAAGGAAAGTTTGCTTTGAGCATGTACGATGGCTACTAACTCATCATCAAGGAAGGTAGTATATTTCAAATTGGGCAAGCGAAAAATCCCTTCCACCAATCCCAAATCAATCCGGTGTTCCTGCAATGCAGTCTCTATTTCACGGGAATTACCGTTCAAGAGAGACAGATTCACCTGTGGAAATTTACGGATAAAATTTCCTAATAAAGGTGGCAGCACGTATTGGGCTATCGTGGTACTGGCACCAAGTTTCAACTCACCGATATAATCGCCGTGCAAAAGATGCATTTCATATTCCAGACGTTTGTAAGCATCAAGAATACGTTCACTATGTTCCAATAACAATTTTCCGGCTTCTGTGAGAGATATTTTATTTCCCTGACGGTCAAAAAGTCTCGCCTGATAACAGGCTTCCAATTCTTGAATATGTTTGGTTATGGCCGGTTGGCTGACAAAAAGCTCTTGCGAGGCTTTTGTAAAACTGAGATTCTTTGCTACGCTTTGAAATACTTTTAAACGGAAATCGGACATATGAATAATGATTAACGATTAATAACAGGACGAACCACAAGAAGCGATTCTCTTATAATTCATCCCCTTTGATACCCAAAGCCTGCATTAACGGGAATGCCAGCATTTCCCAATGATACTCCACCACTCCGTCAGGTTCACTCATACGGAACTGAATAACCTCTTTTTCCTTCACGGCATTCAAGGCGGTTCTCACCTTATCTCCATATTCTTCATTAAAAGAAATCACAATAAGCTTCTTCACATCTGCCGAATCCGATACTATTCCCAACAAATCAAGAAACAGTTCTTCGCGGGTCACCATTTCTTCACAAGGAACCCCGGCGAAAGAAAATTCACCGAACTGGCTTGAAAAAGCAACCCCGTTCAGTTCTTCTTTCAGATCTGCCGGTTTGCAAAACAGCAACTTAGAAGAATCTTTATCATACACAAACAGCAACTGTGCCTTGTTATCCCCCTCACTAATGCCGGCATCCAACGCCAGATAAGTAGTCAACAATGATAAATCAATTTCCCGTAAAGGCCGATTCAGAATTTTCTCAAAATAGCTTTTTAAATCCGAAACTACATAATTCAAGAATGCGGCATCAATCAGCATAACAATCTCAGGCAATTTTATCTTTTTATCCATAAAAATTATTCCATTATAAAATCCGTATATTGAGGGATAAAGATACAATAAAGCTTTTATACACGCATCATCAATCTTCTAAAAGTTTAGGCAGTATGCCCCGACTGTATAAATAATCATATCTCCATGTCCCAATCATAAAGATAGTACAGAGACAATTATCCCCCTCAAAAGCTCTATATACCCTATGGATATAAAGCAGACATTTTGTCAACTAATTATATAATTTTACTGAAAAAATGGCATATTATATGTATTGGCAAATCTTTTGCGCCCCCTTTAGTGTTATTGAAAACGTGAAAATAAGAAAGGAGATTATAAGATATGAACTTTAACAACTTTACCATTAAATCCCAGGAAGCGGTGCAAGAAGCCGTAAACTTGGTAAAAGCCCGGGGGCAGCAGGCCATTGAACCGGCTCACTTACTGGCAGGGGTAATGAAAGTCGGTGAAAACGTAACCAACTTCATTTTCCAGAAGTTAGGAGTGAACGGACAACAAATTGCGCTGGTTGTCGGCAAACAGATAGATTCATTACCGAAAGTATCCGGTGGAGAACCTTATTTGAGCAGAGAATCGAATGATGTGCTTCAGAAAGCAACACAATATTCAAAAGAAATGGGCGATGAATTCGTTTCACTCGAACATTTATTATTGGCGTTACTGACTGTAAAAAGTACCGTTGCCACCATTCTGAAAGATGCAGGAATGACAGAAAAAGAGTTACGCAGTGCCATCAACGAATTGCGTAAAGGCGAAAAGGTGACCTCACAATCAAGTGAAGATACTTATCAATCACTTGAAAAATATGCCATTAACCTGAACGAAGCAGCCCGTAGCGGTAAGCTCGATCCCGTTATCGGACGTGATGAAGAGATACGGCGTGTGCTTCAGATATTAAGTCGCCGTACCAAAAACAACCCCATACTTATAGGTGAACCGGGTACCGGTAAGACAGCTATTGTAGAAGGGTTGGCCCATCGTATATTAAGAGGTGACGTACCCGAAAACCTGCGTGACAAGCAAGTGTACTCACTGGATATGGGTGCATTGGTAGCAGGTGCAAAATATAAAGGTGAATTCGAAGAACGGCTGAAGTCGGTAGTCAATGAAGTGATGAAATCCGATGGAAATATCATCCTGTTTATTGATGAAATTCACACGTTAGTCGGAGCAGGTAAAGGAGAAGGGGCAATGGATGCCGCCAATATTCTTAAACCGGCTTTAGCACGCGGTGAATTACGGGCAATCGGTGCCACCACCCTCGATGAGTATCAAAAATATTTTGAAAAGGATAAGGCATTGGAACGTCGTTTCCAGATCGTACAAGTGGATGAACCGGACACACTCAGTACCATTTCCATCCTACGTGGATTGAAGGAGCGTTATGAAAACCACCACCATGTACGTATCAAAGACGATGCCATCATTGCTGCGGTGGAATTAAGCAACCGGTATATCACCGATCGTTTCTTACCCGATAAAGCGATCGACCTGATGGATGAAGCTGCCGCCAAACTCCGTATGGAAGTAGATTCCGTCCCGGAAGATCTGGATGAGATATCACGCAAAATCAAACAATTAGAGATCGAGCGTGAAGCTATCAAACGTGAAAAAGATCAACCGAAACTGGATACGATAGGCAAAGAAATCGCCGAATTGAAGGAACAGGAGAAATCTTACAAGGCCAAATGGCAAAATGAAAAATCACTGATGGATAAAATCCAGCAGAATAAAGTAGAAATAGAAAACTTGAAGTTCGAGGCAGAAAAGGCAGAACGTGAAGGAGATTATGGAAAAGTAGCGGAAATCCGTTATGGAAAGCTACAAGCATTGGACAAGGAAATCACAGAGATACAGGAAGAATTGAAGCTGATGCAAGGCGATTCGGCTATGATCAAGGAAGAGGTGGATGCCGAAGACATCGCCGATGTAGTATCCCGCTGGACCGGTATTCCGGTAAGCAAAATGCTCCAAAGCGAAAAAGACAAGTTGCTCCATCTCGAGGATGAACTTCACGAACGTGTGATTGGTCAGGATGAAGCTATTGCTGCCGTTGCTGATGCCGTACGTCGTAGCCGTGCAGGATTACAAGACCCGAAACGTCCGATAGGTTCATTCATATTTCTCGGTACCACCGGTGTAGGTAAAACAGAATTGGCAAAAGCACTCGCAGAATTCCTGTTTGACGACGAGACGATGATGACCCGTATCGACATGAGCGAGTATCAGGAGAAACATAGCGTTTCCCGTTTGGTCGGAGCCCCTCCGGGATACGTAGGATATGATGAAGGCGGACAATTGACGGAAGCGATCCGACGTAAACCATACTCCGTGGTATTGTTCGACGAAATTGAGAAAGCCCACCCGGATGTATTCAACATTCTGCTACAAGTGCTGGATGACGGGCGACTGACGGATAATAAAGGACGCGTGGTCAACTTCAAAAATACCATTATCATCATGACTTCCAATATGGGTAGTTCCTATATACAAAGCCAGATGGAAAAACTGAATGGTTCCAATAAGGAAGAGGTAGTTGAAGAGACTAAAAAGGAGGTAATGAACATGTTGAAAAAGACAATCCGTCCGGAATTCCTGAACCGTATTGACGAAACCATAATGTTCCTGCCTTTGACAGAAAAAGAGATTAAACAAATCGTTCTGTTACAGATTAAAGGTGTTCAGAAGATGCTTGCAGAAAACGGGGTAGAACTGCAACTTACAGACAATGCCATCAATTTCATAGCACAAGCCGGTTATGATCCCGAATTTGGTGCACGACCTGTAAAAAGAGCCATCCAACGCTATCTGCTAAACGACCTGTCCAAAAAGTTACTTGCGCAGGAAGTGGACCGCAGCAAAGCGATCATAGTCGATGTGGCCGGAGACGGATTATCTTTCCGTAACTAAACAAGAAGTAAATTCACTATCAAATGCCGATATGCCACCGAGCATACCGGCATTTTCCGTATAAAACACTCAATATATAAATCTTCGTACAGCCACCTCACAGACAGGATGAAGCAGTACAAGTACATATGCACCATGTTTCGGAAGTTGCATCATCAAAGATTGCTGTGGGCATTGTTCTTTCGCTTGCAAATTTCCATGATCGTCATACAAATAAACCATTGTATCTACAAACAGACCATTTAGTTGCAAAACTCCTTTTTCGGTGTCCAGCAGGAGTTCGAATGTTTTATTAAACCGTTTATTCATACTTTATTTGTCCACCTCTCAGCCCCTTAAGAGATCTTTATGTATAAAAAAGCGTGGGAACTGTTGCCATTATCGTACTTGAGGCTCTGGACTGCCACTATTCAAATAATGTACAACAACCCACGCCCAGTACTATATATTTTCATATACAGCAGAGCATGAGCGCTTGTTAGCATTATTCCTGAATAGTGAAATTGTCCAGATTTCAAGTACAGAATAATATCGTAAACGCCTTTGTTCTAATTTGTTATTTTATCCTATCGCCTGACACTTCAGATGCCGAAGGATTGCAACAAAGATAAGTAAAAAAGCATTGAATCTTACAAAAGAAAGCCCAAAATATTCCTGCAAATACATAGTACAGAGAGAACAGAGAGTATTTTCTTTTGTTTTGAACTTACCAATAAAAAAACAAAAAGCGTGATAAACATCCTCAATGACATTTATCACGCTCCTATATTTCAACACTTTACAATCCGGCTTATTCTTCCGTCTCTTCTTTTGCTTCTGTTTCTTTAAATTCTGTAATTCCGTTGGTAACAAGAATATTATACCATAAAATCAACTTCTTGATATCGTTCACGTAAACTCTGTCCCGATCAAAATCCGGCAATACTTCTGCCAGATAAGAACGCAGTTCTTCAGCAGTTGCTTTCTTCGGATCGATAGAAGCAACTGCTGCGTTCTCTTTCTCCTTGATTGATTCAAGCACATCACGCAAAGGCACCTCAGCATCATTCGTATACATTGCAATATCTGCCAATGAAATAATCTTCTCGTTGCCATAAGCCGGAAAACGTTTCTTTTCAGCACTGATAGATTCTACAATCAGCATATTCTTTCCCTGTGAAATGAGTTTATATAATCCCGGCTTGCCGGAAATTGACAAAATAGTCTTCAACATAATATATTCAGTTTTTTATTATTGATTATTTTTTCGGTTGGCAAAGATAGTGTAAGCCGAAGACAATACAAAATAAGCTCGCTTATTTTTATTGCTGAGACAGTAGCTATTTTTCTGAAAGGTAATCCGTTTTTTTAGATAGCAAAGAGATTAATTCCAAAACCTGCGGGATGAGCGGCATGTCATCATCATTCACAATTACAAAATCAGCCTGCTTACGCTTTTCCTCATCGCTCATCTGACTCTCAATACGTTTCACTATAAGTTCACGCGAAGAGTTATCCCGGCATATCGCCCTCTGTATCCGTATCTCTAATGGAGCATAAACCATTACTATCACATCTACCTCACCTGTAAATCCCGATTCTATCAAAATCGCCGACTCCATTCCCACTATAGGAAACAGTGCCCGTTTCTCCACCCACTTACGGAAATCCTCTTTCACCCGCGGATGAATAATTCCATTAATTTGCCTGGCATGATCCGGATGTCCGAAAAGATAGGAAGCCAAAAGCGGTTTATTTAAAGCACCGCCTGCAAATACCTTTTCTCCCAGTAAAGAAGAGAGTTCTTTCTTTATATACGGATCAGTATTTGTCAAACGTTTAGACTCGACATCAGCTATATAAACAGGAATCCCCATCACTTCCAGCAATTGCGAAACGACACTCTTTCCGCTGCCAATTCCACCTGTTATACCGATTTTAATACTCATTGGGAGATACTTGTTCAATCAGAAAATCTACTTTTTCGGGTACAATACGAATAATGTGACTTACGTCCCGTGGAACAGACTTGAGCTTCACGGTATATTTATTCGATCCTAACTTCAGTAATTCTTCATAAGATACATTTATCATGAAATTACCGGCATCGACTTTATCAAACCTCCCCAAACCGATCTTAAAGGTAATCTGCACCTTCGACGGGAAAGTACGCAAAACTTTATCTGCCGGGAAATTGACTCCATGCAAAGGCACTTCAACCGTTTTTTCCGTATAAATATCTACCGGTAAAGTTAAATCTACCGCACCTGGCACAAACTTGGCCCCCTTTACTCCTACGAGAGAAACATGATAAGTCAGCGTATCTGCGATATCATTCAATTCGACCTTTTGCGTGTATGCAGTCGTTATCGTATCGAGAATATTGGCAGGTGCATAAACCAGCACAGAATCAGGAGAATAAATCGTATCGGAAATATAATATTGACGGCTTGCAGTTACCGTTCCCCGCATCTTCACCGGCACCTGTTTAGACTTTCCGGTAGAATAAATATACTCCAACGTATCCGGTTTCACCGACAGCAAACGAGTAGACACATTAAGCTGGCTCATGATCTTTTTCTCAAACTCTGAAGCATATATCCTCACATGATTATCCCGTCCGCTATAATCAGCAAAGTCAAGATTCACCGGAAAGAAACTCTTCCCGAGCATATAATTCAGCAAGACAGTTCCTCTATCCTTTACTTTAACACGCAGTTCCGAAGACGGTTCCGAGGTTATAACTACATTATTGGGAACCCCTTTCAAGCGGACAGGAATAGAAAACTCGGCTTCATAATCGCTATTTAATGTTTGCAAAAGCCAGAATCCTCCGGCAATAAAGAAAAAAAACAAAAAGATTAAGAATTCTCTGCTCTTATCACTAAGCAGAAAATTCTTAATCTTTTCAGATAGTTCTAAATAAATAGACTTTATGTCCCTACGTTCGAACATAGGCTTATTTATATTATAACTTATTTAGCAGGTTGCTGGCTTGCAGCAGATGCATCTGCAAAAATAGAATTCTTATCTATCTTAATCTTTACGTTAGATGCAATTTCAAGTACGATATGATCGTCGTTAATTTCTTTGATCACTCCATGTATTCCCCCAGCAGTAATAACCTTCTGGTTTACTTGAAGAGATTTACGAAAGTTAGCAATTTCCTTTTGTTTTTTATTCTGCGGACGAATCATAAAGAAATACATGATAACAAACATTGCTATCAGCATAATCCACATCAGGCTTCCGTCGGGACCTGCAGCAGGAGCTTGCAGTAATACAGTCAATAAATTCATAAATAATTTCGTTTTAGTTTTTTAATCTATAAGAGCAAAGGTATCAGTTTTTTGTCAACTTACCTTCTTTTTTCAATTGATTAACAATTCCATCCAATGTTCCATTGATGAAACTACCACTCTTAGCCGTACTGTAAAGCTTAGCTATTTCTACATATTCATTTAACGAAACACTGACCGGAATGTTCGGAAAACTTAGAATTTCTGCCAAAGCCGTCTGCATAATAATTACATCCATAAATGCTACACGGTCCAAATCCCAGTTTTTGGTGTTTTCACTGATAAGGTGGCGATAATAGTCGGCATTCAATATCGTACGACGGAAAAGACGACGTGCAAACTCCTGATCTTCATCATCTTTAAATTCGGGAAGCAACGGTTGGTTGGCCCCTTGTTTTTCCTCAAAGCGTTTGATTGTTTTCAACACAAATGTATCTACAATCTCTTTATCGTCGTTCCAATACAAACTTTGATCTTCCAATACCTGATCCAAAGAATCATTGTTGAATACAAACATCTTATAAAGTTTCCGCCACAACTCACGGTCTGCCTCGTAAGAGTTGTCAGTTGAAGCCATATATTCCTTATAAATATCCGACTCCACTATTTTATCATAAAGCTCTTTGACAAAATCCTGATCATTCGCCCATGTCCTTTTCTGATTGGCAACGAATTCCGTCAATTGTTTATTCACTTCAAGTTGTGCAATAAATTTGTTTTCCACAAACTTCATGTTCGGATACAACTCTTCTTTTGTAGGTTTCAGTTTGGCTTTAGCTGTGTCAATGCGTTTTTGTGCGTAGTCCGTCAATGCAATCATAAGCATCAACAAATAGTTATAGAGGTCATAAGCCTTTGACAGGCTAAAGAACAACTCTTTCTCCGCTGAGTCTAAATTTTTGCTGCCGTTCTGATAGTAAGCATACACTATTTGTATGATTTTTAGACGAATAAGAACTCTGTTAATCATAATCTTTAATAATACTGTTATTAACGAATTGCAAAAGTAGATATTTTTAATGAGTTTCTGCAAATAAATCACATTTTTTAATGCAGTATTTCATTCTCTGCCCTTTTTCTTTTGACAGTTAAAAAAAAAGTTCCAATTTTGAAGCCGATTATAAACGGACCTAATGATATGGAAGATTTAAAAAAGAAAATGAACGCAGATATGAATGACAAAGAGATTGTATTCTCAAAATCCATCAAAGCCGGTAAACGTATTTATTATCTTGACGTAAAGAAAAACCGGAAAGATGAAATGTTCCTTGCCATCACTGAGAGCAAGAAAGTGGTTATGGGTGAAGGTGACGATTCACAAGTCAGTTTCGAAAAACATAAAATCTTCTTATATAAGGAAGATTTCGATAAATTCATGACCGGACTCACTCAAGCAATAGAATATATCAATGACCAGCAAGGACATGCAGCCAGAGAAGAAGTAGCCATAGAAGAGGCGCAGCCGGCCGGTGAAATAAAGATAGATATTGATTTTGAATAAGTATTTTTTTGATATTTCAGAAAGAAAGCGTACTTTTGCACCGCTTTTTTGCAACATCGTGTGGAATACCACATCGTGTGATGGTGAATTAAGCACTCAAATCACTTAATTTAGAGTAACACAAAAAATTAAAAAAATGAGATCAATTGAAGTAAAAGGAACTGCAAGAACTATTGCAGAACGCTCTTCTGAACAAGCAAGAGCTTTGAAAGCTATTCGTAAAGACAACGGTGTACCTTGCGTACTTTACGGAGGTGGTGAAAATATCCATTTCACAGTACCTGTTGAAGGTCTGCGTAACCTGGTTTATACTCCGCATATTTATGTAGTAGACTTGGTTATCGATGGCAAAAAAGTAAATGCTATCTTGAAAGATATCCAATTCCATCCGGTAAAAGATACTATCCTGCACGTTGACTTCTATCAAATTGATGAAGCTAAACCTATCGTTATGGAAGTTCCGGTACAATTGGAAGGCTTGGCAGAAGGTGTTAAAGCCGGTGGTAAACTGGTTCTGCAGATGCGTAAACTGAAAGTGAAAGCTCTCTATAATATTATTCCGGAAAAACTGACAGTAAATGTCTCTCACTTGGGTCTTGGTAAGACAGTAAAAGTAGGTGAGCTTAACTATGAAGGTCTTGAATTGCTGAATGCAAAAGACGCTGTTGTATGTGCAGTTAAACTGACTCGTGCAGCAAGAGGTGCAGCTGCTACAGCAGGAAAATAATCACAGGAATACTTCTATCAGAATATTTCGGAACGCAGATTATCACAGATTTTGGTCTGTGTTAGTCTGCGTTTCTTTTTCATCTCATCAATACATATTAATTACTTATGAAATATCTCATCGTAGGATTGGGCAACATCGGCCCCGAATATCGTGATACACGCCATAATATAGGTTTTATGGTAGTAGACGCTTTGGCAAAGTTGAATAACACTCCTTTTACAAGCGGACGTTACGGTTCTACAGCATCTTTCTCAATAAAAGGGCAGCAATTATTGCTCCTTAAGCCATCTACATTCATGAATCTGAGTGGATTGGCAGTTCGATACTGGATGCAGGAAGAGAAAATTCCATTAGAAAATGTATTGATTGTAGTAGATGACCTGGCGTTACCTTTCGGTACTCTTCGCCTGAAAGGAAAAGGCAGCGATGCCGGCCATAACGGACTGAAACATATTGCCGCCACACTGGGAACTCAAAACTATGCACGTCTCCGCTTCGGAATAGGGAATGATTTTCCTCGTGGCGGACAGATAGACTATGTGCTCGGCCACTTCACAGACGAAGATTGGAAAACAATGGATGAACGTCTGGAAACAGCCGGTGAAATTATAAAAAGCTTCTGTCTGGCGGGAATCAATATAACCATGAACCAATTCAACAAAAAGTAAATAAATCTGTAACTAATCATTTAATTACAAATAACCTCATGCCTGAAGCAAGAATAGATAAATGGATGTGGGCCGTACGTATTTTCAAAACCCGTACAATTGCCGCCGAAGCATGTAAAAAAGGCCGTATCAGTATAAACGGTTCTTATGTAAAAGCCGCGCGCATGATTAAACCCGGTGACGTGATTCAAGTGAAGAAACCACCCATCACTTACTCATTCAAAGTATTACAGGCCATAGAAAAACGAGTGGGTGCCAAACTTGTTCCGGAAGTTATGGAAAACGTAACGACTCCCGACCAATACGAACTATTGGAAATGAGCAAGATAAGCGGGTTCGTAGACCGTGCACGCGGTACAGGACGTCCGACTAAAAAAGACCGCCGAAGCATAGAAGAATTTACCACTCCGGAATTTTTGGATGATTTCGAATTTGACTTCGATTTCGAAGAAGAGTAGTTGAGGGTGTGTCAAAACTAAAATGACCACTCTAAAAAGTTATAGATTGTAACTAACAATTATAAAAGAGCCATATCAAACTCTGTTTTTGAGTAATGATATGGCTCTTTTCATCATTGATTTAGGGAGTCAAGTTTCAGATTAAAAGTTGTCCTTTAATCAAATTACGTTTTGACACACCCTCACTTACAACTTCTCCTTTATCGCCTCAATCAGTTCCTGATATTCTGCATCCGTCAGATATACTTTCCCCGGATTCATCTGGAATGTACCTCCATAGTCAGGGCCATCCACATATTTAGAAGCCAAATGAAAGTGCAGGTGGGAAAGCTTATCGGAGTAAGCGCCATAGTTTATTTTTTCCGGATGGAAAGCTTTATCCATCGCACGGGTAACACGGGCCACATCGGCCATAAATGCATTACGGTCTTCATCACTCAGTTCGTTCAAGTCATTCACATGATCTTTGTATGCTACAAGACAACGACCACGATAGGTCTGCTCTTTAAAAAGAAACACACGTGATACACTAAGCTGTGCAATCTCGATCATCAGATTGTTCAGCGTTTCATTGTTCTGGCAATACAAGCATTCTTTAGGATCGCTTTTCATGATATAAATTCTTTTTTAGATTGATATGCCGGCAAAGATAAGCATCTTACCCACATGTAATGTCGATTTTTTAATTCTTTTGACCGACTAATTGGTATACATCCTCCTTTTCACCAACTACCCATAGCACATCCCCCTCTTCAAACGGTGCATTAACGTCCGGTGTCATCAACATTTCTTCTCCACGTTCCACACCGGCTATCAGGCAATGATATTTATCACGTATGCCCGATTCGCGCAACGTTTTACCTAAAAAAGCGGAATCGGCATCGATCATAAACTGCTTTAAAGTCATCTCGCTCTTTTCAAAAACATCACTGTCTACGTAAGCCTCTTTTGACATCTCCTCGCTGAATAGGTTAAGTTGCTCATCGGTACCGATTACCTGTATTTTATCCATCGGAAACAAACGGGTACTGCCTCCGGGTATATTGATCCGCCGTCGTCCCCTAAGGATAGAGACTACATGTATTCCATACTTCTTACCAAGATTTAATTCAAGCAACGTCTTGCCCGCCCAAAGAGATTCCCCCGGAAGTTCGAAATCGGCCAGATGCAAATCACGGGAAAGCAAACGTCCCGCATATTCCGGTTTCTTCTCACCCATATATTCAGCCCGCATATCACGAGAGCGAAGATTCTGAAAAAATTTCCGTTCAATCAATATGGATTGTTTCTTTAAACGACGCGAAAGTACCATCAATATTACAATCAAGATAGCAACACCAATCAATAAGCCGATAGAAGATTTAAACAACCGGGCAATCACAAACATCACAAATAACACGGCAATCAGCATACGGAGCACAATCGTTGAAACCAATGGTGCACGGTTGGCACGATGGGCATTCCATAATGTAATAAACTCCGCCGAATGATTCTTTTTGACCATGATGGCACGGAGAAAAGGCGATATACAAAGAATGGTAAATACAGCTCCTAACAACGAGGCCCAGAAATGCGGCAGATTCTCACGGAAAACCGGAACGACCAACCGGAATGAAATAGCCACAATAGAGATGCTTACAATGGAATAAACCACTACGATACGGGCCATGGCGAAAAGAAGTTTCCGCCACAGGTTTTCATGGTTTACCGTCTGCGGACCGGAAGAATAACGGGCAAGAAAACTCTTCCAGGATTCGGGCAAATGACGATCGGCAAAATCAGATGCCGGCTCTGCCAGACGAATCATATACGGAGTAAGAAAGGTCGTGATAACCGAAACCGCCACTACGATAGGATAAAGAAAATCACTCGTCACATGAAGAGATACTCCCAAAGACGCAATAATAAAAGCAAATTCACCTATTTGTGTCAAACTGAACCCGCATTGCATCGCTGTCTTTAACGGCTGCCCTGCCAATATCACTCCAAATGTACCAAACAATGCCTGTCCGGCAATGACGGCAAGCGTTATCACCAGAATAGGTAATGCATATTCTCCAATCATCGCAGGATCCACCATCATACCTACAGAAACAAAAAAGATAGCACCAAACAAATCCTTGACCGGCTTGACCAATCGGTCGATAGATTCGGCTTCTATCGTTTCAGCAAGAATAGAACCCATGATAAAAGCACCGAAAGCTGCCGAAAATCCGGTATTGGCAGCTATCACCACCATCCCGAAACAAAGCGCAAGAGATACAATCAGTAATGTTTCTTCACTCATCAACTTGCGGCAACGCTTTAAAAATTCGGGAATGAGATAAATACCGACCACGAACCAAAGAATCAAAAAGAACAGCAGTTTTCCGATGCTTTCGAGCATCTCGGTTCCTTCAAAGTTATTACTCACCGCCATTGTAGAAAGCATCACCATAAGCACGATAGCAAGGATATCTTCCAATATAAGAATACTCAGCACCAATCCGGTAAATTGTTTTTTACGCAGTCCGAGATCATCAAATGCCTTATATATAATAGTCGTAGAAGACATGGCTATCATACCTCCCAAAAAGATGCAGTCCATCCGTTGCCATCCGAAACTCATCCCCACGCCCATTCCCAAAAGAATCATACAAAATATAATGGTACAGGCGGCGATGACTGCCGTACCTCCGACTTTCACTATTTTCTTGAAACTAAACTCGAGTCCTAATGCGAACAGAAGAAAGATCACACCTATATCGGCCCAAGTTTTAATATTCGCAGAATCCATTACCGAAGGTGTATAAGGCATATGCGGACTGGCCAGAAATCCGGCAACAACATATCCCAACACCAAAGGCTGTTTTAATTTTTTAAATAACAGTGTCATTACGCCGGCACAAAGCAGGATCAACGCCAAGTCGGCTATCAATGTAGGTAAGTTTGACATCTCCGTTAATGTTTTATTGCATGCAAAATTACATGAAAATCAAAAGAGAAACCGGCTTAAGGACAAAAAAAATTATGCCTCAGGCTAAACTTTGTTAACCTGAGGCATACACTTAGTCTGAGTGATTCATAATCAGTAGCCAAGTAATCAAGTAGTCAAGTAGTTAAGGGAAATATATTAGACAAAACATTTCTACTTAACTACTTACTACTTGACTACTTACTACTTGACTACTGAACTACTGAATTAACAGTTTTGATGATCGTCTTACTTCCTGAACGGAGGTCTTACCAGCACCGCTTTCAATTTACGTCCCCGCATATCGATAAAAATTTCTGTTCCCAACTTGCTGTATTCCGGTTTTACATATCCCATGCCGATACCGATTTTCCTCATAGGAGACATGGTTCCCGAAGTTACAATCCCTATCTTACCACCATCCTCATCTACCAATTCATATCTATGACGAGGAATGCCACGATCGATCATCTCAAAGCCAACCAATTTACGTACGGTTCCTTCGGCCTTTTGTTTCTCAAGCATCGCACGGTTAGTAAAATTCTTCCCATCCACAAATTTCGTAATCCACCCCAACCCCGCTTCAATAGGAGATGTGGTATCATCCAAATCATTGCCGTACAAGCAAAATCCCATTTCAAGCCGAAGCGTATCACGGGCACCCAGCCCGACAGGCTTGATCCCGAATTCCTCGCCAGCTTCAAAAACTGCGTTCCATATCTTATCAGCAGCGTCCGGATAGAAATACAACTCGAAACCTCCTGCACCTGTATAACCGGTATTTGAAATAATCACGTTTTTCTCCCCGGCAAACTCACCGACTTTGAACGTATAATAGGGAATATCCGAAAGATCGATATCCGTCAGTTTCTGCAAAGCAAGAATTGCTTTCGGCCCCTGAACTGCCAACTGCGCAGTACGATCCGAAGAATTTTCAAGTTCGGCTCCTTCGGTATTATGTGCAACGCACCAATTCCAATCTTTCTCAATATTAGAAGCATTGACCACTAACAGGTATTTCTGCGGATCATACTGATACACTAACAAATCATCCACAATCCCGCCTTCTTCATTCGGAAAGCAGGTATATTGCACCTTACCGGGTGCAAGTGCAGCTACGTTGTTAGAAGTAATCTTCTGCAGAAAGGGCAACGCACCGGGACCTTTCACCCAGAACTCTCCCATATGGGATACATCGAATACACCTACGGCATTGCACACCGTGAGATGTTCGTCAATAATGCCGGAATACTCGATAGGCATATTATAGCCGGCAAATTCGTGCATCTTGGCACCCAATGCAATATGTTTGTCGGTAAACGGAGTGGTTTTCATGATTTATGATTTATGAATTATGATTTATGGTTGATGAATCAAGCTTTTTGAGCAACAAGTTCCGCTATCTTCACGATCACCTTCATCGCCTTTTCCATATTCTGAACAGGCACGAATTCATAGCGACCGTGGAAATTCAATCCGCCGGCAAAGATATTGGGACAAGGCAAGCCCTTGAATGATAGCTGAGCCCCATCCGTACCACCACGAATAGGTTTCACATTCGGTTTCACTCCTACCGCTTCCATCGCTGCAAAAGCAGTATCGATAATATGCATCACAGGTTCTATCTTTTCACGCATATTATAATATTGGTCACGAAGTTCGAGCACCGCAATGTCTTCTCCGAATTCCGCATTTATTTTTCTCACCAGATGAGCCATTTCACGTTTGCGGCTTTCAAACCTCGAACGATCATGATCGCGGATTATATAAGAAAGAGTTGTCTGTTCCACATCTCCCTGAATGCCGATCAGATGATAGAACCCTTCATACCCTTCGGTATGCTCGGGCGTTTCATGACGTGGCAACATACTGATAAACTGATTGGCTATACGAATGGAATTTATCATTTTATGTCTGGCATAGCCCGGATGCACGTTACGCCCTTTGAATATGATTTTGGCCGCCGCCGCATTGAAATTCTCAAATTCCAGCTCCCCTACTTCACCGCCGTCCATCGTATAGGCCCATTCACAACCGAATTTCTCCACATCGAATTTATGTGCACCTTCACCGATTTCCTCATCAGGATTGAAACCGATACGAATTTTACCATGTTTAATTTCCGGGTGCTCTTTGAGATAAGCCATTGCAGAAACAATTTCTGCGATACCGGCCTTATCATCGGCTCCCAACAACGTTTTTCCATTGGTAACTATCAAATCTTCCCCTTTGTGGTCAAGCAATTCCGGAAATTGTGCCGGACTCAGTACTACCCGCTCTTCAGCATCAAGCACGATCTCCGAACCGTTATAATTTTCCACGATGCGCGGTGTCACATCCTTGCCACTCATATCAGGACTCGTATCCATATGGGCAATAAAACCGATAGTGGGAATTTCCTTATCCGTATTTGCCGGAAGGGTGGCGAAAAGATAACCGTGTTCGTCCAATGTAATCTCTTCCAGACCTAAAGACTCCAGTTCCGATTTCAAATACTTGGCAAAAACCATTTGTCCCGGAGTACTGGGAGTAATCCGCGTTTCTTCACTTGATTGAGTATCAAAGCTTACATACCTCAAAAAACGTTCTACTAAAGCCATATTATTTACAATTTAAAAATTCACTATTTACAATTGACAATACATTTGCCGTAAAGGTAGAAAAAGAGCCGTGAATTGACAAGCAAATCCCGGCTCTTTTTCTATAAAATGCATTTCCACCCTATCAATGGTTTCTTTTTGATAGTACAGAATATTTTTTATGATCATGTACATTCGTCATATTCCAACTGTCTGCTGAAATTTTCAGAAGATACCCAACCTTCTTAGTTCAGAGAAGACCATCTATATCTCACTCTATCCCTCGATTTTTAATAAATAATGTATTTTAATAAAAGTATCTTTATCTTATATGCTTTTTTTACCGAAATTATGTTATTTTTGCTCGCAATTAAACAACACCATGAACAAAAACAACCTGAAGCATAAATACATATCAGTTTCCATTATTTTGTTATTTGCCTTTATATGCGGACTAAATTACAAACAATGGCATGTCACTAATAACATGACAACGAAACATCTCTCTCTTATCTATTCTACTGCCAAAGATGAAATTGGACATGGTAATATCGAAGAATGTTTGCAAAAAGAGTTCAAAAACCAAGGGATTAAGGTAATATTCGATAAATTCTATCTTGGTTGCTCTCATTCTAACCGAACAGAAGAAACCGGATGTATTGAAAAATACCTCGAATTGCTTAAAAATAAATCCATAGACCTTATTTTGCCCATAGGAGATCAGGCGACCGATGCTTTATTATCTACCCATCACCGACTATTATCCTCTATTCCCGTGGTAGCTTGCAATGTGCATTTCCCCAATGAAAAATTGATAGCGGAATATGATTTGCAGAAAGTGTATATATTACGTGATACTCCCGACTTAAAGCGCAATATGGATTTCATTAAAACACTACACCCTCATACCGGCTTAGAGATCTTTTATAATATAGATATGACTGCTATGGGACGTGAGTCTTTTGATATGCTCACCCACGTAGTTGAACGAAAAAACGTAAAGTTTTTAGGATATCAGAAAGAATTTACACAAGAGTCCGATTACGAGAAGCTATGGAAAATGATCGCGTACTTCAATTTAATACCCGGCATCACAAATGACAGTTTAGCAATGAACAAGCTGACTGTCAGCCTTTGTCCGTTCCGTTATATAAAAGGAGCCTCTTTGCTGATCATGCTCGAACGCTCGAGACGCATACAGGAAGACCAAGTCTTTTTACTGGATAAATTCGATAGGATGGCTATTCCGATGGTGAATGCCTTGAACATTCCTTCTTTCAGTTGTATTCGTGAAGGATTTAATGAAAAAGCCAAAATTGTAGGCGGATATATGGCCACGAAAGAGATCTCGGCAAAAGCGGCTGTCGACTTAAGTGTCCGTCTTCTGAATAAAGAGAAAACAGGCATGCCTAAAATAAGGGATCTGAACAAAGAATATGTGCTGGATTGGACTTATTTTTCCGAATATGCAGGGCATATGCACAATGTCCCCCAAAATGTCCGCATCATTAATTATCCGTTTTATGCCCATTACCAAAAGGAGCTTTATTTATTGGGGACATTGTTTGTCCTAACTTTCATTTTGATTTCCATTATTTTACTGCGCATGCACCGGCGTTCACTAATAGAACACAAAAATCTTCAAATGCTGGAAGAGGTTCAAAAGCGACTGAGTCTCTCTATGGATGGAGGACAAATCACGCTTTGGAATATTCAGGACGACATTATTGAGTTCGACGGCAATTACGGTTACCCAATGGGACTTGAACAACGAAAATTCACCAAGGATGATTTCCGGACATATATACATCCGGATGATATTCCGTTGCTGAGTTCGTTTTATGAGACGCTGCACCAATCTCCCAATATGCAAATACAACGTATTCGTTTCTGTTTCGATAAGGAGAAAGAAGACTACCAATGGTTTGAACTCCGATGCAGCAGCCTGAAAGATGCACAAGGAAAAATTATGATGGCGGGTATCATGCAGAATATCCAGAAACAGACAGAACACGAAGAACAACTCATATTGGCAAAGCAGATAGCAGAAAAAGCAGAACTAAAGCAATCGTTTCTCAATAATATGAGCCATGAGATCCGTACTCCACTAAATGCCATCGTGGGTTTCACGAATTTACTGGTAGGCGAAGAAGCCGACAAATTAGATCCGGAAGAAAAAGCAACCATGCTCGAACTGGTGAATCATAATAACGATTTACTATTGAAGTTAGTCAATGACGTATTGGAAATGTCTCGCATGGATTCCGGTATCACCTTTTTCGAAATGGAAGAATGTAACTTGACAGAGGTAATAAAAGAGATCTATATGACCCACCAAGGACTGATACAGACCTCTTTAAATTTTTATCTTGAACTCGATGAAAGTGTTTCGTTACCTGTCAACACGGATCGTCTCCGCTTCACCCAAGTTATCTCCAATCTCTTGAATAATGCCAATAAGTTCACCAGCAAAGGGGAAATAACATTAGGATGTAAATTAGATAAGACCCATCATGAGGTACGCGTTTATGTAAAAGATACCGGCAAAGGTATCGATGAAAAAGAACTCCTCATGATTTTCGACCGCTTCTATAAAATTAATGAGTTCGAGCAGGGCAGCGGTTTAGGACTTTCCATCTGTAAAGTGATTATCGAACGGTTGGGAGGACACATAGAAGTACAGTCAGAAGTAGATAAAGGCAGTTGTTTCACGGTAATTCTATCTTTGGCAAATGCGATATAGTCTGCATAATGGAGATTTTAAAAGAAAAAAAAACAAACAATGAAAAGCAAAATGAAATCCTGGCAGGAATGGTTGTTATTTAGCAGCGTAATGATTTTGGTCTTTATGCTTGGAATAGGCATCTCATCCTTACTGGAGTCCAGAAAAGAAATAGCGACCATCACTTACACTCAGAAAGTAAAGATAACCGGCGTAGAAGCACGTAGCCCTCTTTTCAGCAAAAGCTATCCCCGCGAATACCAGACGTGGGCAGATACGGTAACGACTCATTCCCTGAGCGATTTCCGAAGAGATTTTTCCGTAGATATTTTAACACAACGTCCCGAGATGGTGGTATTATGGGCCGGTTACACCTTTTCAAAAGATTATTCCACTCCGCGCGGACATATGTATGCACTGAATGATGCCATCCATTCTCTCCGTACCGGTGCGCCCATGAAAGCGGCTGACGGTCCGCAACCCTCTTCGTGCTGGGCATGCAAAAGCCCGGATGTCCCCCGATTGATGCAAACGATCGGTGTAGATTCTTTCTACCGTCAAAAATGGGCGGCATTGGGTAGTGAGATAGTAAACCCTGTGGGGTGTGCAGATTGTCATGAACCGGAAAACATGAATCTGCATATCAGCCGTCCGGCACTTATTGAAGCGTTCAGTCGTCAAGGCAAGGATGTAAACAAAGCTTCTCCACAGGAAATGCGCTCATTGGTATGCGCCCAATGCCATGCGGAATATTATTTCCAAGGAGATGAAAAACGGCTGACCTTTCCTTGGGATAAAGGTCTCACGGTAGAAAACATAGAAAAATATTACGATGAAGCTGATTTTACCGACTACATTCATAAGTTGAGCCGTGCACGTATGTTGAAAGCCCAGCACCCCGATTATGAAATATTCCGCATGGGTATCCATGCTCAGCGTGGGGTATCATGCGCCGATTGCCATATGCCATATGACGAAGAAGGGGGTATAAAGTACAGTGACCATCATATCCAAAATCCACTGGCAGTGGTGGAACGTACTTGCCAAACTTGCCACCGCGACAATAAGGAAACACTTCGTCATAACGTATATGAACGACAGCAGAAAGCTGATGAACTGCGCAATCTATTGGAAAAGGAATTGACTACAGCGCATATCGAAGCCAAGTTTGCCTGGGACAAAGGAGCTACCGAAAACGAAATGCAAGAAGCATTGACATATATTCGCCAGGCACAATGGAGATGGGATTTCGGGGTTTCTTCTCATGGCGCTTCTTTCCATGCTCCACAAGAGACCATGCGGATCTTAGGGCATGGGCTGGACAAAGCATACAAGGCACGCATGGCTATCGCCAAAGTTCTGATACGGCATGGATATTCCGATGATGTGCCGTTACCGGATATTTCCACCAAACAAAAAGCCCAGCAATATATCGGTTTGGACATTTCTACCGAAAAGGCAGCTAAAGAAAAATTCTTGAAAGAGGTGATCCCGATGTGGATACAGGAGGCGAAAGAGAATAAACGTATTGCAGGCATGTAACCCGCTTTTACAATTCGATCTTATATCATATATTAAGAAGTGCATGCTTCTACAACCCTGTAGAAAACATGCACTTTTCAATCTATATTTTAATTTCCAGATTCCTAAAAATGGCTGCTACCATCAAAACAATGGGTACAAACCTGGCATTTGGGTAGACCGATAGCCTCTATCAAAGTTTCCAGTGTATTGAACTTCAATGAAGAAAGCCCGAAACGCTCGGCAATGACACTCACCATCTTCTCGTATTCCGGCGAACCGGTAGTGGCATATTTCTCAAGATTCTTGTTCTCGTCTCCTTCAAGTTCTTTAATAATGCGCCGGGTAATTAACTCAAGTGCATTTTTAGAAGCAGTAAAACCGACAAAAGGACAGGCATAAATCAACGGAGGGCAAGCAATGCGCATGTGTACTTCTTTCGCTCCATAATCGTAAAGTACTTTCACATTATCACGCAATTGAGTTCCACGTACAATGGAGTCGTCACAAAACAACAGACGTTTACCATTGAGCATGGCACGATTCGGTATCAGCTTCATCTTTGCCACGAGTGAACGCATCTCCTGATTACTCGGAGTAAAGCTACGCGGCCAGGTAGGTGTATATTTGGAAATAGCCCGATGATACGGCACTCCTTTCCCCTCTGCATATCCCAATGCCATACCGACACCCGAATCGGGAATACCGCATGCACAATCCACCTCGAACTCATCTTTCTGTCCCATCTTCAAACCACTGGTGAAACGGACTTCTTCCACATTACGTCCTTCATAACAAGAGGTAGGAAAACCATAGTATACCCACAGGAAAGAACAGATCTGCATTCCTTCGTCCGGCTTACGCAACTGTGTGATTCCATCGGCACGCAAATGCACTATTTCACCCGGTCCCAAATACCTTTCTATCTCATAATCCAGATTCGGAAAACTACTTGACTCACTGGTAGCAGCATACGCTCCCTCTTTTTTGCCTATCACCACCGGCGTACGCCCCCACCGGTCGCGTGCAGCAATGATACCGTCTTCTGTAAGCAGAAGCATGGAGCAAGAACCTTTGATATGCTTATACACATTCTCGATACCTTCTACAAAAGTTTTTCCCTGAATGATAAGTAAAGCGATCAGCTCTGTTTGATTGGTACTGCTGGAACTCAGTTCAGCGAAATGCATATTTTTGGAGAGTAGTTCGTTTTCTAATTCTTGAAGGTTGACGATTTTTGCGACTGTAACGATGGCGAAGCGCCCGAGATGAGAATTGATAACGATAGGTTGTGCGTCTGTGTCGCTGATGATGCCGATCCCGGCATTGCCTTTGAATTTATCCAGATCGGATTCAAACTTGGTACGAAAATATGAACTTTCCAGATTGTGAATGGAACGGATAAACCCTTGCTCTTTACTATAGGTCGCAAGACCGCCCCGTTTTGTCCCCAAATGTGAATTATAATCTGTGCCGTAGAACAAATCGGTCACACAGGCCCTTTGTGAGACTGTTCCGAAAAAACCTCCCATATAAGATTCTTTTTAATTAGTGTTAGTTTTGAAAAAGATTGTGCAAAAGTACAAAAAAGAATCTGACCGGAAAAGAAATTATGAATAATGTGCCTATTGAATAATTTGCCAATGTGTCAATGTGCCAATATGCCAATTAAAAGAATGTACTCATTAATAATGTGTCAATGTGCCAATGCATTAATGCCAATGTGCCAATCAACCGGCAAAATGAGAGCGCAGCTAATTGGCACATTGGCATATTGGCAAATTGACTAATTATTTAAATTTCTTCATTTTCTTATCTGCCGGAGTAGCTTCGATTATGCTCATTGCAAAACCACCGCTACGGGCAAGTTTAGTAGAAATCTTTGTTTTGTTGGTTACCAATCCTTTTTTTATCTGGTAGGAAGTAGGATTGGATTCATAATCGGCATCTTTTCCATCGGCATAAAGAGTGGCTACATATTGTTTCCCCGGATCCAAAAAGTCTAACGTGAAAGTTGCTGTACGGGCATTTTCATCGGTAATGCCCCCCACAAACCAATTATTAGTGCCTTTCGCCTTACGGGCTACGGTAATGTAATCTCCCGGTTCGGCTTCCAGATATTTGCTATCGTCCCAGTCCACTGCCACGTCTTTGATAAACTGGAAGGCATCCATGTGACGTTCATAGCTTTCGGGAAGATCGGCTGCCATCTGGAGCGGACTGTACAACGTCAGATAAAGAGCCAACTGTTTAGCCAGCGTAGTATGTACAAAGCTATGCTCTCCCGTCAGAAAAGAGAGTTGCGTATCGAAGATACCCGGAGTGTAGTCCATCGGGCCGCCAATCTGTCGGGTAAAAGGAAGCAGTGTGGTATGGAAAGGTTTGCTGCCGCCAAATGCTTCGTATTCGGTACCACGGGCAGATTCATTACCGATAAGATTCGGATAAGTACGGCACAGTCCGGTAGGCCGAACGGCTTCATGGGCATTTACACAAATCTTATAATCGGCGGCTTTGGTCACTGCATAGAGATAGTGATTGTTCATCCACTGTCCGTAATGATGTTCACCACGTGGGATGATATTACCCACATAACCACTCTTCACTGCATTATATCCATTGTCCACCATGAACTGATAAGCCTTGTCCATATGGCGTTCGTAATTACGTACGGAAGCAGAAGTTTCGTGGTGCATCATCAACTTCACACCTTTGCTGGCAGCATAGGCATTCAGCATCTTCACATCAAAATCGGGATACGGAGTCACAAAATCGAATACATAATCTTTTGATTGGCCGAACCAGTCTTCCCAACCTTCGTTCCAGCCTTCTACCAATACCTGGTCGAATCCGTGCTCGGCTGCAAAGTCAATATAGCGTTTCACATTTTCGTTGTTGGCACCGTGCTTGCCGTTAGGTTTCGTTTTTGAATAATCCGTTTCGCCTAATTTTACGGAAGGTACATCATCCGTGTAAGCCCAACTGCTTTTTCCGGTAATCATTTCCCACCATACACCTACGTATTTCACCGGTTTAATCCAAGAAACATCTTCATATGCACAGGGTTCGTTCAGATTAAGGGTCAATTTGGAAGCAAGGATGTCGCGGGCATCATCACTTACAATCACCGTACGCCACGGAGATTTGCAAGGAGCCTGCATATATCCTTTATCTCCCACGGCATCAGGAGTCAGCCATGATTCGAATACGAGATTCTTGTCGTCCAGATTCAAGTGCATACAAGAGTAATCTACCAAAGCGGCTTCATGCAGGTTGATGTAAAGACCATCGGCCGTTTTCATCTGCAAAGAGGTCTGTACGCCTGTCGGTGAAAAGGAGGTCTGTGAAGCATTGCCGGTAATAGCGCCTTTCATCAATCCGCGAATCTCCGAAAGCTTGGATTCTGTATAGTCATATTCTTGCGTGTCATAGTCACCGGGAATCCAGAAAGCTGTATGATCACCCGTCATGGCAAACTGCGAATGTTCTTCCTTGATCACGAAATAATTCAGATTCTTCTGCAATGGAAATTCGTAACGAAATCCCAAGCCATCATCGTACAAACGGAAACGGATAACAATGTTGCGATCCTGCGCTTTCTGATCCAGCGTCACAGCTAACTCATTGTAGTGATTGCGAATGGATTTCACCTCTCCCCAAACCGGTTCCCAAGTTTCATCAAAAGTGCCGGTTTTCACGTCGGCCAGTGTGAATCCGCTCATCAGTCCGGGATCATTCTTTAACTCCAATCCAAGCTTGGACGGTTTGATTACCTCCTTATTCTTATAAGAAAGTTCGTACACCGGTTCGCCTTGCGCGTTTACCGTAAAACTAAGTTTCAAAAGCCCGTTAGGAGAAGTAATACTTTCGGCCATAGTTGCTGTACTTATTAATAATAAGGAAAGCAGCAAGAAAGCCATTTTAGTGGTTAGTGTTTTCATGTGATTCATGATATGAATTTAATAAATTAATAATCGTATGGCAAAGATAAGCAGGAAACATTCAGGTTCGTCCCGCATATAAACGGAATATAAAAGAAATATCTGAAAACGTTTGCATAAACTTCTTACTATTAATAAGATAATAGAGAATAAAAAAGAGTGAAATATAAATCGAATAACAGGAAAATTTAATGATAACAGGAAAATAGCGGCGAATTTACATTAAATAAACAAGCATATAAATGTTTATATTTCGGATACAAGAAACAGGAAGGAAAGAAATAAAAGCACAATTTACACATCAAAAATAAGAGACATTTCCATCATCAGACAATCATTTGAATATCAACATATTAAACAAACCATTATTTCCCTCTACGAGAATCGACCCGTTCCCCGTAGAGAAACACATCGAGTCTCGTAGAGGAACGAACCTTTTCTCGGTGAGGAACCGACCGGATATTTATATAATATGACAAACACTTTAAGGACAGAAATAAAAGCATGTATACACTGTAACAAAATAAGAAATAAGGAAAGAGACATACACTTTACTTCAATGCTGTTTTAATAAAGGATATTCGACTAACATAATTTTCAGACATCCAAAGAAATGATTAAAGTCGTTTGATTGACAAGCCACCAAAACCTCTTTTTTTGCGAAATACAATCATTCCAGCACACCGATTTTCATAATTTCCTCTTCGAAGTTTTCCCGGTTGATAGCCCTGTTTTTCACTTTGTTCCGATAGGTATAAATCGTATTGATGGAATAATGAAGAAAGTTAGCAATTTTAGAACTGTCGTCAATGCCCAAACGGATAATTGCAAAAATTCTCAGTTCGGTATTCAACAGTTCACCCGGCTTCATTATAAAACGTTCTTCCGGTTGCAACAATCGATTGAACTCTGTTACAAAATCAGGATACAGGTGCAGGAAAGCATTGTCGAAGTTGGCATAAAATTCCTTTTGCTCCATTCCGGCAAACTGTGAAGATTTTGTAAGTTTAAGCAATTCCTCTGTTTGTCCGGCAGTGATTTTACGATTTACCGTACGACGAAAATTATCCAGTTTTTCAATATAAAGGGAGCAAAGATTAAGGAAATGTCCGATATATTCTTCTTTTATGTGATTGGCCTGCCGCAAATGACGCCGGGCAACAGAAAGTTTCTTCACCTGCTTGTATATCAGAACGACCGATATGATCAGGAAAACGGAAAGCAGGCTGACTATGATCAGAAAAAGAACCAATTGACAACGCTGGCGCTCTATCTGCAACTTATAGGCAGCATCTATCACAGGAAGCATACCCGAAATCTCGATGGTACGTAAACGCGCGTTACAGAAAATGGCATCTTCGAGCGAACGCTTGATATAATGATAAGCACGGGTTATATCACCTTGCCCGTAAAGAACAAAAGCCAGACTGGGCAAGGCGGCATTCTCCTTAACCGATGCCTTTATATCCGAAATGGTGGAGAGTATCAGATACTTTTCATACTCTTCCGGACGACCCTCGTCCCGATACAACTGTGCCAACGAAAAAGCCGCACGGGCAAAAACATTCGATTCCTCCGGCTGACTATGTACCAATTCCTGAAATATTTTTTTAGCCTGCATGTACTGACGGGTAGCGACAAAGCGTTCGGCTTCATAAAGACGGTACTCGGGTAAAGCAGGCGAAAGAACGGTCAATAGCGAATCCCTGTATTTATTTTGGAGTGCTGCATACTTTGCAACATAGGCGCTATCGTGAGAATAACTGGCCAGAAAAGAATTCAACTGCCGCCCGCAATTATAAAAAGCCGGTAACAAACTATCGGGAAGCGTGGTACGATTGATGCCGTGCAACCTGTCCCAAGCCTCTTTATACATTCCGGAAACAGACAAGACAGATACCTGGCAAAGCCGGATCTCATCCACCCAAGAGACATTATGCAAAGAATCGGCTATCGACAAACTACGGTCGAAATATGCCATGGCCGAATCCGATACAAAAAGTTCATACTCCGTCCCTAACCTTTTATTAAGACGGAATTTTTGTTGCAAAGTCAACGACGGCCGGGCCAGTAGCCGTTTCAAACTATCGATACGGCCTTCTTTTTGCTTCATATATATCTGTTGCTGGCCCAATACCTTGTCCAACCGAACGAGAATGGTATCCGTTCCCTTACCCGCACACACGGAAAGAACGCCCCAAAAAAGTGATATCATTACAACAACCAATCGTCTCATAGCCTGTTTTTTCGCATAAGCGTTCAAAAGTACAAAATTTATCCCAAAATATCCCCTCCTTTGCCATATGAAATGCAGGCAGCCCTTCAACATCCTACAAATAAATTTGTTTTCGCTTTCGGTTTGTTGTACTTTTGCCTAAACTTGTATGCATAAAAAATGAAAGAAGCAATTTATATATTCATTGGAGGCGGTGCCGGAAGCGTACTCCGCTATCTGGCGCAAATAGGACTCAACGAACGGATGTCCGGCATCGGATTCCCGTTTTCATGGGGGACGTTTGCCGTAAACATCATCGGGAGTTTCTTTATCGGCCTGTTCTATTCCGTATCCGAGCGCTGGAACCTGCCTATGGAAATGAGACTCTTTCTCACAACAGGCCTATGCGGGGGCTTTACCACATTTTCCACTTTCTCCAATGACGGGCTAAGCCTGCTGAAAGGAGAGTTTTACGGCACCTTCCTACTCTATTTTTTCCTAAGCGTTGTTTTGGGATTAGTAGCCGTACTGGCCGGTGGATTCACCGGGAAATTATTAGGATAACTTAAAAAAAGAGATAGAGAGAATGAGAACGACTAAAACTGCCAAAGCGTCCATTATACGCATCGCACCTCCCATTGTGGAAGAACCATCCGAAAGTCTCGAACCATTGAAAGAACTCTTCGAAAAAGAAGAAACCGCATACCGGCTTTCCTTCACCAAAAGTATGGAAACGGGAATCTACGCTTCCTACCGGAGTATCAAAGAGTGTGCTTTCAGTAACATCACTTTTATTGATTCCGCTTTCAAATCGGCCCAAATATCCGATGTTGTTTTCCGGCAATGCGATTTCTCCAACATCTCTTTCGCCGGAAGTTCCTTCTACCGGGTAGAGTTCATCGACTGCAAATTGATGGGAACCAATTTCGGAGAGTCTACATTCAATCATGTACGGATGATAAATTGCAACAGCCGGTACATCAACCTCGCCATGAGCAAAACGAACCAGATGCAATTTAGCCGGTGTGACTTACAGAACGGCAGCCTTAACGATTGCCGCTTACAAGCGACCGCATTCGAACACTGTTCGCTGATACAAGCAGACTTCTCGCATACGCGTCTGCGGAACATAGACTTGCGTACTTCGCGTATCAATGGCCTGCAAATCAATATTTCCGACCTGCAAGGCGCAATCGTCAGTTCCATACAGGCAATGGAGTTACTTCCATTGTTGGGAGTAGTCATCAATGACGACTTCCAACAGTAAATAATTTCCCCAAACATTAGTGAACAAACAGGCGTACCTGTTGCCCAATTTCAAAATTTATCAGTTTATAACTTTCATTATAACACCGGGAAGCGAACCAATTCCCTCCTTTCATTGTTATTTAAATACTAACTAATAGGGAACAAAACAGGGCAGAATTACCTATTCATAGTGATTCCCCACTTCCCGGATAGTGAGTACATTTGCAAGTATCTAAAATATAAGAGAAACAATGAAAATAGAAAAAATTATCGGACGTGAAATCCTCGACTCCAGAGGTAACCCCACAGTGGAAGTAGACGTAGTATTGGAATCAGGTATCATGGGACGTGCATCCGTTCCATCAGGTGCGTCAACCGGTGAACACGAAGCACTGGAATTGCGTGACGGTGACAAAAAACGTTACGGTGGAAAAGGTGTACTGAAAGCCGTAGAAAACGTAAACAATATTATCGCCCCGCATCTTATCGGCATGTCTTCTCTCGACCAGATGGGTATCGACCATGCCATGCTGGCACTGGACGGAACAAAAACCAAATCGAATCTGGGCGCTAATGCCATCCTCGGCGTATCACTTGCCGTAGCCAAAGCAGCAGCCAGCTATCTCGATATTCCTCTTTACAGATATATCGGTGGAACCAATACTTATGTATTGCCTGTTCCGATGATGAATATTATCAATGGCGGTTCACACAGTGACGCCCCGATCGCTTTTCAAGAATTTATGATCCGCCCTGTAGGTGCAAATTCATTCAAAGAAGGATTGCGCATGGGTGCAGAAGTATTCCACGCATTGAAAAAAGTATTAAAAGATCGCGGACTTAGTACTGCCGTAGGTGATGAAGGCGGTTTCGCTCCCAACCTCGAAGGTACCGAAGATGCACTGAATTCGATCATTGCCGCCATCAAAGCTGCCGGATACGAACCGGGTAAAGATGTAATGATTGCCATGGACTGTGCTTCTTCCGAATTCTACCACAACGGCATCTACGATTATACCAAGTTCGAAGGGGACAAAGGTAAAAAACGTACAGCCGACGAACAGATAGACTATTTGGAGAAACTGATCAACGAATACCCGATCGATTCTATCGAAGACGGTATGAGCGAAAATGACTGGGAAGGTTGGAGAAAACTGACCGAACGTATCGGTAGCCGCTGCCAGTTGGTAGGTGACGACTTGTTCGTAACCAATGTAGACTTCTTGGCTATGGGTATCGAAAAAGGTTGTGCCAACTCTATCCTGATCAAAGTAAACCAAATCGGTTCATTGACAGAAACATTGAATGCCATCGAAATGGCTCATCGTCATGGTTACACTACCGTAACTTCCCACCGTTCCGGTGAAACGGAAGATGCAACGATTGCAGACATTGCCGTAGCAACCAACAGTGGACAGATCAAAACCGGTTCATTGAGCCGTTCAGACCGTATGGCCAAATACAACCAACTTCTCCGTATTGAAGAAGAACTGGGCGACCGTGCCGTATACGGATACAAACGTTTGAAATAATTAAAACTGTTTGATAGATAATAAAGAGAGGTTTAGCTTTAGGAATATATTCCGGCTAAACCTCTCTTTTTATATTAAGAAGATAAAAATCTTCATTTGATTACGAAAACGATACTTTATCAATCATCTTCCGGCCTACTCCATCACAATCTTATAAGTCTTCTGTTTTCCCGGAACTCCCGTTTCTATCCGGATCAGAACAACTTTCTCATTCAACGGACTCAAATCGAAATAGTTTCTACCTCCGGCAATCCCGTTTATTTTCTGCAATAGGGTTCCTCCCAATGTATAAAATGCCACTTTCAAGCAATCCTCAGTTTCAATAACCACACGCTTGGCCTGTTTGTCGTAATAGCAACGGACAGAAGCATCATCTACTTTCTCTAAAGAAGTAATCTGATCCCAGTCTCCTTGCTGAAATCCGGAACTCATAGACTCATTGCAAACCACAATCGTCTCTCCCATCGAACTTTGTGCCCGTTCATCCTGACTACCCCAACAACCGAAGCTCTCTTGGGCACAGACAAACCCGCACCACATTAATAATAGATACAGAATACTAATCTTTCTCATAATTAATAACCGGGATTTTGAGTTAGGTTCGGATTCTTACTGATTTCACTTTCCGGTATAGGCAACAATGAACGGAAACCCGAAATTTTTAAATAAGAGGCTGTATTTCCCAAAACCTGTAAGATAAAGCGTCCTTTACCCTCTCCATGTAGTTTATCCAAATAAATCTGTGCTACAGAATCATCCGTAAGCACTGTATCTACAGATATATTACATCCGATTTCCATAAATATTCGTTTCGCCTCTTCCATTCTCCCTGTTTTATACAATGCCACCGCATTTACCAAAAACGAATCGATCGAACTGTAAGGAGAAAGAACCGGAGTGGAGTTTTCTATTTGTCTCATCGCATTTTCCCAACGACCCAACAACAGATATGCCTGTGACATCACAAAAAAAGCATCATTTTTTGAAAAATACCCATTACCGTTTTCCACAGGTAAATATACCCCTGCTTGAGCAAGATCTTCAATAACGAAATTCAATACCTCTTCTTTATTTACACGAGAAAGATTCAATTCTTCATTCTGTATATCCAAACTCACTGGAACATCACCAAAAGTTTCTACCAATTTCATGTATGCCTCGGCACGCAATGCACGGGCTTCTCCCTTTGCCGTATTAGCCCATTCAGTTTGAGGCATGGATACCATAATCAGCATATTGGTGTGAGTAATATAAGCATACATCTCCGCCCAGATCATTTCCAACTGACGATTGGATGCCGTAAAAGTATGATTATAAAACTCAGGAAGTTCATCATTCTGTTTTACATACGAATTATCTATAGCTTTCAGTTTTTGCATCCACTGCTGCCGATTCGCATAAACCATATTCAAGAAAGATCGTGTATCCGATTCACTCTGCCATGTTGTTTCCTCACTCGTCCCCGGATCTTTACTTGTTTCCACCTTGTATTCGAAAGTATATTCTTTAGTTATTCCGGCATTGTTGGAAACTTTCAGCACCAAAGGGTAATTCTTCGACTGTACACTTTCCGAACAAGACATACGAATCTTAAAAGAAGTACCATAAACAGACTTTCCACCATACTCAACTGTATAAGTCATTCCAGCCGGACATCCTTCCAACTGCACATTGATATCTTGCTTTTCTTCGTTCAAAAAGAATACCTGCACCCATCCCCACGAATCTTCGTCGGACATCGTTTCACCATTCAATGGATTCGGCACTTCATCAAAAATCAATCTAAAGTCAGCTTTCCGCACAACTTCCCCCGATCTTGCCGCATAAAGAGCATAAGGAACAGACATCATCTGCTGAGTAGAAACTTCCGTATAATTAGAACCACCCTCTGTATCAACCTCTACCTTTACAAAATACGAATCGTCATACCACTGAATCGCGCTAAAATTGCCTTCCGAAGTACCATGCCCCAGAATCAGATTCAAAACACCGTATTTGTTGGTCAACGCCGTATGTGTTTCCATATAAACAGTTTGTCCTTCAATTCCTCCTTTCAGAATAGAGAATCGGACCGATACATTTTTCTCCGCTACAATTTGCAGTTGGGCATCCCTTATCACCGCCTGATAATTTACTCCATATGGAACTTGGGCTGAAACTGTAGCCCCTAACAATAAAAAGAATAAAATGAAAGTCGTGATTTTATTCATAACAATAATGCAATTAATATTTAAAAATTATATTGTTTGTACTGGCAAAAATACAGCATTTCATAAAATCAGCCAATAGGTTGGCTCAATCATCGTAGTAAACAAAAAAAACACCTCGGAGATACCGAGATGCTTTCTTTCATTTTGAGCCTCTTGTCGGATTCGAACCAACGACCCCGAGATTACAAATCACGTGCTCTGGCCAACTGAGCTAAAGAGGCGGGTGGGTAAGCTTACTATATCGCGCCGCTACAACCAACTACCTTTGCTGCGATCAAGCCCTGGAGGATTCGAAGGGAGCTGGCCGTATAGGACTTACCCGTTTTGCGGTTGCAAAGGTACATCTTTTTCTTTAATCTGCAATAGCTAATATACATTTTTTCTGCAAAAAAGAAACAAAGCGCTACCTTTCAACCGCTTAGCAAACAAAAAATAATTCTATCCCTACTACTTTCCGGGCTTTATTAACTTTAACAGGCTTATCTCCCCTATCAAACAATATTATTTGTACCTTTGTGCGCTATTTTAAATGAAAAAATGACAGAAAACAGAAATTACTTACAGAAATACGCCATGCATTTCGGTACATATATGGGGATGTATTGGATACTGAAATTTATTTTATTTCCGCTGGGATTCACTATTCCGTTCCTTTTGTTCTTATTTATGTGTCTTACCCTCGCGGTGCCCTTTTTAGGATATCACTATGCCAAAATGTATAGAAACAAAATATGTGGAGGCACAATCGGCTTTGCCCATGCATGTCTTTTCACCTTGTTTATGTACATGTTCGCTTCGCTGCTCGTGGCAGTGGCTCATTATATTTATTTCCAATTCATCGATCATGGATTTATCATGAATCAATATGTGAACCTGATGCAACAAGTGACGACAGAGCTTCCCGGAATGGCAAATGAAAAAGAAATGCTTAAGAATGCAATAGACAGTGCACAAGCGTTATCTCCAATCGATATAACCATGCAGCTTCTATCCAGCGATGTATTTTTTGGCAGTTTAATTGCTATTCCTACCGCACTGTTTGTGATGAAAAGAAGTAGAAACACACCTGCGGGAACGGCAGAGCCCCCACAGGGATAATTCATTAATCATAATTCATTAAAAAGATGGATATATCTGTAGTGATCCCTTTGTTCAACGAGGAGGAATCGATTCCTGAACTGTTTGCCTGGATTGAACGAGTAATGAAAGCCAATGGTTTTTCATACGAAGTCATCTTTGTCAACGATGGTAGTACGGACCGTTCGTGGGAGATTATCGAACAACTCAAAAACCAGTCTCCATTCGTAAAAGGAATAAAATTCCGCCGTAACTACGGCAAATCACCGGCCTTATACTGCGGATTCAAAGAGGCGGAAGGGGATGTTGTCATCACCATGGATGCCGACCTGCAAGATAGCCCCGATGAAATACCGGAGCTCTACCGCATGATCACAGAAGACGGTTACGACCTCGTATCCGGCTGGAAACAAAAAAGATATGATCCACTCTCCAAAACCATACCGACCAAACTATTCAATGCTACGGCCCGTAAAGTATCGGGTATCAAAAACCTGCACGACTTCAATTGCGGACTGAAAGCCTATCGCAAAGTAGTAGTAAAAAATATCGAGGTATATGGCGAAATGCACCGCTACATCCCCTATCTGGCCAAAAATGCCGGATTCAAGAAGATAGGAGAAAAAGTAGTCCATCACCAGGCACGTAAATTCGGTAAAACTAAGTTCGGTGGCTTGAACCGCTTCTTCAACGGGTATCTGGATTTAATTTCACTCTGGTTCTTATCTGCATTCGGAGTAAAACCGATGCACTTTTTCGGTCTTTTGGGTTCGCTGATGTTCATCTTCGGATTCATCTCCGTAATAATAGTGGGCGCTACCAAACTATATCATATGCACAACGGCATGGCTTACCGATTGGTGACCGACTCTCCCTATTTTTATCTGTCGCTCACAGCCATGATCATAGGAACCCAGCTATTTATGGCCGGTTTTTTAGGTGAACTGATTTCGCGCACCTCTCCGGAACGTAATAATTATCAGATAGAAAAAATAATATAAAAAGAACCCGAACCGTAAAATGATGAATATATGAAGAATTTAATCCGACTTTTTTTAATCCTCTTTGTTGCAGGTATTGCCATTGGGACGCACACTTCATGTTCCGAAGACAGTGATTGTTCCATCGCCGGACGTGCCATGATCAACTGTACGCTCTACAGGATGCCGGCTCCGTCAGAAACGATTTTACAAAATGACACGTTGGATTCATTGACGGTAACTGCCCTCGGAACCGATTCTATCATTATAAACAATCAGAAGAAAGTGCACACTTTATCACTACCTTTGCGCTTTACATCGGATTCTACCGTATTTATCTTCTATTATGCATACCGAGAAGATCCGACTTTATGTGATACGGTATACATCAAGCAGGATAATACCCCCTATTTTGAATCGATGGATTGCGGATATAGCATGAAACAAAGTATACTCGGACTTGGGCACAGCGAAGTAGAATTAGACTCCATATACATAAGTAATAAACAAGCCAACACTGATGGGACAGAAAATCTTAAGTTATTCTACCGCAATCGCGATTAGTCTGCTTCTACTCTTACCGGCAGGATTTACGGTACATGCCCAGCAACGGCCATATGTTAATCCCACTCCGAAAAGAGATCAGAAAAAAAACGTAAAGGAAGAGCCGAAGGAGATTGTTCCGTTATACAACGGTACCTATATTGGTGTGGATTTATATGGCATAGGAAGTAAACTTTTAGGAGGCGACCTTCTCAGTTCGGAGATTAACGTGGCGGTGAACTTAAAAAACATGTTTTTACCAACCGTAGACGTAGGTTTTGGCACGACAGATTCTTGGAGCGATACCGGTATTCATTATAAAAGTTCCGCTCCTTTCTTCCGTATCGGAGTAGATTATAACACCATGGCCAAGAAAAAAGAGAAAAACAGTTTTTTATATGTCGGACTTCGCTATGGTTTCAGCCATATGAAATACGATATCAGCAGTCTGGCAATACAAGACCCGGCATTCGGTGGCGAGATGGGAAATCCGAGTCAGGAAGACGGTATTTGGGGTGGTAGTGTCCCTTACGATCATCCGGGGCAAAAAGCGACTATGCAATGGTTCGAATTCGTGGCAGGAGTACGGGTACAGATTTATAAAAGTTTTTATATGGGATGGGCTGTCCGGATGAAATATAAACTCTCGGCATCAGTAAGCGAATACGGCAATCCATGGATGGTACCCGGATTCGGAAAATACAACTCTAACAACATGGGAGTGACTTACTCTTTAATATATAAATTACCTTATTAAGCACAATGACAGGATTAGAAGTCTGGCTGCTTGCAATTGGCTTAGCGATGGATTGTTTCGCTGTTTCTATTGCGAGCGGTATTATTTTGAAACGCATCCAATGGCGACCAATGTTCGTGATGGCTCTCTTTTTCGGTGTTTTCCAAGCATTAATGCCGCTGTTAGGTTGGACAGGCGCCAGCACATTCAGTCACCTTATCGAAAGTGTAGACCATTGGATAGCCTTTGCCATTCTTGCTTTTCTGGGTGGGCATATGGTGCGGGAATCTTTTAAGGAAGAAGATTGTCGTCATGATTTCAACCCGACCAGCTTAAAAGTCGTACTCACAATGGCCATAGCCACCAGTATCGATGCTTTAGCCATCGGCATATCCTTTGCTTTTCTGGGCATCCGTGATTTCTCTGCCATCCTCTCCCCTATCTGTATTATCGGATTTGTATCATTCGCCCTGTCGATGGCGGGCTTAATCTTCGGCATAAAATGCGGTTGCGGATTTGCACGAAAACTGCGTGCCGAACTATGGGGAGGCATCATACTGATGATCATCGGAGCCAAGATCTTAATTGAACATTTATTTTTCAGCTAACGAATAAAGAATGATATGAAAGCAAAAAAAAGTTTTATCTGGTTAGGCATTCTTCTGCTGGCAACAATCTGGATATTGGTTCGTAAAAACAACGTCCCTTACCACAGCATCAACGGATTGGTATTCGGAACGATTTATAACATCACTTATCAATATGATGGCGATCTGAAATCGGAGATAGAAGCCGAATTAAAACGGTTCGACGGTTCACTCTCACCCTTCAATGACACTTCCATTATTTCACGCATCAACCGGAATGAAGAAATTGTAACAGACAGTTTTTTTCAAACCTGTTTCAATCGTTCCATGGAGATATCGGAAGAAACCAATGGCGCTTTCGACATCACAATCGCCCCTCTGGCAAATGTCTGGGGATTCGGTTTTAAAAAGGGAGAGTTTCCGGATTCAATGAAAATAGACAGCCTGCTGCAAATCACCGATTATAAAAATGTAAAACTGGTTGACGGCAGGGTAGTAAAAGAAGATCCGCGTATCATGCTCAGTTGCAGTGCCGTCGCTAAAGGTTATTCGGTAGATGTCGTAGCACGCCTGCTTGAAAAAAAAGGTATTCAGAATTATATGGTAGATATCGGTGGGGAAATTGTTGCCAAAGGAAAAAATTCACGCAACGGGCTATGGCGCATCGGTATCAATAAGCCGATAGACGACTCATTGTCCGTCAATCAGGAAATACAAACCATACTTGAACTAAGCGATGCAGGACTTGCCACATCGGGAAATTACCGTAATTTTTATTATAAAGACGGAAAAAAGTATGCACACACCATTGATCCGCGAACAGGATATCCGGTACAACACAATATCCTTTCCGCTACCGTCATTGCCGAAGATTGCATGACAGCAGATGCCTTGGCTACAGCTTTCATGGTGATGGGGCTGGAAGAAGCATCCGCCTTTGCCAACGCGCATCCGGCAATAGACGCTTATTTTATCTATAGTGACGAAAACGGAAAATTCCAGACTTTCTTTACAGACGGAATGAAAAAGTATATGCCCGCTAAATAATTCGGGGCATAAAGTATCTTTTTTTCACTAAATGAGCGCATCTGATAAATATATCTTTTGGCAACTCCGACTCATGCCGTACAAAAGTATATACTATTATATGATGAAAGTGTATACTTTTATATGGCATAAGTGTACATTCATCTTGGTGATAAATACAGACTTATGCATTCGTTGTCCAATAGTTTTATCATCTTCTGATAATCAACCTATTACCAATCATTTCATAAACACAAAATACACAGCCAGAATCAAACAAAGAAAAGCGGCAAGATGATTCCAGTGTAAAGATTCGCCTTTAAACAATAAGGTGGAAAACACAGTAAACACAATCAGTGTAATCACCTCTTGAATTACTTTCAACTGCATCAACGTAAAGGGACCGCCGTTTCCATTGAATCCGAGCCGGTTGGCCGGTACTTGGCATGAATACTCGGCAAGAGCAATCAGCCAGGAAAACAATATAACGCCATACAACGGCCAATTGCTTATCACTTTAGTCTCCTGCAATTTTAAGTGCCCATACCATGCAAACGTCATGAATATATTCGAAACAATCAACAACGAAACAGCATAAATACCTTTCATCATATTTTTTCTGCTTTTAATATAAACTAATCTATTTTATCGGGTAATAACTCTTCCTGTACATTTGTCATACTTCCCCACAAGCTATAACGTGCTTCGGGATTCATCGCTTCAAGCTGTTGCAAAATAGCTTTCATATCACTGCGACTCGACTGGGATTCATAAGGGCAGTTTTTCACCTGCTTCCGATATTCATGCAACGCAGCAAGCTCTGTCAGGTCTTTTTCGTGTACCAGACACATCGGACGGATGATGGTCATATCGAACTTTTTCATTGCCAACTTAGGAGGCATCGTAGAGAAAGCACCTTGAAAAGTTATATTCATCAATAATGTTTCAAGGATATCATCCATATGATGTCCTAATGCTATTTTGTTGCATCCCTGCTCTTTGGCAACCGTAAAAAGAGCTTTCCGTCTATTCCAGGAGCAAAGAAAACAAGGCGACTTACGAGTGTCGGTAGTTGGATCGAAAGAGGTCTCATACACCACCAAAGGCACTCCGAAAGCCTCGGTATGTGCTTTCAGATATTCCAAATCGCTCTGATAAGGAATATTTTTCATTACTACATGTACGGCTACGACCGAAAATCGGGGTTTGAATATTTTCGCCCGCTTTCCCAATAACTCGACTAAGGCCAGTGAATCCTTTCCGCCCGAAAGACCGATTAGGATTTTATCACTTTCTTCTATCAGCCCATACTGCACCACTCCCTTATTAAACCGCCGCTCAATGCCGCGCAAGGTCTGTTCTTCTTCTGTAAACTTTGCCATATTTATAAAATCGGCTGCAAAAGTAAGCGAAAAGAATGATTTAAAGAAGAATTAACATAATAGAATAACAGTAAAACAGAGAATATTCCCGATTAATTTGTATTTTTGAACTTCTGAATTGCTACAAGTCACAAACCCTTGGTAGCAAGTAGTTTTGCAAAAGAGCAACGGACTCATTATCGGTCTTCCTTTGTTCGTAACTTGTAACTTAAAAGACAATGAAGAAAAAACATATCTTATTCTTTTTATTCTGCTTTGTACTGACAGGCATTTCTGCACAAACACTGGAGCAGGCTAAAGTCATGTTCAACAAAAAACAATACAGCGAGGCCAAGCCTGTTTTCAAGAAATACGTAAAATCTCAACCGGCTAACGGCAATTATAATTTGTGGTACGGTGTCTGCTGCCTGAAGACAGGAGAACCGCAGGAAGCCGTGAAATATTTAGAAACAGCCGTCAAGAAGCGCATTCCCAGCGGACAATTGTACTTGGCAGAAACTTACAATGACCTGTATCGCTTTGAAGACGCCGTTAAAAATTACGAAGCTTATATAGAAGATCTTACCAAAAAGAAAAAAACGACCGAAGAAGCCGAGAAGTTATTGGACAAGGCCAAAGCCAATCTCCGTATGTTGAAAGGTGTGGAAGAGGTATGCATCATCGACAGTTTTGTTGTAGATAAAGCGAACTTTCTCGATACTTATAAAATAAGCGAAGAATCAGGAAAGTTGTTCACGTATAATAAATTCTTCAAAACAGAAGGAGACCATCCGGGAACTGTGTATGAAACCGAACTCGCCAACAAAATATATTATAGCGAAAAGGATAAGAACGGTTTGCTCAATATTTTTTCTAAAAATAAAATGCTCGATGAATGGAGCAAGGGATGGGAACTTCCAAGTAGCATAAACGCTTCGGGAAATACAAACTATCCATACGTCTTGACAGATGGAGTAACCATTTATTACGCTTCGGACGGAGAAAGCTCCATCGGTGGATATGATATCTTCGTAACACGTTATAACACGGCCACCGATACGTACATGAGACCGGAAAATGTGGGTATGCCTTTCAATTCTCCATACAATGATTATATGTATGTGATCGATGAATACAACAATTTAGGTTGGTTTGCCTCAGACCGCTATCAACCGGAGGGGAAAGTCTGCATCTATGTTTTTATTCCGAACGAATCCAAGCAAGTATATAATTACGAAGCAATGGACCCGAAGCAAATAGTAGCCCTTGCCCAACTTCATTCGCTGAAAACAACCTGGAAAGATCAAAAGGAAGTGGATAGCGCCCGGAAAAGGCTGGAAGATGCCATCAATCATAAGCCTCAGGAACAGTTTGTAGCTGATTTTGAATTTGTGATCGATGATCATGCAACGTACTATCACCTGGATGATTTCAAATCTCCACAAGCGAAAGATCTCTTCAAAAGATATCAGACAAAAGAAAAAGATTATCGTCAGCAAGAAAATAAGCTGGACAACCAACGGCAGTGGTATGCACGTGCCAATAAAGAAGAAAAAGCTAAAATAGCTCCCTCTATCCTCGATCTTGAAAAACGGGTAAGACAAATGTCCCGTGAACTTGATGAAGAGGCTATCATCATCCGCAATACAGAAATACAATATAAAAAATAACAAAACTATGGACGTACTGATAATCATTGTACTCATCATCGCTGCAGTTATACTGTTTTTGGTGGAGTTATTCGTTATTCCGGGAATCAGCTTTGCAGGGATCGCAGCACTGGGATGTATTATTTTTGCCAACTATTATGCATTTGCCAATCTCGGTACGGGGGCAGGATTTATCACATTGGTCGTATCGGGTGTGGCCTGCGTCGGCTCACTGGTCGGTTTCATGCGTTCAAAAACACTGGACAAGCTGGCTCTAAAGAAAGATATAACTTCCAAAATAGACAACAGTGCCGCAAATAAAATCAAAGTAGGCGATATGGGTATAACCACCACCCGCCTGGCACAAATCGGTTATGCCGAAATTGAAGGTAACATCATAGAAGTAAAATCGACAGAAGGATTGCTGGACGAGAAGACTCCGATTATCGTTAACCGTATCGCTGACGGCACTATCTTTGTAGAAAAACAAAAACCATAATATTCACTTAATTCAAAACTCATCATGAATATCGAACCCATGTATCTGACTATCTTACTGATAGCGGGAGGTATTATTCTCCTGGTTCTCTTTTTTCATTATGTGCCTTTTTTCCTTTGGCTATCGGCCAAAGTATCAGGAGTAAACATCTCATTGGTACAACTTTTCCTCATGCGTATCCGTAATGTTCCGCCGTATATCATTGTGCCGGGCATGATCGAAGCCCACAAAGCCGGATTAAACAAAATCACTCGTAACGAACTCGAAGCACATTACTTGGCCGGAGGACATGTAGAACGGGTAGTACATGCGCTCGTATCTGCCTCAAAAGCCAATATAGAACTTCCGTTCCAGATGGCAACTGCCATTGACTTGGCAGGACGTGACGTATTCGAAGCTGTACAGATGTCTGTTAATCCGAAAGTGATCGACACACCCCCTGTAACTGCCGTTGCCAAAGACGGCATCCAGTTGATAGCCAAAGCCCGTGTAACGGTACGTGCCAATATCCGCCAGTTAGTAGGTGGTGCGGGCGAAGATACGATTCTGGCCCGTGTAGGCGAAGGCATTGTGTCTTCTATCGGTTCTTCCGAAAACCACAAATCGGTTCTTGAGAATCCGGACTCCATTTCCAAACTGGTATTGCGCAAAGGACTCGATGCAGGAACGGCTTTTGAAATCCTGTCTATCGATATCGCCGATATCGATATAGGTAAAAACATCGGTGCCGCCCTTCAGATAGACCAAGCCAATGCCGATAAAAACATTGCACAAGCCAAAGCGGAGGAACGCCGTGCAATGGCGGTAGCCACCGAACAGGAAATGAAAGCAAAAGCAGAAGAAGCACGGGCTAATGTGATTCAGGCAGAAGCGGAAATTCCTAAAGCAATCGCAGAAGCTTTCCGTAGCGGCAACTTAGGTATTATGGATTATTACAAGATAAAAAATATTCAAGCCGATACTTCCATGCGCGAAAATATAGCAAAACCGATCGGTGGAAATACGAACATGCCGCTTGGTGATTAATCCATCGCCACAAAATGATGCAGAGTTTCATAAGAACCTGTTTAAATTTTACTCAGCATTATTTTAAAAGTTATTTTTGAGGATGTTTTTCTGTTTTTAAAGGAGGATAGCGGGCTATCTGACGAATGAAAGCAGGAAAACAGACCGAAAATGAGCTTAAAATAAACTGATAAAACTTTTTAGGGGAAAATGTAAGCAGGCTCGAAGGTTTTCATTTTTAATAAACACTTTGTGGAGCTCTGTGTTATTTTTATAGAGAACTTGTTTAAAACTTAATCCTTATAAACATGAAAAAGTATTTTCCTTCCTCGGAGTTGATCATCAATGAAGACGGATCTGTATTCCATCTCCACGTGAAACCGGAACAACTGGCCGACAAAGTCATTTTAGTGGGTGATCCCGGACGTGTGGCACTCGTAGCTTCTCATTTTGAGAATAAAGAATTCGAGGTAGAAAGCCGCGAATTTAAAACGGTCACAGGAACCTATAAAGGCAAGCGTATTACGGTTGTCTCTACCGGTATCGGTTGCGACAATATCGACATCGTCATGAACGAATTGGACGCATTGGCCAATATCGATTTTCAAACTCGTGAAGAGAAAGAACACCTTCGCTCATTGGAATTAGTGCGCATCGGCACTTGCGGGGGATTACAGCCCAATACTCCGGTCGGTACTTTCGTCTGCTCACAAAAATCAATCGGATTTGACGGATTGCTGAACTTCTATGCCGGACGTAACGCTGTTTGTGACCTTGCTTTCGAACGAGCTTTCCTGAACCATATGGGATGGTCGGGCAACATGTGCGCCCCCGCCCCTTATGTGATTGATGCCAATGCCGAGTTGATTGACCGGATTGCAAAAGAAGATATGGTACGTGGTGTGACTATCGCTGCGGGAGGGTTCTTCGGTCCACAGGGACGTGAACTGCGTGTACCGTTGGCTGATCCCAATCAAAACGACAAGATTGAGAAGTTTGAATACAACGGCTTCAAAATTACGAATTTCGAAATGGAGAGCTCCGCTCTTGCAGGACTGGGCAGATTGATGGGACACAAGGCTATGACTGTGTGCATGGTAATAGCCAATCGTTTGATTAAAGAAGCGAACACCGGTTATAAGAATACCATCGATACTTTGATTAAAACCGTTCTCGATAGAATCTGATGAATTTATCTTTTGTCGCCATCGACTTCGAAACAGCTACAGGCTACATGGAGAGTGCTTGTTCGGTAGGTATCGTCACCGTGACCGACGGTATCATAACAGACGAATATTGCAGTCTCATCCAACCGCCGGAAAACGAATATTGGCGTTCAAATATCCTCGTACATGGCATTACCCCGGATATGACCGAATCATTGCCGGGGTTTCATGCCATTTATCCCGAAGTGAAAAAACGGTTGCAAGGAATGACAGTGGTTGCCCACAATGAACAATTCGACCGTAATGTATTGCAGCGCACGATGCGTATGTATCAACTTGATTACGATGAATTGCTGCTTGCGGAACGTTGGGAATGTACTTTACGCATTTACCGTTCTTTAGGCTATAAACCGGCAAATCTGAGTGCCTGTTGCGAACGACAAGGTATCGAACTTACACATCACGAAGCCCTGTCCGATGCTCGCGGATGTGCCAAATTATACCTTAATTTTCTGGAACGCTACTGTCCGGCTAATACCCTATGGTAAATCGTTCTTGATGATGGGCAGGTTTTTCAAACTCGTCAATCATGGCAGCCGCATAATCCTGTACGGAAATATGGCTGTTACCTGCTATGTCTACCACCATATCATCTTTTCCTAAACGATATCTGCCGGTACGTACTCCGGGAGCCATATCGGCAGCCGGTGAGAAAAACACCCAATCGATTTCTTTTTCTTTTTTCAAGAAATGAAAATAAAAATCACTTAATGCCTTGACTCCGGGTAATAGTTTTTCGGGTACCTCACCGGAATCTACCAAACGTATGCCCGGAGCTATAAACAAAGACCCGGCACCGCCGACCATCAGGAAACGGCTGACTCCGGATTTCTTCACTCCGTCCATTATTGTCAGATAAACCTTAATCGTTTCATCGTATATATCCGGATTATCCCATCCGGGATTGAATGCACTGATCACCGCATCGGCTCCTTTACATACTTCGGCTACCTCATCCAAGGAAGAAACATCCGCTTTCTTTATGATCAGATTTTCATTTTGTATCTTGATCTTCTCCGGATGGCGAACCACTGCCGTAACTTGAATTTCACGGTTTAAAGCTTCATTCAGAATAGCCGACCCCACGAAGCCACTCGCTCCTATTAATACTACCTTTTTCATATCCAATTTGTTTTAATGTTCAATTTATAATACTATATTATAACACACCACCCTACAAATTGTTGTGACATGAAAAAGAGGATCAGATATACTTCTCGATTGCCACTTTTAACTGCTCCATGGAATAAGGTTTAGATACCACCTCATTACAACCGGCAGCAAACGCCTGCTTCTGTTCTGTATAAAAAGCATGGGCCGTCACTGCTATAATGGGGATATCAGCAGACATGGTGCGAATTTTTGCAGTAGCTTCAATACCATTCATCACCGGCATACGAATGTCCATCAAGATTAAATCGGGAGTATCCCGTAAGAAACTTTTCACAGCATCTTCCCCGTTCGTTACCCACAAAATAGTATATTCTTTTTTTAGAAAAGCATTTATCTGCATAAAGTTGACCTCGATATCTTCAACCACAAGAATCCGCTTTTGCCCTGTCTTATACGCAGTCCCCTCATCTGCTGACGAATGGATTTGTCGATAAGGCAGATATAAAGCGAACACGCTCCCTTTACCCAATTCAGATTCTACTTCGATCCGTCCGCCAAGACGTTCTACAATACTTTGGCAGATAGGTAATCCTAATCCTGTACCCTGTACAAAAGCATTCAATTTCTCAAAACGGGTAAATATCAGGGGGAGCTTCTCCTTAGATATACCGCAACCGGTATCACGGACGAACAACTTTACCCAATCTCCCTCTTTACACATCCCCAATGTTATAGTGCCCTGTTTCGTATTCTTGATAGCATTGGAAAGAAAATTGAACAATACTTGAGTAACCCGATTACGGTCCGTCACCGTAACTATTTCCTCTTCCGGACGTACTACTTTAAACTCAACATTCTCTTTCATCTTCAATCGATGTACTTTCCCGACCTCATCAATCAACGTACAGATCTCCGCCGGTTGAAGCTGCATCTCCGACTTCCCCGATTCAATACGTGACAAATCAAGGATATCATCGATCAACTGCAACAACAAATTGCTATTCTTACGGATGATGCCTATGTATTCTTCTTTTTCTTCGGGATCTTCCGTAAAAGCAACAATCTCAGAAAAACCGACAATAGCATTGAGTGGAGTACGTATTTCATGGCTCATATTTGCCAGAAAAACAGATTTCATCCGATCCGCCTCTTCCGCTTTCCGTTTTGCTTCGATCAATTCTTTAGCGTGTTGCACCCTTTCTCCGATATCATGGATCAAAGCCAACACGTTGTTACCTTCAAAAGGAGCAATACGTGCCTGAAAATAATACCTGCCATTCTCAACGTCCAACGGGTATTCTATCTCTTTCATTTCCCCGTCTTTCAAACATTCATTAATATTCCGAATGAATAAATCACTGACTTCAGGGCTATAGATAGAACGTCCGTCAGCACCTTTTAAAACGTCCACCGGATGCAGCAAAACCGTATCAGGAGCCATTAAGACATCTGTTATAAAGAAATTATTATCGAAAATAAAGATAAATTCAGGCAAAGCTTCAATAATCTTCCGATTCCGTTCTTCCAGTCGCCGGATATGCGACTCTTTCTCACATTGCGAAGTAACATTAATAGTATATGCAATTATCTTTTCGGGGTGTCCCGCTTCATTCTTCTGATAAGAGAGGAAATGATCCTCCAGCCAGATAATCTCACCATGACACCCCATACAGCGCACCTGTATCTGAGATATCTTGTCCTCCGATTCAAGCATCTGTGAAAAAGCATTCCGGTAAGGCACGATATCTTCCGAATGGGCATATTGATAAAAGTCATCAATATTTTCAAATACGATGCCTGCTTCTCTCAGACCCAATATACGAAAATAGTCATCCGTAAAACTACATTGTCCGGTAGGGATATCATACTCCCACAATGCTATTTGATGCGCGGCCAAAACGGAGGTTATCTCTTGATATTTATTTTTCAGTTCATCAAAATCCTCATCCTTTGTCAGTGAATTCATTTCTTCTATTACCATGGTATGTATTGTTTTGCTGTATGATAAACAAAGATATGAATTATAAAGAATAACTTGCACCAAAGTTATCTCTTTTTTCTTCAGAAAGTTTTATCTTTGCCTTTCATAAAATAAAAAACAATGAATCAAGATACCATCTGCGCCATCGCCACCGCTCAAGGTGGTGCTATCGGAAGTATTCGTGTTTCCGGCCCCCATGCCATTGACATCACTGAACGGATATTTATTCCTGTGAAAGCTGAGAAAAAATTAACCGGCAGAAAGCCATATACCCTCACATTCGGCCATATCTACAACGGAGAAGAAATAATAGATGAAGTGCTTGTCAGTCTGTTTCGTACTCCCCATTCTTATACAGGAGAAGACAGTACTGAAATTACCTGCCATGGTTCCAGCTATATCCTCCAGCAGGTATTGCAGTTGCTTATCAAAAACGGTTGTCGTCTGGCGCAACCCGGTGAATTTACACAAAGAGCTTTCTTAAATGGCAAAATGGATCTCAGCCAGGCGGAAGCGGTAGCGGATTTAATTGCTTCAACATCAGCAGCAACCCATCGCCTTGCCATGAGTCAGATGCGAGGCGGGTTCAGTAAAGAGCTGACAGATCTCCGGGAAAAGCTACTCAACTTCACCTCTATGATAGAATTGGAATTGGACTTCAGTGAGGAGGACGTAGAATTTGCCGACCGTTCCGCATTGTTGCAACTGGCAGATAGCATAGAAAAAGTAATAGCCCGTCTGGTGTATTCATTTAATGTAGGTAATGTTATCAAGAACGGTGTTCCTGTAGCTATTATCGGTGAAACGAATGCCGGAAAATCAACACTCCTCAATGTTTTGTTAAATGAAGACAAAGCCATCGTCAGTGACATTCACGGCACCACCCGTGATGTCATCGAAGATACCGTAAACATCAATGGTATCACCTTTCGCTTCATCGACACGGCGGGCATTCGTGAAACCAATGATACAATCGAGAATTTAGGTATAGAGCGTACCTTTCAAAAAATTGATCAAGCGGAAATTATCCTTTGGATGATCGATGCTACAGACGCCCCCTCGCAAATAGAAGGACTATCGAAAAAGCTCCTCCCCCATTGCGAAGGCAAACACCTGATCCTCACTTTTAATAAATCCGACCTCATCAGAGAAGAGCAGAAAGAAGCCATTTTGTTTCTCCTAACGAATTTTCCAAAAACTGATATAAATTCGATCTTTATCTCTGCAAAACAACATTCAGGAACAGATGAATTACAACAGATGCTGACTGAAGCCGCTCATTTACCGACAATCACTCAAAATGATGTCATTGTCACCAATGTTCGTCATCACGAAGCACTTAGTCTTGCTTTGGAAGCCATACACCGTGTACAGGAAGGATTGAACAGAAATATTTCCGGAGATTTTTTGGCACAGGATATACGCGAATGTATTTTTCATCTATCGGATATCGCGGGAGAGGTTACTAATGACATGGTATTGCAGAATATTTTTCAAAATTTCTGCATCGGAAAATAAGTGGTGATTACCAACGATTAGCATATATCATCAATGATTATTAAGGCGTTCATTTTGAACGCCTTTCTTTTTAGCCTTATAAGCGATGGTTATCGTTTATAGGGCTTTTTCAGCTCATTTTTGTACCGCATTTGTTGCTCGCTTGTTAAAGACTGAAAATCCTGTAGAAAGGTAGTAGAGAAACTATACGCCATTTTACACGGTTTTACGGGAATTTACAAAAATAACGGAGAAATAAAGATGAATTAAAATGAGCAGCAACCTGAAAATTAAGCGAATTTGTGCTTGGTGCGGTAAAGAGTTTATCGCCCAAAAGACAACTACTGCGTGTTGTTCCAAGCAATGTGCCAACGCACTCTATAAAAAGAGAAAGCGTGATGAAGCAATCAAAGCAAACAATCAAATCGTAGAAAAGAAGATAGAAGAAAAGCCTATTGAAAGAATAAAAGACAAACCATTTCTTACAATCACCGAAACGGCTATCTATCTCGGAGTAACTAGACCAACCGTTTACGGTTACATTAAACGTAGTGAATTAAAGGTCATTCGCTTGGGCTTCAAATACCTTTTGAATAAAGAGGATATTGATGTGTTATTCAATAATCCAACAGAATTCCATACACCAACAAAAGAGAAAGCCCCTATCACCGACTTCTACACCACCGCAGAAGTCAAAGAGAAATATCATGTAAACGAATCATGGATATTCTTAGTAGCCAAGAAGAACAACATCCCTCGGACTTTCAATCGTGGTAAGACCTACTGGAGTAAGAAACACATGGATGCTTACTTCGCCAAGAAAGCACCGAATCCTGACATTACCGAATGGTACAGTACCCAAGAAATGCACGAGAAGTTCGGCATGACCTTATCCGCCATCTACTGTTTCGTTTCCAAGAATGCCATTCCAAAGAAGAAAGAGGGCATCATGGTGTACTATTCTAAGAAGCATGTGGATATAGCCAAGGGCATTGCTGCCCCCGAAGAACCTCAATATTATACGGTAGCCGAAGCAATGGAGAAATTCAATCTCACCCGTGACCAGCTCTATCATTATGCGAAGTATCATAATATCCCTAAGGTCAAGAAAGGCAAATACACACTTATCTCCAAGCCAGAACTGGATAAGTTGCTTGCAGCCCCAAAGATTGAATAAGTTATTTTTCGGTGAATATACCCACCATTGAATCACCTTATTCCTTTAACACCAAACAAATGTAAAACTCTAAATATTAAACAGTATGTCACACACGTGTACAAAAGTAACAGTTCGTCAGAGAGTGATTCGAAACAATCGTATCTCCTTGTATCTGGATTATTATCCGGCAGTCCGTAACCCTGAAACGATGCAGATGAGCCGCAGGGAATACCTTGGCATCTACATCTATGCCCATCCCAAAAACGAAATGGAACGGGAGTTCAACAACGATATGTTGAACAAAGCAGAAGCGATCCGTTGCATCCGGGTACAATCGCTCATCAACGAAGAGTTTGGCTTCTTGGATAAGACCAAGCAGAAAGCCGATTTCCTCGCCTACTTCAAGAAGATGTGTCGAAACAAAGACCAGAAATGGCAATTCGTCTATCAGCATTTCTACAACTTCGTCAAGGGACAATGTACCTTTGGTGATGTGAATGTGGATTTATGCAAGAAGTTCCGTGAGTACCTGCTAAACGCCAAACAACTCAAACACAGCAACCGCTCCATATCCCTCAATTCGGCATCCGGCTACTACTCTACTTTCAGAGGATTATTGAAGATTGCCTATCGGGATAAATGGTTTCGGGAGAACATTAACGATTACCTTGATAAGATAGAGCCACAAGACGTAAAGAAAGAGTATCTGACGTTGGAAGAAGTAAAACAACTCGCTGCCACTCCTTGCGACATCCCCGTATTGAAATCCGCTTCTCTGTTCGCTTGTCTGACAGGCTTACGCATCAGTGATATTCTCAATCTGCAATGGGAAGACTTTACTATCGCTCCAGACCAAGGTTATTGTCTGCGTATCAGGACACAGAAAACTCAAACGGAGGCAACACTCCCCATCAGTTACGAAGCCTACGAACTATGCGGTACGCCCGGAACAGGCAAAGTATTCAAGAAGTTGAAACGGAGTATGATTAATTATCCGCTGAAAAGCTGGCTCAAAAAGGCAGGGATAACGAAACCGATAACCTTCCACGGATTTCGTCACTCGTATGCCGTCATACAAATATCCTTAGGTACAGATATTTACACGGTCTCAAAGATGCTAACGCATAAGAACGTGTCCACAACTCAGATATATGCCGATTTGGTCAATACCAAGAAGCGAGAAACAGCTAATAAAATATCACTCAAATAGATAGAACTATGAAACGAGGAATCATAACCAACAACGGACAAGGCATCTATATTTCCGATGGCGAAGTATGGATGACCTCTTGGGAGCTGGCAGACTTGTTTTATACAACGGCTGGTACTATCCACGCTGCAATTAAGAGAATACTGAAAATCAATATTTTGAATAGCTACGAAGTTCGTAAGTACATCAAATTGGAGAATGGGAACAATGCCGATGTGTATAATCTCGATATGGTTATAATCCTATCCTATCAGATTGACACCGGGCATTCCACTGCATTTAGGAAATGGCTAATAAACAAAGTCGCTCATAAACAAGATTACAACCTCCTGTTATATTTTAACAAGGATACAAACCATACATTGTATTGCTAATAAGCAATATCTCTATACCCTATTGATTATCTGCATTGTTTACCTTAAATGATGCAGATAATTTTTGTTTTTAAGATACACAAGCCTATTTACCCAACTATTTTCATCCAAAAGCAAGAAATTTGCAATACGCTTATTATTAGGAGTATAACATGGTGAAAAGTGATGAAATATATCGTCAAAAGCCCATTAACAGGCAAAACTATGGATTTTCTCAAAAATTAATCCTATATATTTGCACACAAACGATTAATACATCTCACTATGGAACAGAGAAAGATAGAACATATAACATTGCATCTGATTGTTTTTGGTACAATCGCAATCATTGGTGTTTTAGCCCGCCAGACCGTACTTCACTATGGTTGGGACGAGTTCAGTAGTTACCTCATTTTGGTGGTATGCACCATTATAATGGGAGCTATCTATCTCAATCTGCAAATGGTATTCAGACAACTCCTTTCCCCAACAATAGAAAAAAGCTTTATGAGATTTGAGTGCTATCGTAATAAGGCGGTGGTAACTGAAAATCCAATAGAACATCAGGAATCTATTGAAAATACCATAGATCCAGAACCTATCGTTTCTGAATCTGAAGCAGAAATCGAAACTACATCTGACACCACAAAAGAAGTTTCTACTCTCTCGCTTTCAGAATCCAATGAAGACATGGTAGAATTTCCAAAGGAGGAAGTCCCTACAGCCTCTATTAGCAACATCCCTATCAATGTGCTTAATCAACCATCAGAATATGAGATTTCCCGTGCAAACGCTATGGCTGAGAAAGAACGAGAATCACAAGAAAAACTTGATAAGGTCATTGCTTACACAAAACAAACCTTAGTTCTCTATCTTGATGAAGCTGCACTTAATCGCTTGTGTAGATATGTTACAAAATATTACTTATCAGATACTCTGCCTAAAGTTGAACCTATAAAGGTTGATTCTCAGTTAAAGACCATTGACATCATGCACTTTGGATGGAATATCGGTAAAGCATTTGGCAAGCCACGCTTACAGACTGCCACATTCATAAAGAGGGTATTCGCTCATACTCTCCGTGATTCGGAAATATCTACCATTGAGCGCAAAATGTCTCATACTGAATCTGAATGCAAGATTAAATTAGACAAGAAGATTGCCTAACTAAAAATCAATCCAAAATTCCAATCTTTCTAATTTTACGGGTTCCTTTTATTTCTTTTGAAACTGAATTGTAAATTATTAACTCATGTCATATGTGTCCACTAAAAATTGGACTCGGTTAAAAGTTAAATAAATTCGGATCACTTGAACTGCAAAGATTTTCAACACCGTTGATATTCTTTTTGCGGGACAAGCCTAAATAGATTTTGTCAGTAAGCGAGATTCCGAGAATCTAAATTTCCTAAACCAACTTTCTATTTTATTGAACTATACCAATATCATTAAAACACTTATAATAAACATTGTTCTACCCTAAACTGGTACACTTTGTGCTTTACACCCTCAGGATCGGACTTGCAACACTCACCATACTTTTTCCCTGACCCGCAAGGACAATAATCATCATCCGTCAGCCCGGGATAATCAGTCAAAGGCTTATGAATGTGCTTGATATAATATATCCAATGTTGAAATGGCTTCGTCCAATACTGCATTAATCCCTCTACCAACGAGTAGTCATAGTTATCCTCGCTATTTCCATCTTTACCCTTAGTAAATAGTACAGCATACTTATGTACTGGATTATCCACAATATCTATGCTTTTGAGTTCAAAGTCCTCAATTATATTGCAACAGAACTGACCATTATATACATATCCTCTTCTGTGTCCACAGTCATGCCTTATGTTACGGATCTGATTGCAGATAGAGCAACGCTCCTTCTTGATTTGTATCACATAGCTACAGAATATCTGATACGGATACAAGCCCTGCAGTCGGATGATACATTCATACAGGTCTTTTACGATAGTAAAAACATCTTGGGAATTGCGTTGGAGATTGTTGCACATAATCTCCACCTGTTCCGCTTCACACCACGCTTTGTAGTATTCGTGCTGTTGCAGCAACTCATACACATCAACCATCCCCTGATATATCTCAATAACAGTCTTTATTGCCCAAAAGTTATTGGCTTGTTGCTCTTGATGATTGTTCCTTGCATTATGCAGATCTTTTCGTACAACATTCAGTGCTCCCTTGTAATCAAAAGAATCATCACAAAGATGTTGCAGAATATCAATGTATTTACTTTCCATCACCAGCTATTATCTTAATTTGTTCTCCAGCTTCTTCCATACCCGACACCGGTCCATCGTATTTCACCTCAATGCATTTACCTGTTGAGTCGCGAATAATAACAGAGAAAGAACACTCTGGTTCAGACTGAAACGAGGGTACATCTGCCACCTGTTCTACAACTGGTTCCGTCTTGACCGCTTCATCAATAACATCCTTTATATAACCGCTGACTATATTCCAAATGATAACACCAGATATGCTTGATGTAGCAATTATTTTCCCCAACCGAACTTTTACCGAGCACAACTCCAATTGCGTAAACTCCTCATCATTGCAACAGATTTCGATACTCACACTATTGACATGCTTGCAGTAGTTATAGAAGTCACTCGCATAATTGGTAAACGCCTTTGGACAATCACGAAACCCTTCTGGTATAAGAACCAACTGCGAAGACATTACAGATTGTTTTATGGGATCCGACAGTTCCATCTCAGTACACCAATCATCCAGCGTCTTAAAGTATTCTTGAATGACAAGATGTGGTTCTTCAACAACACCAACCAATTCACTTAGTTTTGACATAATACTTTATCTATATTTTCATACTCAAATTTTATGCAAAGGTAGCTAAATCCTTTGTAATCATCACTAATTACCATCAAAAAGTTATTCATCAGTTAAATTTTGGTGAATGATTCCACCATTGAAACACCTGTTTCCTTTGCCGTCGAACAATTAAAAACGATTGGCGTATGCAAAAAGAAACAGTAACATTTGATAAGCTACCCGAGGCGGTAGGTTATCTGACCGAACAGGTCATCGAGTTGAAAAAGATGGTAGCGGAACTCCAACCACAGCCATCCGACAAACATGTATTGGTGGAAATCGAGGATGCTTGCCGTATCATCCGTAAAGCCAAGCCTACCATATATACATTGGTGCGCAAAGGACTACTTCCGTCTTATAAGAAGGGGAAGAAACTCTATTTCTACGAGGACGAGCTTCTTGCTTGGATTGAGAACGGACGGAGAAAGACTGCCGAGCAGACATACGAGGAGATGCTTGCCAATATGCAGAGTGGTGTACGCCATAAGCCCAAATCATTAGTGCAATTTTAATAGGTTGGGCTATGGATACATATTCTATTAATCCGGCATCCATCATTGATGAAGCGATTGATTTAAGCACAAGATTGTCTGGTACGGCATTCCCCATCAGTATATTCCCTGCAAAAATCCAACGCATCATCCGTGAGGTACACGAATGCCATAACTACCCTACCGACTACATTGCCGCAGCCATCCTCACGGCAATAGCAGTCGGCATAGGCAACACACACCTTGCCCAAATCAAGCAAGGCTGGCTGGAAAGCCCCATCCTGTATATGGCATTGATTGGAAGACCGGGAGCGAACAAAAGCCATCCGCTCAGCTTTGCAATGAAGCCGTTTCTTGATTATGACTACCGACAGAATCAGGAATTTGAAAAGGCTCTTGCCAAATACGATGAACTGATGAGCATGAGCCGCAAGGAACGTGCGGAAAGCGGTGAAGAACAATTTCCACAAGAGCCTATCCGCAAACGCTTCTTGGTTTCGGATGTAACTCCCGAAGGGTTAAGCCTCATTCATGCGCAAAACAAACGTGGGTTATGCCTGTGGGCTGATGAATTATCCGCATGGTTCAAGAACTTCAACCGCTATAACAACGGTTCGGAAGAACAGTTCTGGCTCTCTGTGTTCAGTGCCAAGACCACTATGTCCGACCGTAAGAATGCCAAGAGTTCCATCTTCATCAAGCGTCCGTATATATCGGTCATTGGTACTATCCAAAAGAAAATCTTGAACGAGTTGGCTAAAGGTGAACGCTCCAGTAACGGATTTATCGACCGCATTCTGTTTGTAATGCCTAATCTGCAACAGAAGGCACGGTGGAATGACAAAGAACTGCCGGAAGATATAGAGCAAGAATGGAATGCTATCATTGACAGGCTGATACAATCAGAGTGCCACCTCAATGAAGACAGCGAAATTGAACCGCAAACTCTCTTCTTCTCAGAGGATGCCAAGAAACGGCTTTACGAATGGCAGCACCATTTTTCAGAATTGTGCGACCGGGAAACAAACGACACCATTGTAAGTATCTATTGCAAGCTGGAGATATACATCATTCGCTTCTGTCTGATTATCCAACTGGCACGATGGACTTGCGGAGAGTGCGACAAGACGTGTATCGACCTGCTGACGGTGGAGAGAGCCATTAAACTGACAGAATATTTCAAGGAATCCGCATTGAGCGTGCAAAATATTCTGAATGAGAATGCCCTCAACAGTCAGCAACAGGCGATAGTCAATCTGCTGCCTCCTTCCTTTACAACTGCCCAAGCTATACAGATAGCCGAAAAAAACGGAATGAAGGAGCGAACATTTCAACGCTTTCTCAATGACAATATCGGGACTCTGTTCTGCAAAAAGAAGCATGGAGAATATTCAAAGATTAACCCATGACATTTTTGTCGGTTTTGGCACTTTCCAAGAGAAAACGACAATAACGACAAAAGTGACACATAAAACAAGAAACAAACAATGAGTACACATAGATTCATATTAGAACCCTACAAAGGTGTCAGTACCCGGCATACTTGCCCAAACTGCCACTGTAAAAGATGTTTTTCCAAGTACATTGATACGGAGAAACGAATCAAGTTACCCGATTACGTGGGTCGTTGTGACCATGAACAGAAATGCGGTTATCACTTCACGCCTCGTGATTACTTTGAACGGAATCCGTCTGAGAAGGAGAAGTTATCCGAGGATACCTTTCGGAGTTATACGACTATAAAAGAAGTCGAACCGAAAGCCACTTCCTACATTGATTTGGATATAGTCAATCAGTCGTTGCAACGCTATCCCGACAACAAACTGTTCCAATTCTTATCGGCTCAATTTGGAGAAGCGGAGACATTGAAACTGATGGAGAAATACAAAGTCGGCACTTCCAAGCATTGGGACGGTGCAACCGTATTTTGGCAAATGGATTACCAGAACAGAGTTCGCACAGGTAAGATAATGCTTTACAATCCAACGACAGGCAAGCGGATAAAAGAGCCGTACAATCACGTCACGTGGGTACACTCCATACTGCACAAGGATGGCTATAATCTGAAACAATGTTTCTTCGGTGAGCATCTGCTTATAGAAGACAAAAGCCGTCCTGTTGCACTGGTCGAAAGCGAGAAAACGGCACTCATTGCATCCTACTACCTACCCCAATTCCTATGGATTGCATCGGGTGGAAAGAACGGTTGTTTCAATACCAACAGCCTATCCGTTCTGGCTGGAAGAAGCGTTGTGTTATTCCCCGATTTGGGAGCGACTGACTATTGGCAGAGCAAAATCGGGTTGATGAAAAGCTATGGAATTGATGTACAACTGTTCGATTATCTAGAAGCCAAAGCAACTGAGAACGAACGTAAAGAGGGTTACGACATCGCCGATTATCTGTTAAAAGTACGCCCCGATGAAGCCATACTCCAGCAGATGATTAAGAGGAATCCGAACTTGAAAATACTGATAGAGATATTCGATTTGAAGCTCATCAGCGTACAACGAGATATCCCTCAACCGAAGCTTTCACCGCCCAAGAAACGAGGATTCAAACTTTGAGCAAAGGGAGAGGAATCGAGACTTTTTTACTGTAGCAAGTTAATGTCGGTGTATTACATTTCCCGACCACTTACTCCTCAAAAAGTCTGAGGAGGCGGCTCCCGATGGTCACAAATTATTCACTAAAAGCTATTCAAAATGGAAAAGAAACATACGATAACACTCCGTCTGTCTTACGACCAATTCGCATGGCTCGGTGCGCTTTGCAGACGGAGCAAACAGACCCAAAGCGCAGTCATCCGTTCGCTCATTGAGAACGGAACAGTACGTGAACGAATCACGAAAGAGCATATCCACATCATCCGTCAGTTGATAGGTGAAAGCACCAATCTTAACCAATTGGCGAAGCAGGCAAACACCTACGGATTCTTTGCTGTTGCCAAAAGATGCGAAGAGATGGCGCAGCGTATTAATCAACTCATAAAGCGACTGAAAGATGATAGGTAAACAGACAAAAGGAACATCGTTCGGTGGCTGTGTTCGCTATGTCCTGAAAGAGGAGAAATCCAAACTGTTGGAAGCTGTCGGAGTGGATGGCTCACCCGAACAGATGGCGGAGCAATTTGAATTACAAGCATTGCTCAATGACAAGGTAAAGAATATTGTCGGACACACCTCGCTCAACTTCTCTCCTGAAGATGGCGAACGCCTGAAGTCTGATGATGCGTTGATGTTGCAAATCGCCCACGACTACATGAAACTGATGGGCATCGAAAACACGCAGTACATCATCGCCCGGCATATTGACCGTGAACATCCGCATTGTCACATCGTTTTTAATCGGGTGGACAATGACGGTAAAACGATTAGCGACAAGAACGACTTCCGCAGAAATGAAAAGGCGTGTAAGATGCTGACGGCAAAATACCGCTTGCACTTTGCCAACGGCAAAGACCATATTAAGGAGGAACGCTTGCGCCCATACGACCGGGCAAAGCATGAGATATACAAGGCGTTGAAAAAGGAATTGCCCAAAGCTCAAAGTTGGGATGAACTGAAAGAAGCCCTTGCCGACCGTGACATTGATATGAAATTCAAAGTCAGCCGGACTACAAGAGAAATACAGGGTGTCAAGTTTGAGTACAACGGTTTTTCTTTCTCTGGTTCAAAAGTCAGTAGGGAGTTCAGCTACTTGAATATCGACAACCGATTGGGACAGAATGCTTGCGCATCCTTATTGGAGTTAACCCAACAGGAACCCAGACAACAGAAAGAAGAGATGCAGCAAAGCGTTTCTCATTCCGACGATAGCTTTGGCTTAAGTCTCGGTTTGCTAAACGGGAACTCATCCTATGATGCCACTGCCGCAGAAGAAGCCGAGTTCAATCGCCTGATGAAAAAGAAAAAGGCTAAGCGCAAGCGAGGCTTTCATTTATAATTCACCATTTATTAACTTTTTAAACTCAATTAATTTTGTTACAAAACGATTTGATTCTTGATTTTAATCTCTACTTGTGTGAGAAGTTCGGCTACAGAAACAGTTGTAGCGTGATGCAAAATGCCAATGGCTTTTGTGTGAATATCCGTGAGCGTGATTTGGACTGCTACATCCGCTTCTGGGAGTACAGCGAAGGAAGAGGCAACTTCCCCGACTGGTCTATCATCATTGTGCGCAGTAACTTCAAAAAGAACCAAGCCGAAAGCCTGAAAGACTTGGCTCGATTCTTCAAGGAATACATGCCTCGATATGGTTACAGATACCTCTGTACCGAAGGTGATGACTACAAGTATTATCAGACTCTTGGTTTGAAACTTATCCATAGAGACCTGTTCGGTCAAGAAAATTATGGATTAGCAATGAAAGATTTGAATGTCTGATACTTGGTTTTGAGTTAAGGAGGGGATTTTTCCTCTCCTTTTCTCTTTATATACCGATAAATCAGAATTTAGAGGCGATGGCGAAGCTACTCTATGATTATTGGTTCGTGCAGTTTGATTTTCCAAATGAGAACGGAAAACCATATAAGTCAAGCGGTGGCAAAATGGTGTGGAACAAAAAGATTAAGAGAGAAATACCCGAAGGCTGGAAAGAAGTTACACTTAATGCCTTTATAGATAAAAATAAAGCTGGAGATTGGGGCTATGATATTCCAAAAGATGGAACAATCAAAGTCGGTTGTGTACGTGGCGCAGATATTATTAAGTTAAATGATGTGCCCACAAGATATATTACATCGAAACATTCTGACCGACTTTTAGAAGATGGTGATATTGTGATTGAAATTTCTGGAGGAAGCCCAGTTCAAGCGACAGGTAGAGTAGCTTTGATAACAAACGGAGTTATAGGAAGAAATGGAGGCGCTTTGGTATGTTCTAATTTCTGCCAGTCATTCAATATGAAGAAACGAGAGTTTTCTGAGTACTTCTATTATCTATGGCAAAACCTTTATGATAATGGTAATATGTTCAATTTTGAGGGGAAAACATCTGGTATTAAGAACTTTCAAACAGATGTATTTTTGGCAAATCATTGGTTTGAAGTTCCAAAACAATTAATTGAAACATTTCATACTATTGTTGCGCAATACCACTTAATGATTGACCAGAATATAATTGAGAATAATAACTTGACTAAGCAGCGCGACGAACTCCTACCACTTCTGATGAATGGTCAAGTGTCGGTAAATTCTGATTTAGCAGTCTCTTATATTATATATAAGGATAAAATTATCAGAATTATGAAAGAGAACATCATTCAGGCGATAGTTGCGAAAATGCAGCGTGACTTGGATTGCCGACAAATAGCACGGCTTAAAGCTGTGCTTGCATCAGAACTGCATAATGTAGAAATCATTGAAAAGAGCGATTGTGCCAAACAACAAGCGCAAGAGAATGAACATCTTCTTAACTCCTTTATATCAGCCAAAAAGATAGAGGGATGTTCGGATAAGACATTAGCATACTATCGCAATACCATTGAGCGATTGTTGGTTACACTCTCTTTGGCTATTTGCCACATCAGTACAACGGACATTCGTACCTATCTATCCGATTATCAAGAAGAACATCAATCAAGCAAAGTAACCATTGACAATATGAGGCGCATCTTCTCCAGCTTCTTTGCTTGGCTTGAAGATGAAGATTATATCGCCAAAAGCCCGGTCAGACGAATTCACAAGGTAAAGACGGATTCGCTTGTAAAAGAGGTACTTTCTGACGAGCAATTAGAGCAGCTTCGTGACTGTTGCACCAACAAGAGAGACCTTGCCATTATAGACATTCTTGCATCCACAGGCATTCGTGTGGGTGAGTTGGTTAAACTGAACCGTGAGGATATAGATTTTCATGAGCGGCAGTGTGTGGTATTCGGCAAAGGTAATAAGGAGCGTGTAGTTTACTTCAACGCCCGTACAAAACTACATTTGCAACAATATCTTAATGAGCGAACAGATGATAATCCAGCTTTATTTGTTTCCCTCAATTCGCCACATTCACGACTGACTATCAGCGGTGTGGAAGTTAGAATCCGAAAGTTAGGCCAATCCCTTTCTATGCCTAAAGTTCATCCTCACAAGTTCCGTCGAACCCTTGCAACAATGGCTATCGACAAAGGTATGCCCATCGAACAGGTACAGCGACTACTTGGTCATGTACGCATTGACACCACATTGCATTATGCTATTGTGAATCAAAACAATGTAAAGTTGGCTCATAAGAAGTATTTGGGATAACTGAATCACAAGAATCTGCCTAAAAATGCGTAACTTTGCCCCTCAAATGGAAAAAGATATGCAATCTTACAGGCTTTCAGATTTAGTAAAAATAAAAAATGGCAAAGACCACAAAATGCTTTCAAACGGGAAATACCCTGTTCTTGGAAGTGGGGGCATTATGCGCTATGTTGACAAATTTCTTTACGATAAGCCAAGTGTCTTGTTACCTCGTAAGGGTACATTGGATAATATCCAATATTGCGATATGCCATTTTGGACTGTAGATACACTATATTACACTGAAGTGAATACAAACTTAGCAAATCCGTATTATTTGTATCGATATTTGTCTCTATTGGATTTGAGCAACTTAGATTCGGGAACCGGAGTTCCGAGTATGACATTTGACAACTATTACGGACTAAAAATTTTCTTGCCAAATATTGAAAAACAAACAAAAATTGCCCAAATTCTCCAAACACTTGACAAGAAAATCACTATCAATCGTCAGATAAATCAGAATTTACCGACACCTGACCATTCATCAGAAGTGGTAGAAGCTCGTCACGTTGCTTAGTAAGGTATTCGTTTTCTTTTTGAATTTCAAACTGTTTGTTATTAAGAGCAGACACTCGCTCTTCCCATAAATCCAAGATTGCATCACTTGGCTTTAGAATTGGAAATTTCAGCACATCTTCACGAGAAACCTCTTTGAATGTTGTTCCAGTGCCTAGTTGTTCTATCTGCTTGATGTGAATGTTTAGATAATAATACAGGTATGTTGATATATTTTCCGCTTGGGGAACAAAGCTCTTGAATCCTTGATTGGTACACAACTCAGTCTTAGCAATAGATAACAGACCTATTGGCGCACGGCTTGACATCAATATTGTATTTGGAGGCAATAAATGAGTACTGCAAGAATTATATCCGGCTTGCGAAATATTGCGTTCTCCTTGATATACAAATTTTTGTTTCTGGTCAGATAAATCTTTCGGAGTAATCCAAACAATATCTCCTCCATAATTTTGTTCATTAACAGTTGAAGGGGTTGCACCATTATAAACATCAGCAATATCTTCTATCGCTTTGGTTTTCCATGACGCAGGAATATCACGCTTTAATTTCTCATTCCAAACCATTTCCCCACCGCTTGACTTGTACGGTTTGCCCTCTTCATTTGGAAAATCAAACTGTACAAACCAATAATCATAGAGTAGCTTCGCCATCGCCTCTAAATTCTGATTTATCGCTCGATTAAGTTCAATTTTACGGTCAATATTGGATAATACTAATGCAATCCGTTTTTGGCAAACAACTTCTTTGTGAAATGGAACAACCAAAGAATGAACTACTTTTCTATCAAGAGAGGGAACTACACTACTTCCTTTTACGAACATTTCATCCAAATGAAGATTCTTAAGGAAGTAGTACAGATATTGGGGATTATTCCCTTTAAAATCTTTTACAAACAAGGCTGTATTATGCGCCCAAGTGGGTTGTTCATAATAATGAACCTTTCCCACACTGCCGCTCCGTCCTACTGTAATGCATGGATGATTACCGCGTATTTCGTTATGATAACCTATTATACCATTCGATCCTGCTACAAGCACATTTCCCGCTTTCTGTTGGGAAGATGGTAAATCATATCCCCTTTGCAACTCAAGTATTTCTCCCAGTTTATATCTTTTCAATTCCATTACTCCAATCCTATTACTTATCCAACATTCCTTTAATCTGTTTATCAAAATCAGAATCAATACGTTGGGTTCTATTAAAAATGTCGTATTCGCTTTCAGCCTTTGCCTTGGCTTGTGCCGCAGAAATGCGTCCTTTGTCCGGTAATATCTGATATTTGCGGAAGGTCAAGAACTCGTTGACGCTGGCTGCAAACTGCTCCATATTGAACGTATTTTCTCGCTCTATGAGGTCTTCAATATAATCGAAATATCCCGTAACGGCACGCTCTAACCTACGAATTTCATTTTCCTGCAAATAGTTCTTAGCTATTGAGACATCCGATTTCAAGATACGACCATCAGGTGCATTTTTCCATGTGGTCAGCCCCATGTGGTCTTTTCTATGGTCAGCCTTAGTGTAGATAATTTCTGCAGCTGTCTGCCCTGTAATGGCATAATGAAAACGGTTCTGTATCATGGCATAGAAATCGTGTGTTGTAGTCGAGTTCTTGTCGTAGTCGATACTACACTCTGCATATATGTCGGTAATCTGCTGCCAGATACGCCGTTCACTGGCACGGATAGAGCGTACCCTTTCAAGCAATTCTCGGAAATAGTCTTTCCCGAATACTGCCGTTCCCTGTTTTAAGCGTTCATCGTCAAGTACAAAGCCCTTCTTGATATACTCGTTGAGAATCTTGGTCGCCCACTGGCGAAACTTGGTAGCTTTGGGTGAAGAAACACGATAGCCAACTGCGATAATCATATCAAGATTATAGAAATCTACCAACTCTTCAACCTCACCTCGTATGCCTCGATTTACGACAGTTGCAATTTTTGCAACTGTCGTGTCTTGCCGTAGTTCTTCATCCTTGAAGATATTAGCTATATGTCGGCTGATACCCGATTTGTCAATGCCAAAAAGCTCTGCCATAGCCTTTTGCGTACACCAAATGGTCTCGTCTTTTATTACCACCTGCACCTTACCCTCTTTATCGGGAAGGCTGTATAGCAAAAACTGGATTTCATTACTCATTGTTGCCTACATTTGCGTTGAACTGCAAAGCATCCAACTGTTTCATTATTTCCTCTTCCAAACGATGGCTCTCTGCAAATTGCTCGAAAAGGATTTGCTTGTAGTCCGCCATTCGGGAATTAAACTCTTCTTCCGTTATATCTACATAATCAATCTTGATGTCGAAATATTGCCCGGCTGAGAGAGAATATCCCTTTTCCTTTATTTCATCGTAAGTAACAGCTACAGAGAAATTTTCTACAGCTTCTTTGTTGCGGAACGTATTGACTATTAAGTCTATCTCCTTATCACGTAAACGTCGTTTCTGGTTATTGCCTTCTTTATATTCTTCACCTAATTTGCTTGCATCAATCAAAATTACTTTATCTGCTGTTGCCGACTTATCAAAGAATATAACGGAAACATTTGTTCCTGTAGTGGCAAACACATTGCTTGGCATAGATACACAGCCATAAACCCAATGTTCATCTACCACACGTTGTAAGATTTTCTTTTCAACACCACTTTTGGCTGTAATAAATCCTGTAGGAATGACTATTGCACCTTTCCCTGTTGTCTTTAGCGAATTTAAGACGTGCTGGATGAAACAGGTGTAAATCGCCATTTTAGGTTTCATCGGATCTACTTTTTTAACCGCATTCGGAACTCCTGCCCAAAAACGAATCGTATCAGCAGCCAATGTATCACGATACTCAGGAAAATCAAGTTTAAATGGAGGATTTGAAACGATAAAATCAAATTTCTTTAATGCGCCATTTGATTCAGTGTGCGATGGTTCTGTCAATGTATTGCCCTGTACAACATTTGGCAGAGAAGCAGACAAACTATTTAAAATAAGGTTCAGACGCAACATTTCGCTCGACTTCTCTGATATATCCTGACTGAAAATCGAGCATCTATCCTCTCCTATCTGATGAGCAAGAGCCATGAGCAATGTACCTGTTCCAGCCGATGGGTCGTAACAAGTCACACCTCGTAAATCCGCATTGTCCCCTACCAATAATCTCGCCATAACTTGTGCTATGGCACGTGGTGTATAATATTCGGCATATTTGCCACCTCCGGCATTATTAAATCCTTTCAGCAAATGCTCGAATATTCTTGAAAAAAAGTCATACTTCTCGATAAATACGTGTTCGAAATTGAATGAGGCGACATTGCGCATCAGCGATTTTGCAAATTCATCACGCTTTTGTGTATCAGTTACAAATGTTGTTATGGCACTAAAGATATTTACCTTACTTTTCCCGGAAGTTGTTACAGAAAAAGTATCGGCATTGATATTGGCTATATCTATTAATATAGCATCCAACAATGTAGAGAAATCTCCCTTCCCTGTGGAATTATATAGATGTGACAACGTATGTTCCGGTTTAAGTCTCGGCACAGAAGCTGGCAAATAACTGAAAAGGTCTTCTACCTCATCATCCGTAAATGTATCATATTCGGCATCCCACTTTTCTGCTTTGCTTAGCCGTTCACCGTACATTTTATCTCGTTTAGCTTCATAGCCGAACTTATCATTAAAGAACTTGTACAGAAACATTTCCGTGACGATTTTATACTCGCTTCCTGTTCCTGCCAAGCCAAACGCTCCAGTTGTACTTTTCAAAGAATCAATCAGGGCTATCGTTGATTCTGTTATATTTATATCGCTCATAATCAATATGCAAAATTACGTTGTTGGAAATATTCCGTTGTTATAAGATTGTTGATATATTTACGGTCTGTCAAATTTGCCTTGATTCCAAGGTCTATTAATTTATGACCAATAATAGCCAATACATCACGCTTAAAGGCATCTTCATTATCCAAAATATTGATATTCAGGAATAACATATTGTCTATTTGAGACTTCATCTGTGACAGATTCTCGGCTATTTCATATTCGTGTGCAGAAATAATCGGCTGTTCACGTTTTTGATTTTCCTCCTCAATCCGCTTGTGAATACGAACAAAACGCTCATCACCCTTATATTTTTTCTTCAAGATATTATTCCGTCTGTTTATTTCCCGAATCTTTTTCATTACATTATCCATGTAATCAATGCTGTCTTTTGCATCTTGAGTGTTTTGCGGAACAAAACCTTTTTTACGGAAATATGCCCGGAACTCATCTGCAAGGATTACATATTTTTCTTCATTCCTATCAAAATTGGCTTCAAATTCGGCTTGTACCTTTTCGCAACGCTCACGAATGTCATTGACAACAATTCTTAGTTCTTCAGACATTCCCTTTTTGAACTCAAACTCCAATTCTGACAGAGCCACATTGATTATTCCGGAAACATCTGCCTTATGCTCTGTACTTTCAAACAGATTCATCCTCTCAATACGATGTGTAACCTCTGTAATCAAAGTAGGGATGCCACCAAAAGCCAAAGACTCTATTTTTTCTTTCAATTCATCATCGCCAAAAGCTCTGACTTGATTCAGAATAGCTTTGGCATCATTCAATACCGACCGTAATTCATAGAGTCTATCTTTATCCTCTATTTCATCAATTTCCTGTCTGAACTCTTCCGGATTATCGCAAGTGAAATTAAAGAGAACACTCTTGATTCCTTTCATTTTCGCTATTATCTCTTCCTTATCTTCGATAACAGCATTGCCAACAGGCTCATCCTGTTTGGTCTCCTTAATATCAGCTGTACGGTTTAATTCTCTCAGGTAGCGGTCATTTGTCGAATCAAAATTTTCTTTTATATCTACAAAATCAACTACATAGCCATATTTAAAATCTTTATACGGACGATTTACACGAGTCAGTGCCTGTAACAAATCATGACCGTCAAGACTACGTCCCAAATATAGTTTTTTCAATCTGGGAGCATCAAATCCAGTAAGCAACATTTGATTGACAATCAGTACATCTACAGTCTGCTGCTTCTTATATTCTTCAATGTATGCTTTTCGTTCTAATTTGTCTCCCTCATCATGCAATATCAGAGAGGCACGCAATGGTTTGGCATGACCATACGAAACCATTGGCTCTGCCACCATTCCCAACTGCTCTTCCCATTTATCCTCAATCTGCTGTGCGAATCTGAAACGCTGCTGCCATAAACGGAACATTTCACGAGCCTGTGGATTGGTTTTGCACACAATCATTGCACCGATGGAATCATCTGCTTGTTCTTTTCTGAATCTGCGCAAATCAGAAATAATATAATCAAGCAAAGCGTTCAGATAACTTTCATGCTCAATTATTTTATTCTTGTCTATATCGCTTTTCTTGACTTCTACGTTTCCTGCCAATTTATCAAGAATACTCTCAATACGCTCTTTATATATGGTTTCTATCGGTTCACGCATCAGTTTTAACGTGTAACCATCCGCTATCGATTTGTCATAATAGTAGGTATCAATATAATCGCCGAAAACACGCCAAGATTCTTTTTCTTCCCTCAACAAAGGAGTTCCTGTCAATGCAATTTTTACAGCATCCTTATCCGCTTCTAAAAGATTAGCGAGAAAACTACCCTGTGGGCTATATCCTCTATGCGCTTCATCTATAAAAAATACACGCTGGAGATTAGTGTTATAGCCAGACTCTATCTGTATTTTAGTGGAGTCTTCCTTAAATTTCTGTATGTTTACAACCATTATTTCCGCTTTACCTTCACTGTTCACTACAGGGGTGGTATCACGGATGTCTTTCATTAAATCATCTCTGCTATTAACTGTCCTTACAACCAAACCACGTGCAACAAACTCATCGCTCGCTTGCTCCATCAGCGCAATACGATCTACTATAAAATAGAATTTAACAGCTGTCTCACGTTTTGCATAATAATCGGTCAGACTACGAACTGAATAATACGCCAATGCCGTCTTGCCACTGCCTTGCGTATGCCAAATTATTCCACTCTTGACACCTTTAGATAGTTTCTTGCGAATAGCCAATGAAGCGAACAATTGCTGATAGCGCATCACATGTTTTTCGAGAGTTGTGATTTTACTGCCATCTTCCAACTCTACAGTTCGGTTGACATACGCAAAGCCATATCTTAACAGAAACAAGAACCTCTCCCGGCAAAGCATTGATGTCAAGACACGATTCGTAGGAGTATCTACCTTTTTATTTGTTTCATAATCTGGCAGGTTTTTAATAACTACACAGTTCCTATGTTTGAGAACCTGTTTTTCTGTATCTTCCGTCAACGCTATATATTGATATTTCGACACGAAAGTAGCATCAGCCTCTCTAAACACATTAAAGAAAGCTTTTTCTTTTGATGCACAGCAATAAAACGCCCCTTGGATCGGAACCCTGTTTTCATTATCGTATTCCTGATTATTGGAAAAAATCATCAACTGGGTAAGATTGATAAAGCGACGAAAACTTTTATTCCGCATCCGCTTATTAATTCTATCCCGCTCTGCTAAGATTCCATCGTGATTATTAGGCTTCTTGACTTCGATAAAAGCTAAAGGCAAGCCGTTTATAAAACACGTAATATCTGGACGGAAGCTATCACCGGATTCAACATTTTCGCATGTAAACTCTGTCGTAACGTGCCATTCATTATTGTTCGCATCAGCGAAATCTATCAACTTCACGCCACTATTGGAGGAAAGCATAGTATAGAATTCCTTGCCCAAATCATCGTTATTCAAGATTCCGATAATTTTATCCAGCAACTGGCTGCATTCCAAGTCAGTCAAAGCAGGATTCAGACGTTTTACTGAGCGGATAAAAATATCCGTTAAAATATTCGTCTGGGGATTGTACGATGTTATATCATCCAAATATGTATAACCGAGCTTGCAAAGATGCAATGCAGCCGGGACTTGTACTCGTGTATTCTCCGTAAAGTTTTTCATTGCATTTTACCTTTCCTCTTTATCTGTTATCAAATCCTTTAAATCCACCTGTAAAATCTCAGCAATCCTCTGCAGAGTTTCCAAATTCGGCTGGATTCTATTGCACGCATAAGCATTGACCATGCTGAAACTTTTATCAAGTTGCTTAGCCAACCATGTCTGAGAGATACCTTTATCCGACAAAACAGTCTTTATTTTATTTAGCTTCATTGTTTAATGCGATTTTATAGCGCAAATATAGCGAATTATATTCGATAAACAGGGATTATTTTGTACTTTTGTCCTTCAAATAAAATCAATATGGATACAGTTAGAAAAAGAGGCGAAATAATTAGCATTGAACAGCGTTCGTTGGTATCTCAGAGATATAGACGCATAACAAGAGCGGTTAATTCAGAATTTTGGGGTAGCACTAGCGAAACTGCTCATAGTTTATATGTTGGCTCTTATGGAAGAGGTACTGCTATTGACACAAGTGACATTGATATACTTGTCGAATTACCAAGAGAGGAATATAATAAATATGATGCACTAAGGGGAAATGGTCAGTCCAGATTACTGCAAGCATTGAAGAATGCAATTTTACAAACCTATCCAAGGAGTGATATTCATGGAGATGGGCAAGTCGTAGTAATCAATTTTACTGACGGTATGAAATTCGAGGTACTACCAGCTTTTTGTCAATTAGATTGGCTGGGTAATTGGAATGGGAAATACGACTATCCTGATTCAAATATGGGTGGCAACTGGTTAACAACAGATCCAAAAATTGAACAGCAAGCAATGAAGGAAAGAAATGTAGCAAGCAATGGTTTGTTATTCGACACATGTAAACATATACGAGAAATTCGTGACAACTACTTCAGCAGTTACCATCTTCCTGGCATTGTTATTGACAGTTTTGTTTACCATCATATTTCTGATTGGCACTGGCTAAGAGAAGGAGAACAAAGCTCCAATCAGCCAAGAGGAACTTACGAAAAAAGGCTTTATGATTCATGCCCTGTTTGGAGCTTTAATCTGACAGCTCCAGGAAGCAACATGCCAGTAGATACATATAAATGCATTGATGTATTAATCAAAGTTTTAAAATACATGTCAGAAGATAATGTCATTTAGAAAATATTAACAAAGCATTTAAAGCCTATAATATGACGAAGACCGAAGCGTTCGATAAATTTCTCAATAATATCAAAGTTGACAATCCAGATATTTTCTGCGGTCGCTACAAAGAAATAACCAAGAAATTGAACAAAACATTTAGAGACACGGACTCTGAAACTGCCAACTGTCTTCAGGTTGGTTCATATGGACGATATACCGGAATTAAAGGTATTTCCGACCTTGATATGTTGTATATTATGCCTAAATCAACATGGGATACATACAAAGATACTCCCAGTGAACTACTACGCAAGACAAGAGACGCTTTGCTAGATAGATATCCTCAAACTACAATCAAAGTAGATCGGCTGGTTGTGGATGTATTCTTCGGTAATTTCACGTTCGAGGTACAACCTGTTTATGAAGAAAGAGATGGGGAAGAAATTAACTATAAATATCCCGACACTAAGACATGCACATACAAAATTACGAAACCTCGACAAGAACAAAATGAGATGATTAACTTTAAGCAGAATCATGGAGAAGCGCATCGGCATCTCTGTAAAATGCTTAGAGCATGGAAGAACAATGTTGGTGTAGGTATGGGTGGATTGCTAATAGATACGCTAACACATCGTTTTTTGTCTAATCATTCTGAATATGACAACGCTAACAAATCTCAATATGGAGAGATGTGTAGGGATTTTTTTGAGTATCTAAAGGATGAGCCTAAGCATACCCATTATCAAGCATTAGGAAGCGATCAAGATGTGAAGGTAAAACACCCATTTAGATCCAAAGCTAAAATTGCATATAAAAAAGCCAATGAAGCTATTAAAGAGAATGACGAATCTAAACGTCATGATATATGGCGTGAAATTTTTGGACGTCAATTTCCTAAATCAGTATCAAGTGTAGTTGAAAATAAAATGTTTTCTTCTGATAATCCCTCTGATCATGAAGAGTTCATTGAAGATAAATACCCTATAGATGTTAAATACGATTTGAAACTTGATTGTATCATTATGCGCGATGGATTTAGGGAACACCTTCTGAGTGAACTATTATTAAAAGGCCAACGAATTTCTAGAGTCCGAAGCTTAGATTTCACTATCAAGACCGATGCTCCGTTACCATATGAAGTAAAATGGAAAGCTAGGAATGTAGGAACAGAAGCCATAAAAAGAAACTGCCTAAGAGGAGAAATAATAGACTCAAATAGGAAAAATAATGTGCGACATGAGAGTGCAGATTTCTTTGGTCCACACTATATGGAAGCGTATATAATAAAAAATGGTATTGTCGTTGCCCGAGATAGAATTGAAGTACCAATACAATAATACATACGTATGAACAGTGAGTTACTCATAAAAATTGCCCAAAAGGGTTATAATGTTGCCTATGGTGCCAATATAAATTTTGCCACTTACGATATCGTCAAGAAAATACCAGGATACGTTAGTTTTTTATCAATCATTGTAGGTATTCTGGGATTGGTCTACCCTCCCTTTGCTGAAAAATATGTATCGGTATTCATACTGATTCTTGGTATTGCAAGTGTCTATATCGAACGCTTTACTCCTAATATTGATAGTTATAGCAATAGAGGCATTGCCAATACTGATCAACTCAACAAGTTGAAAAACCTCTATTTTGAAGTAAAAAGAATGTCTGATAGTGCGGACTTTTCCACAATAGAAACTCGTTATACAGCGATAGAGGATGAATTTAATGCTAGTTCACAACCAGACCAAATTGTGTTCGCCAATTGGCTCGCACATTATAAGATGTTTTGCGAAAAGGATATGAGCTGGATGGACGAGCAACTACATTTCCATTGGTGGAAAGACAAAATACCAATGACCGCACATATAGTGATATATATATTGTTGCTGTCAATATTTGTGTATTACTGTGTAAAAATTCCAGTATTAAACGAATTCTTCTGCAAAATCTTTTATCTACAATAAAAATGGCTACATTACAGCTGTTCAGCAATCGGTAGCTAATAAGAATATCTTCAAATGAAACCATACAAAAATCTTGTGCCAAATGATTGAAGTGTTAATATATCACCGTAAAAATAGATGGCTGAACTGTGCAATAATACATAGATTCTGTTATCTATTTTTTGTACTCCATTGATTCCCTAATAATCTGTAGAGTTTCTTTTTTGTACTCCTTACGGTCATATTCCATACCTCTGCACATCCAACAACTACACGGTGTCCCGGTAGTCTTGTAAACTTGTGCACATTTCTCTTTGGCCAACTCAAACCAATGAGGATGTTCATAATGACTTCCATCCTCACGGATGATACAATGCCCGTAAGCAGCATAAAGAATCATGCGAGCCTTAAATATACGTGCCATTTGTTGGCGTCTCCAAAATTTGTTTCTTTTGTCCATCGTCTCTTTCTATTAAAGTTAGGATGAACAATGATGTTACTTTTGAAAGACCTAATGTATCCATAATATTGTATATTTATCGTTTTGTAGCATTTGTGTAAAGCCTCGCTATTCGCCCTCTCAACAATTCGCTATACTTTTCTTTCAAATCAGCATTTAGGAAAGAGTTTTGAATAACAGTCTCGAACCTGGGCAATAGTTTGATATACTTGTTTATCAGTCGTTCTACAATCACATTCTCTATACCCAAAGTAGCTGCCGATTTGATAAAATCCTCTCTTTGAAGCTTTTTCTTACGCCCGTTCAAGGTCAATGCCAGTTCTTCATCATCCTTTGGATTGATGATAGCCGCATTTAGCAAATCGTAAGCAGGGGTTAAACGTATCTTATCCGCAGTCTCATACAATGAAAAGTTTTTCAAGTGCATATCGTTATTTCCTGTCAGCCAAGAAAAAAGCACCAACTCTAAAAAATTGGTAACATCCATTTTAGGCATAGACGAATATTTCAAAACCGCCTTCCCGATACGCTCATAACTGCTCTTGTATTTATGCTCCGTTTGCCTTTCCGTCAATTGGCACATATCTTCCATCGCAATCTTCCCTCCGGCAGGAGTCCTGTCAATCCGACGAGTAAGATAGCATAGAGTATCATCTGCCATCCGCATCAGCGTGTGAGGAACGACCTCGATACGTGCCACCTCTGCAAGGTGCATGGTTAAATCCTCGACCTCCGGCATCATTTCATATTGCGAGGCCTGAGGTTTACAGATATAACCACCCCAAAGCCCGACAATGGTCAATCGTTTGCTGCCCTCATGCTCATTCAAATGCAAGGATAGCTTCGGCTGAACGCCAGTCAAGGAAGTTTGGTCTTGAATAATCTGCAAAGCAAGCTGGTCTAATTGCTCCGTCGTATAATCAAGAACAGGCAATGTTGTTGTTCCGAAGAACTTCTTTATGCAAGCCGTGTGCATATCCTTTTCTCCCTTTAGTAGCGGACGATAACAATACAGACAATTACACATGGTTCACCTCCTTTTCTTCCATTGGAATAATGCTTACTGCTCCGATACAATCCTTACAGCATGTCAGCAACAACGACATCCGGTCAAGAATACTGATGTCTGTATTCCGCAATGCAACATCCAGCAGCCATCCTTCAGGTATCAAACCGTCGAAGAACGGAAACAGCACAGAACTTGTATATGTTTCTTCTTGTAAAGGCAATGTCAGACTGACAGCCTTTGCCGTTTCCGAAGAGAGATATTCCGGCAAATAACGGAACTCATATCCTGCATCGTTTTCAGTCAGAATCCCCGCCAATTGGTCTTTGTAAAATATATGAGCTTGCCTCATTGATTATCAGTTTTAGAAGTTGCAACCATTTCATAATTGAAGAAGTCAAGAAGCTGATTCACCTTATCAAGACGCAGCGTTTCCTTTCCCTGTTCGAGGTCTCGCACAAAGCGCAATCCTACCCCCGACTTCAACGAAAGTTCTTCTTGCGTCAGGTTATACTGCTTTCGCAACATCTTGACCGTAGTAGAGAGATTATTCATAAGCATCCTACTTTATACCTTTTCGGGTACAAAGTTAATATAAATATCTCACATTATACCACAAAGGGTATAATTTATTTTATTATCAGCATTATTATATCAGATAAGGTATAATATAGTAAGATTCAAAACCACAAATTAAAGTACACAAGCACTGCTCTACACTTTTTCAAGCGAATAATCCAGTTTCGCTACACTTTTTCCAACGAATCAAATATTTCATTGCACTGGACTAATAAAAATTCCACTGCAAACCACAGAAATTCCAAGAAAACCACTACCTTTGTATTCAGCAAGCGTTCTGTAACATCCATGCGGAAATATCCTATCATTCAACATGTTGAATCTGATAGCCAACATTCCACAAAATGGCTAAAAGAAGGCGGTACAACACGTATATGCAAAGCGGTGAAATACAACGATTTGCATTTGTCCCCACATTCTGTGTACTTGTAAAAACAGAGGTTGTACCGATTAAAATGAATGGTCACTGATAATTAGTGATGTAAATATGCTGCATCGGCAAATGATATATCGCAATTAACCGCAACGAATTAGAACCAACTATAATGAAGTCGCTGAATTTCAGCGACTTTTTTTATTTACCCAAAATCCAGTTCATAGCGATTGGATAGTGTTGTTCACCATATTTTTCTACCGTATTTCTACCGCGAAACAAATTGGGGTTTGTCCCCGATGTCACACTGAGGTAGTCAACAACATGTGTTGACAATGGTTTACATAGGTAGACAAAAAGCGAAATTAAAACTATATGGTTTCACTAAAAATATGGAGAAAACAACATGGAAGTAAAAAGAATTTGCCAATGGTGTGGTAAGCCATTCATTGCGAAGAAAACTACCACTAATTATTGTAGCCACCAATGTGCCAGTCAAGGCTACAAACATCGTATGAGAGAACGAAGACTCGAACTTCGTGAGTTACAGGATTTGATAGAAGTCAAAAGTAAACTTGACCATCAAGACTACTTTACTTTTGCACAAGCCGCACAGTTGATGGGCGTTTCTCGCCAATACATTTACAAACTCGTCAAAGAGGATAAGTTGAGAGCTTCAAGAATCAGTGCAAGGATGTCAATCATTCGCAGAGCCGATATTGAACTGATGCTCAAAACCCGCCCCTATGAACGAAGAAGAGTAAAAGATGATCTTGATATAACTGAGTACTACACTGCCGAGCAAATTTCCGAAAAGTACAAAGTATCGCAAAAATGGATTTGGGCATATACAAGAGAGAACAATATCCCCAAAATCCGTATCCGCCAGTTCAACTATTACAGCAAAAAGCACATTGATGCTGCTTTTGCCAAATACAAGACAGATAATGATCTGACTGAATGGTACACTCCCGAAGAGATAGAACAAAAGTATGGGATGAGTCGGGTTGCCATCCGCTCCCATGTCTATCGCAACAACATCCCGTCTAAGAAAGAACACGGTCAGATATTCTACTCGAAGCTACATTTTGACCTATCCAAGCAGACTGCCGAAGATAATGCTTCGGAATACTATACCGTGCAAGAAGCCATGAAGAGATACAATCTCACACGGGATTCTGTCTATGGCATTCTGCAGTTCCACGAAATCAAACGTGAGAAGAAAGGGCGTTTCGTCAGGTTCCTGAAAGTGGAATTTGATCATGTAATGGGCGTCAGAAAATAAGCCTAAGTCTGAATTTAGGCAGACCAGAAAATGATTCTAAAAATGAGCATTGTCTGCGTCAAGTCATTACGGACATTTGCAGCAAATCAAGTATAAACTAATAATAATTGTAACCATGTTAGAATGTAAAACAGTAACATTGAGAACACGTCCTTTGAAAAACGGGATGCTTTCTTACTATCTGGATTATTATCCAGGCTATCGTGACCAGGAAACAATGAAGACCATCCGCCACGAAGGATTGAACATTTATATTTATGCCAATCCCAAGAATGAGCGTGAACGTAACTTCAATGCCACTATGTCGGAAAAGGCAGAAGCCATCCGATGCAGACGCTTTGAATCTATCGTAAATGACAGGTATGATTTCTTTGACAGGCACAAACTCAAAGCGGATTTTCTGGAATACTACCGCAGGCAACTTCGTAAGCATGACCAAAAGTGGGAATTTGTATACCACCATTTCTACAACTTCGTTCATGGCAAATGTACTTTTGAAGAAATTGATATTGACCTTTGTAATAAGTTTCGTGAGTATCTGCTAAATGCCAAGCAACTCAGGCGTGACGGTCACATTTCAAAGAACTCTGCTTCCGGCTATTGGTCAACATTCAGGGGACTTTTGAAAATCCTTTATCGCAATCGGCTAATCAAAACCAATATCAATGACTTTTTGGATAAAATCGAAACAGAAGATACTCCAAAAGATTATCTAAGTGTGGAAGAATTATACAAATTGGCAGAAACACCTTGCAAAAAGCCAATTCTGAAAACAGCGGCATTGTTCTCATGTCTGACCAGTCTTAGAATCAGCGACATACTATCGTTGCAATGGCATGAAATCATTGACTTTGCAGCTGGAGGAAAATGTGTCCATACAATTACCCAAAAGACCAAAACAGAGGACATCATTCCAATCAGTGACGAAGCCCTGCAATTAATCGGCTATTCTCCGGAAAAAACCGGATTAGTATTTAAAGGATTGAAACGAAGTTGGACACAGCAACCCATGAAAGAGTGGATTCGCGAAGCCGGTATTACCAAGAATATCACTTTCCACTCCTACCGAAGAACATACGCAACACTTCAAGGAGCAGCCGGCACAGACATACGTACCATTCAAAGTAACATGGCACATAAAAGTATTACCACGACACAACGGTACATGAAAGTTGTGGACAGCAACAAGCGTGAAGCCAGCAACAGAATCTCTTTAATCCGCAAGTAAGAATTAAAGTCCAAATAATCCCGTCTTTATCGCTCAGAGTATGATATTTTGCATCAAATCATATTCTGAGCATATTTTTTCTTAAATTCTAAACGATTATCCATCGCAAACTGCAACTATTTGGAAATCTGCATATACATTTGTCTTATTGTAAAACTCAAATAGTATCAGTTTATGACGAATAGTATTAAAATCTCTCCTCAAAGAACCAGTTTCATACTTTCAGCAAGTGTCATTCTTTACTGGGCAACAGACTCCTATTTATATCTCAATTGCCATATCAACCTGATGGAATATTCCACTCCAGTTATTCTATATATTACGGCAATGATACTCGCCTGTGGAGTACTTAAGCATTTCTTCTTCCGATTCATTACAAAGAATGAATTGAGTTTGTCTTTTGGCAAGCAAGTAAAACCTCTTCCTGTTGAACTAACTGAACAAATTAAGGAGATTGAACCAGAGTGTCCAAACGCCAAGGACATAAATCCGGTAAATTTAGTTGCAGAAAGTGTTGTAAAACAAGATTATATGGATAATTATGAAGTACGTGTGGCTGAGATTGAACGTAAAAAAGCCGAAAGGCAGGCAGACATTAAGCGTGTCATTCATGAATATACCACATTTGTAATGACTGAATTTCTCTCAAAAGAAAATCTTGAAATTCTGCATGAAAATATAGAGTATTTCGCGCACGGACGACCTGATTTATATAAGCCAATCCGTTCAGTATTGGATAATCTACTCCGTTCTATCGACCTGATGCATTTCGTGTGGAATATCGGAGAGAGATTGAGTATTTCTCTTATAGACAGAGCTACATTCATACATACTATATTTCCACATGAACTAAAAGATGCTTCGATTAAATATCTGTCTAAAAATCTCCGGACATGCGGAGTTTGCAAAATAGCACTTGATATTCCTAAAACCGGAGATTATCACTTCAAATGTATGAAGAACGACTCTGAATCGGACTTAGATTCAACCAATTAGGGTTATTCAACGCAGACCGAAATATTATTGCTTTCTGAGGTTTGTCAGCATTACATCATTGTATTGGTTTGCAGCATGTTTAACAAAAACAATGTTATATCATGCAAAAAAACAAATTAACCTTCAATGACCTACCGGAAGTGGTAGGCGAACTCTGCGAGAGAATCTCAAGTATGGAAAATCTGCTGACAGAAAAACTTCATCAGCAGCATAACGAGGTAAAAAAGGATACCCATGTTCCAATGACCGTTGATGAAGTCTGCGAATATTTAGGTATCTCGAAATCATCCTTTTATTACAAAGCCAAGCATGGTGGTATTCCAATCATCAAACAAGGAAAACACTTGTTTGTCTATCGTGATGAATTGGACAAATGGTTGGAAAGCGGGAGAAAAGGAGACACACCTATAAGCATAGAGGAAGAACACGCCCGAATGCTTGCAGCTACACGTCGCAAAGCCAATCCTAAAAACTGGTGAGTATGGAAACGATAGCACCCAATCAAGATCTTACTCAGGTCGCCACAAAATGGCAAGATACCATGCTCAGTTTGGAAAAGGTGTACGAACAAGAGCCGGAAGTTCTGAAAATAGGCGGAGTGGCTATCGGAACATTGGGAAATTTCAGTGCATCCATTGGCAAGGCAAAAAGTAAAAAGACTTTTAATGTGTCGGCAATGGTGGCAGCTGCTTTGTCCGGAAAGGAAGTTCTTAACTACACAACAGATTTTCCCGATAGAAAGAACCGCATCCTTTATATTGACACCGAACAGAGTCAAAACCACTGCATGATTGTAATGCATCGTATCATGAAACTGGCGGAGTTGCCGACCAATGAGGATTGCGACCGTTTCTATTTTCTCTCTCTACGCAAGTTCAACCCCAAGGAGCGTTTGGCTATCATAGATGATGCAATCAGTCAGATTGAGGGTCTCGGTTTCGTGGTGATTGACGGAATCCGTGACTTGGTTTATGACATTAATTCTCCGAGCGAAGCCACGTGCGTAATATCAAAACTTATGCAATGGACTGACGAATACCAGATTCATCTTCACACCATTCTTCATCAGAACAAAAGTGATGAAAATGCACGAGGGCACATTGGCACGGAAATCAACAACAAAGCGGAAACGATCATTCAAATCGATAAAGACAAAGACGACAGCAACATCAGCAAAGTGGAAAGTGTGCATACCCGTTCAAAGGACTTCCTGCCATTCGCCTTCTGCATCAATGCCCAATCACTTCCCGAACTTCTGTCAGACTATGTGCCGACAAAGAAGAGCGCAGGTCGTCCCAAGCAGGAATCGTTCTCCCCTTATAGGGATATCCACGAAGCCATCCATCGCAAGGCTCTCGAATTGGCTTTTGACGGAAAAGAGACGATTTCGGGATATAAGGCTTTGGAAGAAGAACTGACCACTGCCTACGAACTGGCAGGAACGAAATTTAATCACAACAAGATTGTGGAGATAATTAAGTTTCTCACGAACAAACGGATGGTGGTTCAGGAAAGCCGTGGCATTTATCGGTTCATGCCGGATTACCACTATTGACTCTCCACTTGACTTTATTCTAAAAGCGTGTATTCGGGCATAAATTAAAGTGCAAGATGCAACGACTGTTTTCATGATAAATCACGAAATCGGTCGTTGCCATTTTACTTGCCAATGCTCTTGTGGATATTTATGTTCGGATTGACTGTGGCAATTCATTTGGAATAATTGCATCTATTCTGTCATTTGTGGATATTGATGTCTATACAATAGAATCAATGACAATATAGCAATCTTCATATTGGCATATTAAATGGCACATAGTAATTGAAGAAACTTCTATTTGACTGTTCTACAACGTGAACACCCATTATATTCCGGCATCTTTGCTGGAATAATCCATATTAGAGCATCGACAAAGAAGCATTCAAAATATCAAACCTATTTTCAATTCTATACACACTTTCTCAGTTGGCAGAATGTTCAGATACCATATAGAAGTACAGAATCGGCACTACTGTGGGAGTGAATGTTAAAAAAACACTTAGTTTGCCATATAACAAGCCCGTTATAGAATAAATATCAGTTAAAAATAAGCTTTAGCTGTCGATTAAAGCCATTAACATTTAATATCTTACTCTAAAACATATCCTTTTTAAGCCACGGGCTTGCCCGCTGTACAGACTTTATCTTGTATGGGGAGCCTAATACCCCAAGCGACCAATAGGTCGTTTGAGAGTGCCAAATCTCTCAGCAAGCTGATTGGTGAGAAAAAGGCGTTATTTGAGCCTTTTTTCTTTTCGCCAGCCCTCAGTATGCCTTTCTCTACAAAAACGAAATTTGCACACTTAATTTCTCCTTGGGCTTGCCCATTATACAACCTCTATTGAGTTAGGGAAACTCAATACCCCAAGCGATAAATCGCTCGTGAGAAGTTGCCAATCCCAAACAAGCAGGATATGGCTTTATTGCGATTATAGAATACCTTAACTCTCCACGCAATCATGTTTTGGATGGGCTTGTAATACCTTTGTAGCCTCTGTTTGACAATTACCACAGACAAGCGTATTTCAGTAGTGCTTTTACGAACTCTTTTATGAACCCTACTGGTTCTTTTATGAACTCTTATGTGAACTCTTTTCTTGCCTTTAAGTGGTATCCTGGAGTAACGTCGGCCACCATAAATGCAGATACTATATGATGAACACAGAACTATTGTTCAAATGCTTGCCAATTTAACGACATGAATCTGCCATATTCCAAAGGCGATTTTGCCAACCTCAAAATAACATTATAATTATTCAATATCCAATGCAGGAAGACTATGATCTTCAAATCTATCAAAGCCAGATTGGAAAAGACGATCTTGAATGATCCTGTACTTTTCAAACTCTGATTCAGCAAACTTCTTGGCATATTCAGCAGAAACCTGTCCGTTATCTTGTAATAACGGGCTCCCAAATAAATTAATGAACTTATCTATTCGCTTTGCCCAATCTTCCATTGTCATAGGTATATGACGCATAGCCATACTTTCTGCCATATCAAGGGACGCATTGACTATCCTGCCCATTTCTTCCAATTCTTTTTCTCGCAATTTCTATGTTTTTTGCCATATTTTAAATTATCATTTTCACGATATTCATTCCGATTTGCCATAATTTTCAACGGGTTCTGCCACCATACTATATTCTTCTTCAGTTGTCTCATATGATTTGATTCTTCTATCCTCAAGATAGATATGGTAAAGCGTGTATTCTAAAGCCTCTAAAGTCTGTTGGCGGACTTTCGGTTTCAACTGACATTCCCAAATGGTAATACAATGCCACCCCATCGAAGTTAGCTGTTGCCGTTCCTCTATATCTCTACTCCTATTGCGCTCAATTTTATTCTGCCAAAAGTCGACATTTGTTTTCGGAAGAACATAATATTTGCATCCTTCGTGACCATGCCAAAAGCAGCCATTTACGAAAATAACAGTTCTGTATTTGCGTAAAACCAAATCGGGATGTCCTGGAAGCCGTGGGTGATTCAACCTATACCGAAAGCCACGGCTGAACAAGAACTTTCTCACCAATAATTCCGGCTTTGTATTTTTGCCCTTTATTGCAGACATGCAACGATGACGCTGTTCCTTGGTCAGTTTGTCCATCTTTAAATGAAACCATTATATTCTATCAAAGAATCCTTCGTACTCTTCGTCAATTATCTTCCACTCTCCAGTCTTGCGTCCTCCTACACGGGCAATTTTGTGCAAGTCTTGTAGACGTTTTATATATTTCTGAACCTGACGTGTTGATAGTCCCATTGATACTGCCATTTGAACAGTACTGACTTTAGGGTTCGTAGATATCAGCTTATATATCTGACGACTTGCTTTTATGAACTCTTTTGTGAACTCAACAGGTTCTTTTATGAACTCTTTTGTGAACTCAACAGGCTCTTTTATGAACTCTTTTGTGAACTCAACAGGCTCTTTTACGCGCCCCTTCTTTTGAGATGTATTGTCAGCAGTGGTATTATTACCATCATAATTCAAGTTCCAAAGAGTCACATGAAACTCTGAAGCATCTGAGGTAAATTCAGGAATATGACATTTAGCCAAATGTTGGTATTGCTTATACGCATCCATTATCTTCTTCATTCCACTACCGCGTCTCTCCATAAGTCCCAACCGGTTGAAAAAATCTGCCAACAGCGGATTTCTTCTTTTGGATGGCACCGTAAATGGGTTTAGCTGCTGAATGAATTTGCCATCCAACATACCGCCCGGAGAATAGATTTCCAAACGGTCATCATACATATCAATGTGTATTTCACTACCCATTTGCATATAGTCACGATGAATAATCGCATTTGCTATCGCTTCCGTCACAGCACGTTCCGGATAATCTGGCAGTTCTTCACGATAATCGTCTTCCTTCCACCATTTCTTATGGGAATTGTTTCTGACGAAAGACACAGCATCCTGTAACTGACCTATTACGCAACCCTCCAATTCAACATCATCTATCGCTTCGCCCAAGCCACTTGTCATATCCAAACCATTCCAGCGTGTACAGAATATACGTGACTGCCTGACAGGAGATTCATCTGCCAACAAAGCACCGGCATTTGTAAGTTTACCATCTTCGTCTACAATACCCCAAGACACAAACTCGCTGTCTTCAAATGAACGCTGCAGACGTTTATAATGGACTGACCTGAGCTTTGAAAATGCCATGTCCTTAAAACTTTTATTGGATGGAAGACTGTCGTATGTGCGTCCTGCACCTTTTAAAACAAGAGTCTTCAATTGAATGCGATTTGCCACAACGGATTCGTTCCCAACCCTTACAAATGCCAATCGCTGTTTGTCTCCAATATAGTAATATGGAGTTTCCTGTCCGGGATATACATGCAATAATACAAGGTTCTTTCCTTCCACCTCCTTGAGATCGAGATTGACAACAGGTATTGGATCAAGTTTACTCTTTATCTCCTCACTGATTTTCTCAGCATCGCCTTTAGCATCAGCAAGTCCAACTATTTGGTCATCATCACGAATGCCAAAAATCAAAGTTCCGCCTTCGCCATTTGCAAAAGCAGATACACTTTTAAGCCAACTTTTTGGATGTCTGACTTCGAGCATTTGCTTTTTATCAAAAGCCGTAGCTTCGCCTATCAATGTATATATATTAGTATCCATATCAAATTTACCTATAATTTAAAAGGTCCAATGGTTAATTCTTTTTTGTTTTATGATAAACTATCAGTTTACCTATATCCTTTTTGTCATTTTGATATGACGATATATATTCTGATTTCTTCAGCGCTTCTAATAATTGCCTATTCAAGGCATTGTCTGACAATTTGGCTCTCTTATCCTGATTGCACACTTCGATATAATCACCTCCAACAGAAGTCAGTAAATGTGTTATTACACTATAGTCATTGAGCCCAGCAGAAATCCCATATACAACCAATTCCAACTTTAAGGATTCATTTTTGGAGATATTTATAAGAAGTGATGAGAGTGTATCTGCATTGAATAAAATCCGTCCATTCTCTGCAAGAATCATCAGTCTGTCTTGCCCTACATTCTTTAACTTGTCAATATCCAAGAAATGTCCGGTGAATGATTTTAACAGCTTTCTATAATTATCTATATTCAACATTTTGCTGCCAAACAAAGATACATATAGATCATTTTTATTACTTAAATCATTCGAACATATTTCACCAGACAACTCTGTCACATAGTAATTAATAAATGACATCAGCTCATCACTCATTCCCTCTTTGTGCTCATAATAGAATGACACATTATTCCAAGTTGGCAACAATATCCTGGATTTTACAGCAACAGCATACATCTCCTCATTATCTATTTTCGCAAAATCATCAATATGATTATGTTGACCTGTTAAATATTTGGTTTTAACCTCTGCATCTATATCCGCATTGTTCAAGAGAAACAGCAAAGATTCTGAGCTTTCATCTTGGTATCTATCCTTTAGGCATTGAATTGTAGAAGATATATTGTCCTCAATATAGTCAATGAAAGAATCATTGTTTGTCTCCTTTATACGAGTATAATTAAGATTTTCGACAGATAAAGTTTTGTCTTCGGAATGAAGCCTCATCGCTATAATACATAGATTCTCAAGATTAATTTCGTAACAATCATTCTCGATAACACAATCAAGCAAATCCTCAGAACCATTGCATAAACTGACAAATCGGCTCGCCTTTACCAAAATCAGAGATTTATCCAACGTGATCCCTTCACTATGTTCAACCAAAAAATTATAGTTATCATTAAGCCATTTTTGTTGTATATGTCCCCAACTTGGACAGAACTTTAGATATGCCTCAATGAGATTGTCCCTTTCTGCCGAATTATTCCAACTTACTATGTTATTCCATGAATCTGCGTATTCAATATAGTGCTTAAAAACCACACTTGGTTGCTTGCCTTCAGAATAATACTGGGACAAGAATTGTAACGGGGCTTTATCTCGCTCCAATCGCATCATAACATGTTCAAATTTATCACTTTGGACATTATGCGAGGCAAGATAATCCAGTAAATCAATATTGAGAATGGCATCACTCTCAAACATATAATCCTTTAATTCCTTGACAAAATTCTCAATCTTGTCTATATGGTATTCATAAGGTTGCCTTTCTTCAATTTTCATTGATAACAAAAGTTCCCTATCAGCTTGTGAAACCATACCTTCATAGAAATATGATATATAGTCGTAGTAATCTTCGTCAAGGTAGCCTCTGCGGACAAACACATTCATCATCGGAGTTAGTCCGAGGCTCTTATATTCATTTGTTTCTCCTAATTTGTATTTCTTTATTAGCTCCTTTAATCTCAAAGATTTCGCTTTAATTTTTTCCTGCTGGATACGTCTGTATTCCTTTGAAAAATAAGCAGAGCCATTCTCTAACAGTTGTATACGTGCGGAATAATCAATTTCCTTATCTATTCTCACAAAATCAATCTTTGCAGATTTAGTCCAAGAATATCCTTGCTCATATCGATATGTAATATTTTGTATTTCCAACAGCTTCGAAAATAACAATTCATCAACAGCTATTTGTTCTAAGTCATAGAAATTACCATTTAGATGTATTGACACCATATCTAAAATATATTTCTGTCTGAGATGGAATAAAAATAGCCGCCTCAAATCAATTTTACTTAAATTTGCATCTTGTTTGAAGATTTGTTCTTTTTTAGCTAGGGCATTTTCAGATTCCTCAATAGCTTTTAAAGCAATGGGAGTAAAATTAGATTTACTGCTGATACACTTATAAATCTTTCCCTCTCTTCGATGCAACAAAGCAAAGTCCTGAGGATAATAGTTTTTATAAACTATCATTCCCAATAGTTTAGTCTTATTAAGCTGAAAATCACTTTCCTCACACAATTTATCACGATATTGTTTGTATTCATTTACAATGTTGGTCAGAATACGCATATCCTGAATGAAAAATGCCATTTCAGACAAATCTTCATCACTAATACCATCGTTTCCGCATCCTTTTACCTCAAGTGCAGATTTGAGCTTGTCCTTTGAGTTCGAAGGATTGATTACAGGTATTACCGTTGTAATAAAGTCAAAGAACTTGGTTCTTTCTTCATCTTTAAAAATGTCATCTTTAATAGCATAGATAAAAGTGATATGTCGGCCAACTATCTTGGATTCATTGATAAGCTGATTAAGCTCTCGCAGTTTCAAGAATATACTCGGTGTCCCGAATCTGTCCAAATCTTCAATAATTACGACATTATAATCCGTTACTTGGAAAAAATACAGAATTTCGTCAAGATGTTTGTTAAATATAGAATTATCTTCTATAACTTCAATTTCGCCCTCTTTCAAATTTAACTTATTCAGTTTTGAATTGCTATATGATTTGAACACATAACGGGCAATCACATATAATACAAACAAAAGCCAAGCAGAAGCGGCTAAATCAAAAATTGTATTCCATATGCTACCCCAACTGAAAAAATCATAGATTGAGTCCACTCTTGCGAAATTCGGCTCAAATAAGATGAGAAAACAGACTAATGTCAATACACAACAAAGCGGATATCTTATCAGTTCACGATCCGACAAATGTACAATTTTTCTAAAACGAGAATTTGGTACAGTTCGTGTTTCTTCTCTATAAATGATTTGTTGTAGAATACTATATTCGATTTTGCGGTTAAGATTTTCTATGCGCTTTTCTTTTTCTGCATCTGTTAATTCGGCTGATGTATCCTGTTTTTCATCAGAAGCTATTTGTTCCTCATTAGCTTGCAGAGTTGCCAATGATATAGGCAGAAACTTATGTTCATTGGCAAAATCTTCCATGAGAGTAATGAGCACGGAGCTTTTTCCGGAGCCAAAAGGACCCGTTAGAGCTATGTTTTTTATATGCTCTTTTTCCGCTATAGACAAAGCTTCATTTAATTCAGTAACTGATTTATATGACGCTTCTGATTTATCTATTTTCTTAGGAAGTAGTGTATCAATTGCCATATCCGCCTTTTTTAATCTGTATTAATAAATCCTTTGTTCGTATAATTCCACCACCAAATCATTTGAAATCAATTCTCCTGGCTGCATTTTTATGCGATATATGGGAGTTCGATTAATACCCAATGAAATAAAAGAGGACAGATTTAACTTTAAACATAGATTTCCGTTCTTAGTGCCAAAATATACTTTCTCCACTTTATAATAACCGTCAATCTCTCCGCCAACCATAGGCAAGAAATACCTAATATCCATCACATTGATAGATGTCGGTATCTTCTCCATAGTATATGTCTTTGCGGTATGACTGTCAAAATCTGAATAATCAGCATCGGTTCTTCGTACTAATCCAGTCAGAATATTCCTAATCTCCTGTTTCGGCTGTTGAGTCAAAGTGCCGACATTGTCAATGCTATCAATATGGAACTCAGTTTCAAGTTCAAACGGATCGCTGACATAGAAATGAGTCTGTAAAGCATTCACAAGCTCTTTGCTTTGAGCCGTTTCCTTTTTTATTGTTGAAGATTTTATTTTAAGAGACTTCCATATATCGAAATCTTCATCCTTCATCAAAGCAAGAATCAGATAATTACTATCACTCTTCGGACGATACAATTTGCCATTCAGCCGTTGGAAATTGTCCTGAATGAACTGATAGCAATCCATGCCATCACGTGGCTGCAGAGTTCTGAATGTGTAGAGTCGATTGAGGGTGCCTTGAATCTTATTTCTGAATTCTTTACGGACATATTCTCTCCATATCGCTTGCGTGCTCTTATTGTTGCGACCATACAACGATACGATGTACAAAAAGTTAACATCATAGTGACACAACAACAGCGTGTCTCTGTCAAACAGGCGATTTTCAAATTGGCGGTTAAGTTGCACTCCGCCATCCTGCGCCTTTAATTCTCTGTCATCAAAGGACAGGAATTTACTGTCTCCAGCCTTTTTGTTAGGAATTCGAGCACTGATAAAAAAATTGGGGATGGGATTATATCCTTCAGTCAATGTATCCCTTAACTGAGGATGTTCCCCGTTACCGTCACCATCCAAAAACAGATTCATGTTCCACTGAATGACATTTCTGGCGTATGTATATTGTTTGTATATCGATTTGTCGCCAAGCTGTGTCCTGTCATTCTTGGAACGCTTGTAATATTTGCTATCCCCAATGTAATAGGTAAGTTCAGATGTCAAATCAGACTGTTCGATAAGTCCTTGACCGACAAACATGTGGTCAACCAGTTTACCATCTCTTTGCTCTGTTAGTTCTTTTGGCAAATTTTGCTTGTCATTGCCACTTACCAAAGTGTCAATCATGACTTCAAAGATGCGCTCAAAATCTTTCGCCAGCAAATAGTCTTCCGCCTGCCTGTTCATCGCAATCTTATACTCCCTGTCAAAGAAAGCATAGCACAAATCCCATATCCGAAGAGCCTTGTCCGAGAAATACTTGTACTTGATTTGTTTCAGTCTTCTGCATCCAAGATTCCTATCAATATAAGACTTCTTTAACTTATCACAACTGATAAGCGGATATTGGATATTGATTTCAAAAGAAAAACCATGTATTTCACGGATGTAATTCAATATCGAGAAGTATATAACAAGTAACTCTTCGTCAAAATTCACCATTTTTTTCCTGTTGACAGGCTCGATGTAAACAGGGCTTCCGTTTTGAATTACTGCTTGCGATGAAGTAATGGTTTTGTTCCAGTTGATTTTGTTATAACCGGAATGCACGTTCTTGGCCACAAATGTAAAATAGTCCTGATTGTTTCTGTTGAAGTCCCTCAGTGCTATTATCACATCAAGTAGAGTGTTATGCTTCTGCTTTTTGCCTCTACTCTCAGACTGATATTCCTTGTTTTCAAGTATGTTGTCGTTGTGTGTCTGTTTGTATACACTTATTGTCCGGTATATCCAAATCGAGAGAGTGGACAGAAACTCCTTGTATTCCTTGCACCCTTCTTCCGTAAACTTAGATTTTACAGCTTCGGATTCAAAGTCTATTATTTCTTGCGGTGAAGCACCAAATATCGTATCATCGCCACTCTCCTCGTTTATCTCACCTGTCAATACAACTTTGGGCAAGAAGAAGACAACGTCTTTTGCTGCCTTGCTATAGCAATACCCGACATACTCAAAGGAATATTTGTCCTCCTTTACAGGAACTGACACAACATCCTTGAGTACATCTCTGACAGTCAAGCCATCCTTGACAATCTCGTCCAAATTATATGGGTATCCTTCAATGAACAGCAGCATAACATTTATTCAGATTAGAGTTCTGTATTCTCTTCGTTATTTTCAGTAGTAACCTTATTGCCATCAGGGTCAGTGACTCCGAGATAAGACATCATTTTCTTTAGCATTTTAGTCCCATTTTCTCCATACAATTCAGAGAATGAAATATCTTCAGCTTCACCGACTTTGAATATGTCCCCTTCACCATCTTTGCAGACATCGTTCCATAGATAGAACAATATTTTATTCAACAAAACTTTATCGGTAATTACTCCATCTGATGGATTTACGAAATAATCACCTAACATCTTATCTTCGGAGCTGTTTGCCCTCAAAATTTTTTCGTTGACTATTCTTTGAAATGATACCCAAGAATAGTCAGTTCCGTCAATGACAATCTTCCAGCCTATATTCTTATATTTAATCGGCTCATACTCCCAATCCCAACGCCTCTTGAATGCACTATCAATCGGAAACAACGATTGGTCTGAAGTATTCATAGTTGCATAGATATACAGATTTGATGGCAGACAAAGCTCCCCATCTTTTATGCCTAGATTGTCTTCGCCAAGCTCCTCTTCTAAGAAAGATTTCAAATCTGCATCAGCCTTGATAGTATATTCTGATATGCCATTTTCATCCCTATCAAGCAACTGGAATAAATCTCCGAATATTTGGGCGCAATTACCTCGATTGATTTCCTCAATAATAAGATATACTTTTTCTTCCGGTTTTCTATATGCCTGTATATAAGCATTAAGAAATGCCTGAGGAACGAAAGAATAAATTATACGAGATTCTTTTGAACAGGCAAGATATTCTTCTCCAACGGCCACTCCTTTATCAAATTCAACAGTGTAATTATCAGACATACCGCAAGCTTGGAGTATGTCTTTCTTATCAGAAAGATTCAACAGCTTTAACGAGCGCCAATATTTTGCTCCAAATTTTTGGGGAGAATATGTGACTCCACCCTCTTTCATTTCGGTTAATTTGCTAATGAGCTCTCCCTTAGCATATACTTTATCCATTGGTTTTTCCATTGTCGGTTTGTATGCTCCAACAAAGGTTGAATAATCACTGTCCGGATGGAATGTGGTTCTGAATATATTTTCTTTAAAAACACCTTCAAGTTGTGCCTTTATTTTATGGGATTTACCTGTACCTGGTGCACCGTAGAAGATTATCTGACGGCAAGTATCATCACACGTATTATTTGGTATCACTGTAGACGGCTTAAAGCTATCAGCTACGACCTCTAGTTTCGCTATAGTTGTCTCCAAAGCATCTTTATCAAGACAAATCTTAGCATCAGAATCAATGGAATCCAGCCTTGGTTGATTTGCCCAATTTATCACTTTGCTTAATGTTGAGAACAAGGGTTTAGTCTGAACTGTAGAATTTGCATTTGCAACTGAATCCGAGAAATATTCAGACCCATTGTTTCTCCAAGATGTTTCATCATATTCAGTCAGGTTCTTAAAGGTTTCTATATTAATCAATATATCTTTCAAAGTTTGAAGAATATTATCTAATCCGATCTGAAAGAACTTGGAGCCACCACGTCTGCCAGAGTTGCTGAACGTAATAAAACCACCTCTTTCACTCAAAGTAGCCTTAAAATCACTATTGCCGGATACTTCATTTAAAAATGAGAATAAATCTTTCATAATCCTATTACATCAATTGTTTAACTATTTCTTCAGCCAACCTTTTAATAACCGGAATAGCGACGCTATTTCCAAATTGACGGTAAGCTTCTTTGCGTGATACCACTATTTTAAATTCTATATTAGAATCATTATAATTGAGATTGTTCGCGCATTCCGGCTTTTCCCATCCCTCACCAATAATACGATACCCTTGTAATCTTCCGGCTTCCACCGGAGTCAGAACACGTGGGTTAAGTCCTTTTTCTGATTGATCAATAAGTATTTCGCTTCCATCTTTCCAATATCTAGCAGAAATAGTGCTCGTATATGTACTATCAGCATTGAATAGTGAATACCCGAATCCTTTCCCGTTTTTCCGGTTTCGTTCTTTGCGTTTTTGATGTCCTTCCCACATTTTATCACTAATGGTATATTGAGAATCCATAGTTTTTTCTGGCTCAAATATATCTGATACTTTGGTTAAAAGAATTCCTTCTTTCAACTTCTTCTTATCGTATATAGTAGAGCCATCTTCTGCTATTCCATATGGGAATCTAAATTCATCAACATCTACCAGCTTCTTATACCATGCTATAATGAATAAACGTTCTCTGTTTTGAGGTACTCCAAAATACTTTGCATTAAGAACATCAAAAGAATAAGCATATCCCAATTCTTCAAGTGTAGCTAATATTACTTTGAGAGTATTCCCTTTATCATGTGTCTTTAATCCACGAACATTCTCCAAAAACAAAACTCTAGGAGGATTGCCTGCATTAATTTTCTCTCTAATAATATTGGCTATACTAAAAAACAAAGTCCCTCTTGTATCCTCAAACCCTCTTTTAAGTCCTGCAACAGAAAAAGGCTGGCAAGGAAATCCGCCACAACAAACATCAAAATCCGGAATATGACTTGGAACGACATCATTTATATCTTCATTAAAATAAAGATATCTTCCATCCTTGTCTTTTTTGAAAAGCTTAGGCTCAATCTTTTTATAGTTTGCTTCATATGACAAACGAGCATTTTTATCCCATTCACTGGCAAAAACGCATTTTCCACCAACATAATGCATTGCTGTATGAAACCCCCCAATACCTGCAAACAAGTCTATGAATGTATATGTTTTCTTCATCATTTCCTTTCTCGGATTACTTTACTGTTTCATATAAATCCTTCAAATCACACTGTAATATCTGCGAAATCTCAATTAATTGCGGTGCACTTGGCTGTGTAGTATTGGTACACCAGCGACTTATTGTCATTTTCGACACGCCAAGTTGTTCTGCCAAATAGGTATTTGTAATCATCTTCTCGGCTAAAATGACCCGAATACGATTTCTATACTCTTTCTTTTCCATTGAATTTATATCTACATTTATGTGCAAAAATAAACAAATTTGTAGACACCGCCAAGCAAATAGTCTATTATATTTGTTTGGAATGAAACTAGCTTTTATTCATCATCTTCATCAAGATAAGTACAATCGGGGTTCATACCCTTTAATATTGAGCCATTTCCTTACAATGCGCCATTATATCTAATCCAAGTGTAATGAGTCAACTTTTTTCAGAACAAAACAATTTTCATATATGATATTTAGGATATTAATTTAGTCATTATATAAGACTTGAATACTGGTGATGTAGCCGCATCGTAATACATTACAATCTTCCAATGATTTCTACCATATGCAACTGCATCAGCATCCGTTTTCCTGATTAATTTGCTTGCAGCTTTATCGTAGTCATCCTCACAAGTTATTTCTTCGAACTTAAAGTAATTTTCAATATTGGATAATTCTTGTACGGCTTTGGTATAATACCTATTTATCAAATGATAACGTTTGAAATGTCTTTGTATAAGAGCATATAGATTTCTATCAATTCCATTTCTGTTATCTAAATAATATGCAAACTGAACACCTCCCACTATATGAGTGATACGAGCGAATAGGTATCGTATATCAGGCAAAGTGTCAGTATAAAAATTAATAGTGAAGATTTCACCATTCTCATCGAATATATCATCCCCCTTAAATGTATTACATTCAGAACATGCAGGTATCAAGTTAAAGACATTTACTGCATATTCTGAGTACACTTCCTTTGGAAGAATGTGCTCCGTAGTATTTGCACTATTTATAGTACAATACGGACATACATTATTATATGTTTGAGGGTTGTTATTAAAATGCCATGTTCTAAAATCCTTTACCAACTTGCATCCAGACGAATACATTCCTAGTAGGGGCTGTTTAATACTTGACAACACCGTAGAGGGAGTTAGTAATCCTAGCTTCTGGTTATCCATAGCACGCTCATAATATCGGTATGCAATCTCAACTTTTCGTTTATTAACATTCAGTGCAATAGTATCAGCACTGTTCTTGTCCTTTCTATCCACTGCTTCAGAGAAAAGTTCATATGGTTTCTTTCCTCCAGCATATTTTTTCATGTTAATCATGATTCAAATATTTATCAATTAACATATAAGAAGTAAGACTCATTGGCAAATCACCATTCTGGAGCTCTTGTAGTACCTGCTCCATGGATTCTTTTCCTTCGACAGCCTTTTCTATAAGTCGCCTGTAATACTTATCTCGTTGACCATTAGAGAAAATTTCTTCATTTATAGTAGTCAGGTTCTCGCCTAAGCTTTCAACCCTCATTTGCCTTACAACAGGCATTCCATCTACATCTCGTTCCATTATTAGGACATTGCGAGAGAGAAGAGATTGAATCACCAAAGGCGAATGAGTTGCCATAATACAACAAGAAGAGAATCTTTCACATACAAGATTTACAACATTTATAATCTGTGTAATAGCATTTGGATGAAGATGAACTTCTGGTTCATCTATCATAATTAGACAATTTGATCGCACATTAGCAGTAATGTCGATAATGAGGTTGGTAAGCATAGTTTGCCCTGAACTCATTTTACCATAGTAATCCTTATAGACATTATACTTAAATACAGAGCCGTTTTCAAACAAATCTTCTAACATCTCGTTGGGCAAGATATTGCCTAGAAATTTCTTTAAGTTTTTACCGCTATTCAGAACATTGATGGTTTCTGCATTACGTTGGTGTCTTGCTATCAATTGTTCAAGAGTCATAAGGCCACCCGCGTTATTGTGCATACCACAATACTCAAAGTTGAAGGCTCGTGCATTAATATCATAAAATCTATCAAACATACTATAAGATGCTGCTACAACTTTTGTAAACAATGGATGGTGCGGTGAGAAACATTCCTTCTGTTGATTAGCGATTGACTTAGCAAGATTATATAACAACGAGGTCTTACCTACACCATTTTCACCGATGATGGCAATCACTCTATTAAAATTATCTTCTTGATTTATTCTACCAAAATCGAACTTTATATTGAAGTCATAATCTGAAGAAAAAGCAAGTCGAGTCTTGTATGCAAAATTTACTCTTTCATCAGGATCAAAACCAGCAAGTACATAACGTCCTAAATTTAAAGCTGTATCAGCACTATTATCTCTTAACAAAGAGTGTCTGAATCCTGAGTCGTTTACAAAATCATCTGATATTCGGCTAAATGCTGCAGCATCTTTCATCGCATTAAGAAAGGACATCGCGTTATCGCCTAATATGTTTTTTATATTTGAATAATAAGATGTTTCCTGTCCTAAAGAGCAATAATCTAAATCTAGGGATAGAAATGACTCAGGAATAACATCCAGAGTTGTGGCGGCATTTTTCTTGCATATCTTCACTTTGCCTACCCTTGAATAGGAGCCATCCTCCCTAACATAATCTAAATAGAATGATGTTTTATGTCCATAATCATCCCATGTTATACTCTTTAAAAAGAAACATGGTTTGTTATTCCCAAGTTTATCAACATAAATCGTATAACTATTGCTATATATGTCTTTTCGATCAAATGAGAAGCCAGTTCCTGATTTTATAATATAATGGGGTCTTTCATCTATATAATCTTCTATGGCAAGTTCACAATTATCCCTATTTAGCAAAGGATTAATCTCTTCCACATATTGCATTATCTCTTCAGAAGACGATCTGACAAAGGGAGAAACACATGCTTCAACAAACTTAATGAAGTGTTTTGTATCACCTGCCAACAAATTAAATCGATGTTCAAAAGTATACGTAAGATCCCAATCATCATTATTAATCAAATGTTGCCTTGCATCAGCTTCTGCATTCTTGAAACGAGGGTCTTCTGAAGGCATAGCAGGGAGATCCCATATCATTTTCAAGAAATCAACAATGTTTTGATCTTCATAATTACCTCCTTGGAATACACCCAAGAAATCTGCATGAGACATAATCTTATCAAATATAGAGCGTCTCGTCTCAGCAGAAATTTTAATCTGATTGTTTTGATTTACCATTGTAGATTATATTAATTACATTTTTTCCTCAAGTATACCCCGCAAGTCTATTGGCTTCCATTTTTTCGGAGAGCGGCCTTTATATTGGAAAGACTCTTACTTTTATCTCCTTGCGGATATATTTTTCCGCCATTACGTTCAAAGTAACCATGTACACCCTTGGCAACACTTGTCAGTAATATAACTCGAATTTATACTTCCACCTCCTTTATCAGTCTTCTAAGCTCAAAGTAAGCATAGTTTCTGTACTATTCAGTTTTTTCCATCGACCTAGCCAAAATGAAAAATTCTATTGTTTTCCGACACTTGACAAGTTCCTCTGTATTCTGAAATGCTTTTTCAGATTAATCCTGAAATGGAAGTCTGCACGAAACCACGTCATGTCATTACAAATAATATCACCAGACATAATATGCATATTATATAAACATTTGTAAATCAAACACAATCTTTCCACTTTGTATCCAATACCCCAGCAAACATTTCCATTTCTCTTTTGGATAGTCCCAATCGGATTGCCAATTCTCGCCATCCTTTTACAGCTTCAATCACCTCCGAAATAATCTTTTCTGCTGTTTTACGGTTTAGCATATAGCCTTCGCAAGCATCCAGCAAAATACTCAACTCTGCTTTGTTAGAAGTTGATGAAACAAGCAAACTTTGATACTCATTCAACGTGGGGTTCATGTCATATGCAGGAGACAGTGTCCATCCTTTTGCAGTCAAAAGAAAACCGTGATTGCGGAAATGGTCGTCACTATTGCCTATGCATATATTGAAAGCCACACGACGGTATAGTTCCTGTAGGTTTCGCTCTACATCGGTACAATTCTGAATAATGAAGTCGACTATATCCAGATAACCATGCTCGGTAGTTGCATTGTCACCATCACTCAACCCCAACAAGGTCATTGCGGACGCAAAATGAATACGTTTGCTATCGTTTGTTCTATCGAAACGTTGTGACAGCAATGTATGATATTTTTCTCCAGTTGCCAGCACTTTGGTTTTTGATGCGTTTATCCCTGCTTTTGTGGCAAGCAAATGACTGAAATGTTCCCAAAGTCCAACATCATAGTCATCCTTACGTGAAGGAAACTTGGCTACATAAAGAGTTTTATCCGTATCTATCACATTGGCTTTAGGTCTCGCACCGCCCAATGATGTTCCTGGTTGCACAAGTTGTGCAATCCATTTCCTATCGGGGAGCATATTGTTTTCTTCGCTCTTCTCAATCTCAGCACTGGCTACAATCAACTCCCGAATATCTGTCAGAGGTGGAATTTTCAACGATTCACTTACATTTATAAATTCACTATCTGGGGTTTCCTTAAAACGGAATCCGCCCATTCGAGAGAAATCATCAATACCAGTCAAGAAATCGAAGGATGACAATCTCCGTACTGGTCGTTTTTCTTCCGCAGCTGCAATTTGCTCACGACGCAACAACAAAGTACGTCCCCAACGATCTGGCAAAGCATCAGAAAAACATCCGAATATATCCTTGTCCGGTTGTGTATATTGTTGTCCTGGGTAATTATTCAGGTCGTCACTCAAAAACAGATCGCTGTGCCGCCTTAACCATTCATTATTGAACGTAAAACTATAGCTGTCCGCACCACGAAGAGACTCAAAGCCTAATTCGCCAATGAGCTCCACTTCTTTGAGCCAATCGAAATCGGCATATACATACAACTTTTTCATAGATTATTCTTTCTTGGATGCACGTTCTCTTGTTTTCAAACTCAAATCTTGTAAAGACTTTCCCAATTTATCTTCTTTGGCAAGCAATAGAATATCATCGTCAAGTTGCAATGCGTACAACACACGTAGATAGATCCCTATTGCAACAGTAGGAATCCCTTTTTCTATTCGAGACACAGTAAGAGGTGAACAGGTGGCACGTTCAGCAACCTGAGCCACACTCAGATTCCGACGCAAGCGAGCCAACTTAATCTGCTCACCTACAATTTGCATCTTCTGCTCCAATTTTCGGGGAAGTTTGGTTCCCATTGTATTCTTTGCCATTACTACATCAATTTAAGGTGCAAAGCGACTATGTCGATGACTTCGCCACAACAACCTATCATATAATATACAAAGGTAATACTTTTTATTTATTTAATGATGTATTACACATAAAAAAATGCACGTCTTGGCATAATTAACCATATACATAATCTATTTTGAGCAAAAACTTCCAAAAACTAAATGCTATAATCTTGTTTGTAAGCACCATATACACCTATCAACAAACAATATGTTATTCGTTACAAACAATGCAAATTGTCCATCATACACTCATCATATCAAAGAACGATTTTGCTTGCCAAAAGAAAAAGATATAACTCCACTCTCAACTTGACTTTAATGACCGTTATTATATACACGGGCAATAAAGTCAAGTCAAACAGAGGGGAAGAAAAGAAAAAAGCTTCAACTGAATATTTCTCTTTTGATCAGCATACAATATCAGTGAAAATATCTTGCATTTAATTGACACTATAGGCGAAAACATCACGGAATTTTGTACCTTTGTAGCTAGATAGAAGATAGGTGAACTTCATTGAGGATACAATACTTCCTCATGGTTCTGATTCATTGAGAAAAGAGTGTAAAACAGCCTCAAAAACAAGTCTCAGAGGTCTCAAAAACAACTTTTCTACCGATTAAATTGCAATAATCTATCATTCAAGCAGCTATGTATGCTGCATCGGAACTTGAAAATGAGCTAAAAAAGTGCGGTACAACACGTATATCGAAAGTACTGAAAATCAGAGACATGAAATTGTGGGTACTTTCCATTCTCATTGTGAGTACCATATTTGTACCGATTAAAAGGCTAAAACACTTTCTTTCAATAGTATCAATGTGTTGCGTCGATATACAAGGCTCAGAATACATTCACATAGAAAAACAAGAGACTGACTCTAAACAATAAGAACCAGTCTCATTTAGTATCGACTAATTGGAATATAACAATTCCTTCATTGAAACCTTATTAATCATAATTATAAGATAAACATTCGTATCCCCAAATATAAATAGCTTTCCAAATAATCAGCTCATTCACTTCCTCCACCCAATGAACGATACAGATTAATGATTCCCTGTATCTCATCAAAACGATCTGAAACAGCATCCAACTCCGCTTGTAGCAATGCCTGACGGGCTGTCAATACCTCAAGGTAATTTTGCGAACTATGTTTCATCAACAACTCTGCACTACGCACAGCTGATGTTAAAGCAACAACCTGCTGTTCATCAAGTTTCAATTTTCCTCTTGCCGTCTGCCATTGTACCAACGCGTTATTAACCTCTGTACCGGCATCGAGTAGACTTTGACGGAAAGACAATAACGCCTCTTCTTGCTGTGCCTTGGCTACTTTCAAATTAGCAATATTCTGTCCACGATTAAAAAGTGGTTGTATAAGCGAGCCGACAACAGAAAACAACCATTGGCCAGGATTGGTTATTACAACACCTGCTGCATTAGTCCACCCAGCAGAACCCGAAAGCGTAATTGACGGAAAGAATGCGGCTCGGGCTTGGTTTGTTACATAGAATGCAGCAGCCAGTACAGCCTCACTTTGTCGTACATCCGGACGACGTTGCAGAAGCTGTAACGGTACACCGACTAAAAGCGTATCAGGAAAAGACTGGCTGGAAAGTGTTGAACGTGTGATGTCTCCTGGAACAGATCCCAATAATGATAACAAGGTATTTTCCAATTCGGTAATCTGTCGTTCAAGTGAAAGCAATGAAGCATCTACAGACAATTTACTCGCTTCAGTCTGTGCAACAGCCATATCAGTGGTCTGACCGGCATTTTTAAGAGCTTTCATCACACGCAGATTCTCACTCCAGTTTCTGGCTGTACGACGACTGATATTGAGCTGTTCATCCAACATCAACAATGTATAATAACTATTGGCAATAGTAGCTATCAACTGAGTTTGTACAGCCTGACGGTAAGCTTCACTCTGTTCCAGTACAACACGAGCTTCCCGTTTAGTATTGGTCAGTTTACCGAAAATATCAATCTCCCAACTAGCCGAAGTAGCCAAATCGTAACTCTTGGTTGTTTTACTATGTTCCACCTTGCCTATTGTTCCTTGAGGGCTAAGGCTAATAGATGGTAAATATGAAAGACGTGCCGACTGAAGAAGTGCTTCGGCTTCTTCGGCACGAAGACGGGCAATACCCAAATCTGAATTATTACAAAGACCAGTCTCAATAAGTTTCTGTAAATGTGGGTCCGTAAACAATTCTTTCCACGAAAGGTCGGCAATGGAAGCAACACTGTCGGCAGGCGAAATCTGCTGACGGTAAAGACTGTCTATAACCGCCACATCAGGTCGCTTATAGGTCCGATAAACCGAGCATCCCCCCAGTACCACCGACAAGCATATACATATAATTATTTTCTTCATTGTACAAATATATTCTGATTATTAATCTTTTTTTTCCAACTTCGGCAATTGACGCTCAGGCATGAAACGTTCCTGCAAATATTGGAATATAATAAAAAGTACCGGTACAATAAAAAGTAGGGCAACCGTACCGATTAGCATACCGCCAACCGTCCCCACACCGATAGAAATATTACCATTGGCTCCCACACCCGAAGCAAACATCAGTGGAAGCATTCCAAAAATCATAGTCAGTGAAGTCATAAGAATCGGACGCAAACGAACTTGTGCAGCAGATACCGCTGCCTGGGAAATGCTCATACCTTGACGGCGGCGTTCTGAAGCATATTCAGTAAGCAGGATTGCCGTCTTAGCCAGAAGTCCTATCAGCATCAACAAGCCAATTTGCAGATAAATGTTATTTTCCAAACCGAACATTTTGGCAAAAAGGAAGCTTCCGGCAAGCCCAAACGGAACAGAAAGAATAACTGCAATCGGAACGAAAAGACTCTCATAAAGAGCACATAGGATCAGGTATATGAATACTATGCAAATGACAAAGATAATAGTCGTGGAACTGCCTGTTGAAGCCTCTTCACGCGACATACCGCCAAATTCATAGCCGTAGCCTGCCGGAAGTGTCTCCGCAGCCACTTCACGCACCGCCTGGATAGCCTGACCGGTACTGTAACCGTCAGCAGGGGTACCGTTAACACTAATAGCCGAGAAAAGATTGAAACGGGAAAGTGTCTCAGCTCCATATACACGCGTAAGTTTCAGATATTGCCCCACGGGACTCATCTCACCTTCATCGTTCCGTACAAACATATTATTCAACGCTTCCGTATCCAAGCGATATTCGGGAGAAGCCTGTACCATCACACGATATAATTTGGAAAAACGGTTCATGTTGGAAGCGTAGTTACCACCGATATAGCCAGACAATACTGAAAGTACATCGGATGGAGAAATACCGTTGCGTTTGCAACGAGAAGCGTCCACCTCCACCAGATACTGAGGAAACTTGTTATCAAAGGAAGTTGTAGCACGTGCAATTTCAGGACGGGCATTCAGTTTGTCAATCATCTGCCGTGTAATAGAAAGTAGATCTTCTATCTTTCCTCCCTTCTGATCCTGTACATAGATTTCAAAACCGCTACTCACGCCATAGCCCGGGATCATAGGGGGAGCAAAAACCATTATATCAGCTGAAGCGATATCGGCTGTACGGCGGTAAATTTCAGATATTACAGAATTAATATCATCTCCCTCTTCCGTACGTTCATTCCAATCCTGAAGACGGACAATGAACATACCATTAGCTGCCCCCTGTCCGCTAATCATAGCGTTACCCGTAATTTTAGAAAACATACGGATTTGCGGAATGTCCTTGATACGACGGTTGATCTCATCCATCACAAGCTGTGTCTCTGCCAGATTACTTCCGGGAGAAGTACGTACATCAATGAAAACTGTACCCATATCCTCCTGAGGCACAAGTCCTGTCTTGGTTGTTCTCATCAAGAAAAAAAGTCCGCTACCGGCTACCACCAGCAACACTACGGCCAGCCATTTACGCTTGAGCATGAAAAACACACCACTTTTATACTTCATCACAACCCGATGGAAAGCCGTATCAAAAGCAACATGAAAACGTGAGGAGAAACTCATCTTTCCTCCATTACCAGTATCCGCATGTGGGGTCATGATAAGCGCACAAAGAGCCGGACTAAGAGTCATGGCGTTAAGAAGAGAAATACCTACTGCCACAGCCATCGTAAGACCGAACTGGGTATAAAACGTACCGGTCGTACCTCCCATGAACGATACGGGAATGAATACCGCCATGAAAACGAAAGTAGTAGTTACCAAAGCTGAAGTTATATTGCCCATAGCATCTATAGTGGCAAGATAAGGAGATTTGTAGCCCTCGTCAAATTTCGCCTGCACAGCCTCGACAACAACTATCGCGTCGTCCACCACCGTACCGATTACCAGTACTAAAGCAAAAAGAGTTAACATATTCAGGCTAAAGCCCGCCACAGCCAGAAATGCAAAAGTTCCGATCAAGGAAACAATAATTGAAACAGCAGGTATGAATGTGGAACGAAAACTCTGTAGAAAGACATACACCACCAAAATAACGAGGATTATAGCTTCAATAAGCGTTTTGATCACATTTTTGATGGATGCGTCAAGAAAGTCTTTCGTGCTCATCAAGTCAGCTATTTCCATGCCATTTGGAAGATTTTTTCGAATATCTTCTACTACCCTGTCAATCTCCTCAATAATTTCATTGGCATTAGAACCCGATGTCTGGGCAATCATACAATTAGAACCCGGATGACCGTTCACCTCACCTATATAAGTATAAGTACGCGATCCCAATTCGATAGTGGCCACATCTTTCAGTTTCAGTTCTTCACCGCCAGGAAGAGACTTGATAACCATATTCTCATAATCCTGTTCAAATTCATAACGTCCACGATATTTGAGCACGTACTGGAACGTATTTTCCGATTCAGTACCCAAAGTTCCAGTCGGGGCCTCAAGATTCTGTTCATCAAGGACTGCCGTAATATCACTCGGAACAAGGTTGTAACGTGTCATTTTACCCGGGTCAAGCCAGATACGTAATGAGTAGTCTGACCCCATTACATTAACCTCACCCACACCGGCTATACGAGCTAAACGAGGTTCGATATTAATTTTTAGATAATTATTTAGGAATTTCTCATCGAAAGAATTATCCGGACTGTACAAAGCCAAAGCTTTGATATTACTGGTTTGGCGTTTACGTACCGTAATACCGCTTCGTGTGACCTCGGTTGGAAGCAACCCCTGTGCGGAAGCAATACGGTTCTGCACATTCACCGTTGCCATATCTGGATCCGTCCCTTGACGGAAATAAATACGGATATTAGCCATTCCGGCATTGGTAGCTGAAGAAGTCATGTACATCATATTCTCCACGCCATTGAGGGCCTCTTCCAAAGGCACAACAACACTCTTCAGCACAGTCTCGGCATTAGCACCCGTATAGTTAGCCTGTACACTTACTGTAGGCGGCGCTATTTCGGGAAACTGTTCAACAGGTAATTGAACAAGGCTGATAATACCCAATATAAGGATGAGGGCGGAAATTACACCCGCCAAAATGGGTCTGTCAATAAAAGTCCTTATTTTCATGACGCAGATTATTCATTAGTAGTCGTGTAAGTATCTATTTCAGTTCCTTCGCGTACAAGACCGGCACCTTCGGCAACAATCACATCACCAAGAGACAGACCGGACTCGACAATATATTCCGTCCCGTTATTCAACCGAAATACATCAACCGGAGTTGACTTCGCCTTGCCATCAACCACTTTATATACGAAGACACGGTTCTGTAATTCATAAGTGGCAGCTTGAGGAATAGCAATCACACTGTCACGATACGAAGGGACAAATACCGTACCACTACCACCATTACGGAGTAGTTTCTCCGGATTGTCAAACTCCGCACGCAAACTTACCGCACCTGTACTCTCATCTATGCTCCCACTCACTGCGTTGATCTTACCGGAATGGGAATAAGCCTTACCGTTGCTCAAGGTCAACTCTACATCAGGCATCTCAGCCATTGCTTTCTGAAGCGAACCGTATTGTTGCACCAAATCCAATATCTGATTCTCATTCATTGAAAAATAGGCATAAATTTTCTCATCATCGGAAACTGTTACCAATGGTTCCGCAATATTGCTACCCACAAGAGCCCCCACACGATAAGGAATCATACTGGCAACCCCGTTAACAGGACTTTTAACTTCTGTATAAGACAGATTATTACGGGCATTGATTTCCTCTGCCCGAGCCTGAGCAAGACTGGCCTGAGCTTCTGCAAGGGAATTGCGAGCGGTTTGGAGATCAAATTCCGAAACCACATCCTCTCGGAACAACTCCTCTTTACTCTCCGCCGTAAGCCGGGCAGTAGCCAGACGGGATTCCGCACTCTTTACATTAGCTATTGCCATTTCGAGTGCAGCTTTATAAGGAACCTGGTCAATAATGAACAATACCTGTCCCTTTTTTACCACGTCACCCTCATTCAAACGAATTTCTGTAATGATGCCATCCACCTGCGGGCGTATCTCAACATACTGCCTACCTCGCAAACTAGCCGCATATCCGTTTTTTAGTGTCCGATCAGTAAATTCCACACGAAGTGTCTTGTACTTGACACCCGGCTCTTGCTGTTGTTTAGAACTACACGAAGACAGCAATACCAAAACTGATAATAAAACGAAGAAAACTTTCATTATTTTTCTGTTTGTTTATTTATTATTATTGAATGAAAATTAGTTTCCCAAAACAGTCGGTGACAAATCTAAAAAGATTTTGCATACATTCTAAGAATGTGTTGACGAACAGTAGAAATGTGTTGACGAACGACAACAATCCAGCGTTTGAAGTATGAGAACAAAGAATTATCTTTGCAGAAACAACTTAATATTTAATATAAAAAGACCAAGTATAGATGTTTCTAAAAAGAATAAAGAAAAAAGTGAGGGGAACAGCAGAAAGTGCCGTTGCATATCCCAGAATAACCCTCTATGTAGACCTGCTCTTTTGTATAATCATATTGCCCCTAACTATCCTGCTTGTCCCAGTAGACAAATGGTTTGTAACTCAGCCTGCTTTTGTAGTGACGCTGGTCATATATCTTTACCTACTTTATTTCGTCTACCGCAAAGTGAGTATTCCATCACTGTTCATGCGTAAAAGGTATGGATGGATTATAATGACAGTTATCATGCTCTTGTTTGTAACTGAACTAATGACTCATTTCCCCTTGCCGGAAAATCCTCACTCCAAACTGCCTCTGGATTTCCGCCGCCATTTGCATTCCCAAACCGTATGGTTCTTTTTCCTTATCATATCCGGTTTTGGACTGGCCATTGAAGTCACCTTCGAACTTTTCCGTCAAATGCTTGCCCGTCAAGAAGTGGAAGCAGAGAAAAACCGCGCCGAACTGGCCATGTATAAAGCACAGATAAATCCACATTTTCTATTCAACACTCTCAATACTCTGTATGGACTGGTTATAACTAAATCTGACCTGACCGAATCCGCCTTTGTCAAGTTCTCCAATATTCTCAAATATATGTACCATAATGCCTCAGTCGAAAAAATAGACGTAAAAAGTGAAATAGAATATATCCGACAGTATGTTGAACTACAACAGTTACGTCTCAACCATCACACCAAGGTCATATTCGAGAGTCATACAGATCAGGAATATGTGAAAATTCCTCCAATGATCCTAATCACCTTCGTGGAAAATGCATTTAAATATGGGACATCTTCTTCCGAAGACTGTACCGTGCTCATACGGATTGTCGTAGAAGACGGTACATTACTTTTCAAGACATGTAATTCCATCATGAGAGAGAAAGAACAGGATAGCCCCTCCATAGGTATAGAAAACTGCCGAAAGCGTCTGAGACTACTTTATCCTGAACGTTTCACATTGCTTACGGAAAAGGATGAGAACAAACGGGAGTTCAGAACAAAATTAATCATACAGCTTTCATGAGAAAAATTAACTGCATAGCCATAGACGATGAACCCATCGCGCTATTCATCATCAAACAGTTCTGTGATAGAAAAGGAGGTATGGAAATAACCACCTTCTGTGATCCCCGCATTGGGTTGGAAGAAATCATACGAACAAAACCGGACTTAGTATTTCTTGACATTGAAATGAACGGTCTCAATGGTCTGGATGTAGCAAAAGCTTTACCTGTGGAATGTACCCTTATCTTTACTACTGCACACGCCAAATATGCACTCGACGGTTTCAATCTGGATGCCGTGGATTTTTTGCACAAGCCTATAGCTTATAAACGTTTCGAAAGGGCTGTGGAGAAAGCTATGCTACATATAGGAGGACTTACAGAACCATGGAATGAAGCCATGCAGGAAAATATTGTCGTAAAACAAGACTACACCAGTATAACTGTACCTATTTCCGATATATTTTATATTGAAGCAATGGAGAATTATAGCAAAATATTCCGAATCTGTGGAGAAAATATCATTTCAAGACTTAATATAAAAGCTCTCCATGGAATGTTGCCCAAAAACTACTTTTTAAGAGTGCATCGTTCTTTTCTGATTCCATTAAACAAGGTCAGCCAATTCTCCAAACAGGAAATACATCTTCAAGGACTTGAAAGAACCATTCCCGTAGGGAGAAGCTATGCTAAGTATATATATGAAGTACTGTCTCAAAACAAAAGAAAATAGGGGGCATCTGGATAGCCACAAACGTACCGATGCTATCTTGAAATCTCTTATGCTGTCCGGAGATAAGTGACATGCCTACACAAACAAGGTTCTGTTTTTATAACCGATATCTCTACCATTATTTAAGGACGTATAAAAGATAGACTTCTGTCTTCTTCCGCAAACAAGATTGCCGTATTCACCAGTGCCAGATGGGAATATGCTTGTGGAAAATTGCCCAGTTGTTCTTTGGTATTGAAATCGATGTCTTCACTAAACAATCCCAAATGGTTTGCATATTTCAGCACCTCATCAAAAAGACACCTGGCCTCTTCTCTTCTACCTGTAACAAACAACCCTCGTATCAACCAGAACGTACAAATGGTAAAAGCGGAAGAAGGCATGCCAAAATCGTCCTCACTGTTATAGCGATACATCAATCCCTTATAAAACAACGCTTTCCGGACAGCTTCCACCGTCTTATGATAACGGATATCATCAGCTTGGATGAACCCGTAAGGCTCCATCAGTAGCAAAGATGAATCCAACGCTTCGTTATCGTAAGCCTGAGAGAAACTTTGCATTTTTTCCTTCCACCCATGTTCCATCACATCCTGGCGGATATTATCAGCTTCCTGCATCCAGCGCTCGGAATCACCGTATTTGCCCAACATACGGGCTATCTTCACACCCCGATCCAAGGCCACCCAGCACATCACTTTAGAAGAAACAAAATGGCGGCTTTCCCCCCTGATTTCCCAAATACCTTTGTCTGGCTTCTGCCAGTCTTCCTGAACAGTGTCAAGAATACTTTTCACCATTTCCCACATGTCTTCTATCTCATCCAATGTTCCCGGCATCAAGCGATAATACTGGTAAATTAAGTCCATTAAATATCCGAAAGAATCATTCTGCCGTTGATGATATGCATCGTTCCCTATACGGACAGGTCTGGAATCTTTGTAACCAGAAAGATGCTCCAAAATAACTTCAGTCAATTTGCGTTCTCCGCGTATCCCATACATAATCTGATAGGATCTCCTGTTAGCAACAAATGTGGACTGTATAAATTTCATAAAACGCCTGGCAGCACCCGCATGCCCTACTCGGAACATAGTTTCGATTGACATGGAAGCATCCCGCAACCAGCAGAACCGGTAATCCCAATTTCGAACATCACCCACCGTTTCGGGCAGACTCGTAGTTAATGCCGCCAGTACAGCACCCTTATAGTAAGACATCAGTTTCAATACCAACAAGCTTCGTTCTATCACGTCATTATAAAGTGTATACTTTTTACTTCGATTTGTCCAGTTCAGCCAGTAAACCAACGTCCGACAATACTCCAGTTTTTCACGTTCAATATCTATCGGAATCACTTTTTCATTATAGGAAAGCAACATAAATTCGTCTTTTTCAAGCTGTACGGTTCGCTTCAACGAGATGTCCTCCAAAGGCAAGGAGGAATACAGATATTGCCTGTCTTTGCTATCGGAAGAACAATAAGTCTCGATATAATCAGAGGTTGTATTATAAATGACTTTCCCACGGGCATAATTCGGAGCTGGACTATATTTAATTTTAAACTCCGGTTTACCTCTTACCAGATGAATATAGCGGTACAGTTCAGCCGGAATATATTGCCCCTTACTATCATTCTTAAAACGATAACAGGGCATGAAATCGAGTACATCAAATTCTCCCGCTTCTGATAAGAACTTGGTAGAAAGTATATTAGTATGTGGAACATACGTTTGTAATATCCGATAATCAGAATTTACCTCGAAACCGAAGCAGCCTCCCTTCTCCCGGTCGAGCAACGCTGCAAAAATAGATGGGGAATCAAAATCCGGGAAACATAACCACTCCACATTCCCTGTTTCGGAAATCAGAGCAGCAGTACGCCCATTGCCTACAACACCATAATTCAAATTCATCGTACAATCATTTTATAATTTCTTCAATAAACCTTTCAAAAAATCGACAGTTGTCTCTATACGCCTCTTTATCATTTCACCCTTACGGTGTCTCTGCTCCCTTCTGGCAAGTGCACTAAGAAACGGCAGGACATCCTGCTGTGAAGGTAAATTATAAGAGGCTATTTCCGAGATACTGCCAACCTTTATCGCCACCGCATTACGTGGTAATGCCTGAAACATGTCGTCATCGGTTGTATCATCCCCTATGGCCAAAATAAAATCATAATGCATATCAACCATCAGACGTTTTACTTCAGACCCCTTGTTATAATCAGGTGATTTTATCTCTACCACTTTGTTGCCCTGCATAATCTGCAATTTCTGCCGAGAACAAATGGAGATCAGTGCATTTACCAGTTGTTGGGCACGCAAAGCCCCCAACCATGCATCACTTTCCCTGTAATGCCAAACAAGAGCGGTCTCTTTCACTTCCAGACGGGCGCCCGGAGTTTTGTTGACAAACAATCGCAAAATAGACAGCAAACCGTTTTCCCAATCCATTTTTTTCATATTGTTGTGCCATACTCCATGTTCCTTGTAGAAAGCTCCATGTTCTGCCGCAAAAGAAACGGGAAGATTACCCAGCCATTTCTCCAATGTATAATGGTCACGCCCGCTATTTATCACCACATGGTTTGCCGGATCATCAGCCAATCGCTGCAACAACGCGATCAGTTCCGGTGTCGGCTTCGCATCTTCCGGTCTGGCTTTGAAAGCAACCAATGTCCCGTCATAATCCAGTAAAACCAACCGGCGTACCGCCTGATCATACCGAAGTTTAAGGGATGCAATCGTAGCTGCCGTAAGCCGCTTATGCCGTAATTGTTCATTCTTCAAATAGGTGTTTCTCAGTTCATGGATAAAATCGAAAGCCCATTTATCCACTGTCTGAACGGATATGACGGCTTGCATACGTTTTAAGCGGTGTACCTGTTCTTGCACAGGCATTTCCAATGCATGGCAAATGGCGTTCTCTATCTGCTCTGTATCGTTCGGGTTGATTTGGATGGCACCGGTCATCTCTACGGAGGCACCCGCCATTTCACTCAGTATTAAGACTCCCGGAGTATCAGACTTTGCCGCCACGTATTCTTTCGCCACCAGATTCATACCGTCACGCAAAGGTGTCACTAAAGCAATATCCGCCACACAGTACATGGCTACCAGTTCCTCCCACGTAAAACTGTGATAGAAATAACAAACCGGTGTCCAGTCCATAGTGGAATAACGCCCGTTAACAGAGCCTATTTCTTCGTCTATACGGGTTTTCAATTCAGCATAACTACCCACATGATCGCGTGAAGGCACAATGATCATGGCAAGCGTCACTTTTCCGTGGTACTCAGGATGATGTTCCAGAAAAGAAGAGAATCCATGCAGACGATGCAAGATACCTTTACTGTAATCAAGTCTATCTACGGATAATATCAACTTGTGATTTCCAAAAAGCTTGCGAGTATGATCAATAGCTTGCTTTACTTGAGGATTACAAGAGGCCTTATGATAGGAGTCATAGTTGATTCCCATAGGCAATGCATCTATTCGCGCCACACGATTTCCAAGTTGTACTTCATCCAATTTGAACTCAAGATGCAACACACGTTCCACGGCACTGATAAAATGCCGCATATAATCGTGCGTGTGGAAAGCAATAAAATCAGCTCCCAATAAACCTTTCAATATTTCAGCCCTTTCCGGCAGTATACGGAAAAGTTCGTAGGAAGGGAAAGGTATATGGTGGAAATAACCGATGCTCAGATCCGGATAGACCTTGCGCAACATGGCGGGTAACAACATCAACTGATAGTCCTGTACCCAAACCACGTCTCCTGGGCGTATCACACGGCAAATTTCATCACAAAACAGCTGGTTCACCTCTTTATAAGCTTGCCAGAAAGATTTCTTATACAATGTATAGGCGTAAAAATAGTGACAGAGAGGCCAGATTGTACTGTTACTATAACCTTCGTAGTAATCCCTGATTTGTACTTCCGTAAGGAATACCGGATGAAAGTTCATTTTATCCAGTTCAGAGGTAATTTCCAATTTTTCCTCTTCTTTGTCAACACACAATCCTGGCCAACCGATCCAGTGTTTCTCATAGGAAATCTGAAGGGAATTAAGCCCGGTGGTCAATCCGCCTTCACTGCGTACAAATGAGAAAGTCCCATCTGCACTGGTAACCTTTACCGGTAATCTGTTTGATATAATATAAAGTTTCATGATATTTCTATATCAATATATATACCAATATGGTCAACTACAACACAACACACTGATAAATAATCAACTAACAAGAATATATTCAATTGCACATATCTCCTAAAATGAAAATCCCCTTTCCATTTTGAAAGAGACAGGGATTTCATACCGGCAGTAAATTACTAAATGCCCATTATTTGTATCAATAGTTGAAACTTTTTCTCTACAAAAACACCTTTTAGAAAAAGGAAGTGAGGGAAATGGTACTTCCCTTACTTAAAGAGAATGCCAACCAAATGCTAAAAAGGTAAAGGATATATAGCAAAAAAAGAGTTGACAATTAATTGCCAACTCTTCTCTAAATATACTTTGATTCACTTGTAACCACCAAAAACATTGCTTATCTTTGTGTTACAGAGATATTTGAAATGATGCAAAGCAATGTAATATGTGGCAGGACTTTCACTATTATATCATTACCTGCCTTTTTAAAGAAACGCTTTTAATCGCTGATGTCCCATAAAAGAAAATATCAACACCAATAATAAAAAAGACAATGAAAAAAGAAATTCTGTTTGTACTGTTAAATAACTTTGCCGATTGGGAAGGAGCTTATATTGCCCCGAACCTCACTTTGGGTGTTGAACCCGGAAGTGAAAGCAAATATGTAGTTAAAACTGTGGCTGTCACTAAAGATCCGGTAGTATCATGCGGTGGCTTTAAGGTATTGCCCGATTACGGTATCGACAACATTCCTACCGATTATGCAGGAATAGTACTCATTGGCGGTATGAGTTGGTTCACTCCGGAAGCTGAAGCCATCGTTCCTTTGGTAAAAGACGCCATTGAGAATCGAAAGTTAGTAGCAGGAATCTGCAATGCTTCAGTCTTTCTTGGAATGCACGGTTTTCTAAACAAGATAAAGTACACCAGCAACGGATTGGATTACCTAAAGGCTTATGCCGGGGCAAACTATACAGGTGAGAACTTCTATATAGACGGACCAGCAGTCAGAAGTGAAAACATTGTAACCGCCAACGGGTTTTCTGCTCTGGAATTCTGCCGTGAAATACTCTATGCGCTGGAAGCAGACTCTACCCAGAAGATAGAGAGAAGTTACCGTATGCACAAAACAGGTGTTTGGGAAGACCCGGAAATGGAATAAACGGAATAGGCTGGATACAGATATAGTACAGAAAAACGACTCCGGATAAAGAACGATTATACGATACTGAAAGATGGATGACAAAGAACTTATTTTTGAAACCAGGGCATTGTTTCGAGAATGGCTGGAAAACGCAGGTACAACGAGCGACGGGATTTGGTTGGTATTTGCGAAAACCAATACGCTAAAAACACTGTCGGCTCATGAAGCACTCGAAGAAGCATTGTGCTTTGGCTGGATAGATGGTCAGATGCAATCCATCAATGAGGACAAGTATAGAAAATATTTTGCCCGGCGAAGAGAAAAAAGCAATTGGTCGGACAAGAACAAAGAGCTGGCTCGGAAACTTATTCAAAAGGGACTAATGACTCCGAAAGGAATGGAAGCCGTAGCCTGTGCAAAACAAAACGGACAGTGGGACAACTCCAAACGTAGCACCGCCTCCGAAGAGCAAATCCGGATGTTCAGACAGCTCATTGAGCCACATGAACCTGCTTATACAAATCTATTGGCCATGTCCGATTCTGTGCAGCGCACCTATACATTGTTTTATCTGGATGCCAAATCGGATAAAACTCGCCAAACTCGTATGGAAAAGATTATCGACAGACTTAATAAGAACCTCAAACCCATGTAGCCACGACTTTTATGAATGTTGAAAGGGAAAGATAAAGCCGCATATCAGCACCGTGCTTAGCGACACTAAGCACGGTGCATACTACCTGTATGAATAGTGCTTAACAAAGGTAAGCACCCGGCTTACGGTCATTGGTATGCCTTTTCATTTTTTCTCTACGCCCTTTCACCCAGTACCCTCCCGATATAAACAAGAAAATTTAGCTGTACCGCATCAGAACGTCACATCCATCTTCACCATAAAGGCACGCGGAGCTGCTACCGACATCGGCCGGAAAGAATACTCCTTATTCAACAAGTTATTAACCATAAACTGAAATGCAACCTCTTTTGTAGCCTTTACTCCCAGACGGATATCCACCGTAGCATAATCCGTATTGTGTTTTTTCCAATAAGTAGTTAATGTTTCGCCATCGATACTACCGAAAAGCAAACTACGCACATAATCCATCACTTCCGGATTGCCATTCGGTTTTTCACGCTCGTCCAACATGATATAATCCACCGCAAGCGTCTTACTTCTCCAAGCCACATTCATACCCAGATTTATACGTTTCCACTCAAAATCGAGCGTAGTTTTAAAAGTATGTTTCTGGCGATATTTCAAATATTTGGAATTATTCGACTTCTCTTTCATCTGCAAAGGATCGGTATAAGTATCCTCCAATGCATTACGTTCTTTATAATCCGCATCACGCGGCTCAGTGTATACATAGCCCAAGTTATAATACAGTTTCGTGTTCTTATTAAAATTATATACACCATTTGTGCTGACTTCCATCCCATAAATCCGCGCTTTGGAAACATTGTGGAATTGTGCTCCAATACCGAACCCTCCTTGACCAAGCAACATCTCGACCGCATCCGAAATGCTGTTTATCATCTTGTTGTTGCCATTATTGAACAATCCGAACTGGAATTCGATCATATCTTTATACTCGGTATAAAAACCTGCCACGTCCAACATCCCCTGAAGATTACCAAGCTTATACCCTTGCTTGAAACCAAGTTCGGCATTGAAACCTTTCTCCGCACGAATATTTTCATTCGGATATACACCTACCCCACCGATGTCCTTACGCAGATATTTCTCTACTACCGACGGATTGCGATACCCCTGTCCAAAGCTGGCGCACAGAAAACTATAATCGGCAAGCTGACAATTCAACCCGGCACGCAAAACCGGACGAAAAGGAACTTTTGTCCCAAAAATCTTTGTTTCGGCCTCCCGGTAATGATTATTTATACGATAATATTCGGCACGCACTCCGGCCGAAACGCTCAGACGATCCCCAAAACGTTGATCGTATTGAAAAAAAACAGCCAGATTATCACTCTTATAAACCTGATCGATGGCCGAAGAATAGTGACGAGTATGCCGGAAAGTGGTTCCGGCAGTGATCTGTGCACCACTATCCCAGCGTTTATTAAACTGATAATCGAGAAAATAATCGTTGCACTCATCCGTTCGCGTACTACCATTATTCCGTTCCGGATTAAGAATATCAGAGAGCCAAGGCACCAGATCACCGGGCATCTGCCCATTCTGCAACACACCCAAATCAGAGGGCAGACCACTTGCCATCATCCAGGCAATAAGGTCACAATAATCGGCAGTAGTAGCATTTGGGAAAATAGGATTCAACAAACCGAGCGCTCCGTTGACCGCACCATTCAAATCACCTTGCAAAAGCGGCTGCACCAAAGGCTAATCTCCACAATGGCTGATAATCACCCGCATCCTTCAATATACAAGTTAAAAAAGTCATTTTACACAGGACTAAAATCACCAAGATTTACCCATGATTCTCAGAAGTTTCTTATGTTTGCACACATAAATTATCAGTTGATCCTTTAATTCAAATTCAAACCATGAGATTCATTACATTACTACTTACTGCGTTTATCAGTTTACAATCGTTCAGCGAAGAAAAATTCCCGGATGGAACTCCCATTCCCGACTGGTTCAGACAAAATGAAGTTGTCAATATCCAGACATTAGGTAAGAAATACAACATTCTTGAATACGGTGTCATCAACGACAGCACCCTTCTCCAGACCGAGAAAATCCAATCGGTCATCGACCAGGCATCCCAACAGGGAGGTGGCGTTATCGTCATCCCTAAAGGCACATACCTCAGCGGCTCTCTTTTCTTCAAACCGAAGACCCATCTGTATCTGGAAGAAGATGCCATTTTAAAAGGAAGCGATGATATCAGCAACTTTCCTATTATCGATACGCGCATGGAGGGACAGAGCTTGTCATACTTTGCCGCATTGGTAAACGCCGATAAAGTAGACGGGTTCACGATCTCCGGAAAGGGAACCATCAACGGTAACGGGCTGCGTTACTGGAAGTCCTTCTGGCTGCGCCGCAAAGTGATACCCAAATGCACAAATATGGACGAATTACGTCCACGGTTGCTATACATCTCTAATAGTAACGATGTACAAATTTCCGGCGTCAGCCTTATCAACTCCCCTTTCTGGACTACCCATCTTTACCGTTGCAACCGTGTGAAGTTATTGAACCTGCATATTTTCTCTCCCGCCACCCCGGTAAAAGCTCCGAGCACCGACGGTATCGATATAGATGTTTGCAGCAATGTGTTGGTGAAAAATTGCTATTTATCAGTAAATGACGATGCCATTGCCCTGAAAGGCGGTAAAGGGCCGTGGGCGGATCAAGATCCCAATAACGGCGGCAACAGCAATATCATTATAGAAGATTGTACCTACGGTTTCTGTCACAGTGGCCTGACGTGCGGAAGCGAATCCATCCATAACCGCAATATTATCTTCCGCCGTTGCAAAATCAACAATGCGACCCGCCTTTTATGGCTGAAGATGCGTCCGGACACCCCACAAAAATATGAATATATCCTCGTAGAAGACATCACAGGAGATGCCAAAAGTTTCTTATATATCAAACCTTGGACACAATTTTTCGATCTCAAGGATCGCAAGGATATTCCGATGTCTTACTCCGACCATGTGACCCTGCGTAATATCGATCTTGAATGCGATGTATTCTTCCACGTAAGTCAATCCGACCAGTATAAACTGACAAACTTTACTTTCGAAAACTTGAATATCAAAGCAAAGAAACCAGAATGCAACAAAGAAATAATCAACCCGTTCATCTGGAAAAACGTAAAAGTAGTGCCTGTACAGGGAAATCCCTCAAGTAAGCATTAAAGATATGGATTCCACAACCCTCTTTGTTCTGTTACAAAACAAGAGATTTGTGGAATCCGTATTTAAAAAGGTCAGATGACGGACCCTCCCATCTCGCAGTAAAAGAGCCCTCTCTTTGCAGGATATCAGAATTTTATCAATCGTTTAGGAGAACCGTGCCATGAACATCCCAGACAATACACTTCCGTAAAATCGAACCCTTCCGTCGAAGCTTCCTCATCTTTGGGAATCACAACTCCTTCTTTCGTGATATATACCAACAACCGGTCTCCTTGCTCGTTCTTTACATACATGCCGGCAATTTTACATTGTGGACAAAGCATTTTTCTCATCCGTTCTATTCTCCTCTTTTTTTAAAATTCGGCTGCAAAGATAATCCTATTATCAGAAACTAATAGAAAATAATGCCTCAACCTGAAACTTTCCATAATCGATCGGCTGAATCAACCGCACGCCTGTTGTGATCGGATAGCTCATCCGCAATACATTCCAATCGAAAATAAGGTCCGTTCCGAAAGAGCTTTGAGTGGTCCATGCACCCTTGCTACGGGCTTGATTACGTGACAAGTCATAGAACAGGTTGGCCCGCATTCTCCGGATATAGATCAGAGAACCGATACTGAAATCGGGAGAAAATATAGGAAGGGCATAATCTGCCTTAAACGCCCACTGCCGGTGCGTCTGATATTGGAAATTATATCCTCGCGGTTTCTCCAGCAAGTGTTTGGGAAGGTACAAAGCCTTGCCGTCAAGCTCCTGATACTGATATCCGAAACGAAGCATCAGCCCATGATTACGAAGAATACCGGGCCAGTAAGTCGTTAACCGGCCTGCATAAAGGGCACCGTAATTCTCCTTGTTGAATGGAGTGGTGAGATACTGCAAACGGAGCTGGTAACCATTACGGGGTAAAATATCCCGTTGCGCTTTCCGCCTGTAATTATAGAACAATATTTCCGGCAACACATATTGGAAAGCATGAAACTCCCGGCTGCCATATTCCTGATACCGGTTATTCGTAAAATAATAACTCACCGCAGGCTGTATGCCGCGTATACGATGGTTACGGGTCAAGTTGAAAGGAAGATAAATCCGGGCTTCAGCCTCCAGATAAGTACGACCGGTATAATATCCCCGCGTCACCTGTTGCCCCTTGTCGTTCTGAGCCCAAGCCATATCAAAAGCTTTATCACCATAATCGGCAGCAATATTAACGACCGGAAACCAGCCTTGATAAGTAAACGACAGTTTGCCGTGATGGTAACCTTTATCATAATACCAGCCAGCCTGCATAATGGCCGTGTTCAAGGTGTTTTGAGACATGATGGTCGCCCCGGGTTTAACGATCGTACTCAGATCGGAAGCACTCGTGTTCATAGCTTCGGCCACATCATAATAGAAAGGCGCCCAACTATGAATCTTGAAAGTATGCACACCCTTCCGATAACGCTTGGGTTGAAAATCCACCGGTTCCAAACGAGCCGAATCCAGATTAAATTTCTCTTGTCCGGCCAAAGTCTCCACAAAGGGCATAGAGACCGGACGATCAAAATCTGTCTTCTCCGCTAAAAGACTATCTGCCGGAAGAGAAGCGATCCGGTAACCGTTTGCCTGATAATCAGCAAAGAACAGGCGATTTCCCGAATGTGTAAATGAAGGATCAAAGGCACCGAAGCGCGCACACGTCAAACGATAAACCTGATGGTCTGCCAGATCCAAACAATAAAGATTATTAGTTCCATTCGCCCCGGATTCGAAGTAAATCCGTCCGTCTTTCCAGACAGGAGAAGTAATATTAACAGAAGCAGTGCTCAACAGCTCTTCCCATTGCCCGGAAGAAGGGGTAAACTGCAACAGGCTGATTCCGGCATCTGTCACTGCAACCGCTACCACTTCATCCTGATCCGTAAACGTCAGTTCTTTAATAAAAGCATTGCCCGGCACCTGAAAAGCAAACAGTTCTTTACCATCTTCAAGCTCTACCAGTACAAGCTGATTCTTTCCGTCGACCGTAGTCCGTGAAACAGCAGCCACCTTTCCGTTTTTATCCACCGACGGAGAGAGATAACGCTGTCGGGGAGTGATACTTTTTATACGTCCCTCTTTCAGATCATAACACTTCAGCACGGAATAATTCTCATGTGTCCAGCGAAGACCGGGAACGATCTCTGTCCAGTATATCTTCCCGTTACGGTAGTCGAGACGGCTATTGATACTGCCGATATAACTCAACCGTTTCTCTTTCCCATGAACGATTGTCACCAGCGAATTGATATCTTTCAATCCCGACTTCACGGCAACCACCGTAGAATCATCGACCGGACAGGGATACCTGTACGAAGTATAATCTTTTTTATCGGGCGAATGATAGGATGGAACAAGACTGCAAGTATCCTGTTGTTCCCATTCCTTCCGCAAATAATCGAAAGTATCCTGATAAAGCCGTTTAAAGCTGCTTCCCGTATAATGTTTGAACGAACCCTCAAAGAAAATATTACGGACATAGCGGCTGGTCGTTTTATCCCAAATATCGGCTCCGTACCGTTGTCGTGCATAGGAAGTGAGATCATAACCCAGCGCGTAATACGTACCGGTATAATTCTTGTACGAACCCAATAACCATTTATCGAAAGAATAAAACTTATCCCCTCCCAACATTTGTGCACGATAAGCCATATTAAACTCCGGCAACCGTCCCCTACCACCGTTAGACATGGCCGTTTCGGTACCTACCGCATCGCCCTCCAGAAACCAGACCGGCAGAAAAAAGGCAGCAACGCCCGCCGCCTGCTCACCTATCAGATAATAAAAAGGCTTGAAAATTCCACTCATCACCTTTCCTGTCTGAAATACATGACGTGATTCGTGCAGTACCAGATGTTTATCCCACCTCTGAACTCCCAGATCGGAAGAAGGAGTCGTGATAAGTTCCATCCGGCGGGGAGCCCACGATACCATACCGTTGGACTGCATATTGGCAGGATGAAGAATAACGGGAAACCGGGCTTTTATCGGCTTACCGATGGTTTTCTGTATATGGGGGTAAGCATTTTCAAGATAAAGTGCATAATGATAAGCCATAGAATCCGTTCCCTGCGGATAAACCAGATTATAGTGCGGTAACCGCACGATATTCCATTTAAAACGGGCCGGATCCGAACCATAATCCATAAATTGGGCGCGAATACTAATCGAAGCCGACAGACAGATAAACAAAAGAAAGAGATATTTCGATTTTGACATTTACAAGGTTCATTTAATTGACAGCTACAAAACTATAAAAAATCTTCTGGGTTATCAGCTAAAAGTAAATAAAATCGGAAATAAGTACCACAATATTCAAATAAAAGAAATGATTGTCCGCATGAACTCACAAAGCTACACAGACTTTTTATCCGATAATTGCATATGCAGAATCGGGAAAGGCTTTCCCATTCCATCTACAGCATCCCGACCGACAACTTCAAAACCTCTGTTCTGATAAAAGTGAAATGCTTTCTCATTTTGCTCGTTCACGTCAACTTTATATATCCGTTTTTCATGAACGGCAAAATCAATCAAACACTTGCCATATCCCCGTCCCTGCTCATCGGGATGCACGAAAAGCATTTCTATGTTATCTTCGCTCAATCCTAAAAATGCCGCAATCCGGCCGGTACTGCCGCGAAGCATATAAAGCTCTACGGCCTGAAAATACTCATCCCGCACCAGAGGTTTATAAAACAGAATATCATTTTCCGTCAGAAAGTGATGAGTACTACGGACTGCCAGCTCCCATATCCGGAGCAATTCATCATAGTCTTGCGTATCGGGTTGTTCGATCATAAAATATTCCGGTATTAATTCAATTGTAAATATAAAGCTTTTTTCTATTATGCTACCTTCCGTTCCGTACAAATGTTCTCAGCCTTCATTCAAGACCGTTTCACAATGCAATAATCCCTATGATAAAAGAACCTTCTTATCAGAACTAATCCAATGCCAGACACGTCAATATATCCCTAATAATCAATCAGATAGATTCCATCTTCTCTGAAGTCATATTTCCCACATCCAAAACATCCGGATGATTTCAGTAACAACATCCGGGTGTTCTGCATAAGAACATGGGGATGTTGTCAACCAAAACATGGGGATGTTTTACAACTAAGAATATAAACCTTGATGCAGTAACAATATACCTGCAAAACATGGAGAAGTAGCGTCTTCCATATATTACAAACATACTTATCAATACTCCGCTTTCCTTTCGAACTTCATCACCTGGCCTGATACCGGATGTATAAATTCTAAATATTCGGCATGCAGATAGAGCCGTTCTGCCCTTCTTCCATAAAGTTCGTCACCTGCAATAGGGCAGTTCAATCCGAGGGGATGAGCGGCATGCACACGCAACTGATGTGTGCGTCCCGTCAATGGATAGAAAGCAATACGCGTCCGGTTCCCTTTTTTTTCAAGAACCTTATACCGGGTAATGGCAGGCTTGCCCGATTCTTCATGAACCACTTGCCGGGGCCTATCCAAAGGATCCGGACAAAGCGGTAGTTTTATCTCTCCTTCATCCTGCGCAGGCATACCGTCCAACAAGGCAATATACCGTTTTTTCACCGTGCGGTTCTTAAACTGCGCCTGAAGATGCTGATGTACCTCCTTACTTTTGGCTATCAATAACAAACCGGATGTCGCCATATCCAACCGATGCACGATTATCGGCCCCGTAGCATCCGGATATAGCTCTTTCACTATACTATACACAGAACCGGCACTCCCCTTCCCCGGAACGGAAAGCATACCAGCCGGCTTATCGATCACCAACAACCAGTCATCTTCAAAAAGGACCTCCAGTTCCGTATCGTGACACGGACTTTTTGATAACGGATCGGGTTCCACATCCAGTCCTTTCAACATATGTTGCAGTATCGGTTCACACTTTCCTTTACAAGCAGGGTAGTAATAGCCGTGATGCCGAATCTCCGTTTTAGGCGAATTTCCCCACCAGAATTCGGCCATAGCAATCGGCTTCAATCCATGTATATAAGCATATTGCAACAACTTCGGAGCAGCGCATTCGCCGGCTCCTGCAGGAGGAGTTTTCTGTACCGTCTGCTCGAAAATCACACATAAATTCTTCACCTCCCCAAGCCCGTTTCTCATCTTAAATTGTTCGAAAAGTCTTTGCTGTAATTCTGCCGAGCGCTTCTTTCTTTCTATCTTAAGCGATTCTATCTGCCTATCATATGCATCAACCTCTGTTTGCAAGACAGCCACTCTATTTTTCCAATACTTTTCCAGACGCTTTAATTCGGCTTTTTGGTATTGGCTCTCACGTACCATAGCAGCCTGCTCCTCCTCATCCGGGTGTTGCTTCCGACGCTGCGCACGTGCTTCTTTGGCAACCTTCAAAACAGATTTGGCTTTCTCCGTCTCCTGCCTGCCCGCATGTATCTCTTCCTCCAATCTCTGTTTCAAATCCAGATAATGCGGATGTTGCTCCAACTTTCTGATCCGGGCATTAATGGCCGATATGTTTTCCTCTTCTATTTTAAAGAAGCCATCCGGCTGCAACAAGTCATATACAGGAGGAACAAAGAATGAATGCAGATTTCTACCGGCCAGATTACCGGAAAAAGCAGCCAAATAACCAATCTCGTCCTCTTTGGTCTGTACGACCAGTACGCCGAACATCTTGCCCTCACGCAGTTCTTCCTGCCAGTCGTCCTGTGCCGCGATGTAAGCCTGTACCTCTTCGGCTGCCATGACGCACAAAGGATGGGGAGTATAATGAAAAGGATAAGTGAATTGTCCGGGCAAAGCGATGTGAACAATAGATCGGGCAAAATGATGCAACATATATTTTCAAACTATTTGAAACAGGATTGTCTTTGAACTCCTGATGGAGTTATTGCTTGCAAAATAAATTCTATTTGCCCAGTATTGCAAATATTACCAATGAAAGTTTGACCCGTTATCATAAAAAAACATCATTTTTCTGCATCTCTTTTTGAACAAAAAATCATCTGATGCGTTTATAATTATGCAAATCAGCCTGAAGCTCTTTATGCATATGCGAATACCCATAATGAAGCGACCGTATGCCTCCCCGGCATAGACAGGTAAGATTGCATAGTAGTTTTGTCGTGTTTTATTTTGTGTTTGTGTTGTGACGGTGCTGCGATGTGAATCGAAGTACCGTTTTTTTTATATACATGTAAAGATTATCATTTTTAATCGAAGCGGATTTGCTATCAGAAAGTTTCTCCGTATCTTTGTCCTATCATGGCAGAAAGGAACGAATTACACCCCAAAAACAAGCATAACGGACAGTATGATTTCACCAAACTGACCGAAGATTATCCTCCGCTCAAAAAGTTTGTATCACTCAATCCATACGGTTCTCAAACGATTGATTTTTTTAATCCACAGGCAGTAAAGGCACTGAATAAAGCATTGCTGATCAGTTATTATGGCATTCGATATTGGGATATTCCGAAAAATTATCTGTGTCCGCCCATCCCGGGAAGGGCCGACTACATTCATTATATTGCCGAGTTGATCGGTACGGAAAATACGGCAACCGGAATATCCGGACGGAAATGTCTGGATATCGGCGTAGGAGCCAATTGCATTTACCCGATCATCGGGTGTACGGAGTACGGCTGGACTTTCGTGGGTTCGGACATCGACCCTGTTTCGATAGCAAATGCCAGAAAAATAGTAACCTGTAATCCGGTACTGGTGCATCGGATTGAACTGCGGCTTCAGAAAGACAGACGGAATATCTTTGAAGGAGTTATATTGCCCGACGATTTTTTCGATGTCACAATATGCAATCCTCCTTTTCACAGTTCAAAAGAGGAGGCGGAAGAGGGTACGTTACGCAAACTCAGCAGCCTGAAAGGAAAGAAGGTGTCGAAAGCTCAATTGAATTTCGGAGGGAATGCCAACGAATTATGGTGTGAAGGTGGAGAACTCCGGTTTTTGCTGAATATGATCACCGAAAGCCGGAAGTTCCGAAAAAACTGCAAATGGTTCACCAGCCTGGTATCTAAAGAGAAAAATCTGGATAAGCTATATGCCAAACTCAAATCAACCGGTGTTGCCGAATATCGAACGATACAAATGCAACAAGGCACAAAAAACAGCCGGATATTGGCTTGGCGGTTTTAGCCAACAAGCCTTTCTTTTTCAGAGCCGGATATCAATGACGACGCAACAGATGCAGAAATAAATGATTAATGTGCCCCACAACCGACTTCCCGACAACAATAAAAGTCACGGCAACCAGTATCATCAGTATTCCTAAGACAAGGCGGGGGGTAAGTCGTTCACCGAAAATCATCACACCGAAAAAGAGAGCGGTGACGGGTTCCAATGCTCCCAAAATGGCAGTAGGGGTAGAACCGATGCTATGTATCGAGATGGCCGTACAAATAAGTGAAATAACAGTAGGCAGAAAAGCCATTGCCAGTATATTGACCCATGCCGGAAAAGAAGGAACTGCCTGTAGATCGGTCATAAAATTCAGACGGACTACATAAATGGACAGCCCGAAAAGCAAGGCATAAAAAGTCAGTTTGGCTGTCGACATGGTTTTGAGTGTGGAATGGTTGACGCCGACAATATAGATGGCATAGGATAATGACGAAAGAATGACCAATAACATTCCTATCAGACTGAGCGTTTCTCCGCTATCCCCCTTATACAACATGCCGATACCCGAAAGTGCCATAAGAATACAAAATACGGTCAGCAATGATATCTTCTCATGAAAAAACAAAAACATAATGACCGCTACCATCACCGGATATACAAAAAGAATGGTAGATGCAATGCCCGCGTCCATATGCTTATAACTCATGAATAAAAGTAGTGAAGAGGCGGAAAAAAGCAATCCTCCTGCCAGTAGCGGAAGTACTTCGTTCTTTTTCAGAGCAAACGACTGCCCTTGTATTTTCATCAGAATACCTAAAATAAGCACAGCAAATGCATACCGGTAAAACAATACGGAATCCACACTCAACCCTTCTTTATACAAAGGAAGGGTAAACAACGGATTCATGCCATACGTGGCAGCAGCTACGGCTCCACATACAAATCCTTTCGCTTTATTGCTTATATTCATAACAAGGCTCTTAATTTCGGGGTGCAAATATACATCTTTTTAAAACAGGATGGTTATATTTGTACCTCCTAAAAAAATGAAAATTGAGCAAGAACCGTATAACCCGTGAAAAAAAGACAGTAGAACTGATGATCCGCCTCTACTGCCGTAAAAAAGAGAAAAACCAAACTCTCTGCCCGTCATGTGAAGAGCTGTTACATTATGCCCACGCACGACTGGACCGTTGCCCCTTCGGCGAAAAGAAAAGCTCCTGCAAGCAATGTACCGTACACTGTTACAAACCGGTCCTACGCAAGCAAATGCAAAAAGTGATGCGCTTTTCCGGCCCCCGTATGCTGATCTATGCCCCGTGGGCGGCAATAAGACATCTGTTCGGCCTATAAAAGATATTAGCATACTTACATTATTACTTTATAATAATTATCTTTGCGTAATTATCAAACAATAAAACCATGGTATATGCAAGAAGTGCTTCAGCCCTCTATTCTATGACACCCCAAAATAAAATTTGTACCATTGAAATGGTTAAAGAAGCCGTACATCAAATTATCGACTCATTCAAATATACATATTCCGAGAAACTTATTAATAATTATCCATATGAGCCTGAAACATAAAGATTACAAAGAAGCCAACATCCGTTTTCTGGAAGAAAATCTGGAAAAGGAGGGGGTTATGGAATTACCCTGTGGCATACAGTACAAGATTCTGCTAAAAGGTACCGGACCGGTACCCACTGCCAAAAACACGGTAAAGGTACACTACCGGGGGACATTAATAGATGGCAAAGTATTCGATGATTCATTTGCACGCAAACGCCCGGAAATTTTTAAAGTGAAAGAGGTTATCGAAGGATGGCAGGAAGCACTGAAAGCCATGCCGGTAGGTTCACGCTGGATCGTTTATATTCCTTACGAATTGGGATACGGCACACGGGCTTGCGGAAATATCCCCGCCTACTCCACACTTATTTTTGAAATCGAACTGCAAGGTATAAAATAAAGTAAATCAACTACTCACCCTTTTTTCGGAAGATTTAATTATCTTTGTCTCTGCCAATTAAAATACGAATCATATAAAAACAAATAATGAAGCGAGCAATCATCATAGGGGCTACTTCCGGAATAGGCAAAGAAGTTGCCAAAGGATTATTGTTGCAGGGATGGAAAATAGGAGTTGCCGGCAGGCGAAAAACCGCGTTAGACGCATTCCGTACGATTGCTCCTGACAATATAGAAGTGGAAACACTGGATGTGACACAGGAGGATGCTACGGAAAGACTACACAGCCTCATCAAGAAATTGGGTGGAATGGATCTGTTTCTCTTAAGTTCCGGTGTGGGACATCAGAATATGGAATTAAATGCAGATATCGAACTGAACACTGCACGTACCAATGTCGACGGATTCATACGAATGGTCACTGCCGCTTTTCAGTATTTCCGGCAACAAGGGAACGGACATCTGGCCGTTATCAGTTCCATTGCCGGTACCAAGGGCTTGGGTGTTGCTCCGGCATATTCGGCTACCAAACGGTTTCAGAACACCTATATCGATGCCCTCGAACAACTATCGAACATGCAAAAGTCAAACATCCGCTTCACGGATATCCGCCCGGGATTTGTATCAACCGAACTATTGAATGATGGAAAAAACTACCCGCTACTAATGAATGTAAATAAAGTAGGAATACACATTGTACGAGCCCTCAATCACAAACAACGGGTGGTAACTATCGATTGGAGATATGCTGTCATCGTCTTTTTCTGGCGAATGATTCCACGTTGGTTATGGAAACGGCTACCTGTAAAAACAAACTGACTTAGCAAGATCGGATAACGCTCTTTTATAAGTAACCGCCATATTTGCCGGCAGTGCAAAAAAAAGCTTATCACAAAAAATAATAACTAAAAAACAAATGATGGAACAGAAATTTTGCCAAAGTTGCGGAATGCCATTGAGCGATGCGACTGTATTAGGGACAGAAACGAATGGTAGCAAAAATGAAGAGTATTGTTGTTATTGCTATGCCGACGGGCACTTTACAGTGGACTGCACGATGGATGAAATGATCGATCACTGTGCACAATTCGTGGATGAGTTCAATAAAGATTCCGAAATGAAAATGACAAAAGAAGAGGCTGTTGCCAACATGAAGCAGTTCTTCCCTCTATTGAAACGTTGGAAAAAAGCCTGAGTATTCCCGATAAGACAAGGTATATCCGGTATTCATACATAGCCGGATGCACATTTTGTGTCGTACACTAAAGTCGTACACTAAATATGTATCCGGCATATTATATCATATGAAGAAAAGGTAATGCTCCTTTTTCTTATTTCTCTGCTCCTTCCAATACTTCCGGATGGCGTTTCAACCATGCTATGGCATATGTACAGGTAGCTTTCGGCTTTAATCCGTTAGCCATTGCATAGTCATATGCCGCTTTTACCAGAGCGGCGGCTATCCCCTGCCCTTCAATGGGGCGTGGAACAATGGTGTGAATAATATCGAGACTTCCGTTAAGTAAACGATATTGAACAAAGGCCGTGCGGCCATCTACTTCCGTTTCAAACAGCTTCTGTTCGGGCTGATGTCTAATTTCATAATCCATAATCTATCAGTTTTTTTTAAATGTATCTTGTCTGATCTATCCACAACAACCGGTTCGTATCATATCCCCGGCGTAATGCGGCGGTCAGTAATAATCTTTTCACATCTTCAGGCAATTGGGGAGTCCGGCTCAATATCCACAAATACTTATCGGAGCTACTGCCTATCAGTGCATAATTGTATCCCTCCCGATCCAATTCGAGTATATAATAATCGGAATAAAACCAAAGGAAGAAAGAGACTTTCAGACGTCCCGGCCTGGCGGTATCGGGAATCTTTGCACGGCCCACAGCTCGCCGGAATTTACTCCTGCCATGTGTATCCCGTTTATATCCGGCATTCAATACACTGATACTACCGTCAGGAGAAAGCTTGTAAGTAGCCGTAACCCCGGACATTCCCCGTTCGAAACGATGATCGTAACGGGCTATCTCATACCAACGTCCCATATACCGGGACACATCAAGACGATCGATCGTACTACGGTCTACTCCTCTGAAAAGCTGTCCGACTGTATTATCGGTAAAATGAAATCCTGCTTCCTCCAATCGCCTCGGGCGTACATATTGTCCGGTAGTAAGGAAAGCGGCACCTTCGCCATACATGATCCGGAAGATAAACCGGGGGACAATAATCGTGCCCCAGGCATGATAGGCTTTTGCCAGTGCACGGGTAAAAGCAGCCTGCGTAATTTGCTGTGGAGCAACAAGATTGAAAACGCCTTGCAACGTATCATCTTCTATAAAAAGAGCCATCGCACGGCAAAGATCATCTATACTGATCCACGGAAAAGGTTGTGTGCCGGGACCGATGGCGGCGGCAAACTTCATGTTCAAGGGCCGGAGCATCTGTTCCATTGCTCCGCCGTCCGGAGAAAGTACAAGTCCGAAACGTGCTATGACCAAACGGGTCTGTGGCGGACAACGGCGGGCCTCCTTCTCCCAGGCATAGCAAAGATCGGGCAGAAAGCCTTCTCCGCGTGTATTGGTATATTCATCAAAAGTTCCCGCAGAAGGATAATATCCCACGGCAGAAGCCGATAGCATCAATCGGGGTTTCTGACGGCCTGCTCCCAGAGCGCGAACAATACGCTGCGTTACCCGTATACGGCTATCATATAACTCATGTTTATATTCCGGCGTCCATCGCTTATTGACAGGAGCACCGGCCAGGTTGATAATGACATCACAATGCGACAATGCCTGTACCAGGTATCCAAGCATCCCTTCCCGGAACATAGGTCTCCCTAACGGAACGACCCGATGTCCCTGTTCAGTGAAAAATGCGGTGAGATGTCTGCCTATAAAGCCACTGGCTCCGGTAATTGCTATATTCATGTGACGTAAACTGTTGTTAATGTATAGTACAAAACGTATTAAAAGCACGAAAAGTTCTTTGAAGCTGCTAAAATGAGTTTATCTTTGCAGAGGAATGACTAACCCGTAACCCATAGCCATATGATTGAAGCGCCCGAAGCCTGCTGCCTGTCAGAACAACTGAACAGAACGGTCAGAGGAAAGAGAATTACCAACGTATTCGCACAGTATACCCCCCATAAATTCGCCTGGTTTTATGGTAATCCGAAAGAATACCCCGAACGGTTGACCGGAAAAACCATCGATAAGATAAATCCCTGCGGCGGTATGATTGAAATCGAAGCCGGTGATATGATGCTTATCCTTACCGATGGTATCAACCTGCGTTACTTTACTCCCGGTGAAAAATTACCGGCCAGGCATCAATTGCTTATCGGATTTGAGGATGAGAGTTGCCTTGTTGCTTCCGTACGGATGTATGGAGGTTTATGGTGTTTTCCGAAAGAAGGATTCAATGCGCCCATAGCGGCTTATTACGAGACAGCCAAGAATAAGCCGCAAGTAATGACGGATGAGTTCTGTGAGTCGTATTTCAGAAAATTAATTTATGCGGATGATGCACAAAAGAAAACAACAAAAGCTTTTCTGGCAACCGAACAGACCATCCCGGGATTGGGTAACGGAGTACTACAGGATATCCTGTACAATGCCCGCATCCATCCGAAAACGCGAATCCATTCCTTGTCTGCCGGACAAAAGGAGGAACTCTATCACCAGATAAAATCCACTCTTCAAGAGATGTATAACTTGGGAGGGCGCAGCACAGAGACCGATCTCTTTGGCAAAAGCGGAGGATATATACCGCATCTCTCTAAAAATACAGCCGGCACAATCTGTCCTCGTTGCGAAGATATGATAAAGAAAGAAAACTATCTGGGTGGCAGCATTTATTATTGTAGCGGTTGCCAACCGATTCAATAATACGCACACCGCATTGAACAATGATTTTATAGAATGAAAGAAAAACGTATTACTCTAATTTTAAGTATTGCTCTGGCAGTCTGCGCCGGAGCCACCATCCCGACCCTTATCAGCAGTATTCCACCTGTCGAACCGTATTCGGTAAAATCTGAAGTGCCCTATTGTGTCACCCCGCCAAGTGTTCCCGAGCAGGCTACTTTTGACGGCGAAACCATTGACTTGCGCCGGTATGACCGCCGTGAACGGATGGACCGGGAAATGATGTCCTTCACCTATATGCACTCTACTACCATGTTGATGTTGAAACGTGCCAACCGGTATTTTCCTATCGTGGAACCGATACTGAAAGCCAATGGCATCCCTGATGACTTCAAGTATCTGATGGTTATCGAGAGTAGCCTTAATCCGATTGCCCGCTCTCCGGCCGGAGCTGCCGGACTATGGCAATTCATGCCGGCTACCGGACGTGAATTCGGTCTGGAAGTGAACGACAATATAGATGAACGCTACAACGTGGAAAAAGCAACTGTTGCCGCCTGCAAATATTTCAAACAGGCTTACGAAAAGTATGGTAACTGGATGGCTGTATCTGCCGCATACAACGCAGGACAAGGACGTATCACCGCACAACTGGATAAACAATTGGCCGACCATGCCATGGATCTTTGGCTGGTAGAAGAAACATCACGCTACATGTTCCGTCTGTTGGCTGCCAAAGAGATATTCAACAATCCGCAACGTTTCGGTTTCCTGTTGAAACGCGAGCACCTCTATCCCCCTATTCCCTATAAAAAAGTGACGATCACCACCGCCATCGAGAATCTGGATGAGTATGCCAAACAAAACGGCATCACTTATGCACAATTGCGTGACGCTAATCCATGGCTGCGCGAACACTCATTAAAAAACAAAACACGCCGTACATACGTTTTACACATACCTACCCGGAAAGGAATGAACTATAACCCCAAGAAAACGATTCCACATAACCCGAAGTGGGTAATTGATTAATAATGGGGCAATGAATAATGTGCCAATTTGCCAATGAAAAGAATGATAGCACAGCACATTGGCATATTGGCCAATTGGTATATTATCACATTGTCTCATTGGCACATTGGCTAATTATTTTATTATTATGAATTTAAGAGAGCACCTCAAACATTTTCTACATAACAAAGAGTTAAAACATAAACTCTACATTATTATTTTCGAATCGGATACTCCGGCAGGAAAGTTGTTCGATGTGGCTCTTATCATCTGTATCACATTAAGTATTCTGCTTGCCATTCTGGAGAGCCTGCAGGGGCTTCCGTCCTACCTGACGTTGCCATTCATCATACTTGAATACTTGTTTACAGCTTTCTTTACCTTTGAATATGTAACCCGTATTTATTGCTCTCCACAACCGAAGAAGTATATTTTCAGTTTTTTCGGTATCATTGATTTACTGGCCACACTGCCGTTGTATCTGGCTTTCTTTTTACCGGGAGCAAGATATCTGCTGGTGATCCGGGCGTTCCGTATCATCCGGGTTTTCCGTATATTCAAACTTTTCACTTTCTGGATGGAAGGTGAACGGTTGCTTACTTCACTAAAGGAAAGCAGCAAGAAAATAGCCGTCTTTTTCCTGTTTGTAGTGATACTCGTTGTTTCTATCGGTACCTTAATGTATATGATTGAAGGTACACAGCCCGGCACACAATTCAGCAACATACCCAACAGCATTTATTGGGCTATTGTCACCATGACAACAGTAGGTTATGGCGATATTACACCCGCAACGGCTTTAGGGAAATTCCTCTCTGCCTGTGTAATGCTAATGGGTTATACCATTATAGCAGTGCCCACAGGCATCGTATCCGTATCGATGATGAAAGAATATAAAAAGCTGAAAGATATGCAATGCCCTAATTGCCATAAAGCGGGACATGATGAGAACGCAGCGTACTGTAAATATTGTGGTTTTCCGTTACATAAAGATAGCTTACCCAAAGATAAAAAGTAAATGTTTCTTTATACTTTGTGTGTAACGTTATCGTATTTTTCAAAGATACCAATGGGTCCGTTTTTTATAACCGATAAACGAGCGGGCTGCTTTTCTGCGTTGCACTATTTTACGTTCTGCATACTCCACCAACCCAAAAAGAGAGCACCCCACCGCGTAACATAAAATATCTTTCCAATCAAAAGTAGCCCCCAGAACAATCCGCGCAAATCCGTTATTTGACAATTCTAACCTATCGGCCAACTGAAAATACTGAAGCAGCTCAATGAAACAAGCAAATACAAAGACATAAACGGGTAACCGCCGCAAAGAACGAAGTATGAAAATCCTGATAAAACAACAGATAAGTATCACTACCAATACATCTCCTATATAAGGACGGATAAATGCATCATGAATGTATACGCCGATAATAATTTCGATTATCAATATCACAAAAAAGCAGGAAGCATAGATTATTCTTTTTTTCATAAATAAATCAAGTTAGTTAATGACCATACGCTTTAAAGCACGTTTCAATGTAGCCGGAACAATGATGGAATGAAACGGACGAATAAAGAAAAAGTACGTCCGCCCCCAATTATTATGAAACTGCACTAAAGTGGAAACGGTGACCTCTTTTACATTCGCCTCCATAGGACGCACGATTGCAGAAACATAGAACTGCAAATGTTTATCATCCGCCGTAAATACCGCTTCCTCCCTTGTCATATCCGGATGAGCAATTGCGAAATCTGATATTATCTTATGATATTCTGCCACTTCAGGGCCTTTCCCGCCTTTCAGTCCGAATGGTTCCACAAGACAATTACGAAGTTTCATCAAAGCCTCCACCCATTGCGGATAATTTGTAAACATAGTAATGAGTACATCGGCCGGACGGATATCTCTTTCAGCCGTTATCCTACAACAAAAGGTATCGACAAAGTCAACAGGGTCTATACGAGACAGAACAGATGTACTTATCATATTCCCGGCTTTCCGGATTTGTAGTGATTCATTCATAATAAAACTCGATACTTTTATGGAAAAAGAATGGGAGATGAACGTTCTCTGGCGAAGATACGGAATTTAGGCATACATCGGTTATCAAATACTCCAAAATCTACTCTAAACAGTTCCTTTACAATAAAAAGATGCCCGAACTATAAAATATCCCTAAATGGTAGAAAGAATTGAATAACCTCACTTCTGCTTTTCGGTAAGGTATTTCCAGTACCTCACAGGCATGTCTTGCTTATGTTTTCTCGGATTGAGCCTTTCCTTGATTGTAATGGATTTAAAATAGGTCTTCCAAAGCTGTTGAAACAATTTTTCATCTTTATCCATCAAACTTTCATCAAGCATTCCGGTTATCAGATGCGAGGCGTTGCTGTCATCATCAAAAGTAACTTCTTCTACGGTTTTCAAGTCATAATAAAAACCATAACGGCGTTTCATATCATAAATCAACCATTTCTGATCGGCAAAGCGGTCTTTAAAATGTTCGATAGTCAAAGGTAATGCGTTATGCTGCGGTTCAAAGGCTGCAAAGAAAGTACCATCCGCCGCTTTCTGAAAACGGACAAACTGAAACATCCGCAACCGTTCCCAATCCACGCGTTTCCATATTTTAGAGAGTTCCAATACATCCGGATCACCGAAATTCGTTTCAATGGAACGGGGAGCATCGATGGCCTTACGAATATAACGAAACAGTAACATACCGACTTCCGGAAGCTCGGAAAGCCAACACCAAGTAATGGCTGAAAGAGCGGAGGCCGAAAGTTTCTTCTGTAATCCGCGCCATACCCGTCCGGCCTTTTCTTCATCAGTGGTTACCGTAAAGAATTCATCGTAAAATAAAGGTAAAGCCTCCCCCTCCGATAATAGCATATCGGGAAAAGATTTGCGAAAGTAAGCATCAAAAACAGCCGTCAGCAAGCCTTCAAAGGTTTTATCATAAACAAATAGGACCATGGGATTGACGATTAGACGATTTACAATTAGACGATTGAAATTACTTATGAATCTCTATATGACCTCAATCGTAAATCGTCAATCGTCTAATCGTAAATATCTTCATTCTTTAAAATTTAATATTAGTTGGTTTTCATCTATTTTCTTTTTAGGCTTCGGAAGTAGCAAGCTGCGTACAGCCTGTGGAGTCATTTCGTTGACAGTTTTCATCGGGAGCTCGCTGCACGTGATGAAATACTGTGCTTTCTTCATTACTACTCCTATTTTTTTGAGTTGATAATACCCGAGCTTGGAATATCGGCGGGAAGCAATGATTAACTTTGCCGACTTTACACCGATGCCCGGCACACGAAGAATCAACTCATAATCCGCCCGGTTGATGTCGATCGGAAACTTTTCGGGATGCCGCAATGCCCACGACAATTTAGGATCTATCTCCAGATCGAGATCGGGATATGCATCATCTACAATCTCATCTACTTTAAACTGATAAAAACGCATCAACCAATCTGCCTGATAAAGACGGTTCTCGCGAACCAGAGGCGGTTGCTTCAAAGCCGGCAAACGGGTGTCATAGGTATTGACAGAAACATATCCGGAATAATAAACACGCTTCATCGTGGGGCGCTGGTACAGGGCAGAAGAAAGAAAAAGAATATCCTTATCCGTTTCGGCCGTGGCACCTACAATCATTTGCGTACTCTGTCCTGCCGGTGCAAACCGAGGTGCATGGCGGAATTTCTTCCTCTCTTCACTACTTTCCAATACCCCCTGCTGGATATACAGCATAGGAGCAAACACACTCTTATGATCTTTTTCGGGAGCTAACAGTTTTAGATTTTCTTCTTTGGGTATTTCGACATTTACACTCAGACGGTCGGCATATCGCCCGGCCTCATTCACCAGTTCACGACTGGCCCCGGGGATACTCTTCAAATGGATATACCCGTTGAACCGATGGACTTCACGCAAGTCCTTGGCAACCCTTACCAGACGCTCCATCGTATAATCGGGATTCCGAACGACTCCCGAACTCAGAAACAATCCCTCGATGTAATTCCGACGATAAAACTCAATCGTCAGATCCACCAATTCGGATACGGAAAGAGTGGCACGCGGCAAGTCATTACTACGCCGGTTGATACAATAGGCGCAATCATAAATGCAATAATTGGTAAGCATGATCTTCAGAAGCGAAATACACCGCCCGTCTTCCGCAAAACTATGGCAAATACCCCATCCGCCTACGGTGTTACCCAACGTCCCCGGCTTGTTGGCACGAACTGTACCACTGGAAGCACAAGATACATCGTATTTGGCAGATTCAGCCAGTATTTTAAGTTTCTCAAGTACGTTCGCATTCATAATCCATATAGTTTTTGCATTTTTTTTATCTCACTTCTCATCACATCACGCAAACTTTGAGGTTCCAATACTTCAATCGTTGCTCCCTTCGAGAACAGTTCTTGAATAAAATCATAAGTATGTGAGATATAAAGTTCAAAATCGGTATATTCCTCCGTCGTTGTTATCTCTTTCTGGCTGGAATGTAAAGGAAGATTACGCAGATAAGGCACCTGCCCGGCAGCAACCCTTAACACGGTACGCTGCGGCGGCAATGTTTCATCCTGAATAATACCGAAACAATCGCGGAAATAATCTTGCGGCGTAAATTTACGGGGAAAGCGGAAATTCTCTTCCCCGACAGACAAACTTTTGATACGATCTAATGAATAAGAGCGGAAAGCATCATAAGACCGGTTGATCCCTATCAGATACCAGCGATGACGGAACAGTTTGAGAAAATAAGGTTCCAAAACGACCTCTTTAGAATGTTCCCACGTATATGCCTGATATTCCAGACGAAGCACATGTCCGGTTCGCATGGCATCTATCACCACATCCATATGCTGTAACCCCAAAGGAGCCTCTTCAAACACGATCCGGTTCTTCATATCCATATTTTCCTGCAGGATACTGTTCAATGAGAAACTGTTGAGCAGCCACATTTTCAGCTTATTTCCCAACATTCCCTCCGCATCGGCTATATAATAGGTATTCGTACGCTTGTCACATTCTATATTAATGTCGAACATCTCTTCGATAGCCTGCCGGTGATTATGAAAAGTGCGCAAGGGAATATCGGTACGCATAGCGTCTCCCGTCCGCCAACGGCGATTGATCTCACTGAATGTGATACGCCCACTACGATAGATAGTATCTACCAACCAGATGAGTCTGTTGAATTGTTGCTTTGCCATACATCTTTTCTTTATTATGCTGCAAAGTAGCACATAGTTTGTGCCAAAAATAAGCATAATAAAAAGAATAAAGCAGTAACCAAACGTTTTTTAATGAATTCCCTTCAGAAACTGTTTTGATTTTTATTCAGAACTAAAAGCCTGTTTAAATTTTCCTCTTAAAAGTTTTTATCAGTTTATTTTGAGTTTATTCTCGGTCTGTCTTCCTTTTAGGAGCCGGTCTATATGACTAAAGACAAAGTTGCAAACGGGCAAAAAAGAAGGTTGAAGAAGCCCGAAACAAACAAAAAGAGAAATCCTATAAAAATCCAAACCGTTTCTCAGTCTGGCAGCGTGAAATAAATAAAAAAATTCCGTCGGCATTGTCAAAAAGAACAGTTATATTTGTTATATATCATATGAAAGAGATAAAAATAACCGTTATATTCATATTGCTCTTAACGAGCTATTTGCAAGTGATGAATGCACAAAATGTGCAGAGTAATAATCTTAAAAAACAGGAGAACCAAAAAATGAAAGATCAAAGTGAAATATACTTCGCCGGGGGATGCTTTTGGGGGACAGAGCATTTTCTGAAACAGATCGGAGGTGTTGAGAGCACCTTAGTGGGTTATGCCAACGGAAATATCGCAAATCCTACTTATGAACAAGTATGCAGTGGAAATACCAATTTTGCCGAAACGGTGAAAGTTACCTACGATCCCCGTAAGGTAAGACTTCCCCTGTTGATAGACCTCTATTTCAAAACCATAGACCCGACCAGCGTCAACCGTCAGGGAAATGACCACGGATCACAATACAGGACCGGTATTTACTATACAGACCCGGCGGATCTTCCGGTCATACAATCAGCGGTAAAGACCTTGGCCGAGAAGTATTCCAAACCTCTCGCCGTAGAAATCAAACCCCTCGCCAATTTCTATAAAGCGGAAGATTACCATCAGGATTATCTGGATAAACATCCGGGAGGATATTGTCACATCGACCCATCCCTGTTCGATCTGGCCAAAAAAGCAAACAGCCCTAAAACAACAGCTAACCCCATTTACAAAAAACAGGATGAAGCCACACTACGTTCTACCCTTACCAGCGAGCAATATGCCGTAACGCAAAAGAACGCCACCGAACCGGCTTTCCGTAATGAATACTGGAACGAAAAACGCCCGGGCATTTATGTAGACATCACAACCGGAGAACCTTTGTTCGCTTCTACCGATAAATTCGACTCGGGATGCGGCTGGCCCAGCTTCACCAAACCGATAGAGAAATCGCTGATCGAAGAAAACATAGACACTTCTCACGGTATGAGACGTGTGGAAGTCCGCAGTAAAACGGGAGACGCTCATTTAGGACATGTATTCATGGACGGTCCTGCGGACAAAGGCGGATTACGTTACTGCATCAACAGTGCTTCTCTCCGCTTCATCCCCAAAGAAAAAATGCAAGAAGAGGGATACGGTGAGTATTTGAAGCTATTGCCTTAAAGCAAGCCTTATTAAAAAAGAAAAAGCCAGTCCTCACATGGACCGGCTTTTGCATTTCTTCGTATACAGCTAATTATTTTTTAGACTCTTCCAAAGATACTTTACGGAATTCTTTCATTGCTTTTTCAATTTCCAATGAAGCTTTACGAGCACGGGTTCCTGCTGCTTTGTTACCGTTCTCGATTTGTGCATTTGCATCTTTGTTAAAGTCAGCTACAAGAGCTGCGATTTTTTCTACTAATTCTTTCATGATCCTTTTTATTTTCTTCGTTAATAATGATTGGCAAAAATACATTCTTTCCCGAAATAAACGCATAAAAACAATCTTTTTTTTGAATTAATCTGCTAAAATAACGCTAAAAAAGGCGGTTTATGCTTTTTTCTTTACCTTTGCAATCATGAAACCACTTACAGATACCGAATACATACATACTTTAATAGCTGAAGGCGAACATCAGCAACAGGATTTTAAATTTGAAATTTCGGATGCCCGCAAGATAGCCCGCACCTTGTCGGCCTTTTCCAATACCGATGGGGGCCGTTTGCTCATCGGCGTAAAAGACAATGGAAAAATAGCCGGTGTACGCTCGGAAGAAGAGAAATACATGATAGAAGCGGCCGCCCAACTCTATTGCCTGCCGGAGGTGCATTATACCATGCAAACATTTCATGTTGAAGGACGCAATGTATTAATCGTTCAAATAGATAAAAGTGATAAAAAGCCGGTGTATGCCAAAGATGAAACCGGGAAACCACTGGCTTATATCCGTATTAAGGATGAGAACATCCTGGCGACTCCCATACACCTCCGCGTGTGGCAACAGAGTGGCAGCCCGGCAGGAGAATTGATACAATATACCGAACGGGAGCAATTACTTCTCGACTTGCTTGAAAAGAATTGTTCGCTTTCATTGAACCGGTATTGCCGCCAAGCTAAAATTTCACGTCGAGCTGCCGAACATTTGCTGGCCAAGTTTATCCGGTTCGATATCGTGGAGCCGGTATTCGAAAATCATAAGTTCTATTTCAGGCTGAAATGAAGCCTCTCCCCAACCCTCTCCTCCGGAGAGGGGGCTGAGTTAGTCTTGTGACAATTTTACAGTAAGCTGTGTACCAAGTATACTATTGATTGGCTGAGTTAGTCTAAATAAGAGTATCTATCTGCCCCCTCTCCTCCGGAGAGGGCTGGGGAGAGGCCTCTTTTTTATCAGAAATGAATATAACATAAATTGCAGAATACGAATAGTTGGTGTAAATCAACTTATTTAGTACTTTTGCAACCGGAATACGAAATTCATAATTTATAATCTTAAAATTGTAATTCATACATATATGGGCATATTTGCTGACTTATTCAAGAAAAAAGCCGATGCCAACGGAAAGGCGGTAGGTAATGTAGAAGATTTCGTGTCACTGACACGCGTATATTTCCAATCGGTAATTGCCGTAAATCTCGGTATCACCAATATCCGCTTCCTGCCGGATGTAGCGCAATTCAAACGTCTGTTTAAGATACCTACCCAGGGCGGCAAACTGGGATTGGGCGAAAAAAGCGCTGCCCGCAAAATGTTGATGGAAGATTATGGTATCAATGAGTCATTCTTCAAAGAGATAGATGCTTCCATTAAGAAAAACTGCCGTACACAGAACGATATACAGGCATACCTGTTTATGTATCAGGGATTTTCCAACGATTTGATGATGCTGATGGGTAACCTCATGCAATGGAAATTCCGTATGCCGTCGATATTCAAAAAGACACTGCGCGGAATGACAGCAAAGACTGTGCACGATGTATGTACAAAAACCGTATGGAAAGCAGACGATGTACACAAAACCGCAATGGCCGTACGTCAATATAAAGAAAGGCTCGGCTATTCCGAAGAATGGATGACAGAATACGTTTATAACATCGTTTTGCTGGCCAAGAAAGAGCCTAAGCATAAAAATGAAGATACAAAAGCATAAATGTAACCCAGAGTGTTAGAAAATAAAAAATAACTGTAAAATAACGTGGTGACATAAAAGCGGAGGAGAAATTCCTCCGCTTTTTTTATTATATTTATAAGCAAATAACATGCCAATTTAACAATTGTAAAAAATAATAGCTTATGAAACAAAAGAAAATGCTAACTCTCACCCTTTCTCAACTTAAACAACTATACCAACAAGAGCTACCGGAACTTTACCAACTGGCTAATGAAACCACTAACGAAACGGACTTCAAAAACAACCTCGATAAATTCCTGTCTCTCCATCCACAAGCAGAAAGCAATACGGGTAAGCAAATTCGACTCCTTATCAATTACGACGGAAGAAGTATCCACGAACTTTCAACAGAACAAGACATGTCGGTGCAAACCTTTTCATTACTCCACCGATTCCTTACCGGAAATCTGGAAAACACCGACATGGCCACAGATTTATTCATCGACCTGTTCTACCTGTTCAAAAGACTTGAAATGACGGAAATCCCCCTCCCCTCTCCGCAACGGATAAAGAGCCGTACCGAACGCTGGCCTACGGGACTGAACGAGGAAGTGATGGAGATCCGTGCCCAAAACAAGGAACGGATACTGCACATACTGATCCAGAAGATTGAAAACAGAAAATCCGGTTCCACCCGTTTCCGGTTTGACGAAGGACTCAGTTATGACGAAAAATATCAGCTCGTCAGCCAATGGTGGAATGATTTTCGTTTTCACCTGTCGATGGCAGTAAAAAGCCCCACTGAACTGAATCGCTTTTTGGGGAATTCTCTTTCCAGCGAAACGATGTATTTGCTGTCGCGCGCACGCAAAAAGGGTATGCCTTTCTTCGCTACCCCCTACTACCTTTCACTGCTCGACATCACCGGTGACGGATATAATGACGATGCCATCCGCAGCTATATCCTCTATTCTCCCCGCTTGGTAGAGACATATGGCAACATTCGCGCCTGGGAACGGGAAGATATCGTAGAACCCGGAAAGCCGAATGCTGCCGGCTGGCTATTGCCGGACGGGCACAACATCCACCGCCGTTACCCGGAAGTGGCTATTTTGATACCAGACACGATGGGACGTGCCTGCGGCGGACTTTGTGCCTCCTGCCAACGTATGTACGACTTTCAAAGCGAACGTCTCAACTTCGAATTCGAAGCGTTGCGTCCCAAAGAGAGTTGGGACAAAAAATTACGCCGCCTGATGGGGTACTTTGAGGAAGACACCCAATTGCGTGACATACTGATTACCGGAGGGGATGCCCTGATGAGCCAAAACAAAACATTGCGAACGATACTGGAAGCCGTCTACCGAATGGCCGCCCGCAAGCGAAAAGCCAACCTCGAACGACCGGAAGGAGAAAAATATGCCGAATTGCAACGGGTACGTCTCGGCTCCCGCCTGCCAGCCTATCTGCCCATGCGCATCAATGACGAATTAGTAGAGATTCTCCGGGAGTTTAAAGAAAAAGCGTCTGCCATCGGAGTGAAGCAGTTCATCATCCAAACCCATTTCCAGACACCACTGGAAGTTACCCCCGAAGCACGGGATGCCATCAGCAAGATACTTTCTGCCGGCTGGCTGATTACAAACCAATTGGTCTATACCGTAGCAGCTTCCCGACGGGGGCATACGACCCGGTTGCGCCAAGTGCTCAATTCATTGGGAGTGGTGTGCTACTACACTTTCTCAGTAAAAGGTTTCAATGAAAACTATGCGGTGTTCACTCCCAACAGCCGTTCTCTGCAGGAACAACATGAAGAAAAGATATACGGACAACTCACCTCCGAGCAGGCTGCCGAGTTATATACCCTGCTCGAAAATGGAGAAGACACGGCTACCCGTATCCGCCGTTTTATGAGAAAGCACCACCTGCCATTCCTCGCTACCGACCGAAGCGTACTCAATCTGCCTGCCATTGGCAAAAGCATGACATTCAACCTGATAGGTATCACAGAAGACGGTAAGCGTATCCTTCGCTTCGATCATGACGGAACACGCCGCCACAGCCCCATTATCGATAAAATGGGACAGATCTATATCGTAGAAAATAAATCGCTCGCCGCTTATCTCCGGCAATTAGGAAAAATGGGAGAAGATCCGGAAGATTATGCCACTATCTGGACGTATACGGAAGGCAAAACGGAACCACGGTTCAGCTTATACGAATATCCGGAATTCGACTTCCGAATCACGGACAAGATGAGCAATCTGGAGATTGGATAATATACGATAATACTGCTTATGCATACCGGTGATCGTAAGCAGGGTACTTACCTCCGCTAAGCACCGTCCATACCGCCTGTATACACCGTGCTTAGCGCTCTTAAGTACCGTTCTGAGGAAAGCTTTGCACGGTGCACAAAAACCGGGGTGTTCCCTCACTCTATCCGCCCGTTTTCAACCACTTTTCACCAATTACGACCGGTATCCCACCAAAGTCTTGTTCCGGCATTATCTTCTCCTCCCAAAGCATCGACCAATGCACGGTATTGGCTTTCGTTTTCTGTGATCAACGAACCGGGAAAATTCAAGCGACGAATCATAGTCTCCGTATCGATACAACCGTTCTTGCTATTATTAAACCGCACCGGGAAAAGACGCGGATAGCCCGTACGACGCTGTTCGGCCCATGCTTCACAACCCTCGGGAAAGATAGCCAGCCACTTCTGAGTTATGATCTTCTCCAGTTTCACCTCGTCATCGGCCTCCTCTATCCAGCGTGGGGATACCAGACAACGGGCTTCTATATTATTCTCGGGATCATAGACATCTATAAAGTCAGAGGCTACTTTATCGCTGTTGAGATATTCATCCACTTGGGTAACATTGTGTTGCTGAAAAGAGACAGTTACCCCGTTCTCATAACAATCACTCTCCTCTTCCGAAGTCCAACCACGTAAAGCAGCTTCCGCACGGAGAAACCAGACTTCTGCCGCAGTCATCAGAACGGCATCCGTAGCCTGAGTGACAGTAAGCTTCGACAAGACATTGTAACGGTTGTGAGCAAAGCAAGTACCTTGACGAATCCCTCTGTATTCTTGTTTCAACTCATCAGCCGAACAGTGTGTAAAATAGGATTTCCTCCGGGGATCATCGTAACCATTCATGATAGATTCCATCGAAGCACTCATATACGTTTCTTTCCATATAAGGTTCAACTCGCCAAGCGGATTGCTATAACCGCCCTGAGTGGAGACAGCAGCCTGCTCATCAGGGGTTTCAAAAACACCGTACGAATTTTCGAATGCCTTCACAAATTCCATGCGCGCCTTATCAGGAGATATCACCGCCAAACGCATGGCAAGCCGCATTCGCAGAGAATTGGCAAACTTAATCCAGGAGGAATATTCGCCATCCAGCAAAATGTCGAAACGCGCAAATTCGGAAGCGTCCGGTTTCCGCTCTATATAATCGGCCAATGCCGTTACTGCCGTATCCAGTTCAAGAAAAAACTCATTGTATACTTTCTCCTGGCTATCCGGCAGATATTCCCCTTTAGGATCGGCAAAATTGGTGTACACAATCGGGCCGTAATAATCGGTCACACGGTGCATGACCGCCACCTTCAATATTTTCGTTATACCGAAAAAAGCCGGTTGCCCGGTACGGGTAAATTGTTCCGACTGGTAGATCTGAGGGAAAACATAAGCATACGTATGTCCCCACATCGCACTGTTCCAACCATCTTGCAGATTATAATCCGAGTTATGGCTACCCCCATTCAGTGGTTTGGCATCGTGCATATATCCGCTAAACATATCCGCGTTCAGATTTTGTATCAGTTGGAAAGGCCAGTTTTTCCCTTTACCGTAATCATAATTAAAATAAATGCCCTGCTGGATAATTCCCAAACGGATGCCATGATCGTTATTATCCACTTTCAGGTCTTCATCCGTAATGCCGGCCAAATCGGTATTGAACTCTCTAAAACCGGAAGTACAGGAAACAAAGAAACCGCCCAGCACTATAAATAAAAATACCATGTCCTTTTTCATCTATCCACCCTCCGTTTTAAAAGTCACACTTAATACTGAATCCCAAGCTACGCGTAGTGGGCATTCCATAAACATCGATCCCTTGATTGTCATTTCCGGTAGAGAGTACCAGATCCGGATCAAAAGGCGCTTTCTTATAGAAAAAGAAAAGATTGCGCCCCACAAAAGAGAGCTGTATTTCATGAAAGATCTTCATCTGTTGTATCCAGTTTGCCGGCAAGCGATAACTCAACGAAAGCTCCCGCAAACGAATATTCGTGGCATCATACATATAATATTCCGTCACACCGGCACGTCCGCCGACTACATTCTTATAAAACCTCTTCACATCCTCTATACGACGGCCTTCCAAAAGGACATATCCGGCATCCCGGGCATCGGCCGTGGCTTTGGATACCCCATACATATCCATATCCGCCTGTGTCTGCGAAAGAATATCTCCGCCATACCGCCAATCGATCAGACAGTAAAGACTGATTCCTTTATAAGAAAGAGTATGGCTCCACCCCATAGAGAAAACCGGATTGGCATTTCCCACTTTTACCGTATTCCCGTCACCCTCCACCCGCGGCAGGCCTTTGTTGTCTCCGTCGGTTTCATAAACGATATTTCCCTCTGCATCACGCACGAATGCCTTCCCGTAAATATCACCGATGGAACCACCTTCCACCAACTTCATGGCATAACTCGAGGAAAAGCTGGTAGGCCCGTACACAAACTCTTTCAATTTCTCATGCAATTCGATAATTTTATTCTTATTGGACGAAAAGTTCAATGTAGTTTTCCACATAAAATCCCTGTTCATCACCGGAGCAGCATCCAATGTCAACTCCCATCCTTCGTTCTGTATATTGCCGGCATTGACATAGCGGTATGCAAACCGATCACCGGAAAGAGCCGGCAACTTGAAGAACTGGTTACGGGTATTCGTGCGATAATAAGTGGCATTGATGCCTAAACGGCTTTGCAGAAAACGCCATTCCGTCCCCACTTCTACAGAATAAGTCATTTCCGGTCTCATCTCCTCAAAAGGAGCGGCATCATTTGCCTGTATTCCTCCACCGGCCACTACATGCGAAACAGAATTAGTGATAAACAAAGGAATATCATTCCCCACCTTACTGTATGCCCCACGCAATTTTCCAAAAGAGATCCATTCGGGTAAAGCCATCCATTTGTTGAAAATAAAAGAAGCACCGACCGAAGGATAAAAAAAGCCGCTCTTCTCATGTTTCGTAAAAGCAAGCGTCGAAGCCCAGTCATTACGGGCCGTCACGTCGATAAAGACGCTTTCCTTATATCCCAATTGTGCCGTGGCAAATACAGATTGCAGTTGTCTGTGTGCATCGATCCTCTGATCAAGCACAGCGGCACTGTTCATCAGAATATTGGCCAAAGTAAAGACATTGGGGTATTTCAATGAGGCCGTTTTTGAATCATAACGGGTGGAATTCACCACCTTATCATTGATGCTGCCACCGATAGCGGCATCCAACGAAAAATCATTCCATTGTTTCTTTACAGTGGCCATCACATCGCCATAAAGCAATACTTCCTGATAATCCATCTCAAGATACCGCCCGTTCACACCTGCCAAAGCCGGAGCGGTAGACGCATAAAACTTCTGCCGTAACTTATCACCTATATAATCCATATTACCGCGTGCCTGAATGTCCAGCCAATCGGTTACTTTCACCCGCGCCGATAAAGAGGCGATCACCCGTGCACGGGTATCCTTGCTCTGAATCCGGTTTACAATCCAGTAAGGATTCTGCTCGAAATCGTCAGAAGGCGCATGCCAGTTCTGCACATTCAACTTACGGTCTTCATCGTACACCTCAAAATTATCGCGATAATAAGAAAGGTCTTCACCACGCGGAAAACGATATAATCCCACAAGCGGATTCATATAAAATCCTCCCGGAACCGGTTTGTTTTCCACTACCTGCCGCATGATATTTACATTTCCATCGAGTTTCAAACGGCCGTTGAACAGTACGGAAGTCTCCCGCAAATTCAAATTATGCTTCGATAACCGGTTTTTATCTACAATACCCCGCCCGGTAGTATTGGCATAAGAAAAATAATTTTGCAGTTTCTCATTCCCATGACTCACAGAAAGGGAAGTAATAGAGGTAAAACCGGTACGAAAGAAATCATTCAGATGATCTTGTTCAGGCAATGCTTCCTGTGCTCCCCAACTATCCACACCATCACTAACGCCATAGCGATTCTGCATTTCGGGAAGACTGAAAGCCTTATCAATAGTCAGACTGGTAGAAAAAGAGATTTTATGTGCGCCCGTACTCCCCTTTTTGGTAGTTATCAGAATCACGCCATTGGCCGCTTGACTTCCATACAAAGCTGCTGCCGGTGCACCTTTCAATACAGTAATGCTCTCCACATCTTCCGGATTCAAGTTGGAAATGCCATCCCCCCCGTCACGATTGCCCGCATCAGCAGTCCCGCCAATAGCCGAATAGGCCTGTTCGGAAGTAGAATTCAGCATCGGCACTCCGTCTATCACATACAGTGGCTGATTATCACTGACCACCGAACGGATGCCACGAATACTGACCTTAGCCGAAGCCCCCGGACCGGAAGAGTTTTTACTTACCTGCATACCCGCCGCCTTTCCGGCCAAAGCGGTAATCATATTCGTCTCCTTTACCCGGTTCAGCTCATCACTCTTCAACTGCATGGCCGAATAAGACAAAGATGAAGCCTTCTTTTCAATGCCCAATGCAGTCACAATCACGTCATCAAGCATCACCGCATCTTCTTGCAATACGATCTTGAAATCCGTTTTTCCAGATACGGGAACCTCTACGCTTTCATATCCTAAAAAAGAGACCACCAAAGTAGCATCCGGATTTACGAGCAAAAGAAATTCACCGTTCACATTGGTCACTGTTCCTTCCGATTCTCCTTTTACCTTAATAGTAGCACCAACCAAAACATCACCTTTGGAGTCGTATACCGTCCCGCTTATCTTTTTTTTTGAAGAAAACTGATCATGATGGCCATCATGTTCTACATTAACGGCATAACCGACTGTTGTACAAACAGAAAAGAGGAATGTCAAAAAAAAACAGATAAGTATTCTCGCACTAATTAACATGTTCATTAATATCAATTTGTATATAGACAAATATACATAATAAAATCTAAAAAGAGGTTATCCCAATATCATTTTGATGAAAGAATTCGCCAAAACGCGTATTATCACTATTTTTGTTGCAAATAAAACGATGAAAATGGAAATAGAAATAGAGAATCATCCCTTGCAACCTTTTCTTCCGGTAAAAGCCCGGTTATTAATGCTTGGAAGTTTTCCACCGCAAAAAAAGCGGTGGTCTATGGATTTTTATTACCCAAATCTAAATAACGATATGTGGAGAATCACCGGAATCCTATTCTTTAACAACAAGGATTATTTCTTGAATGAATCGAAAAAAGCCTTTTGCAGAGAGCGCATCATCGACTTTCTTAATGAGAAAGGGATTGCACTTTTTGATACGGCTTCTGCCATACGCCGCCTGCAAGATAATGCTTCCGACAAATTCTTGGAAGTTGTGCAACCTACCGATATCCGCGCACTGCTCCTGCAACTTCCGGAATGCAAAGCGATCGTCACTACCGGCCAGAAAGCCACGGACACCCTCCGTACCCAATTCAGTATAGAAGAACCGAAAGTAGGTGATTTCTCCGAATTTTTATTCGAAAACCGCCCGATGCGTTTATACCGTATGCCATCTTCCTCACGTGCCTACCCTTTGGCACTGGACAAAAAAGCTGCCGCCTATCGCATCATGTATCAGGATTTACAAATGCTTTAATCAATTATATATAGGAAACCTATGAAACCGATCTTTTTGCAATACCCCGCATGCAGTACTTGCCAAAAGGCAAAAAAATGGCTGACAGAGAACAACATTGAGTATACCAACCGGCTCATTGTGGAAGATAATCCCACAATAGAAGAATTAAAAGCCTGGATTCCCCTTAGCGGATTGCCGGTAAGAAAGTTTTTCAATACCAGTGGATTGGTATATAAAGAGCTGAATCTCAAAGACAAGCTACCTACCATGAGCGAAGAAGAGCAAATCGCCTTATTGGCCACCAACGGTAAATTGGTGAAACGTCCGTTGGTAGTCACCAATAATTTTGTACTGGTAGGTTTCAAACCTGCCGAGTGGGAAAAGCTAAAATAGTTGAAAACTTCTTTGTAGAAGCGCTTGCAGATTCAAAAGTTTATTCTACCTTTGCACCCGCAAACACGGGAGTAGCTCAGTTGGTAGAGCACCGGTCTCCAAAACCGGGTGTCGGGAGTTCGAGCCTCTCCTCCCGTGCAAGATTTCAATAGCTGTGAGTTAATAACTTGCAGCTATTTTTCGTTTAAAGGTCGGACAATAGCTAAAACAGCCCATTCATTCTCCTAAAATTGAATCTCCAAAGTCACTTCTCCCCCTCCGACAGTCCATTGCGGACCTTCCTGTACAAGACGTATCGCTTCTTTATCAACGAAAGGACATAAACTTCCCTGTACCTTTATATCGATAGGACGCCCCTCGTCATTCACATAAAAAGTCAGTATCACTTTCCCCTTTACCCGCTCACATTCTTTATCTGTCGGGCGGTTCAGATTCTTTTTCAAATATCTCCGATAAGCCCTTTCCCCGATTACCGGACGAGGCATCGTCAATTGTTCTACGGTTACTGCCGCCCCAGTCAGATTCGCTTTCCGCTGAGTCCCGTACCCTACTACTACCACTTCATCCAATTCTCTACTGTCTTCATTCATGGCAATCAGCATCTCCTTACTTGTATCGGCTGGAAGAATAACCGGTTCATAGCCTATATAATTGACCGTAATCTCTTTTCCGTCATTCATCGGCAAAGTAAAATTACCATTCACATCCGATACAGTTCCATTATTAGTACCTCTTACAGTGACGGTGGCTCCCACAATAGGCTCTCCAACCTTATCAATGACACGCCCTTTCACTCCGTTTACTTTTATCCCGCTTACCATTCCGCTCAGTTGCTTTGCAATGCCATTATTGGTAACGTCAGACAGAGCGGTACTAACCGGTTTGGCAGCTACCGAATCCACTTCAACAACATCAGCCATTACACTCATCCCTACTTCATCGGCAATTTCTTCCCGCATCTTCGCAGGAGCTGCCTTTGATAGTTGCCGTTCCCGACTGGCAAACACCTTCACCGAATCTCCCCGGACAGTTCCAGCCAATTTTCCCTTTTCTTCCGGATGTGCCGATTTAGCTAAAGGTAACTGAGGTGTTTGAGACACAACCTGCAACACGGTATCCCGTTGCAAGGCTTCCAATGTCATAAAAACATCTTCCGGTAGCCTATTTTTCTGATATATGAAATAGCTGCTCAAACAAACACCTATCAATAAGCTCGCCGCTACACTCCACACAACAGCATGATTCCGTTTTCCCTTTGCTTTTCCCCTGATCCGGCGACGTAAAATCTCTATCTGATACTCCTGGTTCTCCCCTACGCTGTCATAACCATCCATAGCATCGGCAAGAAAAGGATCACGCATCGCCTCTTTCTGCAAGCGATGAACCTCTTTCCCCTTTCGAGTTCCTCGTATGTAGTCTAATAGCTTCATTGGATCTGATTCTTTATGCAAATCTTTAAATTTCTTTTCCCGTTCTGAATATAACTTTTCACATGGTTCAGTGTTAAACCTGCCTGCTCCGCAATATCGGCATATGACATCTCTTCCATAAAAAATTGCGTAATGCTGATACGTTGAGGTTCAGGCAGTTTTTCAAGACAATGCTTCAAGGCATTCAATTGTTCTTCCGAATGATCCTCCTCAGATAACAGATGCAAAAACTCATCGGATTCCATAATATTAATCATATAATCAAGCGGAATTTCCTTATTGTCTTTCCTTAATATCTGCAGACAATGATTTTTAGCTACCCGGTACAACCACGTTTTGAAAACTTTTATCTGATAATTGGATACTTTGGAAAGCAGTTCTTCAAAAAGTTGCATGACTGCGTCCTGTGCACGAGCCTCATCACTCAGATATTTAAGACAAAGTCCGTACAGCAACGGAATATAGCGGTTGTATAATTCACCGAAATATTCTGTTTTACCCGAATCGGTATACTGCTGTAACAGTTCTTCATCAGTCAACTTTGATATGTTTTTCTTGAAAAACAAAAATTCTTTTTAGGCAAAGTTAAAAAAAACAAGTAAACATCAAGCCATATCGGAAAATTAAAAATATACCCAAAGTATCCAAGTATAACCAATCGGTCTAACAAGAAAGCATTCACACACATAACACACTAATAATCAGTCATTATCAGAATATATACTTTTATGTAGCATGAATATATACTTTTACCCAACAAGAATATACATTCTTACATGACAAGAATATATCTTTTTGCAATCACATAAAAACGAAGCAACTCTCCGACATTACAAGAAAATACCCCCGTCAAGCTGAGAACATACAGCTTTTCGGGGGTATACTACCAAAGGCCTTCTATTTACCAGTTTGTTATCCTTTTACCAAACAATTACCTTTTTCGTTATCATCTCATCCGTCAACATTATTTTTACCAAATAGATTCCTTTCGACAATTCAATAACCATATCATTCAATAAAACCGACTCCGAATATACATTTCCTCCGTCCATTGAATAAACATTAACCACACCCTTCAAATCACACTTGCCGACAATACGTATCGCATTTTCTTCGCTTATTATTTTTACAGGAGCTACCGCCGGCTCTTTATCAATACCGGTTCCTGAGTCAAACATGGCAAACGGACCACCCACTTTTGCATTATCGACTGCCTGCACTCCCCATGTATAATCACTGGTCAATCCTGTCACTTTATATAACACCCTCTTACTGATCAATCCGGAAACTTCAGATACTTTCAAACGTCCGGTCGCAATATCGGCAGGAACCGTCATTCGGATAACGTCTCCTTGCTTGATATACAAATTATATTTCAAAGCATTGGCCGAAGTCTGATCATCTTCCGGAGCATCCCATGAAAACATGGCAATACCATTGGCACCCGGAGTCACTTTCAAATTCTTAGGTGCACCGGGAGCTTTATTAGACGCGACTCCTTCTCCCAAAACATTCTTCATCAAACGGGTATGCGATCCTCCTGCATCACCATAACCTACCAAACACGCATCCAAATTGCCATCATTATCAAAATCCACAAGATTGGCAGTCCCTCCTCTCTGTGCTGCCGCACCGGCATACACAAGTGGAGAAGCTATGAACATAGGAGCACCAAGCATACCTCCATTATTCAAATAAACAACATCATTCTCACCCGTCGCATTCATATAAAGAATATCACTAAAGCCGTCATTGTTAACATCACCGGCATCAATGGAAAGCTCCTGCCTGTTATTGGGTAATCCCGTCGTAGCAGCATCGTACTTAGTGAATCCTCCTGCTGAATTAAGATATAAATCGCCACGCCAGTTCCAGCTCACATTCTCATCCCATCTGACTCCGGGAACAACAAAATCAAGCTTTCCATCATTATTATAATCAAGCCAGGCCGGATTTCCTTCTTCTATACCCGCAAATTCAATAGGCTCGGCAAAAGTTCCGTCTCCATTATTTTTATAAACCGCCCCGTTATAACTGCCATGATAACCATAATCGGCATCGTATTTATCAGCATCTATTCCCTCACCCGAAACAATAAGATCCAAAAAACCATCACCGTCATAATCACCCCAAGCTGCACCACCGCCCGATAATTGTATAAACGGCTTAGCTTCACTACCCAGTTTGTTTTTCACCGGTTTATCGATACGTTCGAAGTTCTGTCCATTCACATTTCTGTACAAATATGCTATTCCTGTATTTTTATCTCCTCCATTTGTACGCCCTTGAATATACAGATCGGTCCAACCATCCCCATCATAGTCCGCAGCTACTACATATCGGGTAGAGCGATTCCCATCACCATTATTGATTAAAGGAAACAAGCCGGTAAATACCTCTTCAAAGCCGGCATCTCCTCCTTTATTTTTCCACAGACCCGAGTACAGTTCTCCATTACTTTTCTTCCCCGCCAAAAATAAATCCAGATTTCCATCATTATTATAGTCAAACCAAGTGGCATTGGATGTTCTCAGATCCGGAAAATTATGTTCCACTTTCTCAAATTGCCGGCCATTTTTATTTTTATAAAGCAGTGTCTTTTCTCCCTGTGAAGTCACACCAGACACGATCAAATCCAAAAAGCCATCATTGTCATAATCCCCCCATGCAGCAGCAGCTTCATAAATTAGAGGAATATTTTCTGTTCCGTCATCTACTACAACCGGATTCAATATCTCAGAGAAAGAGACATTTTTCACCTGAGCAAAAGCAGAAGTACAAACAAATCCGGCTAATACAAATGTATACTTAAAGATTTCTATATTTTTCATAATATATCCGATTTTCATTAATAGATAAAAGTCGTTGAAGCCAATGCAGGCGCCGTTTTCACGGAAACTACATATATTCCTTTATTAAAGTCTGATAAGTTTATTCGTTCGGAATAAACATCGTCATTATATTTCCGGGCAAATAATGTTTGCCCGGTGATATCATTTATCCTTACATCCTCTATCCTCTTTTCCGTCTTGATATGGAGCGTATCCGTCTCTTTCTCAACATAAACAATAAGAGGATTTTCTTGTTTCACTTCTGTAATTCCCGAACCGGAAGCATGAAGCAGCCGGATGGCAAATCCTCCTCCTTTAGCCATCGGAATGGAGAGTTTAGTATCTTTTGTGATTTCCATTCTTTCGCATACATATTGTTTAGGTTGCTCTCCCGATGCAGAAGTATCTTTAAAAATATCAGCCAGATAAGAAACGCCAGCTTCCAAGAAGCCGAAATCGACTTCCAGCGTTCTCGCAGTCCAGTCAGTCATGCCACCTACATACCAATCTTTTCCTTTCTGTTTCGCCACCAAAATATAATCTCCTAATTTAGCATCCAATGGAACTGTTTTGTCCCACACCACAGGTACAGTCGACAGAAAACTTAGTATATCCGGATATTTATTGTATTCGGTCGGAGAATCACACAAATAACCTATCCACTGATCATAAATCACATACATCGACAGTTCGTGTGCTCTGGTTCCCATACTCATCGGTGGAGTATCATCCTTATCAATCGGCTGGAATTCTTCTTGAGTTACATTTCTCATAGAACCTGGAGTATAATCTTCAGGACCGACCAACGAACGTATAAAAGGAAATTGTGTATGATATTCCGGTGTCAAAGTTTTTTCCCAGAAATTACATTCTGCACCACGAACAGCCTCAAAATTCAATATATTAGGAAAAGTACGATTTATTCCGGCAGGAACCGGACAACCATGAAACAATGCCACCATTTGGTGATTTGCCAAGCGTTGTGCAAAATCCCGTCCCCAACGCATAGCAATCTGATCATTACGTTCGAAAAAGTCAATCTTTGCCCCAGACACACCATAATCTTTCATCTTCTTAATCCAGTCTTCCGGATTTTCTCTAACACAACTCGCCCATGTCCAAACGATAATTTTCACATTCTTCTGTTTAGCATAAAGACACAAAGTACGTATGTAGCTCTCGGACCAACCCGCATCAAGTGTCATATATTCAATTCCATGTTGAGATGCCCAATCAACATAATACTTATATAACTGGAACGACAGATTATTATTTCCCGATGGGAAATCCACTCCCTCTAAAACAGCTTTATGCCACCATTCCCAAGCACTCTTACCAGGTTGAATCCACGAAGTATCGGTAAGACGGCACGGTTCCGCCAACATATACACCAATTCATTATTCAGTAAAGATTTATCATCATCAGAAACAATAATAACCCTCCAAGGGAAAGTACGGTTTCCTTCTGTTTTTGCAATATAATTTTCTCTTGAAATAACCAAATGGTTCGAATACCAATAATTAGGGTTCGAAGGATCTTCATCCATTACCTCTTTAGGATATTGGGCCCATTTTCCACGCATAGAATTCGGACCGTTTTGTTCCATATATAACCCCGGATAATCATATGTATCGGATTCTGTCACTACTATTTTATAAGAAGTGTCAGGATGAGAAAACAATACCGGAGAAACAGAGAAACGGTTATTGGTTATCTCTGTGGGAGCATTATAAATTTTATAGAGTCTTTCGAAGTTCCGGTATCCTTGATGAATCTGATGTACCTTTCCTTCTTGATCTTTTTCCCCAGAATAATTAGTATCACATTCCGGAAAATAAACTGTCGGAGTGAAAGTGAAATTAAATACGGCATCTTCGCTATTTATGATAATTTCTCCGCCCAACCGTGTGATAAACCGATAAGCTATGCCTTCATCGTAGGCCCTCACCAGAAGATCATAATCTTCCGTGAAAGAGATCAAAAGCTCGTTATAGGCCTCTCTCAGTGTTTTATTCTTTCCTGCTATAACTTCAATTGTCTGATCGACAACGTTCCTTGTAACATTTTTCACCGTTCCCCCTCCTATAATCATACCATTGGAAAGGTTGAGTCCGATAGGGGAAGATGCAATCAGTTGTTCGTTACCATGCCAAATTTCATAAGTAGTTCCTTTGTCTATCCGCAACTTTATTTTCAACATTCCATTAGGTGACATCGTTTCATATTCTTCAGCCTGTATATTCCATAGACAAAAGAAGATAAATAATGAAGATAAAATTAGTTTTCTATTCATATCATCTTATACATTAAATTGATTATTAATATAAAATTCAATACCCCGGATTCTGATCTTCCTCGCTTATGTCAGAATTATTCTTAATTTCTGTATCTGGAATAGGCCAACGCATATGGAACTCTTTTATCGTTCCCGATTTCTTAGCCCAAGGATTACGCTCTTTTATCAACTCAACAAATTTACCGGTACGAATCAAATCCATCCGTCTCCATCCCTCAAAACAAAGTTCACGAATACGTTCGTCCATTATCTGTACCCGAAATTCATCTTGTCCATAATTCCAAGCCATTTCATTAGGAAGAGTCCCGCCCCAAGCACGTGCACGTACTTGATTTACTACTGTATTCGCTTCTCCGGTTTCTCCAAGTTCATTCAAGCATTCGGCGTAACACAATAGCACATCCGCATAACGCAATACAATGAAATTTTTACCAGAATACCATTCGTTAGCCAAATTTCCGTTAAATTGGTCCGTACGTTCGTCTTCATACTTTTTAATATGCGGATCCAATTCATCAGCTCCCCAAGAAACCTCTGTAGGAGTAATGCCCAAATAAGTAAAATCATAGCGGATACTTTCATCTCTACGCAAATCTCCCTCTTCCCAAATACCTCCTTCAGACTTCGATTTATATGCATATTCCGTAGGTAACGCCACATCATATCCAGCAAAATAACAGCCCTCACCAAATGTAGCGACTACTGTACGGGATCCCATATCGAATTCCCAATGATTAATGCGGTTTACATTATCATAATCTAATTCGAAAATAGACTCAGGTGAATTAAACTCTAAATTTTCATCGAAAAGATTACTGTATTCAGAATCCAACTGATAACGGTCAAGCATTGCCTCAAAACTTTCCTTTGCCAATTTAAAATCTCTCATGCCGGTTTCCACTGGGACTGACATATAGGCTTTTCCCAACATAGCCAACGCCGCACCGGAAGTTGCACGCATCTTATCAGCAGATTCCGTATACCTATCTTTCAAAGACACAGATGCAAAAGTAAAGTCATCAATAATCTGTTTCCATACTTTCTCCAATGGCTGACGAGCCGAATTATTCATTGTAGCAATATCAACCACCGGAACCTCACCCCAATACATCGTAAGCTCCATCATTACCATAGCCCGTATAAAACAAGCTTCACCCTTCAACCGTTCTATTTCATCCAGCATTTCTTCTTCCTTAGTCGTCTCGGCAATTACGTCAAGTGCATAAATAGCATTCGCTGCAGAAATAACAATCGGCCACCTTCTTGACCACATTTTATCTACTTGTGTGGACATTGAATTCAATAAACCGTTGTAAAGATCGAGGCTGGCTTGAGTTGCATCGTCCATCTGTACTATGCCTTGTTTACTCTCGTCCAACCCCAACAGTGAGAAAGTCAATCCTTCCCGCCCCGATTTTGATTCACGAAACGCAGTGTACAGCCCATCAACTGTTGGTATAATATTCTTTAAATCAGAAAAAGCTTCCTGCTCCGTCAGTGATGTCTTAGGCTCTTGATTTAAAAAATCCGAACAAGAATATATGCTTAAAGAACCTGCTAACATGCAGGCCGCTATCAATCTGTTTATTTTTATCACGTTTTTCATAACTAACTATATTTAATATACCAATGAAGACTATTTACAATGAAACATTCAATCCGAAAACAAACATTCGTGTAGGTGGATACCAATCTCCCGTTTCCGGATCATATCCTTTATAAGGAGTCAAACAGAACACATTGGATACTGTAGAGTAAATCCGAAGATTTCCAATTCTCATTTTTTCCGATACTGACTTTGGAAACGTATATGACAAACTCAAAGTAGATAAGCGTAAAAACGAAGCATTCTGTACAGAAAAATCCATTTGACTGGCAGAAAAAGTATTGTAATACATCGTTTCGGTATCTGTAGGATCATTATAAATAGGACGTGGAAATTTAGCATCCGTATTTTCCGGTGTCCAACGATCAAGTAAATCAATGGAAGCAATTCCCGTCCCCCGACTCGTGATCAATGATTCATAGTAAGGACTCAACTTTTTACCTCCACATGAATAATTGAATACAGCATTCAACGTCACCCCTTTATATGAAAAATCTGTTGAAAAACCACCATAAAATTTAGGATCGGGAGAACCGACAATCACACGATCCTTATCATCGATCACTTTATCATCGTTTATATCCAATGGATAAAGATCTCCCGGATTAACCTGTCGTCCCGAAAAATCAATATTTTTTAAATGTTCCATATCTACCACTTGGGCAATGCCACCTGTTTTCCATATATAAATCGTATTACGTGACTCACCTAAAAACAAATTCCCTTCCTTTTGAAGATTACGATCAGCATCAATATTATAAACCGCATCATTATCACCGTAAAGTTGCGTAACCTTATTTCTATCGGCCGAAATATTGGCAGAAACATTCCACTGGATATTTCTTGTTGCAATCAGTTTGGCATTCAAGGCAAATTCGATACCTTTGTTTTCAATTGCACCGATATTTTCTATCGCTGAACTAAAACCGGATGTCAACGGTAAAGAACGCGTCATCAACAAATCCTTATTTTTTATAAAGAATGCATCCATTGTTGCAGTAATACGCCCATTCAAGAATCCCATATCCAAGCCGACATTGAATTGCCTCTGAGATTCCCAAGTAATATCTTTTGTACCTCTACTTCCTTTAGGTACATAAGTAACCTTTCCATCCTCAAGTTTGGCATCGTAAAGTGTATAAAATGCAAAATCATCAATACTCTGATTACCGACCAAGCCATATCCCAAACGTAATTTCAATTGGTTAAACACACGCTGTTCTTTCATGAAATTCTCCTCTGCAATGTTCCATGCAGCAGAAAAAGAAGGAAATAATCCCCATCGATGACCTTTGGCAAACTTAGAAGAACCATCATAACGCGCGGTAGCTGTCAAATAGTACTTACTTGCATAATTATAATCGGCACGTACTACATATGACATCAAGGTAGCCGTTACAAAATCAGAGCCGATAGACCGTTCATCCGTTTTGTAAGAAGCACCTATGTTATAATAAGAAAATCGATCCGTACCGTATCCTTTCCCTGTAGCATACGTATAATCCCGATCTGTCTGAGTAGCACTGGTACTAAACAAAGCATTTATTTTGTGTTTTCCAAATATCCGGTCATAAGAGATGGAATTATCCCATTGCCATACCATTCTTTGGTCACGGGTATGCTCTGCCTGTCCATCCTGAGAATAACGAATAGATTCCTGAATATCTTTCGGAGTGTATTTAAACCGATCTTCTTGAAAAAAATCAAGAGAAAACGAAGTACGGATATTCAATCCCTTTAGTGGATTTATATTCAAAAAATTGGTAGAAGACAAGCGATTGCGTCTGCGGTCATTCTCTATTTTTAAAGTGCGTATCGGATTAAAGTAATTATTATCCTCTATTCCACCATAATTCAAGGTGTAGATTTCCGAGTCAACCGGTAACATAGGATTAGCCCCACGTGCTTTATCATAAACACCATCATCCGAAAATATTTCAGATTCAGTATGAGAAAATGAGGTATTAGTACCGACTTTTAACCATGATTTGATGGAATAATCTGAGTTAATACGCCCATTATACCTCGTATCCCCAAGATTCTTGACCATTCCTTTTTTATTAGAATATCCGAAACTTAAATAATAGGCACCTTTTTCGGAAGCTCCACTAAAACTCAACGCATGATTTTGCTCTACACCAGTACGGGTCACTGCATCCAACCAGTCATAATTATCATTATTCTCATAGGCATCAAACTCATATTGTGCAAAGACATATCCTCCCGAGCCATCTTTAACATAAGGTGTCATCACCCGATTGGCCAAAAACGCATCAATTTCATCAACTGTTGCCTCCGGGTGACGCGCCGTAAACGAATTCATTGCCGCCTCTTTTCTCAATTCAAAAAGATCTCTTGTACCCATAGTTTCAGGAAGCTTCGCTTCCGTTTGAAAACCAACCCAACCATCATAGGTAATTCTGCCACTACCAATTTTACCTTTTTTAGTTGTAATCAAAACCACTCCATTAGAAGCACGCGAACCATAGAGAGCTGTAGCAGAGGCATCTTTCAATACCTCAATAGAAGCAACATCATTCAAATTGATAGAATTAAATCCACCTCCGAAGTTATCCATAACCAAACCATCCACTACATAAATAGGATCGGTAGTAGTATTAATGGTATTGATACCACGAATTTTAATAGTTGCATCATCACCCGGTTTGGCAGCATTAGAAATCAAGACTCCTGCAACACGCCCCTGTAAAGCTTGGTTTATACTGGTAACCGGTTTTTCTTCCAGCACTTTCGCACTAACACTTGATACAGCACCAGTCAAATCACTTTTTTTCAAAATAGTACCGACAACAACGACCTCTTCCAAATCTTGTGAACTGGTTTTCAGAGAAACGTTTATCAACGAGCGGTTCCTTACAGCAACTTCTTCCGTTTCATAACCCAAATAACTGAATACTAATATAGCATCAGACGGTACAGAAAGAGAATACTTCCCATCTATATCCGTAACAGTCCCCATTGTAGTACCTTTTACAGAAATACTTGCTCCTATCAATACTTCCGAATCAAGATTTCCCGTGACTGTACCCTCAACAGTTATGCTTTGAGCCGCCAATAAAGTACAACAAAATAATAGGGAGAAAAAACAAATTAATCTGTTTCTTTTCATAATACATCAAGATTAATAATTAAATGAATTTTATGTTATATATCCGGTTGTTAACTGCCCATTTAACAGATAATCAGAAAATGACAATAAGGTCCGGAAACTCTTTAAGCATATTATGCATATTACTGTTTCTTTTAATTATAAAATAAAATAGTAATTAATAATTTAATACATGCAAAATTAGGCAAAGACACATGAGCACACAATGGAGAAATATACTATAAACATGGACAATTCTATGGTTAAAAAAAAGATAAATATCCTTTCCTAAATTAATATGAAAAAAATAAGAACCCCTTTATGGAATCCTGTTCAAAACTGCATCTATAGAATAAAACATAGGATTTATGTATCACATTTAATTTAAATAAGGTATGAAAACAAATCGATTAAGAGCTACGATGTTCGGATTGCTGGTAGCAATTATTTCTTTGGGAAACGTGAATGCAGAAACATTCATAGTAAAAGGTAAAGTAACTGATGCCGCAGACGGTTCCGGTATTATAGGTTGCACAGTGCAGGTAAAGGGGACTACTCGCAGTACTATAACCAATGTGGACGGCGAATATACGATTCGCGCTGACAAAGGTGAAAAATTAGTATTTTCTTATATCGGTTACGAAAAGCAAGAAGCGGAGGTTAAGTCCGAGCGCCTGAATATTCGTTTAAAAACAAGTAGTCAGGTTTTGGAAGAATGTGTCGTAGTGGGCTATGGTACACAGAAAATGGTAAGCTTATGCGGTGCTGTAGGGCATGCTACTCCCGGCATCATGGCAAGCAGAATGGATGCCGACGGCATGAATGCAGAAGAGTATAAGGAGATTGCAGAAAATAATTTTAAGACCGTAAGCGAAAGCCCCCTGTCTACATTCTCAATTGACGTAGATGCCGCTTCTTACAGTAACATGCGCCGCTATATTAATAAAGGTGAACTTCCCCCTGCGGATGCGATCCGTACGGAAGAATTAATAAACTATTTCTCATACGACTACCCTCAACCTACCGGAAATGATCCAGTGAAAATCACTACTGAAGTAGGTGCCTGTCCATGGAATGTAAAACACCGGTTGGTCCGTATCGGATTGAAAGCAAAGGAAATTCCGACAGACAAGCTTCCGGTATCCAATTTAGTTTTTCTAATTGATGTTTCCGGTTCGATGTACGGTCCTCAACGTCTGGGATTGGTCCAGTCTTCTCTCAAATTGCTGGTAAACAATCTGCGTGATGAAGACAGAGTAGCGATTGTCGTATACTCCGGTTCGGCAGGAGAAAAATTGCCCTCCACCAGCGGAAGCGATAAGCAGAAAATCCGTGAAGCTATCGATGAGCTGACCGCAGGCGGTTCTACTGCCGGTGGTGCAGGTATCAAACTGGCTTATAAGATAGCAAAGCAGAACTTTGTAAAAGGAGGAAACAACCGTATCATCCTTTGTACGGATGGAGATTTCAATGTCGGAGTGTCTTCGGATGAGGGACTGGAAAAGCTCATCGAACAGGAGAGAAAGAGTGGTGTTTTTCTGACTGTATTAGGTTATGGAATGGGGAACTATAAAGACAGTAAAATGCAGGTCCTCGCAGAAAAGGGGAACGGGAACCACGCATACATTGACAATTTGCAGGAAGCCAACAGAGTATTAGTCAATGAATTCGGAGCTACGATGCACACAGTGGCCAAAGATGTAAAATTACAAATAGAATTTAATCCGTCGCAAGTACAGGCATATCGGCTCATCGGCTACGAAAGTCGTTTGCTGAAAGACGAAGATTTCAACAATGATGCCAAAGATGCAGGTGAAATGGGAGCAGGACACACAGTAACGGCTTTCTATGAGGTAGTACCCGCAGGAATCAAAAGCGATTTTACGGGTAAAGTGGACGATTTAAAATATCAAAAGACAAAACCGGCTCCTGCTGTGACAAACAATTCAAAAGAACTCCTCACTGTAAAACTGCGCTACAAAGCACCGGACGGAAATACCAGCAAGAAAATCGAACAACCCCTTATCGATGATAAAAAAGAAAAAGTATCTTCGGACTTCCGCTTTGCTTCTGCTGTTGCCATGTTCGGACAGCTATTGCGTGATTCTGACTTTAAAGGAGACGCCACTTATGATAAAGTAATATCCCTGGCTAAAACATCGCTTGACAATGACGAAAAGGGATACAGAAGAGAGTTTATCAGATTAGCAGAGACAGCCGAAGGATTAGCAAAGGATTAGCTGAATAAGAAAAGAAGAATAAAATGCCCCATGCCGCAGAAACTTGTGGCGTGGGTAAGAAACGAGAACCGTATCAAAATGTCAAAATGATATTCTTAAGTATGACTATCGGGCTTATTTGCAAACGGTAACAGTGACAATTACAAAAGCCGCCTTCATTCCCACTTTACGTTATTCAAATAGCTCATAATATAGTATATTTTGATGCAACATGCTTGCATCCTTTGCTTTTACCGGACAATTTATTCTTAAACATCCTATATTTACGTTTTTATTCTATTTACAAATGGTCAGAAGTCAAACAGCAATGAGTATAAAATCAAGAGTCTGATAGCGAATCTCTCGTTCTTCTAAGGTAATCTTTCGGTTCCTCTACGAGTCTTTTATCGTTCCTCTACGAGCAACAGAGAGAAACTCGTAGAGGAACCGAATCTATTTCGTAATGATAAACAGATTTACATGCAAAGACAAATACATATTTATCCGGATCAGGCTAAAATATGCGAAACGAAATGCATTTTATTACATCATTTTATGCATACGATTCTCTATATCTGACTTTTTCAACAGAATACCTGTCATTAAAAAGACTGATATAGAAACAAAAAGATTTATTTTCAAGAACAAATGCATCCCGGTAAAAAATAACTATGATCAGATAAGCTCATAACTGCTACTCTGAATAGGCATATCGAGATTATGCAGCACTTTCTCCAAAAGAATACCTTCACGGTTATCATACTCATAACCGAAAGTAGCGCGAATTCCTTGTAAAATAAACTGTGTAGCACGGTCAAGTGCAATAGGAAGGCTGTCACCTTGCAACAAAGCCCCGGTGATTACACTTGTAAAAGTATCCCCGGTTCCGGGATAATGAGCAGGCAGATAAGGACAAGTTACTTTCCAAAAGCGATTGCCGGTACGATTATAGGCGTATACAGATGTCTTATGAATGTCATTCAATACAGGAACACTGGTTATAATCACCACTTCCGGCCCTTTATCAGAAAGTTGACGAAGGTAGGATTTCAACTCTTCATCGGTATTTTGCTCTTTATAAGGCAGATCCAGCAAGTAAAATAGTTCGGTGAGATTGGGAGTGATCACATCGGCTTTCGTTACCAGTTGCCGCATCTCCTTGATCATCGAATCATGAAAATTGGCATATAGCTTGCCGTTGTCACCCAAAACCGGATCTACCACGACAAGGCTTTCCGACTGCCGGAAATCATCTATAAAATCAGTAACAATCTGTATCTGGAGTGGAGAACCAAGGTAGCCGGTATAGAACGCATCGAATTGTACACCAAGTTTCTTCCATTCGGAAATAATCTTTGGCATTTCATCGGTTAAATCCAAAAACGAAAAATTGGGATACTGTGTATGACTGGATAACACCGCCGTAGGCAACGGACAAACTTGAAAACCCATTGATGAAAGAATGGGAATAACTACCGTAAGCGAAACCCGGCCTACCCCTGAAAGATCATGAACTGCTACAACTTTCTTTACTTTATTTGCATACATAATATTAATAATTTGCCAATTAAATAATGTGTCAATGTGCCAATATGCCAATTGGCTGCGCTATTATTTAATTGGCATATTGGCCAATTGATGTATTATTTAATTGGCACATTGGCATATTGGCACATTGACACATTATTTATCATTTTAAAATTACCAGCACATCCCTCGCCCCGTGTGCTCCCATAACCAAAGCCTGTTCGATATCGGCAGTCTTTGACGGACCGGAGATAAACGTACCGAATTGATATTTCTCTTTTTTCACTTCCTCATAAGCTTCATGCATATTACTGACAATCCGGTTACGATCAAGAATAATCACTAATTTCTCTGCTATAAAATAGAGAGCTTTATACTTCACCGTTTGAGGAATCCAGACAGCACCATTCTCCGCAACACCGATTTCTCCGGCCACCACAGCTATCTCCGTACCGTCCAAATCCTGTGCACGGTCCAATTCATCCGGATTGAATGTAGCACATGTTATTTCATCCAGATTCGAAGCAATTCGACCGGCATCCGGATAAGTACGGCGAATGACCGCATTTATATCCTCCCCCTTACCCAATAGCACAGCCTCACCGCCTACCGCGCGACTTACCTCACAAAACTTCTCTATAACATCAGGATAGGTAGTCGTCTTTATCTCCCATTCCGGATAATCAAAACGCTTTTGCGTATTCTTACGGATATTAGCCAATATTTCTTCCCGACTACTCATTTCGTTTCCTCCTTTCCCTGTACCTTATTCTTCTTCCACATTTCATTGAACGATTCACCGGCAAACTTCGGCAATTCACGTCCCTTTCCCCAGGCATCCAGATCATTGTACTTGATAAAACGCGGCAAATGATTCACCAATGGTGCTACCCACAAAGCCGCATTGAACCAAACAGGATGATCCATCAATATTTCCATACCACCGGACATTATTTTTTTCCCGGTATCAGCTTTTCCTATCTTATCCAATACCTGACGCCATTTATAAATTTGCTCTGCCAGATCGACTTTCGCCGGACATACATCGGAACAAGACAGACAAAGCGAACAGGCAGAAAGATTATCGTAATACTTTTCCGGATCGTGCGCCATACCTAAATTTATACCGATAGGGCCGGGAATGAAATAAGTATATGAATAACCACCACTACGGCGATAGACCGGACAAGTATTCATACAGGCGCCACAGCGGATGCAATTCAAAGTCTTGATATGATCGGGATGGGCAAGTATCTCGCTCCGCCCGTTATCTACGATAATGATATGATATTCGCCCCCTTCACGCGGTTTGCGATAGTGGGAGGTATAAGTCGTAACAGGCTGTCCCGTAGCCGAACGGGCCAGTAGCCGGGTAAATACCCCCAATGCATCCATATCGGGAACAATCTTTTCAAGGCCGAAAGCGGCAATATTCAAGGTAGGACAGGAAGTTCCCATATCCGCATTCCCTTCGTTGGTACACACCACTATATCCCCGGTAGACGCTACGGCAAAGTTGGCTCCTGTCATGGCAGCTTCTGCATTCAGAAAGATATTTCTCAGATTCTTACGGGCGGCATGCGTCAGATAAGTAGGATCAGAATTCCCCTTCTCCGTACCCATCTCTTTTTCGAAAAGCTCTCCCACTTGCTCACGCTTAATATGAATGGCAGGCAGCACGATATGACTGGGCGGCAAGTGCATCAACTGCAAAATACGCTCACCTAAATCGGATTCCACCACATCGATCCCTCTTTCTATCAGAAACGGATTCAACCCGCACTCTTCGGCAAGCATAGACTTGCTTTTAACGAAACGCTTCACCCCGTGACTGTTCAGAATCTCATAGACAATGGCACAATATTCATCGGCATCCTTTGCCCAATGCACTATGGCGCCATTGGCAGTCGCATTCTTCTCAAACTCTACCAGAAGTTCATCGAGATGGCTATTGGAATAAAGTTTCAGTTCACATGCCTTCTCACGCAGATCCTCCCATTCGGGAACCTCCTTACTCATCTTATCTCTTTTGGCACGAACCATCCAAAGGGTTTCGTTGTGCCATGCCGCCATCACAGGGTTCTCTAAGAACTTCCCGGCAGCCTTTGCATGCTTGGTACTCATAATTGTGATGCTAAGATTTCTACTATATGAACAATTCTGATAGGCAGTTTCTCACGCTCGATGATGCCTTGCATATGCATCAGACAGGAACTGTCGGCTCCGGTGATATATTCGGCCCCGGTTTCCATATGATGCCTTATTTTATCACGGCCCATACAGACAGAGACCGCCTGCTCTTCGACGGCAAACATACCGCCGAAACCGCAACATTCGTCTATATGACTCGGTTCAAAAATTTCAATACCATCGACCAATTGAAGCAGGTCGCGCAGTTTATTAAAATAAGGGATATTCAGTTCGCTCGGAGCAGACAGGAAAAGTTCACGTACGCCATGACAGCTATTGTGGATGCTCACTTTATGCGGAAAACGGGCTTCCAGCCTTTCTGGCTTTATCACATCATGAATAAAATCGCAGAGATCATAAATCTTACCGGCACTTTCGCACAAATGTCCTTCTTTGGCAAGGATGCCCGGATGATTCAGTTTGACAAATGCCACACAACTACCCGAAGGCCCAACAATGTAATCATACTGCTTGAACAGATCATCGAACCGTAGAGCGAGTTTTAATGCTTCGCCTTCAAAACCGGCATTTGCCATAGGCTGTCCACAACAAGTTTGATCCAGGGGATAATCTACATCCACACCTAAACTTTTCAAAAGTTTATACGATGCCACCCCCACATTGGGATAGATGGCATTGATGTAGCAAGGAATAAATAAACCTACTTTCATAATCAATAATTATAAGCTACGAGTTACGAACTACGGGCATCCTTCCGAAAGAATACCATATAGCCGGCAGCAGCCCGTAACTATTACAAAATATTTATCAGTTTGTGCGTTTGCAGGCTTAGTCTCCATTTGGGGTGTCGCATCACGCAATCCACCGTTGCTGCGGTGTTATTACAAGAACAAGGCTGGAGGAAAAAATGTTCGGCGGGAAGTAACTCATAAACGTCAATATTTTGTCCTTCGTACACTACTTTCACTTCATCCATTCTGTTTAAACCCAATTTTACACCTTGCTTGGGCGAACAGGTTATCCAATCGATAGCCGCCGGCAGAGGGCGGGTACCATTCGTCTCGATACAAACATATTTCCCGGCCTGATGCAAAAGACCGATCAAGTGATCGTCAATCCACAAGGAAGGTTCGCCACCCGTAAGTATCACCATTACAGCCGGGTATTTCTTTACCTCGGCTATAATCTCCTCATCCGTCATCATCACTCCCTCTTCATGGCGGGTATCACAAAAGCCACACTTCAAGTTACATCCTGAAAAACGGACAAAAACAGCGGGAGTACCTGTGTGATACCCCTCTCCTTGTAAACTATAAAAAATTTCGTTAATCTTTCTCATAGACAGCCGTATTTGACTCGGATTCCTGCACTTCCACTTTGAAGCAATGAGGCACTTGTTCACAAACCCAACGGGCTATATTTTCGGCAGTAGGATTAAAAGGAAGTACTTCATTCAGATTACGGTGGTCCAATCTTTCTTTCACCGCTTTTTTGATCAGGCTGAAATCCACTACCATTCCGTCGGCATTGAGTTCTGCAGAACGGCAGTACACCGTGATAATCCAATTGTGACCGTGCAGATTCTCACATTTACTGCGATAAGAGAGGTTCAGACTATGCGCAGCCGATACCTCGAGGCGTTTTATTACTGTATACATCGTCATATATATTAAAAAAAGTCCCTGCATCTAATGTCACCTCGATGCAGGGGCAAAGTTAATACAAATTCAGATTTTCATTCTGCAAACCTCGTTATTTTTTCTACATTTGCAGCATGAAAACTATCTGTATCATTTTAGGAACCGTTTCGCTGGCATTAGGTATTTTAGGCATCTTTCTGCCATTATTGCCTACCACCCCTTTCCTGCTGCTGACGGCTGCGCTCTATTTCAAAGGGTCGCCCCGCTTGTATCAATGGTTACTGAATCAGAAACATCTCGGCCCTTATATCCGTAACTTTCGCGAAAATAAGGCGATCCCCTTGCGTGCCAAAATCATCTCGTTAGTGCTCATGTGGGGCACCATGCTCTATTGCATATTCTTTCTCGTCCCTTTAGTATGGGTCAAGATACTCCTTTTTCTGATTGCAGTAGGAGTCACTTATCATATACTTTCCTTCAAAACATTGAAAAAGTGAGACAACCCGGTACGGGCATCAGCCAATTTATCTTCCCAATGCTTCACAGAATTCTGACCGATCACATCAGAGACATATTTTACCGAAATAAAAGGAATCTCTTTAGAATTACATACGAAAGCCTGTGCATATGCTTCCATATCTACCACATCTCCCTCTATATCAGTCAACTCTGTAAGAAAACTATCTCCGGTATTACAGGTAGCCGACTCCGTCCAATGCTTACAGAACCCTTTCTGTTCAAGCAACGCAGAAGTATCCAACTGATAGCTTAATCCGAGTCCTGCCAACTTCTGCATATCACGGTCAATAAAATGACGGCAAACAAAAATATCGCCTACCTTATGATGAATCGTCCCTGCCGTCCCCATATTTATTACAATATCCGGTTCCACCTGACGGATAGCTTCCGCCAAATGAAAAGCTGCTTTTACTTTGCCGATGCCGGTACGTACATAATACACTTCTGCATCGGGCCACTTAATCTCTGCGAATTCGCCTTGTACAGCGTAGGTTACTAATATTTTCAACATAAAATCATTCTTTAAAAACCTGTTTTTTATACGCAAAGATAAAATAATAATCTCAAAAGCTAAAGTATATTCCTGATAGATAGCAAATAATCCTCGTCCATTCACCATTTATTTTATAATATAACTTTTCAGCGCTTCCACGTATTCTTCAAACGCATCCACTCCCTGTGGGGTAATCTTACAGATCGTACAAGGCATTTTTCCTTTAAATGTTTTCGTTATCTCCACATAACCGGCTTTGTTCAGTTTATCGATCTGTACACTCAAGTTTCCGGCTGTAGCCCCCGTCTGCTGACGAATATAGACAAAGTCCGCTTCCTCAACAGAAATAAGCAACGACATCACCGCCAGGCGAAGTTCGGAATGGAGTAACGGATTCAGTTCTTTAAACATTGCTTCTCTTTGCTTTACGATTAACCATATGTCCCGGAATAATCATTACGACTGTAATGGCAAGGGCAAAAGCAAAAACCTGTCGTAAAGGTCCTTCCACAATTGAATTGATATTGAAAAGCATCCCTAACGAAATAGCGATTCCAAAAGCGGAGCAGTTATAAAACGATTTCTCTTGGATAACAGATCCTGTTATTCCTGCACCCACGGATAACACCAACAGAAGCAACGGCAATATAGCAATATTATTTCCATAATTCAAGGCCAAAAGGGCAATGATAGCACAAGTCCCTCCTACTATTTGCCAAACATTCGAAATCACTTTATCGACATAACTCATCGTTTTCTTACCATTCCGCCGAGAAACCCAATAAGTATACAGACATCCTATCACCGGAATCACAATCCCCAACCAGAACCAGCTCTGATTTCCGGTAATATAAAGCAATAGGAAAATTGCTATGGAGACGGCAAGAGTCAAATATCCCCAAAATAGAAAACTATTACCGCTTCCTACAACCAACCCTTTTTTACTATTCTGAATCATCTGGGTAATCAATGCCAGACTTTCTTGTTCATTCAATTTCTTATTTTCCATGTTCTTATTATTATTTTAATTGTCTGCTACTCAACAATGCATACAAAGAGATCAGCAGCAAAGGTAAATGATATATTCCTAAATAAAATCCGGTGGGATTGGCAAACTGCCCCATATTATAGATACCGATAATTAACCCTACCATAGCAGTGACCCGGTAGGTTACCATGTTTATAGTGGGACGGCACAAGGTAAGCAATATCAGAAACACGGGTGTCATTGGGCAAAAAGCAAGTGATGCAAAACCGGAAAACAGATAAGCGGGATTGAAATCCGGTTTCGCATTCTGTAGATTCATCGGAAACCATAAACAGAAAAATGCAACGGGAACCAACCAAGCTGTTTTCCAGTTCAAATTCGAAAATGTGTACTTATTCTCTCCTTTCCAAGAATCACGAAACCAGACAAAGGCCACAAACAGCATCATCACCAGATTGACCGTCACTACGCTGACACCATATTTATTGGTTACAGCAATACTTTGGATGATTGCATACAGCAGATAGCAACATCCCACATAAGCGGAAAAGAACCGGCCGATCCTGTCACGAAAAAACAACAGGGCAACAATCAGCGCAAGCGCCATCCACTGAAAAACAAATGAATAAGGATAGAATCGGTTGATCAATGCATGCCCCAATGTAGTAAAGACAATCTGTCCGGCCTCTTCAAAACGGAAACCTTTCGTTGCCATCGGCATCAATACAAATTGCAAAGCTATCAGCACTAAAAAGAATTTCCAGGAAGTGCAAAAACGTCCGAAACGTGTTGAAGTCTCTTTCATAATTATTTGATTTTTATGTCCAGTCCGTTTTCAAATATGACACGATCCAAATAAGTCTTAATCAGTACTGGCTTTTCATGCCTGCCAAACAAAAACGTACCTATTCCTCCAAACACAGGTATCAAAAACCAACCATACATACTATAATACTGATGTGTCAACATCCAGCCTGCATAAACCAACAGAGAAGTTAAAACCGTAGCGTATCCCCAAATCAAAGCAGGGCCTCCGGCATTCTCCCTCACATTCCTTTTGCTGTTTCGAATCATCCGAGCAATGAGTTCCAGGCTCTCTTGCTCATTTAATTTTTTATCTTCCATGACACGTATTTATTTGTTGTTAAATGTATTATCAGAAATTCGAATCTGTGGCAAAGATAAGTAGTTTATTCTATAAACCAAATTATATTATAAATTATTTTATGCCGTCAGATAACCCGTTATGCTATACAGGCCCAATTATGGTAAATAATAAGAAATAAAAGTATATCTTTGGAACATAAAGATATATACATCAAAATCACTATATATCAAACAGATACATACATCCAATCAGAATTAGGCTATCAAAACATCCGGATGTTGCCCACCACTACATCCGGATGTTGTCCACCACTACACCCGGATGTTGTCCACCACTACATCCGGATGTTGTTACCTAAAACATCCGGATGTTGATGTGTACTGGATTTAGTTGACAACTTCGATTGTTATTACTGTATTCGTTCACTCAACAATTTTCAATACCTGAATAGGTTTACATTTCTGTTTGTTAGCCCTACTGTAGTTGTCCTATTTGGATTTCCAAATATAATGCTAATTATTCTATTTATTCCAATGTTGTTGAACTGATTTTTGTTATTATCTCGTTTGCCAAGAAATATCCTTGGTCGGGGATCGCCGTGCGGCAAGGGGCGTGACCACCCGTCCCGACGAGCACAACCTGAGTCGGGGCACTTTCATACCTTCTCCTCCTTTATAATTTCCATTGGTGTGCGCATTTTCAAAGCTTGGTGTGGCCGGATATTATTATATGTGTACACAGCCTGTTTAATACGTTCTTCCACCTGGTTAAAAGTCTCCTTCCCGCAGTCAAAGAGCCATCCGTTCTTAATAGTATTGTTCATCCGCTCGGCCAATGCATTATGCAGAGGATCACCACACTGTGTCATGCTTATGCTTATATGTTGTGCTTTTAACGTGTCAACGTATTGGTTTGAGCAGTATTGAACCCCACGGTCTGAATGATGTATCAACCCGCTGATGTCTATCCCGTTCTCTCTGTAAAACAGGAAAGCTGACTCCAAAGCTTTCATCGGGCCTTCCGTTGTCAATGAAGGACAGAACGAATAGCCTACTATTGCACGACTGTGGCTATCAGTAAGCAAGGACAGGTATGCCCAGCCATCCCTGGTGGAGACATAGGTAATATCTGCCACAACCATACTTCCGCTTGTGCTTGCTACGAACTTAGGTGTCGTGTTCAGCAAATCAGGATATATATAATAATTATGATTGGAGTTCGTTGTTTTGGGACGTACACGCTTCTTCCTCTGGACCAGACCATTAGAGCGGAATATCTCATAGCACTGGTCACGACCTATCACCATTTTCTCCTTAAAGTAACGAACACAGCATACATATAGCTCACGCATACCCGATTGGGGCATTAAAGTTCTTAATTCTTTGCAATACAGAACAATACTTGTCTTCAAAACATTAACTTCACACTGTCTGTCCACATGTTTATAGTAACCTTGTCTGGTTATGCCGAAGTAACCACAGAGTCTGTTCAGACCACCGCATTTACGGTTGACCGAGCCTCTCTGTGACAAGGTGTCGATTACTTGGCATCTGAGTTTTTTCGCACGGGGATATGATAGGTCTGCTCTGTCAGATCAATTAGCACCTCGCAGGCTTCATGAAGCATCTTTGTCGTATCCAAATCCCGTTGAAGTTGACGGTTAGACTTGTGTAACGTTTCATTTTCAGCACGAAGCTGAGCAATAAGGGCCGCTGAGTCTTCGTCTATCAGCTGTGGATCAATGATGGATTTTTGCATCTTAGGATCTTCTATCTCGTACATTTTCATCCAGCGGGACAATGTACCTAAACTTAATCCATTACGTCGTTCAAATGTTTTCCGACGGTCGGAGCTGGAAAGATACTCGCGAATATAAGACTTACTTTCCAATTCTGTAAACTTTCTGTGAGGTTTTCTTTTGGTTGACATACTTTTTTTGATTTAGAAAGTGTCAACTTATTCAGTACACTACATGTTTTCATCGCCAATTATAAGAGTGATCAACATAAAGAAATTAGAGGAATACAATTTAAAAGTATATCCTTCATTCCAGCTTAATAATGTTCTCATCTATTCCTTCAATAGCAATTTTCAAGTAAAACACGCAATTTCTGCTGCAAAGTTTTTGTAATACCAAACTTAATCGTATTTTTGTGTACAATTTTGGTGTAGTAATGACAGAAGAAGAAAAAAAGCTATTAAGTACCTTTGAAGCAAGACTACGGCATTTAATCTATCTTCACGATGAATTAAAGCGTGAAAATGCTGAACTTAAGGAACTTCTCAAAGCAGAGAAGGAACAAAACGAAAAGGTATTGGCTGAGTACAAAGAACTGGAAACAAGCTACACAAACCTAAAAACAGCAACGACAATCAGCCTTAACGGCAGCGATGTAAAAGAGACAAAGCTGCGATTGTCTAAATTAGTGCGTGAAGTCGATAAGTGCATCGCTTTATTAAATGAATAAATAATGGAGATGTATGGACGATAAATGGAAAATAAATCTGTCGATGGCCGATGCTACTTATCCGGTCTGGATCAAACCGGAGGATGAGGAGATAGTAAGAAAGGCCGCACAGCAGGTAAACGATATTTTAAAAGAATATAGGGAGAAGTGGCCTAACGTAGAGAAAGAAAGGATTATGACAATGATCGCTTATCGCTTTTCATTGGAAAGTTTGCTCGAAAAACAACGTAACGACACGACACCTTATACCGAAAAAATAACAGAACTGACGAAAACACTTGAAGAACACTTCAAAAAGGAGTAGAATCATTGCTTTTGTCGGTGGGGAATAGAAAATCCACGCACTGCAAAATATACGGAAGGAGGTTTTTCCGCATATTTGGCGGTGCGTTTTTATTTATACTTAAATTAAATTACAATGTTAGTAACAATAGTAGCATCCATTGCTTGCTTCATCGTAGGTGGCATATTGTCATACGTATTATTTAAATACGGACTGAAAGCCAGATACGACAATATCCTCAAAGAAGCGGAGACAGAAGCAGAAGTAATCAAGAAAAACAAATTGCTGGAGGTTAAGGAAAAATTCCTCAATAAGAAAGCAGATCTGGAAAAAGAGGTAGCCCAGCGTAACCAGAAAATTCAGCAAGCTGAAAACAAACTGAAACAACGCGAAATGGTATTAAGCCAGCGCCAGGAAGAGATTCAACGCAAAAAGGCGGAAGCTGATGCCGTAAGAGAAAATCTTGAAGCCCAATTGGGAATCGTTGACAGAAAGAAAGAAGAACTGGACAAACTGCAACAGCAGGAGATAGAAAAACTGGAAACAATCTCCGGTTTATCTGCCGAAGAAGCGAAAGAACGCCTGGTAGAATCATTGAAAGAGGAAGCCAAGACACAGGCACAGTCGTACATCAACGATATCATGGACGATGCGAAACTGACGGCCAGCAAAGAAGCCAAACGAATCGTAATACAATCGATCCAAAGAGTAGCGACAGAGACAGCTATTGAAAATTCCGTAACCGTATTCCATATTGAGTCCGATGAAATCAAAGGACGCATCATCGGTCGTGAAGGCCGTAATATCCGTGCTCTGGAAGCGGCTACCGGTGTAGAAATCGTTGTAGACGATACTCCGGAAGCAATCGTTCTTTCCGCATTCGATCCTGTACGTCGCGAAGTGGCTCGTCTGGCCCTGCATCAATTGGTAACGGACGGACGTATTCACCCGGCACGTATTGAGGAAGTGGTAGCCAAAGTGCGCAAACAAGTAGAAGAAGAAATCATAGAAACCGGTAAACGTACTACCATCGACTTGGGCATTCACGGATTGCATCCGGAACTGATTCGTATCATCGGTAAGATGAAATACCGCTCTTCCTATGGTCAGAACCTGTTGCAACATGCTCGCGAAACGGCCAATCTCTGTGCTGTGATGGCATCGGAATTAGGTTTGAATCCGAAAAAGGCAAAACGCGCCGGACTGTTGCACGATATTGGTAAAGTGCCCGATGAGGAACCGGAATTGCCGCACGCATTATTGGGTATGAAACTGGCAGAGAAATTCAAAGAAAAGCCGGATATCTGCAATGCCATCGGTGCCCACCATGACGAAACGGAAATGACAAGTCTTCTCGCTCCTATCGTACAGGTATGTGATGCTATCTCCGGAGCACGTCCGGGAGCACGCCGCGAAATCGTAGAAGCGTATATCAAGCGTCTGAACGATCTGGAGCAGTTGGCCATGTCTTATCCGGGCGTAACAAAAACTTATGCCATCCAAGCCGGACGTGAGTTGCGCGTTATCGTAGGTGCAGACAAGATAGATGATAAGCAAACGGAAAGCCTGTCGGGCGAAATCGCTCAAAAGATACAGGATGAAATGACTTATCCGGGCCAGGTGAAGATTACCGTAATCCGTGAAACACGTGCAGTAAGCTTTGCTAAATAATAAGATCAAGAAGAAAAATCATCAAGATAAGGGGCGAAGCAATTCGCCCTTTTTTAATACCGTTTTATAGGATGAGCAAATACCAGTTTGAGATATGTGCCAACTCAATAGAAAGTTGTCTTGCCGCACAAGCAGGGGGAGCCGACCGTGTAGAGCTATGTGCAGGCATACCGGAAGGAGGTACCACTCCATCTTATGGAGAAATAGCCGTTGCAAGAGAAGTTCTTGATATAAAACTCCATGTGATCATTCGCCCTCGGGGAGGTGACTTTTTATATTCACCTATCGAAATAAAAACAATGTCAGCAGACATAGAAATGGCTCGCAAAACGGGAGTTGACGGAGTTGTCTTGGGATGTCTCATGGCAACGGGAGACATAAACATGCCGGTAATGAAAGAGCTGATGAAAGCCGCCGAAGGATTGTCCGTAACTTTCCACCGTGCATTCGATGTCTGTCGCAATCCACAAAAAGCAATGGAAGAAATTATAGACTTAGGATGCGACCGGATATTGACTTCCGGCCAACAGGCAACAGCAGAAGCCGGTATCCCTTTACTAAAAGAACTCCATGCACAAGCTGACGGAAGGATCATTCTGCTGGCCGGTTGCGGAGTAAACGAAGAAAACATTGCTCATATCGCTTCGCAAACGGGTATCGAAGAATTCCATTTCTCGGCAAGAGAAAAAAGAATAAGCGAGATGCAATATCGTAACCCAGCCGTTTCTATGGGAGGAACCGTACAAATCGATGAATATTCCCGCCAGATAACAACAGCAGAAAGAGTCAGAAATACGATTGCAGAATTGGCGACAAGTGATTGGCGATAGGCGATAAGAGGGAATCACTCCATATAAAGAACTACACTTTATACCCTCACAAGCCATGCACAACTTTCATCAACTGTTCGCCCAGACCGATTGTATATCCTTGGGATACAAAAACCACCCTGTTGAAAGTATCGGCAATGATAAATACCGGAAGCGCTGCGGAACTTGATAATTTCATCGATTCCGTTATCTGCTTCTGAATATTGCCATCTGTATCTATGCCATAGATTATAGTGGAAGGCAATCCCGGAAATTCCGTCGGCTGAAACTTCTTGTATTGTTCTTCATCCGGGAAAAGCAATACTATCTTACGTCCCCATTTCTCAAAATCCTTGCCCAATGCTGCCATATCTTTTAAAGCATGATTGGTAGGTTCCTGTCCGGCAGACAGTATACCCACTACAAAATAGCCACGACCACAAGCTTGCAGAATACTTTGCATCTGATCGTGATCACCTACCGGACGAAAAAGTGACTCTGAATCAAAACTGCCAATTACCTGTACCTGGGTTTCACTCTCACGCATAACCAAATCCACCGTAGCATTATGATCTTTTTCTACATTAAAAAAGGAAAGATTGGCAAGTACACCCCCATTAGCCAGACGCGTTCCGGTGGTAAGCATATAATAACCGGTATCCAGCCGTGTACCATTTTTCAATAATTGCTCCCAGGAAGTAGTACCTTCATCATAATTCAATAAGCGGAAAGTCCCCTCTTCAAACCGGGACAACGTAAAATGAGAATAGTATTTAGGATTGTCGAGCGAACGGATAGGACGATAATTGGCCCTTACGATCGCCGAAGATGCCCAAAGTTGCTCTGTTGCTTCGAAATCCACATCGTATGTCTTGCCATTTTTCAACCGCCCGTCAGCAAAATCCTGATATTGAACCTTCCCTGTCACCTCATCTATCCAGGCAGGAATGCCCAAAGCACGTGCCAAAGCCACAAAAAAGATATCCCTGGATCTCTCGTCAGCAACGGAAGCTCTCCATACACCAACAGGAGACATGGGAATGCGTTGCGAGTTCAACTCATTGTCAATACCAATATTTTTTTTGCACCAGGCTACCAACAATTGCGGATTCTTACGATAGCTTTCTGCATCGGCAGCCGGCACTGCCTCTTGAAAAAACTGCTTATACGGAGTCAGCATCTCATTGCCCACGCGTGGATTGAGAACAGACGAATAGTAATAATCTCCACCAGAAGCAACTGTAGAATAATGAAAATGATCCAACAATACTTCCAGAGATATATCACGTAAATCTTTGTCAGAGATAACACCAAGCAGTCTAAGGGCAAGATCAGCCTTTCCCTCTTTGGCAGCAACTGTGAGGAAATCGGTCAAAGTCCGGTAATTGCCTCTCGACGCAAGCAACAACCGGATAACCGTCTGGGGATTCATGGCATATTCCCGGGCAAAAGCTCCGGCCTCTGCTTCAGTGATAAAAGTAGAAACGTAGGCATTGCGGATAGAGTCTTCCTGTGCCATACGACGATTGTTTTCGGCACGTTGCTCCGGAGTCACTTCGGGCAATCGGGTTTCTTCGGCAGGAGGAACAATATCCAAGTCCAACGAATACACATCGCCCGGTTTCTTATCCAATACAAGTGTCAGTTCTTTTTCTTTTCCAAAAGACAACTTGCCAAAACCGAAAACCTCTCCCTTAGAAGCCCACACCAGCATATCTCCCTTTCCAGCCGTCAATGAAGCCTGTCCGGAAATATCGGTATACTTCGTTGCTACGGAATAAAACTCGGCGTAGTTATACACTTTAAACTCCACTTTCGCCCCCTCCACAGGATTACCACCCGCATCGGCAACCGTGATAACCGCTTTCGCCGTAGGAGCATAGTTTTCTATGACATTGATTTCCGTATAATTGGGAGTTTCATACATGATTTCTTCCGCACCTTTATAACGTCCAAAGACTTTAGTATGCATCAACATACCACGACTCGCAGGAGCATTAAACCATCCTAAATTCAATACCGGCTCCGGCTCACAAGCTCCAAAGAAATACCATTTGCCATCTGCCCAAGCTTCTACCCAAGCATGATTGTCATCGGTATGTGCCCAACGGGGAGTATATACCTGACGGGCAGGAATACCTACAGAACGAAGGGCGGCAACGGTAAAGGTAGACTCCTCACCGCAACGGCCATAAGCCGTCTTAACGGAAGCAAGCGGCGAGCTGGTACGAGCATCGCTCGGACGGTAAACCACCTTTTCATGACACCAGTGATTTACCTCCAGAATGGCATCCCGCATGGAAAGATACTTGACACGTTCCTTCAATTCATTATAAAATACCCGGCGGGAATCATCCAGATTCTCATTATTCACCCGGATTGGAAGTACAAAATGCCGAAATACATCTTCGGGAATCGTTTTTCCCCAAGGCATCTCACGCTGTGCCTGTTCAGTCAGACGAATATTCTCCAAATAATAATCTCCCGAATAGTCGGTAATATCACCAATAGGCATATAGGCATAAAGGAACATCAATGCTTCACGCTCTACGGCAGTAAGCGTGGAATCCCGGAAAACACCGAACAGATCGCCGTATGGAAGTTGCAACTGCTTCATTGCAAAGTCAGCCTGTACTTGGTTACGATAAGCCTCGTCCTTCAAAAAATGCTCTTCCGTACACGAAAGAAACATAAAAAACAATAGTGAATATAGAAAATAACGACCCGATGTTTTCATACGATTCAATATAAATAAGGTATAATCAAAATCCATTCAAAGGGAACAGTACGGTAGGGATCAACAATACCAACCCCAATATAATAAACAGTAATAACAATTTCCAGAACCATTTCACCCATATTTCATAAGGTATGCGGGCTATTCCCAATGCCCCCATCAGCACGGCGGAAGTAGGTGTTATCATATTCGTAAAGCCATCTCCAAACTGATAGGCCATCACCGTAGCTTGCCGCGAAAGGCCGATTACATCGGAGAATGGCGCCATGATAGGCATGGTCAATGCCGCTTTGGCGGAACCGGAAGGTATAATCAGATTTATCAATGTCTGTATGAAATACATTACCCCCAACGAAACAAATCTCCCGGCCTCTCCCATCAACGAAGCGAGCGAATGAAGAATAGGATCGATAATACGACCGTCTTGTAATATTTGAATAATCCCACCGGCAAGGCCGACTACTATGGCAGCCGAAAGCATATCCTTTGCCCCGTCCAGAAACTGCTTGATAATCGTATCCGTCTGTTCGCTGTTGGCAAAACCGGAAAGTATCCCCATCGCCAAAAAGATAGCGGAAATCTCGGGCAGATACCAACCATGCCCCATTACACCGACAATCAAATACAGAATAGTAAAAGCAAGCAGGACAAGAATAAAAAAATGATTGGATTTACGCAACCCTAACCAACCGAAAACAGCATACAACACAGTAAGAAAAGGAACAGCATACCAACTGACGGACGATTCTCCTAACACAAACGTACTTTGAGGATAACAAACAGAAAATACAACCAATGCCATCAATACCAATACATAGACTATATACGCCGAACGTGTGGTAGCATAAGCAATCTGTTCCGACATCCCTTCTCCTCTTTTTCTCCAATAAGCATCGGCACGATACATCGGCGACTTCTCCGGATTCCTTTTAATGACAGAGGCATAACGGAGCACACAAGCTATAAGTAGGACAGTGAGCACCACCCAGCAAAACATACGATATTCAAAGCCCGAGAACAGGGGTAAATCGGAAAGTCCCTGAGCAATACCTATCGTAAAAGGATTGAGTACAGCACCGGAAAAACCTACATGGGCCGCCACATAAACCATACAAAGCCCCGTAATAGAATCATAACCCATAGAAATAGCCAACGGCACAATGATAATAACGAATGCCAGCGTTTCCTCACTCATACCGAACACTGCTCCAAAAAGGCTGAACAATATGATAATCAAAGAGATTACCACATTATTGACTCCCAGCATCTTAATAAACCGATACCTCTCGAGCCCTTTCGTGAATCCTAAAAAAGAGAATATTCCGGCATCAATGGCCCGGCTGCTATTCATAATCTGAAAAGCTCCTCCCATGATTAAAAGAAAAGCGATGATGCCGGCCTGGCGTTCAAAGCCATCCAGCAAAGCACTGAACACCTGCCAAGTCTGCGGAGCCTGTTCTACCGGATGAAAAGAGTGGTCGACAATCACGGTACGCGGCACTCCATTGATCTCCACCGTCTGACGCATATATTCTCCGGCAGGAATAATCCAAGACAATACAGCACAAAGTAATATCACAGAAGAGATGATCGTGTAGGTGTGAGGAATTCGTTTCAGCATATTTCAGGTAATTGATCTGCCACAAAGTTATGTAATATATTTGTAATATTCATCCGGACATACACACTCTTTCGAGAGAAAAGAGTCTCAAAAGCATATTTTTTATGTTGTAGAACATATTTTCGTGAACTTTTTGTATCTTTGCAACGTTATTAAAGAAAACAAGATGTAAAACCCGCTCTTCAAAACGTGGAGAGCAAAAAAAGATGAAGATTATGAAAAAGAATTCAAATGAAAAGATTATGATGTTGCAGTACCGTATCAAACGTTATCATGCAATGGGAAATGGAACCATGTGCCAAACCTTGAATGGCCAACTTCAAAAACTGCTTTCAAAGCAGACTGCCATGTAAAATACACTACCTTATTATATGAACAAAGCAGAGAATCATTTACCGGTTCTCTGCTTTTTTTATATGGTATTTTACAAAACACAATTCTCACTGATCATTTGTTTTACTGAAAAGTATTCTTACTTTTGCATCCAAACTAACGAAACTCTAAATAAAAAATGACAGACATCTCAGAATTTGAAACAATTTTCCGATGCCATTATCGTCCACTCACCATGTATGCTTTGCGTTATACGGAAAACATAGATGACGCAGAAGATATTGTACAACAATCATTTATAGATATATGGGAAAGATTGTCCGGCGGAATGGCTATTGATAATTTGAAAGCTTATTTGTATACAGTAGTTCGAAATGGCAGTCTGACCCGTGTTATCCATTCCCCTCAGAAAAGTACGATTCAAGAAAACGAAATGGAAGATATCAGCGAAGAAGAACGAATCATCCGTTCAGAACGGGATGCACAATTATGGACAGCCATTGACAGACTGCCTAAAGCTCGAAAACGTATTTTCTTGCTATCAAAACGTGACGGACTCACTTATAAAGAAATAGCCGATGAGTTGGGAATATCGATCAAAACCGTCGAACACCAGATCAGTAAGGCCATTAAAACCTTACGAAATACAGCAATCAAAGTTTATTTTTTCTTTTTCTCATAAAAAAACAAAGGAAATGATGGGGGGATTTTCCTAAAAACATGTCTTACTAATAAAAGACAAACTTTCAAAACATGGAAAAGAATCCTAAATACCCCACACCGGAAGAAGAGAGTATCCGGTTCATAAGTCGTTTCTACAGTGAAGGAAAGGCCGACACTTCAGCAGCATGGAAAAAGATTACCAGAGCCATCCACAAACAACCTTCCTCCAAACGCCGTATCCCGATATACCGCATCGGTATAGCAGCGGCTATCCTTACCGGAATTATTGCAGGGATAGGTTACCACCGGATGAAAACACAGGCAGACTGGATCATAATTGCTGCACAAGCTGAAAAGCAGGAAATCGTTTTACCGGATCATAGCGCCATAACTCTATCTCCGGGAAGTTCCATCCGATACGACCGTTTGTCTTTCGGTAAAAAGGAACGATATATAGAATTAGCCGGAAAAGCATTTTTTAATGTGAATCACCTCAAAAATGTCCCTTTTCATATCAATACCCCCTTAGCTGATATACAAGTATTAGGAACACAATTCCAAGTGGTTTCCACTAAAGACAGCACAGTGACATGGATTGTTTCCGGGAAAGTCCGCTTCAGCACTTCAAGGCAGTGTACAGACCTTACACAGAATATGCGGGCCATAGTAAACCGGGAAAACGGACAAATTCAAGTCTCCGCAAAAGATCATCTGAACGAACTGGCCTGGAAAACCCACCGACTCGTTTATCAAAACACCCCGTTGCGAGAAGTAGTGGCAGATTTGGAAAAACTCTATCAAATAAAACTAAAAAATATACCTCCACAAAATCTGAAACTAACGGCAACTTTCGACACAATGGAGATTTCAGACATACTTTATATTATCAACCAAACACTCGACACGAACCTAACTATCACCATACAACAATGAAAGAATCTGTTATCTGTTTCAAATTTCTGTTGATCGTGCTGCTGAGCCTCTTGCCTACGGCAAAGGTGAAAGCAGCACCATCCGGCGAACCGCTCATCAGTCTGGAAGTTGCCAACGCCAGCCTGCAAAAGTTGTTACCCTTGTTGGAAGAGCAGGCCGGGGTTACTTTCACTTATGAATCTTCCCTGCTAAAAAATATGCCACAAATTAATATTTCTTTTTACCGGACTCCATTTTCCGAATGTATGCGTAAACTGTGTGTGCTTCTGTCTATCAGCTACAAGCAAGAAGGACATTTTATCATTCTGAAACGGACAAACATACATGAAGTTGCTACCAACGGATTACAATTCGACAGTATTCAGCATCTGCAAGAGGTCGTTATCAGTGCAACGTCTTTGCAAAAAAACTTATTGCTAAACCCACAAATGGGACAAGCCCGATTCGGCTATGAAAATATTAAAAGTACCCCTGTTCTTTTCGGAGAGGCCGATATTATAAAGATAATACAAACACAGCCGGGAGTATCGCCCGGAATAGCCGGATTTGCCGATATGTATGTACGAGGCGGCAATAACGACGAAAATCTCTATCTATTAGAAGGAAATCCACTCTATCAAGTGAACCATGCGGCAGGACTCTTCTCCGGATTCAATGTCGAAGCGATAGAAAGTACAGATTTCTATAAGTCAGCCTTTCCTGCACGCTACGGAGGCAGACTTTCCAGCGTAGTCGACATCCGGACTAAAGACGGAAATTTAAGAGAACACCACGGTAACATCATGTTGGGACTCACCTCTGGCAGCTTCAATCTGGAAGGTCCCCTTATTAAAGATAAAACTTCTTTCAATTTAAATCTACGACGCACCTGGTTTGATATACTATCGGCTCCGGCATTGGCAATCATGAATGCAACCAAACAGGACGGAGCAGATAAAACCATAGCCCGCTATGCCTTTACTGATCTCAACTTAAAACTCACACACCATTTCAACTCTCACAGCCACGCCTTTGCCGGTATTTATTTTGGTCGTGATTATCTCAAAGGAGGAAGTAAAAGTACAGACGAAAATGACAAAGAAGAAGATATCAGCCGATTACGCTGGGGAAATGTCATGGGATTTGCCGGATGGTCACATTCATTCAATTCCAGATTTTACAGCAACATCAACGTTGCCTACACCCATTACGCCTCCAAACTTCAAAGAAATCTTAAGGAACAGAATGACGAAAAACAAACCTATTACCAAACATCCAGCCTAAATGGAATAGATGATATCAGTCTACGAACCGATTTTAATTATCTACCGACAACCAACCAGCACATCCGCTTCGGGAGCCAGTATATCTATCACCGTTTCCGACCAGAATATAGCTCCGTCCGATCCTCTTCCGATGCAACCCTCAACAGAGACAATCGGAATCAGCAACTCCATGCACACGAATTAGGAATTTATGCCGAAGACGAATGGAAACTCAACAATGCAATCCGTTTAAACACCGGTCTGCGTTTCAGCCTATACAAAATAAACAATAAAACATACACCAATTTAGAGCCACGCATAAGTACCGCATTCCATGTTGCCCCCCAATGGAGCATAAAAGCATCATATGCCAGAATGAATCAATATGTACATCAGATCAGCGAAAGTTACATCAATTTACCTACGGATACATGGATGCCCGTAAATAATAAATTCAAACCCTTGTGTAGCGACCAACTTTCCGCAGGAGTTTATTACACTCCAAATAAGAATTATGCTTTTTCTGCCGAAGGATATTATAAATGGTTGAACCATATTTTAGACTATAAAGACGGTTACAACTACCTGTCTTCCTTTGCCGAATGGGAAAACAAATTCACTGCCGGTAAAGGTAACACGTATGGTATAGAACTTTTTGCCCGAAAAGAAACGGGGAAAATAACCGGCTACATCGGTTACGCTCTAAGCTGGAATAACCGCCAATTCGACGAAATCAACCATGGAAAATCTTTTCCGGCCAAATTTGACAATCGCCATAAATTAAACATTGTAGCCAACTGGCAAATAAACAAAAAGGTCGAACTGAACGCATCGTGGACCTATATGACGGGAAATAGAGTGACCGTATCTTTTGAAAATCAGCAAATTCTGGGACAGGTACAAAGCCCACAAACCGGGAATATCTACCCGGGACAGCCACTGCTCCCTCACTTCCATCCGGATGAAGGAGTCGGATATTACACCACCCGAAATAATTTTCGTCTGCCGGCCTACCACCGTCTGGATTTAGGTATCAACATTTATCGTTCACTAAAGAAAGGTAGAACCGGCATATGGAACATCAGTATCTATAATGCTTATTGTTATATGGCGCCTGTAGGTATATACAAAAGATTCTGGACCCAGAATCCAATGGGATCGGGTTACTACCCGGAAAATAAATCAGATTGCTATTTTGAAACTCTCCGGCTTATACCAATAATACCATCCGTATCGTACACTTATAAATTTTAACATTATCATGAAACAGAAATATTATACATTTATTCTTTTACTTCTCAGTTTGTCATTAAGCAGTTGCTACAAAGAAATAGACTTGGATAAATACCGTACACAACCCAAAATAGTCATAAACTGTGCCATTTCACCGGATAATGTCATCATGGCCAGTGTCACACGCACCTGGTTCTATCCCGAAAGTACCCCTTACGTTAAACTTCCTCATGCCAAAGTAGATTTATACATCAACGACGAATATGTCGAACAAATGAAATGGGAACAATACAACAAAAATGACCATTCAAGCGCCTCTCCCGATTCAGTTTTCACATCGCACATCACTCCAAAAGAACAGGACAAGGTAAAAATTGTAGTTTCCGCCAAAGGCTATGAAACCGCTGTTGCCGAAGAGACAGTTCCCCGTCATGTTCCCATCCTAAAAACCGGTTATCATAATATCACCAAACGTCCTAATACGGATGTTACATATATCGATCCTGACGGCAACCTCATAGAACAATTTATTTATGAAATAGAATACGAAATCACTTTTCAAGACAAAAATGAGACATCCGACTTTTATGCGTTGACTACTTCAAGAACAAAAACATATTCCTGGGGAGAGGATTTCTATCAAAACGAACTGCAAACAACAGATCCGGTTTTATCCGAGAATATAAATATCTTGGACGGTGCTATGGGATTTGATGGTTTGGATAATCATTCTTTCCTATTCACAGACAAACAAATATCCGGGCAAACATATACACTCAAATTTAAAGAGACTTGTAAAGAAAATCCCGACGGCAGTACAATCTCAATCTATCTTTACAGCCTGTCTCAATCTTATTACCAATACATCCTGTCAATACAGAAAATATCAGGAAGTACTCTGGAGGGAGCATTGGGAAATCTTGGCTTCGGAGAACCTATCCGTGTATACAGCAATATAGAAGGGGGAAGCGGCATTTTAGGTGCCTGCAATATATCTGTTCAAAAAACAACTATCCACTACAAAGAGCCATAGACTTTGACCGATCACTCCCAATCACTGAACTCAAAACTCAGTTGTTCCCAAGCACCATGCTCCTCTGCTTCTTCCTTCGGATTGGAAACAGAAAGCCCAATCAGACGGATCGGATGATGTTCGTAGTCCACCTCTTTCAACAGTTGTTTGGCCAAAGGAAGTATTTTATCCAAAACCGTTAATTCCTGTGCTTGAGTGATGCTACGTGTAATCTGACTAAAATCATGAAATTTGATCTTTAATGTCAGTGTATTCCCTTTAAAATCTTTCCGGTTCAAACGTTCGACCAACTCTACCGCCACATGATACAATTCTATAATAACAGAGGAATGCAAAGAGATATCTTTTTCCAAAGTTCGTTCACAACCGATCGATTTACGTATACGGACAGCTTCTACCGGACGCAAATCCACACCGCGGGCAAAATCATAATACAATGCCCCCACTTTGCCAAACTGCCGTACCAACATATCCAATGAGCACATACGCAGTTGCAATCCGTTATGAATCCCCAATGTATGCATTTTTTTTGCCGTTACCGGTCCTACTCCCCAAAATGATTCGATAGGCAAAGCACCGATAAAGTTCATAGCCTGATCCGGATGGATGGTACAAAGCCCGTCGGGCTTACGATAGTCCGAAGCTATTTTAGCCAGGAATTTATTATAGGATACACCTGCAGAGGCTACCAGATTCAGTTCGCCACGAATACGTTTTTTGATCTCTTTCGCTATATCCACAGCCAAAAAGATACCTGCCTTGTTCTCTGTAACGTCCAGAAAAGCCTCATCCAAAGAGAGCGGTTCGATGATATCCGTATACTCGTGAAATATTTCATGTATCCGGCGTGATACGGATTTATATACCTCCATTCGTCCGGGAACAAAAATCAAATGAGGACACAAACGCTTCGCCTTTTGCGACGACATAGCCGAACGTACTCCATACCGGCGCGCCTCATAACTGGCTGCGGCAACTACTCCCCGCTCTTCAGCATGTCCTACAGCAAGAGGTTTACCACGTAATTCCGGATTGTCCCGTTGCTCTACAGAAGCATAAAATGCATCCATATCAATATGTATGATCTTTCGTTCCATGATCTTGATTCAAGAGTCAAATATAAGGAAATGCAGGTATACACGACAAGCATTTATTCACAAATTTCGATAATAGAAACAAAAAAATCCGCATGCCGGTCATGCGGATTTCTTTCTCATTATCCTCCTTTCCTTACAAACTATTCACAAACTTCCTGGGAGATTCTCCATAATATTTCTTAAATACCTCCCGAAAATATTTCGGATCACTAAATCCGGTAAGCTCGGCTACTTCCGTCACCGTATACTTCTTGCTTATCAGTAAAACCAGTGCTCTGTTCAGCCTTACGGTACGAATATAATCGGCCGGTGCCTGATTGGTAACCAACTTTATTTTTGCATAAAAGCCGGAGCGGCTCATATTCATCTCCGCACTGAGCATATCGATATTAAAATCCGGATTAGAAAGATTCTCCTCAATCAATTTGCGTACCTTGCCAATAAAGTCCTGTTCGTCTCCCGGCAACGTATTTTCAATGTCCGGCCCTAACATGTCCTCAGCCCCCAATACCAGTTTGATGTATCTTTTCCTTATAATACCCCGGTTAAATATCAAGTTGTCTACTTCGGCCCGCAGACGGGAGATGTCAAGAGGCAACGTCAGACAGCAGTCGGCTATCCGATGACTGTCGTTCCCTATATTTACGGGGTCTTTCAACAATACAACGGGGATATGAGCGGTTTTTACATCCGATTTAACTTGCAGACAAAGCGCTTCTCCCGACAAATTCGTAAAGGTACTGGCCAGTAGAATAACATCCGGCTGTTCTTTAACTATTGTTTCACAAGCAGACTCCGCCTCGGATACGGCACAAATATTATACTCCCCTGATAAAACCTGTATCAGGAAAGAACGTAATTCTTCATTTTCTTCAACCAGCAGAATGGTATTTTTTTCTTTCAACTTCTTTTGGGAAAAATTTTCCGAAGTTAAAGCACGCTTTATAGAAGAGAATGTACCGTCTTTTTCATGGTTCTTATCGACAGGCTGTGACCGAAACAACGAAGTTCCCGGCAGTAGTTCCGGCAACTTTGAGAAAGACTTAAGAATGATAGGAAAAATCAAAATGACAGAGATACATCCATTTTTCTTTGAAGAAAAGACAACTTTTCCTTTATGTAATTGTATTAATCTCCGGATTAACAACCAACTTGCTACACCTAATGAATTGGTACCGGTTCCTTTTTTGCTGAATAGAGTTTTTTTTTAACACAGCCACCATCAGAAAATTCCAGTTTCATCTCCCAACTTCGGGAAGTATAGGCAGTGGTCAATTCAATTTCTTCCCCATCGTCCACATTATCCACGATTATTTCCAACATTCCTCTTATGATAGCCGTCATTTTCTCTTTATCAATCCAGACGCGCAGAAAACCGGGAGTACCATCCCAATGCAATTCTACGTTTTTCTGTTCTATTACCGGAGTTAACTGTTCTATGGTTTCATTCAAAAACATAGTCAGCTCCGTTTCCAGTAAGAAAAGTTTCTTAGGATGCGATGAAATACGCCCTATGGTAACTAAGTTAGTAAACATATAATCTATTCCCTTCACTTGCTGCAAGATGTCTTTAAATGTGTCAGAAGAATACTTTTGATATAAATTCTCCAACGGGCTCTTTATCAATGTCAAAGGCATACATATATCTTTGGCGGCATTGATAAAAACCTTTATAGTCTCGTGTGACAGATTCCTGTCTCTCCAAATCAATATGAACCGTACTGACAATATTCCAAGCAATACGACAACAATACCGTAAAATAAAAAAGCCCCTTTTGTTTGCCACAAAGGAGGATGTATGATTATTTGCATGTTTCTTTGTGCAATAGGATTACCATTTCTTACAGACAGGGCACGTACGGATACAAGATGTTTTCCCGAACTAAGATTTGAAAAATGAATAAGGTTCTTTGAAGTAGGCGTAGTCCATGCCTGGTTATTCAATTTCCATGAATACACAATACCCTCCGGTGCATCATAATTGATAGAAGTGGCAGTGAAAGAAAAAGTGTTCTGATTATGATTCAATTTCAGAATTCCAGTATAATTGATAGATAACTGTAAAGGAGACTTCTCTGAGGAAACCGTTACAGGCTGATGGAATACACTGAAATTATCCAGATATATGCACGGATGATTCCTATACAAAGTTTGAAGCGTATGTTTACCAAATCGGAATACCCCGTCGGACGTGCCCAACATAAAAGTTCCGTCGTCCAATAAAACACCGGAAGTCAGATAACCGTTCACACTGGATGAAAGCCAATGAAACTGTTTGGTATCCGGAATAAAGCTATAAAGAATTTTATCCGTACCGACCAACAACTTTTCCTTATCCGGCAAAATGAAAGAAATATTACGAATATCCCCGGATGTCTGTAATTTCGCTTCTTTTTGTCCCGGTGTTACTACAAACATCCCATACCCCCGGGTACCAATATACAAACCACTTTTCTCCTCATACAAAGCACATACAGGAACCCTGTGATATCCGGAAAATCCGATCGGCTTCAATGTGGTATCTTTCACATTAAAAAGCGATAATCCGGCATCCGTACCAACCCATATGTTGTCAGCATCCTTCCGAAGCAAAACATTGACAAAAGGAATATCGGCATACCTACTTCCGGTTTTCATCTTATCCTTGCTAATGATAAACAGTCCATGCATATAATTGCCCGCACAAATCTTTCCCGGAGATATTTCACAAAGAGAAGTATATTGCTTACAAGATAAATCGGAAGCCACATGTCTCCATTTTCCCGTTCGCGAAAAATAACAGGAAATACCATTATCCGTAGCAAACCAGATATCTCCTTCCGAATCTTTCAACAATGCATTTACCCGATCGTTGATAAGTGACTGTTCATCTCCCGACACATGTTTATACCATCCATGTTCCTCCAAATCGAGACCATCTACCATACTGACCCCGTCCGGAAAATCAGCTACCCATATACGTTGATGCTCATCCACAAATAAATCGGAAATCCGGTTGCTGCGAATCGATCCCCCTTTCTCAGAATCAGCATTCAGAAAGGAGGAAATCTGATAATTATCCATATTCAGACAATAGACACCAATTCCTTCGGTAGCAATCAGCACTTTTCCATCCCTATACTTTTTCAAGGAGGAGACCCGGTGTCCTTTCCAATCGCTTCGCGCATGCAACAACTGTTTCGTAGAACAATCATATACCTCCATTCCAGCCAAACGGTCGGCAAGAACAAGACGATGAACTTCCGGAACATAAAGCATCTTATAAACCTGCGTACATTTACTGAACAAATCAGAAGAGACATCGATCGGAGTATCACCGGAAGAGACAAAAGAATAAACTCCTGTTTCGGAAGCTAAATAATATTTCCCGTCTCCCACAGATAGTAATCCGGAAATATTTCCAAAAACATGCTGTATCCGATGTAACTTTCCTGTCGGCAAATGAAAAATGTATAGCTCCTTATTACTACCTAACCACGCATTATCTCCATCATCCATACAAAGGAAAGAGAAAGTCCCCCTAACTTTCTCTTTTAAATCAATGTACTTTTCAAACCGATCGCAGAGACGATTGTATAACCATATATTCCCATCTTCGCTAAACAGCCACAATTCATTCTTACTATCCGTACATAAATTATAAGAGTACAGACACGAGCGAACAGAATCATTACCCCAATTTAAATCATACCGCTTCAGGTGTGTACCGTCATAGCGGTTTATTCCATCGTAAGTCAAAAACCACATATATCCGCACAGATCTTTCTGTATTTTGAGAACAGACCGGTTATCCGTTTCGGTACCTCCCGAAACATGCTTACAGATGGCTGCATGACACAATATGCCTTGTATCATCATAATGATGAATAAAATATATCTCATTGTTTGTATAATTTTAAAATAAGAAAGTCACTTGTAAGAATACCACACAGAAAGAATGAGGGGGGAAAAACAGCCCTATCCATACACAATGGGTAGGTGATCTGATTCTTTGTGTCTCCGTCATACGCGCTAACATACAATCATACATGGTATAGGAAAACAATCAAAGAAGCCAATTGAATCATCATACACTAATTATTAATCAACTCATAAATACAAAATACGAATTTAGCGATTACATATTATCAACAGACTTATAGACTAACGAATTTAGCTTTTGAATTGTTTAGCAGAATAGCAAAGATGAACAAAAAAGAAGCTACAACATTCACACCACCGACAAAAACAATAAAAGCCACTTCCAATATTATATTGAAGTGGCTTTTATTATCTCCGGTGGACCTGGAGGGAATCGAACCCTCGTCCAAACGAGGAAATCATAAGCTTTCTACATGCTTATCTTTGCCTAATTTTTCGTGTAACGGCAGAACCAAAGCCATCAACCATTACCTTATCCTCTTAATTTTCACCAAAAGTGCGAGGCCACTTTAGGCTATCCCCGATGTAACTGCACCACTGGATCGGAATGCTTCGGAGCAACAGCTTCCGAGTGATGTCTCGTCCTGGCACCTTGTGCCTGGATTAAGCTAATCTACTATGATTCGATTAAGCAGCAAGAGCGTAATTAGTTTCGCCAGATAAAATTTTGAGGACTGAGATTTAAGTGCCAATCAACGACGCACTGCATGCTTACTCACCATTTCTGCCCGCTGTCAAATCCAGTCAAGCCCAAATTATGATTTTGCAAAGATAAAACTTCTTTTGCTATGTTGTGCAATGTATTCACAAATATTATCAATAGCAGGAATAATAAGACAATATGCAAATAGGTTAATGTGCCAATTGCCATATGACATATCAGCACAACCTATCGGCACATTATTAAATTAAAAAGTCAGTGGAAAAAGGGGAAATATTCTCAAAGAGAACTATCTTTGTGGCATTATTTTTATTCTTTGACGCAGTACTTTATTGGATGCATAATGTATTGTAAAAAAGCTAAAGCTCAACAATAGAATAAGTTGTCAAATTCAATAATCATGAAAAAGAAATCGACCATTTCAATTCTTACATTACTATGCCTTTTTGTTCTGACAGGCTGCGTATCTAATAAAAAAACTTCTTTAGAAGCATTCAAACAGGATGTATATACGCCTGAATATGCCACCGGATTCAAGATACTGGGTGCAGATAACAGTGCCAGTACTCTGATACAAATCTCTAATCCGTGGCAAGGTGCCAAGAATGTAGAAATGTCCTATTTCATTTCGCGCAATGGCGAACAGGCCCCAACCGGATTTACCGGCCCGGTGATTCGTGCCGGCGCCAAACGTATTGTGTGTATGTCTTCTTCCTACATTGCCATGCTCGATGCCATAGGACAGACAGACCGGATTGTGGGAGTATCAGGCATCGACTATGTATCGAATCCCTATGTCCTTGCACATAAAGAATCGATCAGGGATATGGGTGCTGAAATGAATTACGAACTATTAATCGGACTGAAACCGGACGTCGTTTTGCTTTACGGCATCGGAGATGCCCAAACTTCGGTAACGGACAAAATGAGGGAACTTTCGATTCCTTACATGTATGTAGGAGAATATCTGGAAGAATCGCCACTGGGCAAAGCCGAATGGTTAATCGCACTATCCGAACTCACAGACAGCCGGGAAAAAGGGATCGAAGTATTCCGTGAAATTCCGAGACGCTATCAAGCGCTGAAAACTCTCACAGAATCTGTTGAACAACGTCCTACGGTCATGTTCAATACCCCGTGGAACGACAGTTGGGTAATGCCTTCAACTCAAAGTTATATGGCGCAATTGGTTGCCGATGCAGGAGCAGACTACATTTATAAAGAGAATGTTTCTAACAGCTCGACACCTATCGGACTGGAAACAGCCTACGGACTGATACAGAAAGCAGACTACTGGATCAACGTCGGTGTTGCCTCCACGCTGGATGAACTGAAAGCGGTCAACCCTAAATTCGCAGATGCAAAAGCCGTACGTGAAAAAACAGTCTATAACAACAATCTGCGACTGACTCCCACAGGAGGAAACGATTATTGGGAATCGGCTGTCGTACGTCCCGATGTAGTTTTACGCGATCTGATCCATATCTTCCATCCCGAACTTGTAACCGATTCACTCTATTACTACCGACACCTGGAATGAGACAAACCCGTAAACGCAATGTTCTTTTATTTACCACATTAGGAATTGTTGCCGTACTGTTACTACTGACAGATATGGCAACAGGAGATACTTATATTCCTATCTCTAAAATAGGGGCGGTACTGACCGGAGGTGAATGCGATGAAATGACACGCAACATTCTCCTCTCTATCCGGTTTATACGGGTAGTAGTGGCGGCACTGATAGGTATTTCCCTATCCGTTAGCGGTTTGCAGATGCAGACCGTTTTCCAGAACCCACTGGCCGATCCCTATCTGTTAGGAGTCAGTTCCGGGGCAGGATTGGGAGTAGCCCTGTTCATATTAGGAGCTCCATTATTGGGATGGTCGGAATTTCCATTACTTCAATCGATGGGAATCGTAGGCTCCGGATGGATAGGAACTGCCGTTATCTTACTGGGAGTGGCCATCATCAGTCGGAAAGTAAAAAACATTCTCGGTGTCCTCATTATGGGAGTAATGATCGGCTATGTAGCAGGTGCCATTATTCAGATTCTGCAATATCTGAGTTCCGCCGAACAACTCAAGATGTTCACATTGTGGTCGATGGGATCACTCAGCCATATCACAACGACTCAGTTAGGAATCATGATCCCTATCGTATGTATCGGTCTGCTGATTTCCATCTCCTGCATCAAATCACTGAACTTATTATTGCTCGGAGAGAATTATGCGCGTACAATGGGAATGAATATCAAACGTTCGCGTACCCTTATCTTTGTATCCACCGCACTACTGACAGGAACCGTCACCGCTTTTTGCGGACCGGTAGGTTTCATCGGGCTGGCAGTGCCACACATCACCCGATTGATATTCAATAATGCCGATCACCGGATACTCATTCCCGGCACAATGTTAACAGGATTAATCGGTATGTTGCTTTGCGATATTATTGCTAAAAAATTTCTATTACCGGTCAATTGTATCACCGCTTTATTGGGAGTTCCGGTTATTTTATGGGTAATCGCTAAAAATCTGCGTATAATCAAATGATTCAACTCAAAGAATTGACATTAGGATACGGGCAACGAATCTTGTTGGATAAAGTTTCTGCCCGGATAACAGGGGGGCAACTCGTTGCGCTGTTAGGACGTAACGGAACAGGAAAAAGTACCCTGCTCCGTGCTATAATGGGACTGGAAAAACCGCAAACCGGAGAAATCGTGCTACAAGGAAAGAATATCGCTTCACTGAAACCGGAAAAGCTGGCCCGGAATATCAGCTTTGTAACAACTGATAAAGTACGCATCGCCAATCTGCGTTGCGAAGATGTCGTTGCATTGGGACGCGCTCCCTACACCAACTGGATCGGGCAATTACAACCGGCAGACCAGGAGCGCGTAGACAAAGCCATGCAACTGGTAGGCATGTCCGGATATGCCGATAAAACAATGGATAAGATGTCCGATGGTGAATGCCAGCGTATCATGATCGCACGTGCGTTGGCACAGGACACTCCTGTCGTCCTCCTTGATGAACCGACTGCTTTTTTGGATCTGCCCAACCGCTACGAACTTTGCCTGTTGCTTAAAAAGTTGGCACAAGAAGAGGGAAAATGTATTCTCTTCTCCACGCACGACTTGGACATTGCTCTGTCTCTCTGCGACTTTATCATGCTGATAGATAATCCGCAACTATATAGCCTGCCTACCCCGGAAATGGTGACCAGCGGGCATATAGAAAGGCTTTTCCGAAACAAATCCGTCACATTCGATGCACGGGAGATGAGAGTCCGAATCAAATAAGTACAAGTAATCATACGGTAAATCATACTGAGACGAAGCTCACTTTCAGACCTCTTGGATATTTTCACTCCCGTTTATGGACAATTTTATCCATCTTTTCTCACAAAGATGCATTATCTTTGACACTCAGAACATAATTAATAAAAAGATACCATGAAAAGACTAATCATCGCAACCCTTTTATTAGGAAGTATCTCGCCGCTACCGGCACAAAAATCAATGAAAATACCGGCCGTATACAAACCTGTGAAAACCGAAATGTATAAAAAAGGCTGGATCGATTTTAATAAAAACGGAATAAAAGACATATACGAAGATCCGACTGCCCCGATAGATGCACGCATCGAGGACCTGTTCAGTCAGATGAATCTGAACGAAAAGACCTGCCAGATGGTGACTCTTTACGGATATAAGCGGGTATTGAAAGACGATCTGCCTACTCCCGAATGGAAGCAGATGTTGTGGAAAGACGGCATGGGTGCCATCGACGAACATCTGAATGGTTTTCAACAATGGGGGTTGCCGCCATCGGACAATGAATATGTATGGCCTGCTTCCCGTCACGCCTGGGCACTGAATGAAGTACAACGCTTTTTTGTAGAAGAAACCCGTCTGGGAATACCGGTGGATTTCACCAACGAAGGTATCCGGGGAGTGGAAAGCTACAAAGCAACCAATTTCCCGACACAACTCGGTTTGGGACATACCTGGAACCGTAAGTTGATTCATCAGATAGGACTCATCACCGGCCGTGAAGCCCGCATGTTGGGATACACCAACGTATATGCTCCCATCTTGGATGTAGGGCGTGACCAGCGTTGGGGACGTTATGAAGAAGTATATGGCGAATCACCTTATCTTGTTGCCGAATTAGGCATCGAAATGGTTCGGGGCATGCAACACAACCATCAAGTTGCCGCTACGGGAAAACATTTCATCGCTTACAGCAACAACAAGGGTGCCCGTGAAGGGATGGCGCGTGTAGATCCGCAAATGTCACCCCGCGAAGTAGAAATGATTCATGTATATCCCTTCAAACGGGTGATACAGGAAGCAGGATTGTTAGGAGTGATGAGTTCGTACAACGACTATGACGGGTTCCCGATACAAAGCAGTTATTATTGGCTGACAACACGCCTGCGCGGTCAAATGGGCTTTCGCGGATATGTAGTTTCCGACAGTGATGCCGTAGAATATCTCTACACCAAACACGGCACAGCCAAAGATATGAAAGAAGCCGTGCGTCAAAGTGTGGAAGCCGGACTGAATGTACGCTGTACTTTCCGCTCACCGGACTCTTATGTACTGCCACTACGCGAACTTGTACAGGAAGGCGGATTAAGCGAAGAAGTCATCAACGACCGTGTACGCGACATCCTGCGTGTGAAGTTCCTTGTCGGATTGTTCGACGCTCCTTATCAGACGGACTTGAAAGGAGCAGATGACGAAGTAGAAAAAGAAGAGAATGAAGCGGTAGCTTTACAGGCCTCCCGCGAATCGATTGTCTTGTTGAAAAATGAAAATAACACCCTTCCATTGGATATAACTTCTGTGAAGAAGATTGCAGTTTGCGGTCCGAATGCAGCAGAGAAAGCATATGCACTAACCCATTACGGCCCATTGGCAGTAGAGGTTACTACGGTAGTAGACGGACTTCGCGAAAAGCTGAACGGAAAAGCGGAAGTGCTCTATACCAAAGGTTGTGATCTGGTAGATGCCCACTGGCCGGAGTCGGAAATCATCGATTATCCACTAAGCAAGGATGAACAGTCGGAAATTGATAAAGCCGTGGCCCAAGCCCAAGAGGCAGATGTAGCCGTAGTAGTGCTGGGAGGAGGACAAAGAACTTGTGGAGAGAATAAATCGCGCAGCAGCCTCGACCTTCCGGGACGCCAGTTGGATCTGCTGAAAGCAGTACAAGCCACAGGAAAACCAGTGATATTGGTACTCATCAACGGCCGGCCGTTGTCTGTAAACTGGGCGGATAAATTTGTACCGGCCATTCTGGAAGCCTGGTATCCGGGATCTAAGGGAGGAACGGCGATTGCCGATGTACTGTTCGGTGATTACAATCCGGGAGGTAAACTCACGGTGACTTTCCCAAAGAGTGTAGGACAAATACCGTTTAATTTCCCTCATAAACCTTCTTCACAAATCGACGGTGGAAAAAATCCGGGAACCAAAGGAGATATGTCACGCGTCAACGGTGCTCTTTACCCTTTCGGATACGGTTTAAGCTATACCACATTCGAATATTCGGATATAAACATCTCTCCCAAAGTAATTACTCCCAATCAAAAGGTACAGGTACGCTGCAAAGTTACCAATACAGGCAAACGTGCAGGAGATGAAGTGGTTCAGCTTTATGTACGCGATCTTCTCAGCAGTGTCACAACATACGAAAAGAATCTCGAAGGCTTCGAACGCATTCATCTACAACCGGGTGAAACAAAAGAGGTATCCTTTACCCTCGACCGGAAAGCACTGGAACTTCTGAATGCGAAAAATGACTGGGTAGTAGAACCCGGAGATTTCAGTATCATGTTGGGAGCCTCCTCAGAAGATATCCGGCTAACCGGTACATTGACCGTAAAAGAGCACGGAAGCATCGACATGGAAAAAGCAAAAACAGACAATCCCGTCAGTGCCAGCACCAATATGGAGATGACCGGCAATACGCTTGATCATAATTTATCCACCTCTTGGGAGGGAAATAAAGGAGATTATATTACCTTTGCCTTAGAGAACGGAGCCAAAGTGGACGGACTTTCCATCGCTTTCAGCCGTGAAAACGGACTCCCGGCAGAATTCGAAATTCAACTTTCGGGTGGTGGAGGACAGTTCCTCACTGTGTATTCCGGAACAGTCAATGAATACAACAAACTGCTCCCGTTCCGCTTTAAAGGAACCACCGCCAGCGACCTGCGTATCGTATTGGGCAGTGACCGGGTAGGTATCTCCGAAGTGAAACTGGAACAATTGAAAAAGAAATAATTATGTTCAGTAAATTGATTATGGGAGTGTGTGCCGTCAGTATGCTGTCATCAGCCTGCACCACCCGGAATGCTTCACAGCAACGGGCAGAAAATGAATTGACTATGCTTGTGGGGACTTATACTTCGGGCAATAGCAAGGGAATCTATACTTTCCGTTTCAACCAGGAGACAGGGAGTGTGTCTCCACTCAGTGAAATAGAAGTGTCCAATCCGTCTTATCTTACCTTATCGGCAGATAACCGTTTCGTTTATGCTGTCAGCGAACAGAACGACAGTGCGGCAGCCGTCCATGCTTTTTCCTTCAATAAGAAGAACGGGACGCTCCAACTGCTGAACAGTCAAAAAACAAGAAGCGAGGATCCCTGTTATGTATCTACGGATGGCCGAAAAGTACTGACCGCCAATTATAGTGGCGGTACCATGTCCGTTTTTCCTATCCGGTATGACGGTTCTCTCGATCCTTCTGACACGTTGTTCCAAGGATCGGCCTCGGGACCGGATACCGACCGGCAAGGCACACCGCATATTCATTGCGCCATCTTCTCACCGGATAGTAACTACATTTTCGCTACAGATTTCAGTGCAGACCGTATCCTACGATATGCAGTACACTCCAAAGAGGAACTTCCACGCCCCCTATCCGAAGCTGTCGACATACAGCCCGGTTCGGGCCCCAGACATCTGATATTCAGCAAAAACGGGAAATACGCCTATCTAATCAATGAACTATCGGGCAAGGTAATTGCTTTTGCATATGCCGACGGAAGATTGAATGAAATCCAAACCATCACAGCCGATACCATTCAAGCCCGGGGCAGTGCAGACATTCATCTGAGCCCGGATGGTAAATATCTATATGTCAGCAACCGATTGAAAGAAGACGGTATCGCCATCTTTGAAGTCAATCCGGAAAAAGGGACATTAGCAAAAGTAGGTTATCAGCTAACGGGAAGTCATCCACGCAATTTTAATATCACTCCGAATGGGAAATACCTGTTGGTAGCTTGTCGGGACAGTAATGCCATACAGATATTCGAACGGGACATCGTAAGCGGTTTGCTGAAGAAGACGGGAGAAGAAATAAAAATGGACAAGCCGGTATGTATTCAGTTTGCTGGAGAATAGTAAAGAATGAATAGTTTTCTGTAAAATAGGATAAAACAGTTGTCAATACAGACTAAAAAGCTTATATTTGAAAAACCTCTTAAATCAACAAAAAAATAAAAGGTATGAATAATAAAAAGATTGGAAAAGAGACAGATGAGGAAGTTCTGATACAAACTGCTTTATCAAAATATGGCAGAAGAGCTTATGATACCTCTATTGCTGAAGGGCATTGTGTTTCTGTCCTTCGCGGAAACAGCATCCTTTTGGTAGATTCAAGTGGGATCAGAAAAAAAATAGCGACCGTTAAGCAAGCTAAGACTAAAATTACCCAACGGAAATTCAGTTTAAAAAAATAAAATGAAAAGGTTAAGAATATTTGCCGGTCCTAATGGTTCCGGCAAATCTACTATTATAAAAGTAGTAACTGATGCAGGAGTTCATCTTGGTTTGTATATAAATGCAGATGAATATAAAAAAGAACTGAATAAGACACATTGCTTTAACTTTTCCAATCTAAATATCATACCATCCGAACAGGATTTTCAAGACACATACCATAATTCATTATTATTCGATTCATCGGATGGAAAAAATATTTCCCGACTAATAATGTTCAACAAAGAGGGATTTGCATTACCTTCAGAATATATGGTAAATGATTATTTCACCTCCTTTCTTGCCGATTATGTGCGAAATAAGCTATTAGGTAATTGCAATAAGTTTACATTCGAAACAGTCATGTCCCATCCTTCTAAATTAGATTTTATTTGTAAAGCCCAAGAAATGAAATATAAGGTTTACTTATATTTCGTTTCATTAAGCGATCCTACCTTAAATCTAAATAGGGTACAACAACGAGTTCAACAAGGAGGCCATGACGTTCCACCAGAAAAAATAAAAGAAAGATATTATAGGACAATGGAACTTCTACTTGATGCCATCAAACTTGTAGATAAAGCTTATATATTCGACAATAGTTATTCCGAACCTAAGCTTTTTGCATCAATTGAAAATGATGAAATTAAGATTAGTGACAATATAGACTACATTCCTACTTGGTTTCAAGAATATGTACTGAATAAGCTATAAATCACCACTACTATACTATCATTTCTCATACAATGAACAATCCCGGAGTTACCGCAGAAACGTATTACTCAAAGAAAAATACTTCACCGCCATCAGAGCCGGCATATTTTCTCAATAAATCCTGTATCATAGCAGCAGTCTCAGACAGACCTGCCTTTCCGCTATATCCATTGACAATAGCAAGGATATGAGTCGTATCCAATCCCATTTTTGTACGTTCATTATCACTGGTAGGCGTACCGATACCTCCGATTTCATCCCTATACACCGGAAGCCCTTCAATATTCAATATCCCCCTGCCGATACCTTCAAACGGTTCGCCGGATTTGCCTATTCCGAGTTCCAGTGTCTTGCCCTGTATCTTATCGGCATCAAACCCACCGATGGAATACCCTGTACGAAGTGAAACCAGATTAATCAAATCCACCAACGTATCAATCTGATACAACGGAATCCCCCGCATCAGACGCCGGCGCAGAGCTTCGGCCGAAGGACGATAACGTCCGGGATCTTTTCCACATCTTTTATATGCCTCACGCGTAGCGGCAATAGCAGGTTGCAACTTGATATCTTCCATCTTTGTGTTCGAAGTCAACTCCCGGGTAAAGGCATCGATTTCCTTCCAAAGTCCTTCACTGTAAGCTGTATTTCTTACTTCCGCATAAACAGCTACTCCTGCAAAACCAGGACATGCAGCTTTTATTTCATTTGATAATGTAATCATAAATAATGTGTCAATGAGTCAATATGCCAATGTATCAATAAGTCAATATGCCGAATGCCATGCCATGCAGAACAACACAGTTCAAACATCCTAAATAACAACGCAATGAATATACCCAAACCGAATGCAAGCGCAGCCAATTGACACATTGGCATATTGGCAAATTAATTAATTATTAGTATTCCCGACAAAATACGACCGGAAGCAATTCCCAACCGTCGAGCCGAAAAGAACTCTTCATGATGAATATAGGTACAAATACCGGCTACCTCGATTTGTGAAGAAGGAACACCGAAACAACTGCTGACGGTTTGTTTCCCATAAATCGATATGAAACTTTCCCGTATTCGCATTCCGGCAAGATATCCGTGACATATCGAAACCATTCAAACGAAAAGCTTCATAAACCTCATCGCCCACTTCAAAAGATTCCAATGAGATGCCAGGACCGATACAAGCCACAACCTCTTCTCCCACCGTACCATAAACCGCCCGCATGCGCTCCAATGTATGGCCGACTATAAAATTCACCGTTCCCCGCCACCCGGCATGCACCGCAGCAATTGCCTGATGCTGCTTATCGTACAATAATATAGGAATGCAATCGGCCGTAGAAATACAGATACAGCAGCCGGGAATATCAGTCACCAGCGCATCGATACCTTCCAACCGCACACGTCTTTCTCCTTCCGAAAGCGCAAGAAAAGCTCTGTCTATCACCAGATTTTTCACACCATGCGTCTGATGCGGAATAATCAGTTCCGAAAGTTTCACGGGCATCGCCTCAAACAACAACTCCTGATTCCGGCGTACATGCTCCATTTCATCATCGGTAAAAGGCGAACAATTAAATGTGGCATACGCATCCTTGCTGCAACCGCCTCTACGGGTCGTCACAAAATGAGAAATGTTGGAATACGAACCAAGCGACCCGTATCCCAACATCTTTTTATCTTCTGCAAGCGAAATCATTTCTCTTCCCAGTCTTCTTCTTCGTACTCGTATTCCAAGTCATCGTCATCATCCTCTTCCTCATATTCATATTCAAGGTCTTCATCCTCTCCCATGGCTTTGAGTTCGTCCTGCAATTTACTTACGTCCTTCGGACGATGTACGATAGCCTCTATTTTATTGCTCTCTTTGTTCAATTCTTCCCACAGAATGTCTTTCAGAACAGAAATACCGAGACCGGAAACCGAAGAGATAAACATGTGTGGAATATTATCCGGCAACGTAGGTTCTATTTCATCCATCAGCTCCTGATCGAGCATATCGCTCTTGGTAATAGCAAGCACCCGTTGTTTATCGAGCATTTCCGGATTAAAGGTTCGCAATTCATTCAGTAAAATCTCATACTCCTTACGGATATCATCACTGTCCGCCGGTACCATGAATAACAACAGAGAGTTACGTTCAATATGACGCAAGAAGCGCAATCCGAGCCCTTTTCCTTCACTGGCCCCTTCAATAATACCGGGAATGTCTGCCATCACGAATGATTTTCCATCGCGATAAGAAACGATACCCAAATTCGGCTCCAATGTGGTGAAAGGATAATCGGCTATCTTCGGCTTGGCAGCAGAAACAGCCGACAACAATGTAGACTTGCCCGCATTCGGAAAACCTACCAGGCCGACGTCCGCCAAAAGCTTTAACTCCATAATTACCGTCATCTCCTGCATCGGTTCGCCAGGCTGTGCAAAACGAGGCGCCTGTCGGGTAGCTGTCTTGAAATGCCAGTTACCCTGTCCGCCACGGCCGCCCTTCAGCAGAATTACTTCTTGTCCGTGTTCGGTTACATCGCAAATGTACTCTCCCGTTTCGGCATTGTACACTACTGTCCCACAAGGTACTTCAATTACTTTATCTGCTCCGTCCTTGCCGAAACTCCGGTTTTTACTACCCGACTCTCCATGACCGGCCAATGCATGACGGTCATATTTCAGATGAAGCAGCGTCCAATAGTTACGATTACCGCGCAGAATAATATGGCCTCCTCTTCCGCCATCGCCCCCATCGGGACCTCCGTTAGGAACATATTTCTCGCGCCTCATGTGCGTAGAGCCTCTTCCGCCCTTACCCGAGCGACAGTATATCTTTACGTAGTCAACAAAATTCGATTCAGCCATACTATTTAGTAGTTAGAATTTAGTAGTTAAGTAGTAAGTAGAAGATAGATTTAGTAATATTTCAGCAAACCCTGACAATATGCATTTAACATTTTACTCACTTCGGAAGCCGACACCAACAGTATCGTTTTATCTTCCTCTGTTATATACTCCAAGTCTCTGGAAAGAATAACAAAATTTCTTGTTTCTTCTAACGATCCTTGTGATATATTGTAAAAATGCAATTTATCTTTTTGCCCTATTCTTACAAACCCTTCTGCGATGTTAGCAGTAATAGAAGCAGAAGCACGCCTCATCTGATTAACCAACCCAAACATTTCTTCTTTGGGAAATCCCTTAGTTATCCGGTAAATGCTTAAAACATACTGATGAGCCTTTTGCCATACTAAAAGATCCTCAAATGATTGCGTCGACATTACTACTTTACTACTTACTACTCACTACTTAACTACTTTCATTATTTATAATGCACTCACCGCCTTGCAGATGTCCTCAAAAATAGCTTCCATCGAACCGAGTCCGTTGATATGCTGATACTTACCCTCACCTTTATAGAAATCTTTTAGCGGGGCAGTCTGAGTATTATATACAACAAGGCGTTTCTTAATTGTCTCTTCATTATCGTCGGCACGACCGGAATCTTTACCGCGTTTGATCAGACGGGTCATCAGTTCATCCTCAGGCACATCCAGATCGATCATTACAGAAATATCCTGTCCACGTTCTTTCAACATGACTTTCAACGCTTCTGCTTGCGGAATAGTTCTTGGAAATCCATCAAAAATCACACCTTTACTATCTTTGAAGCTATCAAATACATTTGCCAGTATATCCACCATTAATTCATCGGGAATCAATTGTCCCTGATCGATATACCCTTTAGCAGTTTTACCCAATTCTGTGCCGTTTTTAATTTCTGCACGCAATACATCTCCGGTAGAGATATGGTTGATACCATACTTTTCTACGATACGTTCGCTTTGTGTTCCCTTTCCTGAACCGGGAGCACCGAAAATTACAATGTTCAACATTTTGTTATTAACAATTTTACAATTTAAATCTATTACCTATCTTGCAATCTATTATTTTTATTCTCATTTTATTCTCAATCAGCAGTTCCATCCTACTTAACTACTTTATTACTCTGACTACTTAACTACTTGACTACTGTTCTACCACCGTATAAATATCAGGATAGTTACGTCCGAATCCATCATAGTCGAGTCCGTATCCCACGATAAAATCATTAGGAATCTCCATTGCAACGTACTCAATATTCAAATCGACCTTGAGTTTTTCCGGTTTCACCAACAATGAAGCAATATGAATCTCTTTCGGACCACGCGTACCTAAAGTCTCGAGCAAACGCTGCATAGTCAATCCCGTATCCACAATGTCTTCTACAATCACTACCGTGCGTCCGGAAATATCCTCGTTAATACCGATCACCTCCTTTATCACCCCGGTAGACGATACCCCCTGATAAGAAGCCAACTTTACAAATGAAATTTCACAAGGGATTGTAATATGTTTTATCAAATCGGCCGTGAACATGAATGATCCGTTCAGCACACTGAGGAACAGAGGATTTTTACCTGCCAAGTCGCGGTTAATTTCGTTCGCTACGCGAATCACTTCTTTTTGAATGTCCTGTTCTTTGATAGAAACAGTAAATAGTTTGTCTTTTATCTGAATGGTATTCATAACCGGTAGTTTAAAAAAGTTGGATGCAAAAATACGATTTTTATTCCACTCCATGCATCATCTTTTGCAATTTCTTTGATAGAAGGAACAGAATCAGAGAAGCAACTCCCGACATCACGACAAACACCATAAAGAAATCATACATGCTGGCAATCTGATATCCAAAGAGACTTTTCACCTTTCCTGCTTCGGGATAGAGACCTGCAAGCATCCCGGCAAACTTATTGGCCGTAGCCGTAGAGAGATACCAGATGCCCATCATCAGTGAAGCAAAACGAATCGGAGTCAGCTTGTTCACCATTGACAACCCGATAGGTGACAGAGCAATCTCTCCCATTGTATGTATAAAATACAGCCCTGTCAGCCAAATAATACTTACTTTTACTCCCGGTTGGGCATCTTTCACCCCAAAACAGATGAAAAGATAACCTAAAGAAAGAAGCAGTAATCCGATGGCCTGTTTGGTAGGTGAAGAAGGCTCCATATGACGCTTATTAAGAAATCCCCAGATACCGGGCATGATATAAGCAAGTATCACGACAAAGAACGGATTGAAAGATTGGAACCAGGATGCCGGCATCTCCCAACCAAAGATATCACGGTTGGTCTGATCGGCTGCAAAAAGAGTCAAAGAAGCTCCTGCCTGCTCATAAGCCGCCCAAAAGAAGATAACAAAGAATGCCACAATATAAATTACAAAAATACGGCTACGCTCTATTTTTGTCAAAGAGCCATCCAGCAAAATGGTAATCGGAAACACGATACAAGCTGTAAAAATGCCGATGCTGATCCAATCGTCACCGAACCATGCGTAAAAAAGAGTTCCCAATACCAACGTCAATGCAATCAGGATTACCGCATTCCGCTTTTTCCGGCTATTACTCAATTGCGGATGTATTTTCTTCTCTTCCGCATCTATCTTCTTTTCTTTCTTCGCATCCGGAATGATCCCCAAAGGTTCTCCCGTAGGAGAAATCAGATACTTATTCTTTTGTGTTTCGAACAGCAGAATTGTCAGTACAATCATAAATGCCGCTATCAAGAAACCCCATTTGAAATCTTCGGGATTACCCGTATCCCCGAAATATCCGCATACCAACGGAGCGATAAACGAACCGACATTCACCCCCATATAAAAAATGGTATACCCGGCATCAAGCCGTTTATCTCCGGGCTTATAAAGCTGTCCCACCAACGATGACACAGTAGGCTTAAAAGAGCCGTTTCCTAAAATCAGGAAAGTCAATCCACCATACATCAGCCAATGAGACAATACCACCCTATCCAACATAGAAGCACTGAGGAACATCATCAACTGCCCGATTCCCATCATTACGGCACCCCAAAAGACGGAACGACGTATCCCCCAATATTTATCGGCAATGTATCCGCCAATCAAAGGAGTAAGATACACCAAACCGGTATAACTGCCATAAATAGATGCCGCAGACTCGGTATCGAATAATAAAGCTTGAGTTAAAAAAAGAATAAAGATGGCGCGCATTCCATAATAACTGAAACGTTCTGCCGTGCTTGTAGCAAAAATAAGATAAAGGCCTTTCGGATGGCCTTGCAATGTCCCCATGAAATTCTATGTTTTGTAGTTTATGGGACACAAAGGTACGAAAAAACGACAAAAAACAAATTTATCTCCCACAAAGAAAAACTTATCTATTCACCTTCCACAAGCTATCTACCAACAATTAGCATGTTTTCTTCATGCAACAAACGGAAAAAGTCGGAAGAATCATGTACATTTGTAAGTCGAAAACTAAAAAAGAACATCACAATGAAAATATTTCCAAGTAGTACTATCAAAAAACTGGATGCTTATACCATTGAACATGAACCGATTCAATCGATCCAACTAATGGAACGTGCCGCCCATGCATTAACAGAAGCCATCATAAACCGATGGGACAATGGAACGCCCGTTACGGTTTTTGCCGGACCGGGCAATAACGGTGGAGACGCTTTGGCAGTAGCCCGCATGATGGCGGAAAAAGGATATAAAGTAGAAGTTTTTCTCTTCAACACCAAAGGAGAACTTTCACCGGATTGCCAAGCCAACAAAGAACTGGTAGAAATCATGGACGAAATAACTTTCCACGAAGTCAGTACCCAATTTGCTCCTCCCGCTCTGACAGAAGACCATCTGGTAATCGACGGCTTGTTCGGTTCAGGGCTGAATAAACCACTTAGCGGAGGGTTTGCAGCCGTAGTAAAATACATCAACGCATCACCGGCCACTGTAGTAGCCATCGATATCCCGTCAGGGTTGATGGGAGAAGAAAACACTTTCAACATCCGGGCCAATATCATTAAAGCGGATGTTACCCTCAGCCTCCAATTACCCAAACTGGCCTTTCTCTTTGCTGAAAATGCAGAATTCCTCGGAGAATGGGAATTGCTCGACATCCATCTGAGTGAGGAAGGAATCGAAGAACTGGATACCGATTATGAAATGTTGGAAGTGGAAGAAATACGTTCCCTCATCAATCCCCGAAAGAAATTTGCCCACAAAGGCAACTTCGGACATGCACTATTAATAGCCGGTTCTCGAGGAATGGCGGGAGCATCCGTCCTGTCAGCCCGTGCCTGCCTGCGTTCCGGCGTAGGGTTACTCACCGTACATGCTCCCATTTGCAACAACGACATTTTGCAAACTTCCGTACCGGAAGCAATGGTCGAACAGGATGCCAGTGAAACCTGTTTTGCCGTGCCAACCGATACGGACGATTATCAAGCAGTAGGCATCGGTCCCGGATTGGGGCAGAACGAAGAAACGGAAGCTGCCCTTCTGGAACAATTGGACGGTTGCCAAACTCCCCTTGTCGTAGATGCCGATGCGTTAAATATATTAGCCAATCATCGCCATACGCTCACCAATCTCCCTAAAGGTTCTATACTCACTCCCCATCCCAAAGAGCTGGAACGCCTCGTCGGCAAGTGTCAGGATTCTTACGAACGTCTGACCAAAGCCATCGAACTGGCTCATGCAGCCAAAATCCACATTGTCTTGAAAGGAGCCTATTCAACCATTATCACTCCTACAGGAAAATGCTTTTTCAATCCTACCGGTAATCCGGGCATGGCAACTGCCGGAAGCGGAGACGTACTCACAGGTATCATTCTGGCGCTACTCGCCCAGGGATATCCGGCCGAAGAGTGCGCTAAAATCGGTACATTCGTACATGGACTTGCCGGTGACTGTGCCTGTAAAAAGTTAGGGACAATCAGTCTGACGGCAGGAGATATCATTAGCCATCTGCCGATGGCATGGCGCCTTGTAAGCGAATAAAGGTTAAGAACTTATGGATTTATCAATAAGTTCATTAACTTTGTTATCAAATCAGTTAAAAAGAAACCAATATGAAAAGACTAATTATACTGACAGGATTGCTGGCTACCACCATCATAGCATCTGCACAGACAGAAGTTGTAACCGGCGTGATGCGCGGCAAAGATTACGGAGTGACTTATGCACTTCCGAAAACCCAGATAGAAATCGAAGTTAAAGCCAATAAAATAACCTATATCCCCGGAGAATTCAGCAAGTATGCCGATCGTTATCTTCGTTTGAATAAAGTATCCGCCGATCCGGAAGAATATTGGGAATTGACGAGCGTACAAGTCAAACCGGTAGGTATACCGGACAAAGACAACGTATATTTCGTAAAGATGAAAGATAAAACCGTTGCCCCACTCATCGAATTGACCGAAGACGGTATTATCAAGTCCATCAATGTCCCTATCGATAAGAAAGCGGCAATTCCGGCCCAATCATTAGTACCTGCACAAAAGAAAAAAGTAAATCCGCGTGATTTTCTTACAGAAGAGATACTAATGGCAAACTCTACCGCAAAAATGGCAGAACTTGTCGCTAAAGAGATCTATAACATCCGTGAAAGCAAAAATGCCTTAGTACGCGGACAAGCCGATAACATGCCCAAAGACGGTGCACAACTCAAACTGATGCTCGATCATCTGGATGAGCAAGAACAAGCTATGACTGAAATGTTCTCGGGAGTACTCAACAAAGAGGAAAAAATATATACCATCCGCCTAACTCCCGGTAAAGACATGAACAACGAGGTCGCTTTCCGCTTTTCTAAAAAGCTGGGAATAGTAGCCAACAATGATCTTGCAGGTGAACCGGTATACATCACTCTTAAGAATCTGAAAACGGTCAAAATGCCAGAAGACGACGGAAAGAAAAAGGTAGACGGTGTAGCCTACAACGTCCCCGGTAGGGCTTCTATCGTATTGAAACAGGAAAAAGAGATACTGTTTGAAGATGAGGTGCCTGTTACCCAATTCGGAACAGTAGAGTATTTAGCTCCTACTTTGTTCAATAAAAATTCAACGGTAAAAGTAACATTCAATCCCGTAACCGGTGGATTGGTAAAAGTAGATCGCGAAGAGAATAAATAACCGATTATCCTACAAAAAACAACTTATAATATGGGTGGTGAAGGACATATGCTCGACATGATCCGTCGACTGAAAGAGGGAAGAGATTCTTCCCGCCTGCGGCGTGAACGGACCAATGAAAGGATGAAACGCCTGCAAAAAAAAGAGCCTTACCCCATGCCCGATACATCCCCGGAAGAGATGGGACGCATTATCCGTCAATCAGAAGAGAAAAAAGAGGCGGACGACCGTTATTTCGTATTCGGAACCCTCATCATCATAGGAATCCTTCTCCTATGTGCCGTTATACTATGGGCCATCTTCATTCGCTGACAGCTAATTTAATGAACCCGTCTTTTTGTAACTGAGAGAAATAAGCCAATACACGAGACTCGTAGTTCTCTTCATCGTTGAAGTGGGCTGCGAGTTTCTCTATAATCTCACGCACTGTACTTTTACCATCGATCAGCTCCCACACAGCAGTACCATGTTCCTCCAGACGGACATGAATATCAGGAGACATTCCTTTAGGAAGCAGAAAGCGACGCATCCAGTCGTATTTAAACCGGGGAAAAGCGATGACAACAGTGCCATCGCTTTCTTTTTCGGTCGTTATATGCGTACTACGGAAAGGAATAACATCCAACAGGTTTATTTTTTCTTTCGTAGCCATATCGTTTATTTCTTTATGTTAGCTTCCTGCAAACCATAACCTTTCTTCTTGTCTTCCGCTTTCAGCATCAAGGCTACAATCAAAGCCAAAACACCGAACACAGCAAAAATACTCATTGGCAAAGTATAGTCATACGTCTGTATACCATCTACAACAGGCCCCTTGCAGAAAGAGTTCAATACCCATCCTATCAAGAGAGGAACCAGCATCAATCCCCAATTCTGCACCCAGAAAATAAGTGCATAAGCTGTTCCCAACTGGTTTTCGGGAATAATTTTAGGTACGGAAGGCCACATCGCAGAAGGAACCAAAGAAAAAGCAATCCCCAACACGATCATTACAAAAGTAGCAAACCACCATACATTCAGAATCGGAAGTGCAAAAAGCACGTGTACACCGATCAACAGCCAAGCTCCCGTAATCATCAAAGAAGCACCTTTTCCTATACGGTCATACAAAGTTCCGAAGAGGGGAGTAAGGAATAAAGTCCCCAATGGCAAAAGACTTGGAATGGTACCGGCCAACTCCGGATCCACATGATATTTCTGTACCATCAGATCGGCTGCATACTTAATGAACGGGAAAACAGCTGAATAGAATAATACACATAATAAAGCGATCAGCCAAAAGCCTTTATTGCGCATAATAACAAACACATCTTTTGCACGGAAAGGTTCCTCCGGTTCTTCACCTTCCGCTTCAAGAGAAGCATCCAGCTTTTTATCATAGAAAGTATAAATGAAAAATGCAATGGTTCCTACACAAAGCATCACCAGACAGAACAATACAGGAGCCGGAATATTAGAATGGAATACTCCGCTTTCATCCGTATGCCCGAAGAAGTTGGAAATAGGTACGGTTATTGCCATAGCCAGCATGGTTCCGATACGAGCCGTAGCCATTTCAAGTCCCATAGCTAAAGCCATTTCCTTCCCTTTAAACCACTTTACAATAATCTTGGAGACCGTAATACCGGCAATCTCCACTCCTACACCAAAAATAGCAAATCCCAATGCGGCCAATGCAACTTGAAGTTTCAATGTCATTCCGAAAAATTCCAGATTTCCGGTAATATCCGTAGAAATGGCATAATATTTAAGTCCGCAACCGAAGACCATGAATAAACAGGCTCCCATTCCGGTGAAACGTACCCCCATTTTATCAAGAATGATACCACCGAAGATAAGCATCAATAAAAATACATTGAACCACCCGTAAGCACTGGTAAAAATACCATAATCCAAACTATCCCAAAGGAGTTCTTTTTCAAGCATCGGTTTTAACGGAGACATTACGTCAGTGAGGAAATAGCCGCACAACATTGTAAAAGCGACCAAGGCGAGCACACTCCAGCGTAGTGCTTTAGAGTCACTCAGATTTTTTTTCAATTGTTCTGTCATTGTAATATTTAAAATCTTTATTAGTATTAGTACAGTTTACAAAGGTAACTAAATATATAACAAAAAGATAGATTTATAAACAAAAAAGAAGCGAAACTATAACTTTCAAATGAAAATTATAGCTTCGCTTATAACCAACCAAAAGCTTCTCTGTTATTAGTTAGCAGGCGCTTCTGTTGCCGGTGTTTCTGTTGCAGGCGCATCAGCGGCAGGTGCTTCAGTAGCAGGTGCGGCTGTACCTGTAGGCATATTATACGGATTTGTTTTTTCTTCTTGCTTAGCTTGTTCCAGAATCACATCTTGTGTTTTTGAGGAAGAAGTAGGAACAACATAAGCTGTAGCGATGCTCATTACAACCATAAATGCAGCTAATCCCCAAGTAGCTTTTTCCAAGAAATCTGTAGTTTTGCGAACACCCATAATTGCATTAGATGATGAAAAGCCTGATGCAAGACCTCCACCTTTTGAGTTTTGAATCAGTACGATAAAGCACATCAATATGGCTGCAATAACCATTAAGATAACGAATACTAAGTACATTTTTTGTTATTTTGATTTAGCGTTAATAATCAGTTTCTCCAAAAATCTTATTTGGTCTGCAAAGTAAGCATTTTTTTTTGGATATTTCAAACTTAATTTTTTAATAATTTCAAGAGCTTTGGAATATCTTTGCTGTTTAACATAGATTTTCGCCAATGTTTCGGTAAAACAACTATCATCTTCCTCCTCTTCAGACTTCGATTCGTCAGAAGACAAATCCTTGGCAGCTTCCTCTGCGACGGAATCCTCTCCGGGCAGAAGAGGTTTCAATCGGATAGCCGATTCATTCTCACTCTTTTCTATAAAGCCGTCGATCAGTTCAAATCCGCGAAGTTTAGGAGCTTCAGGCTGTTCGCCGACAGAAGCGTCATTGTCTTGCAACAAGTATGCCGTATAATCCATCGCATAATCCAGATCGGTCCGGGCAGTAACTTCCTCGGGAACCGTAGACAAAAAAGCGTCGATCAATGTCAATGTCCGATCAAGACTGAGCTCCGTTTCCGGCAACTCTTCCGTAACCGCCTTCTTCTTACGGGAAAGTACATACTTGTCCCCTTCGATCAGATAAAACAGTGAACGCCGATCGGCTACGTATAAAATCGCTTTCCGCAATTCCGCCCCGAAAGTGATATCATGCAATAAATACAAATTCTTAAGATACAACAGACGGAGCGACTGAAAATAAGGATAACGTGTGAGCTGCGTACGCAGCTCATACAACGTGTCTTTATTCAACATTTCAGGATGCTGAATCCATTGTCGAAGGTTAGCAGAGATCATTTAAATTACCAATTTGCCACAGTCGCGTTAAATATCTGATCAGTTATCTCTTTGGTTATTTCAGCAATCGTTGCGTCCGGTATATTGGGCAATAAAGAGTTCGGGTCGAGGTCGGAACGGAAAGCCGAGAATTGTTGTTCAAAATCTTCCTGATGGTTCGTGTTGTTCACATAACGTACATTTACCGTAATGGTCACTTTGGCTTTCGAAGAATAACCATCGGCTGCAACGGCCTCATTATATACATTAATACCGGTTATTTCTCCCTCGATCTGCAAATCTGCATTGGCCGATCTTACCAATTGCAACCGGGTCTGGCGGGTAAAGATGTCTTTCAAATCATCATTAAACTTATTAGCCAAAGGCTGATAAACGTAAGTAGACTTTATAGGGAAATCAGCAATCGAAATCGTCTTTACCTTATCATAGTTAATAGACGCCCCGTTAAACTTATAAGAGACGCTACACGCCAGAAGTATTGCCGGTAAAACCAACAATAACATCCATTGTGGCATTTTTTTAATCCAAACCATATTCTTTTATTTTTCTATAAAGGGTACGCTCGGAAATATTCAGATCCTGTGCTGCACTTTTTCTATTTCCGTGATGCTTTTCCAAAGCTTTGCGTATCATTTCTTTCTTCACTTCGTCCAACGAAAGGGACTCTTCCACATATTCCTCTGTATCTTGTATATCGTCATCTACCGGACAGGGAGCTTTCACCGGATGAATAATCGTAGGTACCGACGCAGGAGGCACCGGTGTCACAAGCGACACATTTCCCTTTTCCGCCATCAGATTATGTACCATCTTCTTCAATTCCGATACTTCCTGTCGCATATCAAACAAAACAGAATAAAGAATCTCACGCTCGCTCTCGAAGTTCTTACTGTCCTTTATCCCGAACAAAGCAGGAAGCCGTTGCGTGTTCTGCACCGGAAGATACCCTTGCAGAATAGCAGCGTTAATTTCCCTATTGGTCTCTATTATCGAAATCTGCTCTGTTATATTCTTCAACTGGCGTACATTACCCGGCCATGGATAGGCAAGCAATACCTGCTTGGCATCTTCCGTCAGTTGAATGGCAGGCATACGGTATTTCTCTGCAAAATCACCGGCAAATTTACGGAACAACAATAAAACATCCTCCCCACGCTCACGCAAAGGAGGTATCTGGATAGGAACCGTATTCAAACGATAATACAGATCTTCACGAAAACGACCGTCAGCAATCGCTTGTGTCAGGTTCACATTCGTTGCGGCAACAATACGTACATCTGTTTTCTGCACTTTTGACGATCCTACTTTGATAAATTCACCGCTTTCAAGCACACGAAGCAAACGCGCCTGAGTAGGCAAAGGCAACTCCCCTACTTCATCCAGAAAAATCGTTCCACCGTCCGCTTCACCAAAATATCCTTTGCGCTCACCGATAGCACCGGTAAAAGCACCTTTTTCATGTCCAAACAATTCCGAGTCGATTGTCCCTTCGGGAATGGCGCCGCAATTCACTGCAATATACTGTCCATGCTTCCGACGGCTATATTGATGAATGATCTGCGGAAAGCTCTCCTTTCCCACCCCGCTTTCCCCGGTTATCAGTACGGACAGATCAGTGGGAGCAACCTGGATGGCTACATCAATGGCGCGCGACAAAGCCTCCGTATTACCAATAATACCGAACCTGAGTTTTACTTGTTGAATCTCCGCTTTCGTCATAACTGCACTATAAATTCCTTCTCCAATTTCATTTATACATCATCGTCCACAGTGTCAAGTTTCAGCTTGTCACTATCGTCACGTTTCTCGTAATATTGCTTTCTCAACGGATTGGCATGAGCAGCCTTATCACGCTGCCGGTTACGGAATACATCTATCGCCACATATACCGCCTGACGGAAAGAATCTTCACAAGCCAATCCCTTACCGGCGATATCATAGGCTGTTCCATGGGCAGGTGAAGTACGTACCACCGGAAGACCGGCCGTATAGTTCACTCCTTCATCCATAGCCAATGCCTTGAATGGCGCCAACCCCTGATCGTGGTACATAGCCAGCACACCATCAAAATGAGTAAAGTTACCTGATCCCATAAAACCGTCTGCCGGATAAGGTCCGTAGCAGAGCATTCCTTTCGCAGCCATTTCCTGAATAGCCGGAATGATAATTTCCTGTTCCTCCGTACCGAGCAATCCCTCATCCCCGGCATGCGGATTCAGTGCCAATACAGCTATGCGAGGTGCACCGATTCCAAAATCCTGTTTGAGGGACTGATGGAAAATAGTCAGCTTGTCTTGAATAAGCTCTTTAGTGATAGAAGAAGCAATTTCACGAACGGGAATATGTCCGGTCACTAATGCTACCCGGAAATCATCCTTCATCAGAATCATCAGCGACTTGCTGCCATTGCCCAATCTCTCCTCGATATATTCAGTATGGCCGGGAAATGAAAATCCCTCCGACTGAATCGTATGCTTATTAATGGGTGCCGTCACAATGACATCGATCAACCCTTCTTTAAACTCTTCGATTGCTTTTTCCAGCGCACCGAGAGCAGCCTTACCGGCTTCCGGATCGGGTTTCGAAAATTCCACTTTCACCTCGTCGTCCGTACAATTCACTACACTCAAACGATTGTGAGCAGCTTCCGAGGCAGAATTAACAATACTGAAGTTAGTCGGCAAATCCAAAGACTTACGATGATAAGCAGCCACTTTAGGCGAACCGTAAATAATCGGAGTACACAACTCCAACATAACCGGATCTGCAAAAGCCTTCAATATCACTTCATAGCCAACGCCGTTAATATCTCCCTGGGTAATACCAATCCGTATTTTAGAATCTTCCATGTGTCGTTATTTATTAGTTTGTTCCTCTCTGGCGACGTTGCCCATCGGAATTTCTCCCTGTACTTTCTCTGCAGGAAGTTTCAGCGTATAGAGTGATGCTTCGAGCATGCGTACCAGATTGCGTTTTAATTTATCAGGTGAATATACAAAAATCTCTGCTGTGATTATACGCTGGTTGGCTTTATCCAAACGGGTATGCGATACGAACGGGCCACCCATAAAATCGCCCTTCATTCGCCAAAGCCCACGGGCTTCCATCGTATAATCTCCATGTATATCAATAGGTCTCACGTCCACCGTTATAGAATCCGTAGACATATACATCCCTTCTTTTGCCCCCGGAATATTCGCTTTCATCACCGAATCACGCTTATGAATAAAATATTCCTTCGTGAATGTATTCTTATCGGTATACGGATAAGAATATATAACAAAATTCTGATCGCCGGTAGCTGTATTGGTAGATGCCCAGAAGAAATCCTTTCCCTCCTTGGAAGAAGCGAGTTCCGCCGGAAGCCAGATATCACAATCGAATTTACTACCTACTTTAGTAGATATATAATCATTGTGCTTATGCTGTAACTGAGCTATCTGACGATTCATCTCGGCGCGCGTAAAGAAATCGATAATCTGCTGCTTATTCTCTTCTACAAATTTCTCAAATTCCTGTTCATTAGGTGCCTGTATGGTAAGAATCAACTGCGGGGCCGCATAAACATCCTTAGCATATTTAAAAGCCGGTTTTGTATAAATATCGCGTACGTCCACGATGATGATATTACGTATCAGCTTCAAAGTAGAATCGTAATCTTTCGGAGAAGTATACATAATCCTAAAAGAACGTTCCGACTGCGGCAAACCCGGCACATCCGTATCGAGCACATCATACAAAGCCCTTCCTGCCGGACGCTCCCACAAAGCATGATCAACAACTACAAGAATCTCATACGCACGACCGCTGGAGGTCGGGGTAAATACACCCTTCTTACCATTACAAGAAGAAAAAATCAATGCTACAAGAGCCATACCGAGGAAAAACAGATACTTCTTCATATTGATCATTTTTTATGTTTTTACAAAACTACGACAAGTTCGTATATTTTCATCCGATAAGTTAATAATTTATATTAATTCTTGTTATTCTCTTCCTGCTTCGCCGTAGACAACATACCACAAGCAGCAAATATATCCTCCCCTCTTGAAGAACGGATAGTAGAGAACAAGCCATGCGAAGTCAGATAATCACGGAAAGCCGTCATCGTCTCCATATCAGCACCGTTCAGATCGACATCGGGAATAGCATGAAAACGAATCAGATTCATCCGGCAATCCAACCCACGAAGCAATTTCACAAGTTCCTTAGCATAAATCAACGAATCATTAACACCCCTAAAAACAATATATTCGAACGAAAGTCTACGTTGTTTACTAAAATCATAGTTCTTTAACAAATTTACGATTTCAACTATTGAGAAAGCACGTTCGGCAGGCATCAAATCCGAGCGTTGAGAAGGAAGCGGCGAGTGCAAGCTAATCGCCAGATGGCAATCGCTCTCTTCTATAAAACGCTGCAGCCCCTTACGCAATCCCACAGTAGAAAGAGTGATCCGTTTAGGACTCCACGCGTAGCCATAAGAAGCTGTCAAAATTTCCAAAGCCTTCAGCACCTCATCCAAATTATCCAAAGGTTCACCCATTCCCATCATGACAATATTGGTCAGCTTATCGCACTCCGGCAATGAGTTTATCTGATTCAGTATTTGATTAGAAGTCAGATTCGCCGTAAATCCCTGCTTTCCGGTCATACAGAACTTACAATTCATTTTGCACCCCACCTGTGAAGAGACACAAAGAGTAGCACGGTCGTCATCCGGAATATACACTGCTTCCACGAAATGATTCTCTCCTACCCGATAAAGATATTTAATAGTGCCATCGACCGAATGCATGGCATCGACAGGCGCTTCCCCTCCTACTTCATAATCGGCCTTCAATGCTTCCCGGTGTTTCAATGACAAATTAGTCATTTCATCAATAGTAGCCACCTTTTTATCATAAAGCCATGATGCAATCTGCTTAGCGGCAAATCCCGGCATTCCCAAGCCTCTGACTACCGATTGCAACTCAACAAGAGTCATTCCCAAAAGAGGATATTTAGACATATTCTTTACAAATCAACGTTATTTATGCAAATGTAAGGAATTAAAGTTAATTTCAGAGCAGACTACAGACAAAAGTTAACGTAAAAAGGCCGTTCCCATCCAGGAACAGCCTTTTACATATCTTCATTCGGTTTTAGCCCCTATTTAAACAGCCTCTTATTATCAGAAGAATAAATAACGTGAATCCTTCACTTCACCCTTCAGATAAAGATCATTCATCAAACGTCCTGCCAAACGAGCGTGCATATTTTCCAATGTAGCTTCTTCTGTTTTCGCATCAAACGTTTCATTTAGCTTATCTTTCGCATACATCTGCAGCACAAACACTCCGGCATTTCCTTTAATCGGAGCACTCAATTTATTAAGTTCTGCTACTGAAGCATAAGCACCTACCAACGGCTCACTGCTACGCAAAGCGGCAATATAAGCAGGAGCAGCGAAAGTAACATGTTTCACAGAATCACTCACCGCATTGGCCATTGACTTGTACTGATCAAAAGAAGTTGCATTAGCAGCTTTCATATCGGCCATTATCTTTTCAGCCTTCTTATCTTTTACAATCTCCGCTCTCAACTGATCTTGTACCTGTTGCAACGAACGATAGCCTTCAGGAGTTACACCAGCCAGTGCAACCACCAGCAGTCTGTCGCTTTCACCACATTCATATAATCCGGAAACTTCACCCGGCTTAGCAGAGAACGCCCATTTCAAAGCTTCTTTGGTACCTCTGACACCACCAATTCCATGCTCAGAGCTATACAAATCGTTTCTTTCCAACAATCTATATCCAGCTTCTTCCGCATTCGCCACCATTTTATCCAAAGAAGGATTAGCAGCAATAAACTGGCTGAAATTATTATAAGCTCTATTATAAGTTTCCTTGCTGAAATTTACCGGACGCTTGATCACGGCTACTTTATATTTATCCTTAACAGCCTTTTTATTGGTCACTTGAAGAATAATATTAGCCTGTCCGAAAGCCAAATTAGCTACCTCTTTTACTCCCAAATTATTGATAGTAGAGATAAATTTCAAATTCTCATTATCAATCTGCTGATTCTCATAACTTGCAGCAGCCAGCCAGTTGGCATCTCCGGTCTGACCATACTTCTTTGCCAGTTCAGCAAAGTCCGCACCACCTTTAATGGCATTATAAATACTGTCGGCCAATGTTTTTGTTTTGGCAGCATCTTCTGCATATACCTGAATCTGACGGAATTCGATTGAGTCGGGGGCAGCCGCCTTTGCAACTACCTTGAAAGAATTAATCGTATTATCAGCACCGTTATAATAAGGACCATATACTTTACCGATCGCAGCAGAGTCCATACGGGCAATTACATCTCTCGGGAAAGCTGTTTTGTTATAAAACAAATCAACATACGGCTGTTCCGAACCGGTAAAACGGATGAAAGAAGTATAATCATTATCCGTAGCAGCCAACTGCTGAGTATAATCCTCAACCTCTTTTTCGATAGCAGCTCTGTCTTCAGGGCTTGCAGTTACCTGTACATCGATATATTTGATGTCACGGGTTTCCACATACTGTTTGAACTGTTCCTTTTTCTTATTATAAAGATCTTTCAATTCCGATTCCTTCACTGTAATTGTAGAATCCACGATAGAAGAATAAGGCACTGCTGCAAGCAACACATCCATTTGATTTACTCTTGCATCAAAAGCATCCTGTGCCTCTATCGGATTAGACAAAAGTGATTTCGAAATCAAAGCCTGATATTTTTCTGCCAGACGGTTCTGAATCAAACTCTTTTCTACAAACGACCAGAATTTATACATCATAGTGTATTGTTCCACGTACTGAGCCGGCATTTGAGAAGGATTCATTTTCGAATACTCTACCAAGAACTTCTTCAACATATCTTTATCAAAAGCACCTGTTTGTGGATTCCGGAACGGAGTCTGCTGCAAAAGCGGATGAACACCGGCATCGATGATTGCCTGAATCTCTGCTTTTGATACAGTAAGTCCGAGTTTTTTTGCTTCGTTTTCAAGAAGTTTATTATTTACGTACGTACGCCATACTTCATCTTTTACTTGATTGGTCTGATCGTCACTCAACGAAGTCGTCCCACTTGAAAACTTTATTATGTCAGTATACTCTTCTACCAATGCCTGATAGTCTTGAGCGGAAAGTGCGTCCCCGTTCACCTCTCCTACATCATGTGACTGGTGCGGCTGCAATACTTTCCATGCGTCACCCGCAATGAAAGCAAACAACGCCAAGCCAATAACGATCACCAATAAAGGTCCTTTCGATCTAATGTTTTGTAATGTTGCCATTTTAATTAATACAGTTTATTTGTTTATTATTATTTTCTCCTTAGTTGTTTTAGCGCACGAAGATACAAAAAATGCTAATATACATCTATTTATTAGCGAAAAAAATGGAGGTATACAGCATTATTCCGCAACTTTCAGCCGTACAAGCTCTATTTTTGTCGGTGTAACCTTAATAATTTTAAACTCATACCGCCCGATAGAAATAATTTCATGCAATTTCGGGAAGCTCTGATATTGACTAAGAATCAATCCGCCAACCGTCAGATAATCGTCTGATTCGGGCAGGTCAAGATCAAAGGTTTCGTTCACTTTTTCTATTTCCAGACGTCCGGAAAGCACATACTCCCCTTCTCCTATCTGCTTACAAATATAAGATGTATTATCGTGTTCATCCTCTATATCACCGAATATTTCTTCTACCAGATCTTCCAAAGAAACAATTCCGGAAGTTCCTCCGAACTCATCCACTACCACGGCAATTGTTTTCTTTTGCTGCATAAAAAGTTTCATCAATTTGTGGGCGGCCATCGTCTCCGGTACGATAGGTACCTCCTTTACGTTTTCCCGCCAATCTTTGGGATTACGGAACATTTCCGACGAATGAATATAACCCACCACATTATCGATGTTCCCATCATAAACAATAATCTTGGAAATCCCGGATTCCACAAACCGGTTTTTCAAATCTTCCAGCGTAGTAGACAGATCGACAGCTACCACCTCTGTACGGGGCACAATACAATCCCTTATTTTTATCGTTGAGAAATCCAGAGCATTCTGAAATATCTTCACCTCCGTATCCAGTTCTTCACTGTTATCGGCATTATCTATGCCGGACTGCACAAAATAATCCAAATCGACCTTTCCAAATGCCTTTGCGGATGCCTCCTTGTTTATTTTCATCCCGAACAGACGCAGGAACAAATAAGATACTCCGGAAGCAAATTTAGAAATAGGATAAAGAATAATATAACAAAAGAACAAAGGAACCGCACAGACATTCAATACCAGATTAGGGTTAATTTTAAACAGCGTTTTGGGCAAAAACTCCCCTGTCACCAAGATAATCAGAGTTGAAATAACAGTCTGTACCAGAACCATCACAAAGTGATTCGTAATAAATCCGGATAAAAGATTATCACCAATAATCTGTGCCATCAAAATACCATAAATAACCAATGCTATGTTGTTACCCACCAACATAGTAGAAATAAAGTTATTCGGATTTTTAAAAAAGATAGATAAGATTCGCGACGAGATTCCTCCTTTCCGTTCCAGTTCAAATCGCAATTTGTCTACTGAAATGAAAGCAATTTCCATTCCCGAAAAGAAGGCAGAGAAAGCCATGGTTATCAAAAGGTAAATAATAATGCTCATAATCTAATTTACAGAATCCGCAGGTGCCTTTTGCTCTTCTTCGTCCACATAGAACACCCCTCCCATATTTCTTATCTGATAATTCGTCATTTGCTGGTTCGAATCAAAACCATATCCGGTGATAATCCGATCCGGTTGCTCGATACGTATGAAACGATCCGAATAAACCTTTTCCGTCGCTTGATTCCAATACAACAGCTCCGTATTGAAACGTTCCCCTTTCCGGTTCTTAATATCAACATGTCCCATCAACTTCCAGAGTTTTTGCTTATCATAATAATAAGCAGTATCCGCTTTTATACTGGCATCCACATTAAACACAGAATCGAACTGTTCCAGATAGACCCCTTTTTCAAAAGCCCAATAGGAAGGCTTCTTGCGGTCGTATACCAGCCATTCGTCAGCATCCATGCGATAGCGCGTCACTCCTGAATCAGAGATATAGGTAACCACGTCCATAGTAGCCATCGAAGGCAATGAATCCCGTTCCGTTATGGCCTCGCCGAGTTTTTTTTCCTTTCCTCCGCAAGAAGGAAATAAAAGAAGCATAACAATTGCCCCAAAGGCAATTGTTATGCTCATATTTTTACTAAATAAAAAGTTACTTTTCTGTTGTAACATATATTATCTGATCGTCGTAGTCTCCCCGATCCATCCACCAATAGTGATACGGTCTCCTGCTTTATAACCCAACATAAAGAGGTCTTTAGCTTCTGGAGTATAAGCTGAATAAGAAGAGATTAACTTATTTGCTTCTTCAGCAACACTGGGATCTACCGCTTTTGCTCTTTGCAACTTGTCAATAGCAGCAAAGAAAGTACATTTATTCAATGCCGGCTCATCGTTCCATTTATAATTACCTGCATACAGCTGTGCAATCAAAATATAAGGAGCCCCAAAGTTCTCATTGAAGCTGATAGCCTTTTGTGCATAACTTCTTGCCTGAGAAAGTTTTTTAGCCGAAGCCAATACACTCGCAGCTTTATAAGCGTTATCCGCTTTCTTTGCATTGTCTGTTTCAAGGTTTATAGCTTCATCAAAAAACTTAACCGAACCGTCGATATCTCCTTTCTTGAATGCCATTGCAGCACAACCTACGGCAGCATCTGCACTCGGTTCCAGTTTGTATGCATATAAAGAAGCCTGCAGATATGCATCACTGTCTTTACAGCCCATTAATGCCATTACCTTGATCACTTCTTTCAGCGCCTCCAGATTAGCCTGGTTAGCTTCAACTTTCGGAGCATATATTTCCTGTAATGATTCACAAGTAGCAGCACCACTGTTAATAAACTGAGCGTCCAATCCTTCTCTTACCGATTTCAAAGCAGTCTTAAGAGCTTCTTTATCTGTACTGGCAATAGCTTCATCCGTATATTGAGTATCAAGCAGATAATCCTTGATAAACTGCTCCTTGTGAGACGGATCAGCTTTCAACTTCTGCAAAGACATATCCAAGAAGAAATGCATTACATTAGGAGAAGCTTCCGCTTTCGTGTTTTCAAGAGATTCTTTAAACCATGCATAAGCTTGGTTCACATCTGGTGACGGAGCATACTGAATATATGCAAGCGCCTTATCTCCAAGCGCATCCGCAACAGAAGGTACTCCTTTCATTCTCGTCTGGAAATCTGGAATATACTTCATACGTACATCATGCGTATGCATCAACTCCTCAAAATACTTTTTATATTCAGGACTGTTCTTATCACTGATTTGTTTCATTAATCCCTCTAAAATCAAGAATCCGTCCTTAAATGTATAATAACGAAGTGTAGGACAAGTTTCCAACACAATCTTCCACGGCGCATAGGCATCCTTGAAGTTACCTGCTTTCACAGCTTCATGTGATACACTACTGTTAGGGATACAGATACTGTCACTCTGTGCCATAACAGAGGTTGCACCCGCCGAAAGGAACAACACAGCCATTAGCGTTTTAATCTTCATTGTATCTAAATTTTAGTTGTTATATAATTTGTCTATTCTTCAATATTAATCCACCTTACGTTTAAAGAACCAACGTTCATTAAATGTAATGCCGATACTGAATCTCAAAATATTTTCATTCAGCATGCCTGCCTGCAAGCCTTCCACGCGCACATATTGTGCCGTAACACTGACAATCGAACGTGAACGGGGAACAGGCAAACCAAAGCCGGCCGTTACACCATATTCACGAGAAGCTCTTTCACCGGCTTCCGTTTTATAATAAGGAGTCGTATAATACCCTCCCAAACGATATTTTACATGTCCGAAATAGTTTCTTCCTATTTTTGAAGGAATATACTCCGCACCCACAGAAATCTTCGTACGGTCACAAAAAGCATTCGGTTGATTCATGTACGTTACATCTCCCCATTTCTGCAGACTATAGTCAACACCTACAGTCAGCCGGTCGTCGTATTTATAAGTAACACCTGCCCCGAAGCAATTCGGTGTACCAAATGTCGCTATCGTATCTTTTACGGTAATTACGCTCGTATTTGTCTGCACATAAGTATCATTATTCAAATTGTGCTTCGGGGTAAACACCGCTCCCAGCGTTACAGAATGTTTCTTCCCAATCGGCTGAGTATACTGTATACCAAAATCCAGTTTATAATCACGCACTGACATACCGGTAGTTTCTACATACGAATTCGACACCGTCTGTCCGTAAATATCCGTGTAAGAAGGATAAACCATACCCAATGTCCGTGTGATATCTCCCCAAAAATAAGAGACATTCGCACCGATAGACAGGTTATTCAAAACCTTCACACCCAATCCGACATATAATTGATGCAAACCGCCGTCACCAAGCAATTGTTTTGTATAAGCAGGGCTGGTAGATGTTTCCGAATACGATTGCGACACATTGTATCCCACATTCGAAAAAGGTAACAACCCGATACTCATCGCCACTCTTCTATGCAGACGGAACTGCATGGCAATATAATCAAAGCTGGAATTCTTTACATTCAGCTTTACCGAACCGTCACTTATGTTAGAATTCTGCAAACTCGCCCCACCTTCAAACAAGAATGTCAGCGAATCGATAGCTGTATATGAAGCAGGATTCAACGGATTAATCTGTGAGCCGTCTCGCAATCCAAAAGCAATCCCTCCCATTGCTTTGCTGTTTCCAAAATTCTGATTGACTAAATCGCCATAGCCATATCGTGTATAGGGAGAGTTTGTATTATTTTGAGCGACTGTCACCCCTGCAAAAGCCATGAGCAAAAGCGCACAAAGTGTCTGTTTAAATCCTACCATTATTATAGTTTAAAATTCTATTTAATCCTTTCAACACTAAAAATCTATCTGCAAAGATGACACTTTTTACGTTCGTATCAAAAGAAAAATCATCTCCACCCGTTAAAAAAACCAAAAGTTCAGGATATTTATGTTTCATAGCCGTAATATAACCTGATATTTCATACTCGATTCCTTTCTTCACACCGGCACGTATGGCAGTCTCCGTATCCTTTCCCAAATCCAAAGAACGTCCTTGAGGGTCAACCAGTGGCAGGCGTCCGGTAAATTGATGTAACGCTTTGAAGCGCATCTGCAGCCCCGGTGAAATATTTCCACCATGATATTGTCCTTCAGAATCAATAAATTCATAGGTTATACAGGTACCGGCATCGATCACCAATATATTTCTATCCGGAAATTGTTCATGGGCAGACACCACAGCCGCCATCCGGTCATACCCCAAAGTATCAGGAGTTTCGTACAAATTGATTACCGGTAAAGGAGTATCTTTATCCAGCCAGAGCAAAGGTATAGGAAGTTTACGCAAACGCTCGGAAACACATTCATTCAGATCGATAACAGTGGCTACAATTCCCTGTTCAACCGGATGCTCAATGCAAATATTCTCCAGGCAATCCAATGACTGATTAGAATCATAAATTACATTCACCATCGCCTCCCCATCAAAAAGGGCTACTTTGGCTATCGTATTTCCTATATCGACAATTAAATTCACTATACTTATCGTTTTTGAGCGTGCAAAGATAGGCATAAAAATTAAAGCATGTAGCACACTTATACAAAAAACTCCCGGGAAGTTCTTTCACCAAACTTCCGGGAGTCTCCTTAAATCAATTACATTTTCTTATTTTAGAATGTCATTGCCTGACCACCTATTACGCCTGCAATAGCACTTGCCACTGCAATAACCACTTTCAAAATTGTATTCCAAACCGTTTTCTTCATATTTCCGTTCTTTTTAATAATTAAGGGGCAAAAGAATCAAGTTCTGCGCAGCCACCTTTTACCCCTCAACTTTCAATTTTCAACTCTCAACTAAATAAGGCTTTCAGCTAAATTAAGCTGCCGGATCTTCTCCTTCTCCGTCTCCCCCGGCATTGCTATCCACCACTTTTCCTATCAAGTCGGCATGGGCAAAAGTCATTCCCTGTGTCAATGCACGAGTAGTGCCCACTGCTATCGGACGGAAATATTCGGGAGTAAACCGGCAATGTACCGAGGTGATCTGATTCGGATTCACCTTTTCTTCCGTATCCACCCCTTTTCCTCTCGACCGTATTCCCATGGTAAAAGTTCCCAATCCTTCCAGACGTACAGAATGGCTATTCAACAGATGCACACGCATCACCGAGAGCAGGTTTCGCACCACATTCTGCACATCACCCGGCGTCAGTGAAGCCTTCTCTGCAATCCCTTCCGCCATCGTTTGTGTATTAATCACTTTTTTCATTTTCACCAAAGCCGGATGCCATGTTTTCACCCCCTCCTTATTTGCTTTTGCAGCTTGTATTCCCTTGTAAAATAAAGGCATAGTTACCTCCTGTTTTTAATGTTACCAATCGTTTTTTTCATTCACTTGTTTTGTTGATCAACGATACAAAGGTGAAGTTTTATTTTCAGTGCACCAAGCAAAAAAATGCCTCCGAAGTAATTAGCAACGGAGGAATTTTACAATTATTTATATATCAGCATTTTACTTTCACAGATTTTCATCTGCTTTTACTTTCCAACCATCTATATTTCTCGTCTTCGAACTAAAATTAACCCCTATTACGATCAATTGCCTTGGATCTTTTCGGAAAGGAACGGCATATCTTTCTTCTATCTGCTTCAAAGCCTCATCGGCCGTACCATCAAATTTAAACTCCATCACATAAACATACTTATCCGTTTTCAATATCATATCGATACGACCATTGGAAGTATGGTATTCCGCCTGAACATAAAAGCCGAGTAATTTATAGATGATAAAAAGAACATTCTGATAATGCAACTCCAAATCGCGTACAAGCTCATAAGGAGTATCGGCAAAGAAACTTTGCAAGCGACAGAGAAAAGCATCATAATCGCCGTGCTCTATTTCATAAACAAAACGGGATATATGAAATATGGATTTCCCTTCGTCCATATTGACATAAAAAGGAAGCAGATACTTTATAAAACCCTCTTCCACTTCGCGATTGGGAAATCCCAAACGGTACAGATCGAAGCGTGCGTCATATCCCTTGATAGTCAGATAACCGCTCTGATAGATCACCGGCAGAGGATTTCTTGAAGCAGAATCAATGCTGTTCAACATATCGGAAGTGGCTTCATCATGTGCCAAACGCTGCAAGTCATAATGATCACGTTGCAAGAGTTTCACCAGATAAGAAGGAGTACCTGTCTCGAACCAATAACTGCCGAACGACATCTTATAAAATGTATTGAGCAGACTAAAAGGATTGTATATCCCCACGGAGTTGTAAGTGAAATGATAACCATCATAACGTTCCTTTAACTCCTGACACGTCTGTTCATATGTCATCCCTTGAGATTCGGAAAGTTCATACAGATCAGGCTCCAGATCACGGTGAATTTCTGATTCCGTGATGCCACATAGTTCCACGTATCTCCTGTCCATAGAGATATCATTCAGATTATTCAAGTCACTGAACACGCTGACCTTGCCAAACTTCGTGACACCCGTCAAAAGAGCAAAACGGATATAGCCATCCAAACTTTTCAGCACCCCGTAAAAAGGTTTCAATGCATTGCGATATTTCTCCTGCAAGTCCTCGTTACCAATAGTTTGCAACATCGGTTTATCATATTCATCCACCAAAACAACCACCCGCTGTCCTGTCTTCTCAAATGCTTTTTGAATCACCCAATAAAAGCGTTCTTCCGGTGCACGGTCTGCATAAGGGGAATCATATTCTTGCTCCCACTTTTCCAGATGCTTGTTCAACTCTTGCAACAAAGATTCTTCTTTGTCGTATTTCCGGGCATTAAGATCCAAATGCAAAACAGGGTATTTCGTCCAATCTTTCTCCAATTGCTCTATAGCCAAGCCCTGAAACAACTCCTTCTTTCCTTGAAAATAGGCTTCCAAAGTAGAAATAAGCAGACTCTTCCCAAAGCGACGGGGACGGCTCAGAAAATAATATCGACCGGTATTAGCTAATTCATAGACAAGTTTCGTCTTATCAATATAAAAATACCGATCTTTTCTTAAACTTTCAAAGTTCTGTATGCCGATAGGATAAAGCTTAGCCATAACACTTATTCAATTAACGTTTCACTCACAAATATACAGGATTAGTCCCATTTTAATAGCGGATATGACAAAAATAAATTTCCTGTATAAATGGAATACAAATATGATTTTTGAGATCTTTAAAATCAAAGATAGCCAAACTCCTCCATAAAACGGAGAAATTTGGCTATTGATAGCTACATTTGAGATGAAAAGAATGCAGCATCATTATTTTAAAAAGGATACATCCAAATAAAGGCCCTCCTTTAATTTAATAAACCACGCCAGGCCTTATAAAGGAGGGCTACACAAACAAACAATAATATTAAGCAGAATTACTATGATTCACATCAGAGTAATCCGGCATTCCTTACGTCATCTAAATCTTTATTAGTAAGGAAGAAAGCATTGAACGAATTCAATGTTTACTTTATACGGTCGTTTTCTTCTGCTTCCAAACAAAATAGGGAACGCAGAAAAATAAGAAAAGTCCTTTCAGTAAATTCAAAAAAGTACTCATCAAGAACTTATTTCTTCATACAGTTTTTAATCTCTGTAACTATATAAGCTACATCCTCATCCGTTACACAAGGACCTGCAGGGATACAAAGTCCCTTATTAAACAGTTTTTCGGAAGTACCGTCTATGTAACAGGGATTATTCTTGAATACCGGTTGCAAATGCATAGGTTTCCACAACGGCCGTGTCTCGATACCCTTAGTATCAAGAGTTACCCGCAGTTCTTCATAATCAAACCCCGTAAGTTCCTTATCGATCAGAATTGTGCACAACCAATAATTCGCATTAAAACGGCTGTCCGGATTAGACATTAAAGTAATACCTTCCATATCGGCAAAAGCCTTCTCGTACAATTCATGTACATGCCGGTGATGGGCGATATGATCATCCAGAACCGTCATCTGCCCACGACCGATACCGGCACAGATATTACTCATACGATAATTATATCCGATATGTTCGTGTTGGTAGTACGGAAATGGTTCACGAGCCTGAGTAGCATAATACATCGTCTGTTTCTTGGCAGCTTCATCCGCTACGACCAAAGCGCCTCCACCGGAAGTCGTGATCATTTTATTACCATTAAAACTCAAAGCGCCGAATGTACCGAACGTACCACATTTGCGCCCATTAAATTCCGAGCCTAAAGCCTCCGCAGCATCCTCTAATACAGGTATTTCATATTTCTCAGCTATCGCACAAATCTCATCGATCTTTGCCGGCATGCCATAAAGATGAACGGGAATGATCGCTTTGGGCTTCTTACCTGTCTTCGCTATCCGGTCTTTAATCGCTTTTTCCAAAAGAACCGGACTCATATTCCAGGTATCCTCTTCACTATCCACAAATACAGGCGTAGCGCCTAAGTAAGTAACCGGATTGGCGGAAGCACAAAAGGTAAAAGACTGACAGACCACCTCATCACCGGACTGTATCCCCAATTGGATCAATGCCAAATGGATAGCAGCCGTACCGGCAGACAAGGCCACTACTTTTTTATTATCACCTACAAAACTTTCAAGTTCTTCCTCAAAAGCATTCACATTAGGACCAAGAGGAACTACCCAGTTGGTATCAAAGGCTTCCTTTATAAAACCCTGTTCTTTACCGCTCATATGAGCGAGACAAAGATAAATTCGTTTGTCCATTGTTCTATTATTACTTAATTAGTTACAGATTCGACATTCCCATGACCAGGAAAGATTTTTGTTATATCAGCAAGAGTCAATATTATTTCTGTAGATTTTGCAGCTTCTATCCGATTACTCTTAGGAAAAGTCGTCACGACTTTTAAGCCGGGTATGTAAGAGTCTCCCGTAAACAACCAACTACCAATTTTGTAAGTCAAACAACTCCAATCATGACCAGGTGTTTTAATTATGTGTAACATAACACCAGGCCACAACTCCATTATCTGTTTATCCGACAAAATACACACATTACTTCCCGCATAAATAAACGGACAATGGTGATATCGAGAAAAATTCCATTTATCAGAATACAATCCTTCCCGGCCTTCCGGTGAAGTGAAAACTATCATATCCGGATACCTATCCAGTAATTGATTCAATCCATAAATATGGTCAAAATGAGTGTGAGTCAACAATACCCCTTTCAACTTTTTTGAATGTTCTTCAATCCATCGGATAATAACGTCCGCATCTCCTACATCCACCAACCATGCTTCATCGTGCTGAAACCGGTACAATATGTAAGAATTCGAAGCATATACCCTATTTACAATTTGCGTCACTTCCATGTCACCTGGCAGTATATCCTCCATCGACACACAAATCAATACCTGTCACCCATTTTGAAGCATCGGACAAAAGGTAAATACATGCATTAGCTACGTCTTCCGTTTCACCCAACCCAAGGAGATGCTGCTGTTCTAAAACAGCTCTTCTTTCGGGATCAGCAATATGAGGTAAATTATAATTAATAGGAGTAATAACAACTCCAGGAGAAACCGTGTTAACACGGATCTTTTTCTTTGCAAGTTCACAAGCCAGAGATCGTGTACCGGAAACTAATGCCCCCTTAGTCATCCCATATAAAGATTTTCCATTTTCACCGACCTTTCCCATTACAGAAGAAAAAAAGACAATGCTCCCCCCTTCCTTTGAGAAGTTCCCCATCTTACAAACCTCCCTTGTCAGATTATAGGCTGAGAAAACATTTGCTTGAAAGAACTCAGCCAATTTCTCAGGAGTAACCAACTTTAAAGGTAACGTGGTCGAGATTCCCGCACAATGTAATACTCCGCTAATTCTTCCAACCTGACTTACGATATTCTTAACCACCAACTCTACCGTGGCATACTCTGTCAAATCAACAGGAATAATAACATGCTTATCCGGATTATCCATTATTGATAGAGTCTCATGTAACCGTTGTTCATTACGCGCCAACAGAACTACAGTTGCCCCCATCCGGCTACAACTTACAGCACATTGTCTGCCTATACCGGAAGAAGCACCAGTCACACAAATCACCTTATTACTCAGATCAAAGGGATTCATACCTCCACGATATCACTAATTTTACAATTATTGAAGTTAATTATTGCAGTAGCCCAAGTCATACCAACCCCAAAAGCGCTCAATAATAACTTCTTATCACCATCCAATTTCCCTCTAAGCTCGCTTACAATGGTCAAAGGAACAGAAACAGATGAAGTGTTTCCGTATTTGGCTATAGTAGAAGGAATCTTAGTTGTGTCCAACTTAAGCTTTTTAGCCAGATAAGAATTAATAAAGTTATTCGCCTGATGAAAAACCATATAATCAAATTCATCCTTATCAGTTTCCGCATATGCAAGCAGTGCCTTAATATCTTTAGGAATTTCCCTTATCACAAAATTAAAGACATCCCCTCCATGCATATATCCCTGTTCCTCACTACGTATATTACCATACTCATCAACAACGCGCTCTTTCACAGTCTCTACAGAACTCATTTTTCGGTAACCTCCCGCATCAACCTTAATAAGTCCTTCACGTGATCCGTCCGAATTCAGTGAGAAATAACTTTTACCAAAACATTCACCTCTCTCTACCAATGCAGCTACCCCTCCATCGCCAAAAAGAAATGCAGTACGTCTATCTTTTGGAGAGTAAACTTTAGAGCGTGTTTCCCCATCCAAAATCAAAGCCTTACGCAATCCTTTTTGTTGCATCAAAGCGTATACCACACTCATGCCATACATAAATGCCGAGCAACCTAAATTTATATCAAACGCAATCGTAGAGTTAGACAAGTGCAACCGATCCTGCAAAATAACCGAAGTAGCCGGCATTCTATAATCAGGGGTTTGAGATATGAACACAAGCAAATCTATTTCCGATCGATCTATATTATTATCGGCAATCAACTTTTCAGCCGCAGCATAACACAAATCGGAAGAACAGGTATTCTCATCAGCAAACCGACGTTCAAATATTCCCACTTTATCCACAACCTCTTTTACCTGATCAGCCGGAAAATACTGGGTATACTCATAATTATTTATCACAGTGCGAGGTACAGCTGCCGCCAGTGCAGTAATACCTACTCCTTCATATTGCAAAAAGGCCATTATTATTTTTTTATTACAGCGTTATACAAATCTCCAATTGTCTGTAGTTTACGAAAATCAGCTTCTTCTATTTGGCAATCGTACTCCTCGTCCAGCATTGCAATAACAGACAAATAAGCTAATGAGCTCCATTCTTCATATTCCCGAAAATTATCATTCATATTTATTTCACGGTCTTCAATTTCCAAAACATCTTTGATTAATTCTATAAATTTCTCTTCCATAACGTTTATTTTATTGATTAGTTATTGTATTCTTATCATTTTCGCTGGGTTACCAAAATAACTCATGCCGTCTTTTGTTTTTCTCATAACAACGCTTCCGGTTCCTATCCTCACACTATTTCCTATTGTCAATCCTTGCAATACAGTACACCTGACTCCTAAAAAGTTAGCATTACCGACATTTGTTTCTCCGGATATTCGAACCTCCGGCTGCATCACGTTACAATCTCCGATTGTAACATCATGTCCCAATGAGACACAGCCATTCATCAGATTGAAATTTCCGATTGTGACACCGCAACTTACCCTTCCTCCGAATGTAATTACATTTCCCTGTCCGATACGAATTGACTCCTCATCAAAAAAAAGAACATTAGGTGCTATAATGTTAGGAAAATAGATACAAGGATTATGAATCCTGCCTGTGATGTTTTGCAATACAGCAGGAGAAGCAATAGCCATTACAATAGCAAGTGGTGATCCATTGTACTGATTTACAGTTTCCATATTCCCCAAAACCCTGCCATATTTATTCGCTTCTCCAACAGAATGCCCGTCATCAAAATAGCCGATAAAATTCCACGTCGGAGTAACTTGATTGATGGCATTGATGACACAAGCTATTTCCCGGCCAAATCCCCCAAATCCATAAATTGCAATATCTTTCATAATCTACTAATTCTTACCATTAAAAGGTTCCATCGTGGTCTGCCCTTCCTGAGAAATCCCCTCCCGTATGAATACCTTTTTTATTGTTTTAAAAATAATACACAGATCCAGCCATAACGAACAATGATCCACATACCACACGTCAAGTTCAAACTTCTTTGTCCAACTGATTGCATTACGCCCATTCACCTGTGCCCAGCCGGTAATACCGGGACGGACTTCATGCCTGCGCGCCTGTTCCTTCGAATAAAGCGGAAGATAACGAACCAGTAACGGCCTGGGACCAATCAATGCCATGTCGCCTTTCAAGACATTGATTAACTGAGGAAGTTCATCAACAGAAGTAGAACGAACCAATTTGCCGATTTTAGTAATTCGCTGAGAGTCCGGTAATAATTTGCCATCGGCACCCCGTTCATCGGTCATTGTTTTAAACTTAATTACTTTAAAGATTTTTTCATTTTTCCCTGGACGTTCCTGGAAAAAGAAAATTCCAGCTCCTTTGTTGGCAAAATGGAGCCAAATACTTATAATAAGTAAAAAAGGCCAAATAAGTAAAAGAACTACAAAAACAATAGTAAAGTCAATTACACGCTTAAAACAACTTTTATACATACGTCGTTTTTTTACTTTATATGAGAAATTATTTTCTGATAAGTACTATCTACTTGATAATTATCCAATAAAAATTGATAACCGCGTTCTCCCATTTTTCGAATAGTATCAGGAGTCGTAATATACTTATTTACACAAGCCGTAAAACTTTCTACATATTTACTCTCACAACAATATCCATAACCATTCTTTTCCGCAATTGTACCAATGTCCGTGTTTATATCCGTTGCGGCTATAATAGGCATTTTATATTCCAAATAAGATAGTAAACGAGAAGGATAATTGGGAATTTGAAAACGATGATCCAAAAATATCAAACCTATGTCACAAGATTGTACCAGAGCATCATAATCTTCTTTAGGAAGTCTGGGAAATAAAGATACATTATCGGTCTTGGTATTGATAAACCAATTTTCCAACTTGTGGTATTCCGTACCATTACCTACAATTAAAAAATGGCAATCATTTCTTTGGCAATTTGCATTTAAACACTGAATTAAAAAATCAATTCCCTGTGGTTTACCTAAATTCCCTCCATAAATGAATATCGGTCTGTCAATAGGAAGATCGTATTTTTTACGGATACTCTCTCTGTCAATATTAATAGGATCCTTTTTTAATTCAATACTATTAGGTGCTATCTCAACACGTTCGTGGACAAGAAAGCTGTTATGCCTCAATACAAATTCCACATTTGCAGGAGACATACAACCAATGTAATCAGCATGCTTATACAAACCAATCTCTTTCTGCCGAAAATACCAATAAATAAGGCTATTCTTCGAAAACATTCCCAAGTCCACGGCATTCTGAGGAAAAATATCTTTTAATAGAAGATAAGAGATAGCAGAAGAAGTTCCTTTTTTTAAGTTTCTGACCACATCAGTAAATGTAATCGGAGGTGTAGAATAAAGAATCAAGTCAAAATTAACATGACTAAGATACTTCTTGATAGCTCTATTAAATTGAGTCTCCAATAGAATAGTTCCTATTCCTTTTTCTATAATATTCGTCTTCTGAATATTCAGAGTTCGTACCCCCAATAAATGGATACCATCCACTTCAGATAAAGATGTAGGCAAGGCAAACTGCCGTTCATAAGGAGTCACAATATAAACATTGTGACCCTCATCACGAAACTTACGCATCAAGTCAGTATAAATACCTCTCGATTTTATTTCCTTAATCCGGCTGACAGTCAAAAAAATGATATTCATTGACTAATATTTTCTCCAAACCATTTTATTGACCACTCCCGTATAGCTCTGAATAAGTTTTACTACTTTCGTAGATACATTCTCATCCGTATAATCGGGAACCGGTAACCCATGATCACCATTGTTATTCATATCCACAGCAGTTTCCACAGCCTGAAGCAGCGACTGCCCGTCAATACCCGCCAAGACAAACACACCTTTGTCCAATGCCTCCGGACGCTCTGTGGAAGTACGGATACAAACTGCCGGAAAAGCATGGCCTACAGAAATAAAGAAAGAGCTTTCCTCAGGTAAAGTACCCGAATCTGATACAACCGCATAAGCATTCATCTGAAGACAGTTATAATCATGAAAACCCAGAGGTTCGTGTTGAATCACACGGCTATCTAATACGAAGCCACTCATTTCCAAACGTTTCCGACTACGTGGATGGCAGGAATAAAGAATAGGCATATCATATTTCTCTGCCAATTTATTTATAGCTGTAAACAAAGAAAGGAAATTCTTTTCTGTATCAATATTTTCTTCACGGTGAGCAGAGAGCAAAATATATTTACCTTTCTCAAGCCCCAAACGACTGTGAATATCCGAAGCCTCAATATCCTTCAAATTCTCATGAAGTACTTCAGCCATAGGAGAACCGGTCACATAAGTGCGTTCCTTAGCGATTCCGGACGCATTCAAATACCGTCGGGCGTGTTCCGAATAACACATATTCACATCAGAAATGATATCCACGATACGCCGATTCGTCTCCTCTGGAAGACATTCGTCAAAACAACGATTACCGGCCTCCATATGGAAGATAGGAATATGAAGACGCTTGGCACCGATTACCGAAAGACAACTATTCGTATCTCCTAATACCAAAAGTGCATCCGGACAAGTCTGAACCATCAACTTATAACTGCAATTGATTATATTGCCCACAGTCGCACCAAGGTCATCTCCTACAGCATCCATATAGACCTCCGGAGCTTGCAACTTCAAGTCGTGGAAAAAGACACCGTTCAGGTTATAATCGTAATTCTGCCCCGTATGGGCGAGGATACAATCGAAATACACACGGCATTTGTTGATCACCGCAGCAAGACGAATAATCTCAGGACGGGTACCTACAATAATCAGCAGTTTCAGTTTACCGTTCTCCTGAAACTTAATATCGGAATAATCTAATCGTATATTCATATCGGTCATTCTATTAAACTTCTTCAAAGAAAGTATCGGGACGGGCAGGATCGAAACATTCATTGCACCACATGAATGTCACAAGGTCTTCCGTATCCGAAAGGTTAATTATGTTATGGGTATAGCCGGGAATCATTTCCACAACTTCAATCTTGTCACCGTTCACCTCATAGTTCAGCACCTCATCCGTACCAATTTTACGAAGTTGGATCAGGCCGTGTCCGCTGACAACAACGAATTTTTCATTCTTCGTATGGTGCCAATGCTGACCTTTGGTAATTCCCGGTTTAGAGATATTCACAGAGAACTGCCCACGATCCGGAGTACGAATAATTTCCGTAAAACTCCCCCGAGAATCAACATTCATTTTAAGAGGATAGCTAAACTTATCCTTTGGGAAATATGACAAATAAGTGGAATAAAGCTTCTTAGTGAACGGATCACCCAGATCGGGAACTTGCAAATTACCGGACATTTCCCTAAAAGAATAAAGCAAGTCGACAATTTTCCCTAAAGTAACTGTGTGTACAATAGGGACAACGCAATAGTCTCCCTCACGATGCTCATTCCCACTCAAAGCGGCAATCAATTCATCCACCACATCATCCACATAAACCAAATGCAACATGACAGAAGGATCATTGACCTGAATCGGAAGATTATGGGCTATGTTGTTACAAAAAGTGGCAACGGCACTGTTATAATTTGGACGGCACCATTTACCAAACACATTCGGAAAACGGTAAACAAGAACACGTGCACCTGTCTCCCGTGCATAATCAAACAAAAGATTCTCACCCGCACGTTTGGATTCGCCATAAGGATTGTCCAAAGCGGCCTGAGTGGAAGAGGAGATCATTACAGGACAGGAATTATTATACTTTTTCAAGGTATCAAGTAGAGCGGAAGCAAAACCGAAATTGCCTTGCATGAATTCAGCTTGATCCTTGGGACGGTTAACACCTGCCAGATTAAAGACAAAATCCGCTCTTTTACAATAGACATCCAGTTCGCAAGGGTCGCTGTCTACATCGTACTCAAAAACCTGCATATCCGAAAATACGCCATAGTTCTTCGCCTTGCCCGATTGGATATTGTGTAATTGAGACACCAGATTACGACCGACAAAACCTTTGGCGCCGGTTACTAAAATATTCATAAAGTAATTAGTTTGAATGATATTCCGCCGTTCATAAGTAAAACGCTCAGAAAAAATGAATCAAGAGATTAAAAAGAAAAGCGTCTGGACGGTCAGGAAAGGATTTGTTTATTCACTTTTTATTTCAGAAGATTTGGCTTTCTCTGTCAGACCCAGATCCTCACGGATAAAACGAAGTTTAAGCAACAACTGCTTCATTCCCTCCACATCAAGACGAGCAGTATTATGGGAATGATAATCTTCAATCCGAGCGACATCCTCATTGCCCTCTGTGAAGAACTTATCATAGTTTAAATCACGCGTGTCACAAGGAATACGGTAATACTCACCCATGTCAATGGCCTTTGCCATCTCTTCACGGGTTACTAAAGTCTCATACAGTTTCTCACCGTGGCGGGTACCAATAGTTCTGACTTCCGTATCCGCATTATACAATCCTTTCAAAGCTTGTGCCAAAACATCCAATGTCGCGGCGGGAGCTTTCTGAACGAATAAGTCACCATTATGACCGTGTTCAAAAGCGTACATGACCAAATCAACGGCATCGTCAAGTGTCATCATAAAACGGGTCATATTAGGATCGGTTATGGTGATGGGATTACCAGACTTTATCTGATCTACCCACAAAGGAATAACTGAGCCGCGACTAGCCATTACGTTACCATAACGGGTACAACAGATAGTTGTCGATGCACCCTCTCCCAAAGCACGTCCCTTAGCAATAGCTACTTTTTCCATCATAGCTTTGGAGATTCCCATAGCATTAATCGGATAAGCAGCCTTGTCGGTAGAAAGGACAACCACATTCTTTACACCATGTGCTATGGCAGACTCCAATACATTGTCTGTACCAATCACATTCGTCTGTACTGCCTGTAACGGAAAAAATTCACAAGAAGGAACTTGCTTCAAGGCAGCAGCAGCAAAAACATAGTCAACACCTCTCATGGCACCGTCCACAGACTGCCGATCGCGGACGTTACCAATATAGAACTTAACCTTGGGGTTTTGTAACTGATGACGCATGTCATCCTGCTTCTTCTCGTCACGACTAAAAATACGAATCTCTTTAATATCGGAACCTAAGAAACGTCTGAGTACGGCATTACCAAAAGAACCCGTACCACCTGTAATTAACAGGACTTTGTCTTTGAATATGGACATAATATTACATTAAAGAATTTATTAGTGTTATAACCTTTTCACACTGTGAAATAGGATTCTTCTTATCTAAAATAAACCGTCTAGCTTCTAAACCAATCCTTATCAACTCATTACAATCCAATCTTAATATATCCATCATTTTATTTGCAAGAGCTTCTACACCTAAATCTTCTAATGAAAAACAATATTGATAATACTCATCTGGAATACCTGGTAATTTATATATCAAAGTAGGAATTCCTGATGCCAAATATTCCATTGTTTTTGATGGAAAAGAATATCTAGTGAACTCTCCCTCTGGAGTACGTGGATTTACAAGCAAACTTGCATTCCGTTGTAATTTTAATACTTCATTTCTAGGAATTTGCCCTTTAAACACAATTCTCTCATCTTTCTTTGCATAATCAAGAATTTCACTTTCCGCATCACCAGCACCACAAATTACCAAACAGACATTTGTATCCACTAACATGAGAAAAGCTTTTACTAAGTTCAAAACTCCATATCTTTTAGCAAGTGTTCCTGAATAAAATATATATTTTTTTTGAGTCTCAAAAGTCTGATTTATCGTCTTTATATCGTCTTGAATATTATTAAAAATTCCCTCAACTATTGTCCATTTCTTACCTTCTATAGGCAACATTTCTTGCATATATTTAGTTAATAAAACAAAACCATCTATATCAACATAAAGTTTCCTCAAGACTTCCCTATTTAGTGCATGCACATAAGCAGACAAAAAAGATTTATGCCCTCCCATATGTTCAGGTAAATCAGGTACAATCAATATAATTTTCAATGAAACACCATAACGTCTTTTTAATTCCACACATGCTTTTAAAAAAGGTGTATGTATAGCATAAATTATAATTACTTTTTCTTCTTGATTATTATCTTCACACCACTTTTTTAGACTTTTTTTTACATTATAATACCTGCTATACATTTTTAATCCCATCAAATTACAAAAGCTTATGTTCTTACCAGATATAACATTCCCTTTCTGAGTAACATATTCAATACATACAGAACGAGAGTATAAACTGCTATATCTCAATGGATAAGATCCTATATATGGAAGATTAAATATCTCAATGTTAGTACCTAAAGTACCAAGTCCTTCTATAAAAGATTTCTGTAAAGCGTCTGCAGCATATTGTATTACCCCTTTACTATTAACAATTATTTCTGAATAAATTTCTTTAGGAAAAAATCCAAATAAAAATGCAATTTTCATTCTTTTTTTTGTAAAATAGTATTAATATATTCTATCCAAATAGGAAGTATTCTTTCTTTAGAATTAGTTTCTCTGATTTTCACAGCATTAGCCTTTATTTTTTGCTTTAAATCCGTATTAAATACTACGTTTAATATTGCATTTTTTAACGAAAAAAGATCATCTACAGGTACAATTATCCCATTCTCATTATTAGTTATCAGAGCTCTAGCCCCTCCTGAAGAAAAATCTGTAGAGATACATGCTAACCCCATTGCCATAGCTTCAATTAAAGCATTAGGCATTCCTTCATGATTAGATGACAAAACAAATATATCCGAATTCCGAATAAAATCAACAACTCTATCTACACTTCCTTCTAATATAATTTTATCATTCATCCTTAAAGAATCTATCAAATCTGACAGCTCATTAAATAATGGACCCTTACCAAAAATTTTCAATCGATACTCTGGAATATTCAATTCAGCAAAAGCTCTAATTAGTAATTTATAATTCTTTTCTATAGATAACCTACCGACAGCAACTATCTCTTTTTCAGCACTATTATCATTAGCTACAGGTAAATTATCATCCATGATAGGATTCTGAATTACAATACTTTTCTTTTGAATAGACTTTGAAAAATATTGTTTAACTTGCACCGTTTGAAAAACTATTCCATCACAAAAATGATAAACTAACAATTTCAAAAGACGATGGATTTTAGATTGAGGTAAATATTTGGGATCTACACGTTCTGATAAAATAGTTGGGACACAAACTGTTTTCGCTACAAAAACACCTATTTCTGCTAATCCCAAACTAAAAATGATTAAGCAGTCAGGTCGTGTAAGCAACATCTGTCTTCTCAAATTTCTATAAGCAATTATCTTCCCTTTTACACCAATCGGTTCACCCGGTAACACATATATATTGTAATTATGAATATTATTAAAAGAAAGCCACTCTTTATTCCAACTATAAATTGAAATCACATGCCCTCGTTTACAAAATTCATCAATTAACATTTTCAAAATTCGCTCTCCACCTCCAAAAGCGATTTTATCTACAAGAAAACCTATCTGCATAGATAAATTACAATAAATTATATTTATAATAAATAGAACCAGTAAATAAAACTGTCAGTAGTAACCAGACAAAACGATCTTGAAGAACAACTATACTAAAGTGATTAAAAAGTAAAATCATCAATAAAACAAACAACAAGTATCCATAATCAAAATGAGCCTTTCTTAAATCAATTCTTTTTAGAATAATTCCGTGAAGACTGTAATAAATAAAAAAGCCAATAATCCCTCCACCTACAAATGTCTCAATAAAATTATTATGTGAATACAATATGATTCCACAGTCCTTTCTAAACAGCTGCGAAAAGCTATAATAACCATGCCCCAATATTGGACTCTCAATACAATATGTCAATCCATATTCTATTAGGCGAACCCTTGTTTCATCACTTGAATCAATTTCTGACATTTTAGACGACCAAAAACTCAATTGAGCTAATCGCTCTGAAATAAAATTTAAATATTCTATAGGCACATAAAAAAGTAATAATGCAATCAAAAGGACAAGAAGAAATAATATTTTCAATTTTGATGTTTTCTGTAGTTTGATAAACATTAAAAAAACGCATATAAATAATGATATAATTGATTTTCTTGAACCTAAAAAAAAGGTTACTATAAAAGCCAATCCTGCTAAAGCCATATATACATATTTCTTATCAAGAAAATACATATAAATAAAATAAGCAAAAGAAAAACTTATTATTAATCCCACAGTATTTACATTAGGAAGAAAATCACCTTCTGCCATAATACGATTAGCACCAAGTGAAGATATATCAACATGATTTAAGTAAAGCAAAGCATATATAATTCCTGAAAGCGAAAGAATAAACAAAGCCCATTTAAAATGTTCTTTAGAGTCAATCAACGTAATAAAACAAATAGCTACAACAGCACTTTTACTTAATTGTATGACAGAGTTATAAGAGGTATCAAAAGACTCCGCCCATAATGACGAAAAAAAGCTATATATCACGAAAATCAAACATAATACAATGAAATCTTTATAAATCAGCCCTCTGTGTTTAATTAAATTATAAATAAACGCTCCTCCGAGTAAAGCATAAGAGCATGCAATAAGAGCAACATATTCTTGATAATATAACCCACAATAGACGATCAAAAACAAGGAAATAAATATTTTATTAAATGTCAGATTTTGAATACTCTTTTTTACACGAGCGATAATCATTTGATTCCAAAAAGTTTTAATTCTTCAATAGTAAAACGTTCTTCAGCGGCATATAACTTTTTCTCATGCTCCAATATTTGATCCATTGTCCACTTAAATTTTACAAATTTGGCTGGTACACCAGCCACAAGCGAATAAGGTAACACATCTTTATTTACAACAGCTCCCGCAGCAATAATAGCTCCTCGACCTATAGTGACTCCCTTTAATATAGTAACTCTTGAAGCAATCCAAACATCTTCATTTACAATAACATCTGCATCATAACCGTCTCCTTTTTCAGCATCTGTTATACTCATACAGAAACGTCCTGGTATCATACGATGATTTCCTGTTGAAATATATAAATAAGGAGCAGCTCCAGTCCACTTTTTTATTACTATCTTAGCATTAATAGCCGACAAAGTAGAATATGCACGTATATTTACATGCTCACCAATATATATATTTTTCTCACCTTGGATTATAAAAGGATAAATGATATTAGAACGCTTTCCAAAAGAATAAAAAGAAGAACAAATTCGTTCTACTCTATATTTACAATAAATCCGATAAAAAACATCTAATATGACTCCAACAATATTAATTATTATTTTCTTCATTATTTCCTTATAATTTTATCTACCAACGAAAGTAAACCCGCATAATTTATTACAAAAACATTATTATACATTTGTACCCAAGAAACAATTATCAAATAAAGCACTATCCAAACTAATGAAAGCCAAAAATTTTGATGACCAACATACAGATAAATAAAAATAAATGGAATAAGAATTAATATTGAAATCAAAAATATCTTTGATATAATTTTCCAAGGATATAATCTAAAAATGGAAATTCTTATAGCCTTTGCATCATACATAGATAATAATAATTTAGGTAATATACTTCCTAATATCGCCGCCACTATAGCCCCATTTAAATAATAAAATTTTATCGCGAGATAGGTAAAAGGAATTAATATAATAGCAGTATAAACATATGCTAATAATGATTTTCTAGTCTCACCTGTTGCTCTTAATATATTTCCACATCCAATAGATGAAACTATAAATGTAAGCAAATATAACTGAAAATAAGGAATACTGTCTATATATTTTGAGGAAAAAACAAATGGAATAATTGGGTCTGCAAATAGAATGACGATCAAGACAATAGGAATCGTATACGATAAAGTCTTAGACACCATAGAATGATATAAAGTTATTACATTATTTAAATCATTACTCTTATAGGCAGCAGCCATCCTAGGTATATATACTTGAGAAATAGACAAATATACTTGAGTAAGTCCTGGTACTCCATAAAACGCAATAGAATATATAGCATATGCTGCAGGTGAAACAAATGCCAAAATTATCAATTTGTCCATTTGTTGTACAAAAACTCGTGTAGAACTAGCAATTCCCAATGGAATAGAATATTTTAACTGTTCCTGCAATATATGCCTATCAATCAGCCGAGTTCCCTCATTTTTCTTTATTAACTCAAAAGCATAGAAAGAAACATAGAAAAATTTAATCGCTATACTTATTACAATAGCAATAAAAATAGATTCAATCTTTGGCCATTTCAAATACAAAATTAATATCAAAATAAGCCTAAGAATTGTCATTAATGGTAAAAATAATGCACTTGTTTTATTATCATGATTCAATACATACAACGCAGTTATTAGAATCTCCGGAACAGAAAACCATACAGCTAAACCTAAATATAGATAATTATTAGAAAAAGATCCATCTGAAATAATATATTGTTTTATTACAGGTATATACAAAACACCAAAAGCCACAATTCCTGCTATAAACAACAATAATAATGACTGAAAAATTAAAATTCGTCTTTCTCTCTCTGTTGCAGATGGATATGAATAATATAACTCCGAAGATAAACCAAAACTAAAAAAAACAGTACAAAACGACAATATAACATTAAATTGCGCATATACTCCATAATCATTCTTTGTAAGTATACGTACAAGAATCAATGGAAGTAGAAAATTCAATAGGAGTGAAAACATCTGCCCTGTTATCAATGCTCCCATCTGTTTCTTATAATTCACCATTATCCGGAATCAATCTTGGTTCTTTATCTATATCTATTTTTACAACTTTTGCTGGATTGCCTGCTACTATACAATTAGCCGGCACATCCTTTGTTACCACACTGCATGCTGCAACTATTGAATTCTCACCTATAGTAACCCCCTTATTTATCACAGAATTTCGACCGATCCATACATTATCGCAAACAACTATCGGCTTAGAAACTGTATACTTCCAACTACGATATGGGGATGAATAATCTACAGAGTTCATTATCTTACGATCAACAGGATTAACAGAATGATTATTGTTATCTATCATTATAACATTTGTAGATAACCGTACATAATCTCCTATCTTTACAGAGTTTACAGCTCCAATTACACAATTAGGACCAACTAAACAATGATCGCCTATCTCTATTTTACCATGATGGGAAGAAATCAATTCACCTACAAACTTAAAATAGCTTCCTATTTTTATGTCTTCCTTATCCGAACCATATAGTAACTTCACATGTGCAGGCGCAGATATGATACTATTTTCACCTATTGTTACAGATGCTAGCACATGTCGTCTTGCATTTCGTAACTGAAAATTATGGTATATTTTTTTTATTAATCCTATCATAACACTATAACCTTCCATCAATAAAGTTAGGATCCACTGCCCCCTTTACATCAAAAATCACATGATTAACTTTCACCAACGAGGTTATATTAAAATCTCTAAATTTTTCATGTGCTACTGCCAAAATCACAGCATCAACTTTCTCTTTATCTAATTCACTAATAATATCAATATTATACTCTCTTTTTACAACGGAAAAATCAGCCCATGGGTCATAAACCAGAACATTTACATTATATTCTTTTAAAGCCTTGTATATATCTATCACCTTTGTATTACGAATATCAGGACAATTCTCCTTAAATGTAAAACCTAAAATCAAGATGTTTGAATTCAAAACTTGTATGCCTTTTTTCAGCATTAATTTAATAACCTCATTTGCCACATATTCACCCATACCATCATTCATCCTTCTACCAGCTAAAATAATTTCAGGATTATAACCATAACGTTGAGCACATTGGGCCAAATAATAAGGATCTACACCAATACAATGGCCACCAACCAACCCCGGCTTAAAAGGAAGGAAATTCCATTTTGTAGAAGCAGCCTCTAATACATCTTGCGTATCAATACCCATTTTATTGAAAATCTTAGATAATTCATTTACAAAAGCAATATTAATGTCACGCTGAGAATTTTCTATTACTTTCGCTGCCTCCGCTACTTTTATTGTAGGAGCTAAATGAGTACCGGCCGTAATTACAGAAGCATATATTGCATTCACCTTTCGACCAACTTCCGGAGTAGAACCAGAAGTAACTTTCTTAATCTTCTCCACAGTATGAAGTTTATCACCCGGATTAATACGTTCAGGAGAATAACCAGCAAAAAAATCTACATTAAACCTCAAACCGGAAATCTTCTCTACTACTGGAATGCATTCATCCTCTGTTACACCTGGATAAACGGTTGATTCATAAACAACAATATCACCCTTAGAAATAACTTTACCAACAGTTGTACTGGCACCGTAAAGAGGGGTCAAATCAGGATTATTATTCTTATCTACTGGGGTAGGAACAGCAACAATATAAAAATTACAATCACGGATATCTTCAATTTCAGCAGTACACTTAAATCCGCCAGCAATAGCAGATTGCAACAATTCATCCGGAACTTCCAATGTAGCATCATGACCTTTCATCAAAGCGTTCACACGTGCCTGATTCATATCAAAGCCGATTGTTTTATACTTAGTTGAGAAAAGACGGGCCAAGGGAAGTCCCACGTAACCAAGACCGATTACGCAAATTCTAACTTCATTCATAGTTTTATCTTAATAGTAATTTAAATATTATTCCAATACCACTTAACTGCTTCTTTCAAACCATCACGCATATTATATTGAGGATGATAACCCAAAAGTTTTTCAGCCTTATCAATACATGCTAAAGAATGAGGAATATCCCCCAAACGATTTGGGCCGTGAACCACCTCTATATTAGCAATTTCAGGATCAAACTCACTCAAAAATTCTTTTAAATAACTAATCAATTGATTCAAAGTAGTGCGTTCACCGAAAGCTGTATTATACACCTGATTCACAGCATCTAAATTGGTAGTAGTCATAGCTAACATATTCATCTGAATAACATTATCAATATAAGTAAAATCACGACTATACTCACCGTCACCATTAATCACTGGGCTCTCATGAGCCATAAGTTTCTTTACAAATAAAGGAATGACAGCAGCATATGCACCAAAAGGATCCTGACGTCGACCAAAAACATTAAAATAACGTAAACCAATACATTCTATACCATAAATTTTAGAAAACACATCGGCATAAAGTTCATTAACATATTTAGTTACAGCATATGGAGAAAGAGGTCTACCTATCACATCCTCCACCTTGGGAAGAGATTTACTATCTCCATAAGTAGAAGAACTAGCCGCATACATAAAACGTTTTACTCCAACATCACGAGCTGCAACCAACATATTTAAAAAGCCAAAAATATTGGTCTCATTCGTAGTGATAGGATCTTTTATAGAACGAGGGACAGAGCCTAAAGCAGCCTCATGTAACACATAATCAACACCTTCTACCGCCTTCTGGCAATCGGATAACTTACGGATATCTCCAACAATCAACCTAAACTTATTCGGATACGCAGACAATAGAGGTAATAGATTCTCTATTTTTCCTGTAGAAAAATTATCCAAACAAACAACTTTATAATTATGAGCCAACAAATACTCACAAAGGTTAGAACCGATAAAGCCAGCACCACCCGTTACTAAAACCTTAACCATAAAATTCTATTCTATATATTAGTAAAAACACATGTATTACAAATCACGCACAAAATACCTTATGTGAATCTTTCAAAGACAAATTCATTAACACTTCAAAAAACGAGAGAAAAACTTCTTTAAATTACTCTTTTTCCCCTGCTTGTGAATATTATTACCATAGCCGTAACCATAACCATAACCATAGCCATAACTGTAGCCATAACCTCTATGCTCTGAAGGAATACCATTTAATATCACAGACATATTACGGAGTTGTTCCTGACGATACATATTCTCAAGTTCCGGTAATTGGCGACGATCCATCACACCAGAGCGAACTACGAAAATGGTAAGATCAACCACACGGTTTACAATAGAAGCATCAGCTACCATACCCGCAGGAACGTTATCCACAATAATATAGTCATAACGTTTACGAAGTTCTACTATCAGGCGATCAAAACGATCGCTCAATAGTAATTCTGCAGGATTGGGAGGTACGGGACCAGAGAAAATAATATCAAGTTTATCATATTCTTCACTAGCACCAATAATATCATTCAGATTATCTGTTCGACCGGATAAATAATGAGTCAATCCCATACGATTGGAGGGGTTAGAGAAAATACCACTCAAGGTACCTTTACGAATATCAACGTCCACTAAAACCACTTTTTTATTTGTCTGAGCAATACTCATAGCAAGATTGCTTGAAACAAAAGTCTTTCCGGCACCGGGATTAGCAGAAGTAAACATGACCACCTGTAATCTCTCCGACTTCACATGCATAAAATCCATATTCGTACGAATAATACGGAAAGCTTCTGAAATAGAATCACTCCCATTCTCACGTACAATAATACTATCTGTATTTTCGCCTTTCTGATTTCCTCGACGAGGAACATTACCCAAAAAAGGAATAGTCAGAACTTCATCCAATTCCTTACGAGTCCGAACTTTGGTATCCGTCACATTTAATAACCAAAGTATCGCCATAGGAATGCCCATACCAAGAACAATAGCAGCCATAAATATCATCATTGTCTTAGGAGCTACTGGAATACTACTGCCCGAAGCAGAATCTATAATACGGGCATTACTCTCCGTAATAGCCTGTGTCAAAGCATTCTCTTCACGCTTATTCAACAAATAAAGATAGAGTTCTTCCTTAATTTTCTGCTGACGTTCTATAGTGAGTACATATTTCTGCTGTGCAGGCACAGCCTCAATGCGTTTTGTAGTCTGTTCTTCCTGCTCACGAATGTTTTTCAATTGAATATTTAAACCTACAATCAGATTATCCACCGAACGAATAATAGTCTGTTTCATAGCACTCAGAGAATTATTCAAATCCATCACAATCGGATTTTTGCTACTACTACCTACTACGAATTTATCACGTTTCAACAAGATGTCATTATATTCCTTAATCTGAGATTCAACACTGTTATCTGATATACCCGTATTGGCAGGAATCAAATCTGAACTTTTCTGAGGATCCGTCAAATATTCTTTAATGTATTTGGCAATACTTAACTGATTCTCCAAGCTAAGTCCCTCCTGTTGATAACGACTAGTGTTCTGAAGGTACATACCCGTCTCGGAGGTTATATCGGTTAATTGATTTTCACGCTTAAAACTTTCGATATTGGCATCTACACTACCAAGTTCACGTTCGATGATAATCAGACGCTCATTGATAAACTTGGATGTATTTACAGCTATCTGATTCTTGTCATTAATCACATCCTCATTATAGACAGCAATAAGCATATTCAGAATATCTTCTGCGCGGGCAGTAGATACATCCTCCAAAACCAAGTTGATAATAGTAGCCGTCTTGCTGGCAAGAGAAACATTCAGTTTGCTACGATAACTTTCAACAATACTCTCTATATTGGATTTAACAACATTTACAGGATTACCATAAAAAACATCCGTATAATATAACGTAGGAGTAACAACAATTGGTCCAATGGGAGTAATAATAGTATCATTCAAATTTACCTCAAGAAACTCTTCCGAGCGAATCACCCCATCACCTACCGATAACGAAAAATCAGACAGATGTACCGTAACGGAATCGATAGGAGTAACTGACACTTTTATAACCTGACGTTCTTCCGCATCCGGGAAAGAAACTATAACCGGTGAATGAGTATAAAGTTCATCACTGCGTAAACCATTCTTCACTTTATAACTCATATCCAAATGTAAACGACGAGCTACTTCTTCCATCAGATGGCGAGACTGAAAAACAAGCACTTCATTATCCACATTGCGTTTACCACCAAAAAGAGACAAATCAGCAAAAGCAGCCGATTCACTCATTCCACCACTTTTAGAATCGTCACGAATAAGAACAGATGCCTTACGACTATATATTTTTGAAGAAGATTTCAAATAAAAAAAAGCGATTCCACCACAAACCAAAATCGACAATGCAAACCAATACCAATTAACAAGTATAAGATGAAAAATATCGGTGATATTAATTTCTGACTCCTGTTTACGGATATCATTATTTTTATATTCAGCGCTCATTATCTTTTGTTATCTGAATTATTTAAACATAGTTACTATCAAAGAAGTAATGGAAGCCAATACGGAAACAGCAGACAACCAAACCCCCACAGAATTATTAGAGTTAATGCGACTCTGCCCTGTCTTCGCTTTATTAGGCTCTACATACACAATATCATTCTGTTGTAAATAATAGCAGGGAGACTGAAAAATATCAGAAGAACGAAGATCATGGTAAAGAATACGGCGCTTGCCATCCTTTTCACGAATAACAGCTACACGGTCACGACGACCATAAATGGTCAAATCACCTGCCATACTCAAAGCTTCCAACAAGGTTATTCTATCACCGGAAATATCAAATGTACCCGGCCGAGCCACTTCACCCATCACAGATACTTTAAAGTTCAGGAACTGAACAGTGACAATAGGATCTTTTATCAAATCCTCTTCCATCAGTTTTTGCTTAATAAGTTCAGTTACTTGCATACGGGTTAACCCTTCTACATGAAACCTACCCAAAATAGGAAAATCAATATCGCCATTCTGATCAACTAAATAGCCTAATAAACGCTGCTGTACAGAAGTTTGAGCACCTATCTGATAAGTAACCACAGGCATATTAAACGGTAATGCCAATTCCGGATCTTTACTATTCACCAGAATAGCCAATAAATCATCTTTATGAATGATTACTTCATAGTTCTTATCAATGACTTCCTCTTTCAAAGAGGTAATATCCTGCAAATAAAGTACCTCTTTAGGAGCAGAGCAGGATGCCAAAAGTGCCAATAAGCACAGCAAACAATTATTCAGAAATTTCATTCTCATATAATAGCTATTAATGATTTCTTACCGTTATTTATCTTAATTATTCATCCAGTTCCCAAGCTGTCCAGGGATTAGTTTCCAAACTATTCAGATATTCAGAAACTTCCAACTCTGCCGGAGACAATTCATGATCTTTCCAAGTATCGATAATGGCATGCGCTTCTTGGGCCAGTTTCTCATCATAAACCTCACCATAGCAGGCTACTAAAAGCTGGCATTTCAACAACGAAACAGAAAGCTGTTCGAGCACGTTCCAACTACGGTTAAGAATAGATTGTATTTTTTGATTCTTATCACCATGATCATAGATGGTGGCATGAAAACCGGTCAGCAGAGCATAACAGAGCTGTGCTTCTTCTTCGGCAGTAGAACCATGTGAAAGAAAAAGAGCCTCGGACTGACGATAAACCTCCGTATTCAATTCACAAAAACGATTGGAATAAAGAGGAGTGCCATCAAAACCTAAATTGAGAAGCTCATTGGTAACATGACACAGAGCGTCAATTTGTGATTGCAAAGACATATATTTGAATATTTAGATTGAACGATGACTATTTACAATTGAAATAAAATCAATATGGATAGAGTCCAAATGAACAGGTCGCTATTTATGAACAGGTTCGGAAACAAGTTCCATTAAAGAAGGATGAACATAAGCAGTAGCCACCGCCATAACTCCTTTGATGCAGACTGATACACGACGATCGCCTTTGACACGAAGAATAATTCCTTCAACTCCCTCAAAAACGCCACCGGTGATACGAACACGGTCACCTTTCTGTAAAGCGGTGACAGCAGGGTCGAGATAAACGATCTGCTCTTCATAATTGCCCGAAACGGCAATAAAGCTACGCATCTGCGAATCCGGTACAATAAGAGGCCGATTGGTCTCACGATCGATAATATAACGGACGGCTAAAGAAAGTCCGACAGATTGTTTTATCCGATCGATACACGCAAGTGAACTATGAACAAATACGAGATTGTGCACTACGGGCACTAATTTACGCACCTTACGATCTGCTTTTTTCACATACTCGTAATGCATCGGAATGAAGTTCTCGATATTTTCGGCATCAAGAGCTTCCTTCAAAAGAAGTTCACGGCTATAGGTAACACGGAGCGGATACCAAAACACATCGGTAGATTTGTTCACGAATGGATATTCTTTAGGGACACCGAAATTATAGAATTACTTTCGGTCAAGCGTGTATAAAACAAAAATTTAATATTTTAGTACACTGGCTCTCAACTGTATCCCTATCCCAGGAGATAAACAGGAGGAGAGAAATATGTAATGCACAAAGTTTTGTTCAATTTAGTGCACAAATCACTATAAACGAGATATTTGACACATAAAAGTGTTTCAATAAACGTTCGTTTAATGGCACACTTATTTTTCGGCTTTTCTTAATATATTGAAATACGATTTATTGTTAATGGTATACATATAATTTTATATTGTAATATATTGATAATTAATTTAATATATTCAATTATGAAAAAATACAAATACTTTTTATTGGGAAATATTTTGCACATTCGAGAATAGTATATATTTTTGTGCCATTAAACGAACGTTTATTGAAACACTTTTAGGAAAAATAAAGTCCAAAATATCAATATTATATTCCGTAAAAGTACTTTTCTCAATTTTTTCATCATTTAATCATCTCCGAATCATCATTTTTAACAATCTTTGCACGATATAAAAATCATTTAAAACCTAAAAAAATGACAAGCAAAGAAGAAAAAAAACGGATTTTAGTGGACACATTAAAATCGAACTCACCGATGGAATAATCATAGAAGGCAGTATTAAAGCACAAAGCCATGACAAACAACCGATTGATGACAGGACAGTTATCAGAATAGCCAAAGGAGAATTGATAAAAGCACTTACTCGTTCGTTGACAGATGAAAAAAGAAACATCACAACCGCTACTGACATTGCCAAAGAAATCAGAAGAATATTCCGCATTGAATATAGAGATCATGGAACTTACAAAGAAATGGAATACAAATCATTAGTAACAGAAGTGAGAAGAATTTTAAATAGTATGAAAAGAAAATAGAGATAGAAAAAAGGAGACATAAAAAATCGCCCAAAAGGCGATTTTTTATGTTAAATAGAGCGATTAGTTCTATCCAAATATAATCCCGACATTGCGGCCTTAATTCAAAAAAATACAATCTTATTAAAGTAAACGCAATGAAAAAAAGAAATTCAAATTTTATCATGGAGAACACAAAAAATCAGTGGGTAAAACTTATTATGCAAGAAAAAGGATATACGGAAATTACTGCCACATGGATGTCAAATCGTATTGAAGCCTTAATAAATCATATGCAGTACGGACATGCAGTTATTGCTTATCGCCGGGCTATCGATGGAGAATTTCAATTTGTAAAGGCAACCCTGATTTATTACCGGCATGATTTCAAACGGGAATATGAAGGAAATAAAATACAAGAAGCTGTCATGTATTGGGATGTAGAAGAGAGAAAATGGAAGCGTTTCCGTATAGAAAACTTCTTGGAATGGAAACCAGTGGTATAATTGATAGTTAGGAGCTGGTAGTTAGGAGTCAGAAGTTAGGAGTCAGAAGTTAGGAGTTAGGAGTTAGAATCTATGCAGAGGGTTAGTTTTGGCATATATACAGAAAGAATTTTAACTATCGGCTACTTACCACTAACTTCCAACTACCGACTTCTAACTACCAACTACTAACTTCTAACTACCAGCTTCTAACTACCAACTTCTAACTACCAGCTTTTAACTACTAATTACTAATCACCAACCATCATGGCTACAGAATTTTTCGGGATCGTTTATTTCCCTACCAAATCGGCTTTCTTTGAGGGGGCTATTCCAGAATCAATGGAAGCAAAATACGGCATCAAAGGACCTTATTTTCTTATAAAAATACTTTGCAAAATCTATAAAGAAGGATATTACATCCCATGGGATGAAGAACAGTGTGAAATATTTGCCTACAAATTGGGTAGAGAATACAGCAAAGAAGAAGTGACAAGCATGGTAAGCCTGCTACTCGAAAAAGGATTTTTCGACAAGGAGAGCTATCAGAAACAGCAGATACTGACTTCGCTGGATATTCAACGTGTCTGGTTGGAGGCTACAAGCCGCAGAAAAAGAGATTTGACCAAACTCCCCTATCTGTTGGAAGAAATAAAATGCAGACAGAACACAAGTTCGAAGTCAGAATGTGCAGACATTCCTCCTGCTCAAATGGAATTGAATCTGGAAAATGCAGACATTTCCCGACAAAGTAGAGTAGAGGAAAGTAAAGTAGAAGAAAATAGGAAGAAGAAGGACGAAGATCTTGTCTTATCTCCTCCGCCGGAATACGCACTCAATACAAAAACACACAATTACGGTGGCCTGCTATTGGCACTGGAGCAAATCAAGATAATCGATATCGGAGAAAAAAAAGCGATTTTACGAATGTCCAATTATGGAGAAATCGGTACAGCCGTATGGAAAATACTGGCACAAACTCCGTGGAATAAAATCGGAATGCCCGGGAAATATCTTATAAAATCACTTAGAAACAGTTGATAATCAACAGATATAAGAATATATATTTTTGTATACCAAGAGTGTATATTCTTATCATCCAAAAGTGTATATTTCTGTACAAAAGAAGTTTATACCTTTATAAAAAGCTTATAATCATCACTGAAAAAAGTCACAGGGAGATAGCACGATGAGCAGTCATTTTCTCATAAGGAAGCGTAAACCAGAAAGTAGAGCCTTTCCCAAACTCGGACTCCACTCCTATCTCGCCTTTAAGCTCCTTGATGATGTTCTGCGAAATGGCCAATCCCAATCCGGTACCTTGCTTGAAAGAATCCAACTTCACAAACCGGTTGAATACATCCTGCACATTTTCGGGTGGTATACCGGTACCGGTATCTGTCACGAAAAAACGGATATGTCCGTCTCGAGGTTCTTCATACCCGAACAGGACGCTTCCGTTGCGGGTAAATTTCATGGCATTGCTGATAAAGTTGTTCAAAACCTGTGTCACTCTGCGCCGGTCGGTATACAAAAAAAGATCGGGCAGAGATGTCACTGCACGTATAGTGACCTCCTTGTTCGTTTGCTGCATTCTGGCAGCTTGTTCTATTTCCAGCAACATACTATTGACATCTACGTTCACATAGACATACTCCAACGTACCTGCTTCCATCTTCGACAAATCCAGAATATCACTGATGAGTTGCAGCAATATGGCATTGTTGTGCTCGATAATACTCAGATATTCAATTCTTTCCTCTTCGGAAACATCCGTAGCCAATAAACTGGAAAATCCGATAATGGCGTTAAGCGGAGTACGTATCTCATGACTCATATTAGCCAGAAAAGCCGACTTTATGCGATTGGATTCTTCGGCCTCTTCCTTCGCCAAGCGCCAGTTCCGCTCCAATTTCTTCATGTCGGTAATGTCCCAGGCCGTATAGATGATCCATTTGCGCCCGTTGGAAAAAGAGAGCAGATTATTATTCTGAAAAGTAAACCGTTCTTCGTTCTTATTAGTAAAGAAATGCCGGACACCGGACTGTGCGATACCGGTTCGTACCAATTCTTCGTCCTCTTCCCTTATCATCCCGGCAGCTTCGGGCATGGTATCGAAATCAGTCTTCCCGATAGCACTTCCGGCCGGATATTCAAAAAGCTCTTCAGCCTTCTTGTTCCAGAAAGTATAACGCCAATTATTATCCACGTCTTTCACCTTGGCGGCAATCGGAAGGTTATCAAGAATCCCTTCCAACAGGCGCAAATGTTCTTCCTGATCCTTTTCTTTCAACGCCTTTATACGCATCTGCATAAAGAAAAACAAGGTAAGCACAATAATCACTCCTGCTATACTTACCATATAAACAATATCTTTTTCTATGAAACCGACCGGAGCGGCATCATAAAAAAGACATAAGAACAGATTCTGATTAGGCATATTTAAGGTAATATTTTAATATAAAACAGCAAAGAATCACTCGTTTAGTTTTCGCAAAGTTAGAAAAAAATAAATGATTCAGCAGTTTCCGCCTCCTTTATTATACTGTCTATCAGCGAAATATTTACAAAATTCCTCATATTTGTACTGTTTTAAAAAAACACATAGCGGAATTGCAAATTTGAGCAAAGTGTAGCGAATTAGCTAAAACAGCGTTCGTTACGTTTTGCTTTTCTATTGGGCAGAGCCAACGGAATGCCACCTCGAAGCCAAACGGTGCAGAAATTCAGTTACCACCTCATTACCCCCGCAACGGGTGCGGATTTCTTGCTAAATAATTCTTTTACTGTGTTTTGCGGCATTTTACATAGTTGTCGGTAACTCACTATAAACTACTGAAACTGTAATTCCCTCATTACATTAAAGTACAATAAAAAGTGCCGCTCATAAACGGCTGATGTGCGGTATTTTTGCTAATTTTACATCGAATAATATGAAAAATGAAAAGCAAGAGAGGTATAAACACTATATAAAAACAAAGTAATTAATCTTACAGAATTAAATAATTGAGAATAATATATTTACATAAGATGATTGAAGAGAAGAACTATTACGGAAACCTTTGTACAGAGATGTACGAAATCTTGCATGCAGAAGCACCGCAAGACGAATTGAATTTTTATCTTTCTTATGCTGAAAAAGGAAAAAAGATTTTAGAACCTTTATGCGGCAGTGGACGTTTTCTTGTCCCATTCGTGGAAAGAGGGCTTGATATAAGTGGCATAGACTTATCCAATGAAATGTTACAAAAGTTAAAACAGAAATTGCCTGAGGCAAAAGTCGTTCAGGCTGATATTATGAAATATTCTCCAAGAGAAAAGTTTGATTATATATTTATCAGTTCGGGCTCTGTGTCATTATTTACCGATATTGATTTGTGTAAACAAATCTTGTGCAGAATAAAAGAATGGTTGTCTCCAATGGGTAAGTTTGTATTTGCTGTTGATACAATCGCCAATAGATGTACGGATGACAATGATTATGCGATTGCGGTTTCTGTAAAGACAAAGGAGAATTTTGAACTGGTGCTAAAGTCGAAGAACCATTACGATGAGCAAAGTCAGACCCAGCTCTCTCCCGGAATTTATGAAATGTACAGTGATACGGAATTGATTCAAAGCGAATTTATGGATTTCCAGACGCACCTTTATAAGTATGGTGAAATGGAAGAATATTTGAAAGAAGTCGGGTTTACTCAAGTCAAAACTTATTCTTCTTTTGACAAGGAAATAGCCATTAACGATCGATGTGAAATGTTTTTATTTGAATGTGGGTTGTAACAACCATAATAACAAAGTCTAAAATGATTATTCTGATTGCGGGAGATACCCATACGGGGAAGACCTTGCTGGCGCAAAGGTTATTGGAATACTATAAATACCCCTATCTGTCAATAGACCATTTGAAAATGGGGCTTATCAGAAGCGGGCAGTGTGGTCTTTCCGCTGACAGCAGCGATGCAGAACTGACGGAATATCTGTGGCCGATTGTTCGGGAAATGATAAAGACCTGTATTGAAAATTCTCAGAACCAGATTGTGGAAGGCTGCTATATTCCGTTTGGTTGGGAAAAAGATTTCTCCCTTGAAGATTTGCGACAAATCAAGTATATCTGTTTAATATTTAGTAGAAAATATATAGAAACTCACTTGGATGATATTCTTCGATTCGAAAAAGTCATAGAGAAACGATTGTCTTCTGATGTAATCTTAGACGAGATAATAAAAATAAACGAGTATAACTTGGAACAATGTGTGTTACGACACTATAACCATATTCTGATTGATGATACTTATCAAATTGACATTGACTGCATATAGTTTTTTGATTGGGACATTGTAGTTTTGAATATTTGTTCTAACTTTGCATTTAGAAAATTTATTTGACAGCATAGCAACGCAAAACGCTGAAATTTGCACGGTTGCTAAATCGTTACCTATATATCTCAATAATCCGTTAAAAGTTTATTACTCAATCGGTTAAATCAAACCGATAAAAATCTAAAATAATTAAAAAGCATGTTTTTCCTTTTTTTTCGTTAGAGATACAGATTTAATATAAGCTTTGTATTACTTTTGCATGCGATTGTGGTAATCACTCTGAATAATTGTTCATTATGAAAAGAATAAAAACAATATTAATTCTATTTCTCGTATGCCTGACAGCGAAAGGAGAAGACGTTTTCCGTAACGATAACGATTCTATCCGTCTCAGCCTGCTGACTTGTGCCCCCGGAGAAGAGATATATTCTTATTTCGGACATACTGCCATCCGTTATGAAGATCCCGGCAAAGGAATCGATGTTGTTTTCAACTACGGATTGTTCAATTTCGGAGCGCCCAACTTTATCTTCCGTTTTGCCCTCGGACAAACCGACTATATATTGGGAGCCACTCCATACAACCGGTTTGCAGCCGAATATATATTCGAAGAACGCAGTGTATGGCAACAAACATTGAACCTGACTCCGGATGAAAACCGGAAGTTAGCTTCACTACTCATAGAAAACAGCAAACCGGAAAACCGGACATACCGGTATAACTTCTTTTACGATAACTGTTCGACCCGTCCGAGAGATAAGATAGAAGAGTGCATCGAAGGAAAAATTATTTATGACTACCCGGCAAAAGACGGCACGAAGTCATTTCGGGAAATTGTGCATCAATACACCCAAGGACATCCGTGGTCGCAATTCGGCATCGACCTTTGTATCGGCAGTGAGGCAGACCGCCCCATCACCAGCCGCCAGATGATGTTTATTCCCTTTTATCTGGAAGACGCAATAGCATCGGCCAGAATTGTAAACAACGGTAATGAACGCCCTCTGGTACTGGAAAGCACATCACTTATCAGTTGTGAAGACGACGGCTCGTCACCCGGAACGATAGGATTTTGGGACCTCCTGACTCCCATACGTGCAGCATTGCTTCTGCTCATACTCACAGCAGCAGCTACCATCTACGGTATCCGGAGGAACAAAAGTCTTTGGGGAATAGACATTATATGGTTCGGCACTGCCGGCATTGCCGGTTGCATACTTGCCTTCCTCGCCCTGTTTTCCGAACATCCTACTGTCAGTTCTAATTATCTCCTTTTCGTTTTTCATCCGGGACAGCTTGTTTTCCTCCCGATCATGATAAATGCCGCCAGAAAAGGCCGAAAATGTTGGTATCATGTGTTGAACTTTACAGTTTTAACACTTTTTATACTGCTTTTTCCGCTAATACCGCAAAGAATTGATTTAGCTGTCGTACCTTTGGCACTTAGTTTGTTGATACGTTCTGCAAGCAATCTTATTTTGACTTATAAAAAAAAGAAATGAAAGGATTACTGACTTCCATAATAACCGTACTTACCATTACCGGACTACAGGCCCAGCCGATGTCATCTACTCCCAAACTGGTGGTAGGACTGACAATCGACCAGCTTCGTACGGACTATCTGGAAGCGTTCTCCTCCTTATACGGTGAAAAAGGATTCAAACGGCTCTGGAAAGAGGGAAAAGTATTCCGCAACGCCGAATATAAATTCAACAGAGTAGACCGGGCATCGGCCGTGGCCGCTATCTACAGTGGAACCACTCCGTCGATAAACGGCATCATCGCCAATCAATGGCTGGATATTTCTACCCTGCGATCGATGAGTTGTGTAGACGACCCCGCTTTTATGGGGAACTACACGGACGAGAACAGTTCACCGGCCCTGTTACTGACTTCCACCATCGCCGACGAGCTAAAAATCGCTACACGCAATAAAGGACTGGTATATGCCATTGCCCCTTTCCGCGATGCTGCCATCTTTGCAGCAGGACATACCGGGAACGGTGCTTTCTGGCTGAACGAAAATACCGGAAAATGGTGTAGCACTACTTATTATACGGAATTCCCCTGGTGGGTAAGCCAATATAACGACCGGCAGGCAATCGATTTCCGCATCGGAGAGATCACCTGGACACCGGTTCATCCGATGGAGAAATATGTATATCTCCCTGAATGGAGAGATATGCCGTTTAAATATAAATTCGACAATGAACGGCAAAATAAGTTCCGCAGATTCATTGCCAGCCCTTTCGTCAATGATGAAGTCAATCTTCTGACCGAAGAGTTGCTGGATAAAAGCACTATCGGGAAAGACGAAGTGCCGGATATGCTCTCACTGATGTATTATGCCGGCAATTATGCCCACAAGACATCACAGGAATGCGCGATGGAGCTGCAGGACACGTATGTAAGGCTCGACCAGAGCATTGCTCACCTGCTGGAAGTGCTCGACAAGAAGATAGGGCTTCAAAACATACTTTTCTGTATCACCTCTACCGGATATGTAGACACGGAAGCTGCCGACCACGGGCTTTACCGCATTCCGGGCGGTGAATTCCACCTGAACCGTTGCGCCGCTTTATTGAATATGTTTCTGATGGCTACTTATGGTGAAGGCCAATTTGTAGAAGCTTATCAGGACCAGCAAATATACCTCAACCATAAACTGATTGAAAAGAAACAACTCGACCTGGCCGAAATACAGGATAAGGCGGCTGATTTTCTGATACAGTTCAGTGGCGTGAATGAGGTTTATTCCGCACACCGTCTGCTGTTAGGCGCATGGACACCGGAAATCCATATGATCCGCAACGGTTTCCACCGCAAGCGTTCCGGAGATTTATTAATCGATGTGCTTCCGGGATGGACGGTTGTCAACGAACACAATCCGTCGGAAAATAAAATTATCCGCCACGCACATATACCGGTACCGCTTATCTTCTTTGGAAATTCAGTAAAACCGGAGGTAATACAAACACCTATTACCGTAGACCATATTGCACCCACTCTGGCCAATGCCATGAGAATAAGGGCTCCCAATGCCTGCACTGCAACTCCGCTTACCATACGGTAAAAACACTTTTTTCAATCTAAGTAAATAATAAATAAATAGAATACACAAATGGGATTTAATGAATTTTTAAGCTCGATTTTCGGAAACAAATCCACGCGAGACATGAAAGAAATTCAACCTTGGGTAAACAAGATCAAAGCTGCTTACCCGGAGGTTGCTAAATTGGATAATGACGGTCTCCGTGCGAAAACACAGGAACTTAAGCAATACATCCACGACTCTGCAAACAAGGAACGCGCTAAAGTGGAAGAACTGAAAGCCAGTATCGAAACCGTAGAGTTGGAAGACCGTGAAGAGATTTTCACTCAAATAGACAAACTGGAAAAAGAAATTCTTGAAATATACGAAAAAGCGCTCGACGAAGTATTGCCGGTGGCTTTTTCTATCGTGAAAGATACCGCAAGACGTTTTACGGAAAACGAAGAAGTGGTGGTTACGGCTACCGACTTCGACCGTACACTGGCTGCAACAAAAGACTTCGTACGCATCGAAGGCGACAAGGCTATCTATCAGAATCACTGGAATGCCGGCGGTAACGACACGATATGGAACATGATTCACTATGATGTACAGCTTTTCGGTGGCGTAGTGCTTCATAAAGGTAAAATTGCCGAAATGGCGACAGGTGAAGGAAAAACCTTAGTGGCTACCCTGCCTGTGTTCCTGAACGCACTGACCGGAAACGGTGTGCACGTTGTAACCGTGAACGACTATCTGGCAAAACGTGACTCGGAATGGATGGGACCGCTTTACATGTTCCACGGACTGAGCGTCGACTGTATCGACAGACACCAGCCTAACTCGGATGCACGCCGTCAGGCTTATCTGGCAGACATCACTTTCGGTACAAACAACGAATTCGGTTTCGACTATCTGCGTGACAACATGGCCATCAGCCCGAAAGACCTCGTACAGCGTCAGCACAATTATGCGATCGTCGATGAGGTAGACTCGGTATTGATCGATGATGCCCGTACACCGTTGATTATTTCCGGTCCTGTACCTAAAGGCGAAGACCAGCTTTTCGAAACTCTCTGCCCGATGGTGGAACGTCTTGTGGAAGCACAGAAAGTATTGGCAACCAAGTATCTGACAGAAGCGAAGAGACTGATTGCTTCTGATGACAAGAAAGAGGTGGAAGAAGGATTCCTGGCTCTTTTCCGCAGTCACAAGGCACTCCCGAAAAACAAGGCATTGATTAAATACCTCAGTGAACAAGGTATCAAGGCAGGGATGCTGAAAACAGAAGAAATATACATGGAACAAAACAACAAGCGTATGCATGAGGCTACGGACCCGTTGTATTTTGTTATCGATGAAAAACTGAACAGCGTAGACCTGACAGACAAGGGGGTAGACTTGATTACAGGCAACTCGGACGACCCGACATTATTCGTCTTGCCTGATATCGCAGCACAGCTCTCCGAACTGGAAAATGAAAAAGATCTGAGCGACGAACAGAAGTTGGAAAAGAAAGATGCCCTGCTTACCAATTATGCCATCAAATCCGAACGTGTACATACCATCAACCAATTGCTGAAAGCATACACCATGTTCGAAAAAGACGATGAATATGTCGTTATAGACGGACAAGTGAAAATCGTTGATGAACAAACCGGCCGTATCATGGAAGGCCGCCGCTACTCGGACGGACTGCACCAGGCTATTGAAGCGAAAGAACGTGTGAAAGTGGAAGCTGCCACACAGACTTTTGCAACGATTACCCTGCAGAATTACTTCCGTATGTATCATAAGCTGTCCGGTATGACCGGTACTGCCGAAACGGAAGCAGGCGAACTTTGGGACATCTACAAACTGGATGTGGTGGTAATCCCCACCAACCGTCCTATCGCCCGTAAAGATATGAATGACCGCGTTTACAAAACCAAACGCGAAAAATACAAAGCCGTTATCGAAGAGATCGAGCAACTGGTTCAAGCCGGACGCCCTGTACTGGTAGGTACCACTTCCGTAGAAATTTCGGAAATGCTGAGCAAGATGCTTACCATGCGCAAGATCGAACACAACGTATTGAACGCCAAACTGCACCAGAGAGAGGCGGACATCGTAGCCAAAGCCGGTTTGAGCGGTACGGTTACCATCGCTACGAATATGGCAGGCCGTGGTACCGACATCAAGTTGAGCCCGGAAGTAAAAGCTGCCGGCGGTTTGGCCATCATCGGTACGGAACGTCACGAATCCCGCCGTGTAGACCGTCAGTTGCGTGGTCGTGCCGGACGTCAGGGTGACCCGGGTTCGTCCGTATTCTTCGTCTCACTGGAAGACGACTTGATGCGTCTCTTCTCATCCGACCGTATCGCCAGTGTGATGGATAGATTAGGATTCCAAGAGGGAGAAATGATCGAACATAAGATGATCTCAAACTCCATCGAACGTGCACAGAAAAAGGTGGAAGAGAATAACTTCGGTATCCGTAAACGTTTGCTTGAATACGATGACGTAATGAACAAACAGCGTACGGTAGTCTATACCAAACGCCGGCATGCATTGATGGGTGAACGTATCGGAATGGATATCGTAAACATGATATGGGACCGTTGTGCCGCAGCCATCGAAAACAATGCCGACTACGAAAGCTGTAAACTGGATCTGCTTCAGACTCTGGCCATGGATGCTCCTTTCACAGAAGAAGAATTCCGCAATGAAAAGAAAGAGAAATTAGCAGAAAAGACATTCGATGAAGCAATGGCTAACTTCAAACGCAAATCGGAACGTCTGGCTCAAATAGCCAACCCGGTTATCAAACAGGTATATGAGAATCAGGGACATATGTATGAAAACATTCTGATTCCTATCACAGACGGCAAACGGATGTACAACATCTCCTGCAACCTGAAAGCGGCCTATGAAAGCGAATCTAAAGAGGTGGTGAAATCTTTCGAAAAATCAATCCTGCTCCACGTTATCGATGAGTCGTGGAAAGAGAACCTGCGCGAACTGGATGAATTGAAACATTCTGTACAGAACGCCAGCTATGAACAGAAAGATCCGTTGTTGATCTACAAACTGGAGTCTGTCAACCTGTTTGACACAATGGTAAACAAGATCAATAATCAGACAGTCTCTATTCTGATGCGCGGACAGATTCCTGTACAGGAAGCCCCCGAACAGCCACAACGCGTGGAAGTACGTGAAGCCGCTCCCGAACGTCGTCAGGATATGAGTAAATATCGCGAACAGAAACAAGATCTGAACGATCCGAACCAGCAAGCCGCCGCACAGCAAGATACCCGCGAAGCAGTAAGACGCGAACCGATACGTGCTGAAAAAACAGTAGGACGTAACGATCCTTGCCCATGCGGTAGCGGTAAGAAATACAAGAACTGCCACGGGCAAGGGAAGTGATGAAGATAGGAGATAGAAAGTAGAAGTTAGAAGATAGAAGGTAGGAGATAGAATCCATGCAGAGTATTAGCTTTGGTACACATGCCTAAAGGATTCTAACTACCAACTCCTAACTCCTAACTACTAAATTCCACCTCCTAACTACCTGCTCACCTCCTAAAAAAGTTCAAAACAATTAAATATTGTTTTGGACTTTTTTTTATCCACACAAAATCGTATTTTTGCTAAATAAAGAAAACAAGACTATGGCAAAATATTCATTCTTTCTTACATTGCTTTCTTGTCTGATATTTGGTTCATGCCAAACCATCGAACAGATATCCATCGATTACATGATGCCGGCTGAAATCAATTTTCCTCCCGAACTGCGTCGGGTAGCTATTGTAAATAATGTCAGTGCAATCCCCGACAATAAATGGATAGAAGCAGAAAAGCCGATATCGGGTAATGAAGTAGCCCGTGCCATAGCCTACACCCACGGAGATGCGGGCATAGCAACAGAATCATTGGCCAGAGCCATAGCGGACGGAAATTATTTCGATGAAGTCGTCATTTGTGACTCTGCATTACGTGCCGATGATAAAATAGCACGTGAAGAGACATTAAGCCAAGAAGAAGTAGGCGAACTGACCGACAAGTTAGATGTAGATTTTCTGATAGCTTTGGAAAACCTGCAATTGAAAGCCACAAAATATATTCACTATCTTGCCGACTGGCAATGTTATTATGGTACTATCGACCTGCTGGCACAGCCAACGGTAAAAATTTACGTTCCGAACCGGATACGCCCCATGCTAACTATCACTCCGAGTGACAGTATTTTTTGGGAAGAATACGGCAACACGCCTGCTTATGTGGAAAACCATATGATCAAAGAAGAACAGATGCTGAAAGAGGCCTCCGAATTTGCCGGAACCATTCCCGTCAAGCATCTCCTGCCCTATTGGACTTCGGCAACACGCCAGCTTTATGCCAACGGCTCTGTATATATGCGAGATGCCATCATATACGTCCGTGAGAATTCATGGGACAAAGCTTTCAATCTCTGGCAACAAGCCTTTGAAACAAGCAAAAGTGACAGGAAGAAGATGTATGCAGCGCACAACATCGCCGTTTATCATGAGATGAAAGATGACATCCCGGAAGCAGAAAAATGGGCATTAAAAGCACAGGAACTCGCCCGGAAAGTAGAAAAGATCGACGATGAAAAAAAAGGGAAACAAGATCTTTCGCGAATACCGAATTATGTGATGATCAGCCTTTATTTAGTAGACTTGCAGAAAAGAATGAACGGATTATCGACATTAAATATGCAAATGAGCCGATTTAATGATGATTTTTAATGAAATCATATGAAGGTTGGCATTTTTTTTATACCTTTGGACTAAATAACTAAGGAGGAAAAACCCATGAAACTGAGTCAACAATCACAATCTGTAATCGAATCGGCTATCCGAAAGGCAATCGGCAAGTTTGCTTGCGGTTGCGAACAAACGATCGTTACAGATATTCATATACAGCCTAATCAGAATTCCGGCGAGCTTTGCATCTTCGATGACGAAGATGATGAACTGGCAAACGTACTAATAGAGGAATGGTCGGCATACGAAAATGATGATTTTTATGAAAATGCCGAGCGTATACTACGTCCCATTCTCTGTAGAATGAAGGAAAGCGGAGAATTTGACAAACTCACCATCCTCAAGCCGTATTCTTTTGTCCTGGTTGATGAAGAAAGAGAGACCATTGCCGAACTGCTTCTGGTAGACGATGATACGTTACTGGTAAACGACGAACTACTGAAAGGCTTGGACCAGGAGCTTGATGCATTCTTGAAAGAATTGCTTGAAAAATAATAACTGCTTCTTTTCCTCTCCTATTTTCCGATAATAGTTTTACAAATAGAAATACCTAATAAAAAAGGCATCCCAATAATTGAGATGCCTTTTCTATTAGACGAAAAATGAAAATCATGCTTTCTTTAAAGCAGCAATACTTTCTTTCAAAGATTTTATAATACTCTCCGCATCCGACTGCTTTTTGCGTTCTATCTCGATCACAGCTGCCGGAGCATTGTTTACGAATTTCTCGTTGCTTAGCTTTTTAAGCACGCCTTGCAAGAATCCTTCTTTATGCTTGAGTTCGGCTTCCATACGGGCAATCTCCGCTTCCACATCGATCATATTTCCCAATGGTACAGCAAATTCCGTAGTTCCCACCATAAAGGATGCCGCTCCTTCGGCTTTGGCATCTACAACTGTAATAGCAGATAAATTACACATCTTGGTAATCACTGCATTGAACTCGACTACCGGATGCTCTCCTACCACCTGCAACTCGAGCGCCTCTTTCTGTGCAATGTTCTTCTGCAAACGAATAGTACGGATATTACTGATTACCTCCTTCACCACTTCAAACTGCTTCACAAAATCCGTATCTACGTACGAATCCAATGTAAGCGCACTTACCATCAGACTTTCACCATCTTCACGCTCACACATCTGCTGCCATAACTCCTCGGTAATGAAAGGCATAAACGGATGAAGCAGATGAAGCAGATTATCCATGAAACAAAGGGTAGCATTATAAGTGCAACGATCGATGGCCTGTCCGTAAGCCGGTTTAATCATTTCCAGATACCAAGAAGAGAACTCATCCCAGAACAACTTATAAACAGCCATCAACGCTTCGCTTAGGCGATATTTACCGAACAAGTCGGCTACTTCCGCTGCCACTTCGTTCTGTTTCGATTCAAACCAATGTACAGCCAGACGGGAAGCTTCTGGTATTTCGGCATGGTCGTCCACCTGCCATCCCTTGATCAGACGGAAAGCGTTCCATATCTTATTGCAGAAATTACGTCCCTGCTCGCACAATGCATCGTCAAAGAGAATATCATTACCGGCAGGGGCTGCAAGCATCATTCCCATACGTACGCCATCAGCACCGTATCTATCAATCAGCTCCAACGGGTCGGGTGAATTGCCCAGTGATTTTGACATCTTACGTCCCAGTTTATCGCGAACGATACCGGTGAAATAGACATTCTTGAACGGCATCTGGCCTTCGTACTCATAACCGGCCATAATCATGCGGGCTACCCAGAAGAAAATAATATCCGGACCGGTGACAAGATCACTCGTAGGATAGTAATATTTTATCTCTTCATTGCCCGGATTATTAATTCCATCGAACAAAGAAATCGGCCACAACCAAGAAGAGAACCAAGTATCCAGACAGTCCTCGTCCTGACGGAGATCCGCCATCGTCAATGCCGCATTTCCGGTCTTCTCTTTTGCCAACTTCAATGCTTCCTCGTCCGTAGAAGCTACCACATAGCCACCCTCCGGCAAGAAATAAGCCGGAATACGGTGTCCCCACCACAACTGACGGCTGATACACCAGTCTTTGATGTTCTCCATCCAGTGACGATAGGTATTCTTATATTTGGGAGGATAGAATTTCAGTTCGTCATTCATTACAGGGGGCAATGCCATATCGGCAAAATGCTGCATCTTGAGGAACCATTGCATAGAAAGTTTCGGCTCGATCACAACATTAGTACGTTCCGAATAGCCTACTTTGTTAGTATAAGCCTCCGTCTTTTCGAGCAATCCGGCAGCATCGAGATCTTTCTCTATCTGCTTGCGGACATCAAAACGATCCATACCGATATACAGGCCGGCAGCTTCGCTCAGTGTTCCGTTATCATTGAAAATATCGATGCTCGGCAGATTGTACTTTTCACCCAACATATAGTCGTTCACATCGTGGGCAGGAGTTACCTTCAGACAACCGGTACCGAATTCGATATCCACATAATCATCTTCAATAACCGGAATCACACGGTTTACCAATGGCACAATCACCTTCTTACCTTTCAACCAGGCATTTTTAGGATCGTTCGGATTGATACACATAGCCGTATCACCCATAATCGTTTCCGGACGAGTGGTAGCCACCACGGCATAACGTCCCTCCGGATCACCTTCTACTTTATAACGCAAGTAATAAAGTTTTCCATGTTCTTCTTTATAGATTACCTCTTCGTCCGACAGAGCAGTCAACGCTTTCGGATCCCAGTTCACCATGCGCACACCGCGATAGATAAGTCCTTTATTATAAAGATCGACAAATACTTTCAGCACACTTTCACTACGCTTTCCATCCATAGTGAAAGCAGTGCGATCCCAATCGCAGGAAGCTCCCAGTTTACGAAGTTGTTTCAGGATAATTCCTCCGTGTTCATCCGTCCATGCCCAGGCATGTTTCAGAAACTCATCACGGGTCAAATCCGTCTTTTTAATACCTTCCGAAGCCAATTTATTTACGACTTTCGCTTCCGTTGCAATAGAAGCATGGTCCGTTCCCGGCACCCAGCAAGCATTTTTGCCTTCCATACGGGCACGACGAACCAAAATATCCTGAATGGTATTATTAAGCATGTGTCCCATGTGTAACACACCAGTGACGTTAGGAGGCGGAATGACGACGGTGTAAGGTTCACGGCCATCGGGTTTCGAACTGAATAATTTGTGGGTCAACCAATACTGGTACCACTTTCCCTCCACGTCAGCGGGACTGTACTTACTTGCTAATTCCATGTTACGTTTCTATATATTTAATTTATTTCGAATAATGGGTGCAAAATTAATAATTTAAATTCAAATCTTACCACTCTCCGGTTGTTTCTGCATATGGAAGGAAAAATATAGAAGTAATTTTTCGTGCAGCATTTAATAAATGCATATTTTTGTTTCCTAAAAGGAAAGACGGATCATGAAGCGAAGACAAAAAATACGATATATTGTTTTAGGAATTCTTTTATTGGTTGTGTGGAGCACTCAGGCAATATCCGTCATGGGCGAATTTTATGCACGATCCGTCTATCCTGTCATCTCACTGTGTCTGTCTTCTTTTTCCCGTCTGTTTCCTTTCGCCATAGGCGATCTGTTCATATTCCTCAGCATTATCGGCGTAATTGCTTACCCGATTTACGGACGGATAAAAAAACAACCGTGGAAAAAGATAGTGCTACGTGACGGTGAATATCTATTATGGATATATGTGTGGTTTTATTTGGCATGGGGGTTGAATTATTCGCAAAAGAATTTTTACGAACGCACCCATATTCCTTATGTGGCATATACCCCCGATAAATTCAAGGCATTTGTAAAGGAATACATCCGGCATCTGAATAATTCGTATGTGCCAATTACCGGTATCGACAAAAATAGAGTCTGCAAAGAGGCTGTCAAAGGATACAAGCAGATTAGTGACACCCTGGGGATACACCGCCCTCCCTATGATTCGCCCAGAGCAAAAACGATGTTATTCACTCCTCTCATCTCGATGGTAGGGGTAAGCGGCAGCATGGGACCTTTCTTTTGTGAATTCACCCTGAACGGAGACTTGCCTCCGTCACAATATCCGGCAACGTATACACATGAACTCGCTCATCTATTGGGAATAACCAGTGAAGCCGAAGCCAACTTTTATGCTTACGAGGTTTGTACCCGCTCTCAGGTGGAGAGTATACGTTTCAGTGGGTATTTCTCCATACTGAGCCATGTTCTCGGTAATGCACGAAGACTCCTGACAGAAGAGGAATATACGGAACTATTCAACCGTATCCGCCCGGAAATTATAGAATTAGCCCGTTCCAATCAAACCTATTGGATGGCAAAGTACAGTCCGCTGATCGGTAACATACAGAATTGGATATACGACCTTTACCTCAAAGGAAACAAAATAGAAAGCGGACGGAAAAACTATTCAGAAGTCATAGGACTATTGATCTCATATCATGCTTCCCGCACGGAAGAGAAGTCATCAGGAAAGTAAATATCACAAAGAGAGCTCATGGATTATACATAAAAGTCCTATCTTTGCTACATGAAAAAGTTAGTAATTGTTGGATGCGGACGACTCGCCGATATCGTTGCGGACGCAGTTGTCAATGGTTTATTGCCCGAGTATGATTTAACGGGCGTTTATTCGCGTACGGCATCAAAAGCCGAACGTATTGTGACAAAAATGGAAAAACACGGGAAAACATGCCGTGCATGCGCCACATTGGAAGATTTGTTGGTACTGAAACCGGATTATCTGGTAGAGTCGGCTTCTCCTGCGGCCATGAAAGAGCTCGCCTTGCCGGCACTAAAGAACGGTACTTCCATTATTACTCTGTCTATCGGTGCCTTAGCAGACACCGGATTCTATCAGGAAGTGATGAAAACAGCCAAAGCAAACGGTACACGTGTATATTTGGTTTCCGGAGCTACCGGAGGATTCGATGTACTGAGAACTGCTTTTTTAATGGGAAATGCCAGTGCACGCTTCTTCAATGAAAAAGGACCGAATGCATTAAAAGGAACGGCTGTATACGATGATTCCTTGCAATCGGAGCAACGCATAGTATTTTCGGGGAATGCAACGGAAGCAATAGGAATGTTTCCAACTAAAGTAAATGTAGCAGTTGCCGCTTCACTTGCTTCGGTAGGACCGGAGAAAATGCAGGTATCCATGCAATCCACACCCGGATTCGTAGGAGACACTCAAAGGGTAGAAATAAAGAACGACCAAGTGCACGCTGTGATAGATGTATATAGCGCTACATCAGATATTGCAGGGTGGTCGGTTGTGAACACCCTGATCAATATTACATCACCCATTGTATTCTGACAAATTGGCAAGCACCTTTTCGCTCAGGCGGTCAAACGCCTGACGGGTGCGCCCTGTAGACACCTGCATGCAACGCACATGAGGATGATCGAGAAAACGGGTTCCCCCCAATGCGCCTACCGTATCACAAAAACAAAGGTTATCTCCTTCCAGCCATCCGGCAAAAGCCGCTTCATCCCATGCCGGGGACAAACTTGTATTAAACAATATTTTTCTGTTGCCAAGCCGACGGAATTCGGCATCATGTAATAAAACCGTGTTTTTGTTAAGGCAGCAACACACAACTTCGCTATGGACAAGCAATTCCTCCAATGGCAAGAAACGATATCCTTTTTCTGCGGCATCCTGTTTCACGCTACGGGCATAATAGGTAATATCAGCACCCAGAAAATTCAGAGCATCCGCTATCATCCCGCCGGACTTTCCCAATCCCACGATCCCGACTTTCAATCCGGTGATTTCACGAGCCATCCCGTCCCACGGTTCCTGGCCAAACCCATGCAAACAACGCACTAATTCGCTGATCACATACTCTACCACTCCTTCATCCCCATAATCACGAATGCCGGTCACAGTTATCCCCCGCTCATTGGCATAACGGATATCTACATTGGCACTTTCGGGAGAATAGAGCGAACAGCACATACCGATATATTTAACATTCGGACATTTCTCCAAAGCCTCCCGAGTAATTCGGGAAGTATAACTCAAAAGAACGGCATCGGCATCACCGATACGGGCAGCCACTTCCTCATCCCCCGCCGGTACATCGGGAAACAGGATCACTTCCTCTGCAAATGAATACAGTTCTTTTTCTGCTGACGGAACCAGACTCACCGGCTCTATTGCTACAAGTTTATGGAACATAATTATTTCAATTTGATTTGTGCGGTAAAGTTAATAAAAAGGAACCGGATAAGAAGAACGCCTTGTGATGAATTTCCTTATCTTTGCCCAAAGCGAAGACAAGCCGCACCTCGGCATAAAAAATGAACGAGTTCATTTTATTCTGCTCTCGGTTTGCATTATCTTTGCAAGAGATTTCAAATTCTAATATTCTCATATCAAACTCATATTTATAAAAAGATGCATTCAAGAAAAGAACAAATGGAAGCTTTCGGACGCTTCCTGGATATACTGGATGAACTACGTGTAAAATGTCCTTGGGACCGAAAACAAACCAATGAGAGCTTACGCCCTAACACCATTGAAGAAACTTACGAACTCTGTGATGCCATCATGCGTGATGACAAAAAGGAAATATGTAAAGAATTGGGAGATGTACTGCTACATGTTGCCTTTTATGCCAAGATAGGATCGGAAACAGGAAATTTCGATATCAAAGATGTGTGCGACCGGCTTTGTGAGAAACTGATCTTCCGCCATCCTCATGTATTCGGAGAAGTAAAAGCCGATACAGCCGGACAGGTGTCTGAAAACTGGGAACAACTGAAACTAAAAGAAAAGGATGGAAACAAAACTGTGCTCAGTGGTGTACCGTCTGCTTTACCTTCACTTATAAAAGCCTATCGCATACAGGATAAAGCCCGGAATGTAGGGTTTGACTGGGAAGAAAAGGAACAAGTATGGGATAAGGTAAAAGAGGAAATTGCCGAATTCCAAGTGGAAGTAGCCAATATGGATAAGGAAAAAGCAGAAGCAGAATTCGGGGATGTAATGTTTAGTCTTATCAATGCCGCCCGCCTATATAAGATCAATCCGGATAATGCACTGGAACTTACCAACCAGAAATTCATCCGCCGTTTCAATTATCTGGAGGAACATACCATTAAAGAGGGAAAAAACCTTAAAGACATGTCATTGGAAGAAATGGATGCAATCTGGAACGAAGCAAAAAAGAAAGGATTATGATAAATAATGTGCCAATATGCCAATGAAAGAATGCTTTAAATAATGTGCCAATTGGACAATGTGTCAATGTGCCAATTATCCTGTGGAAACATAGCGCAGCTAATTGGCATATTGGCACATTGTCATATTGGCACATTATTTCTTCGCTTTTTTCAGTAACTCCTTATGAAAACGCATTTCGGCTTTCTGTACCATATAAATCTTCTTATTTGATAGAATTTTCTTATATTTCTCATAATAGGTTCTTTCCAACTGATCCGAAGCGATACGGGCATCGTACACTCCTTCCATTATTTCAGCATATTGAGCCTCTGTTGTCTTATCGTCTTTTCCTTTGCGAATCAAGCCCCAAGCTTTATCATTCAATGCTTTCTTTTTATCCTGAAGCTCAAAGTATACAGGAAAGAATTTTGCAGCTTCTTCTTTGGTCAAACCTGCCTTCTCAATGATAAACGCTTTTTGTTTGGCACGGAATTCCTCAGGCGACAAGCGTTCTTGATTACATCCATCCACCGCCCAAATCAAAGGAGAAAAACCACAAATAATAAACAGCAGAATTATCAGTCTTTTCATTTCTATAAAATCAATTTAGTTTATTTTATTCCACACTGGCATCAGTGAGATATACATACAACGAATAATCATCCATCATCGATCCTTCGAGCACCGCGTTGATATACTCGTCGGCATCGCTGTCAACTTCTACTGCTTCAATAGATGCTGTTTCAGTAGTTTCAGGCTTATAGTTTACAGAGGCCACACGAATAATAAGTGCCGCTCCGACAAACATGGCTGCCATATAAAAAAGTGGTTTCAATTTATCCCACTTCGTTGGTTCTTTCACTTCAAAGGCAGGTTGTTTTTGCTCGGGAAGCTTGTCCATAACTTCTGAAGTAAGATTTTCAAAGTAACCTTCGGGTACTTTAAAAGCATTCCCCGTGCCCACTTTCCTCAATATTTCATCTTCTTCTTTCATATAATCTTCTCCTCTCTTTTTCTTAGACATTGAATGATTTAAAAGGTTTAATCGATCCCTTCCAAAAACTTTTCGATTTTCTTCACCGCGTGATGATAAGATGCTTTCAAGGCACCGACGGATGTTCCGAAGATATCCGACATCTCTTCATATTTCATTTCCTGATAATATTTCAGATTGAAAACCATACGCTGTTTCTCCGGCAAAGACAACAAAGCCTTTTGCAACATCAATTGTGCCTGGTCGCCCGAGAAATAAGGATCGCTCTCCAGCCTCTGGACAACTGCTGCTTCCGGATCGTCAATGGCTACGGTATTCATGGCACGTTGCTTATTCAGAAAAGTAATACATTCGTTTAAGGCAATACGATAGAGCCAGGTGGAAAGCTTCGCTTCCGCCCGGAAATAATCAATATTCATCCATGCCTTGACAAACGTATTCTGAAGCAAGTCGTTCGCATCATCGTGAGAAAGCACCATCCGCCGGATTTGCCAGTACAACTGTTCGCTATATTGCGACACAATCATCTCAAATCCTTTCCGCTGTGTACTCTCATCCTGAAGGAGCAACAAAACCTCTCGTTCATTATAAGGGTTCATAAGGTTATTAGTATTCAGTATGTTATGTTTTTATGGTTCAATTTATTCAATGCTTCAAGTAAAGGAGCATCGTATTTATAGATATCATCACAGTAACTGAGCTGCCCGGCGGCATCCAGATACATTGTCTGATAATCCAGATACACAGGAACAGACTCCTTCAAACTATAATGTTTGAGTTCCCGATATGCCTGGCTGCGAGTCAGTTTCTTTCCTTCATCGCTTTTCGGTGCTATATCCATTGCGATCCGTATGCGGTCTTCCAGCAGTTCATCGGGTTCTTTTAACAGAAAGAATGCAAAATCCAATGCTTTCTCCAATCTCACACAGCCATGACTCACAGCACGATTAGCTCTGGCAAATGTTCGCCGGGAAGGCGTATCGTGCAGATAGACAGCAAAAGAATTAGGAAAACGAAAAATAATACGGCCCAATGAATTACCTTCTTTATTATCCTGTTTTACAGTAAAAGGAACACCTGCCTTGTATTTAGACCATTTTATATCACGAGGGTTTACCCGAACTCCGTTTTTATCGTATACTTTCATACGATTTCGGGTAAAATAAGTCGTATCACGAAGGTAAGACGGAATGATTTCCTTGCGTATAATGTTCTGGGGAACATTCCAATACGGATTTAATTCCATATAATAAATCCGGCTGGAAAGCAAGGGTGTCTTATTTCTTACTGAACCGCAACAAGTACGCATTTCAAGAATAGAATCAGTTTCTTCATTAAATGCCTGAAGCATGCAAGCCGCCACATTGACAAAGACGTATTTAGTTCCTTTCTCCAATGCATACTGCCAACGGGCACGCTCCATATTGATATGCAGCAGATCTTTGTAATAAGAAAAAGGATGATTCAAATAGCGAATGGTATAAGTACCGATTGAATGATCAGTAGCCAAGCGGTTGTTTATCCGAAAGCGGTTGACAGCTTCCAGCAAAGCAGGAGTCAACACATTCTCTATGGAATCCGAATCCTGTTGCAGTTCTCCCGTTTGCAAAAGCCTTTGTGCTATCAACGGTACAATCCGGTGTCTCTCTCCTACTTTCAATAATGTATCACCAATAAGAGGAATCGGCTCGAACTCAAATTCACCTAAAGAATCCAGACGATCCGACTCTTTCTGCAAACTCAAATAGAACCGGGAAGACGGCTGAACCTGACGAAAAGCGAAACAGGCATCTTGTTTTAACTTATCCAATGCTCCTTGCGCAAACTTCTTATCACATTTCTTCAACGGAATGAGAGATACATCTTCTTTCTTCGATTTCGTAATTGCCTGTTTACGGACATCAGAAGTCTTTTCTTCCAGATTGTTCAGGATTTCGGAAGGAGAAAGAAAACCGAATGAAAGCCCACAAGCATAATGCAAATAGGAAGCCGTCAATCGATATTCCAGACCAGCCAATAAATGGTTGACACTCCTTTCGTTCAACTGCAAAGAACGAAAACGTTCCAGATCACTGCGCATACCGGAAACAGCAAAAAGTTCGGGATTTATACCGTGGCGATAAGAATTCTCCAACCAATAAAGCAAGGTGTCCGTACGTGAACCGACTTCATCTCCGAACCAGATCAGGGTATCATTAGCAGTATAATATTCGGTAACGACCGAATCCCAAACAGCAGTATCATGGACGGCCGACAGATTCATACGGATATACCGGCGAATACTATCGGAATTTATCAAATAAGCAGGATTTACCAATTCATGAAAGGAAGACAAAGCAAGAGCCTCCAAAGTTTTCGGTTCCTTTTGCTTTTTGCAAGCAGACAATGCAACGAGCAGAATAAAAAAGCTTAATAATATCCGCTTCATCATCCGCTCTTTATTTTATAACTACTTTCCGGACCGTATCGCCTACTTTAAAAATATAATATCCTTTAGGCAAGTTCAAAGTAACTGTTTTATCGGCTGTATCAATACGTACAGACGTAATCTTTACTCCGAGAATATCATATACTTCCATCGTTGAACCCGGAGTAGCATTCTGAACACGGATCGTTGTTCCGGACACGGTAATAGTAAGAGAAACCGGCTCATGTTGAACCGTCTCCACCTTTCGTCCGTCCTGTGCCATCACAGAAGAAAAAGACAAAAGAGCCAAAACCAAGAAAAAGTATAAAAATAACCTTTTCATCTGATGCGCATATGAATCTATTTTATTCTCTACAAATATACGTTGTTCCATTCTATAAAACAAACTTTGCCCCCGAAAGTTGCTATAGATTAATACAGAGATTCTCTTTTGCCAAAATCGTAGAAGGGAAGATGGCAGCAGCCTCATCCAGCAACACCTGTTCATTTTCATAGCGGGCAGAGAAATGCCCAATGACAAGTTGTTTCACCTCTGCATCCAAGGCAATCTGAGCCGCTTGAGCAGCAGTCGTATGGAAAGTCTCTTTTGCACGGGCCGACTCTGTCTGTGCAAAAGTTGCTTCATGAAACAATAAGTCCACTCCGGAAATCTGTTGAACTATTTCTTTCCGATAAATCGTATCAGAACAATATGCATAGCGTCTGGGTGAAGCAGAAGGTCTTGTCAAGCGTGAATTTGCAATAACATCCCCTTCCGGAGTTACAAAATCTTCACCATTCTTAATACGATTCAATTCATATACAGGCACTTGATAGAAATCTATCATTTCGCGAATAATATGATTGGGACGAGGTTTTTCAGCAAATAAAAAGCCACAGCAAGGAATGCGGTGTTGTAAAGGAATAGTCGTAACCGCTACTGAACGGTCTTCGTAAATCACACTGGGTTCTTTCGTTGCAAACTCATGAAAAACGACCCGATAACTCATGTTCTTACAGAAGAAAGCCAACAACGGAGAAAATAGTTCCTCAAGTCCCTTAGGAGAATGAATATGCAATTCGGCTGTACGCCCGAGCAGTCCGAAAGTCGAGATAAGCCCAAGCAAGCCGAAGCAATGATCACCATGCAAATGTGAGATAAAAATATGATTCAAGCGCGAAAACTTCAACCGGGACTTACGAAGCTGCATCTGTGCCCCCTCGCCACAGTCTATCATAAAAAGTTTATCACGCAGGTTTATCACTTGTGAAGTTGAAAAATGCCGTGTAGTAGGTAGCGCAGAGCCACATCCCAATATATGTAATTCAAATCTCTCCATAACGGACACAAAGATAAAGAAAAAAGGGTATCAGCATGCTGATACCCTTTCTAAAAATATATTGGAAAAGAATTATTTCTTACCTTCCAACTGTTCTTTCAAAGCTGCCAGAGCGTCAATGTCACCCAAAGTTGTAGAAGCAGCCTGATTTTGGATCATCGGAGCGTCTTCTTTCTTTGAAGATGCTTTCTTTGCATTAGAAGCTGCTTTCTTTTCAGCTCTTTCTTCTGCTTTTGCAACATCTTCGAAAATGCGGCTATGAGAAAGGATAATTCTCTTAGCATCCTTGTTGAATTCGATCACTTTGAATTCAAGTTTCTCATCCAACTGAGCCTGTGAGCCGTCTTCTTTTACAAGATGTTTCGGAGTAGCGAATCCTTCAACACCATAAGGAAGAGCAACTACGGCACCCTTATCCAACATTTCGATGATTGTTCCTTCGTGTACAGAACCTACAGTAAATACAGTTTCGAATACATCCCAAGGATTTTCTTCAAGCTGTTTGTGACCAAGGCTCAAACGACGGTTTTCTTTGTCGATCTCCAATACCTGAACTTCGATGTCTGCACCGATCTGAGTAAATTCTGAAGGGTGTTTAACTTTCTTCGTCCAAGAAAGATCAGAGATGTGAATCAATCCGTCAACACCTTCTTCGATTTCTACGAATACACCGAAGTTAGTGAAGTTACGAACTTTTGCAGTATGCTTAGAACCTACAGGATACTTCTCTTCGATTGTTTCCCATGGATCTTGTTTCAGTTGCTTGATACCCAAAGACATCTTACGTTCTTCACGGTCCAGAGTCAATACAACAGCTTCTACTTCATCGCCCACTTTCATGAAGTCTTGAGCAGAACGCAGGTGCTGTGACCATGACATTTCAGATACGTGAATCAAACCTTCAACACCCGGAGCAATTTCGATAAATGCACCGTAATCAGCCATCACGACTACTTTACCCTTCACGTGATCACCTACCTTCAAGTCCGGATCAAGAGCATCCCATGGGTGCGGAGTAAGTTGTTTCAGACCCAAAGCAATACGTTTCTTTTCGTCATCGAAATCAAGGATAACAACGTTAAGCTTCTGATCGAGTTCAACCACTTCTTTCGGATCGCTTACACGTCCCCATGATAGGTCAGTGATATGGATCAATCCGTCTACGCCACCCAAATCGATGAATACACCGTAAGAAGTGATGTTTTTAACGGTTCCTTCAAGAACTTGTCCTTTTTCAAGCTTACCGATAATTTCTTTCTTCTGTTGTTCCAGTTCAGCTTCGATAAGAGCTTTGTGAGAAACAACCACGTTTTTGAATTCCTGGTTGATTTTAACAACTTTGAATTCCATTGTTTTTCCAACGAATACATCATAATCACGGATCGGCTTAACGTCGATCTGGGAACCCGGCAAGAATGCTTCGATACCGAATACGTCTACGATCATACCACCCTTAGTGCGGCATTTGATGTAACCTTTGATAATTTCTTCATTTTCCAAAGCAGCATTCACACGATCCCAAGAGCGAGTAGCACGTGCTTTTCTGTGAGACAGAACCAACTGTCCTTTTTTGTCTTCCTGATTTTCGATATATACTTCTACAGTATCACCTACTTTCAAATCGGGATTGTAGCGGAATTCATTCAAAGGAATGATACCGTCTGATTTGTAACCGATGTTCACAACAACTTCACGCTTGTTCATTGCGATTACGGTTCCGTCAACTACCTCACGGTCGTTAACTTTGTTAAGCGTACTGTCGTAAGCTTTTTCAAGATCTTCGTGGCTGGCGCCGGCGAATGATTCGCCATTCTCATACGCTTCCCAGTTGAAATCTTCAACAGGAGCAATGTTCTTTAAGTTTTCCATTAATAATTACTTGTTTTGAAATACTTTAATTAAATAAGACATTATATTATCTATAAATCGGGCGCAAAGATAGAACATTTTTCGGGACTAACAAAAAGTTAGAAAAAAAAAAGCCGTCTCACGACGGCTAATTTTCAGACACTTAAGTTATTCTGTATGCAATTTTACAATTTATGAGGTTTATTTCTTCCGGTCGAATGCACATTAACCGGATTACCTTTATAGCCTACATCACCGCTCCCCGAAATATCGCACTTCAATGTACCGGAAACATAGCATGAAATATCTCCGGAACCATTTACCGTAGCGTCTACATCTACGGCTTTCAAATCTTTCGCATCCAGGTCACCGGAGTTCCGCAGCATCAAGACAGCCTGTTGAACTGTACCTGTCACTTTCAAATCACCGGAACCATTCAACTCGGCTCTTACATTATTTCCCTGGATACCTGCAAAATTCAGATCACCGGCACCCAGTAAGCTAATCACAACATCACCTACCACATTTCCACCTTTCACTTTCAGATCACCCGAACCTTGAAGAGTAGCAGCCGCAGACTTTGCCGTCATATTATAAATATCGATATCACCGGAACCTATCAGATTCAAAGCTGCATTCCCAGCTTTCACGCTATTCTTAATAGAAATATCTCCGGAACCTTGCAAAGTGACCGCAAGATCATTTGCACAAACAACTTCACCGGCAGTAATATCCCCGGAGCCCTGCAATGTCAAAGACAAATTATCACATTCCAGTTTACTATCTAAGACAACGTCTCCGGAACCTTGCAGATGCACATCTTTCAACATAGGACTGGAAGCCATTATTTTAAGTCTCCCCTGTTTGCCAAATTCAATGCTGGTCCTATTCTTAAAAGAAATGGATAATACACCATCTGTTACCGTACAATCCACCAAGTCGATCACATTATCCGAACCATAAATTTTTAATGTCGACTTATTATTGGCAGACTGTGTATAAATGACTGTAGGACTTCCCAAGAGTTTGATTTTATCGAAGTCTTTGATCTTAACTTCTTTGGTTTTATACGTTCCACTGGCTTTTACACGTCTGGTCTGAGCACAAACCGTTGTTACAGAAAACAAGAATGAAAACAATGCAATCATTCCGATAAATCCCTTCATTTTACTATTCATAGGTTTCAATTTTGTAGTTTCTATATTAATAGACGACCAGCAGTGGGAAAAAGTTGCATGGCATAGAAACTTTTTTGTAGAAAATCAGAGATAAGTAATAATAAAAATATAAATCGGTACAGTTTTCATTCGCAGCGTTTCTCTCCTATCTATAAAAAAACAGATAGTTGACTATGAACTTACCCCCTTCATCTCCTTCACCTTTTTTGCTCTATCGGCTTATTCATCGGAAATTAAGGGTGAAAGCGATCCCCCTCTTGCTATGCACCGTGCTTGCCGTCAATAACAAGCGTGCTCATGACTCGTAAGAACCGCCTTTATGGTGCATAAGGACCGTGCCGACCAGGGCTTCACCCTGCATCTACGATGAATAAAGGCTTTGATTGAAAAAGGTGAAAGCGGTGAAGAGGGTAAAAACATACTGAATAAAGGCAGTTTGCAGAACAATTTCAGTTCATAAGTCAAAGATTCATGCTGAAACCGGTGGTTCTTTTGCACTTTAGAAGACAACTCAAAAAAAATCTTCCACTATCCAAACATCGATCGACATTCAAATAGTGGAAGATAATTGTCAACTAAAGAGAGATTATTTTAGCATCAATTTCCGTATCACCGGATGATTCTGATCTTGCATGAAGACATAAGCAATATACACTCCGGCTTCAAGATGGTTTATACTGATATCACAAGACTCTTCTCCCGGAGCAGTAAACAGAACAGGTTTTCCATCTAAAGAGTAGAGAACCAAAGTCTCTATCCTATTTTCACTTTCCAAATGAAGCATTCCTTGATAAAGCAACATTGTTACTTCTGACAAAGAAACAGGTGATTTACAGATACCGGTTCCTGTAAATGATACAGTTACCGATTCCGAATCCGGTGTATCCCCAAAAGCACCTTCCGCGCGTACAGTATATACATTCTCTCCAGAAAGCGGAGCGATATCCGTAAAAGTAGAAGTTACGGAATTACCTATTTTCTCTCCATTGCGGTAGATGGCATAACCTGTTATCATTGAATGCTCTACCTGCGGATAAATAGCAACATCATCTACATGCCACCAGTAAGATAGCCCCGTCTGATTTGTATCGTATGCATGAAAAGCAATCTTCATGTTATCAGACATATAAGGAGATAAATCGATATCTACGCGGGTGTATTTGTTCACTACAGAGCAATCTGTTTTCAAATCCCAAATCTGCTTCCATGTGGTACCACCGTCCGAACTTACTTCTACATAATAAAAGTTCTGCGGGTTATTTTTTTGCGGAGCTGTAGATTTTGAATAGAAAGTTAGCGATTTTCCATTGGCAAAAACAGGAGAAATCAGATATTCATCCTGATGGATATCTTCCCATGCCTCCAACAAGCGCATTGAATAATTTCCGGCATAAGGCTCTTTATACTTCTCGTTCTTTTGCCAGAGCCATCCCCGGTTACCCTCATTTTTGATTGTCCATTTCGCCAGATTACCCGAGTCTTCAAAATCTTCCATCAACGCCGGAGTTCCTTCATGAGGTGCCACCCACGTCAATACAACCGTATTTCCTTCTTCTTTGGCAGTCAATGCAGAAGGTGACTGTATTAGATCGGAACGTTGCGACACATTAACAATAGCAGTTATCGATGGATCTTCTACTCCCTGCAAATGAAAATCAGATATACGTAGCTGCGCATTCTCATTAGCCGATTTAGCCTGAAGAACGATTGTCGACTGGCCGGCCTCTCCCTGAAGCGGGGTAATTGTCAACCAATCGGGGACATCGACTATTCGCCATGCTACATCAGACTCAACAATAACTTGAGCAGTGCTGTTTATTGCCCCTCCCAAAGTGACATTCGGTTTAGGTATATAAATCTGCGGTGTCAGTTCCAACAAATCAAAAGAAATGGTCTCACCACAAGAGGATATATTTGCCAACGCAAATTTCGCTTCTTTACCGTCGCTGTAGAAAGGCTTAAGTTCCGCATTGCCTCCGATCGCAGTACGCCCGCTTTCTGCACTAAAAGCAGCTTTTGAGATATCACCGTCAAGTGTCACTGTTCCACCCGGACGAAACAGATACTGCTCGTCCAAGCGGGTAGTTCCATTATAATTCAGATTTCCACCCGTTACATTCGGATTAATGCGATAAACCAATAACCCGGAAGACGGTAACCCTCTATCAAATGTCCCGTCCTTTCTTCTATATTCCACTATAAAGTATTCATCCGAACCTGTCGGTTTAATCTTATATGCTATATTTTCTTTTGTTGTACCTCCTACCGGATTTAAGGTATAAGTCCCCGGAGTAGATATTTCAGGAATCTCGTCAATCCATTTACAATAGCGGTATTTAGTATAAGCGCTCATCTGCTGAGGAGTTGTCAGATTATCGGACATTAAATCCCAAACTCCTACCGGATTCAAATTATCATTTACATGATAAAGATCATATGTACCGAGCGTATGTGACATCTCATGGCAAAGAACTCCTGTATTCAAAGGAACAGGACTCAGAGAACTCCAACCATTCGCATCATTGAATACCATCAGATATCCCACGATCTTTTTGCCTTTCACATAAATAGCTTTCTCGTCGGGTAATGCCAAATCGGAACGGTGAGGCCATAACATATATTTACTGCTCAGATCGGAATTGCCGCTTACAATTATACAAATATTGTCGAGTAAACCATCATTATTGGCATCAATCACTACATCATCAGGAAGATTTTCAGACAAATAAGCAGCAAGCTCTTTTATTAAAGCTTGTTCACGAGCAGCTTTTTCCGTTTCATTACTATACCCTAAATCATTAATACTATTCTTTTCCCGATAATATCCACGCTCATTTTTAGCTTTATAAGAAATGATCTGTGTACCGTCTGATTTGGGGAAGAAAGAACTTTTCCAAAAAAGCTGATTATAAGAAGCTTCTCGAAAATAGCTATACACAGAATTGGCTCCTTCAACTTCAGCGTTAAACATCGTTTCGTAATAGCTGATAGGTTTGTCGAATTGCTCCTTGTTGTCTTCGTCATTAAAACGCAAAAAACAAACCAAGTTGCTCAACTCACCTTTATTCTTTTCGGCAGCCGACAGCAGTAACGGAAAGAATAAAACAACGATCCAAAGAATAGGATATCTCTTCATTGTTTTATGTATTAAAAAATAAATAAAAAAGGGAAAACAACTACCGTCCCATCATCTCAGATTCCAATGAGTACAAGCAGGTTTTCCCTATAAAAATTATTACCGGATAACAATCTTAGTGGTACGTTCGGTAGTACCGTTCTTTGCTTTCACAATATATATACCACTTGTCAAAGGAGACAAATTCATCTTGTCTGTTATAGCCGATGCGGCCAATACGCCGGTAGTTGTATAAACCTGCACATTTGCAACCTCTCCCAAAGAAAGGGTAATACCATCAAATTCAATTTCAGAATTAATTGATGTGTCATTAATACCGGAAGGTTTAGTTGAAGTAAGCACTTTCATTCCGTGAATATACAAAGGAGCTTTTGTCAATGATTCAAACCGGGCATAAATAGGAGCATCTGATTTTAATTTGAAATAGGGTTCATTACCACTATCCAAAGTCTCCATTCCTGTCCATTCTTTTTGTCCGGCACTCATCAATGGCTTAAACATAGTTGAATACATAGCAGAAACAATTGTATAATCTTTAAAAGGTTTATCTTGTTCCGTCGTTCCTAACAGACGTACATAAGTTTTCACGCCGCTTGATATGAATATATTAAAAGATACACATGAAGGCATACGTACTACAAAACCGCCACCATTCGTATTCATTGCAGAAGAAGAACTGGCAGTAACAATAGCACCGGTTTTAGCATCCGCACTTTCCATTTCTCCATCAGTACCTGCTCCCTTTACAGCCGGATCGGCCGTAGAGTCTTCATAATCTCCAAAATCCGCACAAATCAACTGAATAATCTTTCCATTCGGATCTATCTTTCCATCTTCATTGTTTGCCTGACCGATATACTTGTCTATCTTTTCCTGCGTATCGAACCATATCCATCCATTGGCATCCACATCAGCCGGATCAAATAGATTATACTCTTGTGCATTTGCAAACATAACCACACTTAAAGTCATTAATAAGACCGTAATTTTTCTACTCATACATTTTTTTATTAAAGTTAATAATACATTGATTGATAAAGGTTAAACTTCCTCCCATTCTGGATTTTGTTCAACGCCATGATAACGTATTTCATCCCAAGGTATGGGATAATAATATTGCATCTGACGAAACTCACGTACACGTTTAGGATACTTGTTCATATTTGAAATCGTATATATCGGATCTTTACCCTCTTCTTTTACTATTTTCATCGCTTTCAAAGGATTAGTAGCTCCACTCATTTTTTCTACGGCAACTCCCCAACGAAGCAAATCCCAATAAGTAGTCTCTTCGAAAGCCATCTCTACACGACGTTCATTCACCAGTTGTTCCCAAGTCAGACTCGGTAACTCATCCATATGTACACGACGGCGAATTTGATTTACTTTATCCAACGCATCATCAACACGATTCTGCAAAAAATCAATTTCTGCATAATCCAACAAAACCTCTGCAAACCGCCAAATAATATAATTCTGTTTACTCGCATAAGTCTCATCACTATCAATTTTCTGCTGTTCATTTACGAATTTTCCTAAATAATATCCTGTTTTTGAAACAGCAGCATTAGCAGATGTTCCGTATGGCGTCAGATCTGCTCCAGCAATCTCTTCTTTACCTTCTTTATTATAGTGAATTTCCATTTCATGATCGCGAAAAATACAACCGTCATATAAGATATTCGCATAAAAACGATAATCCCTGTTATCATACGGGTGTGTCGGATCGTAAGGTTTACCATCACGCATATTATATTCATCCACATGATTTTGAGTAGGTGAATAGGCTGCTATTGTTCCGCCAAAGAAAGGAGAAACAGATTCACGATCAAGCTTATGCCCGAACCCATCTGCGAAATCACCATCATTCGAATGTTGTACTTCCCAAATTGATTCCTGACTATTTTTCGTTAGAAAAATCTGACGATACTGTTCTTTTATTTGATCTTGTGTTGTTCCGGTTATCTGTATCAACGAATAAGGCAACTTCATCAATTCATCATATGCCTTAGCAGCCTCTGTCAACATGGCATCCGATCGATCATCCGGAAAACCTAAATACGATTTCTCCTTATTCTGAAATACCTTACTGGCTACCCAAAAGTAGGTTTTAGCTTTCAGCATCAGAGCAGCTCCTTTAGTAGCACGCCCTATATCGCTGGCTTCTAACTTATCAGACAATAAAGAAGCCGCTAAATCCGCCTCTTCCACAATAAATTCCACCATTTCTTCATAAGAGGCGCGAGGAAATTTTTTATCATCAATCAACGGATCATAATTGTTCTTTATCAGTAAAGGACCTCCAAACTGTCGCAACAATAAGTAATAATAATAAGCACGAAAAAAATGTGCTTCGCCCAATATGCGTTGTTTATGAGCGCCCTCCTGTATTTTTCCTTCATTCTCTAATAAAAGATTCACAGACTGAATACGAGCGTAATAATTATTCCAATTTACAAGTCCTCTACGAGTAATTTCACTGGAAATACTCTTCAAAATATCACCATAGGCTGTATTATACCAATCCGCTCTACTTATAGTTATTTGATCACCATACCAAGGTAAATAATCACGGCATGCCCCTTTTAATAATGATGAAGAAGTAGGCATATAAATTGAAAAGCCATTACTCATATTACGATACCAAGGCAATACATATTCATCAAGCAATAATTGGCTTCCCCAAATCGTTTCTTGGGACAATTTATTATAAGGAGCGTCACGGAATAAACCATCACATCCGGAAAGTCCGAATATTCCTCCACAAATCAAAAAAGATACTATATATTTTCTCAACTGCATACTATTTCTGTTTTTAATGCCACATTATATTAAAAGCCTAAATTCAATGTCATACCATATGAGCGTTGGATCGGATATCCGCGAAGTGACTCGGGATCCATATCTTTTAAAGTAGACCATGTGCATAAATTACTTCCTTGTAGAGAGATACTGGCTGATGACAATTTGATTTTTTTCAATACAGATACCGGTAAAGCATATCCCACCGATAAAGATTTCAAACGAATAAAATCACAGTCTTTCACCCAAAAAGTGGATGCTTTCCGGTTATTGTCATTCGTATTAGCAATCTTGACACGAGGATAGGTTGCATTCATATTACTTTCAGACCACGTATCTGTAAGATGATATTTCTGAAAACGTTGCAAACTTCCGGATTCTAATGTATACAATTCAGTCAACTGTTGCTGATACCCACTAACTCCTTGAAACATCGCATTCACAAAAAAGCCTTTATACTTTACTCCCAAACGTAAACTCATTGTCATCTCCGGATTTGAAGAATTCTTCACAGCTATTTTATCAATATCTGTAAGTTTACCATCGCCATTCTGATCTTTATATTTAATATCACCGGGTGCAAGAGTAATATTACCTTGTTCATCTTGATCTACCAGATGATTATCAATTTCTTCCTGTGACTGGAAGAGTCCATCGGCTTCATATAACCACCATACCATATAACTCTTACCTACACGACGCCGAGTCGGTTCAAGAGAAGACTCATCTCCATAATCTAAAACCCGGTCTCTGGTTTGTGCCAATGTAAGAGTTAAATCATATTTCACTTTTTGAATGGAATTACGATGTGTCAAAGTCAAATCCCATCCCCATGCTTTTATCTTTGCAAAATTCATGTTGGGTGGATTACCATCTACTCCTGTCGAAGGCGGATACAAATAAGAAGGAGCTACCATAATCATATTGGTACGGTAACGCCAATAATATTCAAATGACAATCCAAACCGATTTCCCCAAAAGCCTAAGTCGGTAGCCACATTGTAATCCCTTGATTGTCCCCACTTTAAATCCGGATTAGGATAAGCACTTGTGTCCATAACAATACCTGGCTTCAGATTCCCTCCAATATTATATCCTTGACGTACAACATACATATATTTCCGCAAATACGAATAGTCGTCTATCGCTCCGTCATCCCCCAATATACCCATAGAGCCTCGAAACTTCACATTAGAAAGCACTGGTTGATCCCAATTCTTAAAAAATTGTTCATTCGAAAGTACCCAAGAAGCAGAAGCTGTAGGGAAAAATCCCCATCGATTGTCAGGGTGAAATTTTGTAGAACCATCCACCCGAAAACTACCTTCAATAAAATAGCGGTTATCATAACCATAAGTGGCACGCCCAATCATTGAAGCACGTTCGCTATACGACTCTTCCCCATTCACTTTGGGAGTAGTAGCACTTCCCATTATCTCCGGATAAATACCCGCCATATCCAAATTTTCTCCAGTCAAATAACGATTGTGATAATCTTGATAATTGATAACCAACAACCCGGAAACATCATGTTTTGCAGCAAAAGTGCGATTATAATTCACCCCAAGCTCCACTAATTTATTATCCACAAAACGATCGGTTTCTTTCAAAGTAATCTTTGCTTTCGGATAGGTAGTTTTATCATCTTCTTTTATCTCTCCGGTCTGCTTGTCATAAGTGTAAAGAGTTACAGGACTACTAAATGTTTTTTGAACAGAATTATTATTATCAAAAGTAGCACGTAAATAGGCGGAAAGCCCCTTTACCCAAGGAACATCGTATTTCAAAGTAGCAGTAATAGTATTCATGTTCATTTTATTACGAACATATCCCCCCGAACCGTCTACAGCTATCAAAGGGTTGCTACTATTTACACTGGCCAACCTACCATCTGTAAACCTAAGTACCTCTACTGGAGAAAAATTATAGGCAGCATCAATCGTAAAATAACTGGTATTCTTATTTTCCGAACGAGTTCCGTTTACATCCAATGACAATACAAGCCCTTTTAATAATGTTGCATCCAGTTTCATTGAATAATTATAGCGATCTCGTCCCACACCGCTATACAATCCCTTCGTATTGGTATACCCACCAGACATATAATACTTCACGAAATTATTGCCACCACTAACAGAAAGACTATGAATCATGGAATACCCAAACTTATCCAGATAGTCAATCAAATTTTCGTCACCATATACATTAGGATTAGAATGGGTACGAATCATTTCAAGCTGTTCATCGGTATAAGGATTAATACCAACAGCCGATGGTGAGTTTTCCAATGCCCGGTTATACAATTTAGCAAACTCATATGCATTAAGAAACTCAGGTAGATTGGTAGCCTGTTGCAAATTAAACTGTCCTCTGTAGTTTACCGATACTTTCTGATTACCGGTAGCACGCTTTGTCTGGACCAGAATGACACCATTAGCCGCCCGTGCACCATAAACAGCAGCTGCAGCCGCATCTTTCAATACGGAAATACTCTCAATATCATCCGGATTCAAATCCGAGAGACGCATTTCTCCTTCAGTCGTATTTGTACCGAAACGAGGTACACCATCAATAACGAGTAAAGGAGCACCATTAATGCCTCTAATATGTATATTCGATTCTTTAGATGAACTCGGATCACCTGTTGTAGACATCACTTGCAAACCTGCAACCTGTCCGTTCAATGCCTCATCCAAATTTATTGTAGGCATTTGTAGAAGTTCTTCACTCCGGACCACTTCTACCGAACTTGTCAAAGATGATTTTTTCTGTGTTCCATATCCTACTACTACAATCTCATCCAATTGTTGAGCATCATCTTTAAGTACAACTTTCAGGTTATTTTCTCCTGGTTTCAACCGGATTTCCTGAGATTGATAGCCTATAAAGGAAATGATCAATATTGCCCCTTTAGCCGGAACCAATAAAGAAAAATTTCCATCCAGATCAGTTATTGTTCCGATATCGGCCCCCTTTATTTTAATATTGGCCCCAACGACGGTTTCACCCGATGTGTCCTGTACTTGCCCTTTCAATGAATAGTTCTGTGTATTCTGTCCCCACACATTATAAGAAAGAAAACACAAACAAACAAATAAGTAAAAGATTCTATTCATATAATTTATTCATTAATTATTTTTCAGTGTACGTTCTATCAGTAATAACTGATAATCATAAAAATCCCGAGTATCGCCAACAGAGGCAGCTCGACGACTCTTATACAACTGAGCTATTTTATTTAAACGTCCTACCATAACCGCTGCCAGTTGTTCTTTAGAAAGTGTCGGCAAGCCAAAATTGATTCGGGTAAATGAATCCCCATTCATATAACTATGACTACAAGGAAGAGACGGTTCACATGTTTGACGCAAAACGTCTTCATAATCAGCGAGAGCAGTAGCAGTCTTCTTCTCAGCAGTTTTGTTCAAACCAGTATAATTGATCATCAATCCGACTGCCGCCGATTGAATATTCATATCTGCAGCAGACAATTTAATTCCTTGATAAGTAGGTTTAAACATTTCAGAGAAAACATCATCCAAATAGGAATTTAATGTATAATTCGCTTTTGAATCTATTTGTCCTCCCTCACTTATACGATATAATGCAGATGAATTCAATAAAGCCCCGACTACTGATGACTGCAACTTATCATTCACATTCATATTTACATCCAACTTAGCAATCAAGTCTTTCGGAGTAAGCCATTCGTTATAAGTGCGAGCCTGATTCAGCAACCATAACACCGCTTTTTTCTGTGTAGCCTTATCTATATAATTTTTTGCTGATGAATCCTCACCCTGACGAACTTCTTGGAAACGAATACCACCGACATAAGGCATTACATGACGCAAATGCCGTGTATATTGCCTTACAACTTCAATATACATATTTTCTACTTCATCATAGCGTGCTCCCTTATCAAAAGTCCACGTCTCTAAATTCTTCATTATGACTTTCAAATTCCGAATAGCCAAATCCCCAGCTTTCAAATGATCATCTCCTAAATCCTCAGACTGGTCTGTCGGATCAACCGTACCAAAAACTTGTTGCGCCCCGAATTCATACATCGGATCAGATTTCTTTTTCTCAATCCAAGCATCAAGTACCGTTTTTTCTTTCTCGGGAGTATCCGCTCCTGGAATAAGGCGATATCCCCAATCAATAGCATATATATCGTATACACCTAAATTCGGCGGTGTTAATTTTACCCCTTTCTCCAAATCTCCCGGTTGAGCAATATAATTATTTCTTGCATAATCCATAATACTGGGAGTGGTTCCATACTTTTGTGTAAACTTCGGACTGCGTAAAGAATCTACCGGAAAAGAATAACTAGCTCCCATATTATGCATCAACCCTAATGTATGTCCTATTTCATGAGCCGCAGCATAACGAATAGCCTCTTGCATCACATCATCATCAAATACCGCTTTACGTACACGATCATCAACAGCAGCAGTTTGCACAAAACGCCAATTATGCAATAAAGAAATAACATTATGATACCATATTACGTCTGCAGTCAGAATCTCCCCTGTACGCGGATCAATATGACTCGGTCCCATTGCATTAGCAATAGAAGTAGCAGCATATTTCACACAACTATAACGCATGTCATCCGGATCAAAATCGGGATTATTACTCGGATAATCCAGTGCTTTCACTACATTTTTAAACCCAGCAGCTTCAAAAGCCATATTCCAGTCTTCAATTCCCTGTTTTACGACAGTACGCCATTTCTCTGGGAAAGCAGTATCTACATAAAATACAATCGGTTTCATCGGTTCCACCAGCTCCCCTTTAAAGTAGCGTTCTAAGTCTTGTTTCTTGGGCTCTATCCTCCAACGATGAATAAAAGTTTGAGGAATAATCTTATCTTTAGAGGATGTGTATAAACTTTTATCTGAACTAAAATATCCCACTCGATTATCCTGTAATCGCATAGCCATCAATGTATCAGGCAAAACGAACAACGAACGATGTACCGTAACTGAATAAGGCTGATTCAACGGAGTGGTAGTAAATGACAACAAACTTTTTATCTCTATGTTATTAGGAAATGTTTTCACACTCAGAATATTAGATGCATCTGCCGCAAAAGTTCCTTTTAATGAATTTCCTCCACCAAATAATTTAGCTAAAGGACTCTCTTGCTTAATAGGGCTAATACATTTTTCATTTCCACCAAAAAAGGAAGTAACATCTATAACAACATTACCTTGATTACGAGCTACAATCTTAAAGCCTTTCAATACTGGATCTGCAAAATTCTTATTAAAAGCAGATGCGATAGGATCATTCTGGTCTACCATATTACTACTTTGCACCAAATGCATATATACTTTCTGCCCATCTTTGCTGAAACGAATCATCAATGGATTAGTTGCCATTTGCCCTGCCACATAATCATGTGTATTACTTGTTTCTGCAATACGGTTCGTCAATAGATAAGTATGCGAAAAAGCTGAATCTGGAATCTCAAAATACAAATTATTTTCTTTTTTACTCAAAAAAGTAGTAAAAAGCCCTTGCTTAATAACGGCATCTTTAGTGACTTTTTTATAGTCAGCATTCACCGAATCTTTTTTCACTTCAATAGGATTAGTCACCTTTTTTTTATTCTTTTTTCCGATTGCCGCATAGATACCCTCGCTAACAAAAAGAAACAAGAAAGACAGTAGTATTATCTTTTTCATACAATACATATATTTTTTATCTTTTCCTAATAGTTAATTCACACTCCTATATCCTTTTTCCAATAAAAAGCAATGATAATTCCGCTATTTTATTTTTTTTTCATAGTTTTGCAAAACTAATTAATTTATAATTATTATGGAAAGAAAATTACTATTTTTATTATTATTTTGCATCGCAACAATCGTGAATGCAAAAAGCGAACCTATAATTACATTAAACGTCGAGCCAGACGGATCTGAACGTACACTTGAATTTGAAGTCAGTACCCCAAATACCAAACTATTCATTGATTGGGGAGATGGAACATTAATAGAAACCGATGTGATACAAATGCCAGATCCTTATGCGAATGCCACAGTAGTAGTAGGAATTCCTAAAGGAGAAGGGTTGATTAAAATTTATGGCGAAAACATTGTATATTTCGGATGTACATCCAAAGTAGGTGAAGCCCAAGTCACAGCTGTCGACCTGACAAAAGCAACCGAATTGACTGAATTATACGTAAATACCAATAAACTGTCAACACTTGACATTAGCAAAAACAGAAAATTGCAAAAACTTTATTGTTACTCTAATCCACTCAAATCGATTAATTTATCTGAAAACATTGCCTTAACCTACATAAATTGCAATGATATTGAAACAGAAAGCCTTGATATATCAAAATGTATCGACTTAGAAACTATTTATTGTAACAACAATAAGCTAAAAGCATTAGATATTTCCAAAAACACGAAACTCAAAAGTTTATACTGCCTAAACAATCAACTGAAAAGTATAAACTTTTCCAATAACGCCAATTTAGATTACATATCGGTTAACAACAACCTGTTAACGAGTATAGATGTCACTCCATGTACAGCATTAAGATATTTATATTGTATGGGAAATCAAATCTCGGAAATTAAAGTCGGGAATATTGGAAAAACATTAAATTGCAGTAAAAACAAGCTGACTTTTGCAACATTGCCAGCAACAGCAATGGGTAGTTACACATATGCACCACAAGAAGTACTGTCTATTGCAGAAGAAATCGCTATAAACAAAGAATTGGATTTATCTGCACAAAACAATATTAAAGGCATTACAGATAAAGAACAAAAAACTGCATATACCTGGAAAACTGCTGATAATGAAAAAATCTTAGAAGCTGGTAAAGATTATACAGAAAATAATGGCAAGTTTACTTTCCTTACTCTGCAACCGCAACCAGTCTACTGCGAAATGACAAGTGATGCTTTCCCAAAATTTTCAAGCGTTAATGTATTCAAGACTACCCCTATAACAATCTCAAACGCTATAGTAAAAGAACCAATAATAACTCTCAACGTTGAAGTAAACGGAATGGAACGTACATTGGATTTTGAAGTTAGTACACCAGATACCAAATTGTCTATCGACTGGGGAGATGGAGTATTGGTAGAAACCGATGTAATACAAATGCCAGATCCTTATGCGAACGCCACAGGGGTCATAGGAATTCCGAAAGGAGAAGGACTAATTAAAATTTATGGCGAAAATATTGTATATTTCGGATGTGTATCTAAAGTAGACGAAGCACAAGTTACTGCCATTGATCTAACCAAAGCAACCGACCTGACAGAATTGTACGTAAATACCAATAAGTTGTCAATACTCGACATTAGTAAAAATACAAAGTTACAAAAGCTCTATTGTCACACAAATCCGCTTAAATTCATCGATCTATCTCAGAACGTCACATTAACATATCTGAACTGTAATGAAATTGAAGCAGAAAACCTTGACATATCAAAATGTACAGCATTAGAAACACTTTATTGTAATAACAACCAACTAAAAGCGCTGAACATTTCCCAAAATATTAAACTCAAAAACTTATACTGTGTAAACAACCAATTAGAGAGTATAGATTTCTCTAATAACATCAATTTAGATTACATATCAGTCAATAACAATCTATTAACGAGCATTGATGTCACTCCATGTACAGCATTGAGATATTTACTTTGTATGGGGAATCAAATCGCTGAGATAAAAGCTGGAATTATCGGAAAAACATTAAATTGTAGTAAAAACAAACTAACTTTTGAAACATTGCCAGCAACTGCAATAAGTGGTTATACATATGCTCCACAAGAAGCACTAATCATTGCAGAAGAAATTACCACAAATAAAGAGTTAGATTTATCTGCACAGAATAATATTAAAGGTATTACTGATAAAGAACAAAACACTGTATATACTTGGAAAACTACCGATAATGAAAAAATCTTAGAAGTTGGTAAGGATTATACAGAAAATGATGGTAAGTTCACTTTCCTTACCCCACAAATCCAACCGGTTTACTGTGAAATGACAAGTGATGCTTTCCCGAAATTCTCTGGAGTCAATGTATTCAAAACTACTCCCATAACGATCCAAAAAGGAACGGGAGTTCAAAACAACTCACAAGACGACATTATTGTAACAGCTCAAATGGGTAAAGTATATATAGGAGGTTTACAAATAGCAGATAATATTCAAATTTATACCATCATCGGAGAAAAAGTTATAGAAACAAAAGCAAACAACGATGCTATGACATTCGAACTTGCTGGTAATAATTATATTATACTCATTAATGGTAAAGCTCATAAAGTAGTCGTTTTATAAAACGTACCTATATTACAAAATAATCAAAAAGTATATCAAAATCTCTCTCTTAATAAAAGGATGAGGAAACGTCGAAAACCTCTCTGAAAAAAAGGGGATGTCAAAACTCCCCTTTTATCAAAATCACCCTCGCTACAACTGTGAACTGCACTCCTAAAGTTTTGTGTCCAACTTTTGGGGTGCAGTTTAATCCTGTGGCGAGGGTGATTTTTAGTTTATGAGAATTTCGACACACCCTCCATTTTTTATACAAAATCTATTGGAAAAATATCGTTAATATTTCTTACAATATTCATCCAAGTCTTTCATTTAGATCCGAATCACTCTTATTTATCTATTGAACAGCTCGAATGTAAATTTACACCCAACCTGTTTATATTTAAAATTCTCGCTGCTTACAAAAACACCCACATCAAAAATATGCGTACCTATACCATATCCTATTTCCATATACGGATTAAGGTGCGGAACAAACAATGTATTAACATACAGACGTTCGTTTTGAACATAGCGGGTATATTTTATCAAGTGCCGCAAAAGCAGGAAAGGAGCTTCATAAGTGAAATGCGCACGAACATATTTACGGGAAGAGTTATACCAGCGTCCATCCAATAATTGAAAAACGCCGCCAATATCATCATTCCACCCTACGGGCAGGTTACTCCTTGCCAAATTAGCAAAATCGACAAAATAAAGCTGTTCCTGATTCGTAAATGCACCAAGCCCGAAACGATAATAGATATTACGCATAGGCCCCAATGGGACATGGTGTTGAAGATCAAATTCAATTCTCTCATATTCTCCCGTACTTTTAAATACACCTTTGATACCACGTTCGTAGTCAAAAGAGAAAGTAGGAAAAGACGAGTGAAGGTTCAGCTTTCTTTTCCCATTCATATAATAATACAGGCAAGGAGTCCACTCGACACGGATACGAGGAGCAAAGCTTATATATGTATCCTTAAATTTATTCATAAAATCGGGGGTAGGAGGAACTATGGGATTTACAATCACAAACTTCGATTTCTCAATAGCCGTCCTCCTGTGAGCAGAAAAGCCGACACTTAACTCCAACCCGTTGACAATCTCGATACTATGACGGAAATTAAAAAACAAGTCCTTAAAATAATCCAAATGTATCTGGTCAAAATCAAAAATACTATCTGGAATGGCTTTCAACTCATCCAATACGTCACTGCTATAAATACGGTTACCATTACCAAAATTAACATGAATAGCCCCCCTCTTCTGCGGCCAATAATCAAAATCGGCATTTGCCGACCAATAAAATTCCTTACGGGTAAAATTATAACCAATCCGGGGTACAATCCGCAATACTTTATCTCCGGAAAACAACCGGTTGTACTTAAAATCCTGCCGCCAGGAGAAGCCGTTACTACCACTATAACTCAGCAGTAGCGGATTTATAATAGGAGAACATTTGACACTACCGACATGGGACAGATCCATGTTAATATCAGATAACAAAAAATCACCAACCTCCCCCCAAAACACACGACGCCGTGAAGGAGGTTTCGAAACGGAAGTATCTTTCCTTAAAGCATAATCCTCATACAGTTTTTTTTCATCGCTGCTCAACTCGACAGGACGTAAAGAAGCAAAATGGGCACTATCCACCAGCAGAGAGTTCGTATCCGATCTCAATGTATAAGATTCCGTAAGGTCAAACTTCTTTTTTTCTTTACGATACTTACCCCGGTCATTCAACTCGATGGAATTATAATTCAATGAAGCCAGATAACTGCCATCTACCACATTACCCACAAAATTGAAACGGACCTTAAATTCATAACACACAGGCAGAAATTCATTGTCATCCCCCACCTCTCCCATTTTAATGAGATTTTCAAAAGTCAGAAGTTCAGAACGTCCGGAAAAACGTATTTCACGCAGACTCCACACATCAGAACTGACAATCATATATCCTCCCACCAACTGGTCACTTTTCGACTTAGGAATAAAACGTATTTTATAGTGCATATTATCCTGTGTCCCCATGATAGTATCTATCTGGTAACGATAATATTTTTTCGCATTTTTGGCAAGTGGCGAGAGCAGGCGGTCGTAAAGCAATGTAGGAGAATAGGCATTAACATGAAAATATTCAAGCATCGTTGCCTGGAAGCCGCCACTGAAAACAGTACCGTAACCGGCTTTTACCTTTTGATCGTAAATATTGGGAGCTGTGAAATGCAATTCACTATACGATTCCATCAAATACTCACGCACCCCTTTCTGCATGCGAAACATTTTCGGAAGGTAGCGGAACATGAAATTCTTTTTTCGGATATTCAGTTTACCTTTTATATAAAGGTCTGCCCGGTAGTCATTCACTATTTTTTCATAGAAAGGGGTAAAGGTCATCACATTATGCAAGATAGAATCCACAGTGATGGGTTCACTCGTATACAGGTTCAAAACAGAATTGGCTCTTCCTTTCGGTACTAAAAGGAATAAAACCAGAACCAAAATCCATATCAACTTATAGTGTTTCAAAAAAAATCCTTTCCATTACTATGGAACAAATATACTTAAAAACAATGAAAAGAAAAGATCTATCCGGAGATTAACACTGATTTATAAAAAAGAGTTATAGTCAACCTTTGGCTTTGATGAGCTCCGAACGATACACGACAATGTATCCCTTTTATCATGTAATGGAACAGATATCAGGCAACGCGACAAAAAAAACAGCAAAGAAAAATTCCCCAAAGAAAGACATGACGAAACACTTATCGGGTTTGTGCCATTCATCAAGGGGGATTATCTAAGAAAAAAAGATATTTTTCAAAATTACCCCCTAAAATATAGGGGTACTATCAGAAAAAACATATAATTTTGCAGCATCAACCGATAAAAAACAGACCATTTATGTCTAAAATGAGATTTTTCGCTTTACAAGAGCTCTCAAACAGAGGCCCTCTGGAGGTCATCACTCCTTCCAACAAATTATCCGATTATTATGGCAGTCATGTATTCGATCGTAAGAAAATGCAGGAATATCTTCCTAAAGAAGCTTACAAGGCGGTAACCGATGCCATTGAAAAAGGTACTCCTATCAGTCGTGAAATGGCCGATCTGATTGCCAATGGCATGAAAAGTTGGGCTAAATCGCTCAATGTAACTCATTATACGCACTGGTTTCAGCCTCTTACAGACGGAACAGCAGAAAAGCATGACGGTTTTATCGAGTTCGGCGAAGACGGAGGGGTCATTGAACGCTTCTCCGGAAAACTGCTTATCCAGCAAGAACCGGACGCTTCCTCTTTCCCTAACGGAGGTATCCGCAACACGTTCGAAGCACGCGGATATACTGCTTGGGACGTCTCTTCACCGGCTTTCGTAGTAGACACTACCTTGTGTATCCCTACTATTTTCATCTCTTATACCGGCGAAGCATTAGATTATAAAACACCTTTGCTGAAAGCACTCGCAGCCGTTGATAAAGCAGCAACCGAAGTGTGTCAGTTGTTCGACAAAAACGTAACCCGCGTATTCACCAACTTAGGATGGGAACAGGAGTATTTTCTTGTCGACTCCTCTTTATATAATGCACGTCCGGATCTTTGCCTGACGGGACGTACGCTGATGGGGCACTCTTCGGCCAAAGACCAGCAGTTGGAAGATCATTATTTCGGTTCTATCCCCCCCCGCGTCACTGCATTTATGAAAGAGTTGGAAATAGAGTGCCATAAACTGGGAATTCCGGTAAAAACCCGTCACAATGAGGTTGCTCCCAATCAATTTGAATTAGCTCCTATTTTTGAAAATGCCAACCTCGCCAACGACCATAACCAACTCGTTATGGATTTGATGAAGCGCATTGCCCGTAAACATAACTTTGCCGTATTGCTACACGAGAAACCATATAGCGGAGTCAATGGATCGGGGAAACACAATAACTGGTCGCTCTGTACCGACACCGGCATTAATCTTTTTGCCCCGGGAAAGAATCCGAAAGGCAATATGCTTTTCCTCACCTTCCTGGTAAATGTATTAATGATGGTTTACAAAAATCAAGATTTGCTACGTGCTTCTATCATGAGCGCCGGCAACAGTCATCGTTTGGGTGCTAATGAAGCTCCTCCCGCTATTCTTTCTATTTTCCTGGGCAAACAGCTCTCTGCCACTTTGGACGAAATAGTACGCCAGGTAGGAAGCAGCAAAATGACACCGGAAGAAAAAACAACATTAAAATTAGGTATAGGGCGTATTCCGGAAATTTTACTGGACACCACAGATAGAAACCGTACTTCCCCGTTCGCTTTCACTGGAAACCGTTTTGAATTCCGTGCAGCAGGTTCCTCTTCCAACTGTGCTGCCGCCATGATCGCCATCAATGCCGCCATGGCCAATCAGTTAAACGAATTCCGTGCTTCTGTCGAAAAACTGATGGAAGAAGGAATCGGCAAGGACGAAGCCATTTTCCGTTTGCTGAAAGAAACGATCATTGCTTCCGAACCGATCCGTTTCGAAGGTGACGGCTATTCGGAAGAATGGAAACAAGAAGCAGCCCGCCGTGGATTGAGCAATATCTGCCATGTGCCTGAAGCGTTGATGCATTACATGGATAACCAATCCAAATCGGTATTGATAGGCGAACGTATTTTCAACGAAACGGAACTGGCCTGCCGTCTGGAAGTAGAGCTGGAGAAATACACCATGAAAGTTCAGATAGAAAGCCGCGTATTGGGCGATCTGGCCATCAACCACATCGTTCCGATTGCCGTAATCTATCAAAACCGCTTATTGGAGAATTTAAGAGGACTGAAAGAAATATTCCCTCCGGAAGAATATGAAATCATGAGTGCCGACCGTAAAGAACTCATCAGAGAAATTTCACGCCGCGTCACTGCCATCAAGGTATTAGTCAGAGACATGACAGAAGCCCGCAAAGTGGCCAATCATAAAGATAATTTCCAAGAAAAGGCATTTGCCTATGAGGAAACCGTACGGCCTTATCTGGATAATATCCGCGATCATATCGATCATCTGGAAATGGAAATCGATGATGAAATATGGCCTCTGCCCAAATACAGAGAGTTGTTATTCACTAAATAAAAACAATACGAAGGTGGTTATATCGGTTTACAAAAATAAAGAGTGCTGATAGACAAAAAGCACCCTTATTTTATGAACAAAAGTATACATCACTATTAGTTTAGCAACAATTGTCCCCCTATATGAAACGTTTCAGTCTGTATCATATATAGGTAAAGGCCATTAGAAAGATGGCCTTTATTTATATCTGCTTCACTAACTGTGAAATTTGTAATTCCTGCCTCATAGGCATAATACGAGTTACTGAATAATAAATATCCTTGAGGAGAATAAATTTTTAATTGAATATTTTGTGGCTTATCTACATTCACATAAAAGGTAGTCCAAGACCTAAAAGGATTGGGATAATTCCACACTCTATAAAAAAGATTCTTCTCTACATTATTATCTATACCAGTCAGCATATCAGTATCAATAAAAATACCAGAACATACCGGATAGTCAGGATCATTGTAATAATCATAAAAGAAACGGGTAAGTCTTACCTGCAAATGCCCTTTCATTGAATAAGATAAATAAACCCCTTCTACAAAATCCTTCAAAATAGTGGAATGAAGTACCTGCTTTGTATTTACATCAATAACATCTACTAACATTTGAATATTCTTATTCTCATAATCGGCAAAATAAAGAGAAATTTTTAAAGGTTTTTCTTCGGAGACATTAATATCTATAAGCTGATGCAACCGAGATGTTCGTACAGCCTGGATCCGTTTGGATTTATCATTCGGATATAACAAAGCATTACTCTTTACTGCATTCCCATCCTTGACGACCAGTTCATCACCTACATACTCAATTTTTACATTATTTTTTTCTTTCACTAATTGACAACCAAATACCTCATATCCTAAAGTTCCGTATCTGGATGTCCAGTTACCCTGAGTAACTTCATCTTTATTCAAGAACTTCACAATACCGGAAGGAGCATTTGAATAAATGGTTTCTTTAATAGTCATATCGGTTCCAGCAGGGACAACAAGAAGCGCTTTATTAGCTTCCATCATCAAAGATATTTGATTTCCAGATATTGTACGCCCCAATTCTACAACTGAGAGACCGTTAAAACTTTCGTTGAATGTATAGATATCCACATTTCGGATTTGCGCCCATTCTTTGGGAAAATTCCAAGTAAACTTACCCCCTTTCAACGAATAAGTCATGATTTCCGGATGATTTTGCCAATATACAGGGAGAAATACGTCATATCCTTTTTTAACCAATTTGTTATCACGATATATTTTGTGGATATCATCACTATATTCGCTCACAACATTATCAGACAAAGTCAACCGATATAATGAACCTTCATGCACATATTCTTTACGCAATAAGCGGTTCAGATAAAAATAAGTAAGAGTATGATGCGTAAACTCTCTTAACACCCTGTCGGGATTGTATTGAAACTGAATATCTTCCAACTGCAAACTGGTTCCGAAGACTTGCAAATGAGGTTTCAAATTAATAGTTTGTCCAAGCAAAGTATCATGAGCTATATCTCTACCGCCACACATAATATAAGCAGGAATTTCCATCTGATTCACATTGAGTGATTCATTCCAATCCCATGTAATCCCTTGGGAAAGGAATCCATACAATTGAGGATCAGCATATTCACCTATCAGCTGGATGCCATAAGCCTGTTTCAAATATTCGGCACATTTCTTTATTGCATCGCGCTGATCATTTTGAGTTATACCATGATAGGGGCTGGCCGGGTATTGTGTAATATTATCAAAATACAATACGCCCGTCTCTTTTACTAAGGGAACTTCTTCTAAAAACTCATCTATTTTCTGTTTGGTTACTCCACTTTCCCACTCTTTAACGAGGTTAACCATATAACTTTGCCTGTTCCACCACACTCCACCAGGAATAAGACTTCCTGATTCTTTCCGGCAAATCAAATCTTTTTCTTGATAAGTTGACCATTTAGGAGAATCTTTGTAAGCATCAAACGGATTAACATGAAAAGTACAGTTAGTATTGTACCTACGTGCTTGTTGCATCAACCAAAGAAGGGCCTCTTTTCCGGTTAATCCTCCGGGAGCCGTAAAAGAATCGTTAATTGGAGTCCACCAAGGATATTGATGATCATGTCCATCTTGCTGAAATCCTCCTAATATAACTATTTTAGGTAATCCCCTGGTTATACAGTCTACCTGTTTTATATAATTCAAAACTCGACCCATATCCAAATTTGATACATCTTCAGGGCGCGCACAACGAAGCATAATTTTAAAAGTAAGTGTTTGTGACAGATCCTTACCATAGGGGTATTGAGGATAAGTATACCCCATTCCCTGTTGCGCATTCGCCGATTGGATAATCAAAATAAACATAAGTGCCAACAATAATATAAATTGGGAAATAGTTCTCATATCATGTATATTACTTTTTAAATTCTGTAAGAGAAAAGAATATTTTTCTCCTACAGAATTTTGTTTCCTTTATTTAACAATCAATTTACCTGTATATGCAAAATTACCAGTCTCTACCATAATCAAATAATTCCCAGATGGCAAATATCCATGGTATTCGGCTGTTGCCCCATCTATCTGCATCTCATTTTTACATACAAATAGTCCGTTATCCGAATAAATCGTGATACATGCATTAACGGCTGTTCCGATATTTGCTTTGACAACGAAATTTGTTGTTGCCGGCATTGGATAAATCAATAATCCTCTTGAATCATTCATTGTTTCAAGTTCCAGACCTGTCACATTTGTCGGTTCACAAGCTCCCATACTCGGAATTTCAGGGCGTATATTCCCTATTTGGTCACTTGTTCCAGCCAATACCGGATTACCCGTTTTTATAGCCGGATTACTATTTCCGATCAATAAGTGTACCATTTGTGAATTCACTTCCTCCAGCTCTGTGATAGTTGAACCTATTTCAATAGGGGTATTAGAGACATCTTCACCATAATAGTCATCCGCATCAATAAAGCGTTTGTTATTCCAAATTGAATATAAATGAACAAAAGACATGAAGTCTCCGGTAGAATAATCTGTTTCATCCATATTTCCTCCTACAGTATTTAAAGCATAAATAGCATTATTGAGAGTAATAGAACAGTCACCGGATGTTTTAAAGAAACTATCTTTGCCTTCGGCAGACTCATTACCTATGATAGTAGCCCCAACAAGATTAATCTCAGAATATCCCTCCCAATTACCATTCATGATAGCACCGTTATTGATTGATCTGTTTCCACTGATTGTGATATTCCGGATATCCGCATAAGCATTCTGAAAAGCCAATGCGGTAGCAGTATTATTGTAAATAGAAACATTATTCATTTTCACTCTTGATTCCCAACCAATACCTAAAATAGAATTACCTACATTTTCATAAAAACGGCAATCAGATAATGTCAGATTCTTAATCTGACACTTAAGAGCTGTACCTTCTGCATTATCGGTACTGATGTTTTTTCCAAAAATACAATTATTTACGGTAGCCTCATCTCCATCCAGCCATCCGCCAGCATGTGCTCCGGCTATATTATTATAAAAATCACAATGATCTAATTTGAATTTACCACTAATACGCAATGCTCCCCCGGCATTACCAACTGTATTTCCATCAAAATCACAATTCACCACCTCAATAGTAGAATTCCATGCTGTAAAATTAACTGCCCCTCCTGAACCATTACCATTTGATTTAGCATCTTTATTCTTGATAAACATGCAGTCTTTTACAAGTACCTTCGCCTCTGCTTCATCATTATTAGTATACCGGACGGCGCCTCCTTCCCATCCGGCATTCTCATTAAACTGGCAATTAACAACAGTCATATTTTGTCCTCTTTCAGAAAAGAGAGCACCACCATTACTGCCCGCAACATTTTTCTGAAAGACACAATTTTCAGTACTGATTGTCGATTCATAAGCAGCTATTGCCCCACCATTATTCCCAGAAATTTCAGCAGTATTATTTATGAACTGACAGTTTTTAAGTCTGATATCATAGCCCCATGCTGCAATAGCTCCCCCATTCTGATCTGATTTATTACCGGTAAAAGTACAATTCTCCACCTCAAGAACAACCAGTTCCTGCTGATTGTCCGGACGTTGTAATTTTAATGCGCCTCCCCATGCAGCCGAGTTGTTTTCAAAGATACAATTAGACAATTTCAAACCGGTTCCGGCCGGAGATCCCCCTTCAGCCTCGTTTCCACTTTTTAAAATAATAGCTCCGGCACCTCCACTAAAATCACCATAATGTTCTCCGTTTTCTCCTTTTCCATTCTTAAAAGTAAATCCATCAACAACAGCCATCTCACTACCCAATAACACGTATGCTATTGTATATACATTCGTACTCTCATCAATCTGGCCATTTAGTGAAGTAATATTAACCTGAGGGTTCCTTTCTCCGTTACCGTCGGACGGATATCCACCTAAGATAGTTACCCCACCGGATATTTTAAAACGAAACTCCGTAGGATTATTATTATCTCCTTTAAAGTTTAAAGTCGGTTTATATTCACCGGCAGCCACATGAACTGTCGATCCGGCCGTTGCATTCAACAATGTTCCTGATAAATTACCAGAAGCCTGTTCCCAAGAATCTCCATTTCCAGAGGCTCCGACTTTTACATAATAATCTTTTGCAAACAAACTGCTTACCATTAATGATAGACAACACGCTACGAATAAATTTAGATGTTTCATTTTATTATATATTTAAAGGTTAATGATTGATTTTTCTAATAATAGCCGCCATTCCCCCTCCAGGAGCAAGTGACACCTTTATTTTACTGTTAATATTCACATTGATGACTTCCCGCTTGTAATCATTACCATTACGGTCAGCATTAACTCCATCCCTGAACAATTCCATTTGCCAGTTACCTTCCTTTAAAAAAGAGAAATCGATCGTAATTTCACGCGTTTCCCAATTCGTAATAGCCCCCAAATACCATATATCCGATTTCTCTCTGGCAATGACTGCATACTCACCGACCTTACCATCCAAAGCGACAGTTTGGTCAAAAACAGTCGGTATTTGTCTCAAAAAATCAGTTGTTTCCTGCTCTTTCATGTAATTATTGGGACTATCAGCCAACATATTTAAAGGAGATTCAAAAACAACATACAAAGCAACCTGGTGTGCACGGGTTCCCTGACTCATAGGAATTGAATGAATACCTCTGTAACTTTCTTTATTAGCATTAACCATAGCCCCCGGAGTATAATCAACCGGCCCAGCCAGCATCCTTATATAAGGGATCGTTACGTCATTAAAAGGCATATCCGGGTAATCCCCTTTCAAGTATTCCAAGCCATATACCCCCTCAAAGTTGATAACATTCGGATAAGTACGTTGTAGTCCAGTGGGTTTGTATGCTCCATGAAAATCTATAATAAGGTTATGCTCTGCCGCTTTTTGTGCCAACCGATAGTAAAAGTTAACCATTTTCTGATCGTCCCGATCCATAAAATCAACCTTAAACCCTTTAACTCCAAGCTCAGCATAATGTTCAAGAGCTTCGTCCATCTTTTGGCTCAAAGGTAACCATCCTCCCCACAAAAGAATAGAAACCCCTTTTAACCGGGCATACCGAATGATATAGGGTAAATCGATCTCCGGCACAACTTTCATGATATCTGTACTTTCTGCCCATCCTTCATCCAACAAAACATATTCGATACCGTTTTTTGCTGCAAAATCAATATAATAAAGATAAGTGTTTGTGTTAATTCCGGCACGGAAGTCTACTCCATAAATATTCCATGCATTCCAATAATCCCATGCCAATTTTCCCGGTTTAATCCAGGATGTATCATTAATACGGCAAGGACTGGCTAATTTATATACCATATCATTATTCAATAAATCCTTATCTTCATCTGCAATAATAACTACTCGCCAAGGGAAAGTCCTGTCACCTTTGGTCTTCGCCGTATAATCAGCCCGTTTCACTACAAGAGATTGTAAGTTATTATGTCCTCCCTGTACTTCTTCAACAGGATACGGAGCAAAATCCGCAATTAATCCCTGCCTAGTCTTCTTGTTTATCCGAAGAAACATTCCGGGGTAATCCTCAAGGTCAGCTTCTGTAATCCCGCATTTTATTCCGTCTTGTTCTACTAATATAGGAGTAAAAGCCGGCCAAAAATCAGACATCTTCTCTAAAGGAATATGCTGATACGTATTTTCAAAAGAACATGAATATACATCTTCTTCTTTGGCATTCACGTATCCTACGTATACCTTTGAATTTTTCTTCGCAAAATTAAATTCCACCCCTTCCGATAAGATAGTTATATCTTCTTTCTGTAAACCTATCCATCTATAAGCTACTCCATCATCATATACCCGGAATTGTAATGCATAATTTCCTGCAAAAGTGAGATTCAACTCTTTATAGTTATCCTCTATTATTCTTTTCTTATAAATAGAAGTTGTAATCGTTTCATTTACAGTATGAATTTTTGATTTACGGATATGCGGATTTGCTCCTAATGTTTTTTCTTTCGTCTGTAGTGAGATAAAAGAGGGAAGTATCACCGGGGTGGAATTGTAATTCACACTCCAACTAATCCTGTCTTTCACATTCACACTCAAAATGATCTTGTTATCAGGAGAAGAAACATTAAAGTCTTTACTATACATACATATAGGAGATATAATAAGAACTCCCAGCAAATATTTTATTCTATTCTTCATTTTCTGTTCTTTTACTTGTTTTTGAATGACATAGAAGGAGGAAGTTCTCCCGACTGTCCCCATTTTGAGGGTTTATTGCCCATAATAAATTCGAGACTTCCTCCATCCGATATATCAGTATGTCGGAACCAACACCTATTCAACTCCTGTCCATTCAGTTTGGCTGATTGTATATAGATATTTTTATCATTAGCATTTTTTGCTACGATTTTTAATTCCTTTCCATTTTCAAGAGAAATAATAACTTCCTGAAATAGTGGACTCGAAATAAGATATACATCTTGTCCGGCATTAGGATAAAAACCCAAAGCATGAAAAATATACCAAGAGGACATTGAGCCGGAGTCATCATTTCCGGGAATGCCTTCACGAGTTGTATTGTAACGGGTCTGTAAAGTTTTACGAACCACTTCTGCTGTTTTATCCGGACGACCTGCATAATTATAAAAGGTAGGTACCAAAAATCCCGGTTCATTGGATATTTGAAATAACCCCATAAACCAACGTTGATCCCAACGCTCATGCGTGAAATAAGTATCCAGACGATTGATAAATTTCTCTTTACCACCACATTTCTCTATCAACCTGTTCACATCATGAGGTACATAAAAAGACATCTCCCAAGAAAATGTTTCATAGAGGAAATCTGGCCATGTACCACTTGTGAAAACAGAAAATTTATCTTCCGGCCACCATGTACCATCAACATTCTTAGGCCATAGGAAACCTTTATGTCCTAAACTCTCTATCCCGTCATTCCAGATATTTTGCCAGTTATTTGCACGTTGATAATATTTCTCCGCAACATCATGTTTACCTAATGCACTGGCCACAGTTGCGATTGCGAAATCACAATTAGCATATTCAAAGGTCCTGCTTCCTGCACGTTCATAAGCTGTTGACACATAACCCAATGCATTATAATCAGCAATACCTCCTCTACCTTCTTTTCGTTCATCACCTCCGGGAGCTACTTCTGCATTTTTTACCATTGATTGCAAAGCCGTCTCATAATCTATATTTTTCAATCCTTTAACCATCGCATCTGCAATCAATATATCACAATCCGTTCCTCCTTGTACTCTCCCGTTATCATTCCCACTCCGGGCATCTGGCATATATCCGTCATGTTTATATATATCAATAAGCGAACGTATCATATCCGTCTGTACGGAAGGTGTCAATAATGTAAATAAAGGATGCGTTGCACGGAAAGTATCCCAAATTGCAAAATAATCATCATAATAAGGCTCATCTGATACCCATTTCGGATTTTCTCCGGTCCTGTTTACAGGTTGCAAGTAGCTGTGATACATTGCCGTATAAAAAATCTTCTTGTTTTCTTCCGTTCCAGTAACCCGGGCTTTTGAAAGAAGCTGATTCCACTGATCGACAGCCACATCTTTTACTTCCTGGAAATCCCATGATTTCATCTCGGAAAGATTGGATCTGGCTTTATTAAGCCCAACAAATGAAATACCTACTTTAGCCCGTATTTTTTGTCCTTTAGTGGTATTATACTTGAAATAGGCACCGGTCTTTTCATTACTATCAGTTTGCGACAGCTTTCCCGAATACACTTTATTTCCTTTCCAGGTCCCTACTTCAGTCGCCGGGGTATCAAACTGAGCATAGAAATAGACGGTATAAGCTCCCCCTTCATTCCATCCTCCTCTAACACGTGAATACCCTTCTACCTCAGTATCAGAAACTATTTTCACTTCAGAGCCTACCAACATTTGTTTTTCGTGCGATTGCAGAAAACTGCCCAAATCAATGATTATTTTTGAATCTGTTCCTTCTGGAAAAGTATATTCATGAAATCCACTTCTGGAGAGTGCAGTCAATCTGGCATGAGTATTATATCTGCTTAACCCTACAGCATATTCCCCTAACAGGACTTTTTCTCCCGAACGTGGAGACGAATAATCATCCAGATTGATTTCTCCGGTCATTGGCAGCATCAGAATGTTACCATATTTGCATCCTCCTCCTGTACCACTCACATGCGTATGACTGAACCCGTGTATATTACCCGTAGGATCCCATCCGGCATTCCAATCTTTATTACCGCAATCCGGTCCAAGTTTAACCATTCCGAATGGTACGCAAGGTCCCGGAAATACATTTCCACCTCCTTCTACTCCAATATATGGATCTACATATTTTGATAAATCTACTTGTGAATAAGCACACGACACCCCTATAAACAGGGTTACAATAAATATTATAAATCTGTTTTTCATAAAAACTATATGTAATTTAAGTATTCAATTCCAGCCCGGATTATTGGGTAGTAAATTAGAATTAAGTTCGGTTTCTCTCTGTGGTATTGGCCACAGATAATGTTTGTCCGAATTAAAAATACGTATTCCGGCACGTACATATCCTTCATTATCCACTATGTAGTTATCCGGATTATTGAGTTTCATACCCAATATCCATCCATTGTGCAGATTTAGAACTTCATGTGCTATATGCCAGCGGCGAATATCAAAGAAACGTGTACCTTCAAAGGCAAGCTCCACCCTGCGTTCATCCCGGATACGTTCTCTCATTTTATCCTTATCCAATCCTGATTCCAATTTTGGCATTTGTACTCGAAGACGTATAGCATTAACTGCATCATAAATACTTTGATCGGGAGTATCCAAGACCTCATTTTTGGCTTCTGCATAGTTCAAAAGGACTTCTGCCAATCGAATCAAAGGAAAATCTTTTCCGGTATCCCATGTCCCCAACAATGCCGGATCAAGAAATTTCTTCCAGCCATAACCGGTTTTTGTACCATTATGCTGGTCCATCCTGTCAGGTGTCCCTTCTCCAGGCTGACTATTATATATCAATCCTTTCAACGTGGTATTTCCCGGATAATATATCGAAGCCTTCATACGTGGATCTCTGTCTTCATACGGGCTCTCAGGATCATAACCGGATCCTTCTTCATCGATACGCTTACCCGTACTTTTCATATAATAAGCATTTACCATGTCCTGAGTCGGAGTCCAAGAGTTCCATCCCCCATCACTCACACAGGCCAATTTAACAGTAAACCCATAAAGAGGTCTTTCAAGAGTTGTAAATTGAGTTTCATAAATCACTTCCGAATTAGAAGCACTCGCATCATTATCATAAAACAATTTAGCATAACTATCAGCTCCCGAAGTCCCTTTCCTATAAAGTTGATGCTTGCTTTCTTTCCATACTTTGTAAGCTGCATCAGCAGCCAATCCCCAATATTCACTGTTCGGATTCTCCCGGTAATCACCAGCCATCAATAAACAGACCCTGCTTTTTAAAGCAAGTGCCGCCCATTTGGTAGCCCGCCCGTCATCATCACCACTATATGATTCCGGTAATACTTCAATAGCAAAATCCAAATCTTTAATTATAAAATCAGCAACTATTTTCCGGGTAGTTCTACTAACTTTACCAGCCTCTTGTATAGTCAAAGTCTTATCTACCAACGGCACATCTCCAAACAATGCAATCAAATAATAATAAGCGTATGCCCTTTGAAAACAGACTTCACCAATATATCTCTCACGCAAATTCTTATCCATAGAGACTCTTTCTATGTTCTCCATAAATTCATTACATTTACGGATACATTCATAACGCAAATCCCACATTTTTTTAATAGCTGCATGATTAGATTCATAAGCCCCCAAAGCGATTTGCTGAAAATTTCCAAACTGATTACTATGTTGATTATACGAATTGTCAGACGCCGATTCATAAAAAAACAAATCCATTCCGTACTCATCCGATTCCGGAAAAACATACTGATAAGTAGCATTAACCCCTTTCAGTGCATCATCTGCTGTTTTCCAAAATTTGTTGGAAGATATTTTATCTGTAGGATATAAATCTAATCCATTTGTACAAGAGCATAATATCAGACATATACTCAGGCAAGTCAGAACTGTATATTTCATAATATGCATGTTATTTTAATTTTTTCCGATTGTTATATCAACACCAAATGAGAATGTTTTCAATTGTGGATAGTAAGCCCCATCCGAACTTCCTTCCGGATCTACATAAGGGAATTTGGTTATAGTAAATAAATTGTTACCCGAGAAGTAGAACCGAACTCTCTCCATCGTAATTTTACTTGTCCATTTTTTGGGAAGAGTATAGCCTATCTGAAAATTCTTAAGTCTTAAATAAGCAGCATTATGTTTCCAAAAAGTCGACATTTCATAATTATTTCCCTGTCCGTCTGTTAAACGTGGATACTTGGCATACTTCAAATTGTCTTCTACCGAACGAGCCGGATCCCAACGATCTTTCTGGATGTGTTTAAATCCACCACTCAAATAAATGATCTGTCCATGAACATATTCGTCACGTTTTCCCACTCCTTGAAAAAAAGCCCGTAGATCCACTCCTTTCCATTCTGCCGTCAGATCGAGTCCATACATAAATCTGGGAGCACTCCATCCCACATAAGTCTTATCATAACTATCTATCTTACCATCCGGTGTCCCGTTTGGTCCTGAGATATCCTTATATTTGATATCTCCCACTTTCAGTTGACTTGCATATCCTTCAAATTTCGGACTACTGGCTATTTCTTCTTCAGATGTGTAAAAACCATCAGCAACATAAGCATATAGTGTATTCAGTGCATAACCTTCCTGCGTAATAGTCCTGTCACCTTTGAAGGGACCTGTACCCTTAAGATCAATGATCTCATTCCGTTGATCGGAAAGAGAAAACGTTGCACTATAACTAAACTTATTCACTTGATCTTTCCAACCTACCAAAAGTTCCCACCCCCAGTTTTTCATCTTTCCAGCATTCTGTACTGAGACAGGAATACCAATGACAGAAGATACTGGGACATCCAACAAGATATCTTTTGTATGTTTGTTATACCAGTCAAAAGTGGCAGATAAACGACTATTAAAGAAACCCAAATCAAAACCTATATTAAAGATATTCGATATTTCCCAACCAATTTCCGTATTGGGCAACTTACCGATATACGAACTTGGTACCCACTGGTGCCCAAACATATACCCCTTGGGATCAGTAGTGATAACTTCTGCATACTGATAAAGGGAAATGCTTTGATTTCCTAATTGTCCGTAAGAAACACGTAGTTTCAAATTATCCAAATACTTTCTTGAAAAATTCATAAAAGGTTCTTCCGAAATTCTCCACCCCAATGATCCGGAAGGGAAAAAAGTGTAGTGATGCCCCGGAGCCAGGCGTGAAGAACCATCGTATCTGAAATTACCTTCTACAAAATATTTACCTGCAAAAGCATAATTCACACGACCAAAGTATGAGCGCATTCTCCATTCATCCGATGAGCCCCATGTACCTTGAGCATCTCCAGAGCCTGTAGCGCCGTCAATCTCTTCCATACTGTTATCCGGAATGTACCATCTCCATCCACCGACCCATGAACTTTTATAATGTTCATCCGAATAACCTAATAATCCATGTATATTATGCGCCCCAAATTGCCTCTCATAATCTAATAATCCTTGCAAAACAATCAGATTTTTCGTTACAAACTGCCGGCTAACCCCATTTGGATTATTGATTAAAGACTGCGAACCATCTTCATTGGTCATTTCAATTGTTTTGGATATTTCCGTATGCCCCGGTGTCCAATGATTATAAGCAGCTTGCCCCTTTAGCTTCAATCCTTTAAGAATTTCCCAGTTTGCAGATATAGACATAGATAAATTTTCATCATAACTTTTTCTATATCCACCATCTCTTATCCATGCAATGGGGTTTGTTGTTTCGTTATTAAGATGCCCCCAATCTCCGTTTTGTTTTTTCACAGGAACATAAGGAGCCATATTCATTACTTCGCTGAAAAAACGATCATAATTATAAGGGACTTGCGTTTCATCGCGATAGTACGAAATATTTGCCGATGCATCCAAATTTTCTATAATCTGAATATTCAAGTTAGCTCTTGCATTATATTTCTTAAAGTCTGTATAATCAATCAATCCATTCTGACTCGTATACCCCCCCGAAACCATGTAATTCATCTTGGTATTACCACCAGAAATCCTTAAATTTACATTTTGCAAATCATTATGACTCTTTACGGCCTGATCCCACCAATTTACATTAGCAAAGTTATCAGGATCCATGCCGTTTTTCATCAGTTCAATATTTTCGGGAGTAAATTGGATCATTTTATCAGAATTAGTTAATTGCTCGTTACGTAATTCAGCATATTCCCATGAATTCAGCATTTCGGGAACTTTGGTCGGTGTTTGAGTCGAATAATTATATGAGAAATTTATAACGGGCTTTTGTTCTTTATTCCCCCTTTTAGTGGTGACCACCAACACTCCATTAGCTGCACGTGACCCATAAATAGCTGCCGAAGAAGCATCTTTTAGCACAGAGATAGATTCAACATCGTTTGGATTCAGAATATTGAAATCGCCAATTCCCGTAGGGATACCATCTATAACAACCAATGGTTCCGTACTTCCTAAAGTTCCTTGCCCTCTTACATTAATTGAAAGGGCTGTTCCGGGCTTTCCTCCTCCATCTGTAATAATGATCCCCGGCACACTTCCTTGTAAACTTTGGGTAATGCTGGATACTGGCATTTTCTCTAAAGTATTGGACGATACGACATCGATCGCTCCAGTTATATTCAATTTCTTTTGAGTACCATATCCTACAACCACTACTTCTTCCAAAGTTTTGGTGTCTGACTCCAGTACAACATTAAATATAGTATTCCGACCGATCTGTATCTCTTTTGAATTCATACCTATATATGAAAATAAAAGAATACTTTTATCCGATAAATCTCCGGTAAGACTAAATGTTCCGTTCAAATCAGTAATAGTTCCTATAGAAGTTCCCTTAACCATAATACTGGCCCCGATGAGAGGTTCGCCGGATTCATCCGTGATACTTCCGGTAATCTGACGTTTTTTTACAATTGGCACAAGCTCTTTTTTAAGAATAATCTGCTTCCCCATGAACTCAAAAGAGATCCCCTTAGCATTAAAAGCCTGTTTCAGAATTTCAGAAATGTTGCCACTGGATATTGTATTCACTTTTTGCTTTAAATCGATGGTATTATCAAAAACAAAAGTATAATCAGTTTTATTCTCTATCTCTTTAATTAACTTATCCAAAGAAAATTCTTTTGCAGAAAGTTGAATTTTTGATGTAGTTTGCGCCATTAAAGGTATCGAACTTATTATGTAAAATAAGGTTAAAACACCACATAATAGCCGTTTAATGTTAGACATTGTAATTTGATTTAATGTTTAATAAAAATTTAATATTACCTTTGCCTACAAAATACAATACGCTCTTTCCTACCAATATTGGCAGGTTAGTATTTTGCTGAAAATCGTTTTGTGTTTTGGAGCACGAGAGATGGCCGTCTTTCGTGCTCTTTATATCCTATTTATATGATATATACACCTCCTCTCCATTTATTTTATAATTGATTGGAGTTATTTTATTAATAACTTCAAGCGTTTCTGTTAAGGATTCCGTTTTGATGGTCAACCAATAATGTTTATTATCAGAAACACCAGTAAGTTGGGTGCGCACCCCATACCAACGTTCCATCTTATGCAATACAGTTTCCAATGGTTCATCTTCTATCTTAAGTTTATTATATCTCCATATACCTTCAGTATCAGCATCACAGGCTATTAGTTGATTCTGGGAGAAATCATCTTTCCGGATAATAGCTTTTTGATTAGGTTGCATGTCAACCAATAATTTTCCGTCAGTAGCAGATATGCTCACATGCCCTCTCAATAAAGATACTTCAATAGACTCATCATCTTTATAACCATTCACATCAAAAGCAGTTCCATGCACATTGACATTGATACCATCAACCGTTACTACAAATGGATTTTTTCTATCTTTTGTTACGTCAAAAAAAGCTTGTCCTTCCAATTGAACTTTTCTGTTCCGGAAATCATAATCTGTATTATAAGTCAGTTTAGAACCAGAATTCAAAAGTACAACTGAACCGTCCGGTAAAGTTATTTCAGCTTTTTCTCCCCAACGAGTTCTAAAAGCAATATTTTCTACAGACTTATTGTTGTACACCGTATTATATAGGAATGAAGCAGAAAAACCGATGATAAGGGTAAAAAAAGCTGCTATACTTGTCGTTCGGACCAATACCGTACGCGAATATCCTTTTACAATTCTTACTTGCTTAATATTTGTTAGTATTTTGTTCCATATTTTTTCTTTATCAGGATAACATGGAGAAAAAGAACTACCATTCGCTAATACCCAACTTTCACTAAGTTCCTGAAAAATCCTTTCATTTTCTTCATTCAGCCTACGCCAAGCCTCCAGTTCTCTATTCTCTGTTTCCGAACTTTCACCCGCCAAATATTTTGATATGATTTGATACATGTCTATCATCTTAATGCTTTTTTATAAAATAGACACGTAACTTTCCGAATTCCCCCAAAAGAAAAGAGAAAATATTTCTCTAAAAGAAGAAGAAAAAGAATGAAAAGGAATAAGAAGTCATAAAATCACGAATCTTTTTCATAGCAATACCCATCTGGTTCTCAATTGTTTTTACAGATATTCCTTTAAGCTCTGCTATTTGCTTATAACTATAATTTTCCCTACGGTTCAAAATAAAAATGTCTCTACACTTTTCGGGTAAGCAATTTATAGCCATATCAAGCACTGAAGTAAATTTCTCTATATCAAAACAATCTTTCCCCTGTTTGGTTTCCAATTGTTCATTAAACCATTTTTCCAACAAATAATGTCTATTCTGTTCATTCCGCAAATAATTTAAAATTTGATTCTTAGCAGCATGAAACAAATAGGTTTTCACATATTCCACTTCAATAGAATGACGATTTTCCCAAAGCCTTAGAAAAACCTCCTGCAACACGTCCTCTATCACTTGGGAATCATGTGAATATAGATTCAGAAAGCGACATAATTGCTCATAATACGAATCATAGTAATTTCGGAAAGATTCAAGATCAATAGTCATTTTTCTCTTGCTATAAATATACCCGGCAAATAACGAAAAAAAAATGTAATTTACAAATAATATATCCGTTTATACATAGTTGCATATTCTAACTACTTACCAAACTATTGCAAATACACACATACTCTAAAATCTTTTTTCAACACACCAATCTCATTTCTGCGCAATCTTTTTTTTATTTTATTCTTTTTCTCATTTTTTCTTTCTACATTTGTGCTTTATAACACAGTTTTGCAGCACTTATGGTAAAGACAAACTTGTCAGACATAGATATCGCGGAAAAACTTTCCGATATGTGGGCTCCTTTGAATAACGAACAAAGAGAGTTCCTGGCGAACAATTTTACTCTACAAAATTATAAGAAGAACGAAGTTATTTATTGCGAAGGCGAAACGCCTACCCATCTAATGTGTCTCCTTAGTGGAAAAGTGAAAATATATAAGGAAGGAGTCGGAGGACGCAGCCAGATTATACGCATGATGAAGCCGACCGAATATTTTGCTTATCGTGCTTTTTTTGCCAAAGAAGATTTTGTAACCGCTGCAGCAGCTTTCGAACCATCTCTCGTGGGATTGGTGCCAATGAGTGCTATCATGACTTTAGTTACTCAAAACAATGACTTAGCTATGTTTTTTATCCGTCAGCTCTCTGTTGATTTAGGAATTGCAGATGAACGGACGGTAAACCTAACCCAAAAACATATTCGCGGCAGATTGGCAGAATCTCTCTTGTTCCTCAAAGAAAGTTACGGGCTTGAAGAAGACGGATCGACCTTAAGCATTTACCTCTCACGGGAAGACTTGGCAAACCTCTCCAACATGACGACCTCCAATGCTATCCGCACCTTATCAAACTTTGCAACTGAACGCCTTATCACAATCGACGGAAGGAAAATAAAAATCATTGATGAAGAAAAGCTGAAGAAGATCAGCAAAATAGGATAATTTTTTTATCTCAATTATATAACTTAACACACATTTAGTACCATGAAAAAAGGATTTTCCTTCTTTCTTTTGTCTCTCCTGTTCATCACCCCCGGATGCAAGGATTCAAAAGAAATCGTGAACGAGTACAACGTCGTTCCGTTGCCCAATCAGATGGTCCCCCAACAGGGACGGTTTGATTTGAATAAAAAAGTAAAGGTCATTACGACCGGTTGCTCACCGGAAGTACAATCGATTGCCGACAGTCTTATCAACCGACTGGCTATGACAGCCGGTATCTCATTGGAGCGGACAGATAAAGAACATGACGGAATTCCTGCCATCACATTCAACACACAGGAAGGATTGCCGCAGGAAGGATATAAGTTATCCGTAACCCCTGCCAATATCACTATTACGGCTTCACAACCCAACGGTTTTTTCTATGCTTTGCAAACACTTTATCAACTTCTCCCCCCGGAGGTTTACGGTAAAGTACGTAACAAACGCGCCAACTGGTCTGTACCAGCCGTCGAAATAGAAGATGCTCCCCGTTTCTCTTACCGTGGAATGATGCTCGATCCATGCCGGAATTTCGCTTCGATAGATTATGTATACAAGTTTATCGACATGCTTGCCATGCACAAGATGAACATTTTCCACTGGCACCTGACGGATGATCAAGGATGGAGAATTAAAATTAAAAAGTTCCCCAAACTGATGGAAATCGGTTCTAAACGAAAAGAAACTTTGGTAGATTACTATTATACCAACTATCCTCAAATCTTTGACGGGAAAGAAGTCGGAGGATATTATACTCAGGAACAGATAAAAGAGGTAGTGGCTTATGCAGCCAGCAAATACATTACGGTCATCCCGGAAATCGAAATGCCGGGCCATGCCATCGCTGCCATAGCCTCTTATCCGGAGCTTTCGTGCACGCCCGATACGACTTATGACGTGACGGGTACGTGGGGAGTATTCGATCAAGTGTATTGCCCCAAAGAAGAAACTTTTGCCTTTTTGGAGGGAGTGCTGGATGAAGTCATAGAACTCTTCCCAAGTGCATATATCCACATAGGAGGCGACGAATGTCCCAAGACATCCTGGAAGAATTGCACACACTGCCAAGAACTTATAAAGAAATTAGGATTAAAAGACGATACGACTCCGAATTCCATTGACGGAAAACTACACAGTAAGGAGGACAAGCTGCAAAGCTATTTCGTTACCCGCATGGAGAAATACCTGAACGGTAAAGGGCGCAACATCATCGGTTGGGACGAAATCCTGGAAGGAGGTTTGGCCCCCAACGCTACCGTCATGTCATGGAGAGGTGTGGCAGGCGGAATGAACGCTGCCAAGTTGGGACACAATGCTATCATGACTCCAAGTCCGTATATGTATGTGGATTACTATCAGGAAGATCCGGAAACAGCACCGATCACTATCGGCGGATATGTCACCCTTAAAATGACCTATACCTACAATCCGGTAGAAGATAATGCTGATGAACTGGTAAAGAAACACATCATCGGCGTACAGGGAAATGCATGGGCGGAGTACATGCAGACCGATGACCGTCGCGACTATCAGATATTTCCCAAAGCCATTGCCATTGCCGAAACCGGTTGGACACAAAATCAAAATAAAGGCTGGGAAAGTTTCTGCCGACGTATGGCCGGAGAGTTCGAAAGACTGGATATCATGAATGTCAAAGCATGCCGTAATTTCTTTGATGTAAACATTAATACCCACGTAGAAAACGATACGCTAAATGTAGTATTAGAATGCTATTATCCGGATGCGGAAATTCATTATACGACCGATGGAAGCGAACCGACACTTCAATCTACCCTCTATACCGCACCTTTCCCGCTACAAGGAAATATCGATTTGAAAGCAACTGCTTTCAAAAACGGTAAAATGTTAGGGAAAGTTCGCCACAAGCCTCTCTACGGCAACCTCATCAGTGGGAAAAGCTTCACCGTGACACCTGGTACTGGATGGATAGCCGGAGATACTTTTGGAGAAAACGATCTGTTCGGAGCTGATAAAACAACTTTCGGACTGACTAACGGTAAACGTGGAAACAATGCCTCTTACACTCCGTGGACCAGTTTCGCCATGAACGATCAGCGTACAGAAGTCATATTCACAGTACAACTGGACAAACCGGTACAGATTAGTAAAGTCGTATTCGGTTCGCTGTTCAACCCGGCTTACCGTATCCTGCCTGCCGGCAGTGCAAAAGTAGAAGTCTCCGATGATGGAAAACAGTACCGCGAAGTAGCAACTGCTTCATTTACAAGGCAACTGCCCGAAAAGGGAAGGAAAGCATACACCGATTCTCTCTCTTTTTCCCCTACCGAAGCCGGTTATGTAAAAGTGACCATCCGCAATGGAGGTACCCTGCGCAACGGAATCGATTTCAAAACCGATTCTCCGAAAAAGCTTCTGCAGGCCGACCTCTACATTGATGAGATAGAAATCTATTAAAAAAAGAGAGATTAAAACGGATTATAAAATTCACAAAAACGGGCTGTGCAACTTTTCATCGCACAGCCCGTTTCTTTTAAATCCTATTTTCTATTTCTTTAATTAAATAAGTCCCTTTTCCGACAAATAACGTTCAGCCTCAATAGCAGCTTTACAACCGCTTCCGGCAGCCGTTATCGCCTGACGATAATGCGGATCGGCCACATCTCCGGCGGCAAAAACACCCGGTATCTTCGTACAAGGCTTGTCGGGTGTCGTTATGATATATCCCACTTCATCCGTATCCAGATAAGGTTTAAAGATATCAGAATTCGGTTTATGTCCGATGGCCAGGAAGAAACCATCGACAGGCAATGTGTAACGTTCCTCATCCGGTTCTCCCCAACGTTTCACAAGGCTCATACCTTCTACACCGTTTTCACCGAAGAGTCCTGTCACATTATGTTCAAACAGCACCTCGATCTTCTCATGATTCCGCACACGTTCCTGCATAATTTTCGACGCACGCAGATAGGGTTTACGAACCACCAAATATACCTTTGAGGCTAATCCGGCCAGATAAATCGCCTCTTCACAAGCCGTATCACCACCGCCGACAACAGCAACCACTTTCTTCCGGTAGAAGAAACCGTCACAAGTGGCACAAGCGCTCACACCCATTCCGGCGTATTTCTTTTCGTCGTCCAATCCCAAGTATTTGGCCGTAGCTCCGGTTGCAATAATCAATGTTTCCGTTTCGATTTCCTTGTCGCCGTCAATTGTAATCTTATAAGGAGCCTTACTCAAATCAGAGGCAGTGGCAATACCAAAACGGATATCCGCACCGAAACGCCCTGCCTGTGCACGTAAATCTTCCATCAATTGCGGCCCGCTGATCCCTTCGGGGTATCCGGGAAAGTTCTCCACGTCTGTGGTTGTAGTCAACTGCCCGCCGGGCTGAAGTCCTTCATAAAGCACAGGAGACAAATTAGCACGTCCTGCATATATCGCCGCCGTATATCCGGCGGGGCCCGAACCTACAATCAGGCATTTCACTTTTTCTATTTCCATCGTTCTATTTGTTATTTTACAATTTACTATTCAAGGTTGAAAAACTACTGTTTATCTCAAATCTATGACTTCGGCAGTAGGGTATTGTTTCTTATCGAACACAAACACAGAGTCAGCCAGCTTTAATCCTGTCTGATACCGGGTGATTGTTATCTCGCTCCGGCTGCCGTCTCTCTGTTCTACAGCAATAAAAACAGGTTCGTAAGTATCTTTCGTCACATAAAGCACAATGCGCGATAAATCCTGTTTCTTATTCGTTGCAGTAAGAACAACCTCGCTGACGGGCGTTCCTCTAAACTTCTTTTCAACTCCCAGTTTATAATCAAAGCCTTTCTTATAAAGATAAAGCAACGCGTAAGGATTCATACCCTGCAATTCTTCTTCCGTAGGAGTACTGATGTTCACCTCATCATTTTGCGTTAAATAGCTCCATTGGGTTTTCCCGTCAAACCAAGAAATTGTTTCAGATGTTTTCAATAGAAACTTCTCCCCCTTCAGTTTTATGTTCCCGATGGCTTTACCTAACGAGCCTCCTTTATTAAAAGCCTCTACAGTAAAATCGGCTTGTACACCGCCGGCCTTCTCAAAAGCAGCAGCCGTCTTATCCAGCATGAGTTTTGCCTGCGCTTGTTTTTGGGCAAACACAGGCAAAGTCAGTAAAGCTATCAAAATGCTAAAAATGTACTTTTCCATTTGTTGTATTAACGCTTACTTATTGTAAATTGTTCAATCTCATTTCCAGGTCGTTTTCATCGATGCACAACACATCGCGCGCCTTGCTTCCCTGAGTAGGGCCTACGATTCCTGCTTTCTCCAATTGGTCCATAATACGGCCGGCACGGTTATAACCGATAGAGAACTTACGTTGTATCAACGAAGTAGAGCCTTGTTGATGAATAACAATCAGACGAGCGGCATCCTCAAACAACGGATCGAGACGTCCCATATCCACATCACCCAGATCACTGCCCCCATCTTCACTGACATACTCGGGCAGGAAGAAAGCAGTGGGATAACCTTGCTGCTTCGCTATAAACTTCGTTATCTCTTCTACCTCCGGTGTATCGATAAACGCACATTGCACACGAACCGGATCGGCACCTTGCAGGAACAACATATCTCCCCGGCCTATCAGTTGGTTGGCTCCCGGACGGTCGAGAATGGTACGCGAGTCCATCATAGCCGATACACGGAAAGCGACACGTGCCGGGAAGTTCGCTTTAATCGTACCTGTTATAATATTCGTCGTCGGACGCTGGGTAGCGATAATCATATGGATACCTACCGCACGGGCCAACTGGGCAATACGGGCAATAGGCAATTCAATCTCCTTGCCGGCAGTCATGATCAAGTCACCGAACTCATCGATCACCACGACGATATAAGGCATAAACTTGTGCCCCTTTTCCGGATTCAAACGACGATTGACAAACTTCTCGTTATATTCCTTTATATTGCGCACATGTGCCATTTTCAACAAGTCATAGCGGGTGTCCATCTCCACACAGACAGAGTTTAAAGTCTGCACAACCTTGGTTACATCTGTTATAATGGCATCTCCACCATCAGGCAATTTGGCAAGGAAATGGTGTTCTATCACCGAATAAATACTGAATTCCACTTTCTTCGGATCGACCAGAACAAATTTCAGTTCGGCAGGATGTTTCTTATAAAGCAGCGAAGTAATGATCGCGTTCAGACCGACAGATTTACCCTGTCCGGTAGCACCGGCCACAAGTACGTGGGGCATTTTGCAGAGGTCGACCATAAACACTTCATTTGTAATCGTTTTACCAAATGCAATCGGCAAATCATACGTCGATTCCTGGAATTTCTTACTGCCGATAATACTTTGTCCCGAAACGATTTTCGGATTGGAGTTCGGAACTTCGATACCGATCGTTCCCTTCCCCGGAATCGGAGCAATAATACGGATCCCCAATGCAGAAAGGCTGAGAGCAATATCATCCTCCAGTCCGCGTATTTTGGAGATACGCACCCCTTGTTCGGGAGTAATTTCATAAAGCGTCACTGTGGGTCCTACCGTTGCCTTGATCGTGCTGATCTCAATACCAAAGCTACGCAATGTATTGATAATCTTATCCTTGTTTGCATTTTGCTCTTCCATATTGATGGTAGGTTCATTATTTTCATAATGCCTCATTAGGTCAATGGTAGGAAAACGGTAATTCTCAAGATCGAGTTTCGGATTATAAGGCTCCGTCTCCTTGCCACGGTAGTTTTCATCATCATCTTCAGCAACCTCTATTTCAAAGTCCGGTTCTTTATCTGCCTGTTTATCCACCGCAGGCAACGGATCGGGAGTTGTAGGTTCGAATGTCATCGTCACTTCCTCTCCTGCCGGCAGTTCATGCTCCGTATTCGCCGGAACAACAAATTCCGGTTCCCGCACATCCGGTTCCTGTACCTCCGGCTCTTTCACCTTTGTCTCTTTCGAAGCAGGTACCTGCTGGAAAGTCCTGTCCATAGAGAATTCCACTTCATGAGGTTTTGGATTGACAAATTCCGGTTTCGGCTGTTGATCGGCAAAAGCCGGTTTATCTTCTTCTGTCTCTTCCTTTTTAGTACGCTTAAGGAAACTAAGAGTAAAGAGTTTACGCAACCATATCACCGTACGTGCACTGACATAAATCAAGAAACAGATGGCTGTCACGAGCAGTATCAGCCACACTCCCGGCTGTCCGACTTGAGAAGTCAACCAATTGGCGACATTATATCCATGCCGGCCTCCCAGATAGATAAATGAATCCTGATAAGTATCCATAAAGGCGAAACCGAAAAATACGGAAAACCAAACAAGCAATAACGAACAACCGATAAACCATTTCCACAACCGGACAATTCGCACACGCATCAGCTTCAAACCGGCCACCGCCAGAAAAACAAGGATAAAAAACGACGATATACCGAAACAGTCGTTAATCAGATAGCTGGCCAGTTGAGCCCCGCGTGAACCGGCATAGTTTTTCACATGATTATTCACCGTCGATAAATCATGCGGATTTCCACTGTCAATAATGCTCTGGTCGGCTGCCCCTGTAAAGAAGAAGGAAGAGAATGCCAACAATAAATATACAGAGAATATCACCAGTACCAACCCGATGACAAAATGAATCGTCTCGTTCTTAAAAAATGCTGTAAACTTATTAGTAGAAGGTACTTTAGATTCCGTATCTTTCTCTTTATCTGATTTCTTTTTTGCCATGAGTATTCTTTTACCTTTATATTATATTAGAGATGCAAAAGTAGTAAAAAAACAATTTTCTTCCTAACTGTTACCTTTAAAGTTATTGCCTATTCCCAATTATCCTCCGGCCATACAGGATACAAGAAGCCCGCCTTCTGCCATATGACGCTGTGTATCTTTAAGCAGCTTTAGATTGTTTTATTACTAATCCCCGTTCTCTTTCAATCCTTTTTCTTACCTTTGCGTTTCAAATTAAGCAGATATGAAGAAAGAGAGTCAGACTATATTCGATAAAAATGTAATAGAATTCGTTACGGTAGCCGCAGAATTCTGTGCTTTTCTGGAACGTGCCGAGGGCATGAAACGTAAGGCTTTTGTCGATACAACCCTAAAAATACTTCCATTGCTTTATCTCAAGGCATCCATGCTCCCTAAGTGCGAAACAATAGGTGATGAAGCACCGGAAACTTATGTGACAGAAGAGATGTACGAAGTTTTACGTATAAACCTGTCGGACATCCTGGCTGAGAAAGACGACTATCTCGAAGTTTTCCTACCGGACATGGCATACAGCGACCAACCGATCAAGAAAAACATTTCGGAAGATCTTGCCGACATTTATCAGGATATCCGTGATTTTATTTTCGTATTCCAACTCGGTCTGAATGAAACGATGAACGATTCTCTTGCTATCTGCCAAGAAAACTTCGGAATGTTATGGGGGCAAAAGTTGGTAAATACCCTTCGTGCACTCCATGATGTGAAGTATAATCAGGAGCCGGATGAAGAAGAGGAGACTGAAGAAGAAGATGAGTATGAATCAGACAATGACCATTGCCATTGTGATGACGAAGACTGTCATTGCGAAGAGGGCGATTGCCACTGCCACGACCATGGCTGTCATTGCCACGACGATGAATAAGAAAAGAAAATGGTTATAAAAAGAACAATAAGCAAAGAAGAGATAAAGGAACTGCCGAAAGCTGTCTTTGAGGGACCGATATATGTGATCCAAAGCGAAAAGGAGGCCGACAAGGCAGTAGCGTATCTGCAGGCGCAACAGATATTGGGTATTGACAGCGAAACCCGCCCGTCATTCACCAAAGGGCAGTCTCATAAGGTAGCGTTACTGCAAATCTCGTCAGACGAATGTTGTTTCCTGTTTCGTTTAAACATGACAGGACTCACACAATCGTTAATAGGACTATTGGAAAACCCGGAAATAATAAAAGTGGGATTATCACTTCGTGACGATTTCATGATGTTGCATAAACGTGCACCGTTCAATCAGCAGGGTTGCATAGAACTACAGGATTTCGTACGTCCTTTCGGCATTCAGGACAAAAGTCTGCAAAAGATATACGGCATTCTGTTCAAAGAAAAGATTTCCAAGTCACAACGCCTATCCAACTGGGAAGCAGATGTACTGACGGATGCTCAGAAACAGTATGCGGCAACAGACGCATGGGCCTGCCTGAACATCTATAACCGGTTGCAGGAGCTAAAACGTACCGGCAACTTTGAAATAGAAGAAGCCACCGTAACCGCCGAAGACGAATCGCAGGCAAAATAGCCTTTCTTCCCTTTTCATAAATCATCATCATTCATAAATCATAATTCACAATGTATAAAGTATACTTAAAACCCGGCAAAGAAGAATCATTAAAACGTTTTCACCCCTGGATTTTCTCCGGTGCTATCGCCCGTTTTGACGGAGAACCGGAAGAAGGTGAAGTTGTGGAAGTATACACCTCTAAAAAAGAATTTATAGCCGAAGGACATTTCCAGATAGGAAGTATCGCGGTGCGCGTGCTCTCTTTCAAACAGGAGCCAATCGATTCCGACTTCTGGAAGCGTAAATTAGCAATAGCCTATGACATGCGCAAGAGTATCGGAATCGCCACCAATCCCACCAACGACACCTATCGTCTGGTGCATGGCGAAGGAGATAATCTGCCCGGCCTGGTAATCGATATATACGCCAAGACAGCCGTCATGCAAGCCCATTCTGCCGGTATGCACGTCGACCGGATGGCCATTGCCGAAGCTTTGTCGGAAGTGATGGGCGACAAAATAGAAAATATTTATTATAAATCAGAAACAACCCTGCCCTTCAAAGCCGATCTTTTCCCGGAAAACGGTTTTCTGAAAGGCGGAAGCACCGATAATATCGCCCGCGAATACGGTTTGCTGTTTCATGTAGACTGGTTGAAAGGACAGAAAACAGGCTTTTTTGTAGACCAACGTGAGAACCGGGCTCTATTGGAACGTTATGCCAAAGACCGTTCGGTACTGAATATGTTCTGCTATACGGGAGGATTCTCGTTTTATGCAATGCGCGGCGGTGCCAAGCTTGTCCATTCCGTAGACAGCTCGTCCAAAGCAATTGATCTGACAAACAAAAACGTCGAACTGAACTTCCCCGGTGACCCACGTCATGAAGCATATGCAGAAGATGCCTTTAAGTATCTTGACCGGATGGGTGACCAATACGACCTGATCGTTCTTGATCCGCCTGCTTTTGCAAAACATAAAGACGCGCTACGCAATGCCTTGCAAGGTTATCGTAAATTGAATGCCAAAGCTTTTGAAAAAATCAAACCGGGTGGCATACTGTTTACTTTTTCCTGTTCACAGGTAGTAACCAAAGATAATTTCCGTACTGCCGTGTTTACCGCAGCCGCCATGTCGGGACGTAGCGTACGTATTTTGCATCAGTTGACGCAGCCGGCAGATCATCCTGTCAATATTTACCATCCGGAAGGAGAATACCTGAAAGGATTGGTTCTATATGTGGAGTAAGGCCCAATAACAGAATAAAGGAATTACCAAAGTTAATTAAGGTTAACAAACCGCAGATTTATAGCAAAACATTATGTTCTAAAACATAAAACCATTTATCTTTGCACTGTGTTTTTCATGGTATTAGATTTAAGGTTAATAAAGATTGGCTGTCTGGGATAGATAGCCTTCTTTTTTTTATATACCTGTCCCATCCCTATTTTCCTCTTGAAACAGGCTCTTTTCTCCACACTTTTGGTGCGCAATCAACGAAAAACATTATATTTGCAGCTATATTGAATAGTAACGAGCTACAAACGAAGTCGCATTGTACAGTAATACCACCTGACTAAAATTGCAGCTTATTACCCGTAACCTGTAACTAAATGAAAACAATATGAGCATCAAGTATCGATTGATTATTATGAACTTCCTGCAGTTCTTTGTGTGGGGATCGTGGTTAATTTCGTTAGGTGGCTATATGGGCGGTGTTCTGCACTTTGAAGGTGGACAAATAGGTGCCATCTTTGCTACAATGGGGATCGCTTCACTTATCATGCCGGGCCTGACAGGTATTATCGCCGACAAGTGGGTAAATGCCGAAAGACTGTACGGTATTCTTCACCTTTTGGGCGCAGCCTGTCTTTTCTATGCTTCCACAGCCACTGATTACAACCATATGTATTGGGCAATGTTACTCAACCTGTTGGTATATATGCCAACCTTGTCATTGGCCAACACCGTTTCATACAATGCTCTTGAACAATATAAATGTGATATCGTCAAAGATTTCCCTCCCATTCGTGTATGGGGAACTATCGGTTTCATTTGCGCCATGTGGGCGGTAGACTTGACAGGATTCAAATCCTCCTGTGCGCAACTTTATGTAGGCGGTGCGGCAGCACTCATTCTGGGTTTCTATTCTTTTACGCTTCCCGCCTGTCCGCCTGCCAAAAGCGAAAACAAAAATATGCTTTCCGCTTTCGGACTCGATGCACTGGTATTATTCAAACGCAAGAAAATGGCTATTTTCTTCTTTTTCTCCATGCTGTTAGGGGCTGCTTTGCAAATCACAAACAGTTACGGAGATCTTTTTTTAGGCAGTTTTGCTTCCATACCCGAATTTGCCGATTCATTCGGGGTGAAGCATTCCGTCATCCTGCTTTCTATCTCACAAATGAGTGAAACCCTGTTTATTCTTGCCATACCCTTCTTTTTGAGACACTTCGGAATCAAACGGGTGATGCTTATCAGCATGTTCGCGTGGGTATTCCGCTTCGGCCTTTTCGGACTCGGCGACCCGGGATCCGGATTATGGATGCTGATACTTTCAATGATCGTTTATGGGATGGCATTTGATTTCTTCAACATTTCGGGTTCTCTGTTTGTTGAATTAGAAGCCAAACCGGAAATCAGAGCCAGCGCCCAAGGACTATTCTTTATGATGACCAACGGATTGGGAGCCATCATCGGAGGATATGCCAGTGGTGCGGTAGTAGATGCTTTCTCGGTTTATTCGGATGGAATGTTAATCAGCCGCGAATGGCCGGATATCTGGTTTATTTTTGCGGGTTATGCATTAGTCATCGGAATTTTGTTTGCACTGGTTTTCAGATACAAGCATCAACCCGAAGAATTAAGTAAAAAATAACAATGGATAAAAAGATAGAATTACAAGTATTAAACATCTCCAACAGCCAGGCACAGGTAGGTGCCTATGCCTTGGTGTTAGGAGAAGTGGACGGGGAACGGCAATTGCCTATCATCATAGGTCCTGCCGAAGCGCAAGCCACTGCCTTATGTCTGAAAGGTGTAAAGGCACCACGCCCGTTAACGCACGATTTATTCTACACTTGCCTGAATATTCTGGGAACCAAAATGCTCAGAGTTCTTATTTACAAAGCAAAGGAAGGTGTTTTCTACTCGTACATTTATCTGCAAAAAGAGGAAGAGATTATCCGTATCGACTGCCGTACTTCGGATGCCATCGCACTGGCTGTGCGTTCCGACTGTCCGATCTATATTTATGAATCCATCCTCGATAGAGAGTGTATCCGTTTGGATGATGACGATGAACGTCCCGCAGAGAATCCGGATAAGGAAAACGAGACCAGTGACTCTACCAATATAAATTCATTGGAAAACGCATTAGAACAGGCTATCAAAGACGAAAATTATGAGTTGGCAGCCCGCTTGCGTGATGAGATAAACCGAAAAAAATAAAACCAGAATATGCACGTTTTTTATACCCCCGATATACTGACCAAACCGGAACTTCCAGAAGAAGAAGCACAGCACTGCACGCGTGTATTGCGTCTCGGTATAGGTGACGAGATTACCCTTACGGATGGTAAAGGCAATTTCTACCGTGCAGAAATCACTGCGGCGACTAATAAGCGTTGTTTAGTAAAACTGATTGAAACCATTCCGCAAGCACCTCTATGGTCGGGACACTTGCATATTGCCATGGCACCGACCAAGAATATGGACCGCAATGAATGGTTTGCCGAAAAAGCAACAGAGATCGGTTTCGATGAACTGACATTTCTTAATTGCCGCTTCTCTGAACGGAAAGTCATCAAAACGGAACGTATCGAGAAAATACTCGTATCTGCCATGAAGCAATCACTGAAAGCACGTTTGCCTAAATTGAACGAGATGGTGGAATTTGACAAATTCATAGCCCAAGATTATCCGGGACAAAAGTTCATAGCACACTGCTATGAAGGTGAAAAGCCCCTTTTAAAGGATATACTGGAACCGGGGAAGGACGCTTTAGTACTAATCGGCCCGGAAGGAGACTTCAGTGAAGAGGAAGTCAAAAAAGCGATCGGGAAAGGTTTCCGCCCTATTAGCTTAGGTAAATCGCGGCTACGAACAGAAACGGCGGCACTGGTGGCAACAATGGTAATAAATAGCGATTAGCGAGCTGCGCTATCACTCCGCATGGCACTTATCACTAATCACTATTACTGAATACTTTTCACTTAAAAAACAAATAATTATGGTAAAGAAGATGATTTCCCGACTTTTAGTATCAGCAATGCTGATTGTATTCATTGCCGCATGTTCTCAGAAATCGGAATACACAAGTGCCATTCCGGCAGATGCCTCAGCTGTAGCGTCTATCAACCTAAAGTCTCTCGCTGACAAATCGGGCCTGAAAGACAAAGAAAACGAAGCTGCTAAACAAAAAATGATAGAAGCCTTGAAAAGCGGAACTACAGCGGCCACTTTCCAACAATTGGAGAAAGTATTGAACAATCCGAAAGAGTCGGGAATAGATGTGGACGCACCCGTTTACGTCTTCACCTCTCCTTCTTTCCCATACGCATCCTTAGTTACCAAAATACTCGACATCGATAAATTGCGCATTTCGCTGGATGTCATGGTAAAAGAGCAGATTTGTCAACCTGTGGAAGAGACTGACGGATATAGCTATGCCGTAGTGGCCAACCAAAACATATTCGCTTTCAACGAAACAACCGCAATGCTCGTGCAAGTAAACCGGAAATCGCAAATGGAAAATGCACAGAAAGCCATTGGTGAACTGATGAAACAGACTCCCGAAAAGAGTATCGCAGGCAACGCCGGTTTTCAGAAAATGCAGAAACAAAAAGGAGATGTCAACTTCCTGGCATCATTGGCCGCACTGCCACAAGCATATGCCCGCCAATTAAACATAGGACTGACAAGTATCAAGGTAGATCCCAAAGATATCATGGCCCTCGGCAACCTTAATTTTGAAAAAGGAAAAATAGCTCTGCAATTTGAATATTATACAGAAAACGAGGAAGCCAAAGCAATGCTGAAAAAGCAAGAAAAGGCAACTACAAAGCTAAACACAACTTTCCTTAAATATTTCCCGGCCTCAACGATTGCATTTATGAACATAGGAGCCAACGGGGAAGAACTATACAATTTATTGCAAGAAAACGAAGAATTCCGTAATACGGTATCCATTTCCAAAGCGGAAGAAGTAAAGGCATTGTTCGCCTCCTTCAACGGTGACATCTCTGTCGGACTGATCAATATAACCATGGGAAAAGACCCGGCTTTCGTAGCATATGCGGATGTGAAAAACGGGAATGCACTGAAAGCACTTTATGACAACAAGAAAGCATTGAATCTGAAAAGAGGAGAAGACATCGTGCTACTGAGTGATAATGAATATGTGTACAAATCAAGAGCCATGAACATTTTCTTCGGATTCAAAGATAACCAGATGTACGCCACCAATGACGAATTACTATACAAAAATATCGGCAAAGCGGCTGATAAGTCGATAAAAGATACCAGTTATGCATCGGACATGAAAGGTAAGAACTTCTTCTTTGTCATCAATATGGACGCCATTCTCGAACTGCCGATCGTGAAAATGATGACAGGCTTCGGAGGAGAAGAATACCAGACCTATTATAATCTTGCGTCACAAGTCAGCTATCTGGAAGTGAGCAATGTAAGTGACGGTGTAAGTGAAGTAGATCTTATTCTAAAAAACAAAGATACCAATTCGTTGAAACAAATCGTAGACTTCGTCAAGAAGTTTACCGGCATGTAATATTGAAGATATGAAAAGTATCCACCTGCGGCAGACACTTCCACAAGTGTTTGCCGACCGTAATTCTATCACATCGGATATCTGGCATAAAAATGTCGTATTCAGCAAGGGCGAGATGTATCTGATAGAGGCAGCATCCGGAACCGGAAAATCATCGTTATGCAGTTATATTTACGGTTACCGGAACGACTACCAGGGGATCATTAATTTCGATGAAACAAATATCAAAGCATATTCAGTGGAGCAATGGGTCAACCTCCGAAAGCACTCGCTGAGTATGCTTTTTCAGGATTTACGCCTGTTTACCGAACTGACGGCACTCGAAAACATCCAGCTGAAGAACAACCTGACCGGTTACAAGAAAAAAAAGGAGATCCTCGCACTTTTCGAAACAATGGGTATTACAGACAAAGCTCATATAAAGGCCGGCAAGTTATCTTTCGGACAACAACAACGGGTGGCCTTTATCCGGGCGCTCTGCCAGCCTTTCGACTTTATCTTTCTGGACGAGCCAATCAGTCATTTGGACGATTGTAATGGAAAGATCATGAGCAACCTGCTTCTGGAAGAAGCAGGAAGACAAGAAGCCGGAATCATCGTTACTTCCATCGGGAAACACATCGAATTACCCTATAATCATGTTTTACGCCTGTAATACAACCCAATTATGACACTCATCTGGAAGCTTCTTCGCCAACATATCAGCATCGGTCAACTTGCCGGTTTCTTTTTTGCCAACCTCTTTGGCATGATGATCGTATTACTCAGTATACAGTTTTATAAAGATATCATCCCGATGTTTACTGAAGGAGACAGCTTTATGAAAAAAGATTATATCATCGTCAGTAAAAGAATCAGTACGTTAGGATCTTTCGCCGGCAAAAGCAATACCTTCTCTCCGCAAGAAATAAAAGAACTGAAGGAACAGCCTTTCACCGAAGAGATAGGTATCTTTACCCCTTCACAGTTTAAGGTATCGGCAGGTCTTGGCATGCAGGAAGCCGGTATCCGCCTTTCCACAGATATGTTTTTTGAAGCAGTGCCCGATGAATTTGTCGATGTAAAACTCGACAAATGGCATTTTGACGAAGAAACGCGCAGCATACCTATTATTATCCCGCGCAATTATTTAAATCTGTATAACTTCGGTTTTGCCCAAAGTCGAAGTCTCCCCAAGCTTTCGGAAGGTGTAATGAGCCTGGTGCAGATGGATATCACTCTACGTGGTAACGGACAGACAGAGCAATACAAAGGCAACATTGTCGGTTTTTCCAATCGGTTAAATACGATATTAGTTCCGGAGTCCTTTATGGCATGGGCCAATAATAACTTTGCACCGGAAAAAGAAGCACAACCGGCACGTCTTATTGTTGAAGTCGGTAACCCTGCAGATGCTTCTATCGCCAAATACTTCCAACAAAAAGGTTATGAAACGGAAGACGGAAAACTGGATGCCGGAAAAACCACTTACTTTTTGCGCCTAATCGTAGGCATTGTGCTCGGTGTCGGTTTATTCATCAGTATTCTTTCCTTTTATATCCTGATGCTAAGCATCTTCCTTCTTCTTCAAAAAAATACGACTAAGTTGGAAAACCTGCTACTGATAGGATATAGCCCTGCACGCGTAGCACGCCCTTATCAAGTCTTAACTTTAGGGCTGAACACCATTGTACTGGCCATCTCTCTCTGTTTGGTCGCCTGGATACGACATTCCTATACCGGTGCACTCTATCTATTGTTTCCACAACTGGAAATCGGATCGCTTTGGCCGGCCGTCAGCGTAGGCGTCTTCCTGTTTATCATTGTATCTGTCATCAATATTCTGGCAATCAGAAGAAAGATACTATCGATCTGGATGCATAAATCCTGATGTCTCCCGAGTATGGGTGATCCCCGAGTATGGATAATATTCCATCTCCATTGAGGATATGAATAGATAAGTTACTAACAATAGGATATAAACATCTTTTCCTTAGGAGAAAAACATCTTCGTATCCTATTCTAATCTATAACCGCAACTTTTGGTTTTACATCCAAAAGTTTTAGTTATACAATTACAAGTTTTAGTTTTATAACCAGAACTTTCGGTTATAGATTTTCTCTAACCTTAAACAACTTTATTACCGAAGGAAAGGTACTTCATAAAGGAAGAAATAGGATTTACAAATATATGTTCTACAAGGGTAGATCCCCACAGCTTCATCACACTACTCTGTATACTGATTAATGGTTGTTACATATCGGCAAACTTTTCCATTTCTATCCACACCTTCAATAACGACATCTTCCGGAGAGGTGCTGTCCGGAGTATATGAGTTGCTTGTAACAGACAGCAGAAAGTACAATGCCCTCAGGACGGACAGGAGGGAGATCAAAGCGCTTGATGACATGATCGGATGAGGTGAGAATGGCATGATAAGATTCCCCAGCTACCGGAGTCAAAGTAAATGATCCCATTCCGTCGTGCTCAGAGCAGATATGCATAAGAGTATCTCCACGCGCATTCAACACGTATCCGGCTGCTTCCCTCGACAGTCCGTCCGCTCCCAGGATTTTGAATGCTATGTTCTGAAGCAGAACAGGCGACAACGGGCCTCCCTCCGGGAAAAAAGCAGCATCAAAATCATTGGAAAACACCGGTAGATAAAAAGTCCTCCGATAGATATACTCAGGGCTGTCGAATTTCACTTCAATCCTTCTCCGTCCCGGCTCTTTAATCCGGCTGAGCAATATATATATTCGTCCGTAATCGTCGGTTTTCTCTCTTCCGCGCTTTTGTGAAGTATCGATATTTCACCGGTATATTACTTAACGCCTTGCTTCCGCTACGGGTAAAAAAGAAACGATACTGTCCGGGGTGCTTTGTGCCGGAAGTGTCCGAGAATAGACCAACCATAATTGAATAGAAAAGACAACAACCAAATACCGGCTCGCTTTAACAGAAATATATTTTTTCATCGTAACTTATCTTTCTTTGATCTACTTTTTTTCTTCATTAGCTTACTAAGCTTCGTTCTTTTGTTCGCTTTATAAACTCTTTTATATCTTGGATCGTTGTCATTTAGAATGAAACGATCTCCGGTAAACTCTATTATTTCATAAACAGACAAAATATTCTTACCGGACAATGTCACCCAGTAACGTCCGCGTTTCATATTACCAACTTTCTCATGTTCAAAAACAGAAGGAACAGAATCAGAAAGATAATAAGGATAAGTCCCCCAATAGCTACATTCGTATTCATTAGGATAATGAGTGGCATAGAATGGATTGTTGCTCCGTCCATAAGCCAAAATAGAAACCGAATCTTTATCAAAATGATAATAGATTAGAAAATTAGTATTTACTTGCCATATCCAATCCCGACGAGTCAAGGCTTTCAAAGTCAGTTCTCTTTGTGTTTGGGCATGCAAACTTAGGCTGCAAAAACACAGTGTACAGACAGCCATTAAAAAGATAAATATTTTAATACTTTTCATCAAGGGTTTATTTTAAGTTGTTCCCGTACCTTCTTTTTCATTTTACTTATAAACCTCTTTTTCTCTGCTGTATAGACAACGGGATGCCCTCCCCCGATACTTCTATGCAAAGAGTCCAAACAAAGCCTTATTACAAGAGAATCGGATGTTAATTTCATTATTTCAAAGACATCCGTGTCCCGTCTTCCTCTTTCCACAATATATTTTCCATTCTTCACCATCCCGACACTATCCTCTTGATAGGAGCGTACAATTGTATCAGAAAGATAATAATCACGGCATCCACTTAACTCTTCCTGCTTAGAAAAGAAAGTACTACATTGCTCTCTTTGATCATATTGCTCATACACAAGACTACCTATCCTGAAAGCTTCTTTATATACCCAATACTTATTTTGCAATAAATCCATTGTTGTAGGAGCAGGTTTCTGAGCACACAAAAGTGTCCCTATCCACAAATTTCCAACTAACAACAGTAAAGCTTTATAATTCATTTTGTTCTATTTTTGAAAATATTAATTTCATCAAAGATAGCCCTGAAAGATTCTTTCAAGCAATCATCTTCAGGGGCTATCACTTTAAGATCAGTTTTTAATAATTTATCATTTTCTATCTACCATTTTTTTCAACTCTTTCTTTTTAATTGCCCTATAGAATGTTTCATTTTTTGAGTAATTATCTCTTAGGACAAGACTATCCTGATCAATTTTTACTATCTCAAGAACAGATGACATAATAATTCCTCTTGTAGGTAACACCAAATAGTGCCCTCGTTTCGTATTATTAACTTTATCATATTCAAAAACGGTAGGAATAGAGTCTGAAAGATGATAAGGATGAGACTCGGAGTGAATACTATTATATTTATTTGGAATATGAGTATTAAACCTCCAACTCCAACTGCTACGACTATACATTGTTGCAGTAACAGTCTTTTTATCAAAATGCATATAAATAAACATGTTATCAGAACATTGCCATATCCAATCCCGATGAGTCAAACTTCTGATAGTTGTTTTTCCTGTTTCTTGGGCATCTAAATTTAGACTACAAAAACACAGTGTACAAACAGCCATCAAAAAGATAAATATTTTAAAATCCTTCATCAAAAATTTATTTTAAATTAGATATACTAAAATAATAATCGCCTAAGAAAAAAGACTCTGGAGCTTCTCTCCAATGTCCGACTTCAGGATCCATATAGATGAGATCGCCATTCGTATGATATCCTATCACTAATACATTATGTGCAGAATTAGCCATTTCTGAAGGGATATCCACCATAACAACATCACCTCTATCAATGGAACTCTTAAAATCGGAAAAAGGATTCAACTCGAAGTTCTCTCCTACAAAATCTGCCAATAAGGATAATTCTACACCTCCTGTTTCAGTATTAAAATAAGTATCAATAGTAATATCAAATCTCCCTTTGGAATTTGCCAAATTTATATATTCTTGAATAAGCTGTCCTTCTTTCTTTATATTAATGTGATCTCCAAAAATTCTATAAATTAATTCCATTACAGCAACAACACATCCATTAGGCGACTGTTTATCCATTGTTGCCGGCAATTTTCCAACCACAATTTTATCTCCAACTTTAGATTCAAAATCTTTTCCTTTTGCAGGTGGAATAAGTGGAGGAGGATTATACCCTCCGGAACCGCCATCATGAGGTTCATTTATATATCCGTCATTATCATGATTATAGCCATCCTCGTTATTATTAGGATAGTTATCGTCAGGGTGCTCTACCCAGCCACCACCAGGAGGATAATCCCCCCAATCCGGTTTAGGATCAGGTGTCACAATTATATCCGGGAATGTTCCTCCATCATAGAGCGGATCATCTTCCATTCCAGTACGCGTAGCAGGTGGAGTATAGAGTTGAGGAGTTACCTCGTACCGTGCAGGTATTGATCGGAAAACCAATCTGTCAGCATCCGGAAAATCATCCCATCGTTTTTTACGTATTTTGCTTACCACTTTTCCTCTTTCATATTTCCATCCGTTTACAAATTTACCATTTAAATCATGGAATAAAACAGAGCCGAACAAATATTTATCACGATGGAGATATGTATTCTTATTTATCCTGTCGGCATGGGTTTTCGTATAGAATTTAGACGGAATAATAGTCATCAAAAATCCTGTTTCTGTATTCGTTTTATAGTTTTTCATATATACAAAACGAGTATATGAACGACGATATTTCCATTCTTTTGTCTGTTGATAGAAATCCCAATTCTCTTTCGTCACAAAATCCTGACATACACGATCCGTTAAATCTACATCTACAACTAATAAAGAATCATTCCGGTTTATAGCGTAAAATTCCCAACTGGGACTATCTGATAGAACCGGAATGGGATTCACATCAAGATTATCACTACGGGTTTCCATTCCGTGAGCAATCTGTTGCTGGTTATACCAGTTTCTCGCAATATCAAGATCTGACTTTATATCGATATCCCTTGATTTATTTGTCAGGATATCGTAGTCCTCCGTACATGCACACAATAGTAGTATGATTAAAGATACTCCTTTTAAAATTTTTAAATGATTCATGTTTTTATTTTTAATTAATTATATATTAAAGTTACAATCTCCTGATTACATCACAAAACACCTCCTTTCTTTGCCTGTTTCAAATAATTGCTCACTCTCTTCTTTATAAAATTAGTCTTGGCCGAAACTATTTTAACAGGCATATTAATGATATTCTGTGCAGTCTCCAGAGCCAAATCATCTCTTCCAGTGGCCACATATATCCGAAAAAGTTCATATAAGGGAAGTAAACGGCAAGGAATTATATTAGAAGCTGTTTTAAAATACCCTTCTGCACAATGCATATTTTCCATTTCTAAATAATTATATCCTTGAAGTAACTGTACATCATAATCATTCATCTTTTTACTGCATTTCAACAGGATATCATTACTTTTTCTGTATTCTCCTGCTTGGTGTAACACAACACCATAATTATATAAGAAAGCAGATTGTTGTCCCAGAAAAGAATTTTGATACAACTCTTCATAACCACACATATTTTTTACATCGCAAGGATTTTCACTCTTCAATAAGTCAGTCCATTTTATGTCATAAAATCCTTGATAAAATGTATTTATTAAAAGAATAGTTGAGAGAAAAAAGACAATCCATCGATGTACTTTTACTTTTACTATTCTTCTATTATCTGATATGAGCGGATGAAGTATCAGTATAAAAAAAGAAGATATAAATACTACCCTTACAATCTCATATTCAAACGAATACGAGAAAAAAGAACATATTGCTATCGCGACAAGACTCCAAAATGCACTTTTTTGTTCCCGGGTACTATGCCCATAATAGCTGTTAATAGAATAGACTATAATACCAATAATCGGAATAAAACCAATTATACCTCTTTCCGCCACAACCTCTAAGTATTCATTAAAAGGATGGCGAATATTATCACTCAACAGTATAGCCCAGAGTTCATTGGAATGTTTTGTAAGAAAACACGCTTGATCTAACATATACCAAGCCGTGAATTCTCCTGCTCCCAATAAAGGATTATCAATAATGGTTTGGGCACAACATCTCCAAATCAAAAGTCTTCCGTTTGCAGAATCAGGCTTCATTAAATAAAGTAGTACCAATAATAATCCCACGCAACATACAAATAGAAGTTTTCTCTTTAAAAAATAACCCAAAAAAATAGCAATCATTGCAAGTATAGCTGCTCTGGCATTAGATAGAATAATGGAAATCACGACCATTACACAAATTATAATTGACATATTACGACTCAATTTACTTCTTGAAGAAAAGAAATAAAAAGTAAAAGGCAATAAAGCAGCTAATACAGCCGAAATACCAGCCGGATTATCAAATGTAGCTGTTATAACAAATGTAGAACTATAAGAGCTAAAAATACCGAACAGTTGCAAAAAAGCAATCAAACATACGCTACCAGCCAAACTTATTAACAAGAAGTAAAACGGGGAATAATATGAATGATTCGCAAAATAATAATATAATAGTAACAATACCATATTATCTGTAAAAAAGAGACTAACCGAATTATAATTTAAGGAAGATGTAAGCACCCAACTAATTCCCCAACATAGGTATAAAGCTATCAAAGAAACAGGTATATGAAATATCATGCCTTGGTATTCCAGAATGGATATAATAATCCCCAATATACCCAACAAACACCCTATCCAAAGCAAAATCGGAGTATGAAACCTGTCTGCACACCAATCCGGTATAAAATAAACAGTCCCTATAAATAAAAAGGAAATGCAAACGAATATTATCTTAAAAGAAATATCGTGATTATGTTGCAAGGATGTTTCAATACAATTCTTCATCAGTATTATATCAGGTGAATTGAATAAGTACAATTTTATAAGCTAAATTAGATTCAAGATTTATCAATACAACAACAGCTACATAAATTCATTTATAAACACCTGCCGGCCATTCCTATAAAAAAAGGGCAATTCTTCTTTTCCTTTATCTAAGTTCATCAACCAATATATGGTATTCGCCGGAACAGAATCAATATCTAAAAAGTTATATTCTGAAATTACTTCCTTAAATTCAACCCACTGATTATTTTGATAATACAACAATCGATAATGACACCCTGGTTCTATGACGTTCGTTGCAGTTCGGGGTAAGAGACGAATATGAGTTATACAAACTGGCTGCTTAAAATCCATACCGAAGAAGCCCCACCTTGCAAAAGTTTCCGGATTACCATCATAGGCTTTATAATACAAAACTCCCGTATGCATCGGCTCGCCATTTATTCTCTTCAGTGATTTACTTTCCACTGACATATCATTAGTTTTAAACACCGGTAATGCAGACGGTCTATCTGTATTATGACCAGCAGCATCTTCTCCTAAAAATTCCAATTCGGCAATGTCTATCGGCACGCTATCACGATGAAGCCGGTAATAACGGTACTTCTTGTTATTTCCCAATATGTATTCTTGCCAATACGGATCCGGAACTTCACAAATGGTGTATAAAGTATCGTATGGCCCCGTCCATTGGTCGCTACCTAAAATGCGTGTACCTTTCAGATTCCTTCTGTCGTGCACCAAATGTCGTTTGGAAGGGTATTTACGCAATAGATGCATCCGGACGGTTTGAGCCGTATCGCATTTCAATTCTTCCTTAATGGCACAATCGGTGATGCTGTCTTTACGCAATATAAATGGCTTTCCGAAAGGAACAATTCGTCCATCTTCGGCTATATAAGATGGAAAAAAAAGCATATTAAATGGAATCTTCTTAAAAGTAACGCTATGTTTCCAACTACTAATTTTACCCCATGCCACAGGAGACAATTCTTCCTTAGTATTGAAAAATGAGAGATAAGCCAATCGGTTAGAAGTATTAACATGCATAGGTATCGTTATTTCCGTACATTGATGATATCTGTCCGTCACATCCTTAATAGTAGGAACATCGAAAACAGAAGGAAGCATCTCATCCTCGTTTTTCAGAAAATAAGGAGAATCTTTCATCGCAGCAAATGTTCTTTGGTACACTTTACCGACATATTTCAAATCTAAAGGCCAATCTTCCAACAAATTATTGTAGGGAGGAGTATACGGTTGGAGTACATCGGTAGAGTCTGGAGATGCACACCAGTAATGCCTGCTATCCTTATCGGGCCATTGTGGTGTGAACTCGTATACGGTAGGTATACCGCAAGCACGGAAATAGTTGCAAGTGTAAACAGCCAGATTACTGCAATCCATTTTGAATGCAGGAATAAAAAGATCGAACGGACCTATATGTTTATCAGAAATCACCTGCCTGTTCATCTCCTTTTGCCACCGGACATATTTTTTATAATTCTCAATAACTTCATAAATAGTTCCGGCATTGCCAGTAAACAGTTTATCATAGATGATTGACCTTAGCATCGGTTTATTTCCGACAAAATCCTCATCGACAGTGCGATATGGCAGAATCCACTCTTTAAAATCATCAAAAGATATGCTTTTGAGCAACGGAGAATGCTGCCATTCATAAAAAGCATCATCTATATTCTCTATCAGAAATTCTGCTGTAAATCTTTGAATATCATCTAACGTATTAACTTTATCATGCGGAAAGGCCAACGAAGCGTATTGTTGTCCCAAAACCTTTGTCAATGAATCATTATGATTGGCATCAGGAATTAGAGTTCCCATGGAATCAACCATTTTAAAATACGTAAAATACGATTTTGGTAACTCTATATTATATCCACTTTTATGATATGGCATATTACTTATCAGAAAGCAAGCAGCTTTAAACTTCAATCGGTCGTTACTCCTATAATGCTCTAAAACCCGGACTAACTCTGCCCGGTTATTGCCTAATACAGAAAGAGCCTTTTCCACTTCTTCGGGATAAGAAGAACAAGACGAAAAACAAAACATACATACTACATGAAAGATAAACAATATCTTATTATAAGCCATAGTCTTAGATTTACAAAATTTTCATACAGCAAAAGTAGATACATTCCAACAATCTGATGTTCGAAAACATTCTTTCTTTTTCTAAAAACATACCGAATCGAATGATATAAATACAAATCAAAAAAAGCCGATCGATGGATAAAAGATTTAATTGTCCACCTAAAATATCAGAAAGTACACTTAACAAAAAGAATTTCAAACAATTAGCCTGTCCCCCATTATTCATGAGAATATTTCTAAAGTTTATAACATGATTTTCCCCTCTCCTCTCCATTTTTCGCAGCCTTTTTCCTATCTTTGTCCGCATCTATTATTAATAAGGAGAATAAACTATGCCGGACTATGATTTAATCGCCATTCTTGGTCCCACCGCTTCAGGGAAAACCCCTTTCGCCGCCGCACTGGCATCGGAACTAAACACCGAAATCATCAGTGCCGATTCGCGACAAATATACCGGGGCATGGATTTGGGAACAGGCAAAGATCTTGCCGACTACACCGTCAACGGTCGTCAAATCCCCTATCACCTGATCGACATCGCCGACCCAGGTTATAAATACAATGTATTCGAATACCAACGGGATTTCCTGAAAGCCTATGAGGCAATCAAACAAAAAGGCTGCCTGCCTGTTCTATGTGGAGGAACGGGAATGTATTTGGAGTCGGTATTGAAAGGATACAAGCTAATGCCGGTACCCGAAAACACGGAGCTGAGGACAAGATTGGCCGATAAGTCGCTGGATGAATTAACCGCAATCTTGAGCCAATACAAAACGCTTCACAATTCCACAGATGTAGATACAGCGAAAAGAGCTATCAGGGCAATTGAAATAGAAGAGTACTATGCTGCCAATCCGGTAGCAGAACGGGAATTTCCACAACTCAACAGCCTTATCATCGGTGTAGATATCGACCGTGAATTGAGAAGGGAAAAAATAACCAGACGGCTGAAACAACGATTGGAAGAAGGTATGGTAGATGAAGTACGACAACTGCTCGCACAAGGTATTCCAGCCGAAGACCTGATCTACTACGGATTAGAATACAAATACCTGACACTGTATGCCATTGGAGAATTGAGCTATGAAGAAATGTTCAGTCAACTGGAAATAGCCATCCATCAGTTTGCCAAGAGGCAGATGACCTGGTTCCGGGGGATGGAACGACGCGGATTTACTATCAATTGGGTAGACGCAACGCTATCGACAGAAGAAAAGATAGCTTTCGTAAAGCAGAAACTCGAAGGGATTTAGTATCTTTGGCATCAGAAAGATAATAAGAATAATCCCGCAACAGAGAAAGCATAAAGGGAGAAGTTAAAAAAGAATCACTTGTGATCAGACGATTCTGCATAAAGACAGCGAGAAGCGAAAGGTGATCAGAAAATAACATATAGGAGCAATGAGCGTAGAAGCTGGAAAATGGGGGGTGATCTATAACCCCAAAGCCGGGACACGGAAAGTGCAAAAACGATGGAAGGAAATAAAAGAGTACATGGACCAGAAGGGTGTGGCATACGACTATGTGCAATCCGAAGGTTTCGGCTCGGTAGAACGGCTTGCCGGAATTCTTGCCAACAATGGATATACCACCATTGTCGTAGTGGGAGGTGACGGTGCATTGAACGATGCCATCAACGGTATCATGCTTTCCAATGCCGAACACAAAGAGGACATTGCCATTGGAATTATTCCAAATGGTATCGGAAATGATTTTGCCCGATACTGGGATATCGGAATGGACTATAAGCAAGCAGTAGACTGGATTATCAAAAACCGCCATAGGAAAATAGACGTAGGATTCTGTAATTTCTACGATGGTGAAAAGCATCAGCGCCGTTATTTTTTGAATGCCATTAACATCGGGTTCGGTGCACGTATCGTAAAAGTAACCGATGGAACCAAACGTTTCTGGGGAGTCAAATTTTTGTCTTATCTGGCAGCTTTCTTCCTGTTATTCTTCGAACGAAACCTATATCGGATGCATCTCCGCATTAACGACGAACACATCCGGGGACGTATCATGACAGTATGCGTAGGCAGCGCCTGCGGATACGGGCAAACTCCCAGTGCCGTACCCTACAACGGTTGGCTGGATGTTTCGGTTATCTATCGCCCCCAACTTCTGCAAACCATGTCAGGATTGTGGATGTTAATTCAAGGACGGATATTGAATCATAAAGTGGTGAAAAGTTACCGCACCAAAAAGGTAAAGGTGCTCCGTGCCAAAAATGCCGCAGTTGACCTGGACGGACGAATCTTACCCAAACATTTCCCATTGGAAATCGGTATTCTACCGGAGAAAATTACATTAATCATACCGGATTGATAATGATTCAATGTGCCAATGTGCCAATATGCCAATTGCAAAGAATAACAAAACGGAGGAATGGACAAACAGGCGAAATGGATCAGTAAACGAATGGGAAATGCAAGATCAAAAAGGTTAGGAAGTAACCGGAACTTTGATAAATTTACATATTATACATTATGATAGAGCAATTAAAAAACAATCCCGCCGGCAATTTCTTTTTACTTGCCGGTCCCTGTGTGATAGAGGGAGAAGAAATGGCAATGCGTATTGCCGAACGAGTAGTAAACATCACCGATACTCTAAAAATTCCGTATATATTCAAAGGATCCTATCGTAAGGCCAACCGTTCTCGTCTCGACTCATTTATGGGAATAGGCGATGAAAAAGCACTTAAAATTCTCAAGAAAGTACATGATACTTTCGGTGTCCCTACCGTTACCGACATCCATTCTGCCGATGAAGCGACAATGGCTGCCGAATATGTGGATGTGCTGCAAATACCCGCTTTCCTTTGCCGTCAAACAGATATCCTGATTGCAGCAGCCAAAACAGGAAAAGTAGTGAACATAAAAAAAGGGCAGTTCTTATCTCCCATGGCCATGCAGTTTGCAGCCGATAAAGTGCTGGAAGCCGGCAACAAAGAAGTGATGCTTACCGAACGCGGAACGACATTCGGTTATCAAGACCTGGTCGTTGACTATCGTGGCATTCCCGAAATGCAGACATTCGGTTTCCCTGTTATCCTGGATGTTACTCACTCTTTACAGCAACCCAATCAGACCAGTGGAGTAACAGGCGGCATGCCACAATTGATCGAAACCGTAGCCAAAGCCGGAATCGCGGTGGGTGCTGACGGTCTGTTCATCGAAACACATGAAAATCCGGCGATAGCCAAAAGCGACGGTGCCAATATGTTGAAACTCGATCTTTTAGAAGGATTGCTCACTAAATTAGTAAGAATCAGAGAAGCGATAAAATAGCGAACAGCGATTTAGTGATAAGTGATTAGCGAGTAGCAATAAAATCGCAAAGAGTGCTAACCAATGACCTTGTATAGCGCAGCCCGCTTATCACTAATCACTATTTTTATTTCTCTTTTTTGTGATTTATCCCACCCCTCTCCGACAGATAATGCAAAATACTCATTAAAATTCATTATATATGAAACAATTACTTCATGGTTTATTTGTTGCAGCCGCAATCGTATGCTGCAGCTTCCAGCAGGTTTTTGCCCAGCAATTGCCTCCTGTTCCTGTAGATCCGAACGTACGTATCGGTAAACTCGACAACGGACTAACGTACTATATCCGTAAAAACGCACTTCCGGCAAACCGGGCTGATTTCTACATCGCACAGAAAGTAGGTTCAATCCAGGAAGAAGAAAGCCAACGTGGTCTTGCCCACTTTCTGGAACATATGTGCTTCAACGGAACGACCCACTTCCCCGGCGATGCCCTGAAACAGTATCTCGAACATATCGGCGTGAAATTCGGAGAAAACCTGAATGCCTATACTTCAGTTGACGAGACTGTCTACAATATCTCGAACGTCCCTGTCACCATGCCGGGAGCGATCGATTCTTGCCTTCTAATCCTCCATGACTGGTCTAATGATCTGACTTTGGATCCCAAAGAAATAGACAAGGAACGCGGCGTCATCAATGAAGAATGGCGTACCCGCATGAGCGCCATGCAACGTATGCAGGAAAAAATGCTCCCGCAGATGTTTGCCGGAACGAAATATGCCACCTGTTTCCCGATCGGTACGATGGATGTAGTAATGAACTTCAAATATCAAACATTGAGAGATTACTACGAAAAATGGTATCGTCCCGACCTACAGGGCATCGTTGTCGTAGGTGATATCGACGTAGATGCAGTGGAAGCCAAAATCAAAACAATGTTTGCCGATATCCCGGCACAACCCGATGCAGCCGAACGTATCTATTATCCGGTAAATGACAACAAAGAACCTATCATCATTATCGAACAAGATAAGGAACAACCTCATATTCAAGTGCTCGTATTCAACAAACACGACGCTACCCCCGACGACCAAAAGGGTAATATGGGATATCTGGTACAAAACTATGCTACCAACCTTATCAGCAGTATGCTGAACGCCCGCCTGAACGAATTGACACAAACGGCTAATCCTCCGTTTATCTATGCCGGTACTTTCGAAGGCGATTTCTTTGTGGCTAAAACGAAAGACGCATTCACCGGTGTAGTCGTTTGTAAAGAAGGCACCGTAGAAGACGGCATCGCCAATCTATTACGCGAAATGGAACGTGCCCGTCAATTCGGCTTTACAGAAACAGAATACAACCGTGCCCGTGCCGAATACCTCCGCCAGTTGGAATCCGCTTACAATGAACGTGACAAACGTAAAAATGAAGAATACGTAAACGAATACGTTCGCCACTTCCTTGATAAAGAACCGATTCCGGGCATTGAAAACGAATATGCCATCATTAATCAGATCGCTCCGAATATCCCGGTAGCGGCACTGAATCAAATGATGCAGGCTTTGGTGACAGATACCAACCAGGTAGTTGCCATCTTCGGCCCGGAAAAAGAAGGTATACAGATGCCTACGAAAGATGCTGTATTGCAGACTCTGAAAGACGTAAAAGCCGAAAAATTAACGGCTTACGTAGACAAAGTATCCGATGAGCCATTAATGGCCGAGAAACCCCAAGGCGGAAAAATCATTTCCGAAAAAGAAAATCCTATTTTCGGAACCACCGAGCTGACTCTGTCCAACGGTGTAAAAGTCATCTTAAAAAAGACAGATTTCAAAGCTGACGAAATTCGTATGAAAGGTACCAGCCTGGGCGGTAGTTCACTGTTCCCCGACTCGGAAATCATCAACATCAAATCACTCGATGCTATCAGCGCAGGAGGTTTGGGTAATTTCAGCGCAGTAGACCTGGAAAAGGTTTTAGCCGGAAAGAAAGCATCCGTCAACTACGGTATCGGCGATAAGACAGAGAACGTAACCGGTAGCTGTTCTCCTAAAGACCTTGAAACTATGTTGCAGCTCACTTATCTCACCTTCACTGCCCCACGCAGAGACGATGACGCTTTTGCTTCTTACAAAAACCGCAATAAAGCTGCCCTCCAAAATCAGGAACTCAATCCGAATGTGGCATTTGGCGACTCCATACAGGCTGCCATCTATATGCACCATCCGAGAGCTATCCGCATGAAATCCGATATGATCGACAAAATCGATTATGACAAACTCATGGAAATGTACAAAGACCGCTATAAAGATGCAAGCGACTTTACATTCATTTTCGTTGGGAACATCGACATTGCAAAAGACAAAGACCTCATTGCCGAGTATCTGGGTGCCCTCCCTGCCATCAACCGCAAAGAGACATTCAGAGACACCAAACTGGAAATGCGTAAGGGTACTTACAAGAATGAATTCATCAAACAGCAGGAAACGCCGAAATCATCCGTGTTCGTGGTTTACAACGGTAAATGCAAATACAATCAGAAGAATAACATCCTGATGAGCATGACCAGCCAGATCCTTGATTTGGTATACACAGAGAAAGTCCGCGAAGAGGAAGGCGGCACATACGGAGTATATGTAGGCGGCAGTCTTTCTAAATATCCGAAAGAGACAGCGCTCCTGCAAATTATCTTCGACACGGCTCCCGACAAAAAAGACAAGCTGATGAAAATAATCTTTGCCGAAGCTGAAAATCTTGCCAAAGCAGGTCCGTCGGATGCCAATCTTAAAAAGGTAAAAGAATATATGTTGAAAAAGCATACCGAAGATTTGAAAGAAAACAGATTCTGGCTGGGTAGCATCGACGAATATATCTTCACCGGAGTAGATATGATAAAGGACTATGAAAATCTGGTCAACAGCATCACAGCAAAAGAAGTCCAGAAATTTGCCGATGATTTGATGAAACAGAAGAACGAAGTAGAAGTCACGATGGTTAGCCCTGAAAAGAAATGATGCTTTTTAACGAATTGCGCAAACACGGTAAGCTGGCTGCCAAGCGGCACCCGATGTACGATAAAAACCGGTTCGGAAAATACGCCATGTATGCCATGGCGGTTTTCTGGGCAGCGTATCTGATCTTCTTCGGAACCACTTTCGCTTTTGCATTCGATACGAATAGCATGGAGCCTTACCACATCATGAACAGTGGTCTGGTATTTGTCCTTGCACTCGATTTCATATTGCGCTTTCCGCTACAAAAGACCCCGACACAGGAGGTAAAACCTTACCTCCTGATGCCGGTCAGGCGGAACAGGGTAATTGATTTCTTATTGATCCGTTCCGGACTGAGCAGCTACAATCTTATCTGGCTCTTCATGTTCGCACCATTCGCTATCATCACCATTCCGAAATTCTTCGGGCTTTGGGGAGTTCTCACCTATTGTGCCGGTATCTGGCTGCTAATGGTCTTCAACAACTATTGGTTTCTGTTGTGCCGCACACTGATCAGTGAACGAATCTGGTGGGTACTGTTGCCTTTGGCCATATATGGAGGCATTGCCGCCGCCATTTTCATTCCCGAAGACAAGAGCGTGGTTGCCAACTTATTCATTGATCTGGGCGAAGGATATATCGAAGGGAATTTATTGGCTTTCATCGGTACATTAGCGGCAATCGCCCTCATGTGGCTTATCAACCGGAAACTGATGGCAGGCCTGGTGTATGCAGAACTGAACAAAGTGGAAGACACGAAAGTCAATGCTTCCGAATACAAGTTCTTCGAAAAATACGGAGAAGTAGGCGAATATATGCGTCTGGAACTAAAAATGTTGCTGCGCAACAAGGTTTGCAAAAACTCGCTCCGAATGGGCATTCTGGTCGTAATAGCTTTCAGCCTGTTACTGAGTTTCACCGAAGTATACGACGGTACAGGTATGAAAAACTTTATTACAGTTTACAATTTCGCCATTTTCGGAATTCTCTTCCTATTGCAAATTATGAGTTACGAAGGTAATTACATCGATGGGCTTATGAGTCGTAAAGAGTCTATCTATACCTTACTCCGTGCCAAATACATATTATACAGTATCGGTATTCTCATTCCTCTCATCCTGACGATACCGGCAATGGCCATGGGTAAAATCAGTGTACTGACTTCCATCTCATGGGCAGTGTTTACCATCGGCTGTATCTACTTTTGCCTGTTCCAACTTGCTGTTTACAACACCAAAACGATACCCTTGAATGCCAAAATCACCGGCCGGCAAAACTCCGGTTCAGGATTGCAAAGTCTGATTAGCGGCGCCACTTTCGGTATCCCATTGCTACTTTATGCCTTGCTCAAAATTTGGTTGGGAGAGACTACGACTTCATGGGTGTTGCTCGTTATCGGACTGGGATTCATTCTCACTTCGCGCATATGGCTGAAGAATGTATACAACCGGTTTATGAAACGCCGTTACAAAAACATGGAGGGGTTCAGAGACAGTAGACAGTAGGAGATTTATGATTTATGAATTATGAATTATGAATTAATTAGTGGAATGTAAATTCCGGTGATGCCTAATAATAATTTTCCGAACCATAAATCATAATTCATAAATCATAAATCCTTTAACTCATCAATCATAAATCTTAATTCATAAATCATCAATATGATTACCATAAATAAACTTCAAAAAAACTTTGGTGAAAAAAAGGCTGTAGATATCGAGAGCTACATGATCGATCAGGGAGACATGCTTGGCCTGGTAGGTAACAACGGAGCCGGTAAAACCACCCTCTTTCGCTTGATACTGGATTTGCTAAAGGCAGATGCAGGAAATGTAACGATCAATGATGTAGATGTCAGCAAAAGTGAGGAATGGAAAAAATTCACGGGTGCTTTCATTGACGACGGATTTCTGATAGATTACCTGACGCCTGAAGAATATTTCTACTTCATCGGTAAAATGTATGGATTGAAAAAAGAAGAAGTAGAGGAACGTTTAAAGCCATTCGAACGTTTTATGAACGGAGAGGTGACCGGACAAAAGAAACTGATCCGTAACTTCTCAGCCGGAAATAAACAGAAAATCGGTATTATCTCGGCAATGCTCCATTATCCGCAGTTGCTCATTCTGGACGAACCGTTCAACTTCCTCGATCCGAGTTCACAATCCGTCATCAAACATTTACTGAAAAAATACAACGAAGAGCACAATGCTACGGTTATTATTTCCAGCCATAATCTCAACCACACGGTAGATGTATGTCCACGTATCGCTCTGCTCGAACATGGTACCATTATCCGTGACATCCGGAATGAAAATAATTCGGCCGAAAAAGAACTCGAGGATTATTTCAATGTCGACGTGGAAGAATTTACTCCGGAAGAAAATATTCCGGAACAGGAGGTAGAAGAACCGAGAGAATAATTTTTCAATGTGATAATATGCCAATGTGCCAATTAGTTGTGTTATAATGACAGAATTCAAAATTAAAAAAACAGGCTAATTGACGGCATTATGGCAATGGAATACAAAAAACGGGAAAAGATGAGAAAAAACTTTTTATATATTCCGGTAATATTGGGACTGATATTCAGTCTCAGTTCCTGCCGTTCAGTTGCCCCCAGATTGGATTATAAGGCATTAGCACGTGCTTCTGTCCGTTTGGGCATAGACATTCGTCTGGAAGATAATCACAAACTCTATCTGGAAGCGGCCGAATGGATCGGCGTCCCTTACCACACAGGAGGAGATTCGAAACGGGGGACCGATTGTTCCGGATTTACCAGCCATATATATAAAAAAGTATACCACACGAAACTGTCCCGCAGTACGGACGGACAAAAGAAAGAGAGTAATAAGGTGGCAAAACGCAACTTGCGGGAAGGCGATTTGGTCTTTTTCACCAGCAACCGCTCCGGAAAGAAGGTAGCCCATGTAGGCATCTATCTGAAAGAAGGCAAATTCATTCACGCCAGTACTACCCGGGGTGTGATTGTAAGCCAACTGAATGAGCCCTACTACACAAAGCACTGGATTTCCGGCGGACGAACACGTTAATAATAAAAAACAATTCATTATGAAAAAGTATTTGGGAACACTTCTTTTATTTTGCGTTGCAATCAGTACAAATGCACAGTTATTATGGAGAATATCCGGCAACGGGTTGACAGAACCTTCTTACATTATGGGAACGCATCATCTTGCTTCACTCAGCATCAAAGACAGCATCCAGGGATTACAGGCAGCACTCGACCATACCCGGCAGGTATACGGCGAATTGAAAATGAGCGAAATGCAAGATCAGACCAAAGCTGCTGCTCTATTGCAGAAATATATGACGACAGAAACGGATACGACTTTCAAGTCGCTCTTCACTGACGAAGAATACGAGCTGATCAACAAATGTTCGAAAGAAAACCTGATGTTTGATATTGCCATGTTACCAAAAGTCAAACCGGCTTTTCTCAGCAACAATCTGATAGTTATCCTTTATATGAAACATGTCGGCGGATTCAATCCGCAGGAGCAACTGGATACCTATTTCCAGACACAGGCAACTGAAAAAGGGAAAAAGACAGAGGGCTTGGAAACGATGGACTTCCAGATGGATCTGCTTTACAACCAATCTTCTCTTAAGCGCCAGGCCGAAACATTGCTCTGTTTTATAAACAACATCGATGAAAACATCGAACTGACTAAAAAGCTCACTTCGGCTTACATGACACAAGATTTGGCCGCCATGGAGAAAATCTCCGACGGAGAACTTTGCAGCATGACCCCACAGGAAAAAACAAATATGATCGATAACCGAAACCAAAAATGGGTAAAGGCGTTACCGGAAATCATGAAAACAGCGCCGACCTTTATCGCTGTCGGCGCCTTGCACCTGCCGGGAGAAAACGGAGTCCTAAACCTGTTGAAAAAGCAGGGCTACGCGGTTGATCCAGTAAAATAACCAATTGATTTTCAAAGCATAAAGAGATATATACTCTTACCTGCCAAAAGTATATATTTCTAAGGGGTAATAGTGTATACTTTCGACCGATAAAAGTATACACTATTATTTTTTCTAATTCCCCCCTCAAATCATATTATATAAAAGCATTTTTGTTTTCATAACTATCCTTTCGTATCTTTGCCAAAAATTCCGGCAAATGAAATACACGACTTACTTATTCGATTTTGACTATACACTCGCCGATTCATCCCGAGGCATTGTTATTTGTTTCCGCAATGTACTCCAACGACACGGCTATAAAGACATCACCGATACAGCTATCAAACGTACCATAGGCAAAACCCTCGAGGATTCGTTCAGTATTCTGACCGGAATTACAGATATGGAGCAACTGATCGCCTTGAAAGAGGAGTATTCCGAAGAAGAAAATCAGCACATGAACCGGAATACCCGCCTTTTTACAGATACCCTCCCTACCTTGCATAAACTAAGGCGACAAGGGGCACGTATCGGAATCATATCCACCAAAAACCGTTTCCGTATTGAAGAATTCATGAAAATGCATCTTCCCCAAGGATGGTTCGACATCATTATCGGAATGGAAGACGTAAGTCGTGCCAAGCCCGATCCGGAAGGTTTGTTACTTGCCATCGAAAAGCTGAAAGTGTCTCCGGAAGAAACTCTGTATATCGGAGACAGTACCGTAGACGCCCAAACCGCCGCTTCGGCAGGAGTCTGTTTTGCCGGGATAACAAGCGGAATGACGAAATTCGGAGAACTGGCCCAATACCCACATGTCAGCATCATCAGTAATCTTAAAGAGCTGGTATCCCCACCCCCAAAATACGGATAATCAGAATTCCAACGACCGTCTTCAAGGACATCTATTAATCATAAAGCGAGAACGAAAAATAAGCTTTTAAAGCAGTTCTTAAAAAATAAAGAAGAAATATTTGTCTGAAAAGAATAAAAACAGTACTTTTGTGGCCGATTATTCCGCACCGGGTTCAACAAAGTGTTCTCTAAGTGATTAAAGACCACCCGACGGAGCTAACTTATACATTTATATATAAGATGTACGCAATTGTAGAAATTAACGGTCAGCAATTCAAAGCAGAAGCTGGCAAAAAACTGTTTGTACACCACATTCAAAATGCAGAAAACGGTGCAACAGTAGAATTTGACAAAGTTCTTTTGGTAGACAAAGACGGCAACATCACTGTAGGTGTTCCTACTGTAGAAGGTGCAAAAGTTGTTTGCCAGATTGTTTCAAGCCTGGTTAAAGGTGACAAAGAGCTTGTTTTCCACAAGAAAAGAAGAAAAGGTCACAGAAAACTGAACGGTCACCGTCAACAGTTTACAGAGTTAACAATTACAGAAGTAGTAGCTTAATCAATTAAAAAGTAAAAAGAAATGGCTCATAAAAAAGGTGTCGGTAGTTCTAAGAACGGCCGCGAATCACACAGCAAGAGATTAGGCGTTAAGATATTTGGTGGCGAAACTTGCAAGGCAGGTAACATCATCGTTCGTCAAAGAGGTACTGAATTCCACCCGGGTAATAACATGGGTATGGGTAAGGACCACACTCTTTTCGCTTTAGTAGATGGAACAGTTAGTTTCAAAGTAACCAAAGAAGATAGAAGATACGTATCTATCATCCCGGCTGAAGCAACAGAAGCATAAGCTTCGGACATAACCATATTGAAAAACGGAGATGTAATCCAAGTGATTGCATCTCCTTTCTTTTTTACATCCTAAAGAGCCGCATCTCTGTATTTTTATTTATCTTTGTACCCTCAAAGAGAAATGTTCATAAAAAAGTATTGATATGCTTACTATTAAACAAATTACAGAAAACACCGACGCGGTAATCCGTGGCCTGGAAAAGAAACATTTCAAAGACGCAGCAGCAACCATTGCCAAAGTCATTGAAGTGAATGACAAGAGACGTAACACACAGAATCAATTAGATAAAAATCTGGCAGAGGTAAACTCGCTGTCGAGAACAATCGGCCAGTTGATGAAAGAAGGTAAAAAAGAAGAAGCGGAAGCAGCACGCACACGTGTTGCCGAACTGAAAGAAGGCAACAAGGTTCTGGATACGGCCATGACCGAAGCGGCTACCGAGCTTCAGAATCTTCTGTATACCATCCCCAACGTTCCTTACGATGAAGTGCCCGAAGGTGTAGGTGCGGAAGACAACGTTGTGGAAAAAATGGGAGGAATGGAAACCGAACTTCCCAAAGACGCCCTTCCCCATTGGGAACTGGCAAAAAAATACGACCTGATAGACTTTGACCTCGGTGTAAAAATCACCGGAGCGGGTTTTCCCGTATATAAAGGTAAAGGAGCACAGTTACAGCGTGCACTCATCAACTTCTTCCTGGACGAAGCACGCAAATCGGGATATACGGAAATTATGCCTCCGACAGTAGTCAACGCCGCTTCCGGCTACGGAACAGGACAGCTACCCGACAAAGAAGGTCAGATGTATCATTGTGAAGTAGACGATCTTTATCTGATCCCGACAGCGGAAGTACCGGTAACCAACATCTACCGTGACGTTATCTTGGACGAGAAGCAACTTCCGATCATGAATTGCGCTTACACCCAGTGTTTCCGTCGCGAAGCCGGCTCTTACGGTAAAGACGTTCGCGGCTTGAACCGCCTGCATGAATTTTCAAAAGTAGAGTTGGTGCGTATCGACAAACCGGAACATTCCCGTCAATCCCACCAAGAGATGCTGGATCACGTAGAAGGCCTGTTACAGAAATTAGAACTTCCCTACCGTATTCTTCGCCTTTGCGGAGGCGATATGAGTTTCACCGCCGCTCTATGTTTCGACTTTGAAGTATATTCGGAAGCACAAAAGCGTTGGCTGGAAGTAAGTTCTGTTTCCAACTTCGATACCTATCAGGCCAACCGTCTGAAATGTCGTTATCGCAATGGCGAAAAGAAAACAGAACTCTGCCACACACTTAACGGATCCGCATTGGCATTGCCGCGTATCGTAGCTGCATTGCTCGAAAACAATCAGACACCGGAAGGTATCCGGATACCGAAAGCATTGGTTCCCTATTGCGGATTCGAGGTTATCGATTAAAGGAAATGGTCACAGATGCATAAGAAGCCGCCCCAAAAAGGCGGCTTTTCTTTTATTATTCCCAAATAAGCTGTATCTTTGCCAAAATATCATTCTGATAGCAGTTACGTAGTAATTCCAACAAATTAATTAGATAATGAACAAAATCATTAACAAAGAACATTTTTCCGAGAAAGTGTTCAAACTGGAGATAGAAGCTCCGCTAATAGCAAAATCGCGTAAAGCGGGACATTTTGTCATTGTTCGCGTAGGCGAAAAGGGCGAACGTATGCCATTGACTATTGCGGGCGCTGATGTAAAAAAAGGAACCATCACTTTGGTTGTGCAAGAGGTGGGACTTTCTTCTACCAGACTCTGTGAACTTAATGAAGGTGATTACATCACCGACGTTGTAGGTCCACTGGGGCAAGCCACACACATCGAAAACTTCGGGACAGTAGTCTGTGCCGGTGGTGGCGTAGGTGTTGCTCCGATGCTGCCTATCGTTCAGGCTCTTAAAGCTGCCGGAAACCGTGTCATCACCGTTCTGGCCGGGCGTACCAAAGAACTGATTATCCTTGAAAAAGAGATGCGCGAAAGCTCGGACGAAGTGATTATCATGACAGACGACGGTTCTTACGGCCGTAAAGGACTCGTAACAGAAGGTGTGGAAGAGGTCATCAAACGCGAAAAGGTAAACAAATGCTTCGCTATCGGTCCGGCCATCATGATGAAATTCGTATGCCTGCTGACTAAAAAATATGAAATCCCTACAGATGTATCACTGAATACCATCATGGTAGACGGCACAGGTATGTGCGGTGCCTGCCGTATTACGATCGGCGGTAAAACAAAGTTTGTGTGTGTAGACGGTCCGGAATTCGACGGGCATCAAGTGGACTTCGACGAAATGCTGAAACGTATGGGTGCCTTCAAAAACATCGAGCGTGAAGAAATGCACAAACTCGAAGAACAGTGTGAAGCCATCCCAACTACAGATGAAAACAGCCGTAACGCCCCTTGGCGCGAAGAATTACGCAAAAGCATCAAAGCCAAAGAACGTTCGAATATAGAACGTTGCAAGATGAACGAACTCGATGCCGAATACCGCTCTCACAGCCGTAAAGAAGAGGTAAATCAGGGATTAACCAAAGAACAGGCCGTCATGGAAGCCAAACGTTGCCTGGACTGTGCCAATCCGGGATGTATGAGCGGTTGCCCGGTTGGAATCGATATTCCCCGTTTTATCAAAAACATCGAACGCGGTGAATTCCTCGAAGCAGCCAAAACACTGAAAGAAACCAGTGCTCTTCCTGCCGTATGCGGCCGTGTATGCCCGCAGGAAAAGCAATGCGAATCCAAATGCATCCACTTGAAAATGGGTAAAGAGGCAGTAGCTATCGGCCATCTCGAACGCTTTGCTGCCGATTACGAACGCGAAAGCGGACAAATATCCGTTCCCGAGATTGCCGAAAAGAATGGAATCAAAGTAGCTGTTATCGGTTCCGGTCCCGCCGGACTTTCCTTTGCAGGAGATATGGCTAAATACGGATACGATGTCACAGTATTCGAGGCATTGCACGAAATCGGCGGTGTATTGAAATACGGCATCCCCGAATTCCGTTTGCCGAACAAGATCGTAGATGTCGAAATAGACAATCTGGCCAAGATGGGTGTCACTTTCATTAAAGACTGTATCGTTGGAAAGACTATCAGTGTAGAACAACTGGAAGAGGAAGATTTCAAAGGTATATTCGTTGCTTCAGGTGCCGGACTGCCTAATTTCATGAACATACCGGGTGAGAATTCGATTAACATCATGTCATCCAATGAATACCTGACTCGTGTCAACCTGATGGATGCCGCCAGTCCGGATTCCGATACTCCGGTTGCCTTCGGCAAGAATGTAGCCGTTATCGGCGGTGGAAATACGGCAATGGACTCCGTCCGTACAGCCAAGCGTCTCGGTGCGGAACGCGCCATGATTATCTATCGCCGTTCGGAGGAAGAAATGCCTGCCCGTCTGGAAGAGGTGAAACACGCTAAAGAAGAGGGAGTGGAATTTATGACCTTGCATAACCCGATCGAATATCTGGCCGATGAGCAGGGGCGCGTAAAGCAAGTGGTGCTGCAGAAAATGGAACTTGGCGAACCGGACGCATCCGGACGTCGCAGCCCCGTAGCCATTCCGGGTGTTACCGAAACAATTGACATCGATCTGGCTATCGTCAGCGTAGGGGTATCTCCCAACCCGATTGTACCGAGCTCGATAAAAGGCTTGGAATTGGGCCGCAAAGGCACCATTGCGGTAAACGACAATATGCAATCATCCATCCCGACTATCTATGCCGGTGGCGATATCGTACGCGGCGGTGCTACCGTTATCCTGGCCATGGGCGACGGACGCAAAGCGGCAGCGGCCATGAACGAACAATTAAAGAAGTAAACCCATTCCATCGGAATGATCCAATAAAAAAATCCCGCTTACTACCATGTAAACGGGATTTTTTATATATCTCAAGAGCGATGTCCTACTCTCCTATTTCACCACACTGTTCGTTACCGGATCCGGAAAAATCACTGTCGGCTTAAACGATTTTGCTTCTTCAAAATCCATCAGCGCATACGACATGATAATCACAATATCATCCGGTTGAACCTTCCGGGCTGCAGCACCGTTCAGGCAGATTTTGCCCGAGCCACGTTCACCTTTGATAATATAGGTTTCAAAACGCTCACCATTGTTATTGTCAGCGATATACACCTTTTCACCGGCAATCATGTTCGCAGCATCCAGCAGGTCTTCATCAATCGTAATGCTACCCATGTAGTTCAGATTCGCCTCCGTGACACGTGCACAATGAATTTTCGACTTCAACACTTCAATCATCATAAGGGTTTGGTCTTTTTTTAGTTTAAACTTCTTTGTATTTAATGTTATCGATCAGACGGACTTCTCCGCAAAAAACTGTAATACAGCCCACTGCATACGATGTCTCATTCCAATCTCCAATCTTCTGCAAAGTGTTTCCGTCTACTATCTCAAAATACTCCAGACGAAGCCCCGGCGCAGCAGCAATAGCATCTTCCACCATCTTTTGCGTTTCACTCACCGAATGAGTGGCTGCAAAGGTACGACTTTTAAATAATGTCCGGGAAATATTTAAAGCATTTTCACGTTCATCGGACGACAAACGGGCATTCCGGCTACTCAATGCCAATCCATCCTCTTCACGGACAATGGGACAACCCACAATTTCAAGATCAAACTTCATTTGACGCACCATCTCACGAATAATAGCCAATTGCTGGAAATCTTTCTCCCCGAAATAGGCACGATGTGGCTTCACTGCATCAAACAATTTACTCACTATCTGGCATACCCCATTGAAATGTCCGGGACGGAACGCACCTTCCATTACCGTATCCAGAGGTGCATAACCAAACTGGCGTGTATCGGGTTCAGGATACATCTCCTCTACCGAAGGAGCAAATACCAAAGTCGCCCCACAATCCTCAAGCAACTTACAATCGGCCTCCAGCGTACGCGGATATTTTACCAGATCGTTTTTATCATTAAACTGAGTAGGGTTTACAAAAACACTGACTACCGTTACGTCATTCTCATTTACACTACGCTTCACAAGTGATGCGTGCCCTGCATGCAAAGCACCCATAGTAGGTACCAGCCCCACCTTTTTCCCTTGGGCTTTCAGTACCGAAAGTCCGGCCTGCAAGTCCTCGATCGTATGTATTACTTTCATTTCAATTCGCTTCTGTTTCTTTTTTGTTTGAAAAACTGTGCAAAATAAACTATTATTTACCATATAAAGAAGAAATATCGCAAATTAATGCAAAAGGCAAGCATAGGACAAAAATAAGCAAAAGGCATTTTATTACTGAAAATCAACCACTTAACAATTCATAAGGAATTATACCGGCCGATGACTTGCTTTAATGCCCTTTTTTTTTTATATCTTTGCAGAATATTTACGAGAAGGATTGTTATTATGACAAAGGCGAATAAGGTTTTATTTATTACACAAGAGATTACCCCTTACGTTTCTGAATCTGAAATGGCTAACATTGGCAGAAATCTGCCCCAGTCCATTCAGGAAAAAGGCAGAGAGATCAGAACATTCATGCCCAAATGGGGAAATATCAACGAACGCAGAAATCAGCTGCATGAAGTGATACGTCTTTCCGGTATGAATCTGATTATCGACGACACCGACCACCCGTTAATTATTAAAGTCGCATCCATACAATCAGCACGCATGCAGGTATATTTCATCGACAATGATGATTATTTCCAAAACAGGCTGCAAACATCCGATGAAAATGGAATTGAATATGATGATAACGACAGCCGTGCTATCTTTTATGCCAGAGGAGTATTGGAAACAGTAAAAAAATTACGTTGGACTCCCGATGTGATTCATTGCCACGGCTGGATGACTGCGTTGGCTCCCTTATACATCAAGAAAGCTTATAAAGACGAGCCTTCATTCCGCGATGCAAAAGTTGTATTTTCAGTATACGAAGACGATTTCAAAAACACGCTGAGCAGTGATTTTGCTACCAAATTAATGTTGAAGGGCATCAACAAAAAAGATGTGGCCATGCTGAAAGAGCCGGTAGATTATGCAACTTTATGCAAGTTGGCTGTCGACTACTCGGACGGAGTGATACAAAACAGCGAACATGTCAATGAAGAGATTATGGATTACGCACGCCAATCCGGAAAACCGGTTCTCGAGTATCAGACTACCGAAACATATGCCGATGCCTGCAATGAGTTTTATGACAAGGTGTGGGAAACAGAACAAGAATAAAAAATTGAACTAAGATACGACGATAATGAAAGTAAAATATCTATGGGTTATCCTATTGTCTCTAACTTTCTTCGGATGTGATGACAATACCGGTACATTGGGATTAGGGATGTTTCCGGGTGGAGATCAGAACATAAACGGTAAATTGGCAACGTTCGACGTCAAAACCCAATCGGAACTCGCCGGAAAAGTTTTTGCAAAGACAAGCGTCGGCTATCTGGGAAAATTTACTGATCCGGATTTCGGCTATTATGAGGCAGGTTTTTTGGCACAATTACATTGTAATGAAAACTTTACCTTTCCACCGCTTTATAATAAAGATAACCCAAACGATCCCAAAGCGATCATGGTGAAAAATGAAGTATACCGCACAGAACTGTCATTGGCTTACAGCAGTTATTTCGGTGATTCACTGACAGCCTCCCGTTTGAGTGTCTACCAATTAAATAAAGATCTGGATAAGGAATCTGCCTATTATACCGATATCAATCCGGAAGATTTCTACAATAAAAATGACCCCAGTGCCTTATTGGGACGAAAAGCCTATACAGCAGTAGATTTATCCGTAGCCAGTTCGGTTAGAAATCAGAGTGGTTACACTCCTTCGGTTACTGTAACTTTACCACAGACCTTAGGCCAGAAGATTCTTGAAGCCAGCAGAAAGGCAGATGAAGATAATGTAGATTTCGCAAATGTATTCAGAGATATTTTCAAGGGAATCTATGTAAAAAATGACTATGGTGACGGTACGATCCTCTATATAGACCAAATCGAACTGCGTGTCATATATGAATGCTATGTGAAAGGAGACGATGGTGCCAATCTTAAGAAAAGCGACAATGAAACAGACTCTACTGCATACGGTTATCGGACATTTGCCGCAACCAGGGAAATCATTCAGGCTAATGCATTCAACAGTGACGAGGATAAAATCAAAGAGAAAGTGAATGAACGGGAATGGACGTATCTAAAAACTCCTGCCGGCATTTATACGCAGGTTTCATTACCTTTGAATGACATACGGGAAAAGCTAAGTCAAGATACATTGAACGTCGTTAAATTGGCATTGACCAATTATAACCAAAGCAATGATAAAAATAAATACGACTTTAGTATGAATATTCCCAGCTACGTATTGCTGGTTCGCGAAAAAGAGAAGGAAAGTTTCTTCCAGGACAATAAGATCAACGATGATGTAACCTCCTACATTGCCCAACACAATGCCATAAACAATAATCAATATGTATTCTCCAACTTATCGAGACTCATTAATACTTGTCTGGCAGAAAGAGCGGCAGCCGTAACAGCACTCAAGAATGACGGAAAAATAGAAGGTATTTTAGATGTCGATACAGGAACACCCGTTACTACCATTGAGGCATGGGAAAAAGCGACTTCATGGGATAAGGTTGCCATCATACCGGTAACTATTACAAGAGATAAAAATACCAGTACCACAAGTGGAAGTATCATCAGTATTCTCAATGACCTTAAACCCGGTTACACGAAGTTGAAAGGAGGATTAGACAGTCCACCGTTGTCATTGGAAGTTATTTATACTTCTTTCTAAACTAAGTCCAAAAGACAGATAAAAATAAAAAGGAACAGGTCGGAATTTTAAAGTTCCGACCTGTTCCTTTTTTAATGTATCTTCTTCAGTTTCTATTCTGCTTTCTTCTTACTTTTTGGAGCAGCTTTCTTTGTTGCAGTCTTTGCAGCAGTCTTTTTAGGAGCTGTCTTTTCCTCTTTTACAGCTTTTTCTACAGCAGCTTTGGGCTTGGCAGCAGCTTTTACAGCCTTTGCCTTTTCCTCTTTCGCGCGTAATTTATCCAACTCTTTATGAAGCTCTGCGATCTCTTCACCTTGATTATGGATAGTAGTCAGCAATGAATTCAATTCTTCATCATCGATATCTTCCGGGTACAGCGAATTTACCCTCTTGATAAAATCACCCAAAATATTCATATAATTGGTGAAAGCATCATATGGAGAATCATAAATACCACGATTGAGATAAATCCCCGTATTCTTTGTAGTCATAAACCGGAAATTATTACTTGCCTGAAGATAATCCCAGTCCTGCTTTATACGGCGGTCATCAGACATATGCACACGCTCGGCCACACTATACAGTTTGTTGAATGCCTCGCGTTGCATGACATTACCCAACCAGCAACTTGTATCTCTCTCTTCGTCCACCCAAGAGATAGGATACGGTACATCCAGTTGGGAAACCGATTTTAATTTAGTTACAATCTCTGTAGGCGTAGAGAAAGTGATTCCTTTTTCTTTTGCACAATACGGAAGTGCTTTCAAGAATTCCAATATATTGGAAGAAAGCGGCTGCACCATACCCAAAGCACTCAATTCCATAAATATATTGATAACCTGCTCTTCCTGAGGTAAAGCATCGATCCAGTTAATGTACTTATCGGCAAACAACGGATATTCACTCCACTCGGAATTAGAGAAACGCAAACCGATATCATCCGATAGTTTATAATCTCTCAACAACAATTTCAAGCTCGGAGCCTGATTGCAATGATATACATAATGAGGACTCTTCCAACCCAAAATATATTTAGCACCTTCCGTGAGCATACCTTTGAAACCCATAGCAGCTACTTGAGCACCAATTTCATCGGAATAAATCAGACTTGAATTACGGAATACCTTCGGTGCCTTACCAAACATCTGTTTGATTTTATCGCTCATACGCATCACCTCTTCCCGGAAGCAATCTTCATTAGCTAATGACGATAAGCCGTGTGAATAAGGCTCAGCTAAGAATTCACAACAGCCGGTATCATTAAGCTGGTGCAGCAAGTCAACTACGGCCGGCGCATGAATCTCGAGCTGCTCTAATGCAACGCCCGAAATAGACAGCGCTACTTTGAATGCCCCATTAGAATTCTTAGCCATTTCGATCAATGTGCTAAGTGCCGGAATATAAGAGCGTTCGGCAACCTCATTTATACTTATCTCATTGGCATAGTCATCATAATAGTAATGATCGGCACCTATATCGAAAAAACGATAACGTTTCAGATGAATAATTTGATGTATTTCAAAATAAAGACAGATTGTTCTCATATCTATATTATTTTATTATTTATAATTCTTTATTACTTCGTCATAGATACCACGCACTTTGTATCCGACGTTTTCCCATTTAATCTGGTCCACTTCTTTCTTCCCTTCATCACACAGATATTCATACATCGCAGGATAAGTACAAATGGAATAAATTGCATCTGCCATCGCATGAATGTCCCAATAATCCGTCTTAATGCATTTCTCCAAAATCTCTGCACAACCGGACTGCTTGGAAATGATCGTCGGTACACTACACTGCATCGCTTCCAACGGAGAAATACCAAATGGCTCGGACACAGAAGGCATAATGTAAACATCGCTGGCTTTCAACACTTCATATACTTGCCGGCCTTTCATAAATCCGGGGAAATGGAAACGATCGGCAATTCCGCGTTCAGCAACCAAACGAATCATCTGATTCATCATATCGCCACTACCGGCCATTACAAAACGTACATTCTTGGTACGCTGCAACACCATAGCAGCCGCCTCTACGAAATACTCCGGTCCTTTCTGCATAGTGATACGTCCCAGGAAAGTAACCACTTTTTCTTTCGGATTCTTATTCGGAACAATATCCAGAATATCCTGCGACAACGGTGAAACCGCATTGTGCACGGTAGACACTTTCTTCGGATCCTGATAATATTTATGAATAACAGTCTGCCGGGTCAACTCACTTACGCACATGATGTGATCGGCATGATCCATACCGTTTTTCTCTATTGCGTATACAGTAGGATTTACATTACCACGGCTACGGTCAAAATCGGTGGCATGCACGTGGATCACCAACGGCTTACCCGATACCTGTTTGGCATGCAGACCGGCCGGATATGTCAACCAATCGTGTGAGTGTATGATATCAAACTCCTGCTGACGGGCTACCACGCCGGCCACAATGGAATAGTTATTGATCTCTTCATGCAAATTGTCCGGATAACGCCCCGAGAATTCGATGCATCCCAAGTCATTTGTATGCAGATAATTGAAATCGGCATAAATATGATCACGTAAATCATAATAAAGTTGCGGATCCATATAAGAGCCCACACGGTCTTTCACGTACTCCCAATTCACATCTCTCCAGACTACCGGTGTACTGTTCATACCGATAATCTTCAAAAAACTCTGATCTTCATCACCCCAAGGTTTGGGAATACAAAAGGTGATTTCCATATCCTGCTGGAGAGACATTCCTTTCGTTAAACCGTAACTGGCAGTTCCTAAACCACCTAAAATATGCGGGGGGAATTCCCATCCAAACATTAATACTTTCATTTTCGTCCCTCCTCTTATAAATTATACTTTGACAATAATTTCAAAATACGCAGAATCTCAGCCACGTTCATTGCAAACGACACAGCCCCACGTCCTTTGAAAGGAGGGTTACCGTCAAACAATTCGGGTAATGAACTGATGCAATGACTTGTCATCTCATCTTCAAAACCAATCAACTGACGTTCTACAAACGAAATACCGCTCATCTTATAAATCCGCAGATAAGCTTCCATATAAAAGCCCATCAGCCACGGCCAGGCAGTTCCCTGATGATAAGCATAATCACGTTGAATCTGAGGTCCTACATAATTAGGATTATAGCCACCGCTCTTCGGACTTAATGTACGAAGGCCTTTCGGGGTAAGCAGTTCTCTCGTCACAATATCCAACACCTGTTTCTTCTGTGCCCGATCGAGAGGAGAATAATCAAAGGCTACCGTAAATATCATATTAGGCCGTACACTCCAATCCATCATATTTCCGTCTACGTAGTCGAGTAGATAGCCGTATTCATTGCGGAATACTTCTACAAAAGACTTGCCTGTTACTTCCGCCTGTCCGTCCAGCAAATCGGCCAATACCGTATTACCGCCTTCCCGAACCAAATCGGCCACAAAACGAAGCGCATTATACCACAAAGCATTTATTTCTACGATATATCCGGTACGGGGCACCACCGGACGGCCATTAACCGTTGAATTCATCCAAGTAATGGCCTTATCCGTACCGTTGGCATAAAGCAGGCCATTTTCGTGTAAGAAGAGATTGTTATGTTTTCGCTGACGGATAAATTCGATAATTTCCTCCAACAAGGATCCGTATTTCGCCCGGCATTGATCGCGTGAAGTTTCCTTGGCATACTGTTGCAATGCCCATACAGCCCACAACAGAACGTCCGGATCTTCCATTTCATAAATTTTACACCCTATAGGTTCGTCATTGATATAATTGCGAATGGCTTTCTCTGCAGTCTTCATGACATCCTCAAACTCATCCACTTCATCGACAGCCAACGTCAATCCGGGCAACGATACGAACATATCGCGTGCACGACACTTAAACCACGGATATCCGGCAAGAATATAATGCTCTTCTTCTTGTTTGTTATGAAATTGGTGCGCTGAATTTTTCAAGCAATGATAGAAGCTGTCGCGTGGCGTCCGGTCTTCTGCTTCTGTTTCAAATACCTGTTTCAAACGTCGGGGAGATATTTCGGAAATACCGGCAGAAAAGACGATACTTTCACCTTTCTTGATATCCACTTCGAAATAGCCGGGTACATAAAGGTCTTCGTTGAAATCGTATCCTCTTTCCTGTTCTTTAGGATACTCGATACCCCGATACCAGTTGGGGTCAAAATGGAATTCATTTTTCTTGTTCAATTGCATGAACAATTCCGGATAGCCGGGATACATACAGGTTTTTATACCGTTTTCCACCAATTGATAGTCACGGCTTGCCTGTGCATTTTCATGGGTATACTCCCGCACGCTTCGGAAAGCCAAAAATGGCCGGAAACGCAAGGTTGTTGCCGAATGGGCGTCGATCAAAGTATAACGAATCAGAATCCGGTTTTCGTGATGTACAAAAATTTTTTCTTTACGGAGAATAACTCCTCCCACACGGTAAGTCGTTGCCGGAATATGTTCACAATCGAATTCACGGATATATTTATGCCCATTCGGACTATAATTATTTCCCTGATATTTATGTAATCCCAGGTTAAACTCCGCACCGTGCTGAATTACCGTTTCATCAAGAGAAGATAGCAGCACATGATTCTCATCATCCAGGTTGGGAACAGGAATCACCAACAAACCGTGATATTTGCGTGTGTTACAATCTACAATCGTTGTACAATGATAAGCTCCCGCACGGTTCGTCCTAAGAATTTCTCTGGGAAGAGATTCCTCCAGATTGACCATCAGAGTCTTGTCAAAATGTAAATAACTCATAGTTGTGCATTATTTAAAGGTTAATTATATTTCTGTTATCATAATTCTAAGTATGATTCCCAAAAATACGAATTAAAGGTAAAAACAAAAATAAAATCGGTTTTTATTTTCCTTTTTCCTTAAAATATTCGCAACATTGTGTATATTTAACCAAAAAAAAGAGAAATGAAGCAGGATTTACGAAAAATTCTCTTAGCAATGATGCTTCCGTTGTTCCTTATTTTTATCCTTTATATAATAAAGATATTAGAGGTAGGTATGGATTGGGACTTCACACGCTTAGGAGTATACCCTATGGAACAAAAAGGGATGTTTGGCATTTTCGCACATCCGCTGATACACAGCAACTTTGCTCATTTATTTGCCAATACGCTACCTCTCTTTTTTCTTACGTGGTGTTTATTTTATTTTTACCGGGGGATTGCTCCTTATATATTCTTCATTATCTGGATAGGTTGCGGTGCCATTACTTTTATCATCGGAAAACCCGGATGGCACATCGGAGCAAGCGGTGTGATTTACGGATTGGCTTTTTTCTTGTTTTTCAGTGGATTATTGCGAAAATACGCCCCTCTGATTGCCATTTCATTATTGGTTACTTTCTTATATGGCGGACTCGTATGGCAAATGTTCCCTTACTTTACACCTGCCAATACTTCATGGGAAGGGCATCTTAGTGGAGCAATCATGGGATCACTCTGTGCTTTTGCATTTATCGGATACGGACCACAAAAGCCAGAACCATTTGCAGAGGAAGAAGAAGAGGAAGAAGAAGAAAAAAGTAACACTAATGAAGAAGAAATAATAGAGCAAGCGGTATCAGAAAAAGAAGAACTCACACATCATGCAACCGGCAATCCTATGTAATATCACTAACAAAGACTATAAATAAAACCCAATCCAGAAAACAAAAAAAGGAAAGAGATAATTCATACTAATACCTCAGTAATATAATCAGTTTTTCATTGCTTTTCGTCTCTTATATTCATTCGGTGTGCACTGCATCTGTTCTTTAAATACGCGACTGAAGTACTGCGGTGAGGAAAATCCGCTTTGATAGGCAACTTCCGACAAACTGTATGTGTCGGCATCCAATAACTCCAAAGCCCGTTTCAAACGCATCTCTTTCACCAAATCGATCGGAGAAGCTCCTGTAAACGTCTTTATCTTACGATAGAATACGGCACGGCTCATATTCATTGTTTCAGCCAAGTCATCAATCTTGAAATCCGGATTCTGCAGATTCTCATCGACTAACCGGATCACCTCCTGAATAAAAGTGTTATTAAAGGATGGAACCGATTCCAGCACCTGCTCCAATTTCACATCCGGCTGCTTCTTTTCCGTTTTATCCGAGTCTTTCAATGAACTCCCGAGATAATACGCTGCCAAAGAGCTGCGTTGCCTTATCAACGACTCAATCCGCGCTTTCAAGTAAGCAGAATTAAACGGCTTGGCTATATAGTCATCCGCACCATACTCCAACCCTCTGACACGATCGTCAACAGACGCTTTGGCCGAAAGCAGGATCACGGGAATATGACTGGTATCGCGATTGACTTTTACTGCTGCCAGCAATTCAATGCCATCCATTTCGGGCATCATCACATCACTGACAATCAAATCCGGCAATTCCCGACCTATTATTTCCAGACCTTGCCTGCCGTCACCGGCTTCCAATACATGATAACAGTCTCTCAATATCATAGCCAGAAAACGACGGAGCTCGTCATTGTCTTCTATGATCAGAATACTCCTCTCCTTCTCCTCCTGACGGGATAACTGTACTTCCACAGGGTATTCGAACTTTACTTCATCATTCAAAACAAATTCAGCCATCGAATCGGCAGCATATGCCTCGTAAGTGCAGGGTAAGGTAACGGTGAAAACGGTTCCCTGTCCGGGAATACTTTCAGGCTGTATCGTGCCGTGCAGCAAATCCACGAATTCTTTCACCAGAGAAAGCCCGATACCGGTAGAACGGTTCGGATCTGTTTTTCCGAAAGTCTCGAAGCGGCCGAACAAGTTATCGATTTTCCGGAGATCCATCCCCTTGCCCTCATCACGTACGGAAACAAACAAGCAACCGGACTCCATACGTACCGCCATGGTAATGGACTTACCATCCGCCGTATATTTAAACGCATTGGACAGTAAATTGAAGAGTATCTTTTCCAATTTATCCATATCCGTATAACAACGTATTTCCGGCGTTTCGGGAATCAAACGGAAATGAATGGAACGTTCGTGAGCCAATTGTGTAAAGTTCTCACCAACCTGCCGACACAAGGCAACCACATCTCCCTGTTCAATACTCAACTTCATCTTTCGCCCCTGTATCTTCCGGAAGTCCAAAATCTGATTGACAAGCCTCAACATACGGTTTACATTGCGCCGGGCTACCTGCATATTCTCTGTCCCGCTCTTTTGCAGTTGTCCTCGTTCTACGATTTCTTCAATCGAACCGGATATCAAAGTCAACGGTGTACGGAGCTCATGCGAAATATCAGTAAAAAAGCGTAGTTTCAGATCGGTCAACTGCTGTTCTAAAGTTACTTTCCGTTTCAAGTTCGTGATATAGACAATGATACCGGATACCGTAAGAATAAGGATGATCGCTATAAGAACGTAAAGCACCCATGCCCATGCCGTCTCCGTGAAACGGGGCTGAATATGTATGTAAAGAGGAGTAATATTATCGCACCATACACCATCGCCATTCGTAGACTTCACCTCCAATACAAAATCACCGGAAGGCAAATTGGCAAAGCCGATGGAATGGTTCTCTCCGATATATCCCCATTGATCGCTGATACCCTTCAAACGGTAAGCGTATTGAAGTGCCTCCGAATTTGTATAATCCAATGCTGAAAAGGCAATGGTAACATTCCGTTCTTTTTTGCCCAACACCAGTGAATCGGCGGCCAGTACGGAATTGGAAACCGTACCGTCGCTGTTCTGAATATCCACTCCGGCATAAACGATGCGCGGCACAAAACTGCTCTTCTTCAAATCGTATAAACGGAGACGAAGAACACCCTGATTCGTACCGATATACATAGCTCCCTGCTGATCGATAGCCGGATGGGCCTCAGTAATCTGCAAATCCGTATGCAGATTGGCACTGTCATACGTATCGAATCCTTTGCGGTCCGCCCTGTACTTACTTATATAATTCTCAAAACAAATCCAGATATTCCCTTCTCCGTCTTCCAACATCGATTGCGGTAAATCAGACGGAAGCCCGTTTTTCATATTAAGGTAATGAAAACGGATTCGTGTATTCAATAATGAATCCACATCAGCCATACAAATTCCCCCACTGTAAGCGGCAATATAGATTTTACCATCCCGGCTTTCAAGCACATCCATGACGTCATTATTACTTAATCCGTCCTCACAGTCATTGTGAAAGAATTCGATGTCTTCCGGCTTCTGAAAATCATCCGAAAAACTCAATAATCCTTCCGTAGTGCCGGCAAGTACGACGCCTTTCCGGGTACAACACAAACTACGCACTTTGTGACACATATCACCGGGGTACCCTTTCATCAGATTCTCCGAATGAATAAAACGGGGATTATCCAACGTTCCGGAAAACAGATTGATTCCCCCGCCAAGTGTACCGATCCATATCCGGTTCCGGGTATCCCGACAGATGGAATAGATGGCATCATTGCTTAAAGCATACGGATCTTGTTTATCGTGACGGAAAGTGTGAAGTGTAAATTTCCCATCATATTCCGTCGCCACTACTATCCCGTGGTTTCGTGTTCCCAACCACAAACGATGCTCGCTATCCTCAAAGAAAGTATAGACATTCCTGCCGAAAGAGATATTCCGGTTTTGCAGCAGTTTGCCTGTGGAATCCATATTACCCACATAATTACCCTGTTTGTCATACACCTCCAGCCGATTCTCCTTAGAAGCAACCCACAAGCGTTTTTTCGAATCGATAAAAACACCCCGTACCTCTTGTTCGGCCGAAGTATGGATGTAATCATAATTACGATTGGTGAAGTAAATTTTATCAAAACCGTATTTACGGCTTACCCACAGATTTTTGTGGGAATCTCTCAGAAAAGCTCTCCCTTCTGTCCGGTAAGGCTCTTTCTGTCCGGTTGTATATCGATAGGCCGGTTCCAATCCGTCAGTAACAGAATTATAAAAATAAAAACTCCCGCTACGGGTCATAAACCAAATTCCTCCGAACTCATCCTCATGCACATGCCGGAAAGTATCCGTGCCGGTCAGATTCACTTGGAAAGAGGTTACTTTCCGGTCAGCAGGAGTATAACGTAGCACTCTTTGTCCGGACAACATCCAGATTACGTTTTTTCTTGAATAGTGCACACCTGTGACATGCAAAGGATCGAGAGCTGCTTCCTGTCTGTATAACTGTTCAAAAAACTTTTTCCGCGTATCATAAACAATCACTTTCTCCGAATCCGGAATCAACAATCTGCCGGATTTTATAGAAACCAATCCACTGACCGGCTTCATTGGAAAAGGATTCGGGATATGCAGAATCCCGGCATCCGGCACAAATGTATAGAGTTCTCCTCCTTCCGTCAAGAAATAAGTACTTTTATCTGCCTCCTTGACATATCTCAACCGCACATCGGTCTGTATTTCGGGATGGTTGTAAACAAAAGTACCCTGTTCGGTCAATATCCACTCGTATCCTCTTTTGTCTTGATAGACAGTGTATATCTTCTGCCCATGTCCGGCACAGGAACGGCAGGGCAAATGCACAATTCCATCAGCTTCACCCAAACGTTCCTCATCGATCCGGAACAATTCTCCGGCTTTATTACTAAACCAAAGGATCCCGCCTGTCTGCTTATATATTCGCGCTACCTCTTCATAACCAGCCAAATGAGGATAACCGAAAAAGACATTGCGGAACTTTTCAGTACGTGTATCAAAGAGATAAAGCAGGTTGTTGTAGGTAATACACCAGATGTTTCCCTTTTGGCTTTTTATAATTTGCTGAATACGATTGTATTCAAGGCGAGTATCGTCCGTAAGATATGACTTATAGTTCTGAAATGTATAGCCGTCAAACTTCTCCAATCCATTCCAGGTAGCCATCCAGATATACCCTTTATCATCCTGCAGGAAATCCGCCACAGTGTTTTGAGACAACCCGTCTTTGGCTGAATAATAACGCACGTGCATCAGGCTTTGGGCAGAAAGCACAAACGGACAAACAAGATAGAGAATGATGAGAAACAATTTAAGCATAACAAACCTTTAGATAGACAAAGGTAACGTATTTCCGGCAATCCCGAAAAATTATCGCCGGACAAGAGAGCTTACAGCATAAAAAAAGAGAGAACATTTTGCAATGATGTCCTCCCTTTCAGCTATTTATTGATTGTTCGTTATCAATTTACCGGTAGTTCGTTATCAATTTACCGATACTTTCGTAACCGAATCGTTTGCCTTCACAATATACCGGCCGGCCGGAACGGAAAGCGATACATTACGGTGAACTTCCAGATTTTGTATCAGCGTGCCGTCTATGCCGTACACATAAATACGGGTCGGTATCTCAATACCACGTACAGAAATCGTTCCTTTACTTCCTATTACGATAACCGGGCTTTCCATTGCTGTATTCTCAAGCCCCGTACCGGTATTGCCTACCGTAAATTCATCGGAAGCTTCACTCAATGCACCGTACTCATTTACCGACTGTACCGTAACCACGTCATTCAAATTAGCTTCATAACGAGTATCAACGGTAAATCCGGCAACTTTCCCATTAATAGTCACCACATAACAGATAGCATACTCATCAGCAGTCCAACCAAATGCCGTATCCCCTTCTTTACCATTGATTACCGGTTTAGAAGTCTGTTCCACCATCGGTAGCGGATTCCACATACCGGTAACAGCATCGGTACCATCACCTCCAAAAACATTTTCCAACGTATAGGAAGCGGCTTCCTCATCCGTCAGGAAGTTCTTTGCCTTGCCGTAAATCGTCTGTCCGTTTTCCTCATACCAATATTCCTCAATCGACTTTTCACTCATCTTATATCCGTTTTTATCCCAGATATTATATACCGCCCAAAGAGCCGGTATAGCACCCATCTTAGGATACCAATAGCCCTCATACGGTTTCACACGACATTCCGTATCGATAAATACCGTTTTCGGTTCATTGTGCCAGGGACGGCCGAAATACACTTGTGTCTTATCTTCCTTACCGTCGGGAGCAGTGATCGTCGTGTTTTTGAATACATATCCCCAACGTGTACAAGCTTGTGTCACATTCCCCTGACTGTCTTTCATATCCGTATAGTGTGACGGAGCAACGATGTAACCACCCGATTCACGGACAATATTCAGTGTACAATTGTCAAAGTAGACATCGCCTCCTCCATAAATAAAGTCCACTGCACCTTCAATCATCGTATTACGGAAATAATTGCGATCGTAATAATGCGGCTGGTTATTGCCCGTATTGGTATTTCCGGTCTTAGGGCTCAGGTAGGTATCCTGATAAGAACGGATGCGGCAATTATTGAAAGCTACCCGGTCCGCTTCCACATAAAGAGACAAAGCTTGTGGCCCACGGGCTTCATTACCTTCATATTTTGTCCACCATTCATTATCGATTGTCAGGTTCTCCGCATAAAAATCATTCGATTTGATAACTAACGTAGCACCTTCGGCCACGTTATACCAAGGCTGGGATTTATCGGCAGAGTTACTTCCCGCCACGCGATCCTGCGCAATAGTCACCTTGTTTACATCCTCACCGATTAAATGTATAAACGGACGATCCACCACTACGATACGACTGTCCTCCGAAGCCGGTAACTTTCCACTCTGATCCTCCCAAGTATATTTCCCGGTGGAGAAAGTACGATTATTCAAGTCATTGTAATATCCTGCTTTAATAAAGATAAGCCAAGGTTTATTATTAGTTACCGGTACGGCATCAATCGCTTCCTGAATGGTTTTATATTGACCGATCGTAGTAGAGGTAGGTGCAATGCTCGCATCCAGACTTTGGTCTACTATCGCATTAAAGAGACGGGCTTCCGGTTTTACACGTTCCATCACCGTAAAAGTTGTGTTTACAGCCGGCGCACGATTATCCGAACGGTCTGTAACATATCCCTCCGGCAGTTCCAATGTATACTGAGTAGCATAAGCCAGATTCGCATAACGGAAAGAAACAGAAGAACTCCCATATTCCGGTTCCAATACAATCGTTTTACCATTACCTGTCAGAGTAGCTTCACCCGTTCCGGCTTGAATGCGTTCATCATAAGAAATGGTAATTTTTCCATTGGCAGATACTCCGGTAGCCTTATCGGCCGGAATAATCGCTTTAATGACAGGAGCATCAGGGTCTTCGTCGATAATCGGAGTACCGAATACATAGATATTACCCAATCCGGTCTCGCTATGATCCGTGTAATTCAAACCGCTTCCCGAATCAACCTTATCAAAGTTATATTCACCATTGTTATCATTCAGAAGCTCGTCACCGGTACCGGTAAAACGAATATAGACCATCTCCTTTTCGGCGACTTCTTCGGCTGGCAATTCAAAATCAACACTGGTAGCCAACCCGTTACTCAATTTATAAACCAATTCCTCGCCATTATTGATAACGGGATTATAAACAGTACCATCTGTTGAGTAAAGTACCCTCCAATTTACATTCGCCGCATTCTTTGCCACCAAAGCAGCAGTAAAACGTACGGTCGTGAATTTCTTGGTAGAGAACTGAACCTGCATAGCTACATCCGTACTCCGATATCCGTTCATGTACAAACCATTCACCGAACTGATAACCGCTCCTTTGCGCATACGTACCACCGGAGTGCCACTGGAATTACCATCCAGAGAGTTTCCATCACTGATTTTCACTACAGAAGCAGTCGCATTACGTTCCGAGTCCCACACATAATCGGCAGCAAACGGATATGTTCCCTTGTTCGCCCAGATCTCTGCCTTATCCGAATTATAAGCGGCAATAAAATCCTGTATTTCATAGTTTGCAACAATCTCCGTATTCTGCTTTACAGTTACAGTACGCTCGGGCTTCGTCACATTGGAATTTTCAAATTCATCCTCCCAGTTCAAGAATCGTGCAATAGGGAGTTCATTGGCAACAACAGTCACTACCGTACCTTCCTCGTACTTGCCTTCGGTGGATTCCGGATTCAAGGAAATAGAACCGATCTGCATTTCCAGGTCATTTATACAACGAGTTGTGAATGTATATGTATTCACCTCTTGAAAAACAGCTTTCAATGAAGTATTCGCTTTCAGTGAGAACGAATAAGGGTTCTCGGCAGACACTTCTTTTCCGGCATTATCCACCCAATTGATGAAGTGGAAACCAAACTTCGGTGAAGCAGTAACCGTCACATTCGTACCCTCATCCATCAGGTCGCCCGCAGGCAATTGATTGACAGTACCTGCATTTTCCGGTTGCAAAGCTGTCGTAATACTGTATTGCGGCACTTCTACAGCCGTCCCGTTGACTGTACCCGTCATCACCACATTATTGAAACCGATTTCCTTATTATTAGCCAGGTTATAAACACTGATTATCAATGATACTTCTTCATCTGTTGCCGGCATACCGGTCAATTCATAAGTACATTCGGTTGCATTTACAGAAGCCCCGGAACGATTCGGCTTGACATTACTTGCCACTGTCTTTTTCATTCCATCGGCGTATTTCAGATAAATATCGATCATACCGCCACCTGTACCGAACACTCCCATCTTAAAAGAAATACTTCCCGGTTGATACATCAGACCTTTGGCGGGTTTTATAGAATAGACCAGATCGTGACCGTCGGTCGCTGCATTCATCTGGGCACTGGGCTTATAGTTATTCATACTCAAATTCTCATCGGCTCCTTTGTATTCCTGTTGTTTGGTAAAAGTCATTTCCTTCCCCAAGACAAAAGCAGTCGTACTAAAAGCATGCTCATTGCTGACAACGGCTTGTGACGGTTCATTGGCACCGCCGGACATTCCCCAAATGGCCGTTACCGTCTCATTGTCGAAAGTCTGTGCCGTAACCCATTGTGCGGCAAATCCCAGTATTCCGAGCAAACAGCCCTTTAATAAAGATTCTTTGTTCATCATATATATTCTTATTTTAGATATAAAACTCATTTCATTTTTTAATGATACGCAGTGTCTGTATCCGGTTTCCTGTCATCAGTTTACAGAGATAAATACCATTCAAGAAGCCGCCCAGACTGATTTCATGTGCATAATCCCCCGCTTCCAAGTTATCATTATAATGATGCATTGTACGTCCTTCCATATCATAGAGAGTGATATTCACCGGAGACAACTCGGAAAGCCCGTAATGCAAAGTAGTCTTATCAGTAGTGATTGCCGGAGCACAATAAGCCTTTCCTACATTCCGGGGCGTCTCTATCGAAGTAACTCCCCCTTCCGTCACTACCCCTTTCACCGTCACTCCATAAAGACAGATCGACTTCCGGTTCGACTTACTGCTATACCAGGGGTATACACGCAGATAGAGAGTCTCTTCTCCGTTCAGTTCGATAATCTCTTTCAAAGAAATGGGGTACATCGTATTGGATACATTAGTAGGGCGGTTACTGATCAACGTATATTCCCCGAATCCCGGATCTTTGGAACACATCACCCGGAAACACATGCCATTGCCACCGGAACCACCGGCATACAGTCCGATAGAATCGATATTGAAAGTGGTTCCGGCATTAGCCGTTACCGAAAATTCAATATAGCGGTTGTAGTTTACATCTATCTCATTTTCCGGCCATTCATCTCCTTCGATGATGTTGCGCTGAGTTTTCGTTTCCGGATCGATCCATCCATCTATCCAAGTCGTCGGATTTCCCGGTTTGGCATAACGGTCGGCATACATCTGGCTGAAAACTTCTTCTGCTGCCAAGATGGGGCCGGTTACCACTGCTTTGGTATCCTGACTTAACTGCCAATAGGCCTGAGCAGCTACTCCTCCTTCAAAAGACACACCCTCACCTGTCAACGTTGCCGTTTTAGTATTCGTGCCATTGCTCACAGTCAGCGTTCCATTCTTTACACCTTTCTCCGTCGGCAGGAACTTTACATAAATAGAAGTCATCGGTACATTTCCATTCTCATAACTTATTTCCAAAGTAGAGGCAAATGCTTCAGTCGCGCTTCGGGAAACTTCAAATCCTTCCGAAGCGGTCACGGTTATTTTCCCGTTCTCCGGAGTCAAATCGATACCACTGACCGAAAAAGCATATACAGAACCGGCATTGAGATAACTTTTTCCGAAGTTATGCGAAACCGGATTAATCAATACATCCGGATTTGCATTAAAATACTCCGTCAATAATCCTTGTGCCGCCAATCCCTGTACAGCCAAACGGGCATAAAGTGTAGCCCCATATTCTCCGATATGAGTACCATCGCCTACATTATAAATAAGTTCTTTTGCTTTCTCTTCACCGTATTCGTCACAAATAGCACGCGTCAAAGCCGTATGGTCCACCAATAAGCAATTCAGCTCCACAGCCACTTCTTTCATAGCAGCTACATAGTCCAGGTCTCTACCGGAGGACATGATCACATCCGCTCCCAGATTATGCGCCCCTTTATCCGTTATCTTATTAGCGCTGAAATAACCGCGTACAATCGGAGTGAACAAAATAGGAGTAGCATTCAATTCCCGAACCTCATTGACATATTTCCGAAGGTATTCTTTGTAAGTAGTCCACGGATAAGTTCCGACTTCTCCATCCGCTCCCGCGTGTTTCTCATCATTATGTCCGAATTGTATAATGACATAATCCCCCTCTTTTATTTGCGGTTTCACTGTTGTCCAGAAACGGCTCTCCTCATAAAATGTTTTCGAACTCGTACCGCTCTTGGCACGATTGTTCAATGTAGCACCGTTGACCATAAATTGCGGAAGCATCTGAGGCCATCCGCGTTGGCCGTTGGTATTTACGGAAGGATCGGTCGATTTCTCTTCCATCGTAGAGTCACCGATGGTATGAACAGTAGGAGCCTGCGCAAAAACTGAAGCAAGCCCAAGACTGCAAAAGGCAGTCAGAAGAAAAGATTTTAATTTGTTTTTCATGATCGATATGGATTGTTTTTCGAAAGGCAAAGCTAATGCATGCCTTTTCTTTTTTATTGCACAATCTATTCAATCTCCCGATTGAACAAATTGTGCAATAAAATCAAATAACAATCTATATCCAATTACTCAATTTTTCCACATGATGGTCAAAAAATACCATCACAGAACTTCATTCTATCATCGAATCATGCTCTTTCAGATAAATACGCAACAGCTCAAAAAACGCTGGAGCGTCCAGCAATACAATATTTTCATCCTGCGTTTTCACCTCATCCATCACCTCACAATACCAGGTTGGCTGCTTTAAAATGTTACGAAACCAATGGAAAGGCAACGCCGAACGTTCTTTCACACGCTTCACAATTCTTCCGGCAGCAACTTTCGGATCATCGTCATTAATATCCAGATCGGCACGAATGACCGGCATATTGCCATGCAGGGAGGCAGTCACAGTTTTCTGAGGTACAATGCCATTCGGACTGAAAGAAGCATAACAGTCCAAGCCTTCTTCATTCAATCCCGGAGCCTGTCCGTCGATGACAAAACCAGTAACGGATAATCCCCACTTGTCATAGTACTTCTTACAATGCTTGCCCCATACCTTCAGTCCGGACGGAAGCCCGGACAAATCACGAGGTTCTTGCAACATACCCGGCATTATATATCCCGCACCGTTATCGGCAGAAGCAAAATAATCATTCTCAGTTGCCGTCGTACGGAAATTATGCATAATATGTGGTACACGTTCGGCCAATACAGGACTGATACACCACATCAACGGTAACTTTCCACGATTAGGATCATCCCAAATTGAGGGGGTACGTTGTGAAATCCATGCAGAAGCATCATAGTCGCCAACATAAAAGATAATAAAATTCCGCCCGGCCACATTCACTTTTCCATCAGCCGTCAATAATCCTCTTTTTTGCAGCTCCTTATGGGAAATCCAATCCTGTGTATATTTCTTTTTTGTAGGAAAGTGCTGCCAGAAAGAGGCATTCGCCAATGCACCATAGCTAATGGCGTCCGCATCCTTAAAAGCATTGTATGCACTGATAATACGGCTAAACTCCCACTCTGTCGGCACATCATCATGAATACCCGAAGCATGCATCGTATATTTATAAGCCCAAGAAGGGAAACCTCCGATATAACACATCTTCTCATGCTTATTCTGTTGATAAGCCAATAACAACATTTCTTTCAAGGTTTGCAAGTCCGTACCTACCGGCTGAGAAGGATCGTCTGTAGCCGGTTCATCTCCCCAGGGAGATAAGTCAAAGAAAAAGGCCCTCTTACTTACAAAAAAATCATGATTACTCAAGGTATGGTGATTTTTTACAGCCGCAAAAGGTTTCTGCTTCCAATACTGGTCGATGTAATAAGCGGCAAATTCCGTATTGCACTTACCGGTTTTCATATATTTCTCTATAAACCATACATAAGGATCATTCTTCAGAGAGCCGGTAGAAAGACGTGACGTTTCCGGTATTTCCATTCCTTTTTTACCTGTAAACATAGAGGTTCCGTCCGGATTCAACAGCCATCTTTTTACCGGTAGCTTCGGTCCGTGTACCACAAGACGGTCATACAGACTTCCCGGAGTATCGTCGTAACGAATGGCAACCAAATTCTCAATACCAGCCACAGAAGAGGCAACATTACTGGTGGAAGGAACATTTCCATCATAAACAACCACTCCTTCTATATAAGAAGCATATGCAGTAAATAATTCCTCCATCGTCCGGTACGTCTGCGTTTCACGTCCGTATAACCACTCTCCCTTCCGACTGTATTTATTCCACCAATAACCATCAATATCATTATTACCCTCCATTACAAAATAAACATACAAGCGGGGAGTATCCCTATTTACCACTCCTTGCAAAGTAGCCACAGCATGTACATCATCCCAAGCCAAATTGAGCCCCTGTGCTGTGCTCAAATCAGCCTGAAGAGTATAACGCAAATCATAAATACCAATTTTATTTCCGGCAAAAGTGGCATTTGCCACCAGCAATAATACAATTATTATTTTCAAATATTTATTTATCATTCTTAGAGTGTTCTATTTTCATCATTTACTTCTTACACGGTATTCTCAATATCATCAACGAATTAGCCGGACAATCGACATTAAATGTACTGCCAATTCCTGATAACTCAGAAATTTTCGGAACCACTTTAAAAGGAGTACTGAAACTATTTTCCTCAAATCGCTCATTCGCTCCTAATACAATTTTAGTCCCTTTCGAAGCAATATCCATCGCATTCTCCAACTGCACTTTGACTTTCCAGTTTCCGGACTCTGCATTTACCAATTTAACAATGATCTCCTTGCGTTCCCTGTCATAACCCGATACAACATATTGCTTCGTCTGAGGAGCATACGTATATTCATATTGCAGTTCGTCATCCAAAAAACATTGCCAATGGGCACCTTTGATCTCAATCCGTACCGTATACCACTGATTCGCCTTTATAGACGTATTATTCCGATAATCAAATAAAGAAATGGAACCCTCATTGTTTATCTCACGGAAAATAACCGACTCATTGGTATGACTTCCCATATCCGCCATAAAATAGTTGTTCAGATCAGCACCGCCAAAGATAATTCTAAAACCTTCCGTACCGGATATCTTTTTAGCTTTCAACTCGATGGTACAATCTTCAAACTCACAGTCTTTAAGAACAGCAAAAGCATCTATCCCCTTCTGACTTTGAAACAGGACATCTTCTTTCACATTCCAATTCCCACGGACAACCTCCCATTTATTCACAAAATCATCCCATCCGGAAACATGTCTTTCTTCACCGTTTGCCATAATTTTCAGGTCTTTAAATTCAACCTCTGTATTATTGGTTCCCAAACCGATAAATCCTTTCGTCCGGAATGCAGGGGCGGGAGAACCAACTTTCAAATCCGTATGCAGATTCACATCCGGCCGGTTATCGGAAAACATTTTCAATACATAATAATTAGTACGACCGTAAACAGAATCATTTTTCAACACCAGCAGATGATCTCTTCCGTGAGCTGCATGCTGAATCAACGGGGCATAAGACACCATTCGAACCTTATCCGCATTCCTCTCAACTCCTGTCAGATAGGCAGCTTCTCCCAAAGATGAATAAAGAGAAGGCCGGCCGATAGCCGCATATTCTCCTACATAGATTTTATAAGGAGTATCATCGGGCAACTTATCATAAACATCAGCGTTATTATAGAACCAACCGGCCGTTTCATAGTAGTGGGGATCTAAAATATCGATTTGCTCTGCATCCTGAATATAAGGACTGAACATGAGCGCACATATAATCTCTATCTGAGGATACTTTTCCTTGATTGCCTTATAAAAGCGATTATAGTTTTTCACATATCGGAGGCCGATATTTTCATTTCCCACCTCCACATATTTCAACGGAAAAGGTTTCGCATGACCATTTTCCGCTCTTTTTTTTCCGTAAGTGGTGGTCGTATCACCTAACGCATACTCAATGGCATCCAAAGCTTCCTGGATCAAATCATTTATCTGATGCTCGCCATTCCAGTAGTCGCCATTCCGAAACAGACAGGACATGCCGGCATTACAAACAAACATACCATCGGCATCAATATCTTCACAGAACTGTAAAAACTCGTGATACCCGAACCCATAGGTGCTGCGATAGCCCCATAAATTGTATTCTCCCGGACGTTCTACAATATCTCCTATCGTCTCCTTCCATTTAACACGGTTATCCATGGTCAAGCCTTCGACAATACAGCCACCAGGCCAACGAACAAAATCGGGATGCAACGACTCAAGCATTTCGGCAACATCTTTTCGCAATCCGTTTTTATGTCCACGAAAAGTGTTCTCGGGAAACATCGATACAAAATCAATATATACTTTGCCTTTATGAGGTAATAACAAAGCAAAACGAAGATCATTTGCTGTTACATCAACCGTAAAAGTTCCTTCATAACGATTCCAGGAACCATCCTGTGCAACCCGGAATTCCTCAGAAGCCACAACCTGTTCCTCACGATCCAGCAGGACAGCTTTCACTACAGCATTCCTCAATTCTTCCGTAAACAAATGAAATTGAAAATTATACTTTTGTCCTTCGGTTACAGCTATTCCCCAGTAACCGGCATTCATAACCAATACATCAGATACGGATGCACCGAGATTTACAAATAAGGAATGAGGAGTAGCACTGTTCAATGGTTTCTCCTCCGTTATTTTATAAGAAGGAACGGTTGTACCGGAAATACACTTAACTTCCCAGCCTTCCATAAAAAGAGAATCGCTCCATGCAATACTAAAATGATTGATGGAATCATTGGAATAGCAATGTAAAGGTTTGGCTATCGCTTTTCCATCCTTCAAAACCGTACCGGAGGGCAAAGTACCATCTTCAAAACCACGGTTTCTTATCATTTCCGCATATAAACCTCCATCACCGGAATGAGTAATCTCCTCAAAAAAGATACCATATAAAGAGGAAGGTATCTCGGCCTCTTCTTTTGACAAATCAATCGTTACTACATCAATAGGTTGATTGCAGGACAGTAAAGAGAACAAACCTCCAAACTGTACCATTGTTTTCACCCATGTTTTCATACTTTATTTCCTTTTATTTCTAAGATAATGATCCAATGACTTCATAAAGACACCACCAACTACCGAACGTGCCCGAAAATTAATATAATCAGCATTCAATGTTTCATACCAATCGCCTAAAGGAACTCTTGAGGAAGTTTCATTCACATATTTCCAAATAGGTCGTATCAGCTCCTGAAAGTCACTCTCCGAATCGGCCATGGTAGCGCTCCATACTGTATCATCTATTTTGCCCCATGTGAAGCGATTATCCAAAGGTAATCCATATTTATTCTGGTTTTTCAGATAGAAAGCAACTTCCTTTTTCATTATTTCAGTAGGCAACACATTCATTCCCAAAGTTTTGTCCCACACAAAATTATACTTCTGACTCCAAGTATCCGGCCGATCAAAAGCCAAGCGATAATGGTCTCCATCATTAGCCTTACGTTCCCATTCAATAGCCATTTTTTTAGCCATCTCAGTATATTTCTTAGCTTCCTCCGGTTTATTTAACATTTTAGCCAGACGTCCATAACCAGCAATAGCCATTATAGCTTTAGCGGATAGATTTGCATTATGTGCCAAATGTCCTGCAAAATCTTCAGTACATAACTGATTTTCAGGGTCCAGTCCCTCCTCTGCCAGATAATTACTCCAAATAGTCAATGTTTCCCAATGTTTGGCTGCATAGTCCGCATTTCCATCAGCAATAGCAATCGCCGTTGTCATAATCAACATATTTCCTGTTTCTTCCACAGGCATGTCTTCCTGATAAGTTTGCCCATTTGCCAATGGATATGTACCAACATCGTGTGCTGCAAAGTTTTTTTTCCAACGTCCGGACTCACTATAATCAAATATAAAATTCAGCATGGCTTTCATTATTTCCGTATTATACTGGATAAAAACAGGACAAGAAGGATACGTCACATCCACTGTACCAATAGATCCATTACTATTATTCTCTTTTGAAAAAAAGAACAATTCATCTTCAGGACCTAAGACCAATTTATGAGCCGCTACCGCCTGACGATAAGAAGCAGCACAAAGTTCGGCATACTGTTGTCCACCAGCTTCAACCGCATCTTTCATCACCTTATAATCCCACTCGTCACATCTCTGCATGGTTTTGGTATAGTTTTTTCGGGCATCGGCCAATGCAGCTTCCATCGTCGGATATTTTTTCTTCCAATACGCCTTCAAGTTTTGCCCGAAGTATTGGACAGAGGCAATGTCGTCATAGCCAATCATCAGATAGCCTTCTGCTTTTTGTTCTTTCACATTACCCATATTTTCACTATACGCCAAGAGGGTTTCGTCCTTATCTAACCGTGCGGATGTCCGGGTTGTTTTTGTAACTGGCAGTATTCCTTTTTCGGCAAAACTCTTCTGAATAGATACTGGAGCCCCCATAGACATATCAGAGGCTTCCGTCTGTTTACCTGCCAGATAAAAATACCCCCAATCAATACAAATGATATCACCGCTTTTACCTAAAACATTCTGTTCTAAAGTTCCTGTTTTTAGTACATGAATGCCAGAAGATTGATAGCTTTCTACACTAACCTCTTGTTCCGGGCTGTTAACTGCCCATTTGGGAGTTGCAGAGAAATAGATCTGTACATCATGTGCACGCTTGTCCAACGACCGAACTTCATAACTAATATAATTAACCGGACTACTCAATAAATCCAGATCGGTAAGAACCAATGGACTCGTAAACTTCAAATCCAATTGCACTGGACCGCAATAAAAAGAATAATAAGTTTGAGTAGGTAATACATTCACCTTTATTTGTTCGGCCTCCGTACCAAAAAAGGACTCTACCTCATCCTCGGTAAAAAGGCCAAAATCAACATAAGCTCCTCCCATCGTATTATGGCAATGAGCTGTAATAAGATTATCTTCTGATGTCAGAGATTTCACTTGTTCCGCATCCAAAGGTTGCACAACATAGTTTCTCCACTTATATCCTGTGTTCACCAGCATCTGCCCATTCAGATACAATTCAAAAATATCGTCATGTGAATAAATCAGATATAACTTTTTCTTGATAACATTTTTATGATCGATTGAGAATTTCCGGCGTATCCAAATATCCCCCTGGCTCCATCCGGTTTTAACGTGAGACATATCAGCACTTCCAAATGCCCCCACACCTGCCTGCCATCCCACATCATTATACTCTTTTTTATACCAATCGGCCAAAGGCAATGTATTTGTATATTTAGCCTGCCATTCTTCGTTCCGAGCATCTTTTAGTATTGCTTTTAATACTTGCTTATCCTTCCCCATAAAACGATAGCATTTACCATCTACTCTCAAAACACCTACTAAAGGATGTTCTGTTCCCGTCCAATGCCTGACGTCATCTTCATACAGTTTATCAGTATGCGACCACGCAGAAATATAAGGGTCAATTGTAATCAATGGATAAGCAGGAGCCCTGAAATGAGAAGCCGGCACTTCTTTATTATTCCCAGCTTCTACATAAAAAGACAAAAAACTTAATAGTAAAAGTAAAATATTTTTCTTCATAATTATACTCAAATTCCTGACGTATTCAATTTTCTAACATATAAGTTATCTTCTGTCAAAACATATAACTCATTCATATCTTTACCACCCAAACATAAAGAATGTATTTGTTCACCGGGTATTGGTAATATAGCTCTTACCAACCCCTCTCTGTCACAAACCTGAACTCCCAGCAGAGTCGCTACATAAAGATACCCCCTGCTGTCAAATACCATATTTCCGTTTTCAGAAGCAAAAGAATCATTGGTACTATGCAATCTGTAATAAGGCTGTTTATCAGAGAATAAATCGTTTTCCGAGGGAACATAAGAATATATCCATTGGGAATTTACTCTCCTCTGTACTAAACGTGAATGATCAGGATATATAGCCAAAAACTTCCCTCCTACCTCATCTTCATCTATTTTTTCTTTTGATTTTCTGTTCAAATTTACTTTCCATAATATATTTCCATTATCTTTCTGCTGAACTGTATATACTACTGATTCATCCACCGGTAAAATACTTTCGGTCCCTTGCATCCCCTTCAGCAATATGTCACGTTTATCATTCATGAGTCTACCCGACGAATCCAATAATAACAAGTTATTATACAATACACCTACCAAAGAGCAATCAGAGAATCGACCTAAATTCTGTATACCATCCTGATTCAGTTTATGGATATTCTGATCAATTGTTTGAAATATAATATCTCCGGAATTATTGGCAAACAGGCTACTGGATATTACTCCTGGTAACTCTATCTCCTGCCACTGTGATTGACTGTCTATAATTTCAGAAAGCATATCATTCCTCGAAACACCACACTCCACCTCTTTCGGCCATCCTTTCCAAAGCCAACGCATTACATCCGGAAAAATATTCTCAGCATGTACTCCGTCATGTCCACCATGCCCCCAAGAGTGAGCTACCTCATACCCGGAAAAGGCCAAAGCTGATTCCATCAGCAAATTACCATCAAACCAATGCCCTAAAAGAGGATTCCATGCATCTTCTGTTCCGTCTTCCAAAAAGATACGAAGAGGTTTAGGTTCCGTTTTCCGTATCAACGCTGGATATTCATTACCACCTCTCATAGCTACAAAAGAGCCAAAAGCACTAAACACACGACGAAATGCATCAGGACGTTCCCAAGCAGCAGTAAAAGCGCAAATACCTCCACTGCTTGCCCCTGCAATGGCACGGTCATTAGGATTCTTTGAAAAGTTTAATAAACGTCCGTCTGTAGTCTTTTTAGCTTCGGCATCAGGCAACAACTCCTCTAACAGGAAACGAACAAAACGGTCGTTAGTAGTATCAAATTCATAGCTTCTGTTAGCCCGGAGAAACTTTCCATTTCTTTCTATTTTACCTGGCCCCACAAAAACACCAATAGTCACTGGCATTTCCCCAGTTGCTATCAAATTATCAAAAACGGTAGTGGCTTTAAACAAAATGTCATCCATACATACGTACAAACAGGCCGGTTTATCACCTTTATAAGCTTTAGGAATATAAATCCAATAGCTTCTCTCCGTTCCCGGATAAATTTTGGAGTTGGTAAAACGAAATTCCAATACCTCACCGGCTACACTTTCGTCAACAGGCTGCTTCGCCGGATCATATGGATATTTTGCATCATATCCGGATTGGGCTGCAACATTTACGCAACAGAAAGTTACAACAATTGCCAATAAAAATCTTTCTACAGTTTTCATATCTTTCCATTTATAATATTCGTCATGGTATCACTTCAAAAGTAAATGTTCCGGATTTCAAATTCACCGGCTCGTCCTTTTGTAAAAATAACGTTGCTGTAGAGTTAGGAGGAACTGTCACTTTATAAATAATTTTTGCCCCTTTCCTATTCCATGAAGATTTAACCATGCCCTGAGGCGTAATATACGACACTTTTACATAACTAATATCTTTCAAAAAATAAGGTCTCAATATCACATTCTTAAATCCCGGACATGCAACATCCGGATTGATTCCTCCCAATGTTTTATAAAGCCAGGCACCAATTTCACCAAACATTATGTGATTTTCAGAAGTTATGGCTTTTCCATCATACTGCCACCACTCATGTAAAGTCGTTGCTCCCCGCTCAATCCAGTTACCCCATGAAGGTTCATCTGTCTGATTGGCTATTCGATATGCCTGTTCTACATTTCCTGTTGTGGTTAAAGCATCCAATAATGCCTGGCAACCAAAGATGCCGACATCCAAATGATCATTGTCCTGTTTTACTCGTGCTGATAAGTTGGCGGCTACTTTAGCACGGCAATGTTCGGGAACAATATTCCAACGCAAAGGCATACTCAACTCCGCCTGATAACCGCTTGCATAAATACCCGTTTCTTCATTCAAAAACTTTTTATTGATTGCAGTTTTTATTTTATCTGCCATTTTTCTATAAAAGAATAAATCATCCTCCTTATTGAATAACCGGGCTGCCTTTGCTATAATATCTACCATCCGGAAGAAACAGATGGATGCCGTTAATTCCTTATTAGATACCGCTTTATAAGGACACCAATCACCCAAACAAGCATCTGGGACTAAACCAGCCGGATAATGTTTCAGAAAAAAGTCTGCATGCTTTTTCATCATTTCATAATTTTCGGCTAAACAGGTAGCATCTCCATAAAATTCATAAATAGTCCAAGGAATAATGGCTACTGCACAAGTCCAATCAACCGTATTGTCCGTTTGCCCCCAGCCACCAGAAGGAATAATACAAGCAAGACGACCATTATCAAACATATTATCCTGTAAATCCCTCATCCATTTTTCATAAAAAGTAATGGCGTCGTAATTGTACAGCCCTGTTTCTATAGCCAGATGGGCATCTCCCGTCCAGCCGTTTTTCTCTCGTTGCGGACAATCTGTCGGAATTCCGATCAAATTGGACAGATAAGAATATCGGGTTGCACTCATTATCTTGTTAAACAAAGGATTAGAGCATTCAAAAGATCCAATTTCCGGAACATCCGTATGTACAAAACAAGAATTCAGACTCTTTTTATCCAGCTTTAAAGGCTTGTCTGAAGTAATTTCCACATACCGAAATCCTTTGTAGCTAAATCGAGGAACAAAATGGTCCTTTTTCCCATCTAAATAAATAATATCCGTTTGGAATTGCTCATCATCGGGGTGCTTTCCGTAACGTTCGGCATTGTAGAAACCAGTCAAACAATCATCATACACATGTTCTCTCTTTTCATCAAGACTTTCTGCATGTTTTATTTTCACACGAGTTCCCTCTATTCCCTTAAATACTCCATCAATTATTCCACACCAATTTTGTCCGAAATCAAACACATAATTGGTATCGCTAAACTTCTTAATACTTTTTGCATGTAGTCTGTCTGTTATACGAATCGGAGGCATGTTCAGAGCCACCAGTTTTTCAGCAGGAGTAGCCACTTCTATTGCCCGTTGCCAATCCCCCCCATTACTCTCTAAAGCATACGTCTCTCTGTTTTCTCTCCTAAAATCATATCCTTCACCTAAATAGATAGCATTAAAAGTTAGCGGGCTTGCTGTTGTTTCAAAAGAACGGTCCGAAGCTATCACTTCTTCTGTACCATCCGTATATACGATACGAAGATTCAAACAGAAAGAAGGTCTACCCCTCCAGTCCGCCTGATGAAAATTCCATTCAGCAACCGGCTGATGATTATACCACCCATTACCTAATAAAATACCTAATATATTCTCACCCTGCTTCAAATCTTTGGTCACATCATAAGTAGCATATAACAAACGCTTCGCAAAATCCGTATAGGCAGGATCTAAAATATGGTCACCAATTTTCTTTCCGTTGATAGACAACTCATACAATCCTGCTGCTGTAATATAAGCTCTCGCTGATTTAACTTTCTTACTTATACCTATATTTTTGCGGAAATAAGGAGTCGAACGATCTTCTATATCCTTGCCGTCGGAAATGAATTTACCTTTCCAATTTTGCTGATCCAACATACCTGTTTCAAAAGAAGATATTACCTTCGATGATTTTTGACCGTCTTTATCAGCAATAGAAACACACCAGTAGTATCTGGTAAAAGGCTCCAATTCTTTGCCTGTATATCTAATCAGTGTATTATTACTCTTCTTTTCTTCAGACCAAAGAATATTTTCACCCTTTAATAAAGATAAAGAATCCGTACTTACCGCTACATAATAAGCAGTTTGTAAAGCATCTGCCCGTCTATCGAATAATTTCCACGATAATCGTGGTGATCTTTCATCAATACTCAACGGCCGACACAAATATTCACATCTCAAATCTATTGGATAGCATTTCTCTTTTCCATAGCAAGAAAAAGACAATAAAATACCATATAGTAAAATCAATATTTTCTTCATAATCTGTTTTTTCTACTTCATGATAAAATGATAAACCCCCGAGCCCAAAAACAAAGTATTATCCTTCATTTCCATACATTTTCCGGATTCCATGACCTCTGTATATTGTTTCGGAATGAATAGAGTAGCAGTAGTATTTGCAGGGATCTCCACTTTCACTGAGAAACCTTGCTCTCCGTCTACCTCCCATTCCGAACGGACCATACCATACAGAGAACGGAAGCTCCCTTTACAAAAGGATAAATCACCAATCGGACGAGGACATATTATAATATGCTTCATTCCCGGCCGTTCCGAATCATAACGAATACCCAACAATGTATCGTAGAACCATGCCACCACACTCCCAAACATCGGGTGACAACGGGAACTATTCCCGTGCCAGTCTTCCCATAAGCAGGAATATTCATCTCGAGTAATGTAATGACCAAAAGAAGGATAAGAGCGTTGAGTTATAAGCTTGTATGCCACGTCGCCATAATTATTCTCTGTCAGTACTTTTAATAATAAAGGAGTTGCCAAAATTCCAGTGTCAAAATGATAACCGAGCGATTCAATCTGACGTAACAACGTGTTCAGTACTTTTTCTTTTCTATCCTCGGGTACCAACCTGAAAGCTAACGGAAAAACATTAGCTCCCTGTCTACTTTCCCAATAGCCGTTCTCGTCTTCATCCCAAAAGACTTCATTAAAATTCTGTTTAATCTGCTTAGCCAACGCATCAAAATAAGAAGTATCTTCTGTTCTATTGAGAACACGAGCGACTTTAGACATAATATCTGTTACGCGATAATAATATGCCGTATTCACGAGCGACTCCGGTAATTCTATCTTATCGGGTGTACACCAATCTCCCAAACACCAGCCATTAGGCTCTTCTTTTACTACAATCCCTCTGGCATCCAAACGAGTACCAAGATATTGAATCCAATGCTTCATACCATCATAATGTCGGGATAACAGTATGGTATCACCATATTGATGATAATAGGCCCACGGCATAATCACATAGGCCGAACCCCATGCTGGTCCGCCACCACCGCCACCAAAGGGAGCAGTATGAGGAACATAACCAGTCATATGGTTTTGTGCATCTGCAATATCGTCCAGCCATTTATAAAGAAAACGAGTGCAGTCAAATGCATACAACATACTTTCAACCAACACTTGTCCATCACCTGTATAAGCCAAGCGTTCCCGATGTGGACAATCGCTGCTGATGCTTCCATGCATGTTGATTTTTTGAGTATGAATATACTTCCGGTAGATACTGTTAAGTATCGTATCCGATGATACAAAAGTCCCGGTTTCATCCACATCCGTATATATCTCCTTTACAATGAGACTTTGTGCATTCAATGCTACTTTTGGAGATATTACTTCTATTTCCCTGAATGTATGCCATGTAAAACGAGGTTCCCAACACTCTTCTCCATTTCCTTTCAGAATATATGTATCCGATTGTCCAAAATCAATACCTTCCTCACCAATAAACCGAAGTTTTATGCAGTCACCCGCTTCTCCGGAAACTGTCAACATAGCCCAGCCGGCAATCATTTTCGGAAGAACAAAACGATAAACAGAATCATTGACCTGCTCCTTCAATTCGGGGTGATACATTTGCATTACCTTGTCGTACGGAGCAGTCTGGGGATATAATTTACCTTCGGGAGAACGTACTTTTATCGCTTTTTGCCACAATGAATCATCATATTCCACCGAACTCCATCCATCCATTTCTTTTCGGGCATCATACACTTCTCCGGTAAATATATTATCAGAAACCAAAGGTCCGATTGCACACTTCCAACTTTCATCGGAAACGATATTTTCCATAGTACCATCCTGATAAACAATTTCCAATTGTAGCAATAAACGTGGAGTATCATACCACATATATCCCTCAACAGTCCGCCCACGCTGATTGTACCAACCATTACCTAAAATAACCCCCAAACAGTTTTTTCCTTTTTTCAAATATGAAGTTACATCAAAAGTATTATATAGTATGCGTTTGTGTGATTGATCGTCATACGGATACAGAATATGCTCTATGGTACGTTTATCATAATTAGTAACAGCAGGAGCAAGCATCTGATCTCCGATTCTATCACCGTTAATATACATTTCATAAAAACCTAATCCACAGATATAAACTCTGGCATTTTTTATCTCTTTAACAACTTCAATATTTTTACGAAAAAATGGAGCAGGGGCTACATTAGCTTCCAAAGGAGTATCATCTTCCCGGTTGGAAATCCAAGAAGCCAGCCAATCAACTGGCTCCAATCCAATAGCCCAGTTAGCAATAGCGCTCCATTCCGTCACCTGATCATTTTCATCCCAAACTCTAACTTTCCAATAAACATGTTGGCGAGATACAAGTGCTCTCCCCTTATAAAGAATTTGTTGGGATTGAGAAGAATTGACTTTTCCGGAATCCCATAAGTCACCAATATCATCGAATAGTAGTAATGAATCACTCGCTACTAATATCTGATAAGCCGACTGCATTTTATTTCTGTTCTTTCCATTGCAAACATCCAACTTCCAACCTAACCATATGAAGTTCGCTTGTATGGCTACTGGATTTGTCAGATAGTCTGTACGCAGATCAAAAACTCTCATTTCTGGTGCCTGACAAGAAAAGAAAGACAAAACAAGCAATAAGTTTCCTACCAAAATTGTACTATATATTTTTTTCATATAAAATCAGTCATTGATGTACACCATTTGGTTAGAAAGGAGTAAAAGGACGAGTCTGAGATGCAGCCCCAAACTGATAATTAGGCTTATTCCCCATATAAAATCTCAAAGTACCTCCTTTCATTATATCTTCGTACTGAATGTAAGATTTAGAATAAGTTTTTCCATTTAATTCCACTGACTGAATATAGATATTTTCATCACTATTATGAATCGTTTCAATTGTAAAGTTCTTCTTGCCGGGTAATTCAATCTTAACATTCTCAAACAACGGACTACCAAAAGCAAAGACGCCCCAAGAAGGATTTACCTGGTAAAATCCCATAGCGGACAGTAAATACCATGCGGACATCTGTCCACAATCTTCATTACCAATTATACCGTCAATTTGATCAGTATAAAAATTCGTCAATATCTGACGCACTATTTTAGCCGTTTTCCATTGCTGTCCTGCATACGAATACAAATATGCCATGTGATGACTCGGTTCATTTCCATGTGCATACTGTCCAATCAAACCGGTTATATCAACAGAAGCATGTTCTCCCATATCTCCCTCCATTGTGAAAAGAGAATCCAATTTTTGTGTAAAGAGCTTATCACCTCCATACATCTCAATTAAATCAGACGGGCATTGAGGAACATAAAAAGAATATTGCCAACCCGTACCCTCACTAAAAAAGCCATGTCCTCCATGTACTGAAATGATCGGATCATATGGAGTAGCCCATGTCCCATCAACACTTTTAGGTCTGATAAACCGAATAGTCGGGTCAAAATAATGCTTGTAATATTTACTCCTTTTAAGAAATAGATCAAACATTTCTTTATCTCCCAACTTTTGAGCCATCGCAGCAACTCCCCAATCTCCAATTGCATATTCCATAGCAATGGAAGTAGCTTCACCCAGTCTTTCATAAGGAATGTATTCCTGTTCTAATACATAGGGGATACCTTTTTGTTTCAAATAAGTGGCCGACTGAATACATGCCTGAAAAGCTCTTTGAGCATCAAATCCCTTAATATTTTTCAAATAAGCATCAGCTATTACGTTCAGTGCATTATAACCAGGTGTCTGATCGGTTTCTCCCCCAAGTAATGGCCATACCGGAAGTTTTCCCTGCTGATCGTAAATAGCCAGCATCGAATTTATAAAATCCCCCACACGCTCTGTTTGAGTAATTGTAAACAGAGGGTGTAAAGCTCTGTAAGTATCCCAAAGTGAAAATGTTGAATAATTAACACCTTTCTCCGCTTTACTTATTTTATTATCATGTCCTCTATACTCTCCATTGATATCACAATAGGTGGTGGGAGCAATCAACGTATGGTACATGGCCGTGTAGAATATTTTCAAATTCTTCGCATTTGTATCGGACAGTTTTATGCGACCCAATTCTTTATTCCACTTTTTCAATCCTTCTTTAGACACTTTTTCCAAATCCCAATGTGGAATCTCACCTTCCACATTTAATGCTGCATTCCGACAACTTACTGACGATATGGCTACTTTCAAAGAAATATCAGAAAGATCGTTATCTAAAACTAAAACTCCTTTTACTCCTTTACTATTCAAATCTTTACTATCGACAAATGCACTATCTTCAAAAAGTAACAGGTCTTTAATCGGCTTGTTTGTTTTTAAAACAAAATAAATACGATGCTCCGGCGCCCATCCGTTCACAAATCGATAACCTTCTATTGTATAATCGTCAACTTTTTTTAAACCAGAAGCATAATCTTCAAAACCATTACCTTCTTTCAAGTTAATAAGAATATGTTTCTCCACATTTTGCTTAGGATAATGATAACGGTGTATAGCTACACGTTCTGTTGCTGAGAGTTCGACCTTAATTCCATTCTCCATCAATAAGGAGTAGTAATTAGGACGAACTATTTCATTTTCATGCTTATAATAGGAAGCATAACTACCGGATATATCGTGTTGTTCTCCTCTTTTTGTCCGCACTTTACCCGTAAAAGGCATTACTTGTACATCCCCCAAATCAGTACATCCGGTTCCATTTAAATGAGTATGAGCAAATCCAATAATCACACTATCAGAATAATGATAGCCAGAACACCAATCCCAACCTTTATGAATATTCTGCGGCCCCACCTGTATGGCCCCAAAAGGAACGGAAGCTCCTACAAAAACATGTCCATGTCCTCCTGAGCCAATATAGGGGTCAACATATTGGACATAATCTCTTGCTTCCATCACATTGAAATGGAAGAACATGCTTATCAACAAAACAAATAACTTATTATGATTCATGCGATTACCTTTTTTGTATTCATATTCAATCAAACTAAATTAATAGTTTCCGTATAATTACTTTCTTTTCAGTATTCACTATTTTCAAGACATAGACTCCCGGCACAACAAAAACTTCCTCTACACAATTATTAGATCTTAACTCCAGAATTTTCTCTCCAGATATAGAATATAACTCAATATTGCCAATAGAAAACTTAGAAACGATTCTAAATCCTTTATCCAAAAGAGAAATATTCACTTCATCATTTTTCGACAGATTGATCGAAGTGGGTTCTTCATTTATTTTATCTAAATAAACCGCTTTCACTACTGCATTCTGATTTTTCCAAAGCATTTTCAGTTGGTGTACCCCCTCTATATCCCCAATCATCGCCTTCGAAAACTTAAATGTCTTTGTAGAAAATGAACGAACCAAAGGAACTTCCGCCATAGGAGTCAATTCATTGACTATAAATGTCCTAAGACTCGAATTATGACCTCTCCAACGAATATAAATATTATGCTTTCCTAATACACTTTGTGACAGTTTAGCCGTCATCGTTTTATATTCACCTGTCATTGTTTTCTCCACCGGAACAGAAGTTATCGGCTCAGCCGCATCCTCCAAAAAAATATCAAAAAACGATCTTTCAGATAATTCCTGAGGATTTGTGTATTCAACAGAAAAAGAATTATATGTATATATTTCATCTCCCAGATTTACACTATTAATCTTAATAGCCGTATTATTACCCGTACTGATCACTGACACTGAAGCAGCATCATATGTCCCATCACCCAATATCTGCACCGAACTATTCAAATATTTACCATTTCCATTACCCGCCATAGGGACAGATAAATTATCTGCTTTACAATAAAAAACAAAAAACAACGCGAACAATAACCCAAATAATCTATTCATATTTACCTCCATGTTCTTCAAGATATTTATTAAATGTAGCACAGAGATCCATCGGTAGCAAAAACTCATAGGTATTGGGTAGATACATTTCCAAGCGGGTAAGTTCACGTTTCAACCGTTCGTAACCATCCAAGCCACCATAATTTGCAGCGATGAGATAAACATTACAAAAAACTGGTTTTTGAGTGCTGGGCTTAAATCCTGTCAAATAATTATAGACATCCCCTTCTTTCCAACAATGTGCCCCCTGTGATATTGAAACGACTCCTTCTCCATTTTTTCCTTTTTCATAACGATAGCTCACATTGTTACCGTCATAAACTCCTTGTAATCCACAAGTTCTCATATATTCCCTATAACGTTCTTCATGTGAAGTATTCCATAAACAACCGGTATGAAAACCTGCTGTAGCCAGCCATTCATTATTCATAGCCAGCCACTCATCATATTTTCCGTCGGGATCGGCAGCAGCAGTAGCAAATGAATCACCATAAATAAACTGAAAACCAGAAGGACCTGCCATCAACTCATCATTCGGAGTCAAATTTTTATAAAAATATTCCAACAAGAAAGGATTGAGTTCCTGTAAAGAAGCTGCCATTGTCACTCCAACCGGCACATCTCCTCTTCCTGGAGCACTAAACATATTGTATAAATGATTAGCATCAAATTGAATGTTGTCTCCATCACTCCACACCAAACTCACATATATCTTCCCAGGTTTGGCTTCTATGGCCTGTCCCTTACGTTGCTGAAAAGCCTTACGGGGATAAGAACACCAGAAGCTACCATTAGAGTAGAAGTCACTCACCATAAAACCGACATTATATGGATTAGTTGCTTTATTTAGTCCGTCTCCATCATCACCCGCACCATATCCCATCACAGATGAGCCTATTGGATATTTCATATGAGCACATAATTTTTGGATCATATTAAACCCTTCACTACCCTCTTTAGCTTCCAAATAAAAAATCAAGCCTTTTGTTGCAACAGCATAATCATATAACCTCCAAGGATTAGATTCGCTGTCCTCACGCAAGCCAACAGAAAAAGATAATGTTGGATGGCATTTCCCCTTATCTACAAACTCTGTTATTACCCACTCATAGGCTTCCATTTCATTACTCCATTTATCACGAATATCTTCGACCGGTAAATTTACCCCAAGTTCATCTTGAAAAAAATGCATTATATCTTCGGTCACAGGAATTGCTCCTTCTTGTGCACAAATCATTAACGCCATACACCAAGTCCATTTTTTATCTTTTGTCCAAAGCACCATTTTACTAAAATTATTTTTATAACGTTTCATAAATGATGCAAGCCCTGAATAATTGTATGTTTTTCCGTCCTTTACATAAGAATTATATTGTTCGTCTCTCAATAAATTACATTTTCCGATACCATAAGCATCTTCGAATTGTCTAATATGATGATCTTCAATAATCAGGTAAACCTCCCCTCTCTTTTGATTGATAACTCCTTGGGCAGCCTCCACTATCAATTTAGAAGTATTATCATTATTTCGTAAATCAAAAACGGTAATTGCCTCATACGGACATTGCTCATTCTTAAAATATAATCCAGATTGCGGTTTTCTATCTGTATGATAATCAATCGGAGCAATATTTAATGGAACAGAAAAACTTGTTTTAGGCGCAACCAAATCATCATCTAAATAAAATTCAAATTTAGTGTCCTCACTTACCGGATTCTGATAAGACATCTCAACCCATATGCAATCATACTTCTTATTACCAAAATCAATATTCCCCAAATCTAAAGTCAAATTATTACTCGTTCCCACAACTCCTCTCTCCTCATCAAAACTAACGGAATTCTGTGGATCAAAAAGAGTAGTTACGTTTTGACTATTCATGGGAATAATCAAGGCGTTTTCCGTCGGTTCTACAACCTCCTGCTGAATGGCTTGCGGCATTACTGCCGCGCCATTCATTCCCAATAATCCAATCAATATATATTTCAAATTCATATTAAAATTCATATTTGCTCTATTTTAACTGTTTAAATCAGGAATTACTACCTCAAGTATACGAGAGAAATTATATTTCTTTCCCGGATTATTCGTACGAACCCCTATCCTTACCCAATATTTTCCAGCAGGTAAATTTTTCACATTCTTTTCTGTTACGGTAATTGGAGTACCCGGGGTATAAGTAGTAAACTTATGAACAGCTCTCACTGTATATTTAGATTCAGTGTTATTCACCCCTACGTTGGGAGACTTACTGGATATAAAAACCTGTGCCTCACTAAGAGTATACACCCCTTTGTCCACATTGGTTATATCAATTTCTTTTTGTGTATCCTCTACTGTATATTTGATAACCAAATTATTTTGTTTTGTACCACTTAAAGTTATTTCATCAATATTCACCCGGGCATAAGGAGTAACAGCATAGTCCAATTTTGTCATTTCTCCTTTTTCCAGAGTCACTATCTCTGGATCAGGAGCATAAAAAGCACCCTCCTTCAAAGTAATACGATATTCTCCGGCAAAGATTTTTGTATTTGTAAAAGTTCCGTCAGCTTTTCCCCAAAAAAATCTGGCTTGCGTATTGGCATGACCAGCTTCCTCCCAACTCAACTCATAATATTCTATTTTATAACTATTGGCTGTTTCAGAACAGTACAATTCATTAGTCTTTTTATCAACTACCGTTCCTTCTATTCCCGAATTTGGCTCTTCATAATTATCATACTCAAAATATCCGCAAGAAGATAACATAAAGACCATCAAGCACGATAATATATATAATCTACTCATATTTTAACATTTTAATGATTAATTATAATATGGATTTTGTATCAATTTTTGGTTTTTTGCAATTTCACTATCTGGAATTCTCTCGTAATACATTTTCACATCAAATGTATAACGTTGGTCATTAGCATCAACCACTTTAAAAATATACGTATTGTCTCTAAGATCGAAGTAAGGAGATAACCCTGTATAACGTTTTGACTCCATCTCTTTATCAGCGATCCTCCAGCGTCTTAAATCCCAATACGTATGATTTTCAAAAGCCAATTCAATTCTACGTTCATTACGAACTTTATCAATGGTCAAATCAGAACTATTCAAAGTTTTTACACCTGCCCGATCACGAATATCATTTATCCATATCAAAGCATCATCCAAGTGTTGTCCCATTTCTACCGCAGCTTCAACACCGTTCAATAAAACCTCAGCATACCTCATGTCAATCCAATGATGTTCGCAATAATTTTCTTTCAACTCCTCTTTCGGCAAACTCTCATCCAAATATTTACGAACATAGAATCCTGTTCCATTACCGGAATATTTAGCAATTCCACTCTTTCCTGTAACATGATAGACTTTTCCATCTATATCCGTATATGTAGATGATTCCCAGTTTTGACCTACTGTATTAATCTCAGTACCATCTCTTTTTATTATCCCTCCTTGTATATCACATTTTTCATTTTTAAATACTGCATTCGGATAGATAATAGTTCCCCAAAAACGTGCATCCATATCCTTAAATAAGTCAGCTGGATCTGCAAAATGTTGTGAAGTTCCTCTTTCTGCAAAATTAGCAGGAGTTCCGTCTTTGCGTTCAAATCTCTCTACGAATTCCAGAGGGGGACATAAATATGAAGAATATCCTCCACTGGTATACTGAAAAGGTACACAATAAGTGTCATATCCATGCGCATTCACATTCCTTTGAAAATATTTCACAAATATATTTTCAGTACTACTTTCTGCCAAAAAAAGATCTGCGTAATTTTGCTCCTTATTGGTGTTTTTTCTATATAAAGAAAACTTACCTTCTATCTGTTTTACAGCCTGATAGGATTTTTCAAAATAGTCATTTGCCAAAGAAGAATCAATCCCAACAAGACCATCCAAATCAAGTGTGCCATACCGAGCAATAGAACCAGCATACAACATTGCTCTTGATTTTAATGCCCAAGCTGCATATTTAGTAGCACGTCCCTGCCCTAAAAGAGATTCTGTTTCAGGCAACAAATGTGCAGCCCTATCCAAATCTTCTGCAATAAAATCATAACAATACTTTTCTGTATTTCTGGGTACTTTCAAACTCTCAATATCTTCTGTATATTCCTGTGGCTCTTCCAAAACAGGTACCCCACCATAACGTTTTACCATTGAAAAATAGCAATACGCACGAATAAAGTACGCTTCCCCTAACCAAGCATCTACCAAAGCCTTTGAAAAATTTCCCTGATACTCAGGCAATGTTTTTATAAAATAGTTTACTCTACGAATACGACCATAATCCCAGGCTCCCCACCAAGTACCGTCGCCTATAGAAAAAAGTTCATCACCTAAAGTAATCATAGCCTCTCCCGACACGTGAGCCAAGTGCGCCTTTCCGGCGTTATTCACATTAAAGCCATATTGGCTAAAACGAAAGTCCTCTATCGGCAAATCAGCATACAATGTAGTCATATACGCTTTAATACCTGATTCAGATTTAAATATAGCATCATCTTGTATAATATTAATTGGAGGTACATCCAAATAATCACAAGAATGGATAGTCACTACAGCGACTAACAATATTATTTTCTTTACTAATCTCATCATAATCAAACTATTAATTAAAAGGACAAATTTAAACCGAAATTAAAATTTCTCATAATTGGATACAAATATCCATAACTACCAGACGTGCGTTCAGGATCAACAAAATCCAATCCTGTTATTGTAAATAGATTATATCCATTTGCAAAAATCCGACATCTGTCAACTTTAAATTTGCGAGTAAACTTAAGAGGAATTGTATAACCAAGTTCTATACTTTTCAGACGCAAATATGAAGCATCCTGAGTAGTTTGCTGAGAGTCTTTTAAATTAGATTGACAAGCAGCCGGATCTCGTGTTGTAGGCCATTTTCCTGCTATCCAGTTACCCTCTTCATCTTGATGATAGCGGTCATAAAAATGAGACAAGCCATTACCTCCAAAACATAAAGGATACTGGAGCTGTTCTAAATATCTGACATTAAATCCCGCTCCACCTTGAAATAATATATTTAAGTCAAAACCTTTCCAATTAGCAGTTACAGTTGCTCCATAAGTCATTTTAGGATTACTATTTGAAAATTCAAAAACATTCGGATATACATCATTATCATCAATTATTCCATCACCATTCCAGTCTTCATATTTCCAATCTCCTGGTAATAATGTTGAACCACCTTTTCCATCTTGATCCGGTGAATTCCAAATATCTTCCATAGAGGTATATTGCCCATTGGAGCCATATCCCCATCCCATGTCAGAATAACGATTAGAATACTTTCCTCTCCATCTATCATAAGAATTCACAGCATCACCTTCTACTAATTTTCTATTCATTTTGCGAGTAAGAGCAAAATTCAAACTAACAGAATATCTAAAATCTCTTATTTGATTACGATGTCCTAATACAACTTCAAATCCTTTATATAAATCCTGATTCAAATTTTCCTCTGGCATCTCTGCACCAATTGTTCCCGGAACTTCCTGATTTCTTTTTCCCAATAGGCCGTCTCTATATCTCCAGAAAAAGTCTATCTGGAAAGAAAACAATCCATTGAATAAATCCAGATCAGTACCAACATTTAACGTTTTAGAAGTATACCATGTTATACTGGGGTTCGGAAGCCCTCTAAAGCCTAATCCTTTATAAGCTTCTGTCCCAAAAACATAACCTGCACCCGGATAGTCATAACCGGATAAAAATTGATAGCTTGACGAACCATCATCGCCTAACACACCATAAGAAGCTCTTATTTTCCAATTTGTTAAAAAAGACAAAGCATCAGTATCCTTAATAAAATTCTCTTCAGAGATACGATATCCTGCTGAAACAGAAGGGAAAAATCCCCACCGATGTCCTTTGGCAAACTTAGACGAACCATCATAACGGAAACTCGCCTCCAATAAATATTTAGAAGCATAATCATAATTCAAACGTCCAACAAGTCCCATATTAGTCGTTTTATATATTTGACCAGCATCTGAACTTCCTTGTTGCTCGTTATCAGAACCAGAAAATAATTGATCTACAGCATCCATTTCTAAAATTCTTTTAGCCCAAACATTATCTTCCTCTTTCGATGTTTGTTCATATAAAAATAAAAGTTTCACATTATGTTTTTCAGCGAACAGGTGCTCATAATTTAAAGAAGCTTGCAACAAGTTTTGAGAAGCTTCCCATGATTTTCTTCTAACAGCAGAAGGTGCCGCAAATGTTTGTGGAATATAATCCTGTGCTCCCTCATCATACGAATATAATGTATAAGCTTTTTGAAACTCTTTCTCTTGAGACGTTTTGTAGTCATATCCATATAAAAATTTCGCACTCAATCCTTTCAAAAAAGGAGCTTCATAAGTTAAAGAGAATGTAGTATTTAACGTTTTATTTTTATATCGTTTATAACCACTTTTATCTGCATCTGTAATAACCAATGAATTCAATCCAGAATTACTCATTACATTAGCATAATAATTTTCATTTCCATTCGCATACGGACTTTCATTAGGTCTCAAAGCCCATATGGATTTAAAGAGTTCCCAAGTATCTTTATGAGGTTGATTTTTTTCATCTGAAACTCCACTAATCAACATTTCAGCCTTTAAATGATCAGTGATCTTAAAGCCCAAATTTGAACGAATATTAAAACGGTGATAATTTAAATCACCTGACTTCCAAAGTCCATCTTCTCCATAATACCCGAAAGACAAATAATAGTTAGCCCTTTCCGTATTACCACTAGCTGTCACATTATGATGTGTCTGAGGTACCATTTTTCTTAATACCAGACTACTCCAATCCGTAGCTTGAAACTCTCCACTTCTATAGCGTTCCAAATCTTCTTTTGAAAAAGTATAATCAATACCACGACCCATATTTTTATCAGCTTCGCGTACCAATTCTACATACTGTCCGGGATCTAATACCTCAGGTAATCCCGTAGGATTCTGGAATCCAAAACTCCCAGTATAATCAATTTGTGTTTTTCCACTTCCTGCCCCTTTACGAGTTGTTACAAGCAATACTCCATTAGATGCCCGCATACCATAAATAGCTGCCGATGCATCTTTCAAAACCGTAACACTTTCTATATCATTGGCCTCTAAACGCTGCAAATCAGAAGCCTCACGAACTACTCCATCAATAACAATCAAAGGACTACCCAATCCACGAATATCCATGCTGGTATCATAACTTCCGGGTTCACCAGTATTCTGTTGAATACGAAGACCGGGCAATTTTCCAGACAACATATTTTGGACATTAACTGAAGGAGTAGCAATAATATCATCATTTTTTACTGAACTAATTGCTCCTGTCAATGATACTTTTTTCTGCGTACCATATCCAACAACAACTACTTCATCAACTATTTGGGTCTCCTCTGTCATTGTCAAGTTAACAGTTGTTCTACCTTTCACTGCAACATCTTTAGAAGAAAAGCCTATCAAAGAAAACCTCAAAATAGCATCATTAGTATTGGAAACAGTAATACTATATGCACCATCTATATCCGTTATGGTACCCGTTGAAGTACCCACTAACAAAATATTAACTCCTGGTAAAGGTTCACCTAACTGGTCACGAACCACTCCCGACACCTGTTGCCGTTGATTACTTTCTGCTAATAATATTGTACTGCTATTTACAGAAAGAAACAGTAACAAAATCAAGCGTAAATAACAAGAAAACGACAAATGCTTTCTTAGTATTAAATTTTTCACATCCATGCTCATAATTAATTAAAATCGAATTCGCATTGTATAAAATTAAGATTATCCGTATAAAGCTATTATATACTGAATAATATCTACAATTCATATTGATAACTGTTCAATATGAATTGTAGATAAATTCTGTATTACTTAGCTACCTTAAATGTCGAGGTTGCATCGCTTGATACTATATTTACGATACATATACCAGTTGCATTCAAAGAAATTGTCATACTTCCTTGTGTTGCTATTTGCTCATTCAGTAACATTCCAGTTACATCATAAATACAAATAGTTTCATTTCCTTTCAGTCCCTCTACTTTGACGCCGTCAGTAGTAGCAGATACTATGTAATTAGTATCATTATCTATATTTTTAACTCCAGTACTACCAGCTTTCTGCCATTTAAATACAGGATAATCAGAGATAGAAGGATCCATTTTCCATACATTATCAAAATCAAACCCCAATTCTTCGTAAAATTCTTGTGTAAGATCAGCTTTTGTAACATCGGCTCCATTTCTCTGATCTGCATTATTATCAGTAGTAACCAAATTTCCATTAACTTTTGCAGTCTCCAATGCATAGTTTCCTGAACTCAAATCAGGAGAACCACCACCACAAATTCGCCCAATTCCTGTTGCATCATCATTACCTGTAACATCGCACATTGCTAAACATCCGCTTATAGAACTTGAAGCATCTATCATTCCTGCAATTCCTCCCAAATTATTTCTGGCAACAACAGTTCCAGATACATAAGAAGACATAATCGCAGTCATATTTTCAGCTTTTCCAACTAAAGCAGCAGCATTATCTCCCCGTAAATCAGTTTCACTTAATTTTCCATCACATACAATAGAACCATCCACAAAGTAACAATCATATATAACAACCTGACTACCTGGACCCACAAATCCTCCAGCTTCTACACCTGTACCTATATTCTTAACCGTACAATTAATAGCACCAACTTCCCGAATAGTTGTTTTTTCAGTTTGTCCGGAAATCATTCCCATACGTCCTTCCCCTATAAAAGTGATATTCTCAAAAATAACTCTTTCAATGGTTGCTCCTTCCACAACTCCAAAAAATGTCATATCATGAGCACCTGTCGGTTTTTCTACATAGAAATTCTTAATTGTATGCCCATCACCGTCAAAAGTACCATGAAAGCGATCTGCAGAACCAGAACCACTACCCCATTCACCAATGGGCCACCATCCTCCCTCATAATCAAAATGCACATTAGAAAAATCCAAGTCTGCAATTAGTTTATAAGAAGCTCCACGAGCATCACGCATCCTATCAAACTGTTGTGGAGTAGCAATCAAATAGGGATCATCAGGGGTACCTGTTCCACCTGCAAATGGACTTTCGTCCTGCGCCATTACATTAGTTGTAAACACTACACTACAAAAGCAAAGAGTCATTAATCCTTTGTAAAAATTCTTTTTCATAATACTAATCTTAAATAGTTAATAATACAGTTGATTATAGCAACTAACATGTAATTAATCAATAAGGACAATCACATTGCTAATATATATTAATTAATAATATAGTTAATTTATGTCAGTTTCTACAGATGATTGAGTGATCATACCAAATTGTTCATTCGGTCGATTTCCCATTGTAAATACTAATGTACCGCCAGCCATAATATCTGCGTGAGAGATATAAAGTTTATTGTAAGGTTGTCCGTTCAGTTCTATAGATTGTATATACTTATTCTCCGCGGAATTATTGTTTGCACGTATCTCAAAAACCTTATTTTCCGGCAGTTTTAACACAACCTTATCAAATATCGGCCTACCGAAAACATACATACCGTCAGACGGATTAACCGGATAGAAACCTAATGCAGAGAAGACATACCAGGAAGACATCTGCCCGCAATCTTCATTACCCTGCAGCCCATCCGGCAAGTCGCTATACATATGCGATAGGATATAATCCACCTTTTCCGCCGTTTTCCATTGCTGGCCGACAAAGGAATAAAGATATACCGTGTGATGTCCCGGTTCATTACCGTGAGCATACTGCCCGATCAGACCGGAAATATCCGGAGAAGCCGCATCACCCAAATCTTCATTTACAAGGAACAGGCTGTCCAACTTTGAAACAAATGCTTCCTTACTTCCGAACAAAGATATCAAGCCTTCGACATCGTGAGGTACCAACCAAGTATATTGCCAGCCGTTTCCTTCACAGTAAGCATCGTTACGGTGAGTAGAATGCACAGGGTTGAACGGAGTTACCCATGAACCATCCCGATTTTTTCCTCTGAAGAAATGTGTATCTTTATCCCAATAGTTCTGATAAGCTAAAGCACGCTTGGAAAAATACTCATAATCTTCCGTCTTACCTAACTTCCGTGCCACCTGTGCCACTCCCCAATCGGCAATAGCATATTCCAGACCTTTGGCAACCGATTCATTTTCTTTGTCTGCCGGAATATATTCCAGATCCGTCACATACGACAGTCCTTTGTAATCGGACATCATGGATGCTTTCATCGCCTGATAAGCACGTTCATAATTGAACCCTTTGACATCTTTCAATATCGCATCTGCAATCACCGGAACGGACTGGATACCAATCATCTCATTCGTATCCGAACCATATAGATGCCATACCGGTAAACGTCCCTGTTGCTCGTAAATGGCAAGCATCGAGTTTATAAAGTCGGGAACACGTTCCGGTTGTACTAATGTGTACAAAGGATGAGCTGCACGATAAGTATCCCATAAAGAAAATACAGTATAATTGGTAAAGCCCGGATCGCCATATATATTTTTATCGGTTCCACGGTACTCCCCACTACAATCATTAAACATGATCGGCTGCATAAAGGCATGGTACAAGGCCGTATAGAAGATACGTTTTGCCACTGTATCGGTTGTTTCTACCTGTAACTTCGATAATTCCGCATTCCATTTACCGGTTGTTTCAGCAACGATATTCTCAAAATTCCAATCTTTTATTTCCTGCCCGATATTATCCATGGCATTTTCCATGCTCACGGGAGAAATACCGACTTTCACTCCTAATTCCTCTACTACAGGTGCAACGGCAACATTTCCTTTCACGTCCAGTCCCTGAAGACGATTTCCCGCTACTTGCACCGAATCATGATACAAAGTCAGATGTACAGGTTGGGAGAAAACTGCAGAAAAATAAATCTGCTGTTTTTTTGACCAGCCTGTGGAATACCGGTATCCTCTGATGACCGTATCATTGATTTGCTCCAGATATGTATCAGTCGGACGATCGTCTCCATTTGCATCTTTCAAGTTAATCATTACATGTTTTTCCACATCTTTCGGGAAAGTATAGCGATGGAAAGCCACCCGGTCCGAAGCAGTAAGTTCCACTTTCGTACGATGAGTTTTCAGTAAAACTTCGTAATATCCCGGCAACGCCCGCTCGTTATCTTTCGAATAATAAGAAGCATAACCGGCCAAAGGGTCTTGTTGCGTTCCCGGTTGCGTACGTGCCTTACCGGTATATGGCATGAACAGAATATCGCCGGTGTCACTGCAACCTGTCCCGTTGAGATGGAGATGTGAAAAACCAATCACGATAGAGTCGGAATAATGATATCCTGAACACCAGTCCCATCCTTTATTGATATTATTAGGACCGATCTGTACGGCTCCGAAAGGGGCGGTAACTCCCAGGAATGTATGTCCATGTCCTCCGGTTCCGATATAAGGGTCTACATAAGCCACCGGATTTATCACTTCCGGTTTGTCCGTACCGGTGCACCCGAAAGCACACATGAGACAGCTTAATAATAAAAACTTCTGTAAATTCATTTATATTCTTATTTGTTTTCGTTAGTCAAAGAATAAGGGAAATCTTCATCATTTACTCCCCGCTGTGTATTTGGCGTATGGCTCATATTGAAATCAAGAACAGCACCGTTCATTAATTCCTCATGTTTCAACCAATTGTGGTTATATTCCTTACCGTTCATTTTCAAGGAACATATATATCTATTGTCATTTGTGTTGTCGGGAGCATTCAAAATAACCTGCTTTCCATTTTCCAGTGTAAGAATTGCTTTTTTAAAGAGAGGGGCTCCCATTACATACTCTCCTGAACCCGGACATACCGGGTAAAATCCTAAAGCAGAAAATATATACCAGGCAGAAGTCTGACCGTTATCTTCATCTCCACAATAGCCGTCCGGATAAGGGGTATACAGCTTATCCATTACCTCCCTTAACCAATATTGCGCTTTCCAAGGCTGTCCTGCATAATTATAAAGATAGATCATATGCTGAATAGGTTGGTTACCATGCGCATAATTGCCCATATTCATAATCTGCATCTCCTTTATTTCATGAATGCACTGCCCGTAATAACTGTCGTCGTAAATAGGAGGAACTACAAATACAGAATCCAGCATGGACACAAAGCTCTCCTTTCCTCCCATCAGATCGATAAGCCCCTGCACATCATGAAATACACTCCAGGTATAATGCCAACTGTTACCTTCCGTAAAGGCATCTCCCCATTTATACGGACTGAAAGGAGACTGAAACGTACCGTCTTCGTTCTTTCCGCGCATCAGTTTGCTCTCTTTATCAAAAACGAACCGATAGTTTTTACTTCTTTCCCGATAAAGGTCGATTTCTTCCTGCGGACGATTCAATTGTTGCGCTAATTTCATGATACACCAATCGTCATAAGCATATTCCAGGGTACGGGCCACATTTTCATTAATACCTACATTATAAGGTACATACCCCTGCCGATTATAATATTCATATCCTAATCTTCCGGTTGAAGGAACTTGTGGATGTACATGATTTGCCCCATGCAGTACGGCTTCATACAACAGTTCAATTTCTTCTGTCCGGCATCCTTTCAGATAAGCATCGGCCACCACAGAAGCTGAATTATTACCCACCATACAATGACGGTGTCCCGGACTGGCCCATTCGGGCAAAAAACCACTTTCTTTATAACTGTTTGCCAATCCCTCCTGAATTTCCTTGTTAACAGAAGGATACATCAAGTTCAAGAAGGGGAATAAAGCACGGAACGTATCCCAAAAACCGGTATCCGTATACATATACCCACTCTTCACTTCACCGTTGTAAGGACTGTAATGAACAATATTTCCGGATTTATCTATTTCATAAAACTTACGTGGAAACAACAAGGAACGATATAAGCAAGAGTAGAAAGTACGAAGTTGCTCATCCGTACCGCCTTCCACTCTTACTTTATCCATTACATCATTCCAAGCATTCCGGGCTGCTTCTTTTACCTCATTAAAATCTTTACTACCTATCTCTTCCAAATTCAACCAGGCCTGTTCTTCACTAATAAAAGAAGAACTGACCTTCACACCAATCTTTTCACCTTTGCTTGTCCTGAATCCTAATACAGCCCCGACATGGTTATCCTTTACCTCCTTTTTACCTTCTATAATTTTGTCTCCACTCCACACTTCTGCCGTGACGAAAGGTCTATCAAATTTCATCACGAAATAATTTTTAAAGTTATCCGGCACTCCTCCGCTATTCTTTGTTGTATAGCCGGTTATCGTGTTGTTCTCCTTATCTATCCGAATAAAAGAACCGTTATCAAATGCGTCTACCACGACATACGAATCTTCACTTTCCGGGAAAGTAAATCTAAAATAAGCAGAACGTTCTGTCGGAGTGATCTCCGTCTTTACATCGTGGTCAGCCAAATATACACTATAATAATAAGGTCTTGCCGTCTCAGCCTTATGAGAGAACCAGCTACCTCTCTCGTTTTGCAGAAACTTTTTATCCCCGGTCACCGGCATCAAAGAAAACTGCCCGTAATCATTAATCCACGGACTGGGCTGATGTGTCTGCTTAAATCCTTTTATCTTATCATCTGTATAACAATAGGTCCATCCATATCCCATATCTCCCGTTTGCGGTGTCCAGAAGTTCATTCCCCAAGGCAATGCAACGGCCGGGTAGGTATTACCTGTAGATAATGTAAATTTAGATTGTGTTCCGACTAACGGATTTACATAGTCAACCGGAGAAAAAGAAGTAGAGTCAGTAACCACCTCTTTACTTCTGCATGACACAAGTAAAATAGATAAGAATACAATTAAAGGAACTTTTTTCATGGTATCGTTTTTATTTTCGTTTGATGCAAAAGTAGGTTGATGCAATTAATAAAACCATTAACAGAACATTAATAATCGTGGCTACAGATACTTTCAGAACACATTTCCGGATTGAAAACATTAACAAGACATTAATCGCTTCCCATAGAAGAAGATTCTGTCGCATATATTCATTTTCCCTAATTACAATTCTCCATATTTAGCATTATCAATCACTCTTGCCACATATTAATTCTTGCTTTGCAAAGAATACATTTTCTAATAAGAAGGAATATATTCTTTGCCTAATAGGAGTGGAGAATATTTATATATAAAAGATCAAAGTTATCCTCAGATAACACACATGTAAACAATTCCGTCAAACAGAAAACAGAAGAAAAACAGAATCGGGAATTTTATAAGTAGAAAATTATCAACAAAACTCAAAATTAACAGTATATTGATTACCAATACATTATAAATTGATATTTTTCCTCTACGACAAACGACCCGTTCCTCTACGACTTTCAAGTCGTTCCTCGTAGAGGAAGGTTCTATCTCTCTACGGGGAAATTAATCAAAAATCCATAAGATATAACATCCGGGTATAGGCAAAAGAATAGGGAACACTTATTTTGTAAGAAAAAAACATGTTTTTCTTCAAAAGAAGCATTCCCTATCGACAAAGATATCCTATTGTTTCGTACTTAATCCGGAAGTCTATTTATACCTACACCTTTGAAAGTCATTTCCACCGGTTTAATAAAACCATTTTCATCAAAATACATACGGTCGATACAAACCTCCCTGTGATTCGGAGCTGTATCGCCCAACGGATGACGATGATAAACAATATACCACTCGTCCTTTCCCGGGATCTGAATCACCGAATGATGTCCCGCTCCTGTACCCACTTTTTCATCCTGCTGTAATATTTTTCCGATACGTTTGAACGGGCCGAATGGCGAATCTGCAATAGCATAAGCCACACTATAGTCCGAACCGCCCCAACTGCCTTCCGACCACATAAAATAATATTTATTATCCCGTTTCAACATAAAGGGACCTTCCACATAATTCTCGGGAGTGACAGATTTATAATACGAACCATCATCAAAAGGCACAAGACTTAATAAATCCGGACTCAGCTTCACCATATTACAATGATGCCAGCCACCATAATACATATAATAAGTACCATCATCATCTTTAAAAACAAACTGATCGATCGGCTGGGCACCATTCACAATTTTATCAATCAAAGGTCTGCCTAAAGCATCTTTAAAAGGACCGGCCGGATGATCGGCTACAGCCACCCCGATTCCCCCATACTGTTCGTCATTCTGGATATCATTACCGCCGAAAAACAGATAATATTTACCATTCGCCTGAACAACAGAAGGCGCCCATAAAGCAAACTCCAGCCATTTTATATTCTCAACAGACAATACTTTGGGATGTTTAGTCCAGTGTACCATATCCTTGGATGAAAAAGCATCCATATATGTCTGGATATTATAGACCTGATGGATGGCCCGCGTTTCTTTTTGCCATCCTGTAAAATCTGTACTATCAGCTCCGGGAGGAAGATCGGACAAGGTGGGATATATCCAATACTCATTATCAAAAACGACCCCTTCCGGATCGGCATACCACCCCTCCACAATAGGATTACCGCTAAACTCTTTTTTATCACCACATGCTACCAAGAATAGCATCAACCCCAATACTGTAACAACATTTTTCATATTTCTTTCTTTAATTAACAAGTAGCAAAAATAATCATCAACCGTTAACAAAGGTATTAATAATTCATTAATAAATCTTTTCCAAGCCCAAGCAGGGATGTGCTGAGCATTAACATTTTATTAATTTTTATAATCCCGCAAAGGGTCTTACAAAAATATAAATCTTTTTTTTGCAAATCTCATAAAGCATATTACCTTTGCATAGAAACAACCGCGAGTATTATGCAAAAAACGATTATTTTTCTGCTCTTAATATTAAAATCGATACTACTTGAATCACAAAATATTTCATCCGGATTATATTTTGCCGCCCATAGTGCCATTAAAGAAGAGAGGACTTCTTTAACACTGTCTCCCGATTTTGATGCCTCAAAAGGCTTTACACTGGATTTCGACATTAAGTTCAGATCAGAAGAACATAATTACGGATATGTCTTCAGAATCATAATTGATGACGAAAGAAGTTTCGATTTAATAGCCAATATCACCCCGGGAAAGAAAACGTTGAATCTGATAGAAGGTAACAATGTCTATCTGGCTCTCGACGAAGAGCTGCTCAAGCAATATACATGGAACAAATGGGTGCATATCCGATGTTCCATTTATCCGGACAGTCTCCGGCTTATTTTCGATAACGAAGCACTGCAGGACCAGTATGAACCCATAAATATCAAAAACGTGAAATTCTATTTCGGATATTCCGATCACGAAAAATTTCACTCTTCGGACGTTCCTCCGATGTCTATACGTAATATAAAAATTACAAATGACAAAAATACAACAATTGCATACTGGCCACTGAAAGAACATCAGCCATACTCCTGTTCGGACAGCCTGCATCACATTCCGGCCAAAGTAACCAATCCCACATGGGAGATAAACAAACATACCAAATGGGTAAAAGAAAAAACATTGGAGTTGCCGATATATACACAAATCTGTCATGCTCCTTCGAAAGGCGCCATCTACTTTGCCAATAGTTCATCTGTTCTCGCCTATTCGACTACCGACAACACACTGAATACGATTTATCCTGTTCACGGAGTTCCATATACGGAAATAAACAACCAACTTATTTACCATCCGTATTACAATGAGTTATGGTCATATGATTTCGATACCCCGCAATGGATATCCATTTTCAATTTTGAGAACAAAACATGGACAAACGATGACCGTGTAATAAAGAATCCGGAGTATTCGCAACACAATGCTTTTATATCCCCCTATGATTCCTGCCTGTATATCTTTGGCGGATACGGCAACTATCGGTATAAGAACCAGATACGCAAAAAGAACCGTATACAGGATAATTGGAAAACAGTGTCGTATAGTGAAGAAATACCTCCGCGTTATCTGAGCGGATCAGGCTATAAAAACAAAGATACGTTGCTGATATTCGGTGGATGCGGCAACCCACAAGGGAAACAGGAGTTAGGGGTCGTCAATTACTACGATCTCTATGCAATAGACATCAATACATTCAAAACCAATAAATTATGGTCTATTCCCGGCGATGCAAAAAATTTCGTTATCGGTAATAACATTGTTGTAGATGAGAAAAACAATAAGCTGTATGCCTTATGTTTTCCGAACGACTGCTCGAACAGCTACATCCTATTAAGATCTTTCGACCTGGATAGCGGAAAGAACAGCACGAACTATGCAGATACCATTCCTTTCTCCTTCAACGATGTAAATTCATTCTGCACACTTTATTACGATTCATTACAGTCACAACTATATGCAGTGACCAATTATAATCACAACAATCAATCAAACATTGACATTTATTCATTGGCTTACCCGCCTTTAAAAATAGAAGATACGCTGCAAGCAGATACAGAACGTAAAGCATATTCTGCATTAACAAAATTCTTTATAGGGCTGGGAATCTGCATGATTGCAGGTATGGGTTGTATCTACTTCTGTTACCGGAAAAGAAGAAAAAAAGGAAGTTTTTCTCCCGATTCTCCAACCACTACAGCCACAGACGGTCTCCACGAAGAAACTTCGGAAGAAGAAAGTTACAAGCCCCAGCCAACAGCTCACAAAAAATCATCTATTCTTTTTCTGGACGGATTTCAAGTATGGGACAAAAATGGAACAGATATCACCAAATCATTCACTCCCATCTTGAAACAGTTGCTGATTCTCATCATATTATACAGCGTGAATAATAAGAAAGGTATTTCGAACGTCACTCTGCGGGAACTGCTTTGGTTTGATAAAATGGATGAAAGTGCCCAAAACAACCGACGGGTGAACATTCGGAAACTAAAACTCTTACTGGAAAAACTGGATGGTGCCGAACTTGTGAAAGAAAGTACCTATTGGTCTGTCAAGTTTACTCAAACTTACTGCGACTATATAGAAGTATGTAACTTTATAGACAGAGTAAAAAACAATGAGCCGATCACAGCAGCCAACATCCATGATCTGCCTTTAAACTTGCTATCAGGTCAATTATTACCATACGTTCAAACAGACTGGCTGGATTCTTTCAAGTCCAATTATGCTAATTCCGTATTGGACGCGGCAATCAGCCTATCCAAACAAGACTATATAAAGGAAAACAATGAATTACTAATTCAGATAGCCAACAGCATGTTTGCGCATGATAAAACAGACGAATATGCGTTAATTCTCAAATGCCAGGCACTGTATAAAAATGGCAGAACCAGCTTGGCCAAAACCACATTCGACACATTCTGCAATGAATATAAAGCAATGCTGAATACGGATTATTCAAAAACATTCAATGAAGTAATCAATTGTCAACTATAATCTCAGTCTGGCATAAAAGCCCATAAAAAAACGTATGCTCTTGTTTTGCAGACAAGAGCATACGTTTTACTGACAAAATATTTCCAAATGCTTATTTAAAAGTTCTATTTTCCTCTTAAACAAGACTCTGTTTTCTAAAACGAAAGATTCTTCGGAAAGATTCCTTTTTATGGCAAATGCTTCTGCAACGCCTCTACCATCAAGGTTATATTACTCATAAACAGCTTTACGGAAATAGCTAACAAAATAATCCCGAAAAACTTACGAATGATATAAATACCGCCTTTTCCAAGAAAACGCTCTACCCGCCCTGTCATACTCACCACAAAATACACCCAAATCATATTCAGCACCAAGGCTATGATGATATTAACACTGGCATATTCCGCACGCAATGACAACAGAGTAGTAAAAGCACCGGCACCGGCCAAAAGCGGAAAGACAAGCGGCACCAATGTAGCTTCTTTAATGGGTCCCTGATTCTTGAATATTTCGACATCGAGAATCATCTCCAAAGACATCAGGAATATGACGAAAGCACCGGCCACAGCAAAAGACTCGATATCTACATGAAAAAGCTTCAACATCATATCGCCGGCATAAAAGAATCCGATCAGCAGAACGAATGAAATTACGGTTGCCTTCATTGCGTTTACATCTTTTCCTTTCTCCTTCAAATTGATTATGATTGGAATAGAGCCTATAATATCGATTACAGCAAACAATACGATAAACGCACTGATCATCTGTTGAAAATTAAAATCTGCAAACATATTTCCTCCTTTCTTTTTTGCAAAGATAATCTATTTTTATGCATTTCGCAATATTTCTTTTCTTGAATCAGAAACAGTTTTGATTCAAAAAAAGAAATCCTATAAAATCAAAACAGTTTCTCAGTACGTTCAATTAAGAAATAATAAAAAAAACAAAAAGAGTACCGGAATGGTTACAGCAAGCTTTGATTATAGTTACATTTGTCTCAAATTTAGAAGATTACACTATATGGAGACGATGTTTGACACTTTGCTGCAATTGCCTTTATTCCAAGGGCTTTGCCATGAAGATTTTACAAATATACTGGAGAAAGTAAAACTGCATTTCACTAAGCATAAAGCCGGAGATGTGATTGTAAAAAGCGGAACTCCGTGTGATAAATTAATCTTTTTACTAAAAGGGGAAATATCCTTGCAAACCACTTCGAAAGATGGATTTCTTACTTTTATAGAACATGTAGAAGCTCCTTATGTCATTGAGCCACATGCTTTATTCGGTATGAATCTGAGTTATGTATCTTCTTATGTAGCCCGTACAGAAGCACATTCCATAAGTATCAGCAAATCTTTTGTTCTTTCCAATCTGCTCAAATATGATATATTCCGCCTTAATTACATGAATATCATCAGTAATCGGGCACAAAACATGCACGCCCGCTTATGGGAAAAAGCACCTGTGGATATTGAAGATAAAATTATCCGGTTCATACTTACCCATACGGAAAAACCGATAGGTGAAAAGATTATGAAAATCAAGATGGACGATTTCGCCCGTTGTGTCGATGATGCACGGTTAAATGTATCCAGAACTCTAAACACCTTGCAAGAACAGGAACTGTTGAAACTGCACCGGAAAGAAATCATTATCCCGGATGTTGCAAAGCTTGCCATGTGGAATGAAGAAAGACAGAAATAAAGGCAGTTTCCAATAAAGCCGACACGACAAAACGACAATCGCATTCTTTAAATAAATACAATATGAAAAAAATCATTCTGCTTGTTGCACTGACAAGCCTGTCTTTCATAATAAAAGCACAAACCTGTTTTGGAGTTCACACGGGATTAAATTACTCTACCTTTTCGGAAATTAAGGAACTGACAGATAATTCGCCTTATCTCTGCGGATTACATCTTGGTGTTTTTATGAATTACAGAATAAATAACATCATCGATTTTCAACCCGAAATAAATTATGCACAAAAAGGCTATAAATGGAGCATCGACTACACAACCTTCCCTAATGATATTTCCAAAAAGATAAGAATAAATTTCAAATACAATTTCATTGAAATTCCTGCATTATTCAAATTCTTCATCGGTCAGAATTTTAATATCAGTATAGGCCCCCAGTTAGACTTGTGTTTAAATAGAAAGATTGCAGTAAAAGAAGGAGAAGAAGTTGTCAATGAAGGTCAGAATGGCAAAGGGTATTATCCTGGCTATCATCGTATCAGTCTTTCATTAACCGGAGGTATAGGATATGATTTCAAAAATGGAATCATGTTATCTGCCAGATACAGCAACGGGCTTACTTCAATAGACAAAGATAACATGTCGTCCAGAACAAGCAGAAACTTTCTGTTCGCCATAGGATATAAAATATTTAAGTTACCATCCAAAAAATAAAATCAGTTATACAAAAAAATCAGCTATTCACTTTTGCAAACAGCTGATTTTTCATGCTCTGAAGAGAGATTATATTGATAATCAAAAGTTTTCTTATTCCCACTCAATTATTTAGAGTATATCATTCATCCTTTATATGAGACAAATATACACATTTAAAATAAATTGGTGTCAAAAATTGGTGTCAAAAGTTCAAATTTAACAGAAAACACTCATTAATCTGGAAATATAGAAAAATAGAAATCTCCATTTATGTATAATCTAATCCGTTCGTTACGAGTTTCCAACAAGTAAGGTGTTTTAATCGGTTCAGAAGGCTTATGGTCAAAAGTTATTATTATTTCATTTTCATTTATCACCCACGAAAAAGGATAATCTTTATACATCCACATATCAGAACCACCAACATATCCCCCAAATCCACAACAAAACTCAATACCTCGACCATCCTTTGAAAAATAAAAAACTCCCCCTTCGTAATCTTTACGTGGTTTAGGGTTAGTATTATCTACACGACTTATTGACAATTCATTTTTATAATCTGTTTTAGTACTAGTAGACAAATTCCAATAACCCACAGTTAAGAATCTTTTTGCATCAGTAACATCTAAATTTCCACTTTTCCTAAAAGTGCATATAACATCTCCCATATTCATTTTTAAAGTACTATCACTTAGAAGCAATATATTAAAAACGGTATCAAAAGAAGTCAAAGTAACAGCACTACCTACAATATTCCATTGACAGTCCCCACCTGATGGCCCCCCAATGCCAGAATATGAACATTTATCTGAACCAAAAGTTATAAACCCTCCTATCATATCATATTCATTAACTATCTTTGCTGTATTACTCTCCCAATCTACAAGAACCCATTCCCCCATTATTTTTTGAGGATAATCATTCTCTGAATAAGGCCCTTCATTTTTCTCACCCTCGTCATCTTTGGAACAAGATACAACAACAAATCCCAATAATACTAACAACAGATAAACTGGAAACTTTATTTTTTTCATAAATAACATAAAGTTGTGCCTTCCAAGTTCTATAAAGGCGGTTAGAAAAAAAGAAGCGTGAACTTGCTAGATTATTTGTCAATGAGGTCTTCGACTACCTGTGGCGCAAACAAAATAGCAGTCCACGCCTTTTTATGTATATAATAGAGATATACACAAAAGGAGGACGTTCTATTTTATCCCTGCGCCATTGAAAGTGTCGAAGTTTCATTGACAGAAATAAGCTAAACGCTCTTATTTATATAACATTGCAAAAGCAATGGCGCAAAAATAAGAAAAATTTAGCAAAAACCTCCATTCGTGGACTGTTTATCGCAACAAAAATAGTTTCAAAAATAATTAGCACAATAGAAAAGTTTCAAAAATAATAATCATAAATACAACACACAGTTATTATTTCAATTATCTCATTGATAATTAAAAGAATAATATTTATGACACATTTACGGAACGTGTTTCTTCCTCTATCATACACTTTAATAACTTCTCAAAACCTCTTTCACAAACTATTATCGTTTTTATGCCTTTATCTGATAATAGCTTTATAGCAGAAGATATATCATTATCAACGTCTAAATATATCCACTCCTCTATTCCTTCTAAATTTGGTATAGTTTTTAACTTAGCCCACCTCTTTTTCATACTTTGAGCTATCTTTGCTTTCGTTTCTTCCGTATGCCTTTTATTAAACATACCGTTTCTTCCTCCTTGGTGACTAAGGCTCTGACGATATTTAGTAGCCTCTGCAGAATTATACTGTTCCATTTCTTAAAAAATTGCAATATTATTATTAAACTAATTGAACTTAGTCCATAATTATAATTATCTTATTCTTTGGTTTTCTTACTTATTTTGTATACATTTGTTAAAAAGCTGATTTCTTACCATTTCCTTACAGCTTCAATTAAGGTAAAACCGTATTAACGTGGAAATGGCTAAATAATCCTGTTACAAAAAACTATTAACATGATTTCAGATGAAGAAAAAGAAGTATATGACTTCCGTATTAATCTAAGTGTCTCTAAAGAGAATTATATGGAAAAACCAAATTTTAAAGCTGTTCGATACCAAAAGAAAACAAATTTGTCTATCCATGACTATGCTTCACTTATTCTAAAAGGATATTGCTTTTGCCATCTCTATAACACCTCACTTGCAGAATTTGGACAAAGAGAAAAAACTATAAGCAACTTCCAACAGACAAACTTTCTCTGGTTAGATGTGGATAATGCAACTTTAAAAATGGATGAGGCATTAAGCCTTTTAACTTACAAGCCTAATCTTGCATATACAACTATGAGTAATAATATTGAGGGCAAAGGTTATCGTTTTAGATTCATATATTTGACCAATTTCACAATACAATCAAATGATGAATATATATTTTTTCTAAATTTGTTAATAAATAGTATTACAAATGATATTGGACAATCTATTTTATCAAATTTAGATAATAAATGCTGGAATACGAGTCAGCAAATGTTAGGAGGCAAATCAAATTCTCTGATTCGCTTAAACAAAGCCTATTTGTTTTCTAGAAATATATTTGATAATATTCAATCTAATATAGAAGTAAAAGATTATATCTCTAATAAGTGTACTCATTCCTCTAAATTGAAGAATAAAAGAAGAGAGAAGGCAGTTACCCAAAATATAGAAATGAGCACACTACGTAAAAATGTTCTTGAACTTTACAAAAGCAACTTTCATATTGACTTATCTAATGTAAATACAGCAACATTAGACCCTCAAATGATATACAGTGATATTAGTGAACAAGATATATATGAGTTAAAATTTTTATTAGACAAAAACAAACAAGAAAAGAAAATAACAAAAGGACATCGCAATAAAACATTGTTCTACCATGCTATCGTATTGAGAAATATAAAGCCAGATATTAGCGTTGAAGAACTTGCGTGTACGTTATATTGGATATACCAACATAAATACGAAGTATCAACTGATTTATCAATAACTAATATCTGTAAAACAGCTCTAAATGTCATGAAGCTTGATAGCTCTACAGAATCATTCAAAAAAGCTGGAAAGCGTAAATATCTTATAAATCCCATATATAAAGCTTTACCAATTGAACTAAAGCGAAAGGAATTAGGAAAAGCTAGACGTAAAAAAAGAAACGAATATATATTATCAAATTTTGATTGTAACAAAACAATAGAAGAAAATGCTAAAGAGCTTAATATTGCAGCATCTACCATTTATGCCGCCTTTAAAGAGAATAAGATAGAAAAAAGAAACGATACAAAATTTCAAAATTTCCTAGAAGCCTACTGGAATAATCATGGCGCAAGTATACGAGAACTAGCTAAATTAACTAAATTAGCCACATCCACAATTCAAAGATACTTGCAACGTATTCACTCCTCAACAACAGAGAAACATTCCAAATCACACAATAATATGAAAATGAGGGCCTAAAATTGCCCTCATTTTTTTACTGGAAAATTTTTCTATAGAAGATTCACACAGCAAACCGATAGCTCATATATTGAAGTAGTCTCAATTTAAAAGAAAAGTAGTTCAATCCGACGTTTTAGTCCAGTTTTTTGCCATAATTTTAGCATGTTCCTCTCTACTAACCTTAATATACTTCATGAAATTATCTTCGGTTCTATGACCTGTAATCGCCATAATCGTAAGAGTAGGTATTCCTCTCAAAAATTGATTAGTCGCAAAACTACGACGCCCCGTATGATTCATGATAAATCGATATTTTGGTTCTCTATAAATAACACTTTTTCCCCTCTTAATTCTTCTAATAACTGTAGGAGTATCTATTTTTGCAAGTTCCCCACATTTACGAATATGAGAAAGACTGTGTGATTTATCTATAGAATGAGGTAATACTCCTTTATACTTCTCTATGATTTTTTTAACTATAGGATGCATAGGAATCGCAACAAGGCTATCGGTTTTAGATGTTGGAACTTTTAAAATGCCCTCATCTATTAGAATAGCAGCTTTATGCAAATTAGTTAGGTCACCAAAACGTAACCCTGTCCAACATGCAATTACAAATAAATCTCGAGATATTTCTATTTTACTTTTAGAGTCTATTTGAGCCTTGATTTCTTCACTATTAAAATCTAAATTATAAATTCGTTCTATCTCTTCCTCATTTAAATAGATATTATCAACATCATAAGTTTTGGTTGGCCAATGGTTAACGGACGTATTTTCTATCAATTTATCTTCTTTTGCAACTTTCAGCCAAACTTTCATGATTGAAAATTGAGAAGCAAGCGTATTAGCTGCATATCCTTTTTCAATCACAAACCATTCTTCAAAATCATCTTCAAAGAATTTATCAAATAGCTCCCATTTCAAATTTTTCTTCCTATCAGTACAATATTGTAAAAGCCGTTTTAGAGCATTATTATGATTATAAACAGTCCCCTTATCTATTTGTAACCCTGTAGTACGATTTATAGAAGTCTTTTTCTTCTCTATATAATGCCTAATAAATTCTTCTGGTTTTTTTTCAAAAGTAGACTCAATACCATGAATCTTATTTTTCATAAACTCTTCAAAAGTCTGTTTTGTAAATTCAATAGGTTTACTATTAAAATTCTCAACCGTTATCAACTTTGCATACTCCCGACAATAATCAAGTATAGCATCCAACCGCTTATTTATTCTTCTATTTTCATCTAGTACAACCCTTCCCCATTGACTATTCTCAATGGCTCGTTCACCTAATTCAGTACGATTAGATTTTTGCCAATATTGCTCTTCTATCCGTTCACCTGTAAATACACGGCATCGGTCACCCTTAATAGTAGCTGTCAGCCATATTTGTCTCTTTTCACTACCATGTTTTTTTACTAAATTAAAATTCACCTTCATTTTGAAGTGTTTTCCAACCATAATTTCATTCGTAATCATGCTTTATTGCTTTTAGTGGTTAAACTTTGGATGAGCAATACAACTCAAAGATAATAATTTGGTGTCAAAAGTTGGTGTCAAAAATTGGTGCTACTTTAAATTACATAACTTTTTAACTTTTCTCAAATCTTCTTTCATAGCACATATACGCCACATATTACTAATAAAATAGCCTCATCGAAAGGATGAGGCTACTTATGTTTTAGTGACGAAAACCACTTTTTTATTCCCACTCAATAGTTGCAGGCGGTTTGGAACTGATATCATAGGTTACACGATTCACCCCTTTTACCTTATTTATTATATCGTTGGAAACTTTACCCAAAAAGTCGTAAGGTAAATGTGCCCAATCGGCAGTCATCGCATCGGTAGATGTCACGGCACGCAAAGCAACAGCTCTTTCATAAGTACGCTCATCTCCCATCACACCCACAGACTGAACCGGCAGCAAGATTACACCTGCCTGCCATACCTGGTCATACAATCCCCAATCTCTCAATCCCTGAATAAAAATATCATCGGCATCTTGCAGGATACGTACTTTTTCCGGAGTAATATCCCCCAAAATACGTACTGCCAATCCTGGACCCGGGAACGGATGACGCGTAATCAAATGTTCGGGCATCCCCAACTCACGACCTACACGGCGAACTTCATCCTTAAACAACAAGCGAAGCGGTTCGCACAGTTTAAGATGCATCTTTTCGGGCAATCCGCCTACATTGTGATGACTCTTGATCACCGTACCCGTGATAGACAACGACTCGATGCAATCGGGATAAATAGTTCCTTGTGCCAACCATTTCACATCTTTCAATTTATGAGCTTCCGCATCAAATACATCGATAAAACCTTTACCTATTATCTTGCGTTTACGTTCCGGCTCGGTAATACCTTCCAATTCCGCAAAAAACTTAGCACTGGCATCCACACCGATTACATTCAAACCGAGACACTCATAATCGTGCATCACATTCTTGAACTCGTTTTTACGAAGCATACCGTGATCCACAAAGATACAAGTCAGATTCTTACCGATCGCCTTATTCAGCAAAACAGCAGCTACCGAAGAATCCACTCCGCCGCTCAAACCCAACACAACCTTGTCATCACCCAACTGTGCCTTCAGCTCGGCAACCGTACTTTCGATGAACGAAGCCGGAGACCAGTCCTGTTTGCAACCGCAAACATCCACTACGAAATTTTTCAGAATCTGCGTACCGTCTTCACTGTGGTATACCTCCGGATGGAACTGCACGCCCCACACCTGTTCACCCTCAATCTGATAAGCAGCAATTTCCACTTTGTCGGTAGAAGCGATCTTCTTGAAGTTTGAAGGAATAGCCGTAATCGTATCTCCATGGCTCATCCACACCTGAGTATTTTCTTTCACCCCTTTGAACAAAACATTGTCCTTACAGAAAGAAGTCAGATGTGCACGACCATACTCACGCGTACCAGCCGGTTCTACTTTCCCGCCATTGGTATAGGCCATAAACTGCGCACCGTAGCAAATACCCAAAATAGGATATTTACCCCGTATCTCGCTCAAATCTACCTTGAACGCGCTTTCATCATATACCGAGAAAGGACTTCCGGAAAGAATCACACCTTTTACACTTTCATCTCCTTTGGGAAATTTGTTGTAGGGAACAATTTCACAATACGTATCCAGCTCGCGTACACGACGACCGATAAGCTGCGTAGTCTGCGACCCGAAATCAAGGATTATTATTTTTTCCTGCATATAAATGGTTGGATTTTGAATAAATTATCTGCAAAAGTATAAAAAACTATGCAATCTACTTGAACAAATAGTAAGAATTTCTATTCTTGCAGATAAAACAAGCCACAAAAAGTACTAATACCATGAAGAACTCCACCATTATACTATTGTTTACAGCCTGTATCGGATGCTCCGAACTCTTCCCGCTTTCTGCTCAGGAAACCAAGAAAGGAACAATACCTGCAAAATGTATCACTTCTGAAAAGCAAATGCAACAATTAGAAGAATCGTTGAACAACATCAGTGCCGATTTACAAAAAAAAGAATTGGAGTTCAGTTGGTTACTTACTGAAAGATACCTGAATTATTGTGATAAAACCAACAAACACATTAATATTACCAAAGATGACTATCTGAAGATTCTGACTTTTGAAAGAAAGCCGGAAGATTTGAAAGTGTTAGAAGACACTTACGAAAATGCTAAAAAGGAACTGCAAGAACTCCTGAATTCAGATAAAGAATATACCAGATTATATACCTCACTCAAAGAGAGCGTCAACGAAGAAGCACGCAAACAAGCCAGTGCCGCTCTAAGCAATTATTACTCACGCCGTTGGAGTGACAATGAGACATACAAAAACTTACGGAACAAAGAACAAAAAACTCTCAGACAATATCGTATTGAAACAGTGCGTTATGCACTCAATGAATGCAAAGCCCAACAACAAGTCATGTCTACCCGATTCATTGATTACGGCGACCGGGAAAATATTCTGTCATCAGACTCTGCACTTAGACAACTGTCTGTAGAAATCAGATTACTAAAAGACCTGCAACAAGAAACCATCCGGAAATACCAACAACTGAAATATAAAGTCAGCATTCCGGAGTAACCGTTTCGGTTTATACTCATTTCTTATTTTGTTCTTTCAGCAGGTCACGTATCTCGGTCAACAGCACTTCTTCTTTCGTCGGAGCCGGTGGTGCGGGAGGGGTTACAGGCGCAGCAGCTTCTTTCTTTGTGGTCAGTTTTGTCAGCAAACGTATAAATAAGAATATGGAAAAGGCAATGATCAAGAAATCAAAAGTAGCCTGCAAGAAGTTACCATAATTCAAGGTTACGGCAGCGATTTCTTTTCCATCCACCACTTCGGCCGGCTTCATCACCCATTTCAAATCCGTAAAGTTCACTCCGCCCACCAATAGACCGAGAGGAGGCATTATCACATCGGCAACCACCGATGATACTATTTTACCAAACGCGCCGCCAATGATAACACCGACAGCCATATCGATTACATTTCCCTTCATGGCAAAAGCCTTAAAGTCCTGTAAAAAAGTACTCTTTCCCATCTTTTTTTATATTTAATATTAATTTAATGTGCGAATATAAAAACATTTTCTTACTTTTGCACCGCATTTAAAAGATAAAACAAATGCAAGTTCGAAATATATTTGGACAATATAATAAAAACCCTTAAAAGTTTAAACAAAATGATTAAAGTAGGTATTAACGGTTTCGGCCGTATCGGACGTATGGTGTTCCGTGCTGCAGTAAAAAACTTTGGTAACGATATTCAGATCGTAGGTATCAATGACTTGTTGGATGCTGACTACTTGGCATATATGCTGAAGTATGACTCAGTACACGGTCGTTTTGATGGTGAAGTTGCTGTAGAAGACGGCGCTTTGATTGTAAACGGTAATAAAATCCGTCTGACTGCAGAGATGGATCCTGCTAATTTGAAATGGAACGAAGTTGACGCTGACGTTGTTGTTGAATCAACTGGTTTCTTCCTGACAGACGAAACAGCTCGCAAACATATCCAGGCTGGTGCAAAGAAAGTAATCATGTCTGCTCCTTCTAAGGATGCTACTCCTATGTTCGTATATGGCGTTAACAGCGACACTTACGCAGGTCAGGACATCATCTCTAACGCTTCTTGTACTACTAACTGCTTGGCTCCTATCGCTAAAGTATTGAACGACAAGTTCGGTATCGTTAAAGGTTTGATGACTACAGTTCACGCTGCTACTGCAACTCAGAAAACAGTAGACGGTCCTTCTAAGAAAGACTGGAGAGGTGGTCGTGGTATCCTTGAAAACATCATCCCTTCTTCAACAGGTGCTGCTAAAGCCGTAGGTAAAGTATTGCCGGTATTGAACGGTAAACTGACTGGTATGGCATTCCGTGTTCCGACTTCTGACGTTTCTGTAGTTGACTTGACAGTAGTTCTGGAAAAACCGGCTACAATGGCAGAAATCAACGCTGCTATGAAAGAAGCTTCTGAAGGCGAATTGAAAGGTATTTTGGGTTACACTGAAGATGCAGTTGTTTCAACTGACTTCCGTGGTTGCGCTAATACTTCAATCTACGATGCTAAAGCCGGTATTTCTTTGGATTCTAACTTCGCTAAAGTTGTTTCTTGGTATGACAACGAATGGGGTTATTCAAACAAAGTTTGTGAAATGGCTCGCGTTATCGCTAAAAAATAATCATTTACAATATGATTTTTCAAGAAGCTGCTTCGGGAGACCGGAGCAGCTTTTTTTTATCCGGAAGCGAAATAAAATCAATACTTTGTTAAAAAGGGAACCATTCCTATCCTAAGTATCTACTATTTTAGTAATTTTGTAGTTCATAAGCCATTAGTCGGCTTATTCTTATCAGATTCACATGAGAAGATTAAATGTCACATTCGTTTTAATTTGCATAATTACTAATATGATAGACGCTCAAAATCCTTTTTTCGAAAAGTATAACACCCCGCATGGAACTGTCCCATTCGATAAAATAAAAACAGAACATTATGAACCCGCCATCCGTGAAGGTATACGCCAACACATCGCGGAAATAAATGCCATCACCGATAACCCGGAAGTACCTACTTTCGACAACACTCTATTGGCTTATGAAAAATCAGGAGACTTATTAAACCGTGTCGTCACCGTATTCAGCAACTTGCGCAGCGCAGAGACCAATGATGATCTGCAAATATTGGCTCAGAAAATGATGCCGCTTTTAAGCGAACACGATAATGATATCAGTCTGAACGAAAAGCTGTTTGAGCGCATAAAAACGGTCTATGACCGGAAAGAACAATTAAACCTCACGGCGGAGCAGATGAAACTGCTCGAAAACGTTTATGATGGCTTCATTCGCCAAGGAGCCAATCTGAAAGGGGAAGCAAAAGAGGAATATCGCCGTCTAACCAAAGAACTGAGCAGCCTGACACTGGAATTTAGCGAAAACAACCTAAAAGAGACCAACAATTATCAGTTGATACTGACTGACAAGGCACAACTTGCCGGACTGCCGGAAAGCGCCGTAGAAGCAGCTGCCGAAACTGCCAAAGAGAAAGGACTGACAGGCTGGGTATTTACACTGCAAGCTCCCAGCTATATCCCTTTCATGACATATGCCGGCAACCGCGACTTACGCAAAGAGCTCTACTTGGCTTACAACACAAAGTGTACGCATGACAATGAATACAACAACATAGATATTGTCAGAAAAATAGCCAACACCCGAATGAGCATTGCACAATTATTAGGATATGACAACTTTGCGCAATATACATTAGAAAAACGAATGGCACAAAACAGCGAAGCTGTCTACAACCTGCTGAACCAATTATTGGAAGCATACACTCCTACTGCGCAAAACGAATATAAAGAGGTACAGGAACTTGCACACCGGGAACAAGGAGCCGATTTCACGGTTATGCCATGGGATTGGAGTTACTACTCCAATAAACTGAAAGATCAAAAGTTCAATATCAATGAAGAAATGCTTCGCCCCTACTTTGAACTGGAAAAGGTGAAAGAAGGAGTATTCGGGCTGGCAACACGCTTATACGGCATCACTTTCAATAAGAATACCGATATTCCGGTATACCATAAAGAGGTGGATGCTTACGAAGTATTTGATAAAGACGGTCAGTTTTTAGCAGTACTTTACACCGATTTTCATCCGCGCGAGGGAAAACGTGCAGGAGCATGGATGACGGAATACAAAGGCCAGTGGATCGATAGTGAAACAGGTGAAAACAGCCGTCCGCACGTTTCTGTGGTAATGAACTTTACGAAACCGACTGAGAATAAACCCGCACTGCTGACTTTCAACGAAGTAGAAACATTTCTACATGAATTTGGCCATAGCCTGCACGGCATGTTTGCCAACTCCACTTATGAAAGCCTGAGCGGTACCAACGTATACTGGGACTTCGTGGAGTTACCCTCACAAATCATGGAAAACTTTGCCATTGAAAAGGATTTTCTGAATACATTTGCCAGACATTACCAGACAGGCGAAAACCTACCGGAAGAATTAATGAAACGCATGGTGGATGCAGCAAATTTCAATGCAGCCTATGCCTGTTTGCGACAGGTAAGCTTCGGTTTACTGGATATGGCTTGGTACACCCGTCATACCCCATTTGAAGGAGATGTTAAAGAATACGAACAGAAAGCATGGGCAAAGGCACAAATACTGCCGGTTGTAAAAGATGCTTGCATGAGCACTCAGTTTTCACATATTTTCTCCGGAGGATACTCTGCGGGATATTATAGTTATAAGTGGGCGGAAGTATTGGATGCCGATGCATTTTCATTATTCAAACAAAAAGGAATATTCAATCGTGACGTAGCCGGCTCTTTCCGCCAGAACATTCTTTCCAAAGGAGGTACCGAACATCCGATGACACTTTATAAACGTTTCCGTGGACAGGAGCCGACCATTGATGCATTGCTGATCAGAAACGGTATTAAAAACTAAAGATGAAATAAGTCAAATGAGAAGAGATACAGTGAAATATATCGCATTATTATTCTGCCTAACACTTGTCATCCCCTTTCTGAGCGGATGCAATGATACGGACGATGTACAAAAAATATTCACGGGAAAAACGTGGAAAATGACATATATCACCAAAAAGAATGAACATAGCTGGTATAAATTTACAGATGTCAGTGAAGCCATATACAAATCTTACGACCCGATAAACGGTACAAAAGCATTCAAAATAGCTTTTACCGGAAGTACGGAAGACAACATTATTCGCGGAGAATTCAGTGGAAGCGGTTCTGTGACTTTCACTGGCACTTGGCAAGCGGACGGCAAAAGCAACGAGTTCAGGATAACAGGTATCAAAAACCAACCTTCTTACGGTGACTCTAAAGATACACTGGCCAAACACATTGTTGAAGGACTCGAAAATGCGACCTCTTATGAAGGGGATGAAAGAAATCTATACCTCTATTTCGAATATGAAAAAGAGACACTCTGCATTGCATTCACACCCGAAAGATAAAACAATACGACAATGAATAAACAATCAGAATTAGACAAGCGTTATATACGCATGGCCAGCATTTGGGCAGAAAATTCATATTGTCAGCGACGTAAAGTCGGTGCCCTTATCGTGAAGGACAAAATGATTATTTCTGACGGTTACAATGGAACCCCTTCCGGTTTCGAGAACATTTGTGAAGACGAAAACAATGTCACAAAGCCATACGTGCTCCATGCAGAAGCAAACGCCATAACCAAAATAGCACGCTCTAACAACAGCAGCGACGGTGCTACCATGTATGTCACCGCTTCTCCCTGCATAGAATGTGCCAAATTAATCATTCAGTCCGGTATCAAGCGAGTGGTTTATTCCGAAAAGTATCGCCTGGAAGACGGTATCGAACTACTGAGACGAGCCGGTATCGATGTAGTATATGTCGGTGAAGAATAATCAGTAATCCTCCGGCACAGCTAAATTATAAATTGTAAATGATTAAATCGTAAATAAACTCATGAGTACAAAAAACTCTTCCCGTTTTACCCCTGTCATCATTGCTATCAGCGTAGTAATAGGAATCCTTATCGGTACATTCTATGCCAAGCATTTTGCGGGCAACCGCCTGGGTATTATCAATGGCTCATCCAACAAACTAAACGCCTTATTACGTATTGTCGATGATCAGTATGTAGATACGGTAAACATGACAGATCTCGTAGAGAAAGCAATGCCCCAGATTCTGGCAGAACTCGATCCGCACTCTACCTATATCCCGGCGCAGAACCTGGAAGAGGTTAATTCCGAACTGGAAGGCAGTTTCAGTGGTATCGGCATTCAGTTCACGATACAAAACGACACCATCCATGTTAACGCAATCGTTTCCGGTGGTCCTTCCGAGAAAGTGGGCTTAATGCCGGGCGACCGTATCGTCACTGTAGACGACAGCCTGTTTGTCGGAAAACAGGTTACGAACGAACGTGCCATGAAAAAATTAAAAGGTCCGAAAGGAAGTCAGGTAAAATTAGGCATCAAACGTGCTACGGAAAAGGAATTGCTGAACTTCACCATCACCCGTGGCGATATTCCTCAAAATACGATAGACGCCGCATACATGCTGAATGACGATTTCGGATATATCCAGATCAGTAAATTCGGACGTACTACCCATGTAGAACTCTTGAATGCCCTCGCACAACTGAATCATCAAAAATGCAAAGGACTCATCATTGACCTGCGTGGAAATACCGGTGGCTATATGGATGCCGCAACCCGTATGGTAAACGAGTTCCTGCCACAAGGAAAATTAATCGTTTACGCCCAGGGACGTAAATACAAACGTTTAGACGAAGTTGCCAACGGGACAGGAAGCTGTCAAGACATTCCGCTAATCGTCCTTGTAGATGAAGGGTCGGCTTCCGCCAGCGAAATTTTCTCGGGTGCCATACAAGACAACGATCGGGGTACCATCGTAGGTCGCCGGTCATTCGGTAAAGGATTAGTGCAGCAGCCGATCGATTTCAGTGACGGTTCTGCCATCCGTCTGACGATTGCCCGCTACTACACCCCCTCCGGACGCTGCATACAACGCCCCTATGAGAACGGAAAAGACCGTAATTATGAAATGGATCTGTACAATCGTTATACGCATGGAGAGTTCTTCTCTAAAGACAGTATCAAGCTCGATGAATCACAACGTTACTCTACAGGCCTTGGTCGCCCGGTATACGGTGGCGGCGGCATTATGCCCGACGTATTTGTTCCGCAAGATACTACCGGAGTAACCTCCTACCTGTCGACAGTATTAAACAAAGGGCTGACCATTCAATTCACTTTCCAATATACGGATAATAACCGCGAAAAGATGAGTCAATACGATACGGAAGAGGCATTGGTAAATTATCTTCGTCAGCAAGGATTAGTCGAAAAATTCATCCGCTACGCAGAAACCAAAGGGGTAAAGAGAAGAAATATCCTGATCCAGAAATCATACAAATTGCTGGAGAAAAACATTCTCGGAAATATCGTCTATAACATGTTAGGGAAAGAGGCTTACATCAAATACTCCAACCAGACAGACCCTACCGTAAAGAAAGGGCTGGAATTACTTGAAAAAGGAGAAGCTTTCCCCAAAGCACCGGTTATTACCGAAGAACCGGAAACCCAAAATAAAAATGAAAGAAAGGAAAAGAAAACTGCGAAAGTGGATAGCACAGGAGAAAACCCGGTATTGCGACTCTACGCTGAAAGATCTTTCTGCTGATATACTTGCCAACCTCGAAAAGCATCCGGCTTTCGAGGCGGCAACTACGCTATTACTTTATCACTCATTGAAGGACGAGGTGCAAACCCACTCCTTCATTGAGAAATGGAGTAAAAAAAAGACCATTATTTTACCTGTCGTCGTCGGAGAGGAACTGGAACTGCGGCTCTATACCGGTCCTCAGGATTTAGCTATCGGCGCCTATGGAATTGCCGAACCTACCGGAAAGGTATTTACCGATTATAAAGCCATCGATCTGGCCGTTATTCCGGGAATGGCTTTTGACAAGGATGGCCATCGCTTAGGAAGAGGCAAAGGTTATTATGATAAACTCCTCCCCTACATTCCGGCAGTCAAGATCGGAATATGTTTCCCGTTTCAGTTGATCGAAGAGGTGCCTGCCGAACCGTTCGACATCTGCATGAATACAATTATAACAAAATGAAAACTAATTATCACACCCACACCACCCGCTGCCACCATGCGACAGGGAGTGACGAAGATTATGTTTTAAGCGCCATCAAAGGCGGCTATCAAGAACTCGGTTTTTCCGATCATACTCCATGGAAATATCGAACCGGCTATCTATCCGGTATCCGCATGACTCCCGAAGAATTTCCCGAATACGTACAAAGTATCCGCACATTACAAGAAAAGTACAAAAACCGTATCAGCATAAAATTAGGATTGGAGTGTGAATATTTCCCCGAATATATTCATTGGTTGAAGGAGTTGGTTCGTGAGTACAAACTGGACTATATCATTTTCGGCAATCATCATTTTCACACAGATGAGAAGTTTCCCTATTTCGGACATGGCACTACCACACAAGACATGCTCGACCTTTATGAAGAAAGTTCCATTGAAGGAATGGAAAGTGGATTATTTGCCTATTTTGCCCATCCGGATCTCTTTATGCGCTCTTACCCGGAATTCGACCGGCATTGTAAACTGGTGAGCCGCCATATCTGCCGCACGGCAGCACGATTAAACATCCCGTTAGAATATAATATAGGTATGATGGATTATAATCAGGCTTTTGGCGAGTTGACCTACCCCCATCCCGAATTCTGGCATATTGCAGCCAACGAGGGATGTACTGCCATTATTGGAGTAGACGCCCACGACACTAAAGCATTAGAATATTCCGGATATTATGACCAAGCATATGAAACACTAAAAGAACTCAAAATAAAGACAATCGACCGGATAGAATTCTTAAAATACTGATATCATAAAACGGGATATTTATTTTTTCCTATTTCACTGAAAATCAAGGCATATAAAAGTATATACTATTACACAGCAAAAGTATATATCTTTATAGCGTAAAAGTATACACTTTTACACTGTAAATATATATATTCTTACATTAAGTTATATCAGCCTCACAGTAAAACCCACCATTAAAAGGATTTATAAAACACATAGCTGAAAAAAAACTTAAGATTATTTATCTTACATTGGCAATTTTGCTATCTTTGTATTAAATAATAGCAGCATAATGAGCAATACTCCTGAACCAATAACTTTTAATCAACTGTTTACCGACTACAAAGGGCGATTTACCCGTTTCGCGCAGACCTATGTACGGAATACGGCAGTTGCAGAAGATATTGTCATAGATTCATTGGTTTATTATTGGGAAAATCGACAGCGGTTAGATGAAAACACCAATATACCTGCCTATGTGCTCACTGTTATAAAGCATAAATGCCTAAACCACCTCCAACAGCAACAAATACATAAAGATATTGAAGAAAACATTCAGTCTCATGCCGAATGGGAGCTCAGTACCCGTATTGCAACTCTTGAAGCATGTAACCCCAACGAACTTTTCAATGCAGAAGCGATGGAGATCGTTAACCGTACCTTAGCCAAACTGCCAGCACGTACCCGAGAAATCTTCATAATGAGCCGTATGAAAAATATGTCTCATAAAGAAATTGCAGCAAAACTGGACATTACGACTAAAGGTGTTGAATTTCATATTAGTAAAGCACTTAAAGAACTGAGAATAAGCTTAAAAGACTATCTCCCTGTATTTCTATACTTATTTTTTTATTAAAAAAATCAATTTTCCACTAGGGATATATCTTTTTTATCTGCTTAACAAATAAGAAGATAAAAAAGGCGTATGCATTTTTAATTATTGATTATGAATAAAGAACTATTATATAACTTTTTTCAAGGAAAAACTTCCATGCAGGAAGAAATCCAAATAAGAAACTGGATGGAAGCATCACCGGAAAACCGGAAACTCTTTCTGGAAGAACGGCAATTATTTGATGCGATGATCTTATTAGCTGATGAGGATAAGATCCGCTCTTATCAAAAGAAGAATATCTTTATCGGTAACTATTGGATAAAAGAAGTAATGAAAATTGCTGCTGTAATTGCAATGACTCTGATAGGAGCATATGCATACGACAGATATACCCCCAAAGAAGAACTATTAGCTATGCAAAAAATAACGGTTCCCGCCGGACAAAGAATTAATCTTGAGCTTTCAGACGGAACAGTAATTTGGCTTAATTCACGTTCAACGATCCAATATCCGGCCTCATTCTCAGGAAAAAACCGTACCGTCCAATTGAATGGAGAAGCTTATTTTGAAGTAGCTCATAACGCACAAAAACCTTTTATAGTAGAAACAGCAAAAGGAAATGTGGAAGTCTTAGGCACAAAATTCAATTTGGAAGCCTATGCTGACAATAATTCTTTTGTGACTTCTCTAATGGAAGGTTCCGTAAAGGTAACATCCGGAACCAAAGAACGCCTTATAAAACCGGATGAAATGGTCGTATTAGACCATGGCGACTTAAAGGTTACTCCTATAGAAGATTATAATGTATATCGATGGAAAGAAGGTCTTATCTGTTTTAAAGATGAAACTTTCGTAAACATCATGAGCAAATTTGAAACTTGTTATGGAGTAACTATAAAAATTGAAAACCAAAAAGTTATAAATTCCCGTTACACTGGAAAATTCCGTCAATCAGACAGCATCTCTTATGCTTTAAGGGTATTGCAAAAAGACGTCAAGTTTACATTTGAAAGAAATGAAGAAAATCAAATAATTTATATTAAATAAGATATGGCCTATGGAATAGAATGAAAAAAAAATCTCCAAACAGAATTAAAAAAAGAGTGCCAATACCTTGACCCGCATCGACACTCTGAATAATATCAATTATCTAATAACTATATTAAACATAGCAAAGATATGAATAAAAAATCTTTGTGTGGTAGATTATACCCGCAAAAATTACGAACCAATCATCTTTTTAAGATCATGAGAATTACATTCTTGTTAGCCTTTATTTCTGTTTTCAGTTTGAATGCAAAAGACGTACACTCTCAAAATGCACGTGTCACTTTGTCTCAAACGAACAGTCCGTTAGAAGTTATTATCAATGAAATCGAAACTCAGACCGATTATCTTTTCATTGTTAATTCCAGTATCGATACCAATAAAAGAGTATCGATAAAAGTAAAAAACGCTCCAGTGCACAATGTATTAAACCAACTGCTTAAAGGAACTAATATAAGCTATTCCACTGAGGGTTCTTACATCATCCTTTCCCAAAATAAGTCTCAAACAGACAAAGACGAACCCATGCAGGAGGTTAAAGAAGTCATCATCACAGGTAAAATCATTGATGCACTCGGAGAACCTCTAATAGGAGTCAACGTTGTATTAAAAGGAAGCACAGCAGGAACAATTTCTGATATTGACGGAAATTACTCTTTAAAAGTACCCGAAGGAAAAGGAGAAATCCAATTCTCATACATAGGATACCGAAATGTCGTTTTACCCATTGGAAACAAAACTGTTATTAATGTAACGATGGAAGAAGATTCTAAAGTATTGGGAGAAGTGGTTGTTACTGCCTTAGGTATCGAGAAAAAAGCCGAATCTTTAACGTATGCTACTCAAAAAGTAGGAGGAGATGAATTGACAAGAGCCAAAGACGCCAACTTTATCAATGCATTGCAAGGTAAAACAGCCGGATTAGTCATTACTCCTAACTCGACAGGTGCCGGTGGTTCTTCTAAGTTACTACTTCGCGGAAACGCATCTGTCTTAGGAGAAAACTCTCCGTTAATAGTTATGGACGGTGTTCCGATGGCCAGTCCTGCTTCTACACAAATCACGGACGCTCTATTATCTGGTGGTAATACAACTGACGGCGGAGATATTTTATCGAATATCAACCCGGATGATATTGAAAACATAACCGTTTTGAAAGGTGCCAACGCCGCCGCGCTGTATGGTAGTGCTGCTGCTAATGGAGTACTTATGATCACTACTAAAAAAGGAAAAGAAGGAAAAGCAAGTATCAGCGTATCGAGCAGTACTCTTTTTGAAACTCCTTTGGTTACGCCCAAATTCCAAAATATTTTCGGTGCAGATGTTGAAAGCTACAATGATACTTCTTTAAATCCGAATCAGGTAATTGCCAAAAGACGATTAGGAAACTACTCATGGGGAAGCCGGATTGGACGCTTGTCAGGAACGACATTAGCAGAAATTCCTTATGCGAGAAATTCCGCTGTGGATAATGTTAGCAGTTTCCTTGAAACAGGTACAAACTTTAATAACTCAATATCAGCCTCTTTCGGATCGGAAAAAGTCAACAATTATATTTCTTACGGAAATACGACTTCTAAAGGTATGATTCCTAATAATAAATTTAATCGCCACAACCTGACTTTCAGACAGGGAATGAAACTTTTCAAGGATCGTGTGGAGATTAATTTGTCTGTCAGCTATGTTTATCAGGAATCTAAAAACAGACCGGGATCAGGTATTTACGGTAATCCACTGTACGACCTATACTTATTGCCCCGTAATGCCGATATCTCTTATTTTAAAGATAATTCTGAAGTATATGGACAATTGTACTATATACAAGGTATTTATGACGAAAATAACAAAATCGTATATCCTAAAGCGAGTACCAGCGGCCCTATTCAACAGTGGCCATGGATCAACGAAGAAAATCGTAACTCACCTTATTGGTACATGAACCGATTGCAAAAGAACTCAATACGCGAACGTATTTATGGTACTTTGGGATTAAAGGTCAATATCCTTGAAGGTTTGAGTGCACAAGCACGTTTCAGAGCGGATCGTATCAGAGATACAAACGAAACAAAAACCTACCAAGGTACAAAAGCGAAAACGCTCTATAATTCGATTTACGAATACTCCAGAAATAATGTTGATATGATGTATGCCGACTTTTTGATTTCATACAATAAGCGAGTGAATAATTTAGATCTATCAGCCAATTTCGGAGGTTCTACTGAAAAAGAAGATTTAAATGATGTAGGATGGAATTATTGGATGAGAGACTCTACAAGTATCCCAAACGTATTCGACCCATCCAACATAATAACCAATAAAAAAGATGGTACCAGTCTGCCCGTAACCAAATCAAAAGATCAGAACTGGACCAACTCAATATACGGTACATTCTCCTTAGGTTATAAGGAAATGATCTATCTTGATGCGTCTTTCCGCACAGACTGGTCGCGTGTGTATACTCAGTTTGAAATGTTTGATGCCCCCAGTCATTACACTTATTACAGTGTAGGTGGTAATGCGATATTAAACAGATTATTCAAGCTTGAAAGTGATGTATTAAACCACTCCAAATTACGTATCTCTTATAGTGAAGTAGGTAACTCTATTCCAAACTATGTATATGGAGCTGTAAAGCAGAACATTAGTTCGGGAACGATAGAAGCATCCCAATACCGTACATTCCGCAACCCAAAACCGGAAACGGTACGTTCGACAGAAGCGGGAATCGACCTCCGTTTATTTAGAAATATGATCGATTTCGATTTCACTTTCTATAACTCCAAGATGTTGAATCAATGGTTACCTAAACCGGCGGCAACAGGTGGAACTTTACCATTAAATTCCGGATTGATCAGAAATCGTGGTATTGAAACAACATTAGCCTACAACTTCACAACCCCGGACAACAAGTTCACCTGGCGCACTGCATTCAACTACTCTTTCAATCAAAACAAGATTTTAGAAACATATGGAGACAACAAGAATGAAATGATAGAACAAGATCCTGTGTATAACGGTGGTCTGAAATTACGCTACGAAGTAGGAAAACCTTATGGTGAATTATATGGTAAGACATTCCAATACGGTGCTGACGGTAAAATTAAAACAGACAGCCAGGGTATCCCAATGTTAACCAAAGACTATAACTGTTATTTAGGAAATGCAAACTCCCCCCACCATCTTGGATGGAGCAATACGTTTACTTATAAAAATTTCTCTCTCTTTTTCCTGATTGACGGTAAAATAGGAGGTAATGTTATATCGTATACGGAAGCATTGCTTGATGCATACGGGGTATCGGAACGAAGCGGAGAAGCACGTCTGACAGGGATAACCTATCAGCAAAGATCGGCAGTAGGCGGTGTAGAAGTTATGCTACCTGTACCGGGAATTGTTATGCCGGACGGCGAAATCACTTCTGTTCAAGGATATTACCAAAGGATAGGATTGGGACAACCGGCATTAAGTGAATATACATATTCGGCAACCAATTTCCGCTTACGTGAAGCATCCGTGGGATACACTTTCCGTAATCTTTTCGGAAGTGGAAACCATTTAAATGTTTCATTCGTTGCCCGCAACTTATTCTTCCTGCTTAAAAAGTCTCCTGTAGATCCGGATGTGTCTGTCTCTACAGCCAATAGCTATGGAGGTATTGAAGCATTCTCTTTACCGACAACCCGCAGTTTTGGTTTGAATCTTAAAGCAACATTTTAATTGTATATAGATATGAAATTTAATAATATTTTTTTAGTAAGCGCTATCGTATCTTTGTCCGTTGCCCTGAGTTCATGTTATGAATCGGCATTGGAGTATGAAGGCGATGTGAACAGTATCAATTCTGATGACGGAACAGGATCTGATGAAGGGTTCCTGGCCAGCCCTGATCTTGCAGTGGGTTTTTTACGGACGGCACAGCTTCGCGTTATTGATGCCAAAGAACATCCATACCAATACCAATATACATTTATCGGAGATGATCCGGTCGGATATATGTCTTCTCCCCACAATTTTGATGGACGTATGACATCGAGTCTGGCATTTTACAGTGATTTTGCAAGTGGTCCTGCTGCCAATCTTCAATGGGTGGCTCAACAAGCGGTCCCCGTTATGCGTTCGGCCGACACATTGAAAATAGCTCCTTTAGGTGCCTTTGCCTCCATCCTGTTCTCAGACGTTTCTCTACAATACACCAATGTACATGGTCCGATGCCCTTATCTGATTATAAGGTATTAAAAGAAGAACGCCCGTTAACATATGAAAAACAGAGCGTAGTGTATACCCAATTGTTTCAAGATCTGGTCAGAGCTGATTCCATATTGGCAGAATATGAAAAGCAACCGGTTGAAAGTATTGACGATCTTATTAAAGAGACCGATATGCTGACAGAACAAAGTACAGCCGCCAATATTGTAACAATGTGGAGAAAATATGCAAACTCATTAATTTTACGTATGGCAATGACGGCAGTTGATGTAGAAGGATATACATGTAACATCAACGGTGAAGAGAAAACGGTACGGCAATTAGGAGAAGAGGCTGTTCGTCGCGGAGTTTTACAGGCCGGTGACAAAACAATCGGATTACTCTGTGGAAACGGAACAGAGGTTGGTAATCATCCTCTCTATAAAATTGCAAATACTTGGGTGGATTCTCGTTTGAATGCTTCCTATCACAACTATTTAATCCGTACCCAACATCCTATTTTAGAATTCTGGTTTGCAAAAAATGAAGGAGCTATAACCAACCGGAATCAGTCTACAATAAAAAAAGAAGAAAAATTCTTAAGTATCCGTTCCGGTATGGAGCTATCTACTCAAGCTCTTACAACGCAGACTTATCAATACTATTCAAAGTTTAACTTAAACTTTTCCGGTGAGAAATTGGCATTTTTTAAAGTAGAGGAAGTTTTATTCTTATTGGCGGAAGCTGACTTACGCGGATGGAATGTAGGCGGAACGGCAGAAGATTTTTACAATGCCGGTATAAAAGAATTCTTCACTAAACACGCCTTTTCTGACGCTTCTTATAATGAATACATGTCTTGGAAAGGTATGGGAAATTTAGGTGTATCCCCACAAATAAAAGAAGAAGCCATCTACAAGGATTTCTTGGACAGTGATAATAATCTTCCATTATGGGGCGGATATTATATGCTTAACAATAGCTATGATAAACCTGAAAACGCAGATACCAATCCTTATATCAATGATTCAAAAGAGCAAAAACTTCAGAAAATCATTACTCAAAAATGGATTACTTTATTCCCGCTTTCCACAGTTGCCTGGACAGACTATCGCCGTACTGGTTATCCAATACTTCTGCCATACTGTCCATTTGCCTATGGAAATTCAGATGGTTCATTGGAAGAGCCGCGTTTTAACTGGGAAACCGGTGAAATGCTTACCACAGGAGTAACGATACGTCGTATACCTTATAATACCGGTAGCCTTGAAATAGCTAATGAAGTTGCTTTAACCGCTACTTCTGCCTTGAATGAAGAGACAACCGGAACGGCCAAGGGGGATACGCAAGGAACCCGTTTATGGTGGGATATCGCAGAAAAAAAGACACTTGATTAATATTTACTTAAAATTAGTATTATGAAGCTAAAACAATTTTTATTTTCAGCAGCCTTATTAGCATCCATGAATGCAATAGGGCAGAGTGTACCGACACACGAGATGTACGTGGACTTTGGTATAACGGAGAGGACAGATATTGTATCTGCATTGGATAAATGGCAACCGGGAGATAATTTCAGTAATGATCCTGATTATCAAGATGAAAATTTCTTCATCTCTCGCGTACCACTAAAATCACGTTTCATCAATCAAAATACGCAGGCCAATAAGAATCTGAATGAAGAAAATAATAAGAATCTCTGCTGGTGTTCTCCTATTGGTGAAATGACAAAGAAATGGGGACCAATGCCACGTTACAATTTCGATGGTGACAATTTTAATATGTGGCAATACATTAACATCCATGCAAACTGGTCTAACACGTGGTTCCGTGTACCTGGAACATTTAACGATGTAGCTCATAAAAATGGTGTCCGTACCGGATGTCTTTATTTTATCGATTGGGCAGAACAGGTTAGTGCAACCAGTAGTGCTGGAAAAATGTTAGCTGAGCTATGCGCAAAAGACGGTTCTGGAAATTTCAAATATGCCCGTAAATTAATTCAGTTCTTGAAATATTATGGCATTGATGGTTTAGGACTAAATCCTGAAGGTTACTGGTCGACACAACTGAATGAGGACTTTTCTTCTTTCCTGGCTGAATGCCATAAGGTAGCCAAGGAAATGAATCATCCGTTCCATGTAGAATGGTATGCATTTGTTTCTAATACAGGTGGCTTAAATGATAATGGATGTAAACTGGAAATAGGTGCCAACGACAAATGGTTCCATAAAAACGGCAATCCTGTTACCGACGTATTTTTCTTAAACTATAACTGGAGTGAAAGCGGTTTACAAACATCTGCTGAAGCTGCCAAATCTTTAGGACGCAGCACATACGATGTATATGCAGGCTTCGACCAGCAAGGACGCGGATATGGTAAATATGGAAATGCAGGATGGACAGCATTAATGAGACAACCGGTATCTATCGTTGTATGGGGAGCTCATGACCGTAGCCAACTGTATGCAGGTTCAACAGAAGGTGGAAACTCCGATCTCAGCGTTCAAAATGAATACCAAAAGAAACAAGAACTCTTATTCACCGGTGGTTCAAGAAATGTCCTTCGTACCCCAGATATTACAGACGATGCAATTACCAGTTCTTATTCTGACTTGGCTAAATGGCATGGTTATTCAAAAGCTGTAATTGAAGAAAGTGCTTTGACGGAACTTCCTTTTGTCACTCGTTTTAATTTGGGTAACGGCCTTTCATTTAGCAAGGACGGAGTAGTTACATTCGAACACAAATGGTATAACCTTGGCTTACAGGATTTATTACCGACATGGCGTTGGTGGATTGACAACGGAGACGGAACTACAATACCGGCAGATCCTATCAACTGCGACTTTACATTTGATGATGCTTGGTTCGGCGGCTCATGCTTAAAATTACACGGAGCTACTTCTAAATCTAATATCCGTTTATTCAGTACTAAATTTAATGTAGCAAGTGCATCCGATGAATTCACCATTGTACTCAAAACACTCAACGGAACGGATCCGAAAATGAAACTGAACGTTTCAAAAGTTGGAACAGAGAATACTTTCACATCTTATACCTTATCTGCCGATGGTATTGTGCAAGGAAAGTGGAGTACAGTAAAAATCAAGGCATCCGAATTGGGATTAAAAGCCGGAGATGTTATCGGCTGTATCGGTTTGTCTGTTGAAGGTACGGATAAAGACTACGCTGTCCTATTGGGTGAAATGTCATTCATACCAAAACTGTATAAGAAAACTCCGGTTACTCCGGTCATTACCCACACCAATGTAATGAAGCGCGTATACAACCGTGCCGACTTTAAGGTTATTTTTGACGTTCCATTCAGTGGTACAAGAAAAGACGAATATCAGGATTGTCCGATTTATAACGAAGAAGTTAATTCTTGGTATTACGAAGTATACGTAAAACAGGGTGAAAAGGAAACACTGGTTACAGCTACTACTTCATGGGCTGCTTATGTAGTAGATGCTCCGCTAAATGGTGTAGATCAGACATTCCAAATCGGAGTCCGTTCTGTGGGATTAGATGGAAAAACTGTTTCTCCGATCGTTTGGTCTGAAGAAATCGAAAGTGAACTTTCAACAATCGAAACACTTACGATCGATAAAGAAATCATTAAACCGAAGGAAGAAGTAACCATCGGATTTGAAGATCCTAATCATGCAACAGCTACGATCGAAGTTTTGGATGCTTTAACCGGAAACGTAATTGACAGCAAAAAAGATATCTTGAAATTCACAACTTCATTACCTTCTGTTGGGACTTATGATGTGAGGGTTTCTACAAAAATGAATGTAAACGGAACATTAAAAGATACCGTAATCATAAACAGAGCCTTACTTTTAGTTACTCCCGAATCAACCGGACGTTTGCCGATAATTACTAACATCGCAGCAGATAAAACAGAAGTGACTACCGAAGAACAAGTAAATCTTACTGCAGATATTACCAAAGGTGATACTTATCTGTTAAACGGTAGAGAACGTGACTGCTCCGTATCCCAATCTTTGTATATGAAAGAACCTTATCAATTGACCATTGATGGTAAAATCATGTCAGAATATACAAACACCTCATTTGCTTTGTGGTTTAAAGTAGAAAAATTCGAGCATGCTTCTTTGGGAACATTGTTGATGACTAAGGTCAACCGCAATTATGGAGGTAGTTGGACAGAGTCTGTCTGGGGTGAAATGTGGACCGCTATCCGTCCTAAAAATTATAGTGAAAACAAATATAAGAACGGAGAAGATGAATTGTCTGTATCCGTAGATGCCCCTCCTGCAGGAACTGGTGGGTATGAACATAATGCTGATGTAGACGGTATGTCAAACGGTTATACACTATCGCCCAACACATGGTATCATGTCTGTGTTGTGAAATCCGGTAGAAATGTAAAACTTTACTTGAACGGAAAGAAAATTATCGATGCACAATCAAGAGGTGCAGGTCCTAAAGATTGGAGAGGTGCCAATTTCTATGTAGGTGGTAGTATGACTAATCTGGCAAGTTTCACTGGCTGGGTAGATGAAGTACAAATTTGGAGCAAGGCTTTGACCGAAGAAGAGGTACAAGAATCTATGGGTGGTTACCTAATTCCTCCTACCGGGCTGGAAGGCTACTTTACTTTCGAAAATACCGTAACAGATACAGACAACAACATTTATTTCCCTAATGAAGGAAATAACAGCACAGCTGTACCTGGAGCATACATGACAATCGGTACAAGCGAAAATGATAAAAATGTTGATGTGAAACAAAATCAATTAACCCCTGCTTTAGGAGTACCTTATATTACAGGTGTTCGTCCTATCAAGTTTGAATCAGCTAAATGGATACTCGACGGAGCTAACTTCTCACAAGAAGGAGATGACAAAGCTACTGCAACTTATGCACAAGACGGTCAATATCCGGTTACATTGACATTAACCAATTCTTGGGGTAGTACAACAAAAACAATCGCAGATTATATTGTTGTGAAAAAAGGTGTCGGTATGGAAGAAAACAGAGCAGATAATTTCTTAATCTATCCGAATCCGTTCAAAGAACAAGCTAATATATTATTTGCAGATGCAGGCGCATATAATGTACTTGTATTCGATATGCAAGGAAAGCAAATCTCCGCATACAATTATAACGCTGCCGCCGGAGAAGTTTGCCAATTGTCATTCGATGCTCCGCAAGGCATGTATTATGTAGTTGTAATGCAAAATGATAAATGCGTTCAATCTTTCAAGGTAATAAAAGAACGCTAATTTACAAAAAGGGGTGCGCAAGCCGACTGCGCTTTGCGCACTCTCCTTTTCTATTTACATTATTAAATGATATATATGAATTATCTAAGATTATTTATTCTGTTAAGCCCCATCGCTCTGTTCCTCACCGGCTGTGAGAATGATGATGACAATAACGGAACCTTGAATCAAGTCGAAAACATTATCAATTATAATCCGGCTGAAAATTACAAGGGCACTTATGACATCACCCTTCAAAAAAATATAGCACTCGAATTTTGCAAGGTCGAGGGAGTCATGGGAACAGATGAATTTATCGTCAGAAGTCAAGATTCAGGCGAATATACATATGTAAATTGGGGCTATAAATATGCCGGTGTCCAAGGAGACGAATATGGGTATTACGATCGTGTTTCGTATAACGATACGATTTTGATCGGACTGGGTTTCTCTGATACATGGCAAGTAGGTAAGTATGATCTTCTGTTAGTCAGAGATAACAACTATCAGGTGATAGATCAATTCAACTTTATGGTACTTAAAGATATCGAAGTTGATATAACACAAGCGAAAGGAGGAGTTCTGAAAGTAAAAGCAAACGGTTGGGACGTAGCAACTGACGCTGTTATCGATTCACTTGAATTCATAGATAAATCGACACAAACAGTCGTAGAAAAAATTGCTTCTGCATACAAAGGCGGAAATGACTATGAAAGTATTGTTTTTACAAAAGATAAGTATCAATCGGGAGATTATGAATTATGGATAGCAAGATGGAACTATGGATTCCGACAAAAAATCTGTGATTTCAGCTACTTCAGATATGAATTTGTTAATTCCGATCCGATGCAGAAAGATGCAAATGGCAACTATTATCTCCAATTCTATTTGGACGAAATCAATGAAGGAGACAGCTATATCGTAACAACCGAATCTCCATATATCGGTGCTTACATTGATAGGAATAAAAAACTCGATCCGGCCAATTGGGATCCTGAAACTAAAATTTATACTTATACATTGGACGAAGATTGCTGGATGGCAGACATGGAAGACGGAATGACTTTCGCTGTTCGTTTAACATTATCCAAGATCAGTATAAATGTAGCTGGGTCTAACAAATTGAAATTATAGAATCAATAGGTATCAAAATAAAATAGTCGCCATAGATAATCAATAAAACTGACACAGAACCAAGAAGATGTGTCAAGAGCTTAATTTCTAAAAAAAGTACTATAACAGCTTGTTGTAGACAACGGTTTAATAGAAAAATAGGCTTTTGATATGTCTTCTTTATCTATTTTGCTATTCGTATTATGAGAACAAACAGTTCTATATAAAAGCTTGGCACTATATCTTAATTATAATTATACTATAAAAAATGTATTTCTTACTAGGGATGTCTATTTCTTATCTGCTTTATAAAAACAAGCGATAATTTGTTTAATTAAAATTCAATTATTATGAAAAAACATTTTCTATTACTAGTTATTCTAACTCTATTTCCGTTTATTGCAAGCAATGCAGTAGGAAATAGGGCACTCAAACTGCAAACAAACAGTCTATTGAGTGAAGACGAACTCTCTTATTGTATCCCTGATGCAAACTCACGCACCAGTTCAACAGAACGACGGTTAGAAACAATCACGATTTCAGGTGCTACATCAAAAGGGGTATCCAGTCCTTTTTCAAACACTTTAAACAACAATCCACAACCGGAAGTATATCTGGATGTGACAGATGCAACCATCACTGCGACAAAAGGAGACGAATTAACTATATCATGGACTTTCCGCAATCAAATTTCATGGATGCATTATTATGTATACATCGATTACGATCAAGATGGTATCTTCAATGAAGAAAATGAATTAGTGTCGTATACATACTATAATGCAACCGGAGAAGGTCCGTCTACCAATAGTATCGGAGAAACAGTAGAGGCAGGTGAAGGTAAAACCGGGGCACCTGTATTTACAATTCCGGAAGATGTTCTAACCGGTAAAACCCGATTGAGACTAAAAATAGACTGGAATAGTAAAAATCCTTGTGGAAATCCGAGTCCTACAAACCCAATAGGAGGAAACAATGGAACAATAATTGACTATAGTATTGATATTCAAGCTAAATCTACAGCTACCACTTCTACTATCAACTTTCCCGAATCAATAGTAAACGGAGCTTTGACAGTTAAAGCCGGTGATAAAGATATTACCAACGGAGAAGAAGTAGCTAACGGAACAGAACTGACAATCATAGCTACTCCGGCAGAAGGATACATACTGGATTACTTGGAAGTAAATAATGTAACATTAACCGGAAACACTTATACCGTGACAGAAGATGCAGTTATTACAGTTGGTTTTGCAAAGAAAGCTGTAGGAGAAGAAAACAAGGCGGTAACGATTCCCAAATCACAAATAGGTAACTACTCTGGAACAGCTTATCGCTTGGAATTTCCTGAAATACTTTTAGGAGATCGTGATGGCGGAGATACTGATCGTAAAGGTAAATCATTTACTATTTCAACATGGGTGAATTTTGCAGAATTAACCGGTAGTAAAAATGAAGGAACAGGAGATGGTACTGTAATCATGGGACACGGTGCCCAAGCACATATGAACCACAATGGAAGCGTATTTTTGTGTGCCAAGCCAAACGGAAAATTATATCTGGGAGGTGGAGAAAACAACATAACCGGCAGAGATTTGAATGCAGACATTACAATTGATACCTGGATGTATCTGACAATCGTATATGACAACGATGCTCAATCTGTAAGCGTTTACAAAGATGGTATGATATTGGAAACAGTGGAAATGGGCCATCAGCTAAATCTTTTTAATGATGATCCTGCTATTTTCTACGTTGGTGGAGTAATGTTCTCCGGAATGTGCGATGAATTCCAGTATTTCAATAAGGCTTTAACATCTGACGACGTATTAACGGCATACAATGATCCTAAAGGAATAGACGGATTAACAGCCTTATATGATTTCAATTCTATTGCCGAAGGAACGACAGGACAGTTTGAAAACAAAATAAAATCAAGTGATAAAGCTGATATTAAAGCAACTTTCAATAAATATACTACAAGTACTGTTTGGACTGGCAATGAATTAGTTTCCGGTAAAGTTACTGAATTCGCTCCAACCTTCGCCGACGGACGTAATATGACGGTTCTTCCAACATACTATACAGTCACACTACCTATGGAAGTTGCTAATGGTATATTAACAGTTATGAATGGAAATACTTCACTTACAGCCGGAGACAACCAAGTCGAAAAAGATGCAGAATTAACGATTACAGCCACTCCAGCAGAAGGATACATTTTAGATTATCTGAAAATAAATGATACACCACTGACAGAAAGTACTTATACCGTAACAGAAGATGTTGCCATCACAGTTGCATTTTCAAAAGAACCTGCAAAGGCTACAGCCAAAGCAATACATATTCCAACAAATAGTGGTAACACACAATATCAATTCCGGTTTGATGATCTCGTTTTAGGAGAACATAAGAATGGAACAAATAATAACTGGAGTAATGGTATCGTAGATAAAGGCGATTATCGTGCCCGTAATTTCACGATGTCAGCATGGGTTAGACCTCTGAATAGTACAGGCGACCTCTTTGGTCATGCACAAAAATCATTCTATGGTGCCGAAGGAACATTCGCAGTCCGCATCAACGCTAACAACCAATTAGTACTAAAAGCCAGAGCTTGGGTTAACGGATCTCAATGTGACGGAATACAAGAAATTGTATCTGACGTAACTTTGGATATTAATGAATGGGCTTTCTTAACAGTAGCTGTAGATGATGATGCACGTTCAATCAAATTGTACAAAAATGGTGTGTTATTATCCACAGGAGATTTAAGTGCAACTAAAAATGGAACAGAAGCTCATGGTATCGGTTTATTAGCAGACGAATGTATTTTCTTTGCAGGTAACGGTTCATCATCTTGTGACGTGGATGAAATACAAGTATGGAGTAAAACACTGAACACAGAAGAAATCGCAACCTCTATGAACGGTTATATCAATGCACCGGAAAATTTGGTTGCGTTCTATAAGTTTGATGAAAACTCTATCGAAAATATACCGAATCAAGGTACCGGAGGTACGTGTGATGCCAATTTGGTTTCCGGAACAAGTGCATATGACCCTTCTGTATGGGGAGATGTATATACTTGCTCTCCTATCCAAGCAACTTTGGTTGATGGCCATATTCTTCCCAAATTCGCAATAAATTATGTATCAGAAACAGAACACGGTTCATTTGTTATCAAGAACGGTAATAATGTAATCACTCCGGGTAGTGAAGTTGCACAATACACCATGTTAACTGTTGAAGCAACTCCTGCTGAAGGTTATCAAGTGAAAAGTATTAAAGTAAATGATACAGAAATTGAAGGTAATACATTCATTGTAAATGGAGAATCAACTGTTAGCGTTGAATTTACTGACAAACTGACCATTAACTATACCGTTTCAGGAGTAGGAACGTTCACAGTCATAGATGAGAATGATCCGGAAAATCCATTCAACAGCGGAGATGAATTTGAAAAAAATACATCTATCACAATGGTGTTAGCTGCTGGCGAAGGTTACGAAATATCCAGTTTTATCGTTAATGGAGAAGAACAAAAAGAGTCTATAAATGCTGCCGGAGTATATACAATAGCCAATTGTCAAACAGACCTGAACATTGATGTAGTATTTGCTAAAAAACTGTTCAATGTAACATTCAGTTCTAACGATTTCGGTACATTAACAGTAAAACAGAACAATGTAAATATTGAAAGTAACACTCCTGTAGAATATGGTACAGAATTAACAGTTATCGCAACTCCTAATGCCAATGCAACTTTAAGTGTATTTACGATCAACGGAGCTGACAAACTTGCAGAAATCCAAAATACATTAAAAATGAATATTACTGTTTCGGAAGAACTGGATATTCAAGCAGAATTCACTACTATCAGCCGGACTGTAACTTGTAACATCATTGGTAATGGTTCTGTAAAAATTGCAGATGCTAAAGACAATGTATATGAAAACGGTGTAGCTTCTATCCCTGATGGTTCTAATATCACTTTGACTTTCATTCCTGAAGATGGTTACCAATTGAATGATTTCAAATATGACGGTGATTCCATGTTCGAAGATATAATTGATGATCAATTCAACTTTATTGCTGATGAAGATTATACTTTCGACGTAGTTTTCACTAAGATCACTTCACTCCAAAACACTTCAGAAGATGCTGTAAGCGTTCGTTATGAATCGGGAATGCTATACGTTGAAGGAATGAATGCCGGTGACAAACTTGATATCTATGACATTACCGGAAAGTATATCGAGACATCAACTCTCGCAGCAACAAATGTTACAGATCTTGCAAACGGTTGTTACTTGGTAAGAATATCTCTCGGAAATACAATCAAAACCGTGAAGTTTATTAAAAGATAAGCTTGAACGCACTTTGAGAGATTAACATAAATTGAAAAGGCTGTGTCAAAGCTATAAATACTTTGCCACAGCCTTTTCTTCAAAAAAACAGTTCCCATAATGAAAAACATCCTTTTATTTACTCTGTTGTTATGTAGCATGACCCTACATGCGCAAACATATCGTGTGTATCCCGTTCCTCAAAAAATAACAATGAACGGAAATACCATAAAAATGACTCCAAATGTAAATATCGTCAAAGAAACCGGTATTAATGAGATTACCATAAACCGCGTCCAAGAGGTATTAACCAATGCCGGATTTAGTTTCACTGTCAGTAACACGCTTACCGATGATCAAACGAATATCCTTATCGGCATTAATGGTTCTAAAGAGATAGCCGATAATTATGCAACAAGCCACTCCCTGCCAAGAGATGTCTTTGCCGCAGCAAGCAATAAATACGATCCTCACCTATTACAAATAAACAACCACCATGCCCAAGGAGATATAATCATCTTAGGTGATCATACCGGATCGGCTTATTATGGCATGGCCACTCTGGAACAAATATTAGACCAAGCTGACGGAAACAACCTGCAAACCGTCACTTTCGAGGATTATTCCCATACTCAATATCGCGGAATTGTAGAAGGATTCTATGGACATCCGTACAGCACGGAAAGCCGGCTTAACTTGTTGGACTATTGCAAACGATACAAAATGAATATGTTTGTATATGGTCCGAAAGCCGATCCTTACCATGCAGGTAAATGGCGTGAAGATTACCCGACAACCATAACCGACCAAGAACGCCACATGGGGCTGATCACCCAAGACGACCTGCGCGAACTGGCAAGCAAAGCGAAAGCCTGCAATGTTGCTTTTATATGGTCGATCCATCCGGCACTCGAAGGAGGAGGTATAAACTTCAGCAATCTGGATCCGGGAGTGGAAGCTATCATGGAGAAATTCGATCACCTGCACAAATTGGGTATACGGCATTTCGGTGTATCCATCGACGATATGAGCGGTCACCCGTACAACCAGTCTGATCTTGCAGATAAAGCTCAAGTCAAATTATATGAAAAATTCAACAAGACCGGAGTGTCAGAGGAAGACAAAGTAGGACCGCTTCTATTCGTCCCGACACAATATGCATTAAATTATGGAACCTCTACCCTCTCCTCTTTCAAAAACATTCATAAAGATGTGCTGGTAGCCTTTACCGGATATGACTGCTTTTCTAATATCCGGGGGAGTGCCTGTGACCGTATGGCCGACTTGATAGGACGCAATCCCATCATGTGGTGGAATAATCCGGTAAACGATGATTATGACGAATTTCTCTATATGCATGGGCTCACCGCACGTTGGATTATCGAAGATAAAACTCCGATCTCTTCACTACAAGGGTTGGTTTTAAATCCGATGAATCAAGGGCAGGTTTCAAAGATAGCGCTATTCAGTTCGGCAGACTATGCATGGAATCCGGCTAAATTCGATGAGTCAGCCAGTTGGGAAGCATCTCTTTCTTCTATCGTAGCCGAACCTGAGTTAACCGAAGCCCTCAAAACATTTATCGGTGTGATGAGTGCATACACTACCCATGATACAAGAACTCCGGAAGGGGAAAAATTCTCGCCGCTCTACACAGCTTTTCAATCGGCATATTCCAAAGAGAATATCCCCGATGCAACGCAACTTTTGAGTGAAATGAAAAAAGCGAATGAGGCTTGTAAGGTACTACAAACACTAAAAGACAGTGAAAATAAAGAATATAATTTATTCTACGAAGACATTAATTGCTGGCTGGCAAAAGTAGAATCGATGACGGACATCGTAGTCAAATCGATCTCTTTGATGAAAAATCAATCCGACCTTTCTTCATGGACCGATTTTGCCATAGCCCAAGCCAATGCACAAAAGATACATACAGATCCGAAATTCCAGTTGAGTGTACTCGAGGGTAAAGGAACAAGTTCTTACGAAGAATTTAAAGAGGTGCAACCCACCCCCAAATATCTGGATCCGTTCATTGATTTCCTTGCCGGTAAATTAAGTGACCATGCTCCACAGCTTCCGGAAAGATCACGGGAGATGGAAGTGATCACTAACATAAAAAATCTATCTGAAGTCAATATTCAGGCGGAAGAGAATGTAACCAAACTATCCGGACTCAATGCCGTCACACTGAAACCGGGAGAATATATCGGCATCTTCTTCAATGCAATCAAGGAAGTTACTACCGGAATTCTACCGGCATCTCTCACCGATAATCTTTCAACAGAATACTCCATCAACGGAAAAGAATGGACCGGCTTTATACCGACAGAGGAATCAACAGAGCAAATGGCTTATTTCCGTATTGTGAACAACAGTAATTCCGACCAGCTCATTCCGATAAATGAAATTTCATTCAGAATGCCGGCTTCCGAGAGTTCAGTCCCTTTAGAAGCCACCACCAACATGGGTACTTACCAAACTTATAACATAAAAAATGTAATAGACGGCAATTACTCCACCAAATTTTGGAGCAGCAGTGCACAAAAAATTGGAGATTACATTCAATTGGATTTTGGCGCGTCCGCTGCCCGTTTTGACATAACCCTGCATTTTGCCGATGGAGACATGCCTACCGGGGAAGCTCTTATCCAGTTATCCGACAATGCTCAAGATTGGACTACGGTAAAATCGTTCACCGCTTCGGCCATATCCAATAGCATATATACTTGCAATGCCGGTGGAAAATCTGCAAGATACGTGCGTTTATATCTTAAATCGATAAGCGGTAATAATTGGTTCCAATTGACGGAATTTGAAGTAACGAGTTCACGTATCACTCCTGTTGCAGAAGACAATGAAGGAAACCCGATCACTCTGCTGGATGACCGCAGCTTGGCGGCTGGCTATCAGGCTCAAGATGCCGGATATGTAATCTATCGCTTCATTGAGAACATCTCTATCGATGAAATTCAGATTTTCCATAACAGTACATTTGTACCTACAGCAGACAAACCGACAATAACGGTGTGTGCCAATGGGAAATGGATCAACAAAGGCGAACTGGACGCTGCATGCACTTCTGTCCAAGTGGCTAATCTGAAAAATATTTCTCAACTAAAGATTACTTGGAATAAGGATAATATCCCTGTTCTTTACGAAATAATGCCGATCGAAAATCCTTTCATCGAAGAAAATAAAGCGATTACGATTCCGCAAGCAAGTGGAACAAGTGGTTATCGCCTGCAAGTACCGGAAACCATTCTTGGCGATCGTTCCGGAAGTGATACGGACCGTACGGGAAAATCATTCACTCTTGCATCGTGGGTAAACATGGATAAATTTACAAATGAAGGTAAGAATAAAGGTAACGTTATCATGGGGCACGGACCGCAAGTGCATATGAACTACAACGGAAGCCTCATCCTGAGTACTACAGAAAACGGAGAACTGAAAGTGATAGCAGGCGCATCCAACAAGATCGATCAAACGCTTTCTACCCGTATCAGTCTGAACACATGGACCTATCTGACTCTTATTTATGATAATGACACCCACAAAGTCAGCGTATATAAAGATGGTATATCAACCGGCGAAGAGATACAATTGAACAATAAATTGGAACTTTTCCCAGATGATCCGTGTATATTCTTCGTCGGTGGTATGGGATTCTCCGGACTTTGCGATGAGCTTCAATTTTTCAATAAAGCCTTGTCGGCTGCGGAAGTTCAACAAGCCTATCAAACCCCTCAAGATATGCCTAACCTAACAGCGTGGTACACTTTCAACAGCATTGACGGTGGTAGTGAAGGGGCATTCCTTAATAAAGCGACAGTTACCGACAAAACAGATGAAGAAGCCGTTTTCTTTGAATACACAGGAACAAAATCTTCGGACGGCGGTTTAATCAGTGGCACCGTTACAGAAGCTGTGCCGACATTAGCCGATGGCCGCGTTCCGGCAGCAGTGTTCTATACCGTCACGGTGCCGGCAGAAGTTGCCAACGGGACACTGACCGTCATGAACGGAGACATTCCGCTCGTTGCCGGAGAGAATCAAATTGAAGAAGGTACTGCACTGACCATTACAGCGATTCCCGATAAAGGATATCAATTAAAAAGCGTTAAAGTAAACGGAACCGAAATTAAAGGCAACACATTTATTCTTGAAAAAGAATCTATCATTACGGTTGAGTTTATGCAAGACGCCACTGCCAGGCGGAGTATCACCTGTAACATCACCGGCAACGGTACTGTACAAATCACGGATGACGAAAACAATGCATATGAAAACGGTGTCGCTTCCATCTTGGATGAGACAAAAATCACCTTAACTTTCATCCCGGAAACAGGCTATGAACTCAACGATTTTATATTCGACGGAGATTCAATGTTCGACGATTTAGTTGATAATCAATTCATTTTCACTATTGATGATGATTATACTTTCGATGTTATTTTCAGTAAGATCACTTCCGTACGAAACACTTCCGAAGAAGCTGTAAGTATTCGTTATGAATCAGGAGAACTATACGTGCAGGGAATGAATGCCGGTGATAAACTCGACATTTATGACATTACCGGAAAATACATCAGAACATCAACTATTTCAAAAACAGACGTTGCAGATCTGGCAGACGGTTGCTATCTGGTAAGAGTATCTCTCGGAAATGCAGTTAAAACCGCCAAGTTTATCAAAAGATAAATTTAAACGGACTGAGAGAGATTAATATAAATTGAAAAGGCTGTGGTGAAGCGATAAATACTTTGCCACAGCCTTTTCTATTAAAAGGATTCCAGTACAGAATAATATTTCAATCCTCTATCTGAATATAATATTAACGATCACCGTCGCCCCCACTTTCTGGTTCAGGCTACGGACTAACTTTTCACGCGCCATCATCAATTCCTGACGAAGGGCGGCTGAGGTCAGATGTACATACAATGTTTGATTCTTTATATATAAGTTCTGAGTGTATGAGGCAATGGTCGGTCCCAGTATTTGCGGCCAGGCATCCAGCAAACGCTGCTCATTCAAAGGCGACTCCAAACTTTCCTGACGAAGAAATTGCTGAATCAGTTTTCCTATTTGTTCTGCATTGTTCCGTTTCATACTTCAGTCTCCTTCATTTCCGCTATTTCACCTTGTTCTACCCGAAACATTTTATAATCGCTGCCTATCTTATGCAAAATCCGGTCCAGATGTTCACGATTCGTATCGGTAATAAAAATCTGTCCGAAACTATCCCCAGCCACCAATTTCACAATCTGCTCTACACGCGAAGCATCCAGTTTGTCAAAAATATCATCCAGCAACAACAGTGGAACCGTGCTGCCCGTACGTTTCAGAAAATCGAACTGTGCCAATTTAAGTGCTACAAGATACGTTTTATTCTGCCCTTGCGAACCTTCTCTTTTTATCGGAAACTCGCCCAACAGCATGTTCAACTCGTCTTTATGAATACCCCGCAAAGAATATCCCATTATTTTATCACGCACACGGCTCTCTTTCAATACTTCAAGCAAAGAAGCGTCACGCGCATGAGAATCATATGATAATCCGACTTGCTCCTTATCCTGTGATATAAAAGAATAAAAAGATTGAAAGATAGGAATAAATTCCCGGATGAACTCCTCACGTTTACGATATACCACTTCACCCGCCTGCGCCATCATCTCTTCCCATACAAGAAACAATTCTTCTTCTACCGGAAGTTCGCTTTTCAATAATGTATTGCGCTGGGTCAACGCTTTATTATAACGGATCAATGCATCCAGATACTCTTTATCATACTGAGAAATCACCACATCCATAAATCGGCGGCGCTCATCGCTCCCTCCGGCTATCAATTCAGAATCGGCAGGCGAAACCATCACCAAAGGAAGAAAACCAATATGATCGGACAAACGGCTGTATTCTTTCTTATTACGTTTAAATTGTTTTTTGGAACGGCGCTTCATGCCGCAATATATCTCTTCGGGCGTGCCGTCTGCCGCCTCATAAAATCCTTGAATCACAAAAAAATCCTGTTCGTGCCGTATATTCTGCGAATCGATCGGATTTCCGGCACTCTTACAGAAAGAGAGAAAATAAACTGCATCGAGCAAGTTCGTCTTTCCCATGCCATTCTGTCCGAAAAAACAGTTCAACTTAGCAGAAAAGTTCAGTTCAACCTGCTCCAGATTTTTATAATTTAATATGGATATACGTTTCAGTATCATGTTTACACATTAAGTTTGGTTACAAAAGTAGAAAGATTTTCGTGGTTTTAGGGTGTAAAACAAAAAAAGATGCCGCTAAATTTCGTTTGTAGATATAAAAAAACTACTTTTGCGAGTCGAAATACAAAAGTTGGAATAATAACAAAAAAGAATCATATAAAAATGGCAGGACAAAAGCACCACAATGAACAAATGAATGTGGAAGATGCACTGACACAGTCGGAAGCATTTCTTATTAAAAACAAAAAAGCAATTATCGGCGGAGTTGTTGCTGTGATCATTATCGTAGCGGGCGTTATCATGTACAAACACCTTTATGCCGAACCTCGTGAAGAAAAAGCACAGGCTGCTCTCTTCAAAGGACAGGAGCTATTTGAACAAGACAACTTTACCCAAGCATTAAACGGTGACAGTATCGGTTACACCGGTTTTCTGAAAGTGGCGGAACAATTCAGCGGCACAAAAGCAGCTAACTTAGCTAAAGCATACGCAGGCCTTTGCTACGCACAATTAGGACAATATGACGAAGCCATCAAATATCTGACTGAATTTGACGGAAAAGACCAAATGGTAGGACCGGCCGTTCTTGCTGCTGCCGGTAACTGCTATGCACAAAAGAATGAATTGGATAAAGCTGTTGCTGCATTGCTGAAAGCTGCCGATAAGGCAGACAGCAATACGTTAAGTCCTATTTATCTGTTGCAAGCCGGTGAAATCCTGATTAAGCAGGGTAAAGCAGAAGAAGCGATCAAAGCATATACCCAAATTAAAGATAAATACTTCCAGTCATATCAGGCAATGGACATCGATAAATACATCGAGCAGGCTAAATTGCTGAAGAAGTAAACATAACCCAAAACAGAGTGAAGAGTGAGAAGTGCCCTGTAGCCTTAAGCGCAGTAACTTTTCACTCTTTGTTTTTGCCCCTCCCCTCCACCTTATTTTTTATTCTTAATACATCATTTTTTTAATTCTATAATTATTATGGCAACAGCTTATCACAATTTATCAGATTACGATTTTAATTCTGTTCCGAATGCAGAAGAAATGAAATTTGGTATTGTTGTTTCTGAGTGGAACGATAAAATCACCGGCGCATTATTGGACGGTGCAATAAATACATTAAAAAAACATGGCGCCAAATCCGAAAACATTTTGGTAAAGACAGTACCCGGAAGCTTTGAACTTACTTTTGGTGCCAACCAAATGATGGAAAATAGCGATGTCGATGCAATTATTATCATTGGCTGCGTAATTAAAGGAGATACTCCACATTTTGATTATGTTTGCATGGGAGTGACTCAAGGAATAGCCCAATTAAATGCAACTGGCGATATACCAGTTATTTACGGACTTATTACCACCAATACAATGGAACAGGCAGAGGACAGAGCCGGTGGCAAGTTAGGTAACAAAGGAGACGAATGTGCAATTACTGCAATAAAAATGATCGATTTTGTTTGGAGTTTAAATAAATAGTTGTATCTTTGCACCGCAATTGAGAAACAAACCTCCTTAAGTGTAAGACAAGGATCTCAAAAGCGAACAAAAGGGCAAATACCAGAGTGGCCAAATGGGGCAGACTGTAAATCTGCTGTCTTTCGACTTCGGTGGTTCGAATCCATCTTTGCCCACAAAAATTGCGGAAGTAGCTCAGTTGATAGAGCATTAGCCTTCCAAGCTGAGGGTCGCGGGTTTGAGCCCCGTCTTCCGCTCTTAAGAAAATCCTGATAGTCATTTAAACTATCAGGATTTTTTCTTTTAAAATATTAAGTTCCAACAGGGTGTATTCGGGATCAACGTAAAAACCTGAGGGATTCTTCGATCCGACAGAGAGAATAACAAAAATAAAATTAGCCAAATCAACCACTGCTCACGCCATACCAGTTATTTTGTCTTAAAAGAGTAGAGAAAAGAGAGTATATAGATTTACAACTTCCTATATTTGTAACATCAAATTTATTAATTTAATTCTTCAACCAAAAATACATTGGGAAACATGAAAAAGAGACTGCATTACCCCCTTGCGGGCTTTCTTTTTAGCATCTTCGGTATGCTATCTTCCGGTCTGCAAGCAGACAATAGTTCCAAACCATATTGGCAAGACGTACAAGTGGTAGCCGTAAACAAAGAATACCCCCGTTCTTCTTTTATGAGCTACGATAACCTCACGGATGCACTTAGCGGTAAATTTGAAAACAGCCGATACTACCGGCTACTCAACGGAACATGGAAATTTTACTATGTGGATTCCTATAAAGATTTACCGGACAACATCACGTCTCCGGAAGCAAATACCGCTTCGTGGCATGATATACAAGTTCCCGGAAACTGGGAAGTACAAGGACATGGCGTAGCCATCTATACCAATCACGGATACGAATTCAAAGCACGCAATCCACAACCTCCTCTCCTACCGGAAGCTACTCCTGTAGGTGTCTATCGCCGGGACATCGATATTCCGGCCGATTGGGACGGGCGAGACATCTTCCTGCATATAGCCGGAGCAAAATCCGGGGTCTATGTTTACATAAACGGACAAGAGGTGGGTTATAGCGAGGATTCCAAAAACCCGGCAGAGTTTCTGATCAACCCATATGTAAAACCGGGCAAGAACGTACTTACACTGAAAATATTCCGTTGGAGTACAGGATCCTATCTGGAATGCCAGGATTTTTGGCGTATCAGTGGCATAGAGAGAGACGTATTTCTCTATTCACAGCCTCAAGCAGCCTTGAAGGACTTCCGCATCAAGTCGACCTTGGATGATACTTACAAAGACGGTATCTTTGCATTGAGCGCTGACTTACGTAACCATCGGCCGGCCGGAACAAATCTATCAGTCGTATACGAACTTCTGGACAAGAACGGACAAGTAGTGGCAACAGAAGAAAAAACCACTTATGTGCCTGAAGGAGAATTCCGCACTGTAAGTTTTTCTCAGAAGATTCCCGCCGTACTTACCTGGACTTCGGAACATCCCAACCTGTACAAGCTCTTGATGACAGTAAAAGAAAACGGAAAAGTGAACGAAATCGTTCCTTTCAACGTCGGTTTCCGTAGAATAGAGATCAAAGAAAGTAAACAGCTGGCAGCAAACGGAAAGCCTTACACACTGCTGTTCATCAACGGACAACCCTTGAAACTAAAAGGAGTAAACATACACGAGCATAATCCCGAAACAGGACATTACGTCACTGAAGAACTCATGCGCCGCGATTTCGAGTTGATGAAACAAAACAACTTGAATACAGTCCGTTTATGCCACTATCCGCAAAGCCGCCGTTTTTATGAACTTTGCGATGAATACGGACTCTATGTCTATGATGAAGCAAATATCGAGAGCCACGGCATGTATTATGACCTGCGTAAAGGCGGTTCGTTGGGCAACAATCCGGAATGGCTAAAACCACACATGGAGCGGACTATCAACATGTTCGAGCGTAACAAAAACTATCCGAGTCTCACTTTCTGGTCGCTTGGCAACGAAGCCGGAAACGGATATAATTTCTACCAAACCTACTTATGGCTGAAGAATGCTGACAAGGAACTGATGGATCGCCCTGTAAACTACGAACGCGCCCAATGGGAATGGAACTCTGATATGTACGTACCGCAATATCCCAGTGCAGAATGGCTTGCCCAGATAGGGAAACAAGGCAGTGACCGTCCGGTGGTGCCGTCAGAATACGCTCACGCTATGGGAAATTCCACCGGAAACTTATGGGATCAATGGAAAGAAATCTATAAATATCCCAACTTGCAAGGTGGATACATATGGGACTGGGTAGATCAAGGAATTCTGGAGACAGACAAGAACGGTCGTGAATATTGGACTTATGGTGGCGACTATGGCGTAAATGCCCCGAGTGACGGCAATTTCAACTGCAACGGACTTGTCAATCCCGACCGTACACCACATCCTGCTATGGCAGAAGTGAAATATGCTCATCAAAATATCGCTTTTGAACCGGTTGATTTAACAAACGGCAGAATATTGGTAAAGAACCGTTTTTATTTTACAAATATAAAGAAATATAAGATTTCGTATAATATAGCAGCAAATGGAAAGATCATAAAAAGCGGAAAAACCTCTTTGGATATCGATCCACAAGGTTCCAAGGAATTCACAGTTCCCGTAAACGGACTGAAAGCAAAACCGGGAATTGAATACTTCATAAATTTCTCAGTAACCACTGTCGAACCGGAACCTCTGATTCCGGCAGGTCACGAAATAGCCTATGAGCAATTCCGTCTTCCTATCGAACCGTTAGCACGACCGGCTTTTGCAACCAACGGACCGGCATTGAAAGTACAAACCGAAGGTAAAAATCTGACAGCGACCTCTTCTAAAGTTAATTTTGTATTCAACAAGGAGACAGGACTTGTCACCTCGTATCAAGTGAACGGTACGGAATATTTTAACGACGGATTCGGAATCCAGCCCAATTTCTGGCGTGCCCCAAATGACAATGATTATGGCAATGGAGAACCTAAGCGTCTCCAAATATGGAAACAATCAAGTAAGAATTTCAACGTAGCAGATGCCGACATCGTTATGGATGATAATACCGCCATACTGACAGTCAATTATCTGTTAGCAGCCGGTAATCTCTATATCGTAACTTACAAGATTTATCCATCGGGAGTTGTCAAAGTCAATGCACGATTTACTTCGACTGATATGCAAGCCACAGAAACAGAAGTATCCGAAGCAACCCGTATGGCAACATTCACTCCCGGTAATGACGAAGCACGCAAAGCTGCTGCAAAATTGAATGTTCCCCGTATCGGTGTCCGTTTCCGGCTTCCGGCAGAAATGAACAAAGTGGAATACTTCGGACGCGGACCGGAAGAGAATTACATAGACCGGAATGCAGGTACTCTTATCGGGTTATATAAAACCACAGCCGATAAGATGTATTATAATTATGTCCGTCCACAGGAAAACGGTCATCATACTGATACACGCTGGTTAAGCCTCAGCAAAAAAAATGGCAAAGGCCTGACCATCATGGCCGACAGCATCATCGGATTCAATGCTTTACGCAATTCGATTGAAGACTTCGACTCGGAAGAGGCACTTCCACATCCACGTCAATGGAATAACTTTTCACCGGAAGAGATAGCCAATCACGACGAAGAAGCCGCCCGGAATGTATTGAGAAGAATGCACCATGTCAACGATATCACTCCACGTGACTTCGTGGAAGTATGCATCGATATGAAGCAACAAGGACTGGCAGGATACAATAGCTGGGGAGCTCGTCCCGAACCGGCATACACCATTCCTGCCAACCAGGAATATAATTGGGGATTCACTTTGATACCCAATTAAGGAATAAAAGAATGAAGGAATGAAAAGAACTAATTAACCTCAGTTCGATATAATAAGAATCATACCGCATAGCTTCTCCTCTTCTGGAAGGAAAGGGAAAACATGTAGGATAAAAGTTATGTCGAACTTAGGTTAATCAAATAATTAATAAATTATTCTGTGCAGCCAATTGGCATATTGGCACATGAATCATTAGCATATTATTTTCATCAACTTTAAAAATAAAAATCATGAAAAATCTATTCGACATTGTGTCTCATTTCGAAATCCAAGGCACCATCAGCGATATAAAACCGTTGGGTGCGGGATTAATCAACGACACTTACAAAGTAACTACGGCCGAAACCGATGCCCCTGATTACGTACTGCAACGCATCAATCACGCTATCTTTCAAAATGTAGAGATGCTGCAAAACAATATAGCTTCAGTAACCAACCACATCCGTCGTAAACTGACTGAACAAGGAGAAACCGATATAGACCGTAAGGTACTGACTTTCGTAAAAGCTGATGGAGGTAAAACGTATTGGCATGATGGAGAAAATTACTGGCGTATCATGGTATTCATCCCACGCGCGAAAACATATGAAACGGTTAATCCGGAATATTCCTATTATGCCGGTGTTGCTTTCGGTGATTTCCAGGCAAAACTTGCTGACATTCCCGAAACATTGGGTGAGACTATCCCCGACTTCCATAACATGGAATTCCGCTTAAAACAATTGCGTGATGCCGTAGCAGCCAATGCTGCGGGAAGATTGGCCGAGGTACAATACTATATCGATGAGATCGAGAAGCGTGCCGATGAAATGTGTAAAGCCGAACGTATGTATCGCGAAGGAAAATTACCCAAACGTGTATGCCACTGTGATACGAAAGTAAACAACATGATGTTTGATGAAGACGGCAAGGTACTCTGCGTTATCGACCTGGATACCGTAATGCCAAGTTTTATTTTCTCTGACTACGGTGATTTTCTCCGTACAGGAGCCAATACCGGTGATGAAGACGACAAAGATTTGAATCGCGTTAACTTCAACATGGAAATATTCAAAGCATTCACCAAAGGATATCTGGAAGGTGCACGCTCGTTCCTTACTCCGATAGAAATAGAAAATTTGCCTTATGCGGCAGCTTTATTCCCGTATATGCAATGTGTACGTTTTTTGGCTGATTACATTAACGGAGACACTTACTATAAAATCAAATATCCCGAACACAACCTTGTACGCACCAAAGCACAATTCAAACTATTGCAAAGTGTAGAAGAGCACACTCCGGAGATGACAGCATTTATCAGGGAATGTTTAGGCTGACCTCTCCCCAGTCCTCTCCGTGGGAGAGAGCAAAATTAGTTTTGTAACTGATAAATAAACAAGAGTATCTCCTTACTCCCTCTCCCACGGAGAGGGTTGGGGAGAGGCTTCTTAGAATTTCTCCCCTTTCCAAGTATAAACAATAGGGCGGCGGATAAACGGTTTCAGTTTGTCTGCCGTTTCTTTTTCCATATACTCAGGAGTAGTCAACGTAAATGTAAGCGTATTATCAGAAGCGGAAAGATCAATTTTCATCAACAGCATATCCGCTTGTAAGCGGGCATGATTATACTCATAGGCAACAGCAGAATCGGGAGTTTCAAAGAAATCATCCATTGCCGGCATAGCGGTAATGAAATCGGATATCGGAAGTTCCTTCCAGTCAGTAGTATAAAACTGAATATTGCTGTCACACACCGGAGCACATGCGGTAGAGACGGTGCAGATAACCTGTGTAGTGTCACTGGTTGCCAATAGCTTCATCTGCCAAGTGCTTTGCGAAGTCATCTGAACACGAATGTAATCCTTGCTCAATTCCGTCATCTCCGACTCCCGTCCGAAACGATTCTCAACCTTTGCCTTCATCTTACTTTCCAAAAAGTCGATACAATCTGCACGATTTACCGCCGTAAGCAATGGAGACAAAGAATCGGGCATATTGACAAATATCTTCTTGGCTTCTTGATGAACCTGAGTTTTGGTACCTTGTTCAGCCAGAACCTTATCCTGTTCAGTCTGAGCCTGCAACGGCGCTACCGCAAACAACCACAAAGCCGAAAATAACATCCCCCACACCATTGCATACCTACTCATTCTCAATTTATCTATCTTTTTCATCATACCGCATTTTTAATCCATCTGTTATTATTTGAAATACTCGATCCGTCCGTTATCCGGCTGTTTTTCCATCGCCAGGCGTAACCCGATGATTTTCTATGCAAATATAAAGAATAGAATTATATAATGAAAGAAAGGCAGATTATAATAAACAAGACATCTTATTTTGCCACTTTTTTATATCATCTAAGGGACTATTTGCCCATCAGGGTACATTACCCACATAGAATTTACCCCTTCACCGGCTTCACCTTTTTCAATCAAACTCCCCATTCATCGATGATACAGGGTGAAGGCAGGTCCGGTTTTCTGAATACGGTGTTTACCGTCCGTATGCTCGGTGCTCACCACCCGTATGCCTGAGGTTTACGAAACGTATGCACGGTACTTGGGAGACATTTGCACCGAAACCAAAGAGACGGAACGACCCTTCACCCTGTATTGCCGATGAATAAAGCGGCTAAGCAAAAAAGTGAAACCGATGAAGGGGGTAAAAAAGATACTACATCTTTTCACGTAAGAAGAAAATTCACGAAAGTGCTGCTGATTTTGGCTAACACTGTCACTACTTATTTTGTACAACTACTACCTGGTTCCCAGATACAAAAAGAACATTCCGATCAATACTAAAATAAGGTCAATAGCTTTACTTTTTAAATTCTTCTCACGGAAGAGCAAGGCTCCGAAAAGGAAAGAAACCACTACACTGCCACGACGCACCATTGATACGATGGAAATCATAGAATCTTCATAACTCAAAGCATAGAAATATACAAAATCCGCAGCACAAAGAAATATGGAAATCAGAATAATCGTCCAATCCCAACGGAAAGGAGTAGTCGTTTTACGCTTCGGCCACCAAAGCAGTGCCAAGATCGGACACATGATAAGCACCTGATATACATTATACCATGACTGCACCAACATCGGATTGAGATGCTTCATCAAATACTTATCATACAGCCCACTCACGGCCCCCATCACCGCAGCCAACACAATAAAGAAAATCCATTTATCATGTTTGAAATCGATCCCTTCCTTTTTTCCCGACCGACTCAGCATAAAGAAGGAGAGAACCGCCAGCATCACCCCGATCCATTGATAGAGATTCAGACGTTCTCCGAATATCAACATTGCACCTACCAGCACCATTACAGGACGGGTAGCATTGATGGGTCCCACGATGGTAAGCGGCAGATGCTTCATTCCGAAATATCCGAATATCCAGGAAGAGAGCACGATAAACGATTTTATTATAATGAATTTGTGTTCTTCCCAACCGGCAACAGGAACTTCAAACATCGTCCCTCCCAACAAATCCGGAGCATATACAGACAGGAGAATGAAAGGCAGAAAAATCAGACTGGAAAAGATCGTGTTCAAAAACAAAACCGGAAGCACGGCATTGTCTCTCAGAGACTGCTTCTTGAACACATCATAAAAACCCAGCAAAGCTGCTGAAAGGAAGGCGAGTAATAACCACATGAAGTAAAATTATTTACAATTAGACGATTAAGAAATTGACGATTAGACAATTGACGGTTTACGATTGGAGACGCCACGTTACAGATACCATGTTGGATGATTGTCAATGGTGAGAGCTATGTTTTGACAAAAAGGGTGTCGGGATACTCGACATCAACCAAAAAAAGGGCATGGCCGGGTACCGAAGTGCCGGCTTTGCAACGATCCTGCTGTTCTATGACATTCCGAAAACCCTCTATGGACAACTTTCCACGCCCCACTTCAAGAAGCGTACCGACTATTGCACGCACCATGTTCCGCAAAAAACGATCTGCTTGAATGGTAAAGACCCAAGTCGTATCCTCCACCTGAGTCCATTCGGCATGCATTATTTTGCATAGATTGGTTTTCGCATCCGTATGCAATTTACTGAAACTTGTAAAATCCGAGTAATCAAACAAAGTAGCGGCTGCCCGGTTCATCCGGTCAAAATCGAGCACGCTATGCACACGATAACGATACTGACGGTTAAAAGGGTACTTGGCAGTCGTCACATAATACTTATAGGTACGTGCCGTCGCATCAAAGCGCGCATGCGCATCTTCTCTCACCGGACAGACTTTAAAAACGGAGATATCCGGAGGCAACAAACGGTTCAGTTTTTCCGTCACAGCCATTACATCCAGTTCTTCCTCATTATCAAAATGGGCCACCATCAGCGAAGCATGTACTCCGGCATCGGTTCTTCCGGCTCCCACCATCTCTACTTCTCTTCGCAAAAAGGTAGACAATGCTTTCATCAGGCACTCCTGTACGCTGCATCCATTGGGTTGAATCTGCCAACCGTGATAGTTGGTTCCGTCATAAGCCAAATAAATAAAGTATCTTTGCACGCTTTCTATCCGATTATAAGTTTTCGCGTGCAAAGGTAATTATTTTAATCGAAAATCAGGAATTATCCGTTGAATTCGCATAGGTGGAAGGGGTTGTACCAAATGCATCTACAAAATGTTTCCGGAAAGTCGGTATATCATTATAGCCGACCATTTCGGTCACTTCCTGCACGGCATATACCTTCTGCTTCAGCAACACGGCCGCCTTACGCAACGACACAGAGTGGGTTGGCTCAAATACAACACATTTTCGGATAACTCGAAAAGTGTAAGTAACGGTTCTCCCTTGGCTCTCTACTACTATACCGGAAAAAATATTGCTCCGGAAACGACCAGAAGGACTACAATAAAAATAACAGCGACTTCAGGACGGAATAGCAAAACGTATACAATAGAATTAGGTGCCGATTCACCTAATGTTGAAAACAGAAATTATTCGATCTATCGAAATAACAACTATACTTTTAATATTAATCTGAAATAAAATATGACACTATATACTATGGAAATACTTGAAATTCTATCCAGAGAATCGGAAAATACACAACATGTGTATGTGTACGAAGAAAATGGCCGTTGGTATGCCTATGAACGTTCAGCACAATTAGTCAAGTATTTACTTGCAGAACTTGTGAAAATCAAGCAATTTGTCAATACCACATACGACATTATACTCGACCGTGTGTAAGTTGACCTGACAGCACTCATCGAGAGGTGTCCTATCACATTGTGTTCCGACTCGAAAATGGTGATAGAATGTCCCGGATTATAACCGGTCGACAGAAAAAAGAGAAATAGAAATTCCCTTTTTATAGAATATATTGTTTGTTTTGTTTGTGTTCCTCACCCCACTTACAATGTTGTCTGTGAAGATAGCGGTAAGCGGGTGGGGATTTTTTCGCAAAATGTATTGTTTCGTATCTTCCAAACACGTATATTTGGAGGAAATAAAATACAAAACAATTAATCAATTCGCCATGAGTAGTAATATTTTTCTAATCATCGCACTTGTCACGACAGGCATTTTCGCTGTACAATTTGTCTTATCCATCTTTTTCGGTGATATAAATGCCGATGCAGATATTGACACAGACATCAGCAGTGTAGTGTCTTTCAAAGGTTTGACACACTTCGGTATCGGTTTCGGATGGTACATGTATCTACAACAAGACACAGACGTGATTTCGTATATAGTCGGCATACTCGTAGGGCTATTGTTTGTTTTTGCTGTGTGGTATCTTTACAAAAAGGCATATCAATTGCAACAGGTAAACCGTTCGGAGAATACAGAACAACTGGTAGGACGCGAATGTACGATTTACTTTAACCAAGGCGAGGGGAAATATACCGTGCAGGTGAGCCGGGACGGTGCCATGAGAGAAGTAGACGTCATCTCCGAAACTTCCAAAGTCTATCGGACAGGAGACAAAGCAATTATCGCTGCTTACAGAGAGGGAACGCTGTATATTAATTAAGGGAGATGGGAGAAGGGAGAATGGAGAAGTACTATGCAGTGTAATAGCGCAGCAACTTTCAACTAAACAAGAGCTTTCAACTGAAGAGAGGGAAAATTAAAAGATTAAAATAAGTTGAACATTAAACATTGACAATTGACATGACGCAGGAAATGATGATTATGGCTGCTATTCTGGTGGCGGTGATTTTATTTACATTCATCGGGATTCTATCCCGCTACAGAAAATGTAAGAGTGACGAAGTATTGGTAGTTTACGGTAAGACAGGAGGAGACAAGAAGTCGGCGAAACTTTATCACGGTGGAGCGGCTTTTGTATGGCCTATCATCCAAGGATACGAATTCTTGTCGATGAAACCATTGCAGATCGACTGTAAACTCACAGGAGCACTGTCTGCGCAGAATATTCGCGTGGATGTACCGACCACTATTACTGTGGCCATCAGCACAGATCCGGAAGTGATGCAAAACGCAGCGGAACGTATGCTGGGACTGACAATGGACGACAAACAAAACTTGATTACGGATGTAGTATACGGCCAGATGCGTCTGGTGATTGCCGATATGACGATTGAAGAGCTGAACTCTGACCGTGACAAGTTTTTGTCGAAGGTGAAAGACAACATCGATACGGAATTGCGCAAATTCGGTCTGTACCTGATGAATATCAATATCAGTGACATCCGGGATGCCGCCAACTATATCGTCAATTTAGGTAAAGAAGCGGAAAGCAAGGCATTGAACGAAGCACAAGCCAACATCGAAGAACAGGAAAAACTCGGTGCGATCAAGATTGCCAACCAGATAAAAGAACGTGAGACAAAGGTTGCAGAAACCCGTAAAGACCAAGATATTGCCATCGCCGAAACGAAAAAGCTGCAAGAAATTTCCGTAGCCAATGCCGACAAAGACCGTATCTCGCAAGTGGCAATAGCCAACGCAGAAAAAGAATCACAGGTGGCCAAAGCAGAAGCTGATAAGAACATACGCATCGAACAGGCAAATACGGAAAAAGAAAGCCGTATTGCGGAACTGAACTCCGACATGGAGATAAAACAGGCAGAGGCTGGCAAGAAAGCGGCTATCGGACGAAATGAAGCACAAAAAGAAGTGGCCAAATCAAATGCAGAATTGGCCGTAACACAGGCAAACGCCGACAAAGAGGCCGGAGAAGCAGCTGCAAAATCGGAAGCCGCCGTACAAACAGCAAGAGAAATCGCTCAGAAAGAGGTGGAAGAAGCCAAAGCCCGGAAAGTAGAATCATCGCTGAAAGCAGAAAAAATAGTACCGGCAGAAGTAGCCCGTCAAGAAGCTATCTTGCAAGCGGAAGCCGTGGCAGAAAAGATTACCCGTGAAGCGGAAGCCCGTGCTAAAGCTACGTTAGCGCAAGCGGAAGCAGAGGCCAAAGCGATCCAGATGAAACTGGAAGCCGAAGCCGAAGGTAAGAAACGTTCGTTATTGGCCGAAGCCGAAGGATTCGAAGCCATGGTGCGTGCAGCAGAATCCAACCCTGCCATTGCCATCCAATACAAGATGGTGGACCAGTGGAAAGAAATTGCCGGTGAACAGGTAAAAGCGTTCGAACACATGAATTTGGGAAATATCACCGTATTCGACGGTGGAAACGGTGGAACCAGCAATTTCCTCAATACACTGGTGAAGACGGTAGCACCCAGTTTGGGAGTACTCGACAAACTGCCGATTGGTGAAACAATGAAAGGAATCATAAACCCGGACAGCAAAGAAGAAAAGAAAGAGGAAAAACCGGAAGAAAAAAAGAAATAAACGGATTCTGAATTCCTTTTTCACATAATTCATACATCATAAACCCTTTCAAAAGAAGAACGTAAAAGCCGTTCTTCTTTTTTTGTTATTCGCCGAATCTTTTCACGCAAAAAGTTTATCTTTGTGCCCACAAAATAAAAATGGAGTTTATATCTATGCGCTTTCATCATCATTATCCTATCTGTCTATTTCTGTCTATCGTACTTATCAGTTTCACCGGATGCAAAAAGAAAGATATGTCGCTCAAAATGAACGAGCCACGCAACATCAAAGGAGTCATCAGCTACAAACGCTCTTTCGGGGACTTGAACGATATGCATCTCAAAGCAGCTCAAAGTCTGGGAATCCGCCCGCTTGCTTCACGGGAAGAGGCAGAACGGATGAAAGAAAAATTAGTGCAGATCAGAAACAACGAACATTACAGCGTCGACTCACTGACACACTCCATTCCATTTCTCATTCCGCGCGCCGGTGCTCTATTAGACACGATAGGTGTTAACTTCCTCGACTCGCTCACTTCGAAAGGATTGAATCCTAACCAGATAGTAGTGACTTCCGTGCTCCGCACAGAAGATGATGTGAAACGTTTACGACGCAGAAATGTAAATGCATCGAAAAACTCCGCCCACTTTTATGGAACGACTTTCGATGTAAGCTGGAAACGTTTCAGAAAAATAGAGGACGAAGACGGGCGTCCGTTACAAGATGTATCTGCTGACACTCTAAAACTCGTACTTGCCGAAGTTCTGAGAGATTTGCGCAAAGCAGACAAATGTTTTATAAAATATGAATTGAAACAGGGATGTTTCCACATTACAACCAGATAAGAAAGAAGTTACAGATATACAACTTGTAATTAAAATATTTCCGTCCTAACATTCAAAGTATCCAAACCTTTCATTAAATTTGCGGATATTTTTCTTTAATACAATTCAATGATAGAGAAACTGATTGTTCTGGAGGATATCGATCCGGTAATCTTTTATGGCGTTAACAACGCTAATATACAGTTAATTAAAGCTTTATATCCGAAGCTACGTATTGTTGCCCGTGGTAATGTCATTAAAGTGATGGGTGACGAAGAAGAAATGTGTGCTTTCGAAGAAAACATCATCAAACTGGAAAAATACTGCGCAGAATACAACTCACTGAAAGAAGAAGTAATTATTGACATCATCAAAGGAAACGCTCCGCAAGCCGAGCAGACCGGAAATGTGATCGTATTCAGTGTAACCGGCAAACCGATTATTCCCCGTAGCGAGAATCAACTGAAATTAGTGGAAGGTTTCGCCAAAAACGATATGGTATTTGCAATCGGCCCTGCCGGCTCGGGAAAGACATATACTGCTATTGCTCTGGCCGTTCGTGCGCTGAAAAATAAGGAAATAAAAAAAATCATTCTCAGCCGCCCTGCTGTGGAAGCCGGAGAAAAGTTAGGTTTCCTGCCCGGTGACATGAAAGATAAAATAGATCCGTACCTGCAACCGCTCTATGATGCTTTGCAAGACATGATTCCGGCTGCCAAGCTGAAAGAATATATGGAACTGAATATCATCCAGATTGCTCCGCTCGCTTTCATGCGCGGACGTACGCTGAATGATGCTGTCGTCATTCTGGATGAAGCGCAGAATACCACCACCCAGCAAATCAAAATGTTTCTGACCCGTATGGGCATGAACACCAAGATGATCGTAACCGGAGACATGACACAGATCGACTTGCCGACTTCACAAACATCGGGATTGATACAGGCACTCCGTATCTTGAAAGGAGTAAAAGGAATCAGCTTTGTAGAGTTGAATAAAAAAGACATTGTCCGTCATAAACTGGTAGAACGCATCGTAGACGCTTACGAAAAATTCGACAAGGAGGCGAAAGCCGAGCGGGAGAAAGCTAAAAGCGAAAAATTACAGGCTACCGACCATGAGAAAACCAAAAAGTAATTTCTGATTGTAAACCATCGGCATACTTACGTGTAAAATTTAAATAATGGTCATGACCATAGGAAATAAATTGTAAACAAAATGATGAAAGCATTAACAAAAACTGAGTTCAACTTTCCGGGACAAAAAAGTGTGTACCACGGGAAAGTACGCGATGTGTACAACATCAATGGTGAAAAATTAGTCATGGTAGCTACCGACCGTATTTCGGCCTTTGATGTAGTACTGCCTGAAGGTATTCCGTATAAAGGACAAATGCTGAACCAGATTGCAGCCAAATTCCTCGACGCAACAACAGACATTTGTCCGAATTGGAAACTTGCTACCCCGGACCCAATGGTTACGGTAGGTGTGCTTTGCGAAGGTTTCCCGGTGGAAATGATTGTACGCGGTTACCTTTGTGGAAGTGCATGGCGCGCTTACAAAAGTGGCGTACGCGAAATATGCGGTGTGAAACTTCCGGACGGAATGCGTGAAAACGAGAAATTCCCGGAACCGATCGTGACTCCTACCACGAAAGCCGAAATGGGATTGCATGACGAAGATATCTCCAAAAAAGAGATTCTGAAACAAGGATTGGCTACTCCGGAAGAATATGCGATCCTTGAAAAATATACACTGGCCCTCTTCAAGCGCGGTACAGAAATCGCTGCTGAACGTGGATTGATTCTTGTAGATACAAAATATGAATTCGGCAAGCACAACGGTACTATTTACCTGATGGATGAAATCCATACACCGGATTCAAGCCGTTATTTCTATTCGGAAGGTTATCAGGAACGTTTCGAAAAAGGAGAAGCACAGAAACAACTCTCCAAAGAATTCGTACGCGAATGGTTGATGGATAACGGATTCCAGGGAAAAGACGGACAGAAAGTACCCGAAATGACACCGGAAATCGTACAAGGTATCAGCGACCGTTATATCGAACTTTTTGAAAACATCACCGGAGAAAAATTTGTGAAGGAAGATACGAGCAACATTGCCGCACGTATTGAAAAGAACGTAATGGATTTCCTGAAAAAATAATGAACTACCCACAAGAACATATCAAGCCTTACGGCACGGAGGGAAAAAAGAGCGAACAGGTGGAACAAATGTTCGACAACATCGCCCCGGCATATGACATGCTGAACCATACCCTGTCATTGGGTATTGACAAAAGCTGGCGACGCAAAGCGATCAAATGGTTGCGCCCTTTCCAACCGCAACGCGTGATGGATGTAGCCACCGGCACAGGCGATTTTGCCATACTGGCCTACGACATGCTCCGTCCCGAACGACTGATAGGAACGGATATCTCTGAAGGCATGATGAATGTGGGACGTGAAAAAGTAAAAAGAGTGGGTCTCTCGGACAAAATCACCTTTGTCCGGGAAGACTGTACTTCTCTCTCGTTTGCCGACAATAGTTTTGACGCTGTCACCGTTGCCTTTGGCATCCGCAACTTTGAAGATCTGGACAAAGGGCTCTCAGAGATGTGCCGCGTGCTCATTCCCGGTGGTCATTTAGTGATATTGGAATTAACCACACCCGACCGTTTCCCGATAAAACAGTTGTTTGCCCTTTATTCCAAAATCGTCATTCCCGTTTTAGGCAAGCTATTTTCAAAAGACAACAATGCCTACCGCTATCTGCCGCAAACAATCAAAGTCTTCCCGCAGGGAGAGGTCATGGCGAAAAGTATTGCGCAAGCAGGATTCAGCCGGGTAGAGTTCCGCCGGCTGACGTTTGGCATCTGTACACTTTATACGGCTACGAAATAATGAATAATGCACCAATATGCTAATATGCCAATATGCCAATTGGGCTGCGGCCTGTTTTTTCGGTCTGCGCAGCCCAATTGGCATATTGACATATTGACACATTAAATAATTATTATCAATATGCAGAAATATGGTTTAATCGGTTATCCGCTAAAACATTCGTTCTCTATCGGTTATTTCAACGAAAAATTCCATTCGGAAGGAATAGATGCGGAATACGTCAATTTCGAAATTCCAAGCATCAATGACTTTATGGAAGTTATTGAAGAAAATCCGAACTTATGCGGACTAAACGTTACGATACCCTACAAAGAACAGGTAATTCCATTTCTGGATTCATTAGATCCGGATACTGCCAAAATAGGTGCGGTAAACGTTATTAAGATTATTCGCCAGCCCAAAGGAAAGGTAAAATTAGTCGGCTACAATTCGGATATTATCGGTTTTACCCAATCGATACAACCATTATTATTGCCGTCACACAAAAAAGCTCTGATTTTAGGTACGGGCGGGGCTTCCAAAGCTGTTTTTCATGGGCTCAAAAATTTAGGAATCGAAGGGGTATTTGTTTCCCGTACACACAAGCCGGGAATGTTGACCTATGAAGAACTAACCCCGGAAATAATGACTGAATACACGGTGATTGTCAACTGTACGCCGGTAGGAATGTATCCGAAAGTCGATTTCTGCCCCGACATACCTTACGAACAACTTACACCAAACCATTTACTTTATGATTTGTTGTATAACCCAAACGTCACTCTTTTCATGAAAAAAGGGGAAGAGCGTGGCGCCATCACCAAAAACGGATTGGAAATGCTTCTCCTACAAGCATTCGCCGCATGGGAAATATGGAATAAATAACACAGAAGATGGAGAAAGGATTTAAAAGAGGCTGGATATTGGGAGGCATCATCTTACTGGTGATACTGACCGGTTGCATGATCGGAGGAAGTTATTATATGCTCAACTTCTCACTGACTCCGAATGCCAGGATACGTGCCAAAGATGCAGATTCCTATAGGTATCTATATGCCAATTATCCTTTTCTGCGCCCTTGGGTAGACAGTCTCAATCAAGTAAATGCCTTGAAAGACACTTTTATTTTGAACCCGGAAGGCATACGACTGCATGCCTACTATATTGCAGCTCCAAAACCTACCCCAAAAACAGCAGTCATTGTGCACGGTTATACTGACAATGCGATAAGCATGTTTATGATCGGATATCTGTATAGTCACGATTTACAGTTCAACATCCTTTTACCTGATTTACAGCATCATGGAGAAAGCGAAGGTCCTGCTATACAAATGGGATGGAAAGATCGTCTCGATGTAATGCAATGGATGCACGTAGCCAATCAGATTTACGGTGACAGTACCCGAATGGTAGTTCATGGCATCTCTATGGGAGGTGCTACCACCATGATGGTGGCCGGAGAAGAACAACCGGAATTCGTTAAATGCTTTGTGGAAGACTGCGGATATACCAGTGTATGGGACGAATTTTCACACGAACTGAAATTGGCTTTTCACTTGCCTAAATTCCCGCTGATGTACACAACAAGTTGGCTGTGCGAACAAAAGTACGGATGGAATTTCAAAGAAGCCTCTTCGCTAAAACAAGTTGAAAAGGCAGACCTTCCCATGTTCTTCATACATGGTGATAAAGACACCTACGTGCCAACCTGGATGGTTTACCCCCTCTACGAAGCTAAACCGAATCCCAAAGAATTATGGATCGTTCCGGGAGCAAAGCATGCCGTATCTTATAAAGAAAATAAAACAGAATATACCAACCGTGTAAAGAACTTCGTCGACAAGTATATCGAATAAAAGATAAAAGTAGCTATATTTGTGGACGATAACGAAAACGATTATGAAACAAATACTCACTTTTATACTGCTCACATTTCTCTGCCTGCCTTCGCAAGCGCAGGAAAAGATATATACCGTAGACAATATTCCGAAAGTACATCTGCAAAACAAACTCCGGTATGTGTGCAATCCAGCCGATATTTTGTCGCAGGCAGCCTGTGACAGCATCGACCGTATGCTCTATAATCTGGAAGAAAAAACCGGGATAGAAACAGTCGTTGCCGTAGTTCCTTCCATCGGACAAGAGGATTGCTTTGATTTCGCCCATCAACTGCTCAATCAATGGGGTGTAGGCAAAAAAGGGAAAAATAACGGTCTGGTAATTCTCTTGGTAACCGATCAACGTTGTATTCAGTTCTATACCGGATATGGGCTTGAAGGTGATTTACCCGATGCCATCTGTAAACGGATACAAACAAAGAACATGATTCCATTCTTGAAAACAGGTAATTGGGATGCAGGAATGGTAAGCGGTATACGTGCTGTATGCCAGCGTCTGGACGGATCGATGGTAAATGACGCTGCCAACGACGAAGAAGATATTTCATGGTCGATGATCTTGTTGGCTGTCATCGGTTTTATGGGAGTAGCATCTGTTATCAGTATTATAGCAGTGAGAGCAGCCACTCGCTGTCCTCAATGCGGCAAGCACAAGTTGCAGCGCACCGGTAGCAGAGTCGTTTCCAAACGTAATGGAGTAAAAACAGAAGACATCACGTATACTTGCCGGAACTGCGGACATACTATAGTGCGCCGGCAGCAAACGTATGATGACGACTATCATGGACGTGGCGGCAGAGGTGGTGGAGGACCGTTCATCGGCGGTTTCGGTGGTGGAAGCTTCGGAGGCGGCGGTGGCTTCAGCGGTGGCAGTTTCGGAGGCGGTATGGGCGGAGGCGGTGGAGCCGGTTCACGTTTCTAAGTGTCTCCGATACGGAATGAAACGTCTCTGAAAACAAAAAGAAATGTCAGAAAAAACAAGACTATAAATAATAATTTAAAATAAAAAGAAAATGAAGAAATCGATTATTATCATTATTGCCGTAGTGGCGGTTATCGTTATATGGGCTGTGAGCATGTACAATGGCCTGGTTACTATGGACGAAAGTGTAAACAGCCAGTGGGCAAATGTGGAAACACAATATCAACGCCGTGCCGACCTTATCCCTAATCTGGTAAATACAGTAAAAGGATATGCGTCTCATGAGAAAGAAACGCTGGAAGGAGTAGTGGAAGCTCGTAGCAAGGCAACTCAAATGCAGGTAAACGCCAATGACCTGACTCCGGAGAAACTGGCAGAGTATCAGAAAGCACAAGGTGCAGTCACTTCCGCTTTAGGTAAGTTACTCGCTATCACCGAAAATTACCCGGATTTAAAAGCCAACCAGAATTTCCTCGAGCTTCAAGCACAATTGGAAGGAACGGAAAACCGTATCAACGTAGCCCGCACCAACTTTAACAATGCCGCACAGGCCTACAATACAGCAATTCGCCGTTTTCCAAAAAGTCTCTTTGCATCTATGTTCGGTTTTGACAAACATGCCTATTTTGAAGCAGCCGAAGGTACCGAAACCGCTCCAACGGTAAGTTTTTAAATAAAACTCTTTCAGTCGAACTCATGCTAAAATGTTGGCTATACGGAAAAAAAACAGTACTTTTGCCGCCGTATACAAAACCTAATAACTCATGAGTAATCAACGATACATGATGCGAGGTGTCAGCGCATCAAAAGAGGATGTGCACAATGCCATCAAAAACATAGACAAAGGTATTTTTCCGCAAGCTTTTTGTAAAATCATTCCCGATATTTTGGGTGGAGATCCGGAGTATTGTAATATTATGCATGCCGATGGTGCCGGAACAAAATCATCTCTGGCCTACATGTATTGGAAAGAGACAGGTGACCTGTCCGTATGGAAAGGTATCGCACAGGATGCATTGATTATGAATATCGACGACCTGTTGTGTGTAGGTGCCGTAGACAATATTCTCGTATCATCTACTATCGGCCGTAATAAACTTCTTATTCCAGGTGAGGTTATCTCTGCCATTATCAACGGGACAGATGAATTATTGGCCGAACTTCGCGACATGGGAGTCGGTGTATACGCCACCGGAGGTGAAACAGCCGATGTAGGCGATCTTGTACGTACAATTATCGTAGACAGTACTGTGACCTGCCGTATGAAACGTGCAGATGTCATCGACAATGCCAATATCCGTCCGGGCGATGTGATTGTTGGTCTTGCTTCTTACGGACAAGCCACTTATGAAAAAGAATATAATGGCGGTATGGGAAGTAACGGACTGACCAGCGCCCGTCATGATGTATTTGCCAAATACCTGGCGGAAAAATATCCCGAAAGCTATGATGCAGCCGTTCCGGAAGAACTCGTTTACTCCGGCGGATTAAAATTGACGGATGAAGTAGAAGGTTCACCGATCAATGCGGGTAAGCTGGTACTCTCTCCCACCCGCACATATGCTCCGGTAGTAAAGAAACTGCTGGATGTGCTACGTCCCGATATCCACGGTATGGTACACTGTTCGGGCGGCGCCCAAACCAAAGTGCTGCATTTCGTAGACAAAGTACGCGTAGTGAAAGATAATCTTTTCCCCGTTCCTCCGTTGTTTAAGACCATCCAGGAACAGAGCGGCACAGACTGGGCGGAAATGTACAAGGTATTCAATATGGGACACCGTCTCGAAGTATACCTCTCACCCGAACATGCCGAAAAAGTGATTGCCATCAGCGAATCTTTCGGTATCCCCGCACAAATTGTAGGACGTATTGAAGAAAGCGATCAAAAAGAATTGATTATCAAAAGCGAATTCGGAGAATTTAAATATTAAATAATGTGCCAATAGGATAATGTGCCAATGTGCCAATTAGAGAATGAAAGAATGAAGAAATTAAAGAATTAAAAAATTCAGCAAATTATTCAGTTAACACATTCCACATTATTTTAGCGCAGCCAATTGGCATATCGGCACATTAGTACATTGGCACATTATTTTATGGCACATTGTCCTTAATCAAATTAATAATTTTCATGGCAGATAGTAACAATATATTAGAAAAATTAGATGGTCTTGTGGCTCGTTTTGAGGAAGTTTCTACCCTCATTACCGACCCGGCAGTGATTGCCGACCAAAAACGTTACGTCAAACTAACCAAAGAATATAAAGAACTTGACGACCTGATGAAGGCCCGCAAGGAATACATACAAACATTGGCCAACATTGAAGAAGCCAAAGACATACTTGCCAACGAATCGGATGCCGACATGCGTGAAATGGCAAAAGAAGAATTGGACAATAGTCAAGAGCGCCTCCCCGAACTGGAAGAAGAGATAAAAATCTTGCTTGTACCGGCAGATCCACAGGACAGCAAAAATGCCATTCTTGAAATACGTGGTGGTACGGGTGGCGATGAAGCTGCTATCTTCGCCGGTGATCTTTTCCGCATGTATGTTAAGTTCTGTGAGTCTAAAGGCTGGAAACTGGAAGTATCCAGTGCAAATGAGGGAGCAGCCGGCGGGTACAAAGAAATTATTTGTAGTATCACAGGAGATAACGTATATGGAACAATGAAATATGAATCGGGAGTACATCGTGTACAACGTGTACCTGCCACTGAAACACAGGGACGTGTGCATACTTCCGCCGCTTCCGTAGCCGTACTTCCCGAAGCGGAAGAGTTCGATGTTGTGATCAATGAGGGAGAAATAAAATGGGATACGTTTCGTTCCGGTGGTGCCGGTGGTCAGAATGTGAATAAAGTAGAATCGGGGGTTCGCCTACGCTACATCTGGAAAAACCCGAATACGGGTATTTCCGAAGAAATCCTTATTGAATGTACGGAAACCCGTGACCAACCGAAAAATAAAGAACGTGCTCTCGCGCGTCTGCGTACCTTTATCTATGACAAAGAGCACCAAAAGTACATTGACGACATTGCTTCCAAACGCAAAACAATGGTTTCTACCGGCGACCGTTCTGCTAAAATCCGTACTTACAACTATCCACAAGGACGCATTACCGATCACCGAATCAATTACACAATCTATAACCTTGCCGCATTCATGGACGGAGATATCCAAGAATGTATAGACAAGCTGACAGTAGCCGAAAATACGGAACGCCTCAAAGAGAGCGAACTATAAAAAAGGGAGAACTCAAAAGAGAGAAGGGAGAATTGAGAGAAGGGAGAATTGAGAGGGGAGAAGGAAAGAAGAGAGAGAATTTTCAACCGTAAAATTGTAAATCGTAAATATAAAAGATGAATAAACAAGAATTATTCGAGAATATCAAACGCAAAAAATCATTCCTTTGCGTTGGGCTTGATACAGACATCAAAAAAATACCGGATCATCTCTTGGATGAAGCCGATCCGATCTTCGCTTTCAACAAAGCAATTATTGACGCAACTGCCGATCTTTGTATCGCCTACAAGCCGAATTTGGCATTCTACGAAAGTATGGGTGTAAAAGGCTGGATCGCTTTTGAAAAAACAGTGAAGTATATCAAAGAAAATTATCCCGACCAGTTTATCATTGCCGATGCAAAACGCGGTGACATTGGAAACACATCTGCAATGTATGCCCGTACCTTCTTTGAGGAACTGAACATAGACTCGGTTACCGTTGCTCCATACATGGGTGAGGACAGCGTTACACCATTTCTGACCTATGAGGGTAAATGGGTAATTCTTCTTGCTCTCACCAGCAACAAAGGTTCACACGATTTCCAATTGACAAAAGATATTAATGGAGAGCGTCTTTTCGAAAAAGTATTGCGGAAATCACAAGAATGGGCCGGTGATGAACAAATGATGTATGTAGTAGGTGCTACCCAGGGACGTGCCTTTGAAGATATCCGTAAAATTGTTCCTAACCATTTCCTTCTTGTACCCGGTGTAGGTGCGCAAGGCGGCTCACTTGAAGAAGTGTGCAAATATGGTATGAACGATACTTGCGGATTAATCGTAAACTCTTCCCGTGGAATTATTTATGCAGACAAAACCGAAAACTTTGCACAAGCAGCCAGAAAAGCCGCACAAGAAGTACAGGAGCAAATGGCAGAAGAGCTGAAAAAAGTGATTAACGATTAGTGATAAGTGATAAGTTGCTGCGCTATAATCCGTATGGCACTAATCACTTATCACTAATCGCTTATCACTCATCACTAATCACTTACCACTAATTACATGGCTTACGAAAGAAAGATAATAAACGATCCGGTATTCGGATTCATCAACATACCGAAGGGATTGTTGTATGACATCGTACGACACCCCCTTTTACAACGATTAACCCGTATCAAACAAGTAGGATTGTCATCGGTAGTATATCCCGGAGCACAGCATACCCGTTTTCAACATTCATTGGGAGCTTTCCACCTGATGAGCGAAGCCATTATGCAACTTGCTTCTAAAGGAAACTTCATTTTCGACAGTGAAGCAGAAGCTGTACAGGCGGCAATCCTGTTACATGATATCGGACACGGTCCTTTCTCACATGTACTTGAGGACACGATTGTAAAAGGCATATCGCACGAGGAAATTTCCCTTATGCTGATGGAACGTATGAATAAGGAGATGAACGGACAACTCAGCCTTGCGATACAAATATTCAAGGATGAATATCCCAAACGCTTCCTTCATCAACTCGTAAGTGGACAGTTAGACATGGACCGTCTCGACTATTTACGCCGGGACAGCTTTTATACAGGAGTCACAGAAGGTAATATCGGATCTGCCCGTATCATAAAAATGCTCGATGTAGCGGATGATCATCTGGTGGTAGAGTCCAAAGGTATCTATTCTATCGAAAACTTTCTTACGGCCCGTCGGTTGATGTATTGGCAAGTATATCTGCACAAAACATCGGTAGCCTATGAGCGGATGCTCATCAGCACTTTGCTACGGGCAAAAGAACTTGCCCGTAAAGGAGTGGAGCTATTCGCTTCACCGGCGCTTCATTTCTTCCTGTACAATGATATCGATCCGGAGAAGTTTCATAGTAATCCCGAATGTCTGGAGAATTTCATCCAGTTGGACGATAACGATATATGGACTTCGCTTAAGGTATGGAGTACCCATCCGGACAAAGTGCTCTCTACGCTCAGCCTCGGAATGATCAATCGCAATATCTTTAAAGTGGAAATATCTTCCGAACCCATTAGTGAAGAAAGGAAAAAAGAATTAACTTTGCAAATAAGCCGGCAATTAGGCGTCACACTTTCCGAAGCGAACTATTTTGTTTCTACCCCCAGCATCGAAAAGAATATGTACGAACCGGCAGATGATAGTATTGACATTATCTATAAGGACGGCACAATCAAAAATATTGCCGAAGCATCGGATATGTTAAACATCTCGTTGCTCTCCAAAAAGGTAAAGAAATACTATATCTGCTACCAACGTTTGCATATACAAGTATAAAATATTCATTAAAGAGTAAGGATATATAAAAAAAAAGTCCGTTATTTGTGCTCTGATAGAGGTGCGCATACAAAAGCCGCCCTTATCGGACATATAAAAAACGGAAAAAAATCATATAATAATAGAGTAAAAACATGGAGTTTTCGGCTAAGCAAATTGCAGCATTTATCCAAGGAGAAGTTATAGGAGATGAAAACGCAACTGTACATACGTTCGCTAAAATAGAAGAAGGAATACCAGGAGCAATTTCATTCCTTTCCAATCCGAAGTATACACCTTATATATATGAAAGCCAATCCAGTATCATACTGGTAAATAAGGATTTTGAGCCGGAACATGAAATAAAGGCTACTTTAATAAAGGTAGACAATGCCTATGAAAGCCTCGCCAAATTAATGAATCTCTACGAAATGAGTAAACCTAAAAAACAAGGTATCGACTCATTGGCATTCGTCTCTCCCACTGCACATATCGGTGAAAATGTATACGTCGGTGCTTTTGCCTACATCGGAGAAAACACCGTTATCGGAGATAATACCCTCGTCTATCCGCACACTTATGTAGGAGATAATGTGAAGATCGGCAGTAACTGCCTTCTTTATTCTAACGTAACCATCTACCACGACTGTCATATAGGTAATGAATGTGTCTTACATTCAGGTGCAGTAATCGGAGCAGACGGTTTTGGCTTCGCACCGACTCCGCAAGGTTACGAAAAGATTCCCCAAATCGGCATCGTTATCCTTGAAGACAGAGTAGACATTGGTGCCAACACTTGTGTTGACCGTGCAACGATGGGAGCTACAATCGTTCACAGTGGTGTTAAGCTGGATAATCTTGTTCAAGTAGCACACAATGATGAAATAGGTTCACATACGGTCATGGCAGCCCAGGTAGGAATTGCCGGTTCTACTAAAATAGGAGAATGGTGTATGTTCGGTGGGCAAGTAGGTATCGCCGGCCATATCAAAATCGGTGATAAAGTGAATCTCGGAGCACAATCCGGTGTACCGGGCAGTATTAAATCCGAAAGCCAGTTAATTGGTACTCCTCCGATGGAACCGAAGCAGTATTTCAAAGCAGCCGTCGTACATAAAAACTTACCTGAACTACAACAAGAACTGCGTAATCTACGCAAAGAACTTGAAGAATTAAAACAACAACTAATAAATAAGTAACCAATGCTGAAACAAAAAACTCTGAAGGATAGCTTTTCACTGAGAGGAAAAGGTCTTCACACTGGTCTTGATCTGACAGTAACGTTTAACCCTGCGCCCGAAAACCACGGATATAAAATTCAGCGTATCGATGTGGAAGGACATCCGGTCATCGATGCTGTGGCAGACAACGTGACAGAGACGACACGTGGTACTGTGTTAGCCAAAAATGGAGTAAAAGTAAGCACCGTTGAACATGGAATGGCAGCTCTTTATGCCTTAGGCATAGATAATTGTCTTATTCAAGTAAACGGTCCGGAGTTTCCTATTCTGGACGGTAGTGCACAATATTACGTACAAGAGATAGAAAAGGTCGGCATAGAAGAGCAAAATGCTGTCAAGGACTTTTATATAATCAAATCAAAAATCGAATTCCGCGACGAGGAGACTGGTTCGTCTATCATTGTATTGCCGGACGAAAATTTCAGTCTGAACGTATTGGTATCCTACGATTCTACTATCATCCCTAACCAGTTCGCAACACTGGAAGATATGAATAATTTTAAAGAGGAAGTAGCTGCCAGCCGTACATTCGTATTTGTCCGTGAAATTGAACCGTTACTATCAGCCGGACTGATCAAAGGAGGTGACTTAGACAATGCCATCGTTATCTATGAACGTAAAATGTCTCAAGAGAGTTACGATCAGTTGGCAGATGTCATGGGAGTTCCCCACATGGATGCCAACCAATTGGGGTATATTAATCACAAACCATTGGTATGGCCTAATGAATGCGCCCGTCACAAATTACTCGATGTCATCGGTGACCTTGCCCTTATCGGTAAACCCATCAAAGGCCGCATCATTGCAACTCGTCCGGGACATACGATCAACAACAAGTTTGCCCGTCAGATGCGCAAAGAAATCCGTTTGCACGAAATACAGGCTCCCATATACAACTGCAATGAAGCGCCTATCATGGATGTAAACCGCATCCGCGAACTGCTTCCTCACCGGTATCCATTCCAGTTGGTAGATAAAGTGATTGAAATTGGTGCCAACTATATTGTAGGAATCAAGAATGTCACTTCCAATGAACCCTTCTTTCAAGGTCACTTCCCCGAGGAACCGGTAATGCCGGGTGTACTTCAGATAGAAGCAATGGCACAGATCGGAGGACTGCTCGTGCTCAATTCAGTAGACGAACCTAACCGCTATTCTACTTATTTCATGAAAATAGACGGTGTGAAATTCCGCCAAAAAGTAGTACCGGGAGATACCCTTATCTTTCGGGTAGAACTGTTAGCTCCTATTCGGCGAGGCATATCCACTATGAAAGGTTACGCTTTCGTAGGTGAAAAGGTAGTATGTGAAGCGGAATTTATGGCTCAAATAGTAAAAAACAAATAAATTATGATAAGTCCCTTAGCGTATATTCACCCTGAAGCAAAAATCGGGGAAAACGTAGAGATCGGTCCTTTCGTTTACATCGATAAAAATGTGGTGATCGGCGATAATAACAAAATTATGCCCAATGCCAATATTTTATACGGTTCGCGTATCGGTAACGGAAATACTATTTTCCCAGGTGCCGTTATCGGTGCTATTCCACAAGATCTCAAATTTCGTGGAGAAGAAAGTACTGCCGAAATCGGAGACAATAACCTCATTCGCGAGAATGTAACCATCAACCGTGGTACGGCAGCCAAAGGAAAAACCATCGTTGGCAATAATAATCTTCTGATGGAAGGAGTGCATGTAGCCCACGACGCTATCATTGGCAACGGCTGTATTATCGGAAACTCTACTAAAATGGCGGGAGAAATTATCATCGACGATAATGCCATCATCAGTGGCGCCGTATTAATGCACCAATTTTGCCACGTAGGCGGATATGTTATGATTCAAGGCGGATCACGTTTTAGTAAAGACATTCCCCCTTATATTATTGCCGGACGCGAACCCATTACTTACAGTGGTATCAACATCATCGGTCTCCGTCGCCGTGGATTCTCCAATGAAGTAATTGAAAACATTCATAATGCTTACCGCATTATCTACCAAAGCGGATTAAATATTTCCGATGCCCTTACAAAAGTGGAAGCAGAAGTAGAGACGAGCCCGGAAATAGAATATATTATCAGTTTTATACGCAACTCGGAGCGAGGAATTATTAAATAACAAATCTGTCTATTGGCATATTATATATATTGAAAATTTAAAACATTATCATTATGATATACAGATTTACCATCATATCTGATGAGGTGGATAATTTCGTCAGAGAAATACAAATTGATCCGGAAGCCACTTTTTATGACTTCCATGAAGCGATATTGAAATCGACAGGGTATACCAACGATCAGATGACCTCATTTTTCCTTTGTGACGATGACTGGGAAAAGGAGAAAGAGATTACATTGGAAGAGATGGATAATAGTCCGGAAATAGACAGTTGGGTAATGAAAGATACGACCCTCAGCGAACTGATTGAGGATGAAAAGCAGAAACTGCTCTATGTATTTGATTACATGACAGAACGTTGTTTCTTCATAGAACTGTCTGAAATCATCACAGGAAAAGAGATGAAAGGCTCTAAATGCACAAAGAAAACCGGAGATGCCCCCAAACAGACCATGGATTTTGAAGAAATGGCTGCTGCCAGTGGTTCATTGGATTTGGATGAAAATTTCTACGGAGACCAGGATTTCGACCTTGAGGACTTTGATGCCGAAGGTTTTGATATAGGTGGCGGTACACCTGATGCAGGATCCTTTGAAGAAGAGAAATTATAAGCCCCAATAATATCGGATTTACGATTAGACGATTTACTATTTACGATTGGAAGTACTACTCTTCCAAGTGGCCAATCCTCTAATCGTAAACCGAATTATATGCCCAAACCCTAATGGGGTTTTCTCTCCCCGATCTTGTAATCATCCATCACCTCCCCTTACGGAGACATCAATAAAGCAAGGTTCTTCAATCGTCTAATTGTAAATTATCTAATCGTAAATCCTTTTATGCCCTCTCCTATCCTTATCGTCCTTATTGGCCCTACCGGAGTTGGAAAGACAGAGCTAAGTCTCCGGTTAGCGGAACATTTTCATACAAGCATTGTTTCTGCCGATTCCAGACAGATCTATGCAGACCTTAAAATAGGTACTGCCGCCCCTACCCCGGAACAATTGAAACGGGTACCTCATTATTTGGTAGGTACACTAAAACTCACTGATTATTATAGTGCTGCGCGTTACGAGGAGGAAGCAATGACCATCCTCGAAAGGCTATTTCAAGAACAAGAAGTAGTCATTCTCACAGGAGGGTCGATGATGTATGTGGATGCCATATGCAAAGGTATTGACGATATTCCTACCGTAGATACAGAGACACGGGAGATGATGTTGCAAAGATATGAAGCGGAGGGACTTGAGAATCTCTGCTCCGAACTGAAACTGCTCGATCCGGAATATTACAAAATTGTCGATTTAAAGAATCCCAAACGAGTCATCCATGCCCTCGAAATTTGTTATATGACAGGGAAGACCTATACTTCTTTCCGGACACAAAAAAGAAAAGAACGCCCTTTCCGCATTATAAAAATAGGATTGACACGTGACCGGGCCGAACTTTACAATCGCATCAACCACCGGGTAGATGTAATGATGGAAGAAGGGTTGCTTGAGGAGGTCCGGAATGTATATCCCTATCGCCCGCTTAACTCACTCAATACAGTAGGCTACAAAGAAATCTTCAATTATCTGGACGGAACTTGGGAACTCCCTTTTGCCATTGAGAAGATAAAACAGAACTCACGTATCTATTCGCGTAAACAGATGACCTGGTTCAAACGGGACGAAGAGATACAGTGGTTTCACCCTGATCAGGAAAAAGAGATCATGCAAGTACTACAAAATATGGGATATCATTGAAGAAACGACAACTCACCGATCAAGTCACAAATCACCGGTAGAAAGTTCTACCTGTATTTTTGTACCTTTTCCCGGAGCAGTATCTATTCTTAATTGTCCTTTCAGATTGCGGACTCGCTCTCTAATGATATTCATGCCAATACCTGTGCCTTTGCGTTCTTTATCAAAACCCTTCCCGTTATCAGCAACCATAATCTCTATTCTGTTCTCATTCCATAATAAGCTTATGTCTATCCGGCTGGCTTCCGCATGTTTCAACGCATTTCCGGTGACCTCCTGTATGATGCGATAAATCTCCAATCCTGTATTTTGCGGTATGTTTTCCCATCCTTCTTCCGGTTGAATCGATAATGTGATTTCTGCCTTGCCCGATTTATCGCGTTGCGATACATAATCCTCCAATATTTCCGGTAGGGTGGCATACTTAAACACAGGCGGCATCAGATCATGTGAAATAGCCCGTACTTCCGTATGCAATGTTTTAAGAGTATTCATTATTTCTTGAGGCGTACTTTTACCTCCCTCTATCTCCATACGGATAGCCACCAATTCATTCGATACATTATCATGGAGTTCACGGGCAAGACGATTACGTTCTACCTCCAATCCTTCCAGATAAGACTGCACCCTACGTTGCCGCGCCTCGTTCACCATAACTTGAAATTCATTTTCTTTTTCTTCCAATTTGGCTTTCTGAAGTTCTATAGTCAGATCAGCCTCCTGTTGTTTCAAATCGGCAATCTGTAACAGATGAGCATTCAACCTCTGACGCGAACGGTAACGAACGGCTAACAGGAAAATAACAACCAATGCCAGTACCATCATCCCTATCACAAGTTGGTTGATACGTGCACGCTGTTCACTAAGTACGGTAAGCTGCTTTACGTTACGTTCGGCCTGATCCAGATTGTACTTCACGCGAAGTGTGTTTATCTCTCTTCGCGTATTTTGTTCATACAGCCGTCTGGAAAACAGCATGGATTGGCGTTCGGCTTCCAACGCTTTATCATAAAGTTTCTGTTCCTCATATACTTTGGCAAGTATCAAATAGCTGGAAACAATGGATTCATCATAATTTATCTGTTTTTCTTCACTTAACGATTCCAGTTGTTCCAACGCAGTCCGAAGACTGTTTTCTGCCTGTGAATAATCTCCTAAATAATAAGAGATCATTCCCGAAATATATAAGATACGCGCATCCGAATCGAACTGTTTCGGATTCATCAATTTCCGCCCTGTCTCAAAGCAGTTTCTCGCTTCCTGAATCTTTCCCTGAAAGCAATAAATGAGTGCCTGACTAAGATAATTATCCGATATCTGATGACCTACATCATATGGATTATCCGTCGTATTGTATACATCAAACGCTAAATTATTGTACATGGCAGCCGAATCGAGGTAAGCAACATCTTTCGTATTCGCATAATGTACATAATAATATTGAGCCTGCACGGATAATTTCAAAATCTGCTGAACCGGAAAGTCAACCGGAGTCTGCTCCAAGTCTTTCATCAGTTCGGCTAATCCCTTTTCATCCTGCCACAAAACATAAATGACAGACAAATTATAGAACACATCCGTCAAGATGCCCGGTTTATGTTCGTTCCTATTAAAGTATTCTGCAGCTTTATAATAATTCTTTTGAGCTTCTACAAAATCAGTCAGTGTCACGTGATAAACCCCTGCCGCATAATACATCATTCCGGCAATATTATTGTTAGAAAAAGTCCCTTCATAAACAAAGGCGCTATCCAGATAGTTCTTAGCAGCTTCCATATGACTTAGCTGAGTCTCCGACAAAGAAATAATGGAATACAAACGAGTAATAACCGCTTTATCCTCCCATTCTTTCGCTTCGGGTACTAGCTGTTTCAAAACTCCGATCTGATGTTCCCGTGAAAGATTCTCTATATTCCCGGTCATGTAATAACGCTCCATCAAGGGGATAGATTTATTTTTCATTACCGACAAGATTGAATCATACTGCTGTGTTTCATCATTTTGTGCAGCAACTGCAAAAGAGGAAAGCAGAAATAGAAAAAGGAATATAAATTTTTGCATAATATTAAAATTCGTTTGCCTTGCAAAGAAATGTATTTTCTATAAATATTCCTAAAAACTCATTCAATTTTTATATACGAAGATACAATTTTCGGAAACTCAAGGTAAGGAATAAGAATACAATACAAAAAGAGCAAGGAGCATCTTGCCTTCAATGACCGACACCCCTTGCTAAAACAATTAAGAGAGAGAGTTAGAAACTGTTTTGATTTTTATAGGATTTCTTTTTGTGTTTCTTAGAGTTTTTTCAATCTGCTTTCAAAGTAATAATCAGCGGACCGGCATCTTCTACCTTAACTTTTGCCGTTTGCATATCGATATAGCTGACAGAAAGAACAGAACCTTTCAGGGTTTCCAACTTAAAAGTTCCATTAAGATCGGTAACTGTTCCTATAGTTGTTCCTTCAACTAACACACAAGCTCCGATAACCGGATTACCATCCGTATCACAAACTTTTCCTGCCACCCTATTTTCATTATCGGATGTATCCGGGAATACAGGTGTACCATTGACGCTTTTAACTGTACCTTTAAGACCACGTATCGTAATATTGGATACAGGTTTTGTTTTTATTTTCACCGCTGGTTTACCGTCTGTCTCTACAGTCACTACATCATATTCACTTGCCTTATTTTGTCTCAATGTCTGGAGTTCGGTATCAGATACTTCTTTATCATCCAAAAAGTAAGAGACTTTTTTTACATCATTGGAATTAAGCTTATTTTGAAGAGCATCTATCTTATCACCTAACGTCTTTTCATTTTGTTTGGCCTGATATTCTTCCTTGGTCATCAAAGTTATGATAATAGCCCCCTCTTTTGCACGAGAACCATAGATTGCCGTTGCCGATGCATCTTTCAAGACACTGATTGATTTTATCCAGTTCGGATCGATCGCATTGATTGTATTTGGAGCCGCTTCTTTACCGTCGATTATGAAAAGTGGTCCGCCCGTTTTCTCTTCCGAAGAAGCGGTATTGGCATTTGCCGAACTGTCGCCATCAAGCCGGAAAGATACCGGAAGTGTATATTTCACATCTACTGCTTTACCTCCCTGCGTTCCAGGTATCCAATCCGGCATGCTCTTTATGAGCCGGATAGCTTCTTTATCCAAATCAGGATCAACGCTCCGGGCTACCTTTGGAGAAACAATCTTACCTTTCTTGTTGACAACAAACTGTACGATAACACGACCTTGTGTACCCTTCTCTTTCGCTATCGCAGGATATTTCATATTCTCCCGTACATATTCCGCCACAGCTCCATTGCCACTCGGAAATTCAGGCATTTTCTCTGCAACCCAAAAGACACCGTCTTCAGACGATTTTCCAGCAGTCTCCTTTTTCTTCACATCTGCCGTGTCCTTCACTACGGGAATCTCCGGAACATCAGTAAGATTCACCACTGCATTTACCCCGGAAGCAACATTTTCCACCGTTTTTGTTTCTACAATTGCCGCTAAATCATTAACTTTGACAGCAGAAATCTCTTTTGCTTTTTGAGAGATTTCGGGACGGGCAAAAGCAGTTACTGCAATAGCTGCTAACGGAAGTACATACAAATACTTCAAACGTGCCCAAGGATTTGATTTTTCTTTTAACATCATAGTGATACGTTTTTTAAGTGTACTGTGATTAAAGCTGTTGGCCATAGAGTAGAGCCTTGTGCCGACAGCTTTTTTTATTAATAATAATTGATATTGCTTTGCATCAACACCTTCTTTGATCACTGTCTCATCCGCTTCGTATTCATGAATGTTTTGCAGTTCTTGTTTCAGTAACCACGATGCGGGATTGAACCATTGAAAAAAGATACATAGATCTGCAACCAACAGATCGACAGAATGATGATTGCTGATATGGGCAGTTTCATGAATGAGTATTTCACGTCCATTCTCCTCAAGATCGGCCTCAGAGATAACGATATATTTCATCCAACTGAAAGGAGCGATTTCTTTATTATGTATAATGAGCCTAATACCGGAATGAAATATCTCCTTTCTGCCCGAACGGAGTAACAAAAACAAACGGATAAGCGAATAAATATTACGGCAAGCGAAAAACACGATACCGGCAAGGTAAATGACCAGGGTGATCTGAATGCCGGATAAAGTAATCTCTTTTACCTCAACCGGAGCGACAGCCACAGTATCCTGAGAGTAGAAATCAACCATTGCAAGAAGCTGTTCCAAAGTCAGCATGGTATGCGCCATCTCTGTGGGTTGCGCAGTAGTCACCTCAAGCAATGGGATAAGCAACGACAAAAAAAGTATTCCCAATAAAGCGACCCGATTAAAGCGATGAAAAGTTTCTTTGCTCAGCAACAACCTATAAAAAAGATAGAATAGTGCGAGGCAAACAGATGATTTCAGTATGTAGACAAAAAAGGTTCCCATAAGTTTTTTCTTTTATGGCACATTCTATTTTTTATTATGTGCATTTTCCACTTCACGTATAAGCTGCTTAAGATCATCAAGCGAAATGTCTTCCTCACTGACTAATGAAGAGACGGCACTGAGATAAGAATTATTGAAATACTTACGGATAACATTTTTCAGTGTTCCTTTATGAAAATCTTCTGCACTGACCGTTGCATAATATTGATAGGTATTTCCATAAGTTTTATGGGCAAGGAATCCTTTATCCTCCAATCCCCGGACAATAGTAGATAATGTATTGAAATGCGGTTTCGGTTCATCATAAAAAGCCAGCATTTCTTTCACAAACAGAGGGCCTTTCTTCCAGAAAAAGCCCATGATTTCTTCTTCTTTAGCAGTTAATCCTTTCATATCTGTATCAATATTTAAGGCAAATAACGAGATTTTTTAGTTCATAAACTAACTTTTATAGTTAACAATATCTAAAGCGCTATGGAGAGAAGGAAAGAAGGAAGGAAAGAAGAAAAGGCCGAAGGAATGAAGGAATGAAGGAAAAAATGAATGAAAGGCTGCGCAATGATCGTGATTACATTTACATAGCGTAGCCTTTCATTCTTTCATTATTTCATTATTTACTTCTTTCATTCCTCTCATCCGCCCACTCTTTTTCAAGGCTTCGGCAATAATCCATTGAAGCTGACCATTTGTGCTGCGAAACTCATCGGCTGCCCACTTTTCGATGGCATCCATTGTTTCAGCATCTACCCGCAGGACAAAACTCTTGGTTGAAGATTCTTTTTTAGCCACAATATTAATTCCTCTCATTCATTCCCAATTACCAACCATTTCATTCTGAAAAACGAGACCAATGGGAATTCACTATTTATTTACTGTTTAAATACTCCGTTTATAAAATCAGCAATATCCTTTATGACATATTCCGGTACAGGACTGAGATGTGTATATTCAAAAGGGGTAGATTTCCCACTCCCCTCCTGTAAGGCATGGTTCAATTTAGGATACGACTTAAAAAGCACATTCGGATTACGATACAATCCAAAGCGCCACATTCCGAAATCCTGCATCGTCACCTGATAGTCACGTTCACCCTGTAACACAAGGAAAGGAAGTTTCAACATCCGGGCTACCTCGACCGGTTGGTATTCTGTTTCCATTTTCCGGTATGACTCCGGAAGCGAATTCATCACCTGCTCTACCGCCGCTTTCACATCCGGCTGCGTACCCGAAAGAGAAGAGATATATGTCATTTGCTCGGTCAATAGCTGTTCCATCTTCCGCACCGGTCCGGCCAAACTGATAATACCGCCCAAACATCCCTCACCGGCCCGTTGTGCGATACGCGGGACTAACATCCCGCCTAAACTATGCCCCAACACATAGACTCTTGCAGAGTCAATCTCCGGCAATGATTTCACTAAACGAACGGCCGAAATCACATCATCTACCACTTCATTATCGAAAGTCGCTTCCACTCCTTGAGGATATGCTGCCGTACCATACACCTTGGTACGCTTATCGTAACGCAAAACAGCTATGCCTTGTTCAGCCAATCCCCAAGCTATATCGCGAAAAAGTTTATTAGGGCCCAATGTTTCATCGCGATCATTCGGGCCGGAACCATGTACAAGGATCAGTACGGGAAGACGGGAACCTCCTTTAGGAAGAGTCAATGTGCCGGGTAGCCGGAAAGTATCGGTAGAAATCTCCACACTTTTTTCCTCCAACCTCTTTTTATTGAACTTCATAGGCTTAGCATCAACAACAGAAGTAGCCGGGGTAAAGGTAAGCGTGCTTGCCCTGCCGTCCTCGTCGAATACGACGGTGAATCGCATAGAGTTCTTTTCAAAACGTACATCGCAATGATACATCGTGATCCCTTCCGCCATTTCCGTTTTCCACTTTCCCCGGGATTTAAATTTCCCCATCTGTTTCTCCAACTGCCGGAAACTGTCACTAAACACCACCGGGGCCACCTTCTTACGAATGGTATCACTCATACGCACATGTACGCTATCCCCTTGCCCTGCAACAATAAACTTATATAAACGTTCGGCACTTTTTAAATTTGCTTTATGATTTTGGGCATCCGCAGGTTGCAGAATTCCTAAAAGAACAATTAACAATATTACAATCCGTTGTAACATGATTCCTTCCAATATTTTAATTAATGATTCGTTAATCTCTTCACCGCCGGAACGAAGAGTAAGTTCTTCCGTATTAGTTTCGCTATCATCATAAGCATATTGTCCGGCTACCTGCCAAAGTGCCGCATCACTCTGGATCATCACAAAGTTTTCAATGATATCATTTTGATATCACAAATATATTATTCTTATATTCAAACGAGCAATAGAAAACAGGAAAAAGAGCATGCTATTAACGTTTATTACAGAAAAACGATGTAGCAATCTACTAATGTACCCATATACCAACTGGCTGCGTTACATACCGTATATCATTGGTACGTTGGTACATCGATATATTAGCATATTGGCATATTGGTACATGGATCCATTACCATATAATGTGAAGAAAAGTCGTATGATCAGTTTTTCCGGATAAACATTTCAAGAAGGAAAAGACAGACACCCGGTAACCGACCTCTTGCCATCCCCGACTCAGACCTTTGTAACAAAATAGGGAGTATGCCCTAACGACTATCACAGTTAATTTTGTCAAAAGCCGTTCCCGAAAAAGATTTAAAAAAGCGATGGAATGCCCACAAATTAAAAAAGATAAAAATAAAATGTTTTTTTATTCGACTTCATAAGGATGTGTAAACCAAAAACGGCTGCCAACCCCCAATTCTGATTCAACACCGATACTCCCCTTCAAATGATCAACAATACTCCGGCAGATAGAAAGCCCTAACCCGGTACCTTTTGAAAATGTATTGAGCTTTACGAAACGGTCGAAAACTTTACCGGCTTTTTCCGGAGCAATTCCTATGCCCGTATCTGTAACCGAAAATTCGATTTGATTATCGTTTTCCTCAAAATGATAGTCAAGAAGAACCTGCCCCTCATGCGTAAATTTCAAGGCATTGTTGATAAAGTTTATAATAACCTGCATCAAGCGTTTTTTATCACTATAGATGCGATAATCGGGCAAACCGGGAGCAAGTACAACAGGAACTTCCTTATCCTCTTTAATATCATAGTAACGAACAATATCCTCACATAAATCCTTGACGTTCAAATAACCCATATTAAAGTCAAGCGTACCTGCCTCTATCTTCGATAAATCCAGAATATCGGATATCAATTGCAAAAGCAACTCCGAATTTTCTTGCATGATGGCAAGATACTCCTCGCGTTCTTCTTTGTCCTCCGACTCGGCCAGAAGGCTGGCAAAGCCTACAATCGAATTTAACGGAGTACGAATTTCATGACTCATATTGGCCAGAAAAGCCGACTTCAAGCGATCCAGATTTTCTGCTTTCTCTTTCGCAATTCTTAATTCTTCCTCTATTTTCTTTTGATGGTCGATGTCGACACTGGTAATGACATGTGCCATTTGTCCGTCTATCCAAGCAAAGGCAGCACTGAATACGCGAAACCAGCACTTATCAAACGGGCGCTGATAATCCCAGGAATAGACTTTGGTAGGCAAACCGTTCTCATCGATCAAATGTCTCTTCGGACAAAACTCGCACTCTCCCGTTTTATCGGTATAAAGCGCCTGCCAGCACTTCTTCCCCTCGAAATGCTCTATACCGCCGTAGGGAGCCGCCATAGATTCATTGGCATACAGCATATCATGAGAATCAAACGAGTTGACGTATATATCGACTCCCATATTATTCATGATACTGCCCAATGTCTTACTCGCACGTACTTCTCTTTCTTTATACTCTCTGATCGATATTTCTTTAGAAAGCGCACCCAACGCAAGATAAATGGCCTGCGACTCCTCTTTGGTAAAAGAAGAAGCGCCCTCTTCCCTGTCGGCAAATCCGATAAAGCCGATTATTTTCCCTTCGGTATCTTCAAAGTGCCGGATCAATAGGGATTTTACCTTATAAAAATCCATGATATCGATATCAGCCAACGAGCTACCCTCATGACCATCGACACAGAAAGGTTCCTTCTTATCTTTTGCACGTGCCAAATGTTGCTTGGTCATCTCGCCCATTTCAAAACGGGATCTCAGAGTATTATCCTCATTCCCAACCGTCTCTTTCAAATAAAAATAACGGAATCCGTCTGTCTGATAAACAAATCCTCTCTTGAATCCACAATAATCACAAATATCCGTTAATGATCCCATCACCTTTTTCTCGATCGATTCATAGTCGTTCAATCTCTCTAAAAAATGAAGTAGAAATGTACTCAAACTCTCTGCGCTCTTGCTCATATAACTTTTAAACCTTAGGGTTAGAGACGTTCAAAACAAGCATAAAAACGCCTCCTTTGCATAGTCTTCAAGCTGCTAATATACAAACTTTTAGAGAAAAACGGTCGCATTCCATCCTGCCTCGGTCCGGGTATCCTTCCCTTTTTAAGACAAGAACAAAATTCGACAAAGCTAATTTACTTTACAAGACAAAGAGAAGAAGGATTTCAAGAAAGAATATTCTTTTTCAGAAAGTTATTGAAATAAATTACATTAGGCTTTCCCGCCGCATCCTGTCAATGCAACCTATCGTATTTTATTAATCAACAAGGATTTTCAGATGCTCCATCCGGTAGTACTGTCATGATATCGGATAGCAGTACCGGTATATGAAACCAGTCAGCCCGGTAGGATGAATTCAGTTTCACACCGAGAAACGATCGGTTCCACACCGGGAAACCATTGGTTTCATACGGATGAAACGGACAGTTTCATACAGTTGGAACAAATGGTTTCATACGGTTGGAACGATGAGTTTCATACAGTTGAAACATTTAATAAGAAGGATACATACCGATCTGCACATCAGTCCGCCGTGAATGCCCGGCCCATATCAGCCAATAAGTCTTCTATATTTTCAAGACCGACGGAAAGGCGGATTGTTTTCTGGCTGATATCCATACTTTGCCTTTGTTCTTCGGTGAAGGTGCCATAAATAGTGCTGGCAGGATGAATGGCAAGCGTTTTATTATCAAACAGGTTAGTTGCCCTGCGGATAAGTTGCAGACGATTCATAAAACGGAAACAGGCCTCACGCGAAGCGAGATCAAATGTCAGCATCGCTCCGGGATAAGGGCCAAACTGCTCCGTACTCAACCGATAAAACGGATTGGATGCAAGTCCGGTATAATTAACCGCCTCTATCTGAGGAAAATTCTGCAAGCGTTCTGCCAATTCCAGACATGTGGACGCCTGCCGTGCATAACGAACTTCCATTGTTTCCAAGCCAAGACTTTGCATATAAGCCACCTGCGGAGTCATATAAGCTCCTAAATTGCGATGAATCTCTTTACGAAGTTTGGCTGTAAAAGCAGCATTACCGAATTGCGCCCCCACCGGGCCCAGTTTCTTCGAACGGCTCCAATCCAGCGTACCGTAATCAAGAATAAGCCCACCCAAACTGGTCGCGCCACCGGAAATATATTTGGTACTGGAAACAACCTCAATATCTATCCCGAATTCACGGGCATGGAATGTATGAAAAGGAATAACAGTCGTATCTGCTACCAAAGGGGCTCCCACCTGATGGGCAATGCCGGCAAGCGCTTTCAAATCGGCAACCTCGAGTTGAGGATTCGTGATAACTTCAAGAAAAACCGCACAAGTATTTTCATCTGCCCGCTCACGGACTTCGTCCGGATTTGTAAGGTCGCAAAAACGCACTTCGACTCCAAATGCCGCTAAAGTACTTTTGAAAAAAGAATAAGTATTGCCAAACAGATGGGGAGAGGTGACAATGTTCGCACCGGATCGGGCCAACGTAATGAAAACATTACTGACAGCCGCCATACCGGAATTCAGAGCCGTCACACTCAGCGCACCTGTAATGGTCCGGATGCGTTTCTCGAAATACTGAACAGTAGGATTGGTTATCCGCGAATAGGCATGATCGGCCGTGCGTCCGCAAAAAGCCTCTTCCATGGCTTCCGCCGTGTCGAATTCATAAGCAGCCGTATTGTATACCGGCATGGAAAGAGAATGATAAGCATCTTCTTTATCAAAAGGAGTATGCAGAAGTTGTGCTTCAAAACTGTTCTTATCCATCAGATTTTCAATTTTGTTGTATGTTGTATAAAGTGGACTATCTGTTACAGGCTTCCCGCAGTTGCCCCAATGCCTTTTCGAGTACACTGCGCGGGCAAGCTACATTCAGCCGCATAAATCCTTCGCCTTCTTTCCCGAAAGTGGTGCCGTCATTAAGCGCCAGATGTGCACCGTCCACAAAAAGACCGACCAATTCTTTCTGAGCCAGTCCCAAGTCCCGGCAATCGAGAAATATGAGATAAGAAGCCTGCGGACGAATCATGCGGATGGCCGGAATATACGCCCGCAGATATTCATCGGTAAAATCGATGTTGGCCTGAATATAGGCAATCGCCTGATCGAGCCATTCGGTTCCGTTGCTATATGCAGCAGCCACGCTGAGATAAGCAAACAAGTGTCCCTCGCTTAATTCACCGGCCTCCATATACTCCTGAAAACGATGTCGTATTCTGCTATCTTCAATGATACAATACGAACTTGCCAGTCCCGGCATATTGAACGCTTTGCTGGGAGACATAAACACAAGGGAGTTCCGGCGCGCCTTGTCCGATACCAACGCAAAAGTAGAATGCTTGTATGGCGGTAATGTCAAGTCGGCATGAATCTCATCAGAAATGACCAGTGTACCGCTTTCATAACAAATTTCCGCTATCTGTTCCAACTCTTCGAGCGTCCATACACGCCCGCCCGGATTGTGAGGATTACTTAAAATAAGCATTTTACACCCTTGCACATCTTTACGGAAACGCTCGAAATCAATCTGGTATTGACCGTCCCGAAGCACCAACGGGCTGTAAACCACCTCACGCTGATTCTTCTCCGTCACCAAAAAGAAAGGATGATACACCGGCGGCATTACCATTACCTTATCCCCTTTTTCCGTAAAACACTGTATGGCAAACGCCAATCCGCGAACAATACCGGGCATAAAAGTAAGCATCTCGCGGGTCACTTCCCAATGATAGCGCTGCTGCAACCAATTTATAATGGAAGTATACCATTCTTCGCAGGCAAAAGTATATCCCAGTATCTCGTGCTCCAAACGTTTTTTCAGTGCATCCATCACAAACGGAGGAGTACGGAAGTCCATATCCGCCACCCACATGGGAAGCAAATCATTTCGTCCCCAACGCTCGCTGACGGCATCCCATTTTACGGAATCCGTTCCATGACGATCTATTATTTCATCGAAATTGTATTTCATCTTACATTTCATTTTTGCGGTTATCTGCTTGCAAATGTACAACTCATCTGTTGCAAAATGAAAGCAGGAGAGAGAAATTTACTTTAAGAAGAACAAAAATACCACAATTGTGGTAGAGGATATGACATAAATCAAGCTCGCCTTGATTTCTTTTTTGTATTTTTGTGCACTCTAAAAAACATAATATGACGAAAGCCCTGTTTTTTGATATTGACGGAACATTGGTGAGTTTCGAAACTCATGCCATTCCTGCATCTACCATCGAGGCACTGACCATTGCCCACGAAAAAGGCATTAAAATCTTTATTGCCACAGGACGCCCCAAAGCGATTATCAACAATCTGGCGGATATACAGGACCGGGGATTGATAGACGGTTACATCACGATGAACGGTGCCTACTGTTTCGTAGGTGATGAAGTGATTTACAAAAGCGCCATTCCTGCCGGAGAGGTACGGGCACTGGCACAGGTTTGTGAACAGAAAGGATACCCCTGCATATTTGTAGGAGAACATACGATATCCGTATGCCAGCCCAATAAATTGGTTCACGATATCTTTTATGATTTCCTGCATGTAGACGAAATTCCCGTAAAGACTTTTGAAGAAGCCGTGCAGGAAGAGATTTTCCAGATGACTCCGTTTGTCACCGTAGAAGAGGAAACAGAAATACAACCTCAAATTCCCAATTGCGAGTCCGGCCGTTGGTTCCCGGCTTTTGCAGATATCACGGCAAAAGGAAATACGAAGCAGAAAGGTATCGATGAAATAATAGCCCGTTTCGGCTTCAAGCTGGAAGAGACGATGTCGTTCGGTGACGGCGGTAACGATATCAGTATGTTGCGCCATGCCGCTATCGGTGTAGCCATGGGCAATGCCAAGGAGGAAGTGAAACAGGCGGCAGACTATGTGACTGCTTCCATTGATGACGACGGAATTGCCAAAGCATTGAAACACTTCGGAATAATTTAGCCACCGGAAAGGTACTTCCATATGACCGTAGATACTGACAACAAAGAGTTTCAGGATGCGCTGAACCTCATCCAATATACCCGGCAGTCCGTCTTTCTGACAGGAAAAGCCGGTACGGGTAAATCCACATTCCTACGGCATATCTGTGCCAATACGAAAAAGAAATATGTCGTTCTTGCTCCTACCGGCATTGCCGCAATCAATGCCGGAGGAAGCACGATGCACAGCTTCTTCAAACTTCCTTTTTATCCCATCCTGCCGGACGATCCGAACTTGAGCCTTCAACGCGGACGCATCCATGAGTTTTTCAAGTATGCCAAACCACACCGCAAGCTGCTCGAACAGATCGAACTGGTCATCATCGATGAGATCTCGATGGTACGTGCGGATATCATAGATGCCGTAGACCGCATCCTGCGCGTTTACTCCCGTAATCTGCGCGAGCCGTTCGGCGGGAAACAAATCCTGCTCGTCGGCGATGTATTCCAACTGGAACCGGTCGTAAAAAATGACGAACGGGAAATTCTGAACCGTTTCTATCCCACCCCCTATTTCTTCTCCGCCCGCGTATTCAGCGAGATAGACCTCGTATCCATCGAATTACAGAAAGTATACCGGCAGACCGATCCGGTATTTGTCAGCGTGCTCGACCATATCCGCAATAACACTGCCGGTGCAGCCGATCTGCAACTGCTGAACACACGCTATGGCACGCAGATAGAACAGAACGAGGAAGATATGTACATCACCCTTGCCACCCGGAGAGACAATGTAGACTACATTAATGATAAAAAACTGGCGGAACTTCCCGGTGAACCGGTCACCTTTGAGGGAGAAATCGAAGGAGATTTTCCGGAAAGCAGTTTGCCTACCTCCAAAGATTTGATATTAAAACCGGGTGCACAGATCATTTTCATCAAAAACGATTACGACCGCCGTTGGGTAAACGGAACGATCGGTACCATATCCGGCATCGACGACGAGGACGGCACCATCTATGTAATAACCGATGACGGAAAAGAATGTGATGTAAAACCCGATTCCTGGCGAAACATCCGATACCGGTACAACGAAGAGAAAAAAGAGATTGAAGAAGAAGTGTTGGGCACTTTCACCCAATACCCTATCCGGTTGGCATGGGCCATCACAGTGCACAAAAGTCAGGGACTGACTTTCAGCCGGGTGGTCATCGACTTCACGGGCGGTGTCTTTGCCGGCGGACAAGCCTATGTGGCACTCAGCCGTTGCACCTCACTGGAAGGTATCCAATTGAAGAAACCGATCAACCGCGCCGATATTTTTGTACGGCAGGAAATCGTAAACTTCGCCCAACGTTTCAACAACCGGCAGGCAATAGACAAAGCTTTGAAACAAGCGCAAGCCGATGTACAATATGTAGCGGCTGTCCGTGCATTCGACCGTGGAGATATGGAAGAGTGTCTGGAACAATTTTTCCGTGCCATCCATTCGCGGTATGACATAGAGAAACCCGTGCCCCGGAGATTTATCCGCCGGAAACTGGAAGTAATCAACACACTGCGCGAGCAAAACCGGCAATTGAAAGAACAAATGCGAAGCCAACAGGAGTATCTGAAAAAATACGCCCGCGAATACCTGTTGATGGGAAACGAATGTATCACGCAGGCACACGATGCGCGCGCCGCACTGGCAAACTACGATAAAGCGCTGGAACTTTATCCGGATTATACGGATGCTTGGATCCGGAAAGGAATCACTTTGTTCAACAACAAAGAATGGTTCGATGCCGAAAATTGCTTCAATACCGCCATACGCATCAGCCCGGCTAATTTCAAAGCTTTTTACAACCGGGGGAAACTCCGTCTGAAAACAGAAGAAACAGAAGGAGCAATCGCCGATCTCGACAAAGCAACTTCACTGAAGCCGGAGCATGCCAAAGCACATGAACTTTTCGGTGACGCCCTGCTGAAAGCCGGTAAGGAGGTAGAAGCCGCTATCCAATGGCGTATCGCCGAAGAACTCAAGAAAGCACTTTCGGAGCGGGGAGGTACGGCAAGCGATGGGAATAAGGATGATAAAAAGTAATATATAAATACCTCCGGGACTCCATACCGGATTCCTTTCGGTAAATAATATGAATTTAGAACTTAAATTCATAAGCCACAGACTAATAAATAGAAAACTTTTCATTAGTTTTGCTATCTCAATAACATATTAATCATAAAACCTACAAAATGAAAAAGGGTCTGAAAATTACAGCTATTGCATTGGGAGTACTCCTACTGCTGATGCTTATTCTTCCTTTTGCTTTCCGTGGAAAAATAGAAAGCATTGTAAAAACCGAAGGAAACAAAATGCTCAATGCACAGTTTGATTTCCGTAGTCTCGACATTAGCCTGTTCCGCAACTTCCCCAAAGCATCTATTACACTCAGCGATTTCTGGTTGCGGGGAGTAGGCGAATTTGAAAACGATACACTTGTTCAAGCAGGCGAAGTGGTTGCTGCGATCGATCTTCTGTCACTTTTCGGAGACAGTGGATATGATATCTCCAAAATACAAATCGAAAATACACGCCTGCATGCCATCGTTCTTGCAGACGGACGTCCCAACTGGGATGTGATGAAACCGGACAGCACTTCTACCGATACAGAAGAAGAAGAAACTACGGATGATTCACCTTTTAAAATACAACTCCAACGGTTCGTGATCAAAAACATGAATCTGATTTACGATGACCGACAGGGTAATATGTACGCTGATATCCGTAACCTCAACGCGCTCTGTTCGGGCGATTTAGGCAGTGACCGTACAACCTTGAAACTGGAAGCCGAAACGGAAGCGCTTACTTATAAGATGAGCGGAATTCCTTTCCTCTCTAATGCCAACATCTACACCAAAATGGACGTGGACGCCGATCTGGCAAATAACAAATTTACCCTGAAAGACAATGAGTTCCGGCTGAATGCCATCCAAGCCGGTATCGACGGTTGGGTAGAATTAAAAGATCCCGCCATCGACATGGATCTCAAACTGAACACAAACGAAGTAGGATTCAAAGAAATTCTCTCGCTGATCCCTGCAATCTATGCAAAAGATTTCGATGGACTGAAAACAGACGGTACCGCTACCCTTACTGCCAGTGTGAAAGGCAGCATGGTGGGCGACAGCATCGTTCCGCAGTTTGACATAGCCATGGCTGTGAAAAATGCCATGTTCCGCTATCCCTCCCTTCCGGCAGGGGTAGACCAAATAAACATCCATGCCGAAGTTAAGAATCCGGGTGGCGCCATCGATCTGACTACCGTCAACATCCAGCCGTTTAGTTTCCGGCTTGCCGGTAATCCTTTCAGTCTGACTGCTGATGTAAAAACACCTGTCAGCGATCCGGATTTCCGTGCAGAAGCAAAAGGAGTGCTCAATTTGGGTATGATAAAACAAGTATATCCATTGGATGATATGGAACTGAACGGTACCATCAATGCCGACATGCAGATTGCCGGACGATTGTCATACATCGAAAAAGAGCAGTACGACCGTGTACAGGCTTCAGGCACGATCGGGCTTACCGGTATGAAGTTAAAAATGAAAGACATGCCGGACGTAGATATCCACAAGTCGCTCTTCACCTTTACACCGAAATACCTGCAACTGAGCGAAACAACCGTCAATATCGGTAAAAACGATCTCACTGCCGACAGCCGTTTCGAGAACTACTTAGGTTATGTACTGAAAGGTACCACGCTAAAAGGCACACTCAATATCCGGTCCAATCATCTCAACCTAAATGATTTCATGACAACGACAGCCGACAGCGCCGCACAGGCGGAAACAACACCGGAAGCAACAGCAAGTATCATCGAAGTACCTCGTAACATCGATTTCCAAATGGATGCCAACTTGAAAGAGGTATTGTTCGATAAGATGGCTTTCACAGATATGAATGGAAAACTAATCGTGAAAGACAGTAAAGTAGATATGAAAAATCTGTCCATGAACACGATGGGAGGAAACGTGGTCATGAACGGATACTACTCTACCACCGACGTGGAAAAACCGGAAATGAATGCAGGTTTCAAACTAAATGCCCTGAGTTTTGCACAAGTATACAAAGAATTGGATATGGTACAACAACTTGCACCGATCTTCGAAAATCTGAAAGGAAACTTCTCCGGCAGCATGAAAGTACAAACGGTGCTGGATACCTCCATGAGTCCCGTATTGGAAACCATGCAGGGTAATGGCAGCCTTTCCACAAAAGATCTCAGCTTGAGCGGCGTTAAAGTGATAGACCAGATTGCCGAAGCAGTGAAGAAACCCGATCTGAAGGATATGAAAGTGAAAGACATGACATTGGACTTCACCATTGAAAACGGAAGAGTGGCTACACAACCGTTTGATATCAAACTCGGAGATTATGTCATGAATCTATCCGGCAGTACGGGGTTGGATCAGACAATAGACTATTCCGGTAAAATCAAACTTCCGGCTTCTGCAGGCGACCTTGCCAAGCTGACCACTCTTGACCTGAAAATCGGTGGCTCGTTTACTTCACCTAAAGTATCCATCGATACCAAAAGTATGGCAAATCAGGCAGTAGAAGCCGTAGCAGACAAAGCTGTCAGCGAATTAGGAAAGAAACTGGGACTGGACTCTGCGGCCACAGGCAATAAAGAAGAGCTGAAAGAGGCAGTCAAAGAAAAGGCCGCTGAAAAGGCACTGGATTTCTTAAAGAAGAAACTGAAATAACAATAAGTGATTAGTGATTATCAACATCATGCTGCTGAAACTTTACGAAAAGAACAATAATCCACAAGACTTGCAACAGGTAGTGGATATTTTAAATGACGGAGGACTTATTATTTATCCTACCGATACGATGTATGCCATTGGTTGTCACGGACTGAAAGAACGTGCAATCGAACGCATTTGCCGTATCAAGAACATTGATCCGCGAAAAAATAATCTCTCTATCATTTGTTATGATTTGAGCAGTATCAGTGAATATGCGAAAGTAGACAACAACACTTTTAAGCTGATGAAAAGGAACCTCCCCGGACCTTTCACTTTTATTCTGAACGGAACCAACAAACTGCCTAAGATTTTCCGGAATAGAAAAGAGGTAGGTATCCGTATGCCGGACAATCATATCATCCGTGAAATAGCGCGGCTGCTCGATGCGCCTATCATGACAACGACGCTCCCTCACGAGGCAGATGAAGATTTGGAATACATGACCGATCCGGAACTGATCGACGAAAAATTCGGGGAGACGGTAGATCTCGTAATCGATGGAGGAATAGGAGGAATAGAACCGTCAACAATAGTAAGCTGTACGGAAGATACTCCGGAGATTGTCCGTCAGGGAAAGGGGATGCTTGAGGAGAATTAGGGAATGAAAGATTTAAGAAATTAAGGAATTAAAGAATGAAAGGCTGCGCTATGTGAATGTACTCACCGCGCAGCCTTTCATTCTTTAATTATTAATTATCCATTATTAGGCCCTGCCTTTCATTATTCATTTTCTTAAATCAATGATTCCGGATCCAGATGGTCAGCTTCAATATCCTTGAAGTAACGATACGTTCCTACCTTCAGTTCTACCGTAGCCGCATCGTCACAAACAATAATACCCTTTTCATGCATCTGCAATGCACTGATTGTCCACATCTGAGTGATGGCACCTTCCACTGCATGATACAAGGCACGGGCTTTGTTATGACCATTTACAATAATCATCACTTCTTTGGCAGAAAGCACTGTTCCCACACCCACTGTCAAAGCCGTCTTCGGCACTTTGTTAATATCATTATCAAAGAAGCGCGAGTTAGCGATAATTGTATCCGTAGTCAGCGTTTTCTGACGGGTACGTGAAGACAAGGAAGACCCCGGTTCATTGAAAGCAATATGTCCGTCCGGACCGATTCCTCCCATGAAAAGATCGATACCGCCATAAGACTTGATTTTTTCTTCATAGCGTGCACATTCAGCATCCAGATCAGCGGCATTACCATTCAAGATATTGGTATTTTCCGGTTTGATATCGATATGGCTGAAGAAATTATTCCACATAAAAGAATAATAACTTTCGGGATGTTCTTTCGGCAAACCTACATATTCGTCCATATTGAAAGTAACGACGTTCTCGAAAGAAACGATGCCTTTTTTGTTCAGGTCGATTAAGCCTTTGTACATACCCAAAGGAGAAGAACCGGTAGGACATCCCAAAACGAACGGTTTTTCTGCTGTAGGATTAGCAGCTTTGATTTTAGCAGCAACATAGTGTGCCGCCCACTGAGATACGGACTGATAGTCCGGCTGAATGATTAATCTCATTGTTCTTAATTTTATTAGATTAATAAATAGGTTGATTCAATTATTAATTTCTTGATTATTAATTATCAATTGCCTCCCCTGTCTTTTTTTAAACGTTCGGCCATCGCACGAGCCAGATTTTCACACTGCTCATAGGTAATGTCTTTCATCGCCTGTTTCATCTCTACCGGGTCGCCTACTACCTCAAACTTACTCTTCTCGGCGAATTCCGCCATACGCTTCACTGCGGCACCTGCCCAAGTGAAAGAGCCGAAAAGCCCCAAATAGCGTCCTTTCAACTCGCGGACAAGTATTTTAGAAAGCAAAGACTCGATTTCCGGATAAATCTGATTGCTATAAGTCGGCGAACCGATAATAAGCCCCTTATACTTGAATATATCGGCCAAAATATAAGAAGGATTGCTCTTGCTGACATTATGCATGACAATATTCCGGATACCCTGTGCCGACAGTTCGGCAGCAATGGCTTCTGCCATCTGTTCGGTATTGCCATACATACTTCCATAAGCGATTACCACTCCCTCATCGGCTGCATAGCGGCTTAACTTATCGTAAATACCCACTACCTTCGGGATATTTTCTGTCCATACCGGACCGTGAGTAGAACAGATAACAGAGATAGGCAGCCCGCCTAATTTCTGCAATGCCTTCTGTACAGGGCTTCCATATTTTCCTACAATATTGGAGTAATAACGCACCATTTCATCCCAATAACGATCAGTGTTGATACGAGTATCAAGAAAACCACCGTCTACCGTACCAAAACAACCGAAACCGTCTCCGGAGAAAAGAATTCCGTCCGTTTCATCAAATGTCATCATGGTTTCGGGCCAATGCACCATCGGAGTAAGATAAAAACGAAGTTTATGTTTCCCCAAAGCAAGGAAATCACCGTCTTTCACCAGATACTGCTCACCTGTCACGCCATAGAAACCCTCGATCATTCCAAAAGTCTGTTTATTACCGACAATGACAATATCGGGATAATGCTGTTTTATCAAACGGATAGATCCGGAATGATCCGGCTCCATATGATTTATTATTAAGTAGTTTATAGGACGATCACCTATTACTTTCTTTATTTTATGAAGAAATACTTCAAAATAACAGATGTCTACCGTATCAACCAAAGCCACCATTTCATCATCAATCAGATAAGAGTTATACGAAACCCCATATGGTAACGGCCACATCCCCTCAAAAAGATGTTTGTTACGATCATTCACTCCCACATAGTGGACATTTCCTTTTATTCTTGTCTTCTGTTCCATCTTATTATTATTAAATTAGTGATTAGCGGTTAGCGACAGGTAATTAGCAAGCCGGTCAAATATCTTTCGGCGTCGGTCACTTATCACTAACCGCTAATCATTCATTGCCAAACATCAATTTATTGTCCGGCAAATATACCTTTTTTTTCTGAAAATTTATACATCCTCCCTTGATATGCCCCCCTTTCTTTCATTCTTTTTTGAACACGGGCGGTAAATTCATAATTTTTTAATCCCCAGTCGGGAGCTATCAGTAATTCACGGGGAGATTGGGATACAAAGCGCTCCGGCACAATATCCGGTCGTAAGTGTTCGATATAATCTATTACGAGCTCGATATATTCATTCACATCATTAAAAAGATGAAAACCAGCGGGATTCTGCTCATATTCATAAGCCATACGGGTGCCACGAATCAATTGAAGCTGATGCATTTTCAAGGTGGTAAGCGGCAATTCGGAAAGTACTCCGGCTTGCGATACCATGTCGTCGTGAGACTCTCCCGGAAGCCCGAGAATAACATGTCCGCCAGTCAGAATGCCTCTGGCAGCCGTGCGTTGCACTGTTTCCACCGTATCCGCATAGGTATGCCCCCGGTTGATACGTTTCAGTGTTTCATCACAAGTTGTCTCGATTCCATATTCCACTAAAAGAAATGTCTGCCGGTTAAGGTTTTCAAGATACTGGAGAAGTTCATCCGGCATACAATCCGGCCGGGTACCGATCACAAGTCCGACAACGTCGTCAACGCTCAACGCTTCTTCATATTTTCGTTTCAGGCTCTCCAGCCCGGCATAAGTATTAGTATAAGCCTGGAAATAAGCGAGGTATTTCATCTCAGGATATTTATGGGCAAAGAAACGCTTTCCCTCTTCCAACTGTACCTTAATCGTTTTCTCTGTCCGGCAATATTCCGGATTAAAAGTCTGGTTATTGCAATAAGTACATCCCCCCTGCCCTTTAGTACCGTCACGATTAGGACAGGTAAAACCTGCATTCAGAGATATCTTCTGTACCTTATAAGGGAAATAACGCTTCAGAAATAGCGGAAATTCATTATATAAAAATTGTTGAGCCATGCTGTTCCTTCTTTATGAGGAACAAACATAAGAAAATCCGGGGAGACGAAAAAGAAAAAAACGAAACTTTACTGTTTATAGTGCCAATCTTGTCTTCAACAATTTATAACCGGAAAGACTCACTCTCAACTTATCACCATTCTTCAGCAACAGCCTGTAACTCTCCTTGCCGAAAAGCTCTACCCGAGAGATCTGCGTTACATTTACAATAGTCGAACGGTGTATGCGCACAAACCCGGCCGCCGACAAATGAGTTTCCAGATATTTCATAGTAAGCTCTTTTACGTACTGCCCTTCAGGAGTAACCAAAGTAACATAATCTCCACACGCCTGCACATAAAGCAAATCTTCCGTATTTATTAAATGAATGCGTGTTCCATCTTTTACCGTAATACGGTTCAGAAACTCTTCCACCGGTTGTTCTGTCTCTTCGACATTATTTTCTTTGACCGGCTCCTCTTCTTCCGGCATCACCCCCTCTTTAGAAAGGGATTGTCCTGCCTGCAAAGCCAACAATCTATACCACATCATTATCACTATCCAGCACAAAATGCCGGATAAACCCCTGAAAGGAGCGGTTACCGCAAAGGGAGCATAGGCAGTTGTTCCTATAAGCTCAATCCACTCCTGCATAGCAAACCCGCCGGCCAGCCAAAACAGTATGGCCAATACCGATACGACAATCTCCGTCTGTACCGACGATACAATGCCGATAGCAAACCATGACAAATATGCCAAACCGCAAAACAGTACGACAGAAACCGTACCATCTGTCAATGCCGGCCATAAACCGGCACCTGCATAAGTCATCAACAAACCGGTATATATCCCTATCGCGGCCGCTACCAATAATAAAACAGATATCCACCGCCGGGAAGAATCCATAATCGGATGTGCTTGCATTTTATTTAATTAACCTTTAATTTCTACTCCTCCAAAAGAAACATTCCCAATAACTACCAGTCTACGACTCTGATCGATATTCACCCCCGGCACACGTTTATCCTCACAACCGCCCAAGAAAGCATTGGCCTGCAAATCTACCCGCCAATCCAACGGAACATATATCTCCACACCTCCGAAATTACACTCTACATCAATATACGTCTCACCCTGTTCGATGTTCGTGCGCCGTAAATCAAGCACGGTTCCCCCAAAACTGTTACGGATTTCCGCGCCTTTAAAGACCTCATCGAGCACAACTTGCTTCACACCGCCAAACACATTGTCCGAACGCACAAAGCCATCACCGGAATGATGTTGCCGGGTAGTAAAATCTGTTTCACTCTGTATCTTCCTTTCTCTTTTTCTGCACTGCGGACGATAAAAAAAGGCGATTCCCACACATACCAACAACACAGGCCAAAGCACAGCGCTCACATTCGCCGGCCCCCACGGCAACCATCCGAGTCGCGGCAAAATGAAACAAAGTCCGATAGCGAACAAAACCACGCCCGTAAATGCCTGTCTGCGCAGGAAAGAATAAGCTCCCAAAACGACCAAAAGCATCGGCCAGGATACAATAATATGAAATATCCTATTGGGGAAAATTCCCAAATTACGTCCCAACAATAAAACACCACATGCTATAAGAATAGTAGCCATTAATTGCCTTCCCGTGAAACCCGAAGGCGTAGCAGATTTCTTTTCCATAATTCTCTTAATTTATAAATTCGATGATACGTTCGATTTGATTACAGGACAAAGATACGCTGTTCAACCTCCAAAAGAAAGGTTTTTCCGACCAAATACGATACAAAATCGATGAATACCGGACTGAGCCCCGTTAAAAAGAGAGACAATAATTATTTAATCAGCAAGTACCAATTTTTTCCTTAATAAAAAAGAGATCGGATCCGAAGAGCAGATCACGGTATAACTACCTAATAATCAACAAGCAAACCAAATATATAGTTCCCTATATAAAATTATACACTTTACATTGCGTTAAATACATACTTTTACTTCATAAAAATATAAACTCCTGCATACACAAAGTATATACTTCTACAAATAGAGGTATAAGTGCGTTAAATATCCCGTTAACAATGTTAATTCAAGAAGGATGATCATAAGAACTCTATAAAAGAGTTTCCTTTTTTTGAGGTATTTCAGTTTATTACTAACTTTGCAGACATAAGAAGTTCAAAAACAAGAAAGAATGAAAAAGATAACCCTGTCTCTCCTACTCTGTCTCATTTGTCTGAGTGGTATGGCGCAAAGTAGTAAAAAGTTAGACCTGAAAGATATAACTTCCGGAAAATACCGTGCGGAAAATATTCGTAACGTAGTGCCGATGCCCGACGGAGAGCATTATACACAAATGAATGAAGAAGGTACGCAAATCACCAAATACTCTTTCAAAACAGGAGAACCGGTAGAAGTCATCTTCGATGTAACCAAAGCCCGGGAATGTGATTTCAAGAATTTCGATGGTTACCAGTTTTCACCGGACGGGGAAAAGCTGCTTATCGCAACCGAAACAACGCCCATTTACCGGCGTTCATATACAGCCGTGCATTATTTATACCCCTTGAAACGTAATGAGAAAGGGGTGACGACAAACAACATTATTGAACGGCTTTCTGACGGGGGACCTCAACAAGCCCCCGTCTTCTCACCGGACGGTACCATGATCGCTTTCGTACGCGACAACAATATCTTCCTGGTAAAAACCCTTTATGGCAACAGCGAGAGCCAAGTGACGGAGGACGGCAAACCCAATGCAGTGCTCAACGGTATTCCCGACTGGGTATACGAAGAGGAGTTCGGCTTTAATAAAGCCTTAGAATTCAGTGCAGACAATTCTATGCTTGCTTTCATCCGCTTCGATGAAACGGAAGTGCCTCAGTATCAATTTCCCCTATTTGCCGGTGAAGCACCACGTATCGATGTATTAGAAGACTATCCGGGAGAATATGCATATAAATATCCGAAAGCCGGATACTCTAACTCCAAAGTAGAAGTGCGCACGTTCGATATCAAATCGAAAGTTACCCGTACAGTGAAGTTACCATTGGATGCCGATGGATATATCCCGCGTATCCGTTTTACAAAAGATGCCAACAAACTGGCCATAATGACATTGAATCGCCACCAGAACCGCTTTGATATGTATTTTGCCGATCCGCGTTCAACGGTCTGCAAATTGGTATTACGCGACGAATCGCCTTATTACATTAATGAGAATGTATTCGACAATATTCAATTTTATCCCGAAAACTTCAGTTTTCTGAGTGATAAAGACGGATATACCCACCTTTACTGGTATAGCATGGGAGGCAATCTGATAAAACAAGTTACCAAAGGCAATTATGAAGTAAAATCATTCTTAGGATATGATGAGGCGGACGGCAGTCTCTACTTTATAAGTAATGAAGAGAGCCCAATGCAACAGGCCGTGTATAAAATAGACCGCAAAGGAAAAAAAACAAAACTATCCCAAAAAGCCGGTATGAACAGTGCATTGTTCAGCCCGACTATGAAATATTACATCAATACATATACCAATCTCGATACACCGGCAGTCATCACCCTCAATGACAACGAAGGGAAACCTTTGAAAACATTGGTTACCAACGATGCATTGAAACAAAAATTAGCACAGATCGCTCTACCGAAAAAAGAATTCTTCAAATTTAAAACAACGGAAGGAGTAGAATTGAACGGCTGGATGATGAAACCGGCAGACTTTTCGGCATCTAAGAAATATCCGGTGTTGATGTATCAGTACAGTGGACCGGGCTCACAACAGGTTTTGGATAACTTCAATGTAAGTTGGGAAACCTATATGGCCAGTTTGGGTTACATCGTCGCTTGTGTTGACGGACGCGGAACAGGCGGTCGCGGGGCAGAGTTCCAAAAAAACACTTACCTGAACCTCGGAGTAAAAGAAGCCAAAGACCAAGTGGAAACCGCTAAATATTTAGGAACATTGCCCTATGTAGATAAAGGACGTATCGGAATCTGGGGATGGAGTTATGGCGGATACATGACAATTATGAGTATGAGTGAAGGTACGCCGGTTTTCAAAGCAGGTGTAGCAGTAGCCGCCCCTACGGACTGGAGATTTTATGATACGATCTACACGGAACGCTTTATGCGTACTCCCAAAGAAAATGCCGAAGGATATAAAGCCGCATCCGCCTTTACACGGGCAAACAAACTCCATGGCAACCTTTTGCTTGTACATGGAATGGCTGATGATAATGTACACTTCCAGAACTGTGCCGAATATGCCGAACATCTTGTTCAACTGGACAAACAATTCGATATGCAAGTTTATACCAACCGTAATCATGGAATTTATGGTGGTAATACCCGTCAGCATCTATACACGAGATTAACCAATTTCTTTTTAAAGAACCTTTAAAGAGTTATGATTTATGAATGATGATTTATGGATTATACAGAAGTGCTATCCATAAATCATCATTCATAGCCCATAATTCATAAATCATAATTCAAATGAGAAAGCCTGAGTGGCTGAAGATCAGCATTGGCGCCAATGAACGCTACACGGAGACTAAACGTATCGTAGAGAACCATTGCCTGCATACGATTTGTAGCAGTGGACGCTGTCCTAATATGGGAGAGTGCTGGGGAAAAGGAACCGCAACTTTTATGATAGGAGGCGATATCTGTACCCGTAGTTGCAAATTTTGCAATACGCAAACCGGTCGCCCCCTTCCATTGGATGCTGACGAACCGACTCATGTAGCAGAATCCATAGCCTTGATGAAACTTTCTCATGCAGTAGTCACTTCAGTAGACCGGGACGACCTTCCGGATTTAGGAGCAGGACACTGGGCGCGTACCATCACTGAAATAAAAAGGATAAACCCGGATACTACCATTGAGGTGTTGATACCCGATTTTCAAGGACGAATGGAATTGGTAGACAAGATTATCGCCGCAAATCCGGAAATCATATCACACAACATGGAGACCGTACGCCGCATCAGCCCATTGGTGCGAAGCGCAGCCGACTATGAAACCAGTCTCCAAGTAATTCGTCGAATAGCCGAAAGCGGTATTACCGCCAAAAGCGGCATCATGGTCGGACTGGGAGAAACCCCATCGGAAGTGGAAGAACTGATGGATGATCTTCTGGCAACAGGATGCAGCATACTCACTATCGGACAATACCTGCAACCTACTCGCCGACACTATCCGGTAGAGGAATACGTTACTCCTGAACAATTTGCCCAATACCAACAGACCGGACTCGAGAAAGGTTTCGAACAAGTAGAGAGCGCCCCGCTCGTACGCTCATCTTATCACGCAGAAAAACATATTAAGAAATGATCTAAACATAAATACCCCCTTGTTTGTTTTATAGGAAACAGGCAAAATGTACACTAAAATGAATCATAAAGGAATATTATCTTCCGCATTTAATATGTCATTGGGATACCTCCCCGTTATTATCTCCATTATATTATGTGAATTTATAACGCAAGACACAGCAATCTATATCGGAACCGGTATCGGAATGCTATACTCATACTATTCAATGCACCGTAAAGGTGTACGGATTCCTAATTTTATTCTTTACATTTCGACATTTATGCTGATGTTACTCACATTGGCCGCCCTTATCCCGGGAGATTATGTCCCCCCCGGAGCACTTCCGCTTACATTAGAGGTCAGCATACTCATCCCTATGTTAAGTCTTTACCTGCATAAAAAAAGATTCATCAACTATTTCCTGAAAAAGAAAGATATCTGCAGCAAACGAATGTTTGCTCAAGGTGCGGAATCAGCTATCGTATCGGCACACATCATACTGATATTGGGATTTTTGCATTTTATCATCATCAGTCTGGCCATATTTTTCTCTCATCCGATGGGAAAGACGACAGGATGGGTCATATTCAACCTCATGCCTCCCGCTATTTTCATTTTATGTATCATCTTCAATCAGATAGGCATCCATTATTTTAATAAATTAATGGCTCACACGGAATATGTACCTATTGTCAACACTCAGGGAGATGTCATCGGAAAGACGATGGCGATGGAAGCCCTTAATTACAAAAACACCTATATCAACCCGGTAATCCGTATCGCTGTAGCCTCACACGGCATGCTTTTCTTATGTAACCGTCCGCAAACAGCCATTCTGGATAAAGGAAAAACAGATATACCGATGGAATGTTATCTTAGCTACGGAGAATCACTTGCGGAAGGATGTCGAAGAATATTACGCAATACTTTCCCAAAAGCTGATGGACTGAAACCTACTTTCAGCATCATGTATCACTTTGAAAACTCAGTAACCAACCGCCTTGTCTATCTTTTTGTTCTGGACGTAGAAGATGATTCCATCCTTTGTGACCCACGTTTCAAAGGGGGAAAACTCTGGCAATTTCAACAGGTAGAACAAAACTTGGGACACAAGTTCTTCAGCGAATGTTTTGAAGAAGAATACGAACACCTGAAAAACGTTATTGGTATAAGAGAAAAATACAGGGAATTTTAGAAAGCTCGGGAAGATGCCCTTTCCACTCTTTCACCGTCCGGGTTCGGATATACTCTCCTTCACAGGTGATATTGGCAGCAATACAGAGCCGTGTCTGCGGACGGCAATTGTTCAAAATATCCTCTACCATCTTATTATTACGATAAGGTGTCTCAATGAAAAGCTGCGTCTGATGCTCGGAATATACACGCTGTTCCAATAACTTAATTTTCTTTGCACGTTCTCCCGGCTCAATAGGCAAGTAACCGTGAAAGGCAAAACTCTGTCCGTTAAATCCGGAAGCCATTACAGAAAGTATAATAGAGGAAGGCCCCACCAGCGGAACTACACGCAGCCCCTTACGCTGGGCAATCGCTACGACATCTGCTCCGGGATCGGCAACGGCCGGACAACCGGCTTCCGAAATCACTCCCATAGAAGCTCCTCCCGCCAATGGTTTTAAATATCCGGAAATATCTTCAGGAGAAGTATGCTTGTTTAATGTATAAAAAGCCAGGGCATCGATATCGATCTCACGGTCTACCTTCTTTAAAAAACGACGGGCCGAACGGACATCCTCAACAATAAAATGGCGGATATTCAAAATAACTTCTTTATTATAGGACGGCAATACGGATTCGATAGCGGTATCTCCCAAAGTCACGGGAATAAGATAAAGAGCTGTTTCCATAAAAATAATTGATTAATGTGCTAATGTGCCAATTTAATAATATGCCAATATACTAATGCGCCAATGTGCCAATTGGCTGCGCTATAAAACAAGACGGAATGTGTCAATTGAATAATAATTTGCTGATGTTTCCAATTGGTGAATTTCTTTATTCTTTCATTTTTTCATTCTCCAATTGGCACATTGGCACATTATTAAATTGGCACATTATTTATAACCGGATTCTTGTAACATATGATGATAATCGGTCATCTGCAACAAATCCTGCAAGCTGACATCTTTATGGTGTTTCATATAAGAAGATACAATGCGTGTCCCCATCCAGGTTCCAATCAATGCCGGTGCATTCTCACCGAAGAAGGCGGTAAACGGTGCCGGCTTCATATACTTGCGCACAATCATCGGATCGCGGACGTAGAGATGTTTATTCTTCAACATATACTCCCACACATTCTTTTCATTCTCGCTGCACCATGCTTCTTCTTTCTCTGCATATCCCATCGCTTCGCCCGGAGAGCGATACCCTAATAGCATCTGGACAGCATAATTTATCTTTCCCGAATGCAACATCATATCGAGCAGGCAAGTCCCTTCCTGAAACGGAAAAACATACTTACTCATCAGATAAAACACCAAACAATCGGGTACAATACGATCGGGACGCATAGAACGGCACTGATAGTCGTAATAAAAACGCTTGTACAAAGCATAATCTTCTCCCATGTACTTATCCAAGCTAATGCCCAACAACGTATCGGACAAGACTATCGACTCATTAAATGCGGATACTTGCGAATAAACAAGAGGTATTTTTATCTCAGGAACCTCTTTTTTCAATTTCTTGAAACCTTTCGTCAAGCCTTTTTCCACTTCGTCCAGATTAGGGAAACGTGTCTCCACATCGGCCATCAGACGAAGCAAGGTAGTATCCGAATAAAATGTCTTAAGTTTCTGAGAAATGGTATCGTCACTCACTTGTCCTAACCCAAGCACCTCTTCAATCAGAATCTTGGTAGGTTGACGATATTCCATGTTCATCTTTTGCAGAGCAGAAAAGCTATTGGAACGAACATATTCGTTCAACAACTGATCATACCGAACAACGGAAATCCCCTTCTCTTCATTATGCAACAACCTGTTCTCTCCCGTACCCATCCGACAGGCAACGGCGAGCATGCATAATATAATAAGGAGAAGAGGATTCCGCAGTTTCATAATTATTATCCGTAAATGATGTTTCCGTCTTCATCTTTGTACTCGTCGAGGCCTTTCTCATAAGTAGCCATAGCACGAAGACTCATACCGACACTCGAAAAACCGCCATCGTGGTAGAGGTTCTGCATCGTTACCTTGCGGGTAAGATCAGAGAACATCACAATACAATAATCGGCACACTCGTCAGCAGTAGCATTTCCCAGCGGAGACATACGGTTTGCAAAATCGAAAAGCTTATCCATCCCCTTCACACCCGACCCGGCAGTAGTGAATGTGGGCGATTGAGAAATCGTATTCACACGTACACTATGCTCGCGTCCGTAAATATATCCAAAACTACGGGCAATAGACTCCAACAGAGCTTTGGCATCTGCCATATCGTTATAACCGTAGAATGTACGTTGTGCGGCTACATAACTCAGAGCAACAATCGATCCGTAATCTGCAATCGCATTCAGTTTTTTGGCAGCCTGAATCATTTTATGGAAAGAAACAGCAGAGATATCCAATGTTTTCTCCAACATTCCGTAATCAAGGTCGTCATACGTACGTTTCTTACGCACATTAGGAGACATCCCGATCGAATGAAGAACAAAATCGATCTGACCATGCAATACATCCATAGATGTCTTGAACACATTCTCCAGATCTTCCACATTGGTAGCATCGGCAGGGATTATTTCGCAATTCAGTTTCTCGGCCAGAGCATTTACTTCACCCATACGTATGGCCATGGGCGTATTTGATAATGTAATAGTTGCACCTTCTTCTACGGCTTTCTCCGCTACTTTCCAGGCAATAGACTGGTCGTTCAGGGCACCGAAGATAATACCTCTTTTTCCTTTCAACAAATTGTAACTCATACCTTTTAAAATAGTTAAATTAGGTTGCAAAGATAGGAACTTTCTGCATAAAAACACGAGAAGTGTGCAAAGAAAAGACTAAAATGACAAAAAATCCACCTAAACCAACAGTTTATACACATCTAAGGGAATTTTCACGTCTATATTTGCATCAGATAATTAAGAGTTTTTTTTCATAATATTTATTTAAGGTTAGAATTAGGTTAACATGAATCATTATTATCCCTTCCGGTAGATGGCTCGGGAGAGTAATCTGCCAAAGGATAATAAATCTCTTTATTTATCGGAAATAAATAACCCTTTAGTATTAATCCATAGAAACATAATTTTAAATGAACACATTAACGAAAAAACTCCTGTTGCTAACGGCGATATGCCTGCCTTTCCTTTCCGGGAATCGAATATGCGCTCAGGAAGAAAATTTAATAGACAACAGTATTTATAACGATCTTCCATTCGAAATGCCCGTTGTAGAGCAACCTACTTTCCCCGACTATGAGGTGAACATTGTTGCATACGGTGCCAAAAATGATGGAAAGTTTCTCAACACGGAAGCAATCAACAATGCCATAAAAGCAGTAAATGCCAAAGGCGGAGGAAAAGTAATTATTCCAGAAGGATTGTGGCTGACCGGCCCTATCGTACTCTTGAGCAATGTAAACTTATATACAGAGCGTAATGCACTGATTCTTTTCACCGATGATTTCGAAGCCTATCCTATTATAAATACTTCATTTGAAGGCTTGGAAACCCGTCGTTGCCAATCGCCGATCTCGGCACGCAATGCGGAGAATATCGCAATCACAGGTTATGGCACATTCGATGGCGCGGGGGATAGCTGGAGACCGGTAAAAAAGGACAAACTGACTGCTTCCCAATGGGGCAAACTTGTAAAATCGGGGGGGGTAACCGATTCAGCAGGGAAAATATGGTATCCCACAGCCGGCGCCCTGAAAGGTGCATTGGCATGTAAAGACTTTAATGTCCCCGAAGGCATCAATACCGATGAAGAATGGAATGAAATCCGTCCATGGCTCCGTCCCGTACTGCTCAATATCGTAAAAAGTAAAAAGGTGCTGTTGGAAGGAGTGACATTCAAGAACTCCCCCAGTTGGTGTCTGCACCCGCTTTCATGCGAACATATTACCGTAAACAATGTAAAGGTATTCAACCCTTGGTATTCTCAAAACGGAGATGCGCTGGATTTGGAATCATGTAAAAACGCACTGATTATCAACAGCCTGTTTGATGCCGGAGACGATGCGATTTGTATCAAGTCGGGAAAAGACGCTGACGGCCGCCGCCGTGGAGAACCTTGCCAGAACGTATTGGTCAAAAACAACATAGTATTGCACGGACACGGTGGCTTCGTTGTAGGAAGTGAAATGTCCGGTGGTGTAAAAAACATCTATGTGACCGATTGTACCTTTATGGGAACCGATGTCGGCTTACGCTTTAAAAGCACTCGCGGACGTGGTGGCGTGGTAGAAGGTATTTATATCAACAACATCAACATGATCAATATCCCGAACGAACCGTTATTGTTCGACCTGTTCTACGGCGGTAAAGGTCCGGGTGAAGAGACTGAAGAAGAGCGTGCTGCCAATACCAAAACCGATGTTCCTCCTGTGACAGAAGAGACTCCGGCATTCAGAGACATTCACATCTCGAATGTTTATTGCAAAGGTTCCGGACGCGCCATGTTCTTCAATGGATTGCCGGAAATGCCTATCCGGAATGTAACTGTAAAGAATGTAGTCATTACCGAGGCTGCTGAAGGTGCCGTCATCAGCCAGGCCGAAGATGTGCAATTGGAAAACATCCGTATCGAAACGAAGAAGAAAGGCGGACATACACTCCAAATGAAGAACGCTAAAAAGATCAAAGTTGACGGTAAGACCTATAAAGAGGCAGATGCCAAAGGGACGAATCTGAACTTCAAATAAACCACATTTTCATATTATAACAGCAAAGCAGGCAGTCCTTTGATCATTATTGACAGGACTGTCTGCTTTTTTTAGATTACATTTGCGGAGAAATAAACAAGAAAGAATATTTACTCATCATAAAACAATAGAGAAAGATATGAAAAGAAACCTTTTTATCCCCCTGTTTTTCCTTTGCTCATGCCCGTTAGCGACACTGGCACAGGCAAATGAAAAGACGCTTACTGTAGAAGTCAGCAATCCTTGGAACCGGGCAAAAAGCGATGAACCCGTAGTTATCAAGTTGAATGAACTCAATGCCGGATTCCGTATCAAATCCGCTACCGTTATGGACGGCAATACGGAAATCCCTTCACAACTCGACGACCTGAACGGAGATCGCCGCGCAGACGAACTGGCATTTGTCATCAACCTGCCCGCTCAAGGAAAGAAAACGCTAAAAATCAATCTGTCATCGGAGAAAAGCGATAAAAAATACGAGCCCCGAGTATATGCAGAGATGTTAGTAAGCGACAAAAAGGGGAAACATGTACCGGTACATTCGGTCACCATCCCCGGCAATGTCAACATCTACAACCAAATGCATCATCACGGCCCGGCTTTCGAATCGGAACTGGTGGCCTACCGTCTCTATTTCGATCATAAGCAGACAGTAGATATCTACGGAAAATTCAATAAGGGTTTTGAAATCAAAGAGTCACAGTTCTATCCTACCGACGAACAATTGGCACGCGGTTTCGGTGACGATGTATTGCGTGTAAGCGGCAGTTGTGGTGTGGGTGCGCTAAAAGGCTGGAACGGCAAGAAAGCTATGCACATAGAACCGGTAAGCACATTGACAGAGAGTATCATTGCTTATGGACCTGTCCGCACTATCGCAGAAATCAAAGTAACCGATTGGGAGTATCAAGGTTCGGAACTGAATATGACCACCCGCTATACACTTTATGCCGGACATCGCGACTTACAAATAGAAGCATTCTTCGAGGAACCGCTCAAAAATGAAATCTTCTGTACCGGTGTACAGGACATTAAAGGATCGGTTTCTTATTCTGATCATAAAGGACTTATCGGCTGCTGGGGGACAGACTGGCCAGTGAACGATACAGTAAAATATGCTAAAGAAACCGTAGGGCTCGCAACCTGTATTCCTCAAAAATATGTAGTAGCAGAAGTGAAAGACAAACCCAATTATCTCTATACGCTGACAGCCAAAGGAGACAACTATTTTTCTTATCATACTACATTTACTTCGATGAAAGAAACTTTCGGCTATAAAACACCGGAAGCATGGTTTGCCTATATACGTGAGTGGAAAGAAGGGCTGGAACATCCTATTGTCGTTACAATCAAGCAATAAAACAATTTATCCACCCTATTAGACAATTATTACCCATCGCGGGAGGATATGCTTCGTAATTTTGTGCAGTAAAATAGAATAAAAACATATTGTACAACTTAAAAATTATTATTATGAAGAAACAATTACTTCTCGTGATGGCTTTCGTAGCCGGTGTATTTACAGCCAATGCGCAAGAATGGAATTTTAGTGATTTTACTGCTGGCGATATAGCAGAAACTACAGTCATTGATGGTCTGACAATTCACGCATCTTCCGGAAAAAAAGTCTCAATTGACGGCAGCAAAAAAACATTTGAAGATTATTCATTCACCCAACGTCTGAAATTTGGTGGTACAGGTGGTTTTGATGCAGAAACCGGTGAACCTATCGACAGAATATTATCATTTCCGGTAAGTGGCAATGCAACGATCACAGTGATCGGTACACATGCTTCCAGTTCGGGAGATCCAAGAAGTCTTATGGTAACAGCCGGTAGCAAAGACAATGAGGTAGGTTCAATGGAAGTTACTCCAGGGGAGATCACTAAAAAAGAAATCATTTATACAGGAGAGGCAACTACTATTTATGTATACTCAGCAAGTAGTGGAATTAATTTATACCTTCTTTCTGTAAAAGAGAACGGAACGCCCAGCGGCATTGTATCTGCAGAAGCCGGCAAAGAAGTGGTAGCTACCGAATACTACAACGTAGTAGGTATGAGATTGAATGAACCCGCTAAAGGTTTGAACATCATAAAAAGAATAATGAGTGACGGTTCAGTAGAAACAACCAAAGCTTGTATCGAATAATATTCGTTGAAGCAATACAGTTAGTTATACGAAGGCCCTACTCTATCATGAGCAGGGCCTTTTTTATCATAATTATTACACAACAATGTACAATAAATACACCAAAGCAATCGATTATTCACCTCCGGTTTCACCCGGAACATCTATATTTGCAATCAGGAATTCGATAACATACTAATAATAAAAAACAATCCATGAAAAAATTAGCACAGACCTTAGGCCTTTGCCTATTTATGACCCTCTCCGCTACGGCGCAAAAGAACTATGTGTCCGAAGTTTGGGTTGCAGATCAAGGAAACGGAACCTACAAGAACCCGATTCTTTATGCAGATTATTCCGATCCAGATGCTTGTCGCGTAGGAGACGACTTCTACATGACTTCATCCAGTTTCAACTGCTTGCCCGGTTTGCAGATCCTTCATTCCAAAGACTTAGTCAACTGGACGATCATCGGTGCTGCCGTTCCCTACGCCCTCTCTCCTATCGAAACTCCCGAACGCCCAGAACATGGCAATCGCGTGTGGGCACCGGCCATCCGTCATCATAACGGAGAGTTCTACATCTTCTGGGGAGATCCCGATCAAGGCGCATTCATGGTGAAAGCACGTGATCCGAAAGGTCCCTGGTCAGAGCCTGTACTCGTAAAACCGGGAAAAGGTATTATCGACACATGCCCTTTATGGGATGAAGACGGTAAAGTATACCTCGTGCATGCCTATGCAGGCAGCCGTGCCGGACTCAAAAGCGTTATCTCTATCTGCGAACTGAATTCAGACGCAACAAAAGCCATCACACAATCCAGAATCATATTCGACGGACACGAAGCCCACGAAACCTGTGAAGGCCCCAAATTCTACAAACGCGGTGAATATTATTATATTTTTCACCCGGCAGGCGGAGTGCCTACAGGTTGGCAAGTAGTGCTGCGGTCAAAGAATGTTTACGGTCCTTATGAGTGGAAAACCGTTTTAGCTCAAGGAAATACCCCGGTCAACGGACCTCACCAGGGAGCATGGGTTGATACTCCGACCGGTGAAGATTGGTTTATGCACTTCCAGGATGTAGGAGCATACGGCCGCATCGTACACTTGCAACCGATGAAATGGGTGAATGACTGGCCCGTTATCGGCATCGATAAAGACGGAGACGGCTGTGGCGAACCGGTATTAACATATAAAAAGCCCAATGTAGGAAAAACTTATCCTATCTGTACTCCGCAAGAAAGTGACGAATTCGATGGATATACCCTCTCTCCGCAGTGGCAATGGCATGCCAATATCAATGAGAAATGGGCTTATTACGCAGGCGATCACAGCTATGTACGCCTTTACTCTTACCCGGTAGTAAAAGAATATAAGAATCTTTGGGATGTAGCCAACGTTTTACTCCAAAAGACTCCATCCGATAACTTTACGGCCACTATGAAGTTAACTTTCAAACCGACCACCAAATACAAAGGCGAACGTACCGGGCTTGTAGTAATGGGCATGGATTATGCCGGCCTGATCCTTGAAAATACAGACAAAGGATTAGTACTTTCACAAGTAAGCTGCAAAAAGGCAGATAAAGGAACGCCGGAAACAGTAAACGAAGCAATCGACCTGAAAGACAGTACGGTGTACCTGAAAGTAAAATTCAGCAGTGACGGCAAAAAGCTCGGTAAGAGTGAAGGCGGACACGATCTGCTGGTAATGTGCGATTTCAGTTATAGCCTTGATGGCAAAAAGTTCCAAAAGTTAGGTAAACCGTTCCAAGCCAAAGAAGGAAAATGGATCGGAACCAAAGTAGGAATGTTCTGTACTCGTCCTGCCTTAGTTACCAATGATGGTGGATGGGCTGATGTCGACTGGTTCCGTATAACAAAGAAATAATCTAAAAGAGAGTTTACAGTACTCTTTCTAATAAGTTTCAGCCAACAAATTCGTGCCCCTGCAAAAGAAAACTATTGCAGGGGCATATTTGTTTTTCTACATTTGCAGAACATTTATAAAAACAGAAAACAATGAAAAAGCTCGTTATCTTCGATTTGGACGGAACATTGCTAAATACAATTGCCGATTTGGCCAATAGTACGAACTACGCCCTGAAAGTATTGGGATACCCCATCCATGAACCTGATAAATATAATTTCATGGTGGGCAACGGCATCAACAAGCTTTTTGAACGTGCGCTCCCCGACGGAGAGAAAACAGAAGAGAATGTACTCCGTGTCCGCCAAGAGTTTGTGCCTTATTACGACCAGCATAATGCGGATAAAAGCCGCCCGTATCCCGGAGTTACGGAATTATTGGAAACATTGCAAACAGCCGGTATGCAATTGGCAGTTGCCTCTAATAAATATCAGGCAGCTACGGAAAAACTGATCGCCCACTACTTTCCGAATATCAAGTTCACTGCCGTATTCGGTCAACGCGAAGGCATACCGGTGAAACCGGATCCGATCATAGTGAAAGAGATATTACAAATAGCTAAAGTACAAGAAGAAGAGACCCTCTACGTAGGAGACTCAGGAGTAGATATGCAGACTGCAATCAATGCAGGCGTGACATCCTGCGGTGTTACTTGGGGATTTCGCCCACGTACCGAATTGGAAAGTTTCCATCCGGATCATATCGTAGATAATGCAGAAGAGATAAAGCTGCTCTGTCGCTAAAACTCTTATCCATTGTCATTAAAACACTTATTCATTTTAATCGTTTCACAATCATGAGACACTCGTCTCACGGTTGAGCGACGAGCGTCACACAGTTGTGAAACGAGCGTCTCATGATTGTGAAACGATTAAAACTTCTCCAGCATTCCTATTTCTTGCAACCATTCTTCCGCCAATACAGGCCATCGAGCGGTCGTTCCCGGATTATTGCGCAAAGCAATACTATGCCCTCCCTCCGGAAAGATATGTAAAGTAGATTTCTTCACATCAGCACGTTTCAACGCCGTATAATAAAGAATACTATTAAGCGAAGAAACGGAACCGTCATTGGTAGCATGAACAATAAAAGCAGGAGGCGTATGCTTCGTCACCCGTTCATCACAAGAAAATTGATGCAATAGCTTCACCGGCGGATTCTTACCCAACAGGTTATCCCGACTTCCTCTATGCGCCACTTCTCCCATTGAAATCACCGGAGAAATAAGTATCGTAAAATCCGGACGGAAAGATTCCCTGTCCAGCGTATCGCCTCCACATCCCCAGTCTTCAGTAAAAGTAGACAGACAAGCAGAGAGATGCCCACCTGCCGAACATCCCATTACCCCTACCTTGTGCACATCAATACCATAATCCGCAGCGTGCGATCTGATATATCTCATTGCCCGTTGTGCATCCTCTAACGGTGCCTGATAACTCACTTTTACGTCGGGCGACTGAGGCATACGATGATTAAGAACAAAGGCTGTCACTCCAAAAGTATTGAACCACTTCGCCAACTGCCATCCGCTAATCTGATAAGCCAAGCGGGCATATCCCCCACCGGGAATAATCAGTACAGCGGTTCCTTTGTTTTCGGCTATCGACGGTTCAAACACATATACACCCGGTGTACCTACCTGATATACCCGTTCGTTGGCAATGCTATCTTTTACTGTAATGCCTTTACTATTCGGCATATTATCTTTCCATAACGAATGAAAACTCTGCGCGGAAGCACATTGAATGACCCCCGCAATCAACCATAAACAGATTCCTTTCTTCATCTCATTTATTTCTTATCAAATTATCGGATAGGACAAAGATAGTGCTCCTTTTTCATTTTAAGGTAGAATAATTGGTACATATACACGCTAAAAGAAACATTATTTCCACAATAGACTCAAGAAACTCCTCTACATTTGTTCCGTCATTTAAAACAAATCCACATGCCATGAAAAAGAGTCGTATCCTCCTCCTTTTTTCTCTAATCCTCCTGTGTTATCATACGGAATCTGCTGCTCAGAGAAGCAACATCAAAGACTATGTCCGTATCGAAATCACTCCCGATCATGACGATTGGACTTACCGCACTAACGAACAAGCATCGTTTACCATCCGGGTAATACGTGGAAACGTAGCCTTGAAAAACATTCCTCTGACCTATGAAATAGGTCCTGAAAAAATGCCGCCCGTACAGACCGGAAAGAGCCGGATGGAAAAAGGTTTTCTGACCGTAAAGGCAGGAACGATGAAAACACCCGGTTTCACCACCTGTCTATGCCGCACGGAAGTAGACGGCATTGTGTATTCCAATTATGTAAATATCGGTTTTAGTCCTGACAAACTGGAACCGACAACAACACTCCCCAAAGATTTTACAGAATTTTGGGAACGTGCCAAAGCAGAAACGGCCCTTATACCGATAGCACCTCTTATCACTCTCCTACCGGAACAATGTACTCCGGAAACCAATGTATACCATGTGCGCCTGCAACACTACAAAAAAGGAACTTACCTCTACGGCATCCTTTGTATCCCTAAAAAAAGTGGCAAGTATCCCGCAGTTTTGCGTGTACCCGGAGCCGGTGTAAAAAAGCAACCGGCAGAAATGGCATTGGCGGAAAAAGGAATGATTACTTTTGCGATCGGTATTCATGGAATCCCGCAAACTTTACCGGACGATTTGTATCCCAATCTAAGCAAAGGTGTACTGGATAACTATGCTTTTTACCATCTCGATGACAAGGACTGTTATTACTACCGCCGCGTCTATACAGGTTGTGTCCGTGCACTCGATTTTCTGTGCAGCCTGCCCGAATATGACGGAGAAAATTTAGGTGTCATCGGTGGTAGCCAGGGAGGAGCGTTAGCGATAGTAACCGCCGGACTCGATACACGTGTAAAAGCACTCGTAGCTTTCTACCCGGCTCTATGCGATCTGACCGGTTATCTTCATGGCCGTGCCGGAGGTTGGCCTGCCATGTTCGCCCCTCAAAATCAGAATTTGAACAATAAACCGGAAAAGGTAGCCACTTCCCGTTATTATGATGTGGTTAATTTTGCCCGTTTCATCAAAGCTCCCGGTTATTACTCATGGGGGTATAATGACCCTACTTGCCCTCCCACGTCAACCTATTCGGCCTACAATGTCATCACTGCTCCCAAACAGTTATTCATAGCCCACGACACGGGACATTGGCGTACCAAAGAGCAGGATATCATAACCAACAATTGGTTCTGTAAACAGTTGATTAAGTAATACTTTTCGTCTTAAAACAAAAAATACTACCGTAAAAACAAATATTGCACATCCACTTGTTTACATCCGTATACTTTTGTAGCGATGAATTAACACTCAACGTGGGTGTGGTTAAGAAAAACAATCTATATTAATAAACTAAAAGTAAACATGCAAAGAATGTCTAACCAAGTGAAAAACATGCGCGCCCTGCTGCTTATGTTATTTGCAGCCTTATCGCTCAGCGTTTCAGCGCAGACGGTTTCAATAACCGGTAATGTGAAAGACGCGACAGGAGAACCCATCATCGGTGCATCTGTCGTAGAGAAAGGTAATGCCACAAACGGTACAATTACCGACCTTGATGGTAATTTCACTCTAAAAACTTCTGCCAAAGCAACTCTTGTCATATCTTATATCGGTATGAAAACACAAGATGTAGCCTTAAAAGGACAAACCAAAATCGATGTAACTTTACACGATGATACCCAAGCGTTGGACGAAGTGGTTGTTATCGGTTATGGTACAGTACAGAAAAAAGACTTGACCGGTTCGGTAGCCTCTGTCAGTGCAAAACAGTTAGAATCGATTCCTGTTTCCAGTGCTTCTGAAGCGTTAACCGGAAAATTGGCAGGTGTTAGTATCACCACAACAGAAGGTTCTCCTGATGCCGATATTAAAATCCGTGTACGTGGTGGAGGTTCTCTTTCTCAAGATAACTCTCCGTTGTATATCGTCGACGGTTTTCCCGTAAACAGTATCAGTGATATCGCTCCCAGCGACATTCAATCCATTGACGTACTAAAAGATGCTTCCTCAACTGCCATTTACGGTTCACAAGGAGCCAACGGTGTTATTATAATCACTACCAAATCGGGTAAAGAGGGTAAAACTCAAGTAAACTTCGGAGCGTCTTACGGTTGGAAACAAGTAACCAAAATGACCAAAACGATGGATCCGTATAATTACGCATATTATCAATATGAAATGGGATCTACTTCTTATGGTAATTATGATGACCTTGAAATATGGAAATCCGTAGAAGGAAATGATTTTCAAGACCAGATATTTGGTAATACCGGAAACCAATTACAATATAATGTAAGTGTCAGCGGTGGTACGAAAGACACCAAATACTCCATCTCCTACGCCCGTAATGAAGAAAACAGTATCATGCGTAGCTCCGGATTTGCCAAAGATAATATTAATGCCAAAATTAATACCAAACTGAACAAATGGATTAAACTGGACTTTAATGCTCGTCTGACAAATACGAAAATCAACGGTCTGAGTGGTGGAGCCGACACGAATGAGTCGAATGCCGCCAATTCTATCGTTGCCAATTCCGTACGTTTCCGCCCCATCAACCCCATAGATTCATCAAACGACGATGATGATGAGAGTAATACAACCAGACAATACAATCCGCTTGAACGTCTGGATGCAACCTATAAAAAGAAATACGATTTCAAGCAAAATTATAATGCCGGATTGGACTGGACTCCTATTAAAGGACTGACTTTCCGTTCTGAATTCGGTTACGGATGGAGAAGAGTAGATACCGACCAGGTATGGGAATCGCCAGCCGTACAAAACTCATCATTGGGTGACAATGGTATGCCTCAGGTAGTATTGACCCGCGTAGTCAACAAAAACTGGAGAAATGCCAATACCGTGACTTATGACGGCAAATTATTCGAAGGACGCGACCGTATCAATGTCTTGTTAGGTCATGAAGTTCAAAGCAGCAGACAAGACCAGCACATCAATACAGCAACCGCATTTCCATCTACAATGACACGCGATGAAGTGCTTGCCAATATGGGAGCGGCAGGCACAACTCATCCTGTTCAAAGTACATTAGGAGCTGAAGATAACATGCTTTCATTCTTCGGACGTCTTAACTATACAATGATGGATAAATACTTACTGACCGTAACAATGCGTGCCGATGGTTCTGCAAAATTTGCCAAAGGTAACCGTTGGGGATATTTTCCATCCGCAGCAGTCGCATGGCGTATTATGGACGAAGACTTCATGGAAGGCAGCAGAGACTGGTTGTCCAACTTAAAACTCCGTCTTTCGTATGGTACAGCCGGTAATAACCGAATTGGATCAGGGTTGATGTATACAACATATTCCATGGCAGCAGCCACTTCAAAGGGGCCGTATTTCGATGAAAAGTTCAACTCAATGCTGGAACATGGTTCAACACTTTCTAACCCGGGCCTAAAATGGGAAACAACCATCACACGTAACCTCGGTTTTGATTTCGGCTTCTTAAACAATCGTATATCCGGTAGCATTGATGCTTATTGGAATTCGACAAAAGATCTATTGATGAAAACCGAAATACCTTCGAATACCGGTTACTCTTACCAATACCAGAACTTTGGTAAAACATCCAATAAGGGAGTCGAATTGCAAATGAATGCCATATTGGTACAAAACAAGAACTTCAATCTCGATTTCAACTTCAATATCGCATGGAATAAAAACCGTATTGACGAACTACCCATCGACAACCCATGGCAAAGCTCTAACTGGTCCGGATCAACTATATCCAAATATGAAGATTACCGCGTTGAAAAAGGAGGTAGCCTCGGTGAAATATGGGGATTTAAAACCAATGGTTATTACACGGCATACGATGCGGTTAACAACCCTAACGGAGAATTAGTTTGGGGTAGTGGCGGTTGGCAGCTACGAGATGGAATCAAAGACAATTCAACAACAATAACCGGAGGTAAATATTATCCGGGCGGTTTGAAAGTAGAATGTGACGAGAACGGTGATCCTATTAAGCAAAAATTAGGTAATACCATCGCCCCGATCAATGGAGGTTTCGGCATCTCCGGTAACTGGAAGAACTTCGACTTTACAGCATTCTTCAACTATTCCATCGGAAATAAAATCATCAATGGTACTAAACTCGCAACTGCTTTCCGCGCAGGTTCGGCACTTGGTTATAACTTGAATTCAGATTTCGATCTGAGCAATCGTTACACATGGATCGACCCGGCAAACGGCTTGAATATAGGAAATCCATCTAATAGCACCATCAATACTTATGGCGGCATAGACAATGTCATCACCCGCCTAAATGAACTAAACCAAGGTGCCAATATGTATCATCCTGCTGCTGTTACAACCATGCAACTGATTGATTATGCAGTAGAAAATGCTTCATTCCTGCGTGTAAACAATATCTCTATCGGATATACGCTACCTAAACAAATCGTTAAAAAAGCATGGATAGAAAACGTACGTATTTACCTGACCGGATATAACCTTTTCTGCTTTACCAAATATAGCGGTGCAGACCCGGAAGTAGATACTTCAAGTAAAAAGAATGCAATGTGCCCGGGAGTTGATTACGCAGCTTATCCGAAAAGCCGTTCTTTCGTAGGTGGTATCAATGTTACATTCTAACCCATTAACAGAAAACTAAAATGAAAAAGATATTTAAAACCTTATTAATTGGTGGTGTAGCCTTAAATATGATGACCTCATGTTCCGATTTTTTAGATCAACGTTCACCATCTGAATTAACAGAAGAAACTGTTTTCAACTCTATATATTATGCCAATAATGTATTGAACAAAGTATATGGTAGCCTAACCAACGACCAGACTTATTCACAGTATTTCGCCTTTGTATGGTGTTTGAATTCTGATTACGAATTAGTAGACGGTTTCGGTGCCGATGCAAGCAACACTTCCAGTGAGCGTGGTAATATGAACTATAATCAAAATCCAGGATGGGCCAACTTATCCAAGGCTTGGGATGCCATGTTCAGTGCAATCGAATACGCTAATATCGTAGTGGACGGCATAAACAATAGTGAACTGATCACTGCCGGTGGTTCTACACAGACAGAAGCAGAACGTATTAAAGCTGAAGCCCAAGTTCTTCGCGCCATGCTTTATCTTGATTTAATCCGCAACTTCGGTGATTTGCCTATGAAAATGGAATCATCAAAGCCTGATTTAAGTAATGCTTACTTGGCTAAGACAGACCGGGATGTTATTTTGGATTACCTGATAAACGATTTGGAAGATGCAGCCGAACATTTGTCATGGGCAGGCTCAGTGTCTACAGAACACGTCACTAAAGGATATGCACACTCTTTGTTAGCAAATATCGCTTTGACACGTGCGGGATGGGCCATTCGCGAGAGTGCTAAGGCTGGTTATGAAACAGCCCCTAACAGCGATGCGGCTTATCCGACACAACGTCCGGGAACTGAAGAACGCCAGAAATTATATGAATTAGCACTCAAACATTTGAATATAGTTATCGGTTCTGGTAAACATCAACTGAATCCATCTATTGAAAACCATTGGGATATGGTCAATAAACTCAAATTAGACGAAACATATCGTGAGAATATTTTTGAAATACCAATGGGACTGGGTAGATCGGGCGAATTAGGCTATACTGTCGGAGTACGTATCAATGGCGCTTCTTCTAAATACGGCGAAAAAGGTAATTCATCCGGCAAGATGAAAGTATGTGCCCCGTATTTCTGGTCATTTGACCACAATGACTTACGTCGTGACTTGACATGCGCACCTTATACACTAAAAGAAACCGATGGAAAAATGGTAGAAAGCTTCGACGGAAACAAACCTTTCGAAATCTATCTTGCAAAATGGGATATCCGTAAAATGAGTGAAGAATGGCGTACCGTGGCAATCAATACCGGTAATGCAAAATGGATGTCGGGAATTAACGTCACCAAAATGCGTTATCCTTATGTACTGTTGATGTATGCCGAAGTAATGAATGAACTCCATGGAGCAGATGTAACGGGAGAATGCGGTCTTACGGCACGCGAAGCTTTGAAAATGGTACACAGACGTGCATTCAGCGATGCCGACAAAGCTGCCGCCGAAACATACATAAATAACATCTCGGCCGATAAAGATGTATTCTTTGATGCTATCGTTCAAGAAAATGCATGGGAATTAGTAGGGGAAGGCTATCGTAAATACGACTTGATCCGTTGGAATCTCTTGAACGACAGAACAGAGAAAATGAAAGCTGATTATGAAAGACAATTATCGGAATATCCGGCTAAATTATATTTCAAATATAAAGAAGACGGTGGTACCATAGACATGTCTACAGTGCAGTGGTATGCGACAGCCGAAGAACAGGAAGAATTAAAGAACGATGAAACATATTCAAATAAAGCTTTCTGGGGAGCAGAATTAACAGATGCCACTCAAAAGAATCTATTGGATTATCTTCCTAAAATAAATGGCGGCTTAAATGCTTCAGTGAAGAATCGATATTTAATGCCTATCGCTTCTACAACAATTTCCGCATCAAACGGAACTCTGCACAATTCTTACGGATTTACGGATTAATCATTTAAAATCTAATGAATAAGATGAAACATATAATAAATAAAATCGTGGCAGGAGCTTTTATGCTCCTGACCACTGCAGGAATAATATCTTGTACGGATATCAACGAATGGGAGACGGACAGCCAGTACGATCGACTGTTCAGTCCCGGTAGTTTTAGTGTTAGCGCCACTACCACTACTGCTGAAGTTACCTGGAAAGCTACTCCCGGAACCAACTATTATATCATTGAAGTAAGTACGGATTCATTATACGGTAAAACAGAAGAATGTCGTGAAAATTCAATCGTATACGGAACAAATAAAGACATTAAGAAATCTCCTTATACCCTTGAAGACCTGAATAGTAACACCAAATACTATATCCGTATCATGGGATGTTCCGAAACAAAAGGAAACTCTCATTGGAATTATCTTGAGAAATTCTCTTTTCAAACAAAGAGTGAGAATATTTTCGAAACCGTAGGAAGCAAAGACAAAGGTGAAGACTTCATTACCTTACGATGGGATGCCACATTGGCTGTGACTCACCTTGAATATGCACAGGTGACCGGTATAGATGAAAATGGAAACTCTATTTTAGGTGAAATAAAAACAATTGATCTCAGTAATGCAGAAGGTTTTGTTAAAATCACAGAACTACAAGCATCTACCAGCTATCAGTTCACTATTTATAACGGTACCCACCCTCGTGGCACCCGCATAGTTTCTACAACTAATCCCACTCCAAGCGCCAATGTGAAGAAGTATCTCTACCAAGGTGACGCACTTACTCAAGAAGATATAAATGCATTAGCATCTGCAGGTAGTGTAACCTACATTATGGAAGCCGGAATGGAGCTCGTTTGGGAAACACTTGATGAAACCACCGGTGAAATGGCAGCGATAGTAATTCCTGATGGATTATCTGTTACATTCTTTGGTGCATCCGGTGGAGAAAAGCCAACTATTAAATCGAATAAAACGATTGAAATAGACGGAAATCATAATTATATATCATTCGAAAACGTTGCTTTCATAAATACAGGAAGCACTTATTTGATTAACGAAGGAAACACATCCAGCTTGGAAACACTTTCTTTCACCGATTGTACATTCGATGATTATAGCCGTTCTATCATACGTTTAAAAGATAATGCTTCTATTAGCATTGATAATCTGATCATAGACAATTGTGTTATAACCAATCAGGGATCTGATAATTATGCCTGTTTCTATTGGAATAATGCTGCATACTCGATAGCTAATTTTATTATGAGTAATACAACTGTCAATACTGCGTTACATAACGTTATGGACTTCCGTAGTTCTAACACAACGAATATTGAAATTGAAAATTGTACTTTCTATAATGTAATAGGTGCTTCACGTTATTTCTTGGATTGCCAGAATATAGCTCCAACAATAAAGCTCACTAACTTGATTTTTGCAAAAGCCAATACGGCTGTCTTAGCTGAAGGTGTATGGACTTCTACATCAAGAGGAGTCAGAGCCAATTCTACCCCGACCATTTCGGGAGTATATTTCACAGCAGACTTTGTATTCGGCAGCAATGCTTTCAAACCCACGTATGAGTATAACAACACTTCCGAAAACTTATTTACGGATCCGGAAAACGGTAACTTTACTATTAAAGATTCATCCTTTGATGGCAAGAATAGTGCCGGTGACCCACGTTGGTATATGAGTGCAGAATAATATTAGAAAAGCGTAAGTAAAAATCCTCTGATTAGTTATAGTCAGGGGATTTTTTTATTTATTTTCTTCATAGTCTTTTTTGTTACAATCCGGCAATATTCGTACATTGCGACAAAATCATAAAAAATCAGTTTATATGGAAGCCATTAAAGAACGATTTGAAAAAATACTCGACAGAATTGAAACATCCGGAAAATCTGCAACCGAATGGTTTGGCAAATATACCCATGAGCTATTAATGAACCCAGACAATTGGTGGGAAGCTTTAGCCGTGTGCAAATATGCATTAGATCGCAAAGAGAGCCAAAAGGAAACAGCCGATTTCTTCCGCCTGATATTTGAAGCCTACGATTGCAATGTAGAGGTAGACCTTAATGAAGAAGAATATGCTTTCTGGTGGGAAAAAGTACAGGAAACCTGTGACCGGGTAGGAGAATTTGACGGTGCGGGATGGACACAAAAAGGTTCCCAATACGCTGAAGCACGTTATGGACTACGTGATACCGGAAAATTATTGCCATACTATGAAAAAGCAGCCGGGATGGGAGACGAACATGCCCAAGCCACTGTTGCTTTCTGGAAATACATGGGGTATTATTGTCAGCCGGATCGGGAAGAAGGTAAACGTATCTTTGCCAAACTTACAACTCCGGAAGGTTTGCGCTGGAAAAAATTCTATCAGGCATGTATCGAGAATTACGCCGGTAATGAAGGGCAGGCACGACAACTTCGTCAGGAATTATTGGAAGTACTCTCCGAAAAAGACAGAATGCGTGCCCACATATACGCTGTCATAGGCGATGAACTCGACAACGATGAAACAAAAACTGCAGAGCAGGCGGAATATTACAAAAAAGCACTGGCTATTGTTCCGAACTTCTACGTCCAGAAAAGCTTAGGCACTCTGTATATGCGGAATCCGGAATTAGGAAAAAAGCCGGAAGAAGCATTCAAACTATGGGAAAGCGCCTGGAAATCCGGAGTATGGTCGGCTGCCAACTTCTTGGGATATTATTATCAAGACGCCCCCTGGACCAATATCCCCAAAGCAATTGAATGGCTGGAAAAAGGAATGCTTTATTGTGAATCATACAGTGCTTACGAACTTGCTTTAATCTATCTGTACAATGATGAATATCAAAATGTGGAACGTGGTTTATACTGTCTTGAACGTTGTGTAGAAGATAATTACGTACAAGGAGTCGAAAGCCTGGCAATGGTCTACTTCAATGGAGAGTTGGTAGAAGAAAATATCGGACGCGCCCATGAGTTGTTACAGAAAGCTGCCGAACTGGGTTCCGGAAGCGCTATATACCGCATCGGATGGATGTATGAACGCGGTTGCTTATCTGAAAATCCGGATTATGTAAAGGCATTGGAATACTATGAGAAAGCAGCCGCATTAGGAAATAATGACGGTTATTGCCGTGCAGCCCTCTATCTGGCTAATGGATATGCCGGAGTGACAGACGAAGCCAAGTCTAAAGAATATTACGAGAAAGCTGCTGCACAGGGTTCTGCCTATGCAATGGTGGAGTTGGGCTTTCTTCAAGAAAACGAACGGAATTACGAACAGGCCTTCGAACTGTTCAGCAAAGCCGCAGAACAGGAATATCCTTATGGCATGTATCGCACAGGCTTTTATTTAAGTGAAGGTATCTTGGGTGAAGCCAAACCCGAAGAGGGATTTGCATGGTATCTAAAAGCTGCCGAGGCGGGAGATACAGATGCGATGTTTGCAGTTGGCCGTTGCTACAAAAACGCTGTCGGAGTAGAGGAAGACCCCGACAAAGCACTCGAATGGTATCACAAAGGAGAAGAGAATAATGAACCCCGTTGTATTACAGAATTGGGATTGGCTTATGAAAACGGATACGGAGTAGAAGAAAATCCACACAAGGCCGTAGAATATATGACCCGAGCAGCCGAAACAAACTATGCATATGCCCAATTCAAAATGGGAGACTATTATTTCTACGGATATGGCCCATGCATGGAAGACAACAAGCAAGCAGTGGAATGGTATGAAAAGGCAGTTGCCAATAACAGTCCTATGGCTATGCTCCGGTTGGGAGAATACTATCTGTACGATTACGACAAACTCAACGAATCCGAAAAAGCATTCGTCTATTTCAGACAAGCAGCAGAACAAGAATTCTACAGTGAAGGAATAGGCATTTGTTACGAAATGGGTATCGGAGTGGAAGAAAATGAAACGGAAGCATTCAAATATTATACCCTCGCCGCAAATAATGGCAACACAATGAGTATGTATCGCACGGGGCTCTGCTACTATAACGGTGTAGGTGTCAAACAAAACCTACAAGAAGCATTTCGTTGGTTCAACGATGCGGCCGGTCAGGAAAGTGTTCACGCTTACTACTACTTAGGAAAAATGTTAATGTACGGAGAGGGTTGCACACCCGATGCGGAAACCGGATTGCAATGGCTGTTGAAAGCCGCAGAAATGAATAGTGACAAAGCGCAATTCGAACTCGGTAATGCCTACCTAAGCGGTAACGGTGTAGAAGAAAACGATGAAATAGCCATGGAATGGTTCGAGAAAGCAGCAGAAAACGGCAACGAGAAAGCGTTGAAAATTACAGGAAGACGAAAACGATAAGATTCACACATCTCACAATGGAGAACGAAAATAACAATCTGTTCCAGGTCAATCTAAAGGGGATGATTGCCCTGCTATCGGAACACATTTACAGCAACCCCAACACGTTTGTACGCGAACTACTTCAAAATTGTGTGGACGCCATCACCGCACTACGAAATATCGACGAAAATTATGCCGGACGAATCGACGTATACCTCAATGAAGATGGTTCGCTGGTTTTTCAAGATAACGGCATCGGTCTGAAAGAAGAGGAAGTATACCGTTTTCTTACGGTCATCGGTGAAAGTTCCAAACGTGACACTCCCGATGCGGACGACTACATCGGCCGTTTCGGTATCGGTTTACTATCATGTTTTGTAGTAACCAATGAAATCACAGTAGAAAGTCGCTCGGCAATGGATAAGCAAGCGGTTCGCTGGTGTGGTAAAGTGGATGGTACTTATCAGACAACTCTTCCCAATGAAGAATGGCCGATAGGTTCACGTGTCATTCTGGTTCCGAAAAAAGAATGGGCCCACCTTTTTGAATACGAAACATTCAAAAAGATACTGCGCAACTATGGAGAAATACTGCCCTATCCCATCTATCTGCATCGGCAAGAAGAAGAATTGGTTAATACCCCCTCTCCCGTTTGGCTGAATCCGAAAGCATCCCGTAAAGAGTTACTCGAACACGGAGCCAAAGTATTTCAATCTTCCGCTTTAGACGCCTTTCATATCCATACAGAAAACGGTAAGGTAAACGGAGTACTTTACATACTTCCGTTCCGCACTCAATTCTCAACACGTAATTCTCATAAAATTTATTTGAAACGTATGTTGCTGAGTGAAGATGACTGTAATCTTCTACCTTCCTGGGCCTTTTTTATCAGATGCCTGGTCAATGCCGACGGTTTGCAGTCCACTGCTTCCCGCGAATCTTTCGTAAGCAATGATCTGTTGAAAGATGCCCGAAAAGAGATCGGAACTGCCATAAAAGAGTATTTAAAAGGACTGGTCGGTAACAATCGGGAAATATTCAATAAAATTCTCGATGTACACTATTTCCATATCAAAGCCATTGCTGCGGAAGACAATGAGTTACTCCGGCTTTTCATGGATTATCTGCCATTTGAAACCAGCAAAGGGATGAGAAACTTCGGAAATATCCGCGCAACTGATCATGTAATCCGTTACACCCGTAATCTTGAAGATTTCCGACAAGTACGCCGTATTGCCGGAGCACAAGGTTGGCTGGTCGTCAATGCCGCATATACATTTGATGAAACACTATTAAAGAAGTCTGCCCGCCTCTTTCCCGGACTGACACTGGAAGAAGTTTCTCCGGCCCGCTTGCTCGAACAATTTGCAGAAGTAGAAGCCAACGAAGAACATAAGGATTTCGAAAAGAAAGCCGGCGAATTATTGAAACGTTTCGGATGTATCTGCAAACTTAAACATTTCACTCCGGCAGATACTCCGGTAATCTTCGTCGCTGAAGAGAAAGAAACCAATACCAAAGCTGCCAATAACCCGTTGGCAGCCGTACTGGGAACAATCAACCCTCAAAAGCAGACACCACCTACACTGACATTCAATGCCGACAATGAAATGGTACAGACGCTACTGAAAATAAAAGCAGATAACAAACTTTTCCAGCATATCGTATATATACTATATGTACAAGCCTTGTTGCAAGGACGTTATCCGGTCAACAGTGAGGAAATGACTCTCTTCAACCATTCACTCAGCGAGCTGATGACTACCAAAATGAACGAATTTATCAACTTCTTAAATTAATGTAATCCCATGAAGTACACACTTGAAATACAAAAAAGACTGTTGCAAGTAGAGAATGGCAACCTTTCACCACGTGAAAAGTCTTCTTTACTCAGAGAAGCCATACGCATAGCGGATGAAAATGATGACGTACAATGGGCGGTAGAAATGCGTTTAGATCTCATTTACGAACTAAATCAACTCTCCGAAGATCAAGAAGAAATCACCGTATTCTCACGTATACTGGATGATTATGAAAACAATAAAGACCTTATTCAGGAAGATGACATTCTTTGGAAATACAAATGGATATGGGGTTGTGCTTTCGATCTTCCGGAAATCCCTAAAGTACAGGTAGATGCCATTGCCGAAGACTTCAAAACCCGTATTCTACGCAACGGATATTCCGCACGTTCTTATTATCACTTATTGTCTGTACAAAATACGAGAATGCGACAATACGATAAAGCCAAAGAATATGCCGACAAGATGCAAAATGAAAAGTTGGATGACATGATGTGCGAAGCCTGCGAACTGAACTTCCTGTTAGACATCTATTTGGAAACCGGAAAATTTGATGAAGCCTATCACCGTGCCCAACCACTTATCAGCAGACAAGTAACCTGCTACGAAGCTAACTTAAGAGCTTTCCTCAAACTATCCTACTATGCGCAAAAAGCGGGAAAAGCAGAAATAGCAGCCGATATGTGCGCACGTGCCGAAGAAGCCTTGGCAGGCCGTGAAAAGGATGAATACCTATTACCCTATCTGGGCAATTTCATCACATACTACTTCATGACAAACCCACAACGAGGCTGGGAATATGTAGAATGCTGTGTTCCCTGGAGCTTAAGAACGAGTAAGTATAAAAAATACCGCTTTGGATGTGATATGGCGGAAGCACTGAAATATGAATCACGTCCGGAGGTGAAACTCGGGTTACCCGAAGAATTTCCTCTTTATAATGCAGAAGGTACCTATCAGGTTGCAGAACTGCGCGATTATTTCTATAAACAGGCCGAAGGACTGGCACATCAATACGATACACGCAACGGAAATAACGGATATATGGAGAGGATACTGTGTCAATGCGGCAATATGCCAATACAATAACTTAGAAATGAAAAAAGAATGTGCCAATGGTATACGTTTATCCCTACGCAGCCAATTGGCACATTTACACATTACGATATTACTTATTTCCCCGTCACCCTGAAGAAATCTTTCACCGATTGTATCTGAAAACAATTATTTATCTGAACATTCTCCGCTTTATCCACTTCAATCACAGCCTGTCCGGGAATAGGTTTCTTCGAACGGACTCCCTCCAATGTAATTCCGCTACTTTCTCTGAAAGTGAGCGACGGCCCTTCGGATACGGCAAAGTCCACATTGAAGAAACGGATATTCGTTGCTGTTTCAACATTAAACCCTTTTTCCGCCTCCATATTTATATTTGAGAATGAAAGCTCGTTTATCGGCATCTCCTCAATACCTTTTATATAACCGATCTGCTTCACATCCGAACCTGTAATATTACTCAAATGAATATTACGGAATACGGGAGTGCGTTCGCTCACCGGTTCCGGTTTGGAAAGCTTATCATAAAACAAATCAAAGATAAATGCATTCCGGCCGATATTTTTCATCACGATATTATCCACCCGGATATCTTCTACTACTCCACCACGACCACGGGAGGCTTTCAAACGAATACCGGCATCTGTCCCATCAAAAACGCAATTGGATATAGCCACTCTCTTCACCCCGCCGGACATCTCACTACCAATCACAACTCCACCGTGCCCGGAAAGCATGATACAATTAGTGATTGTCAGATTCTGACAAGGTTTCCCATATTTACGTCCATCAGCATCACGTCCCGATTTTATGGTAATACAATCGTCTCCTACGCTGATAAAGCAATCAGAGATACGCACATTGCTACAAGAAGTCGGGTTAATACCGTCTGTGTTGGGACCTTTGGGGTTCTTTGAAGGGTTATTGATCGTTACGCCATGAACCGTTATGTTATCACAGAATGCAGGATTAATGGTCCAAAAAGGAGAATTGATAATCTTCACATTTTCTATTACGATGTTACTGCATTCAAAGAACTGAATGAAAGGCGGACGGAACATACGGCGCTCCAAAGAAGGTTTGTAGTAATCAGAGATTTCCAAATCCTTATTAGCGTCCACCCACATTTGCTGAAGCTTGTTCAGAGAAGGCAGTTTTCCTCCGTTCTCCTTTATCAACCGACGGGTATCGACTTCCCAAGCCCACCATTTGAACCCGTTTCCATCCAGAGTACCTCTTCCGGTTATCGTTAGGTTATCGGCATTGTCGGCATAAATTAATGGCGACAATGTATTCATTACCGTTCCCTCCCAGCGAATCTTCACAAAAGGAAGATAATCTTCAAAGCGATCCGAAAAACGAAGGGTGGCACCGGACTCTATATCCAAAGTAATATTACTTTTCATACGTATGGTAGCAGTCAGATAAGTACCCGCCGGAAAATAAATCGTCCCTCCCCCTTCGGCGGCAGCCTCATCAATCGCTCTGTTTATTAAATCGGTACAAGGTTTTATGCCTGTAAGATCGGCTCCCAACCGTTTCATATCAAAAGTACGGGCATGGGTCACGGCAGTACTCAAACACCACAATGCCATGCAAAGAAATAAATGTTTCATCGACATACAAATATTTATTGATTACAAGGGCAAAAGTACGTTCTTTTATTACTCCACATGAGGAATTTCCGTGCTTCATAGAGGAAGATTCAGTGGAAAAACTGGGCAAAAGAGGGTATTTTTAAGTTATTAAGAGGATACTGTTATTTTATATAGGGTGTTTTCCTTATTTTTGTGATACGAAATCACAAAACAAGATACTATGAAAAAAATCTTTCTCGTCATCGTTCTGCTTATAGCCGTTTTTACAACTATCGCGCAGCCGCTTTGCCAGATAGAACATTTTACGGTGAACAATGGGCTGGCTCAGGGAGTAGTCACTACTATATTACAAGATAAAAAAGGATTTATCTGGTTCAGCACCTGGAATGGTCTGGACAAATTTGACGGATATACATTCAAAAACTACAAGGCTTTTCCTGGAGACGGTTGCATGTTGAGCAACAATCGGATCACCTTCATTGCAGAAAGCCGATCCGGAGATATCTGGTGCCAGACCTACGACGGCCATATCTTCTTATTCGACACGAAAGAAGAAAAGTTTATCGATATTCTGAACCCCATTGAAGAAGAAACCCGGCATATCAATATTGTAGACCAAACTTATGTGCTGCCCAAAGGAGTCGTGTGGGTGGCCTGCGACAAAGGATACAATTTCAGGATAGACGAAAAACTTTGTAAAGAAAGAAAAGGAATCACTCTCTACAATTCTTTCAACCAGACTTTAAAAGGAGATCAGATCTTCAGTGTTTATCAGGATTCTGAAGGAGATGAATGGATATTGACTGATAAGGGAGTAACGGTAATCGGCCAAAAGAAAGCTGACAGCGACTTTCCTTTCTATCATATTAAAGAGATGAAAGGGAAGATATTCCTTGCTTCGACTTCCGGCAAACTGGCGATTTATGACATGCAAACAGAAAAGATAAGATTTGCAGAAATTCCTTACGATATACAGGTAATCAACGGAATACATAATATTGGAAATAACGATTTAGCTCTTGCCACAGACAAAGGAATTGTTATCTTCAATGTCGAACAAAAAAGTTTCAAACAGATCGATATACGAACAGTTACTCAGACCTCAAACACCGCATATTCTATCTATAAAGACAAGCAAGGTGAATTATGGATATTCTCCAACACCCCGGGAATCGTACGTCTCAACTTAAATACCGGTGAAAAGCAACATCTTGCGACTCCTTCAAAAGAAATTATAAACTATGGACGCCCCAACCGTAATATTATCTTTGAGGATAAAGCAGGTGTACTCTGGATGATTCCTCATAAAGGAAATTTCTGTTATTATGATCGTGCTGAAAAACACTTAAAACCATTTTATACAGATCCTACTAATCCTAACTCCATGTTTACCCCAAATGTTCGTTTCTACTATACGGACAGACAAAAAAATCTATGGTTTACTGGTATACGAGGAGTAGAAAAGGTGTCTTTCTTTCCTTACTCTTACAAGCATACTCCTATAGACTACGGTTTGGAAGTACGTGGATTATGGCGAGATAAGCAAAAACGCCTTTGGGTAGCCTCTAAAAAAGGAACAATCCGTATATATGCCCCCGATGGACAATTACAGGGATACTTGAACCAACAAGGAACCATAAGCAAAGATATGGTGATATTCCCGGATAACATTTACTGCTTTATGGAAGACAAAGATGGAATTATCTGGATGGGAGGTAAAGAGAAAGGCTTATTCCGACTGGAAAAAAAAGACGAAACTCATTTCTCCATACAGCAATTTACCAACCAACCGGAAAATAAATACAGTTTAAGCAATAACAGTGTCTATTCCATCTGCCAGGATAGCCATAACCGGATTTGGATCGGATGTTTTGGCGGAGGAATTAATCTGTTGACTAAATCTGCAGATGGTAAAATCCGGTTCATACACAGCAACAATGAATTAAAAAACTTTCCGACCAGCCATTTCATGAAAGTCAGATGCATTACCGAAGTATCCGGAGGAGTGATCATTGCAGGCACAACAGAAGGACTGTTGACATTCTCCAACAACTTTGAACAACCGGAAGAAATCAAATTCCATCAAAATATACGCAACCCGGGTATAGCATCCAGTCTGGGCAGCAATGATGTCATCAACATCTATACAGACAGCCGAAAAACGATATATATATCGACATTCACCGGAGGAGTCAGCAAGGTACTCTCCCGGAATCTTCTCAATAGCGACATAGAATTCAAGACTTACACCATCAGAGACGGATTGGCCTCGGATCTTGTACTGTCCACTATCGAAGACACGGAAAAGAACCTATGGATCGTGTCGGAAAACACGTTATCCCGCTTCAACCCGCAACTGGAAACGTTTGAGAATTATGGAAGTAATTTCCTACAACAAGAATTCAACTTCTCCGAAGCAGCTCCCTCCTTAAATGCAAAACAGCAATTAGTATTCGGGACAGACAAAGGATTCATTGAAATCAGTCCCTCCGATATGAAAAAAAGCGACTATGTCCCCCCTATCGTCTTCACCGGTTTAAAGATACAGGGTAGCCCGTCTCCTACGGGGATTGACGATCTGCAAGAACTGGTGTTAAATCCTTCCCAAAGAAATATCACCTTCCAATTTGCAGCCCTCGACTATGTAGCACCGGAAGAAATACAATACGCTTATCGTTTGGAGGGCTTGGAACATGAATGGAACGATGCAGACAATAACCGTTCTGCCAGCTACATTAACCTACCGGCCGGAGAATACCGGCTTCAAGTTCGCTCAACCAACAGTGACGGAGTATGGGTAGACAACACACGTACTTTAATAGTAAAAGTATCGCCTACTTTTTGGGAAACGGCTTGGGCATGGGGACTTTATGTCGTCCTATTTATCCTGTTTACCTGTACCATCGTATATATCCTATTCTATATCTACCGCTTAAGACATCAGGTAGACCTTGAGCAACAATTATCAAATATCAAGCTTCGTTTCTTTACCGATATTTCTCATGAACTGCGAACACCACTTACACTGATAGCCAGTCCGGTAACAGAAATACTGGAAAATGAACCTCTTTCGTCCAAAGCGCGCGAACATCTGACTTTAGTACATAAAAACACAGAACGCATGCTACGGTTGGTAAACCAGATATTGGACTTCCGGAAGATACAGAATAAAAAAATGAAATTATTGGTAGAAGAGAGCGATATTATCGCCCTGCTGCGTAAAATAACAGACAGCTTCCAATTGGTTGCCGAAGAAAAACAGATTGATTGCAAAGTAGATACCGATTGCAAAGAGCTATATATATGGATAGATCGTGATAAATTTGAGAAAATATTTTTCAATCTGCTCTCCAATGCATTCAAGTACACCCCTTCGGGGAAAGCAGTTACCGTACGCATCACTACCGATACGGAAAACGTAACCATATCCGTGATAGACGAAGGTATAGGAATCGATCCCGGTAAGCAGAAATCTCTTTTCCAAAGATTCGAGACACTGGCCAGGTACAACATGTTGCAACCATCGTCAGGAATCGGTTTATCATTAGTCAGGGAGTTGGTAGAACTACACCACGGAATAATAGAAGTATCCAGCCAGCCCGGTAATGGCAGCTGTTTCAGCGTACAATTTCCCACCAGACGTGATATTTTAGAACAAGACCCGCAAGTGGAATTTATCCTGGCCGACAGTTATCAGGCTGCAATTGCAACAGATCAGAATACATTCGACATGAAACCGGTAGCAAGCTCCCCAACCAGCAACCAACAATCGGACAATAAGGACGCCCTCACCATTCTTATTGTGGAAGATAATCCTGAATTACGTACATTCCTACATAATATACTGACTGATAAATACATCGTAATCGAAGCCGGCAACGGACAGGACGGATTGGAACAAGCCTTGCAGGAAGTACCCGATTTAATAATCAGTGACGTTATGATGCCTGTCATGGATGGGCTCGACATGGTGAAAAACATTAAAGAGAACCGTAATATCTGTCATATACCCATTATTCTGTTATCGGCAAAGTCATCGTTGGACGATCGCATTGCCGGACTGGAACAAGGTATCGACGACTACATTACCAAACCATTCAGTGCCACTTACCTGAAAACCCGGATCACCTCACTACTTCAACAACGCCAAATGTTGCAGGAGATTTATTTGGCCAATCTGGCAAAAGGAAAGCAACTCCCCGACCGGCAACAGGAGCTGACACCGTCACAACCGCAAATCACACCCTTTGACGAAGAGTTTATGCAACAAGTCATGGAATATATGGAGGAACAAATGGACAATTCGGAACTTACCATAGACGACTTTGCCAATAAACTGCTACTGAGCCGTACGGTATTCTATCGGAAACTAAAATCAATAGTAGGCCTGACCCCTGTAGATTTCATACGCGATATCCGTATCAAACGTGCAGTGCAATTGATCGACAGTGGCAGGTTCAACATATCCCAAGTAGCCTATATGACCGGCTTCAATGACCCGAAGTATTTCAGCAAATGCTTCAAGAAACAAATGGGAGTGACACCAACAGAATATAAAGACAAACAGAAGCAATAGTAACGCATTTCCCCTTTTTCTACCGGATATTCCCCCGATATCCGGCAAAAAGTACGTACTATTGCAAACTGAATTCATAACGTACATAATTAAAGAATCAATCATGAAACACACGTTTGTGCATATTTTATGTAAAAAGGTAACCGTATTAATGTTAGGTGTCGGACTGGGAACTACCCTTTCGGCCCAATTACCCTATCAAAATCCGGATCTGACCCCGGAACAAAGAGCAACTGATCTTCTGCAACGTCTGACTGTGGAAGAAAAGATATCGCTCATGCAAAACAATTCACCGGGTATCCCCCGATTGGGTATCCGGCCTTATGAATGGTGGAACGAGGCTCTGCACGGAGTAGCACGTGCCGGACTGGCCACGGTCTTCCCTCAAACGATCGGTATGGCCGCCTCCTTCAACGATTCTCTTGTTCAGAAAGTATTTACCGCCGTATCTGACGAAGCCAGAGCAAAAAACCGTGCATTCAATGATCAAGGACAATACAAGCGTTATCAGGGACTGACCATGTGGACCCCCAATGTCAACATTTTCCGTGATCCACGATGGGGACGCGGACAGGAGACATATGGTGAAGATCCTTATCTGACCAGCCGCATGGGAGTGGCAGTAGTCAAAGGATTGCAAGGACCGGACAGCGCACGTTACGATAAATTACATGCTTGCGCCAAACATTTTGCCGTCCATTCCGGTCCGGAATGGAACCGTCACAGCTTCAATGCCGAGAACATTGCTCCGAGAGATTTATGGGAAACCTATCTACCGGCATTCAAAACCTTAGTACAAGAAGCGGATGTGAAGGAGGTGATGTGTGCCTATAATCGTTTTGAAGGTGATCCCTGCTGTGGAAGTAACCGCCTGTTGACACAAATTCTACGGGACGAATGGGGATTCAACGGAATTGTGGTTTCTGATTGTGGCGCTATCTCCGACTTTTGGGGAGCCAAAAAGCACAATACCCATCCGGATGCCGCCCACGCATCGGCTGATGCCGTCTTAAGTGGAACAGACTTGGAATGCGGCAGCAATTACCGGAAATTGACAGATGCCGTCAAAGCCGGAATCATCAGTGAAGAACAGATAGACATTTCCGTAAAACGATTGCTAAAAGCACGTTTTGAACTGGGAGAAATGGAAGAATCCCATCCATGGGCTCTTCCATACAGTATTGTAGACTGCCCGGAACACCGTCACCTGGCTCTGCAAATAGCACACGAAACCATGACGCTCCTGCAAAACAAAGAAAATATACTGCCGCTCGACAAACATGCCAAAGTAGCCGTAATAGGCCCCAATGCAAACGATTCTGTAATGCAATGGGGAAATTACAATGGAACTCCGTCACATACAAGTACACTTCTATCTGCCCTCCGATCCAAATTACCGGCTGCGCAGCTCATCTACGAACCTGTGTGTGGACTGACTGATGATATTACTTTCAATAGCCTGTTCAACCAGTGCAGTTACCATGCAAAACCAGGTTTTACCGCTACTTATTGGAACAATCCGGACTTTAAAGGAGAAGCGGATGCAACCGTTCAGCTTTCTACTCCTTTTCGTTTCACGACCTTAGGTGCTACTGCATTTGCCCCGGGGATAGAATTAACCGGATTTACCGGCCGTTATCAGACTGTATTTCGTCCGAAAAAGTCGGGCAATGCCATTTTCCGTTTCCAGACAAACGGTGATATCCGGGTAAATATCAATGGAGAAGAAGTAATCAAGACCGGTAATATCAAAAACCCGGAAAATTTATATACTTTACAGGCCCAAGCCGGAAAAAGCTATGAAATCGTCATTGAATTCAAACAGATAAAGGACGGTGCTTATTTCAATTTCGACTTGGTGGAAGATATTCCTCTGAATATGAATGCAACACTTGAAAAGTTGAAAGATACGGAAATCGTAATCTTTGCAGGAGGAATCTCTCCATTGCTCGAAGGAGAAGAGATGAAAGTTTCCGCCGCCGGATTCAAAGGAGGCGACCGGACCGATATCGAACTTCCCGCCGTTCAGCGCAATGTATTGGCAGCACTGAAAAAAGCAGGAAAGAAAGTCATATTCGTCAACTTCTCCGGTTCGGCCATGGCACTGACTCCCGAAACGGAAAACTGTGATGCCATTCTGCAAGCCTGGTATCCCGGACAGGAAGGAGGAACGGCCGTTGCCGACGTACTTTTCGGAGATTATAACCCTGCGGGACGGCTTCCCGTCACTTTCTATAAGAATATGGAGCAACTCCCGGATTTTGAAGATTACTCCATGCAGGGCCGCACCTATCGCTATATGAAAGAAGCACCTCTTTTCCCATTCGGTTACGGACTCAGTTACACCACCTTTACTTATGGTAAAGCCCGTGCGGATAAAAAACGTATTTCAACAGGAGAAAAAATGACGCTTACCATTCCTGTCAGCAACATCGGCAGCAGAGACGGTGAAGAAGTAGTACAGGTATATCTCCGCCGGGAAGATGACCCAGAAGGACCGACAAAAACGTTGCGTGCTTTTAAAAGAGTGGAAATTACCAAAGGAAAGAGCCTGAATGTAAAGATAGAACTACCCTATACAGCTTTTGAATGGTTTGATAACAGCACCCATACCATGCATTCCATGAAGGGAGAATACGAAGTACTATATGGTGGCAGTTCCAGAACCGAGGATTTACAATCGATAAAAATACAAATACAATAAAAACATGAAAAAACTGATTATTGCCTGTTTCACTGTCTTATCAGCTAACAGTGCACAAGCCCAGGAAACCGGAATGAAACTATGGTATGACCGGCCTGCAACCCAATGGGTGGAATCCCTTCCATTAGGAAACGGACGTTTAGGAGCTATGGTTTACGGTGATCCGATACATGAAGAATTTCAATTAAACGAAGAAACCATATGGGGAGGTTCGCCATACAACAATACCAACCCGAAAGCTAAAGAAGCCTTACCACAAATTCGGCAATTGATCTTCGAAGGCCGAAACAAAGAGGCACAAGCACTTTGCGGTCCCAATATCTGCTCGCAGACAGCCAACGGTATGCCGTATCAAACGGTAGGTTCCCTCCATCTCGACTTCGAAGGAATCAGCAGTTATTCCAATTATTATCGTGAGTTAGATATTGAAAAAGCTGTCACCACCACCCGGTTCACCGCCGGAGGAGTGACCTATACCCGGGAAGCATTTACCTCTTTCCCCGATCAGTTACTGATCATCCGGCTGACGGCCTCGGAAAAAGGGAAGCTCTCTTTCACAGCCCGTTACAGTACGCCTTACCAAGAGAATATCACTAAAAGCATCTCCTCCCGGAAAGAGCTTCAAATGGATGGAAAAGCCAATGACCACGAAGGCATCGAAGGTAAAGTGCAGTTCACCGCACTGACACGTATCGAACGGAACGGCGGACACATGGAATCCGTTTCAGACACGTTACTCCGGGTCCGTAATGCCAATAGTGTAACCATCTATGTATCGATAGGTACCAACTTCATAAACTACAAAGATATATCAGGCAATGCCCGGAAAACCGCTCAAACTTATCTGAAAAATGCCGGAAAGAATTATCTGAAAGCCAAAGAAGCCCATTGCGCTACTTACGGAAAGTGGTTCAATCGTGTCTCTCTCGATCTGGGCAGCAATGCACAAGCTGCCAAACCGACCGATGTACGGGTGCATGAATTCGCTTCGGCTTTTGATCCGCAACTGGCCGCTCTGTATTTCCAATTCGGACGGTATCTGCTAATATGCAGTTCCCAACCCGGTGGACAAGCCGCCAATCTTCAAGGTATTTGGAACTATCAGCTACGTGCCCCTTGGGATGGAAAATACACCACCGATATCAACGTGGAAATGAACTATTGGCCTGCCGAACCGACCAACCTGACAGAAATGCACGAACCTTTTCTGCAACTGGTAAAGGAGGTAGCCGAACAAGGCCGGCAAAGTGCCGCTATGTATGGCTGCCGGGGATGGACACTTCATCACAATACGGACATCTGGCGTTCCACCGGTTCTGTAGACGGTCCGGGATATGGTATTTGGCCTACTTGTAATGCCTGGTTCTGCCAGCATTTATGGGATCGTTACCTGTTCTCCGGCAATCGCGATTACCTTGCCGAAGTATATCCACTGATGCGTAGTGCCTGCGAATTCTATCTGGACTTCCTGATACGTGAGCCACAAAACAACTGGTTGGTAGTATCGCCCTCCTACTCTCCCGAAAACCGTCCGTCGGTAAACGGGAAACGCGATTTTGTCGTCGTGGCAGGTGCTACTATGGATAACCAAATGGTAAGCGACCTTTTTCATAACACATTGGAAGCCGCATCCTTGATGGGCGAATCATCCACTTTCATGGATAGTCTGCAAACAGTCGTTCAAAACTTAGCTCCTATGCAAGTGGGACGCTGGGGACAGCTACAAGAGTGGATGGAAGACTGGGATAATCCGAAAGACCGTCATCGCCACACATCTCATTTATGGGGATTGTATCCGGGACGCCAGATCACCCAAAACACCCCCATCCTTTTTGAAGCAGCCAAACGCACACTCGAAGGTCGCGGAGACCATTCCACCGGTTGGTCTATGGGATGGAAAGTCTGTTTTTGGGCACGGCTTCTCGATGGAAACCATGCTTATAAGCTAATTACCGAACAACTCCACCCTACTACCGACGAAAAAGGACAGAACGGAGGAACTTATCCCAACTTGTTCGATGCCCATCCTCCTTTCCAGATAGACGGTAACTTTGGCTGTACGGCAGGAATCTCCGAGATGCTGGTACAGAGTCATGCCGGTAGTGTACATTTGCTACCCGCACTACCCGATGTGTGGAAGAAAGGAAGCGTAAAAGGGCTTCGCTGCCGTGGCGGATTTACAGTAGAAGAACTGAATTGGGAAGACAACCAACTCCAAACAGCCCGTATCACCTCATCCATAGGAGGAACTCTACGTATTTGCACTGCCACCCCGTTATCACTTAACGGAATTGCATTAAAACCGGTAAAGCGTTCCGAATGTGACAATTCACTATTGAAAAGTCAACCGATACGTCGTCCTCTGATTGCCGCCGATGCTCCAATCAATACGACCGTGCAGCCCAAAACTTATCTATATGATATAAAAACGGTAGCTGGAGAAAGTTATCTGATAACGAAAGAAAAATGAATGAATAAATAATTTAAAATCCCCAAAAGAAAGGAGTTAGAAAACCATTAGTCTGCCATCAAAGACTCGTTTTCTAACTCCTTTTATTTTAAATCAGAGATACTTCCAAACTACAAAACATCCATAAGATATAACTTTTTCAGTTCTTTATAATTCTCGATAAAATCAAACTCCAAGAATCCCTTATTATATATAGTATGTTATCCGGATGAACTTCATTTATTATCCATAATCCAACATTTCCTGCAACTATACTATTTTTTCGATTATAATCGTATCAAATGACAGTTCTCAATTAAAACAATCTATATTTCTCTTTATTTCCCCCCTCATTTCCAATAAAAAGCACCAACTTTACAAGTAGCTAAGACAAAGATTCTTTTACCTTATAAAGCCTTGAAATATGAACTATCGCCTATTTTTCTTTTCTATATTTTGGCTTTACTTGAATAACATTCCACTATTTGCCCAATCCCCTCATGTATCAGCCCGATTTGTGGATACAGAGAGAAATCATCCGCATGCCCCAATTCATGAGCAAGCCCAATAACAGGAGGTCTGAGGCCTGATCTTGTTGATTTGGAATTCAAATCAAAATAGATGGTAGAGCCCTGTTTTACTGCCGCATTTCGATAATTCTTTACCGTTACATTTTTTGATATTTCCTTTCATTGCTATCCCATTAAAATCTAAAATTGTTCTTTGAAATATTTGAAATTTAGTTAGTTACAGAGGTTTTCAAAGCGCGATGATTTCAATTTATACCTTTGCATCCCAATAAAAACTGCAATGAATAAAGAGAAATATGTGTTTTCCCAATTTATCTCATTCTTGAACGAAGATAAGTTTCGACGCATTGTCGACAAGTATCACGGGAATCGTTATGTGAAACACTTCACTTGCTGGAATCAACTACTTACTTTGATGTTCGGTCAACTTTCTAATCGTGAAAGTCTGCGAGATTTGATAGTTGCTCTTGAAGCTCATCATTCCAAATGTTATCATTTAGGAATGGGTAAAAAACATATCAAAGTCATCGTTAGCAAGAGCAAATCAAGATAGAGACTATCATACTTTGAAGAATACGCATACTACCTGGTTAGTGAAACACGACAAAAGCGTGTTAATCATATTTTCAAACTTGGTGGCAACGTTTATGCTTTCGATTCGACAACTATTAACTTGTGTCTTTCAGTCTTTTAGTGGGCTAAATTCCGCAAGAAGAAAGGGGATATCAAAGTGCATACATTATATGATGTAGAAACACAGATTCCTGCCTTCTTTCATATCACGGAAGCATCCGTACACGATTCTAAAACTATGATTGACAATCCTTATGAATCAGGTTCTTATTACATCTTTGATCACGGTTATAACAACTTCAAGATGCTATGTAAGATTCATCAGATTGAAGCCTACTTTGTTGCCAAAGCAAAAAAGAACCTCCAATACAAATCCATCAAATGGAAGCGTAGGCTACCCAAGAATGTGCTTTCAAGCGCAAGTGTACTTCTGGTTGGATTCTATCCTAAATAATATTATTCAGAGCCACTTAGACTGATTAAATATTGGGATGAAAAACAAAAAAGGGAATTCGTTTTCATAACCAATGCCACGCATATATCTGCTCTTCAAGTTGCCGAACTTTATAAAAATCGCTGGCAGGTAGAGCAGTTTTCAAAATGGCTCAAGCAGCACCTTGAAGTCAAAATATTTTAGGATATTACAGAGAACGCTGTTCGAATACAGATATATGCTGCAATACCCACTTACTGCTTGGTGGCAATCGTTCAACACGATATACAACTGGATAGAAGTACATACGAAACACTGCAAATATTGAGCATCTCATTGACTGATAAAACTCATCCGAGAGCCCTCTTTGATAAAACTAAATTTCAAAATGACAAAGAACGATTCGGACCAAATGGGCCAAGTTTTTTTTAATTTTTAATTTGTCCCAATTTTAATGGGGCACTAATGATTTTTGAATATAAAAACTTCCCCTTTCCAAGTAATGGTGTCTTTCGATATTTTAGCGTAATCGCCTTTAACATAATATTTTTCAAAAAAAGAATCATCTATTGCAGGGATTTCTATCGAAATATGGTTAATGTTCTTTTCAATTTGATACTCTTGAAATGGATCAAATCCAACTATACCATAAAATAGACCATCAGAAGTATGAGGTATTATATGCTCAGGTACAATATAAAATGTTATTGATTTAACATTATTAGGTAGCATTAACTCTCTACTACTCTTGGAGTAAATTAAATCAAATGTTTTAAAAGTATTAGTATGCACATTTATTTTAAGATTCCCCCTTTGATAAGGTATTAAAAAAGAAACTTTGATACTGTCATTTATAGTAGAATCCAAAAATTGAACTACTTTTAATCCTTTAAATCCAAAAACATTCGGTGGAGTTGAGTTTAATTCAATAAAATTAGCATCAACCCACATAAAAGTACATTTTGCCAATGTATCATTATACCAAACAGGAGTATAAATATGAGGTTCAATGTAATTAAAATTATTTCCTATTATTTCTATTTTTGTTCCAGATTTGCTAAAATAAGTTCCTGATATATCTTTTTGTCCAAACACATAAAGGCTAAAACAAATACAAAGAAACAATAAAGCTCGTACTTTCATATTACTTCCCTCCTCCTATTAATTTTTTTTGCTGTTTAAAGAATTTATTCAAGTCAATAGAATATTGATAAATAACCGGATAAACATGTTTTCCGTCATTTGTTATACCACCCACAGAATGTACATCTATACCTTGTAATCCCCTTCCTCTTAAACTACCAGGGAAAGACCTATCATAGGAGTATTGCATTTTATAGGCTTCAATTTCCATATTTGATACACTTCTTATACCGACTCCTGCATTAAGCAATTCTCCATTAGTGGAAAACCTTAACCCTCCTGCATCCAATGATTGTCGAACATGCGTGACTTCATGTATGGATAGAGCATCCGAAGAAGTTTCAATATAAACCTTTCCATCGCTACCTTGACGCACTTTATGTTTTCCACCACTAATTGAGCTTAAAGCATACACATTGCTTTGATCTGCTCCCAATAGATCAATGTCTGCCTTACTTGTATTCAAGTTTGATATACGGTTATTGGCTTCTGATATTCTGCTTTCAAGTTTACCGATTTGTTTTTCGCTCAAACCTCCTTTGTCAAGTTTATCTTGATTTCTAACTATGTCTTTATTAAGAGAAGTAATTCTATTATCTATATTCCTTTTTAGCCGTTCCGCTTCTTGTGGGTCTTCCCATATCATGCCTGTCGGATCAATAAACCTTACCGGATTATTCGCACAATAAACATATGGACTTATATCATAATACTTTTCCAGCAAAGGATCCATCGTTGAGAATCATGGAACGAGTGTGTATTGCAGGCGAGCACCGGAATCATACATGTTGAAACCATGCATTGACAATTCTTCTTTTCCACAAAACCGGCGATTCTGAATATCATAACCTGTTCTACGGAAAATAGCTCCCGAAGGGAGATATTCCATGCTCTGAAGCACCTCTCCTGTCTCATAATCACAAGTCAAGCGAACGCTGCCCAAATAATCCTTGATATAATAATACCCTCGAATTCGCTTCTCACCTGTAGTATCATTGCGCAAAGAAACATATCCTCCGGGAGTTTCAAGTCTGGAAAGGCGGCCGTCACGAAATAAGAAATCGCCATCCCGCACCTCCTCCGTCTCGGAAGAAGGATCGGATAGAAGTTGCAAATCATCCCAAGGGACAATAAGGGCTGTACGGTAAGTTTTGGTATTCGTACGAACACGACGACCATCCGAAAGATAATCCAGCAGTAATGTATTACCTCCGGGAAAGCAGACGCTGTCCGGTAAATTATGGTTATTATAATGTGCATACTCCACATTTTGTGCAAGATTCCGAGTCTCATTACCATTATCATCATAGCCAAAAGCCCCCTCCGGTTCCCAGGAATGATAAAGAAAAGAATAAGCATCCGGCCAACGGGAGGAACTATGGTCATAAGAAGACTTAAAATGATTGCCGGTATATTCGAAAGAGAGCACATTGACATCTCCCAATGGCGTTTGCCGGGTCAAAGTACGAATATTTCCCATAATGTCATAGCCCATACTCTCTTTGAAACGTAAATAACCGGTACCGTCATAAGTATACATAGCCATATCGCACAGGGATTGCCGGTCTCCATAAGACAAAAACATGCGGTAACTATTGTCCAGCTGCCGAATAGAAACCGCAGAGATGCGCCCGTTAAAATACTCGTTCCAAAAACAAGAAGGCACATCCGAATAATGCAATGTCTGCGAAAAACGGGCGCTTTCCAAACCGCCCAATTTACCGTCGGTACGATAGACCGTGGAGATCCGTTCGCCAGAAGTGATCTGCTCGAAAACCGGACGGCAGAATTCGTCATAGGTAAGCTCACGGGAAGGGAAAGTCCGGCTTTGATTAGTCCGACCGTCAGAAAGAGATACTGTAAGAGCAGAAGCCGTCTCACGACCACCGTTATCATAATGATAAGACATATCCGAAAGGCAGGTTCCGTCAGGACTCACAAAACGCCGGTTAATGAGGACAGGAGCGTTGAGTTCATTATATTCGGTAAAAGTATAAGTAGTAGCACGGCTGACAGCATTGTAGATACTACTCCCTATAAGACGCTTACGCTTATCGTAACTGAAAGACTGGAGTTCGCCGGTACCCTCTCCATCATTCAATGACAAATAACAACCAGTTAATAATGATTGACAAGAGGAATAAGCGCCTTGAGGGCGAACCACATTCAAAGAATGGAAAAGAGGTAAGGAAAGAAAAGATTCCGTATCATAGTAAGAAACCTTCGTGATACGAGGAGATTCCCCGAGAGGAAAGCGGTTTGTATAACCGAAAGTACCTGTACCATCATAGGATTCACATACCAGTGTATCCATATAGCTACGCACCAACTCATGATGTGAGTTGGAATTCCGAACAGTGCCTTCCAAAATGATCCGGTCCAAAAGATCGTACTTGCAGAAACTCCACTCGCTGCGGAAACGCTGGTTGGGGCTTTGACTGAGAATCATACGATGGTCGCCGTCGTAAACTTTATAATACCAACCGGCACCGGGCAGCTTTGAAGAAATACAATTATTAAAATAGTCATATTCATAAAAGTACGCATAGTGATCAAGCAGATTACCGGAAGCCAACACATAACTTCCGGCAGATGACTCCCAATTCTCAGATACTGCGGGAGGAAGAACACAAACCAACTGGTCGAAACGATCATAAAGGAAATAAGTGTCATATGTATAATCCAAACCGACATGCCGTTCCAAGACCACTTTTTCGTGAGCATTTGTAAAAACATAATCACTTTCACCATCCTCGTTTGTACGTTTCACGCAAGTAAGACTACCGTCAGGATAATTTCCGTTTCTCGTCACCATAAAACCAGAAAGGGTATAATGAGTCACACAAAGGAAACCGGTTGAACCTGCATTCAATAAATACTCCGTTGTAACAGATCGCCCGGGAGTATTACGCCCTATTTCGGCTGTAACACGATTCCAAACAGAAGGCTCGTATTCATAGTCCACATGGTAATGGTCTTTATACGGAGAAGAATCGAATGCAGATGCCTGTTTATAAGAACCGTCCGAACTGTCAAAAGGCAATAATTGCCACTCCCGTTGGCAACGCCCGACATGATCATACACAATAAGATCAGCCATATCTTTTCCAGAGGGCGTAATGCCATGGTGCACCGTTTGAACCAAGCGTCCACCCGAATCGTAATAGGCTGTACTAACCAACGCATTGCTTTCATTCAAGGAAATACCCGGAGAGACCGGCTCTTTAGGGACATAGGTACGGACATAATTCGACTGTCCACAAAGATCGGAAAGAAAAGAAATGAAGATGCAAGACAAAATGCACCTGAGAAAAAGGGAATGATTAATACTCCGTCGCATATTTGTACTCTGTTTTACGTAATACATGTTCCTGTTCTCCTGTCTCTATCACTTCGCACAGCCGGTTGAATTCATCATACGTATAACGGTAAGTCACTCCACGGGCGTCAGTCTGGGAAACAATCCCTACCAATGGTTCATACCGGGTTGTCACAACCTGTGCATTAGGCAACCGGCTCCGCAACTGATTCAACAAACGCCAGTCTTCCTCCGTCGGCTCCTCACGAGAAGCAATCAAGTCGGGAACAATTCCCTGAGACTTCACCTCTTCTAATGAAGACCCGTCAATTTGGGCTATGATGTGTTGTCCCTGATATCCCCATATCAATACAACAGAGCGCCCTTGACGGGTTTGCATCGAAACCGCTTGCCCATTAGCACTGTAAGAAGAGTAAATAAGTTCCGGCACTCCCAAGTTCTGGTCCACATTTCCAGTAAACTCAGGTGGAAACGAATATCCCTCTTTATTATAATGCACATATTCCTTCCACGGTTTTATATAAGAATCCTTATAATGCAAGTGATGCAACCGCTTGACCAGAACTCCATCCGTATAGAAAGATTCCTCAATGGGAACAGTTACCAGATTATTCTGCTGAAAAATGCCGTCATTGTAGTTAGGATAATCAATAGAATAACGAATCGTATGCTCTTCCTTCGGATGTCCGGTTTGCGTAACCGTCGACTTGTTCACTAAAAAATTAGAAGAATTATACTCATAAGTCGTATATTTGTTGAAAGAAAGGCTGTTCTCTTTGCCAGGAATATGACTATAATAAGATTCATTACAATTCAGCAAAGGAATGTGATAACCTTCTACATTATATCCATATCCATGTCCATTCTCATCAACCTGCAAACCTTTCAACCGAAAAATCATCCGTTTGTCATATTTATAAGATTTGGCAGATAAACTTTTCCCATCTGCCAAGACTCCTTGCCAAGACAATTTTCCATTTAACGGCATCGGAATACTGGGGTCTTTCCAGTAAACCAAAGCAGGTTCCGCCAAATTATAAAAATTACTCGTCTCACAAATACTCTTGCCCTTATCCTCTTTCGTCACACTCACCTCCGTGTATCCCATAAAATAACTATTGTATGGATTCTCTAAAGGACGAACCGCCGACGAATTATATTCAATAAACTGATAACGGCCAACAATATTATTAGTCCCTATAGAGGATACGACATCAAGTATACCGGTCGTAGAATATTCAGCATTCCTGTGAAGAAGTCCCGAACAAAGTCCTCTTGCCCGATCCCGATATACAAACTTACGTGTAGATAAGGGAGATTTTATTTCCGCAACACGTACCCCTCCGACAAAAGGTTCACGATTTACCCAACGGGCTTTATATCGTTTCACCTGAATAGTAAGACGCCCCCACTCCGCCGTTCTCGCTGTGATAGTGGCGCTTTTCATCTTCTCAAGGCACTTCAAACGGGTTGTAAATGTATATTGCTCATGTATCTTGCTGCCTGTATTCTGAAGTCCTTCCGGAAGGCCATATTGATGAAAAGAAGGCATATCCAATTCAAACAAGCAAGTATTTTTTTCCACTTCATAGCCATATCCCTCTCCTTTACCGTCATATGTACAAACTACATCTATGTACCCATCGAAAGGAAAATCAAAACTAATTGTTTTTTCAGTCTCATTATAATCTTTTACAAGAGTAACCACTTGGGCAGAATCTTCCACTTGCCATTCATATTCATATTGAGACCACACTTGATTAGGTTCATATTGAAACTCCGTCCTTCCCTCCAAAGGAGAAACCAATCCGGTCAACATCCAAGTTCGAGACAGTGAATTTGATTCACGCATATCCTTAGGGCCTGCAAGGTGTTCTTCTCCTTCCTTAATACAAACCTGAGATTTTATTGGATAAATATAACAATATTGTTTCCCATTCTCTGTTCTCCATTCTCTTTCGTAATGATAGTAATCCTTGCGAGCCACAAAAGGGACAAAGGGAAATACCTCTTTAGAACTATCATACCCGTTATAATACCCCCATTTATCACAACAAAAACTATTTTTCATGGGCAATGCATCGGACATCTCATATTCCATGCGATATTTTTGTTTTGTTTCTCCTGTTCCTTGTATTGAAACGGAATCTAATTTTAAACGGTGAGTCAGATACTTTGCCGTATTATCTCCAACTTTTCCACTTGATCCTCTTCCCTCAAAATAGGAATGGTGAAATGTGTAAGACAAGTTGGGAACCGATTTATTCTTTGCATAAAGAAGAATCTTTTCCAGTCTTTTAGGGCGTTTAGCAGAAGTATTTCCACGCGGGACACGAATATCCAGACGTACATCGTCCGAGGGTACCAAATCTAAAGAACCGTCTTTCCACACAATCCTTCTCAACACAGGTTCACAATCCGTCAACTCCATAGAAACAGAAGTCGTGGATTCAGGTCTCATTGTTCGAAATTCATTCCAAGTAATACCCGGATTCGAAAAAAGATCCTCTGATATCATCCTGAGTTCCTTCAGCGAATGATTTATAGGACTTAAATAAGAATCGAAATATATGTCATACTCAAAGGTTATGACATCACCGGTCGGATACTCGATACGAGTGAGCAGCCACGAAGATATTGTCCGTGTCTCCGAATCAAAATGATCCGGCTCAAAAGCGGAAGCCTTACCCGGATATGATCCTACATGCTCATCAATTGCCTCCCCATACACCATTCCATAACTTTCCTTTGTTTCCCGGATACCGAAAACGTATTTCACATTTTCAGGAGTAACCACCACAAAGCTCCCATCCATTTCATCTCCTTGATACTCTATACGAAGATTTCCCTCCGGGTCTGCCAGAAGAAATTTGGGTACTATACTTGAACTTCCCGCGCCCTTATTCGCATAAAACTTACCGGAAAATCCATCAAAATTATAATGAAAAATATCCGGTTCGTAATCTTTCCGATCATGATATACCGAATACCAAATATATTCGGAATCTTCGTTCGGAATCGTATCCGTTTGCGTCCAATACCCCTTAAGATCATCCCAACCACGAACAGAGCGGGAAATAGCTCCACCAGCATGAATACTCCACCCCAAACCGATCCGACTGGCTTCCTGCCCCACTTTAATCCCTGAGGCATGATAACGTAACGATATGGGCAAACTATAATTACCTACACGAATAGTATAAATAGGAATACTTATATCCGGGACTCCGGTATATAAAGATACGGGAATTTCCGAATACTCCATCAATGAATACGCTTCCGGAGAAGGTGTATAGTTTTTCAAAACAATCTCCTGCGTCTGTCCTTGAATATCATTACCCCAATATAAGAAAACAAATAAGAGGAAAAGCATGCATGTCTTCATAATACATTTACAGGTTATCTATTCTTCAATATCTTTTCACTGTTAACTTCACCGTTAATAATAACAGATAATAAATAATCTGCTGATGGTAAAGAGGTTAAATCAAATGTTTCCTGATACATACCGGCATCACATTCCGACAAGGTTTTCTGAAACAAACAAATGCCCGATAAGGAACAAAGTAACAAATCCACACTGCTTGGACCATCAAGAAGAATATCTATCTTTAGCAGTCCTCCATCTGGAGAGAAATAACTGTTATATGCGTAATTTCCCGATTTTTTTCCAAAGCTTTTTTTCTTTGTATAAAGTTCCTCTTCGTCTCTTTCTGCTTGCGTGGCAAGTGTCTCACGAACGGCCATGTTTACCCGATCCTCCGACAAATATTTCTGTTCCTCCACAGGATAATAATAAGAACGTTGAAAATGCCGGACAGGAATACCGGAAGCACAAACAAAAGTCTGTACAGTTTCAAAAACCGGATATCTGTAACCGGGAGCATACCACCGATAAGCATCTACCCGCCAGGTAATACTATCATGAGTAAGATGATAAATAAGTGAATCTTTCGAATAGGAAGACGTTTCTCCAAAACTCAATATAGCCGGAGAAGAAGCTATGCGCTGTCCTGTCCGGACAGATTCATGGACACGCAAGACATCAGACAATACTTCACCGTCAGGCAAAAACAGTATCCCTTCCGCATCCGCTTTACGGACTGTTTCACCATAGACAGCCAAATTCAATGTATGACTATATTTTCCTTCTCCGTAATAAAAAGAACAAATAGAATCCGAATAAGTCAAAGGATAATGCATAATTAATTCGGGAAGCAAATGACGCATCTGTAATAATTGATTGAAATAACCGACACATAGCAATGAATCGCCGGAAAAACGATACTGATAAGTAGCATTCATTCCAGAACAGGTAAACAAACTGTCCATTCGGTCATAAGATTCCCGATATTCATTTTCCAACGGAGTTAACTCACTGAAATCCCAAACAACATTTTTTCCGCTTCGCCCCGGAGACTTATACTGTACCTCCTGTTTAAGAATGACATCGCCCTCCCTAAACATATGAGTATCTTGCTGTAAAACGGTTTGTGCCTGCGCAGCTGCCATTCCTCCGGAAAAGAGTAATGGCAATAGCTGACTTTTCACTTTAAAATCCATGACATGGCATTTAAGGTTAAAACTGTCACCCATCTGTAAAGATAAAAAGCCGGGTAACTTTTATATATAATACAGCCGAGAAAAGAATTATACTAAACAAAACTACTTTAGAATACAAAATCTTTAATTTTTATATTCACATTTATATTCCTCCTTAACTGCCAAGTCAAAAATTGTGCTTTCCTAATTATGGATAACCTACCTATCCGCATTGATAAAGCACACATATATATAAAAGTTGTTTCTTCCTAAAATTAATCTATCTTTATAGGAAGTAAATTCTTTCTCAGTCAAAGAAAAACTATAATTGAAACTTTTGATTATAAAAGAAAAAGAAGAAGAAGTTTTCTACCTACAGAAAGGTAGTTTATATCGAATCAAAAGGCAACTTTTTATTCATATTACAAAAGTATATATTCCTATACCACAGAAGTATACATTCTTATATAGAAAGAGTGTACACTTTTGTATAGTAATAGTGTACACTCTTATTTGCCTCATCATAAGGCTTATAAACATCTGATTATCAAAGGAGAAACAATATTCATTCAAGTACGTTCCACCTGCTGTATCTCAGACAGTTCAAAACATAATTTTAACGGAACGGTCACCTGCTTTCAATACAAATACTCCTTTCAATGAGGGAAGTATCAAAGTTACCTTATCGCTCGTGCTCGTCATGCTTCTCACTACACAACCGTCTACACTTGCTAAAATAACAGGAACACCGGCAGAAACACCCAGAACAGACAGTTCATTTCCATTAATCAGAACTTGAAGCCGATTATCGACCGTCTCATTCCGGACTCCCGTACCTTTTGATGCAGTGGCCGGTTCACTCAAGCTACCGTATTCATTGGCAGCTTTCACTTGATAAGCGGAAGCATCTTTGCCGGATGCAGGAACATTAAAGAAGGTATCCTTAGTCATTCCTATCATTTCATCATCGCAGAACACCAGATAGCAAATAGCATATCGGGATGCCTTCCAAGAAAGCTGCTCACCATCTAAAACAAGATCATCCGGTTTATCCACTTTCTCCATAAACATTCTCGGGTTCCAGTTGTCATTCTCACAAATCACATTTTCGTAGGTGTATTTCACTACCTCTTCGGCTGTCAGCACGGCCTTGCAACTACCGGTCTGTCCGTCTCCATGTGTATAAGTAGTCTTACGATTATTCAAATCAATCGGATTACCGTCTTTGTCCATACTATTGTATTCGGCAAACAGAGCAGGAACTGCTCCCATATCAGTCCATCCTTCGGGAGCAATCGGAATATTCATGGTCGTATTCAGATATACGGTAATAGGAGAATTGTGCCAGGGACGACCTAACTTTTGCTTACCATCAGCAGCCGAAGCATTACCATCTACCGTACAATGATCGAAAATATACCCCCATCGTGTACCCGCTCCATGGCTGGGAGCTACAATAACAGCACCACTACGCAAATTATAGAAGGTTGTCTTCTCGACATAGGCATTACCGCCACCATAGAAATAGTCGACAGCACCCTCCAGCCAACAATCGGTGACATACGTACGGTGATTATTGTCATTTGCAGAAGAGGTCATCCAAGTATCCTGATAAGAGCGGAATTTACAGTTAAAGAAAGCCGAACGGTCATTCTGCGTACTCATTGCAAGTGCTTGCGGGCCGGCCTGGCTATCAATACCCCAGTCGTTCACATAAGAAATATTCTCCGAGTAGAAATCCGTTGAATTTATTTTCACGACTGTACCTTCAAACTGATAAACTTCGGATGCCGGATTATGAACGGAATATTTCCAGAACTCATCATTGTCACCCTCTGCAGGCTTACCACCTACATTCAGTTTATGATGAATAATTGTCTTCTCTTTATCTTGCCCGATTAAATGAATGAATGATTTTTCTTTCGGCACAATCACCTGTTCTCTATAAGAACCGTTTTTCACAAAGATGAGCCATGGCATCGAACGTCCGGCCGGTGCTGCATCGATGGCAGCCTGTACGGTTGTATAATCTCCTGTTCCATCTGCAGCAACAATGGCGTCGAACACACGTGCAATAGGATCGGGACGCGGCACCGTAGAGAAATGAAGTGTCACTCCGGGGAAAGAATTACCTACAAGATTGGTAACGGCTCCTTCCGGTAATACAAATTCATACTGAGTACCATAAGACAGATTCTTATAAGTATAAGAAGCGGTCTTACTACCGAAAACCGGAGTTATCGTCTCTCCATTGAATACAACCGGAACAGTACCGGCTTTCACTTTTTTATCAAATGTAAAAGTGATAGTTCCGTTGGCAGAGGCAGTAGACGAACCTTCGACCGGGGTAGTACTCAATAATACAGGAGGTTCCGGATCAGCGTCATTCGGATCAGCATATACAAAGAGATTGGCCAGATAAAAACCCTCGGTAGCATTATCGGCAGGCTGCCCCAACAATTCACTGCTCAAATCGGGTATCCAACGAATATAGATTGTAGATTTCTCTTCCTCTGTCAACGTTACAGGCAACACGGCATCACAAGCGATCCATTCCGTACTGATTTTTCCGGTCATGTCAATCGTTGCAAGATCAAAGAACGTCGTACCATCCGTAGAATACTGCATCTTTTGTAATTTGTGTACGCATTCATTATCTGCAGCGATCATAGACTTCACATGGATATTATTATATTCACGGGCCGAAAATTTAGCCTGGAAATAACGGGGAGCTGTCTTGATATCGGCTGCAGCTGTATAGCGGCGGGCACAATCATAAGTTACACCACCGAAAGTACGGTTACTACCTCCCCAATTGGTAGAGCTTCCGTCGTAATTGTATAAACTCAGGTTTCCGGTATTATCCGTCTGATAGTAATAGTCTCCCGGACGATTGCCACGAGGTTCGGATACGGCGAAATCCCATCCGACAATAAACGGAATCACATCGAAAGCAGCAGTCAATTCCCGATCGGCATCCATAATCACCTGGCGCGATACCTCGCTGGACTGATCCTCCCAATACATAAAAGAAGTAACCGGATTATTCACTATAGTAACTGTTACAATAGTTCCTTTCTCATAACGGTTTCCTTCTGCCTCCGGACTCAATGTCACTTTTCCCCATTTTGCACCATCTCCGGTTAAGTTAACGGTCAAAGTCTGCATATCCATGGCATCAAATACAGCTACCACCTTCATATCTTTATCTATTTGGAGGGTCGCCGGATTTTCCGTTGAAAGAGTTTCACCCGATTCATCCTGCCAAAGTTTGAAACGGAAACCATAATTGGACGTAGCGGTGAATGTTGCATTGTCTCCTTTTTCGACAGCAATACTAACCGGTGAAACACTACCGGCCTCTTCGGGTAAAGCAGCAGTCTCTACATGTACAGCATTTCCCAATGACTTTATCCAGCGAGGATCACCTACACACTGGCCATCCACACCGGCAGTAGCCAGTGGAGAACCGGACAGGATCGTAAAATCACCGTTGTCCGGATCAGGGAAACTTAAAGCAGACAGCCCCAGACCTTCCAAGGTAAGATCATTCACCTGTTGCGAGACGGCATTACTAACTTTATAACCTCCATAATTGACTATCAGGTTATTTTCCCCTATCACATTACCCCCGGTAGCTTCCAGTAAACTCGGAGTTTGTCCTGCTACACCCGGTTCGGCTATGATATTGTTACGAAAAACATAATTGGAATTAACACTGTAATTTTTGGACGTTTTACAAAGTGCACGATCGGAGCTCTTTGCCCATTTATATACCGTATTGTTTTCGAACAAAAACTCCATTACATTATCCGTATCCGAAGCATTGGCTAAGAAAAAACTCTCCCCACCCGGATAATTATACAAGGTAGAGTTACGTACGGATACTTTACGGACAATGTGCTTTGGATATAGGAAGTTCCAACCTTTATCACCACAATTGCGGATGACACAGTTGGCAAACTCTATCTCACCAATGCTATATCCATTATTATTAGTGCGAATAAAACAACGGTTCACAGATTCAATCGTACAATTAAGAACCCGGATGGCAGCAATATCGCCTACCTTATCTACGCTGATAAAATAATCACCGGACGGAACGATTTTCAAACCGTCAAAAATCAATCCGCCATTCATAATTGCCTCATCATTACCGGATACACCGAACCGGATCTCCGGAAGCTCTGTTGCAGAAGCAGACTTCAAAGTAATTGTTTTTCCGGAAGGAAAGGTCACGGATGAAGCATATATACCCGGTTCGAGCAATAAAACATCTCCATCACCTGCATTGGTATACGCATCATTAAAAGTTATCGGATCCACAGATATCTCTGTCGCTCCCAAATAAGAAAACAGAAATAGAAAACAAAGAAGAAAATGTGTTCTCATGATTCAATTTTTTAGTTTAACAATATAGATATAGAAACCTACCAGATTGCAATATTAACGCAACCCTAATCGTTTAAAGGGGAATAATTAGCAGAATAGGAGGATTTTTAAAGTAAGTAGTTAAGGGAAATACATAAGATAAGCTATTTCTATTTAGCCGACTCATCACTTAATCACTTAACCACTTACTATTTACTATTTAAACACTTAATCACTCAGTTACTTACTACTTAACTACTTAACTACTTGACTACTTAACTACTATTACATAGCCTTATTCTGATTTTCCGTAATATCGCTGACAAGACTGTTCAGATAAACTTCCAAATTAGTATATCCATCTTCACTCAATGTAGTCGTAATACCATCGGAAGCATCATTCGGATTCAATCCGTTGGCAGTCTCCCATACATCGGGCATACCGTCTCCGTCCGTATCTTTCAAAGCATCAGCCGCCACACCGCCGTCACTCAACTCGGGCCATGGACTTGCCTGCCCTGCGGGCATCACATCCGAAGGCAAATCAATTAATCCGGGAGCATTAGCCGCACCTTCGGTAACACTACCTATATAAGTAGCCGTACCGTCTTTAGTCTCTTTAGCAATACGCTCGTCAATAATATCCCGTTGTTTTGAACATCCTGCATAAGCCACTACCAGATTGAAAGCCTGCTCTGCGGTATGAGTAGTAATGACATCGGTTTCCAAAGGAGCATCCAGACGAATCGTATCACGTGTAACAGTAGTAAACAAACCGTCACATTTACTATTGTCAATCTGTTCGTAGATACCTTTTGTCCAATTATCATTCGTTACTTCATCACTTCCTTCCACCACATTTCCATCTACGAAGAACTTTCCCCAGACATGCAGCATGGGAGCAAATGACGGGAAAGTCTCGATATATTCCGTAGTACGGATGCCAATGCCGGCAATACGATAGCGAACTGCTTTATTCTTAGGAGTGGCAGGTCCCGGTTTATAATAATTGTTGACGATATTCACTTTCATGCCTTCACCACCGTAACATCCGTTTCCGGCCCAATTATAGAATACATTGTTCCGTAAATCCATATGTTCGCGTTCCTGTGTAAACGGACGTGGGCCAAGGCGCGGGACACGACTTTCATGATGAGCCATCAAATTGTGATGATAAGAAGCGCCGGCACCTCCCCAGTTGCCACCATATCCATGTTTGCCTTTTCCATGTCCGGCAGTACGAAGGCTTTCGGAAATAATGCACCACTGGATCGTCAGATTCTCGCCACCATATACCGAACAACATTCATCCACCGACCAACTGATGGAACAATGGTCCACAATCACGTTTTTATTCTCCATTCCTCCCAATCCGTCAGGTTCTCCGCCGGATTCATTACCTACACGGAAACGAAGATAACGAAGAATGACGTTGTCCGCTTTAATCGTGACCAGATATTTGGCAATACAGATACCTTGTCCTGGCGCTGTCTGTCCTGCAATCGTCAAATCACCGTTGGAAATGGAAAGATCCCTATCCAGAAAGATGGTACCGGCCACATCAAAAACAATCGTACGTGCTCCGCTTTGCGAAACAGCATGCCGCAAAGTTCCGGATTGTGTTCCATCTGCAAGAGTAGTCACATGATATACTTTTCCACCACGGCCACCGGTGGTATTCCTTCCGAAACCTTCGGCACCGGGGAAAGCACAAAGTTCTCCCGATGGCTCGGGTTCTGGTTCCGGCTCTTCCACAGAAGTACCCGGTTTTACGGGACTGTCAAAAAATTGATTGGTCTCGGTGCATCCCCCACATACTAATGTGAGGAATGCTGCGCTAATACTAAATATCAATGTCTTATTCATTTTCGTTCGTTTAAACTGATTATTACTATTACCACCATCTCGGGTCACCGGCAGTTTCCTTACCGGGGAACTTAGCCGTCGACTTCAAATGGAAATCACCATTTGCAGGATCGACAAACAAATCTTCCGACGTTCCGCTATACGGAGTGATATCGGTAAATCCATAACGGTCTATAATGATATCCGAAGTCATATAAGAAGACGTGAAAAGGAAATAAGTGGAATAATTGCTATAGGTAGCATTAAACTTCTGCCCGTTGTTCGAACCGGCAAAGATCGTATTGGTAACAGATATTGCACCGGGTTGCTTGTCAATGCGATAATAGTTTTTAGTAGCAAACGTATTATTATAAACAATACACTGATCCATCACCACCTTTTCAATTCCATCGTTGAGCTGCATCAGACTTCCCATCTCGGTCAGAGTAGATTTTGTGACCGAAACCAAGCCCACACGGGTCTGTGCCTTTCCAAAGACAATCATGCCATACCCATCGTGTGCAATATCGGTAATCATACAATCATCGAACAGAATCTCATCTATTTCAAGTTTATCGGTATTGAAACGCAATATACTACGATTATAATGAGCAATCGTACAACCCGTAAAACTGATAGACCGGAAACAGCTTGAATTACCGATACCGAACAAATAATTCTTTCCGTCGTTCAGACCGTCCAAATGAACGTTTTCAAAAGTGATGCCATTCATAACTTCTTTCAAGGAAATAGTCGGAATTTCCAATACCGGCAGTTCACCGGCATCAGAGGCAACCCCTACAAAGACCAGATTCTCAATGCCACCCGGTATGGTCACCGAACCGGAATTATACGTCACTCCACCTTCAAACACCAATGAAACATCCGTCACTTTACGGGCGGCACAGTCATCCAACAAATAGGTAATCGTATCTGCTTCGGTAACATGAATTACTTCACCGCTCTGCATACCCGATGTACGGAATTTAATTTCTCCCCGTTTCACTTCTCCGTCAAAAGCCTGAGCCATATAGCCCGTACCACCGACCAGACCGGATACCACTATACTACATGCATCTACCATCTCCTGTGTCAACGGAATCTCTCTCGGATTAGAAAGTCCATCGTTTTCATCTCTTTCCGAGATAACCAGATGAGTGAGCGATTTCACCGGTGTCCAGGTCAGAGTCACATTATCTATTTCCGGGGTAGCTTTCGTAAAGATCTGTTCTTCCGGAGTCTGAAAGAAGAAACTGACATATCCGGACTGACGTCCGCTGATACTGCTGATAGCTTTCATACGTACGGAATACTTTGTGACTCCTTTCAGATCTTCAAAAATCGTACGATATTCGGTTTTCATCTGAGTAGTCGATTCGGCAAACGGTGTCAGAGTATCCGCCTTGATAGTAACCGTCCGGGTTATGTTCTGAAACAACATACTGTCTTCACTGAACTCAAAAATGTAATCTGTGGCGTTCACCACTTTCGTGTAACCAATCTCGATGGAGGTAGGCATTACTTTTTTCTCTTCGAAAGTCAACGAACGGAACAAACCGTCCTGGCTCCCGTCCACCGGCCAATTGTTTACTTCATCTTCGCAGGCAGCTGCCAGAAGCAACATACAGGAAAGAAAAGCATATATAATTTTTGTCTTCATATCTTCTGTAGAATAGTAAGATTAATAACCATAAGAATTTGACAGATATCCTTTCGACTCATAGATATCTTCATAATAGATTGCATATACATGACGATAATTACAGGTCTTGTTTCCTACTTCATATTGCACAAAACGACTTGATATTTCAGAGCCATGCTGTAACTCGCCGAACAAAGAGGAATAATCATAATCAGCCATCAGACCGGTAGCCGCTAACAGTACCTTCACCGGGCCGTCCACATGTGGTGTCTTGTCTCCCTTTTCGGGTTTCTCAAAATTCTTGGAACACCACTTTGCTTCCTGATATACAGTTTCATCCGGGTTAGCCGGCAATTCTTCATAGAAATTAATCGAGTTTATGTCGATAAATTCGTTGTCATCTTTAAACTTATAATAGACCATTGTAGGAATATCAGCAGGCTGATAAGTTTTATCGAAAATGGTCACAGGCTTCGAGCCATCCATCATGTAGCAAAGAGCGCGCTTCATATCTTCAATCTTCTTGTCGAGCAATCCCCAACGCACCAAGTCCTGTTTACGAATGGCTTCTCCACCGAATTCCCAGGCACGTTCATTAACAATCGCCTCAAAGAAATCGGGATCATACTCTTTAACCTTAGGAGAACCGGCACCAAAAGCTCTTTCGCGTACCTGCTCCAAAGCCTGACGGGCAGAGATCTTTGCTACCGTGCTTACTTCATCCGCACCTACCAATGCATTACGAGCCTCGGCAAACATCAGCAACACATCGGAATAACGCATCACAATCCAATTGATACCGGTAGAGATACGTGAATTTGCCGTTTTATGCATGGATTTATAAGTATCATTCGTCCAGAAGAAGTTCCATTTGCCCAGCATTACTGTCAGAATATCATTTCCCATCTTCTCTTTATTCTCTGAGGTATAGCTGAACCACGTAGCACCATAATCACGGCGCAGGTCCTCTCTGTCGAACGAATAAAAATAGTAACCGGTAGTAGCTACATAAGAGCCACCGAACCCACGGCTTCCGTATTGGGTATTCGCCCCTAACGAATATCCCATCAAAGAACCGATATCCCCGTTCTGTCCTAAGCCAAAACCTACTTCAAACAGATTCTCATTAAACTTATTATAATCCAGATGGCAAACAGTTTTCCAGATATTGCCAAAGTCAGGATCCAAAGCATGAGGATTTTCCGGATCACCGATCATTTCGGCACATTGTTGTTCGGCGATCTCATAAAAGTCTCTCCAGTTCTTAGGACGGCCTACGTAATACCCATTTATCTCTTCTATATCCGGATGATGTTCCACATTGGCATCCGAGAACTGATTACCGTCACGAACAGACCAACCACCGGCAAAAAGAGCAATACGTGCCAATAAACCTTTGGCAAACCCTTTCGTTATCCGTTCACAATTGTATTCGGATTCTTCGCCCAGCCATGGCAAATACTCAATGGCTTCCTGCATATCTTTTACAATGGCCGCATAGGCGATGTCTTTGTCCGTCTTATTCATGTACACATTAGACAGGTCGGATTTGGACGGTTCGTCTTTGAAAGGGATATCTCCCCACCAACGCAACAATTCGAAATATCCCATAGAGCGTAATACTAATGCCTCCCCCAAATACCGTTTCATCACATCCGAGCTACCCAATAATGAAGATTTACGGATACCATCCACCGCGGTACTGGCCAGTTCGGTCAGTTTAAACAATTCCCCCCATTGAGTAGTTTTGTTATACCAGTTACACCAGAAGTTTCCGGCTCCGGAGTCACCGGTTTTATCAATATATCCGGTGTCGGAGAATCCACGATTGGTTTCGATGTCCGAAACTCCCTGCCAGTTTACCGACAGTTTCTGTCCATAAGCATACGTACCGCACAAAGAAGAGTATATACCCATCAAAGCCGCTTTCGCCATAGACTCCGTTTCAAAAACCACCTCACTGCTTTGCTTGGAAGGAGAATCCGTATCGAGAAAATCGCTGCACGAAGTAAAGGTCAATGCTCCGCACAATAATATAGATATAAGTTTTTTCATCGTTAATAGTTTTTAGAATGTTACATTTAAACCAAACACATAAGAACGGGCTTTCGGATAAGCAGAATTATCGATACCCGGACTCAGGTTACTTTTCGAAGTACTGACTTCGGGATCCTGTCCGCTATAAGCAGTCCAGCAGAACAGGTTGTTTCCGGTAGCATAGACACGCAGATTCTGTACACCGAACTTACGGGTAAATATCTTCGGCAATGTATAACCGATAGTCAGGTTACTGAAACGGAGGAAAGAACCATCTTCAACAGCCCAATCCGTCAGGATGGTTTGTCCCATAATAGGACTCCAGATTCTGGCATTACGGTTCAGTTCCATCAATAAATCGGGGTTAGCGTTGTCTCCATAAAAAATATTGTTTCCGGTGGCGGGATCAATCGTTGTAAAACGGTTCTCAAGACTCATAAGAGAGCTTACGTTCTGATAACGTTTGGAACCGGCATAAGTCGTAAAGTCTATCTTATTCGCATTTAGAATATCGTTACCATATGACCAGTTGAACATAGCCGCCAGATCGAAATCCTTCCATTGCACATTCAATCCAAAACCACCGGTATGCTTCGGAAGTGCATTTCCGATAACTGTACGATCCACATCTGGGTCAATTTGCGTTCCTTCACCTCCGAGTTTTCTCAATTTGATGTGTCCGGGGCCAAAATAACTGCCACTGGTGGTAATGACACTCGAACAATCGGGCACTCCTTCATTAATCACCCATTTCTTGGTTTCCGGATTGTATGTGAAATCATCGAACGAATACATACCGTCTGTCACATAACCGTAAATCAGTCCTAATTCCTGTCCGACAAAAACACGATAATCGTCTTTTCCGATATCAGCACTACTACCCGAAGAGTGAATCATTACAGAATTGCCATCCAAAGCATCGACACGGTTTCTGTTGAAAGCAATATTGAAGTTGGCAGCTATATACAAATCCTTCGTATCGACAATAGTTCCGTTCAACGACAATTCGATACCCCGGTTCGTGGTCTGCCCTAAGTTCTGGTACTGATTATCGTATCCGGAATTGGAAGGAAGATTAATCTGAAGAATCAAGTCCTTCGTGATATCCTTATACATATCGACCGTCACATTCAACCGGTTATTAAACAAACCGATATCCAAACCGGCATTAGCCGAGTATTTAGTTTCCCATGTCAGATTTTCATTACGTAATGTCTTCGAGGGTTTCAATGCACTCTCCACTGATTCATTCGGATAATATAAGTTCTTGGAAGCACTTTCAAAGCTATAATCCTGACGCCAATAAGAACTTACGCGGGCATTACCTACGGTACCGTAGCTCAGACGCAGCTTCAAATTAGAGAGCCAATCCTGCGTGTTCTCCATAAACTTCTCCTGCGAAATTCGCCATGCAGCAGAACCACCGGGGAATACACCCCATTTTTTACCCGGAGCAAAGACGTTCGTTCCATCAGCACGCATATTGAACGTGAACAGGTAGCGGTCATCGAACGAATAGTTTACACGTCCCAGGAAAGAATTCGTACGGCTCGGCTCGCCAATTGTCGTATACGTAGGTTGTGCCGATCCATAATTCCACATCGCCAAGATGTTCTCTGCAGTAAAATCTATCGGATAGAATTTTGAGTACATCTTCGTTTCATTCTTCTGACGGTGGTTGTACTCCAAACCGACCATTGCATCGAATTTATTCTTACCAAAAGTAATCCCATAGTTCAGGCGGCTTTGCACAGCCCATCGGTTTCCCTTCCAGTTCTGACGTTGCGCCACCGGTTGTCCGGCATTGCTGGCAGCCTCACCGGTATTGTTCAGCCAGATATTATCGGTATCTTCAAATTCAAATCCATACATCCCTTCGGCACGTAAAGACAGTCCTTTGACAATATCCCACGTAAACCCTCCATTATAGATATTGGAGAATTTATTCTGTTGCTTATACTCGTTTACAATATTATAATAAGGATCATTCAGACTGCTGATGTTCTCCACTTCATAACCATTATTACCCAAATCATCTTCAGTCAAACCATCGAGCGTACTGATAGGAGGGTATTTCACCGTATCTCTCAACTTCTTTCCTCCCGATACACTCGGACCATCGATTACGGTTTTACTCAGTTTCATGTTGAAATCGAACTTCAACGCCTTGTTTATGTTCTTCTTTATCTTCAGGTTCAAATTATCGCGTTTGAAGCGAGAAGTATTCATAATATAAGTTTCATCATCGTGCGTATAGCTCAAGCTATATTGCAAATCCTGCGTACCGCCGGAAATAGATAAGTTATATTTTTGCTGTACACCGGTGTTACCGAACATTTTTTCCTGCCAATCGGTCCCCTCGGACGCTTTATAAATTCCTATATCCTCCCACACTCCATAACGTCCAAAGAAAGCACCGCTCTTATTGCTCGGATCGAGCTCGCGTTGGTAATACACATATTCATAAGGAGAAAGTACATCATACAGATTATATACACTGCTCAAACCGACTGAAGCTCCGAATTTAATTTCCGTTTTCCCCGCCTTTCCGCTTTTGGTAGTGACAAGAATAACACCGTTGGCACCCTTCGCACCATAGATGGCAGTAGAAGAAGCATCTTTCAATACATCGATCGATTCAATGTCACCGGGAGGTATATCATCGATATTGTCGACTTGGAAGCCATCCACGATAAACAACGGAGAGTTATCCTGCGTAATAGAACCACCACCGCGTACACGGATATTAATGGTAGCATCCGGCGAACCTTCGGTAGTAACTACATTTACACCGGCAAGGCGTCCGGTAATCGCACTTGCGGCAGATGTAACGGGAATATCTTTCAGCGTTTTTGCACCTACCGAAGCAACGGAACCGGTCAGGTCTCCCCGTTTGCTCGTACCATAACCGATCACTACGACTTCATCCAAAGCCTGGGCATCATCATGAAGCACTACCTTGATTACTTTTCCGGTAGCGGCATCTACCTCTTGAGTTGTCATACCGATATACGATATCACCAACTTCTTGTTTTTACCGGAAACATTCAGAGTGAAATTACCATCCAGATTTGTAATAGTGCCGTTCCCGCTTTTCCCTTTTTCTATTACGGAAGCACCGATAATCGGTTCACCTTCGGAGTCAGTCACAACTCCCTTCACCGTGATATTCTGCGCAAACAACCCCAGTGGAATTGTCAGAAGCATGAGTAATAACCACGCAATACGCCTGTTCTTCATTTTACAAGATTTTCGTTTCATGTTAACAATACTAAATTGATTATGTCGCAAAGGTCTGTAATTTACGAGAAGCGATGGAGGAATATTTAGTAGAAAGAGGGCATTTTTTTGACCTATAGGCATAAAAAAGAGGATATAACAAATGTTACACCCTCTCGTATTATACCGATCAATAATTCCTATATAATGGCAAACAGTCTAATCAAGGCTTTGTTTATGAGCAATTTATCCATATACATTTTGTCCCTGTTCAAAATTCTACCAGAATGCGGAATATTTTACCCGGTGCTTCTATCCACTCTTGCATGGCTTGCAAAGCAAGTTCGGGTTTCACTACTTTGGAGATCAATCGGTCGGTCGGGAAATTTCCTTTCTTCAACAAGTTGATTACTCCACGGAAGTCGGCCGGTAAAGCATTGCGCGATCCGCAAATATTCAATTCCTTCTGAACAAAATATTTGGTTTGAAACGCCACCTCGTTTTTAGCATAACCGATACAGACAACCCTTCCCGTAAAAGCAACTTCATCGACTGCCATCACATAGGTGACCGGACTACCTACCGCTTCGATTACCACATCCGGACCGGAACCTCCGGTCAGTTCCATCAAGCGGGCATGCACATCTTCTGTCTTCGAATTGATGCCGTGAGTCGCTCCAAGCCTGGCGGCCAAAGCCAGTTTCTCGTCATCTACATCCACAGCTATCACATCAGCACCCCGCAAAGCCGCTCTTACCACAGCCCCCAAACCAATCATACCGCATCCGATCACCATTACCGTGTCGTTATCGGTTACCTGTGCACGCGATACCGCATGGAAACCGACACTCATCGGTTCGATCAACGCACAATCACGGGGTGAAAGGCCGATAGCAGGAATCACTTTAGTCCAAGGCACAGCAACATATTCGCACATCGTTCCGTCACGTTGTACACCAAAAGTTTCGTTATACCGGCAAGCATTCACCTTTCCATTCCGGCAAGATGCACATTTACCGCAATTGGTATAAGGATTTACCGTCACACTCATACCCGGCTCCAAACCGGCCGGGACACTTTTGCCTACCGCTTCGATCACCGCCCCGACTTCGTGTCCGGGAATGATCGGTAACCGTACCATCGGGTTTTTCCCTAAAAAGGTATTGAGGTCGGAGCCACAGAAACCGACATACTTTATTTTAAGAAGAACTTCATCCTCCCCCGGCACCGGTGTATTTATGTCCACCACTCCAAGTTCTCCGGGCGCACTGATTTGTATTGCTTTCATTCTATTTTTCTATTTTATGCTTACTATGTTAACTTATCCGAAGCTTCTCATTCCGACATGTTCTTTATATAAGGCAGTTTTTTCAGATTCTTGAAACCATAAAAAGCCTCAGCATTCCGCCCCAAGAAAAGAACTTTCTCCTCCTCTGTAAACAAATCCGATTTCAAGATAAAATCGTATGACATGCGATACGTTATCGCAGTAATCGTACGGGGATAATCCGATCCCCACATCAACTTTTCCATCCCCACCAGACCGGCAGCTTCTTTTATGGCTCTCACGGCACCGGTGAACGGATAGAACTCATCATTGAACAGCCAAGTGATTCCTCCCGATTCAATCCGGACATTCGGGGCAGAAGCCAGCCGGATCTGCTCTTTCCAATCTTTACGGGTCACCATGCCAAAATGTCCGATCGCTATTTTCAGATCGGGACATTCGGCAATGACCTCCCGAAGTTCCTCCGTCTGTAAAGCTCCATCCGCCAGATCAATCGAAAGAAGGATGTTTTTCCTCTCCATCAGATGAAACATTTTCATCATCTCGTCCGTATTCAGATAAACACGCCCTTTCGGAGTCAATAAGCGTTGGGCAGGAATCTTAATTGCTCTAAAACCGGAATCGATCAGTTGCCGGGCTTCTTCATAGAAACCGGGACGACGGAACTCACACATCCCGCAAACGAAAAAACGATCGGGATACAAAGCGGAAACTTCACGCAGATACTCATTTTGAAACCCGTCAATAAATTCCTGTGTCACTACGGCAGCCGATACCTGTGCATAATCCATATTCGACAAAAAGACTTCTGCCGTATTTTTCCCGTCGATCATGAAAGGAGGAAGCATCTGCCGCAATTCTCCCATAAACTCCGAACGGCCATTAGCCAATGCACGTATACGCATCCCGTCCACTACCGTGTCTTGTTTCAGCCACAAATGAGAGTGGGCATCTATAATTCTCAGATCATTCATATTGCAGGTTTATCTTATTCCTGTTTCAGTTTCCGATTACGAATTGGCCCAACTCACATAACGCTGATTGCCAATAATTTCCTGAACCTCCCTTACTAAATCCCAATCAATGGGCTCTTCGGCAAAAGCGATATTCCTTAAAACATTATCCGGGTTGGCCGAACTGAATAAAGTGGTCGCAATACGCGGATTACTAACAGCAAACTGTATAGCCAGTTTCTCAATGGGATACCCTTTGCTTTCACAATGCGCCACCGCTTTCTGACAAGCCTTGACCAGACGTTTTGGGGCCGGATGCCAATCCGGTACTCCCCGTTTGGAAAGCAACCCCATCGAAAGAGGGGAAGCATTAATGACACCAACCTGTTTAGACTCAAAATAATCCAGGAATTCGGTCAGCCGGTCATCGTTCAGACAATGATGGCAAAAACTGAGCACACTTTCTACCGTGCCCTCGGGCACACAATCAACCACCCACTTGAGATTCTCCAACTGCAAATCCGTAATACCGACATGACCGACAACACCTTTCTCACGAAGCCCCACCAAAGCCGGAAGAGTAATATTGACCACCTGTCTCATATCCGCAAACTCCACATCGTGCACATTTATCAAATCGATGTAATCGACATGAAGACGTTCCATACTTTCGTATACGCTCTCTATCGCACGTTTCGCCGAATAATCCCACAGATTTACTCCATCCTTCCCGTAACGTCCCACTTTAGTAGACAAGTAATATTTATCACGCGGAATATCTTTCAGCGCCTTTCCTAATACAATTTCCGCCTTATAATGTCCGTAATAGGGCGATACGTCAATAAAATTCATCCCATTATCGACCGCCGTGTGTACAGCTTTTATCCCCTCTGCTTCACGGACATTGTGAAATACCCCGCCCAGGGATGAGGCTCCGAAGCTGAGGTTTGATACCTTCATTCCGGTTTTTCCGATTTCATATTGTTTCATCACTATTCAGTTTGTAAAATTTGGTTTCAACGGTAACTTACCCGTACTTCATCCTTCGTATCGATCCGAAGACGGTATTGATTACCGCCCAACTTCTCGACTTTTCCGATATTCGATTTAGGAGTCTTTCGCGATGTAAAGTATAAATATCCCTTCCCTTCTCCGGCTTTCACTTTGATGTGACTGGTATCCATATAGACCGAGATATCACCGTTCGGAGTAGGTACACTTCCTTCCATCCATTTCAGACCTCCCAAGTTGGGAGCGATACGAAACTCACGGTATCCTGCTTCCTCGGGAGTAACTCCTAAGTAATACTTTCCCAACAGATAAATGGGACTGGCTCCCCATGCATGACAAAGGCTTTTTCCGTAAGGACGTCCATACATGGCAAGATGCTGTGTACCGGTCTCCTCCGGATTGTACTTCTCCCAAAAAGAGGTGGCTCCCTCGCGTAACATTCCACCCCAATAATCCTTGATCTCCTGCATTACAAGTTCCTGTTCGCCCAAAGCGCACAAGGCTTCCAACTCATAAAACCGCATGTAAGGGGTAGTTATCTTCAATATAGAGTCATTGAGCAATACATTCTGTTTAATGTCTTCCTGCTTCCCGGCATCCGAATACCCGAAAATAACAGAAAACATATTGGAATACCGGGTTACGGATTTGCTTTGAATGCCATCGATACGATTGTGTACCATTGCTTTCCGAGTGTCATCCCAAAAGAACGGTTCCAGTTTTGCACGGAGGGAAGTTGCCATGCCGGAATATCTGTCCCGGTCGTCCTGCTGATCGAGTAAACGTGCGCAAAGTGCCATCGTTTCCAGACTTTTGCATAAAAGTATCTGTTCAAACGAAAGTTCCCCCTTCTTATCCAAATACCCGTCTGCCCAGTCTACAAAAACCCAGTCGCCAGCCAATCCTTCCACCATACCATTCTCATTGGTACGCCCCAACACATACTCCATCATCGTCTGCATACGCGGATAGATTTGAGCCACAAAAGCTTTGTCTCCGGTATACATATAATAATGATAAATACTCAGAAACCAATAAAAAGTATAATCCATGATGGTATTGGAATGGCTGGTCACCGGATCTTTTCCGCGCAGTAACCAAATAGTACGTTTCACTGCATCGCTGTCGAAAAACAGGTAATAATTCATCAAATAGCTCTGAATCGCATCCCCGCTCCATACCCAGCGATCACGCTTAATGCCGTCGATAAAGAATTCACGGGTAGTGAGATGCATTGTGTACGCACCTACCTCCCAGATACGGTTGACTTCTTCATCGTTGCAACGGAAAGCCCCGCGATATTCAACGGGAAGATATTCGTATTCCATTCCCACATTATCGAATTGTACGTCCGGTTCTTTCTCTATATATACATAGCGGAACGCTTTGGAATTACCCAAACAGAAATCTCCTGCGGCGGAAATTTCGTTAGTAGCCAAATCAATTACTTTGCCTGCCCGGAGTTGGATTCTGTCAAGCGTTTCGCAATACGCCGTATCCAGCGCCTCCTCTTTACTTTCACCATAATAAAGGCTTAAACTCCCCTTTCCGGAAAGATTCTTAAACGTTATATAGCCAAAGGTTTCTTTCCCGAAATCGAGCAGTTCCCCTTTTGAACTCTTTTCACGGGAAACGGCCTGCAACGGTTCCCGACACAGCATAAACTGAGAAGGACGCTGATCGGCCCGGTCAAAGTTCCAGTATCCGGCATTCATGTAAACAGTGGCCGAAGTATCACTGGCTTTTCCACTCTCGTCAATCCACTCTTTATCCTCATAAGTAACTTTCCAGGAAGAATCGGAATGGATAGTCTTTCCTTCGACATAAATGGCGGGAGGAGTTGCCTGATTCCAGACTTTGATATTCAAATTGTGTTTTCCGGCCGGAAGTGTCAAAGTGGACGGCATACCGAACTGTAGTTTGCCATCCAGTTTCACATTGTATTTTCCTTCAGCCGTAATGAATATGTTTTCAGCACGTTCCAAATCCACCTGCTTGCTAAACTCGATCACCACATAATGACTGTCTGTCTTCCAGAAAGGCGGGAAAAAAGCTCCTCTCTCCGTCCGGCGGTTGTTCATCCGGTTACCCAGCCATATTTCATAATCGCCGGGGTACCATATCCAAGTCTGTGCCTGCAATACAGCAACATAGAACGCAATCCCCACAAAACTTATTATCTTTTTCATCGGTCGGCTTTTTTTATTAAGTATTTATATTTTTCAGTCAGGCCGGCATTTCTCCGGATGCTGTCAGACACCATCGGACCGTTATTCTCCCACACATTACCGGGACCGTTGGCGTTCTGCAGAAACTTTTCGCTCTCTGTCCAGTTGTCTTTTACTGTAATAAAAGAAGAACCTTCGTCTGTATACAGATAAAACCAATGATTCGGATCGTGTGCATAACCGGGTGAATAAATACTGTGAACACAGTTTTCCGTCAGGTAACTTTTGGGCTGTGCCCCCAACGTATAGATACCGGCAACATCATACATATGTTTGGCATAATGATGAATCAAGTTGGCATGTACCCGATTGTTACGCATACAATTCACAGTTTGCGTCCATCCCCATCCCAGACTGATGCCCGAATAAGAAACTTCACAAATTTCATTGTGCTCGATATTAATATCGGCCACATAGCCGGCACAGATAGCCAGACATCCCCAATCTTCGTTAGTGACATCGGTAAAATAGTTGTTCATGACCTGCAAATGGGTACAAAGTTCACGACGGTCGGCAGGATCATAAGGATAGTGCGTCTCATGTCCGGCGGGAGAGAAGCTACCGGCTACTAATCCGTTTCCTGCAATATCGCGAAAAAGACATCCTTCTACTTTTCCGCCGTACGTTCCCATCTTATAATCCAAAGCTGTTGAGCCGAGATGTTCAAAAGAGCAATCCAAGAAATCGATGAAGTGCCCTGCATGGATCTGTACTGCGGCAGCAGGACGTCCCAACCACCCTTGATTATCCAATTTATGGTTCCGGTAATCGCGGATCATCTGAGGCCGGAGTTTATAAGCATCCGTCAGATACATGCCGGCCTGCAAAGGGACGTGTCCCTTAAGGGAAGGACGCATCCAAGTGGTATATCCGAAAGTAAGATTATCAAAGCGGATATTCTCCACCGGCCGGTCGAGTGTACCTTCTACCCGGACCAGAGTCTCCAATGCAGGAACAATTACTTCCGCCCGGCTCATATCTTCACCGGAACGTGGATAATAATATACCTTACGGGAATAAATATCATGAAACCATTCTCCCGGTTCGTCTAAAAGTTCTTTTGCATTGGTCAGATAAAATGCCGAGTTGTGTCCGTCCGTAGTGACCATAGGACGCGGCCACGGGTGAGCAAACTGGATACGGCTCTCCGGTTGGTGAAAACGAACCGCAGCCGAATCTCCGTGTACTTCAATCGACTTTATACGCAGATAGGCTACACACCACATCTCATGCAATACCATCTCCGGACGGGGAGCCTTCAGTATCTTTTTCACCGCAGCCGTAGGAACCCAAAGAATTTCATTGACAGGATCATTACTTAAGATACGATACATCTTTTCAAAATCAGAAACATCACGTGCCCGGATTGCTTTCTTACCGTTTATCCAAAGCTGCCGAAAATCCAAAGGATACCCATTAAACTCAGGAACATCGGCTACCCATAGTTTACCTTGCTTTTTCCAACGGGTGATAGACATGCCACCATGTAACACGGAAGCCTCCTCTCCCATTCCTCGAATAATAGTAGGCGAATCGGCCGTACCGCTGTCTTCCGGACGAAGAAAAATCGGCTCTGACAAAGGATATGCTCCATTTTCCAGACAGATATGGATACCATCGGCTATAGCCGGATCGGACAAGCGGCGCCATTCACGCGCCTGTTTCAGTGCTTGAGTCAGGGTCAATACCGGAGCTTGCCGAGTTCCCGTATTAAGATCGTTTCCATGAGGAGACACCCATATCTCTCCGGCAAATGCGGAGGATAAGGAAGAAAAAAGCCCCAAAAGAATTCCAATGCAAATAGACAATTGATATTTCATATTTTTAGAGTTCATTGTTATAAAAAGAAGACGAAAAAAGACCGATTTTGTAATCACTTTTACGAAACGATTCGATAAGTTAGCCAATGAACCAAACCCGATACAATGCATACAGCAGGTAAACACCGTGTTTACGACAAGTATGAACCGTGCTTACGACAAGTATGCACCGTTCCTACAGCAAGTATACACCGTCCTTGCAACAGGTATGCACCGTGCTTACGGCAACGCTATGCCGTACTTGCAATAGTTTTGCAGTATAATATGTGGTAATTTCATAGTATATACAGCCGGAATACCAAGTACTCCGGCTTAAATATCATCCATATAGAAGGAGGGGTTTATCGTTCTAAAAGCATCCAGACAGTCATTTCACTTTCTCCCCGATTGCCCCAGGCATAATAGGGAATCAAGCGGATAGGAATCCGATCACCGTTCTCCGCCACCTTGCGATATAGTTTACCTTCCCATGAATCACTGTCTACAGAATGAGCGATACCGTCGAGCACAGTAACCCGGCTTCCCGCAATTTCCGTTTTGACAGGAGAAAACTTTATATCGGCAGGAATCAGAATATCATCGATCCTTTTTCCGGCTTCGACATCCATACTTTCAAGACAATATACCACAGGGCCACGTTTGACAGCCACTTGATTGCGCGTTTCCTCCACCAATGGATGCGATTCCAATAAAACCGGTTCCATACCCATCACAAACGCTACCCGGTCTCCCTTCTTCCAAATACGTTTTATTTCGGCATACGTACCGGCTTTCAAATCGGTCGTAACGGGAACATCATTCACTGCTAACGTAGCTTTCGTACACCATTCCGGCACACGTAAAAAGAGAGACAACGGTTTCTTCTCCGGCACCTCTTTCAGCGTAATACTAACTGCACCATCCCAAGGATAATCTGTCTCTTGTAATAATTGAATATGATTTCCCATCCATTCGGTATCGAGTTCGCTGCCACCATACAGATTGCACCAAACGCCCTCATCGCTCAGCGTATAAACATAATTCTGAACTTCACACAAGGTACGGAGCGTATTGGGAGGACAGCAAAAACAACTGATATATTCCGTCCGTTGCTTCGGCCAGCGAAGAGTATAAGGCAGATCGGCACTGATCCGTAACGGATTGGTATAGAAATAACGTTTTCCATCCAAGCTGATACCACTCAATATGCTGTTGTAAAGGCAGTTTTCTACAATATCGACATATCGGGCATTACCACTGGTCTGAAACATACGCCAATTGAAAAGCAGATTACCTATATTTGCACAAGTTTCATTGTGTGCCGTACTATTGGGCAGTTGGTAGGGACGGCCATAGCTTTGATGTACTTTCTGTATGCTATCCGGCTCATAACAAGTGCCATCCGGTGAGGTCCCGTCATAAAGGGCCCCACATGCACCGGTGATATACATTTTACGGGAAGTAATATCCTTCCAGATACTTTCGAGATTCTCCATCAAGAGCTTCTCGCCTGTCTCCGCATATACATCGGCAACACCCGCATACAGATAATTGGCACGGACGGCATGCCCCATTGCCTGCTTCTGGGCACGAAAAGGAATACGGTCCTGATTGTCATCCGTCCCGTTTTCAACCATGCCGCGAATATTTATCAAATTCCGGGAAAGCTCCAGATACCGGGGATTTTTCGTTGCACGATACATTTCCACTACACCCATATAATGAGAAGGGCAAATAGCATTACGTGCCAATTCAGCCGAAGCCGTTTCATAAAAATGGCAAAGGAAATCGGTCGCTTTAACGGCAGCATCAAACAATGTACGTTTTCCGGTAGCACGGTAGTGAACGATTCCCGCCATCATCAGATGTCCCAAATTATATGTCTCGAAATTCAGACGGTTGGCAAAAGCCCCTTTCTCATCTTCATCTCCTACTTTCGTACCGATCACCGCCTGCCGATGCGCCTCCGAATGCGAATCGATTCCCTTGTTCCGTTCTTCGATAATCACCGGAGTATGGATATACCCATCAGCACGTTGTGCTTTCACAATGGTTCCGATCACATGATCCATCAGCTTGTCCAATTCCGGATCTTTATTGACGGCATATATGGCAGCTACCCCTTCCAGCCATTTATACAAATCGCCATCGTGAAAAGGTGGTCCCCAATGCTCACCTTCGCATGTTCCGGCAGCTATCTCAAAATTACGAAAGCCATGACTTACATCCGGATTATTCCATGTATTCCACATACTTTGCAGACTCGTATGGCTAAACACCCCGAAACGTTCTTTCCAAAAACCGTCTGTCCATTTCGTCGCATCGAGAGGGACATTGGTAATACCTGCATATTTACTTTCACTCATGTCTATCAAACCGGAGCTTTGAGCGAAAGCACCGGTTGTCAGTACGCAAGCACAAAGCAATGTTCCCTTTAAAATCTTCGTATTCATATCTATAAAGTTTAGAAGCCTCTCCCCAAGCCTCTCCGTCGGAGAGGGAGTACAGATACTCTTGTTTATTAATTAGTTACAAAACCAACTTAGCTCCCTCTCCCACGGAGAGGGTTGGGGAGAGGCTTTATTTTTATTATAATTGATCGACGTCTAATTCTACATATTTAATTCGCTGGCGTCGCCAGGTATATACAATATGGACCTTACCATCCTTACCTTGAATCACGGACGGATAAGAATACTGGCTTATCGGGCTATCTTCCAATACAACCGCAGCATCCCAAGTCATTCCATCTTCGGAAATAGCAACGCTCAAAGGAGTACGTACTCCTTTACGGGTTCCCGGCAGTGCTCCGAAATCGTTATATACTAACAGGTGACGACCGTCTTTCAACGTGACAGCATCCGTACCGGAGTTATTGTTAACCACCTCCGTCAACCGCAGCTTCGTCCATGAGTCCCCATTGTCTGCGCTCCAGGCTTCCGCTAATTTTCCGTTCCGGGTACGGCAAAGGATTTGTAGACGACCGTCTTTATGCTTCAACAAACTCGGCTGAATAGCATAAATAGGTTTCAGATTCTTGTCACGAACCACCTCTCCGCCTTCCGGATCATCTTCCTCTTCTGCTTTACCGGCATTACTCCCTCCCTGATGCTGGGTCAATAAAGCCAGATCAGCTTCCAATGGTCCTACTTTACGCCAAGTCTTCCCCCGGTCGTCCGAAATTTCAAAATGAATTCTCCACCCGTTCTCACCTTCTGTACTCGAAGGACAGATAATGCGTCCATTGATATATTCGGGCTTGTTCTTCACTGGTCCCAAGAAACCGTCCGGCAACTTCTCGGGAGAACTCCAAGTTTTGCCACCGTTTTTAGAACGTATCAGCCATCCCGTCCAGTTGGCTACCTTATCTCCCCTTTTATAAAAAAGCATCAACTCGCCTTTCGGTAGTTGAAACAACACAGGATTCCAGCAGGCTTCACGCAAAGTCGGTGTAATTACCCCATCAGCCACCTTTACCGGAGGCGTCCACACATCACTTCCCTTTACTTTTCGGCAAACCCAGATACAGCAATCAGGATTCCTTTCCTTCGTTCCGCCAAAAAAGGCAGCTACCAGATCTCCTTTCGGAGTCTCGGCAACAGTTGCTCCATGACATTCGGGAAAGGCGGCTTGTTCATACAAGAACTGATCCTTCAAAATAGCCTTGTGCCGGGTAGGTATCTCCACATCGTAATGATAAGTCCCTGACCCCAATGTCTCCACTTTTCCATCGGGAAAGTAGACTTCAGCCGTGGTATTGACAGGAATAGTGATGTCCCATTGCAGATGAGTCAGCGTCTTGTTCCAATGGCTCTCCACCACCCCGTAAGGAGTTTTATAAGAAGCATTCACCCGGCTCACACCCTGTATCTCAAAACCGGGCTTCATCACAATCTGCTTGAAACCGACCTGCTGACGGCTACTCCGGATTCCTCCCAAACTTTCGTAACACCAAGAAAGTAAATCGCCCAACAACATAACATGATTGCCACTGTTCATCTCCGGACGAGCCGTATTTCCATTCCATAACTCCCAGATAGTGGTAGCTCCTTGTTCCGCCATATATCCCCAACTGGGATAAGTCCGGTTTGAAGCAAGCAAATAAGCGACATCGGCATAACCTTTCCGAGTCAACTCACGCAATAACCACTGTACTCCGATCACTCCGCAACAGATATGCCCCCCATTTTTGGTAATGATAGCAGTCACCACATTCTTTACTACTTCCGGTATATATGGTTTCGGTACCAGCCCGAAAGCCAAAGGCAAGATATTGGCAGTAGCTGTATTATTGCCATAATAAATGCTATCCGGATAAAGCGGATGACCTGGCACGGGTGAAGTTCCCGTTTTTACTGTCAAGAAACGGGCATTGAAAGCATCTTTCATCTTCCGTTCCAATGCTCCCCATTGGCGGGCTTCTTCTTCCAAGCCCTGCACTGAAGCAAAACGATGCATCAGTTGTAACATCTTCAGATAATAGGCCGTTGCAATCAATGAGCCGTCCGTCTTACGCTCTGGATCCCGACTATGGATCAATTCTAATGATTCCGGTGGAAGGCACCAGTCGCCATATTTATCTTTTGTCAGAATAAAATCCTCCGTCATATACTCCTCACGCATATGTTTCAACCAACGTTTCATGGCATCATAATGCCTTTCTATCGGCTGTTTATTGCCATACTGCGTATACATCATATCACAAGAAAGTAAAAGAGCTGCGGGCCACGTCATATTATCCGAATAATAATTCCAGTAAGCCGGAGCCACATCAGGGATACAACCGTCTTCACGTTGGGCATCACAAATATCTTTTGCCCATTTGGCATATAACGGACCATTCCCGAACAGATAGCTTTCTCCCCAACATCCCATTACCCGATCGCCCAGCCAAGGCTGACGTTCATTACGTTGCGGACAGTCGACCGGCATTCCTTTATAATTGGATAGAATCCCCCAATAAGCATTCCTGTAAATCCGATTCAACATACTGTCAGAACAAGAGAAAGTTCCCAAATGCTCCATCTCGTCACTTACTACTTCACCTGTAAAATCAGTTAACTCGGGAGAGGGATACCCCGTCACCTCCACATAACGAAAACCATGATAAACAAAGCGAGGTGCCCATGTCGTTTCTTTTTCAATCCCCCGGCATATATACGTATCAGTCACCCGGGCATCCCGCAGATTGTCCATATACAATTCACCGTCGGGTTGTAATAACTCGGCAAAACGAAGCCGGATGCTGTCTCCTGCCGCCCCTTTTATTTTCATTCGTATCCAGCCGGCCATATTTTGTCCCATATCCAAGATATACTTTTCACCGATTTTATGAATGGCCACAGGGGTGATACGATCTACCACTTTCATATTAGGCGTCATGGACGCCCGCAATGTACCTGTGGGAACACTCACCCGTTGAACAGGCAACCACGACGCATCATCATATCCTATCTTATTCCAGCCATCCATTTCTTTACGGGCGTCATATTCTTCGCCATCATATTCATTATTACTGCGGATAGGACCGTCAGCCGTCAGTTTCCAACTTAAATCACTGGCAATGGTTTCCGAACTGCCATCCTCATACTCCACGATCAGATTAAGACGCATTTTAGGGTATCCGAAATTAGCGATCTTATAAGGTTTGTAATTCTGACGCATCGTATAGAAACGACCGTTACCCAATGTCACGCCAATCGCATTTTTATTTTGTGTAAGCAATGAAGTGACATCAAAACTATTATAAAGAATCGTTTTACGGTAATCTGTAGGAACCGGTGCCAATACTTGCTCTCCTACTCTTTGCCCGTTTATAAACAGTTCGTACAATCCCAGTCCGGCAATGTGGATAGTGGCCTGCTTTACCGGTTTGCCCACCATAAACTCTTTACGAAGATAACGCGCACTCAATCTGCTCCATTGTGTCTCGCTATCCCACTCGAAAGCTTTATCCATACCGATCCAAACACCTTTCCAACGGTTTTCCGAAAGCAACCCCATAGTCCACATGGAAGAGGTGCTCCACGGGGTTTCACCGGCAGTAGTATAACTCTTTACTTTCCAATAACAACGCATGTTGCTTTTCAATTGCTTTCCGGCATAAGGTACCCATTGAGAATCCTCACTCTGCACTTTGCCGGAATCCCAAAGATCTCCTTCGTTCTTATTTAATTTTTCCGGTGAAGAAGACACCAGAATATGATAACCCGTTTGCATTACATTTCTCTCCGTCGACGTAATTTGCCAACTCAAACGGGGAGCCGGAGCATCGATACCCACCGGTGCCACTAACTGCTCTGTTCTGATTTCTGTAATAACCGTATCCGCCCGTAACTCTTCACATAGAAAAAAAAACAATAGCAAAGAGAGGGAATAAAAAAATTTGTTCATAATTCGATGTTTTATAAAAAGTCAAGAAAGTAGTTAAGTAGTTAAGTAGTCAAGTAGTCAAGTAGTCAAGTAGTTAAGTAGTAAGTAGGAGATAGACCGGTGAGTTATTAAGTAATCAAGTAAATGAGTGGCTAAGCAAAAGTAGGAGATAAGAGATAAACAAATAATTGATAATCTGTTATTAAACAACGATCCACAGAATAAATCCATCCTACTTGACTACTTAACTGCTTGACTACTTGACTACTTTCTTGACTACTTTCTTGACTACTAATTACAATCACTGTCCAAGTGTCCTCCAATCCTTTCCAATATAATTTTTATCGGTATCGATCGCAATAAGTACCTGATCATTACCACTCATATAGCCGGCATCATATTGGAAAGTAGTTATCTTATTATCATATTCGCCGATGTAAGTCAACTTTCCATTTTTGGTGTTATACCACCATACATTTTTCTTTGCACCACTGATCTTGGTCAGGTCGATCTGCATCGGACGGCCGGTATAGTTGTAGACCATCAGATAATCATTTCCCCGAGTGGCTATGGCACGGTCATAACGTTCACCGTTTACTCCGGCAATCACACTCTGATCGGGAATACGCTCGAAATAGGGAACACTCAACATCAGACTCTTCAAATATTTCATCTGATTGTATCCGGGATCTTTCAATGCATCCACCCATGTCTTTTTAGAACCGTCTGCTCCAAAAGCACCGATCACTCCGGGTTTAATGAACTGCATAATATCGTTATGACCATAAGTATGCCCGAATGAACCTGCAAAAACCGACCAATAAGCATAACGCCGCACATCACCATCATGCCAGCGAGTCTCATTCGGATCATGAAGTCCCTGGGGAATATCTTCATAGACCGGCTCACCGTCGATCACCGGTTTCATAGGTTTCATAGCCATACTGCGTTCTACAAAACGCCAGTTATCCTCTTCCGTATTTTCCTCAATCGGATAATCACCATCTCCCTTACGTTGTCCATAACGCCTGTGCCCACTCTGAAACATATTGAAATCCAACCAGTCCGCATTATTAAACCATGCAGCCGAAGTGGTTCTTCCCCGTGGATGGAAAGTCATCAGATGATGAGTATCAATGTCCCGGATAGTACGAGCCAACGCTTCCCAAACATCCGTCTTCACATCTCCGCGTATATCTCCACCGATCATCCAGACGATATTGGGTGCATCTTTATAGCGTTCTGCAAGAAATTTCCCATAGGCCTGTGCTTCTTTCACATTCATTAATCCGTCATCGACAGGTGTCCCCCAAATGCACACCATACCAATATAAATTCCTTTCTTCTCGGCTGTTTTGATAATATAATCCATATGATCCCAATAGCCGTAAACTCCTTTCTTGTCGATGTTTTTGAAATTAAATCCATCAGGCAATGAATATTGGCCGTATATATTGATGGAAGGAACCTGATTCATGGTCTGTATCTGCACCACATTATATCCGGCCTGTTTACAGTTCTCCAGATAATAAGCGGCTTCCTCCCGGTTCAGACATTCCGGCAGCAACCATCCTGTTTCTCCCAGCCAGAAGAACGGTGTTCCGTTTTCATGTTTCAGATAACGCCCCTCTTCCGAAACGACCAACCTCCCATTTTCCCATGGCAACCGTTCTCCCTTCTTTTGCGCAGCAACGTTCTCACCGAATAAAGACAAAGCCAATAAAACCAGCCAGCTAAAAAAAAACTCTTTTTTATCCATTAGTTGTTATATTACGTAATTATTTATGGTTTAACTTTTCATATTCGATAGCCGCAAGAATAAAACTTCCTACGGATTTAGGATCGTTCTCGATAACCGGTTCAGATATATAATATTCATAACTTCCGTCCCGATATACCGGTTCGCCACCCAACCCGGCTACCGCACAGCAATTCGTTATCGTATAAGAGCCATCCTGCTCCTCTTTGATGAACTCCTTCAACATACCGTTGAAAGCCCTGTCTGTCATCGTTTTATAATCCGTAGAGATATATCCTTCACGAATAGCCTTACTAAAGAAATAGACAAATAAAGCAGTAGCCGAAGACTCTAAATAATTTCCTTCGCTGCCACCTTTGTCGATTACCTGATACCACACGCCCGTCACCGGATCCTGATATTTTACTAATGAAGCCGCCAGACCGTTGATCAATGTCAATATCGTATCTCTTCCGGCCGTTTTTCCGGGCAGATAATCGAGTACATCTACCAAAGCAGCAGCATACCAACCGATACTACGGCTCCAGAAGTTCGGTGAGCACCCCGTCTCCTTATCAGCCCAAGCCTGCTCACGGCTTTCGTCCCAGCCATGATAATACAATCCGGTGGCAGGATCATACGTTTTACGGGCTATCAAAGTGATCTGATTCACGACATCGGCAAATACTGTCGTATCACCAAACACCGTCCCATATTGTGACAGATAAGGAGAAGCCATAAAAATGCCGTCCAGCCACATTTGGTGAGGATACCTCTGTTTGTGCCAAAAACCGCCTTCCCGGGTACGGGGTTGTTCCGCCATCTGCTTGCGCAACGTGTCCATCGCTATTTTATACCGACTATCGCGTGTGCGTTCATAAAAATCAAACAATATCTTTCCCGGATTCACATTATCAATATTAAATGAAAGATAATTCATCGTCCGTATCCTTCCGCTTTCATCAATCAGACTATCGGCATAGATCTTTGCATATTCGTAATAAGTACTGTCTCCTGTATGTTTCCACAGCTCAAGCATAGACTTTACCACCAGTCCGTGTGTATATCCCCACCGGGGTTTCTTTGCTTTCTCGATCATCCAGGGCTCCGGGAAACGTTGTATCTCCGAACGCGCCATTTTTACACTCCAAGTCTCTTTTTCCTCTTTTCCACCATTCGTACAGGATATGAAACCTCCGATCAGCAAGAGAGGAATTATCCATTTAATCATCTTTTTATCCATATTTGTCATCTGATTTATTTACCAATAATCCTATATTCTTTTCCCGGCTCTGTATGCAAATCGTACAAATAGGTTTCAGGTAAGTTCACTTCATGAAGTTTAGCTTGTACATTAATCAATGGAGCCGCTATTTCAGGAGTACGATACAGGGGATTCGGATTATTCCCTTCCGCCGGTTGCAACCCCTCTCCGGTCAATCGATTCAAGGAACGCAACCGACAGTTTCCACCGTGTCGTGAACGGATAACTACCTGCTCTACTTTTCCTTTTTTCCACCGGATATCCATTTCAAAGCCACCGCGCGCCACGATACCCTTTATTTCTCCCTCTTCCCATACATCCGGAAGAGCAGGAAGCAGATAAATAAAACCATCATGACTCTGCATCAACATCTCCACAATACCGGCAGTACATCCGAAATTCCCATCGATCTGAAAAGGCGGATGAGCATCAAACAGATTAGGGTACGTACCTCCTTTTTTCTTTTCATTCCGTACAAGAGTCAGTTGTTCTGTAATCAGTTTATAAGCATGATTCCCATCGAGCAAACGTGCCCACAAGCAAACTTTCCAGCCCATACTCCATCCTGTAGACGGATCTCCGCGATGAATCAACGAAGTACGTGCCGCGTCAAACAATTCAGGAGTGCGATACGGTGATATTTGGTTACTGGGAAATAAACCATACAGATGAGAAACATGCCGGTGAATATCATCCGGATCATCCCAATCGAACATCCATTCCTGCAACTGCCCCCAACGGCCGATTTGCATAGGTGGCATCTCCTTCAGGCGTTCTTCCAAATGACCGGCATATTCAGTATCGACTCCCAACAACCGGGCAGTAGCAATGATTGATGTCCATAAATCAAATACCAACTGATTATCCATGGTACACCCGGCAGCAGTCGTGGCTTTACCACCGCTTCCGGCATGCGTGTTCTCCGGAGAATTGCTCGGACACACCACTAACCAGTTATGCAACGGCTCTTTCACCATAGTTTCATCAAAAAAACGCCCCGCCTCTTTCATAATAGGATAAGCCGAACGTAAAAACTCTACATCGCCCGTATACAGATATCGCTCCCACAAGTGCCGGCAAAGCCAAGCTCCACCCGAAGGCCACATTCCCGAAGGTGCTTTATCCAAAGGACCGGTAATCCGCCATATATCCGTATTGTGGTGAAGTACCCATCCTTTCGCACCATACATGATTTCGGCCGTCTCCTTTCCAGTCTCGCTAACTTCACGCGTCATCCGAAACAACGGTTCATGGAGTTCACTCAAATTGGTCACCTCGGCAGGCCAATAATTCATCTCCACATTAATATTACAAGTGTATTTGCTATCCCACGAAGGGAAAAGTTTATCATTCCATATTCCTTGCAAATTGGCCGGTTGTCCGCCCGGTTGGGAAGAACAGATCAGCAAATAGCGGCCAAACTGAAAATAGGTGGCCACCAAACCGGCATCATGGGTTGTTTTAAATTTTTCTACCCGCTTATCGGTAGGAAACTGCTCCGTACTCCCCGTTCCCAGATTTAAACTGACACGATCCATATACGCTTTGAAAAAATCGATATGAGACTGCTTTGCTTCCGTATAGTTCTTTTGCATAGCCTTCTCCAAATACTGTCTGGCACGTTCCACTTGATCAGCGCTGATATCCTTGTAATTGATGAAGTTGGTGGCAAGCGAAACATATACAACTGCTTCATCGGCCCCTTCCACCGTGAGAACGCCATCTCTACATGAAACGGCGCCACCCTGTACCCTTGTGGCCAAACGTCCCTGAAATTCGACTTTCCCTTTCAACCCTTCATGCCACGAAGACACTCCGGAGAGCGTGACACATTCTCCATCCGTATCAACCAATGCATCCTGATGGGGCGTAGTCAACACGGCATTAAACGTTATCTTTCCGGGTCTATCGGCTGTCAACCGTACCATGATCACCTGATCGGTAAACGAAGTAAACATTTCACGCAGGTAATTAACATCGTCTACCCGATAGCCTACCTTCACACAGGCCGAATCCAAGTTTAGCTCCCGATAATAATCCCGATACCGTGTATGCCCGGGAAACGAAATACGCAGATCTCCGAAACTTTGATAAGGCATACCGGAATTTGTTTTAGACATTACTTTTTCTGTGGCAAGTGTTTGCGCTTCCAAGTATTTACCGGCAAAAACCAATTCCCTTACTTTCGGAATATACTTCAACCCTTCCGGATTTGCATTATTATTAGGACGACCGGCCCAAAGAGTTTCTTCATTCAACTGTAACTGTTCCACAGCCGGATTTCCAAATACCATAGCACCCAAACGCCCGTTTCCCAAAGGCAAAGCCTCTGTCCATACCTGAGCCGGACGGTCGTACCATAATTTATGTTCCTGTGCGGAAAGCCACTCAAAAGAGATCGCCAGTAAAAGGCAAAAGCTTATCGATATTCTTTTCATGTATATGTGGTAGTATAATTCTATATCGAATAGACGCAAATACCGGTATTTTGTACTTATTCCGCATAAAAAAAGTAAATAGAGACAGTACAAGAGATGCTTATAATACGTCCTTTAGCAAAAGTAAAATCAAACGATATGGGAAAGATAAACATGCATTCCTGGATACAGGAAAAGATCGATACCCCTCAACGATGTGCCATTCCCATCATGACACACCCGGGTATCGAGTACATTCATAAAACTGTACGCGATGCCGTCACTAACGGACAAATACACTATGAAGCCATACAGGCACTGTGCGACCGATACCCGTCTGCCGCAGTCACGGTAATCATGGATCTCACGGTAGAAGCAGAGGCTTTCGGTGCGGAAATTGTTTTTCCGGAAGACGAAGTTCCCAGTGTAAGCGGACGTCTGCTTCGTGATGAAGCAGCCATTGAATTATTGGAAGTCCCCGCTCTAAACAAAGGACGGATTCCCCAATATTTGAAAGCCAATATGCTGGCGGCGGGACACATTACCGACCGGCCTGTATTTGCCGGTTGCATAGGTCCCTATTCATTAGCAGGACGACTTTACGACATGTCCGAAATCATGATGCTCATTTATATCAATCCCCAAGCCGCCATCACATTATTGCACAAATGTACAGACTTCATACTCCGCTATTGCATGGCTCTGAAAGCTACCGGAGCCAATGGTGTCATCATGGCCGAACCGGCTGCCGGATTATTGTCCAATGAGGATTGTATGCAATACTCGTCCATATTCATTAAAGAGATAGTCGACAAAGTGCAGGATGAATATTTCTCTGTGATACTACACAATTGCGGAAATACCGGAAACTGTACGGCAGCCATGGTTTATACCGGATCGGCAGGCTACCATTTCGGGAATAAAATCGACATGGCAGATGCATTGAAAGAAGTTCCTTCCCGGACATTAGCCATGGGAAATCTTGATCCGGTAAGTTTATTCAAGGCCGCTACGCCTGAAAAGATGAAAGCGGAAACCTTGCACTTGTTGAAAGAAACCGAAAAGTACCCTAATTTCGTCCTTTCTTCCGGTTGCGATATTCCTCCTTGTACACCATCTGAAAACATCGATGCTTTTTATGAGGCACTAAAAGAGTTCAATCAAAACAGATAACCCAGAAAATGATTGAACAACAACTCACTCTTTCCGATTTGCCTGTCTCATCATCCGAAATCTACGAGATGATGGGATATGGCAATCAAACGGTTCCTGAGCCGGAAATAGAAGCAGAGACACAAAAGTTGCTAAAACAAATTTCCGCCATTGCCCGTCCGTCTTTTCTTTTTTTTAGTATAAACGGACAATTAGACACAATGAAAGAGACATTAACCGTGGAGCATATCACCTTTCATTTAGGAAAGATCATAACCCGGCAATTAAGAAAATCGGAAAGTTTTGTTTTTTTTGTTGCCACAGCAGGCTACGATTTCGAGCGGTTTCAACAAACATTGCGGCAGGAGAACGATCCCTTAAAAAACTATATTGCCGATACAATAGGTAGCGTCATTGCCGAAAAGACAGCAGACTGTATGGAGCTTGCATTAGAAAAGTACATTGCCTCCCAAGAGTGGAAACATACCAACCGGTTCAGTCCCGGCTATTGCGGATGGCACGTTTCCGAGCAGCATCTTCTTTTCTCCTTATTTCCATCCCCTCATCCTTGTGGTATCCACCTCTCGGATTCCAGCCTGATGATTCCTATCAAATCGGTAAGCGGAATCATCGGAACTGGTTCCGCCGTACATAAAGTTGACTATACCTGCGGTCTGTGTACTTACGATGCATGCTATCGCCGGAAAAAGAAATAACAAAACAGGCTATGAATGCCCATTGAAAAAAAGATAAAGCCCCAACATGACAACAGCAAGCAATACCCATGCCACAACCACCCCTTTCGATGTTTTCTCCATCACCTGTTTTATATCAAACACCTGTTTTGAAGAACGTTTATCAAACAGACTGATTAATACCATACCCATACTGATAATTACAAACAGATAGAATGATAACATCATGAAATGAGGCCAAAACGAATATTGTCCGACAGGAAATACCCATAAATAAAGGACACCGACTCCGATGCTGAAAACTGTTCCCAAGGTCAAAGCCAGATTCGCCGCCAACGTAGTAGTACGTTTCCAAAATACACCAAGCAAAAATACTGCTGCCATCGGAGGAGCGATAAATCCTAATACAGACTGGAATATATTGAATAAATTCAATCCCTTGATGCTATCGATGGCAACTGTAATAACCACAGACAACAAAGCACCAACCAACGTCACAACATGCCCTGTACGGATAATCTCCTTCTGACTGGCCTCCGGGTTGAAGTTTTTCACATATATATCCATTGTGAACACCGTGCTCAATGCATTCAGAGCCGACCCGATAGTGCTTACCAGCGCCGCCGTCAACACCGCCAGAACCAAGCCCACCATACCGGTCGGAAACAAATTCGTCACCATAGTCATATACGCCTCATCCGGATTGGCTAACTCCGGATAAAGTGCCAGACACAAAATACCGGGCAAAATATACAAAGGAACATCCAATATCTTCAACCATCCTGTAAAATTAGCTCCTTTCTGACCCTCTTTCAGATTCTTTGCAGCCAGAACCGGTTGTACCATCGACTGATCCGTACACCAGAACCAGACCCCCATAATGGGATACCCCAATATAATGGGAAGCCAAGGGAAAGCCGGATCATCCTTCGACAAAAACAGATTCCAGTAATTTGCCGGTACGGCATCCACCAGCGCGTCAATCCCCCCGACCTTGTATATTCCTGCAACTGTAAGTGTTGCCGACACAAAGATCAACAACAGCATTTGATATACATTGGTATAAGCCACCGCCTTTAATCCGCCCGCCATCGTGAAAAATGCAGATATAACCAATAGAATCAATGCTGATTGCCACATCGGTATATCAAAGACCTGCCGGATCAAAACTCCGCCGGCAAACAAAGTCAACGCCAGCCAAGAAATCAAAATAGTAACAATGGTGTACCAAGCCAGAATATTACGGGTAGACTGCCCGAAGCGGTATCCCATAAACTCCGGCAAAGTGGATACATGCATTCCTAAATATCGTGGAGCAAAAACAAAAGCCAATAAAGCAATAAATACAAAAGCATACCAAGCATAATTGCCTGATACAATGCCGGTAGTGAAACCGGCACTGGCCGAGGCAATCAGCATGGAAGGCCCCACATTGGTTCCCCACATGGAAAAACCGATGTGATGCCATTTCAATGAGTTCTCTGCAAGAAAAAGACTGCTCCCTTTCTTCCTTTTCAGGCTGGCCCATATTCCAATCGCTACTAATATTAAAAAATAAGTGATCAGGATACCCCAATCCAGCGTATCTAAAAATTTAACATGCATCATTCCGGTCGGTATTAAATAAAAAGTTCTACATCATTTATCTATTGACGATGAAGGCTCATCAATTCCTTTGCCACGGAAACAGCCGTGTTGGCATTGTCACTATATCCGTCGGCCCCTATTTCGTCGGCAAATCCCTGGCTGACAGGTGCCCCGCCAATCATCACTTTAACCTGCCTGCGAATACCGGCAGCCTCCAACGCATGTATTACCTCTTTCATATACGTCATGGTAGTGGTCAGCAACGCACTCATACACAAAATATCCGCATGATTATCTTTCACAGCCTCAACAAACTTATCACACGATACATCTATACCGATATTAATCACTTCAAATCCACAGCCTTCCAACATAGAAGCTACCAAATTCTTGCCGATGTCATGCAAATCTCCTTTCACCGTACCGATCACAACTTTACCAATTGTAGTAGAAGCCGTTCCTTGCAACAATGGTTTCAATAATTCCAAAGCACCTTTCATCGCACGACCGGCCATCAACAATTGGGGAACAAAAGCCTTACCGTCCTGAAAACGCTGTCCTACTTCTCCCATCGCCTTTATCATATATTTATTTATGATTTCCTGGGGAGCAACCCCATCGGCAATAGCCTGTTTCGTCACTTCCACGGCAGATTCCAGCCTTCCGCCTACAATAGCGTCGAACAACGGTTGCAGAGCCTCGTCAGATTTCTCCGAAACCCGGTCGATCTTTATTTTCTCAAGCTCGGTGTCATTGACGGAGTTTTGCTTCTCTCCGGTTTCGCCAACAGCTTCCGAATTTACTTTCGACGTATACTCTTCCACTATCTTCATGGCTTGTTCCACCTCTTTTTCATTATGAAAATCCATCTCGATATGCACCCCGTCACCACCGATGGCATCGAGTAAGGGTTTCAACTCGTCAAGTGTAACCCAACAAGCCATCACACTCTTACCGGCAGCCAATATTTTTCTATACAGATCGTACCACTTCGGCGAGCCTCCCTGCGGTTCGCCTACCCCCGGCGTCCATTGAATAGCATTCAGTTCGTCTATCTCAAGCAAAGCAGGCAGATGGTGCATCGCTCCTACTCCATCCAAATGATACAACGTATACTCGATTTTTCGACATTGCTCCCGGATAAATGGTTGCACGAAACGACGATAATCATCTTCACTGATCATAGTCGAAATATCGCTTTGCAGTTTAGTCATCTTACCCGGTGCCCACGATGAGAAATAACAGAAAGCCATTTCATCTCCTTCACGGATAATATCGTATAATTCATCGAATACCTTAAAATAGATATCATTGATTTGCTGCATCTGATGTTCCAATACCTCCGGCTGCATGACGGTATCCAGCAAAACTTTGTCTGTACCTTTTAAAGCGGCCAGCACATCGAGCCCTTCCATCAAATCGGGCATACCTACATAGTAATGTCCGGCAGCTTTCTTTTTACAAGCCTTTAAAAGCTCTTTATGCAATATCCAGTTGGGATGCTCCGAATTAAAAACAATATCCTCTTTGAAGTCCGGATCGGGATGTATCCAAATCGTATCCTCCCCCCCTTCGAACACACCTCCCAAAATAGCGGCTAACGAACCAGGTCCCAACTGCGTATTGGCTACGGGAAGCATATCCGCCATCAAACTGCTGTGAGCCACATACCAATCCAGATATCCGGCTCTCCATTCCGGATCAAACCACTTTTGATTCAGATCCACGGGGGGGAGAGGAGTTGCCACCCCGGCATGCGGTTCCACTCCTTCCTGAAAGTGTTCCCACATATTTAATACGATTCCTTTATGATTCCACCAATCCAAATAATGCTGTTTGGTCTCTTCTAAATTGCTTTTCCAAGTTTTCATACACTCTGCCAATGTTTTATGAATGTTAACGATCTGCCCAAAATCCCCTATAGGCATCGTCTATTTTTACCAATATACTTTTACTCAAATCCATCTCATCCGTACAATCCACCTCTTCAGGATACATCGGAATAGTAGCGCCTTTACGTACATATACAGGCATTTCTTCAAGAGGAACGTCTACCTTCTTCAGCCAACACTCCCCTTCAAAACATTCACCAGTAAAGAAGTTTACCCATTCTCCTTTAGGAAGATAAACATCCCGGCATCCCTCACCATTCATAACCGGAGCTACCAGAAAATCATCACCAAAGTAATACTCATCATCTATATGCCAACAAAGCTTATCCTCCGGATGATGGAAAATCAATGCACGCAATACCGGATAGCCGGTACGGGTTGCCTTTTCACTTTGCTCCATAATATAAGGAATCAATGCATATCGCAGTTTCCACCATTTCTTTACAATCGAAGCAATCGCCGGATAACTCCAAGGTTCCCGTTTGCTGGTCCCATGATAACGAATGTGCGATGAGAAAACTCCGAACTGCGTCCACCGCACATATATATCATCAGAAACGGGAGAATTCATAAAATCGGGCAAGCTGTGAAAGCCCGGCACATCGTGACTCCAAAAAGCAAACCCCGAAAGTCCGAAATGCAACCCTCCTTTTAGAGAACCTGCCATTCCGTCCCATGTACTGGCCGAATCTCCACCCCAATGAAGCGGATAGCGTTGGCAACCGGCCCAGGCAGCTCTCGCCCACACAATACCGTCACCAGTCACTTCCTTGGTAATTTCATAAGCTGCCTTTTGATAAAGTAATGCATATAAATTATTCAGCAATTCGGGTGTCATGCCGTAATAGGCCGCATCCATATGAATATTCTCTCCAAAATCGGTTTTAATGCATACCACTCCCATATCGAGCAGTTTTTTCAACAATCCTTTATACCATCCGACTGCCTTCGGATACGTAAAATCAATAGTACCGGCATAATCGAGCGCTGAAAAGTTCGACCCCTCCGTATCCTGTTTCTTCGTCAACGGACCGATAAAACGATTGGCTTTCGCTTCCTCTATCTGTTCGGCATCATCTGCCACATAAGGCAATTGCCAAAGAGACACCCGGTATCCTCTTTCTTTCAATCGCCGGATAAAGTTCTCCGGTTGCGGAAAACGTTCTTCATTAAATTTCCATTCACATAACCAGTCGGTTTTAAACCACCCCGTATCCAGATGAATAACATCACAAGGATAATGTTCGGCACGCATACGGTCACAAATAGTATTTACTTCGTCCGCACTAAAATAAGTCATACGACTCATCCATACTCCATAACTCCAAAGCGGCAACATTGGCGGAAAACCGGTCAAGCAACGATACCCGTAAAGAATTTCCTCCGGCATATCTCCACCGATCAGAAACACATCCAATTGTGCCTGATCATTCAGAAATTGTACCGAGCGTGTAGAGTGATCGGCTAATGAAAGTTTACAATGTGAACTGGTATGATAAAATACTCCATACATCCGGCTCGACAGATAGAAAGGTATATTTTTATAAGCACGGCGGTTATTTACACCTTGTCCGTCCTGATTCTTCAACTGAAACGTATGCCCGCTCAAATCCATCTTATAAAAACGTTCGCCTGTACCGGCAAATGCTTCATCGGGCAAACATTCGAATGAAACGGTAGCCCGTTCCTTACGCCCGTTCTTTGTGCAATATGCCAAAGGAAGAGCATCATGTCTCGGAGGAGAAAAATGATCATAGGCACTGAGCCGGACCGACTTCTTGGTATCCGGGTAAAAAGTAATATCCAACGTTTCCTGCGGGGGCGGAAGCAGATTGCTCCAATGCTCAAGTACAGGTTCGCGCAAATTGATAAGGGCACGCAACTGACCATCTTCATCACATACACTCCACAAACCGTGATCCTCACTCACTGTCAGCGGTACCTTACGAACGTCGGAAGCCATTTTCAACATTTCTGTCTCCTCCTCCCAATCGGCCTCTCCCAACCCAGTATATAAACGAAGGATATGGGGCGAATAATAACGGATTTTCAGCGTATATTCTTTCCGTGAAACATTCACGTCCGCAGCCATATCGTTTGAAAGCATTTGTTTCTGAAAAGGAACAGTCAAATATATATCCCCCCCCTTTTCATAGATAGAAGTAGGTTTACAAGCTTTCCAAAGGGATTCGTCGGTCTTCAGTTCGGTATCGAAATCCAGAAAATCGAACAAATGATAATTAGTTTGTTTCATGGATACTATCTTTTAAATAATTATATTCGGGTTGCAGTCCGGCTGCCGATTTTATTGAATCCGATACAGTCGGGCCGTTGTTTATCCACACATTAGCAGGACCGGGACGGTTGGCATCAAACAAGGGTTCCGGACACCAGTTGTCTTTCACCCGGTATCCATCGGTAGCTTCATCAAAATAAATATAAAAAGCCCGGTCGTTGGTAGCATAAGGGGCATTTCCCAACTGTTCGATCCGATTGGCGGTCATCTCCGAAGACGGCTGATTGGATAAAGTATACAAACCGCCGGCATCATACAATTGCAAGGCAAAATGATGTACATAATTCGCATGAATCCGGTTATTTTTCATTCCGCTATCCAACGGTGTCCATCCCCAACCGACACAGATACCGGAATAGTTCACATAACTCACTTCATTATGTTCGATCGTCATATTACGCACGTATCCCGCACCGATACCCACACATCCCCAATCTTCATTGGTCACTTCCGTAATCAGATTATTGGCGATACGAATGTCAGAGCAATATTCTCTTTCATCTTCCGGCATATAAGGGACATGCGTCTCAAAACCGCCGGCAGGGAACGCTCCCAATGCCAAAGCAGTTCCTCCGATATCGGTGAACAAACATCCTTCTACACGACAATTATTTACCGCCCATTCATAATCCAGCCCTGTGGCTCCCAAATGTTTAAAAGTACATCCTGAAAAGTTAATTTGCCGGGCTCCTCTAATTTGCAAAGCTGCTCCCGGACGTTCGATCCAGGCTTGGTTTTCCAATTCCGCCTTTTCCGGTAGTCCGGGAACAGCAAGCTTATAGGCATCCTTCAAATACATCCCCCCCTGTAAAGTAACATGCCCATACAAAGAAGGGCGGTTCCAGGATGCATATTCAAAACTAACCCCTTTAAATGAAATATAAGAAACGGTTCTTTCTAAAGAACCATCCACTTCCAACAGTGTTTCCAATACAGGTGCTACTACTTCTGCCGTTGAAAGATCCACATTTTCTTTCGGCCAATAATAGATTTTTCCGGAAGGATACTCCTGATACCACTCCCCCGGCCGGTCCAGCAAACGAATCGCATTACCCAACGTAAAGGAAGAATTTCCCTTCTCACCTCCGATAACCGGCTGTGGCCAAGGATGCTGAAACTCAAGGCGGCTTTCTGGCTGATGAAACGTGACACGGGTACGTTCCCCCTGCACCTCCCAATCTTTCACGCGCAAGATAGCAATCGCCCAGCGCTGATGCACCGTCATTTCCAACCGGGATTCATTTTCCAACCCTTTTATAGCCGGAGTAGGCACCCATATCTCTCTTTTTTCCGTATCGAAATCAAGTATCCGTTTCATCTCACCCGGCGCAAGCCAAGTCGTACGAATAGCTTTCTCTCCGTTTACCCATAATTGGCGGAACTCCAATATCCGGTTACCTATCTCGGGAGCATCCGCCACCCACACTTTTCCGCGTGCAACTTCCGGAAGCCCGGCAGGAAAATCTGTAACCGGTTTCCATCCGGTTACGCGGATTCCCCCACTAAGCACCGCCTTTCCCGGTTCCACAGCCTCTATGACTGTAGGCGAGTCCTCCGTTCCACTATCCTCCGGACGTAGAAACAGTATCTCGTCCTGCGGGTATATACCTCGTTCCAATCGAATATTAATTCCTCTTTCGACCGCCGGATCGGATAAGCGACGCCATTCCCTTGCCTGCTTCAGTGCTTGTGCTACTGTACGTAAAGGCATCTCCCGAGTCCCCGCATGCTTGTCATTTCCTGTTACGGAAACCCATATTTCACCTGCAAAAGCGAAATTTACAGTACACAATAAAGCTATAATAGAAATAGACAAACGATATTCCATATGCAATCGAATCTTTGAATAATTCAGACAATCTGCTACTTCTTAATAAACTTAATGGTTTCACTTAAGCCTTCCTGCTGAATCTTCAAGAAATAAATGCCCATCGGCAAAAACGAAACATCCAATTTACATGCTACATTCGGAGATACATTACAGGTTTCCGTCAACACGCTGTTTCCGTAAGCATTCATGACCTGAATCTTCGCATCACCGGTACTCTCGGTAGAGACGTATAAATAATCAGTCACAGGATTGGGATATGCATTAACCGCAAATTGCCTGGTATCGGATACCGGTTCAACGCCTACCGCCCGGTCTCCTACTTTCACCCCAATATTTCTTGTACAGGCAGAGCCTTCGGCATCCGTAACTGTAAAATCAACGTAAAAAATTCCGCCAAAGCTCTCTTCCGGAGTTATCTTCAGGATGTTGCCATCCACAGTCGCTGTCCCGTTATCTATCTTCGTTACTGTATAAACCGGATTCTTTTCAAATCCACGGGTATATTTCGTCAAATCGATTTCAACGGTTTCTCCGGTTTTTACTTCGTAATGCGGTGTAGCCATCCAATGCAAATATTCTTCCAGATTAGTATACCCATCCCTGTCATCATCAGCATTTGAATCGGAGAAATCACCTTCCGGTGAATTCGGATTCAATCCGAACATCTCTTCCCACCAATTAGGCAATCCATCCCGATCCGTATCAAATTCATCCAGATCAATTGTTATTTCCGGATAATTCTCATAACCACCGGCATCCGCTTCATTATCTATCAAGCCTTTTTTCCCTGTTTCGCTTCCGACATATGTATAAGACCCTTCCAATGTTTCACGCACGATTCGTTGATCGTGTTCATCCAAAAGGGGAAGATTGCAACCAACATCAGACAAGACTGATTTATAAGCATCTTTGGCGGTATGTATAGTGGCATAAGAGGGGAAAAACGGTTCATCGGGAAATACCTCATAAGTCGGTTCGGAAGAACCGCTATCCAAAGTATATATACGTCCAAACTGATTGTCCGTACCGTCATTCAGCAGATCTCCATTTTTATCTTCAATGATATTTCCAGAATAATAAGCCTGCTCCGTTCCCGCTCCAAATCCTTTAATTTCCAGTTTCAAGATGTGGCCGACAGTCGTTGCCGCTCCTTTTTTATAATAGTTGTTCACAAAGTTCAATTTATGCACTTCACCATCGGTAGCACGACTTCCATAATTATAAACCACATTATTAAATACGTCGAGTTTGCTTACCCACGTTCCGCTTCCGTCAATCGCATCTCCCACACTCCAATTACGCCCATTGCAATGAGCCAATAAATTATGATGAAAAGATCCGGTTTGTCCGCTAATGGTTCCGGCATATCCGTGTTCCGTTCCCGCAGGATAATTCTGATGTCCTGCACAATTCAACGCTTCGGATATCAATGTTCTCTGCAATGTAAGATTTTTCGCTCCACGAGAGCTGAATGCTTCATCGATTGTCCAACTAACCGAACAATGGTCTACAATACTATGATTTGTACCGGCCATTCCCAGCCCGTCATAAGTAGTTCCTCCTCCCAAGCGGATCCTCAGAAAACGACATACTGATTCACTGTTAATCCCTATCGGAGCCGCCCGAAAACAAACTCCTTTGCCCGGAGCGGTTTGCCCGGCTATGGTTATTTGTTCATTCGACATTATTCTGGATTCCAAACGAACGATGCCGGAAACAGCAAACAATACGGTACGAGGCCCGCTCCCATTCGTTACCGCCTCACGAAAGCTACCGGGACCGGCATCATTCAGATTAGTAACATAGACCACCTTACCGCCACGGCCACCACGCGCATAACGGCCATACCCTTCTGCACCGGGGAAGGCCAATTGACACGGCATAAAACTCCATACTTCTCCTTTCGTCACAGTTCCGTCTTCTTCCACTTCATCTACACGCCAATAGTAAGTATTCATACTATAAAGATTCGTGCAGTCAAAAGTAGTATTCGTCTGAGAAGCTTTGTAGCAAGACGAAGTCTTATCCGCATTCGTAACCAGATTCAAATCCGTCCCCAAATACACATCATGTAACACCGCACTCTGAGCTGCTGTCCACTTCAATGTACAGTTACCATTTTCTACTTCAGCATGCAAATCCCGATCTGCGGGAAAAGGAGACTTTGCTTGTTTACCGGCATCGGGAACATCGAGACAGAAACCGTTTATCACTATATTCCATGATGCATCGCTCGGACTATCCTCGTTCGACCGGAAAGTAACCACAACCGGTTCATTCTCTTTCACATCGAATGTGACATAGGCAGTAGCAGCGTCATACGTACTCAACGCCCGGTTCGACTGCATCAACCCTTCTACTTTCAACTCACCATTTACAAAGACATCAATCATACCGAACGTCTTGTCATCCGGACTATCCAGCGTATTGTGATAAGTCAATAAAGAGTGGGAGCCGGGCGCAAGACCTTCTATCGTCATATCTATTTCCGCATACATATCTCCTCCATTCACCGTCAATCCATCGCTAACCAATCGTGCATAATAAGGAGCCTGAATACCTACTTTATGCCAATGAGATTTTAAACTGGCCCCGTCAGATTCTTTTCCATTAGCCATTGTAATTTTTATGCCATTAATTACTTTAGTAGTATCTACACAGTTTGTGATAACCCAAGATTCATAACCCGGTTCGTGAACTTCATCCAAAGCCCGTTCGTCTTTATCAAAATCAACTTTAACAGGTGATTGTGCCAAAATACCAGTTGAGATCAGCAACATGGCAAAAAGAGTAAATCTGTTTTTCATAATAACCATTTATTGTAGTATATACACTTATAAACGAACAAAGCAATTCGGTGTACTCATTTTATTATTAGAAAATGCCTACGGTAGTTATTCTTCCTTATTATAAATTTACCACTTTCAATGCTTTGACTCTAATCAGATTCATAGCTATAAAATAAGCATCAAGATTTGAAATTGGAATACAAGTATGGCGTGTTTTCCAGATAGAACGTTCATGAAGCTGTCATATTGACAAGTATAAGCAAAGTTGCTTTTTTCAAATCAGTAGGACAAGAAGATTTTACGGGAAGCAATGCTCCAATATAAAACATTGTATATCAAACAAACCACCATATCCCAAAGAGAAAGAAGACAGATTCACTGGTACAGGAAATTAATATTAAGGCTATGTTAAACAGCTTTCTTTGTTAGGTAAGAATACGCTTTCTTACACTTAAGATATTAATGTTTTGCGAAGAGGAAACAATACTTATAAAAAAGCAATTAACTATGTTAAATGCATAACACAGCCACTTTTCAAAAGCAATACATAAAATCTACTAAGATTCGATTTTTTTATAATATTCAATGGGATCTTCCCAACTCATCAATAAACTTCGTCTTTATCAAATTTCCATTTTCATCATAGTATTTCCATTCACCATACTCAACACTATCATCCATGTTAGGATCCTCGGTCCATAATACTGTTCCTTCCTCTTTTATATTCCCATTAGGATAATAAACTATCATATAGCATTTATATTTATGTAACCACCACGTTTGACCGCCGTTATAAGATATACGAATAGCATTATCTGCAAAATCTTTACAAATCGACAATAAATGACCGTAATCTCCAAAATCATACCAAATGTCAGACATCTCCCCCTTTTTATAATAACCCATATATTGCAACTTCCCTTTTATATTATAAATACGGCACAAACCATCCTCTATTCCATTTTGATAATATAATTCAGTTATCCTATAATTATTTTGCTCTCGCCAAAAACCATTCTTCTCACCTTTGTCATTATACAAGTTAATCTGGCCTGCACATTCTTTTTGGGAATATGCAGATAAAGAAAATATGAGCAACAAAAAGGAAAATACAATTTTTAAATATTTATCATTCATAATATTACCTCCTATTATTTTTTAATTATCAACCAAAAGATATTATAAAATCGTTCTATACTTTATGTCTATCCTCTTATTTTCAAATAGATCAAAAAGAATGACCAATAGAAAATCCGACAACTTTTCTTTCTAAAAGCAATACATAAAATCTGCTAAGATTCGACTTTTTTATAATATTCAATGGGATCTTCCCAGCTCATCAATAAACTTCGTCTTTATCAAATTTCCATTTTCATCATAGTATTTCCATTCACCATACTCAACACTATCATCCATCAAAGGGCTCTCAGTCCAAAGTAGCATACCTTCTTTTTCAATATTCCCATTAGGATAATATGATCTATAATAACACTTATATTTATGCAACCACCACGTTTGACCACCGTTATAAGATATACGAATAGTATTATCTGCAAAATCTTTACAAATCGACAATAAATGACCGTAATCTCCAAAATCATACCAAATGTCAGACATCTCCCCCTTTTTATAATAACCCATATATTGCAACTTCCCTTTTATATTATAAATACGGCACAAACCATCCTCTATTCCATTTTGATAATATAATTCAGTTATCCTATAATTATTTTGCTCTCGCCAAAAACCATTCTTCTCACCTTTGTCATTATACAAGTTAATCTGGCCTGCATATTCTTTTTGGGAATATGCAGATAAAGAAAACATGATCAACAAAAAAGAAAATACAATTTTCAAATATTTATCATTCATAATATTACCTCCTATTATTAAAGAAATTAAATCTTGAACCATTTAAGATAAAATTAAAGGCCGGGCGAATCATCGCATTCGAAGGAGAAGATAACGTACGTGATACTGTAACAGATACTACGTTAGTCTTTTGAGACGCATTATCAAAATTCCCTATAAAGCCGTCCCAATTATTCCTATCAATTAATAAACATCCGGCAGAAACCGGACTATTATTATCCGTCATTCCTGTTAAATTTTTCTCACCCGCTTTATGAATATTTATTCCCTCAGCATATGTTCTCCCATCCGAGTAGTTCGGATTCGGATTAGGTTCTCCAAGCTCTATTTTCCCACTTCCATCCGTATCACTCATCCTCAATGCAGTATATTTGCCTTTATGGCTACCTACTTTTGCTTGATAAACTCCCTCCGGAACCGTTGCATAATCACTACTGGATGGATTTGTACAGGCATCATAGGTTTCAGTAGCTCCGTCCGCCAAATATACGGTTGCGGTAGAAGAACCAACATTACTTTTTTCTTCAGCATTAAAAGTTCCATTATCAGAAAAAAAGATAGCTTGATGGAATAATCCCCTCAATAAGTTTCCAGATTCATCATACGACTCTTCCTCGGGCACCCATTCATAACCATTAACAATAATGTTTCCATCAGCGTCCTCACTATATGTAGGCCGCCAAGCTTCTCCATTTGGGTCAATCCGATTCATTGGATTCCCACCACAATAGCCATAAGGAGTATATGAATAATATTCCTCACACCTCGGATCCATCGTTGTCCAACCAAAAATCATATCATAATGCCGTTTACCAAAATCATACCAATTTACCCCATGACTACTTTGATACTCTTTATTACCAAATGCATAATCAAGGTTCAATTTATGTCCGTCATGCTCTATACCTGATGGATAATAGTTAGTAGTATATTGCACTCCACCCTGATCAACTTCTGCACGAACATTTCCTAAATGATCTGTTATTTGATAATACCAATCATTGCTATAAATGTAACCGTTAGGAATAAAGGACAAGTAATATCGCATTTTTGACAAACCTATATAGATCGTGTTAGCACAATAATAATATCTCTTATCTGTTTTGATTTCATCAGAACCGGTTGAGTGAAGTTCTCCCATTGGAACATCAACCGAAGCCTTTAAAGTAATAATACGACGCCCATGTTTACGTCCAAGAGCATCATAAGTATAGTGGATGGAATTACCATTGCGCATTTGAACCGTTTCCGGCAAATTTAAATAATTATAGGTGATTAAAGAAATACCCCTATTATAATCTTGAATTAAATTACCATTTTTATCATAAATATATTGATACCCCTGTCCGTTATCGTCACCACTGACAGAAAGAAACTGATTATTATAATGAATGGGAGAAGAAATATTATCTGTCACACTCTTCAAACGGTTACCGTCATAAACAGCATACACATCTTGAACAGTACCATAAGTTCCATCTCGGGAACCAGTGTTTAAGTGATGAATAATATTACCGTTAGCACCATAAGATATCATCTCCGAATAACGTCCCCCATTATCTGCCAAACCACTACCTTCACCATATACGGCACGGATTAATCGATTTTGATAATCATAACTAAATCCATAGCCACTTACAACATCATTAACAGTAGGATATTGTACCAATTGGCCAGCAATATTTCCATTGTAAAATTTAGGAAAAGGGGTTGGACCATCTTCATAATAAAGCGTTTCACAAAATGAACCACTCGTTATACCAGAAAGCCATCCACGGATATTATAACGATAGTTGATTGTTTCAACAATTCCCAACCTATCATAAAGTTCTTTCTTACATAGACGTCCGACATCATCATAACTAAGCTTGGATATAGGATAACAGATTTCAGGATCCTTATAATAATTATAATAGGTACATACAAGACGGTCGGCATGATCATAAGTATAAGTATAAAGTTCTGTCGGAGCAACAACATAAGCATTAGCACTATGTTCTAAACGGCGTTCTATGGGCTGTCCTGTAAAACTATATTTCACATACTCCTTTTCAAGACCACCAAGCGCATTCATAGAAATTGTTTGAACAGGAAGGCCAGTAGTGCCATAACGAATAGTAGTCCAAAGATATTGATCAAAATCATCAAGCAAAGCTATTTTCCTGCCTGTTTTCATTCCTTTCGGCACGTTATACTCCGGATCAGAAACTCCAGAAACATAAACCTTACAATTATCAAATAAAGCAGGAAGTTCGCTTTGATAGTCATAATTATCATAGTAATCTGCAATCAAAGTAATCATTTTGGCAGGTTCGGTAGGATAGCTATTGCAAGTATATAAATCACGTTTAGATGCATCAAACGACTCAGTCAGAATCACATTCTGATTGACACGACCCTGTATTGTATCATAGCTACTACTATCTTTGAATATACCGGTAAGTATCATACGCCCAAGCATATCATATTTATAATAGGTCCATTCACCACGATCTGCCTGATTACTGTCCTGTGACATTCGAAGACGATCGGCCTTATCATAAATATAAGTAACGACTACACCTCCGGGAAGCTGTTTGCGTATACAACGCCGCTTACTATCATATTCATAAATAAAGGCATATTTTTCAATCGAATCATCCGTTAAACCTGCTAAAGATAAAGCAGGCGGAATGACATAACGAAGATTACCTACCTGATCGTAAACGTAATAGGTATCAAGAAAACCTTGATGAGAACGTAATTGGTTGCGATTTAATAAGAGACGATCTTGCTCGTCACGAAACTCATAAGAGACATGCCTATCTTCATCCTCGTAAATTGTAACATCCAGAGTATAACTCTCATAATTACCATTACAAATTAAACGACCGTTCGTATCAATTGCATAATGAGCGCACAGAAAAGCTTCTTCCGTTGAAGAGTTGTAACTGTAATCCGCCTTAAAGCTCCGACCTGCCTTATACCAGTTTTCTCCCGCGCCATATTGTTCACTTGGTAAGTTTAAAGGACCACCGGCATAGAGATTCGTTGAATAAGGATAAGAGTCCTCCGAATGATTGAATAAAGAAAGATCTTCGACCCAGTTACCATCATTGGCTATAGCTGTCGGGATCCACTCTTTACTCTTACGGTTATAAGAATCATATTGTAACAGAGTTACAATATCCTTATCACCATCACCACTTTGCCGCTTAAGATTTGTCTGAGCCAGACGTCCAAGTCCATCTACATATTGTAAACTTTCCATATAGCTGTTCTCGGACGAATTTAACATCGTACGTGTACGAACATAACAACTTCCAGAACTTTGTCCGGATAAATGCACCGATAAAAATAAGCTCAAGATTAAAATAGATATGATTGATCTCATAGTATTAGTTTTCTGGATAATGATATTCATAATTTTCAATTATTTTCTTTAATCCGTTTTCCATCCGATACATTTCTTTTAATTGACCAAAATCATCATAATTAAAATAAATAGAACGTTCGTCGGGACCACAAATACAAGACACCCCAATAGAAGGTTTATAAGCAAAGATCGTGACGTGTGCTTGAAGTAATGAAGTTCTCAGTTCGTTAATTTGACTCCAATCAGTAGAAGTAGGTTCAAGCCGGGCGGCAATTGCTTCAATAGTACTCTTAGGAATTTTTGATGTAACTTCATCATAAGTAGCATTCCGGATTTCCGCAATCGGATATTGGTTATTATATCCCCAAAGATACACTACGTTTATTCGGTCCCTGCCGCACATTGCTGCAATTTTACCACAAGAAGTATACGATGTAACAGTGCCGACCGGATCCCCGTATATAGAAGATGGAATACCACTAAAAGAATTAAATGATGCCAAAGGAATAGATGGTTTCAATTCATATATTTTCTCTCGTAAAAAATACCCATTTTCATTGACGTAAGTCAACAAATCACCTTCAACAACCTTACCGTTCACTTTTTTAATAACTTCTACCGGATAATCAATTCTCCGTTTAGCAGCCATTTCCCTATATGGATTGGCTGAAATATCAGAAGCATAACGTATTTCTTTTACTACAGTATCTCCACGGCAAATGGCAGTAACACTTTGAAGTAAGCCATACTCATTATACGTATACGATTCTTCTGTTCGTTTTTGAGTTATTAGAGGATCAACAAGGTCATCTAAATTTCTATAAGAATAGGTGGTTTTCGTCTTTAAATATGCTTTACCTGTAATGTAATCTGACACCAACAAATCATAATATGTATAATTATCCCTCCACTCTTTAGCTCCATATGAAATCTGCATAATAGGTATTGTATCACACTTTTGATATCCGTATTCATAAATTTCATCAATTACAAAACCGTCATTAGTGGTAATTATCTTTCTTATTAGTTGTCCATGTTTATAATCCGGACAAATATAATTATAGCAAAAATCCGGATGCCATTCATTATAATAATCAGAATAATCAGTATGATAAGGTGCCCAAAGATTAGTCGGATCATATCCTATTAAAACTCTATAACCAGAATATTGCGGATCATTATTATCTCCATTATAATAATATTCCACTATAGCATCCTCACTAACTTCTTTTACCCAAGAATAATTGACACCTCCACCGGTAATAGCGGCTAAATTAGAAAAGGGAACGGAAGATATATCATAAATATATTCCCACTGTAAATTTGAATTGTCTGGATTCGCAGCTTTATCTCGTTCGCGACGTCTGGAAAAAGTCGGAGGTTCCGTAGCATAAGAGCCAGAATATTGATACTCACAAACAGTACTATCATTCTGTGACGAATAACTAACAACTTTATGAATACGAAGTCCACCATACGGAACAAATTGCATTTCACCTTGCATTTGATATCGAAACACTCTTGTTCCTCCAGTAGGATATCGGATAGACTTCAAAGAATAAGCTTTACAAAAATTCTCATTAGCCATTAAATTTCCACCTTTACTGACTAAGGCCACAGGATTAAACATATCCTGCGTACCAGGAAAAGATTCATAAAAAGAAATTGCCTTCGCATCAGTTGTCATACCATTACAATATCCCCAATAATCATGTCCGCTGAACGAACCTCTGAATGGCATTTGAGGTTCTCCCATTTCCTCACCATAATAAGAAAATAAATAAACACAAGGCCCAGTAGATTGACTACTTCCATATTCTTTCATAGACTTTAGCTTCAAACGTAAATTAGAAAAAGTATCTGTCGGATGCTCTATATATGATTTAAAATAATCATATTCAAATACCCAACGTCTTAATAAATTTCCCGAAGGAGCATATATCTTTATTTCTGACAAAGCTTTTGCCTCGCTTCCTTTCTCGTCCGTTCGTAAATCCCTTCTTTCCTCATTAGCACTAAAAACAACACGGACACCATTGGAAGCTACAATTTCACTTACAGTAGGTTCAGTAGTATACGTCTGATTTTCAGAAGCAGAAAAAGTGGTATGCCCCCTTTTTATTATAAGATCTCCCCAAGGTCCATCTTTTGAAAATGCACTCATAACACCTGTTGCTACACTTTTATATGTAGCATCCTGTAAATTATACAATAGACATATACTATCATTGCCTGATGGACTTACAACTTTTGTTAAACTATAAGTACGAACTCCTTTTTTAGAGGAATTAGCAATATTAAGAGAAGTGAGACTTTTATATTCCCAACAATGTTGAAGAATATTTTCGCAAGAATGCTGTATTGTGTAAGTAGTAGACTGTGTCCCTTCACCAAACTCATATCTATTCCCCCTCAAATCTTTAGCAGACAAAATATGCGCAAAATTTGGATAAATATTTGTAAAAATCAGTTGTTTACTTCCATACAACTCATGTGCTTTACCGTTAAAAAGAAAAAAGCGTCCAGAATACCCCAAAAAGTTATAAGAACAAATATCTGGAATAGTCTGATTATCAATCCAACTTTCCAATAACATTCCTTGATTTGGATTGGAAAAGCCAAAGTTTTCCATATATTCCTCTATCTCTTTCTCGGTCATTGTATCAATAAGCCTACTCTCGAAATTTCCATGTTTATCATCTATACAATTAACAGTACAGGCACCACCTGCATTCAAACTCCAACCAAGTCCCACCCAAGTCGCAATTTGATCCACTTTTATTCCACCAGCGTGATAACTCAATGTAATAGGAAGAGAAAGTTCCCCGCATTCGATTGTATAAATAGGAATTTCGATAGTTGGCAGACCATGAAATAAATCTACCGGTTGATCGACATATTTCATCAGTTCACTAACAGTAGGAGAATTGGGAACAATATTATTCATATATTGATTATAAAATCCATCATTATCACTCGCAGATAAAGTAACCTGATTCATAAGACTATCTGGTTGATTACCTTTTGGTTGAATTTCTTGTGCTTGTACAAATAGAGTAAATACAAACAAACACATACTCCCTACTAATTTCACACTTCGTATCATAGCATTATCATTTTATTATTTTTTCCGTATATCTTTTCCCATTGACAACCATCAATAGCAAGTATTGCCCTGAGTCCATTTCTAAAAAATCAAATTCTTGGGAATAGAAGCCGTCAGGATAGTTTTTTACGGGACAGACCACTAATGTTCGCCCCTGCATATCATACAAATAAACAGCTACTTCTGCATCACCACTTAACCGATAATCCAAACGAACAGTTTCATCTGATGTCTCCCAATAAACATTGTAATTCAAAATATCCCTACCTAATGAGTTTTCGTTACCGTCATAAGATACTGACTTTTTTTCTACCCTCGAACGTACTTCTTCTACCGACAGCAGGGCAAGGTTTACCATATCATCACTTAAATAAGCATGTTCCTGCGGAGAATAAAAGAAGGAAAAAGCAAAGAACTCTTTCGATTCCTTGTTTTTAACTGTAACACCACGCACCGTCTCGAAAACCGGATAACGATAGCCTAAAGCATACCAACGAAATGTTTCAATTTCCAATATAGCGGTATCATTCGAGAGACGACAGTCAATACTGTCAATCGGCAATAAAGGAGATAGTAAAGATCGCTCAAAACGACGCAAATCGAGTATATCCGACCCTTCTGCCATGCGCTTAAAAGAACGGACGCGCAATACATGCCGTAATGTGTCTCCACTGGGAAGTACCATAAAACCATAAGCGTCCGCCTTTACATCCGTAGTTCCCATCACATCCAGAGACAGATCCGTACAATATTTACCAAGCCCCTGATAATAAGATTGAAGGGAATCACCATAGTGTACCGGGTACTTCAAAAGTAACTCTGGACGAACATACTTCATCCAAGTAGTATTCTTTTCATAGCCATGAAAGAAAAGAGAATCACCAGACACACCATAATAGTAGGTTGTCCGATGCTCCGTACCCGTCAACGAGTCGCCAATCTGCCCATAAGATATGGTATAGGCATCGTCCAACAGTTCCAACTCACTGAAATCCCATAAAACATTGGCACCCGAACGGCCCGGGTCACGATATTCTACGCATTGCTTTACAATAGTATCATTGGCACGTGGCAATGTCGAAGAACTTTCCAAAGAAAATTGAGAAAAAACAGACAAAGGAAATAATATCCCTATCAATGGCAGAGCAAGTTTTTTCATAGTAATTGATTATTGATTCAGTACATTTTTTTACTTCACACGTCAAAAATATAAGAACATGTGAAAATAGAAAGAATAAGTCTGTTCGGTTTTTGTTCGGTTTTCGTTTCAATTCGGCAGAAATACTATCAAAAACATTTCCTCCTATCAGAAAAAGTTTTTCGATACAACAAAGCTAAATAAAGTATGAAAAAATACATATCATTATCTATCATAATTGCATTCATCCATATCGTATATTGTGAAAGCACGTCATCAAAAATATCCGAAGAATATTTATATAGAGGATATACACACCAAAAGTTAAACCATCCGGATTCCGCCCGATACTTTTATCAAAGAATAATCGATGCCGACGAAAACATGTATACCACTGCAGACGCTTACCTACACTTATCAGAGATAGAAGAAGCCTGCGGAAACTATAAAGAGGCATTACGACTGTTACATATAAATCAGAATTGGCAAGATTCGATCCATAAAACCACACAAGCAGAAATGATGCAGCAAATCAATGCGCTACATGTCAAACATAATACCGAAAAAGAAAGTATGAAAAAGAGTATCTACTTGTATCGATCGGAATTAACAGCTATCGGAATACTCCTGTTGGTAGTAGTATATATTTTATACAAAAGAAAAAGAAAACGCAAACAACCGGAAACGAAAGAGATACTTTTGCGCAAATCGGATATTTATGCCCGATTCCATTCAATAAATCATGAATCCAATTCAAGTATAACAGAAAAAGAATGGGCGGAATTGCAAAAAGCAATAGATGACACCTACGAAAATTTCACAGGAACCTTATATGCCTTATGCAAAAAACTCAGTCCGATGGAACTGCATATTTGTTATCTGATGAAAATATCAATAAGCGTCACTAATATGGCATATATTGTAGGACGCTCTAAATCGGCAGTTTCCACTACCAGAAACAAACTTTACGAGAAACTACAAGGACAGAAAGGAACACCGGAAATGCTGGACCAGTTCATTGCAAAATTATAAACCCGGGAATATCGTTATTTCACTGAAAATCAATGCATATAAAAGTATATATTTTCACCTTATAAAAGAGTATATTATTACCATATAAGAGTATATACCTTTATGTGGCAAAAGTATATACTCTCACAAAAGTCAAGATAACTACCGGATTTTTATTCTGTTTTCTTCTCTTTGGATGCTTTACGCTGATTCACATAGCTACTAAACAATTGACGCCAATTACGACCGTTATTGTTCAAATACTGTTCACATTGAGTTTTATAAATCTCAAAAATGGCAGAAATCTGCTTCATACTTTTGTAATCAATGGCTTGTTCCCGCGCCTGTTTCAATAAAGAGAGAATATGCATTTCTTCTTCACGGGTCAGATCGGGGACAATGGCATGGTAACCTTTCAAGGTAAAGGCAACTTTCCCGACGGTGTACCTATCGAGCACCGCTTCCACCTGTTCATCCGTCAATGCTTTGTGCAATCCTTTCATCAGACGGTCGTGTACCTCTGCAGGCATGGCCGAATCGGCTATCATCTGACGATCCAGTTCAGATAACTTCTTTCCTGTTTGCGGATTAATACCCTCGGGAATAATGGTATAAGGATGAGTATCGTGCCAGTCACGCACCTGGCGAAGATGGTTGTAAATAAGGGTAGTCACGTATCCGGCCTTTTTCTCGTCTTCCAGATTCAAAGAAGCGACCCAATCGGCTGCTTTCTTCTCCAAAGCCAGATCGGAACGAAGACGTTCGAACAATGGCTTATCAAAATAGACTGCTACCTGGTCGAACGAACGGACAGCCGTCTCCGGCAACAATTCTCCTTTAGCGCCAAAGCTATACAGGGCTTGCTCCGGTTCAATGGTTATCTTACTTTCATCAAGCCGAGTTTTATCCAAATTGAATACCCTTGCAAAAAAATCATATACGGCATTCCGTTTATTCAGGCCGAAATCATGACGCTCTTTAGGGAGATGAACGTTTTCAATCTTCCCAACGGCATCATAAAAGCCATAGACACGTTGCAGATAGGGATATTCCAAACGAGGCACACTACTTGTCCAATCACCACCGTCCGAAACTATGAGTTGAGGCATCGGAGCAAACATAGCGGCCATTTCGGCATTACAAGTCCCACCACAAGCCAATTGAATGGGTGTTCCGCTCTCACAAGGACAACCACCATCAAAGTGAGATGCCAAACTGACAACAGGAGCAGCGGCCGTAAAACGCTCATCGAGGACGGTGAGAAGAACAGTCTGAGTTCCGCCACCCGAACCTCCGTTCACTCCGATACGGGATGTATCGATATCCTTGCGGACAGAAAGCAGATAATCTAAAATTGACAACCCGTTCATGGCCTGAATGACATGAGCGGCACTGGACCAATGGGCGGCTGCCCCTACCTGCAAAGTGGATTCTCCCCATCCGAATAAATCATAATCCACACATATCGCTCCCATACGGGCCAGCGTACCCATACGCTGCTGCTGGTCTTCACGGTAACGTCCCCCGCCGAAGTGCCCGTTCGGACAAATAATCAAGGCATGCTTTCCTTTCGTCCGAGGCGCATAGACAGATCCACAGACATACAATCCCGGTAAAGTTTCCAAAGCAAAATTCTGTACGGTATATCCTTCGAACTTACGAATCTTAGAGAAGATGGTTTTCGGGTCCCGTACTCTTTTGTTCAGAATAGAATCGATTCCCATTTTTTCCCGAATCTCTTTACGTAAGCAGGCTTTACGCTGTTCCCATGCAGTCCGGTCGGTATAGAGGGTATCGAGATACCCAAGTAATTTCTTCCCGTCGGCTTCTGTACGACGGGGATACTCGTATTTTTTCAATTTGTACAAATTGCCGCCTTGCGCTACAAACTTAAAATCGAAAGGAGCCAGCACATTGGTCAACGACTCTTCCACCGAATAAGGCCGAATCCGGAAATCGGCATAGGACAATACCTTGCCCACCGTATCGATATCGTACTTCAGACGAACCTGAAAACGGCTTTGGATATCATTCAACACATCCCCCAATGGACGGGAGAATTGATTTTCATAAGTCTGCGCCTGCACCGATAAAGATAATCCAAGCATAGAAAATGCCATTAAACACGATCTTTTCATCTCTTTTTTACTCTTCAAGTCTTACTTCTTTTCCATTCACAATAACATCGGTCAAACGAATGCGTTCGCAATTCTCAAAGATGCACTTCTCACGGGCATTCTTCACGTTGATGTCGCGCAGAATAATGTCAGTGACAGGAGCCTCTTCCAAACCCACAATTTTGACCGGCGTCTTCACGCCGACAGCAGTCAAACCGGAAATGGAAATATCGCGGAACAAGGGAGTCCGTTCGCTCATAGGTTCAACAGGCATCTCACTGTATTTCAAATTCAATACGACGGCTTCCCGTTTGATGTTACTCATTATAATATTACTGACACGGATGTCTTCTACCACTCCACCGCGTCCGCGAGTCGATTTGATACGTATCCCGCGATCAGTGCCATCGAACACACAATTGCTGATCGTCACCTTTCGAACACTACCGCTCATCTCACTACCGATGACCACGCCGCCATGACCGGAAAGCATGGTACAATTGGTTATGGTGATATTTTCACAAGGCACTCCCAGACGACGGGCTTGGGCATCGCGTCCTGATTTGAGGGTGATACAATCGTCCCCCACCGAGATGTGGCAGTCACTGATATGTACGTTCCGGCAAGATTCCGGATTGATGCCGTCCGTATTGGGCGAAGGCACATTATGAATCGTCACTCCTGTAACCACCACATTATCACAAAACTCCGGATTAACTGTCCAGAAAGGAGAATTGATAATCTTCACTCCTTCAATACGTACTCTTCGGCAACGCACAGGCTGAATAAACGGGGGACGAAAAAAACGACGTTTCAAGGTGCCGTGCCAATCCTCATTCGTTTCGGCGTAAAGTGCTTCCACATCATTTTCCCTTTCCCAAAGCGGCTGATATTTATTCAACTCACGCATACCGTTTTTCTCCAGATCGACATAAATACGGAAAAATTCCGTCCACCATGCCTTTCCCTGACCGTCGAGTGTCCCTTCCCCTTTGATTGTGATGTTCTCGGCATCCATAGCGGATATCAACGGAGAAAAACTTTTCATCATCACACCTTCATGCCGCACTTCCATAAAGGGCAGATAATCATCGAAATTGTCGGAAAAGAGTAAAGTGGCTCCGGCTTCCAACTCTAAAGTGATATTACTTTTCAAGCGGATCGCTCCCGTCAGGTAAGTGCCTGCCGGAAAAAAAAGAGTACCACCGCCTGCTTGGCTCAAGCGGTCGACGGTATGATTGATTAACATTGTATTCAAGGTCTTTCCGTCCGCTTTCGCACCGGACTTTAACATGTCGACACGTTCGGCTTTCAGCGTAATCGCCATACCGAAACAGAAAACAGAGAAAAGAATTATACGTAGTGATTCCATAATCCGATGATGTATTGGTAGTTTTATACTGATAAATAGGATTCTATATTAATGTATGTATTTTATATTAATGGGATATATCCCCGTTTATACCGACGAAAGCTTCTTCGTCTACAATAAATCGATAACTACCGCTTTGTACTTCCTGCGGTGCTTTTCCATCCGGCAGATACACTTTCGCAACGGTATTGACCGGTACGGACAAATTTAGTATAAATTTACCGCCTTTTCGGGTCCAGTCTACCGTTATCTTGCCATACAAGGTTTCGTATGTCGCTTTCACAAAACTCAAATCGCCTACGGGCTTCGGAGCGATCACAAAATGCCGGTATCCGGGACGAGCGCCTGTCAGATAATCATGTCCGTCGAGCCCGGCAGCATCCGGACGAATACCTGCTAAAGAATGAAAAAACCATTCGTCAATCTGCCCCATCATAAAATGATTCCACGAGGAACCTTGCCGGGGATCCCATTGTTCGGTCAGCGTCGTAGCACCGAACTTAAGCTGAAATCCGTATCCCGGCGCCTCTTCGTGATTGAACATACGATATACTACTTCATCCCTGCCGGAACGTGCCAAAGCCTGGATAAGATAGCGGTTACCGACATCACCGGTAGTCAACCGATTGCCATGAGCGGCAATATCCTCTAATAAATGACCGAGCACACGCATCCTCGACGGTACACCGGTTTCAGACTCTCTATTCCCATCGTCCCCTCTCGCCATACCCAGAAAAAGCGGTAAAGCATTGCTGCATTGACTGCCGGAACCGTATTGCCCGGTTTCCGGATCGACAAAACGACGGTTAAAAGAACGCAGGATATCATCAGCCAAACGGGTATAATAACATTCGTCATATTGATTTCCCACCATTGAAGCGGCAAGAACCAGATAACGGACAGTCATATAATAATGAGCCGTCGCTACCAATGGTATCGGTGTGTTCCGGGAAAAACCGGCACGAAAATCCCCATAATCGTACCAATCGCCCAAACCGAAAGAAAGGATGTTTCCGTCGGCCCGGGTAGCCAGATAGTCGACATAACGTCTCATATTGGGATAATATTCTTTAATCAGAGTATCATCTCCATAGGTTTCGTAATACATAAACGGGAAAATGACCAATGCTCCCCCCCATTCGGGAGACTGGGCAAAGGGTTCAAGCCCCGGTCCTTCAAAAAATACGTATTCGGGGGCAGTAGTCGGCATAGCTCCGTCGGGATGCTGGGCATCCGCCATATTCTGCATTATCTGAGGACCATAAGCTGCCAAGTCGTAATTGTATAACAATCCCGGCCCGTTCAAATGAACCTGCTCCAGCCAACCTAACTTCTCGCGGTGCGGACAATCGGTAAACACGGATTGCATATTGCTGCGTACCGCTTTCTCTATCAATCGGTGAGCTGCATTGAAAATGGGATTGGAACATTCGAATGACGATATCCTAACTGCGGAATTGTAAACAAAACAAGATTGTATACTCTTGATCACCGGCAATTTCCGAGGATTCTTCTGCCCTTTCAATACAGCCCCCTCCACCTGGATATAACGGAAGCCATAGTACGAAAAACGAGGATGCCACCTCTCCTCACCTTCTCCTTTCAAGGTATACTCATAGTAATGTTGCCGCCCCGTCTGGCGTTGGTTGCAAGCCCCTTCTTCCGTCAATGCTTCGGCTACAACAAGAGTCACTTTCTGTCCTTTTTTCCCACGTACCACTATTTCCGGAAAACCGGCCAGATTCTGCCCCATATCCAATACAATGGCAGAAGGATCGACCGTCCTTTTGGTGGAAATACAGGCAGTGGCTACCTGTTCCGGAGTCAGCTTATTCACCGTCTTTACGTCATAACGTTCCATAATTTTGACCGGTGCTGCCTTTTGCGGACGAAGCACCCCTTTGGGTGCCTCCTGTATCACTACCGGCCGCCATTTGTCATCATTGAATCCTGGGCAGTTCCATCCTTGCTGTTCCAAACGGGCGTCATAGTCTTCCCCCCCATAAATACAATTGAATACAACAGGACTCAGATCATATTTCCATGTCGGATCGGAAGATATCGTTTGTTGCGAACCGTCAGTATAACGGATAAGCAGTTTAAACAAAAGGGTCGGCGCACCGAAACTAATCTGTAATTTACGATAGCGACCGCCCTGCACATTATAAAAACCATTCCCCAACAAGACGCCTATTGCATTTTCACCGGAACGCATCCGGTGTGTCACATCGTAAGTATTGTAATAAACGCTTTTATCATAATCACTCCAAAGCGGGGCAAATTCGCTATCACCTACTTTCTCCCCATTCAAAGAGAACTCATAAAAACCGAGTCCGCATACATAGGCGATGGCTTCGGCCACTTCTTTATCGGACCGGTCCGTACGAAACGACTTTCGCAGGCAGATGCTTCTCTTTGCCAAGGTATCTACTGCTTCCCAAGCGGATTTGACTTCCGGATTCTTCAATTCGCTCCCATGAAAATTTCTGCCTTGGGGCAAACGGGCTTCCTGCCGGGTAATAGCACCGATCCATTGCCCGGCAGCCAAATCATCGGGAACGATGTGAAAAACTGCTTCCCGGCTCCATTGCGAAGGGGTATCCGTCTCGTCCCAAACACGAACACGCCACAGATAGGTATATGTAGGTTCGACAGAGAAACCGGTTTCGGGCACAGAAACTAACTGGCTTTGGGTGGAAATAATCTTTCCACTATTCCATACCGAATGCCCTGTACAAGAGTTTTTGATTTCGATTTCATAAGCCGTCTGCCTACTACCGTTATCGGAAGAGTTCAATTGCCAGCCCAAACGGGGAAGCCGCCCTACAGCAACAAATCCTTCCTGCATTTCACTGGTCAGCTTACCTACCGAAAGAGCGGCCGGTTCACTCGTCGCAAGGTTTTCGGCTGTTAACAGAAGCGGCCAGCAAAACAGCATAAGCCATAGATATCCTTTTAATTTTATCATCTGCCTGATTACTTATTTTATTCTAACACATCTTTACATACTATTCTTTCGAGCGTATCAGACTGTCCGACTATCTTTCCATCCACCAACACCAGCAACCCTTTACCGCGATGATACCGATCACCATACTTATCCCAAAGAATCGTCAGATAATGACCGTGATAGAGAAGATTATCCAAACAGAACCAATCCCACCGGCCATCGGGAAGCAACGGATTCACTTCAACCGTATGATCCGCACGGGGACGCAAACCTACCAGACCGGTAATTATCAAATCATTGAAAGTGGAATGATTGTAATAACGGCTCCGTTCCTGATCGCCTTTCAACCAATATCCGGTCACTTCATCCAAATACTCGCCGATGTAGGGACGCCCCCGGTGATATTGCGATTCTACATACCGTTCCATCTGATGAAAATAGATACTGTCGGTCAGGACAGACTGTGCAGAACGGTTCATAAAATTGGCCATCGCCGTTAAAGTTTGTGCTGAAGCAAACGGCCAGATAGCCCCGTCCCACTCACATTTTCCCACTCCATGCGTACGGAACTCCGGATGGCGGCGCTCGGCGGTAGTAAGACCGTAAGGAGCAGAAAAGCCGCCTTCATCCATTACCTCTTTCCACGCCACATCGTATTTGCCGGTATCGGGCAGATTAAAATACCAGGGAATATACCCGATAGCCTCACGGACATTGGCAGAAGAATCCTTACGCAAGGTTTCGAAAAACGAGTGACGCTCATTCCAAAGTTTCTCCTGTACCAACTGCTTCAAGGTGTCGGCTTTAAGACGATAGCAAGTTGCACGGTCGTCATTACCGGCCAGCTTATTTAAAGCTGAAAGTGCTTTAGCATTGCCATACATATAGCTATTGATGGTGGGACGCGCATATTGTTTCCTACGCCCTCCACTGATGGATTCTTCCATTCCATCCTGCACATCACCCTGCCAGTAAAGGCCTCCGGGCAGACGGTGAGTACTCTCCCAACGCCGGTATTCCGCTTCCAGATCGGGTAACAGATCCATCGTAAACGCACGGTCGCCACTGACAAGATAGCGATTGAACACTGCATCTGCATTCCAGGAACTGAAGTTCATCATCTTCTTCATGGGATTCCCCCCGTTGCCACGATACCAGGTACGGATGATCTGGTCGAGATATTCCGGACGGCGCAACCAGCGACTTTCATAAATATGATGTCCCACGGCACAAGCTATCAGGTTATATTGGTCGGCATAAGAGCGGTTGACCAGAAATTCCGTCATACCATATCCCACCGGAGTATCCTTAATATGTTTTCTTAAATTCCACCAACGGAAATAATACATCTCTTCAAAATTCTTTTGGGGGCATTCGAACAAAGGAATGTTCTCTTCCATCCACTCCGAAGCTTTGGCATTCGGTATGGCCTGCACGATATTCTCGTCTTCCATTGCATTGAAAGCATCGGCATAATGACGGAAACCGGCGTACTTCAAAACCGCCGCAGTGGCATCGGCATCAGTCGAAGCTGTGGAAAAATTGGCAATCCGGAATTCGGACAATGCTTCCTGTTTTCCGGCGCCGGGCAAGTCATATTCCTGATCGGCAGGCGTTTCGGGAGTGGGAAACATACGGACATTTCCCGTACGAAACAAGATACGTTCGACAGAAGCTACCGGAGCATAGAACATACGTTGCCCCACCGGCCGGCCGTCTACCGATATCCGGATATTCCGGTCCTTGACAGAGAGTTCAGCCTGTATATGATAAGTCTTTCTGGGCTCATACTTCATCATATTAGAGAAACGTGAACCGCCTTTTGCCCGTAAGATTCCTTCCGAAGTGAGTTCGATACGCGAACAGGCAATACCATCGGCATCCAGAAATTCGATCTGCAATGTACCATGATCGTTCTGGCCTGCCATGAGATCAAAAGAGACAGTCAGTTGCCGGGAAGCCGGAATCTTGCGTTCCACTTTGGCGTAATCGAACGGATCTTTATCCCGCAAGGTCAACCAAGTATTTCCCGCTTCAGTCTCTAAAGAGACAGGTGCCCACAAGGGTGAATAGATGTTCCATTCCGTCAGATCGGCCAACCGGGCGTAGCGTGAAAAATCTTCTTTAGCATGGCTGCCTGCTTCTGTACGTACCGGAACGGGAATACGGGAAATCCATATATCTTCTTTATTCATGCTATACGTCACCCACAGGTTTCCGTCCTCCGGTTTTCCATTGCCTTCTTGAATGCCGCGTGCATATTGAGGACCATACGATTTATAATTGCCTCCATAACGCATGGGAGGAATTTCTCCGTTTACCAGATTCAATGTTGTATACTCGAGCCCGTCCTTGCTCAAGGAGATGGCCAGTGGCCAACGGAATTCGGAAGGATTGTATACAGTGGCATACATGCCGTCGCTCAATCGCTGTCCCCAGATTTTGGCATTACTGTTCACAAAACCCTCGGCACGTAACACGGGTTCGGCCCAACTGTGGCCTCCGTCTTCACTGACGGATGTCAAAGCATGCTTCCACAGACAAGCCAGACGGCCGTCGGGCAGTGTATAGGCATTGAAAGCCTTATAGCGTTTTTTCAACGGAAGATTCGGATCTTCCCTGTCGGCTTCTTCCACCCACTGCATCCAATAGAGAGGGTTATCCAATATCTCCCGGCAAGCGGCTACAAATGCCTTATCCTTACTCTTCCGGAAGGGAGGATAAGCAGTGTTCTTTTCATTAAAACCATGATTGTAATAAATGAAGTATATCGGCCCGTAACTGCCGTCTTTTTTTATTTCACGCACGACGCGTCCTATGCCGTTTCCGTCATTCGGATCATCTTTTTTGTCGAAAGCAACTCCATAATTGGCCATCGCTATCAAGCGCCCCGACTTAGAGACATAAAAACCTACCCGTTGGTGCATAATGGCAAAAAGGTCTTTGGCAACCATGCCCGGACGGGATTCCTTCGTATATCCGTCCGGAACGCGGTATGGAGGAAAAAGTACATCCGGATCCGTCCAGTGATACCCGTCCTCGGAAGTCATCAGAAAGGTTTGTGAAGGAGGTACATGTTCATCGGAAGGATCGGAAAGATAGTGCATATAGAACCGCCCGTTCCAATAAGCTAACATCGGTTGGTGGTTGTATGTCCATCCGTTTCCGTTGGAAACATCGGGGTGTTCACGATTGGCGCGCATCACTTGCAGGTTGTGCACACCTACCACCGGAGAGAGTTGCCCGTCATGAGCAGCCGGATTGGAAAGTTCCTTTCCCGTATAGTGTATCCTGTCCTGCCCGTCAATGGCAGTGACAGGGAGAAACAGGGCTAAAAGTAAAATCGACAGTTTGTTCATATTAAAAAAGCCTCTCCCCCGGCCCCTCCCCGAAGGGAGGGGGGAAGGGGGATGTATTGTTAAATATTTATTAATTCGTAAGACAATCTATCTTCCTTTTCATTAAGGAGAGGATATATATATTGTCAATAATTTATTAATTTGCAAGACGTTCTCTTTTCCCTCCCTTCGGGGAGGAGCCGGAGAAGAGGCCCCTCACTACCGAAGCCGGGGCTCTGAAGATCGTTCCATGCTTGTGTCCCTCGGGCATAGATACATTTGCAGTCTCATCCGTAAAATGAATGAAATCTTTGGTTTTCACAGCACCGAATATTTTCCGGTTGTAATCGTCGAAATAGATATAATACCAATCACCCACCCTGACCACCGTAGGCCCTTCACAAAACCCGGGGGTAATCGGCGCGGAAGTAGCTCCGAAAGGACCGGTGGGTGACGGCCCGAAAGCCACTTTTATATTCCGGTTATTCCGGGTGTTATCTTTGACAACCAGTACATAATCTTTCGAAGTACGTTTCACCAAAGTAGCGTCGATGGCACTGTATCCCGGATCGTAATAAAGCCGGGTGTCAGAAATCCGGTCGAAATCTTTCGTGGTAATGTAATACAGGCGATGGTTATTGAATTCATCCTCTATCCCTTTTTCAAATTTATAAGGAATGCAGGAGGCCCAGACCACCATAAATTCATCTTTCTCATCATCGTAAAACAATTCCGGCGCCCATACATTCACCGTAGTCGAATCATGGGCCATCACCGGGATGAATTTCTCTTCCGACCAATGGATCAAGTCTTTTGAATGTGCATATCCGAAACCGAGATCTCCCTTCCAACTCGAAGTCCATACCAAATGGAAAGTACCGTCGCCCGAACGTACAATAGAAGGATCGCGCATGATCTTTTGCTTGCCGACTTCCGGCTTGAGCCACACACCTGCTATGCTGTCCCAATGGATACCGTCTTCACTATAAATAAACCGAAGGCCCTCTGTGGCCGGCTCATGAAAAGAGGTAGAGAGATACACCTCTTTTTCTGTACGACAGGAGAGTAAAAGCACTACCATACAAACTCCCATCCATAGACTTTTCAACTTTATCATTTCTTTAATTCGACTGCCTGATATAATATATTACCTATCAAATACTATAAAGATAGACGAAAAGAAAATCGTTTTGTACCCATCTTTACGCAAAAGAGTACCTCCTTATGCAAGGAAGTACTCTTCTATTTTGACCATTTGCAAAATGATATTCTTAATCCTACAGAATCACTTCATCAGGAGAGGGAGAAACGTCACCTCCAAAAACTCTCTCCATTTCCCGGTTCGTTTATTCAGATAGTCCGTATAAAAATCAATTACGCAACAAATATCTGTCACTTTCTGATTTTACCATACGATCTGTTTCCTGAGTTCAAACTAACCGTTCTTTTTAACATTAAAGATCAATCCGTATATTATTATCAGTTAGCTTCAAAAATCATTCTTTAAAGAGGATTTTATTTTTCCCGTAGAGCTTCTTGGAGTTTCCCGTAGAGTTTCGGACCGTTTCTCGTAGAGAAACCAAACCTAACATACCGGGATAATCAAGTTTACATGCCGGGATAAATCACATATGCATCCATCTAAAGCAGGAATATACAGAGAAAAGTGCATATTATCCACTTTATTATGCAATTTATCTTTTAGTTGCCGTTATATTTTCAAAGCACATGTTACAGAAAACAACCATAATGAATCAAAAAGACAGACATTTATCGTTTTCACAAACATTTATCCAACTCTATTATTCCGCACGGAAATTGGCACATTGGCATATTGGCACATTAAATCATTATTAAAGCGTTCCTCCCCGTGCCTTTACACGTTTGGCCCACTCTTCCCGTTCTTTAGTCAGATTATAACCACGCTTCGAGAGATAATTATTGATACGGCCTTTGTACTTGCCAAAGGCCTCGTGCTTTTTCTTAGAACTTTCGGCATCCATAGCATATTCGCGGGCTTCGACCAACCAGGCATATATCTGTGCTTTCTCTTCTTCCTTCAATGTCGGAATCATATCCAGTTGTGCACTGTACGTGACGTGCAATACATTATAAGTCATCCCGTCTTTCACACCTTCAATCTGCCGGTCATTCAAAAACAATGACAAGGCAGCCGGAAAAGCAAAATGAGAACGATAAAGTGCTGCATCCGCTTTGTCACGGGCAGCCTGTATGGCAGCTTCCTTCGCTTCACCGGTCAGCTTGCTTTTAGCAGCATCGATGGCCGTATCTCTCGCGGTGTAAATATCATTCAGTTCAAAGTAACGATTGGCAATAATCCGGGTCACTTCACTACGGACATTCCGGTCGGACAAATTCAATCCGTCTACAATTTTTTCCGAACGCATCTTGATAGATGCCACATATTCAGGATCCCGATTCAACGAATCCAACTCCACCGCGGCAACGGAAGAGATGGACAGTATGAACAAAAATACTGTCCAAACCATCCGGTTTCTCTTTATTTTATCCATTGATTCCAATCTCTATCACATTAATTTGCCTTTCCCGGCCAATGTATCATAATTATTTTTCAAGTCTGTCCAGTCTACTTTATTTTTCGTACTGATTCCGTTGATATATTTTTCGATATTGGTATATCCGTCTCCGGTACAGTCTTCATTGGCATCGTTAGGGTCATTCGGATTCAAGCCGTTTGCTACCTCCCATTCGTCCGGCATACCGTCACCGTCAGTGTCCACATAAGGAGTTCCTTTATATTCGGGATAACCGCCCACCTGACGAATATCGGTAATAATGCCTTGCTTATAAGAGTCTTTCGGCAAGCGGCGGTATTTGAAAAAGCCTTCCGGATCCTGTGATTTCGGAGCCAGCCCCCAACGGTCGCCATAAGCGTCTTTAGGCAATTTCTTTTCATAATAAGGAATACCGGTCTTCACTTCCTCGATCACACGTTCGTCAACAATGTCCCGACGGGGAATATTGGCTCCTGCATTGGCCAATACATAGTCATATGCCTCGGTTGCAGACATGATATTGATATACGGCATCACAAAAGGCACATTGGTACGCATCTGCTCGGTATACCCTTTAGTGTCAGCCTGATCTTCTACCTGAATACCACCGTTCCAGTTATCCTTGGTTATTTCGGGATAGCCCTCCATGATATTACCGTCCGCATATACGCGGCCATATACTTTATAATCCAGTTTACTGCGACCTGCCTCAGGTTTCAGGATACGATGCCCCACCGGAGTATCCCGGGGAGTCAACGGTCCCGGCTTATAATAATTGTTCACCATGTTGAACATGGCACGATAATCGCCTCCGTCTACCGAACGGTGTACCCAGTTGTAAACCACATTGTTCACAAAATTAAAGATCCCGAACCATCCTACAGAAGGATTACGCCCAGCATTACTTGCCCAAAGATTACGCACGAAAGCACAGTTTTCTCCCCCTAATGTGCTACCGAAAGCATGGTTGTAAGTATCCAATGCCTGAGAAGAAATCGTATTCTGAATCGTCACATTTACCGTAGGCAGTTTCTCTTTATTATATCCCTCTCCCGGGTCATACATATGCCGGTAAAAAGAGATGTTCTCATCCAATCCCCAGCTACACGAACAATGGTCTATCATGATATTACCGATCGGGTTACCGCCAAATGAATCATCGCGATGATGTACCTTGGTTTCTCCCCTGCGAAAACGCATGTGACGTACTACAACATCATGCGTGTCCACCCAGAAAGATTCGCCTGCAATGCAAACTCCGTCTCCCGGTGCAGTCTGGCCCGCAATCGTCACATAAGGAGCACGCACGATAATCGGCGATTCCAAACGAATGATACCGGATACATTGAACACAATGATGCGGGCACCTCCCGTTTCACAAGCTTCGCGGAAAGATCCGGGACCACGGTCATTCAAATTCGTCACCGTAATCACCTTTCCGCCACGGCCGCCGAAACTATACATACCACCCCCTTCGGCACCTGGAAATGCCGGAATCTTTGCCTGTGGCAAATCATCGGGACGCGAAGCCCAAGGTATATACGGGCGACCTTGTTCGGCTTCTTTTTCAATAATAGGAAGGGCTTTTGCCCAAGCCTCGTCCGAACGGCGACGCGCTTCCGTTATCATCTTATCATACTTGGCCTTTGCCTCTTCTGTCAGTTGCGGGTATTGTGCCATCACCGCAACGGGTGTGGCCAATAAAGCAACATAAGCCACTAAAACAGCTTTCTTTTTCATATTTACAGTATTTTTCCGTTTGATCTTCTAACTATATCAGTAAGACGTGGAAGATGTGTTTTTGTAATCAACAGAAACAACATTCGTTTTGCAAAAAAATAAAGAGCCTGCAACCGGAATTCATGTGAAGTATACGTGCTGGTATGCCAAATTCCGATTACAGGCTTCTTATTTCCTGACTCTAAAAAAACACCTATTGAATCATTACCTTCTGAGTCAGATCATTTGCTTTTACAATATAAAGACCTTGCGACATAGTGATTCCCTGAGCCGCTTCCATTGCATTCACGGTCTTTAATACACGTCCGGAGATATCAGTTACCGTAATATTATCCGTTGCATTTTTAACAACAATCTTATTATCATCGACACTAATGGCTACCGTATTTTCTTGCATTGACTGAACAGAAACAGCCTCAGCAAATGTAGCAATGATATCTTTCCAGATACGGACTCCATTGTTAATTTCCAAACGATAAGAAGCTGTTGCTGCCCGACGGCTCGTTGCAAGCACCGTAACTTCAATATTATCATTTACGGATGTTCCGTCTGCACTTGCCGGTATCTTAACTTCATACGGAGTCGATCCGGTAGCCGGCGTAAAGGTATAATCTACAGGGATATCATATTTCTGAGTTGATTCATTATAAGCCATAATACAGCATCTCTCGTCCTTTGGAGTCATCTTGAAAGAAGTCAGCATCTTGTTATCACCATCCGGAACAATGGTCAAGTCGGCCAGACGATTCTGGGTCTTAAGCACAAACTTAATCTCATTTTCCACACCACCCGATACACAATCGACATTCAGCGTATCTTTTACATCAGCGGCTACTGCCGGTTCGATCCATTTCACCTCGCTATATTCGGCAGACAGATTGTCGACACCCAAAAGCGGTTCGTACATGCCCGGCTGCACAGGAGTTTCGGAAGTAGTAGAATATAGAATGATTGTCAGTTTTTTACCGCGAAGTTCTTTTATAGTAGTACCTACGGTTTCAGCCACTTTCAATGTCTGTTTGTTAAGAGAACCGTCTTCTGAAGTCGTGTAAACATTATCTTTAGCAAACCAAGTATAATCTTCACCAAAATATTCATTTACGGCAGCTACATTGTTTTCATTAATAGAATCCAACAAAGCAACATCATTACCTTCCTTACCGCAAGCTTTTCCCAACTCACCCAAATTGATACTGTTCTGTCCGGTAATGACGATCATCTTATAAGAAGACGTTTTACCGGTTGTCCCTTTATCCAAAGTCATCAAGTCTAATTCGATGTCTTTGCATAAGTTAGCTATTCCGTCACTTCCATTGAACGAAATCATCATCACGGTTCTTTTATTAATACCCGGCCAAACCGCCCATGCCTGGTCTTTTCCATTTGTTTCGGGAATATCCATCAAGATATTACCGCATTTCCAATAACGGTGATCAGTACTGACAAGTGTTTCGCCTACCGTATGGGCAGCAATGAGTGAAGCGACATCTTTATAACGTTTGAATTTAGCTCCCTGATTGGTACCTTTCATCCAATGGTAATTATCCAAATAGGCAGCTACATTATTAGTAAGACCTTCCGTCGTTAAAGCAGCACCGGCCAATCCTTTCAAACTATTACAATTAATCTTATTACTTCCTTCGGAACCATCCGTATATCCTTTAGTTGTATTGAATGTAAGAATCAGACGCTTGTTACCATTCTCTAAAGCTTCCGCCCCGTTAAATCCTACGACCGATTCACTTCTATTCGTCTGAAGTTGTGCATTGACTGTACCTAATGTAAAACTACACAAGGCTGCTGTAAGTAAAACTTGTTTTTTCATCTTTTAAATTTTAAATTTAACAAAAATCATTCTATACATATTTTCTTTTATGGCATTACCACTTTGCTGGCAGTTCCATTGAACATAAGCAAATAAAATCCCTGTTCTAAAGTTACCCCTTCCAATATCGTTTCCGGAGATACCGTCATTATTTTAATACCGGACAAAGAGTATATTTCTACCGGCGTCACTGCACCTTCGACTTTAAGAACTCCATTTTCTGTATAAACCGAAGACTGCTGTCTCTCCGTCTCCTGAATTCCTGTTACGGTTTCCACTGTTTTTGCCAGTACAGTCATGAAATACCGGATACCATTATCGATTTCAACTTTATCTACGCCAGGACGGGCAACCACCCGCTTAGGAGCATTGAAAAGCAAAGTCACTTCCAAGTCATCATCCACCAACTGACCGGCTTCCGGTTCCGGAACAGTCATTGTTACCTGACTGCCACTACCTTCCGAAGGTGAATAATTATATGCCACATCTACCGTATAGTTACCATTTCCGTCATTTGCCTTAATAGCACCTGTTTCCGGGAAATTCCATCTGATAGATTGCGCAGGAAGCTTATCAGCATTGCAACGAAAGATCAAAGTTCCCCCTCTATTCTGACTCTTGACACGGAATTTAAACTCTTTCGTGGTATTAATCTGTACCTCCACCGGTACGGAATCATTGTAGTTCACATTCTGATCGACGGCAGTTATCTCGGGAGAAAGCCAGGTAGGTTGCCCGTATGTAAACGATAAATTGTCGAAGCAGACAACCGGATCATATTTACCCTCCTCTACGGCAGCAGAAGATCCCGTAGTATAAAGAAACAGATAAACTGTTTTATAACTCAAATCCGTAACATTCTTACCGATCAGCTTTGTCAAGTCAATCGTTTTTCTATCCCCTTTTGCACCGGATGTATAAATATTGTCGATCACAAACCATTTATCAGTATTATCGGCAGATGAAGCCTTTTCCAACGCTTCATAATCATTCACACCCAGTCCGTTACTGGTATCGATTCCTACCAACAATTTATAATTATTTGTTCCACCGCTTGTTCCGGCATCCGCTGTCACTAAATCGAATGTCACATCACTTTCCATATTACATCCTCTCAATGAGAAGACAACTGCCAACTCCACATTCTTATTGGCACTACCGGGAAGCATACCGAATGCCCTGTCCGTTCCGTCTATTCCGATTAATCCTACTATGGGTCTTTCTGTTCCATAAGCAGTAGCAATAGCCGGAACATCATTCAGAATCAATGGATTGCCGAAGCCATTCAAACTCTCGCATTTTCCCCTGCTCAAATCGACAGAGACAGACTCGCCGGTTTCCGTATAGGCTCTTGCATACAATCCTTTCACTTGTATACTTTCACCGGCATTGGCATCAGAACCGAAATCCAGTAAAAAGCGTTTAGTAGTTTCCGATACATTTTCCACCTTTGCTCCCAACTTCGAATTGTTTTCAATGGCAAACTGGGCATTGGCAGTATTTAAGAGGGCTGCCAAGACAACCCCCGTTATAATCATTCTTTTCATCTTTTAAATCTTATTTTTTGATAAACTTAACGGCAGACTGTTCATCGGCAGTTTGTACTTTCAGGATATATATCCCTGCAGGCAGATCGGATACATTTACCCTGCAAGGTACATTCACCGAAGTGGCAACCGTTTCTGTGCTTAATACTTGTCCGTAGAGTGTTGTAATCTCCATCCGGACGCTTTCCTGAACATCACTCTGAACACTCACATAGATATAATCGACAGCCGGATTCGGATAAACCGAGATTTCCTGATCATTCTTTGCAGAATGAATACCGGTAGAAACGGCTTTTTCACCCACTCTGACAGCAAATGAACGTACCATAGAAGCACCATCCTGGTCTGTCACTTTTACATCTACATTCACAATACCCTCAAAATCTTTTTCCGGAGTAACTTTCAATATGCCTTCGTCAACCGTTGCCGTAGCATTCTGAATGGCAGCTACCGTATAAACCGGAGTGGTCTTGGAATATCCCACAAAATAGGGAGCCAAATCAAACTCTGCCTCTTTATTCACTTCGACTGCAGTATGAGGTACAGCCATGTAGTTCAAATACTCTTCCAGGTTTGTATATCCATCTTCGTCGTCATCCGCATTTGCATCAGAGAAATCACCTACTGCCGATTCCGGGTTTGTTCCGAACATAATTTCCCACCAGTTAGGCAAACCATCCATATCTGTATCAAATTCACTCAGATCTACAATTTCCTCGGGATAGTCTTCCCAACCACCGGCATCATCCTGATGATCGATCAATCCCGGCTCTCCGGTTTTACTACCTTTATAAGTAGCTGTTCCATCCAAAGTTTCTTTTACAATACGTACATCATGATCATCAAACATAGGCAATGTACATCCGACGTCCGAAAGTACCGCTTTGTAGGCATCTTTTGCTGTATGAACAGTGGCAAACGATTCAAAGAAAGGTTCTGTCACAAAAGGATCATATTTCTTATCACCATTTGGCCATGAACCATCCACACAGCCATTCTGAGGATTACTCAAATCTTCATACCATCCCTCTACGATATTTCCATTTGTATAGTATTTCTGTGTACCCGGATAATCATCATGCTGCAAATTCAAGGCAGTTTTTTTACCCCCATTCAATGTAGCCGGTCCCGGCTTATAATAGTTATTCACAAAATTCACTTCATGCGCACCGCCATCAGTCGTACGGCCATCCCAGTTGTAAACCACATTATTGAAAATATCCATGCGACCGGCAAAATTACCGTCACCATCCAATCCACCACCTAAACTCCAGTTACGTCCTTCATTATGAGCTAACAAATTATGATGGAAACTACCAATATCCCCACTAATCGTCGCCGCATAACCATGACGGGTTCCGGAAGGATAATTCTGGTGATCCGCTGCGTTCAATGCTTCGGCCAGCATGGTTTTTTGCAATGTCAAGTTTTGTCCGCTACGTGAAGAGAATGCCTCATCAATAGACCAACTTACCGACAGATGATCGAAAATACAATGATTAGCACCGTTCAATCCGGTTCCGTCATAAGTTTGACCGGCTCCGATACGTATACGCATAAACCGCATCACAGCATCACTGGTACCACTAAAGCCAAACGGCGCTCCCTTCAAACAAATACCTTTATTCGGAGAAGTTTGTCCCGCAACTGTAACAAAAGAGTCCGACAAGGTCAAGCGTGTCTTTAATGTAATAATACCGGAAACTCCGAAGACAATCGTACGGGCTCCCTTCTCTACGGTAACAGCATAACGCAGACTTCCCGGAATCGGGGTTTCGCCGATGGTAGGATCATAATCCTGCAAATTAGTCACATATACCACTTTACCGCCACGACCGCCACGTGCAAAACGTCCATATCCCTCAGCACCGGGGAAAGCCAATAAACGCGGGGAGAACTTCCAGATATCCCCTTTGGTTATCTCACCATTCGCTTCGACTTCATCTATACGCCAATAATAATAAAAACGGGAAGTTAAATCATTTAATGCAAAAGTAGTATGTGCCTGTTCCCCTTTATAACAAGAAGATGTCTTATCTGCCTGAGCTACAGTCAGTGAATCTGTTCCTATATAAACCTGATGCGCAACAGCATCCGGTGCCGATGTCCAACTCAAAGTATAATTACCATCTTCTGCATTCACATGGATATCCAAGTTTTCCGGAGAAGGAGATTTTGCTTGTTTAGCCAGATTAGGAACATCCAAAGCCAATCCGTTTATAATAACATTTATTGAAGGTGCCGATGACGAATAATTCGGATAGAAACGGAATTTGACCGGTTCTCCCTCCACCGCCTCAAACTCGATATAGGCTGTCGCCGCATCATAATTACTAAGTACACGCTGTGTTGGCGGTAAATTTTTGACTACTTGCTTCCCATTTACATCAATGCAAATCTCACCGAACGTCTTGTCAGTAGGTGCATCTACTTGATTATGATATGTCAATAAAGTATGCTTGCCTGCTGAAAGCCCCTCTAATGTCAATTCTATTTCTCCACCATCAAAATCACCTCCGTTGACAATCACTCCATCACTTACCAAACGAGCAAAATAAGGTGTTTGAAGACCTGCTTTATACCAATGAGATTTTAAAGACGGGCCGCTTGAATTTTCTCCATTAGCAAGTGTAAAAGTAATTCCATTGATAACCCTTGTTGTATCCACACAATCCTGAATAACCCATGAGACATATCCTGGTTCATGTACCTCTTTTTCCTGACGATCGCTTTTATTAAAGTCGATCTTAATAGGAGCCTGTTGGGCAAATACCGACAACACTCCAAAAAACAAAGTGAATAACGTAATTTTCTTTTTCATAATAACAGATTTCAATCAATTGATAGTAAAAACATAAATCATATTTATCAGTTATATTGTCTATATTCAAGACACAAATAACTAACCTTATTATAGAGGCTGTGCCAGCATTTTGACACAACCTCACTTAATACACTATTTTTTTATAAAGAAAATTTAGTGTTTTTGACTATTCCATCAGAATTAATAGCCTTCAAAATGTAAATTCCTTTATCCAAGTCGGAAACACCCATCTTTTTCCCTTGTACTCTACGAATCTGTTTTCCTTCAACTGTGTAAAGTTCCATCGAACATTCTTCCGATGCACAAAGTTCCAAACCTTCTTTTCTGACATAAAAACATTCATCAGTAGTTCCATGTACACCTGTTGCTTCTTGAATCTTCTGTGCCATTTCAGCCCCTGTAAAAGCCGAATAAACCTTAATCTGATGAATACGCACCGGTTGAAGAACACCAGGTCTTGCATAATAATATTCTGGAGATCTGTCTTTCGGATCGAGATTATATTCACTTGCCCATGTAAGAGTATCACAATCAAATACACGGAAACGAACAGAAACAGGTGTTTCCGCATCTTCACCATCTACCGCATTTATTAATTCTTCAAATTCATATCCCTGTTCAGAAAATGTTGCATAAGCATTTGTTTCACTTGGTATAATACGTTGCGGCAACCACTCGGCACCTTCTCCGCCAAGCCTGATTTCACAAATAACTCCGCGTTTCCAACTTGTAGAAGAATAAGACCATTGAATTCGCTCTACACCATATAAATTGTCGAGCTGTATGTATCCGCATTTGCTATTAGCAGGTTCACCCGCAGAAGCCGCTTGTCTACTTAGTTCTATAAATCCTTGTTTGCCATAAACATTACCAACCAAACAAGTGTTATCATTTATAGTACATGCATTAGTATTACCGGAAGGGAGCATACCATTATCGTCTTTTGTAAGAGCACTGGTATAATGATCCGGAGCAAACACACAACGAACAAACTTAATATCATAATTATATCCGGAAGGTACATATTGTCCCTGTTCTTCAGCAGGATTATATAAAGGAACAGTTATATTTCCATCTCCGGTAGGAGACTTTAAAATATTCTGCTCATAATCTACATTATCGTCTTGCCCGTCTATAGCCCCTGTCCGCGGATATTTAGCTGCATCCGTTAAAGTTGCTGCATCCAAATCAATCACCTTATAATACTCAGACGAATTCCATCCAATAGCTTGATTTATAGGATAGTAAGTAAAATTGGGACACTGAGCCTTCGTAATTGCAGAAAATCCAATAATAGCTATTGCACTGCAAACCATTGATTTTGTAATAATATTTTCCATCTTATTTTTTATTAAATACATATTCTAATAGATAGACGAAACACCCATCCCGTACGTACTCACCTTTAGAGAATTACAATAACAGGATAGGTATTTATTTTTATTTTTTTAAGAATTTAGCTATTTTCGCATCACCAGCCTTTGTATAAACAGCAATAATATAGTAACCAGATTCAAGACCAGAAACAGATAATGTCTTGCCACCCTCTATTTTAACCCCCATTATCCGGGTTCCATTTATTGTATATATATAAGCACCGTCCAAATCTTCGTCACAAAGAATTTCCAGTTCCTCCGTAACAATCGTACTCGCCAACTCAAGCCGCTGATCGGCATGTTCACTTTGGATACCTACTGTAGAAAAATCATGTTTTATATTCTCGCCGACTAAGCTATTCAAATAGACTTCAAGAGCTGTGTATCCCAACTCCGTCAAACTATTACCGTCAGCAGGATCAGCCGGACTCAATCCATTCGCCAATTCCCAAGCATCATCCATACCATCTCCATCACTATCCACCACTCTATCAAAAGTATCATAAGCAAGGGGACCTTCAGCCTGCGAGGGCAAATCAATGATCCCATGATTGCCATAAGGTGCCAAACCTTCACGTACACTTTTCACTATACGTGTATCAATGAGATCACGTGGCCATGCACCGACAGCAGCAAGAACAGATTCATAAGCCTCTGCAGCCGTCTCATAATTCTTATATGTATAAGTATCCCAATCATAATGATATTTTTGATGATCATGATCACCAGAAGTCTGTATGATCGTATCTACTTTGATATCATCTATAGAATAAGAAGTACTATTTTTAAAACCTTTCCAATTATCAGCTGTCACAGCATCGTCACCTTCCATAATGTTACCACTGAAATGCCATTTGGAAGGACCTAAAGAAGTAGCACCATCGCGTTGCAAAGATTGATTAAAGAAATAATGAGTACCAGAAGGAGTAGCCGGTCCCGGCTTATAATAATTGTTAATAAAGTTTCCTTCATGTCCAAAAAATTTCCTATTCTCCGAGGTGTTTTCTCCTCCATAACAAGCCCCGCTACTACCCCAATTGTAATTTACATTATTTATATATTCCAAATAGACACTTAAGTCCTGTCCGATTGTTCCACCTCTGGAACCATTAAAGCGAGGAGAGCGCGATTGATTATTAGCTAACAAATTATGATGATAAGTAGCGGAAGAGCCTCCCCATTGACATCCATACCCACGAACACCTTTCGGATGGCCGGCATTGTATAACCCTTCATGGACGATACACCACTGAACTGTATGAAAATGATCATCAAACGTATTTATATTCTCTTCTACCGACCACCCAAATGTACAATGATCAATTATAAAATTCTCGCAATTCTCAGCTCCAAGTGAATTTTCAGCCAAAATATTTCCATTCACATCTGTCTGTCCGATACGAAAACGTATATGCCGTAAAATGAAATTGGATGAACCACCTAAATTTACCTTATTACTTGTAATACATATTCCATCTCCAGGTGCTGTCTGCCCCGCCACCGTAAAGTTGCTCTTCTTTACTTTCAATGGGGCAACCAACTCTATACGTCCGGATACAGCAAAAACAATCGTAAAATCACTTTTATACTGATTGAATGCCCAACGGAGAGACCCTTCGATAGAACCTTCGGCATCGTCTTCAAGATTAGTTACCGTCACAACTTTACCTCCACGCCCCCCTGTAGCCAATTTACCAAATCCTTCAGCTGTGGGAAATGCTTTTAATATTTGCTTATCCGTATTTTCAACTCTTACTGCTTGACTCAAAGCACCATGTTCTGCAATACTCTTTATACTATAACGACCGGTCAGGTCATCCACAGAATAAGTTGTTGCAGTAGTAGCAGCCATAAACTTCCCATTTTTCAAAATAACATAACCTATCGCCCCTTTCACCGACATCCATGTCAATTGCTTCCCAGATTGCTCAGCATACTGGGGGGACTGAACTTTTTCACATAAGGCAACAGGATCATAAGGTACCCTACTATTTGCTTTGTCAAAAACATATGCAGGCGTAAACATCTCTGCGTCTTCCTGCGCTAACTGAAAGCTCCAATCGATCCGCCCACTTACATCCAGCATATTACCCGACAAATCGCAACTTCCATATTCTGCAAAACATGCACTTTTTTCATTACCGTTCCATTCTGTCCAACCTTGCGGTTTTATATGTTTCCCCATCTTACAATTAAGATAATATACACCGGAATATTCTTTCCAAGGACGTCCCAAATAATATGTATCGGCAGCTACATCAGGATCAGCCGTAATATCACAATCACGGAATATATAAGTTACCCGTAAAACTCGTCCGGTAGCATTCTCCGTTTTTCTCAAAAAGAAAGCACACTCCGCAGGAGCTGTAACATAACCTCCTCCTTTCACACAGTTGACCGTACAATTATCGTAGTACATGAGACCATCACCAAAAATAAAATCAGTAGCCCCCTGTATGAAACAATCTTTAAAGTAAGCACGTGCCCCGCTATTCGTCCTTTGTGTATCTTGGTAACCCAGGAAACGGCAATTTTTATAAGTCTGACGATCAGAAGCGACATAATGTGCTTCGGCCTGCCCCACATTTCCCGAAGAATTTTCAATAGTAAGTCCTTCTACATACATATCTTCGCCATAAAACTGGCAAGTAGTAATATCCCTAAAATCCGTGAAATCGCTACCAGCCCCACGGTCACGGTCAAAAGTAATCAGAACACCTTCTGCACTCTCTCCAATCAAGCTGATTATTTTTCCTTTAGGAACGTTAACCATTTCTTTATAGGTACCGTTTTTAATAAAAATAATACTACGTTGTTCTCCCTCTTTACAAGCATCGACTGCCGCTTGAACAGTAGTAAAATCACCGGAATTGTCAGTTGCAACTACGTAAGTAAACGGTTGCTCCTGTGCAGCAAGATTAGTCCAACAAAAGACAAATGCTACCATAAATGATAAAAAGTAATTTTTTGTGTGCATCGTAACAAAGATTAATCTATTTTCTTTTTTTAATATATAAAGAAAGACGCTCGTTAAGGAAAGATGTACTCAATCATGTACCAAAAGAATTCTAAAAAGAAAAAGGAGAGTTATCCTTTATTGCCAGATACTCTCCTATTTCCTAATTAATCTATAAAAAAACTATGACATGCTCAAAGTATACTCATTCATTATCACCTATTTATTCAAACGGATTAAAACAACCTTTTTCCACATCATATGACCACCCCATTGTCTGTAGGACAGCCGGACTACGAGTTAAAATACCATCGGGAATATCAAAGAAATTATAGTTTCCAGTAGTCGTATTCTTCAACTCTTCTTCGGTGGATACACATTTATATTCTATGGGAGAGGCCATCGGTCCGGCTGATGTCTGCGAAGCCCTCATATTTTCACTAACTTCATCCATGGTCATACCATCACGCTTGCTGGCAAATACAGCAGCATTGACTCCAAGCTTAAGTTGATAATTAACTCCCCATGAACCTTTCTTTTCTCCATTCAATTTAGTGGTTACCATCCCCAAATCCTCCGTAAACATATTGCGGCGACGTAAATCATAAAAACGACGTCCTTCAAAAGCCTGCTCTATAAACCGTTCATTCATCACAAGCTCAATCAGACTCAAGCTGGAAGCAGTTTTCAAACCATAATAATTATCACCTTCCGGAATTCCTGCACGTTTACGAAGTGCTCCCAAACACTCATACATTTTATCATTATCGCCAACTTCCAATGCTGCCTCGGCTAAATTCAGCAAGACTTCTGCGTAACGGATTTCAATCCAGTTTGTAGAGGTTTTAGAAAGATATTTTGTGGAAGGATCTAACATTTTACGACAATAATATCCGGTATTAGTCGCTGCCGAAGTTCCGGATTGATCCCCATTTTTATAAGTCCATTGCCGGAAAGAAGTATTTCCTTGATAAGGAAAATAACAACCGTTATAAACAATCGTAGAATAAAAACGAGGATCGCGATCTTTCCAAAAATAAACATCACCGACTGCTTTTTCGTAAGGGGTACCATCAGAATTAGGAAATGCCATTACTAATTTTACGGAAGGCAAATTAGAAGGACGGGATTTAGTATTACCTGTCTGTGAACCCGGACGTATACTATTCTCATATCCGTGACTATTGTTTTCGCTATCATATATACGTACAAATAAAGCCTCGGTATTTTTTATGCCTCTTTCCAAGAATATTTTGTTTATATCTGTCACAGCAGGCCATTGTTCAGTAACTTCCGTTTTGCAATCCATCAACCCATATCCATCTTCCGTACAAATATCAACAGCTCTCAGATTTACATCATAGGCCGTCTTCCAACGGGCTCTCGCTTCTGCACTTTCCTGATCGGGAGTAAATTGAGGACTTGCATAATAAACCATTATACGTCCCAACAAAGCAGCAGCCGTAGCTCGTGTTACACGTCCCCATTCTGCTTCACTCCAAGAAGAAGGAAGCATGTCAATAGCATGATTCAAATCTTCTTGTAAATACTTTATACAATCAGACGTTTTATCACGTTTCGCATTTTTAAGATCATCTTCGCTGGTATATCCCACTACTTTTTTCATATAAGGCACTCCACCATGCATCAGCATCATTTTCCAATGCTGCCAAGCACGAAAAAAATACAATTGACCTGCTACACGATTGAATTCAGCTTCCGACATAGTAGAACTTTCCAACTCTTCAAAAGCAATATTAATATAACGAACAGCTGCATAAGTACTGGCAGAAAAAGCTCCTACTTGTCCAAAATCCATTGACCCCTCCATTAAAGAATTGAGGTCACCGCCTATTTCATCAGAACAAGCAGATGGACTAATACTACCATATACGTTATCTCCACCAAAAGATGGAAGGCACATTGTATATATATTGTTTACGTATAACATTGCAGATTGTTCGCTATCCCAAATAGCTGAATTAATAGCTGACTCGTCTTTTACATCCAGAAAATCACTACAGCCACTTATTAATGACATCAAGCAAAGTACTCCGATTATTTTTTTATTCAATTTCATAGTTCTTCTCTTAATTAGATTCCAATATTTATACCAAAGTTAAATGTCCGTATTTGAGGATAATCACTCCAGAAACCTACATAAGCGTCTTTGTATGGGTATGGATTAATGATAGTCCACAAATTATTGGCTGTAAAGAAGATACGACATGAAGCAATCCCCATATGGGAAAGCCACTTTCCCGGAACTGAATAAGATGCATTTAAAGTACGCAAACGCAATACATGTCCATTTCGCATCCAAAAGTCTGAACGTTCTCCCCTTAATGAATTACTATCCAAACGAGGATATCTCGCATTAGGATTTACAAGCGATCCGTCTTCATTGGAAATCGCATAATTCCCATACCATTCAGATAACTGATTGGAACTTTCAGACAGAAAAGCACCTGTACGTTTACCCCCCGAAGCTGTTGTATAAAAACCTTTATCGAATATCACATCATTTCCAAATTGTCCGTTGAACAAGGCAGAAACCGTTAAATTCTTCCAACTAAATCCCAAATTTAAACTATAACTATAAGGAGGATTATCATATTTACTTATAATACAATTATCTCCAGCCGAATTGATTATTCCGTCAGGCACTTGGTTTCCTGCTGTAGTTCCACGATCTTCATACATTAACATACCTGGTCTCAGTTGTTCCCAAGTTAAACCTAACACCCTAATACTCTCTTTACTTCCATCAGCTGTATGCGATGCCAAATATGAAATATAATCTTCAATATCTTGCCAAGAACGAGCCATTCCGTCACCTTTACCATCATTACCACGCCATACTTTATAACCAACCTCGCCACCACGTACACGTCCTTCTTCATCCTGCCAAGTTCCTACAATACCCGGATTTTGGTATTTCTTAATCACTTTACTCATAGCATATGAAAAATTAGCTTTTCCATTTATCGACCAGTCACTATTTATTTTTTTATGATATCCTAAACCAAATTCAAATCCCCAAGCATTCTGAATTCCATAATTCAATTTTGGAGTTGACTCAGTTACGCCCGCCGATTGAGGAAAAGTACTTTTTGCATCATCTAAAATATCGAATGTGTGTTTATAAAAGCCATCAACGTCAAATGAAAGTCCATTAGTCAGATTTAGATCAATGCCGACGTTATAATTATCTGTCTTTTCCCACGAAGAATTTAAAGCGACTAATCCACTCAGATTAGGTTTCAGTGCAGTCATCTGAGTAGCGCTGCTACCCAATAAAAGTATATTTGAACTAAACGCATAAGACTGTCTCCATTGCCCAAGAACAGCTTTATCATTTCCTAAACGACCATAACTCGCACGAAGTTTCAAATTATCAACTCCGCGTACATTATCTCTGAACCATTTCTCTTCTGAAATCCTCCAGCTACCAGACAATGAATAAAACAACCCCCAACGATAATCGGGTGCAAAATTATTGGAAGCTTCGTAACGGATAGTACCTTCAAACAAATAGCGATCTGCCCAAGAATAATTTAAACGAGCAATATGAGACATACGCCGACTGATATTACCTTTACCAGATGATCCTGTTATGGCATCTTTACTGAATCCTTGAATATTTTCTACATTATCCACCAACATCTGTTTCGCTGTTAGACTTAGTGCATTACTGCCGCTTTCTGCCACCTCATACACGTACATCGCCGAAATATCATGTTCATTCAATTTTATATGATAATTCAATTGAGGATTAATTTGATAAGAATATCCGAAATCCGCCCCATCATAATAAGAATTCCCATTTAACAATTGCTGGCTTCCCGTTAATGTATTCGACATTAATCGTCCATCATAAGTCGTATCTCCATCCGAATAGCTCACAGGAGCAAAAGTGTATACAGTATAAGGCTTATACAAACTTTTTCCATTGGATGAAGTACGGCTATAATTCATAGCCAAACTGGCCGAAAGTCCTTTTATCCATTTGATATTATAATCCAACTTAGCACTCAATGCCATATCATCACTCCGGTTTTTACGGTAAGAGCCACTGTCAAATATGGCTAAAGGATGCGTATCACTTTCTGTCATTCCATAATCAACCGGCATTCCGTCAATATAAGCCGGAATCCAACGAGACGTACGGTTAAGATCGTTGAATGTACCATACATAAGAGCAGGTTCTGAGTCCTTATTATTCAACGGCATATTAGTTGACTTAGTTGCATAGCTCATATTAAATGAAGCTTTCAAATCCTTTGTAAAACTTACATCCAACCCCATGCGCGTACTAAAACGGTCCACATCCAAATTTGAAAAATTACCGTCGCTATACATATAAGCCCCACCAATAAAATAACGAACTTTCTCGGTTCCGCCACTGACATTCAAAACATGCCGAGTATTAATCGCTGTTTTCCAAGCCTCATCCAACCAATTATAATCTACATTCTTCATGTCATTTAACTCTTGCTCAGAGAAAAATGTATATGTACTTTCACTCCCGCTACGTTGTTCTTCACGCCACATATCATTCAAAGCCGTAGCCTGTTGGTAAGCTGTCATCATATCGGGCATATGAACTCCCTGTGAAAATCCAACCGAACCGGAATAATTAACCGATACTTTCCCTTCTTTTCCTTTTTTCGTTGTAACCAATATAACACCACCAGCACCACGCACTCCATATACGGCAGCAGCCGCGTCCTTTAACACAGAAATATTATCAATTTCTGATGGATCAAGCATATTAAAATAGGTATCATCACGAATAAATCCATCAATTACATATAAAGGAGGTTCGGAATTCCATGAACCACTGGTACGAATCTTAATAGAAGCATTTGCCAACGGATTACCAGTAGACTCACTTACCGATACACCGGGCATTGTACCCATTAATACGGCTGATAAATTAGTGGCAGGAATATCTTTCAAATCATCCATCTTCACACTCGACACCGCTCCCGTCAAATTAGCACGTTTCACAGTTCCATAACCTACAACTACAACTTCATCCAACAACTCGGCATCCTCTTTCAACACAACCTTCAATGGAGTACCGGGTTTTACTGTTATAACCTGCGTCTGATATCCCACAAAAGAGATTACAAGTTTTGCACCGGCAGGCACCAATAATGAAAAATTTCCGTCTAAATCAGTTATGGTACCAGTTGTTCCTCCATCTACTTTCACACTGGCACCAATTACCGGTTCTCCATTTATATCTACAACTGTACCTTTTACAGTACTCTGCTGATCCACTGCTTGAGTTATCGCAACATCATCCGCAGCCTTAGCAGTTGTCGGAGACAGGATTAACCACGAGCACAAAATCATAGCAGCACAAAGTGGTTTACACAAACCAATATCCTGCATAAACCTGTTTTTGCTTCTTTTCTGACTCATAGAATAAAAATTTAAAGCATATTTATTTTTGAAATATTTTTTTTAGATACTCTATATTCTCACTAAAGTTCTTTTTCACATTGCGGATATCCTCTTTATTGCGGGAACGTTCTACTACCAACCAACCGCTCCATCCCATCTTATCCAATACCTTTCTGACCTTTTGCATATCCAAACGATCATTATACGGTAAGGTCACACCATCTGTGTCGGTACAATGAATCTGGCAAATTCTCTCTTTTCCCAGAATACGTAACTCTTTACAGAGATCTCTTCCATTCTCAAGAGAGTTCTGAAATTTAAAATAGATTTTTATTCCCGGTGAGTCTATCTCATTCAATAATCGAACCTCTTCTCTGGCATTCAAAGAGGTTTCTATTCCGATAACTTTTCCCATTTCTACTGCCATATCACCCACAACCTTTAATCTTTGAACCAATTCCGGACGAATTTCCGGATTTTTCTGTAAATCACATCCTGTGCCCAAGGGTAAAAAAGCAATCGGAACATTCATCACTTTCATCGTATTCAAACAGTCTTGCACCAATGCTTTATAATCGGAGCGTAAAAGAAAAGACTGCCCGTAAAATCCTGACATAGCAATAGAAGATATTTGAATATCAAATTCTCTGGCTTTCGCTTTAAACAGTTTCTGAAAATACTCCTCACGCAATTTATTGTCAAAAGAATCCCGTTTTCCTAAACTTCCCATATCCAGCTCCAATCCGTCACTACCCAGCTCTTTCGCCAACTGAAATGCCCCGATTTTCTGCCGTTTCAGAATCATCCAATCGCAAACCGCTATTCTATAACGTTGATCGATATCACCTACTTGCATCCGTACACTACTGGTTGCCGATGCACTTATTACCATATATAGTAACCAAATACAGAGTATCCATTTACGATTGTTTTTCATTTTTATCAAGTTAGAAAATTTAAGTATTAGACTCTGTTTTTATCGTTTCATTGATTTTCCTCTTTATTTCGTCAACCTCCAAAACCGAAAGTTGCGGTTCAATATCCGAAGAAGGTAATAATATGCCCTTTACCTTATCCGAAACATCTTGTAAAGTCATGTCTTCACATCCCGATACATCGCTTCCGATCAGCACATCCGTAACTACCTCTACGAAATAACCTACAAATTCTTCGTCTTTGAAATAATCTTCCGACTTGTCCAGCATCCTAACATTTTATTGATTATATACACAAGACGAAATCCACTCTTCTATGTACTCAGTTTTATAAAAAAATAGAATCTCTATTTTTAAAACTTACAAACCGCCTATATAAGAAAGTATCTGCTTAACCTGCAATTGTTTTTAATTTGGATAACCCACGATGCATCAAATTACGAACAGACTGATAATTCATATTCATGATTTGACATATATCCTCGTATTTTCTTTCTTCAATATAATACAAAATAAGAGCTTCACGCTGACGGGGAGATAACTGAGCCAACAAATGCTTTACTAATTTATTATTCACATGTTCACGTTCACGTTCCAAATAGTTGTTTTCTACATCTTCACAAGACACTGGATTCAATTCTTCTACCTTTGCATCAGAAACATACAAACGTTTACGCACTTCATCACATAGTCTATTCCGTAAAGAAATAAACAGGTAAGACTTGAAATTCTCCACATGCTTCAACTCCTCCTTCTTAGTGTACATCTTGACAAATACATCATGAATACAATCTTTCAGTAATTCTCTGTCTGTGGTTAGTTTACAACCATAACTAAAAAGAAGATTAACGTTAAGATCATACAACTTAGAGAAAGCAGTTGCATCCCCTTCCTCAAAAGCCAACAACAAAGTAATCATTTCCTGATCATCTCTCTTTTGCATTACTGTAATATTATCATTCTGTCTCATCATAGTATTACTATTTTGTTTTTGATTCATTCTTCAGACTCCGCAAAACTACCGTATAGGGAACAAATCGACTGGGAATATTTGATTATTGAACTGAAAATGCAGATACCATGCCCTACAACATATTTACCGATTAATACCTGTATAAAAAAAATCCTGCTACTCATAAAAGCAGCAGGAATATCAATTATTTCAATTTATGAATCCAGTAAACACCCTCTTTCCCTTCAGGTATCTTCAAAACATACAACCCACTGATTTTAAAAGATTTATTCAAAACTTCCACCGTACCAGAAGAGGGATCTATGTATTTCAAACTGTATTTTCCATCATCAACAAAGACAGAAATCTCTCCTGGAGATTGAGAATAAACGATAGCACCCGTATCAGATTTTACCAGTTTTTTATAAGTATCCGTATCAGTTTTTTCCACTTTCATCTTAGCAACATCGGATAAAAAGGTCTCATCATGTACAAAAATTGACGGACATGACCCTCCGGCCATCAACACAGCCCAAGCCATAGCCGGATAATTCTGAGCATAATAAGTAACAGCTTTATCAGGATATTTGGTACGGTATTCCTCTACTGCTTTATAAGCTTCGGAAAAAGTTATTTTTCCTGCTTTCATCTTACGCATATGCTGACGGGGAGCCATGTTTTTACCACCGCCCGGAGCATAAATACCATCAGTTTTATAATGCCAGTAACGTATATCGATAATATCGACTACAGAGGCTCGTTTCGCATCAGTTAATATAGCATCCTGCACGTCTTTAGTAGTACTTAATGCAACTAAGGCATGCTTTCCCGTTTCCTTTTCCCATGCTGCTATTTCATCCAACCAAAACTGAACAAAATGAAGAGGTCCGGTAAACTCCGCACTAATCAATTGTACCACATTGCTGCAATCTGCAAAATTATCCAAGCATTTACGTATATACTGCCGATGCAATTCCCTTCTCACCGGATGATTTATATCATAAAACATCTCTGCCATAAAAATACGTTTGTCACCGGCAAAAGGTACGGGTTCCGGAAAATCAGTACGGTTAATATTGTTCGCAGTGCGCCATGGACAATCCACCCAATGTGCACCTGCCTCTAAAATATTGTGTTGGAAATAGTTTTCATGAAACAACAGCAGGCCTTCTTGTTCCGCTTTACCTGCAAACTCTTTCAAGCGCGCCCAATACCAAGCATTAGGTTGAGTTAAATCGTACTTACTCAATCCTTCCCAAGCTGTTCCCTGTCCACTGCGTTTGAACGGTTGCTCATAAAAGGGTCCCCAAACATCGCCGTTCAAGCGTCGAACACGTTCATGGTCGTCCCGACGCCGGTCATACCACAAACCATAATTATGATCAATCACCAGATAATTATTCACTTTCATATAGTTGATGACCGAATCAATACGATCAGTCACCCCTAAACCTTCACGTCCGGGAACAAAGCGAGTTATGTGTGGAAGAGATTTTGCTAAATAGCTGGTTCTGAGTTTTCCACTCCACCAAGGAACATCCAGTTTTTTGCCCACAAGTAATTCCCCCCCCATAACTAAACGGCCGTCAATAATCGATACCCGCTTTAATTCACGATTCAAGATATTATTTTTCTCCTCCGGATCAGTTATTTTTAATCCATCTATATTTTTTACCTGTACCACAGATATTAACTGTTCATCTACAGAAGCTTGTTCGATCCAATGCCTTAATGTCAATTTAGGAATGAAAGCCTTTTGTGCCAACTCCATAGCCAATTCTACAGTCGGGCTACTGGTCGCCTCCAATTCTTTAGGAAGGATTCTGGCACGAAGGGAACAATCTTTATTTAAACGTTCGTTTAACTGTGCATAAAAAAGGCTTCGGGGTTCTATATGATTGTTTGATTCAGCCCATTCACCGTCACCGGAAAATTGTGCCCAGCACCCATATGCTCTGTTTTTTGCATCTTCAGCAGGAGAAAAACATTCTATCCCGGCAGCTGTACATTGCCAGAACGTACTATTGGCCGTATTCCAACCGGCACCATTTTTATCCTGTCCCAGATTTTTGTACGACAAGTTATGACCGTCAATATTCACTATATCGAATAACAGTCCACATGCCCACGAATCGATAGAACCGCTGAAACCGAAAGACTCATAAGACTCGCATTGCACAAAGGCATTAGGTCCGGCTGCACAATATCCTGCCGAGAAATCATGTATTCCATGCTCAGAATAGCAACGCTGAAATAAGTTCAACTGACCCATTGTTAAAAATGTACATCTACGCATACCTCCTATTTCCGATACAGGTTGAGTAGAAATACAATCTTCCACCGTTATTTTAGACGAAGTAGGTTGCAAGATAACTGCACTACCGGAAAAATGTCTGAAAAAGAGCTTTCTAATCCAACAGTTTTCTGCATTTTCTACAGAAATACCTGTCCAACAATGATCTTCATCCTTCGGATATCTTTTATCATAATCTGAAATTAAGGTCATATTCTCAACTCCAACGTTCTCTATACGGCCTTTCCAAGTATAAGAAACCAACTTTGAATGAGCATATCGACTATCTAATGCCATACTAAGTGGAGAATCTATTTCTATTTTTCCATCAATCACTCCAGTAACCGTTCTATCCCACCAGATGTCGATATCACCCGGTTTCCAACCGAGTGCACTGATCCCACCACCATACTCGGTACAAGCTACCGAAGCGATCCACTCTTTGGTAGAAGGGCGTACAATCAGTACTCTATCATCTTTTTTCAAAAGAGAACACCCGGAATTTACTTCCAACCATCGGTTATTCACTGGTACATAAGCGGACGAAATGTCAATTGTATCTACAAATGTCCGGTCATCGATCCCTTCTATATAAAGTAATGCTCCTCTATCTACCCCTTTTTTCAGTAAAACGGTTTCACGGGAATCCATTCCACGCAAAACGACTCCAGAAGTATGTAAATACAAATCATTCTCTAAAACAAACGTTCCCTTATCCAGTAATACAGCTCCTCTAAAACCTTCGACATCCGGCTTCAATGAAGATGCATAATCAATGGCCTTTTGGATTCGCAAAGAATTATCTCCCTCTTTCCAAGGAACAAAAACAACATTTTTCACTACAGGAATGTCTTGCCCGGAACTTTTATATCCGCAATAAGAGTAATCCAAAACTCTGTTCCCTCGCTCATCTATCAAATAATTAACTTTTCCATCTTTGATTTGCAAAGATGGATGTTGCGCAACTAACGATCCAAAGCAAATAAAGCCCAGCATCGTCAGGAATATTCTCTTGAAATTCTTCATTGGTTATAATTTGGTTTATACCCAAAAGACGATTAACAAAAGGGTTTGTACTTAACCGGTTGCACTTTTACGCACTTCATTTATATATTCACGAGGAGTCTGGTTGTATTTCTTACGGAAACATTTACTGTAATAACCCGAGTCCTTAAATCCTACCGCAAATGCGATCTCCGAAATGCTCATATTCGTATTCTTTATCAATTCAACCGATTTATTCAGACGAATCTCCTTTACCAAATCTACAGGTGCCAGTCCGATCAAACTTTTCAATTTCTTAAAGAATGCAGAACGACTTAAACCGATGGTTGTAGCAATCGCATCAATATTAAAATCACTATTATCCAGATTCTCTTCAATTATCTGATGAATCTTCTCTAAAAATTGCACATCCTTCTTTACCAGATATTGTTCATACCCACTTTCTTCCGCCTCAGTTGCGGTGTCATTCATCTGTTTCCAAAGACGTTCTTGAAACATTTGGCGATCATTCAGCAACTGTTCAATACGAGCAATCAAATACTCTTTGCTAAACGGTTTCGTTATATAAGCATTTGCCCCCAAGCTGATTGCTTTGGTTTTAGCTTCATCAGAACTTTTGGCAGTCAACATAATAACTGGGATATGACTAATCTGAAAATCCTTTCGTATACATGTCAACATTTCCATTCCGTCCATTTCCGGCATCATCTGATCAGTCACTACAATATCAGGGTGATATAAATGTACTTTTTTAAGTCCTTCTACTCCATTATGAGCTAAATAGACATTGTATTTATCTTCCAGTTGTAGTTTTATCAGATTTCCCAAATCCTTATTATCTTCCACCAATAATAAGCTGGGCAAAGAATTATCAACCGGTTCTTTCTCTATATTTTCTTCACTAATTGATGGAATATCAGCCCCTTCTACCTCGTCTCCACTATCGGTTCCTCCCAAATAAAAATCAACTTCCAGCTCTTTATAATGTTTCTTCCCTAACAAAAGCTGGATGATAAATGCCGCTCCGGAAGGTTGAAGGTTTTCTGCTTTAATTGTTCCATGATGTAGAGCTATTATTTCTTTTGATAGAGCTAAACCAATACCTGTACCTTGATAATAAGAGGTATGGGCATTTCCTCCTTGTGAGAAACGCTCGAATATCTCGGTCAACTTATTCTGTGGAATACCAATACCGGTATCTTCTACACGGATAAAACAAGAATGCTCACCCTCAGATACACCTGCTGAAATGAATATACTTCCACCAGACGGTGTAAACTTAAAAGCATTGGATATCACATTCCTTAAAACAATTTCCAATTTCTCTTTATCGCCCCATACCAAAATAGGTTCATCGGAAACAGAAAAAGAATAAGCGATCTCATTTTCCTCCGACAAGATCCGAAACTCTTTTTGAAAAGACTCCAGCATCTCATTCAGATTGATTTGAGAAACATGCAAACGCATTTTTCCATTCTGTATCTTTCTAAAGTCCAATATCTGATTTACCAAATTCAGCATTCGATTCGTATTCTTCTCCATTAGATCCACATATTGTATCCCCTTCGGAGTCAGATTTTCTTTCTCCTTCAATTCCTGAATAGGCCCTTTGATAAGAGTTAACGGTGTCCGAAGTTCATGCGAAATATTCGTAAAGAATTTTATCTTTAATTCCGATAATTTCTGTTCAATATAAACGTCATTCTTCATTCGAATCATCAAATAGGAAACCCGTATCACCACGATAAGAAGTGTAATACCTAAAACTGCGTAAATGCAATAAGCCCACCAACTTAACCACCAGGGAGGCAATATGCGTATAGCCAAAGTTGTCTCGTAGATTTGTTCCGGATTAGCTTCATCAACCGTTCTCACACGAAATACATATTTTCCCGGACGTACATTAGTATAGGAAGCGATCCGATTCCTACCATTATAGTGCCACTCCTTTTCATAACCTTCGAGCATGTACTTATAAGATATACGATTCTGATTAATGAAATTGAGAGCAGCAAATTCGATCGTAAACATAGATTGATCATAATTTAAGGTAATAGAATCAGCATATTTGACCGACTTCATCAAAGGGTTGTTTTTGAGATCCCTGATATCCTCATTAGAAACCTTAAAGTCTACTATATAAGTCCGGTTATTACAACTAAAAGTTTCCATTTTATTGGGCGAAAAGATCAAAATACCCTCTTTACATCCCACCCAAAGTTCACCGTTTTCAATTTTCAAAGCACTTCCTTCCTCCATTTGTACACTCAAAAAACCATCATATTTATCAAAGTTTCTAAAGTGTTCTGTCTGACGGTCAAAGCGCGAAAGTCCACTTTCAGTCGCAAACCACAAATTTTGGTCATTGTCTTCTACAATAGACATCACCACGTCATTGTTTAATCCATCCCGAATACCATAAGATTTAAATATAGGAGAGTGTGTTTCTTTATCATATTTCACCAACCGATTTACACCTCCACCAAATACACCCACCCAAATTTGATCGGTAGCATCTTTAAATAGAACATAAATATCATTATCAGCTACATTTGAACTGGCACTGTCCTTCCTATAAGTTTCAAATTCAATTTGTTCGGGATTGTCAAAATTTGAATCGAATGACATCAAGCCATCCATTGTACCTACCCATATGCGTCCCTCATTATCTTCAAGCATATTGCGGACTTCCATATACAAACCATAAGGAGGATACTTTCTCAATCCATTATGTTTATGGATAAATGTCACCCCATCCGCCTCTTCGCGAAGAAGATTCAATCCACCTCCTAACAATCCCACCCATATTCGCCCTTTACTATCCTGAAATGTGCAATACACATCGTTACTACTAATAGAAGACGGATTATTCGTATCACTTTTATAAGATATAAACCGTACTCCGTGAGGAGAATTTATATCAAATTCTGCTTTTATCAACCCGTTACCTTTCGTAGACAACCATAAATTGCCCTTATTATCTTCCATTATATGGTACACGTTTCCTAAAGAAAAAACTTGTTTGAGATGTCCATTACTATCAAGACGATACAGTTCTTGCCAACGGGTACCGACCCATATATCACCGTTACTGGCCTGAAATAGAGCTCTAATCCCCATCAGATCATCAGAAATTGCACGAGATGCTGAAAAAGTACGCAGGTCGAGTAAACGAAACTGTTTTTTCGGAAAATTCATTCGGTATACCCCCAATGTAGTAGAAGCGAGCCAAAGTACCCCATCCTCATCCAATAACTGATTTAAAAACAATTGATTTGGAAAATCATTCGAAAAAGGTTTCATCTGATTCAAACGATGCATTTCGAAAGAATCTCTATCAAAAACCAAAATTTCACCGGAAGGAGTCAAAAAGAAAACACCCTGTTCACCAGCATCCTGTACATTAAAATCGCAAATATTTCCTTCACGGGGAAACGAATAGTTCCGCTTGGACTTATTTAACGGATCATAATAAATCAAAGATTTTTCTCCTATGACAAACCAAACCTTATCATACCTATCGACAAAAGAATGAGTAATTCCCCCTTTCTCTATTCCCAAAGAAAGTTTATTTAATGATTTGTATCCAAGATTGTATTCATAAATTCCTTGTCCGTCAGTGCTTAGATAAACATTCCCTGCTTTTGTGACCAATATGTTTCGTATAGGAGAAGTTATACCAGGTAAAACATACTTATTAACCATCCCCGTCTGAGGATTGATGCAATATATTTCTCCATATTTATTACCTAACCACAACAAATGATCAGCATTGAAAGCACATGTAAAAGCATCTTTATCGGCAGTTAATATCTTTTTAGTGATAAAATCGGCAGGCTTCTCTTTCAATTCCTTTCCTTTATCATAAAATAAAATCTTATAATCCATCCCGATCCAGCTCAGATGCTGTTGGGTTTCACAAAAAAGATCATGCTTCAATCGCATATCATAAACATTGACATCCTGCCGTGAATCATGTAACAATTGAATCCCTATTTTACCATGAATATCGGTACAAGCAAGTAACAAACTTTTATCTTTCGTCAACAATAAGATTCTGCCATCTTCTGTTTTTTGAACTTTAATTACTTGGATGTTTTCCAAATAGTCTTTCATATCATCATACACGGCATGAAATGTTTCTCTCACCTTATCAAACACATACAACTTACGATCTACTGTCTTTATCCATAAATAACCGTTTTTATCTTCAACAATCCGTTGTATCTTTTTAGGAGGAATATCCGAATTTGACTCACCTTTATTGTTGTATGTTTTCACCTTCACCCCGTCAAAGCTGCAAAGGCCATACCAAGTACCGAACCAGATAAAACCATCTTTTCCTTTTACTGTACAATTCACAATATTATTCGGTAACCCCTGGTCCACTGTATAATGTTCTACTATCGCGTTAGGAACAGACCATACAGAGACGCAAATATTCAACCATATGAAGGTAAATAACAATATTTTTTTCATTCTTTGCATAGATTAACGAGGAAAATGGAATTCAAAGATAAAAATCTTTTTTATTAAATCAATCCATATTTCCACATCATTTTTCAGAATTAACACCAAATTCGGTCTGTTGTTTCTCTACTTCCATTAGTAAATGCCGTTTTTCTTCTTCCGTCAAAACTGTTTTCCGGGTATTATTCACAGGATTCACGTTACTCTTAGGAACCATACGTTGCTCTATATAACACGAAGGAAATTCCGGATCTACACTCTCAAATTCTATTTCAGCAGGAGTTGGTGCATGTGTTCCTTCAAACTGTACATGTGCTTTGATTCGAATCTTACCTGCTTTACTTGTTGAGCGTACCAACACAGGAGCTGTTCCGAATTCAACAGTTCGCGGGTTGGCATTTATAGACCTATCTCCTATGATTTCTCCTTCACCTTCTATCGTAAACACGATATTTTCTTTTGCCAAACGCCTCACATTTCCGTTATCATCCGTTACTTCGGCAATAACGACTACAAAATCAGACCCATCGGCCACTAAAGGTACCCCTTGAGAATCAATTCTTAAACGAAGTTTGGTTGAACGCCGGGAAGGCATTTTCTTTTGCGCACAAACTACTTTCCCGTTTATAATGCCTTCGGCCAATATATTTACTTTCTGCCACTTCTTTTGCACATAACTATAATCCCGTGCTTCCCAAAAGTTCCACACATTCTTAAACACAACCGGAGCATTCGGCATATGCCCTTTTGCATGAATTACCGGCAGAGTCCAATTTTTAGTTCCATCATAAACAGAAAGACGAACAGAATCGCAGTTGCTAAATACTACCACATCGGCATCTGAAAACTGCGACATTTCATGTGCTATATATACTACCGGACCACACTCCGCCAAAGGATGATTTAAATCGGGAGCCGTTTGACTACGATACATATGATAAGCATATTTAGGCTGACGGAAAGCATCGAATATACCTCCCCAATAAGGATCAGGGTGATAACCGCGTTGATGATCGAAAGGATGCCACTGTGCTCCACCTATAAACTTTCCGGTGGTACGATACATCTCGTCATAACTCTTGGCCAACGAGAGTGCCTGCACCAACAAGGGGCGTTCTCCCCAGCTACGGCTGGCACGATTGTTGTTATTATGGGCATACCAGTCGTCTACATTCTCTCCGTATTCACGAGTAAATATGCATTGCTCAGGAGAATCCGTTTTCTCATCATCGCCGGGCCATCCATATACCACGTCATAATTTTCCTCTACACCGGCGGAATGTACATCTGCTGCAGCTACCGGACGTCCCGGATAAGGATATTCCTCTTTGGTTATTCGTAAAGCTTCCAACGCAAAATCCAACGGATAACGAGTCTCATTCAGAATAGGCTCCCACATTAATACACAAGCATGATTCCGGTCACGCCGGATCATCTGCCGGGTATTCTCATGTACCAAACGGGCAAACTCCGGTTCCTTATTCCAATATTGCCAACCCGGTGTCGCAACGATAACAAACATTCCCAATTCATCGCATGCATCCATAAACGAAGGGTCTTGCGGATAATGTGCGACACGGATAATCCGGCAACCGGCATCACGCAATTTTTTGGCATCCCGCCATTGACCGGAGTTCGGCAGAGCATTTCCGACATAAGCAAAATCCTGATGCCTATTGGCACCGATCAATTGCCCGAAAGGTTTTCCATTCAGCCAAAAACCTTCTTTCCCTTTAAATTCCGCTTTCCGAATACCGGCACGGGTAATTCCACCGTCCAACGTATTTTTGCCCTCCTTCACTCTCGATTCCACGCGATACAGATAAGGAGAATCGGGTGACCATAAATGCGGCTGACGGACTTCTATCTTTTGGTTGACAGTCTTCGACTGCCCGGCATCGAGATGTACCATAGCAACTACACGCTTTATCAATGTACCCGTTGCATCGACCAACGATGATTCTACCTCCACTTTTCTCTGCCGTTTACCGTTGTTTCGAACTTCGGTATCAATAAGAATATCAGCCTTTTTCTCACTAATGCGACCATAGTGAATAAACACTCCACCACCAGCCACTTTTCCGGCGTCCACTGCATCAGTTATAGATACATCAGATTTAGCAATCATCCACACATCCCGATAAATACCTCCATGATATGAAAAATCCAACGTATACTGACGTTTGCCCGGCGGGTAACTTTTATCATCGCTATTATCCGCCATCACTGCTATTAAGCAAGAATCGCCTGCCTGTATCCCATTCGCAGTCAAATCGATATTGAAAGGAAGATAACCTCCCAAATGTTCTTTTACCAAATGGCCGTTTAAATAGACTTTTTGTTTACCCATCACCGCTTCAAAATGGATAAAAACCTGTTTCCCACGAGTAGCAGCAGGAATTACAAACCATTTCCGATACCAAACAGGGCCTTGATAATTGCGACAACCGCTGGCTTCGGCAGGCATTAGCTCTACTGAGTGTGGAGTAGCAACCACTTCCCAATCCGAATCATCCAATTCTACCGTTTCCGCTCTTTCCATATCTCCTTTATAATAACGCCATCCGGGATTAAAATTATAAATATCTCTTCCGCTGCCGGACAATGGGATAAAGCCAGCTACGGAAACTTGGGGACGATAAACAGTATTCCCCCAGAAACAAGAAGGAATAAGTAATAAAAAAATAGATAGTAAGAAATTCTTTATCATGGCGTTTTAAATTTTATGGGTCATCTAATAATCGTTAAACTTATGGATCATCCAATTGTTAATCTTAGGAACTATTTAATTGTTAATCTTATATAGATCATCTAACCTAACCCTGACTGTTAAACTTATAAATCGTCTAATTATCGACCTTATGGGATGTAAATTCCGGTAATTCAATATCTTTCCGCCGTTCTTCGGGAATTACTGTCAAACCCACTAATTCCCCATCTTTCAGTTCGGCCTCCACGGTTGTATTTCCGGGAGCATGCAGTTTGAAATGTACATTCCATTCTATAGGCCAAGCAGGAAAAAGATGTATTTTCTCTCCAACCGCCTGCAACAGCATTTCCTGTAAGCCGATCATTCCACTTCCTCCCCAGTTATGATCGGGAGCCCAGTCGTATCCGGGGCCCCAGAAAGCGGGAAAGCGAAAAGGACCATCGGCCAGTTTAAGAGCGGATAAACGGACGGCCTCATCGGTTAAACCTAAACAAGCTGCCCAAATATTGTCTTGCTTCCACCCTACATGAGAACGGAAACGAAGTGCATCCGGATCATAGAGATATGTATTACGGGCAATCTCCAAATCCTCCCGTGCCACTCCGTAAATACGCCAAGGAAATACCGGATAGAGTTGGGGAGTTTCCACATTATTGATACGTTCCCAAGTTTTGGCGGGCGAAATCATCTGCTTTCCCTCCAAGGTACGAAAAGGCAATGGAGGAATGATGGAGAGCATTTCAGGCTTCTTACCATACGCCTCAAGTACGGTACGAAGAGCGGCAATCGTGCTTGAGGCGTTGTTTGTCATTTTATAAGTCTCACAGGCCGAACCGGGAAAAAGAATCAAATGTCCCTCTCCATCCAATGCTTTGGCCCCTCTACGAGTGGCCAGATAACGATAATGTTCTTCGAAGAAAGTAAGAGTACTCTCTATCAATGGCAGATAAGCTGTTATATCAACTTTCCGGTAATTCCTTGTTTCCAGAATCATTTGACAGAATTCGAGTACTGTATCCCATTCGTATTCCAGCCAAGCATTATACTCTACCCCCTTATCAAAATAATCAGGACGTTTTGTTCCATACTCCGCCGGATTAGGCAAACCGTAGTTCTCGATCTGTTCGGCAAAACAGGCACCTGCATGTTGCCAATAGATCAAACTCCGAAGTTCTGCATTACGGAGCATCCGGTTATAAAAGTCAAATTGAGAGGTCATCATATCCAGATCTCCGCTCTTTAACATCGGCCAATAAACCAGACGCTGGTTCTGTGCTGTCATCGTTCCGCCTCCCCATTTACGGAAATCGGGAGTAAAAGCCAGAGTGGAATCTACCAGACAAGGGTCGAATGTAAATAACCCGCCATTGAATTTGGTAGGATAATCACCATAGGCATTGCATCCTAACATGTAACGGAAAAGGGTATAGTTACGCGCCCATACGCTTGCCTGTACTTCATCTGAACGGATAAAGCTACGCTGCCAGAACTCCTGCCACCAAAGACGTGTCCGCTTCTTATCCTTCGTAATGTCTACGGCAGCAAGCGTCCGCTTTGCATTTTGCAACCATTTTTCCAAATCAGTAGTTTGCTCCGTATGCAAAGCAATGTGTACCTTTTGATGTTTCATCGGCTTTATTGTCCGAAAAAGCCAGGCACGATAATCCGTCCCGGCATACACCCCATCGATAGTTCCGGCATAAGTATAGCCTTCGGCTCGGAGGACACCACCGGAAACAAGATTACTCAAAGGGTTCATCAGCAAAGTCTTCACGCCATCCAAACCTTGCTGCGACACGGTATAGTCAAAGACGGTCTTTGATGGATTCTGATGAAAAAAGACAAGGTGATTACTGGTTACAGAGATGGAATCGGCTGTCGTTACCTGACCTTTCGGAGTGGTCCATTTATAGGAGTTCTGTTGCCCTTCTCCTTTACGGATCACCCGGTCCCGATGACGCCAATTCTCATAATACAGTTCAGCTTGGCAGGCTATGCTACTATTTATTTCCAGATGAATTACCGGATGATATACATCTGCCCAGAGTTGTATCACAGTCTTGCCGGCGGCGATCTCTACATAACCGTCTTCCAGTTTGAGCTCTTGCCGGAAATTTTCTACGTTTAAGAAAGGATTGGGTGATAAGCGCAGGCGGATACGCCCTTGTTTCAACAAGCAATTATGCTCGTCGAAAGTACCACTCCGACTGATATAAAACAAGACATCTCCCTCCTCTACCCACACATTCATACCAATGTCCCCACCTCCACAAGGCATGGAAGCGGATGAGTCGGTACTGGGTGTTCTCCAAATGAGACCGGCATGCCCACTCACCTGAACGGACATGCCAATCATCCAACCAAACACAATCAAAAAAAATCTCTTCATAGGTTACCAGTTATCCGACCGAAAAGAAGATAAAGGTAATCCTCCGCAAAACAAGTCTCCTTCTACATAATTATCGAAGGCATAACGTACAGCCACAGGATGAGGAACCTTCTCACTTCTCACATACATTTTACTGCGGACGATCCATGCTTTTGCCGGATGGAAAATCCGATCTTCACCGGCTACGGAAAACAGTTTCGATTCGAAGCACTCCTTTCCGGATATCCACATATCCGCCCGTCCAAAACTGACAATCACCGTATCTCCCTGTATCTCCATTGATTTATAATAAGGGCTTTCGCCATTGACACCTTCGATGCCGTAGGTCTTAGTTAATGCTAATAAGCCCAAACGTTCGCCGGCCAGTCTTTTTTTGGCAGGATGAATACCTTTCTCCATACCGGCATCGAGCAGAACGGCCATGCCGGTGTGAGGAACGCGATGCTCTACCTGTGACTGCGCTTCGCGGATGAGTGCCGACTGTACCGGTTCCTGTCCGGGTGCGGTGATCAAGGCATAATCGTAAGGAGCAATCTGGCAATAATAAAAAGGAAAATCTCCCTGTTGCCACGCAGCACGCCAGCCATTGATCAGAGTGGTAAACATATCGGCATAGGAATGGGGACGATTCGTATTGTCTTCTCCCTGATACCAGATGACACCACGCATAGTGATACCGATGAGCGGATGCAACATACCATTGTAAAGGGTGGTAGGTGTACGGTTTGGAGAGGTAATATCGGCATCAGTACGGGGAATCCTAACTTCGGGGAAGGCACGCAACATCTCCTCCGTCATCCATGCTTCGGCAGCCGATCCTCCCCACGCAGTAACGATAAGCCCCACAGGGACATCCAAAAGTTCATTCAACAGCCGCCCGAAATAATAGGCAGTCGCGCTAAATTCACGCACAGTAGTAGGCATAGCTTCGTTCCACGTACCGGTAACATCATACTGCGGAAGCAGGGTAGAGTGCCGTTTCACTGTAAATAATCTCAAAGAAGGGTTGGTACTACGCAAAATATCCATATCAGCCCCTTCGATGGGTTGATTTTTATATCCCTTCATCGGCATTTCCATATTGCTCTGTCCGCTACATATCCATAGTTCTCCTATCAAAATATTATTCAGCACAGTTAATTCTCCATCAGAGAATGTCAAAGAATAAGGTCCACCTGCCGGCGGGGTAGTCACTGACATATTCCACTTTCCCTGAGTATCAGCAGTGGCACGGTATGTCTTTCCGTCCCAACCGGTAGTCAATGTAACAGTTTTTCTTGGGGTAGCTGTTCCCCAGAGATTGGCGGTGGCTTGTTGTTGCATGACCATACCATCGGAGAAAAAAGCCGGTAATTGCACTTTTGCTTGTGTAAAGGCTCCGCAAAGGCCCATAAGGGCAAGACTAATTGTTGTTATTCTTCTTTTCATGTCTAAAAGCCTCTCCCCGACCCTCTCCGGAGGAGAGGGAGAAGAGAGATACTATGGTTATTAATCAATTACAAAATAAACTTTGCCCCCTCTCCCACGGAGAGGGCTGGGGAGAGACCGGTTAGGGAGAGACTGAAAGCCTCATTTCCAAAGGTCCGAATAAGCCGGCCGGTACAAGTTCTGTTCCGTCCAGACGATACCGTGCATTGGTCCATATACCGTTAAAAGGGGGTTCTCCACGATCCATACCTCTAATGGCATTGGCCCAAGTGTTGATGATTTCTATCTCCAGCGTATTTTTGCCTTTCCGCAAAGCGGCAGTCACCTCTACCTGATAAGGAGCAGTCCATGCAGTACCACATTCCACTCCATTGACTTTTATTACAGCTATGTTCTCAACCCGTCCTAAACGAAGATACGCCACCGGCATCTTTCTGTCATCTGTCCAATTGAAGGTATTCGTATAAACAGCCCTACCCGAATAATAACGGATGGAGTGATCCTGCTCATCGGTCCAATCAAAAAGCGTATCCCGACGGATCGTTTTATTCAAACCGGCAAAATAGACAGACCAAGGCTTTTTAAAGCGAAGCGGCAGGATATCTGTCTCTTCCGATAACTCAGATGATAACTCCGATGACAGTTCGGTTGATGCCTCTTTCGATAAGTCTGTTGGCAATTCCGGTACAATAGTTTCGTTCTTCTGATCCGCCTTGAAATAACAGACTATAAATACAGACTCACCGGCTGCCAAAGTAAGTTCAACGGATGTACGCCCGTCCTTACATTTCCAGGAGCGTGCTTTATACATCTCACCCGACACCGGATTCCAACATTCAGGTTGCACTTCTTTTATTCCTCTCAAAGATGCTGTAAAATGACGTTCTTCCCCCCGTTGGTTAGACAGGAAATAAATCTCGGCTTCGGGGCCTTTGCGATGCGTCCAAGCTATATCTTCGGGTACGATGACATCGCGTTCCAGCCCATAAGCGGCAAAATCCTCGAAGCGGTAAGGCAATTCGGGAATTATTATACCGGCCTTCCGCCACTCGTCGACTTTGGCCTGAACCTCTGTAGATAAAGGCAACCCGTCCGGATCCATCGGACGCGGCAACGGCAGGACTAATACTTTATAAGAAGCGCCACCGGGCAGGCAAATCCGACCCTTATCAACCGAAGCCAAACACAGCAGAGCATCTTTATTGAAAGAATCATAGGCATAGCCACGCAATGGATTGACCCAATTTTCGGGATCGGCCATATTGGCGGAATGGGTAACGCCGACGATAGTACGAAGCGGTTGACCGATATTAGCGAGCCTGTTTTTTTCGCTCTCTACCCGCCGACTTCCGAAAAGCCCCGGCAGAGAAGGTACCAGACGTTCGGGTAGAACGGCACGACGCGGTATCTCTTCACCCGTAAACACAGCGATGTCTACCACCGGATGCCCATATTGCAACAGGGCCTGGCAACGCCGGGTATAATCGACAAAGGCTTTCGCCCCCTTTTCCCACCAAGTCTGATCGCGCTGGAAGAAAAATCCGATACCATCCAAAGTCATTCCGGGACGACGATCGAGCCACGGATTGTGCACATATACGTGAAAAAACAGGCGGTTGATACCTAATGCATAATTACGGTCGAGCAAGGGTTTCAGAAGGGCCGGATGCTCGTTCCATGTGCCCCTCACTTGGGTAAATCCTTCAGCCTGGATAATGTTCTTGCCATAGACATGCGCTCCACTGATGGCATCGAGCATGTCATTCGGTTTGTCGTGGGTAGGGCTATTGAACCAAAACTCCCCCATCGGGTAATCGACTTTCTGATAGTGTAGCATCCCGTCACTAACCATTGTGGGAGCCACACACTCGGCAGAAAAGCGACAATCATATTCCCGGGCACAAGTAGCCAATGTTTCATAGAAAACATCTTTTACCAGTTCGGCTATGGTTATACGTACGTCACGCAGAACGCGTTCACTCTCTTCCGCACTTTCCAACGGTATACCGGCAAACAGAGGAAGCCAATCAGACAGGCGATATCCGCGACGCTTCTGAAATTCATCGGGAAAGGAGACGCTCCAGTTCTGGCTTCCGCATTCCCAACTATCGACATGCATGTATTTTAATACCTTACGGGCCAATTCATCTCCAACTTCGGTGAAAGTACGCCCAAACCAATGGTCGAATTGCTTCTTCACTGCCTGCGGATTGAATTTATCGCATTCCAACCCACGGGCGGCTCCACCGGTAGCATTGGTATGCCCGGTGGAAGTGTGTCCCATCCGAAGCAGCTTCCACCGTCCGGCAGGCAAAGTAGTGGCGGTGAGGACTCCAGAGTTCATGTATCCAGTCAAGTCGATGATATCCTGCCGGTGCAGACAATCCTTTTGGGGCAGTTCGGTTTCAGTGGTAGCGGATGCAACCCGCCATACCAAGCCCGCCTTTCCTTCCCACTGGTTAAGACGCGGCCCGTCGTGCAGGCGTAATTCTTTGATTTTGAGATTCGGTTTCCATTTGGCGGCATCCATGTCTTCGCTGCCCGGTTCGGTCCCCTCCGGACTCCAAGTAAAGCGAAAATATCGTGCCGTCACAGGAGGAAGGGCATGAGTCGAGTTTTCATCAGTGTTCTGCCATCCCTGGCGGGCGGGCGTGAGTTGCTTTACGAACCGGAAATCAGTCCCGTTGTCACTGACAAACAGCTTTAACCGGTGGGCTTGATAATTATTGCCGGTAAGCACCACTTCTATATTGCGACAAGTAAACGGCTGTGAATATTCATATTGTATCCATGCCGTATCGGGATGAAGCGGCATCCATGCGGCAACGTCCGAAGCATTGGCACGGAAAAAACCGTCCGCCGTGTTTATCAGAGGGCTGGTAGTGATATTTGGAATATCAGGTTCCGATTTTCCAACCGGTAAGGCCAGTAAGGCAATGTCCTGATAATAATCCTGGTAAGCCTCAGGACGAGGTAATTGTAAACTCCTAATCTGCCCTCCGGAAACAATGGTGTCGCTCCATACCACCTTTTGCATCGACTCTTGCGGAGTGATCCAAGGGCCTCCGGCAAGTGCAAAACCATCGCAAATATGCATACCGAGTTTTAATCCTAACCGATCGGCTTCCTGCATACTGAAACGCAGCATTTCCCACCACTGTGGGGAGAGTTGCCGTACAGTCCCATTAAATTCTTTTCCCTGTTCCGTATCCTTGATCGGCATGAGATAGGCGCCTCCCAATCCGACCTGCTTCATTGCTTCCAGATCGGCCGTGATGCCTTCTCGAGACACGGCACCATACATCCAGTACCAGAAACACCAGGAATCAGCATCTTCCGGCGGAGAGAGAAAGCGGTTACGTAAGGTAGCATCCGACTGTGCTACCGTCCATTGAGGAAACTGCAAAAACAAGAAAAGCAGTAATAAAAAGCTTTTACTATAATATTTCATAGGGTAATGAGTCTGTTCTTTGAAAGAAAGACGCACGGATCTGCTTTTTGTACTCAGTCTTCCAAAATACTCATCTTTCCCACATATGATCCCTTATTCCCATCAAATTTATCCCCTTCCACTATCTTCACCTTTTTGCTCAAATGCCCTGTTCATCAGCGATACGAGGAGAAGGGCCTTACCGGTTCCTTAAGCACGGTGCTTATCGTCCGTAAGCAGGGTGCTCATCCACCGTGAGCACGGTGCTGACAAGTGGTATGCACGGTACCCGGAAACCGTATGTACGGTGCATAAAGAACAGGAAAGTACCTTTTCGCAAAGAGGGTAAATGTATCAAAACTCTCATAAACTAAAAATCACTCTCGCTACAGGCAGTTGTAACGAGGGTGATTTCGATAAAAGGGGAGTTTTGACATCCCCTTTGAAATTAGCATAGCAAACTTGTAAAACTCCAATAAGATTATTCAAAGCAGAGAATGATACTTCCTTTCTGCTCCCCATCCACCCATTTCGGTTGTGATGACGGACCGACAAGATCAGTCGTATTCACCTTATTGCGTACGGGAGGAATCACTTTCATCACACTGATACCGGTGCCCGGCAACGTATAGAGTAAGGCATCGCGTCCGTCACGAGGTTGATAAACCCCGATATAACTATCAGGCGTACGATTCCAGATACGTATTACCCCTTCCTGCGTATGCAAACTCATCCATTGCACATGAGCGAAATACCCCTTGAATTCCGGATAAACAAAACTCTCTCCGGGGACAGGATCGTTGTACTCATTCTCCCAAACACCCAATTGCGGGCCATGCAAGCGGTTCTGCCACACACGATACGGGCCGTCGCCCACCCAACGTTTACTTAAAACCAGCTCTTCGGGATAATCGAACATGACTCCCATCAAATCGACCACACCACTGAAATTGTAATGGAAATCAAGAGAAACCCTGCCGTCCGGTGTTATTACCCAGACTGCTTTATCGAAATTTCCCAACCGATAGCCGGCAGTTACCGTAATCTTTCCGTCCGCTTCCTCGACATCAAATCCGCAGAACCGGCCGGTATCCTCGAAAGTGGAATAAGTTGTCTTTTTCTTTTCTGCATCCGGATCGTCATGGTTATAGAACTGATCCAATGAACGGTCGGCACGCCGGGCAGCTATGAAACGCGGCCCATTCCTCAAATGAATCGTACGTTCACCTATCCGGACATACTTCAACCGTCCGTCACGCTTACTGAAAACAAATACCTTGCCGCCTGCATGGATCATCAAATCGTCCACCGTTTCTTCTCTTGACGGAACTGCCCCCATTGCCGGCACCGGGCAAGGAACCTCTTCCAATCGATAACTATAAGTAAACAGTTCACGCCCAAAAGTATCCGTAATCGTAAGCATCAATGCATTTGCTCCACGTACGGCAGCAGGAATACGGACCTCACCCGTTTCATGAGCAGGAATATCACCACCACGGACTTCTCCTTGTTCAAGAACCTTCATCTCCATTCCTGTATCTTCGGCAGTGGGCAACTGGACGTAACGGTAAGCAAACCGGCAACTGTTCAGATTCAGAAAATCATAGCGGTTTTCTACTTGCAGCTTGCCATCAAAAGTAGCATCGATGTGTCGATTCATCACCTGTACAGGACACCACACTTGCCGGACGGTGTAATAACTCCCCTCCTTCTCGTGATGCGGGCCTACGATGCCATCAGCACCAAAGTTTCCCACGTTGTCGATAAAACCGTTCTTATCCGTCCGTTTCACTCCTTCATCGGCTAAAACCCAGATAAAACCACCTACACAACGCGGATGTTTCCGCATCATCTCCCAATAATCATACAGTCCGGCGCCTGCACCACCGTCATACAAGCCGTGAAGGAACTCGGTAGGCATAAAAAGTTCGGGCAGGCGCATATAATTCTGGCTCTCACCGTAAGAACGGTAATGCATCGTTTCGTATCCTCCGAAATTACCTTGCGGATGCAATACCGGCCGCCGTTGCGGGTCATATTTATGAAACTCTCCGTCCAACTCCGTATTCCATCCTTTTTCATTGCCGTTGCTCCACCAGATAACAGAAGGATGATTCACATCGCGAATCACCATTTCACGCACCAACTTCTGCCCTACCACCGTTTCGTGCTTGCCGTGCCAACCGGATAACTCATTCATCACATACAGCCCCAAACTGTCACACGCCTCCAAGAATTCCGGATCGGCCGGATAATGACTCAACCGCACGGCATTCATATTCATGCTTTTTATTAACAGTACATCTTCTATGTTTTTTACCTTGCTCAAGGTACGTCCGCTTTCGGGACGAAAACTATGGCGGTTGACACCACGGATATTTACCCGCACTCCATTAATATACAACCCGTCACTTTCACGGGTTTCGATAGTGCGGAAACCAAACTTTTGCACCTCTTCATGAAGCACTTCACCCCCTCTGCCCGACAAGATGAAACGTGCAGTATACAGATTAGGGGTCTCGGCAGTCCAGAGATCGGGAGAGTCGGCATGCAGGCGGACAATTGCATAATCGCTTCCTGTACGTACGGAAGAAGTGGCTTCTGCTATTTTCTTCCCATGGCGATCGGTGATCACCGTCTTTATCCGGGCACCTTCCAATGTCTTGTTCAGATAACATCCGGCTGTAAAACTGCCGTCAGCCTGTGCATCAATGGCTACCCTACTGATATTCTGTGCGGGCTTGGCCACGATGAAAACCGGACGGTACAGACCACCGAAATTCCAGTAGTCGGCACGACGTTCCGCTAAATTCACTCCGGCGTTACTACTCTCTTTACTTACTGTCACCTCCAGAAGATTTTTCGTATCACCGAAGAAAATCCGGTCGCTCACATCATAAGTAAAACGATAGAAACCTCCCTGATGTATCTCGCCTGCTTTGCGACCGTTAATTTTGACTTCCGTATCCGTCATAGAAGCCTCAAACACCAGTTCGATTTGTTTCCCATTCCAAGCAGCAGGCAGATAAAACTCGTACTTATACATCCCTTTTTCATCGGCAATCCCTTCCGGAAATGCCTTGCCATAAAAGCGCATCCCATATTGGTAAGTACCGAAACCCTGCAACTCCCAGCAAGAAGGCACACCTATCTTCGTCCATCGACCGGAATTATTACCTCCGGTACAATAGAAATCCCATTCTACCATATCATCACACCCTTTTCCCGACAAATACCGGCGTTCCGTATTCACTGAGGACTGGGCATGTGCGCCTATCGAGATCAGTGTAAATGCACAAATGAATGTTGACAGGCCTCTCCCCAGACGGCCTCTCCCCAACCCTCTCCGTGGGAGAGGGGGCAAAGTTAGTTTTGAATCTGTTTTAGACAGAAGAACAAAAGAGCATATTTCTTGCATAACCTTTATTGGCATGGGCAGCTTATTGGCTCTTTTGTCCTTTTGTTCTTCTGTTCTTCTGCCCTTTTGTTCTTCTGTCTTTCTGTCCTTCTGTCTGAAAAATAATAATTTATTCATGTCTTATCAATTTAAAAGCCTTTCTCCGGTCCCCTCCGTAGGAGAAGGAGAAGAAAGATACTATGTTTTATCAATCAGTTGCAAAACTAACTTTGCCCCCTCTCCCACGGAGAGGGTTGGGGAGAGGCCGTCTGGGGAGAGGCCTGTTGAGTCTTTTTAAGAATCACCTTCAACCGATGTTCTTTTTTCTCGATAGCATATCGCTTAAGTACTCCCGGCCCGCAACTGCTATTCCCTAAGCCCAACACAGCAGCATCCAGACTGAGAATAACATCCGGACGTTCCTGTAACTGATAATCATGTGTAGCCCGATAGATATCATTTACCGTATAGTGTAAGGCAGATGCGGAAAAAGTCTTCCCTACCGCCTCTACCCGGATTCCTTTTCCATAATCGTCCGTCAGTTCCAGAAAACGTACGTCTTCTTTATTTCCGCTATCCTGCGGTCGCGGATAATGCGTATATTGCTCACTCACTTTACCACTCCATAAACCCACGAAACAAGAAGCCTTGCGATCGGGATAATTCTCCCAAGGGCCACGGCCATACCAAGTGAAGTGATCCAGACCGGAACGGATTGGCAAGACAATACCCAAACGGGGAAGTTCAGGCAATACTCCCTCGGGACGGAAAACTGCTTCTATCTCAAGCTGGCCGTCACCGGTAATCGTATACAGCAGCTCCGTGACAATGCTTCCGGAAAGACACCGGACAGTACAACCAGAAGTGACCTGTATCGTTCCGTCAGACAATTGCCGCCACTTCAGAGGTCTCGTATCGTAATCGGGAGCATCGAGTCGATTATTCTGCCAATCTTTAGCCAGCCAATTACCGAAACTTTTATCATTATCGGTCGGTGCACGAAATATCTGAACAGCAGGAACAGATGGAAACAGACACGAATCTCCCAATACCGGAAATGAATCGAACTGCAACTGCATCATACATCCATCCCGCAAACGCCACTGTACCATGCAACCCCCGCTTTTAACCGTCAACAAGCCCCCTTCAGTTGAAAGTTGAGAGTTGAAAGTTGAAAGTTGCTGCGCCGTCACGCTGCATCTCCCATCTCCCATCTCTTCTCCTTCTCCCTTTTCTTCCCCTTCTTGAAGGCAGAATTGTTCGGCGGCAACTTCATGTCCTGCCTTGGCCCAAGGCAGGTCTTCTTTCAGAATAATCCTTATCCAAAGACGGATATCCGCACGATTCTTTCTTCTTTTCCCAATCACTTCCGACAAGTTTATCACTCCGGTCATTCCGGGAAGCACTTGCGGCATTTCCAATTCTCCCGTCTTCTCCGGCCGGCCGTCCACAGTAAGTGTCCACAGGCAACGATAGCCTTCCAGACCGATATGATGGTTGCGGTTAGTCAATCTTAACGTGTCTTCCTGAAGTTGCATCTGTATGGGAGCATATACTTTTTTCATTTCCCAATACTTGGGCGTAGTCTCCCGTTCACTACGCAAGATACCGTTGAAGCAAAACGCTTTCAAATTAGGCCGATCACCAAAATCTCCTCCATAAGCAATCATCTCTCCACCACCGGGAAGTGATTTATACAAACCTTGATCGACCCAATCCCAAATAAAGCCCCCCAACATACGGGGATGACTATATATCTCATCCCAATACTCCTGAAAGTTTCCCAAAGCATTACCCATCGCATGAGCATATTCACTGGTCAGTACCGGACGTACATCATTCGTCCGTTCGGCTATCTCGAGCAAGCGTTCCCAACGGGCATTCTCAGCACGTTCCTCGTCAGCCCCTTCCGGAATTCCGGGATTCAAGTATTCCTGTTTCACACGAGTATAGAAACGGCTGATCATATCGACCGTCTCCGGATCGGGGCACCCGTTCACCCCTTGTGCCCCTTCATAATGAACAGGACGAGTAGGATCGAAATCATGAAGCCAAGCAGAAATTGCAGCGAAATTAGGCCCATATCCACTTTCATTACCCATACTCCAAACCACTATGCAAGGATGGTTCTTATCCCGTTCCGCCATCCGGACGGCACGATCCATAAAAGCAGCATGCCAATCGGAAGCGCTCGCCAGAGTACCACGCAAACCATGCTCCTCTATATTCGCCTCATCCATAACATAAAGTCCCAAACTATCGCATAATTCATACCAACGACTCACATTCGGATAATGGCTGGTACGAACCGCATTCACATTTCCTTGCTTCATCAACAAAATATCCTGTAGCATGCGTTCTTCCGTCATCACCCGACCCAAACGCGGATCATGCTCATGGCGGTTGACTCCACGGAAACGAATCGGCCGGCCATTTACCAGCATCTGCCCATCCCGTACTTCGACACTGCGAAAGCCGACGGGCTGGCATATTTGCTCCACAATACGTCCGGTGCTGTCCTGCAAGGAGAGATGAAGAGAATAAAGAGACGGAGTCTCGGCAGTCCATTGTTTCGGATTCTTTATAACCGTCGTCATTCTCCCCATTTTACGAGGTCCACGTTGGGGAAACCATTCATTCATACGGGAAGCTTTGTGTTCCAAGTCCAGAACTTCTTCGGCAGAGCAAGATAATTGCGCCAATGAAGTGCCATCCGTATCCGTTAAAATAGCTTGCAGAGTGTATCCCTTTCCAGACTCCGCCCGGTAGACACTTAACCGGGGATCAATCTGTATCGTAAAATCCCGGTAAACGGAATCGGGCAGCGTGCGCACCACATAATCACGAATGCGGATATCGGGAGTATGTATCACATATATACTCCGGTGAATTCCTCCGAAGCGCCAGAAATCCTGATCTTCCAGATAGGAACCGTCACTATAACGATAAACTTCCACAGCTATCTGATTCGTTCCGGCATTTAAACAAGAAGTGATATTGAACTCACTCGGTTCCATGCTTCCCTGGCTATACCCTGCCAACTGCCCGTTAATCCATACATAAAAAGCACTCATTACCCCCTCAAAACGCAAAAAAGTTTGTCCGGTCTTCTCCCAACCGGCAGGCAATGTAAAGGTACGTCTGTACTGACCTACCGGATTACGCTCTTTAAAAGTTGTATACTCCGCCTTCGGTTCACTCGTCACACGAGGCGGGTTGATTTTAAACGGATAACCGGCAGAAACATAGATAGGAGTGCCATAACCATTAACTTCCCAATTGGCAGGTACGGGAAACTCCACCCAACGGGAGTCGTCATAATCTGTCCGATAGAAGTCAGGAATGCGTTCCTCCGGCATAGGAGTCCAGCGAAATTTCCACGATCCGTCCAGACAAAGCCTACGGTCTCCGACATGTTCCCCATAAGGAAAGAAAGCTGCCCGTGCCGGTTCCCGGTTGATGTGTAATACTTGATGGTTCTCCCAATCGGGTACTCCCACTTGAGCCGACAAGCCGGCAGCGACACAACAGAATATACCTATTAATATCCTTCTCATCGATTCTTTATCTTACTATATGATCGTATCTTCAAATTACTGTACCTCTAAGGCATCAAAAGCCAATCCCTCCATCCCGTCGGAAGTTAGAACCACTCTATACTGTCCGGCGTTGATATAAGTTCCGGTAGTAGTACTCATCATACGCCACTTTTCAGGGGTATCAGGAAAAGTCAGTATGTCATCTTTCAATACCACCCCTTTTGAATCTATAAAGCGCAGCCTCACTTTGACGGGAACACTACTGCTGTTCATATATTTAAAACGCAGGGCATAAACCTGTGCCAGACCGGTAGATATATTCCACTCGATGCTATTCCGGTCTCCTTTACCAAAAAAGATACCGGTCTGGTTCCGATGTTGCTTCTTCACATATTTTCCTTTCAACAGGGCCGCTTCCGCTTCATAAATCACCCCGACACGTGCATTCTTGTCTTCGGGCAAAAGTTCCGCCGGTGTTTTTTCCACAACATCCCTGTCAAAGTCTTTCCAAGAGAAAGCAGTGGCCTCCGGCATTTCCTGAACTTCAAATTTTCCCTGACGGGCAATGGCAATAGCCGAAATCAATGCCTGCCCGGCTTTTACTTCGGGAAAAGAGATGATCATCTTCCCACCTTTTACTGGGACATACACTACCTTTTTCAATGCAGTATCATGTCCGCTCTCTGCCCAGATATCCAAATCATCCATAACAACCGAATCATTGATCGCCACATCAAATATACGGAGACCTTCACAATCGGTCGCCGCACTCCCTCCCGTACCGTGCCAAGGTTCGGTGAAATACAATTCTACCCGGTAAACCCCATCTGCTAACGGAAACTCATAATTCAATTTGTGCCGTCCGAAACGAAAACTTTGGAACAAAGGCCAATCCCGCGTACCACGTATCGGATCATATGTCGTCCTTTGGCTGGCAAGATAGGGATTCAAACCGTCGAACGCTTCTGCCCATGAATGGGAAAAGGTGGAGTTATCCTGTGCCCATCGTTGTCCGTAACTGTCTACATAAGCATCTCCTCCGCAATTAATACGATAAATATAAGTGTAATCCTTTTCTCCTTGCACGTCTTGCATAACAGGAGTTACCTCGTGATAAAGATTCTCAAACGATGGCGCTTGCTCCAATCCGTTTAATAAAAGGACATCTTCCGTTACCGGTTTCCCTTTGTAATAGCCCACGGCACGAAGAACGTTATAGCGGATATCCCGGTTTTCCCACATGAAATGTGTCCCCTTCCCATGATTTATTTTGCGTCCGAGAAAGACAGCATCACCGGCATCATTGTAAAGTAAAACACTGTCACAATTACTGTATGCTTCGATGGTGGCACGCCGCCGCCCGTTGATAAAACGGTCGGGCCATGTATGCGAAACGAGATATACCATCGGCTCTTTAGCAGCCGGTACATAATTGGCTTTATACAGATAATAAATATCCAAAGGTTCTTCCCAAGGAGTAACCAGTCCTTTGTAATTGAATGGCCCCACCTTGTCGATGATCCGGTAACCCTCGTCCGGCTGACGCCGCCCTGGATTATCATGGCTACTGTAAATCCACTGGAATTGTCCGCATACGCTGTCCCGCACACGTTCTGCCTCCCGAATCTTAATTTCCATCAACCGGCACATCCGGCTCTCGCTCCAAACACCTTTCGGATCAAAGGCTGCCGGCTCTGTATGCAGCCCGATACTTCTCCAGGCGCCATATTCACCATTCAATAATTGATTGGGACGGGAAAGCTCCTCACCGTAACGCTCCACATCTCCTCCATAAGTTCCGCTCCAATTCTGCACCACATTCCAATCAGTTCCTTCTCCTCCGTTGCAGGTCGTAATGATCCGCATATGGTGTGCGGTCGGGTCCATTTCCCGAATAATAGCGGTACATTCCTCCGCAAATTCACGCGGCAAAGTACTCTCATTCTGCAATCCCCACATGACGACCGACGGAGAATTACGCCGTTCCTTCACCCACTGCCGGAGCAATTTCTTGAAATTATCCCGAAATTCAGGCGTATCATACCAGACATGTGCAGAGAATTGCGTCCAGAACAAGATCCCCTCCTTATCCCAATACGTCTGATAATCGAGATGATGGGGTTGATGGGCATCTCTGAATGCATTAAAGCCGGCAGCCCGTATCTGTTTGGCGCGGGCAGCCACCTGCTCACGACTGAATGCGTGGCTTTGCCCGAACTGATGTTCATATTCGCATACCCCATTGATAAAAACCGGAGTACCGTTCAGAAAGAAACGTCCGTCTCCATCTTTACGTTTCACCGGCCAGCTAAGTGTGCGAATTCCGAAAGGAGTAACCACCTCATCGGTCGTTTTTATCTTATCGGCGGTTTTCATATCACGCTTTATCATACTGGTCAACTTATAAAGATACGGATTCTCCGTACTCCATAAAACCGGATTCTCAACGGACGAAGACTGACGAACCGTTTTTGTCTCTCCGGGAGCCAAAGTAACCTCTTCTACCAAACGGAAAACCTGTCGTCCGTCATCATTACTCAACTTACTGACAAGTTCTACAGTCTCTGTCCGTTCCCCGTAATTTTTCACTTCGGTATCTATGTAAACCGTAGCCGCCTGATCGTCATTCCAGATGTGAACGCCAAAAGGTTCGATGCGTATTTCATCTGTAGCTTCCAAAATAACCGGACGGAAGATACCGAAAGGCTGGGAACCTTCACTAAACCCCCATTCCGAAGAACATCCACCACATACCCAAGGCATGTCAGAAATCATCTCCGGATGCTCTACTTTCAACTCCAGTTTATTGGTTCCGTCTATCAAGGCATCGGTCACATCCAGAGTCAGTGTCGTACGACCTACCGGATATCGTCCCAGCTCCTTCTTATTGAAAACAATAGTAGCATACGTCCCTACGCCTTCCAAACGCAGAAAATATCTCTTTCCATCCTGCTTTTGATATACAAATTCATTCTGATACATAGCCGTACCATGAAGATTACCATGTGTCAGTTGCCTGTAACCGTAATAATCATCCCAATTATGAGGAACGGATACGGCAATGGAAGACTCCGGTCCGGAAGAGTCCAACCAAGTTTTCCAATGACCGGACAACTCGGTTATCTGGCGCCTGCCCTTTGTATCCGGTTGCGGGAAACGTACGGCCGAACGCCCCATCGGTTTACTGGTGGCAATGGCAATCCCCCGCTGCTCACTATTATTAACCGCACAATAGAAATGATAAACTACCCCATTGTGTTTTATCACATAGCTTTTATGTGCAAACATCTCGTCATACTCCTTGCTTGGAATCACCAAATCCGCCCCTTTCCAATCTGTCCAATGCACCAAGTCATAACTCGCAGCAAACGTATTGAACGCCTTATACCTGCGTTCCGGATGAAAGGCGGAAAAATAAAACATCACATATACATCCCCCATTTTCTGAATATGGGCATCTCCCGTAATTGTACCATCACTCTCGTGTGCAAAGACCGGATTGCCCCCGTATCGTTTCCAGCGTTTCATGTCTTTGGACAAAGCAATTCCAACACGTTCGCCTTTCAATCCTGTATCGGGGTGTCGCCCTCCCGCATTGTAAAACATAACAAAGGGTGCCCCTAACGTCCGGTCTTTATCCCAATAAACCGTACTTTTGTACTCTGTAAGTTTCTCCCACCATTGAGCGTCTTTATCATGTATGCTCACAATCGGCTCATCGGCAGATTTCCATTCGTGAGCAGTAGCAATATCCTGATCCGTCCATGCCAAACCGATATGAAGAGGAGCGGTAATAGCCTCATACCCGATACCTTCTCCACCGATATAAGTCATCCAATACTTGCCTTTATAAGATTGCAGCGTGTAGCTTCCTCCCCATTCCATATCGGATAATGCCGGAAATCCTCCCCGCTGATTACAATCCCAAGTATTCTCACGGAAAGAAAGTATACGCCCTAATGTATGCCACTCAAGCAGATTCGGACTTTCCGCTATCCAGGTTTCATACCCTCTTCCGTCCGTCGCCCCCTTTCCGTTGTACACGACATAGGTCATATACCATTTATTGCCCTTGCGAAATACCGTCGGGCAATCTATCTTATAATCATTATTTTGCGGAACAACAGCCAACCCATATTTATAAGGTGTTTTCACCTCCTCATAAATCTCCTCCATACGCTCTTGCGACACCTCGTATGGTGACTGTGCAAAAAGCGAACCGGCAAAAAGGGATAATCCGGCAATAAGCGCTGCTTTTCTCATATTCAACTGCATTGAGTAAGAATCATCCATTAATAAAACATCCAGTCCATTGTCTCCTCTGCTCCGGCAAGAGCCGCATTACGTGGAGTAACGGATTGATCTGTAAATCCTAAAACCAAAGTACACCCTTTCGGTAAGAGCAACTTATGAGTACCGGCAGGAAAATGATAACTGTGTACATTTGCCAAAGGCATACCTTTTATGCGAATGGCATTTGTCAATTTGGGCTCGGCTTGTCCATAATCATTGGCAGATGCATCCGTTTCCAGTTTCGGTGCTTTAGCATACTTTTTTTGATCATCACGGAAATAACCTACCAGTAGATTAACCGCATCATCAGAAGTAAACTCGATAGCCGTCCCTTCCTGACGCTGGTTTTCTGCATTCAGGCAGAAGGCAGTCATTCCCTCCAGTTCCGGTGCAATGGCATCTATTTTTGAATTCGGAAAATCAGAATACAATACAGCACCTTTAGTCAGTTTCACTGTCGGATAATTCTTCAATAATTTCACGTCCGCAGGTCTCAAAGGAGTAATATCAGCCTCCTTTTTGATTGCATTCCCTTCTTTTTGTTCTTTCAACAAAGCAATATTGGACTTGAAGTTCTCCAACTCTTTTTCATAATGTACCAACAATTCTCCCCATGTCTTGTTATGCCCGTCATCACCTCCGATAGGAATACGACGTTGAGCTGTCTGCATGCTATTCGCATAGTAATAATGCTCTTTGGTAAGATCTGCCAGCTTGCGGTAATGCTCAAGGCTCTGTTCCATTAACGGAACAGCCTCCTCAAGATCCTTCATATTCTTACCCCATTGATAATCAAGTACTAACTTGGCCGCTTTTACCTTAAAGTGAAAAGCATAAGCAAATTCCCGATAACAATGCATATCATTACGTAGCCGTTCGAATTCATCCTTGTTTCTTGTCACTTTTTCTCCGGCGGCATCTACGGCAGCCACCGCACGATCACCATGTTCAATTACTTGTTGCACTATATCCAAAGGCAATTCACCTACATGCGGTTGTCTTTTCCATTCTTTCTCCACGTATTCTATCAATTTCTCACCTTCCGGTCCGCAACTCTCGTAAAATCCGGGATAAATAGTATATTTATATGGGTTAACCAACTGACTCATAAACATTCCCAACAACAAGGTCTGCCGGTTACCTTCCGTTATTCCAAAACGACGTAACAACTTAGGAGCGATCTCGCCCGATTCCTCATATGCCACGCGGACATTGGCAGCAACTGAAGCATCCATGCCATAATAATCCCCCAACCGTGCATTCCAATATAAGATTTCATCCGAACGGTCACGGCGACAGTTCCAAGCATAACGTGCCCATGCTTTATACCAGATCCAATCCCGATCAAGCTGTAGCTCACGTTTACCATCAGGTAGTTTATCAGCTGTATAAGGCCAATCCCAATAAGATGCTTGAGGATAAAGATGTAGAGCATTTGCCCCATGTACATCGTGCATAGCCTGAACCGCTTTCTGTATAAAATCGGGAGAGCCCCACCGAAATGGTTCCAAGTTAGCTAAAATATGTACATTACTGATATGAATGCTACCCAATGAACTCAGATCCTGATGGATTTTCGACCAAGGGCCACGTGGCTCATAAGTGGTGAGAGACTCACCGTTATATTTGTGCATTGTATAAAGATTCTTATATAGCGGCAAAGCAGCATCCATCACCATTTTGCAATCCGTATCGTGTGCACGCAGTAACAAAGGAGGTTCGTCAGTACGTCCCAACGCCTTCAAACCATCCTTTACTCCGGGAATAATGGTTTGTGTAAACCATTCCACGTCATCTTCATAAGTATCCATAGCCTCCCCAAGACAGACAAGCAGACCCACGTTCGGATATTTCTCAATAAAAGCTGCGATCGATTTACGTGTATAATCACTGATAAGCGGAGTAATCGGTCGATTACGATCCTGAGTTTTAAGCCCGTAATGATCGGCAAATGGTTTGGATAGAAGAATATTATAGAACATTTGAATGACGAAAATACCACGTTTATCCGCCTCTTCTGTCAGGAAAGAAAAAATCTCTTCGTTTTTCTTAAAGGTTTCTTCATCTACTTCCAAAGCAAAAGGATACTCTTCCAACCTCACCAGTGAAGCAAAAGGATGCCCATTCCAAAGGTAAAGTGAATTCATGCGATTCTCCACTAACATGTCTAAATAGCGTATCCATGCCTGTTTATCATAAAACCAAGGAAAGTTTTCCGGAGTATAAGGATATTCATATACACCATGTCCGGGTAAATAAGTAGTTTTCTGTAAACCGATACAAGCTCCCCGAAGTACCATCTCCGGCGCATCTTGACAGAAAGCAGGAAAGTCCAGGTTCTTTTTCTCGTTAATATGATCTATCAACTCACGACAGGCATAAATCACTCCGTTTCCATCATTCCCCCGAACCATTGTCCTGTTTCCCTCTGTTGTAATCAAAAATCCCTCTTTTCTCAACGTAGAATCACAAGCCTGATTCAGAAAAATAATCCTGTCAGCTTCTGTCAAGGTATCCTCAATTCCGGATAAGAGTACCCGATATCCCTCTTTTTCCAACGTTTCCTGTAGTTGCTGCACACCGAAGTTCATACGTATCGAAGCCTCCGGAGGTACTACGATATTCACCGTTTTTTTTCCACACGCACTCAATAAAAACAGGCAACAGCCAATCAAAAGCAATCTTATATTTGTCATTTCTTCATTATATAAATAAAAACTAAACTCCCTTATCTTCCTTCAAGGAAGACGCAGAAAAGATAAGTTTGTACTCATATTAAATTTTAGAAGAGACAGACAAATGAAGTTACCGATTTGACAAGTATAGGCAAAAACTGTTTTTCGAACCAATGAGAGGGACTTAATACCGGGAAGTAGTCATGATTGAATTTAATCATTGTATATCAACACATTAATCTTTCACTTAACAAACAAATAAACCAATATTCTTAACCTACAAGAATACGTATTTAATACTGTGTTAAATACAATCTTTTGTCGGCAAGAATACGTTCCTTTATAAACAAGAAATTAATGTTTTGCGACGAAAGAAACAATATGGCGAAAACGAGATTAACAATGTTAAAATCAGAGGTGTGATTTTCTCACTGCATATTATTCGATAATCGTATGCCTTAAATCCCCTATTACTAAAATCCCCAATTAAAGAAAGGAAGGCTACGTCTATCGCTTTTATTCCAAAACCCGATCTGTATTCCTTTGAGCTTCTTGGAAAAATTACAAAGACCTATCTGGAGACCATTCGATTTAGTGGCAGTATTAAACACCCCTGTCTGTAAACCACATATTTGTTTTTTTGCAAAATTGAATGCACCGATTTGTACTCCTTTTACATGATACCCCATAGTTCCTAATACCCCGATCTGCATTCCATTGGATTGATGGGCAGTTGCCCAAAGTCCTGCCACCTGTAATCCATTATTGTAAGTCAATCCGTTATTAAGTCCGGCAAGAGACATTCCATTGACACGATAGTTAATCGTGACTATTCCTCCAAACCCTATGCCATTAATAATATGGCTATCCAATACAGAGCCGGCTACTGAAAAAGAGATACCATTCGTTATACTAAAGCGATTCTTATATAAGATTGCCGATTCGGCAATTTGCCATCTTCGATTCAATTCCATTATCTCGGAGGGAGGTACTAAAGCAAATGGCAACATCAGCGCTAAAAAAGAAGAAGAACCTATTACATCCAGTTTTAGACCGTTAGTCGTGACATTCCGCAAATCATTTATCTCGCCAATACCCAACGAAACACCCGTTATCCGTGTGTTTTTATCATAATAGGTCCATAGGGGAAATCTATTCTTTTTTACTACAAACAAAGTATCTGTAGCTGGTATGCTATCTCTGATGACCGTTACGGCCGGTGGTCTATTTTTCAGCCGGAAGATGTTTTCTTCAATAAAAGAAGGTAGCGGCATATTCTCTCCGATACTGTCGGCATGCTGGTTCTGATTCAGATGAATAAGAACAGGCATATTTTCAAATTCCACTTTTGCCAAATAGGTGGTAGTGACTTCATATCCTCCACGAAAAGAACGATTCTGACTGACTATCCTGTCGGCTGTAAATTTGCACCCTCTGAATAGTATCGTATCCTTGCCTTCAAACAGAATCTTAGACTCCTTCTTCTTATCAAGAATCAAGTTACCCCTTGCCTGCTCCACCGCTTCATCTGTCAGATAAGAATCCCACGAGCAAACGATGTAACCGTCATTGCTTCGCCCGAACTTATAATAATTGCTTCTGAAACTCTTTAGCTCAGAGTCATATACATACACAGGCTTATTCTTCTCAAGCAAAAGTTGAGGATTAATAATCTTCTGTCTTAAGAAATAAATAGTATCCTCGCTGTTAGGGATATAAACAGAATGCGGTATATCACAATTCCATATCTTATCGACCAACTGTCTCTGATATACAGTATCTGCAACCCCTTGTTTTGAAAAAGCTACTCCCGACAACAAACAAGCTGTCACAGGCTGTATATATGCAGTACAAATAGTCGGAACACTATCCATATAGTTATGCCTGACACAAGAATAAATAGAAATATCTCCCTCCTTAGAAAACGTTATGTCTTTCTTATAACATCCAAGCAGTTTTTCTGCCAGACTCCAATAATAATCTTCATCCTTGCAATGCTGCGTCCGCAAATATCTTACAACTCTACTTTTATAGGGAGGAATCTCAATACTCTCTGTTCTTATCCGATACCCATTTCCTTGAAATATGGAACCGGAAGTTGTAAATTTTGCCTCAAAAGGTTTCCAAATCGAATCATTTGTCTGCACCATACCGAGATGGCACATCAGGAAAAGAGCCAGCAATAAAAATAATTTTTTCATAGAGAATGTGGAATTTAAGTATTCTTTTTGCTTAAGCTATCCTTATACTCGGTAGGGGTCATCCCTATTTTCGATTTGAAGCATTTACTGAAATAACGCGGATCATTAATACCTACCATATATGAAATCTGAGTCATATTAAATTCACCGGTTTCTATTAATTGGGCGGCACGATTGATACGCATTTCTTTAATAAACTCAATCGGCGCCAACCCTGTCAGTGTTTTTAGTTTTTTAAAAAATACCGAACGACTCACAGCAACCTCTCTCACCAAATCATCTACTACCAAATCACCGTTATCCATATTCTTTTCCATCAGTTCAATAAGCTTGTCCATAAACTTACGATCATTGGGAGACATTTCCGGTAATTTTTCTTCTTCTAAAACAACCTCTTCCGAAACTGCGGTAGAAGACAGAACACTATTCATCAAATTGTCTCTGTAAAAACTTTGCAGTTTATGACGTTGAGCAAGTAAATTCTCTACACGAGCTTTCAGATAAGTGGCACTGAAAGGTTTGGTAATATAATCATCGGCACCGTATTCCAAACCTTCCAACTTACTTTCGATAGAAGTTTTGGCCGTCAGCAGAACAATAGGAATATGACTGGTGGTCATATCCGCACGGAGTTCCTTCGTCATTTCAATGCCGTCTTTCTCGGGCATCATAACGTCACTGATGATAATGTCTGGAACAAATTTAAGTGCTTTGCTCCAGCCGTCCATACCGTCTACCGCCTCAATGACACGATATACCGGTGAAAAAATGGTACGCAGGAAAGTACGTAGTTCCTGATTGTCTTCCACAAGCAACATCACTTCTTTATTAGAATCCTCTTCAGATTCTTCCTCTAAAGAGGTTACTTCCGGATTAATAATAGGAATAACAGATGCTGTTGCATCCATCACAGGAACGGAACGACGAACGGCTGCATCCTCCAGAATAAATTCAACCGTATCATCATAATGTTCCTTTCCTTTAAGGAAATCGACTTTGAAACAGCTTCCTTCGCCTAACTTACTCTCTACCGAAATAGTAGCTTTATGCATTTCGGCAAGCTCTTTCACCAATGAAAGACCAATACCGGTGCTTGCCTGATTAAACAAATTCTTATCTACCAGATTTTCGAAACGCACAAAGAGAGATTTTTTCTTATTCTCCGGTATACCGATTCCCTGATCCTGTACACCTATGGCAACGGTTCCTTCATCTTCACGGATGAAGACACGAATCAGTTTTCCATTCGGAGTATATTTAAAGGCATTAGAAAGCAAATTGAATACGATCTTCTCCAATTTATCCTCATCAACCCAAAGATACAATTCGTCCTTTTCCGTTTCAAATAAAAAGTCGATACTGTGTTCTTCCGCCAGCGATTCGAAATTATCCATTATCCTCCGGACAAAAGAGACGACGTCGACCCTTTGTACCTGCATCTTCATTTTCTTATTCTGAATCTTACGGAAATCAAGGATCTGATTGACCAAATGAAGCATCCGGTTCGTATTACGTTCTACTACGACCAGTTGTTCACGTGCATCTTCCGGCAATTTCGAATTTTTCAAGACATGCTCTACCGGGCCGGATATCAAAGTCAACGGTGTACGAAGCTCATGTGAAATATTTGTAAAGAACCGAAGTTTTATATCCGAGACCTGTTGTTCTACCGATACTTCGTGCTTCAACCGATAAATGGTGAAAAGAATGTAAACCGCTACAAAGATGATAAGCAGAATGAATATTACATAAAGGAAATAAGCAAGTGGCGTTTCCCAAAATGACGGTAACACAACAATTTCGAGATACCGGGTATTAGGCACCCAGACACCATCACTATTCGTTGAACGCACCTTGAATGTATAATGTCCTTTAGGCAAGTTGGTATAAGTAGCACTGCGCAACCTGTCGGCATAGGTCCATTGTTTCTCAAAGCCTTCAAGGATATAAGCATACTGAATATTCTGCGGATTCGTGTAATCGAGTGCCGCATACTGAATAGCAAAAATATTTTCTTTATGAGAGAGTACCAATTCTTTTGTATCATCCAAACCTACCTTCAATACAGAATTATCCCCCGGAACAATGTCCTGATTAGCAATCACTAATTTAGAGAATACGATAGGAGGGACAAAACGGCTTTTACTGATAGAATCGGGATTAAACATAAAAATCCCATTACTGGCACCAAACAAGATATCTCCTTTAGAAGTCACTGTTGAAGCAGCTTCACTAAAACGCACACGGAACGTGATACTGCGATCATCGTAATTCTCAAAACGTTCTTCACCGGGAATAAATTTACTGACACCATTTTCCGTACTTATCCACAAATTGTGCTTATCGTCTTCCCGAATAGAAAGCAACACATCTGAGGGAAGTCCGTCAAGCACAGAATAAGATTTAAATGCTCCTTTTCCAGCCTCATCAATAAAAAGAAGTTTATTAAGTCCGCCACCAAAAGTGGCAAGATAAAGCTCTTTCTTTTCTGTAGCTACAATCCAGTGCACATCATTATTACTCAAACTTTTCGTATCATTCGGATTACGGGAAAAATGATGGAATTGAATTTCTTCAGGGGTACTGAAGTTTTCGTCAAAAGCAACTGCACCGGCTGTCGTCCCTACCCAAAGACGTCCATTGTTATCCGAAGTAATAAAACGGGTTTTATAGCACAGATCAATCGGATATCCCTTCAGATTGTTGCGATGATTGACAAAAATAGTATTTCCATTCTTATCCTTTGATATATAATTAATTCCATTAGCAAAGGTTGCAATCCAGATACGCCCGTTATGATCTTCATAAACACAATACACATTATCATTGCTCAAGCTATACATGTCATCCTCATCATAACGATAACGAGATAACCGATAAGACAGACCGTTCGACGCTATCGGCTCGGCACGTACCAAACCATCCCCTTTCGTTGCTATCCAAAGTACTCCTTTGGAATCCTGCATAATATAATAGACCGTACCTTTCATAGGTACCCCCGAACGGGAGACTGTTCCGTTCTCGGTTAAAAATCCCAGATATTTATGGTCAGAATCATATATACGGAGACGTCCGTCTTTCAGCCCCACCCATATATTTTTATTATTATCTTCACAAAGGGCACGCACTTCATTGCTCAACGACTCATAATTATGCTCCTCCGGTGTCATCATGCTAAACTGAACCGAACGAAATGTCACTTTTTCTAATCCTTTGGAATGGGTACAAATCCAAAGATTCCCTTGTGTATCGGAAAAACTGGAATGTATTTTATTAGAAAAACGCCAGTCTGAACTTCCCAACTCGTCGTAAAAAGGCACAAGCTGATTCTTTTCCCGATCATAAAAAGAAAATCCCCCACCATAAGGATGTACCCAAAGATATCCGTTCACATCTTCGTGTATATGAAAAGAAGGACGTGAACGGTCGGCAGCAGTAGGTTCCACGCGTATCTGCTCACGTTTTAATATTCCGGTAAAAGGATTAAAGTGTGCAACAACTCCCGGTTCTTCCTGCTCAAACCACACTTCTGAAGTTTTGTCTACATATGCCGACACAATAGGGGCGGAAGGCAAGTCACGACAAGTTACATGAGAATAATGCACATATTCTTTCGTTTTCAAATTGTAAACAAAGAAACCGTCTGTAGAAGTAGCAATCACTACTTTATTCGGTTCTACACTGTTGATGGAACTAATGCGTGAGCGAGTTGGCAACTCAAGCAATTCGAATTGCCCGTTTTCTTTCTGATAACGCCATACACGCCCTCTGTCCGATCCGAAACAAATCTCCGTTTCATTCTCCTGTACTGCATAGAAAGCCTGCTTCGGATCCGAAAAGCGCTCTTTCGTTTCTACAAAATAGGATACCGGTGTTTTCTCCCCCGGACGAATTAAGCCCAAACCATTATCCGTAAGCAGCCATTCATTATTATCAGCATCCTGATATACCTTAAAAACTTTCGTAGCAGGAAAAAGCCCCGACTTTGCAGAATAAATTTCAGTAGCAAGGCGACCGGTCTGAGCAGAAGCAGTGACACGTATTGCACCGTCATTCTCCGTAAGCAACCAGACTGTCCCTCTTCGAAGGACACTGATCGCATTCACATTGGAATTACTCCCCGGCTGTCCGGCAGCAGGAACCTGCTCAAAGGTTTCTGTACGAGGATCGAAACGATGAGCCCGATTATCATAGGTCAACAACCATAAAAATCCGTCCGGATCTTCATACATCCGGTCGACGCGATTATTTGTCAAACTGATAAAATTTCCCTGACGTGCCTTATATGTTTTAAAAGAATAGCCATTAAAACGGTTAATACCATCCCAAGTCGAAAACCAAAGATTTCCTTTATGATCCTGTAAAATGCTCATTACAGTATTTTGTGACAAACCGTCTTCGGAAGAGTAATGGGTAAAAAAACAGTTCCGCTGGGCACTAATCACCAGCGCGATACTCAAAAATGCTATCAGAAATAAGATTCTTCTCATCATTTTATAAAATTCCATGCGGTAAAGATACAAATTAAACCGAATTTTGCCTTATTTTTATTTCTATTTTAATAAGACATAGGTATGATATACCCTCATTTAGTATCTCTTAAGTAGCTGGAATAAGTATAAAAAATAAGCTACAGGTAAAAAATCTTCCTTCCGAAATATGCCTTTTTTACCAAATATTATTTTGAAAGTTGTTTATTAAAGAAAGACAATATTTCTGCTTGCATTTCCTTACTACAGAAATGGGGCAATTCCCACAATTTTGTGATCAGTTTATCATCGGCATTCTGACTATTCCACACTGTATGCAACTGTGAATAAGCATTTTCTACTGCAGGAACAGGAAAAAGTTTATCATGCCGGCCATTAAAGAAAAGCATTGCTTTAGGGCAGGCAATAGAAGCGATATGCGGATAATCCAAATACCGCCTTAAACCAGGTAACACATTGGCGTAATTCGAATCACCCTTCCCACGTCCGTAATGGGGGGAAAGCTGATATTCAGTGGTCGTCAGCCAACAAACAGCAGCACCGGCCTTTACCCTATCAGACAACGCCGATAACATCCAGGAACGATAAGCCCCCATCGAGAATCCCATGCAACCTATCCGATCAGCATCGACCTCTTTCAAAGAAGCAAGAAAGTCGGCAGTATACATATCCTCATATGAAATCGTACCGCTCCAACTGCGCCCCAACATTTCAAAGACACACGCCAAAGACTGCTGACTTTCATAACGTGCCCCCTCTTTCCGCCCGCGCTCTCCCCAGAAAAGAGCGTCTATGGAAATCACCACATATCCCTTAGAAGCCAGATAGTCACCAACATACTGGTCATCATAACATTGATGCACCCAATTATCGGCATCCGCCAATATTAAAGAATCAACATCGAAAGGCCGAATCATCTTCTCTTTCCCTATCGAAAAATGCGCACCATGATCATGTAACAGCACAACAGCCGGAAACGGGCCTTTCCCCGCAGGAACCAACAAGTAAGCGGGAACCCGGGAATAACCGGAAAGGTTGAAACGAATTTTTCGAGCTTCATAACCCGCCCGTTGTTCTATAGCCACAACTTCCATACCATATTCTTTGGCAACAGGCGGTGGAGCCAACATTGCATCCAGAACAATCGTACGGGCCATTTTCCGCCACTCGGAAAAATCAGTCTGGGCACTATTCCCCCATGCCATAGGATAGGTAAGTTCTTGTTTCATCTTTTCCAGAAAAAGCGGATAATCCTTTTCTATCTCATAGGAAGTGCTTTTTTGTGCCACAGCAGTCAAAAAAGCAATAGCTGTCAATATACTAACACCGATTCGTTTCAACATCCGAGTCTGTTATTATAAATTATCTCACTACCTTTACCAATGAATCTCCATTCTTCACCGGATTCCAGCCATCTCCACCTTTCAGGATATCTTCCATACGATATTCTTTCAGATCTTTTAATTGCCGGGAGAAAGCAGCACGCGCTTTCGGAGCAGCTCCTTCACCACTACTCTGATATTCGGCATAAAACACCGTTTTTTCTGCCTCTTTCTTACCCCAGTTATGCCACCCAGCAGGTTGTATATGTCCGCCCATATTGCAATGTATAAATACCGCCTTTGCATATGGACGCCAAGGACGGGAAAGATAAACTCCTTTCACGCCCTCATCGGCAGTTAGGGTACAATCATAAAAAACATAACCGTATTTTGACTCTTTATCGGTAGAAGGAGCTGTTATATATCCGTTTCTCTTACTATGGATGTGGCAACGATTGAATACAGCCGTAGACCAACCGAAAATAAAATCGACAGAACCCTCAATATAACAGTTCTCATAATACTGGCGACTGTTTTTACCATAAGTGTAAAGCGTATCCTGAAAACCCAGAAAGCGGCAATTCTTGAAAAAAGCACGATCTGCCGACACAAAACAAGCTACTGCCTGCCCCACCGGACCGGCAGTATTCTCAAAAGTTATATTCTCGGCATAAAAATCCGGTGCATAAATATAACAGGTAGACGAACCGGAAGTCCCCTTCGTTTCTCCGAAGACATTCTTTTTATCAGCATAATCGTCATAAGAAAGAACCGCTCCTTCCTGACCTATCAAAGAAACATTTATTTTACTTTCCGGTATCACGACTTTTTCTTTGTAGATACCTTTACGGACAAGAATAGTAGTACGCACATTTTTACGAAAATCGGGTACGGCATCAATGGCATCCTGAATAGTAAAAAAGTCACCGCTACCATCTTGTGCTACCACATAATCATAGTGACAAACGTATTTAGCCAATTCGGGAACAGCCTGTGCAATGGCATCCACTGCCAGACCGGCCACTACCCGGCCACCATATATATTAAGATGTGTATTATCTTCACGCCCTTTCGGAAAGGCCGGTACTTTGTTAGGCTCTACCCACATGAAAAGTTTCTTCGATTCTACAGGTCCTAAACCTTGAACCAATTCATGGGTTATCTTATTCATATCAATAAAAGGTACATTCAGCTTCTTCGCTACATTACGGGGAGATTCGATATAAGCGCCGTGCGTATCATACAAGGTATCGCCTTCTTGCGGCTGTTTCACTTCTCCGGCATCATGACGAGTGTCTTTACTGATACTTTCGTCTAACGGACGGACAAAATTACGACGTACAATCGCATTACAAAGTATCGGAATTCCTCCTTTTGCACGAGTTTCATTCACAAAACGGCTAAGGTTAGCATCAAAAGTCGTACCGGGATCCGTATGACGGTCTGCTTTAGGTTTCTCATCATTATGCCCGAATTGGATAATCACATAGTCTCCTTTTTTCACTTGAGAAATGACCTTGTCCCAGCGACCTTCATCAATAAAACTCTTGGAGCTCCGCCCATTCATTGCATGATTGTCGATACGTACTTCTTCACTGAAGAATCCGGGAAGCATCATTCCCCACCCCCGTTCAGGATTTCCTCCGGTAATATTTTTGTTAGCCATTGTAGAATCGCCTATCATAAAAATGGTAAGCACGGGTCTATCCGCTTTAAAAGCAGAAAGAAGAAAGAATAAACTTAAAAGAACAGCCAGCTTGTTTTTCATTTTTGTCGAAATCTATTTTATTGTTGTGCAAACTTACGGACTTTTTATCTGAATGACGTCTAAAAAACGTTGCTTTAGGTGGAATAATTGTATATTTGGACGTTTTTTTAAAGCATAAAGTATGAAAACAAGAAGTAAAACATTCATTTTAGAAAAAGAAAAGGCATGGGAACCGGCAGGCGAAGGTGTAGTTCGTCAGATCATGGGGTATGACGGACAGATAATGCTTGTAAAGGTTAAGTTTGAAACCGGTGCAATCGGAACACCTCATACACACTATCATACCCAGACTACATATGTAGCAAGCGGCAAGTTTGAATTCACCGTAAACGGAGAGAAACAAATAGTAGAAACTGGAGACGGTATATATATCGAACCGGATGCAGAACATGGATGCACCTGCTTGGAAGCAGGAATATTGATTGACTGTTTTAGTCCGATACGAGCAGATTTTCTATAAAGGGTGTGACGGCACTGCCGCACACCCTCCTCTGCAAAGAATATCTTCCCTACTACACAGGTCATCACGACTTTATAATAAGGAGACTCTCTTATCTCTTATATGGATACCAATTACTACTATCCGTAAAAATATTCTCAATAGTATAACGCAGTGCCTCTTTAGAGGTCAACTGTTTAGCCCATTTCACTCTGCCGGCTGTGGCTGCGCCTTCACCTGTATTACCGAATTCCGCATAACGGGCAGTTTTCTCATTCTCTTTATTGCGCCAGTTATCCCAGCCTTCAGGGCGGATATGGCTACCAAATTCGCAATTGAGGAAAGTAGTAGAAGCATACGGACGCCATGGACGCCCCAGATATACTTTGGTCACTCCGGGTGCAGCCGTCAACTTACAATTTTTGAACACATAACCGAATTCTACATTTTCCGGAGTCGATGCGGCCGTAATGTATGAATTCCGTTTGCTGTGGATCGTACAACGTTCAAACAATGCCGTCGCCGGACCAAAGATAAAATCAGTCGTTCCTTCTATATAACAATCTGTAAACAAAAGACGTGTTCCTTCTCTACCCGTATATATCGTATCCTGATTCCCCAATAAACGACAATGAATAAACATCAGCCTGTCTCCTTCGGTATGAAGAGCCACAGCCTGCCCAAGCGGTGCGGCATTATTCTCGATGGTCAGATTCTTAAATGTGATATCATTGCCTTCCACTTTCACAGTATAAGTGCGGAAAGTACCCATCTTATCGATATTAGCATGATCATCGTAGGTAATTATAGTACCTTCAGCACTCTCACCTACCAGCTGCACGTTCTTGACCCAAGAGGGAATTACCAGTTTTTCTTTATACAGTCCATCCTTTATATATATAGTAACGGTGTAATCCATAAAAGCCCGGACGGCCTCTACCGCTTCTTGAATAGTACGATATTCACCGGTTCCATCACGAGCAACTACGATAGTGTCTTGTTTTTGCTGTGCCTGTACTGTGCCGATGCAGGCCAGAAACAACAACAGACCTGCTTTCAATAACTTATTCATATGTTTTTATTTCTTCTGTAAACGTTCGTATTCCAAACTCGCCATAATAAACGGACCTACTGCTTTCGGATCATTGCTGCGAATGGTTTCATTAATATAATAATCATAGTCTCCTGAACGATAATTCTTTCCGCCCAATCCGGCTACGGCACAGACTTGGGTGATGGTGACCAATCCATCTTTGTCCACCTCGATAAAATTATCCAGAATACCTTTATATCCTTTCAATGCCACATCCAGATAAGAAGAGTCGATATATCCCATACGTACCGCTTTAAATAAAGAATAAACAAACATAGTTGAACAAGAAGATTCCAAATAATTACCCTTATCGCCACTACGATCGAGCACCTGATACCAAAGCCCGGTCTTAGGATCTTGTAAGCGTTTTACTTGTTCGGCGATATTATTAAGAATAACGAGCATGGAATCTCTTCCTGCCTCATGTTTCGGAATAAAATCGAGTGCATCGACAAATGCCATGGCATACCATCCCATAGCACGCCCCCAGCTATGTTTAGATTGCCCGGTAACAGGATCGGCCCAACGCTCCTTACGACTCACATCACAGGCATGACGATACAAGCCGTTTTTCGGATCGTATGTATGGCGAGCCACAGTGATAAACTGATTCACCACATCTGCATAATCTTTCACCCGGTTATTACGGAAAGCATATTCTGCATAAAAAGGTGAAGCCATATAAATACCATCCAGCCACATTTGATTCGGATAAATCTTTTTGTGCCAAAAACCGCCATCCTCGTTACGCGGATGCGTATCAAGCTGGCTACGCAATAAATCAATTGCTTTCTTGTATTTTTCATCCTTGGATTCCTCATAAATACGGAACAGAAATTTCCCGGAATTCAAACGGTCAATATTGTATTCGTGTAGTTTGTAAGTCACAATGCTACCATCATCATGAATCATTGTATCGGCATAAGCCAGTGCATAATCATATATCTTTTTTCCACCATAAGTATCATATACGTCGAGCATTGCTCCGAGTTCCAAGCCGTGACAATAATCCCATTTCAGTTTAGGTTGAAAATCCAGTTGCCACGATTCGGGACAACGAATCATCTCCGACTCCGTCATACGCACGGACCATGGAAGTTTATCACTCACTTTTTGGGCAGCCAACGAAACAGAGCAAAGCAAAGCCCCTATCACAAAAGTTTTACAAATTAAGTTTCTCTTCATTCTCATTTTTGTTATTGGTAATTAGATTTACTACTTAATGAGGCAAAGATAGCGACTCTTTTTATATAAGGTGTGGAGTTTTCGATTCAAAAGGTGTATTTATAAGTTTTCGTGCACGCAAACATACAATTTCGTGTGCGATAACGTAGTTTTTCCGCATTTTTGGACGATTTTGGTATAAAACAGACAAAATTTACAGCAAAAGAGACAATAAATATGTTGATTTGCATCAAATAATGTGTATTTTTGGCCCAGAATCAGAACTAATAATTTTAAATCATTTATCATGAGTACAATTCAAAATGCTATGGGTAAAATGACAAACTACAGATGGACTATCTGCGCTATGTTATTTTTCGCGACAACTGTAAACTACCTCGACCGTCAGGTGCTCTCGCTGACGTGGGATGAATTTATCAAACCGGAATTCCACTGGGACGAATCACATTATGGAACTATTACTTCTGTATTTTCCATTGTATATGCAATCTGTATGTTGTTTGCCGGACGTTTCATCGACTGGATGGGAACAAAGAAAGGTTTCCTTTGGGCAATCGGTGTATGGTCGGCAGGTGCATGTCTCCACGCCTTATGTGGAGTAGTAACCGAGCACTTTGTAGGTCTTCACAGTGCTGCGGAATTAGCTTCCGCAACAGGTGCCACAGTGGTTACAATCGCTACCATCAGTATGTACTGCTTCCTTGCTGCCCGTTGTGTATTGGCACTCGGTGAAGCAGGTAACTTCCCGGCAGCCATTAAAGTTACTGCCGAGTACTTCCCCAAAAAAGACCGTGCTTATGCCACCTCTATTTTTAACGCCGGTGCATCTATCGGTGCATTAATTGCTCCGCTGACTATTCCTATTTTAGCTAAAGTATGGGGTTGGGAAATGGCATTTATCGTTATTGGTGGTCTCGGCTTTATTTGGATGGGTTTCTGGGTATTCATGTACACAGCCCCTTCAAAGAGTAAACACGTGAACAAAGCCGAATTGGAATACATTGAACAAGATAAGCACGAAGAAGGTGCCGCTCCACATGTAGAAGAGAAAGACCAGAAAAAAATGAAATTCTGGCAGTGTTTCAGCTACAAACAGACTTGGGCTTTTGCTTTCGGTAAATTTATGACCGACGGTGTATGGTGGTTCTTCCTTTTCTGGACTCCTTCTTATTTATTCACACAATTCGATATCAAAACATCCAGCCCATTGGGTATGGGATTGATCTTTACGCTATATGCCATTACCATGTTGTCTATTTACGGTGGTAAACTTCCTACTATCTTCATCAATAAAACAGGTATGAACCCCTACGCTGCCCGTATGAAAGCGATGTTGATCTTCGCATTCTTCCCGTTGGTAGTATTGTTGGCACAACCGTTAGGTACTATTTCTCCTTGGTTCCCCGTAATCATGATCGGTATCGGTGGAGCTGCTCACCAGTCCTGGTCGGCTAACATTTTCTCTACTGTAAGTGATATGTTCCCTAAAACAGCGATTGCAAGTATCACGGGTATCGGTGGTATGGCCGGTGGTTTCGGCTCTATGATTCTTCAGAAAGTAGCTGGTAACCTGTTTGTATATGCAGACGAAACTCAAATGACTTTCATGGGATTTGAGGGTAAGCCAGCCGGTTACTTCATTATCTTCTGTGTTTGTGCAGTAGCCTACCTCATCGGTTGGGCCGTAATGAAGGCATTGGTTCCGAAATACAAACCTATCGTATTGGATTAATCTTTCCACACATAAATGTTTATAAATAGTAAAAGCTGTGTCGACAGGTAGTTGGCACAGCTTTTTTTATTTATTAAAAGAAGTTGACGTTACTTCCCTTTTCCTTGTCTTTACTACAAGCGAAGGCAAACTACACCCTAACATAATAAAATGAACTTGTTTATTTTATTCTACTCTCGGTTTGCATTATCTTTGCATGCATGGAAAATAAGGAGATAAAAGAATCGTTTGATATTTTGTTGACTGTCTGCCGCATCGATGATAACAAGCTCGACATAGCCTATAAACAAATGCGTGACCTGCTCGAACGCCTTTGCCGTAGCCAGATGCAGAACGAAAGCCTGCAAATGACCGACCTGTCCGCACGAATCAGTTTTGTAGCTGCACGCACCGGTTTATCAGCCGTAGAACAGAATCGCCTGCATACTTTCCGCCTGACTTCAAATGGCGTACTGAACCGTAGAACAGAGCCCGAACGGGAAAAATTATTGCGCGACGCAAAGACTCTCGCTTTTTTCCTGAAAAAACTCTCGGGAACCGACATTCCGGATGAATTATATAGATTGCTGCCCAAAACAGATCCCACTTATATCATCGCTCCGCCCACTCGCAGAAAAATAGAACGTATGCGGGTATGCTTCCAACATTCCGATGAACATTTCCTATATGTAACACCACTGGACAGTATCGCCGATGAACCGTTACGGGTGCGCTACAATATCCCCCAATTCAACGAAGAGTTTGCAGAAACATGCAAACTCCTTTGGCAGCATGCACAGCTCAACCTCCTGGATATAAACGTAGACGACAACGGAATACTCAATCCTGCTTTCATCGTTCTCGAACCGGACTATCTGATAGATATCAGCTCGCTCGCCGAGTGTTTCCGGGAGTATGGTCATCATCCGGCCAATTATTTTCTGGCACGTTTACAACCCATTGAAAATGCGCGTCCATTATTATTAGGAAATATAGCCAACCTCTTTCTGGACGAATGGATCCACGCAAACGGAGAAGTAGACTACCTTTCGTGTATGCAAAAGGCCTTCCGCCGTTACCCCATTGAACTGGCTGCCTGCGCCGATCTACAAGATAAGGAAAAGGAGCGTCAATTCTTTGAAGATTGCAAAATGCACTTTGAACACATCCGGGAAGTAGTAACCGAAACGTTCCATGCCCCCGGATATGAAATGGATAAGAGGGATGCCGTACTCGAACCTTCGTACATTTGTGAAGCACTTGGTTTACAAGGACGTCTCGACTATATGCAACGGGATATGTCGTCATTCATTGAAATGAAATCCGGTAAAGGAGACGAATACAGTATCCGTAATAAAGTAGAACCGAAAGAAAACAACAAAGTACAGATGTTACTCTACCAGGCGGTACTTCAATATTCAATGAAGATGGACCACCACCGCGTAAAGGCTTACCTGCTTTATACACGTTATCCTCTGCTCTATCCGGCCCGCCCGTCATGGGCTATGGTACGCCGGGTAATCAACCTTCGAAATCGCATCGTAGCCGAAGAATACGGTATACAATTACATAACAGCCTTGAATATACTGCTACCAAATTACAGTCAATCCAAGCACAAACCCTCAATGAACGGGGATTACAAGGCCGTTTTTGGGAACAATACCTGCGTCCCTCCATTGATATATTCGCACAACATCTCGCCGCTCTTTCTCCTCTGGAACAAACCTATTTCTATGCCCTGTATAATTTTATAACCAAAGAGCTTTATACCTCCAAATCCGGAGACGTAGACTACGAAGGACGTACAGGAGCCGCTGCCTTATGGCTTTCTACACTCGCCGAAAAATCAGAAGCCGGAGAAATTCTTTATGACCTGCGCATCAAAGAGAATCACGCAGCCGACGAGCATAAAGTCACTATCATCTTATCCAGAAAAATACTCCGGGAAGAAGCCTTACCCAACTTCCGGCAAGGAGACTCCATAGTGTTGTACGAACGCAATACAGTTACCGATAATGTCACCAACAAAATGGTATTTAAAGGTAATATCGAAACAATCACTGAAGAAGAGATACATATCCGCCTACGCGCCAGTCAGCAGAATTCCTCTGTCCTTCCCCCTGACAGCCTGTATGCCATCGAACATGACACAATGGATACCACTTTCCGCAATATGTACTACGGACTGTCAGCTTTTGCGTCGGCAACAAAAGACCGCCGGGATCTGCTTCTCGCCCAACGCTCCCCTGCCTTCGACGAATCGTTCATTCCCCGCATCACTGCCGCCACCGATGATTTCTCCCGTGTTGCCCTTAAAGCACAAGCGGCCAAAGATTATTTTCTGCTGATAGGCCCTCCAGGAACAGGAAAGACCTCTTGTGCCCTCAAAAAAATGGTAGAAACCTTCCACCAGGACGAACAGGCACAGATACTTCTGTTATCGTATACCAACCGTGCCGTAGATGAGATTTGCAAATCACTCTCTTCCATCCGCCCCAAAGTGGACTTTATCCGCATAGGCAGCGAACTGTCCTGTGACGAGGCCTATCGCAGCCATCTGATAGAAAATGAACTGTCAGCTTGTATGCGCCGTTCGGAAGTGACCGACCGTATTACACGTTGCCGGATATTCATAGGTACAGTAGCCTCCATTTCCGGCAAGCCAGAACTCTTCCGCCTGAAAAAATTCGATGTAGCCATTGTCGATGAAGCAACTCAGATTCTTGAACCTCAGTTATTGGGCATCCTTTGTGCCCGTAGTATGTCGGGGGATAATGCCATTGGCAAATTTATCCTTATAGGCGATCACAAACAGCTCCCAGCCGTCGTTCTTCAACGTGAAGATCAATCTGAAATACACAATGAAACACTGCGTGCCATCGGACTAACAAACCTTAAAGATTCTCTTTTTGAGCGTCTTTACCGCAACACCCAAAACTACTCCCATCCCTCCAAAGATAATATATCTCCCTATCCCCATTTCACTTCTCCCGCCTCACTTCTCTCCGACATGCTTTGCCGACAAGGACGTATGCACCCCGAAGTAGCCCTTTTTGCCAACCGTACTTTCTACGAAGGGCGCCTGTTACCCGTAGGATTACCTCATCAACTGGAAGATTCGGCAGGCATCACGCGCCTCGCTTTCTATCCGTCCGAACCGGAACCCGCAGGAGCGCCGGCCAAAACGAATCGTTCCGAAGCTCGTATCGTTGCCCGACTGGCATTAGACGTTTATCAAAAAAACGAAAAAGAATTCAACACAGCACAAACTTTGGGTATTATCACTCCTTATCGTAGCCAGATAGCACTCATCAAACAAGAAATTGCCCGATTAAACATTCCGATGCTTAACAGGATACTTATCGACACAGTCGAACGTTTTCAAGGGAGTGAACGGGATGTCATCATTTATTCGTTCTGTGTCAACTACCCTTACCAACTCAAATTCCTCTCGAACTTAACGGTGGACAACGGAATATTGGTAGACCGAAAATTAAATGTAGCAATGACCCGTGCCCGAAAACAGATGTTTATTACAGGAGTTCCCAATCTACTGAAACTGAATCCCATTTACGATAATTTGATGAAATCAATGCCCTCAACAGTCAGAATGGACGAATAAGCAAGGATCTTTCGAAATAATACGGAAGGTTATTAATTTTTATTCTCTCTTTATGCGCTTTATTAACACCTAAATAATGAACAAACCGCTATATTTGCATCACGTTTTTTTCATAGAGATTTAGATTTAAGGTTAGAAGAATTGCGGAAGTCGTGAGACTTCCCTTTTTTTCGCTTTAACGTTTACTGCCTTTTCAATTTTTTCAAAGCAAGTAAACAAGAAAAGCCGCTTCGAGAGAAGAGGCTTTTTCATTTTCATATTTCTGTATCAAGTATTTACTCCACCGGCACACAAATTTCTGTCAATAACTCCTCAGGAGGCGTATTACCCGGATTATTCAGATACACCTCATAACCACGTGCATCACTGATCTTATAGCCGCTTTCGGGAATCCAATGCCCATAAATCGTATCATACACCGCTCCCAGATTAGAATAAGGTCCTTTATAGCGAAATACCAGATATTTTCCCCTCGGAATTTCCTTCACACCTATTTCACCCTTGGGTTGTACTGCTACGGGAACAGTAAAACAAACATCTGTCCGCAAATTCTTAGTCTCGGTCACCTTCGGATCATCATGAAATATGCAAATATATTCCATACATCCGGTATATATCTTCTCTTCATTTACATAAGCATACAGTTTTTTCCATGCTTCGCAATATGCCAAAGCCATATATGCGCCTGTCAAACGAACATAAATCACCTGCTTCGGCTGTTGTTCACGTACTTCCATTGTCACATCCAGTTCCGGATTCACTTCCATTGGTTTCATAATAATGTGGTCTTTATTGTTTCGATATTCATTGGGTGAAATACCATAAAATTGTTTAAAGACTTTCGACAACGACGAAGGAGAAGCATATCCTATCTGATAAGCAATATCACTTACAGGCATTGTACTATAACGTAACAATCGGGCTGCGGTCTCGATTCTTGTACGCACAATAAATGCTCCCAACGGTTCACCTAAAAATGCCTTCATAATGCGGTGAAAGTGATAAGGCGAGAAATGAGAAATTTCGGCCAGTCTTTCCAAATCTATTTCTTCACCTAAATGATTGTTGATATACTCCACCACCCTATTTACACACTGGTGATACTCTTGGGTTGTCGCCATTCTTTGTTCCATATTCTTTGATTGTTTCACGCAGCAAAGATAAGGACACCCACCGGAGCAAACTTTTCCAATCTTGCTAACTTCAGAAATTATTTATTTAAATTTGTGCCGTAAACATACGAAAAAGATGAAAGAGATAAAAATAATTGCATTCGATGCAGACGATACACTTTGGAGCAATGAACCGTTCTTCCAGGATATAGAACGAGAATATACCGGATTATTAAGTTCTTACGGAGAGCCCAAAGAGATATCTGCCGAGTTGTTTCACACAGAAATGGACAATCTGGAACGTTACGGTTACGGTGCGAAAGGATTTACGCTATCGATGATAGAAACCGCATTGCGCATCAGTAAGCAGAAAGTGCCATCAGAAACAATAGAAAAGGTTCTTCTTTTAGGTAAATCCCTACTGGACATGCCAATAGAGTTACTGCCCGAAGTCGAAGAGACCTTAAATATTCTAAAACAAAGTAAACGCTATCAATTAGTAGTGGCCACCAAAGGAGATTTACTGGATCAGCAACGAAAGCTGCAACGCTCCGGTCTCTCCCCCTACTTTGACCATGTGGAAATTATGTCAGACAAGACAGAAAAAGAATATGCCAAACTTATAGAAAATCTACGAATAACTCCCAATCAGTTTCTAATGGTGGGCAACTCGCTGAAATCAGATATCCAGCCGGTATTGGCTCTCGGTGGCTATGCGATGCATATACCTTTCGAAATAATGTGGCAGCATGAAGTAGTAGAACATTTTGAGCATCCCTGGCTCTACCAATTGAAAAAATTGGGAGAATTAACCAAACTACTTCAGCTCACCCACTAATGCAAAAGTTGCAGAAAACATCGGAACGAATGAGTGTCAGTAATATATGTTTAGGAGGCTTTCCATGAAAAGCTATTCGTTACGCGACTTTCTTTGTATAAGATTCCGACCATTTTGGCACATTATCCACCTAGAATTTACCAACTTCACCTTTTTGCTTAATCGCCCTATTCATCGGCAATGCAGGGTGAAAGGCTACTCTCGTTTTCCTGCATCTGTGCTTACGACCCGTATGCACGGTGCTTATAACTCGTATGCACGGTGCATACGGATCGTAAGCACCAAGCATATGGACGGTGAACACGATACCCGAAAAATATCAAACAGGCACTTGGAAGTCTATACCGAATGATATATCACTACATTGAATAATTATTCATCTTCGATTTCCGTTTTCGGTTTATCCTTAATCATCAGAATACTCATCTCGTAAAGTAGATAAAGCGGTATCGCCACGACACTCAACGTGAAAGGATCTCCTGTAGGAGTAATGATGGCAGCAGCAATCACAATAATGACGATAGCATGCCGACGGTATTTTCTCAAGAACGATTTATTGACAAGCCCCAACAGCGAAAGTAGCCACGTCACCAAAGGCAACTCGAATGCCAACCCCATGCAGAGCACTAACATCATAAAATTATCTATATATGAATTGAGTGAGATTACATTCTCTATCTCTGCACTAAGCTGATAAGTGGACAAGAAACGAAGTGTCAACGGATACACCATAAAATATCCCAGCAATACTCCCAGAAAAAACATAAAAGTACCGATTGTCAGTGCTTTCCGTACACCACGACGTTCATTTGGATAGAGTGCCGGATTAATAAACCGCCATATCTCAAAAAAGATATAAGGCAGGGCTGTCACTACCGACATCCAGAATGCCGTAGACATATGTATAAAAAAAGGAGCAGCCAGATTAATATTTACCAGTTTCACCTGAAACTCCTGTGTAAAAAAATCATCTGTCAGATCAAACGTCTTGCCGATGTATCGTAACAGGTCATAAAACACAAAGTCATTGTGACAAGGAGCCAGCACTACGTTATCAAACAAATAGGGCATAGCGATGAAATATCCCACCGCCAGTACAAACCAAACTCCAATGACACGAAACAACACCCGGCGCAACTCGTCCAGATGGTCCCAGAAAGTCATTTCAGCCATGGCTATTTCTTATCCTTGTCTGTTGTTTTAGCCGGTTCGTCGATCTCGTCTTTCGCTTTATTAATCTCCTCTTTCGCTTCGTTTACACCATCCTTGAAACTCTTTACGCCTTTACCAAGGCCACGCATCAATTCGGGTATCTTCTTTCCACCAAAAAGCAAAAGGATCACGAGGGCAATAATAATCCATTCGGAACCACTGGGTAAAAAGCCTAATAATAATAAGTTTGTCATAAGATAGTAAAGTATATATAAGTTTGGGGACAAATATAGTGATTTCGTTAGAAAGAGAAAAAGAACTTTGAGAATTAGTGATAAGCGATCAGTGATTAACAGGCCGCGCTGTTACACTGCATAGTACTAAGCACTTATCACTAATCCCTAATTTCCTAATCCTGATAATACACTCGCTTCACCCGCGTTGAAACGCTCGTAAGTACTTCATAAGGTATCGTATCAAGCACATCAGATAATACGGTAATCGGCAAGTCATCTCCGAAGATAATAGCAGGATCTCCCTCTTGACAGTCGATGCCGGTCACATCGATCATACAGACATCCATACAAATATTGCCTACATAAGGGGCTTTTTTTCCATTAACCAGACAGTAAGCATGTCCGCATCCCAAATGACGATTCAACCCGTCGGCATAACCGATAGGAATGGCCGCAATACGTGACGGACGCTCCAAATGTCCTTTACGGCTATACCCCACCGTATCTTCGGCCGCGACATCACGTATCTGCAAAATAGTGGTTTTCAATGTACTGACATTGTTTATGACCGAATTATCAATGGGGCTGACCCCATACAGCCCGATGCCCAGACGAACCATATCAAACTGCGCACCCGGAAAACGCTCAATTCCTGCCGTATTGCAGATATGACGCAGAATTTTATGCGGAAAAGCCCGTTGCAATTCAACCGAGGCGCGTTCGAATATCTCAATTTGCTGACGTGTAAAGGCATCAAACTGAGGAGAATCGCTCCCCACAAAATGTGAGAATACCGAGCGTGGAATCAATGCATTCTGGTTCTTCAGCCGCCGTATTAACAGAGGAACGTCCCCTTCGGCAAATCCAAGACGGTGCATTCCGGTATCCAACTTAATATGCACAGGAAAATTGGTAATACCTTCTTTCTCGGCAGCCTTCACCAATGCATCGAGCAAATGGAAGTTATATACTTCGGGTTCGAGTTTATAATCGAACATCGTTTTAAAAGAGGTTAGCTCCGGATCCATGATGATAATGGAAGAGGTAATGCCTGCTTTGCGCAATTCCGCTCCTTCATCAGCCACAGCCACGGCCAAATAATCTACCCGATGTTCCTGCAAAGTCTTAGCTATTTCATAAGAGCCGGCTCCATAAGCAGAAGCTTTTACCATGCAGACCATTTTTGTTTCCGGCCGGAGCATGGCACGATAGTGATTCAAGTTGGCTACCATAGCACCCAGATTCACTTCCAGTATCGTCTCATGCACTTTCAGTTCCAAAGCATCCGAAACCAAATCAAAGTTGAATGCACGCGAACCCTTTATCAAAATCACTTCATTGTGCAAGCCGTTCAGAAGTTCTGATGCCATCAATTCGTCCGTAGTATGGAAAAAATACTTTTCCATATCGAAGCGTGCAGCAGAGGAACAAATTTCAGGTCCCACACCGATAATCTTTTCAATGCCCCTGCTTTGTACCAATTGGGCCACTTTACGGTAAAGTGTCGTCGTACTCTGTCCGGTTTCCAAAATATCCGAAAGGATAAGCGTACGTTTCATTCCTTTTGCTTCGGAACGACGTACCAGAAAGTCAAGAGCAATATCAAGTGAAGCCAAATCGGAATTATAACTATCATTGATAAGTATACATCCCTGCTTTCCCTCCTTCACCTCCAGACGCATGGCCACGGGCTCGAGACGTACCATTCGTTCTGTTATCTGATCGGCAGGCATCATCAGATAAAGACAGGCTGCCAGGCAATTGAGTGAATTTTCGATAGATGCATCATCAATGAAAGGGATACAGAAGGTATTATCCATTTCCAGATAACGATATGAAATAACCGTATGATCTTCTTTCTTCAATATCTTGCTTATATATAGAGGACGCTCGGCATCCTTGCAGCTCCAAGCTATCTCACGAGCCGTAAGCATCGATTTTGCCACGCAATTGCTTATCAGTTCATTATCGGCATTATAAATTACGACATCGCAATTTTTAAAAAGGCTGAGTTTCTCCATGCACTTTTCCTGCAAGGAGAAAAAGTTCTCCTGGTGTGCCCCACCAATATTAGTAAGAATACCGATAGATGGCTTGATCATGTTCGCCAAAGCACGCATCTCTCCCATCTCAGAAATACCAGCCTCGAAGATGGCCAGTTCCGCCTCCTCATTCATCTGCCATACGGAAAGAGGCACACCGATCTGTGAATTATAACTGCGCGGTGAACGCACAATAATACGGTCAGGACTGAGCAACTGATGCAGCCACTCCTTTACAATCGTTTTTCCATTGCTTCCCGTAATACCTATTACAGGTATCTGAAACTGTTCACGATGCTGTTCGGCTAACTTCTGAAGAGCTTTCAACGGATTACTGACGATCAGAAAGTTAAAAGCAGAAAGCCCTTGTTTAGTTGAAAGTTGAAAGTTGAAAGTTGAAAGTTGAAAATCAGAAGTCAGTGTACTGTCAACATCTCCCGTCTCCATTCTCCCATCTCCCGTCTCTTTACTCCACTCATCGAAATCCTCTTGTGATAAAACGAAATTCCGCACACCGCGTTCATAAAGATCGGGGATGTATCGTGCTCCTTTGTTTCGTTTCGTAGTCAGGGCAAAAAAGAGAGTTTCTTCGGGAAAACTGAGTGAACGGCTATCTGTAAGTAACCAGTCAACAGTGGCTTCCAAGGTACCGACCCTGCGGGCACCCATACGTTCGGCTATTGTTTCAATCGTATATGACATAAATAATTAATTAATTTGCCCATGTGCCCATATGCCAATTAGCTGCGCTATAGCAATACACCGCATAACAATCGGCACATTAGCATATTGGTGCATTAGCACATTATTGAGACATTGGCACATTATCGAGGCATTATTCAAACTCTAAGTACGGGTATTTTCGGTTAAGTCGTTCTATTTTTAACACAATTTGTCCTAAAAATCTTTTATGCTCCTCAGAGTCGGGATGAAAGGGGCGATGTGCCAGCGCTTTACGAATACTTTCACATTCATCCATAATCTTTTTTGTTTCATCAGAAAAGAAAACATCGGAAAAGCGTTCCCACAGATAATTTACTGCTAAAGGAGAAGGATGAAGCATATCATCGGCATAGAAGCGATAGTCACGCAATTCGTCAAGCATAATCTCGTAAGAAGGAAAATAAAAAATTGTGGTAGGAAAAATGCTCTGTAATTGTTCTATTGCTAAAAGCAACGTTGCCTTGCTGAGCTGGTTAGCATGCATACCGTCACGGATATGACGGATCGGGCTTACGGTAAAAAGCACTTTCAAAGTGGAATTCTGATTTCGAAGTTCTTTCAGGAATCGCGTATACTCATCGACGATCTCATCTACCGTCAACATTCTACGGGTGAACAGTTTCTCCGGCTGCTTATGACAATTCGATACGATACGCCCCGTCTCTCGTTGCTGATACACAAAAGTTGTCCCCCAAGTCAGCAGCAGCCAGTCCGTACGGCTCATCCGGTCGTGAGCTTGCCGTAAACGATCATTGATCTGCTGCAACGCCTCCTCAACCGAAACTGCTGAAAAAGCCCCGTGATGCATCGGACTATGCCAACAATCACGAAAGAAGAAAAGATCGGATGCTGTATATTGCTTTCCCGAAAGAATCTCTTGCAATGCTTCCAATACAGAAAAAGGATTATATAATATTCCGAAAGGGTTGACGTCACAGTGAAAAGAGTTCTCTTTCAACTGCCGGCCGATATTCTCGGCAAAACAAGAGCCCATCAGCAACAGTTGTTGCGCATGAGTGATAGGTGGCAAACCCTTTGGTAATTCAACAGGGGTAGAGAAGTTCATCATTGGCACATTTATCAAATCACGCGAAAATAGGGAAAAAACCGGAACGGAAAAAACAATCGGTTCATTTTTTATCAGGAAATGAAACCTCTCCCCAACCCCGCAATATTTTCGTACAAAAATATAACATTACTGCTTTTTCACATCAAAAAAGAATGTCTTTCCTTTTCTTTTCGTATTTTTGCATACTAAATTCTGTCGGAACATGAAGAACGAAACCACATATAGCTTGCTAAACGCATTGGATAACCCCGAAGACTTGCGGCGACTCACGCCTGAGCAACTACCCGAGGTGTGTCATGAATTACGGCAAGACATCATCAAAGAAGTCTCCTGCAATCCGGGACACTTTGCTGCCAGTCTGGGAGTGGTAGAACTCACCGTAGCCCTGCATTACGTGTTCAATACTCCTTACGACCGTCTCGTCTGGGACGTAGGACATCAAGCTTACGGACATAAAATCCTTACCGGACGCCGCGACACCTTTTCCACCAATCGTAAAATGGGAGGTATCCGGCCTTTCCCCTCACCCGAAGAAAGCGAATACGATACTTTTACTTGCGGACATGCTTCCAACTCCATCTCGGCAGCATTGGGCATGGCAGTGGCAGCCATGAAAAAAGGAGAACGCGACCGCCATGTGGTAGCCGTCATCGGCGACGGATCGATGAGTGGCGGACTGGCTTTCGAGGGGCTCAACAACGTTTCATCCACCCCTAACAATCTGCTTATCATACTGAATGATAACGATATGGCCATCGACCGAAGCGTGGGCGGAATGAAGCAATATCTCTTTAACCTTACCACCTCCAACCGCTACAATCAGTTAAGATTCAAGACTTCACAACTGCTCTTCAAAATGGGTATCCTAAATGAAGATCGCCGCAAGGCACTTATCCGTTTGGGAAACAGTTTGAAATCGCTCGTCGCACAACAACAAAACATCTTCGAGGGAATGAACATTCGTTATTTCGGCCCGGTAGACGGACATGACGTACAAAATATCGCTCGTATCTTGCGGGATATCAAAGATATGGAAGGCCCTAAAGTACTGCATCTTCACACCATTAAAGGAAAAGGATTCGAACCGGCCGAAAAGCATCCGGGAATCTGGCATGCACCGGGCAAATTCGACCCGGAAACAGGGAAAAGACTGATTGCCGATACGAACGGAATGCCACCACTCTTTCAAGATGTCTTCGGACATACGCTGGTGGAACTGGCCGAACAAAACCCGCGCATCGTGGGGGTAACGCCTGCCATGCCTACAGGATGCTCCATGAATTTCTTAATGGAACAAATGCCCGGACGCGCTTTCGACGTAGGCATCGCCGAAGGACATGCTGTGACTTTCTCCGGAGGAATGGCGAAAGACGGCCTTTTGCCTTTTTGTAATATCTACTCCTCATTTATGCAACGTGCCTACGACAATGTGATTCATGACGTGGCCATCCAGCGATTGCCCGTCGTGCTATGTCTCGACCGTGCCGGATTGGTAGGTGAAGACGGTCCTACGCATCACGGAATGTTCGACTTGGCATACATGCGTCCGATCCCCAACTTGACCGTCTCTTCTCCGATGGACGAACACGAACTACGCCGGCTAATGTATACGGCACAGTTACCGGACAAAGGGCCGTTCGTCATCCGTTATCCGCGTGGACGGGGAGTGTTGGTGGACTGGAAGTGCCCGCTCGAAGAAATTCCCGTAGGACGGGGACGAAAACTAAAAGAGGGCCGTGATTTGGCCGTTATCACTATCGGTCCGATAGGAAATACGGCCGCACATGCCATCGCACAAGTAGAGAAAGAGAACCCTAAACAAAGTATAGCCCATTATGACTTACGCTTTCTCAAACCATTAGACGAAGAGCTCCTACACGAAATAGGAACACGATTCAACCACATTATCACCATAGAAGACGGCATCAAAGCCGGAGGCATGGGAAGTGCCGTACTTGAATTCATGGCTGATCATGGATACAGTCCGAAACTACAGCGTATCGGTATCCCCGATCATTTCATTGAACACGGGACGGCAGCGCAGCTATATGCCCTCTGCGGCCTGGATGAAGAAGGCATCAAGAAAGTGCTAAAAGGTGAAAAGTGGGAAAAAAATGCCAGAATAAACGGTAATGGAATAAAAATACAAACTGTGGACGAAAAAGCACATCTCAGTAACTAAATAAACGAAGCATAACAGCAGACAAAAATGAAGATTATCATTGCCGGTGCCGGCAACGTAGGCACCCATCTGGCCAAACTGCTCTCCCGTGAGCGGCAGGATATCATATTAATGGACGACGACGAAGAGAAGCTCAGTACTTTGAGCAATAATTTTGACTTGATGACCGTCACTGCATCCCCTTCTTCCATCTCCGGATTGAAAGAAGTAGGCGTAAAAGAAGCCGACTTGTTCATCGCCGTCACTCCGGACGAAAGCCGAAACATGACAGCCTGCATGCTGGCTCACAATCTGGGTGCACTGAAAACCGTAGCACGCATCGACAATTACGAATACCTGTTACCCAAAAACAAAGAGTTCTTCCAAAAGTTAGGAGTAGATTCGCTCATCTACCCCGAAATGCTGGCCGCCAAAGAGATCGTATCCTCCATGCGTATGAGCTGGGTACGTCAATGGTGGGAATTCTGCGGAGGAGCACTGATCCTGATAGGTGCCAAAATGCGTGAAAAGGCAGAAATTCTGGACATCCCCCTCCACCAACTCGGAAGCCCCAACATTCCTTATCATGTGGTAGCTATCAAACGTGGCACAGATACTATTATTCCCCGGGGTGACGACACCATCAAACTGAATGACATCGTTTATTTCACCACCACCCGAAAATACATTCCTTATATCCGGAAAATCGCCGGAAAAGAAGATTATGCCGATGTACGCAATGTCATGATCATGGGAGGAAGCCGTATTGCTGTGCGAACGGCACAGTATGTACCCGACTACATGCAAGTGAAAATTGTAGACAACGACCTCAACCGTTGCAACCGCCTGACAGAATTACTGGACGATCGTACCATGATTATCAACGGAGACGGCCGCGATATGGACCTGCTCATCGAAGAAGGTCTCAAAAACACAGAAGCTTTTGTGGCACTGACCGGAAACTCCGAAACGAACATCCTCGCCTGCCTTGCCGCCAAACGTATGGGTGTGAATAAAACAGTGGCAGAAGTAGAAAACATTGATTATATAGGCATGGCGGAGAGTCTTGACATCGGCACGGTAATCAACAAGAAGATGATTTCCGCCAGCCACATCTATCAAATGATGCTGGATGCGGACGTCAGTAATGTAAAATGCCTCACATTCGCCAATGCCGACGTGGCCGAATTTACCGTAAAGGCAGACTCTAAAATTACCAAACACCTCATCAAGGATCTGGGATTGCCTAAAGGAACTACCATCGGCGGTATGATCCGGAACGGTGAAGGTATCCTTGTCACCGGAGACACGCTGGTGCGTGCAGGTGACCACGTGGTAGTGTTCTGCCTGAGTATGATGATCAAGAAAATAGAAAAATACTTTAATTAATTGTCAATTGTCAATTAAATATGATTAATTCTAAAATGATATACCGCATCACCGGATTTCTGCTATTGATAGAAACAGCCATGCTATTGTGTTGCGGAGGGGTATCGTTACTGTATCATGAAGATGATCTGATAAGTTTTCTGCAATCGGCAAGTCTCACTGCATTGATGGGAGTGGTATTACTTTTTATCGGACGCGGAGCCGAGAAACAATTGGGACGCCGCGACGGATATGTCATCGTTACTGTTGCCTGGCTGGCTTTCTCTCTTTTCGGAATGCTCCCCTTCTATCTGAGCGGTTATATCCCTTCGATCACAAATGCTTTTTTCGAAACCATGTCCGGTTTCAGCAGTACAGGAGCCACTATATTAAACGATATAGAAAAACTCCCCCACGGTTTGCTCTTCTGGCGTAGCATGACGCAATGGATCGGCGGATTGGGAATCGTATTTTTCACTATAGCCGTACTCCCGATATTCGGTGTGGGAGGTATTCAGGTGTTTGCCGCCGAAGCCAGCGGACCGACACATGACAAGGTACACCCGCGCATCGGTATCACTGCCAAATGGATATGGGGTATTTATGCCGGGCTAACAGGAACACTGATCATTCTATTAATGTTCGGCGGAATGAATATTTTCGACAGCATATGCCATGCTTTCGCAACCACCAGTACCGGGGGGTTCTCTACCAAACAGGCCAGCATCGAATATTATCACTCTCCTTATATAGAATATGTGATCTCTATCTTCATGTTTATATCAGGTATCAACTTCACCTTATTATTATTGTTCGTCAACGGAAAGCTCAAAAAATTTGTCCACGATGCCGAATTGAAATGGTATTTCTGGTCCGTGACAGGTTTTACGATAGTAATTGCCGCTATTCTCTATTATAACAGTTCGATGGGAGTAGAAGAGGCTTTCCGTAAATCACTCTTTCAGGTAGCTTCTCTCCACACATCTACGGGATTTGCAACAGCCGATTATATGACGTGGCCGGCGATAACATGGGGCATGCTAACCGTAATTATGATTATGGGTGCCTGTGCCGGTAGTACCACAGGAGGTATAAAAAGCATCCGTCTGGTTATACTGGCCAAAGTTTCAAGAAACGAATTCAAACACATCATACATCCCAACGCCGTGCTTCCGGTACGGGTAAACAAACAGGTTATCTCTCCCTCCATACGTTCTACCGTGTTAGCATTCACTTTCTTGTATACCGTACTAATTATCGCCGGCACATTGGCAATGCTCGGGTTAGGAGTCGGCCTGACGGAATCATTGGGATGTACCATCTCCAGTCTGGGAAACATGGGACCAGGACTCGGCCTGTGTGGTCCTGCTTACTCATGGAACGAACTGCCCGATGCTGCTAAATGGCTGATGTCATTTTTTATGTTGCTCGGACGTCTCGAGTTATTTACGGTTTTATTATTATTCAGCTCCGATTTCTGGAAAAAGAATTGATCCAAATCAATTCAGAGTGCTAAAAAACCTTTTTTGTCATGCAGAGATTGCAAAAAGAATGAATTTAAATTCTATATTTGCAGCCGTTTAAAAGCGAAATATGAAACAAAGCTTAAAATATGGCATATTATTGATATTTGCCCTATTGCTTCACTCAATAGTGACGGAAGCGACGGGGGAGACTGTAATGCCCGATGTTTTAAGCCATAACAAATGTTTTGTATCACAGGCACGCCCCATGCGTAATGCCATCGAAAAGTTTTATCTTTTCTGTTCTCCGCTCTCCTGTGAAATGGGACACGCCGACCTCTCGCACGTACCTACCGACAAAAATTTCCTGCGTCTGACCATTCGTCAGTACAGATATAGAGGAATACTTCCTTCACTTTACGAACATTCGTCACAGTTATACACCCACGACCCCGAAGACCCCATAATGCACTACATTTACGGGCAGAGGAAAATCGTAATTTAACAGTAACGAACTTACTTCGGAAACCAAACGATTCGTGGTAAAGATGTATCCCCGTTGTTACATCTTTATAGTTGCGTACAGTACTTGTAAGGGAAAATCCTTTCTTATGTACGTAATATACATTTCTACCACAATCCTCCGCTTTTAGTTTAAGAAAAAATATTTCTCAATCTAAATATATACTTGGATTATGAATTTTACATTGTTAGTTGTTGTTTTGCTAACGGCAATTGCATTTGTCGGTGTAGTGATAGCCCTGTCAAGAGCTATTTCTCCACGATCATACAATGCACAAAAGTTTGAAGCCTATGAATGTGGTATTCCCACACGCGGAAAATCATGGATGCAGTTTCGTGTGGGTTACTACCTGTTTGCCATTCTGTTTCTCATGTTCGATGTGGAAACGGTATTCCTTTTCCCATGGGCAGTAGTAGTACGCGACATGGGAGTACAAGCGCTGATAAGCGTTATCTTCTTTTTAGTAATATTGGTGCTGGGACTCGCTTATGCCTGGCGGAAAGGAGCTTTGGAATGGAAGTAATAAAGAAACCCAAAATAAAATCAATCCCATATGACGAATTCATCGACAATGAGTCGTTGGAGAAGCTGGTTCAGGAACTCAATCAAGGAGGTGCAAACGTCTTTGTGGGAGTACTGGACGACCTCATCAACTGGGGACGCAGTAATTCGCTGTGGCCACTTACTTTCGCAACCAGTTGTTGCGGTATCGAATTCATGGCACTGGGTGCCGCGCGTTACGACATGGCCCGCTTCGGGTTTGAAGTAGCCCGTGCCAGTCCACGGCAAGCAGATATGATCATGGTATGCGGTACAATCACCAACAAAATGGCTCCGGTACTGAAACGTCTGTACGATCAGATGGCCGACCCAAAATACGTGATCGCCGTAGGTGGATGCGCCGTAAGCGGAGGCCCTTTCAAAAAATCCTATCATGTACTGAACGGAGTAGACAAAATTCTCCCGGTAGATATATACATTCCGGGATGCCCGCCTCGCCCTGAAGCATTTTATTATGGAATGATGCAGTTGCAACGTAAAGTGAAAATTGAAAAATTCTTCGGCGGAGTAAATAGAAAAGAAAAGGAACAGGAATAATGATTCAATGTGCCAATATGCCAATGTGCCAATTGCCATGCGGCATGATGAGATAATCAGCCGGCATATTAGCGTATCAAGCAGCGCAATAAACAGTACAACCAATTGGCACATTGACATATTGACTAATTATTAATAGTATGCAAGAAATAAAATACATAGAACCCGCAGCGTTACACGACGAAATGGCACGCTTGCGGAATGAGCGGAAGATGGATTTTCTGGAAAGCCTTACCGGTATGGACTGGGGAGAACCTGCCGAAAATGATGCACCGGATACTGTTCGTGGCTTGGGGGTGGTATATCATTTAGAATCCACTACCACCGGAGAACGCATTGCCGTGAAAACGTCTACCCTGAACCGTGAAAATCCGGAAATTCCTTCTGTATGCGACCTTTGGAAAGCGGCAGAATTAAACGAACGTGAAGTGTACGACTACTATGGTATTGTCTTTGTCGGGCATCCTGACATGCGTCGTCTCTTTCTACGTAACGACTGGGTAGGCTATCCGCTACGAAAAGACAACGATCCCGAAAAAGAAAACCCGCTGCGCATGTGGAACGAGGACACCATCGACACGACAACGGAAATCGAACTGAACCCGGATGGAAGTATAAAAAATAAAGAAACCATTCTTTTCGGCGATGAAGAGTATGTGGTGAATATCGGACCTCAGCATCCGGCCACACACGGTGTACTCCGTTTCCGTGTATCATTAGAAGGGGAAATCATCCGTAAAATCGACCCGAACTGCGGTTATATACACCGTGGTATCGAGAAGATGAACGAAAGCCTCACCTACCCACAAACACTGGCACTGACCGACCGTCTTGACTATCTCGGAGCGCAACAAAACCGGCATGCTTTGTGTATGTGTATCGAAAAGGCGATGGGCATCGAAGTAAGCGACCGAGTAAAATACATCCGCACCATCATGGACGAGTTGCAACGTATCGACTCTCACCTTTTATTCTATGCTTGTCTCTGTATGGACCTCGGAGCACTGACAGCATTCTTCTATGGCTTCCGTGACCGGGAAAAGATTTTGGACATTTTCGAAGAGACCTGCGGAGGACGGTTGATTATGAATTATAACACCATCGGTGGCGTACAAGCCGACCTCCATCCCAACTTCGTAAAACGGGTGAAAGAATTTATCCCTTACATGAGAGGTATCATACACGAATACCACGATGTATTTACAGGTAATATCATCGCCCAAAGCCGTCTGAAAGGTGTAGGCGTATTGAGTCGGGAAGACGCCATCTCATTCGGCGCCACCGGAGGTACGGGACGTGCCAGTGGCTGGGCTTGCGATGTTCGTAAACGTATGCCCTACGGTGTATACGACAAAGTGGACTTTAAAGAAATTCTCTATACCGAAGGGGACTCGTTTGCCCGCTACATGGTGCGTATGGACGAAATCATGGAAAGTCTCAACATCATCGAACAATTGATCGACAACATCCCTGAAGGACCGTTCCAAGAGAAAATGAAACCGATCATCCGTGTACCCGAAGGTTCTTATTATGCTGCCGTGGAAGGCAGTCGTGGAGAATTCGGTGTATACCTTGAAAGCCGGGGCGACAAGATGCCTTATCGTTTACACTACCGCTCTACGGGATTACCGTTGGTGAGTGTAGTCGATACAATCTGTCGAGGAGCCAAGATTGCCGACTTGATTGCCATTGGTGGAACATTGGACTATGTAGTACCGGATATTGATAGATAAAAGAGACTTATGATTTATGAATGATGATTTATGATTTTTGAATGACGGAAACTCTCCGGTTATAATTCATCAATCAAAAGCCATCCTTTCATAAATCAAAAAATCATAAATCAAAAAAAACATGTTTGACTTTAGTATTGTAACAAACTGGATACACCAAATGCTGACTTCCGTCATGCCGGAAGGATGGGCTGTATTCATCGAATGTGTGGCAATAGGCGTATGTATCATATTAATGTATGCCCTCCTTGCCATTGTACTGATATATATGGAGCGCAAAGTGTGCGGATTCTTCCAATGCCGTCTCGGACCGATGCGCGTAGGCCCATGGGGCTCCATACAAGTGATTTGTGACGTCCTGAAAATGCTCACCAAAGAGATTTTCAACCCGAAGGGAGCCGACCAATTCCTATATAATTTGGCACCGTTCATGGTGATTATCGCCTCTTTCCTCACCTTTGCATGTCTACCGATAAACAAGGGAATGGAAGTACTGAACTTCAACGTAGGCGTATTCTTCCTGTTAGCAGCTTCGAGTATAGGTGTAGTGGGTATCTTGCTCGCCGGATGGGGATCAAACAATAAATTTTCCCTGATCGGTGCCATGCGTAGCGGTGCTCAGATCATCAGTTATGAATTATCGGTAGGCTTGAGTATACTGACGATGGTAGTACTGATGGGTACCATGCAGTTCTCTGAAATCGTAGAAGGACAGGCGGACGGATGGTTTATCTTTAAAGGACACATCCCTGCCGTTATCGCTTTCATCATCTATCTGATTGCAGGAAACGCAGAATGTAATCGTGGTCCATTCGACCTTCCCGAAGCCGAAAGTGAGCTGACAGCAGGTTATCACACGGAATATTCGGGTATGCACTTCGGTTTCTTCTATCTGGCAGAATATCTGAATTTATTCATCGTATCGGCTGTAGCCGCCACCATTTTTTTAGGAGGTTGGATGCCATTGCATATCTCCGGACTGGACGGCTTCAATGCCATAATGGATTATATTCCCGGATTTATCTGGTTCTTCGGTAAGGCATTCTTCGTAGTATTCCTACTGATGTGGGTGAAATGGACTTTTCCCCGCCTACGTATCGACCAGATCTTAGCATTAGAATGGAAATACCTGGTACCGATATCCATGCTGAACCTATTACTGATGGTATTAATCGTTGTCTTCGGCCTGCACTTTTAGTGCTTCCAGGAGATTATTTTAATCATATAGAAGAATGAAAAAAGAAGAATATACATATTTAGGAGGTCTTGTTCACGGTATCGGCACATTGCTGACCGGTATGAAGACCACCATGAAAGTGTACTTCCGCAAGAAAGTGACAGAACAATACCCGGAAAACCGGAAAGAATTGAAAATGTTCGACCGTTTTCGTGGCACACTTACTATGCCGCACAACGAACAGAACGAACATCGTTGCATTGCCTGCGGACTATGTCAAAATGCCTGCCCCAATGACACGATAAAAGTCATTTCCGAAACGATTGAAACGGAAGAAGGGAAAAAGAAGAAAATACTTGCCAGATATGAATACGACCTCGGTTCCTGTATATTTTGCCAGCTCTGTGTGAACGCTTGTCCGCACGATGCCATCACGTTTGATCAGAATTTCGAGCATGCCGTATTCGACCGGTCAAAGCTCATACTACGGCTGAACCATGAGGGCAGTAAAGTGATGGAAAAAAAATAATACGCCTATGTGGCATTACGCTAAATGGTACCAATGTACCATTAGCAGAATTGAGAAAATAAATAAATTAAATAATAAACAAATAAGTGCACAGCCAATCGGCACATTGGCATATCAGCACATTATTAAATTATGGAATTTACACTTGAAACAGTAGTATTCTACTTCCTGGCCGCATTCATCTCAGTAATGTGTATACTGACGGTGACAACACAACGTATCGTACGTTCGGCCACTTACCTGCTCTTTGTCCTTTTCGGTACGGCAGGTATCTATTTTCTGTTGGGATACACATTCCTGGCTTCGGTACAAATGATGGTTTATGCCGGCGGTATCGTAGTACTCTATGTGTTTTCTATCTTATTGACAAGCGGCGAGGGCGACCGTGCCGAGAAGTTAAAACGTAGTAAGTTCATAGCTGGACTGGGAACCACCATAGTAGGAGCCATTATCGTATTGTTCATCACTCTGAGCCATCGTTTTGTATCAGTGAGCAATCCGGAACCGATAGAGATCACAATCAAAACCATCGGACATGCACTACTGTCGGGAGACAAATACGGATATATTCTGCCTTTCGAAGCTGTCAGTATCTTGCTGCTGGCCTGTATCGTAGGTGGATTGTTGATTGCACGTAAAAGATGAAAAGATTTACGATTGAACAATTTACGATTTACCATTTGCTGCGCAATGCAGAAAGAGTAAACGATAAATGATAAAATCGTAGATAAAAAGCATAAAAAAATAATAAATAGTAAATCGTCAAATAGTAAATAGATATGATGATACACATGGAATATTATCTGGTGGTTTCGACCATCATGATGTTTGCAGGCATCTACGGATTCTTTACACGCCGCAACACGCTGGCAATATTGATCTCCGTAGAACTGATGCTGAACGCAACGGACATCAACTTTGCCGTATTCAACCGTTTTCTTTTTCCGGACGGACTGGAAGGGTATTTCTTCGCGCTGTTCTCTATAGCCATCTCGGCGGCCGAGACGGCTGTTGCCATCGCAATCATGATTAATATCTACCGTAATATCCGGAGTATCCAAGTCAAGAAACTGGATGATATGAAGTGGTAAAAAGACATTGACTGATTAAATAAAGAATTAAATTAACAATATGGAATATACAATATTAATACTTCTCCTCCCTCTCCTCTCTTTCCTGTTGCTGGGAATCGGAGGGAAATGGATGACGCACCGCACAGCGGGTTTCATCGGCACGGCAGTGTTGGGAGTAGTGGCGGTGCTGTCATACGTTACAGCAGTGCAATATTTTTCGGCACCACGCTTAGAAGACGGTACATTTGCCACTTGGATACCTTATAATTTCGAGTGGTTGCCTTTCACAGAAACACTGACATTCAATATAGGAATTCTATTAGACCCTATTTCGGTGATGATGTTAATTGTCATCTCCACTGTGTCGCTGATGGTACACATCTACTCTTTCGGCTACATGAAAGGAGAAAAAGGCTTTCAGCGCTATTATGCTTTCCTGAGCCTTTTCACAATGTCGATGCTCGGGTTGGTGGTAGCCACCAATATTTTCCAAATGTATCTATTCTGGGAATTGGTGGGTGTATCGTCTTATTTGCTCATCGGATTTTATTATACCAAACCGGCAGCCATCGCAGCCAGTAAAAAAGCATTTATCGTAACACGTTTTGCCGACTTGGGTTTCCTGATCGGTATCCTTATTTACGGATACTACGGAGGAACGTTCGGATTTACACCCGATACGGTTTCGCTGATTAGTGGCGGTGCTTCAATGCTTCCTTTGGCATTGGGATTGATGTTTGTAGGTGGTGCCGGTAAGAGTGCTATGTTTCCGTTGCACATCTGGTTGCCGGATGCCATGGAAGGCCCTACTCCCGTATCTGCATTGATTCATGCTGCGACAATGGTAGTAGCCGGTGTATATCTGGTAGCCCGCATGTTCCCGCTATTCATCGCCTATGCACCGGATGTATTGCATTGGATTGCTTACGTAGGCGCTTTCACTGCGTTCTATGCTGCCAGTGTGGCTTGTGTACAGAGTGACATCAAACGCGTACTCGCTTTCTCCACCATCTCGCAGATCGGGTTTATGATTGTAGCTTTGGGAGTCTGTACTTCTGCCGACCCGCATCACGGAGGCCTGGGCTACATGGCTTCCATGTTCCATTTATTCACACATGCGATGTTTAAAGCATTGCTATTCCTCGGTGCCGGTAGTATCATCCATGCCGTACACTCCAATGAAATGTCGGCGATGGGCGGTTTGCGCAAATACATGCCGATCACACACATTACATTCCTGATTGCCTGTCTGGCTATTGCCGGCATTCCTCCGTTCTCCGGTTTCTTCTCTAAAGACGAGATACTGGCAGCCTGCTTCCAGTTCAGCCCCGTAATGGGTTGGATTATGACCGTGATTGCCGCCATGACCGCATTCTACATGTTCCGCCTTTATTACGGCATCTTCTGGGGAAAAGACAATAGCAAACAGTCTTCCCACACTCCCCATGAGAGTCCGACAGCTATGACTATTCCTTTAATATTCTTGGCTCTCGTCACTTGTGGAGCCGGATTCATTCCTTTCGGACATTTCATCAGTTCAAACGGAGAATCCTACACGATCCATCTGGACTGGACGGTGGCTGGTACAAGCATCGTCATCGCCCTTCTATCTATCGCTCTTGCCACTTACATGTATAAAGGCAGTAAACAACCGGTAGCCGACAGCCTACAACGCCGTTTCTCCGGATTGTGGACGGCTGCCTACCACCGGTTCTACATTGATGAGGTGTATCAGTTTATCACACATAAGATTATCTTCCGCTGCATCAGCAAGCCGATCGCTTGGTTCGATCGTCACGTAATAGACGGTACGTTCGACTTCATTGCCTGGGCAGCCAATGCGGCGAGCGATTCCATCCGTGGCTTCCAAAGCGGACAGATACAACAGTATACCTACGTATTCCTTTGCGGAGCGTTGGCTCTTATCCTGTTGCTTATTCTCTAACGTGATTCTCTAAACAGTAAATTGTAAATAGTTAAATAGTAATATAAAGATGAATTTCTTATCAATCTTCGTACTAATCCCACTGCTGATGTTACTCGGCCTTTGGCTCAGCCGTAACATCGCGCAGATACGTACCGTAATGGTTGTCGGTTCTTCGGCACTGTTGATAGCGGCTGTGGCACTGACAGTAGGATACTTGCAGGCACGTGCCGGTGGCGATACTGCCGAAATGCTTTTCCGGGCTGATACGGTATGGTATGCCCCGCTTCATATAGCCTATTCCGTAGGCGTGGACGGCATTTCCGTAGCTATGTTGCTACTCTCGGCTGTCATCGTATTCACAGGAACATTCGCTTCCTGGCGACTACAACCGCTTACTAAAGAATATTTTCTCTGGTTCACTCTGTTGTCAATGGGAGTATTCGGGTTCTTTATCTCGATCGACCTTTTCACCATGTTCATGTTCTACGAAATCGCACTGATCCCGATGTATCTGTTAATCGGTGTATGGGGTTCGGGTCGTAAAGAATACGCAGCCATGAAACTGACACTGATGTTGATGGGTGGTTCGGCTTTCTTGCTGATAGGCATTTTAGGGATCTTCTTCGGTGCCGGCGGAACTACTATGAACATCCTTGAAATTGCACAACTGCACAATATACCTTTCGCACAACAATGTATCTGGTTCCCTCTCACTTTCCTGGGATTCGGTGTATTAGGTGCTCTTTTCCCATTCCATACATGGAGTCCCGACGGTCATGCTTCGGCACCCACCGCCGTATCTATGCTTCATGCCGGCGTACTGATGAAATTAGGAGGATACGGTTGTTTCCGGATCGCCATGTATCTGATGCCGGAGGCTGCCAATGAGTTAGGATGGATTTTCCTGATACTGACCGGTATCTCCGTAGTGTATGGTGCATTCTCCGCTTGTGTGCAGACAGACTTGAAATACATCAATGCCTACTCTTCCGTAAGCCACTGCGGCCTGGTACTTTTTGCCATTCTGATGATGAACCAGACGGCTTGTACAGGTGCTATACTCCAAATGCTGTCGCACGGATTGATGACAGCCTTGTTCTTTGCACTGATCGGTATGATCTACGGACGTACCCACACACGTGACGTTCGCGAATTGAACGGGCTGATGAAAGTAATGCCGTTCCTGTCGGTATGTTACGTCATTGCCGGTCTTGCCAACCTCGGACTTCCGGGATTGAGCGGTTTCGTTGCCGAAATGACTATTTTTGTCGGTTCTTTCCAGAATTTCGATGTGTTCCATCGGACACTGACGATTATAGCTTGTACGAGTATCGTTATCACAGCCGTATATATCTTGCGCCTTGTAGGAAAAATTCTCTACGGTACTTGTACCAACAAGCATCATCTGGCACTGACAGATGCTACTTGGGATGAACGTTTTGCCGTCATCTGCCTGATCGTCTGCGTAGCTGGATTGGGTATGGCACCCTTCTGGATTAGTGATATGATATCCGGTAGTGTTCTGCCTGTAGTATCCAACCTAATTCCGTGATCAATCATCAATTATAACTTATAAATCACGCAAGAAATGGACTATTCACAATTTCTATATATGAAAGAGGAGCTATCACTGGTAGCTGTCATCCTCATTATATTTTTGGCAGACTTGTTTATGAACCCGGATAAACGGAACAACATGAACAATGCGCGTTTCGCCACTATCCTGCCCATTGTACTGATGGTCATTCATACAATCATCAATCTGGTACCTGCCGCCGGTAGCGCCGAAGCTTTTGGCGGAATGTATCAGTACGCCCCGATGCAGACCATCATCAAAGCCGTGCTCAATATCGGTACAATCATCGTATTTTTCATGGCTGCCGAATGGCTGAAGTTAGAAGATACTTCAATCAAACGCGGTGAATTTTATATTATGACCCTCTCTACCCTGTTGGGTATGTACCTGATGATTTCTGCCGGACACTTCTTGATGTTCTTCATCGGACTTGAAACAGCCAGTATCCCAATGGCAGCATTGGTTGCTTTCGACAAATATCGTCATCACTCTGCCGAAGCCGGAGCCAAATACATACTGACAGCTTTATTCTCAAGCGCCTTGCTGCTGTTCGGCCTGTCCATGATTTACGGTAGTTGTGGTACACTTTACTTCAACGACCTGCCTGCCCACATCGACGGCAATATGCTGCAAATAATGGCATTCGTATTTTTCTTCACCGGTATGGGATTCAAACTGTCACTGGTTCCTTTCCATTTGTGGACAGCTGATGTGTACGAAGGTGCACCGAGTGTGGTCACAGCCTATCTGAGTGTTATTTCCAAAGGTTCGGCTGCCTTCGTTTTACTGACGGTACTCATTAAGGTATTTGCCCCGATGATTGCCGACTGGCAGGAGGTTCTCTACTGGGTTACGATTGCTTCCATCACATTGGCTAACTTATTTGCCATCCGCCAACAAAATCTAAAACGGTTGATGGCCTTCTCCAGTATATCACAAGCAGGATACATTATGTTAGGTGTGATCGGTGGTACTGCTGACGGAATGTCATCACTGGTCTATTATGTACTGGTTTATGCCGTAGCCAATTTAGGAGTATTTGCCGTTATTACCATCGTGGCACTACGCAGCCATAAGTTCACGCTCGAAGAGTATGCAGGACTTTATAAAACCAATCCGAAATTAGCATTTGTGATGACCCTATCCCTATTCTCACTGGCCGGTATTCCGCCATTTGCAGGGTTCTTTTCCAAATTCTTTATCTTCATGTCTGCGTTCCAGGCAGGTTTCCACTTACTGGTATTTATCGCTTTGGTCAATACGGTCATCTCATTATACTACTACCTTCTGATAGTAAAGGCAATGTACATTACTCCTTCAAATGATCCGATACCGACATTCCGCAGCGATAACTGTACACGGATAGGGCTGGCCATCTGTGTACTCGGTATAGTAGGTTTAGGAATTGCAAGTATTGTTTATCAGACGATAGACAAATTCGCGTTCGGATTATAAATAGTGATAAACGGATTAGCAACAAGTGATTAGTTAGTAGTGGGATGCGTTTTCATGCCACATGATACTAGTCACTTGTTGCTAATCCGTTTATCACTATTTTAACATACCACCGGTAAAATAAACCAGAAACAGGAACCTTCTCCCTCTTTAGAATCCACTCCTATTTCACCTCCTAACTGTTCAATGATGCTCCGGCAAATGGACAATCCCAATCCTGTACCATGAATAAATGAATTCAACTTAACAAAACGATCGAATATCTGTAGCCGGGCTCTTTCTGCGATACCGATACCCGTATCGGATACATAAAAACGAAATCTGTTATCCGCTAATTGTTCGTATCCGACTCTAATGCTTCCATGAGAAGTAAACTTAATAGCATTATTTACAAAGTTAGAAATAACCTGATGTATCCGGTTACGATCACACATAATAAAACACTCCGGCAGATGTTTGTCGAATATCAGTTCTACCCCTTCGGGCACCTTTCCTTGCATACTACGTACCAAGTCCTCACACAGTAAATTGACATCCATCTCACTGATACTAAATCCAAAAGTACCAGCCTCTATCTTAGATAAATCAAGAATATCAGATATCAATTGCAGCAACAGTTCATTGTTTTCTTCCACAATATCCATGTATTGCTTCCGTTCGTCCATATCCTCCGTCTCTGCCAGCAATCCGGAAAATCCTACAATTGCATTCAATGGTGTACGTATTTCATGACTCATATTTGCCAAGAAAGCGCTTTTCAAGCGGTCGGCTTCTTCCGCTCTTTCTTTTGCATCAATCAGTTTAGCTTCAATTTCTTTCAATTCGGTTATATCATAATTGATGCCGATAAGTTCTATCATCCCCGCCTCAGGAGCAAAATGAGACAACATTATATTCATCCGCACCCAGTTCCATTCCGATAATACATCCCCATTTTCGGTTTCCGCCATTTCCGATTTCGTCTTATGAATACGTACTTCTTTGCGGAAACTCCCGATACGTCCGGTCTGAACCTCCTGATAGAAATCAAGAACCTCTTTACGATCATCGGGATGCATCTTACCATACACACCAACGACATCGGATAATGGAGTATCTTCCTCCTCTCCCATATTTTTGAACCATTGCTTGATAGCATACCCCTGCCTGTCAAGAAGATTAAGTTTGGCATATCCTACCTTCGCATAGTCGGAAATCAAAAGAAAAAAATTCTCAAAGTCTTGTATCTTATTGATAGCATCCAAGCGTTCCGTATTGTCTATATTCAGAAAAATATGCCCTAAGAAATTACCTGCTCCATCACAAAGCCGGCTTACTTTAGAATAAAGTGCTATATATCCTTTTTTCTTCGAATCATAATATCCTTCAATACCGGAGAAAGGATAATTCATGCCGAAATCCAATGACTCTTCATACTGCATCCGTTCCTTTACATCCTCAGGTACATTAGGATTCTGATAAACATTGACACCTAATACATCCTTTTTCTCACGAACTCCGAATATATCCATATCTTTATTATTGATATCGATCATAAAGCCATTCTGGTCATAGATTTCTATCCCCACGGGTATATTGGTAAAAATATTACGGAAAAGCTTTTCATTACGGTCGAGTGCCCGGTGAGCCAACTGGGTCTCTGTGATATCGACAAAGAGTGCAACAACCTCATCCTTTTCCGGAGAATAAACAATACAACGGCTGTTTTTCCCGGAAGCGGGGAAAGGCACTTCAAGTTCCTTATAGCAATTTTCATCTATAATATCGGAGATATAATTGAGATTTCCCATATAATTGAATCCCAACTCACTGGCACATTTTCCAACATATCTTTCACGCGGAATACCGATTATATCAGCAAACATCTGGTTAGCATCAGTAAGAAGATAATCAACTGGAACTCCCGCACTATCACGCAGAATACTCATATGAATATATCCTATAGGCATGTAGCGGAATAGATTACGGAGAAAAGTCCGTTCATGCTCGGACGCATCCTTAGCCACGCGCAATTCAGTACAAATACTGATAATATCGGCCAAAGAAGAGAGCCATTGACAATCATCATTACTCCAAGAGTGACTGTGTTTCACCAAGTCAACGCCCAAATATCCCCGAACTCTATCTCCCGACTTGAGAGGAACGACAAGCAACGACTTAATATTCTGTTTACTAAGAATATCATACTCTGCAGATGCTTTCTCTTTCAACTCGTCAAGACTATTAAGAACAATGGGCTGGCCTAAAAGTATCCTCTCTGTCCACCATGGAAGACTCCCTGCCGGAATATTCTGTAATATGTCGATTTCCGGTTCTACTCCCTCGGCCAACACTTCAAAGATACAACTATGATGTTCACACTTTTCATCGTATTCAAAGATATAAGCACGTCCACCTTGAAAAAATTGGAGAATATCGTTTAATATGCTATTGATCCCAGAAGTGATATCTTTATCCTGTATAAAGCGATAAAGAGACTGAGAGATTGAATTTTGGCGGGATAATTGTTCGTTCACGCGAACCGCTAAACGCTCTGTCGTGTCTTTCTCCGCTCCTTCTACACGCCGGAGATATCCAAAAGCGACCGGTTCCCCTACTTCGTTCTCTCTTTTATCCCCTAAATGTGAGTGAACCCAAATCTCCTTCCCATTAATAACAAACGGATACGTTTGATCATATGTATTCATATAAGACAGAGAAGCAAACTCGCGCTTAATACGTCCACGATAATCCGGACGAATAAGAAGACAAAGCGAATCGAAAGTCAATTCTTCCTCTTTGTCAAACCCCAACAGATCATTAATATATTCGGAACAACGAAAACTGCGGGTTGCAAAATTTGCTTCCCACCACCCTACCTGTGCTAAAAAAGACATTTCACACAAGCGTACGTAATCGCTATTATCACAATGGGTAATTATCATAAATATCATTTTTCATTTGTAGCAACAAAAATAGATAATTAATATTGCAAAGTGCTATATTCGAAACAATATTATATATACAAATGAAAACTGGAGAATTTACGACCCGTAAACCCTCCAGTTTTAATAAATAGAGACAAGTTTAAATTACTTTTTCACAATGATTTAGAAATTATATTTTGTCCAGCCAAATACACTTGTATCAGCTCCCGTATTACTGCCGGCCTCATTCAAGACAGCTTCACCATTCAGCTTCTTACCGGTCAGTTGAAGCGAGTTCGTAATGCTGATAGTAGATGCGGCATTACCTGCACCTTTTCCATCATTCATGTCTACCAGATCGATAGCACCGCCCGTACCTTTCACCAGTGCATTCTTGATGGTTGCCTTGGCACCACGGCGAATCTTGATAACATCCTGCATGCGGTCTACATTGTCTGTCGTATTAGCAGCATTGTTCACAATGGTCATGCCGTCTACAACAAAATCCGACTGACGCAGGTGATTCGGATAGAGTCCGTCAAAGTTTCCATCCGCTTCAATGCCGCGCGGATCAGCTTCTGTACTGGTATAATCACTTTCCCAAATACCATAGCAGTTGCTCAATGTTCCGCAATATCCCTGGGTAAAATCAAACATATCGTCATCGGGATTTACAGCAAGCAGATTCTTCACATTCACTGTACCTCCAAAAAATTCGATGGCATCATCGGCACTTTCCAAAACATAGATATTTTCAATTGTCGTACCGTTTCCTACTCCATTCAAGGTAAGGCCGTTGTGTTCAATGTCCTGTGTAGAGCGTGCACCGGCATAACAGATCGAAACATAAGTCATCACACCCGAGTTGTCGGCAGCATTGTTACCTCCATAAGGATATTTATTATTGATCTCGGCCAAAGCCGTATTACTTTTGTCTTCCTTATCACCCGAAATAGGAGCTTTACCATTGATGATGATACCTCCCCAGTGACCGGACTTGGCATTATCCTCATCGGCAGTGAAAATAATCGGTTCATCTTTCGTTCCGTTAGCATAGATTTTTCCACCTTGCGCTACAAGAAGATAATTACTAAACCCTTGGCGAGCTTTAATCGTAGTACCAGCAGGAATCGTCAGTTCTCCTCCATTTTCAATCACTACAATACCACTCAGGATATATTCCTTTGCTTCGAGAGTTTCTTTTCCTGTTAATGAGCCGGTCAGCGTATTACCGTTGAAAACGATACTGCTTCCATCACCACCATTGCCATCACCTTCATTATCATCACCACATGAAGTCAATGCTAAGGCTGATACCATTGCGGTACAGACCATGAAATTCAAAAATAATCTTTTCATTTTCCTTAAAATAAATTAGTTAGTAATAATCTTATTCGAATGTCCGCTTTTAGAATGTACACGACACTCCCAGACTGATGCTTATTCCCTTTTTATAATCGCTTAATACTATCTCCCGTCCGTTATCGTCTGCCTTACGACTCAATTTATGTGCCGGATTGAGCAAGTTACGGGCTTTCAGATTAAGCGAGATATACTTATTCAATTTAGCCTGTGAGACAAAGTCGAGAGTCGCAATACCATGCTCCATGATGTCCTGATACCCCTGCGTCCCGATTGTGTAAATTTTATCACTGACATAATTGAAAACCAGAGTATTGATAAAGCTACGATCTCCACTCGTATAATTGTGTGAAATATCAAAATTGACAATCCACGGTGCCGCACCTTCCAACTGCGAACCGGTAGTGACCGTAGCTCCCGGCACTTTAGCATGGGTATAGATGTATGAGCCATTAAAGCCGACAGAAAGACGATTCATACCCGACGTACCCTTCCCTGCCGGACGGGTAAAGAGATTCTTACGTACTTCCAGTTCTACTCCCGCTACCGTAGCATGATCTGAAATATTTTCATACGACAGATAATTACCGGCACTGGCAACCTCAATGCGTGAAATAGGATTTTTTATATACTTATAAAAGGCGGTCAGCGAAACAAGTTCTGTCGGAGTAGGATTGAAATCCCACTTCAAATCAAGGTTATAGTTATCGGATGGTTGTAACTTTTCATTACCCTGGCTATTAAAGTTCACTCCAACATAGCGATAGGGAGAAATTTCTTTGGGTTGCGGTAAGGTGTATGTTTTGCTGGCTCCCAAGCGGAAGGCCTGTTTGGGGGTAAGATTGTATTTCAGATTCAGACTGGGCAAAAAGTAGTTCTTACCGATCTTCCCACTACCCTTTTCTCCCCCTTTGTTCACATCATAATCCACACAAATGTCCACACGATCGTATTTAACACCCAAATTCAGGATCCATGCGGCATCAAACTGATAAACAGCTTCCACATAGGCAGAATGAATATCTTTCTTCACCGTATATTTGTCAACATTACGTTGAATCTCAAACCAGCCGTTTTTCAGATTCTCCTGATTGTAATAACTATCCAGTGAAAAATCCTCCAACCGGAAAACAGAACTGTGTGCAACCGTCATATTATATTCCGTAGCTTCAAAATCATCATTCACAAAGCGTCCGTTATACCCGATGCGGATATTGGATATCTCCTCCTGATCATCCGCCAGACGGTAAGTTAAACCGGCTTTTACATTCAAATCATTTTCATTCAGTTCGGAGAAGTAACGCTGTTGGGAATTACCTTCGAGCAAGGTATATCCTTCGGCTGCCTTACGCAGATTATTGATACGCCGATCCGGTTCCGAACCTTTTACGACGTTGTACGAAGCCCCCGCATCAAAACTCAGCGTTTTGGTCAGCCCCCAATTAGTCATCAACTGATTGACAAGTAACCAATTATCATTAGCCTGCTGACGACGGGTAAATCCCATGTTATCGTAATCATCATTGAATTTTCCCGAGTCCATCCCGTCATAGTCGCCTACCGACTGCACATTATCGTGTACCATCATAAAATTATAGCTTAGATGGTGACGGTTGCGGTAATCATAATCCAGATTAGCAAGAGCCAGTTGACTGATTTTCTGCTCATAAACCTTTCCTGTCTGGTCTTTATAGATAGTTCCGTTCGTAGTTGTATTGCGCAAAACCTCTTCGGCATATTGATATTCCGTATTGTGTGCGGCTACAAGAAAAAATGAAAGAGCATCTTTTTGCGGTCCCACATAAAACCTTTTTCCACCGGAAACCCCGTAGTTGCGGTTTATCTGTAAGTCATGCTCAGACGGATCCAGACTGTTCTTAAAATTATAATTGTTCTCCATGCCGGGTTGTGTCTTGTCAGCAATCCCCAGAAGATTGACTCCATCCATCTTAAGAAAGTCTGTCGTCAGAGTCTGTGTATTGAATCCTCCGGAAACCCCGATATTGAAATGTCCGCCACCAATCAACTCTTTTGAAGTTATGTCGATATTGGCACCACCCACATCGCTGCTACCACCGGCATTAAAGGCTTTATTCACGCCGACTGTCTGGATAATATCCGTAGAAAAAAAGTCAAGAGAGATGTTTTTATATTCCGGATCCTCCGAAGGAATAGGAAAACCATTAAAAGTAGTGGCATTGTAACGATCGCCCAATCCGCGCACAAAGACGTTTTTCACACCTTCCTGTTTAGATACTCCAGCCACTTTGGATACTGCTCCTTCCGCATCGCTCACCCCTTTACGCGAAAGTTCTTTTACCCCTACGGCTTGCACGGCAATCACCGCTTTTTGCTGTTCCAACAGAAGCATATTTTCATTCTCACGGTTCTTTTTGGCCACTACCACTACATCGGCAAGCTCCTGTGCATCTGTTTCCAGCTCCAAATTCAAAATAACCAAATTCCCATTCTCTACACGGACTTTACGACGAACTTCGGTTTTATAACCTACATATTTTACTTCGATATCATACATCCCTTCAAGAACTCCCACACCATTAAGCTCAAAATTACCATCCAAGTCGGTAACAGCTCCTGCTTGAGTTCCAACAAGGCGTATCGTTGCACCTATCAGAGGTTCTTTGGATAATTTGTCTTTTACAGCACCTTTAATTTTAATATTGGCAGCCATCGCTATAGGAGTATATAAGGCGATAAACAAGACTGCAAGGAATAGTTTTACAAGAAATAGTTTTTTCATCGAACTTTGCTATGCGTTTTTATTACGGGTGCAAAGTTAGAGGGGGACGATTACGGAAGTAATACGACTAAAATACAAGAAGTTTAAATTTGTGTTTCGATATTGTTACTGATAAACAATGTATCAATGAACCGATGTGTTTATATGCCAATCAGTCATGCTATTACTCATCACCAAAGCGCTCCATCACCTCCAGGCACATACGTCCGTTATGGTAAGGGCATTTCCAGAAACCGGCCTTATCATCCGTGCGATTCACTGTATCATCGGCACGAATACTCCAATACCATTCACCGTTTTCCCTGTCGATAAGGCGAGATTTGATAAACTCCCAGCAAGCAGTAGCTTTTTGCAAGGCTTCTTTGTCCTCAAAATACTGATAAATATTCATATAACCCACTACGGTTTCTGCCTGTACCCACCAATGACGATCAGCATCCAAATGCCCCGTAACAAGATTCTTTTCATAAATCATCCCCCTTTCCAGTGTAAACCCTTCACCAGCAGCAATAGCTATCCGCCTTATAATAGGTTCCACTTTTGCCAGTATATCTGCCTCCCCTAATTCCAAAGCAGCTTCGTGAAGAAGCCAGGATGCTTCGATATCATGTCCGTAAGAGACAATAGGATATTTACTATTCCAATCATCATCAAAAAACAACCGTAGATGGAAAGTCTTCCTATCTAATATTTTATCTGTAAAAAGCGTAATAAGATTACGCAACTGATGTCGTAATCGCTCATCTTTCCACACTCGATAAAGATTGGTATATGGTTCCAAAATATGCAGATGTGTATTCATCGTTTTGCGTTCGTTAGCATCTTTTTCACTAAGGCGCATATCCTCTATTTCTCCCCACTGACAAGTAAGTGCCTCACAATAGCCATTTTTAAAACGGTCAAAACTATGTTCTTCGATACTTTCAAAAAGCAAAACTGCATACTCAAGAGCCTCTTTGTCTGTTGTGGCACGATAATATTCACTTAATCCGTAAATGGCAAAACCGATAGCGTAAATCTGTTTTTTGGTATCGAGCGGTTCCCCCTTGTAGGTAAGACTCCAATAAACGCCCCCAAACTTTCTATCATAGAAAAGATCAACGATATATTCTTTGGCACGCGTAGCTATTGCAAGATATTCCGGACGCTTCAATAAACGATAGGCAGCAGAAAACGTCCACAAAATACGAGCATTAAGAATAGCTCCTTTTTCAGCTTCGGGCACTAATTCCTCCTTACCGGTAATGCAGCCATAAAAACCACCGTATTGCTCGTCTACCATCCGTTCCATCCAATATGGTAGAATATTGGTAGTAAGTACTTCTTGCATTTCCTGTGTTAATATAGATATCGATTTCATTTTTACTCTTTCCTTTTCTTCTCTAATTCAGTGGTAATTACTTTCATTTTTTTCTCACTCAACGGATACATACTGATAAATAAAACACTCAGTATCGTACCTATCGCAGGGAGAAAACTCAAAAACATCTTGATGCCATGAATGGTCTCCTCGCTTTGTACGACATTGGCTTGAAACCCAAAATAAGCCAATAGCCAACCCGTAACGGCCGTACCGATAGCCCAACCGAACTTCTGACTCATGGAAGAGGACGAGAATACCAATCCGGTGGCCCGGTTCCCTGTTTTGAGTTCTGAATAATCGGCGCAATCGGCATACATCGACCATAACAAAGGAAAGATACTTCCCGCACAAATACTAATTAGTATTTGGAAAGCAAATATAAGAGCAATATCACCCTTATCAAACCAATAAAAGATAATACTCAGCACAGTTGCAATCATCATTGCCCCCATATAAGTAGCCTTTTTCCCTATACGATTGCTGACCGGAGCCGCAAGGATCACTCCTATTATATTGGCGGCCTGTCCCACAGCCAAATAGATTCCACTCAATACAAATGAAACTCCGAAGAATGAAATCACAGAATACTCTTCTTCCACCACAAAATATTTGAAATAATAAACAGTCGCCCCATCCCGGATAGAGTTGAATATCAGAGCAGCAATACCCGCCCCCAGTAAAATCCACCAAGGTTTGTTGTGAAGCAAGTCTTTCAAATCCTCCTTCAGCGGACTCTGCTTCTCCCTAATAGGCTTCACTCTTTCGCGAGTCCATGCAAAGCATCCATAAAACAATGCGGCACACATCACTGCTATTATCACAACTCCCATCATCCAACCATACTGCTCACTATGTCCCTGCTTGAAATAATTCACCATAGGCATAAACAGTAATAAGGCAACAAAACTACCGATATAAGCAAACGTCATGCGATAAGTGGAAAGCGTGTTCCGCTCTTTCGGCTCAGGACTCATCACCCCCAACAAGGAAGCATAGGGTACATTAATAGCAGAATAAACCATCATCATCAATGAATAGGTTATATATGCATATACCAACTTACCCGTATCATTCAAGTCCGGAGTGGTAAATGTCAATATACCGATCAGTGCAAACGGAACCGCCAAAAACAACAGATAAGGACGGAACTTCCCCCAACGAGAATGAGTACGGTCAGCAATCACTCCTACAATCGGGTCAAAGGCCGAATCCCATACACGGGTAATAAGAAACATCGTACCGACCATTGCCGCTGGAAGTCCGAACACATCAGTATAGAATATCATCAAATAGGAACCGAATAACTTCCAAAACATGGAAGATGCCATATCACCAAAGCCATAACCTATTTTTTCTTTAAGTTTCATCATAACAAACTAAATGTAAGATAAGAAATCATATATAAAATTTTCGAATAGACGATTTACGATCTGCTCACTTCACATGTACTACTATCAAAAATTCATCTTTCTATTTGATAGTGCTCGAATTCATCACAGTATTTATCCCGATACGTCCCTTTAGATAAGGATTCGTCTTTTCGTCCAGCAATTTAACTACTTTATCTTTAAATATACTCATAGCCAATACTTTTTTATTTAGCACTCAAATTATCCTTTCATCTTCACACTGTGTTGTTTCTCTTTCCTGTACACTATTTTTAGGGAAGTAAAAAACGACATTGCAAATTTAGTGTAGTTAAAACAAAGTATTTGATACTATTTTATCATTTCATCATACTATTCTTTTCATAAGAATGTCTCTTCTGTATATTTTCTGCCCCTTCCATCGGCTTCACCTTTTTGCTTCACTGCTTTGTTCACCGGCGATACAGGGTGAAGGGCCGTTGTTGATTTCCGATCTCTGTGCAAATGTCTCCCAAGTACCGGGCATACATGCGGTGAGCACCGAGCATACGGATCGTGAACACCGAGCATACGGGTCGTAAGCACCGGGCATACGGGCGGTGAGCACAGTAGCCGGAAAAACAAGACGTGCCTTCACCCTGTATCACCGATGGATAGGGAATTTGATTAAAGAAGGTGAAATCGGTGAAGGGGATAAATCCTATGTGAATAATATATCCCGATGGGCAAAATCGTCCCTTAGGAGAAGTTTCAAAATGAAATGACCCGATCAACCGGAACAATAGGTACCAAGTTATTTCTTAAGCATTACTGAATAAATAGAAAGATTATTCGAGTATATTGTTCCTGAAAACGTATATCTTTGTTTCCATAAATGGTATATAAACCCAATAAATAGAATTATGATAGCACCTGTTTATTCAGCCGACAATGACAGATACAAGAATGGTATGAAATACCGTCGTTGCGGAAAAAGCGGCATTATGCTTCCAGAAATTTCACTGGGGTTATGGCATAATTTCGGAGATGTAGACACATTTTCAAATAGCCAACGAATGGCTCATTATGCCTTTGACAAAGGAATCACCCACTTCGACCTGGCAAATAATTACGGTCCGTCTTATGGCTCGGCAGAAGAAACCTTCGGAGAAATTATGAAAAAGTCATTCATGCCTTACCGCGACGAACTATTTATCTCCACCAAAGCCGGACATGATATGTGGCCCGGTCCTTACGGTGAATGGGGATCACGAAAATACTTGATGGCAAGCCTCAACCAAAGCCTGAGACGTATGAACCTTGAATATGTGGATATCTTCTATTCACATCGTTATGATCCGATTACTCCACTTGAAGAAACGCTTCAAACATTAGTAGATATCGTCCGCCAAGGAAAAGCATTGTATGTAGGCATATCCAAATACCCGAAAGAGGCTGCAGAATTTGCTTACAAATATTTAGAAGAGAGAGATGTACATTGCCTGCTCTATCAAGGAAGATATAATCTGTTCAACCGCGAACCGGAAGAAGAGGGCATTCTGCAACAAGCCAAAGAAAACGGTACGGGATTCATCGCTTTCTCTCCGTTAGCACAAGGATTGTTGACCAACCGGTACATTAACGGAATTCCGGAAGATTCCCGGATTGCCCGTGGAGGTTTTCTTAAAAAAGAACAGTTGACAGAAGAAGTATTATGCAAGATCAAAACTCTGAATGAAATAGCCGAACAACGGGGACAAACTTTGGCTGAAATGGCATTAGCATGGGTACTAAAAGACGATTTAGTAACTTCAGTCATTATCGGAGCAAGCTCGGTCGGACAATTAGAAGATAATCTGAAAGCAATAAACAATACTTCGTTTACGGAAGAAGAGAGGAGAATCATCAGTGATTAACAGTTTAGTGATAAGTGATTAGTAGCTACGCGCTATGTTCCGAATGGTACTAATCACTTATCGCTAAATCACTTTCTTCTTCTTTCTATAATTTTCCCGAAATTCTTTAGGTGAACATTCTTTCTTTTTTTTGAATATCCGATTAAAATTAGAAAGGTTATTGAAACCGCAATCATAACAGATTTCAGCCACTGACATAGTAGAATCCACCAATAACCGGGACGCAAAACCAAGGCGTATATCGATAAGATAGTCAGACAAGTTTTTTCCGGTACGCAGTTTAAAGAAGCGGCTAAAAGAAACGGCAGTCATACCCACCATGTCCGCCAACTGATTCAAGCGGATCTCCTCTTTATAGTGTAAATTGATATATTCCTGTATCTTCTGTACCCGCCGGCTGTCAGAATGAATATCGATCTTTGCAAATGAAGAACTGGATAATGTACGGGCCTCTTCTTCGAAAAGAGAAAGTTCATAAAGAATGGTCATAAACTTCAGTACGGCATAAAATCCCTGGTTCTCGGAAGCCAGTGTATCGAGCATGGAATATACCTTCAATATGGCAGACATAGGAAAGCAAAGTCCTTTCTGAGCGCGCTCCAGCATCCGGCGAATCGAATCAAACTGATTCTTATGAATGAAGCTTTTGAAAAAAAGATCAGAAGAAAACTGAATCGTAATCTCCCGTATCTCTTTTGAGTTACATTCATTCTGCTCCCAAACATGTTCCAGATCTTTACCCGTAATCAATACCAGATCATATTCTCCGATTACTTCAGCTGAATCGCCAACAATACGCCTCACACCGGCAGCTTTCTCACAAAAGTTCAATTCAAACTCTGCATGATTATGAATAGGATACGTAAACTCCGTTTTATGCCGCTCGGCAATATAAAAGCAATCCTTATCAGATAGTGGGGTTATTTCACGGATGATATGATTCTGTTGTGCATTCATGGCTAATAAAGTATTATCAGCCACAAATATAAAACACTTTTCTTAGTTTCTCTTACTCAACTCCCTAAAATCTTCACCTGTAGGATTCTGAAACACATGTAAATCAAATTCCGGAATAATGGCAAGAACATGATCGAAGACATCGGCCTGTACTCCTTCATAAGGTACCCAAGCTTTAATTGCAGAAAAGAAATAAAGTTCGAGAGGAATACCTTGCTCGGTAGGCTGCAACTGACGTACCATACAAGTAAGATCCTGATTCACCGTAGGCAGACTCTTCAAATAATTCGTCAGATAAGCCCGAAATACCCCTAAATTTGTCTGACGACGCCCATTCACTAAAATGGAATTGTCTATTCCATGTTCTTTATTATAATCCTCTATTACCTTTTCCGTCTCCTCAATGTAATCTTTCAATAACTGTATTTTCTTGTATTTAGCAAGCATTTCCGGGGTACAAAACTTCACGCTGTTCATATCGATTCTGATAGAACGTTTGATACGACGTCCTCCGGACTCTTGCATGCCGCGCCAATTCTGAAAAGAATCGCTGACAAGGGCATAAGGAGGAATGGTAGTAATAGTATTGTCCCAATTCCGTACCTTCACCGTATTCAAAGTCACTTCAATCACCGTACCATCAGCACCATATTTCGGCATTTGGATCCAATCGCCTACCCGTAACATATTATTAGCCGAGAGTTGAATACCGGAGACAAAGCCCATAATACTATCTTTAAATACCAACATCAAGACAGCAGCCGAAGCGCCCAGACCGGTAAGCAAAACCATCGGTGACTTATCAATCAAAATACTGACAATAATTATACCGCCAATAAAGAAAAGGATAACTTGCACCGTCTGCAACAAACCTTTCAGAGGACGGTCGCGAAACTGCTCTTTCTCACTATATACATGAAAAAGCGCAGTCAATAAAGAACTGATAAACTTCAGAAATACAGCAATGATATAAATCATGCAAATACGCTGTATGAAACTTAACAGCCCCAAATTGGATATCGCCAACGGCAACAATATATATAGCAAAATCGGCGCTACTAAATGACTGACATGAGTCAGCACTTTACGGTCGAAAACAATATCATCCCACGTCGCCTTGGTCTTTTTCACAAGTCTGGCAACAGCTGTCAGAATAATATGACGACAAATAGCATCTCCCAGAAAAGCAATTGCAAGAATTACAACTAAAATAATGCCACTCGTTAAATCATCAGCCCACGACTGACTAAATCCCCACGACAGGAGAATTTCATTAATAAAGCCTGTAACTTGTTCCATTAAACTGTTTTTCAGTTGCTGTTTTAATAAGGCAACAGCAAAACGCCTTGTTTATCATTCATCCTTTCTCAAGGAATTCTCTTACATCATCACGCAACCATTGATGAAGATACAGCGCTTTGTAAGCACTGTTTTTCTTCAGCATAATCTCCACATTTATCTGGCTGTTCTGATAACAAGTCAGTTCATTGCGGAATTGTTCATCATGTTCGGCCAATTTCTTTATTTCCTGTTCCCGCTCTCTGCGCAAAGCAGTACAAACCGGTATCAAAAGTTTCATTACCACATTATCCATAATATGATGCCCTTGAATATACAAATATGTGGTTTCCGGTACCAACCCCAACTTCTCAAGTTCAGTGCCCAAAGCATCCACCTGACTGATATAATACGGGAAACGCGTTTCCAGTTCAGACAATTTAGCCGACACCACCCTTTGCATGGCTTCCAAACTTCGTTCCGGATGCCGCAAGCTTACATCCATCAAACGAATATATGAATTAAAATCACTCATTGGAAAGGTATGCGTATCATGTTGCCGGTAAAACCATACATTCCATAGAAAAAGAGGATAAGCTATCTGAGAATACCTTCGCATGAAAGCTGCAAAATCAATCAAAGAGCGATCATTCAATGTGGCCTGTACACATACCTCATGCAAGCTCTCTGCAAAGCAATGATGATTCTCGATCGCATAGGTATAAGTCTGAAAGATATATTTGTTACGGTTTATTTTCCGAGAAATGGCAGTAGCACCCTGTAAGAGAAAATCATAGTCACTGTCTACACAAGCTATGAGACTTTTTCCCAGTTCAGCCGTATTTAATGTATTCATCAATACCATCTTCTTCCCTTTCGCCAAAGAAGTAGCCGAAGGAAGCATTACCTGAAAGTAACACTCGTCATTTTCAAACTCTTCAAACAGGGTACGCCAAAAAGGTACATCATCGTAACTCTCCACATAAGCTACAATCCTTCGGCGGGCTTTCTTGGAATACAGCCTGTTTGCAGCATTGAAGTAAGAAGATGTAAGATTGTCGCGTAAAGTTTGAGCCATAGAGACAGTTTATAATTTATGATTTATAGTTTATGGTTTATAGTTTATGATTTGGTTGCACCGCTTATTTTCACAACCTATCGAATGTTTATTCAGAACTTTCAACTCTCAACTTTCAACTTTCAACTAAATAAGACTTTCAACTAAATAGGTTTGTCAGCCATATTCGTTGTTATATCGCTCACCTCGGTCACTGCATCGAGCCACCCTTCCATTATAAGGGCAGGCGAATGGGTAGTAAGGATAATTTGTACGTTCGGATTCAATTCACGGATCATGGCAATAAGTTTTTGCTGCCATTCAATATGAAGTGATGCTTCCGGTTCGTCCATAAAAAGAACATAATGTTCATTATCCTGTACCAACACAGTCAGCAGGATAACAAGCATCTGCTTTTCACCGGAAGAAAGCTTGTAGGGCAATAACAACTCCCCATCCTGATAAAAAGCAATATCATTTCGCTTACGGTCTATTTTCTTCCGGGTATAACTGAAGAGTTCGTCTATCTGATCCTGAAAACGTTTCTTCGCCAATGATAAGCCGGCAGCTTCCTCCCGTCCCTTTTCCGTATTACCGGCCAGGAGTTCGATCATCTTATTTCCTATATTCACCTGATAGTCCAGATAGCGGCGCTGCAGAAGATAAAGTTGCCAGTCGAGTTCGGACTTTACATTCTTATCTGCCATCCGGGCTGTGAAATCACCCATAACCAAAGGACGGTCGTAACTGCGAATCACATCATAAGGGATATAAGTTGCCTCCGGATCATCAAAATAAATATGTACCCCCTGCTTTACACCATTCTTCATTTCACCGGATAGTTCTTCCAGGTAATTGACGGAACGGTTCAGAATCGTTGTTTTACCGACACCATTGATTCCGGAAAGGATATTCACGTCCGGACGCAAATCCCAAGCAATATTAAACCGCCCCCACAATCCGTCTATTTCAATGCGTCTGATATAATTGGCCTGTTTTTCCATGCTATTATTGCTTTATATCAAGGCAAATATAAACAATTCAAATGATAAATTGGTTACCTTTGCGGCAGTTTTCAATATAAGGTAACGAAAAGATGAATATCAACAAGAACGTACAAGGACATCTGTTTGCCCTAACTGCCAATGTAATGTGGGGTCTAATGGCTCCCATCGGTAAATTTGCTCTGCAAGAGTTTTCAGCCCTCTCTGTCACCACTTTTCGAATGGTAGGTGCGGCGGCCGCTTTCTGGATTCTATCCATTTTCTGTAAACAGGAGTATGTGAATCATAAGGATATGCTTAAAATATTTTTCGCGTCCTTATTTGCACTGGTTTTCAACCAGGGAGTTTTTATCTTCGGATTATCCCTCACCTCCCCCATCGACGCCTCTATCGTAACAACAACTTTGCCTATTATTACCATGATCGTGGCAGCCATCTATCTGAAAGAGCCGGTCACCAACAAGAAAGTTCTCGGTATCTTTGTCGGAGCGATGGGGGCATTGATATTAATATTGGGCAGCCAAACTTCCGGAAACGGAAACAGCAGTATCTGGGGAGACCTTCTCTGCCTGCTGGCACAGCTTAGTTTCTCAATCTATTTAACAGTTTTCAAAGGACTTACCCAACAATATTCGGCAATAACCATCAATAAATGGATGTTTATTTATGCATCGATGTGTTACATACCTTTCTCCTATCACGATGTGGCTGCTATCGAATGGAGCACCATTTCAACGCTTGCTATCTGGCAAGTCCTTTATGTCGTATTGGGAGGAAGCTTCATAGCTTATATCTGTGTGATGACTGCACAAAAATTACTTCGTCCTACAGTAGTGAGCATGTACAATTATGTACAACCTATCATCGCATCCATCGCTGCCGTAATCATGGGTATCGGAACCTTCGGCTGGCAAAAAGGAATAGCTATCGGACTCGTATTCTTGGGAGTATATATTGTGACCCAAAGCAAGTCGAGGGCGGACTTTGAGAAGGCGGGGAAAGAGGTGTGAATTAGTAATCAGTAGTAAGTAGTAAGTAGTAAGTAGCAAGTAGTAAGTAGTAAGTAGCAAGTAGTAAGTAGTAAGTAGTAAGTAGCAAGTAGTAAGTAGCAAGTAGCAAGTAGTAAGTAGCAAGTAGCAAGTAGTAAGTAGCTGGTAGTTAGAATCCTTTCGGATAACCACGTTGACACACTGCATAGATTCTAACTACTGACTACTTGCTACTGACTACTAATTCTCACCACTCTATAAACTTACCGCGTGCCTTTCTTTTTTTCAACTCTTCTTCCAGGCACTTTTGGCGGTCTTTAGCAATATAACGACGGGCAAAGATATTAGGAACAGCAACTCCCAATGCTATACAAAGAATGATAAGAGCGGAATTGATACCGTTGAAGAAAGCAACCGTCACCTCTCCTACAACCCCATGCATGTCAATAAAGCCAAGCAAGGAACGATACATCAATACACCGGGAATCATCGGGATAACCGAAGGAATGGTCAATACGTGATTGGGAACATGAAACCAATGTACAGCTTTAACAGCAATCAGGCTGACTACAAAACTTCCCATAAACGAACCTATTACCGGACCGAATCCCAACTCAAAATTCACAAAGTTACGGGTACATACGGCAATAATACCTCCTATAGCCACCACCCAAAGCAAACGACGCTGGATATTGAAAATCATGGAAAATCCCATAGCCGCAATAGCGGCAGCAATGGCATATACATAATAAGGATCATGGGGAATCATACTTAATTCACTGAATTTCTTGTCGATAGTCACGTCCTCCATAACACACAGACGGATAGCCAATACAATACCAAAAGCCATAGCCCCCACCATCATAACCGTATTAGCCGCACGGGTAATACCCACCAGCAAATAATTGTCTATCATATCGTCAACAAAATTTATCAACGGAACCCCCGGAACAATAAATAAGGCACAAGCTAAAAGCGGATGATAAGGAGTAGAAGACCATCCGGTAAATGAACTGGCATAAGCCAAACAAGTAGATACAAAAGCGGCAATCGCAATACTCATATATACATTAACACCAAACTCGATAAAACGGGCACGTACGCGAAAACCGACAAATGCAGAAATTGATGCTAAAAGAAAAGCCATCCAGTCACAGCCGAACAATTTGCAAAAGCCACCACATGCAAAACCGGCTCCCACCGCTACCAGATATGGAACATAATTACGAGGCGTGTGGGAAATTCTTTCCAACTCTTTCTCGTATTCATCCAAAGAATAGTCTTGTTCGATAGCACGCCACGACAATTTACTGATAGCAGAAATGGCCGTCATATTAATCCCATGCTTCTCACATTTCTGGAATTTAGAAAAAGAATGTGCTTCATCACTTACATTAACCATCAACATCGTATAGCTGACATCAATATGAAGCTTTTCTTCCGGTAGCCCCAAATAAGCAGCTACACGTTTCATATTCCTCACTACACGGTTTGTATCCGCCGCACTCTCCACCAGTAACTTACCTGTACGCAACAAAAGATCCAATTTACGTCGCAACAATAAAGTTTCTTCCTGCTCAATTATCTTATTATCCGTCATCTTGTAAATAGAAATAATTAATTTTCTTTGGGGGTGCAAAGGTACAATTTTCTTTTCAAATTAGAATCTAAATAATGTATCAATTGAATAATATGCCAATGGGTCAATATGCCAATGTGCCAATTTAGCATGCGGAATGATAACGCAGGTAATTGGCACATTGGCATATTGACCCATTGGCACATTATTATCTATTTCTTCAATTCATCAAAATAAGTATCAAGCAATGTTTTTGCAGCCACAAACGAGGTCAGATTCCCTCCTAACACCTGCTGTTCCTTCTCTGACAGCATAGATTCTATTTTGGCATTATGATAGAAACTGTCACGTAACTGTTCGTTAATGCTTTCATACATCCAATACTTACTTTGCTCATTACGACGATACTCAAAATAGCCGTTCTCTTTTACAAAATCGATGTACTGGTATATCATATCCCAAATCTCCTTTACGCCCAGATTGTAAAAGCCGGAATAGGTCAATACTTGAGGTGTCCAACCGGAATCGGGAGCAGGGAAAAGATGAAGAGCGTTACGAAACTGTGCCGCTGCCAGTTTGGCCTTGTCTATGTTGCTACCATCGGCTTTATTTATCACAATACCGTCCGCCATCTCCATGATACCACGTTTGATGCCTTGAAGTTCGTCACCCGTGCCGGCCAACTGAATCAGCAGAAAGAAATCCACCATAGAGTGTACAGCCGTTTCACTTTGCCCTACGCCTACTGTTTCTACAAAGATCTTATCGAAACCGGCCGCCTCACACAAAATAATCGTTTCACGGGTTTTACGGGCTACCCCTCCCAACGAACCGGCAGAGGGGCTTGGACGAATAAACGAATTGGGATGTACAGACAATTGCTCCATACGGGTTTTATCACCTAAGATACTCCCTTTGCTACGTTCACTACTCGGATCGATGGCCAATACAGCTAATTTTCCTCCTTTTTCGAGTACATGCAAACCGAACACATCGATTGAAGTGCTCTTACCGGCTCCCGGAACACCACTGATACCGACACGGATAGAGTTACCTGAATAAGGCAGACATTTCTCTATCACCTCCTGCGCCACAGCCTGATGTTCGGGACGCACACTTTCCACTAACGTTACTGCCCGACTGAGAATAGTTATATCACCTTTTACTATTCCCTCCACAAACTCGGCCACAGAAAGCTGTCGTTTTTTAGGTTTACGTTTCAAATAAGGATTTACCGATGAAGGCTGTTCAATACCTTTATTAACAACCAACCCTTTATACTCTTCGCTGTTTTCCGGATGTTCCATGATGGTGATATTTAAGTTATCGTTTTACGTTGATTTCCACTTTCGGCTGTGCCGGGTCATTGGTTATCATCAGTATACGCAGGTGATGCTTTTTCTTTCCTGTATTCTTTTTATGGATGGTTACCCGCAACTTAGTCGTTTCCCCCGGCTGAAGGACTGTCTTTTTCAGACTCACTCCTACCGAAGAATTAAATACCTGCAACTTACTTATCTGCAAAGGTGCTTTCCCTGCATTTGTAATAACAATATCATGAGAAGCTTTGTTCTTTTTCGCGAGACGGGCACTGAGATCGATATCTGTCTCAGACAGACGAATGGCAGGCGCATTTAAACTATCCTGTTCCGTCATTCCGGAGAAATCGGGAAGAAGAATGGCTGATACGGGAATCTCGTTTTCTTCGCTGACCTTATCACCGGCAAAGCGGGCCAGATAGACAGAAGCCTGCGTCAATCCCAAATCGGTCAATTGCTTGGTATCAAGGGTCAGCTTGACAGTCCCCCTCTTTCCCTTCAGAACCACATTCGGTTTCTTTTCCATTTTCAGATAAGGAGGCAGATGCATCAATACCGGTTCGTATGGACGATCGGACAGATTTACGACACTAAACGTAAGAGTCGGTTCTTCACCACGATGGGCATCCGGAAAGGCAAATTCGTTCCGGTCCAAACGAATGGAACCGATAGCATAAGGATGTGTCTTCGTAAAATCAGTAACTTCCTGCACTACCTCGCCTACAAATTTCAAATAGACAAGGCTGGGTTGTGCATTACTATAAATACCCACAGTTTTCTCAAAATGTCCGAGTGCCTTCGCATCAAAAGTAGCACTAACCGTTCCTTTCTCACCGGGAGCGATGGGCGTTTTCGTCCAACTGGCAACGGAACAGGCACAAGAAGTGGTAACATTGGTCAATACCAAAGGCTTGTCTCCGGTATTCGTAATGGTATACTCCACATTTACAGGATGTTTCCATTCTATCTGCCCGAAGTTATGTGTCTCTTTATTGGAAGAAAGACGAGGTTGGGCAATGACAGACAAAGTAATAATAAAAAGGGTAATTATAAAGGATATACTGCGTTTCATGCTCTACATATTATATTTGGAGCACAAATGTAGGAGTTTTCAATGAGAAAAGGAACGGATTGAAAGGATTATTAAGGGTAGATGGTAAAGAATGCCGGTTACATCCATCAAAAATGTAACCGGCACTGATTGGCACTTGATTCAAAATACAATTTGTCTATCCGGACAAATACAACCGGCCTTCAAGTGTAAATCATTTTATCGTCATTTTCATCGAAGCGGAGTGAGAAACATATTCGGGTGCATATGCACTTTGGATGGTTGCCAGTCCGGTTTCATACATTCCGGCACGACTGATACGATAGCTATATTCAAGAACATAAACACCTTTGCCCAATCCATCGAAGAAGAAATTGGTTGAAGCATCTTTGATATCGACATAATAACCGAAACCGTTGTTCCAGCGATAACCGGATAACGTACCGATAGGTTCGAAACAGGCGGCACGCTGGTCTTTCAATTGGATGAAATCCATCGGACGATCCAAACGGACCGTAAGGCGTGAAACGACTTTATCTCCTACAGCCAACTCCGTAGCGGCTGTTATCGGTTGTAGCTGACGAACATTATTCACCAAACGCTCCACATACAGTTTCTTCTCTACACTCAGTTCGTTACCTTGCTGTTTCACTTGATCGATATCTTCCTGATACTGTGCATAGACTGCTCCCCAGGCGATACCGGCATCCCGTTTTTCGACAGTTATCTTACGGGCATCCACCACTTTCTTGTCAGTGAAAGTCTTTTTAATGTAGCCCAATCCGGGAACAATCGTTTTGGCAGGAGCCAAAGTTTCCAATACCTCATTAGCAACAGTAATACGTACATCACCTTGATTATCGAGCAGATTGACACCACGTTGCAACAGGGCAAAAACCGCATTTACCGTAGTCACCGGAGAATCCCATGCCTGCGTTTGCTTCTGCTTCAAGAGCCAGAGTTTCATCTCTTCCACCGTAGAGGAGTCGCCGGATACAAGTTCAAGAGCTTCCATTACCGTGACATGGGCCGGGATCTGTAAACCGCCCCAAGTATAAGGATTCTCATTGAAAGCAAAGAACATTCCCTGTTCGTCCGTCTTTGTCAAGAACTCTTTCAAAGAAGCAATAAAATTCAATGCTTCCTGCTTCCTTCCGGCTTTATCCAGCACAATGGCGGCAAGTGCCTTATTAGTCATGGAACGGCTGGTCAGCGTCTCCCCTACTTTCGACAAGAAGTAATTGTAAGCGGTCTGATTATCGGCAAGCGGCATTTTTTCACCGGAAATAGCAACAAGGTAGAGATACTTCAACGCCTCATCGGAGAGCCCTTTTACCTTTTCTCCGTTTTTCTCTGCTTTACGGATATTCTTATACTCTTCCAACGCTTCTTTATTCAGAAAACTGAAAGCAGAACGCTGCATCGTCAAGGCATCCCCTTCCAGCGGTTTACCGGTAAGCAAAGCGAGACGGGCATTCAATTCGACAATAAAGTTCGTGATAAATCGACTACCGTTCATACCTTTATACCATGCCCACGAACCATCGGACTGCTGAAGCTCTTTTAACCGAGTCAAGGCAGCAATATTGTTATTACGAATGTTGTTCAGATCGAATAAAGTAGCGATGCGCTTTTTCTGTTCTTCTTCCGTCCGGGCCTCCATCACCCAAGGAGATTCAGACAACAAGATGTTCTTCACCTCCTGATTCTTTTGCAAATTACTGAGGAAAGTCTCCTTCGTTCCGCCTTGCAACTTCCAACTATCGAACACGGCTTTGATGCGTGGCTGTGAATTCATTATATAGGCAGCCAACGTATTCGCATAATAAGCGGCAGCCCAAGAGATGGCATTATTGTTCTCGGGCATACCCAACGATGGTAATGCCTGTATGGCGTACCAAGCCGGATTACCTGTAAACTCGATAGTCAGACGACGGTCGGTAGCCGATTTGCTGTGATTATTGAATAACTTATCGAGCGGGAAAGTACGTGTTTCTTCTCCGCGAACAGGCATGGCCACAGTCTCCACCAAATCCGCTTTATTGCTAAGTACGGGTAAGAGGTGCTGCTCGCCGTCACTGAACGAACCACCGTCGGCAATCATACGGCAACCCAATACATCGTATTTATCGGTAACAATAAAAAGGAAACTCACTCCCGTGCTACGTCCTGCTTCTACAGAGAACTTTTGTTTCTGCGTACTGATCACCTTTTCCGTCATCGGGTCAAAAAGAATAAAGCTAACCGTTCCGGAAATATTCTTTCCGGTAAGGTTTGCCACAGAAGCGGCTACAGAAGTTTTATCTCCCACGCGGACGAAACGCGGCAAGTTCGGAGTCAGCATAAAGTCCTTACTGGTCACAGCAGTAGCATCGATCATACCTGTCATCATTCCTTTGGTATGCGCATATCCCCGGAAATTCCAACGGGTAAGGCTCTGCGGCATGGTGAAAGAGAAAGAAACTTCCCCTTGCTCATTGGTACGAAGTTGCGGATAGAAGAAAGCGGTCTCGGCAAAATTGGTACGCAATTCTTCGGTAGCCCCAGGAAGGGTTTCTCCCGCTCCGGTATCCCTGTCGGCATCAGCCGTTTCGGCATATTCAACATCGGCTTTATCGCTGATGACGATAGACATACCCGCCTCGGCTTTCGCCATTCCGCGTACTTTTGCGCTTCCAACAACCGTTGCGTTCTGTCGATAATTACAAAGGGGTATCATTTCCTCTTCGAAAACCAGATTACTGACGTAATTGAATGGAAGCACGAAGTGGTCGTATGCCATCGGATCTACCTTCAGGCTCTTGGAAGGGAACCAATAATTATAAGAGTTCATTCCCCAATAACCATCCATCCAGCGTGTTCCGGGCACAGAAAGGTTGTATCCGATTCTCAGGCTCTGATTATTTTTCCATATCTTATCCAGCGAAGCGTCATACATGGTAGCCAACATTTCAGCTGCGGCCGGCATTCCTTGCGGGGTTTTGACAGTCAGCTTCCACTCTTCTTCCTGTCCCGGACGCAGTTTATCACGGAATACCTCCCATTTCATTGTCAATGTTTTATCCGGCAAGCGTTTCGTCATTCTTACCGTCTGCTGATTTACGGAACCATCCTTCACAAAGCAGAAAGTAGCGGAAAGCCCGTTGCCATACGATTCTTTATAAGGATATTCAAAACGCTCAATTGAATCGGACAAACGAAGCACCTTGCTTTCCAGCATCCGGTTACCACTGAACAGATTCATCATCACATACGCGTCTTTCTTGGAAGTTCCGAAATAGAACACAGCCGGATGAGCGGCATCAAACGAGGTATTTTCTGCATAATACCAGATCGCCTTGTCTACCGGAGGGCGCTTATCTTTGATCGAGAAGAGTATGACTTCCTCTTCGCCCGTCACTTCACGACCCTGATCATCTTTGGCAGACATAACCAACAGATATTCTCCCGACGGCACAGAAGTCCATCCCGGAAGAAGCGTCTCTTTATTGGAAACAAACGTACCCGTATAAGCCGGAGTGCCTTTCATCACCTCTTCGGACTTCGCACCACCGACTACGGGATAAAGTTTGTAGTTACCCTCTACACTAACGGGCTGGCCATCAAGATTGGTAGCTTTAAAAGTCAGCTTGATGGAGTCTTCCTTGCAAACAGGATTCTGTATCTCGGCTCCCAGTAGCATTGAACGGTTTCCGACTCCTAAACTGTAAGTGGAAGCCTGCGTCTCTCCCGCCACATTCGTAACCGTCGCTTGAATCTGGAAAACATAATATCCCATATCGAACCCTTTATCACCACTCAAGGATACCGGAATCGTGAATTGTCCGTCTTCATTCAGTGAAACGGTGCCCGATGCAATAGGTTCAGCGCCCAACTGCGCTCCTTGCCAGCCAAAACGCATAAAACGGGTAACTGTATAATTCAAAGGCAAATCCTGCAATGACACACCACTAAAGGTGGCTACCGTTCCTTTCACATCGATTTTATCACCCAAGCTATACGACCCGGTCATCTTATCAAAAGTTATATCGAAAGTAGGTCGCTTATACTCTTCCACGCGGATAGTGGTCATTCCTTCATCGGTAGTTAGTGTGAACGTACCGTTCAAGCAAACGGACGGCAAAGTGAATTCCGTAGCAAAGGAACCGAACTCATTGGTACGAAGCTCTTTCTTTCCAACCTCCTGCCGATTGGCATCGGTAAACGTCAACGTATAAGTGCGATTGACAATGACATTAGCTGTATCCAGTTCCTGCTCATAAGCAATACCTTTCACATATACGGTTTGCCCCGGTCGATAAAGAGAACGGTCCGTCAGAAGTTTCACCGAATTCACCGGTTTCTTATCCGTGTAGTAATTATAACTACCGCCATAAATACCTTGCAAGGGCATTGCGGTATCATCGCCTTTGGTAGCGACTAAATAGCGGTATTCACGTTTATAGGGGAATGTTGCCTTTCCTTCGGAATCAGTAGTAAACTCCGTCAATTTCTTTTCATCGTTTGTATAAAGAGTGACAACGGCACCTTCCACAGGCTGTCCGCTCATACAGTCGAGGACAACCACTTCGTATTGGTCTCCCGGCAAACGAAGTGTCAATACCTTAAAACGGGTAACACTCAGCTTGCTTTCACTATTTTCCCGTGCCTTGGCATCGGGTACGATACGCATCACATATTCTCCGATTGCCGGAGCTTTCAACGTAAATACAGTATCCTGATTCTGATAATTCTGAGGACGCAATAAAGAATAATGCTGTTCGGCCACCCGCTTTTTCGATTGGTATAATTGCACCGTAAAACCATCTATATTCTTATGGTTCACCATCAACTTCATATCAGTATCCGGATAAACAACCTGGTCGGCACGTACATACAAAGCCGGATTCAAAATCTCCTGTTTCAAATTCTTTAAGGCATTGATGCGTTTATAGTCCGGATAAAGCCTGATAGCCTCATCACAAATCTGCAAAGCCATCACCTGTTGCTGTTTTTCCACAGCATAGCGGGCTTTGGCCAGATAAACCTCAGCACAGACATCATGCGATTTAAAATCAGCTTTCAGTTTATCGAGGCCGGCCAGATAAGGATCTTGAGTCAACCCGATTAAATTCTGTGGTGCCCGATAAGGCACAAAGGTAGGATCCGAATTCCGTTTCCAGTTCAGATAATCGAGTTTGCAGAGCACATAACCATCATCCATACCGGCTTTTTCATAAGCATCGAGCATACCTAAATAAACGTTTTCAACCGATGTCTGTACAACAGAATCTTTATCCAATCCCATTACATTGTTCAAAGCATCCACCCCTCTGCTACCCAGCAAATGAAGCATATCATGATGATAGTATTCACTGGTATCTCCGAGTTTCACAAAAGGAATATAAATGCGCGAAGAGGTATTCAACAGCAATCCCGTATCCTGCAAAGAACCGGCTGTATATTTCATCACCTGTTGCACGAACATATTACTGCTCCATTCCCGTATATCGGAGGAGGGAGCTTCGTCTACAATATTCGTCCGCTGACGAATCTGCCAGCGATTGCTGGATGCATAATCTGCATAAATACCGGCTATCAGGGAATTCAAAACAGCACGGTCCATCGGTTTATCCGTTGTTTCCGCCCACTGTTCCAAACCTTTCAAACTTACATAAAAGCTATCGGGAGTCAACGTTTCGCGGTATTTCATCCGCCACGTATACGCCTTCAACATCTGTGGAGAGTTTCTCTCTGTTTCCGCTTTTTTATAAATTCGATCTGTCAGTTGGATCACTGTTTGTGGCAAACTCTTCTGTTCAGCCTGCTCCACCTGTTTCCATAACTTGTCAAATGTTTGAGCTTTTGCCCAAGGTGCTATCCCTAAAGAGAGCAATACCATCATACAAATCTGCTTTATTCTCATACGTTCAAAGTTTAAGTCCTTTTATATTAAGAACAAAGAAAGAGAATAAAGTTTAAAGAAAAGCATTTTTTAGCTTAAATTTAATGACCTGTATACTATAAACACACGATTTTTCAAAATCATATCTGCCCCTAAATCCTAATAGGTTCAAACTATCACCTCATTTTAGTTCAATATGAATAAAAAGAACTTTCACATTTAGTAAAGACCAAACTACTGTCTTAACCGCCAGTTTACCATATTCTCCAAGCTTCAAGAACTCTATATATCGTCTGTATTTATCTGATAATCATCATCTATTAAAACGTGGTTATAATTTCTTAACATACACTGTTCCAAATTATAATCGTTCGTCTTATAGAGTTCTTCAATTCTTAAATCACCGGTCAGTCTTTTTTCTATGACATTTTCAAATTTTAAAATATCACAAAAATTATTCCTTATATATCCTTTACTAAATATGAGACAGATATATTTTATCTGCTGTGTATACTCAGAAGTTAAATCCTCTTCCCAACCAAAAGGTATATGGATGACTTGCACACACCAGTATAAGAATCCCTAAATAAAAACTTTTTACTTTATTTTTATTCATTCCACAATTCGTCAAACTTCTCCTTTTTAAAAACCTTCTGTAGTCTTTCATTTGCCATAACATGTTTACGGATCGCATCCAACACATCTGTCTCTCTCACTTTAAGCGTAATGTGCACAGTATATCTACCGTCTTTCTCTTTCACCGGAATTTCTTCCGCAATAGCTATATTCTTTAGAATAACTTGAGCAGCTATTTTACTTTCATTGATAAATTCCTCTTTCAATACATCATTTCCCAAATCTTCCGTCAGATAAGATTGGCTGACACTGGTTATTTTTCCATTGATCTGAGTAGCCAATTCACCTTTGGTGTTGAGTAATGCTTTCTGTTTGGCAATCATCAAAGATGCCGAAGTAGCACATTGATGTGCTACGAAAAAGCCCTCTTCCTGGTCTTGCGCTTGCAACGATAGACATAAGAAAAGAGCTAATAATAAAGGACCTACATATTTCATTTTCTTAATGATTATCTATTATTAAATCGACTATGCTGATCTGCAAGTCTTTTTTCCGTATCCTATTGGCTTGTAACCACTGAACAAACTGTTGTGAAGTCACCGACGGTAATTCGCTATATCCTTTCGGTAACTCAGGATGGGAAATACCTTCGTCATCAGCCGATGAAAAGAAAAAATCTTTTGTAAACGGAGTTTCCGAAAAAAGATAGTAAATGCGAATGACATCGTATTTTTGATCTGTAATCAATTCCAGTTCATCAATATTCTCTTTTGGAAATCCGGAAGGTTCCGATATATCAAAGAATGAGTACCATTGATTTGCTTTGACAGATACGTCGTCCACATTATCATAAGCATAATAAGGCAACATGCGTTGGGCTTTTTCCCCATTATCCATAAAAAGAGCCAAATGACCGGATTTCGAACTACGGAATTGCGTAATGAACAAATCTCCTTGATGAAATACAGAATCCTGTCCTGCAATGAGTTCACTGCCATTCAAACCGATTTTCTGCTCTACTACGACATTCTTTTTATCATTCAGTATTTTAAATTCAAAGCGGGGTAATATCTGATGAAGCTGTTTTGCATAACCATTTACCGCACAAGTCCATTCCACAGCAGGTATCTTCTTTTTAAAATTACCTTTCCGGTCCGCCCCTAATATTTCCGTTTTCCGAGAAGTGAAAACGGGTTCTGTTTTATCACTACACCAGACTCCCTGAGCAAACTGGGATTTCATATCCACAAAATGTTCATAATGTTGCAACTCACTTTCGTAAGTCTTCATAAAATTTCCATAGACAATAGATGTGCCAAACTGATTTTCAATTGCCGTTTGTTGAGCCAGACGGAGCAATTCCTGGTGCTCCAGTTTTTCTTCTTGCGGTAATTTTATAGAAGCTTCTCCTGATACTTCAATCCATTCTGCCGGTGGAGTGCCCTGAAAGACCTGGGCACTCACCGGTGAATAAATATATTGAATCCATGACAATATCAATAAAACAGCCGTTTTCTTCATTACTTGAATATTTAATTAGTAAACACTCAATTTAGAGTTTTTCTTAAACAGCCGGTTACCTCCAAAACGCCATCCCATAGAGACAAAACCACTGCCGGCTTTCTTCTCGCCATCACTTTTATAACCATAAAAAGTGGAGAACAAACCACGATACCCAAAACCGATTCGGAAATTACGAAATTCAATACCAGCCTCTGTTGTACCTCCTACTTTGAAACGGCATCCTCCCTCTTCTCCTTCGTAACCGCTATAATAAGGATCATCTATAAACAAAGCATTAAACGTTACCCCAGCATTAGCATATACACGTATATGATTATTAATCAGATATTTTACTTCACCGACCAATGGAATCCCCACACCTTGTCCCCATATAGATTCACCATAATAATAACTCTCCGATTCTTCATTCAAAGGTAACTCTTCATAATGAGCATAATAAACTCCACTTTTTATTGAAAGCGGCAGATAGAGTGGCATTATATGCCGTGGAAGTACGTATTCAAAAGAAAAACCGGCATGTGCTGTAGGCATATAAGTGCCTTCATCATCGTAATAGCGGGTTGAGTAAAAATAGGATTTAGGCATTCCACACGACCAATCTATCCCCATCCTAAATTGTGCCGAAATGGGCTGCAACACACAAAACAACAATCCTATAATTCCGATTATTTTATTTATATTTTTCATTGTTATTCTTATTATTGTAAATTAATACTCGATTTTGGTTAATACTTCACAAATGCATCTTTAGCACGAACGCTAACCTGAATAACCGGATTCTGCCGAACCTGTTCCCCCTCCAGTTCTTTCGCCAAATAAGGAACCCCATACTCCTGATTATCAGCCAAGTATTTATACAGTTCATCAAATGTAAGTACTCCATCCCCATTCAGATCGGATCTTTCCTTATCCTGCATAGCTTTAAAAAGTACATAAGAAAACAGTCCGTGTTTCTTATCTTTATACCAATTGGCATACTGTTCTTCGCTTGCAGCCGAAAGTATTACGAATTTCGCAAGTTTATCAGGTTTCGGACGCCGGGCAAACTCGGTGGCAGAAGCTTCCATTGAAATTTCTTGCCCGGAAAAACAAGCATCAGTTATCACATTCACCTTTTCGACCGGTAAAGCCCCTAATGTACGGTAAATACTCTGTAAAGAAGTGGCTTGCTCCTTACAGTTTTTGGGATTTGAACGTATTCCCAATAGATAAGGCTCACCCATAAAAGGATAGCCATGACCAGAATAAAAGAAATAGACCTCTTTTGCACCCGTACGTTTCACCAACTCTGCAATTTCTCCTTCCTTGTCATCTGTTCCAAAAATATCATCAAAATCCTTTTTATCGGCATTAGTTTTAAAAATAATATTCTTCTGGTTCACTCCCAATGTCCGTGTCAGATAATCACGCATAGTACTGGCATCGTTTACTGCATATTTTACCGGCCCTACTTTTGTAGTACCTTGCTTACCGGTCGCAACCTGATATTCCGTATTACCTATGATGACTGCAACAGCATTCGAACTAACCGATGTTACAGGAATATTCTTATCGACTTCTGAATTTCGCTCGTAGACATTTTCTTTATAAGCAGCGATTTCCGGATACTTTTTATTAAAAGCATTGTGAACCGTAATTTCAACCGCAACTCTACGATACTGCGCACCTACATTTTCTGCTATTTCTGCAAAGTGCTCATAATGCGTATTTGCTACCCGGAATTGCCCGATATGATTTTCCATAAATTTTTTAATATCCAAAGTACGAAGGTAGGCCAATTGCTCATTACTGCTTATTCCAGTTTCGGGAGTCACCGTCACATAAGCAAAGGCTCCGTTTACAAAACACTCCGCTTCATTAATATTCCCAAAAGCACCATCATAAGGAACACTATTTTTAAACTTTGTTCCATCGGTACCACCAATAATCTTTACTGTAACTTCCGTTCCGGGAGTAATATATTCTTCTAATTTAGACTCTACCGTACTTTTTATAATACCAGCTGTTTGAAGTGCAGCCTGTGAATCCTTCAGACGATATTTACCGGCAGGCCAATCTTCCGTAGTATGAGATATATTCAATTTTTTCACAAAATCAGAAACAACTTGTACATCGTAACGAACTTTCATATTATACTCTACCGTACCGTCTTTCTTCACTTCCGGCATTACTTCTGCATTTACATCGACTTGTGTATTCTCCGACAGTTCATCTTTTGCACGTAAATCGGCTATTGTTTTTGATAAATCTTCTTTTAATTCAGTTTTAATATCTTTAGTGACGTCTTCTGCCTTTTTAACCGCTACGGCCACAATCTTCTCCTGCTTTTTATCATCTTGCGGGATTTCTTGTTTTGGTTTTTCTGTCCATACCGGATTATAAGGCAAAACAGCCAGTTCCTGAACTTTACTATCGGTTTTCCCCGTTAACTCAAATTTGTGGATATCCGAACCTATTTCCACACAAAGAGTTGCTTGACTACGCCCGGACAGACTACCTGTAAACGGAATACTGATACGGCCTTTTACCACTCTCCCTTGTGCAAGAGAAAGTCTTCCGGAAGGTAATGCACAATTCTTTTTCTCCTCTATTATAACATATACATTAGTAGCAGCATCAAACATGAGAGAATTCCCCTTTTGCAATTTTGCTTCTAAATTAAATGTCATCATACTGGAATTGGAACGCTTCTGAAATTTAGAAATTACACAATAACTGGAAGGTAGCACAGAAATCAACTCCTTTTCCCTCAAATTTGCCGTTAACTTATTTACACCGGAGTCTTCCAGATAAAATGGAGTTTCGATAGTTGTGTTATAATCTCTCCATCCTACATTCTTAATGGAAGGACTTACAATAGGGTTGACAGATACTCTTTTTTGAGCTTGCATGTCACTGCCATTAGCAATAAACAAAAATAAGCAACAAGTAAAAGGTAGGAAACTTCTCTGAAAAATAGTTTGTTTCATGATCGTATTCTATAAATTAAAATATTCCTCAAAAAGTACTTAATTGCTTCAAATATAGACATTGCATCCACCACCAACAAACCTCTTTTTTTTACTTTATCAGATAAGAAGATGAAAATAAATAATAACAGAACTAAAATATACGATAACAGGACTTTTTTTTCAGAAACAGAATATTGAAAATAATGAAAGATTATGCTTATATATCGTCAAAATATTAAAACGCCCAAACCAGAAAGCTACAGGCATTCTTTTTTTATCTTTTTATGAAGCACTTTTTCATAGTAACAAATATTATCGCCAATAAATCGGCCAACAGAAATGTCGTGATTTCAGATACACATTAATGATAAAAAGACAGATAAAAAGGTGGTTTAAACATCAAAAACATCCAACATTACCACACATATACAAACAACTGAATTTCAATATATTATATTAATCATTATTTTCTCTACGAGATTCGATTGGTTTCTCTACGAGATTCGATTGGTTTCTCTACGATAATCGGGACGTTGCTCTACGAGGAACAAGATGTTTCTCACCGAAGAACAAAACTGATATCCATAAGATATAACAAACTGCATAAACATAAAAAATGGAAATGTCTACTAATTGTAACGAAAATAAAAAAAATAAATTCTCTGCGTGCAAGAACATGTATTCTTACATTTAAGAAATTAATAATTTTGATGAACAGAAAGTAGTACTTAAAAAGGAACAATTAGTAATATTAAAAACAGGAATACCTCCAAAAAGGAAAAGTCCGGTATAAAATGCCCTTACACACATAATTTACACATCCCGACTTTTTATCATGAAATGACGAAACGAACAATCAACAGGTCGAAAATTCCGGATAACAAGTCTCCAATTCTACATAATAAATCAGGGTTAATGAAATTATAAGGAATAAATTTTATAAATTCGCACTCAAACAGCGTATAAAAGTCTAACAAAAGCTACTATTAATGAAAAGTATATATATTCTAATAACTTTATTTATTATCGCACTCTCAACATTGGCAGGTGCCTGCCAGAGACATAAAAACACAGGTGTGACATCACCTGATGAACAAGCAGAAATAAAAATGCTCAAACAAGAAATTCACGATTCTATTAGAACTTTCAACGTGAATTTTGCTAAAGAAGCCATTCTGAAAGGAAAAAATGTGGCAAAAGACAGTGACGATTATTATGACTTTGTCTTATATGACGTCATACTCTTATTCTACATGTCACAACCGGATTCCATGCTTAATAATCTGGCTCAGACAATGGACTATTTATCCAGACAACCAGCTACTTCCCGGCGAAATCAGATGCGCATAAAATGCCTGCAGACCAAAGCAGCCTACTATTCACAATTTTACTTAGACCCGGATTCATTAGTCTATTATAACATAGAGGCCTGTAAAGTAGCAGAGCAAGAACCGGACTTTGAGCAACAAATATTATGTCTTAACAACCTGGCAGATGCCTACAGACAAAAAGGTGAATTGGCACAAAGCGCTTTCTATTATAAAAAGGCTATCTATTTAGCCGATTCTGCTCATACAGCTAAAGATAATTATGTTCCTTTATATGGAGGACTTGCAGCAACCTATACGACCCTTCACGATTTTAAGCAAAGCAAAATATGGTTGGATAAAAGTCTGGAATTATGGGAACTTATGATGACACACGAAAAATTTAATTATTTAACCAATAGAGGAAATGATTATTACTACCAAAAGGATTATCTCAATTGCCTAAATACATTCTTGCAAACAGACACTTTTTTACGTGCGCACCCAGAACTTGAATGGGAAAAATATATATGCCATAGCAATATAGTTGACGTATATCTCAAACTGAATCAGCCCCAAAATGCGGACAGCTTACTTTTCGACAATATTGCTTTTTTCCAAAAGATGCAAAGTGAAACTGTTCTACCCTACCTCTATACACAACAGATGGAATTGGCTATGCAAAAAAAAGATTATAAACAAGCGGAGCAACTCATACAAAAGCATCCACTCCCCGAAGGAACTAAGCCCGACCATATCTTAGCCAGGTTAGATTTCTTACAAAGATATTATACCGAACAAGCGGACTGGAAAAAAGCATTTCAATACCAAAAAGCATATAATGAATTGAATGATTCACTGAGAGATGATCGAGTAAGAATGAGAACTGCCGATCTGCAAATGCGCTATGAAAGAGACGCAACAATTCTTAATCAGAAATTATATATCGGAGAAAAAGAAACACAACTTTTACAAACTTACACATGGCTTGCCATATCCGTTTCTATACTGATATTACTCGTGCTATTATATTATTACCGACGTAAGCAGATGAGATTCAAGGAAGAACAAATGCTGCACCGGATTGTAGAACTGCGTATGGAAAATATACGCAACAGAATAACACCTCATTTCATATACAACGCTCTAAATCATGAACTGCTGACACAGCAACAAGGAAAGCCGACACAACTTCATGTATTAGTCAACTTGCTGCGACAAGGGCAAAACCTCGCCAATGTATTCTGCACATCCCTGAAAGAGGAAATGGACTTTATACAACTTTATGTCCAGATAGAGGGAGAAGCTTTGGGAGAAAATTTCAGATATGAAACGATCTTGGAAGAAGGAATAGAACCGGAACACGTGACACTGCCCTCCATGATGATTCAGATTTTTGTTGAAAATGCCATTAAACATGGACTGAAAGACATACCGGCCGAGATAGATGCCCGGATGGAAAAGAAATTAATATTACATATATTCAAAAAAGAGAATGACATCTATATTGAGGTTCGCAACAACGGTAAACCTCTAAACTTACAGAACAGAGACCATAAAACCCAAACCGGTTTACGGGTCGTATCACAAACAATCCAATTACTAAATGAGCGGAATAAACAACAGATGAGCTACAATTTAACAGAATACCGGGATGCAAAGGGAGAAACCGGATGTTGCGCTCAACTTATTATTCCCAATAATTATAATTTTAATATAAACTGAAATAACTCATGAGTGTCCCAACAAAAGTTATCATTATTGATGATGACAAACCATCCGTGACGGTTCTGACTAACGAATTGAAAGCTTATCAGGATGTAAATGTCATAGCCACCGCATTCAACAGTCACGATGGTGAACAAGCCATTCTAAAACATAAGCCTCAACTAATTTTCCTTGACATCGAACTGCCGGGAATCAATGGCCTGGAGTTTTTGGCAGCATTACGTCCTAAAATTGATTGGGAAATGAGTACCATATTTTATACATCTTACGAGAAATACATGTTGCAGGCACTCCGTATGCAGGCATTTGATTTCCTGTTAAAACCAGTCAGCAAAGACGATTTATTGTTAGCCATGAATCGCTACTATTTAAATAAAAAGAACACAAAACTTCCGCCCGTCCTTCCTCCACACTATCCGATAGACAAACCATTGTTAATCACGACCATTACAAATGATAAAGTTATATTAAGACCGCAGAACATCGGATATTTCCGATATAATTCTGAACGTAAGTTATGGGAAATCATCTTGGATGATTTCCGACATGTGATTTTAAAACACAATACGACAGCAGAAGTTATTTTAAACTATGGCGCCGAGTTCATCCAGATACATAAAACTTATATCATTAATATAAATTACCTCAGTATGATACAAGATAGTACTTGCATTATGCTATATCCTTTTAATACCGTCACAGAGCTAAAAGTAAGCAAAATATACAAAAAGAAACTGCTCGACAAGTTCTATAACTTATAAGAATTAACACTGTTAACCCGTTTGCTTAACAATTTATTTCCCCGTTTATAAGAGTGTATACTTTTGCATATTAAGAGTATACACTCTTAATATGCAAAAGTATACCTTTAACACACACATAAGTATATACTCTTACAAGTCACGAAACAATAGCTAAAATTGCTTTATATAGCTACCCGGACAAAACAATGCACAATACTTATTTCAGCAGAATCAGTATCTCAGCATCTTGCTTAAATTCAAACACACATTTCTTGTAAGCGGGCGGCCCCATGACCCCTTCGGCATTATTACTAAAACCGAACTTCTCAGTCGGACGGCCAAAAGAGCCGGTATCCAACACACCATTGCCATTCGCATCCTGAAAAACAGAAATGGCATAAACACCGGAGGGTAAGCCTTTGCAAGGAACGGTAACCAACGTATCTTTCACTTCTACCCGGAATCCATAAACAGGCTTTTTCATAAACGACTCTTCAGAACTGTAAATCCCTACATAAAGAAATCCTTCTGCATTTTCTATTCCCCCTATTTTCAAGGTCAAACTCTGGGCATTCCCCATTACACTCATAAATAACAAAACCAAAGAAATCAAAATTGTTCTCATAATTACATTGTATTTAAAAATTAGAACCATCATAAGCGGCTTTTTTTCCTAAGGTGATAAAGACACCCAAATAGAAGAAATGGTCACTGGAAGCTAACAAGGGCTTTCCATCGATCCGCCCGAATTCATTTTTCCGACAAAGAACATTGGTGGCGGAAGCATGAATGATCATCTTCTTTGTTGCCAGAAAAGTAAATCCTAAATCGAGGCTATTGTAAGGTTTCGTCTCATCATTCATCAATCCGGACCTAACGGGATTATGATAGGGACGTCCACTTGCAAAGCGTTCGGTCAAAGCGACAATGGTGCGTAACTTTGTCAGGCTGTACTTCAACACCAGTGATGCGTTGTGCCGGGTAGCATACTGAGGAGTGGTCAATTCTGTATATTCCAAATATTTCCTCTGAGAAAGATTAAAAGAATAAGAAAGATTACATTCCAGATTTCTCATTAACGAACGATCCTCAAAATACAGATCCACCCCTTTACTGCTTCCATATCCACCGGAAGTGAGACCGGCAGGAGTGTAAAGTACCAGCCGATCATACTTTTTGTAATAGAATTCTGCTTTATAAAAACGCCCTGCCGCCTTATATAAACCTCCTACATTGTACTGCCGGCATGCTTCGGACAATAAGGAGGGCTGCTGAGCTAAGTATTTGGCGTTCGGCAACTGTGTATACCGCCCTGCCGTAGCCGAAAGTACAAGATCACACCACGAATAAGAGAACGACAAACGAGGTGAAAAATTAATTTTCCGGGCCAATGAGGCATATTCTGTCCGAAAAGAAAGCTCCGCCTTCAAATTTTCAACCGGATAATAGGAAACAGTTCCAAAAACGGCTTCTATTGTTGGAGAGATTTCTTTAGTATCGGCAACAGACACTTGAGAATATCGGGTTTCATACCAACGAAGAAAGGATTCAAAACCTACATCCATCCGAAAAGTAGGATGAAACTTTTTAGAAAGTTTAGTTTTGAAATGAAGCTCGGCCTGTTTTTCACACCAATGATCGCCTTCGGTAACAGCTCCGTCTACCTTTCGGTCAAAAAGAGAATAAGCCATTCCGGAAAACCATTCCCACCCTCCGGAAATAGCAGTCCGGAAAGTCGAGTTCAAATAAACATTGTTTTCTCCCAAGCAAAACAGATACCGGTTGTTATCCGTATAATTGGAATAATCCGTACGATCATATCCGACATATATCTTGAAAACGGATGATCCGGAAGGAGTATAGCGAAACTGGGTCGCTCCGGAAAACATCTGATAGGGCTTCTTAAAGTCGATTCGGCCCGGATATACTTTATTATAAAGCGCTAAATTCTGATAATCGAGATTCAAAGCAAGCGAAGCATTTCTAAAAGCATGATTACCTCCACCTCCTATGCCAACGGTAGACGGACTGATTCCCACTTTATTAATCCGGCTATTATCCTTCGTTTCCAAAGGAAGTACAGCCGACAAAGCTTCACCATATTCCTGCGAATGCCCGCCTGTGGAAAGATTAATGCCACTAAACATAAAAGGTGAATAACGCCCTCTGGCAGGAATATTTTCAGCCGTTGAGGTATAAGGATTCAAAACATGCATCCCATCGATATAAGTCTGTGTCTCATCACTACTTCCGCCACGTACCAGCAACCGCCCGCTCTCTCCTTGAATCTGCGTACCCGGAAGTGTTTCCAATGCCTTATACAGATTGCCGTTTGCACCGGCTACCGTTACCAGATCAACCGGTTGAAGATCACTCCACCGGTTATTCATCGGTATCGTTTTGTGAGCCTTGACCACAACTTCATCCAACAATACGGTATCTGCAAAAGGAATAAGAAATACAGTATCTTTTACAGTTTCCTGCGCCCATATCCGGGCAGAAAACAAAACCGGACTTGCAATGAATATCCAAAATAACTTTTTCATTTTTCTGTTTGCTAACGTTTACGATGGCAAACATAAAGGAAACAATGAAAGGAAAAAAATATCCGGGACAGACAGCCCGGATATGTGACAAACGACAGATGTGCTGTGACGAGCAGCATCATTTTGTGATGAATGGTTATCTGTTATTCATTTTCTCTATCAACATTTTAACCTCTTTACTATATGCCCGCGATACAGGTATGCTATCTTCGCAATCATAAAGAAACAGGCGATATCCTTGTGAATTTCCGCTTACTTTAGATACAGCACACAAGTTGACTAAAAAAGCCCGATGAGATTTGACAATATAAGAAAAAGGTCTGCTTACTTCTTCTACTTGTTTCATAGTGGCTCGCAGCATTTTCTGTGTACACTTCTCATTCTTCCGATAAACAATCTTCACATAATTTCCTTCTGCCTCCACATAAAGCAAATCACTGGCTATTAGTTCAAACGATTCTTTCGTTCCTCCGGAAAATACAATATACTCCTTCCCGTTTTCCATCCGATTACAATTTGGAATACTTTCCGCCTTCTGAAGATATTGATTCATTTCCATTGCTTCTTGAAGATGAGAAGCCAAAAAACGATTTCGATTCAACATCACAAAAAAAGCAGTAGGGAAAATACCGACAACAACAGTCGAAGCCAGAAAACTACAAAAAATATCCCAACGCAATCCCCAACCAAATATCCAATCGGAATACAACCAAAGCCCGACAGCTATAAAAAAGAAAATAAACAGGTTATTCAACAGATGCTTCCCTACCGTCCAACGCTCATCTTCGTAAAAGTCAGGAAACAAAAACGGAAGCAAATAGACAGGAATACAAAGAAACAGGCCGGTTACCACCATATAGCCCAAGAGAATGCCCAATTTGTTATGAGAAATAGCCGATATACCAAACGGCTGAAATAAGAGCAGAATAAAAAACACAATGCCACATGAAATCAATGCTACCTTCCACCGTTGGTAAAAGAGAGGATATGGGCTACTCAGGTATTTCAATATTTTTTTCATGCAAATGCCTTTTATATCAGGTACAAAGTAAATCATTTAACGCTATTCCACCAACAAACTCTTATAGTAATATGCATAAAAAAATCGGGAAACACAGTTGTTGTATTTCCCGATCACATTTCCCATTACTGAATAGATACATAAAAGAATCACTTTTCATTCGTGTATCCCCATTTCATCATTTCATTACGGCCCACCTCGCTGAGGTACTTGGCCATAAACTTAAGAATCGTTCTTTTCATTGCTTTAAACATTTAATAAACTAATACTTCTACTGAAAACCGTTAGAAAGGATGTGTCATAACATATCCCCAAATGTTAGCGTCAGCATCGCTTAATTTTCTAAAAAACTTCTTTACCTTTTTCATAATTAAGTCTCCTTTCAATCTTGTTACCTAAAAACTTTTTTATCCTAAAAACATGTTTTACAACACAAAAATAAGACCTATTCGAATACGTTATATCGAAAAATGAAGAAAAAACATGTTTTATAGCATATTTATTGATCTGCATCAATAAAACGAAGAAATCATCATAACGTATTTGAAAAACATGACAAAACAGTCACTGACAGAAAGGCACGGTAAAAGACAGAAAAACAAAAAATCCCACCCATAAAATAACGGGCAGGATTCTTTAATTTCACAGGAAGCGAATGCACGCTTTCAAGTATATCGATTAAAATATTACTTTTCCGGAGTTTGTTCCAATGTGGCCACCAGAAAATCATAGAATTTCTGTACGGTAGGAATCAGAGCACGTTCATCCGGTGAATGCGGTGAACGCAAAGTAGGACCGAAAGAAATCATATCCAATCCCGGAATAATAGCACCGATGATACCACATTCCAACCCTGCATGAATCACTTTCACAGCCGGTTCTACACCAAACTGTTTCTTATAAGATTCTTTCATCGCATGCAAAATCGGAGAATTGATATCAGGCTGCCAACCGGAATATCCACCGGTCATTTCTACCTTCATACCCGCCATAGAGAAACAACATTCAAGACTGGTAGTAAGGTATTCTTTCATACTGTCACTGGAACTGCGAGCCAATATTTTAATTTCCGCCTTGCCATTTCCAATCACAATGATAGCCAGATTGGAAGAAGTTTCTACTGTATCGGGAATAGTAGGAATCATACGCATCACCCCATTCTGACAAGCAAAGATCGCATCGATCAGATTGTCTTGAATTTCTTCGGGGACTTCTCCCTTAGGTACATCTACCCGTTCGGCTTTAAAACTGATCGGGGTTTCGATAGCCGAATATTCTTCATTGAACAGGTCTTCGCAATACTTCACCAATCCCAATAACTCCTCTTCATTTTCTGCAGGAATAGTAACTACCGCCGACGCCTCACGAGGAATGGCATTGCGCATATTCCCACCTTCCCAACTTGCCAAACGGGCTTCATAGCTTGCCACGGCCTCACGAACGAAACGAACCAACAGTTTATTGGCATTGGCACGTCCCTCATTGATTTCCAATCCGGAATGTCCTCCGCGTAATCCTTTCAGTGTCACCTTAACGGCAATATCGCCCTCTTCCGGCTCTACTTCCTTATACTCAAGCGTAGCTGTAACATCCATACCGCCTGCGCAACCGATATAAAGTTCTCCTTCGTCTTCCGAATCGAGATTCAACAGTATTTCTCCGTTCAATGTTCCCGGTTTCAAACCAAAAGCACCGTACATACCGGTTTCCTCATCTTTTGTAATAAGAGCTTCCAACGGACCATGTTTCAAATCCTTGGATTCCAGTACTGCCATAATAGCGGCTACTCCCAATCCGTTGTCGGCTCCCAAAGTAGTGCCTTTGGCTTTCACCCAATCACCGTCTATATAAGTTTCGATAGGATCTTTCTCAAAATCGTGTGCAGTATCATTGTTCTTCTGAGGAACCATATCCATATGTGCCTGCAAAATTACACCTTTACGGTTTTCCATGCCCGGAGTGGCAGGTTTACGGATAATAACATTACCGGCTTCGTCTACGAATGATTCCAGTCCCAGATTTTTTCCGAAGTCAAGAAGAAACTCAGTTATCTTTTCCATATGTCCCGATGGACGCGGAATCTGAGTTAATGAATAGAAGTGCTTCCACACATTTTGTGGAGCTAAAGAGAGAATTGTGCTCATAACGAATCATTTTATTAGGTTCTTATTTTCGTTGTCTATTGGTAAGCGACAAAGCCGCCAAACCATATATTCCCAACAAAGCTACTAAAAAGGTTTGAATTCCGTGTACAATCAAGGCAAATATTCCGGCATCCACCACATTTACTCCATAAAGCACCATCATGGAAATAACGGCAAAGTGCCACGGTCCCGCACCATTAGGAGTGGGGACAACAACAGCGAACGTACCGGCAGCAAACATGACTAACGCTGCCATAGCACCTAAATGCTCGGTAAATCCGAAACAATAGAATGTAATGTAAAAATGCAGGAAATAGCACAACCAGATAAGAACAGTATATAAAACAAACAGAGGAATATTCTTCACATTTTTCAAAGACATCACTCCTTCGTACACATTAAAAACAATTCCTTTCACCTTTTCGAAAAAAGACAATGCCCGCATTAAATAATAAAGAAGAGCAATAACACCGATAATACAAAACAACACAATATAAAACCATACGGATGTCAACAAATGCACAATAGACGGAATCTTTGTTCCGGTCTCTTTAAAAAAGGAAAGAAACACAGGCATTTGCAACAAAAAAGTAGTCCCGGTAATAAATACCATACATACGACATCGACCAAACGCTCCGTAACTACCGTACCCAAAGATTTTGTAAAAGAAATATCATCGTATTTGGCCAATACTCCACAACGGGAGATTTCTCCGACACGAGGCAACACAAGATTGGCGGCATAAGAGACAAAGATCGCATTGACACAATCACCGGTTTTCGGAAAAGCCCCCAACGGCTCCAAAGTCATTTTCCAGCGCCAACCACGAATAATATGGCTGAACACTCCGAATGCTAACGAAAAGAGCATCCACCACCAGTTTACACCATGCAACAATACATAGCCTGCTTTCGCAAAATCAAAGTCACGATAGACCCAAAACAAGATAAAGCCTCCCAAAACCAATGGTAAAATAAGTTTCAGAGCCTTTTTTATTAGTTTATTCATTCTTAATTCTTAATTCTTCAAGTAAAAGAATTACCTTTGTCGACTGCAAAAGTAACCATTTAGTTGATAAATGAAATTAGTAAAGCCTAAAAAGTTTCTCGGACAGCACTTCCTGAAAGATCTCAAAGTAGCACAGGACATTGCCGATACAGTTGATATGTTTCCAGCGCTTCCTATCTTAGAGGTCGGTCCGGGAATGGGGGTACTTACCCAATTTCTTGTGAAGAAAGGGCGCCCGGTAAAAGTGGTTGAGGTAGATTACGAATCAGTGGCTTATCTTCGTGAGGCTTATCCGTCTTTGGAAGACTGCATCATAGAAGACGATTTTCTGAAAATGAACCTGCATCGCGTATTCAACGGAGAGCCATTTGTACTGACAGGAAATTATCCCTACAACATATCCAGCCAGATATTTTTCAAAATGTTGGAAAACAAGGAACTGATACCTTGCTGTACCGGCATGATCCAGAAAGAAGTGGCCGAACGCATAGCCGCAGGTCCCGGAAGCAAGACTTACGGCATCCTCAGTGTATTGATACAGGCCTGGTATCATGTTGAATACCTTTTTACGGTCAGCGAGCACGTATTCAATCCGCCACCTAAGGTAAAAAGTGCCGTAATACGCATGACACGTAATGAAACCATCGAGTTAGGCTGCAATGAAAAACTTTTCAAACAGGTAGTAAAAACCACCTTTAACCAACGCCGAAAAACATTGCGCAATTCCATCAAACCGATTTTAGGTAAAGAATGTCCATTGACGGAAGATGCATTATTTAATAAACGTCCGGAACAATTATCCGTGCAAGAATTCATTAACCTGACAAACAGTGTGGAAAAGGCACTGAAAACAATGGATCGTTAAGAAGAGAATTAAATTACAATAGTTTTCGATCGTAAATTGTAAATCATAAAATTGGAGATGCAATTATGGAGATGAACGAGGAATACATAGACAACGTCAAACAACTTATCGAACTGAAAGATGCCGATAAAGTAAAAGAGCTTCTTGTTGACCTGCACCCGGCCGACATAGCAGAGTTGTGTAATGACCTCAACGCAGAAGAAGCCCGTTTTGTCTACCGGTTGCTCGATAATGAAACAGCCGCTGACGTACTGGTAGAAATGGATGAGGATGTTCGTAAAGAATTCCTTGAGATTCTACCTTCGGAAACCATAGCCAAACGATTCGTCGATTATATGGATACGGACGATGCCGTAGACCTGATGCGCGAACTCGACGAAGAAAAGCAGGAAGAGGTTCTTTCGCACATTGAAGATATAGAACAGGCCGGCGATATCGTAGACCTTTTGAAATACGATGAAGATACGGCCGGTGGGTTGATGGGTACGGAAATGGTACTCGTCAATGAGAACTGGAGTATGCCGGAATGCTTGAAAGAGATGCGCCAGCAAGCCGAAGAATTGGATGAAATCTATTATGTATATGTAATAGATGACGACGAACGGTTACGCGGTATCTTTCCCTTAAAAAAAATGATCACCTCTCCTTCTGTGTCGAAAGTAAAACACGTGATGCAGAAAGACCCGATCTCCGTACACGTAGATACTCCCCTTGATGAGGTTGCTCAGATTATTGAGAAATATGACCTTGTTGCTATCCCCGTACTGGACAGTATAGGACGTCTCGTCGGACAAATCACCGTTGACGACGTGATGGACGAAGTCCGCGAGCAGTCGGAACGAGACTATCAATTGGCTTCCGGTCTTTCGCAAGATGTAGAAACCGACGATAATGTCTTTCGTCAAACAACGGCGCGTCTTCCGTGGTTAATCATCGGCATGCTGGGAGGAATTGGCAATTCAATGATATTAGGCAATTTCGATGCGACTTTTGCAGCACACCCGGAGATGGCTCTCTACATCCCGCTTATCGGCGGTACGGGAGGAAACGTAGGAACACAATCTTCCGCGCTCATCGTGCAAGGATTGGCCAACAGTTCGCTCGATTCCAAAAATACACTTAAACAAGTGGCTAAAGAGGCAGTGGTAGCATTAATCAATGCGACCATCATCTCTTTATTAGTGTACACGTATAACTTCATCCGCTTTGGCGCCATGGCAACCGTGACCTATTCTGTATCCATCAGTTTGTTTGCAGTAGTCATGTTTGCTTCTATTTTCGGCACATTAGTCCCGATGACTCTTGAAAGGCTGAAAATAGACCCGGCAATCGCCACAGGACCATTTATTGCCATCACGAATGACATCATCGGCATGATGCTTTATATGGGAATCACTGTTTTATTGTCCTAAATAGAAAATAAATGAAAAAAAATCAGGCAAAAAAGTATGAAGTAATCGTTTTATTTCATTAATTTGTGACCTAATGTAATAAAAGGACTTAAATCCTAATTTCCTAAAACGAATATACAATGATGGACTCTCATGACACTAACCAACCTTTGAATCAAGGGGAGTTAGAAGAAGAAAAGAAAACAGTTGAGGTTTCCGAAGCAATAACAGAAACTCCGACTGAAGAAGCAAATGCTGAAGAACAAGTTGAAACTACATCTCGTCTGACCACCAAAGAGGAAGTGCTTGCGAGAATGAAAGAGCTTGCCTTGAATGCAGAAAGTGCCGGTAAGCAAGAATTGGACAGCTTGAAACAAAGCTTTTACAAATTTCATAATGCTGAATTGGAAGCAGCTAAAAAACAATTCATTGACAATGGCGGCTCCGAAGAAGACTACGCACCACAAAGCGATGCGATAGAAGAAGAGTTCAAAAATGTAATGGCCATTATCAAGGAAAAGAGAAGCGCACAAATGGCCGAGTTGGAAAGACAAAAAGAAGAAAATCTGCAAATCAAACTTTCAATCATTGAAGAACTGAAAGAATTGGTGGAATCACCTGATGACGCCAACAAATCATATACAGAATTCAAGAAGCTTCAACAACAATGGAACGAAACGAAACTGATTCCGCAAGCTAAAGTCAACGAACTTTGGAAAAGTTACCAGTTGTATGTAGAAAAGTTCTATGACATATTGAAGCTAAACAACGAATTCCGCGAATATGACTTCAAAAAGAATCTTGAAATAAAAAATCGTCTTTGCGAAGCAGCCGAAAAATTGGCCGATGAAGAAGATGTCATATCCGCTTTCCATCAACTGCAAAAGTTGCATCAGGAATTCCGTGATACGGGTCCGGTTGCCAAAGAATTGCGTGATGAGGTTTGGAATCGTTTTAAAGCAGCATCCACAGTCGTCAATCGTCGCCACCAGCAGCACTTTGAGGCGTTGAAAGAAGCGGAACAACATAATCTTGATCAAAAAACAGTGATTTGCGAGATTGTAGAATCAATAGAATATGATGAACTGAAAACATTCTCCGCGTGGGAAAACAAAACCCAGGAAGTTATTGCCCTGCAAACCAAGTGGAAAACAATCGGTTTTGCCCCGCAAAAGATGAATGTAAAAATATTCGAGCGTTTCCGTCACGCTTGTGATGATTTCTTCAAGAAAAAAGGAGAATTCTTCAAAACTTTGAAAGAAGGTATGAATGAAAATCTGGAAAAGAAAAAGGCTCTTTGTGAAAAGGCAGAAAGCTTAAAAGAAAGTACAGATTGGAAAGCAACCGCCGATACGTTGACCAAACTCCAAAAAGAATGGAAAACAATCGGCCCGGTTCCCAAAAAACATTCGGATACCATATGGAAACGTTTTATTTCAGCTTGTGATTATTTCTTTGAACAAAAAAATAAAGCCACTTCTTCACAACGTTCGGTCGAACTGGAAAACATGGAGAAGAAAAAAGAAATTATCACCCGGTTAAGCGCTATCGACGAGTCCATAGATACGGAAGAAGCGAGCAAACAAGTTCGTGAACTGATGAAAGAATGGGGTACAATAGGTCATGTTCCATTTAAAGAGAAAGACAAATTGTATAAGCAATACCATAGCTTAGTCGACCAATTGTTTGAACGCTTCAATATCAGTGCGTCCAACAGAAAACTCAGTAACTTTAAGTCAAACATCAGTAACATTCAGAGTGGAGGTTCACAAACTTTATACAGAGAACGTGAAAAGCTTGTTCGTGCTTATGAGAACATGAAGAGCGAACTCCAGACTTATGAGAACAACCTTGGCTTTTTAACTTCTGCATCTAAGAAAGGAAACAGTCTGCTTACGGAACTCAACCGAAAGGTAGAGAAACTAAAAGCCGACTTGGAATTGGTTCTGCAGAAAATAAAAGTAATCGACGAGTCGATTAAAGAAGAAGAGTAACGATTTAATAATGTGTCAATATGCCAATGTCATGCGGTACACGGTGCAGCCAATTGGTATATTGACACATTAACATATTATCTCAATACCTGCCACCGAAAATGTGGATCACCGAATCGCTGTTATCTTTTTTCGGTTACATTGCTATCGGATACAAAGAAAGCCGCTAAAAATGCAATTTTAGCGGCTTTTTATCTGTAATTGACTGTAGTGTTGTTGGGCTATCTGGACTCGAACCAGAAATGACAGGACCAGAATCTGTAGTGTTACCATTACACCATAGCCCAATACTTATTTTTCAACGTCCAACCACTTGTTGTTCGTTTGCGGGTGCAAAGATACAAAGAATTTGAGAACCGCAAACATTTTCGGCATTTTTTTTGCAAAAATCCTCTATTTCTCCCCTTAAACAAAAAGATACATCCCTAAAAAACACAAAAAAAGAAGAGTTTTACGACATAACTTTCTTTGATACAAGAATTCAGCGTATATTTGTAAAATATATCATGTTGGTATGATAAAAAACAAAGAACGAAGTGTTCTTGTTATAAAAAGAAAAGCAAAAAACATTGACTATTAAATTTCAATTGATAAATGAACGAAACGAAATTATTAATCGAAAAAATTACAGAAGGAATTCAAGAAAAAAAAGGTAAGAACATAGTGATAGCCGATCTGACTAATATTGACGATACCATATGCAAATATTTTGTAATCTGTCAAGGTAACTCTCCCAGTCAGGTGAGTGCTATTGTCGATTCAATTAAAGATTCTGCCCGAAAAGGAGCAGATGCTAAACCTTACGGTGTAGACGGACTACGCAATGCAGAATGGGTAGCGATGGACTATTCTGACGTATTAGTGCATGTATTCTTACCGGAAATAAGAAACTTCTACAACTTGGAAAATCTCTGGGCTGATGCCAAATTAACAACAATTCCCGACATTGACTAATTTTTCAATATGGACGATAACAACAAAAAACCTAATAAAGTGAATATGCCAAAGTTCAATTTGAACTGGATGTATATGATTATTGCTTTGATGCTTTTAGGACTATGGTGGAGCAATCAAGGCGGCACTGTAAGTAAACAGGTTCCTTACGACGAATTCCAACAATATGTTCGAGACGGATACGTCAACAAAGTAGTTGGATATGACGACAGTTCGGTCGAAGTATATATCAAACCTCAGTTTGTAGGCCAAGTATTCAAACAAGATTCGAATCGTGTTGGAAAGAACCCGATGATTGTAACAGAAGCACCAACCCGGGAAAGTCTCGGAAACTTCATTGATGCAGAAAAAAAAGAAGGTCATTTCGACGGTTCTATCAGTTATGATAAAAAGAATAATTTATTCAATTCTATTCTGATAAATTTTCTGCCTATCATCTTCCTGATAGCTTTATGGATATTCTTTATGCGCCGAATGAGCGGTGGAGCCGGTGGTGGCGGTGGCGGTGTTTTCAATGTAGGAAAATCCAAAGCACAACTGTTCGAGAAAGGAAGCGCCATCAAAATTACATTCAAAGACGTAGCCGGGCTTGCCGAAGCCAAGCAGGAAGTAGAAGAGATTGTAGAATTCTTAAAACAACCACAGAAATACACCGACTTGGGAGGTAAAATTCCTAAAGGAGCATTACTTGTAGGGCCTCCGGGAACGGGAAAAACATTACTGGCTAAAGCTGTAGCCGGTGAAGCCAATGTACCGTTTTTCTCTCTGGCCGGTTCAGATTTTGTTGAAATGTTTGTAGGTGTAGGCGCATCACGTGTACGCGACCTTTTCCGCCAAGCAAAAGAGAAAGCCCCTTGTATCATATTTATCGACGAAATTGATGCAGTAGGGCGTGCCCGTGGGAAAAATCCTGCTATGGGCGGCAATGATGAACGCGAAAACACATTGAACCAGTTGCTGACAGAAATGGACGGTTTCGGTTCCAACAGTGGTGTTATCATTCTTGCAGCAACCAACCGGGTAGACGTATTAGATAAAGCACTCTTGCGTGCCGGACGTTTTGACCGCCAAATCCATGTAGATTTACCCGATTTAAATGAGCGCAAAGAGGTATTCGGCGTACACTTACGGCCTATAAAGATAGACGACACAGTGGATGTAGACTTATTGGCACGCCAAACTCCCGGATTTTCCGGAGCCGACATAGCTAATGTTTGCAATGAAGCTGCCTTGATCGCTGCCCGTCACGGTAAGAAGTTTGTAGGCAAACAAGATTTTCTGGATGCCGTAGACCGTATCATCGGTGGTTTGGAAAAGAAAACTAAAATAACAACCGAAGCAGAACGTCGGTCAATCGCCTTACACGAAGCCGGTCACGCTTCTATTTCCTGGTTGCTCGAATATGCCAACCCATTGATTAAAGTCACAATCGTACCACGCGGTCGCGCATTGGGTGCAGCCTGGTATCTACCGGAAGAGCGCCAAATTACCACAAAGGAACAGATGCTTGACGAAATGTGTGCCACGTTGGGAGGACGGGCTGCAGAAGACCTGTTCTTAGGCAGAATATCCACTGGAGCCATGAACGATTTGGAACGGGTTACCAAACAGGCATACGGTATGATCGCTTATCTGGGAATGAGTGAGAAGTTGCCCAATTTATGCTATTATAACAATGAGGAATATTCTTTCAACCGCCCATATAGCGAAAAAACAGCCGAACTGATTGATGAAGAAGTGAAAAAGATGGTGAACGAGCAATATGAACGAGCCAAACGAATCCTTTCCGAACATAAAGAAGGGCATAACGAATTGGCTCAGTTATTGATCGACAAAGAAGTTATCTTTGCAGAAGATGTCGAACGGATATTCGGTAAACGTCCATGGGCTTCCCGTTCGGAAGAGATTATGGCTGCCAAAGAGAGCAAAGATGCTGCGGATGCAGAAAAAGCACTTGCTCAAAAAGTAAATGAAGAAGAAAAGAATGAATCAAAACCGGCTACTGGCGAATCATCGGCAGAAGTTGAGCCGCAAAACTAAAATCGAAGTACTTTGAAAAGCAACTTTTTACAGAGAGCAATTACCGGCATACTGTTCGTTGGGGTATTGGTAGGGTGTATACTCTACGATCCATGGACTTTCAGTGCGCTCTTCGTCGTGATCAGCGCCTTGACAATACGTGAATTCGGGCACTTGATCAATCAGGTTGAAGGGGTGAGTATCAATAAGAATATCACTATGCTGGCCGGAGTCTACCTATACATGGCGGTCATGGCATTTTGTACCAACCTGTCCGGTTCTAAGATTTTCCTTCCCTATTTGCTTTTAATCATGTATTTGATGATTAGCGAATTATATCTAAAGAAAGAAAATCCGGTAATGAATTGGGCTTATTCCATGCTAAGCCAACTTTATATCGCCTTACCTTTCGCCATGTTGAATGTACTTTCATTTCACACCAGTCCAATGGATACAAGTGTCAGTTATAACCCGATACTTCCATTGTCGGTCTTTGTTTTTATATGGCTGAGTGATACAGGCGCTTATTGTGTGGGATCCTTAATCGGCAGACATCGTCTTTTCGAGCGTATCTCTCCTAAAAAGTCATGGGAAGGTTCTATTGGGGGAGGCATAGTAGCGATCGGTTCTTCTTTCATATTCGCTCACTATTTTCCTATTATGAATATGGCAGAATGGGCCGGGTTAGCACTGATTGTTGTCATTTTCGGAACATGGGGCGATCTTACCGAATCTTTGCTGAAACGTCAACTTCATATTAAAGATTCGGGAGCTATTCTGCCGGGACACGGTGGCATGCTCGACCGCTTCGACAGTGCATTAATGGCTATTCCGGCAGCAGTAGTCTATCTGTATGCATTGACATGGATTTAATTTAATAAAATTATAAAGAAACGGGCCTATCTCCAACAGCAAAGACAGGCCCGTTTTAGTTGAAAGACACATAAGATTTTATTTCACCTTATCGGCTTCCAGCTCACTATAATCTAAATTCAATACAGCTTCCGGCACTGACATCGTTTCTTTTATATTAAATGTAATTTCCACTTCATCATTCACTGCAGAGTTCAGTTTTAGTTTCAATCCTTTCTTTCCCTCAAAATCAACAGAATTCAAATTAAACGAAACAGCTTCATCTCCCCATCTTCCGGAAAGATCGCCATAGGTATTATAACGGAATTCAAGATGAACATAATCATCTTCTTCGGGCACCTCCAATGTATTATGCACTAAACTCACGAGATGAGGCGTATATACAGGTTTGTCCTGCCTGAATACAACATTCAGATAACCATTGGCAATCCATATCCTATCTTTAAAAATAGTTACCGGATCATTTCCTATTTCTTCCTCGTTTTCAGCTGTCAAAGTTTCTACCTGTTTCGTTAAAATAGGAAAAACATTCTCTACCTTGACAGCCAAATCATAGTTATCAAAATTATCATATAAAGGATTAAAAAGAACAGCCAATCTTTGACCATCCACAGGCCTGAAACCATAAACATTGCTGGCTGCCGGCCAAAGCGTCCCATAATAATCAGAATCTAAATAATAAGTATTACCACTCAAAACACGAACTGTAGCCCAGCTACCACCAAACTGCCCGATAGAATATCCATCATTGTCGTCACACGATTGTAATGCCGGCATCAGCAGAAACAACATTGCTACTAAAAAACAACTTAACTTTTTCATATAGATGTTCCTTTCTTTTATTTCTATCTGATAAATAAAAAAGCCGGGCTTTTACTGCACCGGCTTCACGTTTATTATCAAAACAGATTCTATTTTTTAAGCAATTTCACCATTTCACGGGCTGCATGCCGGGGAGCACCAGCCGGCCCGAGCAACCGGGCCATATGTTCATATTCTTTCAGTATCTTCTGACGACACTTCTCATTAGAGAGAAGGCGTGCAAGTTCTACTTGTATATTTTCAACCGTCATAGTATCTGCCACTAATTCTTTAACAACCTCACGACCGGCAATCAAATTAACAAGAGAGATATATTTTACCTTCAATACATGCCGCCGCAAAAAAGAAACAAACTTACCACAAGTCAAGTAATAACAAACGACCTGCGGAACCCGGAAAAGTGCAGTCTCCAATGTAGCCGTACCGGAAGTTACCAAAGCAGCTTCCGAATGTTGTAACAAACGATACGTTTGATCAAAAATAATTTTTACATTCGCATCACCGATATATTGCCGATAATAGTCGGGAGAAATAGAGGGAGCACCAGCCAATATCATCTGATAATCCGGAAAAGCCGCTGCTGCCTCCAGCATACGGGGCAGATTGTCTTTTATCTCCTGCTTCCTGCTTCCGGCAAGAAGAGCAATAACCGGTTTATCCTCGAGATTATTATCTCTGACAAAAGTAGAAAAATCTTTTGAATGTGCTGCGCTAAAAGCTGTCACTTCATCTACAGTAGGATTACCCACATAGTGTATAGGATACTTATGTTTCTTTTCAAAAAAATCAACCTCAAAAGGAAGGATTGAAAAAAGCTCGTTAACATCCCGTTTAATATTCTTAATGCGGTACTCTTTCCAAGCCCAAATCTTCGGCGAGATATAATAGTATACGGGAATCCGGGTATGAGAATGAACGAATTTGGCAATATTCAAATTAAATCCCGGATAGTCCACAAGAATAACAACATCCGGATTCCATGAACGTATGTCTTCTTTGCAACGTTTCATGTTGGCAAAAATAGTACGCAGATGAAGCAGAACAGGAATAAACCCCATGTATGCGAGTTCCTTATAATGTTTCACCATCGTCCCGCCGACGGCAGCCATTAAATCGCCACCGAAAAAACGGAATTCCGCAGAAGGATCTTCTTCTTTTAGTGCCGCCATCAAATGAGAAGCGTGCAAATCTCCGGAAGCTTCACCGACAATGAGGTAATATTTCATTATTCAAACCATTTGCTTAGTTCGTTCATAAAGCCATAAGCCGTCACATCTACTACGGTAGGGGTAATGGCAACATACCCATTGGCAAGTGCCCAATGATCGTTTTTCTCGTTTTCCGGTTCATCGTCCTTGAACTCCCCTATCAACCAAAAATAATTGTCATCACCTTTACGCGGACAAGGCTCCCATTCATTCGTCCATCTCCCCTTTGCCTGCTCACAAATCTTAATACCTTTAAGTTCTGCCATATCGGGAAAATTCACATTAAGGCAAGTTAACGGAGGCAACCCTTTTTCCAGTACCATAGCAGCTATCTGACGAATATATGGACCGGCAGGTTCAAAGTTTGCACCGGGATCATGACTGCAAAGAGAAAAGCCAATAGACGGAATACCATTCAGACATCCTTCGATAACTACTCCCATCGTACCGGAATAATGAACATTCGTAGCCGAATTATCGCCATGGTTAATGCCACCGACAACAAGATCCGGTTTTCGTTCGAGTACCGTGTTCCAAGCCAGTTTTATACAATCAGACGGTGTACCGGAACATTTATATACAGTCAATCCCACATCTTTACGAAGCAACTGATAATGTACCGGTTGCGTTACAGTAATCGCACATCCGCTTCCGGAACGGGGCGCATCAGGCGCCATTACTACAATTTCCCCCAATGGACGGAGAAATTTTATCAGTTCACTAATACCTTTTGCCATGATACCGTCATCATTAGAGATGAGAATCAGTGGCCGTCTATTTTCCATAATGACCTCCTTAGTCTATATAATTCAGCACAAAAGTAAGAAAAAGAACGTTTACCGCCAACTTAGCCCGATTCAATCTGACATCCACTTCACGCGTTTACAAATCTTAATCTTCTGCAAGTGAGTAAAAAAGCACTCTGTTATTTAATATAAATATGTATATTTGCACGCTAAAAAGAGAATACGCAGCAGTTTCATCATCCAGTTATTAACAAAACAGATGACTTATCAACAGATTTTGCAAAGTTTCTCTTTTTTCGTAGGCACTCTGAGTTATTATCACTTATTTCGCTGCCGATAAAATTAGATAATATGGGAAAAATAATTGCTTTGGCCAATCAAAAAGGCGGTGTAGGGAAAACAACAACTACGATTAACCTCGCAGCCTCGCTTGCTACTCTCGAAAAAAAAGTACTGGTGGTTGATGCAGACCCACAGGCTAATGCCTCTTCAGGCCTGGGAGTCGACATCAAACAGTCTGAATGTACTATCTACGAATGTATTATAGACAGAGCCAACGTAGAAGATGCTATCCATGACACTGAGATAGAATCACTGAAAGTCATCTCTTCACATATCAATCTGGTAGGAGCGGAAATAGAAATGCTGAATCTCAAAAATCGGGAGAAAATATTAAAAGAGGTACTGACTCCATTGAAAAAAGAATACGATTATATCTTAATAGACTGTTCTCCGTCGCTGGGTCTTATTACTATCAACGCATTAACAGCAGCCGACTCGGTAATTATCCCCGTACAGGCAGAATATTTTGCTCTTGAAGGAATCAGTAAGCTACTGAATACCATCAAAATCATCAAATCCAAGTTGAATCCGTCATTAGAGATCGAAGGTTTCCTGTTGACCATGTACGATTCACGACTACGCCAAGCCAACCAGATATATGACGAAGTAAAACGCCATTTTCAAGAATTGGTGTTTAAAACCGTTATTCAACGTAATGTGAAGCTAAGTGAAGCTCCCAGTTACGGCATACCGACTATTCTTTATGATGCCGAATCGACCGGAGCAAAAAATCATATGGCATTAGCTCAGGAAATTATCAACAGAAATAGTAAATAAACGAAGATATATGGCAACACAAAGAAGAAATGCATTAGGCCGCGGACTGGACGCTCTGCTTTCAATGGATGAAGTGAAAACCGAAGGGTCTTCGTCTATCAATGAAATAGAGCTTTCCAAAATCTCCGTTAATCCTAACCAACCACGCCGTGAGTTCGATGAAACAGCATTGCAGGAATTGGCAGATTCTATCTCCGAAATCGGCATTATCCAACCGATCACGTTGCGCAAACTTAACGATGACGCCTATCAGATTATAGCGGGAGAACGCCGATATCGTGCATCATTGAAAGCCGGATTGGAAACAATACCTGCCTACATCCGCACAGCCGATGATGAAAACGTAATGGAGATGGCATTGATCGAGAACATCCAGCGTGAAGACTTAAACGCAGTAGAAATTGCTCTTGCTTATCAACACCTGATAGAACAATACGAACTGACCCAAGAACGTCTCAGCGAACGTGTAGGAAAGAAACGTACTACAATTGCCAACTATCTGCGTTTGCTCAAATTACCCGCTCCCATACAAATGGCGCTACAAAACAAACAGATCGATATGGGGCATGCCCGCGCATTGATAACTTTGGGAGACCCTAAATTACAGGTAAAAATATTCGAAGAGATATTGGAACACGGCTATTCCGTACGTAAAGTGGAAGAAATCGTAAAATCACTCAGTGAAGGTGAAAGTGTAAAAAGCGGTACCCGGAAAATTACACCGAAACGCTCTAAGCTACCGGAAGAATTCAATATGCTCAAACAGCATCTTTCCGGATTTTTCAATACCAAGGTACAACTGACCTGTTCAGAAAAAGGAAAAGGTAAGATCAGTATTCCTTTCAGTAATGAGGAAGAGCTGGAACGTATCATGGAAATCTTCGACACTTTAAAGAAGTAAATGACAAGGATATATAAGATATATAAACCATACTTAACCACCCTGCTTCTCTGTTTTTTACAGGTAGCAGGGATTGATGTGTATGCACAAGAGCCCATCAAAACCACAGTACAGGATTCCATCGGCATCCGCGAAGCTCCTAAAGCCCGTGCACGCCGTCATCGTGATACAAACCGACAGGAAACAGCCGATTCTCTTAAAACTGCCCGCCTGTCTCTTAACCAAGACAGTATCACAGTACTGAAAACTGATAGCATCCTTATGCAAGTAACAGCCCCTGTAGTAGCTGACAGCCTGGATAAAATCAACAAAAAGAATCTTGAACAGATAGAAACAACATTTACACCACCCCAACCGATAGACACTGTTCCTCCGAGTATCCCACAAACCGTATGGATGCCCAATCCTACCAAAGCGACTTGGCTGGCTGTTGTTTTCCCCGGCGGAGGACAAATTTATAATCGAAAATACTGGAAGCTTCCCATTATTTATGGTGGATTCGCCGGATGTGCCTACGCATTGAGCTGGAACGGAAAAATGTATAAAGATTATGCCAAGGCCTATCTGGACATCATGGACAATGACCCGAACACCAACAGCCATCTCGATATACGTGGTCTTAGCAATTATCCGGAAAACCAACAAAAAGAATTGTTACGCAAACGCAAGGATATGTTCCGCCGCTATCGGGACCTCAGTATATTTGCCTTTATCGGAGTGTATCTGATTTCCGTAATAGATGCCTATGTAGATGCCGAATTATCAAACTTTGACATCACTCCGGATCTGAGTATGCGTGTCGAACCAGCTATTATCAACGACCAATTTCACTCAAGAAATAAATCGGTGGGCGTGCAATGTAGCTTTAGATTTTAAAATTACAATTGAAGATGCAACAACTAAGAATGAAGAAACTAAAAAACTATTATTCCCTTATTCTCTTTTTCCTGTTGGTAAGCACACAGGTTAAAGCACAAAGTGTAGATGTAATTATCAAAGAAAACGGAAACGAACGCCAAGAGAGTATCGACCTTCCGGTGAGCATGACATACCCGCTCGACAGCCTGCTTAATGACTGGAAAGCTAAAAACTATATCGATCTTGGCAAGGATTGCAGTACTTCTGAAATCAATCCTCTTTTCAGTGACTCCGTCTACATCGACCGCCTTTCACGTATCCCGGCTGTCATGGAAATGCCCTATAATGAAATCATACGCAAATTCATCGACATGTATACCGGACGTTTACGTAATCAAGTTTCTTTTATGCTAAGTGCCTGTAACTTCTACATGCCTATTTTCGAGGAAGCACTCGATGCCTACAATCTGCCTCTGGAGCTCAGATACCTGCCCATTATAGAATCTGCACTGAATCCTTCAGCCGTATCCCGCGCAGGGGCTTCCGGGTTGTGGCAATTCATGCTTGCTACCGGAAAGATGTACGGACTGGAGTCGAACAGCCTTGTAGACGAACGTCGTGATCCGATCAAAGCCACTTGGGCGGCTGCACGTTATTTAAAAGAGCTGTATGCCATTTATGGTGACTGGAACCTCGTTATTGCCGCTTACAATTGCGGTCCGGGTACCATAAATAAAGCCATACGCCGTGCAAACGGAAAAACAGATTATTGGGAGATTTACAACTTCCTGCCCAAAGAGACACGGGGTTATGTACCTGCATTTATTGCCGCCAATTATGTAATGACTTACTATTGTGACCATAACATCTGTCCGATGGAAACAAATATTCCGGCAAGTACAGACACAATACAAGTAAACAAAAAACTTCATTTTGAACAAATAGCCGATATTTGCGGAGTCAGTCTCGAACAAATCAAAAGTCTGAATCCTCAATATAAGAAAAATGTGATTCCCGGGGACAGTAAGCCTTACACACTCCGCCTGCCACAAAATTACATCAGTACATTCATCGACCAACAGGACACCATCTACGTACACCGTGCCGATGAATTATTTAAAAACAGAAAAACAATCGCTATCAGAGACAATACACCTCCAAGTGCGACAAGAGGAAAAGCGGTTGTCGGCAATGGGAAATTGGTTTATCACAAAATCAGCAGTGGTGAAACGTTGGGAAGTATTGCCGAAAAATACAAAGTCCGCGTAAAAGACATTCAAAATTGGAATGGGCTGCGAAATACCAAGATTACGGCAGGAAAACGATTGAAAATATACAAATAAATACATCTTTGCTTGCTCACTGTTGAAAATTGCCTATTTTTGCAGAAAGCAATGAAAAGATGACATTTATGGATAATAATATACCCCCAAAAGAAATAGCGGAAGAAGAAATGATCGACCAGGCATTTCAACAACTGCTACATGATTATCTTGCCACAAAGCATCGTAAACGTGTTGAAATTATAACCAAAGCGTTCAATTTTGCCAATCAAGCGCACAAAGGTATCAAACGACGTTCCGGTGAGCCTTATATCATGCACCCTATTGCTGTAGCTCAAATTGTGTGTAATGAAATAGGGTTAGGTTCCACATCCATTTGTGCAGCCCTGCTCCATGATGTTGTAGAAGATACCGATTATACGGTAGAAGACATTGAAAACATTTTTGGAACCAAGATCGCACAAATCGTAGACGGACTTACCAAGATATCCGGCGGTATCTTTGGCGACCGTGCATCGGCTCAGGCGGAAAATTTCAAGAAGTTGCTACTCACAATGTCGGATGATATCCGCGTGATCCTCATAAAGATTGCCGATCGTCTGCACAACATGCGCACATTGGGTTCAATGTTGCCTAATAAACAGTACAAAATTGCCGGAGAAACACTCTATATCTATGCTCCCCTTGCTAACCGTTTGGGATTGTATAAGATAAAAACAGAATTAGAAAACTTAAGTTTCAAATACGAACACCCCGAAGAATATCAAGAAATCGAAAAGAAGCTGGACGCCACTGCCGCCGAACGCGATAAGGTATTCAATAATTTCACAGCCCCGATCCGTGAACAGCTGGATAAAATGGGGTTAAAATATCGTATTATCGCCCGTGTAAAATCGATCTATTCTATCTGGAACAAGATGCAAACCAAGCATGTCCCGTTTGAAGAAATATACGACTTGCTTGCAGTACGTATCATATTCGAACCCCGAAATCCGGAAGAAGAACTGAACGACTGCTTTGACATCTATGTATCCATCTCCAAAATATACAAACCCCACCCTGACCGTCTGCGTGACTGGGTAAGCCACCCGAAAGCAAATGGCTATCAGGCATTGCACGTCACCTTAATGGGAAACAACGGGCAGTGGATTGAAGTACAGATTCGTAGCGAACGTATGAACGACGTTGCCGAACAAGGGTTTGCCGCTCATTGGAAATACAAAGAAGGCGGTGGAAGTGAAGATGAAGGAGAATTAGAGAAATGGCTAAAAACGATTAAAGAGATCCTTGACGATCCGCAACCGGATGCCATTGACTTTTTAGACACCATTAAGCTAAATTTATTCGCTTCCGAAATATTTGTGTTCACCCCCAAAGGAGAGCTTAAGACTATGCCTCAAAATTCTACGGCCTTAGATTTTGCTTTCTCATTGCACACAGATATCGGCAGTCATTGCATCGGGGCTAAAGTGAACCATAAACTGGTACCATTAAGCCATAAATTACAAAGTGGAGATCAGGTAGAAATCCTTACTTCCAAATCACAACGCGTACAACCTCAATGGGAAGTATTCGCTACTACAGCCCGCGCACGAGCCAAAATTGCAGCAATTCTTCGTAAAGAGCGAAAAATCAATCAAAAAGAGGGTGAAGAGCTTCTCAACGAATTTCTAAAAAAAGAAGAAGTACGTCCGAGTGCAGTGGTCATCGAAAAATTATGCAAACTGCATAACATGAAGAATGAAGAGGATTTACTTGTAGCTATCGGCAATAAAACAATTATCTTGGGAGAAGCCGATAAGAACGAACTAAAAGAAAAACAAAGTAATAACTGGAAAAAATATCTCACTTTCTCTTTTGGTGGTGGCAACAAAGACAAACAACCGGAAGAAAAAGAGATTCCGGAAAAAGAGATCATCAATCCGAAGCAGATCTTAAAATTAACGGAAGAAGCCCTACAGAAAAAGTATATCATGGCCGAATGTTGTCATCCGATTCCGGGTGACGATGTACTGGGATATATTGATGAGAATGATCAGGTTATCATCCACAAGCGCCAATGTCCGGTTGCTGCAAAATTAAAGAGCAGCTATGGCAACCGTATCATTGCTACGGCATGGGATACCCATAAAACACTTTCTTTCCTGGTATATATCTATATTAAGGGTATAGACGGCATGGGACTCTTAAACGAAATCACCCAAATTATCTCACGACAGCTCAATGTCAATATCCGAAAGTTGGATATAGAAACGAACGATGGCATTTTCGAGGGAAAAGTACAGCTTTATGTACACGATGTAGATGATGTAAAAGCTATCTGCGACAATCTGCGTAAAATAAAAAATGTCAAATCCGTCACACGCGTAGAGAACTAAAGCAATGTATAATTAATAAAAAGAACCGGATTCAGCATTTATCGCTCATCCAGTTCTTTTTTTATAGATAACAATTCTTCTCTAATCTCTTTCAACCGATTAATGATTTCGAAATTACGGATCGTAGCCTCTTTATTATCTTTCAACTTCTGACGGGCACCGGGAAGGGTCATCCCTTTTTCTTTTACCAAATGATAAATCAAAGCAATGGTATCCACATCCTCCTTACGGTATTGCCGCACACCACGCCCATTGGTTTTAGGAGCAATCTGTGGAAACTCTTTCTCCCAAAAACGAAGCAAAGACTGATTGACATCAAACATCTCTGCTACTTCAGCTATCGAATAATATAGCTTATAATTTTTCTCTGTATGGATTGGCATCTTTAATCGAATACTTTACCGTGGTTAGCAGCTAATTGAACCATCTTATCATAATCTTCCGCACTCAAATCCATAAAGTAATAGTTCACGGGATTCATTACCTGCCCCTTGAAATGCACTTCATAATGCAAATGTGGTCCCGTACTCTTACCCGTACTACCCACTCCGGCAATCACTTCACCGCGCACAACCTTCTTTCCGAGCTTCGTACGATATTCCTTGAGGTGTGCATAACGCGTCCGGTATCCAAAACCATGATCTATCTCGACCGTATTCCCGTACCCTGTCTCCCATCCTACTTTTACAACCACTCCATCTCCGGTGGCATACACATCCGTGCCCGGATTGGCAGAAAAGTCCATGCCGGCATGAAATTTAGTAGTTCCGTAAATAGGGTCGATACGCGTTCCGTATCCCGAAGCTGTTTTCTTCAAATCCTTATTCGAAATCGGCTGAATGGCCGGAATACACCTAAGCATTTCATCCTGATTCTTACACATGGCAACAACATCATCAAACGATTTAGACTGAATATATAACTGCTTCGTGAGCAAGTCCAACTTCTGAGTCGTATTGATAACAAGTTTTGAATTTGCCAGATCGATCAGGTCTTCATAACGGTTCGTTCCACCATATCCGGCTCTCCGGATGGCAGGTGACACCGGATCAGCCTGCAAAATAACACGATAAAGATTATCATCACGCTGTTGCACATCCTGCAATACCCCCAAAGCATCATCCAACCGACGAGAAAGCACGTTGTATTGTGCCAGCAAACGGCTATTTTCCGTCCTCAGTTCTTTCTCGGACGGAGAGCCGAAGATGAATAACAATACAATAAAACTCCCTGCCCCCAGTCCCATACCGATAAAAAGACGGCGAAGAATACTCAACGCCTTCTGCCGGACAGTAGGATAAATTCGGTCATAAGTCTGTGTTCGCGGATTATAGATGTAATAAACTTTACGCATCTTAGGAAATATTTCGATGGTTGATGGGGCAAAAATAATAAAAACAAGCTATCTTTGCACTGTTTTTTTGAGAATATTAACCTCAACAATAGATATATAAAAAGTATGTTGACTGCAAAAGAGACAAGAGATTCGTTTAAGAATTTCTTTGAGTCGAAAGGACATCAGATTGTTCCATCGGCTCCGATGGTGATAAAAGACGATCCTACCCTGATGTTTACAAACGCAGGGATGAATCAGTTTAAAGATATTATTTTGGGTAATCACCCGGCGAAATACCACAGAGTGGCGGATTCACAGAAATGCCTTCGCGTAAGCGGAAAACATAATGACCTTGAAGAAGTAGGACATGACACGTACCACCATACCATGTTCGAAATGTTGGGCAACTGGTCTTTCGGTGATTACTTCAAGAAAGAGGCTATCAGTTGGGCATGGGAATATCTGGTAGACGTACTGAAGCTAAACCCGGAACACTTGTATGCCACCGTATTCGAAGGCAGCCCCGAAGAAGGATTGGAGCGCGACAATGAGGCAGCTTCTTATTGGGAACAATTCCTGCCGAAAGATCACATCATCAATGGAAACAAGCATGATAACTTCTGGGAAATGGGTGATACCGGTCCTTGCGGTCCTTGCTCGGAAATCCATATCGACCTGCGTCCGGCAGAAGAACGTGCAAAAGTTTCCGGTCGCGATCTCGTAAACCACGATCATCCGCAAGTAATCGAAATATGGAATCTCGTATTCATGCAATACAACCGCAAAGCGGATGGCAGTCTCGAATCGCTTCCTGCAAAAGTAATCGATACAGGTATGGGTTTCGAACGTCTGTGTATGGCATTGCAAGGAAAAACCTCCAATTACGATACGGATGTATTCCAGCCGATGATCAAGGCCATTGCCAAAATGGCGGGAGTTGAATACGGTAAAGACAAACAGCAGGATATCGCCATGCGCGTAATAGCCGACCACATTCGTACGATTGCTTTCTCCATCACAGACGGACAATTGCCATCGAATGCCAAAGCCGGATACGTTATCCGTCGCATCCTGCGTCGTGCCGTACGTTACGGTTATACCTTCCTGGGACGGAAACAGGCATTTATGTATAAGCTTCTTCCAGTACTGATTGATAATATGGGAGATGCTTATCCGGAATTGATCGCCCAGAAAGGATTAATCGAAAAGGTAATTAAAGAAGAAGAAGAAGCTTTTCTCCGTACATTGGAAACAGGAATTCGTCTGCTCGACAAGACAATGGCCGATACCAAAGCTGCCGGAAAGACAGAAATCAGTGGAAAAGACGCCTTCACTTTATATGATACCTTCGGTTTCCCGCTTGACCTTACGGAATTGATTCTTCGCGAAAACGGCATGACCGTAAACATCGGAGAGTTTGACGCAGAAATGCAACAACAAAAACAACGTGCACGCAACGCTGCTGCAATAGAAACAGGAGACTGGATCATACTAAAAGAAGGAACCAGTGAATTTGTCGGTTATGACTACACAGAATACGAAGTATCTATTTTGCGTTACCGTCAGATAAAACAAAAAAATCAGACATTGTATCAAATCGTACTCGATCATACTCCTTTCTACGCCGAAAGCGGCGGCCAGGTAGGTGATACCGGTGTATTGGTCAGCGAATTCGAGACCATCGACGTAATTGATACCAAGAAAGAAAATAATCTGCCGATTCACATTACCAAGAAATTACCGGAACATCCGGATGCTCCGATGATGGCTTGTGTAGATACAGACAAACGTGCAGCCTGTGCGGCCAACCACTCTGCCACCCACTTACTGGACGAGGCCCTGCGTGAGGTTCTGGGCGAACATGTAGAACAAAAAGGATCGCTGGTAACCCCGGATTCCCTGCGCTTTGACTTCTCCCACTTCCAGAAAGTGACAGACGAAGAAATCCGTAAAGTAGAGCATATGGTAAATGCCAAAATCCGCGCCAATATTCCCTTGAAAGAGTATCGCAATATTCCTATTGAAGAAGCTAAAGAGCTGGGTGCAATTGCCCTCTTCGGTGAAAAATACGGCGACCACGTGCGCGTCATACAATTTGGTTCATCCGTGGAATTCTGTGGAGGTACCCATGTAGCTGCCACCGGAAGCATCGGCATGATAAAAATCATGTCTGAAAGTTCGGTTGCTGCCGGTGTACGCCGTATCGAAGCATTTACAGGGGTAAAAGTGGAAGAGATGTTGGACACTATCCAAGATACTCTGAGCGATCTCAAGGCACTTTTCAACAATGCACCCGATTTAGGCATTGCCATCCGTAAGTACATTGACGAAAACGCCGGACTGAAGAAACAGCTCGAAGACTTTATGAAAGAGAAAGAGGTAGCTCTCAAAGAACGCCTATTGAAAAATGTACAGGAAATCCACGGCATTAAAGTGGTTAAGTTCTGCGCTCCAATGCCAGCCGAAACCATAAAGAATATCGCTTTCCAACTGCGCGGGGAAATCACAGAAAACTTCTTCTTCGTAGCAGGAACCATCGACCACGCAAAACCGATGCTGACAGTTATGATCAGTGACAATCTGGTTGCAGGTGGATTAAAAGCCGGTGATCTGGTAAGAGAAGCTGCCAAACTGATTCAAGGCGGTGGCGGTGGCCAACCTCATTTCGCAACAGCCGGAGGAAAGAATCCGGACGGGTTAAATGCCGCCATAGAAAAAGTATTGGAACTGGCCGGTATCTAAAATCAGATTTTTTCTTATAAAAGCAAAGGATTGATTCTCGTAAAAGGAGATTCAATCCTTTTTTTCTTTATAACCCAGCGAAAACAGACCTAAACATAGAGAAATTGACATAAAGTTCAGCTTTTATATTACTTATTTACCTTATATTTTTTACATTTGCGGCTTAAAACTATGTTATCGCTAAACTCTAACCCCGAACATATGAAGACATTCACCTACGCACTTTTATTTTTTTTACTACTATTCACTGCCTGCACCGCTCCTCACGAAAAAGTATCTGTAGACTACACAACGTACGTAAACCCTTTCATAGGAACCGATTTTACAGGTAATACCTATCCCGGAGCACAAGCGCCATTCGGCATGGTCCAGCTTAGTCCGGACAATGGTCTCCCCGGCTGGGATCGAATATCAGGATACTTTTACCCAGACAGTACCATTGCCGGATTCAGCCATACCCATCTGTCGGGAACAGGTGCCGGCGACCTGTATGATATTTCTTTCATGCCCGTAACCCTGCCTTATAAAGAGGCGGAAGTACCGTTAGGCATCCACTCCCGTTTCTCCCATGACGACGAATCGGCAACAGCCGGTTACTACCAGGTACTGCTAAAAGACTATAATATAAATGTAGAACTTACTGCTACCGAACGCTGCGGTATTCAGCGTTACACTTTTCCGGAAGCACAGGCAGCCATCTTCCTGAATCTAAAAAAGGCGATGAACTGGGATTTCACCAACGACTCCCGCATCGAGATTGTAGATTCTGTCACCATACAAGGTTACCGATTCTCCGACGGATGGGCACGTGACCAGCATATTTATTTCCGGACCCGTTTCTCAAAACCTTTTACCTCTGTACAAATAGATACGACTGCCATCATCAAAGATGGCAAACACATAGGAACCGCCGCCATAGCCCGCTTTGATTTCAACACAAAGAAAGGTGAACAAATTATTGTCAGCACTGCCATTTCCGGAGTCAGCATGCAAGGAGCCGAAAGAAATTTATCGGCCGAAGTACCCGACAATGACTTTGATAAATATCGTAATGCGATTCGCGACAACTGGAACCGGCAACTTTCCAAAATAAAAGTGGAAAGCAGCAACAACGATGATAAAGTAAACTTTTATACCGCACTCTATCACAGCATGATTGCGCCGACCATTTATAGCGATGTGGACGGTGCATATTACGGCCCTGACAAACAAATCCACCAGACAAACGGCTGGGTAAACTACAGTACCTTCTCACTATGGGATACTTTCCGTGCCGCCCATCCCCTTTTCACCTATACCGAACCGGAACGTGCCAACGATATGGTGAAATCCTTCCTTGCCTTTTATGAACAAAACGGCCGCCTTCCGGTGTGGAACTTCTACGGCAGTGAAACCGATATGATGATCGGTTACCATGCCGTTCCTGTAATCGTAGATGCCTACTTGAAAGGCATAGGCAATTTTGATCCGGAAAAAGCGCTTGAAGCCTGTGTCGCAACAGCTAATATAGATGATTATCGCGGCATCGGAATCTATAAAAAATCAGGATATGTACCTTACAATATCACAGATAGCTACAATGCCGAAAACTGGTCGCTGTCTAAAACACTGGAATATGCATATGACGATTATTGCATTGCCAAGATGGCTGAAAAGATGGGTAGGAAAGAGGTCGCCGAAGAATTTCACAAACGTTCTCAAAACTATAAAAACCTATACAATCCCGCTACTTCTTTCATGCAGCCACGAGATGACAAAGGGAACTTTATAAAAGATTTCCATCCGGATGAATATATCCCGCATATCTGTGAAAGCAACGGCTGGCAATATTTCTGGTCCGTGCAGCAAGACATCAACGGGCTCATGGCACTGACCGGCGGTAAAGAACGTTTCGCGGAGAAACTGGACAGCATGTTCACTTATCACCCTTCTGCGGATGACAAACTTCCTATATTCAGCACCGGTATGATCGGTCAATACGCCCACGGAAATGAGCCCAGCCATCATGTGATCTACCTGTACAACACCGTAAACCAACCTTGGAAAACCCAGCAATATGCAGCCAAAGTCATGCATGAACTTTATCTAAATACTCCCGCCGGACTTTGTGGCAACGAAGATTGCGGTCAGATGTCCGCCTGGTATGTATTCAGCGCAATGGGATTTTATCCGGTAGATCCGGTCAGTGGAAAATATGAGATAGGTACCCCCCTGTTTCCTGAAATGAAAATGCAGTTATCGAACGGTAATGCATTTACTGTACTCGCTCCGGCCGTCAGCAGAGAGAATATTTACATTCAATCCGTAAAACTCGACGGTAAGCCTTATGACAAGAGCTACATCACCCATGAACAAATAATGGGAGGTGCCACTCTTGAATTTGAAATGGGCAACACCCCCGGCCCGGTATGGTATAAGTAACCTAAAAAAACCGTGAATGAAGGAAGATTTTAATATCACCTACAAAGCTCTCTTTCGAAAGTACTATCCGAATCTGATCTTCTACGCCACCCGTCTGGTAGGTGAAGAAGAAGCAGAGGACGTGGTACAGGACGTATTTGTGGAGCTTTGGAAACGTAAAGATTCCATGGAAATCGGAGACCAGATCCAGGCTTTCCTTTACCGGGCTGTGTATACACGTTCGCTCAACGTGTTGAAACACCGCAATATCGAAAGCGGCTACATGGCCATCGTAGAAGAAATCAACCAGAAACGTGTGGAATTCTATCAACCGGACAACAACGAAGTAATCCGGCGGATAGAAGACCGTGAATTAAAAAAAGAAATATATGATGCCATAAATGAGTTGCCCGACAAATGTAAGGAGGTGTTCAAATTAAGCTATCTGCACGATATGAAAAACCGGGAAATAGCAGATACAATGGGAGTTTCACTGCGCACAGTAGAAGCACATATGTACAAGGCACTGAAATACTTACGGAGCAGACTCGATCACTTAATTATCTTACTCACATTATTTTTTCTGAGATAAGTAAGTGTTTTTATTGATTGAGTTGTTTATTTATATAATATATAGAAGAAATGAATAATCTCAGCGAAGAAATAATAGCAAAGTTCCTCATGGGGAAGTGCACAGAGGAAGAACTCGTCCAGGTAAATCTCTGGATAAAAGAATCAGATGAAAATGCCCGAAAGCTATTCCGGATGGAAGAAATATACCATCTCGGAAAAGAAAAACATACAGTATCTCCCAAAAGAATGGACCAGGCGGAAAGGAGTTTGTACAAACGTCTGGCCATAGAAGAAGCAAAGCAGAACAGGACATTGGCGATCCACCGCTGGATGAAATACGCAGCCATCATCACTGTCATTTTATTGACAGGTACCGGCATCACCTATTGGATAGGACAAAATGCCTTGATAAACAACAAGATGATCGCTGTTGCCTCAGAAGGCAATGTAGAAGAAATCGTATTGCCGGACGGCACTAAAGTATGGTTAAACCAGTCGGCTGTCCTCAAATACCCACGCGAATTCTCCGACAAAGAGAGAAACGTTTATCTGGAAGGTGAAGCCTATTTCGAAGTAACCAAAAATAAAGCAAAACCCTTTATCGTGCAGAGCGAAGCCATGCAGGTAAGGGTACTTGGAACCACCTTCAACTTCAAGAGCAGCAAAGCCTGCAAATCGGCAGAGGCCACTCTGATAGAAGGAGAGATTGAAGTCAAAGGCAATAATGAAGAAGGGATGATCATCCTTGCCCCGGGACAAAAAGCAGAGCTTAACAGAGAGAGCAAACGGCTGACCGTAAAGCAAGTGGACGCCCGAATGGATGCGGTGTGGCACAATAATCTGATACCTTTCGAGAAAGCGGATATCTATAGCATAGCAAAAACATTGGAACGCTTCTACAATGTAAAAATCATCTTATCTCCTGATATCACAATCAACAATACATATTCGGGAGTATTAAAAAGAAAAGACAGCATCAATTCTGTATTAAAATCTTTAAAGAATTCAATTCCCATCGATTATAAGATCGTAGGAAACAGTATATTTATATCCGACCAGGCTAAGAAATAATTTCATCGGTTTACCTTCTCCCCGGTAAACACTCAACTCATATATTATGAAAAAACTTCTTTTAATGATCTGTGCGCTGAGTAGCGCACTTCTTATCCAGGCAAAAGACCGGACTCAATATGTCAATCCCCTGATGGGAACCCAGTCTTCCTACGAACTCTCCACCGGAAATACATATCCTGCTATTTCCCGCCCTTGGGGAATGAACTTCTGGACACCCCAAACCGGAAAAATGGGGGATGGCTGGCAGTATGTTTACACTGCAAACAAAATTCGCGGTTTCAAACAGACCCATCAGCCCAGCCCATGGATCAATGATTACGGGCAGTTCTCTATTATGCCTGTTGTTGGGAAGCCCGAATTCGATGAAGAAAAACGAGCCAGCTGGTTCGCCCACAAAGGAGAAGTAGCCCGCCCTCATTATTATAAAGTATACCTTGCCGAACACGATGTAGTAACCGAAATGACCCCAACCGAACGTGCCGTTCTTTTCCGCTTTACCTTTCCGGAAAATGATCATTCGTACATCGTTGTAGATGCCTTTGACAAAGGGTCATGCATCCGTATTTTACCGGAACAGAACAAAATCATCGGTTACACTACACGTAATAGCGGAGGAGTACCGGAGAATTTTAAAAACTACTTCGTTATCGAATTCGATAAACCGTTTACCTATAAAGCTACTTTTGCGGACAAGGCTCTGAAAGAAAATACGCTTGAACAAACAGCCGACCACACCGGTGCCGTTATCGGTTTCAAAACCCGTAAAGGAGAAATAGTGCATGCCCGTATCGCCTCTTCGTTCATCAGCCCCGACCAGGCCGTACAGAATCTGAAAGAACTCGGAAACGATGATTTCGACACCTTAGTCCAGAAAGGAAAAGATTCCTGGAACAACGTTTTAGGTAAAATAGAAGTAGAAGGCGGTAATCTCGATCAATATCGCACATTCTATTCGTGCCTCTATCGCTCTCTTCTTTTTCCACGCAAATTCTACGAACTGGATATAAACGGAAATCCTGTTCATTACAGCCCATACAACGGACAAGTGCTTCCCGGATACATGTACACCGACACCGGTTTCTGGGACACCTTCCGTTGCCTGTTTCCTTTTCTCAACTTAATGTATCCGTCGGTGAACCAAGAGATGCAGGAAGGTCTCATCAATACCTACAAGGAAAGCGGATTCTTCCCCGAATGGGCAAGCCCCGGACACAGAGGTTGCATGATTGGTAACAACTCGGCATCCGTACTGGTAGATGCCTACTTGAAAGGAGTGAAAGTGGACGATGTAAAAACACTGTACGAAGGGCTTATTCACGGAACAGAGAATGTACATCCGGAAGTTTCTTCTACCGGACGTCTCGGATATGAATATTACAATAAATTGGGTTACGTGCCCTATGATGTAAAAATCAACGAAAATGCTGCCCGCACATTAGAATACGCATACAACGACTGGTGTATCTACCAGCTTGCCAAAGCATTGAACCGCCCGAAAAAAGAGCAAAAGCTCTTTGCACAACGTGCCATGAATTATCGTAATATATTCGACAAGGAATCGAAATTGATGCGCGGACGCAATGAAGACGGACAATTTCAATCTCCATTTTCCCCTTTAAAATGGGGAGATGCTTTCACAGAAGGCAATAGCTGGCACTATTCCTGGTCTGTATTCCATGATCCCCAGGGACTGATTGACCTTATGGGAGGTAAAGCCCCCTTCGTTCAGATGCTCGACTCCGTATTTGCCGTTCCACCTTTATTCGACGACAGCTATTACGGACAAGTAATTCATGAGATCCGCGAAATGACCGTAATGAATATGGGAAATTATGCACACGGCAATCAGCCCATTCAGCACATGATCTATCTGTATAATTATGTCGGACAACCCTGGAAAGCCCAATATTGGTTACGCCAAGTGATGGATCGCATGTATACTCCCGGTCCCGACGGTTATTGCGGTGATGAAGATAACGGTCAAACTTCTGCCTGGTATGTATTCTCTGCATTGGGATTCTACCCGGTATGTCCGGGAACCGATGAATATGTACTTGGAGCCCCTCTGTTCAAAAAAGCGACCCTGCATCTGGAGAATGGTAATAATTTGGTAATAGATGCTCCTGACAATGACGAGAATACCATGTATATAAAATCGCTCCAGTTCAACGGAGATAATTATACCAAGAACTATCTGAAACACGGGGATCTGCTCAAAGGCGGAACCATAAAATGCCATATGAGCCGGACTCCTAATTTACAGAGAGGTATTCAGCCTTCTGATTTCCCCTATTCCTTTTCAACAGAAGAAAAGAAAAAATAATCGAATTTATTCCTTTTTTACTGATTGCATCCAGACCCCAACAGTAAATCCGTTTACTCACTCCCTTCACTTTTTCCAATGTCCGACAAAGGCATGGGATTGTGAAGGGAGTTGTTTATTATCTCCCCTCCCCCCTTTCAGGCAAGAACATTGCATTTATAAGCGAGGATATATATTTTTGCAACATCTCTAAAATGACAATTTATATAGGACTAACAACGGGAAAAGCAAACTTATCGAGGTCTTAAAAATATTGGGCAAATTAACTTGGCATAACAAGAGAAGTTGTCAACTAAATCCCAGTACAGTATAATAATTCGTTTCAACTTATTGGAAAGGAAAGTTTCTTCTACATGGAACTCCTTGTTTCATTAGGTTGGAACTCTTTGTTTCATCAGCTTGAAACTCTTTGTTTCATCCGTATGAAACTTTTTGTTTCTCGGTGTGGAACGAATGGTTTCTCCGGAGGAAACAAAGTTAATATAATGTTTCACCTCATAATCATCTATATAAAAACGCTTTTAAGATAACAAAAAACTGTATTAACACACTCCTTGAACACATAAACAAAATTATTTAAAAAAAACTTCATTTAGCAGTAAGTGTATTTTCATCTATCATTGTTTTATTATCAAAAGGGGAAACAGAAGTATCCTCATACAAATATATTACTAATGTATAACCACTAAATTTTGTTTATGGAAAGCAATCATTCTTTTCGAAGTGCTAAATCACTTCGGGCTTTACTGATTCTTTTGCTTATGGTAATCCCAGTACAATGGGCCGTCGCTCAATTGACACTGAACACCTCTCGCACCACATTAGGAGCAATCATTAAGCAAATTCAGTCTCAATCCGAGTATCAATTCTTTTATGACGATCAATTGTCAACAATCCCCGTTGAGGCCATAAAAGTAGAAAATGCATCATTAGAAGATGTATTAAATCGAATCCTCAAAAATAAAAACATTTCATTTAAGGTAGAAGATAACATTATCTATCTGAAACCTCAAACACCTGCCCAAGATCAACAACCAAAGGTAGGACAACCACGCAAAATAAGCGGGACTATTGTCGATGAAAACGGTGAACCGTTGATTGGTGTAAATGTACTTGTAAAAGGAACAACCAATGGAGTGATCAGCGATTTCGACGGCAATTACACTTTAATGGTCGATGAAGAAAACCCTATCCTCCAGTTTTCATACATAGGCTATACTCCGCAAGAAATAACCGTAAAAGAACAAGCTGTTATCAACCTGAAAATGACATCCGATACACAAGTAATTGATGAAGTCGTAGTAACAGCATTAGGAATCAAACGTGAAAAAAAGATGCTCGGATATTCCGTTCAAGAAATAAAGAGCGACGCATTGAACACGACCGGAGATCCTTCCGTAACCAGTGCATTGCAAGGAAAAGTTGCCGGCTTGCAAATGAACACCTCCAGTACCGGGTTAGGTGGTTCTACTAAAATAACAATCCGTGGTAATTCTTCTTTAACAGACAACAACCAACCATTATGGATCGTAGACGGTGTACCTTTCACAGATAACCAGACATCCGAAGCTTCCGCTTACGGAGGATACGATCGCGGAGGTACGTCTTTCGATATTAATCCTGAAGACATTGAATCAATTTCCGTATTAAAAGGACCGAATGCAGCTGCCCTATACGGATCACGTGCCGGTAATGGTGTAATTCTTGTTACAACTAAAAAAGGCAGTAAAAAAGACGGATTTGGTGTAACCTACAACGGTAGTTTCACTTGGAGCCAAGTAACCGGTACATTGAAAATGCAAGATAAATATGGTCAAGGAAGCAGAGGGGAGTTGGTATATAAGCCTAAAGAAGGTACTCAAGAGGTAGCAAAACCGACTGTTCCTAACGATAACGAGCACCAAGATGAATGGAATGCATATAATGAATATATTGCTAACAGAACCTTGAGCGGTGAACTTGCTTATGGTCCCGAACTCGACGGTCGCATGGAACGTACCTGGAATGGAGAACTAATCCCCTATTCATATTATGGCAATAAATTGAAAGATTATTTCGACACAGGTTTCTCACAATTCCATAGTGTGTCAGTAGGTAGTTCTACCGAAAAATCCCATTTTAGGGCATCATTCGGATTTAATGGCAATGATGGTTTATTCAAAGACGAGACTTTGGAAAAAATCACAGCGGATATCAACGCGGGAGCAGAAGTTAACAAATATCTATCAATAGATGGTAAAATATCGCTTTCACGTATGTCTGCCAAAAATCGTCCACTGACAGGACTCAACGGTGAAGTGGCACAACTACTCCTCATTCCGGGTAACATCCGCTTGTCCGATTTACAGAATTATACAACCACAGAACGTTTACACGAAAACTGGTTTGGTCCCAATCAACATTATTCCAATCCTTACTATGTGCGTCACCGTTATCAAAACTCCGATGAACGTTGGAGGGCATTCGGTTATTACGCAGCCAAACTGAACCTGACAGACTGGATGAAATTTTCTGCTAAATATGCATTCGATTACTATCGTACCAGACTACAGACCAGCGACTTAAGCTTGGGTGATCAGGCCATCGCCGGAAACGGAGAAAGTTGGCAGGAAAAACTTACTACGGACAATATGAGCAGAGGAGAAGAAAATCATTTTGAGCACAACATCGAATTCATGTTTACAGGAGATAAAGCATTCGGTGAAAAATTCCGTCTCGGCTACAATGTGGGTAGTAATATCATGTATCAGCAATTTGAAACTCTGACAGTAGGAGTCAAAAATATGTTAGATAAAAACAACTGGTTATTCAATACAGCCGAAAGATTGGACAATGCAACAGACAAGGGACATGAAAGAGCCATGTATTCCGTATTCGGATCATTACAACTTGCTTACAACGAATATCTGTCATTAGACTTAACTGCACGTAATGACTGGTCTTCTACTCTGCCCCAACAAAACAATTCTTTCTTTTATCCTTCTGCCAGCTTAAGTTTTGTTATTTCAGACTTTGTCCGCTCTTTAGACAAAAATTTGCCTACATGGCTGACTTTTGCCAAACTCCGCTTATCCGCAGCCCAAGTCGGTAAAGATCCCGAACCGTATAACTTATGGAATACAAGAAAGTTCGAATTCCAAAACGGAACCCGCGTTCCTATTGTTGAAACTATTAAAAAGAACAGTAATCTCAAACCGGAAATCAAAACGTCCTACGAAATGGGATTGGATATGAAATTCCTCAATAACCGGTTAGGATTCGACTTCACTTATTACTATAGTTCAACCAAAAATCAGGCAATGCTGGTGGATGCTTCCTCACCATGGAGCCAACAATGGGTAAATGCCGGAAAAATCAGTAATAAAGGTGTGGAAATGATGATCTATTCTACTCCTGTGCAGACAAAAGATTTCCGATTCGATCTGGGCGTAAATCTTGCTAAAAATATTTCCACTGTAGACGAATTGGCCAATGGCGTAAATCATATTTATTTTAGCGGTGATCCTAACATGCCGGTAAAGGTAGGAGCAGTACCGGGAGGAAAATTAGGAAACATCTATGCCAATAATCTCATGAAACGCGATGCCCAAGGCAACGTTGTCGTAGGAAGCGATGGCCTTCCTATACCGGAAACCGGTAATGGTAATCTGGAACAATACATATTGGATCATCCTATAGGAAATATCGAGCCCAATCTGCTAATGTCTGTTACCCCTTCTTTCTCATATAAAGGCTTCACGTTATCAGCGATGTTCGATATGAAATTCGGCGGAGATATTGTCTGTGTATCTGAAGGTATGGCTACCGCTGTTGGTACTGCCAAGCGTACTGAATACCGTGGAGAATATAAAGAGATTAACGGAGTGAAAGACTATTATATGGTAGTGCCCGGAGTAAAAGAAGATGGAAGTCTGAATGACATCCCCGTCAGTGCACAAACCTATTACTCCACCATCGGTTTATACAAATCAGCCAAAGGATATGCCGAAGAGTTTGTATACGATGCTTCCTATATCAAATTAAAGGAATTATCCATCGGATACAATTTTCCCTCAAGAATTCTGAAAAAAACTCCGTTCACAGCTTTGAAATTATCATTTGTAGGACGTAACCTCTGCTTTCTGCTTAAACACACACCAGGAAATCCAGACGGAGGCTATGATACAACGATGTTCTCACAAGCACTTGACTATGCTGCTGTGCCTTATACACGCACATTCGGTTTTTCAATTAATGTAGGATTTTAATAAGTAAGATAACCATGTTTATATATAATAAATCAATCATATTCAAGACGCTACTCGCTTCTATGACTTTGTTCTTGGCAACTTCCTGTTATGACTTGGACGAAATGAATAAGAATCCATATGAGTTACCGGATAATTCCGTCAGTGGCGGTGATACAGATACAGGTGACGATGGTACCAAATATAACGATCTTAATCTTAATTTCGAGGTGACCAAAGAAGATTCTGCGGCATACAAAATAGATTTAATGGCTGCCAGTTCTACTTTCCGCAATTTCTTATACGAAGGATATTATGCGGAATATCAGATTACCACCAACTTGAGCCATGATATTTACGCCGGCTATGTAGCAAACAACCAGCCCAAACATGCCAAATCAAGCCCGGATTACAAATACGCTGATGGCTGGTCGGGAAAACGTTGGAGTGAGTTTTACCAGAAAAGAAGTGCCGAATACCGAACGTTACTAAGATCTTTCAAGTTCAATGAAACTCCGGAAAGATATACCAATATGTTCTATATTACACGTATTTATTATGCGTTCTTAGCTTTGGCCAATACTGATACATATGGTGATATGCCATTCAAAGAATACGTACAAGCGCGTATTCCTGAAACAAACAACGTAAAATATGAAACGCAGCAAGAAGTATACGATGCGATGTTCCGTATTCTGGAGCAAGCCGTAGACAGCATTGATCCTGAAGATGTATCACAGTTCTCCATTACAAAAGATGATATCTGCTATTTCGGAGATACTTACAAATGGTTGCGTTTTGCCAATACACTCCGCTTGCGAATGGCCTTACGCATATCCAATATAGATCCGGAACGTGCACAAAAAGAAGGAGAAGCTGCATTGAACAATCAATACGGATTAATGCTAAGCAATGAAGATAATATGTGTACAGTACCCAAATATGCACCTATAGATATGGGAGGTACCGATGACGGAGGTAATGAGAATGCACTTGCCATGTGTAGTGTAGCCTATAACGGCGAAAGTGTAATGTCATGGGATATGGAACAATTTTATCGTAATCTCAGTACCGGCGGTGAAGAGTATCAGATAAAAGAAGGGCGAAACGGTTATATCACCAAAATCATAGACCCACGTTGCCTGGTATCCTGGTACAGAAGCAAAATGACTACCAACGGTATTGCCACCGGCGAAGAAAGCTTACGTGAAGATTTTGTAGGTTGCAAGCGTGGTGCTCAAGAACCGGATATATCCATGTCTCCGCTTAATTATAGCATCACTCGTACACAACCCCATGGTATAAAAGACCTAAATCCAAAATATTGGTTTAACTACGCCCGTCCGACAGTATGGTTAGGTTATGCAGAATCTTTATTCTTGAAATCAGAAGCAGCATTAAGAGGATGGAATGGCGCCGATCTGACCATGGGAGTAGAAGACTATTTCCGTGCCGGTATTCAAGCCTCTATGGATTATTACATGATAGATCCAAACTTTACAACCTCTTATATTAACGGTTTAAAAATATATTCGGAAGGAAACAACCCCTTCAGCGGAGGTGACAAAGAAGCCATGTTGGAACAGATCATTACACAAAAATGGCTGGCCGTATTCCCTAATGGTAACGAAGGATGGGCAGAATTCAGACGAACCGACTATCCGGCATTGCAAAATCAATTGACCAACGAATCAGGCGGTGATGTACCACAAGGAAAAACGATCAAACGCCTATTATATCCAAACAGTGAAGCTTCCAATCAATATTTCGTAGAGAATGCGGATCTGAAAGCGAAAAACACACAAGGCACACGCCTGTGGTGGGACATAGCCGATACTAACGATTCAAATGGTAATCGCCTAAAGCCCAACAACTTTCATTCAGCAATAACCAATAAATTATTACAGTAAGAATAAAAAACGGTAGAAACAATTCATTATAGTTGTTTCTACCAAATCAAACCTATTAAATTTTATTATCATGAATCTAAAAAAGCTACTTGGACTAATGTTGTTTGCCTCTATTTTTGCAGGCAATGTACACGCGCAGCAGCCTTATGGTGCTTGTTGGCACCCAGAGGATATCAAAAACTGGTCTCCGGAAACAGACCCGGATGCAAAATTCAATCGTAGTACCGTAAAATACGCAAAAAGATTTAAAGAGCCAGAGCTGATTAAAGCCAATCAATTCCAGTTCTATGAAGGGCAGGTTTGTAACTCTACCATTTTGTATCATACTTGTAGTCTATGCCCAGCTCAAGGTGCAAACAATTTTACCGGTTATCAACCTACTTATTGGCAATACATGGACAAAGTTGTATATTGGGCAGGATCTGCTTCGGAAGGTATTATTATTCCTCCTCCCGCACCCTCTATCGATGCCGCTCACATGAATGGTGTAAAGATGTTGGGACAAGTTTTCTTCCCGCCTTCTGCATTTGGAGGTACACAAGAATGGGTGCGCCAGATGTTAACTGTTGAAAACGGCAAATATATCTATGCTATCAAACTGTATGAAATAGCTAAATATATGGGATTTGACGGATGGTTCATCAATGAGGAAACCGGAGGTGGAAGTACAAGCGAATGGGTAGCATTCGTCAAAGAATTCAACAAAATAGCAGATGAAAACGGTGATACCCAAATGGAAATCCAATGGTACAATGCCAGTGGTTATCCAAATACATCAATCTTGAATGCACACCCTAACACCTCGCAATTCTTGGAATACGGTTCGGTAGGAGATTATCGCAGTTATGCCAGCCAATTAAACTGTACAGAAGAAGAAGTGATGCAGAAAATCTACAGTGGTGTACAATGTGTAAACTCCGGACTAACCGGTTATGGTAGTGCCATGCGTACGGTATACAAAGAAACGGAGCATGTAGGTTCTCTCGATTTATTCTGTCCGGAAGAACGCGTATGGAAAGACAATGTGAAAGATATTCTGGACACTCAGAACAACTGTGGTGAAAAAGCATACGCTGCAATAGAAAAAACATTCCAAAACGAAGAAACCATGTGGGTAAACCGTGCAGGCGATCCGACAGATGTAAGCGAGCGAAACAGTTGGCCCGGTTTCTCCGGATGTATTTTGGAACGTTCCGTCATCACTTCTATGCCGTTTGTCACTTCTTTCAGCACGGGTGTAGGTAAACACCGTTTTGTCAACGGCGAAAAGATGAATACACAAGACTGGTATCATAGCGGTGTTCAAAGTATCATGCCGACATGGCGTTGGTGGATCGAAAATAAAGGAAACTTAAAAGCAAAAATAAACTGGGATGACGCTTATAATTTTGGTACCAGTATCAAAATCTCCGGTACACTAACTCAAGGTGATCACCTCACACGCCTATACAAGACCATGATTCCGGTAGAAAATGGCGGTAAGTTCCGTCTGGTTTATAAAACCAACACAGAAAACTCTATCGAAGTGAAACTCGGAACTGAAAGTAAAACAGATGGCGCTTGGATCACTTTAGGCAATCCGACCATTACTGACCAAAACGGATGGAAAGTAGCCGAATATGATCTGTCAGCATTGAAAGGAAAAACAGTTTATATTATAGCACTAAACTTTAAAGCTACTTCGGAAGTGGCTGCATACGAAGCTTTATTAGGCGAGCTGGCAATGTTGCCTGCCAACTATGCACCAGTAGCCCCAACCGTCACTAATTTGAATACTACAAGTGTTTTAGGTGAAGAAAAAGGAGATATCCGTTTAACTTGGGACTTTACAACAAACGAAGATTTCGAACATTTTGACATTTATACCGAATTAGCAGATGGCAGTAAAAAACTTGTCGGACAAACTCGTGGCGAAGCTTTTTACATCCCGACATTCGAAAGGAACGGTAACGATGCATATGTAAACATCGCCGTAGTACCGGTATTAAAAGATATGAGCGAAGGTGCTGCAAACAAATTGAAAGTAGAATATCCTAAAGCAACAGCCCCTAAGATTTCATTCAAGTTAAGCAAAAGTTATGCAGTTGTAGGTGAAGAAGTAACCATTACAGCCAAAGGTACAGGCAATCCAAGCGCATACGAATGGGTACTGCCTTCGTCATTGCAGCTTACCGCCGGCAATCTTACTGATGCCACTATTACCGTAAAATGTCTGGCTGCCGGAAAACAAAAAGTTACAGTAAAAGCTACCAATGTAATCGGTACGTCCGAAACGACCAGTGAAGTGGTTGATGTTATGGAAGAAGCCGAAATTGGTGAAGTAAAGAATGTCGCACTGAAAAAAACAATCTTAGATTTCAGCGGTTCAACCAATAATAATGAAACTCCCAAGAACATCATCGATGGGGTAACACGGCCAGGTTCAACCAGCCAAAAATGGTGTAATATCAGTTCCGACCATTGGACTGTTATCGATTTAGAAGGAGCTTATAGAATATATGGATTCAAAATATACGATTGTAACTCCGGTCCGGAAACAGGCCAGAATATTAACAGTTACCGAATCTACGTCAGCAACGATGCTAAAAACTGGGAACTTCTGGTAGATGAAACCGGACGTGAAAAAGATGATGTAAAATCCGATTTTATTGCTCCGGTCAAAGCACGTTACATCAAACTTAATCCATACTCTGAATCAGGTATGACTATCCGTATATGGGAATTCGAAGTATATGGTAAGGATGACAATAACATGACTGTGGAATTACCTGCCACAATGAATATCAATGCAGGAAAAACCGCAACTCTTGTTGTTAATTACAATCTGAACGGAGATGAAAGAGCAGAACAATTCACATGTACGGCAATTCCATCAAATGCTTTTGTAACGATTGGTGAGATAACAGAAGATACAGAAAAAGGCGTCTTCAATATTCCTGTAACAGGAGCGAATGCAATAGGTGGTTCACAAATCAAAGTAACCGTAAATAATGGCGGTGCTTATAAAGAAAGAACAGTAACAGTGACCATCGATTCTGAAAAAGCCCCTAATATATTATCCGGTATGACGGCCCAACTTCGTCAATATAAATCCGACTATTCGTTTGAAGCAGAGTATGATGAATACACGACGGTTGATTTAACAGACGGAAATACCGGCAAAGAAGGCTTGATGGTAATTGAGAATCCATCTTCACACAAAGATGACTTCTGGGCTATATTTGAAGCGACTGAAACATGGAAACTTTCTAAGATAAAAGTATATATCCCCGATAATAATCAAGGTGAGAATGACAATGGCAATAAAGGTTCAGTAAATAATGAAATCAGCTTTAGAATAAGTAATGACGCCAAATCCTGGACTACCCTCAAAACTTTCTCTGACTTACAGGAAGTTTCTGAACTGGAATACATCCTTCCTGAATATAAAGAATGCAAATATTTGGCCATCGTATGCAACCTAAATGTTTATTTCTATCCATCATTGGCCGAAGTGGAAGCCTACGAACAGTTAGCTGAAGCCATTCCGGTAATGGCTCCGGTCACAATCAAATCAGGATTTAATGCAGACGTGGTAGCAGAGGCAAAACCTGCTGTCGATCATAGTACAATGGTTTTGGATGACCAAGGATGGGTTCTTTACAACGAGGATATCCAGAAAGAAGGCAGCTTGCCTAATGATGGTATCTTAACCTCAAATTCCGGTATAAAATACCAACTGGCGGATTACACAGCGCTCAATGCCGCGACTTTGAAAACGACTAATTCTCCTATAACTTTGGAATTTGTATCAGCCCAGCAAGCAGAAGAACTATATTTACTAAGCATTAGTGCAAATGGTACTTCCAAATTAGAAGTAACGGTAAATTATGAAGATGAAAGTACAGATGTACAAACATTCAGTATCGGCGACTGGTGGAGTGCTTCATCCGGACAAGGAGAAGCTTATTATGGTTTAAGCCGTATTATTACTAAAAAGAATGGTTGGGATTTCAATGCCGATGATATTGACGAACGTTTCGAATTCCGTCTATTCGAACAAACTGTTACGGCCGATCCCTCCAAAAAAATAGTATCCATCACATTGAACAGTAAACAAAGCGGTTCATATCCTACAGTATTAGCTGTATCTAAAAAAGGCAAAAACGAATCTGTAGGCGTTGAAGATACTAAATTGAAAGAAAGTACAGTACATGTTTATCCGAATCCTGTAGCTGCTAACGAAACATTATACATAACGACTGATGATGTCCAACAAGTTTCATTAATAGCTTTAGACGGTACAGTACTGATACAACAACCTGTGACTAAGGACATCACGGAAATTCAGATGAACAATATCTCTTCCGGCATGTATCTGCTCATTACAAAAGGTAACAACGGATTAGAATCGGTTAAGGTGATTGTTAAGTAATCATCTTTCAGAGAGATAATAAATCTATAAAACAAGACCTACCTTAGTTCTTTTTTACTAAGGTAGGTTTTCTGCTTTATACAAGCATTATTATTAATTTTTTAATAAATTTGAAGCACAATTCACCACTTACAATGAGTGATTGACCTTTATCATAAAGGTACTTGTAAAACAATATAAACTACAAAAACAGAATGAAAAAAGCCCTTTTTATCTCCATTGCATTTATATGCGTATTGGGTAGTTGTACCCGTCCCCGGCCTACAGAAATCAACTCTCCCGATAATACGATCAAACTTGCTTTCTACCTGAATGACAGCAATCAAATGGCTTACCATATCACTGTTAATGATACCCCATTTATTGCTCCCTCCATTCTCGGTTTCGAAGCCAGAGACGGAATCAACCTATCAGAAGATTTCCACATTACCGGAACAGATTTCGACTCCAAAGATGAAATATGGACACAACCGTGGGGAGAAAATAAATCAATACGCAATCATTATAATGAAATGGCTGTACATCTGACAGACACCAAAGAGACTCTGCTAACCCTTCGATTCAGAGTATTCAATGATGGTATAGGATTTCGCTACGAATACCAGGTGCCCGATGCGGACAGCCTGTTTATCACGGATGAACTGACCTCCTTCAATATTGCACAAGACGGAACATCCTGGTCAATCCCGGCCAGTTTCGACACCTATGAACTGCTATACCGCACACAGCCCATAAGCCAAATAGACAATGCCAACACGCCCATGACATTCAAAACAGGAAATATATATGCCAGTATACACGAAGCGGCACTGACCGACTTCCCCGAAATGACCTTGAAAAATACAGGCAACTGTCTGCTGAAATCGGAACTGGCTCCCTGGCCGGACGGTGTAAAAGCCCGAATCACAGGTGGAACTTTCCAAACTCCCTGGAGGACCATACAAATTGCTCCGAAAGCCGTCGGGCTGATTAATTCGGGATTAATCCTAAACCTGAATGAACCGTGCGTATTGGAGACAACCGACTGGATACGTCCGATGAAATACGTAGGTATCTGGTGGGGCATGCATTTGGGAGTGGAAAGCTGGGTAATCAATGACCGCCACGGCGCAACAACAGAAAATGCCAAAAGATACATCGACTTTGCCGCCGCCAACCACATTGAAGCGGTGATGTTTGAAGGCTGGAATGAAGGATGGGAAAATTGGGGAGGCACACAAAACTTCGATTACACCCGGCCATATGCCGATTTCAACCTGCAAGAAACAGCCCGTTATGCCCGGGAAAAGGGAATAGAGATAATCGGTCATCACGAAACTGGCGGTAATATTCCGAATTACGAGAATCAATTGGACAAAGCCTACCAATGGTATGCAGACTTAGGCATACATTCGGTAAAAACCGGCTACGCCGGAGGGCTCCCTGCCGGACACAATCATCATGGGCAATACAACGTACGCCACTATCGGAACGTAGTAAAAACAGCTGCCAAATATCACACTACCCTCGATGTGCATGAACCGATCAAGGATACCGGTATCCGCCGTACCTATCCGAATATGATGACGCGTGAAGGTGCACGGGGAATGGAGTGGAACGCCTGGAGTACGGGAAATCCGCCCTCCCATCACGAACTGCTGCCATTCACCAGATTACTGAGCGGCCCGATGGATTATACACCGGGAATCTTCGACATCCTGTATGAACGGGCCAAGCACTCACCTTTCCGGAAAAAGTGGAATAGCATGGATAGCAAGGACTGCCGCGTCAATACAACATTAGCCAAGCAGATTGCCAATTGGGTGGTAATCTACTCCCCACTCCAAATGGCTGCGGACATGATAGAAAATTATGAAGGACATCCTGCTTTTCAATTCTTCCGTGATTTCGACGCCGACTGTGACTGGTCGGAAGCTCTGGCTGGAGAACCCGGTGAGTTTGTAGTAATCGTCCGTAAAGCAAAGGACAAATATTTCTTGGGAGCCACAACTAACGAAGAAGCACGTACAACAGATATCAAACTGGATTTCCTTGAAAAAGGAAAGACGTATAAAGCAACAATCTATGCCGACGGAGCAAATGCCGATTGGGAAACCAATCCTACTTCATACGAAATCTTAGAGAAAACGGTGACAACCGATGATACTCTTTCTATCCGCATGGCAAAAGGCGGAGGACAAGCCATTACTTTCATACCGCTTGAAAAATAGTTAAGGAAAAGGGAGATACTGCACACTCGTAAAAGTATCTCCCTTTTCTGTATTTACCATCGCATTCTATATTTGCCACCACCAATCAACAGCACCGCTTCTATCGACAACAGACCACATAGAAATCACCACTATATCCACTGCTCCTTCGGATAATTGACCAAATACAACGTTCGAGTAGCACGAGTGAAAGCCGTATATAACCAACGAAAATAATCGGGTGTCAGATACTCATCCGTCATATATCCCTGATCAAGAAAAACATTTTGCCACTGACCGCCCTGAGCTTTATGACAGGTGACAGCATATGCATATTTCACCTGTAAAGCATTGTAATGCGGGTCAGCCTTCATCTTTTTCATACGATCCCTCTTAACAGGAATATCCGCATAGTCCTCTAACACGCTATAGAACAAACGGTCGTTTTCCGTTTTCGGCAAAGCCGGAGCATCCGAATGAAGTGTATCCAGCAATAAATTGGCCTCCAACTCAAAATCTTCATGGTCGGGAAATGTCAATACGACCTCTGCAAAGCGAAACTCATACAGCTCGCGCGTACGACGAACCCGACGCACCACAGCAATCTCTCCATTTGCAATAAAATCCATTTCCTTGCTTTTTTCCGTCCAATAATAATTATTCTTTGCCACCATCAACATATCACCGGTATTCAGTTCGTCTTCCCGATAGAGAATTTGCGCCCTTATACCTTTATTATATATATTGGCCCGTTTATTGGAACGGCAAACCACAATTGTCTCATCCATGCCGTCCCGCTCATAACAGGCAGTAAGTGTATCGATCAGTTCCTCCCCCGGTACTACCTTTATATCGGCAAATCCGGAAATCCGAATCTTGGGAAGAGAATAACATTCATCTTCCGCAATCAATTCACGAAGACGGGTCGCATTCCATAAAATACCGGAATCCTGTACCTGTCGCACTACCTGTGTCAGATCGACCTCCCGCACTTCCAAACCGTATCCTTTCAAAGCGTCCGTAAAAAGCGCCGGACTCAACTCCTCACCCACCGGCGGAAGCTGAGCCGTATCGCCCATCAATAACAAACGGCATCCCGTACCGGAATAGACAAACTGTATCAAATCATCCAACAACCGTCCTGTACCGAACATTGCCCCAGACAACCCTTCATTGGAAATCATGGAAGCCTCATCTACTATAAATAAAGTATGTGTAGCAAGATTGTCATTTATAGAAAAATTACCGGTCTCATTCGAAAAAGACTGTTGCCGGTATATCTTTTTATGGATAGTAAATGCCGGATGTCCTGCGTAAGCCGAAAACACCTTCGCCGCCCGCCCCGTAGGAGCCAGTAGAACAGACCTTTGCTGCAATTTGTCCATTGTCTTAACCAATGCACCCACCAATGACGTTTTACCGGTTCCGGCATACCCACGCAGCACAAACACTGCGTCATTGCTTTGCGAAAGCAAAAACTCCGAAAGAGATTTTACAGCTATTTCTTGCTCAAAAGTTGGTTGATAAGGAAAATTTTCCTTAATTTGCCTTTCTAAATAGTTATTTATCATTTTTGTACGAGAAAAAAGTTCTCGGAACCATCGAATTTAGATTTATTTATTTTAATTTTGCGATGCGAATATAACAACTAAAAAAAACATATTTATCATGAAAACAGTATTTAATATCGTATTAGGTCTGTGTGCGCTTGCTTTAATCTACATCTGCTACACCAGCATCATGGGGCCTATCAATTTTGAAGAAGCTAAAAAGCAAAGAGATCAAGCTGTTATTGCCCGCCTGATTGACATCCGTAAAGCACAGATGGAATTTCGTAATCTTAACAAAGGTCAATATACGGCAAGCTTTGATACTTTGATTGATTTTGTTAAAAATAAAAAGCTTCCTTTCTTATATAAAGTAGGTGAGTTGACAGACAAGCAGCTGGATGAAGGTATGACTGAGAAAAAAGCAATGAATATCATCAATAAAGCTAAGAAAACCGGTAATTACAGCGAAGTTAAGAAGCTTGGACTGGAAAACTTTAAACGTGATACAATGTGGGTAGCTGTATTGGACACAATCTATCCAAAAGGTTTTAATCCGGATTCTATGAGATACATTCCTTTCGGAGGTGGTGCTCAGTTTGAAATGGCTATCAAAAACGATACAGCTAAATCGGGTGCTCCTATTTTCATGTTCGAAGTAAAAGCTCCATACGATACTTATCTGGGTGGCCTTGACAAACAGGAAATTGCTAACTTGAAAGACCTTCAGACTAAATTAGGTAAATACTGTGGTTTGATGGTAGGTTCTATTGAAAGTCCTAATAACGGTGCAGGAAACTGGGAATAATAAAATCGACTTTAGTAAATCGGAACAATATACATTATCCATCCGTCTCAGTACGGATGGATTTTCTTTTTCTATCTACAATCCGATTCACGAAAGTTCGCTCTCTTTTTTTGAAAAAGAGACCAATGCTTCATTGTCCTTAACGGCAAATCTGAAACAGTTTTTCCGTGAAACCGAATTTCTCACTTTACCTTATAGAAGGGTAAATATCCTCATGGCAGACAAACGCTTTACGCATGTTCCTACCGATTTTTTCGAAGAAGAACAAGCCGGAATATTGTTTTATCACAACCATTCCCCAAAGGAAAATGAAATAGTATTGCACAATGTTTTGTCAAGAAGCAACGTGACTGTCATATTCGGAATGGACAGAAGTGCTTATCTGTTTCTCAAAGAGCAATATCCCGAAGCCCGGTTCTATTCGCAAGCCAGTCCGTTAAACGAATACTTTTCAACTAAAAGCCGGTTAGGCAATAGCAAAAAGATGTACGTATCCCTGCGTAAGAATGCAATGGATTTGTTTTGCTACGAACGCGGACATTTGTTATTGGCCAATTCTTTTGAATGTGAACAAACCGCCGACCGTATCTACTATCTGCTTTATATATGGAAGCAACTCGGCTTCGATCAGGAACGGGACGAACTTCATCTCACAGGTATTCTGGCCGACAAAGAAAATCTGGTTACAGAATTACGTAAATTCATCCTTCAGGTATTTATTATGAATCCGGAGACTAATATTGACATACAAGCCCTATTAACATGCGAGTGATCAGCGGAATATACAAAAGAAGAAGATTTGACGTACCCCGTACGTTCAAAGCGCGCCCCACCACAGATTTTGCCAAAGAAAATCTGTTCAATGTATTATCTAATTATATCGACTTTGAAGAAGGCGTCACTGCCCTTGATTTGTTTGCCGGAACAGGCAGCATCAGCATTGAACTGATATCCCGTGGATGCGACAGAGTGATCAGTATAGAAAAAGACCGGGAACATCATGCCTTTATCTGTAAAATAATGAAAGAGGTACAAACAGAAAAGTGCCTGCCTGTCCGTGGAGACGTATTCAAATTTATTAACGGCGGACGCGAACAGTTCGACTTCATTTTTGCCGATCCCCCCTATGAGTTAAAAGAACTCGGAACCCTGCCGGAGCTGATATTCAAAAACAACCTTTTGAAAGAAGACGGACTTTTCGTATTGGAACATGGTAAACAAAATAACTTTGAAGATCATCCGCATTTCGTAGAAAGAAGGGTGTATGGAAGCGTCAACTTCTCATTCTTCAAGTAGAATCACGTCAACAGGCTGTTTGGTTCACTGCCTATTCTTTACAGCAAAGGTGCCAGCAGCCTTACCACCGATTCCATTGCTTTCTGAGGCCAAGGACGTTTTATCCAGTTTTTAAGGAACACTTGTGTACATTCCCTCTGATCGAGCATAAATATCTCTTTCATCTGTAAAGCAGTCACCATATCATACATAAAAGCATTTACCTCAAAATTATGTTCAAAGCTGCGGAAATCCACATTGGTAGATCCGACTGTAGAAAGCATATCGTCCGAAACCATCAGCTTGGAGTGTAAAAAGCCTTTCTTATAAAAATAAACCTTCACACCCGCCCGGAGCACGTCTGCCAAATAAGAACGGGAACCCAAATGAGTAACCCGGTTGTCGGCACGTTCCGGCAACATCAGGCGGACATCCACTCCGGACAATGCCGCAGCCTGCATCGCCGCCAATACCTGCTCTGTCGGCAAAAAATAGGGAGTCTGTATATAAAAATACCTTTGGGCACCGGAGATAGCCATCGTCAACCCCTGCATAATTTCTTTCCAAGGACCTATCGGCTCGCCCGTCACAATCTGCACCAATGAATCACCATACGAATCGATCTTCGGGAAATAACGTGAAGAGGTGATCAACGTACGGTCTACAAAATACCAGTCAAGCAAAAAAGCACTTTGCAAACCGTGTACGGCTTTTCCCTGAAGCATTATATGTGTATCACGCCAGATTCCCCAAGAAAATCCCCGCATATAACGTTCGGCCAGATTCATACCGCCTACAAATCCCACAAGCCCGTCGATAACGACAATCTTACGGTGATTCCGATAATTTACTTTACTCGTAAACAACGGGAAACGTACTTTCAAAAAGCTACGCACCTCAATACCGGCTCCCCTCATATCTTCAAAGAAAGCACTCGGCACGTGCCAACATCCTACATCGTCGTAGATAACCCGCACTTCAACTCCGGCACGTGCTTTCCCGATCAAAACATCGCGCACTAACCGTCCTACGGCATCATCCTCGAAAATATAGAATTCCATATGAATATGCTTTTCCGCCTTCTGCAGTTCCCTCAGAAGAGCTTGCAACATAGAATATCCGGAGGTATAGGTGTCCACCCTGTTCCCTTCAAACGGCAAAGCCTGATTGGTATGCTGAAACAACTTAATAAGCCGCTCATAGGCTTCCGGCAAAACAGAAGAACCCTGAGCCAGATATTCCGCCATCGGCTTCTTCAATAGCCGTCCATAACTTTTTTTCCCAATGATCCGTTCACGACGCTGGCTACGTCCGAAAAAGAAATAAAACACCAGTCCTACGATAGGGAGAAACATCAATACCAGAATCCAGGCCATCGTCTTCACCGGGTTACGATTATCGAGAATCACAACGACAATCGTACCGATAATGGCTCCGAAATAAATGATATCGAAAGCTACTGTTGCTATTTGACTAAATATGATATTCCAATCAATCATAATAGCAAATGTAGATAAAAGGATCGGCATATCAAAGCATCTTTTTCATTAATGATTATATATAAAAAACATCCGGATGTATTGCAAACACAAAATCAATTTTAATACAACGGAAAAACGATAAGAGAAAAGGTTCACAACTATAACTTACAAGTCATGAACCTCTTTTCTTTTTATGCGTAAAGTTTAGAAACGTAGTCTTCCGCCACCGTGGCCGCCGGGACCTCTACCACCGCCGGGGCCCATACCCGGACCGCGACGTCCGGGAGCTTTCCCCCCCAACGTATTGAAACGATATACAAAGTGCACCATGAAATAACTGCCCAATGTATTATACTCCGTATCGCTCATCTGCGTTTCACTGATAGAACGACTCAGGTTGGTCTGCTGTTTGAGGATATCATAAATCTTGAAGCGAAGAGTCGCTGCATTGTTTTTAAGGAAATTCTTGGATATCTGTGCATTCCAAATAAGCTCGTTATCATTGAAGCCACCTGTATATCCACTTTTAAAACGACAATTTATATCAGTCGAGAGATACATCTGCCAAGGAAGATTAACATTCGTATTACCACCCACGTAATAATCGAAAGTCTCACGATTACTATTCTCCTGTTTGCTGTTACGTACCAGATTATAATTTACCGATCCATTGAGAGACACATCAAAAGCATCGCAACGATAATTACCTGTCAGACGTTCACCCACAGCAAAATTATGAGTCGTACTTAACTCCTGGTTACTCTTATCCTTACCAACCGTAGTATAACTCACAGCATCGCTATAACGGACATTGGCATTGGAAGACATCGTAAATTTCTTATTTTTAAACGGAGTATTGAACGAGAAATATCCACGGGCATTCCAATTACCATTCACATTTTCTTTCCTGTACGTACGTGCACCCGTCTGCGGATCATAAGTCATCTTATTGGCAACAGAATTCAACGTATTCGAATAATACAAATTTAATGAATAGCTACGCATACTTTCAGGAGTGAACTTATTGTAATACAGAGAGAAAGTATTATTGAACGAAGGTTTCAAATTGGGATTACCATATTTCAAACTCATCGGATCGGTAATATCGATTACTTCCTGCAAATCTTCAATGTTCGGAGTACTGCTACGTCCACGATAACGGAACATTAATACATGCTGTTTATTAAACATATAGCGGAACATAACAGACGGCGCCCAATTCAACACATTTTGCTGAGGTAAATGACGATCGGAATTAGGACCGATTGTCGTTTCACTCAACGAAGATTGCGGAGTTAAGCTTACCCCCGCACTATACATCATTTTAGGATGGATACCCCGGATTGAAAGATCGGCTGTATGCGTATCATAGAAGTTTTCCACTTTCGTACTCAATTCATTATCATACCCCCGCTCAAAATATTCGGGATATGGATACTTATTTATACTATCATAAACTAAAGACTGAGCCAATTGTTTCCGGTGTGCAAACTCATAACGCAACTGAACAAAATGGTTCTTAAATACCGGCTCTGTATAAGAAGCCGACACGCTCCAATTCCGGCTGTCGCTCGTCCGGTTCGTATAGCGTGCTATATCCGAAATACTGTCTAACTCAAAAAACTCTGTACTGGATTCCGAATAACTGTCCGTCTCACTGTCACTATATCCGAAACGTGCTCCCACATGTATGTTACGTCCTTTATTGTTCAAGCGGCGAAACATCATCAGATTTCCATTAAGCGAATAATTATTACTGTTGGAAGAAGAGGAAGATATCTTGGCATTTACCGGATCGTGGGTGTTATTCCAGGTATCCGATCCGGAAGCATTTTCCGAGTCTGTTTTCGAATAACTGCCACTGGGGCGAAAAATAATCGTAGTAAGTGTATCCGGCCGCCACTCCAAGCGAAAATCCACACGCAAGTCGTGCCGTTTACGACGTGACGTATTTTCACTGGCACCAAACGAAGACTGTTCTCCCAAAAATGTCTCCGTTGAACTCTTCCGACGGGCGTCATTATCAGAATAACCATATTGAACGTTACCTCCTACTTGTACCTTTTTCGTGTCTTTTGCAAAGTTAACACCTAAAGAACGCGCCGTAGTGATACCCGAACCGGCATTACCTTCACCAAGCCCCTGACCGGCATCGCCAAATTCAGAGAATCCCTTATTATTTGTATTATTAGCAGCACCAATAATCGAAATACTGGCATCATCCTTAAACCGGCTGACCATCGCACCTGCTTCATAACGTTCATCACTACCGTAACCGGCAATAAGATTTCCAATCCATCCTTTCTTCATCCCCTTCTTTACAGTAAGGTCGAGCACGGCTTCTTCTTCACCATCATCAATGCCTGTAATACGGGCCATATCACTCTTCTTATCATAGGCTTTTACCTTTTCAACCATATTAGCCGGTAAATTCTTCATTGAGACACTGGGATCATCAGAGAAAAATTCCTTACCATCCACCATGATCTTTTTTATCTCCTTACCATTCAGAGTGATCTTCCCGTCTTTATCCACTTCTGCTCCGGGTATCTTTTTTACCAATTCCTCCAACATGGCCCCTTCGGCCACCCGATAAGCAGAAGCATTGTACTCTGTAGTATCCGCCTTTACCGTTACAGGAGGTGCCTCAGCCGTAATGACCGCTTCACTCAACATCACAGCATCGGACTGCAATTCAATGGTACCCACATTTTTTGCAGGAGCTTTTTCCGACAATTGGAGAGGAATATTCTGAGTAATAAATCCGATATAAGAAATCTTCAACACATACTTTCCGGCTTTCACCTTAGGCAGTGTAAATGCACCTTGTTTCTGTGTAGTGATACCGGCTGCCTGGGTGCTGTCCGGCAATGCTAACAATTGAACCGTTGCCATCTCGACAGGTTCCTTCGTGTCTTCTTCAACCACTCGTCCGGAGACGGTGATCACTTTGTTTTGTGCAAATGCAGAGAGGGTACATAGTAACAACAGTACCATCCAGATCGATAATTTTTTCATTAGTCTATGCGTTTGTAGTAGTGACAATTGTTTTTTTGACACTTGTCAACGCAAAAGGTTTAATGAGGTTACAATTATCTTTTAAATATTTTATCCACCATCGCCTTTTTCATCCCGAATTCAAGACAAAGGACGTTAATAACAAGGAAAGTCAAGAAGGAAGAGGTATCCACCGTCACCAAATCTCCCGTAGCCACCCGATAGAGCATTCCGCCAAAGACAAACAGCACAGTGAGAAAAATGGCATTACGCGTGGCCAGATTACGTATCTGTTCGGTCTCCCGGCTCTCGTTCTTTGAGAAAGCAAAAAGGATCATAAGCGCGCCTACAATCATCAGAAGCTTGGTACATTCTTTATAAAACAGTAAATTGGTATCGGTTACCTTTCCCATCATCACAAGAATAAAAGGGAGAAAAAGAGCCACGATCAGAATTACATATCCCAAAGGGCGACAGTATACAGGTAGTAATGCTTTCATTGATTTGATGTTTTAATGAGACAAAAGTAAGCAAAAAAAAGTTTTTTATATACTTTTGTAGCATAAAAAGCAAATCGAATTATGAGCAAGCAAGAAGTTATCCTGTGCGAGAGCCTGGAAGTCAGCCTCGGCCGTGCCATTGAAAAATGCCCGCACGACCGTCTGTTCATCCTGACCGATGAACAGACCCATCGCCTGTGTATGCCTCAGATGAGGGAAGTTTCTTTTCTGAAAGACGCCATCGAAATAACCATCGGGGCAGGCGATGTACACAAAACATTGGAAACACTGGCTTCCGTATGGCAGATTTTAAGTGATAAAGGCGCAAGCCGCCATTCGCTTCTGGTAAATCTGGGCGGAGGTATGGTGACGGATTTGGGAGGTTTTGCAGCCGCGACTTTCAAAAGAGGTTTCGCTTATATCAATGTTCCCACTACTTTGCTCGCCATGGTAGATGCATCAGTAGGAGGAAAAACCGGAATTAATTTCAACGGTCTGAAAAACGAAGTCGGTGTATTTGCCCCGGCGGACAGTGTATTGATTGAAACAGAATTTCTACGCAGTCTGGATGCCCAGAACTTTTTCTCGGGATATGCCGAGATGCTGAAACACGGGCTCATCAGCAATGAGGCTCACTGGGCGGAACTTCTTAATTTCAATACCGATCTCATTGATTATAAGTATCTGAAGAAACTGGTAGGAGAATCTGTACAAGTGAAGGAAAATATCGTAGAGCAAGACCCTTTCGAACACGGCATCCGTAAAGCTCTGAATCTGGGACATACCGTAGGACATGCATTCGAAAGTCTGGCACTGGCAGAAAACCGTCCGGTACTTCACGGGTACGCAGTGGCATGGGGAATTGTTTGCGAACTATACCTATCGCATCTCAAAACAGGGTTTCCTAAAGAGAAGATGCGGCAGACAATACAATTTATAAAAGAGAATTACGGCAGTTTTACATTTGATTGCAAGCAATATGAACAACTTTATGCTCTGATGCTGCACGATAAAAAGAATACTGCCGGAGTAATCAACTTCACCTTGCTGAAAGAAATCGGAGATATCAGTATCAATCAAACAGCCGACAAAGATCAGATTTTCGGGATGTTTGATTTCTATCGGGAATGTATGGGAATATAAAGAGGATAGAATCCTCTTTATATTCCTTTTACTTCCTGATAAGGTATTGTAAACCAAAACACAGAGCCCTTGCCTTTATTCGATTCAACACCGATTTCCCCATTCATATACCGGACAATCGTATCACAAATAGATAATCCCAGACCAATGCCTTGAACAAAGCTGTTCAACTTCACAAAACGTCCGAATATCTTCTGCCGATACTCTTCCGGAACGCCACATCCGGTGTCGGCAACATAGAAGCGGAGCATGCCGTTATTCAAACGGGAAAAGCCAAAATGAATGCTTCCTTCGGAGGTAAATTTAATAGCATTGGACAGCAGGTTATTCATTACCTGCATCAACCTGTTCCGGTCTGCATTTACATAGCATTCCATATGCAAATCATCAAACTGTAACGCCAGCTTTTTCTCTTCCGCTTTCGGACGAAACATTCTTTCCAATTCCTGCATCAGATCATCCAGATAAACATTCGAATTCACAAATTCCAATGTCCCCGCTTCAATTTTCGAGAGATCAATAATATCATTAATCAATTGGAGCAATAATTGATTATTATGTTCGATGATATGTAAATATTCTTTGCGTTCCTTTTCACTTTTGGCAGAATCGAGTACACTGGAAAAACCGACAATGGCATTTAACGGTGTACGTATTTCATGACTCATATTGGCTATAAATGCAGATTTAAGCCGGTTAGCCTCTTCTGCTTTTTCCTTGGCGGCAATGAGTTCTTCCTCCATCTTTTTCCTGTCGGTTATAATCAGTGCAGAACCGATAAGGGTCAATGGCTTACCCGCATCATCCGTTTCATCAACAGCTGCCCAAACCTCCAGCCAGTCATAATCCGTATAAGGGACAGTAAGTGCACGAAGTTTTTCGTTCACTTTCTGCTTTTTCCCGTCTCTCAAATCACGAAAAGCCTCTTTTACCCGTTTTAAATCGTCTTTGTGAATTCCCTTTACTATTTCCGATACAGGCATAGCAAAAGAGTCTTCTTTCATTTCCGATGTGGCACCACTCCTAAGTTCTCTGTTACCATCAAACCAAATACAGTTCTCTACCAGATTCCATCTCCAAGGAGTAATATTTGCAATACCGAGTGCCATAGACAATTTATGATTAATGGTCCGTAATGACTGACGAGTATGAATAAGCTCGGTAGTATCCACACAGAACACATTAATCACCTCCGGAGTATCGGAGTTCATAACAAGAACGTCATAATCGTGCCCGTTTCTGGCATGCATAGGAAAAGACACTGTTTTACGTTCCCGCCCTGCTACGTCCATATACTTCTTTAAACAGGCGAAAACTTCGGAACTATTCAGTACACTTCCCCGTTTACCTAAGGCCTCTTCTTTCTTGCCAAAATGTTTTTCGAAGCTGGGATTAACATCTATAATCAAATAATCATTTACCTTGTCATCCTCTCCTCTTATCAGCCGGCATCTCAGATAAACAAGAGGCATATCATTAAACAGATCATTATAATTGCTCATTAAATAGATCTGTTTTGCCTGTATCCTACGGATATTACTCAAGAAATGGATGCGAACCAACAAAAGAATTATTCCGAAAACAATACATAGCAAAACAGCACCCAAAATATACTTGTACTGCTCTATGAAATTTGCAGGTTTATCATAAAAATAGGTATTCGACGGACAAAGACCAGGCTCCAACCCGGTTCTAAGCAATTCTTCATAATTAAAAACAGGACCGGCATTCACTTTTGTAGTCAGTATCTCAGAAGCTTTGCTTCCATTCAGAATTTTAATACTGACATCCGCTATTGCCTTACTTATATCTTTCGACAATGAAAAATAGCCACCTACCAATCCCGTTTTCCCATTCATATCGCCCAATGTGAATACAGGCTGCATGCCATACTGATTCAACAGTTTATAAGTACGTGCAGACAATAATGACGTATTGGAAGAAGGAATATCAAGCACTTCCCATGCTGCATACAATACCCCTGTATTTTTATCAGTCCGTTTAAGATAGCTCACTATTTCCTCCATGCTCTTTTGCCCCTCTGTAAAAAAACGTAATCGCAAATCGGGAAAATACTTCACCACCGCTTCTGCTACCTCCTGCCTGCACTGAGCACTAAACCATCGACGATCCGAGATGAATACCAACTCACTCATATCGGGAATCTGCCCATACATCAAATCGATTGTCTCCTTTATATAATAGGGAGCATATACTAAAACCACATTGTGCCCGTTTATGATACTTCGCAATGGTATCTGTTCTCCACGTGGAATAGCCATTTTTTGGTAATAAACGCTGGTGGGCCCCACATAATTGTTTTCTGTAAACAGAATTACCGGAGTGTCTTTCCATCGCCTTTCCAACTCTTCATGAATCAACATCCAAGTATTCCCGCCCATTATAATAACGAGTGCCGGAATTTTATTTTCATATTTGGTAAACAGATTCATTCGCACTGTATCCATCTGCATTTCGTCATACACCTGTGCCAAATTCAGGTTCTCTGGTGAAATTGCCATACCTTTGTATTCTACCGGCAAACTATGAATCAACTCACTGATAATATGATTACACAGTGGCGAAAGGTCTGAGTTTGCATTAACAATAAGAATTCCTCCGTCTTTCAGTTGCAGGTTTGTAGCAAACAAAGGACATAAGAAAACCTGCAACAATATAATTCCGCATACTGTCCTCCACCTACGTTTCCAAATCTTTTCTGCTTGTTTCATTTGTTTTATTCATTTTTATTTCTGCATTCTATACTCCAAGAGCGACATACCGGTATGTTTCCTGAAGAAACGTCCTAATGAAGACTGATTGGCGAAATTTGTCTTAATAGCAATTTGCTGGATATTCATAGTAGAGTTCTTCAGCAACGCCTTAATTTCCAAAACAATATATTCAGTTATCCAATCTTTAGCCGTTTTACCGCTTACTTCCTTGATTATCATAGACAGATATTTGGAAGTAATAAACAATTTATCGGCATAAAAAGCTACCTCTCTGTTTTCTTTGTAGTGCTCCATTATCAGTTTAAAAAACTGATCGGCTAATTCTTCTTTACGTGCATCCGGCTTATGCCCTCCCATCAACAGAGAATCATTAAGATAAGTATTATACAGATCAAGATAGAAGAATCTCAGCAAATGAATCAAAGCTTCTCTCCGGTAAGGCCCCTGTCTCTGCCTTATCCGGTTCGAAATCAGATCAAAATACATATTGAACCCAGCCACTTCACGTTCATTCAAGGAAAACCAGAAATGACTCCTCATATAAAAAAAATAATGAGGAGAAAAACGATGTACCCCGCTCAAAACATCCTCATAAAAAGAGGATGAAAGAATAAAAGTAAGCGTTATAAAGTCATCACTAAAATTCGTAAACGACACAAGCTGTCCCGGGAAAAAGACAGCTAATTCATTTTCACATAACAGATGTTCATTATCATATATGTTAATATTCGCATTGCCTTTTAAACAGAAAACGATCAGCCCCGTCTGGATATAAGAAGGATAAGTTGTCAAAGGAAGATACTTCAAATTTCTGCAGATTTTGAATTCATCGCCAAGGACACTGATTTCTAACGATCCTTTTATTTTACTATTTGGCATTCACTAATTTATCTTTAAAATATTTATGCAAAAATATAATATAGCTGATTATTGGGTACAAATACAAGAATTTTGGTATCACATTACAGAAAAAAAGCACATACTATTTACATTCTTTCATAAACAAATACGAAACATTTAAAGTTTATATCCTATAATATATAATAACATTTTTCTTTATAAACTTCTGAAATCAGAATGAAAAACACTTCAAAAATAATACTTTTACAGCAGAAATTATGGATCAACCATTCACTCATCATCAAATCAAAACATTTTTAGGAAGAAATTATTCATGCGTTTCTTGGCTATTTAAAAATAAAGTACTACTTTTGCATCCGCAATTCGGGATGTAGCTCAGCCCGGTAGAGTACGCGTCTGGGGGGCGTGTGGTCGCAAGTTCGAATCTTGTCATCCCGACTACCGAAAATCAGCCATTTACAATCAAGTAAGTGGCTGATTTATTTTTTAGTGGAACACATTTGGGATCAGGCTCAGTTTGAAAAGTCCGGCCCGATACAAACGCCTGTTCCTACTCATTTTTCATGTACATGTAAAGATGCCGTCGTACTAAGCACAATATTACGGGCAATATAACTTTCATTACCTGCAACATCCGTACAATACACCATCAAATGATAATTCCCAGGAGTTGCATCTGCAGGAATTACAATATCGTGATGATGTATGTGTGCAGTTTTCTGACCGGAAACATCATATGAACGGTTGAATGAAAAAGCTGTTCCACCTCTTTCTACCCTGGTTCTTCCATGCGAATGATGATCGAAATTATTATGAATATCTATTTTGTAAGACTTCAGCATGACGTCATCCGAAAGATCCATCTCAAAATGCACACCTTCTTCCGAGCCGATCAGTAAAGCTTGCCCTTCAGCCGGTTCATGTAGTTCAATCACTGGTTTAGTGGTATCACTATCATTATTGTCACAAGAAAAAAATGTAGCTGCGGAAATCGCCAGTATGGCTATGAAATAATTTTTTGTTTTCATTTTAATAATCGTTTAATAGGTATTTTAATTAATAACTGAAAGTTCCGTCCCGGTTCTGGTATCTCCATCTTCCGGTAGAAACTGAGATGATTGTAATGTCGGGTATCGAATATATTCCGGGCTGTCAGTGTTATTTCAACTTTTGTTCCTCCAACCGGAAGATTTACTGTTCCACCAAGATGGAACAAATCAGTTCCCGGAGTGCGATCTTCATTACGATCTACCCGATTTTGAGAGGCAATGGCTTGCCACTCTGCATAAACGGCAAATTGATTCTTCCTCCATGTCAACACATTACGCATGGAAGCAGGAGGTGAAAAACTCAGTGGAATATGCTCGTCACAATTATAAGTATAGATATATTCGCCGGAGAAACGATAATTGAACCGATGAAAAAAATCGACACTGAACGCTGCTTCCAAACCGACGAACACAGCTTCTGCTTCCGCATACCGGTAAATTTGTCCGGCATGAGGTAACACAGACCATTCTCCGGTAGAGTGCAGAAAAATATAATTGCTAAACCAACTGACATACGGAGAAATAGAAACAGACACGCCCCGACGTTCAAAAAGATAGGAAGTATCCAATTGCCATCCTTGCTCGGAAGCCAACAAAGCATCACCCTGTTCATGACGGAAAGTCCCATGATGTACTCCATTGGAAGCTAATTCATTGGCACCGGGCAAACGGAAGCTACGACCGATATTTATTTTCAACAGATGCACCGGAACCGGATTCCATACCATTCCTAATGACAGAGAATAATCACCAAACCGCTTGTTTACTTTATGACTGTTCCAACGATAAGACTCCACCTGTTCCTCATCATAACCCTGTCCTATTAAATAAGTCGCCAGATAATTGTCTTCATGAGACGAAATATGAACCGCACCGTAGTCATAGCGTATCCCTCCCGAAACAGAAAAAGAATTGTTGGGACGATAAGTGGTAAGCCAGAGCAAGCCGGTAGAAAAACGATGATATTCCGGTAACAGAAAGGCATAACCGGAGATCGCATTTCGTTGATGTTGAACATCCCAACCGACCGTATGCTCCCAAAAAGAAAAACCGAACAAGCGTAACCTGACCGAAGTGCTAAAAGTATTCAGTTCAAAAGCCAGCTCTTTATCAGGATCTTGTTCGGGCGGTGATTGTGTCCCATAATGTGTATGAAACAGACTCCATTCTTCCCGGTGATTATTCTGAAAGCCCAAATCCGCTGACAGAAGTACCTTTTCCCAAACATACTGCTGATGGGTAGTAAACTTCACATGATTCACTTTACTGAAGGGTAATTCTATATTACGATTATCCCCGTCATCCTGTAACCGTGATATATCGGGAATCCCATGTGCCCCTGGAAAAAAACCGTTCTTCTGAAACACATTACTCACCATATAATCCGACTTATATCCACCCCGATGATACCGGGTAAAAAAACTGACATTCCGCTCAAATCCGGCCGTATTCTTCATCCTCCGCCCATATAACGGCATTTTCTGAGTCAAATAAACCACCGTATCCGCCGGTACCCGATAATCCCCGAAATGCTGTTCGGAATAACGGATTTTGGCAAACCATACATTTTTTTTAAAGCCCAGCATAAGAGAACCGCCCACCGTACCATTCACTGTTTTTCCCAAAAGCGCCGCTTCCGCGAAAAACTGATCGGCAACAGGCAAGGCAGCCTGTTGAATATCAATTACCCCTCCCATAGCATCACTTCCATAAAGCAAGGAAGAAGGCCCTTTCAACACACTGACGGTCTCTACATTAAAAGCATCCAATTCCAATCCATGATCTGCTCCCCATTGTTGCCCTTCCTGTTTCACTCCGTTCTCCGATACAACAATCCGGTTGAATCCCATTCCCCGGATCATCGGTTTCGAAGCACCGACTCCGATATCCATTGCCTGCACACCTGGAATATTAGCCATAGCTTGCATCAAGTTACCGGTAAAGTTTTTCCGCAAAAAGTCCTTGTTTGCCACATCAACCGTAAGTGCCGTCTTTTTCATCTGATATTGCCGGTACGATTCCGTAACAACCACTTCAGATAAAGACACACTTTGTATTGAATCGGACTTTTGCGCATGGACGCATAGGGTAAAGAATACACCTAACACGCCCGAAATAAATCCGATACGCATCATTTACAATTTATTGTTTATAATACTGTGAAAGAAATAAGAAGTAATTATGCTACCGGAGGTCCGCGCAGATAATGGGAATAAGAAAGCGCATATGCTATCTTTTCCGGATAAGTAACCCGCTCATAAGGGACGAGCGGCAATATCAGTATAAAATCGGATGAATCGGCTTCCGTAAAAAGAGAAAGAGAGTATTTACAGACAGCACAATCATCACAAGCATTATGCGAATGGTGGGAATGATGAGTATCCGGACAAGAAGCAGACACGGCATTTTCCGCTTCGTGATGGTGAAATGCTTTCACCACGAAGAAAGGCATGAATGTTGCAAGCAACAACCATGAAATGCAGACTCTTTTTCTAATGCTTCTTCTCACCGGGTCTTTATTTACATCATAAAGGGAATGGCACAAAGATATATATCCGGGTCTATATATGCAACTATGCTACCTGTATTTTCATAAAATACCCATTAATTTACCAATAGATAGGTATATTAAGATATCTGTTACTCCGATAATCGAATTATGCGAAAATAAATCCTTATTTTTGCAGGTACATTAATTATTATCGTATCAAAAGCCATGCGTTATAAACTATCAGTTCCTTCCGCCGTGAAGGCTACCATACAATTACCCGCTTCTAAAAGCATCAGTAACCGTGCACTTATTCTCAATGCGCTTGCCCAAGGCACTACTCCGCCATGCAACCTGTCCGATTGTGACGACACGCTCGTCATGATTAAAGCATTGGATGGAAACAACGAAACCATAGATATCATGGCAGCAGGAACTGCCATGCGTTTTCTGACCGCTTATCTGAGTACGACTCCCGGAACCCATATTCTCACCGGAACAGAACGGATGCAGCAGCGTCCTATACAAATACTGGTCAATGCCTTACGTGAATTAGGGGCACAAATCGACTATGTGAATAAAGAGGGATATCCCCCCTTACGTATTCATGGAAAAGAACTGACGGGAAATGAAATCACCTTGAAAGGGAATGTCAGTTCGCAATACATCTCTGCACTACTGATGATCGGACCCGTTCTGAAAAACGGACTTCGCCTGCATCTTAGCGGAGAGATTATTTCCCGCCCTTACATCAACTTGACATTACAGCTGATGAAAGACTTCGGCGGACAGGCTTCCTGGCTTTCGGAAAGCAGTATCGAAGTGTCTCCGAAACCTTATATACCGGTATCATTTATGGTAGAAAGTGACTGGAGTGCCGCTTCCTACTGGTATCAGATAGCCGCTCTGTCAGAGAAAGCGGAAATCGAACTTATCGGCTTGTTTCCCAATAGTTATCAGGGAGACAGCCGTGGTGCAGAGATCTTTGCGCGCCTGGGTGTAGAAACCGAATTCATCCACGAAGGAGTTCTCCTGAAGAAAAACGGAACACTCCCGGAACGGTTAGACGAAAACTTCATAGATATCCCCGACTTGGCACAAACATTCGCAGTGACCTGTTGTCTTTTAGGCATCCCCTTCCGCTTCACCGGCCTGCAAAGTCTGAAAATAAAAGAGACAGACCGTATTGCTGCATTGGAAAACGAGTTGTATAAACTCGGCTATATCCTTTGCGACAAACAAGACAGTATACTCTGTTGGGAAGGTGAGCGTTGCGAACCGGAAGCCGAGCCGGTGATAAACACCTACGAAGACCACCGTATGGCAATGGCTTTTGCACCGGCAGCCGTCCGTTTCCCGAAGATGCGCATTGCAGATCCGCAAGTGGTGACCAAATCCTATCCGTCTTACTGGGAGAACTTGAAACAAGCAGGATTCAAAATCAGTATAGAACAACCCTGACAGTTCCAACACCACAAAGGCCAGATAATAATCTGTGTTAATCTATATAACCTGTGGTGAATAAATGAGTACCTTTGTCTCCAATTTAAGGATTTCGAGAATATGTGGATATTATTAATAAGCCTGTTATTGCTTGCCATCGTGGCAATGATTGCTGGATACATCCGCAACAGAAGGCTGCAAAAAAAGATAGACGCCGGAGAGTTGGAAAGCTTTCCCGAAGTGAAAGAAGTAGACGCAGAATGTTGCGGACAGCACGAAGTCTGTGAAAAAGACAGCCTGTTGGCTGCTGTAAGTAAAAAGATAGAATATTACGATGACGAGGAACTGGACCGATTCATCGGCCGGGCACCGGAAGCATATACAGGTGACGAAATAGAAATGTTCCGTGACGTATTTTATACCATGCAGGAGACTGACGTAGCCGGATGGGTGCGGAGTCTGCAATTACGCGGTATCAATCTGCCCGATGATATAAAAGACGAAGTTTTTCTCATTATAGGAGAACGGAGAATACATCCCTGAGATTATAATAAGTAACTCCCTTTCTCCGTTATTAATAATTAGTAAGTTAAGCATCTGGATGGATCTGTTACAATATACCTTTTTTCAACATGCCTTGTTAGGTAGCCTGCTGGCCAGTATAGCCTGCGGAATTATCGGCACTTATATAGTGACGCGCCGGCTGGTATTCATCAGCGGAGGAATTACACATGCCTCCTTCGGCGGCATCGGCTTGGGATTGTTTGCAGGAATATCCCCTATCCTTTCGGCGGCCATATTCTCGGTATTATCGGCTTTCGGAGTAGAATGGCTGAGTAAACGGAAAGACATGCGCGAAGACTCTGCCATTGCCGTATTCTGGACATTAGGGATGGCATTGGGCATCATGTTCAGTTTCCTCGCGCCGGGATTCGCACCGGACTTGTCTGCCTATCTGTTTGGCAATATACTTACCATCACCACAGGAGATTTGCTGATGCTCGGTATACTTGCGACATTACTTATCCTATTCTTTTGCCTGTTCATCCATCCGATTATTTATGTGGCATTCGATCGTGAGTTCGCCCGTTCGCAAGGAATCCCCGTAGCAGCATTCGAATATCTTCTGATGATGTTTATTGCCTTAACCATTGTCTCCTGTCTTCGTATGGTAGGCATCGTGTTGGCCATCTCGTTGCTTACCATCCCGCAAATGACGGCAAACCTGTTCACTTACAGCTTCAAACGCATCATCTGGTTATCCATCGGTATCGGATTTTTAGGATGCTTAGGCGGCTTGTTCGTATCCTACCATTGGAAAGTACCCTCCGGGGCTTCTATCATATTCGTATCCATCTTAATCTATGCCGTATGCAAAGTAATAAAAAGATGAGAGGTAATGTGCCAATGTGCCAATGTGCCAATGTGCCAATTAGCTGCGCTGTGAAAAAAGTTAGCAAAGTAATTGGCGCACGGGTACATAAATTCATTGGCACATTGACTCATTTCCGCATTGGCACATTGGCACATTGGCGCATTGGCACATTATTAATCATCCTATTACTTACGGGATGCTCGACTAAAAAGAATACGAAAGGAAGCCGTTTCTATCATGCGATGACTACCCGCTACAATGTATACTTTAACGGGAATGAAGCCTATAAATCGGGATGTAAAGCTATCGAAAAGGGGAATAAGGATAACTACATGGAGATGTTGCCGCTCTATCCTATCGGTAATAAATCGACGGTCGGTACCGGAAGCGGTGACTTTGAACGTGCCATCGAAAAATCGCAAAAGGCCATCGCCGTGCACTCCATCAAGCGAAAACCTCCCCGGAAGCCGGGAAAACGCTATACACCCGAATACAAACAATGGCTGGCACGCCGTGAATTCAATCCGTTCCTGCACAATGCCTGGATGCTGATGGGAAAAGCACAATTCCAGAAAGGAGACTTTCCGGAAGCAGCCGCTACTTTCTCATACATCGCGCGACTCTACGCCGGACAACCCAAAATCACGGCAAATGCCCGTATTTGGCTTGCCCAATGCTACACACAGATGGGGTGGTATTATGATGCGGAAGATGTTTTGCAAAAAGTGAACAATGACAGCCTTCCGGCTACACTGGCTCCGGCATATTCCAGAACATATGGACACTACTTGCTGGGAAGCCAACGTTACCGGGAAGCCATTCCCCACCTGCTTACTACCATCAAAAACGAAAAGAACAAACGGCAAAAATCCCGCGAGTATTTTCTTTTGGGACAACTATACCAATTGTTGCAAGACCCGGCTAAAGCATATCAGGCCTATGGAAAGGTTATCAAACTCAGCCCTCCCTATGAGATGGAATTGAACGCGCGTATCCGCCAGACGGAATGTTTTTCATATGGAGAACTAAGTAATCCCGCACAAGTAAAGAAGGCCACAGACAAATTGTACCGGATGACACGCAGTGATAAAAACAAGGAGTACCTCGATCAGATTCATTATGCATTAGGAAACATCTATCTTTCGGCCAAAGACACTGCCCAAGCTATCAAAGAATATCATCTGGGAGTAGAAAAGAGTACACGCGGAGGGGTGGAAAAGGGAATACTGCAACTCACCTTAGGCAATCTTTGCTGGCAAATGGGCCGCTATGCCGAAGCACAAACGGCCTATGCTGATGCCACCGGGTTGCTGGACAAGACACATCCGGAATATGAAGAGCTCACAAGACGTTCTGAAGTATTGGATGAGTTGGTGCCTTTCGCTACTGCGGTAGAATTGCAAGACAGTCTGCAACATCTGGCGTCATTGGACAGTGCTGCCCGTATGGTGGTAATCGATACATTGATAGCACGGGTTATTCAGAAAGAAGAGGAAGAAAAAAGATTGGCAAAAGAGGCCGAACGGGACGCCATGCGTGAAGCTGTTGCTGCCGAAAATGCTGCCAATGCTCCACAAAGACCGACTACCACACAACCGACTGTCCCTACCGGAGACAATTCCTGGTATTTCTATAATTCACAATTGGTGACACAGGGTAAAGCAGATTTCCAACGTCTGTGGGGACGCCGCAAATTGGAGGATAACTGGCGAAGACGAAATAAAACCGTGGTTTCTCTGGATGACTTCGACCCTGTCAATTACGATGAACCGACAGCAGAAGGAGACTCGATCGGCAATGGAGGTACTCAAGACGAAAACATATCCGGTGACGGCGAGAGCCTGCAACCTGCTGCTCCGGGTTCGGAACTGGCTGCCGACACAACGGCCATCGACGAAAAGAATCCGTTGTTCTACCTGCAACAAATTCCATTGACGGAAGAAGCGATGGCGGCTTCCAACGAAATATTGTCGGATGGATTGTTTAACATGGGAATGATATACAAAGATAAGCTGGAAGATTTCCCACGTGCAGAACATTCGTTCGGACGGTTAATCCATGATTTTCCCGACTTCGCCCAATTGGATGAAGCATACTACAACCTGTTCCTGATGTTGGGACGAATGGAACGCATGGCGGATGCCAATCTTTACAAACAGCAGTTGATCGAGCGTTTCCCGGACAGCAAATATGCCAAGACACTCTCTGATCCGGACTTCGCCTACAACGCCGTTTATGGAAAGCATTTGGAAGACTCGCTCTATGCCGACACGTACAAAAAGTATCAGGCAGGGGAGTATAACCGGGTAGTGACGAATGCGGAGTTATCCGCAAAGAAATATCCGATGGGGCAACACCGCCCGAAATTCATGTTCCTGCATGCCGTAAGCGCCTTGCAAAGAGGAGACCAGAAACAATTCCTCAGCGAACTGAAAGAGCTGGTGCAGCAATATCCGGAAAACGAAATTACCGATCTTGCCGCACATATCCTGAAAGGAGTACAGGAAGGCCGTCTTCTGTCGGAAGGCAGTGTTTCTTTCGGAAGTATATGGTCACGCAGAAATGCCGACATTGCTTCAGACAGCACACGGACAGCCGGAATGGACAGCATTCCGGAATTCAGCGCGGAACGTAACACACCATTCGTGTTCGTCCTTGCGTACGAAGAAGGAAAGGTAAACGAGAATCAGCTTCTTTATGAAGTGGCCCGTTACAACTTCTCCTCATTCATGGTAAAGAACTTCGACCTCGCCTTCTCCCACGACCGGGGTATCGGCCGGTTAGTCATCAGTTCCTTCGCCAATTATGACGAAGCGCAATATTACCAACGCCAGCTCTACGCTGATCCGCATATGAACGAAAGGCTCAGCGGAATGAGAGCGATCCTTATTTCTCAAGCCAATTATGAACTATTGAACCAGTTCTATAGTTTTGATGATTATGACACCTTCTATCAACGCACTTTCAATCCGTTACCGGCCGGTACAGACGAAGACCTGCCGATAGACGGCAGCACGTTGGATGAACCGTTGCAGAACCTGCCACCGGTAGACGAGAACGCCACGGAAGACGAAGATGAAGGCGAAGAGATAGACGATACCGGCGGCTCTTTCTATGTATACTAAAGCGTATCCCTCACGGGTATCGCCATGAAAGCGCAACCAAATAGTAAATAGTAAACTGTAAATAGTAGATATCAAGATGAAGAAAGACCGATTACTTTGGGTAGATGACGAGATAGACCTTCTCCGCCCGCATATTCTTTTCCTCGAGTCGAAAGGCTACGAGGTTCATACTGTAAGTAACGGACAAGACGCTCTTGACCGTTGCCGTGAAACGGACTATGACCTTATCTTCCTTGACGAGAATATGCCCGGTATCAGCGGGCTCGAGACATTGGCACAGATAAAGGACATCTCTCCTACCGTGCCTGTTATCATGATTACCAAGAGTGAGGAAGAGGATATTATGGATATGGCAATCGGCAGTAAAATAGCCGATTATCTGATTAAGCCTGTCAATCCCAACCAGATACTCTTATCTTTAAAGAAAAACCTGCACCGCCGCGACATTGTGTCGGAAGTGGCGCAAACGGCTTATCAACAGAATTTCGGTAAAATAGGCATGCAGATCAATGACTCCCTGACTGCCGACGACTGGATAGAGCTCTATCGCCGTCTCGTCTATTGGGAACTGGAGTTGGAAGCAAGCGACAGCCCCATGAGCGAAATGCTGTCCATGCAAAAGACAGAGGCCAATACCGCCTTTGCCAAATTCATCAAGAGAAACTACCTTGACTGGATGAAAACAATGGATCCCACACGCAAAGGGAATGTTCCGCAGGAGGCCCCAATGATGAGTCCGGACTTGATGAAACGCAGTATTTTTCCTTTGCTCGACCAAGGGGAGAAAGTCTGTTTCCTTGTGCTCGACAACTTCCGTTATGACCAATGGCGTGTTGTAGCCAGCGAGTTGTCGGAACTTTTCACTTTCGAAGAACAACTCTATTTCAGTATTTTGCCTACGGCCACGCAATATGCACGTAATTCGATATTTTCCGGACTCATGCCCGATCAGATAGCGCGTATGTTTCCTGATTTGTGGGTGGACGAGGACGAAGAAGAAAGCAAGAATTTGAATGAAGCTCCACTGATACGAACCTGCTTCGACAGGTATCGCCGTCAGCATACTTTTTCGTATCATAAAATAAACGATGCATCTGCCGGTGAACGCCTTGTCGCCCAGCTTCCGCAACTGATGCAAAATGATCTGAACGTGGTAGTATTCAACTTTATCGATATGCTGAGCCATACCCGCACGGAAAGTAAGATGATCCGCGAACTCGCTTCTACGGAAGCTGCTTATCGTAGCCTTACCCTGTCATGGTTTCGCCATTCACCGGTACGCGACTTGCTGAAAGAACTTGCAGCCCGAAAAGTACGGGTAGTGGTTACCACCGATCACGGCAGTATCCGCGTAGACAATCCTATCAGAGTACAAGCCAACAACGGAGAAATCAACACAAACCTGCGCTACAAACTATCGCGCAATATGTCGTACAATCCGAAACAAGTATTCGAAATAAGCCGCCCGGCAGATGCCCTGTTGCCATCGCCCAATGTAAGCACGAAGTACATCTTCGCCAGTGGACGTGACTTCCTGGCCTATCCTAACAACTTCAATTATTATGTATCTTACTATACTAACACTTTCCAACATGGAGGTATCTCGATGGAAGAAATGATCATTCCGCTTATCACGATGAAGGGAAAATGAGATGATTCGAGATGGGAGAAGGGAGATTTGAGATGGGAAAATGGAGATGGGAGAATTTAGGGGGGTGTTTAGAGAAAAGGGAAGAAAAACATGATGTAATTAATAGTAAACAGTAAATTGTCCAATAGGAAATAAAATTATGGAAATTAAAATTCAATCATTAGACCAGATACACGAAGCCGCACGGGAGTTTATCTCTGCTATGGGTGACAATACGGTCTTTGCCCTTTACGGAAAAATGGGAGCCGGGAAGACTACCTTTGTAAAGGCACTTTGTGAAGAGTTAGGGGTTTCGGATGTTATCACTTCTCCTACGTTCGCTATCGTCAACGAATACCGTTCCGATGAGGGAGGTGAATTGATTTACCACTTCGATTTTTACCGGATCAAAAAGCTCAGCGAAGTATACGATATGGGATATGAAGACTATTTCTATAGTGGTGCTCTCTGTTTCATAGAATGGCCGGAACTGGTGGAAGAACTCCTTCCGGGTAATGCCGTAAAGGTAACCATTGAAGAATTGGAAGACGGAAGCCGGAAAATCACTCTTTAGTAAACGATGACACCGCACTACTTTATTCTGGGTCTGTTCGCCCTTGCCGGAATCATCTCCCTCCTTGCTTCATTATTAAATTGGGGATGGTTCTTCACTGCACACAATGCACAAGCTGTTGTCAGACGAATAGGTCGTACCCGTGCCCGAATTGTTTACGGTATATTGGGATTGTTATTGATTGGGATGGCCTTCTTTTTCCTCCATTCTCTTGGAATTACGATTAGAATGTAGTATATTTGCCAATGTAATCATAAAGTAGATTCAGTTAAACTGTACATAAAGGAGGAGATCGCAAGATTTCCTCCTTTCTTTTATATATACCCGTGAAAGGGGTTCCAAACAGGATATTTAGTATACTTTAGAACAGTGTTTGCCGGAAATATGCCGGCATGTTACGGTTCGTCACACGGCATGTTACGGTTCGTTTCATTACTTCTTACAACGCTTTGCATTATCGGTTGCAGTAGAAAAGGTACTTTTTGCCGGATGACGTTCTTTTTAGTTAAGAATAAGTAAATCTGCTCTTGACAAAAACAGGAGACAATGACAAACCGACATCGATTACAATCCGGAAAATGATAACATATCAATCACTTATCACTAACCATTAACCACTTGTCACTAACCGCTCGTCACTAATCGTTTAACCGCTGCTAACCATCATATCAACTGTCTCGACTTCATCTCCAAATATTTATTGATAACATCGACAGACAAGTTATCGGGAGTAGTCAGGACGGAATAGATGCCGTGTTGTTTTAGCGTATTTACGATAAGCCGTTTCTCATACGCAAACTTCTCGGCAATGACATGACGATAATACCCCTCAGTGTCCACAGGTTTTCCGGCAACATATTCTTTCAGATCGGCATCTTCAAAGAACACCACCAATAAGCGATGCTGGCGAGACAGTTGTTGCAGATAAGGCAGTTGCCGGTTCATACTGTTGAGGTTACTGAAATTGGTATAGAGTATTAACAAACTGCGTTTCCCTATATGTTTGGCCAAGTGCACGCACAGGGCGGAGAAGTCGGTTTCCCCGAAAGTGGTCTCCTGCGCATAAAGACTTTCGAGCAAAGTCTGCATCTGCCCCGTCTGCTTGGAAGCAGGGACAAAGGTATCGAAATGTTCGTTAAAAGTCACCAGCCCCGCTTTATCATCTTTACGTATAGCCACATACGAAAGAACAAGTGAGGCATTGATGGCATAATCCAACAAGGTCATTCCTTTAAAAGCCTGCTGCATGATACGCCCTTTGTCTATCACATTATATATCTGCTGCGAACGTTCGTCCCGATATACATTGACCATTAGCTGATGCCGCCGTGCACTGGCTTTCCAGTTGATCGTACGATAATCATCTCCTTTCACATAATCCTTTATCTGTTCGAACTCCGTCTGATGACCCACTTTCCGGATTTTCTTTATACCTAATTCCGTGAGGTTATCACTCATAGCAAGCAACTCGTAACGGTGTAACATCAAGTAAGAGGGATATACTTTTATCTTTTGTGGCCCGGCATCTGTAAAACGACGTTCAATCAGTCCGATACGCGTAGTAACAAACACACGGATGTATCCGAAACCATACGTCCCCCGCCGGGTGGGATACAGATGATAGGTAATCGTTTTCCCTTCACCGCTTCCGAGAGACAATTTAAAACAGATATCACGCTGCTGGAATATAACAGGCACCTCATCGATAACCGACAACCAGACAGGGAAAGCATAGCTGCTTTCCACGCGCAAATGTACCTCGTTATCATCTCCATTCGAGAAACGGGAAGAACATTGCCGGAAACTCCTGATTCCCTTCGTGCGATAGAGAAGAAAAAAATCCATCGCAACCGCAAAAATTAAAACAGCCAATGCGATCTGCCCCAACAGGAACAGAGTACCCAACATATACCCGCCGCAAAGCAGCAGGATAATGACAAGGATAAACAGATAAAAACGCCGGGACAAATACATGAATTTATTTACGATTTGACGATTTACGATTAAAATAACTCTTTTTTATACTTTATTATTTATAAGCTTCTCATTCTATGAAGTTTTTGTTCCATCAGTTTCCGTTTCAAGGCTTTTAATCGATATTCAATGACAACTTTTCCTTCTCCCATCTCAATTCTCCCGTCTCCCCTCTCAATTCTCCCCTCATTTCGGTACCTCTACTTTGTCGATGAGCCGTTGCGTCACCTTTACCGGAGAATAGCCTTCCATTTCTGCTTCTGCTGTGAGAATAAGGCGGTGCTGGAGTACATAGGGAGCTACGAACTTAATGTCCTCGGGAGTTACGAAATCGCGTCCCTGCAGAAGGGCATACGCCTTGGAGGACTGCAACATAGCCACAGAAGCACGGGGCGAAGCACCCAGATAAACCGCTTTACTGGTACGGGTTTGCTGCACGATAAGAGCAATATACTGCAACAGTGTGCGATCCACGAACACCTTATCCATCAGCTTGCGGAATGCCAGCAATTCGTCACGGGTAATTACGGGATGAACATCTTCCAGCTTCACCAAAGCAGCATTCGTATGATGGCGTTCAAGAATACTCACCTCCTCTTCCAACGACGGATAATCCATCGTTATCTTCATCAGGAAACGGTCGAGCTGAGCTTCAGGAAGTTTATACGTACCCTCCTGTTCCACCGGGTTCTGAGTGGCAAGAATGGTATAAAGTTCTCCCATCCGGTAAGTTGAGCCATCGATACTGGCCTGCCGTTCCTCCATCACTTCAAAAAGGGCGGACTGTGTTTTTGCCGGAGCACGGTTGATCTCGTCCACCAACACCACATCGGCAAATACAGGACCGCGATGGAAATCAAACTCATTGGTCTTCAAATTAAAAACCGTAGTACCCAACACATCACTCGGCATCAGATCGGGTGTAAACTGTACGCGGCTAAACTCAGCGTCGATCAGACGCGCCGTAAGACGGGCAAGCAATGTTTTCGCCACACCGGGCACACCCTCTATCAGCACATGACCGTTGGCAAGAATCGCTGTAAGGACAAGATCTACCGTGCGTTCCTGTCCCACAATGATCGAAGCGATCCGTGCTTTCAGCGCACCGATCTTTTCGGCAAAAAGAGTTAAATCAGTACGTGGAACTTCATTCTGTACCTCTTCCACAGAAGATGCGGAAGGCGTTGCTTCTGCCATGGGTTCATTCATATCATTCATAAGCTATCTATTATATCGGGTTCAATATTTCATTTATTATCATCTACATCCGGCTTAATATTTCATTCATGCCGTCTATATAATCTTTCATCTCCTGTTCCGAAACGTTCCGCTCCCCCTTGATGACAGGCCGCAAGCCGGCAAAGAGCCTTGCAATCTTCTCTTCTTCCATACCCGTTTTGTTGGCTATTTTCCGGTAAAGGGTTCCTTCATCGACCTCCTCTTCCACATCTACCTGTATATTCCGTCGCAAAGCCTCTGCAAAATAAGTAAACTTCTTACGCACCAAATCCGCATGATTCTTCTTCTGAAAGTATAGCGTCCCTATCAGTTCGGTAAATTCCAGTGTCTTGTTCTCCGGTTGGCGGATAACCGGAATCGGTCTCTGCCGCCTACGAGCAGTAAACGCCATGAAGAGCACGAGTGCAATCATCGTCAGATAAAGCCCCCAGCGAAGAGGTGGCTGCGACAGAAAATAACGGAATGGCGAACGTTGTTCATACTCCGATTTATTATAAGCCTCCGTGCGATACAACGGCAAGTCTTTCGCCGGTGAGAGCAAACGGAAGATATAAGCGGCATTATTTTTATCGAGTACACCATAATTGGTAAACAGCAGAGGAGTAGAGATAAGGACAATCTCTCCTTTCCCTACAGGACGCCGCAGAGCAAGCACTCCCGTAGGCAATTCAACAGGAAGTCGTACCGAATCCTGCGACTCGGGCAATGTATCTTTCAACTGGCTTCGTATCAGACTATCTGCAGCTAACGTTATCGAGTCTTTTCGTGACGCGGCTGCCCGGTCTCTCCTCACCAAGGGTACGGAAAGCGAATCATATTTTGTAAAAAAGGCATCACACAGTTGCGGATAAACCTCGAAGATCGCCGCAGGATAAGCACTCGCAGAATCAGCCAACCAATACAGGCTGTCGCGACGATTGACCGCCCCTACATATTTCTTTAACTCCGAAGCACGAAACCATGCATAAGACATATCATACCCTAATGTATCGGACAGCGAAAAACCGGTAGCCGCCAGTATCACCTTATTCCCCCGTTCTGCCAGACGCATAATCGCATTTCTATCGGTTTTCGTAAACTGAAAGCGCTGGGCAACAGCAAGTATGGCAAGAGGTTCGTCCGTCGTATCATTCTCAAAATTATAGAAAGTCCAATCATTCAAATAATAATCTCCCGGCCAGGAATCCGTCAGCACATCATCGAAAATAGCACATCCGAACGGCTGGTAATCATACCGGCTGAAAGTAGGATTCCACACAAACTTCTTCGGCAGGTTATATTCCACCAGAAACATGACAGCCAGAAAGAGCACCATAGCGAGAATAAACCAACGACTGCCTTTCATACCCCACCTCCTTCTACCATTTCCTTCTGAAAGGCTTGCATCTCACGATAAAGGACAACGGTTGCTTCAAAGTTACCATAGCGAACGCGAAGAAAACGATTGGTCAATTCACGGAAAGGAGTTTTCAGGGTGTCAATCTTTATTTCATAAATATACTCGGTCGGCGTCTTATAAGGTTGCCAGTCTATTTTCCCGGCGTCACTCAAAAACTTCAAGGTCTGAAGATAAAGCAGTCTCACTGCTTCCCGGTAATCATTGCGGAAAACGGCCGCGTCTATCTCTTTCTGAAAATCCACGCCATAGATGGTATCCTCCTCCACGCGGTAGGGCAAAGTTCTTTTCGAACGCATAAACAGTTCCGGACGCTTCTTATAGATAAACCAGACAATCAATAATAGCGCAACGACAAACAACGCAACCAAGATCGTTTCCGTATATTTTTCAGCAAATGTGCTACCGAATATTTTCTGCAACAACTTACCCAACCACAAATTAAGCCACGCAATGAGATCGAACTCAGGCGTGATTAATTCACGGTTATAATCATACTCCGGTTGACCTTGCCAATAGGCAACGGTGAGCGAGTCATAAACGATCGTATCGGCTGGTGCAGTCATCCGATCGTACTATCAAAGATTATCGAAATTATCAATGTCTTCTTCTACAGAAACACTGTCCACCACTTCGGAAGCATGTCCGTATTGATAAGCCAGGCCGATAATGGTGAATATGGTAGAAAGATACATTCCGAAAGCCTGTAGAATCCCCATTAAATAGAGGAAGAAATTATAAACGGGAGAGATGGTAACCGCACTTCCACTATCACTCATAGCGAAAAAGTATTTCACAATAGTAGCCACATACCAAGGCAGCATTGTGATACCTTGCAGGATACCGCCAATCAATCCCATTATCAAAGCAATGAGAAAAACACCGCCCCAAGTCGCAAATCCCAAACGGTACGTCTTTTTGAATGCTTCCCAGATACCGATATTTTCAAACAAATAAATCGGCGAAAACAAAGACAGAGGAATCACACAAGCCACCAGCATCGGAAGAGTGAGAATCAAGGTGAAAGGAGTAAGAGCGGCCAACAACCCCATAACCACACATAGGATAATCATTATCAATATACCGAACAAGGTAAGTTTCAACAACCGGCCCACATTTTTAAACAACAGAGATTTCAAAGAAGAAAGGGTAACTCCTTCCAAGCGCTCTTCACGTTCATTGTAGGTCTTGATCAGTGCATAAACCAGTGAGGTAAGGATAACAGAGCCGATGAGGTAACAAATTATAGTCAATCCGTAATTCACCCAGAACATCGTTCCGAAATCTGCCAAAGGATTGGCAGCGCCGGCCTTAACCCCCATCGTAATACCCATAGAGCCATTCATCAGCCCATTCAGGCTCAATGCCTGAATCAGACACAAGGGCAATATCAGATACGTGGCAAACTTGAACAAAGGTTTCCAGTTCTCCTTTATAAAATCAAATGAAGCGTTCATCTTATCCCCGAAAGAACGCTTTACATACATTGCTACTTTAGCTTTTTGTGACTCCATGTTGTTTTCTATTTGGTAAATAAATATAGTAGAAGATAATAAATGCAAGTGAAAGCAGAATGATACCTAACCGGAGTACCGTTGGAAACTCGGTATGACGCGTAAGGAAACCTTCTATAAAACCCGCCATGATAAATACCGGAACGGTTCCCACAACTATTTTCAATCCCCTCTTGGCTCCCCGCCGGAAAGAAGCGGTGCGCGAATAAGTACCCGGAAACAGCCAGCTATTTCCAAGTGCCAGTCCGGCAGCACCTGCCACAATGATCGCCCATATCTCAAGCGTACCGTGCAGCCAGATGGCCAGCATAGATTCGGCCAACAGTCCCTCTCCGTAAAAGAAAGTCTGAAAAGCCCCTACCATGATTCCATTAGAAAGCAACATATACCCTGTTCCGAAACTGGTCAACAATCCCATCGCAAAGCAATTGAAAGATACCATGATATTATTCAGCGTAATGCCCAAGAACATAGGCATCTCCTCCGAACCGTTATATACCGCCATCGGTTCACCGTTAGCTATATTTTCAAGTGTCATATCCACATAGCCATTGCCCAGAATCAACCGGACAAAGTTCGGATCATTCCAAGCCGAAATGATACCTATCACAACACTGGCAGCGAAAATGAGAAAAGATACCAACAATTCCTTACGGGCATCATGCATCGTTTGCGGCACTTCCTGCGTCCAGAAAGTAATAATCCGAGTCCACTTTTCGCGCTTATTGCGATAAATCACATTGTGCAATGCAAAAGCCAGATTGTTGAGATAAATGGTGATACGGGAAGAAGGATAATGGGTCTGTGCAAAAGCTAAATCGGCGGTAAGTTCCGTATATGCGTCGGCCAGACGGTCGGGATTAAACTTATCAGCTTTCTCCACCACCTTCTCTGTCTCTTTCCATTTTTCAATGTTCCGGCGAATAAACGTAACTTCTTTCATCGTTTAAGGGATTCGAATAGAAGTTTTGTCCGAATCCGAAGCAAAAGTAAGAGATTTATGATATATTTGCAACGGAATCACAAAAATGTTTAAAAAGAAATGGCAGAATCCACTATTATTACAGGACAGTTTGTACGTATCAGCCAGACACCAGCAAGTATAGGCGAACGTATGCTGGCTCTGATTATAGACTATTTCTTCCTGTTCATTTATGTAATAGGATTTAGTGTTACTCTGTCTTATCTTAGGATTCACGCTTATTCCGGCTTTTCATTCTTCTTTCTTTTTGTGATTGTTTACCTGCCGGTACTCTGTTATTCGTTGTTGTGCGAAGTCTTCAATCGCGGGCAAAGTCTGGGAAAACGTCTGCTGAATATCCGGGTGGTGAAAGCTGACGGATCCACGCCGAGTCTTAGTTCTTATCTGCTGCGTTGGCTTCTCTTTCCTATCGATTTGCCGATCACAGGCGGATTGGGAGTTATCGTCATTTTATTGACTAAGAATCATCAGCGTTTGGGTGATCTGGCCGCCGGAACAATGGTCATTAAAGAAAAAAATTATCGTAAAATACAAGTCAGTCTCGACGAATACGACTACCTGACCAAAGGTTACCATCCGGTATATCCTCCGGCAGCCGATTTATCACTGGAACAAGTGAATGTAATTAATAAAACGCTCTCTTCTGGAAGTAAAGACCGTGCCCGGCGTATACGGCAACTGGCCGACAAAGTACGTACACTCCTATCCATAAAGCAGACAGAAGGAAGTGACGAGAAATTTCTACAAACGCTGTTGAGGGATTATCAATATTATGCCTTAGAAGAGATATGATAAAAGAGTAGTAAGTAGTTAAGTAGTAAGTAGTTAAGTAGTCAAGTAGTAAGTAGTTAAGTAGTAAGTAGTGAGTAGTTAAGTAGTCAAGTAGTGAGTAGTTAAGTAGTCAAGTAGTGAGTAGTTAAGTAGTCAAGTAGTAAGTAGTTAAGTAGTCAAGTAGTGAGTAGTTAAGTAGTCAAGTAGTAAGTAGTTAAGTGGTAAGTAGATAAGTAGGTAAGTGGTAAGTAGATAAGTAGGTAAGTAAGAGAAATACATTAAGCAAATCATTTCTACTTGACTACTTAACTACTCACTACTTGACTACTTAACTACTTAGCTACAACAGGAATTCCGGAAACGAGTTATTCTACTTGCCCCAGAGAGTTTCCATATTCCATTTCTCCCTGTACCACAAAAAGAATCTCTTCGGGATCAAACTCTCCCATTTCATCTTTCTTGGCCTCCTTAACAATATAGTCCACCACTTGCTCCAGGTCAATGTTGACATAACCTTCTTCATCAGGTTGGGCATCCAAGATACCACTTTCAGAGTAATACTCGTCAATCAAATCCAAGAAATAGTAAAGTTCATCATCAGTGAACTTTTCCTTCAGTTCCTGCGGCAAATAGTTTTTAATGTACTCAATGGTTTTTTCATCATCGGCATCAGCAAGTAAAAAATCGTCTTCCAGTCCCATAGTTCAATGTTATTAAGTTGAAAGCTTATAAATTATAATAAGTTCTTCACTTTTTCCACAAATACAGGTTTGCCAACCGCACCTACCTGCTTATCTACAATCTCTCCGTTCTTAAAAAAAAGAACAGTCGGAATATTACGGATACCATATTCGGCAGCCATATCGCTATTTTCATCTACATCGCATTTACCGATGATAACCTGTCCTTCAAACTCCGTTGCCAATTCCTCGATGATAGGACCTACCATCTTACAAGGCCCGCACCAAGGGGCCCAAAAGTCAACAACAACCGGCTTTCCTTCTGTGAGGATCTCCTTATAGTTGCTGTCTGTAATTTCTAAAGCCATAATTTTAAAAGTTAATAGTTAGAATTAAGCAGCCCGGAAGTTTTATATACCCTCCGTGCTACGTTGCAAATATAATCAATTTATCCGAAACTCAAGTTCGGGACGTTCCTTTAAATAAGAGATCAATTCTCTCCCTACCGACAATTTTACCGGGCGGGATATCAGATCGACCACCATCTTTTCATCCTTATCGGTTACCTTAAAATAAAGCTCGGTATTTCCCGGATGATCTTTGGTCAATGAAGACAGTTCCGCCACAAGAGCAGAGTTCAAAGCAGACAAAGGAATCAGAATTGTAATCTTCTCCACTAATTTCTCTTTTACATCGGGAAGCAACTCCATCGAGGTGATCTTGACATCCAATTCTTCCGGACGCCATTGCTTAGGCTGGCAACGCGCCTTTATAAACAAGAAAGTACCTTCACCCAGATAACCCTGGAAGGTAACCCAATCGTTTCCGAAGAAAGGAAGTTCTGCCGAGCCGGAATAATCTTCTATCTTGGCAATGCCGTAAGGATTACCGTTCTTGCTGATTCCTCTGCGCACACTGGTCACAATACCTCCCATCGTAATCTCCCTACCGGCCAAAGCAGTCTTATCTTCAAGTTCGGCCATATGCGTATTGCAAACATGATCGAGCACAATGGCATATTCGTCCAACGGATGAGCCGACAGATAGATACCTACCAGTTCCCTCTCTTTATTCAGACGTTCCAAATCTCCCCAACGCTCAGCCGGCAGAATCTCCGGTGTTGCAATATCGATCACATTTTCTCCGCCAAACAACGAATTAACTGCAGCCGCCTTGTCGGCTTGGTAACGGTTACCATAACGCATCAGTGTTTCAAGGAAAACTTCTCCTTTCGAATTGACAGCAAAAAACTGTTCACGTTTCAACTCCGGAAAACTATCAAAACCACCCGACAACGCAAGGCATTCCATATTCTTCTTATTACAAGCATTCAAGTTGACCCGCTGTACAAAATCAAAGATACCCTTATACGGACCATTTGCCCGCCGTTCGTCCATGATACTCTGTACTGCAGCCTCTCCTACTCCTTTTACAGCACCAAGGCCAAAGCGAATGTCACCATGCTTGTTTACCGTAAACTTCAAGTTACTTTCATTCACATCCGGCCCCAATACCTGAATACCCATTGCCTTACATTCATCCATCAGCTTCGTGATATCGGTAATGTTCGACAAGCTTCGACTCATAACGGCAGCCATATACTCCGACGGATAATTTGCTTTCAGATAAGCTGTCTGATAAGCCACCCATGAATAACAAGTAGCATGCGATTTATTAAACGCATACGAAGCAAACTTCTCCCAGTCAGTCCATATTTTTTCCAATACTTTCGGATCGTGCCCATTCTTCCGACCACCTTCAATGAACTTTGGTTTCATGTGGTCCAGCTTATCACGCAATTTCTTACCCATCGCCTTACGCAGAGCATCCGACTCTCCACGGGTAAAATCGGCCAACAAACGGGACAGGAGCATTACCTGTTCCTGATATACAGTAATACCGTATGTATCTTTCAGATATTTCTCCATTATGGGAATATCATACTCGATCGGTTTGCGTCCGTGTTTACGATCGATGAAATCGGGAATGTAATCCATCGGTCCCGGACGATAAAGGGCATTCATGGCAATCAAGTCTTCAAAAGTCGTAGGTTGCAACTCCCTCAGGTATTTTTGCATGCCGGCAGACTCAAACTGGAACGTACCGACCGTACGCCCGTCACTATAGAGCTTGTAAGTAGCCGGGTCTTTAATGGAAATCGTATCGATATCCAGCTTTTCTCCTTTACTCAACCGAATATTTTCAACCGCTTCCTTAATGATGGACAAAGTTTTCAATCCCAAAAAGTCCATCTTAATCAATCCCGTATCTTCAATAACCGATCCCTCATACTGGGTAACAAGCATCTTTTCGCCTGTTTCCTTATCATCGGCCGTACTTACCGGCACCCAGTCGGTTATATCATCCCGGCAGATAATGGTACCACAGGCATGTACACCTGTACCACGCACATTACCTTCGAGCATCAAAGCATATTTCAATGTATCACGCACCAACGGATCAGGCGAAGCCTCAGCCGCCTGCAACTCCGGCACATAATCGATGGCATTCCGCAAATTCAGCTTTTTATCAGGTATTTTATCAGGCACCAATTTCGCCAGTCTGTCCGATTCAGAAAGAGGCAGTTTCTGTACACGCGCCACATCTTTGATAGCCAATTTCGTTGCCATCGTACCATATGTAATAATATGAGCCACCTTCTCATGACCATATTTTTCTGTTACCCAACGAAGCACTTCACCGCGTCCGTCATCATCAAAGTCAATATCGATATCAGGCAATGAAATACGATCCGGGTTCAGGAAACGCTCAAACAGCAAGTCATACTGAATCGGGTCGATTTTCGTAATCTGCAAACAATATGCAACAGCCGATCCTGCTGCCGATCCACGTCCCGGCCCGATGGAAACACCCATGTTCCGGCCTGCAGCGATAAAGTCCTGCACAATCAGGAAGTATCCCGGAAAACCCATCGTCTTCATGATATGCAATTCAAAAACAAGCCGTTCCTTTACTTCCGGACTCAAAGGGTCTCCATAAAATTTCTTCGCACCGTCAAAGGTCAGCTTTTTCAGATAATCCGCTTCGAGCTTGATACGATATAATTTATCATAACCACCCAAACGCTTTATCTTATCGTTTGCCGCCTCTTCGCTCAACACTACGTTTCCATTCTCATCTTGTGTAAATTCGTCGAAAAGATCTTTCTCCGTATACTTTTTGCGGTATTCTTCTTCCGTTCCGAAATCTTCGGGAATAGCAAAAGTAGGCATAATGGGCGCATGGTCGATGGAGTAGTACTCTACTTTATCAAGAATTTCGAGTGTATTGCTCAATGCTTCCGGAACATCAGCAAAGAGTTCGTTCATCTCCTCACGAGTCTTCATCCATTCCTGTTTGGTATAAAGCATACGTTTCGGATCGTCCAAATCCTTGCCCGTACTTAGGCAGATAAGACGATCATGCGCCTCAGCATGCTCTTCATTCACGAAATGAACGTCGTTCGAACAGATCAGCTTTACATTATATTTTTTTGAATATTCAATAAGGTGCTTATTCACATTTACCTGCAAAGGATATGCCTCGTGGTTCGCGCGGGGCACAGTAGCCTTATGACGCTGAAGTTCCAGATAATAATCTTCTCCGAACAGATTTTTATACCACTGAATGGCTTCCTCTGCTTCATCCAGCAATCCCTGAGTTATTTTCTTGGGTACTTCCCCTCCCAAACAAGCCGAACACACAATCAGGCCTTCGTGATACTTTTCCAATTCGTTGCGATCTGTACGCGGACGCATATAATATCCTTTCGTCCAAGCCTTAGACACTAACTTTATAAGATTATGGTATCCTTTCTCATTTTTGGCAAGAACAATCAAGTGATAGCCACTTTGGTCGGGTTTCCCTTCTTTCTTATCCAACGTACGGCGGGCTACATACATCTCACAACCTATGATGGGCTTGAATAATTTCGCTTCCGCTTCCGCTATTTTAGCCTTACAAGCGGCTATTTCCGCCTCCTTGTCTTCGCACTCCACTTTTCCGGCTTCAATAGCAGCCAGACGTTTCTTCTGGTCCTTTATCTCGCCTTTCGGCCCACTGTTTTTCTTATTGACATAGTTCGTGAATTCCTTGATACCGAACATATTTCCGTGATCGGTAACCGCAATTCCCTTCATCCCGTTCTTCATCGCTTTATCAACCAGCGCACTGACACTGGCCTGGCCATCCAGAAGCGAATACTGGGTATGGACATGTAAATGAACGAAATCCTGCATATTGATAGGTTGATTATTTTGAGCCATAAAAGTACAATCTATAAGGTTACTAACAAAAATAATGCCCAAAAAGTTATCAACATGTGTATTTCTATCGCTATTTACTTGCTGGATTTTCAAATTAAGTATATTTTTGCAGACAATTATCATTCATTAGCGCACATGGGTCGACTTAAGAAATTAAAAAAGATACGTATTCACCGTGAAGGCACACACATATTATGGGGCAGCTTGCTGTTACTACTACTTATCAATGTCGCCCTTTACTATGGAATAGAATGTAAACTGCCTTTTTATCTGGTGGTTCTGACCAGTATCATCGTTTACGGATTGATGGTTAACTTCTTCCGTTGTCCGAAGCGTCTTTTCGGAGAAGAAACGGAAAAGATAGTCGTAGCACCCGCTGATGGCAAGATTGTAGTTATCGAGGAAGTGGACGAACACGAATATTTTCACGACCGTCGTATTATGGTATCTATCTTTATGAGCATCCTGAATGTACATGCCAATTGGTATCCGGTAGACGGGACAGTGAAAAAGGTATCCCACCACAATGGTAAATTCATGAAAGCCTGGCTGCCCAAAGCCAGCACAGAAAACGAGCGCTCTACAGTAGTCATCGAAACCCCGGAAGGTGTGGAGATTCTGACACGTCAGATTGCCGGAGCAATGGCACGCCGCATCGTCACTTATGCCGAAGTAGGCGAAGAGTGTTACATCGACGAGCACATGGGATTCATCAAATTCGGTTCGCGTGTGGATGTATACCTTCCATTGGGTACAGAGATATGTGTTACAATGGGACAATTAACAACCGGTAATCAAACGGTTATCGCCAAACTGAAATAAAAACTGTCACAATGGCAAACATTTTCACTAAATATATCCCCAACACAGTAACCTGCCTAAATCTTTTTTCCGGTTGCATTGCTTGTGTCATGGCTTTTGAAGCACGCTACGAATTGGCTTTTATTTTTATTATACTAAGTGCGGTTTTTGACTTTTTCGATGGCATGCTGGCACGCTTACTGAATGCTCATTCCCCAATCGGTAAAGATTTGGATTCATTGGCTGACGACATCAGTTTTGGCGCAGCACCTGCATTTATCATCTTCTCCCTATTTAAAGAGATGCACTATCCTGCAAATATCGAATTCATAGCTCCTTATATGCCATATGCAGCTTTTCTTATTGCAGTGTTTTCAGGCCTGCGATTAGCTAAATTCAATAATGACACTCGTCAAACTACTTCTTTCATCGGTCTTCCGGTACCTGCCAATGCACTGTTTTGGGGATCATTGATAGTAGGAGCCCATGATTTTCTCATAACTCCGGCTTGTCATCCCGTCTACATTTTGATATTGGTAATACTTTTTTCATGGCTATTGGTGTCGGAGATTCCAATGTTCTCATTAAAATTTAAAAATTTATCCTGGAAAGACAACAAAGTCAGTTTCATCTTTCTGATCATATGTATTCCACTACTTATTTTATTAGGCATTAGCGGATTTGCAGCAGTAATCGTATGGTATATTATACTTTCACTTTTTACAAGAAAAAATAAATAAACAATCCTTTTGGCACGTTTGTTGTACTATCAGTTTCAAACAACGTATAAAACTAATAGCCCATGCATATCTTAGGATTAATATTCATTTTTATCATAGCTATCTTTATTATCGGCGTCTCAGTCATAGGCGGCATCCTACGAGCTATTTTCGGCTTCGGACGACGTTCACGACCAACTCCGCACACTTATGCAACATCCGGTGAGAGGAGACAACAGCAAAGTTCTCAAAGAAGAGAGGAAGAAGAGGAAGTATGCAATACGGAAGAGAACATCCACCCCCGAAAGCATAAGAAGATCTTCACGAAAGACGAAGGAGAATACGTTGACTTTGAAGAAATTAATTAATAATTATTCATCTTTTCGCTGCAAAAAAGGCTTTCATCAATGCAGCACACTCTTCCGCAAGCACCCCTTTGACAACGATCGTTTTGGGGTGCAATGCCTGAGCGGCATACCGTTGATATCCACGCTTCTCGTCTTCCGCTCCAAATACTAATCTTCCAGTTTGTGCCCAAGCTATAGCCCCGGCACACATTACGCAGGGTTCCACAGTTACATAGAGCGTACATTCATTCAGATATTTTCCACCAAGAACATTAGCGGCAGCAGTGATGGCTTGCATCTCGGCATGGGCAGTCACATCATTCAGTGTTTCCGTCAGATTGTGGGCACGCCCGATAATACGCTCCTTACATACGACCACAGCACCTACGGGAACTTCTCCCCTATCAGCCGCTTTCTGCGCTTCAACAAGCGCTTGCTTCATAAAATAAGTATCATCCAGCATATCATTACATTATCAGCGTCTCATATCGTGCTCACCAAAAAGGGTGGGATAATCTTCTTCCATATTCTTATGAATAAACATAAGAATCGTCTCGCGAAGCCAACGTGATTTATTTGTGATCTTATACTTTTCCAAATAACGATCTACAATCATCTGCTCGTCTTCGCTTAATAAAATGCTCATCCTCCGTTCACGCTTTGTAACTTCGTCGTGCATTCTCAGACACTTTTTCCCTCTCCTTTTCATATATTTTGCAAAATTACTTTTCCTTCTGTAAAAACAAAGAATAAAAAAGAGTATTTTTGCATTCCGACAGCTAAATTATGGTTATTAGCCACTAAGTCCCAGCTGCCAGCTACTAAATTCTAACTACTGACTACTCAAAAAATATGGCCGAGCACAACGAATTAGGAAAAGCCGGAGAAACTGCTGCGGTAGCTTATCTGGAAGCCCGTGGTTATGTGATCCGACACCGAAACTGGCGAAAGGGTCATCTCGAATTGGATATTGTGGCAGCTAAGGATAATGAATTGATCGTTGTAGAGGTCAAAACACGAAGTAGCAATGATGTCATGCAACCGGAAGATGCAGTAACCCACCAAAAGATAAAAAACACGGTGAGAGCCGCAGATACCTATATCAAACTTTTCCAAATTGACGCACCGGTACGCTTTGATATCATCACAGCCATAGGCCGGACCGGCAATTTTAAAATAGAGCATATAAAAGAAGCTTTTTATCCACCCTTATTTTAAAAAGACATGAATGTAGAAAGAGCCAGAGAATACTGTTTAAACAAAAAAGGAACGATTGAATGTCTTCCATTCGATGACGTGTCACTCGTAATAAAAGTAATGGGCAAAATGTTTGCTCTTATCGATCTGGAAAGCGCCAATACCATCGCCTTAAAATGTGATCCTGAGTATGCCCTTGAACTGCGTGAACGTTATACCGCCATAGAGGGTGCCTATCACTTCAATAAGAAATACTGGAATAAAGTCTGCTTTGACCTGGATGCAGACGATCGTCTGATAGAGCAGTTAATAGATCACTCATATGAAGAAGTCATAAAAAAATTCACGAAGAAATTACGCGCCGAATATGATGCACTTCCCTAAAACATTCCCTGTCCCTTTGATTCATTTGGAAGAGACAGATTCGACCAATAAATACCTGAATGAACTCTGTAACAAACAATGTGTAGAAGAGCTGACTACCATAACCGCCGATTTCCAAACTTCGGGCAGAGGTCAACGCGGCAACAGTTGGGAATCGGAAGCCGGACAAAACCTGATGTTCAGCTTTGTCCTCTATCCCACTTTTCTGAAAGCCCGCAGACAATTCCTGCTATCGCAAATCATATCATTGGCCATTAAAGAAGAATTGGAAAGATATGTTTCGAACATTTCTATCAAATGGCCGAACGATATATATTGGAAAGACAAGAAAATTTGCGGCATGCTCATTGAAAACGATCTGACAGGTGTACATATCAGCCGCAGCATCACAGGGATCGGGATCAACGTCAATCAGGAAACGTTCTGTAGTGACGCTCCCAATCCCGTATCTCTGAAACAAATCAACGGTCAGTCCTATGACTGTCCCCAGATACTCGCTTCCGTGATGAAACGGATAAAAACTTACTATAATTTGCTGGCAACCGGAAAAGCCGATATCCAATCTCTTATTGCCGACCGCTATGCCTGCTCCCTTTTTCGCAAGGAAGGTTTTCATCGGTACACCGATGCTAACGGAGATTTTATGGCCCGCTTGTTACGAGTAGAACCAGACGGGCGGTTTATCCTTGAGGACCAAACAGGAACTATACGAAATTATCTATTTAAAGAGGTACAATACATACTTCATTAAAACTTCGCATTGCACAAAAACACAATCAGTCTGCCTTTTCAGATACCTTAAGCAGCTATTTCATTTCCGCTTCCATCTTTTTTATCTTCTCCAGCGTTTTCATTACCTCTGCAGAGGGAAACTGTCGGATCACATTCTGTAAATATTCTTTCGCCTTACCGTAGCCATCTGTCATAAGTTTACTTAATCCGTCTTTATAACGGGCATACTGCATCCGGGTAGGCGAACTGATCTTTTTATAATCACGCATCAGTTGCTGCTTTTCCTGCTCCGCCATCAGATAATAATAGTTTCCGACAAATATATTAGCGGCCAAATGATTTACATCCAGCGAAAGTACCTTCTGATAGGTCAGCAAGGCATCTTTTTCTTTTCCACGACACACTTCTGTTTCCGCGCAGGCAGCAAGCCACTTCACGTCATTAGGATTCTTTTGAAGCACTTCTTTACAGAAGAGGTAAGCTTTGTCATAATTCCGCATAGTTTTGTAATGAAAAGCAAGTTCCTGAGCCATTTTAGTACCCACACTGCTAGCCTTATCAACGCTTGTCCAATAAAACATCTCCGACTTATCAGCATTCAACTGAATAGCCTGGCGGAACAAACTGACCGCTTGCTCCCACTGTTCGGCAGTCATGGCCACCGAAACCTTCTGCAGTACATCTTCGGCGGACTGAGCCGAAAGTGCCAACGGAAAAGAAATTAAAAAAGTAAATAGCAAAGTTAAGGTTTTCATCTCATTAATATTTATTTAGTTAAGCGCTCTGCAAAGATAATGATTTTTATTCTCATTTGTTTATTACGAACTATTTAAATAGCGTTATTGTTCAGTTAAATTTCATGATATATATTTTTTAATATAACTTTGCCTTCAAATGGATAAAAAGAGATCGATCAACACCGGAAACAAACGCATCCTCGAGATAGCAATACCCTCTATTATTTCGAATATAACAGTCCCTCTGCTGGGGCTGATCGACGTCACGATCGTAGGGCATTTAGGTTCCGCCGCCTATATCGGAGCAATTGCCATAGGAGGCATGTTATTCAATATTATTTATTGGATTTTCGGTTTTCTGCGTATGGGAACAAGCGGAATGACCTCGCAAGCCTACGGGCAACGCAATTTGGACGAAGTTACCCGCTTATTGTTACGATCTGTCGGCATAGGATTGCTGATTGCGCTTTGCCTGCTACTACTCCAATATCCCATACAAAAAACAGCTTTTACCCTTATCACTACTACCCGTGAAGTAGAGAATCTGGCAACTCTCTATTTTCGTATCTGTATCTGGGGTGCCCCTGCCGTACTCGGACTTTATGGTTTTGCAGGATGGTTTATCGGGATGCAGAATTCACGTTTTCCCATGTATATCGCGATCACACAGAATATCGTGAATATAATAGCCAGCCTCAGCTTTGTCTACCTACTGAATATGAAAGTAGAAGGAGTCGCCTTAGGCACACTCATAGCCCAATACGCCGGATTCCTGATGGCTCTCCTATTATGGATGCGCCATTACAAACCGCTACGTAAACGTATTGCCATAAAAGGCATTTGGCAAAAGCAGGCTATGTCCCGTTTCTTTTCGGTGAACCGTGATATTTTCTTCCGTACCCTTTGTCTGGTAATCGTCACGATGTTTTTCACATCTGCCGGAGCCGCACAAGGTGAGACCGTACTTGCCGTGAACACTTTGTTAATGCAACTATTCACCCTTTTCTCTTATATTATGGACGGTTTTGCCTATGCCGGCGAAGCTCTGGCCGGTAAGTATATCGGTGCCCGTAACCGGACAGCCTTTCATCAGACTGTCCGGCAACTGTTTGGCTGGGGCATCGGACTTTCTCTATGTTTTACCCTGCTTTACGCTATTGGCGGTAGATCCTTTCTCGGATTACTCACCAATGAAGTCGATGTTATCAACGAAGCAGAAAATTATTTTTATTGGGTGCTTGCTATTCCTCTTGCCGGATTTTCCGCTTTTCTTTGGGACGGTATCTTTATCGGCGCCACAGCTACCCGGCAAATGCTTGTTTCTATGTTTATAGCTTCCACCTGCTTTTTTGCCACTTATTATTCCTTCCATAGCCTGATGGGAAATCACGCCTTATGGATGGCCTTTCTCATCTACCTTTTTCTACGCGGAATCATACAGGCTTTCCTTTCAAGAAAAATCCTGAATATCTTTCCCACTACTTAGAAAGTCCGTTTAGATTCTACTTTTTTTTATACAGATCTCTATTTTGCATAGACCTTTGTGGAGTAAGTTGCCCTACCTTCATTCTGTATATTAGATACCGGCATGGATAAACCCGGTCATAGCCCCCCCTTTCACCCAGCTATTCTCCAATGAACTCATATAGATACAATTCTGATCGACGTTCGCTTTCGAACTGGCTGGAGTACGCTCGAAAGAGATGTGTAAATTCTCGATACCGATATTATGACGGATAGTCGTAATATTATTTATCTTATATAGGCTTGTGCATAAGTCTTATCGAGCGTGTAGTACAACGGCGCATCCAATGTAACGACATTCCCTTCTATCTTCTTGATATATCGGTGATAAGACATGTCTACATCACTCGTTTTCCACTTCATCGATTCATCCGTATTCCGTTTGGAGTTCCCACCATGCCACACAGCCTCCAGCCAAGCCGTCGTCGTGGGATACTTCACGCAAATAAGATACCCCACTTTGTAGGCACCCGCATCTGCCACACTGAAACTATAATCACCCGGCATCACTTTTTCCGTAGTAATATTAGTACGAGCACTTACCTTATTGATGGCAGCCTGAATGTGCGCCGTATTATCCGCAGCAACATCCGGCAGCGGACTGATCGTTTCCGTCCGGTCCGGCATATCTATTATCGGTACCGGTTCTCCATTCCTATATCCAGCCTGACTGAAATCAGGCAAAACAAATCCGTCGGCATTTTGAATATAAGTCAGTGCTCCGTCACCGGCCACCTTTAAGAGTTGCGACTGCCAACTGTCCTGGGCTCGGAGAATCCCTGCACATAATGCAGAAACCACTCCCGTTAAAAGCAATTTAATACTATTCTTCATAATAATTATTTTTTTGACCTCCAAAGAAAGGCAATATCCCTTATACCGCTTTGCAGCATTGTCCCAAATGCTATTACAATTATCTCAATCCGAAGCCGGGCAGACAACCCCTCTTTTCCGTAAATTACAAACAGTCCCCGATTACATATTTCTCACATCCTGTAAGCCAAACAATATGATATTCATTTATATTCCTTATATTTGCACAAACTAAATAATATATATCTTATGACAAAATACAAGAGAATCCTATTAAAGCTCAGTGGTGAAAGCTTGATGGGAGAAAAGAAAAGCGGTATCGACGAGAAAAGACTGGCAGAGTATGCAGCCCAAATCAAAGAAATTCATGAACAAGGAGTACAGATAGGAATCGTAATCGGCGGTGGTAACTTCTTTCGTGGATTGACCGGTGCAGGTAAAGGATACGACCGCGTAAAAGGAGACCAGATGGGGATGTTAGCTACCGTAATGAACAGCCTTGCCCTTAGTTCGGCATTGGTGGCAGCCGGTGTGAAAGCCCGTGTACTGACAGCTATCCGTATGGAACCGATAGGCGAATTCTACAGCAAGTGGAAAGCCATTGAATATATGGAAGCCGGAGAAATCGTAATCATGTCTGCCGGAACCGGAAACCCCTTCTTTACTACTGATACCGGTTCTTCTCTCCGTGGCATCGAAATAGAAGCAGACGTCATGCTGAAAGGCACACGGGTGGATGGCATTTATACGGCCGATCCGGAGAAAGACCCGACTGCTACAAAATTCAATGACATCACCTATGATGAAGTGTTGAAGCGCGGCCTGAAAGTAATGGACCTCACAGCCACGTGCATGTGCAAAGAAAACAATCTGCCGATTGTAGTATTCGATATGGACACCGTGGGAAATCTGAAGAAAGTCATCGAAGGAAAAGAAATCGGTACAGTCGTGCATAATTAACAGTATATTTGCAGATAAGCAAAAAATAATCTACTTTTGTTCTATATTCAGTAAAAATAGCAAAACTATAAAAACTAAAAGATATGATAGACGTTAAGACTTGTATCAACGATTCACAAGAGAAAATGGATATGGCCATCATGTACCTGGAAGAGGCATTGGCTCATATTCGTGCCGGAAAAGCAAGTACGAGACTATTGGACGGAATCCGTGTGGATTCTTACGGAAGTATGGTACCAATCAGCAACGTGGCAGCTGTAACTACGCCGGATGCGCGTAGTATCACGATTAAGCCGTGGGACAAAAGCATGTTCCGGGTTATCGAAAAGGCAATCATTGATTCCGACTTGGGTATCATGCCCGAAAACAATGGAGAAATTATCCGCATCGGTATTCCTCCGTTGACTGAAGAACGCCGTAAACAATTGGCAAAACAATGTAAGGCCGAAGGTGAAACAGCCAAAGTCAGTGTACGCAATGCGCGCCGTGACGGTATAGATACACTGAAAAAAGCAGTTAAAGAAGGTCTTGCAGAAGATGAACAAAAGAATGCCGAAGCCAAACTGCAAAAGATTCATGATAAGTATATCAAGCAGATCGACGACATGCTGGCTGAAAAGGATAAGGAGATAATGACAGTGTAAATTTAGTTGAAAGTTGAGAGTTGAAAGTTGAAAGTTACTATTCAGCGTGATTGCATAAGTAATTTTCCACTTTTAAGTGACGGGTAACTCTCAACTATCTAAGAATTCTCAACTTTCAACTCTCAACTTTCAACTAAATAAAATATGCGTGGATTAGTTATAAAGAATACAGGAAGCTGGTATCAAGTCAGGACAGATGACGGACAATTTATCGAGTGTAAGATAAAGGGGAATTTCCGTCTGAAAGGAATACGGAGCACAAATCCTGTGGCAGTAGGCGACCGGGTGCAAATTATACTGAACCAGGAAGGTACTGCATTCATTAACGAAATAGAAGATAGAAAGAATTATATCATCCGCCGGTCTTCGAATCTTTCCAAGCAATCACATATTCTCGCCGCCAACCTTGACCAATGCATGCTGGTGGTGACAATCAATTACCCCGAAACATCCACCATCTTTATCGATCGTTTTTTAGCTTCGGCGGAAGCTTATCGTATACCTGTCAAACTGGTATTCAATAAAGTCGATGCATATGATGAAGATGAACTTCATTATTTAGACAGTCTCATTAACCTTTATACCCATATCGGCTATCCCTGCTTTAAGATTTCCGCTAAAAGCAAACAAGGAATCGATGCCATTCAAAAAGAATTAAAAGGACGGATTACGCTCTTCTCCGGACATTCGGGAGTAGGAAAATCCACACTTATCAATGCCATACTTCCGGGACAAGAAGTCAAAACGGCAGAAATATCTACTTATCACAACAAAGGAATGCATACCACCACTTTCTCCGAAATGTTTCCCGTTGAAGGAGGAGGGTATATCATCGATACTCCGGGCATCAAAGGGTTCGGAACATTCAACATGGAAGAAGAAGAAATCGGACATTACTTCCCCGAAATATTCAAATTTTCTGCCGACTGTAAATACAACAACTGCACCCATCGTCAAGAGCCTGGTTGTGCAGTAAGACAAGCCGTAGAGCAGCACTATATCAGCGAATCACGCTATACCTCCTACCTCAATATGCTCGAAGATAAAGAGGAAGGAAAATACCGAGCAGCCTATTAATTTATTAACTCTTTTTCACGCTACACATATTAAACTTTCCTGCCATACTCCTGTCTAACCTACAAGATTATCAATTGCTATATTTAACAGGTGCACTGCCACATGTACCTATATAACATAAAACATACATGGACAAGAGAATTAAATGGGGTATTATTATTCTTGTAGGTGCCGGATTAATAGGAGGTGGCATCTACTCTCAAATGCCTAAACAAAATGAAGAATTGGCTGCTGCCGATAAAGTATCCAAAGCTCAGAAAGGGAACAAGAGAATTCTAAATGTAAATGCACGGATTATCAAACCGCAACTGCTTACTGATGAAATCCGGATTAGCGGTAGCCTGCTGCCGGATGAAGAGGTAGACCTTTCATTCGAAACATCCGGAAAGATTGTAGAAATAAACTTTGACGAAGGTAGTACCGTTCAGAAAGGACAGTTACTGGCCAAAGTCAACGACCGACAGTTGCAAGCCCAACTTCAACGTCTCGTTTCCCAACTGAAACTGGCGGAAGACCGCGTATTTCGTCAGAATGCACTTCTTGAAAGAGACGCCGTAAGTAAAGAGGCTTACGAACAGGTAAAAACAGAACTGGCTACCCTGAATGCCGACATAGATATCGTAAAAGCCAATATCGCACTGACGGAACTCCGTGCACCGTTTGACGGAGTGATAGGTTTGCGCCAGGTCAGTGTCGGTGCATATGCCTCTCCCAGCACCATTGTAGCAAAACTCACAAAAATTTCCCCTTTGAAAGTAGAATTTTCCGTTCCGGAACGCTATGCCGGAGAAGTGAAAAGAGGAGCGAACCTGATTTTCAACCTGGAAGGAAAACTGGACGGATTCCCGGCTAAAGTATATGCCACAGAGTCTAAAATCAGTGATATGCACACCCTTACCGTACGCGCACTTTATCCGAACAGCAACGGGAGCATACTCCCTGGCCGATACGTCAGTGTCCATCTGAAAAAAGAAGAGATTCCGAATGCCATTGCAGTACCTTCGGAAGCGATCGTACCGGAAATGGGTAAAGATAAAATATATCTTTATAAAGACGGAAAAGCGCAACCAGTGGAAATATTGACCGGTATCCGTACCGAAGCAGAAGTGCAAGTATTGCGGGGATTGCAAGTAGGCGATACAATCATCACTTCGGGAACCTTGCAACTCCGTACAGGATTACCAGTAACTCTTGATAACATCGATTAAACCTGCCGCCTTATGAATATATCCGAATTAAGTATACGCCGGCCGGTATTATCGACGGTATTAACCCTCATTATCCTTCTCTTCGGATTCATCGGATACAGCTATCTCGGCGTCCGTGAATATCCGTCGGTAGATAATCCTATCATTTCGGTTTCCTGTTCCTATCCCGGTGCAAATGCCGATGTTATCGAGAATCAGATTACCGAACCGTTGGAACAGAACATCAACGGTATTCCCGGTATCCGCTCGCTTTCAAGCGTCAGCCAGCAGGGACAATGCCGCATTACCGTAGAGTTCGAATTGTCCGTCGATCTGGAAACCGCAGCCAATGACGTGCGCGACAAAGTATCGCGTGCACAACGTTATCTTCCCCGCGACTGTGATCCTCCTACGGTATCGAAAGCAGATGCCGACGCTACGCCGATCCTGATGGTAGCTCTCCAAAGCGAACGGCGATCGCTGCTGGAACTGAGTGAAATAGCCGACCTCACTGTAAAAGAGCAACTTCAGACAATATCTGATGTGAGCAGTGTATCCATTTGGGGTGAAAAGCGCTACTCCATGCGTCTGTGGCTCGATCCGATCAAGATGTCCGGTTACGGTATCACTCCCGTAGACGTGAAAAATGCAGTCGACAATGAAAACGTGGAACTTCCCTCAGGCAGCATTGAAGGAAATACGATAGAACTGACGATCCGTACTTTAGGTTTGATGCATACGGCAGATGAGTTTAATGATCTGATCATCAAGGAAGACAACAACCAGATTGTGCGTTTCAGCGATATCGGTCGTGCCGAATTAGGCCCGGCAGATATAAAGAGCTACATGAAGATGAACGGCGTTCCGATGGTAGGTGTGGTAGTCATCCCCCAACCGGGAGCTAACCATATTAAAATAGCCGATGCCGTGTACGACCGTATGGAAAGGATGCAAAAAGACCTTCCCGAAGATGTACATTACAATTACGGATTCGACAATACCAAATTTATCCGTGCTTCTATCGATGAGGTCGAACAGACTGTATACGAAGCATTCATATTGGTCATCATCATTATCTTCCTTTTCTTACGTGACTGGCGCGTAACACTCGTGCCTTGCATCGTGATCCCCGTTTCATTGATCGGTGCATTTTTCGTCATGTATCTGGCAGGATTTTCCATCAATGTGCTTTCCATGCTTGCCGTCGTACTATCGGTGGGACTTGTGGTAGACGATGCCATTGTAATGACAGAGAACATCTATGTGCGTATCGAACAAGGAATGGCACCTAAAGAGGCCGGTATCGAGGGAGCAAAAGAAATTTTCTTTGCCGTTATCTCCACCACCATCACACTGGTAGCCGTATTCTTCCCCATCGTATTCATGGATGGTATGACAGGTAAACTCTTCCGTGAGTTCAGCTTGGTTATTTCAGGATCGGTTATCATTTCCTCTTTCGCCGCATTGACTTTCACACCGATGCTTGCCACCAAGCTATTGATAAAACGTGAAAAGCAGAATTGGTTTTACAGGAAAACAGAACCCTTTTTCGAAGGGATAAACCGCATTTACAGCCGTTCACTGGCAGCTTTCCTGAAAAAGCGCTGGTTGGCACTTCCGGTTATCGCCGTTACCATCGGTATCATTGTCTTTTTGTGGGGATACATTCCGGCAGAAATGGCTCCGCTTGAAGACCGCTCACAAATCAGTATAAATACACGCGGAGCAGAAGGAGTAACCTACGAATATATACGGGATTATACAGAAGATATCAATGATTTGGTAGATTCGATCATTCCCGATGCGGAATCTGTGACAGCCCGCGTTTCGAGCGGTAGCGGAAACGTGCGTATCACATTGAAAGACATGAAAGACCGAGATTACTCTCAGATGGACGTAGCCGAGGAGTTATCAAAAGCCGTACAGAAAAAAACAATGGCGCGTTCTTTCGTGCAGCAGTCCTCATCTTTCGGCGGACGTCGCGGTGGCATGCCGATACAATATGTATTGCAAGCCACCAACCTGGAAAAACTGCAAGAGGTACTGCCGAAATTCATGGCAAAGGTTTATGAAAATCCGGTATTCCAAATGGCCGATGTCGATTTGAAATTCAGCAAGCCCGAAGCCCGTATCAATATCAATCGTGATAAAGCCAGTATCATGGGAGTCAGTACCCGTAACATAGCCCAGACACTCCAATACGGTCTGAGCGGACAACGTATGGGATACTTTTACATGAACGGAAAACAATACGAGATTTTAGGTGAGATCAATCGCCAGCAACGCAATAAACCGGCCGATCTGAAAGCCATCTATGTGCGAAGCGACAAAGGGGATATGGTACAGCTCGACAACCTCATAGAACTGACAAACGGTATCGCCCCTCCGAAACTGTATCGTTACAATCGTTTTGCATCGGCCACGGTTTCCGCAGGATTGGCAGAAGGAAAAACTATCGGTCAGGGGCTGGACGAAATGGATAAGATAGCCAAAGAGACATTGGACGACTCTTTCCGTACCGCACTGACCGGAGACTCCAAAGAGTATCGCGAAAGTTCATCAAGTCTGATGTTTGCTTTCATATTGGCTATTTTCCTGATCTATCTGATCCTCGCTGCTCAGTTCGAAAGCTTCAAAGACCCGTTAATCGTAATGCTGACCGTGCCCCTCGCCATTGCCGGTGCACTGATATTTATGTACTTCGGTGGAATAACGATGAATATCTTCAGCCAGATCGGTATTATCATGCTCATCGGATTGGTGGCTAAAAACGGTATCCTTATCGTGGAGTTCGCCAACCAAAAACAGGAAAGCGGTGAAGATAAAATGAACGCCATCAAAGATGCTTCATTACAGCGTCTGCGCCCTATCCTAATGACGAGTGCATCTACCATATTGGGACTGATACCACTTGCCTTTGCCACCAGTGAAGGCTGCAACCAGCGTATCGCCATGGGAACGGCAGTAGTAGGCGGTATGCTGATCTCCACACTGATGACGATGTACATCGTCCCTGCCATATACAGCTATATTTCAACGAACCGTAATAAGTTAAGAGAATCATGAAACGAATCTTAATGCTCGCTATCGTTTGCAGCCTGCTCCTCACCGGACAGGCTCAGAAACAAGTATATACTTTAAAGTCCTGTCTGGAAGAAGGACTACAGAATAACTATTCGTTGCGCATCACCCATAATGAAGAGCAGGTCAGCAAAAACAATGCAACGTTAGGAAATGCCGGCTATCTGCCTACGCTCGATTTCAGTGCCGGATACAAAGGAACTGTAGACAACACCCGAACGAAAGTCCGTGAAAGCGGAGAAACAATCAAAGAAAACGGTGTATTCGATCAAACAATCGATGTAGGGCTTAATCTCAACTGGACTATTTTCGACGGCTTCAACATTCAGGCCAACTACCAAAAGCTCAAGGAACTGGAGCTACAAGGCGAAACAAATACCCGTATAGCCATCGAAGACTTTGTGGCCAGCCTTGCCGCAGAATACTATAACTTTGTCCAGCAAAAAATACGTCTCGCCAATTTGCACTATGCCGTAAAACTGTCTAAAGAACGGCTCCGCATCGTGGAAGAACGCTATCACATCGGTAACTTCTCCCGTCTCGACTATCAGCAAGCCAAAGTAGACTTTAATGCAGACAGTGCCAAATATATGAAACAGCAGGAGTTGCTGCATACCTCCCGTATCAATCTGAATGAGCTGATGGCAAATGCGGATGTAGACCAGCCGCTCTTCATCGAAGACTCCATCATCAAAGTAAACGCCCATCTGAACTTTGAGGAGCTATGGAATGCCACGCTGCAAACCAATGCGTCTTTACTGAAAGCCGATCAGAATACTACCATTGCCCAACTGGACTATAAAAAAGTAAATTCACGTAATTATCCGTACCTGAAACTGAACACCGGTTACGGATATACTTTCAATAAATACGACATAGCTTCCAACAGTCAACGGGGGAACTTGGGATTCAATGGCGGACTGACCATCGGTTTTAATATATTCGACGGAAACCGCCGGCGTGAAAAACGCAATGCCAGCATTGCCGTAAAAAATTCCCGTCTGCAACGTCAAGAACTGGAACAAGCATTACGGGCAGACATCAGTAACCTGTGGCAAGCTTATCGCAATAACCTGCAATTGCTCAATCTGGAACGCCAAAATCTTATAGCCGCCAAAGAAAACCATGAGATAGCTATGGAACGTTATATGCTCGGTGACCTCGCCGGTATCGAAATGCGTGAAGCTCAAAAGAGCCTACTGGATGCCGAAGAACGAATACTCTCTGCTGAATATGATACAAAGCTGTGCGAGATCTCACTTTTACAGATTAGTGGCAAGGTATTGAAATACATGGAATAGGGATTAGGTATAAGTGATCATTTTTTCTCCCACATAAAACAATATTTACCTCTTCTTCCCCCTGTTTTCCCCTATCTTTGCCACATACAATAAGGTAATAAACAACAGCAAACCATGAAGAAAATTTTATTAATTGCCCTGTCATGCTTCTTTCTGACAGGTCTTTCTGCCCAAACGGACACCAATTACAAAGAGAAACACCCATATAAAGACTGGGTAAAGATTGCACCGAAATTTGACGATGCATTTTTTAAAACGCCGGAAGCCATCCGCATTGCCGACAATGTATTACTGTATCAGCAAATTACCGGAGGATGGCCTAAAAACATTTATATGGCGGCCGAACTGACAGACCAGGAACGTAAAGATGCTCTCAAGATGAAAGAGAACGTGAATTTAAGCACAATCGACAACCGTGCTACCATCACAGAAATGAATTATCTGGCCCGTATCTATCTGGCAACTCAAGATGAAAAATACAAAGATGCCTTCCTCCGTGGACTACAATATCTCTTCGAAGCACAATATGAAAATGGAGGTTGGCCACAATTCTATCCACGTCCCAAAGGGTATTACATCCATATCACATACAATGATGACGCCATGATCAATGTGATGAAGCTTTTGAGAGATATAACCAAAGCGAAAGCTCCCTATACTTTCGTTCCCGATGCGGCACGGCAACAAGCACAGGTAGCTTTGGACAAAGGAGTGGAATGCATTTTGAAAACCCAAGTAAAACAAAATGGCAAACTCACCGTATGGTGTGCACAGCACGACCGCGAAACACTTGCTCCTGCCAAAGCACGCGCCTACGAACTTCCTTCGCTAAGCGGACAAGAATCAGACGATATCGTACTCTTCCTTATGTCCTTATCTAAACCGACTCCGGAAATGATTGCTTCCATCGATGCTGCTATCGAATGGTTTAAGGAATCGGAAATAAAAAATATAAAGAAAGAGTATTTCACCAATGCAGATGGCAAGAAAGACTACAGAATGGTACCTTGTACAGATTGTGAACCACTATGGGCCCGTTTCTACGAATTAGAGACCAACCGCCCTTTCTTCTGTGACCGCGATGGAATTAAGAAATATGATATCTCCGAAATCGGTTATGAACGCCGTAATGGTTATAGTTGGTACAACAATGGAGGTCTGAAAGTATTGGCAAAGTACAAAGAGTGGAAGAAGAAATTAGAGAAGTAATCATCCTCCCCAATATATAAATTATTAAATCCCATTATTTGCAGTTAGTACACCTACTGTAAATAATGGGATTTTTATCATAACACATCAGATAGTTTCTACTTATTGAAACCAATGGTTCCATCGGCATGGAACTGTTGGTTTCGTTCGTATGGAACTCTTCGTTTCATCCGTATGGAACCAATGGTTTCTCCGAAAGAAACCTTTCGTTTCATACGGGGAAACAAAATCAAACACAACATCTACAAAAACAGAGCAAGAAGCTTCATCCTATTGATTTTCATTAATCTTTATGTGTTTTTCCAAATTTCCCTCGATGAATTAATAATAAATTCTTAATATTGCAAATGTTACCATCATCAACTGCTATGAACAAATCGTTAACCATACTCCTCATTACTTTATGTAGTTGCTATTCTTATGCTCAATTACCGGTGATTCCGGTACCTGTTCCTAATGCGATGGATACTTATGGAACAAACATTAATTTCCCGTCTTCTCCCGGACCATCTGCTCCCTTTACCCCAAGTAAACAACAAAATAACATATACGACCCCAATGAACTGATACGCCGGAGACAAAGAGTACAGCAAGAGATAGAGGAAGCAACCGCCATGATGAGAGAAATAGAAGAATGTTACAGTATAGCGAGCTCTCTGACAAAAAATGGCTTTCCATCTCAAGCCAATATCCCCGGCACAGAATATTTCCGTTCCGCTTATCAAGAAATTAGCGACATGTTGCATGACTCCATTACTCTAAATCTGGAACGGGCTATTTTCCTGATAGAAAACGCATTCCTGAACAACCAATTAAACTTTAACGATTTTCAAAAAAGTATCAGTGAAAAGGCAGACTATTGTAAATGGAGAATGAGAGAACTAAAACTCAATCCGCATGACAGACTGGCACAAAATATGGCTATCTTCAGCTTGCTCACCGATACCTTGAATGTCCGGCAACCCGGAAACATTAAAGAAAATATCACCGGAAGCTTATAAACATTATGAACATATGCATAAGCTCTATAAGGAAATCGACAACAGTGGCTATGAGGATATGCCTAAAGAAATCTATGCACGTCGGTTACGCCATGTAGAGAAACTTAAAAAAGAAGAAGACGGACATGACTAACCCGCTATAAGAAAAACAGTGAAATAACAATCTTAAACAAAATATGGACTGGATCGGATAAAAAGCAAGGTCACTCGATCATGGATTTTTATGACCAAATAACCAATCTTCCAGAGGGACGTTATCAATTTATAGATGGAAAGTTTGTTTCATATTAAATTACGTATACAATGAAAGCACTATTTTCTAAAAAGAGTATCATAACGCTGTCGATCTTATTGGTAATTGATATAATTATGATTGGTTGTTGGACGTTGTATAGCCAACCTGATGAAAGTATGACTATCATATTATTATTCATTATTCCTATGGTATTTTTAGCCAATTTAATGATTGCCGGTATATTCTATTTTATCAAAATATATTACACTCCTTTTTTCGTGATTAATGCTTTTTTATCTTCTTTTTTAGTGTACCTTTTTTTTGTACAATATATTGAAATTGATAAACGTATTCGTATGGATAGTTGGAAGTTTTTTATTGGTGGAGTTGAATATACCATATCGTGCGACGACATCAATAAAGATGGTAGTTATTATAGCATACAACATAGTCCTGAACCGGGTTTATCAATTGGTGGTGAGAATGAAAGAGGAATAGTTTTCACTCGAAACGATACTGTATATTTCACTGCCATAGATAGTACAACATATTTCATTTGTAACAATTATTTATATGGATACAAAAATATTGATAAAGTAAAAGTGAAAAAGAAGTATTAGTCGGGGGTTATTGAATTATTAATAGCAATATCATTGTAACATAATTCTCCCATTCCGCTTTCTGATAAATAATAAAAGACAAGAAAAAGATACATTATTAAAGCATTTCACTAATTATCAATCATTTTTTCATACTTTTCTTGATCAAGTAACAATAAATTCTTAACATTGCAAATATTACCATTATCAACTGCTATGAACAAATTGTTAACCATACTCCTCATTACTTTATTATGTAGTTGTTATTCTTATGCTCAATTACCGGGTATTCCGGTACCCGTCCCTAATGCGATGGATACTTATGGAATAAACATTAATTTCCCGTCTTCCCCCGGACCATCTGCTCCCTTTACCCCAAGTAAACAGCAAAACAATATATACGACCCCAATGAACTGATACGCCGGAGACAAAGAGCACAGCAAGAGATAGAGGAGGCAACCGCCATGATGAGAGAAATAGAAGAATGTTACAGTATAGCGAGCTCTCTGACAAAAAATGGCTTCCCATCCCAAGCCGGTATCCCCGGCACAGAATATTTCCGTTCTGCTTATCAAGAAATTAGCGACATGTTGCATGATTCCATTCCTCTAAATCTGGAACGGGCTATTTTTCTGATAGAAAACGCATACCTGAACAACCAATTAAACTTTAACGATTTTCAAAAGAGTATCAGTGAAAAGGCAGACTATTGTAAATGGAGAATGAGAGAACTAAAACTCAATCCGCATGACGGACTGGCACAAAATATGGCTATCTTCAGCTTGCTCACCGATACCTTGAATATCCGGCAACCCGGAACAGAAAAGACGGTCACACATTATCCCCTGAAATACAATTTGGACGATTATGACAGCCAAAAGAATTTTACCAGTCATTTTGTAAATACCCTACTGACAACCAATGTAGGGCAATGTCATTCGATGCCTCTTCTTTATTTGATTTTAGCAGAAAGGTTAGGTGCAAAAGCTTACTTGGCTTTGGCTCCTCAACATTCGTTTGTGAAAATACAGGATGATAATGGAGCCTGGTATAATCTGGAGCTTACTTGCCGCTCCATCTTGAGTGACTATCACTATATGAACAGTAGTTATATCAAAAGTGAAGCCATACGCAATAAACTATATATGAACCCACTAAGCAAGAAAGAAACGGTTGCTTCTCTTCTTACCACGCTGGGGCAATATTATCTCATGAAATATGGTTATGATCCGTTTATTTTGGACTGTTTACATACGGCGGAATCCTATTCACCTCATGATATTTATAATAAAATCATGGAAGCCGACTATGAAACCAGATTAACTTTGGAAATAGCCCGTTTGTTGAATGCCCGCCACCCGGAAACATTAAAGAAAATATCACCGGAAGCTTATAAACATTATGAACGTATGCATGAGCTCTATAAGGAAATTGACAACAGCGGCTATGAGGATATGCCTAAAGAAATCTATGCACGTTGGTTACGCCATGTAGAGAAACTTAAAAAAGAAGAAGACGGACATGCCCAACCCACTATAAGAAAAACAGTGAAATAACAATCTTAAACAAAATATGGATATGAAGAAATTTACGGGACTTATCATGTTGGTAATTGCAACCTGTTTGAAATTACAAGCCCAGCACTCCGAAGGAAATCCATTTGCACGTTTGGGGTATAAAGCCGATGTGTATACTTTCGGAGAGAAAGAAGAATTTCACGATCAAGAAACGATTGTAGAAATCGGGGAGGTACTGTTTAATACGAAGACAAACGAGGTAGTCGGCTTTGTAAACGGTGCAGATTCGTTGATAGAACTAAAACCGGAATTGCAGAGTATGTCGATTGATCCTTTATGTGAAAAATATTATTCAATCAGTCCTTATGTGTATTGCATGAATAATCCGGTAAGATTTATCGACCCGACAGGATTAGCACCTATTTATGACCCAAATGGCAATCTAATAGGAACCGACGATGGCGGATTACAAGGCAAAGCCATTATTATGGACAAAGATAATTTTGTTCAAGGAATGACACACGAAGACGCCATGAATTTCAGTTTAGGATTTCAAGGTTTAAAAAATAAAAATGCAAAAGAAAAATTTTTCAATAGCTACAATGGACTAAAAGATCGTCCCGATTATGACGGTTATTTAACAAAAGAAGAAGCAGATACTTGGTGGAAAGAAAAATCTGGTGAACCACTATACGTTGACCAAAGCAAAATTGATTTACCTGGTATTAACACATTATTATTCAACAATGAAGAAGGTGTTTCTATTTATAAAAATTTTATTTGGGGATTAAGCAACACAGGCAAAGTATATGGTACATTAAAAATGACCTTAGTAAACACAACAACAGGAATCGTACATATTGGTGGAGAGAAATACTTAGATAAATATGACTTTGATATGGATGGTAGACCACTTAGAGATTTTGCTACTTGGTACGGCAGACCTGGCGGAAAAAATGATGGAAAATCTTTCTATATTTATGGCTATAAACAAGCAAAAATTCCAGTAAAAAAGAAAAAATAATGAAAACATACATATATATATTTACAGGTATATTATTGTTATTGATAACAATCTGCCCCATTCTGTATCACATTGAAAACAAAGTCTTCAATCCGCTACAAAGTCAAGAATTAAGAAAAATATTCCTTTCTTATGAAAAAATTAAAAAAAGATGCAGTATCGACAATATTAAACTAAGCAGCCATGGTGAACTTTTTGAAATATATTTATTCAATACCCAGAAAGCAATATTAGATATAAATTACCCAAACTACGCCAATGAATGGGAAAAAGAGAAAATTACAAGCGAAACCATTATTTCGAAATGGAAAAAATGTCCCCTTGACACAACAGCTTACAAGCTGTTCAAATTTGCATTCACCACCAACAATTATAATCAAAGTGAGTGCTTAAAATCTTTCAGCACAGAATTATCTGAGCCGAATAATTTCTATAGTTATGTATATTTCAACGATTTAGAATATTATTTTCTACTATATTGCACTCATAAAGAAGAATTATACTATATTAGAGTAAAATTATAGTTCATAGAAATGGTAACCAGAACAAATTAAAACCCCGCCTTTTTTGTAAAAGAAAACAGTAAAATAACAATCTTAAACAAAATATGGATATAAAGAAATTTACGGGATTTATCATACTGGTAATTGCAGCCTGTTTGAAATTACAAGCCCAGCACTCCGAAGGAAATCCATTTGCACGTTTGGGGTATAAAGCCGATGTGCATACTTTCGGGGAGAAAGAAGAATTTCACGATCTGGAAGAAATTGTAGAAATTGGGGAGGTATTGTTTAATACGAAGACAAACAAGGTAGTCGGCTTTGTAGAGGATGCAGATTCGTTGATAGAACTAAAACCGGAATTACAAAGCATGTCGATTGATCCTTTATGTGAAAAATATTATTCAATCAGTCCTTATGTGTATTGCATGAATAATCCGGTAAGATTTATCGACCCAGATGGAACAGATGTTTGGGAACTGAGATATGATGGGACAGTAGAATGGATTGAAGAAAGTGAAAAACATACAATGTACGCACTTAATCAAGATGGTGAAAGAACGGGTGCTTCAATCAGTATCTCTGATAGAACTATTTTTGACCAACTTGCTGAAGGAAGAAACAGGAGTGATTATGATGGCAGCTATGCCATTACAAATTCTCATGAAGTTGGTGATGTCTACATATTTGCTGCCAATAACACAAAAGTGGAATGGGGATTATCAGGTTATCAAGGGAAAAACGGAAGACAATATGTACTCCATACCCAAAATATTAATAACACTGTGCTGCCAAGAGACAATAGTGAAGAAGGACTAACAATCGCCAATCAATATTTTGATATGCATAGCCATCCTGATCATGACGGTACAGAAGGAGGATCAGGCTATATCATAGGAGGAGGAGACAAGAAATTTGTCACAAACAACTATCAAAAGGCCAAAGAACAAGGGACAACACCACCGACTTACTATGTTTACCATAGACAATCTAAAATTATATATCAGTATACTCCTTGGAAATCTAACATTTATATAAAAAAAGTAACCAATAATACAGGATTACGCTTCATAGTACCTAAAAAATAAAATATGAGAACAATACTATCAACAGCCATAATTACATTGATTAGTTTAAGTTGCACTAATAGCACAAAAACAGAACCAATAGTTCAAACTCGCAATTCATCACTTTATGATACATTAAAACATGAAAATATTGTTTTTAGTACACCAATGATATTAGCAATCGACACCTTTAGACAATACATACAAAGTTTAGACAATATTCTCCCCATTGAAAAGAAAGTCCTCTGTTGTTATTTTTATTCAAAAGAAGGAAAAGAGTATGTAGCAATGCAAGCTGATTTATTTTACCCGAAAGAAAACATTAAAGGATACACCTATATTGGAGAATATGCCTTTGTATATTATGGCGAAGAAAATATTGGAAACAAATATATTGACAAAAGCAAATTATTATCTTATCACGATAGTTTGCCCGGATTTTATAGTTATGATGATCAGTCCGCAACCATTTATGATCCTTATGGGATAGTTTTTCAAATTCGAGATTCCATCAATTTTATTGTAATCAGAAAAGGAATGTTATAAATATCAATATCCCCAATAATAGACACGAATAATTAGCCATTCCTCCAAAATCATTTCTCCATAATTATCAAATAGAATGCATAAGAAAGAAGTATAGGATATAAGCAATGGAAACAAAAAAATCGCTAACCCCAATCTATGAATTAGAATTGTCAGATGGCATTTCTTTGAAAATTCATGTAAAGAAAGCAAAAAAAGGTATACTAAGTATTATTTTATTTTTTGCACTTTCAATCTTTTTTATTCCAATAATAGTCTGTATATATTTAGCTACAACCAGTGAAGGTATTCCTTTTGGTTTCATTATCACTTGTACAGTAGGTTTTCTTTCTTCAGGTTATTTATTGAAATTATATTTATGGAATAAATATGGGACAGAAGTCTTTATTATAAAAAAGAAAAATTTAGTACTATATTATGATTACAAACTATTCAAAGATAACTATAAAAAGATTCCTTTTGAGTCAATTCAAGTTTATTTTGAAGACAACGGTATATTGATGAATGCACCTCAGGGAGTTAATGTTCCTAAGGGGAATACGAATGTAAACAATGTGATTTGCTTTGATTTAGATGGTAAAGAAGTAAAATCTGAAGGTGAAATACCTCTTGAAGTAATTATAAAAATCAGCAAACATTTGCATCAAAATCGCTAATAAGTAGTTCATATATAGTATAATATCAGGAAAGTGCTTATAGAAAATGATATAGTTTTATCTCTCCTAAAGATAAACATGAAAGCATTAATTATTTCAGTAAAGATACTGGTTCCAAAGTTAATTTCAGATGTATCAAAACTAAAGAAAAGAAATATAGGATGAAAAGACTGATAAAAGCAATCGGGTTATTGTACGCATTATTAATCGTAACTGCATACCCTGTATATTCCCAGGCCGCCTACTTCAAAGAGCAATTAACACTTGCCAACATGCTTTCCGGCAAAGATTCTTTGAATCTTCAAAAAGCTGTTTATGCTGTCGAAAACGCTTATTACAACGATAACTTGAACGAAGAGGTTTTCAATCGTCAGATAGAATGGTATGCTAATTTCTGCCGAGGAATTATGCAATCCGGCGACATCCGATACGAAGGACAGGGAGACGAACAAGCTGCCAAAGCACAATGTGCTGTTTTCGTATTCATGACGGATTCTATTCCTATGCAAATAGGAGATACAGTGGTAGCACATCTGCCTTTCGAATACAACTTCGATGATTATGCCGGACGTCAAAATTGGAGCAGCATGTTCGTATCGTATATGATGGAAACAAGAAAGGGAAATTGTCATTCCATGCCACTACTATACAAATTAATCATGGATAAGCTCGGTGAAAAGTGCTGGCTTTCATTGGCACCGAATCATATGTACATAAAAGCATGGAACAAACGTGCCGGATGGTACAATATAGAATTAACCTGTGCGGATTTTCCAACCGACGCTTGGCTGACAGCATCCGGATACATACACCTGGATGCAATAAGAAACGGCATATACATGGATACACTTTCCGTACAGCAATCAGTGGCACTATGCTTGACTGATCTGGCGCAAGGATACATGCATAAATATGGAACCGAAGACGGGCATTTCATTGTACAATGTTGTGACACTGCCTTGAAATATTATCCGGATTACATCAATGCGCTATTACTAAAAGCACAGATCATTGCAGAGCAATATAAACGAAGCCCTTCGGTTACTTCCCAAAAACACATGAATGAATTATATGCCAAAATCCATCGTCTGGGATACCGGAAAATGCCGACCGATATGTATCTGAACTGGCTATATTCATTAAATGAATACAGTAACGAATACCGGATAAAGAAAATAATCAGCTATTCAAAGTAACGCTTAGCAGAGAAATACAAAAGGAGCGTATCAACAGTAATCCTTCTGACACACTCCTTAAAAAGAATTGAGAACATTTTTACTCTATCCCACAATATATTTTGCTTTCTTTCCGCAACAACGGTAGATCACCCAAACGATAAGCCATGATACGGCAAAAGCAATCACTGCCGCTACCGGAATCTGAACCGGGACGGGTACACCGAGGGCACGTACCAACTCTACGCTCGGCCCTGTCAGGAAGTAATGCACCATATAGACGCCAAAACCGCAAAGGGTAAGATTAGCCAAAGCTTTCTGTACTTTCTCCGAACGGATTTGTACTTTCTTCGCCAGCATAAACACGGGAATCGTCATCATCACCACGTTGATGGAGCAATAAGTGAAAAAGAGTTCATACATTTCGTCCGTATATTCCGGCAGTGAAGAAATATAACGGAAACCGAAGAAAGTAATCGCATAACCGACAACAAACATCGGAATACCGATAGCCAAAGTTTTACTCAAAGACCAATCTAATTTTCTCAAATAATGCCCCAACAGCAGATACCCATTGAAACCGGCAAAAGCATAGAACATGCCAAACGCATTCCAGGAACATGTGCCCCACAGATACGAAGCAACAAACTGGTGATAATAAGGCAATAATAAGGTGACTCCCCAAGCTGCAAGAAACCAGAGCTTGGCACGATCGGACGCTTTTTCTACCCAAGCCGAGAAGATCGGCAGATAAAGATAAAGCCCTATCAGCAAGTAGATGTACCACATGTGTACGGCTATCGGAGAAAAATTCAGAGGAATCTGCGATATATACTCCAAAGCCACAGAGAAGGACTGACGCATCACTTCTTCACCGGCATAAGGGAAAAAATTAAGTATAACCTGCGGTTCAAAGCCCAATACTCCCGTTATCCACGGAAAAAGATTGTAAAGCACGGACCAGATGAGGAACGGAAAAAATACACGTGGAATACGTTTCTTATAAAACACGGAGGCATCGCCGCGTACGGGCAAGAGTAAAGCTCCCGTAATCATTACAAACAGTGGAACGCAAGGACGCAGGACTGCTCCGTAAACCGCTCCCCAGAATTTTATTTCATCAATATTGGAGGCTGTGCCTGGATAGAAATTGAACGGATCGGTGCAATGGCAACAGACCACGGTAAACATGGCTATCAGTCGCACGACATCCAGCCAGACAATGTGATTTTTTTGTTGTAGCTCAATCGGTGCTTGTTTCATGATATGTATTAGTGTTTTTATTACAAAAAAGGGCATCTGTACTTAATAAGAAGATACAGATGCCCGGAATTATTTCAGTCGTTACAGGTCGTACAACGACGCAATATGAATATTATTTGCCATCACAACTACCACCTGCACAACGCGGCTTAATCTGTTTGAAGAAGTCATTGCCTTTGTCATCTACCAGGATAAATGCCGGGAAATCCTCCACTTCGATCTTCCAGATAGCTTCCATACCTAATTCGGGATACTCCACGCATTCGATGCTCTTAATGTTATTCTGAGCGAGGATAGCAGCCGGACCACCGATAGAACCGAGGTAGAAACCACCGTATTTCTTGCAAGCATCGGTCACCTGCTGGCTACGGTTACCTTTAGCAAGCATAATCATACTTCCACCGTGACTTTGGAACAGGTCTACATACGGGTCCATACGTCCGGCAGTAGTCGGGCCCATAGAACCGCAAGCCATACCGGCAGGAGTCTTTGCCGGACCGGCATAATAAATAGGATGGTCTTTGATATATTGAGGCAGATCTTCACCACGATCCAAACGTTCTTTCAATTTGGCATGAGCGATGTCACGTCCTACGATGATCGTACCGTTCAGCGACAAACGGGTAGCCACCGGGTACTTAGTCAACTCTTTCAGAATCTCCGGCATCGGACGGTTCAAATCGATCTTCACTACGTTGCCTTCACCGGCATTGCGAAGTTCTTCAGGAATCAAACTGCCCGGATTTTCATCGAGTTTCTCAATCCAGATACCATCCTTGTTGATTTTACATTTGATGTTACGGTCGGCAGAGCAAGAAACTCCCAAACCGACGGGACATGATGCACCGTGACGGGGCAGGCGGATGATACGTACGTCGTGTGCCAGATACTTACCGCCGAACTGTGCACCGAGGCCGATCTTATGAGCTTCCTCGAGTACCTGTTTTTCAAGTTCGATATCACGGAAAGCACGTCCGTACTCATTACCTGTAGTAGGCAATTCATCATAATAATGAGTAGAAGCCAATTTCACAGTCAGCAGGTTTTTCTCGGCAGAAGTACCACCGATTACGAATGCGATGTGATAAGGAGGACAGGCTGCCGTACCAAGGGTTTTCATCTTTTCGACTAAGAACGGAACCAGCGTAGCAGGGTTCAAGATAGCCTTTGTTTCCTGATACAGATAAGTTTTATTGGCAGATCCACCACCTTTTGTTACGCAAAGGAATTTGTATTCCATGCCCTCCGTTGCTTCGATATCAATCTGGGCAGGCAGGTTACACTTGGTATTCACTTCATCGTACATATTCAAAGGAGCATTCTGCGAATAACGCAGATTCTCTTCCGTATAAGTTTTGTAAACGCCCAGCGAAAGGGCTTCTTCGTCGGAATATCCGGTCCATACCTGCTGTCCTTTTTCACCATGAATGATGGCCGTACCGGTGTCCTGGCAGAAAGGAAGTACACCTTTGGATGCCACTTCCGCATTGCGCAGAAAAGTAAGTGCCACATATTTGTCATTCTCGCTTGCTTCGGGATCACTCAGGATCTTCGCTACCTGTTCGTTATGCGAACGGCGAAGCATGAACGACACATCACGGAATGCAGCATTTGCCATAGCTGTCAGACCTTCTTTCGCCACTTTCAGAATCGGATTTCCTTCAAACTCGCTTACCGATACATAGTCTTTCGTAAGCAGATAATACTCAGTCTTATCTTCGCCATGCTCGAACATGGGCTGATACTTAAACGGAGGTGTTGCCATATTTTTACTTTTTATTACGTAATGTTAGTTAGTGTGGCAAAGGTAACAATAGTTTTTCGAAGTACAGAAAATGGAGGGCTAAAAAAGATAAACAGAAGATTATAGACATATTAGGACAAAAAAAGAGCGAAAAAAAGAAAAGGCTGAGCAATTACTGAAATCTTGCCAAAAACAGTCCGGTTGATTTTTATGAACAGTTTAAATATCAATATCATATAAATTAAATAATCGTTCCTTGATCTCATTCTTTTTCTGTTCTACATCTTGGCAACTATTCCGATTAACGATAAGATAAGAACTAACTTCCGGAAACTCATAGTCCTGAAAGATAGAATCACCAAACAAATGTTCAGCAACGTATTTATATAACCTAAAGCGTTGATTATTTGCTTTACTTTCAATTTTATCCGACTTCTTATCTATGGTCTGCGCACCATTGATAACAAACGAAGCAAATGGATGGTCAGACAGTATCAAAGGGACAACACTTGCACAAGTCAGAAAGATACGTAATGTTTGTGAATAGTTATATGCTTGAATAAGACGATTGTATTTGTTATCTAATTTACCATCACGTGCTGCATAGAACTTAATAGCAAATAAATCGCCAATAGCTTCCACCCGTATGATATACTTTAAACTTTGATATTTTACTGTTCTTTCCGTACGGAACTTATAAATATATGAAAAATCAAAAGCGTCACCATTGCTTGTCGGAGACGCTTTTTGGATAAAGTGAATATCGTATGGTTCTATACTGTCTAACATCAGGGAACGAGTTTAACTCTTGTAGAGCGGCATGTTTTTACTACTGGTATACCATCCCCTACAACAGTTCTTAAAGGCACAGGCCTATACCCGGACAAAGATTCCCATCCGAGACGCTCTCCTTTACTCTTCTTCTGGCCTTTAGTTTGGACAGAATTTTCTTTTCTTACATTAAATTGGTTTCCCATGTTGATCTTTGTTGTAATAACATTGTGCAAATATAGTGATTTTATTAAACTTATTACAGAACAGCCATTACATTTTGTATATAATTCACGATTTATACATTTCATCATGCTAAAAGTATACCCTCATATTTTTCCTTTCAGCAACAACCTTATTCCGTTTCAACGGTCAGCAGCGCTTTCTTCAATCCTTTTCCGGTTGCTTCCAGAACGATCTTCCCGGCTTTATCCGAAGATTGCACAATGGCTGTCATCATGCCGTTAAACACGTGCATCTGTGGCAAATGAAACTGTTCCAAGCTGGCCGGATTACCATTAGCACCGGCACGATAACTCCCTTCTCCTTTCACCCTGAATTGAATCAAAGTCTGTGCGTCGGGACAAAGATTCCCATCTTTGTCAACCACTTTGACCGTCACAAACGCCAAATCTTTCCCATCTGCCCGAAGCCGGTTTCTATCGGCAACCAATTCAATGTGATGAGGCTTTCCGGCAGTATGCATTTCTGTTTCGGCAACCGCTTTCCCGGTTTTATCGTAGGCAACGACTTTCACCGTTCCCGGCTCATAGCGTGTATCCATCCACATCAGACGGTAACGTTGCTGACGTTTAAACTCGAATATAGAAGTAGAATCGGCACTGTTATGTACCGTAACGCTAAGGTCTTTCGTACGCCTTCCCTGACTCTTCCCATTAATGAAGAGTTCGGCTGACGGATAGTTGGTATACACGAACACCGGAGTGACCTCTCCTTCGCGTCCTTCCCAATTCCAATGGGGCAAAACATGCAAAGTCTCTTGCTCCTTGTTCCAATGGCTGCGATAGAGAAAATACCGGTCTTTAGGCAATCCTGCCAGATCGACTACACCAAACAGAGAAGAATGGCTGGGCCAATCGGTATAGTATGGAGTCGGTTCTCCCAAATAATCGAATCCGGTCCATACGAATTCGCCGATGCAATAAGGTAAATCCTCGTGCTGGATAAAATCATCTTCCGGCAAATTAGACCATGCACAAGATTCTACGTCATAGGAAGAAGACTGATGATCATCGTATTTCTTCATCCACTGACGAGTTACGGGAAATTTGTATACTCCACGGGAACTGACGGTAGAAGCTGTCTCACTTCCTAAAATGATCTGTTGCGGCAATTTATCGTAAGCAAGCTGATATTTGTGAGGGCGATAATTGAATCCGGGAATATCCAACGTAGCAGCCATATTATTCTTTATAACGGCATCCACGCCATCCATCCCCATTGTAACCGGACGCGTAGGGTCTTCCCGATGACAGATATCCCGCAGGAAACGGGTAATCTTTGCTCCCAATTCTCCGGCTCCCCACTGTTCGCTCACTTCATTCCCGATGCACCACATGACGATACTTGGATGATTGCGATACTGATGCAACAGGTTTACCAGATCCTTTTCCGCCCATTCGTCAAACACTTTATGATAACCGTTCATGCATTTTTCTTTTTTCCATTCATCAAACGATTCGGCCATAACCATCATTCCCATTTCATCACAAGCCTTTATCAGTTCCGGAGCCGGCATGTTATGTGAAGTACGAATGGCATTGCACCCCATATCCTTCAAAATACGAATCTGTCGGCGGATAGCCGCATCATTGACAGCAGCACCTAACGGGCCTAAATCATGATGCATACAAGCACCCTTGAAATAAGTCTTCTTTCCATTCAAGAAAAAACCTTTATCGGGGATGAACTCAAGCGAGCGGATACCAAAGGGGGTGGTATGCTCGTCAATCAACTCCTGCCCGTCATAGACTCTCGAAACAGCAGTATACAGGACAGGAGTTTCAGGCGACCATAATTCCGGTGAACGTACCACAAAACTCTGCTCGAACACATTCCCGTCGCCATAAGCCAGTACCTTGTCACCACTCGCAACCACTTTACCCCACTGATCTTTCAGTTCTGTCACAATCCGATAACCGCTTGCTTCGGGTTGTCCCGTTTCCAAAGCCGTATTCAAATGAACTTTAGCATATTCACTTTTCACAACCGGAGTAGTGAGGTAAGTCCCCCAAACCGGTATATGCACCGGTTTATTCACCCGTAAATGCACATTACGATACAAACCCGCTCCCGGATACCAACGGGAAGACTCGGTCTCATTCTCCAGCCGGACAGCTAACAGGTTACTCTCTCCCGGCTTCATATAAGGAGTGGCATCCAGATAGAAAGAGTTATACCCATAAGGCCAATAGCCAATCTCATGCCCGTTCAGGTAAACTTTAGCATGACTCATCGCTCCATCGAATATCAATGTAGCTTTATCGGAGGAAGTAAACGCAGGTGCTTCAAACCGGAGACGATACCACCCAACTCCGACAAAAGGCAATCCGCCCGTACGTCCGGCATGTTCCAATGCCGCCTTTTGCCCATCCTGCACAATGGCTACTTTTTGCTGATCATTATGAATGCTGAAAGGGCCGTAAATAGCCCAGTCGTGAGGTATTGTCACCGATTGCCAACGGGCATCGTCATACCCGGGTTTCATAAAGTCTGTCCCGTCTTCACGGGTAAATTTCCATCCTTTTTCAAACAGGTACTCCGTACGTACCTGCGCCTTCGTACACAAAGTACACAACACTAAAAATAACAGTACACTCAAATTCTTCATCATACAATTCTATTCCTTACAATAATTATAAACTTTCAGATTCTCAACGCGACTCTTAAAATCACCGGCTTTTTGCAACGGAAAAACAAGTGTGCGGAAATACGGCATGGAATCTTTTCCGCAGTTATAATAAAGTTTCCGGGTATTCAACCGGTCAATCAGCTTTCCATCCACTTTAAGTGTTGTCGAATGAGGCGTACCTTCTATCTGTACATTCACTTTCTCACCTTCACGCACTTTGTATCTAAAGGTATCCAAATAGCCGTCACGTGCAAACCCAACCAATCCTTTCACTGGGTCGGCCAGATAAAAGACAGCTTCCGGAGAACGGAAAAGTATGGTGCCCGGAGTCTCTTCCCTGCCGGCCAAATCAAAGTTCACCATATAATCATACCCGATTTCAGTTAAACCATTTTCACTTCCTGCCGGAACATCCGATTTCTGATAAACTAAAGTCCCCGGCTTCCCGGCTCTACCCAACCGATTCACTCCCGGTGCCTCACTTAATGCGGCACGAGCCTCATCAAACACAGCATAAGGCAACGTCGGATTCTTACCCGTCCACATCTTCACTGCCAATGTCTGTAAGGCAGGAAAAGCCCGGTAATGAATATCTTTCACCGTAATACCATTACCCACATGATCATTCCATAGAGCAAACATTCCTCCGAGAATGGACGGATGCTTTTCTTCAAATACACTTTTTCCGATAACGGCAGGAGTCCACTCATTATACAACTTTTCTTCTTCCAGATAATCGTGATAGTAGGATGCTCCCGGCACAATATATACCGACTGGTCATTCATACTAATCAATTGATATCCTTCCGAAATCATCTCTTGAGGATCGGCAAAACCGGGATTCCATAAATTCATAATTACATTTTCCGACTTCACGGGAGTAGTCCCCTTGGCATGGGTCAATGCTCCCCATACGCAAGCCTGTTTCCCATATCCTTCTACCAGATCGATATAGTGATCCGTAAACTCACGAAACTTCTCCACCAATTCCTGCGTTTCATTCGAGTATTCATCCGTACCGATGTGTACGCGCTTTCCGCAGAATACCGGTTCATCACCTTCCAGATACTCTTTAAAAAGAGCATCGATAAAAGGATATGTTTCGGGAGCAAACAAATCCAGATGATCCATACCATATTTTTTACTGCCTATCCTTGGGTTATACTGCGTGAAAGCCAACGAATGAGCCGGAACATCGATTTCCGGGATAATCTCCACCCCTAACTCCATCGCCTGTTTCTGCAAATCAATAAACTCCTTTTTAGTATAAAACCCATCATAGGCAGCCAATCCCGGATACGTTTCCGACTCCAGACGGAATGCCGAATAAGTCTTACTCCAATCATGCTCGAAATACTGCTTGAAACCATTGTCATTCAAATGAATCTGTAATGTATTCATCTTATAGTAGGACATGATCTTTACCAAATCCTGCAAATAAGATATCGGGATAAACTTCCGACCGCAATCGAGCATAAAGCCACGTAAGGAATAATCGGGATAGTCACGAATTTCTCCTTTGGGCAAACAACCGTTTTCATTTTGTTCAGCCATTTGCAACAAGGTACGGGTTCCCCAGTACACACCTTCTGTCTGGGAAGCCGACAAAAATATTTTATCGGATATTTTAATGGAATATCCCTCTCTACCCAGATGCTTATCCGGCTTCAATGCCAATACGATATCACCGTTTTTTGCCTTGCCGGATACAACCTCCGGCTTCCGCTGAAACAACCTGAAACAATCATCGGCCATCAGTTCGGCTATACGGAGTAACTCCGGCTGCTTCGCGTCATACACAATTCTTGTTCTGCTGCCTAAGGTCATGCTTCCCTGGGCGGGCTTCCACTCTTTCAGTTCCGGAACCACAAATGGTTTTCCGGAAAAAGAAGCCATCAGCTTGGCGTTCATCACCAAACACAATAGCAACAGACTCCATTTTCTACAAATCATACTTTCCATTTTTTAAGGGGCTATCAAATACAAACGACTATAATTATTCGGTCAGAATACCGATCTCTCCTACGGTAACCAATTGTTTTCCATTGATTTCTGTCAGTGGCTCCAATTTCAAATAACGTGCAGATTGTTTCTGCCAACGTACAAACCGAGGCAAAGGATTGTGCATGATATTACTAAATTCTCCACTTACATCACATTTCGTCCATTGTTTGCCATCCCATGTTAGTAGTTGTTGTATAGTCAATCTTCTTATCATAACTTATATTCTCATAAAAGAAACGGTGGACAATATACGATTATTTTATCATTATTGCCCACCACCTCCAAGATTTATTTATAAAAACCTATCAAAAAAATCCACCTTATGGCTTCACTCTATCATCTCTATCTATCCTCATTTACTATATCCCGGATTCTGGTCATTAATAGAAATCATATCATTGGTGGTCAATTCCATTTGTGGAATAGGAATCAACTGATTACGTACCAGATAACTATTCCAATCCTCTTCTCCATCACTCGGATACCAATACTCTCTCCACGGAGCAGCATACCCATTTTCAAGGCCATAATGATAACAAGCAGAAGTTATATGGTGATTATTATTACGTTCAAGCAGTTTCTTGCGCCATTCAATACCTCTCCTTCTTGTGTCCGTAAACCCGTCAAACTCTGCTGCCAATTCGAAAAGACGTTCATGGAAAATATATTCCCTCACTGCCTCTTTCGACAAGCCGGCCGATAAATCTTTCGGATAAGTGGATGCCGGTTTCACCGAAGCACGTGCACGCGACAAAACCCTGTTTACCAAAGACACAGCAGTACCAGTATTCCCCAACTCATTCTCAACATCTGCCATCAGTAAAAGGAAATCAGCAAAACGATATACATATAGATTGTTATTAGCATAACGTCCGGAACAATCGTTAGTCATATACTTCCCAAAATAAGGCCAGTCATTGATGTTCCAATCAGACGGTCCTTTCGTCTTGCAATACGCTTCCTGTAACAAAGAATCCAGTTCTTCCACTTTCGGATTCGTCGGATCCTCATATCCGCCATTGATATAATCGATAGAATCTACCAATTCTCTGTGAGTTGTTACTACCGGCACCTTTATAGGAGGTCTTCCCGGCCTGACAATCGAATCTACCCAAACCGTATCATTAAAAGATTTCATCACATACGGATAAGCAGCCTGCCACTCGTCCGACGGCATTTTATTAACATACTTCACCCATTTAGAAATGAAAGTGACTTTCAAGCGTGGATCATCCTGATAAGTGCCATGCGCCCAGTCATAAAAAGATTTATTAGGTTGCGAACGTCCCCAAGTTTCCCCCTGAGAAGAGTTCTGAGGAGAAAATGTCCAATGTAGTGAATTGTATCCTACATTCTCTGTCGTATTTTTAGTAGCATCGATTACGAAGACAAATTCTTTAGAAAAGCTGAGACGTGTACCATTATATAAAGTATTAAAATCCGGTTCAAGGTCAAAATCACTTTTATCCAACACCAAGTCACCATATTCCTTCGCCTTCTTAAAATAAACAGTACTGGCCTGCATTTCCGGCCATGTTTGTTTCAGAATACCCGTAGCCCAATAGTCACCGTTTTCAGCAGCCCAGGCATTACATCCCATTACCCAATAAAGTTTTGCCAGATAAGCATATGCCGAGTATTTATTAGGAGCAGTAGGCTTATTACTTGCCAAAGAAGAAGTTTCATCCAAATCAACAGCAGCCTCTGTCCAATCCTTTATAATTTGGTCGATTGTCTGTTGCCGGGTAGCACGTGATATCGCCAAACTTTCCCGATCAGACGGTTCTAACCGTAAAGGTACTCCTCCATAAAAAGAATAAAGAACATAGTAACATACTCCCCGCATAAACTTAGCCTGGGCCACCATATTGGCTTTCGTACTCCAATCAGCACTTTCACTGTCTTCACATGCCTTTATAAAAATATTACAGTTCGCAATAGCCTGATAAAGCGCACCCCATACAAGATTATTAAATTCATTTTCAGTAGGAATAGCTCCTGCAGTATACTGGCAACGGTTATCGGAGGTATTATAAGAAGTCCAGCACAAGCCGGAAGCCTCGGTATTAATCTCAGGAAGCAATTGTGCAAAGGATCCTTGTACAGCCATCAGACCATAAATTCCGGTCAGAGCCATTTGTGCTGACTGTTCGTCACTGTATACCACTTTAGAATTTGTAGTATACTTCGGATCCTCGTCCAAACAAGACCCGAAAACAGCCAACATTAAAAACAGATAAATTATATTGATTCTTTTCATAATCAAACCAGAATATTAGAATGAAACATTAAGTCCAAAAATAAACGAACGGGTATGAGGCATAGAACTCGTATCGATACCCGGACGCGTTCCGTCAAAAGCGAAGCTGTTTACTTCAGGATCATAACCGGAGTAATTGGTTATTATAAACGCATTTTTCACTGATGCATAAATCCCAATGCTATTAAACCCAATCTTTGAAACCAGATTTTTCGGCAGATTGTATCCCAATGTAATGTCCGAACAACGCAGATAACTTCCATCCTCCACATATCTGTCCATTATGACCTTAGGAGTGACCGCACTTGGTGAAGGCATTTCATTTCCATGATATTCCCCTATCCACGGATTATCGTTTCTCCACATTTTTTCAAAAGAGCTTTTATAAATCATACTGGTGGAGTTAGACGGCAAGATAGAATAACGTGCATTCGTATTTAAAATATCATTCCCCTGTACACCGGTAAATGCCATAGAAAGTGATAAGTCTTTCCATCTGAAATCAGTCTGGAATCCATAAGTAAAGTCCGGATTCGGATCTCCCAGAATGACCCGATCTTTTTCATTAATAGCGCCGTCACCGTTCTGATCTACAAACTTCAAGTTACCGGCCTTTACCGTTCCTATAGATTTTGTCGCATCTATCTGTTTTATATAAGGATCATTCTCCTGAATAATTCCATCCGTCTGATAGCCATAAAACAAACCGGGAGCTTTTCCGGCAATAAATATATTCGCTTCACCGAAGTGATCACCCAAACTGTTTCCCATATAGGCCTTCCAATTTTGTCCGGTTCCCCATTCTTCCTCCGGTAATCCGAAATCCAGAATTTCAGGCCGATTGAAAGCTATATTACCGGAAAGCGACCAAGTAAAGTCCTTCGTACGAATAATATCTCCATGCAACGAAACCTCCAAACCGTTGTTACGCAAACTTCCCTGATTGATTGTCATTGATTTATAACCTGTTGAAGGTGGCAAGTCACGCTGTATCAGCAAATCTTTCGTCTTTTTGGAATATAAATCAACAGTACCTCCGATACGATCCTGAAAAAAGGAAAAGTCAACTCCGACATTATAAGAAACAGTTCGTTCCCATTTCAGTCCATCATTTTCCATTTTGTCTACTACAAGTCCTATCAATTTATCACCACTACCGGTTGCTCCTTGTGCCGGTTTTTCCGCCCCCTGCGGCGTATTTGTAAATTGCGTACCATAGCTTGAGAATGTGCTGTACGGGTCAATAGATTGAGAACCCGTTTCACCGTAACCGGCACGTAACTTTAATTGATTAATCCATGAATGGTCTTTTATGAACTCTTCCTGTTCCAGACGCCATGCAACTGTTGCGGCAGGGAAGTATGCCCATTGGTTACCTTTTTTAAACTTACTGGAACCATCACCACGAATAGATGCCGTCAGTAAATAGCGCCCTTGCAAAAAGCTCAAATTGGCACGTGCCAGAAAAGACAACAGTTGATAATCCCGTTGAGCCGGTTGTTTATATTCCACATTGCCGGCCATATGCATGCCATTTGAACGGAAACTATAATTATTAAAATCATTTCCGACAGTCAGTGTATTTAGCGAACGGTAGGTATCATACGTAATACCGGCCGTAGCATTAATATCTACAATGCCCTTTACCTCGTGATTAAACTGGAACACGTTCTCTACCGAATAGTTGCTACGGTTAAAATCCGACTGAGTAATATAACCGTTCTGTGCAGAACCGGTATAAAGCGTAATGTTGAACCAACGATCACGGTCTTGAATAGAGATATTACCACCGGCACGTAGGTTATAAGATAAAAACTTGAATATTTTCCAATTCAAATCCAATGATCCACGGAACGTTTTCTCAATAGTAGTGTCGTCATAGTCTTCCACCCATGTCCAAACCGTGGCCCGGTCGGCAAGATTCGGAGTCGTCAGTTCCATTTCTTCCTGTGATTTAACATAAGGCGCACTCGACAGAGCCACATTCGAGATAGAACCTGTAGCACCACCAGTCGTATTACCACCGGACATCATATCATTCTGTTTGATAGACCCATTCACAGAAATTGCCATTGTGATATTCTTGGCAAGCGTAGAATTCAAATTCAAGCGAAAGTCACCTTGTTTCAGGCCAGTGCCTTCCACTAATCCTTCAATATCCTTATAAGAAGCCGAAGCAAAATAAGTTGTTTTCTCAGAACCACCATTTAGTGTAACTGAATAATTCTGTGAGAAAGCAGTACTATATATCTCTTTCTGCCAATCTATCGGATTCAACAGCGTCCACTTCTCTTTCAACTTAGAGTTTTCACCATTTTTCCTGTACACACCGCCATCTTGTAAAAAGAACTGGAAAGCATCGTTCCATTCATTTTCGCCTGTTTCCTTATTTATCTTCCATAAGTTCCAATCCCCGTTGTCATCCTTTTTATAACCTCCACCATATACCAAACGATATTGAGCATATTCCTCAAGACTCATCAAATCCAGCAAATTGGCAGCATTAGCAACCGTAAAGTTAGCCGATACTCCCACAGTCGTCTTTCCCGACTTACCTTTCTTGGTAGTAATCAAGATAACCCCGTTCGCACCACGAGAACCATAAATTGCAGTAGCCGAAGCGTCTTTCAACACTTCGATACTTTCAATATCGGCCGGATTCAAAGAGCTCAATGCATTGGTTGCAATGGTAAAAGTACCGTCATTACCGGAATTTGCAAATTCCCCAGTAGAAGCTTGGGGAATATTATCGATAACATACAAAGGCTGGTTATCTCCACGCAATGAATTGGCACCACGAATCGTTACCGACGAAGCAGCACCCGGAGCATCGATAGAAGCTCCGATCGAAAGCCCGGCAATCTTACCTTGCAGCATGTTATCGATAGAAGCTATTTTACCAACTTCCTTTTCATCGGGACGATAGGAAGAAACGGCACCCGTCAAGTCACTTTTCTTCATAGTACCATAGCCTACCACTACCACCTCATCCAACATCTCACTGTCATCTTTCAGAACAACGTCAATAGTGCGTTGCTTACCCACGGTTATTTCCTGCGTAGACATACCGATGAAACTATAAACCAGTACCGATTTTTCGGATGGAACAGATATGCTGTAGTTACCATCCACATCAGTGATAGTGCCATTTGTAGAACCTTTCAGTAGTACATTGGCTCCCGGCATTCCAAAGCCGTCTTCTGCTTTCACTGTTCCTTTCACCATTATCTGTGAAAAAGCCAAAGCAGGAAGAAATAACAAACAAAACAACGCTAAGATGCGTCCCTGTGTTTTTCTTTCCATAATATTAAGATTTAATTAATATGTATTTTTTGTGTGTAATTTCCATTATGGGTACGTACTTGTATCAAATAAGTCCCCTTTGTCAAAGATAACGGAATTACATTTGTAACGGCATTCAGACACTCCTGCATTACAACCTTACCATCTATTGTACAAATCTCACAGAAAGCATTTCCTGCATCCTCTTCTACGGAAAGAGTTAAAGTTATCTGATTACCGGATGGACTGAGATAAAATGAAAATGTTTCAGTTTGACCTTTCTTTTCCATATTCTGTATTCCTACCGGTCCCAAATCCACATTCGTAATCAATGTATCCACATTGGATGCAAGTACATCATTTTGTGCACATATCAAACTCTTATAATCACTGACAGGTTGATCATTCCCCATATCAAAGTACATTGTTCCACGACAATCTTTTTCTATAATAAACTCTTGCTTACGTTTCGTTTGATTCACCCCATTATAATACTTGACAATACCATCACAATCCCATGAATTCAAAGCCGGATCAAAATTACTATCATTCATTCCGTATTTTTCAAACAGATCTTTATAGCCTTCCTCGCCATTATTAACGAGCAATACTCCATAAGACATCAAAATCTTATCTTTAGGAAATCCGTAATTTATAAACCAATTGTAGGCTTCCGGATAATACTCCCAATAATAAGTCTCTTTATTAGGCCCATAGAGTTGGAAGGTAAAGAAATCAACATCATTTATCATTGCTTTATCAAATCCACTATAAGACACTTTATGCAATGAACAAGAAAATGTTTTTGTATCTCTATGACCTGCCATGACTTCGTCAATCAGACGTTTTACGACGTGGTTATAGATAGTCCAATCAGACGAACTGTACATCCATTCCAAATCAACATCCAAACCATCACAATATGTCAATAGCTTTTTTGCATCATTAATCATATTATCCAGATATTCCTCTTTATTCAAAACACCCCATTTCCATTTTTCTCCATCCGGATAAATAATACCCATACGAATTTTCATACCACGATGTCCGGCATAATAATTACGGATAAATTCGATCATACCAATATAGCTCTGAGAATCCTTACCTATATTTTCAGGGTCATCCCCTTTCCAATAGGCATTTAAGAAAATATTATTCCAACTTCCGATATTCCATTGATAACCGTTTTCAGCATCATTCTTCGCCGATCCGGAACGGTCACTTCCCCAAACCATAACCTCATCCAGTTTTCCATCCAGATTATCTCCTAACGTTATTGTGCTATTTGCAAATACCGGTACCACTTTTATTGTCATATCTTTACCACTAAGTTCTACGGTTTTACTGGAAATCTTATCATGTATTACATAATCAACACTTATAAAAATCGGATTGAATCTACGACCTGTTATTTCTCCTTCGGATGGTTTAAAACAAACACTCAAATAATGCCATTTTCCAACTTCCACTTGATTCTTCAGAGTAGCTATAGTTCCGCAAAAATCAACAACAATCTCTTTATTAGTCTCTTGTCCCAATTTAATAATCATACAATTATCTTCGTCCTGATAATTAGAAAATATTCCAGCACCTTCTACCCATTTATCAATATAAATCCAACCCGAGACAGTGGCAACGTTAGGAGTACCACAACCAAATCGTTCAGTTGGATCAAAAGGTGCACGACCATCTTCTGCTACCATCTTAGACCCTATTCCATGAAAATCCATCACTCCCTTATGTCCCTCAAATTCGTCCAAATAAGATACATTTACAGGAACGGCAGAGTTATCCGGGTATTCTGGAAACAAAGATCCGTCTTGCTGTACTTTAGCAGAAAGCAGAATCAAATCATTGGTCATTAGAAACATATCCCGATTAATATTACCCCGGTCTGTAAAACGCATCAGATTCGTATATCCGGTCACGATACGATAGCGCATCACAGCATTATCTTCAACAACCACGCGCTGTAAATTATTAATAATTCCATGATGAGCAAATTGGTAATCAACTAAATTCTCACATTGTTCCTGATCGCATTTCCAATAAGAGACCAATGTATCATAATTAGGATTAAACTTATTCAACGTATTGTTCCAAAAAAAGTCTTTCTGTTCCAATGCTTTCTTCCAAACACGTATTTCATCTATTTGCCCTTTAAAGTTCTTACCAATATAACAAGTATGCACTGCATCCGGTAAAATTGCCGGTAATGTGCCTGTTGTCTCTTTCAGTTCATTATTTACATATAACTTTACTGTACCATTATCGTATACCATGGTCAATTGCGACCAGGTATTCAGTGCAATTTCCGGAGTACAAGTAACAGAAGAAGTCCCGGCTTTTACAATCAGCGACCGGTTTTCTCCCAATTCCATAATCAGATTACTTTGATTATAAAGCTGAGCACCTTTCACCCATTCTACTGGTTTAATCCATATTTGCACGGTAGCTTCCGCCAGTCCGTTCAACTCATTTATAATGGTTGACGTTTGAACAAAACCAGTGCCATCATTATTTATCGCATAATTGGTTGTTTGCGAAAAAGAGTTTAAAAAGAAGCATCCCAAAATGCATGCTAACATAACTTTTTTTAAAACCATACTAATCAATTTAGATCATTAAATACATGATTAACAAAAAAAGAAACGAATCTTGACCCCTGCTATGAAGTTGTAAAGATTCGCTTCTTAAATTTCTCAAAATTACAACACTATTTTTCTACAACTTTCTCCGATCTTAACAATATAAACTCCCTTTTGAGCTACAGGAATTGTTGTTACACTTGAAATAGGAGATTTGAAGGAAACCAATTTTCCTGAAACTGAATAAACCTGAATAGGAGATTTTGCATCTACCACCGTAATTTCACCGTTAGATGCCCAAACAACAGCGTTCTGGTCAGCTATCTTATAGCTTATTCCGGTTGGAGAATCATTCCACTCCACATCTTCTATTTTCCCCGGAACATACTTATTATCAATTGTTTCTATTTTCTCCAGTTTTATATCACTAAATAATACAATCGCATTTTCAATACCACTACCTAACCACATCTTTATTACCAAAGGCAACTCTTTATAGTTAGGATCTGTATTATCTGCAATAGTTATATCCATGGTAGCAGTACTCCAATAGTCATTAAAGTCAGCATAGAAAGGTAGTTCCAATTCGCGATAAGTCCCGTTAGCCAAATCAGTACCATTATCTATTCCATCATAAGCAGAAGTAGCCAAAGTCAATTTCATTGCATTATTCCCTGAATTTGCAATAACCCGATATCCCATAGAAACACGGTAATTTGCTGCCAAAGGAATATCTGTATTTGAAAGCCAGAACATAGTAGCATTAGGCATTGCCTTGCTATTCTTTACAGCTCTGGGGTCAGACATAGTAGAAGCACTACCTTGATAGCAGAACAAATTGCCTAACTCACCACCATCTACAATCTGACATGCTTTATAAAACTCTTCAAACACAGCTTTATCTGCATCAGTTACATTAGCATACAAATCACTTCCCGGTCCTGTCACATCACCACCCACAGCGCATGCCAACCCGATAGAACCATCTAAGGCGTCTCCTAAACGGAAAGGAGCTTTACAGTTCCAGTTCGTAGAAGCCATTTCTTTAATGAATAATCCTGCTGCGCTACCCTGCTGTTGCTTACTAAATGTCCATGCAGCAGGAGCATAATTCTGAGCTGTTGCACCTAACGAAAAAAGACAAACAGTTGAAACCAAAAGTAAACTTCTTTTCATAATAATAAAATTAAAGTTAATAAATAAAACATTGATGTAACATCAATCAAATTATCATATTATATAATAATTCGATTTTTATTGGTGCAAACATAGATGATTAAATACAAATTAATGTTCAAAAACGGCTGTTTGTTATTCCAAAAATGTACCAAACAACGCATGTATAGGAGTTTTGAACGATTTTTGAAAATATATGATTGATTTTGAAAACAGCCCGGTTTAACAACTCATGATATCAAGACAAATGAATATATACACATATAAAGTAAAGGATATACAGTATCCATTACATATATTTGCAATTATTTATGTAGTATGCTTTCTGTTCGTCTCTTTTGTCTTCAAATGCGTGTTAGAATAATAGGACATCAACGCAAAATCACATAAAATATTCGTTTTTTGAAGCATTATTATATTTAACTTGAATTCGATATAAGATTAAAATTATCTTTCTTAGAAATAAAATTTTGCACAATCTTTCTTTTATATTGATTCGTAATATCCCACTATGTTCATCTACTCCAAGCATCACTTTTGTAACAACAAATCCGTTTCTACCGACTTTAGCGGTCTCTTCTCTGGTAATCCTAAACACCTAGTACTTGAAACAACTTCAAACATAATAAACAATTTTAAACACCGGAGACAATAAAGTACACCGTCTATTTATACTTATTTAAATCACAATTAAAATTACAGAAACTTGGTAATAGAGAATGATTACAATAAAATAAAGCGCTATAACAATACCACCATAACATACTCATATTCAATAATTAAACAAGTAAATTTATTACTATTTCAAAAGTATACACTTAAGCTTGTGTTAATAACGTTTCTTTATACAATAACAGTATATACTTTTGCATGATAAAAGTATATATTATTGTATTCATTAATTTTATAGTTAAAGAAATAGATTAACAATGTTAATAACTACCCCCCGTTATCTTTGCTTCAAAAAGACATTATTTTCCCATACCCTTTGTTTATCTGTCACATTTGTTTTAATTTTGTCTACACTAATCAAAAAAACGATTATGAAAAACTATGGAAACGTACTAACCAGTTTATGCCGGTTTGTCGGATGTGTTCTATTGATGCAATGCTCCGTTTCTTCCTTACACGCTTTTCCTGATTATTATTTCAAACAACTATCCCTACAAGAAGGGCTATCACAGACAACGGTCAACTGCGTACTCAAGGATTACAAAGGAATCATCTGGATTGGTACTCAAATGGGATTGAATCGTTTTGATCAGTATGAACTTAAAAATTACTTTTATGATTCATATTCTCCTAATTCATTACCAGACAATGATATCTGCTTTCTAAAAGAAGACTCCCTGCTCAATCTATGGATAGGTACTCAGGAAGGATTGGCAATTTACAACCGGGGAGAAGATAATTTCACTTTGATCTATCATAACAATGCCCCTGTACAAGCAAAGACCGCTTGTCTGCTGACGGACGGAATATTATTTGCAGGAACAGGACTGTGGATATACAGCTATGCCGATCGCCAATTGCACAGTCTCCCCATTATTAATAAAGGCAAAGCAATTAATGACTATTTTAAATATATCAAACCTTGGAAAAAAAATACGTATGTGGTAGGCACCCAATGGAAAGGTGTTTATCTCTACCACACAGACAGCCACCAATTAACCCCTTTCACCTCTTGCAAAAAACAACATATAAGTTCTTATTTTATTGACAAACAAAAAAACTTATGGTTATCACCTTATGGTGAAGGTATGATATGTTATGATGTAAACGGCCAAGAAATCGCCCGCTATTCCACACAAAATTCCGATTTGTGCAATGACATTATACTTGACATGCTCATTTACAAAGACGAACTGTGGATAGCTACCGACGGAGGTGGCATTGCGCGTTTAAATCTCGCAGACCGTACCTTTCGCACCATCGAACAGCAAAGCGGAAACAACAACTCACTGCCCAGCAATTCAATAAAAAGCCTGTATGTGGATCATTCACAAAACCTATGGGCCGGTACCATCCGAAACGGACTGTTGAATATTCGCGAAGTATACATGCACACCTTTCAAGATGTACCTTTAAACAACCTTTATGGTCTGAGTAATAAAATAACCTTATGCTTGTATGAGGAAGACGGTTTTATGTATATCGGGACAGATGGCGGAGGTATCAACCGGCTAAACCAAATTGAAAATATATTTAAGCATTACCCCTCATGCAGCAAAGAGAAAGTAGTATCGATAGCAGGATATAATTCAGAAGAACTGATCGCCTCCTTTTATGGGAAAGGACTCTATTTCTTCAACAAAAGAACAGGCCTCTGCCGTCCGTGCAACTTTATAAGCCCGAATCTCAGAGAGCAAATCAATTCCATGGGAATAGCTATCAACATATATCAATTTTCTCCCGGAAAATATTACATACTGGCAGAACAAGTATATATTTATGACCTGAAAACAGCCCGGCTTACCCCTGTACAGATGACACAAATACGCAAAGATACAGACACTCCAATCAGTAATCTTAAAGTTATTGCCTCAAACGACTCCATCACCTACCTTTATGGAGTTAAAAATATTTTTTGTCTGAACAACCGCACCCAAACACTGTCACCGATTTATTATTCCGATTTCAATATCACTATCAACTGTGTCTGCTGCGATTCGCAAGGAGATTTCTGGATAGCAACCAATCGCGGGTTACTAAGATACAACCGTCACAATAAATCTGCTGAAAAAATCGAGACGTCTCTGTTCAGTGAAGCCAGAACAACCGTTTATGATCCTACAGACCGAATTTGGATCGGTGCCCGAAACATGCTGTTCGCTTATTCCATATCGGATAAACGATTTACCATCTTTGACGAAAACGACGGGGCTTTAGCCAATGAATATATGTATACCAACGTTCCCATATCACAATCGGGAGACATTTACCAATGCGGAGTAAACGGCTTATTGCGTATTTGCAAAAATTACCCGTTTAAAGACGGTAATATTCCCACCATAAAATTAATGGATATAGAACTGAATGGAGCAACCATCACCAATCAAGTCTCAGCAACAGGCAAATTGACCATTCCCTATCATTACACCTCACTTATCATCAAACTGATAAGAAATGAAGAGGATGTATTTCGACGGAGAATATACCGGTTTCACATTTCCGGTTTGGCACGCGATATCGAATCGTATGCTCCTTCTCTGGCTCTCTATTCACTATCTCCCGGTCATTATGAAGTATCCGTTTCGTGCAGTAACAGAGATGGTAGCTGGACAGAAATGACACCTATATTAAATCTGGAAATCCCCACTCCATGGTGGCAAAGTCCTTATCTGAAACTGGCACTGATTATTCTCTTTATCATTATCTGCATAGGTTATGTGACTTATTACAACCGGAAAAAAGAGCGTAAACTGCAATGGGAGCTGAAAGAACACAAGCAAAATATGAATGAAGAAAAAATACGTTTCCTCATCAATATGAGCCATGAGTTGAGAACACCCCTTATGCTTATATATGCACCGCTCAAACGTCTGCTTAATAAAGAGGCAATAACCGACAATAAACTAAAAGAACAACTGGAAAGTATCTGCCGGCAAGTCAGACGTATGAAAAATCTGATTGAAATGGTACTTGATGTACGTCGCATAGAAATGGGGCAGAAAGTATTACATCTTTCCACTTGTACGTTCAACAATTGGTTGGAAGAAATCGCCGGGAGTTTCACAAATGAATATGCCAACAAGAATGTACGTCTCCTATATAATTTTGACAACCGTATTAAAGAATGGACATTTGATACCAGCAAATGTGAAATGATAGTATCCAATCTATTAGCAAATGCATTAAAATTCACTCCGGAAGGAAATTCCGTGACATTAACAACGCAAAAAGAAAAGGGAAACATACGTATTTCCGTCATCGATGAAGGTATCGGACTGGACGAAGAAGACATAAAACAGCTTTTTGTACGCTTCTATCAGGGAAAAGACTCAAAAGAAGGAAGCGGCATCGGGCTATCCTATGTGAAAGTACTGGTGGAACTGCAAGGAGGAAAGATCGAAGCCTATAATAATGAGAAAACAGGGGCCACTTTCTGCTTCGAATTGCCCGAAAGAGAAGATAAAAAAAATCCTTCTGAACAGTCCGTCAATATATCACTCAACGATGTGCTCCGTTTTTCCGACAGAGAAAGACAAGAACAAAAACCATCCCAAGAGGAAGAGAATTTCGACACACGCAACTATTCAATACTAATAGTAGAAGATAATATTGAACTGTCCAACTTTCTCAAAGAGGCCTTGAAGGAGCACTTCCAAAAAGTATATACAGCCAACAACGGAGAAGATGCATTCAACATTGCCACACAAAAATTACCCGATATCATTGTCAGCGATATCATGATGCAACAAGGCGATGGTCTGGAACTATGTCAACAAATAAAAAGGCAAGAAAAAACCTGTTTCATTCCCGTGGTGCTACTCACTGCGCGAACGGACATGGAAAGTACAGCATCCGGCTATAAATCGGGAGCTGATATCTATCTTACCAAACCTTTTGAAGTAGATGAATTAATAGTTATAGTACGCAATTTATTGAAAAATCGTAAGATATTACAAAAACACTATCGTAACTATGTGAGTAGTATATCCTCCTATCCAAATATAGAAGAAGAACCGAGTAATGCGGACGAAAGATTTCTCTTCAAACTAAATAATATTATCATAGAGAATCTAAGCAACAACCAATTGGATGTAGATTTTATAGCAGACAAAATGGGCATGTCGCGAACCACGCTCTACAACAGAGTAAAAGCAGTAAATTATGTGGGTATCAACGACTGCATCAATAATTTCCGTATAGAAAAAGCCCTTCAAATGCTACGTGAAACAGATTGCAATATGCTCGAAATATCAGAAGCGGTAGGGTTTAGCAGCCAACGTTATTTTAGCACATTCTTCAAAAAAATGGTAGGTTGTACCCCATCTAAATACAGAGAAGAGAATCAGAAACAGGAGTTAGAAGCAGGAAGTTAAAAGTTAGGAGTCGGAAGTTAGGAGTTGGGAGTTAGAATAAGAAAATAGCGAAAGGCATCCTCTACTTACTACTTGACTACTGGCTACTAACTACTATATTCCAACTACTATATTCCAGCTCCTAAATTCTGACTCCTAACTCCCAAATTCCAACTCCTACCCCAACTGTCCGATACGATTTATCAGTTCGTCACCCAATGCATTCTTATCATCGATATGCTCCAGTACGGCAGTTACAAATGGATTACTTTCAAAATCTCCACGAACTTGCTCGAAATCAAGTTTCATCTCATCTTGCGACCCGTCAGCTCCAAAACCAGTCATTGATGACATGGAGAATTCCTTACGTGCATCGTTATACACCATACGATCCAGCCCGATAACAGCTTCTTTCCAGGATTTTACAATACAGATAATGTCTTTGGCGGTAATTGTCTCCGGATCAAGACCATAAAACTCCTGAATCTTATTATAAGCCCATGTCCACTCATAGGTATAGTAATTGTTGTGCATCTCGGCAAAGCGGGCATTTATTTCTTTCAAACGATTGATTTCACCACTTTCTATCCCGGCCATCAGCTTTTCTATTTCACTCTTCGGAGCGATCAATCCGGATATGTCAACCCATTCTCCCAAACCTATCTCCGTATCCGGTTTCAGCCGTTGGCGAATTTCCTCGTTACTCTGGAACTTAATACCTTCAAGACGTTTGATGATAGAATTGCCCAAAAATTTATGAATGGCTATCTCATAATAACGAATACCGCTATTCAGGGAAGAATTCTTAATCTTGGCACTCTGATAAGAATAAGTTTCGGAAGTTTCGCCGGATACACGTTTCAAATCCTTTAAAATAAAACGCCCCTTAAACATTTTCTGAATAGTATATGGGCTCAGCAAATTATAATTAATATAATCGAGCTTGTTCGGATCTTTACGTTTATCGCGTTTCGGCCATTTCTGGGCATCACGAATGGTACCCACACTCCGTAAGTTCACTCCCGGTACAAGGAAAGTGGTATTCTGCTGTTCGATCAGATAAGAAAACGGCAGATTGGATGTATCGGCATGGTTCACATGACGTCCCATTACCAATGAAAATGCACCGACACGGGCCGGCCAGAGGATATAAGAATCCGAAGTGGTCTTCGCTCCACGTTCCAATGTACCTTGGTGAATAGGACCGAGTTTATACATGTGGTTACTCTGATTAGACCCGGAACCGGCATTCATAAACGAAAACATACCGGCAATCAGCAAGGTCGACTTATGATGTGTAACCGTATAAGGGCCGGCGAAAATAGCACAAGCCTCTCCGTTTTCTCCCTGACAATTACTGAAAAATAAGGAATCGGAAGCCGAATAATTATGCCCTAACTGACAAGCTTGTCCCACAAAACAACGAGTCAGCAGCGCACCGTCATCCACGTGTGATCCGGAAGAAATAATGAAATCGTCACAGATCACCCCGTGTCCGATATGAACCGGTGCCACCGCATTACTATTGACACTACCATTCGATAAACGGCATGTACCGCAAATATGACAACAATCGCCTATCCGTACATTTTTAATGGAACCGGTATTAAGTATCATCACATGATTACCGATTGTCCCCACAGTGGAAGCATGCTTATTAGAATAATAATCGGTAATCTTCTTCATACGGTCTATCAGCTCCGGACGATGACGATATAAAGCTAAGATATAAGCCTGATGCGCTGAAAGTTTGTCATTAATCAGCACTTCCCGGCCACCCGTTTCATTTAGAACAGCAACTTCTACTCCATTGCCAAAAGTCGTACGACCATCTACCAAAATGATATCCACATTTTCAATAAATGCATTATCCCCAATTTCATAGTTCGCAATGTAGTTCTGAATATTTTCAATGCAGCAGTTATCCCCTACTGTCACATTGTGCAGTGTCACATGACGTAGGCCGGCATGTTTTTTTATTCCACCCGGCAATGTAAAATCCGACTGAAAAACTCCTAACTTTACTTCACCCGAAAAGCGGGTGTGATGAACGTACTCGGTGGTAAAATCTTCTGCTACAAAGACTTTTCCCCAATCATCCGCCAGACACGACTGACTCTTTAACTGAAGAATTTCGTCTTCAGTCAATCCTCGGTAAATTTTTCCCATAATGTAAGTAATATAATGATGTGCCGATACAACAATGTATCCATACGACAATTGGCCGCACTATATTATTTACTAATACACCGCACGGCAATTGGCACATTGGCGTATTGACACATTAAATAATTATTCCTCCTCTTCTTCGTAAGTCTGATAAAGGAAATCATTATAGGGATACTTCTGTACGTGTAACTCTTTTACGCGTTTATAAACTACACTCTTCAGTTCTTCTATATTGATTCGTTCGCGGGCGGAAATGAACAGGCAATTGTCTTCCATTTTTGCCATCCACGTCTTCATCAGTTCTTCGAGTGTTAAGTTTTCTTTTGTTCTGGGGGTAAGGTCGTCTGCCGCTTTCTCCACGTAGGTATAAGCGTCTATTTTATTAAATATAAGTATCATAGGTTTCCCGGCACCACCGATATCGGCCAGGGTTTTATTCACCACCTCTATCTGTTCCTCAAATCCGGGATGGGAAATATCGACAACATGCAGCAACAAATCCGCTTCACGCACCTCATCGAGAGTAGATTTGAAAGAGTCTACGAGGTCCGTCGGCAATTTACGGATAAAACCGACGGTATCGGACAGCAAAAAAGGCAAATTGTCAATTATTACCTTGCGTACGGTAGTATCGAGAGTTGCAAAGAGCTTATTCTCGGCAAACACTTCACTCTTTGCAAGAAGATTCATCATGGTCGACTTTCCGACATTGGTATATCCCACAAGAGCCACACGAATCATTCTGCCACGATTTTTCCGTTGAGTAGATTTCTGTTTGTCAATTTCTGCTAAACGTTCCTTCAACAACGACATACGGTTCAATATGATACGGCGGTCCATCTCGAGCTGAGTTTCACCGGGACCACGAAGTCCCACTGAGCCACCTTTACCACTACCCGATCCGGAACCACCCCCCTGTCGTTCAAGGTGAGTCCACAAACGCTGCAAGCGGGGGAGCATGTACTTATACTGAGCCAGCTCCACTTGCGTTTTCGCATTGGCAGTCTGTGCACGCATCGCAAATATGTCGAGGATAAGCGAAGTACGGTCCAATATCTTGACTTTCAGTTCCGCTTCGATGTTACGTATCTGTTTAGCCGAAAGTTCATCGTCAAAAATGACCATTCCGACTTCCCGTTCGTTTTCTTCTTCATTCAAGATATATTCTTTTATCTCTTCCAACTTTCCTTTTCCCACATAAGTTACAGAATTGGCGGTCGGCAACTTTTGGGTAAACTTTTTCACAACTTCCGCCCCAGCCGTCTCGGCAAGGAATGCCAGTTCATCGAGATACTCGTTCGTTTTACGCTCATCCTGAGCTTGCGTAATAAGACCGACAAGTATCGCTGTTTCGACCTGAGCTTCGGAGATTACAAATTCTTTCATTCTTTATTTCTCGTATATAATATGTGCGCAAATATATAGTTATTTTTGCAGAAAGCCTTGTTCTATAAGCTTATTTAATTCGGAAACAATATTTTTATAGTCCGCCCGCCGTCCGCATTCATGCCATTCAGTGATAGGGTCTTTATCTCGGATATGTGCTTTCAACTCCTCCATAGAGGGAGCTGAGGACAATCGGCTATACTCTTCATAAGTATAAGAAAGGAAAGCGACATTCCGACCTATTCCCCTGTTGTCCAACCAATAGCCATCGTTCAGAAGAGTCGGCAGGCAGAGTTTTCCTCCAATAAAAAGATCACGCGGATGCGGATAAGAGAGAATTTGTGTACGGGAATCGTCCATCAATACCGGAACCAGATGAGAATAATCGCCTTTAGTCTTATAAACAAACACTCTTGGGGAACTGACAGCCGCAGACCCTCCCCGTACAGGTGTCTCTATAATCATTTGATTTCCCATATTCTGCTCCTCTTTCAATTGTGTAGCCGGAGTACGACAAGCACTCAACATCAGTGCAAAAAACATACAACCGGCCGTGATACAAACAATCTGCTTCATGTAGATAACTTTGTGATTTCAAACAAAAATAGAAATAAAACACAAAACCGGCAAGTTTGAATGCTATTTGTTTCAAACTTACCGGTTACCTTTATTTAATTATATTTACACCTATCCGGATCGTTTCTTAATAAACTTCCCACGATAAATCTTATCCTCAGAATGTAATATAAGAATGTAACCTCTTTTAGTCAGAACGTCTACCGGCAAAGCATAAGTCTCGCCATCGTGTATAGGTGGATATCATTGCCATACAAAAAAAGACCATTCTTTCACAAGAACGGCCTTTCAAAAACACTTTATTTATAATGTAAAGGGACGAAACCCTTTAAACATTTCATTGATTATCAATTCAAGCAGTAGATCACAACCCTTCATTCAAGTCGGTTTCTCCAGTAGGTATCGACCACTTCCAGAATGTCTTGTCACATACTCCGTCTTTGTAACCGAATGTTCCGGAAACAGAAGCATCATAGTTACCGCCTTCTGCAAATGATTTTCTGACAACAGCAATTCCCCAACGTTTGCAATCGAGCCAACTATGTCCTTCACCCCAAAGCTCCAAACGTCTATACTTAGCTATTTCCTCAAAAAGCTGCTCTCCTGTCAAGTCACAAGAATACTCCGGATCACGGCCGGATGTTTTATTCAATTCAATCAGATTATCCCGTGCCGGTTGAGGGTTACCGCTATTCAGGAAATAATTGGCTTCTGCTTCAATTAGCAACATTTCCGAAGACCGGATCAACGGAATGGAACCGATTCCCGGCATACCTTCACAGGCATATTTAAGGCTGGTATAAGCATTATAAGGAGTCTCTGTCATATCTGAGAAATTGGTTTTGATGTATTCTTCTGCATTTGCATATGCTTCATCGCCGTCAGCACCGTCAGCAAACATTCCAACCATACTGGAAGTCTGTGTATCCAAAACTTCTTCTACAGTTTTGCCCTCAGGAAGGAATGTTCCTTTGTGTAAGAATAATCCTTTACGAATATCACTGTCTGATATCTCATCGATAAAATCACGAGCTACACAAACATGATAATGTTGGTTGGTAGCATAATAACCGTTTCGAGCGAAAACGACTAAAAAAGCACCGTAATACAGTGTTTCCTGCGCATCATTAAATGTTCCCCAAATCCATTCGCTGTTGTTCTGGTAGAATCCTGCCTTATAGTCTGATACACTCATCAGAGAGCGACCTTCACGAGCTGCCTTGGCATTGTCGAGTGCAGTCTGGTAGTCGCCTTTGGAAAGAGCCACACGGGCTAAAATAGCTTCGGCAACATTCTGATCGGGATAACAGGCAGCCGACGTTCCATAGAAAGAATCACGAGTAATGTCACCGTTAGCTTTAAACAGGGAAATTGCTTGATTCAGATCCGAATAGATTTGCTCGTAGGTCTGAGCCAAAGTCGATAACGGCATATCACCGGTAGATTCATCTATACGCAGAACGATTCCTTCGGATCCTCCGTTATTGCTTTCTTTCCATGAATCGCAATATATCTGGCTTAAGCGAAAGAAAGAATAGGCACGAAAAGTAAGTGCACCGGCTTTAATATAATCTTTTTCGCTTTGTTCGCCTTCGGCAGCATCGATATTTGCTAAAACCGTATTGGCGTTTCCTATGATGCTATAGTAGTAGTACCATGGATAAGCACAGTAACCGGATGTTACATTCTGTGTAAACTTATTATTAAATATAACAGACCATCCCGGCGACATCAACGGATAATTGAAATCACGCCCCGGATATTCTAAATAGTATTGTATGACAGTACCTTCGCCATTATTTGCAAAGTAATCCCAATATGCTCCGTGTTGCATACTCATCAATTTACATAAGCCATTGATTGCTTTTTTGGCATTTTCTGTCGTACTGAGAACAGCTTCATTCGAAGCCTGATCGGTCGGTTCGGTCTGCAGCCAACTGTCAGAGCAACTGCTACCGAAAATTAATATTCCACTTAAAGCGGAAGCAAGTATATATTTAGTCGAAATTTTCATATTTCTGAATTATTTAGGGTTAAAATTTCAAGTTCAATCCGAATGAGACAACACGTGCGGTCACATAAGTCTGGTCTGCACCTCCACTGTAGCTATACTGTGGATTCATACCTTTACGAGCAGCAATTGTAAATGCATTTTCGACTGAAGCATAGACACGTAAACCATCTATATTCAATTTATTAGTAATTTTAGATGGGAAATCATATCCCAAGTTAATATTCTTCATCACGAAATAAGATGCATTCTGTAACCACCGGGAACTTGATATACCAAAATATTGAGAAGCAGTAGACATGGCTGCACGAGGAATTCCGTTCGGATCGATACGATTCGGAGATGTCTCTGTAATACCTTCGGGAGTACCATTCCATGATTGAAGCATGTCTTCATGTAATGCCGATGCACTATTGGCAGACATTCCCATCAAACTGGCATAATTCGTATCATACACTTTCCCGCCTAAAGAGAATGTTCCCAACATAGATAAAGAAATTCCTTTATAAGTCAACGAAGTATTGATACTGCCGTAAGTTTTTGGCAGAGCAGAGCCATGCCATTCACGAAGGCCGTAACTACCCGGATTATAACAATAATATTGACCATTGATTTCAAAAACATTTCCACTACTGATATTATCGTCCGTCACTTTTTCCGGATCGGCTACATATATGGCCATACCATCCATTTGATCGACACCCGCATAAGTGTAAGTAAAGAACTCATAGATACTCTTACCCTCACTCAACTTCTGCACCCCTTTAGTAATGTCTTTATGATCAGGCAGTTTGACTATTTCATTCTTAAGGAAAGTCAGATTGACACCTAAATTCCAACGCCAATTCTTATTATAGATAATATCAGCATCCAATGCCAAATCCACTCCTTTGTTGGATACAGTACCGATATTTTTAGTTATGATAGAACGTCCGGTAGGATCAACCGTAGTGGTTCCCCAAAGATCCGTAGGACCAGCCGACAACGGGTTATAAACATCGAATAACAGATCTTTGGAACGTTTGTCAAAATAATCGATAGAAAAGTTCAAACGATCAAACAGTCTTCCTTCCAACGCAATGTCAATAGAACTGGACTTTTCCCATTTTAATTCAGGATTGGCAAGCTGGCTCTTGATGTATGCTCCCTGGTGTGCATTGGTATCAGCCAGATATAATGCTTGATAAGCATAATAAGCAGCACTTTGGTCATTACCCACTTCACCATAAGAAGCACGAAGCTTTAAGTTATTAATCCAATTGAGTGATTTCATAAAATTCTCCTCCGAAATGATCCAACTGGCACCGATTGACCAAAAGTTACCCCAAGGATCTCTGAAACGGGATGAACCGTCCCTACGAAATGAGAGATCTGCAAAATAACGCATAGCATAACTGTAACGTGCTCTTCCCAAATAACTTTCCGTAGTATAATTATCCTCATATCCGGTCGCGCTTGTAGTTTCTGCAAAATTGGAACCTTGCGTATTCCCCTCAAGCATCATGTTGGTTTTGGAATACTGATTCAACGAGTAAGTCATTTTATATGCTTCGTGTGCCAACAACACATCTACATGATGAAAATCAAAGTCATGTTTCCAATAAAGTTCCTGACTGAATCGATATTCACGCTGGCGGTCATCATAGTTAAACAATCGTCCGTTATTGGCCGCACCGTCTCCTACATTGGTATTATTAAAACGTACCCGGTTTTGATTATATGTATAAATATCTCCCTTGACCGTCGCTTCAAAATCTTTTAAAAATGAAACAGTACCATAAGTCTGTCCACTGATTGTGGTTCTATTTTTACGGTCAAAGTCATTTTTCATTTCATAAATGATGTGACGGTCATTCAAGTAATCATTGGCACCTCCAATGTGCAGATTATATTCTTTACTTCCTTCTTCGTCAGTCATAATACTACCATCGGCATTATGTTTGTATATCGGGTACACCGGTGCCATCATCATAGTTTGATAAAACGGATTAGCATATGCTGCTCCACCTTCGCTGGCCCCCTCCGAATAATTATTCTTACTGACAGCTCCGTTAAGATTGACACCTGCCTTAAACCATTTCACCGGACGGAAATTAGCATTCAGACGAGCGGAGAAACGTTCAAAATCAGAACTGATAGTATATCCCTGCTCTTTCAAATAACCGAATGATGCAAATACGTCATATTTGTCTTTTGCGACATCACTGCTCATATTGTATTCCTGACGGTGTCCGGTGCGTTCCACTTCTTTGCTCCAATCCAAATCGTCATATCCCGGAAGTACATTAGCGATGAAATTACCGTTACTATCAAATAACTTATCATTTGCCGCATCAAATATATTCGATTTGATAATTCCCATCACATTCTTAGTTGCATATTCTCCCGGTGTCATAGAGCCCAACTTGTCAGCCATGTCTATGGCTGCATATTCAGCTTCCCCTTTCCACATAGTTTCCATCCAATCTTTGATACCCAACCGATCATATTGTGGAAGACCACGCATATACATACCCTGTTTGATGCTAACCCGGAAATTAAGGCGTTCCGATTTACCTCTTTTGGTATTAATAAGTATGACACCATTGGCTGCCTTATTTCCATAAAGAGCAGAAGAAGCAGCATCTTTCAATACCGAGATACTTTCGATATCATCACTGTTAACGTCATTGAGACTACCGCTATAAGGAGTTCCATCGATAACAATCAAAGGAGAGTTCTCACCGTTCACAGAACTAAAGCCTCTGATTCGAATAGACATTTTGTCGCTTCCGGGCTCACCATATGTATTATTGATTTGGATACCCGGTGCCGAACCTTCCAATGAACCGGCGGCATTGGTAACAGGACGCATCTCTATATCTTTTGCATCCAGGGCAGATACAGCACCTGTAATAGACTTTTTACTGGCTGTACCATAAGCCACTACTACCACTTCTTCAAGTGACTGTGCATCAGACTTTAGCACAACCTTTACAGTCGGTTTGATCGCCACTTCCTGTGTCTGCATTCCGATGTAAGAAATCTGCAAAGTCTTTGCAGAACTTGGTACGCTCGACAAAGTAAAATTACCATCTACATCAGTTATAGTACCTAAATTGGTACCTTTTACTAATACAGAGGCCCCAACAACTGGTTGCCCATCTTCTTCAGAAATCACAACACCTGTAACCTTCTGAGTCTGGGCAGTTACTAGACCTATACTTACAAAAAGGCAGGTCAATAACAGCATTAATTTTCTTTTCATAAATTCTCTCTTAAAGTTTAACTTTACATTAATTGTTTCTTTACTCTAACAAAATGCAAATATATTAATAAATATGAAACGAGCAATTATTTTTGCGAAAAAAGCTTGTGTTAATAACAAATTGTTATCAAAATGAGCTTGTTTATGCTCAACAGCATATAATCATAGCTTAAAAAACCTAAACAGAGTATCAAATAATAACATGTTGTATTGACGAAAAGTACGATTTTATCGTTCATTTTCTGTTTTTCACTGCAAATTTTGGCAAAAAGCTCTCCATTTTGACTAATGGAAAAGCTTTATAAACAAAAATTCCGCATTTTTTTTAAAAGAAATTCATTAGTTATAATATATGTTTTTACGCTTTTAGCAGATATTAAAACTTATTCAGTTCTTATATAGGCCATATATACGTCTTATTTGTTTATAGTATTAATTCAAAATTAACCTAATGGAAAAAATTATCTACAATTTAGTATTCAACAGAAAAAAAAGCCTGAATAAAAAAGGCATGGCTTTAGTTCAAATAGAAGCCTATTTGAATAGAAAGAAAAAGTACTTTTCGACTAAGGTCTATTTGAAACCGGAACAGTGGGATGCAAAAAGAAGAAGAGTAAGGAATCATCCGAATGCAGATGCAATAAATCGGATGATTTATGAGTATATGGCTGAGATAGAAAAGAAAGAATTGGGGTTATGGCAGCAAAGGAAAACGGTTACATTGGATGCTTTAAAAGAGGCATTGGTAAGCGTGCAAGAGGAGGAGGAGTCTTTTCTAGCTTTTTTCCGTAAGGAAATCATCAATTCCAGATTGAAGGAGAGTACAAAGCAAAATCATCTTTCAACGCTTGAATTACTGAGGGAGTATAAGAAAGATGTTTCATTTACCGAACTGACTTTTGAGTTCATATCTTCTTTTGATCAATACTTGCAAGCCAAAGGATATCATGTGAATACCATAGCCAAACACATGAAGCACCTGAAACGTCATATAAATACAGCAATAAACAAGGAGTATATGGAAATACAAAAATACGCTTTTAGGAAATATAAAATTAAAAGTGTAGAAAATAACCATACTCACCTTTCGCCGGATGAACTTAATAAAATAGAGAAACTTGATTTGGGAGATAGATATACCAGGCTGGAAAAGACTAAAGATGCTTTTTTGTTTTGCTGTTATGCGGGGTTACGTTATTCAGATTTTGTGAATCTGTCTTCCGAAAATATCGTCAAAATTCAAAAAGACACTTGGTTGATATATAAAACAATAAAAACCAGAATAGAAGTGAGACTCCCTCTCTATCTATTATTTAAAGGAAAAGGTCTTGAAATATTGAATAAATATCAGAATAATCTTTCGGATTTTTTTAATCTCAGAGATAATTCGAATGTGAATAAAGAACTGATTATTATATCAAGGCTTGCAGGAATACATAAAAAAATATCTTTTCATACCGCAAGACATACTAATGCCACCTTATTAATATACAATGGAGTGAACATTACTACTGTACAAAAACTATTGGGACATAAGAGCGTAAAAACAACACAAGTATATACGAATGTTATGGATATGACTATTGTCAGAGATCTGGAAAAAGCTAAAAGTACCAAACGTTCTCCGGTGTAAAATCAGGAAATATCCTTTCCGGGTATCGTGCCCACCGTCCGTATGCCCGGTAATCACCATCCGTATGCTCGGTGCTTACGCCCCGTATGCCCGATACTTTGGGGGGGGATTTATACAGAGACTGGAAAGCAGCAGGACCCCTTCACCCTGTATCGCCGATGAACAAAGCAGTGAAGCAAAAAAGGTAAAGCCGGTGAAAGGGGAAAAAATAGACAGAAAAGATATCCTGAAGAATAAAAACATTCATCAGAAAAAAGATGCTACATCTTTTTTTGAAACCTGCACATCTTTCCGTTGCAACCTGTTACATCTTTTTTTGAGAGATACTACGTCTTTTTTTGAAAGGTGCTATGTCTTTTTGAAAAAGATGTTACGTCTTTTCAAGCAGACAGGAGGTACTGATGTATATGGGTTTGGGTTGACGCTGTCACAACTTATTTTTTGCGATTACTAAGATTATTATATATACTATTGATTTTTTCATTTATTTAATTTATACATAATTCTGTTTATAAAAGGTTGTTATTTCAACATCATCAGATGACCTTTCAATCGACAGATAGTTTGACCGGGAAAATATCAGATACATTCGCTATATTCTTACAGGATTTTGAAATATTGATTCAGCGCAATGGTTTCATAAATTACTATAACTAATTATATTAAATACTATAATAATTATTGACTTTACGATGTGTTAATAACTAAATAGTATCAAAGTGGTATTTCTGTATAATATATATATACATTATTAATTATTGATTATAAGATGATTAAATCTCTATTTAGGCGAAAATAAGGTATACATATTGTACAATAATATTCATATATTTTATATATAATACACTGATTTATAATAAAATAATATATGGATTAATAAATACAGCAAAGTACTGATGTTTTTCTATAAACAACTAATTATAAGCAATTTAAAATAAGATTAGTTCTGCAAAGACTTTGCAAATTTCGTTTATTGGTATGCAGACCCAAGAAGTTGCAATAAAGCCGTCCCTGAAAATATTCCTTAAATCCGATTCTCAGATGATTGATGAGGTGATGGTAGTAGCTTATGGTACTGCCAAGAAATCGTCGTTTACCGGTTCTGCATCGACGGTAAAGGCCGATAAACTGGCCGAGCGTTCTGTTTCCAATGTAACGAATGCATTAGCCGGCCAGGTATCCGGAGTACAAACCATTGCCAACAATGGACAACCGGGTAGCGCTGCTACTGTCCGCATTCGCGGTATCGGCTCCATGAGTGCGAGCAACTCTCCTCTATATGTAGTGGACGGTATTCCTTTTGATGGAAGTATTTCTTCTATCAATCCGCAGGATATTGAAAGTATGACCGTATTGAAAGATGCGGCTGCAAATGCCATTTATGGTGCCCGTGGTGCCAACGGAGTTATCTTGATAACTACTAAAAAGGGAGATTCTAAAGAAGCTGTTATCACTGTAGATGCCAAATGGGGTTCTAATCGTCGTGCAGTGCCTACCTATGATGTAATGACAGATCCGGGTATGTATTATGAAACAATGTATCGTGCATTGTATAACTCAAAAGCATACAATGGTTCCAGTATGACAGAAGCTTATGCTTTTGCCGACGCGGCTTTGCTGGATGATAAAAATGGTGGTGTCGGTTATTTGGTATATACAGTTCCTGAAGGAGAAAAACTGATAGGTACAAACTTCAAACTCAATCCTAATGCTACATTGGGATATTCTGACGGCAAATATTATTATAGACCGGATGATTGGTATGATGAAGCATTTGGTAATTCCAATCTTCGTCAGGAGTATAATGTATCTGTTGCAGGTGCTTCCGATAAAATAAACTACTACATGTCAGCGGGTTATCTGGATGACTCCGGTATTGTTCCCGGTTCGGGTTTTACACGCTTCACCGGACGTGCAAAAGCTGATTATCAAGCAAAAAAATGGTTGAAAGTCGGTGCTAATATAGGATATACCTATTATAATATACAATCCCCGAGCGGACAAACTACATGGGGCTCAAGCGGCAACTTGTTCCAGCTTACCAATATGATTGCTCCGATTTATCCTGTATATGTACGTAATCCAGACGGAAACATTCAAGTGGACGAACGCGGATTGACTGTTTATGATTTTGGTTCTTCTACGAACTTTGTCCGCCCCAGTATGTCGGGTAACCCCCTGGGAACAATGGACTTGGATAAGCAAAATGCTTATACAGATGTAATCAACAGTAAATGGTATGCCATTTTAACTCCGATAGAAGGGTTGTCTATTACAGCCAATATCGGTGCTAATGTACGTAACCAGCGCAGCAATGAGTTATCAAATCCATTTTATGGTTCGAGCGTAAGTAGCGGTGGAGCAGTTTATGTAGCTCATTATCGGGAATTTGCAATCAATCAGCAGTATCTTGCAACTTACAAAAAGACTTTTGCAAATTTACATAATTTTGATGTTTTGGCAGGATACGAATCATATAATTTGAAAATACAGGAATTACAAGGTAGCAATACTAAAATTTATAATCCGACTATCGGTGAATTAAGCAATGCAATTGCATCTCCTCCTAAGGTGGCTTCTTTTACGAATGAATATACTACAATGGGATTCTTGGGCCGTATTCAATATGACTATGATGGTAAATACTTCCTTAGTGCGTCTTATCGTCGCGATGCTTCTTCCCGTTTCCATCCGGACAACCGTTGGGGGAACTTCGGAAGTGTAGGTCTTGCATGGCTCATCAGCCAAGAGAACTTCATGTATAATGCAAAATGGGTAGACATGTTAAAGTTTAAGGCAAGTTATGGTATACAGGGTAATGATAATCTTGGAAACTACTATGCGTACGCCGACCAATATTCAGTAACAGACAGTAACGGTGATTTTGCAGTATCGTTCACTTACAAAGGTAATAAAGATATTACATGGGAAACATCGTATGCATTCAATACCGGTGTCGATTTCGAGTTATTCGGTAGCCGCTTAAATGGTACAATTGAATATTTTAATCGTAAAACGGTGGATTTGCTCTATAACCAACCTGTGCCTATTTCCATGGGATACGCTACTATTCCGATGAATGTAGGTTCAATTGTGAACCAAGGTGTAGAGATCGATTTGAACGGAGTACTTTACAAAAATAACAATATAGAATGGCTTGCTAATGTCAATGCAACTCATTATAAAAATAAGATTACCGATCTTGCAGAATCAGCTAAAAATAACGGCGGTATAAAATACAGCAATGCTATTTACCGTATCGGTGGTTCTTTATATAACTCATACTTGCCGGTATATGCAGGCGTTGACCACGATAACGGTAAAGCATTATATTATGTTGATCCTGACAATGGTGATTATAACACTACTGATGATTATTCAAAAGCAAAACAGTCTGACTTAGGCAGTACTTTGGCAAAAGTATACGGTGGTTTCGGTACACAGTTGAATGCTTACGGTGTCGATCTTTCCGTACAGTTCTCTTATCAACTTGGCGGTAAGTTGTATGATGGTACTTATGAAGCTTTGATGCATCGTGGTGACGGTGCAGGAACCAATTTCCATAAAGATGTTTTGGAAGCATGGACTCCGGAAAATCCGAATTCAAACGTTCCACGTCTCTGTGCTTCGGATGACACTAACCAGAAACAGTCATCCCGATTCCTGGTCAGCTCGGATTATTTGAGCTTGAATAGTGTCATGTTAGGATATACATTCCCGAAACGTTTGACAAATACACTCGGTATCTCAAGTTTACGTCTGTATGTTTCCGGCGAAAACCTGGCCGTTATATCCGGTAAAAAAGGATTGGATCCACGTCAATACTGGGGATTAGGTAGTTCTACCACTTCCGGTAGTTTCCGATATTCGGCACTGAGAACAATTTCCGGTGGTATTACTTTGAAATTCTAATGTTAATAACTAAACGATGAAATTATGAAAATGGCAAATAAATATTTAGTCCTGGTCTTAGGAGGTTCGTTGATCGCATCTTGTGCCGATCTTGATACGATTCCTGAAGGCGGAACATTTACAAATGAACAAAAGCAACAAGTAGTTGAGATGATGCCCGAACGATTACAGGCCGATGTAACCGGTATGTTTTCTCAAATATCGGCATCCTATAAGGTCATATTCACCAGTGCCCGTGATGATGATTTCGGTTATCCGGCAGTGTGCCTTTCTCAGGATTTGAATGGTCCGGATATGGTTTCAACCAACTCTGATTATAACTGGTTCTCTACCTGTAGCGAATTTTCTGATCGTAGCGATACATATGCCAATCCGTATTTACGTTGGGCTTTGTTTTACAACCAGATCAAGCAGGCAAATGACATCTTGAAGTCTATTCCTGCTGATACGGATAATACGACATTGCTTCGTTATAAAGCGCAGGCAAAAGCGGTTCGTGCATTCGATTATTTATGTATAGTTCCTTATTTCCAGTTTAAATACAAAGGGAATGAAGACAAGCCTACCGTTCCTCTTGTAACGCATGATATGGAAGGAGATCCGTCAAGCAATCCACGTGCAACAGCAGAAGCTGCTTATAAATTAATCATGGATGATTTGAATGAGGCGATTGACATATTCAAAGACTTAAACTACACCCGTTCTTCTAAAAACGAAGTGGACTTGAATGTGGCTTATGGACTTCGCGCCCGCGCCAATCTGTATATGGAAAATTGGGCCGAAGCAGCATCCGATGCTCAGGAAGCAATGAAGGGATATGCTCCCTATACTCGTGAAGATGTTTCCAAACCGACATTTATAGATCATAAGGCTGCAAACTGGATATGGGGAGCGATCATAGCAGAAAGCAACATTCAACGTCAGCTTACTACCTGGCCGGCTGCTTATAGCTCTTTCGCCGGTAGAGGATATGCAACCGGACAAGGCTGTTATAAGATGATCAATAACTTGTTATTCCGGAAAATCCCACATACAGACGTACGTAAAGGCTGGTGGGTAGACGAAAATTTACATTCGGACAATCTGGCTGATTTGACTTGGGGAGATGCAATTGGCGATGAAATCGCATCATTATCTATCCCGGATGTAAAAGTTCCGTTTGCGCCTTATACCAATGTAAAATTTGCACAATACGGTGGAGTAGGTAATGATAAAAATGCAGGTGACTGGTGTATGATGCGCTATGAAGAGATGTTGCTGATTGCCGCCGAAGGTACGGCTATGGCAGGGGATCTACCGGGAGGTAAGGCTATTTTGGAGAACTTCATAAAAGCTTATCGTGATGAAAATTACGTATGTACTTCTGCAGATGCAACTTCTTTCCAGAATGAAGTTTGGTTCCAACGCCGTGTAGAACTTTGGGGTGAGGGATTCTCGATGGCAGACATCATGCGTCTCGGCAAAAATATCGTACGTGTAAGCAGTGCGGTAACAACCAATTTTCCTGGTAATTTCGCATTTAATATTGCATCCAATGATGGTTGGTTATTGATGCGTATACCTCAAGATGAGACTAATAGTAATGCCGGTATTCCTTTATCAGCAAATAATAATGGCGGTCGTCAACCTCAACCGGGAGACGGTGCCGGCTTGAAAGATGGTGTAACGGACTAATAATAATCGTTTTAAATAAATATGAAGAATATGAATAAATATATTAAATTTGCAGTATTAGGAGTATTGTCATGGGCTCTTGGTGCTTGCTCTGATGATCTTGAGAGAGACCCCTCTCCAACGGTAAGTCCTGATTGTGTCGGTGTTTATTTCTCTGAATCCAATACCTATAATTATGAACTCGATCCGGCTATCACTTCATTAACTCTAACTGTAGGCCGTGATAAAACGGACGGGGCAGTGACTGTACCTGTAAAAGTGATAAACAATTCTAATAATGTTTTCGTAATTCCGGAGTCGGTATCTTTTGCAGCCGGTGAAGCAGAGACAACTATGGTAGTTACGTTCCCGAATGCAGAAATGGGAGTTGAATATAGTTTTGAGTTGACTTTTGATTCCGATTATGTCAACCCGTATAAAGGAGCAAGTCTGGCCAAAACCAGTATACAACGTATCAAATGGGAAAGTATCGGTATGGGTGTTTATGTAGATGGTACTGTTTCCACTTTCTTCGGAGTTAGTCCGATGGCAGTAGGGATCGAGATTGAAAAAGCTGATTTGGGAAGTTCTATGAAATATCGTTTTAATAACGCTTATGCTCCGGCAGAATATTATATTAGTAGAGATCCTGTAATATATGACGGATATCCCTATAATGAAACATTCCTGGGAGAGCGCCAGTTTGTATTGACATCTACTATTGATGGGGTGACGATGCAGGTCGCAAAAACCGGTCTAAACCTGGGGTATGGTGAGATGATAATTGGTACTGTTTATGGAAACTTGTCAAATGACATTAAAACATATCCATTGGGGACGATTGCAAACGATGTGATAACGTTCCCTGCCAACTCTCTCTTTATTCAGGATAATGATGGCGCAGCTCCCGCCAGCAAAAATCCAACGAAATTATATTTAAGCATTGATGTTTATAAAGCGAGTCTTACAGCTGAATAATAGCTGACTTTGACAAATTGAAATCCCCTTGCTCTTCTCAAAAGTAAGGGGATTTTTATTCTGGAGATTAATAGTTGCCGAGTATCGAACCTTTATTATATAAAAATATATATTTATGAGACGTAATCTGTTTTGGCTTTTTCTTTTTTCATCATCGTTGTTATGGGCAGATAATGTAACCGTGTCGAGAGCGGAGCAATTAGCCCGCACATTCTTCGGAAATCAAGAAACAACCCGTTCCGTTGAAACGAAATATGAATACATATGGAATGGTGAAAGCGCGCAAACGCGTGCTGATGCCATACCGGCCTTTCATGTTTTCAATCGTATTCCTCAAGGAGGATTTGTTATTATTGCCGGTGATGATGTGGCAGTTCCTGTATTGGCATACAGCAATACTGGAAAATTTGAGGTTGAAAACATGCCATCTAATTTACAAAACTGGATGACATACTATCGGGAAGAGATTAATTGGAGCAGAGCACAAAATAGGGTTCCGTCTGCATCAATAACAGCACTGTGGAACAGTTTGGAAAATGGATACTTATCAGACAATGCAGAAGATGAAGTGCTGTTGGAAACCGCTCTATGGAACCAAGGCACTCCTTATAACAAAATGTGTCCGCCGATAGATGGGATTATAGCTCCAACGGGTTGTGTAGCAACTGCATTGGCTATCGTCATGAAATATAACCGTTGGCCGGATAAAGGAAATGGCGCTACATTTTCATATACGACACGAACTTATGAAAGAACCGTTTCTGCAAATTATACGGCAACTTACGATTGGGACAATATGCCGGATATTTATGAAGAAGGTGTTTATACTTCGACGCAAGCCAATCAGGTGGCAAGGTTGATGTATCACTGTGGTGTACTTTCCCAGATGGATTATACGCCTAAAGAAAGTGGAGCTTTCACTTTGATAGCCGCCCGGGGAATGGTAGATTATATGAAGTATGATAAAAGTATGACTGTACTGGAAAAGGAATGGTACACAAGTAACGAGTGGGATGCTCTGTTAAAAGCGGAATTAAATACCGGCCGCCCTGTGATTTATGGTGGAAGTAATAGCCAACGTGAGGGGCATCAATTTGTTTTTGATGGTTACAAAGCCGACAGGTATCATGTAAATTGGGGATGGGGCGGTATAGCTAACGGGTATTATTTATTATCAACGCTGGAACCTGACCAACAAGGTATAGGAGGTAATTCCGGCGGAGGATTTTCTATCGGACAAAATGTAATAGTAGGTATAAAAAAAGCAGAAACCGGTTCAAGCTATCGTGATATGTTGGCCTTTTTTAAAGGAAGTTCAGGTGGAGTTACTTATAGCGGATTATCTACGACAGAAACAAAATTCTTACCTAATACTCAGTTTGATGTAATGGCTGCGTTTATAGCGAATTATGGTCTTCGCAATTTTGCCGGTACCATAGCTTTAGCATTGGTTGGCGAGAATGGGGATGTAAAAGAGTTTATATCCAGAGAACATGCCATTTCTAAATTGGAGGCAATGGATGGTAGTAGTGGAAGTATGCCCGGTAGCGGATATTCGCTCACCTGTACCATTACCAAAACCCCGGAAAGCGGTGATCGGATTTGGTTAATGTATCGTGCAAATGATGTTGAAACATGGAGTCAAGTGCAAGGAGGTCGGGATGTAACTACAGAAATTGTAGTAAAAGCAGGAGGAACAGGTCTGAAAAAAACGGAACAGAATAATATATCGAATGTTATCATCACAAATGATAATAACCGGATTTTTATAAAATCTCCTGTAACAATGACAATGTTGATGATCTATGATATGAAAGGACAATTACAAAAGGAAATCGAATGTCCGGAAAACGTAGAGTTCAATTTTTCATGCGAAGATTATGATTCCGGCATATATATACTAAAGGTAATTACTACCGAAGGAGTTAGTTCCGCTAAATTTATTAAGAATTGATTGCTGATTTAAGGAGGATATAAACGAATAACGTTTATAATATCTTACATAAAAGAAAGGGTAATTATCGCATTTCGATAGTTACTCTTTTTATTGTTCTGCTCATTTATAAAGTAAATTAATTAGTAACGGACATATTATTAGTGACTTAAAAGTATATCTTCAATACGACACAAATAAGATAAGTAATTTATAATCTACTATAATACAGGTGGTTATATTAAAAACAAAGTACTGTAATAGTAGAAATGACTAAAACAAAGTTTTACTACAAAATAGTTAACATTTTTATTTTCAGCAAGTTATATTCTTTTCAATATTCTTTTATTAGTTCTTCTTGCTTTTGTATCTATATGTATATCAGTACAATAACATACTGATAGTTCTGCAAAGACTTTGCAAATTTCTTACATCGGAATGCAGACACAGGAAGTGGCGATCAAACCGACTGTAAAGGTGATATTAAAGTCTGATTCACAAGTAATTGACGAAGTAATGGTAGTAGCTTACGGTACTGCCAAAAAATCTTCATTCACAGGTTCTGCCGGTACTGTGAAAAAAGACAAGATCGAAAAGATGCAAGTTTCCAACCTTTCTAAAGCATTAGAAGGCGCTGTAGCTGGCGTACAGACCACTTCATCTTCGGGTCAGCCCGGATCTTCATCTTCAATTTATGTACGTGGAGTAGGCTCCATATCAGCATCCAAGGCCCCGCTTATCGTAGTAGACGGTGTTCCTTATGAAGGCTCTCTAAACTCCATAAATAATCAGGATATCGAGTCCATGACTGTATTGAAAGATGCAGCAGCAAACTCTATGTATGGTGCTCGTGGTGCCAACGGAGTTATCATTGTCACAACAAAAAAAGGTAATTCTGGTAAAACAAAAATATCATTAGAAGCTAAATGGGGTATTAATTCAAGAGCCGTAAAACCATATAACACTATCAGGGATGAAGGTGAGTATTATGAGATGTTTTGGGAAGCTATCAAGCATGAAGCAATGTACGGAACCTTAGGATTAGAGCCACTCCAAGCTGGTATCTACGCATCAAAAACTCTTATAGATCGTTTAGGATACAATAGTTATAATGTAGCCAATGATATGTTAATAGATCCGGTGACAGGACGTTTGAATCCAAGTGCCCAACTACTATATCATGACGACTGGCAGAAAGATCCATTCAAAAATGGCTTACGCCAAGAGTACAATCTATCACTTAGCGGAGGTAATGAGAAAACAACATTCTTTGCTTCATTAAACTATTTGGATGACGAATCATATCTTCGTAATTCCGATTTCAGACGTTATTCAGGACGTATCAACTTAGACCATCAGGCTAACGACTGGTTAAAAACAGGATTTAATGTAGCTTATGGTCAAACATCAACGAATGCAACTATTGCAAGCTCATACGCTTCAAGCATGTTTTCTTTTGCACAAGGTATTGCACCTATTTATCCGATCTGGGAACGTGATGCGCAGGGAAATATCATGACCAACCCAACGACGGGAGAAAACCTGTTAGACTGGGGTGACGGAGATCGTAAAAGACCGTACAATACAGGTACAAACCCGTATAATACGATGATAAACGATATTCGTGAAACAACTGTAGACAATTTAAGCGCACGTGTATATGGCGAGGTTAAATTCCTCAAAGATTTCAAATTCACAGCCAATTTGAGTATTGATAATTTCACTACTAATAAAATTGTATTCCAAACACCGATTGCAGGTGATGCAAAAGATGTAAACGGACGTTCCACAAAAGAATCTCAAAGATATTTTGTACTCAATACCAATCAATTATTGTCTTGGATTCATAGATTTAACAGCCACAATGTAGACGTGTTGCTGGGACATGAAGTTAAAGCAGATAACGTAAATTATCTTGGAGCCAGAAAAGAACAATTTTATATGCCCGGAAATCCGGAGTTAAACAACGGTGCGGATATAAAATCAGCCTCTTCATATAAAAACGATTATCGTCTGGAAGGTTTCTTCGGTCGCGTTCAATATGACTATAATGATAAATATTATCTAAGTGGAAGTTACCGCCGTGATGGTTCTTCTAAATTTCATCCGGACAATCGTTGGGGAAACTTCTGGTCAGCCGGCGCCTCTTGGAGAATGAAAGAAGAGAGTTGGTTGGCAGATGTGGATTTCCTGACAGATCTGAAATTAAAAGCAAGTTATGGTACACAAGGAAATGATAATATCGGTAATAATACGCCTTATATGGATCAATACGAAGTTGTTGCACAAGATGGAAAACCTGGTGGTGTAAAAGTATGGAGAGGAAATAAAGAAATCACTTGGGAAAAGAGTAACATCTTTAATATCGGCGCAGAATTCGGCTTTTTAGATCGCATTACAGGAAGCGTGGAATTCTTCATCAAAAAAACGACCGATTTGCTTTACGGCAAACCGCTTGCTCCATCAGAAGGTTCTCCTAATGTATTATGGGTGAATGATATGGACATGAAAAACACCGGTGTCGAAGTAGAACTGAATGCTAATATTATCAAGTCAAATAATATAAAATGGGACGTTAACTTAAATCTTACTCATTATAAAAATGAAATTACTAAGTTAGCAACCGGCAAGGATCCCAATGGATATGCAACAGGAAATATCTGGAGAAAAAAAGGAGGTACAATCTATGACTGGTACATGTACAAATATGCAGGTGTGGATTCTAACACAGGTGAAGCATTGTACTATCGTGATGTAACAGACAAAGATGGGAATGTAAGCACTACAACAACAGCCAACCCTAATGATGCAACACGTTACGAAACCGGCAAATCGTCCCTACCCGATGTATACGGCGGTCTATCAACTTCTTTAACAGCCTATGGATTTGACTTGAATATCAACACAGCTTTCTCTATCGGAGGTTATGTATATGATAGCGGCTACTCTTCATTGATGGGCGGTGGACAAGAAGGTTCAAACTGGTCAACTGACATCTTTGGAAGATGGACTCCGGAAAATCCACAAGCAACTGTTCCAAGAGTACAATTGAGTACTCAGAATCTTTCGGCTATGTCCGACCGATTCTTGACAAGAGGTGATTATTTCAATATCAAAAATATATCATTAGGATATAGTTTCCCAAAAATGTATACACAAAAATTGGGAATCGAATCATTAAGACTTTTTGCTGTAGCTGATAACGTTTGGCTTTTATCAAAACGTACAGGGCTTGATCCCAGACAGAATCTGGACGGTACTATTGATTACGGAGTTTATGCAGCAATCCGTACTGTATCTTTTGGCTTCAACATTAACTTTTAAATAAATGCAGGATATGAAGATTATAAAATCATTAATAATAGCCTTATTCGCTGCCACAGTTGTATCTTGTGGAGAGGACTACCTAACAACTAATCCGACGGATGTAGCAACCGGAGATGCAATGAATGAACTGGCGAAAAATAATCCGGATAAATTAGTAACCATAGTAGAACCCTTACTAAAAGGATTATATGCAGACTTTCAAACCAAATCGGGTACAGACGGACAATATCAACATTGTGATTATGGTTTTCAAAGTTTCTTTTTGATGAGCGATATCATGAGCGACGATATGGCTCTGCACGTAAACGGATGGTTTAAATTCGATCACTTGTTCGATTATCGCGACGAACCTTATGTGCGCACATTCGGATATTGGAATTTCTTTTATACGATGGTTAATAATGCCAACGCGATAATTGAAAAAATTCCGGATGAAAGCCTTGATGCGGAATTACATGCGATTAAAGGACAAGCGTTGACATTCAGAGCCTTATCATACAGTTATTTGATTCAGATGTATCAACAGACTTACAAAGGTAATGAAAATCAACCGGGTGTACCCTTGATCATCACTACATCCGAAGGGGAAAGCCGTAGAGGTCGTGTCCCTGTGGCAGACGTGTACGATCAAATAGAGAAAGACTATCTGAAAGCCATCAATTTCTTGGATGGATGGGATAGAGGTACAGATAAAGGAAGGATTGATAAAAGTGTGGCACAAGGTCTACTTTCGCGTACATATTTAGTAATGAATGAATGGCAAAAAGCAATTGATATGGCAAAAGCTGCCAGAAGTGGGTATTCTTTGATGAATACAACTGAAATTGCCACCGACGGTTTTAATGAAATTAATAACAAAGAATGGATGTGGGGAATGGATGTAACAACAGCAAATGACAATATTTTGGGATTTGCATCATTCTCTTCATGGATTTGCACTACTGGTATAGGCTACGGTGGCAAAAGTGGTTATTATATAAAGATGGATGCAAAACTGTATAGTAACTTCTCTTCGACAGATGCCCGTCTGGCTCAATTCGTTAGTCCCGAAGACGCAACGGCAGTATATCCTCCTTATACTAACTTGAAATTTAAATATGCTGCCAGTTGGATGGCCGATAATGTATTTATGCGCGTGTCCGAAATGTATCTTACAGAAGCAGAAGCTCTCGCGCACTTGAATAAAGGAACAGAAGCCGCCATTGTATTGAAAGACTTAATGGTAAACCGTGACCCGTCATGGAATAAAGCATCTGTCACAGTAGACGATGTATATACCCAAAGACGCCTGGAACTTTGGGGCGAAGGCTTTGCGCTATATGACCATTTACGCTTGAAAAAAGGAGTGGACCGTACTTATGCAGGATCTAACTATTTTGATGCAGCCAAGTTAAAAATAGAAGCCGGCGATTGGAAATTCTTATACCAGATTCCATTAAGAGAAATTCAAGAGAACGAATCTATCTCAGAAGCCGATCAAAATCCTTAAATAAGGAAAAATGAGAAAATTGTATAATGATAAAAACAAGATTATGAAAAATAAGATATATAATATATTCTTTTCCTTTGCTTGTGTCTCTATTTTGTTTGCTGCATGTAGCGAAGAAAAGAAAGAAGACTATAATCCGGTTTTCGACTCCAGTAAATTGGCAATAGTTGAAACGGGTGAAGCATTAGGTAACTATGGCACAGCACTAAAGCTGAGTATGAAAACAACGAGTAACAATGCACTGGATACCGTCATACAGCAAGGTATAGTACTGGCCACCTCACAAGATCAGTTAGATTTAATTCATGGAGTAGTTTATCCATCGAATTCACGCAAAGTAGGAGAAACAAACGTGGTAACTATAAAAGAACTGGAAGCACAAAAAGAATACTATTATTGTGCATATGCACAGAACCGTGAAGGGGTAGCTTTTGGAGAAGCTAAGAAACTGACAACAGATAAGGCTTGGGATAGAGCCCCGGTTGTATATGAAAACTTTAGTACTACCAGCTTCCTCCAAAATTTGGCATTTATAAATCTCGGTGCCGATGATGGTTTTCAAGCCGGAAACGTAAGTTCTTGGGAGTTGGGATTAGTTAATGACGCATCTTTTGCAATGCTTCTTTGGTCAATAGATGGCAATACTGGCGCTCTCTTAGCTGCTGATGACTTGATAGAATGTACTGCCGATTTTACAGACGGTGTATTTCCGGAATTTACGTTTTTACCCTATTCGTACGGAGCAATGCCGGTTCAAACGAGTGATATCTATTTTGACTCTTTTGAAATTATCGCATCCGAATCACCTATCGAAACAAAAGAGCAGGCCGATGCAGCTAAAATTTATTATAAAGCTACTCTAAATAAAGATACTGTAAACAAAATGCACACTGTGGACTTATCTGATTTCGAGAATAAAGTATGTTATATCTATATCAGGCATAAAGCTGAAAAAACGGGTTATGCTCTTATGATTTCACATGTAGAAGCCAATGCGTTATTCGCACCGATAGAATAACAATAGTAGAGCTATTCAAATTTAATAATAGGGCAGGCAAAGAGGCCTGCCTTATTTTATTTCCCTAAATCGCAAAACACACCTATTTATTATGAAGAATTTCCGTAATATATTAAATTGGGTTCTTATCTGTTTCCTCATCACACAGGTAGGAAATATCTGGGCAATACCTGCTGATCCGACGCCTTTTAAGCTACAACAACCGGACGGAAAAGAATTTCATGCAAAATTGCATGGAGATGAATTCTTACATTTTATAACAACAACAGATGGATATACAATTATAAAATCTCCAGATGGTTTTTACAAATATGCAGTACAAAATCATGATGAAAATATCCTTCCCGGAAAATATACAGCGAAAGATCCGGCTGAACGTAGCAATGATGAAGTTCTCTTCTTAAATTCCGTCAAACGGTATTTACACTCCAGGCAATCAAAGCCCAAGCTCAGCCATTCTCTGGCAAATTCTTTGATAAGAGAGAACAGTTTAAAACGAATTTCTTCAACACAATTTAAAGGAATTATTATTCTGGCTCAATTTACCGACCGCTCATTCTTGCCCAATAATTCAAGAGAATTATTCGATGCGACCATCAATCAACCCAATTATCGAGAAGATGATTTTACCGGTAGCGTAAGAGATTACTTCTATGATACTTCAAGAGGAATATTCGAACCGCAGTTTGATATTGTGGGTCCTGTAACCTTAGACTATAAACAAACAGATGCATTGGGATCAGACAATGGACAGGCTTTAGTTCGTGATGCTTGCATAAAAGCAGACCAATTTGTAGATTTCTCTAATTATGATTTAAATGATGATGGAGAAGTGGATATGATATATGTAATTTTTGCAGGAGGAGGATCTCATGCAGGAAATAATGCTGATTTCATTTGGCCTCATGCTTATGCTTTAAATTACAGTCGTGTAAAATTGGACGGAGTTTATTGTAATCGCTATGCATGCTCTACAGAACTGGCCGGAAGAGAGAATAATAAGATCAGAGACGGTATAGGCACTATCTGTCATGAGTTTAGCCACGTATTAGGGTTACCGGATTTTTACGATACCGACTATGAAGAAAATGGTTCTGCACCGCATCCGGGCGATTGGTCTTTAATGGCAAGCGGAGGATATCTGAATAATGGAAGAACCCCCTGTAGCTACTCTGCTTTCGAACGTTATGCCATTGGTTGGGCATCGCCTGAATTAATAAAAGAATCGGGAAATTATACTTTACCTCCATTGACTACCTCTAATGAAAGTTTCCGCATAAATTCAGCAGTACCCAAAGAGTTTTTTATTCTGGAAAACAGAATTCAGGAGGGATGGGACAAATACTTGCCAGGAAAAGGTATGTTGGTTTTTCGAGTAGATTCAACTAATCCGAATGTATGGATACAGAATACCATTAACAATAACCCCAATCACGTATATTATGAACTTATAAGAGCCAATAATTCATTGGCAGATGGAGGAGGGAACACTTTTCCCGGAACAACTCAGCGTGAATCATTGACAGATGACACAACCCCTTCCTTAAGAAGCTGGACCGGTACTCCTACGGAAACCTCCCTTTTGAATATTAAAGAAGAAAATAATATAATATCTTTCACTGTCAACAAAACCTCATACAATCGATTGGTAGAAACTTTTGAAAGTATCTCCAAACCTAACTGGAATCAAGAAAACGTAAGCGGAATACTGGGCAGTTGGAACTTCTCAAATGCAATAACTTACGCCACTACAGAAACCAATATGGGAAACGGATTACGGGTAGCTTCTATCAAAAGAGGAAAAATAGAAATGGAATTCAATACTCTTGAAGATATAAAATCCGTTAGCCTCATTGCCGGGAAAAAGACAGCCACTTCCCCCCCGCAAACAATTAAAATAGAGATATCCAAAGACAATGGCAGCAATTGGGTAACATATGGATCAACTATTACCCTGACAGAGAATAAAATGAATACCTATATCATAGATGAAGAAATCACGGCACCTGTCAGATTCAGAATTGTAAACATTGGTACTTCAGAAGCTTTGGTAGATGATTTTACAATAACCGAAAAACGAACATCTACAACGATCACTCGCCAACAAGAAGATTCCATAAAATTCTATACTTCAGAAAGAAACCTCTATGTACAGAGTGATAAAGACAAGCAATTGGTTGAAATCTTCAGTATTGAAGGACGACAAATTTTGAGTATACTCTGTGATAAAGGCTGGAACGAGATTCCAATAAAATCTCCCGGAATATATATAATAAAAATAGATAATCATATTTCTAAACTGATATGTAATTAGATATAAAACGCTGTCTCAAAGTAAAAAAGATAAGACAGCCCTTATATTTTGTAAGTCATAGTATAAAAATCTCCCTGTTCTTGCCTTAATTCATTACAATACAAGACTAAAACAGGGAGATTTTCTCTTCTAAAGTTTCAATTTATAAACTTTTCAACTTTCAAATCCCATTTTGAGACAGTCTCTGAAGTTTTAACATGAACACTACCATATCGGAGGAAGTTAATTCCGCAAAAATTGATCACTTTTTAAATACAGCTTGTTTGAGATAAAATAACACATAAGCTACATCCGATTACAAAGTCTGTTTTATCACATCATCCCCTCTTTTAATATTCCTACCAAAATCGGTTTCAGACCGCTGACAAAACACTCTACGGCAATTACCATCAATATCAATCCCATTAAGCGCATCATCACATTATTACCAGTCTCTCCCAAAATCTTAACCAGACGAGTAGAAGCACGAAGAATAAGAAAAGTTATAAAGTAAATTAATGCAATCATCCCAATCAAAGTACTTTTCATCTCAATTGTATGGGCATCCTGCATTAATACAATAGCATTGGCAATCGCTCCCGGACCGCATAACATAGGAATAGCCAAAGGGGTAATTGAAATATCATCGGCATAGGTTTTAATTTCTTCATCTTTCAACTTCATAGGTGTATATCGAGCCTGCAACATATCAAAGCCAATCTTAAAAATAATAACTCCACCTGCTATACGAAACCCATTAGTGGATATTCCGAAGAACTTAAATAAGAATTGCCCGGCAAAGACAAAAACCATCAAAGTAATAAAAGAAACAATAGTAGCACGCTTAACCACGGATTGCCGCTCTTTGTCTGTCATTCCATGCGTCATCGTAAGAAACACAGGCATGGTACCCAATGGATTTGTCAATGTGAAAAAGGAAGTAAAACAAAGTAAAGCAAAAGGCAATATAGTATCCATAGCAGTGATAACTTTATACGTTATTTTTCACCGCAAAAGTACGACTTATTCACAAATACTACAATATTTGCATCAACTCTTTCAAGTCTTTCAAAAGATAAGTAGGTTTAAAAGGAAATTCGGTGCGACCGGACACATTATAAAAAGCATGATGCATCCCTACTCCATTGGCCCCTACCATATCAGCCTCCCAACTATCGCCTATCATCAATGAATCACGCAGTTCAGATTGAGTAGCCGAAAGAGCAAAATAAAACAATTGCGGAGCAGGTTTCAAAAGTCCGATATCATCCGAAAGAATTACTTTTTTAAAATAGTGATCTATTCCCGCAGAATGCATCTTACGGGACTGGAGTTCATGAAAACCGTTCGACAGAATAAAGAGATTATAACGGGAAACTAAATACTCAAGTACTTCTTTCGCGTGAGGCATCAGCCGGCTCTTGGTGGGAATAACGGAAAAGAAACCCTCCGAATATGCTACCGCCAAAGCAGAATCGCCAGCACCTACTGCCTCAAGAGGATACAGAAAGCGTTGGCGATTGAGTTCCTCTTTTGTGATCCGACCATTACCGTATTCTATCCAAAGTTCCGTATTTCGCTGTTGATAAAGCGAATAGAAATGTTCGAAAGAATCAAAGAAAGCACCCAGTCCGTACTTATCATACATTTCTTCAAATGTATCACGCGCATTCGCTGAAAATGCCCATAATGTATCGTCTAAATCAAAAAAGAGATTTTTATATTTCATTATTTAACCTGGATAACCAAATATTTCGACACACTCCAAAACTCTTTTGGATTTGTAATCTTCAAAGTAAGTTGTCCTTTGTCATCTTTCACTAATTCGTAAGAACCAGCCGGATGAGTAGTCAATAACTCTGCACGTTTTGAATACAATTTAATCTCTTTAGTTGTACGAATATCGATCTGAGTGAAATAGTCCTTATTGAAATCAGCATTCTTCAAGACATCTCCACTCTGAAGAATCTTTTGCGACTTCAATTCTGACTTCGTGCCAAATACGAACCAGGCAGCATTAATAGCCTTATCCTGTTCAGCCACGGTTCTGGCTTTTGCTTCATTTTCTGCTGCAAGAGACTCTTTATCAGCAGACAATCCGCTGACGGCAGCATCCAATTCCTGAATACGAATATTCTTAGATGCAAGTTCGGCTTGCAACTCTTCAATACGTTGTTGTTTGGTAACCAGTTCCTGAGTCAGAGATTCCACCGCTTTTTTCAACTGAGCAGAATTGTTCTTACTACTCTTCAACATAGCCTGCAACTTTGCAATCTGAGCTTTGTTCTCTTCCATTTGTTTGGTAATAAACTCAATATCAGAAGCAATTTGCTGTTTGGCTGATGCCGAATTCTCGGTTATTGTGCCACGCTGTAAGTCTACACGACTCTCAGCATCATTAATTTGACGGAAACCTTCTTGAATTTCATTAAATGTTCCCATCATTTCGTCCAACTCAGCATTACGCTGTGACAATTCTATCAATAAGGAGTCATTTTCAGCCTTAAGATCTTTGCTACCACCTTTAAAGCCATCACACGAAGCCAACATGGCTGCGCATACAATTAAAACTGCTAACTTTTTCATACGTTTACGTTTTACGTTTTTAAATGAAGTTATTTAATCGTCTATTCCTGTAATTACAATCACTATTTCTCCACGGGGTTCCGTTTCGGTAAAGTGTTCTATCAATTCACTTAAACTACCACGAATGGTTTCTTCATGAAGTTTAGATATCTCTCTGGATACGCTTGCCAAACGTTCTGCCCCAAAATATTCGGCAAACTGTGTCAAGGTTTTCAGCAAACGATGGGGAGATTCGTAAAACACCATCGTACGCCGTTCTTCTATCAAAGACTTGAGTTTCGTCATGCGCCCCTTCTTTTGAGGAAGAAATCCTTCGAAACAAAATTTCTCATTAGGCAATCCCGAAGCTACCAATGCAGGAACAAAAGCCGTTGCTCCCGGTAAGCATTGCACTTCAATACCATTGCGCACACACTCGCGTACCACCAAAAAGCCAGGATCCGAAATACCCGGTGTACCGGCATCCGAGATCAAAGCAACCGTTTCACCGGCCTTTATTCTATTAACAACGCTCTCCACCGTTTTATGTTCATTAAATTTATGGTGAGATTGCATTGCATTCTTTATTTCAAAGTGTTTCAGCAAAATTCCGGAAGTACGGGTATCTTCTGCCAAAATAAGATCAACCTCTTTCAAAATTCGGATAGCCCGAAAGGTCATATCTTCCAAATTCCCTACCGGTGTGGGCACTACATATAATTTTCCCATACGACTAATGGTATCAGATTAATTAAAATACTTTTTCAGAATCTCCATAAAGTCTGCCATAGCTTCATTTTCTTCATTGACATCTACTTTGGAGCCAAGAAAAGCAACAGCAGTTTCCAAGGAGCTCATCTCCGATATCTGCTCTATCACCCGATTCATCTGTTCATTATCACCATTAAACAATTCGCGTGAGAAACGAAAAGAATCATTCAAGCTAATCGAACGCCGTAAATCCGCGGCAGGCCTAATACGTTCACCCAAAATCGGGGTAGAAGGTATTTGCACCTTTTCATCTATCTGGATATTCACCGGGGATACAGGGTCCATTTCTGGCAAAACTTCTTCTTCAATATCCATCGGCACCTGCTTCTCCAGAATCTGTTCTTCCAACCGAACCGATTCCACTTTTTCTTCAAAAGACTTCTGTTCCGCATCCAGCTCTAACAACAATTGATCCAGCCGGGCACGCATTTGCAAGATACTCCGTTTCAATACCTCACGTAAGGCAGCATTCGGCTCACGCGAAAAAGCATCCATCAAATACTTCAACTCTTGAATATCCAGTTCTATATTGGTCAATAGTGCTTGCATACTATTCTTATTTTCCTTTTTGTAGATGCCACAAATGTAGAAATAAATAATGAAAAAACATCAGAAAGCGAACAAAAGTGTTATTTTTGCAACCAAATATAACACACTAAATCATGGTATTATTTTCAGAAGATCACATACAGGAAACCAGAAGAAGAGGAAGAATTGAAGTTATTTGCGGTTCCATGTTTTCAGGAAAAACAGAAGAACTGATCCGTCGTTTGAAACGTGCCAAATTTGCCCGTCAACGTGTAGAAATATTCAAGCCGGCTATCGATGTCCGTTACTCCGAAGCAGATGTAGTATCGCATGACAGTAACACAATATCCTCCACTCCTATTGATTCATCAGCCAGTATCTTATTATTCACTTCCGAAATAGATGTAGTAGGTATTGATGAAGCACAATTTTTCGACAGTAGTTTAATCGAAGTATGTAATCAACTGGCAAATAATGGTATAAGAGTGATTATAGCCGGCTTAGATATGGATTTTAAAGGTAATCCATTTGGTCCGATGCCGGGTTTATGTGCCATAGCCGATGAAGTATCAAAAGTGCATGCGATTTGTGTGAAGTGTGGGCAACTTGCTTCTTTTTCCCATCGAACAGTAAAAAATGACAAACAAGTGCTATTGGGAGAAACTGCAGAATACGAACCACTATGCCGGGAATGCTATTTACGGGCATTGGAAGAAGATAAAGAAAAAGGATAAAAACATCTATAAATATGGAAAGAAAGAAAATAACATTCGACAGTTTTATACGTGGTACTATTTGTTGTGTCCTTATAATCGGACTATTAATGCTGGTCGAAAGGCTCAGCGGAGTGTTATTACCTTTCTTTTTGGCATGGCTTATCGCCTATATGATTTATCCGTTAGTTAAATTGTTCCAATATAAACTACGTTTCAAAAGTCGGGTACTTTCCATTTTTTGCGCATTAATATCCATTACCATAATAGGAATCACTGCCTTTTATTTCTTAGTACCACCAATGTTAGAAGAGTTCGGGAAAGTAAAAGACCTCTTGGTGCTGTACTTCACTAATGGCATATCCCACAATTCCAATGTGCCCCAAAGTCTTTCAGATTTTATTCATGAAAACATAGACATGAATACACTGAACCGCATCTTAAGTGAAGAGAATATAATTAACACGATAAAAAATACAGTACCTAAACTATGGATGTTATTATCCGAATCTATAAACTTCCTATTCAGCATTTTAGCATCTTTCATCATTTTATTATATGTCTTTTTCATATTACTGGATTACGAAGCAATAGCAGAAGGATGGATTCATTTATTACCCGCCAAATATCGTACTTTCACAACCAATCTCGTTAAAGATGTGCAAAACGGCATGAATACTTATTTTCGTGGACAAGCACTTGTAGCCCTTTGTGTCGGCATATTATTCAGCATCGGCTTTCTCATTATAGACTTTCCAATGGCCATCGGCTTAGGGCTTTTCATCGGTGCTTTGAATATGGTTCCCTATCTTCAGATCATCGGTTTTCTTCCTACTATCTTGTTGGCTATCCTCAAAGCTGCCGATACGGGACAAAACTTCTGGATTATCATTGCTTCTGCTTTAGCCGTCTTTGCCGTCGTCCAAATCATCCAAGATACGATAATCGTTCCTAAAATCATGGGAAAAATAACCGGTCTGAATCCTGCTATCATCCTCCTATCCCTTTCGGTCTGGGGCTCACTTATGGGAGTATTAGGTATGATTATAGCACTTCCATTAACAACACTGATGCTGTCATACTATCAACGTTTCATTATTAATAGAGAAAAGATAAGCGATTCTGAAACAAAATCCACTGATGATCAATACGATTAGAAAGAAAGCATAAAATAATACGATTTTTTTTACTCACTTTACTTGCAAATAAAAAAAAAGTCACTACCTTTGCACCCGCAATCAGGAAATAACTGATTTGCAATAAGGATTGATTCGCTAGCTCAGCAGGTAGAGCACAACACTTTTAATGTTGGGGTCCTGGGTTCGAGCCCCAGGCGGATCACTGAAAACAAAAGAAAAATCAAGCAAATCCCTGATAATCAGACATTATCAGGGATTTCTTTTTTCCGGCAGGTGGCAGAAAACAGCCGTTTCAAGCATATTATTGGTGGATAAATCGTGGGACTAAAATTTAGTTCAAAAAAGTCCCACGAATTCGCATCTTTCTCACTGATTCATAGCATTTTGCATAGACTTACTTTGGAAGAGAATACATAGTTTTGTAACTTTAAAAACGATGTAAAAATGGCTCGAAAATCATTTTCTGTATTGTTCTTCATCAAGAAAGGCAAATTATTAAAGAACGGAGAAGCACCCGTGTGCATGAGAATCACCGTAAACGGCTGCATGGTAGATATTTCTATCAAAAGAAGCTGTCCCGTAAATCTATGGAATCAGGCAAAAGAAAATTCAAAAGGCAAAGACCGTATGTCGGTGGAACTGAACCACTACTTAGAAATCACACGCTCGCACGTACACCAAATTTATAGAGAACTGGAAACTTCCGGCAAGGTTATCACTGTTGATCTTGTGAGAAAGTTGTTTTATGGTGTGGATGAAGATAACAAAACGCTATTGCAGGTATTCAAGGAGCATAACGAACAAAGCCGTAAGCTGATCGGCAAAGACTTCGTTAGTAAGACCGTTCAACGGTATGAAACCACTACCCGATATTTAGAGGAATTTATTAAGAAAGAATATCAGCTATCGGATATTGCTCTGAACAACTTGGAAGCCAACTTCATTTCTAAGTTCGATGCTTTCTTGAAGATTGAAAAAGGTTGTGCGCAGAACTCTGCTATCACCCGACTAAAGAACTTGAAGAAGATTATCCGCATTGCTTTAGAAAACGACTGGATAAAGAAAGATCCCTTTGCTTACTACCGTTTCAAACTGGAAGAAACTGATCCTGAATTTCTGACAATGGACGAGATTAAAATTATTCTCGCCAAAGAGTTCACCATTAAGCGAGTAGAACAGGTACGGGACGTTTTCATTTTTTGCGTTTTTACTGGTTTGGCGTTCAGCGATGTGAAAGACTTATCACCTGAACACTTGGTAAAAGACAATAAAGGGGAACTTTGGATAAGGAAGAACCGCCAAAAGACTAAAATCATGTGTAACATTCCTGTGCTACCTGTGGCAGTTTCAATACTTGAAAAGTATAAAAATGTGGCAGAATGCACTGGGATACTAGCATAACAAAACACTATGCAAGGGTATTGGATCAGAATATTTTCAAGGATATGCAAAAAGTAAATAGCTGTTTATCAGAATTAACTATATAATAAAGGTAATAGGCAATATAGAAAAAGGATTGGGAAGAATGAATTTCATTTTCTCAACCTTTTTCTTTTAAGGTAAGTTTTCCAAAACTTCAATATGAAGCATTGACAAAGGTAAGTTCCGCATTTAGCCTGTTCAAGTCCGAGCCTTCGGTTTGAATAAAAACCTTCCTCTCCATTTCATTCCGAGCGTATTTTTATCCAAAGACTTGCACAGACTAAATACTTCACTGGAAAAGTCAATGATTCAAATTAAATTCCGAAAAACAATGTTTTTGGCTTGACAGGTTACTCTTTCCAACTTTCAAAGTAGTGCTTTTGGAGCAGTTTATCAATATCACTCTGACGGTAGATGATTTTACCTTTTATCTGGATAAAGGGGATTAGACCTGTATCTCGCCATTCTTGCAGGGTTCGCAAACTGACATTCAGTTTCTTGGAAACTTCATGGTTGGAAAGAAAGCGCTCCCCATTCAGATGGGGCTTGTAATGCTTTACAATGGATTTAATACCGTTCAGCATCGAATCAAGCGAAGAAATAAATTCTTTGACTTGCGGAGTATCTTTATTTATTAGTTCCATGATTGAAAGATTGTTTTATTGAAATATTGATTTCAAGATTGCTATATGGCTGGTTAGTTACGCAGATAGTCACCAAGTGATGAAATGCTAAGTACATCTTTTACCGGATCATAATCTATATAGAGCAGTTTGGATGCTGTGGCAATAAAATACTGGCTACCATCTTGTTGTATCTCATAAGTAGCGGGTGAAGCTTGTTTAGTGGTTTCCGATACATATATAATAGAAAGAAGGTACTCTTTATCGCTCCGATAAATGATTATCGTAGGATTCAGATTAACGCTTTCCCATGTGCCGACAATGGAAAACAGGTTAAAAGACGGATAATCTTTTTTAATTCTTTTCATAAGACGTGGTTTGTTTGGGTGATTGATTCTGTATTTCACTGTCCGCAATAATTCTTTCAATATCGGAAGACTTATAATAAATCTTGCTGCCGATTTGAGAATAAGCCAGCCGTCCACTACTTCGGTAATATTGCAGTGTTCGTTTACTAAAACCTAACAACAGGCACACCTCTTGACTATCCAGCCAGTTTTCTACTTTCTGGGTATGAGTATTGCACAAACTTTCTATTCGTTTGGCAAACTCGGTGAACCGTTCGCAGATATACGAAAAAGTTCTTTTTTCAATGGTTACTACTTCCATACTTTTAATTTTTAATGGTTTATAAAACGTGTTGATTCTATTTTCATCGGCAAATGAAAGAAGAATCAAGAGACGTTTTAAAAACTGTCTGGAAGTGGTGAGATTTGACTATTGCTGGCTTCTTATTGAAATAAGAAAACAGATAAATAGTATATATGTTATCGCTGAAATATATTAGATTAAGAATAGATACGCATCATATTGCCTTATTATTTTTTCTGAAACTTGAAGGACTACAGCCTTTGTTTTTTCTAAAGAATTTACTCAAATGGCTTTCATCGGTAAATCCTAGTTCTTCGGCAATCTCATTTATTCTCATTTGACTATGTAACAATCTGCTTTCGACCAATTTTAGTTTATAGCTTAATATGTATTGCTGCATTGTTTCGTTGGTGTGCTTTTTTATATAACGTCCCAAGTAACTTTCAGATATACCAAAATGCTGACTGATTTCTTTTGCTCTAATTTTACCTGTTTGATAGATATTTGCTTGGATATATTGAAGAATATCGAGAGACTTATCATCTGAACATTCATCGACTTGTTGAGGTAAAAACATAGCTATATTTCTTGCCACAACAATAATTATAGTATTTATCAACTGCGTGATAATCTCTTTACTATACAGATTCCGATTTACATACTCCCGAATAATTGCTTCAATCATTGGTTTCACTAATAACTTATCCACCTTATTTCTAAGGATGCAACCCGGTTGATGATTTGCATGTTGTAAAATAAATTCTAATCTCTGGATGTTCTCTGAACCAAATATGGCTGAATGTATATAGATGTCATTAAACTTGATGTTAATGAATTTTGTAGTTGTGTGAATCTCAAAGGAATGAGAATCATTTGGAGTTATCAAGAACAAGTGTCCATCATGATATGGGAACATACTATTGTTAATCCATTGAATACCTGTTCCTGTTAAGATGTAGACTAGTTCAAAAAAAGTATGCTCATGCTCAGTTAATAACGATTCACTATGCTCGTTAAAGCTGAGCTCAAATGGTTGATGAAGATTTTCTTTTTTCATACCTCAAATATAACACATAAAGCGGAATTATACCAATATAGCGAAAATATATACCCATATTTAGAATAAAATAGGTATAACTTTGCCATAAATCAAAATTAGATTACTTATGAACTTTTTAGAACTATCAAAACAACGTTATTCAGCAAGAAACTATTCTTCTGATATGATTGAGCAAGAAAAACTCGACTACATCTTAGAATGTGCCCGTTTTGCTCCTTCTGCTGTAAACTATCAACCTTGGCACTTTTTTGTCGTAAAAAGTAATAAACCCAAACTACTGATTCAACAATCTTATCCACGTGAATGGTTTACCGAAGCTCCACTCTATATTGTAGTTTGTGCTGACAATTCAATATCTTGGGTGAGAAAATCAGACAATAAGAACCATACAGATATTGATGCAGCAATAGCGACTGAACATATTTGTTTAGCCGCAGCAGAACAAGGATTAGGTAGCTGCTGGGTATGTAATTTCGATCCTGATATGCTAAAGGATAATCTTCATTTATCTCCCAATATGTACCCTGTGGCAATTATTTCATTAGGTTATGTAAAACAACCACCTGAAAAATCATCTAAAAGAAAAGATATAACCGAAATAGTTTCAATCTTATAAAAATGTAACAATTATGAAAACAGAAATGGAAAAATGTCTGGCTGGTGAATGGTATGATTGTCATAACCAAGTTTTCTTGGATTTAAAGACCCGAACATATAAGTTATTAATAAAATATAATTCATTACCTTATGAGGATAAAGAAGAAAAACACAGCTTGCTAAAAAAGATACTAGGTAGTATCGGAATGAAAGTTTCGGTTGCCAGTCCATTTATTTGTGATTATGGCTGCAATATACATATAGGGGATAATGTTACTGTAAATACTGGTTGTACCTTTGTGGATTGTAATAAAATCACTATCGGAAGTAATGTTCTTATTGCCCCTAATGTTCAGCTTTATACAGCAACTCACCCTATTGATTTAGATGAACGGCTAGCGCCTTTTGAAACAGAAGATGGAATAAAACGAGTTCGCCGCACTTACGCTTTGCCTATTACAATTGAGGATGGATGCTGGATTGGTGGAGGTGTAATAATCCTTCCCGGAATAACAATTGGGTACGGTAGTGTAATTGGAGCAGGTAGTGTTGTTACAAAAGATATTCCGGCAAATAGTTTAGCCGTTGGAAATCCATGTAAAGTGATACGTCAAATCAATCAAACTAAGAAACTATGATAAAATTGGTCGCTTTTGATTTGGATGGTACAATTGCCGATACAATCCCAATGTGTATCGAAGCCTTTAAGCAGGCAGTATCTCCCTATGCATCAAAAATATTGTCAGAAGATGATATTGTGAAAACATTCGGACTTAATGAAGAGGGAATGATTAAAGAGGTCGTTTCAGAAGATTGGGAAAAAGCTCTGATTGATTTTTATGTGATATACAAAGAAATGCACACAGTCTACATTCAACCATTTGTGGGGATAAGAGAATTGATAACAGAGTTGAAGGAGAACTCAATTATTGTATCTTTAATAACAGGTAAAGGTCAAAGGAGTTGTGATATTACGCTTCGCCATTTTGAAATGGAAGCTCTTTTTGATAGTATTTCAATCGGATCGCCAGATAGAAACACAAAAGCGGAATCAATGACGGAACTAATGTCAAAATATAATATCCAACCAGCAGAAATGGTATATGTTGGAGATGAATTTTCCGATATTACCGCTTGTAGTAAAGTTGGAATACAATGCTTATCTGCTGCATGGATAGCCTCGCTCTCAAAAATGAAGAAATTAGAAAAGGAAAATCAAGGATATGTGTTTAGTTCTATCAAATCACTTCATTCTTTTCTAAAGAAAGAAGCTCATTTAGTTTAGATTCATATTCGTAGATTGATTTTAGTATTTTCTGGCATAATGGATATTTATTGGTAATATAAAAGCATGAAATCAGACGTTAAGTCTTTCTATATAATACTTACCATTAAAATTATGCTTATGAATGTATTGTTAAACATGAGGATGTTCGGACTATTCTCTGAAACCTCACAAGAAGTAACTAATAATGAAATGCAAGAAGCCTATGGCGAATTTGTTGAACAGATTAGAACTATAAGTAATGGAAATAATTATTCAACTACTTATCGAATTCTTGCAGCTACCCGTATCGAGATAGCTTTACTTGAAACAATACCTCTTTACGGGCAGGGGGAAAAATGCGCTTAAAAAGCTGTTCATACAAAAGGTACAGGCTACTATTACCGCAGAAATGGAACTGCTGAATCTAAAAATTCAGTACCCCAGCCAATTTCAAAATAGAATAAGCAGCCTTCCACCTTCACCACTCTATTTGACCGACAATACCAACCTAGTTGAAATCATGGAGTTGATTAGTGGACTATTCCTATCACAAAGAGTAGTAACCCATGCCGGAACAAAATCACCATTAACAGAAATTGGGAGAGCATTTGAACACCTCTTTAATATCAAATTAGGAGATGTTCACAAGAAACACGAAAGCGTCATAAAGCGCAAGCCATCTAAAGCAACTGAATTTTTAGATACACTTCGCAAAGCTATTGCCGAAGAAAGTAAAAAGAAAGGCTATCTATAAATCAGGAACTTACCAACAATTGTTAGGGGAGTAGATATACTACACCCCTAACTTATTTGCATCCATTTACCGTACTTTGCTTCATCAATCGATTGAAAATAATAATGTTGAACTAAAAAATGAAGCAAAATGTATATAGACAATGAAAACTTCGAGAAGTGGATGGAAAAGCTATCCAAAAAACTCACCGTAATCGGACAAGATTTGAAATCTCTTATCAATACTGATACAGTACTAGATGATAATGAGAAGATTCTTGATAATCAGGATTTAGCTTTTCTCCTGAAAGTATCTTTCCGAACTCTTCAACGCTACAGAGTAAATAATCAACTTCCTTATTTCACTATCGGAAGGAAAACCTATTATCGGGCTGTAGATATTCGAGCTTTTGTTCGTGAACGTGCCGATTCTCAAACCTACAAACGGTTTGAAAAAGACAATCAGTTGACAAATCAGCCCTGATAGCAAAACGCAGTAGAGGGAAGAAGCCTGTGTGCGGGCTATTTCTTTGTGTTGTCACCTCGATTTAACAGAAACTGCTTCACCTAGCGATTCAGCCCGTTTCGCTAAATCGAGCAAGAGGGAACTGGACAAGTCCTGTTCTTCCCTCTTGCCCTGCGGGGCAAAGCCTTCGGCTTTAGCGTGTTACAAGAACACGCTGTAATGACACCTGTAATAAGTATTTTCTTTGTAATGCTTATTATCAGGTATTTATCTATTCATATTTCTATAAAAAAGTAATTACCATGCCAAACAGCAGTCGAAAAACGATATTCACTACCATTTCCATAGATAAGGAAACGGCAGCTTTGGTAGAGAAGATATGCAAACGTTATTTACTGAAAAAGAGTGAAGTTGTAAAATTGGCGTTCGGGTATATAGATAAGGCACATATCAACCCATCCGAAGCCCCTGAATCCGTAAAATCGGAACTGGCGAAAATAAATAAGAGACAGGATGATATTATCCGCTTCATCCGTCACTATGAGGAAGAACAACTGAATCCCATGATACGGGCAACAAATTCTATCGCTTTACGTTTTGATGCTATCGGTAAGACTTTAGAAACTCTTATTCTCTCTCAACTGGAAGCCAGTCAGGAGAAACACACAGCCGTACTCAAAAAGTTAAGTGAACAGTTCTGCAATCATGCCGATGTGATTAACAACCAATCCAAACAGATAAATGTACTCTACCAGATACATCAACGGGATTATAAGAAGCTGCTTCAACTTATACAACTCTATTCGGAGTTGTCCGCTTGTGGTGTGATGGATAGCAAAAGGAAGGAGAACTTGAAGACTGAAATCTGTAATCTAATAAATACATAGGATTATGCACATAGATTTTGCTCTACCATCAAACGGAACATATAACAATGCAGGAAGTAGCCGACAGCTAGCTAATTATTTAGAGCATGAAGATTTAGAACGAATGGAGAAAGGTCTTTATACTGATAGCTTTTTCAATCTGACAGAGAATAATATCTACAAATCAAAAGTAATAAAGGATATAGATAGTAATATCGGACAACTCTTAAAAACAGATGCTAAGTTTTATGCTATTCATGTCAGCCCATCGGAAAAGGAACTTCAAGCAATGGGTAATACAGAACATGAACAAGCCGAATCCATGAAGCGGTATATCCGGGAAGTGTTTATTCCTGAATATGCTAAGAACTTCAACAAAGGACTATCCGAAGCAGATATAAAATTTTACGGAAAGATACATTTTAACCGTAGCCACTCCGATAACGAACTGAATATGCACTGCCATTTGATAGTAAGTCGAAAAGATCAATCTAATAAGAAAAAACTATCCCCACTTACCAACCATAAGAATACTAAGAAAGGACCTATTAAAGGCGGCTTTGATAGAAAGAGCTTATTTCAACAGGCAGAACTGGGATTCGGCAGGTTATTCAACTATGATAAACAACTAACCGAATCTTTTGAATATTATAACACGATGAAGAATGGCAGTATCTCCGACCAACTCAATATGCAGGAACGACAGATTGCCAGTGAAAAAGAAAATAAACAAACAGGCTTGCATGCAGATAAGCAGAACGAACAAGTTGAAAACAAGGTTGCATATAAACAAGGTAATAACATTTTAAACAATACTGAAAATAAGCAAAGTTTCAATCTTCCAGATTTGGGATTATCTTCTGCATTAGGTTTGCTTGCTCCTGAGCCTAACAGTAATGATGAACAACAAATACCCGTGAAAAGAAAAAAGAAGAAGTCCAAACAAGGCTTTAAGTGGTAATAATCCCTTTTATACTTGTGAAACAAGGTATATTCCAAGTCTGAAACGGAAATGCCAAGCCCTTTGGGTTTTAGAAGATTTCTTCTTTTTCGCTTACAAAAAGAGTAAATTTTCTAAAAACATTGCATTATGCAATCTTTCCATAGGAGAAGTGTTCAACAAGAATAAAAATGAAAATATATGCGTTGATATTGGGATCTTCATCTTCCTATGTCTTTCAGTCGTTTACTTGGACGTATTCTTGATAAATTCTATATCTTTCATAATAAATAATTTGCGATTACGAACACATTTCGTACATTTGTGCTAATTATTTATGAATTGGAAAAGAGAAAAAAAAACGAGTATATTGATGATTGTCTGCTTAGTATCCGATCTAAAGGCAGGTTTTCATTTACTTTTGATGAGTTAAAAAACGCTTTTGACTCATCAGAACAGGCTATTCGCAAAAAAAAATCTCGCTTAAAAGCAGATAGCAAAATAGTGACTATCCGAAAAAACTTTTATATAGTACTTCCTCCTGAATACGCAGAAAATGGTACCTTTCCTGTCTATCTATATATCGATGAACTGATGAGGTATTTGAAAAAAGACTACTATATAGGCTTATATTCCACAGTTGCTTTATATGCTGCTAAATACCAACATATGGAATATCAAATTATTGTGCAACAGCCTATTCGAGATTTTGTTGTAGGAAATACAAAAATAGGTTTCTTTCTAATATGGAGGAAAAGATGATAGACAAAGAGTTTTTAGATAATATTTTTATTATTTTGAAACAAGACGTTGAATATGATAATAAGAGAGCGTGGGATAATATAAAAGTGAATTTAGTTGAAAAGATACAGCTAATCTATATAAATTCATTTTTCTGAAAGTAAATAGTGACAAGATGGAAGAACAAAAGAAAATAATAAAAATTTTTGAATCAAAATTAGGTTCCCTAATTCAAGGTAATTCCATAGAATTACTTAAGAGCAAGAAATATTTAAACAAGCTAAAAGGAAAAGTGAATTTAATTGTCACATCTCCCCCTTTCCCCCTTAACAATAAGAAGCAATATGGCAATGAAAAGGGAGATGAATACTTGAAGTGGTTTACTGACCTTGCTCCAATTTTTTCAGATTTGCTGGCTGATGACGGTTCTCTTGTTATAGAAATAGGGAATGCGTGGGAACCTGAAAGACCTGTCCAGTCTCTGTTACATTTAGAATGTTTATTTGGATTAGTAAAGCATCCCACTGCAAACTTAAGGTTAATACAAGAATTTATATGCTATAATCCATCTAAACTACCATCGCCAGCTCAATGGGTAACTGTAAATCGTATAAGAACAGTAGATAGCTATACTCATGTGTGGTGGTTGGCGAAAAATGATTATCCCAAAGCGGATAATACTAAAGTATTACGACCATATAGCAAAAGTATGGAACAACTTTTAAAGAAAGGGAAATACAATGCAGGAAAGCGCCCTTCTGAACATAATATTAGCGAATCAGGTTTTTTGAAAAATCATGGAGGAAGCATTTCTCATAATTTTTTTGAAATGGAATCTATTGATGAAAAAAGAAAAGTCAGACTCCCTCATAGCGTTCTGAGTTTCTCAAATACGAACTCAAATGATTACTTTTTGAAAACTTGCAGAGAAAAAAGTATAACACCTCATCCAGCTCGAATGAATGGTGGGTTAATTAATTTTTTCATTAATTTTCTCACTGATGAGGATGATCTCGTATTGGATCCGTTTTCAGGAAGCAATACAACAGGATATTGCGCTGAGAAACTGAAAAGAAAATGGATATCTTTTGAAATAAAAGAAGATTATATTGAACAAGCCATTCTCAGGTTTAGTGAACAAGAATTAAACTCATCATTAAAAGAAGTTAGCAATGGAAGAAAACATAAAAAATAGACTTGAGAAGATAGCGAAAATAGATATTTTTCAAGTAGCAACTTTAGCAGACAATTTTGTAGGCTATCCATTTTATCTAGACTATAGAAAAGCCCATCTACTTACTTGTGATGATTGGAAGTATAAATCAGGAGGTATTCCTCAAGGATGTCTAATGCTTGCGTTTTACAACAATCCCTTTAACACTGTTCAAAGTGAAGAAGCTATATTATTAAGAGCTACAAATCCATGTGTAATCCCCAGTGATAATGACTTAATAACTTCTAAAATTGAATTTTACAAGGAAGATGTTGATATCACTACTACGAAATCAAAAGGGAATGCATTAGATGATTTTACACGCTTCGAATTTAGCTTTTCTGGCATAGAATGTTCCGTTTTAGGAACTTTCTACAAAAATGAAAGTGGTAAAATTGAATTTGGGGCAGATGTGGAGAACTTTTTTTCTTCTCATTATTATAAAGTTTATAAAATAACAGATGAACATCTGGAATTTGTTGTAAATAAGCCCGATGATGCAACACCACTAAATTCAGATGCAACATTTCCTATTGGCAAAGTGAGATATAGTTCGAGTAAAAGTTTTCAATCGGCTATGGCATTTAATGGTGACGCAAAAGTATACGTTCATACAAATGATATTTTAGGTAAAAGAACCGCACTCTTTGGAATGACTCGTACGGGAAAATCAAATACAGTAAAAAAAATCATAGAAGCGACAGAAAAATTATCTCAAAAAGCTCCACTAAAATTAAAATCAACAAATGATAGTTTTGAAGAAAAACTAAAACCTCTCACAAAAGATGATTTACCTAAATATCCTGTTGGACAAATTATATTTGATATAAATGGTGAATATGCAAATAAGAATCTTCAAGATGGAACTGCTATTTTTGAAAAATACAAAGATAAAACACTAAGATATAGCATACTGCGAAAAGAAGAAGCAGACTTTAAAACCATGAAAGTGAATTTTTATCAAGATATAACAACAGGATTCGAGTATTTATTACAATATCTTGATGATGAAAAAGGAGATTATCTTACTGGATTCAAAGTTGTCAGTTTTGAACGTCCAGAAAAAGATGACTATAGTGGTTGGCGAAAATATAATAAGCACAAATCAATATATTTTTGTTGTTTAGATAAAGCAGGGTTTAAAACGAATCAAAAAATAGAACTAAAAATATCTATAAATGAAGAAATTGAAGATATATTAAAAAAAGAAGAAGCTGAAGAAATATTAAGCAAAGTGGTCAAAACTAGCAATGCAACAAATCTTGAAAAATTGAATATCCAAGAAGCATATTATTTCTGGTCATTGATGTGGAAGAATAAAGATGGAGAGGAGTTTAAAAAAAACAAAAAAAATAATAGTGGCAAAGATTGGTTGACAGAAGAAATTAGATCATTATTAATTATGTTATTTCAGAAGAAAGAATCTGGTCAAATTGTAAGTGGCTATTCTAAGTTTAAATCAGCTTTGGAATTACACGATGGCTCTCTTAAATCTTCATTTCAGGATGATATTTGGGAACATCTAAGAACAGGAGGAATCGTAATTGTTGATTTGTCTCAAGGTAATCCCAAAATTCAAAGAATATTCTCTAACGATATTTGTGATTATATATTTAAGAGATCTATGAATCATTTCACCAAGGCGGAGCCTAATAATTTCATACAATTTTATTTTGAAGAGGCACATAATTTGTTCCCCAAAAAAGAAGATAAAGACTTAAGCCAAATATATAATCGTATTGCTAAAGAAGGAGCAAAACTTAATTTAGGCCTTATTTATGCAACTCAGGAAGTTAGTTCCATAAGCTCTAATATATTAAAAAACACCCAAAATTGGTTTATTGCTCATTTAAATAATGAAGATGAAATCAGAGAGCTCCGTAAGTTCTATGATTTTAGTGATTTTGCAGACTCCCTTATTCGTTTCAGTGCAAAAAATGATAAGGGATTTGTGCGTATGAAAACCTATTCAAACCCATTTGTTGTACCTGTTCAGATAGATCTGTTCGAATAAAATTGATTATTTATGTCATATAGTAAATCATCAGGAAAACCTTTTGAATATGCGAGTAAAATCTCGCATCGACATATAATTGCAGATAACGATATTCAGCAATATATACATGAATGCGTAATTCCCTTTGAAGGAAAGGATATGGAATTAAATCCGAGTCTACTCCATGATATTATTTATCCAACTAAAAATAGAATTCAAAATATAATTGCCATAGACGGAGGTTACACTACTATTGCTATAAAAAAGAAATTTCCATCATCTTTAATCTCTTATTTTCAGTTTGGGACCTTATTAATCGAAAGGAAGTATTTAGAGGGTTTGCACGCAACCCCCTTTATATCACCGAAAGATATGGCTGAACTAAAAAAGCTAATGCCTGACAAGCTTGCATTACCAACCAAAAATCTGCTCTTAAAAGGACAGACAAGTCTTAAATATGCTGTAAGAAAGGTCATTTATGATTTCTTTATGAATAAAGATCGAGATGATGAATCTTTGATGAATACTTTATATTGGTTCCTTTTTAGAAAATATGAATTTTCAGAGCTTGTGAATAATCCTAATGATTGCGCCTGTTCCTTTCATAAAGTAGGCACAGAAGACTATCTATACAAATGCACTTCATGTAATAATAAAGCATATCAACTTTCTCGATGTCCAAATTGTGAAGAACTAGAAATCCTCCTTGATGAAGCTGCTTTAGACAAGAACTCTTATGTATGGAAATGTCCTCATTGTGGAGAAAATATATTCTTAACTGATATTTTTAGATTGTTTGAAACTGTTGACAATGAGCTAGGTGCAGGAGGAATTCTGGGATATATTTTATCAGCTACAGAGAACCTTTTATTGGTTCATATGATAAGAATATTAACTCAAATAAAGCATGGCTTTTTAAATGAATTTCTCTTAGTAAAAGATGGACCACTAAGTTTTGTGGGACAAACAGCAAACATGTATAAACCTATGAGACATTTATTGAATTTTTTGCGAAAGAACAACAATGTAAATATTATTGGAATTGAAAAAAGTGGTGCTTTTGTGGATCATGCAAAGGAAATTGCAGATAAGATGAAACCGGGACAGATATTCCTGATGGACAATGATCACATTTACAAATATATCATGCCAGCCGATGGAAATATGGAGTATGCAAGAACATCGTATTATGGAGGTAAGTTTATATATAAATCAAAAGAAGAGAAGCTTTATGTATTGACTTTACCAGTAGAGACTCATCATTACTATTCGCGACCACAATTAGGCGATTTGAAAAATATAGAAGAGATATTATTAAATATTGACTTGCTGAAATGTGATATTTATCAAGATGCAATAATCCCTATAGCACTTGTTAATAAACTAGTATCACTCTCAAATTATCCAGGCTCTAATATTATTCGTCACTTTACCAAACAGAATATTTCAGAATGATAAAAATAGAAAAAGGGAAAGCACCGGAGTTTTTATCCTCAGAGAAAGTTGAAATTGCCCGTGAAAGAATGAGAACATTCTATGCCTCAAATCGGGAACAAAAAAGATATCTATTTCCTTTTAATAAGGAAATAGATATAAAATTAAAAGAAGATTTACACAAAATATTTTACGGAAAATGCGGTTACTGTGAAACAATAATTGAATCTCCAGAAAAAGGTGTAATTGATAGATATAGACCACATAATGGAGTAAGAGATAAAGATGGATACAATCAAGATCTGTATTGGTGGCTTACTTTTGAATGGGACAATTTAATTTATAGTTGCAAGGAGTGTAATCAATATAAAGCAAATTATTTCCCTATTCAGGGTGTCCGAGCATTAAAAGTAAAAGATAATTTGGATCAAGAAAAGAGACTTCTCTTAAACCCGTGTGTGGATGATCCTCAAGAGCATTTCTATTATAATCATGATGGCCATATCCAAATAAAAACACGTGAAGGGGAACAAACCGTAAATCTATTAAGACTTAATGATAGAACCGACTTAATAGAAGGAAGAAAGAAAGCGAGAAAAGAGATAATAACTATTTTAGAAAAAATAAATAAAAATGGAGTACGGTCTATTGATAAAAATGAGATAAGTTATCTACAACGGATACTTGAGTATGACAATGATTCTACTGCTTTTTTCGGATATAAAAAATGGGTACTATTGAATGAATTAGGAGATAATCTTCTTTTAGATTTAGAGTTTAATATCAAAAATCATGATAGGGAATGGCTTAGCGATAGAGATCAAAATAATAAAAAAGTAATAAAGAATGAAGACAAGAGATATTTGGCGAATGACTATTTCCCCATCGAATACATTCATATCAAAAATTTCAAGTCTATTGAAAATTTGAAAATTGAGTTTAAGGAAGATGAATTAAATAATAAATCATGGTTAATTCTGCTTGGTGAAAATGGAGTAGGAAAAAGTTCTATATTACAAGCAATAGCTGTTGGCTTAAATGCAAATGCAAAAATCATAACTTCCACGCTTATTAAAAGTCTTATAAAGAAACGAAAACAAAAAGCAGAGATTGAGATAAAAGAGAGAAATAGCAGTAATATAATTCGCACTATACTTACAAGAAAAGATAATACAATTAAGCAAGAAGGTTCTTTTAATTCTTATTTAATGGGATATGGTTCACTAAGGCTTTCTGTTGAAGAGGTCGATTCTGAATCTATAAAAATACAAGATACAAATAATGTTAGTTATGAAAATCTATTTCAGCCTATAAAACCGCTTAATGATATTACTAAATGGTTAAAATCAATCTATCGGAAAGATCCAGTGTTTTTTGAAAGAGTAGCATATTCAATAAAGCAACTACTACCACATGATTTTTCATGCAATGAATTGACTATAAAAGATAATGACATAATGTTTAAAAAATCAGAAGAACTGTTTTCTGAACTAAGTGATGGTTTTAAAAGCACGATTATCCTTGCAGTTGATATAATGATGAAATTATCTGATGCACAGTCTGATATGGATAAAATGACAGGTATTATTTTAATAGATGAACTCGGAAACCAACTACATCCTAGATGGCAAATGTCCATAGTCAAGCAATTACGTACAGTATTTCCCAATATTAATTTTATTATATCAACTCATCATCCTCTTTGCTTGAGAGGTGCTAAAAGGGATGAAATCCTTCTTCTTAAGAATATTGAAGGTGAAGTTATAGGAATAAGACAATTACCTGATCCATCGACTTTACGCGTGGATCAAATTTTAGCTTCTGAGTTTTTTGGCTTAAGCAGCTTGGTTGATCCTGAGACAGAAGCTTATTTTAATAGATACTACGAATTATTGGCTAAAGATGAAAAAGCCTCTGTGGAAGATCAAGAAGAAATTACTCGCTTAAGAGATAAACTTAGAGATAAACAGCAATTAGGGATATCTTTGCGGGAAGAGTTGATGTATTCCGTTATTGATAAATTGCTAGCTAAAGAAATTGCATATAATAAAAATCCTTTAGATAGAGAAAATTTGAAGAGAGAAGTTATAAATCGAGTGAAAGATATCTGGACGAATTTAAACCTTGATTATTATGATAACGATTAATAGAATAGATTGTCCAGATATCCTTAAACAAGGTAAAAATCCTAAAAGTAAAGGTGAACTTGAAACGATAGACGCTTTAAAATTCTTTAGTGATCAAAATAATCATACATCTACTTACAGAAAAACTGGGACTACAACGGTCGGATATAAAATATATTCGGACGATAGTGTGAGGAAGGTTCTACTTAATATGTTTAATGGGAAATGTGCATATTGTGAAAGTAAAATAACCAGTATATATAATGGTGATATAGAACATTTCAGACCTAAAGGAGAAATAAAAGAGGCAACTCCGACAAAACCTGGATATTATTGGCTGGCAGCAGAATGGGAAAACTTATTGTTTGCTTGCCCTTTTTGCAATCAAACAAATACCCATACGATAGTTGCTAATGGAATATTGAAAGAAACTGTCTTAGGTAAATTGCATCAATTCCCACTTGTTTCTGAACAATATCGATTAAAATACACTCATGGACAAATTTATTTTTCTGACAGGAATGCTTATCAACAAGCTTTTGAATTGGAAGAAACAGAGAGATTGTTACTTAATCCTTGTAAAGATCTAAATATAGAAAATTATTTTAAATATAAGGATAGCGGTGTTATTATTGTCAATAGTGATTTAACAGAGCAGAGAAATATACTTAGAGCAGAAAAATCCATTCAAGTATATGCATTAAATAGGTTAGCTCTTGTTCAAGCTCGCAGAGAAAAAATTATTCAAATAAAAGCTCAAATAAAACGAACCGAAGAGTCTATTATTAATTATAATAGGTATGCAAAGCAATCTGATGAAGAGAAAATTTGGTTTGAAGGTATTATGAGAAAAGAGATAAAAATTCTCAAGAGATATAAGAACACAAATCAAGAATACTCAGGGCTAGCAAAATATATAATTAGAAAATACTTTGAAGAAATATATTTTATATGACTGGAAAAGATTTAATTAAAATATTAGACATAGAGGCTAAACAAGCACTCTATCGGGAAGACGGGAAGTGGTATCATAATCTCACCAAATTTCCGGGTGTTTTGTTTGATAAGGGAGGTTATGTTATTTTCTCAAATAAAGAAGAATATCATGCCAATTCTAATTTGCAAATAAAGCAAGACTTGCATATTAAAAATGGATTAAGTTCTTTGGTTGAATACATCCACTTTAATAATCTGGACAGATTATATATTGAAGAAATTGTTAGTTTAAAAAAAAATTCCAGAAGAAGCAAGACAAATAAGACGAGAAATAGAGGCAATCCTTCGAAATCAAAAATTAGTAGATGAACTTAAAATAAGATACAATAACGTATGTCAAATTTGTGGTACACAAATAAAGATTGGTGAAAATAAATATTATTCAGAAGTTCATCATATTTGGCCTCTTGGCAAGCCTCACAATGGTAGTGACACTTTAGATAATATGGTTTGTGTATGTCCCAATTGCCATACTCTATTAGACTATAAAGCAATTCACTTAAATAAAGAAATATTTAAGGTGCTTAAGCATAATATAGCGGATGCGAATATCAAATATCACAATACTCTTAATGTAAAATGGAATCAAAAAACGCTGAAAAAATAATTGCGAAATTCATTAAAGATCTAGATATATCCTCGGATGATTATATCACTGTTGCTGAACTTAGTACAACACTTGCTGATGGACTAACTAAAACAATAGACACAAATACAGCTTTAATTTCCGACACATTGATAAGAAAAATTAAATCATCACAGATAAATCCAGTTGTAAATAATTCAAGTGCATATTACGATAAAGATTACAGATACAAACCTTCCTTTTGGTTATACCTTTCAAAATCTTCTGGGTTAAAAAAAGCAGAACCATTAGTTGTTTCTTGGTGTTCAGGAAATCATACCACATTAATGATTGACCAAGGCTTTTTAAGTGCATTCAAATTATCACCACGTTTGCTGAAGGACGAAATTTTATGGGATGACTTAAAGAAACCTGAATATGATGTAGTGAGAAACAAGCTTTTATCCCAATATAAATATCCTACTCATTCTAAAACTTATGTGAGGATCAAAAAAGAATATCTAGAAGCTTATTTGGCTTTCAGAAAGAAAACTGCCATACAGATATTTACGATAAAAAGAGATATTCCAATAGATGAAGAAATCTACATTCTGCTTAAAGATAAGAAACACTTTTTAGAGGATTTCAAACAGTTTGAAGTAAAAATTAGTAGATTGGACCACAAAGAGAATATGGCTCGCTTAGAAATAAATGGATTCAAAGTTTTACTAGAAAATAGTGATCATAATAATGAAGAAAAAACAGTTGTAGGACATTATTGGAAAGGAATTGATGGATTAGTAACAGAGTGGCGAGCAAGACATGAAATACCATTTGAATATGTATATGTTTCCGACAAAGTATTGGCAGTATATGAAGCAGATGAAGATTATGAGGTCCATCCCTTGTCTGGAAGTGTCAATTATAAAAATCAATGGGCTGTAACTCATTGCGAACGTGTAGGCAAAAATGCAATTAAAATTGAAATCAAAAAGCTATATGAAGGCAATAGATATACAATAATTGATTATTGGAATCAATTTTCCATACATCCTTCCGAAATTGTGGAGGGTGAAAATATAGCTTTGAAATCAGAACGTTTAGTAAAGAAATATTTTCTATTCGGAAGAATATTAGCAAGTTTATCTAATCAACTATTTGAATTTACTTATTCATCAAAAGACTTAATTGGTTTAGATGAAGAGCATATTGAATATACTGGATGGTCGGAATTTCCTGAATTTAATGCTATTGCCCAACACATCGATTTAAAATCTTTTTCTAGAGAGCAATTTATATCCCGATGTAAAAAGCTATACATTCTGTTCGGAGAAAATTTGAAAGAAAAACCTATACGAAAAATCGTAGACATGATGGGTTTCCCTGTTTCAGAAACCGAAAAATTCAAAAGTATAAAATTACTTGAACTTATTATAGCTTATCTGAAAATAACAGAAGAAAGTGGTTTACATCCTGTACATAACAAAGAAACCCTTGTAGAGAGAGTTTTAGAAAATAAAAATCTTAATGCTCTATTAGAGTTGTCAGCTGTAAATAGTATTAGGCAGTTAGATGCTCATAAAGCTAATGATTCAAAAACAAGACTTGATAGAGCATTAACGGATTTGGGAGTACAGCCTAACGCTATTTCGAATAACTATGCAAATGCCATCTGGCAAGTCTACGACAGCATTGATGAAATGTTTGCAAATTTGAATATATTTCTTTCAAATGCCCCTAACTTTAAATAATTATCATGAAGAATGGAGATGTGATCCCCAATTATTATTCTTATATATTAAAGACCAATGGAAGGGGTTTGTCCGGTGAACAGAGATGTCACTTTTCTAATCGTATTAATAAAATTTATCACAATAATGACAAGTTCATGTATAGGGGTGATAAAAAGAGAAAGCTTTTTTCTATTTATGGATACTCAATAGAGAGAAGATAATAGTTCTCTTGCTGGTGGTAATTAAAATAAAAATCTTTATTTTGTAAATCAGAAGAAAAGGTTTATCTTTGTTCTCAGTATTCTCCATGAGCAAACTACCGCAAAAGCACGTAGCAAATCAGTGGGTTAAATCATGGGATATGCTTGAAGCTAAAAATATAAAGTTTTATATATCAGCATGGTAACTCCGAAAGGAGAATCCCAGGCGGATCACTGAAAACAAAATTAAGCCTCTGATTTTCAGGGGCTTTTTTCTTACCCTACGGCTTTACTCCCCCATTATATTTATCAAACGATATTCCTAAACATTCATTCGTTTAATAATCCATTCACGTAAAAAGGAATACCCCTCAGTAGTAGTAAATAGAAACAGATACAATTTGCGCAATATTAGCAGGTACAGATTTTCGGAACCAAGCATTAGCATAACACTATTCAATTCAAAGGAATACTTTAGAAGTGTTCTATGAACTTTCACCACTACTAAGCTAAAAGAATGTATTTCAAAAACATACTATCATTATATTTAATTGTCTACCTTTGCAAAAAACAAAAGTACATGAAAGATAATCCTATTATTACAATAGATAGTGAATATATAGAGTGGCTAAAAGCCATCAAACAGCAAATTCGTTCTACTAAAATACGAATGATAAAAACAGCTAATACAGAGTTGATACACTTTTATTGGCGGTTAGGACAAATAATCTCTCTAAAACTGAAAGAACAAAATTGGGGTGATAAGGTAATAAACAAGCTTTCAATAGACTTGCGCAATGAGTTTCCTGATATGCAGGGCTTTTCTCGTCAGAACCTATACTACAGTAAGAATTTTTATGAGTTTTATGCAAGACAAATACATATTTCACCCAATAATTCAATTGTCCCCCAAGTTGAGGGACAATTACAAATAGCTGATAATTATAAGATTATCTTTGATATTCCTTGGGGACACCAAAAGGTGATAATTAGCAAAGCTCAAAATATAGAAGAAGCATTGTTTTATGCACATCAAACTCTATCTAACAGTTGGAGCAGAAGCATTTTAGAAAATCAGTTCAAGCAACAATTCTACGAACATTACAGACAAGGACAAACAAACTTCTCGCACACCTTACCAACCCTAACAGCGGATATGGCACAGGAAGTAGTAAAAGACCCATATTGGTTTGATTTTGTGTCTGTATCTCAAAAAGCACGAGAGCGGGATATAGAAAAACAACTTGTAACTCACATCACCCAGTTTCTTCTTGAATTGGGTAAAGGGTTTGCATTTGTAGGGGAGCAATATTGTTTGAACTTGAACAACAAGGAGTATTTCTGCGACCTCTTGTTCTATCATATACCTTTGAGAGCTTACGTCGTTATAGAGCTTAAAAATGGAAACTTTAAACCTGAACACTTGGGACAGCTAAACTTCTATCAAAACCTTATCAACAACACGCTAAGAGGAGAATATGATAATCCGACCATAGGGATGCTACTCTGTCGAGATAAAGATAGGATTGAAGTAGAATATGCATTACAAAATATATCCTCTCCAATTGGGGTTAGCGAGTTTAATGTAAAGGAACTATTACCTGAAAACTTAAAAAGCAAGCTGCCAACAGTTGAAGAAGTTGAGGAGGAATTGAATAAATTAGTAGAAAACTAATATAATATTTCATGGAAAATAAAAAATGGGATGCTTTTATATCTCATGCATCAGAGGATAAAGATAGTATTGTTAGAGAATTAACAACAGAATTACAAAAATTTCATCTAAAAGTTTGGTATGATGAATTTTCCTTAAATGTAGGGGACAGCCTATCTAAATCTATTGATGAAGGATTAATATATTCAAATTTCGGTATTATTATATCTCCTGATTTTTTAAAAAAGAGATGGACTGATTACGAATACAGATCTCTCCTCTCCAAAGAAATCGATGGACAAAAAATTATACTTCCTATTTGGCACAACATTACAAAAGAAGAAATACGAAAATACTCACTCTATCTATCTGATAAATTTGCATTAGACTCATCTAAAGAATCAACTAGACAGCTCACAATAAAACTATTGAAAGTTATTAGACCTGATATTTATCAAGATTTATGCCGCTACATTTCATTTAAAAAGTTAATAGCAAATAGTGAATCAGTCGTTGTAAATAGAAGTGAACTTAAACATCCCAAAGAAAGAAACAGTATACTATCTAAACAATTACTAGTTCGAGCTAAATCTATATTTTATGGAATCGGACAGAATTTATCCATGTCTCTCAATGAAAGTATATATAACTATGAATTGGATATTAGACCTGAAAGAGAGATACAAACATGGGAAATTATGAACAGTTGCTATCTAGAATTTATCCATAAGCACAACATTAGTGATCTAGTAATAAAAAAAAGAAATAACTAAAGTACTGGTGACCTTCTCTATTGGTAAAATACCTTCAACAACTATCTTGTCAGAAGAACAAATAATAGAAATTACAAAACTGTGGAGTAACAATATTTACGAATATTAATTTTAGGTGCAAGGTGCAAGCATATATATATGTATATATAGCTTGCACCTAAGTTGAAATATTAATAATCAAAGACTTGCGTATTTTAAAAAGAATGTATACTTTTGAACCCAAGATATAAGCAGACAGGCACTGGACAGAAGTGGACAGTTTTTTAGGACCAAAACGTGACAGGTACAAAGCTTATAACTCCAAAGATATTGATTTATAGGAGAATATACCGCAGGGTTCATGAACCAAGCGGATCACTGAAATAAAATTAAGCCTCTGAATTTCAGGGGCTTTTTTCTTACCCTACGGCTTTACTCCCCCATTCCGGATTCTCGTCTTCTCTCCATAATACAAAAACGTTCTGTTTCGATTTCAGATTAAAGTACAGTCAAAGAAAAAGTATAAAAAGAAAGTTTTTTATATTGAAAATACAAGACATACGAAGATCCACACAATCAACTAATTATCAATAAATTATAAAAACCTCCATTTCCTCTACGAGAATCGACTCGATTCTCGTAGACAAACACATCGATTCTCGTAGAGTTCCGAGTCGTTTCTCGTAGAAGAGTGAACTAAATATCCATAAGAGACAACAACCAATGCAAGCAAGAAAAACATATCCGGCCGGAATTTGTAATAAAAACAACTCAGATTTTGATTTAAGACAACTTTTAATAGAGTGAAAATCCGATATATTTGCACATCATCTGCTAATCATAGCATAAATTAAGTGCAAATACTAAAAAAACAAAATTATTATCATATCCCGGAACGCTCAATTGTATTATAATTAAGAGACTTTCAGTTATCCACAGAAAGTTAACGGCAATAAAGCTCAAACGAAATTTGATTTTAAATATATACTACATGAAAATGGTAAATCACAAAAACACACTGTATGCAGGAATTGCATGTATATTGATGTGCGGTAATCTATCGGCGCAAGAGACTAATTTCGATCTGTCTTCCCAACGTTCAGAAAAACAAGATGTTTTGGCAGTGCCCGGGGAAAAAGTAGACCACCGGGGAATAATCATTAATCCTACTCCCCAAAAGCTGGTATTTAACGGAAATAGTAAATTGAATATTTCCCAAGGATTCATATTGAAAGACAAACAGAAAAAATTCACAAAAGATCTGGAGTTTGTTACGCTTAATAAGAAAGGTATAAAGTTGTCTATTGATTTTGGAAAGAAAGTAGCGGCAGCACAAAATGTAAAAGAAGTATCGGGAGCTTATGCCTTAACTATCAGCTCTAAAGGTATCTCCATTATCGGTTATGATGAAAGAGGTGCATTTTATGGTATTCAAACCTTACGGCAATTAGCAGAAAGCCCGGCAACCGTAAACGGACAATTGCCCTACCTGGAAATCAACGATTATCCGGACTTGCCTAATCGTGGAGTAGTAGAAGGATTTTATGGCACTCCATGGTCACACGAAGTACGGATGTCTTTAATAGACTTCTACGGAAAATTCAAGATGAACACTTATCTGTACGGTCCAAAAGACGATCCTTATCACAGTTGCCCTAACTGGCGTCTCCCCTATCCGGAGAAAGAAGCCAAAAACATCCGGCAATTGATTGAGGCCTGTAACCGGAACCGCGTAGATTTCGTGTGGGCCATTCACCCGGGACAGGATATCAAATGGAATGAAGAAGATTATAACAACTTAATCAACAAATTCAATGGGATGTACGATCTCGGCGTACGCCACTTTGCTATTTTTTTCGATGACATCTCAGGGGAAGGAACTAACCCGTTGAAACAGACTGAACTATTAAATAGGTTGACCGATGATTTTGTGAAGGTAAAAGGTGATATCACTCCACTCACGGTATGCCCGACTGATTATTCCAAACTTTGGGCAAATCCGACTCCGGAAGGAAGTCTTGCCATTTACGGTAAAACATTGTATCCGGAAATAAAAGTATTCTGGACAGGCGATGTAGTCTGTAGCGACCTGACAAAAGAGACATTGGAATTTGTAAACTCACGAATCAAGCGTCCTGCATATTTCTGGTGGAACTATCCGGTGACAGATTATGTGCGCAACATTCTCCTGCAAGGTCCGGTTTATGGCCTAAACACCTCATTAACAGAAAAAGATGTTTGTGGAGTCATCAGTAACCCAATGGAACATGGCGAGGCTTCCAAACTGGCACTATATGGTGTAGCTGACTACACTTGGAATATGGCAGCCTACAATGCAATCGACAACTGGGAAAGAGGGTTGAGCGAACTAATACCGCAAGCAAGAGAGGACTACCGGAGATTTGCCATCCACTCAAGTGATACGGAAACCGGTTATCGCCGTGACGAATCTTGGGAAACAAAAACATTCCGACTTACTGATTGGACGGAGGAAACCGCACAAGCCTTAGAAGAAGAATTCAAGAAGATAGAAAACGTACCCGCCAATCTGGAAAAAGGATGTACCAACAAGAAGTTACTGAAAGAATTGCGTCCGTGGTTGACAGAATTCGGCAAATTGGGAACGAGAGGAAAGCGGGCTATAGAACTTGCACGTATCTATCGTTCCAACCAGGATGACGCACTCTTCTGGAGTAAATTCGTACAAAACCTAATGACGAAAGAGGAACGTAAGAACTACGATGCTCATAAGTCGGGCACCATGAAATTACAACCTTTTTACGAAAATACGATGGATGACATGGCACATGGATTCCTGAAAAAACTGAGCGGTGAGATTCCGATGGATTACAAAGGTATCGGTTCGTTCGCAAATTCCGGTACAATCCAGACCAAATTGATGCTTGACAGAGACACCACTACTTATTATACTTCCGGTATGGCTCAAAAAGCCGGAGACTGGATTGGTGTCGATTTAAGAACCATCCGTGATGTATCTGAGATATCCATCCTCCAAGGAAGAAATTCAGTGGATGATGTCGATTATTTCGACCACGCTATATTAGAATATTCAGAAGACGGAAAGATTTGGAAGCCTTTGACAGAAGAGTTAAAACAACAATACATTATCCAATGGCAAGGAGAAGCTGTAAAAGCCCGTTATGTCCGGTTGAGAAGATTGGATTCCAAACGCACAAACTATGCTTCCATCCGCTCGTTTGAGGTAAATCCACTTCGCATAGAGGATTTAAGATTCAAGTTGCAAACAGAAAATCCAGAACAGGCACTTTATGCATTTGATAAGAACTTAGGTACATCATTCAAATCCAAGGACCAAGATTGCCTGGAATTCGAAGTAGCAAAAGGCACGAAAGCATATACTCTGCTAATGAATGAACTTCCGATGCCACTGAAATGTAAACAGTTTGATGTAAAAGGGAAACTCGTGTCAGAAACATCAATCGACTCTCCTTATGCCAAGATTGAGTTATCCGGCAAAGATGTAGCAAAAGTCAGCATAGAGGGAGCGGCAGAAATATTCGAGATTATTGCCGAATCAGAATAATTAAAATAGAAAAAACAATAGAAGATAATCAAAAAAGGGGATGTTTAAAAACTCCCCTTTTAACACACCTTCTTCCTCTAAGAAATCAATTTTAAATACTTCTCCAGTATTGGCTATATCTTCTTCCCAATGTAAAACACATACCCATAAAATTCCTTATATTTATAATACAATTGAGTTTCATACCGCTGATTAGCAATAAAATCTTCAGCAACCTTATTACCAGCGTATCTCCTTAAGAATATTTCTTGTGCTTCCACTTGAGGAGCATAAAAATGTTCTATCCAGCAGTTTTCCGGTAAAATAAAATTAGCAACAGGAACATAACCGGCTTTTTGCATCTGACCGGCCTTATTGGGAATAGTATCAATCTCGGGATAGGCATCCATCCAAAAGTCGTTAATTTCCGCAGGACGCCAGTCGGTAAACCATGAAACTTCCGAAACAGCTACGTAACCACCTTTCTTCAAATATTCCCGCCATTCATTCAGTCCACGCTGAAAACCGATATTGTAGATTGCCCCTTCCGACCAGATTAAGTCCAACGTCTCTTTTTCAAATGGCAGATCGTCCATTGACCCGACAATGCCTTTTATCCGATTTTGCAAATGGTGCAACCCTGCATTGCGATTCAAAATATCAATAAAATCGGGAAACAAATCCAGACCAAAAATCTCTCCCGGAACATGCTCACCCAACAGGATGGTTTGCCAGCCGGTACCACAGCCAAGATCGGCAATACGAGAATGCTCATTCAGATTATCAATAAAGCTAAGAGCCTTGAGAGTCACCTCCCGGCTACCGGGTCCCTGCCGTTCGACACTGGCAAAATATTCACAGATTAAATTAAAGTCGAATTCGTGAATTGATTTATTTTCGTTACTCATGATGTTTTAATTTTATAATTAAAAAAATAAAGGACAATACCCACGTAGGGTTATTGCTGATTAATTGATATATAAATATGAAAATAACTCTGACAAGAACATGTCTGAGTCAAATAACGGATAACCTTAAGCAGAAAGCACAAAGGTTATTTACTTCACGGAATCCTTCTTAAATTTAAACATCCAAACTTTTTTAACTGTCACAAAGATAAGAACCTTTTTTATTCCAGCAAAATCTAACGATAAAAGTAGAAAAATTTAGTTCCTTTAAAAAAGACATTCCGGAATTTGGTTGTCACGAAAACAATGCCCAACTTTGCACCGCAAAAATAAAGACAGACATATAATTCCTCATCGGAGGGCATTATCACAAGAGTCATAGTGCCGGATAAGATGAATGGTGGAAAATCATTCGTCTTATCCGGCATCATTTTTTAGAATAAGACAGAACGGTATAGAGTAAACTGAAAATTAAATATTTAAAGAAATGAAAAAGGTAACCAGTAACAGTACAACACCTGCGAAGCCAAGCTTTGCCTTTGTAAAAGCAATGACTGTCAAGTTCATTCCAAGCTTCTATACGTCCTCATGTATAACGATCTAAATAATGTGCTATGACTATCCTATACTTCGTCGCATACTCCTTTTGCTACATGGTATCCCTACTTCCCTTCTGGGTATTATACCGGATATCAGACCTGTTTTATGTTCTGCTTTATCACATTATTAAATATAAAAGAAAAGTAGTCCGTAACAACCTCCGCATCTCTTTTCCCCAAAAAGGAGAAAATGAGATTCTCGCCATAGAAAAGAAATTCTATGCTTTTTTGTGTGACCAGTTTGTCGAAACAATCAAGCTATGCTCCATCACAGAGAAAGGAATAAACAAACGTATGGCTTTTGAAGGATTGCCCGAAATGGTAAGTGAATTAGAAAATGAAAACAAAAATTTCGCTTTCCTCTACATGGGACATTACGGCAATTGGGAATGGCTGTCACTGTTGGCCACTAAAGTACAAGAACATAACTCAAAAATGGTCAATGGCTATATCTATTATCCACTAAAGAATAAGATTTTTGACAGAATCCTTTTGAAACTACGAAATCGGTTAGGTGGAAAAAGCATCGCTATAAAAGATACGATCCGCCGGATCATCGAGTTGGAAGAGAATTCCCGGAAGGCAATAATCGCCTTTGTATCCGACCAGGCACCCCTGTGGAGTGGAAAATATCATTGGAGCTATTTCTTCCAATGGGAAACACCGGTATTCACCGGTGCCGAGCAGATGGGTAAACATGTGGATGCACTTATCTTTTACGCAGAGATGGAACGTACCCGGAGAGGATACTACCGATGCACAATCAGCCGTATGGTAAATGATATACAACAGCATGCCGATTATGAAGTCACCGACTTATTCATGCGCAAATTGGAATGTACTATCAATAAAGCTCCCTCCTACTGGTTGTGGACACACGACAGATGGATACGGACACGGGAAGAGATCATAGTTTGGTATAGACAATTCACACATAAGAAAGAGTAAGATTGATGAAAGAGTTAAATCTGACACAAGGAAGCGTTCCAAAGGTATTGCTCCAATTTGCAGTACCTTTCTTAGTAGCCAATATCCTCCAGGCACTCTATGGAGGAGCAGACCTTTTTGTTGTAGGACAATATGACGATTCGGCAGGAGTAGCAGCCGTAGCGATCGGCAGCCAGGTGATGCAAACCATTACAGGTATCATCCTCGGCATCACAACAGGTACTACCGTACTGATTGCCATAGCAACCGGTGCCAAAGATAACCGGAAAGTGGCTTCAACCATTGGATCCTCCATCTGGCTGTTTTCAATTACCGGTATCATACTGACCCTGCTCATGATACTTCTTCACAATCAGATAGCGGAATGGATGCATACCCCGACAGAAGCGATGTCCGACACTAAAAGTTATATCTTAGTGTGCTCCACCGGAATACTGTTCATTATAGGATACAATGTGGTATGCGGTATCCTGCGTGGATTGGGCGATTCAAAAACGCCCCTTTACTTCATAGCGTTAGCATGTATCATCAACATCGTTCTCGATTTTATATTAGTCGGGTATTTCCATCTCGGAGCCACCGGAGCAGCAATTGCCACCGTGACGGCACAAGGGGTCAGTTTTGCCACCGCACTCTGTTTCCTTCACCGGAAAGGTTTCCATTTCGAATTTACACGCCGCGACATCCGATTGAACGGTGTCCTATCCAAACGAATCCTGGCGTTAGGTGCCCCTATTGCATTACAAGATGCACTGATCAATGTCTCCTTTCTGATAATCACTGTTATTGTGAACCAGATGGGAGTCATCGCATCGGCTTCTTTGGGTGTTGTCGAGAAAATTATTGTTTTTGCCATGTTGCCCCCAATGGCCATATCCTCTGCCGTAGCCACAATGACGGCACAAAATTATGGTGCCGGACTCATACGGAGAATGAACCAATGCCTTCTTTCCGGCATCGGGCTCGCTCTCATTTTCGGAGTTACGGTCTGCCTGTACTCGCAATTCTTGCCGGAAACACTTACGGCCTTTTTCTCCAAAGACCCTGCGGTAATATCGATGGCAGCAGAATATTTGAAAGGATACAGCATCGACTGTGTCATCGTCAGCTTTGTGTTCTGTATCAATTCTTATTTCAGCGGGCAAGGCAACTCACTGTTTCCAATGATACACAGTTTGATAGCGACTTTCCTGTTTCGTATTCCGCTTTCATACTGGTTCAGCCAAATAGACAGTTCCTCACTGTTTATCATGGGATTTGCACCCCCGCTCTCAACAATCGTATCACTCCTGATATGTATATGGTATTTGAGATACACAAAAGATAAAAGATCAACAACTCATCCTTGTTATTCACAACCCAGTTAACAGGGTTGTGAATAACAAACAAGAAAACCAATAAACAGACAGAATATCAATAAATTAACCTGTTGATAACTTTGTTTAAAGAGAGACTTTACCTTGTAATGATTCAATAAGTAAACCGATCGTTACGAAGTCATAAATGATTTTACAAAAAGTCCGCATATACCCAAAAGCTCCGGAAACTGAACTTTCTCCATACCCGACATGTTATAATAGCATAAACAATAAAAACATTGAGGTTATGGAAAAATATCTAATTCACAGTAATGAGCTGCATCTGATTGATAAAGCTAAAATCCATCAAGCAGTAGAAAAGATGGTAGAGTCTCTCGATATGGCAGCCGGGTCTACCTCTTGTTTCGACCTCTACAAAGTGGTGGAGACTTATTTTACAGACTTGGAAAAAAGAAAAAAGATGAACCAACTTCTGGGCATAACAGATGCGACAGAAGAGATAGAAGAAGAGTTCGGCGTGTGTTAACGTCCTAAAACAGAAAATATAAGTTGTCATAAAGAAGGGCTCCCCCCCTTATTTATTTTCAAAAAGATGGAGCCACGGAGGTTATAGCACCTGCCGTGGCTCCGTCTTTTATATATACAACAAATTTAATTTCCCTGATGAACCGTAAGTTGCGGGAACGGGAAGTTGATACCTTTTTCGTTGAAAGTATTATAAATAGCCTTATTCGTATCAAAATAAACACCCCAGTAATCCCCGGTCTTTACCCATACGCGAACAATCACGTTCACACTGCTTGCATCCAATGCATGAAGGGCAATAAAAGGCTCCGGAGTATTCAATACCCGGCTATCGGCTGCCAAGACTTCACGTATCACACGTTCCACTTTGTCATAATCCTCACCGTAATCCACACCGAATACCCATTCCACACGGCGGGTTTCCTGCGTATTATAATTCGTCACCACACCACTGCTCAATGAACCGTTCGGTACATAAACCAGTTTGTTATCTCCTGTAGTCAGAATAGTATGGAATATTTGTATCTCCCTCACAGTACCCGAGAAACTCTGGCTTTCAATCCAATCGCCCACCTTATAGGGTTTAAACAACAAGATGACCAACCCTCCTGCAAAGTTCTGAAGATTACCCGACAAAGCCATACCGATGGCCACACCGGCAGATGCCAACAATGCAGCAAATGAAGTAGTCTCTACTCCCAATGCACCGACAACCGAAATAATCAGAAGAACTGTCAGCAGGATATTGACAAGGCTTTTGACAAATGTCTTGATACTTATATCCACATGTCGCTTATCCATCATCCGGGCGGTCAGCTTGTTCAACATCGAAACAAGGAAACGACCTACTATGAAAACAAGTATCGCCTTTAAGATACTTGCACCGGCATGCACACCGGCATCGAGCAATTGCTGGGTGATAAGAGACAACTTATCAAGGCCATCCGCATTCGCAATAGCCTGATCCAAATTGTCGGCTGCAACCTGTAAAGAGTCGGCAACAGCCTGAGTAACTTGTAATAGTAGCATAATTTAGTTTATTATTTTAAGTAAATAAATCGTGATTTTAATTCAATCTTAACAAGTTGCAAAGTTACTTTGTTCCAAGCAAATATAAAAGTTTTTTTGCTTTCTTCGTCTGAAAGCACTAATTTTGCCGGCGATTTCACGAGATAGGGGGTGCCTTAACATGACGGGCTGAGAACATACCCATAATACCTGAACCGGGTAATGCCGGCGTAGAGAACGAATAAACTGCAAAATGAAAAAGAATTTATCGGCTGCCGTCTTCCTGTTGGCAGCCAGCGCAAATGCCTTTGCACAGACCAGTGCCAAAGACAGTTTGAGAGTAGTCAACCTGCAAGAGGTGCAGGTAGTATCCACCCGTGCCACTTCTAAAACTCCGGTGGCATACAGCAACATTTCCCAAAAAGAGATTCAGAAACAGAACTTCGGGCTCGACCTTCCGTTTCTACTGACGGCTACCCCCTCGGTACTCACCACATCAGACGCCGGTAGCGGAGTAGGCTATACCAGCATCCGTGTACGCGGAACAGATGCCACACGCATCAACATTACCGCCAACGGGATCCCGATGAATGATGCCGAGAGTCATTCCATTTTTTGGGTAAACACACCGGACTTGGCTTCTTCACTCGAAGACATGCAAATACAACGTGGAGCAGGAACTTCAACCAACGGTGCAGGAGCTTTCGGCGCCAGCATCAATCTGCGTACAGCCGGTATCCCCTCCAAAGCCTATGCCGAAGTTTCCGGTTCTTACGGTTCATTCAATACACATAAAGAGACCGTGCGTGTCGGTTCGGGATTGTTGGGCAATCATTGGGCTTTCGATACCCGCATATCGAATATCCAAAGCGACGGATACCGCGACCGCGCCACATCCGACTTAAAATCCTACTTTCTGCAAGGAGGATATTACGGTGAAAACACCACACTGAAATTGATCGCTTTCGGTGGCAAAGAGAAAACCTATCATGCCTGGGACGGTATCAGCCGGGAACAACTGGAAACAGACCGGACGTATAATCCGAATGGAGCCATCAAAGACGACAACCTGAACAAAGGAAACATTATCGGCTTCTATGACGACCAGACTGACAATTACGAGCAGACGAATTATCAATTGATATTCAACCACTTGTTTTCACCGGAATGGCATCTGAACATCGCTTTGCACTACACCGACGGATTCGGATATTATCAAGAATACAAAAACGGACGTACACTGGAAGAGTACGGATTAAAGCCTTTCTATCTTCCGGAAAATACAGAAGCCCAAACAAAAACCAATCTGGTACGTCAGAAACTGGTGGACAGTGGTTTCGGCGGCGGAGTATTCTCGGTCGATTATAAAGATGAAAAATTAAGCGCTTCTTTAGGAGGAGGATTGAATCATTACAGTAATGACCACTACGGTAAGGTAATATGGGTGAAGAACTACACGGAACCATTGAATCCGGACCACGAATACTATCGTAACAATGGCAGCAAAACAGACGGAAACATCTATGCAAAAGCCAATTACCAAATTACAAAAGGGCTGCATGCCTATGCCGACCTGCAATACCGATACATCAGTTACAAGATAGAAGGAGACAATGACAAATGGGATTGGACGGCCGATCCGGGACACCTGCAATGCCTGAACGTAAACGAAGACTTCAGTTTCTTCAACCCAAAAGCCGGTTTGTTCTGGCAATTCAACCCGAACCACAGCGCCTATGCTTCCTTTGCGGTCGCGCAGAAAGAACCTACCCGCAACAACTATACCGACGGGCTCTTCGACGAGCTTCCCCGTCCGGAGAAAATGCTGGATTACGAACTGGGATATACTTTCCGCAACAGCCGTTTCACAGCCGGTGTAAATCTCTATTATATGGATTATACCGACCAACTGGTGCTGAACGGAAAAGTAAACGACATCGGAGAGGCAATGGCGGAAAACGTAAAAGACAGTTACCGTATGGGTATAGAACTCTCTTTGGGCGCCCGCATCACAGACTGGTTACGCTGGGATCTCAACGGAACATGGAGCAAGAACCGGATCAAGAATTATACCGGCTATATGAGCGACTATAACCAGAACTGGAAAGAACTCTATACACAAACGGCCATCTATGCCGGCGACACTCCGATCTCCTTTTCCCCGTCGTTCATGGGGAACAGCCTGATCAGTTTCAACTACAAAGGCTTTGATGCATCTTTGCAATCACAGTATGTCAGCCGCCAGTATCTCGATAACTTCGGTATAGACGAGAATTCTCTCGATCCCTATTTTGTAAACCATCTCAGTCTGGCGTATAGCTTTAAACTGCCATCCGTGAAACAGATCACCGTAGGTGCCACAATCTATAACCTCTTCAACACCCGATATGAGACGAACGGTTATTCGCAAAATGCCGCCGTCTACGAAGGAGGCGACAAGAATCAGAAAGCGGTCATCTCTTACGACCCTCGTTTCTATCCAATGGCGGGAACCAATGTATTGGCGCACATAACCGTCAGATTCTAAAACCTCCCGGTATGGCAATGAATTATCTTGAAATCATCGGTACCATTATCGGACTGCTCTATCTGTGGTTGGAATACCGGGCAAGCATTTATTTATGGATAGCGGGCATCATTATGCCTGCCATCTATATCTTTGTATATTATAAAGCCGGATTATATGCCGATTTCGGCATCAACATCTACTACCTGCTGGCAGCCGTCTACGGGTGGATAATCTGGAAATACGGCAGCAAGAAACAGGAAAAAGCAGAATTGCCGATCACCCGTATCCCATTGAAATATCTTCCGCCATTAACAGCCGTATTCATAATCGCCCTTTTGGGCATTGTCTGGATACTGATAAACTTTACCGACAGCACTGTTCCCTGGCTCGACTCTTTCACCACAGCATTGAGCATTGTCGGCATGTGGATGCTCGCCCGTAAATATGTAGAACAGTGGTGGGCATGGATACTGGTAGATATCGTTTGCTGCGGACTCTATATCTATAAGGAATTGTATTTCACTTCCGGACTTTACGGACTTTATTCGATTATAGCTATCTTTGGCTACTTGAAATGGAAAAAAATGATGCACGGACAATCATCGCCGACAGAGCCATGTTAAATGTGCATCCGGTATTTCCGCAACCAATCAATGAATATGACAACAGAAGCAGTAATTCTTGGTAATGGCGACTATCCCTCGCATCCTTATCCTCTGAACGTATTGCGGCAAGCTCCCTACGTAGTATGCTGTGACGGTGCAGCCGATGAATACATCCGTCACGGCTTTCTCCCGGATGCAATCATCGGAGACGGTGATTCGCTCTCATCCGAAAACCGGGAAAAGCTTGCGACAATCTTTCATCAGATAAAAGACCAGGAAACGAACGACCAGACCAAAGCCGTCCGCTTTCTGAAAGCACAAGGAAAACGGCAAATAGCCATCATCGGCGGCACAGGCAAACGGGAAGATCATACATTGGGGAATATCAGCCTGCTGATGGATTACATGCAGGAAGGACTGCAAGTACGAATGATAACGGATTACGGCGTATTCATCCCATCTTGTGATACACAAAGATTCGACGCCCACCCCGGACAACAAGTTTCCATTTTCAACTTCGGCGCTACCGGATTACAAGGGGAAGGATTGGCCTATCCGCTAAGCGATTTCAACAATTGGTGGCAAGGAACGTTAAACGAGGCAACAGGAGAGGAATTCTGCATTCATGCCACAGGCAAATACCTCGTATTTATTAATTTCTGAATTCCAAAATAAGAAAGAGCTTCAACAGGGACATATCCGTTTTTTATGAACCGTCCTAAATCCTCCTAAGAACGGTGCTTGGGTGTGCCAAGCACGGTGCATATGAACGGTATGAACGGTCTTGCAGGAACATAGGCATCCTGCTTACGATTATCAACCTTCCGATTGTTTTTTCCCAATGGAACTTCACCCTGTATCGCCCATGAATAAAGGGATTCTTCCAAAAAAGTGAAGAGGATGAAAGGGGTAAAAACAAACGGAATAACAGCAGTTTTACAAAATAAAAAAAGATGTAGCACTTTCTGAGGAAAAATACTACATCTTTGAGAGATAATTCCGGTACCGGATATCAAAGAGAAAGCAGGTATTTCTTAAAATCCGCAAACTCTTTTGTCATCGGCAGACTCTTTTTTTCGCCTTTCATAAATGCCTGCAATTTTGCAGGAATCTCTACTTTATCGCCAATAATACCTTCTACCGTATCGAGGAACTTGGCCGGATGAGCTGTTTCGAGAAATACACCGGTTTCTCCGGGCTGCAATCCCTCTTCAAGTGCCCGATAACCGCAAGCGCCATGCGGATCGAGCAGGTAATGCGTATCTTCGTATGTCTTCTTCACCGTTTCGCGTATCTGTTCGTCGGTATAAGCAGCTCCTGTTATCCCGGCCGAGATAGCAGCATGCGAAGCTCCATAAAGATCGAGCACACGGGCAAAGTTACTCGGATCGCCCACATCCATGGCATTGGCAATCGTAGCAACGGACGGGCGCGGGCTATACTGTCCGGTCTGCAAATACTGATAAAAGATATCGTTCTTATTATTGGCAGCGATAAAACGCTTTACGGGCAATCCCATCTTCTTGCCGAACAGCCCGGCAGTGATATTACCGAAGTTTCCACTGGGAACACAAATAACGGCATTGTCCGCTTTTCCGGCCTTCTTCAACTGGGCATAAGCATAGAAGTAATAAAATGCCTGTGGCAGGAAACGGGCTACATTAATGGAATTGGCACTGGTAAGTTGCAGGTGTTCATTCAAATCTTTGTCCATAAAAGCAGATTTCACAAGCGCCTGGCAATCATCAAAAGTACCCTCTACTTCAAGAGCGGTGATATTCTGTCCCAACGTAGTAAATTGCTTTTCCTGTATTTCGCTCACCTTGCCTTTGGGGTAAAGTACATACACATGAATTCCCTCTACACCGAGAAAACCATTCGCTACGGCACTACCGGTATCGCCGGAAGTGGCCACAAGCACATTTACCTGCCGCTTGCCCTCCTTACGGATAAAGTAACCCAACAGACGTGCCATAAAACGGCCGCCTACATCCTTAAACGCGAGTGTAGGGCCATGAAACAGTTCAAGAGAGTAAATGCAATCTTTCACATGCACCAATGGCACATCAAAATTCAACGTATCGTAAACAATCTGTTTCAAGGTTTCTGCCGGGACATCTTCACCAAAGAAAGCATCAGCCACACGATAAGCAATCTCCTGGAAAGAAAGCGTTTCGATCGTATCATAAAATTCCTGTGGCAACGGTTTGATCGTTTCGGGCATAAAAAGCCCCTTATCGGCAGCAAGGCCCTTCACTACGGCTTCTTCAAGTGTAGCGACAGGTACCTGACGGTTAGTGCTGTAATATTTCATAATTTAAACAATGTGCTCAAATGCCAATACATGAATCAGCAGGGCACTCCTTTTAATTAATTGATTAATCCTCTTATTTACCAACGGATACACCCGTACATTCGGCAAAGTATCGCATCGGCACGTTACTCATTCATAAATGTCTTTATGAATTCATCTTCTTTCATCAGCCCGTAGACGCCATTGCAAGCGGCTACCTCATCATACGTCTGCACCTCGTCCGGTTCGATGCCCGGATACCAGATAAGAAACGGAATCGGTTCATTGGTATGTGTACGAAGTTCACAAGGAGTAGGATGGTCGGGAAGCACGGCAATGGCTACCGGTTCGTCCCAGTCCTTTACCGCCTCATAAATCGGCCCTACGGCACGTTTATCCAGATTCTCTATCGTAAGAAGTTTCAAAGGGATATCTCCTTCGTGTCCGGCCTCATCGCTCGCTTCGATATGCAGATAAACAAAATCATCGGTTTTCAATGCTTCCAATGCGGCAGCCACTTTATTTTCATAATTGGTATCATATAGCCCTGTCGCCCCCTCTACTGCAATCCGGCGCAACCCGGCATAGTAACCGATACCGTTTATCAGATCGACGGCAGAGATAACAGCCCCCTTTTTTACTTGCGGGAAAGTATCAGAAAAGGTTTCCATCTGCGGACGATATCCCGGACTCCAAGGCCAGATGCTATTGGCAGGGTCCTTACCTTCGGCTATACGCTTCAAGTTCAACGGATGATTCTTCAGTAAATCCTGTGATCTTAAAATCAGGTCATTGATAAGAGCAGCCGTCTCTTCCGCCTCCGGAACCAACGGTTTTACCATCAACGGCCGGAAAGGTTTCAATGGGACATCATGGGGAGGAGTGCAATCCAATTGCTTGTTTCCTCCTTTGATAACCAGCAGATGCCGGTATTGAACACCGGTGTGGAAACGTACCCGGTCAGAGCCCAAATGCTCCTGCAAATATTGAATCAGGACATCAGCCTCTTCAGTTGAAATATGCCCGGCAGAATGATTCTTTATATGATCTCCCTCCATACAAATAATATTGCAACGCATCGCCATCTCTCCCGGTTGCAAGTCTACCCCGATGCTTGCCGCTTCGAGCGGGCCACGCCCTTCGTACACTTTCGGAAGATCGTATCCGAGTACTGACATGTTTGCCACCTCACTACCGGGATGAAAACCGACGGCAACTGTCTTCAGCCTGCCATTACGCCCCATGCGGGCCAATTTATCCATATAAGGCGTTTTCGCATATTGCAGGAGCGTCTTGTCCCCCAATGATTTTACCGGCCAATCGGCCATTCCATCACCTAATATAATAATATGCTTCATAATAGTTGAAAGTTGAGAGTTGAAAGTTGAAAGTTCTATTCAGTTGAAAGCTTTATTTAGTTGAGAGTTGAAAGTTGAGAGTTATAAGCTAAAACCAGAAAGAGCAAGTATAGCCACCACTGCGCAGCAACTTTCAACTTTCAACTCTCAACTTTCAACTAAATCAAACGTTTGCTATACTCATTATGTCCGCAAAGACCCCGGCAGCAGTTACACCCGCTCCGGCACCGTATCCCTGAATCATCATCGGATATTCTTTGTAACGTTCTGTTGTCAAAAGGATAATATTATTACTTCCCTCCAAACCGTAGAACGGATGATTGGCCCCTACCTCCTGCAGGCCGACAGAGGCTTTCCCGTTTTCCAGTTTGGCAACAAAACGCCAATGCTTATTCTCCTTTTCCAATATCTGCCGACGGGCTTCGAAGTCCGCATCCAGACTCGGTACGCGTTTCCAAAAATCATCCAGTGAACCCTCAAAGAAATCATTCGGCACAAAAAGATTCTTTTCCACATCTTCCTGCTCCAAAGTATATCCCGCTTCACGTGCCAGAATAACAAGTTTACGGATTACATCTTTCCCGCTCAGGTCGATACGCGGATCAGGCTCGGAATACCGTTCCTCCTGCGCCATCTTTATCGTGCGGCTAAACGGAATATCGGCACTGATTTTGTTGAAGATATAATTCAATGTACCGCTTAAGACAGCCTCTATTTTCAGAATCTTATCACCACTATGAATCAAATCATTTATGGTATTGATAATAGGAAGTCCCGCTCCCACATTCGTTTCAAACAAGTATTTTACACCCCGTTGACGGGCTATCTGCTTCAGTTCACGATAATTTTCATACTTGGAAGAGGCGGCTATCTTATTGGCAGCCACCACGGACACATTGTGCAGCAACAGATCTTTATAAAGAGAAGCCACCCCCTCGCTCGCCGTACAATCCACAAAAACGGAATTAAAGATATTCATGCCGATAATCTCGTCACGCAATGATTCGAGAGTACTCTCTGTTCCTTTTTCTTCCAGTTCCTGACGGTAGTTTGCCAAGTCGAAACCGTCACGGCTGAACATGGCTTTCGTAGCATCGGCAATACCCACCACATGAAGTTTCAATCCGTTTTCCACTTTCAGTTTCTCTTGCTGACAACGAATCTGTTCGATCAGGCTACCTCCTACCGTACCGATACCGCAAATAAAAAGATTCAATACTTGATACTCCGACAGGAAGAAGGAATCGTGAATAACGTTCAACGACTTGCGCAGTGATTTGGAATCGACAACAAACGAAATATTCGTTTCCGATGCTCCCTGTGCACAAGCTATTACATTTATACCGTTACGCCCTAACGTACCGAACAGTTTACCGGCTATTCCCGGGGTATGCTTCATATTCTCACCGACAATGGCTACGGTAGCCAAGTTCTTCTCCGCTTGAATAGGAGAAATCTCACCCATCTCTATCTCTTTCACAAACTCCTCGTTCAGCACCTCGCAAGCCAAGTCGGCGTCGGCATTACGCACACCGATAGAAGTACTGTTTTCCGAAGAGGCCTGCGACACAAGAAATACACTGATACCATTCTTTGCCAAAGCTTTGAAGATGCGGTAGTTCACACCGATCACCCCCACCATTCCAAGCCCCTGAACGGTAATCAGGCTGGTGTCATTGATGGAAGAGATACCTTTAATGGCTTTCGTACGCGGATCGGACACTTCTTGCTTGATCACCGTTCCCGTACCTTCCGGATTGAAAGTATTCTTTATTAATATAGGTATATTCTTGTGGCAAACCGGATAGATGGTAGGCGGATAAACTACTTTGGCGCCGAAATTACAGAGTTCGGTTGCCTCCACATAACTCAGTTCGTTGATGGTATAAGCAGTAGAAATAACCCGTGGATCGGCAGTCATAAAGCCATCCACATCAGTCCATATCTCCAGGCTGGCAGCATCGAGGGCTGCAGCAATCACAGCCGCCGTATAATCCGAGCCGCCACGACCAAGATTCGTAACGTCTCCTGTCAGCTTATCCGATGAAATGAATCCCGGCACCAACGATACTTTCGGAATCTCCCGGAATGCCTCTTTCACCAACCGGTGGGTCAGTTCCGTGTCGAGAGTATGTTTGGAATGTTTCCGTTCCGTCTTTATAAAAGTACGCGAATCAAACCATTGGGCTCCTTCAATCAACTCAGCCACAATAATGGAAGACAGCCGTTCACCATAGCTCACAATGGTATCCGATGTTTTCGGGGAAAGGTCTTTAATCAGATAAATTCCCTGGAAGATGTCTTTCAACTCATTAAGCAGTTCCCCTACCCGACGCTGCAAAGAAGCTTGTCTTTCACCCGCCGGGATCACCTCTTTGATCATCTCTACATGACGATAAACAATCTCACGGAATTCTCCCTCATAAGCCGCATCGCCTATGGCAGCCATCTTCGAGGTGTTAATCAACTTATCGGTAATGCCGCCTAATGCGGAAACTACTACAATAACCGGTTCACCGGCCGACTCTACTATTCTCTTTACGCTTAAAATGCTGTTCACGGAACCTACGGATGTTCCGCCGAATTTCATTACTTTCATGCAGATACTTTATATTTAGCAATGCTCCCTTTCACGGAAAGCAATGGTTTATTTACAACTAAAATAATTAAAATTGAATTTGCTTACTTCCTGCAAGCGTGATTCACGTAGAAACACAAATACTATCCCTCAACCCCTAAGGGTCATGGTGCACATGGATGTGACTGTATGCGGATAGTACTTCATCATAGTCATTGTTTCTCGTTACTGTTTGATAAGATGTCGCAAAAGTAACAATAAAAACGTTCAATCTATCACTTTTTACGATTATTTTCTAATAAAAAGATTTTCAGTTATCCGAACCCGTCGAGAGTCAGCCATCAGTTTTCTGACATTTTGTTAGAATATATAAGATATATAATTATCTTTGCAGTAAATAATCGCACAAGAAACGCTTATGACCCCTTCAAATACTTCCGTATTGCTAATTTACACCGGTGGTACGATTGGAATGATAGAAAATACAGAAACCGGAGCGCTTGAAAACTTCAACTTCGAGCAGTTACAAAAACATGTCCCCGAATTACGGAAATCTAACTGCACGATCGACTCTTATCAGTTTGATCCTCCCATGGACTCATCAGACATGGAACCGGAGGCATGGCGCAAACTGGTAAAGATCATTTGTGATAATTACGACAGGTTCAACGGCTTTGTTATCCTTCACGGTACGGACACAATGGCATATACCGCCTCGGCACTGAGCTTTATGCTTGAAGGACTGGACAAACCGGTCATCCTCACCGGCTCGCAACTCCCCATCGGTGTGCTGCGCACAGACGGCAAAGAAAACCTGATGACAAGCATTGAGATAGCATCCGCCCAGGATGCCGACGGAAAACCGCTCGTACCCGAAGTATGCATCTTTTTCGAAAACCATCTGATGCGTGGCAATCGAACCACCAAAATGAATGCAGAAAACTTCAACGCTTTTCGCTCTTTCAACTATCCTGTGCTGGCGGAAGCAGGCATACACATCAAATATAACCATTCGCTGATTCATCACACCCGTGAAAAACAGGAATTAAAACCTCACTACCTGTTGGATACCAATATAGCCGTATTGAAACTCTTTCCCGGTATACACGAAAATGTAGTGGCAGCTACACTCTCCATAGACGGATTGCGTGCGGTGGTGCTGGAAACCTACGGTTCGGGCAATGCCCCCCGTAAACAATGGTTTCTTCGCCTGCTGCGCGAAGCAAGCGCACGGGGCATCGTGATCGTCAATGTCACCCAATGTAGCGCCGGAACAGTGGAAATGGAACGGTACGAAACCGGCTATCACTTATTACAATCCGGCATTGTCAGCGGATATGACAGTACGACGGAATCAGCAGTCACCAAATTAATGTTCCTGTTGGGACACGGCTACACCCCTGAAGAAATCCGCGAAAGGATGAGTCGTCCGATAGCCGGAGAAATCACTTTATAATCCGATAAGATTGTACAGATCGGCACAGATTATGCTTTTTAAGAAAATAATCTGTGCCGATCTGTATAATCTGTGCTGTAATATCCTTATTTTTGCCCATCTTATAAAAGAAGGACAAAGAGAATGGCAAAAGAGAAGACCGTATATGTGTGCAGTAACTGCGGACAAGAATCCCCAAAATGGGTAGGAAAGTGTCCGTCGTGTGGCGAATGGAATACGTATGTAGAAGAAATAATACGTAAAGAACCTGCCAACCGGAGACCGGTATCAGGCATTGAAACGGCTAAAGCCAAACCGGTCACTTTAAGTGAAATAGAAGCGGATGACGAGCCGCGCATCGACATGCACGACGAAGAGTTGAACCGGGTGTTAGGCGGTGGGCTTGTGCCGGGTTCTTTGGTCCTGATAGGCGGCGAACCGGGCATCGGAAAATCGACCCTTGTACTCCAAACCGTACTACGTATGCCCGAAAGACGAGTTCTGTATATTTCCGGTGAAGAAAGTGCCCGGCAATTAAAGTTACGCGCCGACCGCCTGACAAGTGCATCCAGCGATTGCCTTATCGTTTGCGAAACTTCTCTGGAACAGATTTATGTTCATATCAAAAATACCCGTCCCGATTTAGTCATCATCGATTCCGTACAAACCATTTCTACGGAAAACATCGAATCGTCTCCCGGTAGCATCGCCCAAGTGCGTGAGTGCTCGGCCTCCATCCTCCGCTTCGCCAAAGAGACACATACCCCGGTATTACTGATCGGACATATAAACAAAGAAGGCAGTATCGCCGGTCCTAAAGTACTGGAACACATCGTAGACACCGTGCTCCAGTTTGAAGGTGACCAGCATTACATGTACCGCATCCTGCGAAGCATCAAGAACCGTTTTGGAAGTACTGCCGAATTGGGTATTTACGAAATGCGCCAAGACGGACTCCGACAGGTCAGTAACCCGTCGGAACTATTGCTTTCACAAGATCACGAAGGCATGAGTGGCGTAGCCATTGCATCTGCCATCGAAGGGGTACGTCCGTTTCTCATCGAAACCCAGGCACTGGTAAGTTCTGCCGTATACGGCAATCCGCAACGCTCGGCCACAGGTTTCGATATCCGACGGATGAACATGTTGCTGGCAGTACTCGAAAAGCGGGTAGGGTTCAAATTAGCACAGAAAGATGTATTTCTCAATATAGCCGGAGGGTTGAAAGTCAATGATCCGGCCATCGACCTCGCCGTAATTAGCTCCATCCTCTCATCTAATATGGATGCCGCTATCGAGCCGGAAGTTTGCATGGCAGGAGAAATCGGCTTATCCGGAGAAATACGCCCGGTGAACAGAATCGAACAACGCATCGGGGAAGCCGAAAAGTTGGGCTTCAAACGTTTCCTATTGCCCAAATATAATTTGCAGGGAATCGAAACAAAGAAATTAAAAATAGAGTTAGTGCCGGTACGAAAGGTGGAAGAAGCGTTCCGCGCACTATTCGGATAATCATATTATGACAGAAGAGTATCAACTGAGAGTATTGCCGGAAATTGCCGCCAGCGAGCAACGATTGAAAGAATACTTATCAAAGGAAAAAGGTCTTACCTTACAGAGCATTACCGCAACGCGTATTCTGAAACGAAGTATTGATGCGCGGCAGCGTACTGTCTTCATTAATCTGAAAGTACGGGTGTACATCAATGAAATACCGACAGACAACGGGTATGAAGAGACCATATATAATAATGTGGAAGGTAAACCGCAAGTGATTGTAGTAGGTGCGGGTCCCGGAGGATTATTTGCCGCCTTGAAATTGATAGAATTAGGGTTTCGCCCTGTCATCGTAGAACGTGGTAAAAATGTACGTGAACGCAAAAAAGACCTTGCACAGATCAGCAGGGAACATACCGTCGACCCGGAATCGAATTACAGCTTCGGCGAAGGCGGTGCAGGCGCTTATTCAGACGGTAAACTCTATACCAGAAGTAAAAAACGCGGCAATGTAGATAAAATCTTAAATGTATTCTGCCAGCATGGAGCATCTGAGGCCATTCTTGCCGATGCCCACCCGCATATCGGTACGGATAAATTGCCACGGGTAATCGAGAACATGCGGAATACCATTATCGATTGTGGTGGAGAAGTTCATTTTCGTACCCGGATGGATGCCCTGATTATCGAAAATGAAGAAGTCAAAGGAATCGAAACCAATACGGGACGGACATTCCTTGGCCCCGTGATACTGGCAACAGGACATTCGGCACGGGATGTATATCGCTGGTTAGCAGCAAACAACGTAACGATCGAAGCAAAAGGAATTGCCGTTGGCGTTCGTCTGGAACATCCGGCCGAATGGATAGACCAGATACAATACCATTCCAAAAACGGTCGGGGAAAATACCTGCCGGCTGCCGAATATAGTTTTGTCACTCAAGTAGAGGGCCGTGGCGTATACAGTTTCTGCATGTGCCCCGGAGGATTCATCGTTCCTGCTGCCAGTGGACCGGAACAAGTGGTAGTCAACGGAATGTCTCCCTCCAATCGCGGATCACGATGGAGCAACTCGGGGATGGTAGTAGAAATACAACCGGAGGACTTACTTTGCGGACAATGGGGAATGAACAACGGACAACAGGCAACATCCTCCAATGACTCCCGCTTTTCCTCTTCCAATTCCCGGCTTTTGCAAGTTATGCATTTCCAAGAAGAACTGGAACGGCAATGCTGGTTGCAAGGCGGCATGAAACAGACAGCACCGGCGCAACGTATGGCGGACTTTACACGAAAAAAACTCAGTTATGACTTGCCGGAGTCTTCTTATAGTCCGGGATTGGTGTCTTCTCCCCTACACTTCTGGATGCCGGAATTTATCAGCAAACGTCTGTCACAGGCATTTTTACAATTCGGGCGAATGAGCCACGGCTTTTTGACCAATGAGGCGGTTATGATCGGGGTAGAAACCCGGACTTCTTCTCCCGTTCGTATTGTCCGCGACAAGGAGACCCTTCAACATATTACCATACGCGGGCTGTTTCCTTGCGGTGAAGGAGCCGGCTATGCCGGTGGTATCGTTTCGGCAGGGGTGGATGGAGAACGATGTGCCGAAGCAGTAGCAAACTATTTAAATCGATAGCAGATCATGAACCAAAAACCAGAAATTGCCATTATCGAACCGAACACCCTTACTGCTCTCGGTTTGAAAAGCATATTAGAGAAGATCATCCCGATGGCAGTCATTCGTACATTTCACAACTTCGGCGAATTAGTGGATGACACACCCGATATGTACGCCCACTATTTTATAGCTGCTCAGATATATGTAGAGCATAATACTTTCTTCCTGCCCAGAAAGAAAAAGACAATCGTTCTGGCAGGAGAAAGCCAACCGTTCCAGTTATCTGCCGTACGGACACTGAACATTTACCAACCGGAAGAATCATTGGTCAAAGATATTCTGAAACTCCACCAACATGCCCATCACGACGGATATCCGGTGGAAGTCGCACCTCCGGTGCCAACCGTCGAACACGAATTATCCGCACGAGAAATTGAAGTACTTGTCTTGATCACCAAAGGACTCATCAACAAGGAAATAGCCGATAAGTTAAATATCAGCCTGACTACCGTTATCACCCACCGGAAAAACATTACGGAAAAATTAGGTATAAAATCAGTTTCCGGGCTTACCATTTATGCCGTAATGAACGGATACATAGAGGCCGACCGAATTTAAAAACAGACAAAAACCCTTCCACCATATGTTTTTGAAAAGTGATCATAAAAAGGAGAAGCTACCAGATTTACAGTACTCTTCTTATCCAATCCCAATAATTTTCTTTCGTAAGGTAAAAGCCAATACCCAATTCGTGCGCTGAGTATACCTATACCTGCACCGGCCAAAATATCATTGCACCAATGCCGTTCGTTATAGAGCCGTAAAAAAGCAACTCCACAAGCTATAGTATATGCACCTATACCATAAAGCCGAGAAGTATCTTTATATTCCATTCTCACTAACTCGGCTCCCATAAAAACCGTAGCCGTATGTCCTGACGGAAAAGAGTTAAAAGCTGTTCCATCCGGACGTTGTTCATCAACTATCCACTTCACCCCGTTGACCATAATTCCCATAGCAGCATAAGAAGTAGCGGTAATCAGAACACGGTCCACATAACTGTGCCGGGCTTTTGCTCCTAATAAACTCAAGCCGAAATTAGCAATTACCGGTACGTATTGTATATAATCATCTGCATGAAAATAACGTCCGTCACGCCATTCCGCCAATCCATCACGTACTTCTCTATTTAAAGACCTAAACCAGGGAGTGGAAACGCCCACTGCGCCGACAGCGATAAGAGATGCAGGAAGTATTAATTGGGTAGTACGGAAACCATGACTCCGTTTCATGATTTCAAGAGAATCTGCAGAAGCATTTTGTGCCCGGAAATGGAACGGACACAGCAATAATATAAGAAGAAAAAATAATCTGATTTTCATCTTTCATTGTTGTAAATAAGTTGAATACTGAATGTTATCTTAACTGTGCATTTCTGTATCAGAGACGCAACAGGTACACATCCAATTCCAACTTTCACAACAATCCGGAAAGAAAGCAAAAACAAGATCTGCCCCATTGCATTCCTCCGGTCATATAAAAATATTTTGGTCGTTTTTTCTATAAGAGAAATGCAAATGAGTTATTTCTAACTGCGATATGTCACTTAATCTGATTTATACCATAGGCTATATTATTTAAAGGGTGATTAATAAAAAAAGTGTGTTCCCGACAATATCCAGACTATAGTTAGGTACGACCAAGAACCTATGACCGACTGAATATATCGATGGAACACACCCTGTTTCAGGGCGCATTCACAAAGCATATTCTTTCGGTCAGTTAAAATTGGTCGTTTTACTATAGAAAGAATGACAATGTAAACACTCTGTATCTTGTTTTCTTAATTCAAATAAAGCCGCTACTTTTATTTCATGTCTATTTGAAAGACAAAAATAAGAATATCTTTCTTCATAGACAAACTTTATTTTGCATTATCTTATAAACCGGACACAAGAATAAATTCGCCCTAACTCTGGTTATAAATAAACAAACAGAAGTTATATCTCTATATTTAATAAGGAATAAACACAGAATATGTTTAGAATCCGGCTGCATTTTACCATAATCCTAATAAATGAGGATTGTGTAACCGAGAAGTTTGCCGTTCCTTTGCAAGCAAAATAATAATATGATGAAAAGAAACTGCATTCTCATGGCCTTAACCTTTTTAACAACGGGTAATATTTGGGGCGAAGAGATTCCTAAAGACACGATCAAGGTAGTAGACGTAGAAGAAATTCTCATTATTGCTTCACCGAAAGAAAATCGTAAATTACGCGAACTCCCGACAGCCAGCACTCTCTTGTCACAACAGGACATGCAGGCAAACCAAGTGACTAACTTAAAAGGACTGAGTACATTAGTCCCCAATATATTCATTCCTGATTACGGTTCCAAACTGACATCGGCTATTTACATCCGTGGTATCGGTTCGCGCATCAATACACCATCGGTAGGATTATATGTCGATAATGTTCCCTATATAGACAAGTCCGCTTTTGACTTCAATTATTCCGATATCGAACGTATCGACGTGCTTCGCGGACCACAAGGTACCTTATATGGACGTAATACAATGGGAGGCCTCATCAAAGTACATACAAAATCACCTTTCAGCTATCAGGGCACCGATTTACGTTTAAGCGCAGGAACGTACGGAAATTACAATGCATCGGTTACCCATTATCATCGGATGTCGGAACAATTCGCTTTTTCTGCCGGAGGTTTCTATGAACATGCAGACGGATTTTTCAAGAATGCAGCCAAAAACAATCAAAAGACCGACCGTATCAATGCCGGCGGCGGGCGTATCCGTGCCATCTATCTGCCAACAGAGAATCTAAAACTCGATTTTAACGTGAACTATGAGTACAGTGATCAAGGTGGATATCCCTATTTCTATACCGGAAAAGTCAATGAAGAAGAAAAAAAGAACGATCCACGGCAAGATAAAATAGGTCTGATCTCCTATAATGATGAAAGCAGTTATTATCGCAGTCTGCTGAATGCCAGCGCTAATATCGAATATCAAACACAACATTTCACGCTGAGTGCCGTAACCGGTTATCAACATTTAAAAGATCGTATGCTACTCGATCAGGATTTCACGGAGAAAGATATATTTACTCTTAATCAACAGCAGAGACTGAATACCTTATCTGAAGAGATCGTAATGAAGTCGAAGCCCGGAGGAAATTGGCAGTGGGCCAACGGCATATTCGGATTCTACCAATGGCTGAACACGGATGGTCCGGTTGAATTCAAAAAAGATGGAGTAACAGAAGTCATTGAAAATAATGCCAACAACAATTTCCCAAATTCTCCTGCCGCGCCAACCATGAAGCTGACTATCAACAACCCGACATTGAATGTGAGCGGCAATTTCGACACCCCGACATTCAGTGCTGCCATCTATCATCAATCAACTTACAATAATTTCCTGATAGACGGATTATCCATAACGGCAGGGCTACGTCTCGATTATGAAAAAATGTCGATGAACTACAATTCGGCCTCCACTCCGATGGACTTCAATTTTAAATTTTACATGCAGATGCCCCCCCCAAGACCGACTATCGATCTTGAAAGTAAAAACATGATAGCTCCGGCCGGCATCAACGGCAAATTATCAAATGATTATCTGCAATTACTCCCCAAATTTGCTATTCAGTACGAATGGAAAAAGGGGAACAATGTATATGCCACCGTTTCACGCGGTTATCGTTCGGGAGGATATAATGTCCAGATGTTTTCTGATCTGATACAGTCGGAATTGAAAAATTCGATGAAGGCTGCCATGATAGCAAATAAAGATTTTGCATCCATAGCGAATATGATTGAAATGATGATGCCGGAAGAAGACATTGACATAAAAGCCTCTACCACTTACAAACCCGAATATTCATGGAACTACGAGATCGGTTCACATCTCACTTTGTGGGAAGGCCGTTTATGGGCCGACCTTGCTGCATATTACATGGATACCAAAGACCAACAGATTTCCCAGTTTGCCGAGAGTGGCTTAGGACGTATCACCGTCAATGCCGGAAAGAGCCGCAGCTATGGAGCGGAGGCTGCCTTACGCGCCAGCATCACCGATGCATTCAGTATGAATGCATCCTATGGATACACCTATGCCACATTTACCGATTATGTTGTGAAACAAAAAGATAAAGACGGAAACTTACAGGATAAAGAAAATTATAACGGCAACTATGTTCCTTTCGTCCCCAAACATACACTCAATGTAGGAGCACAATATATTTTCCGAATCGCCCCCCGTCACTGGTTCGACCGCATCCAAGTAAATGCTAACTTCAATGCCGCCGGACGCATCTATTGGACAGAAGCGAATAATGTCAGCCAGGCATTTTACGGTACACTGAACGGGCGTGTCAGCTTAGAAAAAGGGAATGGTGCTATTGCCTTCTGGATACGCAACGCGCTGGATAAAGAATATCAGGCATTCTATTTCGAAACAATGGGCAACGGATTTATGCAGAAAGGACGGCCCATGCAATTAGGAGTGGACGTACGCTGTCGATTTTAAGCAAAAATGCAACTATAACAAGCTGATAATCAAAGCATAAAAGAGTATATACTTTTGTCATACAAGAGTATATACTCTTACTATATAAAAGTATACATTCTTACCAGACAAAGGTTTATAGTTTAACTTTACAGTTTCTTTCAACTGCACGACTAAGACACAAGGTATCCATTAACAAGCCAATCATTCATTGATCGCCCCGCAATGAGGACAGATACCTTTATCGTGCAACTTTTCTCCACAATACCCGCAACGATACTTATAACCGCTTCCTTTACGAAGTTTCTTTAAAAATAAAACAACAAAACAAAGCAGAAAGAGATAGCCTATATAAAATTGTGTAGTAAGGATGAAAAAGAAGTAACAGAAAATACAGCAGGAAGTCAATCCGAGCAGATAGAAAACAGCCGCCGCCGGCGTAAGTTGCCGGAACAGATCATCGAGTACTGCCAGAAAAACAATAAGAAACACCCAGATACTCAACAAAAATACCGACAAGACAAACGGTACCTTGAAAGGTGAAAGCGTAGGATTAAAATAAAAATGCTGCCAGGTATCCGGAAAAAACACCTGCATCGATTCATAGATAGTGGCACTAAAAGCCATCAACAGACAAAGGAACAACGGATAAACACTATCGATGTCATTAAAATAGACCATCTGCAACTGCTTACGACGGAAAGCCCGAAACAGATAAGCACCCATAAACAGGGCAAAGACAATGACAAAATACGAAGCATGCGTATCGCTGAATAAATAAATAAACTGCGAAATGCTATCCGTAGGAACAAACGAATGAATCAGATCCTTTTCACGTATCCAACCTTGTGCCTCCTGTGAATGGGCTAGTTTCACCCAAACACTGTCTACGCTATCTGCCGGATGAATAGCAAACTCAGCCACAACTACCCGATCCCCACGGTAAAGACTGATAAAAGAATCTTTAACCGGAAGCCGCTCTAAAACAACAGAATCCGCTTGTACTTCAAAATTTGTATTATAAGTATAATGCCGCTCGGCAAGATAGGTTAACGAATCCTTCACCTGATCGCTCATCCCTTCTTTCTGAAGATCCGGCCGGGGATAGTGACAAGCAGTAAACAGCAGAAGACAAACCACAGAATAGCACAAAACACCCCAGAGCCGTTTCATATCCGGCTCCATCACGCATCGCATCACTCTATGGTAAAACGTTCTCATTGTGCGGCACTCACTTTCATCTGGCAATTTTTACAATCAAATGACAAACGGAACTTCTTTCCATCCGTCCCTACCAAATAATAAGGTTCCTTATAAGGTGAACGCTCGCGCTGGTGAATAGGACACCACCCCATACTGTAGCGCAGACAGTGCTTACAAAACATCAGTACGGCAGCTTCCACCGGTTGCTTTTCGTAAGCCGGTTCCACCTCTTTCACTCCATGATCCTGATAAAAAGAGGCGGCACGGGTATTCATTACATTACCTAAATAAGAAAGTGTTTGCTGCGGAAAAGTATGAGTAGTAGGTTTCCATACAGCCAATTCACGACGATAATTCACTTTACGGGCTATGATCAGCTGTTCAACGAGTTGCCGCCGTAATTCAGAAAGTACGGAAGCCGGAATAAACCAATTCTCCGAGAAGTCAATATCGATCCGTTCCGCTTCAAAAGGAGTGTTTCCCAACTTCGCAAGTTGATTTTTGAGATTATCCGCTTGCGGAGTGCGGGCCGGTTCCCGGTCTCGGGGTAAAGTTAGTGTCACACTGTTGTCATCTTCATCCGTCATAGTAAGTGAAAAGCCGAAATTATTCTCCGCCAACAAGATACATACTGCTATTTTTCTTTCGGATGACTTACGGGCAAGAATTCGTTCAAACTCCTGGTCGAAATTCCGATACAGCATCGTGCGGGGTTTGATACGAGGCATTTCCTGCGGATAAAGTTTATTTCCATCCACACGGTTGATTCGGAATCCCTGCAAACGTCCTTGTTCGTCAAGATAGCAAACACCGTCACCGTTACTAAACGACTTCACACCAGCCACCGTCAAGTAGTTTCCCCGGCTCTCTTTCATCGTCCCCATCTCTTCTCCCAACGATTTCGGAGTGTCAAAAGAGAAAATATCTTTGCTCCTTCCGTGCAGAAAATAATGGGTAAAGCCACGACTGAAACTCTTATCCAACTGCGGTTTAAAATCAAAACGACATTTTCCGGAAGAAGCACGGGTATACTCTTTACGCCGCGCAAAAATAGCATCGAGCTTCTGTCGGTAGGCAGCCGTAACATTCTTGACGTAAGAAACATCTTTCAACCGTCCCTCGATCTTCAAAGAGGAAGCCCCCGCATCCAATAACGCTTCCAACTCCTCACTCTGATTAAGGTCCTTCAGTGAGAGCAGATGTTTGTCTTTCGCTATCATTTTCCCTTCCGCATCTACCAGACTGAACGGCAGGCGACAGAACTGCGCGCATTCTCCACGATTGGCGCTGCGCCCGAAACAGGCCTGACTGACATAACATTGCCCGCTATAACTGACACACAAAGCTCCATGCACAAAAACTTCAAGCGGAATATCGGGACATGCCTCATGTATTTTGCCAATCTCCCGCAACGACAGTTCACGCGCCAATACCACTTGCCGAAAACCCGCATCACGGAGAAATCTCACTTTATCTACAGTCCGGTTATCCATTTGCGTACTTGCATGAAGCGGTATAGGAGGTAATTCCAGTTTCGCAATGGCCATATCCTGCACAATCAATGCATCCACCCCTATTCGATACAATTCCCGGATCATCTCCTCCGTCTCTTTCAGCTCCTCTTCTTTCAGGATGGTATTGACAGTGACATAAATGCGTACATTGTATAAATGTGCATATTCCACCAGAGCCGCAATATCCTCCAACGAATTAACGGCGGCAGCACGGGCTCCAAACTTCGGAGCACCGATGTATACCGCATCTGCCCCATGATTGATCGCTTCGATACCACACTCCAAATTCCTGGCCGGAGCCAGAAGTTCTATTTTACGCTGCTTTATCATTTAATGTCGTCGATATTGTAAGGAGTTTCCTGATAAACAAAATAATTCAGCCAATTGGAAAACAACAGGTTGGCATGACCCCGCCAACGAACAAGCGGCCCTTTTTCCGGATCATTATCAACATAATAATTACGCGGCATTTCAATCGGAAGACCTTTTGCCAAATCCCGTCGATACTCCGTATCGAGCGTTAAGGGAGAGTATTCCGAATGACCGGTAACAAAAAATTCACGCCCGCCACGAGCCATCACCATATAGACCCCCGACTCCTCCGATTCAGAAAGCAACGTTAATTCCGGAACTTTCAGAATATCTTCTTTCCGCACCTCCGTATGGCGGCTATGGGGTACATAAAACACATCATCAAACCCTCTGAAAATAGAATGAAGCGGATCGAGCGTGCGATGCTCGAAAATTCCGAACATCTTTTTATCCAACGCATATTTAGGCACTCCATAATGATGATACAATCCGGCTTGAGCAGCCCAACAGATATATAGCGTCGAAGTGACATGCGTACGCGCCCAATCGAATATCTCCATGATTTCACTCCAATAACTTACTTCTTCAAAATCCATCTGTTCCACAGGAGCACCGGTGATAATCATACCGTCGTATTTCTCACCGCGCATCTTATCGAAATCAGTATAAAAAGCCTTCATATGCTCGACCGGCGTATTTTTGGAAGTGTGGCTTTTTATCTTCATGAATGAAATCTCTACCTGAAGAGGAGTGTTAGACAACAACCGGACCAAATCCGTCTCCGTAGTAATCTTCAACGGCATCAAATTCAGAATCACAATCCTCAACGGACGGATATCCTGTTGGGTAGCACGCGAGTTATCGATCACAAAGATATTTTCCTCTTTCAGCAGTTCTATCGCAGGTAATCTATCAGGTAAATTTAATGGCATGGGGATATTTACTATTTAACGATTTACAAATTATGATTTGCCATCCGGCAAATTCTTTGCAAAAATAACGATTTCGCCACAGAGTAGCACAGGGTTTCACAGAGTTTTATCTCTTTTGAACATATTTCCCCGTGAATTTCAAGATTATGTGTATGATCAGCCTATTCAAAGTAGAAAGTCAATACAATCATACGAGACTTCACCTTGTCCAAAGATTCGGTAAATTTCATCAACGACTTATCGGTAAGATCGTTACGGTTTTTGTCTAACAGATTCGCTAACCCAAAACAAAACTTCAGTTCCGGTATCAGCTTAAAGAAAGGAAGATAAAAGTCACAACCCAACCCCACTTCTATGTAGCAGTCGAAAGGTTTGACCAAGAGTGGACGAGATTTTTTCACACTTAAATCATAAGTAGGGCTTAAACCGACCATTGCATAAGGACGATAATTATTGAATCGCTCCGCACTGAATTTCAAATCGACAGGAAAAGACAGATAGGCGGATTTCACATTCTGCGATTCGGTTTCTCCACTCGTCTGCTCACGAAAAATAACTTTTTTGTCTCCAAAGTGAAGCGTAGGCACCAAGCGGAGAGACATATACTTGTTTAAGTACAATTCTCCCAACACGCCTACCGAAAAACCCGGAGAATACTCGGGCACATCGGCAAACCAGACTTGACCGTCCTCCGTGACATACCCATTATTGACAAACTTGAGATCCTGCATGTGAATACCAGCCAAAAAGCCATAGTGCCAGATCCGCTGATCGATATACGGGCGGTTCTGCACCTTACGCGTCTGGCCGGAAGCACCGGCAACCAGCAGCGAAACAATGAGAAGTAACACAAAGCGTTTCACATCAATAAAAACGATTTTATAGTTAAATTATTGTTTCTCTTATTTAGAAGGGATACAAATTAAAGGAATTTAATCAAGAATAAGTGCAACTAATGAATAAAACATGTATTTTTGTCCAAGAAATTAGTACTAATAATTTAAATATTAAAGAAAATGGCTTACGTAATTAGTGACGATTGTATTGCTTGCGGAACTTGTATCGACGAGTGTCCGGTAGAAGCTATCTCTGAAGGTGATATCTATTCTATCAACCCGGATGTATGTACTGACTGCGGTACTTGCGCAGATGTTTGTCCTTCTGAAGCAATTCACCCGGCTGAATAATACAATCAAGAAAGAAAAATCCAAAAAGGCTGCTTCCATCGATGAGGCAGCCTTTTTTCATTTGTAACCTTTATTACCCTTAAAAAAGAATACTCCGGCTAAGTGTTTTTTCCCCTGTCACTGTTTTACTAACAAAGACCTTTTATTTACTTAATAAAACATACTTTATGAGAAACTTATTTTTATCTCTTTTTTTGATTTCGTCTGTTGTCTGTTCCGCTCAGGACACGGATATCAATAATTTCAAACCGGATAACCAGAAAGTCAAATTCACAGAAACAAATCTCCCGATCGTTTTCATCGATACCCAACACCAAGTGATCGAACGTGAAAACCGCATCACCGCCAAAATGAAAATTATCGATAATGGAGAAGGGCAATTGAACCATATGGATACCCTCTTGTATCCGAATCAAACAGTAGACTATAGCGGCTATATCGACTTGAAATACCGGGGCAACTCTTCTTTTACCAATTCCGACAAAAAACCATATGCCATTCGTGCACTGGACAAACCTCTGGAAGAAGGAGGTAAGAAACAAAAAGTATCCCTATTGGGAATGGGCAAAGACAACGATTGGGCATTGCTGGCTCCTTATGCGGACAAAAGTATGATCAGAGACGTATTTGCGTTTACTCTGGCCAGACCCTTCTTCGAATACGTACCCACAGGAAAATATTGTGAAATGATCATGGACGGCACCTATTACGGTGTCTTTATCCTTTCCGAAAGAGTTAGAAAAGGCAAGAACCGCCTGGACTTACCGGATCCGGGAGACAGTGGCGATGCATTGACAGGAGGTTACCATCTGGAAGTGGACAGAGACGATGAACCGGTTTATTACTCCAAACACTCACCCGTAGATTCAAAAGGTAACCCCATCCGTAATAAAAAAATATCTTTCCAATATAAGAACATGGACCAGGATGAATTTTCCAAAACCCAACTGGATTATATACACGGATACATCGATGCATTCGAAGATAACTTAGCCTCCGCAGATTACAAGAACCCGGAAACAGGATACAGAAAGTACATCGACGTCACCTCTTTCATCGACTATATGCTCTCAACAGAATTCTGCCATAATGTAGACGGTTATCGCCTAAGTACTAATTTATATAAGTATAGAGACAGCAAAGATCCCAGATTCAAAACATCCTTATGGGATATGAATTTAGGTTTCGGCAACGCTGATTATAATAATGGTTGGAGAACAGACACTTGGGCATACAACTTTAATGACATAGCATCCGGTGATAACCAGTTGGTTCCTTTCTGGTGGTATAAGTTGCTTAAAGACGATGCATTTATGAAAGAAGTGAAAGAGCGTTGGGAACTATATCGTGAAACAAGTTACTCGGACAAGAACATAGAACTTACCATTGACTCGTTAACTACCTTATTAAATGCTAAGGGAGCACAAGAACGCAACTCACAGGCTTGGCCAAGATGGGGAAGATACGTATGGCCCAATCAATACGTGGCCCAATCTTATGATGATGAAATTTCTTATTTAAAGAGTTGGATCAAAGAACGGTTGATTTTCATGGACAGGGCCTTACTCGATAAAGAGCCCGAACCGGTAGAGTATACCCAACTGACCGTCACATCAGGATTTAATGAAGATGTCATAGCCGAGCAACGTCCTGCCGTCAACTATTCTACAGCTTCCCTCGATAACCAAGGTTGGATTTATTATACATCAGGAGTACAAGAACAAGGCTCTCTGCCAACCGATAGAAATATCACTTCCAGCACCGGCGTTCAATATCGCCTTGCCGCATATGACAAGCCCAATGCAGCAACTCTGATCAAAGAAAATGCAGCTACCCTGCAATTCGACGGTTCTCACCAAACGGAAGCCCTTTATTTGCTTTCGACCTGTACCGATGGTAGTTCCACAGTAGATGTAACCGTATATTATGCCGATGAAACCAGTTCTACTCCTAAAAGCATAACAATAGGCGACTGGTATAGCGAAGTTTCTACAGGAAAAGCGGTACATGGACTAAGCAGGATCACACGGTCGAACGACCAAATGGACGGACGATACAATTTCTGCCTGTATGAACATAAAATAAATACCGATAAAAATAAAGTAATTGCATCGATAAAGATAGAAAACACAGGAAAGGGACACCCGGCCATATTTGCTGTCACCAAAGAAGGAAAAGAATCCGGCGTAGGTGTAGAAAACGTCAGCAACGAAAAACAGACCAAGGTTTATCCCCGTCTCATTGCAAATGGAGAGGTATTGACCGTTGAGTCTCCTGCCAACTCCACTATCCGGTTAATGACAATGCAAGGCAGTGTTATAATGCAACAGGAAACAACAAACAGTTTTACCCGATTACCGATCAACGGATTATCCCAAGGCATCTATTTGTTGACAGTAGTCAATGCAAGTAACCAACAGACATTTAAGGTTATTGTAAAATAGCCCTTTACAACCCAAAGCCTGCTTTAATTTTACTCAGTATTATTTTGAGAGGACAATTAATTAAAGCAGGCTCTAAATCAACCCTAATAAAAAAACCTGTATCGATACAAATCAAAACGATCTGTCCGATACAGGTTTATTTTTTACATCCGCCATTGCCCGGCAGACACAAACTATCTTTATTTCAGTTTCGCCAATGCTTCCTTAATCCGGCGGATAGCTTCAACAATGTTCTCATCACTGGTAGCATAACTCATACGAATACATTCAGGCGCACCAAAAGAAGCACCACCCACACAAGCCACATGAGCCACTTCCAACAGATACATAGCCAGATCATCCGAATCCGCAATCTTACGGTCGCCTGCTGATTTTCCAAAGAAAGAACTACATTTAGGGAACAAATAGAAAGCGCCTTCAGGAACATTCACCTCAAAGCCTGGGACTTCTTTTGCCAACTTCACAATCAGGTCGCGGCGACGCTCGAACGCCTTACGCATTTCTTCTACCGGAGCTTGAGAACCCGTATAGGCGGCTTCAGCAGCCTTCTGAGAAACAGAGCAAGGCCCCGACGTATATTGTCCCTGCAATTTATTGCAAGCTTTCACAATCCATTCCGGTCCGGCAATAAAACCGATTCTCCATCCGGTCATCGCATAGGCTTTCGACACACCGTTTACGATCACTGTCCGTTCTTTCATTTCCGGGAACTGTGCAATGCTCTGATGTTTACCTATATAATTGATATGCTCATAAATCTCATCTGCAATTACCACTACCTGCGGATATTTCGCCAACACGGCAGCTAAACCGGCTAACTCCTCCTTACTATAAACCGAACCAGTAGGATTCGACGGAGAACAGAGTATCAATGCCTTTGTTTTCGGGGTAATGGCGGCTTCCAACTGTGCGGGAGTAATCTTAAAATCCTGTTCGATCCCGGCAGTTACAATCACCGGAGTACCTTCTGCCAGTTTCACCATTTCCGGATAACTTACCCAATACGGTGCAGGCACGATCACTTCATCACCCGGATTAACCAATACCATGATTGCATTACATACAGATTGCTTCGCACCATTGGCACATGAAATCTGAGCGGCTGTATATTCCAGACCATTCTCTTTTTTCAGTTTCTCTACGATGGCGTTGCGCAATGCCGGATACCCGGGAACGGGAGAATAACGCGAAAAGTTGTCATCGATAGCTTTCTTTGCAGCTTCTTTGATGTGGTCGGGAGTATTAAAGTCGGGTTCTCCCACACTCAGATTAATAACATCAACGCCCTGTGCTTTGAGTTCATTACTCTTCTGCGACATAGCAAGTGTCGCCGATGGCGACAAGCTGTTCAAACGGTCTGATAACTGATTCATTTTGTATCTACTTTATTGTCGTTTAGTGAAATTAGTTGCAAAATAAGCTATAATATTTGATATATGAAAGTAAAAGCGGATTTTACTTGTTAAAATGTAGCGTATGTCCCATTCGTTCTTTCTTGGTCTTTAAGTAACGTTCATTGTAAGAATTAGGGGTAATCTCGATACCTACATTTTCTGTTATTTCCAAACCATATGCTTCCAGACCGATACGCTTCACAGGGTTATTGGTCATCAACTTCATTTTTGCCACTCCTACCTCACGCAAAATCTGCGCACCGACTCCATAATCACGTTCATCGGCATCGAAACCCAGATGCAGATTCGCATCTACCGTATCATATCCTTCTTCCTGAAGTTTGTATGCGGCAATCTTATTCATCAGTCCGATGCCACGTCCTTCCTGGTTCATATATACAATGACCCCCTTTCCGGCAGCCTCGATCATCTCCATCGCCTTATGAAGCTGTTCTCCACACTCACAACGACAAGAGCCGAAAATATCACCCGTCATACATGAAGAATGCACACGTACCAAAATCGGCTCATCTTTATCCCAGCTACCTTTAATCAATGCAATATGCTCCATTCCATTTGATTTCTGACGGAACGGAATCAGACGAAAATGTCCGTATTGGGTAGGCATATCCACCTCTACTCCTTTCTCCACAATCGACTCTAATTGCACACGATAAGCAATCAAGTCCTTAATCGAGATTATTTTAAGCCCAAAACGTTTGGCCACTTCCACCAATTGAGGCAAACGTGCCATAGTCCCGTCTTCATTAATAATTTCGATCAGAGCAGCAGCCGGGTATAGTCCGGCCAGTTTTGCCAAATCCACACTCGCTTCCGTATGACCGGCACGACGGAGTACTCCACGCGAACGGGCACGCAACGGATTCACATGTCCCGGACGCCCGAGATCAGCCGGTTTCGTTTTAGGATCGGCCAAAGCACGGATAGTCGCTGCACGATCGTGCATAGATACTCCGGTAGTACAACCTTCAAGGAGATCGACAGTCACAGTAAACGGTGTCTCATAAATAGAAGTATTTGCAGTAACCTGCATATCCAGTTCCAATTCGGCGCAACGCTCCTCCGTAATAGGAGCACACAACACACCCCGTCCGTGTGTCATCATAAAATTCACTTTCTCAGGAGTTATTTTTTCAGCCGCAATAATAAAATCACCTTCGTTCTCGCGATCTTCATCGTCCACTACAATTACGAAATTCCCTTCTCTGAAATCGGCAATAGCCTCATCGATTGTATTCAGTCTGATCTCTTCCATACTTATTCTATAAATTATGATTCTCTTTTATTATGAATTGAATATCTTCGTTGGTCTTTATAACCTTCTCTATATCCCGTACAAGTCGTATACGGAATATCCAGATACGGAAATAAAAGAACAATCCTATCGGCACAATGGCTCCCGCCAACAGGTTCAACCAATATACATGAAACGGCCGCACATGAGCAGCCACAGGTATAATGGGATAGTTATTCAAAGTTGTCAGCAAAGTAAACGATCTTGAATTCGATAACTCTTCAATCAACGTTTCCAGACGCTCATTGATCGCTTTCACTTCATCATCTTCGCCGGTAGACATCCAAAGTTTAAAATAATTGGGTGCTTTCTTCAGTTGGTGTTTACTTATATATGCGCGACATTCTGTAGTGAGAGCAGTAAGTTCCGCAGAAATCTTCGAATAATCCGGATCATGGATAATAACCTCTTTCTTAAACAAATGGCGCACACCACGGATACCTATCACCCGTTTGATCCAGGAAGTATAAGCATCCGCATTCAGCACCACCGAATCATTATTGGATTTATAAGTAAGAAATGCCCCCAACGGCGCCAGGATGGCAGAACTGAGCCACATCCCCATCCATACAATCCATTTACCGTCTCGTGCCATCTTGTATCCACTATTATCTATCACATAATAAACAATAAACACAAGCACAGATACTATCACAGGCATCCCCAATCCGCCTTTACGGATAATGCCGCCGAGCGGCGCTCCAATAAAAAAGAAAAGCAGACAGGAAAGAGAAATCGTTATCTTCTTGTGCCATTCCGTTCCATGCCGGCGGATCTGATAATCATTTTCTCTCATGTTGTAAATCTTAAAGCCATAATCTCCTTGCAGACTTTCGGCACGGTTTGCAGCAGAAGAGAGAATCTTTTGTTTCTGCATCAGCGTTGCGGCTTCGAAAAGACTGTCTACATTGTAAGATCCGATATCGGCCTGTGTAATCTTTATCGTATCTTCTTTTGACAATCCACCGGGATTGCTATATACCCCGCCAATGGCCTCTTTATAATACTGGCGTCCGATACTGTCTCCCACATGTTCCATCGAGTCGATGGAAACCTGTAACGTCTGCATACTTTTCGTAGTGGCCTGATTGCTCATTATACTCGCATCGGCCATATTAAAGTCCGAATTAAACTCGATAATAGTATGTTTCTCCTTGAAAGATTCCCGCCGATACGGCACATTTTGCGCCTTCACATTCTGGCTCTTCAAATTTTCGAACAGCTCACCGCTATACAGATGCAGATACAAGTGTTGTTTATCCGCCGTCATCTCCATACGTCCGGAATCGGCATAAATAATATGCGCATTTTCCGCCCCGTCTTTAAAATTATAGATCAACACATCGTATAGCATACCGGTCTTACGATCTTTCTTCCGCACTTTAAGGTTATAATCGGGAATTTCCGAATAGAACACCCCTTCCGGTATATCCACCTCCGGAGATTTCTGTTTCATAGAAATCAGCAACGTTCCCAATTTTCCTTGCGCTATGGGACCGATCACGTTCTGAAAATAAAAGGAAATTCCACAAATGATACAGACAAGTATGATGAGAGGACGCATGATTTTAAGCAAAGAAATGCCCGCCGCTTTCATGGCGAGCAATTCATAACGTTCTCCAAAATTTCCAAAAGTAATAAGGGATGCCAACAATACGGCCAGCGGAAGTGACAAAGGCACCAGACTCAATGCCGAATAAAAGAAGAACTGAGCCATCACACTCATCTCCAATCCCTTTCCGACCAGTTCGTCCACATATCTCCACAAAAACTGCATCATGAAGATGAAGAGACAAATGAAGAATGTACCAATAAAGAGCAGTAAAAAACTCTTTACTATAAATATATCTAATCTTTTTATGCGTAGCATCTTATAATACGTTTCGTGCGATTGAGATGCAAAATTAGCACAAAAAAAGGAGTGCAGAAAGTTTTTAGTTGAAAGTTAACTAAAAACCACAAGTTCTTCTCAACTTATTAACCTGAGAGTCCCACAATTCTTTCATGTCGTCTACTTCATCCGGCTCTGCGAAATCAGTAATTTCCAACACAAAATCACCTGTAAGTTCATTATAATTCATTTTAATTTCAAAATAGTCTCTTTCGTTCTCATCGTCCAGCCAACGGAAACGGATAAAAGAATAAGCGCGTATGGCCGTAATTTCGGCATCACGTTGCTCCGTTTTCCCCCAATGAAATTCCACTATTTTATCATTCGACACGACTTTATCTGCAAACCAGTCCTCCAAACCGGTCGGTGTGCTGATTGCTGACCAAAGAATGTTTTTAGAGGTCGCATTCAGAAGATACTCCAAACGTATTTTCTCTCTTTTCATAGCTATATTCACCTTAAATTGTGTGTGCCAAGATAAATACTTTTTTCTAATTACGCAGTATAAATCATGCACTTTATTTTCTTTCTTTTTTTATTTTCCACTCTCAATGTATCTATTTATGATAACTCAAAGAGCCGATCCTTAAATAAAAAACAGAAAAAAACGACAAATGTTTTGGAGAATAAAAAAAAGTATCTATCTTTGCACCCGCAATCGAGAAACGATGGCGGGATAGCTCAGCTGGTTAGAGCGCATGATTCATAATCATGAGGTCCCCGGTTCAATCCCGGGTCCCGCTACCAAAAGAAAATTAGCGTTTGGGAGGCTTCCACTCTTAGGCGCTTTTTTATTCCCCAAAACTGATCGATTTCTGTAGTACTGTAAGAAAGGATCAACGTGAAAAAACGATTAAAGATATTTCAATGATTCAGAATCGCAAGCACTCTCCTTATCCACTTAAATAATATCAATTATTCACACCGTTATTAACAGGGTTATTAACAAGTATACACAAAGTTATTAACAAGATAACCCACCGGTCATTAAAAGATATCAAATACAGAAAGGAAAGTCGAGAAGAGTAACCTCGGATAAAGAATAATCCTCACGACTATTTTCAATGATCAGAAAGCCTGTATCTATCTACAAGATATTATCAACATCGTTATCAACAGGGTTATCAACAGATAATCACCTTAGTCATCAACAGTATAACTCAATGATTTACAATCAATTGATTAATTTATTCACTTAATATATTTAATTGTTTTATAACAGACACCTTTGTTATCGTACAATTGAAGTATATAAATATCCGATACAAGACTTCCCAATTCATTTATATCCTCAATCTACATTATATATTTCTCAGTTTTACTATACACTTTTATAGCGAAAGCATCAGATAATTCAAATATCGAAATTAACCGTGATTTATAAGGTCGGCTATTTTGAAAAAACAGAAAAAGAAGGTATGTCAATTTTTCTATTCTGACACACCTTCCTGGTATTCACTTCAATTCCCCCTTAGAAAATCCATGAAACTTATCTTACAAACTTTGTATCATAAGATCGCCCTTCCGTATCCGAGACCTGTAAACCATACATACCTTTCTCCAATGAACTTATATCAATGATATTATTGTCAACCTTGCCTTCTCTTACTATCATTGAATGATTCAAGTCTAACACTCTATAATCTATTAACGCCCTGTCATCCAAGCTTCTTTTACGGCCTTTCTCTAATTTCAAGGACAAAAGGTCACCATTTACTTGTGAATTTAGAGTGTATGTTGCCGGCACTAATGGAGCAACAATTAATTGTTCACTAACAGTTTCTCCATATTTATTCATGGCACGCAATTTAAAAGTAGTACTATACTCCTTATCCACCGAAGCTATAAAATAGCCATCTCGCACATCCTCAACATAATAAGTAAAAGGAACAGGAGATCCTTCTTCTAATTGTTCAACCAAAATTTTTTCTGTTCCTTCCACATTCTTAAATCCTATTTTCACATCCGCATAGTAATCGTCCGCAACAGTCCTCGTCTGTGGCATTACTTTAGAAAAAGCCATCTCCGGTTTTTGAGGGAGGTAATCTAAAAGAAAATAGCGAGCCAATCTATTTACTTCTACAGGATAACTTGTATAATTAACCCGACAACGTAAATATCCATCACTGGAACGTGCATATTGATCTGCCTTATTCACATCAATAGAAGATGGCATAAATGAAACCTCACTTTCATTCCACGAAGAAGTAGATGGTATAATTTCCCAAGTACCGTCTTTACGTAAAACACTGACCACCCATCCATACAGTATGTCACCATCATCATCTAACGCATAAGAACTATGTTGCCATATATACTTATCCACATCATCTTTATCAACAACTTCCTCATTTCTTAAAGCGACATTATAATTCAAACTTTTTTGAGGATTAGAGAAAGTGCACACTTCATCATACCTTTTAGCCTTATCTGTAGAAGTAGAAGTTACAGTAGGCTCTCCACCACCGCCACCACCAACAGCTGTATAGTGGACCCAATCAATTGCCTTTAAGAAGCCTTTAAACCATCCACCGATATTGCGTATAGAAGTACCACGAGGTAAATCGGGTTGCATCAGCCTCGTTTCATTATCCGTCTCATCCGGTTTAAAAAAGCATAAAGAACGTCCATACTCAAATATAGTAGGAGAATATAAATCATATGGCCCAAAACCGCCAACCGACAAGGTTGCTTTATTTGATGTAGCATAACTATATGCCTTAAAAGGATCAAGCACTTGGTTTCCTAAAACAACCAAATCAAAAGGAAATAAAGAATTTCTATCAAATTCAATTACCTTTGTTGTATTATCTCCCCGAGCACTAAAATAAAATCCCATTATTTTGCAAAGTTCACGCAATGCTACCGTTACAAAATCATACTTGTCTTCTTGGACATCATTTAGTGAAAACGAATATATATCATCACTATTAAAAATTATCTCGCCATCAGGTTTATCAAAAAAGCTCATCCCAACTTTAGCATTTCCAAGCCCTAAATCTTTAAATTTCCACTTTATCGTAGATCGCCAAGCTCTGGAAAGATCGTCACGCGGATCCATTTTGCAAGAATCCGTATGAAGAGTTGTTTTAGCAATTACATTACTTCCCCTCAACTTTCCAAACTTAACTTTCACCTTAATGGGTAAAGCGGTAGGCAACTGCTCTTCAAAAATACGGCAGGCATGTTCAAAAGCATTCTTCCTATCTAAATTTTGTTCCCACTCATTACCCTCATATATTACTTGAATAATTGTTCCGCCAACAACTTCTCGTACTATTGGTTTGGGAATACTCTCCTTACGAAAGAAGTCTCTCCCCAGACTAATCACCTCAGTTCCGTCCTCTTGAGCATAAGAGAATCCCACACATCCCAAAAACAAGAATAATAGTAATAATTTTCTCATGATTTATCCTTTCTTTTATAATGGTTAGTACAGCTCTATTCTTTCATCATCTTAAAGATCGCTTCTCCTTGAGAAGATTTATTTCTATATAAAACAAAATATACACCTTGTATAAGGTTCGAAACATCAATCTCACTCATCGGAACTCCCACATATTTCACAAGCCGTCCTCTGGAATCGTATATAGATAAAGGAAAAATATCACTCATACCATCTTGCACAAACAAAATATTTTCTACCGGATTCGGATAGAATGGCGCATTCTCCATTTTAACAGAGGGAGGGATAGATGTAGCCACTTTCGCAGTGTATAAAGTGTCTTCACACTCAACTGTTCCACTAAAATTATAGGAAAAAAAGCGAAAACAACGATCCCCATCATAAAAAGGCAAAAGACCAATTCCTTTGTCCGCATCAACGTCAGCCGTAAAGAACGAAGACACTGCATGGCCTGTAAAAGACACATCTTGCTCCAAACAATAAATATTTTCCATTCTATCAGAAGTAATCTGTATCGTCATGTATGCGTCATCATATATATTCCATTGGGCATCGTAGTTACTCCAGGTTACATCCAACACTCTAACCTTCGGTAAAGAGGGAAGTAAATTTATATAAAAGTCTCTATCAAGTTGTATTTTTCGTCCTTGATACTCTCCCGAAAAGGTTACTTTCCCTTTAAAATAAACTGAGCTATCATTTTCTATCGTGTATCTTCGATACTTGGGATCAGAATATCCATATCCTGCCAATGAATTTATCACAATCCCATAATCCAATGAAGCTGCATCTTTCACTTTTACGTAATTTCCCTGCTCTACTTCGACCCCAAAACCCCATTCGCAAACATTCGGAATTATGATCTTCCCCCAATTATCTACAACATGAAAAGCACAACTATCATCCAGTAATAAAGCTCCGTACTCATCTAAAGAGATATCACTCGATTTTATTACAGTTCCAGAAAGAGTATAATTATTTTGCGTATAGACACTCAAAGAACAAGTAACAATCAATATAAAAACCAAACATTTCATCACTGACACATTTTTCGGGTTACTGTTTTGCCATTCGTATATGTAAGTGTTACGATGTATATTCCTTTTGACAAACAACTAACAGATTCATAATTATCTGTTCGAAGAACTATTCTCCCCTGTATATCCCTTACTTCTATTTGTGCAATTTCTGAGTTTATAACCTCTTCTTGTATTAAAGTAGAATGATTTAAGAGTTCCATCTGATTTGGAATTTCTACAGTATAATATACTTTTCCCTCATTATTACTTAATTCCATATCAACCCAAGACATTCCTATCATAAAAATACGTTTAAACCTGAGATGAGCAATATAAGGTTCATAATAAAAGTGCGTATTGACTATATCTCCAAATTCTTCAGACTGTTCTACATAAAGATAATCAGCCCCATCATATATCACAGTGATATCAAGATTATAATATCTTGTTCCAGAAATTGGAGTTATAGAATCCACTTTCACAGAGATAAAGGTTGGTTTAGTACTAAGATACACATGAAATACTTTAGACACCTCCTTACCACCAACAATAGCATTCAAGCTTATTTTACCCTTAATATCACCGTTTACATTTTTCCTATATTTAGCTAATTCATCCACTTTATCTATTGCAAACTCAGAAGATTCTCCCTTTTTTATGAGAACATAATCCATCTCGTTATTCAACAATTCATATTTCCACGAATACTTTATTATATTTCCGGAAGGAATCTCCGCACGAAAACTATAACCTCGCGTCGCAGAAGCCATCCCCGTATTATCAATACCATCTGCTACAATTTTCAACCCTTTTTCCGGTTCTTTCCAACCAATTGTCTCAAGAACTTCCTGTGTTTTTCTATCTACTTGCTGATTCTTGTCTCCAATTCTCATATTGTATGACATCAAATCCCCTGTTGTATCAAAATAACTTAGATAATTATAGCCCTGAAATTCCGGTGAAGCATATAATTTAAGATTCTCATTATTAGTAGTTTTATAATAAACATTGTTTCCTGTTACAAATGAAACAAGTTCCTGACTCGTACGTCCATTATTAGGCATTTCATTTAAACACACGTTATTGGAATTTATAACAAAATCATCAAAAGGAGAAAAGCATCTTCTTACAAAAAAAGTAATACCTTTCGTAGAATTATCAATGACAGATGATCCAAATCCTAATGACATCGCAATAGCACGTAACATTGCCGTTGTAAGATTCTTCTTATTTATTGTTTCTCCACTAAAGCTATAATCCCAATCCACATCGTCATTTATTTTAATTATAGCATCCTCTACATTTCTTTTATCATCTGACAAAAAGTTCATAAAATAGCTCTGAGAATACATTTTAGTAGTACCTAACAAAGACGTATATCGTACCTGAGCCTCAAAATCCTCTGCTCCCACCCCCATTTTCTCTTTCTCAAATTTTAGAACAACTTTCTTAGGGATATACAACTTTTCTTCCCACAATTGTGCAGCAACTTTTATACAGCATTGCATTTCTTCGCTCATTCCCGCTTCACATTGTACTTCAATAATCCCTCCAAAATCACTATTAGAACGTTCTGTTCGTAACAAGCAAGGCTTTATGGTTTGCAAAGCTGTTGAAGCAGTATCAAGACGCCCTTTAAAAACCAAAATCGTATCTTGTTGAGCTATCAACAAACCGATGCTCTGTGCCATCAATAGAACGATTAATATCGGCAAATGCTTCTTCATCATCATATTATTATTAAAAGGTAGTACACTAAAATTAAAAAGAACTATTTCAATTCAAACCATCCATAGATATATCCACCTTATGAATTTGAAAGTTCCAATAAATAAACTCCGGGAGTATAAGCATCAATAGGAATACAATATTTCCCAGGAATATCGATCAAAAGGGAATGAGAAAGAAGTATTTGATTCTTGCCGACAATGGTCACTGTAATATCACTACCCACTTCCATAAATTCTAATATGAGAATGTCTTTTTCAAGAGAAGCAATGACAGGTATATAAGGAATAGAACGATGGTCACCTTCATCTCCAAAATCATCGCCTTTCCAATGACCATCTAAATTGATTTTCCCAAACGATGTAATAACAGGATTATTCCTTTGTGCAAAAGCCGTACAGTTAAGACAAATCAATAATAATAGAATAGCACGTGTTTTCATTTCTTCAGTGTTTTTTAATTATGCTACAAAGCTAAGTAATTAATCTGTACCTATCGCAAACACAGAGGTAGACAGGTTATAATACTATAAATCAAAACATTGTGTCCAATAAATACATATTTAGTGGACAATTTCAATTTAGCTTTCTTGCATTTTTTGAAGAAATTCATTTAAAGATTCCTCTTTCTTTAGCCTCAAGCGCTCTTTCAGCCGGGATTTTGCTTTGAAAATAGTACGAATATCCTTACTATCAAAAACGACCATCAACTCTTTAGAGGTAAATCCTAATAATATAAACGCCAAAAGTTCAATATCATGTTTTGTCAATTGATTATGTTCTTCTTTCAATTTAACGAGAAGATCTGCATGTAAGCAATTTGCCAAATTAAATATTTTATCCCATTCTTTAGAAGTCAGCTTTTCGGCTATGACGGTTCCATTCTTCAATATCTTCATAAGTTCGCTCACATCTACTTTACTACGAAGTTCTACATTTTCCTGAGCGAGTCGGTTTATTTGATAGGTCAGGTCTCTGACTTTGGAACCCGTCTCCTTTGTTTTTTCATCGTCCTGTTGTTTATACCTGTTTATTTCATTCAAAAACACAGCAATCTGCCTGTTGTTTTTCTCCAATGATTTTTCGATCTGTTTTATTTGTAATTTCGCTCGCCAATACCTATTATAAAAATAATACGTTACACCCAAAAATAAAATGGATACCACTATAGATCCCAATTGCAATATCCTGTTTTCCAATTTAATCTGTAGCTTTTCTTTTTCTAATCTTTCTCTCTGATATCCTGTTTGAAGACGCATCAGGTCTTCCCTTTTTTTCTCATTTTCAGCAATATATAATAGTGAATCGGACTTTTCTTTCAAAGTTAAAGCTTGTTCATAGTCATGTCTGGTTTTGGCTAACCCCGCCAAACAGGCATAAGCGTCAGAACGGGTAAACAAACTGCGGCTATCCAGACAGCATTTTAAATATTCTTCCGCCAACTCTTTCTGCCCCATCAGTTGATATAAACGCCCCAAAGACATATAGTGCATTGTAAGTCTATCTTCGCGAGGTTCTTCATCAATTATTTTTAGAAAAATTTCTTCGGCTTTAAGATATTCTTTTTGAAAGCTATACATCATTCCCAACATTTTAGAAGCCCCTATTCTCAACAAGACGGGATTATCCGAAAGTAGTTGCAAACTCTTTGTCGCGCACTGATAGACACTATCCATCTCCTGTTTTAGAAAAAAAGAACTTCCCATCGTCTGATAGGTATAAGCAACCCCCAATGTATCTTTTGCCCGATAATAGTAAACAATAGCCAGCCTGCAGGTATTGATAGCCTCATCATAAAGCGATTGTTCACGATTTAAAATCGATATATCTGTAAGCAGTAATCCCATGATTTTGTATTCCTCCGTTTTTTCCAAAATGTGCCGGGCATCCAAAATAGTTTTCATTGCCCGTGACGTTTCCCGCTTTCCTTGAAGCACCCGCCCGTAATAATACAACGCTTTGCCGTACTTTCGTTTATTACCGTTTTTCTTGAAATAATCAACAGCAAAAGTGATGGAAGAATCGACAGACATATCCATATAATTTTTATCACGTGCCTGTGTCAACAACAACACATAATCTGCCCGTTTTTTGTCAGACAAATCATCAGGATCGGATATTCCACTCAACAAATGCCAAGCACTGTCCGGATACATCTCCATACACGATTCTGCCCGTTGAAGAGTCGTCACAATCTCATCCGGCCTGGAGACACACGACCAGAAAGCTACAATAAAAAGAGATAAAAGGGTAATGGTGCTTCCGTTCTGTTTCATTTGTGCATTGCATTAATTATTCCAACACTACAAAAATATAAAAAACGGAACAAACCTCCTCCTTTATCTCCAATTTATCTCAATATATGTATGACAATGATTATAGATTATAAAAGAACAAACAGCATTTTTTCACCAGACAAAAGAAAGTTTATATTCAAAGAAAAGGAGGTTTCCCCTTGATGCCTTGTAGAAACCTGTTAGTGTAGTCCGATACCCGGCACTTAAGGCGAAACGACATAGGAATAGTCCCGAATCATGCCTTTAACCGGATTACAAATCGGCTTCCTTTCCCCAGCTCACTCTGTACAGTCAGAGTTCCGCCATGCGCTTCTACAAAATCTTTAGAAATAGACAGTCCTAATCCACTCCCTTGTACCTTTGTTCCGGGCACACGGAAATAACGGTCGAAAATACTTTGATGATAACGCGGATCGATACCTTTACCAAAATCCTGTACATAAAGTTCCACATAATTTCCATCCTGTTGTGCACCGATAACGACACGGCCATTTTCTTTAGAATAACGGATGGCATTGCTCAGCAAATTGGTAAGCACCCAAGCTATCTTCTCACTATCTACGAACAGTTTACTAATTTTCTCTTCCGGATATTCCACCTCAATCTGTATATTAAATTTATCAGCTTGCACCTGATTTGCCTTGATTGCATATTCTATCAGTTCAATAGGCTTAGTGATTTTAGGCATCATTTGCAATTTTCCGGCTTCCACTTGCGTCATATTCAGCAACTCTCCGGTGATTTCAAGCAGACGCTGGCTATTTTCTTTAATGCTTTTAGATAATTGCCCCTGTTCTTCATTCAAAACTCCCACACGTTTGTCCTCCAACAACTGAAGACTCATCATGATAGCGGAAATAGGAGTTTTCAATTCATGGGAGATCGTAGAAATAAAGGTGGTTTTAGCAGAATCCAATTCTTTGAATTCCGTAATATTCTTCAAAAGAATGACATCCCCCAACCTATGAGGTTCACCTTGCCCAACACCGGTATTATTAATAGGAATATAGGAAGCCTTGAAATAACTTTCTTTATTGTCGGCATATATCTTTAATGGTTCTTCCTTATTTCCGGGAGTTACCAGTTCACGAATCAAACGGCGGAGCAGGTCATTCTTCAATGATAATTCCTCTGCCGACTTACGAATGACATTTTCCCTTTTCAAGTTAAGAACATTCAATGCTTCATTATTGATGAAAAGAATCTCGCGTTCGGTATTCAAACCGATGATCGGTTCATTGATACTATTTACAATAGCTTCCAAGAACTTTTTGGCTGCAAGAATATCGGCCAAAGTGCTGGCCCGGTATTCAGTCAAACGTTCCGCCATGCGATTGAAACTGTCGGCTACTTCACGAAATTCTTCATTTCCTTTCATCTCGAGCCGTTTCTCATAATTATGGTTGGCTATCTCAAGAATTCCCTGTTTAAGTTCTTTTATAGGCCGACTGATGGAGCGAGGAAGCCAAAACAACAAAAAAAGTCCCGTCAGGATGCAAATTCCTCCCGTGACAGAAACCCACAGCAAAGCGCGTTCCAGCCCGGGCATAGCTGCCGGACTATCGGGCTCGGTAGCTGTCAATATCTGCAAATTAACAACAGAAAGCGTCACCAGCAGGATAATCATGCCTGCCAACATTCCAATACCCAAAAGTAATTTCGTTTTTATATTCATAATAAATAATTTAGTAATGTGTCAAATATGCCAATGTGCCAATTAAAGAAATCGGGTACATCTGCACATTATCTATTCCACTGCAAGTATAATCAAATCTACGTTCGCTTGTGCTAAATCAGCCAAAAACTTTTTATAACCGAATACGGTAGAAAAGACTTTCGGTATACGGAGATTCGGGCTCCCCATACAAATTGTGGTAATCTGCTTTTCACGGCAAACATCGACAATACTTTTCAATATGTCTTTCGATTGTACCTGCACAACCTCGCCTCCCAATTCCGCCACCAATTTAAAATGATTCAACAGATATCGTTGGCTTGCTAAATCAATTCGATCCATACTCTCACGCGGAGTCTGCACATAAAGTGCAATGAAAGAGGTATTATAACGGGTAGCGAGCCGCGCCACCTTACGAATGATCCGTCTCGGACTTTTTTCATGGCTACTGATGCAAGCCATAAAACGTTCATGCCGTATCCCGACGCTGGCTACCACCTCATTTTCCACTTTCTTCTCGACACGCAATGCTACCTCTTTTAATGCCAACTCCCGAAGCTGAAGAATGTTCTCGGTTTTAAAGAAATTATTCAAGGCCATCTCTATTTTTTCCGGACGATAGATTTTTCCGGCCTTCAAACGGGTTATCAGCTCTTCGGCAGTAAGGTCGATGTTCACCACTTCATCCGCTTCTTGCAACACACTATCGGGCACCCGTTCTTTCACCTCAATGCCACAAATATCCTGCACTTCTTCATTTACACTTTCAATATGCTGAATGTTAATAGCAGAAATCACATTTATGCCTTCGTCAAGCAGAGTCATTACATCCTGCCAACGTTTTTCATTTAAACTCCCTTCCACATTAGTGTGGGCGAGTTCATCCACAACAACAATCTCCGGGTGGATACGAATGATGGTTTCCAAATCCATCTCTTCCAGTTCTTTACCCTTATAAAAGATTTTCCTCCGGGAAATCACCGGTAGACCTTCCAACATTGCCTCCGTACCGGCACGCCCATGTGTCTCCACATAACCAATCCGCACATCCACACCATTATCAAGCAGTTCACGCGCTTCTTGCAACATTCGATAAGTTTTACCTACCCCGGCAATCATTCCGATGTAAATTTTAAACTTCCCCCGGCGCGACTTCTTTATCAGGTCCAGAAAATGTTGTACACTTTCTTCTCTCTCCATCCTATATCTATTTAAGAATGACATAGCCCGTAACAATAATCACTATTGCTACGAGCCCTACAACTAATTCATGAGATTCTCAAAAAAATGTTGAAATCACAATCAAGGTCTCAACGTTATCCCAAATACCAAATGGGCATCCTCCATGCGGGGATTCCAGATGGCCTGCGCAAAAACAGGTAATGAGAATTTATCCGTAAGCCGAATGGCCGTAGTTCCTTTCAATGCTACATTAGTTACAGCAAAACCATTACAATTATATTGTCGAGCCGCCTTGTAAGGAACAATACCACAAGTTACATTCAAATCTACTGATTTTAAAGAAAACGGATAATTGAATTCGACATAAGAGGAGTAATTCTGCTTTTCCTCACCTTTGTCGTTCAGTTTCTTGTCCATACCAGCAAACATGGTATACCATGCAATAGATAAAGGAAACTTTTCGACCGGTAACGTGTAAGCTAACCCAGCCTCAAAATGGTGAGCCGTTTCATGACTTTTAAAGTTAAAATACTTTCCACGTCCTTGACCTGCCCACCAAAGATCGGCAACCGAGAGAGTAAGACCACTTTCACCAAATGTATAAGCAGCTGTCAGATCAATCTCTTTATTTGCCATCCCTTCGGTGGATGCATACCCGTCAAAATCAGTAGATCCCCAAGCTGTCAGCGAAAATCCCCCGACACTGAATGCCAAGGTCGGTTGAAAACTCGCTCCTGTCTGATACATACCACGCCAAACATAAGAACTGACAAGATCTCCCTGAACTGTAAATTCCTGTGCATTCGCATTTGTTATCCCCATGAAACCAGATACTGTAACAGTTAATAAACTAACAACTAATTCTTTACTAAAAATCTTCATACCTTAAACTATTTTTTTGCTTCTTCCAAAGCTACATTCAACTTTAATACATTTACTTTCTCTGTCCCAAAAAGCCCCAACAAAGGTTTTTCCACGGATTTATCTACAATCGCCCTTACCGCTTCTTCGCTTAAGCCACGTGCCTGGGCCACTCTTTTTACTTGTACGTAGGCACAAGCCGGAGTAATATTGGGGTCCAAACCCGAACCACTGGCCGTCACCATCTCAGCAGGCACCTCACTACGCTTCAAATAGGGATGATGAATCAGGAAAGAATCGATACGTGCCTCTACTTCGGCCAAATACTCAGGATTAGTAGGCCCCTTGTTGCTACCGCCGGAACTGGCAGCGTCATAACCATCGCCGGCACACGAAGGACGGCTCCAAAAATAAATATCTTTTGTAAAAGCCTGCCCTACATTAGCAGCTCCGACAACTTCACCATTTAATGTTACAACTTCCGCATTACCGTTGTTAGGGCCGGCAAATTGTGCAAACAGCCACAAGACAAAAATGTAAAACACAGAAAAAAATATACAGAAGGCAAGAGTTATTTTTAATGATTTCAATAAAGTTTTCATTACTACACGATTTAGAAGAATATACTAACCACCATATCTATTAATTTAATACCCACAAAAGGTACGATCACGCCACCCAAACCATATATAAGCAGGTTACGGCGAAGTAACGCACTGGCGCCTATCGGTTTGTATTGTACTCCTTTCAAAGCCAACGGAATCAAAATCGGAATAATAATCGCATTAAATATGACAGCCGAAAGAATGGCGCTTTCAGGACTGTGCAATCCCATAATATTCAATGCAGCCAATTCAGGGATGGCCACCATAAACAATGCAGGAACAATTGCAAAGTATTTGGCAACATCATTGGCAATGGAGAAAGTAGTCAGCGTACCCCGAGTCATCAACAACTGTTTTCCGATTTCCACGATTTCGATCAATTTAGTAGGATCATTATCAAGGTCAACCATATTTCCAGCCTCTTTTGCTGCCTGTGTACCGCTATTCATTGCCACTCCCACATTGGCTTGTGCCAAAGCAGGAGCATCGTTCGTTCCGTCTCCCATCATTGCTACCAATTTACCGGATTGCTGCTCTTTTTTAATATATTCCATCTTGTCTTCCGGTTTGGCTTCTGCTATAAAATCATCTACTCCGGCTTTCTCTGCAATGTATTTAGCAGTCAAAGGGTTGTCACCTGTCACCATTACAGTCTTCACTCCCATTTTACGCAGACGTTCAAAACGTTCCTGAATACCCGGTTTAATAATATCCTGCAATTCGATGACACCATTCACTTTCTGGTCTACACAAACCACTAACGGCGTACCACCATTACCGGAAATAGATGCAATTACCTCTTCCACTTCTTTCGGAAATTTATTTCCGGCTTTCTCTACCATCTGACGAATCGCATCAAAAGCCCCCTTACGGATCTGAGTCCCATCGGCCAGATTAACACCCGAACATTTGGTCTCGGCTGTAAATTTAATCATATGAGCACCCGTCGTATTCAGATTTCTCATTCGGAGTCCGGATTCGCGCCCCAACTCTACGATGGATTTTCCCTCCGGAGTCTCATCGGATAAGGATGCCAATAAACAAACTTCAATAAAGCTACGCTCATTGATACCGGGAGCTGCGTGAAATCTGGTCGCTTTCCGGTTACCTATGGTAATTGTCCCGGTTTTGTCGAGCAGCAAGGTATCGATATCCCCTGCCGTCTCAACAGCTTTACCCGACTTCGTAATCACATTTGCCCGCAAAGCACGATCCATCCCGGCAATACCGATAGCGGACAATAAACCGCCAATAGTAGTGGGAATCAAACAAACGAACAAAGAAATGATTGCGGCAATGGAAATCGTTGTGCCCGGATGGTCGACATTCGTATAATCGGCAAAAGGGATCAAGGTTATACAGACAATTACGAAAACCAATGTAAAACCTGCCAATAAAATAGTCAATGCAATTTCATTCGGCGTTTTCTGACGGGTAGCACCTTCTACCAATGCAATCATTTTATCTAAAAAGCTCTCTCCGGGTTGTTGTGTAACCAACACTTTAATGTTATCAGAAAGCACTTTCGTACCACCGGTTACAGAACTTTTATCACCTCCGGCCTCTCTGATTACCGGTGCCGATTCTCCAGTGATCGCACTCTCATCGATAGAAGCCAACCCATCGATTATTTCACCATCGGCAGGAATCGTATCCCCTGCCTCACAAATGAAAATATCACCTTTCTTCAATTTCGAACTGCTTACTGTCTGTACTTTATCTCCTACGAGTACCTTTGCGGGAGTCTCTTCACGGGTCTTACGCAAACTATCGGCTTGCGCCTTTCCTCTCGCTTCGGCAATAGCCTCGGCAAAATTGGCAAACAATAAGGTAATGAACAGTATCACAAACACGACAAAATTGTATCCGAAAGTACCGTATTCTGTTGTTCCCAATGAAAGGATCGTGACAGCGAGCATAATGGCAGTCACTATCTCCACGGTAAACATAATCGGATTCTTTATCATCATCCGTGGGTTCAATTTCACGAACGACTGCTTCAAGCTTTCCATAACTTGCTCCTTTTGAAATAAAGAAGCGGATTTATTATTTTTCATACTTTTCTTTCTCCTTTTTACTTTTTATAAGCTAAAATGTTCGGCAATCGTGCTCAATGCGTGTACCGGGAAGAATGACAAAGCAGCCACAATGAAAATAACAGCAAAAGTCATAACACCAAAAGTTGCCGTATCCGTTTTCAAAGTACCTGCACTCTCCGGAATGAATTTCTTTTGAGCCAGTAACCCGGCGATGGCCACCTGACCTACAATCGGAATAAAACGACTCAGAATAAGTACTATACCGCATGAGTAATTCCAAAAATAAGTATTATCTCCCAGCCCTTCGAAACCGGAACCATTGTTGGCCGCAGAAGAAGTATACTCGTAAAGCTGTTCGCTCAATCCATGAAAACTTGGGTTGTTCAACCAGCCGCCTTCACTCGTCACGAACTCCGGATGATGTGCGTACAGGTAGCTGGATAAAGCCGTGCCTACCAAAATCACAAACGGATGAAGCAATGCCACAATGGTCGCTATTTTCATTTCGCGGGCCTCTACTTTCTTTCCTAAAAATTCCGGTGTACGCCCTACCATTAATCCACTGATAAACACTGCTATAATAATAAAAGTGTAATAATTCATCCAACCTACACCGACACCACCAAACCAAGTATTGATCTGCATATTCAACATCTCGATCATACCACTGAGCGGCATGGTAGAATCATGCATACTGTTGACAGAACCATTGGATGTGACCGTAGTCGTTACACTCCAAAGTGCACCGGAAGCCGCACCGATACGTACCTCCTTGCCTTCCATCGCTCCGCCGGCCTGAGAAATTCCCATCTCATCGATACGGGGATTTCCTCCCATTTCCTGACTTACATTAATAAAGACTCCGATTAAATATGCAACCAGCATTACACCAAATATGCTATACGCTAACTTTTTCCGTTTTACGTAGAATCCAAAAGCAAACACCATTGCCATCGGGATAATCAGAATAGACCAACACTCCACTGCATTTGTGAGGAAAGTCGGATTTTCCAAGGGATGTGAAGAGTTGACGCCAAAATAGCCACCCCCATTCGTTCCTAATTGCTTGATAGGTATAATAGCAGCCGCAGGACCTTGTGAAACCATCTGTTCCTGACCTTCCAAAGTAGTAACTTTCATCTTTCCGTCAAATCCCATCGGAGTTCCTTGTAGAATAAGAATGAAACCTACAATTAAAGAAAGTGGCAGTAAAATACGGGTACAACTCACCACAAGAAATTGCCAGAAATTACCGATAGTCTTGGTCGTTTTAGCAGCCATCGCTTTCATCATACCCGCCATGGCCGCCATACCGGTTGCCGCCGTAATAAACTGGAAGAGCATGATAACGAATAGTTGTGTGAAGTACGTCAATCCGCTTTCGCCACTATAGTGCTGCAAATTACAGTTCACCATAAAGCTGATGCAAGTATTGAATGCCTGATCAGGAGTTTGCGGACCGTTTCCATCGGGATTCAACGGTAACCATCCCTGACTGACCAAAAGAACCATCCCCCAGAAAAACCAGAAAGCATTCAAAATCAATAATGCCTTTAAAAACTGTTTCCAGTTCATTTCCTCCTTCGGATCGATGCCGCATACCTTATAAATTAATTTCTCCACGGGAGCCATAAAGTCCGACCACGTCTTCTCTCCCTTATAAACCCTGGCAATGTATTTTCCCAATGGATAGGCCAATACCACCATCAGGACAATTTGCAAAGCCACACCTAATATTTCTGTATTCATTGCTTTAATACGATAAAAAGTAGTTTAAAACTTTTCGGGTCTGATGAGCACATACATCAGATAACCGAAGATTGCGATACCTATTACAAATAGTATTGTATACATAATTCTAATTCTCCTCTTTCTAAATATTCTCAAACCAATCTACGCATTTCCAAAATAGCCAGAAGCAAGCAAAGCCGCTAAACAGGCAGAAAATGAATGATAATGTTATTCCCATGTTTTTACCTTGTTTTTAAATTGTTATTAATTGTTTTTACCAGACTTGCTATATGCCAAATATATGCCAAAAGAGAAGATTATATCACAATCAATTATATATCAATAAATTAGGTTCAACGATAGGCACACACAAAAATAGTGTAACCCTTCCATTTTGAAAAGGATTACACTATTTTGAAAAGCCCCGGCACACTTGTACCATATCGACTTTTCCTAACGGATATATATCGGATTAATTAAAAAGGTATAACAGTATCACACCCTATCAATGCATCATTCATCAAAGTTTATATTCTTCAATTTTACGGTATAATGTGGTAAGCCCGATCTTCAATAAACGGGCAGTTTCGGTTTTATTTCCCTTGGTATACTCCAATACACGGGCAATATGCCGCCGTTCCATCGCTGCCAGTTCGAAACTTCCCGGAGCGGCCGCTTCATCCGACCGTTCATAATGACTGTTTTGTATTTCAAGAGGCAGATCGCATACATCCAAGCATTCTCCGTCACATACTATCAAACTACGTTCAATCACATTCCGTAATTCACGAATATTTCCTTTCCAGCATTGTTGGCTAAGCGCAACAAGAAATTCCGGAGACATTTTCGTCACCGAATAAGAAAGTTTCTCTGAGAATTTACGGACAAATGCCTCCGCCAAGATTTTAATATCGCCACTACGTTCACGCAATGGTGGAAGATGTATCTCAAAAACAGAAAGACGATAGAATAAATCCTCCCTAAAACGTCCGGCTACTATTTCTTCCGGCAGATTACGATTAGTAGCGGCAATAATACGCACATCCACCCGAGTCGGTTTGGTATCTCCTATCTTTATATATTCACCGGTTTCAAGAATACGGAGTAATTTCGCCTGCAATTCAAAAGCCATTTCTCCAATCTCATCCAGAAAAATAGTACCATTATTGGCTTCTTCAAAAAGCCCTTTCTTATCTTTCAATGCCCCGGTAAAAGAACCGGCTCTATGACCGAACATTTCACTCTCCAGCAGTTCCTTACTAAATGAGGAACAATTGACAGCTACAAAATTCTGTTTTCCACGTTTACTATTATAATGAATAGCTTGTGCAAACACCTCCTTACCGGTCCCCGTCTCACCGGTCAATAACACCGGGACATCAGTCACAGATACCTTTTGAGCCAACTGTACAGCCGCTTTCAACGCCTTAGAATCGCCCAAAATAGAATCAAACGAATACATCTGTCCCACCTTCTTTTCCAGTTTCTCAAGACGTACATTCATCCGTGCCTTCTCTACAGCGCGGCTGATTAAAGGGATGATTTTATTATTGTCATCCCCTTTTGTGATATAATCAAAAGCACCGTTTTTAATAGCCTGTACCCCATCCGGAATATTGCCATGGGCTGTGAGAAGAATAACCTCCACATTGGGAGCCGTTTTTTTAATGGCCAACACTAAATCAACGCCGTTTCCATCCGGAAGAAATACATCACACAAAGCCACATCGGGAGAATGAAGTTCCAATTGTTTCAATGCCGATTTACAATCACCGGCCTGACACACCTCATATCCTTCCAGCTCCATCATTCGTGCTAACAAGCTACGAATCTGGGCTTCATCATCGATAATAAGAATTTTACTCATGATTCAAAAGAGCGGTAAAAACAGGATTCGCAAATATACGTCTTTTCATCTTATCACCCAAACCTTTGGCATGCCATTTGATTTTTTATAGCTGAGATGTCACAGCAAAGAAGAGTCTACTAATTGTATAATCCGCTTTATAACAGCATTTTTCGATTATAGTTCGAAAATAAGAAACATCTCTCCCTCCTTTTCATTTTGATAAAAACGAACTGAAATGAAAAGGTGGTTATGAAAATAAAAACAAGAATAACCGTATTAAAAAACAAGAAACAATGAAAGTCTGTAAATTTGGTGGAACCTCTGTCGGTTCTGTAGAAAGAATGAAGAATGTAGCAAATCTGATTAGTGATGATCATCCTAAAATAGTTGTACTCTCCGCCACAGCAGGCACCACAGACCATCTGGAGAAAATAGTTTCGTACATCTTCAACAGAGAAATAGACGAGGCTCACAACGAAATCACTAAGCTTGAATTCTATTTTGTGGATTTTGCCAACAAATTATTAAAAGATGATTGTATAAAGCGACAAGCCATAGATCATATTCTGGATCGCTTTCGCTTACTTTGGAATTTCACCCGCAACTCATTTACAGTTGCCGATGAAAAAGAAATAGTTGCACAAGGCGAACTCATCAGTACAGCATTAATGAGCTTTTATTTGAAAGAACAAAAAAAAAGCAATGTACTCCTTTCCGCTTTCGACTTTATGCGTATAGGCCCCGATGGTGAACCGGATATGGAATACATTGAAAAACATTTGTCGGAACTAATAAAGAAATACAAAGGAATTCCACTATTTATCACCCAAGGGTTCATCTGTAAAAACGCCTACAACGAAACAGATAACCTCAAACGGGGTGGAAGCGACTACACCGCTTCACTCATCGGAGCAGCTATCAATGCTGAAGAAATTCAAATATGGACTGATATAGACGGTATGCACAATAACGACCCGCGTATCGTAAAAAATACCACTCCCATAAAGAAACTGAGTTTTGAAGAAGCTGAACGTCTGGCATACTTCGGAGCAAAAATCCTCCATCCTTTTTGTATTGCACCGGCCCGTCAAAAAGACATTCCGGTACGATTGCTCAGTTCGATAGAACCTCAAGCCGAAGGCACACTTATTTCCAAAAGCCAAGACGATCGTATTATAAAAGCCATTGCCGCAAAGGACTCAATATTCTATCTTAAATTCGAATCCAATCATGCCTTGCGCCCTTATCTGTTCACCAGTAAGGTTTTCGACACATTTGCCAGATACCAGACATCATTGTGTCTGCTCACCTCCTCCAGTACCGATATTTCTATTGCGACGGACAACAACGAAGCATTGCCACGCATCATCCGCGAATTATCGAAATATGCAAACGTCACAGTAGAAGATCATATGTCCATCATCTCCGTCGTAGGTAACATGAAATGGCAATATACCGGATTCGAAGCAAAAATTATGGAAGCATTGAAAGACATCCCGCTACGCATGATCTCTTATGGGAGTACCAACAACGACGTATCCGTTGTTGTGAAAACCAGTGATAAGAAAAAAGCGCTACAAGCTCTCAGCAATTCTTTATTTGAGGATAAAATGCTTGTGTAGTTGGAAGTTGAAAATTGAGAGTTGGAAGTTAAGTGTTGGGAATTGAAAGCCGAGAACCTAAAAATTAGGGATCGAGAGCTGAAAGCTGAAAGTATTTTCCGTAGTTCATGAACTTTTTATATTTATTGAACGTTATTATTTCCAAAGGAAACTATTTACAATTAAAATAAATATGAAAATTATCATCATTGGAGGTGTAGCAGGTGGAGCAACCACTGCCGCCCGAATCAGAAGAATGGACGAAACATCGGAAATCATTCTCCTTGAAAAAGGTAAGTATATTTCTTACGCTAACTGTGGATTACCTTATTATATCGGAGATGTGATAACCGATCGTGAAAAATTATTCGTACAGACTCCCGAAGCTTTTTCCGTACGTTTTCGTGTGGATGTACGTACAGAAAATGAAGTTATCTTTATCGACCGCAAGAAAAAAACAGTGACCGTACGTCTCAACAGTGAGGATACATACGAAGAAAGTTACGACAAATTATTGATCTCTACCGGTGCAATACCGGTCAGACCACCTCTGCCGGGGATCGATTCCGACGGCATCTTTACACTAAGAAATGTCTATGATACGGACCGGATAAAAAAATATATCCATGAACACCCTGTTCGTAAAGCAGTGGTTATCGGGGCCGGATTTATCGGTCTGGAAATGGCAGAAAACTTACATGCGTTGGGAGCTAAGGTCTCGATCGTAGAGATGGCCAATCAGGTAATGACTCCCATCGATTTCTCGATGGCTTCCCTCGTACATCAGCATCTGATGGATAAAGGAGTGAATTTATATCTGGAACAAGCGGTCGCCTCCTTTGAGAGAACAGGAAAAGAACTGAAAGTAATATTCAAAAACGGGCAATCGATTCAGGCGGATATCGTCATACTCTCCATCGGCGTACGTCCGGAAACGACATTGGCACGTGCTGCCGGACTGACAATCGGAGAAGCCGGCGGTATTGCCGTAAATGACTTCCTGCAAACCTCAGATGAAGCGATCTATGCAATCGGCGATGCCATTGAATACCGCCATCCGATCACGGGAAAACCCTGGTTGAACTACCTCGCAGGCCCTGCCAACAGGCAAAGCCGTATCGTTGCCGACAATCTTTTAGGAGCAAAAATCAAATATGAAGGAGCTATCGGTACTTCCATTGCCAAAGTATTCGACCTCACCGTAGCGACCACCGGATTGCCCGGTAAACGCCTGCGACAAGCAGAAATAGCCTACGTCTCATCAACCACTCATTCTTCTTCACATGCCGGTTATTATCCGGATGCTACCCAGATGAGTATCAAAATCACGTTTGATAAAGAAAGCGGTAAACTATACGGTGCACAGATTGTCGGCTACGACGGAGTTGACAAGCGTATCGATGAATTTGCACTTATTATCAAACATCAAGGCACCATCTACGACCTGACGCAAGTGGAACAGGCATATGCACCTCCGTTCTCATCGGCCAAAGATCCGGTAGCCATTGCAGGTTACGTGGCCGAAGATATCATTGCAGAAAAAGTGAAGCTTGTTTATTGGCGCGATCTGCGCGATATCCGGCTGGAACACGAATTTCTATTGGACGTACGGACACCCGATGAATTCTCTTTAGGATCATTGCCAGGCGCAGTCAACATACCATTGGATGAAATACGTGACCGCATTGACGAAATTCCCAAAGACAAACCCGTATACGTGTTCTGTGCCGTCGGCCTAAGAGGATATTTAGCCTACCGTATACTTTCTCAGCATGGATACGATAAAGTGCGTAACCTTTCCGGCGGATTAAAAATTTATAAGGCGGCTACCGCACCCATTGTTCTGAACGAAGAAAATGACATTCAACACACTGATAATAAGGTAACTCCTACTACCGTCACCCCTTCTCCGCAGCCGTCAGCAAACACCGATTCATCAGCACGTGTCATTCGGGTGGATGCCTGTGGTATGCAGTGTCCCGGACCTATCCTGAAAATGAAAAAAACAATGGATACACTCACTCCCGGCGAACGGGTAGAGGTCATTTCCACTGATCCCGGTTTTGCGCGTGATGCGTCTGCATGGTGTAATTCCACTGGGAACAAGCTGATTTCTAAAGAAAGTTCAGGTGGAAAATCGGTGGTGATTATTGAAAAAGAGGAACCGAAAGCCTGTAATCTGGTGACTTCCTGCGAAGGTAAAGGCAAAACTTTTATCATGTTTAGCGATGATCTTGATAAAGCATTAGCTACCTTTGTGCTGGCAAACGGTGCAGCAGCAACCGGGCAAAAGGTAACTATCTTCTTCACCTTTTGGGGACTGAACGTTATAAAACGGCTTAGTAAACCCAAAGTAAAAAAGGATATTTTTGGAAAAATGTTCGGTATGATGTTACCTTCCAGTTCACTAAAGTTGAAATTATCCAAAATGAGTATGGGAGGCATAGGAGGAAAAATGATGCGGTCCATAATGAAGCACAAAGGCATAGACTCACTGGAATCTCTGCGCCGGCAAGCATTGGAGAATGGTGTGGAATTTATTGCTTGTCAAATGTCTATGGACGTAATGGGAGTGAAAAAAGAAGAATTATTGGATGAAATAACCATTGGCGGAGTAGCTACGTATATGGAACGCGCCGACAATGCGAACATTAACCTGTTTATATAAAAAGATAAATGAAAACAATATGCATAATGCGCGATATTTACAAAGCCCTCGCGGGCTTTGAAGCGCAGTTTGAAGAAGTATACGGTTTATCACTTAATGAAGCGATGATACTGTGTGCCCTGCAGGAAGCCCAAAAGGAGATGACATCCACAGATTTGTCTGCCCGTACCGAAATGGGAACTTCCCACACTTCTAAAGTCATCAGAACCGTGGAAGAAAAGGGATTGATAAAAAGAGCCTTAGGGGAAACGGATAAAAGACAAATGTATTTCAGTTTGACCCCGAAAGGGGAGAAACAATTGGAAGCCATTAACCTCGAAAAAGTGGAAGTGCCGGAAATGCTCAAACCTCTTCTATAAATAATTTAAACTGGCTCTGAAAGCATGAGTGTAAACAGTAAAAATAGCACACATTCCATCATTTTTATAAGTCATTGTATATCAATATACTAAGACACGTCTTCTTTTTCTCTACGAGGAACTTACCGTTCCTCGTAGAGTTTCCCTTCGTTTTTCGTAGAGGAACAACGCCTTCCTCGTAGAGGAACACGACAAAGACTCATAAAATACAACAAAACGAACAAAAAACATCTATTCGTCCAGCCACTTTTGTATCTGCGAAATCACATGCATTCTCATGCTCTCCGGTAATGTGCTGATCCGTGCCAAATGGCTTCCACCGGGTTGAACAAACACCGACACATTTTTCTTCCCTTTTAGCCAAGTCACACCGGCGGCTGTCCAAGGATCATTTTGCCCGTAGATAAATATCATCTTCGGATCATTGTCCTTCAGAAAGTTCACTATTTTCCGACCAAGCTTTTTATGAAATTTCATATGCCGTAATTCTTTCGGAAGCATCAACCTCCGCAAATAATGCTTGCTGCTTTTAATAGAAAGATATTCTCTGAACGGTTCGATATCATAACCGTAGTATCCCAATTCACGGGCCGCTTGTACAAAGAAAGAAACATTCGGACTATCGCAAGTAAAATAAGACGGGTCACTGACATCCAACAAATGCCGGAATATCTCTTCGTCCGATGCCGTAGAGGAAGGGATATTACTCACTTCCGTCCCCCATTGCCAGAGTGCAAACGAATACTCCAGCACACAAAAATCATAAATTTCATCTAACGGAGCACGAAAGACATACTTCTTTTCAGTGCAATAGGTTTCGAAACGGGGTAATAACCTGCTTTTTCGTTTCAACACTTCCAACTGGAAATCTTCGACCTTTTTCCGCTCTTCGGCCGTAGAAACCTGCTGCAGAAACGGCTCATGCCTGCCGTCTTCCACGCCATAACAAAGCGGTGCTACATAAGGAACCGAAATATCCACATCGTCCGGAAAAAAAGCACGATACAATAAGGAAGTCTGCCCTCCTTTGCTAATACCCGTGCTTATCCATTTCCCCGGATACATCGTCTTAAATGCAGCAGTCACGGCATGCAGGTCTTTGGCAGAATTTTCGGCAGTCAGATACTTCCAGTCTCTCGGTTCCGGAGTAGACTCCAGAAAAAAGCGATGTTCTACAAATATCATATTTGCATTAAACAAGCGTGATAACTCCTCACGATAGCCCGGACGCATGGCATAAGCGGCTCCATATCCCTCGGTAACGATCACCGTAGGACGGTCGAATCCGACGTGTGCCACAATAACACGTTGATGAAACGAACCTTTTTTCGGATGACGATGATCCAGAGGTTGAGAGAAATAAATAACGTATTTCTCTACAAATTCAGTTGTTTCCAACGGTTTCACACGATCGACAAGAGCCATATTTTCCACTTTTTCCAGTAAACCGGCCTGTGCCGATAAACGGGCGGACAGAAGCAAAAGTGAAAAAGCCCAAAGTACTGCATAGCAGCGAGGTAACTGTTTCATACGTATCCGATTTTTAATTTCGTACAAAGATAACCCCTTTCCGGAGATAATCCGGCCCATACTTTAACATTTTAACATTCACCTCTGCGAACCTTTTATAACAGAAGTTGTTGTTTCTATCAAAAGCCTAAGGTACCAGGGCAGGATTTTTTTATTTAACCTAAACATTATAAAAGATATGAAGAGATTAATTCCTATTTTATTGGCGGTCTTTGCGTTCGCTGCTTGCGAAAAAGACCCCGACATGGACAAATTGGACAATGATTATTTGGTGTATACCAATTACGACAAGAAGGCTAACTTCAAAGAGTTCACCACTTACTACTTGCCGGACAAAATTCTCGTGATCAGCGATAAAGAAGAACCGGAATATCTGGAAGGAGAAGCTGCACAAGAAATTCTCGCCGCTTATAAAAGCAATATGGATCAAAGAGGTTACACAATGGCGGCTTCTAAAGAAGAGGCTCAATTGGGTATACAAGTAAGTTACATCAAAAGCACCTATTTCTTCACCGATTACGGACAACCGGAATGGTGGTGGGGCTATCCCGGATACTGGGGCTCAGGCTACTGGGGCAACTGGGGTGGCGGATGGTATTATCCATACGCAGTGAACTATAGTTATAGCACCAACTCATTCATCACGGAAATTGTAAATCTGGATGCACCGGAAGGACCAAAGGAAAAACTGCCTATCTTATGGACAAGTTACATGACCGGCTTGGTTTATTCCAGCAATATGAACAAAGCACTCGCTGTGAAAGGTGTTAACCAGGCATTTACACAATCACCTTATCTTACTAACAAATAACAACTAACATTAGAAACGTTATGAAGACAATAAAATATATTTCCGTCAGAGTGTTGGCCATCGCAGCCCTCGCTCTCGTCTTTGCCATGCCGGCAAAGGCACAATTATCAGATAATGGATATGCGAATATCGACTGGCAATTTAATGTACCGTTAAGCAATGGATTTGCAGATGATGCAAGTGGCTGGGGTATGAACTTCGAAGGTGGTTATTTCGTAACCCCCAACCTGGGATTAGGCCTCTTCCTAAACTATCACACCAACCATGAATATGTAGGCCGTGAAACCTTTTCGGTAAATGGCGGTAGCATGACCAGTGACCAGCAACACACCATCTTTCAGTTGCCTTTCGGTGCAGCAGCACGTTATCAGTTCAACCGTGGTGGAGCATGGCAACCTTATGCCGGTGTAAAACTCGGTACAGAATATGCCAAAGTCCGCTCTAACTATAACATCTTTGAATCCAGAAACGAAAACTGGGGTTTCTACGTATCACCGGAAGTCGGTTTGAATGTTTACCCATGGGCTTATGGTCCGGGATTGCATCTGGCCCTGTATTATAGCTATAGCACCAACAAAGCCGACAACGTATTGACTTACAATGTGGACAAACTGAACAACTTCGGTTTCCGTATCGGATTGTCGTTCTAAATAGTGATAAATGATTAGTAATTAGTGATAAGTGATTAGTACCCTGCAGCATCATCGCGCAGCCCACTAATCACTTATCACTTTATCACTAATTGCTTATCACTAATCTCTTATCACGAACCACCACTTATTTGTCTACTTCATCGCCTTATAAAGTACTTCCTGTATTCGAGGACGAATATCCAACTCCATTAATTTGCGGTTTGTTGCATCAGGATAGGTACGATTACTTAAAAAAACATAGATCAGTTCATTATCCGGATCGACCCAGGCACAAGTACCTGTAAAACCGGTATGCCCATATACAGAGGCCGGTGCAGATTTTGTACAAGGACTTTTATCAGGAGTTTTCATATCCGGCTTATCAAAACCAAGCCCGCGACGGCTGATTTTAGAGACCTCGGTAGTAAACAACTTACAAGTTTCGCGGCTCAAATAACGATGCCCATCCAATTCTCCTTCATTCAAAAGCATCTGATAAATACGAGCTATTTCACGGGCATTAGAAAATAATCCGGCATTACCGCCGACTCCTCCCTGAAATGCGGCACACTCATCATGAACAAACCCCTGCAGTACACTTTTTCGCAAAAACCGGTCATTGGCCGAGGGAATAATCTCTGACTTCGGAAGACGGCGCAAAGGAAGATACAACGTACGTTCCAATCCCATTGGCGCATAAAACTCTTTCGCTAAATATTCATCCATCGGCATATCCGCCAACCGGTCCACCAAAAAACGCAAAAGGATAAAGCCGATATCACTGTAACGGTATTGTTTGGTTTTCAACGGTATCTCCGATATCTTTTCCTGTAAAACCTGTACGAAAGACTTACTAAGCCATAAGCTGTCACTAATCTGCAAACTGCATTCGGAAGTACGAACTTTGGAAGTCATTCCCTGCAAAAAACGGAAATTAGGATTCGCCCATGTAGTAACCCCCAAGCGCAATGGATGCAGTGCATCCCGCCGTGCAGAAAACAGACGTCCTTTATAACTCTCTTTATCAATAGCTTCGGGATAAAGAACGATTCCGGCAGGTAATCCGGATTGGTGCAAGAGTATTTCACGAATAGTTATGTCCTTTTTATCGGTTCCCTGTAACCACGGTAAATAATCGGAGAGCTTATCCGATAAATTAAAACGTCCCTTATCATAGAGCTTCATCAAAGCTAACAATGTTCCGGTTGTTTTTGAAAGTGAAGCAATGTCATACACATCGGCCGAATGTACCGGCGCACTACCTTTTCCTGCATGAGTACCAAAACAGCGGTCATACAAAATCTGCCCCTCTTTCATCACCACAATCTGACAACCGGGATAAGCTCCTGCTTTTATTCCCATCCGGGCAATGGAATCAATACGATCGAGCATTACAGAAGACATGCCGTATTCTTCCGGTTTAAAATGAGGAGGGGTATGCGGAGTAATCGTCACCCCGGCTCCCGTAGCAAATAATCCGCCAAGACTGGCAGAAAGCCGGCCGTCTGCCGAAGCACGGGCAAAAAGGATATCGGCTACCTGCCGTTGTACATCCTGCCCCGTAGAATGTGCCAATACAACGGCTTGTGCCGTCGAAACAGCACGATATATCTGCAACATCATCTTTCCGGGAGTAAAGAAAAGATAAACCGTCGGAGGAATTTTTTTATCAGTAGCCAATCCGGCAAAAAAGTTCTGAAAAGGAGCCAGCCGTTGTTCGCTTACCGCAACAATAACACGGCGATAACCGGAAAGCGAGTCTCTCAAAACCCTTTCCTGTGCTTCTGTCATCCCTTTACGAAGACGGAAACGCACCAGTGACGTATATTTTCCCAACCTGCCGGCAAGTGCATCCGTCTCTCCGGCATCGCCCACTTCCAGCAGAGCCATAGGCGGCATTTCTTTATCAGCATGAAGCGGCAGGATGTGTTCTTTATTATTCAAAACAGTTATGGCAGCCAGATTCAAGCGGCGGATCAGATCACGCGTCTGAGGTGTGTTGATCCGGGTTCCCAAACCGGAAAGCTGTATATTCGGTTTTCGGCTAAGTCCAAGGGCATATTTATAAGTAAGTACTTTCCGGCATTTACGATCCAATTCCTCACGCGAAAATTCACCACGCTCTACCGCTCCGATCACGGCCGGTACTTCTGCTTTCAAGTTTCTCGGAGCGAGAACCATATCATTCCCTGCCTTCAAAGCCTGCAAACAAAGATCGGCATTACCCGAAACGCCTTTCATTGCAAGCGCATCTGTAAAAATCAACCCTCTAAAGGCTAATTCTTCCGTCAATAAGCCATATACCACATTACGCGAAAGGGATGAAGGCAACCCACTCAAAGGCTCGATAACAGGCACTTGGAGATGCCCTACCATCATACCGCTCAACCCGGCCCGTATCGCTTCTTTAAACGGATACAGTTCCACGCTATCCAAGCGTTCACGCGTAAAAGGCAAGACAGGCAATGCCTTATGAGAATCCACATCCGTATCTCCATGTCCCGGAAAATGCTTACAAACAGAAAGAACACGTCCACTTTCCAAACCACTGGCATAAGCAATCACTTTATCCGACACACGCACAGGGTCCTCACCAAAAGAACGATTATTGATAACCGGATTTTGCGGATTGATATTCACATCCGCCACAGGGGCAAAATTGACCTGTACACCAAGCTCACGGCATTGACGAGCCATTTCACGGCCATACTCATAAATCAACTGATTATCCTGTATACATCCCAATACCATATTGCGCGGAAAAAGCGGAGTACCGCGAAGGCGCATCGACAATCCCCATTCCCCGTCAAAAGTAATCATCAACGGAAGACGTGCCATACGTTGCGCCTGATTGGTGAGGATAGCTTGTGTTTGCATTTTTCCACCGGAAAATAAAAGACCGCCTACTTTATAAGTATCCACCGCTTCGCGCAACAGTGCCTGATTGGCCTTGGTATCTACCGGAGCAATGGTATAAATAAACAGTTGCCCTACCTTCTCTTTCAAGCTGAGCCGGTTCATCACCGAATCCACCCATTGCCGGCAATGCGGATCTTGTTCTGCTTTATAAAGAAGAAGAGGATGTACATTTGTCTGACCGTACAAAAACTCACCGAAGCAAAAAAGCAGTAGAGGTATCAGGTATTTCTTCATCTCATCTAAATATATGATTGGCAAATTATCAGTTTAGCATCCGTTCCCTTACTCCCGTTCAAATGTCAAATCTATTTTCCCGACAAAAATGCCATTCTTACCCGTATGCGATACAGGGATTGATTCACCGTCCAGATTTTGGAAAAAGACCGGCTCCTGCATAAAAGTATGGGAATGGCCGCCAAGTACGACATCGATATTTCGTGTTTGATGTACCAGCATCTCATCTTCTTTTATTCCAAGATGCGACAAACAAACTACAGCATCACACCCTTCCACGTCTTTCAACTTCGCAGCCACCTCATTCGCCACCGGTACGGGATCTTTGAACACTACGCCTTCGCACTTATCGGCCTGTACGAGCCCCTCCATTTTTGCACCAAGCCCGAATACTCCTATTTTCAACCCGTCACGTTCCAATATAACGTACGGCTTCACAAGACCTTCGAGCACAGTACCCTCCATGCCATAATTGGCACAAACGATTGGAAAATCAGCCATCTTAAACAAACGCGCCATGTTTTCCAAACCAAAATCGAACTCATGATTACCGATAGTGGCTGCATCGTACTTCATCAGATTCAACATTTTAATTTCCACCTCTCCCTTAAAAAGGTTATAATAGGGTGTACCTTGCGAGAAGTCTCCGCAGTCGAACACTAAAACATCGGGGTTATTTTCACGGAACTGATCCAACAGGGCAGCCCGACGCACAAAACCACCCATGCCGGCATATTTGTCGGCAGCGTGTACATCGATCGGCTCGATGCGGCTATGGGTATCACTGGTTTGCAACAATGTAAGTGTTTTTGTCTGCTGTGCAAATCCCGGAAGAAGCGCACATAGCAGAAAGAATATGGTTATTGATAATTGATACCTTTTCATTATCTGGTTATTTTGTAAATTCGTTATTCATGATCATTTTACTGTAATTCTTCCTTCCATACGAGAAGTAATCTTCTTTCCGGCCTTTGTCTGCTGCTCCACATAATCCATGAACAGTCCACGTAAAGTAGCTCCGGGAGGACACTCTCTGTTCTCGGCTTTCACCAATGGGTTCATTCCGTCATTTCCATCGGCCAAGTAATCGATGGTAGCTATCGTGTACAGCTTGTTATCATCCACCGGTTTTCCTCCGATAGTACCGTTCAACAGTTCACCGTCTTTAGTAATATCCAGGCGAACCCCACTTACTCCCTCACCTCGGCAGGCAGCAATGGATGCAAACAGTTCCTTCAAGACACTCCCTTTCACTGTCACGACACAAAGGGAGTTTTCGAAAGGCAATATTTCATAAATGTTTCCACAAGTGATTTCACCTTCCGAAAGTATATTACGTAACCCGCCCATATTCATCAATCCCATATCGGCAGGCTTACCCAATACCTGTACGGCAGCTTCTCTCAACACATCCGCCACCAGATTGGATAACAAACTTTCCGGCGCCCCTTTGTCCATCGTCATCTCACTCGTACCTACCACCCGGTACATCACGCTATCTACCGAAGCCTTATACGGAGCCAACAACGCCACAGCGTCCGTATCCGGATGTACGTCCCATATTGAATCAATTGTAATCATGCTTCCATCAATTCTTGCCAGTTTATAAGGTGACTGGCAGGAAGCAAGCATCAGAAGCCCCGTTAGGGCCACTCCCGAAAAGAGCTTTGCATAAGTTTGTTTCATATACTGTTTTTTTAATCGTTCTACAAATATAGATAAAAATGTTGGTAGTGTGCCAAAAAATTCGTTACTTTGCACCGCTTTCGCGCAATCGCTGTTAGGAGAGAGTTGCCTGATATGTTGCGTTGTAACGATAAAACAATTTAATAATAACAACAATGGATTTAATTAAAATTGCAGAAGAAGCATTTGCTACCGGTAAACAGCATCCGAACTTCAAAGCAGGTGACACAGTAACCGTAGCATATCGTATCATCGAGGGTAACAAAGAACGTGTACAGTTGTACCGTGGTGTTGTTATCAAAATTGCTGGTCACGGTGACAAGAAGCGTTTTACAGTACGCAAAATGTCTGGGACAGTAGGTGTAGAAAGAATTTTCCCGATCGAATCACCGGCTATCGACAGCATCGAAGTGAACAAGGTAGGTAAAGTTCGTCGCGCTAAATTGTATTATTTGCGTGCACTTACCGGTAAGAAAGCCAGAATCAAAGAAAAAAGAGTTAACGGTTAATTCCGATAATCTCCAATTCGAGATAAAAAAGAGAAAGTTCCGTAAGGAATTTTCTCTTTTTTATTTTCCAATATTACAAGATAATGAATGTTAGTATTACAATTATGGCTTCATGGTTATTGTTCCAGTTGCGAAGTCCAATTCCAATGTCACAACAGGTACAGATACCTCTCTCAGTTTTAGGCCTAAGGTATCGCCTTGCCAATGCACGAACAAAGTTTCAAAAGCAGGAATATAATACTGTATATCCGCTACGCTCGAGTTCCATTCGCGTTGGGTTTCCCATGCTTTCTCTAAAACATCCAACTCCTCTTCCAAATCACCGGAAATAGTATATTTAAAATGATCTGTTCCCTCCAAATTATAGAAATTGCCGATCATCTTATCTCTGTTTTTAAGTAGGAAAGTCAGCACGCAGCCTTGCCTCACTGTATTAAGCGTTATTGTCTTTTTACTATCAACCACAACACCATCCATATAAGCTACACCAAAAGCATTATAAACACCTACATTTTCCACACATATAACTGAGAATCCTTTAGTCTGAGTATCAAATGCCAACCAATTAAATTCTTTATCTCCCCTCACAAAATCACTCACAACTACAACCCTATATTCTCCCGGATCCAATTCTCCGGTGGTATAAGAGGCTACATCTTTTACGTTAGAAACATAACGAGTATCCTTCGCAACAATAGAAACTTCTTCTTCACCTTGCTTCAAGACCAAATAAGTAAAGCGAAGTTGAAGCCCATCTGTCAACTCACCTGTAAAAAACAGATTCCCATCCACACTTTTCAAACCTTTCACAACATCATAAGCCGATGTATTAACAGTCAGCTTGATCGCGTTATCCTCCTCATCCTCACAAGACACCAAGGAGATGCACACGCATAGACATAGAAACAAATAAAATAATCCTTTCATTTTTCTTTTTTTCATTGTATTAGATATATTAGTTCTACATAAAAAATTGTTATCTAAAGACGCCCGGGCAGCCGCTCTTTCAAAGCAGACTAACGCACCATTGAGTTAAAAAACACCTCATATTTATAAACAATAAAAGGATCCATTTATTGTTATGGGTACAAATAAAATCCCCGGACAAACAAACAGTTCACCCGGGGCTTTAGCTATATGATATTGAATAATAACCCGCTTATTTTGAAGTTACCTTGCCGGTTGCAAAATCCAATTCAAGAACCACATCTTTTCCATTGCCCAATTTTATTTTATAAGTATCGCCTTGCCAACCCAACGTCATGGGGTCTATTACCGCTCCGGTAGCAGCACAATAATGCTGAACAGCTGGCATGCCGGCAGTCCACTTGTGTTGCATCGCTTCTGTTCTGTAGCTAAAATCGTCACCAAATTTCCCATAAGCCGTATAAGTAAACTTTTCCATAGTCAAAGTATATGAATCATCGGTCATCTTGTCCGTATTTTTAAGCAGGAAAGTAACCAAACCGCCTTTTCGCACTGTATTAAGCGTTATTTCTTTTTTGCTATCCATCACGATATCACTCATATAAGCTGTACCGAAAGCATTATAGACTCCTGCACTTTGCAGACACTCAACCGACAGGCCCTTATACTGTTTGTTGATCGAGACCTGGTTATATTCAATATTTCCCTTTACAAAATCACTCGTAACGATCACACTATAATCACCCGGTTCCAATTCTTCTGTCGTATACGAAGCAATAGCACTTATATTAGAGAGATAACGGCTATCGTTCGCAACAATAGAGACGTCATTGCCTGCCTGCTTCACAACCAGAAAAGAAACACGAATCCGGAGACCGTCGGACAACTCATCCGTGAAATACAGATCGCCTTTCGCATCTTTCAAATCTTTCACTACATCGTATACCGATGTGTTGATTGTCAGCTTGATCGCATTATCCTCTTCTTCACACGAAACCAATGATACACAAGCATATACAAGCGCAAACAAATAAAACAACTTTTTCATTTTTACTTCTTTATAATGTTAATAATATTACTTCGCCATATAATCCAGCACTGTGTAAGGCTTCCATTTGCCCTCTTTATCCTTTATCAGTTCCATGGTTTCATTTTCTATCACTATATCTCCCTCTTTAAAATTTTCCAAGATTTTGCCAAACGGAGTGATGTTGGTGAGAACAACTGTATAGTGAGCATATCCTTTATTTTCCCCGACATACTCCTTGCTAATCACCTTGCCCACCTTCTCATTGGCTCCTCTCATCGCAACAAACGCCACGCTTCCCTGCTTTAAAGGTGTGCCTTTCAGGTATTTTTCACCTTCTGGAGTCAAGCCGACAATGATACGATAAATCGCTCCTACCCGTTCCCTCTGCTCCACAGTAATCAAACCCGCTTCCTGCAAAGCTAAAAACTGTTCCATTTTCAGATTGCGCTCTCCCACAGATCCGTATTTAATGGTAGCCGATTCATCGAAAGTTACATCCCCTATCGGAAGATAGGCTGCTTTATACGCGGCTTGATCCGGTGCGGTACCTCCCAAAGTTAAAAGTGCATTTCCAGTATCTTCTATTACCCGATCAGATACTTTACCATCTCCACAAGATACCAGTAGGTAGAAACCTGCCAGCATCAACAAATAATTAACTGCTTTCATAATTTACAATTATCAGATTAAACAAAGATCTTATCAAGCTCTAAACAAATGCTTTATATCCTATTGAAGCATTGATAATATCATTAATTTATTTTAAAATAGGATATTGCAAAGATAGTATATAAGCAAACACTGACCTGTCACCCCAAAGGGTGTTTTTATTACCTAAAAAGACAAATACATCATAAAGTCCATACATACAAAATGGCAACATGCAAAAGCCCCGGACAAACAAATGTTCGCCCGGGGCTTTATTACCTTTATATAATAATGAAGTAGACTCTTAAAAAGATTACAAGTCTTTCAACTCCCAAGCCAATGCACTGGCACCCAGCACAGCAGCATCAGAATCTTTTAATTCGGAAACCAATAGCTTGGTTTTACCTTTATAGATATTAAGCAAATTATCTTCCATTGCTTTATGGATCGGTTTCATGATATAATCACCCGATTTTGCAAGACCACCGAACAACACAATTGCCTCCGGACTGGAGAATGCAATGAAATCTGCCAAAGCCTCACCAAGTATAGTACCTGTGAACTCAAAAATTTCCTGTGCCAATTTATCACCCTGCACTGCTGCATCATATACATCTTTTGAAGTAATGTTTTCTGCAGGAATATTACGCAAAAGGCTGGCATCCGTGCGTGCAGCCAAGAATTCACGAGCCGTACGGGCTACACCTGTAGCCGAGCAATACGTCTCCAGACAACCTTTACGTCCGCAACCGCACATACGTCCCGTACCGCGACGAACAATCACATGGCCCAACTCACCGGCAAAACCATCGTGACCATAAACCATCTGTCCGTTAATAACAATACCGCTACCGACACCTGTGCCCAATGTAATCATGATAAAATCCTTCATACCACGCGCAGCTCCATAGGTCATTTCACCTACACCGGCCGCATTGGCATCATTAGTCAAAGCCGTAGGAATGCCAAGACGTTCTTCAAACATGGCAGCCAAAGGAATAATACCTTTCCAAGGCAAGTTAGGAGCGAATTCGATTGTTCCGCTATAATAGTTTCCGTTAGGAGCACCGATACCGATACCTTTTATTTTTTCAACGCCACCTTGTGAGATGATAAGAGGAAGAAGATTTTTACATACTTCATCTACATATTCTTCTACTGTTTCATAAGCCTGAGTTTTTACAGAGCCGCTTGCAATAATAGTACCGCGTGCATCTACAATACCAAAGACAGAGTTTGTTCCGCCTATGTCAATACCTACTACGTAGGGTTTTTCCATGTTTGAATTCATGATAGTTCGTTTAAAAGGGTTAGTTTATTAATAATTTATTGCACACAAATTACGTAAAGAAGATTGAGTCTACAAAATGTTTTTTTAAAAAACTTCACTCTGTTTGCAACTTTTCGTATCTTTCGTGCGTCTAATAGGAGAAATTATAAGAAAAGCCAAACTAAATAAAAGAAATTGTGATACACCTCAAAGACATTAACAAGACTTACTACAATGGAGCTCCCCTCCATGTGCTCAAAGGTATCAACCTCGACATAAAACGTGGAGAGTTCGTTTCTATCATGGGAGCATCAGGATCGGGAAAGTCCACCTTACTAAACATACTGGGCATTCTTGACAACTATGATACCGGTGACTATTACCTGAATAACGTACTGATAAAAGACCTCAGCGAAACCAAAGCTGCAGAATACAGAAACCGGATGATAGGATTTATCTTCCAGTCCTTCAACTTGATTTCTTTTAAGAATGCTGTGGAGAATGTAGCCCTGCCACTATTCTACCAAGGGGTAAGCCGCAAAAAAAGGAATGCCCTGGCATTGGAGTATCTGGATAAGTTGGGGTTGAAAGATTGGGCGCATCACATGCCAAACGAGATGAGTGGCGGACAAAAACAACGCGTTGCCATTGCACGCGCATTGATCACCCAACCCCAAATTATCTTGGCTGACGAACCGACCGGTGCGCTGGACAGCAAGACTTCCGTCGAGGTAATGCAAATATTAAAAGACCTCCACAAAACGGGAATGACCATCGTAGTAGTGACACATGAAAGCGGTGTAGCCAATCAAACGGATAAAATTATTCATATCAAGGACGGAATCATCGAACGGATTGAGGAGAACCTCGATCATGATGCATCTCCTTTCGGCCAACACGGAATAATGAAATAAGAAAAAAGAAAGGATTTACGATTAGACAATTGGCAATTTCCGATTAAAAATAGTCTTTGTTTGTTCATCTCTTTCCCATCTCAAAATATAAACCGATAATATCAATCGTAAATCGTAAACGTACCTATGGACTCAAAGATTAAACAATGGTCATGACCATAGGGAATAAATCTAAATAAAATCATGTTTGACATTTGGCAAGAAATATATGGTACCATCAAACGGAACAAATTGCGCACATTCCTCACAGGATTTGCCGTAGCATGGGGCATCTTTATGCTTATCGTACTGTTAGGGGCAGGCAACGGACTGATCCACGCGTTCGAACAATCGTCTTCGGAACGGGCCTTGAATTCTATCAAGATATTTCCCGGGTGGACTACCAAATCGTATGAAGGGCTGAAAGAAGGACGAAGGGTTAAGCTAGATAACAAGGACTTAGATATAACCAAAGAACAGTTCCAAGAAAATGTAATCGAAGTCGGTGCAACCTTATATCAAAATAGTACCAATCTAAATTTTGGTAAAGAATATGTCAACCTAAGACTAACAGGAGTATTCCCGAATTTCCCGGAAGTAGAAACGGTAAAACTATCCAAAGGACGGTTCATTAATGAGATAGACATACGACAATGCAGGAAGGTGATTGTTCTCAATACCAAAACAGCCGAAATCCTTTTCGATAAAACTCATACAGAACCTATCGGACAAAACGTAAAAACAGGGGGGATTATCTATCAGGTAGTAGGGCTGTATAAAGACCAGGGAGACAACAGTTCAAGTGATGCATATATTCCTTTTACAACTCTACAACTCATTTATAATGAAGGAAATAAAGTAAACAATATCATTTTCACCACCAAAAATCTGAAGTCAATAGAAGACAACAAGGCTTTTGAAACTCAATACCGCAAAGTATTAGGAGCCCACCACCGCTTCGATCCTACTGACGAAAGTGCCATCTGGATATGGAACCGGTTTACCAATTACCTGCGCAACATGGGAGCCATGAATATGCTTCGGATAGCTATTTGGGTGATAGGTATCTTCACACTGCTGAGCGGAATTGTAGGAGTCTCGAATATCATGCTGATTACCGTAAAAGAACGAACCCGGGAATTCGGCATCCGCAAAGCATTGGGAGCAAAACCACGGTCTATCTTATGGCTCATTATCGTAGAGAGCGTTGCAATCACTACTTTTTTCGGATATATAGGAATGGTCAGCGGCATTGCAGTAACCGAATGGATGAACAGCGCTTTCGGAAACCAGCAAATGGATAACGGTATGTGGTCGGAAACCGTATTCTCTAATCCGACGGTAGATTTGGGAATTGCCATACAAGCCACTCTGACATTAGTCATAGCAGGCACTTTAGCCGGGTTCTTCCCTGCCCGGAAAGCAGTAACCATCAGCCCGATAGAAGCGCTCAGAGCAGACTAATAATGTGCCAATTATTCAATGTGCCAATATGCCAATGGAAAAAATTGGGAAATTAGGAAATTGAATAATTGAATAACAAATTAAATAACTAAGTAATTAACCGTGCACAGCCAATTGACACATTGGCAAATTAGCACATTGGCAAATTATTCAAGATGCGAATAGACATAGACACGTGTGAGGAAATCCTTATCACGATAACAAGAAACAAAACCCGGAGCCTGCTTACGGCATTCGGAGTATTCTGGGGTATTTTCATGCTCGTGGCACTCATTGGAGGCGGACAAGGTATGCAAAATGCCATGCAGGTGCAGTTTGAAGGATTCGCCACAAACTCCGGTTTTGCATGGCCGCAGAAAACAGGCGAGGCCTACAAAGGATTCCGTAAAGGACGCTGGTGGAGCTTAAATATCGATGACATCGAACGTATACGCAAAAATGTAGACGGGATCGAGCTTATCACCCCTTCCATTGCCCGTTGGGGCTCTAAATCGGTATATGAAGACAAAAAATTCGATTGTATCGTGAAAGGACTACATCCCGAATATGAAAATATCGAAGCACAAGATATTTCCCTCGGGAGATTTATAAATGATGTGGATATACGCGAAGCGCGCAAAGTATGTGTCATCGGGAAACGTGTGTATGAAAGCCTGTTTACACCGGGCACCGATCCTTTGGGAAAATACATTCGCGTAGACGGAATTTACTATCGTGTCATCGGATTATCGGTGGCAGAAGGAAATATCAGCATCCAAGGGCAATCATCCGAATCTGTTATATTGCCTTTTACAACCATGCAACGGGCTTATAACCTGGGACGTAACATAGAGTTGGCCTGCTTTACTGTCAAACCGGGTTTGAAAGTGACAGATATACAGCCGGAAGTAGAACGTATTATCAAAGAAGCACACTTCATATCACCGGATGACAAACAAGCCATCATGGTATTAAACACAGAGGCTATGTTTTCAATGATGGATAACCTATTCACAGGTATACGCATTCTTATCTGGATGGTAGGATTGGGTACTCTGTTAGCAGGAGCCATCGGGGTATCAAACATCATGATGGTAACAGTGCGCGAACGTACTACCGAAATCGGTATTCGCCGTGCGATCGGTGCCCGTCCCAAGGATATACTCCAACAAATTCTTTCTGAAAGCATGGTACTTACCACAATAGCCGGAATGATGGGAATCTCATTTGCCGTATTAGTACTTCAAGTGATGGATATGACCATCACCAGTGACAGTGGGAGGTCTTTCGGCTTCCAGGTTACATTCGGTTTGGCTGTGGGCACTTGTGCATTATTAATCACATTGGGCATGCTGGCAGGACTGGCACCCGCCTACCGGGCAATGGCCATTAAACCGATTGAAGCCATCCGTGACGAATAATCACAATTGGCAAATCAAAGAGAGATAAAAAAGAAAAATATAAAATCAAAAAATAAGACTAAGATGAAAAAGTTTCTGAAAATCACATTGCTGGTAGTCCTAACAGCCGGTATCATAGGGACATTTGTATTCCTGTGGATGAAATCAAGACCGAAAGTTGTTGTATACGAAACAGTAAACGCCGAGATCACCGATCTACAAAAAACAACAGTGGCCACGGGTAAAGTAGAGCCTCGCGATGAAATCCTCATCAAGCCTCAAATCTCGGGTATCATTGACGAAGTATACAAAGAAGCCGGACAGAGCATCCGCAAAGGTGAAGTGATTGCCAAAGTAAAGGTAATCCCGGAGTTAGGACAGGTAAACTCTGCCGAAAGCCGTGTACGCCTGGCGGAAATTAATGAGAAACAGGCACAGACGGATTTTGACCGCGTAGAGAAGTTATTCAAAGACAAACTCATCAGCCGCGAAGACTTCGAAAAAAGCGAAGTGGCACTGAAACAGGCGCGTGTAGAAGTACAGACGGCTAAAGATGCACTTGAAATTATCAAAGAAGGGATTACTAAAAACAGCGCTTCACTCTCCAGTACTTTAATCCGTTCGACAATAGACGGGCTGATATTGGATGTCCCGGTAAAAGCCGGTAACTCCGTAATTATGAGTAATACGTTCAATGACGGAACAACCATCGCTACGGTGGCCAATATGAATGATTTGATTTTTAAAGGTAAGATAGACGAAACGGAAGTCGGACGTATTCACGAAGGAATGCCTGTAAAACTAACCATCGGCGCATTACAAAATCTGACATTCGATGCCAAACTGGAATATATTTCTCCTAAAGGGGTGGAGGAAAACGGCGCTAACCAATTTGAGATAAAAGCAGCAGTATCCGTGCCCGACAGCGTACAAATCCGTTCAGGCTATTCGGCAAATGCAGAAATTGTGCTTCAACGCGCCCAACAGACCTTAGCAGTACCTGAAAGTGTTATTGAGTTCAGTGGCGACTCCACTTTTGTCTATGTGATGACAGATTCGGTACCGGAACAAAAATTCCAACGCAAACCAGTAACTGCCGGCATGAGCGATGGTATCAAGATAGAGATAAAAAGCGGCGTGACAGCGAAAGATAAAATCCGTGGAGCGGAGAAGAAAGATAAATAATAAAATCAATAACAGGAAATTATGAAAAAAGGACTTATTATATTCTCTCTTGCCACACTCTGCGTCACCAGCCAGGCGCAGGAAGGATGGACGCTACGCCAATGTATCGACTATGCCATCGAACACAATATCGAAATCCAGCAGACAGCCAATGAAGCTGAACAAAATGCCATAGAAGTAAATACGGCAAAATGGGCAAGGCTGCCGAATCTGAGCGGTTCGGCAGGGCAAAATTGGAGCTGGGGACGTTCACAGTCACCCAAAGACAATACATACAGTGATGTAAACAGTGGCAGTACACAATTCGGACTTAATACCAATGTTCCGTTGTTCACCGGACTGCAACTGCCCAATCAGTATGCACTTTCCAAACTGAACCTTAAAGCGGCAATCGAAGACCTGAACAAGGCTAAGGAGGACATTGCTATCAATGTAACTTCCTCTTATCTACAGGTTTTGTTCAATATGGAACTCAGTAAGGTAGCAGCCAGCCAGACGGAACTCAGTAAAGAACAATGCAAACGTATCATCCGCCTTGCCGAAGTAGGAAAGGCTTCGTCTGCCGAAGTAGCCGAAGCTAAAGCCCGTGTGGCACAAGACGAAATGAGCCTGGTACAAGCTGAAAACAATTACCAGCTGGCTCTGCTGGATCTAAGTCAGTTATTGGAACTGCCTACCCCCGAAGGATTTACACTCGCACAACCTGATACTGTAGTAAACTTCGCTCCGTTGACAGCACCGGACGATATATATACGGAGGCATTGAGCAATAAACCCGGTATCCGAGCTGCGCAATTCCGCTTGGAAGGAAGCGAAAAAAGCATACGCATAGCTCAAAGTAATTATTATCCACAACTTTCTTTCGGAGCAAGTATAGGAACAAATTTCTATACATTGAACGGTTCTGCCGAACACAGCTTCGGTTCTCAATTGAAAAATAATCTGAATAAAGGCATCGGATTCAATCTGAGTGTGCCATTATTCAACCGCTTGGCTACCCGTAACCGTGTTCGCAGTGCCCGGTTGCAGCAAACCAACCTTGCCCTGCAACTGAACAACACCAAGAAGGTGCTTTACAAAGAGATTCAACAGGCATGGTACAACGCTGTAGCTGCCGAAAGTAAGTTCAATAGCAGTATGGCAGCCGTTACTGCCAATGAAGAATCTTTCCGTCTGATGAGTGAGAAATTCGATAACGGGAAAGCCACTTTTGTGGAATACAATGAAGCCAAACAAAATCTAACAAAATCATTATCAGACAAAATACAAGCAAAATATGACTACCTGTTCCGCACCAAGATTCTCGACTTCTACAAAGGAAAAGCAATCGAATAATCAATAATATCAGTTATCTTTGCTTCATAAACTAAAAAAGACAAGTATATGAAGCAAAGATTTGAAAATAGCCAGTTTCAACTTAAACTTTTATATATCGGACAGCTCCTTATGGAATTCCCAATATGGTGCAGCCAATCAAGCCGAGTTCACAAGGCAACGTACAAAAATCCTTGCCGCCCTTAAAGCCATGAATGCAGATATATATGCTCTTTGCGAGGTTGGTGAAGGAAGAACGGCCGTACAAGATATAGTAAACGGACTAAATGAAGCAGAGGGAACGGATAAATATGCTTATATAGATAGCGGAGATAGCCACGAAAGTACCTACACTAAAAATGTATTTGTTTACAATACAACCAAAGTAACACCCTACAAAGAATTCCGTACCATCGGCTCGTACCTTAAACTCCGCCATGTGGCACAAGCTTTTGATCTGAAAGAGAATCAGGAAAGATTGATAATCTCATTAAATCACTTCAAATCAAAGTCAAGCGGTAACGGAAGCAATGCCGATCAATACGACGGGCAAGGAAGCTCAAATATTCAACGGCAATCCGAGACTCGTACACTCATCAATGAATTGAATGCCCTGATCAGCTATTACGAGGATCCGGATATATTGATATTGGGTGATTTAAACGCATACTCCAAAGAAGACCCCATCCGAATATTAACAAACGCTTCTTTGACAAATCTGCTCGAACAATTCTCTCCCCTGGATTATAGCTATGTTTATAACGGAGCTACCGGTTATCTGGATCATTCAATTGCTTCTATCAGCATGAGTAAACAAGTAACAGATGCATTCCCCTGGCATATTAACGCAGATGAACAAAGTAAATTCGGTTATAAATATGCTGCAGATTATTCTCCGGACCCATACCGTTGTTCCGACCATGATCCGATCATCACAACTTTGATGTTAGGACAAACAACAGGAAACGGTCATCAGGAAGTCACCGCCAAAAACAGAATTCAAATCTTCGGTAATCCCCGCGACGGTTACTTAACCTTGAAAGGAGAAAATATAAATAAGGTAGAAGTTCTTTCTGTCAACGGACAAATCATTGTCACGAATACGGTTCACCCATCCGAAAGTTATTTTATTCTGCCAACAGATGTTTTAGCTGAAGGATTCTATTTAATACGTGTATATAATGGAGGATCGTGTACCACGCTTAAAATTATAATTCCATAATAAAAGGCTTCGTATAACCTTTCGGAAATACGAAGCCTGACATTTCTTTCTATTTTTATTACAATATAGTTTAATAAGCAATGGCTATCAGTTCAAAATCATTGTCGCATTTATTCAAAGTATTCAAACTCCAGTCTTTCCCTGCTTCATTCCACTTGTAATTTACATATGCCACCGGCATATTATCCGCATTAAGCTCATAAACACTTTTCTCTACCGAATCAATGTAAGCTTTATGACGTTCATTCCAGCGGGCGTATTCCATAGTTATTTCATTGCCGCCATATAAATAAGTTATCTTAAAATAAGGCACCCATTTATCACGACTTCCATCCCATTTAAATGCTTCTTTAGCAGTCATTCTCTTCTGGTTATCATAAGAAAAATCGTATTTCATATGTCTGTAAAGAGAACCATCCATTCTATAAATCACTTTTGAAGTAACAAGATCACCATCTTTAATTTCATTAGTTACGAAGTTTTCTTCCTGAGCTTTCAACTCTGCATTTGTAATGCCTATAACTGCCATAGCTGCCAAAACAATCATTCTGAAAAATACTGTTGCTTTCATAATCGTATCTATTTATTTAGTTAAACTTTTTCCCATTTATACATTAGACGTATCTATTCATTCAAAGGTTGCATCATTTTCTGTTTTTTTTCTACTCTTTTTTGATGCTTGTCTTCATGTGTATGAATGCAAGTAATATGCCAAAGCAATAACGCACTGGTTATCAGTAATTAATCAAAAATCTAATATGTACGAAAATGAACACATGTACGCTTATATGCGGACAGTATACTATTTTTAATTATCTTTGTCTCCCGCTTTATGGAACAACAAAAAGAATATAGAAGTATCGTAAAAACCACTGCCCTCTTTGGGGGAGTGCAAGCTTTTCAAGTTCTGCTAACTTTGGTACGTACCAAAGTGGTAGCATTGCTTCTTGGAGTAGACGGTGTAGGATTATTAGGACTGTTGAATAATACCATAAGCATGGTGCAAAGCATTACAGGATTGGGGATTAATCAAGGTGGAGTAAAAAGTATATCTGCCGCAGGCAATCCCCAGAAGGCGGCACAAACAGCTTCTTTGGTGAGACAAATGAGTTTGTATGCCGGACTATTCGGTTCAGCAGTGATATTAACTCTTTCCCCATGGTTATCACAGTGGAGCTTCGGTAACCGGGATTTTACAGGAGCTTATATGTGGTTAGCCTGCACATTACTATTTGATACGCTAACGAAAGGCGAATTGGCCATCTTCCAAGGCTTCCGGCGTCTCCGGATTCTGGCACAAGCCAATTTAATCGGTGCATCCGCAGGCCTGTTAATCTCCCTACCTATATATTACATATGGAGAACAGATGGCATTGTAGCCGCCATTATCCTTTCCTCTATCTGCGGTTATTTCGCTACTTTACTATTTCGTGACAAGCAAAAGACTCCTCCCCTCCCCATCTACCAAGAAGGTAAAAGCATCATTACCATCGGAGCGATACTCACAATCAGCGGTTTTGCCAGTACATTAGTCAGTTATTTATTTAATATTTACCTCAGAAGTCATGGTGGTCTGCAAGATGTAGGTATCTATCAATCCGGGTTCGGGTTAATTGATAAGTATGTAGGTCTTATTTTTGTGGCAATGAGTACAGACTATTATCCGCGTCTGGCAGCAGTCCACACCCAAAACACGAAATTAAGTTCCATCATGAATCAACAGACAGTAGTATCATTATTGATATTATGCCCGGTAATTGCCATCTTTCTGCCTACCGCTCCTTTAATCGTACAGTTACTCCTTACAAAGTCTTTCTTACCAGTCATTCCCTTTCTGTCATGGGCTATATTGGGAATGATTTTCAAAGTAACTTCAACCTGTTTAGGATATATACTTATCGTTAAAGGAGCACATCGTTTATTTCTCGGTACCGAACTATTATCTTCAATAATCATTTTAAGTAGCAATATTATAGGATATACTTTAGCTGGAATCAAAGGTATTGGCATTGCTTTCCTTATTAGTTATATTTGTTATTTTATTGTAGTAGGCAGCATTTGCCGCTACAAATTTAACATTAAATTCAACAAAGAAGTTATTAGATTGTTTTTTTTCACAATGACAACTTCAATAGTCAGTTTTATTACAATCTATTATGGGATACCAATAAATCCATGGGCAGGATATACATTCTGCAGTTTATTAATATTAATAAACTGTGTTTTTTCTCTTAGAAGACTATGGCTACATATTAAATAAAACAATTATATTTGTATTCATGAATCCTCAATTAAGCATCATTATCCCATTCTATGGAAAAGCTGACAAGACTTTGTTGCAGTACTGTATCGATTCCATTAACAATCAAGCTATACCATTAGAAAAATATGAACTGATTATTGCAGATGGTAATGGAAAAAATTTAGGTGCAGGTGCAGCCCGTAATAATGGTATTCTTCAAGCTAATGGAGAATATATTCTTTTCGTAGATGCAGACGACTATTTATTTCCTAATTCTTTACTTCATTGTCTCGATTTCTTAGAAAAAGAACATCCTGATGTCTTATCTTTTAAGTTCCAAAAAGTAATACAAGCCAATCAATCTCAAAAAAAGAAAAAGTGTCGACATACAATATACACATCAGGAGCAGAATTTATGGCTAAATGCAATTTTATGGGAGCTGCCTGTATCCATTTTGTGCGAAAGGAACTATTAATAAAACATCAACTTTTTTTCCCAGAAAATACATATCATGAAGATGAAGCTTTTGTTGCTTTGCTATATTTTTATGCTCAAAAAACGATTATTACCAATTGGCATATATATGCATATTTTCAACACCCTCAATCTATTACTTATCAAAGAGACGAGGAACAAGGGCTAAAGCACGTAAAAGATTTCTACAATATTTTATCCTATTTACGTAGCTTTTTAGAAACAGAGTACAAGGTGACTCCGCTTCAGCAAAAAGCTCTACAACGAAGAATACATTTTTTAACAATAGACTATATACAGCAACTTATACTTAACCGGCGTTCACTCTCTTTTATTCTGTCTGAAACAAAGAAACTTGCAGTAGACAAATATATTCCACTTCCAGCGAATAAATATTCTTGGAAATACACCATTGCTCAAACAATTATTAATTTATTAACGCATTTATGAAAATACTACTTCTCGGAGAATTCAGTAATTTGCATTGGACACTAGCGGAAGGACTTCGTAAGTTAGGACACGAAGTATGTGTTGTCTCCAACGGAGACCGTTGGAGAAATTATCAACGTGATATTTCTCTCACAAGACAATCTGATAGTATATTAGACGGCATACAATATGTACTACAATTACTTCGTGTTCTTCCTCTATTAAAAGGATACGATGTGGTGCAATTAATCAATCCATGTTTCCTACATCTAAAAGCTCAAAAATGTTTGTATATCTACCAATACCTGCGTAAGCACAATAAAAAAGTTTTTTTGGGTGCTTTTGGAAATGACTTTTATTGGACCAGTTTATGTATGAAAACAAATGCCCTTCGCTATTCAGAATTCAAAATCGGAGATAAAGAACGCTATACTGCAAACAATCACAATATCCTTCAAGAATGCCTTTATGGGAATACAGCTTATACAACAAAAGAAATTGCCCAAACCTGTAACGGCATTATAGCTTGCCTATGGGAATACTATGTAGCCTATATTCCCTATTTTCCCGATAAAACGACTTTTATTCCCCTCCCTATCGATTACTCCAATATTACGAGCCGTGTACGGACAGAGCCTGAGAAAGTAAACTTTTTCATTGGCATCCAGTCTGCACGGAGCGATATAAAAGGAACGGATATTATGTATCCCGTCTTAAAAGAGATACAAAAAAAATACCCGGACCAATGTCGTATCACAGAAGCGATCGATGCTCCGTACGCGATTTATCAAAAATTAATGGATGATGCTGATGTACAATTAGACCAGCTCTACTCATACACTCCTTCCATGAATTCATTATTAGCCATGGCAAAAGGAGTGATTGTGCTGGGCGGCGGAGAAGAAGAAAATTATGAAATAATAAATGAAAAAGAGCTACGTCCCATTATCAATGTATATCCCTCCGAAGAAGATATCTTCCAAAAATTAGAATACATCGTATTAAACAAGGAACGTATTCCGGAATTATCAGCGCAAAGTATCGAATATGTAAGAAAACATCATAACTATGTAAAGGTGGCACAGCAATATGTTGATTTTTGGGAAGCACATTAAAAAACTGTACTCTCCTTTTTCTTACACAAACCGGTTCAGTGCGGCAATTACCGCATCGGCCTCTTCATCCGTCATCAGCGGAGACATCGGCAGACTGAGTTCTTCCCGATGTATTCGTTCAGTCACCGGCAATGACAGAGAGCTATATTCGGTAAAGGCTTCCTGTTTATGCGGAGGTATCGGATAGTGTATCTGTGCCTGTATTCCCTCCGCTGCAAGAAAGGCTTGCAATCTGTCACGACAAGAAGAAAAAACCGGAAAAATGTGAAATACATGTTGTTTCCAGTCATCGACAGACGGTAAAGTCAACAGAGGATTTTTAATTCCATCAAGATATCGGCAGGCAATATTTCGGCGTCGCTCATTATCGACATCCAGACGAGCCAATTTAAGCCGAAGCACAGCAGCCTGCAGCTCGTCAAGGCGACTGTTAATTCCCTTGCAAAGATGAACATACTTGGCAGAAGAACCATAATTGGCAATAGAACGTATCATCGCAGCAAGCTGTTGGTCATTCGTTGTCACTGCACCGCCATCTCCCAAAGCTCCAAGATTTTTTGCCGGATAGAAACTGAATCCGGCCGCATCTCCAAGATTACCGGTACGTTTTCCATGATAAACCGCCCCATGCGATTGTGCAGCATCCTCCACAACTTTCAGACGATAAGATGCCGCTATATTCAATATAGGTTGCATATCAGCACATCTTCCATATAAATGTACGGGAAGTATCGCTTTAGTCCGGGAATTAATCAAAGTTTCTATCGCTTCGGGCGCTATATTACAGGAATCAAAAGAAGGCTCGCAAAACACGGGTTTCAGCCCGGCACGAACCACTGACAAAATAGAAGCAATATATGTATTGGCAGGAACAATCACTTCATCTCCCGGCTGCATCTCTCCCAACTCGCGATAAGCCATAAAAATAAGGGTCAAGGCATCCAAACCATTTCCTACACCAATACAATATCGGGTTCCGCAATATCCGGCAAAAACCTCTTCAAAAGCACGGGTCTCTTCTCCTTGAAGATACCAACCGGAACGGGTTACACGAACCACCGTTTCCGATAGCTCCGGTTCAAAAGATTCACTAATACGCTGTAAATCAAAATACTTAATCATTTAGTACAGATTTTAAAGAAAGTTCATACGTATCATACATCACCGCACGTCCGCCAAATCCCTCTTTCTGAAAGATCAACCCTTCATTCAAGTAACGGCCTCCATCCTCCACAGAGACCCCGAAATCAAAATACTTCCTATCGGTATAAATTTGATGAATCAAATAATCAAATAAGATATCGAGTGCCCCCATTTCCCGGCCTTGTCCGGTAGAAGCAATATACTGAACATGAGCTACTTCTCCGGTAAGATACATTACACATCCTCCTACAGTCTCTTCACCGTCCAACACCCGGTAAAGTTTTATTTCTTCCGGGAAAAGACGACTCAAACAGACCATTTCTTTCAAAGAATGAACAGGCAATCTGTCGTGACGTTGTTGGAGATTTTGTTCCAAAACCGGCCAAAAAGCATCAAAATTTTCATCCTGGCAGACTTTCAGTCCATGATTACGAGCCTGTTTCAACTTACGGCGACGGAGAGTACTGAATGGGTATCCTTTTTCCGGTATTACCACAGAAGATATTTTCCGCTCTGTCAAACGGGCATTCAACCGAAAAAGGGCATACAAATCCTCTTCCGACGGATAATTATGATAAATAAATGGAATGGTACGATAAACGATCCTACCAACTCCGGCAGTCCCCTTTAAATAGCGGCATAAGAGGTAAAACGCCTCCAACACTACCGTTGCAGTGGCATGATAAGAAAGAATAAACCCGCCGTATGTCAGCCCGCCATGCGAATAATAAGTATCATCACTCTCATTACCGGGCAATAAAGCTATCAACCGCCCTCCTTTGTAAAACATCAGAGAATGATCAGCAAAACGATCTGCATGATAATCCATATAATCACGCATAAACAAAAACGTACCGTTTTTAGAGGTAGCAACAAAACTATCCCAAACAGTCTTTTGCTCCGCTGTATAACGAACTATATTCAACTGCAAGTCTTGGGTAGCGGGTATCATTTCTTTATATATTCCAGAAAATCGTCGTATGAATTAATATAATTGTCCAGGCAATAAGGATGAGAAGCTAAAACCAGCACAACAGCGTCCGATGAAAAATTACTCATTACTTTCCACATTCCCGGAGGAATCAACAAGCCTTCGGAAGGAGAAGACAAATGATAATATTTACGCCCCGTTTCATCCTCCGTCCAGATATCGAAACTACCACTTACAGCCACAAGATACTCGGATAATTCCGTATTAGCATGTTGTCCCCGTTCTTGTCCTTCAGGTACATTATGTATCCAGAATACACGTGCCACTTCAAAAGGTATATCCTGACCTACTTCAAGAAGAGTCAGACTTCCTCGTTTATCTGTAAATGTCTTTAAACGTTCCATAACTTTATAGAATAACGATATTTAGCTGATATTATTATACGAATGACCGTTTATAGTTGCCTATACACTCGGAAGATTAGGATCCGGATTAGTTTCAACATATTGAAACCACTTGCTTCATCCAGATGAAACACATTGTTCCAACCGGATGGAACACATTGTGCCAATAAGATGAAACCCATCGTTTCTTCCTATTGAAACGATGGGCTCCTTTACCTAAACGGGCACTTAGGTCCGTACACATATATTATTAGTATTAGTTATCTTCTTGACGAACTGCTTCCCCGTTCGGAAGAATTTGAAGAAGAACTTCTCCGGCTGCTACTGCCGGAAGAAGAACTTGAAGCAGAAGAACCGCGACTGGATTGTCCGTTGGATACCGAACTGCTACGAGTACTGCTACGCGTAGTACTACGGTTGGAGTTTGAGCTACTACTGCTTGGAGATGTAGTTGTCCGGCTTGTTGAAGAACTGCTACTGCGCCTGCTACTCCCAGAATTTGTGTTATTATTTACCGGTGTACTGCTGCCCGAACTGTTATTTTCCCTTCGGCTACTTGACGAATTCTCCCGGCTCGATGATGACGAAGAGGTATTACTCGGGCGGGTAGTAGTCGTACTCGGACGAGTTGTAGTACTCGGACGGGTACTCGCGCCCGTGCTCGGACGGGTTGTACCGGTACTCGGGCGAGTAGACACACTGGGACGAGTGGTTGTTGTACCCGGTCTCGAACTCGGTCTTGTGCTTGTATTCGGACGAATATTTACCGAGCCGAAATCGGAGCGGCGATTCGTATGATATACCCGATCATTTCTCACACTATAATCTCCTCTATAATAACTATGGTTATACCTTCCGCGATAATAGCTTACATTGTGAAAATGCGTCCGGTAGTGTCCTCCCGAATAGCTACGATAATGGTAGGGTTTCGGAAAATAGAAATAGTTACGATTGGTATAAGTAATGTAGACACGGAAATTCCATCCGCCACCACTTGCATAGATCGGACGATAGAAATAATCGGCTTGCAGAAAACGTCGATACTGCGCATCGCTCAATACCCAACGCAAGTCGTCGTTACGTACATCCAGATAATTATAATAATCATCCAACGCCCATTCGTATCCACGTATCACGTCATCCATCAGATAGCGGATGGAATAGATAAAATCGAAATTGATCTCGTAGACATCATTATACTGGGCAGTATTCAGGTTCAGTTCATACGCCATCTTATCTGTCAGGAAACGCGTCTCCTTACGAACTCTGCTATTGCTCATAGCGGCCATACTCACACTGCTCATGGCAGTTATCCCGATGGCAAATAATATTAAAATAATTCGTTTCATAATCAGTAAGTCTTTTTAGTTATTATTCTCATGATATACCTTTATAAACTGATTTACCTCCTCCTTATCCGAACTAAAGGTCAGTTTATCCAATGCCCGGAAGAAATTCGCCTTATCGGCAATCCTCGGATATATTTTCTTAAGGAACGGTTTCTTTTCACTGTCAAATGTATAAAATTCCAGTAACCGTATACATTGGTCGGTAGTAAAATACGAACTTATCAATGCATTGTCAAGTAAAGCGTTACGGTCGGATTCAAAAGGCTGCTTTTTCAATGAGCTCATGAACTGATTGAAAGAGCTGTCGCTCATCACCGGCTCCCTGGAATTGAAACCATCCGGCCGGTGTCCGGGTTTATCCGGCCTGCCCGGTCTGTGCTCCGGTCTGTCCGGACCATCGATGACGATCTCCTTCACCTCCCTACCCGAACAATAAACACGCTCATCAAACAATAAGTTCTCTCTTTCAAAGCGGTTTCCACGACGGGCGGCATATACCTCCACCCGATAACTGCCACCATGCAGGTTAGCGATAAAACAACTATATGTAGGCCGGCACACCTGCTTCCCATCAATAAATACCACCACCTGTTCTCTTGGGCTTTCAACAGAGAGGCCCTCCAAAGAGAAAGCACTTGCCGGAAACATTGCCAGCAGAAAACAAAAACCGAGTATCAATTTGCGTATCATATCTTTTCTATTTTATTATTTTCCGTTCTGGTATGGCAATCTTTGTCTCTCTCCAAATAAGATTTCATCTCCGTCACTTTACTATCCACAAAGCGTACCCGGACAACCGACCATCCGGAGAGTACCATTACACGGAATTCCCACTCTTCGCCTTTATCATCAAAACTCCTGTAAGCAGGCGCTCCGAGTACCTCCTTAACCTGTTCCAGTGTCATCCCCCTATGGATACCGGCCAATTGTTCATTCGTAAACCCGACACCGGCAGTGACACAGCCGACAAGCATCATCATCAACAACAGAATGCCAAAAGTATGTATCTTTTTCATAACCTATATCTTAAAAGTGAAACTTTTTTAGGAAAACATCCCATTTTTAATGTATACAAGGTGCCGGCAGCAGAGGATGTTCTTGGAAATCCCGCGTCGTAAATGTATCCATACCCGAAACCCTTCCATCCTCAAACGTTATCACCACCACTTTATACTCTCCCGAAATAAGAGACAGGCTTCGATATTCCCACTCTTCCATTCCTCTGTCAAAACGGCGGTATTCCGGTGTCCCGAAAATCTTTGAGATCTCCTGTCTGCTCATACCCTCCTGCACTTTCATCAACCGGTTTACAGAAACACAACTTGTGCTCAACACCAGAAACAATAACATCCATAAAACATGTATCTTTTTCATATCCTATATACATTTAAGTAATTCAACTTCCGTGTTTTCTTATACCACAAAAATAGGGTGAGGAAACTCCCCACCCTAATGATTATCTATATTCGTATATAGGGATTTCCCTATTGCAGTTAGGAGGATGCCAACCAGATACCGTCTTCCTGTAGCACAACCAAATGTTTTTTATACAAATCGCCCACCGCTTTCTTGAATGTCTTTTTACTTACACCGAAAGCAGCGTATATATCATCTGCAGGACTTTTATCATTCAGAGGTGTATACCCGTCGTGCTCACGGATATATTCCAGCAGAGTCTTCGAGAAATCGTCCACCTTTTCAAATCCCAGTTTCTGAAGCACCAAGTCTATCTTGCCATCCTCACGTATTTGCTTTACATATGCTTTCAGCACCATACCGGTATGCAAAGGCTGAAAGATCTCACTATCATAAAGCAATCCGCCGAACTTGTTTTCTATAATAGCCTTAAAGCCTAAATCCGTCTTCTGCCAAATCAGAATATTCACCTCTTCACCCGGCTGATACTCTGCCTTTTCTTTCGAAAGATAACGATCCACCTTGGCGGAAGCCACAATACGGTAACTTTCATCATCCAGATGGGCATGAACGATATATTTCTTACCAACCTGCATTTTCATCTTCTGCTCGCTAAAGGGCACAAACAAATCCTTCATCAACCCCCAGTTGAGAAAGGCTCCAAACTGATTGACCCATGCCACCTCCAAACAAGCAAATTCACCGACCTGTACGAGAGGGGTCAATGTGGTGGCAATCAATCTCTCTTCATTATCAAGATAAAGAAACACATTCAATATATCTCCTATCTGGCAACCTTCGGGTACATAACGGGCAGGTAACAGGATTTCCCCTTCGTCACCCCCATCCAGATACATTCCAAAATCAACCTCTTTCACAACCTCAAGACGGTTGAACTTTCCTAATTCAATGGACATAATTATTCAGCAGTAATTTGTTAGTAGTAATTTGTTAGTAGTAAGTAGTCAGTAGTTAAGTAGTAAGTAGATGGTAGTCAGAAACAGGTTATCAGTAGTTAGAAACAATGCAACATATCGGCGTTGTTATACTGAAAAGGTCTCCAACCACCAGCTACTTACAACTTCACGATTTAGCTACTTACTACTTAACTACTATCTACTTACTACTACTTACTAACTATCTACTTACTACTAAAACAAACTTCTAAATCACTGCAAAGATAGTTTATTTCAATCATATCTCCCCTCTCGATATAACTTTTCATTATCAGCCAAAACTTTTTTCAATGAACAATCTGGCTGATAAGTCGTTATCTTTGTATCGTCAATAGAGAAACAGTATATTCATTTACAAAAAACAGATAAGATTATGGAATTCTTAACCAACGAGAAATTAACGATTGTAGGAGCCGCCGGAATGATTGGCTCAAATATGGCACAAACCGCCATGATGATGAAATTAACTCCCAACATCTGCTTGTATGACCCATACGCTCCGGCACTGGAAGGTGTAGCCGAAGAGTTATACCACTGCGGATTCGAAGGGGTCAATCTCACCTATACCTCCGATATCAAGGAGGCGCTGACCGGTGCAGCTTATATCGTATCGTCCGGTGGTGCAGCCCGTAAAGCCGGTATGACGCGTGAAGATCTGCTGAAAGGCAATGCCGAGATTGCCGCCCAGTTCGGTAAAGACATCCGCCAATACTGCCCGGACGTGAAACACGTAGTGGTAGTATTCAACCCGGCCGACATTACCGGCCTGATCACCTTGCTTTATTCAGGATTGAAGCCTTCACAAGTCTCTACACTTGCAGCATTGGACAGTACCCGTCTGCAAAATGAGTTAGCGAAGTTCTTCAAAATACCTGCTTCCAAAATACAAAACTGTCGCACATACGGCGGACACGGAGAGCAAATGGCCGTATTTGCTTCAACAACTACAGTCGATGGCGATACGTTGATCAACTGGATCGGTACTACCCGCCTGCCGCAAACCGAATGGGATGCTATCAAGCAACGTGTTATTCAAGGCGGAAAACACATTATCGACCTGCGCGGACGTTCCTCTTTCCAAAGTCCGGCCTATCTTTCTATCGAAATGATCGCTGCTGCTATGGGCGGTGCACCTTTCCGGTGGCCTGCCGGAACCTATGTTTCCGATGGAAAATTCAACCACATCATGATGGCGATGGAAACCTCCATCACTAAAAACGGCATCAGCTACAAGCAGGTGGAAGGCACCCCTATCGAAGAAGAAGAACTGGAAAACAGTTACAAACACCTCTGCAAATTACGTGATGAGGTTATCGAGATGGGTATCATTCCTGCTATCGAAGACTGGCACACCTTAAACCCGAATATCAAATAATCAGCGCTCCGAAGCTGAATGTGTTCCTCACAGGAAAAAGCAAAAAGCTATTTTTGCACATATTACCGCACCCGTCACGGAAAGAACGATTCCTGTCGGGTGCGTTCATGATACTCCTGTGTTTTTGCCGACAGTAAGGGAAACCATGTCGGATTGTACGCCGATAAATAAGTTTTTCGTATCTTTGCCACATCATCTGATCTATAAATACCCGATTGTTCAACACATGAAATGGCAAATTTGCAGATAGCTACGCTCAGAATGAAATAATAGAGAGTTTATTTATTCATTCTGTGGGGATGACTGAAAAGGTCATTCTCCTAACGTTATTTGCAATTAAACCATGAATTTTACTTATAAACAAATCTGGCTCATCAACTTTCCGGTGATGATGAGCCTGTTGATGGAACAACTCATCAACCTCACCGATACCGTTTTCTTAGGACATGTAGGCGAAATAGAATTAGGCGCTTCGGCCTTGGCAGGAATGTATTACATCGCTATTTATATGCTTGGCTTCGGCTTCAGCTTAGGATTACAGGTAGTCGTTGCCCGGAGAAACGGAGAAGGAAACTTAGCCCAAACGGGAGAAATTTTCTGGCAAGGACTGCTTTTTCTTGTTTCATTGTCGATATTGACTTTCACTTTATCTAAAGTAGCCTCCCCACTCATTTTGCGGAAAGTAATATCATCCGGAGAGATCTATCAGGCAGTGATGAAATATATCGACTGGCGGGATTACAGTTTCTTGTTTGTATTTCCGATACTGGCATACAGGGCGTTCTTCGTCGGAATAACCCAAACCAAGGTACTGACGGCAAACTCCATCCTGTTAGTGACCACCAACGCGGCTTTAAACTACCTGCTCATTTTCGGAGTATGCGGTTTCCCGCGCTTGGGCATAGCAGGAGCGGCCATTGCCTCCTCTTTGGCTGAAATAGCAGCCCTGATACACATCGTAATTTACACCCACTTAAAGATAGATAAAAAGAAATACGGCTGGCGGCCGACAGTCAATCTTCCACTGCTCGGTCAATTATTCCGGATTTCCAGTTGGACAATGATACGTTCTTTTTTCTGTATCGCCCCCTGGTTCCTGTTTTTCATTGCCATAGAGCATTTGGGAGAGAGACAACTGGCAGCAGGTAATGTAGTGAGAAGCGTATCCGTGATGCTGTTTGTAATCGTCAACTCGTTTGCAACGACCGGTATATCTCTGGTTAGTAATTTAATCGGGGCCCAACAGGTAAACAATGTGTTACCCATATGTTGGAAAACCGTCAAGCTGAGTTACGCGGTAGGTACTCCTTTCGTATTGGCGGCAGCACTCCTTTCCAAACCCATCTTAGGGATCTATACCAACAGCAGCGAAGTAATCGAAACAGCCTATGCTCCTTTTTTACTGATGCTATCCACTTTTTTTCTGGCTGCTCCTGCCTATACCTATTGCAATGCAATTATCGGGACAGGAAAAACCAAAACGGCATTCGTATTTCAAATAATCACAATCATCGTCTATCTGGTGTATTTGTACGGGCTATCCATCCGCGAACAGTTACCATTAATCATGTACTGGACGGCAGAGCAGCTTTATGCTTTATTGCTTCTGGGTTTATCTCTTTATTATCTGAAAAGAGGGAATTGGAAAGAGTAAAGAGAAAAGTCCATGGGGATCTGTCCTAAAACTCCCCTTTCAACGAAATCACCCACGTCACCAAAGGTGAATCGCCCCAAAAGTTGGATGGGTTTAAATAGTACCCGATTATAGGAAGAGTCCGGTATTGCGCCGGGCTCTCTCATTTTGGTATGGCCTTATCTTTACTCTCCGCCACTTCTACCAGATAAACCCCGACACAAATAAAAAGAATAGCAAAGGTCTGCGTCCAACTGAACCGGTCTTGCCCCAAAATCAAGGAAACTATGGTAGCCACGATCAATATCAGATAACCATAAATGGCAACCACTGTCGTCTTCAAATATTTCAACCCGACCGGCAACAGCATATAACTGAGGGTCGTAGGGAAAATAAGTACAAACATCAATACCGCAAAAGGAAGCCAATGGAAAGGCATTGAAAGCACCGGAGCATCAAATCCGGTAATCAATGAAACAATTATACCGGAAAAGGCCGCACCACTAAAAGTATATTTCAGCATCGTGACAGGCCCTACCGCCGAAAGAATACGCTGGCTTGCCACCAAATAAACGGCATAGACCACCGAACTGAAAAGGCACAACATATTTCCCGTAAAAGCATCTGAGGCCAGATCATCACTCTGCTGAGTCAAAATACAGACAAGGGCACCCACCAAAGCAATAGATATACCGATAATTTTCGGAGCAGTAGCCTTCTCATGGAAGAAAAAGATCATGATAAGAAACACCCAGATCGGTTGTAAACTCGTAAAAATAGAACTCGATACAGGAGTAGTCTTACTAAGACCTACCAGATAAAGAAACATAAAGCCATAAAGCCCCACTACTCCCAAAAGAAACAACAGCCACTTATCCTTCCGACTTGTTTTTTCTTCCGGTGCGGAGAACCACCCGATTACCCAAAAAGCAACTGCTGCAAAAGTACAACGAATCGTAGCTCCCGTCAATGGACTCATCCAAAGAGGAAGCAGAAATTTAAGGGCATTCATATTCAACCCGCTGAATACTTTCGATATAGCCATGCTAAGATTAGCTTCCAATTTTTTATTCTTCATACTTATTAATTTTAATAAATTGCTAATTTAATAATGTGCCAATTTGCCAATATGCCAATGTGCCAATTGGCTGCGCTATCATGCCGCATGGTAATTGGCACATTGGCACATTGGCATATTGGCACATTGGCAAATTATTCATTATTCCTTAAACAAGAAAGTGTTCCGTTTGCAATAAGCCCATATCAAAGCTACCAATGTGATACAAAGATTGAACACAAAAGCGAACTGTTGAGACTTGATGTGGAATACCGTCGATTGGAAGAAATCGATAATAAACGGACAGAGTAAAATGGCTAAATAATTCATCATCATCACAAAAGCCAACGCCAGCGTCGCTTTCTTCGGAACAGCCGTATGGGTGGTCTTATCGTATATGACAGGTTGTATCACCCCATACCCCAATCCCACAAGAATACATCCCGGAGCTATCACCCACTCTTTCGGAGATATCCAGATCAGTGCCAGCCCGACAGCAATACACAGCAAACTATAAAACTTTGTTTTCTCACGAAAAAGCCCCACAATACGGTTCAAGAAAAGACCGGGAGCCATAATAGCGAGAAAAAAGAGCGAAATCATAACACCGGAATCACCACTCGAAAAGTGATATTCTTCCATTAAAAAAGGAAGATTGAAAGTTACGATAAGCGCCAGATAAGTAGACAACCCGTAGAACATCATAACCTGCAAAAGATGTTTGATATTCACTCCGTATTTGGACTTCCCGACTTCCGGATCGATCGGTGGCACACCAGTCTCCTCCTTTTCGTCATTCGCAATCGAAGCACTCCCTTCCTCACTGATCATGCTGCGCCGGAGATAAACCGACAGTACCAGCGATACCAAAGGAAACAAATAAACCACAAACGGTAAATGCCAGTTTACCTCAGCCAGATACCCGGTAACGGCAGTAGCTACCACCAATGTTATGTTCGTAATGGCAGAACTGAACCCGAACTGTTTCACCCGGTACGGACCGACAAAGTATTTGGAAATAAGTCCGGTAGAGAGTGGTATAATCATCCCCGAACCAACACCGAGCATGGCACTGATAGCGATAAGTTGCCACATCTTACCGGCAAACAAATAAAGAATACCGCTTAAAGCAAAAATAGCGAGCCCCACCTGTAACAGGCGGATAAAGTTCACTTTCTCCGTCAATTTTCCCGCCAGAATGATAAACGGGATAATCAAAAGAGAGGGTAAGGATGAAAGCATCTGCACATCCAGTTCGGTAGAATGAGGAAAGATGACAGATAGTTTCCCGAGGATAGGCGTAACGGCTAAACCGGGCAAAGCATTAAGAGCCGAAATGGACCAAATGCCGATAAGCGTTATAAGAGGAATCGTTCCCCTTCCTGTTTGTATTCTCATATTCGCTTCTATATTTGAGGTTTGGATTTGAAAAGAACAACGTGATGCCCGGAATGTTCAACTCCGCACGGGAAGTACAATAAACGCAAAATAATGCAAAACGGCTAAACTTTAAAAAACCGGTGCTGTTGTTGTGGGAAATTCGACGGGGAAAATCCCCATCGCCTAAACCTAACTAAAAACAATAGTAAAATGGAAGATTTAAATTTTAGAAACGGTGATGCCAAGACTGATGTATTTGGTTCAAACAGAATGTTGCAACCCTCTCCGGTAGAAAAAATACCTGACGGGCCGACCACTCCGGAAATCGCCTACCAAATGGTAAAAGATGAAACATTCGCACAGACTCAGCCCCGACTGAACCTGGCTACTTTCGTCACCACTTACATGGACGAATATGCCACCAAACTGATGAATGAAGCCATCAATATCAACTACATCGATGAAACAGAATATCCCCGTATCGCTGTAATGAACGGTAAATGCATCAACATCATGGCCAACCTGTGGAATACTCCGGAAAAAGACGACTGGAAAACCGGTGCATTAGCTATCGGTTCTTCAGAAGCTTGTATGTTGGGTGGTGTCGCTGCATGGTTACGCTGGCGCAAAAAACGTCAGGCTCAGGGTAAACCCGTAGACAAACCGAATTTTGTTATTTCTACCGGCTTCCAGGTAGTATGGGAAAAATTTGCCCAACTGTGGCAGATCGAAATGCGCGAAGTGCCTTTGACACTGGAAAAGACAACCCTTGATCCGGAAGAAGCATTGAAGATGTGTGATGAAAACACCATCTGTATTGTTCCTATCCAGGGCGTTACATGGACAGGATTGAATGACGACGTAGAAGCACTCGACAAAGCGCTCGATGCTTACAATGCCAAAACCGGCTACGACATTCCTATCCACGTAGATGCTGCAAGTGGCGGTTTTATCCTTCCGTTCCTGTATCCGGAAATCAAATGGGACTTCCGTTTGAAATGGGTACTCTCCATCAGTACCTCCGGTCATAAGTTCGGCTTGGTTTATCCGGGTCTCGGTTGGGTTTGCTGGAAAGGCAAAGAATATCTTCCCGAAGAAATGTCATTCAGCGTCAATTACTTAGGTGCCAACATCACACAGGTAGGCCTGAACTTCTCTCGTCCGGCTGCCCAGATTTTGGGACAATACTATCAATTTATCCGTTTGGGATTCCAGGGATATAAAGAAGTACAGTACAACTCATTGATGATCGCCAAGTATCTCCACGGTGAGATTGCCAAGATGACTCCGTTCGTCAACTACTCAGAAGACGTAGTGAACCCATTGTTTATCTGGTACATGAAACCGGAATATGCCAAGGATGCCAAATGGACTTTGTATGATTTGCAAGACAAACTGGCTCAGAGCGGATGGATGGTTCCGGCTTATACCTTGCCGTCCAAATTAGAAGATTATGTAGTGATGCGTATCGTTGTCCGTCAAGGATTCAGCCGTGATATGGCAGATATGCTGTTAGGTGACATCAAGAACGCCATTACCGAATTGGAAAAACTGGAATATCCTACTACCACACGTATCGCCCAAGATAAGAATCTGCCGGTAGCCACAAAGGTATTCAACCATACAGGTAAGCCACAAGCGACTAAAAAATAAAATTATTTACAATTAGACAATTGACGATTTACGATTGGAGTATCTCTAAAGTGAAGTGATTTACGATTGGAGTATCTCTGTAGAATCATTTCAAGGAGTGCTTTCAACCGTAAATCGTCAATCGTCCAATCGTAAATCCAAAAATGTTTTATCTTATGAAAAAGATTTCTATATCTCAAATAAAAGAGGTGGCACAACAGGCTTATGAGCAGGTGAAGGGCAACACGGACGGAAAGAATGCCGACTACATCCCCTACCTTGCCAATATCGACAAGAACCTGTTCGGTATTAGTATCTGCCTGCTGAATGGCCAGAAAATCACAATAGGTGATTACAATTACCGTTTCGGCATAGAATCGGTATCCAAAGTCCATACGGCCATTCTGGTTCTCCGTCAATACGGTGCTCAGAAGATATTGGATATGATCGGTGCCGATGCCACCGGATTACCCTTCAACTCTATCATCGCTATCCTTCTGGAAAACGATCATCCCTCTACACCGTTGGTCAATGCGGGAGCGATTTCCGCTTGCTCTATGGTGCAACCGGTCGGTGAAGCTACCCAAAAATGGAATGCAATCGTAGAGAATATTACGGATCTTTGCGGCGATGCTCCGCAATTGATTGACGAACTGTACAAATCCGAATCTGCCACCAACTTCAACAACCGGTCGATAGCCTGGTTATTGAAGAACTACAATCGAATTTACGATGATCCGGATATGTCGCTCGATCTGTACACGCGTCAGTGTTCACTGGGCGTTACAGCAGAAATGTTGTCCGTAGCTGCCGGTACGATAGCAAATCACGGGGTAAATCCTGTGACAAACAAACAGGTTTTCGAAACCGAACTGACTCCGAAGATTACGTCGATGATTGCCTCCGTGGGCTTCTATGAACATACGGGCGACTGGATGTATACCTCCGGTATTCCGGCTAAAACCGGTGTAGGCGGCGGTGTAATGGGTGTATTGCCGGGCGTAATGGGAATTTCCGCTTTTGCACCTCCACTGGATGGTTCGGGCAACTCCGTAAAGGCTCAATTGGCAATCAAATTTATTATGAATAAGCTGGGGTTGAATATATTCAACGGCGAGCAAGTTACTGTAGTTGAATAAAAGTTCTGTCCTTTTTTTGTAGAGGTTACTGCCCGATAAGGGCAGTAGCCTCTTTTTAGTATCATTCTTCCTATACAGAGCTATCCCCTATATGCTTCCCACTTACAAATTGTCAAAATGGTATTCCTATCCCTGCAGAATCCATTCATCAGGAACAATATAAGCAGACCTTTCAAAAACGACCGCCATTTCCATCTTCACTCATTCAGATTGCACGAAATACAATCAATAATACAACAGATAGCTCCCCATCATCTACAACAGCTATACTATTTATTACAAATTCAGGTTTATACCCTACTTTTTCACATTCGGTTACAAGCAAGACTCCGTAACCAACCAGCGTAAAAAAGCGTTCTTTATGAAGGAATTTACTTTTCCCGTAGAGCTTCTTATGGTTTCCCGTAGAGTTTCGGACCGTTCCTCGTAGAGGAACCGAGCCTAACATACCGGGATAATCGAGTTAACACACCGGGACAAATCGCATATTTATCCGGATAAGGTCAAAAATATACAAGAAAGAACAACTATTATTCATTTTGTTATGCAGTTTATTCTCCAGTTACAATTATACCCGCAAAGTACCCGTCACAAAACGCCGTAATACACCAGCAAAAAGACAGATTAGTCACGCATTTAATATCTTTTCCTCAAATCCGCTTTTCATCCCCGGATACATCGGCGCATCGACACATCAACGAATTGGCACATTGGCATATTAGCTTATTGGCATATGATTATTTATCAGCTACCGGCTGTTGTTGCTGTTGCTGCTGTTGTTTTTCACTCGCCAACTGTTCGTAATACTCATCCTTCTCTTTATTCTTCTTCTGAATCAAGCTGGTGACATAAACTGTGAATATCGGAAACATCATCATTCCCAATGCAGCCAACAGTACAGACAAAACCCGTCCGGTAGCAGTCACCGCAATAATATTGGAACCGACCGTCGTCACATCCATAAACGCCCACCAAAGAGCATCCCCATAACCCACTACCAACGGATTCACTTTATGCTCCATCACGAAGAATGCCAGACTGGCAAAATAAACCGTAGCCAATAGCATCGTCAGATAAGAAATAAACAGGCTGGATGCTTTGTTATACGTCAGCCATCCCACTACGATTGCCATTGCATATCCTCCCCGCACCAAGGGAATGAACCGGAGCATGTAGGTAATCTCCGGCGAAAATGTCCAACCCATATAAGCTATAATATTCTGATACGGGATAGCTACCAATAGAAAAAGAAAATGTGTGCCGAAATAACGCAGTTTGTCCTTCGACAAAAAAAGTTCGAGAATAAAGTCGAACAGGAACAGGATACAAATCCATAACTGTACCTTCATGTACAGAGACTGTGTGTAAAACGGGATACCTTTGAATGTATCCACAGAAATGCTGATAACCAAGAAGAGGGACAGTAACAGTATGATGACATGCAAAATGCCATATATCCCCCTCTTTTGCAGCGCAAAATCAGTAAGGGCAGTTTTCATAAACTTACTTATTTAGTAATTATACATCTTATTCTTGCAATGCAGAAGAAACAACTATATGCCCGCTTTGTTTAGAGCTTACCTTATGTTAATTAACCAAGTTTGACGCTATCCTCCAAAAACATCTCTTGCCTAATGTTGTTATAAAGCAGACTTAAAAATATTTTTCACTTAAAACCTTAACTTATGGCAAATATTAAACAAGTAGCAAAATTAGGGGTATTCACCCTGGCTATCATGAATGTAACGGCAGTAGTATCCCTACGCGGACTTCCTGCCGAGGCCGTGTACGGTATGAGTTCGGCCTTCTACTATCTTTTCGCAGCCATTGTCTTTTTGATACCGACTTCGCTCGTTGCAGCGGAACTGGCTGCCATGTTTCAAGACAAGCAAGGCGGTGTATTCCGCTGGGTAGGTGAAGCCTACGGCAAAAAGTTCGGTTTCCTGGCTATCTGGGTGCAATGGATCGAAAGTACCATCTGGTATCCTACCGTTCTGACATTCGGTGCCGTTTCCATCGCCTTCATCGGAATGAATGACGCTCACGACATGTCACTGGCAAGTAATAAATACTATACGCTGGCTGTCGTACTGATCATCTACTGGCTTGCCACTTTCATCTCTCTTAAAGGTATGGGATGGGTAGGTAAAGTTGCAAAAATCGGCGGTATGGTCGGTACCATCATCCCGGCAGCCCTGCTAATTATTCTCGGCATCGTCTATCTGGCTACCGGTGGACACTCCAACCTGGACTTCCACAGCAGTTTCTTCCCCGACTTCACGAAATTCGACAATGTAGTTCTTGCAGCAAGTATCTTCCTTTTTTATGCCGGTATGGAAATGGGCGGTATCCACGTAAAAGATGTGGAAAACCCTACTAAGAACTATCCGAAAGCCGTATTTATCGGTGCTTTGATTACAGTAGTCATCTTCGTATTGGGAACTTTCGCATTAGGTATCATCATCCCCGCCAATGACATCAGTCTGACACAAAGTTTGCTGGTCGGTTTTGATAACTATTTCAAATACATCCACGCTTCCTGGTTGTCACCGATCATCGCCATCGCATTGGCATTCGGTGTGTTGGCCGGTGTATTGACATGGGTTGCCGGTCCGTCAAAAGGTATCTTTGCCGTAGGTAAGGCCGGTTATATGCCTCCGTTCTTCCAGAAGACCAACAAGGTAGGCGTACAGAAAAACATTCTTTTCGTACAAGGTATTGCCGTAACCGTATTGAGTCTTCTTTTCGTCGTCATGCCTTCCGTACAGAGCTTTTACCAGATTCTGTCACAGTTGACAGTAATCCTTTATCTGGTCATGTACCTGCTCATGTTCTCCGGCGCCATCTATCTGCGTTATAACATGAAGAAGACAGATCGTCCGTTCCGTATCGGTAAGAAAGGCAACGGCCTGATGTGGCTTATCGGCGGTCTCGGTTTCTGCGGTTCATTACTCGCATTCATATTGAGCTTTATTCCGCCCAGCCAGATTTCCACAGGTAGCAACACCGTATGGTTCACCGTTCTTATTGTCGGCGCAATTGTCGTAGTGATAGCTCCGTTTATCATCTACGCTTCCAAAAAGCCGTCATGGGTAGATCCGAACAGCAACTTCGAACCTTTCCATTGGGAAGAACAAGCTCAAGTTCAATCACAAGCAGCCACAGCAACGGTAGCCGCCGCTACTGCAACTGCTACCACGGCTAAAGCAGCTCCGGCAACCAGTGCAGCAACCGATGCACCGGCAGCATCGTCCACCTCTACAAACAACGTTGGAAACAATGCTGCAAGCAAGGATAATACTCCCAAAACATAAACTTACTATTTGGCATGAAGAAAAAGGAGGTATACCTGAGTTAGTTTAGGTATACCTCCTTTTCTTATTGGATATGAAAAATACCGATAGCTCTTAAAAAGATTATATAACCAAAATATTACATTTTTTCCCTCCAGATATTGCAGTATTAAAAAATATACCTATCTTTGCACCCGCAAACAAGAAAGGTGCCATAGCTCAGTTGGTAGAGCAAAGGACTGAAAATCCTTGTGTCCCCGGTTCGATTCCTGGTGGCACCACTTTTTAAGAAGGCAAAACGATGTAAATCCCTGAATTTCAAAGAAGTTCAGGGATTTTTCTTTTCCAAGAATAGGCAAAATTAGTGAGATTGAAGCAAACCATACGTCCTTATTCAAGGGACTGTTTTTAAAAGCCCGAAATGTTCCACTGCGAGGTATTTACTTCATTCTTTTACAGCACGTTGCACTATTTTACATAACAGGGTTCTCGGTTCGATTTCCTAACTTTGTATCATTAAAAATTGAGCCGTATGGTAAGAAAAAGATTCAGCGTGTTGTTCTTCATCAAGCGTAGCAAACTGTTAAAAAACGGGGAAGCACCCGTGCGTGTGCGTGTCACTTATGACCGCCTATACGTGGAACTTCAACTAAAGCGGAGTGTAAAAGTCCCACTTTGGTCGCAGGAAAAAGAGAAATCGACAGGCAAAGACCGAAACTCCGTAGAACTTAACCATTACATTGACGCCCTGCGTGTGAAATTCTATCAGATTTACCAAGACTTGGAACTGGAGGGAAAGATTATCTCCGCACGTGCCATAGTGAACCGCTATCAGGGAAAGGACGAAACTTTCAAGACATTGTATAATGTATTCAAGGAACATAATGACAACTGCCGGAAGCTAATCGGGACAGACTATGCCGACATCACCGTAAGACGTTACGACAATTGCCTTAAATACCTCATGGAACTGGTTAAACGGGATTACAAGGTAGATGATATGTTACTGCGTGAGGTAAACGGGGAACTGGTACGCAAATTCGATTTATACCTAAAGACGGAGAAGCATTGCGCACAGAATACCGTTATCCGGTACATGAAATGTTTTAAGAAAGTGATAAACCTTGCCATTGCCAACGAGTGGCTGACAAAGAACCCGTTTGCAGGAATCAAGTTTCACGAGGTGGAGGTAAACAAACAGTTCCTAAGCCAAGCCGAGATAAACCGGATATGGCAGAAAGAGTTCAGGATTGAACGGCTGGAACTGGTACGGGATGTTTTTATCTTCTGCGTATATACCGGGCTGGCATTCATAGACGTGTATAACTTACGCCCCGAACACGTTTCAGAGGACAGCAACGGCAACCTGTGGATAGTGAAACCCCGTGAAAAGACAAACAACCTCTGTAACATCCCGCTTTTGAGCATTCCCAAACAGATACTTGAAAAGTATAAGGATAACCCCTACTGCATGGATAAAGGAACTTTGTTGCCCGTTCCCTGCAATCAGAAGATGAACAGCTACCTGAAAGAGATTGCCGACCTTTGCGGTATTAAAAAGAACCTGACCACGCACACAGCCCGGCACAGTTTTGCTTCGGTTATTGCGCTGGCTAACAACGTGTCACTGCCGAACGTGGCTAAAATGCTGGGGCATTCATCCACCCGAATGACGCAGCACTACGCAAAGGTATTAGACCAAACGATACTAAGGGATATGCAATACGTAGAGAGAAAAATATCATTTTTCAGCAACTTTAATGCTGAATTGTAAACTTTTAAAAGGAAAAAGGCCTATATTTGCATTTAAAGTAATCGTTATAACAGCCATGAACAGAATCATAGAAAACTTAAAAGTAAATAATCCTGCGATATATCAAATATTGCAAGAGCAAGAAAAACAAAAATGGGAAATAACTAGTGGAACTCGTTATAAAACCGTCAGTGACACTGTTTCTGCAAATTCTTCAATTGAATATAACATTAAATCTAAACCGAATCAATTATGCCAACATGGAGTGAAATATTAACAGAATTAAAAGTCGAAAGTGCCCAAGGGAATTCTGCTCCTTTTGATTTTATTCGACGCAAATACCTTTCTGAACTATCTAAATATACAAACAGAAATATTATTTTGTACGCAACTGCTTTTACCCAAAAAGGTGGAGCTCCCGAATTACTTTCGGTAACAGAGGAAGATGTGCAAGGAATGATGGAAGTTTCATACGGACTTGAAAAAAAGCCTGTAGATTTAATTATACACAGTCCGGGAGGTTCTCCCGAAGCAGCAGAAGGTATTGTCGAATATTTGCATGCTCAATTTCCTGAAGTAAGAGTTATTATTCCCCAAATAGCAATGTCTGCTGCCACAATGATTGCATGTTCAGGAGCTAGTATTGTCATGGGAAAACATTCTAATATAGGTCCCGTAGACCCACAGTTGATTATTAATAGTCCTAACGGTCCCACAAGTAATCCTGCAAAAGCAATAATTGACCAATTCTATAAAGCATTACAAGAAGTAAACGAACCCAATAAACAAGCATGGGCTATATTACTTAATCAATATGGTCCTTCTGTCATTACACAATGTGAAAATTATATCAAAATGTCTGAAAACTTAATTAGAGATTGGCTTAATAGATTCATGTTCAAAACAGAAGCTCCAGATGTCAAAGCTCCTATTATAGAGAATATAGCATCTTTTTTGGCTAATCACGATAACTTTAAAAGTCATGGTCGCCATATATCCCGTGAAAAAGCAGAATCAAAAGGGTTAAAAATAGAATATCTTGAAAAAGACTCTCAATTACAAGATTTAGTTCTGTCTGTGTTTCATGCTACAACTCATACATTTTCATCAACACCTGCAATGAAAATTATAGAGAATCAAAATGGGAAAGCATTCATAAAAATTCAAAATTAACAAGATATTGAAAAGACTATCCGCATAAACATGAAGAAGCCAGCAACACAGTTTTCAAGAAACCATGATTGCTGGCTTTTAATTAATCAAACAATAAATCAATAAATACAGAAAACAAGATTTCACGTTTTCAAGATTTCATTTTCTGTAATACCTTTCCAGCAGGTCTAAAATCTCGCTTTCCCGGTAGATGATTTTTCCCGGAAGCTGCACATATCCCAGCAGTCCCGTGTCCCTGTAATCCTGCAACGTCCGTTTGCTGATGCAAAGCCGCTCGCACACTTCCTCGCCTGTCAAGTAGTGTTCACCGTTCAATACCGGGCGATAGTTCATTACCACGTACTCCACGTGTTCCAGCACCCTGTCAAGGGAGGAAAACAGTACCAGCGTGGTTTCGGAATCTTTCGTTATCAAATCCATACGCCTACTTTTTAGAATTGTCCCTTACTTGGCTAAGCAGAAATGTTTCCACGTCCGAAGCCTTATAGTAAATCTTATTGTTAATCTGCGAATAAGGCAGTTTCCCCGTATCACGGTAGGTCTGCATCGTCCGGGCTGAAACATTCAGCAAACGGCAGGTCTCGCAGTTATCCAGCCACTTGTCACGCTTCCTGCGTAAAGGCACACAGAGCGCATCCACACGCCCCACAAAATTTTCAAACCTCTGTTTCCAAAGTTCAAAGGTTCTCTTTTCAATCGTCACTATTTCCATAACCGATATATTTATTATTATCAATACTCCGTTTTTCTTCACTGGTGCAAATATATAAGACTGAATGACAGGTTGTTTCTTTCTGTCCGCAAATGACCTTGCGTGTCCAAAAATGTCCACCACCAACCCAAACGAGCAGGAAAGAAACAATAAGAGAACAGAAACCCCGGTTTCCCCCACTTACTAAATAAGTAAGGTAATGAACACAAAGCCGTTTTCTATTTACCGACATTAATTTGGTGCAGAGCGCAGCAAAGCGATTCCAAACGGCTGACGCTTTGTTTTTTACCGATTTTTCTTATTTTATTTGTGGTGCTAATTCAAAAAACAAGCACCTATGAATAATCCTTTCGAAGAAATTTTCAAACGGCTGGAGAACATCGAAAAGATGATTGCCCCGGTCGTGGGCGCACAGCCCGAAGAACGGCAGGACGGAAAAGAGCCTGTGTTAGTCAAAATATCCGTTGCCAGCGGCATAACCGGGTATTCGGTCAATTACCTGTATCATTTAGCCAGCAAGGGACTGATACCCTGCGTCAAGCGTGGGCGTACCCTGCGTTTCGACATGGAGGAACTCAAAAAGTGGATGCAGCAGCAGTATGTCCCGGCTTCTAACAGACTTCTCGATGAAAAAGAAAAGAGATGATGAAACACGGCATATCGAGGGCTGGCAGTCGAAGAACGAGCGCATCGAAAGCCTGTTGAACGTCCTGTACGATTTCCGGTTCAACACCGTAAAGAGCCGGACGGAATACCGGGCTGCGGGTTCTTCGGACTTGTACCAGCCCGTTACGAAATTTGTCCTGAACTCGTTCAGGCGCAGGCTGGACGCAACCGCTGGTATTGTCACCTCTGCCGAGAACATCCGTACCATACTGGAAAGCGACTTCGCAAGAAAGGTACATCCCATACGGGAATACTTTAACGCCCTGCCGCTTCTCAATCCTGCCGAACATGGGCATATCGGCAGGCTTCTGAACACGGTACAGGTAGCCAATCCCGGCAAATGGGAGGAATATTTCACGAAATGGCTTATCGGTGTGGTAGCCAACGCAATGAACGACACGGGGTGTCAGAATCATACCTGTCTAGTGCTAACCGGGGACAAGCAGGGACAGTTCAAATCGTGGTGGCTGGACAACCTTTGCCCGACACCGCTTAAGAACTACCTGTTCACCGGAAAGATAGACCCGCAGGGCAAAGACATCCTGACACTGATAGCCGAATACCTGTTCATCAACATTGACGACCAGCTAAAGGAACTCAACAAGCAGAACGAGAACGCCTTGAAGAACCTTATCACCACCCCGGCAGTGAAATACCGCAGACCGTATGATGTTTACATAGAGGAATACCCCCACCTCGCCAGCTTCATGGCTTCGGTGAACGGCAACGAGTTCCTGACCGACCCGACAGGCAGCAGGCGTTTTTTGCCGTTCGAGGTACTGCACATAGACAAGCCCACGGCAGAAAGTATTCACATGGATAACGTCTATTCCGAAATCATGTACCTGTACCGTCAGGGCGTGCGCTACTGGTTCAATGATATGGAGATTAGAGAATTGCATTTAGCAAATGCAGGATTTGAGGTGCAGACGGTCGAGTTTGAAATGCTGACACAATATTTTGAGAAGCCGACAGAGGAGGAAGAACCCTTGTTCTTTATGACAACGGCACAAATACTGACACGTTTACGGGATATATGCGCCATGCAGCTATCTGAAAAACGGCTGGGGGAAGCGTTGCGCAAAGCCGGGTTCAAACGAGTGCAGAAACGTATCAACAAACAGAATTATTCGGTATATGGGTACAGAATAAAGCCTATTCCTGCATCCTATACAAATGACGATTACGGATAGGTAGCCGTGCAGTAATTACTGCAAAAGTATCACATAATCACTCAAACTGTTAAAAATCAGCCTATTATACAATACACAATAAGCAGTAAGATAAAATCCAAAACTTTTTGGAAAACCGGAAAAAAGAAAAACAAGAAAAGAGCAAGCAGGAATATAAGGCTGTATTTCTATTTCCTTTTGAAGAAATAACTTACTTATCTTACTGCATAAGAGATAATCCACTGAAAAAAAAAGAATTATGCGCAGAAACATGGTGACTTTTCTTCTTACTGACTTCTTACTGTGCTACTGCAATTTATCAATGAATATCAAAAAATAAAAATTATGACCTACAAGGAAGCCAACAATATCAGTATCAAAGATTACCTGAACTCTTTGGGAATCCAGCCAGCCAAGGAAAAGGGAAGCTACGGGATGTACCGCAGCCCCTTACGGGAGGACAACACGCCAAGTTTCAAGGTGGATTATAACGCCAATCTATGGTGTGACTACGGAACTGGTGAGGGCGGGACGCTCATCGACCTTGTAATGAAGCAACACCAGTGCAACGCCTACGGTGCTATCTGCCGACTGGAACAGGGCGACACCGCCTCTTTTTCCTTTCACGGGAAAGAACTGCCCGAAAGGGAGACGAAAAGGCAAGCAGCCAGCCCGATAGAGATACACAGAATACAGCCGTTACAGAATCCGGCACTCATACGCTATTTGCAGGAAAGGGGGATTTCTCCCGGAACGGCATCCCCTTACGTGCAGGAAATGTATTACCGCATCGGTGGCAAGCCTTATTTTGCGCTGGCGTTTAGGAATGATTCAGGAGGTTACGAGCTTCGCAATCCCCGTTTCAAGGGCAGCACATCGAAAGACATCACCCATATACGGCAGCAGGGAGAGCCGAGAGATACCTGTTTCGTGTTCGAGGGCTTTTTGGATTTCCTCTCATTCCTCACTATCCGGCAACAGAAAAGTCCGGATATACCCTGCACCGACTGGCAGGACTACGTTATTCTAAACTCCACCGCCAACACGGATAAAGCCTTATATCCGTTGGCTGATTACGGGCATATACATTGTATGCTTGACAATGACGAAGCCGGGAGGAAAGCGGTTGAAGCCATAAGGCAGGAATACAAATGGCGTGTACGTGACGTATCACACCTGTACAGCGGTCACAATGACCTGAACGACTATTTGCGTAGCCTTAAAGTGAAACAATCCCAAGACTTGACAGTTACCGACAAGCCCCAGCCGGAGCAGGATAACAGACAAAATCCGGGTGAAAAAAGAAAGAGAGGGCTAAGGATGTGACCTGCAAGACTGGCGGCATGAACAGACGGCAGGCTGTGTGATTAGGGAGAGCAAGGTTATGTTTCGGTCTACCGAAACACCTTGCTTTGCTAAACGCAAAGAAAATTTCTCCCATTGGTCGCAATTTTTAAGATACCACCTAAAAGCAAAAACGTATGACAGGGATAAGGAACAAACCGGGAGGTCGCCCGGCAAAAAGCCGGATAGACAAGCAGAACCGGGTAGTCAGCACGAAACTGACCGAGTTACAGTTCTACGCAATCAGGAAGCGAGCCACCGAAGCCGGGCTGCGTGTCAGCGAGTACGTCCGGCAGGCTGTCGTTTCGGCAGAGGTGACGCCCCGACTGAACAGGCAGGATGCGGACACTATCCGCAAGCTGGCAGGGGAAGCCAACAACATCAACCAGCTGGCGCACCGGGCGAATGCCGGAGGGTTCGCACTGGTAGCGGTGGAACTGGTGAAACTCAAAAACAGGATTGTTGAAATCATAAACCAACTGTCGGATGATTGGAAAAATAAAAAAGGGAAGCGGATTTAAAGGCTGCGTGAACTATGTACTCGGCAAGGAACAGGCTACCTTACTTCATGCGGAGGGAGTGTTAGCCGAAAGCAACCGGGACATCATACGCAGTTTCATACTGCAAGCCGGGATGAACCCCGACCTGAAAAAGCCTGTCGGACATATTGCGCTAAGCTATTCCCCAGTGGACGCACCCAAGCTGACAGACGGGAAAATGATACAGCTTGCGCAGGAGTATATGCGTGAAATGAGAATCACCGATACGCAGTACATCATCGTGCGCCACCAAGACCGGGAACATCCGCACGTGCATATCGTGTTCAACCGTATAGACAACAACGGCAAGACCATTTCGGACAGGAACGACATGTACCGCAACGAGCAGGTATGCAAGAAGCTGAAAGCCAAACACGGGCTTTACTTCGCTAAAGGCAAGGAGCATGTAAAGCAGCACCGTTTGAGAGAACCGGACAAATCCAAATACGAGATTTACAATGCCGTAAAGGATGAAATCGGGAAATCAAGGAACTGGCAGCAGTTACAAACCCGACTGGCAGAAAAGGGTATCGGGATTCATTTCAAGTACAGGGGACAGACTGGCGAAGTGCAGGGCATATCTTTTTCCAAAGGTGAATACACGTTCAAGGGTTCGGAGATAGACCGCAGTTTCAGTTTCTCCAAGCTGGATAAATGTTTCGGGGATGCGGAACTGAACACTGCCGGAAGCAACCGACAGACGGTTTCCGTCCCTGTTCAAGAACCGACACGGACACCGTTTAAAGCAGACAGTCCGTTACTGGCAGGCTTGGGCGGTCTATTCTCCGCCCCGTCCTCTCCGGCTGATGAAACACCCGACAATCCCGGTGAAAGGAAAAAGAGAAAAAAGAAACGACACTTAAAATTATAGGGACATGGAAGATAATTTAATTTTGGAGGGGCTTCTCTCCATGGTTACGGAACTGAAAGAACGGCAGGAGAAGCAGGTAATGCCAGCCAGCCGGGAGGAAACGATTAACAGGCTGGACGTTATCGAACAGCGCATTTCGGAAATGCAAAGTAAATCCGGCATTACTGAAAACATGGTGCAGGAGATTCTAAACCAAATCGGCAGTATCGGAAAAGGGCAGTCCGAGAATCAAAAACAAGACCTTGAAGATATAAAGGGGCTTATCGTGACCTCGCACCGATATTTCAAGGAGCGGTTAAAGGTGTTGTTCCCGGCTGATGATACACCGACCGGGGAAACAACGCCCGTTTCATGGCATGAAAAACTGATATACCGGGTAACTCCCTGCCTGAAACCCAAGTTCTTTCTTCTTTCAGCAGGGATAATCATTTGTCTTGTGTCGCTTGTGTTGAATGTACGTTTTATACAAAAAATGCAGTGGTTACAGGACAATGATATAAAATACCGCTATATCCTGATGAAAGGAAAGGCAGACGGCAGCAGCCTTGATTTGCTGGAAACGAAGTTCAACAGGGAACGGGACAACGCTTTCATCCGAAGCCTGACCGATTCGGTGAAAGGCTTTGAATACCGCAGCAGGAAACAGGCGGAAACGTTGGAACGGGCAAGGCTGTTGAACGAACAAGCCGAGCAGCTAAGGGAGAAAGCCGACAAATTAGGCAAGCCATAAAACAAAAGCAAAGCCGGAGCAGAACCGCCCCGGCTTTTTAATTCACTTCTTTTTCTTCGTGCAGTGTTCTTTCTCGAACTGGCGTAGCGTGGTGACGCTGAACCGCTCCTTAATGAACTCCCGGACATCGGAAGCCTTGTAGTACACTTTTCCGCTGATTGTGAAGTACGGCAGCGCACCGATAGCCCGGTAGCGTTGCAGGGTCTTGATACTTACTTTGAACAACAGGCACAAATCCTGATTATCCAGCAGGTTGTCATCTTCGGGCAGCACCCTGTCGGCATTGCGCAGTACCCGTACATCCTTGCAGAGTTCTTCCAGTTTGGCGTACAGCTTCTGCATCCATACGCTGAAATCGTCATTCTCTATATACATGATTGCTTCATTTTTCTGATTATACATTATGGTCTGTCAATCGATTGATGAAGCAAAGTTCAGAAAACAGGTGCAAAGAAATTATAGGGGGACTAATGGAATCCCCTATAAATAAGTCATAAACAGCTGGTTATCTGTACCCTTTCTTTTCATGTTCCTTGCGAATAAGCTCTGCCAGTCCATTAAGAAACTCTGTCAGCTTGCCCGGCTTTCGTTTTATCACGTCCTCATGCTTTTGGTAACAGTCACCTATCTTGATATTGAAAAGCCATTCAAAGGCTTTCGTCAAGTCCACTAAATAAACAGGCTTGCCATTTTGATACACAATCTTTTGGGAAAGGAACAACCCGCTAACTATTTCCATGATATTGATAAGAGTGGTTCTGTCAGCGAGATAGAGAGGGGAAAGGGCTTGTTTGTTGGTGCGTTGCTGCAACTGTTCCGGGTACTTGATACGCCATTCGATTAGGCGTATTTCGGTATTCAATAGCCCTATCGCTTCATCAATTAGATACAAATAGGATATTTTTTTCCTGCTCAAACCATACACGGTATGATTTAAGACGATACAAACCAAAAGAGAAATAGCGGAGTAAAATGCTATAATCTTGTTCTGTAATACTGAAATCGGCTACATGGGTCGCCAATTCTTCGATAGCTTCTGCAAATTCAGATGCAGACACTTTACGTTGTGAGCATTCCGACAATAAGCGGAAAAATCTTTGGTCGAATATTTTTTTCATTTAGTCGATTAAAAATACTATTTGACAGCAATCAAATAGAAATGTTATTGATAATATTTTTAACTTCATATTTTAAAGAATCTGGTCTTATTATAGTTGCACTATCTGCAAAAGACAGATACCAATGTGCAAACTTACTGATTGAAAATGTTAGAAAATGAAGCTCAAACATATCCCCTATCTCTTTCTCAGATGTTAATCCGTAATAATATTTATCATCATTCATTATGGAGGTTTTATTCTTTTCTATTCTTATAACGATTTCATGTAATTTTTCTTTATCATAAAACTCGCGTATGAATTTTTCCAAAGGAGGATGTTCCCGTGATTGTAATTCATTAAGAATGTGCATTTTTTGAATTCTATCTATCCGAAATGTAAGATAGATTTCTTTGGGAAGATAAAAGCCTATTAGATACCAGTTAGTTCTCGAAAAGAAAATTCCAACAGCTTCAATCTTTCGTTCTGAAACACTTAACGCATTACTTCCCAAATAAGATATTTCAATAATTCTTTTTTGGTATATACTTTGTAAAATAAGTAAAAGAATATCAGGTTTATAGGTAGATGATTTATAAGTATCCAATACAGACATGCACTTTTCCATTGTTTCTAACATATTTTTGTCTGCAAAACGCATGACAGACCTAATCTTTTCTATTCCAGACTTATAATGTTCGTTGCTATTTGAATCAGTTAGTTCATGTACTAATTTCTCTGCAATCAAAAAGGACAAAGCCTCTTTTTGAGTAAACATTAGAGGAGATAATTTGAATCCTTCTGCAAGTGAATAACCAATACCGGGATTTCCTATGATAGGAATGCCTGCCTCTTCCAATGTTCTTATATCTCGATATACAGTACGAATGCTTATATTAAAACGTTCTGAAATTTGCTGTGCTTTCACTAACGAGTGCGATTGTAACTGAATCAATATAGCAGAAATACGGTCTATTCTATTCATTTTGCATCTTTAATTTGAATATTTGAATCTTCAATAATAACAGCTTGTTTATTACTTATAGGAATAAGCTGCAACTTCTCATTATATAGTTGAACTATCTTTTCACCTTTTTTCTTGAATGGAAAATTTCCATAATGGGGAATCGTATAAAAATCGACCAAATCTAAAGAAGTACAGTCTTTCAATTCAGGAGCCTTTTCTATTGGATCAAAATTCACACTTCTCATATATTCTGCATCGGGAGAGGCTATTATTGCTCCGGCAGATTCCCCAATATACAGTTTACCCAATTTCACTTGTTTAGATATAATTTTATCAACACCTTTTCTTTTTAACTCTTGCAAAAGGAAAAATGTATTTCCACCTGTTATGTAGATATAATCGCATTTATGCAATATAGAAGATATTTCCTCTTTGGGCAGTTGGGTAATCTCGACTTCTTCAACAATCATTCCTGCTTCTTCTAAAGCCTTTTTCCCCTTTTTTACATAGAATCGTATTGGTTCTGTAAGGCTTGCAGTTGGTATAAAAGCTATAATTTTCCCTTGCAAATCTTCTTTGGCACAATCGACAAATAGATTAGCAACATCAGCAAATGATGAGCATAAAAATAATCTTTTCATATTCTATAATATTAAGTTGAATACTTTTTGATACAAAGATAGCGTCTTCTATGACAGCCCTATGTCAGTAAGTCTAATATTGAAGAGTTTTTTTCATCAAAACAATCCATTATTGAAATTTACCCTATTTGTAATGTAGCTGCACGTTTCGAAACCAGTGGGGTTTATGTAGTTATACATATTGCTCGACAAAAATACTCCTTTACGATTCAATCTATTGGGAAAATTGATACCTGACATTTCGACTAAAGTTCTTTCTATATACTTCATGGATATTGAAAACCTTCCGTCACATAGCCTGCAATTCTTCTTAATGATACAGAGAAAAATCCTCAAAACAACTCCTAAAAGAATGCTGAACAAAATTCAAACAGACTCTTAGTAGTAAATACAAAAAAAAGTTCTTGGAAATATTGATAATTCCAAATAAATATCTACCTTTGCACGCAGAAATCGAACCTAAGACACAAACTTGTGTTGAACGGTGCAAAGTTGTGAAAACCTTATTCAAGGGACTAACATCGTAATAAAGATATAACTTATTGAGAAATAGTGCTATATAAACCGATTTTCGGTTACTGGTGGCACCACTTTCAAGAGCGGAATGTAGCGCAGTTGGTAGCGCACTACGTTCGGGACGTAGGGGTCGGGCGTTCGAGTCGCCTCATTCCGACAGAAAACGACAAACGAGCAAAATCGTTTGTCGTTTTTCTTTTTTTACTGTGTTCTGAGTGCGTTGATTCCGGATCAACGTAAAAAGCATCAGCTCAGTTTGAAAATCCCTGCATTGAAAAAGCACATTAAATACTTTTTCCATCATATAGAATAGTACAATATTCGAAACTTATTTTTTACAGCAATTCAGTATTCCTTTTAACAATAAAATATTGTAAATTAGCACTTTCATTACAGAAAGTCTTTTTCAATATTATATTATCATGAGAATACATAAAAACATTTCTATTTTGACAGTTGGATTGTTCACTGTCTTAACAAGTACGGCACAAAACTATAAATTCGATTTCAGGCAAGAAAAAAGCACAAAAGAAGGTTACATTAAAGTTACCCCTACCGATCTCTTTTCGGAAAGTAAAGGATACGGCTATGACTTGCAGCCAGTATCGACCTCCTCAGATACAGCTCCTTTTTTCTTTTCCGTACAAATTCCCGATGGAAATTATAGAATAACAGTACTGTTAGGATCCGGTAAGAAGAGAGGAGAAACTACCATAAGAGGCGAATCGCGTCGTTTGTTCTTTGAGAACATTAAAAGCGAGAAAGGAGAAATGATACCTTGCATATTTACCATCAATAAGCGAAACACCCGTATTTCGGACACCGAGCAAGTACGCATCAAACCTCGTGAAAAACGCAAACTGAACTGGGACGATAAGCTGACATTAGAATTTAATGGAAAATCACCTTGCGTATCGGAATTAACGATAGAGAGAACGGACAATGTCCCCACTGTCTTTTTATGCGGAAATTCTACAGTAGTAGACCAGGATAATGAGCCTTGGGGAAGTTGGGGACAAATGATTCCACGTTTTTTCAATGAAAATATCTGCTTTGCCAATTATGCCGAATCCGGAGAAAGCGCCAATACATTCATTGCAGCCAAACGCTTGAAAAAGGCACTAACCCAAATGAAGCCCGGAGACTATGTATTCATGGAGTTCGGCCATAATGACCAAAAGCAGAAAGGACCCGGGAAAGGAGCATTCTATTCTTATATGACCAGCCTGAAAACCTTTATAGACGAAACCCGTGCACACGGGGCACATCCCGTATTGGTCACCCCGACCCAACGTCGCAGTTTCGGAGCAGACGGTAAAATACAAGACACACACGAGGATTATCCGGATGCCATGCGTTGGCTGGCCGCCAAAGAGAACGTTCCTTTAATAGACTTGAACGAAATGACCCGCACCCTATACGAAGCCATGGGAGTAGAAGCCTCAAAGAAAGCTTTCGTACACTATCCGGCAGGTACTTATCCGGGACAAGATAAAGCTTTGGAAGACAATACCCATTTCAACCCCTATGGTGCATATCAGATTGCCAAATGTGTGATCGAAGGGATGAAGAAAGCAGAAATTGACCTTATTCAATACCTGAGGGAAGATTACCAGCCTTACGATCCGGCACATCCGGACGCTGTGGAAAACTTTCATTGGAATGACAGTCCGTTTACAGAAATAGAAAAACCGGACGGCAACTAAAACCGTGAAACTTCACAAAAACAGGAACTAAGAAAATGCCCCTTTCAATAGAATCACCCATGCCACAGTCAAATAGAACTGCACTCCTAAAGTTTTATATCCAACTTTTACAGCGCAGTTAAAACTGTGGTATGGGTGATTTTAAATTTAATAGAGATGTTGGTTACACTCTTTTTAAGCGGAATACCGGTACCCGGAACTTTAAAAAGCCTTCCGATAAATAGCTTCAATATCTTCTATAGAGGTGGAACGCGGATTACCTCCGGTACACACATCATTAAAAGCAGCTACGGCCAATGCCGGAATATCTTCTTCTTTGACATTGATTTCATGCAGTTTCTGAGGAATATCGATGCTTACCGAAAGGGTTCTCACTGCATCGATAGCTGCCTGCACCCTTCTGCCTCCGTCATGCCATCCGTATTTACTCCCATCGCCCCGGCAATCCGGATGTATTTCGAAGCAGCCGGAGATTCCGCGTTATACTCCATGACATACGGTAACAGCAAAGCATTGGATAGAAGAACCTCCACCTAACGCTACAATAAAATCGGCACCCGACGCCTTGTAGGCAGCTACTCCGTTCTGCACATTGGCAATGGTCGGATTGGCTTTCACATCACTGTAAAGCTCATAGGGGATATTATTAGCTTCGAATACTTTCATTACTTCGGCAGCTACGCCAAACCTGATGAGATCTTTGTCGGTCACAAAGAAAGCTTTCTTGAATCCACAACGGGCGGCTTCCACAGCGATCACGCTACGGCAGCCAGCACCGAAATAGGATGTTTCGTTTAATACAATGCGGTTCATTCATTCTTTTATTTTTGTAAGGTAATTCCCATTAAGCCGATAACGACATCATTGGATACGGTCTCCAAGGTTATACGCTTCAAATCCTTATCCGGATTCAATGGCATATCGAGCAGTATCCCCGCACCCCCATCGATCGGGCGTCCGTATACTCCAGTTATATTCAAATCTTTTTCAAGATTATTACTGACCAATCCTGATTTAAGATGTAGACGATACGGACGAGGAGATTGGAGCCGGAAAGCCATACCATCGACATAAAAGTCCTGTTCGATCGGACACCAGTTTTCCGGATTGACAAGTTCTAAAGTCTCTGCGGTTCCATCTGCATAATGCACACGAACGACCCCATTGACAATATGACATTGCATATGGTTCGTACTACCGGCCATCAACAGATAGGCACGGGAGGCTCTGCCCGTAAGAGGTATCGACAGACTATCCGGATAATTATCCCACAAGGAGGTGAAAGCGATGTTATTTCCTTTTTCCGGTGTACGGAACGATACTCCTAAATTAGTAGACAGCAGCCCGTCACGTACCAATGCTCTCATGCCGGAATCATCGATATCCGCCGTCAACGTGGGATGACACCATTCTCCAATTCCCTGTTTCGGAAGTTGCAAAGTAGTGTAAGGCGAACGGGGAGAAAGATACTCATTACGATAGATATCGGTAACCGAAGCATTGAATGCCGAAGTGATATCGATTGGTTCGCACGAATCCGCCTTTACATGGGTGAACGGGAGAACGGCCGGCATCATCTCCTGCTTTATATTTACATTCACCGGTTGCCACCATTTCATTTCCTCTTGTTCTACCAATACAAAAAAAGTATGATGCCCCGTTTGACCGGAAATCCGAGCCGCTAACCGTTTTTTATCTACAGTAGGATCAACAAGTATCCCTTGAGGATCATAAAATTTATCATAAACAGTGCCTTCCAAAGCCGTCAAGGAAAAGTCTTGTCCGGGATGTACTTCCAACGGCTCCTGAGAAAGCCTCCGAAGGGAAGCACCGCTCCAAATAATTTCAACAACCGTCTCCCCGGCAGCAGGTGCCGTGACAGCCATCACCGGACAGCCCGAAGCGGATTCTACAAATGCCCATTTGGCAGAAACGCCGTTTACCTTCACCGACTCGATTCTCTCTTTAAAAGCATTTATCTGTAAACTCAGCTCCATCGGATTGGCAAAATGCTGTTTGACCGTATAAATATCCCGCATTCCCTCACGACGGAAACGGTAAGATAAATCGGGAGTGGCAAGAGACGCTTTATCCCATTCTGCCGGAAACCCGGGACGAATCACCAACTTGTCATTCAGAGCATCGGGCAGAATCCCGAATAATCCCTGAATCAGAAGCCGGGAAGCAACCCCTACCGGATCACCGAAATCACGATAACACTCCCCACGGGCGGCATCATAAAAACTAATCTGACCGAAATTGCCCGGACTATCACCGATGTACATACCGTCGAGGACAGAACTCTTCATCAGCTTATATCCGGCTTCCGGACGCCCTGCCTGGAAATAGGCCAGTGCCGTATGCATCACCTCTGCAAAAGCTACATTATTGACGCTCCATGAGTAAGGCAACCAGTTGGTCGTAGCAATGGTGGCATACCCTTTTTCTTCCAAGCCGTTGGCACGAACAGGGATATGAGGAATTTCCGTATCGACATAACGGGTGGCCTGATAGGCTTGAAAAGGGTCGGCCACTTCACTATCGAGGGCATGATAGATGGTCCACACTCCGGCAGACTCATGCAAACGGCGATGCCCCATATAATCCTGATATTCGGCCCAATGTCCCCTATCAGACAACCATAAACGTGCATTAAGGGCCCGTAATATCTTCCCGGCTTCTTCCCGGTAAGGCGTAGGGTCTTCACCGATTTTTTCGGCAATAACAGCCGCCATCTTATTGGCGCGGTAATTATAGGCAGAAGAATGAGTGACGGCACCACTGTTGTAATAAAGGGCATCACTGGCCCAGATACATGCATAAGCATCATAAAGCCCGTCATTATCGGGATCGTAATTCAACTTCTCCCATGCCAGATGGCGGACGAGCACCGGCCACATCTGGCGGGCATACTCCAAATCTCCCGTCCAGTTGAAATGCCAAAGCAGTTCGTCTATATAGCAAAGATTCATGTCGTAATGATGCATCTGGGTATTGTTGCGGGGATTACGGCAAATATACCCATTACTGTATTGGGGAGTTCCCCACCGCTTTTCCGAACGGGCCAGATTAAGGACGGAATCCTGTGCCGGATGAGGTATCGTGTTGGGAACCTCTGTGACTTGGCTGGCCGCATAGGCATCAAAATGCGTACGGGCCCGATCGTGCCAGCCTAAAGCATCCCCTGTATAAGCAGCGCGCCAGCCACTTAGCGGCATACGCCAACCTACCGCACCATGCAACCAGACTTGCCCATCCCAAATTCCATCGGCAGCAAGGGCAAGAGCCCCTCCCAGCGTATTCAAATAAGCATCCGGCGTTTCTATCCGGATACGGGAAGCCAATTCCGCACGGGCCTTTTCCGCCTTTTCATACAAGCGGCTTCCCTCTTTCTTGCCAAGCATTTTAATAGAGAAATCCCGGAACACCAGATAAGCAACCCCATTTTTCAGACGCATATCACAAGTCTCCACTTGCTGCGGATTCTCCGGTGCTTCGAAGCTATCGGCCGGATCGGCACCCATATCGCCATTACGATTCAGACGGTGTGCCTTGATCTCCGACATAACGGCCGTAAGCACCGACTGAGAAGAGAAACCGACCGGTTCCAGCTTCCAGATAGCCCCATCAACATCCGGCAATGCCAAAGCAGAGATACGAAGTTCTCCTTTTCCCCAAGCCGGGTCAGTGAGATGATAACTCCGGCGCCCGGGCGTATAGCGGGCTTCACAATAACCTACAGAATCGAGCATGGCCGAGTAACCACCGGGCATGGAAATCCTGAAACGGATATTCTTACTGTTCCGTTTATCATAAGTGGCAAATACAGGCCGGTCACTCGTTTCCAACCGGAAAGGAGACCAACTGCCATATAAAGCACGTGTATAACGATTCTTACCATTGACACAAACAAAATCATCCCCCTCCGGATAATATTGCAAACTGCGGGATGCTCCCCGTTTATGATCATTATAAGAAGTGGATTCTATAAAATCTCCGATTCGCTTTACCGGCTTCTGCGCACACACGCATCCGGCCGACAAACCGAAACAACTTAATAAAAAGAAAGATAAATAACGATTCATGATTAATAATTATTCAATAGGAACGAAGCCTCTCCCCAACCCTCTCCGTAGGAGAGGGAGCTAAGTTAGTTTTGCAACTGATTAATAGACAAAAGTATCCAATTAATAGACAAGAGTATCTGTACCCCCTCTCCCCCGGAGAGGGTTGGGGAGAGGCTTCATTATTTTACGGCATCGGTTTCAGTCCCTCCCAGCGTACATTCCAAGTTCCGTCTTTCGGGAAGCCGGGGTTCTCAACCTGGCAACCGTCCCATCCGGCACACATCATGGCGATGGCAGTCAACAAGCCACCGTTACCGGGCAGGTATACGCGCAGACGGCCATCCTGGTAATTGTGTCCGTTCACCAGATAAGTATTGGTGCGTTTGTCCATCAGCAGGGCACCGACAGCCTTTTCCGGTTCACCCAAACGGGCGGCATTCATAGCTGTCATCGGATAATCCCATCCCCAGGTTTTACCCCAGTTCCAGTTGTCCCAAATCCAATGCAGGGTATTTTTCATATAATCATCGCGAATCAGTTTATTCATCGGAAGGATACCGACTGAACCCAACACGGCCATATGATCGGAGGTGAAACGAATGTCCTTATAAGTATCCGTAGCTGTTTCGGCAGCCAGATACAGTTTATCTTCATTATAGGCCAACGGAGAGAGTTTATCAATCATCTCATCCCATTCCAAATTCCGCTTTTCACCGGCACGCTCGCGCCATTTCTGTGCTGTCTCCATAGCGAAATGCCAGTACGAGAGCTCGAAAGGAGGGTTTACTGTTTCAGAAGCACGAAGCGTTTCTTGCGCGGGAATAGCACCTTTCAACACAAAACGCCCTTCCAATTCATCATAAGTAGCAAAGGAATACATAAAGTCGGCGGTTTCCTGTACCAGCCGGTTGTATTTCCTGATTATTTCATCCGAAGGATTGTTGCGATACACCAGTTCTGCCAGATAGATGAAATGCGGCTGTTGCCAGATCAGGAAACTGCCTACTTTAGAAGGCGCCTCCGTGCCGCTCGGATCGGTCATCTTCATCCATCGTATTCCATCAAAACCTTGTCTGCCGGCTATTTCACGGGCAACGGGCTCTACAGTTTCGTACCATCCTAAAGTGCGGTCAAGCAGATCGGCACGATTCCACAAAGCAAATTGCGCCTGATGCCACCAGATCATTTCCAAATGGAATTTGCCGAACCAGGAATTATAAGTCAGTCCGGTTTCTTGTGGCGGAGTAGTTCCGGCACACTGGATGGCGAGCAGATATTGGCTCAATACGACACGACGTTCCAATTCTCCGGCACGTTCATCCGTACAGGCAGAAAAGTCAACAGCAGCGCCATTTTTCCAGAAAGCGGTCCAGTATTGGGCGGCAGCCTGCCGGGTCTGTTCGGAAGTAGACATTTCCGGAGAAGAATTTTCCGGAGTAAAGGCACAAGTAAATGCCAGGATATCCTCTTCGGGGGTAAGCACAAAATAGTTTTTCTCTTTTTCTCCGAACGTTGCTTTGCCCTCCCAACGAATCGTTACATAATAGGTAGTGGCATCCAAGGTACGTTTCAATACAACCTGTTGTTCATCCTGACTGACAATGGCCGTAGAGTGCTTATCATTCGAAGTCCAGTTGCAAGCATCATCACAATGGCCACCTGTAGGATACGGGAAACGGAAATTGACGCCGGCATGCGCTTCCGATCGAATGGTGGCAGCCACCATATCGGCTTTCGGATGACAGGCGGTCTGTACCTCAAACGGTTTGCCATCCAATTTAAAGCTACTATTGATGACACCTTCCCAAAGGTTCAGTTTTTGTTTTATATCCGTCACCTGCGCCACGGCAAGAGGATCACGTCCAAATTCAAAGCCCACCATACCGAGGTGCAGGCGATGGGGATTGACACGGAACCAGTTGGCAGCCTCTTTCTGCCGGCCGTCTTCATTGAACTGCACCGAATAAGGTTCCATACGTCCGCGACCAAAATCATAATCTTTCAGTGTTTCCTCGTGCCTGTACCCTTTGGGGTTTGTAAATTCATGCCAGCCCCATTGGCTTTGTGTTCCCAACGGCACCCCCTTCGTATACATTTCGGGGAATGTCTGCAAACCGGTAGCATCTACCGTAAAGGCAAACTCGCCATTGCCTACAGAAAGGGAAGCTAAAGAATCAAAAGCAGTTACTTGAGGAGAATTACGATCGACAAGTGCTTCGCGATCGATGGGCGCTTGTTGTTTTTCGCCACAAGCCATCAACGCCAGAACCACAAACGGGTAAAGTAGTTTTTTCATGGTATTGTTCTGTAATTATATAAATGAATAGATGCTACAAAGATAGGCGATTGCCGGCAAAGGGTATCTATACATAGTGACTGAAATGCTGTGTAATTTGTCAGTAGCGAAAACCTTTCCACATTTGCCGAAAATCAATTGCAAAACGTTGTTTTTGTGAGAGATATGTTGGATTTAAAAAAATATTATTTATTTTTGTAGCTATGAATATTATGGAGGACACGTATGAACAGCTATAATGACTTAGGAGTAGAATTCAAGTATTTGATTGTAAACGACATGGACCGCAAATTCGGACTTTGGATAAACACCGTAGGCTTTCAATCCATCCAACCTAATTCACCCTACCCTTTGAAAGACCATCCATCCGGCTATTTCTTTAACGCACAAAAAGGACGTACCCTCCGCGAATATCAAATTCTGTATATCACCAAAGGAAGGGGACTTTTTACTTCGGATTCAACAGACGAAAGACAAGTGTGCAAAGGGCGCGTCATTATTCTGTTTCCCGGACAATGGCATACCTATCAACCGATGCAACAGACAGGGTGGAATGAATATTACATCGGTTTTGAAGGACCGATTATCGATGACATAATCAAAAGCTCTTTCTTGTCCAAAGACAACCAAATACTGGAAGTCGGTCTGAATGAAGAGCTGGTCGCACTATTCTCCCGTGCACTGGAAGTGGCAGAAGCCGATAAAATATCGGCACAGCAATACCTGTCGGGAATAGTACTGCACATTATCGGAATGATCCTGTCCATATCGAAAAACAAAATATTCGAAATAGGAGACGTAGACCAAAAGATCGAACAGGCAAAGATTATCATGAATGAAAATGTCTTCAAAAACATAGACCCGGAAGAATTAGCATTAAAACTCAACATCAGCTATTCCTGGTTCCGCAAGGTATTCAAAGACTATACCGGATATGCCCCGGCCAAATATTTCCAGGAACTCAAACTCCGCAAAGCGAAACAACTACTGATAGGCACCTCTCAGTCCGTCAAGGAGATCTCTTTCATGCTCGACTATAAATCGACCGAACACTTCTTCTCACTTTTCAAGAAACGCACGGGATTCACCCCACTGGAATACCGGAGCTTCGGCCGTGAGACGAGTGATGAACTGGAAGAAGATTAAACAAATACATATGCTAAACGGGGATAAATTCTTCACAGATTTTATCCCCGTTATCCATAGAATAAACACAAAGCAACTTATTAAACTAATAAATAAACAGTTGCACGAGAAACTTAACAGTGCAGAATTGCATTTTACTTCACTAACTTAAAAACCCTTTAAACTAACACTCAACCGTAATAAAGCTTCTCCTTTTGTTATGTCTTAATCGATAAGACAAAGATACTCCATGACCTGCACGAATAGAATGCACTATTTGATGCTTGCAATGATCATTATGATAATATTAACGAAAATCGAATAACAAACGGATACGCAGCCCTTCATCTCCTTTCTTTATACGCACAATCCCGGGTTGGCTATGAGGACCATGTTGCGATATAGGCTTGAAACAACGGATAGCCGGAATATCCAACAGAAACGAGATATCCCCGGACGGGAAATCAGGCATCGTATTCACCCCATTCTGCCGGCCGGCCGGTTCTTCCGGAGTAAACAGACGGAAGAAAAGCCCGTCGGTGGCTGTGTATACCGTAAAAGGAGCCATCCGGTGCTGCACCGTAGCCCAATAAAGATTCGCATGATAGCCTTTGAACTCCGGATAAACAAGATTCCCGAAACTTTCTCCGGTGACCGTGTTATTGTAATCTTTCTGCCAAACGGCATAATTCGTTCCCTTCACCCGGTTCTTCCATACACGATAAGGGCCCCGTCCCAACCAGCGCATGCCGGTACACTCCTGCTCGGGATAAGAAAAAGTAAACCCCAAGTTAAGTACCGCCTCATCCATGAACGCATCATCAAACCCACCTCCACCGGACGCCCGGTTCAGCAAAACAGCATCCATCGACAACAGGCCGGAAGGGGACATACACCATTGGATAGAATCGACCCCACCCCGATAATGGGCACAGAAAACAGCATCTTCCCCATCCATCCGGACCGTATAGCGGGTAAACTCCATTTTCATACCCACCGGCAGAGGGCCATCTGTCAGAGGGACTTCCACTCCTTCTTTTCCCTTTTGGACACGGGCAATCGTTGCATCTGCCTTACGAAAAGCGACAGTAATATCATTGGCCGAAAGCGTCACCAACGAATCGTGATCCTGAAGCACGGACGCCCTCTCCTGTTTCGGAACGGAACGGGGTATTTCACGCTTCAGGTAATCACCGGCATAGCGTACGGGCCACGTCCAATTACAAATACTTTTTCCATCCGGCCCGAAAGCTTCAAGTTCCAAAACATCGGCTTCCCAAAAACAGGAAGGCATCTGCATACGTGCATATCCCGTTTCACCGGGACACAAAGACGGCAGACGAACTTCGCCGGAATCGATACAGCAAGATAACGCTTCTTCCCGTAGAGGTGAAGGATACCGGTAGAGACGGTAGTTCATCCGGCAATCCCGCAAATTGGTATACAAATACGTGTTGGTCAGAGCAAACTCTCCCCGAAAAGAAGGGGTAATATAAAGTTGACGGAACTGTATGGGAGCCCATACCTCACGTACCGTATAAACACTTCCTTCGCGCTCACGATAAGGGCCTACAATTCCATCGGGGGCATTGAACTTATCGGAGTCCAACTGCCCGTTACGATCGGAACGGCGTACTGCCTCATCAGAGAAAGCCCACATAAAACCACCGGCAAAGAGAGGATGCGAGGTGTAGTTCGCCCAGAAATCTTCCAGTCCGGCACCATGTCCCTGATCATATTGCCCATGCATGAACTCGGTGGGCATAAACACATTATAGCCGTTTGTAAAACGCCCCACACCGGTGAGATAGGCCGGATAATGATGCGTATCCAGTCCGTTAAAGTCTGCCCACGGATGAATCACGTGACGTTGCTGGGGATCATAGCAGGAAAAATACTTGTCGAGTGCCGTATTCCACCCTCCTTCATTGCCATTGCTCCAAAGCACAATAGAAGGATGATTGACGTCCCGGACTACCATCTCTTCCAAAAGCCGCCTTCCCACTGTTGAGTCATAAGCATTTTGCCAACCGGCCAACTCGTCGATCACAAAAAGTCCCAACGAATCGCAAGCTTCCAGAAAATGAGTATCCGGCGGATAATGGGAACGGACTGCGTTCATGTTCATTTCTTTGATCAGCAGTACATCTTGAATGCTGATTTCTTTGTTTGTGGTACGCCCGCCGTCAGGATGAAATGAATGACGGTTGATGCCTTTCATCACAATCTTCACTCCATTGACATAAAGCCCGTCTTTAGGACGGAATTCTACCGTACGGAATCCGATACGCTCTTGATGCTGATGAAGGATACGGCCTTCTGCATCGAGCAGTTTCATGGTAAGGAGGTAGAGATTCGGAGTCTCCGGTGTCCAGGTACGGACCTCTTTCCACTGAGTATTTATCCGATACATGGAAGCGGTATCTGCAAGTGTGAAGAACCGTTCTTCGGTCTTATTGCTACCATCTGGAAAAGCGATTGCAGCAGACAACCGGTAACCCGGACGGGCACCGGTCAAATAAACATCCGCTTGCAGTTCTCCATCGGCAGAAGCGTTGACCGCAATCCTTCCGATATGTTCTTTGGGCTTTATCTCGAGCCACACCGGACGATAAATCCCCCCAAACAGCCACCAGTCGGCCTTGCGCTCGGCGGCATTGACGGATTTATTTGCCGAATGTTTATTGACGCGTACTTCCAGCTTGTTCTTTCCACCCACATTCAGCAGGTCGGTGATATCATACGAGAAACGATAAAATCCGCCTTGATGAACCGGGCCGGCCGGAAAACCGTTGACAAATACTTCCGTATCCGTCATCACCCCGTCAAAGACAATCCGTACCGTATGATCCTTATACGTTTTCGGCACCTTGAACGAATGCCGGTAAATTCCGGTTTCCATACTGGGATTCTTCACTCCTTTCTCCTTATACCAACGCCCGTAAGTATACGTTCCGAAGCCCTGCAACTCCCATTGTGAAGGCACTTCGATTTTGCTCCACCGCTGACTGTTATTCCCATCGGAACAATAAAAGTCCCATGTCACCGTGTGATTCAACCCCTCACCGGAAAGGTATTGCCGATGGGTGGACTGGGCAGATGCAGTCAGAAAAAGAAAAGCGAACAGGAAAGACAAGATAAGTTTCATGATGAATAATGAGTTATATTTGATGCATGTTTTATTATCGCTTCACATCCATGAGACGAACGTCTCTCAATTATGAAACGCACATCTCTCAGTTGTGAGACACGCGTCTCACAACTGAGAGACGATTTAAACGATTACTTGTTTCAACTCCGATTACCGGTTATCCACACGTTAATCCGGCTGTTTCCGGTAACGGATTGATTCTGTTATTTCAATAGTTTCTTCACAAACTTCGTTGTTCCTACTTCTACTACAACCATATAGGCACCCTTCGGCAAGCCTTCCAGCCCACTGATGTACAGTATTGCTCCTCCGTCCACCATATAGGCAGTCTGATACACAAGCGTACCCGCAGCAGAATACATCGAAACCATAGCACGTCCTGACACCTCCACCGGGAACTCGATTGTGATTTCATCCGTAAAGTAAAGCGGATAAACATTCACATCGGGACGGAGAGTTCTTTCCGTCGAAATACCCGTCGGTTTATTGGCTTCATAACGTTCCTTTGCTTTAGCAGCACTCATCGCTCCTTCATAAATCTGAAGTTCATCGATTGCACCGGTAAACGGGGTATTGAAGTTTACATTGCAGTTACCGATCACAAACATCTCCGATTCCGAGATATCACCGGTCTTATCAGTCACTTCGCCTTGGAACACACCGTTGATATACATCTTCAATGTCTTGGTTTCGCCATCACGAACACAAACCACATGATTCCATTCGCCATTGAAATACTGGGTAGCAGGAATGTCCAGATTGGATTTCGTAACATCGTCATCGATGCCGAATGTCAGATTTCCATTCTTATACTGCAATCCCATCCACTTTCCGGTAGCACCGGTCGAAGCATTCTTTGTGTGACTGCCTTTATGGAACAGATACCAGTCGACACCGGTACCGCCGTCGGAACGGAACCACAACTCAACACTGAAATCCTTAGTTCCCAATTGCAGGTCATCATAAGAGGCTTGTTCCATTCTGCGGTTGGCAGGAGTTGCAGGCAACTCCAATGCTTGTTGGCGAACACCGCTTATCCATGTAGGAGTGAAATTAACCGCTTCGGCCCTTCCATATACCGAATTGACAGCCGATGTACCGGCAGTCTCATCAAACGGGAAATAAGCCAGTTCGTTCAATACCACCGGAGCTTTCACCTTAATCGTTCCGGAAAGGGTTGCCACGGTAAGCCCGCCGACACTCTCTATAGTATATGCATAAGTACCTGTTGCTCCCGGAGTTCCCTCAATTGTAAAGAGACACTCTTCCTTATCCACCGTAACGGTAAGCCCTTCCGGCAACCCGGTAATTTTTACATCTTCGGCATTCTTCCAGGAATATGAAATAGGAGAAATCGCTTCGCCCAATTCTACCGACTGATTCAAAAAGCCGATTCCTTTCTTTGCAAATGAAGCATTTTCCGTGTCCCAATCTCCTAAGTAATAGCCTAAATGAGGAGGTTGATTGTAAGCAACATTCTGCCAGGCAACTCCCATACGATAAACGTGATCGTGCATCAGAGTCGTTATTTTATATTCAGTAGGTATCACCGTTGTGAAAACCAACAGGTCGGAACACGTCTTCGAATCCCACAGAATGACCTCTTCGCGCCAGTCGCCAAAGATATCGGCACTCAGGTTGGGAGTGGCTTTGGTAGAATTGCAAGAAGCGGCATTGCTATAATCGGACAGAGTAATCATACGATTCACTTTCGTACCGTTCCACTTGTCTATCTTCACCCCATCCAGCAATTCATCCTGCAAATCACCGTCCCAATATACTCTGAAGTTCACTGAAGGACGATTCTTAGTCGCGATTATATTTCCTTTGCAATCGTACACATTTCCATTGGCCGTAGACCACATTTCAAACCCACGATAGTTCGGATCGATATCCGCAGCAATGCCACGTCCCACATCCGTTCCGGTCTTCTCGCCGAAGATGACTTCACCCGTTCCGGCGGAATGCATCTCATATCCATAAGCAGCCGTTTTTTCTTCATGAGGTGAAAATACTTCCAGTCCTTCCAAATCGGGATCCAGATCGGAAAGATGAATGGCATCTCCATGCCCTAACCCGGTGCGATAGAGTGTTTTTCCATCATGATCGATGACACAGGCACCATAAACGATCTCATCACATCCATCACCGTCCACATCGGCTACCGACAAGTTATGGTTTCCCTGTCCGAAAGCACCCGAACCGGATACTTTGGAGTCATGTGCCCATCTCATCGTCAGTTTCGTTCCGTCAAAGTCATATGCAGTCAGTGAGGTACGTGCATAATATCCACGACACATCACCAGACTCGGTTTTACTCCATCAAGGTAAGCGACACATGCCAGATAACGTTCCGAACGGTTCCCGTATCCATCGCCCCAATCGTTGATATTTCCGCGAAGAGGACTATAGGCAATTGTTGAAATCTCTGCTCCCGTCTGCCCGTTAAAAACAGTCAGATATTCGGGGCCGTCCACTACAATCCCGGCCTTGCTTCCGGAAGAGCGGTAATCGGCATTAGGATCATCACTGCCCATAATTACAAATTTGCCCTGACCATCGATTGTTCCCGGTGCCGTCTTACAAGCAATTTCGGCCTTGCCGTCACCGTCCAGATCGTATACCATAAACTGAGTATAGTGGGCACCGGCGCGGATGTTCTTTCCGAGATCAATTCTCCACATAAAAGTACCGTCCAATTTATAACAGTCCAGATATACATTTCCCGTATATCCATAGAAAGAGTTATCACGCGAATTGGTAGGATCCCATTTCACTATAATTTCATATTCTCCGTCTCCATCCACATCGCCTACGCTGCAATCATTCGGAGTATATGTGTACTCCTGCCCGTCGGGATACGTTTCACGGGTTTTATCTTTATCTGTCTGAACCACATCATAGGGCAGAGTCACTCCGCCTTCCGGACGTTTCAGAGGAATTTTCTTAAATTGCTCTGCCCATACGGTCACTTCTTTCGTTGTCTCGGTCGTTGTACCATCCAATATTCCTTTAAGGACATAACGGGAATCGACCGTACCGTCTTTATCGACATAATTAGTAGTGGTTACTACCGGAGCAGCCGTAATCTTCACGCCATCCCGGTAGATATCGAAACCTAATTTTCTTGTATCCGTGGCCAGACTGCGCCAAGACAGGAACACACCGTCGGAAGACTTCACGGCAACAACGCCTCTCCCCAACTTTTCCTGGGCCTGCCCCCAAAGAGGCATCATCATGCCTCCAAGGAGCAAAAACCATAATACTATGCTTAATTTCTTCATTCGATCTTACTTATTCAACTTCAAATCATATTTTATAAACCAGTTCTCCTCAGTTGCTTCCAGATTGCTGCCTACAGAAGTCGCAGTAGTATATTTCTCAGCAACCTTATCCGCCCATATCTTACGTGCCTTGTCGCCCCAGCGTCTTGCCGAACGCAACATCGTGTAATAAGTACGTGCTTCACCGGCAGACTCCAATCTCGATTCTTCTACAAGCAGCGAGTCTACCATCCAATGGGCATATTCGGGTTCAACAATCACATCGTTGGTGGTTTCGTCTTCTCCCAATATCCATTCTCCCACAGCCGGTACATTCACACGACCACGAACGCCCTGACAATTCAACTGACTTTCTTTGCCTACACACTGATAAAGGCAAATAGGATAGTCAGAGAATGGAGGATCGAACATATTAGCATTCTTATTATAGAGCGAGCCGAAATTCTGTCGGGCAGAAGACTGACCGTTAAGGAATTGCAGTGCTTCGCGATAACGTCCCAATCCGGCGCAGGCTTCGGCCAGCCATAAGTGAATATCAGCAGCTTTATAGTAACACAAGGGTACGTCATTACGATAAATATAATCACTGGTAGTATGAGCCCCCAGGAATTTATAAAAAATCAATCCTTCCGTACTTTCTTTATAAGACTTATTGATACCCCGATATTTCTGGTCATTAGCTCCGCTCTTTTCCCAACGGGTTACGGCAGCCGCAGCCGGACGCAGATAATATTTATTGGGATAAGTATTAGAGAAATACTCAATTACATGGTTCGTCTGCTTTTTGCTATAATCATAGAAAGCAACGGAGATATGGTCCTGACGATTATACGAGGTCGTTGAAAACAACTGACTCCATGATCCCTCATACTTTGACTTATTCAAAGTAAAACTGGCCTCTTGAGTTCCCCCTGTACGAATGATACTCACACAGTTATCCCATACCTTCTGATAATAAACAGCGTTCTCCTCATCAGTATTCTCTTTTTTAGTCTTATACAAATACAATTCTGCCAACAAACACTCGGGAGTGGGACAAATACGGTTCCATTCCAATGATTCGGGAGAGTCGCCTTGACCCGGATATAAAGTATTAGACCAACGGATATCCCCTTTCCCATTGACACCATTCATACCCGTTTCAATCAGATCGATGCATTTATCGATAATTCCATCAAACTTAAGCACCGGATATTGAGACAAATCCTGATAAGTGGCCAAAGGATCATCCAGATAAACCGCTTCTCCATAAATTTTAGCAAGCATCAGATATGCCCAGGCTTTGTATCTCAATGCTCCACCTATAATACCATTATAATCACTTGTCGACAATACAGTAGGATACTTCTCTTTATATTCAAATACATGCTCCAGATAGTCATTACTATTCAATATCACGGCATAAAACCCTTTAGGATCGGCCAATGCATTATCAGAGAACGGCTGTTGCAAATCCTTGTAATTATAAACGTCCCACATTTCTACCGGAGCATTAGTAGTAGGTTCCAGCAGGTCGCCACGAAGGCCTTCCAAGAACATTGCCTGATCTACTACATCCTGCACACAGGCAGCCAACCCCATATATCCGGTATACAACTCATAAGAAGTACCGATATAATCTTTTTCCAGCAATGTATCATCCGTATTAGGTGCAAAGAAATCATCGCACCCGGACAACAGGGGAAATAACAAAGCCAGGAAATATATTTTCTTTTTCATAATCTTCACCTTTAATATTAGAATTGAACTTTAAAACCTAACTTCACAGTGCGTGGAGAAGCTATCTTACCGTAATCAAAGCCACGCATAGAGCTATCATAAGAGTACATTGTTTCCGGATCCATACCCAGATATTTGGTAGCAGTAAATAAGTTCTCGGCAGCAACAAACACGGTAGTCCCGGCAAACAGATTAAACTTATAACTTACCATCAACTCTTTCAGTTTCAAATAAGAAGCATCCTCTATCCAGCGATCAGAAAAGCGACTGTTTTCCATCGGGTCACCATATACGGCACGAGGAATATCCGTTATCTGGCCTTCATACATCCACCGCCGCGTTACGGAAGTCAACTGATTGGAAAAATCAGACATGGATTCCATGGTACGTCTTACGGCATTATACATTTTATTTCCTTTGCTATAACCAAATACGGCTGATACTGCCAGCCCCTTGTATTGGAAATTAGTATAGAAAGTTCCATAAAAGTCTGGAAGGGCGTTACCCAAATTCACGCGATCCTCCTTATCTATCTTACCATCACCGTTCTGATCGACAAAACGCATATCACCGGCGGCAAAAGCAACCCCGATAGCATTAGTCAATGCCTGTCCGTCTTTTCCGGCAGCAACAACAGCGTCATCCGTTGCAAACACACCATCCGTCTGATAGCCATAGAAAGAGTACAACGGTTGTCCCACTTCAGAAATAACGGCAGAGCCATCACTCATGGAAAGAATCATCGAATTCTCTCCGCCCAAACTCTTCACTTCATTCTTATTGGTAGAAATCGTACCACCTACATACCATTTGAAATCGCGATTCTGAATCAAAGCAAGCTGTGCACCAAATTCGATACCTTTATTAGAAACTTCGCCTAAATTACGGTACATGCAATCCGTTCCATATACCGAAGAAATCGTTACAGGCATAATCAAGTCTTTGCTTCTGCTGTCGAAATAATCCAAAGAGAACGTCAAACGGTTATTAAACATAGCCACATCCAAGCCTAAATTCCAGGTATTTGTTCTTTCAGGGGTAATTTTCACACTGGGTATCCCTGCGCGTACCAATCCGGAAAGCCCTTTAAATACTCTGTTCAAATAGTAATATTCGCCGATAGAAGATGCAAAGCGGCTATTACCGGTCATCACATATTCCGTACGTAAATTCACATCGTTCAAGAAAGTAACATTCTTAAACAATGTATTGCGGATGTTCCAAGCTGCATTGACAGCCGGGTAAAGATAAATACGAGCCGCGTCAGCCCCCACTGCAGATGAACCGTCTGCTGCCAGATTGGCGCCAGCAAAGAATTGATTATTATAATTATACTTCACAGAAGCATTATAATTCATCCAATTCCATTTATTTATATATCCAAAATAGTTACGTCCGATAGATTGCACATTGTTCAGTGTCTTATAATAGTCATTTGCGGTGTTGTATCCACTTCCTGCATTATAATCAATGCTATTCATTGCAATTTGTCCACCCAAAGAGGCGGCAATTGTATGTATATGGGCAATCTTTTTAAGATAAGATAAATTCAAAGCATAATATGTGTTCAATGTCGTTCCTTCTGCCGAACGTACTGTGTTTTTGGCTAACTGATTATCCAAAGGCATGATTGTCATAGAACTCATCCCGGGAACAAATGCATCTTCCTGTTTCAAATTATAATTTAATCCGAAGGTGGCTTTCAGTTTCCAATTCTCATTGATGCGGTATTGCAACCCGGCATCAAGAAGCACATCATAAGCGTGCTCTTTCATTTCGACATCGTTAACGACTGCCAACGGATTACTTACACTATTGTTCACAATCAATGCTCCGTCTTCGTCACGAATGGATGCAAAATCGGGCAAAAGGTTATTCTTGTCATCTTTGTTATAAGGCGAAAATAACGGACCTTTGCGTAAAGCAGTCAGAAGAGGATTGGTTTCAAGCACCATTCCCTGCTCGGCCACCCGATTATTAGTATAAGCAAACGAAATGGTCGAGAACAAAGAAACGTTTTTACTCAATGTCACATCCGCATTCATACGGGCATAATATTTCGACGAATTCGTCTCTTCCACTGTTCCTTGTTTATTTTTTACTCCAATAGAAAAATCATATTTAGCAATAGCATCACCACCCTTAATTTTCAATACATTATCCGTAACAAAAGCATTCCGATAAATCAAATCCTGCCAATCGGTATTGTTATTATACAGATACTTGTAATAAAATTCAGGATCATCTTTCAAATACGGAAAAGCATTCAACGCATCAGACATATCTTCATATTTCGTCAAAGCCACATTTCCCATCAAGCTTTTATAATCGTCTACGCCCAATACCGGCAATGTAGAAGTATTCCAGGATAATCCGTATTGGCCTATAAACTCTACTTTAGTATCCAAATCGGCTGCTTTATCCGTTTCAATCATTATTACTCCATTGGAACCTAAAGAACCATACATGGCAGCATCTGTACCTTTCAAAACCGTTATGTTTTCTATGTCCTGAACATTCAGAATATTAAAAATATCCTTGGAGTATCCACCGATAATACCCGATTCATTCATATCAGGCATATAAGGTACTCCATTAACCACGATCAACGGAGTAGAATTGGCAATCATCGTATTCACACCACGGATACTAAAGAAACTGCCTTCCTGGCTTTGTCCGCTTTTTGATATCAATTGAAGCCCCGGAATGTTTCTAAACCCCTCCTCAACGTCTGTCAAGTTTAAGTTCAACCCATTCTTACTTACCGAACTCAAGTTGGTCGACTTATTCTTCTGAACGACCATTCCGCGAAACGGTAACGTCACTTTCTCGGAATACCCCTTCATGTCTTCGGGTATCATCACAATCTGTACCTGTTCACGATTAGCAACCGGTTCTTCTTTGGTATAGAAACCGGGACACCATACCGAAATTGTGGCTTTTGCCGGTACGCCATCTACAGAGAAACGCCCAAGACTGTCACACTCCACAGTTTTGTCCACACCCGATATGGTAATTATTGCATCAGGCAAGGGCCGGTTAGCATAGGAACTAACCACTTTACCCGAAACTTTTATTCCACCTTTCTGTGCCATTAAATTTGAAAGGCTCAGGATGGAAAAGAATATTATCAATATAATTTTATACTTATTCATTGCTCTAATGCTTAAGATTAATAATTATTAGCCGAAGGCTTCAATGCCCAGTGATAAATGCGTAACTTTTTACTATCACCTTTATAGAACTCTACACGAATTCGGAAAGAGCTCATACCATCACCTTTGACAGTTACAGTACCTACCGGTCCACCCAATCCGTCCCACTTCACAATTTTATCACCATACAGGTCGGCCGTTGTCTCATTTACACGGTCAAAATTCCACGGAGTAGATGATACGATAGAAAGATTAGAACCTATTAATTGCATATTAGCATCCGGTGAAGAAGTCGTTCCATCCGTATCACCGTCAAAATAAACATTGACATACGGGTGACCGCTACTATGGAATCCCATATATAAATCGTATTCACCACAAGGAACTTGCATAATTCGTGCCCGATAAGGATCCGTATCTTTATCTCTATATCGTTCCAACGGAGGAAATTCCACCCAGAAATCAGAAGCTTCTTCATCTCCATTCAAATCCAAAATGTAATAGTTCGACAAAATCTCCGGTTTCGGAGTCGCAGAATCCTCAAAAATAGAAATCTTAGTCGTATTCATGAAAGTATAATACTGTTGCTGTTCCGCTTCAGTCAGATATTCATAATAATGTACCAACGATTTAATACGAGTCAAAATATAATTAGTAGGAATCTTTACCTCTGTCATCTTATACAAAATACCATTACTTAATTCTTCCATACTACTTTGATCAATCTCTTGAATCCCAGGCCGCCATATCCTTCCAAAAGCAGAAGAAATATCAGCATCAGTGAAGGTTTTCAATTCTCCGGTGTAGAAAGCCGCTTCTTTTATCCAAGTCATAGCATTAGCCGAATCTACTGCCGTAACCGTTTTTCCCATTGCTTTATACTGTGTGTTTAACTTTGTAAAGCAATCTTTCAACACCTCATTATCCGGAAGAAATAAAGTAAACTGCTTAAACTCTGAATTGAACTGTGCTTTCTCAAACAAGGGATTATAAACATAGAACACAGAATCGTATTCCGTATTACCGGTTATATCTACTCCTGTTGGAATTGAGTTGGCTTTATCAAAAAGCATCTCATTATTTTTCATTATAGAATCACGGAACATAGAATATTCATCCGGTAATGATTTAATGTAATCAAACATATTTATTTTTGATTTCATCAATTCACTGATTACATGCACTACGCCATTCTTCAAACGGTAGGAAGACTCCACCTTCGAACGGTTTACGTACACTTCTTCTCCTTGTCTGGTTATTTGCAGATAAATATTGTTCAAAGTAGGAATGCGAAGCCCGTCCTTTAAATCACTTTGCAGAAAAGGCAGATAATTCATGTGGTATTTCATACGCAAAGTATCATCCTTGTCTATACCCGAAGCCGCCATAGCATCGTCATTTACTACCCAAAGGGTTAATTGTTGATCTTTTGTCAGTTCTTCATCAAGACCGCACAACTCCAGTTCTTTGTAAAATGCATTATACTCACTGTGTTCTGCAAAAAACTCCTGAAGGGTCTGATCCAATTCTTCTTCCTTGGATCCGTCATTGCCATTATAATATTCATCCCATTTATCTCCGCAGGAAATGAATACCATTGCAAACAGCATACATAAATATATGATTGACTTATTCATAACTTTTATTCTTTAACAGGTTCGAAGATTAAACAATCCAAATAAGACGTTTCGGTACTTCCCGAAAGGAAACGTACTGTATGCGTCACAGATTCTGCGAATTCCACTTCACCGACCTTTACAGTAGAATAGGAACTTTTAGAGGTAGACTCACCGGTAGTAGTTACCTGTCCGCCCACATATTCACCATCAATGATAACAGCCCATTTTCCACCTTTCTCTTTGGCAGCGACATTATAATGCGCTAAAGAAACAGTGTATTTACCTGCAATAATCATCGGAGTACGCATTTGTATCCATCCATATTTGGAGAAACGGAAACGCAGGCAATCATGATTCACACATTTATAAGCTACCTCATTCTTATTGGCCAGATAATAGTCAAAATAAGAAGAAGAGTACGTATAACATGAAGGATAGTCAAATCCCAAATAAGTGTAAAGGTAAGTCGCTGATAAATTGGCCAACTGGAACTTCTCACAGATGGCTCCTAACTCTTCATAGTCCGTCAAATCCCATTTCACGGTAGTAGCTTTCGGAACAACTTCTTCCAACAGCCCGTCTACTACATGAATTACACCATTCTTACAATTGATATTCTTCTCTGTAACAGTAATCCCTTTCTGCGTCCCTTTATCATAGTTCAAATAAAAAGCATCATTCACCAAATTACAGCTCATCAATGAATTCGAAGCAGCCATTGTGATATTTTTAGAGGTATTGTTATCAATATCCGCATTCAAGTCAGCATATGAATAAGCCGTAGTAGCAATGTGATAAGCGACATAACGGGACACAAGGTTTTGTTCCTCATCGTAATTTGTATCGGTCTCTCCTAAATATGCAGCTAACGAAGCAACATTTAATTCAATTCCAGCTTCTGTAAATACGGCATTAGGGACAGCAAACAGCGTATAACGTCTTTTCACGTCATTCACATACAGAGTTGACAGCATATCCTTATATCCGGTCACTTCCAACAAATTCTTCATGAACGAAAACTCTTCTCCCAAATTATCCACAATCATACCTGTAACAGGGGTCAGCACCGACTCTAACGTATGGATTACCGCGTTGGTCGTCATCGTATTTAATCTCTTAATCCGGGCTTCGTTGTTAATATACATCGCTTCAAGTCCACCGTCGCGCATATCCAAGCTTAGATAATCACCACTGGCTGTAGAATCAGGAAACATCCCGTCAGAGAAGTCTGAAGAGGTATACTGATGAGATGCGATAGTATGATAGCGCACCAAATTTGCAGCCTCTTCCTTGTTCAATCCCTGAACCGATGAAATTCCTTTCTTTTGTAGAAAAGCGCTCATTGCGTCATTGTCGGGAACAAAACAAGTATAATCCATTTTCAAATTGACTGTATTAAACAGTCCTGTATAGTTCAATAGATCGACCCACAAAGAATAAGTCGAACTGTTAGCTTCCATATAACTGGCTGCCGGCATCTTATCTGTTTCTCGGAAGGCCTGGTTCTCGAATGGATCGGAACATCCCCCCCATATCAACGAGAATACTGCAGCAAATAAAATCATTATGCGTTTCATATCGCTATTTTATATTATATTAGTTACTAATACTCTGATAATAATCACTCTGCTCCAATAAAGGATTTTTGCTCAACTCATCCTCCGAATAAGGTAAATACCAAGAGCCCGAGTTTGCTAAAGTAGCACGTCCTAACGACTGTCGAGAAGCACCCACTGCCTTTAAAGCTTGTTCGACAAAAAGCGTCTTATATTGGGTATCATTCAATTGTTCACTTCTTAATCCGATACGCAATAAGTCAAACCAGTTTTTACCTTCACCAAAAAACTCTTTCTGACGTTCTACTAATAAAGTCTCCAGCATTACCATACGATCATCACTTAGGGTTGTCTCTCCCAAACCTGCACGTTCGCGAGTACGATCTATCAAATCGGCAGCATCTTCGTTGTGTCCTTGCATGATAAGTGCTTCCGCTTTCATCAACAACACATCCGCCAAACGATAGATGATATAATTCTGATCATTTTCGGAAGCTGCCCGTGCAGTCGTTTTATCCACACCCAGATATTTCCAGATATATCCGTCCGCATTATAAGTGTAATTTAATCCACGAATATCATTGGACTCCATATCGAACAGTCCGTTCACATACTCTGTTATTTTATAATAGCCGTCACTTGAACTTTTAAACCAAGTTTGAAAACTATTGGTCTGGCTTTTCGGATTGCTGTATTGTATCTCAAAAATACCTTCATTACTATTGCCCGGGAAAAAGTTCATAAATCCGTTATTAATCAAACCGACTCTACCGGAACTAATGACAGAATTACAATGTGAAATACAATTATCATAATCACCCATCCACAAATACATATCGGCCAGCAATGCATGAATACCCCACTGCGTAGCACGTCCTTTGGTATTAATCGGATCATCATTATCCACTTCCGGAAAAAATTCTTTTGCATTAGGCAAGTACGTTTCCAAATCACTGATACATGATTTCAGAATGGTAGTGCCATCGGTCTTACCCATCACATACGGTGCACTGTCATCTACATAAGGTTCGACAACAAACGGAGTATCCTTAAAGGTGCGTACCAAATAAAAGTATGCCAATGAACGTTGGAAGAAAGCTTCCGCCATAAATGAGCGACACATATTCCTATCAAAAGAAGGGTCTTTCTCTACAACGTCCGATGCATATTTAATAACGGCATTCGCCATTGCAATTGCAGCATACGGTTTACTATAATCACATAATTTGTTATCAGGCAAAATATCGAAGTCACGGAGTTTACGACCTGCTTTTTGCAAATCTGAACCGGATGTTGACAGATAATCCAAACCATTGCCACGGGCTTCGCCCCACAATAAAAACGTTTCGACACAACTTCTAAGATTCACATACCCGGCAGCAAGTACCGCCTCCACGTCTTCTTTTGTTTCCCAATACTCAAAGCTACTTTGATTGTTTTCCGGAAGCACCGTCAGATAATCCTCACACGATGAAACGGAACATGTAACTAAAAGTCCTAAAATATAATATTTAATCTTTTTCATCACTTCTTCCCTATTTAGAAATTCAAATTTAAGCCGAACGCAATCTTAAATGGTTTTGGTGTATTATTTGAGTCAATAGCCACCTGCGCTACTGTACCGTCATTGGCAGCCTTTAAGTTAACCTCCGGGTCCTGTCCTTTATATTTTGTCCAAACAAACATATCATAACCGGTTGCATAGAGTTCCAACTTATTCACTCCTATCGCTTTCATCCATTTGGCCGGCATTTGGTATTTCAAAGTCACAGTCTTCAAACGTAAAAAAGAAGCGTCTTCAACAAAACGGTCTGAACCTAAATAGTTATAGCCTTTGTCATACAAAGCTCTTGGAATATCTGTATCATCCCCCTCACTTCTCCAACGTCTCAATACAGCTACACTCTGATTATTCTTTCCACGCATATTTTCCATATCCATACGGGCCTGGTTGATAACCTTCTGCCCGGCACGCCCATGGAAAGCAGCTACTAAACTGACTTTTTTATAACGAAGAGTAAAATTAAGACCGCCGGTCAACGTCGGATTACTATTACCCAAATACACAATATCGTTTTCATCGATCACACCGTCACCATTCACATCTTCATATCGTGCATCACCCGGATAAACTTTCTGGTCACCATTCTTCATCACCACCGGATTACCATCAATATCCAAAATACGCTGTCCACTGGTATTTACAGCATAGGTTTCTTCTACATTCTGGTATACACCTTTATATCTATATCCATAGAAAGAACCCAGCGGGTCACCCATCATTACACTGTATGCATAGTTTTTATTTCCGAATGTATATAGTTCATCATTTTTATTTTCGGGTAGTTCCAGAATTTCATTCTTATTTTGTGATATATTAAATCCAAAATTAAAACTCCAATCTTTCGTTTTAACAGCTGCAATGTCAATATTAAACTCCCAACCTTTATTCTGAATCTTACCGGAGTTATACCAAGCAACAGTGGAAAGTCCTGTTGAGCTGGGCACTTTCATTTTTTTCTGCAACAAATCATCCGTGACTTTCTTATATAATTCAAATGTAAAGTTCACTTTATCAGAAAATAAGCCAAAGTCCACACCGATATTGTTAGAAGTAATCGTCTCGTACTTCAGATGAGTTAAATCCGGACTTGCCGGTTTTACAGCATTCATATCGCCATAACCGGGAGTCACCGCTTCGAATGTTCCGATATACGGAGATGTTCCGGAAGGTGCATTACCAGACTGTCCCCAACTATAACGTATTTTGATTAAAGAAATAAATCCTAAACGCTTGATAAACTCTTCTTCACCCAAATGCCAAGCTACGCCGAATGTCGGAAATCCTTTCCAACGGCTACTTGCATCCATAGCAGAACTGGCCTCCATACGATAACCACCGTTAAACATATACTTCCCTTGCAGAATATATTGTGCATTCAGCGTACCTCCCATATCGCGATTTACCGTACGTCCGGAACCACCTTTCAAGATAGTACTACCTGCAATGGGCGATGTTATCCCCGAAGAAGCTGTATTGGCAGCCTTACTACTATAAGTACTGGTCGTTTTATCTCCTGTCTGGAAAATAGCACTCACCAAGAATTTATGATCATCGCTTACTGTCTTATTATACACTAAACGGTTTTCAGTAGTTAAGTATAAAACATCTTTACCGATATCATAATTCAGTGCAGAAGAACTGTGCTCAAACGCAACTCCCGTTACACTTTGAGGTAAGAAACGATTAATTTTCGAAAACTGTCCATTGAAACCTACCGTCCCAAAATAATCCAGATCTTTAAATAATTTTGCATGCAAAACGAAAGTCATACGACTGTTTGTTGCAATTGTACGATTAGTGGCCTCATTAACCATCGCTACCGGATTATATACTTTATCATTAGCAAAAGTCATACCGAATGATTCATAAGGAGTGAAATATTCACCGGTACGCTGTCCGTCTGCACCAATCACATAAGGACTCATATTGGGCATTTTCGTCAAAGCATGTCCACGTACAGATGCTTTTTTCAATTGATCGGTGTCATCTGTATAAGCTGCATCTGTCACTCCGCGTGAGAAGCTATATTGCAAAGAAATATCCAACTTGTCAGAAAAACGGTAATCCGTATTGAATGACGTACTAAAACGCTCGAAAGCAGTACCGATTGTCGTACCTTCCTGATTTAAATATCCCAATGAAAGACGATAATTTGCTTTATCACCACCACCGGATACAGAAAAAGTATTATCTGTAGTATAGCCGTTTTGAGTTATTTCATCCAACCAGTTAACATCTTGATTGTATTCATTAAAATATTGCCATGCAGGATCAAAACCGATTTCTTTTGTATTGTATAAAAGTTTCAGATACTCTTGTGACTTAGAAGACTGAGCTCCTAAATCGGATACTGTATTATAAATAGCATCCTGAATCATCGAAATGTACTGATTTGCATTCAGCATCTTCACTCCGGTACGCTCCTTGCTAAATTCATATTTTGTATTGAAGTTAAACTGCAAACGTCCTTTACTACCTCTCTTCGTTTTAATCAGTAAAACACCATTAGCACCTTTAGACCCCCATACCGCAGTTGCAGCAGCATCTTTCAACACCTCAATAGACTCTATATCTGCCGGAGATATATTCAGTAACGAACCGTAATCTTCGGAGTTGGCCGAAGCAAAACTAAAATCATCGTCTACATCTACAGGCAAAGGTACACCATCTACCACAAACAAAGGTTGACTGGAAGCATTCAATGAAGAAGTACCGCGAATACGGATTGAACTACCGGAACCCGGATCAGCACCAGTCAAAATATCCACATTCGCCATTGCTCCTTGTAAAGCTTCGGTTACAGAAGTTACCGGAGCCGTATCCAAACTACCCAAACTTAGTTTTTGCGTAGCCGATATCATTTCACGGGCAGACTGTCCCATTGAATTTCGTTCTATCTTCTTTGCTGTAATTTCTACAGCATCCAAAGACATACCTTCTTCATCCAAAGTTACATTAAGCTCTTTCTGCCCGGTATATTTAATCGTTTGTGTTTTATATCCTATAAAAGAGAATACAATAGACAACCCTTTCTGATCAGGGATAGACAATCTGTATTTACCATTGATATCAACGATGCAACCACCCAAAGAACGGTTCGAAGCATTCGTGACATATACATTGGCCCCCATCAACGGTTCATTAAAAACTTTATCCATTACTGTACCCGTCAACACTTGTTGCGCCCATATCGATTGTACGCAAGCCAACAGTAGCAATGTCAAGATTATATTTCGATTCCTTTTCATTTTTCTCTATTCTATATTAATTCAATAAATCCAATACACCATCTATCACGTAAGCTGCACCGTCAGCATAGATATAAGGGAAATAGGAAGTTACATTCACTTCATTGCCTTTCGCATCCCTCAACTTCATACTGCCATCTGCTTCATTGATTAGTGTAACTGTAATGCTTTCTTTCTTCCCATTTACAGTTTTGGTTCCAAATGTCGTAAGTACTTTTTCTGTCCGCTTACCTGTAACAGGGAAAGGATAATCTACTAATCCACTGGAAGAAACATCAATAAAAAGACTGGTCACATACATATTTCTTTGATCCATAGAGCCAGTTACAGGAAATCGTTTGGGACCGGTAGTCATATCTGCCATTACTGCTTCATTGGTTGGGATAAAAATGATAAAGCGGTTACCTTGTATAAAACTAAACGCATTATCTCCTTTTCCAACGTTTGATGCATTCAAATACACATTGATCCCTTTATAATCATTCATGTTTTTGTCTTGCATGACACGATCTTTAAAGTTCGCCTGTTCCGGCAATAAGGCAACCGTCGTATTATCTCCTTCCAAAGCATAGGATGCCCCGAATTCTCCGTAATCTTTTATCAGCTTCGCAGTGGGTACAGATACTTCATTACCTAATGCTTTTGAATTCCATGTAGCCGAAGAATAGATTTCATCATTAACTCTATACAGATATTCGAAATCATTATAAGAGCTATAAATTATCTCTGTACCACCATTACGAGTAGAAAGCACATTATCCATTACATGTGCACCTGCTATTTCCTGTGCCTGAGTAGTATTCAGATTACCCAATGTCCCGTCTTCAGCATTAGCAACTTGTATTTGTTCATCATTAATTATATAAGGATTTCCTTTCAAGTATTGGATGAAGTCACCATTATACTCGGTTCTTTTCAACATGTCGTCACTCGGAAAAAATATATTAAATTGAGTCTCGTTTATCGATTGGATCTTACTTATAAGACCACCCCTATGAGCTATTAAAGCAAAAATATTATAATCCTTATTACAAAGAGCCGGAGCCATCGGAGATTCAAAAGGCTCAGGAGTGATCACATTGCCCTTCATTCCCCCCAAAATACCATTTGTACAAACTTTCACATAGTCAGGTTCTGTTATTGTAGTGCCGTCATAACGATCCTCCATATTAATAATCGCAGACAGAGCAGTCGATGTCATCATTTTACCCCTATACTCTCCGGCATGCGCACTCATAAAATAATATAAAGGAACATAATTAACCTCCTCCAATGAAGAAAAAGAATTTGCCCAATATTTTCGATAGAATTCATCAATTGCTGCATTATCAGGGGCCAACACTGTAAAAGAAATAGAAGACAAATAATTTAGCTGAGCATAATCAGGAATAGAATATTCTGACAAATTCGTCCATTCACATGCTATGGAAGGTAAAGAATAATGAGAATGTACAAATAAAGAATCACCATTACCATAATCAGCTGTAGCATCTTCATCGTATTCATATTTCACAAAGCGATCATACATAGCAGCGAACTTGGTGTATTCCGAACCTTCGTGGCTCATTTCCGTATACAAAGTTTCAAGAGGTTCAAGTACCTGATCGACTACATATAAATAACCGTTATCCGTTACTATTTCATCACCGACAATGCCGGCATTAGAAATATTAAAATTATTCGTTCCACCGCCATAAGTCGATCCCGGGAACATTTTCTCATACTCATCTTTAGGCGAGCTACTCCAACCGGACAATGAATAATTTGAAATGACAGGAATAAAGCGATCCTTATGCATAATCTTACGAATAACACCGCCGTTCGCATAATCCTTCACTGTAGAGATAGCATCGCGACTTTTAGTTCTAAACTTAAAATAAGTCCCCGGATTTTCCAATTCGGCATCTATCCCATTCGGATTATAAAACATAAAGTTTTGTTTCGTATATGAATAGTAAATCAAATGATACCCTATCAACTTATCCAGTTCTGTTTGAGAAATATCCTCTACTGAACCATAATTATGTTTAGTCAAATAAGCACTAAAAGCATCATCGGTAGGCGCCATTACGGTAACAATACCTTTCCCTTTTACCAGGCTTGCATAACTACTCCGATCCACCGCTTTCATGAAAATAGAGAAATTACCTCTATCTTCCATCACTTCATAAGCATTTCCTTTCAACCAATCCGGAATCTCATAATACTTATCGATTTCTCTCTGGCAAGAGACCAGAGAGAAAAAGAAAAGACCCATTAGAAAATATTTCTTCATCTTATCGCTATTTATTTATTTCACAATTTTACCAACCCATGTCTTACCATCCAGTTGCAACATGTAGATATAGTATCCAGCCGGGAGTTTACCCACATCCTTCACGTGAGCCATTCCGCCCTGAACCATTACCTCTACTTGGTGAACAACCTGCCCGGAAGCATTCATTACCGTTATTTGAGCAGGCATATCTTCTACATTAATCACAGGAATATAAAACTCGTCAGCAAACGGCATTGGATAAGCCAATCCCGCTGCAGGAGTATCCATTCTATTAGAGTGTATGCCCGTACCCGTGTTATAGTGATCTGCAATTTCCTCTGCAGTCAATACTTCATTATAGATAGAAAGCTCATCCATCAATCCTTGGAAACCATTTTCGTAAGCTGTATTACAGTTTCCAATCGCCATTCTTTCTACCGTACCGATATTACCGGTTTTATCTGCGCCGGATGCAACTAAGGAACCATTTGCATACATTCTCAACTCCTTGGCATCAACATTGCGTACACAAACCAGATGTACCCATTCGTCATTGAAGAATTTAGCTGTAGCCCCAGTTACATTTACATCCGTCTTAGTTACATTATCATCGATAGCCCAAGTCAAACGGTCATTTTTTGAATTCTTTTGATACTGTATACCGAACCATCTGCCTGTTGCACCTTCATAACTATTATCCGCATGACTACCTTTGTGTAACAAATACCAATCGACAGAACCACCTGCCGACTTAAACCAGCATTCAATACTAAAAGACTCGTTTCCTAACTCCAATGCATCATAATGCTCTTGCACAAACGATGCATTCACAGTATTAAAGTTCACAGCATTATTCCGAACACCTGTCACCCATTCCGGAGTAAAGTTCTTGGCAACTGCTGCTGTTCCGAATTCGTTATTCAAAGAGGCACCTTCCGTTTCATCAAACGAATAATAAGCTACCTTTCCACGTTCAGGTTTTGTACCCGTAGTAAAACTCCATACATCTCCTTCATTCGCTCCTAATGCATTTTTGGCATCAATGCGCCAATAATAGGTAGTCGCAGGCTCTACATTTACAGTCGCTACCATCTGGGTAGTAGCGTCTACCACCTTCTCCATTGTAGTAGCCGATTTTCCAAGATAAACAGAATAAGATACCGTACCAGCCCATACTCCCGTTTTATTTTCCCACGAAAGACGTACCGTACTGTAATCTGAAATGGTAGAAGCATTTTCCGGAACAGGATTGATAGAAGCGACCGGCGGAATAGGAACTCCACGTGTAGTTACTTCCAATACGGAAGAGTATAATGACTCTAATTCTCCATTAACTGTTTTGAGACGAATGTAATAAGTCGTATTAGGAGTTAGTGATTCTAATTTATAAGTAGTTACATCTGTATTCAGCACAACCGGAGTAAAGGTTTTATTATCTGCAGAATATTCCAAGATAAGAGCAGTTGATTCCGATGCGTTATTCTGCCATTTAATAGAAACATTATCAGTTCCTAAACTGGATAATTGTACATTTGTAGGATATTTTACATAATCCATTACCGGACCATCAATACTATTTATGTAATTTTCAATATTCAAATATCCATTAGCGGCCATTTTTACCGCATCAGTAGGATCATTTTTATCCAACCCGTTAGCTTCTTCCCAAGCATCAGGTATTCCATCATTATCAGTATCCAGAGGACGGTTTCCTGCAAAAATATTCCCTACACCATTTGTCAATCCAACTTCCGATTCCGAATTTAACAAAGCTCCTTTAGTTCCTAAAGAAAGTAGTTCATCGACCATATAGCCATCTACTTCGTCGCGTGTCGGCAAAGAAGCTCCTGCATTTTCCACAATCCAATTATAAGCTTCTACGGCAGTAGTTTCTCCCATAATAACCGGATGCTTCTCCGCATCAGTCGACACCACTATTTTCTGATCTCCTTCCAGCTTTCGTCTGGAATAATTAGAAAAATCAAAATCTTCAGGAGATTTTACGAAAGTAACATTCAAACTCGTAGGATCACTCCCATCTCTGAGAAAATCCTCCTCCGTTGCCTCATAACCATTTAAGACTCCGTCAACATTATAATCAATCATATTGCCTTTCTGATAAACTTGAAAAGCAGGTTTAGCCCTTACAAAAGCTTTTGTTCCGGCTACCGGACCTTTTATAAAATAATTATTAGTAATTACTCCCCAAGAAGAAGCATCTGTATCACCCAGGATATAACATCCTCCATCACCCCAGTTATACACTACATTATTAACAAACTGGTTTAATCCCTTTACTTTCGGATTGCGAGTTTTATTGTCAATATATAGATTTCTATACAAACTGATTCCACCATTAGACTGTATCAATCCACCGCAAGCATGTGGCATAATTCCTTGGCCGATTATAGAGTTTTGAATCGTTATATTATAAGGTTCATACCCTTTGTCGTCCCAGTTTATAGAGAAATTCTCATCCAATCCCCATGCTGCCGAAATATGATCAAATATCATATTACTACCATTAGCAATACCTGCTGCATCTTTTCCGGAATCACCTTTCAATCCCATACGCATACGTAAATGACGAACAATGATATTATCAGACGCAGAAAAAGAGACCCCGTTTCCATATATCGTAATACCATCACCCGGTGCTGTTTGTCCGGCAATCGTTAGATTTTTAGAAAACACAAGGCGGGATTTAATATTAATAATTCCCGAAACATCAAATATAATAACACGGTTGGGCTTACTGATTGCATCACGTAAGGAACCTTCTCCGGAATCATTCAGATTAGTCACATGGTAAATTTCCGGAGATTCACTGGCTCTTGCACCTTTTGCAAAACGTCCATAACCTTCAGCGCCAGGAAAAGCCAACTGTTGTGCATACAATCCTCCTCCCATACAAAGCGGAAAGAGCAATGCGGTAACAAATCTCTTATACATAAATTTAATCATAATTTTGTGATACGCAGGAAAGAGAAGAAGATGTAGTTTCTCATCAGTACGTAATATAAGAATTAAAAAGGAAAACAAATATACGAATCAAAAGAAAGGCGGACTGAATAGATACCGCCTCTCCTTTTTTATTAGTTGTCTTACAAAATCACTTTCTTCGTTACAATACCGGCTATTGTTTTTACTTTTACAATATACATACCCTGTACTGTATTCATTGGAATTATCGAAGCATTAGTGTTAGCCACTACCTGTCCCTGAGTATTCATTACTATCACATTTTCTACACCAGCACCTTTTACTACAATGCTTCCATTCTGTGCATAGACAGCCAATTCATCAGCAACATTAAAATCTTCAAGACCCGTACCGGAACCACTACCTTTAGCTGTAATTACTATCTTATATCCCATCACCGGGACTTCTGTAGCAGTTTCTCCTTCACCCTCGGTTTTAGTTCCTGATTGATAGCTCTCCTCTGTAGCAGCCAATGTCAAACTAGCAGGGAATCCTTGAAACTCAACCTCATAAGTATCGCCTTCCGGCTTAATAGCAGCATCCAAAATAGTAAAAGAGTCACCATCTTTAATATCAAATGTTTCAGCAGCCTTTACAATAATCTTATTGCCATTAAACGTAGCAGTATTATTAGAAGTCAACTTATCATAACTTGTAGCATTTGCAAGTTCAAATTCCACCGTACCTCCATTTTTTACAGTTAACGGTGATTTTAAGCTCTGTCCCTCAATATCATCCAAAATTAATTGACCGATACCTTGACAACCAACTTCCAATGTTCCACCATCTACGATTACTTCACTTGTTATACGTCCATTACCACCACCAATAGCACCTTCATAAATAGCCATTGCAGTTTTTTCACTTCTACACAATGCAGTAATTGTCGGATCATCAACCGGAGTATTGATATAAGCACGACCTTTTTTTACATGTAAGCCCAAGAATACCTTACCCGTATCAGAGTTTTTAGTACCTGTGAAAATATAAGTACCTGTACCTTCTTTTATTACTCCAAATGCATTTTTATTTGCTTTCGTATTATCTCTCAACCAGAGAGGAAGACTTGTTACATTTGTATTTGAATTACCTATTGACCACCAAATTACCGGATTAGAACTTCCGGAACCATAACCAGAGAGGAAACCACCCTCTTCTGCATTTAACTCACCTATAGCAAAACAACGCGTACCACTAACCCCTGTTAAACCGGCATCTTCTTTCAACGTTACTTTTGTATTAACCAAAGTAGAGTCTATCCCTTCCATATCTGCTACTCCAGTAAATGTTTTTGTAGTATTGAATTGTAATCCGAAGAAAGCCGGAGCTTTACCTTCTGCATACTCAACAGTCTTATTAGCAGCAACTACAAGATCCCCTTCAAAATCATCCCAACAAGTCATGTCTTTCTTACCGGCCTTGTCATCAGTAATATATGTACGTTCACCACCGGCATAAATAACTAATGTTCCTTTTCCATAAAATTTATTAGTGAACTGAAGATAGCGACCTGCCCAAATAGAGCCCACTTTTCCTTCAGGGATACCAACAGGAACAGTAAATTGGCATGCAGGAGTAGAGATTTCACTCATAGCTACACCAATAGACCCGTTATCGAGCACAATTGTATCTCCAAAAACATTGGGAGAATCTTTTTTATCAGAATTTACTTGACCACCCCTTACAATTGTACCACCTTTCAGTTGATTGAGAACATTTAATGTTAACGTACCTGTACCTTCCTTTATCAAAGTTCCGTCTCCTACTATTTTATCCGTAGCTTTATCTGAACTATATGAAATGGAATAATTCTTATCACTATCAAATTTAATACCGCCTACTTGCATTTCACCGCTCACTTTGATTGATTCTACCGTTTTAGCATTACCATCAGTATCAGCAAACGCACCACCACCATTGAAAACTGCCATACAGCCTTCTTGCCAACCTGTAGGCAAGTAAAACCCACCTAAATCTTCTCCCCATTCAGAGTCCATTATACTCCAAATTCCAGTATTACTACCATTCTGCCAGAACAACTCCTTCGGGGCTTCTTGAGCATTAACTACAGACACAGACGCTGCTAAAAGCGCTACACTAAGAAAAGTATTCTTTCTCATAGTTTTTAAATTATTAGTTTAACAACAGTTATTTATTAGTTAAATTGATTATGATGCAAAAATACGCAGTTATCGAACACGGGGCCATATAAATTTTGGCTGAATTGATACAAAAATTGATTTTTATGATTTCATATTAAAGGAAAGGAGGGGCATACAAATCTTTTATCTTTCTATCATAGCAAAGTGTATAAACTCATTTTAGAACGTAAACCAAACATAGGAATTCAAAGAAATATAATAAAAATGACCTCAAATATCCCGGTTTTCTAACTGAGAAATATACATTCAATTATTCCTTCTTCAGATTCTAACAAACTAATCCTAACACATAAACCTCGCGTTAACAATTCACAGTTTCAAAGATTCAAGAAAGATATTGTAAAACAGCATCACCCTAATACTCAATTGCCCAATATACGTTGAAACCCAAATCAGCTCAAATATTCAAAATTTCTCCCCTCCCTTTATCTTTTAAAACTCCAATTTCAACGTAACCTGTCCATAAGGTTTCATTACCAACTCTTCACCAATCTTTTCACTATTAACCTCTCCCGGTCTACAAAGAGAGATTCTCTTAGAATTCTTATGTGGAAATAATAATTTCACATTTTCTTCTCCGTCAGATAAAGAACGAAGACGAACAATCAATACACGATCTTTGTCCAAAGATTTAAGTATTGTCGGATAAACCTTCGGATTATCAATTGCAAGCAGAGGTTGCACACATGGATCTTTATCCGCTGTTACATAAACTAAAGGTTGAGATTGTTCCAAGCCAAAACGGTTTGCTTTTACTACATCATATTCTTCATGAGATAAAATACGATATCTAAACGTTACAGGACCATCTTGAGTTAATGGAAAATTCGTATGCCAATGGTTGTTCGTCACCCACGAATAGATCGTAGAACTGGGTTCCAACTTAGTTACCCAATTACCTTGTCCACCCCACCCCATCGAAATATTGGCATGCCTGTCACCATATTCAAACAGAGGGGCATCCAAAGAACACCAAGTAACACCGTGTGTTTCATTGGAAATATCCAACCATCGTTGTAGCACAAGCCAATTTCTGTTTCCTTGTACCCATTGATCTTTTTCCACTTCCATAATTCCCCAAGGAATGTCGACACGGGTTTTAGAACCGGGAATATTAAAGTTAAAACCAAAATGTATACCGTCTTTTTCGGTCAAAGGTAGTTTATCCACTACATTATGTTATCTCTGCCCATGGCTGGTTAGCCAATAATCGAACAGAACGAGAGATGTTACGGCATCCTTTAGCCTTGGAGACCACACGTAATTCTACGGCTAACGGTCCTTTTTCTATTACTGAAATATTTGTTACCATATCTGCCAAGGGTTGGTTTTCATTCGCAGGAAGCCAAGTGAAAGTATCAGCTCCATCATTGCCCACATAATCATAACCGTTTTTTTATCAACGAAACCAATTATATTACCTGTCTTTGAATCAATGTGAAGCTTTAAAAATTCATTCTCTAAACTCCCACTATCTACTTTGCAATCTCCTGTAAGTAAACAATCACCTTCAACCACCCGGTAATGACAAGAACTTAGAGCCGGAACACCTGTTGCAAGAAATAGCAACTCACCTGTCGACAAGCGTTGGGAAAGTACCTCTTCACCATTGGAATCCAACACTTTATTTCCTTTCAGGTTCTCTGCCTTCGACAAAGCGATAATTCCATCATGCATCCAAGTATGCGTATTAATAACTGCAATGCCGCCATTAGAAGGACCCTCTTTAGGCCCCAATGCACCATCCGATTTATCAGTAATGGGGGCCAATGACTCTGCCATCATATCCTGAGACCTGTTCTCGGCTTCGTGAAAATAGGATTGTTTGACTTTCCAGATCGCATCTTGAAAATAGGGTTCAGTAGGATTCTCAAAACACCATGTATGTTCAGAACCTAAAAGTATATATCTCCAACCTTCGTCAAAATCAAATCGAGAAGCCTTCTTGCCATCCGCCAACAACGACCAAACAGTTTCTGCTTGCACCAGTCGTTCTTTTGCTGTCCTATTCTTTGATGTTAGTCCGGCAGCCGTCCCGATGCCATCTGTCCAATACTCCGTATAATCTCCGGTCACTACCGGTAACTGTTTCCCATATTTTTCTTCTATCATCGACATAATTTCATGCCCACCACTAATAATTACTTTAGGATAAGCATATTTTTCATTCCAAGCTTTTACAGCAAAAGGCACATCGGCATCCAGTGGACTATTATCCCACAAAGTCCAGGAAAGTACAGTAAAGTCATAAGGATAGTCACTATTTTCAAGTTCAACCAACTTATTCGTAAAATCAACATTGGCATTTCCTGTCTTAATAGTCAAAGGTACCTTCTCCGGATCACGCTGTCCAAACCAAGGTCGTCCGGTCGTCCAACCCTTCTGAACAATTCTTCATCTGAGCAAATACTTGTATTTAAATTCAGATAACTGGCATCTATACTTAGTTGTCCTTTTTTAATTGCATCAATAAGACCTTCCCTCTTTTCCGGATTAGATTCCCATAAACGTTCAAGTGGCCAACTAACTTCCGGATTCCACACAAACCGTGCTCCCGATAGAAAATCCTTTGTTTTTTCTGCCAACTTGATCCCTTCTATTATGTTATTTTTATGAAGCCGTTCTGCATTTTTATGCGTATTCGTATAACCAATATCACATAGGATCAATGGTTAATTTTCTCTTGTACTTTTCACCCGTATAAGTAAATGTAAAAGCAACTTCCGCTTTTTTCCCCACAGGAAGTTCTGAAGGTAATAAAAGTTCGATACGAGTAGAATCTTTCGCATCCAATACAAAATTACTCTTTTCCCTGTAACCTTTTGCAGCAACATCAACCAGACAGTTACCTTTCAGACACTCACCCTTCAAATTTATCACAACAACACGTCCGGGTGTTCCATCCGCTCTGTATCCATAAACCGATTGGACCTTGCAATCAATATCAATCAAATTCCCGGCCCAAATAGATGATGAGAACATATAATATAGTAATAAACGGAGGCAATTTATAAAAAAATTCCGCATAGCAAAGCCGATGGGCTAAAATATTTTTACACCCCAAAAAACAAACACCATTATCATTCAATATCATATTACTAAAACAACAGACAAACAGAGAAATACTTTCCCCAAAAAACAAATAAGAAAAACCTATGCGATAACTAACTCCATTTTACAACTGCATAAAATATCTTTAAAACTCAAAATGGGCAATCGGAAATATTTTTCCAACCACCCATCTTTATCCAAAATAAAATTAACGAAAAAACAGTAAAGTTTCTCCTATTCCATCATTTCTTCAACACAATCTTATCGTATTGCTCTTCAGCTTTTATTTCCGTATACTTAGGCGCATCTATCATCTCTATTAATGCACGGAGGACAGGACCTTCTCCCATCGGGTCATTTTCTTGAGTAGGACGATTATAATAATAAGCCACAGAAGGCATAATACCGGTACCAACACAAATAGCAGTAACATCACCATTATCGGTAATCTTCTTCATCATACCCTTCAAACCTTGTTCCGCTACATAAATAAAATCAGGATGCAACCAACCTTCTTTAACTCCACGAGCAATACCGAAAACAAACATGGCTGTTCCGGTAATTTCCTCATAAGAATCTTCTTTATCCAACAGTTGGTGCCACAAGCCATTTTTTCCCTGATATCGGGCTACTCCACTCGCCTGACGACGAAAATTTTCAATCACCGCATCACGCATCGGATGATCCTCAGGCATTACACTTAATAAATCGGCTTGTGCCATAAACACCCAACCGTTCGCACGACTCCAGTGAGCCACCCCATGTTCTTTTGTATCGGTGTGATAGCAATGATAATAGATATTCTTTTCCGGACACCACAAGTAACGGGTATAATTCAATACCTGATTGGCGGCATCATTAAAATATTTCTCATCACCGGTCATCTTCCCCATACGAGCAAGGAAAGAGATAGCCATAAAAGCATCATCCGCCCAAATTGTATTGACATGTGGCCAAAGCCGGGCAATCGTTCCATCCACCAGACGGGGCTCGGCATAATTCAAATGGTCGGCAGTTTCATTTACATAGCTCAAAAATGCTTCATTAGGATGCCGCATCTGTAGTTCTATCAAACTGGCCCCCATCGGTCCATTGTCATCCAGACGCTTACCACGAAAAATCATATGCCAGCTAAGTTTACGAACCGCATTCCAGCCATCATCCTTAAATGCCTGATCGTATTGGCGACGAAAGAAATCAAGGTTACCTTCATTAAACACGAAGTTCATGTTCTTCAGGACATACTTGTCATACTTCTTATCACCTACCTTATCAGCCAATTCCATCAATGCAATGTTGGTTACCCCATTTGTGTAATGCCAGTTGTTATACTTACAAGCCACTTTCACATCCATTGACAGAGGAAGTTTTTTCACCGATTTATAAACTTCTCCAGTCTTGGTGTTCTTGAATTCGTATGTAGTACTATCTAATATTCGGTCGGCAATTTTCAACGCAGCCTCTTTTGCCGTCATTTTAGTCTGAGCGGAAAGAGAAATAGTACACAAGAAAAGAGCACAAGATATAAAGATTCGTTTCATGGATTAATAGATTCTTTTTATGATTATTTAGGCAGATTAAAAGCGACTGTCATTTCATGCATTTGTTCTTGAGACATACCATCCGGAATGAAACCCATATTACGCGCATTGATATAAATCTGTGCAGATTTGCTCAACACATCAATCTGGTCGAAAGCATCCATGATATCTTCACCAACAGCACAAGCACCATGTTTTTCCCACATAACCACATCATAATCATTGAGTTCTTTAATGGTGGCTTCCGCCAATGCTACAGAACTGGGCAATGCATAAGGAATAATCCCCAAACCACGCGGACAAAAGGCCTTCGTTTCGGGTATCATACTCCAAAGCAGATTAGTCAATACATCTTTTTCCAAAAAAGGTTTGTGATGCGTCATAGCGATCAATTCAATGGGATGTGTGTGCAAAGATGCTTTATAGGTAGAGCCCTTACTAATAAGATAATTGTGCATACACAAATGCGACGGTAACTCGGAAGTAGGCAATACCGGGTGGTCGGCAATGATAACGTAATTTGCACAATCATCGAGAATACGAATAATGGAACCATGTTCCATCGGCCAACGCGCCAAATCACGCATACGTTTATTAGTTCCCTTGCAATAGAAATAACAACCTTTCAGATAAGGTAATACGGTACCAATAGATTTTACTTCACTAATAGGAGCCAAATTGCGTATTTCATCATCTACAAACTCTGTAATATTCACAACGATATTGCCACCATTACGTTCGGCCCAGCCTTTTTGCCAAAGATATCCGGCTACTTCGGCAGCCTTATTTACTTCATTAGTAAGAGCCGGACGATTTTCCAAAATTGATTTCATCTTTTTATCTACGATTTATTCCCTGTGGTCATGACCATTATTTGATCTTTATGCCATAAGTACGTTAACGATTTTCTATTTACGATTAAAATAAGAGCCTGCTTAAAATATTTTCCTCCTTAAAGTTTCTACCTGCTCAATTAAAGATTGTTTTTATATACAGACCAAAGAACAACTACTAACCGGTATTTTCAATTATAAACGGTCAGAAATCGTCCAATTGTCTAATTTATTATTTATGCTTGTGCCATCGCCACTACTATAATGGAAGAAATAAGAACAATTAACCCGAGAATCAAAACACCGATTGTCGAATTGCTTACCCCTTTCCATTCTTTCAAAAGAATACCCCAAACATTACTGAAAGTAACATTCAGCGACATCAGAATACTCCATGAAAACGCCAATAGAACAGGGCTTTCCGTCAGGAAACTTTTCCCCATTTCCAAGCCGAAGAACTGTGAATACCAAAGTACCCCGGCAAGGGCACAAAACAGCAGATTATTAACCAGTTGCCCACTCTTAACAGAAAAATATTCCTTACCGGTCTTATTCTTAATATTCTGTTGTATACAATACACTGCATTGGTGAAAAATCCCCCCAAAGTTACTAAAAATATAACCGGAAGACCAGCATACAAAGCCTCTACTCCGTTAGCAAGAGCTGCTTCCTTAATAGGTGTACCGGCATCCAACCCAAGAGCAAAACAAGCACTCATCACACCTGCCAACAAAGCAACCAGTAATCCTTTTGTCAATGCAAAATCTTTAACAGCCGCTTTCTTCTCCTCCTCAGTCATATTTTTGGAACGCAAACTTCCGGCATAACCGATAATCGCAATGCCAGCTAAAGTGATACACACACCGATAAGCAACATCAAACCATCACCATGAAACAAATCTTTTCCGGCAAAGATAGCAGGAAAGAGCGTACCGAAACCGGCACAGGTACCCAAAGCAATACTTTGTCCTAAAGCTACGCCAAGATAGCGCATACTGAGTCCGAACGTTAGCCCTCCGACTCCCCATAGTACTCCATATACCATAGCAGGTACAGCACCACCGGAGCTCCACAAATCCATCAGGCTACTCTCGGCCGGTACAGCCAACAAAGCACCCAACAAAGGAAACACGAGCCATGCAAAAATCCCTTGTACCAACCAAAAACTTTCCCATGACCAGTTTTTTACTTTATTAATAGGTACATATGAGCTACTCTGCCCAAAACTGCCAATGGCTATAATAATAAGGCCTATCAGTGTATTCATGTATTTAGTGATAAGTGATTAGTGATAAATGATTAGCGACAGGTGATGAAAGTAGTGATTGGAAATGCTACTTTCATCACTAACCACTATTCTTATTCTCTTTTCGAAGTTACCTCTGTTTCGTATTTTTCTATCTCTGCAATAAATTCCTCGCCAACCGGAACATTATTCTTCAAACAGAACATATCCCACACAGCATTCCACGGAAGCGATTTAGCCTCTTCGAGCAGAGCCAGGCGTTCGAACAACTGATCATTGGCTTCATATTCACGCAACTTGGCAATCGGTTCCAGTAATCCTTGCAAGAAACATTTCTGTGTAGCACGGCTACCAATCACATAAGCACCGATACGGTTAATGCTGGCATCAAAATAATCCAAACCGATATGTACACGGTCGAGAGCATTACAACGCACTACTTCTTTTGCCAGATCCAGCGTTTCATCATTCATGATAGTCACATGGTCACTATCCCAACGGATCGGGCGGCTAACGTGCAACATGATTTCCGGAGTATAAAGCAACAGCGAAGATATCTTATCAGCTACACTTTCGGTAGGATGGAAATGGCCGGTATCGAGTGTCACTATTTTATTACGGCTTGCACCATAGCCAATATAGAAATCATTTGAGCCTACCGTATAACTTTCCAGACCGATACCGAACACTTTCGATTCGATACAATCTTTCATATTCTTATATTCAACAGCAAAGATCTGATCCAAAGAATCTTTCAGCAGTTCGCGATAAAGCAGACGATTCACCGTGATATCCTTGCTTCCGTCGTGTACCCATAAATTCATGATACAAGGATCGCCCTGGCGCTTACCCATCTCTTCGGCAATTGCACGACACCGCTTGGTATGCTCGATCCAAAAATCACGAATACCTTTATCCGGATTCGACAATGAAAGGTTTCCACTTTTCGGATGAGAGAAAGAAGTAGAATTAAAGTCCAACTTCATACCATGTTCCGCTCCCCATTGTATCCAACTCTCAAAATGTTTCGGTTCTACCTGGTCACGATCGACAAACTGACCACCGAAATCACCATAAATTTCATGCAGGTTCAAACGGTGAGTTCCGGGAATATAAGAAGCAGCTTTCAATATATCCTGTCTCAATTCTTCTATATTACGAGCTTTTCCCGGATAATTACCGGTAGCCTGAATTCCTCCGGTCAGCGAACCACTCGATTCGAATCCCGTTACATCATCTGCTTGCCAACAATGCAAAGATAGAGAAATCTTTTGCAAATCTTCCAATGCCTTATTAGCATCGACACCTACAGCCGCATAACGTTCAACCGCTATCTCGTAAGCCTTCTTAATCAGTTCTTCTTTCATGATACTATATTTTTAAAGTGTATATAAGCTTGTCCCCAATTTTCCATATTTTGGGGTTGGTAAGTTTTCAAAGGAATAGAATTATGAATGAGCTTTCTCATTCCCGGCACATCGGCAGCTTCACCTATCGCCATAGCCTGCATCATGACGTTGCCGAGAGCAGTCGCTTCTGACGGTCCGGCTACTACCGGAATACCTACCGCATTCGCCGTAAACTGATTAAGCAATTCATTGCGGCTTCCCCCGCCTATCACATGAAGTGTTTCTATCGGCTGAGAAGCTAATCCGCGCAGATCATCCAATACTTGGCGATAACGCAGTGCCAGACTTTCAAAAATACAACGTACAATCTGCCCACGAGTTTCCGGAACCGGCTGATTCGTATCCATACAATATTTACGGATGGCATTTTCCATATCATCGGGATTCGCAAAAAGTGCATTATCCGGATTGATAAGGCTACGGAAAGGCTCCGCCGTTTCGGCTTCAGCGATCAATTCCGGATACGAAGTCTCTCCCCATCCGGCACGGCAGCGTTCCAGCAACCACATTCCACAAATATTTTTCAGCAAACGGATCGTTCCGGCCACTCCTCCTTCATTCGTAAAATTCAACTTCTCCGTTTCTTCGGTAATAGCCGGCGCATCGGTTTCTATCCCCATCAACGACCATGTCCCACTACTTAAATAAGCAAAATTCGGATTTAATGCCGGGACGGCAGCCACTGCCGATCCGGTATCATGTCCGGCTACAGCAATTACAGGAACAGCTCCCAATCCGGTTATTTTTTGTATTTCTTTTGTCAATGTTCCGACTTTCTCTCCCGGATACACAAAACGTCCGAAATGCTCTTCCGTCAAACCGACCGCTTTCAATAATTCCGGTTCCAATTTGCGGGTTTGTGCATTTACCAATTGTGCCGTACTGGCAATCGTATATTCCGTTACCATCTCTCCTGTCAGCATATAGCTCAAAGCATCCGGAATAAACAAAATTTTATCTACCGCAGCCAGCGCACTGTCATTATTGCGTCGCAAGGTATCCAACTGGAACAACGAATTAAAATTCATTATCTGAATGCCCGTTAACTTATACACCTTACTACGGGGAATGCGCGAAAATAGCGCTTCCGGCGCCCCGTTTGTTTGGGGATCGCGATAAGCATACGGCTGGCGCAACAAATGCCCATCCTTTCCGACACAAACAAAATCGACTCCCCAAGTATCGATACCGATAGAAACGATCTTCACATCTTGCTTGCCCGCAACCAACTTCAACCCATCTATAACATACTGATAAAGTGCATAAATATCCCAATAAAAGTGTCCTCCAACCTCTATGAGGTGGTTGGGAAAACGATTCACTTCTTCCAATTCTAATCCGCCCTCAGAGAAAGAGCCTAATATCGTACGGCCACTGGTAGCTCCCAAATCAACCGCAAAAAAACAATTTCTTATCATGTCCTATATAATGTTGAGCCTATTCTTTCTATAATGACGCAAAAATAAAGGATTTGTACCCTATTCACGCTGTACGTTTTGACACAAAGGATGTCTTATTTGACAATTTGATTCACTCCTTCACAAAAGCGGGTTATCAACTTTTCTCCCTTTTCATGGTGAATCGTCACATTCTTCAATGTTATATTCCGGCTATATACGAATTCGGCTCCTATTTGGGAAGTAATATCCAAGTTCTCAAGCGTAATGCCATCGATCGGCATTTCCGGGATGCCATTGAAGAAAAGCGCCCTCCGGGCATTAGAACATACCAGATTCGAAATATGGATATTCCGGAAACAAGGAGTCGTTTCATCCACTGGCAGAGGATCTACCTTCAACGGTACTTTCTCACCACTTTCCAACACTTCAACAGCCGACTTACCTCCATAATACAAGTTGAAAGTAACAGGTTCCGTAGGAATATCCATCATGGAAACGTTGCGTACCCAGATGTTTTCAACAATTCCACCCCGTCCACGCTTACTCTTGAAACGAAGCCCTACATCAGTACCTAAAAACTGGCAATTACTCACAGACACATTACGTACTCCGCCACTCATCTCACTGCCTACCACGAATCCGCCATGTCCTTTAAACACCGTGCATCCGTCTACCACCACATTTTCACAAGAGCGGGCACGACGGCGTCCATCCTCATCCTTTCCACTCTTCAAGCAAATCCCGTCATCCCCCACATCGAAAGTAGAGTTTACAATCAAGGCATTCTTACAAGATTCCAAATCCAAGCCGTCACCATTTTGCGCATAGCTCGGATTACGCACCTGCACTTCTTCAATCAGTACATTTTCACACATCAACGGATGCAGATTCCACGCCGGAGAATTCTGAAAGATAACCCCCTGCAGCCATACATTCTTACACTCTATCAAGCTCACCATCACCGGCCGAAGAAAATGACGCACGCTCTGCCATTCTTCCTCCGTCGTCAAGTTCTGAGGTACATTCATATTGCTGATCGTATCTCCTTTCAGTGTCTGCGGATAAGGGAACCAATAAGTGGGCCGTTTGTATACTCCCCCTCGGGCTATCGTCTGTTTCCAAACACTTTCCGTTACTTTTTCCCGTTTCAAAGGACGCCAAAAGTGTCCATTCCCGTCAATGGCCCCTTGTCCGGTGATAGCTACATTCGTCAGGTTACGTCCCGAAACAGGAGATTGACACCTGCGGGTATCCAATCCTTCAAAAACAGTTTCGACCAACGGATAAAGCTCCACATCCGGCGAGAAAAGCACTACGGCCCCTTTCTCTATGTGAAGATCGATATTACTTTTCAGCACAATAGGACCGGTCAGCCAGATACCTGCCGGCACAATCAAGTGTCCGCCTCCGCGAGACGATAATGTTTCGATAGCCTTTTCAAAAGCTTCGGTACAGAGCTCCACTCCATTGCCGACAGCACCAAAATCCGGCAGCGACACCTTCAAATCGGGAAATCGGGGTGCTTCCACCTTTGGCATTGCAAAGGGGAGATTCGTGTATATTTCTTCATATTTATAAGTTTGCGCCCAAGACGACAATACCGCCCACACACAAAGAAACAAAACAATTGAAATTCTCTTCATTCGACTTTTTTATATTATGTGACTTAGAAACAATTTTGATCTTATAAAATTGCCCTTAGGGGCTCTCAATCATTCTCCAAGATAATAAGAAGGTACCGGCGATTGCGGATACCCCATGCTCCGATGTGTAATATAACTCCGATAAAGTGCGTCCTGCATCAATGTTACCCGACGGTCTTTTGCCGGAATACAAGTATGATAAATACGCAATTCTCCGGGAAGCGCAGTTATCAACTCCTCCCGCCAATCGCCCTCCATGTCGGCTATCATCAAAATGTCCCCTTCAATCCCTTCTGTCAGCGTCTCTCCTTTCCATTTCCAGATACTTTGTTTTCTGCCGTTCGAAGAAGAACCGGCTCCCCAACGGTTATTATCCCCCCGGAATGTTTCACGGAGCAGATCGGCATCCCACCAAATCCAATTCCGGCATCCCGGCACTTCCGCATTCGTTGTATTCAATTTCTTTCCATCCGAAGTTAACAGATATTTATCCATACTTCCACCTTTACGGTCTTCACTGGCAAAACATTCCAGACCGGGATGTTCCGGATCAAAATCCGCCACCATGCCATCCCCCACATGATAGGTAGCATGTCCGATTCCCCATATCAGCTGTCCGGTACGAGCATTCACCACAGATACTCCGCGACCGTCTTCTTTCTTGGGTTCGCTCACCATAAACACCTGTAAGTCTTCCTCATCAGGACGTAGCTTACACAAATAAGCCTTATCGCTATGTCCCAACCCGGACGACCATAACAAAGTCCCGTTATCATCAAGCATACAAGACCCCAACAATATCTCGTCCCGACCATCGCCGTCCACATCTCCGGTCACCATGCTATGTGCCCCCATACTACGTACTACGGGATTTTCTTCATCACCATCCCAACGCCACATCCGTTGCAGTTTCCCCTCTTTCAACTGCCAGGCATCCACCACCATCAGTTTATAAGTGCCACGAGCTGCAAGAATACAAGGTGTTTTCCCATCCAGATAAGCTATTCCCATCTGATTCCTATTCTGACGAATAAGATTTCCGTACCGGTCATTCCGTTCCGGCCAGTCCACCCGGTCTATCTCTTTCCCCGTCATCCCATCCAATACGGACAAGTATTCACTTCCACCACAAACACGACCCTTTTCGTTCTTCACATAATCATCACCGGCAGTTTTCACCGCAACTTCCGCCTTGCCATCCCCATTGAAATCATAAACGATAAAAGGCGAATACCAAATACCCGGCTCGATGCCCGGTCCCATATCATACGTCCAAAGCCATGTACCGTCGCTCAAATAAGCCGAAATTTTATATGTCTTACCGGTAGTATCTCCCGGCATGCCCGGATCTACATTGGTTTCGGGAGTACGGATGATATAATCGTAAATGCCATCACCATTCAAGTCGGCCAAAGCAATCTTACCTGCTTTGGCATTATCTTTCAAGCGAATGGAAGTATAGTTCTTACTCTTCCCGGCTTCTACTTCAAGTTTTTCGGATGCGGCGGGTTTCTGCCCTTTCAACACAGGCACTACCCAATAGGAAGCTATTCCCTTCACAGGTGCGTTGTCTACAAAATCACAAGTATGCAGTATGGGCTTATTCGTCAAACGGCGAGTTTTACCATTTGCTTCACGATATACATGAAAAGCAGTAGCAGGCGCATCCGTATTCAGCAACCGCCAACTCAGGTAAACACCCTTCCCGTCCTGAGAAGGCACTGCATACAATCCACGATTCAACCGTTCCGTAACCCGTTCTGTGGCAAACCCTTCCACCAATGGTTTGGCTTCATGCCGGGGATCCAGTATCTCGTACATATATTGTCTTTCGCGAGGATCTTGCGCAAAAAGAGTAGCCACTGCAAAAGAAATGCAGAGCACAAAAGCAATTCGTCTGTTCATGATAAAATATTAAAAACGTACTTCTTTCATCGGAATCAATTTTACCGGACCTAACAACCCGCTCGGCACGGGCTGCCAATTCTCATACCCGGACTTCTTATACTGAAGACTGACTATGTTGGCATCCTTAAAAATGCGCCAAGGTATCTGCCTCCTATCCATATCGGCAATACGATTGGCCGGTAAATTAGTAACTTCCACTTCCAATATATTTTCACCCGGATGCAAATATCTGCCAATCAGGCAACGGTAAGGAACCGACCACAAAACAGCAGCCTCTTTCCCATTGACGCGGATACGGGCACTTTCACGCACATCCCCCAAATCGAGCATCCATTCGGAAATCGCAGAATCGTCAAGATGAAATTTAAGGGAATAACATGCAGTTCCCATTGTGTTTTTCACTTCATTTGCCGACAGTTCCGTCCACGAATCCAATTCTACAGAATCGGGAACAGCGGTCACAACCGGCGTACTTTCCACAAAGCGGAATCCCCATCGATCCGGTACTTTTTTTCCTTCGGATGCCGGATGCCAGTAATTCCATGCAGAAGCTTGTATATCACTCCCGGCAAAAGTCTTCAAAAGCAAAGACTCTCCCGAAGCCAGTTGCAAATACACCTCCGTACGCCCGTCGGCCTGACGAACAGCCGCCTTGCCACTTTCACCATTCACCGGATTATAAATCATAACAGACTCCGCCTGCACCCCTAAAGGAATCCATCCTTCCGTATCCTCCGCTTTCAATGCAGAAATAAAATAATGGTTACCTCCTTCATTGGCACGCCGAATACAGCTTAATCCGTTTTCCGTTTTCATCGCTTCCGGAAAAACTCCTGTTTCTGCCAATGTACGCTCATAATCCGTACCGAATATAATACGTCCTTTACGCACCTTATCTTTTTGTCCCATCAACTTCCGGAAAGCTGCACGGCGTGTCTCCAACCGGGCATATCCGGGCACATCCTGCGGGAATTGCTCCAAAAACACAATCGTTGCCCCTTCATCTGCCAGACTCCATAGTTTAGCAAGTACATCGTCCGGCATTAAACGGGCACCGGGAATAAGCAACGCGCGATAAGCCGCTCCCCCAGAAGTGACCAGCTTTCCATTGACACAAGTAAGGCTGCGTATAAAATTATCGGAAATATAATCCAAATCATATCCCGCATCATTGATCCGATGCACCGCATCGATAAAACGGGGAGCACGCTTCGCCATCTTATGAATGTCAAACATCAGCAGACGTCCGTCCTGCTCCTGCCACATATCATAAACAGGCAGATAGATCAGAAAATCATTATCCGGTTTTCCCATCTGCAAAAAGCTCTGGCAACGGGCTATGTAATCAAAAAATGCCGGTGCATCCCGCCAAATACTATTCGTAGGGCTCATATCAACAGCAGCATAGAATTTCCATCCCGGCCATGCAGCCTCAGCAGGCGAATAAGTGGTGCCATGAAAATACGTATGATTCACGCCCGAGATAAACATTAGGTCGATATCCGGCTTACACTGCGAAAGTGAAGTCCGGAAATGCTCCGTCAGCCAAGTAAAGGTTTCGGAAGTCGTATAGGGCTTGCCGGCTATATGAGCAGCCGAAGATGCATATTTCAACATGGACAGATCCGAATCGTTGGGGCGTGTCAATGAATCCTTGCGCAATCCCCGGATATTAAAATCGGAAAGCCCGAACCCTTCACATTCGGGAACATCCACCGTGGCATATAGATCAATCAGATTACCGGGCGATCCATGTGCCTGATTACGGGTTTTAGAGCCATGTAAATGCGCCCACTCCGTCCATTGCCGGGTAAAATTCTCCAATAACAATTCCGCCATCGTTTCCCGGTAATCAGAGATGATACGGGCAACCGTATCCGTCCGTTTCTCTGACAGGAATTCCGGAAGATGTTCTTCCAATTTATAGCCGCGACGAATGGCGAACTCATCAAAAAGATTCTCCGTCCAATCCGCCTTATATACCTCATAAGAATCATTGAAGAAATTATGCGGATAGGGCGTTTTCGACGACTCGAAAGCACGCTCGAAACGCTCCAGATAATTCTTCACGGCACGGGCGGACAAATGATCCATCACGTATCCCTCACCACCGGGGGCCGCCCGTTTCACTTTCTGGAAAGTTTTCCCACAAAAAGCAGCAATCAGTTTCCAATCACCCTTCGGTGCTTTCCATTGCAGTCTGCCGTCTTTTGTCACCTTATCCGTCACATCAATACACCGGCCTTTATCAGAATAAGCCATAAGCCGGCTCAACTTTGCATAAGGCAGTTGTTTGGAATCGGCAACCACTATTTTTTCCTTAAACGGCTCCCCGCCCTTCCATTCATATTCAGTGATGAAAAGCTTACCGGCAGCATCTTCTATCCCGACTTCCGGGCCTCCAAAAGGCCATCCGGTCCCAGTGTTCATATCAATCTGCATCCCCAGGCGGGCAGCTTCACTCTCCGTATATTGCAACATCTCCATCCAAGGGGACGAAAGAAATGGAATCTCATTTGCCTCATTCCCCTTGACCCCATAAATAGGGGTGATCTCCATCGTTCCCATCCCTGCTTTCGCATAGGCATCCAGATTACGGGTTAAGTTTTCTTTATCTACGGCGCTTCCCATCCACCACCAGCGTGCGGCAGGTTTTGCTTCTGTCTGTATTTCCGGCCAGTCCACCTGTTGTGCCCCCATCGAAGCGCACATCAGCAATCCTCCCAATAAGATCGTTATCTTTCTGTTCATTATTTTATTTTTATCCGTCATCCAAGTGCGGTACTATTTATTCAATTCAATGCATCCCATGATGAAAGGGCCGGTAGCCTTTGCATCATTATCACGCATTTTCTCTCCGATATAATATTCGAAACTACCGTCACGATACGGATGTCCGCCCAAGCCGCCTACCTGGCAACAACGGGTCAACGTCAGTGTACCATCCGCATTTTCTACCAGCAGTTTATCTTTCAATCCTTTAAAGGCCTTCTCTGCAACTGCTTTGTATTTTGCATCGATATATCCTTTATTCACAGCTTTTGCATAGGCATACATGCATTGTGAAGTAACGGATGCTTCCGGAAAGTTCCCTTCACGCTTAGGCTGGTCAATCACCTGATACCACAAACCGGCCTTATCCTGATATTTAGGGAGAGTATCCGCCAAGCCTTGTATCCAGCTTATCATATCGGAACGTCCGGGATGTTCTTCCGGAATATAATCCAACGCATCGACCAATGCCATAAACCACCAACCGATACTACGCCCCCAGAAATTAGGAGAATGTCCGGTTTCCGGATTGGCCCAACGCTGGCTTTTGCTCTCGTCCCAAGCATGGTGATACAAGCCGGTTCCGGCATCATAAGTATGTTTATGGCAAAGCGCGAACTGCTTCACCGCCTCATCGATCCACTCCGGACGATTGAACTCCGCACCATACTGTGCCATGAAAGGAGAAGCCATATACAAACCATCCAGCCACATCTGGTGCTGGTAAATCAATTTGTGCCAATATCCTCCCTCCAGTGTGCGCGGATGTCTTTTCAATTGTTTTATCAGCTCGTCCATTGCCTTTTTATATTTATCGTTTCCCGTCTCGCGGTAAACATCGAAAAGTACTTTTCCCGAATTGATGAAGTCCAGATTATAAGTAGACATATCATATAAATGGATTTCTCCTTTTTCATTGATCAATGAATCGACCCAAGCTTCCACATAATCAAAATAATGCCGTTCACCCGTTTGTCTCCACATCCGGAGCATGGCACAACAGCCCACTCCCTGTGCATATCCGAAAAACAGACGTCTCCCATGATCCAGTTGATACGCCTTCGGAAAACGACGCATCTCCGAATCGGCAAACCAGCGTGCATAAGTATCGGGAGCAAAATGATCGGTACGGAAAGGGACTGCCGGAAGTCCCGCCTTATTATAAAGATTCACCCGGAAGAAATTTCCATAGCCATAACGTACTGCTACCGGCTGGGGAACCTCCGGTGCTGACAATTCCAGTTTACTGCCTTGAATGGCAGCCGTAGCAGGATAAAAGCGGGCATCGGCTCCGGAGATAAAGAATCCTCTTACCGGAGCATTTTCCGGAGTTTGCAATCCGCCTTCCGCATAATCAAAAGTCAACGTTACTTTTCCGTCTTTCACTTTCATACTCTTATAAAGCGGCCCCGAATAAGCTGTTTTTTTACCATATTGTTTCGCCAAAGCCCAGGCAGCCAAGCGTTCACCTGTCACCCGCTTGTTGCGCGGATGAATATCCGTAGAATCACCGGCATCTGTTATTACTACCATACCTATATTCTTCAAACCGCTTTGCCAGGTTTTCAATTGTGCTTCACGAATGCCTGCTGGTTGTTTGTAGTGCGGTGCAATCTGTACGAAATAAAAGGGCATATCAGCCTGCCCCCATTCCTGCCGCCAACTGTTTATCAGATTAGTGAACACCTTCTGATATTTTTCATGACGGATTGAATTGGACTCTCCCTGATACCAGATATTTCCCTTAATGGTATATCCTTTGATCGGGGCAATCATACCGTTCCACAACGTGGCCGGTACTTTGCATTTGTCTTTCTCACGCTTCACGTTCTGCGGGGCAAACTCTTCCATGACATCGGCATACAAAGGATTGTCTTTCATCACCCTCCTCTCTGTCCACGATTCGGCATGGGTACCTCCCCAAGTGGACTGAATCAGTCCGACCGGCATCTGCAATTCTTTATAAAGTTTACGACCGAATATAAAGCCGACAGCCGAAAATTCTTTCACATTTTCCGGAGTACAAACCAGCCATCGGCCGATGCAATCCTCTTTTTCTCCCTCAGGAGCCAGTTGATGCTCCACATGGAAAAGCCGGATGGAAGGATAATCGGCATCCTTCATCTCCTCCGTTTCATTCAGTATACCTGTCTTCCATTTTACATTCGGATCACGAGCTACCGGAAATTCCATATTCGACTGTCCGGTGCAAAGCCATACTTCACCTATTAATATATTATGTATTGTGATTGTGTTCTCTCCCTTTACGGTCAGCGTCTGATTATCCATCACACCGGGAGTCTTGATTTTCACCTCCCAATGTCCGTCAGTGGGTGTCTGCACCGTATAAATGTTTTTATCCCAAGAGGTAGAAACCGTAACTTTCTCACCCGGACGCGCTTTTCCCCAAAAACGAACTTGAGCCTTTTGTTGCAATACCATATTGTCCGATAAGATAGCGGGAAGTGTAATCTTGCCTTGTACAGGCAATGTACCGATATAGAAAAGTAAAAATATAAAATACCAAAACTGCTTTTTCATGTGTTTTTGATAGTTTAAAAGATTAATGGAATTATTGATGACGCAAAAATAGGCAGAATCGACCGAAGTATCGGTTTGTTTTTTGATTGTAATCTTATTCTTTTTGTCGTTTCATATCAAAAAAACAATTACCCTTAGAATGCTCTACTACATAGAGCATATTCATTTTTCTATAAATCAACCGATAGACTTTATTTAAAATACAAAAAAAGTTAACGGCCATCAGGAGTTTAAGTAAATAAAGTTACCTTTGAAAAATCCTTAAAACAAATGCTATGATTAAGGTAGTTTTACATAAAATAATTTATTGGAGCATAATATTAATCACAATACTCCGAGCAAGTTCTTTGTTTTCCCAAGTTCCAGTGATATCAATTCCTCAACCGGCAGAAATAGGTCGTTTCGATAACTTCCGCCAAACTTCTCCCCAAAAGCCATCTGGCATATCATCTTCCCGTGACGCCTTGATTCAAAGGCAAAATGAGGCCATCATGCGTGAGGTAAAAGAAAACGAACGTAGAAGAGCAGCCATCAACCGCCAATATGCTATTCAGAAATACATGAAATCCAACTCAATCCCTTTACCGGATTTTTCCCCAACTCCCGGTTCAGAATGTTTTCAAAGTGCCCGTGAAGAGATACTTGAAATGCTTGAAGGCAAAAAGGAGATGAGTCTAAAAAGAGCCGTATTCGTGACGGAAAACGCTTTTTTCGGGAATAAAATGAAATATGAAGAGTTTGATGCAGCCATTCAGAATCTAAAACACATTTGTCTGCTGAAAATGCAGGAAGAAAAATTAGATAAGAATGACGGGTTAGCAAAGTTAATGATGATCTTTCGTATTCTGTCGGAAGTTATTGAAGTCAAAGAGCCCGGTAGTGAAAAAACAATCATTCATCACCCGATGAAATATGATTTTGAAGATTATCGCGCAGATATTAACACCAGTAATTATATGGTATCAAAGCTTTTAGCCAAGAATACAGGACAGTGCCATTCCATGCCTCTATTGTTTTTGATTCTTGCCGAAGAGTTGGAAACAGAAGCTTTCTGGTGTTTTTCACCGAGCCACTCTTTTATAAAATTCCAAGACAAGCAAAACCGTTGGTATAATATAGAGCTAACTCAAGGTGCTGTTGTCACAGATAATTTCTATATGAATAGCGGTTTCATTAAATCCAAAGCTATCCAGACAGGTATTTATCTGAATCCACGGACTATGAAACAGACCATTGCCCATATGCTCAATGACTTGTCTGCTTATTATATTTCCCGTTATGGCTATGATCATTTTATAGAAGAAAACAGCAATTTAGTTTTGCGTTATTCTCCTTCTGATTTAACGGCTTATCAACATTACGCAAACATCTGCACTGTACAAGCTCAATATGTAATTGATGCTTGCGGCAGACCTCCCAAAGAACAGCTTCCGGAATATCCACAGGCACACCGTTTATTTAAAAAGATGCTTCAATCCTATGAGAAAATAGACAGTCTGGGCTATGAAGAAATGCCGGCCGAGATATATCATAATTGGTTAAAGCAAGTTGATAAAGCCAAAACATTGCCGGAAAACCAACCTTCACCAATTATCCAAATCAAAAAATAGATGTGTATGAAACGAATTAGCACCTTACTACTGTTCCTGCTCACGCTACTGACAGGATATGCACAAAACCCTTTTGCCACTTACGGCTACAAGCCGAAAATGGCCACTTTAAGTAATGGACGTTTTGATGAATTTCACGATAAGGATCGGATCATAGAAATTGGTTCTGTCAAGTTTGATACAAAAACAAATAAAATAGTAGGACCGGCTGAATCTGATACTTTAGATACCGTTATGGATATTCAAACGGTCAGCCGGTTTATTTCGATTGATCCTCATGCAGAAAGGTATTATTCGATTAGCCCGTACGCATATTGCAATAATAATCCTATTAGATTTATTGATCCGAATGGTCAAGATGGTTGGGATGTTGTTGTTGGTTACGGAATAGGCCTTGTCACAAACATTATTCCCGGTAGTGGTACTTTAAGAGATACTTATACTCCCAATGACCCTTCCGACTATAATGATGCACTACAAGGAATAGATAATGCATCCATATTAATTGGAGAAGGAATGATAAAAGCCGGTGGCACAGGTATGGCTGTCGGAACTGGGGCAGTAGCAGTCGGAGTTACCGCTACTGTTGGTAGTGGTGGTAGTTTAGCGATTGGTGGGGTACCCGTAGCTAGTGCTGGTGCCGTATTGATTAAAGCAGGTGCAACCACTGCAGGAACAGGTGTCGTTTTAATGGCTAATGGAAAACAAAATCAAGATGCAGGATATAATAGAGGGAAAAAAAGTATCAGCGAAACGAAAGCCGCTTTAAAAAAAGCAAAGGAAATAATAGGTTTATCTCCAGAAGAAAGTTTACCCAAAAGTGAAGGAAAATTTGGTAGCCCGCAAAGAGGAGATAGTAAAAAAGGGTATCGTTTAGATCCAGCTCATCCTAATGCCCAAGAAGGCACCCCAGAATCCCAACCCCATATCAATTACTGGGATTACACTAAAGGAAAAAGAGGAAATGGAGGAATAGAAGGTGCTATACCAATAATTATAAAATGACATATTATGGATTCTTTTAAAATAAAATTATACGAACAGGAATATAATAAACCATTTCCTTCTTTTAAACATTTAACTATTAGAGAATGCGAAGTCATAAAAAAGAAATTCTTTTTTGATTTTCAAGTAGACAACGATTTAAAATTAGTTAACGAGATAAGAAGAAATGAAATTTACATCAACAATTTCGATGCAAATAACGAACAAGATTTTAATATAAAAAAAATATTTCAACACTTAGATAAAGATGTCACTTTTAAAGTATATATTAATTGGTTTCGTTTTGATAACATAGATCAAATGAAATTTAATGACTTTTCCACTTATTTTTATGATATTTGGTTTCCTAGTGTTGATGATATAGATCTATTTGATGAAAGTTATTCTTGGATTGTTTCTATTAGACATGATGGCATGATATATGTTTGGAACCAATGATTATTTTCATATTATGAAAAAAGTATATTATGCCTTGTATCATGTTTATGAAGATGAGCAAGCAAATAAAGATGAAGAAAAGTTCATAGGATTATTTTCCACAGCAAGGAAAGCCAGACAAGTTATTGAGGAATTGAGGTATCTTCCAGGATTTAATAAATTTCCTAAAAAGAATTTTGAATTATATCATGTAGAAATAGATTTCTCTAATTGGAAAGAAGGATTTACAACAATATATTACTAATGGACAAGTTTTACAAATTAGATTATAGGCATCCGACCCGTGTAGGATATGAAGAATTGTCTATCGTTTTTTTTTCTTCATTAGATAAAGTGAGAGAGATAATAAATGACCGAATGTTACAACCGGGATTCAAAGAATATTCGTGCGATTGTTTCATTGTAACTGAGATATTTGCAGATGAATATAGATGGAAAAAAGGGTTCGAAAGTACAAAGGGACGGGATATTGAATTATAATATTGCCAATATTTACTAAAAATTATAGAGTGCGACAATATCTTTTATGGATAAAGTTTCGGAAGACATAAATCGTATTTTAGCAAAATGAGACCCTATTGAAATCGATGACAAAGATCATTTCCATTATACCGGTTAGAATAGAGAAGTCCTACTGTTAGATTCACTGAGCATTTAAATTCAAACACTGCAAGAGCAACATTGAATTATCAAGTGGTTTCAGGAGCTACTAATTTAACTCAAATTCAAGCAAGGATTTGGGAACAAACTTTAATAAATCAATATGGTTTAGGAAAAAATGGAGGATTGCTTTTCAATAAAATCAATTCCATAGCGCCTAAATATTGGGGACAATATGGGATCAAATAAAATTATTTCCAAATAAAAGATTTAGTATATTTCTATAAAAACGGTCAAAACTATGGTAAGAATATATACAAAAATAGGAGATGTTTTCTCTGCAAAAACAGACGAGAAAACTAAAAAATATTTTCAATTAATAGCTTATGATTTAACACAACTAAATAGTGATGTTATTAGAGTATTTAAGGAACGATATCCAATAAATTCAAATCCTGACTTATCAAAAATAGTAAGCGGTGAAATAGATTTTTATATACATTGTACAACAAAAGCAGGTATAAAGATGAACCTTTGGAACAAAATTGGTAATAACAAGAATTTTGGAGAAACCAATCATATATTATTCAGAAGCACAAACGATTATGGAGTAAAACCTGGCGAAAAGCCTATAACAGTCTCTACAGAATGGTGGGTGTGGCGAATTAATGAAAAACAGAAATATGTAGGAAAATTAGAAAAAGAATATCAAAAATCATATATTGGATTGATAGTAAGTCCATTCGTTCTTTTAGAACTGATAAAAGATTATAGATATTCCATAAATTATCCCTCGTTTTGAAAAGGGATAATTTACAACCAAACATTACAATCGGAATTCAAAGAATATTCGCGCGATTGTTTCATTGTAACTGAGATATTTGCAGATGAATACAGATGGGAAAAAGGGTTCAAAAGTATAAAGGAACGGGATATTGAGTTACAATATAGCCAATATTTATGAGAATTTATTAAAAACAAACTTTAATGACAAAAACAGGATTTTTAATATGCTTTTTATTTATTGTTAATAAAGCATTTGCACAAGTTGACAATTTCTATTATACCAGCTATAATAAGATAGACTCAATGTTAACAGGCAAAAAAGAGTTGAATTTGAAAGAAGCTATATTTACAACTGAAAATGCCTACTTTGACGGTAATCTAAGCCACTATAGATTCGAGAATAGTTTACAGCAATTCACATCTTTTATCAAGTCACTCTCTACAAATAAGTTAATCAGTTATAATCATACTGATTTTCATTCAGTTAACACTCATGCTGCTATCTTTCGGATGATGACAGATACAATTCCGGTACACGTTTCCGACACTACCTTATTATACCATTTACCTTTCCAATATAATTTTGATGATTATGCAGGCAAAAAAGAATGGAGCAACATGTTTGTCTCTACTTTAATGGTTACACGTAAAGGGAATTGTCACTCATTACCCCTATTCTACAAACTGCTGACCGAAGAATTGGGTGAGAAATCGTGGTTGGCATTAGCGCCCAATCACGCTTACATCAAACTACACAACCAAGCCGACGGTTGGTATAATGTGGAACTGACTTCGGGACAATTTCCTACTGACGTATGGATAAAAGCTTCCGGATATATCCATACCGACGCTATTCGAAACGGTATTTATATGGATACACTTTCTTTGAAAGCTACAGTTGCTATTTGTATGACGGATCTGGCTGAAGGTTATAAGCATAAGTTCACTTCTACCTACGAACCGGAATTCATACTGCAATGCTGCAATCGTACCTTGGAAGCATTTCCTAATTATATTAACGCTTTATTACTTAAAGCAGAAACATTATTCGAGATGTTTACGAAAACAAAAAATGAAAATTATTATCGGAAAGCAGAAAATATTTATTCACATATCCATCAGTTAGGTTATCGCAAAATGCCCGAAAAGATGTATCTGAAATGGTTACAATCGATAAAGGAACATCCCGGCACACACCATCAATAAAAATCAAGAAAACATCCCATATATGTCCCTAATCAACCAATTTAACAAAATTGAAAATATGAAAGCTATTTATAATCACATGAAATTTATAATCAAAAATGATTTTCCAGAAATAGGGGTATATTTATATGTTTTTCAAAAAGGCAAATGCATTGCGGATTACTTACAGGACGACAGCTCCTTGTGTAAAGAAGTTGCACTGGAGGAATATGGAGTTCCTATGGATATTTGGCAAGAAAGTGAAGATAATTAAAATCCAAGGTATTTTTTTTATAGAGATAAGTAAAGAATTACCAGAAGCATCAACTCACACAATAAATAACTTTAAGAAGCAAAAAATGAGAATTAGATTGAATCAAAATCAGATGAACTATTTATATGATAATTTCATAAAAGGCAATACCTGTTTAATGCTAAAATTGAGAATCGATAAAAAAGAGAATGTCTATTTGATTGAAGTTAATGATGATATAGCTGATCAAATAAGAGATTGGGCAAATTTGCAATTACAAAGAAAAGGATTTGACAGGCATTACAAATTGACAAAAGAAGGTGAAATCTTAGACATGTTGATTGACGCTTTTTAGACAAAAAAATATTAGCTTATACAGTAAATCAAGATATAATATAAAACAAATTCGTAATATCAAACCATATGAGAGAATTAAACCTGCAAGAAGAAAAACTTTTGGAAGAGTTGATTTCGCGTTCAAATATAAAGATTCCTTCTAATTGGAAAAATGATTTATTAGTATCTCCTTTACATGATGGAAAAATGGGGAGTTTAACACTGTTCCCACACAATACGCTCAACAAAGAACGCCATTTTGGGGTGCAAGTTAGCGAATGCCAATTTAAAGATATTGATGGAGTGCCAGTAATAGCCTCTTTATATTTAGATAAAGATAACGAACTTTTCGAATTAGATATATGGAAAGTTGATTTTAGTAAATTGGAGATGATTCCTTCTCATTTTGAGGATGTTGAATATTCAAACCAAATACCGAAAAAATAAAGCGAGAAGTAGGCGGTTTCGATAAAAGACACTCGCTACTGATGAATTTTTATTCTCAATTGCTCATTTAAATAATCAATACCCATGAATGCCAACGAAATAATCAAATCTTTTTCCGATTTCTTAAATGCAAGTTGGAACTATGTTATTCCATTGTTATCGGAAAGAACTTATACATCAAATGAAGATTCAATAAATGATTGGATGCAGGCAAATTGGGAATTATTGGTTGAGAGAAAAATTCTGCCATTAAACGAATACCTGGAAGTTTATGGAGATGGAGCAGATTTTAATGGTATAAGCAGTAGAATAACCGATATCAATATAGCCGCAACTCACTATCTTTCAGTATTCATTCATCACGGAACAGATCTATTAACAAATGAAAAAATTAATAATTCCATCTTTTCATTTGAAAAGTTTGTAGGATTTAGAGCAGGTTTTTACACTGTAGCACCTCCGTTTAAATATGTTCTTGTGTTGGACAATAACAATATGGAAAGAGTTTTCCGTATTGAAAATACACATTTCGAACTACATAAGATTATATAATACCAACTCCTCATGCTTATATTAAAGAAAAGATGTATACCCAATACCACCCAAAACGGATTATCTAAAAAAGAAAGCTATGTGTGAATATCTAGATTTCAAAGAATTGAATTTACATGACTGTAAAGTCTATGCTTGGGGAATCCTTTCTGAAAGCCACAAATTATTGATGGATGTAGATTGGATCGTTTCATGGAAGCTACAAAATGGAACATATCGTTTACATATATCCCCATGCACTTTTGTATTTTCCAATGTATGGGATGTAAATATAGACATCGTCATGAATACGACTTTAATCATTGATAGTATGGAAATAATTTCAGAACAAGTACCTCACAATATATCAGTTTTGTCCAAAGGTACTAAAGAATACGCTTGTAGAATTAATTTTTTAGAAGGAAGTTTTTCTTTTAGGACTATTGATTTTACTATCATTCAACGAACCAAAGAGATAGAATCTACCATTGCCAATCTTTCTGAGAATGAGAGAGAAGGAATCTCCTTATCAATGGATGGAACTAAATATCGAGTGAATTTATAACATATCTACAATTGTACCTAAGCCTGCATAATAGTTAAGCAATTTATAGAATGTGAAAATAGCTTATGGATAAAGTTTCGGAAGACATAAATCATATTTTAGCAAAATGGGATCCTATTAGAGTTGGCGAAAACATAGCAACGGACGAATACAAAGGATACATCCCTATGATTCTCCATTTGCTTCCAAATCGGCAAGAATTGATGGAATATTTGGAAAATGTTCTTATGAATGAAATGGGTCTTGATTATAATTCAAACAATAAAAATCACCTTTATGACTTACAAAAAATTTGTAATAGCCTGATTGAAATCTATCAAAATCATAAGAAGTAAAAATTATAATACCCACACAGAAACATTTCACACGAACTTCTGCGTTACTTCGAATAGAAAAACCTATCTTTGTGATACATAAAAAACGATGATTATGGAAACAATGGACCGCTATATCCGATTTGACTGGGCAATTAAACGACTGTTGCGCCAGAAAGCCAATTTTGGGGTACTCGAAGGGCTGCTGACGGTACTGCTGAATGAAGAGGTGAAAATAGTGGAAATCCTCGAAAGTGAAAACAATCAACTGACTGCTGATGACAAGTTCAACCGTGCAGACATCAAGGCGAAGAACAGCAAAGGAGAAATCATCATTGTGGAAATACAAAACACTCGTGAATTGTATTATCTCGAACGCATCCTTTATGGAGTGGCGAAAGCAATTACCGAGCATATCTCACTCGGAGAACGCTATTATGAAGTGAAGAAGATATATTCCGTCAGCATTCTCTATTTTGATATTGGCAGGGGAGAAGATTACCTGTATCATGGGCAAAACACGTTTTTAGGTGTACATACCGGTGATCAGCTATTGGTCACCACCAAAGAGAGGGATGCCATAGTGACCAAGTTACCCGCCGAAGTATTTCCCGAATATTTTCTAATTCGCGTAAACGAATTCGACAAAGCCGCTGTCACCCCACTCGAAGAATGGATAAAATACTTGAAAACCGGAAGAATACGGCCGGACACCGTAGCACCGGGACTTGCAGAAGCCAGACAGAAACTCATTTATTATAATATGACCGCGGAAGAACGGCATGCCTATGACGAACATCTGAATGCTATCATGATTCAGAATGATGTGCTGGACGGAGCTAAACTGGAAGGATTGCAGGAAGGACGTGCGGAAGGACATGCGGAAGGATTGCAGGAAGGATTGCAGGAAGGCAAAAAGCTAAGCCAGATCGAAGTAGCCCGTAACTTAAAAAAGATGGGACTTTCCACAGAAATGATTGTCCAGGGAACCGGATTATCCGTAGAAGAAATAGAGAATTTATAAGACCAGTGTAGCCCGCTCTATCATAGACGTGTTAGCAAAAAGAGGTTTTTTCTTTTTGCTAACACGTTTCATTTTTCATTACAACTAATAAATGTTTTTATTATTATACCTTTATTAGTTGTCACATCTTATGAATATTCTATTTGCTTCTCAGTAAGAAACACTCCGTTGCTCGTAGAGAAACGAGGCATTCATCGTAGAGGAACGAGCCGATTCTCTACGGATAAATTTTGCCCCACATAACATACTTACAACCAACACTTTAACAGCACACATAAATGTTATATTTTTTCACTTCTTAAACAATTCCCTTATCCCCCTTTTCCAACTACCATACATATCTGAAATCACAACAAAACCCGAATTATTTCACACAAAACACCTGTCATATAGTTGTTGTCCGTAAATCAAATGTAATAACACAGCCATTATATCTACAATACAAACACAGAGACTAATAAAAAACTTATTAGACATTATGTATCTATTTATGCTGTCATGCCAATCCGCCACCTTCATCCCCTCCTTTATTAAAACCATTCTTGAATAAATTCCGCTTTTATGTATAAAAAGAATAAAAAAGTTTGGTTTTATGCATCATTTCTCCGATTTATTGCATACTTTTGCGCCATTCTTAGAATAATTATACAAGATGAAGAAGAAAGCAAACCGATTAGACGCTATCAAAATGATTATCTCAAGCAAAGAGGTAGGTTCACAGGAAGAGTTGTTGCAGGCTCTTGCAGCCGAAGGTTTTGAACTGACGCAAGCCACTCTTTCACGTGATTTGAAGCAATTGAAAGTAGCCAAAGCAGCCAGCATGAACGGTAAATATGTATACGTATTGCCTAATGACATCATGTACAAACGTGTTGGTGACCAAAGTGCCACCGAAATGTTAATGAACAATGGCTTCGTCTCCCTGCAGTTTTCCGGCAACATAGCTGTAATCAAAACACGTCCCGGATACGCCAGCAGTATGGCTTATGATATCGACAATCGTGAGTTCGGCGATATATTAGGAACCATTGCCGGCGATGACACCATCATGCTTGTATTGCGTGAAGGTGCCGAGCCTAAAATGGTACGAAACTTCCTGTCACTTATTATTCCGAATATACAATAAACAGATAACTATATACTCGACACTTATTAAAGAAATGGAGACTCAAAAAATAGATGTGATGGTAGCCGACGCCTCACATGAGGTTTACGTTGACACTATTTTGGAGACAATCAGAAATGCAGCGAAAGTACGCGGGACAGGAATTGCAGAACGTACACACGAATATGTTGCAACCAAGATGAAAGAAGGGAAAGCCATTATCGCCCTGGAGGGAGATAAATTTGCAGGCTTCACTTATATAGAATCGTGGGGTAATAAACAATATGTAGCGACATCGGGATTGATCGTACACCCCGACTATCGCGGTTTGGGACTGGCTAAACGTATCAAACAAGCTTCTTTCAAACTCGCCCGCCTACGCTGGCCATGGGCCAAAATATTCAGTCTGACCAGTGGTGCCGCCGTTATGAAAATGAATACGGAACTCGGTTATGTACCCGTCACGTTCAACGAACTGACGGATGACGAAGCATTCTGGCGCGGCTGCGAAGGTTGTATCAACCATGATATATTGGTAGCCAAAAACCGGAAATTCTGTATTTGTACGGCAATGCTTTACGATCCGGAGAAACATAAAGAAGAAGAATAATGTGCCGATTGGTCAATGTGCCAATATGCCAATTAATAGAGAAAGAAAAGAATTAAAATAATATAATGTACCGCATCGTCAATAGAACAATCGGGGCATTAACTAATTATTAAGATCATGGAACAGAAAAAGAAAGTGGTAGTTGCATTCAGCGGGGGATTAGATACCTCGTTTACCGTAATGTATCTGGCTAAGGAGAAAGGCTATGAGGTGTATGCGGCTTGTGCCAACACGGGTGGTTTCAGCGATGAACAGTTGAAACAGAATGAAGAAAACGCATACAAGTTAGGAGCTGTGAAATACGTTACACTGGACGTGACCCAGGAATACTACGAGAAAAGCTTGAAATACATGATATTCGGAAACGTACTGCGTAACGGTACTTATCCTATTTCCGTCAGTTCGGAACGTATATTCCAGGCATTGGCTATCGCACGTTATGCCAACGAAATCGGTGCGGATGCCATCGCCCATGGTTCCACCGGTGCCGGCAACGATCAGATTCGTTTTGACATGACTTTCCTTGTACTGGCTCCGGGTGTGGAAATCATCACATTGACCCGTGACATGGCATTGAGCCGTCAGGAAGAAATAGACTACTTGAATAAAAACGGTTTCAGTGCAGACTTTACCAAGCTGAAATATTCCTATAATGTCGGATTGTGGGGTACTTCCATCTGTGGCGGCGAAATTCTCGACTCGGCACAAGGGCTACCCGAAACAGCCTACTTGAAACAGGTGCAGAAGGAAGGAAGCGAACAGTTACGCCTTGAATTTAAACAGGGAGAACTTCATGCCGTAAACGGAGAAGTTTTTGAAGACAAAATTGCCGCCATCCAGAAAGTAGAAGAGATTGGCGCTCCTTACGGTATTGGGCGCGACATGCATGTGGGCGATACAATCATCGGTATTAAAGGTCGCGTAGGTTTTGAAGCAGCCGCTCCGATGTTGATTATCGGTGCACACCGCTTCCTCGAAAAATATACGCTGAGCAAATGGCAACAATACTGGAAAGATCAAGTAGCCAACTGGTATGGTATGTTCCTCCACGAAAGCCAGTACCTGGAACCTGTAATGCGCGACATCGAAGCCATGCTGCGGGAGTCGCAGCGCAATGTAAACGGTACGGCAATTCTTGAACTCCGCCCATTGTCTTTCTCTACCATAGGCGTAGAATCGGAAGATGATTTAGTAAAAACTAAATTTGGCGAATATGGCGAAATGCAGAAAGGCTGGACTGCGGAAGACGCGAAAGGATTTATCAAAGTAACTTCCACTCCGCTACGCGTTTATTATGCAAACCATGAAATTTAGTTGAAAGTTGAGAGTTGAAAGTTACTATGCAGTTCAATAGTGCAAGCCAGCTTTCAACTCCCAATTTTCAATTCTCAACTTTCAACTTTCAACTAAATAAGCTTTCAACTATTATGATAAAAGCAGGAATTATTGGTGGAGCAGGATATACGGCGGGTGAACTTATCCGCCTGCTTATCAACCACCCCGAGACAGAAATAGTATTTATCAACAGCAGCAGTAATGCCGGTAATAAGATTACCGATGTACACGAAGGACTCTACGGAGAATGTGATCTGACTTTTACCGATGAACTTCCTCTGGAAGATATCGACGTACTTTTCTTTTGTACCGCCCACGGCGATACAAAGAAATTTATCGAAAGCCATAATATACCGGAAGATCTGAAAATTATCGATCTTTCAATGGATTACCGTATCGCATCACCGGATCATGACTTCATCTACGGATTGCCAGAATTGAACCGCCGTGCCACCTGTACGGCCAAGCATGTAGCCAATCCGGGATGTTTTGCAACCTGCATCCAATTAGGACTTCTTCCATTGGCCAAACACTTGATGCTGAATGACGACATCATGGTAAATGCTATCACAGGAAGCACGGGAGCGGGAGTAAAACCTGGTGCCACCAGTCATTTCAGTTGGCGTAATAACAACATGAGTGTGTACAAAGCCTTTGACCACCAACATGTACCCGAAATCAAACAATCGCTGAAACAACTTCAAAACAGTTTCGACTCTGAGATTGATTTTATCCCTTACCGGGGTGATTTTCCACGGGGTATCTTTGCCACATTAGTGGTAAAAACCAAAGTAGCATTGGAAGAAATCGTACGCATGTATGAGGAATATTACGCAAAAGACTCATTTGTACACATCGTAGACAAAAACATCGATCTCAAACAAGTGGTCAACACCAACAAATGCCTGATACATCTGGAGAAACACGGAGATAAGCTGCTTATTATCTCATGCATCGACAACCTGTTGAAAGGTGCCAGCGGACAGGCAGTACACAATATGAACCTGATGTTCAATCTGGAAGAGACGGTAGGTCTCCGGTTAAAGCCATCGGCTTTTTAGATTGACGATTGGACGATTTACAATTAGACGATTGGAGTTACTTCAATTGTAAATCGTAAAATTAATAGTAGTAACTCCAATCGTCTAATTGTAAATCATAAAATCGTAAATATCATCATGAACCTATTCGATGTATATCCTTTATTCGACATAAACATAGTAAAAGGAAAAGGTTGCCATGTATGGGATGAAAACGGAACAGAATATCTCGACCTCTACGGAGGCCATGCCGTTATCTCCATCGGACATGCCCATCCACACTATGTAGAGATGATTAGCAGCCAAGTGGCACAACTCGGCTTTTATTCCAACTCGGTTATCAACAAGCTGCAACAGGAAGTGGCTGCACGCTTGGGAAAGATTTCCGGTTATGACGATTACTCACTGTTCTTGATCAACAGTGGTGCGGAAGCAAACGAAAATGCCTTGAAACTGGCCTCTTTCCATACCGGACGGACCAAAGTGATTTCTTTCTCCAAAGCTTTCCACGGACGTACTTCACTGGCTGTAGAAGCAACCGATAATCCTAAAATCATCGCTCCCATCAATGCGAACGGGCATATCACTTATCTTCCTCTGAACGATACGGAAGCAATGAAAGCTGAATTGGCCAAAGGGGATACCTGTGCTGTTATCATCGAAGGTATTCAGGGAGTAGGAGGTATTAAAATACCGACTGCAGAATTCCTGCAAGAGCTACGTAAGGCATGTACAGAGAATGGGACCGTACTTATCCTTGATGAAATTCAGAGCGGTTACGGACGTAGTGGTAGATTTTTTGCGCACCAATATGCAGGGATCAAACCCGACATTATCACAGTAGCCAAAGGTATCGCCAATGGTTTTCCAATGGCCGGTGTACTCATCAGCCCGATGTTCAAACCGGTTTACGGTATGTTAGGAACGACTTTCGGAGGAAATCACTTGGCCTGTGCTGCGGCATTAGCAGTTATGGACGTCATTGAGCAAGATCGTCTGGTCGAAAATGCAGCCAACATCGGTGCTTACTTATTGGAAGAGTTGAAAAAATTCCCACAAATCAAAGAAGTACGTGGATGCGGACTTATGATTGGCATGGAGTTCGAACAGCCGGTAAAAGAAATTCGCAGCCGTCTCATCCATGAACAGAAAGTATTCACCGGAGCCAGTGGAACAAATGTTATCCGACTATTGCCCCCTCTCTGCCTCAGCAAAGCAGAAGCGGATGAATTCCTCATCAGATTCAAGAAAGTACTTTAACAATAAAAATGCCGGTATATCGTCTTCTATTCAGAGATTATACCGGCATTTATTTTATATCCGGAAAAACAACCTTCCTACTGTCCTTTCAAACGAAACGACCTCTCAAAATAAAGTATAGACTCTTATGTAGGAAAAGCATACACTCTTATCTTATAAGTCACTGGTATTCCTATAATTACCGAACAAAATTAGCATATAAATTCATAAAATCAATTTTCCACAAGAAAAATACCTGCCACAATTATTCGAATTTTCACTTTTTACATTTACCTTTGTCTCCAACGTACTAAATAACATCAAATTATGAAAGTAGCTATCATTGGTGCAGGAAATATGGGCTCTGCCATTGCACGCGGTTTAGCCCAGGGATATTTGGTTCAAGGACATGAAATTGTTGTGTCCAACCCAACGAATGGGAAATTGGAGAAACTAAAAGCCGACTTTCCCAACATTAAAACAACGAACAACAATATGGATGCAGCAAGCAATGCCGACATTGTAATCGCTGCTGTAAAACCTTGGTTAATAGAGGAGGTACTCGAACCACTCCGTTTGAAACGCACACAGATACTCGTGTCTTTAGCCGCCGGTATTTGTTTCGACGATTTAGCGCATTTTTGTGGTGAGCCGGAAATGCCGATTTTCCGTGTTATTCCCAATACCGCCATTGCCGAACGTGCCAGCATGACTCTTATAGCCGCTCGCAATGCTTCAGATAAACAAAAGAAATTATTAACTGATATGTTCGACGAGATGGGACTGACCATGATGATATCGGAAAGTAAAATAGCAGCAGCAACTGCGCTGACTTCATGTGGTATTGCCTATGTGCTGAAATATGTACAGGCCGCCATGCAGGCAGGTATCGAAATGGGAATCGCACCTAAGGACGGTATGAAAATGGTTGCACAAACACTAATAGGCGGGGCTGAATTGTTGTTAAACAAAGATACGCATCCTAGTGTTGAGATCGACAAAGTGACAACACCCGGTGGAATCACAATTAAAGGTATCAACGAATTGGAACATGCCGGATTTACCTCGGCAATAATAAAAGCAATGAAGGCCTCTAAATAATGCCAAGAATAAAAATGAGAACTCAAACTCCATTAAGAATTATTACGAGCATGAAAACACCCCAACAAACTATTAACATTTACACATTAATTCATTAAATACATGGATGATAAAATTAAGCAAATAGCCGAACGACTACGCGGATTGCGTGATGTACTGGAACTTACAGCAGAAGACATTGCCCGCGATTGTGATATCTCTGCCGAAGAATACCGTTTGGCAGAAACAGGAGAATATGATATTTCAGTAAGTATGCTGCAAAAGATAGCACGTAAGTATGGTATCGCCCTGGATGCACTCATGTTTGGTGAAGAGCCCAAAATGAGCAGTTATTTTTTAACCCGCGCCGGGAAAGGAACAAGTATCGAACGTACCAGAGCATACAAATACCAATCATTAGCAGCAGGATTTATCAATCGGAGCGCTGATCCGTTCATCGTAACCGTTGAACCGAAACCGGATAACGAACCGATACATTACAACAGCCATACCGGCCAAGAATTCAACTTGGTACTTGAAGGACGTATGCTGATTAATATCGAAGGCAAAGAACTGATACTGAACGAAGGTGACAGTCTTTATTTCAACTCAAAACTCCCACACGGCATGAAAGCACTCGATGGAAAAACAGTACGTTTCCTTGCCGTCATCATGTAATATTAATTATGGTAGAAAGATTCTTATCACAAACAACATTCTCCTCACAGGAGGATTTTATCAAAAATCTTAAGATTAACGTACCCGAAAACTTTAACTTCGGATATGATATAGTAGATGCTTGGGCTGCCGAAGAGCCAAATAAGTCTGCATTACTGTGGACGAACGATAAAGGCGAGCATGTGCAGTTCACATTTGCCGATATGAAGCATTATACAGACATAACGGCCTCTTATTTCCAGTCATTGGGAATTGGACGCGGCGATATGGTAATGTTGATTCTAAAACGCCGGTATGAATTTTGGTTCAGTATCATAGCGTTACACAAACTGGGAGCTACGGTAATCCCCGCAACTCACCTATTAACTAAAAAAGATATCGTATATCGCTGCAATGCCGCAGATATTAAAATGATCGTTGCCGCCGGCGAAGAAGTGATCACCAAACATATCATCGAAGCTATGCCCGATTGCCCGACTGTACATAAACTTGTCAGCGTAGGGCCCGAGATCCCTGAAGGATTTGAAGATTTCCATAAAGGTATCCAAGGAGCAGCCCCGTTCGTAAAACCTGAACATCCGAATACGAACGATGACATTTCACTGATGTATTTCACTTCCGGCACTACCGGCGAGCCTAAAATGGTAGCACATGATTTTACTTATCCGTTAGGCCATATCGTTACAGGTAGTTTCTGGCACAACCTTACCCCAAAAAGTCTCCACCTCACCATAGCCGATACAGGTTGGGGGAAAGCCGTATGGGGAAAGTTATATGGACAATGGATTGCCGGAGCTAACATATTTGTATACGATCATGAAAAATTCACCCCGGGTGACATCCTAACAAAGATACAAGATTACCACGTCACGTCTCTCTGTGCACCACCTACCATCTTCCGCTTTCTTATTCATGAAGATCTGACCAAATACGATCTTTCTTCATTGCAATATTGTACAATTGCCGGTGAAGCACTGAATCCCGCCGTATTCGACACTTTCAAGAAGCTGACAGGCATCAAACTAATGGAAGGATTCGGACAGACAGAAACAACACTGACCGTAGCTACTTTTCCTTGGATGGAACCGAAACCGGGAAGCATGGGAGTCCCTAACCCGCAATATGATGTGGATCTGATCGACCACGACGGACGTTCGGTAGAAGCCGGCGAGCAAGGGCAAATCGTTATCCGTACAAACAGAGGAAAGCCATTAGGACTTTTCAAGGAGTATTATCGTGACGCTGCCCGTACCCATGAAGCGTGGAACAACGGTATTTATTATACCGGTGATGTGGCCTGGAAAGACGAGGACGGTTATCTATGGTTTGTAGGCCGTGCCGACGATGTCATTAAAAGTTCCGGCTATCGCATCGGTCCGTTCGAAGTGGAAAGTGCGTTAATGACCCATCCGGCTGTTGTGGAGTGTGCCATTACCGGAGTACCCGACGAAATTCGTGGACAAGTAGTAAAAGCCACCATCGTTTTGTCCAAGGAATATAAAGCACAAGCAGGGGAAGGCCTAATAAAGGAACTTCAAAACCATGTGAAAAAAGTGACCGCACCATACAAATATCCACGTGTCATTGAATTCGTTGATGAACTTCCGAAAACAATCAGTGGTAAAATACGTCGTGTGGAAATCCGGAAAAACGATGAAAAATAAAAGTATACCTTAAACTTCACTTTTCAAATATCAGGAAACCGGTTGCAAGAATGACATGCGCTTTGAATCAATGAAAATCGCTACATTTCTGCAACCGGTTCCTTTTTAAGGATATTTGTTTTCTCATAATATCAACAGTCACCGAAAAAGACAAATTTGGAGCAATTCATATCCTAAATTGCTAACGTTTGCAACAATTCTTCTAAAGATTGAACGAATATTCGTCATTGGACTTGAAAACATGCTCTATATTTGCAAACAGAATACAACAAAAACCAGAAACAGATGATCACAAGTAGAAAAATTTCCCAAGTAGACGTTTTCACCGGTAGTCCGTGGGAAGCAACCAGCGTAAAAAACCTTCTCAATGCAGCCTACATTGAAGTTTCAATGAAAGACAAAGGAACTAACAGTATTTTATTATCCGTACCCTGCGAATTTTATACCGCAGCTATGCGCGTCATAAACAACAGAAAAAGTTCATAAACTCACAAGCACTAAAATTAAACTTTAAATCAGATTGAAGCCGGCCCGATACGAAATCGAAGTCGGCCTTTTTTATATGAGCATGTAATCAAAGCGCATAGTAGAACCGATAGCACTTAATTAGCGTGGGTTCGGGATAAGGAATTAGAAAAACATCACCTATTTATACCGTTAATATATAATCCAAAACTTAGATTTCAATAGTTACTTCTTCCTAAAACAAGTGTCGATCCATAGAAAGAAAAATAATCTTCAATGAAAGAAAAACTATAACCGCAAGTTCTGATTTTAAAAACAAAAGTTCTGTTTTTAAAATCAGAACTTGCGGTTATAAAACCAAAACTTTAAATTATAGATTAGAAAAGAGGATAGAAAAGTTTACTACCCGACAATAGAAAGTTTATACCGCATGATAAGGAATTTTTCTTCCAATATCTTATCCGCAATTTTATTTCTTTCTATACCACAGGCATGAATCACGTTATGGAATACTTATCGGAGGGGGTACTTCTATTTACTAAAAATTATTTATTGACCTCAACTCTATACAAGAATGATGTTATATAACGTCTCTCCTTTCGGGAAGGAAAGCTCCCCTTTAGGAGACAGTGGTAGGTTAAACAATGATTTTTCCACTTAGAGAGATTGGAATATCTCTCACTTATACCCATCCATCCCGTCCTCCAGTACCCCTCCTTCTTGGTAAAAATAAACAAAAAACACCGATTTGTATTCAAATCGAAAATATAAAAATGTAAGATTGTTATAAAAGAGAAGTCTCACACATTAGAAATCACGAATTATGGTAATTAAAAAAAAGTCTAATAACTAAATTAACCAGATTTCATTTTATGAGCAGAAATATTCTAAATATTAGTATCAAAATACATATTTATATTAAATACACTTCTTAAGTTTATCATCACAGCTAATTCATTTACACTTTAATTTGCAAATTAATGATCATAATTCAAAATTATTGCAAATAAAAATCTCTAATACATAAAAGATTCTTATATTTGTTTCAGAATACTCTAAAAAGGAGTTCCTCTTATCATTATTCAATATTGATTTTGTCATCTATAGTACAAATAACAAATTGATATATTGATAATTATAAGAGAAAACATAAGTTCTCTACGAGAACTTACCAATTACTTTTGAAAACAATAACCCTTTGTAAACGTTGAATAAACCTGAAAATTGAATTACTTAATAAAGGAGTCATTTTATCCGGTCTCATTTTGAGAAGTCTCGCTTATGAATATGTTTCATTCATGAAGAAAGGATAAAAATTTACCCAAAAAAAGAAATCAAAAATAGTTTATAAAGATACTGATAACTTAAAAAAGGGAAATCAAACAGTCCTTAAATATATAGGGGACTGTATTTATTAATATTATAACAATACTATGTACACTAAAAAACATTACCTGCTTCTCGTATTTTTATATGCTTTCATAAGCATGGAAGCTCAGCCTCCTAAACGAGAAATGCGAGCAACTTGGATTGCTACAGTAGGCGGCATTGACTGGCCCAAAACCACAGGAGCCACCTCACAAAAAGCAGAGATGCTCAAAATGCTTGATTCGATTCAAACATTAAACCTCAACACCGTATTTTTCCAAGTACGCTCACGTTGTGACGCGATGTATAAATCGTCTTATGAGCCATGGTCAAGCGATTTAAAAATATCGCGAGGATCCGATCCGGGATATGACCCGTTATCCTTCGTTATAGAAGAATGTCATAAACGAGGGCTTGAGTGTCATGCATGGCTCAACCCATATCGCTATAACAAAACCGGTGACGGATGGACAGGTGCCAATAACTGGCCATCAAACTATGAACGCACGCACCCGGAATGGTTACTTTGGTATCCAGACAACGTGATCTTAGATCCTGCTATCCCCGAAGTACGATTACAGATTACAAATATAGTAAAAGAAATAACCACAAACTATGATATAGACGGCATTATTTTTGATGACTATTTTTATCCATACGGAGGTACCGCCAATCAAGATGCAAAATCACAATCCCAATATTTCGAAGCATGGTCAGACGCCCATCCCGATAAAACGGTACACGACTGGCGGCGTGACAATGTAAACCGAATGATTGCCGATGTTTATCATACTATTCAAGCAACCAAACCTTACGTAGCATTTGGAGTTTCTCCATTTGGCATTTGGACCACCAACACCAATGTGGCAGAAGAAGAAGGCATTCCATTACCCTCAGGTATATCAGGAGGGAATATGTATCAAGAAATTTATTGTGACCCAGTGGCATGGCTTAAAGAAGGTACAGTTGACTACCTTTCTCCGCAATTGTATTGGAAGATAGGTGGTGCGCAAGACTATAATAAGCTTTGTGCCTGGTGGACAGACTTAGCCAACCGTTTTGGAAAACAGTTCTATTCAAGTATGGCTCTCTATCGTTATGCGGAAAATAATTCAAGTAACACAGGTTATTACAAAAATACCGATGAGTTTAAGAATCAAACCTTGAAGAATCGTAGCGCAAACTATGACAATGCACCTGGAAATGTATTTTACAACACTTTAGCATGGGTTTATGATATGCCTTTCCGTAATAAATTCAAAACAGACGTTTTTCAGTACCCGGCGTTAACACCTGCTATCCACTGGAAACCGGCACCGGAACAAGAACCTATTTCATTTACAGGCCCGCCACAAGGCAGCATTATCTCATGGATACACAATTCCGATGAAAATGTACGTTACGCTGTTTATGCCGTACCGATTGCTAAAAGGAATGAAGCAGGCGCCTTTTCCAAATCGGAAAATTTAGTTGCCATCACCTACGATAAACAATTTCGCATGAAAAAAGGCATATCGACTTCTACGCACAAAATTGCCGTATCAGTTATTGACCGTTATGGTAATGAATACGCTCCACGTGTATTTGGCGAATCACCGGCCGCACCAGTCACTGCGGTACTGACTTATCCGGATAATAATGCCAACATTTCCAAAGCCACTTTATTCCAATGGCAAGGAGCCCCAGATGTCGATTGTTATATCTGGCAATTATCCCGCAATAGCCAATTTACCGATTTAGTGGCTTCAATGGAAACCACAGATACCAAATATAACTCCGGATTAGTAGGTAGCATAAAAGAGAACGCAACATATTGGTGGCGTGTAAAGACACGGAAAGCCAATACATTAGACACATGGTCAGAAGTACGCCAGTTCACAATAGGAACAGTAAGTAGCATAAATACACCTGCCATAACCGATTCACAAATTTACACATACAACGAATATGGAACTTCGTATTTATTTATATATGCAGATAGAACCTCAAATGCAATGCTTGAGGTCTATTCCACGTTGGGGCATTACACGTCTTCCCAAAGAATCGGTCTATTGGAAGGTGAAAATAGAATTCCGCTATCACTGCCTAACAAAGATATGTATATCGTAAAACTGAAAATAGAAGAAAAGCAATTGACACTAAAAATAATCAACTAATCTTTCTTAAAAAGAAGAAGCCATGAAAAAGCTATTATTATTGTCGCTCATTGTGATTGGGCAACTTTCTTATGCACAGCGAATCGACGTCAAGTCTATCAAGCTGTTGAATGGGACAGAGCAGGGAGGATATTTTCATCCGATTTTTAGTCCCCAAGGTACTTATTTACTCACAACTGCAGAAAATTATGCAGGTCTGAACCGCCATGTTATAGCAACCAATAAAATCGAAAGACTGGTAACAGACGCAGGCGCAGGCTATGGCGTACAAATCAGCGCCGACGAAAACACTATCTTATTTAAAAAGACAGAAATACAAAACAGCCTACGTTTTTCTTCGCTACAGAGCTATTCTCTAAACAATAAAAGACAAGAAAAACTGATTGATGCCACACATGAGAAAATCAGTCCTGTATTTGTAGGAAATGCCCCGGCAGTAGTCAAAGCCGGAGTCTTGAAAAAAATGAAAAACACAACCTCTAATGTCAATTCATACATTAACATTGAAGACCGCAAGATGGTTTTATACACTGGAAATACCCGCAAAGTTCTTACCCCGAATGGAGAAAACAAAAGCTACTTTTGGGCCAGTATATCCCCTGACGGTAAACACATTGTTTATACCGTGGCAGCCTATGGTACTTTTGTTTGTGACATCAACGGAGAAAATCCTGTTTCATTGAAAAAATTGAATGCTCCCACCTGGCTAAACAATGAGTGGGTAATCGGAATGAATGACAAAGACGATGGCGACCAAGTCATTACTTCAGAAATCATAGCAGTAACCATTAACGGAAAAATCCGACAGACTCTCACTACTCCTTTTGCGAAAATTGCCATGTATCCGGCAGCCTCTGCCGATGGTAAACAAATTGCATTTAATTCCGAAAAGGGTCAAATTTATATTATGAACATTGAATTAAAATAACTCAATTATGAAACGAATAGCATTACTTATAGTTTCTTTTTTGACGATATTTACGGCTCAGGCAATCGATTTGACCGGCGTCAAAATTTATATAAACCCGGGACACGGCGGATACGATAGTAACGACCGAAGTGTCTGGACCATTCCTGTTCCCGAAGTATGGAAGAATCCAGAGGGCTATTGGGAATCAAAATCGAATCTGGTAAAAGGATTAGCATTGAAAGAGATGCTTGAAGCGGCAGGTGCCACCGTTATTATCTCACGTACAGATAACACAAGCGGCATTCGTGACGGTGAGCAATTTGCCGGTGGCGGCGATCGTGATCTATCAGAAATTGCCGAAGAAGCCAACGCCAATAACGTAGACCATTTTTTATCGATCCATAGTAATTCCCTAAATACAACGACTAATTATCTCCTGTTATTGTACCATGGATACAATGACCAGCCAACTGTAGCGCAGAGTCTACCAATGGCACAATCCTCAGGACCTATTCAGATCAACAATCCCTTGACAGTATGGACAAGTCCTACTCCGATGTTACGCGGTGATTTTACATTCTATGGCGATAATCTCGGATTAGGAGTTTTACGCCCATTAACCGTACCTGGATTCCTTTCCGAAGGTTCGTTTCACGATTATCCACCAGAAACCCATCGTTTAATGAATAACGATTTCTGCAAACTCGAAGCCATACGTTTCTTTCAGCACTTTCACAACTACTTCAAACGCGACATGCCGGCAACCGGCACAATTGCAGGTTTTGTGAAAAGCGGGAACGAATTAGTCGATATCCTAAAACAGCCGAAGTTCACTTATAGAGCCGGTAGTGATGACCAATGGTTACCTCTCAATGAAGCAACTGTAAAACTACTTAATGCAGACGGTTCGCAAGTACTGAAAACTTACACCACTGATAATTGGTATAACGGAATATTTGCCTTTTATGACTTACAACCAGGTAATTACAAATTATCATTCTCACTGACAAATTATGAAAGCAAAACAGTAGACGTTACTGTCACCGCATCCGAAATCGCATATACAAAAGCCTTTTTGAAAAACATCAATATTATTGTTCCTGATTATCCTGCGCCCGAACAGGGTGATGGTGCAACAGCATTGAATCAATACGATTTTGTACCGGATGGTAATGTAGAAAACCCGACTTGGCTAAGCAGTTCGTCAATCAGACGCATACTTCAACGCAACGGAAAACTATACGTTCTGACCAATGATCCTAAAATTATAGTAGCGAATGCCGAGACGCAAGAGGTTATCAAAGAATTAGACTTAACTGGTATCACAGGTGGAAGTTCCATTCTTAGTGACATTGCTTTCAGCGCCGACGATGTTTTATTGGCCTGCAACAAACTAACAAATGCCCATGCGGACGCAATGTTTAAAATATACAAATGGGAAAGCGACAATGCAACTCCGACTGTTTTACTCACGACTCCCAAACAAGCCAATACAACAAATGCCGAAATCGGAGAGACCTTTACGGTGGCCGGTGCCATTTCAAACTTATATATCTACTATACAGTTAAGTCCGGTACAAACTACCGCATTGCCGGCTTAAACTACAAAAATGAGACTCAAAATGTTACGGATAAATATATGGGAACCGATAGTAATTATCCGGTTTCGGCATGGGGAGAACATGTCAAGTTTGTCATATCCCCTTCTGGCTACGATCACATTATTGTCGATAGTGATGTCATGCCTGCCACTGAATACAAATTCGATTGGTTAGCCACCGACGGTACCGCTTTGTTGAAAAAAGGCGAGCTATCTATTGCCGAAATCCCGGTAGCCTCCTATGGAAATACCTTTGCCCGGTATGCCGGACATGTATTTATGGCCGCCCCAATATGTAATACTGATGCTACCAAAGCAGGCATAGCTCTCTTCGATATTACGAATGGTTTGGATAATGCCATTAAAATTTCAGACAAATATCCCGAAGCAGGTTTAGGAACAACACGCGCCGGTTATCTGGCATCATCTATTGTAGTAGATAATTATGATATCAAAATCGGAATTTGGGCACAAGGACAAGGTGCAGCCACCTACAAGACCGAAATCCAGCCGGTAGCCAACATCTACGCCTCCGAACTTTCAATCAACCAAGCAAATGAATTCAGATTCACACTAAATGAAAACGCTTCATCTGTATTCATCACAATCTATAAAGAAGGCGAGGCACTAACTAATCACAACGCAGGAGCACTCGCTAAAGGAATACAAACTATAGCCAATCCCTTCGGGCCAATCGATTATGACGCATGGAGCGTTACAGCAAGCTCGCGTCCGGTAGCATACCCTGTCAAAATAAGCGACGACACTCCTATATTCCAATTCTACTCGGGACGTGCCGTTGCAGTAGACAATAATCCTGAAAGTCCATTCTTCGGCCGGGTATATGTATCAGAATCCGCCGGTGGCCTCATCTCGGAAGGGACACCTGTAAACCCACGAACAACGCAAAAAGGCATTTATATCTTAGATGCAGCCTTAACGGATGTCACCAATCAAGGGGCTGACAGTTATGCCGGTAATATAACATGGGGAGCCAACGTAAATGCTAATTATCAATATGCTCCAAGAGGAATTGCAACGGATGCCTCCGGTAAAGTATATATTTCGGACAGTTCATTTGGCAACTCAGGAATTTATATTATGGACGCAGCTCATCCGGCATCAGACTTTTCTCCATTATTTGGAGGAACACTGGATACCTCCAATGGTCGAGTAACCTCAAGTGGTACTTTTATTCACGATCCGATAGAAGATATAAAAATCATAGGAAGTAGTGCGGACACAAAACTGTTCACCTACAATCGTCCGGCTTCTCCGGTAGCAGGCGGCATCTATCGCTATGATATTGGTACAGCCACATTGCCTTGGATATCAGCTCCCAGTGCCACTATTTATGACGACATGCAAAACGGCAATCTCCTCCAGAATGCCTATGGACAAATCGCTTCGGATACCCATGGTGGATGGTGGATGTGCCAATATCGTGCAGGCACAGGTGGAGCAAGTGTTCCGGCTCTAATACACGCCACCAACGGCAAACTGGACTATAATTGCAGTTCATCACTCCCGAGTTCATATCAGGGTGCCATGGCAGTGAATACAAACGGTTCCATATTGGCAATGGGTACAAAGCCCGGTAAAGTAGAAGTATTCGATGTAGCTTACGATGCAAGCAACAAGCCGACTCTTACTGCCAAATGTAGTATCGACTGGGGGGAAGCTACCGATTATTTGCAAAACTTGGCTTTTGATGCCGCTGATAATCTCTACCTGATCTCTAACTATAATGAGCGTCTGATGGTGTATTCTCTTCCTAAGTCCGACAATACGTATACCACACATGCTTCTACAAAACAGAGTACAGGTATTATCCCTCATACCAATACGAGTTTAAGCGATTGCATTTACGTATCGAACCCCGTAAAAGATGAAATTATCATCAATGTCACCGAAGGCACCAATGCAGAAGAGTATATACTTTATGACATCAAAGGTATAGCGGTCAAGAATGGAAAAATAGATGCTGCGCAAACTTGTGTCAACGTACAAACTCTAAATTCGGGTATCTATGCCTTATTAATCAAGACATCCGATGGTGTTGTCAATAAACGTATTATAAAACAGTAACACATTTGGGGCAATCACAAGGATTGCCCCAAAAAACAACAGAGTTATTACTCTGCATCCATATTGTTTACAAAATCATTACACATATTTATTATTCACCCAAAATTTAACTACTATGAGACGATTTTTTACTATTGTAGCTGCCATGTCTCTGGCGATAACAGTGCTGTATGCACAAGAACCGAACATTTATGCTTCCGGACTGAGTGCAAATACTGTTGATAACACGAATCAGGAAGTACAAATTTCCTACACGCTGAATGCTCCGGCTTCATCGTTGGCAATTATCCTTCAGAACGAGACGAATCCCCCTTACGAAATTCAGATAACCGAATCAGAAGCATTGACAAAGGGAACTCATACAAATATTGCAGTCTCTTTGAGTACAATCCCCACTGGAAATTATACATGGAAATTAAAAGCAGTCGGAAAAGAAACAGTCAGCGAACCGACCCTGATCGATAACACAACCGGAATACTTACCACACCCCGAGGGGTAGCTATCAACAATAATTTCGAAAGCCCCTATTTCGGACACATGTACGTCACGGATTCTAAAAACAAAACGACTGACGGAGGTATCTATGTTTTCGATGCTGCTTTTACTGACATTACAAATCAAGGAGAAAACGCCTGGTCCAAAAACTTCTCAAACAGCCCTGCAAGCCCGTTACGCCTAACTATAGCTCCTGATGACAAAATCTACATCACAGATTGGAGTGATAACGAAACCAGTGGTGTACATGTCTGGGATCCTGCCACTCCCACTACAGATGCTATTTCCGTATTTGGAGGTACGGTTACCGGCGGAAATGCAAAGGAAGGTGACATCTTCATCCACGGTTCTGTTTCACATTGCTACGTAATAGGAACCGGAACAGATACCAAACTTTATACTTACGATGAAGATCTCCCCCAAAAAATCAATTTATATGAAATTGGCGATCTGGAGACTCCTTGGGTCAATGCCCCCACCCCTATTACGTATCCCGAAAATATAGCCAACGGGAATGGTATGATTTTCCCTGACAACAAAGGAGGTTGGTGGATTGCACAGCATAGAGCGACCGATCCTATCGACGGAACTTACCCCGGATTAATCCATATGAATTCTTCAGGTGAAGCAGATTATAGCTCTATGGGGGCATTAGGAAGCAATACCCGGGGAGTAGTAGGTCTAAATATGGACCAAAGTTTAGTAGCTACCGCAGGCACTATCAGCGAGAAGAACACTCAGGGTCAAATACTCATTTTCGATGTTACTTGGGACAATAATAACATCCCGACCTTATCATCTAAATACACCATCAATACTCCTTTTACAAACACCTGTTATACTGTTGTATTTGACGTTGCCGGCAATGTATATGCCACCGGTGACAACCATATATTAGGCGGATGGGCGCTTCCCAAAGCAGAAAACTCATTTACCACTCCTGCTCCCTCAACTTCCATGCTGGAAATAACCAATGCAGTAGGCATCCACACCAAGACTAACGGCAAGGTTGTAGAATCCGTTTCATATAACACACCGACAGGCATTACAGTTCCTGCTGATGCCAAAGGTTTATTATTGAAAAAAACAACGTATACCGACGGTTCCACGAAAGTAGAAAAAATTATAAACAAGTAATTAATAAATTCACAAAACAAAAGTTCTATGGATAATATGAAATTAAACATGCAATATACCGGTTATACCAGGCATATGTGGAACAGAATATTCCTATTTGCTTGTCTGGTAGCAATATCGGTATGTGCAATTGCACAAGAGAAAGGCAAAAGTGTAACGGGTACTGTCACCGATGCCAATGGAGAATCATTAATTGGCGTATCAGTCAAAGTGGCAGGTGCTCCTATCGGTTCCGTTACCGATATCGACGGTAGATATAAAATAACTGTGCCATCGACTACATCCGTCCTGCAATTCTCTTATATAGGCTATGTATCTGTACAAGAAACAGTAGGTTCCCGCAGTATCATCAATATTAAAATGAAAGAAGACTCCAAGGTTATTGATGAGGTAGTTGTGGTAGGTTATGCAACCCAACGCCGAGCCAACCTGACCGGAGCAGTAGGAACGGTAGATGTGGCAAAACAATTGGAAAGCCGTTCGCTGACAGATGTAGGCCGTGGCTTGCAAGGTTCTACTCCGGGATTAACCGTCACTACTACTTCAGGACGTATCGGCACGACGCCTAAAATCCGTATTCGCGGTGACCAAGGAACTCTATTGAATGAAGACAGTGGCGCATCACAACCACTCATCTTAGTAGATGGTGTCGAAGTGACCGATTTGAATATGGTCAATCCTGATGACATTGAAAACATTTCAATCCTCAAAGATGCCGCCTCATCTTCTATTTACGGTTCACGCGCTGCCTTCGGGGTAGTACTGATCACCACCAAATCAGGACAGAACAGTGACAAATTTACAGCCACTTACTCTAACAACTTTGCATGGACCTCACCTATCGGTTTACCTAAAATGGCCAAATCGTACGAGTCGGCTTCCATGGCACTGGAAGCATGGCAACGTAATAATCCCAATGATTCGGAATTTGTCGGTGACGCCGGAATGAAATGGGACAAGGATGCCATTGAGCGAATGAAAGAATGGGAACGCAATTTCGGCGGCATGAATCTTAGCCCTGAAATGGTAGCCGGACGCGATTTTGAAATTACGGACAAAGGACTACGCTTCTATCGTTCATGGGATCCGTTCGACATGTACATTCAGAATGGTTTTATTCAAAATCACAATTTATCGGTAACTGGCAAATCCGGTAAAACAAGTTATCACCTGTCTTTAGGCTATATGGGTAACGAAGGTGTTCTGAAAGTGAACAACGACCAATACGACCGCTACAATGTCACTTTCAAAACTGAAACAGAAATAGCCAAATGGTTGAAAGTACGTTCGCAATTAATGTTTTCACGTACAGAACTGGAAACTCCGTTTACTTACTCCAGTGCCACCTATGATCCCCTGTATTACATATATCGCTGGCCGGTAATATATCCATACGGAACATACAATGGACAACCATTCCGCAGTGCCCTTACCGAGACTACACAAGCTAATAGAAACAGTGATGCCACAAATAACATGCGCTTTACATTAGGAGCGACAGTGAAGTTTACAAAAAATTTGTCATTAGAAGCAGACTATTCATATATTACCAATAGCCGTCTTCGTCAGTTACGTGGCGGCAAAGTAACCGCCATCGATTTTTGGTCGGGTGACATCAACAATTTGACAACTTATACTGCATCGTCCTACGATAAATATGATCAGTATAACTATTTAACCAATCACCATACCGCCAATGCGGTTCTGCGTTATAATAAAGAATTTGCCGGTAAACATAATCTAAGCGCTTTTGCTGGTTTCAATCTTGAATATGAAGATTACAACTATTTAAATGGCGAAGCTCGCGAATTATTAGACCCGAGTAAACATACCATTTCGACAACCTCCAATAATGAGGGTACACGATTTGTTTATGGTTCACAAAGTGACTGGGCCTCCGTAGGTTTCTTTGCACGTATCAACTATTCGTTCAAAGATCGTTATCTGTTAGAATTGAACGGGCGCTATGACGGTTCATCCAATTTCCCACTCGACCAATTATGGGGATTTTTCCCATCCGGTTCAATCGGATGGATTCTCAGTGAAGAATCATTTATGCACTCTTTACAGCCTGTATTGAGCTTTGCAAAACTACGTGCTTCTATCGGTAGCATAGGTAATCCCAATATCGGTGCCGACCGTTTTAGAGCGATAATGTCATCAGTTTCTTCCGGTTGGAGCATCAACAATGTCAATATGACCACTTTCGGGCTTCCGCAAACTTTAGCAAAAGGCTTCACCTGGGAAAATATCGTAACAAGTGATTTAGGGGTAGACTTGCGTTTCTTAAACGGTCAACTCGGTGCTTCGTTCGACGTTTATAAACGTGTAAACGACGGAATGGTAGTACAAGGAAATGAAATGCCTTCTGTTTTCGGTGCTTCAGCTCCCTATAAAAATATTGGTGAATTGACTACTAAAGGTTGGGAATTAGCATTAGATTTTAACCATACATTCGCCAATCAATTAAAACTACGTGTTAATGCCAATATTTCGGATGCCCGCACCGTAATAACCAAACATCCAAACAGAACTAAATCTCTCAATGGAAGCAATTACGAAGGTCGGGTACTCGGTGAAATCTGGGGATTTGAGACCGATCGTTTCTTTACAGCAGATGATTTCAATCCGGATGGAACTTTAAAAGCCAATATTCCCGATCAAAGCCGCTTCTTAGAATATAGTGGAACAAGCGGTATCGCGAGTTATCTACCCGGTGATATCAAATATAAAGATTTGGACGGCAATGGAGTGATTGACCGTGGTGATTTTACAGCCGACAATCATGGTGACTTGAAAGTAATTGGAAACTCAACTCCACGTTATGAATACAGTGGTCGTATTGGGCTGGACTACAAAGGCTTTGATTTGGATATATTCTTCCAAGGAGTAGGAAGCCGCCAAATCTGGGCGAGTGGAAACTTAATCATCCCTGGATTCCAATTTGGAGACGGAGTATATTATGCACATCAAACCGATTATTGGACACCCGAAAATCCGGATGCTTTTTATGCACGTTTGTCTAAAATGAACCAACCGTCCCGTTATGCCGAAAGCGGAGGTAACTATATGCCACAGAGCAAATATCTACTCAACATGTCGTATTGCCGTCTGAAAAGTTTGACCCTCGGATATTCATTACCAACAAATCTTATCCGGAAAGTTTATTTAAACAAAGTCCGTGTATATGTCAGTGGTGAAAACCTATTCACTATCGACAAATTGGGAGACATCCCTCTTGACCCCGAAACCAACACTACTTCCGGCGACGGTGGTACACAAGGATTCGGTCGTATTTATCCGTACGTAAGGACATGGTCATTCGGACTTCAAGTATCATTCTAATAAATCACCAATTAAAAATATTATAGTATATGAAAACATACAAATTATTATTACTATTAGGATGCACGTTATTCGTTTCTTGCAACGATTTCCTCGATCGTCCTCCTGTTGACAAATTCACCGACGAGGAGTTTTGGCAGACCGAAACACAAGCACGACTCTTTTTATACAGCATTTATCCTACTCTGTTCGGAGGATTCGGAACAGCTCAAAACCCATCGTGGCTGGAAGATGTCGGCGATGATGCTATATCCGCCCCCATACAGAATCCCTATGCTCCCAATATCATACCCGAAACTGACGGTAGTTGGGGATTTACCAATATTCGGAAAGCCAATTATGTAATAGCCAGTGCTCCGCGTCTGAATGAACCGGAAGCCACCATTAACCATTGGTTAGGTATCGGTCATTTTTTAAGAGGTTATTTCTATAGTAGCCTGACTTTCCAATATGGCGACGTACCATGGTTCGACAGAGTCATGCAGCAAAGCGATGAGAAAGAAGATATGGACTACCTATACAAAGACCGTGATCCCCGCAACTTTGTAGTAGAAAAAAACATAGAAGATTTCAAATTTGCATTGAATAATACAGTACGGGTAAACGACGGTAAGTTACAAATCAACCGATATGTGGTAGCAGCACTCGTTTCCAGACTTATGTTACGCGAAGGTACTTTTCAGAAATACTACCTTCAAAATCCGGAAATGGCAGAGAAATGTCTTGAGTTAGCAAAAACCGCTTCTGAAATAGTAATGGCAGGGCCCTATCAGTTAGCCCCCAACTATAAATCACTATTTACTTCCGATGATTTATCCGATAATCCAGAAATAATCATGTATCGTGAATATTCTGATAAAACCGTGAAACACTACATGGTAAACCAATGTTATGACATAGAACAGAACGGTGCAAGCAAATCCCTGCTTGAAAGTTTTTCGCGCAGTGACGGATTCCCGGTTTATTACAATAACGAATACTGGTTTGCTCCCACCGCAACCGACTTCTTTACGAATCGCGACCCACGATTATCATACAATTTCCGTCCCAAATACTATCCTGTAGGAGGAAGTAATGCTCCTTATGGTTATTCACGTTCAGGATACTCTTTACGGAAATTCACAGATGACGAATGGGAAACCAGTAACCCCAATCTCAAAAATCGCGGGCAAAACATTACCGATGCGCCCTGTCTTCGCTTGGGTGAAGTATTGTTGAATTACGCTGAGATTTGTTACGAGCTGGAAGCAATCACCGGAAAGGACCTATTCAATCAGGAGGTATTGAATTCAACCATCAATAAATTACGTGCACGTGTCAATATGCCCAATTTAGAAGAAATCGGCGGCGCACCAGCGATTAACGGTGTAGTTTACGACGACCCGGCACGCACTAAATGGGAACCGACCAACGATGTACCATCCATGCTATGGGAAATTCGTCGCGAACGTCGCGTAGAGCTTTGTTACGAAAACGGTTTGCGTTCGGCAGATTTAAAACGTTGGAAAAAGCTCGATTACTTGTGCAATCAGCACAATCCCGATTATCGTTATGGTGCCTACATCGTGTTGGACGATTTCCCTTCTGCCGTAAAAGACGGTATCGTTCTTACAGGAGTCATCAGCCCCGATGCACAACAAGATGCAAGCTTGTCCGAGGGGTATATATTGCGAAATACGGGAACAGCGCGCAACTTACCACAACCGAAAAACTATGTTAAACCGGTTCCTAATAGCCAAATTAGTTTATACAAAAGCTATGGCTACACACTTTCTCAAACTAAAGAATGGCAATCTGAAAATTAAATATACGTATGAAAGGAATAAAATATATATTATTACTGTTATTGCCTGCATTGGGCATAACAGCATGCAAGGATGACGACTCGATTATAGAGAATCCTTCTGGAGAAACCTTGATTTATAACCTGTATATCGCCAATGGCGGGTTATCCGGAGGTATACGTTATAACGCAGTCTATAACGATGCAACCCGTACACTTACATTTAATGACGTAGCAGCAGAAACTGATGTTCAACATATTAAGTTCGGAGGTAAAATTTCATTAGGAGCTCATTTTGATGCAGATTCTTATAATTTTTACAACCCGGATGCCCCCAATGAAAAAACATTAAAGGGAGGTATTACCCTTACCAGTGGCGAGAACATAACCGATTACAACGTTATTATCAACCTGTCCGATCCCGCTTCGGCACCGTTAGTCAGTAAAATAGAAGTGGAAACGTCTACAGGAAGTGTAATTAGCGGACTGATTGACCCGGTAGACAAAATGATTTACCTCAATACGCCAAACGAAGAACAGGTTACTTTGAAAAGCATTCTGCTCGTCCCGACACGTACATCTTATACTCTTACAACGGCAGAGGGTAACCTCATCAGCAAAGACAATCCGGGTACCATAGAGCTAAATTTCTTAGGAATGACCGATACATACGAAATCAGCTTCAGCAAATTATTACCGGGCATTAATTTCTCCGCACCTATCGTTCACGACTTCACAACAAACTCTACCGTTTGGCCGGACTTCATCGCAGAAGATACCCGAAGTGCAGATTTCGACGGAGAGCATGTCTTAATTGTTTCCCGTTCAGGAGGGCTCAATCCTAAATTACTCAAAGCAAGTGATATCCTATCGGATGGAGTGGTCGCACCTATTGCATTAAATACAGATGGCATGGCCGGTGGAACTTACGTCATTTCTTCAGGACGTTTATCTCAAGGACACATCTATATTTGTAACCTTACGACCGGCTTAGCAGATACCGATGCCGGAAAATTAAAACTCTACCATTATGCTGATGCCTCTTCAAGCCCGGAACTCATTTTGGACTTTAACGGCATAATTGATGAATCCATCAAGGCTACAGGACGTTTTGGAGATAACATGTCCCTCGATTTAGATGAAAACGGTAATGGATATGTCTATTTTATAAACCATACAGGAGCGGGTGTCTTACGATTCACAATAACGAACTTCCAGACAGTAGGCGAAGCGAAATTTATTTCAGACATTGCAAGTGCAACCTATTATGCCTGCTATAATAAGGTAGACAATGAAGATGCCTACTTGTTCACAAGTACTACAATGACCCCGATTCAGTTACGTGATAAAGATGGCGGATTATTGGCTTCGATTGATAAGTTAGGAGATGCAGGACATGGAACAGACGCCCACGTTGTAAATTACAACAATGGACGTTATCTGATGTTCACCTCCGGTCGTCAACAAAGTTCCTGGTCTTTCCCGACATTGTATGTTTACGACATTTCGGAAGGATTCAGTACAGTACCTGCTTTCAACGCCTACAATGAAAAACGTCCAGATCCGGTATACACCTATAAATTAGGAGAAGCTACGCAAGCAGCTTGTTCGGGTATCACCGCATGGGCCACAGTAGAAAGCAAACTCGTTATCTTAACAGCCGGTCCTAAAGCAGGTTTTGCTTTAATTGAATTCCCGAAGAACGAAGAATAACCATTCTTTGCAACAAAAATAGATACAGAACACGGACAAATAAATCCGTGTTCTGTCGATAATGGAGCCCTGATCCCCACTTTTAAACATTAAGATAAATATATATATGAAAAATCTGTTTTTAATAATACTGATATGCCCGATATTAATTTCTTGTGCCAACAAGAACACGACTGCACCTCCAATTTCTCTAATCTGGGAAATGGGACAAAATGGAATTGAACCGGGCTACTTTGAAAGCACCTTTTACATTAAAAACACCGGTAAAGAAACCTTAACCGGTAATTGGACCATATATTACACCCAAATATCGGTACCTCCTCCCCTTGTTCAGGAAGATTCGCCGATCATGATCAAACAAATATCCGCAAGCTATAATCAACTGATACCAACGAAGCATTTCCAGCCTTTAGCCCCCGGAGAAACTTTAACATTTACATATCGCCAAAAAGGTTCAATCATCCGCGAAACAGGAGCCCCTCAAGGAGCTTATATCGTGATGACAGACAAAAACGGTAAAGAGCAGAAGCCACAAGATATCCCTCTTGAAGCATTACCTTTTAACCAAGAGTACCAATACAAACGTCCCGGAAAGAACTATCCATATGCTGATGGCACGTATATGTATAAACAAAATGCTTATTTCAACAAAAACACAGAGTTGGAATTGACTGACATTTTCCCTTCTGTCAAACAGTTAGAGAAAAAAACAGGTGAGTCTAACTTTACACCGGATGTAAATTTAAGATGGGAACCGGAATTCAAAAATGAAGCCACATTATTGAAAAACGATCTAAGTGCAGACTTTAATTGTACCTTTTCAGATACTGGTAAAACGATTATAGAATTAACCCAACTGACAGACAGAAACAAAGATTATCCGGATGAATATTATGAAATAACAGTTCAAGATAATCGTTTTATTCTCTCTTCACACTCAGCCCATGGCCTCTTCAATGCTTGCCAGACGTTACTCAACATGCTTGGAAATGCTTCTCAATTACCCGTAACATTTTCCAACATACAAATAGCTGATTACCCCGATACCGACTACAGGGGACTGATGCTGGATGTAGCTCGAAATTTCACTAAAAAAGGAAACATATTGAAATTGATAGATTATCTGGCCTCATATAAAATAAGCGTATTACACCTGCACCTCACCGACGACGAAGCATGGAGAATTGAAATCCCGGGATTAGAAGAATTAACTGAAGTGGCTTCTCGTAGGGGGCATACGACGGATGAATCAGAATGCCTATTTCCAGCTTATGCCTGGGGTTGTGATGCCACCGATACAACAAGTCTCGCAAATGGCTATTACACACGGAACGACTTTATCGATATACTACAATATGCACAGAAACGACATATAAAAATAATTCCTGAGGTGGACATTCCAGGACATTCACGAGCAGCTATCAAAGCCATGAATGCACGTTATAAAAAGTATATCGACATAGACAAAACCAAAGCCGAAGAATTCCTTTTAACAGATTTTTCCGACACATCCCGCTATATTTCGGCCCAACATTATACCGACAATGTGGTGAATGTAGCCATGCCTTCCACTTACAGGTTTGTAGAGAAAGTGATCGATGAATTCGATAAAATATATCAGGATGCAGGATTGAAACTGACCGTTCTTCATATTGGAGGCGATGAAGTTGCGCGTGGTGCCTGGACGGGTTCTACAATTTGCCATGACCTTATGCAAGAAAAAGGAATGACTGAAATACGAGAGCTGAAAGATTATTTTCTGGAGCAAGTCATATCTATGCTATCTAAACGTAATATTCAGCCGGCAGGTTGGGAAGAAGTAGCCATGAAGCCCGATAATAAAGCCAACGAACATTTCAAAAACGACAACATATTGAGTTATTGTTGGAATACCGTTCCCGAATGGAAAGGTGATGAAGTTCCCTACATATTGGCTAACGCTGGTTATCCGGTTATACTTTGTAATGTAACTAACCTTTATATGGATATGGCCTACTGTAATCACCAGCAGGAAAACGGATTAAGCTGGGGTGGTTATGTAAATGAGTACAACTCATTCGACATGCTTCCTTACGACATTTACAGTTCTGTCAAGCAAACACTTAAAGGAGAACCGGTGAATCCCCGTACAGTTTCTATGCATAAAACTCCGTTAAGAAAAGAAGCTCGTGCTCAGATAAAAGGTATACAAGGTCAAGTATGGGGCGAGACTATCCGGAGCTTTGAACAAGTAGAATATTATCTGTTTCCTAAAATGTTCGGTCTAATAGAACGAGCATGGAACATACAACCTACCTGGTCGCAGCAAAAGGGAGAACAAGCATACGAAACCGCTAAGCAGAAATATAACGCACAGATTGTTTACCACGAATTACCTCGTTTAGCCAAAAGAGGAGTAAATTTCAGAATAGCCGCTCCCGGTATCGTACTACAAGACGGTTTATTATATGCCAATACTACCATTCCTAATGCAATAATACGCTATACCACCGATGGTAGTGAACCTACCGAGAATTCTCCGGAATGGACAACTCCTATTACTTGCAATGCCAAACAGATAAAAGCCAAAGCTTTCTATCTTGGAAAATCAAGTACCACTATTTCATTAAATACCAATTGACTATACAGGGAATTCTATTTATCATAGGTAATAGAAAAACTTCATAAACTCACAAATATATTCTTAAACCAAGAGGGTGTGTCAAAACTAAAATGACCACTCTAAAAAGTTACAGATTGTAACTAACAATTATAAAAGAGCCATATCATTACTCAAAAACAGAGTTTGATATGGCTCTTTTCATCATTGATTTAGGGAGTCAAGTTTCAGATTAAAAGTTGTCTTTTCATCAAATTACGTTTTGACACACCCTCTTATTCATATAAGCAAGAAAAACATTATCTTGCACATGTATAAAATAAAAAGAACACTTACATATTACCTATTTTTTTTACAATACAATCTGCTCCATCAACAATCTTGACCAGATATAAAGAGGATGTTGTTCCCAGTTGAACTGTTTCTAACGCATTCTCAATGATGAAAGATTTCACAACCTGACCTAAAACATCATAGACAAATACTTCACAACCAACTTTTCCATCTTTAACAATTAATTTTCCATCTTTTGTATAGACCGTCGTATTAGCTATTTCCGTATTAGTAATAGAAACCGTACCACTGAATACTGCACGAAGAGCAACATTTGCGAATACTTGATAAGAAAATTCTTTACTATCACCTAATTCTTCCAGCAGCCCAGCCTCAATTAAATCATATTCATCATCTTCACCTTCTTTTATCCATAATTCGGCCAATTCACAACCCTCTTCAGGCAACCAAGCAATAAGCAATTCCTCATCATAAATAATTTCACTCTGATCCTCCAATTCGATGTCGTCACTTAGTCTTTTAACCATTAGTTTACCTTTCTTTGGCGTATCGTTTGCCAAAGTCAAGGAATATTTCTCGGCTTCATATACCACTTGAACAGTAGTCTCTTTTGTAATATTCAGTGAGAATGATTTATTAGTTAATATCTCATCCATCTTTTCTTCACCATCAATCATTACACTTGCAACATAACATCTAACAGCCGGTTGAAGTGTAAATGTCACCTTTTCATTATAAGGTATTAAGTCTCCGGAAATTACATCATCTCCATTCGATTTTTGCACAATCATCTTTCCAAACTCTTCATTACAAGAATAATTCAATGAATAAGAATCAATTGCAAATTTCGCAATAATATCCAAATGCTCATTTACTACCAAAGAATAGCCAACATCAGATACACATTCCTCTGTCTTGTCATCACCATTTATCAAAACGCTCTCTACATGATAATTCTCATCCGGAGTCACTTTTATTACTACAACCGACCCTTTGTACACAATTGCTCCACTCGCAATCTCATTTGATGAATTATCTGATACAGAAAGTATTCCATTTCCTTCCACCTGATAATTTACAAGTTTACCTTTTATAATATCCAATGAAACAGTGGCATCTTCTGCCAACACAAATGTATTGCTTTCAAGTTCTTCACCATTCACCAAAATTGCACGTATTATATAATCATCAGAAGTTACTTCAGCATTCACTGAAAGGACTGTACCTAAAGGCAAACGAGTACCATTAGTAACTTCCTCTTCTCCATTCATTATTTGCAATGTGGCTCCTTCTGTTTGTTCAAAAGAAACAACCCCCATCACAGCCTCATGAATATTAATGGTGAAGTCACAGATTGTACCTCTATTACTAGCCAAACTTGCATCTCCACATGGATCCAAACTGTTCCAATCGGCTTTAAATCTAATACGCGTTTCCCCTAATTTAGCATTATCGGGTATTATAAAACTGGGAAGATCTCTCTGTACTTTTCCTGCATCAACAACATCTCCTTTACTATCATGATAAGTCCCATCATCTTCACTATAATGTGTATACGACACCACCTCGTTCGATTCAAAAACACCATTCTGATTATAATCCACATACACGTAATAATGTGTCCAATATAGATTAAAATCAGCAACCGTTAAGAACAGTTCATTACCGATAGTGGCATTTAAAACATCTGCCGTATTATCAAAATTTATTTTACTTTGAGTTTTAGCACCTATTCCGGCCACTACTGTAGTAAAATCTTGAGCTATGCCACCCTGTGAAGCCCCACTTACACTCAATGACTGAACAACACGATCCGTATTTGTTCTTGGATAAGCATCTTCATCCCAGATACAATACTCTCCCGGATGAGTAATAGTATATGTAGCGGTTGCAATCTCACTGTTAGCCAAACCATCTTTTACTGCAATTGCTTTCACAGTAGTTGTCTCTTCAATCGTAATCAATCCTTCATACAAAATAGATCGTTCGTTTGGAGTGTTCCCATCTAATGTATAATAGATAGATGCTCCATCAGTAGCAGTAGTCAATTCAATCGCTACAGAATTTTCATATTCCCCTTCCGGAGCCGAAAAAGTAGGAGACTTAACAACTTCCGTTTCTCCAGCTGCATAATAAATATCTGCGCCGTCAGTCAACCAGTCTAAAGAAAAATTATTGAAATAGAGAGACATATTATCTGTATCATAATTTTCTTCTACATACGCTCCAATAGTACCGTCAGGAAGAATTGTCAATGAAGAATATGCCGATCCGGTAGGACAAATTGACTTCTTAACCGGCCAAGTTTGCCCTTCATCATAACTCACAAAAACTGAGACATTCCGTCTGTTAGCAGCGTCATTGGGTATACTGTGTAATAAACGATTCTTCTCATAGCCATCATTAACAGAAGTATATCGAATTATATCACCATTGCAATTCGGTTCAAGCATTTCAGTCCACTCAGATACTTCTCCCCATGTAATACCTCCATCAGTCGATTTCGTATAGTAACGGGGACCTTTACTCTGACGACGAATACTCATTAGGATTGTACCATCACTTAACTCTACAACTTTAGATTCGTCACCGCCTAATTTAGCTCGTTTGGAAACATTCCACGTCTCTCCATTATCATCTGAATAGTAAACAAAATTAGACAAAGTGCTTGCTGAATTCTCACGGACAGCAGCTACAAACATAATCCGTCCATTTTTTGTCAATAATCCATTTCCCGAAGCACAGAAAGAAGCATACCACCCCTGTCTCTCGGTAACAGTACATGCCGTTCCATAAAGCTGCTCAGTGATATCACGAGGTGCGCTCCAAGTTTTACCATTATCCGTACTTTTACAAACATAAGTACGAGTAGGATTCGAAGGAGATGAATTATTAAAAATACCTTCACCACCTACAAAAATACAAAGAAGGCCATTTTCTTCCGTCGTATGTACTAAACCGGCATCGCCAAATCCTCTACGTGCTCCTGTTCCTTCAGCAATAGTTTGCGGTTCGGACCATGTGATACCTCCATCCTCACTTCTTCTTATAACCACGTCAATATCTTCAGGCAAGTCACCTTGATTATTTTTACGCTTGTCTGTTGCAACAACCAAAGAACCATCTGCAGCAGTAATAATCGCTGGAATTCTATAGTTCTTTGAACCGGCATCCCCAGGTGCAAATAACAGTTTACGCTTCAATAAGATAGTACGTTCCCCTTCAACTGAACCTTCCGTAAAAGCATATGTTTCATCTGCAGTAGTGATAGAAACTATATTTGCATCAACTTTGTTCCCTTCTGTTGCATTATCAGCTATATCATATGTAATCCATAAATAATTGGTTCCCGAAGTCAATTCACCTGTAAGTTCACAATTTATCTTTCCGGAAGCAGGCTTACAACTGCCTAATAAAGTAGCGGTAACAGCAGCATAGCGAGCATCAAAACTATTTATATTTCCAGTAGAATACACCTTAATGCTTTTCACATCCTGTACATTTGTAGTTCCATCCATGTTCAAGGTAAGTTTATTGCACTGAACCGGATCCGTTCCTTCCATATCCAACACCGCCTTTAGCACCACTTCATCCTCATTACCACGCCCAGTAAAATTAGAATCCTGCACAACAGAAGCTGAAGCTACTTTACAAGGACCATCAACCGGATAATTCACAAGTACTCCGTTGTGCCCGTTTCCACTGACATCCGGAACAGTCAATCCGTCAATATTTTCAAAATCATAGGCAGCGACCAATCCTTCCGATGCAGGCATTTCATCTACCTTATCTGCATTGATTTCCTCCAATGACAACGCTCTTTTCCAAAAACGGAGATTATCAATTTCACCTTTCAAATAATATGCATATTCCATTGCAGAAGCTCGTCCGGTTCCTACAGTAACATCATAGTCATTTTCCACATACCACGGGCCAATATCTTTTATACCGGAATTTCCAACCTGCTTTCCGTTATGATATAGATACATTTTTCCATTTACTCTATCCACTACAAAAGCAACATGCGCCCAAGTATCCAAACTGCCAAATTCTGTAGACCATACACTCATAGAATTATCATGATTCCCAGCAGTATTTGGAGCATTATTCGCATAAAATTTACTTGAACTTTGTCCACCCCATAATTCATATCCACTTTTGGGAGTACCGGTCATACTCCGTTTTGCAACGAACCGTTGACCATCTAACCACCGATTTACCTTGACCCAACACGCAACGGTAAAACTCTCCTCTGCCGAGACGTTAAAGTCATCATGAGAAGCGATTTTCATTAATTGATCCGTACCATTCAGTACCAATGATTGTCCCGATTGTCCCCAAAGCGGTAGAATACTCATCAGAACCAAAATAGAAATCAAAGAAATGTAATGTTTCATTTTCAATAATAGATTTTTTAGTTTAACAAAAAAATTATACGTTTAGAAAACGATAAAACAAAAGGAGCTGCTATATGTTATTATTTACATTATATAACAATAACAGCTCCCCTTCTATCAAAATATAGATATAATATTGAGGTTAATACCTAATATTACTTCTTTATTACTTTCAATGCTTTTAGAATCTTAGTATCCTGTTTTATATTAATAAAATAAATACCAGCAGCACCATTTACACTTAAATGGATATTTTCGCCATCGGCTACCGTAGTTTCTTTTGCATCAATCATTTTTCCTGCAGCATCAAATACTTCAATAGCGTATGTACCCTCGTTTGCAAAACGAATATTCAATTCATCTACAAACGGATTCGGGTAAGCATTATAAGCAATTTCCAATTCGTTATCAGCAAAACCGACTCCACCATCTGTCACTGTTACCGAACGATAAGTTTTGGATACTGATCCCCAACCGTTCTCCAATGTCAAAATAGCGTTGAATTCACCTTCTGAAGGATAAGCTGCTACTACACTACCGGCTTCACCCGTTCCTGTAATATCACCTTGAATTTGAGCCTCTTCTAATTTCCAAGATGGTTTAGTTTCAACTTTAAAGATACTACCAGAAATAAATGGTGCACCTGTTCCATAAGTGATATCTACCGGAACATATTGGTTCACACCCTGGGAAACTGTCTTAATTTCGGTCATATAACCTTTTAAAGTCTTATTACTTCCTGTACTGAGAATTTCATTATTCTCATTCGGTTCAGTTTCAAAATCCCAGTAGCCAATCAACGACTCCGGTATTACAGTTTGATGCTCCATTGACTTTTTCACTTCTTCAGCAGTCAGCCCTTTATTATATAATTGGAATTCATCTAAATATCCATCAAAGCCTGCTCTATTGGCAGCAATACCACCTACCATAATCGTATAAGAATTCTTCCAGTCCTTTACATTCGTTATACCACCTCCGGAATTAATCAGCTTACCATTAACATATAACGATACATTACGTCCATTTTGATAATCAACAACAACTGCCAAATGATACCATTGATTAGGAACAAAAGTAAAGTCCTCTGCTATAATTTTAGTTTCCGAACCTGCTCCAGATTCTTTTTTCTTCAAATTAAACGATAACTTATTATCCGAAGCTTGGATATGAGTCCAAAGCCATCCCCAATCGCTATCGGGCCAACGATCTTCAGCAGCACGTATATTTAAAAGATGCGTACCATCGCTTATGTGATTAAATACAGCCGGTTTGAACCAAAAAGCAATGGTAAAAGGAGACTGGCTATTAAAATTCAATTGATCGGCTGGAACTCCAAAAGCAATTTCATTTAATCTTAAGCCACGCGAAACATATCCATCTGCATTACGTCCGATATATTTATATGTTACCTTATCACCCTTTTCTATTGAAATGGGACTATCGCTGTCATTGGCCGTCAGCGTTTTTATTTCCGGCATAGCCCCTACTTCTTCAGAAGAAATCTGAATCAAGGCTTGATGTAATTCTATGTTTTCCCCAGAAGTAATACGAAGATCATAAATACCAATTTCACTAAGAGCTGTTTCAAGTGATACAGAACTCGGGAAGTCTTTTACAACAACACCTGTCTGCGCATTCAGAATTTCCCACTTATCAGCCGGTGCATGAGTCGGATCAATATATTTAATCGCAAATGTCTCACCACTCTTAATCACCGGTTTATCGATTTCAATACCTTCTACAGTTGAATTATCCGGTGTATCCAACCATCCTGTCCATGCAATTTCTGATTCACTCTTACCGTCCAAAGCAACAGCCGATACTCCTAACTTAACCTTTTTATCACCATTTACATCAAACGGAGCACTCACTACATAAGCAGCCCATGAAGTAGTAGCCGTACACATAACAGGTTCACCACCTTCTTGTTGGATATAAATCTTATAATACCAAGTATTGACATCTTCATTATAAATAGGATCTTCCGGATGAGCAGCATCACGATCTTTCATCTTAAAGAACACTTTGAAATCCAATCCCTTATAATTGGCAGCCAACAACTTCTGATTGGTAATTATCGGCTGATTCGGAGTTAGAGCATCAGAACGTGTTAATGAAATTTCTCCAATCAACACTTTAAAATCCGCAGATGTCTTTTCAAATCTTAAACCGAGCATAGCAAGCGTCTCTTTGTTCAATCTCAAAGTACCGGGAAGCGTACCTACTTTAATTGTCTTTGCAACCCATTCCTTGCTTGAAGTAATATTATTTCCAACAGTAGCCGAAACTTCTGTACCTTCCTTACCTTCTGCAGAACATGCAACAGCTACAGAACCTGTACCGCTGACAACTTTATAACGAATAGTCAGCACATCACCACTTTTCAGCGAATATTGTGTTTTAAACAGATGAAGATATTCTCTATCTGTTTGGCCTGCTATAGAAAGACAAGAACCACCAAACCAAGCATCGTCCCAAGTAAATTCTGCTTTCAAACCTTTGCTCGGCACATCTGTCACATCTCTTCCCATAAAATTGGCAGTAAACCACCATCTCCATGTAGGTAAATAATCCTGCATACCAATATTGTACCATTCATTTTTGAATGTTGTTTCACCTTTCACATTAAAGAAAGTACCGTTACCCAAATTAAAATAAGTAACAAAAGGCTCTGCAGCCAAATCATCGGAAGCTAATACACTACGTGCCGTAATGAATTTAGAGAATCCATGGAAATCTGTAGCAGTGGTAGAATGTCTCAATATATTTTGGATTTTCAAATCATTTACGGGATTATAAGTAGACCCTGTAAATACATTCTCACTAATCAACTGATACGTTTTTTGTTTAGTCAACGGACTAGATCCCAACTCACCTCTTCCTTCAAAAATCATATTCATATTGTGTGCTCCCCAAATACCTACAGATATTTCAGCATTCTTCAAAGCAACCCAATCGGCCACAGATCTGCCTTGAAAGTCCATACCACCATATACATCATAAGAGGAACGTCCCGCAAAACTTTTTGCTGTACTCTGAGAAGTAGACAAACCACTTGCACCCCAGTTATAATTCATAAAATATGCATCGGATGTAGGATTTCCATTCCAGTGGAACCAATCTTGATTTGAAGAACTAAGGGCATCACCTCCCCCTACGGTTCCCCCGCTCGTCATCAAAGAGTACCATGCATTCGTAAAATACGGCCACTTTGCTGCTTCACGCTTGGCAAAACACTGAGACAACAATGTCTTCAATCCATCAGCACTTAAACCACTACCAATACTAAACTCTGAATTATAACCTATTCCATCAATACCATAATAACGCAGAAATTTCAATAATTTATCTGCACCACCATCGATCATAGCTTTCATTGTTTGTCCATGGCCACCATCAGTAGCGGTAACTGTTGAAGCCCAAGGCACGGAAGCCAGCGTCGATGTTCTTACGCCATTCTTATGGCAAATATCAGTAAAAGCACCGGCCATACGAATCATAGGAGCAGTCCAATTACCATAAATATCCACATAGCTCCACATACTAAACACTTCGGAATCAAAAAAGTAAGAAGGAAGTGATTTCCACCCCCCACCATCAGCAGTACCGATTGGACACCACCAGATCAGTTTTCTATCCGGAGTCATTTCCGGATCAACTTGTGTAGCCGAATTGATGAAACGTTCTTTAGGCTTCACACGAGAAATAAAGAATTCTTCATCTTCAGCTGCTGTATCTGAAAATAAAGGAGTTCCCGGTTGCCAATTAGAATAAGCTTCATAAAAAGGCACACTCTTACTACTTTCGTTCACATACATCGAATGCGATGGAACTTGGGCGAATGCCGCACTACTCACTAACAGGCAGGCCCCTACATAATAATGTCTGATTTTTCCCATAAATATAAATTAATTAGATTATATTCCGGAGTACTTCTACTCCGGAACTAAACAGAAAATATAAACGCTCTACAAGTTAACAGTACCATTAATGGTAGCCTGTTTCCCAGCAATTCCAACTTTCAAATTAAAGACCAGTTTCCCATTTTCCACTTTCAATGTACCACTCAATAAACTTACAGTTTCATCATTCAAACTATACGTGACTTGACCTGACAAATCTGCACCTATGGTATAGGTATGTGCATCTTCCAAATTAACATCCTGATCAAAATTGAAAATTAAATAATTTGTGAAATCTCCTTGATCAAGTTCTTCTGGAATAAAAATCAAAAGTTCTTTTGTTGTTTGCCGTTCCCAGCTGAATCTATCATCGAATGTTACATCATAAATTTCAATAATACCGGCGTCTTTCACTGTTATTTCCTTTTCCGCCTTCACTGTATTACCTTTATCATCCTTTATTGAAACTGCTATAGCAGTCTTTCCTGCAGCAATAGTAGTTACAACTCCTTCATTATCCACCGTAGCGACTTGTTCATTAGAAGAAGTCCAAGTATAGCGATCTTCTGGAATATTTTTCACATTAGCCTTTACTTCAGTAGCTAATTTGAAAGATTCACCCGCATAATAAGAAGCAGTTCCATCTACAAAACTAATAGAAGTAACCTTCAATAAAACAATAAAATGGCATTTATCACTCTTATCTCTTGACGTAGCAATAATATCCACTTCCCCTGGTGAGCGGAATACAACTAATCCTTCACTGCCTACCGTTGCTATATTTTCATCAGAAGAAGACCACTTTATAGGCCAGTAATCTGTAATGCCAAAGGGTGCTACATCAACTTCCGGAAACAAATTATAGAAAAGAACATCTTCTATTGTATATTGTGAATTAAGCATTGTCACAGATTCAACATAATAGTCGTTCTTATCATAAATCTCACAACTTGCTGTTACTTTTCGCCCTTCCGCTTCCACTGTCACAACTGCATTCCCCGGCACTCCTCCGGAAGTAACTACAATAAAATATTCTCCAGGAGCCTCTTCACTAAGTCCACGTTTATTCACGACCAACCCTTCACCTGAAGTCGTTACTTTAAAATCAATGCTATTAATAGTCGTCTGGTCATCCGGATATGCTTTATAATATACTACAATCGTGTCTTTCCCCTTATCATCATTATTAATAGTAAATTTATAACTGCTCTGTTCAATCTCTGTAATATCAGCTCCTGTAAAAGACATTAACGATAAATACAATTTTACTTTTACATATACTTCACATTCTATTTCTGCTCCCCCTAACTTAGCCGTTATCTTTATAGGTTCTTCTTGTTGCACATTTTGTGGATGAATACCTATTTTATAGGTACCCTCTTGAGTAGTTTCTTGCAATTTGCTTGCATCATCCACTAACAGAACCGCCTCATCAGAAGATATAAATTCTAATGGATAGAGTTTCAATAAATCCGGATCAATAGTTAGAACCAATGAATCTGAAATAGTACTCGGATTAATATAATATTTACTTTGTTCAAACGAGAAAGTCGGGTCAGTTGGACCAATACGTTCTGCTACTGTCACAATCGCCAGCAAATAACGCCCATCCTGAAGCGTTGCCTTTACAACAGCCTGCCCATAATTAACTCCCGTTACTTTACCAGCCTCATCTATCGTCAAGACATTTCCTTGTATGCCCTCTTCTGGTGTTTCATCTTTTATTGACCAGACAACGGTCCCCGGAAATAAATCTTCTCCTTCAGCAAGTACCTGAAATTGATAAGATTCATTTGGATATACTGTCACTGCGGTTTTAGACATCTTAACATATTCCACATCATCATCTTTACAACCCACCAAACTTAGACAGGCAGTAAATAATGTCAAGATAAAATATACATATTTCTTAGTTATCATATTTTTTTTATTAATAGTTAGCTATTAAAAATTCTTTGGAATGATACGATTATTTTCATCGCGTCCTTCTGTCGGTACATCCCACCAAACACGAGTACCAGCGGTATTATCTCCTCCAAGCGCAACTTCAATATTAGGAATATTCACTTGCTCATTCGAAGTGCTTTCACCAAACGGGATACGGCGTATCTGCAATTCATTATCAAATGATTTATCCGGCCAATTCCTGGGCACTCCGTTCACTTCTTCTACAACAGGAAACAGTCTGGGATATCCTGTACGACGGAATGTAGTCCATGCCTCAGCTGACTGTGGGAAATTAGCAATATACTTTTGAGTGACAATCTTCTCTAATTTCACTTCGTCAGAGTCCCCCTCATCCCATTTTACCCCAACTTGCACACCACGGGTTTGATCCGTTTCACTAAATTCAGGCTGATAATAATCTTTATAAACTATTTTCGTATTAGCAGCCGTCTGTTTCAAATAAGCATCAGCCGCACCAGATAACCCATTCTCTTCAAAAACCTTTCTGATACCTTGCTCATAAAAATCCTTAGCACTGGTACCCCCGACATTCCAATTTCTCAATTTAGCTTCAGAAAGAAGAAAAAGGACCTCAGTCACTTTAAAGAAATTACGCGGCATATATTTCACTTGAAATTTAGAGAATGCCTTGTAACCGTTCTCTGCCGGACTCGGGTCAACAGAGCATCCTTGACGCATACCGACACACTCTTTTGCAACATCCAGTGTTTTTTTACCAGATGTTTTAGAATTAATAACCGCTCCATTTTTAGAAAACCACACTTCAAGCAACGGATTATTATAACGTTTCATGATGTTTTCTAAAGAAGCTCCTAAACGAGAATCCTCCCACTCGGCACTAATTTTATGAAGAGGATGTTGATAAGTACTACCATTATCCGTAGGCAATCCAAAATCTTCAGTAAGCAACCCTATTTCATCATTAGCAGCACTTTCCGCAATAGTCTGTGCGTCTCCCGGATTCACTTTTACCATATTCAATGCCATTCTCAGCCGTATAGAATTGGCAAACCTCACCCAATTCTTCCAATCACCTTTTGAATACCCTTCTTTTTCACCTTCTACCCGTTTCAACATTTCAGCAGACGGTTTTTTTTCTTTCAAAGTAGCAATCGCCTCTTCCAAGTCAGTAAAGATTGCCTTATATGTATCCTCACAAGACAAATATTCAAGTGGATTGGTCTCTTTCAATTTTCGATAGTCATTATAAGGAATCACACCAAAGAAATCAACTAATTCATGCATACTGTAAGCATACAAAATTTGAGCGATTGCTTTCCATTCTGGATTTCCATGACTTTCTGCAAAAAAATAAGCGTGATAAAGTTGCGGAAATAATTTCTGACTCTCACCAAGAGGACCACCATAATACCCATTCGGATAATCATACGTATGATATAGAGGTTGGCCAAAGTCGAATTTACTTTTTGAAACAGTGCAATATCCTGCAAATACATCTATATTGGTATTACGCTGATATTGATATTTATGTTCTCTAAAATCAATCACATATTCCATTGCTTGGCGTAGTTCTCCTTCCAATACCTCATCAGAAACATCTCCCATATCAATTCCATCACCTCCTGAAGTATCACTCTGCTTATCATCAATAATTTGCCAATCCGGATAATCAAACGCATCCCCACAACTTCCCATTATTAAAGAGGTGGTAGCCAATAAGCCATAAAAGAATATTGATTTATATATTTTTTTCATCTTCAAAAATCAATTAATAGGTTAATTTTATATTAAAACCGAAACTACGGGTAGTCGGTAGTGTAAACGAATCGACTCCGCCAAAAGCATTAGCAGCAGTAGCAGATATATCCGGATCTACTGGTGAATCCTTATACAAGAATCCGATATTACGTGCAATCAAAGACAATGTTAAATGTTTGGAAGGGCCTAATAAATCATAGAATGTATATCCTAAAGAGATTTCACGAAGTCGCACATTTGTCCCCTTATAAATGCAATCCAGATGAGCACCACCTACAGTTTCATAATAGTTACGGGCTGTAATTTGTTGTCCATCAGGCAAAGTTACCATGCCATTATTTGTTAAACGTGCTTCTGCACTTCGCTCTGATAATCCTGCAAAATCCATTTCCGCCTGCGTTAGTGAAATTACTTTTCCACCTATCTTTCCATCAACCAAAAAATAAAGAGAGAAATCTTTGTAACTAAAAGTATTATTCCATCCGAAATTAAATTTAGCATTTGTATTACCTAAATAACGACTGTATTCACTTGTCAACACGGGTTTTCCGTCTTGAATCTTAATTTTACCATCATCGCCATATACAAAATCCTTTCCGTACAAGTCGCCATAAGATCCACCTTTAATAAATTTAGTCTGAATTTCCACACCGCTTGCACTCATAATACAATCATCAGTTGTTCCATCCGGTGCAGTATATGTATCCATAATTTTATTATCATTATAAGATAAATTCAAACCAGTACTCCATCTAAAATCTTTTGTAGAAATGACATTATAGTTGGTAGTAAACTCAATACCGCGATTTCTAATTTTACCTGAATTTATTGGCTTTGTTTGGCCGGTAGCTGTAGTTATTCTCATAAACTGATTTTCCATAGTACTCTGATATATAGTTACGTCTAAATTCAGTTTATTATTAAATAATGTCGCATCCAATCCAACCTCGAACGCCCGAGTTGTTTCAGGTTTCGGATTATCAAAAGTCGGATTTCTTGCTCCGATAGTTCCTGTTAACGGATTTGCAAACTGCGCAGCATAAAATTCCGCAGGGATAGAGTTACCAACCACACTATAAGATGCCCTCAGCTTCATCGCGTCAAGTTTGGGCATATTAAAAGGTAACAATTCTTTTAATAAAAGATTACCTCCTACTGAATAGTATGGAAAACTTTTATACTTACCATGAGTAGCGAACTGCTGAAATGCCTTTGACCAGTCATTACGGAAACTGACATCAATGTAACCTTTATCCCAAAATCCTACTTGTGCCGTTGCAAAAACAGCTGTTTCCCAATTTGTAGTAGGGGTCAGGTCTTGTCCAGTTAATAAAGTACCTTTATACCCCTCTTTGTTAGAGCCCAAGGCTCCTGGTATAGGATAAGGTATATTTGGAGAAACATATGTATTATCATTCGTCTTAGTCATATAAATAGAATGATCTTTAATGCGTTTAAAACTGGTACCTACTGTAGCATTAAATGAAATTTTCTCTTTAAATTTCTCCGTATATGTCAACAAATAATCCGAATAAATTTCACGATGGGAAGCTCTTGATCCCCAGTACGTAGCACCTAAGGTTTGATTTTTAGCCACACGAATAGTAGCTAATTCAAGCACTGTATTTTCATCATGAGTCTTATCCAAACTCACACGGGCTTGAGCTGACAAGCTTTTTAAAATCTGATACTTAGCAGTAAAAGAAGCCATAATACGATCACGTAAAGCTTCATCATTGATCGCATCTAACATAAAATAAGGATTATTGATATATGGGTTATTTACCCACGGGAAATTTTGTACTGCCACTCCTTCCAAATTAGGATTCACAATATCATTTTCCACATTCGGATCCAGTGCCGGATTATATACTAATGGATCATCTTTATCTGCAATATAAGTTCTATTTTTATCAAAATAACGTAAATCTACGGCAGAAGGAGTAAGGTATAATCCCGGAAGTGAACCTTTAGCTTTACCAATAACAGGACGATTTATTGTTTTCTGAGTTACATAATTCAATGATAAGTCTAGCTTTAGCTTATCATTAAACAGATTATAGCTTTGTTTGAAAAGAAGATTATGTCTCACAAATTTATTTTTGTCCATCAACCCTTTCTGCGTTGTATTTCCATAAGAAAAATAAGTACTGGAATATTCTGTTCCACCATTCAAAGAAATGGAATTGTTGTAAGTTTGCCCCGTTTTAAAAAAATCTGTTACATTATTTCTGGGATTTTTTGTTAAATAAGGAAACATAGCTAATTGATCATCAGTTATATCAGAGATCTTATTTCCCCAAGCATTATAACGCACCTCACCACCAACGATTTCAGGAGCAAAAGTTTTCTGCTGTTCTGGATAAACCAAAGGTGTTTCTAAAGTTATATTACTGGAAAAATCAATTTTGACTTTCCCCTCACGTCCACTCTTTGTAGTAATGATAATAACACCATTGTTGGCCGCACTACCATATAAAGCAGCAGCATTAGGACCTTTTAATATAGATATATTGGCGATATCATCTGGATTAATAGTAGACAACAAATCACCACCGTCACGAGAAGCCGCCATCAGAATTTCTTGAGATTGTCCCGACATTCCATTTGACATCGGAATACCATCTAAGACTATTAACGGCTGATTATTACCCAAAATAGAACTTTGCCCACGAAGCGTTATTTTAGAAGAACCGCCACCAGCTCCTGAAGAGTTAGGAGTAATCGTCAAACCGGCACTCTTTCCTTGCAATGAATTTACAAAATTTACATCTTTCGCACGAGTCAATTCCTTTCCACCAATCTGTTGAGTAGCATAAGTCAAAGATTCCGCTTTTCTTTCAATACCCATTGCAGTAATTACAACTTCTCCCAATTGCTGTGAATCTTCTTTCATTATAATATTAAAAGAAGTCGCTCCTACCACCGGCAACACAATCGTTTTATATCCAATATAGGAAAACACCAATACGTCTTTATCACCTGCTACTTCAATTGTATAATTACCGTCCAAATCCGTAATAGTCCCCATACCGGTTCCTTGTATTTTGATACTCACGCCCATAAGAGGTTCACCAAACTCATCAGATATTACACCTTTAATAATACGCTTATCTTGTTGTTGTCGTTGCTGTACATTTTCTATATTTCTTTTTTCTTTAGAGGAAAAAAGAACAAGACAATCATCTTTCAGCGTATAAGCCACATTGGTGTTTTTCAACAAATTAACCATAACAGAAGCTAATCTTTCTTGATTAACTTTTACAGAAACAATCTTATCAGGATTAACATCTTTCGTATTGTAAATAATACGAAGCGAAGTTTGTTTGCCAATCTCATTCAAAACTTGGCTTAGTGGAACATTTGCAAAATCCAAACTGATTCTTTTCTCTTCTTGTGCTGTAGCACTCAAAAAAAATGGAATAAATAGGAATAAGAAAAATAGTAAGATTTTAATCTCACACTTTAATTTTTTTTTCATTTAGTATCATTTTTAACATTAACAAAATACTGGTTATTTTCATTCAGATACATGCATTCCGCATCAAAGTCACTGTTACATTAATTACCTTTATCCATGTTTTTCACCTCTTAAATTTTTTAAAACATTTAATTTATATATTATATATACAATCTATTGGAATAGGTTACTAAAAAGAATTCAGAAAAAAACATTTTGCATCATTCTTTTAACAAATCAATATAAGAATCTGAGAGATTAAATTAAAAAAGTATCTTTATCACATGAACATATAATTGCCGTATTAATGAGAAGTTGTTCTACATCACATTTTTTTGTAGTACAATATACAGACTGTAACACAACACATTAATAGTAACTTTCATACACTTTTCGGTTTAACTCTTGGTTTACATGAACCGCATAATTCGTAGGAAATGTTACTTAATTTAAAGCCCGAGGACAGTTTATCTTAAGAAAATACAGAAAAGCAAAAAGCTCCATAAATCAATGATTTACAGAGCTTTATCTAAAGAATACTCGTACTCGAAGCGGGACTTGAACCCGCACAGCCGCAATGGCCAAAGGATTTTAAGTCCTTCGTGTCTACCATTCCACCATTCGAGCATCCTTTCAAAGAGAGCGGAAAACGAGACTCGAACTCGCGACCCTAACCTTGGCAAGGTTATGCTCTACCAACTGAGCTATTTCCGCATTTTTTCAACGGGTGCAAAGATAAAGAGTTTTGTTGTTTCTGCCAAATTTTTTAAAAGGAAAGTTTTGAAAAGAAAGACAAACAAAGTCACCATACAAAGATGCGTCCAATCCCATCTATAGCTTGAAAGCCCTTATTCACCTCATAATCAACTGTACAACAACACATTTACACCTATAACAGACCACCATTGTTTTCATATTTCCAGACATTTAGTAATGATACAAAAAAAAGCACCCTATATTTCCTGCCATAATATCAATCGGACATAAGTCATTCACCAGTCAAAGTCCAAGATATGATTAAAATAACTATTAATCTTAACAAACAAATAATAGTTGCTTCACCAAGTTGCTTTATTAATAACATAATCAATGAAATCACATAAATAAACGAATAATTCTTTGCATACAAACGGAATGATTTATGCCATAAATCCCCATACCCTTACCACTCCTCTTATTGCCCTTTTGTAAATTTTCCATCTATGAAATTCCAGCGATCTGCTTGTTTTTCATTGACTCGTGAATGACCGTGAACCACTTAAACAGGATACATTCTTTAAAAATATCAAAGAAAGAGACTATATGCAAATAAGGGCCATATGGGGAAACACTCTTTGAAATCATATTTCTCAATAAGATACAACTGATAATAAAAGTAAAAAGCCCACCATTGACACGAACTTTGTCAATGACGGGCTATTAAGATTATTCCAATATTATATCGAGCGTACATTATAATAAAAATCAGTTGCGAACCAACAATGTACTTCCATTAACAGTTACATTATAACGCTTTAAATATTCCGTTCCCTCACCTTCGGGTACTCCTCCCGAACTTAAAGCATATTTCGTTCCACATGACGGACAGACAGCATTTCCAAAACCATCTTCCTGTACATTAATGGAAACGCTACGACTGGCTTCAACAGGACAAGCAGCATCAAAAGCAATATAATTATTATCTCCAAATTGCGAGAATACAGACTTACCAAGAATAATACCGGCATATCCCACTGGAATACCATGCGTATTCTTCTCAACTTTAACAAAATAACCAGGCTGTGTTATTGATGGGAAAACAGCAACATTGTAACTCAATTCAAATGCAACATCCGGAATACTCGATTTATAGGCATCATCACAAGCAACGACACTTATAAATAATAATAGAGTCAAAAACAATTTACGCATGAGCATATCACTTTTATGAACGTTCCAATATTTTTTTCTCCGCTTCCTCCATTCCCCGGAAGTTGAACCCTTCTATCACCTTTTGCATCAAGGCAGAGATTTCATCATTACAAAGATTGCCGATACTCCCCTCATGAGTATGATGAACTTGCTTACTATGCGAGAAATTTCCGGCCTCAATATCAAGCCCTACTTTCTTATAAGCATCACGAAAAGGCATACCTTCGCGCGCCAGACGATTCACCTCTTCTACACTAAAAATGAGCAGATACTTATCATCATCCAAGATATGTTCGTTTACTTTTATCTCATTCATAATATAAGTCGTCATCTGCAGACAATCTTTCAATTCCTGAAAAGCAGGTAAGAATACCTCTTTTATTATCTGCAAATCACGAAAATATCCCGATGGCAGATTATTGGCTATCATCATTATCTGCTGTGGAAGCGATTGCAATTTGTTGCATTTAGCACGCGTCAGCTCAAAAACATCCGGATTCTTCTTATGCGGCATAATACTGGAACCGGTAGTGCAATCATCAGGCAGTTTCACAAAACCGAAATTCTGACTATTGAACATACAAGCATCAAACGCAAGTTTAGAAATGGTCCCGGCAATAGTGGCAAGTGCAAAAGCTACATTACGCTCCATTTTGCCACGCCCCATCTGGGCGTATACCACATTATAATTCAGAGAATCAAAACCAAGCAAACGAGTCGTCATCGTACGGTCCAATGGAAAAGAGGAGCCATAACCGGCAGCTGACCCTAACGGATTACGGTTACACATCTTGAAGGCAGCCTGCAAAAAGAACATATCATCCACCAAACTTTCGGCATAAGCACCAAACCACAATCCGAAAGATGAGGGCATCGCTATCTGCAAATGAGTATATCCGGGCATCAATACATTCTTATATCGTTCACTTTGAAGAATCAGCACATGAAACAACTGTTCTACCGCCTCAGCCACCTCTTTCAATTGGGTACGAGTGAACAGCTTCAAATCAAGAAGTACCTGATCATTACGCGAACGACCACTATGTATTTTTTTACCCACATCACCCAATCGACGGGTCAACATCAACTCTACCTGCGAATGCACATCTTCTACTCCATCTTCAATCACAAACTCTCCCCGTTCTGCTTCTGCATAGATATTCTTTAATTCAGCCAACAGCAGAGAAAGCTCTTCTTCCGTCAATAACCCGATACTTTGGAGCATAGTAATATGGGCCATAGATCCCATTACATCATGCTTCGCAAGATAAAGATCCATTTCACGGTCACGACCGACAGTAAAGCGATCTATCTCTTTATTCACCTGAACTGATTTTTCCCAAAGTTTCTGTGCCATAATATTTAGTAGTTAGTAGTTAGTAGCCAGTAGTAAGTAATAGATACTGTGACTATTTCTATCAGAAATAATAATAAAGGTTACTCTATCACTCACTATTTGATCACTTACCGCTTGGTTAATATTGAATCATCGCCAGCATATCCGCCATTTTCTCCAATCCTTCCTGAAGAGGTTTCTGAACCATTGCCTTCATAAAAGGATTCAATTCCATGCCAATAGTCACTTTCAGTTTACATTCTTCATCCCCAGTTGCAACAAGCTGAATCCACATATTAAATGGAAGAGGTGAATTAGTCGTTTCAAGTTTAATGCACTTATTAGGTTCACGCTCAACTATCTTCAACGTCAACTGTCCCACAGGAGACACGGTGAAACTAAGACTGTCCGAATCAAAGCTTATATCTTTCACTTTGTCTTCCGGCAAACGATCTTTTATAGCTTCGAGATTACTGAGATCCGACAATTTCCCGTAAACACGTTCCTGACTGAAAGGTATTACTTTTACCGGACTTTCAAATTTAGTCATCTTATTTTTATTCTTAATAAATTAAAGACAAAAAAAGAACTATCCGAACAATATCTGCCCGAATGGCTCTTCTTTATCTACGTATTAAATATAGTCAAATATCTTTTATTACTTTGCTGCGTCCCAATGTGCCGGGTCTTTGCGCCATTCGTTCAAAGTTGCAACATCCGTATCTTCAATATAACCGGTACGAAGTGCTGCGTCAAGCACTGCTTCGTAATTTGTCAACGTAACCAAAGGTACTTTAGCATCTTTAAATGCTTTCTCAGCTACCGGGAAACCATACGTATAGGCAGCTACCATACCGATCACTTCACAGCCGTCACGACGAATCGCTTCTACAGCTTTCAAACTACTACCACCGGTAGATATCAAATCCTCTACCACCACTACTTTCATTCCGGGTCGGAGCTCTCCTTCGATAAGGTTCTCTAATCCATGATCTTTCGGGGTAGAACGAACATACACGAACGGAAGATTCAATGCATCGGCCACCAACGCCCCCTGAGGAATAGCTCCTGTAGCAACGCCTGCAATAGCATCCACCTGTCCGAATCGTTCCAATATCAGACGTGTAATTTCAATCTTCACAAAATTACGAAGAGACGGATAAGAAAGTGTTTTACGGTTATCACAGTAAAACGGTGATTTCCATCCGGAAGCCCATGTAAAAGGATTAGCCGGTTGAAGCTTAATCGCTTTAATCTTCAGTAACTTCTCAGCAAATAATCTCTCTAAGTTTTTCATAACTAAACTAACTTGATAATTATAGATTGCAAAAATACAGAAATAGAACGAAACGAGAAAGAAGATTCCCGTTATTTTTTTTAATCAGCACATGCTTCTTCCTCCGAAACCTCTATACAACACTTAATATCTTTCATTTCAAAGCCGCGACTCATCGCAAAACGGATCAACTTCCCATTGAGTTCGTATTCATCTTTTCCACGAACACTCTTCCGCTTAGAAGCAAGCAAATCACGCAGAATAGCAAGATATTCTTCCTGATCGATTTCATTCAGATAACGCCACGCTACATCAGAGGGAATTTTTTTCATATACAATCCTTGTCCTATTTTCATTTTCCCCCATTTGGCAAAGCGATATTTATCATTTATAAATGCACGGCAGTAGCGTTCATCATCAATATACTTTTCTGCTTCAAGCCGGGCAAGAATACGTTCTATCGCTTCGTAAGCTATTCCCCACTTTTGCAATTTCTCACTCACTTCTGCCCGGCAATGTTCGGCAGCAGAACAATAGGCGGCAACACGATTCAACGCCTCATCTTCAGTTATCGTATTCATTTATATGCAGTTACTATTCTATCATTACCAGAAATATCTTTTATCACACGGGGATTACAATACCCCAAATCAGCCAACATAGAAACGATCTGTGCACCATACAGACGATTTATTTCAAAATAGAGCTTTCCACCCGGGCTTAAAAGTTTTCGCCCCAAAGCTGCAATCCGGCGATAAAAACACAACGGATCATTATCCGGCACAAACAAAGCCAGTCCCGGCTCCCAATCGAGTACATTCGATTCCATTGCCCTTTTCTCGGACTCTGTCACATACGGTGGATTGCTGACAACAATATCAAACTTTTTTTGCTGTTCTACATCAGCAAACACATTTCTTTTCTCAAAGGACACAGTAGCATTCAACGCTTCATTATTACGACGAGCTATATCGAGCGCTTCATCCGAAACGTCCCAAGCGGTAACCTGAGCATGCAGAATATCAAGAGATAAAGAAACAGCGATACATCCGCTTCCGGTACCGATGTCTAAGATTCGAGGAGTATCAAACTGATTTTCACTAATAATAAGCTCTACCAGTTCTTCAGTTTCCGGACGTGGAATCAACACACCGGGCGCAACATAAAAAGGGCGGCTGAGAAAATTTGCAAACCCACGAATATATTGTACCGGCTCGTTTTTCCGCAAACGTTGCAGAATGTTTTCAAGTTCATGCAGTTTGCTTTCTGATAAATTAATATCTTTGCCCAAATAAATATCGAGTGCATCCATGCCAAGCAGATCACACCAAATCATCATCGTCAGGCTCTTAAGTTCCTGAGGAGGATAAATATCACACAGCGATTGACGGATGTAAGTCGAGACCCGATTCATAAATTCATCTGTTTTGGGGTGCAAAAGTACAAATATTATTAATAAAAGACGGAAAAATGGAAGAAGAAAAATACATGCAGCGTTGCATCGAACTGGCACGAAACGGTTTATGCAATGTATCCCCTAATCCGATGGTAGGAGCCGTCATCGTGCACAATGGACGCATCATCGGCGAAGGATACCATATCCGTTGCGGACAAGCCCACGCAGAAGTTAATGCCATCCGCTCGGTTAAAGATCAAACCTTATTAAAACATTCCACCATCTACGTCAGCTTGGAGCCCTGTTCTCATTATGGCAAAACACCCCCTTGTGCTGACCTGATTATCGAAAAGCAAATACCACGTATCGTCATCGGTTGCCAGGATCCATTTTCAGAAGTGGCCGGACGAGGCATACAGAAGCTGCGCAATGCAGGAAGAGAAGTGATTGTAGGTGTACTCGAAAAAGAATGCCGTGACTTAATACGACGCTTTATCACATTCAATACCCTCCGGCGTCCTTACATTATATTAAAATGGGCCGAATCATCAGATGGCTTTATTGACATCAACCGCTCGGAGGGACATCCGGTAATGCTCTCTACCTCACTGACCTCAATGTTGGTACATAAAAAGAGAAGTGAATCAGACGCCATCATGGTAGGAAGCCGAACGGCGTTGTTAGACAATCCGTCATTAACAGTACGAAATTGGTACGGCAAAAATCCGGTACGAATCGCATTGGACAAAGATCTGTCACTGCCATCCACTTTACATCTTCTCAGTGACAACATTCCAACACTTATTTTTACATCCTTAATACACCCCCAAGAAAAGCATATAGAATATATCACCTTAAATTACCAAAAAGACTTATTACCGCAGATCATGGAAGAACTTTATCACCGTGGATTACAATCCCTGCTGGTAGAAGGAGGAGCACAATTGCTTCAGTCGTTCATCAATGCAGAATTATGGGATGAAGCATTTATTGAGAGAGCCGAAATCAGGCTGCAATCCGGTGTTAAAGCACCTGAAATAAGAAATAAAATTAGTTATTCCACTGAAAAACATTTTGGAGTAGAAATAACACATTACACAAATAAAAGCAGGTTAAACAACCCTATATAGAGGGGTTTCCATCGATAAAAAGCCTGTGATTATCTATAATTTTATATAAAACTTCTCCACAATGTTCAATATCGGAAAAAATGTTCCTATTTTTGCAACTTGTAAATAAACACAATCGTTCAAAATGAGAATTAAGTTTTTATCAGTAATTGTGAGTTTCTTATTTGTATCATTTGCCATGAGTTCCTGCCTTGGCGACGACGATCCAATCGAATATAGCCCAAATGCGTTAGTGCAGGCATTTGAACTCGACAATATATTGGGAGTGAATTATGCTTTCACGATAGATCAGCTTTCAGGAAGAATATACAATCAAGATTCATTGCCAGTTGGTTCGGATACCATTATCGACAGAATCCTAATCAAAACACTTTCGACGGCAGGATATGTCGTTGCGGTAGACGCTGCCGGTAAAGACTCGCTTTTCAACATAGAAGATTCTGTCAATTTAGTCAATACAATGGAAATACTTCCGGACGGAACATCTGGAAAACCTTTCAAATTCAGAGTATACGCCCCCGATTTAGAACACAAGAAAGAATACTCCCTCTCTGTGCGTGTACATCAACAGCAGCCGGATTCCCTGAACTGGGGCGACGGTCCGATAGCCCAGCCTTTTGCACCCGCAATTACCGGCAAACAAAAAGCAATCATTTTTGATAATAACATATTGGTTTATTCACCGGAAGCAACTGCTGTGTACTCCACCGCATTGTCCGATGGAAAGCATTGGGCCGAGAGCCCGATCAGTGGATTGCCATCAACAGACCTCACTTCAATAGTCACCTTTAAAGAAATGCTGTATGCTACAGTAAACGGTTACAGTAAAGTTTATAGTTCAAGTGACGGTAAAAGTTGGACAGATGCTCCGGCATTCGGCGAAGATGTGGTCACACTTATCGCACCGATCAGCAATATTCTTACAGGAATTAAAACCCTTAAAGAAACAAACGAAAAGAACGAAACCGAGGATGTGGAAAGGTTCTTCACGACCGATGGTAGTGAATGGAAAGTAGAAGGAATTGTCCCTCAAAATTTCCCACGCAACAATATCTCGGCAACGACTTTCAACAATGCAATCGGCGTACCTAATATAATGGTCGTAGGTAATATCGTTGAGCCGACGGAAAACGATACGGCAACTATAGCGTGGGGATATATGGAAGGCCAGGAATGGGCGGCCCTTTCAACCGAATCGTCCTATACTTGTCCCATGCTACAAGATCCGTCTATCATGTACTACGGAGATGCATTCTATATTTTCGGAAAAGATTTCAAGACTTTCTACAAGTCTGTAAACGGCATTGTATGGAATGCAGTAGAAAGTATGTTCATGTTCCCGGAGCAGGCTGCCTCAGAATCTTCTGCCACCGGAGGTTTCCGAGGTTGGGAATCTGATTATTCAATGGTAGTGGATAAAAATAATTTTATCTGGATAATGCGAAGTCAGCCCAATGAAGTTTGGCGGGGACGTTTAAACCGGTTAGGCTTTGACAGACAGTAGCCTATATACAATTTTAAAGTTAATCAGCCGTTCTATTAATGGAATAACCAAGTAATAAAACGATTATGGCATTTATCAAAAGAACGCTGATATCATGTATATGGATGCTCACTTTACCGCTTTTCAGTCTGCATGCGCAGGATGACGAAGAATATAGAATGGAATTGGGGGGCGGATTAGGAGGCAGTTTTTACATGGGTGATGCCAATTACACCACCCCATTCAAAAATATAGGAGTAGCCGGAGGATTTATGGCCAGGTTTATCATGAATCCACGAATGTCCATAAAAACCAATTTAATGGCAGGAAGAATATCCGGCAACACGAAAAATTTTAAAAACAAATACCCCGACAACGGAGAAGTTGGTTTTAAACGTACACTCTTCGACCTCGGGGCACAATTTGAATATAACTTTCTGGCATACGGTACCGGAATAGGATATAACGGAGGGCATCGTTTTACTCCTTATATATTAGGGGGAATGGGATTTACCTTCGCACCGGCACCGGCAGAAGGAGTATTTACAGTAAACTTTCCGATAGGGGTGGGAGTGAAATATAAAATAGCCCACCGCATCAATATCGGTTGCGAGTTTACCATGCGGTTCAGCTTAAGTGATAAATTAGATGTCACCAATAAAGAAGGACTGCAATTGAATGATCCGTATCGGATTAAAAGTCAGGGATGGAAGAACAAAGACAGTTATTCATATACCGTCTTTTTTGTGACATATGACCTTTTTTCCAGATGTAAAGAATGTAACAACTAAAAAGATGTCCTATACAGAGCAAATAGATTTTAGCCGGATACCTCAACATGTAGCAATTATCATGGATGGTAACGGAAGATGGGCCAAACAGCGCGGACGTGAACGCAGTTTTGGACATCAGACCGGTGCGGAAACGGTGCATGTCATTGCAGAAGAAGCAGCCCGAATGGGCATCAAGTATCTGACATTATATACTTTCTCTACAGAAAATTGGAATCGTCCGTCTGATGAAGTGGCAGCGTTGATGAGTCTTCTTTTCGATTCCATCGAAGAAGAGACCTTTATGAAGAATAACATCAGCTTTCGTATTATAGGTGATATAGAAAAGTTGCCGGAGAATGTATTGACACGCCTGAATACTTGTGTAGAACACACTTCGCACAACACCGGTATGTGTCTGGTATTAGCACTCAGCTATTCTTCACGATGGGAAATAACAGAAGCAGCCAAACAAATTGCAATACGGGTACAAAAAGGAGAAATTACTCCCGAAGAAATTACCTGCGACTGCATAGAATCACATCTGACCACTCATTTTATGCCCAATCCGGATTTGTTGATCCGAACAGGAGGTGAGATACGGTTAAGCAACTATCTTTTATGGCAGTGTGCTTATTCCGAACTCTATTTCTGTGACACTTTCTGGCCCGATTTCAGGGAAGAAGAATTGAGAAAAGCCATCTGTGATTATCAGAAACGGGAACGTCGCTTCGGCAAAACCAGTGAACAAATCAGTTAACTCAAAACTTATAATTATAACATAAATGCATTATCGTATTTCCTTCATATTCGTAACGTTTATCTGCCTGTTTGGGTTTGTATTGGCAGGCAGGGCACAAGATGCTAACACAGACGAATCTTCAAAGCCTGTTATTTTATATTCAGGAACACCCAAAAAATATGAAATAGCCGATATAAAGGTCGAAGGTGTTAAAAACTACGAGGACTATGTACTCATCGGGCTGTCCGGATTATCGGTAGGACAAACGATCTCAGTGCCGGGCGATGAAATAACAAGTGCTATCAAGCGTTATTGGCGTCATGGACTATTCTCGAATGTACAGATTACAGCCGAAAAGATAGAAGGTAACAAAATTTGGTTAAAAATCAGTCTGACCCAACGCCCGCGTATTTCGGAAATACGTTATCATGGTGTTAAAAAGTCAGAAAGGCAGGATTTGGAAACACGTTTAGGATTGGTAAAAGGCAGCCAGATTACCCCGAACTTGGTAGATCGTGCAAAAACCCTTATTAAACGTTATTTTGACGACAAAGGTTTCAAAAATGCAGAAATCATTATCTCACAAAAAGACGATGTTTCCAATGAAAACCAAGTCATTGTCGATGTAAATATTGATAAAAAAGAAAAGGTAAAAGTGCATGAAATTACGATCGTCGGCAACAAGGCCATCAAAACGTCCAAGCTGAAACGCGTAATGAAGAAAACAAATGAAAAAGGTAAACTGAAAAACCTGTTCCGTACCAAGAAATTCATCAATGAAAAATACGAAGAAGACAAACAGTTGATTATCGATAAGTATAATGAATTAGGTTACCGTGATGCGGTGATCGTTGTGGACAGTGTATCACCTTACGATGAAAAGACCGTCAATGTATATATCGAAATAGAAGAAGGAGACAAGTACTATCTTCGTAATGTAACATGGGTAGGTAACACTTTATATCCTTCCGAACAACTGAATTACCTTCTCCGCATGAAAAAGGGAGATGTCTATAATCAGAAATTATTGAATGAACGCCTTTCTACGGATGAGGATGCTATCGGTAACTTATACTATAACAACGGCTACCTGTTCTATAACCTCGACCCGGTTGAAATCAATATCGATGGAGATTCTATCGACCTTGAAATGAGAATTTACGAAGGCAGACAAGCCACCATCAATAAAATCAAGATCAACGGTAACGACCGTTTGTATGAAAATGTAGTTCGCCGTGAACTTCGTACCCGTCCCGGGCAACTGTTCAGTCGTGACGACCTCATGCGTTCTATGCGTGAAATCCAGCAAATGGGACATTTCGACCCGGAAAATATCCAACCGGATATTCAACCGGACCCGATGAACGGTACGGTTGATATCGCCTACAATCTGGTATCCAAAGCCAATGACCAGGTTGAATTCTCCGCAGGTTGGGGACAGACAGGTGTAATCGGTAAATTGAGTTTGAAGTTTACCAACTTCTCACTGGCCAATCTGCTACACCCGGGAGATAACTATCGCGGTATACTTCCGCAAGGTGACGGCCAGACATTGACCGTCAGCGGGCAAACCAATGCAAGATACTATCAATCATACAGTATCTCATTCTTCGATCCGTGGTTTGGAGGCAAACGTCCGAACTCATTCTCAGTTTCGGCTTTCTACTCCAGACAAACCGATATCAGTAGCCGCTATTACAACGACAGCTATTATAATAACTATTACAACAGTATTTATAGTGGTTATGGCGGATATGGCATGTACAACTACGGAAACTACAACAACTACGAGAACTACTATGACCCTGACAAATCGATCCAGATGTGGGGACTTTCAATCGGTTGGGGTAAACGTCTAAAATGGCCGGATGACTATTTTACGCTTTCAGCAGAATTGGCATACCAACGTTATATATTGAAAGACTGGCAGTATTTCCCTGTTACAGACGGTAAATGCAACAACATTAGTCTGAACCTGACATTGGCCCGTAGTTCTATAGACAATCCGTTGTTCCCGCGCCAAGGCTCCGAATTCTCATTGTCGGCACAGATTACACCACCGTATTCTCTGTTTGACGGAAGAGATTACAAAGGATACTATAATTCCAATGGTAGCATTACTCAAGACAATAGAAACAAGCTATACAATTGGATTGAGTACCATAAATGGAAATTCAAAGCAAAAACTTATACAGCTTTGATGGACTATACCACTCATCCTAAATCTTTGGTACTGATGAGTCGTGTTGAATTCGGTTTATTGGGACACTACAATAAATACAAGAAGTCTCCATTCGAAACATTTGATGTAGGTGGCGACGGTATGACGGGATACTCGAGCTATGCTACGGAAAGTATTGCATTACGTGGATACGAAAACAGTTCGTTGACACCTTACGGTAGCGAAGGTTATGCATACACCCGTTTGGGCATCGAATTAAGATATCCGTTAATGCTGGAAACAAGTACTAACATTTATGTGTTAGGTTTCTTAGAAGCCGGTAATGCATGGAACGATATCAATAAATTCAATCCGTTCGACTTGAAACGTTCTGCCGGTGTCGGTGTACGTATCTTCCTTCCGATGATTGGTATGATGGGTATCGACTGGGCTTACGGTTTCGATAAAGTATTCGGTAGCAGCAGTGCCGGTGGCAGTCATTTCCACTTCGTACTGGGTCAAGAATTCTAATTGTTTCATTAAAAAACTAAACATTATGAGAAAGTCTGTTCTATTTATCATGATGCTGTTTGCTGTCAGTCTGACAGCCAGCGCACAGAAATTTGCTCTGATTGATATGGAATATATCCTAAAGAATATTCCCGCTTACGAGCGTGCTAACGAACAGTTGAACCAATCCTCCAAGAAATGGCAAAGTGAAGTAGAAACGCTTGCCAAAGAGGCTCAAACACTGTATAAGAATTATCAATCGGAAACAGTATTTCTTTCTGAAGAACAAAAGACCAAGAAAGAAGAAGAGATTGTAGCAAAGGAGAAAGAAGCTGCAGAGTTGAAACGTAAATATTTCGGTCCGGAAGGCGAACTCTTCAAGAAAAGAGAAAGTTTGATGAAGCCTATTCAGGATGAAATATACAACGCTGTAAAAGAACTGGCGGAACAGAAAAGTTACTCTGTTGTAGTAGACAGAGCATCAGCAGCAAGTATCATTTTTGCATCTCCGCGCATTGATATAAGTAATGAAGTGCTGGCAAAGTTAGGATATTCAAATTAATTTCATACATTTGCAAGCGATAACCGGAAAGTAATCATTAAAATAAATAATAAAACTATGCTAAAGAAAATTGCACTATTAATTATGTTAGTACTCCCGATGGGTGTATTTGCACAATCAACACTTAAGTTCGGTCACATGAATTCGACTGATATTATTCCTACAATGCCCGAATATACAAAAGCCATTTCGGAATTGCAGGCTTTGGAAAAAAACTACACAGATGAAATTCAACGGACTCAAGCAGAATTCACAAAAAAATATCAGGAATTCCAGCAAGCAATAGCAAAAGATTCTCTACCGCAAAACATTGCAGAAAGAAGACAGAAAGAATTGCAGGATATGGCTGAAAGACAAGAACAATTCCAGCAGGAAGCACAACAGGGAATGCAAAAAGCACAGCAAGAGAAAATGGCTCCTGTATATCAGAAGTTAGACAATGCGATCAAAGCTGTAGGTGAAGCAGAAGGTGTTATCTATGTTTTCGACCTTGCGCGTACGCAAATACCTTATATCGGTGCTCAAAGTATCGATCTTACCACTAAAGTAAAAGCTCAGCTCGGAATTAAATAAAAGAACGACAGCTTAAGTTTTTTATAAGCAACAAATAACAGACAAAGCGAGCTACAAGCAACAAGTTACCGGCAATTTCGACTTAAAATGCCATTTGTAACTTGTAGCTTGTAGCTCGTAACTTTTCCATCATCATGAAACCAAACCTCTCACAAGCCCCCGGCCCTATCGGAGTATTCGATTCGGGTTATGGCGGACTGACCATTTTAAGTAAAATCAGGGAAGCCCTGCCTCAATATGATTACATCTATTTGGGAGACAACGCCCGTGCCCCTTATGGCACACGTTCCTTTGAGATTGTTTATGAATTTACCCTCCAAGCTGTAAATAAATTATTTGAAATGGGATGTCATCTGGTAATTCTGGCATGCAACACAGCTTCGGCAAAAGCGCTGCGTACTATACAAATGAATGATTTACCGGATATAGATCCCCAACGGAGAGTGCTCGGAGTGATCCGCCCTACAGTAGAATGTATAGGCGACATGACTCACAACCGCCACGTAGGGGTATTTGCCACGGCGGGTACCATCAAATCAGAGTCATATCCTCTGGAGATACATAAATTATTTCCGGACATTCATGTCAGTGGAGAAGCTTGCCCGATGTGGGTGTCATTGGTAGAAAACAATGAAGCCAACGACCCCGGAGCCGATTATTTTATTAAAAAGTACACGAACATTCTGTTAGAAAAAGATCCTCTGATCGATGCGATCATATTAGGATGCACACACTATCCGTTATTACTACCTAAAATAAGGCAGTTTGTACCCAGCAATATCAAGGTCGTTTCTCAAGGCGAATATGTTGCTGCAAGCCTGAAAGATTACCTTTATCGCCATCCGGAAATGGCAGTCAAATGCACAGAAGGCGGAGAATGCACGTTTTATACGACAGAAGCAGAAGAAAAATTCACCGAATCCGCATCTACTTTTTTGAATGAGAGAATAAGTGTCAAACGGATAACACTTGAATAAACCGATTGAGTAATCCGTACGCTCTCCATATAATATAAGCCCTCTCTGTATCTTGTTTATACAAAGAGGGCTTTATCTTTATCATATGTTTCATTAACACGATTTCATTAATCTAACGTGAGCTCGATATAACTCACGTTAACCTAACACTTATAAGGGAATAGATCCATCAAAGATTGTAATGGTCACCTTGTCACCTTTCACAACCGCCTTATAATTTTCTCCTGATTTCAACAGTACGGTTTCGGCTACTGTAGCAGTATAAGCCCTACCGTCACTCAACTGCACTTGAAAAGGAGTTCCTTTTTCAATTTTTTGTGGCAGAAGGTTAATAGCAATAATCGCTTTTACACCTCTTGTCGTGCTATTCGCTACACATTCAAATTTAGTATATTCCTTTTCGTCAAGAGTAGTAACAGAACCATCTTTCAAGTTCTGAACACCTTTATTCTTTAACAAAGCACCGACCTCAATACTGCCCGGATAAGGATTGCCATCCTCCTCAAGAACTTCTACTGCCAAAGGGACCATCACGCGTTTAAACTGAAGACATACCTGCTGCTGACCGTTGACCGCTTTCGCCTGCCCGAACAAATAATCATCCGTTCCTCCTTTCAATACACGAGTCTCCGCACCGGATACATCTTCCGGCAAACGCGGGTAATGGGCATAAAAGAGAACCTCATCCGCCTTTCCGAATTCTTCCCATGAACGAGTATCTTCTCTGAGGTTAAACACTGTAAACGCATCATCCAATTCGGTACGCATTGAAATCACATCAATGGAAGTACCACCGGCCCGTGATAGAACTTCATCACCAATCACAACACTGGTGAAGTTAATCGTTCGAGCGGTTATCAACTCTTCCGATTCATTTTGCTGACAGCTCCAAAGGCAACTCAACGCCAGACTCATAAGAAATACTTTTGTTTTCATTTGTTAGGGTATTAAATATATAAAAACTAAGAATATGGTATTATAAATACAAAACGACACCCTTTCGTGTACTTAGAATCAAGAGTCAGACTCCCTCCCAACTTATCTGCAATTCCCCGACAGATCGAGAGTCCCAGTCCGGTACCCTGCGAATAACTGTCAAGTTTGGCAAATCTGGAGAAAACCGCCTCCTGCTTTTCCAAAGGAATGCCAGGCCCTGTGTCGGTTATAGTAAAACAGATCCGCTGTCCCTCCTTCATTATATTATATGCCAATGTTATATCACCCGACGGAGTGAATTTTGCAGCATTATGCAGCAAGTTCACCAACACCTGCATGATACGCTCCGGATTACTTTTCACGATAAATTCTTCACGGGCCGGCTGGAAATGCAATTCCACTCCCTCTTGCACATCTTTACGAATATTATCCACACTCAACTTACAACAGTCATTTATATTGGTCATGATATCAGCCGGCATCTTTCCGGTCTTATCCAGATCAGACAACTCGAGCACATCTGTTATCAGCCGAAGGAGGTTATTACTGTTCTCCTCTATAATAGAAGCATATACCTTAGTATCCGGATCATCCTGATAGCGGTCTCCCAATATTTGAGAGAATCCCACAATCGAATTTAACGGTGTACGAATTTCGTGCGACATACTTTGTATAAACAACGTTTTCATCTGGCTGGCGGTCTCTGCCGCATTTTTTGCTTTCCGTAATTCTTCCTCCGAATGGAGAAGCCGTTTATTCAAGCGATTCTCACGATACAAAAATATAAATACGAAAACCAGTAAGGTAACCAGCGAAATTATGAGAAGTTGCTTATTATGCAATTCTTTTTTCTGTGCCTGAAGCACTAACTCTTTTTTCTCGGCATTCAATCTTTCCATATTGACCAGAGTGGCAAATCCACTGATGGATTGTTCTTCATTACTTTGTCTTATGGAATCTTCCAGCAAAATATATTTGGCCAAAAAATCCGTTGCAAGATCCTTTCGCCCCATCGCCCGATATATTTCACCTTTCATACGATAATGGCTGCCTTGCAACGCATGTTCGTTAAGCCGCAGTTCTTCCTCTATTTGTTTATCGGCAGCCACCAAAGCTTTCTGATATTGTTTGGTTTGCTTGTAATAGAAGACTTCATTCTCGTAGTAAAGCTTCTTATAAATATCCAGTTTTTTATCCTCTTCGACCAGCACTTTGGCCTCCTGCAATCTATTCCAAGCCTCGCCCGGATTATCTATGGCAAGATAATAGTGTACATATCCCAATTTTGCAGAAAAAACATGCGTACTTGCATTGGCCGTAGATTCCGCTTTTTTCAGCATTTCGAGAGCTTTAGAAATATCCCCCTGGTTGATATAGTATTTGGCTACCTCCGTATAAGAAGTTGAAATATTATAATTATCAACATGATAAGTTTCAGTCAGTTCGATTCCTTTCAGGCAATATTCAATAGCCAGACTCTTCAAATCTTTGATTTCATAAATCTGATACAGACTGTTATAACAATAAAGCAATCCGATTTTACTATCTCTTTTTTGTGCATCCTTAAGCATTTCCTGAGCCTCATACAAGGCAATATTACTTTTTCCTGTTTTGAGATAATATAAAATCAAACGGTTGTTCCAAACGAAATAATAGTATTTAGGCTGATTGGTTTTCTCCGCAAACTCCTTAACCACCTTCGTATAATGAATGATACTGTCTTCTTCATCTCCCTTAAAATAATAATGGTCTAATTTCAGAGTCAATGCTACAGCTTGCATGCGCTGATCTCCTTTTTTTTCAGACATCCAATATAATGTATCCGCCATGTGAAGAACTTTCGAATCACCGACATTCTCCTGACAACGCTGAAAGTAAGAATAAAGTTCACTATCTACATTAAACTCTTTTTCTTCTTGCGCACAGACTGTACAACAAAGAATAAGAGAAATGACAAATAATATTCTCCGAGAGGGGATCGTTCTCATATTTCTGCAAGATTAATGGCGTGGTTGTGTTTCGCAAATATACATCTATTTTTGACGTTTAGGCAATAAATTGATTAATTTATTCACTTTATTGTGTATTTTGCTCACACTATTAAGAAAAGCAGAAACAAAGAGTTCTCTTTTTGTGCCCGTCCACAGTTACTATCCAAAGCGTTTCAAACAGTGTGTAAAGGATACGAAACATACATAGAGTGCTGTATTATCGAAAATAAACAAAATAGTCTCTTACTTTTTCATCTCCCGATGCCATTTTTCTGAAATTATCGTGTACATTTGTAGAAGTATAAACACCTTAATACCCCAAAAAATTATGAAAGAAGAAGATAATAGCCGTTTAGTTGAAGTGTTTTCCGGTTCGAGATGGGAAGCAGAACTCATCAAAGGTCTGCTTGAAAGCAATGAAATAGCAGCCGCCTTGAAAGACGGCCTCATCACAACGATAGCTCCCTATATCAGCCCTACCGTATCTGTAATGGTGACAGAGGACTGTTATGAACCTGCAATGGAAATTATAAGAAACCGCGAGAAAGCAGAAAACGATTAAGACGATCGAGCGCCTCGCGGATATTCTCTAACGAGTTGGCATACGAAAAACGAACGTATCCCTCTCCTCCTGTACCGAAGTCGATTCCCGGTGTAATTCCAACATGTGCCTGCTCCAATACTTCGAAAGCAAATTTATAAGAATCCTTTGTAAATTTGCGGGCATCGGCAAAAATATAAAAAGCCCCTTTAGGTTCGACCTGGATACCGAATCCCATTTCGCGAAGGCGCCCGATCATGTATCGACGGCGCTCGTCATAGGTAGCACGCATTCTTTCCACATCAGGGGCAGCATACCGAAGCGCAGCAATACCGGCTTGCTGAGCTATACTGGGAGCACAGATAAAAAGATTCTGCTGTAATTTCTGTAAAGCCCGCATGCAAGTTTTAGGCGCTATCACATAGCCGAGCCGCAATCCGGTCATGGCAAAACGTTTTGAAAAACCATTCAGAACAAATGCCTGATCCGTAAATTCCAGAATACTACGGGCACGTCCTTCATAAACCAATCCATGATAAATCTCATCCGAAATCACAGGAACTCCAAGCCCGGCAATCTCTTTCAAAAAACGATCTTCCAATAAAAGTCCGGTAGGATTCATCGGAGAATTGATGAAAATAGCTGCCGTACGGGTCGTGATAAACTTTTTGATATCTTCTATATTGTATTGTAACCCGTTTTCCGGACGAAGCGGAACCAACACAGGTTTTGCCTGTGCGGCCAGCACAAAATTGCGATAACAGGCATAACCGGGATTGGAAAGAATCACCTCGCTGTCCGGACGGCAAAGCAGCAACAAAACCAGCAGGATAGCCGGCGAAGAACCGGAAGTCACCACAATACAATCGGGGTCTACCGTCACCCCGTATTCCTGCTGATGAAAAGCAGCAATTTCCTTCCTCAATTCAGGATCCCCCAAAGAGTGAGTGTAATGAGTCAAATGAGAATCATACGCTTTCTTGGCTGCTTCGGCAACACAGACAGGAACATCAAAATCGGGTTCACCTACTTCCAGATGAATAATATCGATACCTTGTTTCTGCAATTCATTGGCACGTTCCAATACGTCCATAACGATGAACGAGGTCATTTGTTCCACCTGAGGGTTAGTCTGCTTCATGGGTCTACTTGTTTTTTCGGGGTACAAAGATACGCATTTTTCAACCTAAATAATGCCGGGACAGGTCTTTTCATTCATGAGATTAAGTTGATTTCACACCCGCCTAACTTTCATTACGATAAAAAGTCCTATATTTGTGCTTTCAAATCGTTAGCAAAATGAAACAAGAGTTTACAAGAATTGCCGTAAAGGTAGGAAGTAATGTACTGACACGCCGGGATGGGACATTGGATGTAACCCGCATGTCAGCCCTTGTCGACCAGATAGCCGAACTGCACAAGGCGGGCGTAGAAGTAATCCTCATCTCTTCGGGTGCCGTAGCCTCCGGCCGTAGCGAAATACGGACTCTAAAGAAGCTGGACAGCATAGACCAGCGTCAACTCTTCTCGGCCGTAGGCCAAGCAAAACTAATCAACCGGTATTATGAATTATTCCGCGATCATGGTATCCCGGTGGGACAAGTGCTGACTACCAAAGAGAGTTTCGGCACACGACGCCATTACCTGAACCAAAAAAACTGCATGACAGTCATGCTGGAAAACGGAGTAATTCCTATAGTAAACGAAAACGATACCATCTCGGTCACCGAACTGATGTTCACCGACAATGACGAACTATCCGGTCTCATCGCTTCGATGATGGACACGCAGGCACTTATCATTTTAAGCAACATAGATGGTATTTACAATGGTTCTCCCAACGACCCGTCTTCTTCCGTCATCCGGGAAATCGGCCACGGCAAAGACCTGTCGAGCTATATACAAACCAGTAAGTCGAGTTTTGGCAGAGGCGGCATGCTGACAAAGACCAACATCGCACGCAAAGTAGCCGACGAAGGCATTACCGTCATCATTGCCAATGGAAAACGGGATAATATCCTGGTCGACATTCTGCAAAAGCCGGAAGAAACTCTTTGCACCCGCTTCACCCCGTCGCAGGAACCGGTATCCAGTATAAAAAAATGGATTGCACACAGTGAAGGCTTTGCCAAAGGTGAAATACATATGAACGAATGCGCCACGGAAGTTTTGAATTCGGACAAGGCCGTGAGCATATTACCGGTCGGCATCACCCGTATTGAAGGTGATTTCGAAAAAGATGACATTGTGCGCATCATTGACTTTCGCGGGAATGCAGTAGGAGTAGGTAAAGCAAACTGCGACTCCGCACAGGCCCGTGAAGCAATGGGGAAGCATGGCAAAAGACCTGTAGTGCACTATGATTATCTGTATATAGAATAATAGATTTTAGAGCCCAAAGATATGAACCTCAAAGAAACATTTACCACCGTACAGGCAGCCAGCCGGAAACTGGCTCTACTGGACGATCAAACAATCAACCGGATACTGAATGCGGTAGCAGATGCCGCCATCGCCGAAACTCCGTTCATCTTAAGCGAGAATGCAAAAGATCTCGCACGAATGGAACAGAGCAATCCGAAATACGACCGGTTGAAGTTGACGGAAGCACGGCTAAAAGGAATTGCAGCCGATACTCGCAACGTGGCTACCCTCCCCTCGCCATTGGGACGGGTATTGAAAGAAACCGTCCGCCCCAATGGAATGAAACTGACAAAGGTCTCTGTCCCGTTCGGTGTCATCGGCATCATTTATGAAGCGCGCCCCAACGTCAGTTTCGATGTATTTTCCCTTTGTCTCAAAAGCGGCAACGCCTGTATCCTGAAAGGAGGAAGTGATGCCGACTGCTCCAACCGGGCCATAGTCAGCGTTATCCACGATGTGTTAAAGCGTTTCGGCGTAGATACACATATCGTAGAACTCCTGCCGGCCGACCGGGAAGCCACGGCGGAACTCCTGCATGCCGTAGGATATGTAGATCTCATCATTCCGCGCGGCAGCAGTAATCTGATAAATTTTGTACGCGAGAATGCAACGATCCCTGTCATTGAAACAGGGGCGGGTATCTGCCATACTTATTTCGACGAATATGGAGATACAGCCAAAGGAGCCGCCATCATCAATAATGCAAAAACACGCCGCGTCAGTGTATGCAACGCACTGGATTGCGTTCTCATCCACGAGAAGCGACTGAACGACTTGCCGGAAATCTGCAAAAAATTACAAGACAGCAACGTCATTATCTTTGCCGATCCCCAAGCCTATCACAGTCTGGAAGGGCATTATCCGCCGGCACTCTTGAAACCGGCTACCCCGGAAAGCTTCGGCACAGAATTTCTGGACTATAAGATGGCAATCAAAACCGTGAAAAGTATTGAAGACGCCTTGGGGCATATTGCAGAATACAGTTCCAAGCACAGCGAAAGCATCATCACAGAAAATAAGGAATGCGCCGCCCTATTCAGCAAAATTGTAGATGCCGCTTGTGTATATACCAATGTATCCACGGCCTTTACCGACGGAGCACAATTCGGATTGGGAGCCGAAATCGGTATCAGTACGCAAAAATTGCATGCTCGCGGTCCGATGGCACTCGAAGAAATAACCTCCTACAAATGGATCATTGAAGGAGACGGACAAACGAGGGAGAGTTGAGAAGAGATGAGAGAGGGGAGAATGGAGATGGGAGAAGTATAATTAAAAAAATAGAGAGATATGAAGAAATTTACTTGTGTACAGGACATAGGCGATTTAAAAATCGCCTTGGCCGAAGCATTTGAGATTAAAAAAGACCGTTTTAAATATGTAGAGTTGGGAAGAAATAAGACTTTGATGATGATCTTCTTCAATTCCAGCCTGCGTACACGCCTGAGTACCCAAAAGGCGGCACTCAATTTAGGGATGAATGTTATTGTTCTCGACATTAATCAGGGGGCATGGAAACTGGAAACCGAACGGGGAGTTATCATGGACGGCGACAAACCGGAACATCTGCTGGAAGCCATTCCGGTGATGGGGTGTTATTGCGACATCATAGGCGTACGCTCTTTTGCACGTTTCGAGAATCGTGATTATGACTATGAAGAAGTAATCATTAACCAGTTCATCAAATACTCCGGTCGTCCGGTGTTCTCGATGGAAGCAGCCACGCGCCATCCGTTACAGAGTTTTGCCGACCTTATCACCATTGAAGAATACAAAAAAACCGCTCGGCCGAAAGTGGTCATGACTTGGGCACCCCATCCCCGTCCATTGCCACAAGCCGTACCGAATTCGTTTGCCGAATGGATGAATGCAACCGATTACGATTTTGTAATTACCCACCCCGAAGGTTATGAACTCGATCCGAAGTTTGTAGGCCGTGCAAAGGTGGAATACGACCAAATGAAAGCTTTCGAAGAAGCCGACTTTATCTATGCCAAGAATTGGGCTGCCTATACAGGTGACAATTACGGACAGATCTTAAGCAAAGACCGCGAGTGGACGGTAAGTGACCGCCAGATGGCAGTGACCAACCATGCTTATTTCATGCACTGTCTGCCTGTACGCCGTAATATGATCGTAACGGACGATGTCATCGAAAGCCCGCAGTCTATCGTCATACCGGAAGCTGCCAATCGTGAAATATCGGCCACAGTCGTATTGAAAAGACTACTGGAAGGATTGCAATAAGCAGCCTCAACACAGCATATCACAACAACAAAAGCTCCGGTTATCCGGCGGGAATACCGCAGACAACCGGAGCTTTTTCACTAAAACCATATTCAGCCTTCAACAGGCTATCCCAACACTACTGAAAGAATATCTTCTTCCCGTTTCTTATATAAATACCTCTCTGAGGATTCTGAACCACTCTACCGGACAAATCATAGATAATGCCATCTTCATCGGCAGCCTCACTAACCGTCTCCTCGATACCGGTCGAACTTGAAGCAGGTGTCAGATTTATATAGAAAAGATTATGCGAATCCGCCTTTGTCAATTCGTGCGAGCCGGCAGCTAATTTATAGGTAAGGATACCGTCTGAATCGCTTGCAACTTTCGTCCCGTCAATTTTAATATTAGGTGTTTTATCAGCTTTTCCAAAAACCAAAGTCAGCGTCATTTCCTCCTCTATTGTGAATTTTACAGAAGTGGCACTTTCCATTTTCAAACACCAATCATACTCCGTCCCGTTTACAGTTACCGAACCTTTATCTTTAGAATAGTTGCCTGTTACCGTATAAAAATCATTGGACGGTTTCTTATCAGCCGTGAAATAACAGGAATAATCGCCGTCCACCGGCGGCACAGGTTTATCATCACCGTCGCCATCGCCATCACCGTCACCATCACCGTCACCACCGGAAGTATCGCCGAAAACACCAACCAATTGAGAAGTATAATTAGTGATTGCAGACTTCAACGCAGTATTTACAGCAGACGAAGCGTCGTCAACCGCATTGTCAAAAGACCATTTAAAATCACCGTGCTGCATACGCCCGGCACCATATTGTCCGGAAACAATTCCCGGAATATCCGTTGCCACATCAACAGCGTATGTATACATCTTGCTCTTATCCGTATCAAAATTATTATAAGACGTACCTCCGGAAAGAGTCACATAAGAAGCCGGTACAACTTCATCACGTGTTTCCGCCTCATAACAATCAAAACTTGTAGCTGATTGCTTGTGTGTCACAAGCTTAAAATTGGAGGATTTCTCCGCGTAAACATTCCCATATGCTTTGATCATCCCACCGGTCTCTCCGCTAAAAGTTGCATTTTTCTCTCCATTTACAATATCTGTACCCTGCAAAGAAATCATCATCGGCTTATTTGTATTACGGAAATAGTTACTTTCTACAAATACGTTCGAACCGGTAGTAGCTCCCACCCCATATTTTGAGATACCGTCAAAATAATTATTGTATACATGTACGGTCATTGTACGCACACGAGGATGGCGCGAATCCGAGTGATCGAACCAATTATGATGATAGCTGATAAAATTCTCTCCCGTTTCGGATGTCATACCACAAAGAGCCATCTTACCCGAATCCCAAAAACGGTTGTAAGAGAAAGTCATATATTTGGAATCTGCCTTACAATCCAAAGAACCGTCACCTTTAGCCTGGTCCGAAGCACTACCGGTTTTACCATAAAAGAAATCAATATTATGCACCCAGCAATTACTATTATCCGTATCCAACGAGATACAATCATCCATACAGAGCATAACCGCAAAGTTTCTAATTTCAACACTCTTGCAATTTCTCAGCAAAATGCCGAATCCCCGGATTGTAGCATCATTTCCCACTCCCTCAAGGGTGATGTTCATCTCGCTGTTCGCATTCTTTCCTTTAATCTGTAATCCCTCCGCACTACTGGAAAAATGGTCCATGTCATTTGCTTCAATCAGGCCGATGATACGAATTACCAAAGGTGTCGTATCATACCCTTTCTGACGTGCATCGATAATGGTTTGAAGTCCAGTGAAGGTTTCAACCTTGCCCTTATTGTCTGTGACAACAGGACAGGTCACCGTTTTAGCGGTCTTAGAGGTAACATAAAGCACTTTAGCATTATCCTTCAATGTTCCGTCATCCTTATATGCACCTACACCCGAATAATTGAAATGAGCAAATCCCGCACGATCGTGCGCTTTCACTTCAAATGTAGAAGACTCAACAGCCTGACCGGTCATTTCCGTTCCCTCTTCATCCACCGGTACTATTTTAAATTGATAAGTTCCGGCTTTGACACCTATCACATCCGCACGCCCGTAATCTCCATAATTACGTACCAGTTCCGCATCCAATTTGGAATAAGAGCCGTCAACCGACTTACAATAAACGCTATAGGTAGAAGCCCCTTCTACCAGATTCCAAGTGACATAGCCCGATTCGAACCAGCCTCCCACCTCTTTGATGGAAGTAGCAGCCGATAAAGCCATCGGCATTAATAAGGCAAAGGCAAACAAAAGTAAAGTTTTGAATTTCATAGTCTCCAATTTTATTAATTATATATTCAATGAAAAAAATCGCGGGTTTGACGACTGCAAGATTACGGAGAACTACGAAAACCCATGTGTAATAATAAGCCTTTTATGTAGAAAAAACGGTTTGCCGGGCTTTATCACCCAACAAACCGCTTTATAGTAAGCCTCTCCCCGCCCTCTCCGTGGGAGAGGGAGTAAGAAATGACTCGCAAACAATTGATTAGCAGTACTAACTTTGGCTCCCTCTCCCACGGAGAGGGTTGGGGAGAGGCTGTTTACTGTTCAATTGTCTTTCCTGCCTGCTGCCAAGCATTAAATCCTTTATCCAATTCAAAAACCTGATATCCCCGTTCACTCAAAATATCAGCCGCCTTCTTACTACGCTTTCCACTGCGACAATAAACCGCCACCGGCCTGTCTTTCTGAAGAGTAGAATCGGCAATGGCAGCAAACGAATCATCAAGTACGTTGATATTGATCGAAGCAGGGATACGTCCTTCCGAATATTCGGCCAAAGTACGAACATCCAGACGTTGCACATCGGAAGCTTCTATCAGAGACTCAAAGTCATTCACCGACAGCGACTTAAACTCGCCCTTCTGCTGGCAAGAGAAAAGCGTAGAGAAAAACAGGAAAACTCCTGTAAACAATTTATTCATCTTTGATATTTTTTATCGGGTTAGTATTAAGTTCGTTTCAGCCAGATTATTTAGCAGCCAAATAATTAGTCAACGGATTCGCATACATCAGCAACATCTTTTCGCGCAGAAACGGAATATCTTTATTCGGGATATCGATCTTGCCCAGTTGCTGCTCTATATAGTTTTCAAAATGAGCCTTTTCTTCCGGAGTATAGTAACCGGTAAATTCATCGGTCCCCGTCCGTAAATCATGAGCGATGTAATTACCCGGATACAAACGGTAACTGGCATGAATACGTCGGTCTATCAATGAAGAAATGTGCGCAAACAGCTCCGTCTTCGGCAAGCTGCGATCCATCTTTTCAAGAACATCATTTATGCAGGGAGCGGCCTGGAAATGTACTTTTCCCTTATAGCCGAACAGCCCCGTTTCCATATTACGCAAATCATCCTGCGTCGTTTTCTTATATCCCTCGATATCCCTTTTCAACTGAAACTCCTGCGCCTTGAGAAAATCGCAAGGGTCATATTCATACGAGATCGCCATCGGAGCTATGTTTATCTCCATCAGACGGTCTATAAGATCCCCTTCACCACCCATAGCCAACATCTTGAGCACGCTGTCCTGCGTACGGTCATTGGAGTCCTTGGCACGTCCTTCGCGCTGTGCAATCCAGACGGATTGATTCTTCTCCAGGATTGTGTAATGGATGTATCGTGACATGCGGGCAGAAGATTCCAGCATCTGACGCATGGTCAGCGCACGCTGCACAATAAACGACTTATTGACACGGACAAACTTCTTGATCCACGGATAGATCAGCAGATTGTCTCCGATCGCAATTTCTACTGTATCCATGCCCTGGTCCACAAGCAAAATCGAAAGGAAGCCCGAATCAAGAATGATATCCCGATGGTTGGTTATATACACATACGCCTTCTTTTTATCCGGTAGTGCCGTATGATCGAGAGTCAGGCCATTCGTATGCCTTTCGGACAGTTTCCAAAGGATATCATAGCAGAAGGTCTTCTGGAAATCCAGCTTTGTTTTGCAAGCACGTATTTTCTGGGCCAGAATCTCAAAAGGCACATTCGGTATCACAGTACAAGCGGCTTTCTGAAATGCCGGATCGGCAATTAATTCCTCGAATATACGGGGAAGTTCTTCGTCGTGATAAGGACGGATTTCATCAAACTCTGTTGTATTCATAACGCGTCACTAAAATTTATTCTCTATTATATCAGTCATTACATCCTTTATATCCAATCCGGCAGCACGCACTTGTTGTGGAATAAAACTGGTAGCTGTCATTCCGGGAGTCGTATTTACTTCAAGCAGGTTTATCTTATCACCGGCCGTAATGATGTAATCGACACGGATAATTCCCGAGCATCCCAAGATGTCATAAATGGCAGAAGTCAACGTTTGTACACGGCGTGTCAACTCATCGGAAATACGGGCCGGAGTAATCTCATCCACTTGTCCGTTGTATTTGGCATCGTAATCGAAAAATTCATTGTCGGTTACCACCTCCGTTATAGGAAACACTACTGATTTCTGTTTTGTTTTGTAGCAACCGCAAGTTATTTCAGTACCATCCATGAACGCTTCTACCAGCACTTCCTGCGCTTCACTGAATGCTTTCAGAATGGCGGGCTGTATTTGTTCACGGGTTTTCACTTTCGTCACTCCGAAGCTGGAACCTCCTAAACTCGGCTTGATAAAGCAGGGCAGACCGATTTTCTCTATCACGTCTTCATCCGAAACAGTTTGCCCCTGGCGAAGCAGTAACGACTCGGATATCCGAATACCGAAAGCCTTGAGATACTGGTTACAGATAAACTTATCATAAGTCATGGCAGCCGCCAATACTCCACAGCAGGAATAAGGGATACGCATCATATCGAAATACCCCTGAAGACGCCCGTCTTCACCCGGAGTGCCGTGAATAGTGATATAGGCGAAATCAAACTTCACCTTTTCCGCCCCTTTCATGAAGCTAAAATCATTGCGGTCTACCGGCGCCTTGCGTCCATCAGGCAGTTGCACTTCCCAACGGAGCCCTTCCATCTCGACGATATACAAATCATACTTCTCCTTGTCTATAAAAGAGCATATCCCCTGTGCACTACGCAGGGATACATGAAATTCGGAGGTATCACCTCCTGCCACGATAGCAATTGTGCGTTTCATTCTATTTCTCTGTTACTTATATAGCTTCTCCACTTCTCTATCAACCGGCTCATATCATCGGGCATTTCCGAGGTGAAATACATCTCCTCTCCCGTAACAGGATGTACGAACCCCAATGTCATGGCATGCAAAGCCTGCCGTGGACAAGTGTCAAAGCAGTTATTTACGAATTGTTTGTATTTACTAAAATGAGTCCCTTTCAGAATCTCATGTCCGCCATACCGTTCGTCATTGAACAATACATGGCCGATATGCTTCATGTGGACCCTGATCTGATGCGTACGCCCTGTCTCCAGAATACACTCCACCAACGTCACATAGCCCAAACGTTCGAGCACACGATAGTGCGTCACGGCATGTTTGCCGACAGTAGGATCGGACATGACCGCCATCTGCATCCTGTCCTTCGGGTTACGGGCGATATTGCCGACGATCGTCCCTTCGTCCTGCTCCACATTTCCCCATACCAATGCACGATAACGCCGTTTCGTCGTTTTATTAAAAAACTGGATTCCGAGATTCGTTTTCGCATCCGGTGTTTTTGCAATGACCAGCAATCCGGAAGTATCCTTGTCGATACGGTGTACCAAACCTACGTGGGGATCGTTGGCATCATAGTCAGGATTGTCCTTCATATGCCATGCCAGCGCATTGACCAGTGTACCGTGATAATTTCCATGCCCCGGATGTACCACCAGACCGGGCGGCTTATTCACCACCATTACATATTTATCTTCATATACGATGTCGAGGGGAATGTCTTCCGGAATAATTTCATTCTCATAACGCGGACGGTCCATCATCACCGTAATCACATCCAACGGCTTCACCTTATAGCTACTTTTCACCGGTTTCCCGTTGGCCCTTACCAAACCGTCTTCGGCAGCTTTCTGGATACGGTTGCGCGAAGCATTGACAATACGCTCGAACAAATATTTGTCGACTCTCATCATCGCCTGCCCTTTATCCACAACCACCCGAAAGTGTTCGTACAACTGGGCATCCGCTTCCTCTCCGACAGGTTCTATATCATCAATATCATTCTCTATATCGTCCGGCAATTCCTCTATCATACAGTTTTCTTTCTAAATCTTGACAGGTATCCACTTAAAACCACGAATCATCAACCGGTGATTCATGACTATCCATTATGCTGTCTGCATTTTGAATGGAATCATTATCCACAGGCAACTCCTCTCCATCTCCCACCAACAGCGTCAGAGTGGCTCCTACGGGAACCTTATCCCCCATCTCCAATTGCCGGCCCATATACTTCACTCCATACACCCAGTCCTTTTCTCCGGGAATCATTTCATTCTCAGACAGTTTAAATCCCGCAGCCAATATTTTAGCCTGTGCCTGGCGCATCGAACTATTGTCCGCTACATCCGGCACGGGACGCAAAGGAATATTCAATGTATTGATAGTCAGATAAATTATTCTTCCCTCTTTTACTTTTTGCCCCACCGACGGGGTTACATCCAAAATACTTCCGGCCGGCTTATTCTTCACATAACTGGAATCCGATACAACACAAACCAACCCATGATTACGGAAAAGCATTTCCGCTTCATCAATTGTCATGCCTTTGACATTCGGCACTACGACAGCCTCGCCGTGACGGGTATAACTATCCAGCCATTTCAATACTCCGAAAAACAACAGGCAAACCACTGCCACCATTGCCATCAGATTTAACCAAAAGTATTTATTGGCCTTGAACGAAAAAAATTCCTTTATTGTCATAAATCTTAGCTGTTAATCCGCGTCAAAGATACAATTTTAACTACACAGTAGCATAGAGTTTGCATAGTTTTTCATTTCCGGAGACAGGGCGAGATACGTTAAGTTCGTTTCATACTATTGAAACGAACGGTTCCTCTTTATTGAAACCAACAGTTTCAATAGCATGGAACGAATGGTTTCATCCGTATGGAACGAATGGTTTCATTAAGTGAAACGAATGGTTCCACACCGAGAAACCCGGCCTGACATGCCGGGATACCCCGGATACCCTAACACAGTACGAATGGTCACCTCCGAAACGACAGGTCACCTGCCGGCATAAAAAAAGAAGCAAAGACAATGTCTTTACTTCTTCAATTTCGTTTTTTACAACTCTGCAGAATAATTCCTTATGCTTTCACTCCGTTGTATTCGTCAGAAACAGTCAGCTTCTTACGACCTTTAGCACGACGTGCAGCCAATACTCTACGGCCGTTAGCAGTTGCCATTCTCTCACGGAAACCGTGTTTGTTTTTTCTCTTTCTGTTAGAGGGTTGAAATGTTCTTTTCATTACTGTATCTTGTTTTTATTGTTATTATTCTACGTAATCGGGCTGCAAAAATAGGCACTTTTTTTAAATAAACCAAGAGATAACTCATTTTTAGTCAAAAGATTTTGTATTTTTTGCCGATTTAGATTACTTTTGCACCCGGAAAGTCCAGTAGATAACTCAATAACATTAAATAATAAAAGATATCAAGTATGATTAATGCTCAAGACATCAAGAACGGAACCTGTATCCGTATGGACGGAAAGCTTTATTTCTGTATCGAATTTCTTCATGTAAAGCCAGGTAAAGGTAACACATTCATGCGCACCAAGCTGAAAGACGTAGTAAGCGGTTATGTTCTTGAACGCCGTTTCAATATCGGTGAAAAACTGGAAGATGTACGCGTAGAACGTCGTCCTTACCAGTTCCTATATAAAGAAGGTGAAGATTATATCTTCATGAACCAGGAAACTTTCGACCAGCACCCGATCGCTCACGACCTGATCAACGGAGTAGATTTCCTTCTTGAAGGAGCCGTGCTCGACGTTGTTTCCGATGCTTCTACAGAAACCGTACTCTACGCCGACATGCCTATCAAAGTTCAGATGAAAGTTACTTATACCGAACCGGGAATGAAAGGTGATACAGCTACCAACACACTGAAGCCGGCAACCGTAGAATCCGGTGCAACCGTACGTGTTCCGTTGTTCATCAACGAAGGCGAAACCATCGAAATCGATACTCGTGACGGTTCTTACGTAGGACGCGTGAAAGCATAACAACAGTATTTCATTCATATTACAAAACGGTAAACCGATTGCAATAGACCTGCAATTTGTTTACCGTTTTTTTCGTTTATCCCCTGTGTAATCCGTATATTTGCCTGTCAAAATCAAAAACCTCTTAATATAATGAAGCGATTAATGTATGTATTATGCTTTGTACTGATATCCGTTGTAGCACACGGACAGGCGAAGTATGTCTTCTATTTCATCGGTGATGGAATGGGAGTAAACCAAGTGAATGGCACAGAAATGTATCGTGCCGAATTACAAAACGGACGTATAGGAGTGGAACCGTTGCTCTTCACACAGTTCCCCGTAGGCACCATGGCAAGCACTTTCTCGGCCACCAATTCAGTAACAGATTCATCGGCAGCAGGTACCGCCCTCTCCACTGGGGTAAAGACTTACAATGGAGCCATTGGAATGGACGACCGGAAAGAACCCCTGCAAACAATCGCTGAAAAAGCTAAAAAAGCCGGTAAGAAAGTGGGTGTTGCCACCAGCGTAAGTGTAGACCATGCCACTCCCGCCGCGTTTTATGCCCACCAACCCGACCGTAACATGTATTATGAGATCGCAACTGATCTTCCCAAAGCTAATTTTGATTTCTATGCCGGAGCAGGCTTTCTAAAACCCACCACCACAGCAGACAAAAAAGAAGCACCAAGCATCTTCCCCATGTTCGAAGAAGCCGGCTATACTCTGGCCCGTGGTTACAACGATTTTAAGGCAAAAGCCCCGCAAGCTCAAAAAATGATTCTCATCCAGGAAGAAGGCGCCAATGCATCTTGCCTGCCATATGCCATCGACCGCAAAAAAGACGATCTGACCTTGGCACAGATTACCGAGAGCGCAATCGAATTTCTTACCAAAGAAAAAAACAAAGGCTTCTTCCTAATGGTAGAAGGCGGCAAGATAGACTGGGCTTGCCATTCGAACGATGCCGCTACCGTATTCAATGAAGTAGCGGATATGGACGAAGCCATAAAAGTAGCCTATGAATTTTACAAAAAACATCCCAAAGAGACGCTGATCGTAGTCACTGCCGATCATGAGACCGGTGGTATAGCATTGGGAACAGGCAAGTACGCACTGAACCTGAAGGTTCTTCAGCATCAGAAAAACTCCGCCGATATCCTCTCTGCCCGGATCAGCGAACTGAGAAAAGCTAAAAACAATAAGGTTTCGTGGGAAGACATGAAATCTTTATTGGCAGACAATATGGGGTTCTGGAAAGAAATTCCTATCTCTTGGGAGCAGGAGAAGAAACTACGCGATGAATACGAGAAATCGTTCGTAAAAGATAAAGTAGTTTTCGAAGAAAGCCTGTATTCGAAGAGTGAGCCGATGGCTGCACGTGCCAAAGAGGTAATGGATGAAATCGCTATGATCAGTTGGGCCAGTGGAAGTCATTCGGCCGGATATGTTCCGGTTTTCGCCATTGGAGCAGGTTCACAGCTTTTCGGAGGAAAGATAGACAACATCGAAATCCCGCAACGAATTGCCAAAGCGGCAAAATACTAAAGTACATTAAAACAACAAAAGTCCTCTCATCAAACAGAGGACTTTTATTTTTTATACATCACCCAAGCATAACACATGGTACCGGTTTTCTTATCCGAAGGCAAATTCATACTTGCTACTTTGATTGGTTACTACCAAGTTGTCTCCTCTGAATTCAAGGTTGATATTTCTCTCTTTCGCCAACCATCCCAAAATAAAGGCCAAATTCTCTCTGTCGATTCTCAAGTGAGTGGAAGACAGTTTAACAATCAAGTCTTTTGCACTAATTTCACTGGTTTCCCTCAAAATACGTCTGATTTTCAGCAACGCATTATTAAATTCTTGCTCGTTCATAGTTCTCCGTTTAAAAGTTAGACATTATATTAACATATCGCAGAATCCATAAATAGCAGATAAATCGCTTCCGATCTATAAGGGGGGCATAAGATGGCAATTCACTATCAAAAGCAAATATAGCAATTTATATTATAAATACAAATAATACGTCCCTATTTTTATTTAAACTATAAGCTAAAAGATGACTTAATTAAGAATATATCACATTCCTTTATCATTGGGGTAATAATCGAAAGAGGGTATACGGCCTACTACAACTGTGTTTCTCCTTCTATATAATTCTCTAGGAATAAATTCTCACCGTCAAACACGACATATGAAAAGTAATTGATCCAATCTCCCAAGATCAGTACCCGTGCAGTAGTGCTCAACATCAAATCAAGCTCTATATGGCGGTGTCCGTAAATAAAGTAATTTATATTCGGATGATTCTTCAGATATTCTTTGGTATAGAGCACCAGATATTCTTTATCTTCACCCATATAATCAGGCTCTTTCCCGTCTTCACGTTTCATGCGGCTATGCTTTGCCCATGTCAAACCTAAATCGATGCTCCATCGGGGATGAATCATTGAAAACAAAGTCTGCAGCGTTTTGCTATGAAACATCGAACGCAAAAACTTGAATTTCTTGTCCGGATCTCCCAAACCGTCACCGTGAGCCAAATAAAATTCCCTGCCATAGATTTCAGTAGTAAGAGGTTTGCGATGAATAATTACGCCACACTCTTTTGACAGGTAATCCCCACACCAGATATCATGATTGCCGATAAAGAAATGCACTTCTACTCCCATGTCCGTCAACTCGGAGAGCTTTCCCAAAAAGCGTGTATACCCTTTAGGAACCACCAATTTAAACTCATACCAGAAGTCGAACATATCTCCCAGTAAATAAATAGCCCCGGCTTTATGTTTGATGCTATCCAAGAAATTCACCAACCGCCGTTCTTGTGTACGACCGTGCTCAATAGCACGGGAACCCAAATGAGCATCGGAAAGGAAATAGATGTTTTTCATTTTTATTCCATTGAAAGTTTTACAATTCACTATTGACAGTGAAGCGGACAGTGTGGCATTGTACTGCCACACTATCAATTATTTGTTAATTAAAGAAAGCCCAACTCCAGTTTTGCCTCTTCACTCATCATATCCTTGTCCCATTCCGGCTCGAAAACCAAATTAATGGCAGCCGACGGCACTCCGTCTATGGACTCTACCTTCTGGCGAACGTCCTCCATGATGAAATCGGCAGCCGGACAGTTAGGAGCTGTCAGCGTCATATCGATAGCCACCTCTCCGTTATCAGCAACTTCTATTTTATAAATAAGCCCCAAATCGTATATATTGACCGGAATTTCCGGATCATATACAGTTTTCAGCATATCTACAATCTTCTCTTCTATTTCAAACTTTGTCATAATCGTGAACTTTATTGATTACATAGACAAAAATAATGCTTTTCTGCATAGAAAGGTTTATCAGTTCCCTCTTTTTATGCACTTTTGTAAAATTATACAAGAATCAAAAACAGTTTCATTATTTAGACTCCTGTTTCTACCGCATAATTGCGGGGGTTATTGTAGCCTAAAAAAGCTTCTCAAATTTAGAGCCTGCTCATTTTCCATCACATACAATATTAGTTTCAGTACATAGCTCTCTATTAGAACAAATACTACAACAATTTGATTTTCATACCCTTACATACCATCAACGTCCATTTGTTACCATTTTGTTACCAACGACAAAAGATTTAAACGGATATTATTACACAATTGTTACTTAATAAATATCGTAATAATAAAAAAACAGTGTTCTTTGCAGCAGATAATCCCCAATATTGAAATCATCAAATTGTCCTTTTTAAACAGACTCTAATTTTATATAGCAAAAATATGATAACGAAGAAAAACTTATTAACAGCACTATTGTTCCTGTTCGTATCTTGTCCTATGTGGTCACAGATTTTAAAGAGTTCCGGTATTATTGTGAAAGCGGGTAAAGGTGAAATCGCCTACAACACGCCCACCCACATTGATAACATGGATACAGATATAAAAAATTCTTATATAAAAGGAAAAACAGCCCTTGAATTCGGTTATCGTTTCAGATTACAGCCGAATAAATCACGTTTTTTCTATGACATAGATGCATCCGGCGGATATAGCAAATATGAATATGCCATGAATTTTCTACCTAAAGAAAACACTCAATACACAGGTTCTTCTGGCTCTAACGTTTTATTATCATTCTCTTTAACCGGTATGGCCAATTACAATATTTTCAAAGGCTTGAACATCGGTTTGGGTGTACAGCCAACCGTTTATATATGGGAGAAAAAATTCTTTGACATTCCTCTACTCGCCAAAGTGAGCTATGACTTAAAATACGTGGAATTAGGATTTTCTTATAAATATGGATTGACCCGAAATTATAAAGTTCCCCTTTTCAAAGACAATCGATTATCGCAATGGCAATTCTCAATCTATATTCCATTATGGAAAAAATAAAACCGGCAAATCGGCTACAACGAAAACTAAGTTAGCTATTTTATTTCCTGGAAGAATTTGATCGGTCTTTTCAACTAATTTGATAATTAGTTGAAAAGACCTAAAATATATCATAGATTCATGATACAGACAAAACAATGAATAATACTTAATTAAGAAAGCAAATCAATTTTTCTTGAATCAAAAGAGCTACAAGTTCTTCGATATTATTGCTATATTTGTAGGATGATGAAATACACACAAATTACATTCCAGCTCATCGGCAAACTATTTCTTTTTATCGTCTTGGCTGGATGCCAACAAAACGATAAGTACACCGCCTTGCTATTACAAGCAGATTCTATCATGAATGTTCGTCCGGACAGTGCATTGGCATTACTCAATTTGATACAGTTCCCCCAAGAAATGAAAACTGCCGACAGAGCATTGTATTCTCTCCTCTTCACACAGGCCGAACAGAAAAATCGGATATCACACACCAACGACTCTCTGATCCGGATAGCAGTAGACTATTACAAAGATAAAGACGATAAAGAACAGGAGACCAAAGCTTATTATTATTTGGGATGCGTATATCAGGACATAGGCGATATAGTGGGTGCAACTGATGCTTTTTTGAAAGCATTGAATATAAATCCTCAAGTGATAAATGATACAGAAAGACTTACCATGATATACGAAAATTTGGCAGAATGCTATCAAAGCCAAGGGTTTTATGACAAGGCAATGGAAATGTATCGCATTTCTTACAAAACAAACATCAACCACAATGAAGAAAAAAATATACTTTTTTCTTTGCAAGGAATCGGAGAAGTATTTATGTATCAACATCAATGGGATAGCGCAGCCTATTATTACAATGAAATCATAGAAAAATCACGTGCAATTGGTGACTCATCCTGGATATCTATTGGAATCAGTAACCTTGCACATGTTTATTATAATCAGAAGAAATACCCAGAAGCTTATCACACTGCTCTAAAATCTATTCATAATAATAATGAAGATAAAGAGAATGAAATAACCAGCAAGTACATTTTACTTGGCGATATCTTAATCCAACTGGGGCAATATGATTCAGCTCGTTACTATCTATCACTTAACAGTATTAAAGAAGATCCTTTTTTACGAGCTTCCAGACACTTTTCATTATATGAACTTGAAAAAAAATGTGGAAAATATAAAGAAGCAACACAATACATTGATACATACACAACCTTATATGATTCCCTTCGAGAAGAAAAGAACAAAGAAGAAATCGCAAAGTTAATAAACAGCTATACAATAGAAAGATACAAAAGAGAAATCTCCGAAAAGCAGAAACATCAAACCAGAATCTCTATTTCCTTTTCTATTCTCATAATTATTTCAATTTTATTCATTTTCTTGATGATCGATAGGCATCGGAAACAAGAATATATTGGCCTACATAAATCTTTAATGAAAAAAAGAGGAGAGATAATGAAGATGCAGGAGGAACTGAACAGCATGGACATGAACCATTCACCAAACTCTATACAAGAGAAAGAGAACAAACAAAATATTCTAAAACAATTACAAAAAGAGAAATTTTATTATAGTATTCAATTATTTCAAAAAACTTCCTATTACAAAACCATACAAGAACTAAAACAAAAAAGAAGAATTGAGGAAAAAGTTTTCACCTCAGGAGAACGCGGACTTTTATGGGATTGCATTTATCAGATTTTCTCAGATACAATGTCATATCTGAAAGCGCAATGTCCAGAATTGACTAGAGAAGATTTATTATATTGCATCTTCTATCTATTAGGATATTCCAATTCAATCATTATTATTTGCACAGGAAGCAATGCAAATGCCTTAAAGTCAAGAAAAAATCGGTTAAAAAACAAAATGACAAAAGAGCTATACTCATTTATCTTTAGCACCTACAAATAGCTGATATACTACAAATTAAGTATAACTTAACGCTTCACATTGTCTTAAAACATTCGTGAATTAGGATAATTATTACCTAATTATTACCTAAATCATAATGCTTTTTCATCTAAAAACCAGTCCTTTATAAAAAATTAATCCCAAAATACAAAATTATGAAAACCAATTTTTTATTATTACTCTTCATCACCCTGACTATCTCAGAAGTGACATTAGCAGAAACTTTAAACAAGGGAACAAAGATCGAGTTAAAGTATCATCTAAGAAAAGATCATCGTTCTGTTATTGAACAACCATTTCAAGTCTTCTTAAACGCATCTTTTATTACTATAGAACAAGATGTTTCTTCATCAGATGTCTCATTCTATACTATAACAATCAAAGATGCTAACACAGGAAAAGTTACAGAGACATTGACTACTACTGGAACTATTTATATCGATATAAGTAACTTTCTTTCGGCAGAATACGATATAGAGATTGATATGGAATCGATGCTACTATATGGAAGCTTTACAATACAAGATAATTGACATATATGAATAATAGTCCAAAACACACTACAGCTCTTTATGATCTATTTTCAGACACCATCTTGAATACAAAAATTTAATCCATACAGTATTTATTCAATAAAAAAGTAAATTATGACAAACATCTTAAAAAAATTAACAGCACCGTTAATATTACTAATGATTGTATCATGTTACAATGATAAATTTGATACAATTGATAATCTATCATTAGTCGAAGACAATAATATTGAACTCAAACAAGAAAGCAATCTAAAAAGTGAATTCTCATTAGCTTTAGCTAAGGTTTTTGCTGAAAATAAAGATGTGAGAAAACTTATAAAAAGAGAAGCTCTAAAACAGTTTGATTATGACTATGATGTTTTATACATGTTAGTTAAGGATAAAAAAATGGAAAATAATAAAACATTAGAAGAACTTTTATTAAAGTACATGAGTAAAGATGATCTCCTTACTCTGACACAAAAAATACCCACTTTGACAATATTCGTACCTTCTCTCCCTGGAGAATCTTTTTCTGCAGAAAAATGGGATATTGAACAAGAAATTCCTCTTGTTGCATATAAAAATGAAGAAAACTCAATATTATATGTAAATAGTGAAGGAATAGTTAACGCTTTTGAGGAAAATGAGATTCCTGTATTCGCCATTGTAGCAATTAAGCCGTCAGAAAGAGTTATTGTAGAGAATACATCTACTCGAAACTCTAATTCGTCAACAGTACTACAAGCTGAAAATGGAATGAATTTTGTCTTTGAATTCGATGAATTTAATAATATTACTTCTTCCACGATTAAAACCAGAACATCTGCAACTGTTATTCCTGATCTCTTCAAAAAAATTTATGATGCAAAAAAGTATTCTGATAAAAACGGAGTTTGGCAAAGGGATTATATTTATTATAATATTTCGACTAAAGATGGTGAGGGTGTATTTCAAAAAAACGTTTCCGAATGCATTTATTCTCTTGAATTATTAGGAGATCCCAATACTATGTTTAGAATGTTAGCAGACCAAGACTCTGATCCTCAATATTACAAAGAAAAACCGTCAGGTCCAAGACCAGGATCAGGCCGAGGTACAAGAAGTGAATATCATAGAGCACAAGGAGAATTTTGGTATGGAGGAAATTTTGAGTTTCTAGTAAAGGTTTATATTAGCAATAAGCAACTAAGCTCAAATGAAATTATCAAAGCAATATCCGTTAATCCATTTCATTTATTTGAACTAGACATACAACAAAATGGCCGGAGGCCTGCACAGGTAATGGGAGTTAAAAAGATAAAGAAATACTACTTACCTACTCCGCTTCCCCTTTTTGATTGGGATATAGAAAATTATTCTGCTTCTGTTAAAATATCTATTGAAGAAAAAGATGATCAACAGACATCTCAGAAAACATCAGAGACAACAAGTACATTTGCTACAAATTTTGAATTCAATGCAAGCTTGGGAGAAATTACAAAAAAGGGAGCTAAAATGGGAGTTTCTGCATCTACGACATATAAAACGTCCACTGTAATAACAACATACTTAAATAGTGACCAATTAGGAGATGTTATAATTAACTTTGGAGATGATGTCATAATAAAAGACGAAATGGAAATAATTGATTCTGAAAGTGAAAGCGAGCAAAATATTTACAGGCCTGTAGTGAATCCCAAATATAACTCCGGATATTATAAAATAGGAATACTTCCTTTACCACAGTATTAACTCAAATCATTTCCCCAAAGTATTATTTCCTCCACATACTTTGGGGGAATAGATATTTACGCTTACCTTTCACCACTAAAAGAAGAAAGGTAGTATATGATTACAAAAAAACAAAGGAATACCATTATATATTTATATACATCTATTCACTATAAAGTAGGTTATTATGAGAACAGCAATACAACAATTAAGTTACATCCTAATTCTACTAACAATCTTTTCATCATGCAATAAGGATAATGAAAAAGAGATTATAGAAGAAAGCTATGAAATGAATATCAAAGTGGAATATACCAAATGGTCAGAGTCATATCCGGATGAAGGTTCTAAAATATATATATACTTCAATCGCCAAATGGAAGATTTCACAGCTATGAAGTATGAGGCAGATGGTGTATATTATTCAGTCGATAAAATCATCAGACCGGATCAAACGGATATAGCAGACAAAAACGGATTAGCCATTATTGATTTTAGAGATCATTTAAATATAAAATTCTCATTGATGGTTGAAAGTAGATATACAGGATTAAGAGCATTTATGTATTTTGAAAAGTATGTTTTCGCAAAAGAACATTCCTTTAGTTTTCTCAAGTCAAATCCTGAATAGTGACAAAGATCTAATGTACAAGAGGTTTAGGATATAAAAGAAGGAAATCTATTTATCCCCATACATATACTTTTTATACAAGCCCTTCATCTGCAAAACTGTAGTACTTGCCATCACAAACGATAACGTGGTCTACCAATTTAATATCCATAGTCCCGGCAGCATTAAATATTCGCTGTGTCAATGCCTCATCTTCACGGCTAGGATGATTGTTGCCCGACGGATGATTATGAACAACAGCCATCTGGGCAGCACGCTGCAACAAAGCTTCCCGCAGTACAGAACGCACATCTACCAATGTGCCGGAAATACCGCCCGTACTGATCCGGACCCGGTCTATCACCTTATTCGCCTGATTCATCAGCAATACCCAAAACTCTTCCAGTTCAAGATCGCACATCAACGGATGAAACAGTTCGTAAATATCCTTAGAACAACTGATAACAGCCCGCTCCTTCACTTCCTGCAATTTACGACGCTTTCCCAATTCCAAAGCAGCCATAATGGCAATGCTTTTCGCCGGGCCGAAGCCTTTAAAACAAGAAAAGTCACGGACTCCCCAATGAGCCAGTTCGTTCAAATCATTATGACAGGAGACAAGTATCCGTCGCATCAGCTCTACCGCGCTCTCTTCGGTATTGCCGGAGCCGATCAGAATAGCCAACAACTCGGCATCGCTCAGGGCGCCCGAACCTTTCAACATCATTTTCTCTCTCGGACGATCCTCTTCCGCCCATTGGCAAATAGTCAGTTTGTGTGTATCTTTCATTGGTATGTGTATATATGTACCTTCATTTATAAAAGTTCTTTTGAAAAGCTTCGAACTCACCTCGCTTCAAAATGCAACGTTGCCACCAAGCTCTCCAGAAACCGGTTCCATAACCGATCAGTTGTATAAAAGAAGCAGCAATAGAGTAAACTCCTATACGCAAACTGTGATTACAACAAGCGGAATCTACGCAAACCAACAAAGCATAAAACAGAATCGGAAGAAGGCTATACGGACAGAACAAACCACCGACGAGCAACAAAGCCACCCCTAAAGTAAAAGCAGCAGGAAGCAGGTGCACCAGCTTTAATGACTCCGGATATTTTTTATAAAGATTGATACGGGCAATACCGGAATTATGCACTTGCTTAAAGAACTTCTTCAAATCGGTGCGCCGCTTATGATACACCCATGCACCGGGAAACAAACGGCATTTGTATCCTCCCTTAAAAATCCGGATACTAAAATCGATATCCTCTCCAAAACGCATCTTGGAAAAACCTCCCAATGCCTGATATACCTCCCGTCTCACCCCCATATTAAAACTACGCGGATAGAATTTATCCATTTTCTTTTTACCACCACGAATGCCGCCGGTCGTAAAGAATGAGGTCATGGAATAATTAATCGCTTTCTGAATGTCTGTAAAAGAATCATGCGCACAGTCGGGACCACCGAATGCATCGGCAGGAGCCGTTTCCAATTCCGCCTCTACTTCATCGAAATAGCTTTCCGGAAGGATGCAATCAGAATCCAATATGATCAGAAAATCCCCCTGACTCCGCTCAGCTCCATAATTGCGGCTTTGCCCCGGCCCGGAATTAGATTTCTGATAATATTTCAAGTCAAGCACCGCCTTGTACTTTTCCGTAACAGCCAGACAAGGAACAGAAGAACCGTCCTCGACTACAATCACTTCAAAATCTTTAAAATGCTGCTTTACGAGGCTTTGCAACAATTCGTCCACCTCGTCGGGACGGTTATACACAGGTATGATGACGGAATATCTCATATTCGTTGGTTTTATCTACCGGCAAAGATACATCATTATTTTAATAAAAAACGGGACTATCCTTATTAGGATAGCCCCGCCTTGCGTATTAATCATTTTTTCGGAATTATTTTCCTACAATATCCATTGTGTCAGAAGCGATCAACAGTTCCTCATCTGTAGGAATAACCACTACTTTTACTTTTGAATCAGCAGCAGAAATGATAGCTTCTTCACCGCGGACTTTGTTCTTTTCGGCATCCAGCTTCACGCCCATAAATTCGAGCCCCTTGCATACACCTGCACGACAGCTTGCTTGGTTCTCACCGACACCACCGGTAAAGAGAATCACATCTACGCCACCCAAAGCAGCAGCATAAGCACCAATGTATTTTTTGATACGATAGAAATACATCTTTTCTGCCAGAATTGCTTTCGGATTACCCTCTGCCACAGCAGCTTCCAACTCACGCATATCGCTCGATACGCCGGAAACTCCAAGAACACCGCTTTTCTTGTTCAGCAGATTGGAAATACCGGTTGTATTAAGTCCTTCCTTGTCCATGATGAAAGTTACGGCACCGGCATCGATATCACCGCTACGTGTACCCATCATCAATCCTTCCAACGGAGTAAGTCCCATAGTCGTATCGATACATTTACCATCTTTGATAGCAGCGATAGAGCCGCCGTTACCAATGTGGCAGGTTATCAGCTTCAACCCTTCGGGTTTAACACCCAAGTACTCACATACGCGTTGAGATACATAACGATGAGAAGTTCCGTGGAAACCATAACGGCGCACACCGTATTTTTCATACAGTTCGTAAGGAACAGCATATAAATATGCATAGTCAGGCATTGTCTGATGGAAAGCCGTATCAAACACTCCAACCTGTGGAATATTGGGGAGAATGGCCGAAATGGCATCCACTCCCTTCAGGTTTGCAGGGTTATGCAACGGTGCCAGATCGTTGCAAGCGGTAAACGCTTCCAATACTTCCTTATCGAGCAATACGGATTTGCTGAAACGTTCACCTCCATGTACCATACGATGACCCACAGCATTGATTTCATCCAATGACTTGATAGCTCCGTATTCCGGATCAGTCAATGTATGAAGGATAAATTCCACTCCGACAGTATGTTCCGGAATGTCCTTTTCCAATATTTTCTTTTCTCCGTTAGGTAAAGTAAATTTCAAGAAAGAGCCTTTCAAACCGATCTTTTCAATACCGCCTTGGGCAATCACTTCTTTACTGTCCATATCGAACAGTTTATATTTGATAGACGAACTTCCACAGTTCAATACTAATATCTTCATTTCTGATTATCGTTTTATTAAATTATTTGTTTTTCTTGGCTGCGATAGCTTGATTGGCTGTAATAGCAATCATTCTATACACATCTTCAATAGAACAACCACGTGAAAGGTCGTTTACCGGACGGGCAATACCTTGCAGAATCGGACCGACAGCATCGGCGTGTCCCAAACGTTGCACTAATTTATAAGAAATATTACCGACTTCAAGACTCGGAACAATCAATACGTTGGCCGCACCTGCAATAGCTGACCCCGGCGCTTTGCTCGCACCAACCTCCGGAACCAAAGCTGCATCTGCCTGCAATTCACCGTCAATAGCCAATGTAGGAGCCATTTCTTTGGCAATCTTCAATGCTTCAACCACTTTATCTACCACTTCGTGTTTAGCCGACCCTTTCGTTGAGAAGCTGAGCAATGCTACTTTAGGTTCCTCTATTCCGGCAACAGCCTTAGCAGTACCAGCCGTACAGATCGCAATCTGAGCCAACTGAGCAGCATCCGGAACCGGAGTCACGGCAACATCCCCCATCACAAGAATACCGTTCTTACCATATTCGGGAGCATGTGTCAACAACAACATAGCACCGGACACGGTAGTAATTCCCGGAATAGTCTTGATAATCTGAAGCGCAGGACGCAATACATCACCGGTCGTATTGCGGGCACCGGCCAACTGTCCATCGGCATCCCCGTTCTTAATGATGAGACAACCCAGATACAACGGGTTAAGCACCAGCTTACGGGCCTCTTCGATAGTCATGCCTTTCTTTTTGCGAAGCTCGCACAATAACTGTGCATACTCTTCTTGTTTCGAATGATTCTCCGGGTCAATAATGGTAGCCTTACCGATATTTCCCAGTCCCCATTTTGTAGCAGCCTCATGAATCTCATCAGGGTTACCCAAAAGAATAAGGTCAGCAACTTCATCTGTCAAAATCTGATTGGCAGCTTTCAAAGTACGTTCTTCGGTTCCTTCCGGAAGAACAATGCGTTGGCGATCCGCTTTCGCACGCGCAACAATAGAGTTAATTAAATTGAGCATAGATATTTAAAATATGTATAAATTCGGTAGTAAGGTGTTATTCACGCCGCAAAAGTACACAATTTTGTAATATCTACATTGCAAAACGGGGCGTTTTTACGCCCCGAATCTACAATTATTATAATATTTAACACTAACGAATGATTTGTGGAGAGACTTTCTTGAATTGCTCCATACACATCCCGATAGATGCACCGATATAGGTAGGATCGCAGATCAAATATTTGGCACCATCATCCAATATGACATAATCGCCCGGTATCTCTTCCGTGAATCGAACAGCCGAAGCGATATGATTGGGGTAGTCGAGCAAAACGGCATCCAGTCCCAATAGATCTTTTACCAAAGTAGAATACAAAATAGCACGGTCTTCACAATCGCATGCCGGATAAAAGAAGTTTTCATCCAAAAAGAAAGGCTTTTCATAACCGAACTGATCTCCATCAGTCTGATACTCAAAACCGGTCTGAACAAATTCTATCAGAATATTGGCAGCCTCCTGTTGAGATTTTCCCTTAATAGCTTCTTGCAAAGGAGGATAAAGAGTCGCTTTCAACTCTTCACTCATCGGAGTGTGATAATAAACCGACACGTCGCATTGCGGATAACTCTTATAAAACTCCATCAGGTTCTTGTTCACTACTGTTTCCACTTTAACCGAACCGGATTCAGGAGATACGGATTCAGTGTGCTCAGCCATATCGAACTTCGGAACAGCGTCGATGGAAAGGGAAACATAGTTCTTCGCATTGGGAAAATCTTGTTTATAGGTATAAACTCCCATCGGCCCGTTTGTCTTCTCGGCATCAAATACATAATATTTCGTACCGTCTAATAATATATAAGGTATGCCATACAACACACCGGCCGGTGCTACCATCAATTTCAGCTTCTCATTGATCTTCGAAAGACGGACTTTATATCCCGATTTGTTCAAAATAAACATCTGCAAAAAAGCAATATCATCTTTTTGCTGCTCACCGTAAAGCTGCTCACCTATTTTCTTGGTAAACAATAAATAAGCCCAGTCGCTCATTTTTTTCTCTTCACGCAAAGTCATGCAATCCTTTATCAACTGCTCATGGTCTGCTTTGCAAAGCTGGCTCCATGCATCAGCGACGTCCGCTTCACGATTGCCGGCCAATGCCAGGTTTTCTATGGCATCGGTCGCTATTTCAAAAGCAGAGCCATAATAATTGACAGGAGTACGGTGTATCGGACGCCCTGTAACAGGCACCACCGGAACATCTATTTTCACAGACAGATAAGGCTGTCCCGGTACATATATCCCCGGAACCGGTTTGTCTGTAATAGCCGACAAAGAAGGTTTACCAATATCAACCGGTTTAATCTCCACGGGAGCCTGAGGCCGTTTTCCATCAAAAACAGGTTGTTTTTCCGGTTCCGGACGCACCGGAGCTTTCAAAGGATCAAACGCTTCAAACTTAACCCATGTTTCTCTGAGAAAAGTTTCAAAATCCGCATCGGCCTTATTCTTAAAGTCGTTAAACTCTTTCTGCTGCTGTTTCTGAAAATCATCGAATTCCTTCTCAAAATCCACTTCCTGAGCTTCCATTACAGTAGCAGAGAGGAGCCCTCCAAATACGAAAAGAAAAAAACACCTTATCTTGTTCATCTGTCTATCATTTTATCAATACCATCTCATAAAAAGCACAACGCTGATTGGCAGGCATCGAATAAACCCATTTCAATACACTCTGATAAGTAACCGCCTCCGTAAAAGGGACATTACTTTTCGTTGCAACCATCATAATATTGATTTTTTCATTGCCTTTGCCCGAATGTTTTTCCATAAGATAATCTACCGCATTACTAAAAGGAACCTTATATTCATGCCCGGCTTTCAACAGATTATTCGGTTCGTACGCATTGGGATAGAGCAACGCTCCACCCGTGCTGTCAAACCAGAAAAACTTCAGATAAGAGTCAGTTCCATGTACAGTCAACCGGCATGTAAACACATCCCCTTCTTTATACAGAGTCTCCACGCCTTTCACTTCAAGCGCATACGAACGATCCGGTTTATCGTCTTTTTGTACAGTGGCATCGATCGTTACTACTTTATAGAGGCTACGGCTATCCACATCCCACAATTCTTCTACTTTTTTATTGGTCACATTGACCATTCCTCCGATAGCAAGCACACTCATCTGTGAATATGCTTCATGGAATTCCGCCCCGTCATTTTGAGTGATCTGGCCAAAAACCGACCAGACACTCTCCATAACGCCCGCTTTTTGCAAGGCAGCTTTCTTCGCTTCCATGAAAGCACGTTCTTCGGCTTGCTTCAGAGTTATCTCATCACTAACCTGCCATCGTCCCTGAACACCTTTCACCTTTACAGTATTCTGTGCACAAAGAGTTCCGACAGGTATCAACAACAAAAAAGCTGTTATAAACCCCAGTAGCCTGATTATTTTCATTCAGTTTTCTAATTTTATAATTTGTCTTTAGTAACCGAGCTTATCCAGCTCCTTAGCCAAATCTTCCGATTTTTTCGCCAATTCTGCACGTACGGCACTGATAGCCGCCTTATTGGCCGCTTCCATACTGTATCCTAATGTCACCATCACTTCCACATTCTTGTTGTCCAATGTTCTGTACACTTCGACCAATGGCACTACACGACCCAATGTAGCAGAAATCACACTTTTGCTGGCACCGACCACACTCGAAAGACTGGCAGCTTCCTCCTGTCCCATATCATCGTTTGCCACTTTTGCTTCTATCAATTGAGATACTTTAGTCTGGATCTGCCCGGCCAGATCTATTTTGGCAGCATTCGTAGCCTGTAAAACTGCAGAAGACTGATTCCCCCCGATTGCTCTTGAAGAGGCAACATACCAGAACGGGGTTCCGTCCGGAGTCATCTCCGCCTGCTTCTGCCATGCGTTTTCAATCTGCTTGTCCAAAGGTAACTTACCGACCGGAGTTTTAAAGCCTTCCTTAGTCAATTTTTTAGCCTCTTTCCGTGCTTCCTTAATCGCTTTCTTCTGTAAATCCTTATTCAAAACTTTTTCCTGTTTTGCAATTTCTTTGTAATCTTCCTTGGTTGCTTTTTCCTGTGCAAATGAATTCACTGAAACCATCATAGCCAAAGCAGCAAAAACGCTGACTAATAAACTCTTTTTCATATTCGTCTTGTTTTTTAATTATTAATGTTCATACTTGAATTATGCGTTGTATTTATGCAAAAATAAATATATTTCCCTTTCTTTTTCTTTTTTCTCCTGTTTTTTTTCACAAAAAGAGCGGTAAAAGAAAATTCTTCACGGAAAGCAGTGACAACTCTATCAGTAATTTCATAACTTTGCCGCGTTTTCAAATTCAATAGGTAAAAAATATGATACGTCAGTGTGCCATTTTATTTGGCTGTTTGGCTTTGGGTGAATTGATTGTTTTTCTTACAGGGATCAAGCTCCCGTCCAGCATCATAGGAATGTTGCTGCTTACCCTCTTTCTGAAATTAGGTTGGATTAAATTGCAATGGGTGCAAGGCATGTCCGACTTTCTGGTTGCCAATCTCGGTTTCTTCTTTATCCCGCCGGGAGTGGCGCTTATGCTTTATTTTGATATTATTGCGGCACAATTCTGGCCGATAGTGATTGCAACCCTTATCAGTACCATCCTTGTGCTTATCGTTACCGGATGGGTTCATCAATTAGCACGGAAAATCAAATGAGTTATTTAGAAAATGAGTTTTTCTTGTTGGCGATTACCTTCGGGATTTATTTCTTCGCCAAATTACTGCAAAAGAAAACCGGATTTCTTTTGCTAAATCCTATTTTATTGACCATTGCCGTCCTGATCGTCTTTCTGAAAATGACGCATATCAGTTATGAAACATATAATAAAGGCGGGCATCTGATCGAGTTTTGGTTGAAACCGGCAGTTGTGGCGTTAGGAGTCCCGTTATACCTTCAATTGGAAACAATCAAAAAGCAGTTGCTACCTATCTTGCTGTCGCAACTGGCCGGTTGCTTTATCGGTGTTGTTTCCGTGGTATTGATAGCCAAATTAATGGGAGCATCTCAAGAGGTTATTCTGTCATTAGCTCCTAAATCGGTTACCACACCTATTGCCATGGAAGTAACTAAAACATTAGGAGGCATTCCCTCACTGACAGCCGCCGTAGTAGTTTGCGTAGGGTTGCTCGGTGCTATCCTCGGATTCAAGACAATGAAACTGATGCATGTAGGCAGCCCGATAGCCCAAGGTCTCTCCATGGGAACGGCCGCTCATGCAGTAGGAACTTCCACTGCTATGGATATCAGCAGCAAATACGGAGCATATGCCAGTTTGGGGTTAACTCTCAACGGCATATTTACCGCATTGTTAACACCGACTATTCTCCGATTATTGGGTATGTTATAACAAAAATGACTTATATTTGTTATATAATTATACACTAAAAAAGAAAACGACTTTATATGATAGATTTCAAAGATATCACACTTCAAGATAAAGATACCATCACGGGATATACAATGAACAGTTGTCGCCGCAATTGCGACCTTTCTTTCTCCAACCTCTGTAGTTGGAGATTCCTGTATCATACCAAATTTGCGATCGTCGACGATTGGCTGGTTTTTAAATTCTGGGCCGGTGAAAAGCTGGCGTATATGATGCCCGTAGGACAAGGAGACTTAAAAAAAGTGTTGGAAGCGCTTATTGAAAATGCCCGGCAGGAAGGGCAACCATTCTGCATGCTCGGTGTCTGTTCGTGTATGAGGGAAGAACTCGAAAACATCATGCCCGGACAATTCACATTTACAGCAGACAGAGACTATGCCGACTACATCTATCTCCGCACGGATCTCGCCACCCTGAAAGGGAAGAAATTTCAAGCAAAGCGAAACCATATCAATAAATTCCGTAACACATACGGTAATTACGAATATACCCCTATCACCCCCAATCGCATTCAGGAATGCCTTGATCTGGAAGCCGAATGGTGCAAAGTAAACAACTGCGACCAACAGGAAGGAACCGGTAATGAGCGCCGTGCCTTGATTTATGCATTGCACAATTTCGAAGCATTAGGACTGACAGGTGGAATTTTACATGTAGACGGTACAATTGTTGCTTTCACTTTCGGCATGCCGATCAACAAAGAGACTTTCGGCGTACATGTAGAAAAAGCCGACACAAATATCGACGGCGCTTATGCGATGATTAATTATGAATTTGCCAACCACATCCCAGAACAGTACATTTACATCAACCGAGAAGAAGATTTGGGAATTGAAGGATTACGCAAAGCCAAGTTATCTTATCAACCCGTAACTATTCTCGAAAAGTACATGGCGTGCCTGAAAGAGCAACCACAAAATATGATTAAATGGTAGAACAAACATCCATTTGACTCCTGCATAAAAAAATTCAAGTACACATCAAACACCCAAAGACATAAAAAGAAAATGATAAAGGAAAAAGTAAAGGCATTATGGAAACTTTGCTTTGAAGATAGCGAAGCGTTCATAGAAATGTATTTCCGGCTGCGTTACAACAATGAAGTAAACATCGCCATAGAAAGCGGTGATGAGGTTATTTCCGCACTTCAGATGCTTCCCTATCCTATGACTTTTTGTGGCAAACAGATCCAGACATCATATATCTCCGGCGCCTGTACCCACCCCGACTACCGGGGTAAGGGTGTAATGAAGGAACTATTATCACAGGCTTTAACGAAGATGCTGCACAACAATGTTATCTTAAGTACATTGATCCCGGCCGAACCCTGGTTATTCGATTATTATGCCCATATGGGATATGCACCGGTATTTTGCTATTCAGAAAACGATATTCCAGATCAAGATCGCTCTTCCACCGGTGTCTCCGTAAAGAGATTGACCGATGAACAGGAAGAGGTATATCAATACCTCAATCAAAAGATGAAAGAACGCCCCTGCTGTATCCAACACACTCAAACGGACTTTAAAGTTATTCTTGCCGATCTCGAAATAAGTAGAGGGAAAATGTATATAGCCATTTATGAAAAAAAGATAAGCGGAGTAGCAATTGTGTACCAACAAGAAAACAGATTACAAATAAGTGAATTGTTCGCAGAAAACAAAGAAATAGAAAAAGCTTTGCTCTACCATATCCAACAGGACAAAAAAAACGGTAAAGTCACACTCCTCACTCCTCCCGCGGTAAATGGCAAACCGTTCGTTTTGGGCATGGCACGTATCGTTGACGCGAAAACATTTCTCCAGATCTATGCGGCTTCCTATCCCAATATAGAAATGAACATTGAGCTCACAGACAAAGTATTGACGACAAACAACGGTTACTACTATCTCTGCAAGGGAAAATGCATGTTCAGTAAAGAACGCCTACCGGGAAGTCACTCACAATTGACCATTGGAGAATTATGCGAAAAAATTCTCCTCCCATTGAAGCCTTATATGAGTTTAATGCTCAATTAAAATACGTCATACAAAAACATCCTGTATATCCACTCCGAACAAGAATCCGGAAAACAGACATACAGGATGTTGTGGCATTCCAAAGAAAAAACTATATAAGATTAATCAGAGTCCGCTAAAATCCACTCCCTCAAATACCAATGACGGTATGCGCCAGGAAGAGGAAAGACGGGGATCATTTCCCGTTTCTACCAAAGAAGACCAGAGAGCCAGCATATTACCGGTCACATTCATTTCGGAAACCGGTTGAGTCAATTTTCCATTTTCAATGAGGAAACCCTCGATACCATAAGAGAAGTCTCCCGTAGAACTGTTGCAATTACCACCGTTAAAACCGGTGATCAGAATGCCTTTATCCACTTCTGCAACTAACCCGTCCAAATCGTTTTTGCCTGTTTGCAATACCAGAATAGACGGAGAATTTACCGTAGAAGCTGTTCCCATCTTCTTCGCATTATAAGTATCGATGAAATAAGTATTCAATATACCATTCTTAAAAACAGCCCGACGTTCAGTCGCAACTCCTTCACTGTCGAAATAACGGGCACCGGATGCCTGTACCAGATGAGGTTCATCCATCAAGGTCATTTTATCGGCAACCACTTTTTCATTCAGTTTATTCAGCAAGAAAGAATTTCTCTGCTGCAGGGCAGAACCATATAGCGCGCTTATCAACGGACCCAACAATTGACCGGCATTCAATGGGTCTACTACCATCGTATACTTACCGGACTTAACCTTCTTTTGTCCCACTTTACGCAAAGCACGTTCCAAAGCTTTACGCCCGATATCCCCCTTAACCAGCTTATCAAAATAAAGCGAAGACTCATACCAACCGGCAGAAGGACGTGCCTCTCCTTCTCCTTTTATTGCCACTTCGGCAGAAAGGGAATACCAACTACTCTTTGTTTCCCCTTCAAAGCCATTGCTGGTAAGTCTGTAACCAAAATTCTCTCCATCACTATAGGAGGAACCAACGGAAATAATACGTTCATCCCGTCCCAGTGCTTCCTCGGCAACAGCTTTAGCCAACGCAATTTTATCATCCGGCTGAATAGAAGAGAATTTAGGATCCAGAAGTTTCAAATCCGGTTTTCCCCCTTTATAATAGCGGGAAGCATCCGGCAATACACGAGCCTCGTCTTTTGCTAAATAACGCGTAGATTCGATACCGTTCGTTATAAATGTTTCCAGTTCTTTCTTGTCCAGACGATTGGTAGAATAAGTTCCATAGCGTCCGTCTACATATAAGAAGATAGTCAATCCGTTCTCTGAGGCTTGCTGCAAACGATCCATTTTGGCGTCGCGCAGTTCAAAAGAAGTGTTAGAACCGGAATAAAGGTTCACTTTTGCTTCCTGGCAACCGTTCTTTAAGGCATAATCCATTGCCCATTGAGCCAGTTTTTTATTGTTGTCTGATATCATAAGAGTTGAAAGTTGAGAGTTGAAAGTTGAAAGTTAGACAGAACTTCTGTCCGATGCTTCGACTTACAACTTTTGTTTCTTTTTATGTTTTAGTTTTCTCCTCCAACGGTCAGTTTACTAACCAATGCCGAAGGCATTCCACAGGTTACGGGACAAGACTGTCCGTCTTTGCCACAAGTCCAGGTACCATTATCAATCTTATCATTATCAGCCACCATTGTGATGTCTGCCAATGCTTTCGGACCGTTACCGATAATGTTAATATCCTTAATAGGTTGTGTCAGCTTTCCGTTTTCAATCAGATATCCCGATTTTACAAAGAAAGTAAAGTCACCCGCACCGATTTGCACCTGTCCGTTTGTAAACTGATCGACGAAGATTCCCTGTTTCACAGAAGCAATAATATCCTCTTCTTTCATATTTCCCGGTTCCATATACGTAGCACGCATACGCGGAATAGGTACATTACGGAATGTTTCCCGACGTCCGTTACCGGTAGGTGCAATGCCATAATGCCTGGCACTGATACGGTCGTGCATATAGCTTGTCAAAACCCCTTCCTTCACCAGATAGGTTTTCTGCCCGTCCACTCCCTCGTCATCGAAGTTTACAGAACCGCGATTAAACGGAATCGTACCGTCATCAATTACAGAGATGTGCGCATTGCATACTTTCTTATTCAACTGATCAGAGAAAATAGAAACATTTTTACGATTAAAATCAGCTTCAAATGCATGCCCGATAGCCTCATGCAACAAAATACCGGAACCGCCTGCACCCATTACCACAGGCATCTCACCCCCTTTAGGTTTTATAGCCTTAAATAAAATGGCAGTATTATCCACCGCTTCACGTGCCAGTATTTCTACCAGATCATCCGAAAGGAATTCAAAACCTTTGCGATAAGCACGGGCGGCATAACTATTTTCCATTCTACCATTCTCTTCCATAATACAAACAGCACCCAGTGTCACCATCAGACGATAATCATAATACATCACCCCTTCACTATTACAGAAAAGAATATGAGAGGTCGTATCACTTTGGTTCGCCATTACTTTGGACACCCGTTTATCCAATGAGAATATCTTATCATTCAGTTTCTGCAAATAAGGCATCTTATCTTTCAAACTGACTTCTTCCCAAGAAGTAGTTACGGAATAATAATTTTTCTTCAAAGTCTTTGCCTTCAAGCCTACCGGCCCCGCCTTTTTGTTTCCGGAAGCAATCCGGGCCGCCGTACGTGCGGCATTCAGCATATCATCAAGCGTCACATTTTCCACATAAGCATATCCGCTCTGGTCACCGGCAAGAACACGAACTCCCATACCGAAATCGATATACGAATTGCAACTGTTCACCGCTCCGTCTTTCAAGCCGATAACATTAGTAAAGGTATGTTCAAAGAAAAGATCAGCATAGTCTCCTCCCTTTTCAAGAGCGGCAGCCAATACCTTTCTCATATTTTCTTCACTCACTCCAAAATGGTTCATAGCCGATGAAAGAGCAGCTTTCTGATCGCCTCCCCCCATGGCTCCTTTTGCCGACGAAGGCATGGCAAGCACCGAACCGGCTGCCAGTGAGCCGAGTAATGCCATTCCTCCTGTTCTCAAGAAATTTCGTCTGTCCATATTGTTTTTATTAATCAAGATTTTTTAGTCAACAAGCTTTCCAATTCTTCGGCATTGAGACGAAGATAAAATTGGCCGCGATAAGCCACAGAAATAGCGCCGGTTTCTTCAGACACAATAATGGCATGTGCATCCGACTCCTGAGAAATTCCCATCGCAGCCCGATGGCGCAGTCCCAATTCCTTGGGAATATCCAAATTGTGCGAAACAGGCAATATACAGCCTGCCGCTTTTATACGCTTTTTACTGATTACCATTGCCCCATCATGCAACGGGCTGTTTTTAAAAAAGATATTTTCTATCAAACGCTGGTTTACATTGGCATTTATCAATTCACCGGTGCGGACAATATTATCCAAAGGCACATTATGTTCAATCACAATCAAAGCACCCACTTTCTGTTTCCCCATACTGATACATGCCATTACCACAGGCATAATATCTTCATGTTCCAAAGATTCTTTCTTATTTCCGGTGAAGAAACGGGCCAGAGCGCTGACATGCTGATGTGAACCCAATGTAAACAAGAAACGCCGTATTTCATCCTGAAACAATACAATCAAGGCCAACACACCCACATTCATCAATGTATTGAAAATAGAACCCAAAAGCTTCATTTCCAATACCTGAGTCACCACCAGCCATATCAAAATAAAAACCAGAATACCAGTAAAAACTTTGATAGAACCGGAAGCCTTCATCAACTTATAGACGTAATACAGCAGGAAAGCAACCAACAGAATATCAATGAAATCTTTTATACCGAATTCAAAAAACATCCCCGCAGCCATAGCTATTATTTGATATTCTCCCATAAACGCATTCAGAATTTATAACCGACTATTTTCTCTACCATCTTTACAGCCTCCACAGCTTCGCGCACATCATGCACCCGGATAATATCAGCCCCTTTCATCAAGGCTATCGTATCCAATACGGTAGTCCCATTCAACGCTTCCTGAGGAGTACTTCCAAACAGACGATAGATCATTGACTTTCTGGATATCCCAACCAATAAAGGCAGTTCGAACACTTTAAACTCCTCGAGATGTGCCATCAGTTCATAATTATGCTCCAATGTTTTCCCAAATCCGAAACCGGGGTCAAGAACAATGTCTTTCACTCCCAAATCACGCAATTGCTGTATTTTCTTTGCAAAATACATAAATATCTCTTTCAGAAGATTATCGTAATGTGGCTCCGCCTGCATGCTCTGTGGTGTGCCTTGCATATGCATCATGATGTAGGGTACCCCCAGACGAGCTACGGTTTCAAACATTTCCGAATCCATTTCACCGGCAGCAATATCATTAATAATGGCAACACCATACTCTTCCACACACCACTCTGCCACATCGGCCCGGAAAGTATCTACCGAAATGATGGCATCCGGATGATTCCGTTTCAGAACCTCCAAGCCCATCCGTAAACGATGCATTTCCTCTTCCGAAGAAATATTCTCCGCATTCGGCCGGGAAGAGTAAGCACCAATATCGATTATAGAAGCACCTTCGCTCAATATTTGTTGCGCACGCTGCGCAATATCCGCTTCAGTCTGCATCCGGCTGCCGGCATAAAAAGAGTCTGGAGTAACATTCAGAATTCCCATCACTTGAGGGACAGAGAGATCGAGCAACTGCCCGTTAACATTCAAATATCTATGTACTAATGAGTTCATTAATCTCTTTGTTTCTGTTAGATTTATTGCAAATGTAGAGAAAAAAAGCAAGTTACCATGCATCATTGCAAGAAATAAACGTATATTTGCACACACCCCCAACTAAATAAAGACTATTGAGATGAAAGATCTTCCATATATAACAATAGGCAGATTTTCTGTACTATTCATTATACTGCTGCTAAGTACTACCACAATCGCCCAGAACAGGGAAATGAAAGAGTACAACGTAGATAGTACACTTTATGTATACTACCAGCAATGTAAGGCAAATATCCAATCACCGATCGTTTTGCCCATGTCCGATACCTTGTTTACGATGGCCCAAACCAAATCCGACCCAAGGATGCAAGCCGTTGCACTCTCTACAAAGCTCGATTATTATTACTTCAAAGGACAGGAAGACAGTATTATTGCATGGGTAGAGCGCGTAAAAAAATTCGCACAAGAGACAGAGCAATCCAAATATTATTATTTCGCTTGGGGAAAACGATTAATTCTATTTTATATCAAAAACGGAAAATTCAATACAGCTCTTTATGAAGCTCAAAATATGCTGAGAGAAGCACAGCAAGAAGATAATAAAGAAGGAATTGCCTATTGTTATGATTGTATCGGTGATATATACATTCTGAAAAGACTCAGACAGCAAGCAATCGACGCCAAACTAAAGGCTATCGAAATAATAGAAACATACCATTTGAACGCCTATAATCTACATAGTAAATACATGTCGGTAGCTAAGTTGTACAATGACATGCTACAACCGCAAAAAGCTAACGACATAATAAAAAAAGCGGAAAAGCTCGTACATAACAACAACCAGGCATTCGAACAAAAATTACAGTATGTAGCCTACTATTTAAGGGTTAACCAATTGGAAAAAGCTCAAAAAGCCCTTGAAGAAGCGGAAGAACTCTTTAAGCATGACAAAACACTAATCAACAGGCAAAAGAATTTAATAGTTTCCCGAGAAAGTTATTACAAACAAACCAAACAGTATCAAAAAGCACTGCAAGCTTTAGAAGAACAGGAAAAACTTGCGGCCGAGATGGGAGAAACACAACTGGGTCTGGAAGTTAAAATGAGAAAAGGGCAAACCTATTATTGGATGAGACAAAAGGATCTGGCAGCCGATTATCTGTATGACTATATCAATCTGGCAGACTCAATAAATAATATAAACGAGCAGGCGGCCATTACTGAATTTTCTTCACTTCTAAATTTTGAAAAGATTAAAATCGAAAAAAAAGAACTGGAGCTAAAAGCGAAAGAAGCCGAATTAAAACACAACCGCAGCTTCATCCTACTATTGGTGAGTACTCTTTTCATCGTGTTTATTCTGTTCTATAGAGAATTCTACTTGAACAAAAAATTGAAACACTCCAAAAAGTTGCTTCTTATCAAAAACCAAGAGTTGACAGAATCAGAAAACAATCTGCGCAAAGCACGGGATAAGGCAGAAAAAGCCAGCAATATGAAAACCTCGTTCATCCGCAACATGACACATGAAATACGAACTCCGCTCAACTCTATCGTAGGGTTCTCCCAAGTTATTTCCAGCCAGTTCAAGAAGGACGATGAAACACATGAGTTTGCCAATCTGATAGAAAAAAACAGTGACAAACTATTAAAATTGATAGATGATGTATTAGAACTATCAGATTTAGAATCGAGCGAAGACATGGAGCTTGAGAGCACCAATATTCATATTTGTTGTGAACAAGCTCTTTCCAAAATCCAACCTTATATATCAAAGGATGTCAGCCTTGAATTCCATCCGGGGAACAGCGAACTCTTTATCCATACGAATAAAGAAGCCGTATCCAAAATACTCTTCAATTTACTACATAACGCCGCCAAATTCACAGAGAAAGGAAAGATCACACTTGCGTACTCTTTATCGGAAGCAAAAGATCAGATTTCCATCAGCGTTACGGATACAGGCATAGGCATACCTGCCGATAAACAAGAAATAATATTCGAGCGCTTCACTAAAGTGAGCAATTTCTCACAAGGGTGCGGACTCGGACTCGCACTCAGCAAACTATTAGCCCAAAAGTTAGGGGGAAATCTCGTAATAGACAAAACAAACAAAACAGGAAGCCGTTTCGTTTTAACTCTTCCCGTGCAATAATATTATTTTCAAGTTTATCGAATGACATTAAATATAAAATTCCTGGTGATATGGATTATAATCCAACGATAAAAAGCCCGATCTGTTTTATTTCTTCATCAACTTCATATCATAATCAAAGTTTTTTACGTAAATCTGTATATGACTTATAACCTCTTATAATAAAGAAGATTAGAAAGATTACCTCTTTATTGGGTAATGATTTAGCAACTGTCCGTATTGCTGCGGTTTGCTCTACTTTACTTGTTCAAGTAACTCTTACAGATGCAAATGTATAAAAAAGAGAGCAGATAAGAAGAATAAATCATATCTTTCTTTCCGTCCACTTTCTTTTCATTGGCATATCAACATACAAACAGCAATCGTCTGTCCTGCTGGAGCAACACACCTTGTATCTGGAGTTACAATTCTTCTATGAAATGCTTGTCGGATTCATCCCAATATTTCCTGTACACGAAGTCCTTGTCGCCGTTTAGGTTCAACTGATACATCCTGAATATCACGGGGAAGTTCTTGGGCTGCCATAGTTCTTCATAGGAATAGCGATACACCATGCCGACTTTGCGCATCACATTTCCGCTTCTTGGATTGTCCCTGTCGTGCGTAGCCGTGATGTAGGGCAGACCGTCTTTTCGCACTTGCTCGATAACGGCTTCGCCTGCTTCGGTCGCTATTCCCCTATGCCAAAACTCCCTGCGAAGTCCGTAACCGAAATCGTGGTGTTCTTCCATATCGACTTTTATATAGCCTATCGGGAAATCATCACTTTTCAGGCAGATGGCGTAGGCGTATGCCTGCGGCTGTCCGTATTTTGCCGCATACCTTTCCTCATAGAAACGCTCGGTTTCGCCAATGTCTTTCACAGGATACCAAGGCAGAAACTTGTTTGTTTCTTCATCCTTTAGTATCAGAAAGAGAGCTTCAATATCTTTTTTCGTGAATTTCCTTAAAATCAGACGCTCTGTCTTTAATGTCGGTGTATTCATTCTTATATTGATTATATCCATACATTGTTTTTTGTTTAATACAAAAATACTTGTTTTTGATGATAATTCATTATCAGCGGATAATTTTCTTTGTACTGTTTTTTTGAGCACATCCTATATATTCAGCCCTTTATCCTGTTTTGTAGGGGAAATGCCCAAACCGTTTCTCCATTCATTCGCTTTCTGCCTGAACCATTGCACAAGCGGAATGTCATTCACATATATGTGGTAGTGTCCTTTTCTGTTCTTGTCCTCTCCAAACGAAAAAGCCGCATTCTCGTCACGGAACTTTCTGTTGAACTCTGGAGAATAGAAATCCCCTTTCAAACTAACTTTCTTCAACTTGCACAACTCTTGGACTACCCTTTCAGAGAAATTCAAAGTATTTCGGCAAAAGTCTATCAGTGGTAATAACTTCTCCACATAAGGGAAGTACCGCTGTATCTTGTCCATATACTCGTTGAACTTGGCGCGTTCTTCCCTATGTTTACGCTCCATTGTTTCTATATGCCGTACCAATTCTTCGTTCTGATTTTCAAGTGCTGATATGTGTTGTTGCAATTCCTCCCTTTCCACTTTCAACTTATTGCTGCCGAAAAGAGAACCCACCTTTGCCACGAGTGCGGTCTTGGCTTCCGTCTTGGCGGCTTCCAGCTTCTCCGACTTGATTTCTTTCCTCACATCATCAAGCTGTTGCTCTGCCTGCCGTTGTTCCGTCTGCAACTGCTGCACGTTGGCTTCCAGTTCCCCTGTCCGGCGTTTCAGGTCACGGTAGTATTGGGCAGTGGTGACGTGGCGTGCCTCCGAACCACGTATGCCACGCTGCAAACCGTATTTCGCCATAGCCTTTGCATAGCTGTCGTGATAGGAAACGAGTTTCTCACGTGTCAGCACGTCATCGGCGCACAGGCGCACGGTGTCGGCTTTCTTTCGGTATTGGCGTTTGCTATCCGCTCGCTTCTTCCTTGCCTTTCTGCGTTCGCCCGTCACAATCGGCACGACTGTGGCGTGGATGTGCGGCGTGTGTTCGTCCATGTGAAGCACTGCCGATACGGTGTTCTCCCGTCCGAAAATGCGGTACAGCCATTGCAGGTTGTCGGCGCACCACTCGTCCAGCCTGCCTTCTTCCTGCACTCGCATCAGGTCTTCGTGCGTACCCGAAAGCACGATGCGGATTGCTCTTACTTGGTCGGCGGTAATCTTGCGTCTGATGCCTGCCGTGCGTATGCGGTGGCTTATCGCTTCGGTGCGGTCGGTCACACCGTCGGGGAACTCCACCAGTTCTCGGTTGAGGTGGGTGCGTGTGGGGTCGGCATTCTTGGGGACGGTCTTGCGTTCGATGTGGTCGGATGCGCCCGTGTCCGCCGAGCCTTTCGCCTTGTTGATTTGGATGCTTATATATCCCATGCTTGTTCTGTTTTTTAGGTTTGCAAATCGGTTGTCATTGTCTGCCTGCTGCGCTCATGCCGCATGGCAAGCGGGGGTGTCCAGAGGGGTGCAACCCCGTTGGCTTATTGGGGCATTTTTAGCGGTGCATGGCACTGCGTGAAGAAAATGCCCTAATAAGCTATGGCTTTTCTGTTCCTTAAAAGCCTGCGGAAGTGTCGGTAGGTTATCGGCGGTCTCTTTCTTTGCTCCGATGCAATGTGCTTTTCCTTGCAGGTCGGACATCCGACCGTCCGGCCTGCGGATAGTGATTTTCACCTCCGCTACTTTTCCGGCAGGCTTATTAGTGGATAAAAATCCGATGAATTGATGATTGGTGTATGCAATATATTTATTACCAACGCAATAGGCATTCATCATCGTTTCATCAAACCGCTCGCCAAAAGAGAAATGATGCAAGATGCGGTGCGTCCTTTCTCTTTTCATCAGCCATATCCTTTTGTTGAAAGGTTGATGAAGGTGTAAGTTGCTGTTTTTCTTGTTGTTTATATATACTTTCATCATTTCATCAAAATATCATAGAGTTTCCAACTGTGCTTTGCTTACCGTGTAGTAGCGTCCAATCTTCCTGACGGGCGAGTAATGACATTCACGGTTGTAGTCGTACTGGTAGGTAGTATAGGAAAGCGAGTTGGATGCAGGTGTCAGCTTCCATATTTCCTGTACCACTTTCCGAACTTGCGGTTTCTCCGCCTTGACTTGCGAGCAGACGAGCAACGGGACAATATCATTCAGACAGAACGAGACAGACCCGACACCCATGCTTGCCATGATGTCAAGCAACAGTTCCGCCATTTCTATCTCCAAACGGTTGCGGTTGCTGCGGATTATCTTCCGCAAGGCTTCCGTGTGCAGCAACTTCGGATTGAACCACATGCGGCTTTCCTTTTCGGTGGAAAGCGTCCGATGTGCAAGGAAGTGCAGGAAAGCGGGGATTTCGGCTTTCAACTTATGCAGGAAGTCGGTATCGTCATTCTGTAACGGCACAATCTTCCGCACCCAATAGCGTGTCTCGCCTGCATCGATGATAACGGGCAGGTGTTCGTTGTTGGAGCACAGCACGAACTTGGCGAAGAAGCCTATCTCGTCACGGTCTTTGCCTTTGGCCTCCACCTTGTAGGAAAGCGTGGTGCTCAGGTTCTTCAACCGCTCGCTGTCCTCACGGCGGTTGAGCAGCACCTCGTCCACCATGATGAGCAGCTTGCCAGCCCAGTCGGAATTGAACTGGCTTCGGAAGTCCTCGTTGGTGTTGAATGTCACATTGTTTTGGAAGATGGATTTCAGGAAGTTCAGGAACGTGCTTTTGCCCGTGTTGCGTTCTTCCGACACGAGAAGCAGGATGGGTAACTTCTGAACAGGGTAAAGGTAGAGCAACTGCAAGTAGTCCATTCCCAACTCGTATTGCTCGCCGAAGATATGTTCCACCAATGAACGGATGCAGGGGAAATCACCCTGCACGGGAACATGGCTTATCGGCTCGTACAGGTTAAGGAACTTGCCGATTACGGGCTTATAGTCCACATGGGCAGGTACGGTGCAGAAACCGTCATACTTCGGCACGGTCGCCATGTAGTCCTTGCCGTAGTCCTGCCGCAAGGTTTCGGCATTCCATGCAATACGTTTCTTCACACAACCGCCGTCCATTCGGGGCTGGTTCACAATCTTGTAGAGGGTAGTCCCCACACGGATGAATTCTTCTTTTTCTGCCATAGGCTTTGCTGGGTTTTATGCCGCCGACAAACAATCTCGGCAACAGGTTTAACATCGGGGCAAAGCTACGGCATAAAGATTAAAACACTGATACGCAAATCTATGCAGAACGAAGCAATCGAAACGGAGGGATAAGAAAATGCAGATTATGTAGGTTCTTATGTTTTTGTTGCCGAGAAAAATAAATACCTTTGCTTCCATATAAACCCAAAAAAGTCATACATGGATAGCCATATTATAATTCGGGAATATTGTCCGACTGACAGGAATGACGTAATGAATTTGATAAGATTAAACATTCCGAAGTATTTCGCCGTGAAAGAAGAAGCAGATTTAGGCAGGTATTTAGATGAAGAAGTAGAGCTTTACTATGTCCTGCTATTTGCTGGAATGATTGTAGGTTGTGGAGGAATAAATTTTGCGGATAACATGACGACAGGAAAAATAAGTTGGGATATTGTTCATCCTGCTTATCAAGGAAAATCGTTGGGGACAAAATTGCTCAACCATAGGATAGAAAAACTTAGAAATATCAGTAGCATAAAGAAAATAATAGTACGCACATCGCAATTGGTTTATAAGTTTTACGAAAAACAGGGGTTTGTTCTGCTTGAGGTTAAAAAAGATTATTGGGCGGACGGCTTGGATATGTATAAGATGGAATACAAAGGTATTCTATAGCCAGCCCGAAAAAGGTTTTCCCGTTTTCGGGCTGACGTAAGTGCATCAGTTAGTCTATACATCAATACGCACTAACATTCATAAGCACTACCACGTATGAATGTCCATAGGAGTTGCTTTTCTTTTCGCAAGCACAACCTCTCCAGCAGGGCATTGCGTACTCTTTCGGCATTAGGCGTGCCGATACGGAAAGCGAGTGCCACGACCATTGGCAGAGCGTACACGTCCACGCCGTAACCGTTGGGCTGCTTAATACATCTTTCCACCTCGCAAGATTGCAACACTCCGCTTTTATATACGGCTTTGACAGTGGTACGGAGTGTCGGGGCGATTACCCCGAACAACTCCAACAGTTCCGCTTCGCTCATCCATAGGTTGGCGGTATCGGACGGTACGGTTACTTTACCGTATTCATCCATTATAATCGTTTCACGCTTCATAGTCCTGCCATTTTTACGTTTCCGAAAGACTTGCTCAGTTTGTCGCCCAGCATTGTAAGGTCGTTGTCAAGTTTCTGAACGGTTATCTTCGCATAGATTTGGGTGGTTTCTATGTTCGTATGCCCCAAAATGCGGCTCACGCTTTCAATCGGCATACCCTTGCAGAGAGCCAGAGTTGCAAACCCGTGTCTTGCGCAATGGAAACTGATTTTCTTCGTTATGCCACATTCCTTTATCATCTTGCCCATCCGTTTACAGACAGACCAATAATTGAGGTTAGGAAATATAAGGTTGTTTTCTTGGAAAGGCTTGTAGCGTTCGATTATCTGCAAGGGAATGTCCAACAGCTTTACTTGGAACGGCACACCCGTCTTGTGTCGCTTGGAGATAATCCATTTCTCTCCGTTTACCTCCACAATTTGGTCGTTGCTCAGTTCCTTGATGTCCACGAACGACAAGGCAGTAAAGCTGGCAAAAACAAAAATATCACGGAGGTAGGAGTTCTTGGGGTCTTTGAACTGAAATTCCATCAGTGTTTTCAACTCATCTTCTGTCAGGTATTCACGTTCCTTTGTGTTAGGGCTTATGTGGAACTGGGCAAACGGATTTCTCGGTATGTGTCCGTTGAAGTGCGCCCGCATCACCACACCTTTCAGCCACATGCAGTTTTCCCATATCGAACCGTTGTGTAATCCTGCTTCATTGGAAAGAAAGATAGCGAACTCCTTGATGAAGTCGGGGGTCAGCTCCTGCATGGACATATCGTTCCGCTTATAGCGCGACTTGATGAATGCCGCCACATGGTTTCTTGCCCGTACCCTTGCCATATAGGTAGCCCTTACCCTGTCTTTCCCGACACGTTTCTTGAACACCTCGTTTTCCTTGTCGAAAGCACCGAGTAGCGTTTCATACTCACCACCCAAGCCTTGATAGGCATTGCGTACCATTTCAGCCGTGACATAAGCCTCACGGTCGGATATGCGCTGGTAGTACTTGATGATTTGAGCCTTGATGTTGTCGAGCGCAAGGTTGGTGTCCCTCGCTTCCACGCTCTTGCCTTTCGCCTTGTTGCCTTTGGCGTCCCATAGCTCTTTGCGGATAGTCCGCTTGCAACTGAACTGCGCCACCGTCCCGTTAATCGTTACCCGTCCCATGATAGGGACAAATCCGCATTTCCATCGGGTAATGATTTGAAAACCATTCTTTCGCTGCAATCCGCTTTAAGACGGTTTCATGCACTTTGCCCAGTTTCCGCAATTTGCTTTTAACTTCTTAATATTCAAATTCTACTGCGCTAATTTGCGCCTTTTACGAGGTTATTCCGGAGAATTTGTGTAAGTTTGCCCGCGTCTTTCAATTATAAAAACATGGAAATTTCTACCCTTTATCAAATATTTCTAAACTGTGGTACAGTAACCACCGACAGTAGAAACTGTCCGAAAGGTTCTTTATTCATTGCGCTCAAAGGTGACTCATTTAATGGCAATGCTTTCGCTGCACAAGCCTTAAATGATGGCTGTGCATATGCAGTCATTGACGAAACAGGCCATAATCCAAAAGATGACGAACGTTATATTCTGGTGGACAACTGTTTGGAAACGTTACAACAGCTTGCTAATTATCACCGTCGCCAATTGGGCACACGCATCATAGGAATTACCGGAACGAATGGTAAAACAACCACCAAAGAATTAATATCCGCAGTATTGTCACAATCCTATCATGTACTTTATACCTTGGGAAACCTGAATAACCACATCGGGGTTCCCACCACTTTGCTACGCTTAAAGGCAGAACACGATCTGGCGGTCATCGAAATGGGTGCCAACCACCCGGGAGAAATTAAATTCTTATCTAATATTGCGGAACCGGATTACGGTATCATTACCAATGTAGGTAAAGCCCATCTGGAAGGATTCGGCTCATTTGAGGGGGTTATAAAAACGAAAGGAGAACTTTATGACTTCTTGCGTAAAAAAGAAAATTCCACTATCTTCATTCATCACGATAATCCCTATCTCATGAATATAGCTTCCGGGCTTAACAAGATTTTTTATGGAAGCGAAGAAAACCTCTATATTAATGGCCGTGTGACCGGAAACTCTCCTTATCTCACTTTTGAATGGAAAGCAGGAAAAGACGGTGAGAAACATGAAGTGCAAACACAGCTTATCGGAGAATACAACTTTCCCAATGCATTAGCCGCCATTACCATCGGGACATTCTTTGGAGTAGAAGCGGATAAAATCAATGAAGCACTTTCTAATTATACCCCTCAAAACAATCGTTCGCAACTTAAGAAGACAGCCGATAATACGCTGATTATCGATGCCTATAATGCAAATCCAACAAGCATGATGGCCGCATTGGAGAACTTCAACCGGATGAAAGTCAAACACAAAATGCTCATATTAGGAGACATGCGTGAGTTAGGTGCAGAAAGCGCAGCAGAACATCAAAAAATAGTAGATTTCATCAAAGAATGCGAATTTGAAAAAGTAATATTGGTCGGCAATCAGTTTACGGCAGCCCGCCATTCTTATCAAACATATGCCAATACCCAAGAACTTATACAAGCACTACAGAATAACACACCCAAAGACCATACTATCCTGATAAAAGGTTCCAATGGAATAAGACTGAGTTCAATAGTAGATTATCTGTAATCTACTATTGAATCTTTATCGATTACCGCTTCAGTATACGGGGGCGCACTACATAATAAGCCACCAGACTTGCCAAGACCGCCCCTGTAGCATTCGCAGCAAAATCCAGCCAATCTCCACCACGATAAGTGGTACAATACTCCTGCAATAGCTCTACACATCCGCTAAACAGCACCGGACAGAAAAACGCCCCTATCCATGCATGCCACATCGGAGCCGGTACTTTTCTATGAGTACGTAAAAACTCGAGCCATAGCATACCGGACATTCCAAAATACATACAAAGATGAACAATCTTATCAATGTTCGGTATCTTGCTCAGTTCAGTTGAAGGCGGTTTAAAAAACGATAAATAGATAACCGTCAGAATAATTATTATAGAAACAGGATATTTCTTAATATAGTAAAGCATATCTAAATAAATTACAGATGAGTGGCAAATATAAGGAACATTTTCTATATTTGCATGTTTTAGATAAAAAACATATCGAATTGTAAGATAAAAAAGCTTTTATGACGAAAAATGACAGGGCGAATTTTGGTAGTAAGTTAGGTGTAATACTTGCCTCTGCAGGCTCAGCCGTAGGATTAGGTAACATCTGGAGATTTCCATATGAAACCGGCAATCATGGCGGCGCCGCCTTTATCATTATTTATCTGGGATGTATCCTTTTATTGGGTATGCCTATCATGGTATCCGAATTCCTTATCGGCCGGCATTCACGTGCCAATACGGCAAGAGCTTATCAGAAGTTAGCTCCGGGCACTCATTGGCGTTGGGTGGGCCGGATGGGTGTACTGGCGGGATTTCTTATTCTCAGTTACTATTCGGTAGTAGCCGGCTGGACACTTGAATACATTATCGAAGCGGTAACCAATCGTTTTGCAGGAAAAACGCCCGATGAGTTCATTTCTTCTTTCCAAGCTTTTTCAAGTAGCCCTTGGCGACCGATACTGTGGTTGACCCTATTTCTATTAGGAACTCATTTCATCATAGTGAAAGGCGTCGAGAAAGGAATTGAAAAATCATCTAAAATAATGATGCCCCTACTATTTATCATTATTCTTATTCTGGTAGTATGTTCGGTTTCTTTGCCGGGTGCAAACAAAGGGATCGAGTTTCTGCTAAAACCGGATTTCAGCAAAGTAAACGGGAATGTATTCCTAAGCGCCATGGGGCAAGCTTTCTTCTCCCTTAGTCTGGGCATGGGGTGTCTCTGTACTTATGCTTCCTATTTCAACAAAGAGACCAATCTGACAAAAACAGCTTTCAGTGTAGGAATCATCGATACGCTGGTGGCAATCCTGGCCGGCTTTATTATTTTCCCAGCAGCTTTTTCTGTAGGCATACAGCCTGATGCCGGGCCAAGTCTCATCTTTATTACTCTGCCCAATGTGTTCCAACAGGCATTTAGCGGCATCCCGATATTAGCATATATCTTTTCAGTGATGTTTTATGTATTGCTCGCCGTAGCAGCACTTACATCGACCATTTCCATGCACGAGGTAGTTACCGCTTATTTGCATGAAGAGTTTAAATTCACGAGAAAGCGTGCAGCACAACTGGTTACAGGCGGATGTATTTTCTTAGGTATATTTTGCTCGCTCTCACTCGGAGTGACTAAAAACATCACCGTATTCGGATTGGGTATGTTCGACTTATTCGACTTTGTCACTGCCAAAATCATGTTGCCTCTCGGCGGGTTATGCGTTTCCATATTCACCGGATGGTATCTCGACAAGAAAATCGTATGGAGCGAGATAACCAATAACGGTTCGCTCAAAATACCGGTTTATAAACTTATCATTTTTATATTGAAATATATTGCACCTATAGCAATTTCCTGTATCTTTATCAACGAACTGGGATTGCTTAAATAACATGTGGAAAGATTTCTTTTATTTTTCTCGTACCGAACGGCAAGGTATTTTAATACTTACCATACTGATCACTTTAGTTTGTACCATCTCGTGGTTCATGCCGGCGAGGGACACCGAAATAAAAGACAATCCGGAATCCGAAAAAGAATATGAAACATTCATTACATCCATAAAAAAACGGGAGCACTCCCCCAAAAGTGACAACGCTGATCACTTTTCCCAAAAGCATAAAATCGTATTGACTTCTTTCGATCCCAACACTGCCGATTCCAGTACATTTCTAAGTCTCGGGCTCCCTTCATGGATGGCCGGCAATATCCTCCGTTACCGGGCAAAAGGAGGGAATTTCCGTAAGCCGGAAGATCTTCGCAAAATATACGGACTGACAGAAAAACAGTATAAGACTCTTTTACCTTATATTTCTATATCCACAGCAGAAAAACATAGAGTCAAGGATACCATCCGGTTATTAACCCACAAAAAAGCACAGGATTCTCTGCAATATTACAAATACCCGACAGGAACCGTAATCGACTTAAATCAATCCGATACCATCGAATTTAAAAAGATACCCGGTATAGGCAGTGCTATCGCCCGTATGATCGTAGGATACAGAAAACAGTTGGGAGGCTTCTATAAAGTAGAACAGTTACAGGATATACATTTGCCCGTGGACAAGCTATGCACTTGGTTCTCTGTAGAGGAAGGAGGCACTCTCCGGATGAACCTCAACAAAACCGAGATAGAACGTCTGAAAGCCCACCCTTATATCAACTTTTACCAGGCAAAAGCCATCGTCGAGTATCGCAGGAAGAAAGGAAAAATACAAAATCTGGATCAGCTGAAGCTCTATGAAGAATTCTCCGAAAAAGATCTGGAACGAATATCGCCTTATGTCTGTTTTGAATAAAAAAAGATGCATCCTTATCACACTAGATAAGAATGCATCACACACAAACAAAACAAACACTCTACGTACCATCTTCACAGACTTCTGTAGAGAAGCGATATAAAGATACGGCTAATTAGTTAATAATGAACTATACATTAGCCGTTTGGTATCTTTTTTTCAGAATTTCGTTCAACTTATTAACAGTTATTAATTATTCCATCTATTATATGGACTGTCCGATCGGTTATCCGAGCCAAACTCTCATCGTGTGTCACAATAACAAATGTCTGCCCTAACTGGTCACGAAGTTTAAAAAACAATTGGTGCAACTCCTCTTTATTATGTGTATCCAAACTACCGGAAGGTTCATCCGCCAATATCACTGCCGGATTATTGATAAGGGCACGGGACACGGCCACCCGTTGTTTTTCTCCACCGGAGAGTTCATTCGGTTTATGTGAAGCCCGCTCTGCAAGTCCCATAAAGCTCAATATCTCCAATGCACGAGCAGTAGCTTCCTTGGATGAAGTGCCGGCAATCAAAGCTGGAATCATTACATTTTCCAACGCAGTAAACTCCGGAAGTAATTGATGAAATTGAAAAACGAAACCGACGTGCTTGTTTCTAAAGGCAGAAAGTTCTTTTTCTTTCATTTTACTGACTTTGGTTCCATCTATATAGACATTACCGTTATCCGGTTCATCGAGCGTACCCATAATTTGCAACAAGGTAGTTTTACCAGCTCCACTCGGCCCGACAATGCTGACAACCTCCCCTTTATTTATTTCCAAATCAATACCTTTCAAGACTTGCAATGATCCGAAATTCTTTGTGATTCCCTCTAATCTTATCATAAGAATAATGTAATTAATAATAATGTGCCAATGAATAATGTGCCAATGTGCCAATTACCATGCGGCATGTTTGCCATAGCGCAGCCAATTGGCACATTGGCATATTGGCACATTGGCACATTATTCATTGGCACATTATTCTACAATCGTTTTATAACATATTCTGCTAAATAACAGCCAAATACAGCAGGCATATAGCTCACTGTACCACAAGTAGACTTCTTATTCATTTCATCATCAGTCAATAATACAGCTTTCGGATCGGCTTGTTCCGTACTGAATACTACCGGTACTTTCCGTTTTACCCCCATCTTCTGTAAACGCTTGCGCACGGCCTTACTCAATCCGCAATGGTATGTATCCCAAAGATCGGCGAAACGAACTTGGGTTATATCGCTCTTCGCACCGGCTCCCATGCTCGACACTATTTTAATACGTCTTTGCAAAGCATGATAGATAAGATAACATTTCGGACTTAAAGTATCTATTGCATCAACAATAAAATCATATTCATCAGCGTCCAGCAAATCCGGAATATTCTCATCCTTCAAAAAGACAGGTAATACCTTCAACTCCAGATCCGGATTGATATCCTTAAATCTCGCTTCCAAAACATCAGCCTTAAACATTCCCAAGGTAGAATGCATCGCAGGCAACTGCCGGTTTAAATTGGTAATTTGCACCGTATCTGCATCGACAATGGTCATCCGTCCCACACCGGCACGGCAAATCATTTCGGCAGCATAGGCGCCGACTCCGCCCAAACCGACCACAAGTACATGAGCAGATTGTAAACGAGCCATTTTATCTTCACCCAACAAAAGCTCCGTTCTTTGTTTCCAATTTATCATTAACTCTTCTTTAACCATTTATAGAACCATTTACCCACTTTCTCATAATGCTGCGACTCATTGCTTCCACGCGGATTGGAAAAAGAGAGTGCCTCCTGAGGTTCACCCAACTGATCCGGGTATAAAATAATAAGACTATTATTGGAGAAATATTTTCCAAGTTGTGCCGGCAGTTTCTCGAAAGCCGTATCATAAGAGATTGAACCACGCCGTGCGCTGATTATAACCAGCAGATGATCGTAGTTCACTTGTCCTGTGAGCAATAACAAATCGTCCCAATCATCCAAATGAGAAAAGTCGGTCATCGTCAACCCATATTTATTCTTTACCAACTGCTGTAAATATCCCAAGGTCTGTTCGTTCGCAAAAAAATGTGCCCGGCACCCTAAAATACTTGCCATACGGCAGAAGTGACCGACCCATTTCTGAAAGCCGGCCTCATACTCCGCTTTAGGGGGAACAGCTATGATAATACGTCGCAAAGTATTTACCGGCATGAGGAATTTCGCTATCATTACCTCCCGATGCAAACCTTTCAATAAGCTGTCTGCCAGATTTCCAAAAAAAGAATCTACAATGTTAACCTTACGGTGCAATCCGATAATCACATCTGTCACCTCATATTCCTTGGCAGTATGAATAATACCGGAAGCAATATTCAAATCATACCTGCTAATCTGCGTCAAAGAAACATCTGCCGACGCCGCTATCATGGCCGCGCGTTCCAGATTCCTCTTCCCTCTCGACTCCAACTGCTCGGAACTACTGTTATCATTGATAACATTCAGTGCCATCAGGTTGTTCCTTTGTTTAGAATCACGAATGACCAGAGACAGATTTATCAATTCTTCGATTGTTTCCGGATTTGCCACCGGTATCAAAATCTTCTCCGGAATATTTTTCTTATCCTCCGCATCCAGTTGTGCTTCATTCATTGCCAATTTACGCGCCGCTCTTTCCGTTGCAAACGAACTGATGATACAAGTGAACAAAATCAGGACTATCGTACCGTTCAGCACATCTTCATTCAACAATCGCTCTCCACTGGGAAGAATAATATTATACCCCACCAATACGGCTGCCAAAGTTGCGGCCGCCTGGGCATTACTTAGACCGAACATCAGTTCACGTTCGATCGCTTTCATCTTGTATATTTTTTGGGTAAGCCACGAAGCGATCCACTTGCTGGCCAAAGCTACCGTAGTCATCACCACAGCCACCTTTAACGCATCTCCGTGTCCGAAAAGTATCTTAATATCGATCAACATTCCCACCCCGATCAAGAAATAAGGAATAAACAAAGCATTCCCTACAAACTCAAGGTGATTCATCAACGGTGAGACATGCGGTATGAGACGGTTCAAGACCAATCCGGCAAGGAACGCCCCCAAAATGCCTTCCATCCCGACAAATTCCATCAATCCTGCTCCAAGAAATACCATGGCAAGAACGAAAATAAACTGCATCACGTTGTCGTCATATTTACGGAAGAACCAACGACCAATACGCGGAAAGAAGAAAATGATCAGGAAACCTAAGAAAATGACTTTCACCACCAGCCACAGCCAGAACATCTCCGAAGACTCTCCCTTAAACAGGCCGCCGATTACAGCCAGTACCAGCAGGGTCAGGGTATCCGTTACCGCCGTACCTCCCACTGCAATGCTGACACTGCGATGGCGTGACACTCCATACCGGATCACGATGGGATAAGCAACCAGCGTATGAGAAGCGTACATACTGGCCAGCAGAACCGACGTGATAAAACCATATTTCAATACGGTCATATTGGTAATGAACCCCAATGCCATAGGAATGACAAAAGCCAATAATCCCAACACCACAGCTTTCCCCCGGTTTTTCTTGAAGTCGCCCATGTTCATTTCCAGCCCGGCAAGAAACATGATATAGTAGAGTCCGACTTTACCAAACAGTTCAAAACTACTGTCACGTGCCAAAATATTGAACCCATGCTCTCCAATCACCACTCCAGCCAGAATCATACCGATAATATGAGGAATGCGGAGCCGTCCCAACACCATAGGAGCAAACAAGATAATAAGAAGTACAAGGAGAAATATCCATGTAGGATCTGTTATAGGTAGGTTAAAATCAAAATCAAGCCACTCCATATATCCAAGTTTTTACGTTTTCTCTGCAAAATAACAAAAAAGTTATCAATTATATGCCAGAATGTTATAATTTTGCAGCCAATTATTTACTATTCGGAAGAATAGAAAAGAAAATCAATATTCAATTAAAACAAAAGAAAAAGATGAAAGTAGCTATTGTTGGCGTAAGCGGAGCCGTAGGACAAGAGTTCCTGCGCGTGCTCGATGAGAGAAATTTTCCGTTGGACGAGTTAGTTTTGTTCGGCTCTAAACGCAGTGCCGGAAGCCAATATACCTTCCGCGGTAAACAGATCGAGGTCAAACTCTTACAACACAACGATGACTTTAAAGGGGTAGATATTGCTTTCACATCCGCTGGTGCAGGTACATCTAAGGAATTTGCAGAAACCATCACCAAATATGGTGCTGTGATGATTGATAATTCCAGCGCTTTCCGTATGGACAACGACGTACCTTTGGTGGTGCCCGAAGTGAATGCAGCCGATGCCAAGGACCGCCCGCGCGGTATCATCGCTAACCCCAACTGTACAACTATCCAAATGGTAGTTGCATTGAAAGCCATCGAACAACTTTCACATATAAAAACCGTGCATGTATCTACTTATCAGGCAGCCAGCGGGGCAGGTGCAGCAGCAATGGACGAACTTTACGAGCAATACCGCCAGGTACTCGCAAACGAACCCGTCACGGTAGAAAAGTTTGCATATCAATTGGCTTTCAATCTGATTCCTCAAATTGATGTATTCACCGAAAACGGATATACCAAGGAAGAGATGAAAATGTACAATGAAACCCGTAAAATCATGCACTCGGACATCAAGGTCAGTGCTACCTGTGTACGTGTCCCGGCATTGAGAGCACACTCCGAAAGCATCTGGGTGGAAACCGAACGTCCTATCTCGGTGGAAGAAGCCCGCGAAGCCTTTGCCAAAGGCGACGGTCTCGTTCTTCAGGACAATCCCGCCGAAAAAGATTACCCGATGCCGCTGTTCCTTGCCGGTAAGGATCCTGTATACGTAGGCCGCATCCGCAAAGACTTGACAAATGATTGCGGACTGACTTTCTGGATTGTGGGCGACCAAATAAAGAAAGGCGCCGCACTGAATGCCGTACAGATTGCAGAATATCTGATTAAAGAAAAAAATGTAGGATAAAAACACCGTCTAAAGGTATTATGAAAGAAAAGGCGCCCGATCATTGATTGTTCGGACGCCTTTTTCACATTCACATATATTCACCTAACACCCATGACAAGTAAAGTGACCTACAGTTTCACCTATTGAAACGAAAAGTTTCTTTCGGAGGAACCATTCGTTTCATACGGATGAAACGATTGGTTCCATACAGTGGAAACCGTTAGTTTCAATAAAAAGAAACCGTTCGTTTCAATAATATGAAACAGACTCGATGTACCTCTTCCGATCTATTTTCTCACCATTAGCTTGTGTGTATCCCTCCTGCCATCTATCAATACAGACAAGAAGTATACCCCACTGTCCAATGAATGAAGGGGTACATTATATGTATATTTTCCGGCAAGCAAACGATTCGTAAGATGGCTCATAAGATTTCGCCCATCGGCTGTCCACAATGAAATAGAAGCCGTTCCCGCTTTTAATAAAGAATAATGTAAAATCGCCTCTCCACCAGAATAATTCAACCACGAAACAGCATCATCGACAAGAGTTTCAGAAACCCCTACCCCTTGAGATAACGGATAATGGGCCGTAAGGTCTTTAAAAGAGATTCTTGTATCGGTAAAGGTCATCCCCGGCTTAAGATAAAACTTCATACCGGTCAGGGTCAACGGATATTCTATAAGGTCTAATGGGATTCCGTTATCCATAAAAGATATGGAATACACAGAGTCAATCCCCCAGGCAGGTTCCAACCTCACCTTTTCAAAACTGACTTTTGTGTTCGAAGCAAAATCCAAGTAAAGTTCTTTAACCAGATCGTCTTTCACAAACATCCGAAAAGAAATAGAATCGGGCAAGCTATAAAAAGTCACAGGTTTGGTAAATTCAATATATGCCGAACGGCCGGTTTTAACATCAAATACCATATTGACCCCATTATCCCATCCTACCGGTAACCCGTAATTTTCAAACCTCAGATTAGAGAATGTACCAGTCGTTTTCATCGGCCATGACGCCATATCTGCAAAAGTCTCCTGTATCCTGTCTTCATCGGCGATTTCAACTTTTACCTTCACACACACACTCAAATCCTCCAAAGTACCTTGCAACTCTGTTTCGCCATTGGCCACTCCTTTTATTATTCCGGCTTCTACCCGGCAGCAATCCGGATTCGAAGAAGTCCAGATAAAAGCACTTGGGTCCAACTGATAAACCTTATTTCCCGATGTTGCATCAATCCTTATCGGAAATTCGCGATGACCGTCTATCAATAGACTTTGAGGATATGCCTGTACATCCGAAACCGGAGATACAAAAACATTCAGAATGGCTTCTTTCCCATCTTTTGATGCGATAATACGCCCTCCTGTAGTATTTAAAGCAGCATGAAATACCCCATCTGCATCCACGTATCCCATATCTTCCGGTATACACCGGTAAGTAAATCCCTGTCCGCCTTTCTCCAAAACTTTACCATATTCATTAAAAGATAAAAGAGTCAACGGATTCAATGACACAGCCGTTGTATACAGGTTAGGAACTACAAAAGAGTAAGAAGCAACGGTCTCTGATTCCGGTTCAGTAGATACGACCAATAAAGCATCGGCTACCGGACGAATTTCTCCTCCACGCATCGGATAATTCAACATTTCATGATCAACTGCTATCGTTGCAGAACCGCCACTGTCAAAGTTGACAACATTCCAGGAGCCATGAGCTAACATCCAATTTGCAATGTCAATACAATTTACTCCAGGACTTTCTTTTGTCCCTCCTTCCACAGTCACGATATACACCGTTTTTCCATCTTGAGACATGCCTGCCATTACCCGCGCAGAAACTTCGAACTCACGGCCATTCTCAAAATCATTGTATTCCCCATCGTGTAATTTCCCTTCGTAGGCAATGCTCGGATAACCATGAAAACCGGCAACAATATCCTTCAAAGGTTCACCGAATTTTCCTTTTACAAACATCTGGGAAACAGCTATAACATCTCCTGCCTTAATTTTATTTTCAAAGCTTTGCACACTTTCATTTCTGGCATAGATTACATATTCGGTAGCCGATGTCTGTATCGGTGTATCAGAGACCTCCTGAACCTCGCATCGGATGTCATTACCGTTCACCGTCCAGGTATCCAACGGTTTTATCTTAATATACAAACCGGGGTCTGTCAGTATCCTGGAATTCATACGATTGAATAGAATACAATTACCTACCAGAGCCGTAGCACTCGAGTTATAATAATCTATATTTACTTCACTACCATCCTTCAAAAGAATTTTCGAGATCAAAGACGGATAAAACACACCGGCAGTCTTTTCTTGTGAGATTGCAAAAATAGAGCGTCCGCTTCCGGAAGCAAAGGGTATCTCGCCATTGCTAATATTAACACCGATACACACCCCGGATTCATACACAAAGAAATCATGGTTGAATGCCGCACAAACGCGATGTCCCGGGTATGTATTGCTTCTTGACATACTCATCACGGTTTCCCGAGAGACATCGGGTACTTTATTGTGTGATTGCACTTGTTCTATTTGCGTATAAGGATTAGTAAGATCAATAGTAGTAACCCACATTAACACAGGCTTATCCCGATAAGCAATCTTTGTGTATTGTACACCGGCTCCCAACGTATAATGTTCCAATGTATCCGGAGTTCCCCATAAAGGTTCCTGAGCTCTCAAAGTCGTAGCAGAAATCAACAATGCCACATACAACAAAAATATATTCTTCATTTCCATCCTATTATTATAGATGAAGTGACGGCCGGCATACGCCTGCCGGTCGTCACCATAAAATCAACATCAATTTCCCACGAATATCTTTTGTGAAACAGTTCCCCCTGAGCTAAAACCGGCTTCCATTATACAAATGCCCTTTGGCAATCCGCCAAGACTCATTCGAGACGTATCCACATACCGCAGTAACTTGCCCGATAAAGAATACAATTTCATACATACGATTTCTTCACTATTCGCCACGACTTCATTGGTCTCGGCAATATAACTGAAAGAGAAAGTCGAAACCGTTTCAGACGTTATCGATGTCAATGTATTGTCGTAAACCAAGACATTATCTATATAAATAGTTCCGGTATTCGTCAAAGGCCGTTCTTTCTGCCTAATTTTCAAACCTGTAAATGTGTATGTCTTCCCCGCAGGCAAAGCATCTAAAGAGACCTCCACAAAACTCCAATCGCAAAAGGTGAGATCGGTCAGTTTGAGTTCCTGCACATCTCCGTCGGCAGAAGATAATTGTAGCCAAACTTCATTTCCCGTCAAATCACCCAAAATATGCATACCGATTGCCCGGGTTGCATCGACTGGGAATCCGGCCGTTGTCTGATAAGCAACCACCCCATTTGCCTCATCGGCCGCAAAGGTATATTTCAGCAGACAAGAAGCCGCCCCGAACAGCACTTTGGACGTATTCCGGGAGGTACTTGCAGAAGCCACTTCCACACTATTTCCCGAAGAGTAGGTAAAGGCACCCGTAGCCTCCATGTCCATTCCCACAGTTCGATCCGTAACTCTTATATCTACCGCCTTAAACGTATAATCCATCGGTTCTACAATATCGATACCGTTCACATCTACCATATTGCGATCGATAACGACCCTATACGTTTCATTCTCAATCAATCCGCCCGAAAGCGTAAATGCCAAAGAACCGTAAGGAGCACTAACCGAATTTACCTTAATAGAACGAGGAACCTTAGATATCTCTTCTCCTTTAGAATCATAGATTTTAACAGCATCTCTTGCCAAAGTAGAATTCAACTTATTATCAAATCTGAATTCAAAAGGTGCACTCGTACCATAATTGACATATTCCATTCCAGGAGTCGGGTAACAGCCTAAAAGTTCCAGTTGATTGCGATTATTGGTGAAGAACTGAAAACTAAAGTCATTTTCCATCGACAGTTCGCCCGGATGTTTCAGACTTTTATCCAGTTTAACCGTATACAACGTCGAAATCTCATAAGGTTTATCCGGAGAAAAAATCATCCGATGCTGACTATCTTCAAACACAATGGAACCTTTCACCTCGGGAGTAATTGAAAATGCCGCTATGGCCGACTCTACATCCACATCCCAATTAAACTCAAATATGATTTTCGTATTACACTCCACCACTTCGTCTTCCCCGACCTGCGGAGAATAGTTGATCACCTCCGGGGGAGTCAAACGTTGCATATCCAGGCGTGCGTCCAAATAAGATGTCTCACCTGCCTTCACCTCCAGTTCATACGTCTTATCAAAATACTGATCAGCCGCCACATTTACCGTATATTTTCCGGGAGCCAGTTGCTTAAACACAAATACTCCATTATCTATATCATCTGTTGTATACGTCAGGTTTCCCGGATTCACGGTAACGACAGCATTGTTCAACGCCAACAGTTCATCTTTCGAATTTCTGATCTTGACATGACTTCCCATATCTTTATTCCTACTATCATGTACACTCCCTGCAATATTTCCCGTCGGAATGGTACCGGCATTAAATATTTCACAAAAAGACTTGTAGAAATGCCATGCTTCCAGCCACTTATATTCCATATTCATCAGGCGGCGGGTCTCAGGAATATAATCATGCATCGAGCCCTCTGATATACATCCGGGTACAGTCAACCCTCTCAACACACCGTATCCATTACTCCACCCCATAACGGTACGCCCAAATGTTTTATCGCCACGGACCGTATATTCGGATGCCCAACTATTCACCTCGTTTTCATAAAGATTCTTTGCAATCACCGTACTGATTTCTCTACTACGGTCCGAAAAAGGAGTGGCAGTAGGATATACATGAGTATCCCCAGGATCTACACCTGCGTATAGTTGTAATACATAATTCGTGACCCCGGCATTACTATGAATCGACAGCATATAATCCGCTTCGGCTTCGTTAGCCATCCGGACAATCTGTGTCAATGGAGTGTCGTCCGTATAGATAATAATCGGGTCCCCATCCTCATCCGTTACAATGTTGCCGGCCTCATCCGTCTTATAAACGGTGGGGTTATTTGACAAACGAGACATCACCACAGTAGCTCCCGCATTTTCAAGAAGCTCACGCAACTGTATTCCTTTATCAAAGTTACTCTGAGACTCCCAAAAACCATTCTGATCGCCCGGTTTGAATTTTCCAAATGGTATATTCCGGTCATCACTGTCAAATCCTCCATGCCCGGGGTTTACCAATATTGTTACTCCGGACAAATCTTGGGAATAGCCCTTATTTGCATTCAACAGAAAGAGAGCTATAATTAGATAACATATATGTTTCATAATACTCATATTACTTTTCCAATTCTAATACAATTATATCACCCTCCAACGTATTATAGGCTATTCTTCCACTCGACCTATTCACAGCAGGATACATCGCTTTCTCCGTAGATGGTACCAGTATCTGCCGTTGCTTGCCATCAGCAGAAACCATCACAACAGAAGATGAAGTTATATAATCTCCATTATCCTTATCTACCATTCCAACGATTCGATCCCTATCATACCATACCGGTGCATTCAGATATCCGATCTCTGCAAGTACTTTTCCTTTTAAATCACACACATACGTTCCTTTACCTACGGCAGTAAAGAGTATTCTGTTTCCATCCGGAGACAAACTCCCCCACAAATATCTATCCGTTTTTTCCAACGGATGTAATACGTTTTTCAATCCATTCGTTTCAACGATCAGGCATAGTTTATCCGTATAAGCCGTCAGTGTATTGCCCATCGGGCTTCCTAAACGCTGCGCCGACAACGGACGCGCAGTCGCTGCATCTGCACAACGCACATTTTTTTCTTCTTTCCGCTGATAACACATCCATGTGTTCTGCTGACGCATATTCACTTTCTCCGTGGCCCGATAGTAAACTTGTTCGCCATTCCGGTCAAAGGCCGGATTATATCCTGCACCGTCCACTTCGGTTATCACATCAGAGGTTTTACTCTTCAGGTCGTACAGGAATAGTCCCTTATAATTTTCGGAGGTATACAACAATTCCTTCCCGTCATTACTAAAAACAGGATAAAAGCCCGGTGTCTCTTTATTTATTTTATAACTCCGCTCTACCTTTACTAATTGGGCTTGAGCAAGAAAGACATTACAGGACAGTAATATCCACAAACAATAATTTTTCTTCATAAACCTATTTTTTAGATTAACGTTTCATGCATTTGAAAACAGCCGTTTCAGTCCCTTTATAAACTTTCAACAGATACATTCCCCTTTCGAGGCCACCATCATTCAATTTAAACTCACCTGTCTGACAAATACCCAGATTTTCCATTCTAAGCTTTCTTCCGGCAATCGAATAGATTTCATAGATTACCGGAACACCCTCATCCATAGCCAAATATAGATAAACACCGTCTGTACCATTCCATATTTTCATTTCATTGCTACCGGCTTCATCAGGCATCAACCCGACTCCCTGATCATCATAAATCAAAGTAAACTCTTTCAATTCAAATGTATATTCGGTACCCACACTATGTCCGGAAGCGTTCAGAGTAAATTTCAACGAATTAAATTGGAGAGGCCAGATAGCCATATCATTAGGATCCGTCACTATATCAGACACAGGCAAATAGATTTCATTATCCTCATTCGCCTTTATATCCGAGAATTCTTTAATGACAGCATAAGACTGATTATTCGGCAGGAGATCCAGTACGATTTTATTTAAAGGCAGTTCGTGAGGATTAAATACAATCTTCAATGCCTTAGGCAAACTATACAGGTTTATCTTCTTCGTCAATTGAAAATACGGAGAACGGGTTGTTGCATAGGTATAATTTATGTTCAGTCTATCATTTCCGCTCATCGAAATACCTTTCAAATTGGAAGTCAACTTCAACAAAGGATCGGTAAAGTCAATTGCCGGTAACGAACCTGCCTGTGGTATCTCGACATTCACCTTTAAAGAACCTTGAAAATCATTCATCGTACCGACTACTGTAGAAGTACCATTTGCAACTGCAGTCAATATGCCTTTCTCTATTTTACATACATTTTCATCGGCTACCACCCAATTCAAAGCATTATGATCAATCAATACCTTATTTCCCTCCAGTGTGGTTTGTACTTCGATCGGATAGGCTGTTCTTGCATCCAGAAGTACCGAATCCAGACGAATAGCCAAATCTGCAGCTTCTTTTACCGTGACTTCTTGAGCAACCTCCAAGTCACCGTAATGAGCTGTCAGAATACCGGAAGAAGCCGTTCCCGAAACAACAAAATTACCGGCATCATCAATATGCCCAAGTTCCGGAGAACAGGAGAATGTCACTTCCTCCAGATTTTCCTCCAAAAGGCGGTCATACCGGTTATATCCCATCACGACGGGTTTTATAATTCCATGTCTGGGCAACTCGAATTTATAATCCAAAAAACGTAAACGCTCAATCTCCGGAGATTCCTGAGACAAATCTACCACCAACCAGCCATTGCCTACGGCGCGTTCTTTTCCATCCGAAGGGCGATTGGCTACTTTGTTGTTTACTATTATTTCTGAAGAACCTCCTCCATCGAGTCCTATGGCATCTGCCGCACCCCAATGTTTCAAGATATCACATACCTCTGTTGTGGTCAAGCCTCTGGAAGTGGAAGTTTTCCCATCTGCCACCAAAAGATATACCCAGCGTTTATCTTTAGATGCTCCTACGGCCGTACGCGGATATGGAACAGCATTGTAACTTTCAGTCGTATTACGTTCGGTCAATACACCATCATACATCAATGCCGTATTTCCTCCTATCATTTGTTCTATTTCCGGGTACGTACCAAAGTTCACACAACGTATTCCCATATGAATGGAAATTTCCTGCCCTTCAGTCAAATTACGCAAAAAGGCCCTGGACTTTTCACTTGTTCCCGAGAGCACACACTCATCGGCGGCAATCGGATTGCCCCCTTTGTTTTCAAGCCTCCGCCCGACTATACATTGAACAGGACTATTTACTTTCCATTTTTCCCCTGCGGCCAATTTCAAGTATACTTCCGTACGTTCTACCCCATACATCTCACTGAAGTTTTCATCCTGTCTGGTTCTCTCTCCTGCATAACGATTGAAGAAAGTCAAATCACAAGCATCACAATCGGCACGGGGGATGTTGACGTGCTGGAATTTATAAACTCCGGCATCCCCGGCATTCACTGTCCCCTCAAATTCCATATGGTCGAATACCGGAATATTATCGGCATCTATCGTAGCAAATCCCCACCAAGCATCCCGTGGTTCACGTTGTATCTCCCCATCTCTGATACTCCCCCCACGAGGAGCTCCTAATGGAAATTCCTTATGATCCGTTACGTTAAAGAAATCACCATTGATTCCACAATAAGCCTTATGCCCTTCATACGTCAGACGCTCACAGGCACGAGTCACCAATTCCGTCCCCGGTATGCTGTCATTAGCCAAAAATGTTTCGATTTTATTGTATGGATTTTGCATATCCAATTTCAAGATATAGGCATAAACCGGCATATCCGGAATATAAAGGGAGGTATAGACTGCTCCGGGGCCCACGACTTTATGTTCAAGGGTATCCACGTAATACGGTTTATCGGTAATCGTTATATATCCTCCGGCATAAACCCACTGTGCGCCGCAAAGCAACAGTAATCCCCCTAATATTTTTTTCATCTTCATACTATTAATGTTTAATATCTCTTTATTAATGATGAATAATAAGTTTGATAGTCTCTGTTTCACCATCCACTGTGATTTTCACCAAATAAGTACCATTATCCAGCCCGTTTGTCGGCAAAGCAAGATTTCTTCCATCGCATATTCCATAATTCCTGTAAGCAACCTGCCTCCCGGAAGTCGTATAGATTCTTAAATTTACACTCGACCGCCGATCCGTCTGTATATTTAAGAACGCCTCCCCTTTGGCCGGATTCGGATATACGGAAAAACGTTCCGCCTTTTCCTGCCGATCGAAGCCTACCGTCATATAATCATATACCATCATCATCTCTTTAATCTGTATCTTATTGGGCCCAACCGGATTATCAGATGTAAAAGCAAACCTCATTGAACGGAAATGTATAGGATATCCGGCCAAATCATCCACATCCGATAAAATATCAGAAATTTGTATACTGATCTCTTTATCTTCATTCTTGGGTATTTCCTCAAATTCATAAGGAGTATAAACCGACTTATCATTTGAACGCAGAGACAAAACGACCTTGTTTAAACCGGCATTTCCAGCATTTAATACCAATCGGATGGAAGTAGGCAGACTATATAGGCAAAAATCATTCGTCAACTCTATATATGGAGACCGGCCGGTACTATAAGTATACTCAACTCCATCCGGCACCAGTACTATATTCTTCAGATTCGAAGTACTTTTAACCGTCCATGAAGGTGTGCCCAACACAGGCATAGCCAATGTAGATTCAACCGGAATTTCAACCTTTACTTTCAATGTACATGAAAAATCGCCCAACGAACCATGAATATAAGTTACACCGTTTGACAGTCCTTTCAGTACCCCATTCGAAACCGAACACACAGAGGGAGCATCAATCTCCCATTGCAATAATTCCGAAGCAATCTGCTGTGTTTTACCTTCCACCTGAGCTAACAATTCGATGTGATACTCTGACTGATGATTCAGCAAAACAGAATCCAACCGCAATTTATAAACAGATTCGACCAAAGAAACCGGTACCGAAGTTTTCACTCCATTGTATTCCGCCGTCAATGTTCCGGTTCCGGCAACCTCTGACCCTACAAAATTTCCTTCGTCGGTAATGTGACCGATCTCCGGACTACAGGAAAACGAAACACCTCGCAAATCCTTATCCAAGAGATCGCCATATTTATTGTAAGCATAAACAACAGGCTTCAAAAAGCCACACGTCGGTAATGCATAAGATACCGGTGCAAAAGCCAATGAAGCAACTTCCCGATCAGCAGGAGCATTTGAGACAACCAACATGCCATTACCGACAGGACGCACAGCACCATCCGAAGGAGAGTTCTTGACTTCTCCGTTTACAATCATGACAGAAGACCCACCTCCATCCATATTGACCGCATTCCAAGCACCGATACCTTTGAATATATCACCAAACTCAAAAAGTGTAACTCCCCTTGAAATACTTTGCCGCCCGTCTACTTCGACTAAATAAACTTTCGTACTGTCTTTGGAGAATCCAATCCCGGTACGGGGATTGGCCGATTCATCACCTTCATAACGTTCTCCGTCTCTTAATAGAATATGGTCGCTCCCTCCCATCAACTCCTTAAAGTCGGATAAATCCCCCGGGTTATTTCTCAAATCAGTCTTAAGATTTATAACCAGTTCGTCGCCCGTTCGCAAAGTTTTCAAGAAATCAGAAGAAACCCCTCGCCCATGCAACACGGCCTTTCCTTCCGGAATCAGACTGAAACCTTTATTTTCCGTAACTTCTTCCACAATACAAGTTATCTCCTTGTTCGCAGAAAAGAAAAAAGTTTCTCCCTTCCGGGGAGCTATAACGACTTTCGTACCCTCTTTTATCCCGCTGGTATGTGTTCCATAAGCATTGGTGTAGAGTGTAAGCAAATCCGTCACTTCCGGCTCCCATTCCAAACGCTGCATATTGACCGTGTGTAACCGGGTCGTCTGATTTTTACTCTTCACTGTTCCCGAAAAATCAATCCGATCGATATAAGGACGGTTATCTTTATCCAGAACAAAAGCAGCCCGGCCCACAGGATTAGTTATACATTCATTAGCCGTAAATTGCCCGCTACGTGGTATACCGATCTCTACCGGATCAATAAAAAAATAGAAATCACCATTGGTCGCCGCAAAAACGCTATGTCCTTCGGTCGATTTACGTAAAGCCATACTGGTAGGGCGTTCGGTTGCCACAGCACTGTCTCCGCCCAGGCATGTCTCCAACATTACATTCGGATTCTTCAAATCAATCTCGAGTACATGAATTTTTAAGGGAAATTCCGGTAAATCAACATAAACATACTCCGTACCGGGCCCTACCCGATGTTTATAAATTAATGTGTCGATACGATAAGGCTTATCGTTTATCGTTATGTACTCCTGGGCAATCAGGCAAGGGCCTAAAAGTAATAAAAACAATATAAGTAGTATATTCTTCATTCCAATTATACTTATCGGTTAAAACAAGGTGATTTCTCCCATTTTACCACAATAAAATGGGAGAAAAAGAAACTCATCTTACAATCAATTTCAGAGTTTCACACTCACCGTTATCCATACAAACTTTTACCAAATAGAATCCTGATGCCAAATTAGCAACCGGAATTTCCAACACACCTCCTTTTATATTATCAGCAGGAACAACATTTTGCAGTTGTCCTTCCGAATTAAATACTGAAACATCCGTTATACTCAACTCGTCCGTTTTCAATGCCACATAAGCCCGCCCATCGACAACCGGATTAGGATAGACCACTAACGAAGAGAGTAACTTTAAAGAAGAAACACCTACAGATACCTGCTCATAAACCAACTCCATATTTTTAATCTGAATCACATTCTCCCCGATCGGATTTCCAGATGCGACAAACGGAAATTTTATAGAATTAAAATGTACAGGGAATAATGCATGCTCTACTGTCTCTTTCGAAAACCATTCTTTCATTGACAATAAAATCTCCGTATCTGCATTCTTAGACAACTCATTGTTATATTCATAGATAGAACTGGAGGTTGCCAAATTCTCCTTACCGGAAACAACTACTTTCGAAATAGCAGCATTCCCCGGATTAATAACGAAACGAATCGCCTCGGGCAGGCTATAAAACTCAAAAGCATTTATCAATTCGATATAAGGAGAACGTCCCGAAGAGTATGTATACTTTATACCATTATCAAGCAATTGGATATCCTTTATATTTGAGCTTGATTTTACGCTCCAGGAATCTTCTTTCAAAGGTAAAAGTGTAGCTGTATGCGCCTCAGGAATCTGAACTCGTACTTTCAAACTACATTTCAGGTCATCCAAAGTGCCGTGAATCAACGTTTCACCGTTTGAAAGGCCGTTGAGCACTCCGTTATCTACCGTACAAATAGCAGGATCATCTGCCGTCCATGTCAATGCATAAGGAGCTAAAGGATATTTCTTATCGCCGATAAATGCATTCAGTTCAATCGGATAACCGGCAAAACCGTCAACGATTACAGAATCCAGTCGAAGTGCGATCGATTCCTCTTTCAAATATTTAATACGTATAAATGTTTCCAATTGATTCCACTTCACCTTTATCAATCCATTCTGGCTACCATCGGCAAAGAAAGTCCCGTCATCTTTTATAGTCCCCACTTCCGAATCGCACTCATAAATTACATTCTCCACATTCAGATCGATCAACGTACCATATTTATTATAGCCATAGATAACCGGAGTAAATGAACCGTATTTAGGTAGTGCTACCACCTGCTCAAAAGGTAATATCTCCGCAACCTGATTATCGGTTTCTGCAAGGTTAACAGCAAAGATTCCATTCGAAACAGCACGTTCGCGACTATCGCTCGGCTGGTTCATCAAACCGAATTTTTCTACATAAAGGCCACTCGACCCACCACCGTCCAGATTTAAGGCAGTAGCAGCACCGGCACTCTTCATTATATCTGCCAGATGCTTGGTAGTCACTCCGCTCGAAATGGAAGAACGGCCGTCTACTACACAAAAATAAATTTTATTACCATCAGCCGAATAACCGACAGACGTACGCGGATGACGTTCCGCCCAATCATTTTCCTGCACAATACCATCTTTCAAAATAATCCGGTCGCCTCCCACCATAGCCGTAATCTGGGAAGCCCTTCCTCCCGTCTTATCCACACCGATAAAAAGAGTGATTTCATCACCTTCTGATAAAGTTCTCAATGGTTCGGCGGCAGTACCGTGCCCGGACAAGACAGCATGTTGCGGCAAAATATACATATTGCCTTTACCCTCAACAACACTCACCACTTTTGCTTTCAAAGTTTTATTAATGCCCCATTCCGTACCCGGTTGTAATTCCACCAGTACCTCCACGCCATATGCATTAGTATGTGTATAGTTTCCGTTTAATGTATTATATAGTATTAACTGATTTTCTTTTCTACCTGTATTCATCCCGTTTATCGGATAATCTTTTCCATCTATCGAACAAACACTGTTAGTAAAAAGCATGTTATCGATCAAAACTTCTTTTCCGGAAAAAGCCAGATGCGGAGTCTGCGCCGGAGTCCGTCCCATTTGTCCTTCAACAATACTCCCATGAACCGGATAACCGATGTCTCCGGATGTTGCAAAAAAATCCGCATTTGTCCCTCCAAAATAGACTTTTCCCTCCTTGCTCTTTCGTTGGGCCATCGAGGTTATCCCTTCACAAGTTATCAAAGAGTCTTTTCCATGTACAGCTTCAAAAGTTATGTAGGGATTCGTCGCATCTACCTCCAGAAAAAAAGTCCGGAGTCTGACACTGGAAGTATAATAATGCAGAGCAGTATAATAAGAGCCGGGACCTACCTTAAAGTGGCTCAAAGTATCAACTTGATATTCTGTCCCTCCAATCATGATAGTAGTCTGAGCACGACCGGCATTATCATAATTCAGAAATAGAAAGAAAAATAATAGCAGTACTGATAGTTTTTTCATAATTTTATTTTTCAAGCTAAAAGAAAAAGAGATAAAAAAAGAGCTGCATCAAGTAATTACATACCTGTCTTCAACAGTATATTTTTACAGATACAGCTCAATGTTTCAAAGGATCTCATTGGGGGATGAGATGCTACGAAGGGTCATTTATTCAACAACAACCTTAGTATTCAAGACATTTCCGGCATTCTCAGCCTTCACGATATAAAGTCCCGGAAGAACTTTAACAAAGGTAGTATTTGCCTTTTCTACAATCTTCCGTCCTAACAGATCATACACCTCGATATCCGCATTTTCAGTCAGTACAATCTCTCCCTTGGTTGAAGTCACCCGCAAAGTAGGCACTTTATTGCCTTGCAAACCGACCGGTACACGATCCGGGTGAAGCTTATCCAATACTGAAGCCAGACCAAAATCATAAGCTACCGCACCGCCACGATTACAATAAATCACAATACGTGCAATACCGGCGGCTTCATCTACTATCACGCGAGGAAGAACCGTACGTTCAGGATTTGAAATATTACCCATACCCTGTGCCGGCAGATTATAAACCAATTTCATAGATGAAAATTCCATTGCATCATTCAAAGACACCAGACGCAATCCTGTCTGAATAGCATCCAATTGGTTAGAAATGCTATAAACAGCATAATTGACTCCACCCAATGAGAACTCCGCTACACCATTATTTCCGGCACTCATCGGCTGGATAGCATTTCTGGTTGCCTCGTCTGCGATACTGGCAAAACTATCGGCAATAGTACCATCCATATTATAAAGAGTGGCAAAAGAAGAAAAAGCATCCATATAAAACAGATCTTCATTAACCGGACAAACACGTGTTCCGTAACTATTGGAAACAGCGCTGGACGGATAGTAGGCCGTAATAAAAATCTGATCCGATTCATCCTGTGGCTGAAGTACACCGCCGACATAACGCCATCTCAAAACCGTCTTACCATATAATTCATCACCATTGGATGTTGCAGAGAGAAGGTATCCATCGCCATTTACCACATCGCCGTATACCCCGAAATAGTCAAAACGTCCCTCAAGTCCTTCAACTGTAGCACTCAATATATTCTTCACACTACCGTCTTCCAGATTTACAGCCCAACATTCGGCCGGAGACACGCCAATATTCGTACTCATTCTCCACAGCAACACATTACCGGCAGCATCCACCTGAATGTCATTGGCCTCATTATCACGAAGGATCGGATCCCCCTTATCGTCATTGCCATGATTCCAGATATCATCACTCACCTTTACTACTTTCTCCTTCTCACCGGTCAATGCACTATACACAATAATTTCGATTGTCGAACTGACAAGTTTATCATCCACCTTTACGTCAGTTCTGTTAGGAATCAACATTTTTGTTCCATCGGCAGTAATAGCCATTCCACGAGAGTTTGCACCAATCGTTCCATAACTTTGATTACCCATAGCGGTATACCATCCCCACAAAGGGTAAATACCATATTCCTCAACATTCGGATACAAACTAAGATCTTCCTGACCCACTTTCGGGCCATCTTGAGCATTCACTGTAATAGCTCCTAACATAAAAGCAGCTCCAAGTAATAACTTTTTCATAATACCATTTTTTTTAATTAAACATTAAGTGAAAATATTCCAGTTCCAAGAATTAATTCAATAATTTCAAGGTCCATAATTGTCCGTTCAGAACAACTCTCAATAGATAAATACCTTTGGGAAAATCACCCAAATTCAAGGCGATTTCTGTTTGTTCGTCAACAGACCGATTAAGGCAATAGGTTCTTCGTTCATTTCCCACAACGTCAAAGAGAGAAACAGAAAGAGTATTTTCGCCGGTTACAACATTTACTTTCAATAACTGATGGACACCGCTTCCCAGAACCAATACCTCTTGAACTGCCTGTTCCGTAATAACCGATGTAGTACCCAACCAATTAAATTTAACTACCGGCGACCAATCCGTCTGACCGTCTTTATAATTCGCTCTTACTTTCACATAATAGGTTCCGGTAGCCAGATTTCCATAATCTACTTCATATTTAAAAGCAGCAGAACTTCTGGAGGTAGTTCCGCGAATCGGGAAACCCGGATCTTTAGACAAATGTGCCTGAAAACCGGTAGCATAAATATTCTCGGCCCACTTTATCAAAACCGTATTCCCCGACAAATCTCCTTCGTCTACCGGCGAAACAATTACAGGTACATCAGGATAAACCATTTTCGTGGTGAAGCTCACAGCGCGGGTTTCCACCTCCTTTTCATTCAATATGGCTTTTACTTTCACATAGTAGGTGGCCATTGGTAATAAAACTCCTTCCGGAACAGCCGCCGTCCCCCTATCAATCAATTCCTCCGAATAAAGTATCACTTTATCATCAAAAGTATATTCGGAAGCTACCAAAACGATGTACTTCGTATGAGTGCTATCAAAAGTTCTCCACTCGATCACAGGAGCCACCTCTGTATCTACACTTCCCATTTCCGGAGAAGTAACGGCAAACATGACTGGAATAAAAGGTTTACTTGAGGATACCGCATCCTTATATCCCGCCTTATGAGTAACCACCCGCCAATAGTAAGTTTTGCCTGATTCGAAATCTGGTATCAGATTCGTAGACAGTTCATTTCCATCTATATTTTTACGACTATGTATGATTGTGAAATTTTCATCTTCAGCTATTTCCAGCGTATACCAATCGGCAGCAACAGCTTCCCATGTGAAATCAAACGGAGTCATAACCGACTTACCATCCACCGGATAAGTAAGAGTAGCGGGAATTCCATCTTCCTGTTCTTCCTTATTCATAACCACAGGTGTATATTCATTTCCGTATCTATCAAAAACCGCTACGGCAAATGTTACCGAACTCATATCCACTGATTCAGGAATTACAAAGGAATTCGTATACGAAGTTCCCAATAAATAACGTGAAGATTTAAATACATCCGGTTCCGAAATTTTATCTGTTGGAATGCCATATATCGTATAGCGCACATTTTCATTCGATGAAACCCAATGAAGTACCCCCCTGTTTAAAGTAATCGAAGAAACAGGAGTCACTTCCGGAGCCACCTTCCAATCAATGGCTGGTACCAAGGCTTTTTCCGCATACCAATATTTCTGTAAATAAGGAATCACTCCCTGTACGTTTATGATATACTGGGTAGAATAAAAAGCACTTCCCGGCGCCCCGTCATTCGAACTCTTCCGGTTACAATCAATTTGCAATCCCAGTTCCTCGGGAGAAATGGAGGCACGGGTTTTCACAGAAAGCTTTTGGTTTTGATTCCAAATCATACTCTCTATATTTGAAAGTCCTGTGGGCATTTCCGCATCATCGCCATCCTCTAAAAGAGACCGTGTATAAGAAGAAGGTTGAATACCACTTACACTATGACTGCTATAAAAATGTCTTTTAAAGCTAAATGCCAAATCAGACCACCACGGACAAAGTACTCTATAGTCTTGTTTCGGATAAGTAGTAGGCCAATACAATTGCGGAGATATATAATCTACCGTACCTTCCTTCAGCCATGCCACCGGATCACAATATATTTCATCGTACATATTTCCACCGCTTATTCCCGGAGGTAACACAATACCTTCTTTTTTAGCAGCTTCCGAATCGGTAGTCCATATGCCGAACGGAGAGATCCCAAAAGTAACATAAGGTTTGGTTTCCTGAATCATATGATATACCGAAGCCACCATCTTTGCAATATTTTCTCTTCGCCAATCGGCTAAAGATTGGTTTTCCGGTTTATATTTTTCTTGGGAATCCAAATCCAAATCTTCGGGTGTCCCGCCATAAGCATAGAAATAATCATCAAAAACAATCCCGTCCACATCATAATTAGAAACCACCTCCTTCACAATATCTGTAATACGCTGACGAACTTCCGGTACAGCAGGATCCATAATTGCATTATATACCCATTTCCCATCCGAATTCAGATAGGGAGGATATGTCAATATCCAGTCAGGGTTCGTCTTTCTATAATCTCCCGCTTCTCCGTCCCAATAAGTAGAAGCAGTAGAAAAGCGATAAGGATTCATCCAGGCATGTACCTCAATACCACGTTTGTGCCCCTCTTCTATGACAAACTCCAACGGGTCATATCCCGGATCCATACCACGGGTTGCCACCAAATCTGAAGACCACGGTTCATAAGACGACTTATACATGGCATCGCATCTCCCTCTTATCTGAAAAAAGACGGTATTGATATTGGCAGACTCTAACTTATCCAGCATATCAGTCATCAGTTTTTTCTGTGCATCAATCTGGGCTTTATCACCAGTTTTTGTTATTCTTATCGTAGTAGCAGGAGTGGTAGAAAAATCTTTCGGCCAATCCAAAGACCAGACTGTAGCCAACCAAGTGGCACGCATTTCCCTTTTAGGAGCCTGCGCACTTATCGCCGTAACAAAGCAACAGAAAAATAATATTGAGTATAGATATTTCATATATATCATTTTAAGTAGTCATTAAAAGATGCACCGGTTATACTGGTATGATAACCGGTACACTTTTATTCATTAAAATAATTTTGATTTTTTATTATTGATTGCTACACCATATATTTCAACACCTTCCAGCACAGTTTCCACTTTGTAGGCAGATGTTTCCGAATCATAAAAACAACGCATCAAACCAGATCTTACAGAGGAAGAAGGATCTGCACGGAATCCAAAATAAACAGAGCCGTCTTCCGGATCCAAAACCATCTGACAAATGTCGACATACTCACTGGTGCTACCTTCGCTATCAGAGACAAGCTCCTGTACGAGATAGTCCTTGATTTTATTTTGTAGTGGAGCTTCCCCCGCCGATTCATTAGGAATATCCGCCATCGGTATAGCATAAATGCCACTGGTTGCCCCTTCACGAACAGCAAAAAATACCATTTGGCGTTGTTCGTCGATAGCCAATGACTTAATAAATAATCCACCAGCCGTTATTCCACTTGCAGGAATATCAGAACCTCCTATATCCGAGTCTTTAAAACGGAATATTCCCAAGTTGTTATAGGTTTTAGGCCACCACCAGGTTCCATCGTTTAGTCGTGTGAACGAAGTATTCATAGCTCCCCAACCAAATCCCTTATCATAGTATCCTAATGAAGTGTTCTGTACAAAATAAGCATACTTATCATTGGTTATATCCATTTGCAGGTTTCGTTCAGTCAAAGCCAAACGGCGAATACCTGTATTTCTATCAGAATAATACAACATTTGCTGGCTTTCATTTATATACCCGAAATGTGGGTCATTAAAAGCTGTTCCCTGATTATTCGTCATCATCGTTTCTACAGTACTGCCATCTCTCGATATTACAGAGATTTTACCATCACCCAAATTTTCATCTACATCATCTATATAGCCGATTTGTTTTCCCGCATCCAGGACATAAAGCAGCGAATCTGAAAATAAAATATTAAAAGGATGTTGCCCGGATTTCACTCCCAGATCAAACGGATATACTTTTATATTCTCCGGAACATCTCGTATCAGCTTCAATGCATGTAAATTACCTTTTTTCACCGCATAATAAAGTGTTTTAACCTCCTCGGTATATCCTACAGGAATCTTAATCACTCCTTCCTGTAGGGCACGTCCACCCAGTCTCACCTTCAATACGACTTTTTGTGAACCTACATTCAAGAATTTCATTTTACCCGGATTTTCCTTATTGGAGGTGCTCAAAGGATTCATATTTTCATCAACTGTTCCTTCTGGAAACACCCACTCATATTCCACAGTCTTATTATCCGGATTCGGTAAGTCCACTGAAAGTTCCACAAAAGTTTTATTAACCTCACATATTCCGTCTATCTCACCCATCGATACTGTCGGAAATATATCGCTGATAAAAATTTTGTTCACCCTTTTCCCACCATTTTCAACGGTGAGAGATACATTATAATTTCCCGCCACTTCGTATTTATGGATTGGATTTTCTTCATTGGAAACAGGAGTGCCATCACCAAAATCCCAAGTACAGGCGCCTTTTACAACCGACGTGTTTGTAAACTGAATCTGAGATCCTACCAAATAATCAATTTTATAATCACCGATAACCTCGTACTTAAAATTCACATCGTCACTCGGAAATGTTTCAATATCCGGATCATTCTCTACACAAGCATAACATATAAATGAAAATGCCAATATCAATATATATTTAAGATGTCTCATAGCTCAATCAATATTAAATAAGGTCTATTTCTTTTTTTTCTGAAACTCCTATATTACCAGCCTTATCAAAAACCTTATAAGCCGCATTCAGTTTATACGCTTTCAGATACTCCAATTTATAAATCATGTTACTCTTATCAAAAGTCAGTTCCTCAAAAGGTATTGCAAAATACTTCCCCTTTACATACTCTTTGGAATCATCTTTTATAAAATATTCCATCTGCTGACTATTTTCATCAAAAACCGAATCTGTACAGTTTCTAAACTCATCGGTAGTCATGACTTCTAAATCCACCATCAACTTTCTGAAATCAGAATATTTTTCTTGCTTTTCCAATTCAACATACAAATCACGCTGAAATACAGTTGCAAAAGTATCCGGAAACAACGTGGCATATTTTTCGGCATCGAACTCCGTTATTTCCGACCATTCTATCGGCTTCAAAGTGTTACTGGAAGGAAAAGAGGCCGTAGTCACATAGGCCCTTTTATCCGAATTCCAGAACTCTTCTTTAAACTCATAAGAAGCGATCTTTTGGAATTCACGAATCAAAGAAGTCACATCCACACTTTTGGTATACGTGAATGTCACACTCGGACAAGTTGCTTCAAGGGTTATATGTTCATTAACATCATACCATACCTCCATATGATCAATATCAATGTTTTCACTGCTGTAAAATTGCGCTGTAAAGGCTACATTACTACCCGCAGATACCGTACTTGAAGGGATTTCCCAATAAGTAGTCGGGGTCACATGACCTATACTTGCCCAATCATCTACCGGATCATTCTTCTCACAGCTACAAATAACCATAGCCAAAAGAGGAAGTAATATCAATATTTCTTTCTTCTTCATTTCTGTATAATTTTATTATCCCAATTTCTATTTATGACTCCCGTTATTAATAGCCCAAATCATAGGTTTCTTCAACCACTCCGGATTTTTATAAGCACCTAAACGCTCCAGTTCTGCTCTATTATACTTTTCTTCTGTTTCCGGATCATAATTCAAACGCTGTATCCAGACATCAGCCAAAGTCCCATCCGGATTATAATCAATACACCAATACGGTTCATACAAATTATAGGGACGTTTAAGAGTCGGATAAATAGTAATGCCATCGTAAGTAATGCCATTCTTGTCATTGCTATAATTGTAGCGACGCATATCCGTCCAGATTTCCGGTTGTAAATACATACATACATATTTCTGACGCATAATATGTCCGATATTGAAATCCGTCTCCGGTAAATAAGCTACATCTTTCAGATAATTTCCTGTATACTTAGGATTACAATTAAAACGTTCGAAACTTTTTTCCACAGCTTTTACAGTCCATTCTCTGGAACCTGTTTTATCACCCTTCCAATACAACGCTTCTGCTTTTATCAACATCAATTCTTCCGTTAAGAATAAAGGTATATATCCGTCATTTTTGGTATAAGGATTTACTGTTTCATCAGTGGTATTCAATGGAGAAGCACAGTATAAATCCGGATAATGACTTTCTTTTGCAGAAGCATCCATACCTATATTGCATTCCAGATAGCGAAACGCCGTTCTTCCGTCAGCTCCTTTCCGAGGTTTCATCAAAGCCTCCATACGCGGATCTTTCGCATATCCGGTTCTGGGATTTACCGAAGCAAAAATTCCGAACATATCGTCCATCAAATACTTCGAAGGAATGGTTTTATCCAAATCATTCGAACGACTTTCCCAACCGCCAATCTTGGGTTTTGCAGGTCCCCATGGAGAATTTGCCTCTCCGACTCCTCCATCAAACTTATAAATCGGTTCTTCCCAATCTTCCGTTAAAGCAGCGTCTACAGCAGCAATAATTTTTTCACAAGCAGCCTGATTATTATCCCAATTAGGCAATTTACGAAGTAAAATACGCGCTTTTAATGCATATGTAAATTGTCTCCATTTCTTCAAATCACCCGAATAAATACGGTCCATCTGTCGAGTTATCGCAATATTGGCCGGATTCCCCGTAACAGCAGCATTGTTGTATTGGGCCAATAAATCGTCCACCTCTGTTAACATCCACTGATAAATAAATTCCTGCGTATCATACTTTGAAGCAGTTGCCTGATAAGCTTCCGTCAATGGCATATCACCAAAGGCATCTGTAGTCAGTTGAGTAGACATTAAACGAATGGTACGCCCTATCAAAGGAAAATTCGTATACCCTGCTTCTTCGGCAGAAGCAATCATTTCGTTAAAATTCACACCTATATCATAATAATGTCTGCGCCATTGAGGATGACGATTCATAGAAAGAAACTCCCATCCACCTTTATATGCCGTTGAATTGACCTGACTCCTGCCACCCGTGGTAAATGCCTGAGCCAAATACATATTATATTCTGCATGATCGTAGTTTGTCTGAGCAGCATAAAAAGTCAAAACAGGCAATATTAAATCGGCAGAGACACCAGACACCGTATCGTCACTCCTATTAACATCCAAGTAATCATCACAAGATGTGAATAAGATAGAAGTACACAAAAATGCATATATCAAATTACTAATTTTTTTCATAATTCCTATACAGTTTAAAAAGTTGCATTTATTGAGAAGTTAAAACTGCGGGTACTAGGCACAGCAAAATTATCAATACCCATACGACCCGTTCCACCACTTTTTCCCGCACTAATCTGAGGATCACATCCAGTATATTTAGTCATCAAGAAAAGGTTTCTGCCTGTTATAGAGAAACGCAATCCTTTTATTGCCGTATTTCTTAATAAAGGAGTAAAATCATATCCCAATGTCACATAACTCAAACGCAGATACGAACCGTCTTCAATAAAATTGGAACTTACTGCATAGAAATATGTATTCATTGTTGTCTGATCCAAAATGATAGGTTTGGTATTCTTTATGTAAGTACCATCCGACTGTTGGACAACCCCATTGACCACAACTTCTCGATTACGGTATTTTTCTGCGAAAGAGCTTTGCCCACTTGATAACAACGAGCGGGAGGTTACATTTACCACATCCCCTCCTTTACGACTATCCAAAAGGAAAGAAAGAGTAAAGTTTTTCCAACTGATATTGGAAGAAAGCCCCAACAAAAAATCCGGTTCGCGATCCCCAATAAGATTGCCTTTTACCGGGCTAATTATCGGATACCCGTCTGCCGTACAAACAACCTGGCCGTCAGGACTACGCATATAATCTTTTCCGGATATAGCTGTTGTAGAACCGTTTAAATAAGCAGTCGGAAATATATCGCCATATTGAGTTCCTTGTATTTCCACAATATCATCCGGTAGATTAGTAACTTTACCACGATTAAAACCAAAATTCAGATTCGCATACCATTGAAAATCACGGTTTCGCATTATTTCCTGGTTCCACTGGAGTTCTACCCCCTTATTTTGAATAGCCCCCTCATTACGTGTCTGCAAGATATTTCCTTGTGTCGGAGAAACCCGCACTGTCACAATCTGATTATCTACCTTTGTCTGATAATAAGCTAAATCAAATTTTGTCTTATCATTAAAAAAGCGTAAGTCCAGACCCACCTCCCAAGAACTGGCTAATTCAGGATCTAACCATTGTGCACGGCTTTTTGTCGGATCCACTCCGAACCCTTGATCCGGAAAAGAACCTTTAATAACAAATCTTTTATCAAAAGCATAAGGATTAGTGTCCTTACCGACTTGAGCCCAGTTTCCACGCAATTTTCCATAAGTAAAAAACTCATTGGAGATATGAAATAGTTCAGAGAAAATAACACCGGCAGTTACTGACGGATAAAAATAAGATTTTTCACTTAATGTCGAAGAATAATCATTTCTGGCAGTCCCACTGATATGTGCTATCCCTTTATAATCTAAACGGATTTCTCCAAAATACCCCAAATTACGCTTCAACGAATGATACAGCGTAGTATTTTTACCTATTTCTAACGGATCAAGATTAGATATACTTTCAAATCCAGAAACGATAAACCCGTCTCCCCCCGTCGCTAATTCAACAGATTTCCTTTCTTTCAATTCATAACCAGCCAGAAAATTAAGATTAAAATCTTTCGATAAATCCCATCTATATGTAGCCAAAGCTTGTACAGTTAATAATTGGCTACGGCTTTGAGAATAATCATACTCTCCAAAATAGGACAAAGGCACATTTTCTGAGTTTTCAAAATCTGTTTTTTTGAAACGGGCCGCTGTTTGAGATTCAGAGCTTGAATGGTTTTCATCAAAACTTACCCTACCACTCAATTCCAATCCTTTTATCGGAGTCCAGTTCACACTTCCCATCAATATATTACGCGTAGCATTACTTTCTCCATTATCTCTATACCGGCTCCATAACGGGCTTAATGCCACCGCCTGCTTTTCCGTATCAGTCAAACCTTCCATCGGATACAGCCATCTCGGAGTTCCATTTGGATTTTGATAAATACGAATATCATCATTAATCGGCCAATTATATACAGTAGACAATACATCTCCTGCTCCTCTCGATTTAGTTTTCATGATATTAGCCGACATATTAACCTTTAGATTTTTAGATATTTCATATGTACCTTTCAATAAAAAATTCATCCTGTCCTGATAATCATTCGGTACTACCCCTTCTGCCATTGAATAACTGGCAGAGGCATAAGCTGAAAACTTATCAGTTCCTCCGGAAACACTTACATCATATTTATGAGTAAGTCCTGTCTGAAAGAAATTCGACACATTATCATATATTTTTTCACCCGGTTGTATCATCGGCCCCCAGCCGCCAGTCGGTGTACCGGCCGACATTATGCCACGTCCACCAGGCACATAGGTTGTCTGTAATTTAGGTAATCGGAAAACATCCTCAAATTGCACGCTGGCATTAGCATTGACAGTAATTTTTCCTTCTTTCCCACTTTTGGTGGTAATCATAATAACGCCATTGGCTGCTTCCTGCCCATACAAAGCCGATGCAGCAGAACCTTTCAGCACTGTCATGTTCTCAATATCGGCCGGATTGATCTGTGATGCAACTCCTGCTCCAGAAACAGCTACACCATCAATAATCAATAATGGTTCATTAGACTGTCCGGCATTAATTGATGAAATACCACGAATCGTTATCTGCGAAGAAGCATTTGGAGAACCTCCTGAAGTGCTAACGCTCAAACCGGAAATCTTACCCTGCAAAGTATTTACAAAATTAGTATTAGCTCCTCCCATTATTTCCTCAGAATCCAAACTTTGCACAGCATAATTAAGTTTTTTCTTTTCAGCCTTAACCCCCATCGCCGTAACAACAACCTCATCCACCATTATTGAAGACGGTTTCATCACAACATTTACCACAGACTGTTTGCCAATTTTTACCTCATGTGTCTCCATACCTACATATGAAAATACTAAAGTTGAATTGTCAGGCGCTTTAATAGAATATTTTCCATCAATATCGGTAATTGTACCCAGGTTAGCATCTCCTTTCACCACTACAGAAGCCCCAATTACAGGCATCCCGTCCTCTGAAGAAGTCACTACCCCTGTAATCGTGTGCTGTGAATATGTAACCACAGCCGAAAAGAGAAAGAGTAGAACTAATAACTGTTTTTTCATAATATAATTAATTAATAATTTCATCTATGTCTATTCAATGTAACCAGATAAAATAAGCATCGGAAATAATTTCCCCCGCCCAGGTCGATGAGAGAGATATCCCTTTCATCATTTTCAGAAAGAGATATTTTTACTACTTCTTTATATCTGTCTTTATCTACCATAAAAGACTACGATTTAATAAGTTCTTAATTTACCGATTCCTCTAAACAAGGATTATAATAGAGAACGCCAATTAAGTATTATCTCTAAGGTTATTTATTATCAGACAGAGACCTTTTTTCATAAACTCCTCATTTCACTATTACCTCCATTTTCCAAGTTCTATCAGAACTAAAGACTTCTTTTATTTTTGAATCAATTGAATACTATTGTTGTAAAAATATACCTGATCAACAGTTCTCAACTTGTTTTATATGTCAAGAATACCGATTGAATATTATAAAATTGCACAGCGCTATTTTTCAATCTTTATCAGAATAATATATGTATATTTAATGTTTACACCAGAACGTGAGGTTATATCCAATCGATCAACCCCGTCTTTGCAAATATTTTCATAACACGCAATAACATCCTCATTATAAGTATCTTATTTATATATTATTTATAATAATGTATTGTGATATAAAACAAAGAATACATAAGTAATGATAGGTGCGATTCTGGTTGGCTACTCTGACGGTATAGTATAAAAAACTTTAGGAAAGAGATTATCTGAAATAACAGTAGACACATTTTTTCATGGATACACCTCATTCTTATGGAGGAAATCCAAATGATATATAGCTTCTTTCAAGAATAGCTAAAAGGCCTTAAGAGACTTTACAGACATTTTCTTTCGGAAGAACAAGGGGTGTTGCAAAAAAAATTATATATTTGTATCCAAATCAAAAAAAAAGAACAGGAAATGAAACTTATCGCGGAAAGTGGTTCTACAAGAACGGAGTGGGCTCTGGTTGAAGATAATCGTCTCGTACAGAGGGTTTTCACAGAGGGTTTGAATCCTTTTTTTCAGACCAGAAGAGAAATAAGCAGGAGCGTTAGACTCGGCCTTCCTGAATCTTTCTTCAAAAGAAAGTTGGAACAAGTTTATTATTATGGTGCAGGATGTACCTCTTATGAAAAAAAGAATGTTTTGGGTGCTTCATTGGTAGCGCAATTTAAAACCCCTATCCAAGTTGAAAGCGATTTATTGGCGGCAGCACGCGGATTGTTTAAATGTGATGCCGGAATTGCTTGCATTTTGGGAACAGGTTCTAACTCTTGTTTTTATGACGGCAAAATCATTGTTAAAAATGTAAAGGCTGCTGGTTATATTTTAGGTGATGAAGGAAGCGGAGCTGTTTTAGGCAAACTATTTCTTTCTGATGTATTGAAAGGGTTAGCCCCTAAAGATATTACGACCGACTTTTATGAAAAATTCCGTATTACAGCTAATGATGCCATGGAATCAGTTTATAATTTACCATTTCCCAATCGTTTTTTAGCTACTATTTCCTATTTTCTTGCAGACTATTTAGATAATGAATATGTCTATGAGTTATTAGTGAATAACCTAAAGAACTTTTTCATCCGTAGCGTATGTCAATATGACTATAAAAATTATCCTATTCGTTTTATCGGTTCAGTTGCCTACAGCTATTCCGAAATTCTAAGAGAAGTAGCCAGAGACTTTGGAGTAGAATTAGATATTATAGAAGAAACGCCAATGGACGGATTAATAGAATTTCATTCTATGAATATTGAAGAACCATAAAGAGATAAATGGATAAAAATTTAATTTATAACTTTATAAATATGTTAACCTAAAACTACTATTCATCAAAATGTAACAAGGAGATCAATGATCGTGTGAATTAATAGATATAAATCTAAATAAAATCAAATTTATGTTCCTGATATTAAAACAATTCTTATCTTTGCTTTGAAGTTATTTCAAAAGAGTTCTTTTAAGCCTTTGTTTGATGAAAACTTACCTCCAATTAATAGCCAACTATGTTGACCAATTCCTGGCTAATAGATAAAAAGCAAAGTTCTGATAGAACTTGGTAAACAGTCAATATCATTTCTTTTTGATACCACAAAGAATTGCAACACAAACAAAAGATTATTTTATAAAAACAGCAAAAAATATAAAAAAGAAATCACTCTATTTAACAAAAGCTAAATTAAAGTAATTGACATAGATAATTTAAAGATATAAGCAGAATAATCATGCTATACACCCTTCAAAAGTCTTTAATCATTTTCTGCAAATCACATACTACATTCACATATAACACATTAAGTTCATAAACAAATAATGATAGCAGAAAACAGTTATTAATCCCACCATTTCAACAAAGAAAAATTTATCAAAAACTATAATATCAATTACAGAGGAAATTTTTGGTAAAATATAAAAAACAGAAAATAATTTTCGATTAAGCAATCAAAATATATCACCATTACAACAATACAGACTAATTTATTTTTTTATTTACATAATATTTAAACGGATTTCTTAATAGAAACACAGAAGGACAATAAATAAATGTAAATATTTAAAAACAAACAAATCACTACAAACAAAAAGGTATGCACGCAGCATTAGGTAATTATAGCATACAGAAAATAGGAGATGTAACAAATTGATAATCAGCACGCAGATATCATCACTATTTTCCTCGTAGACAAACCGCCCGTTCCTCGTAGACAAACCATCCATTCCTCTACGATGAACGGGCGGTTTGTCTACGAGGAAAGCACTTATTATTTATAATAATACACAATAAACAGAGAGATGAAAACAATACCTTCATACTACATGTAAACTTATTGAAACGAAAACGAGAATCAGAAAAAGAGCAAAAACAACGTTTTTTACAAAGTTTCAAAAAATCATTTTCCGATACAAAATAAGTAAAAAAGAATCATAATATGCTAAAAACATTCACTAATAGTATAAAACACGTTAATTAAATTCCTAAAAATTTGTTTCTAATAATAAATTAATGAATATTTGAGAAGCAAGATGAGTAAAAGTAGCCTAAACATCCTTTGAAATAAACGGATGTATCTATTCCTCAACACCTATTTCGTCAAAAAGCATTAAGCTTAATATATAAAATACCATTTATTAACCTTTTAATTCTTTTAGATCATGAGAAAGTTTTTTCTATTGTTGCTACTTTACTTAGTCCAACAAGTTCATGCACAAGAAATCAGTGTAGTATCCGTGAAACAATTACCGAAATCAAGCATCGGTAAAAGCTATCATCCCAAATTCAGCCCTAATGGAGAATACCTACTTCTAACCTCTGATAATTATTCAGGGCTTAAAAAATTTGATTTGAAAAATGAGCAAGTATCCATTATCACCGAAGCTCCCAATGCAGGATACAACGTACAAATAAGTGCGGACGGGAATAACATTATCTATCGAGAGCAGTCATTCAACAAGCGAAACATGAGGGAGACCGCCCTGAAGAAGATAGACTTAACTAACAAAAAGGAAAACCAACTTATCTCTCCTACCCGAGACCTTCAATTACATAAGACCATAAATGGGAACCTTGTATATGTAAAAAACAATAAGTTATCAACCAAAAGAATATATGGAGAAAAAATAAAAACAGTACCGGATATTGTCAATATCGAAAATCGGCAATTGGTCTTATATCGGAACGGTGAACGTAAAGAGATCTCTCCCAACGGAAAAGACTGTAGCTATCTATGGCCTTCCATCTCGCCCGATGGAACAAAGTTATTATATAAAGTTGCCGGCAAAGGTACATTCATCTCCAATATCGACGGCAGCAGCCCGATTCGAATAGCTAATTTAAACGCCCCTGTCTGGCTCGGGAATGAATGGATTATAGGGATGAATGATAAAGATAACGGAGAACGAATCCTCTCTTCATCCATTGAAGCCGTTTCGATAGACGGACAAAAACATCAAACCCTCAGCGATCCTTCCACGATAGCCATGTTTCCGGCTGTCTCAACCGATAACTCATCTATCGCTTTCAATAGTGACAACGGAGATATTTACCTCATGAAAATCAATATCAAACAAAAAGCCAAATAAGATATGAAAACACTAAAGTCAATTATAATAGCCTGCTTATACATAATAATATGTACAGATGTAACTGCGAAAGATCTTACAGGGGTGAGAATCTATATCAATCCGGGACACGGAGGTTTCGATGCAGCCAACGACCGAAACGTAGTAACCATCCCTTATGCCGCCAATGATATAAACGGTTTTTGGGAATCTTCTTGCAGCCTGACAAAAGGATTAGCTCTCAGAGATATGCTGGAGGCTCACGGAGCAACCGTCATGATGTCACGTACAGAAAACAGAGATGAAGACGACCGGAATCTGACCGAGATTGCAGAAGAAGCCTCAGCAAACAGCATGGATGCATTTTTATCCATTCACAGCAATGCTGTAGGCGTAAACCAGGGCACTAATTACCTCTTGTTACTGTATCGCGGAACCGACGACGAACCGGATCCGGCATTAAGCAAACCAATGGCACAGGCGTGTTGGTCCAGGATGTATGACAACCCGCTCACCAACTGGACATATTATAGTGCAACTAATATGAATGTACGTGGCGACTACTCGTTCTATGGCTACCATTTAGGCGTATTAAGAAACAATACCGTACCGGGCTTTCTTTCAGAAGGAGAATTTCACGACTACCTGCCGGAAACGCACCGACTGCTCAATGAAGATTATCGCAAATTAGAATCTGCACGTTTTTTCCGTTATTTCTGTGACTATTTTGAAGCAGATCAAGCATCAAAAGGAATACTTGCCGGTCTCGTAAAGAGTTCAAACGAACGTATCAATAATCCACTATATCTTTATAAAACAGGCACAAATGACCAATGGCTTCCCGTGAATAAAGCTAAAGTAGAACTATTCGACAACAACGGTACACTCATCGACTCTTACGTAACCGACGAGTGTTACAACGGGTTTTATAGTTTCTTTGACTTAGAGCCAGGAAAATACAAACTAAAAATAACAGCAGAAAACTATGCAGCAGCAGATATAGAAACTGAAGTAAAAGCCGGAGAGACTACATCTTTAATAACGCAAATTGAAAACAAAAACGTAGTCACCGAAAAAGAAGTGCCAGCAGATTATCCGGAGCCGGATCAAGAAGCAGGAACCGTAGCCATGCCTTTCTACAAAACTCAGGAAATTTCAAAAAATACCTTCGAATGGCTTCAAGACAAAAATATCCGAAAAAGCCTGTTACACAACAAGAAGCTATATATCCTTACCACTGAACCCAAAATCTATATAGCCGATCCAAATACCGGTGATTTGATTTCCGAGCTAAAACTTACCGGCATCGAAGGAGGGATTCTACCAATAAGCGATATCGCATTTTCTGCCGACGGATACCTGATGGCTTGTAATAAAAACATCGTTACTCTACCGGCAGACGGAGAGAAGTTTAAAGTTTACACATGGAATGACGACGAGTCAGATCCTATACTCTTCTTCGAAACCACTCAGCAAGGAAACTTCTCAGCCTCTACCATTGGAGAAACCTTTGCCATCAGCGGTCCACGTTGGAAATGTAACATATACACGCCGGCCATCACCACAGGCACCTCAAAACAAATCCGTATAGTAGGCTATCAGATAGACGAGGAACTGCCGAACATAATTGGTTATAAATACATGATGGATACCACCAAATACACAGAAGCTCTTTGGGGAGAAACGTTCACTTTCACGATCTCGCCTCTCGGAACAGACCGTCTCATCATAGATAGTGAAAAATTAATGCCAACAGAATTCGGATTTGACTGGACGGCTGCCGACCGTAGTCCCTTAACCGAACACGGCGCAATAAACGAAGGAATCCTTTCCCCTCAAGCCAAAGGTGCTAATTTCTTCCAATATGCACGGCATTCTTTCATGATATCACCCGATTGTAGTGCCGACCACAGCCACGTAAGTGCGATTCTATTTGACATAACCGATGGGCTGGACAAGGCTGTTAAAATATCAGAAAAGATGCCAGATGACGGTTTAAGTGAAAATGCCGTACCCTACATGATGGCAGCAGGAATTGTTAACGGATACGATATCGATCTTTATCTTTATGCACAAAACGCAGGCATAGCCCGTTATCAAACTATCACCACCACCGCTACGGCCAACATCTATGCTTCCGGACTTCAATTGGAAAGCACCGGACAAGAATATAAATTCAGTTTCATCCTTAACGAAAATGCGAATGAAGTATTTATTGAATTTGTCAGTGGCGAAAAGATATTAAAATCATATAGCGCAGGTACTCTATCCAAAGGTAACCATACGGTTTCAATGACAAAAGCGGAAATTCCTGCCGGCAAAGATATGCATTGGCAGATTAAAGCGACCGCCGAAAGTGTTGCCCGTCCGGTAAAAATGACTGGAGATGAAGAAACTCTTAAATTCTATAATGCATATGGAGTTGCCATAGACAACAATCCGGAAAGCCCTTACTTCGGCCGTATATACGTGGCAAGTAGTAAAGGAGGCACTTCAGCCGGGCGAACCACCGACCAAGGTATCTACATAATGGATCCGTTGTTCGGAGACATCACAAATCAATCCAACAAAGCTTATGACGGCGGAATAACCTGGAGTAGCAGCAATAGCCCGTTCCGTCTGGCCATAGCACCGGATGGCAGGGTATTTATGTGCGATTTCAGTGACGGTAATTCCGGTATCTATGTTATGGATCCGTCTAAGCCGAATGAAAAATTCATCAGCCTGTTCGAAGGGCTTACCAGAGATACGAACGGACTTGCCAGCAATACAAACAACGAACCCGTACACGGCTCTTCCTCCTCTTGCTACGTGACGGGAAGCGGCGAAAACACAATATTATATACTTTTGATGAAGATTATAAGGTGGATGGTAAAGCAGGAAATATACTACAATACAACATTGGAACAACTACCCACTGGACAGAAGCACCCAGCATCGCATTCAACAATGCGGCTACCGGCGGATATCAAGCTAATATGAATTCAACGATTCTCCCCGACGGACGCGGTGGTTGGTGGATCTCTCAATACCGGGCAGCCGATGAAGCAGCCGTTCCTTCTCTGATCCACTATAACGGCACCCAAGTAGATTTTGTATCTGGTAAAACAGATCCTACGATCATCGAGAATTCCCGGAATGGCGGTATGGCTATCAGCCTTGACGGAACCCGCATCGCCATGGGATGCAACAACGAAATAAAAATACTGGGTATCAGTTATAACGAAGAAGGAATACCTTCCATCAAACGCCTCCACTCCATAAAACCAGGAATCGGAGCTAACTCCAATAGCCTGGCATTCGACTGGGGAGGCAATGTATATCTAATCTCCAATTCCGGAGAACGCTTGGGAATGTGGGCCTTACCTAAAGCAGACAACACTTCTGTCACACCCGCACCATCTTCTCAAACTATCTCTAAAGAGATAGGTACCGTTGTAAATCTCGAAGCTACCGCCGCACCCGAAGGTATATCCTTATCATGGGAAGAGCCCGAAGGTTCTGTAGGAACTCCGGAATACAATATATACCGTGGTTCAGAATTAATAACCACAGTAACCGGAACCACTTACACAGACGAAATCTCGGAAGATGGTGAATACTCATACAGTGTAACTGCCGTATATGGAACTTACGAAACAGAAAAAGCAACCGTTTCTATCAAAATAACCGGAATAGAAGAATCGACGATGGCCACTTCCATCTATCCTAATCCGACAGACGGACCGGTAAACATCGAATCAGAAGAAACCATTCATTCTATCCAGGTATTCGACATAAACGGGCGAACCATTCTGAATATGAACAATTTGAATACAAATAAAGAAACAATCAACCTTTACGAACAGTCCGGCGGAGTTTATATCATCAAAATAAACGGCATGACTTACCGAATCATTCGTAAATAAAAGCATGCGAAACCGATAAACGAGTCATTGCAAATTAATAATAAGCTGACAAGAGACCATAAAGAAAATATTACCGGTCCCTTGTCAGCTCACAAAACAAAGTATCGAACAATGGAGTACACAGCTATTTTCCTATTGCCATCAGGTGAAGTATAAGTATATACTTTACATATACAAAAGTGTATACTCTTACATCATAAAAGTATATACTCTTGGCACACAAAAGTACATACTCTTATAATCACCTATTAATCAAATGAATATAGAAGTAAAATAGGACATTCAAGTCCCATGTATTCAGCCGGATATATATTTACACCTGTTTACCACACACCTTTAAACGTGTAAATACAAGTTTGCAAATTATTGATTATAATTCTAAAAATAAAAAAATATATGTTTCTAATATTAAATCATATATTATCTTTGCAGATAAAGAACTTCCCCTTATATAATACATTATGAAAAAAATTCTACTTATAGTCATTTTAACATGCATCACTTTCTATTGTCAGGCAAATCAGAACCGGGTGATTGTAGGTGCAGAGCAAACAAACGTTTATCTCCCCTTATTGAAAAATAAGCGAATAGCTATTTTTTCCAATCATACCGGTATGATCGGAAATAAGCACTTACTGGACGTGTTGTTGGAGAATAAGATAAATGTAGTAGCCATATTCTCTCCCGAACACGGGTTTCGTGGTAACGCAGATGCCGGAGAACACGTTTCAAGCTCGGTGGATTCGAAAACCGGCGTGCCCATTCTCTCGTTATACGATGGTAAATTAGGTAGGCCCAGTGAAGAATCGATGCGGAAATTCGACCTGCTGATAGTCGACATACAAGATGTAGGATTAAGATTTTATACCTACTATGCATCCATGGTCCGCTTGATGGATGCATGTGCAGAGTATAACCGCAAAATGTTGATACTGGATCGTCCTAATCCGAACGGTCACTATGTAGACGGCCCCATCTTAGACATGAAATACAAATCAAGCGTCGGATGGCTTCCCATTCCGATAGTACACGGCATGACATTAGGAGAACTGGCATTAATGGTTAATGGCGAACGGTGGTTACCGGCTTCACGCATTTGTGATATAACAGTCATAAAATGCAAGAACTATACACACCAGACAATGTATGAATTGCCGATCCCTCCTTCCCCTAACCTGCCGAATATGAAAGCTGTGTACCTTTATCCTTCTACCTGCTACTTCGAGGCAACTCCCGTCAGTCTGGGTAGGGGGACACAGCTTCCTTTTCAAATATACGGACACCCTAATATGTTAGGATATGATTACACCTTCACACCACAAAGTATACCGGGTGCAAAAAATCCTCCCCAACTCAACAGAATTTGCCACGGTGTGAATTTAAGTGAACTGAGCAATGAAGAAATATGGAAAAAAGGAGTAGATTTGAGTTATCTTATCGATGCCTACCGGAATCTGAATATGGACGATTACTTTTTCCGGCCGTTTTTCGAGCTGTTGACAGGTAGAGATTATGTACGAAAAATGATAAAACAAGGTAAAAATGCGGATGAGATCAAAGCGATGTGGAAAGAAGATGTAGAGAAATTCAAGATACAACGCAAGCCTTACCTTATATATGAAGAATGACCGGTTCTTTCCTGTTGATGAATTACAAATTATTAAATTATAAATGACCGCATGACTCCAGTTTCTATTTTAATCACAATCGTGGCGTATTTCATTATCCTGTTTACGGTTTCATACATCGCAGGCAGAAAGGCCGATAATGAAGGTTTTTTCGTTGGGAACCGTAAATCGGCCTGGTATGTAGTGGCTTTTGCCATGATCGGCTCCAGTATATCCGGAGTGACATTCGTTTCCGTTCCGGGTATGGTAGCGGCAAGCGGATTCTCCTATTTGCAGATGGTACTCGGTTTCGTCGCAGGGCAAATCATTATCGCCTTTGTTTTGATACCGCTTTTCTACCGGATGAATTTAGTATCCATTTATGAGTATCTGGAGAACCGGTTCGGTCTGTCTTCTTACAAGACCGGTGCATGGTTCTTTTTCATCTCAAAAATGTTAGGAGCAGCCGTGCGGTTATTCCTTGTTTGCCTTACACTACAACTGTTGGTATTCGAGCCTTTCCACCTGCCGTTTATTCTTAATGTCATCATTACCGTAGCCCTTGTCTGGCTATACACTTTCCGTGGCGGTGTAAAATCACTGATATGGACCGATTCCCTGAAAACGTTCTGTCTGGTAGTATCCGTAGTTCTATGTATCTATTATATCGCTTCCGATCTTAAGTTAGGTTTCGGAAGTATGATAGCCACCATCTCCGAGAATGATTTTTCCCGCATGTTCTTTTTCGATGATGTGAATGATAAGCGCTACTTCTTCAAGCAATTCCTGGCGGGAGTGTTCACAATGATCGCTATGACCGGACTGGATCAGGACATGATGCAACGCAATTTAAGCTGTAAAAATTTTAAGGATTCACAGAAGAATATGATTACCAGCGGTATTTCCCAATTCTTCGTCATCCTGTTATTTCTCATGTTAGGAGTGTTATTATACACATTTACCGCACAACACGGAATTGAAAACCCCGAGAAAAGCGACGAATTATTCCCGATGATAGCTACCGGTGATTATTTCCCGGCCATAGTGGGCGTACTGTTTATTATCGGACTGATTTCATCTGCTTATTCGGCAGCCGGTTCGGCTCTGACCGCCTTGACAACTTCTTTTACAGTAGACATATTAGGAGCAAAAAACAAAGCAGAAAATGAATTGGTAAAGATACGCAAACGTGTACATATCGGCATGGCCATCATCATGGGCATTGTCATCTTCGTGTTCAATCAATTGAATAACACCAGCGTAATCGATGCTGTCTACATCTTGGCCAGTTACACCTACGGACCTATTTTAGGACTTTTTGCTTTTGGCATTTTCACAAAAAAACAGGTACGCGATAAATATATCCCCATAGTAGCCATTGTTTCTCCCATCCTCTGCTTTATCCTGCAAGAAAATTCGGAGAAGTGGTTTAACGGATATCAGTTCAGTTATGAGTTACTGATATTCAATGCATTGTTCACTTTTATAGGTCTTTGCCTGCTTATTAAAAAGAAAAAATAATTTTTTAATCAGATAATCAAGTATCACGCCGTATGAATAAGAAAATATATACCGGTATTCTATTTTTGTTCGCTGTATTAACCGGCATCCGGGCGCAGATCGGGGAGCACTTTCGTTTTGCTCTCCTGACAGACATTCATGTCACCCAAAAAGGAACCGCCTTTGACGATCTCCAAAACTCCATTCACCAAGTGAACAGAACGCAAGATATCGACTTCGTACTGGTAACGGGTGACATCACAGAAGAGGGTGACCGTGCTTCCATGCAAAGAGTGAAAGCAGCTCTCGGCCAATTAAAAGTCAAATATTATATCATTCCCGGAAATCATGAAACAAAATGGAGCGAAAGCGGAGTGACGGATTTCGGGCATGTTTTTGGCGGAGAACGTTTCAAATTCGAACATAAAGGCTTTCTCTTTTTAGGATTCAATTCCGGACCATTAATGCGTATGGCCGATGGTCATGTCGTTCCGCAAGACATCACCTGGCTTAAGAAAGAATTGAAAGAGGCCGGAAAAGAGAAACCCGTATTTCTGGTCACTCACTATCCGATGCTAAAAGGCGATGTGGATAATTGGTACGACGTAACAGACGCTGTGCGCCCTTATAACATCCGCGCTTTTCTGGGCGGGCATTACCATCTCAACAAATTCTTCTCATACGATGGTATTCCCGGAATCATCAACCGTTCCAATCTGCGTGGAAAAGAAGCAATTGGTGGGTACAACATTTATGAAATCACCTCGGATTCCCTTCTTGTCTATGAACAGAAAATTGGTAAGGAGCCTCAAAAGTGGTGCTCGTTCTCATTAGTCCACTCATATTATGACAAAAAAGGAGCAACAGACAAATATCCCGATTACTCCGTAAACAAAGAGTATCCACAAGTAAAAGAAAAATGGTTAGTACAAACCGGTATCGGTATTTATTGCTCACCGGCAATAGCCGATAAGCAAGTTTTTGTAGGTGATGATATGGGCTTTCTGACCTCCTATAGCCTTCAAAAAGGGAAAAAACAATGGAGTTTCCATTCCGGCAACCGTATAGTAGGAACACCGGCGGTAGCCGACGGCATAGTCGTATTCGGCTCAGCCGATAAGAAGATTTACGCGTTGAACGCAAACAATGGAGAATTACGCTGGGAAGTAGAAGCCCAAGAACCAGTCCTGGGTGCTGTGACCATTGATAACGGAATAGTTTATATAGGGGCCAGCGATCATACATTCCGCGCTATCGATCTCTATACCGGAAAAATCAAATGGACATACACAGGTGTAAAAGGTTATATAGAAACCCGCCCTCTGATTGAAGAAGACAAGGTGATTTTTGGAGCATGGGATAACACACTCTACGCCCTCAACAAGAATACCGGAGAAGAACTGTGGAAATGGACAGGCGGATTAACCCGTATGCATTTCTCTCCTGCAGCAGTATGGCCGGTAGCCGCTAATGGCAAAGTATTCATTACTGACCCGCAACGTGCCATGACTGCCATCGATTTGGCAACAGGAGAAACCATATGGCGTACTTACCAGTCTACCGTACGCGAAACAATCGGATTGTCTGCCGATAAAAAACGGGTATACAGTAAGACAATGAATGACAGCATCGTCTGCTACTCTACCCAAGGAGACAAGCCACACCAGTTATGGAGCTCCAATGTCGGCTTTGGTTATGAGCATGCTCCTTCCATGCAAGTCGAAAAAGACGGAGTAATGTTCGGCAGTACGAAAGGAGGGCTTATCTTTGCACTGGAGCCATTAACAGGCAAAGTTCTATGGAAGTACAAAATCGGTAACTCTCTGATTAATACCGTCGTCCCTATCAATCGCCATCAGGTATTATTCACGGCTACCAGTGGAGAAACCGGACTGTTAGAGTGGAAAGAACCAAAAGAATAAGAAAAATAAAAATATATAAAACTGAAATATGAAAACTACAATTAATTGCTTCATCCCTTTTGCAGATGCAGCACAGGCCGAAAAGACAATACAGGGTTTGAAATCGTCAAACCTGGTAAAAGATATATATTTGTTAGTAACGGAAGACACGGAAGTTCCTCTCCAGGGATGCCGGATTCTGCACGTGCCGGCACTCAATTCCACTGCAACCATGCGCATAATAGCTGCCCACTCCGATGCCGACTACACACTGTTTTATACTAAGTACACTACACTAAAACTGGGCATGTTTGCCCTCGAACGCATGACCCGCATTGCAGAAGACAGTGTTGCCGGCATGGTATACGCCGACCATTACCAAGTATCAGAAGGGATTCAAAAAAATGCTCCTGTAATAGATTACCAGTTTGGCAGTCTTCGCGATGATTTCAACTTCGGATCGGTTTTGCTATACAAGGCAAGTGCCCTGCAAGAAGCCGTCACCCGAATGAAAACCGACTATCAATTTGCCGGCCTGTATGACCTGCGGCTTAAACTCTCGCAAAAGGAATCGCTGGTTCACATCAACGAGTATCTCTATTCGGAAATAGAAAACGATACCCGAAAAAGCGGTGAAAAAATATTCGATTATGTAGACCCCAAAAATCGAGGAGTACAAATAGAGATGGAACAAGCTTGCACAGAACATCTGAAAGAGATAGGCGGCTATCTGGCTCCTACCTTCAAAAAGATCGAATTCGATGCCACCGATTTTGAATATGAAGCTTCTGTCATTATTCCGGTACGCAATCGCATCCGTACCATCAAGGATGCCATCCGTTCGGTATTAAACCAAAAAACGGATTTCAAATTCAACCTCATCGTCATCGACAACCACTCTACTGACGGTACAACAGATGCGATCCGTGAATTTGCATCCGACGACCGTCTCATTCACATCCTGCCCGAACGCAATGACTTAGGTATTGGCGGGTGTTGGAATCTCGGAGTGCATCATGATAAATGTGGAAAATTCGCCGTACAATTGGATAGTGACGATGTATACAAGGACGAAAACACCCTAAAAACAATGGTTAATGCGTTCTATGAACAAAACTGTGCAATGGTGGTAGGTACCTATATGATGACGGATTTCCACATGAATATGATTGCTCCGGGCATCATCGACCATAAAGAATGGACTCCCGAAAACGGACGCAACAATGCCCTGCGTATCAATGGGCTGGGTGCTCCACGTGCTTTTTACACACCGGTATTACGAGAAATCAAAGTCCCCAACACCAGCTATGGAGAAGATTATGCTCTCGGACTCAATTTCTCCCGCCGGTACCAGATAGGCCGTGTTTACGAGGTAGTATATTTATGCCGCCGTTGGGACGATAATTCCGACGCTTCATTGGACATTATAAAAATGAACGGACACAACCTGTATAAAGACCGTATCCGCACTTGGGAATTACAGGCCCGCATTGCCATGAACCGTCATCAAATGTAAGGACAAAGATGGATACAAAACAGAAAATAGAACGGTTGCTAACCGACCAGCTTTCTGCATGGGAGTTGGCCGGAAACAATTATGCAGCATTAGCCCGGATTAAAGTCAAAGACCTAAATGTAAACGGGATGCACTATAAAGTACAATTTAATCCTGCACGCATTGTCTCTTCGGCAGCCAAAGTAGATGCCCAATCCATACAAGAACGGAAATGTTTTCTTTGCCCCGCCAACCTCCCTGCCATGCAGAGAGGGATTCCATTCAAAGATAATTATCAGATACTGATTAACCCGTTTCCGATTTTCCCGAAGCACCTTACTGTTCCGGCATTAGAACACGTGGACCAACGTATAAAAAAACGTTTTGGAGACATGCTCGATCTGGCGGCTATTGCCGAAGATTACATCGTTTTTTATAACGGTCCGAAATGTGGTGCTTCCGCTCCCGACCATGCTCATTTTCAAGCTGGCAATAAAGGTTTTCTCCCTCTTGAACAAGAATGGAGGAATAAGAAAGCCGGAAAGATTGTCACCTACAGGACAGCGTCTCTTTCTTATCTGGATGATGCTCCACGAACCACTCTGGTTATAGAAACCGGAAACCGGGAAGACGCCATCGCACTATTCAACCTTGTATACAACGCAATGGAACTCAAACCGGGAGAAGACGAACCCATGATGAACATTCTTGCATGGACAGAAAACAGCCAATGGATTGTTTGCATTTTTCCACGCGCCAAGCACCGCCCGTCCTGCTATGCGGCAGCAGGAGACGCCAATATCCTCATCAGTCCGGCATCCGTAGATATGGGAGGCGTATTCATCACCCCGCAGGAAAAAGACTTTGAAAAGCTAACGGCAACAGACATTATGTCTATACTCGGAGAAGTCTGTCTGGACACAGATGAGTTTCGTAAACTAAGACAACGCATAAAAGAACAATTATGAGAGAGCCCAAAGTACATGTCGGCATCCTGTCCGAAACAAAAATAGAATTTATTTTTCCGGATACTTATCGTGTCAACGAAGAAGAAGTATCCGGAAAACAACTTGTCCTTTTTGATAATGGTAAGATTCTCTGGAAAAACAACCGTTACGATGAATTGCTGTTTGAACCCTTGCGGGAAGAGACTGACTCTTTCGAATTATTAGATGTAACGATCGGCATCAATTTCCATTGGGAACGCAAGGAGAACCAACGTTTTCACGGAGCACTGAAATTTATTGTAGAAGATGAAAAGATAACCGGTATCAATGTCATCCACGTAGAAGATTATTTAACCAGTGTCATCTCTTCGGAAATGAGCGCAACCGCTTCTCTGGAACTGCTGAAAGCCCATGCAGTCATTTCGCGCAGTTGGCTACTTTATCAGTTGAAAGTGGAAAGTGGAAAGTGGAAAGTTGCTATGCAGCATAATAACGCAGCCAACTCTCAACTAAATAAGGACTCTCAACTTTCAACTTTCAACTTTCAACTAATAAAGTGGTACGACCGGGAAGACCATATGCACTTTGACGTATGCGCCGATGATCATTGTCAACGCTACCAAGGAATCACCCGGGCAAGCACTGAAATGGTAGAGCAAGCCATCCAAGCCACGCGGGGACAAGCATTAACTTATGAAGATAAAATCTGCGATGCCCGCTTCTCTAAATGTTGCGGAGGGGCCTTCGAAGAATTTCAATACTGCTGGGAAGACGTAAAACACCCCTATCTTGTCAAACAACGAGACAGTAAAAAAGCGATCTTCCTACCCGATCTACGTATCCATTCAGAAGCAGAGAAGTGGATACGGACCTCTCCTGATGCATTCTGTAATACGAAAGAAAAGAGAATACTCAGTCAAGTATTGAACAATTACGATCAGGAAACTACCGATTTTTACCGTTGGAAAGTAGAATATACACAGGAAGAACTGGCCAAACTTATTTTCCAACGTTCCGGCATCGACTATGGGCAGGTTATAGATTTGATCCCTATAGAACGCGGCACATCCGCCCGTATCTCAAAGTTAAAAATCATAGGAACGAAAAAGACGCTCATTATCGGTAAGGAACTGGAAATCCGGAGAACCCTGTCTCCTTCCCACTTATACAGTTCGGCATTCGTTGTGGACAAAACAGAGGTAAAAAACGGTATTCCCGGAAAATTTATTCTCACAGGTGCCGGTTGGGGACATGGTGTAGGGCTCTGCCAGATCGGTGCCGCCGTAATGGGCGAACAAGGTTATGCTTACGACGAAATATTGTTGCACTATTACATCGGTGCCGCTATCGAGAAATTATATTAAATATATACCGTCATGAAAAACAAGAAACTATCACCGTGGGCTTGGATACCGACATTGTACTTTGCACAAGGTCTACCTTACGTAGCTGTGATGACCATTTCTGTCATTATGTATAAAAAGCTCGGTATCTCCAACACAGACATCGCCCTATATACCAGTTGGTTATATCTCCCTTGGGTTATCAAACCATTCTGGAGCCCTTTTATTGATTTACTGAAAACCAAACGTTGGTGGGTAGTAACCATGCAGATTTTGGTGGGAGCAGGACTGGCCGGAATAGCTTTCACCATCCCAATGCCTAATTTCTTTCAGATAACCCTTGCCATATTCTGGCTGGTAGCTTTCAGTTCGGCTACACATGATATAGCCGCCGACGGGTTCTACATGCTGGCTTTAAGCGTCCGGGACCAAGCTATGTATGTCGGCATCCGAAGTACTTTTTACCGGATTGCAACAATAGCCGGACAAGGACTTCTGGTCGTACTGGCCGGAGAACTGGAAAAGCGTACTTCTACCATAGCCATGGCATGGAGTATTACATTCTATATCCTTGCAGGACTCTTCATTGCATTCTATTTATACCACAGTTACATTTTGCCTCATCCGGCATCCGACAAGCCGGCAGTGGGCAATGTGACCGCGAACAACATATTCAAAGAGTTCTTTGCCACATTCGCAAGTTTCTTCAAAAAGCCGCAAGCCGGAGTTGCCATATTGTTCATGCTGTTCTACCGCTTACCGGAAGCACAATTGGTAAAGCTTATCAATCCTTTTCTACTCGATCCTATTGAAAAAGGCGGGTTAGGGCTGAGTACAGCCGAAGTCGGCTGGGTATACGGCACTATCGGTATTATAGGACTCACTCTCGGAGGAATCATCGGCGGTATTTGCGCGGCAAAAGGCGGACTACAAAAATGGCTATGGCCAATGGCATGGAGTATATCACTCACTTGCATTACATTTGTTTATCTGGGATATTTTCAGCCGCAAGATCTTCTCACAATCAATATTTGTGTATTTATCGAACAGTTCGGATACGGATTCGGTTTCACGGCTTATATGCTTTACTTAATTTATTATTCCGACGGTGAACACAAGACAGCACATTATGCCATTTGTACCGCTTTCATGGCATTAGGTATGATGTTGCCGGGTATGATGGCCGGTTGGCTACAGGAACTTATCGGATACGAGAAGTTCTTTATCTGGGTAATGATCTGTTGTGCTGCTACAATAGCTGTCTGTGCATTCATCAAGATCGATCCGAATTACGGTAAAAAAGAAGAAACAGAAGAAATTAAAGAAACCCAAAAATAAAACAATAACGATTCGAAACAGAGATATTTATGAACAAATTCCGATTTATTATTCTTAGCACCTGCTGCCTGCTGTCCCTCACCATACAGGCACAAAAAATAAAAATCAAAACCGGTATTGAGGTTCTGAAAGAACAGAACTTCAAATGCCTCGAAGGAAAACGTGTCGGCCTCATCACCAATCCGACCGGAGTAGACAATCACTTGAAATCGACCATCGATATCCTTCACGAAGCCCCCAACGTGAATCTGGTAGCTCTATACGGGCCGGAACATGGTGTACGCGGTGATGTTCATGCCGGAGACAAAGTGGATAACTCCGCCGATCCGTCTACCGGCCTACCGGTTTATTCACTTTACGGAAAGACTCGTAAACCAACCCCTGAGATGCTAAAAGACATCGATGTGTTAGTATACGATATACAAGATATCGGTTGTCGTTCATTCACTTATATCAGTACCATGGGAGTGGCCATGGAAGCCGCAGCCGAAAATGGAAAGGAATTTATCGTGCTCGACCGTCCAAACCCGGTGGGTGGTGAAAAGGTGGAAGGCAATCTGGTAGAAGATAAATACATTTCTTTTGTAAGTCAATTTAAGATTCCGTACCTTTACGGACTCACTTGCGGCGAATTAGCTTTGATGCTGAACGGTGAAAATATGCTGGGCAAGCGGTGCGATCTGCACGTGGTGAAAATGAAAGGATGGAAACGCAAGATGGACTATGTGCAAACCGGCTTGCAATGGATTCCTTCCTCCCCCCACATTCCGCATCCACATTCAGCCTTCTTCTATCCGGTATCGGGCATACTCGGAGAACTGGGTTATCTGTCCATCGGAGTAGGTTATACCATTCCATTCCAGATGTTTGCCGCCCCATGGATAAAAGCCGAAGAACTGGCCGGCAAGCTAAATCAATTGCAACTGCCCGGTATCGTTTTCCGTCCGATACACCTCAAGCCGTTTTATTCCGTAGGGAAAGGAGAGCATCTGCAAGGAGTACAAGTGCATATTATGGATTACCGGAAAGCTGCACTAAGTGAAATACAATTTCTGGTAATGCAAGAGGTGGCTGCTCTTTATCCGGAACATACTGTATTCGATCATGCAGACAAAGGACGTTTCGACATGTTCGATAAAGTAAGCGGCTCCAATGAAATACGCGAACGTTTCAGCAAACATAACCGTTGGGAAGACATTCGTGACTATTGGTATAAAGATGTAGACAGCTTCCAGCAATTGTCTAAAAAATATTATTTATATAAATAAAAATGGATAAGGAGAATAAGTACCAGGCCTTTCTGCAGGAAATTTCACAGTTTGTCCCGCAAGAAAGAATCTACACTGACGAATTACGTCGGCTGGCATGGGGAACAGATGCAGGTTTCTACCGGCTCATTCCCCAGATCGTCATTCGTTCGAACAACGAGCAGGAGATATCGGATTTATTGCGTTCGGCAACCCGACATCAGTTGCCGGTGACCTTCCGTGCAGCCGGAACGAGCTTATCCGGACAAGCCATCAGCGACTCTATTCTCATTATAGCCGGAAAAAACTGGGAAAAATACAGCATTTCTCCCGATCATAACCGGATCACATTGCAACCCGGCATCATCGGGCAGCGTGTCAACGAACTGTTACAGCCATTCGGACGTAAATTCGCCCCGGATCCGGCTTCAGTAAAAAGTGCCATGATAGGCGGCATTGTGATGAATAACGCTTCCGGTATGAATTGCGGGACACATGCCAACAGCGATAAGATGTTATTATCTGCACGTATTATACTGGCAGATGGCACTTTGCTCGATACCGGCAATGACGCCAGCAAACAGGCTTTTTCAATGAAGCATGCAGAGTTTATCACACAAATTCAATCCCTGCGTGACCAAATTCGTACCGATAAAGAACTCAGCGCCCGGATTCGCTATAAATATTCAATCAAAAATGTAACGGGACTGAATTTATTACCTTTCATCACATTCGATGATCCGTTCGATATCATCACTCACTTAATGGTAGGTTCGGAAGGAACACTTGCATTCCTTTCCGAAGTCACCATGAGCACAGAATACGACTATCCGCACAAGGCCAGCGCCATGCTCTATTTTAAAGACATCAAAGAAGCATGCCGGGCAGTAGTAGCATTGAAGAAGTTAACCAACGAAAAGAAAGAATGGATTGTAAAAGGTGCCGAACTACTCGACTGGAAATCGTTAGCATCGGTCAATGATCGGACAGGAGAAGGACTCACCGCCGTACTGACAGAGACCAAAGCACACAGTAAAGAAGAACTGGCAGCAAATATCGCTGTCATAGAGGAAACGCTGAAACCCTTCAACACTTATATTCCCGTCCACTTTACGGACAAACCAGAGGAATACTCCAAATATTGGGCCATCCGTTCCGGGATTTTCCCTTCTGTAGGAGGAACCCGGAAACCGGGAACCACAAGTCTCATCGAAGATGTGGCCTTCCACATCGAAGACCTACCTGAAGCAACTGCCGACTTGCAACAACTGATAGCCCGTCATGGATATGACGATGCCTGTATCTACGGGCATGCCCTCGAAGGTAATTATCATTTCATCATCAACCAGTCTTTCAGTACGGATGCTGAAGTAAAACGCTACGAAGAACTGATGAATGATGTCAAAACTTTAGTAATAGACAAATATGACGGTTCACTGAAAGCAGAACACGGTACCGGACGCAACATGGCTCCGTTCGTAAAATACGAATGGGGAGAAAAAGCGTATCGTATGATGCAAGCCGTCAAAACACTCTTCGACCCGCTGAATATACTTAATCCGGGAGTTATCTTCAACGATGATCCCCAATGTCATATCAAGAATTTTAAACCGTTGCCTCTATTAGGCAGTTCCCACCGGCAACCGGCAGAAAACAATAAAAGTACACCGGATATCGGCCCAATAGACAAGTGTATCGAATGCGGCTTCTGTGAAGTAAACTGCCTGACTTGCGGTTTCACTCTTTCTTCGCGCCAACGTATCGTGCTACAACGCGAAATCTCCCGACTCAAAGAAAGCGGTGAAAATCCCCAAAGGCTGGCAACCTTGCAAAAACAATACCGCTATCCCGGCAATCAAACCTGTGCCGGCGACGGTCTCTGTTCTACATCTTGTCCAATGGGAATCAATACCGGCGATCTGACTCATTATATCCGCCAACAGGAATTACCGGAAGGTAGCTTCGCTTACTCCATAGGCAACTTTGCCGCCAACCATTTTGCCGGTATAAAGAGCAGCTTGCGCCCTATGTTGACCTTAGCCAACGCAGCACACACCGTATTAGGTACTTCGGCAATGCTTACTCTCACTACAGGAATGCACAACTTGTTAGGTATTCCGCAATGGACTCCTTTCATGCCCAAGAGCTATAAGAGAAGGGAGAAGGGAGATTTGAGCAGGGAGAAGGAAAGAGAGGAAAGCCAAAGTGACAGCAATACCGGCTCTCAACTTTCAACTTTCAACTCTCAACTTTCAACTAAAAAAAAGGCTTTCAGCTCTCAGCTAAACAAGGTCGTTTATTTTCCAAGCTGTATTAATCAGACGATGGGACTTCCTAAGAAATCCAAGGAGAAGCAACCACTCGTAGATAAGATGTTATCGCTACTGCAAAAGGCCGGATACGAAGTGATCTTTCCGAAAGATATGGAGAAACTCTGTTGCGGTACAATTTGGGAAAGTAAAGGTATGCCGGATATTGCCGACCATAAATCGGCAGAACTTGAAAAAGCCTTGTGGGAAGCTTCCGAAAAAGGGAAATACCCTGTGCTCTGTGACCAAAGCCCCTGCCTGCATCGCATGCGTGAAAAAATCCGGAAGATGAAGCTATATGAACCGGCCGAGTTTATCTATACCTTCCTGCGCGACAAGTTGGAATTCTGCCCGGTCGACCGTCCGGTAGCTATCCATATCACCTGCTCCATGCGTAGGATGGGATTGGCCGATACCCTCCTTTCTCTGGCACGTTTATGCTCCACCCGGGTGATCGTTCCTGAAGAGGTGGGCTGTTGCGGTTTTGCAGGAGACAAGGGCTTCACACACCCGGAAGTGAATAGTTATGCACTGCGTAAGCTACGCCCTCAATTAGAAAAGGCAGGCATACAGACCGGATATTCCAATAGCCGTACCTGTGAAATAGGATTAGCTACCCACACAGGTGTAACTTACGTATCCATCGCCTACCTTGTAGACGAATGTACAAAAGCCCGTTGATCAAACTAAAAAACTTAACACATAAAAATTGCAGAAAATGAATAAAACAACCAGTAAACGCCTCTTAGCCCTCGACATACTGAGAGGTATCACCATTGCAGGAATGATTATGGTGAACAATCCCGGGTCGTGGTCGTACGTCTACGCACCATTGGGACACGCCCAATGGAACGGTTTGACACCGACCGATCTCGTATTCCCCTTTTTCATGTTTATCATGGGAATATCTACTTATATTTCTCTCCGGAAATACAATTTTGAATTCAGCCATTCAGCCGCTCTGAAAATACTCAAACGTACCATTGTTATTTTCGCCATCGGATTGGGGCTTGCATGGTTCTCCATGTTCTGCCGTACATGGAACTCCCTGTCTGCCGAAGAAATTTCGTTCTTCTCCCGTCTCGGACAATCTATTTGGACATTCGACCATATCCGCATTTTGGGAGTTATGCAACGGCTGGCACTCTGCTATGGAGCAACTGCCATCGTTGCCCTGACCATGAAGCACAAGCATATCCCCTACCTGATTGCGACCCTGCTGATCGGTTACTTCATTTTGCTCGTCACCGGCAACGGATTCGAGTACAACAGTACCAATATACTTTCGGTCGTAGACCGTGCCGTATTAGGCGAAGCGCATATGTATAAAGACAACGGAATTGATCCGGAAGGCTTATTAAGCACGATCCCGGCCATCGCCCACGTATTGATAGGCTTTTGTGTCGGCAAACTGCTGATGGAAGTAAAGGACATCAACGAGAAACTCGAACGGCTGTTCCTCGTCGGCACGATCCTTACTTTTCTGGGCTTCCTGCTCAGTTACGGCTGCCCCATCAACAAGAAAATATGGTCGCCCACTTTCGCCATTGTCACTTGCGGATTGGGTTCCAGTTTTTTAGCATTACTCATCTGGATCATCGATGTAAAAGGATACAAATCGTGGAGCCGCTTCTTTGAATCATTCGGTGTAAATCCGCTTTTCATCTATGTCATGGCCGGAGTACTTGCCGTTTTATTAGGTAATATCCGCATACCGTTCGACGGAACGACTACCAGTTTGCACAGCTACATTTACAAAGGTATCCTCCAACCGCTTTTGGGCGATTATCCGGGGTCACTGGCATTCGCACTCCTTTTCGTTGCACTCAATTGGAGCGTCGGTTACATATTATACAAGAAAAAAATATATATAAAAATATGATATTAATAGCAGATAGTGGTTCTACAAAGACCGATTGGTGTGTTGTAGGACAAGGACAACTCGTCCGTCAGATAGTAACGAAAGGCATGAATCCTTTCTTTCAATCAGAGGAAGAAATAGAGAATGAGATTGCTACGGCACTGATTCCTCATTTAAAAACGAACGTGCTCGATGCTGTTTATTTTTATGGAGCCGGCTGTGTACCGGACAAGGTTCCGATGATGTATAATGCACTTTCCACACACCTCAACACCAAGAACGGTATTGAAGTGAATACGGATATGCTTGCCGTTGCCCGGGGATTGTGCGGACACAAACCGGGTATTGCCTGTATCATGGGTACAGGTTCCAATTCTTGTTTCTACGATGGTGAAAAAATAGTAAGTAACGTCTCACCATTAGGATTCATCTTAGGTGATGAAGGTAGCGGTGCAGTATTGGGTAAACTCTTGGTAGGCGACATGCTGAAAAACCAGATGACGCCGGAATTAAAAGAAAAATTCCTGAATAAGACCGGACTGACTCCTCCCGAAATCATCGACCGGGTATACCGGCAGCCGTTCCCCAATCGTTTCTTGGCAAGTCTTTCTCCATTCCTGGCAGAAAACATTCAGGAGCCCTCCGTACATGCATTAGTTCTCGGCAGCTTCAAGGCTTTCTTCCAGCGCAATGTCATGCAATACGATTACAAAAATCATCCGGTTCACTTCATCGGCTCCGTCGCCTACCACTATCAGGACATATTGCACGAAGCCGCCCGCGAATTAGAGATACAAATAACAACCATCGTCAAAAGCCCCATGCAAGGTCTCATGACCTTTCATCAGTCATAAATCATAAATCATTATTCATAAATCACAACATGTTTATCAAAATATCAGAGCAACCTTCGCTCTATAACGATTTAGAAAAAAAGTCTATCCGGGAAATACTGGAAGACATCAATGCAGAAGACCAGAAAGTAGCCCTTGCCACGCAGAAAGCGATTCCGCAAATCGAAAAGTTGGTGAGCCAAATCGTTCCCCGCATGAAACAAGGCGGTCGCATTTTCTACATGGGAGCCGGCACGAGCGGTCGTTTGGGGGTACTCGATGCTTCGGAGATTCCTCCGACATTCGGCATGCCGCCTACATTGGTTATCGGACTGATTGCCGGTGGCGACACCGCCCTCCGTAATCCGGTGGAAAATGCCGAAGACGATACCCGGCGGGGATGGGAAGAACTGGTCGAACACAACATTAACGATAAAGATACCGTAATCGGCATTGCTGCCTCAGGCACTACCCCCTATGTGATCGGTGCACTGCATGCGGCACGTGAACATGGCATCCTGACCGGCTGTATTACCAGTAATCCGGATTCTCCAATGGCCGCGGAAGCCGATGTCCCCATCGAAATGATTGTCGGTCCGGAATATGTGACCGGAAGTTCCCGTATGAAATCGGGTACCGGACAGAAAATGATCCTGAACATGATCACCACTTCCGTTATGATTCAGTTAGGACGTGTAAAAGGTAATAAAATGGTCAATATGCAACTTAGTAACCAGAAATTGATAGACCGTGGTACACGCATGATTGTCGAAGAACTCGGACTGTATTACGACCAAGCAAAGGCATTACTCCTGATGCATGGTTCTGTCAAAAAAGCAGTAGACGCTTACAAATCGGGAACGACAAAGCTCCCATAACATAACTAATAAAACCACAGATGAACGTAAATTTGCGAAAAAACAGTATTCTATTTACGTTCATCTGTATTCCTCACCCGAACACTATCCACATGAAAACACTGTTTGTCATCCTGAACATATTCCTGTTCACTTTTCAAATTTCAGCCCAACCGCTACAACGTGTCGCTCCCGAACAAGTCGGAATGAACTCCCGCCATCTCACATACGCCGACCAAGCCATCGAAAAAGCAATAAACAACAAAGACATTCCCGGTGCCGTACTTGCCGTTGTCCGCCACGGAAAATTAGCTTATCTGAAAGCCTATGGCTGTAAACAGACATTTCCTACCCGTGAACCCATGGATACCCATACTGTATTCGACATGGCATCCGTCAGTAAATCCATATCAACCGCCATCTGTGCCCTTATCCTTACCGAACGGGGACAACTCCGCCTGACAGACCCGGTAAATCTCTACCTGCCGGCATTTTCCGAAGAGATCCGCATCACCGACCTTCTGACACACACCTCCGGGCTACCGGCATATGCTCCCGTAAACAAACTGGCCGAACAGTACGGCTCTCCCAATCCGGAAGGACTCATCGAGTACATAGCAGGCTGTAAACCCGTTTTCAAGCCCGGAAGTGATTTTCAATACAGTTGCCTTAACTACATCGTCTTGCAACATATCATCGAAACCATCAGCGGACAGAGCCTCCGCAATTTTGCCAAAGCCAATATATTTGATCCGTTAGGTATGAGCCACACCGATTATTGCCCCACAGGAGAAATACTGGAACATTGTGCCCCCACTGAAAAACAAAAAGACGGCAGCGTTCTGAAAGGAGTGGTTCACGATCCTTTGGCGCGCATCATGAACGGTGGTATCTCAGGCAATGCCGGTGTTTTCTCCGATGCCAACGATCTGGCCATACTATCCGCCATGTTGTTGAATGACGGCGAATACAACGGACATCGCATACTAAGTCCTTTAGGGGTAAAAGCCATGCGGAGCATCCCACGTCAGGTTAGCGCGCTGGGACGCAGTTTGGGCTGGGACATCTTTTCACCGTATGCTTCCAATCACGGTGACCTTTTCGGTCCGAACACTTACGGGCATACCGGTTATACAGGTACTTCCATCATCCTCGACCCGGATAGCGATACTTCTGTCATCTTATTGACCAACAGCGTACATCCAGACGATAAAGGCAAAGCAATACGCCTCCGTTCATTGGTAGCCAATGCCGTAGCAGCATCTATCTACCCTACCGAACGCACCTATACAGACCATTATTACAAACGTTTCCTTCAGTTCGAAGAAGAACCGGCTATCGGCCCGGAAGACATCGTCATGCTGGGCAATAGTCTCACAGAAGCCGGAAAAGACTGGGGGGCCCGCCTGAAAAAGAAAAATGTCCGTAATCGTGGCATCATCGGAGACGAAGCTATGGGAGTGTACGACCGTCTGCATCAAATACTCCCCGGACATCCGGCCAAGCTCTTCCTTCTGATCGGAATCAATGATGTATCCCACGACCTTTCAGCAGACAGTGTTGTGACACTTATCACCCGTCTGATAGACCGGATACAACAGGAATCCCCCCAAACAAAGATATACCTCCAAAGCCTGCTGCCCATCAACGAATCCGTATGTAAATACAAAACCATGATCGGGAAAACAGACGTTGTACCGGCAATCAATCAACAATTGAAGGACCTAACTGTATCCCGTCAAATAACTTTTATCGATCTCTTCCCCCTCTTTACAGAGAAAGGAACCAATGTATTGCGGAAAGAACTGACCAATGACGGACTGCATCTGACGGAAGAAGGATATAAAATATGGAGTAAGAAATTAAGGAAATATCTCTAACCTGAATGATTCATAGACAGTAATCAAGTAATAAGTGTCAAGTAGCTTAGTAAAAATAGTTCATCTGATGTGGTTCTATTAGTTTACTACTTAACTGCTTATTACTGATCATGAATTATTCAAATTAGGTTACCGACGAGTTCCCTCTTTCAAGGAATCGAAAATGATACTGTTAGTATTTATTTTGATTTTTTTGGCGCATTATCCACATAGAATCCCCCCCCTTCACCGGCTTCACCTTTTGGGCTTAAACTCCTTGTTCATCAGAGATACAGGGTGAAGGGTTATTCCCGTCTTCTCATCTACATACCAATACCTCTCAGGTATCGGGCATACGGTCCGTAAGCACCGAGTGTATGGACAATAAGCACCGGGCGCACGAACAATGAGCACGATGCTTGGAAATCCGGAGTATACCTTCACCCTGTATCTCTGATGAACAAGGAGTTTAAGTCTAAAAGGTGAAGCCGATGAAGGGGGTAGAAATATATAGAACAGGTATTCTGAAGAAATAAGAAAACGCTTGCAAAAAAAGATATTATATCTTTCTTTGAAACCTGCTACATTTTTCAATAAAAGATATCAAGTCTTTTTTTAAAGCTTGCTACGTCTTTTTTTGAAAGATGCTACACTTTGAAAAAAAGATGCTAAATCTTTCCACATGGACTGGAGTTACTATTGCTGAAAACCAACATTTTGAGTTTAATCTTTTTGTTGTTAGTCTTCCAAACACACAACATCAAATATCCCAAATCATCAAATCCCCTCCTTTCTTAATGATTTCATAAACATCTATGGAACAAATAGATTACAAAAACGAGGGTGTGTCAAAACGTAATTTGATGAAAGGACAACTTTTAATCTGAAACTTGACTCCCTAAATCAATGATGAAAAGAGCCATATTATTACTCAAAAACAGAGTTTGATATGGCTCTTTTATAATTGTTAGTTACAATCTATAACTTTTTAGAGTGGTCATTTTAGTTTTGACACACCCTCGTAACTTTTTCATATACAAAAATCTATTATTCTTCTATATCCAGTACTGACAGTGCATTTGAACTACGATTCTCAATGCTATACAATTGCACATCAAATACCAACGTAGAATAGCCAAGAATACTGCCATAGCCACTTGCACCATAACCATATTTCCAAGGAATATAAATCTCCCTACGCTCTCCAACTTTCATACGTTGAAGCATCTCAGACCAGCCTGTAACGACACTATTCACATAAAATCTACTCGGTGAATCAAACACTGTAGGGTTCTTCCCTGTAAAGCCATCAAATCTGGTACCGATTATATAAGTACCTTTATAATATGTATATACACTATCCGTATAATAAGGTTGAATATCTTCCAATACATATCCCTCGATATACTCATATATATTATCAGGGTTCTCAGGCTCATTCTTTACTGGAGTTTTCTCCTTATAAAAGATATAATCATCTGGAGCGCTCAACAAATGAATAGTATCTAATCCGCTTACTTCCCGGTTCGTCATAAATTCATTTCTCAGAGAATCAATAAACGCTTCGTTACGTTCTTGCCAGTTATCATATATGCTCACCTCTTTTGTTTCTTCACAAGAAACAAAAACTAAAGCCAGTAAAAGAATTGGTAATAAATAGATTTTTTTATTCATTCGTCAAGGTTTTATTGGATTGTTTTCAAAAGCGAAGTAATGCTTACTCTGTCGGCAATGATGTTATTCAGCTCAGAGATAGCCACACGCTCTTGTTGCATAGTATCGCGATTACGCAAAGTTACACAATTATCTTCCAATGTCTGATGATCGACAGTTACACAGAACGGAGTACCAATGGCATCCTGGCGACGATAACGCTTACCGATACTGTCTTTTTCATCATACTGGCAGTGGAAATGGAACTTAAGATCGTCAATAATCTCACGGGCCTTTTCGGGCAGTCCGTCTTTCTTCACCAACGGCATCACAGCCAACTTCACAGGCGCAAGAGCAGCAGGCAGTCTCAGTACTACACGACTTTCACCGTTTTCAAGCTGTTCTTCACAATATGCGGCACTCATAATGCTGAGGAACATACGATCCACACCAATAGAAGTTTCAATTACATACGGAGTATAAGATTCATTCAATTCCGGATCAAAATACTTGATGCTCTTGCCGGAGAACTTCTCATGCTGGCTAAGGTCGAAGTTGGTACGGGAGTGGATACCCTCTACCTCTTTAAAGCCAAACGGCATCAGGAATTCAATGTCGGTAGCAGCATTGGCATAGTGCGCCAATTTATCGTGATCGTGATAACGGTAGTGATCATCGCCAAAGCCAAGGGCTTTATGCCACTTCAAACGGATCTCTTTCCATTTCTTGAACCAATCCAGCTCAGTGCCCGGTTTTACGAAAAACTGCATCTCCATCTGTTCAAACTCACGCATACGGAAAATGAACTGACGGGCCACAATTTCATTACGGAATGCCTTACCGATCTGTGCAATACCGAAAGGAACTTTCATACGACCTGTTTTCTGAACATTGAGGTAGTTCACAAAAATACCCTGTGCCGTTTCCGGACGCAGATAGATCTTCATGGCACCATCCAAAGTAGAACCCATCTCTGTGGAGAACATCAAATTGAACTGACGCACTTCCGTCCAGTTCTTCGTTCCGGAAATGGGGCAAACAATCTCTTCATCTACGATGATCTGGCGAAGCTCATCCAGATTATTATCGTTCAGCGCTTTCGCAAAGCGATTATGAAGGGCGTCGCGTTTAGCCTGATACTCAAGGACACGGCCGTTTGTGCCACGGAATTGTGCCTCATCGAAAGCATCACCGAATTTCTTGGCAGCTTTAGCTACCTCTTTATTGATCTTATCATCGTATTTGGCAAGCTGATCTTCGATAAGCACGTCTGCACGATAACGTTTTTTAGAATCTTTATTGTCAATCAACGGATCGTTGAATGCATCAACGTGTCCGGAAGCTTTCCAGATAGTAGGATGCATAAAAATAGCGGAGTCGATGCCGACAATATTTTCGTGCAGCAACACCATGCTATCCCACCAGTATTTCTTTATATTATTTTTGAGTTCAACACCCATTTGACCATAGTCATACACAGCTCCCAATCCATCATAAATATCACTTGAGGGGAATACGAAACCATATTCTTTGCAATGTGATACGAGTTTCTTAAAAACGTCTTCTTGTGCCATTTCTTGTTGTATCTTTAATTAAATTGAAATCATTATTCAGCTAAAAAGCGCCACAAAGATAGCTATTTATCTTATAAATAGGGTGCCGGGGGTATTAATTTATCTTATTTACCACTTCCGAAGAGAAGTCATGGCAATGTTGCCAGCCATAATGCCATAAAGCGGTCGTATACGATATAACCTTTGTCAGACTTATAAACCAGTTCTTTCCCTTGCAGGGATTTCAAGGCCGTATTCACACTGCTGGAAGCTTTCAGCCCATAACGCTTAACGAACTCTCCACTGTTCGGCGTTGCTACTTTCCCCTCTCTGGCAATGGCTTGCATCAGTTGCAATTGGTTATCGGTAAGCAGAGATATAAAATTCTGATAAACAGGGGTATTCTCCTCCAACAGCTGTGCCAGTATGAATTCTGCCTGCCGGATATCAGTAACGGTTTCGTACTGCTCGTATAGCCGATTAAGCAAAACCTGCATGTACCAGGTATGCCCTTCAAAGCGTTTGTATATCCAGCCGAAAACCTCTTTCTCCAACCTTCCTCCTCTCTTTTCAAAGAAAGTGGCCGCAAAAGAGTAATAGGTATTTTCTTCTATTTCACACAACACCATCAGTTGTGAACTCTGATAAAAAGGACGTTTGGCAGAAGTAAACATCTCCTCCATCAAATGCCGGCTACTACCTGCAAAAATGAAATGTACGTTCGGCAGGAATTGGATATAGGAACGAAGTAAAGCCTCGGTCCCTTTCTCGGAATAAGAAGTTATTTGTTGAAATTCATCAATAGCCACATAGCATTTTCTACCGGATGTTGCCATATAATCTAAGATCTCTTTCAACGTCTGTTCAGATTTATCCGGCACAAAATCTAATGAAACGGTGGGTGCTCCCGTCAACTGATCCGCACTGATTACCGGACGACAGGAACGAAAAAAAGAGGTCAGTTTATGAAGCACCGTTTCGCTAAGTGTATCAAGCTGTCCAAGTACGGTCTCCGCAAACAAGCGTACAAACGAAGGTAAATCACGCGTTGCAAATATATCCATATAGAAACAAGAAACACCTACTTCCTGTTGTCGCATCAGATAGAATACATTCTTTATCAACCCCGTCTTTCCAATACGCCGGGGAGCTATCAAGGTGACATTACGTTCATTACTCAGAGCCGAAAGCATCTTTCTGCTCTCCTCTTCACGGTCACAAAAGTAATGCGGACTTACGTATCCATACACCAGGAACGGATTCTTCAATTCGATATTTTTTTGTTTGTCTTTCATACATTCCATATTTTGCGTAACGCATTTTACGTAACGCAAAATACGCAATTTCAGTTGAATTAAACAATTATCACTTCACTTTTAACGTTATGAGACAGCATATCCGGGAATTTATTAAATTTGTCCATCCACATTTATATGTACCAAGCCAAACACCATCATTAGAACATAAACACAGGGACAGATAGATACACCCTTTCTTAATTCTCCATTTCCGGCATAGGATCCTCTCATTTGTCCAAGCTTATCGGGTTCACTTTTGTTTTTTAGAATGATTTGCATTTTTTCCCGATAAATTTTGTATTTTTGCCTGCAACTGAGAAAATCAGTTAATCTTGAACAGACAATTCCCAAACCAATATGAGCGAAGATTTTGAAGCACCGAAAGACGACTTGGACAAAGAGCTCCCGGAAGGGAGCGAAGGACATTCGGACTATAAGCCGGCGGACTCACATAACGAAAGCGTAAAACATCAACTTACAGGCATGTATCAGAACTGGTTTCTGGACTATGCCTCGTACGTGATTCTGGAACGCGCCGTGCCCCACATCATTGATGGACTAAAACCGGTACAACGCCGTATCTTACACTCCATGAGACGTTTGGACGACGGACGCTACAACAAAGTTGCCAATATCGTAGGACATACCATGCAGTTTCACCCGCACGGCGATGCTTCCATCGGAGATGCATTGGTACAACTGGGACAGAAAGATCTGCTCATCGACTGTCAGGGAAACTGGGGTAATATTCTCACCGGTGACGGTGCGGCAGCTCCCCGTTATATCGAAGCGCGTCTCTCCAAATTTGCCCTCGAGGTAGTATTCAATCCTAAAACAACCGAATGGAAGCTATCGTATGACGGACGAAACAAAGAACCGATCGCATTGCCGGTAAAATTCCCCTTGCTATTGGCACAGGGCGTAGAGGGTATTGCCGTCGGACTCTCTTCCAAAATATTACCGCATAATTTTAATGAGTTGTGCGATGCCGCTATCAGCTATCTGCACGAAGAGGATTTCAAGCTATATCCGGATTTCCAGACAGGCGGCTCCATCGATGTATCCAAATACAACGACGGAGAACGCGGCGGTTCGGTAAAGATACGTGCCCGAATCGACAAAGTAGACAACAAAACCTTAGCAATCAAAGAGATTCCCTACGGAAAGACAACCTCCACAGTGATAGATTCCATCCTGAAAGCTGTAGATAAGGGAAAAATAAAAGTTCGCAAGGTAGACGACAACACATCGGCCAATGTAGAAATTCTGGTACACCTGGCACCGGGTACCTCTTCGGACAAGACAATAGATGCATTGTATGCTTTCACCGACTGTGAAATAAGCATATCACCCAACTGCTGTGTCATCGACGACAACAAACCGCACTTCCTCAAAGTCAGTGATGTACTGAAAAAATCGGTTGACAACACGCTCGCCCTCCTTCGGCAGGAACTCGAAATACACAAAGGCGAATTACAGGAAAGCCTGCATTTCGCCTCCCTTGAAAAGATATTCATTGAAGAGCGTATCTACAAAGACAAGGAGTTTGAACAATCCAAAGATATGGATGCCGCATGCGAGCACATCGATAACCGGCTGACACCTTTCTATCCGCAATTCATCCGTGAGGTAACAAAAGAAGATATACTGAGACTGATGGAGATCAAGATGGGACGCATCTTGAAATTCAACACAGACAAAGCGGAAGAAATCATTGCCAAAATGAAATCGGACATTGCCGAAATAGATGCACATCTGGCCAATATCGTGGGATATACGATAGACTGGTACCAGATGTTGAAAGACAAATACGGTAAAAACTTCCCACGCCGGACAGAATTACGTAACTTCGACACCATCGAAGCAACCAAAGTGGTAGAAGCAAACGAGAAGCTATATATCAACCGGGAAGAGGGTTTCATCGGAACAGCTTTGAAGAAAGACGAATTTGTGGCCTGTTGCTCGGATCTGGATGATGTGATCATTTTCTACCGGGATGGCAGGTACATGATAACACCGGTTGCCGATAAGAAATTCGTGGGTAAGAATGTATTGTACGTCAACGTATTCAAGAAAAACGACAAGCGTACCATCTACAACGTGGCCTACCGCGACGGAAAAGAGGGAACGACCTATATCAAACGTTTTGCCGTGACCTCCATCGTACGCGACCGTGAGTATGACGTCACTCAGGGAACTCCGGAATCACGGATTACCTATTTCAGCGCCAACCCTAACGGAGAAGCCGAAATCATAAAGATAACCCTAAAACCCAATCCACGTGTACGCCGTATCATCTTCGAGCGCGACTTCAGCGAAGTGGGTATCAAGAGCCGTCAGGCACAAGGTGTTATCCTGACACGCCTGCCGGTACATAAAATAGCCTTGAAACAAAGAGGCGGTTCTACTTTGGGCGGACGAAAAGTCTGGTTCGACCGGGATGTACTGCGTCTCAACTATGACGGCAGAGGCGAATATCTGGGAGAATTCCAAAGTGACGACAGCATCTTGGTAGTTCTGAACACCGGCGAATTCTATACGACAAATTTCGACGTGAGCAATCACTATGAAAACAATGTAAGCATCGTTGAGAAATTCGACGGTAACAAGGTGTGGACGGCAGCCTTATACGATGCCGACCAACAGAACTATCCGTATCTGAAACGCTTCTGTTTCGAAAGTACCACCCGTAAGCAAAATTATCTGGGAGACAACAAAGCGACCCAACTGATTCTGCTGACAGATGAATATTATCCGCGCCTGGAAGTTATCTTTGGCGGACATGATAGTTTCCGCGATCCGATGGTCATCGAGGCCGATGAATTTATTGCCGTGAAAGGCTTTAAGGCAAAAGGAAAACGTATCACCACATATACTGTGGAAACAATCAATGAATTGGAGCCTACCCGCTTCCCAGATCCTCCGGCACCGGATAAAACAGAAGAGAATGAGGAAGAACCGGAAATACTGGACCCGGATCACGGTAAAAGCGAAGGAGACATACTGGACGAAATGACGGGACAGATGAAACTGTTCTGATTCATTTAAAATTAATTGGGTTGCCAATGAAAAGGAACATACTATTAAAAATGGGGCTGATCGGCTGTTGCCTGCTTGCTCTTTGTGATGGAATATATGCACAGGCAGATTCGCAGCAGGCCAATCGCTACGTCACGCGTGCCACCATGTATGGAATTGGCTATACCAATGTCTTCGACACCTATCTGTCACCGCAGGAATACAAAGGAATAGACTTCCGTATCTCCCGGGAAACCATGCGCATGACCAAGCTATTGGACGGAAACGTATCCGTACAAAACTTTTTTCAGGCCAATATAGGGTATACACACAACCATGCAGAAAACAACAACACATTCAACGGTCTGGTGAATTGGAATTACGGGCTGCATTATCAGTTTCGTATCACCGAAAACTTTAAGCTACTGGCCGGTGCGTTGGCAGATATAAACGGTGGATTCGTATACAACCTGCGCAATACGAACAATCCGGCTTCGGCAAGAGCATTCATCAATCTGGATGCTTCTGCAATGGCCATCTGGCATGCAAAAATAAAGAATTATCCTCTGACGTTCCGCTATCAGGTGAATGTACCGGTAGTGGGGGCCATGTTCTCACCTCACTACGGACAATCTTATTATGAGATTTTCACGTTAGGGAATTCCGACGGAGTAATACAGTTCACTTCATTACACAACCAACCTTCCGTACGCCAGATGTTGTCGATCGATTTTCCGGTCCGGTATGCCAAGTTACGGTTCAGTTACATGGCTGATCTGCAACAATCGGACGTCAACAATATCAAGACACATACTTACTCACATGTATTCATGGTAGGGTTCGTGAAAGACCTGTATCTGATCCGGAATAAAAACGGGACCCCATTGCCGGCGGCGGTGAGAGCGTATTAACTAAAGGGAGAAGGGAGCATTGGCGACGCCATCCAACGGACGGATAATAAATTTAGTAGAAAGAGATGAAAAAGGGAGTAATGAGGATATGGATTCTTTTCTGTTGTCTGGCTGGGCTGACGGCCTGCATCAGAGAGGAAGAGTACGTCAATGATCCGGAGGGGAACTTCGACCAGCTATGGAAGATAATTGATGAGAAATACTGTTTTCTCGATTACAAGGATATCGATTGGGATGCCATCGGAACGGAATACCGCAGCCGGCTTTATCCGGAAATGAGTAATCAGGAATTATTCGGAGTGCTGAACGATATGTTGTACGAACTCAAAGACGGACATGTCAATCTGACTTCCGAAGAGAATCAAAGTCACTTTGACTTCTGGACCGATTCTCCGGTCAATTTCAACGAATCGCTCATTGAGAACACCCACTATCTGGGACGGAATTACCGCCAGATTGCAGGCCTCAAATACAGGATATTAAGTGATAACATCGGCTATATCTATTATGAAACGTTTGCCGACGGTATTGGAAACAGCGATCTGGACGTGGTCTTCTCTTATCTGGCCGACTGCAAGGCGCTGATCTTCGATGTCCGTCAGAATTCCGGGGGCAACGCAACCAACTCAACCCAGATAGCCTCCCGTTTCACCAATGAAAAAATACTGACCGGATACATCCAGCATAAAACAGGACCCGGACATCACGATTTTTCAAGGCCTTATGCCATCTATCTGGAACCATCCAAAAACATCCGTTGGGAAAAGAAAGTAGCCGTGCTTACCAACCGGCATTCATATAGTGCTACCAACGACTTTGTGAAACACATGAAATGTCTGCCCAATGTAGTAATTGTAGGCGACAAGACAGGGGGCGGTTCAGGTATGCCTTTTTCATCGGAGTTACCCAACGGATGGACAGTCCGCTTTTCTGCAAGTCCTCATTTCGACCGGGACATGAACCAGATCGAATGGGGCATCAACCCGGATGTAAAAATAGATATGAAGTCGGAAGATGAGGTAAAAGGCATCGATACGATCATAGAAAAAGCACGGGAATTACTGAAATAAACACTTTTCTTTCGCATTCGTTTGGGAAAACAAAAAATATATCTATCTTTGCACCGCTAAAGAAAAATTAGCCACAACAAGTTTGCGGATGTGGCGTAATTGGTAGCCGCGCCAGACTTAGGATCTGGTGTCTTGCGACGTGTAGGTTCGAGTCCTATCATCCGCACAAAAACTAAAAAGCCTTCAAGAAATACTCTTGGAGGCTTTTTCATTCAATAAAAGGAACAGAATAATGAAGAAACAGACCCTCTGTTGTATCGGACATATCACCCTGGATAAAGTAGTGACCCCGCAATCTACAGTTTACATGCCGGGAGGAACAGCTTATTATTGTTCATATGCCATGCGCCATCTCAACAATACCGACTATAGACTGGTTACTGCCGTAGGAGAAAGTGAGTTGAATGTGGTGGAAAGAATGCGCAACGCCGGTATCAACGTAACAGCCCTCCCCAGCAAACATTCCGTCTATTTCGAAAACATATACGGAGAAAATCAAAATGACCGTACACAAAGGGTGCTTGCCAAAGCAGATCCGTTCACCTCACAATATTTAAAAGAAATTGAAGCGGATATTTATCACTTGGGATCCTTGCTGGCCGATGACTTTCCCGTGGATGTCATCAGACACCTAGCCGGGAAAGGACTGGTAGCCGTTGACTCGCAGGGCTACCTCCGTGAAGTACGTAATACCCGCGTGTATCCGGTGGACTGGCCGGAAAAGAAAGAAGCACTGAAATATGTACATTTTCTGAAAGTCAACGAGCACGAAATGGAAGTATTGACCGGATATGACAGTGTAACGGAAGCCGCCCGAAAGCTTTATGAATGGGGTGTCAAAGAAGTATTACTGACTTTCGGCAGTATGGGTTCGGTAATATTCGATGGTAAGACATTCCATCAGATCCCGGCATATGAACCGGCCGTTATCACAGATGCCACCGGATGCGGGGATACCTATACTATCGGCTACCTTTATCAACGGGCAGCCGGAGCAAGCATCGAAGAAGCCGGGCGTTTTGCTGCTGCAATGTCTACACTAAAAATAGAAAAATCAGGACCATTCTGCGGAACAGAAGCAGACATACTCCACTGCATGAGACATGCCAAAGAGATACTTCCCTGTTTTTCCCTCTAAAAAAGAGGGGAGTTAATGGAAAAAAGGAAGTTAATGGGAGAAGGGAAAATGGAGAGGGGAGAAGTGCTATGCAGCATAATAGCGCAGCCTATTACATTCCTCTCTTTCTTCCGTTTGATTCAAGCGATTGGAACTCATTGTTCCAATAAGATAAAACTCATTGTTCCAACAGTATGAAACTCATTGTTCCAGCAGTATGAAACTCACCGTTCCAATAAGATAAAACTCATCGCCTAAAAAGCTCTTCCTTCTCCCCTCTCCCTTCTCCCATTAATCCCCCCCTCTCAGTGTTAAAAATCAGTATTAACACGCTTGCCCTAATCTTTTTTACTACTTATTTGTTCACTTTAATATTTTTGCCGTCGCTCAATACGGAAGGCGGATGAAAAAACATTCTAATAAAGTAGTTCATATAATAGTAAAATTTGATGCAATGAGACCTAAACCTTTACAACCTCTTCTTAAAGAGAAGAAACTTTCCTGGCTAAGGAGTATCCTTGCCTTGGCATGTCTGTTACTAACCGCTTCACCCCTATTTGCCCAGACAAAAACGGTGACGGGTACGGTAACCGACGCGCAGAACGAACCCCTGATCGGAGTTTCGGTACTGATACAGGGTACCGCAAGCGGAACCGTTACCGACCTCGACGGCAACTATTCTATCTCCGTGATGCCGGAAAATGTGCTTGAATTCTCATACGTCGGCATGCAGAAACAAGACATCCGCGTAGGACTGCAGACAGTGATCAACGTCGTAATGAAAGACGACTCGCAAATGCTGGCCGAAACTGTTGTCATCGGATATGGTAGCGCCAAAAAACGCGACCTGACCGGCTCTATCACCAATATAAAAGGTGAAGAGATTGCCAACAAGCCCGCTACCAATCCGCTATCATCCTTACAGGGCAAGATAGCCGGAGTACAAATTATCAATAACGGACGTGCCGGAGACGATCCGGAGATTCGTATCCGGGGTACAAACTCCATCAACGGTTACAAACCTTTATATATCGTAGACGGACTCTTCAACGACAATATCAACTTCCTCAATCCGGAAGACATCGAATCGATGGAAGTCCTGAAAGACCCGTCATCACTGGCCATCTTCGGAGTACGTGGTGCAAACGGTGTGATCATCATCACCACCAAAAAGGCCAAAGAGGGACAGACAAGGGTAAATATCAATACCTCTTTCGGCTGGAAATCAGTGACGGACAAGATTGCCATGACCAATGCCGAACAATTTAAAGAGCTGTACACCGAGCAGCTTACCAACGAAGAGAACCCGCTTTTCGATTTCAGCAACTGGAATGCCGATACAAACTGGCAGGATGAAATATTCCAAACAGGATTTATTACCAACAATAATATCAGCATCACAGGTGCCTCGGAGAAACACAGTTTCTATTTGGGTGTAGGATATTCGCACGAGCAGGGCAACATCAAGCATGAGAAGTTCAGCAAAGTGACGATCAATGCGAGCAATGAATACAAAGTGACGGACCACTTCAAAGTAGGTTTCCAATTCAACGGGGCACGTATGTTGCCTGCCGATGCCAAACAGGTGTTAGGAGCCATCCGTACCACTCCGGTGGCACCGGTGTACAATGCAGAATACGGTCTTTACACCGCCTTGCCCGAATTTCAGAAAGCGCAGATGAACAACCCGATGGTGGATGTAACATTAAAAGCCAATACCACTAAAGCCGAAAATTACCGGGCTTCGGGCAGTGTATACGGAGAGCTAAATTTCTTGAAGCATTTCACAGCACGCGCCACCTTCTCAATGGATTATGCATCAGACAACGGACGAACCTATATACCTATTATTAAGGTATACGACCCGACGGTAAAAGGAAATGTTTCGACTTTGGGAACCGGTAAGACAGAAGTCAGCCAGTTTAAGCAGAATGAGACGAAGATACAGAGCGATTATGTACTGACATACACCAACAGTTTTGCCGACGGCGCACATAACCTTACTGCTACAGCCGGTTTCACAACTTATTACAACTCGCTAAGCAGACTCGACGGAGCTCGTAAACAGGGAGTCGGTCTTGTTATCCCCGATGATCCCGATAAATGGTTCGTCAGTATCGGCGATGCGGCTACCGCCACTAACGGAAGTACACAGTGGGAACGAACCACCGTATCCATGCTGGCCCGCGTGATCTATAATTATAAAGGAAAATATCTGTTCAACGGTTCTTACCGCCGGGACGGTTCGTCAGCTTTCTCGTACACCGGAAACCAGTGGCAAAACTTCTATTCCGTGGGCGCAGGCTGGCTGATAAGCGAAGAAGAATTCATGAAAGATATCAGTTGGTTGGATATGCTGAAATTGAAAGGTTCATGGGGTACTTTAGGTAATCAGAATTTAAGTTCCGCTTATCCGGCAGAACCGCTTTTGAAGAATGCCTTTTCCGCCGTTTTCGGCAAGCCGTCCATCATCTACCCGGGATATCAACTGGCCTACCTCCCGAATCCGGATTTACGCTGGGAAAAGGTAGAAGCCTGGGAAGTAGGTTTCGAAACCAACCTGCTGCGCAACCGGTTACACTTTGAAGGAGTTTTCTACAAGAAGAATACCAAAGACTTGCTTGCGGAAGTCCCGGGCATCGCCGGCACCATTCCGGGCATCGGTAATTTGGGAGAGATCAGAAACAGCGGTGTGGAACTTGCAGCTACTTGGCGCGACCAGATCGGTGACTGGGGATACTCCATCAGTGCCAACCTGACGACCATCAGTAATAAGGTAAAAAGTCTCGTGCAGGAAGGGTATTCAATCATAGCCGGTGACAAGAATCAAAGTTACACAATGGCCGGATACCCCATCGGCTACTTCTACGGTTACAAAGTGGACGGAGTATACCAATCGAAAGCGGACATTGACGCTTCTCCCGAAAACACACTGGCTACCGTCACTCCGGGAGACCTGAAATTCGCAGATGTGAACGGTGACGGTAAGATTACTCCGGAAGACCGTACGATGATCGGTGACCCGACTCCCGATGTCACTTACGGACTTTCGCTGGGCGTATCCTATAAAAATTGGGATCTCAGCATTGAAATGATGGGCCAAGGAGGTAATCAGATTTACCGTACCTGGGATAATTACAACTTCGCCCAATTCAACTACATGGAACAACGGTTGGACCGCTGGCATGGTGAAGGGACATCAAACAGTCAGCCGCTATTGAATACGAAACATGCTATCAACCGGGAAAATTCGGAATATTATGTAGAGAGCGGACGGTTCTTCCGTATCCGTAACCTGCAACTGGCATACTCTTTCGATAAGGCTCTCATCTCCAAGATACGTTTGCAGGCCTTGAAAATGTACTTCAACGTGCAAAACCTGAAAACATGGAAACATAATACCGGATACACCCCGGAATTAGGAGGTTCGGCCATCGCCTTCGGAGTGGACAACGGCAGTTATCCCGTACCGGCGATTTATACGTTCGGAATCAACCTGACTTTTTAAAAAAGGGAGAAGGGAGAGGGAAAGAGAAAGCAAGAGAGAGAAAGAGAGAGAAAAGGGGAAATTAATAAACTAAATATTTTGATTTTGATATGAAATTATATAAGTATATACTATCCTTGTCACTGGCTATTGGGGCGATGATGGTGACAAGTTGCAATGATTTCTTGGATCGCAGCCCGCAGGGACAATTCACGGAAGACGATGATCCGAATGCCTTGGTAAACGGTAAGATCTATAACGTCTATACGATGATGCGTAAATTTGATATTACGGCAGGAACTCCGGCATTTGCCATTCACAGTTTCCGCAGTGAGGATGCAGAGAAAGGCAGTACGAGCAGTGACGGCTCGGAAGTAGCAGAAATGTATGACGACTTTATGTATACGGCTACTAACGGACAACTCGGGGCTTACTGGAGCCAGAATTATGCCATTATCTTTCAGTGTAATGATATTCTCGAATCGATAGATGAAGCAGAAGCTACCGGAAAGCTAACCGAAGAAGACCTCCGGAACCGTGGAGAAGCCCTGTTTTTCCGTGCATATTGCTACTTCAATCTGGTACGTGCCTTTGGCGAAGTACCTCTGATTACGTTCAAAGTAAACGATTCATCAGAAGCCAATGTACCGAAAACCACAGCCGAAAAACTATATGAGCAAATCGACAAGGATCTGGCCGGCGCCGAAGCCTTACTGCCCGAACAGTGGGCTACCGAGTTTTTAGGACGCCTCACCTGGGGTGCTGCGCGTTCGCTCCATGCACGCACGTTTATGATGCGCAACAACTGGGACAGTCTTTATATAGCATCCAATGACGTAATGACATCCGGCCTTTACAATCTGAACACACCGTATGATAAAATATTTACGGACGAAGGTGAAAACAGTGGCGGTTCTATTTTCGAACTGCAATGTACAGCCACGGCAGCCTTACCGGCCAGCGATGTCATAGGCAGTCAATTCTGTGAAGTCCAGGGAGTGCGCGGTGCCAACCAATGGGATTTAGGCTGGGGTTGGAATATGGCAACCCAGGAATTATATGATGCCTACGAACCGGGAGACCCGCGCCGGGACGCTACCCTTCTTTACTTCCGCAAAAACGAGACAGACCCGATCACTCCCGAAAACACCAATACACCTTATAACGAATCACCCGTATCGCAAGCCATGGGCCGGGCATTCAACAAAAAAGCCTATACCGATCCTGCTATGCGCCGTGAATATACCAACAAAGGTTTTTGGGTAAACATCCGGCTCATCCGTTATGCCGATGTAGTACTGATGGCTGCGGAAGCCGCCAATGAACTCGGAAAGACAGGAGAGGCCAATGCTGATCTTGAAATGGTAAGAGCCCGTGCGAGAGGCAATAACCCGAACGTCCTGCCCAAAGTGGAATCATTGGATCAAACGGTACTCCGCGATGCCATCCGTCATGAACGTCGTGTGGAATTGGGAATGGAGTTCGACCGCTTCTATGATCTGGTGCGGTGGGGCATTGCCGAAGAGGTATTGCATAAAGCCGGAAAGATGAACTACCAGCCCAAGAATGCCCTCCTACCGCTTCCGCAAACGGAGATAGACAAGTCTAAAGGGGTGTTGGTGCAAAATCCGAATTACTAAGCCTCTCCCCCAACCCCTCCCCGTAGGGAGGGGAGTAAAATGCCTTATCAGACATTCTATCAGGAATGAGGTCAATAATATATAACACTCGATTTTACAAATGTACCTTTCTCCCCCCTCCCTACGGGGAGGGGTTGGGGGAGAGGCCTTAATTATTAACCATGAACAGATTTATAAAAACTTTCAGTATTCTGCTTGCGGCAACATTTATAGGTGTTAGTGGCATGCAAGCGCAAAAATCTCCACAGGATATGAATCGTTTCATTGACGCCTTGATGAAGCGAATGACAGTAGATGAAAAGATCGGACAGCTCAATCTTCCTGTCACCGGAGACATCACCACCGGACAGGCAAAGAGCAGCGACATTGCCGGAAGAATCAAACGCGGTGAAGTGGGCGGACTCTTCAATTTGAAAGGAGTGGAAAAAATCCGGGATGTACAAAAATTAGCGGTAGAAAATTCCCGCCTTGGCATACCTTTATTATTCGGTATGGATGTTATCCACGGATACGAAACGATCTTCCCCATTCCATTGGGATTATCGTGTACATGGGATATGAAAGCCATTGAAGAATCGGCCCGTATTGCAGCGATCGAAGCCAGTGCAGACGGCATTTCCTGGACTTTCAGCCCGATGGTGGACATCAGCCGTGACCCACGCTGGGGACGTGTCTCCGAAGGATCGGGAGAAGACCCGTTCTTAGGATCGCTTATCGCCCGGGCAATGATACAGGGGTATCAGGGAGAAAAACTCGCAGACCAGTTGAAACGGAACGATGAAATCATGGCCTGCGTAAAGCATTTCGCCCTTTATGGTGCTGCCGAAGGCGGACGCGATTATAACACCGTAGACATGAGCCGCCAACGGATGTACAATGAATATTTTCCTCCCCTCGAAGCCGCCATCGAAGCGGGAGTAGGCAGCGTAATGGCTTCATTCAATGAAGTGGACGGCATACCTGCCACTGCCAACAAATGGTTGATGAGTGATGTGCTGCGCGGTCAATGGGGTTTCAACGGCTTCGTCGTTACGGACTATACCGGAATATCCGAAATGACAGATCACGGTATCGGCGATTTACAGACCGTTTCCGCCCGTGCCATCAATGCCGGTGTGGACATGGATATGGTAAGTGACGGATTTGTAGGCACTCTGAAGAAATCCATTCAAGAGGGTAAAGTTTCTATGATGACTTTGAATACCGCCTGCCGCCGTATTCTGGAAGCGAAATATAAATTGGGACTATTCGATGACCCCTATAAATATTGTGATCCGAAACGTCCGGCACGTGACATCTTTACGCGTGCCCATCGGGATGCCGCCCGCCGTATCGCTTCCGAAAGTTTTGTCTTGCTGAAAAACGACAACCAGACCTTACCATTGAAGCCCACCGGAACCATTGCAGTGATCGGCCCGTTGGCAGACACCCGGAGCAATATGCCGGGTACATGGAGCGTGGCAGCCGTGCTGGACCGTTCACCGTCGCTTATCGAAGGACTTCGTGAGATGGTGGGCCGTATGGATGAAATGCCTCTTAACCAACCCAATGAACCCTGGTACATCCCTTTAATGGAAAACGGTGCGAACATCAACCTGTTATATGCCAAAGGAAGTAACCTGATAAGCGACGCTGCTTACGAAGAACGCGCTACCATGTTCGGCCGTTCATTGAACCGGGACAATCGTACGGATGCCGAATTATTGAAAGAAGCATTGGAAACCGCCAATAAAGCCGACGTAATCGTCGCTGCCCTCGGAGAATCATCCGAGATGAGCGGAGAAAGCAGCAGCCGTACGGATCTCAATCTACCCGATGTACAACAAACACTGTTGAAAGAACTGGTAGCCACAGGCAAGCCGGTGGTCTTAGTGCTTTTTACCGGCCGCCCGTTGATATTGAATTGGGAACAGGACAATGTTCCGGCTATTCTTAATGTCTGGTTTGGTGGAAGCGAAGCAGCTTATGCCATCGGTGACGTACTGTTCGGTCGTGTCAACCCGAGTGGAAAACTGACAATGAGCTTCCCGCAAAACGTAGGACAGATTCCATTATATTATGCGCATAAGAATACCGGACGTCCGCTACACGATGGCAAATGGTTCGAAAAATTCCGCAGTAATTATCTGGATGTCACCAACGAACCGCTCTATCCATTCGGCTTCGGGCTCTCCTACACTACTTTCGCTTACAGCGACATCTCTCTGAGCCAATCGAGCATGGATATGCAAGGTATGATCACAGCATCCGTAGATGTCAGCAACACCGGACTGCTGCCCGGCGGAGAAGTGGTGCAACTGTATATCCGCGATCTTGTAGGCAGCACTACCCGACCGGTAAAAGAGTTGAAAGGATTCGAAAGAATCTACCTCCAACCCGGACAAACGCGTACTGTCACCTTCAAAATAGCCCCTGAAATGTTGAAGTTCTACGATTATGATCTGCAATATGTCATAGAGCCGGGAGACTTCCAAGTCATGATAGGCTCCAACAGCCGGGATGTGAAAACAGCCGCATTCACCGTAACGTCCAAGTGAGGCCTCTCCCCAACCCTCTCCGTAGGAGAGGGAGTATAGATACTATTGCATTTAATCAGTTATGATATTCAAGCAATTATTATATTTAATCAGTTATAAGACTAACCCAACTCACTCTCCCACGGAGAGGGATGGGGAGAGGTCTTCACCTTCTAAAAACCAACAACAATGAAACCAGTTATTTATTATATATTTTCCGGTCTTCTTCTGCTCCTGACAGCCAACTCCTGTCAGGGCAGCAAGAAAACCTCTCCATCAACTTCTTCCCTCCCATCAGACAGTCTCACTACTGATGCCCTGCTGGATACAGTACAAAGAAGAACCTTTCTATATTTCTGGGATGGTGCGGAGCCCAATAGCGGTCTCGCCCCGGAACGTATTCATATGGACGGTAACTATCCTGCCGGCGGACCGGATGTCGTCACCTCGGGTGGCAGTGGTTTTGGTATCATGGCCATTCTTGCCGGCATCAACCGGGGGTACGTTTCCCGTACCGACGGACTGGTACGCATGGAAAAAATAGTTTCTTTTCTCGAACGTGCCGACCGCTTCAAAGGCGCCTATCCCCATTGGTGGTATGGCGAGACCGGAAAAGTGAAACCCTTCGGTCAGAAAGACAATGGCGGCGACCTTGTAGAGACGGCTTTTCTCATGCAAGGACTGCTTGCCGTACATCAGTATTATATTGACGGCACTCCCCAAGAAAAAGCATTGGCGCAAAGAATAGATAAACTGTGGCGTGAAGTGGATTGGAACTGGTACCGCAAAGGGAACCAGAATGTACTCTACTGGCATTGGAGTCCCGAATACGGCTGGGAGATGGACTTCCCGGTTCATGGTTACAATGAATGTCTCATCATGTACATACTCGCCGCCGCATCGCCCACACACGGTGTGCCTGCCGCCGTATATCATGATGGTTGGGCACAGAATGGCGCCATCGTATCTCCGCATAAAGTAGAGGGTATCGAACTTCACCTTCGTTATCAAGGCAGCGAAGCAGGTCCGCTCTTCTGGGCGCAATATTCCTTCTTGGGATTGGATCCCGTAGGACTGAAAGATAAATACTGTCCGAGTTACTTCAATGAAATGCGTAACCTGACGTTAGTCAACCGCGCCTATTGCATCCGTAATCCGAAACATTACAAAGGTTTCGGCCCGAATTGTTGGGGATTGACCGCCAGCTATTCCGTAAACGGCTACGCCGCACATGCTCCCAATGAGAAAGAGGATGCAGGAGTAATCACCCCTACGGCTGCTTTATCGTCCATCGTCTATACACCGGAATATTCTCTCGAAGTGATGAGACATCTTTATGATATGGGAGACAAACTATTCGGCCCCTATGGCTTTTATGATGCCTTCAGCGAAACAGACAACTGGTATCCGCAACGCTATCTTGCCATCGACCAAGGCCCCATAGCCGTAATGATCGAAAACTACCGGACTGGACTGTTATGGAAACTCTTTATGAGCCATCCGGATGTACAGAACGGATTGAAAAAGTTGGGGTTCAATAAATAAAAAAAGAAGGCACTTCCGGGATGTGTGGAAGTGCCTTTCTATCCAAGCGCCAAGCTACTTTGGTAGAGATGAAAATATAGCTTGACATATTAAAATTGCGGCTTGTCACAAGGGGCAATTTTAGAAACAAACAATATATCATATTCTACATTATATCTGAATCAGTAGAAAAAAATCGGATAGTTCCCACTTTAGACAAAGGGGAACTAAATCCGATTAATTATATTTTATTGTACCAATGCAGGGATTGTAATTAAGATTTCCGTATTAGACGGAGTAGCTCCAGCTATTTCTCCCCATGGAGAAGTAACATTAATCGTCACTTTAGCCTCATACGGTTGTACAAATCCGAAAGTCTTACCAGCTTCAGTGAAATATACTTCACCATTCTCGAACTTCAAATACGGGCATTCAGTACCATCGGCAGCAGTAAGCGTACAAGTCGGAGCAGTTAAACCGTATACCGCCAAACCTTTTACACCGTCTGCAAAATCAGTACCGCCTTCAACATCCGCACCGTCTGCCCACATTACTTTATTTCTGAAATCAATCCAAGAAAATCCTTCTAACACATTTATCTTAGCAGCCTTATCTGTTAAAGTTACTTCAAGTTTTCCGGGTTTCCAAGTACCACTGACATTAACGACTTTAATCGTAGCTTTGCTAGCATCCACAGTAGTATTACCAAACTTAACATCACTTGTAATCACAATGTCCTTTCCACTATATTTAGATGGATTAATAGTTACTACATTATTTTCGAATGATACAGCACCGTTGAATCCAGCCAAATCTTGAACATTAAGAGTTACTGTACCGCCTGCTGCTGTTACATCATTATATACCTCCGTATAATTTCCAAAGAGAGTTGTCAAATCCATTGAAAGAGCAATGGTGCTCGGCCTAAATTGGTCATCCAGTGTAGGAGTGAAAATGACAGTACCATTCATTTTATCACCCTCCCACAGTTCAGGTTTAGTAGTCAAAGAAACCTCATTGTAAGTAATCTTCACATTCGCTTTTACGGTAATCTTCTTTCCATTTCCTTCAAATATCACCTGAATCGGATGCTCACCGCCTGCTGTATTAGCAGCAATAGCGACACTCAAAACATTATCTGTTCCAACTACAAAATGTACATCAGCAGTTTCGTCATAAGATGCGGTTAGCTGTTTGAAAGCGGTAGCTGTTATATTGGCTTCGTCATAGATCTTAGTTAAATCAAATTTAGAAGCCGGAATAGTTTGCTCAGCATTCTTCCATGCTACCTCCAAAGTGCCATAATCACAAGTTGTCTCGGCTATAGAAGTTTCTTCTTTAATTGTAACAGCAGCAAATGAAGTCGGGAAAGTACGTTTCACACCTTCTATTTTCACTGTGGCAGTAGCCGTAGCAGTCTGATCTACATAACTGGCCAAATTATAGTTAGCAGGTTTTAATATACCCTCTGCTTTACCAATAGAGAAATAATTTTCATTAGTGACGCTATATTCAATGGAGAATTTACTCATATCATAATTTTCCAAATTTACATGACCGCCATTGATAACATATTTTATACCTTCCGCATAATTAATAGCCGAATTTTCATTATTATAATATAATGTATTTTCTGCTTTAGCAGGACTTTCTAATACAATTGTTTCAATCTTAGTAAGAGACTTACTTACAACAAAGTAATTAGATGTAATATCCGTCAAATTATCATCATTATCAACTTCACCGACTTTCGCTTTAGGAGTCACATGCATACAGATGGCATAACTCTTACCTGCAGAAATTCCCGTTGAGACCACAAAGTTAACCATTCCGGTTGCCTCATCGACACTACTGCTCTCAACATTCAAATACTCAATTTTTCCGGCAGCACGAGACGCTACTTCATGTCCCTCAAAACTATAATCATATTTATCGAAGAATACTTTTGCAGCAGATACTGGAGATACACGGAAAGATATATTCAATGATTTATCCTCTGCAACAACTACATTCTTGTTCGGGGTCACTCCCGTATCCTCTACCTCCAACGAGTTAAATGCAACTACGCCGCCAACAGTCTGAGGTGCGTATACAATGCTTTGTATCATTGCTTTCACACCTATTTCAAGGGCCTCCAGTCTTTTTTCCAAAGTTTGCATCGTAGATTCAGCCGATTCCATCGATTCACTCAAATATGCCTCTATCTTATCATTCAGATCCGCCTCTTTAACATAGTTTGTCAATTCGGTAGATTTGACATATCCACTCAAAGTCTGTGACAAATCTGTGATTTCTCCCATTGCAGCAACCAAATCTGCCACTTGTTTACTCAACCCTTCTTTATCGGAAGTACCATTCACCAAGTCAACAAGAGCTTGCAATGTCTCAGTTTTATAGTTGTTCAAAGCCGTAACATCCGACACAAGTTTTTTGTATTCCGAACTCTCCGAGTCAACATATCTGGAGAACTTCTCATTGATCTCTTTCAGATCTTTATTATATTTATCCAAACTCACATAAGCAGCATTCACTTTTGCCATTATGTTAGCCGTCAATGTATTATTTACATAATCATAAATAGCTTGTTCTTTCTTTGCATAATCCTCTTTTGTCAGATAATCAAGCATCTTGTTATCCAACAACTTAGCGATTTCATCTTTAGTCAGATAAGCTTGCAACGCTTTCGACAAATCTGCTTCTGTTATGTTGTTGCCTTGTGCTGCTTTTAGTTCATCTATTGCAGTCTGGAAAGCCTGATTAGATGTCTGTAACGCTTCGATGGAAGCCTGGATCTCAGCTAACTGTCCTATTTGGGTTGTCAGTTTCACAATTTCCCCGGCATTGTCGCTTATTTTTTCCTCCAACTCTTTCAGCTGATTCTGTGCCTCGGTAAGTTTTTTAGCCAATTCTTCCATTTCAGCAGCATCAGCTACATTAGCCAACTCGTCTTCCAGCGCCTTTATTTCAGCCTCAAGTTTTGTTTTAGAATCCTCCAAAGAGCCTTTTACCGAGTTCACCTCCTCAGACAATTCTCCAATCTGCGCTATCAGTTCCTGGATAGCCGAAGCGTCCGCTTTGTTATTAAGGGCAGCTTCCAGTTCCCTAACCTTATCCTGTAATGCCACAACAGCCGCATTATCAGCCTTACCGGCAATAACAGCTTCCAGTTCTGTTTTCAAGGCACTAATAGCCGAAGATACCGCTGTTGACATTTCTGCCGTAGTAACTCCCGGTTCTTTCTTATTGATATTATCAATCTGTTCTTGCAGATTTTTAATATCATCATCATAGTCCGTACAGCCTACAAAGGACGCACTAACTGTAAGCGCTAACGCTCCGAAGAGCATCACTTTAACAAACTTTTTTCTCATAAATAAAAAAATTACATTAATAATATATTATTAAACACTAAGTTCCATATGCTATCTATTTGTGTACAATTCCGTCTTCAAACTCTTACTTATCAATCATTTAAAAGTCGCGCAACATGCACTATCAATGCTGTTTTTTTAGTAACTTAGCCGTATTATAGCCGTATTACGGCACAAATATCAAACATTTATTTGAAACTTCAAAACAATTAATTGATTATTTTTTTAATAAACTATGGATATAATTGATAGATTACAAGAAATAATAGACTATGCCGGCCTTAACGTATCCTCATTTGCCAAGAAAATAGGGGTTGTAGACCAAACAATTAGAGGAATTGTTGTACAAAGGAGAAATAAACCGGGATTTGACATCCTTGCTAAAATACTTCAAACATTTACTTGGATAAATGCAGAATGGCTAATTACCGGAAAAGGAGAGATGATTAAACAGGAAACAACTGCAAAAACAGAGAACAGCCCGTCATTAACGGAATTAATACAATACCTGCGGGAGAAAGATTTGAAAATAGAAAAGCTAATAGAGGAAAAGACGGAGTTGAAAATAAAATTTGAAATGGCAAAAAAAACAAATGTGCAGAAAGAAGAACAAATTCGCACTTCACCTACCACTCAAGGCTAAATAATCCGAGAACTCTGATTTTCATTTTGTATTTAAAGAAATAACGAGCGGACAGAAGAGAACAGCAAGTGCATCAAGACTCATATAAATAAAAAAATCGCCCACGTTCCTAATTTGAGCTGCGCCCTAAAAGTTTTATGTCTTGTCTTACTTTTAGGGCACAGTTCGCATTCTTTAATTCGAGCCACCCTGGCCTCCACCACCTTCGCCGCCTTTCACATCATCATTCTCAATAGAACGGGCAGCTTTCTTCACACTGGCTTTTAACTCACCGATCCGGTAACTCACACTAACCCCAAAACGTTGGCGCGAATAACGCGAAGTGCTTTCCTGCCAAAAGTCATCACCAGTCAGCGTATTCTTATTTTTCATGTATTTTTTGAAGAAATTACCGGCAAAAGCACTCACTGTCAATCGTTTTTCTTTGAGAAAAGAACGGTTGACACTCACACTGTAGTCATAGTAACTGCTACCCTTACCTTGTAGAGAGATATACGGAGTGCTACCCATCAAATTCACGCTAAGACGGATATCCAATGGCAAAGTTTGCTGTACACCACCATAAGCAAATACACTCCAGCCACTATTTTCCAAATTCTGAGACGGACTCTTTAAGCGTGAATAATCTCCCCAAAGATTAAGATATACACGAGTTTTCGGAGAAGCATTCCAATTGACATAGCCACTCAAACCCAAATAGCTGCTTTTACCTATATTCTGATAAGTGGAATAAAGCACCTCCTTACCTGTGTGGCTGGTTAAGCCGGGAATATCTTTATCATTCATCAAACTGGTCACCCGCTCTATACCATTATTATTAAACGAGTAGTTCAAAGACATATTTATATTAAATTTCTGCGTAAAGTTACTGTAACTCAGATTAAAAGCATGACTTTTCTCACTTTCCAATGAAGCATTTCCCTGAGTGACATGAGCCGGATTCGAATCATTCAAGTAAGGATTCAAAAACCAGATACTGGGACGCCAGATACGCATATTATATCCCAAACGAATATTCGACATGTCCGTAATTTTAAATCCCAAACTGGCAGAAGGCACCCAATCGTTGAAATCCGCATCAAAACTCTGCTCCGGCTTCTCTGTATATTTCACATCCTGCATTGTTCTTTCATAACGCACACCGGCACGACCCGAAAACTTCTTCACCTTAATACCATAACTGACATATGCCGCCAAAATATCATTCAAATGTTTATAATGGCTACTTCTGTCCTCATCATAATTTTCATCTTTATCATAACGGTTGTTATCGCTATGATTATTACGAATAATATATTTCAACCCCGTTTCAAGCGTATGAATTTTTGCAATAGGGGTAGTATAATCAGCCTGAAAAGTATGCTCCGAACTATTCTGTTTCCCATCAGAACGTTGACCGGCAAGTGTCTTATTCACGTAGTCTTCCCAGCCCGGCTCTACATGATTAAGCGTATAACCATACCGTGAGTTAGAGGTACTCGGCCTTGCATTTATCTTATAAGAAAGGGTAAACATACGATCTTTAAGTTTACGGGAAGTACGCTGATAATCGATATTGCCGCGAACGGAATACCATGAACCATCATTCTCATTATCACTTTCATAAGAATAGTAGGGTACTCCCGAAAAAGCAGGATCGGCATTCTTCATCACCGTCTCACCGTAACCCGTCCCATCATTATTTCCACCATACATACCAAAACCCATTGTTATCAACCGTAAAGTATCTATTTCATAACTGGCTTCCAAATTACCACTCTGAAAACGGTTCTTTCCCTTACTGGAACTTTCGGACTGAATCACTGTTTCTTCCTGCTTTCCCTCGGATATAGTTTGCGTCTGACGCTGTGTGGAACTGGAATAACTTCGAGGAGAATTATTTGCATTATAATTATAACGTGCCGACAACGTCAGTTTATCTTTCTTAATAGTAGTGTACAAGCTTCCTCCACCACCGGTATTGCTGCCATTTCCGGTAAAAGTAGCCGTATAACCTTTAAAACCGCTACCACCTACTGTCACAATATTAAGAATTCCACCAACTCCCTCAGCATCGTATTTTGCACCGGGGTTAGTTATCACTTCAATGTGTTTAATCGTATTAGCCGGCATACTTTTAAGAACGTCTACCGGATTATCGCTCATCATATTATCCGGCTTACCGTTCACATGAATCTTAAAACTGCTGCTACCGTTTACCTTAATATTGTCTTCCCCGTCTACCGTCACTAAAGGAACCTTACGAAGCATTTCCAGTACAGTATTGGTTTTTGAATCCGGATCATCCTGCACATTATATTCTATTTTATCAATATCCGCTTTAACCAACGGTTTTTGAGCCACAATCTCAACGCTTCCCAACTCATTGGTAGCCTCCGAAGTATACAAAGTTCCCAGATCTACTTCTTTCTCACCCGATTTCACTTCAAAATCTTTAGTGACGGTACTTTTCCCAATCGAAGTAATTGTAATAACATACATCCCCGGCTGAGCATTCATTTTCTCTTTAAAATTTCCCTGCATATCGGTTACAGCCATTTTCACCGCTTTATCCGGAGCTTTTTTCTCCACTATTTCAATAGTAGCATAGGGTTCCCCCTCCAGAGTCAGTGAATCGACGAGGATACCTTTTACTATATAAGAAGAGGTAGTCGTGTTTTGTGCATAACTTGCACAAGATGCAATAAGCAACATCAATAGTAGTAGTTTGCCTTTCATATTGTCTTTGTTGAAGTTTATAGTCTATAAGACGAAAAATCATATGTTTTGTTACAAGGTTTTGACAAAAGTAGAGCCTTTATCCTCCGATACGAAATTTTCGGAGTTAAGAAAGACAAAAAGGAATAAAAAAAGAGTCCTTAAAAAACAAGTTAAAATAATTATCAAAGTAGCACCCTTACCAAAATATGACGTAAAGTCCATTTTCTACGTATAATATGCAAACTTCAAACTAAGGGAAATAAGAATAAAAAAAACAATTTAATCAAACAAATACAAGAGAGGACAATAGTTTTCTTCAATAACATTTGTCTCATTAAACGAAATACTCGATCTATTGGTCGTAGAGAGACATCCCGTTGGTCGTAGAGGAACGAGTCGTTTCTCTACGAGTTTCACCCTCTTTCTCATAGAGGAAAACGGCACCAACATAAAGAGCTAATAACCAAGCAATTATCCATCTCATTATTTGTATCACATTTTCATAACCAAAAGGACTACTACAGCAATATTCCTCACTTAGAAAGCAACAATAAATAAAGACAAAAAAAGGCGCAAGAATCCTATTCTGCAATCAGACACTCTCTTCTATTTTCTATATCAAAAACTTTATTTTCAATAAAAATAAAAGAATACAACCATATGACTAAAAAAACAGAAAAAGTCAAGCAGTAATGAACATCTTCAAGAAATAAAAACCTTTTGTTTTTTCATTTGTTATACACAATATAGAGTAATCACAGGAGAGACATTATCAAATAGTCACTTTGCCTCAGTCTTTTACATGTTTTACAGCAAAAAATTAACCAAAATGTAATATAAAATAGGATTACTAACCTTTGTTTATTCAGCTCAATAATATATCTTTGCCTACTCAATTGTGGCAAAAAATATATATTATATGCCACGAATATTAACTTTTATTTTTTAACATCAATGAAGAATCTAAATTTTCTGAAGTTGTTTTTTGGGACAATACTCCTGATTGCCACAGCAACTTTTGTAAGTTGTGTCGATGACAATGATGACACAGAAGCTCCTTTTCTGGAAGTTTCTCCTACAAGTCTGATCTTTACCACAGATGGTGTTCCTGCTGAAGGAAGCCAAGCATCTTTTGAGATCTTAACCAACCGTCATTGGACGGCAACAGTGAAAGATGACAAATCTTGGGTTACTCTCTCCGCAACTGAAGGCGATGGCAGTGCCACCATTCAAGTTAGCATCCCGGAAGGAATCAACGATGAGGCCAACATCGATATTCAAATTTCAAATAAAGTAGGGCCGTTGATGACAGAAACGGTGAAAATTACAAGCGGTAATATCGTGCCGGCAGAAGTAATTTATCACGAAACAGTGGGTAGTACTACCGTAACAAACCCTTATCCCTATGTTGATGCATATGAAGGATGGGCTAAAACCGGTATCGGAGCCGCCAATGTAACATATTCCGGTCAGAAAGCGACCATTAGATCCAGTGGATTGCCCAACAATAATCCGAGTGCCTATGACGGAGCTTCCGGTCCCAATGTTGTCTTTTTCGGTACACTACCCGCAGATTTTGTTATCGGTGACATTGCACTGACAACTGAACAAACCAATCTAAAACTGACGTTTGGTGCAAGCTATTCATACAAAGCAGAAGGAGCTACCGATTATGACAACACCTTCGATCCGAGTAAGTTCACAGTATCACTGAGCGGGGATGGCAATACATGGGTTCCCGTAACTTACACTAAAAATAATGGCGATGCCGAAACACCTTACTGGATTTTTGCAACGGCAAACTTCACACTTAAACAAACTTCAGCCAAATTATACATTAAATTCACTGCATTAGCAGCATCCGCTATCCGTCTTGACGACATCACTTTGTCCACAGGTAATGGAGGTCAGGAAATCGATTTAGGGAATGTTACTCCACCGGAACCGGGAGAAACAAAACCAATTACCATTCCTGAACTTATAGGAATGATGACTACTACGCAGACTCCAGTAGATGCTACCACTGACCGTACATTCGAAGCTGTTGTACAAAGCAATACGGAAGGTGGAAACTATACGAATAACAACCTTGTTCTCGCAACGGAAGGAGCAACTGCGGCAGGCAATGGTATTACTCTCTTCGGAAGTCAAGTAGATCCAGCTACATTACAACTTACGCAGGGAGATAAAGTAAAAGTCACTCTTTATAAAGGCCTTGCTAAAACAGTAAACTACAATGGTATGTACGAAGTAACCGGTTCTCAAACTGACAATTGGGCAAAAGTTGAAAAAATAGGAACAGCAGCTATCACTCCAATTATCATTACCGCAGATAAACTTACAGAATATCAAGGAATGACAGTAACGATAAAGAATGCAACACCTGAAAATGCCGGTATTTGGGGAAGTCAAGATACTCATGCTTTCACTGCGGGTGGCATTACATTCGCTGTATTTTGTAAAGAAGACTCACCGGCATTTGCCAATCAGCCATTTGTAAAAACAGAAAGCGACATCACTGGTTTGGCGGCAGTCTATAAAAACAATAGTCAACTCGTACCGCGTAACCTGCAAGATGTTATCGGTTTTAACTCTACAGATCCTACAATTATCAAAGTGACTCCTTCTCCTGTGAGTTTCCCAGCCACAGGCGGTACCCAAGTTTTAGATGTTGAGATAGCTAATCAAGGAAGTAATACTATCTCTGCCACTGGATTAAGCGGTATATTATCTTCTACAGTAGATGGTAATAAAATCACAGTTGTAGCAGAAGCAAACAACAGTACAGATCCTGAAAATCAAACGTTGTCCATTTCACTTACTAACGGTAATACAGTTACTGTGCCCGTAAGCGTTTCTGGACAAGGTAGTGGAAACCAAACAGTAATTTCTGTAGATTTAACAAACGCAGCCAATTATCCAAGTACATTCCCTAAATTAAAAACGGAAATAAAAGTAGAAGCCCAAACATTCTCATTCGGTGGTTACGATTATGTTTTTGCAGGTTCAACCGGGAATGGTTATTATCAAGCAATGAACAGTAATGTTCCTTATATAATAAACGGAAAACAAGGAGCCTACATCGAATTACCGGCTATCGCAGACAAAAAGTTAACCAAAGTTACCGCTACCACACGTAGCGGAGCATCTACCAACGTCATGGTAGCTATCGTAGACGGTTCTAACACGGAAATTCCTGGTGGAAAAGCGATCAAATGGGATCAGGCAGATGGTAACATGGATTATACTTACAATTTAACAGGAACAGCCATCAATACTAAATATAGAATCTATATTAGTAGCTCTCATAACGCCCAGTTTACAAAATGGGAACTCACTTACGAGTAATTGATGCTTCTCCCCAGCCCTCCCCGCGAGAGAGGGAGCTAAGTTAGTTTTATAACTAATTAATAAACAAGAGTATCTGCTTCCCTCTCCCACGGAGGAGGCTGGGGAGAGGCTTTAAAACAATTTATAAATGACATCAATTCATAAATATTATACAACTGCGATACATACCGCTTTGCTTACAGTGTTGATACTGTGCGTAGGTTCTTGTAGCAGTGATGATCCGGAAGTAGCACAAAGCCCGAATGATGCCTACTGGAAAGTTTCTTCAACGGTAAGCTCATCCGAAGGATCATCAGCAATTATCATAACAGGTACAACAGGAACTGAATGGGATGCAGAAATCACCGAAGGAAGCGGATGGTTCTCGTTCAGCAGTAAAGATTATGCCAACTCTTCCAAACATGGCACAATAAATGACGGATTAAATGTACTGTATGTATATTATAAATCCAACACAGGGAGAGAGCAACGCCAGGCTAAACTATCTCTTCGGTTTGCAGGAGAAGAACCCCAAACCTTCAGCCTTGTTCAAATGGCCGAATCGCAACAGAACTTACCGGCTTTCGGAGCATGGGTAGAACTGCCGGAACGTAAAGAGAATGCAAATTATCAATACGTTACACATTACGGGCCATTAAGTAACAATAAAACAGTCCGTAACTACTCCATTTGCTTCGACAAGACGAAGAAGGCCGCATTATGGGTTGCCTATCCGATACATAATGCCTATCTGACAGGATCGGGCAAGCGGACAGACGCATGGGCGTTTGACCCCATCATCCCCATAGCCTATCAGGCAAACTGCATAGACAAGTCGTATAGAGGTAGCTATGACCGGGGGCATCAATTACCTTCCGCAGACCGTCTGGCGACTAATGAATTGAATGCTCAAACATTCTATATGTCGAATATGACTCCACAATTGAACCGACTCAATCAGGATATGTGGGCCAATCTTGAAAACAAAGTTCGCAACAATAAATGTTCCGATACTTTATATGTAGTAACCGGTGTGTATTTCGATTCAAATGCGACGACGTACGACGGAGCCGGCAACATTGTATCACTCCCGTCAAACTACTATAAGGTATTATTGCGTACCAAAAGTGGTTCGACAGGCAAAGCAATCAAAGATTGTTCGGCAGACGAGCTGATTTCTATCGGATTCTGGGTGGAACATAAATCCTACGGACAGGATATTCCCCGGTCTATTTGCACTAAAGTTGCCGATATCGAGGCCAAAACCGGTTTCACGTTTTTCCCACAAGTATCCGCTTCTGTAAAACAACAAAATAACCCTACGCAGTGGGGAATTAACTAATAACTCTGGCATATGAAAAAGCTATTGATTCCTTCTATTTTCTTTGTGTTACTGATTTCATTCAGTTTCGCACAGAAGCCTTATAAGGTGGTTTTCTATAATCTCGAGAACTTCTTTGATACAATCAATGATCCCGAAGTTCTGGATGACGAGTTCACTCCTGATGGCCCCAAGAAATGGAATACAGCCAAATATAACAAAAAGCTCAACAACACAGAGCGGGTACTTTTTGATATTGCAGCCATCGATAAGAATTATCCGATTGTAATCGGTGTTTCCGAAGTAGAGACCAGAGGCGTGCTGGAAGACATCGTAGCAACGCCCAAACTGGCACCCGCTAATTACCGAATCGCCCATTTTGATTCACCGGAAGCACGTGGTGTGGATGTGGCATTCCTTTACCGACCGGATGTGTTCAAAATAGAAGGACAGTATCCTGTAAAAACAGTCATTCCTTCGCTACCCCATTTCAAAACGCGTGATATCCTTACCATGTGGGGAACGATCGAAGATGAGCCTTTCTTCTTCATGGTAGCACACTGGCCCTCACGTTTGGGAGGCAAAGAAGCTTCGGAGTTTAAACGCATCGCGGTAGGAGAACAAATGCGCAGTATTGCCGACTCCGTGTTACGGGCAAATCCGGCCACCAAAATCATTGCAATGGGAGACTTTAACGATGATCCGACAGACAAGAGCATCGCTCAAGGATTGGGTGCGAAATTCAAACTGAAAGATCTCAAGAAGGGAGATATGTACAATCCATATGCAGACATGCTGAAAGCCGGATTCGGTTCACTGGCTTATGGTGATGCATGGAATATTTTCGACAACATTGTCATGAGTGAGAATCTGGCTAAAGGTTCGACCGGTAAGCTCCAGCTTCAGAAAGCACCCGGCTCCAAATTCTATGGCAATATCTTTAAGCAACGATACATGGTGCAAAAAGAGGGACAATACAAGGGATATCCGTTGCGTACATATGTGGGCAATAATTTTCAGGGAGGTTTCAGTGATCACTTCCCCGTATATATCTATATAGGTAAATAAAAATCTTCAATATTTATGAGAATAAAAACATTTCTGATTATGGTGTTATCTTTGGCTTCGCTGACGGCTTTTGCACAGGGTGGCGGTGTTAAAGGTAAAGTCGTTTCCCGTACAACGCGTGCGGCTATCGATGGTGTAAAGGTCACCTTAACACCCGGCGATATTACGACAACAACCGATGCAACCGGTAATTTTGAGATTGATAAATTGGCGAAAGGCGAATACTCACTTACTTTTGAAGCAACCGAATTCGAATCGCTGACCATTGCCGTCCGTGTAGACCAAATGATGAGAGATATCAATCTCGTAATCATGGTACCCGAAAACACAATGATGTTGGACGATGCCGTATTTGCAGAGTTCGATACTGAGACTTTGGATGATGCCCAGTCATTACCTTCATCACTGTCCGCATCAAAAGATGTTTTCAATAACATCGCATCTTATAAATTCAGTGAGATGCGCTTCAATGTCCGTGGTTACGATTCACAATATTCGGATGTCTATATGAACGGTATCCAGCTTAACGATGCTATGACGGGATATACTCCCTGGTCATTGTGGAGCGGCTTGAATGACGCTACCCGTAATCAAGAAATCACCTCCGGATTAAATATGGGTGATATGGGTATCGGTGGCATTGCCGGTACGACCAATATCAACACCCGCCCTTCACAAATGCGTAAAGGATTACGTGCCAGTGTAGTAAACGGTAATTCTATGTATCGTTTCCGTGGCATGCTAACTTATTCATCCGGGCAACAGGACAACGGCTGGTCATATGCCTTTTCCGTTTCAACCCGTCAAGGAGGAAATTCTTACGTAGACGGCGTTTTCTATAACGCTTTCGGCTACTTTGCAGCTGTCGAAAAACAGTTTAACACCCAACATCGTTTAGGACTAACTGTTTTGGGTACTCCTACGGAGCGCGGAGCACAACAGGCCTCTACCCAAGAAGCGTATGACCTGGTAGGCAACAATTACTATAACCCCAACTGGGGATGGCAGGACGGCAAACGCCGTAATGCACGTGTACGTAATTATCACGAGCCCATCGCAATGCTTAATTATACGTTCGATATCACCGATCGTTCTCAATTGAATATTGCCAGTTCCTTACGTTTCGGAAAGAATGGTTATTCTGCACTGACATGGTATGGTGGTCCGGACCCACGTCCCGATTACTATCGCTATCTGCCGAGTTTCTACAATGGCACAGAAATCGGTGCATGGCTCGACGAAGCATGGCGCACCAATACAGACAACATACGCCACATCAATTGGGATCAGTTGTATGACATCAACCGTAATCAGCCGGAGAACTCGCTGTATGGCTCCGGACGCCGTGCCATCAACATGATCGAAGAACGCCATACCGATCAGTTGGACTGGAATTTCTATACACAATTCTCACACCAACTACGCAACAATTCCAAAATCAACGGCGGGATGAACCTTCGTCGCAACCGTACTGAATATTACAGCGAAGTAAAAGACTTATTAGGCGGTGATTACTGGGTGGATGTAGACAAGTTTGCAGAACGTGACATGGGTGGTCTTAATCCGGTTCCTTACCAGAATGATATGGATTATTACCAGCAATACGGTCATGCCCGTGCAGCCAAAGAAGGAGACAAATACAGTTATGACTATTATGGCAATAACCTCACCGCTCGCGCTTGGGCTATGTATGAAACAAGTTTCAAAGGTATTGGTATCAACCTTGGTGGTGAGGTGGGACACTCTACCTTGTGGCGCCATGGTTTATGGAAAAAGGGGTTATTCCTCGATAATTCACAAGGCGACTCCCAAAAGTTGAATTACCTGACGTATAAACTGAAAGCTAATTTCAATTATAAATTCTCGGCAGCCCACTCTATCGATGCCAGTATTATCTATATGCAGGATGCGCCGGCATTCCAGGCGGCATTCGTATCTCCACGTACGCGTAACTCCGTTACTCCGGGTATCTCCGCTGAAAAAGTATTCGGTGTAGACGCATCCTACAACCTGCGTATAGGAGATATCAAGGCACGTGTATCCGGTTATTATACGAAGTTCATGGATCAGACAAAAGTACTGTCGTACTATGATGACGTGGAGTCCACTTTCTCTAACTTTGCAATGAGCGGTATCGACAAGCGTCACTTCGGTCTGGAAGTAGCTGCTTCTATACCTCTTTATCAAGGATTGTCTTTGAACGGAGCTATCAGTTGGGGGCAGTTTACTTATGATTCCAATCCCGACTATGTACAGATACAGGATAACAGTGGCGAAATCAAAAATCAAGGTAAGGTCTACTGGAAAAACTTCCGTGTAGAAAGCACTCCGCAGACAGCTATGAACATCGGTTTATCTTATCGCAGCCGTAAAAACCTCTATGCTTCCGTAGACTTGAATTACTACAACAATATGTATTTGTCCATGAGCCCGCTCTACCGTACGGACGCTGTTTTATCACGTAATATGACAGAAGAAGACATCCGCGAATTACGCCATCAGGAGAAGTTCGATCCGGCTTGTGTCCTCAATGCCAGCATCGGTAAGAACTGGTACATCAACCGGATCTATACACTTGGATTCAGCCTTGAAGTAAAGAACCTGCTCAATAATCAGGATATCAAGACAGGTGGATATGAGCAAGTACGTCTACTCAAGAACAAAGATGAAAATTATCAGACGTACCAGCCGTTCGATTCGAAATATTTCTATATGTTCGGTACGACCTATTATATGAATATTTATTTCCGGTTCTAAGTAACGTAACGAATAAAAAATGAAAGCTATGAACAAAATATTGAAAATATGCATGATGGCAGCGATCGTATTAGGCTTTACGAGCTGCTATAACGACTTTGACGATCCAGCTCCGGCGAAAGTATGGACTGAAGAGGATTTTGCCAATGAAACTTTGATCTCGATCAAAGACTTCAAGCAACTATTCTACGATGTATACGGCAACGGTGCCGCAAGTTTAGGCAAGACTCTTGAGATCACAGAAGATTACGTTATCCATGGTAAAGTAATCTCAAGCGACCAGGCAGGCAACGTTTATAAATCGGTATATATTTATGATGAAGACTCAGAATCGGCTATCGAACTGAAGCTAATGGTTAGCAACTATGTATTTTATCATCCCGGACAGGAAATATTCGTAAAGACCAAAGGACTGGCAATTGGCTGTTACCGCTATATGTTAAGTGTGGGTGGAATGCCGACAGAAGCGGATATTGCCAAAGGATATGCCAATCGTAATCTTGAAACCCAACTACTGGTTAATGCCCATATTTTTACCGGTGCTTTGGGAGAGTTAAGCCAAAGTGATACATTGGTTGTAAATAAAACCAATTATAAGACAGAACTCAACGATGATGCCTTAGGCCGTCTCGTTCGTTTCGAAGGTCTGGAATACAGAGCAGGAACATTCGATGACGACAAATACCCCCAATATTTAGAAACGACTTATCCGGGTGGTTCAACTACGGCCGTTTATACCAATAAGTATTATGAAGAAGAAGGGTTGACACCGACTTATGCGTATAGTTATAATAATCAGCGCTACTATGGTTCGTCCTGGTTCTCGTACAACGAAGGCAATCCTACCTCGACAGGTAATTACATTGTACGTGTAAGCGGTTATGCAAACTTCGCACTTCAACCGTTGCCGGAAAATGGAAAGACAGGGGATATTACAGCCATTTACACAAAGTATTCATCAAAATCAGGAGGATTTATCAAATACCAACTACTGGTAAATAGCATGAACGATATTCAATTCTGATAGAAATGCTCAATAAAGAAATAAATTTCCGAAAATAAAAAAGTCCGGGTGTACATCGCCCGGACTTTTTTATTCCCATAAATATCAACGGATTACAATAGATAGAAAATCAATAACAACACAGCATTTATTGCCACTACACACCCGAATCCTCCTAAAATCCACGGACGCAGCTTACTCTCTTTCCCGGAAAAAAACAAGGCATAACACATGTTCACCAGAATATTGCTCACAATAGCCTGCATACTACAAGCCGTAACAACCAACACAGCCACACTGCCCGTATTTTGCAGCAAGTTCAAGATAAAAGGAGTAATATCACTAAAACCGGAAACAAACGATAAAAGATTCAACCCTCCCGTACCGGCATAAATCAAAGTATAGTGAGTAAGCACCGTAAAAACGACAAATAACCCCGCAAAGATCAAAGCAACTTTGAACTCCAACGGATTGCTGCTGTCCTCTTCTTCATCCAGACTTTCGGTACCATCCGTTTTCTTCCGCCGGGAATGAATAAACCAGGCAACAGCAGCAGCTACCAAAGCCATAATAAGCAAATAAGGATAGATACTGACAAATATCTCACGACTAAAAATAAAAATAAGTATCATAAATCGCAAGAACATCATACTTACAGCCAACAACATGGCAGCCACATACTCCGTAGCCTGTTCGGAATGCGCATTACGGCTTTTACGTGCCAATACAGAGATGGTGGCCGTACTGCTATACAATCCGCCGATGATACCGGAAACCAATACTCCCGACTCACGGAACACATAACGCTTTAATAGATAAGACAGATACGAGATACCGGAAACCACCACCGTAGCCAACCATATGGAATAGGGAGTCAGATTGATATCCGGAATGATGTTCTTGTCGGGCAACATCGGCAAAATGATTCCACTGATAGCCAAAAACTTGGCAAGAGTGATCATCTCGTCATTCTTCATACGCTGGGCAAACTCAGTAAAGGTATGCTTCAATTCTGTCAGTAACAATACAGTCACAATTACCATCACGTAAAACCACGATGGCTGCGTGTCTACAATGGGAGCAATACAATAAGTAATCAGGGCTATTATAATAGTAGTAATCCCGAAAACATGAAATTGAGACTGCTTGACGTAATAGTTCAGCCCGAGCAATATCCCCAAAATCAAACCGCCCCCCATAAAGAGACGCATATCTGCTTTATCAAGAATATAAAGCAGATATCCCAATATACCGATAAAAGTAAAAGTACGGTCTGTACCGAAAAGCGTGGTTTCTCCTTCTCGTTTCAGACTGATTCTACGCTGCGACAAACCGATAAGAAGAGAAAATAAAGTCACCAAAATAAAGGTAACCAACTCGCGCGGCAGATAATTATATAATTGTTCCATACACTGTTCTTTTGAATGCGAACAAATATACAGATTATTTTTAGAGTTACCAGATTGTATACGGCTTTTTCATTAGCTGTGAATTATAGTAACGGACATCCCCCGTCACCTCTTGACCGATAAAAGCAGGCTTCACAAAAGCTTCATCCTCTGTACTCAATTCAACTTCCGCCACTACAAGCCCCTCATTCTCACCATAAAATTCATCCACTTCAAAAACATGCGCCCCGCTACGGACCAAATAACGGGTTTTATCAATCACTCCCGGCTCACAAAGTTTCATCAATTCTTCGGCCTCGTTCAACGGCAACTCTCTCTCCCACTCGTAACGGCTGGTTCCGGAAGCATTAGAAGCCCCCTTAATAGTAAGATACCCTTTACCATCACGGATTCGTACCCGTACCGTCCTTCCCCGGGCACTGCTTATGTATCCCTGTATAATACGACTTTGCGCAAAAGCCTGCGATTTATAATCTCCCGAAACGAGAAATTTACGTTCAATTTCCTGTGCCATGCTGCAAAAGTAGGAATGAATAATGAATAATGAACAATGAAATTAATTTATTTTCCAGCATCATCGCTCCTAAATCATCATTCATAAATCATACAACTCAAAACCGTGTCATAAATTCAATCACTAACTTATCCTGTTCGGACGGATCGGGTATTCCTCCACTTTTATAAAAATACTTTTCGTAGTTCAAGCGTATATCGGCTATAAAAGATTTGGAGAAGCTGAAAGTCAAACCGCCTGTCACACGATGGCGTGCATAATCGGTTATGGCCAACTTATTCGGTTCCGTTTCAGACGTTGTTATTCCATCACTATGATCCGTCATCATATCATAACGTGCCAGAAAAGACATCTTATGAAAAAAGCGGCGAAGCGGAATATCATAAATAGCGAAACTATTGACAGAATGCATATTCTTAAAAGCGTCATGTCCATACGTCTTATACAAATATTCCGCTTCTATATGGAATTTATCAGTTTCATAATAAATTCCGGCATCGTACATATTGACGCGTACCTCGGCAGGTTTCATCATTTGGGTACTCAGCGTAAGATTCCATCCCTTCGCAAACCAAAGTTGCCCTTTCAAAGAATAATTCAATGTTTTATGCCATTCCTTCTGTTCTGTCAGTCCGGAGCCATTGAACAACCCGCCTTCAAGGATAAACGGCAAAGATGCATCTTTGCGTGTATAAGCCAGAGTGGCCCCGACATCACGTACATCACCAACCTGTTTTCCAATAAACGAACGGTTAGCGAAAAAGCGTACATGCGGCGAACGGTGCGCATCAATCGTAAAAGGAACCCTCATCTGTCCGATTGTAAAGTTGACATGCTTTATTGGGAAAATACGAGTATAAGCATCCAGCATACGGATTTTTCCCTGATCGGACAGATCTATTTCCGCTTTATAAGCCACGATCGGAAGCACATTGCCTGTCAAGCTGAAACGGGCATTCCGTACTTGAAAACGACTTTCGTCAGTTGCCGTCTGATATTCGTATTTTGCACGGATCGTTCCATGGATTGCCGGTAAATAGTCGTGCAATTCCATCTTCTCCTTATCCAGTTTTTTCCCATCTACCACTTCTTCGTTTACTTGTGCCAAAGCTGTTGTCGTCAGCAGTAATCCTGCCCCAATCGTAACCAATATTTTCATCAGGTTTATAACTTAATATTTTGGTGCAAAAGTAACGATGCCCCCATACACCCTTATGACAAACAGGTTACAAATGTATTACACATTACAAATAGATTACGAAGTACAATAACAGTTCCATCAGACAACAACCAACAGTATTGACAAATATATCATAAAAAAAGCGCCCCTCACAGGACGCTTCCATTCATCTTACTCGGCTACCATTATTTTCGCAACCCGATTATCCGCCTTAACCAGATAAACGCCATTCGGAAGTACTACACGACAATTTTTCTGATGATTCGCCTGGAACAACTGCTTTCCTTCCAGATCAAAAACAGCTACACTTTCACAACTATCCGACAGAAAGAGGTGGCCTTTCCGATAATAAACAAAATTTTCCGTAGTCACATCTCCAATACCGGTAGCATTCAGTACGGTCAGAGTCCCATCTCCTTCGAAATAACCGGGGTGAGTGCCGACACTATACGTTCCGGGCACTTGTTTTACACCGTTCAGATACAGTTCGGCTACACTGCCGTTTGTATTCATAACCGCCTTTCCTCCTTCATTCAATTTTAAAACAGCACAGTCACCGGCAGCTCCCACATGGTTAAAGACCACCCGATTACCCTTACCAATTTGTATTTCACCATTGCCCAAAGCATATGCGGCATCTCCTTGTACCCCAATTACCGATCCCTCGGTACGTGGACTATTGGTAATACTCCAAACACCGGTAAAACCACTGTTATCACCTTTCAGCACAAGAATGGCACTATTCACCGTTTTTGCATCATTTGCCACAGTAACCGTCGACTTTCCATCTACATTTCCCTGTAGTGTAAGCGTATTTACCGTACCACCGCCACTTAGTTTAAACGATACTTCCCCATTGATATGAACAGGACTGTTCCAACCGAAATCACTGCTGCCACTGGCATAACTCATACTCGTACCGCCTGCCATATAGAGTTCTTTAATCTTACTGACTGTTTTTCTCAAACGAATGTTATTAGCATTAAGATACATCACTACCGGAAAATTATCTGTTGATGCTTCTATTTCGGAATCAACAAGAATAGTATCTCCTTCAACCGGTAAAATAGCCGGAGTATAATTGGCGGCAACCTCCCAATTTTTATTTGCCTGCGGAGTCCACTGAAAAGCATAATCAGGATGGACAACCGTCAAAGTACCCTCTCCCTCCAGATAGGCCGGCAATTTAGTAGCAGTATACGTTCCCTCTGCCAATAATTTACCACCGGTATATACTTCACTCAAAGAAGCATCCGTATCCAGAATTAATTTACCGCTTTCGGCAATATTCAGTTTGGTTTTGTGATACAGGCAATCACCGCCTGCCAATCGAAGTCCGGCTTCCGCAGCAACATCGATATTACCGGTTCCGGCTGCATTCTTACCATGGACAGTTACCTCACCTGCTTTTATATCCAGATTTCCGGTCCAGGTATCATTCACTCCCTGTATAAACAGTTTTCCGGTTTCTGTTTTGCTTAAAGTGCCTTCGCCATCCATATTTCCTATAAGAACGAGATTACCGGCCACTTCCGCAGTCACATCCGACATCAATGAGATGCCTCCGGTAGTTAAAGTTGCCCCTTCCGATCTGTTTTTTATTACTGCACCGTTGAAAGACAATTTTCCCTTCAGATTCGAAGCAGCAGAAACCAATGCTGTCGTTCCCTCTTCAAGAGTGATATTACCGGCAAAATCTCCCCCGTCAAAATCTATCGTGCCATGAGCCACAATTCCCTGATCCTGTTCTTTCGGTGTCCCGGCAGGATTCCAGTTATTAGGCTGATTCCAAGAATTTGATTCGGCACCTGTCCATTCATAAATATTACTTACAGGAACAAATGTGTAGGTCTTCCCGGCTTCCGTTTCAATATCATACACAGTGGTTTCTACCAAATCCAGTGTGGGAATCTTGGTAATATCTTTAATTACCGGTTCGGGTATTTCATAAACACTGTTCAGTGAATTGCTGTTATCACCCTCTGCTACCTTCATCGTGAAACTATCTCCCGGTCTCAGAGGAGTAGCAGTGCGCAAACGCAAATTGCCTCCTATGCCGGATTTAACCGTTACAGATACAATTTTACCCCACTTCCACTGCATATCCACAATCTCAAATCCTCCTCTGGCTTTCAAACCGGTAACTTTGCCTTCCGACCATACATCCGGTAACGCCGGCAATAAATGCACAGCCCCGTCATGGCTCTGTACCAACATCTCTGCAATACCGGCACAGCACCCAAAATTACCATCTATCTGGAAAGGCGGATGTGCATCGAACATATTGGCATAAGTTCCTCCATTCGCATCCGAAATAGTAACATTCGGATCCTTCAGTTTCAACTGATTCTGAATCAGTTGATAGGCATGATTGCCATCCTGTAACCGGGCCCACAAACAAACTTTCCAACCCATAGACCACCCACGGCTCTCATCCCCACGTCCTACCAATGACTTCTTTACAGCCTGGAACAGGGCAGAATTAGTATAGGGAGAAATCTGAGTACCGGGAAACATACCCCACAAATGAGAGACATGACGATGTCCGGAACTCTCTCTGTCCCAATCTTCAAGCCACTCCTGCAACTGTCCGTATTTACCTACATGCATCGGCGGCAACTGTTCTTTCAACTCTTTCAAATCGGCAACAAATCCTTTATCCGTGTTCAATATTTCAGCAGCCTCAATGGTGTTGCGAAGCAGATCGTATACCATCTGATTATCCATGGTCACCCCACTAAAAATAGCCGCATTCTGTTTGCTACCACTATCATCGGTATACGAAAACAATCCCGGATGATTCTCCGGAGAATTGGAGGGTGACACAACTTTGTAACCGGTATTCGGATCTGTAATCAGAAAATCCTGATAAAATTCGCTGGCGCTCTTCAGAACCGGATAGATCTCTGCCAAAAACTCTTTGTCTCCGGTAAACAAATAATGTTCCCACAAATGAAAACAGAACCAAGCGTTGCAGGTAGGCCACACACCGCATGCCGATTTGTCCACCGCCCCGGTAGAACGCCAGATATCCGTATTGTGATGAAGCGTCCATCCGCGACAACCATACATTTTACCGGCCGACTCTTCTCCGGTCACACTGACATCTTTCACCATCTGCAAAAAAGGATTATGACATTCACTCAGATTCGTGACTTCGGCTGGCCAATAATTCATTTCAACATTTATATTGGCCGTATATTTACTATCCCACGCCGGATACTGCCCGGCATTCGGATTCCAGATTCCCTGCAAATTAGCCGGTTGTGTTCCCGGCTGTGAACTGGAAATAAGCAGATAACGCCCAAACTGAAAATACAAGGCGGCCAATGAAGGATCATTTACTGTAGAAAACTCTTCAATCCGTACATCGGTAGGTTTCTTTTCCTGTTCACTGTTATTGCCCAGATTCAGAGTAACACGTCCGAACTGCTCTTGATATTTCGCAATATGATCCGCTTTGGCCTGCTCGTAATCTTTGTCAAATTTGTCAAGATACTCTTTGGCACGTGCTTCACTATCGGCACTGATATCTTTATAACTAACAAAATTGGTAGCTGTCGAGATATAAATACAAGCACTATTAGCATCCGTAACATTCAAGCTACTGTTTGCCGCCGTCTGACTACCTCCATCAGCAACGACCTTTATCAATGAATGGGCATGCAACAGATTAGGAATATTTTCTTCCGTCTTTTTCCCACCTTCAGTGTAAACAGACAGCATATTATCGGCTCCTTCCACCAGCTTAACAGTCACCTTGGTACGATTTGTTTTCAATGGGCCGACAAAAAAGGTTTTAAAAGTCACCTTACCCGGTTGGTCAGCCGAAATTTTAATAATAATCAACTGATCTGCCAATGAAGTAAAAACCTCACGGGTATAGTTCACCCCATCTACCGTATAGGTTATTTTGGCAACCGCATTGGAGAGATCCAATTCACGATAATAATTAGACGGTGTTTGGTGGTTTTCGGGAAAATCGAGCAACAGATTACCGATTGACTCATAAATCATCCCGTGACCGGTGATATTCCGGTCTGCAATAATATTAGCCAATGCTAACTTTTGAGCCTCTGCATACTCACCATTATTAATATAATTCCGGATATCTTCCAAATGCGTAAGTGCATTCGGATTCGCATTGTTATAAGGACTACCCGACCAATAGGTATCCTCGTTAATCTGAATAGTATCCTGTGAAGCGATACCATAAACCATTGCTCCTAACCGCCCGTTTCCCAAGGGCAAAGCTTCCACCCAATAATCGGCAGGACGATCATACCATAACTTAAGATCTTGTGCCGACATATTTCCGGTACACAGACCTACTACTAACAGCAGTAAACTTTTCATCAGTACATGTTTTCTCATGGATAAAATACATTTTAATAGTTAACCATGAGGCAAAGTTATCCAACGAAAACCTCCCCAACCGGGTAAAAACGTTTCTAAAAAAGGGTAAAATCATATATCCACCCATAAAAACCAATATTTATAAATTCGATTTATTGATCAAAAACAGCAGTAATCACACCTCAAAAGTCCCCTTTTCAAACACCCTCAAATACAAATCCTTTTTACCAACCAACATCAGGCTCCAAAAAGATAACAAACTAACAATAAACAAGTTATCTACAAAAGTATCACATACCCCTTCAAAACCGAACAAAAATTAGCAATGAAATAATCCTCCTTTCGGAAGAAATAGTCCACCTCCCAATGGAAAAGCTTAACAGCCTCAACCTGATATAAAAACCATGTGAAATAAAAGTTTTCCCAAAATCAAGTTCAACCTTTAAAATAACCATCATCAATGATGACAGCCAGCCAATTGGTATATTGGCATATTGGCGCATTGCCCAATTATTCCTGTTCTTTCAAATAAGTAGTAGGCACCTTGCCGGTTTCTTTCTTGAAAACCCGGCTAAAGTATTTCGGGTCACAAAAACCAGTCATGTCCGCTATCTCCGCAATCGTATACTTTTGCGACTTCAACAAGCGTTCCGCTTCCCTTATCCGAATATCCTTTATAAATTGTGCAGGAGTCTTATTCACACTTTCTTTCATCCGCCGATACAACAAAGAACGGCTGAGTCCCAAATACTCTCCTAAGAAATCGACTGTAAGATTATCATTGGCTATATTTTGCCGTACAAAATCTTCTGCTTTGCGAAGAAATCGCTCATCTTCCTCTTCTTTCAAACCGACTGTTTGCCCGTCCACTGTTCCGGACGATATATCAAAATTTATCTGCTGCCGCCTTTTCCTGTAATAAATGACCAAACAGAGCGATACAAGTAATACGACGGCGAATCCGGCATACAACATTTTCCTCTTAAACGGCGGGTCGATATCAATAGACAAAGTAGTAATCTCTGCACTCCAAATTCCTTTGCTATCGGTATATTGTACCTCTAATAAATATTCCCCATTTTTAAGCCCGTTCAGAACAATCGGCTCTCTTTCCGCCAAAGGTATCCAAACGGAATCCGGATTCAACCGATATTTATACTGTATTTTCCCCATATAGCCATAATCCAACACAATGGGGGAAATGCGGATCTCCTGCCCTTCAGATGCCTCTATTTCCGTTATATCCGTGTGTAGATGTAATGTATCTACAAGAATTTCTTTCCAACAAAAGGAGGGATTATTTTTCGACAAGTCATTCAAATGCATGGTAAGATAGCCATCCACTGTCCCCACCCAAAGAGTACGTTCCCGGATAAAAGCCGCCGCTTCTGAAAAGGTCATATTCCTGCCAAAATAATTACTCCCAAAAATCTGGACCTGCTGACCTGCCGAATATTTGAAAAAAGAATCATCCTTAATAAAGTAAAGAACCCCGTCCGTATCTTCTGCAACAGACAGAACGATCTCCGATGAGACGGAGGGTATTTTGAAAGATTCCAATTCCCATTTGCCATTTCGGATAACGAGTTTATGCAATCCGAAGCCCATCGTTGAAACATAGACCGTACCATCCTGTGCGGCATATATATAAGAACAATCGTAGTGGCACAACCGTTGTTCCAATCGTCCGTCCTTATCGTACATCAACAATCCTTTCTTGGAAGCCACCGCTATATGACCATCAATCATAGTGATATGCCTTATTCCGGCAACCGTATCCACCCTCTGTGGAAGAGAATCGTAGTTAGGTTGCCAGGCTATCTTATACAATCCATTATGGTACGTTCCTATCCAAAGATTTTGCCGGTCATCAAAAGCAAACGAATAAATACTGGAATCTCCCTCAAAATCAGTCCAACGGCGAATCTCATACCGGCCTTCTTCCTTTGGAGTAAGCATAAACAGTCCGCCCCCTTTACTCGCCATCCAGACATTTCCGTGCCGTAATTCCATCGAATAAATGTTTGCCCCAAAAGAGACAGGTTCCCTTTGTATATCTCCCCGGGGAGATAAATATCCGATAAAATTCCGGTGCAGGTCATACATGTAGATCCGTCCATTCTTACCAGCCAGCCAGAATTCCTTTTCCATATGCAAGAAAGCACGAATCTCCGTCGCATAGATAGGAGAATCCGTATCCTGTATATGTGTATAGTACTGGTACTGCTCATTTGGAAAACTTATCTTATAAAGGACATCGTTGCAATTGACCCACAAATTACCATTACGATCGGTACAGGAAGCATGCAAAGTAGTGCTTAAATCTTTCTTGGTAGGTACGGATAAGAAAAATGTGTTCCTGCTATCGGAGATCGTTATACCATTTTGTACCGCTTTTAAAACATATGGATTCTTTATCTGTTTTTTAGGGAAAGCCTGAGAAGCCGGCACGGAGAATCTTTTTGTTACCGGATCAAACAGATAACATTTATTTTGTGGTGTCCGGCAAAGAATCCCTCCATTCTCCGTTTCGGCTATCGAACCGAGCCTTCCGATCAGTTGCCCGTCATCCAGTTTATTATAAGTAGAAAACTCACAACCGTCATATTGGCATAACCCATTCCAAGTAGCCATCCACAAATATCCTTTCCTATCTTGCAAAATATCCCGGACAACGCGGTGAGACAGTCCATCGGCCGTGGTATATATCTGATAATGTGTAATATTCCCGGCCAGTACATTAAAACCGGACAACAGATAAAAGACGAAAAGCAACAGGAAATATCTACACATTCTACAAACATTATAAAGAATAAACAAGAAGGAGGCTGTACTCAAACCGCACAGCCTCCATTAATTGTAAAATCTGCTCTTCAACTCACGAAAGAAAAACCTATAATCATGGCAAGTGCCAAAATGACGAGTGAAATAGAAATGATCTTGATCACACGTTTTGCCTGTTCTTCCTCCTTTTTGGTGTGTGTTACTTTTTTCTTATTCTTACCCATATGTTTTTAGCTTTAAAGTTCAACGCTAACAAAGCTAAGAATAATTATTCAAACCAACTAAAGAAGAAGAGAATTAATTTTGTTCCTCGGATGAAAATTCCATCAAATAGGCTTTAATGAAGTCTTCGATCTTTCCATCCATCACTCCATTGACGTCAGAAGTCTGATAATTAGTGCGATGATCTTTCACACGGCGGTCATCGAATACGTAACTTCGTATCTGCGACCCCCATTCTATCTTTTTCTTTCCTGCTTCCACTTTTGCCTGTTCGGCCATACGGTGCTGTAGCTCTTTATCATATAAGATAGAACGCAACTGGCGCATGGCATTTTCCTTGTTCTTAGGTTGGTCACGGGTTTCGGTGTTCTCGATCAGGATTTCCTCTTCTTCACCGGTATAAGGGTCTTTAAACTGATAGCGCAAGCGCACACCCGACTCCACCTTATTTACATTCTGACCTCCGGCACCACCCGAACGGAAAGTATCCCAGGAAATACGTGCCTGCTCGATATTCACTTCGATACTGTCGTCAACCAACGGAGTGACAAAAACCGAAGCAAAAGAGGTCATTCGTTTTCCTTGTGCATTATATGGAGAAACACGCACCAGACGATGTACCCCATTCTCCCCTTTCAAATAGCCGTAGGCATAATCGCCCTCTATCTGGATGGTACAGGTCTTGATACCTGCCTCATCACCTTCCTGCAAAGTAGAAATAGTGGCCTTATAGCCATTCGTTTCGGCATAGCGCAGATACATACGCATCAGCATGGACGCCCAATCCTGACTCTCCGTACCACCGGCACCGGAATTTATCTTCAGAACACAACTCATCTGATCGGCCTCACCGCGAAGCATGTTTTTCAGCTCCAGATTCTCAACCGCTTCCAATGCTTTGGCATATCCTTCGTCCACCTCCGCCTCGGTGACAAGATCGTCTTTATAGAAATCGAAAGCCAGTTCCAGTTCATCACTCAGTGTCCTGACATGATTATAACCCTCAATCCATTTCTGAAGATCTTTCACCTTCTTCATTTGCGCTTCGGCACGCTTCTGGTCATCCCAGAAACCCGGAGCTTGTGTCCTTAATTGTTCTTCTTCGACCTGAATTTTCTTCCCGTCGATGTCAAAGATACCTCCTCAGCGCATCAGTGCGCTCTTTCACGTCTTTAAGCTGTTCAATAGTAATCATTTCGATTTATAATTTAGCGATTTACAATTTACGATTGAAGTTACTTTATCCAATCATTTTATTAGTCTCAAGGGTGCAAAGATAAACAAAATTCTGCTACCTTTGCTTTCATAACTAAATTGTTATCATTATATGAATAAACTACTAAAATTATCCTGCCTGTCGCTATTTCTTCTGATGGCGGCAAGTGTAAGCAGCGCTTCTCTCAAAGATTACCGCTACGAGACAGTGTCCAACGATCCGTTGAAAGCACGTATTTACACACTTGACAATGGGCTGAAGGTCTATATGACCGTCAACAAAGAACAACCACGCATACAGACGTATATCGCCGTACGTGTAGGTGGTAAAAATGACCCTGCCGAAACCACCGGGCTGGCTCACTATTTTGAACACTTGATGTTCAAAGGAACCAAAAAGTTCGGAACACAAAACTATGAAGCCGAAAAACTGTTGCTGGACCAGATCGAGCAACAATTCGAAATATACCGGAAAACCACCGATGAAGCAGAGCGCACCGCCATTTACCATAAGATAGACAGCCTGTCGTACGAAGCTTCCAAACTGGCCATCCCCAACGAATATGACAAGCTGATGGCTGCCATCGGTGCTACCGGTACCAATGCTTATACCTCTTTCGACCAGACGGTTTATGAAGACGACATTCCTTCTAACCAGATAGACAACTGGGCAAAAATACAGGCAGACCGTTTTGAGAATTGCGTCATCCGTGGATTCCACACAGAACTGGAAACGGTATACGAAGAGAAAAACATGTCGCTGACCAAAGATCCGCGCAAGGTATACGAAACAGTGCTTTCTTCCCTTTTCCCACATCATCCTTACGGCACCCAGACCGTATTGGGAACACAGGAAGATTTGAAAAACCCTTCCATCACCAATATCAAAAATTATCACAAGGTATGGTATGTGCCCAATAACATGGCTATCTGCCTTTCGGGCGACTTCGATCCGGATGAAATGATCGCTACCATCGATAAGTACTTCGGTCATTTGAAGCCCAACAAGAACTTGCCGAAATTAAACCTGCCGAAAGAGACGCCGATCACGGCGCCGATCGTGCGAGAAGTACTGGGACCGGATGCCGAAAGCCTGACATTAGCATGGAGATTTCCGGGAGCCGCCAGCAAAGAATTTGAAACGCTGCAAGTGGTATCGCAGATTCTGTATAATGGCAAAGCCGGACTTATCGACCTCGACCTCAACCAGCAACAGAAAGTATTGCAGGCTTACGGTTATCCGTTAGACATGGCAGACTATTCAGCACTGATGTTACAGGGACGTCCCAAACAGGGACAGACATTAGACGATGTAAAAAATCTGTTACTTGAAGAGATCAGCAAACTTCGCGCCGGAGATTTTGACGAAAAGATGCTACAAGCCAACATTAACAACTTCAAGCTCTATGAGATGCAGAGGTTAGAGAGTAATGAAGGACGTGCAGACATGTTTGTGAATGCTTTTGTCAACGGTGCCAAATGGGAAGACGAAGTAACCGCCATCGACCGTATGGCAAAACTGACCAAAGCCGACGTCGTCGCTTTTGCCAATAAATATCTGACGGATCAGAATTATGCCGCTATTTACAAAAAGCAAGGGCAAGATCCTAACGAGAAGAAAATGACCAAACCGTCTATCACACCGATCGTAATGAATCGTGACGTAACCAGCGACTTCTTGAGTGAAATACAAAATAGTAACGTAAAACCGATCGAACCTGTATTCCTCGATTTCAAGAAAGACCTCAGCCAACTGAAAGCCAAATCGAATATCCCCGTACTCTACAAACAGAACACAAGCAACGATCTTTTCCAGTTGATCTATGTATTCGATATGGGCAATAACAATGATAAAGTGCTCGGTACGGCATTCGACTACATTGATTATTTAGGTACTTCCGACATGACTCCGGAACAATTAAAAAGCGAATTCTATCGTCTGGCATGTACTTTCCGGGTAGTCCCGGGCAACGAGCGTACTTATGTCTTACTGTCGGGACTGAACGAGAACATGCCCGAAGCAATGAAGCTTTTCGAAAAGCTGATGGCAGATGCACAAGTCAACAAAGAGGCATACACCAATATGGTGGCAGATATTCTGAAATCCCGTAAAGATGCCAAATTGAACCAAATGCAGAATTTCCGTCGCCTGATGAGCTATGGCATGTATGGTCCGAAGTCTCCGGCTACCAATATTCTGACAGAGGCCGAACTACAGAACATGGATCCACAAGAATTAATAGACCGTATCCACAATCAGAACAGTTATCAACATCGCATTCTGTATTATGGGCCAACAAGCGAAAAAGAACTATTGGCTATCATCAACAAAAATCACCAGGCGCCCAAAAAGCTGAAAGAAATTCCTGTAGGCAATGAATTCCCACGTCTGGAAACACCGGTTACCCAAATCTTTATCGCACCTTACGAAGCAAAACAGATTTATATGACCCAACTATCCAATCGTGGCGATAAATTCGATCCGATGATCGAACCGTCCCGCCAGATGTATAATGAATACTTCGGTGGGGGTATGAACTCTATCGTTTTCCAGGAAATGCGTGAAAGTCGCGGACTGGCATATTCTGCATGGGCCGGACTGAACCGTCCGTCTTATCTGAAATACCCGTATATGTTGCAGACTCAGATAGCAACTCAGAACGACAAAATGATCGATGCCATCAAAGTCTTTAACGACATCATCAATAATATGCCGGAATCCGAAGCTGCTTTCAAGCTTGCCAAAGAAGGACTTATCGCCCGTCTGCGCACAGAACGTATCATCAAAAGCGACATTATCTGGTCGTATATCAATGCCCAAGACTTGGGACAGAATGTAGATAGCCGTATCAAACTCTATAATGATGCACAGAACATGACGTTGAAAGACGTAACCGATTTTCAGAAGAAATGGATAAAAGGACGCACCTATACATACTGCATCCTCGGTGACAAGAAAGAACTGGATATGGAAAAACTGAAAGAAGTAGGACCTATTCGGGAACTGACACAGGAGGAAATCTTCGGATACTAATTAGTTGAAAGTTGAGAGTTGAAAGTTGAAAGTTACTATGCAGCATAATAGCGCAGCCTAACTTTCAACTTTCAACTCTCAACTTTCAACTCTCCTCGTACATCTTGTCTATCACCTCCTTGTAGTTTTTAGCTACTACAGGGCGTTTCAACTTCAATGTATTTGTCAGTTCTCCTCTTTCCATGCTGAACGGTTCCGGTAGAAGTGTAAAGCGTTTCACTTGTTCATAATGGGCGAACTGTTGCTGCAATGTATCGATACGGGCGCGGAACAAGCCGATAATTTTCGGGTGTTGCAATAATTCTTCCATATCCTTATATTCAATACCTTTCTCTTTTGCATAATCTTTCACAAAACCATACATGGGCACAATCAATGCAGATACAAATTTACGCTGATCAGCGATAATCGCAATCTGGTCGATATAACGATCGATGGCTAACTTTGTCTCCAACGCTTGCGGAGATATATATTTCCCGTTGGACGTTTTAAATAAATCCTTGATGCGTTCTGTCAAATACAAGCAATTTCCATTCAGATAGCCGGCATCGCCTGTATGGAACCATCCCTCCTTATCGATAGCCTCAGCCGTAGCTTCCGCTTTTTTATAATACCCCTTGGTGATTGTCTTTCCACGCAGCAGAATCTCGTTGTTCTCACCGATCTTCACTTCCACGTCCGGCATTACAGTACCCACCGAACCGATTTCATACCCTGAATTCTGAAAACATGAAACGGTTGCCGTAGATTCGGTAAGTCCGTATCCAACCAGCATATTAATTCCTACCGAATGTACGAATTCACAAATTTCATCAGGAACCGCCGCACCGGCCGTCGGGAAGAAGTTACCATTCTCAATACCGATTGTCTTCTTCAGCAATGAATAAACTGTTTTTTCATAGAACTGATATTTCAAATGAAGCATCAGGGGAGGCGTTTTTCCTTTACGCAGGTAATCTATATTGTGTATCTTACCTACACGGATAGCATCGAGCATCAACGCTTTCTTTATACCGGTAGTTTCGGCTATTTTCTCCTGTACACCGGCATAAACTTTCTCCCAGAAACGCGGTACGCTACACATCAGAGTCGGACGAATTTCCTTAATCGTCATCTGAATATCCACCGGACGGAGGTTGATGCATATCTGTACTCCCTTATGGATACAGAGATAACTCCAAGCCTTCTCGAACACATGAGTCAATGGCAGGAAGTTCATCGACACATCTTTGTCCGACATATCCACCAGACGAATATCATGAATGCGGAAAGCTTCAAGGAAGCAAGAGTGATGCAACATGACTCCTTTGGGCTCTCCCGTCGTACCGGAAGTATATAAAATATTGGCCAGATCGTCTTCCGAAGCGCGTGAAGTACGTTCTTCCACCACATCATTATGAGGCAATCCTTCACCCATTGCCAGAAAATCATCAAAATAAATGGAAGATACGTCACGCCGGTCTTTTACCACAGAACGGTCGAATATGATAATCTGCTGCAACGACGGACAAAAACCGAATACACTGAAAGCAGCATCATACTGAAATTGTTCGCCTACAAAAAGAATACGGATTTGTGCATCGTTGATAATGTATTGTGCCTGTGCGGGAGAACTCGTCGCATACAGTGGGATGGTCACCGCCCGATTGGCAAAAGCCGCAAAATCCGTAAAAAGGCATTCCGGTTTATTTTGAGAGAAAATACCGATATTCTCTTTCTCCTGTACACCGAGTGCCACCAAAGAATTAGCAGCTTGCCTGACAGTTTTAGAAAACTGGTTCCATGAAATGGGAATCCATTGTGCGGTCTGGTAATCACGGTATCGGAGCGCTGTCTTTTCGCCATACTTTTCAGCCTGACGATGAACCAAGACAGATAAATGATGATAAGTCATATCTTTTGTTGTTAGTAAATACACGGCAAAGATATTAGTTTTATTTGAAACTATCGCCTTTTTCAATAATTATCAGTAAGTTTGCAGCATGAAATACGATGTATCTTACTTAACGACAGAGGCCGTAAGCCTTCTTAAATCGCTTATAGCCATCCCCTCGGTCAGCCGCGAAGAAGCACAAGCAGCCGACCATCTACAGAATTATATCGAAGCGGAAGGTATGACAACCGGCCGTAAAGGCAACAATATCTGGTGTCTCAGTCCGATGTTCGATCTGAAAAAGCCAACCATACTACTCAATTCCCACATCGACACGGTGAAGCCTGTAAATGGCTGGCGAAAAGACCCTTTCACCCCGAGAGAAGAAAACGGTAAACTCTACGGGTTAGGAAGCAATGATGCCGGTGCCAGTGTGGTTACCCTGTTACAGGTGTTCCTGCAACTATGCAGAACACAGCAGTCATACAATCTGATCTATCTGGCTTCCTGTGAAGAAGAAGTCTCCGGTAAAGACGGAATAGAAAGTGTATTAAAAGGACTTCCTCCCATCTCATTTGCCATCGTAGGAGAACCGACAGAAATGCAACCTGCCATTGCCGAAAAAGGTCTGATGGTGCTGGATGTGACCGCTACCGGAAAAGCCGGACATGCCGCCCGTAACGAAGGTGACAATGCCATTTATAAAGTGTTGGCTGACCTTGCCTGGTTTCGTGATTACCGTTTTGAAAAGGAATCTCCCTTACTCGGTCCTGTAAAGATGAGCGTTACGGTAATCAATGCCGGCACACAGCACAATGTGGTTCCCGACCGATGTACGTTTGTGGTGGACGTACGGAGCAACGAGCTGTATTCTAACGAAGAATTATTCGCAGAGATAAAGAAACATATCTCTTGCAAAGCCGAAGCGCGTTCGTTCCGTCTTAACTCTTCACGGATCGAAGAAAAACATCCTTTTGTGCAGAAAGCCATTAAGTTAGGACGTGTTCCTTTCGGGTCTCCTACCCTGTCGGACCAAGCTTTAATGCCGTTTCCATCGGTAAAAATAGGACCGGGGCGCTCATCACGTTCACATACGGCAGACGAATACGTCATGTTGAAAGAGATGGAAGAAGCAATAGACCTGTATCTGAAATTGCTGGACGAATTGGCTCTTTAGACAGGCGGAAGGGATAAATAGTTTTTTCAACAACAGGTAATAAGAAATATGCGCATTTTTAATAAAGCACACATTAGGCACAACATCCCCATGTTTTACGGCACAATATCCCCATGTTCTGAATAACAACATCCCCATGTTTTATACAACAACATCCGGATGTTCTTATATACCAAAAATAGATTTCTGACAGACAAGAAGCCATCTCCTTGCCTATCAGAAATCTATTTGATTATGTATCTCTAAGTAGTAAGTAGTCAAGTAGTAAGCATCAGGTGATAAATAGTTAAGAAGCAAGCAGTTAAACAGAAGCATCTTGTCTAATATATTTTCCTTGACTGCTTAACTACTGATCATGAGTTATTCAGGTTAGTTTATAGAGAACTTAAAGACACAATGGCTATTGTACTTTTCACCCGGGCGTAATACAGCCGAAGGCCAATCGGGTTTATTTGGAGTATCAGGATACTTCTGTGTTTCAAGGCATACGGAAGCACGTTGATTATAAACAATACCTTTTTTACCCATTATCGTTCCGTCGAGGAAGTTTCCTGCATAAACCTGTATACCGGGTTCATTGGTATAAACATCCAATACAATACCGGTTTTGGGAGATTCTAAAGTAACACATTTATGGGTGATATCTCTTTGGGTATTCAATACCCAATTGTGGTCGTATCCGTTTCCGTTCTTTAGCTGTACAAAATCAAAGTCGTCGATACGGGCACCCACCGGAGTTGCCGTACGAAAATCCATCGGTGTTCCTTCTACAGGAGCTATTTCGCCGGTAGTCATGAAAGTACTATCCACCGGTGTATAATAATCCGCATCAATGGTCAGCAAATGATCGGAATTGCTGCCGGCATCACCATCCAGATTGAAATAAGAATGGTTCGTCATATTGACAATAGTCGGTTGATCCGTTTCTGCCTCATAGCGGATATCGATAGCGTTATCGTCCGTCAGTGTCATCAGCACTTTGCAAGTGATATTGCCGGGAAAACCTTCTTCTCCATCCTTAGAAAGATAGGTGAACTCGAGTTCCTGCGGACCAGTCTGCCGGGCATCATATACCTGATATTGAAAACCGTTCGGCCCTCCATGCAAACAGTGACCGTAATTATTACGAGGTAAGACGTATTCTACTCCGTCAAGCGTAAAGCGACCTTGATTGATACGATTCGCATAGCGTCCGATACTGGCACCAAAATCAGACGGTATGGTGATATAATCCCGGATAGAATCAAATCCCAAAACCACATCCCGCATAACTCCTTCCCTGTCGGGCACCATTACGGAAACAATACGCCCACCGAAGTTCGTAATACAAACTTCCATGTTGTTTGCATTCCGCAATACAAATAAATCCGTCTTCTTACCATCTACTTCTGTCTGGAAATTACTTTTTAATAAACCGGACGCAGTCGGTTTTTCACCGGTAGCACAGCTTGCCAGTAAAAGGGCGCTCAATGCCCACATTGAAAATCTTTTCATACTAAATTATTTCTAAAAAAAACTATTCGATACTATTCAGCAGATCGGCTTTCCCTTCGTTCACCAGTTTCAAGATCAGTTCACCAAACAAGGTGTTCTGCCAAGCAAACCATGCACGGGTAAAGTCTTTCGGATTATCCTTGTGGAAAGATTCGTGCATAAATCCCGTACCGGCATCTGTATCCATCAGCATCTTCACACAAGTCTTTATCTCTTCATCGCTCCGGCTGGTAAAAGCTTTCATCATAATGCTCATCGGCCAAATCATATTATAACCGATATGCGGACCACCGATGCCTTCACCGGCTTTCCCCTTGAAAAAATAAGGATTGTCTTCGCTCCAGACAAAACGACGAGTATTCTGATAAATCGGGTCTTTCACATCAACATCGCCCAAATACGGCATCGCCAGAAGGCTGGGTACATTGGCGTCATCCATCAATAAATGATTTCCGAAACCATCGACTTCGAAAGCATATATCTTACCATACTTCGGATGTTTGTATACGGCATATTTCTTTAAAGCCGCTTCTACTTCTTTCGCAAGATCGGTACACTCTTTTGCCAGAGCCGTTTTCTTATTCACTGTTTGCAGAATCTCGGCAGCTTTGCGAAGCGAGGAAACCGCAAAGAAATTGGAAGGAACAAGAAACTGGAAAGTAGTAGCATCGTCCGACGGACGGAAAGTAGAAACGATCAGGCCTACGGGCTTCACCGGATTTCCTAATCCGTTGTTAGTCACGGTATCGAGTGCACGGTTCGTTTTACGCTCAAACCGGTAAGGACCGACACCCTCTTTGCGCTGCTGCTCCTTAAATGTACGAAGAATATTGGTGATGGCCTGTATCCACTCTTCATCAAAAATACTGTCATCACCGGTCACCTTCCAATATTGATAAGCCAGACGCAAGGGATAACACAAAGAGTCGATTTCCCATTTCCGTTCATGCAATTCCGGTTTCATATCCGTCATATCACTCATCCAATATCCACCGACCGGTCCATCATTAAACGCATTAGCATAGGGATCAAAAACAATACTCTTAAACTGGCGGTGAATAACCCCTGCAAGCATACGTTTCAATTCCGGGTCCGAATTGGCCAATTGTACATAAGGCCATACCTGAGCTCCGGAGTCACGAAGCCACATCGCGTGTATATCACCGGTATAGACAAAAGTATCCGGTTTCCCGTCACTGCCCTCACGGAAATGAACCGTCGTATCCAATGTATTCGGGAAACAGTTGGTAAACATCCAGGCCAGACGGGCATTCTTTAATAGTTTTTGCACACGGACAATCTCATTTTCTACGGCCTGCGAACGAAACAGACGTTTATCCGGCTCCGGACGATTATCCTTTTGGATGGCATCCGTCACACACACATGTTCGGTTGAAAATACAGTAGATGCAAATGCGCCCGGAGTACAGAATAATGCACCTGTAACAATAACGCCGATAAGTTTACTCGATATTCTTTGTGACATAAATCAATAGGTTTAAAAAACTGTTTAGTTAGTTATTCATTTTATTTTCAAGCATCTTTATAAAATAGCCCCCCACAACAGAACGCGCCTGGAAAGCCCGGTGCTCCGGTTTATCGGTAAATACCCAATCGGACATCGGGATGCGGTCGGTGGTTTCGTTCATGAACAGATAAACCGGTTCGATGAATTCCTCAAAAGTAGCTTTATCCGGTGCTAACGTAGCCGTCCACATGATCCAGTCTGTTTTGGTATAGGTCTGACGGTTATCCAATGGCAGTCCGTATCTATTTTGCTTCGTCAGATAATAGGGAATCTCCGTCTTTACGATTTGTTCGGGGAATATCTGCCAATTCATTAATTTATCCCAAACCAGATTATATTTCTGACTCCATGTACCGGATTTATCAAAAGTCAACTTATAATGATCACCGTCATTGGCCATCCGTTCCCATTCGACCGCCATTTCCTTCGCCTTTTGCGTATATTGTCCGGCAATCTCTTTTTTACCTAATTTATCAGCCAGATACCCGTAGGATGCGATACCCAAAATTGCCTTGACAGAAAGATTGGCATTATGGGCAAAGTGTCCGGCAAAGTCGTCAGTACAAAGTTGGTTTTCCGGATTGAGACCATACTCTACCAAATAATTTGTCCAGGTAGTCAATGTCTCCCAATGCTTCTTTGCATAATCGGCATTTCCTTCTATGGCGGCAATGACAGCAGTTATTATCAGCATATTTCCGGACTCTTCTACCGGCATGTCACCGTTGTACGTCTGACCATTCGCTAATGGATAGGTGCCTATATCGTGCGCCGCAAAAGGTTTAGTCCATTTTCCACTTTCGCTATAATAAAAAATGTGATTGAGCAGTGCTTTGGCTATTTCCGGGTTATAAAGTAAAAAAAGAGGAGCGGAAGGATAAGTAATATCCACCGTACCGATAGAGCCGTTACTGAAATTCTCTTTTGACAAGAACAGAAGTTCTTTATCGGGTGTTTCTACCAATTTATGGGCAGCAATAGCCTGTCGATAGGCCAATGCACAGAGTTCCGCATACTTGCGGCCACCGGCTTCGGTGGCTTCTCTCATAAGTTGATTATCGAAAGCAATCGCTTTGGTCATCAGTACGTCATACTCCCGTTCTGCTTTATGAAATTGGGAAACAATCGTCTCGTTTCCACTCCGGTTCCAGTAAGGACGAAGATTCTCACCAAAATACTGAACTGAATAAATATCATCATAACCAATCAGTAAATGCCCTTCCGAAACTTTCGTTTCGCCCAAAGAACGTACCAGCGCCAAACGGTCATATCCGTCCGTTCCGGTAGCAGAGAGTTTGCCTTCAACAAAACTTTTACGCAACTCCCGGCTACTGCCAGTAGCATATTGAGTATTCTCTTTATCGGCAGCCAGATAAAAATATCCCCAATCAATACGGACATCATCTCCTTTTTTAGCCAGCACTTTCTGATCACGACTACCGGTTTTCAGAAATACAAGATTTTCATCTACAAAGCTTTCTGCCGTAGAAGGTTGTCCGGCAAGGTCCACCGCCCATTGCGGAGAAGCCTCAAAATAAAGTTCGACAGCATGCTTTTGCCCATCAGTAGAAGCCACAGTATATGAAATGTAATTTACCGGACGCGCCATCAACTCCAGATCATCCATAAAAAGCGGAGCGGTAAACGTCAAATCTAAATTCACCGGGCCACAGGCAAATTTATAAAGAGTCTGCATTGGTTGTATTTCGACAGAAAGTTGCCGGGCTATTTGCACAAAACTACGTTGCCCTTCTTTCTCTACTGCCAATCCGAAATCAAGCAATCCGCCATGTGCGCGGTTGCGACAAGAGGCGGCTATAAGATTTTCACCCGGTTTCAAAGTAGCTACGACTTCTTCCGGCAATTTTGTAACAACATGTTTTTTCCAAGCATAGCCGGTATCGACTACTTTAATACCGTTTATGTAAATAACTGCGTCATCATCATGAGAATAATCCAAATAGACCTTTCGCCCTTGCAAATCGTCGGTTATATGGATGATACGGCGTACCCAGATATGTTCTTCTCCCCATTGGGTTCTGGCAGTAGGCTCACTATCCATCGTACCGAAAGCCGCCTCTCCTTCTTTCCATGAATGATCATTAAATCCGGGGTTTTGCCAGCCATCCGCCGGCTTACGGGTAGTATATTTTCCACTCCAAAGACTTTGCTCCGAAGTTCCGGCAAGCGTAGTGAATTCTGCATCCTCAGCACCCATAAAGCGATAAACCTGTCCGTCGACTTTTGCCACACCGATCAAAGGAAAATCTTTTCCCGTCCAGTGTTTCACGGGAGCATCGTAAAGACAGTCGGAAAATGCCCATCCGCTCGTATACGGATCGATTGTCACCAACGGATATGCCGGGGGCCTTAATTCATTCTTACTATCATGTTTTATTTTAGTATCACCACAACTACTAAATAATAATACCATTACACCCCAAACGAGTGTCATCCATTGTTGTTTCATCGTTTTCAATTTTGCCGTTATATAAATTATAAAAAATGTGTTCTTCATACGGGTACATTATAATTTGCAAAAAAAGGAAAAAAACAACCGGCGTTCCGGTAAAATCCAACCAAAAAATAGTAAAAATGAACCAATCGTGATAATGATCAATCTATTTTGGAAAAATCCGAAAGTTTTTTCAGTCAATACTTCCCCCAAAAGTAGAAACAGGTTCACGCAAAGGAAATATGATTTCACAAAGGAACACCATTTTAAGCAAATAAAAAAGCATTCATCTGTTGTAAATAAAAGAAAAAAGTATCCTATTCTGCCAAAAAAGTATCAGAAAATGCCCAATAGACAAATGAGCAATTTATTGAATGATTTATTTTCTACATTTGTCTCTGTTTTCACTTAGTTTGTAATTTGAATCCTAACAAGAAAAACATGAATACCGTTACAAAACTGACACAAATTTTCACCGTTACACTGATTTTAGGAAGTACACTGAATTCATGTACATCCGGTGAAACACGACAAGAAAAAGTTTTAATGAGAGAACGCCCGGACTGTACACAAGCCAATGTTAACTATGCGGGAAACCGTTCCCCGTTAAGGCCGATGAATTTCATTAAACTTCCCGTGGGCGCCATACAACCGGAAGGATGGTTAAAAAAGTACCTGAATCTGCAAAAAGAGGGATTGACCGGACATTTGGGAGAAATCAGCGCATGGCTTGCCAAAGACAATAATGCCTGGCTCACCAACGGCGGCGATCATGGCTGGGAAGAAGTTCCCTATTGGCTGAAAGGATATGGCAACATGGCTTACATCTTAAAAGACGAAAAGATGATAAACGAAGCCAAAACCTGGATCGAAGGAGTATTCCGGAGCCAACAACCCAATGGCTATTTCGGCCCGGTAAACACCAGAAACGGTAAACCGGAGCTTTGGGCACAAATGATCATGCTATGGTGCCTGCAATCTTACTATGAGTATTCGCAGGACGAAAGAGTGATCAACTTGATGACCAATTACTTTAAATGGCAAATGACAATACCGGACGAACAATTTTTAGAAGACTACTGGGAAAACAGCCGGGGAGGCGATAATCTGCTAAGTGTTTATTGGCTCTACAATCGCACCGGAGATCGTTTTCTGTTGAAACTGGCAGAGAAAATCCACCGGAACACGGCTGATTGGACACGTCCTTCCACTCTGCCCAACTGGCACAATGTGAACATCGCACAATGTTTTCGCGAGCCTGCAAGCTATTATATGCTTACAGGCGATTCGACTCTACTGCAAGCATCCTACAATGTACACAACCTTATCCGACGGACTTTCGGGCAAGTACCGGGAGGTATGTTCGGAGCCGACGAAAATGCCCGCATGGGATACATTGATCCACGGCAGGGCGTAGAGACCTGTGGTATGGTGGAACAGATGGCTTCCGATGAAATCATGCTCTGCATGACCGGTGATCCATTTTGGGCAGAGCATTGCGAAGAAGTGGCTTTCAATACCTATCCGGCAGCTGTAATGCCCGATTTCAAAGCATTGCGGTATATCACCTGCCCCAATCACACCGTAAGCGATTCGGAAAACCATCATCCGGGAATCGACAACAGTGGTCCTTTCCTTGCCATGAACCCGTTCAGCAGCCGTTGCTGCCAACACAACCATGCACAAGGGTGGCCCTACTACAGCGAGCATCTGATACTGGCAACTCCCGACAATGGAGCCGCTATCGCATTATATGCAGCATGTAAGGCAACGCTCAAAGTAGCCGACGGACAGGAAATTACTCTTCATGAACAAACCAACTATCCTTTTGAAGAAAAAATAAGTTTCACCGTCAACACCACCGAAGATGTACGCTTTCCGTTCTACTTACGCATCCCTTCGTGGTGCGACCAACCGGAACTGGCCATCAACGGAAAACAAAAAGAGATCGATCCCATACCGGGAAAATATATTTATATTGACCGTACCTGGACCGATGGAGACAAGGTAGAATTGAACTTACCGATGAAGCTCTCCATACATACTTGGCAAGTAAATAAAAACAGTGTCAGCGTAAACTACGGACCACTGACCCTGTCACTGAAAATTAATGAGGAGTACATCCAAAAAGACAGCCGTTCCACAGCCATATACGATTCCCGCTGGCAGGAAGGAGCAGATGCCACCCAATGGCCATCTTATGAGATTTTTCCAAAATCACCCTGGAACTATGCATTGGTATTGGACTCAAAAGTTCCCTTGAAAAACTTCAAAGTCATACGAAAGGAATGGCCATCGGACAATTTTCCGTTTACTGTTTCCAACGTGCCGTTAGAGGTGAAAGCCATCGGAAAGCAAATACCTTCCTGGACACTCGACAAGTACGGATTATGCAGCGAATTGCCCGAAACCAACGCCCCCAAAGGAGACAGGGAAGAGATCACATTGATACCGATGGGCGCCGCCCGGTTGAGAGTTTCTGCTTTTCCAAACACCTACGAATAAATCAACAACCATATAAACTAATCCTACCATGAACAAATTATTAACCGTAGCGCTATTGCTACTTATCAACATCTCTGACGGATTTAGCGAAAGTACTCCCCGCCCGGAGTATCCGCGCCCTCAATTCGAACGGTCGGAATGGATAAACTTGAACGGAACTTGGACTTTTCAATTCGACTTTGGTAACTCCGGCAAAGACCGTCAACTACAATCTGCGGAGAAATTTTCCAAAAACATCACTGTACCCTTCTGTCCGGAGAGTAAATTATCAGGCGTAGAGTATACCGATTTTATCAATCAAATGTGGTATCAGAGAAAGATTTCCATCCCGACAGACTGGAAGGGAAAGAAAATTCTTCTGCACTTCGGAGCTGTGGACTATCAAGCCGAAGTATTTATCGATGGCCAATTCATCGGACGACACATCGGAGGAAGTTCTTCATTTTGTATGGATCTGACCCGCTTTGCCAAAGCCGGAAACACTCACAACCTGATCGTATACGTGAAAGACGAACAACGTTCGGGTTTGCAAACAATAGGTAAACAATGCAATAATTTTTATTCCGGTGGTTGTTCGTACACCCGAGTTACAGGTATCTGGCAGACCGTATGGTTGGAAGCTGTAGCCCCGGCCGGGTTGAAAGCCGCAGTGATCCGCCCGGACATCGATCAGCAACAGTTCGTCATAGAGCCGGAATTTTACAATGAATCAGACGGTACGCTGGAAGTCACTTTGTTGGATGGACAGAAAACTATCGGCAGAAAATCTGTAAAATGTGCCAACAGTTCTACCGTCATCCTGCCTGTAAAAAAACCGAAACTATGGACTCCGGAAACCCCACACCTTTACGACATCATCTACCGTATAAAAGATACACAAGGACATCTCATAGATGAAGTAAAATCGTATGCCGGTATGCGCAAAGTACATACAGCCAACGGACTCTTCTATTTGAATAACGAACCTTACTACCAGCGTCTTGTACTCGATCAAGGCTATTATCCCGAAGGAATATGGACTGCACCGACGGACGAAGCACTGAAGCACGACATCGAGTTGGGAAAAGAATCCGGCTTCAATGGCGCACGTCTACACCAAAAAATATTTGAAGAGAGATATTACTATTGGGCCGACAAACTGGGTTATATCACTTGGGGCGAATCACCCAGCTGGGGTTCGGACGTCAATAACGAACTTGCCGTACGCAATTTTATCAGCGAATGGAGCGAAACCGTCATACGCGACCGCAATCATCCTTCACTTGTCACTTGGACGCCTTTTAACGAAACGTGGGGAGGTGGTCCGGATACTTATGTACGATTAATTCAGGACATATATCACATTACAAAAGCCATCGATCCCACCCGCCCCATCAACGATGCCAGTGGTGATAACCATGTACTGACAGATATCTGGAGCGTGCATAACTATACACAAGAAAAAGACAAGCTCATCGATGAATTAAAAATAACAGAGGGACAAGAACCTTATCGTAACTCACGCGATAAAAAATACTTAGCAGTATATGAAGGACAACCTTACATGCTGGACGAATTCGGAGGCATCCCCTGGATGGCGGCCACAGATCGTAACAATTCATGGGGATACGGTGGAATGCCTAAAGATGAAGAAGCTTTCTACCAACGCTTGGAAGGACAGATAGACGCCTTGATTGCTTCCAAACATGTATGCGGTTTTTGTTACACCCAATTAACAGATGTCGAGCAAGAGAAGAACGGTGTCTACTATTACGACCGTCGCCCGAAGCTGGACATGAAACGCATCAAAGCCATCTTCGAGAAAATACCAAGCAGACCGGCAAAATAACACCTACCAATCAAAGACCTGTTTAAATCTGCTTCCATCTCATTTTCAAAGACAGATAAAAAACAGGTTATTAACCAAGAAATATATAAACTATAAAACAGACCAAAATGAAAAGACACATTGCCTTAATGGCAACGGCTCTACTGCTATGCGGCGGTTCCTACGCACAAAATACGCAGCCGGAAAAAAAGCCTAAAGCCTACGTGGTTGCAGATGCGCATCTTGACACTCAATGGAACTGGGATGTGCAAACCACCATCAAACACCATGTATGGAACACCATCAGTCAGAACCTTCTTCTACTGAAGCAATATCCCGACTACATCTTCAACTTTGAAGGAGGGGTGAAATATGCCTGGATGAAAGAATATTATCCGGCACAATACGAAGAAATGAAAAAGTACATCCGAGAAGGGCGCTGGCACATCAGTGGTGCCAGTTGGGATGCCAACGATGTTCTTGTACCATCTACGGAATCAGTTATCCGTAACATTATGCTCGGACAGGAATATTACCGGCAAGAATTCGGTGTTGAAAGTACCGACATTTTTTTACCGGACTGTTTCGGTTTCGGCTGGACGCTACCGACCATTGCCGCCCATTGTGGATTGATCGGCTTCTCATCACAAAAATTGGATTGGCGCAACAAACCTTTCTACGGTAAAAACAAATATCCATTTACCATCGGGTTATGGAAAGGGATAGATGGCGCTTCCATCATGTTTGCCCACGGATATGATTACGGAAAAAGATGGGACGATGAAGATCTGTCGGAAAACAAACAACTGCTTGAACTGACAACACGCACTCCCCTCAACATGGTATATCGTTATTACGGTACCGGAGACATAGGCGGTTCGCCAACAATCGGTTCGGTACGTTCCGTTGAGAAAGGCATCAAAGGTGACGGCCCCCTCGAAGTGATCAGCGCAACCAGCGACCAGTTGTTCAAAGACTTCCAGCCTTATGATAACCATCCGGAATTACCCGTATTCAACGGAGAATTATTAATGGATGTGCATGGAACAGGATGTTACACATCACAGGCAGCCATGAAACTATACAACCGTCAAAACGAGCTTATGGGTGATGCAGCAGAAAGAGCGGCCGTAACGGCTGAATGGCTGAACCAGGCAAGTTATCCCGGTTCTACCCTTTCCGAAGCCTGGAAACGTTTCATCTATCACCAATTCCATGATGACCTGACAGGTACGAGTATTCCACGAGCATACGAATTTTCCTGGAATGACGAGTTAATTTCTCTCAAACAGTTTTCAAATGTCCTCACTTCCTCCATTCGTTCCATTGCCGGTCAAATGGATACACGCGTCAAAGGAACGCCCGTGATATTATACAATGCATTGGGATTCCCGGTACAGGATATAGCAGAAGTGGAAATCACCTTACCATCGGCTCCGAAAGGTATTACTGTTTATGACATGAACGGGAAAAAGGTAGCAGCACAATTGCTGAACTATGCTGACGGAAAAGCACAACTGCTGATAGACGCTTCCGTACCGGCCACCGGCTATGCCGTATATGATATCCGCACTTCGGGCAGTACAAACAACCCGGTTGACGTAGCCAATCACACAATCGAAAACTCTATTTACAAAATAACATTGGATGAGAATGGAGACATATGCTCACTCCTTGACAAGATCAACCACAAAGAATTGGTAAAGCAGGGAAAGGTAATTCGCCTGGCACTCTTTACTGAAAATGAATCACACCCTTGGCCTGCTTGGGAAATCATCAAAGAAACCATTGACAGGGAGCCGATTTCCATCACCGGAAATGTGAAAATATCACAAATTGAAAACGGCAATCTCCGTAAAACGCTCTGCATTGAGAAAACTCATGGAGAATCGGTCTTCAAGCAATATATACGGCTTTATGAAGGCAGCCGTGCCGAACGGATCGACTTTTACAATGAAGTAGACTGGCAATCGACCAATGCTTTATTAAAAGCAGAATTTCCCTTAAACGTGGAAAACCGGGAAGCAACCTATGATTTGGGGATCGGAAGTGTGAAACGAGGCAACAATACCGACACCGCTTATGAAGTGTATGCACATTACTGGGCAGACCTGACTCACCGGGACAACAGTTATGGTGTGTCGTTCCTGAACGACAGCAAATATGGTTGGGACAAACCGAACGACCATACCCTACGCCTGACACTGCTCCATACACCGGGAACAACCCATAATTATGCTTATCAAGACCGTCAGGACTATGGCCACCACTGTTTCACTTACAGCCTCATCGGTCATTCCGGAGCATTAGATCACACGAGTACCGTAGAGAAGGCAGAACTCATGAACCAACGCCTGAAGGCCTTCCAAACCGACAAGCATAAAGGAACATTGGGTAAAGAATTCTCTTTCGTTACTTCCAACAACCGTAATGTAATTATCAAAGCAATTAAAAAAGCGGAAAGTTCGGACGAGTACGTAATACGTGTATATGAAACCGGAGGGAAAAGCATCCAACAAGCAACCTTGTCATTTGCCGGAGATATTCTCAGCGCCAACGAAGCCGACGGTACCGAAAAAAACATCGGCAACGCAACCTTTAATAGCAACCAATTGCAGATCCATATTAAACCTTACTCTATCCAAACATTCAAAGTACGCTTAAAGAAGTCAATGCAACCGGATTACCGGTCAGAATATGCCAACCTTTCGCTGAACTATGACCGGAAATGTGCCTCGTTCAATGAATTCCGAGGAGAGGCTAATTTTGAATCAGGATATTCATATGCAGCCGAGTTACTGCCGGATTCAATTTTTATCAATCAGGTACCTTTCCATTTAGGAGAGAAAGACAGTTTTAACGGCATGACCTGCAAAGGAGATACGATTCTCCTGCCATCCGGAAATACATATACACGCCTATACTTCCTGGCTGCCTCCGCATCAGACAACGACTGTGCCGCTACATTCTGCTGCGGAAAAAGCAAAACAGAACTTGTCATACCGTCGTATACAGGTTTCATCGGCCAATGGGGACACACCAATCATACGAAGGGCTATCTGAAAGATGCAGAAATAGCCTATGTAGGTACCCATCGACATTCTTCCGGTGAAGACCACCCCTATGAATTCACCTATATGTTTAAGTTCGGTATCCATATTCCCAAAGGTGCTACGAGCATTATCCTGCCAAAAAATGATAAGATCGTCTTATTCGCTGCTACATTGGCAAACGAGAACCTGCCGGAAGTAACTGCTGCATCCAGGTTATTCCGTACAGCCATTAAAGGAAACCACACCGGTGTCCCTACTGATGATAATCCCAATAAAGAGAATCTGCTTAAGACTGCCGAAATCCTGTCATATTCGGGATATGCCAACCCATATGAAAAGCCGGAATACATGATTGACGGCAACAAGGATACCAAATGGTGTGATACCGGTATGACCCCGAATTACGTAGATTTCGACTTAGGTAAACAGCAGCACATCAGTGGCTGGAAACTAATCAACGCCGGAGAAGAAAGTCATAGTTATGTGACAAAAGGATGTTTCCTGCAAGGAAAGAATCATCCGGATGAAGAATGGAAGACCCTGGACCGGATTGACGGCAACAGTCGCAATAAAGTGGAGCGCCAACTACCCCAACCCGCGCAGGCACGTTATATCCGCCTTTTAGTAACTAACCCGGTACAAGACGCCGAAGGTAAAGATGCTCGTATCTACGAATTCGAAGTATACAAATAAGAATTGACAAGAGACCGGTAATCAATGTGCCAATTAGTATGCAAACAGATCTGACTACATTACTAATTGGCACATTTTCATTATCATCCTAATTACGCCCCTACATCCGGTCACCGATTCAGCCAAGGTTCCGGATTCAACTTTTCCTTTTCTTTTCTCAATTGGAAATGCAACACGGTACGTCCGTTATCAGTAGCATCCGAAAAGACCTGCCCGATAGCCTGCTTGGTTTTCACTGTATCTCCCGACTTAACAGACGCGGAAGACAGGTTACAATAAACTGAGATATAATTGCCGTGACGGATCAGAACATTAAATAGTCCATTCAGTTGGAAAACGGCAGCCACCTTACCGTCAAATATAGCCCTTGCCTGCGCTCCCGGCTTTCCTTGAATATCGATTCCTTTATTATCCAACTTTACATTCCGCAATCCTTCGACAGCATACTGTCCATAATGACTGGTAATAATATAAGGGCCGGAAATAGGCATGGGCAATTTACCACGATTACCGGCAAAATTACCGGATAACTCACGATCGGCCTTACTCATGCTATAAGCTTCCAAAGGAGCGGCTTTCTTCGTCGTTCCTCTTGAAGCGGAAGACGATTTACCCTCCTTGCTTTCCGCTTTCTTACGAGCCGCAGCCTCCCGGCGAGCCTCTTCGGCAGCACGCTTCCGGGCACGTTCTATCTCTTCGGCTATCAGCTTATCGATACGGGCATTAAGCTGATTGGCTTCACGTCTTTTCTTGCTTACTTCATTCTGAAGCCCCTTCTGCTTTTTTTGCAGGCTGGTAATCAATGCACGTTTCTCTTTCTCTTGGCTTTCGAGTTTCTGTTTCTCCAGTTCGCGGTCCTTCAACAGATTCTCTTTAGCCTTCTTGACCTGTTGCAACTCGGCCCTTTTCTTTTTAATCTGCTCTTGCTTCTTCAATATTTCTTCTCCCTGAAGCCGTTGATAAGTGGCATATTCACGTACATAACGAAGCCGGCGATAAGTCTGTCCCAAACTTTTGGCCGAAAAAATAAACATCAGTTTTTCTTCAACCGACTTATTCCGGTACAGGTATTGCACAGACGATTCATATTTCTTTTTCTTATCCTGCAAATCACGCTGCAACGTACGAAGCTGACGCTCCAATGCATTCAATTCGCGTTCAAGGGCTTCCACATCATTGTTGATGGCAAGAATGTAGCGTTTACGTTCTTCAATCTGCCCGGTCAGCAAAACAAGACTATTTAACTGACTGCCTACGTCTTTCTTTGTATTTTTCAACAATGACTCCGTATCGGCAATTTGCTTCTGCAATTCGCCACGTTTGCTTTCCAGCTCCTTGATCAACTTACTGCTTTGGGCAGAAAGCGAAACAGCCCCCAAAAAGATACATGCCAATAATACAAAGATGCGTTTCATCATAATTTAGTCAGCATATTTAACAATTCCGTAAGCGGCACTTGAGTATATCTGTCGGAAATCTCCGTAGGAGTCATTACAAACTCTTTGGATGAAAAATCGTACAACCGCACTTTTGCTTTCTCCAAGGAAGGTATTCCTAATTCTTTACCACTCAATTCTGATTTCCCTTCAGGCAATGAAGCATCCAAAAGCAGTTTCTCCAATTTAGAAAATCGGGCCTCTTTAGGTAGAATATCATTCAATTCGCTACGCGAAGCACGAACATAACGCTTATTCATTCGGTCGACAAGCAGAATTTCATCGGGAGTTATCTCCAAGCGGGCTATCTCTGTACGTAAAATAGGCATAAGTATGGAGAGTTGCACACGCTCGCCTCCCTTCATTTTCATCGTTCCTCCGGTAGTTATACTCCCATTTGTTCCGGAAGGTATAGTCAGTTGAAGCCTTGACGACAAATAGTGTGCTGTTTCGGGAACAGCTATGCCAGCAGCCTGCTTTGAACTGCGGCAACCGGCCAACCCAACCATTAGCAGCAACAAATATAGAATCTTCCTCATTCCGCAATATATTTCTTCTTCTTTATCTTTTCTTTCAACGTTTTCGACTTGCTACCCATATCCAGAGCTTGCTGCCAATATTTCAAAGCCCCATCCACATCACCGGTCATATAATAAATATCACCACAATGCTCTACGATGACATCACTTTTTTCCTGATCGCTTTTCATCGCATTATCGATGTAGATACGCGCCTCGGCGTAATTCCCCTTTTCAAACAGTATCCAGGCATACGTATCAAGAAAAGTAGCATTATCAGGTTCGGCTTTTACCGTCTTATAACTCATTTCCTCGGCCTTGTCAAGATCACGCCGTTCTACCGACAGATAGTAAGCATAATTATTCAAAGCACCTATATTGGACGGATTGTAAACCAACGCGGAATCGTATGCATTGTATGCATCTGCCATCTGCTTTTTGGTATGATAAATATCACCCATGATAGAATAGAAATCAGACAAGACCTCTTTTTTACTGTCCGGTGTAGCATTCTCCAAAGCTTTCCGGCAGATGGCAAGCGCCTCATCATGACGCTCCGCCTGGTTATAGGCAATGGCCAGATAAAAATAGAACTCAAGCGCATCGGGAGTTGCTTCGATACCCGGTTCGCAAATTTTTATCACCTGGTCAAAATCACTCTTTTGTACGGCTATCTCCAAAAGCATCAAACGGGCAGCCTTATTAGTGGGATCGATCTGAACAACCCGTTCCAACACCGGTACGGAAGCTTCCTTCAAATTTTTAGCCCAAAGATATTGAGAATATAACATCGGAATCTGATCATCTTCCGTATCCTGCTGAAGAATCCGGTCGAAAAGCGAAATTACATCCGTACTGTCCGCTTCTGCCTGTTCATTCTGCGCAATGATCTGACGCATCACATTCAGTTTTGTATCTGCCGGCACTTTCTTATTCAGCAGTAGCGAATCGATTTGTTGCCTGTACAAATCCTTTTGCCCCGTCTGCTCATAATAAGATGCAAGAGAAAAACGGGCCATAACGTTATCCGGCTCGGAAGCAAGCACTTTTTGATAAATATCATAGGCTTCTTGCTGTTTACCATTTTGCATATATACATCACCCAAAATCACCTGATAACGCATATCCATTGGGTATTCTTTCACCAACCCTTCTATTTCACGGAAAGCGCTCTTATCATCCTTCATTTGCAAATAAATACGAAACTTCTCCATCGTAAGCTGCTCGTTTTTTCCGAGCTTCTCTTCCAGACGATCCAGTGTTTCGATCACTTTTCCATAATCTTGCTTCTGGTTGTATAAATCGATCAGAGCAAACAAGGCATCTTTCTTCGCTGGAAAACGGACTGCCATTGCTTCAAGTATATCTATTGCCTTCTCTTTCTCATCCTGTTGCTGATAAAGGCTGGCAAGTGCCTGATTGTACCAATAATTATCAGGTGCGTTCTCTACTGCCGCTTCCAAAGCAGCCTGTCCCTGCGGCACCTGCTTAAGAAACATATAATATTGAGAAATCTCATAAAGTGCCGAAGCGGCATAAGGATCGATAGTCAAGCAATGTTTCAGTAAATCAAACGCAGCATCATACTCCTTTTTTACTTTCAACCGGGTGGCTTCAAGGAAGAAATAGTCGTATTTGCGTTGTTGCTCAGGTGAAAGCGTTATCCGCTGCCGGGTTCCGGCAACATCCGCCTTTCCAATCCTGCGCGAAGAGCCACAAGAGATCAACATCCCTACCAACGTCAAAAGGAGTAACAATCTTATTTTCATTCGTTTTTCGTAATTTGTTATTTAATAATTTAGGAGTAAGTATGTGAGTAGTGTATAGTAGTCAAGTAGTTAAGTAGTCAAGTAGTAAGTAGCGGATAGTATTGACTACTTGCTACTTGACTACTTAACTACTTGACTACTTAACTACTATACACTACTCTCTACCTGTATGCCCGAAACCACCGGCACCACGTTCCGTCTCATTCAAGACATCCACTTCCTGCCATACAGCCTGCTCGTGACGGGCAATCACCATTTGTGCAATCCGTTCGCCATCTTCAATAACAAACGTCTCAGTAGAAAGATTTACTAAAATGATGCAAACTTCTCCGCGATAATCCGCATCTATAGTACCCGGAGAATTCAAGACAGTAATACCTTTCTTTAAAGCCAAACCGCTACGGGGACGTATCTGTGCCTCAAAGCCTTCAGGAAGCGCAATGTACAAGCCGGTCGGCACAAGACAACGTTGCATGGGAGCCAGTGTAAGCGGTTCCGACAGATTTGCTCTAATATCCATTCCAGCAGAGAGTCCGGTGGCATAAGCCGGAAGCGGGTGCTTCGATTTATTGATAACTTTCACGTTCATATTCAGCATGTTTACTATTTAACGGGCGAAAATACATAATTTGTATCGAATTTCCGTACATTTGCAGTTAAATAATGTGCGAAAACAGAACAAGACATCGCCAAATAGTAAATTGTAAACCGTCAAATAGTAAATAAAAAGATGGATTGGAGGAAACTGATCTCAGCAAAACGTTTCGGAATGGAAGAATTCCATGAAGACAGACAAGAAAACCGCTCGGAATTTCAAAGGGATTATGACCGGCTTGTTTTTTCGGCCCCTTTCCGCCGTCTGCAAAATAAGACACAGGTATTTCCTCTGCCCGGCAGTATCTTTGTCCACAATCGTTTAACGCACAGTCTGGAGGTTTCGTGCGTTGGCCGTTCGTTGGGTAATGATGTATCCAAAGCAATACTTACCCGCCAGCCGGAACTGTACGATTCGTTCCTGCCGGAAATAGGTTCTATCGTATCCGCCGCTTGTCTTGCACACGATTTGGGCAATCCCCCCTTCGGCCATTCCGGGGAAAAAGCGATTTCTACTTTCTTCTCCGAAGGAAAAGGGCAGTTCCTGAATGAGCAAATCTCCCCGGTGGAATGGGATGATTTGACACATTTTGAGGGAAATGCCAATGCATTCAGATTGCTTACACACCAATTCGAAGGACGGCGGAAAGGAGGATTCGCAATGACCTATTCTACCCTTGCTTCAATCGTAAAGTACCCCTTTTCATCGAGTCTTGCAGGAAATAAATCCAAGTTCGGTTTTTTCACCAGTGAAGAGGAAGGATTCCGGCGCATAGCCACAGAATTGGGCTTAATACAGCTCAACGCTCATCCTTTAAAATATGTCCGACATCCATTGGTATATCTGGTAGAAGCGGCAGATGATATCTGTTATCAAATGATGGATATCGAGGATGCCCACAAATTAAAGATTCTGACCACCGATGAGACAAAAGAATTACTTCTGGCCTACTTCAGTGATGAGCGAAAAGAACATATCCGCAAGACCTTCCATATCGTCAGCGACAACAACGAACAAATTGCCTACTTGCGTTCTTCCGTCATCGGATTATTGATAAAAGAGTGTACTAAGGTATTCCTCGAACACGAATCCGAAATATTGTCCGGAACATTTGAAAATCCTCTTATAAAAAGAATATCGGAAAGACCGGCACAGGCTTATAGACGCTGTTCGGAGATTTCGTTTGCAAAAATCTACCGGTCACGCGATGTGCTCGACATCGAACTTGCCGGTTTCCGGGTTATCAGCACATTATTGGAGTTGATGATCAATGCCGTCACCTCCCCGGACAAAGCATACTCGCAACTTCTCATCAACCGCGTATCCGGGCAATACAACATAAAATCGCCCGTACTCTATGAAAGAATACAGGCGGTACTTGATTATATTTCGGGAATGACCGATGTCTTTGCTTTAGACCTTTACCGCAAAATTAACGGCAACAGTCTTCCTGCGGTGTAAATACTTTATTAACCCCAGAGGTCAATTTACATTCGTCGGGATGATTCTCAATGAACGATTGGATGTGACGCATACGTTTATCCTCAAGGATCTCGTCTACTGCTATCAATATACCGGTTTCTTCCACGTCACCGAATTCATAATTGATAGCGGTACCGAACATACGCATGGTAGGGCTCAAACTCATATATGCATTGACTAATGGCGGGATATTATAACCCAACTTGCGGATTTCACAATTCAATATTTTATAATCATCCTTAAACGAGTCTTTACTAAAGATCCCTGCGAGTTCCTTTTCTTCCGTCTCCATAACCAACGGCTGCATCGGAGTAATCAGCTTGTCCTTATCACCGAAATGCTTCTTCAGGAAATAAAGAATCATATCGCGTCCTTGGCGGTGGTAACTCGGATACATCGTCACTTTCCCAAAGAAATACTTCACATTAGGCATTACCACAGTCAACGCTCCCAAACCATCCCATAAATTATCCAAAGCAAACAAGCCTTTGCTTCCGGCACGGGTAGACTGATATTCCAACGTAACGAACGAACGTCCCAGTTCGATGGTAGTAGGCAAATATTCTTTAAGGAACTTTTCCGAGAAATTGAACATATGGGATGTTGCCAGTATCGGCGCTCCCTTTTCATCAAACCGTACATCCGTGCCTAACAGATAACGATATCCTCCCAATATTTCTTCCGCTTCAGGATTCCATACAATGAGTTGCTTATAAGGATTCTCCATTGTATCGTATTCATCAATATCCATGGAAAGGCCTGTACCACCTCCGGCAGCACGAAAAGCTATTTCACGCAAACGGCCGATTTCTTTCATTACATTCGGAGCATTCTGAGCAGTAATAATATAAATCTGATTATTACTTTTATTGGTCATGCGCAACCGTTTATCCTCTGTCAATTCCGCTTTTAGTAGCTCTTTGCTTATCGGTTTAATAATCTCTTCCATATTCCTCGTTAGTGTAATTGTTCTTTTTCTCTTCTTACAGTTTATATACGATGTCCTTCACGTATTCCGCCCATTGCGCCGGTGTTTTCGATTTATCAAATGTCTGCCAAGGAATCGGTTTTCCAAAAGTGACTGTAAATGTCTTATGACGGTTTTTAAACATTTCATCCGCCAGATAAAGCATGGCAATGTTAAATTTAATACCCAATGCCTTGCATATATTGGCCAGATTATAAAAGAAATCGGAGTTCCGTCCTCCGAAATGTACAGGTACCACATCGCGCTGAGCCTGCACACTCTTTACTATAAATGTCTTTTTCCACTCCAAATCACGAATCACTCCGTTCCGACGCCGCGAACAAAGTCCTGCAGGAAACATAATCAACTGGTCATCCGATTTAAATCCCGCTTCCACCATCTTCGGAAAATCTTTTGCCTGTTTCCCGGTCTTATTGATAGGAATACAAAGCGGTGCCAGTCCTCTGAGATTCATTAATAAATCATTGACCAGATATTTCACCTTTCCATTGTAGAATTTACCGAGAACATAGCCCAAAGCCACTCCATCCTGTCCGCCCAGTGGATGATTCGATACAAACGTATATAATCCCTCTTTAGGTAAGTTTTCTTCTCCCCTTACTTCTACCTTGGCATCCAGAAAATCAAGCGAAGCTTCTAAAAAGTCAACACCTAACTTGTCTTTTGACTCTTGAAGAAAGACATTGATCTCCTCTTGATGCACGATTTTCTTCAAATAAGAAATCAGAAATTTAGGGATATATTTATACCGCTTCGGAGCTTTTGCCCGAAGTATCTTATCGATATCTATTAAAAACAAAGAGTCGTCAGTCATTCGTTATAGATAAAATGATTGTGCAAAATTAATTGTTCTTTTCTATTAATTGCAATAATTTGGCAGAAAATGCTGGATCAAGGTTTGCAATGCGAAAAAATAACGCCCGAAAACTATCAAAAATGACCTGAAAACTATCAATTGATAGTTTTCAGGCTAAAGAAAGATAAAATCCCCCCTATCGCAATCAGCAAAATGCCGTAAACTTGCAACATCGAAATAAACAACGATATATTCACAATTTAAAAAGCAACATTATGAAAAGTATAAGCTTCAGAAAAGATTTAATAGGAGTTCAGGATGAACTGCTGCGTTTTGCATACAAACTGACTACGGACAGAGAAGAAGCAAATGATTTGTTGCAGGAGACCTCATTAAAAGCATTGGACAATGAGGACAAATATATGCCGGATACCAATTTTAAAGGATGGATGTACACCATCATGCGCAATATCTTTATCAACAACTACAGAAAAGTAGTACGTGATCAGACTTTCGTTGACAGAACAGAGAACCTATACCACCTGAACCTCCCGCAGGAATCGGGATTCGAGAGTACGGAAAGTTCGTATGACCTGAAAGAAATGCACCGCATAGTAAACTCGCTGCCAAAAGAATACAAAGTGCCTTTTGCAATGCATGTTTCCGGATTCAAATACCGCGAAATTGCAGAAAAGCTCAATCTCCCGTTGGGAACCGTAAAGAGCAGGATCTTCTTTACACGCCAAAAGTTACAGGAAGAATTGAAAGATTTCAGATAACCATATTATATGACCTAAACCGACAACTAATCAATTTCCATATAATTTTTAGTGTAATTTTTTAGCTGCATTAATTCAGGAGCAAGAGGAAGAAACTTCCACACTTGCTCCTTTTTTTTAGTTTATTATCGTTCGGCTTCAAAAACGCTGTAAGCCGAAGCGAAAAGTAATTCGCTCCCCAATCAGCCATAAAAATAGCGAATTTTCAAAAAATGCAGTATCTTTTTCAGATAAATCACATTCAACCGGCAAAGCTGCTTGTACTCTGTATTTTTCCCGCCCCTTCGCCGGTTTCACCTTCCTTGCTCAAACATCCTATTCATAGGTAATCCAGGGCAAAGGAAAGTTTCTGCTCCCTATGCTCCGTGCAAATGTCTTCTAAGGGCCGTACATACGTTCCATAAACCTCAAGTATACGGATATCCCCATACGCCAATCAGTATCCGCAAACAAGTATTTCCGGACATAGCATACTCTACAACACATTTAACCATTTTTTACAGGGGCATTATCATCTTTTGCCAAATGTTTCCTTATATTTGAACAACAAACATGGAAGATTATTCCAAATATGGAAAAAGTAAAAGAAAACATGGAAAAAGCAGAAGAAAACTATAAAGTGCCGAACCTTGAAAAAGGGATTGCAGTCCTTGAGTATCTGTCACTTTACACGATGGGGAAAACATTGCAGGAAATCAAGTCGGAACTTGATATTTCGCAAACTACCGCTTACCGGATTCTGAATACTTTGGTCCGGTTAGGATACCTTATATATAATGAAGATACCAAGCATTACAAATTATCCCGTAAACTATTGACACTTGGATTCAGATCGCTAAACGAACACAATCTATTGGAAATTGTCCTGCCGCATCTGCGTAATTTGCGTGATCAGGTGAAAGAAACAGCCTGCTTCGGAGTATTAGGAGATCAAAAAGGCATATTTATCGAACAGGCACAAGGACACCATACCTTCCGGTTCGTACTTTCACCGGGAAAACCTTTCGAACTGCATTGTTCGGCGCCCGGAAAAGCTATCATGGCTTATCTTCCTAATACTGTCCGCGATTATTATCTGGCACAGATGGAATTTACACGCTACAACGCACGTACAATTACGACCCCGGAGGCTTACATGGAAGAGCTGGAGAAAGTACGCAGACAAGGCTATGCCATGGACAACGAAGAAGAACTGAGCGGAGTAGTCTGCGTCGGCACACCGATCTTTAATTATACCAGTTACCCGTGTGGTGCCATTTGGATTTCCGGTCCCAAAGACAGGCTATCGAAAGAGGTAATCCGCCAATCCGTAGAATATATAAAAGATACGGCACAATGTATTTCAAGAGAGTTAGGATATAGTCACATATAAGAAAAAATATATACTATGAACACCCCCAAGCAAATATTGAAAAAGATAATCGTAGCTGCTTTTTTGTGCAGTCCTCTTTCGTTTGTCTTTGCAGGAAATCCTCCACTTTTTCCTACAGATATCACCTTGAACGATAAAGGGGAAATTCTGATTACAGAAAAAGGCAGAAACCGCATCAGCATCTTCTCACCGGATGGTAAAACACTTCTGCGTACGATTCCGGTAGACGAATCTCCTACCGGTATTCTTCTGGATGCCGACAAGGCATATGTCACTACAAATGCTGCCACCGGACATTTACAGATTATTTCTTTAGAAACCGGCAAGCAGGAAACCGCCATTGCAACAGGTTCCGGTGCCTGTTATCCGATATTCGGCCCGGACAAAAAACACATATATGTATGCAATCAATTCCAGAATACGGTTTCAGAGGTCGATCCGGCAATCCACCAAGTTATCCGTTCCGTAAAAGTCTTGCGTGAACCCAAATCAGCACTGTTCAGTAAAGACGGAGAGTACCTGTTCGTGACAAATTTTCTGCCGGCCCAACGGGCGGACGTCGACTATGTGGCTGCCTGTGTATCAGTAATCAGAATGAGCGATTTCACCAAGGTAAAAGACATACAACTGGCCAATGGAAGCAATGCACTTCGCGGCATTTGCATGACTCCTGATGGTAAATATATTTATATATCACATAATCTCGGCCGTTTTACTGTTCCGACTTCCCAATTGCAACAAGGATGGATGAACACCAGTGCCTTCAGCATCATAGATGTAGCAAAACAAGAATTCATCGGAGCGGTTGTTGTTGACGAGCCGGAACGAGGAGCAGCAGGCATCTGGAGCATCGTCTGCAACGACGAAACACTATTCATCACCCACTCCGGGACCCATGAAATCAGCGTTATCGATCATAAGGCAATGCTGGACAAGTTTCTGAATTATCCCAACAAATCGATGTTGGATTATGACCTGAGATTCCTGTACGGCTTGCGCAAGCGTATTCCATTGGAAGGAAACGGCCCCCGCAAAATGATCATGGAGAATGGTAAACTCTATATTCCCACTTATTTTGCCGACATCCTAAACATCGTAGACGCCCAAACTTGCGAAATAGCCACAGTCAATCTGAATCCGGACCGGGAAGAAAGTGCGGAAAATAAAGGAGAACGTTACTTCAACGATGCATCCCATTGTTTTCAAAATTGGCAAAGCTGCAACGGATGCCATCCCGGAGACGCCCGTACCGACGGTATGAACTGGGATTTAATGAACGATGGAGTCGGCAACTCCAAAAACTGCAAGAGTCTGTTATTCAGTCATCCTACCCCTCCCAGCATGATATCCGGTATCCGTGAAACCGCCGAATGGGCTGTACGTGCCGGCTTCAAGTTTATCCAATTCTTCGATATCACCGAAGAAGACGCCGTTTGTGTAGATGCCTATCTGAAATCTCTGCGACCTGTTCCAAGCCCTTATCTGGTCGACGGCGAACTGTCCGACCTCGCCAAAGAGGGTCGAAAAATTTTTGAAAAACTGAACTGTACGGAATGCCATAGCGGCCCCTATTATACCGACCTGAAGATGCACCGTATCGGTGAAGACATCGAGTTTGAAAAAGGATGGGATACCCCTACTCTTCGTGAAGTATGGCGCACAGCACCCTATCTATTCGACGGCCGTGCCGCCACCATGGAAGAAGTGTTCGAAATACATAAACATGGAATTGACAAAAAAGTATCTAAAAAGGAAATCAAAGCACTGACAGAATACGTAAACTCATTATAAACCAAAACCACTGGAAAACATGAACTATTGCGAAAAAATACGGTATAACATATATACCACCGAAGTAGCAGATTTTACAACGATGGCAGACACCTTATTGGCGCAATTACCGAAAGACGAGTCCATATTCAGACTGGTATTCTTCGGTACTCCGGCAAACAATGAAGAATATGTCACACGACGTAACATCCTGTGGAATAAGATACAGCAACGTTATGAAGATCGTCTGCCTGTAATGAGTTATGTATCACAACCGGCGTTGGACGGTGCCCTCACTTTGGAGGTACACAGCTACCGGGCGGATGAAAATGACCACATCACTTATCATCCCAACAAAGGTTTTCCATATGTCACGCTGGAGAATGCAGACGGCCGTTTTCTTTTTGCCGGTGGTTTTCACAGCGACATACTGGATTTTAATATCCAACAACAGGCCGTTGAAATCTTCCGCTTGGCAAGCGAGGTTCTGCACAAAGAGAACTTCCCCATCGAAAATATCATCCGGCAATGGAACTATATCGAACAAATTACCAGTTTTGACGGTGCCGACCAGCATTATCAAATGTTCAACAACGTACGCAGCAATTTCTACAATCAGGCAGTATGGACGAACGGTTATCCGGCAGCCACCGGAATCGGGACAAACTTAGGCGGTGTTCTGGTAGATATCGATGCCGCCGTATTCACACGCCCTGCTTGCTTTGCTACCCCGATCGACAACAAATTGCAGATTGCCGCCCATGCCTACTCGCCGCAAGTATTGGAAACCGCCCAACAACAAAAGACGACACCCAAGTTCGAACGTGCCAAAAGTATGACGTTCGACGACAGAAAACTTATCTACGTATCGGGTACAGCCGCTATCCGGGGAGAAGAGAGCCTGACCGGAGTCGGTCTCGAACGGCAGCTTCACATCACAATGGAGAATATAGCCCAACTGACCGGAGATGCACAACTGAAAATGCTGCGCGTCTATCTGAAAAACAAATCCGACTATAAGGAAGCGTACGAAGTATTAAGCAGTTATCAACTGGCCATTCCTGTCTCTTATATGTGTGCAGATGTATGTAGAGATGAGTTATTAATCGAAATAGAAGGGATTGCCATAAAATAAAACCCAATTCCTCCAGATTACACCACAGCAAAATCACTAACCTAATAAATAAACAAAAATGAAGAGAAAGCTAACAAAATCAGTAGCCTTAGGAGTAGTTATACTCGCTATGGCTGCATGTACCGGCAAAACATCCAATTCAGAAACTACCTGTTGCGAAAACGGAACATGCACCGAACAATGCAAAAACGAATGTAATAACAACAACTGTAAAAACAAAAAAGAAATGACTTATTCCAAAAAGTACACAAATGCCGATTTCTACAAAGACGGCAAATTCCAGCAAGATGTTGCCATGGAGGCAATGAAAGACATGTTCGCATTCTATGATGTTCCTTTCACTAAATTGATGGCGACCGATATGTGGGTCACTGATTTCGGATTGGGAGACTTTGAAAATGTAGGTATGGGAGGCATCTTTTGGGTGAACAATGAAGAACAAAGATATTTTGCACACGCCATTTATCTGCTCCCCGGCCAAATGATCCCCGAGCACGCGCACGTTGCCACCAAGTTCCCCGCCAAGCACGAATCATGGATGGTTGAAAAAGGATGGGCTTACAACTTCTCGGAAATTGGAGAAGAAACTCCGAATGCACCCGCCATACCGGCTACTCACGGCCCTATCAAAAGCAAGAATTTCGTAATACAGCAAGTAGGTGAAGTATTGCCGTTGAAACAACTGACTACTTTCCACTTCCTGATGGCCGGCCCCGAAGGAGCAATCGTTTCCGAATGGGCTACCTATCATGACAATGCCGGATTGCGTTTCACCAATGCCAAAGCCGCGTTATAAATATCCAAAGCTGCATTATAAAACAAGAAAATAGCAACACCTTATTATCAACTCCATGAATAAATCTTTGCTAATAGCTCTTGCATTCTTATCGGCTTCCGCCCTGGCCTTTGCCGGGCCGAAGCCCAAGAAAGCGGAGACGTGGATCGACGCTTCAGTGAAAGCGAAATCCGAATTACGCTCGCAATTGCAAAAGGCGGGAATGCCCGTCATATCCAAATGGATGAAAGCGAAAGATAAAGCCGAACCTTTCGTAGTAGACTTGAAAAACTGTAACCAACTCATACTCATTACCTCCGGTGGTCCCGACGGTACCGGGTATGACCATGCCGTATGGGGAAACGCTCGCTTTATTACAGCCGACGGTTCTTCCGTCTGGTTGGATCAGATACCGTTTGAATACGGTGTAGCCGGTTGGGACAAACCCAGAACCAACATAAATGCCAATGGCAAACCGATCCGGATTGCAGGCAAACCTTACGAACACGGAATGTTCTGCCATGCCAACGGCACACTTATCTATCCGGTCAAAAGCGAATATGTACGTTTCGAAGCAGAAGTAGGAATCGACGATGCCTCAAATACCGGCAGTGTATTTTTTCATGCATTGAACGTACTGCCTACGGCTGCTGCCAAACAGTTATCCGAGAAATATCCGGACCAGATAGGAATGCTGAACAGCCAAATGGGAGAACTGGATACTTGGTTAGTCACTGTTGATGCGTCTATTGAAAAACAGGTAGTAGAAGGTATGGCCAACAAGCTGAAAGACAGTGCTTACTTCAAAGACCTGATCCGGCAGGTAGCAGTAGAAAAAGACATAGACACACAGATACGTAAATACCTCGAATTATTTGAGAAGATACAAAATGTCTACGAGGTACAGAGCGAACTGGAATGGCTCAACATAGAAGCCATCAAACTGGCTTTTGCCGACATGAAAAAACAACAGGGGTACGATGCCGCAAAGTACGAACCTCTATTCAATGAACTGCTGAGCCTTTCTAAAAAAGGGTTTAACGCCATTTATCAAAACAACGCACAGGCGTTGGCAGATGCCCGCAAGGCATTAGAGAACAAACAGGCCATCCTGCTCGGCAATCCTCTGTTGGATGGTGACAAAATTGTAGCTACCCGTTTCAAGTTAGGTACACGTGCCCGCACGGCCATGGCACCGGATTTAGGTACGCAATCCAATAACTGGAGCAATCAGGAGTCTGCCCGCCGTAGCGGCTTCGACGCGGAAATTGTCGAATTATCCAATTTGCGCGGTGACATCCAGATGCGCCGGGTCTATAAACCGAAAAACACTTCATCCATTGCCGACCTTAAAATGCACTGGGACGGTGACCGAGTAATGTTTACCGCAACCATGCCGGACAACCGCTGGAACATACATGAGGTAAAACTCGATGGAACCGGTTACAAAACATTAGTCGAAAACAAAGAACCGGACCTGGAATTCTATGACGGTACTTATCTGCCCGACGGTCGTCTGATTGCCATCAGCAACATTGGTTACCAAGGAGTTCCCTGCGTCAGTGGTTCCGACCCGGTAGGTAACATGGTTCTGTACAATCCCCAAAATCAGGATATGCGCCGCATCACATTTGACCAGGATGCCAACTGGAATCCGGTTGTTATGAATAATGGACGTGTGATGTATACACGCTGGGAATATACCGACCTGATGCACTACTACTCCCGTTTCGTGATGCACATGAATCCGGACGGCACAGAACAGAAAGCCCTCTTCGGAAGCGGCTCCGCCTTCCCGAACAGCACATTCGACATCCAGCCTCTTCCCGGCCACGCATCGGCTTTCGTAGGCATCATTTCCGGTCACCACGGCATTGCCCGCTCCGGCCGCCTGATACTGTTCGATCCGACCAAAGCACGTAAAGGTGCGGCAGGTATGTTGCAAGAGATTCCGTATCGTAACCGTCCGATCGTAGAGATCATAAAAGACGAACTGGTAAACGGTGTATGGCCGCAGTTCATCAAACCGACTCCGTTGGACGATAAATACTACTTGGTAGCCGCCAAACTGAATCCACAGGATTTATGGGGCATCTATTTGGTAGATGTGTTCGACAATGTGACTTGCCTGATGAAACAGGAAGGTGAAGGCTTTATCAGCCCGATCATCGTACGTAAAAATGTTACTCCGCCCGCCATTCCGGATCGTGTGAAACTGAATGAAAAGGAAGCAACCGTATTTATCCAAGATATTTATGAAGGAGAAGGCCTGCGTGACGTACCTCGCGGAACCGTGAAAGAACTCCGTCTGCATGCCTACGAATACGCCTATCTGAAAACCGTATCCGACCACAACTGGCACGGGATTCAAAGCGGATGGGATATCAAGCGCCAGTTGGGAACCGTGCCCGTGGAAGAAGACGGTTCGGTGATTTTCAAGATACCGGCCAATACGCCTATATCCATACAACCGGTCGACAAAGACGGTGCCGCCATCCAATGGATGCGTAGCTGGCTGACCGGACAACCGGGTGAGATCGTATCCTGTATCGGATGCCACGAAGACCAGAACCAAATCCCCGTACCCAAACGCGTGATTGCTTCTCAACGTGCCGCTCATTCCATCAAAGCACCCGAAGGTGGCGTTCGCTCGTTCACTTTCGACTTGGAAGTACAACCGATCCTCGACCGTGCCTGTATCGCCTGCCACAACGGTGAAAAAGCATTCGACCTTCGTGCCGGAAAGAAAGATGAACACGGCTACGGCCCTTCTTATCTGAATCTGCACCCGTATGTGCACCGCCAAGGCCCGGAAGCCGACATGGCTGTTTTGCAACCGTACGAATATCATGCAAACACCAGTGAACTGATCCGTATCCTTAAAAAAGGACATGCCAACGTAGAACTGACCGATAAAGAGTGGCGGACGTTGTACAATTGGATTGATTATAATGCTCCGGACAAGGGCTATTTCAATGCCAACAAGATTACCGATTTCCCCTACCAGGGTTACGACCAGATTGAACGCCGTACAGAGCTTACCAACAAATATGCCAATGGCATGGGAGTAGACTGGAAGAAGGAAATTGCAGACTATGCGGCTTATCTGAAGGGCAAGGGAGAGATAACTCCTGTCATGCCGGAAGCTCCTGCACCTGTGAAAGAAAAGAATATAAAGGTGAAAAACTGGCCTTTCGATGCAGATGCAATCAGAGCCATGCTGGCCGATGAAAAAGAGACCCGCAAAGAGGTGACATTGGCTCCGGGCATCCAAATCACATTTGTACGTATTCCCGCAGGAGAATTCCCGATGGGTAGCTGGAACGGCGCCGATGACAACCGTCCTGTGTCTAAAGTAAAAATCGCCAAAGGATTCTGGATGGGTGAAGTGGAAATTACCAATGAACAATACAATGTCATCTTCCCCGATCATGACAGCCGGTATGTAGATCAATTATGGAAAGACCACGTACACTTCGGTTACCCGGCCAATGAGCCGAAACAACCGGTAATCCGTGTCAGCTACAATGATGCAATGGAGTACTGTAAACAGCTGAGCGAGAAGACCGGTCTGAACATCACACTACCGACAGAGGCACAATGGGAATGGGCTTGCCGCGCCGGAAGCGACTCGGATTTCTGGTATGGCAATTCCAATACCGATTTCGGCAAACTGGAAAATCTGGCGGATGAAAGTTGTAACCAGATGGCCGTAAGCGGCATTGACCCGCAACCGATGTCGAAAAACTCACATTGGTATAAGTATTACTCTTATCTGCCTAAAGAAGAGAGTGTGAATGATGGAGCCATGAACCAGGTCGATTCCAAGAATTATCAGGCAAACCCCTTCGGTCTGTACAGCATGCATGGAAATATCGCCGAGTGGACACGTTCGGACTACCGTCCTTACCCTTATACCGAAAAGGCGAAAACACCTTCCGAGTTTAAGGTAGTACGGGGCGGTTCGTACATAGAGCGTCCCAAATTCGCGACTTCTTATGCCCGTAAAGCCTACTATCCGCATCAACGGGTGTTCAATGTAGGATTCCGTGTAATCATAGAAGACTAACCGTTGCAATACCAAACCTATGTACCCATATGCCAATTGGCATATGGGTACATTAAAACTCTTATTTATTATTCAATTGACAACCCAATGAAAGTAACCTTTAATAAATTACTCTCTTCTTATGTAACAACGGTCGTTTTGTTACTTATCTATGCTGTTGCCCTGGCTGCCGCTACTTTCATTGAGAAATATTACGGTACGCCGACAGCCAAAACAATGGTCTACTATTCTCCCCTATTCCTCCTGCTTCAATTGTTGTTAGTCATCAACTTTCTGGCAATCGTCATAAAACGTTCCTATCTCAAAAGCCGGAAATGGGGTATGCTGACTGTTCATTTTGCTTTTATCATCATCCTGCTCGGTGCGCTTACTTCCTTTTTATTCAGCGAAGAAGGTATCCTGCATCTTCGTGAAGGAGAAACAAGTAACCAAATTGCCGTCCGTACCTCTGATGACCGGACCGACATCCATATCCTCCCTTTTTCAGTGGAGCTAAAGAAATTTACACTGACCCGTTACCCCGGTTCATCCAGCCCTTCTTCCTATGAAAGTGAAGTCATTGTACACGTAGACGGCAAATCCCGTCCGGAACGAATCTTCATGAATAACGTGTTGGATGTGAAAGGTTACCGGTTCTTCCAAGCATCCTATGATCCGGATGAACAAGGAACAATCCTCTCCGTCAACCGTGACGTGGCAGGACGCAACATCACTTATACCGGCTATCTTCTGCTGGTCATCGGGCTGATCCTTTGCTTTACCGGCAAGAATTCCCGTTTCATGCATCTGAGTCGCCGGCTGAAAGAACTTCACAATGCCGGAAATATCATCGCATGTTTACTAATGATGATTCTCGCATTCCCCGTAAACAGCCAAGCAAACGATGGAAGGCGAGAGATGGGAGACGAGAGATGGGAGATTGTACAAAAATATATGGTAAATCCGGGGCATGCCGAAGTATTCGGTTCCTTACCGATGCAATCGAATAGTGGGCGAGTGATGCCAATCAATACTTTTTCGTCTCAAGTACTGCGGAAACTGCATAAGTCGGAAAAGATCGGCGGTCTCAACTCCGATCAGTTCCTGATCAGTTTGTTGATAATGCCGGATATATGGATGCAAATTCCCTTCATCACCGTTTCCAATCCGGAGTTGACAAGTTATTATAACCTGTCTGCCAAACAATGTGCATACATACAATTCTTTGACAACGGCCACTACAAACTGCAAGAAAAGTTAGAAGAGGCTTATAATAAAATGCCGAACCAACGCACGCGTTTCGATAAAGACCTGATGAAACTGGATGAGCAGATCAATATCTTTCACCAACTCATCAACCGCCAAATGTTGAACCTCTTTCCATTGGAGAATGACCCCAATCATAAGTGGTATGCTCCGGGAGATGACTTGTCCGCTTTTGCCGGAAAAGATTCCATGTTCGTATCCCGCATCATGGACTGGTATCTGGAAGAAGTGCAGGAATCGCTGAGAAGTAATGATTGGACAAAGGCTGATGAAGTAGCCGGCATGATCAATACCTATCAGCAAGCCAAGAACAAGACACTCGATATCAGTCCTAAAAAGATACAATCAGAATTAAAATACAACCGGATGGATGTGTTCAGGGCTTGCAAAATCGGCTATCTGGTTCTGGGCGGTTTATTGCTAATCTTCACATTCATTGCCCAGTTCCAGTTCCGGGAAAAACGTTGGACAAAAACACTGATCTGGATATTGGGTATTCTGGTTCTGATCGTTTTTCATTATCACATGTATGGCATGGGTATGCGGTGGTACATAGGTGGATACGCTCCTTGGAGTAACTCTTATGAGACTATGGTATATGTGGCTTGGGCTACCGTCCTTGCCGGTTTGTTGTTTGTACGCCGCAATCCCCTGACTCTTGCACTGGCCACCCTATTCGGCGGGATCATTCTTTTTGTATCCGGTCTGAACTGGATGGACCCGGAAATCAGTACGCTGGTTCCTGTCCTTAAATCTCCGTGGTTGATGTTTCATGTGGCCATCATCGTCGCTGCTTACGGTTTCTTCGGTATCAGTTGCCTAATGGGCCTGACGAATATGATAATGATCGTTTTTGCCGGAAAAGAGGATAACAATCCGTTGATCAACCGTATCAAGGGGCTCAGTATCATCAATGAAATGTCACTACTGGTAGGGCTTGCCCTGATGGCCATCGGTACCTTTTTAGGAGCAGTCTGGGCCAATGAATCCTGGGGACGTTATTGGGGATGGGATCCTAAAGAGACTTGGGCATTAATTACAATGGTTATCTATGCCATCGTCACCCACCTCCATCTGATTAAGCGCTGTAACTCCCTCTGGTTATTCAATGTCACATCGGTCATCGCCTTTTCTTCCGTCCTGATGACTTTTTTGGGAGTTAACTATTTCTTGAGCGGTATGCATTCTTACGGCCAAAATGAACATGTAAACAACATACTTATATATCTGTACTTAGCTTTCGGAATCATCATTGTTCTGGCTATGCTGTCTTATAGAAGTTGGAAAAAGAATCCGGAAAGGAGGAGGAAGTATGATAAGTAGTCAAGTAGTTAAGTAGTAAGTAGTGAGTAGAAAATAGTATAGCAAATAATAAAGTAGTAAGTGAAATGACAGTCAAGTAAGTAATAAATAATGAGTAGTTAGGGAGTAGACAGTAAGCAGTAAAAAGTAGATAGAAGACAATCAAATCGTAGAATAGAATTCCCAGACACGGAATCTATCCTACTTGACTACTTAACTACTTGACTACTTAACTACTTAACTACTAAATCACTTAACTACTAAATCCAATCACTTAGAAAAAATAACCATTTAAAACAAATCAATTATGAGAACATTCAACCATGTAGGTATCGTCACAACCGAACAAAAAGAAAATGCTTTCTTTAACGAAGGTCTCAGCGTATGGCTGACAGACTACAGTAAAAGTCCGAACAGAATCGAGTTTTTAAAATTCGAAGAAGGCAGTTGTATGCCCGAACTCGTACAGAAACAAGGACATATTGCTTATACAGTTCCTTCACTTGAAGAAGAATTGAAAGGGAAAAAGGTGATCTTCGGTCCGGCTGTTTGCGATGAACATCTCACGATTGCTTTCATTGAAGAAGAAGGCATTGCGATCGAAATAATGGAAATCAAATAAGAACTAATCAAAAAAAGGAGGACAATACCATGTCAGACATCAAAACAAAATTCATCAACGATCCGGAACAAATAACTCCCGAATTGTTGGAAGGCTACACATTAGCCTATGCCGATCAGGTAAAACTCGCAGGTGAAAACATCGTAGTACGCACCCACCCGAAAGATGAAAGCAAAGTAGCTATCGTCACATTAGGCGGCTCCGGCCACGAACCGGCATTAAGCGGTTTTGTAGGCGAAGGTATGCTGGACTGCTCGGTAGTTGGAGATATCTTCGCAGCTCCCGGCGCACAACGTCTGTTTCAGGCCTTGCAGTTAATGAAACGTGAAGCCGGTATCCTGTTAGTCGTACTGAATCATTCCGGTGATATCATGAGTGCCAACATGGCATGCCAGTTGGCAGAACGGGCAGGTATCAAAGTGAAACAAATCGTCACCCATGACGATATCAGCGCAGGAATCGATGCAAATACCGATGATCGCCGTGGTTTGGCCGGTTGTGTCCCTTTATATAAAATAGTAGGAGCCGCAGCCGAAGAAGGTAAATCTTTAGACGAACTTATCGAAATCGGTGAACGCTACAACAATCAGGTAGCTACCCTTGCCGTAGCAATGCATTCCTGCACACATCCGCAAAATGGGGCAACCATTACCGACCTGCCCGAAGGTATCATGGAAATCGGTATGGGGCAGCATGGCGAAGGCGGTGGCGGCCAAAAACCGCTTGTATCCGCTGATGATACGGCAGCCGAAATGGTGGACCTGCTCTGTCAGCAGCTCAAACCCAAAGCAGGAGACAAGATGATGCTCATCATCAATGGTGTAGGCGCTACAACTCACATGGAACTGAATATTATCTTCCGTAAAGCCTATAAAGAGTTGGAAGCCCGCGGACTGCAAGTCGTAGTCAGCCGCATACAGGAAATACTAACTGTACAGGAGCAAGCCGGTTTCCAGATGATCATGGCTATCCTCGATGAAGATCATATCGATTATTTGAAGAACAAACGTTCCGATGCACCTTACTGGACTACCATCGGAAAATAAAACAACAAAGGAAATGACACAACTGACCATTGATAATTTTAAAACAATGCTTGCCACTGCTTTATCCAACATTAAAGCACGCGAGGATGAATTTTCCAAACTCGATGCCGTCATTGGTGACGGTGATCATGGACAAGCCATCGTAACAGCTATGAGTGCAATCGTTGCCACGGCCGAAAAAGGGAAAGAGTTCAAAACGATGCTGAACGACATGGGATTCGATGTCATGATGCAAGTAAGCGGCTCGACCAGCACGTTATTAGGGGCTTTCTTCTTAGGGATGAGCGACCATGCAAGTGGTACCGAGTTAGATACCAATGCCGTAAAAGTGATGTTTGCCGGAGGCCTTGCCAATGTGCAGAAGCAAACCAAAGCCCAGAAAGGTGACAAAACAATGATGGATGCTCTGATACCCGCTGTCGAAGCTATTCAGAATTGCCTTTCCGAAGATATCAAGGACGTCTTGAACGCAGGAGCCGAAGCAGCATTGGTCGGTGCCCAGTCCACCATCAATCTGAAAGCAAATTTCGGACGTGCCCGTAATTATGGAGAACGTTCCATCGGCTACATGGATAGCGGTGCCGCTTCCTGGAGTTGTATGTTCGCTTCCTTTGCAGAAGCAGCTAAAGAAAAGTAATTTATTCAGTAGTCAAGTAGTTAAGTAGTCAAGTAGTAAGTAGTAGATAGTCAAGTATAAAAAAGCAAGTAATAAAATTGCATGTAGCAAGCAACAGTAGTAGATAATTAAATCATTAAGTATAAACTTCAGATGCAAATCTATTCTACTTAACTACTTACTAATTAACTACTTACTACTAAATTATCATTCAATAATAACAAAATAAAATGGCAGATTTAGACGATTTAAGAGAAGGCTCAAACTTCGGTTTGAATATCGCCACTCAACAACAACATTTTCATGTGAAAGGTGCAGAAAATACATCATGGGGTATGAAAGACCGTTTATCACGTATCTTCAACCCGAAAACAGGTAAATCCGTTATGTTGGCTTGCGACCACGGATTCATCATGGGCCCTACTTCCGGTCTGGAACGTATCGACTTGACAATTGTTCCGTTAATGGAATATGCAGACTGCCTGATGTGTACCCGAGGTATCTTGCAATCCGTTATCCCGGCTAACACAAAGACACCTATCTGTCTGCGTTCTGATGCGGGTACCTCTATTCTGACTGATTTGAACGACAATGTATTAATCGATATCGAAGATGCTGTCCGCATGAATGTATCGGCTATGGCTGTCATGCTGGCCATCGGTGATGAGGCCCACGAAGCAAAAACAGTAGCTAACCTGTACAAAGCAGTCGACAAAGCAAGCCGTTACAATATTCCCGTAATGGGAGTAACGGCAGTAGGGAAGCAGATGGCGCGTGATGCCCGTTATTTCGGACTGGCTTCACGTATCTGTGCCGAAAACGGTGCTAATATCGTAAAGACCTACTATTGCGACGGTTTTGAAAAAGTAGCAGCCGCTTGTCCGGTTCCGGTCGTTATTGCAGGTGGTAAGAAACTTCCGGAGAAAGAAGCTCTCGAACTTTGCTATCACGCTATTAACGATGGCGCTGCCGGTGTAGACATGGGACGCAACGTATTCCAAAGCGAATCTCCTGCTGCCATGATTCAAGCAGTACATGCCGTGGTACACGACGGACTTACTCCGGAACAGGGTTTTGAAATGTTCCAGGATTTATCTAAATAACGAAAGATTCAGAATTGGGAACCAAGTCAGACAGGTTCCCAATTTTCTATTAACACACATGCATGATGAAGAAAATATCTATATTTTTATATTTCATCCTTTTTCTTATTTCCAATACTTCCGGACAGAATAAAACGGAAAAACTACTGTTAGGTGGTTCCGGTTGGAATAAGATTGTCATCATAGACAAAGAATCGAAGCAAATAGAGTGGGAACATCCCCTACAAGAAGGATGGGAGTGCAATTCAGTAGCCGCTACACCGGACGGCAACATCTTGTTCTCCTACGGCAAGGGTGCCAAAACGATCAACCGCAACCATCAGGAAATATGGAATATCACCGTACCGGACGGATGTGAGATGCAAACAGCCCGTGTACTATCCGACGGCAATTATCTGTTGGCATGGACAGGACATCCGGCTGTGATCATGGAAGTAAGCCCGAAAGGTAAAATTCTATCGCGTACAGAATACGAAACAGGGATCGACCATCCCCACTCCCAGTTCCGCCAATTGAATAAAAATCCACGTGGAAACTATCTTATCCCGCTTATATCCACTTCCGAAGTGCGGGAAATATCTCCGGACGGTAAACTGATCAGCACTTTAAGAACAGAAGGTACTCCTTTCACAACCTTGGAATCAGTTAACGGAAATTACTGGATAGCCTGCGGTGACGGACACGCATTGGTAGAAGTCAATCCGGATAGCCGTCAAGTCATCCGCCGGTATAGCGAGAACGATATTAAAGGAGTCCGTCTCTTCTTCACTGCCGGCTTATGCAAAGGTTCCGATGGAAGCCTTTACATCTGCAATTGGCAAGGGCACAGTCATGATGCCAACGAAGCAAATAGTCCGCAGCTTTTCGAAATAAACCATAAAGGAGAAATTGTATGGAGTTTGAATGATAACCGGACATTCGGGATGATATCCACTGTCAGTATCATAAACTGATTTCCTAAAGAAAGCATATGTGCCAATACGGTATATTTCCGGTTGGCGCGTTTGCTTTATTGGGAACCTTATTTCATAGAAGATTCTCTATTAATGCTGCATTGATCGAAGATCCTTCCGGCAAGAAACAACGTATAGGAGTCAGTAATATAATTCGTGGATGAGAATTCAAAGCCTTATAACTATCTATCAGATGTTGATAATCCGCCATGAACTCATCTTTATATTTCCAATTTTGCGGCTTCGTATCATTAGTTCCCAATTTTATCAATACAATATCCGGTTGAAAATTTTGTGATTCAATGTACTCTTTCGTTTTTAACATAAGGATAATCTCCTTGAGTAAGAAGGGTTCTGCCCGATACCCCATAATTTCTGACCTCATAACCATCACCTAAATAAGCTTGCAGTTGTGCCGGATAAGAGTTTTGATCGCGATTGGCAATGAATGCTCCATAAGTTATACTGTTTCCTATACAAGCCGCTTTTACAGCCGTCTTCTGGGAAAACAGATTCGTACTCAGAAACAAGAACATCCATAAATTCAAAATGAATTTTAATCTCATTGTTATCAGTAATTTATAATTCGGTTTAACGTTTATTCCTTTTATCAGATTCTGTTCATGATACATCAAGAACAATCTTTGGCATCCTCATTTAATATTTTTGTAAAAGTACAAAAATTATATTCCGATAGACATAAACCGATCAATGTTTTTTCACAAACAGCAAAGATCACCTTGATCGTCACAAAAATAAGAAACTATTGATAAAACCAATATCAACATTCTCTCAAATACGATCAATAAAGTATCCATAATTTAAAAAGACAAACTTCAAATGCACAAAGACAATAAACAAATATTTTTTATTACAACGATCTATAAAAAAGGGGAAGAAGTGCATAGAGAAATCATACGATAATATCCGTAAATCACACCCATTTCAGATACATAATATCAAGAGCTGAAAGATATAACAGGGTTCTGAAACACCAAAAATAAATGACAAACAGTAAACCCTATAAAAAGCTATATATCAAGCAATTATATAACACTATTTTTTCTCTACGGGAAACGGGTCGAAACTCTACGAGGAACAACCCGATTCTCTACGAGTTTCGGGCCGTTTCCCGTAGAGAAAACAAACGGTCGTCCATAAGTTTAAACAAAATAGAGAGACTAATGATTAGAAAAGAACATCCAAGCGTAAAATAAAGATAAAGTGAAAAAAGAAAGTGCCTATTACCTCCCGGCAACAAGCACTCACAAAACTTTTAATACAAATCTACAATTACCTTTCTCTTGGTAAATGTTCCGTCGGATAACTGTACAGGATCCTCCACATTCCATTTCATCGACACCGATTTACTCAAATAATCAAGTATCTGAAACAACGATTCATTCCTGAATGTGGCCCGGAATGTGTAATTCTTGCCCGATTTATTATTGAAATGAATATCGACATTAAAATGCCGGGACAATCTTTTCAGCATCTCATCCAAAGAAGTATTTCTAAAAATCAGTTTACCATCCTTCCAGGCCGTTTTTTCAGAGACGTCTACCTTAGATTTCATAAACTGCAACGCTTTTTTATCAAAAAGCAGGCGTTCACCCGGATTCAAGGTCTCGGAAGTCCCGTAAACCGGCATAAACACGCTTACATGGCCGGACTCCAAGACCGTCTCAACATAGTCTTCACTTTCATAAGCACTAACATTAAAACGGGTGCCATAAACGTATACACGTATCCCCGAAGGAGTATTCACATAAAAGGGATGTTCCTTGTCGGTTTGTACATCAAAATAAGCCTCACCTTGCAAATCGACTTCACGTCCCTCTCCCCGGAACACGGTAGGATAACGAAGCGTACTTCCGGAATTCAGCCAAACAACCGAATTATCCGGCAATTCATAGCGGACAACAGAACCGACAGAAGCTGTAATATCTACATATTGCACTTTTTCCTCCGGCTCATTGAAATATAAATATCCCAATATGACAGATGATAAGAACAGTGGCAAAGTCAAGAAAGCGGCATATTTAATCAGTCGAGTTCTGATTTGCCTATTCCGTTTCTTCCTGATCCCTTTTCGAGTTCTCTGATAAGCAGCTTTCACATCGATTGCTTCCATTGCCTTTATATCATCTCCCAAAGCCAATGCATTCTGAAGATCATGAAAAAGTTTCCGGTGCTCTTCCGACTCATTCAGCCAAACCTCTACTTTCTCTTTCTCAGCCTCCGTACACAAGCCTTTACAGTAACGAAAGAATAATTCCGAATCTTGATATTCCATCTATTTCTAAATTATTTAGAAGCCTCTCCCCAACCCTCTCCGTGGGAGAGGGGGTACAGATACTATTGTCTATTAATTAGTTACAAAACTAACTTAGCTCCCTCTCCCACGGAGAGGGCTGGGGAGAGGCCTCTTTTTTATTAGTTTCTCGCTTTTTTAACCCCATTCACAAAGTGCTAAATTACCATATTATTGGCAGATACAACTGCAAGTATAAAATAAATTTGTTAATAAACAGCCAAATTGGAGATAAAATTAAGAGATTCATAACTCTACAGGAGAAATTCAACTCATGGATATTACAATCGAAACCCGGCCGGTAGGACAGCTTCCCTACTTTTTTTTGATTTCTGAAAAAAACAAATCCAATCCATGCTTTTAGAAAATAGTATTTATTATTTTTGTAACGCCATCAAGCCGATAAGAACTTTAATTGTATATAATGAGAATATCCCTACACGAAAGTAACGACGAAAAAGAATTCCGGAAGCTGTATGAAGAATATTATGCTCCCTTTTGCATCTACGCAAAAAGGTTCATAAACGATATGGCTATTTGTGAAGATATCGTTTCTGATGTATTTGCCTCTCTTTGGGATAAACGAAACTCTATTGAATTAAAGAAAGATACCGCAACCGCATATCTGAAAATATGTGTACGCAATAGTTGTCTCAACTATTTAAAACACTTGGAATACGAATGGAATTATAATGAACTCTGCCAAAAGCAACCACCTGTCTATGCCACAGAATCAGATAGCGTATATACCTTAAACGAACTTTATGATATGCTGTTCAAAGCATTAGAGCGACTCCCTCAAAACTACCGCATTGTTTTTACTAAAAATTTCTTTGAAGGAAAGACTCATGCGGAAATAGCGGAAGAATTAAACCTAAGCGTAAAATCAATCAACCGATACAAACAAAAAACAATGGATATGCTCAGAAAAGAGTTCAAAGAATACCTGCCCGTATTGCTATACCTCATCGTCGTACAAAAAGAAATGCAGTCTATTATATAAAAATGGCTACAAACCATATTTTCAACAGTTTGTAGCCATTACAATCAACTTAAACCAACTCTTTATTTCTTTATAATTTTAGCTGATTTCAAGATCATATCATTTTTCATGACTTTCAGCAGATAGATACCGGAAGTTACATCCAAATCAATATGAACCGTCTCGTTATTCACACAATCTTTCTGTAATCTTTTTACCAACATACCTTTTGAATCGTAAACAGTCATAGTATAAGTACCTGCATCTATCAGACCTACGGCAACATTATCCGTAAATACCGTCGGGGTAATCGTTACATAATCTTTATTGATATCTTCAATACCGACTCCACCTTTTTCAACCTTTACAGTTACTTCTTTCACATCCGTACCATAGGCATTTGTAACTGTCAATGTTGCCGGATAATTTCCTTCTTCTTCATAAGTGACTACCGGAGCTTCGATATTTGACAAATCGACATTAGCAGCTCCCTTGAAGTCCCAAGTCAACGTAGCTTCCACTTTAGTATTACCGGAAAGCCAGGTAGAACCCGGAACAATCGAAGGAGTCAGATTATCATTATCGTTCATAGTCGTCCCTTTAAAGACACCACCCGGAAACTCTTCACCGGCCTTACCCAAATTGGGGAATTTCTTGTCATTATCAGCACACTTGTCTTCAAATATCCAATATCCCTGTAATCCTGCCGGTACTTTGTCCGGAGTATAGCCGTACATAGCCACTGCCATCTCTTCGTCAGTCAATGCCTTATTCCAGAACTGAACCTCATCGATCGATCCCTGGAATCCTTCCGTACCCAAAGAATACAAATCATAAGAAGTTTTAAATGAAACGCTCTGCTCAGCAACACGCTTACCATTTACATACAGACGAACTTCTCTATTATCTCTATCCAATACCATAGCGATATGATACCAAGTTCCGATCTTCACTTCTACTCCGGAGAACATGTCCTTAAAGTCTGAGCCACGATCACGTCCCATTAAACAGAATTGTACTTGACCGGTCGTCTTTTCTTTCTCCAGATAAATCCAGGTAGATCCCCAACTCGGGTTTGTACCCAAATCACGCAAAGACATCACCTGTCCGGCCAGATTAGTCGGTTTCACCCAAGCAGCCATAGTAATAGTAGAAGGAGTCCCCAAAACCGCCGGATCGGCAGCAAAGAAATGAGTACCGTCAGTCAAGTCGATAGCATTGGAAGTATAACCTTCACCCTTAATACCGTTAAATGTAAATGTTACATTCTGAGGTCCTTCAGAGATATCGATATCTTCATCAAAAGTAAAGTCAGCTTTCGGATAGCGTCCGGTCGCTTCAGGAGTAACAACCACCAGCCCGTCATATGTTTTCTGATATACGGCATCTGGGTCTTCCGGTGACGGATTATCAAAACTTACACTCAGATTATACAAACCTACAGATGGGCAGGAAGCAGTAATAGCCTGTCCGTCTTCTTCCTTGACAGTAGTTCCGTCTTCTGCTGTTAAAATCCAATGAGCAGTCGGTATTGTAGGGTCTTCCAACGAGATAGTAAACTCTTCATCCGGAACGATTTTACGACCGTCAAATACAATACCCGTCTTGTATTCATACTTATGTTCGAATACCTGATCAAGCCAAGCGATTTCCGAACGGGTAACACCGTCGGGGGCCACTGCACGAACTCCCATTTCAAATGTCTTGCTGGTAGCAGTCAGCTGTACCACCGTTACGGCTGCCCATGAAGTCGTACGGTTCACCATTTTAGGTTCACCTCCGTCCTCACGTACCATTACTTCATAATACCAAGTATCAACATCATCATTATACACGGTAGTCCATGGGTCTTCGCTGTCTTTAGCTTTCCAGATCAGTTTGATTGTTTCATAATTATAAGCAGAATGATTCATTTGCATCTCATAACCGTCTGTTATAATAGTCGGTTTTACAGGATTGAATGTCTTGGCAGGATCAACAATTGAAAGTTCTCCTACATTCACGGCATATTTCTCATCCGTATTCTCTATGGTTACTCCCAAGCAAGCAATTACATCTCCATTATTGATTCCCCAGTCACTCAGTTTCCAGGTAGCAGTAGACCATTCGCCCGCTTTTGCCGCAGGAACAACTACTGATTTAAACTGATCTTCCGATCCTTGCAGGCTATATGTCAACTTCATTTTGGCATCCGTTCCTTCTTTAACTTTATAAACCAAAGTCGCTTTTTCAGAACCTTTCACCGCAAACTGAGTCTTAAACAAGCGAACATTCGATTTAGCAGTCTTGCCACTAAATTTCAAGCTGTTAGCTCCCATATAAGCCTCATCATAAGAAAGATCACATTTTATCGCATCAGCAGGTACGTTTCCGTTATCGTCTATTACCCACCATCTCCAAGTCGGCATAAAGTCCTGCATACCCAGATTATACCATTGGAAATCACTGAATTTCTCCCCTTTTTCATAGTTACAAAGCCCGTTACCCAAGCTAAAATAAGTGACAAAAGGCAATTCATTCAAAGTACTCTGCGCAACAACCTTTGTAGCTACACCATTAAATTTCTGCATATTGGCATAAGAAAGGTCTCCTCTCGACGTGATATATTCAGGGGTATTTTTCGGATTACGGTTACCACCGCTGAAGAACATTTCCAGTTTCTCCGTATACACCTGCGACTGAATCTCAGGAGCCGATCCCTTATCCGTACTGTTATAGAAAATATTATTTTGGCTATGTTCACCCCAGGTACCGATAGAAATTTCGTTCTCCATGATAGATTCCCAGCTATCGCCTAATCCACGAGTTCCGATGTGCTGCCCCGTATACACATCAAAAGGACTATGTCCCAATGACTTGGCTGTTCTCACCGCATTAGTAATCTGGCCGGATCCATGATTATAATTCAAAAAGAAATGATCGGCAACCTGTTTCGTCCTATCATCACGGTAAGCAAACCAGTTTTGATTGCTTGAATACAAAGTATTCATAGAAAAAGAAACACCACCGGAGTTCAGCATGGAATCATACCAACATAAGTTCCACTGATCTCCCCATCCTAATTTTTCAGCAGCCTCACGACAAGCAACCAGGAAGTCCTGCAATTTATTTGCCGTATCCTGAGTCATACTCACCTCCGGATTGATGCTCCAACCACTAATTCCATAATAACGGAACATCTTCACCAGTCTTTCCGCATTCACAAACTTTCCGCCTTCTTCTTTAAACAACATGGCAAAAAACTTAGAAGGAGCATTTTGTGACGGCTTGGTGTAATCAATCGTACTTCCGGAATCAAAGAACACAAGCACGGAATTCCGGACACCGTTTTTATGGCAAACATCTCCAAATGTACCGGAAGAACGCAACATCGGTTGATTCCATCCACCATGTACATCCAGATAAGACCACATACTGAATATATCGTTTCGCATAGTATAAGACGGCAAATTCAATGTCCAATCACCATTAGAGACAGGCATCCACCAAAGTACCTTCTTTCCTTTAGCATCCTCGGCAGGATACACCTGTGTTTTTTCATTTACAAAACGCTCACGCGGGCGAACGCGGGAAATAAAGAAGTTTTCTTCCGGATTCTGTCCGGGTTCCCAAGATTCAAAATTCTGACTGTCATACCATTCCCCACTGTTGAAAAGAGGTACATACATGTCCATCCGCACTTCCGTCTGTGCGCAAACAGAAGATGCCAGTAAAAGTGCAGCACTGCACAATAAACTAAACCTGTTTTTCATAATTAATTTAATTAAATTGATAAACTAAAATATTTCTATCCGTATATTATTCAAAATTTCCTTTGTCTACATCCCACCATAAACGGGTACCCCCATTGTCCGGCCCTTTCAGCAAGCCGAGTGCCTTATTCACTTCCTCCGTATTACCTCGATATTCGCTTTGTGTAAAAGGCAAGCGGCGTATCTGAAGTTCCGTATCGATAGCCCCGTTACTATAATTCAAGTCCGAAGGGATAGGTATCAATTTAGGATAACCTGTACGGCGATATTCCGTCCATGCCACAGAAGACAAAGTAGGAAAGAAAGAAATCCATTTTTGAGTGATGATGCGTTGCAATTTCTTTTCCGGAGAATCTTCATCATGCCACCTTACCGAAATGCGATTGATACCGACCTGCTTACCATTCTCCTCGATATAATAATTATATTCCTGATTACGATAATTGATATAAGGAGCAGAACCGAAACCACCTTCAAACAGTTCCCAATCAAAATCACCGCCTTCTTCAGTATTGATAAACCCGTTGATATAGCTTTCGTAAGTACCGGCCCATCCGGATTCATCTCCCAATACACTGGCCCAAGCACTGTGAATTCCTTCGTTATACAGGCTTTCCGGAGTTCCGTCTCCCATATTCCAGTTCCTCAACATACCTTCCGCACGGAGAAAATAAGCCTCAGCCACACGCAATACCGGCCGGGGTCCCTGTTCCGGAATACCGACACGGCTCGTTTTAGAGTATCCTTGATATTCGGTACGGGTCATCGGCACTCCCTGCCGTACTCCCAGATATTTGGTAGCTTTCTCCACAACAGGAGACAACTCATCATCCGTACTATAGATATCCGCATTATTAGTAGCAAACCATCTTTCCAAGCGAGGGTCTGAGTATCCTTGTAAGATAGAGATTATATTAGCATTGGCACGGGTATCATTCCATAAGTCTTCAATACGGAAAAGCATCAAACCGGATTTCAATACCACATCCGAATCCGAATTTGTCAACACTCCGTCTCTTACAGCATCTTCGGCTTCTTTCTGAGAGTCCGGATAAACCTTCACCAACTGCATGGCAATACGCAAACGCAATGTATTGGCAAATTTGATCCATTTATCGATATCTCCGTCACAAACCTTATCCGCCCGTTTAAAATCATCCAAGAGGTCCTGAGAAGGACTACTGTCACGAAAATCTTTCAACCATTCAACAGCCTCTTTCAGGTCTTGAAACAGACGCTTGTAAATTGTTTCTTCAGAATCATAATAATACGTATCCGAACCTTCCAACACACAAGAATACTGTGCAGGACCATAAGAAGTAACTACCGGTAAAATAGCAGCTACATTGGCAATCTGCATCATGGCTGCCAGTTCAAAGCGTTCCAGTGCTTTACACTGCGGTATATATTGGCTGGTATACTTAAACACATATAAATAGAAGTCATCATATGTCTGAGCACAATGGTCCGGTCTGAGTTGATAATTATAATTATTCGATCCACCGAAATCATTCACCCCCATCATAAAACCGGCAAAGATATCCGTAGTAAGATTCGCCCAAAGTTGATAGCGATGTTCCTGGGGAGGAATAATATTGTCCAACGGACTTTGAATCTTATCCACCATATCGGTTACCGAATCATCGACACCTTTCGGGTCCGTATTAATTTCTTCAAACTTATCAGTACACCCCGTAGACACAAGGCACAAACCAATAAAAGCCGTAGCCAAATGAGATTTATATTTAAATAAACAATTCTTCATATCGTTTTTATCTTATGTATTAAAAATTCAGCTTCAAGTTTAGTCCCCAGCTACGTGTAGCAGGCAGACTGAATACGTCGATACCCTGCCATCCATTTCCCGTAGAACCGGAAATATCAGGATCACAAGGAGACTTTTTATACAAGAAGAATAGATTACGACCGACAACAGAAGCAGTCAGGTTCTTATTCATTCCAAATAAATTCTCGAATGTATATCCGACAGAAAGTTCCCTCAAGCGGAAATTAGTGGCAGAATACATATACTCCATAGCATTAAAACCGGCATTTTGTGCACGCCCTCCTACTCTCGAATAATATTTCTCCGCATCGATCATGGAACCGTCCTTATTGGGTACTCCGCCGTTCAAACGAGCATCTCCTGTCGCCTTAGATACTCCGTATCCATCCATAATCGCTTCGGTCATAGAAAGCACTTTACCTCCGATTTTACCGTCAACCAAAGCATAGATATTCAGATTCTTCCAATTGATCGTATTAGACCATCCCAAATGGAATTTCGAGTTAAAGTTTCCGGCATAGGTATCGGCATCACTTGTCAACAGAGGTGCTCCGGTGTTATCCAATTTTATATTTCCGTTGTCGTCATATTGGAAATCATACGTATATATATCACCATAAGAGCCACCCTTTTTCAACTTCATAATGAAAGCGGAAGCCTCGGCAAGATTATACTCTTCCAACCCCGGACAAAGTTCTTTTATCTCGTTCTTGTTATAGGAGAAATTGATTCCCGGCGTCCACGACCAATCATGGTTGAAATCAAGACGATAACTTACAGAAGCCTCGATACCTAAGTTCTCCACATTACCGGCATTAATATTTCTTTTGCTATATCCCGATGCTACCGGTGCCGACACCTGGAAATACTGGTTCTTCGTATTGGCCTTATAGAAAGTAAACTCCGTGCGTAAACGGTTGTGCAGCATTGCCAAGTCAAAACCGGCCTCGATAGAGAACGTTTTTTCAGGTTTCCAATCCGTGAACGGCATAACCGTCGGCAATGTGATGGTCAATTTAGACAAAGTGGCTACCGGACGGGAGTAATATGCCGGAATATCGTTACCTACTACCGAATAAGAAGCACGCAACTTCACCATATCGAACAGATCGTCATTCATATGGAACATCTCGTCCAACAAGAAAGTAGCACCTACCGAAGGATAAAAGAAACTCATACTTTCTGTAAACGCCAACGCGGAAGACCAGTCGTTACGAGCGGTAAGATCGAGATATACCATATCCTTATATCCGAGTTGCAATGTACCGAATACGGAGTTCAATCGTTTCTTGGTATAATTCTCCTGATAGTAGATATCATAATAGTTATCCCGATGGAAGATATTAGGGAAATATACGTTACCTTGAGGCATCTTATACGTAATACCGTTCGCATCCGTCACATCCACTTCATAATATTGGTCTCCTTCCGCATTCAGATAAGTACCGTGCGTCACCTCTTTAGTAAAGCTGGCACCTGCCGTTGCCGCCACTGTAAAATCATTCCATGTCTTATTAAAGCTCACCAAAGCATCTCCAAACAAATGCTCGTAGAAATTCATCGTCTCACTGTACGCTCCCATAGAAAGACGGTAAGTACTGGCATACTTTTCTCTTCTGAAGTTTGTATTATCACGTTCATAACTCAAACGTCCCTGAATACTTAGGCAATCCAATATCTGATATTTCAATGTACCGGAAGTTGTAAAACGATGACGAATTGACTTTCCGATTCCACGGTTCAGCATCCAATAGGGGTTTTGATTATGCTCTTCCAAAGAAGTATAATCCTCTACAATCCAATTTTGAGTAGGCACGGTAGGACGTTCGGCATTAAACAATTCATAGTTATCTCTATAATAGCCGTAATCCACGTTTCTGGGAATTACATACAACCCTACCAACGGATTATCCAACATACCGCCACCCGGTTTGTTTTTCGTTTCCGAATAGGTATACGTACCCGAGAAATCCATAGTCAACTTTTCATTGAAGGCTTTAAAAGTCTGCCGTCCGCTAAGGTTATGGCGCACAAATGTATTGGTAGGCATCACTCCGCGGGAAGAGGTGTTTCCATAAGAGAAGTAACTTTGTGAATTCTGAGAACCGCCACTTACAGCCACACTGTTATTAAAATTATATCCCACCTGATAGAAATCTTTTATCTGATCGAATCCGTCTATATCCATCTGATCTCCCCAACTGTAAAAAGTAGAAGGTTTACCGGTTTTAGAATTCATCGGTACCCCGAACGTATTTTGCAACTCTGGCAGATTAAAAACAGTTTCCGCCGTCATATTGCTGGACACATCGATTCTGATCTTTCCTTCGCGTCCTTTCTTGGTAGTAATCATAATTACACCATTGGCAGCCACCGCACCATATAAAGCAGCAGCCGAAGCGCCTTTCAAGATACTGATACTTTCAATGTCATCCGGATTCATTGTAGACAGGGCGTCTCCCTGGTCAGTACCACCGCCATACACGACGCTTCCCCCATCATTGGTATTATTAGCCATCGGCACACCATCGATAACAATCAACGGATTATTACCACCCTGGATCGATTTATTACCGCGCAATAATATTTTGGAGGAACCACCGGCACCATTGGCATTCGGGGTAATAACCAAACCGGCAGACTTACCTTGCAAAGAATTTATCAAGTTCGCATCTTTTACACGGGTCAGTTCTTTTCCTCCAACAGTCTCAGCTGTATAAGACAGCGTTTTAGACAGGCGCTGAATACCCATTGCCGTAACGACTACTTCGCCAAGCATTTCCGTATCCTCTTTCAAGACTATAACCAGCGGCTTATTTCCGACAACAGTAGCAGTCTGAGATGCATAACCTACATAAGAGAACTCTAACACATCACCTTTTTTCACTTTTATGGTGAAATTTCCGTCAATATCCGTAATCGCTCCGGAAGACGTTCCGCGAACTACAACATTCACACCGATCAAGGCCTCTCCCATAGCGTCCCGAACCTGTCCTTTCATGTCAAAAGAAAGGTCTTGCTGGGCTGCTTCCACTTTTTTGGGAGATAGTATGATCTGTTTATCTACGATTGTATAGGATACCGGAGTTCCCTCAAAAATTTCATTGAGGATCTGGGATATGTTGCCTTGTGGATTCTCAACAGAAACCACCCGATTCTTATCTATCGTCTTATCATTGTATAAAAACACAAAATCAGAAGTTTCTTCTATCCTATTCAAGACCTGTTCGACAGAGACCTGCGACATGGAAATAGGAACCTTTGTTTTCTGAGCGTATCCATTTCCGGCTCTAAGCTGTATCACAGCTACAAAAAGTAATACTAAAGCAATCCTCATAATTAAAGGGAGTTTAAGGTTGAGTACACACTTTGAACAATGTGTAACAATGGAATAATTTTTCTTCATAAACTTGTGGTTAACTAAAGTGTTTTATGAATTAATAAATAAAGATTTACACACCCGGATTCACGTAATACAACATCTCCGGTTTTTTCTCCAGTACAGGATCGATAAAGCAATCCCGTTTTTTACATTTAGAACTATACAATCATAGGCAGTCTATTTTTTATATCAATACAAATCCACTATTATCTTTTTCCTCACAAATGTTCCATCAGATTGCAGCACAGATTCTTCCTCCGTCTTCCACTTTATCATAGCCGATTTACTCAAATAATCAAGAATCTGTGACAATGTCTCATCTCTGAAAGTAGCCCGATATCTATACTGTTTTCCCGATCTGTTATTAAGTGCAATATCGACATTAAAATGCCGTGACAATCTTTTCAAGACCTCTTCTAAAGAAGAATTTCTAAAGATCAATTTTCCATCTTTCCATGCGACCTTCTCCGAGACATCAACTTCGGATTTCACAAATTGCAATGCTTTTTTATCATAAAGCAAATGTTCACTGGGTTTCAAAGCCACAGATGTTTCATACTTAGGAATAAATATATTGACACGTCCCGACTCCAATACTGTTTCAACATAATCTTCATTGTCATAAGCACAGACATTAAACCGTGTTCCATATACATATACCTGTACCCCCGAAGGCGTATTCACATAAAACGGATGCTTTTCATCTGACTGCACCTCAAAAAAAGCTTCTCCCTGCAAATCCACTTCACGCCTTTCTCCCTTAAAAATATTCGGGCAGCGAAGCTTGCTCCCCGAATTCAACCAAACGACCGAATTATCAGGTAGCTCATAACGAACAACCGAACCAACAGTTGCCGTTATATTGGTATATTGAATCTTTTCATCGGGTTTCTTAAAATACAAATACCCCAGCGCCATAGAAGAAAGTAATAGCGGGATGGTCAAAAAAGCGGCATACCTAACCAATCTCTCTTGAAATATTCTAATTTTTTTTGCTCTTATATCAGCCTTAATTTTCTTATAACCTAATTCCGCATCAACCGCTTCCATCAATTTTATATCTTCTCCCAAAGCCCATGCAATCTTAGAATCAAGGAATTGTAACCGATATGCCTCTGATCCGTTCAGCAACTTCTCAACTTCATCCTTTTCAGCCTTCGTACACAAGCCTCTATGATAGCGGAAGAATAATTCTGATTCCTGATGCTTCATCTATTTTTTTATTTGATTATTTTGGTTATTTTTCGTTTTTAAATTCGCTTTATAATTACTACAATTATTAAGAGACAAAAAGGACAAGACGTCTTGTGTTTTTTTTCATTTTTTGAAATTAACCACTCAAACAATTATCAGAAAAGAGAAAAAACAAAATAACATTGTGGTTATTTTCTGAAATCACATCAGATCACAAGCTTATTATTAACGAGAATATTCCATATGAAAGGACCCATGAAAGAGGATTTTAATAAAAATAGCTTTATTATCACATTAGGTTCCCTCTAAGACCACCTGAAAACTATCAAAAATGACCTGAAAACTATCAATTGATAGTTTTCAGGCTAAAGAAAGATAAAATCCCCCCTATCGCAATCAGCAAAATGCCGTAAACTTGCAACATCGAAATAAACAACGATATATTCACAATTTAAAAAGCAACGTTATGAAAAGTATAAGCTTCAGAAAAGATTTAATAGGAGTTCAGGATGAACTGCTGCGTTTTGCATACAAACTGACCACGGACAGAGAAGAAGCAAATGATTTGTTGCAGGAGACCTCATTAAAAGCATTGGACAATGAGGACAAATATATGCCGGATACCAATTTTAAAGGATGGATGTATACCATCATGCGCAATATCTTTATCAACAACTACAGAAAAGTAGTACGTGATCAGACATTTGTAGACCAAACAGAGAACCTCTACCACCTGAGCCTCCCGCAGGAATCGGGATTTGAGAGCACGGAAAGTTCGTATGACCTGAAAGAAATGCACCGCATAGTAAACTCACTGCCAAAAGAATACAAAGTGCCGTTCTCTATGCACGTTTCCGGATTCAAATACCGCGAAATTGCAGAGAAACTTAATCTCCCGTTGGGAACTGTAAAGAGCAGGATCTTCTTTACACGCCAAAAGCTACAGGAAGAATTGAAAGATTTCAGATAATCGCATTATATAACCTAAACCGACGACTTATCGATTTCTATTTCTATATGAGTAATTTTTAGTGCAGATTTTTAGTTGTGTTAATTTAGGAGCAAGAGGAAGAGATTCCACGCTTGCTCCTTTTTTATCCCATGAAAAGCCTCAACAAATCAATACTACATTATTTTCCCTTGAACTCTACCGTTTAGAACCCATACCTCTATAACATATGCATGATATATATTAAAGAAAGAGTTTAAAAACGGAACTATAGGCAACGAACTATTCATTTTGATTTATCTAAAAAACGACACCAAACCCAGAAAAACACACAGTATTCCGCAAAACAACAAAAAATACAATGGCGAACTCAATGATGTTTCTAAAACAGCGCTCTGCGGTTTCTGCGGATTATAAAAGTTCGCCAAAAGTATCTTCCATATTCAATTCATTCAATATAATAAAATTTTGCAGACCCATCTAATTCATTCGTTAGTTCCGAATCAAATTTAAAGTTATAAAGCATCCATCATATCTGTATCGCATTTATTATCACACGCATATCTTCTCCTTCATAATACAACAAGACTCCTGGGACACAAGATATAATGCAACCGAAACCTCTTCCATAAACACTATCCAAGGCATCTCTCAGCAACAGGTTTCTTTTATCTAAGGAAGACATGCTTGACAAAATATAGCAATCATCCGATGCACCTTTCTTCTTCAAATATTCCAAAATCATTTCAGTTGTAAAATTACTAGGAAGATTCGTAATATATTTATTTTCAAAGGCATTAAAATGATCTAACTTGGAAATAAACTTTGCCCGACCTTTTTTACTATTCAAAAGTAGCTTAATACGCTCTTTGCTGTCACTACTTATTACGTTAGGCAACAAAATTTCATGTACATTCATCATTTAAATTGTTCTAAATATTTATAGATATAAGGTAACTCTTTTGCTGTATTTTCGACTCTTTCCATCATCGACTTGGATAATAGATCTTCAAAATCAAGTGTATCACCTTGGATTGTCACAGTGTACACTTGATGAAAATCAGCATTTTGTTCTATCAATAAATATCTAACAATATTTGCCCGATTCCCTATTATCGCATTATGCAAAGGAGGGTAACCCGGTTCTATTGCCAAATTAACATCAGCACCTGCTTTTATCAATAATTCAACCTTTTCTATATTATCAGAAGCTGCACATATTAATGGGGTCTCTATTGATCGCATATAAGTTACAGAATCCGAATCTGACACACAATCGTTGGGGTCACCTCCATACTTTAACAACAACCTCAATATTTCAATATCCTCACCATAAGCACTCGAAGCTAATACAACAGGAGATTGTCCATTAAAATAATCATGCATATTAGGATCTGCACCTTTAGATAAAAGAAATTGAACCATTTCTGTTTTATTATGCCATATCGCCCAAAACAACAGACTTTGTCCAAAGATAGGTTCTCTATAATCAATATCAATGCTATCTCTTAATAAAATCTCATTAATACGAATTGTGTCACCGGAACGAACAGCCTTGGCGAGCTTCCAACCTGGAGTATCTTGCCATAAACGTATATTCCTACCTGTCATCTTTTCCTTAGGTACTTGACAAGAAAAGAATATAATTAGTAATAAAACAAACGCACCTATTCTCATTGCTATTATTTTTTTTAATTCTTTGTTATAGAACCAATAGAACAGTCACTACTACACTTCTAAAAGGCTTTCCTAATTACTGTAATCTCCGTTTTAGTATAATGCATACCCTCCGAGACTTCAACATAAAAGACGAGAGTTATTCTTATTGTTTTCATTGTAAAAAATATAACATGTATCTCTTAGGATAACAAAAGTAAATATCATCACCAACTTATTATACTTCATATCAACCTCTTTCAATAACATTGATTTTAATCTTTTCATTTTCCAAGTATTATTCAATTCATTTTGTCTTTCATCAAATTGCTTACATATTTTGTCCAAAGTTCCATTTGCATCATAATTTAACGCCTCATGGTAAATCCGGGTTTCCCGGAATATGCTTCATTCCACTTCCGGCATAAAAGTAATAATAAGTTTTAAGAATATTATCTGTTCTATCCATTTCAGTTTCTAAATTCCCTCTCGAATTGTATTAACCACTCCCACACCCGGTTTATATTGATAAGTCGTAATGTGTGCTGAAGGTAACTTCGCCCGTAATTGATTGTCCCAGATAAATTCATTCGCACCGACAGCAGTCAACAGAGCCTCCCTAAAGTCCGATAAAGTTACATTTGTGATTTTAGCTATCAAAAAGTAATCTCTTCACCATTTGGAATAGCTATCTTTATCAAATACCAAGAGGTGGCAATCCATTCATCCTCATACCACATAAGAAATCTATTGATATGTATCATCAAAGACTACCTATATCGGTCGATCACACTGAACAACCCATTGTCGTTTATGATTCAACAAAAATTTCCCTTGATAACCTCCAAAGTTAAAATAAAACTCATCCGGTGCAGTATCTTTAATCACTTTGTCGATATCTTGAGCAACCTGACGCAATCTTGTTCTTTGATTCCATTCGGCACTATTCAAAACTGAATATTGAAAATAATATCCGGCTTCTTTCCCACTACTGCCATAATGGAGATTATTGAATTCATCCGACATATCATTCACTATACATGAATACCAAAAAAATATTTCTCATATCATACAATGCTAAATCAATAAAATTCTCAACAGTTCTTCTCTGTTATGTCATCAAAAAATTATAAATCCCATTATTGCGTTCTCTACAGATTATAAAGAATACATAACGGTGATACCATATAAAACGGTTAAACTAATTATCAAACAATGACCGCGCCCACTCTATTGGAATACCAATGTAATGATCATAACCAACAACATGATTATTTAAAGCAACCAATATTATAAATACAATAACAGCCGCTATAATAATCCATGTCCCTAACGTATCATACCATTTCTCAGGTTTTATATACTCATTTTCATTCATCCTTTTTATATGGGTGTTTTTAGTTGTCCATTTTTTCTTTTTTCTTTTATTCATAAATCATCATCGTTGATTAAATTCTGGTAAGATTCTCTTTTCTTGTTGCATAGGTCGGAAGGTTTCTGGATTTTTAATAAATTCAATCATTATTAGATCCTTAGGTGATAGCCCTAACTTTTCCTCTATAATTTTCTTCCGTTCTGCAGACATTTTTATTATTTCCATTAACGATTTTCCCTCATAATCAAGTTCTCCTAAATTCTCATTTATTTTTGCAGCTCTATTTTCATAATCAAGTTGTTGAATAGCCAAATTAGGGTCACTAATCACAAGTTCTGTATTATTTTCAACGATACCATCTTCACCATACTTTACTGTAGTAACGATACTTGCTAATTTCTTCTTAAAATCAATATATGCATCAGAAAATTCAGTCCAATTAGTAATTTTATTTCCTATTACATTATTACTGCTCATCTGTACTTTATTTCCTCCCGGCGTATTGACTGTTTCTAAAAAAGTTTGCGGCCCTATTGGCATTGTTTGCCGTAAACCATTTCCTGTATAGGAGAGATTTGTAGTTTGCACATAAGATTGTGGTTTGATACCCCTTGGATAGAAAACGTAAGGATTTGGCCTTCCCGCATTTCTATAGCCTCTCCTAACTGGTGGTCTTATATGTCTTGGCTGATTTCCATCCGGATCAACATATTTAAGAGGATTATCCAAACAATACACATACGGACTCACCGAATAGTATTTCTCACACAACGGATCCATCGAAGTAAAGCTTGGAATAATCGAATATTGCCAACGTCCTGTAAAGTCATACTCATTCAGCCCATGCATGCTCACCAGCTCCTTTCCGCCAAACATGTACGGCTGACGTTCCTTTTCCGTGCTACGATCAAAAAGAACACCGGAGGGATGTATCAATTTGCTTAGCAGACCAACGAGGTCCATTGAAAGACATCTCATAATATCGTTTTTTACGAGGAGGAATATCAATAGTTATCAGACTATCAGGAGGACAATTATAAATAACTCTCACTTCACCTTCTGTCTTGTTATCAAATCGTATCCAAACAAAATAAGAACATCCAGACAAAAAAGACACAACAAATAAGACAAATACATTTTTTATACATAACATGAGTCCACTTTAAAAAAAAACAAAATATTTATACATCGTGTCAATGTGTTATATCGCAGATCCAATTGATGAATAGTATCAAGATACAGAAAAATATTAGATAGTAAAATTGTAATTACAACTAGTATTTACGTCTTATCTTGAAAAATAAAAGCAATGCCATTCATTGTAGCATAACCCTTGTCAATTAACAAGTCAATCAATTTGCCGCCAACCGATTTATTCAATTTTGACTTCATACTTATATTGGTTATATAGTTTTCCCAAATACTCTTGCACTTGTATCTCTTTGTTATTAATCGAAGGAATTTTATAAACTATCAATTTTTTTACAAGATTTTCACGTAATTGTTTCGAGGTATAATGGCTAAATACGATATTTATATAATAACAATTTTTGCTCACTACTGTGAATTCTACCTCTTTCATCTTACATTTCTCCATACTTTCCTTGGAAATACAACACGAAGAAGATATTACTATCATAACCATAACAAACATAATACACTTTAAATGCCCCATAATCATCTATAGTTTTGTAAATGATAAGAATTATTAATTAAAGATGGAGTAATCCCATTATTCCAAAGCCAAACAGATGCCTGCACTGTATAATAAAAGCCACGCCTTGCATCCCAATATTTAATAGGATATGCTACAATGAAGACTTTATCATAATAAAAACTTAACTAACTATTAAGTATAGATACCCATTGTTTAACATTCACCTCTTCAAGCTACGTGCTGTTAAAAAAATATCATCAGGCATTCTTATAAAATTATTATCACACTCAATAAAATTGTCCATATTCAAATAAAGAGTGTCGCTTACCTGACAATCTACGTAATACTGTACAGCGAGTATATCCAAACTATCTATCTTTACTATTTGATCAGATAACAAGGAGCGACCTGCTATTGACATTTTTAAATCAATTAGTTCTCCATTATGAGATATTCTAATATTCTTTGTATGAATATATACTGGGACATTGATGTTGAACGTTTGTGTCATTATATATTTCCTTTTGCCCAAGGTATGACATTCTAATTCTACTATACCACATTCTAATTTTATTTCTGTTGTATAACTGCCATTTATTTGTACATGATAAAAAATATCACATGAAAGAAAAGTTAATAAAATCGCTAATATTATTATTCTGATATTTTTCATACTTTACTAATTAAAACCATTATTACAAATATTATTTTTATCAAGAATATGCTTTTTTGCATATCAAAATAAAGGAATTTACTATTTTCTCCACTGTTGATAAATCCTATTTTCTTCCCATGAAAATCAAAACCATTTAAACTATCTTTGAAAACTACATTTAAATACTCACTTTCATAGCTATTTAATAATGGAGAATTATCAATACCCATTTTATCTAACTATTCCAAAAACACCTTTGGTATATCGTTAGAATTTTGTATTTGTCCAAATAGCCCACACTAAAAAGCAGCATAATTGACTCCATTAAATATCTCACAGTCTGATTGTTAACAAAAAAAACGAACATCTATTTTTGATAAAATTCTATTTTCTTTGAAGATCAAAGCTATTTAAACACATGTCTTCATAATATTTCAGCAATAGGGAATCATTATTAACTCCTGCTTCTTTTAACTCCACTTTCTTTTTCAAATTATACTTTATCAATAAATCATTAATCCATTTTTGATATTTAGTATTTTCAATTTTATATTGTTTTCGGTTACTCAAATTAATAATACATTTTTCACTAAGCAAAATATTATTTCCCAAGCCGTCTTTAATGTAAATTGAAAAAAAACATTCGTTTAGTTTCGTTTGGTGATGCCGTTTTGACTTAACTCTACTTAATATAACTTCAAACTGCGCTACCTCACTCTGAGATAATTCAATCTTTTTTACATTAGTTTTTTCCAAGTCAATAAATTGACCAACAGCCCCCATAGTTGTATATCCTCGATTTGGGAAAAACTCATAAAGATACATTTTTTGAGTATGAATAGTTTGACTATCTAAAGAGATAATAGGCAAACACGTCAGTAATACTAATAACATTGTTTTCATAATTAATTAAAGTATTCAAAATAATACGAATTGATGAATGGTCTAAATCCTATGGAACGCATATACATTTGAGCATGTAACAAATAGGGATGAATACCAATGTTAAAAACGCCACTCCTATTTAAAGCTCGGGAAACCTGAGAAACACAACTGTTAAAAAACAAATTATATCTCCCTCCTTCATTCAAATGCTCTGAAATCTTAGTAAGCCTACCTATATTTACATTTTTAACATTTAACGATTTCCATTTCATTTTTTCTGTGGAGATAGGAATTCCACCCTCATAAGAATTTGTAGCTTCTACCCATTTGAACTTCGTAGTTTCTACAGGCCCCCAATCTATCAAAATTTTATCATTATTATCAGATAATTGAGTATGTCCAATTAAATCCTTTTTCAGTCCCGGATCATTTTCTGTCCTAAGAACAGCGCTTCCTGGTTTCATTCCTGCCAGAATATCTTGCAAATTTCCTAATCCTCCTAATCCATACATCCAATTATCTATTTTTTTATTCCCTTTTTTTCCAAGATAGCCCAATATATTATTAGTCATATCATAAGATACTCCTCCTAAATTTAAAGATACGGGTACTTGCCCCCCTGACATCATATGCATTCCAATAGAATTAACATATGAACCAGTTAACATGGATGCAGTATTAGCCATAGGCATTCCAGAAGTAGCTACGTAAGAGCCCAAAACTCCAGATACCGCACCAATAATGGCACCACCGGCCATGTAACCCCATGTCTTACCAGAACTATAATCCCATTTGCCTGGGTTATAACTATGATTTGCAATACTTCCTCCAATATAAGTACCGATAATAGCACCTACAATTAACTCTACAAGAAACTCTCCGCTTGGATCCGTATACAACAACGGATTTCCATAACAATACCCATAGCGATTGTAGTTCAACCAATTACCCGGTGCCTGTACATAAGGATCGGGACTTAAGAACATACCTAACAAAGGATCATATACACGACCATTCATATTTATCAGCCCCAAAGCATCCAAATGTTCATGCAGGGTATACCCTCTGTCAATGATAAACTTAGTGCGTGTATCCGCGTCTTTCCATAAAGCAGGATTACGACGATTTCCCCACGGGTCATAGGCGTATTTCTCTTTGACAACCCCATTTATATCCGTCAAAGCCAACAGAGAGCCTTGATAATCACAATAGGCAGAATAGAAATTACTGTTGCCGTCATCGTTTATGTAAATTCCAGCTAAACCGTCTCCACCGCTGATATGATGGATCTTTTTAATTTTTCCGGACGAGCTGATCTCTTCTTCATAATTTCCTGAATAATAACGGATAAAAGTAACATTTCCCTCTTTAAAAACGCCTTTACGACGTTGTTTGTCAATCCCATAGTCCAAAACCAACGATTTATTTCCTAAACTGATTGTTCCGGTAGTCGGGTTATAGTTAATGCTGTTATTTACTTGTGAGACATTGCTTTTACTGACATCCCAGACTGTCAGTCGGTTCATTGTATCATACGTAAAGCCCTCCTTATGACCGGTGAACAAGTCGCTTCGGGAAAGCAGATGACCTTTATTATTAAAGGTATAAGCCATGCCTATGATCCCGGCTGCCGTAATGGAAGAAAGCAACCCCCAGCTGTCATAAAGCTGGATTTTCTCTATACTATTTCTCATTATAACAAACTAATTCACTTTTATAAAAGTTGCATTTTTATAAATCCCAGGTAAACATATGCTTCTCAATGAATTGCCATCCAGCCAGACCGAAAAAGTCGAACTTAGCGACATATCAACTAATACAATTTCATTTATACCTCCTTTCGCCAACTTGCCTTTAGACAAAAGCAATCCTTTATAAAATAACATATAATTATTTTCTTTTATACACATTGAATAATCGTCACCTGTCATTTTATAATATCCATCAAGAAACAATTTTTCCAATGGATAAGGGAAGTTTATCCGCCCTCCTTCTGCCGAAGATAAGTTCCACGTCATTTCAATATGATAATCAAAATCGTCTTCAAAAGATACAGACATAAAAAACTTATCTTTTAAAAAGGGGAAACAATGTATAAAAGACAGTCCTTCTTTTTCTAATCGGGCACTCATCTGTATATCGTGAACATGATCATACATTATTAATATGTTATCTTTTATAGAACACTCACCGTATGATATCAATTTAATAAAGTGTGAATCTGAATCGGGATACAACCCTATGGAGATAAGATACCTCTGTTTTTTCAAATCAACATCAACATCATAATAAAAAATCTCATCAATATCAAAAGTCGTTTCTTTATCCACATCTTTATCTGAAGAAATGTAACAGTATGACTCTTGTATCTGCGAATAGATAGGCAAAGACCATATAATAAATCCCCAAAATAATATTTGTTTAATCATCTCTAATTATATAAACCAAATTTAGAAAACTTCTAATTCAACCAGAAAAACTTCTTCTTTTTCGAATGTTCCCTTTGAATACCTTTATGAACCAGTTTTTTCTTACCCTCTTCCCATGAATAGAGACTAATAAATATAGAATCACTGTCTACACTCAATCGACTTTTCTTAATCCTTATAAAGAATTCTGGATTTTCAGCCACTAAATCAGAAAAGTGAATCTTTTTCCTATCATTCTTCGGGCAACTATAATTATCAGCCTTATAATCATTCCAACATATCGCTTTAATAATATCGTTATGCAACATTCTAATAAAAATGATTTTCTTACTTGTTTGCAAATCCATACAAACAATCGTGTCGTTTTTATATATTACACTTCCTTTAGCCCAACAGATCATTTCACTATCATAGTCTGCAGAACAATCAAAATACATTGTAAGGTCAAATTCATTATTAGAGCTAAGCGTCAAACGCAGTTTACTATTCGTAAACATATCCGAATAGAACATTACTTGACCAAAACCGGACAATGGGAACAGCAAATAAAATACAAAAATAAAATGTTTCATATCCAAGTTATCTACTTAGTTCAAATCTAAAAAACTCATAGTATATGTATTTTGAGCAACTCAAAAACAATCGAATACCATTTATCACATCACTTATTATCCCGATATTAAGGGATAGTATGTTTATATATTCTGGCACTTTCCCTATCTTCATTGACTACAAACTCAACCGCCGCCTGCCCCAAAATGGAAGGAACCGAAATAAGATGGATGGGCGATGGAACGTCAAGCGAACGAAAATCTTTCCATTTTTCATCTGCAAAATCCCAGTACGAAAGATCATCAAGCAACATATCGTCAAAATGAGCGAGAACCGGACAATCATTCCCTTTCACTCTGAGAAGAATATAAGCATCGCAAAGCTCTTCGCCGACATCTGTTGAGTTCGTAATTGGCGCTATCCAAGACTCATCCTGACCTTCTTCATAATCTTCCTCGTGGTCTATCGCAAATACCCAGATTGGATATTTCTCTAAATCGGATAGGAAAACAGCATCAATAGGCGAAAGCTTTCCTGTGATGTATTCCACTTTTTCTTTACGTTGGGGCGTCTTCTTAGAAAACAATTTACTTAAAAACATATTTTTTCCTCCTATATTTTATAGTAGGATGAATCCTACTTTACATATTTCGTTTTTTAAGATGCTATAAAAAAACTTTATTATAATACATTCCTTTTAAACCATAGGCCTCCATTGCTACCGCTGTATCTAAACCGACAATTATAAGTGGGAATTTACATCCATACGATGCAAAGTAATACTCCGAACGACATATAAAGTCGTCCGTTGGCATTGAAAAGTCTAAAGCTTTATAGAATATACTTCCAATTGTTTCATCATAGCTATCACAACAATCTCTTTTATCAATAAATCTTATTCTACTGCGAATATTATCTAATCTGTAAATATCTTCCGGCATAAAAAAATAATATCCCATAGATTTAGTTAATGCAACAAAGGTTAAATGCGGATATACTCTTTCATCACAAAAACTTTTAAAGTTTTCAGAAACAATACAAAAGCCATCATAAGTATAGAACATATCTCCTTTCTTTTTAGGAACTTTATACAAAGGATCCGGCACCTTCTCTATTGTATTGTGACAGATAGGGCATGTGCCTGGTCTATTCTCATTACTGTACATATGTGCAATGTCATGCCCCATTGCGATTTTTGCTACTAATTTTTCCATACCGTCCTATTTGTTTAATAAATTTAGTGTTACTTCTTTATTACCAAGGTCTCCATTGTCTCATGATATGATTATTCCGATAAAAGCCACGCCTTGCATCCCAATATTTAATAGGATAATTATCATAAAATCTTTTTAAAGCATCAAACCTTTGTGATTTAGGGAAATGTAGTCGAATGTCAGCACCTGAGTTATTCGGTAGAGGTCGCATATGATTTCCATTTGCATCCGTATGTTGCTCCAAATGGCGATACATATCCTGATGTAAATCTTTATGACGAGATACTGACATTGGAGTCAACCTTTGTTTGGGATCTCCACCTATAAATATCGGTTCAGTATGATGTCGTTGAATTGGTTCTCCGGTCCAAGGACTTACGCGCGCCTCTTTTGCCCTTTGCCATCCCGAGAAGGAACCGGTAGCTCCTCCAACAGCAAAACCTACTTTTGCAGAGTTCCAACCCGCTTGCATGGATTCTTCAAAACTGCCTCCACTGAATGCCGTCCATCCTGCACCAACAGTAAACCCGGTAGCTCCACTGACTACACTATTGGTAACCATATCTTGCAACATAGGACCATCGAATATTTTAGAAACGTACTTATTTACATAAGGGCTAAATTTATCAGACAATTTCCCTCCTAAAAAGCCGGTAATGGCTCCTGAAATTCCACTTATTCCGACTTCTCCCCAATTGATATAGCCACTCCAAGTGTTTCCACTTCCATATGCAAAACCTTGCGAGACAAGATTATTTCCTGCCCCCGTTATTCCTCCTGTTATAGCAGGTACAATAGCTGCCCCTACACCCGTTATTGATATTAAAGTTGAGGCACCTGCCAAAGCACCGACACCAAAATAACCAAGCCCTTCCCAAGTGAAATCGGCTCCATTTGTTGCCCAGTTTATGACAGCACCGACTGCAATAGGGATCAACCACCAAAGTTCCCCATCAGGGTCTGTATAAATCAATGGATTATTTAAACAATACCCATAGCGATTGTAATTCAACCAATTACCCGGTGCTTGTACATAAGGATCAGGACTTAAGAACATACCTAACAAAGGATCATATACACGACCATTCATGTTTATCAGCCCCAAAGCATCCAAATGTTCATGCAGGGTATACCCTCTGTCAATGATAAATTTAGTGCGTGTATCCGCATCTTTCCATAAAGCAGGATTACGACGATTTCCCCACGGGTCATAGGCGTATTTCTCTTTGACAACCCCATTTATATCTGTCAAAGCCAACAGGGAACCTTGATAATCACAATAGGCAGAATAGAAACTACTGTTGCCGTCATCGTTTATGTAAATCCCAGCTAAACCGTCTCCACCGCTGATATAATGGATCTTTTTAATTTTTCCGGACGAGCTGATCTCTTCTTCATAATTTCCTGAATAATAACGGGTAAAAGTAACATTTCCCTCTTTAAAAACACCTTTACGACGTTGTTCGTCAACCCCATAGTCCAAAACCAACGATTTATTTCCTAAACTGATACTCTTCACTTTCTTGAAATCGGTATACGTAATGGTTTGAGCCGAATGAGGAATCCTATCCGGCTTACCACTGATAGAAGTCAAGGCATGGGGCTTGCCATTTTCTTCACCATAGTTGAAAGTAAAACCGACATCACTCTTAGTAGTGATCGTTCCGGTGGTCGGGTTATAGCTAATGCTATTATTTACTTGTGAGACATTGCTTTTACTGACATCCCAAGCTGTCAGTCGGTTCATGGTATCATACGTAAAGTCCTCCTTATGACCGGTAAGCAAGTCGCTTCGGGAAGTCAGATTACCTTTGTCATTAAAGGTATAAGCCATGATTATAATCCCGGCTGCCGTAATGGAAGAAGGCAACCCCCGGCTGTCATAAAGCTGGGTTTTCTCTGTGTTTCCCTGCTTAGACTTGATAAGCTGTCCGCGAGCATTCGCCGACAGACCTTGCCAGATCTTATTATCATAAGAATCCGTTACAGATATCAGATTACCATAAGAATCATACGAATTGTTTACAGTGTATCCGTCCGGATAAATCTCCTTTTTTATCCTGCCAAAGGCATCATAAACAGTTTCCGTAGTATATGTCTTTTCATTCTTTATGTTTTCCACTACTTTTATAACCCTGTCCAGACGGTCATATGCAAATTGCTGGCTATGCTTACCGTCCATACGGATTCCACTTACCCTATTATTACTGTCATAATCATAATTCGTTATCTCACCCTGGCGATCTACCTTCGATAGTAACCCTTTCGAATAAGTATAGTTTGTGACCACCGGAGATTTTCCGATATGGATACTTTGTGTTTCACTTTTCAACTGCCCCCAAGCGTCATAAACAGTCGTAATAACACCGGCATCCGGATCAGTCAGTTTTGTACGATTCCCTACCAGGTCATATTCCATATTTATAGGTGCTCCACCTTCAGGAGTAGCAGTCTTCACCGCTCCGGAAGCATAATAGGTATAAGAGACCTTTTTACCGTTTGTAGTTTGTGAAACGGTTTCACCCAAGGCATTTTCTACAGTGACAGTGGTCGTGTTAGGCGATGTCACTTGGGTAGTCAGTCCGCTATAAGAATAAGAAGTAGTACCTAAGGGAGTAACCGAACGCTGCAAACGTCCGTAAGTATCATAATAATTAGTGGAGGCCCATGTCACTGTTTCTCCGGAGAAATAAGGTTCGGAAATCCGATAGAGACGGCCTTTAGTATCATATTCCTTACTCGAAGTGATCTCTTTTCCACCTAACCCGTAATACTTCTGTCCGAGTTCACGCTCCATAGGGTCATACCAGACGGTAACAGGAGACTCACCGGAAGTTTCCGTATATTCATAAAACTTGCTTCCCGCCATGCTTCCGGTACTCGCCCATTTCAAAAGTTTCACGGTCTCCACCTTATCCGGTGAAACCACTTTGGTCTGACGGCCGAATCCGTCATATGCATAAGTCGTAGTACCCAATCTGGAAGTTTCGCTTAAGAGCAGGCTCCGGCTTTCGTCATAATTGTAAGTGACGGTTTCATTTAACAGGTTATTGGTTTTCCGGGTGATAAAACGTCCGGTAGAAGAGTAAGCCAAAGAGGTAGAACGCGACTCATTGCCGGCCTTAAGTGTTATTAAGCCCGGATTTCCATATTTATCGTAATTACTATAAATGGTAGAGACGGCAAAGGAAGTGTTCGGATCTTCCGTCTTTGTCAAAAGATTGCCTTTACCATCATACGCATATTCTTGTGTGCGAATATCATCAGGAACACCGGTCCGAGACTTGGTTGTAGTCATTTTTTCTATTTTATTGGCACACCAGGAACCTTTCCTAATATATTTTATTTCTTGAGTCTCTGTGAAAGAATTATCATACTTCGTTACTATACTTTGAGGATTGTTGCTGTCGTCATAGCGATTGTATTCTTTGGTCACGGTGACATTGCGCAAATAGTCTTTCTGAGTTTGAGATTGAAGCTGGAGCCGGAATGCCCTTTGCTGCTTGACAAAGTTATAAACATTGGTATTTTCACTGATACGGCTATTGCTCGTAGTAGTCACCAATGTACTTTTGGGATACGTGACAAAATATTCAGTATTCATCTCATTTTCATTAACGGTTTTCCGACCGTTAATATTATCAGTTATCTGGATTTTTTTAAATCCGAAGAAGCCTTTTCCCTGTTTATGGATCAATGGAGTATTGAATGTATATACCTGATTAAATAGAGGTCCGGTTATCTGGCTTGTCACTTCAAACTCAGCAGGTAAAGAGGTAAGGATATTTGCGCTTTCAGTAATGCTTGTATTTCCATTGAAAGGGCTTTTTGCGCTTTTATAATTGATAACATATTCATTTTCATAAGCGTTTTTTACTTTTAGAATCTTATTGAACTTAACGCCCCGGCTGAATGTGTAATAATTAGGTTTTGTTGTTGATGATACAACTGAATTATTCTCTACAAAAACATTTTTATTCAAATCAGAATCAAATTTTCCATAAGCAGAAAAATCAAAATCCAGTGATTTTTTATTATTTAGCCCCAAAACATTAACAAATGTATTACCAACACTCAATAATAATTTCATGCTATAATCTTTTATTTGAGGAAAGTAACCACTATCATAATAATTCGGATATTTTACCAATATATCCGTCTTTCCGTCTTGATTTATATCCAACAACATCAATTTGACAGTATTATCATTTGGAATTACTTTTTTATCAATACCGATATCAAATAATGATGTACCCGTTGATCTCCAAATACTCCAATATCCATAAGAACGTATATACTCTTGTCTCAATATATCCGTATTACCATCTCCATTAAAATCACCAATATGTATCTTATCTTTATGATGAAATTTATCTGTTGAATATATTTTAACAAACGAATTAGACAATTTACTGTATTCATAAAAATTAGTAGTATTATCCGTCATACACATCAGCTCCTGTTTGCCATTTCCATTTATATCAGTAAGATATACTTTTTTAGAGTAACCTATATTAACGGTAACACCACCAATAGAAAAAACCCCCAAATAATTGTTAGCAACTACCATCATAAATTGAGTACTTCCATTCCCTAAAAAATCACCAGGAATTGCATAAACTTTCTCTCTCTCTGCAAATTCATCAGAAGATAATCCCATATTAATATCATCACTTTTATCAGTTCCAAATACACCATTTCTATATTTGTAACATTTTATAGTATAGTAAGGTCTAACAGAAGCTTCTCCTATGTAAAGTTCATCTTTCCCATCATTGTCATTATCTGCAAATGCAAATGTCGTACAAGTATCCCAATTAAACTCAGCGTCAATTACTGAATAATAATAACCATTACCGCCATTACGATACATAGTCCATAAATATTTCATATCCCCATTATCTTTATGTGTCAGTTTGAATTTAAGCAATGGATCCGAAATACCATCTCCATTAATGTCACCCCAGTACTTCACTATAAATGAAATTCTATAACCTTTTGCAGCTAAAGCTTCCATTTTCGGAGATTGGTAGATATCTTTTACGGCAGTATAATCTTGAGTATATTTATGTTCGCCCCATGTGAATTCTATAGGCAAAAATGATTCACCGTTTGCATTGGTTTTCTTTACACTACTCAAATGATAAAGATCCCTCTCTGTCTTATAACTCAAGTCATAGGTTTCAAGCACTTGAGAGTTTCGTCCTTTAACAATTATCTTTCTTAAGCAGTTACGGTTTCTTATTTCCATTCCACTAATATACATCTGCGGCATATTAGATAGGATATCATACTCAAAATCAATGGATGCAATTGTTTGTGTAATTCCATTCTCTTCGTGTCCATAGTTAATAGACGAAAGCCGAGTATCGCCCAATAGATACGACCCGGAATAAGGATTCGTTACATAAATGTATTCCACAAAATTATGATTCGGATCAGTTATTTTATGAATAGCCCAACCTAAATTGTAGAAATCAGTATTCGGAAGAGTTAATGAAGGTGATTTAATTGGAAAATAAGAAGCCAAAGACGATGGATCCCCATATTCCAAAACATTCCCATCTTTTTGGAATACCTTGAAATATTTAGGTCCCCATGCCGTAATATTGTAACCGACTATTTTATTGGATTCATCATTCTCCGTCCGATACTCAATCGTATCGGAAGAAGATTCCAAAGGCCCATTTACAACCAAACGTTGTCCGTCCAGTGCCAATGGAGAATACTTGTCCCAAATGATTCCACTCTTTTCGTTATCATAATAATAATTTTTAGGAACACGGGAAATCATGGATAATCCACCCAAATTCCATCCCCAACCGGCAATACCGTTACCGGATTGGCTATTATAAACCAAAGACAAATTAGGCTGCATGCCGTTAATTCCCGGCGGACAAGAAATAGGAATTGTATACGTTGCTGCTCCACTGGGACTCACATTCAACTCTCCCGGTATTTTGCCAACAACAAATCCCTGCGAAGCATCTCCCACAATTGTTCCGTCAGGTCTGGCATAAGTATTATCTGACGGAGGAAATAAAAGACAAGGATTCGTATACGCATGAAAGCTTTCTTCCTTGTTCGCTTTATAAGAAAATCCGGGCTTAAGCAGTATATAGTCACGAGCTACATAAGAGCTATTGCCCGACTGAGGTGTTTGAAATACCCAATTGGGTTGTACATTTTGTGCCTTACCGTTAACTATAAAACATATCACGAGGATATAAATAAAACATATCTTTTTCATAGCAGCAGATTTTATTGTTTGATGATCTTATATTGCACGGTCTCTTCACCATATCTCAGAATAAGAATATAAATACCGGCAACATATGCAGATAAATCAAAAGAGACATCTCCGTTTCCTATTAACCTTTCACCTAATAACTTTTGTCCGGAAGAAGAATAAAGTGTAAAATTATAACAACAGTTTTCCTCACCGGCAGATATTTTCATATTCAAAAAACCTTTTGTCGGATTTGGAAAAACATGTATCTGACATTTGACCAGTTCTTGCTCCAAAGGAGAAACATCAGCATCCATTGACTTAGCCTGCGCATTCATCGTGATAACAGTCCTGCTTATACGATTACCTGCATGATCATACTCATAAACCACCTTATAAGTTTGTGCCAATAGTTGGGATACGGCAAAAAGCAACAACAGGCAGGATAGATATACTCGTTTCATATCGTTTGGTATTTTATAGTTCAACAAATAGTATACTTTTCATAATATCAATTATTCACTTGTGATTTCAAGTCCTCTATCTCTTGCTTTAATTCAATAATATACAAAGTCAATTCTTCAATTTTTTGAAGTAATAAAACATCCGTTTCTGCCAAATTAACCCCATTAGCTTTTACCTCTTTTTCCGAAGGTACACCGGGAAGAGTTCCTTTTTCTTCAATATGCTGTTCCACTTCTTCTAAAGTAGGAAGGTTATAGTCTTTCTTAAAGACAAAATCCGCCCACTCGGATTCCACCTTAACTTCTTTGGCCCTAATTGTACCATTTACATCCAATTTGTTTTTGGGATTAGCTATCCCAATTCCCATATTGCCATTAGTTTGAAATACAAACTGCTGTGTAAACTCTGCCTCATTCCAAAATTTTCTACCAATGACGAACTTGTCTTTATCATCGTCACCTAAGCTCAATATTAGATCAGTTCGATCAGATTCTATATTATTTCTTATAAAATATACATCATCACTGTTACCTTTAGGACTTCCGAATTGCAATTTCTTTCCATAACCTTCAGTAATCAAACCTCCTATTTGCACATCCTTATCTATGACCTCGGTCTGGGAATAAGCGCCACAGCAAAACAATCCTAAGAATAATCCTATTAAAACCTTTTTCATAAAAACATCTTTTTATAATCAGAACACACTCTTTTTCAATAAAACCTGCTAATCTACCTTCATCATACTGTCAATTTTGGCTTCCATCACTTCCATCCGTTTTTCCTGTTGAATAATGTACAAAGTCAATTCCTCAATTTTCTGTAATAACAGGACATTCGTTTCAGCAAGATTAACCCCATTAGCTTTTACTTCTTTTTCCGAAGGAACACCGGGTAAAGTCCCATTTTCCTCAATATGCTGTTCCACTTCTTCTAAAGCAGGAAGGTTATAGTCTTTCTTAAAGACAAAATCCGCCCACTCGGATTCTACTTTAACCTCTTTGGCGCGAATTGTACCATTTACTGCCAACTTATAACCTTGTGTATCCGACGTTCCTATACCGACATTACCGTTTACGGACAAATCATTGAGATCGGTTGCCTCATAATAAGAGGGATATCCGATATTCAACCCTCCCTTTGGACCAATTATGACACAAGAATGCGAGCTTTCCCCACGACATGTTTGGATAGCAAAACGTCTCTTACAACAGTCATCTTGCGATACATCAGCAGGATACTCCCATATTTCATAACCATTCGATTTAACCCCCTTATATCCGGCGTAAGATGCCGTCATCATTTTCCAACGATGCGGCTGACCATTCACTCCCTTATTACTAAGAATATAAGAAATAAGAGACTCCTCATTCTGATTAGCAGGATGTCCTGCTACTTCTATATTACCATCTAAATCACATAAGACCAATTTATTCCAGACATTCCATGATGTTTTAGACGCATCTCCATTCCTATAAAACACACCGTTATTATTAAAATTTAATTGATGGATATAACCGGCAGAAGCGTCAGGCCATGGAGAAATTGTCAGGTTAGTAGAGAATCCATAGGCAGTACTGATACCAGCAGTCGCCAATGTTTTTAAATCAGCCCTGATTTCCTGTTTAAAAAACGAAGGAGGCTCGTTTACATCTCTTGTATCACGTACCATCAACGCATCCGTCTTTTGCGAGCTCTGTGCATTGACAGCGACTTGAGAAGAACAGAGAAGACACATAAATAGTACAAAAAAGCTCTTTTTCATATATAACTATTTTTTATATTAACGAATAAATTCCCCCTCCAGAAAGCCATCCTGCGGATTCGTGAGACGTAAGACATACGTACCTGAACCGGAACAAACAACAGGAACAAGTACTTCAACATCAGCCGGAAGATCAACAAAAGATTCGTAAATGACACATCCGTCTTTCAACACGTTTACCGTAACATCAGACAAGGAGGAGGAAGCATTCAGATAAATACCCTCATTTTCCACAAAAACAGCATCTACAGGAGCAGCCAAAGGCAACGAACGTTCCGGTTGTTTGATAAATCTTCCTTTCAAAACAATAGTAGTAGCTTTATCCGTAGTTTTTTTGCCACCATCATCCATAATAACACCGGTTGCAGAAAAGGTATTCGCAAAAAAAGGAATTGAAGACATCAAAAACAGTCCCAATAATAAAAAGTAAATCTTCTTCATACATTTGATCATTTAAAAGTTAATGCCCAAACGTAAGAAAAATTAAGGGGAGGAAAGAAATATTCACATAGACAAATAAAACGCTTATTATCAATAGAATAAGTCACAGACACGTTCTACACCACCCTGTAAGCGTGCATTCACATAGACAAATTAAGAAGCATTTTTATAAAGTACAGATCAAATCTTCCAGTTTACGAGCATCTGCATGCACATATCTTGATTTCAACCGCGATTTTCTTCGACTCAAAGTCTCGGACGTATTCCCTAAAAAATCGGCCACCTGTTGATGAGTCAACCCGATACGAAACAAGATACACACTAACTTATCCTGAGGAGTAAGACCGGCCAACACTTTTTCCAAAGAAACGATAAAGGCGGCATCAACGGTCTGATAGTAAACAACGACATCTTTACAGTCTTTTGTTTGCAATGTTGTACGCTTTTTACCAGTCAACGCATTTTGACAGATATTCATACCATTAACAATGGAGACACAAGTACACATTTTCTGATAATTGGCACGCTTTGCTTTGTAAAGCTCCTTCAGCTCACTCAACTCGCTCTCGCGTTCCTCAACCAATTTTCGAAGCCTTTCTATCCCTTCTGAGTTTTTCCGTTCGGAACTTTCGGCCAATTCCAGACTCAACTTATAGGAACTGATCTCCTGCTCTTTCTGAGAAATGATATTCCGGAAACGAATCTCCATTACAGTTTTCTCCTTCTTATTCTTCGCATATAACAACCAAATGATAAAAAGAATGACGATACAAAACAAAGACAAGCACAAAAGAAAAATCTTATATTGCAGGTTGGCAACCTTCAACACTTCATTATCATAGCGGGCCTGAATCTCTGCAACTTCTTTCGCAGTTGTGCGCCGATACAAAGAATCGGCATAAGCAATATAAGAAACAGCACGATCAGCAGCCACCCTATAATCTCCTTCTGCATACGCGAAATCAGACAGACATTTATAGAGATAAGCTTTTACTTCCGGGTCTTCCGTAGCACACGCAACTTTCCAACATTGTTGTGCCTTGTCTTTATCTCCTTGCTCATAATAAAGCTCACCCATAACAACATAAGAACGGTATAACTTATCCGAATTCCGGGATTTTTTCATTGTCTCCCCGAGATAACCGAGTGCTTTATCCGGACTACCGCAATAGAAATAGAGAACAGCCATGTTATGCCAAATATCACAAAATTTTTCATCCGCTTTTACACCCGGCAGCAAAGACTGCATTTTCTCCACACAATAAGAAACGCTATCCGGCTGCTCCAACAATATAAAACACTGACCTATATTTTGTAAGTTAGATATCATGCGCAAAGTATCCCGGCAATCTTCTGCATAATTAAAAACCTTTCGGAACTGTACAATAGCTTCAGGATACAAATCCGATTCATAATCAGTATAGCCTAAATTATTACAAATCAAACTTACCAACCGCTTATTCCCTGCACGTAAAGCGTATTCTTCGGCTTTCTTAAAAGCAACAGTCGCCTCTTCATAATGCCCAATATCATAACAGATACGGCCTTTATAAAAATAACAAAATGCTTTATTACCAAAATTATCCGAATCGGCATAATAACCGGTTATCAAATCAATCAATGAATCCATTTCTACAATGGACTGGCCACATTTGTCCATAGCCTGTATCAATAATAAATGGTAACGCATTTGATCCCTATCGTTTAATTCCTGCACAGAAAAGGAGGTCCGGAGGATATTTAATACACTATCCGGCTTCTCTTCCACCAACGTTTCTACAATAGACAATCTTTTATCCACAGGGTCACAAGCCGCCCAAAAAGAACAAAGCAAAACCAAAAAGCAGAAAATAGATAGCAATCGTCTCATCATAATTTTTTTTGTCGAATACAAAAATAGTGAAAAATCCTGCTAATAAAATATTACGCACACCTTAAATTACCAGTATAAAATCCACGGCGTCTCTATATGGATCCCAACCCCCTCATTCACAAGGCATAACAAAAAGATATCTTTTTGTTATGCCGTAGCACATGGTTATTACTTGCACAGCCATATACTTTAGCATATCTTTGTGAAAAGATTCAGCACTAAAGACATCCCCATGTTGTCGTTCAAAAGTCACAAACAAGACGGTTTCAAAAGCATTGGACAATGAGGACAAATATATGCCGGATACCAACTTTAAAGGATGGATGTATACCATCATGCGCAATATCTTTATCAACAACTACAGAAAAGTAGTACGTGATCAGACTTTCGTAGACAGAACAGAGAACCTCTACCACTTGAGCCTTCCACAGGAATCGGGATTCGAGAGCACGGAAAGTTCGTATGACCTGAAAGAAATGCACCGCATAGTAAACTCACTGCCAAAAGAATACAAAGTGCCCTTTGCAATGCATGTTTCCGGATTCAAATACCGCGAAATTGCAGAAAAGCTCAATCTACCGTTGGGAACCGTAAAGAGCAGGATCTTCTTTACACGCCAAAAGCTACAGGAAGAATTGAAAGATTTCAGATAATCGCATTATATAACCTAAACCGACGACTTATCGATTTCTATTTCTACATGAGCAATTTTTAGTGCAGATTTTTAGTTGTGTTAATTTAGGAGCAAGAGGAAGAGATTTCCATACTTGCTCCTTTTTTTATTTCATTCCTGTCAGAATGAATAGCCCAAAACACCGGACCATCCGGTAAAGACACTGTTCCGTGCAAAAGTATCCCTCGTTCCTTCTAATTGCGCACGAATCATGATAGCATGTTGCCATTTTTTAGAAACGGGAATCAGCAAACCAAGATTTACATAATATCCTGGAAAAGCTCCACCAAAGGGTTCCAACCGTGTGTTCCCTATTTTATACTTAGCCGATAGAAAGCCACAGACCACTGCACCGGCTCCAATAAAAGGACGTACTGCTCCCCTCGGAAAAGTATATCCCCCACCCAACTTGCCGGAGAGCAATATACTTGAATAGTCGCTCTTCCTTCTTGTATCCTTCGCCGACAGCTTGGACACAGACAAATCGACAACCAAACTAAGCGAACTTATCCAACGGGGACAAGAAACAGCAGCATTAACCCCCACCAAGTATGTTAGTACAGGTTTTCCATATTCTTTTAGATCATCGTGCGAAGTGTATTTTTGCAAACCGATATACGGAGTTACAGCGACATGAATTTTCGGTTTGTCCGCCTTTGCCACAAACTCGATACAGTCTTCTTCATTGTTACACATCATACCGTGATAAGCTTTCACCAGATCGACCATTCCCTTATGCGTAAAAGGGGTACGATCTATTTTATCCTGAATCCCGAAACAATCCCGAAAGACATAGTGTAATGTCGGAATATAACGATTCACTTCTTTCTTAAACGTACGCCCATCGCTCTGTGTATTTTCAATCAAAGGTGCATCCAATTTCACCAACCTGTCATGACTTTCTATAAAATAAAACTCTTTATTATCCTCGCTTTCATAGTAATACAAATTCTTCATACCCTGAAATAAGCACTCCAGAAATAGTTGAACAGTACTGCCATGACTCAATTCAACCGAACGCGAAACATACAATTTTCCATCGTTCACAAAATGATATTCTTGGATATCACCGGGGTAATAAATAACAGGAGATGCATCCATATCCGACTTAAACATGCAGCAAGCTGCATTTATCTTATCCGTCCGCAAATTGATTAACCCTTGCACAGTATCCTGTTTAAGGGTAATGATATATCCCTTGTTATAATTATCTTGGGCAAATACGGAATATGAAACCCAAAGTACTGAGAAACTAATTAGTAACTGTTTTAAATCCATCTTTGTAATATTTTATAAACCTATTAAATCATAAAAGAGATATTTCCGACACCATTTTGATTTATCTAAAAAGCGACACCAAGCCCAGAAAATTACTATGGGCAAAAGGGGGGCGTACTACGAAAACATAAACCTTGCTAAAATTATTTTCTCCTTATGACAAAGATTGACAAAACCAATCCACATATAGCATAACCAACAATAATTTTAGCAAATAAAATCAATTCTTGGAAAAATTCTTTTTTGCAAATTGGTATTGTGTTCTCGCTACTGTATATCGGAGTTGGAAGAGAATGGTCAAAATAGTATTTCATATTGACCATTTGACTGATAATAAACAACAATCCGTAAATGATTATCACCAACGACACTATTATAAACAGTGAAAGAAGTATCTTTTTTAATATTGTATTCATAATTACCAAAGTTATTCATTGGGTAGCTTTAATTCCTTTTTGATTTCTTCAGTAGGAATTTTTATCACATTACTTTCTCTTTGTTCTGACTGTACATTAAGTACATCTCTTACCGCCATAGGACCTTTCAAATTACCAAGCTTTAAATCTTGTTTTGACCCACTTTGTACACCTTCCACAGAAGTAGTAACACAATTATTAGTAAGTACATTATATGTATCAATCACTTTCGCATTTTCTTTACCAACATAATCACCTTTTGCTGGAGTTTTATTAGAACTATCAAATTTGCCATCAAAATGCTTTGACACTGCTTCATCAGACCCTTTGGTAAACTCAAAAGCGACAGCTCCTTTGTTTGTTATTTGGTCTTGAATAAATGATTTTGCTTCATCGCCAGTCAATTTTATAAGAACTCCTTCTCCTGTTGGCGTTGTACTTCTTGCGGAACTTTTATTTTTACCTAATTCACCATATCTGCCATAAGTATAAACAGTAGTGTTATTACCTGTTCCTGTTGTTACAAATACGTGTCCAAAACCTTGTGTTTCCACATAAATTCTCGGTTCTCTCCCATCAGGGTCAATGAATCTGATAGGATTATTCGCACAGTATGCATACGGACTTATCGAATAATATTTCTCACAAAAAGGATCTATTGTTAAAAATCCTCCGACGACTCCATCATAAGGCCTCGCACCGAAATCATACCAATCTAGCCCATGCATCCTATCCAATTCCTTACCGCCATATTTGTAAGGCTGCTTACTCTTTTCCACTCCTTCTCCAAATAAACCACCGTAAGGATAATAATGATTCACCTCTTCTACAGTACCATATTGATCTGCCACAACTCGATTATTTCCTTGATGATCACGTAAATAATAATGATAAGTAGACACATTACCATTCAATGTTATATATCCGTCTTCCGTTAAGATTCTGCTTAACTCCCCGTCTTCATATATAAAATTACCACAATAATCGGTACAAGTATATCCCTTATAGCGTGCGCGTGAATCTAAAACAAGGTTAGATACATCCCGTTGCATTGCTAAAGAAGAAGCTAAGTTATTCGATATTTGAAAACCCGGAATCGGATCGACTACCTGTTCCAATTTCGTATAAGACTCTTTACGGCGTTTTACACCATCCGCACTGTATTGATAATCGATATATCCACTCATATGTAGAATTACTTGCGAAGGCAAATTTAAACTATTAACCTGTTGGCGGAATTAATTTAGTGCATACTTAATTCTGCCAATGGGCTTGTCGTTAATGAAGTTTACGTATTGCAGAATGGTAAGTGCACTAATTTTGCCAATGATTCTGGCAAACAAACCATTCGTTATTTTCGCGTAGTTCCTGATGACCAAGAACTGGTCTGTAAGTTGTGAGAATATTGTCTCAATCCTCTTTCTTGCCTTTGCAAACGGAATGAATGTCGGTTTCCAATCCTTTTGGTTGAGCCGATACGGACACTCCAGTCTTATGTGTGCGGTTTCGAACAAGTCAAGCTGTACGTCAGCTCCAATATACCCTTTGTCACCATAGATGCTACAGTCGTGATAAGTATGTTTTACATCCTTCATATAATGGAGGTCAGCCACACTTGCCTTTGACAGATCATAGGAATGGATAACTCCACTTAACCCACAGAGAGCGTGTAACTTATAACCAAAATAATACGTGTTCTGCGAAGCACAGAAGCCGAAGTCGGGAGCTTGCGAGAAATTGCCGGCACGCCCCATCTTGCAACGTTTTCCTCTTGCAACCCTACAGACCTCTATCGGCTTGGAGTCAACAAAGAATTGTTCCTCTCCGCCATCCATTTCCATGGCAATCCGCTTGCGCAGTTCCTCACACAGGCCTGACGTTTTCTTCCTGCGGTCATTGAACTGTCTCCTTGATATGAGATTGGGAATGCTGTCCTTGTATTCTTGCAATTTATAGTCGAACAACCACTTCTCACTATCAATGCTCTCGGTCTCTGCCGTCAGGGATAGCGCCACCACTTCCAAATCCGAAAACTTGGGAACAGGACCACGACGTGGAACATTACCCGAATCATTGACGAGATTTTCAGAGAATTGCTTGCATATCTCAAGTATTTTGACGAATTTTGCATAAAGGTTGTACATACGATGGTTTGAACTTAATGTTTTAATCACCACTAAGTTACTAAAAATCAGCGACATGTACAACTTTTTACTCATATTTATCAACTTAAATTAATTCCGCCAACGGGTCTATTATATCTAATTGAAGTAATTCCTTTATTTAAATCTTTAACCAAACTTCCATTTGCATCATAAAAATATTCCTGCGGTTTAGACGAACCATCTACAAAATTAAAAGCTCCCTCATAAAGAGGATCTCCCGCTGAATTATCGTCTATTGCTTTTAACTGATTCCCATTATAATCTATAAATAAATCATCAATCATATCAAAATCATCCGGTTTATTTAAAAGTCCATAACGTCTCACGAGAGTCAAATTACCCATTTTATCATATACATAATCAACTCCATAATCAGGACAATAGTTAGGATCATCATTACTTTCTCCATATATAGCTCTCTTTAGACGATTCAATTCATCATATTGAAAATTATAATTGCGTATAAGACCAGCTTCCGAAGTAACAGACCAATTCATCTGGCTAATATTCCCATTATAGCAAGGGGTATTGTCTTCATCTTGTTCATTATAAAACAATTTTTGAGTAAACTTTGAGCCAGTAATACCAGTCAGCCAATTACGAATATTATAAGTATATGTACTTTTAAGCGAATCATTCTGATGATAAGTTTTGGTTGATAATCGTCCCAATTCATCATAAGTATTTTCAGACAACACAACAATAGGGGCATTAGGGCCTAATTGATGGGTCGTTTTTACTAATCGATCTGCATGATCATAAGTATATTTATATATTTCAAGTTTAGCTGTTTCTTTTGTATGATAATGAGCATTGACCACCTGCGAAGGCTTACCTGTAAAAGTATAATTAGTAACAGTTATTTTATATCCACCAAGATGATCATCTTGAGTAACCCGAATGGGTCGGCCCTTTATATCATAATAAGCCGCAGTATATAGTTTGGCAGAAGTATCGAGTACTGAAGATATACTTCCTGTTAAAAAGCCATTCGCCGCTACAGTTTGAGCAGGAAATTTAGCACGATTCTGGAAACCGACCAATGACAAAAAGGAATAGTCATCATAATAATTAACCTGATGAATTATTGGAGAAACAAGCTCAAAGTCAGAACTATAACCAGTATTCTCCAATCCATCAGGAATAATACCACTATCATCTTTATTTAATGAGCATACCACTATCCTTTCACTCACCGAAGAAGTGTTAGTATTTCCACATATTCCTTTGACAGTTAACCGATGAAAATTATCATACAGATAAAAAGTCCATTCTAATTTTTCTCTCTGTACACCATCCTGTGAAAAAATCAAATTATCTGCCTGATCATACACATATTTGATTGGTTGACATCCCGGAATTTTTTTCTCTATACAATGGCCCCAGTTGTCATATTTATATTGATAAGCATATAAATCCAAATCAGGCTCGTCTTGGTAAGCTGGCGGAAGAACAAAAATCAGATTATCACAAGCATCGTACACAAAATAGGTATCATGTGGTATATCACCTAACATCTGACGGACTAACACTTTACGATCTTGCTTATCCCTAAAGGTATAAGTCTCATTATGATCTTCGTCTTTCTCTCTTACAACAAACAACTCCTTTTCTGCATAATTGCCATTTAAAACAAGTTCCCCTGTAAACGTGACTTTATAAAGTTTACACAAAAGTATCCCTGTTGCTTTATTAGAGGAATATCCTGTAGACAAATCTCTTGAGAAATTTTCACCAGGCCCCATTATACTAATTACGCGCTTCAATGGAGAATAGTCGTAAGCATATTCCGTATAATACACTCCATCATTATAAGTAGCCATAGCTTCTTTATATGAATAAACGCGGTCTGATGTTGTCACTATAGGGAGACGATCCTCTACGAGACGCCCTGTTTCATCACGCCATTGCTCAGTCAAAAGGTTTTTTCGAGAAGGAGTTACCCCTTTTTGAACGGTCATAAAAGAGCGCCCTAAACCATCAAAATATTGAATCGTTTCTATACATTTACTCGCTGCCTGATCCAACATCACGTAAGAATGAATATAATTCTTACAAGAGTCTTGAGAGTATAAATTCAACGTTAAACAGGATAAAATAAAGATATATAAATACTTCATACTTCTTCAAATTTAACTTACCTACAAAATTTATTGTTTATAATTATATTTTAAACGCTTAACAACTTTCCCATTATGATCCAAAATCGTTTGCAGACGTCCAAAAAGATCATAGTTATAGGTAGTATTCATCCCTGTTGGAGATACTGTCTTTTGAATTCCCCACGGTACTTTATAAGTATAAGTAGTAATCAGCGATTTCTTTAGTAAAGAGCGTAGATTTTCTATAGACGTCATAATCGGAGACAAAGAATTCTCAAATGAATCAATATTTCTAAGGTGCATAGCCACCTCATTATAAGTAGCATTCCGGATCTCTGCTATCGGATAAATACTTTTATATCCCCACAAGTATGTTACAGGTATATTATCTTTTTCAGACATCTGTACAATTTTACCATGTTTATTATATAGGTCTATCGAATATTTTTTTCGATAGAATGAACTATACATAGACAACGAAAGCGGAGAGGATGCTTTTAAAGCATACACTATTTTAGGTAGAATCAACCCTAAAGTATCTATATAACTCGTTTTTTCTGCTTTTGTAACAGAACCGCCACACATATAAATTGTTTCAAGAGGTTTATTAACAAGATTGCGGTTCCTCATCTTTTGCGACATCTGATCCGCATAATCGGTTGAATATTTATATTGTATCTGCCTAATACTCTTATCACTATTACCATAGGACACCATAGACGGTAAATCATTGGAAGATAAATATTTATAATCTTTATAAAACTGAACTGATGGAGTCCCATAATTACTGCCATAATTACTAGGGTCATATGTAGTTGTTATTTCTCGTGTCAAATTCCATCTCTCAGATACCGTATCATAAAACCTGGCATATATATAGTCAAATTCACTTGTCGAAAATGTTGAGAATATTAAAGGAATATACACCTTAAAGCCTTTAACCGTTTCTTGTCTATCTACGGTATAAATATAATTTGTTTCCTCTACCTTTCCCCCGTCATCATCATAGAGTATTTTCGACAATAATTGCCCATTTCGCAAACTCCCTGTAGTGGGAAATCCCGGTATATAAGATTCATCCGAAGATAATGCTCTATCCGGTACATTATAATAAGAATATTCTTCATACCCTGTACAAAAATTCTCGCGAACAGTAACCGTACTATATCCCACAGAAGCTCCCATAGCAGAAAAACTAAAAGGAGTATATGGATAAGACATACCACAAACATAAAATCCGGTCACATCTATCACATCAACCCTAACTCCTCCAATATCATACACTCCCCTTAAGGTCAAATTTCTTGTTGTAAAGGGATAAGTAAAAACCGGACTATTCATCAACAATCCTGTACTTTTCCCTTTTTTCATATAGCCATATTTTAAGTCAGAAATTATTTTTCCCTCAAACGTACTATAGATTCTTTTCACCCTAACACCTCCACCTTTAGACACAACATTTGTATCTATATTTTTCACAACCTCCATACTGACACTTAACGACATACCATAATTTCCGGGAGTTATAATATTCTGAGTTGCAACATTTACAGTATACTTTCCTGCGGGAAGTACAAGTTTTTGCAAAATAAATCGTCCCATTTCTCTTTCAACAACACTTATCTCTTTCAAAATTTTCCCCGATTCATTTTTTAAAAATGCACATCTATAAAAAGAAACTTCTCCATCCTCATCTTTTTTAGGCTCTTCATCATAAGTAAGAACTCTCCATTGCAATGTAATTTCAGTTTCTTTTGTCAATGTAAAAGCAGCCATTTTAGAATTCTCATACATATTCTCATCTTCATCTTCATCCCAAAGAAAGTTTTGATAATAAGCAACTCCTAATACCACTTGTTCTTTTTGAAGAGTACTATTACTTCCATTTTGAATAGCGTGAGGTTCGTATTCAAAATTCGTAATTAATCCTGTCGGATATTTCATTGAAGACAACATTCCGCATGTAACATATTCATTAACAACCTCACGACTTCTTCCTAAATAACTCAAATCATAAGTATATCCCGACAAAGGGCTCATTGTCTTCAAACGATAAGCAGGCACATAAGTAATATTAGATTCCCCTCCTTGCTGCTGTTCGGTACCCCAACGTCTATCCGAAATAGTCTTACCATTATAATATCCCCAATCATCAATGGCATTTGAATCTTTATTCGGAAGCTTAGAAGCTCTATCATATGTAAACTCATACACGTGTCGTTCTTCCCCAGCTTTATCTGTCACACGTTTCAAGAAAAGGCGGCAGCTACAATAGTTCGACACAAGACCTACATATTCATAGTCAAAAATTATATTTTTTACAACCAAACCAGAATTATCCTTTATTTTTATTTCTGATACTTTTTGAGGGAGCTTCGTAGTCTGTACTGATTCAATATCCAACCTGTTATCAGTAATAATCTCTATTGTCAACAAGTCTGTAACTATTTTCTTTAATACTTTCTGATTTATTTTAGAAAATGAATATACATAATTTTCTAAATCATGAATCATACCACTAGCAAACCGAGCAGGAACTGCATCCACTAAATGGTAAATAGTTTCCTGTCTTTGTTTTTGAGTGTAAATATAATCTTCTCCATATTCAAATGTTATTTTATTCTTCTGAGGAGATACAATAGAATCCAAATACCATGTAGTAATAACATCTGGTTGTATTCCTCTAGAGTCATGCATTATCCACCCACGAATAGTATTAGACAATTTTGAATTACTAGTAGTTGAAAACTGATAAGACTCTGTCATTTCATATGTATTAAAATAATAAATATATCCATCTCCATCTACTATTTCCCAACTTTTACTTTCAATATTATATTCCACCTTAAGATTATCTTTCACTTTTGTCAATAACGGATAGGCTCTATTAGCTAAGTTATTCCCAACCCCATTGCATTGAAAAAACATAGTACCACTATAATTTCCAAAATTAAAATGAAATAAGTCGGGCTCTCCGTCTCTTTGACTATAAATCGAATAATCCTTACATTCACTAACTGATCCATTTTGGTAATCATATCCATTATCTTCTGTTGGTATTGGTAAATTTGTATTCCAATAATAGCCTTTAGGGAATGACTCAAAATCATCAAAACCACGAACTTGCTTCGTTATAGCTCCATATCCTTGTAGTGCCCACCCCAAACCAATACAACCGGACTCTTGTGCCACCTTTATTCCAGATGCATGATAAGCAATATTTATAGGAAACTTCTTTCCATCAAGTGCTATCTCATACAAAGGAACCGAAATATCCGCCGTACCAGTATAGTGCCCAACTGGAATATAACCAAACTGTCCTAAAGAAGCAGCAGTCGGCGATACAGGAACAACCTGTACTACAGACGTATTTTCTCCTTTTAAGTATTCCCAATTTAGAATAGAAATGAATAGCATGCTAATCTTCAAGTAAGTTGTAACTTTATCATTTAATAGTAGTTTCATGTCTCAATTGTATTATTTTATTAAGGTTTCAATATTTTCTCTCCATACATCTTTCCATTAACCAATATTTGCAACAAATATTCACCAGAAGGATAAATATTAAATGACAACCGATCCTGATAACTTCCCTTCTGTAACAATCCTATATTCGATCTCAATAATTGTCGTCCTTGAAAGTCATACAGCATTACTTCAACTTTCGCATCTTCCTCGAGAAAGTAGTTCAATTGTAGATTACCCGTTTCATCCATATAAAAGCTATAAATCACATGTTCATCTTCATATCTTCTCCCTTTCCCTCTTTCAACAGTTCCCCATAAACGGTTGATTCCTTCTTCATCAACACGTTCTCGCCGTAATTGATTTTCAAGATCATCATTCAAATCATAAGATTGTCCATAAGGTGGATAATAAAATGACGTCGTAAAATGTTCATAACATTTACCAGATCTATAAGCCATACTTTTTATCGTTTCAAACACTGGATAACGATAGCCGTCAGCATACCAACGCCAAGTACTTATCTCTAAACAATCAGAATCATTTGCCAAATGAAAATCTATGCTATCATGACAGAGAACAAAAGGGATGGTATCATTCTTGCTTTTTTCTGAAACAAATTTTGTTTTTTCCACCACTTTCTTAATTGTATATATTCGTAAAACATTACGCAAAGTATCCCCATCAGGAAGAATCATGCCCCCTGTCGCATCAGCAGTTACAATAGATTTTCCTTGTATATGTATTCCTAAGCGATTGCAATAGTTGCCCATTCCATCGAAATAATCAGTAAAAGAGTGTCCATATGAAAAAGGAAAAATAAGCAAAGTCTCCGGTTCACGATAACGTATCCAAGTCGTTGGATTTTCATATCCCAATAATAAAAGAGAATCTGTAATTGATTGATAATAGTACATCGTACGATGCTCTATACCGACAATAGAATCAGAAAGTGTTTTAGGAGTAATATATTTTAATTTATAGTTCTCATTCACAAGATCTTGTTCACTAAAATCCCATATAACATTTTCCCCCTTAGGTCCTGGAGATTTACATTTCACCTGTTGTTTAATAATACAATCTCCTTCCCGAGGAGAATTCGAGGCACACCTCAAAAAGAACTGCGCCGACATCTGGGAAGGAGCAAAGAGTAGCAAAAAGAACAATAATAACTTCATATGCATTTATTTTTTATAAAGATAAAGAGTTTTAAATAAAAATTCCAAATATATAACCCGGACAAATCACAACTAACACTTTTTCCAATAAACATCTATTTATCAAAAAGATACAATAAAAAAGAGATTAAAAAAAATGATAATACCCGGACAATTCAAAAAAAAAATCATTGACCCTAATACAAAAAAAACAAAAAAGACCTCGTAAAGCCGAAAATTAGCGTACATAACAACTGAATCATTTATATTATTCTCTTCACACTTTATAGTACAAGCGACCTCTTCCACAAAAGCAAATTGGAATCCATAGGAGGAGGGGATATATCATTTCTTTGCCATTCCAATCTATTATGAGTTACAACCCACTCATTTACAAGGCATAACAAAAAGATATCTTTTTGACTGCCGTAGCACATGGTTATTACTTGCACAGCCATATACTTTAGCATATCTTTGTGAAAAGATTCAGCACTAAAGACATCCCCATGTTGTCGTTCAAAACATCCGGATGTTCTTGTTTACAACATGCCCATGTTTTGTATCAAGACATCCCCGTGTTTTTAAAGCAAAAGTATAAAGTCACAAACAAGACAGTTGCAAATTTATAAACAGTACAAGTATAATTATCAATAACAGAAGAATATATGGCTATTAATTATGTAGTTACCAAGAAGGTGGACACAACAAAGGGAGAAACAAACGTGCGTTATTATGCTACCACAAGAGCTTTACAAAAGAAACCCGTCGACAGTGCGGAAATAGCCCGGCAACTGGCGGAAAAGAGTTCACTGCAAGACGGGGATGTCATGTCGGTACTTGTACAGTTATCAGGTGTTATCGCCGAACATCTGCACCAAGGACGCACCGTTAGCATCGACGGGCTGGGCAATTTCTTTCCCACAATCACGAGTAAAGGAGTGGAAAAACCGGAAGAGTGTACTGCCGACAAGGTATGGGTAGCACGTATCGGCTTTAAATCAGCACCGGCATTTCTGAAAAAGATACGGATGAAAACCAAGTTTCTAAGCATCCAACTACAGGAACAGAAAAAGGCAAATACCCAAAAGAAAAACACTCCGGGGAACATTTAACAATCTGTTGAAAACTTTATTCCATATTTTCCATACAGGAGGTTCTTTTTTCTTTGAGAAATATGTATTTTTGCCGTCACTTGCTTATATAATAAGGTAGAACAGATGAAGGAGACACAAGAGGAATTGACATATCACGTACCGGTATTACTAAAAGAGAGCGTAGACGGAATGAATATCTGCCCGAATGGCACGTATGTAGACGTGACTTTCGGTGGTGGAGGGCATTCCCGCGAGATACTTTCGCGTTTGGAAAAAGACGGACGTTTATTAGGATTCGATCAGGACGAGGATGCCGAACGAAACATTGTCGATGACCCGCGCTTCATTTTCGTGCGAAGCAATTTCCGCTACCTGCACAACTTTCTACGCTATCACGATATAGAGAAAGTAGACGCCATACTGGCAGACTTGGGAGTATCCTCCCATCACTTCGACGACAGTGAACGAGGATTTTCTTTCCGCTTCGACGGTGCATTGGATATGCGTATGAACAAACGGGCCGGACTCACAGCAGCAGATGTGGTAAACACTTATGCAGAAGAACGGTTGGCAGATATCTTCTACCTGTATGGAGAATTGAAAAACAGTCGCAAATTAGCATCGGTCATCGTCAAGGCCCGTGCCAACGGACAAATAAAGACAATCGGCGAGTTTTTGGAGATCATCAAGCCACTCTTCGGCCGGGAACGCGAGAAGAAAGAACTTGCCAAGGTGTTTCAGGCACTTCGCATTGAAGTAAATCAAGAGATGGAGGCGTTGAAAGAAATGTTGACCGCAGCAACGGAAGCCTTGAAACCGGGAGGAAGATTAGTCGTTATCACTTACCATTCATTGGAAGACCGGATGGTTAAAAACATTATGAAAACCGGTAATGTGGAAGGTAAAACGACACAGGATTTTTTCGGTAACCTGCAAACGCCTTTTAAATTGGTGAACAACAAAGTCATTGTGCCGGACGAAGAGGAAATAGAACGCAATCCGAGATCACGGAGCGCCAAACTAAGAATCGCAGAAAAGAAATAAGCAGAAGAGATAGAAACTTATGGAAGAGAAAAAGATAAATAAAAACGAGAACAAAGAACCCAAAAAGAAAAAAAGGGCCTCTTTGAAAAGCATTTTAGGAGGAGATATCTTAGCTACAGACTTTTTCCGCCGCCAGACAAAATTGCTGGTACTCATTATGGTATTTATTATCTTCTATATCCATAACAGATATGCCAGTCAACAACAGCAGATTGAAATAGATAAGCTGAAGAAAGAACTTATCGACATTAAATATGACGCGCTCACACGTAGCTCGGAATTGATGGAAAGAAGTCGTCAGTCACGTATCGAGGAATACATATCGACCAAAGAGAGTGATCTGCAGACATCTACAAATCCTCCTTACCTGATAGAGTAAAAAAGGAAGAAAGGAGAAAAAAGGGAAAAGGGAGAATGGAGAGTGAAGAAGGAAAGAAAAAGTAAATTATCAATCATTAATTGTCAATTGCCATTTGTCAATTGTCATTTATAAATTATAAATAGTTTTGGCTGTCAATAAAAAAAACATAATGACCCGTTACTTCTTTGTTATCCTCATAATGGGGCTGATAGGAGTAGCAATCGTGGTAAAAGCAGGCATCACCATGTTTGCCGAGCGACAATACTGGCAGGATGTTGCCGACCGTTTCGTAAAAGAGAATGTAACGGTAAAGCCTAATCGGGGTAATATCATCTCCTCCGACGGCAAACTGATGGCAAGTTCACTGCCCGAATACCGCATCTATATGGATTTCAAAGCAGGAGCACCGGCCAAAACCGACTCCTTGAAAAAGCATATGAATGAGATCTGTGAAGGGTTGCACCGGATATTCCCGGATAAAAGTGCGGCTGAATTCAAAGCGCATCTACAGAAAGGGATGAAAAAAGGAAGCCGCAATTATTTGATTTACCCGAAACGTATCTCGTACATTCAATATAAAGAGGCCAAACGCCTGCCTGTTTTCAACATGAACAAGTATAAAGGCGGATTCCATGAGTTAGCTTACAACCAGCGCAAGAAACCATTCGGCTCTCTGGCAGCACGCACATTGGGCGATCTCTACGCAGACACCGCACAAGGTGCCAAGAATGGAATAGAACTGGCTTTCGATACCTTGTTGAAAGGACGTGACGGAATCACGCACCGCCAGAAGGTGATGAACAAATACCTCAACATCGTAGATATTCCTCCCGTAGACGGTTGCGACCTTATCGCCACCATCGATGTGGGCATGCAGGACATCTGTGAAAAAGCATTGGTAGATAAGTTGAAAGAACTAAATGCCAGTGTAGGCGTTGCTGTTTTAATGGAAGTCGCCACAGGCGAGGTGAAAGCAATCGTCAACATGATGAAAGCGGCGGACGGCAATTATTACGAAATGCGTAACAATGCCATCAGCGACATGCTCGAACCGGGTTCCACCTTTAAGACAGCTTCTATCATGGTGGCTCTTGAAGACGGGCACATCACCCCCGATTACGAAGTGGATACGGGAAACGGTATCAAAATGATGTACGGACGGCCGATGAAAGACTGGAACTGGCATCGCGGCGGATATGGCAGAATCAACGTAACCCGTATCTTGGAAGTGTCGTCCAACGTGGGGACATCCAGCATCATCGACCAATTCTATCATGACAACCCGCAAAAGTTCGTAGACGGACTGAAACGAATGAGCATCGACCAGCCGTTGCACCTGCAGATCGCAGGAGAGGGAAAGCCCAACATCAGAGGACCGAAAGAACGTTATTTTGCCAAGACTACCCTCCCGTGGATGAGTATCGGGTACGAAACGCAGGTGCCCCCGATGAATATACTGACATTCTACAATGCCATAGCGAACGATGGCGTAATGGTTCGCCCGAAGTTCGTAAAAGCGGCTGTAAAAGACGGGGAAGTAGTAAAGGAGTTCCCGACAGAAGTCATCAACCCGAAAATCTGTTCGGATAATACGCTGAAACAGATACGGGAAATTCTCTACAAGGTAGTGCATCAGGGACTGGCAGGACCGGCAGGCAGCAAGCAGTTTGCCGTATCCGGCAAAACAGGAACGGCACAGATTTCACAAGGCGCCGCCGGATACAAAACGGGCAGGACGAACTATTTAGTCAGCTTTTGCGGATACTTCCCTTCGGAAGCGCCGAAATACAGTTGCATCGTCTCCATTCAGAAGCCGGGGCTTCCGGCTTCCGGTGGGTTGATGGCAGGTAGCGTATTCGGCAAAATAGCAGAAAGGGTATATGCCAAAGACTTGCGTCTGCCACTGACAAACGCCATCGACACCAACAGCGTGGTAATTCCCGACGTAAAAGCCGGAGAGATGAATGATACCAAACGGGTACTCGATGAACTGAAGATACAGAGCCAGGCCAAGTTCGAAATCAAAAGCGGCAAAGAGACTTGGGGCAGTACACATGCCGCCCCCAAAAGCGTCATCTTAGAAAGCAGAGACCTGATGCGTGATTTTGTTCCGAGCGTGATCGGCATGGGCGCACGGGATGCTGTCTATCTGCTCGAAAGCAGAGGGATAAAAGTAAATCTGGTAGGTGTAGGCAAGGTAAAAAGCCAGTCGATAGCCAATGGAACAAGAGTAAGAAAAGGACAAACAATCGTATTGCATCTGAACTGATTATATATAATAAGGTATGAAACTGAACGAATTACTGAAAGCGATCCAACCGGTACAGGTTGTGGGGGCTTCGGACATAGAAATAACAGGAATCAACATAGACTCCCGACAGATAGAAGCAGGACATCTGTTTATGGCCATGCGCGGCACGCAGACAGACGGGCATGCCTATATCCCGGCTGCCATAGAAAAAGGGGCCGTCGCCGTACTTTGCGAGGACCTGCCGGAACAGCCGGCAGAGGGAATCACCTATGTGCAAGTGAAAGACAGCGAGGATGCCACAGGCAAGATGGCGACTCTGTTTTTTGGAGATCCTACTTCTAAAATGGAACTGGTAGGCGTAACGGGAACCAATGGGAAAACGACTATCGCCACCTTATTATATAATACATTCCGCTATTTCGGATATAAGGTAGGACTCATCTCAACGGTATGCAACTATATCGATGACGAAGCAATCCCAACCGAGCATACTACCCCCGACCCCATCACACTGAACCGTCTGTTAGGCAGGATGGCGGACGAAGGTTGCAAGTATGCTTTTATGGAAGTAAGCTCCCACTCCATCGCCCAAAAACGCATCAGTGGGTTAAAATTCGCCGGAGGTATCTTTACGAATCTGACCCGCGACCATTTGGATTATCATAAAACGGTAGAGAACTATCTGAAAGCCAAAAAGAAGTTTTTTGACGATATGCCCAAAAACGCATTCAGCCTTACCAATCTGGATGACAAGAACGGACTGGTAATGACGCAAAACACACGTTCGAAGGTATATACCTACTCTTTGAGAAGCCTGAGCGACTTCAAAGGGCGAGTATTGGAATCGCACTTCGAAGGAATGTTGCTCGACTTCAACAACCATGAACTGATGGTACAGTTCATCGGTAAATTTAATGCATCTAACCTTCTTGCCGTATTCGGCGCTGCCGTATTGCTCGGTAAAAAAGAAGAGGATGTACTGGTGGCGCTCAGTACACTACACCCGGTAGCAGGACGTTTCGACGCCATCCGTTCTCCGCAGGGGTATACGGCAATCGTGGATTATGCCCACACTCCGGATGCACTGGTCAATGTCCTGAATGCCATTCACGACGTACTCGAAGGCAGAGGTAAAGTCATTACTGTGGTGGGTGCCGGAGGCAACCGTGACAAAGGGAAACGCCCCATCATGGCCAAAGAGGCTGCCAAAGCGAGCGACCGTGTCATCATTACTTCGGACAATCCCCGGTTTGAAGAACCGCAGGATATTATCAATGACATGCTGGCCGGCTTGGATGCCGGAGACAGAAAGAAAACGATCAGTATTGTAGACCGCAGGGAAGCTATCCGCACAGCATGCATGCTGGCCGAAAAAGGAGATGTAATTCTCGTTGCCGGAAAAGGACACGAGAACTACCAGGAAATAAAAGGAGTGAAACATCACTTTGATGACAAAGAAGAGTTGAAATCAGTGATGAATGATTAGTGACAACATCACTTATCACCAATCACTCATCACTAACCCCTAATCATTATTTACAATGTTATATTATCTATTTGACTGGCTACACAAACTCAACTTTCCCGGTGCGGGAATGTTTGGTTATACATCATTCCGTGCATTGATGGCTATCATTCTGGCACTGCTGATCTCGAGCATCTGGGGGGATAAGTTTATCAAATTGCTGAAGCGAAAGCAGATCACGGAAACACAGCGTGATGCCAAAATCGACCCGTTCGGTGTAAATAAAGTAGGAGTGCCGAGCATGGGTGGCGTCATCATCATTGTAGCCATTCTGATCCCCTGCCTGCTGTTAGGAAAACTACATAATATCTATATGATCTTGATGCTTATCACTACCGTTTGGTTGGGATCATTGGGATTTGCCGACGATTATATCAAGATATTCAAGAAAGACAAGGAAGGATTGCACGGAAAATTCAAGATCATCGGGCAAGTGGGATTGGGACTGATTGTGGGATTGACCCTCTATCTCAGCCCGGACGTCGTCATTCGTGAAAACATAGAAGTACGGACACCGGGACGCGAGATGGAAGTCGTGCACGGGACAAACGACTTGAAATCGACACAGACCACCATACCGTTTTTCAAAAGCAACAACCTCGACTATGCCGATCTGGTAGCTTTTATGGGAGATCATGCCCAGACTGCCGGATGGATCCTGTTTGTGATCATTACCATCTTTGTAGTGACGGCCGTATCCAATGGCGCCAACTTGAATGACGGCATGGACGGGATGGCAGCAGGCAACTCTGCCATTATCGGACTGACTTTGGGAATACTGGCCTATGTATCGAGCCACATCGAATTTGCCGGTTACCTGAATATCATGTACATCCCCGGTTCGGAGGAGCTGGTAATCTTCATATGCGCTTTCATCGGTGCACTGATCGGTTTCCTATGGTACAATGCCTATCCGGCGCAGGTATTCATGGGCGATACCGGGAGCCTGACCATCGGCGGTATTATCGCCGTATTTGCTATCATTATACATAAGGAGTTGTTGATTCCCATTCTTTGCGGTGTATTTTTGGTAGAAAACCTGTCGGTCATTCTGCAACGCGCTTATTACAAGGTCGGAAAGAAAAAAGGGGTAAAACAACGCCTGTTTAAACGTACGCCGATACACGATCATTTCCGTACATCGATGAACCAGATAGAAAGCGGATGCCGGGTGGTATTCACCCAACCGGACAACCTCTTCCATGAATCGAAAATCACTGTTCGTTTCTGGATTGTAACAATCGTATTGGCAGCAATAACGATCATCACATTAAAGATCAGATAAATCATGGTTCAATGTGCCGATATGCCGATCGGGGAAGAAGCGGATGCAGGTGAAAAGGCAGGGAAGCGGCAATGAACCCATAAATAAAACAGAGAGAATTAACCGGATTATTAACCATTAAAGTTTATGTGTTGCCGGTGGCATACGGCCACATCGGTATATCGACACATTATTGAGAATGAAAAGGATTGTAATTTTAGGAGCAGGCGAAAGTGGCGCGGGTGCTGCCGTATTAGCCAAAGTGAAAGGATTCGAGACGTTCGTATCGGACATGTCCGCCATCAAGGACAAGTACAAAGAACTGCTCGACAGCTACGGTATTGCCTGGGAAGAAGGCCATCATACCGAAGAAATGATTCTGAATGCCGACGAGGTAGTTAAAAGCCCGGGTATTCCAAACGATGCTCCGTTGATTCTGAAATTGAAAGAACAAGGCACACCGATTATCTCGGAAATAGAATTTGCCGGACGCTATACGGATGCCAAGATGATCTGCATCACCGGTTCGAACGGAAAGACTACCACCACCAGCCTCATCTATCACATTTTCAAGAGTGCAGGATTGAATGTCGGCCTGGCCGGTAATATAGGCAAGAGTCTGGCCCTGCAAGTAGCCGAAGATAAACACGATTATTATATTATCGAGCTGAGTTCATTCCAACTGGACAACATGTACGATTTCCGTGCCAACATCGCCGTCCTGATGAATATCACACCGGATCATCTGGACCGTTACGACCACTGCATGCAAAACTATATAGATGCGAAATTCCGTATCACCCGGAACCAGACGCAGGACGACGCCTTCATCTTCTGGAACGATGACCCTATCATCAAACGGGAGTTGGAGAAACACGGACTGAAAGCACACCTATATCCATTTGCCGCAGTAAAAGAAGACGGAGTCATTGCCTATGTAGAAGATCATGAAGTAAAGATCAACGAACCGATTGCCTTCAATATGGAACAGGAGAAGCTGGCACTGACCGGACAGCACAATCTATACAACTCACTGGCAGCAGGCATCTCGGCCAATCTGGCGGGAATCACGAAAGATGATATCCGCAAAGCGCTGTCCGACTTCAAAGGAGTGGAGCACCGTCTGGAGAAGGTGGCCCGTGTAGGAGGAATCGATTTCATTAACGATTCTAAAGCCACCAATGTCAACTCCTGCTGGTATGCCCTGCAAAGCATGACCACCAAGACAGTCCTCATCCTCGGTGGAAAGGACAAAGGCAACGACTATACGGAAATCGAAGACCTGGTACGCGAAAAATGCTCCGCATTGGTGTACTTAGGATTACATAACGAAAAGCTGCACGCATTCTTCGACCGTCTCGGATTGCCGGTAGCCGATATACAGACCGGCATGAAAGATGCAGTGGAAGCGGCGTACAAGCTGGCCAAGAAGGGTGAGACCGTCTTATTGAGCCCCTGTTGCGCCTCGTTCGACCTCTTTAAGAGCTACGAAGACCGGGGAGATCAATTTAAAGAGTATGTGAGAGAATTATGATTCATAAATCTTCTCTCATAATTCATAAATTATAATTCATAAATCAAGTGGACTTATTAAAAAACATATTCAAAGGCGACAAGGTAATCTGGATAATCTTCCTTTGTCTCTGCCTCATCTCGATTATCGAGGTGTTTTCGGCAGCGAGCACGCTTACCTATAAAAGCGGAGATCACTGGGGCCCTATCACACAACACTCCATCATACTGATGGTGGGAGCAGTGGTAGTGGTACTAATGCACAACATCCCTTACAAATGGTTTCAGGTGTTTCCAGTCTTCCTGTACCCTGTCTCGGTAGTGCTGTTGGCTTTCGTCACTCTGATGGGAGTTATCACGGGCGACCGTGTCAACGGCGCGGCGCGTTGGATGTCGTTTATGGGTTTACAGTTCCAGCCTTCCGAATTGGCAAAAATGGCGGTGGTCATTGCCGTCTCCTTTATCCTGTCGAAAAAACAGGATGACGAAGGAGCCAATCCGAAAGCATTCAAATACATCCTGATTATTACAGGAATCGTCTGCCTGCTGATTGCCCCGGAAAACCTTTCTACAGCCATGTTGTTATTCGGAGTAGTATTCCTGATGATGTTTATAGGCAGGGTGGCAGCCCGAAAGCTGCTGATGCTGGTAGGTTCACTCGGATTGGTGGGTGCGGTAGGTGTCGTATTTCTGTTGGCTATCCCGAAAGATTCGGACATTCCCTTCCTCCACCGTTTTGATACCTGGAAGAGCCGTATCGTCAACTTCACCGAAAAAGAAGAAGTGCCGGCTGCTAAATTCGACATAGACAAAGATGCCCAGATTGCTCACGCCCGCATTGCGATCGCCACGAGTAATGTCGTAGGGAAAGCACCGGGAAATTCCGTTCAACGTGATTTCCTGAGTCAGGCATTCTCCGACTTCATCTTCGCCATCATCATAGAAGAACTCGGACTGGTAGGAGGTATATTTGTGGTATGTCTCTATATATGGTTATTGGTACGTGCGGGGCGTATCGCGCAAAAATGCGAACGAACCTTTCCCGCTTTCCTCGTAATGGGGATTGCCTTAATGCTGGTATCGCAAGCCATCTTGAATATGATGGTGGCCGTCGGCCTGTTCCCGGTAACCGGGCAGCCTTTGCCACTGATCAGTAAAGGAGGTACTTCGACACTGATAAACTGTGCATATATCGGTATGATACTGAGTGTGAGCCGCTACACTGCCTACCTTGAAGAGCAGAAAGAGCGCAATGCCCAGCTACAAATGCAGACAGAAGCAACCGGCACAACAGAAGCGCAGACAGCCGCCGAACCGACTGCACAAGTACTGAACAGTGACGCAGAATTCGAAGAAGAAAAGAAATAGGAAAATTACGAGTTACAATGGAGAAAGAACTTAGAATCATTATCAGTGGCGGAGGTACGGGAGGACATATCTTTCCGGCCGTATCCATCGCCAATGCCATAAAAGAACAATGTCCGGATGCCAAAATATTGTTTGTAGGTGCCGAAGGACGGATGGAAATGCAACGTGTCCCCGATGCCGGTTATGAGATTATCGGATTGCCGGTAGCCGGATTCGACCGCAAGCATTTATGGAAAAACTTTGCAGTACTCGTAAAGCTGGCTCGCAGCCAATGGAAAGCAAAGAGTATCATCAAAAAGTTCCGTCCGCAGGCAGCAGTGGGAGTTGGCGGTTATGCCAGTGGTCCGACATTGAAAATGGCCGGTATGATGGGAGTTCCGACATTGATACAAGAACAGAATTCGTATGCCGGAGTGACGAATAAATTGTTGGCAAAGAAAGCGCAAAAGATATGTGTAGCCTATGACGGAATGGAAAAATTCTTTCCGGCAGAAAAGATTCTGATGACCGGCAATCCGGTACGTCAAAACTTACTTGACCATGCCCTGAACCGCGAAGATGCGATACGCGCTTTCGGTCTGGACCCGAATAAGAAAACCATATTGATCCTGGGAGGCAGTTTGGGGGCACGTACTATCAACAACACGCTTATTGCCGGACTGCCGACTCTAAAAAAGAATAACGACATCCAATTTATATGGCAAACCGGTAAGATATACCATCAGCAGGTGATAGAGGCCGTCGGTAGTGCAGGAAGCATTCCGAACTTATACGTAGCGGACTTTATCAAAGACATGGCTACCGCCTATTCAGCTGCCGATCTGGTCATCTCACGCGCAGGCGCCGGTTCCATATCGGAATTCTGCCTACTGAGCAAACCGGTCATCCTGGTGCCTTCGCCTAACGTTGCGGAAGACCATCAAACTAAAAATGCACTTGCACTGGTAAATAAAGGGGCGGCCATCTACGTAAAAGATGCAGAAGCCGAAACAAAACTTTTGCCCGCAGCTTTGGAAACGATAGCCGATACGGCAAAGCTAAAAGACTTAAGCGATCGGATAGCCAAGCTGGCCTTGCCGGACTCGGCAACTATAATAGCGAAAGAGGTTATTAAATTAGCGGTGAGAGAGCAAGAGTAAGGGAGAATAGAGAGGGGAGAAGTAAAAAAAGAGATGAGAAACGGGCGATGATATCTCGCTACTGCATAAAAGAAATGTGAACAAAAAATGGTGAACAGTTTAATGGTGAATAGTTTAATGTAAACAGTAAATAAGATGGTGAATATCAATATAGATAATATTAAATCGGTGTATTTTGTCGGTGCCGGAGGTATCGGAATGAGCGCACTCGTACGTTATTTCCTCTCTAAAGGGAAATTGGTGGCCGGTTATGACCGTACACCCAGTGAACTGACGGAATGCCTGATAGCTGAAGGGGCGCAGATACATTATGAGGAAGACGTTCATCTGATTCCGGAAGCGTGTAGAGACAGAGAGAATACGCTCGTCGTGTTGACTCCGGCCGTTCCACAAGAGCATGAAGAACTAACCTACTTCCGTGACAATGGTTTTGAAATTCAAAAACGGGCACAAGTGTTGGGTACAATCACGCATTCCAGCAAAGGACTTTGTGTAGCGGGCACGCATGGCAAAACCACCACTTCGTCTATGACTGCCCATCTGCTATATCAGTCGCATGTCGGCTGTACGGCTTTTTTAGGAGGTATCTCCAAAAATTACGGAACCAACTTACTGCTTTCGCAAACAAGCCCTTATACCGTAATCGAAGCAGACGAATTCGACCGTTCTTTCCATTGGCTATCTCCTTATATGTCTGTTATCACAGCCACAGACCCCGATCATCTGGACATTTATGGAACAGCCGAAGCGTATCTGGAAAGTTTTGAGCATTACACCACCCTTATCCAACCGGGCGGGGCACTGATTATCCGCAAAGGAATTTCCCTGCATCCTCAAGTGCAACCGGGTGTAAAGGTGTATACTTACTCTCGCGATGAGGGTGATTTTCACGCAGAAAACATCCGTATCGGAAACGGTGAGATCTTTATTGATTTTGTCGGACCGGAGGTACGCATCGAGGATATCCGGTTGGGAGTTCCTGTAAGCATCAACATTGAGAACGGGGTGGCTGCTATGGCCTTGGCGCATCTGAACGGGGTGACGGATGAAGAGATCAAACAGGGAATGGCAAGTTTCCGGGGAGTGGACCGCCGTTTTGATTTTAAAATCAAAAATGACCGCATTGTGTTCCTCAGTGATTATGCCCATCATCCGTCGGAGATCAAACAAAGTGTACTGTCTATCCGCGAGTTATACCGGGATAAGAAAATAACAGCCATTTTCCAACCTCATCTTTATACCCGTACACGCGATTTTTACAAAGACTTTGCAGAGAGCTTGTCTTTACTGGACGAGGTAATCTTAGTAGATATCTATCCGGCACGTGAGCAACCGATACCCGGTGTGACCAGCCAACTGATTTATGACAACCTCCGTCCCGGTATTGAGAAAAGCATGTGTAAAAAGGAGGAGATACTCGATGTATTGAAAAATAAGAAAATAGAAGTTCTTATCACTCTCGGAGCCGGAGATATAGAAAACTATGTCCCTGCCATTACGGAAAAATTAAACACCATGGATTGAACAAATTCCGATTGTAATTTGTCAACCTATCGTAAATATCACATTATGCTGAAACGGATTCTTTTATCTATCGTTCTGTTGCTCATCACTGTCTACCTGGGTGTAGCTGTGACAGTATTCAATCGCAAACCCGCCGATCAGGTGTGCCGTGACGTAGAGCTGATTATCAAAGACACGGTGTATGCAGGCTTTGTCACCAAAGATGAAGTAACCGGTATATTGCAAAAGAAAGGCATCTATCCGGTAGGAAAAAAGATGGAGCGCATACATACGAAAACTCTGGAAAACGAGTTGGACAAGCATCCGCTTATCGATGAGACAGAGTGCTATAAGACCCCCAGTGGCAAGCTTTGCGTGGAGGTCAGACAGCGTATCCCGATCCTCCGTATCATGAGTAATAACGGTGAAAGCTACTATGTAGACAATAAAGGAACGATCATGCCGCCCGAAGCCAAATGCGTAGCCCGGCGAACAATTGTAACCGGAAACGTAGAAAAGTCGTTTGCAATGAGGGATTTATATAAGTTTGGTGTATTTTTGCAGAACAATCCGTTTTGGGATGCACAGATAGAACAGATTCATGTGCTTCCAAGCAAAGATGTAGAACTTGTGCCACGAGTAGGCGACCATATCGTCTATCTTGGGAAACTGGATCAATTTGAAGATAAGCTGGACCGCCTGAAGGTATTCTATAAAAAGGCGTTGAACGAAGTGGGATGGAATAAGTACTCACGTATCAGCCTGGAGTTCAATAACCAGATTATCTGCACAAAAAGATAATACATAATGGGCCAATGGGCTGATATGCCAATGAGCCAATTAAAGAATGAGAAAAGTACTAAATTGAATAATAACCAAATTAAAGCGCCAGCCAATCGGCATATCAGCCGATTGGCAGATTGGCACATTATTTAAATATATGGCAACAACAGAATTTATCGCCGCTATTGAACTGGGTTCATCAAAGGTAACCGGCATTGCCGGAAGAAAGAACAGTGACGGAAGTATGCAGGTGTTGGCTTATGCCAAAGAAGACTCCTCTTCGTTTATACGGAAAGGGGTTATCTATAATCTGAACAAGACAGCCCAAAGCCTCACTTCCATCATCAACAGACTGGAAGGCGATCTGAAAGAATCGATCGCCAAGGTATATGTAGGTATCAGCGGACAGTCACTCCGTACTGTACGGAATGTCGTAAGCCGCGACTTAAAAGAAGAAACACTCATCTCGCAAGAATTAGTGGATGCCATCTGCGACGAAAATCTGGAAATTCCGTTGATAGACATGGATATACTGGACGTTGCTCCCCAGGAATTTAAAATAGACAATTTTCTTCCGGACACCCCGGTAGGAGTGCTCGGCAATCATATTGAAGGACGCTTCCTCAATATCGTAGCCCGCGCCTCTATCAAAAATAACCTGGAACGTTGTTTTGAACAGGCAAAAATAAAAATTGCCGATCTCCTGATCGCACCATTGGTAACCGCCAATGCCGTATTGAGCGAAAGCGAACGCCGTTCCGGATGTGCTTTGGTAGATTTTGGTGCCGATACAACCACTATCTCCGTTTATAAAGGCAACATACTCCGTTTCATGACCGTACTCCCGTTGGGTGGTAACTGCATCACCCGTGACATCACCTCTTTGCGGATAGAAGAAGAGGAAGCGGAATCGCTGAAAATAACGTATGCCGATGCCACCTATGAAGAGGAAGGTGAAGAGAAAGCGACCTGCCAACTGGAAGACGAGGAACGAACCATCGAACTGGGCATGCTGAACGACATCATCGGTGCACGTGTGGAAGAGATTATCGACAACGTATGGAATCAGATACAGTTATCCGGTTACGACGACAAGCTTCTGGCGGGTATCATCATTACAGGCGGAACAGCCAATCTGAAAAATCTGGATGAGGTGCTCCGCAAGAGGACCAAGATCGATAAAGTGCGAATAGCACGCAATATCCGTAACACCATATACGCTGACGGAGACCTGATAAAGAAGGACGGAACACAGAATACGCTGTTCGGCCTTTTGTTTGAAGGAAAAGAAAACTGCTGCCTTGTAGAGACACGCCCTGTCACCCCGCCATCTGCCGCAACCGAACCGGTAAATATGTTCGAAGAGGACGAAGCGCTGAAAGAACAGGAAGCCGCCGCCCGTGAAGCGAAGAAGAGAAGAGAAGAAGAGGACAAGCGCCGAAAGGAAGAAGAAAAACGCCGCAAAGAGGAAGAAAAGAAAAAGAAAGAAGAAGCCCGTAGAAAGAAGAAAGAAGGACCGAGCTGGTTTGAAAAAACCTTCAATAAAATCTCCAACGAAATTTTCTCTGATGACGACATGAAATAAGAGAATGAACGGTGGAAACGAGCAAATAACAAATTGTAAATTATAAAACAGTAAATATTATGACGGACGAGATAGTACAATTCGATTATCCTCAAGACTCACCTAAGATCATCAAAGTGATTGGGGTAGGCGGAGGCGGAGGTAATGCCGTAAATCACATGTATAAAGAAGGTATACATGACGTAACATTCGTTCTCTGCAATACGGATCATCAGGCACTGGCCGACTCTCCGGTACCGGTCAAGCTACAGTTAGGTAAAGAAGGATTAGGAGCCGGTAACCGCCCGGCACGCGCACGCGAAGCAGCCGAAGAGAGCCTGGAAAGCATCAAAAGCATGCTGAATGACGGTACAAAAATGGTATTCATCACCGCCGGAATGGGAGGTGGTACGGGTACGGGTGCCGCGCCGATCATTGCCAAGACAGCCAAAGAAATGGATATTCTCACCATCGGTATCGTTACCATACCGTTCCGTTGGGAAGGTGACAAGAAAATCGACCAGGCATTAGACGGTGTCGAGGAAATCAGCAAGCACGTAGACGCATTGCTGGTGATCAACAACGAAAAGTTAAGCGAAATATATAATGACCTTTCCGTAGACGATGCTTTTGACAGAGCGGACGATACCCTCTCGATAGCCGCCAAGAGTATCTCGGAGATCATTACCCTGCACGGAAAAGTCAACCTCGACTTTAACGATGTAAAGACGGTGCTGAAAGACGGTGGCGTAGCCATCATGAGTACCGGATACGGGGAAGGGGAAGGACGCGTAAGCGCTGCCATACAGAATGCGCAACACTCACCGTTGCTAAACAACAACAATATATTCGACTCCAAGAAAGTATTGCTGAACGTCTCTTACAGTTCTCAGCACAAACTGATGATGAATGAGATGGACGAGGTAAAGGAATTTATGAACCGTTTCAGTCGTGATTTTGAGACCAAGTTTGGTATCGCTATTGATGACAGCTTGGGCGATCAAGTGAAAATCACCTTGCTGGCTACCGGATTCGGTATTCAGGACATTCATATGAAAGAAATGGATAACCGCATCTCGCAACGTAGCGTCGAAGAGCAACAACGTCTTGCAGAGCTGGAAGAAAAAGAGGAGGAAAGACGCAACCGCCGCGAAAGATTTTATGATGATAAAGGAGGAAGCAAACAGAGAAAGCGCCGCCATATTTATATCTTCAGCGCAGAAGATCTTGACAATGAAGACATCATCGCCATGGTAGAAAGCACCCCGACTTACCTGCGCAACAAGACAACCATAGATAAAATCAGAGGCAAAGCATCCTTGAAAGAGGAAATCACTCCTGAAGAAGCGGTGGATGAAAGCGGACTAATCACTTTTTAAGGGGAGAAAAGAGCATGGAGAGGGAAGAAGGAAAAAAGACCCTTCAACTTAATCGCGAATAATAAACAGCTAAATAGTAATATAGAATCATGGATTTATTTGAAAGAGTCAGCGAAGACATTAAAAACGCAATGAAGGCGAAAGACAAAGTAGCCCTTGAAACATTGAGAAACGTAAAGAAATTCTTCCTTGAAGCTAAGACTGCTCCGGGGGCTAACGATACTTTGACAGATGATGCAGCACTGAAAATCATTCAGAAGCTCGTGAAACAAGGAAAAGATTCTGCGGAAATTTACATCGGACAAGGCCGTCAGGATCTTGCAGAAGGTGAATTGTCACAAGTGAGAGTAATGGAAGCTTATCTGCCCAAACAAATGACACCGGAAGAACTGGAAGCCGCACTAAAGGAAATTATTGCCGAAACGGGCGCCACCAGCGGTAAGGACATGGGCAAAGTTATGGGAGTAGCTTCTAAGAAACTCGCCGGCCTGGCCGAAGGTCGTGCCATCTCTGCAAAAGTAAAAGAGCTCCTGGGATAATCACATTTTCCGTACAGGAAGGCTCGGGAATCGAAAAAATAGAGAAAAACAGGGTATTCCTGTTGTTTTTACTCCCTTCACCTGCTTCACCTTTTTGGGCAATCGCCCTATCCATCGGCGATACAGGGTGAAGGGTCGTTACATTTTTATGCATAGTGCAAAATCTTCCCGGAAACGGTACCTATCACCCCTAAGCACCGTACATACAGACTGAATGGACAGTGCTTACGATTGCCGATATGCCGCCATACCTTTCTCCCGCAGGCTTTTGGGGTAGGCCCTTCACCCTATATAGCCGATGAATAAGGCGTTTACCTCTAAAAGGTGAAGCGGGTGAAGGGGGCAAAAACAAACAGGATAAAACCGGAATAAAGTCAATCGAACAGCTCTTTTAATACATCTAAGGATTTTAGTACCGGAAAGTCGGGCAGATGGAGCCGGTAATATTCATTAATGATCGTAAGGCAACGCGCCCGTTCCAAACGGTTCATACCGAAAAGATGCATTGTGTCATAATTCATCCGCATCAGCACTATCAGCCGGGAAGCCTCCTGTGGAGTGATATAAGAAGAATGCAACTGTGGCCGCAACGAAGTAAAACAGGCATTCAGCATATCAAAATAATCTCCGTCATGATAATCCTCCAAATTAGGATATAATCCCAAAAAACGGGAAAGACGCATTAAAAACACCAAATGGAAATTAGCAAACCCCTCGCGGCATTCGTCCAGCCAAGTGATGGAATGTACCAGATAAGCAAACAACGGCCGATTCTCTGCCTCTTCACGAACCACACGATAAAGGAACTCGGCCAAGAAAAGCGCAATAGACGATTTATAAGGATCGTAAGGTATCGAAGAGAAAGGGAAAAAAGACTTCGCTTCTTTTATTTTATAAAGAGTGGCATTGGGACGGAAATCGGCTTCAATCTCTATCAAGGAAAGAGGTTGAAACAATACGGACTTTACCGCCGATTTCCTTGAACGCGGCACCGGAACCAAAAAAGAAACACGCCCCGACAGCTCGGTATACATCTCAACAATATTGGATGTATCATTGTATTTTAGTGTATGAAGAACTATTCCAACCGTTTTTTGTAACATTTTTCTTTCGTTTCAATTGATCGCAAAACTACAAAAAAAAGACGAGAAGTAATCAAGGCTACGCTCTATAACCCCAAAAAGCAAAGAAAAAAAAGAAAATTTTTCCTTGCGTTATCTCACTGATAATCAAAACTAAAAAACGTACAAAGGGGAAAAGCGCTCCATTTCTATGAAAATTTTTCCAGTGAAATATTTGCTAATTCAAAAAAAGTATCTACCTTTGCATCCGCAATCGAGAAACAAACACTCGAAAAGCGAAAAAGAAACGGAAACGTTTCACCAAATGATGGCCCGTTCGTCTATCGGTTAGGACGCAAGATTTTCATTCTTGAAAGGGGGGTTCGATTCCCCCACGGGCTACAATTAAAAAAATAAACGAATTAAAAAAACAGATTAGTCGAGATGGCAAATCACAAATCATCACTTAAGAGAATCAGACAAGAAGAAACAAGAAGACTTCACAACAGATATTATGGTAAAACCATGAGAAACGCTGTTAGAAAGCTTCGCTCAACTACTGATAAAGCAGAAGCTACTGCTATGTATCCTGGTGTTACAAAAATGCTGGATAAGTTGGCTAAAGTGAATATTATTCACAAAAACAAAGCAAGCAATTTAAAATCTAAATTGGCGATTTATATCAATAAACTTGCTTAATACAAGAATTTAGCAATACTTCATACAACACAGAGACTGAGCTTTTTAGCTTGGTCTTTTGTGTATTACAACAAGTCCAAAACCATATTCTCACGGTTCTCCCCTCCCCCTTTCTCCAATTCTTGTTTTTTCACCCTTTATTCTTCCTCAATTCATTTTTTTTTGCTATTTTTGCTCTGTTATTATAACTTAGAAAGGTAATTATGAGCGAAGACTTAATTCCCCAAGTTCCCCAGAACGAAGGATCGTATTCTGCCGATAGCATCCAGGTATTAGAAGGCTTGGAAGCAGTGCGTAAGCGCCCCGCGATGTACATCGGCGACATCAGCGTAAAGGGACTTCATCACTTGGTATATGAAATCGTTGATAACTCTATTGATGAAGCATTAGCAGGTTATTGCGACCACATTGAAGTAACCATCAACGAAGACAATTCAATCACCGTACAGGACAATGGACGCGGTATCCCCGTAGATTTCCATGAAAAAGAACAGAAATCAGCATTGGAAGTAGCAATGACAGTGCTTCATGCCGGTGGTAAGTTCGACAAAGGTTCGTATAAAGTTTCCGGTGGTCTGCACGGTGTAGGTATGTCTTGTGTAAACGCACTGTCTACCCACATGGTTACCCAAGTCTACCGTAACGGTAAGGTTTATCAGCAAGAGTATGAAATAGGAAAACCGCTTTATCCTGTAAAGGAGGTAGGTGTATCGGAACATACCGGAACCAGACAACAATTCTGGCCGGACAATACGATCTTTACCGAAACGGTCTACAAATATGAGATATTGGCAGGCCGCATGCGCGAACTTGCTTACCTGAACGCCGGTATCAAAATCACACTGACAGACCGTCGTACTGTAAATGATGAAGGACAGTTCAAACAGGAGGTATTCTATTCGGAAGAAGGTTTGAAGGAGTTCGTCCGTTATCTGGAATCATCACGTGATCACCTGATCAATGATGTCATCTATCTGAACACGGAAAAACAAGGTATCCCTATCGAAGTGGCTATCATGTATAATACCGGATTCTCCGAAAGCATCCATTCGTACGTAAACAACATCAATACCATTGAAGGCGGTACGCACTTGGCCGGTTTCCGCCGTGCGTTGACGCGTACGCTCAAAAAATATGCCGAAGACAGCAAAATGCTGGAAAAGGTAAAAGTGGAGATTGCCGGAGATGACTTCCGTGAAGGTTTGACAGGTGTCATTTCCGTGAAAGTAGCCGAACCGCAATTTGAAGGACAGACCAAAACGAAGTTAGGAAACAACGAAGTGATGGGAGCCGTAGACCAAGCTGTAGGTGAAGCTCTCTCCTACTATCTGGAAGAGCACCCGAAAGAAGCCAAACAAATTGTCGACAAAGTGATTCTTGCCGCAACCGCCCGTCATGCAGCTCGCAAGGCACGTGAAATGGTGCAGCGCAAATCACCGATGTCCGGTGGCGGACTTCCCGGTAAGCTGGCCGACTGTTCGGACAAAGATGCTACCAAATGCGAGTTGTTCCTTGTCGAGGGAGACTCGGCCGGCGGTACTGCCAAACAGGGCCGTAACCGTGCATTCCAAGCAATCCTGCCTTTACGCGGCAAGATTCTGAACGTAGAGAAAGCTATGTATCACAAAGCTCTTGAGAGCGAGGAAATACGTAATATCTACACAGCATTGGGGGTCACTATCGGAACAGAAGAAGACAGCAAAGCTGCCAATATCGATAAATTGCGTTACCACAAGATCATCATCATGACCGATGCCGACGTCGATGGTTCACACATCGACACGCTGATCATGACGTTCTTCTTCCGCTATATGCCACAAATCATACAGAATGGTTATCTGTACATCGCCACTCCTCCGCTCTACCTGTGCAAAAAAGGTAAAATAGAAGAGTATTGCTGGACAGACGCACAACGTCAGAAATTCATCGATACCTATGGCGGCGGTTCTGAAAACGCTGTTCACACCCAACGTTATAAAGGTTTGGGTGAAATGAACGCCCAGCAATTATGGGAAACAACCATGGATCCGGAAAACCGTATGCTGAAACAGGTAAATATCGAAAACGCAGCTGAAGCCGATTACATCTTCTCCATGTTGATGGGTGAAGACGTAGGTCCGCGCCGCGAATTCATAGAAGATAATGCAACGTATGCAAATATCGATGCATAATACGTTTTTATAAACCAACCTCACATCTTACAACGAAGAAGCGCCGGCAGCAAAGGTAAATCCTTTGAGCCGGCGCTTTTCTTTATAAGACATGGAAAAGCCAATCCATCCGAAAAAGAATCATTTATTTTTATTCTATAAAAATTTAGTACAAGCGGCACATATTCCCGTTTTTTTAGTATTTTTGTTTACAGTATTCAAAAAGGAGGTTCACATGAAAGCGACTACGGCATTCAAAAGTACATTTATCAGCTTGCTATTTTGCATCCCTGCTATTCCTGTATTTGCGCAATCCGTCCCAATAGTTGGAGAGACATATGCTCCATCCCCAAAGCAACTGAGCCCTGCCGATATAAATCTTCCCAACAATTTATTCCGTTGGGAACCTACATATCTACAGACATTAGCTAACCAAAAAGCTATGACAAACCAACACATTCCCTATTTAAGTTTAAATGAAATTAAAGAGAAGAAAGATGTATTCCCTAAAACCCGTCTTTCTTATCACTTAAACACATCTCCCATGACTTTTACAGACACCCTTTTAGGATTGATTAGTGTGGCAACCGAACTTTGGTGTAGCCATTATTACGGAAGAACCGGATCTGATATCTCCACCGCTATTCCCACAACACAAAGCAATACTTTTTAAACCAATCCTCAAATTAGTATTAAAATGCAATCCGACAGTAAAAGAATCGCCTTTTTAGACATTACAAAATGTTTCGCCATTTTTTGTGTTATACTTGGCCATGTCATTCAACAAACATTTCCGGGAGACCCATACCATGATAGTTGGCTATTTCAATTCATTTATTCATTTCATATGCCGCTTTTCATGGTAGTCAGCGGGTATTTCATGGAGAAGGCGTTCGCAATGTCTCCTCTATATTTTCTCAAAAGAAGGTCTATCCAATTATTACTCCCCACCTTAACCTTCTCTATATTATTCATCCTGTTTCACAATATCATATACACCCGCTTTACAGATAAAGACAGCATCAATTTCTTTGCATATTTATCCGGAGGCTGGATGTGGTTTTTGAAATATCTATTCATCTGCGCGGTTATTGCATATGCAAGTAAAAAGATATTCCGCAACGATATCTTAGCTGCATCTCTACCTACAATACTATTAATTATACTGACTCGTACCACCATATTCAGATTATTACCTTTCTTATGGCTTGGGTATTTCCTTCATAAGTACAATGACAGGTTATTTAGGCGTCCCTTAGTCCCCCTCATAGGCAGTCTGATATTTTTCATATTCTTTTTAATCTTTTGGAAAGGAGATTATGACGCCGCTTATCGCATCATTTTCTTCAAAGATGCAGTCAGATTTGATATGCAGAATTTCATCATAACACTCATCCGTTTAGGAGTAGGAGCAGCCGGCAGTATATTTTTTATCGCATTATTCAAAATACTGCTGGAAAGAATAAAAGGTGGAAAACTATTGCAGTTATGTAGCGAAACAGGAAGAAACACATTGGGCATTTATTGTATACAAATCTATCTATTGGAGTTTGGTTTAGAACATATAGCATTCAGATTTAACTTTCCCGGAGCAGTAGTCGCCCAATTAGTTTATGCCATCATCGTATTAATCCTTTGCGATGCCCTTGTCCGTCTCGTCAACAAGAACAAATGGACAGCACTGTTTATGCTGGGACGCTGGAGTCATAAGCCACAGACGAATTAAAAAGTATTTAACTTAAAGAGTATATCTATCTTAAATCCAAACAAATCCATAGACACTACCCTTAAAACAGGAGAATGTATCGAGACTCAATCTCAGAGAAAATAAACTTTTAATCTAAAACTTGACAATCCTCATCCGCAATAAAAAGAGCCATATCTTTACTCAAAAATAGAGTATAATATGGCTCTTTTATATTCACCAGTTATAGCCTGTAACTTTTCTGAAGATTCATTTTAGTTCTGACAACCTCTCACAAAAAACAATCCGACTAAAGATACCTTAAAAATCACTGCCTGAAAAAACGTTCTGTCCTTCCGGGCGAAAACAATTCCCAAAGAGAAGCGACCGTCCATCCCGGAGCAAAAATATCATTATAAAAACCTTTACCATTACGACCATAATCCCAATTGGTGTGTTGCACTACCTCCGGATAATATCCCGTTTTTGCAATGCCGCAAAAATGCCCCTTATGAGGAAGAAGTTGACGCATAGAGGTACTCATCACCGCAGCAAACTGAGAAAAACGGGGCTCGCCATATTCCTTCGAAAGCCAGTTGAGAATAGAAGCAAATTCAAAAACAAATACATCGATGTGATTATTTTCAACGGAGACATTGCCCCAACCACGAGTTTTAAACCCCAAGTCACCCAACATCTGCCCCGGTGCAAAGGGTACATCCCAAGTATAGTACCAGGAAAGGGCGAAATAGGCAGCTTTCTTAGCCAAAGCAGCATAATGCTCCCTTTCGGCTCCTTTGGAAACCAATGCCAGATAATAGGCAGCAGTAGAAGCATAAAGCGAAGCCTCCTTATCCTCACAGTTTGCATCCAGTGTAGACGAAAAGTAATCTGATTTTGAGATCAATTCTTTCTCCAGATAATTTACGGTACGCTTGGCACTCTCGAGATAACGTTTATCTTTGAAATATCGGGCCCCCATTACCAAAGGAAGTGTAGCCGATGGAGTACTCCCCCCACTCTTATCCGTAATGGTAAAGTCATCCTTAAACTTACGTGGAAAACTGCCATTCTCATTCTGGAGTTTCAAGAACATATCGAGCATCGTTTTCAAACGCTTTTCCCATTCGGGGTGTTTCCGCCCTCTCTCCTTTTCATATTGCAGATAATGCAACAAAGCATAAATCCCCTCTGACTGACGACGTATACTATGCATTTCACCAGAATCGCCCTGGTGATAGTCCACACGCTCATTGAAGAACCCAGACTCAGAGAAACCCTCCTCCAGATAGCTGTCGATAACTGCATTAGCATTTTGAACCAATTCTGCACGCTGATTTGCTTCTCCATATTCCAAAGCATTGAAGGCATTCAACAATGTGCGACCTACAAAACCGATTTCTGCCACAGAACCACTCTCACAAGTAGCCGTAAGCAAGCCTTCGCCAGAAAAGTAATTGGTAGCATTGCCACTTACATAACTCTCCACAAAGAAATTACTCATCACCTCTTTCATCTTATCCTCCGAATAGGGCGTTTCTACCGGCTGTGGTTTATAAGTGTCATAGCAATACTCCCAAGCCCGCTGTACAAACTGAGAAAAATCCTCACTTTTATCGTTGCGAAGTTCCCACACAAGGGAGATACTCTCCCCTTTAGCCAGTTTCTGAAAAGCCTCTACGGCAGATGCCAGCGTAAGTTTACGGATGTATGTTTTGGGAGCTTCCCGGAAAGGGAATCCGAAAGCGAGATAAGAGATACCACCTACATTCTCGAAACCCGTATATCCGACTGAAGTCTTTCCAGAGAGAATCACCTCTCCTTCTTTATGGGTAGTCAAAGCATCCGTATCGTAGGTTGCCAGACGAATCACCGACATCGATTCGCCGCTCTGTTCATTAAAAATAGCCGTCAAAGGAGAGCTCAACCGATCCTCACGTACCACCCAACTATCAGAGGTGTGAAAAGAGGGTGCTTCCTGGGGCGAACGCAAATTACGCCGATACCAAAAACCCGGTAAATAGAACTGACAGTCTTTATGATGAAATCCGGTTTTCACCTGCTGGCCGTAATTGAAATAAACGTCTTCCAATGCGGTTAAAAAGACAGTGATCCGTTCTCCATTATCACATTTTTCTACTTTCTGGAAAATATTCACCGGCAGTTTCTCCGTTCCAGCCAACTCGTAATCAAAGTAATTACCAACCAACCTCTGCATCTTGAGTGCATGAACTTCTGCCGAATTCCCAGGAACCTTTAATGCCAACGTAGCCGATACAGACTCCGGAGTATAATTGACTGCCCCCAACATTGCTATACCCGACAACGCTACCGCACAACAAAAAAATCGTTTAATCATTGCATTCATGTTCATTTATCTTTTTATTGAATATATACTTTGAAATAAACTTAATAAAGATAAGCTTAATGAATACAAAGATAAAGGCAATGAAGGCTTACAAATAAAACAAAAATTCCAATATATAAAACTATATAGTCAAATTCGCTTTTAAAAGAATATTTAAAGGGGATCAAATAATTCCTTGGGTCTCTAACTCCCGCGCTGTAAGTTCCAATTCTTCATACCATGCTTTTCCGAACTTACGAATCAACGGTTCTTTCAAGAATTTATAAACAGGCAGATTTTCTTTTCTACCAAGCAATACCGCCGCCTTGCAAACATCCCAACGATGATAGTTTACCGCTTTATAAGACCCATAATTTCCGACACGGATCGGGTATAAATGACATGAAACAGGTTTATAGAAATCAACCTTCCCGGCACGATAAGCTTTCTCTATTGCACAATAGCAGCAACCTTTCTCATCATAACAGGTAAATACACAATCTTTATTATTCACGATGGAAGTTACCAAGTCTCCCTCTTGATCCGTATATACCACCCCCTGCTCTTCAATCACCCTACGCGCTTCAGGTGACAATTCGTCCCAAATCGCAGGAAGTGCTTCTTCCAGTTTGGCTACTTCTTCCAATTCTACCGGCGCCCCGGCATCTCCTTCAATACAACATTCGCCTTTACAAGCATCCAGATTGCAAAGGAATTTCTCGCGAAACACATCAAAACTTACTACAACGTTGTCGATCTGAATCATAATCTTATTCGAAAAAAAGGGCGGATAGAAACCCGCCCTCATTATAATATAAGGATCGTTCTTACTTAATCAATACTTTGCCATTCATTTCGGCAGGGACTTCAAGGCCCATAATTTTCAAAATAGTAGGCGCTACATCGGCCAAGCGTCCATTTTCTACCTTAGCGTTCTTATTCTCTGTAACATAAACACAAGGAACAGGATTCAAAGAGTGGGCTGTATTCGGAGTGCCATCTTCATTCAATGCATGATCGGCATTACCATGATCGGCAATAATGATGGCTTCATAACCTTGTGCTTTAGCAGCTTCGACCGTTTCTTTGACACAAGCATCTACTGCAACCACTGCCTTTTCGATTGCCTCATAAATACCGGTATGCCCTACCATATCACCGTTTGCATAGTTCACAACGATGAAATCATACTTATTCTCATTAATGGCAGCTACCAATTTATCTTTTACTTCATAAGCACTCATTTCCGGCTTCAAATCATAGGTTGCCACCTTAGGCGAAGGAACCAGAATACGGTCTTCGTTTTCATAAGGAGTTTCACGACCACCATTGAAGAAGAAAGTTACATGAGCGTACTTTTCTGTTTCAGCGATATGAAGCTGTTTCAAACCTTTGGCTGCCAGATATTCACCCAAAGTATTCATTACGTTCTCCTTATCAAACAATATATGAACTCCTTTGAAAGAAGCGTCATACGGAGTCATACAGTAGTATTGCAATCCGGGTATGGTATGCATTCCCGCTTCCGGCATATCCTGTTGGGTAAGAACCACGGTCAATTCTTTGGCACGGTCGTTACGATAATTAAAGAAAATAACCACATCACCTTCTTTGATCGTACCATCTACATTGGCATTTGCAATCGGTTTGATAAATTCATCGGTAATCCCTTCATCATAAGACTCCTGCATAGCTTGGACCATATCCGACGCTTTTTTTCCCACACCGTTCACCAACAGATCATAAGCTTCTTTTACACGCTCCCAACGTTTATCACGGTCCATAGCATAGTAACGTCCGATGATAGAAGCTATCTTACCGGCAGACTTTGCACAATGCGCTTCCAGTTGTTCGATAAAACCTTTACCGCTCTTAGGATCCGTATCACGACCATCCATGAAACAGTGTACATACGTATTCTCAATACCGTATTCTTTGGATATATCGCAAAGTTTGAAAAGATGGTCCAATGAACTATGCACACCACCGTCTGAAGTCAGCCCCATGAAATGAATATTCTTCCCGTTTTCTTTAGCATAAGTGAAAGCAGAAACGATTTCGGGATTCTTCATGATACTGTTGTCACGGCAAGCCAGATTGATTTTCACCAAATCCTGGTAAACCACACGTCCGGCACCAATATTAAGATGACCGACTTCCGAGTTCCCCATTTGTCCATCCGGCAAACCAACATTCTCACCGCTTGCCTGTAACTGAGAATGAGGATATGTTTTTACTAAATAATCCCAATAAGGAGTAGGAGTATTGAAAATTACATCATCTTTCCCCTGGTCGCCTATTCCCCAACCATCAAGGATCATTAAAAGGGCTTTCTTACTCATAATATCTATAAATTAAATTGATTTTTATACTCATTCTTAATTTCGGGCGCAAAGTTACAAAAAAACAGCTGTTAACAGACTCTGTTTATCTATAAATTACCTAATATTCGATACTTTACGCAAAAAGAAAAAGGAAAATACAGGCAGTACAGAATAAAATCCGTACTTTTGCCTCGCTTAAAAAATAGATGAATATAAATATGGACGATTCAAACCCGCGAACGTGCAACAGTATTAACTAAAGCGAACAGAGCCATACAAGTGTCATGATGCCTCTGTTCGGATTAAAAAACAAACGAAAGGAGGCAATAAGATGAGAAAGTATCTTTATTGTGAGGCTGGCTTTGTGGAAAAATCACAATGGCTCCCCAATAGTTGGGTAAATGTAGTATGCCCCGATGCTAATGATTTTGAATTCCTGACCAAAGAACTACAAGTTCCCGAGTCTTTTCTAAATGACATCGCCGATACCGATGAACGTCCCCGTACAGACACTGAAGGCAATTGGCTATTGACAATCTTACGTATTCCCGTACAGAATAATCAAAACGGTATCCCATTCAGTACAGTACCTATCGGTATTATCACCAACAACGAAATCATCGTTTCCGTATGCTATCATAACACGGAATTACTTCCGGACTTCATAGAGCATACCCGTCGGAAAGGTATCGTTGTACGCAATAAACTGGATTTGATCTTGAGATTAATCTATTCCTCTGCCGTATGGTTTCTGAAATATCTGAAACAGATCAATGTAGATATCACTGCTGCAGAAAAAGAATTGGAAAAGAGTATTCGCAATGAAGACTTGCTCCGCCTGATGAAACTGCAAAAAACACTTGTATATTTCAATACATCCATCCGTGGTAATGAAGTGATGATCGGTAAATTGAAGAGCATTTTTCAGGACACAGACTATCTGGATCAGGAACTGGTAGAAGACGTTATCATTGAATTAAAACAGGCATTTAATACAGTCAACATCTACAGTGATATTCTTACAGGTACAATGGACGCTTTTGCTTCCATTATTTCCAACAATGTGAATGCCATCATGAAACGCATGACAAGCTTGTCTATTACGTTGATGATACCAACGTTGATAGCAAGTTTTTACGGTATGAATGTCGATATCCATATTGACGAAATCCCTCATGCTTTCGTCTGGATAGTACTGGCTTCTGCCATATTATCTGCACTGACATTCATTGTTTTCAGAAAAATTAAATGGTTCTGAATAACTTTCAGCACAAATACAAGCATCTTACCACACTATTATTTTAACTAAACGAAGCAAACGTTTCCACAGATAATAAAATCGTCCGGATGAAAAAGGCAATCAATTTCATCCGGACACTAAAAAATAGAAAAATAACGTCTAAGCGGTCTAAAATCATGTCTAAACATAAATAAGAAGTGCCTAACTATAACATATTGTCTTCTTACCCAATAAATTATAAAACACTTTTTAACCCCAAAATTTGCCACATTCAGTAATATTGTCTATTATTGCAAATAAAATTATATTAGCGTTAAAAACCCAAAGCAAACATTTATGGAAAAAAGACACTTAAGACTCATACCTATCGTCCTTTCCGCTTCATTATTTACATTTTCCTGTGTAGATAATGATTACGATCTGACCGATGACATTGATCTCACGATTCAAGTAGGAGGCAGTGAATTCGCTATTCCCGGAGGAGAAACAGAACCGATTCTGCTTAGTAAAATTCTGGACATAGAGGAAGACGGCGTTGTCAAGACAGATGAATACGGCAATTATTACTTATGGCAAGAAGGCTCAGAAACGACTACCGATATTTCAGTAGATGATTTTGAGATAAACAGTCCCGACATCAATCCAATAAATCAAGTGTTGAATTTCAACCTTCCATCTATAGGCGGTGTTCAGGAAAATCTTCCTCCTATCACTTTGGATGAAATGACTACAAATTTCAAACTTGACGGAACAGAACTTCCCAAAGAAATCAAATCTCTGTCTCTTATCAGTATGGACATGGAAGCCGTCGTTCATTTTTCATTTGAACCAGCTATTGCTGAAAACTTATACTTAGAAGTCATTAACCTGCAATTCCCGGAGTTCATACAATCATCTCGATTAACTCATGGACTTTTACAACTTGAAAATGAAAAAGCCAACAGGATAGATGGACTGTCTGTCACAGTACCTATTGATGGAATAGATTGCAGGCAAGATGGCGTCAGATTCGAAGGAGGCAATATCCTTATTGAGGGAAATATTTCTTTGACAGGTGAGGTAACTATTAATACCGGAGAAATCCTTGTAGGTGAGGGGCCTGCTTCCGTTACATTGAAAGTTGATATCACCCTGCAAGATAAACAGACTAAAAAACAAATCATCAAAATAAAAAGTATAGTAGGTAAAGTGGAACCGGATATCGACATCACTATTGACCCGGTAACTATATCCGGATTGCCCGATTTCTTGGATGACGAAAGAGTTACCCTGTCGGTAGAAAAGCCCATGATATTCTTCACAGCCAATAATAATACACCTGTAGCAGCCCAAGTAAAAGGTGAAATCACTTCTTATATCACTAAAGATAATCAAAAGGAACAACTTGGAGATCCTGTGAATCATCCTGTTAAATTCGATTTTACAATAAATAAGGAAACAGAAGAAAAGTTCTGTCTTTTGCCACCGGATGTACCGACAGATATTGAAGGAGTTACTACTTTTGTCGAAGTGGAAAATTTACCTACCTTGATTTCAAGAATACCGGATTTATTTGAATTCGAAGTAACCGCTGAAGCAATCCAGGCCGAAACGGAAATCCAACTAAACCATACTTATGGCATTACCACCGATTATGATGTCAATGTACCTTTTGTTTTCGGTAAAGACGTTACTCAAATTGTTTATAAAGACAGCGTAGACGGATGGTATGAAGACCTAAAAGACTATGAAATAAAACAAGTAAACGCAACAGCCACAGCTGTTAATAAAATACCGTTAGGATTGAACTTTACAGCGAAAGCACTGACTGTAGATGCTCAAGGTAATCCGGAAGAATTAAAAGGCGTAACAGTCACTGTAAAAGTTGACGGAGAGAAGGACGGTATCATCAAAGCCGGTAAAAACAATGTAGCCGCCGAAAGCGCATTAGTCATCGAAATAAAAGAAACAACCGCCGGTGCAGTTAAGAAATTAGACGGATTGGCTTTCGAGATCGTTGCAGCCTCAGGAACAGACGCCCAAGGACAACAACTAAACGAAAATCAAACGTTACAGTTAAAAAATGTCCGATTGAAAGTACCTGGCGGTGCAATTGTTGATTTGAATTAATTTGAAGATGTATAAAAACGATAAAACAATGAAACACTATAAATTAAAAGCCATACTGGCCTCATTCTTCATTCTTTATACCACAGGTGTAGGAGCACAGAATCTCAATTCAAGCTACTTCATGGAAGGTATGACTTATCGCCATCAGCTCAATCCGGCATTCATGGGTGAAAGCAACTATATAAACATGCCGCTTTTCGTATTGGGTAATTTTAATGTCGGCGTCCAGGGAAATATCGGCGTTAACGATTTCCTTTATAAATACAATCAGAATGGATATAAGCTGACTACATTTATGAATCCAAGCGTCAGCAATAGTGAGTTCTTAAGCAACCTACACACCAACAATCATCTAAGCATGAATTTGAGCATGCCGATCATTGCATTCGGCTTCCGGGGCTTTGGTGGTTTTAATACATTTGAAATAGGATTCCGCTCCAATACTTCTATCAATCTGCCTTATGGACTCTTTGATTTCATGAAGACAGGAATGAGCAATGAAGCCGGTAGTCACTACACTGTAGAAGATCTGACCGTACGCTCTAATAACTATGCAGAGGTAGCCTTAGGGCATTCTCACGAAATCATCAAAGACCGCTTAACGATCGGTGCTAAAGTCAAATTTTTGGTAGGAGGCGCCAATGCAGAAGCCAAAATTAAAAAGATGGATATCACCATGGGACAAGATGAATGGCTCATCGATGCAGAGGGACAATTAGAAGGATCACTAAAGGGTGGTTATTTTGAAAGCAAAGAGCCGGACGAAAATGGCAAGCCCGGTGAAATTGACGGTTTCGATATTGATGGTCCCGGCATAGGCGGTTTTGGTGTCGGATTCGATCTGGGTGCTGTATACAAAATGGATGACTTTGTAGAAGGATTGACGCTATCTGCAGCTTTGCTGGATTTGGGTTTCATCAAATGGAATAACGGATTAAAGGCTAAAATGATACATCGTTACACTTTTAAAGGATTTGAAAACCCGATTGCCGTAAAACCGGACGAAGGCCAGCCAGGTGATATCGACGACGAATTAGATAACTTGGGAGACCAATTCGAAGAATTCATCAAATTCCGCGATGAAGGTACAGTTAGCAGCCGTACTACTAAATTGGCAACAACAATGAATATCGGAGCAGAATACGTTCTTCCTTATTATAAAAACTTGAAATTCGGTTTGCTTTCATCCACTCACTTTAACAAACCGTTCACATGGTCGGAAGCACGCCTTTCTGCCAATGTTGCTCCGGTAAGATGGTTTGAAGCTTCCGTCAACTATGCAATAAGCAGCTTTGGTTCATCGTTAGGATGGGTATTGAATTTCCATCCGAACGGATTCAACTTCTTCATTGGAACAGACCATATGATTACCAAAGTTACACCGCAATATGTACCTGTAGGCAATGCTAATGCAAATGTAAGTTTGGGATTCAATATTACTTGGGGAAAGAAGAAGGCCAAAAAAGTTGTAAAGACTACTACAACTACAATATCAGAATTCTAAAGACAACTGACCATCTCCTAAGAGATTAAAAGTCATTCGATGATAAGGAGAGACACCGTGTTCTGCGATAGCAGCACGGTGTTTTTTCGTAGGATATCCTTTATTATGATCCCAATCATAGTAAGGAAACTCTTGGTGCAACCGGTTCATGTAATCATCACGATAGGTCTTGGCTAAAATGGATGCTGCTGCAATAGAAAGATATTTTCCATCCCCTTTTACCACCGTCGTATGAGGGATTTCCAGATATTTCTTGAAACGATTCCCATCAATCAGCAAATGTTCAGGACGTACCTTCAACTGATCTATCGCCCGATGCATAGCAAGAAAAGAAGCATTAAGAATATTTATCTCATCAACTTCTTCGGGAGAAACAACTCCTACCGCCCAAGCAACAGCCTCTTTCTCTATCACCTCACGCAATGTATAACGTTGCTTTTCGGTGAGTTGCTTAGAATCATTCAACAGTTCATTCCTAAAGTCTTGTGGAAGAATAACAGCAGCAGCATAGACAGAACCGGCCAAACACCCCCGACCAGCCTCATCACAACCGGCTTCTATTGTATCTCCATTCAAATACGGTAATAACATAATCGTTTTATTATAACTTAAAAACCGTACAAAGATAAGAGAATAAAAAAAGGATGCCGAGAAAAAGCATCCTTTTATATTGAACATAGTTCTAAAATTATATTTTTTGAAAAGTAGATTTGTCATAGTATTCATAGTCGGAATCTTTCTCTGATGACTCCAATATCAATTCAGAATCAGTCAGTTTCAGAACTGTGTAAACTTCATTATCTTCAGAATCATCATCATAGGCATAAATTATAGTCAACTTATCACCTTCCAATTTCCATTTTCCGGTATCACCATCAGCAACTACCGTACCATCTTCATTGAATGTAACTGTAAAATCCCCTTCTTCATTCCATTCATCATTATACTCTGGATTATTTGCATACTTTTCATATCCTTCCGACCAAGTGCATTGCCATTTACCTACCAAAGTATCTCTTCCTCCTATCTCATCATCATCGCCACAAGAAATAAGACTTACACTCATAATAGCAAACAACATAAAAGATAAAAACTTCAAGTTTTTCATATATAACAACTATTTTTCGCTTATGGCTCTCACTTTCAGCATTCATTAATAAAACATAGCACAAGAGCCTTTAAAGAGAATATTTCTCTCTAACATGCCATAAATAAATTATAATTCACAAAGATAAAGCTATTATAAACAACCAAAAAATACAAAAATAGCTAAACAAGAATATTTTGCAAAATAATGTGATTATTCAACATAAAAAAGTGATTATCTTGCAAAAAAAATCAGTGACCGATTATTATCAGATGAAACGATATAATAAAATAGTGGCGACTAAATGTATTTTCATTCAGCCGCCACTACCCTATATTTTTTAATTTTAGAATATGCTCCAAGCAACTGTTAAGCCTGCCATTACAATGGCTACCATACTCATAAGCTTGATTAAAATATTCAGACTCGGTCCGGAAGTATCTTTAAATGGATCACCCACCGTATCCCCCACGACAGTTGCCTTATGAACCTCACTCCCTTTACCGCCAAAGTTACCTTCTTCCACATACTTTTTGGCATTGTCCCAAGCTCCTCCGGCATTAGCCATGAAGATAGCCAACACAAAACCACTGCTCAAACCACCAATCAACAACCCAACGACTCCGGTTACCCCAAAGACAACTCCGGTCAGAATAGGGGCTATAATTGCAATAAGTGACGGAATAACCATTTCCCGTTGAGCACCTTTGGTAGAGATAGCTACGCAACGTTCATAATCCGGTTCTGCTTCTCCGGTCAAAATTCCTTTTATTTCACGAAATTGACGGCGAACCTCATCAACCATATGCCCGGCAGCTCGTCCAACGGCATTCATTGTTAATCCACAGAAGAGAAAAGCCATCATAGAACCAATAAAAATGCCGGAAAGTACCTTAGGATTCATCAAGGTAACATCGTAATAGTTCATGAAATCGACAAAAGTAGCATTAGCTGTTGCAATAATATCACCATTTGGCATCGTTAATTCTATGGTACCGAGACGGGTTAATCCGATGCGTATCTCTTCTATATAAGAAGCAAGCAAAGCAAGTCCGGTCAAAGCAGCAGATCCGATAGCAAAGCCCTTGCCGGTAGCTGCGGTCGTATTACCCAACGAATCAAGGGCGTCCGTCCGTTTACGGACTTCCTCACCGAGAGCAGACATCTCGGCATTACCACCCGCATTATCTGCAATAGGACCATAAGCGTCGGTAGCGAGGGTGATTCCTAAAGTGGAAAGCATGCCGACAGCTGCTATACCGATCCCATAAAGCCCCATGCCGACATTGTCGAAATCAAAACCGGAAGCAAACAGGAAAGAAGCAATAATACCTACCACCACTGCCAAAACCGGAATAGCCGTGGAAAGCATACCTAAACCAATGCCGGAAATAATAACGGTAGCAGGCCCTGTCTTACCGCTTTCACTCAATTTCTGTGTCGGACGATAGGATTGTGATGTGTAATATTCGGTAGAACGCCCGATAACAATACCGACGATCAATCCCACCACTACAGCACAGGAAATCCACATCCAGTTATCGAGTTGCAACAACCAGAGAATAAAGAAAGTGGCCACAACGATTAAAACAGAACTGAGATTTGTTCCGAAAGCAAGAGAATTCAAGAGGTCTTTCATTTTGGCATCTTCCTTCGTGCGGACAGAAAAGATACCGATAATGGAAAGTAAAATCCCTACAGCCGCAATCAACATAGGCGCAATAACTGCTTTGAACTGCATGACTGTATCTCCTGTATGCATAAAAGCGGCGGCTCCCAAAGCAGCAGTAGCCAAAATGGATCCGCAATAGGATTCATAAAGATCGGCACCCATGCCGGCTACATCACCCACATTATCACCTACATTATCAGCAATTGTAGCCGGATTACGCGGGTCGTCCTCAGGAATACCAGCCTCGACTTTACCTACAAGATCAGCCCCCACGTCGGCTGCTTTGGTGTAAATACCGCCACCCACACGGGCAAACAATGCCTGAGTAGAAGCACCCATACCAAAAGTAAGCATAGTGGTAGTAATAATGCATAGTTTATGAGTAGGAGTCAATACATCCGCAGGAATGGCCCAATTCAACAGCAGATACCAGAAAGATATATCAAGAAGGCCGAGACCTACCACCACCAATCCCATCACTGCCCCGCTACGAAATGCAATCCGCAACCCGGCATTCAAAGATTTACGAGCCGCATTTGCCGTACGGGCAGAGGCATAAGTAGCTGTCTTCATCCCCAAGAATCCCGACAATCCGGAGAAAAAACCTCCTGTAAGAAAAGCAATAGGTACCCACGCATTCTGTACTTGAAAGCCATAGGCCATAATTGAAAACAATATTACCAAACCGAAGAACACCCACCCCACAATCTTATACTGTTGTTTCAGATAAGACATGGCACCTTTGCGCACAGCAGCAGCAATCTTAATCATTTGAGGAGTACCTTCACTCTCTTTCATCATCTGCTTATGAAAATAATAAGCAAAGCAGAGAGCCAATACAGAGGCGGCCGGAACCAACCAGAAAAGCAAGCTATCCATAGAATAAATATTAGAGGTTTAACGAAAGGATAAAAGTATTGATTCTAAATGAAATAGGCAAATAAAAATTAAAGAAATTTCGATGGTCACACTCTGCTTTCTTTTCGAACGGACTACAATGAAATCATTTCGAACGAGAGAGAGCCTCTCCCTTGACAATCCGTATTCAACTTGGATCCGATATAACTTTTATTCCACATAGTTTCCCTATCTTCCAAAAAGCGATGTAGCATCATGATTATATCGAACTGAGGCTATATAGAGACGGCAATCAATAAATTCGTCCTTGTACTGGTTTGCAACACAGTTGCACCACAAATCTCCTACCTTTGCATCAACAAAAGAAAAAAAGTCATGGGATGTAATTGTAATCATCACTCCGGTTGTCATATACAGGAGGAAAAGAAGAAGAAAAGTAAAAACCTACCCGTCATTATCAGTCTTATAATGTTGGGAACGGGAATGGGAATGAATCATTTCGGTTGGTTCACCCTGCCGGGTAGTGCATTGGTATGGTATGCGATCGCCTACCTCATCGCAGGCTGGCCTGTATTGCGGGAAGCTTTCGAACAGCTCCGTCAAGGAGATTTTTTCAACGAATTCATGCTGATGGGAATTGCTACCATCGGTGCATTTTGTATCGGCGAATATCCTGAAGGAGTAGCCGTAATGCTCTTTTACTCCATAGGTGAGGCTTTTCAAGACCGTGCGGTAGGGAATGCACAACGAAATATTAAAGCCCTATTGGATGTACGCCCGGAGACAGCTACCGTGATACGTAACGGGCAGCCCGAAACAGTACATCCAGAAACAGTAAACGTAAATGAACTCATTGAAATAAAAGCCGGAGAACGCGTCCCTCTTGACGGAACAATGCAAAACGAACAAGCCTCATTCAATACTGCTGCTTTAACAGGTGAAAGCCGCCCGCGCACCATCCGCAAGGGAGAACCGGTACTTGCCGGTATGATTGCCACCGACCGTGTGATACAGCTCATTGTAAGTAAACCATATAATGAAAGTACACTTGCACGAATACTTGTCATGGTACAGGAAGCAAACGAACGGAAAGCTCCCGTAGAACTGTTCATCCGGAAATTCGCACGCATTTATACACCCATTGTAACCGGATTGGCCGTACTGATTGTTCTGATTCCTTTCTTGTACTCACTGGGCATGCCGGCATTCGATTATATATTTAGAGACTGGCTCTATAGAAGTCTGGTATTTCTGGTAATCTCTTGTCCTTGTGCACTCGTTGTCAGTATCCCGTTAGGATACTTCGGAGGAATCGGAGCCGCTTCTCGCGCGGGTATCCTATTTAAAGGTGGCAACTACCTGGATGCCATCACACAAATAAACACAGTGGTATTCGACAAAACAGGTACGCTGACAAAAGGAGTTTTCGAAGTACAACACGTAGAAAGCGTCTTATCTACCCAAGAAGAATTATTACGATACATCGTCTCTGCCGAACAACAGAGCACCCACCCGATAGCCCGCGCCATCAGTGAATATGCCTATAAGAAAGAAATCCCCCTACTCCCGTCTTCCGCCACAACGGAAATCCCCGGGCATGGGCTGGAAGTATATCTGGACGGACACAAAGTATTGGTAGGAAATCCACGACTGCTCTCCCGTTATCAAATAGCCTATCCTATGGAATTGAACACGATAGCAGATACCATTGTTGTCTGTGCTGTCGATGGTGTCTATGCCGGTTATCTGCTGTTATCGGATACTCCGAAAGAAGATGCCATAACCGCCGTCAAAGAGCTAAAAACATTAAATATTGATAATATACAGATCTTATCTGGAGACAAACAAGCAATTGTTTCTAAATTAGGGACGGAATTAGGGATATCACAGGCATACGGCGATCTATTACCGGAAGGAAAAGTTGCTCATATTGAAGCATTAAAAACCAATCCCTCCAATCGTATCGCCTTCGTGGGAGACGGTATCAATGATGCACCTGTACTTGCCATGAGTAATGTCGGCATAGCGATGGGAGGGTTGGGAAGTGACGCGGCTATCGAAACTGCAGATATCGTTATACAAAACGACCAACCCGCCAAAGTAGCTACCGCCATTCGTATCGGCCGTGCAACGAGACGCATTGTATGGGAGAATATCATTCTCGCTTTCGGGGTTAAGTTCGCAGTGCTGCTATTAGGCGCTATCGGCATAGCCACCATGTGGGAAGCGGTCTTCGCCGATGTCGGAGTTGCTTTAATCGCGATCCTTAATGCCATACGGATACAGAAAAAGAAATTCTAACCTCCTGTGGAAAGATGGAAATTGTTCTATCGGGGAAAGAAAGGTATTCGGGAAAAGTAAAATACCGTAAAAAAGGAACACTTATTATGGAAGAAGATATTTATTTGAAAAAACTGGCGCAACGGAACATCAAGCCGACTGCCATGCGGTTGCTTATCCTTCGCGCCATGATGCAGTTTGACCGTGCTTTCAGCCTGCTCGACCTGGAAACATACTTGGATACAGTGGATAAATCCACACTATCACGTACCATCAACCTCTTTCTGAAACATCATCTGATACATGGTATAGACGACGGTTCCGGTTCACTGAAATATGCAGTCTGCGGCAATGAATGTAATTGTGATATTGACGATTTACATGTACACTTTTATTGTACAAACTGTCATCGGACATATTGTTTGCGGAATATCCATATACCCACCGTAAGTCTTCCCCAGCACTTTACAGCAGAAAGTATCAATTATGTGATAAAAGGATTGTGCGACCATTGCTCACACTAAATAAAACAAAAAGGTCACACAAAGAGACTAAAACTCCCCCGATACCGGCTTTTGAACCGCACTCCAAAAGTTAACCACGAAACTTTTGGAGTGCAGTTTGATTTCCTGCCTGACAATCGGGGGAGTTTTATATTCTATTCGATGGTTACCGCAGTTCCGGTAGCTGTTACCATTAGCATGCTTCCGCTACCTCCTACGGTTTCATAATCCAGATCGACACCGATAACGGCATTGGCTCCCAAACGGGCAGCTTGTTCTTCCATCTCTCTAATTGCCGTATCTTTCGCCTGTCTCAGCACCTCCTCATATGCTCCGGAACGTCCGCCTACAAAATCGCGGATACCCGCCAAAAAATCACGAAACACATTGGCACCGATAATCGTCTCACCGGAAACGATACCATAATAACGAATTATTCTTTTCCCTTCAATAATGGGAGTGGTTGTTACTAACATACTCTTTTCTTTTTTAGTTTACTTGTACCAAATTAGACGTACAAACGACCTAAAAAGTTGCAGTTTCTTCCTGTTTTTTTCCCCATCCGGGATTCTGGATAAGTTTCGAATCCGGATAATCTATCTCTTGCTGAGGGATAGGCAGAAGCTGCTGATAGCTCTCTATCTTCAACTGTCCGGTAGCAAGATCATTACGACGCAAGAAAGCGAAGTAACTGCCAAAGCCTTTCAACTCACCTTGCCAGGTAGAACGCAAAGATTCAATAAAATCGGCTCCACTGACCGGCGGTAAATTACGGGCTTGCCGTACACGATTCAGATAATCCATAGCTTCGCCTTGATTACCCAAACGATAAGCACACTCGGATGCAGACAGCAGTACCTCAGTGTAAGTAACGAAAGGCACATAATCATTCTCTTTCAATACATTTTCATACGATTCCGGTTGTGCGCTGGTCAACAACCCCCAAATAAGTTCTCTTGAATTTCGGGTAAGAGAAGCACTCGAAGACAGTTCCAAAGCATATACACCGCTATCAATGATTCGTTTTAAATGAGCATAAGCTTGATCATAAGACTTTTGATGCAGATACATCTTTGCCAATAAAGCCAACGAAGCGCCTTGTGATGGATATAAGAAACTTTCCGAAGAGTCAAATTTACCCGGTTCCAGTTTGCTGTGTTCCACACAATAATTCAAATCCTCCACTAAATTCGCGAACAAGTCTCTACTAACCAACTGCTTGGTGACAGCAAACGAATTATCATAACTTATCACATAAGGAACGTTCTCCCACCAAGATGCCAACTGAAAATACTGAACGGCAGCCAATTGATGGATGTAAGCCATAAAAGGCGGAATCTCAGTCACTCCACTCCTTTCAAGCAAACTATCAAATATTTTAATTCTGCTAATGGTACTATACACATTGCCCCAAACACTATAAAGTTTACTGTCAGAAGGTGTCAATGTATGTTCGTAAATAAAACGATAAGCCGTACTTCTACCGTCAAAACTTTGTGTATAGTAGCCATCCAAATTAGAGAAATCCTGCATAGAAGTTGCCATCATAAGAGCTATGCCGGTAATCACTTTCTGACCATCCTCTCCAAATTCCACCGGTTTAGACGGATCTCCTTTTTGCGTAAGTCTAAGATCTACCGAAAGCCTTCCACTCGTAGTATAAACCGTAATCGTTTTATCTCTCACCAAAGCACCGGCAGCCGGTTGAACCACAATCTCCAACTCATTTTCCTGAATGGTTCCCGTATAATCGATATCGGAAAACTTAAAAATCTTCAAGGTTTCCACTGATATAGACTCTCCGGGTATACCCGCCGGTTTTTCCAAAGTAACCGGCACCTTACAGTCTATCTTAACACGGAAAGTCCCGCCCTCAGCAGGGATTTCCAATTCTTCCTTATCAAGAGTCAGTGTCACATCACCACCGGCATCCGGTTCATTGCCGGCAATACCGTCTCCATCCCAATCAATGAAATAATTCAAATTGGGAACAGTAACTTCCACACCTAAATCTTTATAGCGTCTAATGATATTATCCGAAATCTCATTTACTTTCAATAACATGGAACTCTCTCGGATTTTCTCTTTAGTATCATCCATAAACCTACCTTCCGCTTTGAATTCGGAACTCAACATAGCAAGGTATTCCGTCAATTCGGCATCACTACGATCTTTCAACAAAGCAGATGAAACGACAATCAACGCACCGGCCTCCTCTGTTCCGGAAGCAATAGAGAAATTACAAACATCCTGATCGGCATAGCGCTCCAAACCAAAATTTCTCAAAACCTCCTTCTGTACTTTCGCATCAGCCTCATCAAAATCCATGATATTGTTTCTGATAAGCTGCATCATACGTTGCGTCTTCAGGTGAGTAAGGATATTAACATTAGCCTGTTTATTATCAGTCAAATTTACAATCGATTGCATGGATATCTGACCATCAGACAATTCACCGTACACCTCATTAAAGTAATACCCGTCAGCCGTAAGCAACACATATGGAGAATTCAAATTAATCTCACCGAAATCAAAGGAACCGTCATTATCAGTAATAACGCCTTGATAGACTTCACCGGTCAGATTATAATTCTTATCCAACGCCTGTGCAGTAATCTTAGAACCATTAATAAAAGGCCCTTTTTCTACCTTACCCGATACATTATATGTTTTCGGAGTAAAAATATCCTCCTTATCTTCACATCCGGCAACGAATGCCAAAATAAAAAACAAACAAAAATAGTTTAGCAGTTTATGTTTCATAGTCTATGTTATTTACGCCTTACGGCCATATTTTACCGATCCAAATCAGAACATCTTACTCACTCTCTCTATACCGGCTACAAGTGCATCTACCTCTTTCTTCGTATTGTAAATGGCAAACGAAGCACGCACTGTACCCTCTATACCGAGACGCTGCATCAAAGGCTGTGCACAATGATGCCCGGTACGCACGGCAATACCCAGCCTATCAAGTAAAGTTCCCATATCAAAATGGTGAATATCCCCCACAAGAAAGGAGATAACACTGCTTTTATGTTCTGCTTGCCCAAAGATACGGATATTGGGTATCTCCTCCAATAATTTCGTACCATAAACCGTCAGCTCGTGCTCATGGGCCGCAATATTTTCGATACCGAGCCCAGTGACGTAGTCGAGTGCTTTTGCCAATCCGGTCGTACCTATATAATCGGGTGTACCGGCTTCAAACTTAAAAGGAAGTTCATTGAAAGTTGTTTTCTCAAAAGAGACATGTTGTATCATCTCCCCTCCACCCTGATAAGGAGGCAGACGATCGAGCCATTCCTCTTTTCCGTAAAGAACACCGACACCGGTAGGTCCATATACTTTATGAGCAGAAAAAACAAGAAAGTCCGCATCGAGTTCCTGTACATCCACTTTCAGGTGAGGAACAGACTGAGCCGCATCCACCAAGAAAGGCACCCCGTGTGCATGGGCTGTAGCAATCATCTCTTTAATAGGATTGACCGTTCCCAACACATTGGAAACTTGGGTTACACTGACAATCTTCGTCCTTTCCGAAAACAGTTTTTCATATTCATCCAGCAGTAGCTCACCTTTATCGTTCATCGGAATCACCTTGATGGTAATACCCTTGCGTGCAGCCAGCAATTGCCAAGGCACGATATTACTATGATGTTCCATGACAGAAACAATCACCTCATCCCCCTCCTGCATAAATTCCTCACCAAAGCTGGAAACAAGTAAGTTTATGCTCTCTGTCGTACCACGGGTAAAAACGATTTCGTTCGTACTCCGGGCATTGATAAACCGACGGACAGTCTCACGGGAGGACTCATGCAACTCCGTAGCCTGTTGGGAGAGATAATGCACTCCACGATGCACATTTGCATTGACGGAGTAGTATTCGTCAACAATAGAATCAATCACCAAACGAGGTTTCTGCGTAGTTGCCGCATTATCGAAATAAACCAAAGGTTTCCCATAAACCGTACGGTCAAGAATAGGAAAATCTTCACGTATCTTTTGTATATCCATAATGGTAATGATTAGTGAGTTGTGATAAATAATTAGTTACCACCAATTTACTTGCATATTGCACATCCCTGGCATTTGTTCAGTTCACCCCGGAAACGTTTTTCCACCAACAGGTGTAAACGATCTTTCAAGGCATCCAGACGGATCGTATCTATTACCTCATTCACAAAAGCAAACATCAGCAACAGGCGGGCCTCCTTTTCCGAGATACCACGCGCACGCATATAGAAAAGGGCACCCTCATCCAACTGACCTACCGTAGCGCCATGAGAACACTTCACATCATCGGCATAGATCTCCAACTGCGGTTGTGTATACATACGGGCATCACGTGTAGCACACAGATTACGGTTAGTCTGCTGTGAATTTGTATGTTGTGCATCCGGACGTACCAATACCAATCCGGCAAAAGCACCGACAGCCTGATCGTCAAGTACATACTTAAACAGTTCATTGCTGGTACAATTAGGAACTGCATGGTCTATCATGGTGTTATTATCCACATGCTCGTTCTTGTCTGCAATGGCCATACCGCAAAGATTTATTTCCGCTCCCTCTCCGGCAAGGGTCACTTCAGTAGTGTTACGGGTAGTACCGTTGTGCAATGTCATACCATTCAACAGTACATTACTGTTTGCTTCCTGCCGTACATAAAGGTTACTGATACGTACCGTACTTGTATGCGTCTCTTCCAGTTCATACAGATCGAATACAGAGTTCTCTCCGGCAAACACCTCGATAACCTGTGTTGACAGGAAATTTACATTATCCATAGCATGGTCACAAATCAGCAGACGTGCCTGCGCTCCATCTTCAAGGATTATCAGCACACGACGGTTTACCATGAAATTAACATCGGCACGCAAAATATTTACCAACTGAACAGGTCTTTCAACGATCACATTTTTAGGCACATACATCAATATTCCGTCCTGAGCGAAAGCTGTATTGAAAGCCGTCACTCCGTCTTTTGAAGTATCAGCAAGTTTGCTATAATATTTCTTCACCAACTCAGGGTGCTGTTCCGCCATTTCTTTCAATCCACCGAACAATACTCCCTCTGGTAAGTGAGATTTAGGCAGCTTCCTGCTATAGAACGCATCGTTCACCACAAAGAACAAAGACGTACTCATGTTCGGCACATCGCATTTGAACACCTCATAAGGATTCACCGGAATCTCCAACCGGTTCAAATTAAGTCCGTAATCGGGTTCAAAGAATTTGCTGATATCCGTGTATTTATATTTCTCCTGCTTGCGTGTCGGAAACCCCAACCGCTCGAAATCGGCAAAAGCCGCAGCACGCGGTGCATTCATCACCTCAGCACTATGCCGGCAAATCATAGCTTCCGTTTGAGAAAATAAATCTATATATTGTTGTTCTACAGTCATCTTATTGATTTATGAGTTATAGATTATGATTTATAAATCATCAACCTCTTTCTTAATCCAATCGTATCCTTTCTCTTCCAACTCAAGCGCCAGTTCCGGGCCGCCGGTCTTCACGATACGTCCTTTATAAAGCACATGTACGACATCCGGTTTGATATAATCCAACAGACGCTGGTAGTGAGTGATAACGATACAACTCGTATCGGGAGTTTTCAATTTATTAACCCCTTCAGCTACGATACGAAGTGCATCGATATCCAAACCGGAATCTGTTTCGTCAAGGATACTGAGACGCGGTTCGAGCATAGCCATCTGAAATATTTCGTTACGTTTCTTCTCGCCACCGGAAAAGCCTTCATTCACCGAACGGTTGGCAAGCTTGTTATCCAATTCTACCACCGCCCGTTTCTCACGCATCAGTTTCAAGAATTCACTGGCCGTCAGGGCAGGAAGTCCCTTATACTTACGTTGTTCATTCACAGCCGCACGCATGAAATTCACCATACTCACTCCCGGAATTTCTACCGGATACTGGAAACTAAGGAAAATGCCTTCATGGCTACGGTCTTCCGGACTCAACTCCAGCAGATTCTTACCATAAAAAGTCACACTCCCCTTCGTCACCTCAAACGCCGGGTTGCCCACCAGCACGGAAGAAAGCGTACTCTTACCCGAACCATTGGGCCCCATGATAGCATGTACTTCTCCTGCATTCACAGTCAGGTTGATGCCTTTCAATATCTCTTTGCCATTAATACTGGCATGTAAGTCTTTTATCTCTAACATGATTATATTTACGATTTTACAATTTACGATTTACGATTGGTAATACTTCTAAGACGATCCGCATTTACAATCCAGTTTCAATTGTAAATCGTAAATCGTCTGACCGTCCAATCATCCCACGCTGCCTTCCAACGATATCGTCAGTAGTTTTTGTGCCTCCACGGCAAACTCCATCGGAAGCTTGTTAAGCACCTCTTTGGCATATCCGTTTACAATAAGCCCGATAGCATCCTCAGTCGGGATACCGCGCTGATTACAATAGAATATCTGGTCTTCACTGATTTTACTGGTTGTAGCTTCATGTTCCACTACAGCCGTCTCATTATGAATATCCATATAAGGGAAAGTATGGGCGCCACATTTATCGCCCAACAGCAGTGAGTCGCATTGACTATAATTACGAGCATTATCCGCTTTCTCGGATACGCGAACCAGACCACGATAGGAGTTCTCACTCTTTCCGGCCGAAATTCCCTTACTTACAATCGTACTGCGGGTATTCTTTCCAAGATGTATCATCTTCGTACCGGTATCTGCCTGTTGATAATTGTTTGTCACTGCCACCGAATAAAACTCGGCTGTAGAGTTATCACCGGAAAGAATGCAGGAAGGGTATTTCCAGGTAATCGCCGAACCGGTCTCTACCTGTGTCCACGAAAGTTTGCTATTTACTCCCTTACAGTTACCACGCTTCGTCACAAAGTTATAAACACCTCCTTTTCCTTCGGCATCACCCGGATACCAGTTCTGAACAGTAGAATATTTCACTTCAGCCCGATCATGCACCATGATTTCCACAATGGCGGCATGCAACTGATTTTCATCACGCATCGGTGCGGTACATCCTTCCAGATAAGAGACATACGAATCTTCATCGGCCACGATCAAAGTACGTTCAAACTGCCCTGTATTTGCCGCATTGATACGGAAATAAGTCGAAAGTTCCATCGGACAGCGAACGCCTTTCGGTATATAGACAAATGAACCGTCGGAGAATACAGCCGAATTCAAAGCTGCAAAGAAATTATCACGATAACCAACCACCGAGCCAAGATATTTCTTCACCAAGTCGGGATGTTCACGAACCGCCTCACTGAATGAGCAGAAAATAATTCCCTTCTCCATCAATGTCTCCTTAAAAGTAGTCTTTACAGAAACAGAGTCCATCACAGCATCCACCGCCATCCCGCTCAGCGCCATCTGCTCTTCCAACGGGATACCTAATTTATTGAACGTTTTTATCAACTCCGGATCTACCTCATCCATACTTTTCGGCCCTTCTTTCTTCTTTGTCGGGTCGGCATAATAAGATATTGCCTGATAATCTATTTCAGGAATTCGGAGATGCGCCCAAGTAGGCATCTCTAACGTCAGCCAATGGCGATACGCTTTCAAACGGAACTCCAGTAACCATTCCGGCTCCTCCTTTTTGGAAGAAATGAGACGGATAACGTCTTCATTGAGTCCTTTCTCAATGATATCCGTATGTACCTCCGTAGTGAAGCCATATTTATACTTCTCCTGCGTAAGTTCCTTTACATATTTATTGGGTTCTTCTTGTTGCATCATTTAATTGAGTATATATTGTTGTGTCACTTCTTTTGCCACAGGGAAGAATATTCCCGCAAATTTTTCCATAGGATAATATAACACAGATTCCTCCTTCTTTGTTTTACTAATCAATGTGTTATCTGCATCGATAAATTCTATTACACAAATTATCAGACTGGTAAGCAACAGAAACTTCAATGCTCCCAAACCACTGCCAAGCCAACGGTTCAGCCATCCCAAAGAAACAGCCTCCATCGCTTTTGTCAACAAAGATGCCACTAAAGTAAAAGTTAGTGGCACAGCAATCCAGATGATAACAAAAGCAAGAATCTGCGCAACTGTCATCGAATCGGTTATCGTAGGACAAAGCTTCTCAGCCAATGACGCATACAACGCCTTTGCCGCCAGCAATCCCACGATTAGTCCCAATATGGAAGCAAGCTGCCTAATGAAACCCCTCATAAAGCCAACAACCACACCGGCACCAACAATAACCAAAATCACAATATCGATAGTTGCCATAAATACAGTTGAAAATTGAAAGTTGAAAGTCTGAATACAGTTAAGAGTTGAGAGTTAAAAACCAACAGTGCTGCTATCACACTGCAAGTAACTTTCAACTTTCAACTCTCAACTTTCAACTAAATAAGGCTTATAGCGTTTGTTTTACCTCTACCTCTTCATAAGTTTCGATCATATCGCCTATCTTCAGGTCGTTTGTACCTACCAGACTAATACCGCACTCGAAATTCGTGCCGACTTCTTTCACATCGTCTTTGAAACGTTTCAATGCGTTGATAGCACCCGAGAAGATAACGATACCGTCGCGAATCAAGCGCGCCTTGTCGCTGCGTTTCACTTTTCCGGTCTTTACCATCGCCCCGGCAACCGTACCGACTTTCGTTATATTGAACACCTCACGAACCTCGATAGTGGCAGTAACCACCTCTTTCACTTCCGGAGCCAACATACCTTCCATAGCCGCTTTCACCTCTTCGATAGCATCGTAAATAACCGAGTATTTGCGAATATCCACACCTTCTTTGTCAGCCATTCTTTCAGCAGAACCGGAAGGACGAACCTGGAATCCGATAATGATAGCATCAGAAGCAGCAGCCAAAGATACATCCGATTCGGAAATCTGTCCCACACCCTTATGGATCACATTCACCTGGATCTGCGGAGTGGAAAGTTTGATCAGTGAGTCACTCAGAGCTTCTACAGAACCATCCACGTCACCTTTCACGATAATATTCAATTCCTGGAAGTTGCCCAACGCAATACGACGGCCCAACTCATCCAATGTAAGAATCTTCTGCGTACGCAAGCCCTGTTCACGTTGCAACTGCTCACGCTTATTGGTAATTTCACGTGCTTCCTGATCGGACTCTACCACGTGGAAAGTATCACCGGCAGCCGGCGCACCATTCAATCCCAAAATCAATGCAGGCTCCGAAGGACCGGCCGACTTAATACGCTGGTTACGTTCATTGAACATGGCTTTCACACGCCCGTAGCTTGTTCCTGCCAACACGATATCCCCCACTTTCAACGTACCGTTGGATACAAGTACCGTAGCCACATAGCCACGCCCTTTATCCAAAGTAGATTCAATGATAGATCCCGTAGCATTACGGTTCGGATTAGCTTTCAGCTCCAGCATTTCAGCTTCAAGCAACACTTTTTCCATCAACTCACTAACGCCCTGACCTTTCTTGGCAGAGATATCCTGTGACTGATACTTACCACCCCATTCTTCCACAAGGTAATTCATAGCAGCCAATTCTTCTTTTATCTTATCCGGATTAGCCGTCGGCTTATCCACTTTATTAATGGCAAATACGATAGGAACACCGGCAGCCATTGCATGGTTGATAGCCTCCTTCGTTTGCGGCATCACATTATCGTCAGCTGCAACAATGATGATGGCGATATCCGTCACTTTCGCACCACGGGCACGCATAGCCGTAAATGCCTCATGACCCGGAGTATCCAGGAAAGTAATCTTACGTCCGTCCTCCATTGTCACGTGGTAGGCACCGATATGCTGTGTGATACCACCCGCCTCACCGGCGATAACATTCGCTTTACGGATATAGTCGAGCAATGAAGTCTTACCATGGTCTACGTGTCCCATCACAGTTACAATCGGCGCACGCGGTTCCAGATCTTCCTCCGCATCTTCTTCTTCGACGATAGCCTGTGCCACTTCCGCACTTACATATTCCGTCTTAAAGCCGAACTCTTCTGCCACCAGATTAATCGTTTCCGCATCCAGACGCTGGTTGATAGAAACCATTATACCGATACTCATACAAGTAGCGATAACCTGATTAACAGATACATCCATCATACTCGCCAACTCATTGGCTGTTACGAACTCCGTCAGCTTCAACACTTTGCTTTCTTCCATCTCCTGGTTTTCCAATTCCTGCATACGGTTGGAAACCATCTCCCGTTTTTCCTTACGGTATTTGGAAGCCTTGTTTTTGCCTTTCGTTGTCAGACGAGCTAATGTTTCTTTTACCTGCTTAGCTACATCTTCTTCGCTCACTTCCTGTTTTACAACCGGCTTTTTGAAGCGATCTTTATTATTGTTACGGTTACGGTTTTGTCCTCCGCCTTGTCCGCCATGTCCGGCAGGTTTCTGACTGTTAGGAGTAGGATGTGTAAAGTTGGAAGCCACATTGTTGACGTCCACCTTCTCCTTATTGATGCGGATGCGCTTTTTCTTTCCATTTGCATCGGCATTTTCTTTAGGAGCACTTTTAGCAACCTTACTGTCGTCTTTACGGATCTCCTTGATAATAGCATCTTTCATCTGCTTTCTCTGATCCTGACGCTGTTTTTCCTTTTCTTCGCGTTCTTTCCGTTTCTCCTCTTTCGATTTTTTCTTCGGACGGGTCGACTGGTTCAAAGCAGCCAAGTCAATCTGGCCGATTACATTAATCTTGGATACAAATTCCGGCTGACGAATCTTGAAAACATCCTCCTCTTGTTTCTCGGTTGCAACCGTCTCCGGAGTTTCTACTTTAGGCTCAGCCTTTTCTTCTTTTGTCACTTCCGGCATCACCTCCACCTTCGGTTCTTCCTTTTTCACTTCTTCCACTACTTTTTCTTCTACTACCGCCGGCTTCGGTTGTTCTATCACTACAGGCTCCACCTTTTCTTTCACAGGCTCCGTCTGTACGACCGGTGCTACGATTTCTTCTTTCTTCACCTCGGCGGCAACGGGTTTCGCTGCCTCCTCTTTTTTCTTCTCTTCAGTTACCACCGGAGCGGGCTGTTGAGTTTGAGGTTGCGACTGTTGTTTAGATTCGCTTACCGGTTCTTTTTCTACTTTCCGGTTGAATTTATTCAAATCAATTTTTCCGACAGGTTTAAACTTCGGACGTGCATCTTCGGGAACGACTGTCTTGATAACATCATCCGCCTTAGACTTCTCCGGCTGCTTTTCGTAACCATCGATAGACACCGATGCCTTATTACGATCCTTGTTCTGACGTTCTTGGATAAAACGTTCTGATTCAAGCCGAAGATTCTTATCCGTGCTAAACTCTTTCACGAGTATAGCATACTGTTCCTCGGTAATTTTTGTATTCGGGTTTGCCTCAACGGTATACCCTTTCTTTTGCAGGAACTCAACTACCGTTGCGATTCCTACATTCAAATCTCTTGTTACTTTGTTTAACCTTATCGTCATACTTTAAATTAAAAGAATAATGGAGCGAAGATATTTACGATTTCACGATTGACGATCAGACATTTAATTTCCTTTCATCTACAACCCACAATATAGAGAGCAGCTCCAATCGCAAATCGTAAACAGTCTAATCGTAAATGAAATTATTCATTGTCTTCAAACTCCGATTTCAAAATACGTAATACCTCGTCCACAGTTTCCTCTTCCAGGTCCGTCTTTTCGATCAACATCTCACGAGGTGCATTCAATACTGCCTTAGCCGTATCGATTCCGATAGCTTTGATAGCATCGATTACCCATCCGTCGATTTCATCTTTGAACTCTTCCAGATAGATATCTTCATCCTGCGCACTCTCATCCAGTTCACGGAACACGTCGATAGTGTACTCGGTCAACATACTGGCAAGTTTGATATTCAAACCGCCTTTACCAATAGCCAGCGAAACCTCTTCCGGGCGAAGGAAAACCTCAGCCTTGCGTTCTTCTTCATTCAATCGTATAGAAGAAATCTTTGCCGGGCTCAAGGCACGCTGAATAAACAAGGAGATATTCGATGTATAGTTAATCACATCGATGTTCTCATTGCGAAGTTCACGAACGATGCCATGAATACGACTTCCTTTTACACCTACACAGGCTCCTACCGGGTCGATTCTGTCATCATAAGACTCTACCGCAATTTTGGCACGTTCGCCGGGGATGCGGGCAATCTTTTTAATGGTGATCAGGCCATCGTTAATTTCCGGTACTTCCATTTCGAACAGACGCTGCAGGAAAACAGGAGATGTACGCGAAAGGATAATCTTCGGATTATTGTTTTTGTTATCCACACGGGCCACCACTGCACGTGCCGTTTCTCCTTTACGATAAAAATCCGCCGGAATCTGTTCTGTCTTTGGCAGCAACAGTTCGTTTCCTTCGTCATCCAGCAGCAGCATCTCTTTTTTCCAAATCTGATATACTTCTGCATTAATGATCGTACCTACTTTATCAATATATTTATTATAAATACTGTCTTTCTCAAGCTCAAGAATCTTAGAAGCTAACGTCTGGCGGAGATTCAGAATAGCACGACGGCCGAACTTTGCAAAAATCACTTCATCAGTAACCTCTTCACCGACTTCATATGAAGCATCTATCTTCTGTGCTTCCGTCAAGGAAATCTGCATATTCGGGTTTGTTAAATCTTCGTCTGCCACTACCTCCCGGTTACGCCATATTTCAAAGTCCCCCTTGTCCGGGTTCACGATTACGTCGTAATTTTCATCAGTGCCAAACATTTTCGCGATAACACTACGGAACGACTCTTCGAGCACGCTTACCATCGTTGTTCTATCGATATTTTTCAGTTCCTTAAATTCCGAAAATGTATCAATCAAGCTGATTGTTTCTTCTTTCTTGGCCATAATTATTTAAAACTAATTAAGTATTTAGTGTATTTTATCTCATCATAACGGAAGGTTTCGTCTTCTTCCATCAATTTAGGACGTTTTGCTCCTTCTACTTTCACTTTCTTTTGTACAGCCACCACAAACTTTTCCTCATCGGCATCTTTCAATACACCGGTCAGCTTGCGGCCATCTTTCGTCAAAACCTCCACATCGCTACCGACATGGTTGTAATACTGTTGCAACACTTTAAAAGGCTGCCCGATTCCAGCCGAACCTACTTCCAGTTCATAATCTTCCTCTTCACGGTTCAGCTTCGATTCGATAAAGCGGCTCAGCTCCACGCAATCTTCAATCCAAACACCTTCTGCATGGTCTATCTCGACCACAATCTTGTCGTCCGGGCTTACGGTCACTTCCACCAGAAAGTAGTCTTTTCCCTCCAGCCACTCTTCAACAATCTGACTAACAGTTTTCTTTTCTATCATTGATTAGCTATATAAGAACAAAAAAAGGAGCTTAATCGCCCCTCCACCTTTCATCCATTTCGGGTGCAAAGATATAAATAATCTGTTCGACTACAAAATATTAGAGAAAAAAAGTTTATTATAACATTGCCCATAAAGAGCATGATGAAATTTTGCGTAATCAACGAAGAGAGTACTATTCGCATCAATTTTGACTATTTCGGTACATTATCCACATCGTTTTTACCCCCTTCACTCTCTTCACCTTTTTCGCTTAACCGCTCTATTCATCGGTAATACAGGGTGAAGGTGCAATCTGGTTTTCCAAGCATAATGCGCACCGTCCATATGCATGGTGCCTACGAGTAGTATCCACGGTGCTTACAAGCCGTAAACACAGTACTTGGAAGACATTTGCATAGAGACTGGAGAACGGGAGCAGCCCTTCACCCTGTATTACCGATGAATAGAGCGATTAAGCGAAAAAGGTGAAGGGAGTGAAGGCAGTAAAAATATCATAGGGCAGGTATTCTGAAGAATAAAAAACACCTGCCGAAAAACAATATTGTACTTTTTCTTAAAACCTACCACTTCTTCTCCCGGCCTCTCCCCCAGTTAACGTACATGTAATCCTTTTACCCAACCCATGCAAAACAAATGACAGAAAGGACAGTGTAAACATCAAAACAGACACGACACCCCACATACAATTCGGCTACTTTTGTAAAATCAATTGAACAAATTTCATTCAATCACAGCAAGCAAGTTAGTGAAACCCAATTTACTATCACACTAACCTGCATGCACTTTTTAATATTATATGAAAACATGCATCTATTTAATATTTTCTTTATATGCCATATGCATTCAGGCTCAAGATATCTACAATAATTTAAACCAAAAGTTCACTCAATATTTAATCAAGACGCTCCCCGAAAACATTTATGTACAAACTGACAAGCCCTATTATGTAGTAGAAGACACCATCTGGATGAAAGCTTTTGTAGTGAATGCACAATTACTTCAACCCTCACCCAGCAACTTTGTTTATGTAGAACTCATAAATCAGCAAAATGAAGTACTAAACAGAATAAAGCTAAAAAAAGATTCTGCCGGATTTCAAGGATATATCAAATTAAACGAGCACATCCTCGCCGGAGAGTATGCACTCCGTGCCTATACAAATTGGATGAGAAACGAAGTGCCGGAATACTTCTTCCAAAAAAATATTACTATTGAACGAGTGAAGCAAACACCCCAGCTACTCACTATAAAATATATTCCTATCGAAAAAGACAGATTACAAGCCGTTGCCAAATATACATATAGCGACGGTTCAGCTATCAAAGGACGAAGAATAGATTTTACATACACCAAAGACGGACGTAAATATAGAAAAAACTATTCTGTCACTAATAATGAGGGAGAAATACGATTCAACATTCGGTTGAATGAAGAAAAACCTGATAAGCAGAAGCTGACAGCAACCATTTTCGATCAGAAATGGATCATCTCGCACGAACAGAATTTCGTTATTCCTAACCTCAAAAAAGATTTTGATGTACAGTTCTTCCCGGAAAGCGGCACATTATTAACAGAGACATGGCAATTTGTAGCTTTCAAAGCGATCGGTCCAGACGGACTATGTGAACACATCTCGGGAAAAGTGATCAGCGAAGGAGGAAATGAAATAGCCCAAATACACACCCAGCATGACGGTATGGGAAAGTTTGCACTGTGGCCTCACAAAGATAGTATATATTATGCTGTGGTAACTAACCGGGAGGGTGTTGAGAAAAAGCTCAAACTTCCCGAAGCACGAATTGAGGGAATGACACTCCGGCTTAACATTAAAGAGGAAAATTGCCTCTACTCTATTGAGAATCATACGGCATACTCAACGGATAGTTTATTTCTAATTGCCCATACACGTGGAATGATTTCCGTAACCAGACAACTGACCGAAGAGAAAAGAAGCGGAAAGTTTTCTTTAAGCCAATGCCCTGAAGGTATCTTGAATGTTGCCGTCGTCGACCGGATAGGAAACGTATTCTGCGAACGAATGTTATATGTCAAGAAAGCACATAGCCCGGCTGTACAAATTAAAACCAATTCACAGGAATACGGAAAACGAGAGAGAGTGGAAATGCTACTAAATACCGGACAGAAAGGAGAATTTTCCCTGTCTGTTACTGATGCGAAAGTTGTGAAATGGGATTCTCTGAATAACCATATCATCAGCCAATTATTACTGAAATCAGAAATCAAAGGACACATCGAAAAACCCGGATATTATTTCACAAGTGATAACAAGGTAGTCAACGAGCATTTAGATCTCCTAATGCTTACGCAAGGATGGAGACGCTATAATTTACCGAACATCTTACAACAACAAGTACCGGAAATGAAAATACCTTTAGAGCGGGGACAGGCTTTGAGTGGAAGAGTAAAACCTTTTCTCCGAAAGAAAATTAAGGGGGCAGAAGTAGTAGGATTCACTGATAAGTTGAAAGCCATACATGCAAAAGTAGATACCTCCGGAAATTATGTTTTCGAAGGAATTGAATTTCCGGATAGTACGGCATTCACAATCAATGCAGTTAATAAGAAAGGAAAAGCAAAAGGAATCATGATTTATCCGTCACCGGAGATATTTCCCGACACAAGAAACCTATTTATCCCAAATTCACACCACTTTGAGGAAGTGGAGGCACACCTTAGGCTATACAAAGAAACATATATACAAAACGATATAAGTAAAGAAATTGTATTAGATGACATCGTTGTGACACAAAAATATATCAGTCAGACCGGTAAATTGGCAGGTGAATTTGCCGCTTATGCGGATTATGTTGTAACAGACAAAACGATCGAGGAAGAATATAAGAATAAATCCGTGGCAGACATAATACATACTGCCATCATGCAACGTTTCCCTGGCATCACTATGGTAGAGGAAGACCATTTTTGGTATAGAGGAAAGCCACTACGATTTGCTGTTGACATGAAACTGATTCAATACGATGAATTACGATTCTATATGGCTGAAGAGATTGCATCAATCTCCTTCTTTAAAGAAGCCTCTGAGGTGCCTCTATATGTACCCATGCATGACGAATTCATAACGGCTCAAATGAACAAATATAGAGGAGTGATCCTTATCGAATTAAAAAAAGGGGGTACAGCTCACTACTTCCGCCCCTCACTCGGTCTGGCTACTCTCTATCCGTTAGGCTACCAAAAGCCGGCAGAGTTTTATTCACCCAAATACGATGTGCCCGATTCGTTACAAGCCGATAAAACTGATTTCAGAACCACCGTTTATTGGAATCCCAAGATACAAACCGATTCTACCGGACATGCCAAAGTATCTTTCTACACCACGGATATGAAACATGATATGGAATACATATTGGAAGGTATTACCGAGAACGGAATACCTTGCCGGGCGACAGGACGGATAAAAGTGAAGAAAGAATAGGGTAAATACCTAAAAAGAGTAGGGAAGTCCCTTTCCTTCGGGGATTTTCCTTTCTTACTTTTGAAAAATCAAAATCTTATTATGTATGAAACACATCATTTCTATTTTATTCATTTGTTTGTCAAATATGACTTCTCAAGCACAAAATAGTCCAAGTGATCTCAACCGGAAATTTGTCAATTATCTGACTTCCTCCCTCTCTGAAAGCATTTATTTACAAACTGATAAGCCCTATTATACGACAGAAGATACAATCTGGTTAAAAGCTTACGTAGTTAATGCACAAATTTACCAACCATCGCCCAGTAATTTTGTATATATAGAATTGATCAATCAACTCGACAGCGTGGAAAGGAGGATAAAAATCCGAAAAGAAAACAATGCTTTTTCCGGATATTTAGCCCTTGATAAAAAGCTTATTCCCGGAGAATATGCCTTACGCGCATATACCAATTGGATGCGAAATGATTCACCAGATTACTTTTTCCAAAAGAATATCTCAATCAGTAAAGTCATACAAAACCCTAAAATACTGACCGCCAAATTCTATCCGGCAAAGGAGAATAAACAACAAGCCCTTATTCAATATACTTATAGTGACGGTTCCCCGATTAAAAATTGCCGGATCGATTTTGCTTATAACAGGAATGGTAAGAAATATCGGAAAAGATATGCCTTAACCGATTCTAAAGGAGAAATCGAATTACAAATACAGCAGCAAGATCGTCCCACAGAAAAACAACAATTATCAGCTACTGTCTTTGATAATAAAGGAGGAATCATCTATGAACAAAAGTTTGCCATACCCGAAAGAGGAGAAGATTTTGACGTCCAATTTTTTCCCGAAAGCGGAATATTATTGGCAGGCACTCCTCAAACAGTCGCATTCAAAGCCATAGGAGCAGACGGGTTGAGTACCTCTGTATCCGGAAAAGTGTTCAGCGCGGGAGGAACATTTATGGCTGACATAACGACCCTGCACAATGGCATGGGAAAGTTTCCGCTATTAGCACAAAAGGATAGTATCTATTTAGCAATTATCACCGACAATAAAGGGATTGAAAAGCAATTCCGACTCCCCAAAGTACAAGAGAAAGGAATAACGTTACAACTCCGCCAACAGGGAGAGACTTGTATTTACATGCTCGAAAACAATACGAACTTCCCAACGGACAGCTTACTGATAATTGCCCATACTCGGGGGATACCTTCAATAGTCAAGCCACTAACTACAAACAACAAAACCGGTAAGTTCTCTCTAAGCCAAGTACCCGAAGGTATTCTTAACGTAGCAATCACCAACCAAACGGGCCGGGTATTCTGCGAACGAATGATGTACATAAAAAAGGAAACTCATATTACCCCCCGGATACAAACCGACCAAGCTGCATATGGGCAAAGAGAAAAAGTAGAAATGCAAATAAGTCTACCCGGCAATGGAGACTTCGCCCTTTCTGTCACTGATGCCCAACTTATAAAATGGGATTCATTGGAAAACAATATTAGTACTCAGCTTTTAATGAAGTCAGAATTAAGAGGGCATATAGAAAGCCCTAACTACTACTTCACTGCAAACACAACACAGATAAACGAACATCTGGACCTGTTGATGCTAACCCAAGGATGGAAAAAATACGATTTGTCATCTATCTTACAGGAACATGTACCTCAACCCCAACATCCGATGGAGATAGGACAATCACTTACCGGAAAGGTTAAGCCGCTCTTCTGGAAAAGCATGAACGGAATAGAGGTTGTCGGCTTCAGTAATCACTGGAAAGCCGTACACGCACAAGTAGACAGCGTAGGGAACTACTTTTTCAACGGAATTGAGTTTCCGGATAGTACCGCATTCACCATTAACGCCATTAATAAAAGAGGAAAAGCGAAAGGGGTAATGATTTACCCGGACGCAGAGGTATTTCCGGATTCCAAAACATTCATCCCCGCCCCCAAAGGAGTCATACAAGAAAGAACTCAAAGTGCGATGGACGAATACCATCAAATTTATCGGCAGAATAATATCTGGAAAGAGATTATGTTGGATGAGATAAACGTTACAGCCAAATATATCAGCAAGACAGGAAAATTAGCAGGGGAGTTTGCCGGATATGCCGATTATGTAATAACCGACAGGATGATAGAAGCAGAATACAAAAATAAGAGTGTGTGGGATATTGTCTATGAAAACATTATACTCAAAACACCGGGAATCGGAAAATTAACAGAAGACCAATATATATACCGAGGAAAAGAGCTGCGTTTTGTTGTAGATATGAACCTGGTAGAATCTACTGACTTGCAATACTATATGGCAAGTGAGATCGCATCTATCTCTTTTTTCCGGGATGCTCAAAGCGTACCGGTTTATGTCCCGAATGCACCTTTCCTGAAAGGAGCCGAATGGCAGGTAGGCCCCAAACTGAAAGAGAGTAACACGATCACCGGAGGAGTAAGCTTTAAGGAAAAAATAGAAGAAGGGTGGAAAAACGATGCAAACGAGAATACCGGATGGAAGAATACAGACTTTCAGAAGCATACCGCCGAAATGGACAAATACAAAGGTGTCATTCTCGTCGAATTGAAGAATGGAGGCTCCGCCCATTATTATCGCCCGTCGCTGGGATTGGCTACCCTTTATCCGTTAGGTTATCAAAAGCCGGCAGAGTTTTATTCACCCCAATACGAGGTACCCGATTCGCTACAAACCGGCAAGACCGATTTTAGGACAACTATTTATTGGAATCCCCAAATACAAACCGATTCTACCGGACGTACCAAAGTATCTTTCTATACCACAGATATGAATCACGATATGGAATACGTACTGGAAGGGATTACTGAAAATGGAGTACCCTGCAGAGTTACAGGACGGATAAAGACTAAATAGGACTTGCATCCAAGTAGAGTGATATTACTTAATTCAAGGTTTCAAAAAATAGAATATCCGTATCAAACGTTTTTTTCAAACCGAATTATTGTCGGAATAATACATATTTGCTATAAAATGAGTGCTTCGTTACTATAGAATCAGGATTTTCTACGCTAAATTTGCCATATCATCCTTATCAATATTGTTATCTTAAATTTTATGCACTCATGTACATACGAATGAAATTTATTATTGTTGTTGTTTTATGTTTATTCCCTTTTTTGCAATCTTCCGCCCAATTGCGCCAAAACCTTCTATTGGATCAAGAATGGGAGTTCCGTTCAGACAAAGACGGAAATAATTTAACTTGGGAAAAAGTAACAGTCCCGCATACCTGGAATGCAACAGATGGCCTGACTCCCGACTACTATCGGGGAACGGGCGAATACCGCTATCATCTGAACATATTGCCGGAGATGTTAAAACAACGTGCTTTCCTACGTTTTGAAGCAGTCAGCCAAGTAGCTGATGTCTTTGTGAACGGCATCCCGGTGGGGAACCATAAAGGTTCATTTAATGCTTTCTGTTTTGAGATAACTTCTTCATTAAAAAAGGGAGACAACCTTATAGAAGTAAAGGTTTCCAATCGTTTAGACAACGATATCGCTCCCCTATCCGGCGATTTTACTGTTTTTGGCGGTATCTACCGACCGGTATCTCTACTTGTACTGCCCAAGACTTGTGTCACTCCATTAGATTACGCTTCTTCGGGAGTCTATATACATCAAAACAAAGTAGATTCCAAACAGGCAGAATTATCTGTCGTAACCAAAGTGAATAGCAACAAGGCAGAAAAAGATTTATCTGTAAAAACCAGTGTGTTTAATGCGAAAGGACAACTTGTAGGCAACTGTATCACCCGGAAAGCATCCGGAAAAGACGAGACCGTTGAATTTGTCAACAAGCTGAACATAAAACAACCTGTTTTGTGGAACGGAAAAAAATCCCCTCATCTGTATCGTGTTTTTATAGAAGTAATGAAAGGAAATACCGTAGTAGACACTTTATCTCAGTATGCCGGGTTAAGATACTACTCCGTCGATGCTCAAAAAGGTTTCTTCCTAAACGGTAATCCCTATAAAATAAAAGGTGTAAACAGACATCAAGACCGGGCCGGAAAAGGATGGGCAATAACAAACAAGGAGCATAATGAAGACATGGAATTGATCAAAGAGATAGGAGCCAACGGAATAAGACTGGCCCACTATCCACATTCTGACTTTTTCTATTCGCTATGCGACCGGGAAGGTATGCTGGTATGGGCAGAGATTCCTCTTATAGGCAAAGCATCTCCTACCCCTGCCTTCACCGAAAATATAAAACTGCAATTAACCGAGTTAATCCGGCAGAACTTTAATCATCCTTCTATCTTTTGCTGGAGCTTGTTCAATGAACTGTGCGAAGGAGATGTAAAAAAACTGATACAGGAATTGAATGAAGTAGCCCATAAAGAAGATCCGGGACGTCTGACAGTTGCTGCCGCCAACGTAGAAAACCGACCGGAAAATGTAATTACAGATATCATGGCGTACAATACTTACCCGGGATGGTATTGGGCACAACCTTCCACTATGAAATCGTCCGTAGCACACTGGAACCGTCTGGTGGGAAGCAAAGGTATCTGTGTCAGTGAATATGGTGCAGGAGCCAATATCTGGCATCACCAACAAGACGTTCAATCAGCCCCCAAAACAGATGGAATCTTTCATCCGGAAGAGTGGCAGGCCATTGTTCACGAGCAGAATTACCGGGGAATAAGTAGCAGCGATTTCGTGTGGGGATCTTTTGTATGGAATATGTTCGACTTTGCAAGTGCCTCCAGAAACGAAGGAGATATACTGGGACTAAATGATAAAGGGCTGGTTACTTATGACAGAAAAGTCAAAAAAGATGCTTTCTACTTTTATCAATCGGCATGGTCCGAGTCACCGGTTCTACATATCACGAGCAAAAGAGATATTGCCAGAAGAGAACCCGCCACTGATATCAAAATTTATTCTAACTGTGATCACATTCACCTAAAAGTGAACGGACAAGACTGTGGACATCCTGACAGAGAGGATAATATCCTTATCTGGAAAAACGTATCACTCAAAAAAGGAGAAAACCGGATCGAAGCATCCGGAAAGAAAGGTACTGTCGAGCTGACAGACCAGTGTAAATGGGTTCTTTTAGATAAGAAAAAGTAAACATAACCCACTATCTTATAAATGTATAACACCCCAAATAAGCACCATGAAGAAAATACTTTTTTTGTTTCTATGTTTCTATACAAGTCTCACCTATTCTCAAACTAAAAAAGAGGTTGTGGACTATGTAAATCCTTTCATCGGCACTGCTCTCAAAGGTGAAGGAGGCACAGTACCCTACGTCGGTACACCTTTTGCCATGACCAGCTTTCTCCCGCAGACCAGAGAGAACAAAATGGGAGGTATGGCATACGTCTATGATGATAAACACATTATGGGATTTTTAGGTTCCCATCAACCCACCATCTGGATGGGAGATTACGGTTATGTATCGGTTATGCCCCAAGTAGGAGAAACGGTGAAAGTTCTTCCGGAAGACAGAAAGATGAGTTTCAATCACAAAGATGAAAAAGCCTCTCCCCATTATTATTCCGTCACTCTAACCGATAAACAGAAGAACCGCATTTTTACAGAATTGACAGCATCCAGCCGGTGCGCAATGCTCAACTTCCGTTTCCCCAAGAATCAGAAACCCCGGTTAATCATCCAAGGCATTAATCTGAACCCTGCCCTGAACGATTGGTGCAATCATCTGAGCCATCGCCTGAACACCATAAAAGGTTGGGTGAAAATAGATACGGAAAACAACGAGATTATCGGTTACAATCCGGACAGGCAATCGGCACAAATAGGACCGGACCTCCCCAATTTTAAAGGATACTTCATCATCCGCTTCAACCGGGATATAAAAGATTTCGGTTGCTGGAACGATTCCACCCTCTATCCGGGAGAGAAGGAGATATACGGCACCCGAATGGGAGCCTATATAGACTTCGATAAAAGCTCCCCGCAAATACAAGTGCAGATCGCAACCTCTTTCATAAGCATCGAACAGGCACGTATGAATCTGGAACATGAGGTTCCCGAATGGGACTTCAAACAGTTATGCAATAATACCAAAAAGGCATGGAACGACAAGCTCTCCAAATTCCACATCAAAGGAAACAATAAAGATGATGCACCGATCTTTTACACAGCACTTTATCATTGTTATCTGTTTCCCCGTGAGTTCTCAGAATACGGAAAATATTACAGCGCCTTTGATGATAAAATCCACGATGGATTCTCGTACAATGACTATTCCCTTTGGGATACATTCCGTGCATTCCATCCTTTAATGACCCTTATAGAGCCCGAGTTGACCGGCGACTGGATTACTGCATTACTACAAATGTATAAGGAGGGCGGCTGGCTGCCTATGTGGCCCAATCCCAGCTATACCAATATTATGATAGGTACTCATGCAGATGCCGTGATAGCCGATGCCTACATGAAAGGGATTCGCAACTACGATATCGGTCTGGCCTATGAAGCCCTACGCAAAAACGCAATGGTCCCTCCTGATTGCGACACACAAAGAAGATACGGAGACCGTGACTATTGGACCTCTTTTGAAGGACGTGCAGGAGCCAGCTATTACCACTCCCTCGGATATGTAGCCGATGACAAGACAGCAGAGTCCGTTTCCAGAACTTTAGAATATGCATACGATGACTGGTGCGTGGCACAAATGGCAAAAGACTTAGGAAAAACCGAAGACTACAACCGCCTGATGCAGTTCAGCCAGAATTACAGAAATCAATACAATGCCGAAAAAGGATTCTTCCTGCCACGTAATTACGACGGAAGCTGGATAGATTTGGACGATCACTCACGTCACGGATTAACAGAGGGTTCCAAATGGACCTATCTATTCTGTGTTCTTCAAGATATCCCCGGCATGATCGACATGATGGGAGGAGAAAAGGCATTCTCCGCCAAACTGGACCGTAACTTCGAAGAAGACCATTACCGGCACGACAACGAACCGGGACATCATTACATCTACCTGTACAACTACTGCAACGAACCGTGGAAAACACAGGAACTGGCTCGTAAACACGTGAGAATAAACTATAAGAATTCTCCCGACGGCGTAAATGGTAATGACGATTGCGGTCAAATGTCCGCCTGGTATCTTTTCTCGGCAATGGGATTCTATCCGGTAACTCCCGGAAGTAATGAATTTGCCATAGGAGCTCCCCAATTGCCGGAAATCAAAATCCAATTGAAAGATCACGAATTAACGATAAAAGCAGAAAACCTTTCAGAAGAAAACCAATATGTACAATCCGTATTTCTGGATGGAAAAAAACTTCTAAAGCCTTTTATCAACTATTTCGACTTGATCGGCGCTAAAGAACTACGCTTCATTATGGGAAACAAACAAACCGTCTACAAATAAACCAAATTACAACACGACTTTACTATTATTTTATCAAAGTATAAGAGGGTACTTCGCAAACAAAGAAGTACTCTCTTATCTGTTTTTGAAGAAGCTGATATATTGTCCAATACTGATAATCAGAAAATTTTACAACTAACTTGACGATTCATCTTGAGCTTCTTTTACCAGAACACCTGCTCTCCATCTACATACGTAAAAATTCGTTCTTCTTTTCCTCTCGTTAGGTTTCTTAAAAAATACAGTCCGCCAGAAGGCACTTCGGTATATTCCAACTTTATAGTAGTAGCAATTTGTTTTCCTAAAGAGGCCCAATGATGGTCTGTCCAATAGAACAATTCATATTCATCTCCAATACCGATTGTATTACCGTCGCCTCTCGGTGTATAAATAATTTTTTCTATATCCACCGGATGTCCAAAATCCATACCTACCCAACCACCGGCAGGAAGTGCCGAATCGAAAAAAGTAAGTAAATCTCCATCGAAAGCCGCCTCCTTATACGTATTCGGATCATTATTCCACGAGCGTGGAAGACCTATCACCTTACCTTGATTCCTCAGATGAGAGTCCCGTTCTACAAAGGTTATTTCAGCAACATTACAATGCGACCATTCCGGCTGAAACAATCGCCAATACCTATATTTATTACCTAAGGGGGGGATATTGATCTCTTCTCCTCTCGTACCCCATTTATCTATTCTATATATAGATACAGAATCTTCAAAAGTAGGTTTATTTACCGCTTGAAATTTAGCTCCCAGTATTCGATATGCTATATCCTGAACATGTTTAAACAATGGATACTTTCTGTAAAGAGTCATTGATTGCAATACCTTTTTATTGGAGATAATTGTTGTTACTTTGCCTTTAGAAGTTAGAATAAAAGGATTCCCCACTGGTTGTATTCCATACTCCGTATAACTAACCGGAAGATATAAAACATTCTTTCCCAATTTCTTGAATTGTGCAATATGGTTCTTGACTTTCGCAAATGCGATAGGAATCCAAGAAGGATTGTTAAAAACGGCCAAATAAACATATTTACTGTGTTCGCTGTCTATTTTAATATCCACATCACAAGTTGCCATATATTCAGCTGTCACATCCTTTATGAAAGAAGTTCGAAAAGTTTCAGGGACATATCTTTCACTTCCCAGCAAATCCTGCATTTCTGCATTCCTTGCATAGGTTCTCCTATAAACTTTTGCCATTTTCTCACCTAATTTGTGCGGTTCTCCCGGATTACTCTCCGCTCCGCTAAATGGGATATTCTTTCCATTATTAGCTAATAAAACATTCCAAGAATGCCCCAAGTCAAGAAAAGGCCACTGAGGAGTAAAATCCATCATAACAGGAATACCGTTACTCCGCATAACCGAAGTTGCCATTTCAACATAATCTTCACAAACACCAAAAGGCAGTTTCGTTTTCGTCCTTAAACGATGAATCGGATACATGTTATAATCAAGCAGATAAGGATGGACATCTTCCCTCAATTGATTATTCACACGATGAGTGGCCCAAACAGCCGACCCTCTATATGCCTCGCAGTACTGTAACTCATCAAGGCCCTTACTATACTTAATCCCCGCAGAATCTCTCCAACTATCAAAAGGCTGTAATTCCACTGCCTTATAAGGAAGCAGATATTCGCAGAAATCCTGAAAAGAGACATGAGTGGCCCATTCTCCCTCTTTCCATTGACTAAAAGCTTTTTCAATGTTTGCAATCAGAAAATCAGATCTGATAATCTCCACATCCGGAATGGTATAATAGTTCATAGCAAAATGCTGGGATACCTTCTCCAAAGTATCCCGTATCTCCTCCCTTGAACATTGCACATACTTTAATACAGAATCTACAGCATCATAATATTTCTCAATGCTATCCACCTCTCTATAAGAGTAATGTCCGGGCATATTCTTTATTAAAAACTTCGCAGCTTCCAGTTTCAATGAATCCTTTTCATAAAAGGCCAATGCCTTCTCCAGTTCTCCCCGATTTTCTTTTGCCAAAATTAATGCTTCTTCTAATTGAGAATCATATCTTTGACAACTCGAAAAACAAGATAAAAAACAAGAAAAACATAAGATAATACATTGTTTCATAAATGTGCCTTTCATTAAATTCAATACAATAGAATTTACTTTTCAGATTGACTCCGAGTTCCAGCATTAGGAAGTAATCTAAACACTAAATACCCAACAACTATAGCAACCAGAATACCTACAAAAATACGAAACGAACCTAATGTTTCTGTAAAATAACGAATTCTTATATATAAATCAATAATCGAACTACCAATAAGTATCGTAACAAATAACTGCCAAGGTTTTACCCTTCCACACAACCTGCCTATTACAACAGTTGTAAATGCTTGAAAAATCACACAAGTGATGATTGCAGCACTTTCGGTTTGTATCATCAACAAAGGACTAGTAACTATAAATAGCAATACAGATGCAATAAAAACGCCAATAAGAATCTTCACACTATTCCCATGCATAACTCATATAATTAGAAGTCAAACAGTTCAAATTCGCAACTAAACGTCTATACCCAACCAAGCGCATTTCAAGAAACCTCACCTTAACATATCCACTAAACAAACTATCATCATTAAAATAGTAATAATGATAGGAAAATAATCTACGGACTGTTCTTTCTTATTTCCTTTTATTATAAGCACTTTTCTTATTTCAATAAAAAACAGAGTTCCCCATGTCGAAAAATACATAACATTATTCAATAGATACTCTTTTCCCCCTATAGGATATACTCTATTTATTAATGAAAATAGTATAGATAAAAAACAGACAATTATATATATAGTATAATCATTTCTCATATATCAATGATGCTGACGTTGGCAATTTTCAAAATCACGCTTAGCAGCCTGCAAATCATCATCCAATTTATCTAAAGCTGCAAGAACACATGCACAAGCACCCGGTCCAGAAACAATCAAACACGAACATGCCAATACTGCTGCACTGCATTTAGCTTCAGCATAGTTACGAGCAGAATTATATTGTTCATAACATGTGGCATACAATACCTCTGATCGAGTCTTTACTTTTACAATATTAGAAGCTTCAAAGTAATCATTAAAAAGTTGTATCTTTTCCATCTGATTTAATCGTTCATATTGCGTATTAGCCAATAAACTATTCATCTTCGCTCCTAATCTCTGTAAATCGTTAAGCATATCAGCTTTATTTATAATATCCAACAAATAATCATCATCATTCACATTAGACATTAATTCATTATAATCACTTTCACTTAATGTTTCCTTATACATAAGAAATTTAGCCATAACTGATTCATTCTCTTTAATAAAAGCTAAAAACTCATTTGAATTTTCAACAGATATCATAAGCGGATTTTTATTCACAACAACATCCTCCATTGAACTATTTATAATGTCACATTCATCAGAGGAACAACTGTAAATCACCCCAAAAATAGCTGCAGAAAAGATCATAGCACTACAAAGAGAGGCTATTGCTTTAAATTTTAATTTCATATTATTACTTTTTTAATTATATAAACAATCCTAACCAGCCAAACATTTCAAATTTGGTATATTCCTATATTTTTTCACAAAAACAAATCAAGTAACATTGGTCTTTATCCTCCTACCCAAAACAATTTTATATTTCATCATTAAGTGTACACAATATAAGTCGTATACTTTTTTAGTTACAAACATAGAGGAACTACCAATAATTCACAACAAACAATTATAGACAAACACCATAGACAAGCATTTGTCTATGAAATCTTAGACAAGTATTCAGTATTTTTCATTTCTAAGCATTCCCGTTATAGCCTCATTAATAGACTTCACTTCCTTCAATCCCATTTTCTTGGCAATACGATAACGGTGAGTAGCCAAAGAGGCCAATTGGATATGATAATAGGATGCAATCTGTTTATTACTCACTTCTAAACAAATCAGTATTATTAAATGAATATCTTCATTAGACAACGGATAATTATTACGTAACTTCTGAATAAAGCCATCGTATGTATTATCAAAATATGCCTCCAAACAGTGCCAATCTTTATCATCTGAAGGCATATTGAGTAATACTTGCTTCTTCTCAAGAGAAGTTGAGATCGTATTTACTTTTTGTGGACAACCCTGTCCTATACAAAAATTCTTTCCAGCCCTTTTGCTACTTTTCTTTTGTTTTTTAGGATAAATAAGATAACCAACAAACAAGATAAGTAATATTACTATCCAATATCCAATGTGAATAAAAGTATTAGACATAGCATTATATTTTTAAGGTTAAGTAATTTTCCATTTCACTCTTTATTCGCTCAATAATAACTGATGGTATTTTCACTGGTTTAGAAATAATAATCGTAGCAAGTTCTCTTGCTTCTGTTTGCCGTCCTTGTCTATCCAACAACCAAACCAATCGATACAATGGCATAAATCGATTAGGACACATATCAGAAGCCAATCTAAAATGTTCCTCCGCTTCTACCATTCGATTTATTTCCCAACAATTCTGCGCAATCAACATTTCCAAATCATAATCACTCCATAAATGACGGCATTTCATCGCAATATCAAGACTTTCCTTGTAAAACCGGGCTACATTAAGCTCAGCTGCATAATTGTATAAAAAATAGCGATCATTCCCCAGCACACGCTCTGCCGCATCATACAAAGGTTGTGCCTTTTCGAAAAGCCCACACGAAGACAGGGACAATGCATGTTTCCATTTCATCTCTGCCTTTACCCGAATAACCATCGTGTTCGTTATGCACAAACTCCCCATAACACATAATATCACCAACCACTTTCCAACAACAGAAAATATCTTCCAATGAATATGCCACGTATTCCCAGCCAATATAACCAAATCCAATAAAACAACAGCCCAAGTAAATGGATATAGAAATGGGTAAGAAAATAAAGAGAAAACGGTTATTGAACAAAGACTTAATGCAGCTAAGTCCTTATAGCGACTGTTACATTTTTGATAGCAAAGTATCAAAAATACAATCATTCCCAATAATCCCAACAGCCCACCTAAACCATAATCTACGGCTATGCGAAGAAATTCATTAAATGGCTGCTGAACCGTATCAGCAAGAATAGCGTATCCGCTATCTGGATTCCGATGAAAAAATTGAGCCTGATAATCCATATAATGTGCTTCAAATCCTCCGGAGCCAAACCCGAACCAAGGTTTGATTGCTATCATATTTAAGCAACAAATCCAAATCAATAATCGGCCATCGGCCGAGTTTCTTTTCAGAAAATAAAGAAAAACAATCAGCACTACTAAAGCACCTATTACCAATACGATTTTCTGTAGTTTACTCCAGGAAACAGACTGATACCCCCAAATAGCAACCAACATAAATATACTCAATACTCCTGCCCGTGAGCCTGACAAAAAGACACCACATACAAGTAATAGGATAGTCATTACACACAGCAACTTCTTCCATCCTTTTAACCCATTCCATACAAACCACAAAAAAGGTATACCGGCACATAAAGAAGAGGCAAACCCTGCCGGATTATCAAAGCTACCGGTTATCCTAAAAGATGAAGTACATTGTAACACTCCCCAATATTGTAGGATTCCATATAATGCCTGCAAAGCACATGAAATAATAATAGCATAGATGATCCCTTGCATTTCAAAAGAAAAAGATCTTTTTCGCTGTGAGAGAATTAAATAATAGACAACTAATACAATTCCCATAGTAATAGTCATATACCATTTAGGCACTATTCCTGTGTCAACAAATTCAGAGCTATTAAAGAATAACGCTCCCAAACAAAGTAGTGAAAACAGAATCATCTCCCTAATAATCATATCTGTCTCCTTTCTTTGTTAAGAAGCGTACATTCTTTACAATCTCCATATACTAAGCCGATACTTTATCGGTACCTATGCAAAATCACATGGATTTTAAATCACAGTCTAACCTTCTTGGATTTCACAGAACCTTCTCCCGAAACCAATCCGTCTGCACTCACTTTTACTTTTATTTTTCCCGGATTAAAGGTCGTTCGTACGGCCACTCTCATCAAACCGCCCTCTGCTTGCAATTCATGATCTCCGGGAGCATGATAGGCTAAATCCTTACCCTCAGTCACATAGAAGTTATAAGACCCCTTATAGACTCCTTCCCCCTCTACTTCAAACTTCAAAAGATGATCGGCCCTGGGACACCAGCGACCGGCTTTATCCACAATCTTAGCCGTCACAATAAAGGCATCGGAAGCATTGGCACGTAATACAAACTCTTCACCGTCGGGTTTGGCAGTCTGCTTCTCGATAGTGAGCTGTATTGCATAAGGTTCATCGGACGACTCTATCTTTTCGGAGCAGACAGGACGCTTATCATAATCCAGCCCGATCGCCTCAACAATACCCGGTTCCCAATGAATCTCTTTCCAGGTACAACGACGGGTTGCCTGATCCGGCTCAACGATCCCATAGGATTTCTTATTGATAAACAGTTCTACATAAGGACAATTACTCCAGGCATCCACATCCTGAATACCCGAATAGTTCCAATGGCTTTGAAGAGCAACTCCCGGCCGTTTAGAAAACGGTACCCAAAGTGCTTTCTGATAAATCCGATACTTCAACTTTGGAAAGCGATTGGCGTCCATCGCACAGGAACCCAGACTCTTCTGATTCCTCATCCCATTCAGATAAATCGTATACCCCTCGCCATACGTCTCTGCCAACATCCAATCGATCCAGCCGCATGCCTGCCTGTCGAGATCATGAAGATAATCCTGTACATAAGCCTGAGAGAACTGCTTTTCATTATCGTAATCGAAGCGGGCAATACACCAGCTGGGCTGACCGTTCCAATTGGTACCATAAACTTCCGTATTCAGAGAAGGATGTCCCTGTACTTTCTCATAACGATTGGTATAGCCTATCACAATCGGCTCCTTCTCATCCCATTCCGGAGGATAACCATCACGATTCAATACCAGACGCGGTTGTATATAATCCCATTTCTTTACCTCCTCAAGCGTATAAGAAGGCAAATATTTATCACCTTCATAGGCCAGCCCATTGTTCGATTCCCAAATAACCACCGAAGGATGATTGCGGAATGCAATAATCGCATCACGGTCGTACTCCCGTTTGTAAGTCTTGGCCGGTTCGTTTTTCAAGGCCCATTCATTGTCTCCACTGTTTACAATCAGCAGAATGCCATACACATCACAAGCCTGAAAAGCTTCGGCAAACGGAGGTTGATGCCCTACGCGGAACGCATTTCCTCCACACTCGGCAATATAAGCGATGTCCTGCCAACGCAAAGCTGCCGGAACGGCGGCTCCCAAACCCGGATAAATGTTTCTGTTGCCAAATCCCCGCAAAATACATTTTTCACCGTTGACATAGCAATGATTTTCATCCCAGGTAATTTCACGTATACCGAATTTCTCACTTTTACTATCCACCTGTTTACCGTCTACATACACTTTATTCTGCACGGTGTACAAATATGGAGTGCCCGAACAGCCGATAGGATACCATAAGTTCGGATTTTGAATGGTTTCCGTCCGATCAAACAGATGAATAGCGCCGGGTGCCACATTTCGCTGTTCGGTAAATGATAGCACCGTACGTCCCCGTTCATCTTGTAAATAAGTACGCAGTTCGACTGCCTGTGTATGCTCCGAAGAGTTCTCAACATTCGTCTGAAACCTTACTACAGCCTCCTGCGGCGTAGCAGATACCGTTCCGAAATAAGTACCCCATTTGTTTAAAGGAGAGTAACTGTTGAATGGGATATGCACTTTATCTTTCTTATGCATATAGACAGGACTCACAATACCTCCCATTGCCTGTCCGAATCCTTCATTCTCACCAAATCCCGGCCAGGCAAAGAACGTATTTTTCGCATTCGAGACTTTAATTGCAATCTGATTCTCTTCACCCCATTTTATATATTTGCTGATATTCACCACAAAAGGAAGAGAGCTGCCTACATGAGTCACCACTCCCGGTTGTTTAACCCGTGTATTCCCGGAAATAGCCTGCCCGTTCACAAAGACAATAGCTGCCAGATTCACTCCCTGGAATTCCAAAAAAATCTCCTTCTCCCTATCCTTCCCATCGAAAAAGAGTTTCTTTCTGTACCAGCCTTCTCCCCGCCAGCAACGTTCTCCCGTACTTGCATTCAGATAAGTATCATGTTCGTTGTAGCAATGCGGGATGCCGACCTCTTCCCATCGTGTATCATCAAAATCTGCTCCTGCCATTTCCTGATCCGGATGATCATTTTCAACCGGATGAATGGCCAGCTCACTGACACGCACCGGTAATTCTTCTTTTTTTTCAGAGAAGCATTTCAAACCGGAAAGCTTTATATAACGGTAAGTCACCGGAATCGGTACAGAAAGTGAAGTGCTCGTAACGGTTGCAACGTACCCTACCGTATTATTGACACTCGAGATATCACCTTCTTTATACAATTCGCACTGCTGTCTGTCTGTACCGTCTGTCAACGAATTCCATTGTTTATTATCAAGGCTTACTTCCACTTTTACAGTAGCAAAATATACCCGGTTCCCCTTGAAAGACAATTTGACTTTTCCCGCCTGTTTATTCTCATGCAGATCGATGAGCAGACTTGGTTCCGGTGCATCATTTGCTACCCATTCCGTATTCATATCACCATCATTGATCACAGGTACTGCCTGCGTACCACAGAGAATACGGGCATCTTTTGCCAAATCCATCTCCTGTCGAACGACTTTGGAAAACCTCCAGGGTGTTTCTCCCAGATTTATAGGCTTCTGCTCTTTAGCATATCCGCTCTGAATAAACAAAACAGCACAAGCAAAACATAAATATTTTCTCAATATCATACAGTAAAAATTCTTTTTATTACATCATTACTACTTTCTGTCTTTTCACAGCAGAATCGGTCTCAATCCTGACAATATAAGTGCCTTTTCCCATCAGATTGACAGTACCGGTCCCGTGAATCCGACTTTGATACGTCACGCTGCCATCAATGCCGAATACAGTCATCTTCCCCATGCCAGAGATCGAATAATTCAGAGACTGCCCATTGGAAGAAATTAAAATAGCATCCTCTTCTTTGAGGGTAGTAATACCGGTGGTTCCATCCACCTTCACAGTAGCTTTTGCAAAAAGTCCACCTCTTCCTCCATTGTCAATGGCTTGTACTCCCCATTCATATTCACCGTCCGATTCTACTTTAATCTTATAAGAACATTGAGTGAGATAACCGGAAACAGAACCGACTTTAATAAAACCGGAAGTAATATCTGCCGGTACGGTCATACAGCATTTATCACCTTCCTTCTTCTTCAAATAAACATTATACCGTAAAGCTTTCTGAGGAGTAACATCATCGGCAGCCTCTTCCCATGCCAAAGAAAGAATATCGGAACCTTCAATCAACTTTGCCCGTAAATTTTGCGGCATCCCCGGCGCTTCGTTCTTGCCGGCAACAGAAGTATTTTTCCAAAGTTGTGTATCACAACCGGAAGAACAGGCCCCATTGGACCATCCGGAAATCCATGCATCCAACAGTCCGTCATTATCAATGTCGATCAGATGTTCATTGCCATGAGTGACTCTGGGGAATGCCCATCCGTAATCGTCCTGATTGTACCATGCCATCGGCTCAAAATCAAAATCACCTTTATTGACATATAGCCACGTGCTGTGCTGATGCGTATTATTATGACCACCTACTAGCATATCGGGCAGTCCGTCATGATTCACATCGCCAAAAGAGAGCTGTCCGCCATCTATCGGCAGCAGATGTTCATTTTCTATTTTCTCAAAATTACGCTCTCCCTTGTTTTTATAGATATAGAATTGCTTTTGATTATTATTGAAATAGACTCCCGTCATAATGATATCTGCCAGACCATCGTTATTCAGATCATATACATCACATGAAGAGTTACAAGTAGTGTCAAACTTAAAATCCGATTCCTTAAATGTACCGTTCTGCTGATTCCAGTAAACGTGTACTTCCGACTCTCTTGAATAACCATATCCGGTAGACACGATATCCAACCAGCCGTCATTATCCAAATCGACAAAGCAGACACTGCCATCGGTCAAACCATGGAAAGGCTTTGTTCCCTCCAAAGGAGTTTTCTGCAGTTCGAAATACTCTCCTTTTATATTCTTAAACAGATATACCGCTCTGACCGCATCTTCATAATCTTCCCGGTTCACCCTCGTATGTTCATCAAAGCCCGTTACAAGCAAGTCCGTATAGCCATCGTTATCATAATCACCCGCAACCGCCCAATTGTGTCCTTTTCCTCCGGTCTTTCCATTAAACACCGGCATCAAACCAGATTCCGCCACCGGCATTTCCTTAAACTTGCAAGTACCATTATCCTGTACTCCCTGATTAATATACAAACGCGCCTGGATATTGGATAGGCGTGTATCCAGATCATTCCACTGATAATACCAATCGCCCAGTCCCGGAAGAAAAAGATCCAAAAGACCGTCGTTATTCATATCAAACCAAACCGGGCATGAAAAAGCAACTCCTGCAAATGGGGAGGTTAATTTACGGAAAGTACCATCCCCGTTGTTCTGGTAAAAGTTGCTCTGAATTTTCGTAGCACTACCGTGATTATTCTTATCACTATAAAACAGGTCGAGTGTCCCATTATTGTTGTAGTCCCCCCAAGCTGCATTCACATAGGTGGCATGAATAAAATTAATCGGGTCACCTCCCGTACTCGACTGTACCGGTTTATCCATATATTCAAACCTGATGTTCTCAATATCTCCCGGAACCTGTGCGTGCAGCAACAAACTAAAGCAAAAACTGCTGCATGCAATAAAAAATAGTTTCTTCATAATATAATATTTAAGAGAAGGTTTTACATCTGTCTATTATAGATTTTTCAAAGGTTTCTATTACAAGTCGTTTAAAGACCATTCGTCTTTCCATTCTATCGTAATACTGTCTGCCGAATGAAATTGAACAGGTAACCAAATATATCTGGAATTGATTAAATCCAGTTTATTCCATTTGTCGAACATGGCAATGTATTTATCATTTTCGGGATCTACTGTTATGACATGCGTACTTTGTCCGCCAAACGTCCTGTCGGCATTCTCACCCACACAAGGGTTCCCCATTGCCGTCCACTCTCCCAACATAGAATCTGCTATAGCATATTCCGCTTCATTAGGATCCCAACCGCTACATCCGGACGTGATCATATAATATTTATCCTGCCTTTTAAAGATAGCCGGTGCTTCTCTGAACTTTCCGGGGAAAACCGCCTTATAAGTTTCAGTATGTTCCAGATAATCATCCGAAAGTAAATGAATATATAAAGTAGAATTACCTTTAGCAGAGTAAACATGATAAGCCTTCCCGTCCCCGTCTTTGAACAGTGTCATATCCCGGCTTTCTTCTCCATACGGACGAAGAGAGTGCAAATACTTGAAACCACCGGTCGGACTATCCGATACGGCAACACCGGTAGCTGCTTTCGAATAATTATAACTATCAATGTGCATCCACATCACAAACTTACCGGTCTTCTCATTATAAATCACTTTAGGTCGTTCTATCACCATAGAAGGATGGATATCCGATTCCGGATTGGCCATATCCGGCTTTAATGCTACCCCCTCGAACTTCCAGGAATGCAAGTCTTTGGATGAATAACAGGCTACCCCGCCGGCCTCTGTCCGGTAACAATCCCATTCTACGCCGGGTGCATGATAGGTAGAATCATTTTTATATTCGCCATACCAATAATACGTCCCGTTATGATACAGAACCCCTCCTCCATGCGCATTAATCATGTTCTGCTCCGTATCCGTCCAGACCTCACCGGGATAAATCATTTTTGGGCCACATGAATAAAGTCCGATTGCAACTATGCTCAACAGTAAAAAATTAAATGTTTTCATTTTGTCAAATTTATATTATAATCATTTGTGTTTGTCATCCTTTGTTGTTTCTCAAATTCCTTCGGTGTCATACCAAACTGTTTTTGAAACAATTTGATAAAATAAGAGGGAGAGTTTATTCCGACGATATAACACACCTCTCCTGTGCGGTAATGCCCTTCGGCTATCAGCTCGGAAGCCTTTTTCAATCGTATCAAACGGATAAAGTCCGTAGGCGATGTTCCGGAGAGTGCCTTAATCTTACGATGCAGGCTCGACCGACTCATGTTGATAATCTCCGACAAGCGTTCCACACCGAAATTAGAATCGGTGATATTCTCTTCAATGATACCTATGATTTTATTTATCAGCTCTTCATCCGCTTTGCACAGTCCTATCGACTGCGAAGTGACATAAGGTTTCTTGATAAACGCTTCCTTCTCCCTCTTTCTGTTTTCAAGAAGTGAATTCAGTTGTGTCGTCAGATACTTAAACGAGAAAGGTTTCTCGATATACGCATCAGCCCCGGTTTCAAGTCCTCTGATCTTACTGTTCAAGTCATTCTTAGCCGTTAGCAACACTACGGGTATGTGGCAATACTCAATGTCCGTCTTTATTTTCCTACAGAGTTCAAAACCGTCCATGATAGGCATCATGATATCCGTAACGACGATATCGACATTCACCCTTTGGATAATATCAAATGCTTCTGCACCGTTAGTGGCTTTTTCCACAGAGAAGTTCAAACTCAGCTTTTCGGTCATAAACGATAGCAGTTCAAGATTATCTTCTACCACCAAAATCGTTTCCTGTTTCGATTGCTGCTCTACAAAATCGTCATTATAAATATCGATGTTGGTTTCTTGCCGGGATATATCGCCCTTTGGAATGGCTAATGTAAAAATATTCAGCCCATCGTTACTTTTATAGAGCAACACACCATGATGCAATTCGGCAAGTGACCGTGCCAATGACAATCCGATGCCGGAACTTGCATTTATATTTGCATTCTTTTTCAATTGATAGAAAGGATCGAATATTTTATCGCCCATTTCGGGAGGTACTATCTCACCATCGTTCTTTATAATCAAATAGAATTGCATATCGTCCTCTTCAAGTTCCACATCGATTGTATGTTCGGAGTAACGAATTGCATTTGAAAACAGATTGTTCAGAATTTTAATAAAAGATCCCCGGTCGATCAATGCATGAACAGGCAGCTCCGGCATATGAAGTTCTATTTTCTTATTTATAGACAATGCCATCGGAAGAAACTCCTGATATACCTCATCCACAATAGCCGATATATTCCCAACGACAAAATTCATTGTCACCTTATTGGCATCCACCTTTCTGAAATCCAGGATCTGATTAATCAAAGTAAGCAGTTCCGATATGTTCCTCTGCATGAGTTGGACATTCTTCTTTATCTCATGATCTTTAATATCCATCTCGGCCAAAGACTCGAGAGGACCGTTGATCAACGTCAGCGGCGTTCGTATCTCATGGGCTATGTTAGTAAAGAAATCGATTTTGGAGCTATACAGTTCTTTCTCCTTTTCACTCTCAAACATTCGTTGCTTTTCCAATGTCTTCTTCTTACTCACATACAAGTAATATCTGGTTGTTAACCAAACACATACAATCAGAAGGATCGCATAGCAAATGTTGGCGGTCCAGGTCTTCCACCAAGGAGGAAGGATGATAATCTCGACAGAAGCCCCCTCCTGATTCCATACTTTGTCATTATTACTTGCTTTCACAACAAACCGGTATTTTCCGGGAGCAAGATTGGCATAAGTCACACTTTGATTATCTCTTGTAAAGATCCAGTCTTTATCAAGATTCTCCATCTTATAAGCATATTGATTGGCCGCCGGGCAGGCATAGCTTAACGCAACAAATCCCAGTTCTATACTATTCTGATCGTGTTGTAGGGTTATCTGTTTAGCCTGCAGATAGCCGCTATTCGTCCCCTTATCATATAATTCACCGGATGCTTCATCGTTTTTATGCTTTATATAAGTAATATACACAGGAGGGATAAAGCTATTCTGCTCCAGTCTCTCAGGAAAGAAAGAGATCAGCCCTTCCAAAGTTCCAAAAAACAATTCACCCGTACTGCTTGCCAATGCAGATTTATAATTGAACTGGTTGCTGGGCAGACCATTATCCGTTGAATAGGTCTCAATGGTAAAATTCTGCGGATCAAACTGTACCAGCCCGCTATTAGTACCAAACCATAAATAGCCGTTTTTATCCTCAACAATCTTGTATGCAGTATCATCGGGTAACCCCTCTGCCAGTGATACGGTACGGAAATTATTCTCCTTACTGTCGTATTTACAGATACCGCCCCGGTCCGTTGCAAACCAGATATCGCCATTGCTCGTTTCCGTAATACTGCTGACGGAGTTAGAACTTATCGAATGTTTATCATTGATCTGGTTCGTGTAATGCTCTATCTGCTGAGTTTTCTGATTATACTTGAACACACCGTTTCCCATCGTCGCTATCCAGATATTGTCGTTAGCATCCTCCATAATATCATATGTATAGCACAGACCAAATTCGGGCATATTGACAAATTCCATCGTTTCCTTATTACCCTTATAAATCCCCCAGGCATTCCCTAACCAGACGTTGCCGAATTTATCTTCCCCCAAAGCATATAAACTGAATTCATTCAAGTCTAACTGTTTTCCGGAATAATGCCGGGTGTTATAGCTACCGGCAGAAACGATATCCAATCCTTTCTTAAACAATCCTACCCAGATATCTCCGTTAAGGTTGAGCAGACTCAGCGTCTGTTCCGAAGTCAAGTCTCTACCTATATCTCTTCCCAACTTTTTAAATGTCTGCTTTTCGGGCGAGAAAATATTCACTCCCGCATCTTCGGTACTTATCCATATATTTTGGTTATTATCTTCAATGATCTCTCTTATCCGTTTACTGCTGATCGTTTCTTCACGACTCAACGGTATATACCGGGTGAATTTCAGTACAGAACTGGAGAGATAATTAATACCTCCGGCATTGGTTCCTACCCAGATTCCCCCTTCCCGATCCTGATAAATCTCCCCGACCTGATTGTCCGAAAGCGAATAACTACACATAGGATCGTTGTATATTCTGAAAACCTCTCCTTTTTCTTCATCGATAATGTAGATACCATATTGCGTACCGACCCATAATTTGTTATTCAACTTCGCTATACAACGGATAATCTTATAATGCACATCCGGTGCATTTACATCGGTTACCGCGTTCTTCCTCTTATTTATTCTACGCAGTTTACCTTCATGTATACCCAAAATAAGATGCTCGCCATCGTCAGACATCGTATAAATATTCTCTCCCGCCAGTGTATTGCCATTCGTATCACCAAGGTATTGAGTAAATTCATCCGTCTGTTTATCATATAGATATACTCCTTTCCCATTTGTCCCAATCCAAACCCGGTTACTTTGATCTATGCACATACTCTGCGGATTCCCATGATCGGGAACCGTTTTCTTTCCAAATGCATAAAACTTCAGCTCTTTGCTATCCTGAATATAGCGGAATAATCCCTGATTAGGAACAACAATCCATATATTGCCATCCCGGTCCTCCCCGATATCCGAGATCCAATCGGTCATGGTAATCCCTTCCGCCGTCTGTGTATTCATATAAGTAAAAATTTCGGTTTGAGGATCTAATATAAAGACCCCTTTATCCGTACCGACCCAGAGATGTTTCTCCCTGTCTTCAAAAAGAGAGGATATGTTGTTATTCTGTTTTTGCGCTACATAATCATAGCAATCGAATATTTTGAAAGTATTCCCGTCATACCGGTTCAGCTTATTGCGGGTGCCAAACCACATAAAGCCATTGCTATCCTGAATGATCGCTTTCACATTGGATTGCGACAATCCCTTATCTCTACCGATTATGTTGAAATAATAATTATTCAACCCATATCCGGATATGTTGAACAACAACATCAAGAGGAAAACGGTAATAGTCAATTGGGGGTGTTTCATATTCTTTATAAACGAATTATTTGAGGGCAAATATAAATAAAAAGAAGAGAACGATTCTTTCAAAAAATAGCAAATTGGTAGTACGTATCACCATCATACAAGGCTTTCCAAAGCACTTCGTACAAATACAACATAAAATGAAACCTATGTAAAGAAATACACGAAGCCAACAAATAACCATCCATACCTTGTCAGTTTTTCCTTCCGGAACAACAAACAATAACCGATTAACGAACAGCCATTGTCATCATACACGGAAAATGATATTTCACCCACATAAATAAAACGTATTCCTTAATATATAAAAACACCCGGATGTTTTTCGTACACAAAAAGCAATTCTTAATTTCCAACGAATACAATCTCTAAAAGATTCGTTTCAATTAATAAAAGAAACGGGATAGATAGCAGATGCCTGTGACCAACTTATTATTTTTTGAATGATTCGTTCTATATAAAAATGGATAGAACGCGTAATTTTGGCATTGGTAATTCACTATATATAAACCGGTTCTTACATAAAATAAGAGTTCATTTCTCAGTTTTCAATAAATAAAGCAAGGAAGATATAACAGTTCAAAAATAGGATCAGATAATAAAGAATCAGGCATAAGTAGCACGCAGATGTTATAAAAATAATCCGGGATAGCTACAGGCCTAATCAAGAATAGATGTTTAATTTAAATTATTTTACAATGAAAAAAAACACATTACTCATCGGAGCGCTCGCTCTATTAGGAATGAATTCTGCATTTGCACAGGATTTAGTGATCGAAACAATGAAAGGGAATGAGAACATCGAATTGGTTACAGATGCTATATTCGATGTCGGTTATGGCAATATCGGCCAAACATCCACCTCAACAATTATTTGCTTGGGAGAAGTTGATTTTGGAGCTGATGGGAACGCTTATCAAGCTACCGGAGTTGAATTCGCACAAGGATGGGGAGATTTCGGAGTAGAAAGATATGTAGTCCTTCACGCCGGAAATACGTTTGAAGAATCCGTAACTTTCACAGAAATGACGGTAGACAGAACATTCGGCTATCACTGCTTTGAAACATTTGCATGGAATATGAAAGAAGGTGAAGAATTCGAACGTCCTACCGGTAAACAAAAAGTTTGGTTAACTTTCCGTGAAGGAAATGGAAATTTACGTTCTGTCATCTTCTATAAAAATACGATTGCAGAAGAGGGTATGCAACCATGGATCAATGAATCACCGGAATATGCAGATAAAGCAAATATCATATATGGCGATATCTTCCGAGTAGCAGTCGATGTAGATCCGGAAAACCCAGATGATCCTTTCAAAGATTGTAAGTATAATGAAGAAACAGAATGTTGGGGAGGTGTAGTTAAGGATTTCATTGTCAAATCCGCAGAACCGATTGATTTCGGTGAAGGAGAATTCCAACAATTAGTTGCCTACATTGGTCATGATGGTGAAAGATATAAAGAATATATGGAATTCTACATTGACGAAGTAAAACCGGAAAATATGATTGCAAGAACTTGGACAGGTATCAATTTGCAAAAATGGAACGATTTTACCCCAGTTGCTACCAAACTAAAAGAAGTAAAAGGTTCTCACTATCTGTTTGTGAAATGGGGAGATGCAACCAACCTTCACAGAATCGATCTATTGAAAGAAAATCTTTGGTTTGAGAATCCGGATTGCGGTGTTGTTTATGAGGATATAGCACCGTCTGAAAATGCTGTAGTATTTGTTACCAAAGGTGCAGGTGACGAAGGTGGCGATTGGAGCCAAGGCGATATGGAATGGGAAGTTATAGTTAAAGGCGGCGATGGTGCCCGTGGTGAAGGCTCAAATATCGGTTATACATCCAATGGTGTTGTTGTGGCCTATTATGACATCGATTTCAAAGACGGTGATTACAAGAGAGTTCTTATCAATCATTCCTGTGATAAAAATTATATAGGTACCATTGAAGAAGCTAATTTCTCATTGTATATCGACTTGGATAATATAAATTGGAACAGTGGTAGTACTCCGGAAGATGTACAAAATGCACTTGCAGGACACGAACCGATCGCTGTGGTCAGAGCTCAGGGTACCGGTAAATGGGATACCAAAATGACAACTGCAGCAGCATTGAAAGAAGTGAAAGGAGAACACACCATATATGTTGTTTACAATTTACCAAGTAGTGTAGGTGCTAATATCTATGGTCTCTATTTAGATCCTGATGCCGGTACTGGAACGGGGCTCAAACCGACTGCTACAATCGAGGGCCTAAACGTATATTCCGTAAACAGTGAAATTATTGTAAATGCTACTGAACCGGTAAGTGTTGTTATCTATACAATAAGCGGCATGCCGGTTGCAAACAAAATATTACCGGCTGGCAATACTACCATCAGCAACTTGCCCGAAGGTATGTATCTATTGAAAGCGACTAATCAGAATGGCGCTGTAAGTATCAGCAAGTTAATGGTAAAATAAGAATCATTATAACTTCTAATTACATAAGGGTACCACATTTCCGGGTACCCTTATTTTTATCCCTCATCTCTAACAACATGAAAACAATGCATATACAAAGACTTTCAATCGTAGGACTTTTCTGCATCATGGGTATCTTTCTTTCGCACGCTCAAGAATGGAAAATGAAGCAAGCCCCTATGATGACTCCATGGAGTGAAACAATAGACGTGAACAACGTGTTACCCGAATATCCGAGACCACAAATGGTAAGAAAAGAATGGCTCAACTTAAATGGCATCTGGGATTTGCGAAAAGGCATAAAAGGCGAAGCATACGATCCGGAGAATTTCACTTTTACACAAAAGATATTAGTTCCTTTCCCCATAGAATCCGCCCTCTCCGGAATCATGGAAGAGAGCGACAGCCAATGCTATTGGTATAAACGTTCAATAAGTATCCCCGAAACGATGAAAGGGAAAAATATTCTGCTTCATTTTGATGCCGTAGATTGGGAAACCGTTGTTTATGTAAACGGCATAAAAGTAGGCGAACATACCGGTGGATACGACCCGTTCTACTTTGACATAACCTCCGCTTTAAAAGAGCAGGAAGAACAGGAGTTAGTTGTCTATACATACGATAATACCGGTGCCGAAGGACAAGCGAAAGGCAAACAGGCATTAAATAAATGGGGATGCTGGTACACTCCGGTAAGCGGCATCTGGCAGACGGTATGGCTGGAACCTGTCAATTCGGTTTACATAGAGGACTTAATGATACGACCCGATGTAGACAACTCCTGTTTGAAAATGAGAGTCAATACCAATGAAATATTCGGAGTAACAGTAAATATCAGCTTACTCGACAAAGAAGGCAATAAAATAGCAACGCTGGAAAACGGCAAAGTCGAAAGGTTACTGACCATTCCTATCGATAACCCTCATTTATGGTCGGTAGAAGACCCATATTTATACGACCTCGACATAGCCATCCTAAAAGACGGAGTACAGACAGACGCCGTAAGCAGCTATTGCGGAATGCGCAAAATCGAAGTAAAGAAAGTGGGTGAAACGCCCCGTATCTTCCTCAATGGAAAACAAATCTTCCAGATGGGGCCACTCGACCAGGGATGGTGGCCCGACGGCCTGTATACTGCTCCAAGTGACGAGGCACTCCTGTTTGATATAAAAGCGATGAAAGCTTTAGAATTCAATATGATACGGAAACATATCAAAATAGAGCCTGCACGTTGGTATATGCATTGCGACAGGGAAGGAATATTGGTATGGCAAGATCTGCCCAGCCCCAACTTACCTTCCGGATACGAAGACTATGCCAAAAAGAACTTTGAAGATGAATCGAAAAGAATTATCACAGCTTTCAGAAACCATCCGAGTATTATCCAATGGGTGGTATTTAATGAAGGTTGGGGACAATTCGATACAGAAAGAATGACTCAGATCGTCATAGGAGAAGTAGGCCAAAGCCTTGTCTGTTGTGCCAGTGGCTGGGTAGACGCTCCCATTGGTGACATTAAGGACTCCCATAGCTACCCGAACCCCTCCTGCCCACTGGACGAAACCAGAGCCGGCGTCTGTGGCGAGTATGGCGGCATTACATTGAAAGTACAGGGACACATCTGGCCCGGAGGCGATTTCCAATACACCACCGTAGAGACCGGAAAAGACTTCACCGTCTTATTCAACAATTTAGCCGACAAAGTAATAGACCATTATTACTACGGATTAAATGCTGCCGTATATACCCAGCTATCCGATGTGGAGATCGAAAAAAACGGAATCTACACATACGACCGGCGCGTATTGAAGCCCTATTCGGCAACCGGAGAACTAAAAACAAAAATAGAGGAATGTATCAATCTGCCACAAAGCGGAATAAAAGTAAGACCGATTCTTTCTACTGCCAAAGAGCATAAATACAAGTGGAGATATATAACCTCATCCGATGTTCCCCGCCGGTGGTTTGCCAAAGAGTTCGACGACCGCACCTGGGCGGAAGGAGAAGCCGCATTTGGTAGCTCCTCCATATGGAATGGGGCAAACTTAATCTCAACTCCCTGGAATACCTCACAGATTCATATGCGCCGCTGGTTCCGTCTGGGCGACGTCACTCCGGAAATGATCAATGCCATGCGCTTCCTGCTTTATCACGACGATGATATTCACATCTACATCAATGGTGTTTGGGCAGCAAGCAAAAAAGGGTCGGTTTCCAATTACATTCCGTTCGATATCTCTTACGAAGCCAAACAGACATTAAAACCGAATAGCTGGAACTTGATCGCAGTAGAAGGCCTACAAGACGGTGGTGTGCAAATTATGGATGTGGGTATATCCACTTTCTCAACAGAGGATTTTAACTATACGGAAATATACGATGACTTATCCAATCCAGACTATTCGGAAATCGCTACTCCCGGTAATCCGGTATCCCCTGTCTTTACCAAAATAGCAAGACCGGTTCCTGCCGAGCCCATAGCAACGTCCCTCATCAGAGGGCAGTTCTACCATACGGCAGATCGCTCCAATGTGGCATGGGGGGATTACGATAATGATGGCTGGCTGGAGATTGCCTACTCCGGAAAGAATCCGCATCTCAGAACAGCCTCCGCTCAAAAAGTATCGGCTCTGTATGACTATGACGGTACAGAATCTTTCGTCCGCCTTACCAGTCCTTTTGATGTTTGCTACTATGCCTGTCCGGTCTGGTTCGATTATAACAACGACGGATTATTAGACCTGTTTGTCCCCGGGTTAAAATCAATGGATTACGAAAATAACCTGGAAGAGATTGCTGCATTTTTATACCGTAATAAAGGGGCGGAAAAAGGTGGGCAACCTGTTTTCGAGGAGGTCAATACCGCCACTCCGGCAGGAAGCAAAATGGGTATCTCCCCGATTTACAGTTCAAAAGACGGTGGCCGGTCACGTCAATGGGTTTCGGTAGGCGACTATGACAAGGATGGCTATCTGGATCTGATCATTGCAGGGCTGGACGATTACGAAGACCCCGATGGAAGAACAGATGAAAAAGGAAATCTCATCGTACACCACGACCGGCGCGCACTTTATCTATACAAAAACAACAAAGGCAAGGGATTCATCCAGCAAGAAACCCCATTAAATGGTACAGAACCGTTCTTAGGTCTTTCGAGAGGTTCCGTGCACTTTGCTGACATGGATAATGACGGTTGGCTGGATATTGTATCCTCCGGTTATGGTCCGGGCGAAGGCAACCTCCGTATCTATTGGAACAATGGAGACGGAACATTCTCCGAAAACCAACAGTATTTGTATGGTTCCAACGATTCTTCCTGCTCCTTATGTGATCTGGATGCCGATGGTTATATGGATATTGTGGTGACAGGTTTTTCCAGTAATAAAGGTTCGGGCGCCAAGTCTTTTTACATCTATCGGAATTGTGGCGGACGCAACTTTGAAATGCTGAACGACCTCTTTTGCGGTTTTGAAGGAGTAGACGGTGCAACCCCTTCCTTTGGGGATGTCAATCACGACGGTTTGCCCGATATCCTGATAGGCGGTCACGGAGAAAAACATGAAATTACAACCTGGCTGTATATGAACCGGGGCGATTTCAGTTTCAAAGCTTGCGGAGCCTACTATGATGCAGATCAGGAATGGACTTTCGATCGCATCAGTCACGGCAACAATCATCTGATCGATTACAACAATGACGGTTATCTGGATGCATGGAACATGGGATGGGCACAAAGCAACGTCTGCTCTTTCAGTTGTGCCACTCAACTCTGGAAAAACACGTCCTCAACAGCAGGTATATTACCTAATGAGGCTCCTTCCACTCCTTATAATCTAAAAAGTTCCTACAACAAAGAAACAGGTATGGTTACCTTCTCTTGGGATGCCGCCACAGACGATGTAACTCCCTCCCGGGCATTACAATATAACATATACGTGAAAAAAGCCGGTTCCAAGGAATATTTCATGACAGTCCCTGCCGATCTCCAAACCGGATTTATCAAAACAGGCGAAATATCCGGCCAGATTATGACCACTTCCTATTCCATGTATATCGATAACGAAGATACCGAATACGAATGGGGTGTACAAGCCATTGACAACGGTAAAAGAGGAGGTCATTTCGCTTTATCTTCATTTAATCCGGCAGCCACCGGCACACAAGAAAATAAACTTTCGGAAGTATGTGTATACACAGCCAATGGCGATATTCACTATAATGTAAGTGAGAACACAATTATTGAAATCATCAATACATCCGGCATAAGTATTGTACGAGCTTCAGTTAATGGTAGTGGAGTGTACAGAGATTTAGAAAAAGGAGTCTATCTGGTATCAACCCTTATCGGAAAACTATCCCGGACGTTTAAACTCGCCCTATAATCGCCATAAAAGCATTTTAAATATATAGTAATTATGAAGCTATCCCTGCTGCATATGATTGTGGCAGGGATAGTTTCATAATTATCAAAAGAAGAACTATATATGTTTCAAAAAAATGAATTAAGAACTAAAACAGCTGATTACCATATACACAAACCACTGATTATCAAGCAATAGAACCCACTTGTTTCATAAATCATAAAAGTATATACTCTTCATTATATTAAAACTATACTCTTACCGTATAAAAATATGCACTTCTACTGCATGAAGGTATATTCTTTTGTATAGCAGAAATAAAACGTTAAAAGTTAGATTAACAAAATTAACACAGTATGTTTCCATATTATGTCACATCTCAAACGTATTTCAGCTAAATATTTACTAAACATCTAACTTGTAGATTCATTAATACGGAACAGTCGTTGTAAATTGTATGATAAATCTTTATATAATCTCTCAAACGATAGGGCTAATTCTTTTTGAAAGAGTACCCTTACCGGATATTTTTAATCAATTTGATAATTCTAAATTAGAGCCGGATACGGACGAGCAACTTAGCTTGTTCTGAACTATTCCGGACACTAGTGATAGGCATATTCTTTTATCTTTCATAATTTCTGTAAAAACACATACCTATCTATTGAAAACCTTGGTTTTTCACCGCTACCAACACATTCTCTCCACTAAGTTTCTTTTCCTCTACCAAAACATACATACCTGGCAAAAACTCCCATTCTTCATCTTCCGGATTATAACATTCAGAACCATCTATTTTATAAATATTCTTTTCTATCAAATATGCAGAGACCGGCCTATACGCAACAGATCCTTCATTTAACAACTGTACACAAATTATTTTTTCATAATTCTATTTTTCTAAACGGCACCATGCTTAATGCCGATAATAACAACTAGAATACTCTTCTCATCTTTTCTTTATTTGTTGAGTCTCTAAAACTATTCCCTAAATATTTATCCTGTATAAAATACATCAATCAGTTCTTCCAATAATCTACTATCCGAAGTTAGGGCATAGTTAATATCAAATCCAATCTGCATCTGAGTATCCATCATCCAATCCCTTATTTCATTTGCACACTCTTCATCATTTTCAATAGTTACAAAGGAAGTATCCAATTCTTTTACACTAAAATTATTTCTCAGATTACTTCGTTATTTTATTCGTTTATCATTCAGATAATCCAACTGATTTTTCGTTAATTTTATCGTCATTGGCCTAATCTTTTAACAGTTCTGTTTTTCGATAAGAAAGAATTTACTGATACCATCTCCTCCACTTGTACAAAAGTAGCATTTAATAAATTGCATTTTAATCAAGGAATCCATTTCAAAGCCTCTTTACTAAACAATAAATAAGATTTATTATTTATATAAATAGAATCTGAGTTTTTCCTTTTCAATATACAATCACCTTGACTAACATTATTATAGATTTGCTTGGAAACCAAAAATTGCATTGTATTATTATCCAAATCAAAAACATAATAATTATAATAAAAAGTCCTTCCCCATTCTGGAATAATTATATCCGAATCTAACCTTACCACTATAAAATACGCTGTAGCATCCCCTTCTATATACTTACGATCAACAACATTTCCGAAAAATTCATAATTAAAAAAGAATGCTTTTGCCTTTTTAAAGTAATGTCGACTTTCGATTGCTATCCCATAGCCTATCTTAAATCGGTGATATCCATAATATGATAAGCACATCAAAACTAAACTAGCAAATGCCACATAAATATACTTATTTCGCACCTGTCTTTTTTTTATCAATTTCATTTTGTATATCTTTAGAATTTTTCTTTATACTTTCAAACACTTCATTAGGTTCAGATGATATATCCATATGCATATCTATACCTAAAGCCTTTTCTAAAACTTGTTGTACTGCATCCGCACAATTGTTTTCAAAAGCATTGTACTTAATCTCTTTTGTATCCATTTTATTGAGAATTTGAACATATTATTCTATATGAGGCCATAACATTGACTTTCTCCCCATTATCTTGTGGAGGAGAAAATGCAGGCAATTCACTAATTTTTTGTTCTATCCATTGTGAGATAAGAGTGTCTTGGCTGTGCATACTATGTATATAGGCTCTTCCTAATGTATCTATATCAAGATAAATCAAAAATGGATTTTTGATTTTAACATTTTCTTCTTTTGCTTTTTTGCTAATAAATTTATTTATTGATAGTTTATTATCTTTATTGGTTTGTGAACCTGGTAATAAAGGAGGTGTGTCAATATCAAAAATTGGGCACCACTTAGTATTTTTGTGTTCCTTTTTGGTAGTTTTTTCTTCTCTGTCTACCAATTTATAAATGCTGATAAATTTGTTTTGGTATTGCGTTAATCCTAATTTTATTTTCAGGCTATCTCCTATTTCAAAATAAAAAGGATTATATGTGTCTTTGATATAAATTCTATTTCCAATCAAATATGTAGAATCCAAACCTTTGCCTTCTATTTTATTAAAGCAAATTTTATATTGTATAATGGTGCCACTTCTCCATGGCGTATATATGACCTCGGTAACACGTCCAATAACAGTCTTATGACAAGAAGACAATACAAATAATAAAAAGTATAGAAGTATATATTTCATATTTCTAAAATCAACAAATACATTAATTAGCAACACCATAGGGAATCGCAACCTTATAATAAGAAAATTTTTCATTTTCTAATTCAAGTGTCGGTGGACCGTCTAATCCCGTATAAACTCTGTTATAAAAGTCGCCCCGAATCAAAACCAAAAGAAAAAAATCCGGTTGTCTACCAAAAGACATAAGTTCTTTTACTTTTTTCTTGTCACTTTTTAACGGAATGCGATCATTTAAATAGGAGTATGAGTTTGACAATATATATTTATTATATAATTCGCTTGGTATATATATAGGTAATCTCAACTCTAATAAAAAAACATCCTCTCGTTTAAATAAAGTTTTTTCCTTTCCATTAAATGAACTAAACGCTTGATGTGACATTACAAAACAATATCCACTCTTTGTCAAAACAGATACCGGATCATCTATCTGTATTGTATCAACAACATAAAGACTTTTATATCCATCTTGATTAACATAATCAGGATAATTTAAATCTACTGATTTACAAGACAATATAAAAAATAAACAGAATAAACAAATAACATTTCGGATCATAAATTACCTCCTTCTTATTTTTCCCCATTTACTAACAGAATAATATGAACTACCTATAGAATATGAAAAATCGAAAACACTTAAGTGCCCTTCACCAGCTACACCTCTTCCTTCAGAATTGCTCTTTCCTCTGATAGGATAAGTTATCATATCTTTGAGTCCCACTGTATTTAAATCTAATGAACGATAAGGATCTGTAGATGATGACGTCATCAACCCAGAAGAACCATGAGTGAGTCCAAAAGTATGACCCACTTCATGTGCACCTGTATTTTCATCCTGCCGCGAATATTTTACTCCAATATGATTACCATTGACAGTCACACCATTTTTATTGGAATCTTTAAAACTTGATACAACTTCATAGATATTAGCAATTCCAGACTTATCTGCCCGGAAAGCCTCCGTAACAACACTACTTCTTTGAGCTACATTCATTGATTCATCGGTTGACACCTCAACTACTGATAATGAGTAGTCAACCTATAATCTCTTCCATTAGGATCAATCGCATTTACCGGATTATTATTACAATATGCATACGGACTTACCGAATAATAGTCTTCACATAGTGGATCCATTTGATTAAAACGATTTATTATCCTCCAAAAATAGTACGCAAAATTCAACCTGTCGTTATTTTAAATAACAAGGAATTGCAATCTTATAGAAAGAGAACTTATTATTTCTCAGATTAATTGTAGGTGGACCGTCAAATCCCGTATAAGCCCCATTATAGTAATCACCTCGAATCAATACCAAAAGAAAGTAATCCGGCTTTCGAGTAAAAATCTTAAGATCTTTAATCCCTTTTTTATCAAATTCAATTGGAATAAGAAAATCAAAATAAGAAAATGAATTTGCCAATACATACTTACGAAACAACTCAATTGATACACTCATTGGTAAGTACTCATTTAATAAAAAAGTATCCGGTCGTTTAAATAAGGAGTCTTCATTCCCACTAAACGAATCAAAGGCCTGCTTAGACATCACAAAGCAATATCCGCTATTCGTTAAAACAGATACCGGATCATCTATCTGTATTGTATCAACAACATACAAACTCTTGTATCCACTACAATTTGCATAATTAGGATAGTATAAATCTATTGATTTACAAGATAACATAAAAAACAAACAAAATAAACAAATAACATTTCGGATCATAAACTACCTCCTTATTATTTTTTCCTATTTACTAACAGAATAATGTGGATCACCTGTCAAATATGAGAAATTAAAAAACATCTTACTTTTAACAAGCATCTTAAAATATCATGTTAATTTATTGCACCACAAAGATCACTTCATTTTTAATACAAATACATTAATTAGCAACATCATATGGGATCACAACCTTATAATAAGAAAATTTTTCATTTTATTCTTTTTACTGATTTTAAACAGCGCATCCTTATAGCGATTGTTATAATGGTTGAAAGAGAATATACCACCAAGAAATAATGAATAAATATATAAACAATAGTATTACAATTAATAATATATACCATCTTTTTAGTGCCCATTCTTTATGTAGAAATATGAGCGATATACTTACTATTATTCCCCAAAGTGGAAAATAATTTAATCCTACAACAAATATCCTTAGCAAGAATTGTTCTCCTCCCGGATGTTTTGATTCCATATAAAACATTATTATAAAAGTGATAATCCAATAGGATAATAGTGCGATTGTTAGCGTTTTAAGAGGATGTTGTCTTTTGGTATTCATATATCTATTCTGGTATAATTTGTCCATTTATTACATTGTATTTTCCTGTTGGTAAACTAAGAATTGATTGGATAAAATTTAAATTCCATGTTTCTTGTTTTTATCATCATCAACAGATAGTATTGAAGCTTCTTCTATCTTTCCAAAAGGACTTCTTAATAATTTATTATTTGCTACTTGGTCATTCTTATTAGTGAACTGGAAAGTTTGAACACCATGAACTGCTGCCTGTTTTGTGGGTTGAAAAGAGACAAAATCAACTTCAAACGCAAAAAGAGAAAGATCAATACCTTTATCAATAAATGCTTATATCATTCCTTTTGCATAAGCTGCTCCCATACTATGTGTAATGACCTTATTTCTCAACCCATATCATAGTAAAACTTTTGTTGATTCATATACCAACAGCATAAATTCTTTGAGATATTCACCCAACAAACCTTTCTTCATAATATTTTTCATCAACATATCATTCTCTAATATTTGCCTTGAAAGAAAATATTTTGTTTCAGTATTCACTTCTGCCCTCTGATTTAGGATACAACAATAACCCCATTTATAAAGTAGACTTTCAGGATCAAGATAAGTTGCTTTTTTAAGCATAGATTCAACATCTTCCATTTCTATATCAAAGTACCATTCAGACATAGAAGCGATAAATCCGATATAAAAAAGATATTCTGAATTATTCGAAAACCTACTATATGATTCAAGAAAATACTTTTTTAATAGATCTGCATAATAATCATGTTTACTATTATCATACATTTCATTAACCAAAATATCCATAAGCAAATAGTTCATAAAAAGATAGCCATCTATATCGTTAGGATTATCATCTATTACTACCTGCATCAGCTTAATTGCTGCATTCCAATTTTTATTATACTCATATTGCTTCAATTGTTCTCTCCAGCACATAACATTTAAACCATTTTTAGTTTTTCGAATATTATATTATCCTACCTAAGTCAATAATAAGATTCCATTTTTAAATAGAAATCGGAACCCAAAATTATAACTATCTACTCAATAGTTTTAATCAAACCCAACACGATCTTATAAAGGTTATTCTCTCTTATTGGATATTGAATATAAAATAAGAAGATTTCTAAAATTAACAAAAACAAAATCCTACTAAGCGATAAATTTCTTTAAGAACATTACTTAGAATGTTTATACATTTTATCCAAAAAGGTTAAACAATGATTCTTTATTTGGATTCTCCTTTAAATAAAGATTTATGCTTCATTTTTTCTTCATTAAGATGCAATTCCAATTTCTTTTGCCCGTATTCTTCTTTAGATAAAGGCCCTATCTTCTCCCATGGAACCCCTTTCTTTACAGGAGGGAGCAATTTTACAATATAATATCCTTCTATACTGTCACTATTTGCACCATAGTGTGTCTTAACCAAAATGTATTGTTCATTCCAGTAAATATCTTTAATGCAACCTCCAACTACGCCTTCCAGCCTATCTCTGTGATATAACCCCCAATAACGAGTTCCTGGCGGACATCCATCCAACAAGATAGTAATCAGTTTTTTCTATTATTTTCGAACGCGTAAAATCAAAAGAACCTAATACTAATCCAAAGACAAAAAACACAACTAAAATAATGCATAATAATGTCAATACTATTTTCTTCTTCATACTGTAACTATTTTGATGATTTCCAAATATAAAATTGATATGTATTCGAATAAAAAGAAAGAAAAAGTGACATAAATAAACACGATAAAACTAATTTCTTCATTACACATTATTTTTATTTTGTCATCAATATACCCAAAGGAGATACTCGTGGAACATTCACTCTATTTATCATCAAAAAAACTCTTCTTTTATCAATAGAAGCATAATCAGTAATAACAGAAGTTCCATTCATCGTACTGTTAATTTTTATCAAATTGTTCTGTTTCATAATTGTAGTTTTATCACTATGATCTAATCCCAAATTATGCCCTATCTCGTGTATATAAGTAGCTTTCATTAATCGAGATTGAATATATCCAAGTTCAACTGAACAACGATTGCAAATAAAGAGCTATGCTTAAAGTCCAAATAATTAGTAATATTAAAACCACAACAACAGCTCTTCTATGGCTGTTTATCCAAGTGCGATAAAAAAAAGCACTAACAATAAAAGCTATAGTACAAATAAACGGAGCTAAATAAATAGAGTACATTACAACAGCAAAAGGTTTCTCTGATACATCCTCTATAAAATGCACCCATACGAATGTTGCTATTACCCATACTCCTAATACAAGCAAAGTCATTTTAATAGGATTCATAAACTAACCTGATTAAAATGGAACAATAACATAAAGGTTTTTATATCCATCTTGATTTACATAACCTGTTTAATTCAAACGCACTGATTTACAAAAATAAGCATAGCATATTTCCATATCATGCCACATCCTATGTACATCCCAGTCAAACATCTACTAAATACTTAACTTGTAGATTCATCAATACGGAACAGTGGTTATAAATTGTATCATTTGTATATTTCTATTCAGCAAAAATGTATCCAAAGAACATCCTAATTCTTTCAAATAATCATTCTTGTCAATATCCACTTTTGTCGAACAAAACACTTTATAGCCAGTATCTCTATTATATCTCAAAAGAATGTTTTCAGATGCCCTCTTTAATTCCTGATCGAAATAATATTTTTGACAAATATTCTTTCTCAAATTAATAAAAGAATCTTCTGCGTTAGCATCCATAGGAATAGCAACGCCAACAGAATCAAAGAAACAATAAAAATGCCATTGATCCCGATAGTTATCTTTAAGTAAACAATAATCATAATTTACCCGAAATGCCTTTTTACCTTTCCACAGCACATATAATTCACCACGTGATTGCCGGAAAGCTAAATCAGTCTTATTTTTCAACATAAAGCGAAGTAAATCCTCAACACCCGTTCCATTCGTTTTCATTTTTTCTACTTTTTCAAATTCAGTAAATGATTGAAAACGAAAATCATTAGCACTATTGGTAATTCTCCAACAATAGGTATACAACTCATCTACAGTAGGATATTTTAAATAATCACAATAATACAGTTTGACATACCTATTCACATCATATGCTAAATCGCGAAAAATATAATTCGTAGTTCCAGTAACAAACAACAAATCATTAGAACAAGACAAGTTTATACAAAGCATTATAACAATTAACCAGAAATGTTTCATTTGTTTATTTTTTAAATAAATTTTCGTATTTTCTCAGTAATACAGATGCATCTTGACGTGAATATTGCAAGTGAATAATATCATATCCTGTTTTATTTAGAAATCTAATATGATACATTTTCTCGCCCGATTGCCATCCTCCAATGTGTTTTGGCATATCTTTATCACCTACCCAGTTTTCCATGTATGCTTTCATAGCACTCTTTTCACCTACTATTCTATAAACTCCACTTGAGCTATTCTCATAATTAATTAAATATGAATTTCTATGCGAATCCACACCAAAATATTTAGTATCCTTATAATTTAACCCAGAGATGGAAAAGTCAGTTGCAGGACTCCCTATGTTTTCTGAACCAAAATTGTTAATTCCTGCTTGAATCGCATTAGCTTCTTTCATTATTGCTTCGTCTATTTTTTGATAAATAACTCCTTCAAAAGAATTAGCTGCCATTTGACTTCCAAATAAGCTATAATAAGCACCATCTTCCATATACGTTTTCCCCAGATATGTACCATTTTTGATCACTTTATCCAACTCTTCTTGAGAATGTACTTTATCATTATATATATATTGCCATTCCCCATGATTATTTTGTATTTTATACCAATCCCTGCCATCAAAATCAACATTATTTACCGGATTATTATTGCAATATGCATACGGACTTACCGAATAATAGTCTTCACATAGCGGATCCATTTGATTAAAACGATTCATGATCGCATACATTGTACGGGCACCAAAGAAATACTCATCCAAGTTATTTGTACTCATGAATTCTTTTCCACCCAATGCAAAAGGATGGTAGGGGTCTACCTTATTATCTAAAATACCGGAAGGGTAATAAGACGGATAAGGGGACTTACCTAAAGAAGTATCACCTGGTTCCCAATATCCCCGGATAGAACCGACATGATCTTTTGCCACATATTGCATTAATGGACCTTTACTATTGTTATAAAGACTGATATGCCCTTCTGGAAATGTTACACGTCTAAGTTTTCCTGATCCATAATAATAATCCTCGCACCAATCATTCGTACCGCTAATATAGGGATCAGTATTATTCACAATGTCATCCAATGGGGTAGATGTTCCTGCCGGGTAAGATCCATATGCATCACGCACTTTACGTCCATCGGCCATATAATAAAAGGTAAGCAGATTTCCGTCACTAAATGCAACTACCTCGGGCAAGTTGATGATATTATACTTGATACGTTGAATCATATTATCCAGATTCTTCACCAGATTACCGTTACTGTCATAGAAATATTCTACATCACGATTCACAGCATCCGGGTAGCGAAGCGAATAATAATTAACACTACGGTAATCATCTGCTGCTTTCTGAATCTGATTGCCATGATATTTTATCGTCAGTTTGTTCATATAACGGGGGTAAAAATCAAAGTAAACCCGATAATAGGTAAGCAAATTACCCATTTTGTCATAAGTGAAATCTTCCGGAGTGAAGATTTCACTCCCATCCGGTTTGTATTGGCGAGTGGATATCAGACGATTCAGACCGTCATAATTGAAACACGATGTATAATTGTTGTCTATCGAATTGGAAAAACAAGCAATATTGCCATTATATAGAGGAGTAACTCCTTGAGGGAGATTCTCGTTATAATAGATTTTCTGCGACATACGCGGCTCATTAATCTCGGTAGGCCAACCACGAACATTATATTTATAAGTAGAAGTGGCTGTTTCATTATGTAACAGTTTCTTTTCCAAGCGTCCCACTTCGTCATACTCATATTTGGCTACGAGAACTTTGGCATCGTTATCATAAGTCTGGTATAGCTTAGACAAACGCCCTGCATGATCATACTCATATTCATATGTCAGGATATGGTCAACATCATCCACAGAAGCAGGAGGTGTGTCCCGGTAAATACTCGTATGCTCTTTACGGACAGAAACAGGCTGGCCGGTAAAATCATAGTTAGTAAAAGTGTAATTTCTAAAACCGAAAGCAGAATTCATCGTGGACTGTACTTCACGCCCGCGCTGGTCGTAATAATAAGCAATGCAGTCTCTTTTGGAAGGATCGTTCAAAAGAGCTACAACTTGGCCGGTAAGTTTATCACGTGAAGTAAGAGAGGAAGCGGAGAAAGAAGAGTAATACCCTGGACGATTGAGAAAGCCAATGAATTCATTGAATATAGTAGTATATTCATAGTTATCATAATAATTAATGATTAATGGGGTACATAAATAACTTATTCTAGGAACCGAAGTATACCCATAATTTTCTGAACCATATGACGTGCCTCTAAAATAAATTCTGAGATCCAGATTTTTACATATACGTATCCAATCAGCGTGTGTTTTGTTGCGAGTCATAAAGCCCCATATCACTTGCCGCCCTAAACGGTCATACTGAAAAGATTGCCATCTCCCAGCCTCCCGGTCATTACCATCCTGCTTCAGCACCAAATAGTTACACCTATCATACACATAATAAATCGGTTCACACCCCGGAAGTTTTTTCTTGATACACCGGTCTCGCTCATCGTAATAATAGAGATACCCGTATAATTGGACCTCTTCAACCTGACTACACATGAAAGTGCTATGTCCTCCCAACGCATCAGCAGCAAGAGGTGGCAGGACTACCCGTTTTCTTCCATGATCATCATAAACAATATAAGTATCGTGCGGAATTCCATTTGCCTTCTGCCGGGTAAGAATCAGTTTCCCTTCATGATCGGTAAACTGATCGGTCACATTGCCGTCTTCGTCTGTTGTCCGCAGGATAGACACTTCATTTGCATCATAAGATTTTACTTCAACCTTTATATCCTCTCCAACATCTTTTGCAGACAGGCAGTAGCAATGGTCATCACCCGTTTTCGTATTATATAAGTAAGTGTACTTCACAGATTTCCCATTCTCCCGCCATGTTTGTCCGGGGCCATAGCTTTCGCGAATGCGGTTTAACTCCGAATGTTCATAGACCGTATAACTTTCCGGATTGGAATCATTATAGAAATTGGTATTCCCCACAGGCCGGGGAAGCGATTCGGACACTTTGCGGAACGCGCCGTCATATCCGACAAATGTTTGTAGATCGTTACCTTGAGGGGAAGCCCCTATCTCTCTAATTTCATCATTTAATCCGAAAGAATTATAATAAGTTATCGTCTCCCTAAAACTACTACCATCGTCTTTGGTCATTAGTCGGGTCCGCACATAATGACGGTTCTTATCTTGCCCTTTCAAAAGAGAAGGAAAAAATGAGAAAAGGCAAACAAAAACAAAGATAGAATAAAGTGTATATTTCATGCTGTTTTCATTTTTTAATTAGTTACAATCGTTCTCTTGCTTTCTATAGAAAATAGAAACAGATATTAATGAGTAGGGAAATTATAATCAAAAGCAGTTATCGTCTTCTTGACATTATTCTCCCAAATGTATGATTCGACAAGACGGCCAAAACTATCATAGGTAAAATAGGTAGTTATTCCGTCCGGACCTTTAATAGAAGTGACCCCGATCAAAGGTCGATAAGTATAGAAGTATCCCCGATAACCGGGCATTTCCTGAAGCATTTTCATATACGTCGCAGCAGTAGTTGTGTATGCTCCCTGCTTTTCCATATCCGTAATCCACGTACCATCGGATTGTGTTTTCTTAATTATTTCATCAAGCGTCATTCCTTCCATTTTAAATACCGGATGTTGGTTATAGTATGACCATAGATAGCTGGTAGTAGAACCATCAGAAGTGACAGAACTAATGTTGCCATAAGGAGTATAGGTGTAAGAAAGGCGATCTTCAAAGTTAGAAAGTAACGGATTCCACGTTTGTACCTTTTGAACAGCCAAACCGGAATAAACGTTTCGCAGAGTAGTGGTATCCGCTCCGCATATGCGTTTATATGCTATCAAGTTATTCAGTGCATGCAATTGCAACAAGAAATCTTGTCCCAAATCTTCCGTTATGCTATCTTTCGCCTCTTCCGGATAAATGAAATGTTCGATCGTTTCAGAACTACCGGTAGTAGTACGTATCCGTATAGGATTCAAGTGCCTTGTTGCAAACCACACGGTTGTCTCCACTGGACTATCAAACAGGTCTCCTGAATTTTGTGGACAATAAATATAATCACGTGTCTGTGTTCTTTTATTGCCATCGTCCGCAAAAGTGGTAATACGTTCTCGTTTCAAACGGGAAGCTCCGGCCGTTATAGCCCAAGTAAAGTCTTGATATATCTCTTGAGGATAAGCACCGTATTCTTCCAAATTGCAAGCACGCGTTTTATAAGGACGACCGATAATGACCTCCGGACCATTAAACTTCATAGGATCTCTATAATAATTATACTCGTACTCACGGCGCTCAAGCAGGGTATTGCCTTCATATATCTCTTTCTTTATCAGTTGCCCATACTTTAAAGCCTCTAAGCCGTCATCCGGATCAAAAGGCTTAGTGATATCCTGACGAACTTGAGTACGGGGATCAAAAGGATCATTAGGAATTCCGCCAGCAAGTTCCCAATATGGAGCACTAAAAAAATAATCCGTACGGTTCTCTTCGACACCTGCATTATCAATAACCTGTTCTCTTACATATGGATAAATAACAGAGCTGCCATTGCTAAAAGTGATATTGGAAACTGGATTCGCCCCCCAGGTCCGTAAACGGCAAAGCTTTGTATTACCACTTGCAGGAATTATAGTCAACCGCTCCATCTGTGTACAGTAATCCCGCTCTGTCAAGGCATGTTTAGGCACTCCAAGATCCTTTTTATACTTACCATCCGACCCTTCCGGTTTAGCAAGAGCATAAGAGAACACGCGTGTCCTTGAAAAGCCACTATGCATATCCTTTTCCCTTATTCGTTGTACACGCAAGCCTCCGGCAAGATAGGTACCCTTCGCATAGTTTGCATCTCCACTGAACATCTTTCCATAACGGTTGGCTTCGTAGGTAAAATTGGTATGTACACCCTCCGGTGAAAAAATATCAGTCAGAATTCCGACTTGCATACAAGTTTCATTACAGTTACGGGTGCTGTCACCAAAATTAAAATAATACTGGTCATTGCAATAATAACGCCCATACGGAATAGGAAGGCGGTTCCTGACATTTTCCCCGTTATAATATCCCCAGTGATCCATTGCATAACTAGCTTCTGACTGGACATTATAAGGCATTTTATATTGAAACGAATAAACCTGTCTCTCTAAAGGAGTTCTACCGGAAGTGACAACTATCGAATCTAATTTAGTAAGACTCGTTTTTTCGTTATAGCGGGTTATATAAAATTGAACCTTTCGAATAATTTCCCCACTCTTGGATTTAACAGTAATAGTACTCAAATTCATATCACCGCCCTGTACAAAAGAAATAGAACCATCGTCAAATTGAATCGAATTTAATTTGCGTTCTTGTACGGAAGTTGCAAAATAAGGGCTGGGAACCAGATATTCCTCAAAATTAGAGTATGAACCGGCAACTCGCGCTTCGCCATTTTCAATACGATAATAATATGTGGTGGCACCTTGCTTGGATATCAACCTGTAGTTACCCGGAGATGCAGAATATGCTCTAGAAGCATTTAAAGAATCCTCGCGGCGCAGAAATGTATTCTCTTTGACAGAAAAACAATCAAAATCAAGTGTATCAGGTGCTTGTCCACTATTCCGGAAAGTTCCCGGATACTCTTCCAAAGCTACATAATCGGTAGAATAAGACGATATGATCGGTGCGGATTGGAAATCAGTGTATGTAAAAGAGATATTTGCTCTGGTTTTGTTAGATACAATTCTCCGACACAACCAACGAGTATTATAATTTCCGGTCTTTTCCGTATAGCCGTCCGTTTCACTACCAAATTCATATCTGAGCCCATTATCATCCGTTATATGAAGTTCATTAGGCCCAAGTATTTCCCAACCGACCACATGTATAGGAACATAAGGACGAGTGCAACAAGCACTGACACGGGTAACCGGTTTAAACCCGGAAGTTTCTACACCCAAATAGAATGTGCCGCTCTGCTTTGCCAGTTTATAATAAAAACGATCGGGTTCGCTATCGATAATCTTCTTTTCAACCTGCTTTAAGAAACGAGTCTTTTTGTCCGGATCGCTCTGTTCTCTTTCATTAAAATACTTGGCAGTAAGATATCCTCCATATTTCTCCTCATCCGGAATACCTCTGATCTCACGCATAATGGAGGGTTCCGCATTCAAGGTCCAGTTGGTTCCTACCCAACCGCTCAACTGACGGAGTTTAATGCCGGCGGAGTGATAAGACAAGGTTATAGGAAGTTCCATATCCCCCACTTTTATTGTATAAATAGGAATCGTTATGTCAGCCAATCCCGTACTATGATTCACCGGATAGCAAACGTATTTCTGAACTGCAGCAGCCTCCGGAGAAACCGGAACAATCTGGGGTTGGGAAATGGTAATAGGCATCTCTCCGTTCTGTGCATAAAGAGTGTAGCTGTATCCAAAGTTAACGGACAAAAGAAGTGCCAACAGTTTATAAAGGTTTCGTCGATTTTTCATAATAGTGTATTCTAAAAGTAGTTCATGTTCAAATTTTCTCACCATAGGTTTTACCATTGACAACCAAACGTAGTATATAATGCCTAAAGAGAGAAGGATCGATGGTGATAGATTCGCGATATTGCCCCGGACGCATTTCCCTCTTTGGAAAGACGGACAAAAGCTCTCCCTGCACAGTGTATAAAGCGATCTCGACTTCACAAGGAGCAGTCAGTAAATATTCTACAACCAGATGAGCGTCCTTCTGATAAAAATTACATTTACCAAAACCATCTCCCAAAGGGAAAGAGCCGTTACGGGACTGTTCCTCTTTTTTCTGTTTCTGCATGGACCTTTCTTCACGTGTCTGTTGATTGTCCGCATCTTCATTCAGAGTATAATATTGCTCGGACGGTGAATAATAAAATGCCGTTCGAAAATGAGATTCATGAGTACCACGACGAATCAATGTGTTCTCCACTGTTTCCAGAATAGGATAACGATAACCCGGAGTATACCAAGAGTAGGTATCCGTTTGCGTGATAAGGGTATCCGCATGGATACGGGACAAAATGCTATCCGGATGGAATTTACATAACCATCCGGCAGAGTCATCTACCGCACGGTATACACCGTGAAAATCCAGGTCCTGAACAAACCGGCGCTGCGTATGTACACGCAACACATCCGGCACCGTATCTCCCTCTATCACGAGAATACCTTCCGCATCTGCCGTAACGGTAGTCTTACCTGACAACTCCATACCATACGCGTGCTGATACTCACCGATATAGCCGAACAAACTTTCGAAACGGTCATTCAGTTTCATAGGATACACAGCCAGAAGTTCCGGAAAAACGGCTTTCTGGTAAGTCGATCTATTTTCTACGCCGACTTTCCATAAAGAATCTCCCTGTATGCGGTATTTATACATGGTACAGTGCTCCGTACCGGTTAAGAGAGAATCACTGCCGGTATAAACCAGTTCATATTGTTCTTTCACCGGAGTCAGTTGCTCTATTTGCCAAACTTGACCCGGACCCGGCTCACCGGGTGAGAAGTAATTGATCTCCTGCTTACAGATTTCATCGCCTACCCGGGGAAGCGTAGCCGATTTATGCAAAATAGTTTGTGCGTTCGCATGCAGGCAACAGATACCTAACAAAGCGATAAATATTTTTTTTCTCATAATATAGTAAGTTAACATCGTTGTATATCGGTTAACATCGTCTGATAAAAGAACCTGCCTGAAAAATCAACCCAATCAGACAGGTTCTTTCTTTACGTCTACTTGTCTGTGCGGAAAGGGCCTACCGGTACTCCGGACGGGCTATACAGATTCCCGTTCGGGCAGTCGGCCCAGTTGTAACGTGCCGCAATGGGAATTTCCACTTGAGGAGATTCCAACACGACACTTTTACCATTTTGCTGCAACGTTGCTTTAGCCGGATAGAATACTCCGTCGGGGCCAGCCAATACAAATCCTTTTACTTCTCCTGCATTAGCTTGTACAGGTGAATCGAATGCCAAAGCAAGTGTACGGTCATAAACCTTATATCCTGTACAAACCGGCATGTGATAAGTACCTTTCCGGTAAGTATCGGCTAATGACAAAGCCGCCAGCCGCTTACCGACATCCTGCTTGTTCTTCGGATGAATATCATACGGATCGCCTAAATCGACGGCTGTTATCATCCCTGTATTGGCTATATGCAAAGCCTCGGCCTGTGCCTCGCGAAGAACTGCCCACCGGGAATCCGGCTGTACTTCCTGCGGAGTCATATAACCGGCCAATTGTACAAAGTAGAAAGGCAAATCAATTTTCCACTGTTTCCGCCAATCGGCAATCAATGCCCGGAACAAAGGAGCATATTGCTCGGCTCTACTGGCATTTTCTTCTCCCTGATACCAGATGACACCCTTAACGGGGAAAGCAGTTAACGGACTGACCATGGCGTTGTACAACCCGGAGGGATAATGAGAACTCTCGGGAGAAACCGGTTTCGCAGGAATATCGGTAACCGACATACCTATCCGGTAAATCCACTTTCCGGCCAGTGAGATCCGTTCGCCACCAACTTCTGCATATAAATCTTCGGGAGCGCCATTGATTCCTCCTTCACCTCCATAATCGGTCACACGTATGGTCAGAACACCCTTTCCGGCTTTTACCTCGTTGGCAGGAATCATATAAGACCGGGGAGTCGCGTGCCCCTGTCCCCTTGCTATTTCTTGTCCGTTATAGTAAGTAATATCTTCGTCGTCAATCTTTCCCAAAGACAGCCTGACCTCTTTTCCTTGCCAAGCCGCAGGGATTTCTATTTCACGTTGAAACCATACAACACCATCAAAACCATCCAGACCGCTCCGTTCCCAGAATCCCGGAAGTTGCATCGGTTGCCAACCGTCACCGGTTTGCAAGGAAGATATCCATAAAGGCTGCCCCTCTCCATAGCCGGCATCCCGGTTCATAAACTCTCTTTCCCATGCCTGCATCTCTTTTTGATGAGCTGCCATCAATCGTTCTTTATCAAAGCCGAGTGCTTCCATCTCAGTCAGTTTTTCCCGGAATTCCGCCACTTGCTTCAATGTACCCGCACTGGTCCATGACTCGGCAGGAGTTCCTCCCCAAGTACAGTCAATCACCCCGATGGGAACATTCAGATTCTTCCATAACTCACGGGCATAGAAATAAGCCACAGCAGAAAAGTCCGCAACAGTAACCGGACTGCATTCCTTCCAACTGCCACCGATGATCTCCACATCCGTAGCAGGAGTATATCCGATCCTCCTCTCGATCTGCAACAAACGGATGGAGGGATATTGTGCTTCTGCCGTCTCCTGTTCATAGTTCATCACTCCTCCCCACTGCGCTACCGGCATTTGCATATTCGACTGGCCGGAACAAAACCAGACTTCACCGGACATTACATTATCCAATATCAATTTTTCTCCATCGGAAAGAGTCAATGTATACGGGCCACCAGCCACAGGTGTCGGTATCTCCAACCGGAATGAACCGTCGGCCTGGGATTTGACAGTGTATTTTTGCTTATTCCAACTTGCTACAACCGTTACCGTACGCTGCGGCTTCGCTTTCCCCTCCAAAGTCAGCATACTATTTTGCTGTACTACCATATTGTCTGTGAAAAAAGCAGGCAAAGTAATCCTGGCAGATACAGGAGCTACCAGCATGAACAATGCCGCTCCTACAAAAAATGATTTCAAATGATCTTTCATTTCTTACTTTATTTAACGATGAGAACGATGTTATCTGACGGTGAATAACATCGTTCCCAACTAATTTACAAACAGTTCGTTTCAGCGTTCAGAGCATCATTTCAGCCTGATACTCAATTTATTTCCCGGTAACGTTTCCGAGCTATTACCATACATAATTTCATAATCTCCCGGCAGGATACGCATGGTATTGGTCTCCGGATCGAAGAATTCAAACGTTCTCGGCGGAAGGTCGATAGAAACGACTGACGATTTACCGGCTTTCAACGGTATACTGCGGAAAGCACGGAGAGTCTTGACAGGTCCTTCCTTATCACCCACTTTGCGAACATATACCTGAACAACCTCAGTACCTTCGCGCTTGCCTGTATTCTTCACATTGGCTTTGAAGGTCACCGTCTGATTGGTAGAGATCACATTTTTACTCAAACGGCCTTTGGATATATCAAAAGTAGTATAGCTCAATCCGTAGCCGAAAGGATACAAAGGAGTTTCTGTCATGTATCTGTAAGTACGTCCTTTCATGTCGTAGTTTTCAAAATCAGGCAACTGATCCGTATTCTTGTAGAAAGTGACAGGCAGTTTTCCACTCGGATTATAATCACCGAACAGCACATCCGCTACAGCCGTTCCTCCGGCCTGTCCGGGATACCACGCTTGTAGAATGGCATCACATGATTTCGTTTCGGGTACCAGAGCGACAGCCGAACCGGAACAGTTCACGAAGATCACCTTTTTACCGGCCTGTTTCAATGCCTTCAAGATGTTACGTTGTACTTCCGGCAGCTCGATCGTCGTACGGTCACCACCACTGAAACCGGGGCAGTTGACAAAATACTTGTCTTCACCCTCCAGATCCGGAGAAATTCCGCCAACGAAAATCACAACATCAGCATCCGATACTCTTCCGGCAACCGCTTCAGGAGCTATCTGACGATAAACACCGATGTCAAAGCGCAACAACGCTTCCGCACCCGCCTGCATATATTCCACCTTGATTTTATAATCCTTTCCGGCAATAGCTTTCAGTGTATATTCTCTTTTTGCACTGGCATGTGCCCCCCAGTAATCAATCACTTTCTCACCGTTGACATAGACACGATACCCGTCGTCACCCTCGATAACCAGAGAATAATCACCGTTATTCTTCGGACGGAAAGTTCCTTCATAAGATGCAGTGAAGTTATACAGTCCGACTCCCGGAGCATAAACGGTATTTCCACCGTTGTTGAAATTGAAAGGGGTGCTTACCTGCTGTATAGCGGCTACTTCGCCTTTCAGATCCATATTATTCCAATAAGTGCCGGTGAAGCCCGGTTTGCCATTGTTGGACACCTCACTGAAATAAGAATCGAACACCTGATTAGTCAATAACTCGCAGCCCTTTTCATAAGGCACGTTACCAATCTTATTACGTATTCCTTCCAAAATGGTGGATGTGTGTGACGGAGTCCCTTTATAATTACCCCATTGCATCACAGAATCCACTGCGTTCGGCCCCATAACGGCAATACGCGTACCTGTTTTGGCAAGCGGAAGCACACCGTTGTTATGCAGCAATACCATAGACTTACGGGTTACATCCAGAGCCATCTGCTTATGGGTTTCACAATCCACTGTATCGATACTGATTTTACTCCACGGAACCAGGGCATCATCGTCCATCTCTCCCAGTTCAAAACGGGCCTTCAACAGACGACGCAGGCTTGTATTGATCCGTTCTTCCGAAATAAGCCCTTTCTTTACCGCTTCTTCCAGATGGGCATATTCAATACCGCATTCCAGATCAGTACCGCTTAGCACGGCGGCGGCACTTGCATCCGCCGCATCCTTATGAGTGGCATGGCGGTCTTTATAAAAGAAATCGCTGATGGCTCCACAGTCACTTACCACCATGTGTTTATATCCCCATTCATCACGCAGAATCTGAGTCAACAGACGATTGCTGCCACAACAAGGATCTCCTTCAAAGCGGTTATAGGCGCACATCACCTCTTTTACATCCGCTTCCTGTACCAGGTCTTTAAAGGCCGGCAAATAAGTTTCCCACAAATCGCGGGGCGAAATATTCTCCGCATTGAAATAATGGCGTTTGGCTTCCGGACCGCTATGCACGGCATAGTGTTTGGCACAGGCATGAAGTTTGTCATATTTGGCATCGGCAGGCCCTTGCAGCCCATTAACGACTGCAACTCCCATACGGCTGGTCAGGTAAGGATCTTCCCCATAGGTCTCCTGTCCGCGTCCCCAACGCGGGTCACGGAAGATATTCACGTTCGGTGTCCAAAAAGTCAATCCCTCACAACGTACCCCTCTGCGGCCTTCCCGATGTGCATTATGATATTTGGCACGGGCCTCATCACTGACAACCGTAAACACATCTTCTACCAGCTTATCATCAAAAGTGGAAGCCATTCCCATTGTAATGGGAAATACCGTAGCTATTCCGGCACGGGCTACTCCGTGCAGCGCCTCGTTCCACCAGTCGTAATGGGCAATACCCAACCGCTCCACCGGGAAAGATTCGTTTTGCATCAGCCGTACTTTTTCTTCCAAAGTCAACCGCCCCAATAAATCCTCCGCACGCTGTTCCGGAGATAAATCCGGATTCTTGTAAGGTGCATTTTGCGCTACACCAGTGATAGCGATAGCACCCAGACATAAAGTAAATATAAGTTTTTTCATTCTTCTTTTCTTAATTAGGGAGATATTATAATTCAATGGTTTCCTGAAGTTTAATATCTTCAGACGAGCTTCCTATCAGGAACACATATTTACCCTCAGGAGTCACGAACTGCCGGGTTTTCTCATCCCAATAGCGCAGTTCCTTTTTCGGTACGGAAATGGTTACGTCTGCGGACTTCCCTTTCTTTATATGTACTCTGGAGAAACCTCTCAACTGTTTCAGAGGCATATAAGTACCTGTCTCCGGATACTGAACATATACCTGAGCCACTTCATCACCATCGTATTTACCGGCATTGGATACCTTGAATGTAATATCGATCGTATCATTGGCTATTGAAACATTCTTCTTCTTGTAGTTGAACTTCGTATAGCTCAACCCGTAACCAAACTCATATAAAGGCTTACCCTTGAAATACTGATAAGTTCTGTTTTGTACCGAGTAATTATCGAAAGAAGGAAGCTCGTCCAATGAGTTATAATAAGTCAACGGAAGGCGGCCGCCCGGATTGTAATCGCCAAACAATACCTCTGCAATAGCTGTTCCACCCTGTTCGCCGGGATACCAGGCATTCAATATGGCCGGAACATTTTCATCGATCCAGTTAATGGCCAAAGAGCTTCCGGCAACCAACACGACCACCGTATTCGGATTTACCTTGTAGAGCTCACGGATAAACTCCTGCTGATCGGTAGGTAACTCCAAAGAGTAACGATCCTGCCCTTCTCTCTCGATCGATTTATTGATACCCAAAACGGCAACGGTTACATCACACTCTTTGGCAGCCTTACCGGCATCGCCAAACAATGCCAAACGATCTACCTGATCGGTAGTAGGTACCTTCCAATAAAGACGCGCAAAACAATCTCCGCCGCCATCAAAATACTCCACCTGCAAGTTATATTCTCTGCCGGCTTCCAACTTCACTATTACATTATCCATCTGGGCACTTCGTTCTGTCCACGAGTCAATCAGTTTCTTTCCATCCAGAAACAGACGGCAACCGTCGTCCGTTTTCAGTCCCAATGTGTATTCTCCCGAAACGGCCGGTTTAAGAACACCTGTCCAGCGAATGGACATGGGTGCCTGCGGCTGGAACGGATCAGGACGGTTGGCGGGATCATAAATCAACTCTTCCTCCGTACGAACCGACGGTGTACCTTCCAACTTGCTATTTGTGAAATACTCTGCTTTCAAGCCGTTCGGGAAGTAGTTCTTGCTAATCGGATCAAAATCCGAACCCGTAGATACCCAAGGGGCATATACAACTTCCACATTCGCTTTTTCAGCATACTTCCTGATACCATCGAGCACAGAAACGGGAGCGTTCTTCGGAATGCCGCTATAATCTCCAAATTCACAGTGACCGGCATTGATACCCACCACAGCAATGGACTTTACTTTCTTTAAATTTAAAGGCAAGAAGTTTTTCTGATTTTTCAGAAGAACCATACTTTGCCGTGCAGTTTCCAATGCCAGTTCCTGATGCTTCTTACAACCGATAACAGAGGGCTCTATCTGATTATAGGGATTCTGAGAAGGATCGTCAAAAAGCCCCAGGAGCATTCTGCCCCGCAAAACCCGGTAAGCGGCAGAATCGATATCGGCTTTGCTTACCATCGATTCGTTATAGGCTTTCAATAACGGAGCCGTATATACACGGTCACCGCACTCCAAATCGAGTCCGGCTTTAATAGCTAATGTCGCAGCTGCGTCCAGATCTCTCACATATTTATGTTTAGTCACCATCCACTCGGGGGCGCTGCAATCTGAAACAATATAACCGTTAAAGCCCCAGTCTCCACGCAATACATTCTTTATCAGGTAGGTATTGACTGTACAGGGAACCCCGTTCACCGCATTGTAGGCCATCATGATGGACTGCGCCTTTGCATCGACGATACAACGTTCGAAAGAAGGCAGGTAGAACTCTCGTAAGTCCCGTTCGGACATTCGTGCATTACAGCTCGAACGGTTGTGCTCCTCATTATTGGCAGCAAAGTGTTTAGGAGTAGAAACCGTTTTCAAATAACGGGGATGATCGCCTTGCAAGCCCTTGACAAACTCGCAGCCGATCACTCCGGTCAGAAACGGATCTTCTCCGTAAGTCTCCGGAGTTCTGCCCCAACGCGGGTCACGGGCCATATTTACAGTAGGCGACCAGAAAGTCAGCAAGTCACTGGCACCGGCTATTTGTTTCTTACCATAATCCAGCTCTTTCCAACGTCCCCGCGCCTCATCCGAAATGGCGGAAGAGACCTCAAAAATCAGCCCGGGATTCCAAGTTGCCGCCAACCCGATAGCTTGAGGAAATACCGTAAACTCACCCGGGCGGACAATACCGTGCAAAGCTTCGTTTCCATGATAATATTTATCAATATTCAAGCGGGGAATCTCTCTTGCATCATTCACCAGCAAAGAGATTTTTTCCTCTATCGTCAATCTGGAGAGCAAATCTAAAAGACGTTCATGCTGAGGAGCATTCATGTCGCGGAACAGCTCGCCACCGTTCTGTGCCTGCCCTGTCAACGGCAATGCCAACAGAGATAACGAGCATCCGATTAATTTAAGAATCTTCATCATGTAAGTTTGTAGTTTAAATATTTAAAAGTTTAAAGGGTTATCGTGTTAAATGTTTTGGGAGCCAGTTTTACATTGGCCACATGTCCTTTGCAGGCTATCCTGATATTCCGTTCTTCCGTATCTTTATTGGCGCAAAGAATAACTACCTGTCCATCCGGATTTTTAAATGCCAATACATTATTTCCTTTCGATACATTCAGCCGATGAGCGCCTTTCTTCACGAAATGGCTCAAATGCTTCATCACATAAAACTCCGGTGTATAAATGACCTGTTTCGTCTGTGAGTCGATACGTATCATCGCATTTTGTCTCCATCCCCAAGAACTGGCACCATCATCCTGCAAAACCATATTCCAGTACATATAAGAGTTCACACCTCCGTTCAAATAGGTATTCAGCAAGTCAAATGTATGTTCTGCCGCTCCCCAGTCAAAAGTACCGCCGCCACACTCGTTTTCTGTCTGCATCAGTTTCATATCAGGGTATTTTTGATGAACATCAGCCACAATATCTTTTCCTTCCCACTGCAATCCGATGCCACGGATATATTGGGCGGCATCAGTATCTTCCATCACACAAGCCAAATCTGCCATCTTATTGCAGTTAAAAGTACCGAACCATAAATCGACATTCGGATGCTTCTCGCTAAATGCCGGTCCTAAATATTTCCCGATAAAATTGGCCATCGACTTCGGAAGCCAACTGCAATTGGGCCATTGATGCTTTGTATAGGGTTCATTCTGAAAATACAATAACGAAACGTCAATGCCATTCTGTTTATACGCATCAATGAATTTGGATAAATAAAGCGCATAAGCAGTCAGATATTCGGGCTCTTGTATAAGATGATCACCGGCCACTTCATTTCCTTCTCTGAAATCGTTGTGCTCACCGGGAGCAGTCGCATAATGTTTGGTGGCTTTCATCCAGACAGGAGGACTCCAGGGTGAAGCCCATAACTTGAGATTCGGATTGATGGCTAATGCGGCTTTTATATAGGGTATCACCCCACCCTTATCGCGCTCTATACTGAAATTCTTCATTTCAAAATCTCCCGGAGTTTCATTATAACTATACCAGTCACGGGCATAATCATTCGCGCCGACCGGTAAACGGCAGAATGTAAAATGCACACCATCCGGGCCAAACAAAGCATTTAATACCGTATCACGCTGCCCTTCGGATAATAAAGACAAAGCATCCCATCCCAATTCATTAAAGCATCCGCCAAAACCGTCAATCACCTGTTCTTCCGTATCCGAAACAATAATGTCGGCATCCACGTCTGTCTGCCTCTGGACCTGCACGGGCGACCTCTGCCACTGAGCCTGCTCGGATGTACTATAAATTTCCGCTTCTTGAATATCAGGTGATTTACAGCCCTGAATTGCTAAAAGTGATAATAATAAAAATTTAAATCTCATAGGTATATAGTTTAGTAGTTGTGTTTATGTTCCATTACATTAAGTGAGGGAGGTACATCATCGGCACTCGCTCCCCATTCCGTATTACATTGATTACCCATTACAAATTCGAGTTTTCCTCCGTTTTCTATATCTTCATGACGAAACCAGGGCTTTGACCATACTTTACCATTCAGCTTAGCCGACTGAATATATTTATTATCAACCGAACAATTACGGGCAATAATTTCCAAGACCTTTCCATTGCTTAACTTCATTTTTACGGAAGAGAAGAAAGGACTTCCGATATGATATACCGGCAAGCCCGGTGTAACCGGATAAAAGCCCATCATTGAGAAAACGACAAAGGAAGAAAGACCGCCACCGTCTTCATCTCCGGGAACTCCCATCAAATCATTCCGAAACCACTGATGAACCAGCGAACGGATCCGTTGCTGGGTTTTCCAAGGGGTCTGTGCATAATTGTACAGATAAGGAATGTGTAGAGAAGGCTCGTTAGCCATAGAAAATTGCCCCACATTTCCTGTGTGATCAGGGAGTTGGGCGTAAAATTCGTACTTCGGTTTCCCCAACCATTCACTGAAGGTGGCATCCAGGTTTTTAACAAAAGCCGAAGCTCCTCCCATCATATTTACCAAATCGCCGAAGTTATGCTGAACGTCCCACCGATAAATCCAACCGTTGTTTTCTCCATAATATTCACGTGCACCGAGTCCCCCGGAAAAACGATAATCAAAAGGCTCTAAAAAACGGCCATCCTTATCCTTGGGGTGGAAGAAAGAGGTTTGGGGATTAAACAAATTACGATAGTTGTAAGAACAGGACACATAATGATCCGCTTCCTTCTCCAATCCGAGAGCAGAAGCGATACGCGACAGACACCACTGGTCATAAGCTGTCCCTAACGTTACAGCGACCGATTGCCTTTTCTCAAAAGAGTTCACTTCAGGCACCGTTTCCTGTTCTCCCGATGCCAATGACGGGATATATCCTTTCTCTTTATAAAAACGGTCTATCCATCCGGCCTTTGCACTCGACCAGGGAGCCAGCGTCTTTTCTTCAATAGCAGCCTTCGTATAGGTATAGGCCTTCTGTAAATCAAAATCACGTACTCCTTTATACCAGGCATCCGCTATGACAGAGACTCCATGATTGCAATTCATCCGGCGCGAATCTCCCGTCACTTCCGGAAAATTAGGAAACCAATGGTCCGAACTGAACTCGGACATCCTCAGAAATGAACGGATGATATCCGTATGTTTTTTCCGGTCGGTCAATATTCGTAAAGGATGGGCCGCCCGATAACTATCCCAAATCCAGTCGTCCGTATAGTAAGCATAACCACCGTCTTCATGTATCCGATTATCGTATACACAGAAATAGCGGCCTTCTTCACTGATGTTTACCGGACGTTCCAGGCAACGGTACAGAGAAGTATAGAAAACGAAACGGTCATTTTCCGTTCCACCGGAAACACTGATTTTTCCAAGTTCTTCGTTCCAGATTTTGCGTCCTGCCGACGTTACCTTTTTCAGATCAAAGTCTTTGATCTCTCTTCGTAAGTTCCTTTTCGCTTGCTCCACACTGATATACGAAACTCCATAACGGACATTCAACGAAAGCGGAGCGGCATTCCAGCCGACCACCACGCAGGTATTATCCCCTTTTGCCTTGCGTTTTCCTTCCTCCCATTTATCAGATTGGAGAGTACCCGTCTTCATCGGCTCCGTATCCGTCTCCATATAGATATATACCCGCAGGTTATTCCACATATTCTGATAACCGGAAATCACGTTACCGCTAACCTCCAATTCACCATTTCCGGCATTTAATATGAGATAAGGAGTTTTATCTTCCTTATAATCAAAATGATAAATTGCCGATTGGTGCGAAGGTGCAAACTCTACATGTAACTGCTGATTGCATAAATCCACCTGATAGTGATAAGGTTTGGTCACCTCGTTATCATACTCAAAATTGATTACCCGGGACAATCCGGATGCATCCCCCTGAAAAGGCGACAGGTTAAAAGCAAAAGAACCGCGATGGCTGATCTGTATCAATGGGAGCCCATGAATTTTATCCGAAGTATAATCACCACGCTGCGGATAAACTCTTAACATACTGTTGGGCAGATGTACGATCGGATAGGTAGGAACCAGCAAATGACTGATATTCCCCATATATGGATTCACATAATCGACCGGAGCTTTCGCCGAAGCAGCTTCCAGTTTTGTGATACCCGTCGTTCCTGCAACCAACAATAAAATAAGTATTTTCCGAATTATAGTATTTACCATAAGTATTACGTCTGTAAAAAAATGCTACCTTAATAAAAACAGGTCCCATGGAACGATTGGTTGTACATCTCTATCCATGAGACCTGTATTCAAAAAATCACTGAAAACAATACCTTTTTACCTTACGAATTGATCAAAGGTTCTTTCTTTGTCATCGTTTCTTCTATATCGTGCCAAACGTCATAATCGGCATCGCCATTACTACCGTCACATCCGTCTTTCAACAGACGATACCGGTAATGTAAATAGAACCTTTGAATTCTATCCAAATTGGTCTTCGTCTCTACATATAAATTGCTTTCACTGCTATCTACCATTTCAACCTGCATGGTACCCACCGAAGTTATTGTCAAAGTCGCATCCTCATTCACTGTTATACGTATCGCATATTTCTGAATATCCTCTTTCGTCAATTTAGAAACATCATACGTATTCATACCGGCAAAACAACGAATCGAATTCTTTGTCAAGGGAACAACCGGACGTGTCAATGAGAACGAACTATACCGGTCGATATCTTCTCCATTTTCCTTATAGAATATATCCATACCTACCGTCGAGTAAGTAGTTGAAGGCGATTGAAGAGCATAATCATTTTTCAGCAAAACGCGGTATAGAACCGTACGTTTATCCGGATTAATTTCATAAGCCGATACACTTTTAATTCGAAGAGGAATCAGATAAATAGAATCGGGAGACAAACCTTCCGGACGTACATGTACCGGAATAGTACCATAATTATCTTCACTCTCCGCTTTTAATACGGTGGTCATATCAGGTATATCGTACCGCTGTGGGTCGAGTGCGTGGGCAAACTTCGACTCATCAATATCAAAATTCAATCGGTTATACTCTGCCAGCGCTTCATTATCCGGTTCCAGTTCCACCAATACATCCGTATCTATATGCTTGGTTCCTCCACATCCGATACTTATATATCCGGTGGACTCTTGCTTATTCAGATCATGGTTCACTGAAAAAACCAGGTTATCATCGCTTAAGACATTTATCACTTTCTTGTACAATTCCTTATCAAACTGTGCATCTTCATTACAAGCTGTCATGCAAAAAGTTACAGCAGCTGCCAATAATATACGACTTGTTTTCATGTTCTTTTCCTTAAATACATAGGTTTATATTAATCATCCCATCCCGGATTCTGATCCAACTTAGGAGCTTTTCTCACTTCATTCCGGGGAATAGGCAAAAACACTGTTTTTTTATCAACCACCCGGTTACGATAGTCCGCATGATTGACAACTGTACGCTGGAAAAATTCGTTTTCAAGTCCGTCTATATTCATACCCTCGATAGGTTTGCTTTCTTCCTCTTCATAAATACCCCAACGGCGAATATCATAGAAACGACGTCCTTCACCTAAAAACTCAACCATACGTTCTGTCACGATCTGTGCATCCATATCCTCCTCAGTTGCATAATCCTGTGCCCGTAATCCCGGCAAGCCTGCTCTATAGCGAATCATATTGAACGCTGTGATCATATCCTGCAAATTACCGGCTCTCGAGAGTTCATAAGTTTCGCCACTCTCCATGGTTACCGTATGCGTAGAATTTAAATGATTGATGGCTTCCGCATAAGACAAAAGAATTTCAGCGTAACGAATAATCGGAAAGGCTTTGGCTACACGAGCAGAGCCGTTACCATTATACCAATTGTCTGAAGGATGAATATATTTCTTCAATACATATCCGGTTACAGCATAATTTCTATCCTTATGGTCTCCGGTAGCCATATTCTTTCCTGCATTACCATTCATATAATAATTCACCGTCAAATTGAAAGAACCGCTATTACTACAAGAAGTTCCCGGCCAATAACAACCACTAAATCCTACACAAGCATAGAATCGCATCTCACGATTACTGTACATATTATAAGTACCTCTATTTAAGCGATAACCAGAGAATGTCTGAACCCTTGTCGTATTACCTTCTTCCGAATATTCATCGGGAGCAGCTTCCTGAATTGTTTTTCCGTTACGCGTCTTATAAGCATCCACTAATTTCTGTGTCAGGCACATACCGCTATATCCTCCCATAACTGCTGGGAAAGATTGACGGGTATACTCTGCCACTTCTCCTGAATTACGCGCCCAGATCAATTCTTTATTTTGTGTCGAATAAGTTTCTCCATTAAACATATCCGTATAAGATTTCAAAGGGTCGATTCCTCCGGCGCCATTCGGAAAAGTTTCCGTAGGAACACCTTCCGGCAACTCAGGGGTAACATATGCGCCGGAACTTGAGGCTCCTACCGTATGCAATGTATAGCGTTGTCCGCCATCCATATCCATTACACGCTTGGCAGCAGCAGCTGCCAATGCCCATTTTCTTTCATCATAGGTTTGGGATACATATTGTACTCCATCCGTACCACGTTTCCAGTTTCCAAAATAGCGATAAGCTGCCGTTCCTCCATTAAATGCCGGACTAGCCGCCTGTAAACGTACGCGGGCTATAATTGCGTAAGCTGCCCCCTTTGAAGGACGGCCATAATTTACGACAGAAACATCCGCTGGAATGTATTTAGCAGCTATTTCCAGTTCGGAACAAATGTATTCCACTGTCTCATCATACGTGGCACGAGCCCGATCATAATACTCCGCCTCTTCATTCGTTTCCAGAACCTCATCACCCAAGAGTACTGCCGGACCATAATTCATCAGAATATAATAATAAGCATACCCACGAAGAAAATGAGTGTAACCCAATAACTCCTGTTTTTGCAAAGGCGTAATATTCGTACATTCGTCCATTCTGTTCAAAATAAGATTCGCTTTACGAATTACCTTATAACAGGTACTCCATACTCCTAATCCCTGAGTATTGGCAGCAGAAACAAGTCCTAAAGTCAATGCTTTTCCATGGAACAAGTCATAGCCCATCAACGTAAATATATCATCGGCAGCCGTAATACCGGGAGTTTCGTCATTTCCAAATATCTTACTCTCATCCGGCAACTCTCCTGCCGTTCCCCATAAATATTTCTCCAAATTTACCCGGTTGGCAAATACCGAGTCATATTTCAATGTATCATCAAAATATTTGTCAACACTCAAAAAATCGCATGAGCTCATTAATCCCAATACCAAACATGGGATTAACCAAACACTCTTATTTATGAATTTCATACTCATTCTATTTTAAATCAAAAAACAATTCTTAAAAATTCACATACATCTGGAAAGCAAAACGCTGTGGAATCGGATAAGCTCCACCATTGTGATCGGCCTGCTCTGCATCCCACAATTTCATCGGGCTCCAGATACACAGGTCAGATGCAACAAACTGTAAATCAAGAGAACGTACTCCCAAATATTTCAGTAATCTACCAGCCGGTAAATTATAGTTAACACTAATTTCCTGCAATCTCAGATAGCGTGCATTTTGATACCAGAATGACGAGAACTGAGTATTATTCTCATTCTTACCATAGCTAAGACGTGGGAATCTTGCATTCGGATTCTCTGTCGAAGGATCACCGGAATAAGATGCCGGAGTCCAACGGTTACTTTGGTCAGCAACAATCTTCAGCACATTACCGGTTTTTCCACCATAAAACGGTATATACCCTTCACCATTCTTTCCTTTATCCCAATATCCGTTGTCATCTACAAAATAGTAGTCTGTCTTTCCAGTTCCTTTAAACAAGACCCCTAAAGTCAAATTCTTATACCGGAATTCTCCACCAAAACCATACATCAGACGCGGATAGTTCGGATAAGATAAAGGCACTTTGTCATCATCATTAATCACACCATCCCCATTTACATCTTTATATTTGATATCTCCCGGCAAATAATCTCCGAACGTCTGCTTCGGACTGGCGGCTATGTCCGCTTCGTCACGGAAAAGCCCCAAAGCAATATATCCACGGAATGCATTGTTTACATAACCTGAATAGTTTTGATAATCATACTTTTGTACAGCCTGTTCCCAATTTTTCACTTCATTGGCCGAATAAGTAAAGTTTCCGCGCAATGTAAACGACATATTTTTATTGATATTCTGAGTAAATGAAATATTACCGTCTGAACCATAACTTACCATCTTTCCGACATTACCGAAAGGCATTTTCTGTAAACCAGCATAGTCAGGGATTTGTTGACGTTCCTGATAGATACCGTCACGTTTATCATAGAAAACATCTACTACAAAATTTAAACGTTCTCCAAACAGTTTACCTTCAATACCAATATCCGTTTTCTTGGCAATTTCCCATTTCAAGTTATCAGCGCCTATCGTCTCTTCTGTGATATATCCGTTGGTACTTCCCCAACCACCACCATCACCAGTTTTCAATAGCGTCAGATAAGGGAAACGAGTATTTGTCAAACGGTCGTTACCTACCGTACCGTATGATCCACGGATTTTCAAAAAGTCCAACCATGGCAATTTCTCCCGTACCCAATCATATCCGGTAGGAACCCATCCCACAGCTACTGCCGGAAAAAATCCGAAACGATCTCCCTTTGCAAAGTTGGCCGAACCGGTATAGCCAAAATTCAAATCCAAAAAATAAGTATCACGCAATCCGTAAGTGATTCGTCCTGACAGACCCTGATAACGGATAGGAATAGCATACATGCTCCTTAAACTTTCATCTTTATCATCAATATCCTTATTCATCTTCTGCTCACTACTCATATAGTAGTACAACAGCCCACTCAGGCGGTGTTGTTCGGCAAAAGTCCTTTCATAATTCAACATCGATTCGAAATGTACTTTATAATATTGCTCGTCTTCATGAGTGTACTTCACCGGTTCGCTGTCTAACTTCTTATATAGTCCCAATTCTCCGGTATAACGACGGCGATCTGCGTAATACATCTCGGGACGCACATAACGTTTCTCCTTCAAGTTCAACTCCGTATCATAAGCTATCTGTGCCCGGGCACTCAAACCTTTAGTAACCATAGAAAGATCTTGCTTCAACTCTACAGTCGATTTTCCACGGAAATGACGTGTATTACTCATACCGGTGTAATTCAGCATGACATAAGGTGAATAAGCATTATCTGCTCCATAAGCCGGTAATTGTCCGGTAGAATAAACTCTTGGAATAGTCAACGGTGTCAAATTGCGCTGTGTGGCCCATAAAGCATCCGTATCGGCATTACCGGGCTCTGCCTTTTCTGAAATAAAACCATCGGACCCAAAGTAAACCGTAGTTGTTTTAGTCAGATTAATATCTAAATTGACGCGATAATTGTAGGTGCGATATCCGACTTTTGTGGAATACTTAGAAGATTTTTCCTGTTTGTAGGCAGAAGATTCATTAGACATGCCCAAACTCAGATAATAACGTGCAAGGCTACCACCGCCTTTTGCATTTATATAATAAGTCTGCTGCAAAGCATTACGATTCAAAACCTCTTTCTGCCAGTTTACATTCGGATACAAGTCCGGGTCTAACTGATATTTGATCAAGTCCAATTCCATGTCTGAATACAAAGGCGTGTTTCCTCTGACTCTAAGAGCCTCATTCGCCAATTTTGCATAATCATAAGCCTCCAGATATTCGGGCATATTTACCATATGAGAAATAGTCCAATTGGCGCGGGCTGTAATCTGCAATTTATCTGCCGTACCTCTCTTAGTAGTTACCAAAACAACACCGTTTGCACCACGAACACCATACACTGCTGTTGCAGACGCATCTTTCAATACCGAAAAACTCTCGATATCCGAGGGATCTATCTCGCTCAAATTACCCTCCAAACCGTCAATCAACACCAAAGCACTGCTGTTGGCACCGAAAGTACCGATACCGCGAATCCAAAACTCTGAGATATTTTTTCCGGGTTCACCACTACGCTGAAGTGAAATAACACCCGGAATACGTCCACCCAACATATTGTTGATATTCGTTGCCGGAGTTTGTATGTCTGCTATATCGACATTGGTGATAGCACCTACAACGCTCACTTTACGCTGCGTACCCATACCTACAATAACCGTTTCTTCAAGTACTTGCGAATCCTGTTTCAATTTAATAGAAATATTACTCTCCGATTTCGTCACCAAATACTCTTCCTGCTTATATCCCAAAAATGAAACAACAATCACATCATTTTTCTGAGCTTTCAAAGAAAATTTACCGTCAATATCCGTGACAGCTCCCACTCCCGGAGAATTCTTAATAAAAACACTGGCTCCAGGAACCGGCATATCCAAATCATCAAACACTTGTCCGGACACTGTAAATGTACTTTTTTGTTGTGCAAACACAGCAACACAGCCACACAACAAGAACAATAAAAATATATATTTCTTCATACTGTATTATCTTAAAAGTCTCAATTATCATTCAATAGCAAGTCGGCGTACACACTGATTTTCACTATCACCAATATAGATAGTTCCATCGGTATCTAATGCTACACCAAAAGGTTTGTCAAACAATGCTTCTTCCGGAGTTCCATCCATAAATCCCGATTGACCGGCAAGTCCGATTACCGTACTGACAATTCCATCTTGTGAAATCTTTCTGATCACATGATTATTCGTATCGGCCAAATACAACTCATTATCCGCACTTACTATCATCTGACGAGGTTCGTTAAACATAGCATACTCACAAGGGCCATCTGCATATCCCGAACGATTCGTCATACCGGCATACAATTTATGTTCACCTGTTTTTAGATTGTATGTATAGATACAATGAGAGTTAGTATATGCCAAATATAAAATATGTTCTTCCCCTTTAATCGGACTAAATACTATATAAGAGTCGCTCTCGGCCATCAATTTCGTCTGTGTTGAAACAGCCATTGTATATCCCGTTGACGGATCAAACCGTAATAATGTGCCATCCTTTGCGCGTGTATACATAAATCCATCATATTTGCACATTGCAAATGAGTGTTTAAATTTAATATCAAAATCATCACTGGAGGGATCTTTACGCAAAGATGATTTACGGGGGATCCACATGTTCTCTGACGAAAGTACCCAATACTCCATTCCTGCATCTGACGGAATATACACCGTTTGTCCATCATCGGCTATACAAGGCTGATTGAGCGGTGCACCGGTATTGGGGATAAGAATCTGACTCTTATCTTCCAATTCATTTACCAGCATCACTTTGTTGTTATCATAATAACTATCCAATTCCCGGCAACAAACAAATATATTATGGTCAGTATCAATTGCCAAATAAGTAACCTTCGGGAATTGAGTTTCGGCAAGATTTCCCACTTGCGCTCCGGGAGTTCCTTTCATACCGCAAAGCGTAGTTACCGTAGTTTGAATATGATAAGTAAAATGTTCGTCAAACGCCACTTTATTATCACCTACAGAAACTGTAATAGTACAGTCTTCGCCCGGTTTACGCGGGGTAATTACATACATTTTTTCGCCGGTACTTCGAACTACAGCTGCTTTTGTGTCATTAAAATACACATTGATTTTACTCACATCCGTACCGAAATTTTCCCCACTAAAGACCATTTTAGTAGCAATACCACCTTCTTTCGGATAAAAATCCGTCAACACAATCGGCTTGTTGGGATCGTGTTCATTCTTTTGGCTTTCATCATCTTTACAAGAAGAGAATCCTGCAATAAGGAAGCCCATCAACAAAGATGTGAAAATTCTAAATCTGTTACTCTTTTTCATAATATAGTTATTTAATTCCATGAATCTCATTTTTTATACAAATGGTAAATTTCGGCCTGATGCTTAGGTAGATTGTAAGAAAGCTTGCCCTCTTGAATCTGTACGTTATTTCCCGACCAACACTCTATACCACCGGAAACTTTCTCCGGAGTGATCCCAAGATCCTGAAGAGTCAGTTCACCACTCTTCACACCTTCGTCATAATTAAAATAAGCAATGTAATAAGCGTCTTCCGTTTCTAAAGTAAACAGGTCGACCGAGCGGTTAGAACCGAATACTTTATGACCATAAGCCGGTCTGAACGTTTTACCAAGATTGACAACTGCATTGATCCGGTCGTTAACAGCGAATTTCTTCACCTTTTCCTGTGACACCTCTGTTCCGATATAATTTCCTTTAGTCGATAAGTTATCGCCAATCATGAAATAACCCGTCACAGCTCCACTTGTGATACGAGACATATTTTCCGCTTCGCTCCGGTCTCCCATCACAAGATGGTCAGGATCATTATAAGCATATACGCGATCCAGCCACCATCCGAAAGACAAACTGTTCATCATGTAATTGGTGTGCCACATTTCTCCCCAGGCATCACAGCTGATACGACGGGCATTCGCATACTGATAAGGGAAAAGGGGAGCGATCGATTCGACAATAAACATTTCGTCTCCACAGCGTTCACGCAGATATTTCATCCCGTAGTTAAAGGCTTGGGTACCTGTTGTTATATCCTTATTATACCATTTGTCTGCCTCAACCATACCGGCAGTAAGAAAATCCAGTTTGAGATATTTAAAACCGGCTGCTTTAAATTTATCAATGAAATAATTAATTCTCGACAGTGTAGCCGGGGCTGTAGGGTCCATACAGCCGGCACCATATAATTTCCGTTTCTGACCGTTCACCTTTAAGTGTGATTGGCTGTATTTATAGCCATTATTCCCTTCAATATCACGTTCATTGTCCGGAAACCAGTCATTGAACGGAGTCCAGTAAATACCCGGCACCTGCCCATTGGCAATACAATGCCGAGCAAAATCTTCCAGTTGCTCCCAATTCAAGTTATCCCAATAAGAATCCAAACCGACAAAAACAACTCCGCTTGCGCCAAAACCGCCTTTCCCCTGCAAATACTCTTTCACAAAATCAGAAGCGGAAAGCACTCCTTCATAATTCACATGCGTACTCATACCCCCCCAGCTATTCCAACCGAACGGAGTTCCCTTGGTCCACTCCCGTTTAGGAACAACGGCTGCATTCGCTTCTCCAAACGTTTCCATACCCAGCCTCCAATCATCAAAGAAACCCACAAACATTCTGGATGACTTCACCGTTGTGCTTTTTATAGAACCGTGCACCTTATCATCACGTGTAGCAGAATGGCTGGCACCGCTATAACATTCCAATTTAGTGATACTCCGGTTATCACGGGATCCTACCATACGTATAGCCGACTTCCAGGTATCATGCTCTACGGAACCAATCACAAGACCATTCTGGCTACCACCGTTAAAGATGGAAGTCACTTCGAATGAAATCGTATCGCGAGCCAACGGTCCGGAAGCGTGTATGGCGCTTGCCGATTTTGATTGCGACAACGGTAACGAACCGTAAGTTATAAAACCATCATTATCAAAAGGGACAAACAATAGACGATTGTCAGTATCCTGAGGTAAGAATTGATTGGTTGCCGTCGTATAAATCGGAGAGATATAATTGGTTACCAACACCTTTCCATCCACAGAAGTAAGATAAACTTCCGTCAGAAAAAAATCTTTGGAAGAATAAAGATAAAAAATCTGTTCGATGGTAGGAGCACCCTCTTTCTTATACTGTATCGTACATTTTTGAGCCGGACCGAACTCATCGGTAATCTCATCCTTTGTAAACTTCACATCTGTATATTCGGAACTATTATAGTAATTCGAAGAATTATTGAACCGAACAAACACATCGCTCAAAATGAGCTCTCCATTCTTCAACAAATCAATTTGCTTTGTCTCGTCTTTAAAACGAACCGTCCACTCACCGGCAGAAAATTCACGGCTATCGGCACAAGCACTTTCCAAGAATAAGATCTGAATGAACAATAAGCAAAGCGAATACTTAAATATACAATTTCGTCTCTTCATTTTATTAAATTTAAAAATTAACAGATGCATTACTTTGTTAGCCAAAAGTAGCCGATTCGTATATCTTAAAATTGCAAAATACAAGCAAAAAATAGAAAATTCGTAGTAACAGCAGGGGCAATATCCATGGAATAGAACCTCCATACCATTTTATGGAACAGATATACCGATTAAGGTAATGACAACCTATCAGAAGAAATTCGAAAAGTAATTATAAATAAGAATGGAAAAACCTCACAGAATTAAGTGCTGAAAACAGCCGATTCGCTAACCGGCACAAGCAAAAAACAATAGGGAATTAGACAATAAGTCTAAGAAACAAAAAATTCACTGCTCCTATCAGTTATCCAAAAACTAAAATTGTAATGATTTAAACAAAACGGCAGGTTGCTTAAAAGTAAAAACAGAGTTTCTTTTACAGTAAAGATAATACACAGGGTAAACAAAACACACAGAGCTGGCTATCAGCACATTAGATGAATACATTTTTTTCCCGTAGAGAATCAGGTCGTTTCTCTACGGGAAAAAGATAGTTCCTCTACGAGAAACGATACTTTTCTCGTAGAGGAACTATCTAAAAGTCCATAAGATATGACAAAGGGAGTAAAATGAGAAAGTAAGCCCCAACCTCCCTTGTAAAGATAAAGGCAATTACCCTTTTCTCACACGTTTATAAGAACGATGTCCGTATATAGTTACCACCACAAAACAAATAAATGGAAGTATAAACGAAAGATTCACCGCCGGCATTCCAAATAAAGCATGCTGATCAATGATACTTGCCTGCAACGGAGGTAAAACCGAACCGCCTAAAATAGCCATAATCAACCCGGCAGCGCCAAATTTGGCATCATTACCCAAACCTTGAAGAGCTATTCCGTAAATAGTAGGGAACATCAATGACATGCATGCCGAAACACCGACCAAACAATACATACCTCCGATATTCTGCAGGAAAATAACTCCCGTTGTGAAACAGCAGGCGGCAATAGCCAAAATCTTCAGCAGTAGTCCGGGATTGAGATAACGCAGTATAAAAGTACAGACAAAACGGCTCACACAAAAAATAACCATTGCTATTATATTGTATTGCTGAGACAAAACTTCCGCAGCCTGTTCACTCATCCCTTGCGAGGTAAACAAACGGGTACCGTATTGAATGATAAATGTCCAACACATGATTTGTGCACCCACATAGAAAAATTGAGCAATCACCCCTTCACGATAATGATGAATGGAAAAGATACGCTTCAACGTAGGCAGAAAATCGATGGAATGAGACTGGTCAGCGTTTTTGGGCATCTTCACCATACGGATCAGCAATAGCATAACCAGAATGACAATACCGATTACCAGATATGGAGCAATCAGTACGGCCAAGTCCGAATCACGCATCGCCTCGAACTCGGTTTGAGACAACTGAGCCCGTTCGGCAGTATCCATCGGATTCAGACGGTTCTGGATAAAATTCATCGCCACATACATGCCTAATAATGACCCCATCGGATTGAAAGACTGGGCCAGATTGAGCCGACGCGTAGCCGTCTCCTCCGTGCCCATCGACAGGATATACGGATTAGCACTGGTCTCAAGAAAGGAAAGTCCGCAAGTCAAAATAAAATAGGCAATTAAAAAAGGATAATAATTTCCGGTCATCATGGCAGGAAAGAAAAGGAGAGCACCGAATGCATACAGCCCCAATCCCAACAAAATGCCGGCCTTATAAGAATACCGGCGGATAAATATAGCAGCCGGAAAAGCCATTGCAAAATAACCACCATAAAAAGCGACTTGCACCAATGCGCCATCCGTCACACTCATACGGAATATCTTGGAGAAAGCTTTTACCATAGGATTGGTTATGTCATTGGCAAATCCCCAGAGTGCAAAACAACTGGTGATGAGAATAAAAGGAATAAGATAGCTGACGCCGTCTTTGCTCAGGATAGAAAAGCGTTTGGTGTTATTCATAATGGTATAAATTCGTTAGGATATAAACTCGTTTGAGGTTGTTCGTAAAAATAAAAGGTTATTCGTATAAATGGAACATACGTTCCATCGGTTGCCATTTTTGTGCGGAAGTAGATCCGGGAGTCACAAGTTGGAAAATCGCCATATAATCTTCCCATTCCTGCTGGCGGGGCAAAGTGGCAAGCCGTTCCATTGCCGTGTCCCAATCAAAATCGAGTGCAGTCTCGACTATCATAAACAAACGTGTATCCAAAATGTAAATTTCCATTTCAAGGATACCGACTTCCCGGATACCGGCGATAACTTCCGGCCAGATTTCCGCTTGGCTGTGGCGTCGGCGATACTCGGCTATCAGCTTCGGATCGTCACGCAGATCCAATGTCCGGCAATATCGTTTCACCGGTTGATGATGCTCTTTAGCCGCATAACTTTTAATAGATGTTTCCATGGTTTTATTTTTATCTGTCCCTTTAAATAATTTCTGTAATTTCATCACGTGTCTTAATCTCCCCACACGCCAAAGCTTGCACAAGGATATTTCCAATAGCAGTGGCCTCAACAGGACCTGCATACACCGGAATGCCCAATGCTTCTTCCGTCAGGCGGTTGAGAAGGCGGTTACGACACCCTCCCCCTATGATATGAAGTTGGGTAACAGGTGACGGTAACAAGCTGTTTAACTGAGTGACTCCTTGTTTATAACGTTGCGCGAGCGATTTAAGTATACAAAGAACATATTCACCACAAGTTTTTGGTACGGCAAGGCGATGTTCACGGCAATAATCGGCAATTGCTTTCTCCATATTCAACGGACTTTGAAAGACCTCGTCATCCACACGAATAATTGAATCGATTTCCGCATTCTCCGCAGCAGTTATCAGAGTTTCGTACTCCGCATCTTCGCCTCGTTCTTTCCACTGAGCTATAAGTTGCTGCAAAATCCACAAGCCTGTGATATTCTGCAAAAAACGGATTTTACCTCCCACGCCTCCTTCGTTGGTAAACCCTGCCAAGCGGGCCTCTTCGGTAAGGATAGGTTCGTCTAATTCAACTCCAAGAAGCGACCAGGTTCCTGAACTCAGGAAAGCTTTTCGGGTATTAACACCACCGGTGACGGCAGGCACTGCAAATACGGCGCTTGCAGTATCGTGCGAACCTACGGCAACCACATCGACCTCACCATTCATACCGATCTCTTCAGCAATATCGGCTTTCAGTTTTCCCCGTACGGTTCCGGGCATTACTATTTCTCCGAAAAGACGTTCGGGTAAACCCAAACTGTCTATTAATGGATAGTTCCAAGTACGCTTGCGGGCATCGAGCATTTCGGAGGTGGAAGCAATGCAATATTCATTATTTGCCACGCCTGTCAGAAAGAAACTGAAAAGATCGGGCATAAACAGCAACTTATCTGCAAGTTCCAATTGTACATCCCCGTTCTTTTTCATACTGTAAAGCTGAAAAAGCGTGTTAATAGGCATCACTTGAATACCGGCCTCCGCATAATGACGGGAAATATCCATATGCCCGAACAGTTCTTCGGGTAATCCATTCGTGCGCGGATCGCGATAGCAAACCATATTGCCCAACAAATTGCCTTGCCTGTCTATCAATCCGAAATCGACCCCCCAAGTATCGATTCCGATACTTTTTATGGAATATCCTTTATGGGCAGCCAGACGAAGCCCGGTTTTCATTTCACCGAACAATGCAAGGAAATCCCAATAAATATAGTTCCCCATCCGGATTTGCCGGTTGGGAAAACGATATACTTCCTCCAGTGTTAACCGCCCGTTGTCGATGGTGCCGGCCATCACTCGCCCGCTACCTCCACCAAAATCCACTGCTAAATATGTATTCATAGCTCAACTCTTTTCTAAATAATAAGGAGGAGAAAAAGAGACTTGGAAATACATCCCCATTTTCCCCTCCTTTTCATCTTATTATTTAGTCTTCTTACCCAAAACGTAAGTCTCGAGATCATCAATCTCTTCGGGCGTCAACACGGTATAATCACCGCCGGACTGGATAATAATGCGACATGCCATCTCGAAGAACATGGCACGTTCAAAAGCTTCGTCGAAGTCTTTTCCACATACCACTTGTCCGTGCTTTAACAGTAATACCGAATTGTGGTCTTTCAATCCATCTATCACCCCTTGTGCCAATTCTTTCGAACCGGGACGATAATAAGGAACTACCGGCACTTCTCTGCCTACATGACAAGGTATTTCGGCCGTTACATTCAAATTAGTGGGACGATTCTTCATACAAGCCACCGCAGTAGCATAATGAGACTGGAAATGAAGCACCACATTCACATCGGGACGCTCACGGAGAACACCGAAATGGAAACCGCTCTCCATAGATGGCTTCACACCATTCAGCACTTCTCCCGTCGACAGTTTACAGATGGAGACCTTTTCTTTGGGCAGAGAAGGCACCCAAGAGCCTGTACCGGAAATCAGCACTTCATCCCCTATACGCCAGGAGATATTACCGCTACTGCAAATAGTAAGTCCGGCATCGCCTACACGATGAGCCTGGGCTATAAACTGTTCTATCTGTTCATTCGTTATCATAATGACTACAATGCTTTTTTATAAAGTTCAAGTATTATTTCTTTGCTCACTTCACGGGGATTTCCCGGGGTACATACATCGGCAAACGCCGCCGTAGCCAACTTATCCAGATCTTCTTCTTTTATTCCCAATTCGGATAAATGCTGCGGGATCCCTACACGGACAGAAAGTTCCCGGACTGCCTTGACCGCCGCAGCAGCGGCTTCTTCACGAGTCATATCCGGCGTATATACATTCATAGCCTTGGCTATCTCTACATATTTATCGAGTGCCGCAGGAGCATTGAACTCCATCACAATAGGCAACAGCAAGGCATTTGCTACACCGTGAGGTATATCGAAAATAGCTCCCAACGGATGTGCCATGCCATGCACAACTCCCAAACCTACATTAGAAAACGCCATACCGGCAATGTACTGGGCAACCGCCATACCATTACGGGCTTCGGCATTGGATGGCTCATTGACAGCCGTCTCAAGATAACGGGCAATCATTTCGATCGCTTTTATCTCGAACATATCGCTCATCTCCCAGGCACCTTTCGTTATAAGTCCTTCAATGGCATGCGTCAAAGCATCCAACCCGGTAGAAGCTGTCAGTCCTTTGGGAAGGGTATACATCAATTCGGCATCTACAACGGCAACTACGGGAATGTCATTGGGATCTACGCAAACCATTTTCTTTTCATTGGCTTCATCGGTAATCACATAATTAATAGTAACCTCGGCCGCCGTACCCGCCGTAGTAGGCAAAGCAATAATGGGAACAGATTTGTTTTTCGTATCTGCCACCCCTTCCAGAGATACTACATCACTGAATTCCGGATTATTGGTTATAATACCGATCGCCTTGGAAGTATCGATCGATGAACCGCCACCGATTGCAAGAATAAAATCGGCACCCGAAGCTGCAAAAGCCTGTAGACCAGCCTTGACATTAGCTACGGTAGGATTCGGTTTGACATCACTGAAAACCTCGTATGGAACAGAAGCTGTTTCAAGTACTTTCAACACTTTATCGGCCACCCCGAATTTAATAAGATCCTTATCCGTAACGACCAGAGCCTTATGCAGCCCCAAACGGGCGATCTCTTTCGGGAGCACTTCCCGTGCTCCCGGTCCGAAGTATGAAACTTCGTTTAATATAAATCGATTAATCATTTTATTCCATTATTTATAAATAGGACCATAAACAGCACATGCTCTGTAATCCGCTCCTTCTTTCTCCATACCGAAAGCATTCCATGCGGCCGGACGGAAGATGGCGTCTTCTTCGACATTGTGCATACATACAGGAATACGCAACATAGAAGCTAATGTGATCAGATCCTGTCCGATATGCCCATAACTGATAGCACCATGATTGGCCCCCCAATTGTTCATTACCGAATAAACATCTTTGAATGCAGGTTTATCACACAAACGGGGTACAAACCAAGTGGTCGGCCATGTACGATCCGTACGTTCATCCAGCAAACGGTGAACTTCCGGATCAATCTCTACCGTCCATCCCTCGGCAATCTGGAGTACCGGGCCTAATCCTTTAATCAAGTTCAGACGTGTCATCGTAACAGGCATGCCTCCTTTGGATAAGAAATTGGAAGAGAAGCCGCCGCCACGGAAATAATCACGGTTAGCAGGATACCAGGTAGTAGCTTCCAGACATTTCTCCATCTCTTTTTCCGTGATCTCCCAGCAAGGTTTCATCGCCGGTTCACCTTTCTCATCGGTTTGCTGACCGGTTCCGTCGAGCGTTGTAGCACCGGAATTGATCAAGTGAATAATACCATTGGCAGCCATGCCTGTAAGTTCTTTTCCTGTCACGCGTTTTACCGCTTCGGGGCTCCAATAGGTACGCACGTCCGAGAATATCTGCGCACGGTTTGTCAACAGATGCCCGAAGAGCATCGCTACGCCGTTACAGGCATCATTTTCGGTAGCTACCACATAAGCTTCACGAATACCGTTCCAGTCAAAAGAGGTATTCAATAAGGCTTCCGAATAATCCCCGTTAGGATAAAAGTCGGTCCATTGGCGTTGCCCCTGGAATCCGGCAGCGATGGCATTGTGCCCTAAAGCCTCTTCTTTGAAGCCCATCTCACGCAGTTTCGGATTTCCCTGCATCAAATCGCGCATGATAATAGTCATCTTGACAATGAATTCCCAGTCTTCGTCTTTCTGCTCACGGGTTTTTGTTTTCTCCGGAAGGTTGAAGTCTTTTCCTTCGTTCTTCTTACAATACTTTTCGGTCCAAGCCATTGCTTTGGCGAACTCTTCTTTATCATAAATACCCTCTGTCATGCGACGGATGATTTCTGTGAGGTCGACAGACTCATTTCGCATACCGAGATATTCCTGGAAGAAATCCGGATTAACGATAGAACCGGCAATACCCATGGAAACACTACCCATAGAAAGATAAGATTTTCCTCTCATAGTAGCTACCGCCTGGGCAGCACGGGCAAAACGCAATATCTTTTCGGCTACATCGGCAGGAATGGAATTATCATTCAGATCCTGTACATCGTGTCCGTAAATACCAAAAGCCGGCAGGCCCTTCTGTGCATGTCCTGCCAATACGGCTGCCAAATAAACGGCTCCCGGACGTTCGGTTCCGTTAAATCCCCAGACCGCCTTCGGGTAATACGGGTTCATATCCATTGTTTCGGCTCCATAACACCAGCAGGATGTCACGGTAATGGTTGCCCCCACCCCTTCACGTTCGAATTTCTCGGCACATGCAGCACTTTCGGCCACACGTCCGATCGTACCGTCGGCTATCACACACTCTACCGGAGTACCGTCTCCGTTTCTTAAATTTGTAGAGATCAATTCGGCTACGGCTTTAGCCAGATTCATTGTCTTTTCTTCAAGACTTTCACGAACACCACCCTGACGACCATCAATGGTAGGGCGAATTCCAATTTTCGGATACTTTTTCATATTCTTATGATTTAAATAAGTAAAACATTTCCATCTGTACTGAACTGTGCTGAAACATAGGAATAAAAAATCCTATAAAGATCCTCTTAAACGTATCTCGGTAGGCAAATACGTATGTATCTGCTTGCCGGTAAGGATAAAATCGGCTGTCAATGTCCCCATCTTTTCCCAATCGATACTCAGCGTAGTTATTCCCCTGTCTATCACTTCATAAGCAGGAGTTTCATTATAGGCCAACAAGCCGAAATCAGTTCCGCAAACCAAACCTTCTATCCGGCTTTGTTTGATGATATGTACCACATCGACCTGTCGGATAGCGATATAAACCTCGCCTTCGCGCACTTTCATTCCTTCCACATCCTCCCTCACTTCGCACATGAATTCCCGGTCGGCACAAAACTTCCGGAAACTGTCACAAGTGCTCCGGGGGTGCTTTGTCCCTTTCACAAACAACAAAACGAACCTTTTATAGTGCCGCAACCGATCGGCCAGTTGCAATAATGCCTGATAAAAAGAATCATCGAAATCCTGACATATATAAGAATAATCTTTCTTGTCGAACTTGCCGAAGTCGAGCAATAAGAGTTTGGAAGAGTCTATTTTATAAAGATTAGGAGAGAACTTTTCGTTATCGAAGTTCATAACAACGTATTTATTATACCGCCCCAAGGATTCACGAAGAATAGCATTGAACAGGCTCTCATTATATTGGTGAAACCATAAATCGACCTTATAACGGGAAGACAAATGCTTGATAATGCTATTGTAAAGGGTGTCTTTAAATGGGGAATATTCATCAAGCAACAACAATATGCTTTTCTGCCTGTTTACCACATAATACCCTTTTCCGGGGGTGGAATCGATAATTCCCCGTTCTTTCAAATCGATGAAAGCTTTGAAAACCGTATCACGTGATACCTTATAATCCCGGCTCAACTGATTGATAGAAGGCAAAGCATCGTCTACCTTATATCTACCCATTGAAATATCTTGGCTGATGAGATCGGCCAATTGCTTCACTTTGGTTGTTTGCTGTCCGAATATAATCTCCATATCTACAGATCAAAAGGTTTTCAGAAAACGTCCGGCAACTATGCTGAACCATCCTGCTGCAAAGAAAAGTAATTTATTTAAGATCAACAAGAATAAAAAATATGTTTTGCAACACAAGATCGAGGATAATCGTATAAAAAAACATCCTGATACCTTTTATTCATAGTATCAGGATGCAACTATATTTCTTAAAATCAACAGATTGATTTTATTTATTCGGTGTATTCCACTTTTTTGTTTCCGAGCAGGTTATATTCAGCGTTTGCTTTCCTGTTTGAATTCTGAAATCTCCTTTTTCCAGTATCCATCTACCATCATAGCCTACAAAAGCCAAATCGCTGCCTTTTACTTTCAATGTAATGGTTTTCGTTTCACCCGGTTGCAGTTCTACCTTTTCGAAAGCACGAAGACGGCGGATATCAGGAGTCAAGGAAGCCACCAGATCACTACTGAAAAGCAGAACACTCTCCTTACCTGCCTTATCACCGGTATTGGTCACATCGACCGTAAAAACGAGTTCATCACCGGCAGTAAACGAAGGTTTATTCACGCTCAGACGATCATAGGCAAAAGTCGTATAGCTAAGCCCGTAGCCAAAAGCCCACTGAACAGACATCACCGCATCATAATCATAAGCTCCCTGCATCTTCTCAAGGTCTTCACACGGTTTATAATCATAAGTCACCAAAGAATTGATATCTTTAGGATAAGTATAGGGCATCTTCCCACTGAAATTGACATCGCCGGCCAAAAGATTAGCCAGTGCATCGCCCCCGTAATTACCCGGCAACATGATGTTGACAACCGCCTTTACCAACGGCTCTATCTCATTGATAATACGCGGACGCCCCTCATTCAGAATCAGAATTACCGATTTTCCGGTAGCCGCCAGAGCTTTCACCAGATTCAACTGGTTTTGTGAGAGGAAAAGATTAGTCAGGTTGCCCGGTGTTTCACAATAAGAATTTTCACCGACACAGGCCAGAATATAGTCCACTTCCGAAGCGGCAGCAACCGCTTTTTCTATTTTCGGAGCATTCTCTTCCCAGTAAGCACCTTTCTGCTTATAAGTCACTCCTGGTTCGTATACCACATTTCCCACACCGAATTTTGCCTTGAATGCTTCAAGGATCGTATTATACTCACCGGCAAACCTATCTGCCTTATGGCCTTGCCAGGAATAAGACCATCCGCCATTCAGCGTACGCATCGAATTGGCATTCGGTCCGGTAATCAATATTTTCTTTCCGGAAGCAAGTGGCAGAATCCGATCCGCATTCTTCAATAGGACAAGTGATTCCTCTGCCGCCAGCAAAGCAGTTGCAGCATGCGATTTACTCGCAAATTCCGGGTATTCCGAAGGATCCCAATATGGCTTGTCGAACAGCCCGAGACGGAATTTCATGCGCAGTACCCGGCGTACAGCATCATCAATGCGGCTCATAGGAACTTCACCTTCTTGCACAAGTTCTTTCAGATAATTACAGAAACTCCATTCATAAGGCACCATAGACATATCGATACCGGCATTAATAGCCATTTTTACGGCTTCTTTCTTGGAAGCGGCCACTTTGTCACGGGTATACAGGTTGTTTATATCCGCCCAATCCGTTACGATGAGCCCGTCCCAATTAAGGTCTTCCTTCAGCCATTTCGTCAAAAGTTCATAATTGGCATGAAAAGGAAGCCCGTTGTTCATAGCAGAATTCACCATAACAGACAAAGCACCGGCTTTCACAGATTCCAGAAAAGGGGCAAAATGCTTTTCACGCATCTCCTGCACCGTGATAGACGATGGCGTACGATCTTTGCCGGATACGGGGACACCATAACCCATATAATGTTTCAAACAGGCAGCTACCCGATTGGGACCTATATGGTTCGGATCCTCGCCTTGAAAACCAATCACAGATTCACGTCCCATCTCTGTATTGACGTAACAGTCTTCTCCATAATTTTCCCACATACGAGGCCAACGGGCATCACGGCCAAGATCCACAACGGGCGCGTACGTCCAAGGAATGCATCCGGCTTTTGTTTCGTAAGCCGATATCTCGGCTCCTTTCCGTACCAGTTCACGATTGAATGTAGCCCCCATATTGACGCCCTGCGGAAAGAAAGTTCCACCGGCCGTATAGGTGGTGCCATGTATCTGATCGACGCCATACACGCAGGGAATTCCCATAGACTTTATCGATTCTTCCTGAATTCTTTTGATAAGAGTGGCCCAGACCTCCTTCGTCTGTGCTTCGCCATAAGGTACATTCAGTATAGATCCCACTTTATATTTACCGATCACGGTATCGAGCATGGCTTCATCAAAAGTAAAACCCGGTTGCCCTGTTGTTTTCTTATCAGTCAACACATCGATCGTCAATTCGGTCATCTGCCCTATTTTCTCTTCCAGAGTCATCTTTTCGAGCAACTTCTCAACCTTATCCTCTATCACTTTATCAACAGGAATAGCCGGGGAGATTATCGTATTCTGTGCAAAAACAGACCATGCAAATCCTGCGAATACCAAAGGAAATAATAGTTTCTTGTTCATGTTATCAATTTGATTTGTAGTAAGCCGTACACCGGATATCGTTATGATACGTGAGCAAAGATAATACAATGTACCCGATATAATATTGCCGAAGGAGATAAACTTGAATTCCACAAGCAGGAATTCGCAGCGTCAGGCGGTAAATATCCAGCCAAAAGCATAAGAAGTATTTGACAAAGACAGGAACAGAAACATAGACAGCGAGAGTCTGCACAGATCCCTTACGCAATTCTGAAATGCCTTGCTTGCCGCCATTACAGAGCGGAAGGGGCTCCAAGAGCTGGAAATACGAGGCACAATCACCATATTCACATAAAGCATAATCGAACATTGACAATCCCCCCTTCCGCACGCAAACACTGATGAACAAGGGGAAGCGTAAGGGGTAAGGAATCAATTCAAGTTTCTATTCCATACTTTTAATTCCGACTTCTGTACCTTTTGCAAACGAACAAAGCCTTTATTATTTTTTTGATAGGTATTCGCTACGATTCGCTATGATTCGGACATTCCTATACCGGTAATCACAAATAAAATCAGTACCTTTACACCGAAATTTTAAAAGAATCGTTATGGCACATCGTCTGAACACTAATAAGCAATTTATGGTAGGCAATGGTATTCTGGCATTCGCCGTTATTTTTGTTGTAGTCATCTTTGTCTATATGAGTATGAGGCTGCAACGCGAAAAACAGGAAGAACGCCACTTCATAGAAACTTACACGATCCATCTTACCAAAGGATTCACCGGTGATTCGCTCTCACTTTTCATCAATGACAGTCTGATAATAAACAGACGAATAACCGAAGAGCCCTTCGCAATCGAAGTAGGCCGATTTGCAGAGCAAAATGCGCTGATGATCGTCGATAATCTGACAGACGAACTGTCTACATTCGACTTAAGCGAAAAGGGGGGCAGCTACCGCTTTGAAAAAGATGCCGACGGAATTAAACAACTCTCCCGTTAGACGTTGCCATCCTTTCAAATCTCCGTCTTATAATTTTTCAATTCTTCGCGTAGCGCAAGCGCTTTCCCATCGGTCAACGAATCGAGTAACGACCAGAAACGATCGCCATGGTTCATCTCACGCGTGTGGCACAATTCATGAAGCAGCACATAGTCTATTAAATGCTGAGGCAACAAAACAAGAAAGTAAGACAGGTTGATTGCCTTACGAGCCGAGCAACTCCCCCACCGTCCACGGCTGGAATTGATTTTCACACTCTTGTAAGGAAGGTTATGCCGGCCGGACAGCATGTACAGTCGTGGCGGAAGAATGATTTTTGCATTTCTTCTCAGCGCTTCCTCAATGACCTTATGCAACCATTCCTGCAACTTACTATCAGTAAAATCAGCAGTCGGGGGACAAACGATACGCATCTCTCCTAACTCCGAATGCGCCAGAAAACGATCACGCTCACCGGCTACCAAAGACAGCTTAAAATATTCCGTCTCAATCCGGTAATCCAAATCTATCGATGGGCGAGCAGTCTTCTCCTTGAAGCCACGCAATTTCACACGCAATTGATTGATAGCATCGGTGATCTCGGCAGATGTGGTTCCGGGAGGTACGCTTACATAAATGGCATCACTTTTCGTCCGGAAAATCAGCCGCTTGGCACGTGGATTAACACGTATCACCAAAAGCCCCAATTCTTCATCTTCAAGTATCTTATCTATTTTTTCCATACACCTGCAAATAAACAAATATTCTGCGGGAAGAACAAATACAACAGACTCAAAAAAAAGTAGTACCCGATGCAACCTTTTTGAAAGAGTCTACGTCTAATAAACAGAAACCTCAAAAAAACTTATAAGATGAAAGCAAAATTAAACGTATTCTTAATCATATTCCTGACTGGATTACTGACCGGTTGTACCTTTATCTCAGAAAGAGCGGAAGGCATAGCTCCCTGCAAAAATTACATCACACGGGATTACCAAATAAAAGATTTCAATTCCATAGATGCCACTACGGTAGGTGACATTTATTATACCCAATCTACAGATGGGAAAAGTTCCCTGCAAATCTATGGACCGGATAATTTTGTCAAGTTAATACAGGTATCGGTAAAAGGTAATACTCTGATATTAGCTATGGATAAGCATAAGAAAATAAAGAATGCCAAGAAACTCAAAATAACCATCAGCTCTCCGGATCTGAACCGGATCCAATTTAAAGGCGTAGGAAACATTCACATCGATAATAAGTTTGTTACCGGCAGGCTCGACATCGAAAGCAAAGGAGTCGGCGACGTCAATGTTCAGGAACTGGACTGCCAGAATCTGACCGTAAACTCGATGGGAGTGGGTAACGTAAACCTAAAAGGGAAAGTAGTCAACGCCAATCTCAGTTCTAAGGGTGTAGGCGATGTAGAAGCAACGGATCTGGAAGCAACACACGTGAAAGCCTCCTCCAATGGAGTGGGCAATATCTCATGCAATGCTACCCAATCTTTAGACGCAGCCGTCAAAGGAGTAGGAAGTATTAACTATAAAGGAAATCCTGCACAAAAAACATTCAGCAAAAAGGGTGTGGGAAGTATCAAGGGTATTTAAATATATAAAAACATGAAATCAATTTCAATTTCTTCATTCGCTGCAATTTTACTGATCTGGACAATAACTGCCTGCTCGCCCAGCAATCGGGTGACCGGAAGCAATAACTACATAACCAAGCAGATCAAAGTAGAGAAATTCAACGGGCTACAATTAACAGGAAGCCCGGATGTTATTTATAAACAGGCCCAAGGAAAGCCTTCTGTAGAGGTATACGGCCAAGATAATATAGTAGAACTGCTGGATATCTATGTGCAAAACAATAGCCTGACCGTAAAATTCAAAAACAACACAAGCATACAGAACAGGGGAAAATTGGAAATAAGAGTTTCCGGTCCTGCACTCAACCGAATAGCCTTATCGGGTTCCGGTGATATCAAACTTGTAAACGGAATACAAACCGACGATAATTTAAGTATTAAAATACAAGGTTCGGGAGACATTGCGGGAAACAAAATAAGCTGTAATTTGTTATCATTATCCATCAACGGGTCGGGAGATATTTCCCTTTCCGGAATCTGCAAAAATGCCGAATACAGTATCAACGGTTCAGGAGACATTCAAGCTTCCGAATTGGAAACAGAGAATGTAACGACCTCTATCAATGGTTCGGGAGATATAAGCTGTTATGCCACAGAAAGCTTGAAAGGGCGTGTCTCCGGCAGTGGTGAAGTAGCCTACAGAGGAGAACCACAAATAGATTTCTCCAAAAAGGGACTGCGTAAATTATAAAATTCTCTCTTTACATATAACTTTATCTCTCTAACAGAGATGGAAAAAGGAAGTTTCCGTGAGGCAACTTCCTTTTCTCTTTAATGCCATTCTCTGGTATTCTCTTTCTCCTTTTTCCAAGCAATCCATATGAACCGGCAGGATAAATAAAAGGGCTACTGCATCACGCGGTAGCCCATCTATTTAGTTAGTTTTTCTATAAAAATTTGAGAGAATTGAAACTTCACAGCCTCAAGTTGTTTTAATTAAGCACACTAACTATATTTATGTTTAAAGCAAATGAAAATGTCTTTTCTTATCAAGAGCGCTTGGGCTTCATCGAAGCTGCCAGCTTCGAAATGAATTCCGGACTCATATTGCCCGTAAAATTAATCACGGCAAACTGATTCTTTTCATGCATCAACATCACCAACTCGACAATCGCATCCTTCTTCTTTCGGATCATAATCTGACAATTTTCAGCTTTATCCTTAAAAGAAAGAAACGGTTCGAACCTTCCGGAATTCTTTTCCACCACCTTTAGAGCTTCATCGTAATACTTCTGCCCTTCCACTTTGGCAGTCAGCATCTGCATGCTCTTCAAATTAGAAATAATCTCCAGAACTTCATCATCTTTCTCAGCATCGCTTTTCATGATCTCCTCCATCATCTTCGGGCTGATAGTTATACACGTCAGATTTGAATCCGCCTTATGTTCAGTCAGAAAACGCGAAGCAAAGTCCTGAGCCGATACGGCTACAGATAGCAATGCCATCCAGCACATTAAAAGAACGCTCTTCATTATTCGTTAATCATATCGACTCCGCCCAACCGCACACTGTCGGCCAAGTTTTGGTCTTGTGATTTATTGATTCCTTCAGACAGCATCATCAATGCAGAAGAAACTTGCTTATAAGCCACTTCCGGATCATCATATGTATCTGTATAAGTATCGTAATTATAATCCAAAGTTTCATTGGCGAAAAATGTATGCTGCGCCACACTCCCCAATGAAAGCATAAAAGCAACAACCGCAGCCGCCTTCAACAAAGGCATGAACCTTCCGACCAATGTCAGACGCCGTGCTTTCACTACCGGCGGTTCTACCTGAGCAAGAATACGTGCATCGAAGTCTTCGCCCAGCCCCGTCTCACGCTGAACCTGCTGATAAACAAACAGGTCTCTATATTGAAGCAGATGAGCCGGTATTTCTCCCTTTGAGAAGAAAGCGCGCAACTCCGATTCTTCCTCCAAGGAAGTCTCACACTGCCAATATCGCTCCAAAAGCTGTTCTATATACTTATAGTCCATATTCGTCAATCTCTATATACCGTTGTTTCACTTTTTGCCTTGCCCTGAAAAGGTTTACTTTAACTTGTTCCTCCGTCAGTTGAAGCACTTTTGCAATATCTTTATAGCTCTCACCCTCTATATCCCGCAACTGCATAATAAGCCTTTGTTTTTCGGGAAGTTCATCAATCAACCGGTGAATAATTTTCATACGTTCATTATTCACCAATCGGTCATAGGGGCCGGATGTATCCGCTTCTTCCGCCATTTCGGGGGACAGTTCTACATTTTGGGCATCTTTCTTCTGACTTCTGTCTATCGCCAGATTCTTTGCCACTATCAGGCAATAAGCCTCGACAGATTCAAATTGTTGCCACTCATCACGCTTATTCCACACCCGTATCATGGTATCCTGAACAACATCCTCGGCCTCTGCCCTATCCAAAGTTATTCTGAGGGCCAGTCGAAAGAGTTTATCTTTCAAAGGCAATATATCGTTTCGGAAGCTGATTTCTTGCATCTCTATAAGAATGACGGATGAGAATATGAAAAGTTACAGGTACACTCTTATTTTTTTTCGGATTATTTTTTGATCCGTGTTCCTTCTTCTCCGCTAATAGCTGATGCTAAAGTTATTATAACCTCCGAAACTCCGGCATCAATTGCAGCAAAAGAGTTCTCGAGCTTTGGAATCATCCCCCCCTGAATAACGCCATCGGCCACATATTGCTTAAATTCCGCAGGGGTGATCAAAGGAATCACGCTATCGTCATCATTTTCGTCACGCAACACGCCTTTCTTCTCAAAACAGAAAACAAGAGTCACATCAAAAAGAGCGGCAAGCGCCTTTGCCGTCTCTCCGGCAATGGTATCGGCATTGGTATTAAGCATATGGCCTTTACCGTCATGAGTAAGCGGTGCCATAACAGGAACCACACCTTTATATATAAGATCGGATAACAGTGAAGCATCCACTTTTTCCACGTCACCCACAAAACCGTAATCCACTTCTTTCACCGGGCGTTTCACCGAACGCATGACATTCATATCCGCTCCGGTCAATCCCAAAGCATTCACTCCGCGAGCCTGCAGGCCGGCAACCACGTTTTTATTGACCAATCCGCCATATACCATCGTCACCACTTTCAGTGTCTCAGAATCTGTAATACGGCGTCCGTTCACCATTTTACTCTCAATGCCAAGCTGCGCCGCTATCTTCGTAGCCGAACGCCCCCCGCCGTGTACCAGCACTTTATGGCCTTCTATCGTTGCAAAATCATCTAATAATCGGTTAAGTGTAGCTTCTTCTTCTACAATCTTACCGCCCACTTTAATAACAGTCAATTTTTCTCTCATATATTCTAAAAGATAAGTCTCTCCCCACCCTCTATTCCAAATATGTATATCCGTAAAGTCCCGAACGATAATTCGACAAGAATTCCTTCCCCTCTTCTACCGATATTTTTCCTTCTTTTACGGATTTGGTAACCCACGTCTCTAATGTACGCACCAATTTCTTGGGGCTATACTGCACATAATCCAACACTTCGGCAACCGTCTCACCATCGATAATCTGCTCAATGGAATAACCTTTCTCGTTTACGGAAACGTGTACTGCATTCGTATCGCCGAACAAGTTGTGCATATCACCCAATATCTCCTGATAAGCTCCGACCAGAAACACGCCGAGATAATAAGGTTCCTTACTTTTCAAGCTGTGCAACGGCATATAATGTGACACGTTCTTCGTTGAAATAAAGTTGGCAATTTTTCCATCCGAGTCACAGGTGATATCCTGTAAGGTAGCCGAACGATCGGGCTTCTCGTCAAGCCTCTGAATAGGCATAATAGGGAATATCTGATCAATAGCCCAAGAGTCGGGAAGCGACTGGAACAATGAGAAGTTACAGAAATATTTATCTGCCAACAATTTGGATAAACTACGGAATTCATCCGGTGCATGCTTCAATCCGGCAGCTATCTGATTTATTTCACGGGTAATAGACCAATATAAGCGTTCAATCTGTGCACGTGTTTTCAAGTCGACAATACCATGACTGAAAAGATCAAGGGCCTCTTCACGTATTTGTTGTGCATCGTGCCAAGCCTCAAGCATCTTATTCTGATTCAATGTATCCCAAATCCCATATAGCTCCTGCACTAACTCATGAGCATCCGGAGCGATTTCTTCTTCATCGTCCCATTCGGGCAGAGTAGTTGTTTCCAATACCTCAAAAATGAGCACCGAATGATGGGCTGTCAATGCCCTGCCGCTTTCAGTAATAATGTTCGGATGAGGAATACCATTCTTATCACTGGCATCCACGAGAGTAGAGATCGAGTCATTGACATATTCCTGAATAGAATAATTCACGCTACTTTCACTGCTGGAAGAACGGGTACCGTCATAATCAACTCCCAATCCGCCTCCAATATCGACAAACTGCACATTAAAGCCCATCGCATGAAGCTGTACATAAAACTGAGACGCCTCACGCAATGCCGTCTTAATACGACGGATTTTAGTAACCTGGCTTCCGATATGGAAATGGATCAGCTTCAGGCACTCTTTCATCTCCTTCTTTTCCAGAAAATCCAATGCTTCAAGCAATTCACTGGAAGTCAGCCCGAACTTACTGGCGTCACCGCCCGAATCTTCCCACTTACCACTTCCGGAAGAAGCCAACTTGATACGAATACCGATATTGGGCATTACATTCAATTGCTTCGCCATCTTAGCGATAAGTTTCAATTCATTCATCTTCTCTACGACGAGAAAAATACGTTTTCCCATCTTCTGAGCCAATAACGCCAGTTCTATATAACTTTCATCTTTATATCCGTTGCAAATAATCAATGAATCAGAATCCGTATTTACGGCAATCACAGCATGAAGTTCGGGTTTAGATCCGGCTTCAAGACCGAGATTGAACTTCTTTCCGTGGCTGATAATTTCCTCCACAACCGGACGCATCTGATTTACCTTGATTGGATAAATAATGAAATTCTGAGCCTTGTAGCCGTACTCTTCGGCAGCCTGCTTAAAGCAGTGAGCTGTTTTTTCAATACGATTGTCCAAGATATCCGGAAAACGTATCAACATGGGAGATGCCACATCACGTAACTGCAACTCATCGACCAGCTCTTTCAAGTCGACGCCGACGCCGTCTTTTCGCGGTGTAACAACAACATGACCTTTGTCATTAATACCAAAGTACGAAGTACCCCAACCTGTAATGTTGTAGAGTTCCTCAGAATCTTCAATACGCCACTTTCTCATTTTAATGTATTCAGTTGTGTTTATAAATTATTTAAGGCAACAAAAATAACTATAAATCCATAGTATACAATCAGAAAGCCATGTTTTTTAAATAAGATATTTACAAAAGGTACAAATAAGCTACAGTTTCAATAAGTCACGCAACTTTTCCACCGATTTTTCTATCTGGGAACGATCCTCCAGTTCATCGGCATTAAAAACATATTGGGCTTGCGAATAAAAAGGAGTACGTTTCTCCAATGCCCGGATAATAAATTCTTTCAACTCGTCGTCCTGTTTACCCTGTAAAATAGGACGTTGCTGCTTAGCCACACGCAACCTACGGAACAGCACGTCGGGATGTACATTCAAAAAGACCGTCTTACCGTTGCGGTTCATAAAATCCATATTATCAAAAAAACAGGGAGCACCGCCACCTGTGGAGATCACAACATCCTCAAAGGCGCCTACTTCATGCAGCATATTCTTTTCCAACTCCCGGAAACCTGCCTCACCACGTTCCACAAACAATTCGCCTACCGTTTTATGAAAACGTTCTTCCATATACCAGTCCAGATCGACAAACGGAAGATTTAATTTCCGTGCGAATGCTTTCCCTAATGTCGTTTTACCGGCTCCCATATAGCCGGTCAGAAATATACGAATCATAATTGCCTATCTTTTTGAGACAAAGATAGGCAATTATATATTAAAAAGCTCACGGTATGTAGTAAATAAAACCGATATGCTTATTTAAAAACTTTCACTCTTTCCGAAAGTTCCTTGAATTCTTTATCGCCCGGTTCTCCGGCGGGCATTCCAAACGGCATCTCGGCTATTAAATGCCAACTTGCCGGAAGTTCCCATGTGCGACGAACTTCTTCATCGATCAAAGGATTATAGTGTTGCAGAGAAACACCAAAACCGGCATCTTCAAGCATCGTCCACACCGCTAATTGGTGCATGGCAGATGTTTGCATAGCCCATCCCGGAAAGTTGTCTTTATAACTGATAAATCTATTCTGCAGATCCTGCACCACATTCTGATCCTCAAAAAACAGTACCGTACCATATCCACTGGCAAAAGAATGATCTATCTTCGCTTCTGTATTTTTGAAAGCTTCCGGAGTCACTATCTTCCACAATGTATTTTTAACGATCTGCCACAATTTCCGATGGTTATCGCCCAATAGCAATACGACACGGGTGGATTGTGAATTAAAAGCCGATGGTACATGTGTTACGGCAAAATCGATAATTTCTTCTATTTCTTTATCGGAAATCGGCGAGTGGTTTGTAATTGCATAGTAAGTCCTTCTGTGTTTTAAGGCCTCTTTAAAAGATTTCTCCATTATAACTCCTTTCTTTATTATGATATCTATAATAAAGAACAACCGATCATGAAAAGTTGTTCGGTAAAAGAAAATATTTGTACCTTTGCCATTCAAATGAAAAAGATAAATGGGTAAACAAAAGTTTTACGTGGTATGGGAAGGAGGCACTCCGGGGATTTATACCTCCTGGACAGAATGCCAACTCCAAACAAAAGGTTATGAAGGTGCTAAATACAAATCCTTCAGTACCCACGAAGAAGCTGAACGTGCCTTTCATTCGTCTCCTTATGCCTATATCGGAAAAAATGCCGTAAAAACAGAAAACAAGCACAAACCCTCTTCCGAAGTATTACCCGCAGCCGTAGTAGAAAACAGTCTCGCAGTGGATGCCGCCTGTAGCGGTAATCCCGGTCCGATGGAATACCGTGGAGTACATGTGGCCAGCAGACAGGAGATTTTTCATTTCGGCCCCATGAAAGGCACAAACAACATCGGAGAATTTCTGGCATTGGTACACGGACTTGCCTTGTTGAAACAAAAGGGGTTTGATATGCCCATATATAGCGATAGCGTAAATGCAATCAGCTGGGTGAAACAAAAAAAATGTAAGACCAAACTGCCCCGTACCCCAGAGACGGAAGCATTATTTCTCCTTATCGAACGTGCGGAAAAGTGGTTAAGAGAAAACACCTATTCCACCCGTATTTTGAAATGGGAGACCAAAGAATGGGGAGAGATTCCTGCTGATTTCGGACGAAAATAATTGCAGACTACTTGAATTTCTTAATCAGAAAAGCCGGATTTACCCTAAGATAAACACCAAATGAGAAATTAGTCATGCTTCCTTCCGGAACAAGTTCACCACTCGCCAGCTTCATGGTACCGGGCATTGAATAATACAGATCGCCTTTTGCACCGAAAGCGTAGTGTTTTCCAAAAGTCCGGGAATATTCGACGGAAAGGAAACAAGTTTGAGGGTCATCGTAAACCGCTCCCTCTGTCTTCATAGAAACAGCACCAAAATAAGGGATGCCGAATAAAGAGATAAAATCTTTGCAAACAAAATAGCCGCCTTTTACACGAATATTATTTCCTAAATCAAAAGAGGCTTTCGTATATAATCCCACCCCTTTGTCAAAAGGCCATAACTTGCCGGATTCCTGATAATATCCCAACATGTCCGCCTCAACATTTATCCGTTTCAATACTTTGCGGTTTACGTTCCAGACAATACCGGCACCAACAGAGCCATTTGCCAAAGTTTGCACAGGACGGTCGTTATCCACGATCTGTTCTCCCCCCCGGTGCTGAATGGTCATCTGTACCGGCAAATAATAATGGAAACGGGATTCCGGTCTATTAAATTTAACCAAAGAAGAGAGACCGACCGTAAAAGCCTCCTGATGGGTGTCCGCTTCAAAAATAAAGCTCTGCCAGTTGATCCAGGCATCGAAATGCCAACGTTTTAAGTCACACAATACTTGAAATCCGGTTTCCGGATCGGCCGTCAAGTTCAGTTCGGGATTATAAAGGGGCTCAATCAGTCTATGATTTTCACCGCCATACAGATTACCCAGAACCAGATTTACCCGCGACAAAGCCAGTTGCGCACGGAAATAAGGCAAAATATGCGTACCACGCTGATACTGGTTTCCTTTCCAGATTGCAATATCATGATAAGCATAATTGGGAAACTTATAAGCACCGCTATAAATCAAGGCATGAACTCCCAATTCCAACTTTATATTCTTCAATGGATAAAACACTCCCTTAGGCTGTAGCCACAGACCGGGCAAAGAGTATCCGTTTATAACGCTTCCTGCAAACTCATTGTCCTTAAAAAAGCTGATATTATCAAGTTCAACCAGAAGTTCTCCCTGTCTTTCCGGATCAATCTCGTAATCCGTCCGGCATAAACGTTCTACCATCTGGGCATGAGCTGCCGAGCCAAGCAAAGCAACAACCGTCAGACAACAGGCTATCCTACGGACATATTTATTGAGTTTCATCGTATCTGCAATTTTATCAAAGCGACTGCATGTCATTAAGACGTTTATAATACCCATTCAAGGCCAATAATTCTTCGTGCTTACCGCGTTCTACTATTTCCCCTTCATAGAGAACACATATTTCATCCGCATTTTTTATTGTAGAAAGCCGATGGGCTATTGCAATCGTCGTACGAGTTTTCATCAGACGTTCCAACGCTTCCTGTACCAGACGTTCGGATTCCGTATCCAAAGCAGAAGTAGCCTCATCCAGAATCAAGATAGGAGGATTCTTCAAAATAGCGCGTGCGATACTGATCCGTTGTCTCTGGCCACCCGAAAGCTTACTTCCACGATCACCGATGTTGGTGTTGTAGCCATCCTCTTTCTCCATAATGAAGTCATGTGCATTGGCAATCTTCGCAGCCTCAATCACCTGCTCCATAGTCGCATTCTCTACACCGAAAGCAATATTATTAAAGAAAGAATCATTAAACAAAATAGCTTCCTGATTAACATTGCCAATCAAGGTTCGCAAAGCAGAGATACGCACATCCTTTATACTGGTACCATCAATCGTTATTTCACCTTCCTGCACATCATGATAACGCGGCAACAGGTCAACCAATGTCGACTTACCCGATCCGGATTGCCCTACCAAAGCGATTGTTTTTCCTTTAGGCACAGTCAGATTGACATGCTTCAAGACTTCTTTCTTACCATTATAACTGAATGAAATATCCTTAAACTCAATTTTATCATTCAAGCCGTTCAATGGTTTCGGATTAGGAATTTCCTTTATATTATTCTCAGCCTTCAATATCTTGTCTACGCGCTCCATAGACGCCAATCCCTTAGGAATGTTGTATCCGGCTTTAGAAAATTCTTTCAACGGATTGATAACACTATACAGAATCACCATATAGAAAATAAACGAAGGAGCATCAATCGTAGAGTTCTTCCCTAAGATCAACGAACCACCGAACCATAGTACAATAACAATCAATATGGTACCTAAAAATTCGCTCATCGGATGTGCCAGCGCCTGCCGCATAGCCACCCGGTTATTGGCATCCCTCAATTCATTACTGCATTTGGCGAAGCGATCCACCATTCTTTTTTCTGCAATGAATGCTTTGATAATACGCAATCCTCCCAGCGTCTCTTCCAATTGTGACATTGTATCACTCCATTTTCCCTGCGCTTCCAACGACTGCCGTTTCAGTTTCTTACCAACCACTCCCATAAGCCATCCCATCCCGGGAAGAACCAACAGAGTAAACAGGGTCAACTGCCAACTGGTGATGATCAATGTTCCAAAATAGAATATGATAAGTATGGGGTTTTTGATCAGCATATCCAGCGAACTGGTTATAGAATTCTCTACCTCCCCCACATCACCACTCATACGAGCGATAATATCTCCTTTCCGTTCTTCTGAAAAAAAGCCCAAAGGTAATGACATCACCTTTGAGTAAACCATAATACGAATATCCCGAACTACTCCTGTACGCAAAGGAATCATGACTGCCGAAGAAGCAAAGTAACAAGCGGTTTTAAGCAAAGTCATAAAAGCCAAAAACAGTCCTAAGAAAAGCAAAGTCATCGACGGACCATTTACCTCAATCATGTGTGATACATAATAATAGAAATTATTCACAGCTATGTCTTTCAAGCTCCCAGTCGAATCCCAAGGCATAAATTCATATACCTTACTATCCATTTCAAATAAAATTTGAAGGATGGGAATCAATAGCGTAAACGAGAATATATTGAATACTGCTGACAAAATATTCAAAAACACGGCTCCCACCACATATCTCCGGTAAGGAGATACGAACCGTTTCATGAGTTGCAAGAATTCTTTCATTAACTTGTACTAAAATGATTTAGGCGACAAAGATAGAGGAAAATCTCCGAAAATCATATCTAAACATCGATAGAAAACACAGGAATTCAACAATTATCTTAATTATAGTTTGTCTGGCACATTATTATCCCCTTCTCATTCATCAGCATGTATTTTTCAACAAGTATAATAAAAAAGCATTATCAACACCCTCCTTTATTCTATCTTTAACGATGTAAGTGTGAAATATTAAATATCTTATCAAATTCATACAGCCAAATAGAAAATACTCCCCCTCGGAATAATTCAGGATGAGCATTCAAAGCTTTCTGCTTCAACCCAACGCGGGTTTTAGCATCTTTCAAAAGTCGTTTTAAAGTACGTCCACCAACAACGTATTGTTGATAAGAGGATAAATTCAGCAAAGATATCATATATTCAAGAATTCGCCCCCCCTCTATAAAATATGCACCCTCTTTTTCTGCCTTTGGTGATACTTTATTATCATGCTGTCGAAAATAATTCAATTTACGGTTTATACGAATAACATTACCCTGCCGACATATCTCTATCCAAAAAAGCCAATCACCACAATAACGAAACTCTTTATAGCCACCATTCACTTTCGTATAGCATTCTTTTCGAAACAACACCATGCTGGCATTATATACACTGGGGCCCCATAGCATATTCTTTATAAGAAAATCTCTACTCGCAAATTTTGTCTGCAACGGCAATTTAGATGAAAATTTATCCCAATCCAACGCCATGTGTTGTCCATCAGCATCTACCATCTGCGAACCGGTAAAAGCTAAAACGACATCCGGATTTCCTTCTAATGCCGTAACCGTTTCTGTTAAAAAATTCTTTTCAGCAAAATCATCACTTTCAGCAATCCAAATATATTTACCTCGAGCTAAAAGCAAACCCTTATCCCATTGTTTAAAAGTCGTACCACTATTTTGTTCATTAAACACGATATGGGTAACCCGATTATCGGATTGATATTTTAACAAGATATCACGACTATTATCAGTAGAACAATCATCCAGAAGTATCAACTCGAAATTATCAAAATCTTGAGCCAAGATACTATCAATACGTGACATTAAATAGGCACTATGATTATAATTCGGTACAATTACAGAGACCAGAGGTTCGTTCATCTCAAATATTTATCAATTCCATTATCACACCACTTAACATGGTTTTCCTTTACTACTTCCAGAGCATGCAAATGTTGCCCCTCATTATGGCGGGAAGCCTCCTTATGCCAAAGATGATAAACAATTCCTCCCATCTTTAAAGCTTTCTTTCCAACTCCTGCAAAATGCAAACGATACACCAGCTCTCCATCTTCATGTCCCCAATCCTGCAAATCCTCATTATACCCATTTATTGATATAAAATCATCCCGCCAGAAAGCCAGATTACACCCACGCATATGATCTATGACTTTTGCATACCGTTCTGCCAGGAAAGAACGCAGTAATCTGGAACGAAAGCCATTCAGGATAAACCCTGCTTTAATTTCCGAAACATTCAGCTTTAAACTGATATCACTAATCAATCTTTTAGTCACCATTGGTCCTAACTTAGTACGGCTTCCACAGACAAAATATCCTTTATCCATCATCTCAATATGATCTTGGATAAAATGACGTTCCATAATTACATCACCATCTATCTGGATGATATAATCGCCTTTAGCTTGCGCAATAGCCTTATTTAAGATTGAAGTTTTTCTAAATCCTTTATCTTCTTGCCAAATATGGACTATAGGAACTTTTAATACTACTCTAAAATCATCTATCAATTTACGAGTATCCTCTCTCGAGCCATCATCAGCTATCACAATCTCATCCGGAGAAACCGTTTGAATAGAAGCACTCAACAGACATAATCGTAACGCATCTTCCCAATTATACGTAGAAATCAGCAATGACACTTTTGTATCCATCTCTCTTAAAGTTAGGTTAAACAGTCATGAACAATTTTTCAAAAGAACTAAAATTACTCAATTGCAGTGGCGCATTCTTATCCATGATCCAATAAATCGGACGATTATTATAAAATGCAGCCATCAACGAGAAAGTACTCTTTACACCTATTATATAGTCGCACTGAGACAGCAAACACAAGTCCTCCGCCTCATTTCCCTTCGGACAATAAATACTTTTCAGCCCTAAAGCCTCCCTGTAACAATTCACATTTAAATTACGATCATTGGTACAAATAAAAACAGAAACTTTTTTATCAGGAAAATTGTCCAAAAACTGACGTATGTGCTCAATATACACATCATCATTAAAAAAATATTTTCCGCCCATCCAGACCTTATAATCACCTCTGCGAATATGAACGGCCAAACGTACGTCCGTACCGTCTGCTTTTGTATGTTCCTCTAAAAAAGATTTTATTTTATTTAAAACCAAAGATTTAAAGGCAAACATATCTTTAATTTCTGTCCGATATTTCATAAATAATTCAGGAAAACGAAACTGCCAACCATCAATAGCAACCATTCGATGCCTTTTCAACTCTGCAAGTACATCAGGGGTTACATCTGTTGGCTCGTCCAGAAAAAAACACTTTATCAACTGCAATTTAATCAACATTTTTGCAAAAAGATAAACCGGCCAACGGTGATACTTATAATTACAGACTTCAAAGTAACGATATTTATAAGCAAAACGCATTGATACGACTTTTACGTTGTTTTCCTTTCCCCATACATAGGCATGTGCGTATTGCAGAATGTTATTACACATTTGCCCATATCCTTTTACAAAAATCATATTCACAATATTTGTTTTTACTTTTCCTAAGAACTTACTTTCGCTCTATATTCTGCAAAAATAACAATAAAAAACTGATTATTTTAACTTTAAGCCTTAATTCTTCCTACCAAGATGGTTAATAAACTCATAGCCTTTTAATTATTATCACTTTTCTTCTGCTTAATTTAAATTTCCAAATACATACAATAAAAATGTGAAAGACACATGCAGAAATAAAAAAAAAAGGAAAATACAAGTTTGCAATACAAAAAGAATATCATTTATATTTCCATCTTTGACAAAAACATAAACAAACATTCCTTCATTACTTTAGTAGTCTGCATGAATACAAATAAAAAATCTCCCTCTAAACTTACAATTTGACAAAACGACATTCTTTTTTTCATAGAATCCTTTCGTTAAGAGAAGATACCGGTACGAATGTAAAAAACGCCATTATTCCCTAACTCCTTTTTCCAAAATCATCTATTCACAAGTAATTAACTGACATATTTCTCTTCAATTTCAACATCCGCCGGCAATTCACCATCAGAACCTACATATTTCATACTTTTTTCCATACGAAAGCCCTCCAAAACAGAGAAGCAATTAGAGTCAAAAAGCGTTCTTTCAAAAAGAATTATTTTTTCTCATAGAGAATCTTACCGTTCCTCTACGACTTTTAAGTCGTTTCTCGTAGAGCAACCGGGTTTATCAAGTAGAGACATTCCGACTAAGATACCAAGAAAATATACATATATATTCAATTTAAGCAAAAAATATGCAATAAGAACCGTATATTATCTACATTATCATGCAACCCATTTTCTATTTACTACTTTTTTGCAAAAGTGAATTACAGGAAAACAATCAATACAACAGCAAAATGATAGTATATTCTCTTTTTTAATAACTTTCGCACAAACATCAATCAGTAAATCTAATTACTTCATCACAAGAATCAGACCAATTCTATTCGTTTTAACCCAATTTTTCAACTAATATCTTTCACATCATGCAGATCAAAAACAGAATAAAAAGCTAATTATATAATATTCAATTATAATTCTTTCTATCTTTGCTTTAGAAACGAATCAATAAAGCATATCACAATGAAAATATCAGTTATCATAAATACCTATAACGCATCAAAACATTTAAAACAGGTTCTTGAAGCCGTAAAAGGTTTTGATGAAATAGTTATCTGTGATATGGAAAGCACTGACAATACAATTGAGATTGCAAAAACATTTAATTGCAAAATTGTAACTTTCAAGAAGGGAAACCATAATATCGTAGAACCAGCACGCAACTTTGCTATCCAACAGGCTTCACATCCTTGGGTGCTTGTAGTAGACGCAGACGAAGTGGTACCCGAGCAATTAAAAGAATATCTTTATAAACAGATAGCAAGCCCCGATTGCCCTGCAGGTATTTACATTCCACGCAAGAACTATTTTATGGGCAGGTTCATGCATTGTCATTATCCGGATCATATTTTAAGGTTTTTCAAAAAAGAAGGAACTGTATGGCCCCCCATAATCCATGTGTCCCCTATAGTAGAAGGAACATTGTTTTCGATTCCTGCCAGACGTAAAGAGTTAGCTTTTGTCCATCTGGCCAATGACAGCGTTTCTGATATTATAAGAAAAACCAATGAATATACCCGAAATGAAGTAGAAAGAAAAAAAAATAAAAGATATGGAACCCTCGCATTCTTTTATCGCCCTTTTTTCCGATTCTTCAAAACATATATACTGAAAGGAGGTATACGAGACGGTAAAGAAGGCTTTATAAAAGCCTGCCTGGAAGGATATTATCAATTTGTAATGCTCGCAAAGCTTACAGAACACCATAAAGGCAATCATACAGATAATAAATAAAGTTCACCAAAAAGAATCTAAACACATATATACAAGCCGCCATGCAACCTGTTTTTCCTTTAGTTTCAATCATAACTCCAGTGTATAATGCTGAGAAATATTTAAAAACATGTATAGATAGTGTCTTAAAGCAGACTTACACAAACTGGGAACTAATCCTGGTAAATGATGGAAGCACAGACGGCAGTTTAGATATTATAAAACAATATGCACAACTCGATGTCCGAATTAAATATATAGATAAAATCAATGAAGGACCATCCTTATCCAGAAAATCAGGCACAGAGCAAGCAAAAGGGAAGTACATTCAATACCTGGACAGTGATGATTTTCTGCAAGAAAATGCGATTGAATATTTAACTGATAAAGCAGAAGCAACCAATGCAGAAGTTGTTGCTGCCCCTTTCTTTTTCTATTACTCAGAAAACAAGATGGACATTTCCGGGCATTTTTCATTTCAGGAAATGACAGGTATGGAATATTTTAACGAGATTCTTTCAGGAAGAGCTTATTGGAGTGTCTGGTCCAACTTTCTTTCCCGTTCTCTTTTTGAAAGAAACGATATATCATTCGTTCCGGAAATATCTTTCGGTGAAGACGCCATATTAATGGTACAACTATTATATCACACACAAAAAGTAGTAGCTTTGGAACAGCCCATTCTCTATTACAGACAAATAGAGTCGTCCATTTGCCACGACATAACCCCTAAAAGACACGAAGACTTACGGACTTACACCAAGTGGATAGAAAGATTCATGATAGAAAAAGGCTTATACGAATCCTATCGTAACAACCTGATACTAAAAAATATAGAAATGGCTTTTTTATGCATGCATTGGGGATATTATGAGAATGCAGACAAAGATATGAAGCGTATTGTCAAAGATATAAAGAAGCGTCCGCAATTACTCAAATGCCTGCCGGGAAGACAAAGAAAAATCATCAAAGTATACCGCTTCTCTTCCTGGCTGGGATTTCTAAACCTGATGCATTACAAAAAACAAGGGAAATTATAATTCAATCCAATTCTACATCTGCCGTATGCACCTCTATTTTCTCTATATCCGGTAATTGAAGATAATCTCCATAGAGACGGGTCAGATACTTGTCGACACTTCGGGGAGCAGGAAAGTAGCTCCCTTCAAACTCCACCTGTGAAAGAGGAAACAATTCACTCTTTCTGCGAGATATCGAGAACCAACTTCCCCAAGTATGCCTGACTTCGTCACGAATACTTACCCATGACCAAAGACGAATCCAGAAATATCTGACCGACAAGAAAAACCACTTCCGGACAATCAGCTTTTCTCTTTTCTGCCTGTCTTTCTCCAAAGCAGCCTTGTCTTTCAGCTTTTGATGCTTTCTGACAAACTTCCGTGCCAGCTTTTCCGACAATGGCTCTAAAGGAAACAAGTCAACATACACTCCTTTATACTTATAAAAGATATCTGCATCATGTGTCTCTTTAATCACAGAATGTAAATCCCTTAATTTCCCAAAAGGATAAAGATAATGTGTATCTGTTTTATGCGTTTGCAAAGCATATTTTGAGTCTATTTCCCGTCCAAGAACTTTCACAAGCTTCAAATAATCTTTCCGAAGCATCTCAATATCCAGATCATCGTCCCAAGGAATGAAGCCGCCATGCCTCACCGCCCCCAAGAGAGTTCCGGAGCTTAACCAGTAAGAGATATTGTGCTTTTTGCATACACCGTCAATATACTTCAGCATTTCCAACATACGTAATTGGTGGTTGCGCAACGATGAACCATCCGGATTAAAACGCTCTCTCAATTCTGCTTGATTGGCCATAACAGTTTCATTAACGGTTAGTTATCATATCGTATATATTAGATGCAAAAAAGACATCATGAAGCCCCAGTCCAATATTATACGACAAAATTCGCTCCTTATCATTTTCCCGGCCACGGCATGTTCCATCAAGTACATCTCCTATCTCATTAAACCATTTAAATTGATTGAAATACCGGAAGCTTCTAACGTGCTCAGTATCGTCAGCAAAAACCTTATCAAAAAACAGATCACAATTTTGAAAGCCACGCGTGTGCACCGGAACCAACAATATACCGGGTTTAAACAATGCATCGTTTCCTATTAAAAGTCCGTCCGCATCAGTGATACAGGACACCAAGACATCCGCATCTTCCACTAATTCCTCCATCGTATCCACAACGCTAAAAACGACATTTCCAAATGTTCTAAAATAGTCAATGAAATACTCTGCCTGATCTTTATAACGAAATAAAACGACTTGAAATATTTCATCCGGGAAACTGCTCAATAGACAAAGCAATGTCGCTCTTGCCGTATTTCCCAATCCGATGAAAGAATATTTCCGGGCGGAAGAAGAACGCAGCGTTTTAATTGCCAACGTAGCTACCGCCCCTGTGCGCATGCTTGTTATCCAATCCGCATTTATCAACGCCAGCAACTCTCCATTTGCACTATTGTAAAGCAGTATATCACTACTTAAAGAAGGGGTTCTACCCAATATACGAGACACTACTTTAACACCGAACCGCTCTTTATCCGAAGGGAGCAAACAAGGCATAGTAGTAAAAAAATCATTTCCTGCAGGGTGCACAGAAACTTTTGCCGGCAATTGGCTATCCTTTTTCATCCGGAAACTTTGTGCAACCCAATCCACACACAAAGAAGGAGAAATAAATAAATTTTCTATTTGCTGGGAATCGATAGTAATCATATTCTGTTATTTATAACGCTCAGCGCGTCAATCAGTCGGTTGTTGTCTTTCTCACTCCGTACCGCAATACGGATATAATTTCCACCATTAAATGCCGATTTCGCAGAACAGTCTTTTATAAGAATATTATGCCGTTCAAGCAACAACCGGGTTAGCTCCCCGGCACTATAGTCAGAAATAATCTCACATAAAAAATAATTGGCTTGCGAAGGGATAACCCTCAGATAAGGAATTTGCTGCAACAAGCCCCAAAAACGTTCCCGTTCCACAACAAACTTCTTACAAGCCCTCTGATAATCATCTTCGTATTTGCCAAAGATTTGCATATAAAATTCGGCAAACGAATTGATATTCCAGATAGCTACATCTTTTCTAATGCTGTCAATCAGTCTGGTGTCAGAAGTAGCAAGTACCCCTAAACGAAGTCCGGGCACACCATAAGATTTTGAAATACTCTTTATTATAATAAGATGTCCATTCTTTTCCAGAATATCATTTGAGAGAAGCGAGTTCAGCTTGCCTTCTGTAGAAAAGTCAACAAATGATTCATCAATAATCAACCGGATATTTTTGCGCTGAGTCCACCTTATCAGATTCTGCACATCCGGTATAGATATAAAATTGCCCGAAGGATTATCCGGATTAATCAACAACAACGAAGAGACAGGCTTATCTTCAAAAAAAGCTTGAAGTTCCTCAACCGTATAAGTAAAATCTTTATTATTCGGAACATATGGAATCACCGTCCGATTATCCAACCGGTTAGGATATTCCTCAAAAGTGGGAAATACCACACCTATGTTACCGCTAAGCTTTTCCATCAGACTTTTAATTAATTCGGCGGCGCCATTACCTACACAAGCAAATCTTTGTTTTATACCAAAATACTTAGCAATCAAAAGACTGTTGACATTCATCCCCGACGGATATTCCGTCAATAAAATATCAAAATTAGCTTTCATTTCCTCCCGCATACGACGAGTAGGGAAATAAGGATTAACCAAATAACAGAAGTCTAAAAGATTAGGGAAGCGCCAATATCCTCCAAAACGTTTCTGATAAAGCGATACTTGTTTTCCAGAAGGAGCAAAAAGAGATTCGGCAATATCCAAGTCCTGAACATCATCTATCTCATACCATTTCTGTCCGGTCAGTGGAAGGGCCTTCAAATCGCAGTTATCCAGCAACGTTATAACACGCAGCACCTGCTCGTAATATTCATTATTGCCCAACGCTTTAGTATAGGCCTCCAGGAACGGAACATAATGTGTCGTTAAGAACTCTTTACTGAATTTATAAACATTCGTAGTTTTATAGTATTGTTCCGCATCACTGTATTTAAATGCTTTCTTCGGTATGAAGTTTACAATGTTATTTTCATCATCCAAACGCACCATTGTACCGTCCATCCAAGTTTCATACTTATCCACCAAAGCTAAATTAGGATAAGGATTGTCCAAGATCAGACGAAATAAAGAGTCTTCAAAAATCAAGTCCGATTCTATCAATAAAGTATCATCTTTCTGCAATTCTTCCTTTGCCAAAGATAAAGAATATATATTATTCGTTTTATCATAAATCTTATTCTCTATATATTCTATGGCAAGTCCATTATAGGTATTTCCTAAAAAAGCCCTCAGTTCTTCTCCCTTATACCCTATTACAATAATGATCCGCGTCAGGGGTAAAGAAGACAGTTGAGTTAAAACACGCTCTATTAAAGTTATTCCATTAACTTTAATCATACATTTTGTATTGTTCTTTGTCAGTTCGCCCAGACGTTTTCCCATCCCGGCAGCCAGAATAACTGCTTGCATGTTTATATTTTAAATATTAATACGTTATAACTTTAAAAGGATAAGAAATCCAATGAATGCAAAAGTCGAGTTTTTTTATAACATGAGCAAATTCTATGCATTAATCTTAATTGAAAGTCAATAATTTTAAAAGCATGAAGAGCACATTATCTATATTTTTCCCAGATATTCGTTTCAACATCAAGGACGCCAATCTTTTTTCTTAAAATAGAAATTGAAAAAGTAGTATGGCTTCCAGAAATAAACAATTTTCCTCAAACGTTTATAACACCGAGGCTCTATCTCTTCTTTCGACAAATAAAGCAAAATTTTCAACTTTTGCCTCATATCCTCAATCGGTTCCCGAAAATACATCACTTTGGTCATCGACAGAATCTGTTTGAATAAAGCAAAACAGATATTTATAATTCTCGTCAATTCAACATAAAGTTCTTTTCCCTCGAACAAAGCCTGTTCTTTTATAAATTGTATCCGTGCAAACTCTGACAAAAAATGATGATACAAGTTCAAAGGCTTAACAGTATGGCAAATACTTCCCTGGCGTTCTACATAAAAATAAAACGCTTTGTCAATCCATGCTATCCTCTGACACAGAAGTATACATTGATGCATCGCCGCCCTATCTTCATAAAGAACTCCCTCGGGAAAAAGAAATGAATCAAAAAGTTCCCTCTTAAACAGCTTCGTACAAGCCGAACAGCTCATTTTCTCCTGCATCATTTCCTTTAAAACTTCACGTTGAGAACACAGATGAACCTCCCCGGAGTTAGGATAGGGAGAGTCAGTGTGCATATCCGGATATTCATAACAAAAATTACAATACGTCATATCAGCCTGATTCCGTACCAATGCACCAACCATTTCCTCATACATAGTGGAGGATATATGATCATCACTATCAATAAAACCTATATATTCAGATGTTGCTTCTTTAATACCGGCATTGCGTGCCGTCGAAAGATCTGCAACAGGCAAATGGAGAACTTTGATACGCGAGTCGAGCTTAGCATATGCGTCGCACATTGCAGGAGAATCGTCTGTTGAAAGATTATCTACCAGAATTATTTCAATATCTTTCAAAGACTGGTCTCTCACTGACTCTACACACTTGCGAAGATAATCTGCAGTATTATGAACCGGAATAATAACACTTACTATACTCATTTCCAAACCCTTTTCTATGCATAAATGCATTTAGTTACAACAAAAATACAAATAAATATCCGCCTTGACAAGTTTACAAAAATATTTCTTATATTTGTCGAAAATCCAAGCTACTAATGTCAAAAAAGAATATTTTAATTACAACCTCGGTTTTTCCATACCCACTTAACTCAGGAGGAGCACAAGCCCAGTATCATATGATTAATGCTCTTCGAAAAAAAATGCAAATCTCTTTTGCATATGTTTCTACAAATATAAAAAATGAAACGGCTTTAAAAAAAGAGTGGCCTGATGTAAAATTTCATCCTTATCAAGAGCAGCGCCCTTGCTGGCTCATCAGAAAATACAGAAAGAAAATAAAAAAGCTATACAAAAAGATTGATAATAACAGGGCTATTATAAATCCTTACCTATCTCATTCTTTCGAGGGAGCTATCGATTATGGCTTTGTCCGTTTTTTGCAACAAGTAATAAATGAAGATGACATTGAGATTATACAATTTGAATTTGCAAATTCCCTGAATCTGGCATTTGCATTCCCCGACATTAAACGCATCTATGTGCAACACGAGATCCACTTCATCCGTAACCTAAGATTCATTAAAGACGTAAAAGCCTTATCATCACAAGATTACTACCAATTCAATATGTTAAAGCAGCAAGAGTTGACAGCAATGAACGCATGTACGGGCATCATTACGTTAACAGAGACAGACAAGAACATCCTGAACGAAGAAGGAGTCATCCGGCCCATATTCGTATCACCGGCTATCATTCCTTCTCCTGCTGAAATCTCGGCAGATTACAAATTTTCCAATAGTCTGATTTTCATCGGAGGAGACCAGCACCAGCCTAACTACGAAGGAATTATGTGGTTTCTCGACAATGTATGGAATGATATATTAAAAGAGAAACCTCAAACTACTCTATTCATTATAGGAAAATGGAGAAAGAGAAACCAGAAAATGATCCGTCAGACATATAAGCAGGTTGAAATGACCGGATTTATTCCTTCTATCAGCCCTTACAGCAGCCACTCAATCATGATCGTACCTATACTTACCGGTAGCGGAATGAGAATGAAGATTATAGAGGCCGCCAACAATGGCATACCATTCGTCACCACTCAAGTCGGAGTAGAAGGGCTGACATTTGAGAATGGAAAAGACTGCTACATAGAGAATACACACAGCGCTTTCGCTCAAAGCACACTCACCCTCATGAACGATCCTAATACTCAATTGACATTCAGAACTAATGCTTTTAAAAAGATAAAAGAAGCATATGATACCGATAAACTAATAGAGCAAAGAATGAATGTATATCAACAAATTTGAGAATTATCATTCCACCGTCATCCTATCTCCATTCATCCGCTCCATGTACTGCTGAATGATGGCTTTCAGCTCAAGTTCCATAGCACCTTGCTGTGGTACTTGACCAACCAAGTTTTCTTTCAACAGCTTATCTGTTTTAAAGGCATAGACAGCTACCGTTTTCTCACCGTCGAACTGCAATATATAATCGCCTTTAAAATATTGGTAAATGCCATTATTGTAATTTACTGCATAAGTATCTTCAGCAGGCGTATTCAATAAATCACACCCAAAAGAGACGTAAGGCTTGTCATACCCAAGATAGCTCAGTACTGTCGGCATGATATCGATTTGCTGTGCTATGGCATCTCTATATCCTTTTAAATCACCATCCGGAGTATAGAAAATAATAGGAACGGCATAACGGCCGTAATCTGTCCAATATTCAGGATGTTCTGTCTGATTGGTGTGATCGGCAGTCAGCACAAATAATGTATTTTCAAACCATGATTCTTTAGAAGCTTTTTCAAAAAAGAGTCTCAGAGCATTATCCGAATAACGGATACACTTATGTATTTCAAGAGTACCATCCGGAAAAACCCCTTTGTAACGATCCGGAATTACATAAGGGTGATGTGACGAAGCAGTAAAAATACCCGCAGAAAAAGGTTGGGGAAAGCTGCTCATCTTATCAGCAAAGAACTGTAGAAATTCTTCATCCCAAATAGCCCAGTTCCCATCAAAATCATCATCATTCCCATACTCCTCACGCCCGAAATAATCAGGATATCCCACTGCACGTGCATAAGCCTGAAAGCCCATAGAACCGTCTCTCGCACCATGGAAAAAAGCAGTATAATATCCCTTCTTCTTGAGTTCACCACCAACACTCGACAATTTATTCAAGGAAGCAGGAGTCAGAAAAAAGGGTTCTACAAAACGCGGTATTCCCGATAGAATAGAGGGCAGACCATCAATGCTCTGTTGCCCGTTAGCAAAAGAATATTTATAAACAAGACTTTCGGAAACCAAAGAATCCAGAAAAGGAGTGTAACCTTTGTAATTTCCATCCTCAAGCTCTTTATTCAGAGAACCAAAATACTCCTTACCGAAACTTTCCAGCACAAGTACCACCACATTTTTGGAGCGAAAAGTCACACTGTCAGCCGGTACATGAACGGGAGTGAACAGCGCGGTCATCTCCGCCTCATCCGCGAAATAATCGGGAACGACAAATGGTTTCTTTCCGATAGTACGGAATATCGAGAAAGGGGTATTCAATACAATGGCAGTTTCTGCCGGCCGGTTTACATACTGATTGGCATTACTGATTGTAATAGGTCGCACATCCCTTCCTATTCCCCCGCGCATTCCAAAAACACACAAAGGGATAAATGCTACCAACACGATTAAATAAGTCAAGTAATACGTCACCAGCCGATACTGTGTATTTACCTTCGGAGTGCGATAAAGTTTAAACAACGCATATCCGAAAGCCACAGCTATCAAGACCAGATACCAATGTCGTACCAATTCAATGCCAAAAATCCCCGCCAGATTATCTTCATTGGCAAATTGACTGAAAACAGAAGTAGTAGTACGTCTGTTGGAATACTGAAAATAAACCGTATCTACCAGATTCATTATAATCATTACCATATTGGTAATGACGAATATCCACTTCACAACAGATTGATATTTAGGATTCTCTTTATAATGAAACGGAAAAAGAACCAACAGAATATAAAGGGCATTAGTATAAAGAATAGCCGACGTATCAAAAACCAAACCTCCGCGAAACATTTCCCAAAAATGCGAGAAAGTCAAATCGGTAAAATAATTATGATTCACCCAAATAAACAACAACCGACACAAGCTAAAGCTCACGTATATTAACAACAAATTGACAATAAGAGCCAAAGGCGCTGAAAATATCGTCTTAAAACTGTTCTTCATCTTCTTCTCTCCTAACATTAAATGGAAATTCATTTTTCTTCAAAATTTTCGGCACATTCTTTCTTTTTGTGCTTAAACACCCAGCGAAGTAACAAAAAATTAATCGGAACTGCAACTGCCAATACCAATATAGGAGCTAATATCCGCGAAATTCCGATATATAAAAAGAAATTAAACAAAAACATGTGAATTAAGTAATTGACAAGATGACTCCCTCCAAAACCAATTACTTTCTTAATAGACGGTGCACTGTGGAAAGTCAAATAAGCCGTCAGAAAGAAATTACACACCAAACTTATCAAATAACCGGTCGTATAAGCTACGTTGACATTAATATATACCTGTAACAAATAATAAATCCCATAATGAATTCCGGCAGCAATCGTTCCAACGAAACAAAAACGGATAAACTCAAACAGTTTTTCTTTATCTTTCAACATTCTATCTTACTTTCTCCGATCTCGATGTAATTTCTAAAACACATCTCATACGATAATTTAAACCAGATAATGGCACAGGGCAACGCTTTCAACGCATAGGGTTGTACAAATTCCTTCCGCAAATAAGCAGGAAACAGATCGGAAGGTGAAAAGCTGGTCAATATAAAAGCAAAAACCATCAGTGCAATATCCCACTTCGAACGCTTCCAGGGAACAGACCAATACCAGATACCAACCCCGACAAAAGCAATAATATAGGTACTGGATTCACTTCCGGTGCTGAACAAAACAACAAATAATAACACGGATGCCAGCAATGCATAGCGAAATGCCTTATATTTATACTGAGCAATACGGAGATAAGGCAACCCAAAAATGATAAGCCCACCGAGTATAAGCCACAAATCGGAATAAGAGGCGCATCCGGAAATTTTACGCACCATGCCAAGCAGAGAGATGTTTTGTCCGCCGGAAAATATATTTTCGGCATTCTTGGCAGACAGGCTATCCCACCATCCTACATATTGGGAAATGATATAATCCGGACTACTGATAGCCATAGGAGCAACAAACATAACCAACGCCCACCCCAACAAAGCAAGGAGAAATTTCACCTTATGCTTGGAAAAGAAGAAAAAGGCCAGTCCGACAATACCATACAGCTTTACAAAAGTGCCCAACATAATAAAGCACGCCGCCCAAATATCCTTCTCTTTCTCTATACAATAGAACGTAGCTACAATAATGGCTGCAATAGCAATATTAAACTGCGACATAAACAGGGCAGTCAGCAACTCATGTGCGCAAAACCAATAAAGAAATATCCGTTTCCGGTCGGGAAAAGGTAATTTACGTATTGCATAATACAAAGACAGGGACAAAACGATCAACCAGAAAAACAGCCCCCACCGTACAGGAAGCATTGCAAACGGTGCAATCACCAAACTAAAAAAAGGTCCATAATGATTCGTATCCCAATACTCATCATAAGCTACATATAACGGTAACTGCTCGATAGTATGCCAATATACATATCTGAATATCAGAAAATTATTATGTTTCGACAATTTCAGGAGAGTGGCAATGACCGGCAATAGCAACCATAGCCCAAAAAGAGTACGATAATCACTAAAAAACGGTTTTTGTAAAAACAGGTAAAGTCGTTGCACTTGTTTCATAAAATACTCTTATTTCAATAATTATTTCGATGACGTATCTTGGAGTTTACTCTTCTTATCACACAAAAGTGTTTCAATGTTATAGAGGGGACGATTCTTGACCTCAATATAGATTTTACCTATATACTGCCCTATAACCCCTATGGCTAAAAGCACAATGCTACCGATAAACCACAAAGACAGCATCATAGAAGTCCATCCGGGAACCGTAGCATGTTCCCAATAAGACAGCAAGATATACACGGTCATGACAATACTGATAAACAGGAAGAAAAATCCGGCTCCTAAAATTAATGAAATAGGTTTGGTGGAAAAAGAAGTAATACCATCCATTGCCAAAGCCAACATTTTCTTCAGCGTATATTTTGACTTACCGGCCGTACGCTCACTAATAGCATCGTCTACCGTGGTCGACTTATAACCAATCAACGGAACAAGCCCCCGCAAATACAAATTCCGTTCCTTAAAATGCGAGAGCTGCTCCAGAGCCCGACGGCTCATCAAGCGAAAATCAGCATGGTTATGAATGGCTTTCACTCCCAACGAACGCTGCAACTTATAAAATACAAGCGCGGTATTCCTCTTCATGAAGGAGTCGGCATCACGCGATATCTTCACACCATATACAATATCATATCCCTCATTGTAACGATCCACCATTTCTTCAATAGCCTTCAAGTCATCCTGCAAATCGGCATCGATCGTTATCACAGCATCACACATGTCTTTTGCCGTCATCATTCCCGCCATTATAGCATGCTGATGGCCTACATTTCCAGCCAGGTTCACCCCATAGACATAAGGATTCACTTCGAACAAATAAGAAATTATCTCCCATGTGTTATCCCGGCTTCCATCATTGACAAAAAGAATGAAACTATCCGCATCTATTTTCTTCTTTGCAACGAGATCATCCATCAAGACAGTCAGACGTCCGGCCGATTCCGCCAGAACTTCATGTTCATTATAACAAGGGGCTACAATACCTAATTTCATAATCTTACCGTATTTATAGATTCTGTCGCTTCTCTCTGGCAAATTCAGAATAGGTGACAAATTTCTCTCCTGTCGATTTAAAATAACAGATCAAGTCATTCAGACGCTTCTCCATGCCTTTTCCCGAATGGTTACGAATAATAAAGGGCATTTTAAGCTCCGGATGCTCTCCCAGAGGATAAAATTCCCAAGGATGAAAGTAAGTGACAAAATATCCGTCATGCCGCAATGTGCGACGACATAACCAACGATACAATCCGGCAGGCAAATTATGACAAGAAAGCCAAAACAGAGGAAAACGCAACCAAGGAGTCACAGAAGCGGGTATCTGCAATACCCCCTCTTTCATGAAACAGGTACGAGGCTCTGTCAAGTGCATATAACGCCCGGGAATAAAAGCCGGATTCAAAGAAGAATTATACAAATACCCTTGCCGGGCTATCTCACTCTCAGACACCGGAAACATACGCGGCTGACGATAACCATAGATAGTACATGCCGTTAACTTCTCTAAGACTTGTTTGGAACGGGCCACATCCTCCGGTTTCGGATTCCAATGGTCACAGCCATGTGCAGCAATTTCGTGCCCTTCATCGATTATACGCTTCATCACTTCCGGGGCATTCTCTGCAAAATTCGTGGTACAAAAGAAAGTCGCTTTCACGTCATTACGCAACAAACAGTCCAAGATACGATTTGTCCCGTAGACTGATACTTTCATAGCCTCATCCAATGGATAATCTACCCCATGCTCACGGGGAACATCAAATTCTTCTGTATCAAAACTTAGCAATATCATTACACTCGCTGTTTTTATTTGCAAAGTTACATTTTTTTTATGGAACTCACCCAAAATATTATCTATTAAAAAGAATGACAGATAAATGTACCTGAATATTGGGTACAAATAATTATCTTTGGCAATAAAATAAAGATAATCTGTTCAACTCATATACAAACTGATCATGATGATAGGTTTCGATGCAAAACGCGCCGCACAGAACAAAACCGGCTTAGGCAATTACAGTCGCTTCGTCATTGAAGCATTGACCCGGTTTGCACCCAATGAACGCTATTTACTCTATATTCCCAATCCGAACCGGACTTCTTCGCTAAACGGAATAGAAAAAGCGAACAACGTGGAACTGCGTTATCCTCAAACCACATTCTGGAAAAAATTCCGCTCACTCTGGCGGGTATGGGGAATTACTTCCGATATTGAAAAAGAAAATATCCGTCTTTTTCACGGATTGAGTAACGAACTCCCTTTGAATATCCGTAAAGCGGAAAACACACGAAGCATTGTCACAATCCACGACCTTATCTTTTTAAGATATCCTGAATATTATCACTATATCGATCGCAAAATATATGCATACAAGTTCCGTAAAGCCTGTCAGAATGCCGACCGGATCATCGCAGTCAGTGAATGCACCAAACGGGATATCATATCTTTCTTTCATATTCCCGAAGAAAAGATCGATGTTGTTTATCAAGGATGTGATGCACAATTCAAGCAAGCAGTACCCGAAAATACAAAGGAGGAAATCAGAAGAAAATACCAGCTTCCACAACGCTATATTTTATATTTAGGAAGCATTGAAAGCAGAAAAAATCTGTTATTGATAGCCAAGGCATTGCTACATATCCAAGAGCCGATAACCGTTATCGCCATTGGCAAACGGACACCGTATGCGGAAACCGTAGAAGATTTCTTAAGAAAAAACCACCTGGAAAACCGGATGCGTTTATTAAGCAACATTCCTTTCAAAGAATTACCCGCTTTCTATCAGATGGCAACCACTTTCGTATATCCCTCCTTCTTTGAAGGATTCGGAATACCTTTACTGGAAGCATTAAACAGCGGCGTACCGGCAATCGGCGCCACAGGTTCCTGTCTGGAAGAAGCCGGCGGCCCCCATTCCATATACATACATCCCGAAGACGATAAAGGGCTGGCAAAAGCCATAGAGCAGACATTAACCGATCAATCGCTCAGAGAAAGAATGATAAAGGAAGGGAAAAAGTACGCATTATTATTCGAAGAAGAAAAGCTCACTAAAGACCTTTTAAACGTATATAGAAAAACAATCTAATCAAGTCTCACCCGTTTACTTTCTTCATCGTATCGTCGATTGAACTCTTCGCGGGTACGTTTCCAACGGTTATGAGTCCACAACCAATATTGCGGAGCTTTTTGAATCGTTCTTTCCAACTCTCTGAAATACAATTCCGTCAGTTGAAACTCTTCCAACCGACGAGGGTCGTGAGCAACCTTCTTCAACCGACATACATAATACCCACGCTTCACACGGACAATATCCGCATAATAGACCACAAAATCCACCTGTCGCGCTATGCGTTCCGCACCCGTCAGTACCGGTGTGTCATGATTCAGAAAATTTGTCCAATAATGAATGTTGTTCCAAAAAGGAGTCTGATCCGATATAAACCCGATAATCATCTTTTTTCCTTCACGGCGATAGGAGATTATTTTACGGAGTGTCTCTGCCATCGGGATATTCACAGCCTGAAAACGACTACGGACACGCACAAAAAGATCATTGAAGGTCTTATTCTCCAACACATGATAAATTTGTCCTAATACAACTTCTTCTTTATCAAAATGCAAGGGAAGCGAAGTGATCCACTCCCAATTACAGTAATGCCCCAGGTAAACACAACACGAACGCCCCTCTTCAAAAGCAGCTTTTACGTCTTCCACTCCTTCAAACCTCATCCGCTTCCGCATCTGCTTTTCACTAATTGTAAAAAGCTTTATCGTTTCCATCAAATAATCACAGAAATAAGAATAAAACTTCTTTTCAATCCGAACAATCTCTTCAAGGCTTTTCTCCGGAAATGAGTCTACCAAATTTCGGCGTACCACTTTCCTGCGGTATCGAATACAGTAATAAAGAGGGAAATAAAGTAAATCTGAAAAAAAATAAAGTACTCGCAACGGCAAAAGAGAAACAACAAACCAAAAAGCAAAAATCAGATAGTATAATAAAGATTCCATGTAATCAAACAATGTATTTCAAACGGTTATCTCTGAACAATATTCCTAATCAACCAACATACCTTCTATCTTCTGTATGATCTGCTCGGGCTTAATATTCCGCATACACGCATAATCCTTGCGAAAACAGGGTTTCTGCCCGTATACCGAACAAGGACGACAGGAAAGATCGAGTTGTACCGTATTGGTAGGCAACTGTTTCCATCCCATAAATCCGGCGTAAGGGTGAGTCGCTCCCCATACCGAGACAACCGGCGTATTCACCAATGAAGCCAGGTGCATGTTGGCAGAATCCATAGAAAGCATTACATCCAGATGACTCATGAGATTCAGTTCGGTGCTCATATTCAGCTTACCGATCATCGATACTACAGTCGGGTATTTCAATATCCACGAGTCAAAAACCTCCTGTTCACTTCTCCCTCCCCCAAAAAGGAATACCTTTACATCGGGGCGACCGGCAAAATGAGCTACTACCTGTTCTTCCAATTCTATAGGATATATTTTGCCTTCATGTTTGGCAAAAGGAGCAATACCAATCCACTTTATCCCATCACCTTTAGGTCCCGTCACCGGCTCTATCAAAGAAAAGTCTCCTTTTCCCTCACCATAGATCGAGGTAAAATTCAATAAAACCGGAAAGCCTAACTTCTCCAAGACATCGGCATAACGCCTGAAAGAACTTTTCTGATTCTCTAATACTTTATCATGACGGCGTACCAGTTTCTTTTTTCCTTTACGCCCTTTATCAATGGATGCTACCGGTATTCCAGACATCCGGAATCTTAGACAAAGATATTTCGTACGCAGAACATTATGAAAATCAGCCACATAATCAAAATGTTGCTTTTTCAACTCTGAATACAATGTATTCAATCCCCATAATCCCCGGTGCTTACCGGTCAGATCGGCACTCATAAAATGCACATTGGCAGGCAATCCCTGAAAAAGCGGTTGCAAAACCGCACGGCTCAATACGGTTATTTCATGTTGAGGATATTGAGCCGCCAGCGAATAGACCACCGGAATAGTCATAGCGACATCACCGAGCGCAGAAAAACGAATTACAAGAATACGGGACATTTCTTATTTTTTAGCATAAAGCACCGGATTCAAAGCCGGATCATTATACATCTTCATCTGTTTGTATACTTTCATATATTTCCTTCCGGCCTCAATATCTGCCAACAACTGGTCGATCGCCGTTGAAAGGTCTTTTTTCTGTTCCAGCAAGATAGCAAGCTTCACCTGACACTGGTCATGATGCTCTTTTGTTGTATCCGTGCGTTCCACTTCCTGTTGCATGTGATAAATTTTCAATGCAAGAATAGAAAGGCGGTCTATTGCCCAAGCCGGACTTTCCGTATTGATCGTTGCATCCGGTAGAGCAAGCACTTCTTTGTACTTATCAAGGAAATAGCTGTCGATCAACTCTACCAGATCCGTACGGTCCTGATTGGATTTATCAATTCTACGCTTCAGTTTCAATGCCTCCACCGGATCAATCTGGGGATCACGTATAATATCCTCAAAATGCCATTGCACGGCATCAATCCAGTTCTTCAGATACAAATAATATTCTATCGACTTCAGCTCGTAAGGATTGTTCATCGGAGCGTCTACACTGTCCGTAATATGATAATCGTTAGTCGATTTCCAAAAGATGTCATTGCAAAGGTTACTAAATGTCATAATCTTAACTTGCTTATATATATGTACAATAAGACAAAGCTAAAGAATATTTCTCACACAAGCAACCCTTTCTTACTTTTTTATTCTATCTTTGCTTGTCTCTAAAGAAAAATGTATATGAAAATTATTGTAGACAACAAAATACCCTACATACAAAAAGCCATTGAGAGAATCGCCGATGAAGTGGTATATATTCCCGGAAAAGACTTCACTCCGGAACTGGTCCGCGATGCGGATGCATTAATTATCCGTACACGGACACATTGCAACCGCGAGTTATTGGAAGGCAGCCAAGTGAAGTTTATTGCAACTGCTACCATCGGCTTCGATCACATCGATACGGAATACTGCCGGAAAGCCGGCATCACATGGGCCAATGCTCCGGGATGTAACTCTGCCTCCGTAGCACAATATATAGAGTCTGTACTTGCCCTTCTCAAACTCGTAAAAGGAAAAGAACTTCACAAAATGTGTATAGGCATCGTGGGAGTAGGAAATGTAGGAGGCAAAATCATCGACGTTGCTCAAAAACAAGGTATGCGAGTGTTACTAAACGACCTTCCCAGAGAAGAAAAGGAAGGGAACACGAACTTCTGTTCACTGGAGCAAATTGCCCGGGAATGCGATGTGATAACTTTTCACGTCCCTTTATATAAAGACGGGAAATACAAGACTTTCCATCTGGCCGATGAAGTTTTTTTCCGGTCATTAAAGCGTAAACCGGTTATCATCAACACCTCTCGCGGAGAAGTGATAGAAACCCAAGCACTGTTAAATGCCCTGCAGAATGGTTATATTTCCGAAGCCATTATCGATGTCTGGGAAAACGAACCGAATATAAACCTCGAACTATTAAATAAGGTAATGATAGGCACTCCCCATATTGCCGGTTATTCGGCAGACGGAAAAGCCAATGCGACCCGCATGTCATTGGACTCTCTTTGCCGGTATTTCGGAATAAAAACAACATATAACATTACTCCCATACAACCGGAAAACCTCGCGATACAAGCGGCAACCACGGAAGAAGCATGGTTGAAAATATATGATCCGCAACAAGACAGCAACAGGCTGAAAGCCCATCCCGAACAATTCGAACAGCTTCGGGGAGACTATCCCCTAAGAAGGGAAAAAGCGGCCTATCATATAAGCATAAGCTAAAACGTCCATATTTGCCGTATTTTTTGAACTACTATATTAAAACCAACCATAACCTATTTAAATTTCAGAAATCATGAAAAAAATTCTTTTATTTACTTTTCTTCTTTTGTGTACTCTCCCGGTAAGTAGCAAAAAGGCGGGGGAATTTACTGTTTTGCAATGGAATATCTGGCAGGAAGGAACATCTGTGCCAGGTGGCTATGAAGCAATCATTAATGAAATCGTTCGTCTGAAACCGGATTTCGTCACATTCAGTGAAGTCAGAAATTATAAGAATAGCAACTTCAGTGCCCGAGTCCTGTCTTCATTGCGTGAAAAAGGCATGACTTATTACTCTTTTTACAGCTACGACAGTGGCTTATTGAGCAAACATCCCATTACGGATTCCCTGACTGTATTTCCCGAGAAGGAGGATCATGGCAGCATTTACAGATTGTTATCTACCGTAAACGGACATAAAGTGGCCATTTATACGGCTCATCTGGATTATTTGGATTGCGCATATTATAATGTACGCGGATACGACGGTTCTACTTGGAAAGAAATAGCCAGACCACGAACAGTAGAAGAAGTTCTAAAGGTCAATACTGATTCACAACGTGATGATGCGATTCGCTTATTTATTGAACAGGCACGTAAAGATATAGCAGAAGGATACAGCATCATTTTGGGTGGTGACTTCAACGAACCTTCCCATCGTGACTGGGTGGAAGCAAACAAAAATCTGTACGACCATAATGGCATGGTAATCCCCTGGACAGTAACCACTCTGCTCGAAGATGCAGGATTCATTGACAGCTATCGCGAAATTTATCCTAACCCACTCACCCATCCCGGATTTACTTATCCATCGGACAACCCTTTAAAAACTCCCGAAAAACTCACATGGGCTCCCAAAGCCGACGAACGGGACCGGATTGATTTCATCTTTTATCAAGGGAAAGGCCTTCAAGCAGAAAAGGCGGTTATATTCGGCCCTAAAGGTTCTATCGTACGGAGCCAAAGAGTAGAAGAAACGTCAAAAGATCAATTCCTCACTCCCAAAAACGTATGGCCAACCGACCATAAAGGATTACTGGTTACCTTCCGTTTTAAGAAATAAAAAAACAAGAAGAGTCGCAACAGTTCAGAGGAAGAAGATGTAGATCATTAATAGTCAATCATGTAAGCATGTGCACTTGAGATTATCAGGCTTCTTCTTATATCAGCCATAAATTCATATTATTAAAACACCCGGATGTTGTCATGCACAACATCCGGATGTTTTTTATAGGAACATGGGGATGTTATTACTCAGAACATGGGGATGTTGTTATTTCCCAAGTATTGTCCTCTCTATTATTAAAGGATAATGTTTATACTCCAAAGAGTGTACCTTCTGTGCCACATCAATTGCAGAGTCATCCGGCAGTACCGGACACTTCGCCTGAAAGATAGTATCACCTTCATCATAATGTTCATTAATATAATGTATAGTAATTCCGCTTTCTGTCTCTCCGGCAGCAACCACCGCCTCATGTACACGATCGCCGTACATCCCCTTTCCACCAAATTTCGGAAGCAGAGCAGGATGTATATTTATAATTTTATCGGGATAAGCATGCAAAAGTCTCTCCGGAACACGTACCAAGAAACCGGCCAGAACAATAAAATCAATATGATATTCATGCAACAAAGCAAGAATCTGCTCACCGGAGACCCAATCTTCCTTCAGAAACACCTCTGAGGGCACCTGTAACCGATGTGCACGCTCTAAAACATACGCATCGCTTCTGTTAGAAAGCACCAACGCCACCCTAATCAAATCATTCTCTTGGAAATACCGGATAATATTTTCGGCATTCGTGCCGGAACCGGAAGCAAAAATTGCGATGTTTTTCTTCATAATCAGCTTATTCTATGCACAAAACAGTGAAAAATGTGCAAAAGATTGCATTTATTTAATCAAATATTTGCGCAGAACGATAAATATTTATTCCTTTGCACCGCAAAATTAAAGAAATAAAACTATTTATTAATTAAAAACTTAAAGTTATGTCTGAAATTGCATCAAGAGTGAAAGCGATTATCGTTGATAAATTAGGCGTTGAAGAATCAGAAGTTACAACTGAAGCAAGCTTCACTAATGACCTGGGAGCTGATTCTCTTGACACTGTAGAACTTATCATGGAATTCGAAAAAGAATTCGGTATCTCTATTCCTGATGACCAAGCTGAAAAGATTGGTACTGTAGGTGACGCTGTATCTTACATCGAAGAACACGCTAAGTAAATCGGATTTCATCAATATGGAATTAAAAAGAGTTGTAGTAACAGGTCTGGGCGCCATTACTCCCGTTGGCAATAGTGTACCCGAATTTTGGGAAAATCTTGTGAACGGGGTTAGTGGAGCAGGGCCTATTACTCATTTCGACGCTTCGCTATTCAAGACCCAATTTGCATGTGAGGTAAAGAACTTCGATGCAACCAAATATATCGACCGTAAAGAAGCACGCAAAATGGACCGGTACACACAATTAGCTGTTGCCGTAGCCCAGGAAGCAGTATCAGATTCTGGTCTTGATATCGAAAATGAAGATTTGAACAGAATCGGTGTTATTTTCGGTGCAGGTATCGGTGGTATTCGTACGTTCGAAGAAGAAGTAGGCAACTACGCTCTTCATCAGGAAAACGGTCCGAAATTCAATCCGTTCTTCATTCCCAAAATGATCTCGGATATTGCGGCCGGACAGATTTCCATCATGTACGGTTTCCATGGTCCTAATTATGCAACCTGTTCCGCATGTGCCACTTCCACCAATGCCATCGCTGACGCATTCAATCTTATCCGTCTGGGTAAAGCGAATGTAATCGTATCCGGTGGTTCGGAAGCAGCAATTGCTGCCGCCGGTGTAGGAGGTTTCAATGCAATGCACGCTTTATCAACCCGCAATGATTCTCCGGAAACAGCATCACGCCCGTTCAGCGCAAGCCGTGATGGATTCGTCATGGGTGAAGGCGGCGGTTGTCTGATTCTTGAAGAATTGGAGCATGCAAAAGCACGCGGTGCAAAAATTTATGCAGAAGTAGCCGGTGTAGGTATGTCAGCAGATGCGCATCACCTCACAGCCTCACATCCCGAAGGATTGGGAGCCAAGTTAGTGATGCTGAATGCATTGGAAGATGCCGAAATGGACCCGAAAGCAGTTGATTATATCAACGTACACGGAACATCTACTCCCGTAGGTGATATCTCGGAAGCAAAAGCTATTAAAGAAGTTTTCGGTGATCATGCCTTTGAATTGAACATCAGTTCGACAAAATCAATGACAGGTCACTTATTGGGTGCTGCCGGTGCGGTAGAATCTATTGCCAGCATCCTGGCTATCAAAAATGGCATCGTACCTCCGACTATCAATCACGAAGAAGGCGACAATGACGAAAACATTGACTATAACCTTAATTTCACTTTCAACAAAGCACAGAAACGTGAAGTTAATGTTGCCCTGTCCAATACATTCGGATTTGGCGGTCACAATGCTTGTGTAATCTTTAAGAAATACGCAGAGTAATATCGTGTTACGAAACCAAATAGACAAGATAAGGCTCCTGTTCTGTAAGGACAGAGAGTCTTATCTTTGTTTTTATAGGATACTTGGATTCTATCCTCGCAATATCCATCTTTACGAACAGGCACTCCTGCACAAGTCTACTTCCATCCGTTCGGAAAAAGGACGCCCTCTAAACAATGAACGTCTCGAATTCTTGGGCGATGCCATCCTTGATGCCATTGTAGGAGATATCGTTTATAAACACTTCGAAGGGAAGCGGGAAGGGTTCTTAACCAATACCCGGTCTAAGATCGTTCAGCGTGAAACATTGAATAAGTTGGCCGTACAAATCGGGCTCGACAAGCTCATCAAGTACTCTACCCGATCTTCATCTCACAACAGTTACATGTACGGCAATGCATTTGAGGCATTCATCGGTGCCATTTACCTTGACCAAGGATATGAACGTTGCAAACGCTTTCTTGAAGAGAGAATTATCCGTCCCTATATCGACCTGGATAAATTATCCAAGAAGGAAGTGAACTTCAAATCCAAACTGATCGAATGGAGCCAAAAGAATAAAGTAGAGGTATCTTTTGAACTCATCGAACAATTTTTCGATAAAGAAAGCAATCCGGTATTCCAAACAGAAGTACGCATTGAAGGACTTCCTGCAGGTACAGGCACAGGGTATTCTAAAAAAGAATCACAACAAAACGCAGCTCAAATGGCACTTAAGAAAATTAAGACACCGGATTTTATGGCAAGCATAAACGAAGCCAAAATGCTACATTCTCAAAAGGAAGAGATAACAGAAGCCGTATGCGAACAAACGGAAGAAACAGTGATCCCCGAAAAACTCATGCAAGAGGAGCCTGCCGAAGAACACAAATTGTCCGAAACGACATTCGACGAAAACTAAGTTTATCCGAAGCAAATCCCCATACGACGTCCTTGCACCACCAGATCATGGTCTTCAGTGACCAGCTTTAACTTACCGGCCACTTCATTCAAAGGAAGAGAAGATATTTCGTCCCCTTTCAAAGCAATCATACGGCCGAATTGCCCATCAGCAATCAGTTCGGTAGCATGCCCTCCCATCCGTGTGGACAAATTACGGTCAAACGGTGTAGGTGAACCTCCCCGTTGAATATATCCGAGAACAGTCTCACGGGTTTCAATACCGGTTTCGTATTCTATCTCCTGAGCGATATACTCGGCAGCACGTTTCCGCCCGTCCGTCTGAATACCTTCTGCTACAACCACGATGGAATACGGTTTTCCTTTCCTCAAACGGTTCAGGATCACCTCACCGATATTCTTTATATCATAAGGAATTTCCGGAAGAAGAATTACATCCCCTCCACCAGCCATGCCCGAATACAGAGCAATCCAACCGGCTTTATGTCCCATGACTTCAATGACCATCACACGTTTGTGAGAACTGGCAGTGGAGTGTAGGCGGTCGATGGCATCCGTAGCAATACTCACGGCAGAGTCGAATCCGAAAGAGATATCCGTCCCCCAGATATCATTATCAATCGTTTTAGGGACAGAAACAATATTAAGCCCCATAGCGGCAAGCTTGGCTGCTGTTTTCTGTGTTCCATTACCACCGATGCAAACGACGCAGTCGAGCCCTATTTCCTTGATATTATGCTCTATCAAGGCAGGCTTATTCACATCTTCGGCAACTACCCCTCCTTTTTTAAAAGGTTTCTCACGCGAGGTACCCAAAATAGTGCCACCCAAATTAAGCAAACCGGACAATGACTTATCCGTTATCAGCTCTACATCCTTGGTTAACAGACCTTGAAAACCACTATGGATACCGACGACTTCCATACCATAATAATTTATGGCAGTTTTACACACGCCACGAATGGTAGCATTGATGCCGGGACAATCGCCCCCCGAAGTTAAAATTCCAATTCTCATCGCCGTTTATTGTTCTAAAGTTCGGAACTACTCTACTCTTCTTTAACTTTTAACTATTATTTCCGTGGTAAAGATAGAAAAAAAAGATAAATAAGGTTACTTTTGCACGATTAAACATTATCCCAGTAAGAGAAATGAATATCACAAAGATTATAAGACAAGCGTTCAATTCCCGTTTAAAAGAAATAGACCTCTATGCGAGCCAGGCCGGAGAAATACAGCATCGTGTCATGACACGGCTCGTTAACCAGGCTGCCAATACCGAATGGGGAAAGAAGTATGATTATAAATCGATACGAAATTACGAGGAGTTTAAAAGCCGTATCCCTGTACAAACCTATGATGAGATAAAACCTTACGTAGAACGTCTTCGGGCAGGAGAACAGAATCTACTCTGGCCCTCGGAGATTCGTTGGTTTGCCAAGTCTTCGGGAACCACCAACGATAAGAGTAAATTCCTTCCCGTAAGCAAAGAAGCCCTGCAAGATATTCACTACCGCGGAGGAAAAGATGCGGCGGCTCTCTATTTCCGGATAAATCCGGACAGCCATTTCTTCTCCGGCAAAGGATTGATTTTAGGTGGCAGTCATAGTCCGAACTTAAATTCCAATCACAGCCTTGTAGGCGATTTATCTGCCATTCTTATACAAAACGTAAGTCCCCTTATTAATCTGATACGCGTTCCCAGCAAGAAAATAGCTCTGATGAGCGAATGGGAAACCAAGATAGAAGCAATTGCCAACAGCACGATTCCGGTCAATGTTACCAATTTGTCGGGCGTACCTTCATGGATGTTGGTACTCATTAAACGTATTCTCGAAAAAACAGGCAAACAAACATTAGAGGAGGTATGGCCTAACCTTGAAGTATTTTTCCACGGAGGGGTGGCTTTCAATCCTTATCGTGAACAATACAAACAGGTGATCCAATCGCCCGGAATGCATTATGTGGAAACCTACAATGCTTCTGAGGGTTATTTCGGAACGCAGAACGATCTTTCAGACCCGGCCATGCTGTTGATGATCGATTACGGAATATTCTACGAATTCATGCCATTGGAAGAAGTTGGCAAAGAATTTCCCCATACCTGCTGTCTGGAAGAGGTAGAATTGAACAAGAATTATGCAATGATTATCTCTACTTCCTGCGGGTTATGGAGATACATGATTGGCGATACTGTAAAATTCACAAGTAAAAACCCGTATAAGTTCATTATCACCGGACGCACCAAACACTTCATCAATGCCTTTGGCGAAGAACTGATAGTGGATAATGCAGAGAAGGGACTGATTAAAGCCTGTGCAGCAACCGGTGCACAAGTCAGTGATTATAGTGCAGCACCGGTATTCATGGACGAACATGCCAAATGTCGCCATCAATGGCTGATAGAATTTGCGAAAATGCCTGATTCCATCGAGAATTTTGCTGCGATATTGGACGCTACTCTTAAGGAAGTAAACTCCGATTATGAAGCCAAACGCTGGAAAGATATCGCCTTGCAACCACTTGAGGTGATCGTAGCCCGGAAGGGATTATTCCATGATTGGCTGGCCCAAAAGGGCAAATTGGGCGGACAACACAAGATCCCCCGCCTAAGTAATACAAGAGAGTATATCGAAGAAATGCTGGAATTAAATGAAGAATAATGTGACAATATGCCAATGTGTCAATTTGCCAATTGCTATTCAGCATTTAGTATTTAGTATTCAGCATTTAGTATGATAACAGTACGGGTGGTTGACACATACTGACATATTACAACCACAAAAGCGGTGGAATATCACTATCAAATTCTCCCCATTCACCGCTTTCACCTTTTCGAGCAATCAGCTTGTTCATCGGCATTTGAGGGTGAAGGCTCGTCCCCCCGTTTTTATGCACCGTGCAAAAGTCTCTTACGAACGCTGCATACGGGTCGTATGGATAATGCCCAGTGAAGGTAAGCACGCTGCTTACGATTACTGATGTGCCGTGACAGCGCAGCCAATTGGTACATTGGCACATTGTCACATTGTTATAATACCTCCCCCCAACAGCAAGCCATCTTTATAAAAGGCGGCAGCCTGCCCGGGCGCAACAGCTGTAAGAGGTTCAAGAAGCCGGAGATGTAGCAATCCCTCTGTTGTCAACCGCACCTCGCAATGGTTTGCCTGTTTCCGGTAGCGTATTTTTACGATAATATCGTCATGCCCGAACAAACGAGGCTCGTCGATTATGTTCCAATCTTTCAGCCACATCTCCGTCTTCTCAAGAGCCTGCAATGAGGATAAGACGATTTTATTTTCCGCCGGCCATATTTCTTTCACAAATACAGCACGGTTTAAATCGATACCCAACCCTCTACGCTGTCCGATTGTATAAAACGGATATCCGTCATGCCAGGCAATAAAATCCCCCTTTTCATCGACAAATTTTCCTCTTTCAATGCCGGTTGTCGTAAAACCGGACTGCAAATTCTTTTTCAAAAAACTACGGTAATCCATCGGGCAAAAGCAGACCCCGATACTGTCTTTTTTAGTGGCGGCTTTTTCAAACCCTCTCGCAGCAGCAAAAGCACGTGCTTGCGGTTTCGTCATTTCCCCCATTGGCAGCAACATCCTCCGAAGAATATCCTGTTTCAACCCCCATAAAAAGAAAGACTGATCTTTATCCGAATCGGCAGCAGGTGTGATATAATATTTCTCATCCATCCATATTTTGCGCACATAATGGCCGGTGGAAATATAAAAAATACCCATTTCATCGGCCAACATTGCCAACAATGGCCATTTCAGATAATTATTGCAAAGCGTGCAGGGCACGGGAGTATGACCTGCTAAATATTCATCGATAAAATAAGTGACAATACGTTCATGAAATATCTTACGGGCATCGTAAGTTATATGCCTGATACCGAGCCGTGACGCCAATATACGAGCATCTTCCAAATACTCCGTAGAGTCATTCAGCTCAAAAAAACGGAAAGTCACTCCTACCACCTCATAGCCGGCGTCCTGCAACAACATGGCAGCAACCGAACTATCGGTCCCGCCACTCATTCCCAACAATACACGTTTCTTTTGCTCCATCATGCCGCAAATTTAAACAAAATCCCGTATCTTTACCTTTTCAAACTAAATAGAATGAAAGAAACAACGCCACATAGCCAACTTGTCATCGTCCTTTCTGAACATCCGGTACTGGGCATGCTGCTCATACCGTATATCGCAGAAAGAACTACAAAGGAAGAACTTTGTCTGATGGAACAAGCTTTCCATCTTTCTCCAAAAGCTGTGGCACAATTGAGCGAAACAGAACAAAAGGCCATTGAAATCGCGTCACACTACACCGAGAAATATTTGATGACGGTCTATTCCAAAGACAAGACGATTCCCAAGTTCCTCCGTAAACTATCCGAAGATCCGGCAAAGTTGAAAAATATCCGCCTGTTCATCGAGAAAAAACTGATAGAAATGATGGAATTGATCCGTACTCATGCCCTGCTTTTATATCAGAAACAAACAGGCAGCAAATTACTCTACTCACATCACGCCTATCATGTACATAGCAAGGACACAGAAGTTCACTTCTCATTTGAAGTGAACGAGCAATCATTCAGCTATCAACTGCAATGTTATAATGAAGGTAAAATCATTCCTCTTATGGAACTAAAACCAGTAATTGTCCTGACCGCCAATCCGGCAATCTTGTTATTGGGCATGGAAGTATACATTTTCCGGCACATAGAGGCAACACGGTTGCTCCCATTTACAAAAAAAACAAAGATTCGCGTAGACGCTTCACTCACCGAAAAATATATCGACAACATTCTCATTCCTATTGCCAGTTATCACACTATCAGCGCGAAAGGATTGGATATCCGCAAGGAAGAGAGACCTTGTGACTGTCTGCTATACGTAGAGGAAACAATCTATTCCACTCCACTTTTAAGATTGAATTTCCGCTATGGGACTGAACTGTTCACACCTCAACCCACCGAAGAAATAAAGAAATTCTTCTCACGGAAAGTTATAGAGGGTAAAAACATCATATACTATTTTCAACGTAACACCGATGTGGAAGAAGAAGCCATACAAATCCTCCAAAACACCGGACTGGAACGTATTAATGATTCTCACTTCAAACTATCGGAGAAAGCACCGGAGAAGAGCATAACCGAATGGATCACCGTACATCGGGCCATGCTACAAAGTTCGTTTATATTGACCAGCGACTTACAAGACACACCGTACTGCCTGGAGGAAATTCACATCGAACAAAGCTATGATGACGGACCGGACTGGTTCGAATTACACATAACGGTGGTCATTGATAATTTACGAATACCTTTCAGCCGTTTCCGTAAACACATTTTGGAAGAAAAGCATGAATATGCCCTCCCCGACGGACGGATAATTCTACTACCTGAAGAGTGGTTCAGTAAATACGCCAATCTGATGGAAATAGGCATGACACGAGGAAAGAATATCTACGTAAAACGTCCGTTTATGGGCATCGTAGAATCTATCATGGAAAATAATAATCCTAAGGAATTCATTCCTCCCCAATTTCAACAAAAATATCCCGTACCTATAGAAATAAAGGCCCAATTACGCCCGTACCAACAAAAAGGTTACGCCTGGATGATGAATCTTTACGAACAAGGTTTCGGAGGATGTCTTGCCGATGACATGGGATTGGGAAAAACGTTGCAGACACTCACTTTACTACAAAAGATTTACAGCCGCAATCATGATGATAACGACACGGAAAGAGAAAAGACCGAACTCCCGAAAAACAAGAGTGGAATATCGGTGGAATACGAACGGAATCCCATATTAAAAAGCGAGCCGATCCGTATCGATGAAATGGGGCAATTTGAACTTTTCGGAGATCTGACGAAGGAAAACACATTGAATAAATGTGAAGTTTCCCAACGTACCGCCGAAACTACTCGCAAACCGAGTACACTGATTGTAGTTCCCACCTCACTGTTACATAATTGGAAACGAGAAGCAGCCCGCTTCACCACTCTGTCTATGGCGGAATACAATAGTAATAGCCATTACAAGGAAGGACATCCGGAGCAATTTTTCAATCGTTTTCATCTGATATTCATCTCTTACGGTACCATGCGGAATAAACTCGATGTTCTCCGGCAATACTGTTTCGAGTACATCGTACTGGACGAAAGCCAGAATATCAAGAATAGTGATTCACTAACTTTCCGTTCCGCCATCCAATTGCGCAGCCGCCATCGTCTCGTGCTGACAGGTACTCCTATTGAAAATTCCCTGAAAGATCTTTGGGCACAATTCCACTTCCTGCAACCGGATCTTTTGGGAAATGAAAGTGCATTTACCAAGCAATTCATTAATCCCATCAAGCAAGGGAACAGCCGTATGGAATTACGCCTGCGCCAGCTTATCACTCCCTTTATCCTGCGTAGAAGTAAAAGTGAAGTCGCACCGGAACTGCCACCCCTTACAGAAGAAATTATCTACTGTGACATGCCGGAATCACAAGATGAAATATACCTGCAAGAGAAAAACAGTCTTCGCAATACCCTGTTGCAACTCAGTCCGAATAAAAAACAGCACCAGCAGTTCACGGTACTCAATGGCATTTCCCGATTGCGCCAATTAGCATGTCATCCGCGAATGATATTCTCCGATTATGAAGGAAGTTCGGGAAAACTGGAACAGATCATCGACACTTACAGAACCCTCCGTAGCGAAGGACACAAAGTTCTGATATTCTCCTCCTTCGTCAAACATCTGGAGCTGATAGCTGCGGAATTTCATAAATACGGCTGGCAATATGCCCTACTTACCGGTGCTTCCACCAACCGTCCGGAAGAGATCGCCCGATTCTCACAAACAGAAGAAATACAAGCTTTCCTCATCTCCCTCAAGGCCGGAGGGGTAGGTCTCAACCTGACACAAGCAGATTATGTATTTATCGTAGATCCATGGTGGAATCCCGCCGCCGAAGCACAGGCCATAGCCCGCGCACACCGCATCGGACAAAACAAGCAGGTCATTGCCTATCGTTTCATTACGAAAGACAGTATTGAAGAAAAAATCATCCGGCTACAGGAAGACAAACGGTTGTTGGCCGAAACATTTATCACCGATAGCGAATCGATTCCGACATTGACCGACCAAGAGTGGATCGGTCTGTTAGAATAAGCTAACCTTGTATTTTTTAGTATGATAGATAGACAAACTGTTTTATCTTGTGTAATATCTGACTTAATCAAAAAACAGGTAACCGCCTTATTTAGAGTTTATATTATATTCGCCCCATCAGAATAATATTAACTTTAATCATTCTTGTATTATGAGAAATGTATATTACACTATTCTTGTAGTTGCATGCCTGATAGGTAGTTTAACCGCCAAGGCGTCAACAAGGGCGGAGAACAGCTCCGGGTTTACAGACATCAAACTTGATTTGATGAAGGGAAATTTCCTCACTTCCGATGAAATTGCAAACAAAAATCAAGTCACATTTGGCATAGCGATTGCAGAAGACGGTACTCAAACCCGCGTATCAGCAGACGATGCATCTGCCAATATCGTACTAAAAGACTTTAAATACCACAGTGACGAGCATGGTCTCAATCCGGGTACAGCCATTGTAAAAGTACAAGGAGCCGTAAAAATCTCTATTGGAACATGTGCCTGGGGTGGTGATGTGACCATTACAAATGCCGATGGAACAACCGTGGCAAGTATGAATACCAATAATGGAAAATGCTACCACAATGATCAGACTTGTGCTGAAGCATACTACAATGGAGCAGCAACTACGCTTTCCATAAAAGGAGGCAACTATGTGCCCTATATAGCAATTGAAACAGCCAACGATGTTCCTGCAAATTCCAAAATCACCTTTTCTTTAGGTGAATATACCAATGCCGGCACAGCTCCTTCAGAAACTGAAGTGCAGACAGGTGCTACCTACACACTTCCTTTGAACAGAACTTTATATGTGGAAGGTAAAACATTGACAGCCTGGACCGATGGTAACAATAGCTACCAACCGGGTGAAGAAATAACAGTTACCGAAGACTTAGCTTTAACAGCCGTTTTTACTGATAACACCGTATCTCTAAATGACCGGGAAGACGAAGTGACGGTTAGCTGGGATTTTCAACGTAAGAATGGTGCCCCTACTTTAGCCTACGAAAAAGTAACCGGTATCTATGTAGCCCAAACTACCGTTAACGGCCAAGTTATTGATGTAAAAATAGATCTGGATACTACTTCCGGAAAAATAGCCAATGCCGGTTGGACAGACTGGGCACAAATGAATCCAGGTACTATCCTTACTATTCCTGCTGCCAAAAACTGTACAATTTCTTTGGAATCATACAGCGCAACGACCACTACCACTATTGCCGGTGATACCAACTATCAACTATCCGGAAACGTAGCAACCTATGTTTATGGAGGCGATGCTGAAAACATTGATATTGTTATAGGTGATGGTTCTTACTTCAGATACTTCACAGTAGTTTATCCCAAAGTAGAAAGCAATATCCAAGAACGTCCCGTTTATGTGACGGATTTCACTGACTGGCAAAGTTTGTCTTCCAGCAGCGCACCGGCCACTGTTGATCAAACCACTAATTTCAGTAATGAAACTCTCACTTTTACATTTGATGGAGTAACCGTTTCTCCTAATGGAACCAATAGTAAATTCCCTGCTGATGCAATGGGATATGCCATGGCAGAAAAAAATATGGCAGGTACGATCGTTACTTCAAAGCTGAGTAACATCACCCGAGTACGTTTCCGCCATGCTGCCACGGGAAGCAAGCGTGGTTATAAACTGGAAAAGAAAAATGCCACAGATGCTGATTGGGTAGTATTATCCGATGCCGTTGCCGATCCGGCAGGCGGAGCATGGGTGGAATGTGCCGTTAATGAAAACGATGTACAGTTACGTTGGACCAATCTGGCACCTGCTCAAAATGCCTATATGCTCGACCTTGAAATTTATTCCAATGTTGAAATCACCGTACCGCAAGTCACATTGGCAACAAACGTATCGCCCGCAGAAGCCGGAAGTATATCCGTTTCCCCTGTCAGCAGCCAATACGATGAGGGTTCTGAAGTGACGCTGACTGCTAACAAGAATTTCGGCTATAAATTTGTGAAATGGGTGGATGCAGCCAATCAGACGCTCTCCACCGATGCAAGCTACAAACAAATATTAAACGAAAGCATGGTGATCACGGCCGTGTTTGAACAAATAGCGACCTATTCACTCAAAACCAGCGTAGAAGGTGGAGCAAACAGTTATATGATAACCGCTACTCCCGATGCGACCTTAGTAAATGGCGAGAAAATGTATGAAGGAGGAACTCTTGTCACTCTTACGGCAACAGAAAATCCTATTCTGAAATTTACTAACTGGAAAAGCGGAGAAACGACCAATGAACTATCCGTAACCATGGACGATAATAAAGAGTACGTTGCCGTATACAGTGCTTCTGACTATATCGTAGGGTGGGATTTCATCCTAAAAGGCAACAACAGCCGTCCCGCAGACTTCATCTCCACAAGTGAAAATGAAGCAACCGCACTGATTCTTCGCAAAGAAGACGGAACCACTCAAAGCTGGCTGGATAAATCAAAAGAGTCAGGAGGCTACGAGGGTGAACCCGCTGCCGTAAACTGGAAAAACATCTCTGAGAAATATTACTACGAGACCAAAGTAAATGCAGCCGATTTCATCGACATCAAAGTTACTTCCAAAATGCTGTATAATTACAATGCATATTCCGTGCAAAAATTAGAATATTCTTTGGATGGAACCAATTATAAGGAAGCCGCCCGCATCACCCTGACAGGTGCAAAAGCGTGGACACCGTTGGAAGCTACGTTACCCGCAGAATGTAACAATGCAGAGTCATTACATCTCCGTTGGATTCCTGATTACAGCTCTGATATTGTAGGTACAGCATCCGACAATGACGGTACGGCTATCGGTGCAATTTACATCACCGGAACAGAAAACGGGATTCCTCCGGCAGATCCACCCAAATTGTTATCCAGCATCCCGGTAAACAACGCCGAAGAGATTTCGGCTACAGGACGTATCGTATTGACCTTTGACAGCAAAGTAAAAATGGCAGACGGCGCCGTAGCGACTTTGGGAAATAAAACACTGACTCCGACCGTATCAGGCAAGACAATCACTTTCTCCTATATGGGCTTGGACTACAACACTACTTATACATTCACATTGCCAGCCAATAGTGTATCCAATTTATTCGATAATGAGGTAAAAGAGGATATCACCATCCGGTTTACCACCATTGCCCCTCCGGCAGTGACTCCGGGCATGTATGATGCCATCGTCAGCAATGCCGACGAATTGCTTGAAGCCTTGGCACAAGGTAACGCTGCTTCTACTTCCGGTGCACGTTTCCGCATCTTCCTGCATGACGGGGTTTACGACTTGGGAAGCAAATGCCTGACGGACGTAAAATCGAACATATCACTGATTGGTGAAAGCATGGAAAACACAATGATCGTAAACAAGGCCCCTGCAGAAGGAATCTCTATCAGCGCTACCCTACAGCCAACAGGAGAAAACATATACATGCAGGATATCACCTTGAAAAATGATTATGACTACATAGGAACTACCGGACGTGCAGTATGTCTGCAAGATAAAGGAAACAAAAACGTATACAAGAACGTGCGTATGCTAAGTTATCAGGATACTTACTATTCTAACAACAACCGTATGCGTTCATACTTCGAAGACTCTGAAATTCATGGTACCGTAGACTTCATCTGCGGTGGCGGCGATGTCTTCTTCAACCGTACGTTACTCTATCTGGAAAATCGTTCTGGAAACTGTATTACAGCACCCGCCGGTGATACCGATTGGGGATATGTATTCAATGATTGTATCATCGACGGATACGATGCAAACAAAGGTACATATGCATTAGGACGCCCTTGGCAAGGTGCTCCGATGAGTGTATGGATTAATACGACGATGAAGGTTATTCCAAAAGCAGAAGGATGGAGTGATATGAGCGAAACGATTATTCCGAAATTATTTGTGGAATACAACAGCCACACAGAAAGTGGTATGGCAGTAGATTGCAGTGCCCGTAAAACGAAATACACCGGTGGAACCATCCCGTACAGCCCTGTACTTTCAGCAGAAGAAGCCGCCCGCTTTACCCTTGAAAACGTATTGGGTGGCAGCGATTCCTGGCAACCGGCTTTATTGACCGAACAGGCTGCGGCTCCGATTCTGACAGTCAACGGTTCTACTCTTACTTGGAATGCCAGCGACTACGTATTCTGTTACGCTATCTGCAAAAACGGAAAAGTAATAGACTTCACAAACGAAACTACCTATACGATTCCGGCAAATGCAACCGACGAAGATGTATTCACTGTACGTGCAGCCAACCAGATGGGTGGACTCGGACAAGCATCCAACGGAAGTAACGCTACCGGCATCGATCAAAGTACCGTAAACAAAGAAGTGGTAGAACGTCAATACTACAATGTAAACGGTATTCGTATCAATAATACAGAAAAAGGTCTGAACATCATCCGTACCATCTATAGCGACGGTACCATTGATACAGTAAAAGAATTCGTAAAATAAAGTAAGAAAAGGTTTCCCGACATACTTTGCCGGGAAACTATTCTCTATTACTGAATGCCGGCTGCATCCCTTTCATATGCAGCCGGCATTTTATTTGCAAGTAGCTGTTAATTGAAAGAAAACACCCTACCAAAAACAGAAAATATTATCTTTGCGCTCTCATAAATCAAACACTGAACAAAAAATGAATTACAAGCTCCTCGTTCTCGATCTGGACGGCACTCTGACCAACACAAAGAAAGAGATAACACCCCGTAACAGAGAGATACTGATACAGGCACAACAACAGGGCACACGACTGGTATTGGCTTCCGGCAGGCCCACTTATGGCATCGTCCCCTTGGCAAACCAATTACAAATGAATCAGTTCGAAGGATACATCCTCTCCTATAACGGCGGAGAAATCATCGATTGGAAAACTCACGAAATACTCTATTCAAACGTATTGCCCGATACCGCCATTCCTCAATTATACGAATGTGCCAAACGGAACGGCCTTGCCATCCTTACTTACGACAAAGAATACATCATCACCGAGAATCCGGAAGATGAATACGTAAAGAAAGAAGCCTTTCTGAACAAAATGCAAATCCGGGAAACAAACGATTTCCTAGCCGACATCCGCCTGCCTTTGCCCAAATGCCTGATAGTAGGAGAACCGGATAAACTGATAGCAGTGGAGTCAGAATTGTCCCTTCTGATGCAAGGCACAATCAGCGTTTACCGTTCAGAACCTTATTTCCTGGAATTAGTGCCGCCGGGTATCGATAAAGCCCGGTCACTTGCCGTATTATTGGAGAAGCTGAACATGAAAAAAGAAGAAATGGTAGCTATCGGCGACGGTTATAACGACTTGAGCATGATTAAATTCGCCGGATTAGGAGTAGCCATGGGCAATGCTCAAGAACCGGTAAAGAAAGCTGCCGATTATATCACTCTCTCCAACGATGAAGACGGCGTAGCCGTTGTTGTAGAAAGATTCTTTTCAGCATCAAAATAAGAAATATCAATTATTTATTCTAACTTTGTGGTTTCAAACAGAATAAATATCAAACGTTATGGAACATCAACTGACTATTTACAACACTTTAGATAGGAAAAAGGAATTGTTTGTGCCTTTACATGCACCCCATGTAGGTATGTACGTTTGCGGACCTACCGTGTATGGTGACGCCCATCTGGGGCATGCACGTCCGGCCATCACATTCGATGTACTCTTCCGTTATCTCACCCATTCAGGATATAAAGTGCGCTACGTGCGCAATATCACCGACGTAGGCCATCTGGAACACGATGCCGATGACGGTGAAGACAAAATCGCCAAAAAGGCACGCTTGGAAGAACTGGAACCAATGGAAGTGGTACAGTATTACTTGAACCGTTATCATAAAGCGATGGATGCATTAAATGTACTTCCACCAAGTATCGAGCCGCATGCATCCGGACACATCATCGAACAAATCGAACTGGTAAGTAAAATTCTGGAAGCCGGTTATGCTTATGAAAGCGAAGGTTCCGTCTATTTCGACGTAGCCAAATACAATAAGGACTATCATTACGGCAAACTCTCCGGCCGCAATCTGGACGACGTGCTGAATACCACCCGTGACTTGGACGGCCAGAACGAGAAACGTAATCCTGCCGACTTTGCCCTATGGAAGAAAGCACAGCCGGAACATATCATGCGTTGGCCCTCACCGTGGGGAGATGGTTTCCCCGGATGGCACGCTGAATGTACAGCGATGGGACGGAAATATTTAGGAGAACACTTCGATATTCACGGAGGAGGTATGGACCTGATATTCCCGCATCACGAATGCGAGATCGCTCAATCGGTGGCCTCTCAAGGCGATGACATGGTGCATTACTGGATGCACAATAACATGATTACGATTAACGGTACCAAGATGGGCAAATCGCTCGGCAACTTCATCACATTGGATGAATTCTTTAGCGGAACCCATAAGCTGCTGACGCAGGCATATACCCCGATGACTATTCGCTTCTTCATTCTGCAGGCGCATTATCGCAGCACGGTAGATTTCAGCAATGAAGCTCTGCAAGCATCTGAAAAAGGGCTGCAACGTCTGATGGAAGCCGTAGATAACTTGGAGAAAATCACCCCGGCAGCCACTTCTACAGTCAGCGTAAAAGAAATCCGTACGAAGTGCTATGAAGCCATGAACGATGACATGAATACGCCCATCGTTATAGCCAATCTGTTCGAAGGCGCCAAAATGATTAACAATATCATTGCCGGAAACGATACAATCTCCGCTGAAGACTTGAAAGATTTAAAAGAGACATTCCATCTGTTCAGTTTTGAAATTCTCGGTTTGAAAGAAGAGAAAGGCTCTTCAGATGGCCGTGAAGCGGCTTATGGAAAAGTAGTCGATATGTTGCTTGAACAACGTGTGAAAGCGAAAGCAAACAAAGACTGGGCGACTTCCGACTTCATCCGTAACGAACTGACCGCACTGGGATTCGAGATCAAAGATACCAAAGACGGCTTTGAATGGAAGCTAAACAAATAAAGAGGAAACCCTGTCTATAACAATAAAATGCCGGATCAAAACAAGTCGATCCGGCATTTTTTCTTTACCTATATTCACTAATACCCCAATTTATTCATAAGAAATCATATTTGACAATATACGTTCCCTATACCAGGGATCATCTATCTCTTTCAGCATTCCCCCCATTTCCGAACAAAGTTGTTTCACCACCTCTTTATTCTCCTCCAATGAAAGGTTATTCATCTGATAAGGGTCTTTTTCATCATCAAACAACAGACTCTTTTTCAATTGCTTCGTATTGCGATCGATATAAAGCGCCATTGTATAACGATGCGTCTTGATTCCCCTTGATGAAGGAAAATAAGATGTCACTAACCCGTTTTCATCTTTCTCTCCATCCAGATTCTGAATGTATAAGGCACCTGTCGGACGTACGATATCAGCTTTTTCATCGAAGAAAAGCGGAGCAAAATTGCGTCCCTGTACTTCAGCAGGAATAGAATCTCCAAGACCGCACAATCCCAACAGGGTAGGCATAATATCCGGTGAAGAAAGCATCAGATTATCCACTCGCGGGCGGATTTTATCCGGATACCGCACTATAAACGGAACATTCATCGACTCTGAATAAGGAGAGTTTTTCGGGTCATCCGTACGCTGGCTACACATAGTTTCTCCATGATCCGAAGAGAAAACGACAATTGTATTCTTATCCAGTCCCATCTCCTTCAATGTTGCCAATATCTGACCAAAAGCACGATCGACGCCAGTCACCGATGCAAAATAGTAACGAGCCGATTCCGCCTTTTCCATTTTCGCATCTGCATTGGGCCGAATCAAAAGACTATCGAGCGGACGGTCTTTATACAAATTGAAATCTTCCTCCATACAGTCGTCCAATGAACGATACGGACTATGCGGAGGATTCATTCCTACCATAATAAAGAACGGCTTTTTCATATCGCGCACATTGCCCTCGTTTTTCAAGTACGAAACAACCATCCCGGCTTCGTGTAAGGGCGACCATTCCTTAGGGTCATGACGTTTCCCGTCCGTATCCCAATAATGAGGATTCTTATGTTCATCAAATGTGCCGTAAGAATACCAATAATTAAATCCGTGTCGACGTTCCTTCGGAGTATAAGCATCCCATACCGGCCGCTTTTCTTCTACATACTGTCCCGGATTTTCCGGATCATTCGGTGTCGGAAAATCAGCATGCAATTTTCCAAAATAAGCACAATCGTAGCCTGCACTTTGAAACACGTCACCGATACACTCTGCATCTTCACGCAAGGAACTGATGGGGCGATTCGAATTACAATTCAAAGGTATACCACTCTTGTTAGGATACATTCCTGTCAACAAACTGCCACGATGAGGGCTACTCAACGGACAATTACTCTGTGTTGAAGTCAGTACCACTGATTCGCGGGCAAAAGCATTCAAATTAGGTGTATGCACGGGATCGGCTTTAAAATTCACCTTTTCCCGGAATCCCTCCTGTCCCCAAAATTCCATCGCCTGATTGCGATACTGATCAGGAAAAACATAAATGATATTGGGATGTTCGATTTGTTCAGCCTGTGGAGCTTTACACCCCTGCATAGCAAACAAACTCAAACCGCCGAATAATAAATTTATCTGATTGTTCATGACAAATGACTATTGATTAGTAGTAAGCAAGTAGTTAAGTAGTCAAGTAGCAAGTAGTCAAGTAGTAAGTAGTAAGTAGTCAAGTAGAATAGATTCATTCTGAAACATGCACTCTTTTTTGATAGCCGGACTATCACCTACTCACTACTTGACTACTTAACTACTTGACTACTTAATTACTTTTTCTCCATATCTCTCTTACGCATCAATCCCTCCAAGAAGTAATAATCGGCATAGTTCAACGGAACGTCGATTTCGGAGTCGTGAGGGATGCTGCCTACGGAGTGCATCAGTATAAAATTACCGTTTGTTCCTACTGCTGCACGGTAAGCCGGCGAGCCAAGACTCTCCATGATTTTATCAGCCGTAACCTTATAATCATTTCCCGGAAGATAGTTTTCCATTTCATATAGTGCGGAAGCTGTACAGGCAGCAGCCGAGGCATCACGCGGTTCATTCGGAATATTGGGAGCATCAAAATCCCAATAGGGTACGAGATCTTCCGGCAGATTTTTATTGGTAAAGATAAAATTGTAGACTTTCTGTGCTTGATCAAGATATTTCTTATCATGGGTATAGCGGTAACAAACCGTGTATCCATACAGTGCCCATGCCTGTCCACGAGCCCATGCCGACTCATCCGCATATCCCTGCGCTGTCTGTTTCTTACGCACTTCACCTGTTTCCGGATCATAATCCACCACATGATAACAACTATTATCCTGACGGAAATGATGCGCCATCGTTGTATCGGCATGTTTCACTGCAATATTATAAAAAGTAGAATCTCCCGAAAGCGCTGTCGCTTCAAACAACAATTCAAGATTCATCATATTATCAATGATAACCGGACATTTCCAGCCGCGTGTACTCTGCCATCCTCTGTCGGCATCCCACGACTGAATAACTCCTGCATTCGGACGAAAACGAGTAGACAATGATCTGGCAGTTTCCACAATCACATCTTTGTATTCTTTCTTATCAGCCAGGCGATACCCGTTCAGATAGCTGCAACCAATCATAAAACCTACATCATGATGCCATTTCAAATGTTTTACCGAATCGAGTGCTTCTGTATATTTCACTGCCAGTGGCAACCACTTCTTATCTCCGGTAAGCTCATAAGTGAGCCATATACTACCCGGATAAAAGCCAGAACACCAATCATCAATGGGAATATAAACAATATTACCATCTTTATCAATCGTGCGTGGATTCAATACTCTACCCGACTTCTCTATAATATCAGTCTGGATCGTATTCTGCGCAGCAGCATTATCAATGTTATCCTGAATAAAGTCTTTTTCAACCGTTTTAGTGTTGTTGCAACTTGTCAGAATCAGCAGGGAAAATCCCAATACACTCAAAATCGTTTTCATAATACCTGGATTATTTGTGATGTAATTAATTTCATGATGGCAAAAATAGCGCAATCCAACAGATTTGACTGTACTAAATAATCCAATTAAGAGACAAATTTGGTACATTTGCAGAAAATAATATGCCAATGAGCCAATATGCCAATATGCCAATATGCCAATATGCCAATGAACCAATATGTCAATGTCCAACTGCACGTCCAGATATGGCAGCGCAGCCAATTGGCACATTGGCATATTGACCAATTAACCAATTATTAATCATGACACCACAGGATTTTTTTAAAAACGATCTTTTTGCCGAAAGGGCAGGCATCGTACTCATGGAAGTACGCGAAGGATATAGTAAAGCCCGACTGGAAATAAAAAAGGAACATCTCAATGCAGGAAACCGCACACAAGGAGGAGCTATCTTCACCTTGGCCGACCTTGCCTTAGCAGCTGCTGCCAATTCGCATGGGCAACTTGCTTTTTCCTTATCGTCCAATATTACGTTTCTCCGTGCCAGTGGTATTGGTGATACATTGTATGCCGAAGCCCGGGAGCGATATATCGGCCGGAGCACCGGATATTATCAGATAGATATCACTAACCAAAAAAATGAATTAATCGCCACATTCGAATCAAGCGTATTCCGCAAAGATCAACAAGTACCTTTTACTTTGTGACAATCGAAGTAAGCGGATAACGATTCCCGGTAACACTTCTGAGAAAAGCTTTGGCCGACCCGATATTCAAAAACATATCCAAACGAACCGGGAGGTGGTTTTTATCATCTGTAATATAGAATGTAATCACCTCCTTTTCTTTATCTTTGTCGGTATATTCCACAAATGAGAAAACAAGGCATCGGTAAGTCGTATCATTCTCTGCTTTGATATTTTTCATCCCGCGATAAATCAAGGTCTGTTCTTCTACCCTGCGACCGGTAGCCATAGGAAAGTTTATTTTCTGCCCGATCGTATAGTCGTTCGGATCGTAAGAGCGGGCTTGTGCCAAAATACTGAGCATATCAAAAACACAGCGACTGTCACTATATTCGGTCTCTATAATCTCACCATCCCGGTAAGTACGCTTTTGATTGACAAAGCACAGTCCGTCTTTATAGGAAAACCATGCCTCGTCTACCGTGTAACGTTTTCCCTCTTCAGCTCCTTTGCGGAAATAACGGGGTTCGAGTTTCTCACTGACAATACAAGTCAAAGTGTCCCGCATTTTAAAGAAAAAATCAATTTTCTTACTGCTCACCGACAAGAGATTAAAACGGTAGGCCGGTTTGGAGTGATAAGTCGTCGCATTCGTGGTAAGGCTTGCCAAACCTGCCTTTATCCATACAAATTTCCAGTTGAAATACAAATCGTACATTACATGTTCACCGGACTTGAAAGCTTCGTTCGTAGCTTCACACTGAGCCTTGACCGGCATTGAGAAGCAAACACTAACAATCAATGTCAACCATAGCAGGTTTATACGACTCTTAACGCTGGCGACCGCTTTGATTATTATTCTGGCCTCTTTTCTTCTTGTCTTCATCTGGTTTTTGTTTTTTAAGTTCATCCGGTTTTTGTTTATCCAATGGTGTTGCCTTCACATCCCAAGTCTGTTCGACCTCCCAATTGGCTCTCGGTTCCAATATCTGCGGATAATAGTACACCATTTCCGGCTGCCGCTTCGTTTCGTATTCACCGGTATCCCAGACTCCATTTCCATTCGTATCATTCACCAAACGAGCGCAGTACTTACCCGGATTCAAGAAATAGAAATCTGCTTTCCCATCAACGACAGGTACTTTACGCACTACCTTATCCTGACCATCGAGCAATTCCACAAAAGCAATGGAATCACACCCTGTAACATTAAAATAAATGGCCCCGTATTCCTCCAGAGAGCGTACTTTTATGTTCTGCTTTATCTTATCGGTAAACAACCCGTAAATACCATGAAAAGCAGTCGAATCTACCGAGAACTCGTATTCCGTCGCCGGCTCCCAATCATAATACAAATTATACTTACGTAAGTTCAACGAATCCTGTGTAAAATCAAAAGAAACCTCCTCCCATAACGTATCCACTTTCTGTTTCAGGTGGATAGCCGCAGTATCAAACCAGGCTATCGGCTCCTCAAAAGTCAATGAGATATAATCGTACACATCCATAGAAGAAGAGGCACGCGATGATACAGGCAGGAATTTGGTCGGTTCCGGCTCATCCTCTTCATCTTTCTTTCTCTTCTTTTTCTTGGGCTCATCCGTATTCTTTTTCACATTCTTGGCTACAAGCTTCAATGTATCCGTCCGCGGAACCAACTGATTCAATGTATCCGTATACAAATAGCTAAGACTGAATGACAACGTATCTTGCTTATAAAGCAACGAATCTTTTACCCAATAATGAATAGTATCATTTTTCAGGCTCTTCTCAATAACAAAAGCATCCTCCTCTTCAAAGTTCAACCCCTTCAACACCGGCAAAGTATCGGCTTTGGCCGCAAAATAAAGCGTAAATTTCTCCGGAGTCAGACGTTCGCTTTTAATAAGATATTGCGAAAACAGATTTTCCGTAAAAGAACGCAATACAATATTATCCGGCAGATAATAAGTATATTTTCTTTCAACAATCGTATCAATAGTCAAAGAGTCCACCCAAGTCGTATCCTGTCGCATACGTTCCTCCCAACGGGGAATAACCAAAGAGTCATTAAAAGCCAGCGCTTCGCTCTTCTGGCTGAAAGAAAAATTCTGATCGGCATCCATCAGACCAAAGATACGGTATTCTCCCGGAGCAATCCCCCGGATTACAAAATGTCCGCGACTGTCCGTACGGGCTACCCGGTCAAACGGCAATTTAGTAAATGCCGTATCGGATAAATTGGAATGTAAGCCCACCAGCATTCCCTTTACCGGCTCCAGATTGGAAGCTTCGAGTAACGTACCGGATACCTCTAACGTATCGATCACATCTCCGGTAGAGAAAGTAAACGCAAAATTACCCAACGGATTTCCTTCATTGTTATCAACGATGGCATCCGAAAAATCAATCGTATAAGTGGTATTGGGTTTCAGTGAATCGAGCAGGTTTATGTTTATCTTCTTTCCCGAAGGTTTAATTTCAGGCTGCTGTGCCTGAGGCGGAGAAATCACAACCTTTTCATTCGCTTTTTCCAATTTTATATATTCATCAAATTCAAGTGAAATTTTCTTCCGGGTGCTGTTAAGTGCCCCGGCAACAGGTGAACTCTTCATAAAACGGGGAGGTGTCTCATCCCTCGGGCCACCGTCCGGACGGCCTATACTGGCACATGAATAAAAAGCAGCCACTCCTGCGACTACCGTCAACACCTTGCGAATAAGCAACTTTATATTATAAGATCTTTTACGTAACATGATGCAAAAATAAAGGTTCTCAGAGAATAAATACTATACTTTACACTAATTTAATGAAAAATCGGGCAATACCGTTCCAAGCATCACTCAGCTGTCATTATTTACCAACAGATGCGACATTTGGAACGAAGTCTCTATTAATAAGAGAAAAACATAGTTAAAAAAGCGGGTATTATAGAACATTCTTACAAGAAATTAAAGTACTTTTGCAGCGAAAACTGAAAAAGCGTATTTCGGTTTTCTTCTTCCATCCTTATACATTACTATGAGCACACAAATTTGTAGAAATTTATCAATAAACACTGAATATAGAAGTATGAAAAGTAGAATTGTATTATTCGCATTTTGTTTGACCCTCTTGTCGAGTTGTGGCAAAAAGGGTTTTGACATGGGAGGAGCTCCGGAATGTGCAGTGCAAACCCTGCAACCCGCAACAGTCAATCTGACCAGTTCTTATCCGGCTACTATTAAAGGAAAACAGGACGTAGAAATTCGTCCCCAAGTATCAGGTTTCATCACCAAAGTTTGTGTAGACGAAGGTTCCATGGTACGCAAAGGACAGGTATTGTTCATCATTGATCCTACGCAATACGAAGCTGCCGCACGTTCGGCCAAAGCAGCCGTAGCAACTGCCGAAGCTGCTGTAAGTACGCAACAGATCACTGTTGACAATAAACGTGCCTTGAACAAGAAAAATATTATCAGCGACTATGATCTGGCTATGGCCGAAAACTCGCTTGCATCAGCCAAAGCACAACTGGCCTCGGCAAAAGCACAGCTTATCAGTGCAGAGCAGAACCTCGGATTTACCAACGTAAAAAGTCCTTCCGACGGTATTGTCAATGATATCCCTTATCGTTTGGGAAGTTTGGTAAGCCCCTCGATCACTACCCCACTGACTATTGTTTCAGATATTACCGAAATGTACGTTTATGCTTCTCTGACAGAGAAAGAACTCTTGGAATTGGTACGTAAAGACGGTTCGCAAAGCGCTGCCGTAGAGACCTATCCCGAAGTACAACTCCAACTTTCAGACGGAAGTACCTACGATCAAAAAGGAAAAATAGAAACCATCAGCGGTGTAATCAATGCAAACACAGGTGCGGTCAGCATTCGTGCTACTTTCCCAAACAGTAACCACCTGTTGAGAAGTGGCGGTATGGGTAATCTCATCATCCCTTACCACATGGAAAACGCTCTTGTTGTTCCGCAAAAGGCAACGACAGAAATACAAGATAAGAAATTTGTATTCCTGCAACAACCGGACAATACGGTTAAGATGAATGAAATCACCATACTTAACATCGATAACGGACAAGAGTATGTAGTTACCTCCGGACTGAAACAAGGCGATCTGATCGTTATTGAAAATGTAGGTACTCTGAAAGACGGACAAACTATTAAACCGACTACTCCTGCCCAGTCGGAAGCAAACTTCCAGCAAGCTATGCAAGATCGTAAAGAAGGAAAAATGTAAATTCAGCTTATAGAGATAACAAAACTATGAAATTAGATAGATTTATTAATCGCCCGGTACTATCTACGGTAATCTCCATCGTAATAGTCATTCTGGGTATATTGGGACTGTTCTCGCTCCCTATTTCCCAGTATCCGGACATCGCACCGCCTACGGTAAGCGTCTCCACCACTTACCAGGGAGCTAATGCCCAGACGGTATTGAACAGTGTGATTGCCCCACTCGAGGAGCAGATCAACGGTGTGGAGAATATGATGTACATGACATCTACTGCAACAAATACAGGTGAAGCCCGTATCGACGTTTATTTCAAACAGGGAACAGATCCGGATATGGCCGCCGTCAACGTACAGAACCGTGTAGCCAAAGCACAGGGCTTCCTGCCGGCCGAAGTTACCCAAGTAGGTGTAATCACCTCCAAACGCCAGACCAGTATGTTGCTGGTATTCTCGTTGTATAGTTCAGACGATAAATACGATAACGAATTCCTTGAGAATTATGCCAAAATTAATGTAATCCCTGAGGTTCAGCGTGTGCCCGGTGTGGGTGATGCCATGGTGCTCGGTGCCGACTACTCTATGCGTATCTGGTTGAAGCCGGATAAAATGGCCCAATACCACCTGATGCCTACCGATGTCTCCACTGCTTTGGCCGAACAGAATATAGAAGCCGCTCCGGGCTCGTTCGGTGAACAAGGCAACCAGACTTTTCAATACACACTAAGGTACAAAGGACGCCTGCAAAGTCAGGAAGAATTTGAAAATATCGTCATTCGTGCTACTTCAGACGGACAAGTGCTTCGCCTGAAAGACATTGCAGAAGTGGAGTTAGGACGTTTAACTTATGGGTATACCAACAACGTTAACGGACACCCGGGTGTTACCTGTATTATCTTCCAAACAGCCGGTTCGAATGCAACACAGATTATCAAAGACATCGAAGCATTGCTGCAAAAATCTGAAGAGACATTCCCTCCGGGTGTAAAAGTAAATATTTCCCAGAATGCCAACGACTTCCTTTTTGCTTCTATCCATGAAGTAATCAAGACTCTGCTCGAAGCATTCGTACTGGTATTTATTGTGGTATACGTCTTCCTGCAAGATTTCCGTTCCACATTAATTCCGGCCATCGCTATTCCAGTAGCTTTGATCGGTACATTCTTTGTACTTTATTTGATCGGATTCAGCATTAATCTGCTGACGCTTTGCGCTATGGTACTCGCCATTGCCATCGTGGTCGATGATGCCATCGTAGTCGTCGAAGGGGTCCATGCAAAACTGGACCAAGGATACAAATCTTCCCGATTGGCTTCTATCGACGCCATGAATGAATTAGGTGGCGCTATCGTATCCATCACGCTCGTAATGATGTCCGTATTTATCCCTGTAAGCTTCATGACAGGTACTTCCGGTACATTCTATCGCCAGTTCGGTTTAACAATGGCTATCGCTATCGGTTTATCGGCAGTCAATGCATTGACACTGACCCCGGCGCTTTGTGCCATCCTGCTGAAACCGCATAAAGAAGATGAAAAGAAAAAATCAACTTTCGTCAGCCGTTTCCATACAGCATTCAATGTCTATTATGACAATATATTGAAACGATATAAAAAAGGTACACTTCGTTTCATCCACAAGCCTTGGTTGACCATCGGTAGTGTAATAGCCGGCATCGCCCTGTTGATGTTCCTGATGAATATTACTCCAACCGGTTTGGTTCCAAATGAAGATACCGGTACTATTATGGCAGTTGTCGACATGCCGCCGGGAAGTTCTATGGAGCGCACCACCGAAGTTATGCAGCGCATCGACAGCTTGTTGGGTGCTGACCAAGCAATCGAAAGCCGGACGATGATTGTCGGTTACAGCTTCCTCGCCGGACAAGGACCAAGTTACGGTTCATTTATCTGTAAATTGAAACCTTGGGAAGAACGAAGCATCAAGCAACGTTCCGATTTCGTATCCGGAATGCTTTATCTGAAAGCCCGTGAAGTCATCAAAGATGCACGCGTATTGCTGTTTGCACCTCCTATGATCCCGGGATATAGTGTATCCAACGGTTTCGAGTTGAACTTGCAGGATAAAACCGGTGGTAGCCTGGATAAGTTCTACGAAGTAGCACAAGACTTCATTACCAAGTTACAAGCGCGTCCGGAAATTCAGTCTGCACAGACATCCTTTAATCCGAATTTCCCGCAATACATGATCGATATTGATGCCGCCGCCTGTAAAAAGGCCGGTCTTTCACCAAACGATATCCTGACAACCCTGCAAGGATATTATGGCGGTCTATACTCTTCCAACTTCAACCGATTCGGTAAGTTGTACCGTGTAATGATCCAGGCAGATCCCGATAGCCGTGCCAACCTTGAATCCTTGAAATCCATCAAGGTGCGCAACGGAAATGAAATGGCACCCATCACCCAGTTCATGAGCGTTAAACGTATCTACGGACCGGATAATATCAAGCGATTCAATATGTTTACTGCTATGACTATCAACGGTTCCCCCGCTGACGGCTACAGTTCCGGGCAAGCTATCCAAGCAATGCAAGAAGTAGCTCAAGAATCGTTGCCTACCGGTTACGGTTATGAGTTCTCCGGTATGACCCGTGAAGAACAAAGTTCCAGTGGAAGCAGTACAGCCATGATTTTCGTACTCTGTTTTGTTTTCGTATATCTCTTGTTGAGTGCGCAGTACGAAAGTTATATTTTACCTTTGGCCGTATTGCTTTCTATTCCGTTCGGTTTGGCAGGTAGTTTCATTTTTGCCCATTTGATGGGATTGGCAAACAATATCATCCCGATACTCGGAGCAGCTACCAATAATATCTACATGCAAATCGCCTTGATCATGTTGATGGGACTTTTAGCAAAGAATGCCATTCTGATCGTAGAGTTTGCCCTCGACCGTCGTAAGATGGGTATGAGTATCACTTGGGCAGCCGTATTAGGAGCAGGTGCCCGTTTGCGTCCTATCCTGATGACTTCATTGGCCATGGTTGTCGGATTGATTCCATTGATGCTGGCCATGGGAGTAGGTGCCAACGGTAACCGCGCATTGGGTACAGCTGCCGTAGGCGGTATGTTCATTGGTATGATCTGTCAGATCTTTGTCGTACCGGCCTTGTTCGTAATCTTCCAATACCTGCAAGAAAAAGTTAAGCCGATGGAATGGGAAGATATCGACAACTCTGATGCGGAAACAGAAATAGAACAATATGCTAAATAAAGTTAGAAAAAAATTAAGCATGAAAAAACAAATCATATGTATGTTGTGTGCAACTGCCTTTTTAAGCAGTTGCCACATCTATAAATCATACGACAGACCCGAGGATATTGAGATCTCCGGTTTATACCGTGATACGGTAGCAGGAGGTGATACGTTGGTATCCGATACGACCAACTTCGGGAATCTGCCTTGGAGAGAGGTTTTCACCGATTCTCAGCTACAAACACTCATTGAGCAGGGATTGGCGAATAATACCGATCTGCAGACCGCCATACTGAAAGTAAAAGAAGCACAAGCAGCTTTGATGACTTCCCGTCTTGCCTATGCTCCAATGCTGGCATTATCCCCTCAGGGTACTATCAGCAGTTTCGATAAAAGTGCCGCAACCAAAACGTATTCCTTACCGGTAACCGCCAGTTGGGAACTCGACCTCTTCGGTAATTTGTTAAATGCAAAGAGAGGTTCTCAGGTAGCTCTTCTACAAACGAAAGCATACCGCCAAGCCGTACAAACTCAGATTATCTCCGGCATTGCCAATACATACTACACCTTGTTGATGTTGGACAAACAGTTGGAAATCTCCGAACAAACAGCCGATGTAATGAAACGCAACGTAGAAACGATGCGTGCCATGAAAGATGCAGGTATGACGAATGCTGCCGCCGTTGCGCAAAGCGAAGCCGCCTATGCGCAGGTTATCGCCTCTCTACCGGCTATCCGTCAAAGTATCCGCGAAGCCGAAAACGCCCTCTGCATGCTTTTAAGACAAGCACCGCAAGCTATCAAACGCAGCACATTGGAAGAGCAGCAATTACCCACACAATTCTCTGTTGGCGTACCTTTGCAGCTATTATCCAATCGTCCGGACGTGAAAGCCGCCGAAATGAATCTGGCAAGTACTTATTATAATACCAATGCCGCCCGCGCTGCTTTCTATCCGCAAATCACGATTAGCGGTTCAGCCGGCTGGACAAACAGTGCCGGTAGTGTTATCGTTAACCCAGGTAAACTCCTTGCCTCTGTTGTCGGTTCACTGACCCAGCCTCTCTTTTATCGCGGCAGCAACATCGCCCGTTTAAAGATAGCCAAGGCACAGCAGGAAGAAGCTAAACTCGCTTTCCAACAGACCGTATTAAATGCCGGCAGTGAAGTAAGCAACGCGCTCTCTTTATACCAGACTACCGCCGAAAAGACCTCTGCACGTCAACTTCAAGTAGAATCTGCCGAAAAAGGCGCCGAATATACAAAAGAATTGTTTAATTTAGGCACGTCAACCTATTTGGAAGTTCTCTCGGCCGAACAGTCACTGCTGAGTGCGCGTCTGTCACAAGTATCCGACCATTTCGACAGCATGCAAGCCGTAGTCAGTCTCTACCAAGCATTAGGTGGCGGAAGAGAAAATTAAAAGGTATTAATTGTAAATCGTAAATATCATGATTAGTCCGTTAGCTTATGTAGATCCCGGAGCAAAAATTGGAAAGAATGTCACTATCCAACCGTTTGCCTATATCGAAAAAGATGTCGAAATCGGGGACGACTGTATAATCATGGCTTATGCCAGTGTTCTGAATGGTACCCGTATGGGAAAAGGCAATAAGATACACCACCATGCAGTGTTAGGTTCCGAGCCTCAGGATTTTCATTATACAGGTGAAGACAGTAGCCTGATTATCGGTGACAATAATCATATCCGTGAGAATGTAGTGATCAGTCGTGCCACATTTTCCGGTAATGCAACCCGCATCGGTAATGAAAACTTCCTGATGGACAAAGTACATATCTGCCACGATGTTCAGATTGGCAATCACTGCGTAGCCGGTATCGAGACAACCATTGCCGGTGAATGCAAACTCGATGATTGTGTCATCCTGAGCGGTAATGTAATCTTGCATCAGTATTGTCGCGTGGGTAACTGGTCATTGGTTCAGAGCGGATGTCGTATTTCCAAGGATGTCCCCCCATATGTGATTATGTCCGGCAATCCCACTACCTATCACGGAGTGAATGCTGTAGTACTTACCCAGCATCACAATACATCAGAACGTATCTTACGTCATATTGCCAATGCCTACCGTTTGATCTATCAAGGTAACTTCAGTATTACAGATGCTGTACAGAAAATCGTAGACCAGGTTCCTATGAGCGAAGAGATCGAGAATATAGTTAACTTCGTGAAAGGATCCGAACGAGGAATTGTAAAATAACTACAGATTAAAATCTGCATTTAGTATAAAAAACTCCATTGTTCTTTTTTAGAATAATGGAGTTTTTTTATTTCCAAAATAAAAGAGACCGGCAACCTTGAAAATAGCCCGATACCCCAACGTGCCCACAATCTATTCTACATACGACAATAATCCTTCGCCAAAGAAGTACATCTTCCCCAATTTCAAAAATGAAAGTTAATAGTCTCCTCTATAAGCTAAGTAGTCTGAAAAATTAAGATAACTTTCCTCTAAATTTGTTCTTTATCATCTTCCATCCCCATAAATTGTAATGATATATACCATCATCCATAAAAATGGAAGAACAACAGATTTTTATCCATTATTCATAAACTAAAATTAGAAAATATGAGACAAGATGATTTCGTGAACTTCATGCGTGCAACTATTTGTAAGTTTGAGCAAGGCAATAGCTATGGAACAGCGCATATATACAAAAATAGCCTGAGCAATCTTATTGCATTTTATCGTACCGACAGGATACCATTTAAGAAAATAACTCCAGAGTTACTGAAAGGATTCGAGTTCTACTTAAGACAGAAGCAGCTCAGTTGGAATACCGTCTCCACTTACTTGCGCACAATCCGGGCAACTTATAATCGGGCTGTCGACAGGCACTTGGCACCCTATATCCCGCGATTATTCAAACAAGTATATACAGGTACACGTGCAGATCGGAAAAAGGCACTGAACGCCAAGGAAATGGCGCAAATATTTCAGAGTTGGAAAAACCGGGATATATCGGAGACACACTCTCGCACGCACGGTCTGTTTATCCTCATGTTCCTACTTCGTGGTTTACCTTTCGCAGACCTGGTAAACTTGCATAAGAAAGACCTAAACGGAAATACAATCTCTTACCGGCGTCGCAAAACCGGCAGGCAGCTAACCATTGACATCCCCCGGGAAGCATGGGCTATTTTAAATGAATACATGGATACCGATCCTCACTCTCCCTACCTATTTCCATTTCTGACGGGTAAAGAGGGCAGTATAGAGTCCTACCGTGAATACCAATGGGCCTTACGTACTTTCAATCAGCAGCTCAATCAACTCAAAGGAATACTGCATTTGAAAACTCATTTAAGCTCTTATACGGCCCGCCATACATGGGCTACCTTGGCCTATTACAATGAAATCCATCCGGGAATCATCTCGGAAGCAATGGGACACTCATCCATAACAGTCACGGAAACCTATCTAAAACCCTTCAATGCAACGAAAATAGATGATGCCAACAGGAAAGTCATTTCATCAATAGCACAGCATCGTTTGGTGAATTAATTATGACACATTACTTTGTAGGTAACAGAGTTTATTTTTGTCACAAAGATCAATATATTTTTCGTAAAAGCAAAATAAACATCACATTTTTTTATCAATGCGAGGAAACACTATTCAAATATCAATTATTTAACAATATTCTCCCAAAAAATTAAGTGGAGTTTTTCTGCAAAAGCAAAAAAGAGTTCTCTCCATATTCATTCCGATAAATATGGATCACATCGCTATGACATTTACTCTACATCAAACAATAAATCAATTGAAACAGTAGTCTCTCTAAACGCTTTCAGAGGTGTATTTTATCATTATTCCGTTACCTACAAAGTAACAGAAGAGCACAGCCCAAAATACATTATCAATACAGAAAAACAAAACAAGTGGTTTATGACAAAATGGTTTGGTAATTTTTTATTTTCAGAAAACAGAAATGAGTACATTAGAATTGCGTTTGAGTACAATTCTACCCCATGGCGGGTTTACAATTTGGCACATAGATCAAAGGCCCGTAGCAGAAAAGAGGAAAGAATCCTCATGGAACTGAAGGAAAGAGGCATAATCACAGTTATTCGCCTTTTCTGATCAAAAAGGATTACCAAAAGAGTGGGACCATTTTCTTTATACTCTTCATCTCAAGTATTTGACATGCCCACTCTATTTGGTAATTTACATAAAACATTTATAAAAAGAGACTTGATACGAAGGTCTTTTAAAACCGTTTTGAGAATTATAATTCCGATTCTTAAAACTTATTTAAACTTTGCCCGGCATTATTTTGAGAAGAGAACTTAAAAACAAACCTTTAACACGACCTTAAAAGTTATACTATTCTTATCAACAACAATAGATCTTTATACAGATAAGCAGTAGCTTTCATTTAAAACGAACATTAAACTCTTACTACAACAACATCCGGATGTTCTTATATAAAACATGGGGATGTATTCATGCACAACATCCCCATGTTCTGTATGACAACATGGGGATGTTTTTAGAGTGTAAAAAAAGAAAGGAAGAAATCCTGTGCAAAAGTTTATTCCATTTCCAACGTACCGAAGAAGTCCGGACGGTGAAAATCCGGTTGTTCTATCTCTATCGGATTCCAAGAAAGAAAATGCGGAGTTTGAAGTTCATCGCCGCATTTATAGAAATTAGCTTTGATCTCCTTTCCATCCAACGAAGTTATCTGATGTTTAAAGAACACAGTATAAGGAACAACCAAAGCGACCTCCCAGGTCACCTCCTCTACACGCTCTTCAAAGGGGGTACGTCCGAGACTTGACCAACGCTGTATCTGCGCTGTAACATCCGCAGGAGCATGTTCGCGATTGTTCCGTTGAGGTCCCACTCCCACAAGAACAGTACCGATACAATTACATTCAATGTTATAGTAGATTCCGTCGCCGGCCGGAATAGAGAAGAACTCCACACAGGAATCCGTCCACACCGATCCATTATCTTCGCCATAACGGGCACGCACACTGGCTTCCGTTACCTTGAAATGCAGTAAAATGGCATCCTCCGTATGAGCAACCCGGAATTCGACTTTCGGGCAATAAGGATATTCGTTCCAATTCACTTTGCTGACAGGCTGGAAACCGATCTTTTCTTCATCCAGCAATTTGGGAAGTGAACTGACTTCCACATTAGCTACACTAATTTTTTTTACTTTCATGGCTTCTTGTATTTCTATAAGTCAAACAAAAGTAATATATTTGTGATTAGTTTCACCTTAAACCCGATAAAAAGTGAAAAAATTAATTCTTTTATTTTTAATTATACTGAACATAGCCACGGTTCTTGCTCAAAAACAAAACATCACTTTCAACCATTTGACCACCGATGACGGTTTATCACAATTCTCTGTGAACAGTCTTTACGTGGACGAGCAAGGGGTACTTTGGATCGGTACGCGTGAAGGATTAAATCGTTACAACGGTAGCGATATTAAAACTTTCAAGCTACAGAAAAACAATCCGAACAGTCTGTTCTGCAATACAGTACTTCGTATTACGGGCGATCAGCAAGGAAAGGTCTTTCTGTTGTGTACGGAAGGTGTTGCCGAATTCGATCTAATCACGCAGAAATTTACAACACTTCTGCAAGGGAACGTCACCAGTATTTACTTCAATAAACGTCTCTTTATCGGAAAAAAAGACGAAGTATACGTATACAACAAAGAGACACGGAATTTCGACCTTTCCTATCATCTGGCGGGCAAAGACATCTCTATTTCCTGCCTTCACCTCGACGATGAAGGTAGTCTGTGGATGGGAACCGATAACAGTGGGGTCTACAAATTAGACAAAGAAAAAGTACTCACTCATCCCATTGAAAAAGGGAATACAACGAGTATCTATCAGGATTCCTCAGGCGAATTATGGATAGGGAGCTGGGAATACGGATTATACCATGTGGACAAAGACGGTGTTATACACAACATGCGCCACGACCCGCAAAATCCCAACAGTATTGCATCCGATTTTGTAAGAGATTGCTGTGAAGATAATAACGGTAACATATGGATAGGTACCTTCAAAGGGCTGAACCGTTATCAGAAAAGTATCGGGCGCTTCGACAATTATGTAGCAAACAATGATACGGAAAGCCTTACACACTCCTCTATCTGGTGTATTGTAAAAGATGCCCAAGGAACTTTATGGTTGGGTACTTATTTCGGAGGTGTCAATTACTTTAATCCGGAATACGAAATTTATACCCGATACAAGGCAACCGATACAGAACAAGAAGGATTGAGCAGCCCCATCATCGGCCGTATGATAGAAGACAAGAACGGAAACTTGTGGATATGCACAGAAGGAGGCGGCGTGAACGTTTATGACAGAAAAAAAGGAATTTTTCAATGGTTCCGCCATGAAGAAAGAAAAAATAGTATCTCACACAACAACGTCAAAGCGATCTATTATGATGAAAAGGCAGAAAAGATGTGGATAGGCACTCACTTGGGCGGACTCAACAAGCTGGATTTGCGCACCAATACCTTCACCCATTACCGGATGAAAGAAGACGATCCGAATTCATTACCTTCGGACATTATCCGGGACATAACCCCCTATCGCGACCAACTGATTATAGGTACCCAAAACGGAGTATGCCTTTTCGATCCGGCAACAGGTATCTGCCGGCAACTATTTAAGGATACCAAAGAGGGACAAGCCATAAGGATGGTAGCAGATCTTTTTATGGATAAAGACAGCACGTTATGGATTGCCGCGACGGGCGAAGGTGTATACAGCTACCGTTTCGATACCGACCTGTTAACCAACTATCGTCACGACCCGGAAATATCCGGTAGTCTCAGCAACAACAATGTAAACAGCATTATGCAAGACAGCCGAGGCCGTCTGTGGTTTTCCACCTCCGGTAGCGGACTTGATTTGTATCATAAGGAAAACAACAGTTTCGAGAACTTCGACATGCAGAAAAACGGGCTCTCCAGTGATTGTGTTTATGAAGTGTGCGAATCCTCTTTTGAACAAAACAGTTTGCTGCTCATTACCAATCAAGGATTCTCCAAATTCGATGTTCCTAACAAGACATTTCATAATTACAGTATTGAAAACGGATTCCCGCTAACAGCCGTCAATGAAAACGCACTCTATATAACCCGTGACGGTGACGTGTTTTTGGGTGGGGTACAGGGAATGATATCTTTTCACGAGAAAAAACTCTATTTTACACCTAAATCATATAATATTCTTCTATCACGCCTGATTGTTAACGGAAAAGAGGTTACTCCGGATGACGAAACAGGGATTCTACAATATGCCCTCTCATATACGCAAGAAATCACCTTAGAAGCCGACCAGAATATCTTCAGCATAGGCTATACCACCTCCAATTATATTTCGGCCAACCGAGATAAAATACTTTACCGCCTTGAAGGATTCTCTAACGAATGGAGCAGCGTGCAACGCGGACAAAATATCATCACATATACAAACCTAAACCCGGGAAACTATACATTCGTAGTCAAAACACACCGGGATGAAATCAAAGAAACCAGATTAAAAATACGGATACTGCCTCCCTGGTATGAAACCTGGTGGGCTTATCTCATCTATATAATATCAGTAGGAAGTTTATTGCTGTATCTTATTCATGCCTACAACTCCAGAATCCGTCTACGCGAATCTCTCAAATACGAAAAAAAGCATATTGAAGATCTGGAAGCACTCAATCAATCCAAATTGCGCTTCTTTACCAATATTTCCCATGAGTTCCGTACTCCGCTCACACTGATCGTAGGCCAGATAGAAACCCTGTTACAAGTGCAAACTTTCACCCCTAACGTATACAATAAAATACTAAGAATTTACAAAAGTAGTTTACAGTTGCGGGAATTGATAAGCGAACTTTTGGATTTCCGGAAACAGGAACAGGGGCATATGAAAATTAAGGTAAGCAAACATAACCTGGTAACATTCCTTTATGAAAACTACCTGCTTTTTCTGGAATATGCCAGCAGCAAAAAGATAAACTTTAACTTTAAGAAGGAAGCAGAGGATATTGAAGTATGGTATGACCAGAAACAAATACAAAAAGTTATCAATAACCTGCTCTCCAATGCTTTGAAACATACCAAGGCAGAAGACACCATCTCGATCAGTGTGAAAAAGCAAAAAGGAAATGCAATTATTGAAATACAGGATACAGGATCGGGTATCGACGCTACCGAAATAGATAAAATATTCGATCGTTTCTATCAAACCGAACAACTCGATTCATTAGCTGTAGGTGCAGGAACCGGAATTGGCCTGGCATTAACAAAAGGCATCATCGAATTGCACCACGGAACAATTTCCGTGGAAAGTGAACTCGGAAAAGGCAGTAATTTCATCATCACGTTAAAGTTGGGCAACGGACATTTCGAACCGGATCAAATTTCTCTGAAAGAAGAAATCGTGCAACAACAAGAGCCTCTGCACCCCGGTGTCTCCGCTATAATGGCCGAAGCTGCCCTCGATAATGACATCATCCCTTCACAGCCCTCAGATGCAAAAATGCTTATTGTTGAAGACGACGCTTCTATCCGTGAGATGTTAGCCGACATATTCCGGACATTCTACCAAGTTATCACCGCTTCGGATGGTGTAGAAGCCATGGAATTGGTGGAGAAAGAGATGCCGAGCATCGTATTGAGTGATGTAGTAATGCCACGTATGTCTGGTACTGAGTTGTGCAAACAAATAAAAAAAGAGTTCAACACATGTCACATCCCTGTTGTTTTGCTTACAGCACGAACTGCGGTAGAGCACACTGTAGAAGGCCTTCGAATCGGTGCAGACGACTACATTACGAAGCCTTTCAACATCAATATACTGGTGTCACGCTGTAACAATTTAGTTAACTCCCGCATCCAGTTACAGGAAAAATTCACCAGACAACCGCAAGCCTTTGCACAAATCCTGGCTACTAATCCAATGGATAAAGAAATGCTGGACCGTGCCATGGAAATTATAGAGAAATATTTGGATGATTCGGAGTTCAATGTCAACACCTTTGCCCGGGAAATGGGTATGGCCCGTACCAACCTGTTTAGCAAGCTAAAAGCTGTAACCGGACAAACGCCAAACGACTTTATTCTGACCATTCGTCTGAAAAAAGGAGCTATCATGTTACGAAGCAATCCGGAACTGAATATTACGGAAATCTCTGACAGAGTAGGTTTCTCTTCCTCTCGATATTTCAGTAAATGTTTCAAAGATGTATACCATGTTAGCCCGATGAGCTATCGAAAAGGAAAAGAAAGCGAAGATGAGGAATAAAGGAAGAGGGGAGATTTGAGAAGGGAGAAGTACTATTGTGCAGCATGATAGCGCAGCCTACTTCTCCCCTCTCAAATCTCCTTTCTCCCTTTATTATGTACTTTTCTTGCCTATAATTCGGACTTCATTAGCCTATATTCTTCCTTATTTGGGGGTATCTTTGCATATATTAAAAGAACAAAGAAATCCTTAGATAAGAAAAGATCATGAAACAAATCTTGTATACTTTATCCTTATTACCCGGTGTTGCTCTAATAAGTAGCTGCGGAAATGCAACCAGCAAAGAAACAAGAAATCACAAACAACAAAAACCTAATATCATCTACATTTTCGCCGACGATCTCGGCATCGGTGATCTTAGTTGTTATGGAGCAACCCAAATCAGTACTCCAAATATCGACCGTTTGGCCGGACAAGGTGTCCAGTTCACCAATGCTTACGCTACATCAGCCACCAGTACCCCTTCACGCTTCGGCCTATTAACCGGAATGTATCCCTGGCGACAGGAAAACACCGGTATCGCCCCGGGAAATTCAGAGCTGATTATCGATACAGCCTGTGTCACTATGGCCGATATGATGAAAGATGCAGGCTATACTACCGGAGTAGTAGGCAAATGGCATCTCGGTTTAGGGCCTAAAGGAGGTACCGACTTCAACAAACAAATTTCTCCCAATGCACAAGATATCGGTTTCGACTACGAATTCGTGATTCCTGCCACGGTAGACCGTGTCCCCTGTGTATTTGTAGAGAACGGACGCGTAGTGGGGCTCGATCCTAACGATCCAATAACGGTAAATTATCAGCATAAAGTAGGGAATTGGCCCACAGGTGAAGAAAATCCGGAACTGGTTACTCTTAAACCCAGCCAAGGACACAATAACACCATTATTAACGGTATCCCACGTATCGGATGGATGACAGGAGGAAAATCCGCCCTCTGGAAAGACGAAGATATTGCCGATATCATCACCAACAAAGCCAAACAATTCATTTCTAAGCATAAAAACGAACCTTTCTTCTTATACATGGGTACCCAAGATGTACATGTCCCCCGAGTACCCCACCCTCGTTTTGCAGGAAAAAGTGGCTTAGGTACTCGTGGCGATGTCATCTTACAGTTAGACTGGACTATTGGAGAAATCATGAATACACTGGACAGTCTGAACCTGGCAGACAATACAATGTTGATTTTTACAAGTGACAACGGTCCGGTTATTGACGACGGATATCAAGACCAAGCCCTCGAAATGTTGAACGGACATACCCCGATGGGTATCTACAGAGGAGGCAAATATAGTGCCTATGAAGCCGGCACGCGTATTCCATTTATTATCCGTTGGCCTGCGGGTATCAAACCAAGCAAACAACAGGCCCTTTTTTCACAAATTGACGTTTATGCCTCTCTTGCCGCCTTACTGAAACAACCTTTACGGAAAGGGGCAGCGCCCGACAGCCAAGAACACCTAAGGGTATTGCTTGGCAAAGAAGCCGGTAATCGCGATTATGTGGTACAACAAAACCTGAACAACACCCTTGCCATCGTAAAAGGACAATGGAAATATATTGAACCCAGCGACGGACCAGCCATTGAATATTGGACAAAAATAGAACTGGGTAACGACAAACAGCCACAACTATACAATTTATCATCTGATCCTGCAGAAAAACAGAACGTAGCCGATGAGTACCCGGAAATTGTGAAGCAATTGTCCACCTTATTGGAAGAAGTAAAAAAATAGAATTCCTCTATTACATTCACTCTTAATTCTAAAAAAAATGAATCTGTTATTAAAGAAAAAACTGTTTATACTCTTGGTTGTCCTGAGTTGTACTTCCAATCAATTCATCCTTGCACAACCAACCCATACTACAACAGAAACGCGACTAAACTGGTGGCGTGAAGCCCGATTCGGTTTATTCATTCATTGGGGATTATATTCTGTAGCTGCCGGCCAATGGAACGGCAAAGACATAGATGGTATCGGTGAATGGATACAGAACTTTGCCAAAATACCTAACAGTGAATACAATAAGCTAACCAAAGATTTCACACTTCTGAACTATCATCCGGAAGAATGGGTCGCATTAGCCAAACAAGCTGGTACCAAATATATCGTTTTCACAGCAAAGCATCACGATGGATTCGCTCTTTATCCAAGTGATGCCAGTGAGTTCAATATAAGAATGACACCATATCAAGAAGACCCGTTAAAACAATTGATTACAGCTTGTCGAAAGGCCGGAATTAAAGTCGGAATTTACTATTCACATCGTCAGGACTGGCACGAAGAGGATGCAGCCGTTATGTCTAATGAATACGATGGACACTATGGAAAACCGAAATCAGAAGTCAAACCCAACCTCGACAGGTACATTCGACATAAAGCGCTCCCACAGATACGTGAACTGCTGACACGGTATGGCAATATTGACTTAATATGGTACGATACCCCTTTCGATCTGACCCTTGAACAAAGCCAGATATTTGTCAATGTGATACGAGAGTTACAGCCAAACTGTATTATCAATGGGCGTGTAGGATACAACCTGGGAGATTATGGACCATTGGGAGACAATGAAATGCCTTGTAGCAAAGCAACAACCGATCTGGAAATGGTGGCAACCTTAAATCATACTTGGGGATATAAAAAGAACGACAACCATTGGAAAGGGAAAAAAGAGATTCTCTGTTCCTTGATCGAATCTGCAAGCCGCAATATTAATTATATGGTTAATATCGGTCCGATGGCAGACGGTACAATACCTACGCCAAGTGTGGATATTCTAAAATTTGTAGGTAACTGGATGGCAGTAAACTCCGAATCCATTTATGGTACAGAAGGTAATCCATTCAATGATAATTTCCCTTGGGGCTATGTCACCCGTAAAGAAAATAATCTATACCTGCACCTGACACAATGTCCGCAAAACAATTGTATATTGCTAAAAGGCTTACATTCAGACATCCGGCAAGCGATGATACTGGCAACTCAACAACCATTAACCGTTGCTAACCGGCAATCCGTCAAAACAATCACAATCCCTGATGGACTGGACTATGAAAAAATTCCGGTTATCAAACTTGTCTGCGAAACTCCAATAAAAACAGATACCAGAAACTTAATGAATGAAGGAATTATCTCCATTCCGGCAGCATCAGGAACAGTTAAGGCCGGCCAAAAGGGAAAAATAACTTTCGCAGAAGGAGGAACGACCGAAAATTTCAACCCGCAAACCGGCAGCCTATTGTTAGAATGTGAAATAGACATTCCCGGAGAGTATGAAGTAAAGCTATATACCAGTCGCCACTGGAGAAAATCATTTGCAGAAGGAACATTTGTTACCTTAAAAACAGGAGACAATATTCTCAGTAACCGCCTGCTTAAAAAAGACGGCGAACTGGCCAATGTACGCCAGAACTCTTATCCGGAAACTTGGAGTACCATCGGTACTGTTACATTCCCCAAAGAAGGTACGCAGAAAATAGAACTTTCTATCGACAAAATCGGAACATTCACCCGGCTCGGTCATTTTGGAGAAGACCTTCAAGGTGAAAGTGAAAATAATATACGAATCATGAAAATAGAATTAATCTACAAAACACAATAATTATTTTATCACTAAAGCCCTATTCATATGACAAAATATCAATCATTCAAAAATGGCCTTTGCGCCACCATTATGGCCATCAGCCCGATTTTACTATCAGCCCAATTAGTGAAACATGACAGACTGTTGTCCTTCGAATCAACAGAAGTACCTTCATTCGTCGCCGGTATTCATTCTGATTTATCTATCTCCGGTCAACATTATAAAGACGGTACACAATCGCTCCAATGGAAATTCCAGCCGGGAGGAAGCATTATTATCCATAAGGATTTGAAATTTGAAAAGAAAGATCCGACAGGAACGGACAAATATCTGTCAGTCTTTGTGGTATGGATATATAACGAAAAACCGATAGACAAAACGCTTCAATTCGAATTTCAAAAAGACGGAAAGACCTGTAGCTCATTTCCTTTCGGATTGAACTTTCATGGATGGCGTGCTGCCTGGGTTTCTTACGAAAGAGACATGAAAGGCACTCCGGAAGAAGGTATGAACGAAATACGGATCACAGCTCCCGATGTGGCAGGGGAGATTTATATCGACCATCTGCTCACCGCTGCCAAAATGGATCATCGCTACCAGACAGCCGACTTACAAGTTCCATTCGTGAACAAAGAGACCGGTAATCACTGGTTGTTCGCTCTGAAATATTCCAGACTGACTCCGGATATTCCATTGGAAGCAACCGTCAGCAACACTCAGAAACAAGAAATTGAAATCATAGAAAAACGCTTAAGAGAAATAATCTGTCCTCCGGGCGAAGTTACCTCACAAACAATAGCCAACTTACGCAAAGCTTACGAACATTATGGCATCGTATACAAAGACGGAAAAGTTGCCGGACTCCCTCTCTTTTATGGGCGGGCAGCCGAAGCCTACGAACGTATCCTCCCGAATTGGAAAGGCAACTTAATGGCTGCCAACAATATGGATGTAAGCAGTTTTTTCAATCTGATGAACAGAATAGCCGTAGCCTATAACAATACAACAAATCCTCAAGATAAAGCAGTGCTTAAACAAATGTTCATAGCCATGTACGACCATATCACAGATCAGGGAGTAGCTTATGGCAGTTGTTTGGGCAATATCACTCACTACGGTTATAGTTTCCGTACTTTCTTCACCGCCTATTTCCTGATGAAAGAAGTATTCAAAGAGATAGGTAAACAAGAAGAAGCGGAAAAAGCAATGCTCTGGTACTCGACAGTGAACGACGTATACAATAAACCCCAAACAGCAGGGATTGATATCGACTTCTTCAATACCCTCAGTACCGGACGTATCGCCAGCATCCTGTTTATGGAAGACACACCGGAAAAAGTACAATATCTAAAATCTTTTTCACGTTGGATCGATAACGGCTGTTTACCGGCAGAAGGTTTGAATGATGCCTTTAAAGCAGACGGCTCTGCCTATCATCATTGCAACAATTATCCGGCATATGCCACAGGTGGACTAACAGGAGCTACAAATATGATTTATCTATTGAGTCACACAGGATTCGCCGTTTCTGAATTGGCCCACCAAACGGTCAAAGAAGTACTTCTCACCATGCGTTTCTATTGCAACAAACGGAGTTTTCCTCTCTCCATGTCCGGCCGGCATCCAAATGGAAAAGGAGAATTAATTCCCAGCCATTATGCCATTATGGCTCTCGCCGGTTCTCCTGACCGACACCAAGAAATAGATACCGCCATGGCCGGTGCTTATTTGCGCCTGACAGAGAAGCCCTATAAACGCAGTAAACAGGAAGAACTATTTACGGACTTGCTGTCCGCTAAAGGATTCACCCCGGAACAAACTCCCGAAGGAAATAAGGCAATGGGATATGCCTGTGTATCGGTACAACGCCGCAACAACTGGTCTGCAGTAGCCCGCGGACATTCCCGCTATTTATGGGCTGCCGAACATTACCGGGGTGCAAACCTTTTCGGACGCTACCTGGCTCATGGCAGCTTGCAAATCATGACAGCTCCCCAAGGAGAAGAGGTATCCTCTACCAGTGGAGGATGGCAGGAAGAAGGATTCGACTGGGGACGCATACCGGGCACAACAGCCATCCATCTCCCGGTAGACCAATTGGAAGCCAACATCCTCAATGTAGATGTTTTCTCAGGATATGAAGAAATGCTGTACTCAGACGAAGCATTCGCAGGAGGGATTTCACAAGAACACCGCAACGGAGCATTCGGGATGAAACTTCACGAACATGATAAATACAACGGTTCCCATCGTGCCCGTAAATCATTCCATTTCTTCGACGGAACAATCGTATGTCTTGGTTCGGATATCGAAAATACAAACAGTGAATACCCTACGGAAACAACCATCTTCCAGCTTGCCGTAAAAAACGATGCCGACCGCAATTTCTGGAAGAACTATAAAGAAAATGAAAAATACTGGATAGACCCTGTCGGAACAGGCTACTACACTCCTGTAACAACCCAATTCGAAAAAAATTTCCCGCAATACTCCCGTATGCAAAACACCGGCGAAAAGACTCAAGGAGATTGGGTTTCGCTAACCATTGACCATGGGAAAGCTCCCCAAAACGCTTCTTATGAATACGCCATCCTTCCCTGCACCAACCAGGCTGAGATGAGTGCATTTGCCAAAAAGCCGTCGTACAAAGTACTGCAAAAAGACCGTAATGCACACATCGTACGCGATTTGAAAAGCAATACGACCTCTTATGTTTTATTCGAAACTCCGGACGCACTGCCAAAAGGACTCATACAGAAAGCAGATACTTCCTGTCTCATCTTATTACGTGAGAATAAAAAAGAAGCAGTGCTCACCGTATGCCAACCGGACCTCGCACTGTATCGGGGCCCTTCAGACGATATATACGATGAAAAGGGAAAACGTATCGAGCGCAGCATTTATTCCCGTCCCTGGATAGGAAACCCGAGCCAACCCATACCAGTACATATCGAACTGAAAGGAAAGTGGGAAATGGACAAAACTCCTTACTGCAAAATCCTCTCTTCGGATAACAAAAAAACCGTATTGGAATTCACTTGTACGGATGCAGCAAGTTTGGAAATAAAGCTTCACAAAAAATAAAATCAAACAAAGTAAAACATGAAAAGCCAAATCTTATTTATCGCATATCTTTTGATAGGAACTGCCCTATATGCCCAAACCTTGCAAGAGGTACAACAAAAAAAAGCAGAATCACAAAACCCGTTGTTTCATAAACTCGGGAAAGCCTACAAAACACCAGCCTTCGAATGTGAAGGCTGGTGGGTATGGGGAAGTTCTGTCATCAAAGGAGAAGATGGCAAATACCATATGTTCGTATCCCGCTTTCCTAAGTCTCTTCCTTTCCATCCGGGATGGATGGTAGCTTCGGAAATCGTACATGCAACCAGCGATGTTCCACAAGGACCTTACCAGCTCTCGGACATTGCATTAAAAGAAAGAGGTGCCCAATATTGGGACGGACGTTCTGCTCACAATCCCCGAATTTTAAAAAGCGGAGATACTTATTATTTGATCTATATGGGATCTACCCACCCTTTTGACACTCCTACAGCCGAACAACTTACATTGGAAAGCCCGTGGTGCATCGTGGCCCGTAGCAATAAAAGAGTAGGTATCGCCAAATCAAAATCACTCTACGGCCCATGGACACGTCTGGATGAACCCATATTGAAGACCAAGCCCAACACCTTTTATAGTTTTCTGACATCAAACCCCTCTCCTATTGTAGAAGAAGACGGATCGGTAACAATGATATTTAAAGGAAGAGAATATATCGGTAATGACAAATACTCTGATATGGCATTAGGAATCGCTAAAGCAAAACACATAGAAGGCCCTTATGAAGTGCAGAACAACAATCAGCCCATCTTTCAAGTAAACGGCCAGGGAGAAGCCGAAGATCCGTTCCTATGGAAAGATAAAGAAGGATATCATATCATCTTCAAAGACCATGTAGGAAAATATACGGTTGAATCCAAAGCCGGAGCAATGGCACACTCCAAAGATGCTATTCGCTGGACAGTAGATAAGGATGCACAAGCTTACTCCAAAACCGTGGAATGGGAAGATGGCACAGTTACAACTCAAGGACAATTAGAACGCCCGTTCATCTTGTTTGAAAATGACAAACCTGCCTATATATTTTTCGCAACAATGGATGGTCCCGGAGGATTTGATAATGCAACACGGTCATGGAACATGGTAATTCCGATTGCAAAATAGCAAGACAAAAAAACGAATTCACCTCGTACCCAGAAAGAGAGTCATAAGATCTTTTTGGGTTACCTTTATTTCTCTACAAAAAGGCAGTAAGAAACGAGCTATATCAACATAAAATCAGAAGATATACACTTCTTTCGAAAAATGAGATCGAAGATACAATGTTAAGTTTTCATTCAATTAAAGCCAAATAAAAACACCAAAGGGTTGTCCGTATAAGAAATATTCTTTAGTTTTGTCCGATATTTCAAATTTCGGTTATACTTGTTTGGTTCTGTTGAACCAATTCAAGCGGAAGTATAGAATCTTATGGATCAATTCGGCTGTATGAAATCTTCTCTATATTACTTGATTTTTGCCTTTTGGTATATCATCTCTTTATTGCCATTGAGATTGCTTTATATATTCTCTGATTTGCTTTATTTTCCTCTTTATTATTGCATCCGTTACCGGCGGAAAGTCGTTCGGCAAAACTTAATCTCTTCATTCCCGGAGAAAAGCTTAAATGAGATTTTATGCATTGAAAAAAGATTTTATTCTTATTTCTGTGATTATCTGATGGAAACGGTGAAATTATTCTCCATGAGTAAAAAACAGATGCAAAAACGAATGTATTTCGAAGGAATCGAGCAGATTACAGAAGCTTTCCAAGCAGGTCGTTCTTGTTCGGTATACTTAGGGCATTATTGTAATTGGGAATGGATCAGTTCGCTTCCTATGCATTTGGGCAATGCAGGGATTAGCGCACAAATTTATCATCCATTGGAGAATAAGGCTTTTGACCGGCTTTTCCTATACATGCGCGGACGCTTCGGAGCTACATCCATACAAATGGACGACACTTTCCGAACCATTTTAGGCTGGAAAAAAAAGGGGCAAAAAAGTATCGTAGGTTACATATCAGACCAAGTTCCCGGATACAATAACATCCATTATTGGACAGATTTCCTTAATCATGACACACCGGTGTTTACCGGTGCTGAGCGAATCTCCAGAATAGCAGATTGCGTAATCTTTTATCTGGACGTATACCGTCCTCAAAGAGGATATTACAAGGCTCGCTTTCTAAAAATAGCCGACTCAACGAAAAACCTGCCCCAATTTCAGGTAACTGAACAATATTTCCGTTTATTGGAAAAAACAATTCAACGCGAACCGCCATATTGGCTTTGGTCGCATAAACGCTGGAAACGTACACGTGAAATATATAATCAGCTCTATCCGAAAGAAATACAGGAAAAAAAACTTAGCCGGCTTTAATTCCGTGACAAGAAGCCGTCTATACGGAAATACGGCTTAAATAGAAAAACAGCAATGTTCTGAATTTCCGCAATGGATTTTCCGTCAGTTTATTGATATAAGTTACAAATGGGTTCTCCACAGGGCTGCTCATGTCTGCCCCACGGATACCTTCTGCTGAAATTCGGGATGCCAATACTGCCTGCCCACCCGAAAGTCTTTTTTCCATCCTTTCCGGTATCAGATAATATCGTCGCAAATCTTTCGACATGCAAATACAACCGGTCAACACTGCCTGGTCATGCCTATGTTCTTTAACAGAAGGATTTTCCTTAAAGCGCTCGTCTTGATGAATATCAATAAACAGGTGAGGATGGGTTGTTGCCAATTGATACCATCGCTTTATCACTTCATTACTTTTTGTCTTTTTTATCATGAAAAAAGTAGCTTGTATCTGATAGGCATTTCTCCATAGACTATTATTCGGATTGAAAAAAGTAAATACTTCCTTTTTACACCATTTCTTGTTCTTGCCCTTCGTTATAAAGAAAATGGCCTCTTTTCTTTTAAGTATTCGAAAATAGTCTTTCCAATCCGTATGCCTCAACAAAGTACATCCGGCATCAGCATACACAATGATATCCCCCTCATCAACCTTGCTCAAAGCATCAAAAAGAACATACGGTTTCCATAACCAATACCCGCCTCCCCTTTCGTATTGTCTTACATATTCTTGAAACAAATCCGGAAGTAATTTATCGTTGTAAAGATGAATTTCATCAAAAATCTCCAATGCCTCCGCTTCTTTTTTTATCCGTTGCAAGGAATCTTTATACTTCTGATCACCATATGTAATGAAAACCTTCTTCATTGTAAAATGTTTCAAAAAATTAAATCAGCATCATTGTTTTTATATATTTTATTATTGTATAAAAACACTACAAACATTCAAATCCAATATCTTTTTACAAAGATAGTTAAAACAATAACATATTATAAAATATAGATGAAAAACAAATAAATTTCATCTTATATTCATCTATCATTGTATCCAATTGTAAAATTTGACACCTAACAACTAACCATTTCATTCTCATCGGGGATATTTAGAAAGAGAAATATGATAAAAACACGTATCCAATATCAAATTAAAAACATATCTGTAATAACAATAACAAGGTTATATAAAAACAAAAACCGACCCTTTCGGGCCGGTTTCAATCATAGGTTAGAAGAATTACGAAATCGAAAGGTTATCGAATCATAACCTTTTCCGTTTTATCATTGATTTTCACGATATAGCATCCCTGTTGTTCAAGAGTGAAACGTGCCGTACCATCTACATCAACCGTTTTAACGGCTTGTCCGGCAACATCATACACAACTGCCGTTCCTACAGCATTCACAACGAAAACATCGTTTCCTGCCGTATAAACTTTGGTCTGTACAGATTGCTCTACATTTCCTATACCCACGGCGTCTTTATCAATCAGTTCAATGTACACCGGTTCACCTTCGGCAAGGGTCAAGGTTATCATTGTCGTATTATCACTCTGAGGAGTAACTACAACTCCATCGACATCCTGACTCAATACCCATTCTCCATCGACAACGATATTTGTCTCTGTAGGAGTAGCTACCCAACCATAAGTTTCATCATCCTTCGGACGTAAATTAGGATTCGCCACTGCTAATGAAAGCGTTTTCTTTTCAGTATCCAGTTTTTCCATCAACAGCATCTCTGAACCGGTAGATTTCACACAACCGAAATTCAAATCACTCATAGCAGTAAAGATAGAATAAGCTGTAACATTAGCAGGCTTGTAAGTCAGAGCATGCAATTTCTCATTTTGAGCTTTTATCTCAAAAATTTCCCCGCCATTATTAGCCATCTTAGCAGCCAATTGAGTCATATCCGTAGTATTCGTTGCCGGAACAGCCACAAATACATATTTTTTATCGGAAGTCTTTACACCATGATCAATATAAGCTTTAGCAGCAGTTACAGTAACAGGACTATCCACATTGTCACCTGTCTCGTTCGGAGACTCTTGTTCACCATGCTTAATAACGATCGGATCGTTTCCTTTCGGCACGAAATAACCGGTACCTTGAGGTGTTAGCATCCATAAATCAGCAGACGAATCATTTGTTTTAGCTTCCGCACCGGCCGGCATTGTCTCACCATTTATTATCAGATCACCACTAACATCAGAATCAATACCCTGGAATAAGTTAGTTGCAGTAATCATATCATCACTATACGAACCGGATGCAGAGATATTGCTACCTAAGCTGATCAACATTCCATCAAATGCATATACAGACTTTTTAAAGGTCAGATTAGTCGGAGTGAAACGCTGGCTTCCCCAAGAATCATCCTGATCAAATTCTGCTCCGAACATACCACAATCTTTCCAAGCCAATGCACCGGCAAAGTTCGTCGTTTTGGAATATTGGTCGAAACGATCGGTTACATTCTTATTCGGCATCATTTCTTTCCACGAAGTATAATGTACGGTAGTTGAACCGGCTTCTACATTCCAATCCCATCCACCAGTTTCTTTAGTTGTACTGTTATCATTGTCTTTTTTCGGGAAACCGGAATTCTCCATAGCCCCGTCATACATTATCTCAAGAGTTCCATGAGCCTGATAACGACCAAAACGATTCGTTTTACTATAAATCTCACCACCCCAGAATTTTGTAGTCGGACAACGCATGGTAGCCACCCAATTATCCTGACGGTAAATACCGGCCGGACTATAATTAAATTGATAGAAACCATCCATATCTGCCTTGTTGACTCCAGAATAGAAATCTTCCATAAAGAAATAATTGTATTGAGAAGCTAACTCTGAGTCAATACCAGTACCCATAATATCGCCACCAACTTCTACCAGTGTCTTGAACAAGTCTTTTGTAAAAGTCATTTCTGTACCACCTACCAATGGATGGCGTCCAGCCAAACTATTGGCAGAAAGTTGTATCTTGCCATCTTCAGATTTTGTAGACATGATATACATTGATACTACCGCTTTTTTAATACGTTCATATGCATCCTGGTTGATTCTGAAGCAAGTACCTTTAAGTTTTCCTATATATTCTACCCAACTTCTATATGCATACATATAATTATTATAATGGGTGTTGTGATGGAATCCCGTTCCATCCGGCTTCAAAATATCATTCGACCCCGGAGAGTATTCACTAGCATTTTCTAACAATCTCGTTAATGCTTTCATATTTTCAATTGCTACATCTTGATCCGGATAATTGGCAGCACATCCATACAAATGTGGCAAGAAATTATAAATATAATCTGAACTCTGGTTAGGGAGCGTGTATTCTAATGGTGCATAAGCCAAATTAAATTCCACAATCCACTTCACTGCTTTGATAATTTCAACTTTCTGTGCTTCCGTATAAGCATTCATCGCATTAAGGAAACCTGCAGGAATTGCTTTTACATTTGTATAATCACTATAAGTAAGTCCACTGAAATTATATAAGAGTCCTTGATCTATTATATGATCAACCAGATTATTAAATGCAGTTTTTACCTGTTGGTTACTAATAGATGCAGCTAAAATTTCAACATCAGAAGATAACTCATTTAAATAATCCAAAGTCAACTCTTTAGGAGTAGGCATCACATCACCAGACACAGTACCATCACTATTTCTCACAATATTCATTGCAGAAACTTTACTAAGCAACTCCCTGATCTTACCGGTATTACCAGTTGGGGTTCTACCAAAGCCCAATTTCAATGTATTGAAATCACTTATTTCCATATCAGTTGCCTTTTCCGGGATTATATCTGCGCCAAAAGCATACACCTTCAACAAACGTGAATTATCTTCACTGAGATAGGCTGCATCCAATACCATCATGTCCGGATATTGACGTTTACTATCCACTACAGCATTAAAATCTACATTGTCAAAAAATATCTTTTGCCCATCGCCCTCTTTTGCAGCATAAGTAAATCTTACTTTTTTCACTTTTCCATTAGCTTTATTCTCATATTCATTATATGGGCGACTAAATTCACGCCATCCCTTAAAGTTTACGAGAATCGTAGCTCTCTTCACAACTTCATCGTCAGCATCCAGAAACTCTGTATAAATAGTATCATTATTAGCATTCATACTATAGATATTAAAGAATGCTGCATTTTGATCACTAACGGTCAAATTATCACTAAACCCAATCTCCACTGTTGCTTTATCAGCAGCGTCCCAACATAAAGACTGCACTCCTTTCTTAAAATGCTCTTTAGTTAGACTAAGTTCACTTCCTACAGCTTTCCATTCCGTAGGAACTACCGTTTCCTCAAAGTCATATTGAATAATCAACTTCTGATCTTCATCATCAATATCAGCAATTTTCGCAAAACTTACATTATCAATATAAACTGTGGCATTTTCCTTATTACCTAAAAAACAAATATTCAAATTAGTCAAATCAATATCTGTTGCATTCTTCACAATCCCTTGATCAAATGTCCACTGGTACATACTATTAGCAGTCTTTGACAAGTTAAAGTCCACATAGTATTCTTTCCATGTATCTGTTAAAGTAAAACTTTGCCAGCATCCGTACCAACTTTGAGTTGGATCACTCGGTTTCCCAGTTTCCTTGATAAAGAACTTATTTACATTACTATTATTTTCATCCGTAGCACGTGTATAAACTCTTAATTGGCCACCGTCATCCGAACGTCCCAAAAATGAAAAGCGGTAAATCCCAAGGGGAACAGTACCATCAATACGCTGAGATAAAACAGTCGTATACCAAGAAGAAGTTTTTCCAGTAATAGCAGCCACCTTACCTTGTGTTGTATCGTCACTCACACCAATAGTTACAACATTTGTTTCATATTGATCTTTATAAGCAACCCATTGCCCACAAACAGTAGGTTCTTCCAACTGTAAAGTTAAATCTGGATTAGATTCAAAATCTGCATCCTTTACCAAGTTTTCACCTGGTTGGTCAGGGTCTTCCGGATCAGACATATCTTTGACAAGAGTAAGCGAAACACCATCAATTAATATTGTCTTATCTGCGATATCACCTTGAAAACAAATACTAAAATCGGTCAAGTCAATATCATCGGCATCAATAGCGTCACTCAAAGGTGCACTGTACATACTATTAATCGTTTTTGTAAAGTCAAATTCAACAGAATATTCAACCCATTCCGCAGTCAAAGCTGTACTATAAAAAGAACCATACCATTTTGATGAAGGATCAGAAGGTTTTCCAGTTTCCTTAATAAAGAATTTTTGTACATCTTTACCACCGGCATCCGTGGTACGAATATAAACCTTGGCCTTACCTCCATCTGTCGATTTACCCCAGAAAGAAAGTTTATAAATTCCCTTTTTAGCAGTAGTTTCAATTCTTTGTGCAAAAAATGAGGTATACCAAGAATAAGGTTTGCCTGTATAAGAACCGACTTTACCCCTAACTGCATCATCAGCAACAATATAACTGATATTATTTTTCTCATTTTTAGCATCTGTATACGTTACCCATTCGCCGAAAACAACTGGGGTCGCATCAAATGTCTTAGTAAAATCTGCATTTTCAAAATCAGAATCTTTAATCAACTCAGTTGGAGTCTCCGGATCCGGTTCTGATAAATCCTCCACTAATTCCAATTGTACATCATCAATCAAAATCGTTTTATCAGCAACATCACCTTGAAAACAAATACTAAAATTAGTCAGATCAGTCTCATCCGCATCAACAGCATCACTCAACGGCACGCTGTACATACTACCTATCGTCTTGGTAAAATCAAATTCTACAGAATATTCTGCCCATGTAGAAGTAAGTGAAGTATTGTAGTAAGAACCATACCATTTAGATGAAGGATCAGCCGGTTTACCGGTTTCTTTAATAAAGAATTTCTGCACATCTTTTCCATTTGCGTCAGTCAAACGAATAAAAACTTTAGCTTTACCTCCATCTGTCGATTTTCCCCAAAAAGAGAGTTTATAGATTCCTTTTTTAGCAACGGTTTCAATCCTCTGCGCAAAAAATGAAGTATACCAAGAATAAGGTTTGCCTGTAAAAGATCCAACTTTACCTCTCTCCAGATCATCTACTATATCATAAGAAGTAACATTCGTTTCTTTGGCATCTTTATAAGTTAACCATTCACCATATAAATAAGGTTCCGCATCGAATACTTTCGTAAAATCAGCATTATCAAAGCCAGAATCCTTTATCAGATTTACAGTTGTAGTTGAAGTTTGTGAGGTCTGTACCATCTCTTCATACCACATTACCGCATTAGGAGCAAACCATGCCGAGGCTAATCCGGCACAGCCCAAAAAGGACAGTGTTAAGAAAATGTTTTTCATAAATTTTATTGATTTTGTGAAGAAGTTACCCTTCATTAAAGGATAACTTCTTCGAATTATTTTCTAAAAAACGTAAGAATCGTTAACGAGGATTTTGGGTAAATCCACAAGATTGTACTTCCTCAGAAGGAAGAGGCATCAAATAAACATTTCTATTATCTTTAGTCACACCATAGCTATCAATCCCTTCCTTTATTCTTGGAGTGAACTGATTGGCATCCCAAACCTTTTCCGTTCTGACGAGTTGGAACCAACGTTTAAATTCACAAAAGAATTCCCAACCTCTTTCGTCAAATACCGCTTTATCAAACTCTTCTTCATCCAAATTCGGAGTTAAGGGATTATCAATACCACCCATAGCACGTTTACGAACTTTATTGATCTGCTCATAAGCAAATGTATTGGGTCCATGATCCGCCTTGTTCTGAGCCTCGGCGTACATTAACAAAACATCAGCATAACGATAAATAGGTGTTATACCCAACGACTGAGCAGAATTAACACCTCCATAATCACGATATTTATTAATAGCAGGAGATCTCATTGTCGTATTTTTAAAGCTAACTTTCCTTCTATTAATAATAAATTCATCTATAAAGTTAAACTCTTTACGCTCGTCCTCCGGATATCTTTCATAGAAACAGGAATCAGCTACATAATCAGACCAAGCCGACGTAGATTCTTCTGTAATATAATAAGATTTACCATAATTACTGTACATGTCCGTAGAATGATTCAATGCAAAGATATGTTCTTTATCATCACTTTTAGTAGCTTCTTTCCATAAATCCTCATAGTGATCAACAAGATCATAACCACCATCTTCTATTATTTCAAAAGCTTTATCTCTTGCATCTGCATAATACTGAGTTTGTTTCAACGGCCAACCCGCCATTGTCAAATAAACCTCTGCCAGACAAGCTTTAGCCGCCCATTTAGATACCGTAGAATTAGGAGCATCAGAAACACGACCTCGGTTAGGCAACAACGTTTCTGCTAATTGTAAATCAGGAACAATCAATTTCTTATAAATATCTTCTACACTATTTCGAGTAATTGTTGAATTACCCAAAAAATCTGTAGCACATTGTGAATCGGTAAACGCTGGTACGTCACCAAACCAACGAACTAAATTAAAATGAGCAAATGCTCTCATGAAGTAAGCCTCACCCAAATATTGTTTCTTTTCTTCCTCTGTCATTGAAGATGTTGCCGTCAGACCCTCAATCAACTGATTACTTCCTTGTATCAACTTATACATATTGTCCCACATTGTCATGAAGTCATTCTCCATACTCGCCATATCGACATGCAGTTGATCCCAATGAACACCACGTTTAGTATAAGAACCACAAGAAACATCATCAGCTCCCAACCCCATTAATATCGTACGACAATTGTATGCATAGTTACCTCCCCAAAGAGAAGTATATAAACCATTTGCCAAACTTGTCACATTTTCTTCTGTATATTCAATATTCTCAGGTGTAGGAAAACTTAAAGGCTCCTGAAGCAAATCAACACATCCGGTAAGTAATATACCACTAATCCCAAATGTTATAATTAGTTTTTTCATACTTTGTAATTTTAATTTTAGAATGCGAAATTAAGCCCTATCAAATAGTTGCGTCCATTAGGATAATATCCCCAATCGATACCAGAAGTCAGTGGACTTTTCAATGTTACCTCCGGATCAATTCCAGAATATCCCGTAAACAAGAATGGATTCTGGATAGATGCATAAATTCTAAGTTTACTAATGCCTGCCTTACTTAGGTTTGCATTCGACAAAGAATATCCCAATGTTATACTTTTCACCTTTACAAAATCACCTTTTTCCACAAACTGAGAGGAAGGAGTCAAAGCATTAATTCCCTTCACAAACCCTACAATATCCGTATTTTCATTCTCAGGAGTCCAACGATTAGCCCATTCCGGATTAGGACCTAAATTAATAAGTCCATTAGTAGCAAAACGAGCTTCCCGTGTATAATTATAAATATCAAACCCGTGTACTCCCATAATAAATATACCCAGATCAAAATTTTTATAAGTCAATGTATTATTCCATCCCCATTGGAAAGACGGCTGGCCATTACCAATAGCTGTTTGATCATCTTCTGTAATACCTTCAACCCCATCAATATCTTTAAACTTATACGATCCGGCTTCTGTTCCGGCAGGAGCATCCGCCAATTCCCAAGATTTCCATACACCATCACTTACATATCCCCACATTGTAGCCAGTTTTTTCCCTTTTACATTACGGAAATATTTATTTTCATAATTTCCACTAATAACCATATAAGATTTATCACTATAAAGTTCCTCAATAGTGCCTTCATTATGAGACAAAGTAATATTTGTATTCCAATTAAAATCTTTAGATACAATAGGATCAGCTCCAATCGTTATTTCAAAACCTTTATTCAGGATATGGGCAGCATTCTCCAATCTACTGGAAAAACCTGTATAATGTGGAGCATCTACCTCTAAAAGTACATCCTTACTCAACTTATGATATACGTCCAATGATACAGTCAAACGATTATTAAATGCACCGAAATCAATACCTCCATTCCATTGTTGCGTTCTTTCCCATCTCAGATTAGGAGTTCCGATGCGTTTAGTAGATAAAGCTAAATGATTCTGAGCATCTCTAGTAGCTTCTAATTCTGTATATGCCGAATATGGTTCTACTGCCTGATTACCAGTTTCACCATAGCCAACACGAAGTTTCAACTGACTCAAAAAATTGACATCACGCAAGAATCTTTCTTGTTTTGCATTCCACGCCAAAGCAACAGAAGGGAATTGTTCCCATCTATTATCTTTATCCAAACGAGAAGAACCATCATAACGCCAAGAAGCCGTCAACATATATCGGTCCATAAGTACATAGTTCACACGCCCCATCCAAGACATCATTGCTGTTTTCGTTCTTTCACCGGAAGCATACATCACATCACCTAAAGCTGTATTATTAGCACCTATTATCGTTGATACTAACCCGCCTTTAGCTTCAGTTTTATGAATAAAGTCATCAGAATACATTTGCTCAAACACAGCCGTAGCATTAATTCTATGATTTCTATTAAATTCTTTCACATAAGATAAAATATTCTGATTGGTCCAACTATAATTATGTGTACTAGTAGCAGTAGCACTTGTTTTATCTCCATTTGCCATCACAGTAGTATAACTATCTCTTCCATAAGTTGACCGAGATACATTATCTCCAAAAGTAAAACCTTGCGTCATTCTGAAAGTCAAACCTTTCAAAAGGGTTACATCAACATAACCTTGTATACGAGAAGTATATTTATAACCATCAGTATCTATTTCCCAAATATGTCCCATTGGATTATATTGGGGACCCGTCAAATTTGCATTATTATAATTTCCATCTTCATCTTTAGGCAAAATAGTATTGGGGAATATTAAAGATTCTATCAATACTCCACGATACTGACTGAAACGAGGACCTTGGCTTTTTGAATAATTACCCCAAAGATTAGCACCAAACTTTAGCCATGATTTAATCTCAGTATCAACCTTTAAACGATAATTATAGGTATCTGCACTTGAACTTTTAGCAGTACCTTGATTATTATTATAACTTCCAGAAAATAAAAATTTAGTTTTTTCACTACCGCCAGAGATGGAGAGTTCATGGTTATTCTCAATAGCAACATCACGGAAAACATTCCCTACGTAATCATATACATTTTCACCTCTATCAAAAGCGGCAATTTGCTCATCAGAATAAAAGCGATACGGCTCCCCTGTATCAGTAGCCGGATAAAGTGCCGCTCCATATTCATTTGCCACTCTTGCAAAATCACCGGGAGCCATAACATCAGGAAGACTATAAGGGGTCTTAAAATTCACATAACCACTGTATTCTACTCTTACTTTTCCTGCTTCCGGATTACGGGTTGTTACCAATATTACACCGTTAGCACCCCGAGAACCATATATAGCTGTAGCAGAAGCATCCTTCAAAACCTCAATAGAAGCAATATCCGAAGGATTCAATGAACTTAATGAACCTCCAATAAAACCATCGATTACTACTAACGGACCGCTATCTGCCTGCACGGAATTCATACCACGTACACGAATAGTAGAAGAAGATCCCGGTTGTCCAGAAGAAGAAACAATACTTACACCCGCCAAACGCCCCTGCAATGAAGAAGTTATATCAGCAGCAGGAGCATTTTTCAGAACCTCGCTACCTTTTACAGATGCAACAGCACCAGTTAAGTCTGATTTACGTTGTACACCATATCCGACAACCACAACTTCCTCTAAAGCTTGTGTATCGTCAACCAATTGTATGGTAAAACTCTTCTTACCTGCAACATTCACTTCCTGAGTTTTAAAACCAATATAAGAAATTACCAATGTAGCATTAGAAGGTACATTATCCAACTTGAAATTTCCATCAATATCCGTAATCGTACCACTTGTAGTCCCTTTTACCAAAACGGACGCCCCGATTACACTTTCTCCGAGACTATCAAGAACCTTACCTGTCACAGTAGAGTTCCCTTGTGCCAACGTAGTTTGTGTCAATAGAAAACTGACAACAAAAAAACAGACAAACTGCATCGACAATAAAATAACTTTCTTCATAGTGTTATAATTTTAAATTATTAAAAGGAAATACAAAGAACGGTATTGCATCATTACCGTTCTTTGTTATAGATAGAAGGTTATTATTTGATAATAACTTTAAATGCCTTAACTTGATTACCAGCCACTACTCTAACCAGATACAGTCCTTTTTCAGATACAATCATAGAGGAGTTACTACCTGCTCTAATTTCTTTAGACTCAAGCATCGCACCATTTATATTATAAAGAGTAGTATAACCATCTTTTTCCGACAAAACATAAATGATACCGTCTTCAACAATCACATCGCAATTCACTGTTTCTTTTTCATTATTGAGACCAGTACCTTTTCCACCTTGGTAAGCACCCATATTTATTTTGCCATCTACTATTCGATCATTATCTGCAATATCTTTACTCATAAATTCATCCATCCATTCTTCTGTCATAAAAAATTCATCTATAAATTCTACAGAACCGGCATTATTACAGAGCGAAGTGCTGGTCAAGGAGAAATCCGCATTTTGTAATGCCTGAATATCAGTCTCATCCGTAGTAGAACCGACAAAAGTAGTTGTCTGAACAAAAGGATTAGCTTCTACAATATTATTCAGAAGAGTTACTGAGTTTGTAGAAGAATTATCTGTAATTTCTATATCAGAAGCACTGTATTGAACTGCTGAATTTTCAGTAGTAAAAACAGCCTTATCATTATGAGTAGGTTGATTATTTACCATAATTGAATTCACTACTTGCGAATAGTTTTCACCGACATAAATAGTTCCCTTATTATTTGCAATTGTATTATTAAATATGGTACTGCCTTGCAAATCTATTAACAAATTATCTGAAGAGTTATTAACTATCAAACAATTCTCTATTTGTGCATTTTTCTTTGTTGCTATTATCGAGTTTCTCCAAGAGTCACCACCAGCTACACTCGTATTTGTATTATTACGGATTATGTTAAACGCAAAATCATAATACACTTCCGAATTACCAGAAAGTACAGTACCTATATTACTAGATACATTCCCTTCAAACAAGCAATGAGTTATTTTCAAATAACGTTTAGCCCATTGATTATTTATCTGAATACAAGAAGATTCATTATTTCTGAAAATACAATTCGTCACAGATGTACCATCTTGGTCACTCAACTGTTCTTCCGTATTATAAATGGATAAACTAGGGACTTTATTACCTTCAAATACGCAGTCATACAACTGATTACCTGGAAAATATTCAGAATGACAACCTCTCAACTGAAGAGTCACTGTAGCTTCGTAAGTAGCGTCAGAAGTATTATTACCTGAGAAATAACAATTACGGACTATCATGTTTTCTTCACCATAAACAACTGTACCCTTACACGCATTATTTAGAATCTGGCAATTTTGAAGAGTTACAGAATTTCTTAAGTAGAGAACCCGACTGTCTGTTGAAACATTGTTTTTAAAAGTAATACCATCTATAATAGTATTTTCCCAAAATGTATCTTTATCAACACGGTCTACCAAACGGAAAGTCTGATTTCCACTGGTAATTATCGTTTCATTTGTAAATTTCCAAGGTTCTGTAGCAGCATTCGGGCGTACACGATTCTCAATAGAAGTCTCTCCTTTGGCAAATCCACCATAGACATGTACTCCTTCTATCATATTAATAGTAGCAGTAACCGTATAAGTACCGGCTGCCATGAGAATTACATCCCCTTTGGATGCTTTTGAATAAGCTGTTCCAAGATCACTGATTGGAGAATCCCAAGAATTACCATTATTAGAGGTAGAGCCATCCGGGCTAACATAGATGTTTTTCGCATTCGCACCCGTCGCAAGCATTAGAGCTAAGACTGAAGTAATAATCACATTTTTCATAAGCGATAGTTTTTATTGTATTAAAGTTACTATTAGGCTTGTTTTTCTGCAACAAAAGTATGAATAAAGACTATATTCAATACACATTTTTGTTCATCAATGCTCCAAAATTGTACAAACCTTTTTTTAATATTTCAAGAGCCAAAAACAGGCCGTATCATGTACTATATTGTAATAAATAGCTCCGTTATAGGTAGAGAGCTATAATGAGGAGAGGGTATCTTTGTGAACTGAACAATACTTAATCTAATTTTTAACAATCATGAACAACAAAATTTTTAAGCTTATCATTTGCTTTACTTTATTATTATTGTGTACTCCTTCATTCGGGGCTAAATGGAGAGCTAAACATGTGGTATTTATCGGATTAGACGGATGGGGTGCCTATAGCATGGAAAAAGCAAATATGCCTACTGTAAAACAATTAATGAAAGACGGTTCATACACCTTGGAGAAACGATCGGTATTACCTTCCTCAAGTGCCGTAAACTGGGCTTCTATGTTCATGGGGGCAGGTCCGGAACTACACGGATACACCGAATGGGGTTCAAAAACACCGGAACTCCCCTCGCGAGTACTTAGCCATTATGGTATCTTTCCAAGCATCTGGGGATTATTCAGAGACGCCAATCCGCAAGCAGAAATCGGTTTTTTCTGTCAATGGAACGGACTGGAATATCTGGCAGAGATGAAGGCTATGAGCAAGGAGATGCATGTAAAAGCCGAAGACGATCCTTCCGGAAAAGCCGATAGAGCGGTAGCGACTCACTCTTGCGCTTATATTAAAGAAAAAAGACCTGACCTTATCGGTATATTTTTCGATGAACCCGACCATTTAGGACACCAAATCGGACACGACACAGAAGCCTATTATCAAAAATTAGAAGAATTAGACGGATACATTGCTGAAATAGTAAATGCTGTAAAGGAGGCCGGCATGTGGGACGACACAATCTTTATATTAACAGCAGATCACGGTGGCATCAATAAAGGACATGGAGGCAAAACAATGCAAGAAATGCAGACTCCGTTCATCATTTCGGGAAAAGGTATCAAAAAAGGATATAACTTTACGGAAAGTATGATGCAATTTGATGTGGCTTCCACAATTGCATATATCTTTAAATTACAACAACCTCAAGTATGGATTGGCCGGCCGATGAAGCAAGTCTTCAAATAAACACGCTACTTCTACCTTAATCAATTTGAATATCTCCAAGCCTCGTTCTTCCCCCCAATAAAGAATGAGGCTTTTTTCATTTTATTATTGGCAATAAAGAATATTCCCTCTACTTTTGCATGCAAAAAAGAAATGCTTATGCTTGTTGAAACGCTTCCTATCCACTTCGCTCCTTTACAAGGCTACACCGAAGCTATTTACCGAAATGCACATGCTACCGTTTTTGGCGGAGTAGAGACATATTATACTCCTTTCGTACGGCTTGAAAAGGAAACATTCCGCAGCAGGGATATCCGGGATATCGAACCGGGCAATAATACCGTCTCCCATCTGATCCCACAACTTATCGGAGCAGATACCAATAAAGCGGAAGCAATTTTATCCCTTTTCATCGAGAAAGGATATAAAGAAGTGGATATCAATATGGGATGCCCGTTTCCGATGTTGGCCAAACGGCATAATGGTTCCGGTATATTACCCTTTCCGGAAGAAGTGGAGAAATTATTAGAAATAATACATAAATATCCGGAAATAAACTTCTCAGTTAAAATGCGTCTGGGATGGGAAAACACAAAAGAATGCCTGAATCTACTTCCGATAATGAATGCACTCCCACTCAAACACATCACAATGCATCCGCGATTAGGGAAGCAGCAATATAAAGGAAACGCCGATATGGAGGGATTTGCAGCTTTCGCAAAGGCATGCCGGCATCCACTGATCTATAATGGAGATATAAAAAACGCAGAAGACATAGAACGCATCCATTCCCGATTTCCTTCTTTAGCCGGAATTATGATAGGAAGAGGATTATTGGCCAACCCCGCTCTGGCGATAGAATATAAAGAGAAGAAACACCTCTCTGCTGAAGATATGAAAGAGAAGCTGTTTGCAGCACACAAAATCGTATTGTCCGGTTATGAAAAACGTTTGCAAGGAGGAGAAGATCAGTTGCTCAATAAAATGAAAACCTTTTGGGAATATCTTGAGCCACAAATCGGACACAAAGCTTGGAAAGCAATTCATAAAAGCACAAATCTGATAAAATACAATGCGGCAATAGGACTTATATGATAAATACACCTCATTTTTATTTACAATATATTATAGTGCAATTTTTCATAGCGTACTCAAAATGTCACATCTTATAAAACTTCAATGAATTTCTCTACGAGATATACCCAGTTTCTCTACGAAGAAACGATCATTCCTCGTAGAGTTTCAAGTCGCTCCTCGTAGAGAAAAAAATAGCAAAAGCAGAATACTGATAACCAAGCAATTAACAAAGCAGATAATTGTACAATATTTTCAACACCAAAATCCATACTTCCAAAAATTAAAAACAACATAACCCATCCTTTTTTTCTTACAATACAAAAAAAACGGGGTATCAATAAGGGAATATTTCCACATCTTGACTTTTGCCATCCTTACAAATAAAACGAAGAACCGTATACTTCTTATCCGATGATACAACCTGGCAAGCAGGCGTCTCTCTAATAGCCCAACGTCCTCTCAAAATAATTGTTACAGGAATTTCGCCACTATCATTATCAATCCAAGGACGAGAATAGATACTACGCTCGATACGTTTTCCCTTTTCATCGTATATATCGTCTGAAGGGCCCCGATACAGTGCGAGATCCGGCTGAGCAACAGTCAGCAACGCCTTCTCTTTTTCCTCACGTATCATCACCAGGCAAGAAGTATCCGCTTTCGCTAATAATCCTTGGGGCAGAACGGTAGAAGGCGTTTCAAACAGAACATACGAAGTGGTATGATCCGGCAATGATTTTACAATATGGGCATTACGGTCTTTTTGCAACACCTTGTAAGTTGGTTTCCTTGCAAAAGTTTTCATGGCAGCAACAGTCGTTTGTGGAAGTACGGCATATTCATATGCAGCCCCCTCAGGTGCTTTTCCGTGATCAATAATCAAAGAGACCCAATCTCCTTTTGTCTCCTTGTTCGCTTTTTGAGCACGCGAATACTGTGGAAAGTTCTTCTCGAATTTAGTTGTTACGGGAGTGTAATAGCCTGTTCCGGCAGGGTCCACCCAATACTTCCCATTTTCTTTATAATCCTTCCAGAAGTTGCGGTCGGTATTGTCCCTTACGGCAAGCTGGAAAATGGTGGTTTCCGTAGGATACTCACTGTTTGTATTCTCGATATCCGAACCGAGGCATACGATTGTTTCGTCGAAGAAATGGAATGATTTACGGGCGCGATGGGAACCATTGTATTTGTCATGCTCATGAAGTTTCATTCCAAAATTTCCATTCATATGCTGCTGAGATAAACCACCGGCAAAGGCTTCGTCCGAATAAAGCATCTCCTCCATACCGGAGTAAGTATCGACATTATAGATTTTTGCCTGTAAATCGTCAAAAGGCAAATGAATAGAGGTAACTCCCGGAATACGATTCCAGTCGAACCCCTCCTCTTGCCATCCGCTTGTGGCAGGTGTCACTGTACCCCCCGGAGCAGCAGTAAGCAACTGCATACTTCCGTGTGCCAGATAACGTCCATAAAGATTAGCACCCAGATAATGCTCGGCAGCCCAGAAATAACGGGAATGCCCGCGTACGATTGCCGCCCAATTGCCACGACGCTGTACAGAAATACATCCGTATCCCAAAGCAAGATTTCCCTGCGGATCAGCCTCAGGACGGAATCCTTTATCAGAAAGAAAAGTTGCCATCTGCTGTTCCTCTGCATTGGTAAATTGAGGTACATATTCCGGTTCCTCGCCCGAAGTAACTGTTGAAGCAGAAACCAACCGAAGGTAAGCGGCAGCCATATCAGGATCAAAATCCTCCTTTCCATCGGGAGTACCGGCAATAGCCATCATGGCATACTGCATAGGAACCAGCTTTCCTTTTCCATCCGGATGCCGGCCGGACATAGAGAGCGGAAAGTGGAGTTTATTACAATAAAAACGCATGGTAAGCAGAACCGTCTTTACAGTTTGATGAGCCAACTCAGAAATAGCAAATCCTGTGTGATTCAACAGATAGATCATATTCGTAGCCCCTTCCAGTCCGCCAACTGCATAGGCCGGATAATTATTACGATGATGAAAAGCACCTCCGTCTTTCTTGAACGAACCGGCAAGTCCCAAAGCCGGGCGGCAACCATAATCAATCCACCGGGAGAAAGACTTCAAATATTGAAGTTTTTCCGGTGTATCTTCCATCATCAATATACTTGCAATACGCCCCGTAGTCTGAGTATTAAAAGAGTCCATATCGATACCATCCACCTCCGGTTTCGGATAAACCTCATTCGTAATGGCATACCAACGCAGAGTAGCCTCCGCTTCATTCAGTTTGCCGGCTTCACGAAGTACGTCTTTCATCAAAAAATAGGCCAGATAAAGTCCCCGGACACTATAACCGTAATGATGAATATTTCCCCAACAACTGCCATAAGCAACTCCCTGATCGGTAATATGATCGTACATCGCGAGGAATTTATCTTTCATTTCTGCTCTGACAACAGCATCTTCAGCATTGTTATAGGCAACAGCTATCCGTTTCATCAAATCAAAATAAGCTTTCATCTCGACTCCCAACTTAGTCAGCATATCCTTATCCCAATCGGGTATCATCCGTTCATAAGCTTCTGAAGCACGTACCATAAAAACAGGTACTCCGGATACCTGACCGTCTTTATAAGAAATATCATAAAACTCATACTTTTTACGAATCGTCTCAATCTCTTTCTGTGTCAACGCAGAAGGAGTATACACCATATCTCGGAAACGACTCTCTATCAATTGCATTTCCTGTCTTTGCCTTTCACTTACAGGAGTCAGCTCGATATCAGGTTTCAGCAACGAATGTTTATAAACCACAAGCCAGTGATTTGTCGTAGCCGCATTCACAAAAGGAACCTGCAGATCAGCTGTCTGCTGGCGGGCATCGACCTTTGTTGCGGTAATCAAATGATCGATAAAAAGCTCTCCTTTTACATCCGGCGCAACCATGCACAGTTCATTCATCCCCTCTTCGGGAACACCTTGCATATCCCGTTCATAACAAACCCATGCGGCACGCCAACCCTTGAAATTGATACCGAACGGAAAAGAGGTACATATTTTTCCGTCCTTCAAGAACTGAAATTCTATTTTTTTATCCTGCGGCTGTTCGTTATATACCCATACGATAAACGCGGAAAGAAATAAATCTTTTCCGGTGGGATCTTTCTTTTCAAACTTCAGGTCTTTCTTTAAAGAAAGTATTCCGCCCGATTCAAACGACCATGCCAAAGAATGTTTTCCATCCTTATAATGCTCCGTTGAAATGGATAATTTTGAGTTTTCACTACTCATGCATGCCGGTACTTCCGACTCCTCAAAAGAGAACATACGATCATTCCGGACGAACTGGGCAAATAAAGAAAAAGAACCTCCGAAAGAGAGAAAAAGTACTATTTCCAATCTGATAAAAAGCAGCTTCATTATTCAAAGTATTAAATGTCAGTTATTAAATCGATTGTACTTCAAAACCCGTCACCAATACATGATTCTGAAGCAAGCGCAGGCCAAAATAACCGTCACCTTCTCCGGGTTTCAATGAAGCACGGAATAATTCCTCGCCATTCACAGAATAAGTAGTATATTCTTTCTCTACACGAATCACAATATGATACCATTTACCCGGTACCAACAGGTGCTCCGGATCCGTATATTCCGCTATCAATGGCTTTACGCGAGCATCATCCACACCATTGTATTCGGCATAATAGCGACGAAAACGAGTGGTGGTATTTTCATTTCCGCCATAACCCACATAGAAAAGATTCAATGTATTATAATTCTTAAAAACTCCGTTCCGCCATTCGCTACGGGCAAAAATATGATCAGGATGCAACGGGTCATTAGCTGCCCAGAAGCAGTTAAGATCGCTCAAACGATCGAATTCACCGCCTTCCATCAGCATGGCAACCTGATAACTAATCTCATAATCGCCCGTCAAAAATTCATTATACCACAAAGTCAGCCCAGCGGGTACAACGAGTTCCATCGTATCGGATATCAATGACAGTTGCATTGCCGCAGACTCATCTTCCGCAACCCATTTTTCAAGAATCGGATTACTTTTTTTATTAGAAGAAAAGCAAGCAACCAACAGGCAACTCCCAATTAATAAAACTGAATATCGGATCAAAGTTCGTCTCATGAATATATGTATTAGTTTTAAAGATCACTACCGGTTACAAAGAAACCCCACTTTTTGAAAAAAGCAGGGTTCAAATCGTACAGAATATTACAATAATTATTCAAAATATCCCATCGTGTATAATTCAGAGCAGCACCTCACATCAAGGATGTATTTCCTTGAAAGCCTTATTGTCCTCCTGAATCTGCAGTATAGTCTCTTTCAACTCGCTTATAGGCAAATCAAACCCATACCATCCTGTATAGCAATCGGTCACGTACCATTTACCGTCAATACATTCGAATTCTACGCGAAGATCTACCTCCGATTCTTCATAACCGGCTTCAAAAACTTTATGACCAGGCTCATTAAGCGTAAACTTTGAAACATAAATCCCTCCTTCTTCCTGAGTGATGCGTTCCTCTTTCAAAGTCTCACTATCCAGCAGAGGCCATTTATCTTTAGTAAAAGGAAATGTTTTCTCACTATTTCCATCATCGGTCATCAATGTAATGGGAGTTTTCATCGGAAATTTTATTCTTGTATACTGAAAAGCCGCACTGGAAGTAAACTTCTCCAGAAAAGACTCAAAATCCTCAATTTCCGTTCCTACGTTTTCCCCTTTCGCTTTCGAATGATTGGCACAGGAGATCAATAGTATGCCTGCAAACACAATGCAAGCAAATAATCCGGATACAAATTTCTTGATTCTCATAAAAAACTGTCTAATGTTTGAATATTCAACTCTCTTTCTCTCACTTCTAAAAAGTAATGCAAGTTATCAAGAAAATCCCGATCCAGCAAAAAAGAACAAGAAAATATATATTGCCCTTTCATTTTCTCCAATAAAAAACTCCGGTGAAGTAAAGACTTGGTCTTTACTTCACCGGAGCATATCGTTGGAACGAATCTATTTACCCGTTCGGAATACACTTACCAATAACGGATCACCTTACCGGCAGCCGGATGCAAATACCAATCTTTATTCTTGGCACCATCACTTTCCACCCATTCTTTAAATTTCGGGTATGCTGTCGAAAATAAAACTTTTTCAGAAGCGTGTGCTATACCTACAGGAACTTTGATCCCCCAGACAAAACCATTCTTATTACAATAAGGTACATTATCCATCATCAATCCCTTTGAATCGGTATCATAATTTGTATATGAATAAGTCGGTTTATAACCTTTCATATGGATTTCCTTATTATCATGAGTAACAATAAAGAAGTTCTGTTTCTTCGTATCTGTGATCAGTTCACGATAAGCAGCAAGTTGCGCATCGCTTTCGGCCTTTGTTACCCCTGCATCTGAACGATTTACTCCCGTCAATTTAACTTCCGCTCTCAACATCGGACGTCCTTCCTCTACATAACCGGGAGTTACCTGGAAGAAATTTGTATTATCACCCAGATCAGACAAACCGTCCAAAATAACGACCGGAGAGTCCCCCTTAGTATCTATTGTCACTTTACAATATTGTGCCTGCCCATTCACCTCTCTTACTTCCGCCATATCCGTACCAGTAGCCAATTCCTGCTCCGTACCCTGTCCGCCTTTCAACACTATACGGACAGTGGTTTCCTTTATATACTTTTTATCCAAACCACCCAATACAACACCCAGTTTAGTAGGATATCTGCCTCCCTTTGCACGTACATCCAACGTCATCAGTAATCCTTCTTTATATCCCTGAGCCGGCAATAAGTCCTCTTTCTGACACTCCGTAACCTTCAAATCATATTCAAACACCACATCATTCATGTCATTGTCATTTCCCGATTCATTCGGCCAAGTGTCTTCAAACATTGCCACTCCCGTATTATGATAAAAGCGGAAACCTGCATCCTCTTCACTTGTAGGCTGCACACAATCTTCCGGCACTATGGCCGCAACAACCTCGCTTCTTGTGTTGGTGTTCAAAGCTATTGGCATCGTCTTTTTACCCGATACGGAGTTATACTTCAGATACAACGTTTCGCAATGAATCGGAATATTCAATTCAAGAGAAGTTGTTGTAGAAGAGACAAGCAAGTCACCTACAAGCAAAGTAGCCTCACTGCAGTCCTTGTCCGAATAGATAGAAACTACTGTAGTTTTCGGCGATGAGACCGACACTGAAACATTACGACTGGTTGCCCAATCGAACCCTGCCGATGCAGTATATTCAGTTGAACCCGTTTGGTTCTCATTACTGCCATTTACTCCCTCGACATTATCGGAACATGAAGAGATCATAAAAGCTCCTACAAGAACATACATTAAATTGTTTGTTTTCATCATTGCATATTTTAAAATTACTATATTTCAATCGTTTACCATTAAACCAAACGCCTTTTATAAAAAACATTATTTAATAAAATATAACTTATATTTTCTTAAATAACCTTTCAATCCGAATGCTTCCCATATAAAAATGAAAATAAAGCAATAAATAAAAGCACCGAACAATCATCCATCCATAAAGCATTCTCGAATCGCACACAGTTAATAAGAATTAAATTAATTTAATATTTCTCTTATAAAAAGCCACTCGAATTGACTATTTCTATCCATTCCAACGGTACGCACTGTAATAGAACCATTTTAATCCAAATATGTTCCCCGAACAGAATAATGAATAATCGGTTATATTTGTATCAAATATACAACTTTTCATCAGAATATACAACTTCGATTTTAGAATATACAACTTATGAATGAAGTCTTATACGGCATAGATTACTTGGAATACTACTTCTATTGGATATATTACAAGTTCATGGGATATCCGCTGATCATACGAATATGTACCGCTGTAGTAATGCTGTGTATCTTTGCGTACTTTTGCCTTCTCATCAATATCATTTATGGTATATTCAAAAGAAAAAGAGAAAAACGCAAGTATGCCAAGATTCATAAACGGTATTACGAAAAGCTTAAAGAGATATCTTTAAATACAAACCATTTAACAGATGAAGAGATAGCAAACATAGTAGAATATAACGAGAAAAAAAGAATAAAATCAAACGAGATCCGCATTATCACGCAATTATTGGCTGAGATAAAAACAGAGTTTGAAGATCAAATCAATGAACTCAATTTCCAAGGCATACAAAACGTATTTCAAATTACCCGCTATTTTGAGCGGGAACTTCAGTTTGGGCCACAAAGAAGCAAAATCCAAACCCTGAAACTAATCCAATCCATCAACGGATACGCTTCTGAAGCAGTATTAGTACGGTTTCTATATCATCGTGAATTAGAGTTAAGAAACTCTGCCCGGTATGCCTATATGTGGTTAAGTCAAGGTAATCCTTTCCGCTTTTTCGACGAAGACATCGGCATGAAATTACGAAAGTGGGACATGATGGAACTCCATGCCATTTTGGAACATCGCAAAAAAGCAGGATATGCAACGCCCAGTTTCATTAAATGGGTAAATACTTCGGCAGAAGAAGATGTAAAGAAATTCTTTATCAACGAAATCCGATTTTATAACGAGACAGAGAGCGCCCCTATACTGGCAAAACAGATAAATGCCCGTTCACCGGAAATACGAAGTGAAATAATACGGGCTTTAGGGACTTTGAAATATAAAGAAATCGAACCTAAGCTATTCGAAATGTATAACACGCAGCCGGAAGATGTAAAACAAAACATCATTGCTGCTGTTTTAGAATTAGGAACGGGCAATGCGGTAGATTTTCTTAAGAACGCATATGAAGAAGCAGATAACTGGAGTACCAAGCGATCTATTCTCAAAGCCCTTTATGGATACAATGAAGCCGGCAGACAAATGTTTAATGTACTGGAGACCCAGGCAAATGCTCACACAGCTATTTTATTTGCCCATACTAAGGACTTATTAATTAACCAAATAAGCTAAGCAAAATATGAGAGGATTTATATTAGACTTTTTCAACTATTTCGTATTTTTCTATACAAGCACTCTCGCAACTTGTTTTATCTTGTTTGCTTTCTTGTCTTTTATATCCTTAAAACGAAGAAAAAGCTACTACGTAGAGAGTTATATCCGGAAAACGATTAAGGAATCTCCCTATACACCGGGGGTTTCCGTTATTGCCCCCGCATACAACGAGGAGAAAACGATCATAGACAATGTCAGTTCCATGCTCGCCCTGGAATATCCTGTTTTTGAAGTAATCATCGTGAATGACGGTAGTACGGATAAGACTTTAGAAAAAATGGTCAAGCATTTCGATTTGGTAGAAGTACCATTCGCCTATATAGAACGTATTAAAACCAAACCGTTCCGCCGATTATTCAAATCCACAAATCCCGAATATAAAAGGCTGATTCTGGTAGATAAGGAAAACGGAGGGACGAAAGCCGATGCATCCAATGCGGGAATCAATGTTGCTTCGTACCCCTATTTCATCTGTACCGATGTGGATTGCATCCTCGAAAAATATGCACTTCACCGCTGCATACTGCCGGTTATTTCTTCTGAAAAACAGGTAATTGCCGTCAGTGGTACAATGCTCATGGCAAATGGGTGCGTTGTCAGCGAAGGACAGATAGTAGATGTAAGATCGCCCCATACTCCCATTCCCCTCTTCCAGAACTTAGAATATATGCGTTCTTATCTGATAGGCAAAATGGGCTGGTCGGCCATTAACGGTATGCCGAATGTGTCCGGCGGATTCGGGCTTTTCGATCGTTCTGTAGCAATCGCTGCCGGAGGATATGACGGTACTTCTTTTGCAGAAGACATGGATTTGATTACGCGTATGGTGGGATATATGTGTGACTTCTCACGGCCGTACAAGATCGTGCAGATTCCCGATACCTGTTGCTGGACAGAGGGACCATCCAATTTGGCAATGCTTTACAGACAGCGTACCCGTTGGGCGCGAGGACTCTTCCAGACACTAAGTATTCACCACAAAATGATCTTCAAAAAAACCTATAAGCAGATGGGGTTGCTTACGTTGCCCTATATGTTTGTATTCGAATTCTTAGCACCGATTATCGAAGTCGTCGGATTCACCGTATTCCTGTATCTGGCCTTTACGGGAGCCGTCAACTGGAATACAGCCTGGATGATATATCTGACAATATACATATTCTGCCAATTCTTATCCATTGTGGTAATCACGTACGATTACTATGTGGGCATGTTATATAAGAGAGGATATGAATATCTATGGATTATCCTGGCTTCCATATTGGAACCGATTATTTACCATCCCATCATCACATTCTTTTCATTGAGAGGTTATTTCAGCTACCTGACACAGCGAAATTTCAAATGGAAGAATATGGAACGAAAAGGATTTAAACAGAAGAAAAAAGTAGTCCGGGAAAGTGAACTTTCTACAGTACAAAGTCCCGCCACTTAGCTATCACGAACCTATGAACAAAGAACTCTATCATAAAATTATCATGCTCGGCTGTTTGTTCCTTTTGATAACTTCATCAATCGGTACGAACAACGATCCCCTATTGCCCGAAGATTATGCAAAAATAGTACAGGAACATTTTGCAAATGAAGAGTGGGAAGAAGGAAAAACCCTTCTGGAAGAAGGACTCGGAAGATATCCGAAGGTTTCCGATCTGCAATGGTTGATGGGAAAATACTGGCATCATAAAAAAGACTATGACCAGGCACGCTATCATTTGATAAAAGCAATAGAAGATAATTACAATAATGTAAACGCCAAACAATTGCTGGTAGACGTAGAAGAGAACACTCAAAATTATTCCAGCGCCATCTGCTATGTAAACGAACTATTGGAAGTAAACCCGTATTGGCGGGGTTTATGGCGCCGAAAAATTGATCTTTACCGCAAACAGGGCAACGATGTAGAAGCCGACCGCCTTTTAAAGCGCATCAATCAGATTTATCCCAACGACACCATTTTAAGAAAAGACTATATCTACAGCATGGAACTGGGATATCAGCACATGAAAAAAGGCGGTAACCGGAAAGAGGCTATCAACACCTTGACCGAACTGATCAAGGCGGCACCGGGAAACGAACAATACTATCTGGATATTATCAATCTGCAATTGCAAGAGGGAAATCAGGAAGCAGCTTTAGGATGGGCTTCCAACGGTTTGTCCGAAATACCCGGCAGTTATTCTTTAATAAGCAAAAAAGTGGGAATTCTGGGCGAACTGGCCCGTTATCCGGAAGCGTTGGTTTTCATGCGCGATCAGATGAGAAAAAACAACAGTGCGGCTTTACGGCAATTATACAACCATATCCTTTTAGAAGCGGCACAGGCAGAAAGGCAGCGTGATCCGTACGTCCTGTACGGCATTGTGTACGACAATGGAAAAAACAACAAAGAAGCATTGGATTACCTGCTAAACACTTCTGTCACCAGGGGATATAGCGACGATGCTTTCTACTATTTACGGGAAGCAAAAAAGAAATACGGCGATACGGACAAAGGCATTCTCTACAAAGAGTACCTACTTTACCGTAAGATGAACGAAAAAGACCGTGCCTTTTCTACTTTAAACAAATTATACGAGTTATATCCGGACGATTATGACATTCTGCTGGCCATATGCGAACAACATATGGAAAAAGCCGAAAGGCTTATAGAATTGGGATTGCACGCGGAAGCACTCCCTCACACCCAGTTTATTATTCAGAAACAGGTAGACAGTGAAATCACCGGAATAGCCTGGGAAAGAGCCTTAGGATGTTATATCAGCATGAAAAAATATAATGAGGCATTGGCAGCGCTGGACACGCTCACCACCCGCTATCCCGAATATGAAAACGGCATCTGGAAGAGAGCCTTCATACTCGACAAGATGGATAAGACCGCAGAAGCGTTGGACATCTATCTTTCAGCCATCGAGCACAGTGACGAAGACATGCGCATGTTCTACGTTATCGGCTACGAAGAGCTTGCAATTCCTTATATCAAAAAGTGCATGGAGGCAGGAAATACACAACGGGCACATGACACGGCATGCAAACTCGTGCAACTCAACCCGTCGAGCGACCTCGGTTTACGGTATGCCATCAACACGTCGGCATTATTAAAGCAGTATGATAAGTTCCAGCAATACACGGAACAAGGACTTCAATATTACCCGAATGAGCCGTTTTACCAAACAAAACTGGCTACTATCTATGACCGGGACAAACAGTACGATCTATCCATCGGACTCCTGCACCCGATCGTACAGAAGTATCCGGACAACAAAGAGGTAATAGGGGCCTTTTCACAAAGCAGCGAATACCGCGCTTTACAGTTATCAAAATCAAGAAAGGCCGTAGAAGCCATCGCCGTACTCGATACAGCGATCCAATTCGACAGCCAAAACAAATCACTTAAATATACCAAAGGATTGGTATACGAAAACAATAAACAGGCAGATTCGGCTTATTACTACCAGAAGTATTATGAACCGTCCCTCATGGAGTACAAGTCTTTCCAACGTCATCTGAACGGTTTGAAAAGCCAAATGCTCAAGAATGAGATTGCTTTGATATATCTGCGCGCACGCTATGGAGAAGAAGACATCATAACCTCGGTTGCCAGCTTGGAATATACCCGGAAAGCCCGTAAAAACACCTATACCGGAAGGATCAATTATGCCGGACGAAGCGGATCGGCCAATAAAGACATGACTGCAGAAGAACAGACTCCGGGAGGAGTCGGCATACAGATACAGGGTGAGTGGACGCACCGATTCTCATCAACAGTCTCCGGCATGGCAAATGTTGCCTACGCCACACAATATTTCCCGCAGATAGCTGCCAATATTGCGGTAACCAAATATTTCAAAAATGACTGGGAACTGGACATTCATGCCGGATACAGGCGCACTACAGCTTTCAAGAAGTCTTTCAGATTCAATGAAAACGCTCTAAATGAAGAAACAGGGCACAATGGAATATGGGAATTCGATTCGTGGGAGAAGTCACGAACCAATCTGTTCTCTGCCGGCGCGGGAGTAGCCAAAACCATCGATAAGGTCTGGCTAAATACCAAACTGGATCTGTATCTCTTGAATTCGGACATCTACTACAATGCTCAGATAGGGGCTAAATATTTCCCGGCGGATGATGGTAAAACAAACATCATGGCAACGGCAAGTATGGGATCGGCTCCCGAAACAGCCGTATTGGATTATGCACTTCCCGGTTCTTTCTCACACACAAATACAATGGTAGGACTTGGAGGGCAATATCTGATAACCCCGAATATTACAATCGGTGTAATGGGCACATGGAATACTTATTATAATCAAACCAATACAAGAACGGGAGGACAGAACAATTATATAGACAAAGTATCGACACGATACAAGAATTTATACAATATTTATGCACAGGTTTATATTTCATTCTAACAAAGTATCTTTTATTATAGAGATCGTAATTTTATGCTATTTTCTGATAGGCTGCGGCACACAGGGCCATACCGAGCCTACACTATTGTCCAAGGAAGGCTATCTCGTCTCGATATCCGACTACGCAACGGAAGAGGATACGCGTTGGGCCAAATACCTGTATGATCATCTTAAAAAACGTGCAGAAGACGAGGATATGATCGCATTCGGTGTTTCGGAAAAAGACATGTTCCGCATTATCGTACAAATCGACCCGGCACTCAAAAATGATTTCAAGGTAGAAACCCATGCCAACGGTATAAAGCTCATAACCTCCGGACCCAAGAAAATGCTATGGCTCCAATACCAGATCATGAAAAAAATCGGCGATATGGATAAACGCATAGAGTCTTCTGATCTCCCCCCAGCTTTGGTCAACCTAAATGACACTTGCGGTTCTTTTGCCTTCAAATACCAAAGCATTTATTCACCGACCGGACTACATCCCGACTATCCAGGAATAACGGGACTGGATAACTTCGATGAAAGTTGGGGAATCTGGGGACACAACCTCGGAAAAGTACTGGGAAAAGATCTCGATGAATTCTATGCCACAATAGACAAGAAAAAATACGAAGAGCAGCTTTGCTTTTCTTCCGATGTCATATACAGACGTATAGAGAATTACATCATAGACAACTATGGAGAAAAGAAAACAACGCGTTTCGTCATTGCTCCGAACGATGACCCTTCAGCCTGTATGTGTCCGGCCTGTAAAGCATTAGGCAACACTTCCGGAAACGCTACGCCGGCTGTAACACAACTAATTACCCGTTTGGCCAAACGCTTTCCCCACCATCTTTTTTTCACCACTTCTTATTTGAGTACCCGGCAAGTCCCGGCAATGGAATTACCATCCAACATCGGTGTCCTCATAAGTGCCATCGAATTACCCCTCCGCCTTGTCAACAAAAAACACACACAAGAGAAGCAATTCATACAATCATTAAAGCAGTGGAAAAATGTAACAAAGCAAATCTATGTATGGGACTACATCAATAATTTCGATGATTACCTGACCCCCTTTCCTATATTGAGAATAGCCCGTGACAGACTGGCTTTCTTCCGGGAGAACGGTGTAAGCGGTGTTTTTTTCAATGGAAGCGGATACGACTACTCCAGTTTCGATGATATAAAAACCTTTGCACTTTCAGCATTGCTCATCAACCCGGAACTGTCAGTCGAAGAGTTGATCGGGAAATATACGGCTCAAGCATACCCTCGGTCCAAAAAACTGCTAACCTCTTACTACTGTAACCTGGAAAACCGGATTCAACCGGGTAAAAGGCTTCATATGTATGCCGGAGTACAAGAAGCCGAGAAGGCTTTTTTGCCGGCAGCAGAATTTGTAAAGTTCTACAATGAGTTAAGCACACTTACGGATGAAGCGAAAGGCGATGAACGGAAAAAGCTCCATATGCTCAGAACCGCCCTTTCATTCACCCGGTTGGAGCTGGGGCGTATCCATAATTTCACACCGTATGGATATGCATGCCGGAAAGGAGAAAAAATCGAGACTATACCGGAAACCGGAGATTGGCTAAACCGCCTGAACGAACATGAGGCATTCCCGGAAATGAGATATTACAATGAAGCTTCCGACGGAATCGACAATTATTGTGAAGAATGGAAACAATATATAGCCCAACCAATGAGTTCTCCCAACCTGCTGTTAGGAGAAAAACTAACCGCAGGTTCCAAACTGGATGAAAACTACACCGACCTTTCCGTACTCACCGACGGTACGTGCGGTTTACCGGGAAGCTATCATTTCGGCTGGTTTATTTCTTCATCCGACGATTTAATATTAAATTTACCGAAAAAAGCGGCCGATAGAACCGGAAAACTCTGCATTCGTTTTTTGCATTTGCCGAGGCATCGAATTTATACGCCGCAATCTGTCGAATTGCTAAAAGACGGGGAATTTTACAAAAAGTTTCCAAGACTTCCAGGCAATACCGGTGAAAAGGGAGAAATTACAGAGTCATGCCTCCCGGTGGAACTAAAAAGCAATCAACAACTGACGCTGAGAATTAAACGGGCCGATAAGAAAAAAGCCCAGATCGCAATAGACGAGATATCATTTATACCTCAAAAATAAAAAGCAGTAACAATGAGCAAATATGTATTCTATATTTTTTTATGGCTGATACCGGCACTCTTACTATCATCGTGCCGAAAAGAAGTGCGTCCTACCAGCATAGAGATAAAAGACCCCGACAGGCATTATTACCCCATCAAACAAGGGCAGCAGCTCGATATCATGTTCACAATAACAAATACGGGCAATACTCCCCTGCTTATCACCGACATACAGCCCTCTTGCGGATGTATCATCATTGATAAAAGTTCGCATGTCATTATTCCGGAGCACGGAACCAAACAGTTCCGGGCAACATATAACAGCATAAAAAACATCGGTTTGGTTACTCACTGTATCCGGATCTACGGAAATATTCTCCCTGCGGGAAAAGCAGAAATCAAATTCGACGTCAATGTTGTGCCGGACGCTGATTACACCCGCGATTACGAAGAACTGTTCCAAGACTTTAATGTCAAAAACGGAATCGTGAAAGAGATGGTGGATGGAAAAGAATCCGAACAGGGATATTATGTAGGAAATCCTTAAACAATCATTTCCGCCGTAAATATTCATATCCGAAACGGCAGTACAGGCACTTCTTTTTATCACAATATTTTTTCTGAAGCTGTAATAAAGCCTGGCTGTCGGCAGCCGAATGTACAGACAAGCCTGCCCCATTCCACATGCGGGTGACATAATTGTTTTCCGCTTTCAGTTCTTCCAGAAAACGGCCGGCACGATCACAAAGACGTTCATCCGCTTTATGCAACCCATAAGTATAAAGAAAAGGAATCACCGTATTTATAATCAATAGATTCTGCGCATTTATACCGATCGGCTTTTCCTTTTTGGCAGACGGCTTGCCAAAAACAAAATGCTTCTCCCAATAAGGAGAAGTACGGGCAACCAGAATTTGCCGGACTGCTTTCAACGTTTCCGCTTCCATAATGCGGGAAAACAGAAAATGCTCTTTATGATAAAGCGATGCTAACTGTGCCAAACGGACATATGGAAAATTATCCGGACGAATACGCAGGAAACGCCACAAAGTGACATCCATTGCAGCAGGCAATTCGAATTTGTATTGTAAATAACGAAATTCATTCTGTATCCGTATCTGATAATCATCGATAGCATCTCCCTCCAACAGCCCTGCCAACCCAAAGAAAAAAGCCTCTATCTGCATTAAATCATCACGGTGCTTGTCGACGGCACGGAAAGGTATCAAGTCTGCCCACGTCTCAAAGGCATCCCCATTCAGTCCGAAACCAAAATTACGGGAAAGAGTGATAAAAAAAGCATCTTCCCAATTATTATTACAACGCTGTAATCGTCCGGCAATAACCTCTGCTTTCTGCTGAAAACGCTCTGTTTGCAAAGCAGTCAGCCAAGAATGAATGGTCAGTCCGGGCAAAGAGGCAAGAACAGAATAACAAGGAGGATAAGTATCTGCCCGGCAAAGTTCGTCATAGTGCAGTCTTATGTGCTCCGGGCAAGTAAGCTGTATTTGAGGCAGTTGTTCGCCGTTGGGCCGTATCACTTCACAATCGGCCTGCTCCACCACATGCAGGATGACCGAATCGTAAGCCTTGTCCTGATCATGTCCATGCCTGTACCAATCGGAAGAAGCTGTGTGTATTTCTACGTTTCCCACCCAAAGAGTACCATCTATCTTTAACTTTGCATTAAAAAAATCCGGACCGGCATGTGAGTTTTGCAAACCGGCATCAATGACCTCTACCGGCAAGCCGGAAGTTGTCTGCAATAAGTTGAGGGGAAATATTTTGTGTTTCCAGACATAGTATAGAAGTTGTTCCATGTTAACAAGACGTTAATGTATTCGACAAATGTAATAAAAATCTTATCTTTGCGACTATTATTTTGAATATAAGTCAGTAAAACAATGAAAATAGCATTAATCGGCTACGGAAAAATGGGCAAAGAATTGGAAAAAGTCGCCCTCAGTCGCGGACATGAAATTGTCTGCATTATCGATATCAATAATCAAGACGATTTCGAATCCGAAGCATTTCGCTCTGCGGATGTAGCGATCGAATTCACCAACCCGATGGTAGCTTACAGTAACTATATCAGAACCTTCAAAGCCGGTGTAAAACTGGTTTCGGGCAGCACCGGATGGATGGCCGAGCATGGTGACGAGATAAAAGAACTTTGCGAGAAAGAGGGAAAGACCCTGTTCTGGTCTTCTAATTTCAGCTTGGGAGTAGCCATTTTCTCCGCTGTCAACAAATACCTGGCAAAGATTATGAACCAGTTTCCGGCATACGACGTGACTATGAGTGAAACGCACCATATTCACAAACTCGATGCACCAAGCGGAACCGCCATCACTCTGGCCGAAGGCATTCTTGAAAATCTGGATCGCAAAAGCCATTGGGTAAAAGAAGAAGCCGCAACAACGGATGAACTGCCGATCCACTCCATCCGCGAAGGAGAAGTATTCGGAATCCACACCGTTCGTTACGATTCTGCCGCCGACAGCATTTCGATTACCCATGATGCCAAAAATCGCGGTGGGTTTGCCTTAGGCGCCATTTTAGCAGCCGAATATACAGCCGGTAAACAAGGATATTTAGGAATGAGCGATCTCTTTCCGTTTTTAGCCGACGAACCTTCGAAGCCGAGTTCTAAATAAACAAAAAACTATAATCATGAGAAAAGCAACGCGCGCACAATGGATTAAATGTGCCATCGCTATCATCCTTTACCTGATCTTCCTGGTATGGGTGAAAAGTTGGTGGGGACTCATCGTAGTACCTTTCATCTTCGACATTTACATTACCAAGAAAGTCCCCTGGTCCTTTTGGAAAAAATCGAAAAACCCGACCGTACGCAGTGTTATGAGCTGGGTAGATGCCATCGTTTTTGCTTTGGTAGCCGTATACTTTGTGAATATATATATATTCCAGAATTATCAGATCCCTTCTTCCTCTTTGGAGAAATCTTTGTTAGTGGGTGATTTCCTGTACGTCAGCAAGATGAGTTACGGCCCCCGGGTACCGAATACCCCCCTCTCCATGCCGTTGGCACAGCACACACTACCTATTATCAACACCAAATCATACATCGAGTGGCCTCAATGGGAATACAAGCGTGTTCCCGGATTCGGAAAAGTCAAAATGAATGATATCGTGGTATTCAATTTCCCGGCCGGCGATACCGTCGCCGTCAACTATCAGCAAACGGACTTTTACGACAACATCGTTTATCGGGAAGGTAAAAGGCTGTATCCCAACCAAATCAACATGGATAGCCTCAGCCGCCAACAACAGCGTATCGTATACGACCTCTATCGCAATGCCGGAAGAAAATATGTACTTTCCCATCCCGAAGAGTTCGGTAAGCTTATCTACCGTCCGGTAGACCGTCGGGAGAATTATGTGAAACGTTGTGTCGGATTACCGGGAGATACATTACAGATCAAAGACCGCATCATATACATAGACGGTAAAGCACAGGAAGAACCGGAAGATATCCAATTCTTCTACAAAGTGGAAGCTACCGGAAACATCATACCGGCCGCCTTCCTGCATGATGAATTGGGATTGAGCAATGAAGATACGCAAGACTATCAGCCGGGAGCCACTACTTTCTATCTGCCTCTGACCAAAAAAGCACGCAATACACTGCTCGGCCGCAAGGATCTTGTCACTGCGATAGACCCCATTCCTACGAGGCCATTACATGACCTCTATCCACAAAATCTATACACAAACTGGACAGTAGACAATTACGGCCCTATATGGATACCGTCCAAAGGTTCTACCATCACATTGACCATGGACAACCTGCCGCTTTATGAAAGATGCATCGTTGCCTACGAAGGCAATAAGCTGGAAGTAAAAGAAGACGGCATTTACATCAACGGACAAAAAACGGATAAATATACTTTCGGGATGGACTACTACTGGATGATGGGTGACAACCGCCACAACTCACAAGATTCCCGCTATTGGGGATTCGTGCCCGAAGATCATGTAGTCGGTAAACCCATCGTCGTATGGCTGTCTTTGGATAAAGACCGCGGATGGTTCAACGGCAAAATCCGTTGGAACCGTATCTTTAAATGGGTAAAATAGTAATTATTCAATCGATCAATGCGCCAATGTATGCATTGGCTGTACTATGAAGAGAAACCTGAAATGGATAATCGCCTTAACCGGAGCAATAATCATCGTACTATTGCTCCGTGGTTTTGCTTTTACCTCCTGTCTCATTCCTTCGGCAGGGATGGAAAATTCTCTTTTTCGCGGCGAACGCATATTGGTCAATAAGTGGAGCTACGGACTCCGCCTGCCTGTCATGTCCCTTCTCTCCTACCATCGATGGGGAGAACGGAAAATCCGGAAAGAAGATATTGTTGTTTTCAATAATCCCGCCGCCGTAACGGAACCGGTCATTGATAAACGGGAAGTGTTCATCAGCCGTTGTATAGGTGTGCCCGGCGATACTTTGCTGGTCGATTCTATTTTTTCCATCGTATCGTCCCGAAGTGCCTCCGCCCCCGACCGGAAAAGGCTGTATGTCTATCCACGAGAAAAAGAACAACTGCTGGATTCTCTCCTATCCATCTTATCCATCACTCCGAATGACCTGATGGGACAAGATTCCATCAACAACGTACGGAGTTTCAGCCGCTATGAATACTATTTACTGGAACAGGCCATGAACGGCAACAATTGGATACATCTGCTGGAACCCGGTCAAGAGAAACAGATAGCCAACCCGTTGATTATCCCGGGAAAAGGAAAGGCCATACGGGTATACCCGTGGAATAAAACCCTCCTTCGCAACACATTGGTACTGCATGAAGGGAAACAGGCCGAAATCAAGAACGATACATTATATGTGGAAGGACATGCCGTACAGCATTGTTATTTCACAAAAGATTACTATTGGATGGTCTCCGACAATTCCATCAACCTGTCCGATTCACGTCTCTTCGGTTTTGTCCCGCAGGACCATGTCATAGGAAAAGCCGCTTTCGTCTGGTTTTCTAAAGAAGACGGGAGCGGGCTATTCAACGGATACCGATGGAACCGTTTCTTCCAGCCGGTAAGATGAATGAGGGATTTATGATTTTTGAATTATGAATTATGATTTATGAATATAGAAAGATGAAAACTGCATACTTATCTTCCGCCTATCTGGCTCCTGTAGAATACTACACTAAGTTAGTAACTTATGATAAAATCTACATCGAGCAACATGACCATTACATGAAGCAGACCTATCGCAACCGTTGCACCATTGCCGGCCCGGACGGGGAAATAGCGCTTTCTATTCCTATCATAAAGCCGGAAAACCTGAAATGCCCGATGAAGGACATTCGTATCTCCGATCACGGTAATTGGCGGCATATGCATTGGAATGCCATAGAATCAGCTTACAACAGCACACCGTTTTTTGAATATTACAGGGACGACTTTTATCCTTTCTACGAGAAGAAATATGTATTTTTAGCCGATTTCAACGAGGAGCTATGTCACCTTATCTGCCAACTGGCAGACATTCAACCGGACATCACACGAACGACAGAATACAAAACGGACTTTACTCCGGATGAATACGATTTCCGGGAAGCCATTCATCCCAAGAGAGATTTCCGGCAGACAGATCCGGAATTCATCCCCCGCGCCTATTATCAGGTATTCGAGCATCGAAATGGTTTCCGCCCAAATTTAAGTATCATAGACTTGCTGTTCAACATGGGCCCTGAAAGCCTGTTGATACTACAACCGGAAGCAAAAAGCAAATAAGAAATAACTTCCAACAAAAAAGAGGTCAGAAACAAATATTTCACCTCAAAATAAAGGCAGGAAAGAAACCGGAGTTTCCTTTCCTGCTTCCATGTCCTAAAGTAAATTGTGAAAAAACTCTTTCCTCCTGCCTTAAAACCGTCTATCACTTCTTTTAGAAGGATTCTGACCAGCGGACAGGGAAAAGAAGAACATGAAGCCTCCAATAACCACAGTGTAGCCTATGATGCACAAGTCATTGCTTTCGCCATGTATGCCGGAGACAAGGCTACAGCCAGCCGGTTCATCAAGGAGTTTCCGGAATTCTCTTGAACAACCCATATCCTCAAAGCCCGTCCGGTCCCAATCGATTAGTCCGACGGGCTTTTCTTATGTCCCGCAAAACAGATGTAACACATCTTCCACCTTTCAAAAAGAAAAAAATCATTTCGTCCACATCACTCCAAGAAAATCCCAATTTTTCCACTTTATAAAAAAGTATATCCCCCTCCGTTTCATCGATATCAAATATTTTTGCAATGATTAAAACATGTGAAACTTTATAAATCAATCGATTATGAGAAACTATTGGAGGATTATCCTTTCCTTATTTTTAATCGGCAACGCTTTATCCGTCCAAGCTGCCGTCAAATCCTTTACCGAAACATTTGTTCTTTATACCGACTCGGAAGGATTAACCACTGCATACAATGAAGGTTGGTGTCTGGACGGAAAAGGTTCGGGCACATTCGGATATTATTCATCACGTTCCGGCACATTTCCCGACCCGTTAGACGATGGTACCATTACAATGGAATCGGACTGGCTGGACGTCAAAGGAGCCGGCAACAATAAAGGAGCGGTCTTCACTGTCACAGGAATTTCCGGATTGAAGCTCGCATTTCAAAGCGGCAGTTCGGTAACCCGTTACGTCCGTGCCGATATATCCGGTACTTCCGGCGCGAACATTACTTTAAAAGGAGGTAATGACGGTACAGAGGGCAGCATGCTGGAAACTTCCGAACTGATTCCCGCCGAGCAATACACGATTACCATCACATCCTGGGCAGACGAAGAATGTACCAGTGGCGCTGACAGCCGTTTGTATTATGTGGCTTTCATGGTAAATTCTGCCGATCTGCCTGCAGCAGCCTATGTTTACGATTCCCAGTATGCCAATTATTCAATATCCAAAGATCCGGTCTATCTGACACTGACAAAATCCTATAAGGTAACAGCCGTCGATGCAAACAATTACAATTCTGTTCCGGGTACTTATTACACAGAGACTTTAAAGGATTATGACCTGGTAGTTGCTTCCGAGTCCGTTGCCAGTACGAATAAATTCGGTATTGCCTTGGCCGGCCTTGCAGGCAAAGTACCGATGCTAAACCTGAAGGCATTCTACTACGGAAGCAGTTCATGGAACTGGGCGACGGCCGCCAATCCGACGGCAGGAGCTACCGGATGGAATCAGATTATTGTAGCCGATGCATTTAAAACCCATCCTCTCTTTGCAGATATCGACTTCACAAACGCCATCACCCTCTTTGACGGTACCGCAAAGACAAGCAACAATGTACAGAGCTACCATTCCCCCAAAGAAATCATCTCCGCAGACGATGTGCTGGCAACCAATGGTGCAAACGGGTACAATGCCATTCACGAACATAAGCAAAGTAATGGTAAAAACACCTATATACTGATTCCCCTTTCGTATTCTGCCATCGAGACATTGACTCCGGATGCGAAAACACTGATTGCCAATGCGGCATCCTATGTAGCGGCTACTAAAAGCGAATACACCGCACCGGACCAAGTAGAAGCTCCCGTCATCAGTTATGACAGTGACAATAAGGTGACTATCAGTTGTCCTACCAAAGGAGCTACCATCTATTACGGCAAAGATGTTTCCGCCCTGTCTGCATCTGCATCCGTTTATACGGAAAGCTTCTCTTTGGGCATCACGACAACAGTCAGAGCCATCGCCGTAAAAGAAGGCATGCTTCCATCCGAAGAGGTTTCCGAATACATTGAAATCATCAGAGAATGCGGCCCGCAAGTACTCGACCCGGAGCGTCTGAACCGAGGTACCATTGCCACGTACACCAATGACGGTATGTTAGTCAGTTGGCGTTGGCTCGCTACCGATCCGGACGACATCGTTTTCAATGTATACCGCGACGGAACGAAGCTGAACTCGCAACTCCTGTCCTCACGCACCAATTATCTGGATGCCGAAGGTTCGGTTAACTCTAATTACACGGTTGAAGCAGTGAGTGGCGGTAAGATCATTGAGACTTCTACGGCATTGGTTCTGGAGAAAGGGTATCTGAATATTCCTCTCGACCGCCCGGCAGGAGGTACAGTTCAAGGCAGCAGCTATACTTACACCCCCGGTGACGCCAGCGTAGGCGATGTGGACGGAGACGGCGAATATGAGATCATCCTGAAATGGGATCCTACCAATCAATGCGACAACGGGCAGAACGGTAGCCAAAACTATACCGGAAACGTTTATCTGGACTGTTATAAACTGAACGGGACAAAATTATGGCGTATCGACTTAGGCGTCAACATACGTGCGGGCGCCCACTATACCCAATTCATGGTTTATGACCTGGACGGCGACGGAAAAGCCGAAGTAGCCTGCAAGACCGCTCCGGGTACCATTGACGGGAAAGGAAACAATGTAATCATGGGTAGTGATGACCCTAAGGCCGATTATCGCGGAACGCACGGCGGCAAACAAGGAGTTATCAAAACCGGACCGGAATATCTGACGGTTTTTGAAGGCGCTACCGGTAAAGAACTGTCTACAGTAGCCTATGAGCCGAGCCGTAACATCCTTTCAGATTCGGCATGGGGAGACAGCTTTGGCAACCGCTGTGAACGCTATCTGGCCTGCGTTGCCTATCTGGATGGGAAAAAGCCGAGCCTTGTGATGTGCAGAGGCTATTATACAGCCGCTTACCTGTGCGCTTGGGACTTTGACGGAAAAGAACTGAAAAAAAGATGGCTGCACGCATCTACTACGAAAGGGAAAGGAGCTTATGGCGAAGGTGCCCATAGCCTTACAGTAGGTGACGTAGACGGTGACGGATGCGATGAAATTGTTTATGGAGCCTGTTGCATCGACCATGACGGAAGCGTACTCTACCGCACCGGATTGGGCCATGGCGATGCCCTTCATTTAGGTGATTTCATTCCCGACCGTGAGGGTTTGGAAGTGTTCATGGTACACGAAGAAAAATCTGCTGCCTACGGTTTCGAGATGCGTGATGCCCAAACCGGTGAAATCCTTTCCGGGAGAAAGATGGGCTCAGATATTGGCCGTGGTCTTTGTGCAGATATCGATTCCCTCTCCCGTGGAGCCGAATATTGGTCATTGGCAAAGTTTAATATGACCAGTGACGGCAAGTATAACAGCATCACTTTCGACTGCAACGGCGACTCCATCTCCACCAAACGCCCGTCTGTCAATTTCCGCACTTACTGGACAGGCAATCTATCCGAAGAATTGCAGGAAAAAGGAGTCATCTCGCAATGGGTAAACAAAACATCCAGTTGTACTACCGTTACCGACTTTGTTTCCACTTACGGCTGTGGAGTGAATCTGATAAAAGATACCCCCTCTCTGCAAGCCGATATTTTGGGAGACTGGCGCGAAGAGTGTATCTATTATGACGAAAAGACCAAAAGCAATCTGATGATTTTCTCAACTCCGTTTACGTCTCCTTACCGTGTTCCCTGCCTGATGCACGACCATATTTACAGAATGTCTATCTGCTGGCAGAACGTGGCTTATAACCAACCGCCTCATTTAGGATACTATCTGCGCGACTACGTCAAATACCAGCAATCCAACCCTACGGGTATATCACGGCCAGTCCTGACGGATGAACAAAGTAATGTTGAGATTCCTTTCACTCTGATTTCCGATGGCATTGTTATCCGGTATACGGATATGGACAATGCCTCCTCCAGCATCCGCGTCTACTCTTTAGACGGATTGTGCGTATATCATGTCACGAACCAACTTCAAGGAAGCGGAGAAATCAAACTGGAAGGTCTGGAAGGACTTAAAAAAGGCGTTTACCTGCTTTCTGTAGTTGTTGATGGAGCAAAGACTGTCAGAAAGATCATACAGTAAAAGACGATTAATTGAAGGATAAGCCCATCATTGGCAAATTGATTGCCGATGATGGGCTTATCTGCTATTCCACCTGGGAATCCCCCTCCTCACCTTTTTTGCTATATCGGTTTGTTAATCATGAAAGCGCTCTCCCACCTTACTATATACACCATGCTTACGGTCGGTCTAAAGCGTGCTTACGATTCACAAGGACCGTATTCATGACACATAAGGAGTGTGCAGGTTAGGGATTCACTTTGTATCTACAATGGATAAAGGCTTTGATTAAGAAAGATGCTAAGTTCTTTTCCGAAAAACTTATATATTGATGTGTACTGGATTTAGTCGTTGACAACTTCGATTGTTATTACTGTATTAGTACACTTAATGTTTTCTTTAAAATTGTTAAGTCCCCTGATATTTCAAAAACACAGATTGTTAAATCCAGTAATCCCAATTGTACCAAGTTATTTTTTATCATTACCAAATGCAGATTTATCTTACTTAAAGCCAAGCAAGATTCTAAATATTTCCATACAAACCAGCAATTAGTTATTCAAAAACATTAACAAAGACAAATATTATAACTAATCAACCAAATATTACAACTAATCCTAATAAAACCGACGTAATATTGCAGTGAAATATTTAATCTTAATTCATCTAATACGACATGAAAAACATTATGTTATTTATTTGGATATTATGTGGTTTCATATCATGTAAAAATCATCCTTCAAAAGTAGAAGAAGCACTAATTTTATCAGGTGAAAACCGCGTAGAACTGGAAAAAGTACTTGAATATTCTAAAAAGAAAGGCAAAATAGCCTACGAATCCGCTTGTTTTTTAATTGAAAACATGAGATACCATAGGAGTGAAAATAAATTAGAACTGGATAGTTCATACATTCATTTTTTTAATCAAACAGATTCCATGTACAACTCTCTTTTTAAAGGAATGAATTTAGACGAGATTAAGTCTTTTAAAGGTAAAAAGTATGATTCAATACGTATTGCTTTAGCAGAAACGTTTAACAACATTAAAGCTACCAACAAAAATTACAAGAAAAATAAAAGCACAACTGACCTGCAAACAATTCATGCAGATTTTTTAATTGATAATATAGAATCTGCACTTCACATATGGGAAGCTAACGAATATACATATAAAAAAGATTTTGCTTTCTTCAAAGAGTTCATATTACCTTATAGAACCACTGACGAATACCCCGCTTACAATCGCAGTACCATCCACTCACTTTACAATAAAATAATATCAGATTCTGCAGATATAAACGCTTCAATCTACTCAAAACTCGAAAGATATAAAACATATGTCAATAAATGCAGATGGATAAACAAGTACGTCGAAGCCAAAGAACATTTGGGTATTTATGATCTATTCATCCCTAAATTCAAAATGGATTGTCACAACATGACAACCTGGAGTAGCGATATACTCAGAGCCTGCGGAGTAGCTACAGTATATGAATACACTCCACAATGGACAGACAGAGACAGAAAACACTTTTGGTGTGTATCACCTGATTCCACCGGGATTTTCCAACCTTACACAGCACCCGACAATAATATAAGAGAGGATTGGGAGAGCGACATAAAATACGCAGGAAAAGTATATAGAAAAACATTTGAAGCTCAAAGAAACACCCCTTATTTTTTAGCGGGAGAAGATGAGTATATTCCAGAATCACTACGTTCCCCATTATTATCAGATCAAACCTTTCGCTATCACCAAACAATAACACTAAGGATACCACTTTCCCCAAAAATAAGAACACACCTCGTTTACCTATGTATGTTTACAAGAGAAAAATTAAACCCTGTCGGCTGGGGAAAGGTAGACACCAATAACGGAGAAATCATTTTCAACCAAATACCTTTAAACATTCTTTTTTTTCCAATATATTTTGATGAGGAAGAAATGAAACCCGCCGCCCAACCATTTATGATTTGCTCTAATGGTATTCATCACGAAATACCTCAGCCTCTAACCATCAATGACATGAAACATGAGATGGATGTGACACTCCGCAACAACAGTCTTTATATATCCAATAGTATCAACAAAAAAACATCAGGGCTTAAATACATAAGTATAGATTGTGATACCACAAAAAAAAATGAATTGGTATTATTACGTAAATATCCGGAAAAAAGAAAATTGAAAGCATCATATAACAGAATGAAAGGAAATATATGGCTGGCCGGTAATAGAGAGAGAGGACAATATGACACGTTACACACCCTTGACTATGTGCCTTCTCCATATATTCAAGAAGTTTCGCTGAACAATAATAAGGAGTATAGATATTATCGTTATGTGAGTCCTAACAAATTTCCCATCGACATTTCACACATGGAATTTTTAAGTACAGACTCTAAACTTGAATCTCATTCTCTCCCGACTGCGCTTCCTATATTCCCCAATCAAAAAAATGAAAACAGTCAAGAAAAGAAATATCGTATATCCGGCAAACCAATCCACACAGGAAAAAAACCAGAACTCGCATTTGACGGTAACTTTGAAACTTATGTCGGTTCGTCCGGCATAGGCATGGATTTTGGAAAACCTGTTAAAATAACACATGTACGTTTCGTCCCCCGTAACGCCAACAATATGATAGTCATCGGTGACTGTTACGCTTTAATGTATTACAACAATGGATGGAAAAGATCAAAAGTTCAGAAAGCTGATAAAAATTATCTCAAATTCAATAATGTCCCGAAGGCTACATTATATTTATTAAAAAATCTAACCAATGGGACAGAGGAATTACCCTTCTTCTATATCAAAGGCAAACAGTACTTTTTACATGTAGACACATTGGATTACAACTCCTTATGAATAACACAACACTTTTATGAAAATAAATAATGAAAACGGGGTTAAAGGAATCTTTTTGGTGATTTTTTGTATCTCTATATTTCTTTTTACCCGTTCAAACGGATATAATATTTTGCCATTCAGCAACAATATCATGCTATATTTATATAGCGTTATTGGTAGTATTGTTATTTTATATCTATCAACATCACGTATCAAACTAAAAGCAATTGACATTTTATGCCTTGTATACTTCATATATAACCTTCTTTGGCTACTTGTGACATCTAAAACCAAAAATATAGAAACAATATACCTATTTTTTTTCCTTGCCATGTTATATATAAACATTCGTAATATATCATCCATATACTATAAATACATTCTTTACTCATTCCCATTCATAGTCATCAGCCATTTTATATACTACATATGCTGGGAAAACCCATATTATTTCTTATATGAGCACAAAGGCGTTTTCACCGGTTTCCTACACAATTCAGGTCTGTGGGGAGAATTCGTCGCCATGACACTTATTTGCAATATAGGATTAATTCATCTTAATAAAAAGAGCAAAAAAACATCCACATTATTGATATTTGTGTCCTTCATTGTTTCCTTTATGCTTTACGAATCCGACTCAAGAGCATCTTGGCTTTCTTTCGCCATAGGGATACTGACTTTCTTTTCACCTCTCATCATCAAGCATTTGCCAAAATCAATTATTATCCGAACCGGAAGCTTATTAATATTAATTTGTCTTTGCACTTATCTTATATCAGGGTTGTATTCATACAAAAAAGATTCTGCAGATGGAAGAATTCTAATCTGGAAAATTTCATTAGAAATGGTGAAAGATAAGCCAATATTGGGTTATGGATTTGATGGATTTAGAAAAAATTACATGAACTATCAAGCTGCATATCTTCAAGAAAAGCAACTTCCGGAAACAATCAATAATCTTGCAGATGACAATCACCATGCATTTAATGAGTTTTTAAGGATAATCATAGAGCAAGGCATTATAGGGGTAATCATACTATTTATCTTTTTAACAACCATAGGTTACACTATATATAAATACAAATTATATATAGATACCGTATCAAGAACGATAATCTCCTGTTTGACCGCATTGCTGTTTTTTTCTTTTTTTTCTTATCCGCTTTCGACATTTCATATAAATGCCTTAATAGTGATATTACTGGCAGGATTAGCTTGTTCTTCTCAAGATACTCCAATATGGAAGTTACAAATAAGATCTATTAGTCTTATAATACCATATAGCATAATATTCTTCATAAGTTCGGTTTATTTATTCTCCTATTCCAAGGCAAATTCAGATTGGCTAAATACTCTGAAAGGGGTGTACACAAATGACAACATTCTTGAAGAAGCGAGAAAAAAACTATCAGGAAACCCATACTTCTTATCTACATATGGCAAATATTTAAACAAGAAAAAACGTTACTCAAAAGCCGCTTCAATACTTTCTCAATCCATAAAAGAATACCCATCATACTATACAGTGATGGAACTGGGAATAAGCTATAAAGCACAAAAAAAATATACAGAAGCAATGCATTGCTTTTACAAAGCAATGCATATGATTCCACACAAAATCAAGCCACTCTACTTTATGATGGAGCTATATTATGACCAAAAGGATTACAAATCAGCAATCCAACTATCAAATAGAATACTATGTAAACAACCCAAAATCCGATCATCCGAATTAAATATAATATTAAAAAGAACAATTTTATTGCAAGAAAAAATGAACGCGCGTTACACTAATATAAACTAAAATTATTAACAAAAAAAGACAAGTAATGAGAAAACGACTAATTAAATGGGTTGCTCTTATCAGTATTCCATTTGGCATACTTTTTGCGTGCAAAGAGTATGATGAGCAAGGGTATCCGCAAAAAGAGCCCAAATTAGACAGAGCAACTGAAATTGCCAATGCCAGAACATGGTATGAGTCACAAGCCGCTGTCAGAAGCCGTACAAGAGCATCATCAAAAGAAGACAGTCCTCAAGGTACGCTTTTAAACATGGAGCCTAATTGGAAATTAACTTACCGAAGAAAGAATGATAGGTATAGAACTGTAGAATCAGTTATGACAAGTAATGAACGAGTTACATTTTTGAGTCCCGAACTTATCAACAAGTTGGAGCAAGATCGTGATTATAGATTCAAGAAATCCATAACCAGGCTCATTGTCAGAACCGATAGGGAAACACAAGAGGTTGTTGGTTTTACTATGACTATAATTCCTTCTATAGAATATTTAGAACTTACAGCATTTAATCCTTTTCATAACACATATGTTAATCGTGACGAACATTTTGGTGGTTACATTATATATCACAATTTGGATGGAACTTTTGCCAATGGGTGGAAATATGTTGACGGAAAAATCACACACACAGTATCAGAATCTATTGTTCCAGTTGACTCTATCAAAAATAGCCCATCAGTTCAAACAAGAATGCATGAAGAATGTGAAGAATTCGTATACGAAGTATTAGTGGAGGAATGCTTTGAATGGTGCACTGAAACAGAATGGGGTACCACATGCGAAATTGACCATTGTGATTACTATACGGAAATCCGCGACTCATGGGAAGAATGCGATTGGGTAGAAGATGAGGACGATTATGGTGGCGGTGGTTATATCCCCAAACCAAAGCCAGATCCGGACCCAAAACCCGAGAAAACTAAGGACCCCTGTGAAACTGCAAAGGAGACATCCTCCAATCAAGGATTGAAAGATAGAGTTAATGCAATATTCGACCAGACATTCCCTTACAGAGTTGGTGCAACAGAACATGGTTATATCAGGACAACCTCCGGAGAAATGATTTACCCTACTACTCTTACAGCAACAAGCTTGCAGTATTCCACTAAGGATGTAGCGAACAAATCATACTCAGAATGGTATCATTCTCACCCAACAGGTGTACCGATAACATCATTAAGTGATTTAAAAGCATTAAGCGAAGCCTATTTAAAAGGGAGAATTAAATCTGATAATTTCACCTATGGTGTTATGGCATCAAATGGATGCACAATAATTTCAATAAAATCAGAAACCAACTTTAAAACCTTTGCAACTAACATGCAGAATGGGGCATACGACGTTTTATTCGACAGATTAGTTCAACATGGGAAAAAAGGAGATTTCGATCAAAGCCTGGAAAATCTACTACTCTTCTTCGATAGAATCAGTGCCGGACTTTCCATGTTATTCCGCCCCATGAATGATTGGGAAACAGGAAAGCACCAAGGAAACTGGACTCCCAAAGAGTTAGATGAGAATAATAAAATGACAAATTCAAATTGCAATTAAGATTATGAAAACAATTAAGATTATTTTACTACTACTTTTAATAAGTAATTCCCTTATCGCACAAAAGATTAATATTGATATTACTTTCTACACTAAAAATTTAGGAGCGTATGAAGGTACATGGGTATATCAGTCAAATGACACCATATTTAAAATAGTTCTACAAAAAGGCCCCATAGTTTATCCAGATGGCGTTGCTATTGATGGACTTTTAGGAGGATATTTCCTTTCTGTAAAAGGAGATATCCTTGAAAACTATTTATCTCCTCTACCTGCTTGCTGGAAAACTTTTACTACGACAAACAACTTATACATATGGGCGACAAACTATTCACCCAATGAACAAGACGTTGATCCCAACAGCCTAAGATTCACATTTTGGGATCAGAAGAAGAGACATTACGATGGCAACGGAATTATGGCAGGAACTATAAATTTGCTATCACCGAATAAAATCCGGTGGATTCTTGATGAAATAGAAGGAATTAGGGCGACAATAGACCAAACAGCAGACCCGATAGGCTTTTCTGTGCCAACAGATGTTATTATGATAAAAGAGGAATAACTTATTATACAAATTGAGAGGATGTATAAAAAAATAATACATCCTCTCCTTATGCTTTTATAGTAGTTCTACGTAAACTCAACACCAATTATAATATTGCTGCAATTTTACGCACCTTATTAATTTTTTCCATCAAGCTGCTATCCTTCTTTGCCATCTGCAAATTGTAGGATGTTTGCATCCGGAGCAAAGGTTCAGCATCTAAAACTAACGCGGCTTCTATAAGCATAGCATACTCTGTATTTAGTAAACGCTTTGCATTCAGAATTTCATTTAATACAGTATAAGACACTCCCATTTCTTTAGCAAGTTTCTTTTGAGAAATACCCCTAAATTCAATTTCATCCTTTAACACCTCTCCCGGGTGCGTCGATTCAAAAGGTATTAAATTATTAGCTATCATTTTAGGGTCTATGCCATCTATTTTAATCATAACTTTTTATAATAGTTAAGCAATTCAATTATATTACATATTTTGCCTTGCACCTCCGTGGTTGTAGCACCAAATAAAGCAACTCATCGTTTCAACCTATTGAAACAATGAGTTGCATACTGAAGAAACGGACAGTGCCAACATATTGAAACGAATGGTTGCATACTGAAGAAACGGACAGTGCCAACATATTGAAACGAATGGTTGCATACCGAAGAAACAAACAGTTTCAAACCGGTTGAAACTACCCCGCTATTCTTATCTCAATTCGAAAGGAACCACTCCTCTGATATCGGCAGCAGAAGCGGCAATCACAGCTTCGAACTTACCCGGTTCCGCTATCCACTCATGCTTAGCGTCATCAAAAAAGCTCAGAGCATCTTTGGCAACAGTGAAAGAGACCTTTTGCTCCTCGCCCGGTGCGAGCTTCACTTTCCGGAAACCTTTCAACTCTTTTACCGGTCGCGGCAAAGAAGATTTCTTGTCACTAATATAAAGCTGCACGACCTCTTGCCCTTCACGGTCGCCGGTGTTCTTTACAGTAACCGTAAAAGTAATCGTATCGTCGGCCGTCATCGTCTTTTTATCGGCAACAGGCTTACCATATTCAAAAGTAGTATAACTTAGTCCGTGACCAAACGGGAAAAGCGGCTTCGCTTTCTTCTGTTTGTCGGCCCAGCGATAGCCTACAAAGATGCTCTCATTGTATTTCTCATTCACAATGTCACCCACCTTTTCACTACCGGGATACTCACCCAACTGATGGGCAGGTACATCCTCCAAACGGGCAGGAAAAGTGAAAGGCAATTTCCCGGAGGGGTTTACATCACCCATCAATACGGCAGCGATGGCATTTCCGGCCTCCGACCCCAAGAACCAAGCCTGCAAAACTGCCGGAACTTCCTTGATCCAAGGCATCGCTACAGCATTGCCGGAAACATTGACCAGGACTAAATTCTGATTTACCTTGACCAATTCCGTGATAACCCTGTCCTGACCGTACGGCAAACCAAGACCGGTACGGTCAGAGTCTTCGCAATCCTGATGCGCACTCTTATTCAATCCGCCAATGAAAATAACATAATCGGCTTCACCGGCCACCCGGACAGCTTCGGCAATCAATTCTTCCGGGCTACGGCCATCTTTCAGATTCTGCCCGGAAACAACGCCGTTGTATTCGCCACTGACATCCCCCACATATCCACGGGCATAAACCACTTCCGCACGATTACCGACACGATTGCGGATACCATCCAACGGAGAAATTTCCCGTTGTACCTTCAAAGAAGAGGAACCACCTCCCACAGTCATCATCTTCACGGCATTCTCGCCTATCACGGCAATCTTCTTTGTTTTAGCTAAATCGATGGGCAACAGGTTACCATTGTTTTGCAGCAATACGATACCCGCTTCCCCTATCTTACGGGCGGCATCATAATGCTCCGGAGAACGCATGGCACCATAAGGCCGGTTACGGTCCATCGTTGTACGGAAAGCCAGACGAAGAATGCGGCGCACTTTATCATCCAGTTCTTTTGTGCCTGCCTTACCCGATTGGATACGTTCAAGGTAAGGATCCGCTAAATAATAATTATCATAAGCATTGCTTGCCCCGTTGGAAAGACCATCTGTCCAGCTACCGAATTCCATATCGAGTCCGTTGGTTATCGCCTGGTCTGTATCATGCACACCGCCCCAGTCGGATACCACCACTCCATCAAATCCCCATTCACCTTTCAGGATGTCATTCAGCAGATATTGATTGTGACAGGCATGCTGGCCTTTGTATAAGTTGTACGCCCCCATGATACTCCACGCTTTGCCCTCCTGCACAGCTGCTTTGAAAGCCGGGAGATAGATTTCATAAAGGGCGCGGTCGTCTACGATGACATTTGTGGTATGGCGGTTCACCTCCTGATTATTCAATGCATAATGTTTCACACAAGCGGCTACTCCGTTCTGCTGTACTCCCTGCACATAAGGGACGACCATACGTCCGGCCAGATAAGGATCTTCGCCCATATATTCAAAATTGCGCCCGTTCAACGGGGTACGATAGATGTTCACTCCCGGCCCCAGCAGCACGGTTTTATTGCGATAACGCGCTTCCTCACCGATGCTTTTGCCATAGAGCATAGACATATCGGTATCCCAGGTAGCGGCCAGACAGGTCAATGCCGGAAAAGCCACACAAGAGTCATTGGTCCATCCTGCCTGGTCCCATTCATCCCATAACACTTCGGGACGTATGCCGTGAGGGCCGTCTGTCATCCAAAACTCAGGAATTCCCAAACGAGCCACGCCCGGAGAACAGAATTTAGACTGTGCATGCGTGACCGCAATCTTTTCCTCCAGTGTCATTCGAGACAAGGCATCCTCTACTCTCTCTTCAACAGGTTTGCTATCGTCCAGATAGACGGGTGTCTGTGCCAATACCGGCAGAGCAACCAGGGATAAACCCAATAAGACTGATTTTGCTTTCATGATATGATCTATTGTATATAGTTAATCAAAGGAAATTTATCATTCATACATACTTCCCGAATATGGCCGCATATTCTCGCTTTCCGGTATTCAACCGTATTTCATTTTCCTACTGTCTCCTATCTATAAATCAACGTCGACAGATATTCTTCCGCAAACATCTCATTCGCCACTTCCAACAGATCGTCCGCCGTCAGTGCTTCGATCCGCTTACAGACCACTGCCAGATTCTCAAACTTATTATAATGCAGGAAGGTTTTAGCCATACTCAGTGCATTGTTCTCAAAATTATCCGAAGCAACACAAATCTGGCCGATCAACTGCTTCTTGGCTGCCGCCAATTGCGAAGAAGTCATTTTCATGTCACGCATCCGCTTCAATTCCTTATAGGTCAGTTTCAGGCAGGTATCCACGTCTTCCGGATCTGTCCCGAAGTAGATGCAGAAAGCACCCGTATCCGTATAAGAGGTAAGATTAGACTCTACATTATACACCAATCCGCGACGCTCGCGCAAAGCAACATTCAAGCGGCTATTCATACCCGGACCTCCCAAAATATTATTCAGCAGATAAAGGGCTGTACGTTTGTCGTCATAAGCATTGTAAGCACGGGCCCCCAGCATCACATGTGCCTGATGGGTGTCTTTGGGGATAACCAGATATTCAGGCACATACAGAGGAGGCGGAGTACGTACCCCCTTTACCTCACCAGCCGGTATATCCGCCATCCATTTTTCGAGCATATCGACCAGCTTTCTGAAATCGACCTTTCCCTGAACAAAGAAAACCATGTTGGAGGGCTGATACAACCGCCTTGTAAAATCCAAAGCATCGGATGTACGAAACCGCCTCAACAACTCCGGCCGCCCTAAAATGTTGCGCCCCAACGGATGTCCACGAAAGATCATATCTTCAAAATCATCGAAAATAAGTTCCGAAGGATTATCTTCATAAGACTGTATTTCGTCAATGATCACTTCGGTTTCCCTTTCTATCTCCCTTTGAGGAAAAGTAGAACGAAATACAATATCTACCAGTAATTCCACTGCCCGGGACAGATCATCGGTCAGAAAAGCAGAGTAGACTACCATTTCCTCTTTATTCGTGTAAGCGTTCAAGTCTCCTCCCACCGCTTCCATCCTATTCAATATATGCCAGGCTTTCCGTTTCTGTGTTCCTTTAAAGATAAGGTGTTCTACAAAATGTGCCATTCCCTGCTCATTCTCAGTTTCATCCCGGGTTCCGGCATTAACTGCAAAACCACAATAAGTCACGTCAGAAGCAACAGGTTTACAAATAACTCTCAACCCATTCGACAGAGTTTTCTCCACCTGTTCCGTTAGTAAATTCTTCATTCTCAAGACTAAGTTTTATTGATGCCACAAAAATACAATAAAACTTATTGTCGTTTATAGAAAATTGCAGATATTTGTAGACTATAACAGCGACAACGTGTATGGAAAAGATAGGAATATTCTGTTCTGCATCGGGAAACATTGACAAAATGTATTTCGATATGGCCGGCCGGATAGGCAAATGGATGGGAGAAACAGGAAAAACTCTTGTATATGGCGGTGCCAGTCTCGGACTTATGGAATGTGTAGCGCAAGCAGTAAAAACAAACGGCGGCCACATTATCGGCGTAGTCCCTGCCAAACTCGAAGAGAACGGAAAAGTGAGCGCATTGCCCGACCGTATCATCAACACCCGCAATCTTAGCGACCGTAAGGACATGATCGTAGAAGAATCGGATGTACTCGTTGCCCTCCCCGGAGGTGTAGGTACCCTCGATGAAATATTTCATGTGATGGCAGCCGCATCGATCGGTTATCACCACAAGAAAGTGATCTTTTATAATGAGGACGGCTTTTATGACACCCTATTGAAAGCACTCAAGGAGATCGAAGAAAAAGGATTTGCCCGTCAGCCGTTCTCGACTTACTACGATGTAGCCAACACGCTGGAAGAGTTAAAACAAATAATAACAACCATATGATAGAATCCATCAAAGACCTTTTGCAAAAGGAAGCACAAGCCGTGCTGAACATCCCCATAACAGATGCGTATGAAAAGGCGGTAAACCTGATTATCGAACAAATACACATCAAAAAAGGCAAGTTAGTGACCAGTGGTATGGGAAAGGCCGGACAAATAGCCATGAACATCGCAACGACCTTTTGCTCTACGGGCATCCCCTCCGTTTTCCTGCATCCGAGCGAAGCGCAACACGGAGATTTGGGCATCTTGCAAGAAAATGACCTGTTATTACTCATCTCCAACTCCGGAAAAACACGCGAGATTGTGGAACTGACCCAACTGGCTCATAATTTGAACCCGAATTTGAAGTTCATCGTTATCACAGGAAATCCGGACAGCCCCTTGGCTGATGAATCGGACGTTTGTCTCAGTACCGGTAAGCCGGCAGAGGTATGTACATTAGGAATGACTCCTACCACATCGACTACCGTTATGACCGTCATCGGCGACATTCTGGTGGTACAGACCATGCAAAAGACCCAATTCACCATTGAAGAATATTCCAAACGCCATCACGGCGGCTATCTTGGAGAAAAATCAAGAGAACTATGCGTAAAGTAATCGGTATCGGTGAAACGATCCTCGACATTATTTTCGAAGGAAACCAGCCTTCGGCCGCCGTACCGGGCGGTTCTGTATTCAATGGTATCGTCTCGTTGGGACGGGCAGGAGTAAATGTCTCTTTTATCAGCGAAACAGGAAACGACCGCGTAGGAAACATCATCCTGCAATTCATGCGTGAAAACAACATACCGACAGACCACGTCAATGTATTCCCGGATGGAAAATCACCCGTATCACTCGCATTCCTGAATGAGCACAGTGATGCGGAATACATTTTTTATAAAGACTACCCCAAACAAAGGCTCGACGTCCTGTTTCCGGAAATCCATGAAGACGATATAGTAATAGTCGGTTCGTATTACGCCCTTAACCCTGTGCTTCGCGACAAGATACTGGAATTGCTGGAAACGGCAAAAGAGAAGAAAGCGATCATCTATTACGATCCCAATTTCCGGAGTTCACATAAGGACGAAGCTATCAAGCTGACATCAACCATCATCGAGAATCTGGAATATGCCGACATTGTACGCGGATCGGCAGAAGATTTCTTCTATATGTACGGCCTGAATGACGCAGACAAGATATATAAAGATAAGATCCAGTTCTATTGCCCGAACTTCATTTGCACCGCAGGAGCCGAACAGATCTCATTGCGTACCAGAAATTGCAGAAAAGAATATCCGATAGAACCGTTAAAGGCCGTCAGCACAATCGGTGCAGGGGACAACTTCAATGCAGGACTTATTTATGGGATGTTGAAATACGACGTGCGTTATCGTGATCTCGACAATCTGGACGAAAACACCTGGGATAAAATCATCCGGCACGGTAAAGACTTTGCAGCAGAAGTGTGTAAGAGCTTTAACAATTCAATTTCAAAAGAATTTGCAAAGAGCCTGTAACACCAACATATCGCCACGGAATAATGTGAGAATCCCGTTTTCCCTCCCGGTCATGCATCATTCTGTGGCAATATATCCACGTTAAAAACCCTATACTTTGGCTAATAATCGCAAAGGAATTATATTGTGCGCCAGTAATTCCTATCTTTGCATATAGAGTTATTAGACAAATTATACTATGTATAAGAACCTGTTAAGCTGGCTGACCGTCCTCGTGCTGTTTCCATCCTGCTCCAAAACTCCGCCGAATATCTCGGTTGTCTGTGAGGAGAACAACGTAGGAAACTGCATCATCAAATGGGAAACCGCCCCTCTCATACACGGGCAGGTGAAAGTTTATGCATCCGCCAATCCGGAGTTAATCCCGGAAACAATGCCGATTGCGGCCGCTCCCATTTCTGAAGGGAAAATGGTCATTGTCACAGACGACCCCTCCCGACGCTACTATTATACAATGGTATTCAATAATAAATACCGCGTGAAGGTGGCTACCCGTAACATCAATATCCCCGGAATACAAAATTTCCGCGACTTAGGAGGATACAGATCCTCCACTACAGGGAAAAATGTCCGTTGGGGAATGCTCTACCGTTCTGCACAAATCGACAGTTTAGGTTGTGCCGCACGCCGGGAGTTGAGAAATATGGGCATAAGGACCATCATCGACCTCCGTACTCCCGAAGAGCTGAATAACTATCCGCAGATCCAGAAAGGTTTCAATGTGGTGCATATTCCTATCGCTACGGGAAATATGGAGAAAGTGTTGCAGGGAATACAGGAAGGGAAAATAAAAGGCGACACAATCAACCGGATCGTGGAACGCATGAACCGCGAATTGGTAATAAACTATCGCGATGAATACAAAAAATTATTTGAACTTCTGCTCGATCGCAATAATTATCCGGCCATCATCCACTGTTCTTCCGGCAAAGGACGTACGGGCATTGCTTCTGCACTCGTGCTCGCCACATTGGGTGTAAACGAAGATATCATCATGCAGGATTACCGCCTGAGCAATGATTATTTCAACATTCCCAAAGCGTCTAAGTATGCCTACAAGCTTCCGGTGAATTCGCAAGAAGCCATTACCACCGTCTATACAGCCAAAGAGGATTTTCTGAATGCAGCGAAAGAAGAGATCGAACGGACCTATTCCGATATCCCCACTTATCTGCGGAAAGGACTTGGGCTAACTGCGGAAAATATAGAGAAACTACAAAACATTATGCTCGAATAATTTGTAATTTATAATTCATAATTCATAATTAATCTCTATCTTTGCCACCGAATATAAAGATATACAGAGATTTAATGAAGACATTTGAAGAGCTTGGCGTTTCTCCTGAGATACGTAGAGCAGTCGAAGAAATGGGATATGAGAATCCCATGCCGGTACAAGAGGAAGTGATTCCGTACCTTTTAGGAGAAAATAATGATGTAGTAGCTCTTGCCCAAACGGGAACAGGGAAGACAGCCGCATTTGGTTTGCCGCTGATACAACAGATTAACGTAAAAAACCGTGTTCCCCAATCACTTATCCTTTGCCCTACACGGGAGCTTTGCCTGCAAATAGCGGGTGATTTGAACGATTATTCCAAATACATTGACGGACTGAAAGTACTGCCCGTATATGGCGGATCGTCGATAGACAGCCAGATACGTAGTTTGAAACGCGGTGTACATATCATAGTAGCCACTCCGGGACGTTTGCTGGACTTGATGGAACGTAAAACCGTTTCACTGTCTACCATCAGCAACGTCGTAATGGACGAAGCGGACGAAATGTTGAATATGGGATTCACAGACAGTATCAATGCTATTCTGGCAGATGTTCCCCAAGAACGCAATACGCTCCTTTTCTCAGCGACCATGAGTCCGGAGATTGCCCGTATTTCCAAAAAATACCTCCGCGACGCCAAAGAAATCACTATCGGCCGCAAAAATGAAAGCACCAACAGTGTAAAGCATATTGCATATATGGTGCAAGCGAAAGACAAATATGCCGTACTGAAACGCGTGGCAGACTATTGCCCGCAGATATACGGCATCGTTTTCTGCCGTACCCGTAAAGAGACACAGGAAATTGCCGACAAACTGATGCAGGAAGGTTACAATGCCGACTCACTGCATGGCGAACTCTCACAGGCGCAGCGTGACGCCGTTATGCAGAAGTTCCGCCAACGGAATATCCAAATCCTTGTAGCTACAGACGTAGCCGCACGCGGATTGGACGTAAACGACCTTACACACGTGATCAATTACGGCCTGCCAGACGATACGGAAAGTTATACCCACCGTAGCGGACGTACCGGACGTGCCGGGAAAACCGGAATTTCCATTGCCATCGTCAATATGCGCGAGAAGGGCAAAATGCGCGAAATAGAGCGTATCATCGGCAAAAAGTTCATCATGGAGCAGGTACCCACAGGGAAGCAAATCTGTGAGAAACAACTCATCAAGGTAATTGATGATATCGAAAAAGTAAAGGTCAATGAAGAGGAGATTGCCGACTTTATGCCCGATATTTATCGTAAACTGGAATGGTTGAGCAAAGAAGATGTTATCAAACGTATGGTATCGATGGAGTTCAACCGTTTCTTAGAGTACTATCGTGACCGTGAAGAAATACAAACAGCTACCGACAGCCGTGGTGAACGCGGAAGCCGTGAAGATCGCGGAGGCCGTGAAGGTGGCAGCCGCAAGGCAGCACCGGGATTCACCCGCCTGTTCATCAACTTGGGTAAGATGGATAATTTTTTTCCCAGTGAACTGATCAGCCTGCTGAACAGTAACACCCGTGGACGTATTGAGTTGGGGCGTATCGATCTGATGAAAAACTTCTCTTTCTTTGAAGTAGAAGAAAAAGAGACTCAGAATGTAATAAAAGCCTTAAATCGCGCAAACTGGAACGGTCGCAGGGTTTCGGTCGAAATTGCCGGAGAAGAGGGCGGAGAAGGCCGTAGAAACAGCGACAGAAGCAATGATAAAAGTGGCGTCAAAGGTAGAAACGGCAGAAGTAAAGATACTCAAAAAGATAATTCCACATCGGCATCAGCTAAACCGCGCAAAGAAAAAGCAAGCAAAACACCTGCTTCCACCGACAGCAAGAAGCAAAAGCCAAGCCGTGAAGAACGCGGTTATAAAAATGCACGTGGAAAGAAAGACGATTGGAAGCAATTCTTCAAAGATGAAGAACCGGATTTCAGTGAAGAAGGCTGGGCACGCAGAAAACCAAAGAAAAAATAAGAATATCCTTTTCAGCAAAGGAAGTGAGACTGTTTCCAATCAGGGATTCAGTCTCTTTTTTTTCGGAACAGCACTCTATTTAAGCTCAACCCGGCAATAAGAACCATACGGCATAACTTCTCCTCTTCCGGGAAGGAACATCCATAAAGAACGGCGGCCGATAGGATAAAAGCTATGTAGGACTCAAGTTATTTTATTACCTTTGCGGCGTTTTTCAAAACAATGAACCCTATTCCTTAAAATATGAATAAATTAAACGGTTTTCTCTACGGACTGCTGTCTTCGGCATCTTTCGGCCTCATTCCGCTATTCACCATTCCGGTGATGCGGCAAGGGATGCAGTTCGAATCAATTTTATTATACCGGTTTGCTTTTGCCACACTGGCACTGGGACTTATCTTGTTACTCGACGGACAATCTTTCCGTATCAACCGCCGGGATATCCCTTCACTCATATTGTTGGCATTTCTTTATCTGATGTCCGCCGTATTCCTATTCTGGGGATATAAATTCATGGCGAGCGGCATCGCTACCACCCTTCACTTCATGTATCCGGTACTGACCACTTTGATAATGATGCTATTCTTCCGTGAAAAGAAATCCATCTGGCGTTTTCTGGCAATTATTCTCGCTGTAAGCGGAGTGTTTTTCCTGTCTCAAGGTGACGATTCGGGCAATATCACAATCACCGGCATTCTTATTGTCCTTCTTTCAGCTTTGGGATATGCACTTTATCTGGTAACCGTAAGTCAATTAAAAGTCGGCCAAATGAAAGGATTACGACTCACATTTTATGTATTTCTATTCGGAACTTTATTGCTTCTTGCAGGAATCAATGCCACAGGAGATATCCAACCTATCGGTAATTGGCACATAGCCGGGAATCTGATGATGCTCGCCATCATTCCAACCGTCATCTCCAATCTGGCACTGGTGAGAGCCGTGAAATGCATCGGTTCTACCCTTACTTCGGTTTTAGGAGCTATGGAACCGGTCACCGCCGTATGTGTCGGCATCTTTATGTTCGGAGAACCTTTCACAAGCAGCATCGGCTTGGGAATCGCCTTAATCATTACCGCAGTAACGGTAATAATACTAAAACGGTAAAGTCACCCGGCATTTACAAGATATTGACCGGCCATCCAGAGAGGGAGAATGTGTCAAAGCTCGACTTTAGAGAAAATGAATTTTTAATCTGAAACTTGATACCCTTCATCAATTGTTCATTTTAGCCTTGCCCCCCTCTTCTATTTGGAACCATTGATTTTCAGTTCCTTGATCAAATTGGCCGCCCCACCATATTTCTCTATAATAAAAAGCATATAGCGCACATCCACACCAATGCAACGTTGCAAATCCGGTTCAAAAACAATATCACTGCTCATCGCTTCCCAATTTCCATCGAAAGCAAGCCCCAACAACTCACCTTTTGCATTGAACATCGCACTACCGGAGTTTCCGCCCGTAATATCGTTATTAGAGATAAAACATACCTTCATTTCTCCCTTTTCATCCGCATAACGTCCAAAATCTCCGGCACTGAACAGTTCCAATAAACGCGGGCTGACCTCAAAATCCGGATCTCCCTGATGATCACGCATCTTTTCGAATATTCCCATCGGAGTAGTATAATAATTATAAACCGCCCCATTGAACGGAGAATAGCTGCAAACTGTTCCAAAGCTAAGCCGCATAGTCGAATTGGCATCCGGATAAAAATTACGATCGGCATACATCCGGCGAACAGCCGCATTGAATAACCGCTCATCTCTCTCTATCTTTTCCGAAGCCTCCACTACCGCATGATTCATATCATAATAAGCCACAATAAGGTCGATACCTAACGAGATTGCAGGATCGTCGATGATATTGAACGTTGTATCACGTTCCAGAAAGCGTTTCAAGCCTCTTGGAGAAGTTATTTCCGAGCGGGCATACAAAGTGTCGATATAAGCCTGCTCATTGCCATTATAAAGTGTATCGATAGTCTGATACATCGGTGGCAGATACTTGGCAGGCACCTCTTCGCGATATTCTCTCAAAAGTGCTGTAAACACCTCCTTATCAATGTCAATATCCAGATTGGCATACTTTTCCAATAAACTTTTCAACCGTGCAACCACCTGCTTCTCCTCTGCTTCAAAATCAAAATTAAGAATTTCGAGCGACAACTGTACCAACTCCGGCCCGTTAATGAACGATTCACCGAAATAAGCCAGCGCCCGATTCACTTCCCGCCGGCTCTTATAGTTCAATTCGAGCGAAGAGAGCAGATGCATCAGCTTTTCACGCTCAGCAGGAGTATTCTGAATCCATTGCCTCAATGTAGCTTCCAACTCCCGCTTCTTCTCAAGTACTTTCAGCTTACGGATCGCCTTGTTCGTTCCTATGCTGTTTTTCCAATAATTAGAACTTTCATCATACTTAGAAGCATACTTAATGCGGATATCGTCTCTGCGATCCATCTCGCGCTTCCAGATAGCCTGTTTCACACCACGCACATCTATCATCGCCTGGTTCATGCCGTTCATCATCTCTTCAATGCCAAAAGAAGATAGAAAACGTTCCGTACTGCCCGGATAACCCAAAGTCATACAGAAAGAACCTTCCTTGTACCCATCCAATGAGACAGGAGCTACATACGACGGGTGATAAGGCACATTATCGGGTGAATAATCGGCCGGTTCGTTCTTCTTATCGGCATAAATACGAAAAACCGAGAAATCACCGGTATGGCGCGGCCACATCCAATTATCCGTATCCCAACCAAATTTTCCAATAGAAGACGGAGGAGCAAATACCAGTCGCACATCGTTGAAATCGCGATAAACCGACAACCAAAATTCATTTCCGCCATAATAAGCATCAACCACCCCCACAAGTGTAGAGTCTTTGAGGCTCACCTCATCGGCTATCAAACGTGTAATGGAATCGACGGCCGCTATACGTTCCGGCTCGGTCATGGAGTCACGGGTTACCTTGAGCACGCGTTTCGTCACATCTTCCGTACGCAGTAAAAAACGGACATACAGTTCCGGATTAGGCAGTTCTTCTTCAAGAGTGCGGGCTACAAACCCCTCTTTCAAATAATCGTGTTCAACCGTAGAATGTTGTTGTACGCTACTGAAACCGCAGTGATGATTGGTAAAGACCAATCCGTCTTCCGAAACGACAACACCGGAACAAAATCCCCCGAAACTGACTACAGCATCTTTCAAAGAGGCTTTTTTAGGATTATAAAGTTTCTTAGCGGGCATCTGCAAACCAAGCTCTTTCATCGATTTCTGCGTTTGTTTATTCAAATTCCCTAACAGCCACATCCCTTCATCGGCATGGGCGGCCGATGAAAGGAAAAGAGCAATCATTGCAAATAGTTTAAGTTTCATTCAATTGGGGGATTAAGTGGACATTTTTTATAATTCAAATCAAAGAAGCATCATTCGGTTATCAGACGTAACTTCTTCGCTCCTACACGGGCTTGCAGCCATTCGGAGATTTTCTTCTTCTCACTTTCGCTCGGATGGCGGCCAAACTTCAACACAGCAAGTGCAACCGTATCCGTTTTCAACGAATCTACCGTAGTCTCCAAAGTATGAGAAATAGAGACCGCCGTCACCGAAGGATATAATACCTTCAATTCGGGTATGATGGTACGGCTCATTTCATCATAAGATTTATATTTCTCCAAGTTCTTCTCCAAAGCAGCGATCTTCTTTTGCTGTTCTTGCAAGCGCTGTTCACTGTTTTTGTAAAAGTCTTCCATCACCATAGCCCGTATAGACGAAATGTCCATCGCATCATTATTCATTCCCTGTAATACGATGAGCTTAGTCTCTTCCAACTTGTATCGCTCCATCTTACTACGCGCCAGCTCTATCGAGGCCTCAGGAACTTCCGGCCCGATAAGGACGACACGTATTTCGCGATGTTCATAACTCACCTTCTTGTCGAGTACCTGCGTATTCTCAAAGTTCAGTTCCGTATTGATGAAATGATTGGCAGCCGTTTCATAGAAAGTGCTCTTAATAATGCCAAAAGTCAGATAAACAGCCGGGCACATGGTAATAACGACAATAAGGATAATGTATTTGCGAACCGTTTTTTCCCGATTCTTATCTACAAATTCTTTTCGCTGAAAATGCATCACCCGCACACCGAGAAAGGTAGCCAGACTGATAAAGACAGAATTTATGAAATAGAGATAAAAAGCACCGAGAAAGTAAATCAGGTTGCCGGATGCCAATCCATATCCTGCCGTACAAAGTGGCGGCATCAATGCAGTGGCGATGGCAACACCCGGTATCACATTTCCTTTCTCCTTGGTAGAGAGAGCCACAACACCGGCCAATCCACCGAAGAGAGCTATAAAAACATCATAAATGGTAGGAGATGTACGCGCCAAGAGTTCCGATTGCGCCTCAGCAATAGGGGTAAAAAGAAAATAAACAGTAGCGGTGGTTACGCTGAATGCAGTCGTAATAAGGAAACTCTTCAAAGAGCGTTTCATCAGTTCAAAATCATTCATTCCAACGGAAAGCCCCACTCCCATAATAGGCCCCATCAACGGAGAGATCAACATCGCACCGATTATTACGGCAGTAGAGTTCACATTCAATCCCAATGATGCCATAAAAATGGCAAATATCAGAATCCACAGATTGGCCCCTTTGAATTCGACTCCCTTGCGGATGGAATCGATGGTTTCCAACTCATTATCTTTGTCCTTTCGTAAGTCAAGATACTCGCGGAGAAAGCTCTTTATGGCAAAAATGTTCCGATTGTCTGTTTTCATATTTTACCTCCTTAAAAAACGATTAATAACAGGGATTTGCTTCAATGGTAAGTCATGTTTAATAATATATGCTATAAATACAGCCAATAACACTGTACGGAAAAGCAAACGGAGTACTGTATTCTCCAAAGGCATCCATTCTCCCACAGCGTAGATGACCAATGCTAAAAGTACGTATCCACCGATACTTTTCAAATCATAATTTATCGGATATTTCTTTTGCCCGACAAAGTAAGATAGCAGCATGGCAACTGCGTATCCGGTGAAACCGGCCCAGGCACAAGCCACATAACCATAAACGGGAATAAGGAAAACGTTCATCAGAATAACAATCGTACAGGCCGTTATAGAAAAATAAGCACCCCACTTTGTTTCATCTGTCAGTTTATACCAGAAGGAAAGATTGAAATATACCCCCATAAACATTTCGGCAGCCATAACGATAGGAACTACCTTCAATCCTTCCCAATAGTCACGCCCGATGACATAACGAAGGATATCGAGATAAAACATCACTGCAAGAAATGCCAATAACGTGAAGATGATAAAGAACTTCATAGCCTGTGCATACATCTGCCGGTTGTCTTTCTCTCTGCTTTTGCCAAACACAAACGGTTCATAAGCAAAGCGGAATGCCTGTGTAAACATAGCCATGATCATGGCTATTTTACTTGTTGCACCATATATTCCCAACTGTACGGCCGCCTCTGCCTCATCGGGATAGACAAACGGGAAAATGATTTTATCGACAACCTGATTCAGTATACCTGCAATACCCAATATCAGAATGGGAAAGGAATAACGGAACATCCGCTTCACTAAATCACGGTCGAGCGTATAGCGGAAACCACGCAACTCAGATATCAGGCAGACCATCACCAACGATGTACAAATCAGATTGATCAGAAAAGCCGCACCGACATCGGTTCCTTTCATAAATACGAAATAAACAATGTTCAATGCAATGCTGGCGAAGATAAACAGCATCTTCAAAGCGGCAAACTTAATAGGACGGTTCTTATAACGCAGGTAAGCAAAAGGAATGGCCTGAATGGCATCCATAGCTATTACTATCAGCATCATCCCCAAATACCAAGGATGCTCTTCATACCCCATCACACCGGCTATCGGCTTCAAAAACAACAGACAGACTGCCAGGAATGAAAGAGAAATCGATCCGACGGTAAGCAAAGTAGTAGAATAAACCCTTATAGGGTCATCGTCACCCTTATTGGCAAAACGGAAAAAACCGGTTTCCATACCACACGTAAGCAGGACAAGCAGTAACGCCGTAATTGCATACATATTCGTAATCACACCGTATCCTCCCGTAGAAGCAGGCATGGAAATAGTATAAATAGGCACCAGCAGATAATTGAGGAAACGCCCTACGATACTACTGACACCATAGATAGCGGTGTCTTTTGCCAATGATTTTAATCCGGCCATGTATTTTATTCACAATTAGACGATTTACTATCAGACGATTCAGAAATAATTTACGGTACAATTTCAATCGTAAGTCGTAAATCGTCTGATCGTAAATCAAAACAATGTTTGTTGACTATTATAAATACTCCGTCCCAAATGTTTATAAGCAAGCTCAGTTACTTCACGCCCGCGGGGAGTCCGTTTCAAGAACCCTTCTTTGATGAGAAACGGTTCATATACCTCTTCAATGGTTCCGGCATCTTCACCTAACGCGGTAGCAATGGTTGTCAATCCCACGGGGCCGCCTTTAAACTTATCGATAATGGTGCAGAGTATCTTGTTATCTATCTCATCCAAACCATATTTGTCAATATTCAATGCTTCAAGAGCAAAAGTAGCGATATCCGTATCGATGGAACCGGAGCCTTTCACCTGTGCGAAGTCACGGACACGACGAAGCAGCGCATTGGCAATACGAGGCGTACCGCGACTGCGTGAAGCTATCTCGCCTGCTGCGGGTATCGAGCAAGGCACATCCAAAATAGCAGCCGAACGCCGGATAATATTACTTAACACGTCATCATCGTAATATTCAAGATGCAGGTTGATGCCGAAACGTGCACGCAACGGTGCTGTCAGTAAACCGCTACGGGTAGTTGCACCTACCAAAGTAAACGGATTCAAATCAATCTGAATACTTCGTGCAGACGGCCCCTTATCTATCATTATATCGATACGATAATCCTCCATGGCAGAATACAAGTATTCTTCCACCACAGGAGACAAACGATGGATTTCATCGATAAACAGAACATCGTTGGGTTCAAGACTGGTGAGCACACCGGCAAGATCACCGGGTTTGTCGAGCACCGGACCGGAGGTGACTTTAAAGCCTACCCCAAGTTCATTGGCAATAATATTTGAAAGTGTAGTTTTTCCCAATCCGGGAGGACCGTGCAACAGCACATGATCAAGTGCCTCTCCACGGAGACGGGCTGCCTTTACAAAAATACGGAGATTCTCCACGACTTTATCCTGTCCGCTAAAATCCTCGAAACTAAGCGGACGGAGCGCATTTTCAAAATCCCGTTCTTTACTGGTCAGTTGTTGATTACGTATATTGAAATCTTCTTCCATAAAATTACATTCCCGTTCTTCTATATATAGAGGGCAAAGATAACATAATTCAAAGAAAGATGATGCCGGGGGGATAAGATAATTATTACCCCGGCATAGAATTAAACCGGAAAAAGATTATTCCACAATCCACTTCTCTATATTTCGTGTCTCCGAACTAAAATTCACACCAATCCTGAGAAGTTCACGAGGATCGGATTCAAAAGGACGGGTATATTGCCGCTCATTGATTTGCTGCAATGCGGCCTCTGCCGTGCCATCTAATTTGAACTCCATGACATAAATAAATTTATCCGTCTGTAAAACAAGATCAATACGTCCCTGTCCCGTATGGTACTCGACATGAACATAAAAGCCAACAAGTTTAAAGACGATAAAAAGGACATTTTGATAATGTAGCTCCAAATCACGGATCAATTCATAAGGAGTATCTGCAAAGAAACTTTGAAGACGACGGAAAAATGCGTTATAATCACCAGCCTCTATTTCATTGACAAAATTTTGTATCTCAAATGGAGACTGCACCGCACTGCGATTAGCATAAAAAGGTAATAAGAACTTTATAAAACCCTCTTCCACTTCCCGATTAGGAAAACCCAGACGATAAATACCAAAACGAGGATCATATTCCTTAATTGTCAGATAGCCACTTTGATAAATAACCGGGATAGGATCGGTAGACGAAGAATCGATACTGTTCAGCACATCGGCACTGGTCTCTTCGTGTGTCATACGTTCTAAATTGTAATGGTGCTTCTTCAACAACTCAACCAAATAAGTAGGTGTCCCTGTCTCAAACCAATAACTACCGAATTTATTCCGTTTGAAAGCATTCAAGAGACTAAAAGGATTATAAATACCGATGGAATCTTCCACAAAATGATAGCCGTCATAGCACTCACGCAACTCTGAACAAAACTTTTCATAATCCATCTGCTGAGCAGCTGCAAATTCATGCATTTCCGGAGTGAGATAATCATACAACTCCTGTTCGCTAATACCGCAAAGACCTACGTACTCATCCCACATCGAGATATCATCCAGATTGTTCAAGTCACTGAAAACGCTCACCTTGCCAAACTTCGTAACCCCCGTCAGCATACCGAACCGGATGCAGCCATCCATCGTTTTCAAAACGCCATAAAAAGGTTTTAACGTATCGCGGAAATGGGCTTGCAAGGCCTCGTTATTGATAGCCTGAAGCATTGGTTTGTCATATTCATCGACCAGAATAACGACTCGCTCACCTGTCTGTTCATAAGCCCGCTTTATAATACCGGCAAAGCGCAACGCCAAAGTCGTTTCAGCCGCCCCTGTACCATAAATGGCTTCCCAATCCGTCAAAGCCTTGTTCAATATACGGTCAAGACTATCCGGCGTATCATACTTTCCGATATTAAGGTCCATATGGAGAATCGGATGCCGCCTCCACTCCTTTTCAAGTTTCTCCATCGCCAGTCCCTCAAAAAGTTCTTTTTTCCCCTGAAAATACGCTTCAAGCGTAGAAATGAGCAGACTCTTCCCAAAACGGCGGGGGCGGCTAAGAAAATAGTAGCTACCTGTCTTGACCATTTTATAGATGAGTGCAGTCTTATCAATATAAAAATAACCTCCCAAACGAAGTTTCTCAAAATTCTGTATACCGATGGGATAAATCTTGTTACTCATAATCTTTTGGAGTTTAAAAAGTTCCTGTAGACAAAGATAGCACAATAATCACCTAAGAAGCAATATAAATACTTAATTTTTATTCTATCCGCTTAATTATGACAATGCATAGTTCATACAGCAAATACATTGGAACCGTCACCAATATCAAAGTAAACAAATCCGGCGGAGTAATAATGGCAGCCGTTACCATAACACCGATAAAGGCATGTCTTCTGTATCGAACCATAAAAGTAGAAGTAATCAATTCGAGCTTAGCCAATATAAATGCCACTACAGGTAATTGAAAGACCAGTCCCATAACAAATGTCAGAGTTGAAAAAGTTGAGATATAAGATGCCAAGGTTATCGTACTTCGAATGGACGGATCCACTTGATAAGTTCCTAAAAATCGGAATGAAACAGGAAATACAATGTAATAATTCATCAATACTCCCAATGAAAAAAGGACATACATGGATACAACTATCATCAAAGAGTACTTTTTCTCGTTTTCATATAAAGCCGGACTTATAAAACGAAACAACTCGTATAATATATAGGGTGAAGCCCCCAACAAAGCCAAATACACCGATGATGAAATATGCATCATAAACTGCGATGCCAATTCTGTACTTATCAGATCGATCTGATAAGGTTCAAACCGAAAATCAAATCCGCACCAACGGACAAATTCTTCAATACATCTATAAGTAGCAAAATTCCATTCACGCGGAGCTAACAAAAGTTGAAAAGTCCACTCTTTAAAAGAAAAAATCAATATCGTGAACACGACTATAACCAAGACAATACGGAAGAGCATCTTTCTCAACATCTCCAGATGCCCCCCGAATGTCAAAAGCTGAATATCATCCGATTTATTCTTCATCTATCCTTTTCAACTCGTCTGTAACTTCCGTTTTTTCCAACAACGATTCATCTTCCGGCTCACTTTTTTCGTGCATGCCTTCCTTGAAATTTTTCACTCCCTGTCCTAAGCTACGCATCAGCTCCGGAATCTTCTTTCCACCAAATAAAAGCAGTACAGCACCCCCAATCACAATTAATTCAGTAGTGCCAATCATTAAAGGTTGTATCATCATTCGTATATTAAATAAATTTCATTTGTATCAAAATCAATCTCCCAATTACCATTTTCGGTACTTTCCCATTGATATTGACTTGACATACGATCCCACCAATTCTGAAATTTCATACCGGTTTCACCTATATCTTTTACTAACTTTTCATACAGCACTTCATTATCTACAGTAAGTATCCCGGCCAATTCATTCAATCCGTTACGCCGCTCAAAAAGTGTTTGGATTTCACACTTTTCTTCATTTGTAACAGTTCCTACCAGTTTTTTCATAATACTCATTTTTTTTATTTACTCATACAACAACTTTCCCGAGGAAAGCATACTCCATAAGAGTATCCTTATAACACATCAAAACTCCTGTCTCACATCAAATGGATCCAAATATGTAATCTCTTTTATCTCATGTCCGGGAAGAAATGTCCCGTACCGGCGAATATCAAGCAGTAATGAGCGAGAGGTATTACGCTCCAGATGAGCTACTACACACTGCTCATGCGAGGGTGTATTTACCTCTAAAGTCGTTTTCCAATTCATCCAAATACACCGTTTACATTGGTATGCATCACAATTGCGACACAGAGGTGCGTAAGATAGTTTATAGAGTTTTGGATTTTTTATATCCAAAACTTCAACCAAGCTGCCGATGGAATACCCGTCGTCAGCCAAATAAAATGCAGGACAAATATAGAATTTACCATCAGGAGCCAATGTAATATTTTCAACTCCGGCATTACAATTATTCATTTTGTCCAGCATCATACGGTCGGTCAATAAATTCAATTGCGGAGCCATTCCTTCCAGATACATGCCTTTCAGTTTTAAAGCCAATTCATCTAAAACCGATTTATAGATATCGAAATCAGATTCGGTAAAGGTATCAATATCAACCAGAACAACATTCAACCTTAAAACCTTATCCAACACTTCATTAAGAATTGTATAATTTTTAAAGAAGCCGGTCTTTCCTGTTCTCAATACATAAGTTTTTTGAATATCACAACCTGATACCGACAACTGTTCCCAATCATCAAGAACCACCACATCAGCCTCATCCCGGTATTCTACCGGAACAATTTTGCTATGATCGATTGTTTCTATCTCATCTTTATAGGCTTGCGGTAATTCATAATGCGGATACACAAATTGAAGCATCAGGTTTTCTTTCATAGCAAAAAGAATACCTTCCTTTAAATTTTCCAGACTAATTAATCTGTGTTCAGATTTCCGGTTATCATAATGACAATAAGAAACGCTCGTATCGTCTAATAAAATTACAAGATATTGAAGCATAAAATTAACTATTTATATCGTTTGACTCATTCTTGCCCGTTCCAGACCTGTCACATTCATCCTCCGATTCCAGTTTCCGGTAAAGTTTGTTCCAATAGTAATTATTGGCTCGAACACGCGCTTTATGCATTTTGCAAATAGCCGTACTACGTTGATAAATCGTATTTGTATCCGCCGCATCATAATTCTCACCTTGACACCAAGCGCATCCCTCAGCCGCCTCGCAATCAATACATTCCGGGGTACTTTGTGTACATCGGTCAAGAGTTAAAAAAGGACGCAATTTATTTTTATCAAGACCATCATGCACATTACCTATAATCCATGCTTTTTTGTTTCGGAGAGAATATTGGGCAAAACGTGTACAAGGATAAAAGTTACCGGCCGCATCTACCGCCAACATCATTCCGGCACCACACCAATTCTGATTTTGCAATTTACAGTCCAAAGGCTTACCCAAATGCTCGGAAAAAAAAGAGCAATCGTTTTTCTCATAAAGTCCATTATCAATAATCGAATCGGCCAGTTGAATCAGTTGCTCCTCAAACAAAGAGTCATCACCCTCTTGCCATACATCTTCGAATACACAATTAATATTGACCTCATGAATACCTAAATTATACAAATGCAAGACACTTTCTTTTATATACGGGAGATCCGGGCTACTAATCGTCACTTTAGTACCGTCACCGGGAAACTGTTCTAACCACAGCGGAATATTTCGTACCACATCCTTATATGAGCCTTTTCCGGTGTTCTTATAAATACGGTTAAGATCATGTTTTAATTCTGTCCCGTCAATAGTTATACCGATACTCAAATGATCTATATTTTTCTTAATAAAGCTCTGTACTTTTTCCTCATGATAATTAAGACCATTAGTAGAAAAACTAAAGCGATATGAATCAAACCAATGATGATTTCGTTTAAACAATTCAATCTTTATATAATTACATATTTTTTCTATCAATTCTATTTCAAGAAAAGGCTCTCCGCCGATAAAGTCCCAAACTACTGATTTTTCCTGAAAACTCTGTTCATTATCCAATATATAATCAATAGCTTGTTTGGCAATGTCCCAAGACATACGTTCTTTCGAGTTCTTACCTACGAGATAACAATATTTACATGCTAATTGGCAATCTTTCGTAACAATAAAAGTTATATTTTTAGCTATGCCATCTTGCCACAGTTTTTTAGCTTCCTTTATTTGTCCCATCATTTTATGATTTAAAAAGGATATACCCACTAAATGCAGCATATCCTTTTACATGTTAATAGTTATTCCATCCCGCACATGAACCTGTACACGAGCCTGTACAGGTACCTCGACAGGTCCCAATACAACTACCTTGGCAAGTTCTCTCACAAGTTCCCATACAGGTGTTGTTACAGCCATGATAGCAGGCACGGTAACAAGAACCTGTACAATAACTTTCACACCCCATAGCGACTTTAGCCGCTTTAGAAGCAACAGGATTGCTAACCAATACCACTGTAGCTATAATCGGCAAGGCTGTTTTCACTGCTTTTTTGAAGAATTCACGCCTTGAATAAAGTTCTTCATTCTTGATTTTCTTTTTCATACCTTAAATATTTAAAGCCCTTTCCGGGCAGTAGCCATACACAAACCCTTACATGTACTTAAACACGCACTTTTACAAGTTCCCGAACATCCAGAAGGATAATAAGACGACTTCCCCCGACATGCAGTGGCACAACTCGCTCCACACCCTCCTACACAAGTAGAGCAACTTGAAGAACCGCCACCGGAAGAACCGCCACCACCATACGATTCGTCATCGTCAGGATCGTCACAAGAAGACAAAATAGAAGGAACGATCATAACAGCCCCTAAAAAAGGAAGTATTCCTTTCAGTGCTTTTTTAAAGAATTCACGTCTGGAGTGAAATTCTTCATTCTTTTTTTTCTCTTTCATAAATAATAGATTGATTATTAATATATAATATTACCAGTCTGGTCGTATCTTATTCTGCGCAGGAATCAAGCGAGCCTCGGAGAAGTACCCTGCATCATATAATCCGGAGTGCCGGATAACAGATTTATCCTTGTAAACATATAAGGTGGCACAGCCGGCATAAGGAATACAGGATTTATAAATGTACCAACCGTTCTGATACTGCTCATATGCATACATACCAACCGATTCCCCATTGATAAGCAAAGAAATCGTTGAATTACCATAAAAGTCTTTGAAAAATCCCAGATTATACATACGCCCTTTTAGGTTAAGGCAGAGTGGATGACTGGAGTCAACCTGTCGGAAATCGGAATCAAAAAGTTTACTAAACACATACTCTTCACCATGTGCAAGTATAAAAGAAAATAAGAATAAAAAGAGGAACAAGAAAAACCGCATCCGTTCCTTTACAGATGTTTGTAATTGCATTGCGTCATGTTCATGTGCCTATAGCCTCCCCGGATTCGGTATTATACAAAAAAGACGTGGGAGTCTGTACTTTTGCTTATCCAGATTCCAGGCCTTCGCATTGCCTACCTCCAAAGATAAGCAACGTACACAGCCCACGTCAAGATAGATATACAGAACACCACGTCGCGCGTAATGTTTAGATATAATCTAAAGTGGACGTTTCCGTTGCTCTATCTTTTTTGGAGGTTTCAAATTTGCGAAGTTTGGAATCCAAAAGATAATGCCGTAAACGTCTTTTTTTACATTTTATAAATCTCCTTTACTCTTAAAGTTGAGATTATTCCTTGCAAAGGAAGCACTTTTTTATTTAACAACAAACTCTTTCACAAAATTATTTTCTATTTTTAAAACATGTATCTTAACCCACATTAAATTAATTATTCGGTCATATTGCCGCACTTTAATGAATCATATACTTCAAGATAAAGTAATCAAAATATTATAAGCGTACGCAAATACAGTAACATTACCGTTTCATATAATATTTCCGTTCTTCCTCCGTCAGCTTTTCTATCGAATAGCGAAGCATCGTACGGGGCATTTCACCGGCATGTTTATCAAGAAACTGTAACAGCAGGTTCTGGTCGCGTTTACCCATCTCACGGAGCATCCAACCTATGGCTTTTTGCATCAGGTCATGTTTATGATGCAACAACAATTCGGAAAGACGAAGAATGTCGATAAAATCATCATTTCTGATCAGTGTAATCGTAGAAACTACTGCAATACGCTGCTCCCAAAGAAGTGTGCTGTCAGCCAGACGGTACAAATCCTCACGGGGGTTATCCTTTAAATATTCTCCTACAATATAAGGAGCAGACAGGTCCACCAAATCCCAGTTATTAATACGGACAGTCTGTGTCAGATAGAAATCATAAATCTCTTTTCGTGCCTTTTCACCGGACTTCTTGAAACGCTCCACCAACATCAGCAATGCACATAAGCGGCATTCATGCCACTCACTCTCTAATAAATCCGCTATCACTTCAAACGGTTCTTCTTTATGACGCTTTGCCACCAGGCGGGTATTGGGAACGACAATCCCGAGAAATTTATCACCCTCACCATACTGCCCTTTTCCTGTTTTGAAAAAATTGGGCAAATACTCCCTTTTCACCGGGTCGATATACATTTCCAACTCTTTCTGAATCTCTGCTGCCTTTGTTCTCATATGATCTTCCGTATAAATTCAAGCGGCTTGCAGTAAAGCAATCCGCACCAAAAATAAACAAAATATGGGGGAATAATGGAAAGTTATATCTATTTTTGCAGATAATACAGTAATCAGACTATGGTTTTAAATTACATCTGGATAGCATTCTTCATCGTCGCTTTTATTGTGGCATTAGGAAAGCTCATCTTTACAGGAAACACACAAATATTTACCGATATCATCAATTCCACTTTTGATTCGTCAAAGACCGCCTTTGAAGTCTCACTCGGATTGACCGGTGTTTTGTCTTTGTGGTTAGGCATTATGAAAATCGGAGAAAACAGCGGCCTTATCAATGCACTGTCCCGATGGCTGAGTCCTGTGTTTTGTCGTCTCTTTCCGGATATTCCGAAAGGACATCCGGTAATGGGATCCATATTCATGAATATGTCTGCCAATATGTTAGGACTCGACAATGCCGCTACTCCGATGGGACTGAAAGCAATGAAAGAACTGCAAGAACTGAATCCCCAAAAAGACACAGCCAGTAACCCGATGATTATGTTTCTCGTTATCAATACTTCGGGGCTGATACTTATACCTATCTCCATCATGGTATATCGTGCACAGATGGGAGCGGCACAACCAACCGATATTTTTATCCCTATCCTATTGAGTACGTTCGTCTCGACATTGGTTGGAGTGATTGCCGTCAGTATATCTCAACGTATCAATCTGATAAACAAGCCTATACTAATATTAATCGGCATCCTGAGTCTCATTTTCGGAGGGTTGATGTATCTCTTCACCACCCTTTCACGCGAAGAAATGGGAACCTATTCTACGCTGATAGCCAACATCATACTGTTCGGAGTCATCATTCTTTTCATCTTGACGGGAATACGAAAAAAGATCAATGTATACGACTCTTTTGTAGAAGGGGCGAAAGAGGGTTTCACCACCGCCGTACGCATCATTCCTTATCTGGTCGCTTTTCTGGTAGGTATTGCTGTATTCCGTACTTCCGGGGCAATGGATATCCTCGTAGACGGTATTGGCTATGTAGTAGGACTCTGCGGACTGGACACGAGCTTTGTCGGCGCTCTACCCACCGGATTGATGAAATCGCTCAGTGGAAGCGCTGCCAACGGATTGATGATCGATACGATGAAAGAATTCGGACCGGACTCTTTCGTATCGCGCGTCAGTTGCGTTGTACGCGGTGCTTCGGACACAACGTTTTATATTTTAGCAGTGTACTTCGGCAGCGTAGGCATCACTAAAACACGTAACGCAGTTACGTGCGGGCTGATAGCCGACTTCTCAGGAATCATTGCCGCCATACTAATCAGTTATTTATTCTTCTTTTAATACATCAATATCATGGCTGTAACTTATCAGACAGAGGGCGTAAAAATGCCCGATATCAAAAAAAGGGAAACAACGGAATGGATTAAATCTGTGGCTGCCACATATGGCAAAAAAGTCGGTGAAATCGCGTATATTTTCTGTTCGGACGAAAAAATACTGGAGGTAAATCGCCAGTATCTGCAACACGATTACTACACGGATATCATTACTTTCGATTATTGTGAGGGTGATCGTCTTTCCGGCGATCTTTTCATCAGTCTGGACACAGTAAAAACCAACTCCGAACAATTCAAGACTACGTATGATGAGGAACTTCACCGAACAATCATCCATGGTATCCTTCACCTGTGCGGCATTAACGATAAAGGGCCGGGTGAGCGCGAAATTATGGAAGCAGCCGAAAACAGGGCATTGGAAATAAGAAAATAAACCGACGAATAATCTTGTTAATGGGAAAGGCATATTCAGTCATAAAAAAGATTTTATCGCTGATCCATAAAAGAGGTATTTATCCCTGTTTCAAGGAGTAAGACATCGCTATAATATATTATATATCAACAATATACATAACAAGATACACTTCTCAATGTACAATAGATATATTATATCTGTTTATCAGTACTGTAGTGTACTGAATAAGTTGACACTTTCTAAATCAAAAAAAGTATGTCAACCAAAAGAAAACCTCACAGAAAGTTTACAGAATTGGAAAGTAAGTCTTATATTCGCGAGTATCTTTCCAGCTCCGACCGTCGGAAAACATTTGAACGACGTAATGGATTAAGTTTAGGTACATTGTCCCGCTGGATGAAAATGTACGAGATAGAAGATCCTAAGATGCAAAAATCCATCATTGATCCACAGCTGATAGACGAAGACTCAGCGGCCCTTATTGCTCAGCTTCGTGCTGAAAATGAAACGTTACACAAGTCTAACCGTCAACTTCAACGGGATTTGGATACGACAAAGATGCTTCATGAAGCCTGCGAGGTGCTAATTGATCTGACAGAGCAGACCTATCATATCCCCGTGCGAAAAAACTCAGATGCCAAGTAATCGACACCTTGTCACAGAGAGGCTCGGTCAACCGTAAATGCGGTGGTCTGAACAGACTCTGTGGTTACTTCGGCATAACCAGACAAGGTTACTATAAACATGTGGACAGACAGTGTGAAGTTAATGTTTTGAAGACAAGTATTGTTCTGTATTGCAAAGAATTAAGAACTTTAATGCCCCAATCGGGTATGCGTGAGCTATATGTATGCTGTGTTCGTTACTTTAAGGAGAAAATGGTGATAGGTCGTGACCAGTGCTATGAGATATTCCGCTCTAATGGTCTGGTCCAGAGGAAGAAGCGTGTACGTCCCAAAACAACGAACTCCAATCATAATTATTATATATATCCTGATTTGCTGAACACGACACCTAAGTTCGTAGCAAGCACAAGCGGAAGTATGGTTGTGGCAGATATTACCTATGTCTCCACCAGGGATGGCTGGGCATACCTGTCCTTGCTTACTGATAGCCACAGTCGTGCAATAGTAGGCTATTCGTTCTGTCCTTCATTGACAACGGAAGGCCCGATGAAAGCTTTGGAGTCAGCTTTCCTGTTTTACAGAGAGAACGGGATAGACATCAGCGGGTTGATACATCATTCAGACCGTGGGGTTCAATACTGCTCAAACCAATACGTTGACACGTTAAAAGCACAACATATAAGCATAAGCATGACACAGTGTGGTGATCCTCTGCATAATGCATTGGCCGAGCGGATGAACAATACTATTAAGAACGGATGGCTCTTTGACTGCGGGAAGGAGACTTTTAACCAGGTGGAAGAACGTATTAAACAGGCTGTGTACACATATAATAATATCCGGCCACACCAAGCTTTGAAAATGCGCACACCAATGGAAATTATAAAGGAGGAGAAGGTATGAAAGTGCCCCGACTCAGGTTGTGCTCGTCGGGACGGGTGGTCACGCCCCTTGCCGCACGGCGATCCCCGACCAAGGATATTTCTTGGCAAACGAGATAATAACAAAAATCAGTTCAACAACATTGGAATAAATAGAATAATTAGCATTATATTTGGAAATCCAAATAGGACAACTACAGTAGGGCTAACAAACAGAAATGTAAACCTATTCAGGTATTGAAAATTGTTGAGTGAACGAATACAGTAATAACAATCGAAGTTGTCAACTAAATCCAGTACACATCAGTACAGTCCCAAGCCCTCACAACATCCCCATGTTCTGCATCACAACACCCGGATGTTTTATATGACAACATCCCCATGTTTTAGATAAGAACATCCGGATGTTGTACGAATGGAAAATAGAGTTCCAACAATGTAAGGATACAGACCATTATTTACTAAGAATAAGATGAAATATCTAACATAAATTCAATTAGAATACATCCATCACTTTGCCTAAGTCATAAAGCAACTAAATATATGTTTATGCAAGGTTCTCCACCATCCAATACCCAATCAAAACCGACATGTATTATCTTTAATAAGGGGTAATTTTGTCCGAAATACAATTATGGTAATTACCAAAACACAGAGTACAATTCTCACTGGACGAAATCCACTTTATTTGCATAACTCGAATGATAAACCATTCCAGGGTCGACGTAAAATTAAAATTATGTATATTATAAACATTAACCATTTATAAAACTATAAACCATGAAACATTTATTTTCAACTTGGGCAATCCTATTATTTGCCCTGTTTATCGTAGTTCCCAACAGTTTTGCCACCAAAAGGAAAGCGCAACACGTCGTTCTGATCGGCCTGGACGGATGGGGAGCATACAGTGTAGAAAAAGCGGATATTCCCAACATCAAAAACGTGATGGCGAATGGAGCGTACACGTTGAAAAAACGTTCGGCACTCCCCTCGTCAAGCGCCATTAATTGGGCCTCCATGTTTATGGGAGCCGGTCCCGAACTACACGGCTATACCGAATGGGGATCCAAAACGCCGGAACTTCCGTCACGCGAATTGAACCAACACGGTATTTTCCCAACCATCTTCCAACTACTACGTGATGCTTCTCCGGAAGCGGAAATAGGTTGCTTATACGAATGGAACGGCATCAAATACCTGGTAGACACGCTTGCATTGAGTTATTACCAACAAGCTCCGGATTACAACAAACACCCCACTGCCCTGTGCGAAATGGCCGTAAGCTATTTGAAAGAAAAGAAACCCGCCCTTACCCTTGTGGCATTTGATAACCCCGATCACATAGGTCATGGTGTCGGTCATGACACGCCCGAATACTATGCAAAACTAAAAGAACTGGACGGATATATCGGACAAATCATCCAAGCTACCAAAGATGCAGGAACATTTGACCAGACTATTTTCATCATAACAGCCGACCACGGTGGTATCAATAAAGGTCACGGCGGAAAAACAATGAATGAAATGGAAACTCCTTTTATTATTTGCGGAAAAAACATCAAAAAAGGATTGAATTTCAATGAAAGTATGATGCAATATGATGTGGCATCCACCATCGCCTATGTATTCGGCCTAAAACAGCCACAAGTATGGATAGGACGCCCGATGAAACAAGTGTTCAAATAAGCGGAAAGGGTGCACCCCTACCATCAAATCGCCCACATTATAACCATGAATGCGCTCCAAAAGTTTTATATCTGACTTTTGGAGCGCACTCATATGCCCCACAGCCCATCTTCTTAAGTGCTTATAACTCTCTTTTTCATTATAAAAACAGAACTTTTTCGTAACTTTGCACCGTTTGAAAAAGAAGTATTAAAACGAATGGACTTTAAGTACGACGTAATAGTAATCGGTGCCGGCCATGCCGGTTGTGAAGCAGCAGCAGCCTCAGCAAACCTGGGCTCAAAAACCTGTCTCATCACGATGGATATGAATAAAATCGGCCAGATGAGTTGCAATCCGGCAATAGGCGGTATCGCCAAAGGACAAATTGTACGTGAAATAGATGCGCTGGGTGGGCAAATGGGACTGATAACGGACCAAACAGCCATTCAATTCCGTATCTTGAACCGCTCGAAAGGGCCGGCAATGTGGAGTCCGCGCGCGCAATGCGACCGCAATAAATTTATCTGGGCTTGGAGAGAAGCATTAGAAAACACACCCAATCTTCACATCTGGCAAGATACAGTAAAAGAATTGCTCGTTGAAAACGGAGAAGTTGTGGGATTAGAAACAATGTGGGGAGTTACTTTTCATGCAAAATGTGTAATACTTACCGCAGGTACATTCCTCAACGGACTGATGCACGTTGGGAAAAACATGCTGCCGGGCGGACGTATGGCAGAACCGGCATCTTACCAGTTGACCGAATCCATCGCACGGCATGGTATCAGCTATGGTCGGATGAAGACAGGTACCCCTGTGCGTATAGACGGACGAAGCGTGCATTATGAATTAATGGATACGCAAGACGGAGAAGCCGATTTCCATAAATTCTCTTTCATGGATACTCACGTGCGTCATCTCAAACAGCTACAATGCTGGACATGTTTCACCAACCCTGAGTCACATCGTATTTTGCGTGAAGGATTGTCCGAATCTCCCCTTTTCAACGGACAAATTCAAAGTATAGGGCCACGCTACTGCCCAAGTATAGAAACTAAAATCGTCACCTTTCCCGATAAAGAGCAACACCAATTGTTTTTGGAGCCCGAAGGGGAAACCACACAAGAATTATACTTGAACGGATTCTCTTCTTCACTCCCTATGAGCATACAAATTGAAGCGTTGAAGAAGATTCCTGCTTTTAAAGATTTGGTTATTTATCGTCCCGGATATGCGATTGAGTATGACTTCTTTGATCCGACCCAACTAAAACATTCGTTGGAATCGAAGAAAATCAAAAACTTATTCTTTGCCGGACAAGTAAACGGAACTACCGGATATGAAGAAGCCGGCGGCCAAGGAATCATTGCCGGTATCAATGCACATATCAATTGTCATGGAGGTGAACCGTTTACACTGGCGCGTGACGAAGCATATATCGGAGTACTCATCGATGATCTTGTAACCAAAGGAGTAGACGAACCTTACCGGATGTTTACTTCCCGTGCTGAATATCGCATTCTATTACGAATGGACGACGCAGACATGCGCTTGACAGAAAAAGCATGGAAATTGGGATTAGCAAAAGATGATAGATATACATTGCTAAAAAAGAAGCGAGAAGCGATAGAACGCATTGTCTCTTTCGCGCGCAACTATTCGATAAAAGCGGCACTTATCAACGATTCACTCGAAAAACTGGGTACTACTCCTCTACGTCAGGGATGTAAATTGATAGACCTAATAAACCGTCCTCAAATCACAGTAGAAAATATAGCCGAACATGTGCCGGCATTCAAACGGGTACTCGACGAAATCACAGAACGCAAAGAAGAAATTATCGAGGCTGCAGAAATACTGATTAAATACGAAGGGTACATCGGCCGCGAACGAATTATCGCAGACAAGCTTGCCCGGTTGGAGAGTATCAAAATCAAAGGAAAATTTGATTATAATTCCATTCAATCCCTATCCACCGAAGCAAGACAAAAGTTAGTCAAGATAGATCCGGAGACTATAGCACAAGCGAGCCGAATTCCGGGGGTATCACCAAGCGACATCAACGTGCTGTTGGTACTTTCAGGAAGATAAGAGCGTGCGTTTCACGTGAAACAAAACATTTAAAGAAACGAAATAAATCAATGATTATGAGCAAAGAAAGGCTTATCAAAAGCATTCGGGAAATACCCGATTTTCCCATTCCGGGAATACTCTTTTATGATGTTACTACCCTATTCAAAGATGCTGCATGCTTGCAGGAACTTTCGGATACAATGTATGAGATGTATAAAGATAAAGGAATCACAAAAGTAGTGGGAATAGAATCCAGAGGCTTCATTATGGGACCAATTCTCGCCACACGATTAGACGCAGGCTTTATCCCGATCCGTAAACCCGGGAAATTACCCGCCGAAACGATTGAAGAGAGTTACGACAAAGAATACGGAAAAGACACGATACAGATACATAAAGACGCTTTAGATGAAAACGATATCGTATTACTGCACGACGATCTGTTGGCTACAGGTGGAACAATGAAAGCTGCCTGTGAACTGGTCAAAAAGCTAAAGCCGAAAAAAGTATACGTAAACTTTATCATCGAGCTAAAAGAGTTGAACGGAAAGGCCGTATTTGGAGACGATGTAGAAATAGAATCGGTATTGTCTTTATAAATAATTTCCTATATTTGCAGGGCGTAGCCATACAGCTACGCCCTTTTTAATATGGAAGCCGATCAGAAAACCAAAACCAGCGAATACCTGAAAGGGATTGTAGCAAATCTCCCGGAAGGCCCCGGTATTTATCAATATTTAAATGCCGAAGGAGTAATTATATATGTAGGAAAAGCAAAAAACTTAAAAAGAAGAGTATATTCCTATTTCAGCAAAGAACACGAACCTGGAAAAACAAGAGTATTAGTCAGCAAAATAGCCGATATACGTTATATCGTAGTCAATTCCGAGGAAGACGCTCTTTTATTAGAAAACAACCTGATAAAAAAATACAAGCCTCGGTATAATGTATTACTGAAAGACGATAAGACCTATCCGTCTATTTGCGTACAAAACGAATACTTCCCGCGCATATTCAAAACCAGAAAGATTATCCGTAACGGTTCCTCTTATTATGGCCCATATAGCCATATGCCATCGATGAATGCCGTACTCGATCTCATCAAGCACCTCTATCCGCTACGCACTTGCAATTTAAACCTTTCACCGGAAAATATCCGTGCCGGAAAATTCAGTGTTTGCCTTGAATATCACATAAAAAATTGCGCCGGTCCTTGTATCGGATTGCAATCGCAGGAAGAATATTTAAGAAACATCGGTGAAATCAAAGAAATTCTAAAAGGAAACACACAAGATATCAGCCGCATGCTATTTCAGCAAATGCAGGAACTGGCAACCGAGATGAAATTTGAGGAAGCACAAAAGATCAAAGAGAAATATACTTTGATAGAAAATTACCGTTCCAAATCCGAAGTAGTAAGTTCAATATTGCATAATATCGACGTGTTTTCCATTGAAGAAGACGAGAACAACTCCGCTTTTGTCAACTACCTGCACATCACTAACGGAGCAATCAACCAAGCTTTCACTTTCGAATACAAAAAAAGGCTGAACGAAAGCAAAGAAGAACTTCTTACACTGGGCATCATTGAAATGCGCGAACGTTACAAAAGCCTCTCACGAGAGATTATCGTACCGTTTGAAATAGACATGGAGTTAAGTAACGTGGTTTTCACCGTACCGCAACGCGGTGACAAGAAAAAGCTCCTTGAACTGTCGCAACTCAACGTTAAGCAATACAAAGCCGACCGCATGAAACAAGCGGAAAAGCTAAATCCGGAGCAGAGAAGCATGCGATTGATGAAAGAGATACAACAAGAGCTACATTTAGACAGACCACCCCTTCAAATAGAATGTTTCGACAACTCCAACATTCAAGGATCGGATGCCGTAGCCGCCTGCGTAGTATTCAAAAAGGTTAAACCATCCAAACAGGACTACCGGAAATACATTATCAAAACGGTAGAAGGACCGGACGACTATGCATCCATGAAAGAAGTGGTCAGAAGACGTTATCAGCGCGCCATAGACGAAGAGAGCACTCTTCCCGACCTGATCATTACCGACGGTGGAAAAGGGCAAATGGAAGCCGTAAGACAGGTTATGGAAGAATTGCATCTCACCATACCCATTGCCGGTCTTGCCAAAGACAGAAAACACCGGACTTCCGAACTTTTATTCGGCTTTCCACCGCAAACCATTGGGTTAAAACAACATTCTCCCCTCTTTAAATTACTGGAACAGATACAAAATGAAGTACATCGTTTTGCCATCACTTTCCACCGCGATAAACGCAGCAAACGCCAAGTAGCATCTGCATTAGACACGATTAAGGGTATCGGAGAGAAAACAAAAACAGCCTTACTAAAAGAATTCAAAAGTGTAAAGCGCATAAAAGAGGCTTCATTGGAAGAAATCAGCGCCATCGCAGGAGAAGCAAAAGCCAAAATTATCAAAGAGGCACTCCCTACCCCGGAAGCCACCAACCGGCAATAGATCAACATGTAGTGCACTAAATAACCTGTATCAACTTATTTAGCACACTGCACTTTTCATTCCCTATACCGATTTAAATATTTTTTTGAGAAAAACCATTTAAACTTCTGATTATCTATAACGTTTTTTGTAAATTTGCCTTTCCAAAAGCAATATAAAAGAGAAAATGAGAGTAGTAATACAGCGTGTCGGCCATGCATCAGTAACCATTGACGGGCACTGCAAATCAGCCATAAAAAAAGGAATGTTAATCCTCGTAGGCATCGAAGAAGCCGACGGAACAGAAGACATTACATGGCTGTGTAAAAAAATTATCAGTCTCCGCATCTTTGATGACGAAAATGGAATTATGAACAAATCGATCGTAGAGACTGGAGGTGAAATACTGGTAATCAGCCAGTTCACCCTACATGCATCAACCAAGAAAGGAAATCGTCCATCGTATATAAAAGCAGCTAAGCCGGATATTTCCATCCCTATTTACGAACAATTTTGCAGAGAATTGAGTTCTCTCCTTGGTAAGGAGATAGGTACGGGAGAATTTGGTGCAGACATGAAAGTGGAACTACTGAACGACGGCCCGGTAACCATTTGTATAGATACCAAAAACAAAGAATAATGACACTGGAAGAAGCTCAAAAACAGGTAGACCTGTGGATAAAAAAGTACGGAGTGCGCTACTTCAGCGAACTTACGAATATGGCCGTACTCACCGAAGAAGTAGGTGAATTGGCGCGTATAATGGCACGCAAGTATGGTGACCAATCTTTCAAGGAAGGAGAGAAAGACAACCTTTCCGATGAAATGGCAGATGTACTCTGGGTACTTCTTTGCATCGCCAATCAAACCGGTGTAGATCTCACCGATGCCTTCACCCGCAATCTGGAAAAGAAGACCCAAAGAGATAATAAAAGACATATAAATAACCCCAAATTGAGTGACCATGGAACAGAATGACACCCACCTAAGCAAGTATGAAGCCGCGTTGGCTAAGTACAATACCAACCTGAGCGATGCCGACGTGCAAGCCCGCGTAGCTGCAATCATTGCAAACAAAGTAGCGGAAAATAATACGGAAAAGGTAAAAAAACTCCTTTTCAATTGTATAGATCTTACAAGTCTGAACAGTACGGACAACGATGAAAGCATTATGAAATTTACTGAAAAGGTAAATCAGTTCGATAACGAGTTTCCCGACTTGAAAAACGTAGCTGCTATTTGCGTATATCCGAACTTTGCAGAAGCCGTTAAAAACACATTGGATGTTGACGGGATAAAGATAGCCTGTGTATCAGCAGGTTTCCCTTCTTCGCAAACATTTATCGAAGTAAAAATAGCCGAAACAGCCATGGCGCTAATGGAAGGTGCTGATGAAATAGACATCGTTATTTCCGTCGGGAAATTCCTTAGCGGAGACTACGAAACGATGTGTGAGGAAATTCAGGAATTGAAAGACACCTGTAAAGAACGCCATCTGAAAGTAATCCTTGAAACCGGAGCTTTAAAAACAGCCTCCAACATCAAAAAGGCCTCTATCCTATCCATGTACTCGGGAGCGGATTTTATCAAAACATCTACCGGAAAACAGCAACCGGCAGCCACTCCGGAAGCAGCATATGTAATGTGTGAAGCCATCAAAGAGTATTACGATAAGACCGGAAACAAGGTCGGATTCAAACCGGCCGGAGGCATCAATACTGTAAATGATGCACTGATTTATTACACCATAGTCAAGGAAATATTAGGAGAGGAATGGTTAAACAACGAATTATTCCGCTTGGGAACAAGCCGATTAGCGAACCTGCTGCTTTCTGAAATAAAAGGTGAAGAAACAAAATTCTTCTGACATACTGCCAACTCCTCCTCCCGCAAAGAGGGGGAGTTTTCATATTAAGACTCCTGCTACGATTGCAAACTCATATCTATAATTAAGAAAAACTAAAGTTCCTTACTTACAAATACTCATATTTTTACTATCTTTGCCGGACATTAGACTATAGAGAATAGGATAATGCACTGTATTAGAGAACGTTTCATTTATTATCTTTTTCCTGGAATTCGGCAAAATTCATGTTATGAAAGGTAATAAGCAAACGGGTCTCACGCACCTTCACGTATATACTCTTGTTATATATCGAACGGAGCGTGAGACTGTTGCTTGTATCGTCATAACGGCTTGCCGAAGCCCCAGGAAAGATACAGAGCAACAGTTCTCACGCTTTTCGGTTAACAAAAGATTAAAAAAGACAAGAGTATGGAACAAAACAGTATTTCAGTACGTTTCAACCCGAACAAAAGAAACGACATCTTAGCAGTCAACAATACACAGAATTTGCTTATCGGGCTAATATCCAGTATGAAAACGGGCCTTTTTGTCGATAGTTTGGAGACAGGCATAGAACATGAAAGACTCCATCGACTACTGGCAGAAACGCCACAGCTGAAACAGGAAGCCGCTATCATCGAAATGCTGTCCCTCCTTCGCAACGAAGGCGAACGAACCTCCTACTCCATCCTTATACCTTATCTGCTCACAGCCAACAACGGAGACGAAACAGAAAGAATCCTTCGCGAACGTTTTTTCGGCATAGAATTGTTTATACACCGCGCTAAAAACTTATATCATTTCTTGGAATATGTGGATAAGAAAAACATCGTATCCATCGAAAAAGAAGACCTTAAACGGGGGATTCTGGCATGGGATATGGGAGAACTGATCAGTTGGGCACGAATCGCTTGCGAAACCGGATATATCGACGAAAAAACCGCTTGGGAATATATTAAATATGCAGGAGAACAATGCCGACAGACATTCCGGAACTGGAATGAAATAGGAAAGAGTTATTTAATCGGACAAGCCATGATAACGGACAAAAAAGAAGAAGCCGACAGAGCAATCAGATACTTTCTCCTGGCCACACAAGATGAAAACAGTCCATGGAGAAAAAATCATTTCTCCCTATCAACCACATAATCGAGATAAGCTTCAAGCGCTTCACAAACATCGGAACCAGATGTGATGGTGTGGAGTAAATCAAGGGCTTTTTCTTTGTAAAACTTCATCTTCTCTACGGCATATTCGATGCCACCATTCTCTTTGGAGAACTCTATCAAACGGGCGATTTCACCGGATGTAGCAGTACCCTCCTTTATTCTGACAGCTACTTCCTGTGCCCACGCATCGGCAGTAGAATTTAAAGCATAAATGGCAGGCAAAGTCAATTTCCCTTCCAACATGTCATTACCCGTCGGCTTACCAAGCGCTTTATTCTCAAAATAATCAAAAATATCATCTTTTATCTGAAAACAAATCCCAATATATTCGCCAAACAAACGGGCAATCTCCGCCTTTTCATCATCAGCATGCACAGATAATGCCGCCGATTTAGTACAAGCAGCAAAGAGCGCTGCTGTCTTCTTACGAATCACATCGAAATAGATTTCTTCAGAGAATTGCGGATTGCTTACATTGGAAAGCTGCAACAATTCGCCTTCAGCCAAATCTTGGCCCAGACAAGAAACAACCTCCAATATCTCGTGACTCATCGTTTTTCCGGCATGCACAAGACTGGTAGCCAGTAGAAAATCACCCACCAACACCGCTACTTTATTATTATAAATGGCATTAACAGAGAGCTGCCCGCGACGCTCGGTACTCTCATCCACCACATCATCGTGAACAAGGCTGGCCGTATGAAGAAGTTCCAGCGCAACAGCCGCATGAAGAGTGGCAGGCCGAATAGCACCATACAAACGTGCCACCAATAACACTAAAATAGGACGCATCATCTTCCCATTCCTCTGCCGGATATGAGCAATCACGTTATTCAGCAGAAGATTCGAACTGGACAGAGAACTATCAAATAGTCTCTTAAAGTCTTCCAGTTCCGTTGTTATCGGAGACTTTATTAGGGGTAAACTATCCATATATGACACAATTTGAGCACAAAAGTAATAATAAAACGGTTAATACCGTATTTTTTTGTACTTTTACCATGAAAAATTAGATAAATATGAATCAAAACAGTAAACTTTTCTTTTTGGATGCTTACGCACTTATATATCGGGCTTATTACGCCTTTATCAAAAATCCACGAATCAATTCCAAAGGTTTCAATACCTCGGCAATCTTAGGTTTTGTAAATACATTGGAAGACGTATTGAAAAAAGAGAACCCTACACATATCGGCGTGGCTTTCGATCCTCCGGGCCCCACCTTCCGACACGAAGCATACGAACAGTATAAAGCACAACGTGAGGAAACACCGGAAGCAATCCGCCTATCGGTACCTATCATAAAAGATATCATCCGGGCCTACCGCATACCTATACTCGAAATAGCGGGCTATGAGGCGGACGACGTAATCGGCACACTGGCTACTAAAGCCGGGCAACAAGGTATTACTACCTATATGATGACCCCCGACAAGGACTACGGCCAATTGGTAACAGACCATGTATTCATGTACCGCCCCAAATACGGAGATAAAGAATTCGAAGTAATGGGCGTGGAACAGGTCAAGGCGAAATTCGATATTCAATCTCCTGTACAAGTCATCGATATGTTAGGATTGATGGGGGACGCTTCAGATAACATTCCGGGTTGCCCCGGTGTAGGAGAAAAAACAGCACAGAAACTAATTGCCGAGTTCGGTAGTATCGAAAATTTACTTGAGCACACTGACCAACTGAAAGGTGCACTAAAAATAAAAGTCGAGACAAACCGGGAAATGATTACTTTCTCCAAATTCCTGGCAACTATAAAAACAGATGTTCCTATCAAATTAGACATGGACGCATTGGTTCGTGAACAAGCAGACGAAGAAGCACTACGAAAAATTTTCGAAGAATTGGAATTTCGTACATTAATAGATAGAATCTTCAAAAAAGACAATCAGCCTCTCTCCTCTTCTCCCGGACCTCTTTTTGCACAAACAAACACTCCGATTCAAGGCGATTTATTCGCAGAATTTACGGCCAACGGGACAGTTGAAGAGAAAAAAACGAATCTACACACGTTAGAAACATTAAAATGTGATTACCAACTTATTGATAATAAGGATAAAAGGAGCAAATTAATTCAAAAGTTACTTACAACGAAAATTCTCGCGTTAGATACGGAAACTACAGGTACCGAGCCAATGGAAGCAGAATTGGTAGGAATGAGTTTCAGTTTTGCAGAAAATCAGGGATTTTATGTACCGGTACCCGCCGAACGGGAAGAAGCGTTAAAAATAGTAAATGAATTCCGGAAAGTCTTCGAAAATGAAAAATCATTGAAAGTCGGGCAAAATATCAAATATGATATGATCGTCCTCCAAAATTATGGAGTGGAAGTGAAAGGCCCTCTTTTCGACACAATGGTAGCACACTATGTCCTCCAACCGGAACTTCGTCACGGAATGGACTATCTGGCCGAAATTTATCTCCACTACCAGACCATTCATATCGAAGAGCTTATCGGCCTTAAAGGAAAGAACCAAAAAAACATGCGCGACCTCGATCCCAAAGACATCTACCGATATGCTTGCGAGGATGCAGATGTCACACTAAAATTAAAAAATGTACTCGAAAAAGAACTGAAAGAGAATGATGCTGAAAAGCTTTTCTATGAAATAGAAATGCCACTCGTCCCTGTACTTGTAAACATTGAAAGCAATGGTGTACTTTTGGACACAGAGGCGCTCAAGCAATCGTCAGAACACTTTACAGCACAAATGGCAGCCATCGAAAAAGAAATTTACGAATTGGCCGGTGAAGAATTCAATATCGCTTCTCCCAAACAGGTAGGCGAGATACTATTCGACAAACTAAAAATTGTAGACAAAGCCCGGAAGACCAAAACCGGCCAGTATGTCACATCGGAAGAGGTACTCGAAAGCTTGCGGCATAAGCATCCCGTAGTAGAAAAGATATTGGAACACCGTGGGCTGAAAAAATTACTGGGTACCTATATAGACGCCTTACCGTTACTTATAAACCCACGTACAGGACGTGTACATACTTCTTTCAATCAAACGGTTACGGCTACCGGACGTCTCAGTTCCAGTAATCCCAACCTTCAAAATATCCCTATTCGTGATGAAAACGGGAAAGAGATCCGCAAAGCATTTATTCCCGATGAAGGATGTCTGTTCTTCTCTGCCGACTATTCGCAAATAGAATTACGTATCATGGCACATCTGAGCGAAGATAAGAATATGATAGATGCTTTTCTAAGCGGTTATGACATTCACGCTGCCACGGCAGCCAAAGTGTATAAAACCAATATTGAAGATGTAAACTCCGATATGCGCCGTAAAGCCAAAACAGCCAATTTCGGGATCATATACGGCATTTCCGTCTTTGGCCTGGCAGAAAGAATGAATGTGGACCGGAAAGAGGCTAAAGAGCTCATAGAAGGTTATTTTGAGACTTATCCACAAGTAAAAGCCTATATGGACAAAAGCATCGAGGTAGCACGTGAAAAAGGCTACGTCGAAACCATATTCCACCGTAAACGTTTCCTACCGGATATCAACTCGAGAAATGCAGTAGTACGCGGATATGCCGAACGTAATGCCATCAATGCGCCCATCCAGGGAAGTGCAGCCGATATAATAAAGGTCGCTATGGCACGTATCTACGAACGTTTCAAACGCGAAGGGCTGAAAGCTAAAATGATACTGCAAGTACATGACGAACTAAACTTCAGTGTTCCGATAGAAGAACGGGAACGGGTAGAACAAGCAGTCATTGAAGAAATGGAAAAAGCCTATAAGATGCATGTCCCCTTAAAAGCAGATTGTGGTTGGGGAAAAAACTGGCTGGAAGCACATTAAAAAAGCCAATCGCCACATGCCAGAGAACCCTGAAAGTTTTTATCAGACTTTCAGGGTTCTCTTCAAAAACGGCTTCCCACTTCCTGTGTGCCACGTGGAACAAATGCATAAAGATGAATACATTAGAAGATATTTATTACCTTTGTCTACTCATAAACACCAAAACAACTCCTCATGAATCAAGAATTAAAGCAGTACGTAGAAACCACCATTATTCCAAAATATGAAATGTTTGATAAGGCCCATAACCGGACACATGTATGCACTGTCATTGCCGAAAGCCTGATACTGGCAAAAGATTACCCCCTAAATACGAACATGGTTTATACCATAGCAGCTTACCATGATCTCGGATTATGTAAAGACAGAGCCACACACCATCTTGTCTCCGGTGAAATTCTTGAGAATGATAAAATGCTGTACAGATGGTTTACAGAGGAAGAAATAAGAGTAATGAAAGAAGCCGTAGAAGACCACAGAGCCTCTTCTGACCATGAGCCACGCAGTATTTACGGAAAAATTGTAGCAGAAGCAGATAGAATTATAGATCCGGAAATTACATTAAGAAGAACCGTACAATACGGATTGAAACAGAATCCGGCAGAAAACACAGAATGGCATTACAACCGCTTCCTAAATCATCTCTTAAATAAATATGCCGAAGGAGGATATCTGAAGTTATGGTTCGAACACTCAAAAAACGGAGAAAAATTACGAGAATTACGGTCACTTATCAACAACCGGGAAGAATTAAGAAATGTTTTTAACAAGATATTTGAAGAAGAGACAAATCTACAGATATAAATTCGTACGAAAAATTAACAGAATAGAAAAAACAGCCGGAGTTTTTTCACAAAAATCCCCGGCCCAACCAGTTACAGAGAATTTATCATCTAAAAACTAAAAAACATTCAATCTTTACCTAACTCTACAAAAGTAACACAAAAAAAGGAAAATATCAAATATCAGATTTGCGAAAAACGAACATTCCGAATCAAAACACGCTTAAGGCGACAAAATTAGAGTTTATATAGCGAAAAAAAATCATATCAGACAGAAACGTTCCTGCAATTCTTTCAAGAACCCACGTGAAATACGCAAATCCTCCCGATCATTAAAAGGGGGATACAGTTGGCATTGTTTGCCATTAATAACAGCCAGATAGCTGACATTTATAATTATTGATTGACTAATCTGTACAAATGACTCCGAATAGCTTATAATATCTTCAGCTTTCGTGTTTTTCTTAAGGCTCAACCTGGCCTGATTGAAAAGTGTCACCTGCCACTGTCGTTTATCTTTCGAATATTCAAAGAAACCTATCTCTTCAATACGAAGCAACTTAAAACCTGTCACAGTACTTATCATGAAGGTATCGCGTTGTGGCAATAATGCACTCACAGACGCCGCAAAGGCCGGAATCGCCGGATGGGAAAGCGCTGCTTTCCGATAACGTTCAATAATCAATTCGAGATCTCCTGAAACAAAGGGTTTCAATAAATAATCAAATGCCGATTCCCGCAATGCCTGAAGCAAATATTTGTCATAGGCTGTATAAAAAACAACCTTCATATCCCACAATACCTCGTCGCGCATTTCACTCAGTAACCTGATCCCCTGGATATCCGGTAATTCTACGTCTAAAAACAGAAGATCAGGATGTTGCTCCATGATTAATTTTCTTCCTTTAGCCCCATTGACAGCAGTCCCTCTGACATCCATTTCGGGATATAACGCCAATTCCCGACACAGATTTTCTATCGCCGTACGATCATCATCCACAATCACTACTTTGCAAATTCCATTCATTGTTATCATAGATCATAAGAATAATTGCATGGGATATACACAGAAACACCAGTTCCGGTTCGCATCCCGTCAGCAAGGTTTGTTATTTCAAAACGTATCTTTTCTCCTTTATTTTTTGCATTCAACAACTGAATTGTCTGATAAAGCACTTTCAGACCTGTGCCTGTTCCCCGGGTAGGCGACATAACCTGAGGTAAATATCCCCGTCCGTTATCTGCAATCATTATCCGTACGCCATTCCCTTCAGGCATAACAGATATCTCTAACCGCTTCTCCCCTTCCATACCAGCAAGTCCATGCTTAATAGCATTCTCTACCGGAATCTGCACAATCATGGAAGGTACAATGATTTTCTCTACATCCAAGGTCGTATCGACCGATAAATCCAATATAAAGTTTTCACCTAACCGGTCCCTTTCCAAGCCGATATACGTCTGTACAAAATCCAATTCCTCCCGTAGCGGCACACTTAGTTTCTCTGTCATTTCCAAACTCTTACGCAACAATTTCACTAAATCAACCAATCCCGAACGTTCTCTGTCAGTCCCTTTAAAACGGCTAATCTCACGATTCAGCACATTAAAAGTAAAATGAGGTGAAACATGATTACGGATATTCTCCATACGAAGGCGGCTTATCTGGTTAAGAAGACGTTCCTGCAAAAAAGCACGTTTCTTTTTCATCAAACGATAAAGAAAAAATAATATAGCGATAGAGCCAACACAGGCAATAGCCCAAATGTACGATGTAAGCCGCAAGACTTTCATCTCTCCCGACTGTTTTTCAATCAAAAGTTCACGCCGCATTACAATCGTGTCCTGACTATATCGCATGTCTAACTCCGCAACACGAGTACGTATCTGCTCGTTCCGGATAGAATCATTCAACTCCTGATCACGTCTCAAATATTCATAAGCACGCCGATAATCACCTGTCTGCTCAAAATAGTGCTGCAAATACTGATTACGGATATTAATCATATTGGCATCGACATGCCCGTCAGGAACAGTACGCGCAATCATCCGGCTGGCAAGTGACACATCACCCTGTCGGAGTGCAAGTTCTATCATTTGAGTTTCAATATAATACATCGCCGAACGATTATTCATACCGGAAAAGAAACGATAACTGTCATTCAGATATAGTTGAGCGGAATCCAACTTATCAGTCAATACATACAACTCACCCAGATTGGCTTTACACAGATTCTGTTCATAAATCATCTGAGAATAAGGAGCTACAACAGCTAAAGCACGCTCCATGTAGCAAGAAGCTTCCCGGTAATCTTTCTTATAATAAAAATGGTTACCACGATTGTTGAGATAAGTAAACTTCTCAGGAACACTCATCTGCGAAAAGTAACGGCCGGCCATCTCATAATAATGATTAGAAAGATCGAAATCACGCAATTCCATATACGTCTGTCCCAAACCATAATAAATAGGAAATTTATTGCGGTCGGGCAAGCCTAATGAATCACAAAGGAACAACGCACGCCGATAATAATAAGCCGCATCGGTATAATCGCTTTTATGAACATTACCGTCGGCCAGATTTATGCAAATATCAGGCAAATAAGACAATTCATTACCCTGCTTGCGATGTTCATAAGCTTTCTGATAATACACAACCGCAGAATCCGGAAAATTCCATCTCCCCCATACATTTCCCATCATATTGTAAGTGGCAGAAAAGAGATCGTGTATTTGTGGAGAGTCAGAAGATTTCTGACAAAAATGAAGAATTATCCGGCTGTAATACACAACCGAATCAAACTGAGAAGCAGCAAAACAGGCCTTAGAATAGACATTCATTAATCGATAATAGGACAAACTATCTGCAGTCTGCGACATATTCTTACGCAATAAAGAACGGGAATAGGCATTATTCGTGAACAGAGAATCCATCGCTTTTCTTTCCAATAAAGTCACAATATCATCTTCGTCACCCGTTTCTGATATGTCTACATGCTCGTCACATCCACACACAAACAATAATGAACAGATGAATACAATAACTCCCTGAATATATCTATCTACCATCTCCTTATCTATAGAATATTGCAACAAAAATACATTCTTTTTCTGAATGATATATATATTCTGATAGAAATTATAAGCAAAATTACTTATCTTTGTAGCCAATATTATAGAATACAGGAATCTAATGAGTCCATTAAACTTCACTCACATTCTGACACAGGCAGTCGATGAGCTTTCGGAAAGCGAATCATATAAAGGACTGTTTCATCAACACAAAGACGGCGAACCCTTGCCCTCTGCACGGGTATTGTGCGAAATTATCGAGTTGTCACGTTCCATTCTCTTTCCCGGGTATTTCGGTAATTCCACGATCAACAGCCGGACAATCAATTATCACATCGGAGTTAATATTGAAAAATTATTCGGCCTGTTGTCAGAGCAGATTCTGGCAGGATTGTGTTTCGGAAAAAATGAAGAATGCGGTACTTGCAACGAATTACAGCGCGAAGAAGCAGCCCGTCTTGCCGCAAAGTTTATCAGTAAGTTACCACATATGCGTCGTATTCTGGCCACGGATGTGGAGGCAGCTTACAATGGCGACCCTGCAGCCCAAAGCTTCGGCGAAGTGATTTTCTGTTATCCGGCCATCAGAGCCATCAGTAATTATCGCATTGCCCACGAATTATTGGAATTAGGTGTACCGCTCATTCCCCGTATCATTACGGAAATGGCACACAGTGAAACGGGCATAGATATTCATCCGGGTGCTCAGATCGGAAGCTATTTTACCATAGACCACGGAACCGGTGTGGTAATCGGAGCCACCAGTATCATCGGACAGAACGTGAAACTGTACCAAGGGGTTACGTTAGGTGCCAAAAGTTTCCCGTTGGATGCCGACGGCAAGCCGATCAAAGGCATTCCCCGCCATCCGATACTGGAAGACAATGTGATCGTCTATTCCAACGCAACTATCTTAGGACGTATCACTATTGGTAAAAATGCGACAGTAGGCGGTAACATCTGGGTGACGGAAGACGTACCTGCAGGAGCGAAAATCGTCCAGACCAAAGCCAAAAAATAAAGGAAACAATGTGCAAGTATGCCCATGTACCGATTAAGAGAATAAGAAATTAATAACTTGAATAATTAACAAATTAACGCGCCAGCCAATCGGCACATTACCCCCATTGGCATATTGGCACATTATTCATTATGAGCGAACAATTTGAAATGATTGCCAAAACCTTCCAGGGATTGGAAGAGATACTGGCAGAGGAGTTGACGGCATTAGGAGCCAATGACGTACAGATAGGTCGAAGAATGGTTTCATTCACCGGAGATAAAGAGATGATGTACAAAGCGAACTTTTGCCTGCGCACCGCCATCCGCATTCTGAAGCCTATCAAAAATTTTAAAGCCAAGGATGCCGACGAAGTTTATGATCAAATCAAAGCCATCGATTGGGAAAATATATTGGATGTAAACAAGACCTTCGCCGTAGATGCCGTTGTATTCAGTGAAGAATTCCGTCATTCCAAATTCGTCTCTTATAAAGTGAAAGACGCTATCGTTGACTATTTCCGCGAATTGAACGGCAAACGTCCATCCGTGCGTATCAACAAACCGGATGTACTATTAAATATCCATATCGCACAAACGACCTGTACTCTCTCCCTCGATTCATCCGGCGAATCCCTACATCGACGCGGTTACCGTCAAGAAGCTGTTGAAGCACCGCTAAACGAGGTATTGGCAGCCGGTATGATTTTAATGACCGGATGGAAGGGCGAATGCGATCTCATCGATCCGATGTGCGGATCGGGAACAATCCCCATCGAAGCTGCATTGATAGCCCGTAATATCGCACCGGGTGTATTCCGCAAGGAGTTCGCTTTTGAAAAATGGGTAGACTTCGATCAGGAACTATTTGACAATATCTACAACGACGATACGCAGGAACGGGAATTCGGACATAAAATATACGGTTATGACAACAACCCGAAAGCCAATGAAATTGCCATGCATAACATCAAGGCTGCCGGTGTATCAAAAGACATCGTTTTGAAACTACAACCGTTTCAGCAATTCGAACAACCGGCCGAAAAATCAATTATCATCACGAACCCGCCTTATGGTGAACGTATATCCACCAATGACCTTTTAGGACTGTACAGCATGATCGGCGAACGATTAAAGCATGCATTTGTGGGCAATGATGCATGGATACTCTCGTATCGTGAAGAATGTTTCGACCAGATAGGATTAAAACCCAGTCAAAAGACCCCACTTTTCAACGGAGCACTGGAATGCGAGTTCCGTAAATACGAAATATTCGACGGTAAATACAAGGAATTCAAGAGTCAGGAAAGCGGCGAAGAGAATGGAGAAAAAACATCGAGAGAGAGAAAAGAATTCCGTCCACGCCGTGAAGAAGGAAGCCGTAGTTTCTCCGGAGACAGAAGGCCAAGAGAAGGACAAAGCTTCAATAATGGCGACAGAAAGCCGAGAGATTTCAAAAAAAATTAGAAGCCGAAGGCTGAAAAGTAGCAATGATGGATGAATTAGCTATCATAGAAAATAAGATCTATGAAATCAGAGGACAGAAAGTAATGCTGGACTTTGATCTGGCAGAAATGTACGGCGTAGAGACTCGAGTATTAAAACAAGCTGTACGGCGCAACATCGAACGTTTTCCAATAGAATTCATGTTTGAACTTACTAAAGAAGAAGCAGAGTTTTCAAGATCACAATCTGTGACCTTGAAAACAGGACAAGGACATAACATTAAATATCTTCCTTTTGCTTTTACAGAGTATGGAGTAGTGATGTTATCAAGTGTACTAAAAAGCAAAACGGCCATTGAAATCAATATCAATATTATCCGTGCCTTTGTCCACATGCGCCAATATTTGCTTTCGAACATCCCCAAGCAAGAACTGGACGAATTAAGAAAACGTGTGGAATATCTCGAAGAAGATATATCCTCCGATCGGGAAAGCTATGAAAAACAGTTCGAAGAGCTGTTCACAGCCTTTGCCAAAGTCAGTGCCATCATTCAATCTAAAACGGCTCCTTTAAACAGGGTCAAGATACAAGGATTCAAAAACCAAGAGGATAAATAAGAAAATGATGAATAAAAAAGGTTATCTACTGATAGGATTGATCTATAGCCTATTTATCACAAATATCATGTCGCAAGAGTTAAAAACGCCGACACTGGAAGATCTGATTCCCGGCGGCGAGACCTACCGTTATGCCGAAAACCTTTACAGCTTACAATGGTGGGGGGATGAATGTATCAAACCAAGTATAGATACTCTATTCGTTATCGATCCCAAAACAGGAAAAGAGAAGATCATCGCCATACGGGAAACCGTAAACAAAGTACTGGAAAAAGAACAGACAGGTAAACTGCCGCATTTCTATTCCACAAGTTTCCCTTGGGCAGATAAAGAAGAAATGCTGATCGAACTGCCCGGCAAATATGTTGTCTATGACTTCAAAAACAACCGGATCGTTTCTACCGTTACATTGGCAAAAGGTGCTTCTAATCAAGATTATTGTACCGCTACCGGAAACGTGGCCTATACGGTCGGGAACAATCTGTACGTAAACGAGAATCCTGTTACCGATGAGCCCGAAGGCATTGTTTGCGGTCAATCCGTACACCGAAACGAATTCGGCATCTACAAAGGCACATTCTGGAATCCCAAAGGCGATCTGCTGGCATTTTACCGTATGGACGAAAGTATGGTGACTCAATATCCACTGGTAGATATAACCGCCCGTATAGGAGAAGTAAACAACATCCGTTACCCAATGGCGGGAATGACCAGCCATCAAGTCATGATAGGTATCTACAATCCGACTACCGGCAAAACGCACTATTTAAAGACCGGAGACCCTACTGACCGTTATTTTACCAATATCAGTTGGTCACCGGACGGGAAAAGCCTCTATCTGATAGAATTAAACCGCGATCAGAACCATGCAAAATTGTGCCGATATGATGTAGAAACCGGAGAACTGGCCGCTACCCTCCTCGAAGAGACACATCCCAAATATGTAGAACCTCAGCAACCCATCGTTTTCTTACCTTGGGATTCTACTAAGTTCATCTACCAAAGCCAACGTAGCGGTTTCAATCATTTATATCTGTATGACATCACCGGCAAGCTGATCAAGCAACTGACCGAAGGGCAATGGCTGGTTAATAGCATCTTGGGCTTCAATGAAAAAAAGAAAGAAATTCTTTTCAGTGTCAACGATGCTACAGGACGGGATAACTTCTCCGTAAATGTAAAAACAGGCAAACGCAGTCTGCCTTTCAGTATGCATACAGATACCGAAGGAGTACACAATGCTACAGCCAGTCAATCAGGCCGTTATGTGATTGACAGTTACTCTACTCCCACCATTCCCAGAAAAATTGACATCATCGATACTCAAACGGGAAAGAACATCAACTTGCTCACAGCAGCCAATCCGTTCGACGGCTACAAAATGCCGGTTATCGAAACCGGTACGATCAAAGCCGCAGACGGTGTAACCGATTTGTATTACCGCCTCATCAAACCTGCTGACATGGATCCGAACAAAAAATACCCCGTCATTGTATATGTCTACGGAGGTCCCCATGCTCAAATGGTCACAGGAGGCTGGCAAAACGGTGCCCGCGGATGGGATATTTACATGGCCAATAAAGGATACGTCATGTTCTGTCTGGATAATCGCGGCAGCTCTAATCGTGGACTGGAATTTGAAAATGTTACCTTCCGCCAATTAGGTATCGAAGAAGGAAAAGACCAGGTAAAAGGAGCCGAATTTCTACAAAGCTTGCCTTATGTAGATAAAAACCGGATCGGCGTGCATGGATGGAGCTTCGGCGGCCACATGACTACTGCACTGCTACTCCGCTATCCGGAGATTTTCAAAGTAGGTGTAGCCGGTGGTCCTGTTATCGACTGGAGTTATTATGAAATAATGTACGGAGAACGGTATATGGATACTCCTCAAAGCAATCCCGAAGGTTATGAACAGTGTAATCTGAAAAATCTGGCCGGTAACCTGAAAGGGCATCTGCTCATCATCCATGATGACCACGATGATACCTGTGTGCCCCAGCATACACTTTCATTCATGAAAGCCTGCGTAGACGCCCGTACTTATCCGGATCTCTTCATTTACCCGGGACATAAACACAATGTAATGGGACGCGACCGCGTACATTTACACGAAAAGATAACCCGCTATTTTGAAGATAACCTGTAAACTGGTGCCTGTTTTAAAGATGCGATAAATAAATTATAAGTAAGAACAAATGCCACATATCCGGTGCCGGACGCGCACATTGGTATATCGGCATATTAACCCAATTATCAATATGAAACTGTTACTCTTAGGTTCGGGCGGCCGTGAACATGCCTTAGCATGGAAAATAGCCCAAAGCCCCAAAGTGGAAAAGTTATACATCGCTCCCGGTAATGCCGGAACCTCTTCGGTCGGTGAGAACGTAAACATCAAAGCTACAGATTTCGATGCACTGAAAGCATTTGCTCTTAAAGAGAAAATCGATATGATCGTAGTCGGCCCCGAAGATCCGTTGGTAGAAGGTATTTACGACTATTTCCAAAACAGCCCTGAAACAAAGCATATCTCCATTATCGGGCCTACTGCCGAAGGTGCCCGTTTGGAAGGCAGTAAAGAATTTGCCAAAGAATTTATGCAACGCCATCACATTCCGACCGCACGGTACAAGAGTATCACAGCCGATACCCTGGAAGAAGGATTTGCTTTTCTGGAAAGTCTGGAAGCACCCTATGTATTGAAAGCCGACGGACTCTGTGCCGGAAAAGGAGTATTGATACTTCCGACTCTGGATGAAGCAAAAAAAGAGCTGAAAGAGATGCTTAGCGGTATGTTCGGAGACGCATCGGCAACAGTGGTTATCGAAGAGTTTCTCAGTGGAATCGAGTGCAGCGTATTCGTATTGACGGATAGCGAACACTATAAAGTACTTCCTGTAGCCAAAGACTACAAGCGTATCGGTGAAGGCGACAAAGGTCTCAACACGGGAGGTATGGGCAGCGTTACTCCGGTTCCCTTTGCCAATGAAGAGTTTATGGAAAAAGTCCGCACACGGATCATCGAACCTACCGTCAACGGACTAAAGACAGAGGGCATTCTTTATAAAGGCTTTATCTTCCTGGGGCTGATCAACGTAAAAGGAGAACCGATGGTGATCGAATACAACGTCCGTATGGGAGACCCGGAAACAGAAAGCGTAATGCTTCGCGTCAAAAGCGATCTCGTAGAGCTTTTCGAGGGAGTAGCCCAGAAAAACTTAGATACAAAAACGCTCGAGATCGATCCTCGCACGGCAGCATGTGTCATGCTGGTAAGCGGCGGCTATCCGGAAACTTACCAGAAAGGATTTCCTATCAGCGGCATTGAACAGGCCCAAGATACGGAAAGCATTCTCTTTCATGCCGGCACGGCCTTAAAAGAGGGTCAAATCGTAACCAACGGAGGACGTGTCATTGCCATCAGTTCGTATGGAAATTCCAAAGAAGAAGCACTTGCAAAGAGCTATCAAGTGTCCGAGATGATACAATTTGAAAAGAAAAACCTCCGGCACGATATCGGATTTGATTTATAATGAGAAATAGAAGACTACAAGGCCGGATAACAGCAGGCAGATTCACACTGCCCGCTGTTATCCTTATTTGCATCGTCTGCTGGATAGGCACTTCCATCCTGTTGCCTGCAATGAGTTCGGAAAAAGAAGCCGGATATGCATTGTGGCAGTCGGTCTGCACACTTTATCTCCCTGCCTGGGCCGACAGGGTCATCAGCTTTATGCTATACGCCGCCATCGGATATTTTCTGATCGAGCTCAACAATACGTTCGCCATTATCCGTATGCGGGCTTCGGTACAGACCTCCATTTATTTTTTATTGGTAACCATCTGTCCGGGCATGCACCTGTTGTATGCAGGAGATATAGCCGCCGTAGCCTTCCTCATCTCTCTGTTTTTCTTATTTAAAAGTTATCAGCACCCCCGTCCGGTGAGTTATATATTCCATTCTTTCGTTTTTATAGGAGCGGGAAGCCTGCTGTTTCCACAATTATTATATTTCATTCCCCTTTGGCTGATAGGAGCTTATTACTTCCAATCACTCACAGCCCGTAGTTTTTGTGCCGCATTGATAGGGTTGAGTGTTTCCTATTGGTTTTTGTTCGGCCATGCGTTCTTCTACGGCCAGATGGAGCTGTTCTACCAACCATTCGTCGAGCTGGTTCATTTCCAACCGGTCAATCCCGGCAAGGACCTTCAACTTTGGGAGCTCGTTACGCTTGGTTATCTATTCATCCTGTTCATAGTCAGCGCAGCGCATTGCATTGTCAGTGGATTCGAAGACAAGATACGTACCCGTTCTTATCTGCATTTCCTGATTTTCATAAATTTCTGCATATTCCTGTTCATATTCCTGCAACCGGCCCACTGCATGGACCTACTATCGTTACTTCTGATAGGAGTCAGTATTCTTGTGGGACATTTGTTTGTTTTAACCAACAGTAAAGCCGCTAATCTATTCTTTATCGGTTCCATGACCGGATTAATTCTCTTATTCTGTTTCAATGTATGGACGCTTTTATAAATTTTCTTATTGAATGGGGTTATTTAGGCATGTTTCTTTCTGCCGTACTGGCTGGGAGCGTTGTTCCTTTCAGCTCGGAAGCGGTGTTGGCAGCATTGGTTCTGCCCAGTACAGGTTTGAGTCCTGTTATCTGCCTGTTATCAGCTTCGGCAGGCAACCTTTTAGGTAGCCTGACCTGCTATGCAATGGGGCGCATGGGCCGTATGGATTGGCTTGAAAAATACTTCCACATGAAACGGGAAAAGGTAGAACGTATGCAAGCCTACCTCAACGGACGAAGCGGCTTCATGGCTTTCTTCGCTTTTCTTCCCATTATCGGAAGCGTAATAGCCGTTGCACTGGGATTTCTGCGAAGCAATATATGGGTAGTTTCCATCTCTATGCTGGCCGGAAAAATGCTGCGTTATATATTAGTAATCCTTGCAGCGAGGGGGCTGATCGACTTAATGGTATGAAACGAATCATTGAACTGACTGCCGATGGCAGCGCCACTCTTTTCGTTCCGGAGTTGAACGAACATTATCATTCTGTGAAAGGCGCCAGAACCGAGTCTCAACATATTTTCATCGACATGGGATTGAATGCCTCCGAAGCCGTAGAGCCACATATTCTCGAAATAGGTTTCGGAACGGGATTTAATGCTCTGCTTACACTTGAAACAGCAGAAAGATCCCTTCGGAAAGTGCACTATACCGGTATCGAACTCTACCCGCTTTCCTGGGATATCGTAGAGCCGTTGGGATATAGTAACAACCCGTTGTTCAAAACATTACATATGATTCCCTGGGGTGAGGATGCAATAATAACGCCCCACTTTACGTTAAGAAAAGTACAAGCGGATGTAAACAATGTATTTATGTGTCCATGTGGCAATCTATCTGCTGAAAACACGGTGATACCTGACAGTAACCGGGGGATCGGCACGGCAACACATTGGGACATTATCTATTTTGATGCTTTTGCACCCGAGAAACAACCGGAGATGTGGTCGCAAGAACTATTCAACCGGCTATATGTTATAATGAATCCGAAAGGCATACTCACCACTTATTGTGCGAAAGGGATAGTACGCCGTATGTTACAGGCAGCAGGCTTTACAGTGGAACGCCTTCCCGGCCCCCCAGGAGGAAAACGAGAAATACTAAGAGCCCGGAAAGACTGTCCGCCGGAGAAAAAATAACCATCTAAAAAGAAACAATATATATGAGACATATCTTCGCTCTTCTCCTGATAATCATCTGCCTGACATCGTGCAATACAGGAAAGCCAAAACAAAATAACGAGAAGCCGGTTATTGCCGTCACCATCGAGCCGCAACGTTATTTCACCGAAGCCATTGCCGGAGATAAATTCGATGTCATCAGCATCGTACCCAAAGGCAGCAGTCCGGAAACCTACGATCCGACGCCCCAACAGCTCGTTTCACTTGGAGACAGCAAAGCCTATTTCCGCATCGGCTATATTGGCTTCGAACAAGTCTGGATGGATCGTCTCACAGACAATACCCCACACATTCAAGTATTCGATACGTCGAAAGATGTAGACCTCATTTTTGAAGAAGAAGAGATTCACGGAGACCACCGCCATGCCGGAGGCGTGGAACCACATATCTGGAATTCGACCGGCAATGCCCTCATCATCGCGCGTAATACGTACAAAGCGCTTTGTCAGCTGGATAAAGAGAACGAAGCCTATTATCTGGCCCGATACGACAGTCTGAGCCAACGTATCATACAAACAGACAGCATTATCCGGGAAACCTTGAAAGAGCCCGGTGCTACCCGGACATTTATGATTTATCATCCGGCCCTTTCCTATTTCGCCCGCGATTACGGACTGCAACAAATCAGCATCGAAGAGGGCGGAAAGGAGCCCTCTCCTGCCCATTTGAAAGAGTTGGTAGATGTTTGCCGCCAAGCAGACGTCCGTGTTATTTTCATCCAACCCGAGTTTGATCATCGTAATGCAGAAATCATAGCTAAAGAAACCCGGACAAGAATTGTCCCCATCCATCCTCTCAGTTACGACTGGGAAGCAGAAATGCAGGCAGTTGCCCGGGCATTGGCAAACAACGATAAACAATAAACGATCCGATGACGACACAACCGATAATAGAAGTTCACGGACTTTCCGCCGGATATGACGGACGTACCGTGCTGCATGACATCGACCTTACTGTCTATGAAAATGATTTCTTAGGCATTATCGGCCCCAACGGAGGAGGAAAAACAACTCTTATCAAATGCATTTTAGGGTTATTAAAACCTACAGCCGGAAAGATTACATACAATATTTCGACTATGGGTTACCTCCCGCAATACAATACGATCGACCGTAAATTTCCTATTTCCGTTGAAGAGGTAATATTATCCGGACTCAGTTCCAAAAAGTCACTCATCAGTAGATTTACAGACGAACAACGCGAGAAAGTGCGTTCAACCATCGCCCGTATGGGACTGGAAGGCTTGGAAAGCCGTGCGATCGGACAACTCAGTGGCGGACAATTACAACGTGCTTTATTGGGGCGTGCCATTGTCAGTGGCCCGTCGGTCGTTATCCTCGACGAACCGAGTACTTACATAGACAAACGTTTCGAAGCCCGCCTATACGAGCTTTTGGCAGAAATAAACAAAGAATGCGCCATTATCCTTGTGAGTCACGACATCGGCACGGTACTGCAACAGGTCAAGTCCATCGCCTGCGTCAACGAAACACTGGATTATCACCCGGATACGGAAGTCACGACAGAGTGGCTGGAACGTAACTTCAACTGCCCTATCGAATTATTAGGGCACGGTACATTGCCACACCGCGTACTGGGAGAGCATCACCATCATCATTAGAGGAAAGAGAGAAACCAATAAGAGTCTTAATCGTTTCACAGTTGTGAAACGAGTTCCTCACATATGAGAGACGTGCGTCTCACAACCATGAGACGCTCTCCTCACAATTGTGAAACAGTAAAAAAGCAATAGAAAAAACATAAAAGAGCGACTGCCTTATCACCTTTATTCAACCTGCACACTCCGCAAACAAAGCATATCGACGGACATCCCGTATAGGCTTCTTCCTAAAATCTTATAATTATTCCTCCCTTTCCACTTCTTTATACATGTAAATCATTATCTTTGCGCCCACTTAACATGTTAATGAATAAACAACTATCGTTTTAATGAAACAGTACAAAACCGTAAACAACCTCGTCGGTTGGCTTACTTTCATTATCGCTGCCACGGTCTATTGCATGACAATAGAACCGACAGCCAGTTTCTGGGATTGTCCCGAGTTCATTACTACCGGCTATAAACTGGAAGTCGGTCACCCGCCCGGCGCACCTTTCTTCATGCTGACAGCCAACCTATTCTCACAATTTGCATCCGATGCCACCACCGTGGCCAAAATGGTGAATTACATGAGCGCCCTGATGAGCGGTGCCTGTATTCTGTTCCTTTTCTGGAGCATCACCCATCTGGTACGCAAACTCATTATCAAGGACGAAAACAACATTACGACCGGTCAACTGATCACCATTATGGGTAGCGGACTTGTCGGTGCATTGGTATACACCTTCAGCGACACCTTTTGGTTCAGTGCCGTCGAAGGTGAAGTTTACGCCTATTCATCCCTGTTCACAGCCGTTGTATTCTGGCTGATTCTGAAGTGGGAAGATGTGGCCGACCAGCCACACAGTGATCGCTGGATCATCCTGATCGCCTATCTCACAGGATTAAGCATCGGTGTTCACTTGCTGAACCTGCTTTGTTTACCCGCCATCGTATTGGTATATTATTATAAAAAAGTTCCCAACGCCAATGCCAAAGGTTCGCTTTTGGCCCTTTTCGGTTCTATGGTACTGGTAGGAATCGTACTTTACGGCATTGTACCGGGAGTTGTAAAAGTAGGCGGATGGTTCGAACTGCTCTTTGTCAACAGCATGGGGCTGCCATTCAATACCGGTGTTATTGTTTATATCATTATACTTGCAGCGAGCATCATCTGGGGAGTATACGAAAGTTATACGGAAACCAGCCGCCCACGCATGAATATCTCTTTTATGCTTACCATTGCCCTGTTGGGTATCCCATTCTACGGACACGGAGCAAGCAGTGTCATTATCGGTATTATCGTACTGGCAGCCTTGGGACTTTACCTGTTCGCAAAAAAACTCGATCAGAAATACCAGATATCTGCACGCACCATGAATACCGCCCTACTCTGTACCATGATGATCATGGTAGGCTATTCGTCGTATGCCCTGATCGTTATCCGTTCAACGGCCAACACTCCGATGGACCAAAACTCTCCCGAAGATATCTTCACACTGGGCGAATACTTGGGACGTGAACAGTACGGAACCCGTCCGTTATTTTACGGACAGGCCTACTCTTCAAAAGTAGAATTGGAAGTCAAAGACGGATATTGCGTTCCTGTAGAAGCCAACAGTACCACCAAATATATCCGTAAAGAAAAAACATCCGCAGACGAAAAAGACTCGTACATCGAGGTTCCCGGACGTGTGGAATATAAATATGCACAAAACATGCTCTTCCCGCGTATGTACAGCAGCGCACACGCAGCACAATACAAAGGATGGGTAGATATCGACGGTGTCGACGTCCCTTACGACGAATGCGGCAATGCCATCATGGTCAACATTCCGACCCAATGGGAAAACATTAAGTTCTTCTTCCGCTACCAGCTCAATTTCATGTACTGGCGTTACTTTATGTGGAACTTTGCCGGACGTCAAAACGACCTCCAGGGAAGCGGTGAAATAGAACATGGCAACTGGATTACAGGCATCCCGTTCATCGACAACTGGCTGGTAGGCGACCAGAGCCTGCTTCCGCAAGAACTGAAAGACAACAAAGGACACAATGTATTCTACTGCCTGCCTCTGCTCTTAGGTATTATCGGCCTCCTTTGGCAAGCCTACCGGGGACAGAAAGGCGTACAGCAATTCTGGGTAGTATTCTTCCTGTTCTTTATGACCGGTATTGCCATTGTGCTCTATCTGAATCAGACCCCGAGCCAGCCCCGTGAACGAGATTATGCATATGCAGGCTCCTTCTATGCCTTTGCCATCTGGGTAGGTATGGGCGTGGCAGGTATCATCAAGCTCTTGCAGGACTACGCCAAAATGAAGGAACTTCCGACGTCTGTCCTTGTTTCAGTACTCTGTCTGCTGGTTCCCATCCAAATGGCAAGCCAGACATGGGATGATCATGACCGTTCGGGACGTTACGTCGCACGTGATTTCGGGCAAAACTACCTGATGTCTTTACAGGAAAGCGGCAATCCGATCATCTTTACCAATGGTGACAATGATACATTCCCCTTATGGTACAATCAAGAGACGGAAGGTTTCCGTACCGATGCCCGTACCTGCAACCTGAGCTATCTGCAAACGGACTGGTACATCGACCAAATGAAACGCCCGGCTTACGATTCCCCGTCACTCCCCATCACATGGGACCGTGTAGAATACGTAGAAGGAACCAATGAATACATTCAGATCCGTCCGGAAATCAAACAGACCATCGACGCCCTCTATGCCCAGGCAAACAGCAGCGACAATCCGGAGGCCTTGCAGAATGTCCGTAACGAGTTCGGAGAAGATCCCTACGAATTAAAGAACATCCTCAAATACTGGATACGTTCCGAGAAAGAAGGGTTACACGTTATCCCGACTGACAGTATCGTCATCAAAATCGATAAAGAAGCCGTACGCCGCAGTGGTATGAAGATTCCGGAAGCATTGGGCGATTCAATCCCCGATCACATGAATATCCTGCTGAGAGATGACAACGGAAGACCCAAACGCGCACTTTACAAAAGCGAGCTGATGATGCTCGAAATGCTGGCGCATGCCAACTGGGAACGGCCGATGTATATGGCCATCACCGTAGGCCGGGAAAATCAGTTAGGCATGGACAAACACTTTATCCAGGAAGGTCTCGCTTCCCGCTTCACACCGTTCGAAACCAAAAAGTTAGGAACAACCGTGGACAGCGAAAAGATGTATGACAACCTGATGAACAAGTTCAAATTCGGCGGCATCGACAAACCGGGCATCTACATTGACGAAAACGTAATGCGCATGTGCTACACACACCGCCGTGTGTTCGCCCAGTTGATAGAGCAGCTGATGAAAGAGGGCAAAAAAGACAAAGCCCTCGCAGCACTGGATTATGCAGAGAAGATGATCCCTGCTTACAATGTTCCCTACGATTGGCAGAACGGTGCCGTACAAATGGCAGAAGCCTATTACCAGTTGGGAGAGACAGAAAAAGCAGATAAGATTATGGACGCATTGGCCAATAAAGCCATCGAATACCTCACTTGGTATCTCAGTCTGGACAATTCGCAATTCTTCGTATCATCACGGGAATTCGAATACCACATCGCTCTGCTGAACGAAGAATTGAAACTCATGGAGAAATATAAATCAAAACTGTCAGACAACTATTCCGGCAAACTGGACGAATTGTATGGCATGTATGTTTCCCGCATGAAAGGAGCAAGATAAAAGGCAATGTTTATAGAGCAACCACCGTGGATTTTCCGCGCTCTATATCCGAAAGCTATCTTCCGGATGAGTCCCGACGAGAAGGCTGTTTATCTGACCTTCGACGATGGTCCCATCCCGGAAGTAACTCCGTGGGTATTGGAGTTGCTGGATAAATACGACATCAAGGCCACCTTTTTCATGGTAGGCGATAATATACGGAAATATCCGGATATATTCAGAATGGTCGTCGAACGCGGGCACCGGATCGGGAATCATACATTCAACCATATTCGCGGATTCGAATACTCTGCCGACGAATACCTAAAAAACACCGATCTCGCCAACCGGGAAATGAAGACCGACCTCTTCCGCCCGCCACACGGACATATGGGCTTCAAGCAATATCACACACTAAAACAACACTATGATATCATCATGTGGGATTTAGTGACACGTGATTACAGTAAAAAGAGACGTCCCGAGCAGGTCTTGGCCAATGTAAAACGGTATGTGCGCAATGGTTCCATCATCACCTTCCACGACTCACTAAAATCGTGGAACAATGGGAATCTGCAATACGCTTTGCCCCGTTCAATCGAATACCTGAAACAACAGGGCTATGCCTTTAAAGTGCTTCCTGCCCGGAGAAGCTCACCGGACAACGGCAATAACAGAAAATAAAATCGTGAAAGCAAAACCATGGAGGTAAAAACCCTTTCTGCAAGTCAAATAAAAGCCGAAGCTCTACGCCTCGGCTTTTCTGCATGCGGAATGGCGCCGGCAGAACCGGTAAACACAGCCATTGCCGACGCTTTCAGCCGATGGCAGGCACAAGGAATGCAGGCGAACATGAATTATATGGGCAACTATCTTGACAAACGCCTCGATCCCCGCCTGCTGATGGAAGGGGTACGTACCATTCTGTCCGTAGCTCTCAATTATTATCCTGCCCGGCAATTACGGGAAGACCAATACCAGTTTGCCTGGTACGCCTATGGCAAAGACTATCACGACTTGATGAAAACCAGACTGACCGCGTTGCAGGCATACATTTCCGCACACTCTCCCCTACCCTTGCAAAGCCGTGTGTTCTGTGATACCGCCCCCGTATTAGAGCGTTATTGGGCCTATCGCGCAGGGCTCGGCTGGATAGGAAAAAACACCCAGCTCATCATTCCACATGCCGGTTCCTGCTTTTTCTTAGGAGAATTGTTTCTCGATATGGAAGTAGACGAATACGACCAGCCACAGAAAAACCGGTGCGGCAATTGTACCCGATGCATACAGGCCTGCCCTACGAAAGCACTGGAGGCCCCTTTTTTGCTCAATTCAAGACGTTGCCTGTCTTACCTTACCATTGAGAACCGCGACGCCATTCCTCTCTTAGAGGGCAAAAAAATGGGCAATAAAATATATGGCTGCGACGAATGCCAGAAAGCCTGTCCCTGGAACAAGTTTGCCACCCCTTGCCAGGCACCGGACCTGCAACCCACAGAGCTCTTTATGCAGATGGAGAAAGAAGACTGGCACACACTGACAGAAGAGCAATACAGAACTCTTTTTAAAGGAAGTGCCGTAAAAAGGGCCAAATATGCCGGACTAATGAGAAACATACATCAGGTGGAAAGTAACGAATAAGCTCCAATCGCATCGCCCCTATCCGGCAAAGTCAAACATGAGACGGCAGTGACAATTTTTGAGAGAATGCCAATAAAAGAAATAAAAGGTTACGATATCCTGCCGTTAATCAAGGATCCCGCCAAACCTGAAACAATACGGGAAGCCACCGTACATCATTCCATCCGTGGAGAATTTGCCATACGAAGAGGGAAATGGAAATTACTATGCTCACCCAGATCCGGTGGCTGGAGCTATCCGAAACCCAATGCAGACAAAGAAGCAATTGCCTCATTACCTCCCATCCAACTTTATGACATGGATCAGGATCCGGGAGAAAAACATAATGTATACAAAGAACATCCGGATATCGTAGAAGAATTGAGAGCACTCTTACAGCAGTATATAAAGAACGGAAGAAGTACTCCCGGAACTCCCCAGAAAAATGGCGCCGTCCATAAATGAGAACAGGTAAAAAGCATCATGCACGATGATTAGAGTCATTTTCCGAGCATAAAAAAGAGACCGCCGCACAGCATCATGCTCCACAACGGTCTTTTTTTCTATTTGAAGTATTCTTAATCTTACTGTACGGTCACCGTCAACGGGGCCCGCAACTTCTGTGCAAACGCAGCTACATACTCATTCCAGGCATCAACCGTTTTGATATCAGCCTTGTCCCATGCAGCTCCCCAGTAATAAGTGTATTCCGAACCCGGCTCGTAGTCACTGACAGCCAATACATGGCCATCTGCCCCACCGCGCAATTCTTTCTTCTCTTTCTCCGGGAAAAGAGCAACTTTAGCCTCTTTTACCGTAGCAGGGAAAGCCGCACCAACAAAAATCTTTCCATTATTGTTGTTTACGTTATCCGTCGGGTCTACATAAGTGATATAACCGTTAGCGGCATCGGCTACAACAGCACCATCCGGTTCATGGAGAACAATACCGGTAACTACAGAAGTCGTTTCTTTCAGATTGCTGTAAGCAACAACCGTCTTGTTCATATGCGAACCTGCATCCAGAGAGATCAGACGAGTTTCTACCACATCCGTATTCTCTTTCACTGTCAATGGGTTATACACCAACTTCACAGTAAAACGCAAGGGGCCATTGTCCAGAATTTCCTGCGTAGCATAGCAATAGGGATAAACAATCTCGTCATCAACCATCAAGGCAGCCGTACCGCCACCCAGTGTAGGCCCTACTTTATAGCAATCCAACCCATTACCATGATCTACATGATAAGAAACAGAGCGGTAAAGCTCACTCGCTGCTTTCGGATCCGTCTTCTTCAACTCATCGATCTTCGCTTTAGTTTCCGGATTCAATTCGCTTGCATAACGGGCCTCTACAACCGGTTCCGTTGTGTTGTATTTGGTCCATACATCATAGCCGAAAGCACGTTCGCCGGTAGCCTGCAAAGCCGGGCCATAAGCACGGAAAGCAACCAGGTCATTCTCCCATGCCACATCATCCACACGTTCGGGATAATAGCGTCCGCATGCCTTCGTATCGAAAACAGCCGGCACACCTGCCTGAATAGTATAAGCGGCAGTCCCGTTTGCCTTTACCGTGGCCGGGAAAATCACTTTCTCATCATAAGTAATCTGATAAGGTACTTGTTGCCCGTCAGCATCGAGTACAATAATTTGTGCCGTATCGGCCAATTGCAATTTAGAAGTAACATCACTCATGGATACCTCCACCATTTCACCGGCACGCTCCATAGCAGTTGGGTTCGTTACCGTTACAGTAACCGTTTTGCTCTCATTACAAGCGAAACATACAAGAGCAGTTGCAATAAAGAAAAATAGTTTTTTCATCTTTCTGTCGTTATTTTGATTATAAAAACCCGAAAGGGCGGAGTTCTCCCCCGCCCTACAGTATATAACTGTATTTTGTCTCTTATTTCGGTTGTTTTCCGATGTATGCCAGAATACCGCCGTCAACGTACAATATATGCCCGTTTACGAAGTCAGAAGCATCCGATGCCAGGAACACAGCAGGTCCTGCCAGATCTTCCGGAGTTCCCCAACGGGCAGCCGGAGTTTTAGCTATAATGAACGAATCAAACGGATGACGCGAACCGTCCGGTTGGATCTCGCGTAATGGAGCAGTCTGTGGAGTAGCGATGTAGCCCGGGCCGATACCATTACATTGGATGTTGAATTCACCGTATTCAGAAGCGATATTTTTAGTCAGCATCTTCAAGCCGCCTTTAGCAGCAGCATAAGCCGATACAGTTTCACGTCCCAGCTCACTCATCATCGAGCAGATATTGATAATTTTACCGTGACCTTTTTTAATCATAGAAGGGATAACAGCCTTTGACACGATGAACGGGCCATTCAAGTCGATATCGATTACCTGACGGAATTCGGCAGCAGTCATTTCATGCATCGGAATACGCTTGATGATACCTGCATTGTTTACCAGAATATCAATAACGCCTACCTCTTTTTCAATCTGAGCTACCATAGCGTTTACCTGCTCTTCGTTGGTCACATCACATACATATCCTTTAGCCTCGATACCTTCAGCCTGATAAGCAGCAAGACCCTTATCCACCAGTTCCTGCTTGATATCGTTAAACACAATCTTTGCACCGGCCCGAGCAAAAGCAGTGGCCAAAGCTAAACCGATTCCGTAAGACGCACCTGTTACCAGTGCTACTTTACCTTCTAATGAAAAGTTTACCATAATAATAATTTATTAATGTGCCAATGTGCCAACATACCGGCAAAGGTACTAATTCACACATCCAGCACGAAGATTGTTAATTAATTGTTCTTATTAAGCTATTTCTTAGAGCCTGTTTAAATTGATACATTGGCACATCAGTGCATTGTATCCTTATTTAAGGTCTGTAATCAACGAGAAGTCCTGATCTCCATAGTCAAGGTTTTCTCCTCCCATACCCCAGATAAATGTATAATTGTGCGTAGCGGCAGCCGAATGAATAGACCATTCGGGAGACAGGACAGCCTGGTCACCCTTCATCCATACGTGACGTGTTTCATCCACCTCACCCATGAAATGACATACAGCATGCTCTTCGGGTACTTCAAAATAGAAATAAGCTTCCATACGGCGGCTATGGACGTGTGCCGGCATTGTGTTCCACACACTTCCCGGAGCCAGTTCCGTCATACCCATTTGTAACTGACAGGTAGGCAATACCTGATTCACCAGCATTTTATTAATATTACGGTGGTTAGAACCTTCCAACGATCCCATTTCTGCAACCACAGCATCTTTCTTCGTCACTTTCTTATCCGGATAATTGCGGTGGGCAGTCAATGAGTTGAAATAGAATTTGGCGGGATTCTTTTCATCTTTGCTCTCGAAAGTCACTTCGCGGTCTCCCGAACCTAAATAAAGGGCTTCTTTATAATCGAGTTCGAATACTGCATTACCGGCTTTCACCACACCGGGACCACCTACATTAAAAATACCCATTTCGCGACGAGTCAAGAAGTAAGGAGCTTTTAGCGGATCGATCGCTTCCAGTTTAAGCACCTCTCCTACCGGCATTGCACCACCGACCACCATTCGGTCATACATAGAATATACCATATTTACTTCGTTAGCTGAGAATACTTTTTCAATCAAGAAGTCACGACGGATTCTCGTAGTGTCGTAGCTTTTTGCATCTTCCGGATGCGCAGCATAGCGAATTTCATAGTTCGTTTTCATACTTTATTTATTTAAATAGTTTATAATATTACAGTTCAGGTGCACGTCGTTTGCGTACACGATGCAAAAATAGAAAAAGAAAATGGCAAAACCTTGCATTTTTGTTCTTATTATCTATCAATATTGTCCACAGACAGATAATAAACGAAGCGTTTAACAAACTATAATACGAATTAGAGAAGTACCATTCAATATTTTTTCAGAAATACCGAAAGATCATTTTTACATTAATTCCTCAGAATTTTACGTTGCCCCCCAATTGTTGTTCGAAATAAAGAGAAGCCGGATGGCAGAAAAAGCAAAATCCCCGACGATCATTGATCACCGGGGATTTCTATTTTGTTGTCCTACCAAGATTCGAACTTAGACAAACAGAACCAAAAACTGTTGTGCTACCATTACACCATAGGACAAACTCGCTGTGCTTTCTGTTAAAAAGCGGTGCAAAGATAGTGCTATGCAACTAAATCTCCAAATATTTTGGCATTTTTTTTATTTAGCAATGATCAGATAGTAGTTCTTCTTGCCCCGTTGAACAAGTAAATACTTCTCATCCAGTAAATCTGCCGTAGTAATCACCTGGTCGAATGCGGCCAACTTTTCTTTATTCAGAGAGACGCCTCCGCCCTGTACCAACTTACGCATTTCACCTTTTGATGCAAATACAGCCGCATTGTCTACAAACAAATCGACCGCCTTCACACCTTCAGCCAATACATCACGAGACACTTCGAACTGCGGAACACCTTCGAAAACCGCCAATAGCGTGTCTTCATCGAGTTTTCTCAATGCATCGGAAGTAGCATTACCAAATAAGATATTAGAAGCGTCTACAGCCGCATTATAGTCCTCTTCAGAGTGAACCATAATCGTCACCTCTTTGGCCAGACGTTTTTGAAGCACACGCAGATGCGGGGCTTGCTGATGCTCTGCAATCAATGAATCGATTTCCTCTTTTGAAAGAGCAGTAAATATCTTGATGTAGCGTTCCGCATCCGAATCGCTGACATTCAACCAGAATTGATAGAATTTGTACGGTGAAGTATATTTCGCATCGAGCCATACATTACCCGATTCCGTCTTACCGAATTTACCGCCATCCGCTTTGGTAATCAACGGACAAGTCAAAGCAAAGACCTCTCCTCCGTTCGTGCGACGTATCAGCTCGGCACCCGTAGTGATATTGCCCCACTGATCCGAACCACCCATCTGAAGCTTACAACCCTTAGTCTGGTTCAAATGCAAAAAGTCATATCCCTGAAGCAACTGGTAAGTAAACTCCGTAAATGACAACCCGTCACGGGCTTCCCCGTTCAGACGTCTCTTTACCGAGTCTTTTGCCATCATATAGTTCACAGTAATATGTTTACCCACTTCACGAACAAAATCAAGGAAAGTGAAATCTTTCATCCAGTCATAATTATTCACCAACTCTGCGCGATTCGGTACCTCCGATTCAAAATCCAGAAACTTGGCCAACTGCTTCTTGATACAAGCCTGATTATGACGCAAAGTCTCTTCATTCAGCAAATTGCGCTCTGCCGATTTACCGGACGGATCACCAATCATACCTGTCGCACCACCGATGAGTGCCAACGGTTTATGACCACAACGCTGGAGGTGGCGGAGCATCATTACGCCACACAAGTGACCAATATGCAATGAATCAGCCGTCGGGTCAATCCCGAGATAAGCTGTTACTTGCTCCTTAGCTAACAATTCTTCTGTGCCCGGCATCATATCTTGCAGCATGCCACGCCATCTTAATTCTTCTACAAAATTCATCGAATGATATTAGTTTTTAAATATTTAGTCAGGGCAAAAGTACGACTCTTTCTTTGAAGAAACAACTCTTATCCATTAAAAAAAACTTTCTTGATATTATGCTGTATCTGCTCCGTAAGTTTGATTACGGAGATTCCCAACGTACGAGCTGCCCTCTCGTATACTTGGCAGATATCCGTCTCGCTGTCATCCGTCTCTAAAAAGAGTCTGTCAAGCGGTATTACCCGTAAAGAATCCTCATTATAACGAATCCCCAAAGAAAGATAAAAGCCCGAACGCAGCATTTCCAAAGCCAATTCCGGCTTTCCGCGAAAACCGTGCTGAATCCAGGGGATATGACCGGAAGCGTTCTTTTTCAGAAGTCCGATAATCCCGGTAGACTTCACATTATGAATCAAAACCGGTTTTCCTAACTTTTCCGCAACAGCCAACTGACGCGAGAAAATGCGTTCCTGAGCCATCAATAACTCCGGATAAACATGTTTATCCATACCGCATTCGCCAATAGCAAGCACTTGCGGATGCCCGGCCAACTCCTCAAACAAAGTCCAGTCTATCCGATTTTCCAACGTCACTTCCCACGGATGTACACCTACAGAATAAAACCGTCCTGCTTCCGGAAAGAACTTATCTTTCGGAAAACGAATATTCAAGATTGCCCGGAAAGGATCTTCGGACAAATGATGAGAATGTATATCCAACAGTTTCATAATCAACTAAGGTACAGGGTCATATCCGGAACCACCCCAGGGATGGCAACGCAGTATCCGTCTTACAGCTAAATAAAAACCCTTAAAAGGACCGTGTTTTTTAATCGCCTCGATGGCATACTGCGAACAAGTCGGAGTAAAACGGCAGGAGGGAGGGAGCATAGGAGAAATACATGCCCGGTAAAAATAGATAGGAATCAATAATATGTACGACAACAGACGCTTCATTCCAGCCTCTCCGCGATACGGGCCAACAACACTTTTACCTTCTCTTCTATTTCCTCAGTACGGCACAGCTCATCCGACAGATAAATAAAAGCAATCGTCAACCCAAGTCCTTTTTCTTGCAGAACCTGCCACAACGGACCCTTATTCTTCCGGTAAGCCTCACGTATCTGACGTTTTACCCGATTACGCTTTACCGCCCGCTTAAACCGCTTTTTGGGGACACTGATAAGGATAGACACAGGCACTTCCTGCTGCTCCACAGACATATACACCGCACGCAGAGGAAAGACGGAAAACGAACGTGAAAAACCGCCCGCAAACATCTTTTCAATAACAATCTTACTATGAAGCCTTTCAGTTTTACACAATGTATTCATCCGTACGATATAAAAAACAACGAGCTACAAGCACACGCACGTGCGCAGCACTTGTAGCTCGTCGTTTGTCATTTATTAATTACTTTCCTTTGTTATTCTCCTTAATGAACATATCCAAAGCGGCTGTCATAGAAGGAGCCTGTACGGTAGGAGCCTCTAAATCCAAGCGAAGCCCGGCATCACGAACAGCTTGTGCTGTTGTAGAGCCGAATGTTCCGATCTTAATATTCTTCTGATCAAAATCCGGAAAATTCTTCTTCAGCGAAGAAACACCGGCCGGACTAAAGAATACCAACATATCATAGTCAAATTCTTCATCCTTGCCAAAGTCATTACTAACAGTGCGATACATCACTACCTCCGTATGCTGGATATTATGTTTATCCAACAGGTTCTTGATGTCATCATTGTGCACATCCGACATCGGCACGAGATATTTCTCAGTCTTATGTTTCACAATAGAAGGAATCAGATCTTCAATCTTACCTGTAGCGCCAAAGAATATCTTGCGCTTGCGGTATTGCACATACTTTTGAATATAAAGTGCAACTTGTTCCGTTACACAAAAATACTTCATTGTTTCCGGAATAGTCACACGAAGCTCCGTGCAAAGATGGAAAAAATGATCAATCGCATGACGCGAAGTAAATATGACAGCTGTGTGGTCAAGGATTGACACTTTCTGTTGTCTGACCTCTTTAGCAGAAACACTTTCTACTTTGATAAAGGGGCGGAAATCTATTTTTATGCCATACTTTTCGGCAATGTCGTAATAGGGAGATTTCTCTGAAGCAGGTTTTGGCTGCGACACAAGTACTTTCTTAATTTTCAACGTCCTAAATTTTTATTACCAATATATTGTTTAGTTCTCTCAAGCCCTGATACAAAAGTAAATAGGGCATGATTTCAAGGGCACAAAAGTACAAAATTAAAAGGAAAAGGCTGCTAATCTTATCGAAAAAAAGCTTTATCCACTTATAAAACATCAATATTTTAGCAAAAATTATCAAGAACAGCCCGATTGAAACTAAAAACAAGATATTCAAATCGAAATAAACAAGGAGAAGAACAAACGGAAAAAGAACGAATCCGAGGTAATAAATCAGTGTAGAATAAGACTCCAACCATATAGTTGTCCGATTTTTATCAAAAAACACCCACCCTAAGAAAGAATAAAACAGCCACTTTAGTAAAAGATAAAGCAAACAGATAAGAATATAAATTCCTAATAGGAGAGGAGGGGAAACCTTTTCCATCAAAGTCGGCTGCACATCATTAAAGTAGTTAAAAATGCAGATACCACTCAAGATACAGGTCTGAAATACCAGCAACAACAGATAACGGACATCCGCCGCCGTAGAGGCAGCAAAAATACTTGTACGTTCGCGATGAAGCATAAAGTCCTTTGCTTGTTGAGAAAGAAACTTCTTGCTCCGTGCCAACGCAAAGGACGAGAAGAAGAAACAGGCAAGCAGAACCAATGCAATTACATCGTCCGTACGGGGAGAATAGGGAAGGGGTATCCCCTCAAAACCCGATACAAGCATCAACCACGCACTCATATAGCCGCAAATTTACGGATGGACGCATCCCAAACGGGAACCCTATACACCAGTTCGACAGCCTCTTCAGGAGTGGCAGCCACATGCCAGATATCGCCATGCTGTCTCCGCATAAAATTCTCGTCAATAGCCCGCTTAAGCTGGTCGAGCAACGGATCGAAAAAGCCGTTTGTATTCAATATCACAATCGGATTAAGATAAAGCCCCAACTGTTTCCAGGTGATAACTTCAAGCAGTTCCTCCAATGTACCGCATCCGCCGGGTAAAGCTATGACAGCATCACTCAAATCCGCCATGAGCTGCTTCCGCTCATGCATACTTTCCACTTCAACCAACCGGGTCAATCCTGTATGATGCCATCCCTGCTCCACCATAAACCGGGGAATAACCCCCGTAACCTCACCTCCGTTTTCAAGGACAGCATCGGCTACAGAACGCATCAATCCAATACTTCCAGCACCGTTCACCAAACGGATACGCCGTTCGGCAAGCAACTTGCCCAACCGGCCGGCTGCTTCAAAATACACTTTATCTATCTTGCTACTCGATGCGCTGTAAACACATACGGAATTTATCTGATTCATACTTCTATATCATATGTTTAGACCACAAAGGTACGTTTTTTTGGGTTACACATAAAATCCTTCAATAAAAGAAGTATAAAAAATGGTCCTAATTCAGAGAGTGGATCATTATCGTCTTCACAAGATATTCTATATACTTATCAACAACCATTAATCCTACTTCATGCAACCCCCAAATTAAACTTCTATTCCCAAAACATCCGGATGTTCTTATATAAAACATGGGGATGTTCCAGTGCAGAACATGGGGATGTTTTCACACACAACATCCCCATGTTTTATATGTACATCTTACACAAATTCTGCCCCAGATACATATATCCATTCAGACATATACTATATTACAATAGTTTAGCAGACACTATACTGCTGAACACAAGAACAATCAAACAACAATTACATATCCAATTTACAAAAAGAAGAAAGCCGCCTCTCGTTGCATGATGCACGGGAGGACAGCTCTCTATAATAAATAGCTGTAAAGCTACGCTGATTACAAACCGAAAGCGGTTTTCACCTTATCTACATAATCCAGTTTCTCCCAAGTGAAGAGCTCTACTTCAACAGTCTTGGAAGGTTGATAACGGGAAGTGAAAGTTTTGGTAACGACACGCGGTTCGCGTCCCATATGGCCATAAGCTGCTGTTTCACTATAAATCGGATTACGCAGCTTCAGACGTTCTTCGATAGCCTTCGGGCGAAGGTCGAACAATTCGTCAATCTTTTTGGCTATTTCGCCATCGCTCATCTTCACATGGCTACGTCCGTAAGTATCGACATAAATATTGATCGGACGGGCTACGCCAATCGCATAAGACACCTGTACAAGGATCTCGTCGGCTACACCGGCAGCCACCAGATTCTTGGCAATATGGCGGGCTGCATAAGCAGCGCTACGGTCCACTTTGCTGGGGTCTTTTCCGGAGAAGGCACCACCACCGTGCGCACCTTTACCGCCATAAGTATCTACGATAATCTTACGCCCGGTAAGACCGGTATCACCGTGAGGACCGCCAATCACGAACTTGCCCGTCGGATTTACGTGATAAATGATACGATCATTAAACAATGCCAGCACATCGGCATGATGAATGGAAGCGATCACCCGGGGCATCAAAATCTCGATTACATCTTTGCGGATGATCGCAAGCATCTCCTCATCAGCCTTCAATTGAGCTTCCACAGAATCATCTGCCGGCTGTATAAAGTCATCATGTTGAGTAGACACCACAATCGTATCGATACGTACGGGTTTGCCATTATCGTCATATTCAATAGTCACCTGACTCTTAGCATCAGGACGCAGGTAAGTCATCTCCTTTCCTTCGCGACGGATATCTGCCAGTACCAACAAGATACGGTGTGCCAAATCAAGAGAAAGAGGCATGTAATTTTCTGTTTCATTCGTAGCATAACCAAACATCATTCCCTGGTCGCCCGCCCCCTGATTCATCGGGTCTTCGCGTTCTACACCACGGTTGATATCGGCACTCTGCTCATGGATGGCAGAGAATACACCACACGAGTTACTTTCGAACATGTACTCGCCTTTGGTATAACCGATTTTCTTGATTACTTCGCGTGCAACAAGCTGTAAATCAATGTAAGCACTGGTTTTCACTTCTCCCGCAAGTACCACCTGTCCGGTAGTTACTAAGGTTTCGCAAGCTACTTTCGAACTGGGATCAAATGCCAACAGTTTGTCAAGTACAGCGTCCGATATTTGATCGGCCACTTTGTCGGGGTGTCCTTCAGACACCGATTCGGATGTGAATAAATATCCCATAATTAGAATTATGATTTATAAATTATGATTTATGAAACAGGGATAAGATGAGTAGAGACGCCAAAAGACACAGAAAGGAATGTTGTTTTAGCATTTTTTTCTGTGGTTGCAAGCTACTCAAATCTTTCCACATTTCATTTCGGAAGACAAAGGTAGAGATTATTTCTGATTAATTACTAACTTTGCTGCACATTAACATCATTTTTGTATGAAGAAGAGACTGAAAAGAGTAATAACTCTGCTGATATACATCGGGGTGACAATAGGAATCTATTATGTCGTTTGCCTGTCGATGCACAAGCCTTTTACAGAACTACACTATCTGTATGGAGCCTTAATAGGATGCATTGCTTACCTGCCGCAATTTATTGCGGAGAGAAAGAAGAAGTAAAAAGTTCTTTCATTGTTTTTGCAAACATTAATCTAAAGGTAGTATTAGACGCACTCAATAAGACGAATAACCCACACACAAATAAAAACTATAAGATACAAAAATCATGAACAGAATTGGCGAACCAATCGCAAAGTGTATTATAAGCACTTTAATATCAGTCACTTTATTTTCTTGTCACATGGATAAAGAGTCAGCTATCACACTGTTTGAACAAGGAAAGAAAATGGAAAAAAGAATGCTGCCCGATTCTGCGGTAATTATGTATCAAAGAGCCATAAAACAATCTGCCACTCAAAAGGACATAGAGTTAACCGGAATAATTTATAATCAGTTAGGAGACTTATATTTATCACATTATTTATTTAATAAATCTCTTTCAGCATATAAATTAGGACTAAAATACACCCAGTTATCATCTGATAAAACAAATAAATCCAAATCCCTAAGAGGTATCGGGAAAAGTTATACATACAACTCCAAACCCGATTCAGGATTGATTTACTTATCTCAAGCTTTACTACTATCCAAGTCAATAAATGACAAAGAAGAAGTCGTTCGTATTCACAATAATATCTCTAATGCCTATTTTGAACTAAAACAGTTTAAAAAAGCATTAGAACATAACTCCCGAGCATTGAATATAACAATGGATAGTACAAGCAAGTATATTAATAGTTTCGCAAGAGCTGATATTATGTATCAAATGCAGAAATATGATTCTGCACTCTATTATTATACCATTGGAACCCAGTGTGATAACCTTAACACCCGAACCGGTTGCTATTATATGCTCTATAAACTTTCAAGCCTATTGAATAAACCGGATTCTGCATATTATCTTAGCCATTTTACAACAATTCGAGATTCGATAGAAGAAGCCAATCACCCAGACCTAATTCAATCAGCAGAGAATAATTATCTCACTGATAACATCATCAAGAAGAAAAATAATAATTTAATAGTGGGACTGGGCTTTATTTTATTTCTTTCATCTATCACATTCCTAATAACAATATCCACCCACAAAATAAAACTCAAAAATCATGAAAGAGCCAAAGAAAAAGAAATAAAGAAGTATACTGAAGAAACAAACGAGTTACAACGAAAATTGGCTATATATGCCAAGGAAAAAGAAAGACAAGCAATCAAGCTCTCCCAAACCGAAGCAACACAAAAATTGTCGTTAATACAAAACAGAATTGTTAATGACATAAAAATACATGCAATCGAGTGCAGTGAAGATTTCATGAAGTCACAACTCTATAATGAAATGAAAATACATTTCAGAAAAGACCCTTCATTGTTAACAACTAAAGAACAAAAAAAACTCTTAGACGTAATAAATAAAAGACATCATACATTCGTTCAATATTTGCAAGCATTCACTAACATGCCGGAAGACGACTGCCTTTTGTGTTGTTTAGCTTTAGCTCAATTTACCACCAAAGAATGCTCATTTATTCGTGGTGTCACAAGTGATGCTATTCGCTCACAAAAAGCCCGAATAAAGAAAAGATTAATAGAATCTTTTTGCTCCATAGAACTATTTGAATACATTTTTTCCACAAAAGAAAAAAACAAATAATAGGTTTAGCACATTTTATATTTATACATTACTGATAATGTGATAATTACACAGAACAGACTTCGCACACTTTTTAATTGTAACCATTTAAATTTCATTCTACATTTGCACCATAAACAATTATAATAACAAAAAATGAAAAAAATTATTTTTATTATTATTGCATTAGTTGTAAATGTAAATATGCTAATGCATGCTCAGCCAAAAGTGCCGACAAAAGTAATCATCCTCACAGGTAAAGGACAATTAACCTCTGAAAGTGTCGAAGTAGAAATGGCTTGGAAAGGTGGCTTGTTAGCAAAATTTAACGAACCATTAGAAAATGCCACGATTGAAATTCTAAGCATAGATAGAGAAGTTATTTATCAACAAAATATGGATGCTAAAACTAATGATACACTCTCTATTGAACTACCCAAAAATAAACCAGGAAAATATATAATTGAAATTATTTCTCCACAAGGTATATTAGAAGGAGAATTTTATATCCACAATTGATTAGACAAAATATATCCATGTCTGCCTACTAACAGTAATTATCTACCTACTGCTTTATATCATTTCGATTTTTCATTTGAACACGCAGTTTAATTATGAAAATATTAAATATTTTATCAATACTATATTTACTTCTTTGGTCTATGACTTCATGTAAACAAGACACTAAAAGTTTAGAAATACCGAATTTATGTAAAATCAAAATCTCCACATATAATGATTTTGAGAATTTCGACTTATTCGGTGTTACAATGAGCACATCATCCGGTACATCCATATTATATGATGGAGAATACAAGAAACTAGGAAACGCATGTCAGTTGAGGAACACCGATTTTGAGTCGGGCGAGAAAGAAATTAACTTTTTATTTTTTGATAAATCAAAAAATGAACTTGAAATAGTGACTTTCGGTATTGATATAATTGCAAGAGAAGAAGAGAGGAAAATATTAAAAATCAGAATACAAGGTTACAATAACGGTAATCAAATTATTGATACGATGTTCACTTTCCATTCTATATATAATGACGAATTGCCACCGACGGGTAGTATATTAGATATAAACACATATCAAATCAACTTAATAAATTAACTCAAAAAAAAGACCATATGAAAAAACAATTATTATTATTAATTTCAGGTATTATGTTATTTTCGTGTGCCAATGAGGATGACAACATTAAAAAACATTCTACATCTGTGGAATCCAGTAGTCCTATACCGATCGTAGGTAGTTTTAAAGAACTTTATGAACTAAGTGGAATAAAATTTGAAGAACCTATTCAACAATCTTCAGATGATATTATACCATATAAATTACAAGATTACACAGCAATAGGTTATACAAGAATAACCGAAAGCAGGTATATGATTACAATGTTTGAACCTGTATTTGCTGACGCTATTGGACTAGTACCGTATACCACTTACGTATATAATTGGCTATTTGTAGAAAAAGACATCAATACTAATGGTGCAAGATTCTATCGAGGGAAAACATCTCCTAAATGTGGAATGACCCCTGTTATGAGTGATGACTATCAAGAAATTACCGATTTTTTAAATAGAGGTTATAGGATTCTTGATGAAGGAAATCCAACCATATTGAGAACTCATATCTTCTATGTGCTTAGCATATATAACGGTGCTCAACTTAATAAATATGTACCGTGTTTACCTGAAGATTTGCAGTGGAATTATTACTTACTAACTAATGATTAAAAACATGAAAAGAGACATCAAAGAAGCTTTAATAGTGACAATTATAATATGTACGGGATTAACATCATGTGACAACGAATTTGACCCAACCAAAATTGATACTCCTATGGTAAAAGGTGAACTTGTTTCGGATGATATACGGATGAAAATAGAGTTAAATCTTGACACGACAGTTTTTTTCATTGATAACATGGATGACATTAATGCATTGTTAGAAAAAGTATCCCAAGCGAAAGCTTTTGAATTAGAGCACAAGGGTTGGAAAAAGGCAAAAGCAAATACCCATAACGTTTCAACACGAGCAACTGTTAAAGATTATACCATATATGAAGCTACCAGTTATCCTATAGCCAACAGTCAATTCAAAGCAAAATTCAGCGCAAGTCTAGTAAATGAAATAAATGCGGTAACTGGCTCTGAGTTGGATATCAGTTCAAATAAAACATATATATGCGAGTGGAGATATATTGAACCATTTGTAAACCTTGGACCATCTGACATAGTAGCTCAATTGGAATCTCCTCTATGTGGTCTAAGACCGTCAAAAAGAAATGGCTATAGCGCTAGAGGATATGAATCATATACAAATTCATCAGGAACACAGTTTCTTATGCTTACAAATCTTCTGACTATATTATATGAAGATGTCAATCATACAACTACATATCTTAGTATAAAATATCCTTTCTTTTTCAATCATAAGGGGTATGAATTCAATTATTCCATATTAACATTGGATTAAGCCAATTTAGTATAATTATCTCACCTCTCTCGACAGCAACAAGATACTATCGAATTATTTTCTAATTTCTAAGAATCACCTTATTATGATGAAGATTTTATTTATTATATTTTTATTAGGTACAAGCATGTTTTACTCGTGTACAAGTGATATAATTGATGATGTTAATTCTTCTATAAACACAAATATAGATATGACTTTATCCAACTCTTTAGACCAAATAAATGCATTCGATAATTTAAATATTATCTCGGATTCCACAACAACTATCATAACGGCATCAATACTACCCAAAGGACATTTATTTGAAGATTCTTGTCATGGTTACGCATCGTTTGAACAAGGACCTGTAGAAAAAACTATATTTGCTCCCGAAGTTGCTAAAATTTTAGGAGTGGAACCTTATGTATTATATTTATTTAGGCGCGTATGGGTAACAACGACCATTCATTTTCAAAGTGATGCCGATTTTCGTGTTTTCGACCGTCCCTCCCCCGAATGCGGTCTACTTCCCGCAAGCAATTATGAAATAGGATATACATCCACTGTGGAGGGGAGAAAGTTTATAATGACAACGATTTTATACTACATACAAACACATGTGTCCGGCCAGACAATAAATAAATGGGCTCCAAAACACATAAATGATCTTGTGTGGAATTATGCTTATTACTTTCCATAAAAATCTATGAGCAGTTTTTTTAAATTAACTTGATATGAAATTAGTATATATCAAAGTGAGAATAGGAATCTATTATGTCGTTTGCCTATCAATGCACAATATCTGTATGGAGCCTTAATAGGATGCATTGCTTACCTGCCGCAATTTATTGCGGAGAGAAAGAAGAAATAAAAAGTTCTTTCATTGTTTTGTGCAGTACCGGATGTACCACATCGGGAGCAATTTCCGATAAAGGTTCCATTACAAAACGACGTTCGGTCATCAAAGGGTGGGGGAGGATAAGACCCTCTGCGTCCATCACCCTATCGTCATACAATAACAAGTCGATATCTATCAAACGATCGGCATACAGGCCGTTTACCGATTTCTCAGTCCGCCCTAATTCCCGCTCTATCCTCTGAGTTTCCTCAAGTACCTGCAAAGGCAAAAGAGTCGTTTCTACACAAACTGCCGCATTCAGAAAACTATTCTCAGAAGAGAAACCCCAAGGAGCAGTTGCATAAAAAGCGGAAAGAGAAACAACATTCCCTATCCGCTCTTCTATTTTTTTTATAGACATCCGGAGATTCTGCTCTTTATCACCTAAATTGGTACCAAGACCCAAATAAACCATAAAAATAGTGATCAGTCAATAATCAACATCGCATCTCCATACGTACCGAAACGATACCCTTCTTTCAACGCTACATGATAAGCATCCATCACCTGATCATACCCGCCGAAAGCAGCTACAATCATCAGCAAGGTGGATAACGGCATGTGGAAGTTGGATATCATGGCATTGGCTACCGTAAACTCATACGGAGGGAAGATGAACTTATTCGTCCAACCTTCAAACTCTTTCAGATGACCGTCTGTGCTGACCGTACTTTCGATGGCGCGCATCACAGTAGTACCCACGGCACAAACATTCTTTCCGAGGTCTTTGGCACGGTTTACAGTCTTTACCGCCTCTTCGGTCACAAACATCTGCTCCGAATCCATCTTATGTTTCGTAAGGTCTTCTACATCGATATCACGGAAGTTGCCCAAACCGGCATGCAGCGTAATATAAGCAAAATCAATACCCTTAATTTCCATACGCTTCATCAGCTCACGGCTAAAGTGCAAGCTGGCGGTAGGAGCAGTAACCGCTCCTTCGTTCTTAGCAAAAATAGACTGGAAACGCACAGCATCTTCTTCTTCCACCGGACGGTTGATAATAGAATGCGGCAGGGGCGTTTCACCCAATGCATAAAGAGCTTTTTTAAACTCGTCATGAGGGCCGTCATAAAGGAAACGCAAGGTACGGCCACGCGAAGTGGTATTATCGATCACCTCAGCCACCATCGAATCGTCATCACCGAAATAGAGCTTATTGCCGATACGGATCTTACGGGCAGGGTCTACCAGCACATCCCACAAACGGAGCTCTTCATTCAACTCGCGCAACAGAAAAACTTCGATACGTGCACCGGTCTTTTCCTTATTACCGTACAAGCGTGCCGGAAACACCTTCGTGTCATTGAAGATAAACACATCCTTATCATCAAAATAATTCAAGATATCCTTAAACATCTTGTGTTCTATCTTCCCCGTCTTACGATGGAGCACCATCAGACGCGACTCATCTCTGTACTTCGTCGGATGCAAAGCAATTTTGTCCTCTGGTAACTTAAATTTAAATTGTGACAGTTTCATATCTATTCTTCTTTACGTTAATTATCTTCTGTTATTTCAATCTCTTGCCGGTCTATCCACTCGGCAAACGTCAAGGGATCAAGGCAATCCTCTAATTTTACTTCCCCCACACGGGTACGTACTAATCCTGTGAGATGGGCACCGCTATGAAGCGCCTCTCCGATGTCACGGGCAAGAGCGCGGATATAAGTACCTTTGCTGCAAACCACCCGTATCTTTATTTCCATCTTCACCAGATCACATTCCAGCAATTCAAGCTCATCGATCACAAGCAGCTTCGGCTTCAACTCCACCTCTTCTCCCTTGCGTGCCAGATCGTAAGCCCGCTTACCATCTACTTTACAAGCTGAGAACACAGGAGGAACCTGATGTATCTCTCCCAAAAACTGCTTCAATGTTTCTTCTACCATTTCGCGAGTGATATGCTCCGTCGGGTAGGTGGCATCTATCTCATGTTCCAGATCGTACGATGGAGTAGTGGCACCCAATTGTATGGTAGCAATATACTCCTTGGTATGATACTGAAACTCTTCTATTCTTTTGGTCGCCTTACCGGTACAGACAATCATTACCCCTGTGGCTAACGGATCCAACGTACCGGCATGACCGACTTTCAACTTCTTTACTTTCATCCTCCGACAAATGTGATAACGTGCATGACCTACCACTTTGAACGACGTCCAACCGAGAGGCTTATTGAAAAAAAGTACTTCTCCTTCTTTAAAATTCAAATGCTTGCTTATTTATTTACGATTTGACAATTTACGATTTACGATTGAGATCACTCTTTCGTTGAAAAAACTCAATGCTTTTTAATTCAAAAGACCCAATACCAATGTAGCCGTACCTGCTATGGCACAATAAATGGCAAAATAAATCAGCTTCCCTTTCTTCACAATATTGATCATCCATTTACAAGCCAGGCAACCGGAAACAAAAGCGGCAATAAAACCCACGATCAATGAAAGAGCAGGAATATCCCCTGCCACAGCCTCACCTTTCATCATCTTCATCCCATCCAGCAAAGCTTCGCCCAAGATGGGAGGGATCACCATCAGGAAAGAGAATTGTGCCAATTTCGCTTTATTATCACCCAATAAAAGCCCGGTAGCAATCGTCGAACCCGAACGGGAAAGTCCCGGAAGCACGGCACACGCCTGAGCCAGGCCGATGATAAAGGCATCCTTCATGGATATATTCTCTTTCAGGCGGGGTTTCGCATAATAAGAAAACGTAAGCAGAAGAGCCGTTACAAGCAAACAACAACCCACAATCAACAATCCCGAGCCAAATATAGCTTCTACATAATCTTTAAAAAACACGCCTACAATCCCGATGGGAATCATCGAAATCAGAATATTTATCACATAACGGGTTTCGGCATTCATTTCGAACTTGAACAATCCACGAAAAATCCAGTCGATCTCTTTCCAAAGGATCACAAGAGTACTGAATACAGTAGCCACGTGCACCACAATCGTGAAAGCCAGATTATCTTCTCCTTTGATGTCGAACAAAGCAGAGCCAATAGCCAGATGACCACTACTACTCACAGGTAAATACTCCGTCAGTCCTTGAATGAGACCGAGGATAAGAGCTTCGAACCATTCCATTCTTATTCTTCTATTTTAGTTTTGGGTTTGCGCAATACTGCATATATCATAAAAATAAAGCCGAAGAAACAAACGACCGGCGCTACTTTAATTCTTCTCACACTAAAAATATCCGGTTCGAAAACGGTCTCCGTAGAAGAAGGTCCCGTCATCAGGATAAAACCGATAATTACTACTGCCATTCCGATGGCGAGTAATATAAAGTTAGTTTTATCAAAAGCAAATTTCTGTTTGTCAGCCATGATGTTATTTACGATTTAACGATTTACAATTGAAATTACAATGTTTATATTATGTTGCATATTCAGACTATATGTAATACAAGGTACTTGCCTTCATCCTCAGATACTTGTTGATGGACAGGTAAGCACACAGGAACGTAATAATAATACCAAATACCAGAACAGAACCGGATACCAGTAACATCACCTCAGGAGTTATCACACGAATCAGTTCGGGTTCATAAGAGACCAGCCAATACGCTGCTCCCATCAGAATTGCATCGGCCATAATACCGGCCAGCACACCGCTCCATATATTTCGCCGCAAAAACGGACGGCGGATAAAACCCCAACTGGCTCCCACCAACTTCATAGTATGAATAAGGAAGCGTTTGGAGTAAATAGCCAAGCGTATCGTATTATTTATCAAAGCAAAAGAAATAAGCGTGAGCACCACTGCCAAAGTCAGGAGCACCAGACTTATGTTCCGGATATTCTCATTCACCAGATCGATCAGTTCACGTTGATAAAGCACCTCCTGAATATTGGTGTTTTTCTTTATCAGCTTCTCTATCTTGGCGATACTGTCGGAATTGGCATAATCGGAATGCAATTTGATTTCAATGGAAGCCGTAAAAGGGTTGTATCCTAAAAACTCCTCCGGATCGGTTCCCATTGCTTCAGTCTGCTCTTTGAGAGCCTGTTTTTTAGAAATATATTCCGTCTGCTTCACAAACGGTTCTTTATCCAGTCTTTTCTGTAATTTCAAAATATCGGCCTCTTTCATATCATCGCTGATAAGAACAGAGAAATTAATATTTTCCCGGACATAAATGGAAAGATTGTGTGCTGCCAAAACAAAAAACACGACAAGCCCCAACAGCAACAACACCAACGTCGTACTGATGCTCGACGTTATGAATTGCATGTCGAAATAGGAGACTGAATTATTTTTGTTTTTACTCTTCATCAGCGTTTCTTTCTAAATACATAAATCATCGAACTGCTACGTTCTTTCTTACCTAACGCACTAAGCCATGCTACCACTCCGGTACACATTCCTTTCACAAACGGAAACGAACTTCCCCGATGCTTCTCGCTCAACATCGATACATAAAAAGCATCAAACGGCATCGGATGACGCGCTGCCATGATAAATCCGTGTTTGGAAGCAAGTTGCTGTATAGTGACCGGAGTGAAGTGCCACAGATGACGGGGTACGTCATACGCCGCCCAATACTCACCATATTTACCGGCATCGTAAGAAGAACAATTAGGTACAGCTACGATAAGCACACCTCTATCGGACAAAAGCCCGCGAAGACATTCCCACGTTTCATCCAGATGCTCCAGATGCTCCATTACATGCCATAAAGTAATCACATCGAACGAGCCGGGTTCGAACTCCTGCAAGGCTTCCTCTCCTTTCACTTCCAGTCCGAAGTGCTCTTTGGCAAACACACGTGCCTGAGCATTTTTTTCGATAGCTTCTACTTTCCATCCGCGTTGTTCCATCGTTGCGGCAAAATAGCCTGTCCCCGTACCTATATCGAGCAAACGTCCTCTTTTACGATGAGATTCCTTGGCTACCAGACGCGCTTTCTTGCCCAACATGTACTTACGCACCTGATGGTAAATGGCATTCATTGCACCTTTTTTCGTATCGGAGTGGGAAATGTAATCGGGAGTTTCATAATAACGCCCTATCTCTGCTTCTACAGGAACATCCTGCGTGAAAGTAAATCCGCAATCTTCGCAGGACATCACATCGAACTGTTCACCCGATGCATAGAAATCCGTACAAGTCATGACACGCTTCAAGTGCGTGCCACCGCATAGCGGACAAGCATTTATAGAGAGTTTATTCATTGATTATTGCCATAAATTAAGTGCGGCATTAAGTCACAAGACTGCACTTCACCCGAATTTGGTGCAAAGAAACAAATAAAAAGTGATGTAAGGTAGTTTCTTTGAGGTCTTTTAACAGATAATGTAACTCAAATGCAATGTATATAAAACTGCGATGAAAAGTTGGCATGCCAGATAACCGGCTCATACACAAATTCAATACCGGCATAAAGAATATTAGATTTTTTATTTAACTTCGTAGCCATATTCAATTAGAATACTTCAATAAATTTAGAAATGGAAAAGATAAACAAAGAAATAGTTTTATTACTTATCAATGGTAGTCATTCTGCCTTTTCTAAAATATACGTAAAGTGTCACCGGCAATTCTTTCTACTGGCATTGCGTTATCTGAAATCAAAAGAAATGGCAGAGGATGCCGTACAATATTCATTCATGAGACTGTGGGAAACCCGCACCCAGATTGACGTAGAGCAGGGAGTAGAACCTTATCTGTATGGAATCCTTAAAAACCACTTATTAAACACATATAAATTCCATCAGTTAACCCTCGAAAAGAAAGAAGAAATCATATTGGGAATGCCACTTTTTGAAGAGGAGAATATCACACAAACCCTGTACAGGAAGCAACGGGATGAAGCTATACGGAAAGCCTTGGCCTTATTGCCGCCACAAAAGCGCCGCATTTGCCAAATGAAAATTTTCGAAGGACTTTCCAATGCCGAGATAGCCCAGCAACTCAACATTACAGTAAATACGGTAAAAGTATCCTATTACAAAGCTATATTGTCATTGCGTGAAAGCCTCAACGAAAAAGATTTTATCTGTATTTGCATGGTGTTGCTCAGCGCCTCTCTTTCTTGATTACACCCGCATCGAAGTGTTTATAAAAGTTAAACATCAAGAGTTGAGTAATACTTTCTTTCGCCAAGATTTTACTCTATATACAACGCAAGAGCAAACCGTTTTTCTCTCTGCCACTTAAAACTAATAAAATGACAACAGAAAACCATCATCCAATTACCGACGAAGACATCCGCCTTTATTTATGCGATGCCTTGTCACCCGACCGGAGAGCAGAAATACGTCGATGGTTCGGTACCGAAGAAGGGCAGCGTTATCTATCGGAAGTAATTGACGAGGATGTAGCCCGTATTCTGTCCGGAGAAGAACTGCATAGCTCAGAATCCATAGAGATACAACCGCTTCATATCGAGATTCCAACAGAAAAAAGCAAGAAACGCTTTCAACCGACAATCGGATGGTGGTTGCGCAGTATCGCCATATGGATACCGGCCATTTTATTATTAGCCACCGGAGGATACATGTATTACAACCAGACACAATCTCCCCGCCTGGCCGAAATATATGTTCCTAAAGGAGATATCCAAACAATTATCTTTCAAGACGGCACCAAAGTCATACTGAACGCCGACTCCCGGTTAAAGTACACACCCGGATTCAAATTATTCAGTCGCGAAGTAGAGTTAGAGGGAGAAGCTTACTTTGAAGTAACCAAAAACAAGATTCGTCCATTCACAGTACACACTTCGGGAGTAGACATCAGAGTGCTGGGAACAAAATTCAATATCAAAGCATACAATGACGAATCGGATATCATTACTACTTTAAATCAAGGCCATGTCCGGGTCAACGATATTCGGGGAAGAGCTTTAGAGCTATTTCCGGGAGAACAAATCGTTTATGAAAAGAAAAACGGGACAATGCATAAACGTACTCTCGAAAATGTCGCCGACTACTCGGGCTGGAAAACAAACAGCCTGTATTTTACAGATACCCGTCTGGATCATATCTCGAAAGAACTATCCCGCAAGTTCAATAAAGAAATTGTATTAATGGATCCGTCTTTGGAAAGCTCCATATACACAATATCTTTCAACAACATGCCATTAGATTCAATATTGGAAGATCTGACCCGCATCTCTCCGGTCAGGTATGAAAAAATCAACGACAAGATACTAATATACAAAAGAAAATAAAAAGAGGTAGCCAATAAAGGAATAGGGCCCTTCCATTGACTACCAGTTTCATTTTTTAATATAAAATACAAAACAAAAGTATGAAAATTTTGCCAGTTTTTATCAGAAGACGGGTGATAAGGATTCGTTTTTTAAATTTTCTTAAAAAAGAATCACATTCATTCGTTTTAAGAGGTACAGTAGCCATGCTATTCCTTTTTAGCACAGGGATACTTTATGCTCAAAAGGTATCGGTACGGTACAAAGACGTACCTTTAAAAAACGTATTAAACGACGTTGCCAAACAATCCAAGCTGCGCTTGGCATATAGTGGCAGCTTTACAGACTTATCAGTGAAAGTCTCGGTACAAGCATCCGGGAAAGATGTAAAAGAGGTACTCGCCGAACTCTCTCAAAAAACCAATGTAAATTTTGAGGTGCGTAACGGAAGTATTTATATTTATATCAAGGAACCTCCGCAGAAAGAAAAAAAAGAGAAAGCAAGCTTCTCATTGTCCGGCACTGTTTATGACGAGAACAATCTTCCTCTGATAGGCGTCAATGTATTGATCAAAGGCACCACCAAAGGAACGAGTTCGAATATGGACGGCGAGTTCACCATAACAGCCGAAAAAGGAGACATTCTCGTGCTTTCTTATTTGGGCTATACATCGAAAGAACTGACGGTAAAAAACAAAGAACCGATGCGGATCGTAATGTCTGAAGATACCAAAGTACTTTCCGAGGTTGTGGTAATCGGATACGGTGCAGTTCGTAAAACAGATGTGACGGGTGCCATCTCCAGCATAAAGATGGATGATCTGAGTATCACCACACCGACACTCGAACAGGCGCTGGTAGGTCACGCTGCCGGTGTCGAGATCAAACAGACATCGGGAAGTCCGGGCGAAGGTTTATCATTGCGGGTCCGTGGGGTAAGCTCCATCAATGCCGGTTCGGAACCGCTTTACGTAGTCGACGGATTTCCGACATCCAAAGATGTATATATCAATCCGAACGATGTAGCTTCCATAGAAGTGCTAAAGGACGCAGCATCTGCAGCTATATATGGTTCACGTGCTGCCGGAGGTGTTGTTTTAATAACCACCAAACGGGGTACAAACAGCGGACGTGCAAAAGTAGAGTATGATTTTCAATATGGTTTTCAACAGGTAGATCACAAAATAAAAATGCTGGATGCTTATGGCATGCGCGACTTATCGATAGAATGCGCCAACAATGCCTATCGCGACTGGTGTACCAAAAACGGGAAAGAATACGATCCGTTACACAACAACGAATACCGCATGTCCGTAGCCGGGGCAACCAGTGGAAAAATTTTCCAGATACCGGACATCTTCTTTGATTTCACCACAGGGCAACCTGTAGAACCGGCTTATAACACAGACTGGCAGGATGCCATATTCTCCACGGCCCCCATAATGAAACATAATCTGAACATTACCGGTGGTAGTGACCGTATCAGATACATGGCCAGTGCCGGATATATGGAACAGGACGGTATCATCGCTCCTTCTTATCACCACCGGTTCACAACACGTTTCAACATCGACGGCAAGCTGACCGACCGGTTAAGTATAGGTGTCAATACTTCGGCCTCCTATACGAAAAACCGGATTGTACAGGCCGAAGGCCGCCATTACAATGACGGTATCATCATGAGTGCCCTTGTCATGTTCCCACAGTTTCCGGTATACAACACAGACGGCTCGTATGCCGTAGACCAACAAATGCAGTATGCAAAGAAATATTCGGTAGCACCGGCCGAGAATCCGGTAGCCTTAGCACATGAGATTGAAGATTATCAGAAAAGATACATGTCTTCTGTTTCCGGCTATCTCGAACTGGAAGTTATAAAGGGGCTAAAGGCGAAAGTGTATTCGGGAATGCAGTATATATCCCAAACAGAAAGCTACTACCGTCCGTCCACAGTCGGAGGCACCATTATGAATACCGATGGGACAACGGCAGGTAGCGGATATGTAGGCGATCAACGGCTCTCACATGCTTCCTACAGCACACAGACCAATCTCGACTGGATATTGGAAGCAACGCTTAATTACAACCGCACATTCGGAGATCACGGGATCAATATTCTGGGTGGTTATTCCATGCAGGAAAAAGTATACGACAATTCTTCCATCGGGGCCCGCAATTTTGTAGACGATACCATTCGGGAATTAAGTGCCCACGGCACAGCTCCCGGAGACAGTTGGGGAGATACCGACAAATTCGACTGGGCCATGATGTCTGTATTCGGACGTGTGGTATATTCGTGGAAAGACCGCTATACATTCACCGGTTCGTTACGCGGCGACGGCTCTTCCCGTTTTGGAAAGGACAATCGCTGGGGAATATTCCCGTCTGTTGCCTTGGGATGGAACCTGTCGAACGAAGAATTCTGGACCAACCATATCGGCGAAAACTTCGGTGCCAAATTGAGAGTTAGCTGGGGTATCAGCGGTAATAACAACATTGGCAATTACGAACATGTAGGCTACATGAGTAATTTAGGCGGTTACGTATTAGGGGGGCAGATAGTACCAACCCGCTATCCGAGCGCTTTCGTCGACAATCTGTTAGGATGGGAAAAAACAGACCAATATAATGTCGGAATGGATTTGAGTTTTCTGAGAAACCGTCTCACACTGTCCGCCAATTATTATAACAGTATCTCGAACGACCTGCTGTTCAACAAACCGATATCCGCCATTGCCGGAGCGACACAATATAAATCGAATCTATCCAATGCCAAAATACGCAACACCGGTTTTGACATACAAGTCGACGGACGTATTTTAACCGGCCCTGTCACCTGGAATGTCGGTGCAAACCTTTCTCTGAACCGGAACAAGGTACTCTCGTTGCCCGATTCTCAATCCATTGTCAGTATCGGAGAAAGAAGTGCCATCAGCCACATTACCATGGTTGGAAAGCCGATCGGTTCTTTTTATGGCCTGAACAGTCTCGGAGTCATTTCGGAAGAAGAGTATCAACGTATTCTGGTAGACAAACAACACATCGGTGAAGAAGGTTACCAACTGACCGGTCCGGCCGTATGGAACTATGAAAATGTACAGCCGGGAGATGCAAAATGGAAAGACGTAAACAATGACGGTAAAATTACGGATGACGACCGGGAAATATTAGGAGACAACTACCCCGACTTCACCTACGGCTTCAGCACCAACATCAGCTATAAAGGAGTGAGCCTGAGCGCCTCTTTCTCCGGTGTACAAGGAGCACAAGTCATCAGTTTCCAGAATTACTATCTCCTGAACATGGAAGGCACCTGCAATCAGTTTGCATTGGCCGCCGACCGTTACAACTCCGTAACCAACCCTGATCCGGCCATGTATCGTGCCAACATTGCCACTACCAACAAAAACACTTATGGAGTTTCATCTTACATGGTAAATGATGCATCCTATTTCCGTTGCACTAACATAACCTTAAATTACAACCTGCCTCAGAAATGGGTAGAAAAAATAAAATTAAGGGGTGTATCGCTTTTTGCCTCCATCGATAATGCGTTTACGATCACCGATTATATCGGTTATAATCCGGATGTAAGTTATAAATCGGGTAATTTGATGCCCGGCTTCGATTGGGGAACTTACCCTCTCTCACGAGCTTATAATTTCGGTTGTAAATTATCATTCTAAAAACAAAGCTGCATTATGAAAAGAATAAAATCAATAAAGAATATAATCCTCCTCGGCTACCTGATTATCGGGTTTACTTCCTGTGACTTTCTGGACCGTTCGGATCCCGACAAATTGAACAAAAACGATTTCTATAAAACGGAAAACGATATGTATCAGGCATTAAACGCAGCCTACGACGGATTAAAAACAAACTATTACAACAACATGTACTACTGGACCGAAATCAGATCCGACAATACGACTTTGGCATCCAAAACAGCCAATTCGGGCATATACAATGATTTCGATGTATACAACCTTACATCCAGTAATGCAGAGGTACAACGGGCCTGGTACGGAATGTTTACCTGTGTCCACCGAAGCAATGTAGTGCTCGACTATATCGATAATGTACCGATGGACGACGAAAAGAAAAGCCAGTACAAAGCAGAAGCCCGTTTCTTACGTGCCTTGTCTTACTACAACCTGTCGCAACTGTTCGGAGATGTTCCTATCGTAGACAAGCAACTAAACAGTGAAGCAGAAGTCCTCAAATACGGACGGCGCCCGATAGCGGAAGTCTATGATTTCATTGTAAAAGACCTGAAATTCGTAACACAAAGCCAACTGCCCGACAATTGGGGATTTGACGGAAGTAATCCCAACTTCGGACGCGCCTCAAAAACGGCCGGATATGCTTTATTAGGTAAAGTATACCTCACAATGGCCAAACGACTGAACAACGGCGCTACCCAAGATTACCTCCAACTGGCAAAAGAGGCTCTCGATGCCGCTTATAGTGCACGGCCATTCGGAGAACTGAAAGACATTGCATACGGCAAAGTATTCGGAGTAGCCAATATTACCTGCAACGAAATCATCTTTCAAGTAATGTATCTGCAAGGAACAGACGAAGGCTCTTATTTTGCTAAAAATTTCCAACCTCTCAGCGCCACAGGAATCATTTCGCAATCACAGGGTTTGGGAGACAATATTCCGGAAAACGACCTGATTCAGGAGTATGAAACCGGCGATATGCGCAAAGTCGTCTCCTATAAAACATATGGAACTACCCCTTACGTAAACAAATATGTAGATTTGGGAGATTCCCAAGGACGTGGCGGTTCTTGCTGGATCGTACTTCGTTATGCCGATGTCATCCTGATGCTTGCCGAAGTAAATGAAGCTCTCGGACTCGAACCCGAAGCCATAACCTATATAGATATGATCCGTACCCGTGCCAAACTCAAATCCTATGAGCAGGCCCCGGAATCTTACAAAAACGACTACCCGACAATAAAGGATGTCATCTTGCATGAGCGACGTATCGAGTTGGCTTTCGAAAATCATCGTTGGTTCGACCTTCTCCGTTTCTATAAACCGGACGATTTAGTAAAATTCTTAAATGACAAATCGGTACAAGGATGTTCCAAGCGTGATTTATTGCTTCCTATACCGTGGCGGGAAGTATCTATAAACCCATCCGGGATGTATCAGAACGACGGATACTAAGATCCGGATAACCTCTATTTAAAAACTTTTCCGCAGGGAGTCAACCCTCTCTGTTGGCCCTTGCTATACCTATAAATTAAAAACATTACAATTATGAGAACAAAAGTATTCCTTTTCACAGCACTGGTAATGAACTGTTTAACCGGTTTCTCCCAGAAATATTTATGGAACAGTCAATTTGGTATCGCCGATACAGAAACTTCTGCAAAAAGCATGGCGATAGACACTGATAACAATGCATACCTCACAGGAAACTTTACCGGAGCAGAAATGACAATCGGAAATAAGGAGGTAACGGGAGCCTCAATGGTAATGGATGCATATGTCGCAAAATTTACCCCGAACAATCAATGTGTATTTGCCTCATCAATCAAAAGCTCTTCCGGTTCGATCCTTGTACAAAGTATTGCTGCAGATGCATCGGGCAATTCATTTGTGGCAGGTAACTTCGAATCGGACGCGGAGATCACCGAAACATTAAAAATAGAATCCGACTATAAAGATTTCTTCATCGCCAAATACGATGCCACAGGAAATCCTCTCTGGCTAAAAGGAACCACTTCGGGGATAGAGCCTGTCATCAAGAGTATAGCGGTAAATCCAAACGACGGCAGTTTTGCCATCACGGGAGCTTTCACCGGAAACTTAAACATAGAAATGAACGGAGGTGAACACGAAATCTCATCCGGCAATTCCGAACTCGCCTTCTTCATTGCTAAATACGACAATAATGCTAATCTGATTTGGGCGAAAACAATGTCGGGAAACGGCACCGGGACAGGAAATCTTATTTCCATAGACGAAAAGGGAGATATTTATGCAGTCGGTACATTTAGCGGGACCATCCAATTCGAAACACAGTCCATGACAGCAGCTTCTGTAGAAAATACCGATAATTTCCTTGTGAAATATGCAGCCGACGGAAGTATGGCCTGGGCACGCAGCCTAAAGGGCAGTAAGTTGGATGATATCAATGCGATGGATGTAGCCAACCATCAAGTGGTAATCGGTGGAGTGATACGAAGCGAAGACCTTGCGGTGGATAATGCTCCCGGCATCCTTATGAAGACTTTGGACACTACGGGAACGTGGAACAGCATGCTCATTATTTCTTTCGACACCGACGGAAATTATCAATGGAATTATATAGCAGGCAGTAGCAACCAACCGACCGATGTGAAAACGATTGCCATCGAAAAGGACGGTTCGATATGGAATGCCGGTACAACCTTCGGCACATATTATTTCAATCCAGATGCAGAAGATGAAGCGAAACAATTCCCTTCTAAAGCTAAAGGAGGACAGGATATGTATCTGATGAAACTGTCGTCGAAAGGGGAAGTGTTGATAGGACACCGTGTGGGAGATGCAACCAAGGAAGGAGCAATGGCAATGGCGGTAGGTAACGAAGGCATCTTGTACGTAGCCGACATGGTATCTACCCGTAGCGGTGCTACGGCTTCCCCTGTCAATCTATTCGGTGATCCCATTACAGTGCCGACCATTGGTACTGCATACAGTGTCGCCCTATTGTGTTATCAGCAGATCTACGCCACACCTGCCATCCTGCCGAATGCAGTGCCCGGAACAGCATTCAGCCAAATAATCAATGCCGAAAATGCAAATGGAGATGCCGAATTTACATTATATTGCGGCACACTCCCCGAAGGGTTCACCCTAAACCCGACTACCGGGGAACTAAGTGGAACAAGCACCGTCACAGGAAGCTATCCGATTGTCGTCTGTATGAAAGATGCCGATGGAAATACGGGATTTGCAGAGTACCTTCTCAACGTCTCTACCGGTACCGGATTAGAAGATTACCGGCAGGAGGCAGTCAGGGTATGGGGAGACCACGGCGCTATCGAGATATTAACCGGCACATCCAGCTACCGGGTAATGATATTCGACCTTTCCGGCAGACTGGTAAAACAAGAGCGTTTGCAAGGCAACGAACGTTATTCTCTGGAAAACGGTATCTATACAGTAGTAATGGAAGACAGCATCTCAGGCAAACAGTCCGTATACAAGGCAAGCGTCTATTAATATTAACCCATGGGGAAAATGCCCGGTGCAATGTCCGGGCATCCCTTTCTTTATGACATATATATCATGAACAGAATCCTAATCATCATTCTACTTCTTACCTGTACCGTATCTCATGCGCAACCGCCCGAGACTGTGCAACATTTAGGAAGTACGATAACCACATACGGACGTAAAATCATATCGGATAAAGGAAGCATCTGGCTGACCGGAGAATTCAACGGAGAACTCATTACCGATACGCAAACCGACCTAACATCCGCCCTACCTACTGTCTTCGTAGCCCGCTATTCGGTCGAAGGCATTCGTGAGCATCTGAGTATGATTGAAAACGAGTCACAGGTCAGATCGGCTGTAACAGACGAGAACGGAACATTATGGCTGCTCACTGGGACAGACGGAAACGAGAAATTGTACTCCATCTCTCCGAAAGGTGTCCTATCCGCTCCTATGTCATTCGCAGAACATATGGATCTCATCTTGAAAGATTTTGTATTGCTCGACCATACATTGTATCTCTGTGGGAATTCCGAGGAACAATATTTTCTGGCTGCCTATTCAATGTCCGGAGAGCAACTGTGGAAAATCTCGGAAAGCGAATATGCATCTGCTTCGGCAGAAAAGATAGTGACCGATGGAACGGATATTATTCTTGCCGGAACATGCAGGGGAACAATGACAGGCGATACAAACCTATTTGCGAGCCGTTTCAACACATCCGGAAAGAAATTATGGACTTGCCCGATAATCGGGACAGGAAACGAATCCCTATCCGACATGGCATGCATGAATAACGGTAAGATTGCCCTATCCGGATCTACAACAAGCAAAGAACTTACAATCGGCTCGTCTGTACAAGCCACGACATCCGCAGGCGTACAACATGCATTATGTATCCTGCTAAATCCGGACGGCAGCTATTCGTCTATATACACAGCCGGAGGAACCTCCACAAGCAAAAATACAATGATCAATGCCCTATATATCAATGACAACGACGAAATATATGCCGGAGGTTATTGCACGGGAAAGGTCGTCTTCAATCCGTCCGGTGACAACCGTTACAATCTTCCGGACAAAGGAGCTAAAGATGCTTTTCTGATCAAACTCTCTCCGGAAAACCGGGTGCTGAACGTAAAACGTTTCGGTAATAAAACTGAGGAGGAGATAACCGACCTGCTGTTTATGCCGGATGCGGATGAAACGCGCCTGTTCATTCTGACCAATTTTAAAGAAGCCGATGAATATGGCATTACGTATCATACGACTAATCTTACCCTATCCGGCACAACAGCATTTCCATTGGACGCAACCGGTACGGGCAACAACATTGCATTAACCTCTTATCCACATATCCGTATATTCACCGACCATGTGATACCGGCACAAGAAGACATCGCTTACCGTAATTGTATCTACCATCGGGGCGGATCACGAAAAGTGACTTATCAATTGCTATCCGGTAATTTGCCGGCCGGCATATCCCTCTCAATACAAGGCGACCTGTCGGGTATTCCTTTGGAAAACGGCTCTTTCCCCTTAACAATACAGGGCACTGATGAATTGGGAGATACCTCGGTATCCTCCTGCACACTACAAATTGCCCCCAACGGTGGTACCGGTTTCACAAAAGCTGAAGAGAGCAACCTGCAAATCTATCCTAACCCGGTAGAAAATGAATTCTTTATCGAAGGCATAACCGGAGCACCCCAAATACGGCTTCAAATCATATCGGCTCAGGGACAACTGGTGCAAGACCGTAAGTTGACCTCCCTCTCCGAAGCGATCAATGTATCCGATCTGCCGCAAGGAATCTACATCATAAGATGTATCTCGGAACAAAACATCCGGTCACAAAAAATCATTAAGAAATAGAACGATGAACCATACTCAACAAAATAAATATAACCGGACCAAATGGGCTGTATTTGCAGCAGCAACTTTGGGTTATGGCCTGTTTTACGTCTGCCGGCTAAGCCTGAACGTTGTCAAGAAACCGATAGTAGATGCCGGATACCTTACAGAAACAGAGTTAGGAATCATCGGTTCCGCCCTATTCTTTACCTATGCAATCGGTAAATTTGTAAATGGATTCTTAGCAGATAGGGTAAATGTACGTTATCTGATGGCAGGAGGCCTCTTTGTGGCAACTTTGGTAAATGCCGCACTCGGCTTTGCCGTACCCTTTTGGGCGTTTGTCATACTCTGGGCGTTAAACGGCTGGTTTCAATCGGTAGGCGGTCCGTGCAGCGTCATAGCACTCAACCGTTGGTTTACGGAGAAAGAACGTGGCACAGTATACGGTTTCTGGAGCGCGAGCCACAACATAGGAGAGGCGCTTACCTTTATTTTCACTTCATTCATTGTCGGTGCCTTGGGATGGCAGTGGGGATTTATGAGCGCCGCATGTCTGGGAGCCATAGGGGTTGCCCTGATATTTACTTTCCTAAAACCGACACCTCCCGAATGGAAAGCCGGATTGCCCGGCTCGACCAGCCAGCCAAAGGATTCGACTGTAAAACATAAACAGGCCGAAGTCTTAAAGAACCCGATGATATGGATGTTGGCACTCGCCAGCGCATTTATGTATATCAGCCGTTATGCCGTAAATAGCTGGGGAGTGTACTACTTCGAGATAGAAAAGGGTTACAACATCGTAACAGCCAGTACACTCGTTTCCGTCAGTTCGGTTTGCGGCATTGTAGGGACAGTATTCTCAGGCCTTATTTCCGATAAAATGTTCCGCAGTAACCGGACCATACCGGCCTGCCTGTCAAGTTTGCTTAATCTGGCAGCATTGGCATTATTCCTCTTCGGGCCACGGCAGTGCGAAATACTGGATATCATCTCGATGATATTGTTCGGTATATCTATCGGTATCCTGCTGTGTTTTCTTGGCGGACTTATGGCCATAGATATCGCTCCCAAAGAAGCCACAGGCGCGGCAGTAGGAGTTATCGGCATAGCCAGTTATGCAGCAGCCGGCTTACAGGACGTCGTCAGTGGTTTTCTGATAGAGTCGCGTAAGGCTATCGTCGATGGCAATCCTGTTTACGATTTCTCCGCCATCCGCATTTTCTGGCTTTCGGCCGCACTCGTATCCTTGTTGTCCCTGCTGATTATCTGGGGAGCAAGAAAGAAACATGTATCATCGAACATTCATTACTAAATATAAAATACTACCAGTCATGAAAAGAAACTTTCAAATCCTGTTTATCCTATTATTTGTTTTGACAGGAATCATTTCTCCCGTCCGGGGAAAAAACAAAACCGGCGATTGCAACATCCGCTTCTGTACTTACAACATTCGGGGAGACCTGCCTAACGATGGCATCAACTCCTGGAAATTCCGGAAAGACTCGTTATGTAAAATAATAAATAATCACGATTTCGACATCGTATGTATGCAAGAAGTATTGGCCAACCAACTGGAAGATATAGAGCAAGCCACAGGTTATGCCTTTGTAGGAATCAGAGGACTGTACAACCCTATATTCTACAAGGCCGAACGCTTTGAACTATTGCACAACGAGATGTTCTGGCTATCCGAAACAATGGCTCCTTTTTCAAAGGGATGGGACGGAAAGTACGACCGTTACTGCACTTGGGCCAAATTCCGCGATCGCAAAAGCGGAAGAATATTCTATGTTTTCAACACCCATCTTGACCACAAAGGACGTATAGCCCAACAGGAAGGTGCGGCATTAGTCTGCCGGCAGGCAAGAAAATTTGCGGGTGATGCCCCCCTGTTTATATGCGGAGACATGAACAGCTTCGATACTACCGATGCATACAAAGAATACACTGCACATTATAAAGACTCCCGTACCATCGCTCCACATCTCTTAGGCCCGGTAGGTACAGCCCATAACTTCGGACAAGTAGAACCGGTACGAATCGACTACATCTTTGTAAATGATAAAATCAAGATACTGGATTATACAGCCGATGACGAGCATTATCCCAATGGCTTCTTCCCTTCGGACCACTATGCAGTTTTTGTCAATGCCTCTTTATAACCCAATAAGAAAAACGATATGACTTTCAGAATATATATTTTCTTTTTCATTTGCCTCGGTCTTTCGTGGATGCCGGCACAAGGCGAAAATTACGAGAACGAAATTACAATCTGTAGTTTCAATATCCGCGGTTCGAATATGGACACCGGAGTAAATGCCTGGTCGAACCGCAAGAAGATGGTAATCAGAGAATTCACCAATTACCGGTACGACATTGTATGTATGCAGGAACCGTTGGCCGACCAGGTACAAGACTTCCTGTCTATCGGGATCTATGAATGGTTAGGAGTTTCCGCACAAGGTACGGCAGACACCGATGTCTTTACCCCTATCTTCTACAATAAGAAAAAGCTGAATGTATTAGATTACGGAACGTTCTGGCTCTCTGAAACCCCGGATGTTGTCAGCAAAGGATGGGACGGGAAGTTTCCCCGCATCTGTACATGGGCTAAGTTCAGGGATATAGAGAATTGCCGCACGTTTTATGTATTCAATACCCACCTCGACCATGTAGGTACCATTGCTAAACTGGAGGGTGCCCGGCTGATTTGCAAAAAGATAAAAGAAATGACGACAGAGGAAGCCGTATTCATTACAGGAGATATGAACAGTATACCGGGAACTCCGCCTGTCAACGCCTTTCTTAGCGAATTTATCAATTCAAGGGACATCGCCACTGAGAAATCCGGCCCTGCGGGAACGGCACACAGTTATGGTAAACTGTATCCTCCCTCACAGATCGATTATATTTTTGTGAACGAATACGTATCGGTTACCCAAGCTGTAACCATCACCAAAAATTCCGATCCGGTTTATATGTCGGATCACTATCCGATAGTGATTACTGCTGACTTTTAAGAACTTATTATCAAGAAAACAATGATTGACATATTTCAGAAAGTAAAAGGCCGGCTCATCGTTTCGTGTCAGGCCGAAGAGGGTTCACCTTTTAATTCTCCCGAAGGGGTAGGGGCTTTTGCCCAATGTGCCGCCCAAGGAGGTGCCGCCGGCATTCGTTCGTGTGGCATAGAGAAAACCGACTACCTTATACGCCATAGCCGCTTGCCGGTAATCGGACTGACAAAATCTCATTTTGCAGACGGTTTTGTACGTATCACCGGTTCATTCAAGGAAGTAGAGGCACTCATGGCAATCGATACCCCGCTCATTGCCGTAGACGGTACCTTCCGTTTGCGGGAAAACGGGCTCACCGGCCCGGAATACATCCGGAAGATAAAAGAGAGATATGACGGGATAAAAATAATGTCGGACATTTCGACCGTAGACGAAGCAATAGCATGCAGAGAAGCCGGTGCCGACTGTGTTTCGACCACTCTATGCGGTTACACGCCCTATACCATGAAAGAAACTAAGCACGGTCCGTCTCTGGAGATTCTCCGCAATTGTGTCAAAGCCCTTCCCGACTGCCCTGTATTTGCCGAAGGGCGTTATAACACCCCCGTCGAAGCGGCAAGAGGAATAGAAAACGGTGCCTGGGCAGTCGTTGTAGGCTCGGCCATTACCCGTCCCCACCTCATCACACAATGGTTTTCGGAAGCTCTGCAACATGCAAATATCGTCTAAACAGTCAAAAATTCAATAAATAATAAAAACATGAATATATTTTTTGGAACGGATGGATGGCGGGCACACATCGATACGGAAATAAATGAAGAAACCGTATCGATAGCAGCTCAGGCATTTGCCGATTTTATACACCGAGATTATAAAGAAAAATCTCCCTGCGTGGCGCTGGCTTACGATACCCGCAAGAATTCACAATTATTTGCCACTACATTTGCCGAAGTATTATCAGGCAATCGAATACAGGTATTATTATCCGACCGGATCGCCCCGACACCCGTATTATCTTATGCCACCTTACACCTTAATTGCTGTGCCGGCGTAATGATTACCGCTTCACACAATCCGCCTTCATACAATGGCATTAAATTCAAATCGCGGTTGGGAGGTCCGTTCTGCTCGGACGACACACGGAAAGTAGAGCAATATTTATATGCATCTCCAGTGGTACGGTCTACCACGCATATACATAAAATGAATTTCATACCTGCCTATGTAGAACACATCGAAAAACGGATCGATTTTGAGATAATCAGAAAAGCAGCACTGAATATATTAATAGACAGTATGGGCGGGGCAGGTCTTACACTCATTCAAGAGATACTACACAGCCACAACTGCCTTGCCCGAAGTATCTGTTCCGAAGCTTCCGAAACTTTTCACGGACGCTTGGCCGAACCTATCGAAAAGAACCTATTACCCCTAAAAGAAGCGTTGAAAGAAGGTAATTTCGCTTTGGGTGTAGCAACTGACGGAGATGCCGACAGGGTAGGGGTATGTCTCGACACCGGAGAGTGGCTATCAGCACAAAACACCATATTACTACTGGTAGACTATTTAAAACGGGTAAAACAGATTCCGGGCGGTATTGTGAAGACCTCCTCCGTGTCCGACAAGATACGCAGTATTTTTGAATCTCCCCAAACGCCGGTATATGAAGTTCAAGTCGGGTTCAAATACATCGCCGACCTAATGACCACCCATCCCATTGCCTTTGGCGGAGAAGAAAGCGGTGGTTTCGGCTATGGCATGCATATACCCGAACGGGACGGTATATTTTCTTCGCTTCTTCTCCTCGAAATGCTCGCTGCATCGTCTTACCGTAAAATCTCCGATTATCTGAAAGACCGGCAGCAAGCTATGGGACCTATCTATTATGACCGTATCGACATGAGTTACGGACAATCGGATAAAAATGAACTATTACCTTGGTTATATGAAAATCAACCTCTTGAAGTGGCAGGATTCTCCATTCGGGAAGTAAAATCATATTTAAGCAGCCGGGGTGTCGTAAACGGGCTTAAATTTATTTTTAAAGGAGATTGCCGATGGTTGTTGATCCGCAGTTCGGAAACGGAAGATATGATCCGCTTCTATGCAGAGGGACAGACCGGTGAAGAGGTATCGGGCCTGCTCCGACAAGGACAAAATCTGCTTCTTCAGGTATCCGGCAATATCATTCATTCAAAAAGACATAAAGCATGAAAAAAATATTCATCTTATCCGTTCTGGTTTTCTTCACCATTGGTGCACAGGCAACGAAAGGAAACAAAGATCTCATAACAATTCAAATCACACCCGATCATTATGATTGGAATTATAAGATAGGCGAACCGGCGCATTTCACCATTTCGTTGTTCCGCGATCAACAGAAGCTGAACAATATAAAGATAGAATATGCAGTAGGACCGGAGAAAATGGTGCCAATACAAAAAGATTCTGTTTTACTCAAGAACGGCTCCGTCACAATAAAATCTCCGGGTATGCAACAGCCCGGATTCCTGTCGTGTGAAGTCAGAGCTACGGTAGACGGATTTTCTTATCGCAATCTCATCAACATCGCGTACGATTGCGAACAGATACGGCCTACCACTTTGATACCCAAAGATTTCCATTCATTCTGGAACGATCAGATCCGCCGTATGAGAGAATATCCCATGAAATCAGAAATGACCTTCATACCGGAAGAGAGTGACGCCGATGTAAAAGTATACCGTGTAAAAGTTACCCACTATATCCGTGGAAATCACCTATACGGAATATTATGCATTCCCAATAAAGAGGGACGTTTCCCCGCAGTTTTACGCCTGCCGGGAGCCGGTGTGGCAAAACATACCGGTGATAAAGAACTGGCACGCCTGGGAGTCATCACCTTCCGGATCGGAATTCATGGTATTCCTCTGGATTTAAAGGCGGAGGCATACGGCAGTCTACAATTCGGAGCGTTGAAGGATTATATGTATCATCGCATGAACGACCGCGAAAACTACTATTACAACCGGGTGTTTCTCGGTTGCATACGGGCAAACGATTTTCTCACTGCACTCCCACAGTATGACGGAAAGAATCTGGCCGCCTACGGCGGTAGCCAGGGAGGAGCTTTAACTTTAGTGACAGCCGCCCTCGACTCCAGAGTGAAGTATCTGGCAGCTTTCTATCCCGCCCTCTGTGACATAGGCGGATATGCCCACAACCGGGCAGGCGGCTGGTTTGGCGTAAAAGAACTCACACCCGAGGAAACGAAAGTACTGGCATACTACGATGTGGTCAATTTCGCACGTTACATCCGTATCCCCGGATTCTACTCTTGGGGATACAGTGACGAAACCTGCCCACCCACCTCTTTTTACAGTGCATACAACATCATAAAAGCACCCAAAGAACTCTATCTGTTGAAAGAAACCGGACATTGGCGTTATCCGGAACAGAATATAAAAGTCAATCAATGGCTGATAGATAAACTGACCGGAAAATAAGAGTCACAATCCGAATGGGTACAACCGGAAATGGAACCTGCTACGTCTTTTCTTCATCCGAAGGAATTAAAATTTGATGAAACAGTTGGTATTCACTTCGTTTTTACCCCCTTCACCGCATTCACCTTTTTCCATCAAATCCCTTATTCATAGGATATACAGGGTGAAAGACAGAAAGAGAATACGAACTGGGAAACCGATAATTGCAGCCCGGATGCCCACTGTCTCTGAGCACCGTCCTTACAGGCAGTGAAAACAATGCATAATATATACAAGAACCGTCTTCAAGGAACTTTTGCACAGTGCATAATTTCCGGAAGTGCCCTTCACCTTATACATCCGATAAATAAGGGATTTGATGGAAAAAGGTGAATGCGGTGAAGGGGGTAAAAACAAAGTGAAATCCGGTTATTTATACCGGATTTCAATAACAAAGCAGTCGGTCGTAATAATAATATTTCAAGACAAGCAACCTCTCTCCATAATAACAGCGTAACCAGTTAGTTCATGGATATATTAACCCATCAGCCAATTATTTATATTAACTTATAAATCTGATTTCCCGCCAGCAAAAACGCTCCCACACCGTATACCTCGGTCATATCACGTGTCACTTTTTTAGGATCAGCCCCGATAGGTTGTACATATCCCAACTTTCCATCCGTCTCAACAGCAGAGACCAAAGCTTTCCATCCTTTCTCCACGACAGGCAGATAGATATCCTTGTCGAGCAAGCCTTCATTTATCCCATAAGCCAGTGCATATACGATGAATCCGGTAGCACTGGTTTCCGGTGACGGGTAAGATGCCGGATCGAGCATACTGGCATGCCAGAAACCATCGGGACTCTGCAACTTCGCCGCACGTTCGGAAAGAGTAACGAACAGATCTTCATAAAATTTCCGGTTCTTGTCTTTCTTCGGAAAATCCTGAAGCATTTCCGCCAATCCTCCAAGTACCCAGCCGTTGCCACGCCCCCAGAATACTTTCGCACCATTGGCCTCCTTTTGGGTAAGATAACGGGAATCGCGATAAAACAGGCGTTCGTCTTTATCAAACAGAAGATCATAAGTGGCCTTATACTCCTTATTCATGAATTTGATAAATCTCTTATCTCCTGTCAGCACATAAAGCTTCACATATACGGGAGGTGCCATATAAAGTGCATCGCACCAAGTCCAGCGCTCCAGCGTCTCGCGCTTTTTATAATCCAGTTCCATCGGCCCGTCGGAAGGATGGTTAACGACCCATTCTGCACGTGCCTGTGTAGGATACAACATATTCCTATCTTTATATTTACAATATAAATCGACAAAGACCTGCCCTACAGCTATGTCATCAGCGTGATACATCCGCTTATCGGGTTGCCAGCCATAACGCCGTCCCAACTTTACCAGCCAGTCATAATAAGAAGTGTCGCCGGACTCTTTTTCCGCCAGTTCGGCCCAATCGAGCATGCCCATATACAATGCGGCATTGGTCCAGTCGAGCGGTCCGTGTTTTACATCTTTCTGGTGTGCAATCTGCCAATCGGCCACTTTCTTCATTACCTCTTTTACTTCTGACTTTTGAAACGGCAACTGCCCCGACATCGATAACGAGACCAACAAGGAGACGATAGAAAGGAAAAATCTGTTCATAGTAGTATCATTTTAGTGTTTTCAGGACAAAGGTAAACCTTTCCGGTATTTATGCAGGAATTTTCGTATAAAAATTCCTGCACCGGCAGATTTATGCCATTACCTCTTCGCCTTTTAGTGTAGCCGAACTGGACTCGGTAATTTTCACATTTACAAAGTCACCGATTTTATGCGTCCCTCGGTCGAACACCACCACACGATTCTGCTCCGTACGCCCAAAGAGCTGCTCGCGCGAACGTTTGGAAACGCCCTCTACCAACACCTCGTAAGTCTTCCCGATGCAACGTGCATTCGATTCGGCCGACAAACGGTTCTGCAAAGCGATAATCTCGTTGAGGCGGCGTATTTTTACCTCTTCAGGCACATTGTCTTCAAGATGCTTGGAAGCATATGTGCCGGGACGTTCGGAATATTTAAACATAAAAGCGGCATCATAACCACAAATTTCCATCAGAGAGAGAGACTCCTGATGATCTTCTTCCGTCTCCGAATGGAAACCGGAGAAAATATCGGTAGTCAACCCACAATCTGGAATTATACGTTTGATGGCATCCACGCGTTCCAGATACCACTCACGATTATACTTACGGTTCATCAGTTTCAAAATACGCGAACTTCCGCTCTGTACCGGCAGATGAATATGTTTGCAAACGTTAGGCATCTGTGCAATAACCTCCAGGGTTTCGTCACTCATATCCTTGGGATGCGAAGTCGTGAAACGGATTCTCACGCCCGGCGCCGCTTCGGCCACAATACGCAGGAGCATTGGAAAAGTAACCACTTCACCGTCCTGCTTTTCAAAACGATAAGAGTTTACATTTTGCCCTAAAAGGGTAATTTCCTTATAACCTTTTGTTACCAAATCCGCCACTTCATTGAGAATGCTTTCGACATCACGGCTACGCTCGCGGCCACGGGTATAAGGCACAATACAGTAGGTACAAAAATTATTGCAACCACGCATAATAGAAACGAAACCGGAAATATGATTCCCGCAAATACGCGAAGGAATCACATCACGATACGTCTCGGTAGTAGACAAATCTACATTAATGGCCTTCTCGCCGGCTTCCACCGAAGCCACCAGTTCAGGCAGAGTCAGATAGGCATCCGGTCCCACCACCAAATCGACATGATGATGCTCGATCAGATCGTCTTTCACACGTTCTGCCATGCAACCCAATACCCCAACAATCAGATTCTTCTTCTTTTTTTTCAATGAGTGGAAGAATTCCAGACGGTTCAAAATCTTCTGCTCCGCATTATCGCGGATAGAGCAAGTATTCATAAACACCGCATCCGCTTCATCCAATGATCCGGCCACGCCATATCCCGCCATCTGCATCACAGAAGCAATTACTTCACTGTCGGCCACGTTCATCTGGCAACCATACGTTTCAATAAACAACTTTTTGTTGTCATCGGCAGTTGCGGATTTAAAGTCCGCTCCCGTTAACTCGTTCATAATTTTATAATTTAAATTTTCCTTGCAAAGATACAGCTTCACACCCAATAAGCAGCAAATTGAAACAAAAATAACGCTTTAAGTTAGTATCTGAAGCCTAAATCTTTAATTTACGTTAAAGAAACAAACATTTTTTCACCTACCGCTTGGAGCTTTCTATTTTATTTCACACTTTTGTGCAATGAAAGAAACATTAGATTTTTTCATAGTTAAGGTTTAGGTTAAAAAAATTAAGGGGAGCTGTGAAGCTGCCCTTTTTTCATGCTAAAATGTTAGCTCTAATCAGATTAAATAACTACCTTTGGCGAACTATAATCCTAAAAAACGGACAACAATCCAAAAAGACAATGGAAGATGTAATGCAATTTCTCTTGGTGGCAGGCATTCTTGCTTTTGGAATTTTCAGACAGTTCAATAAAGAAAAAAACAAAAAGTCTGAAAAAGGAAATTCCATGCCTGCTCCGGAATACGAATATGAACCCGAATTCGAAGAACCTGTAATTATTGAAAAAACTTACGAGCAAGTAACAGCCTCCCCGAAACCACCCGTTTTTCAAGAAGGCACAAGAAATACCTATGCTCCTCCGTCACCACCCAAAACAAACAAAAAAGCGGAAACTTGCAAAAATGATTTTTCCATTCGTTCGGCAGAAGAGGCAAGGCGTGCCATCATCTGGTCGGAAATACTTCGAAGAAAATATTAATATAGATATTCTAACACGAAAAATATACGATTTTTATGGCACTTAATTTTATCTCGGCAGCAGAAGCTGCAAGCCTGGTTAAACATGGCTACAACATCGGCCTGAGCGGGTTTACTCCTGCAGGAACGGCCAAAGCCGTTACGGCGGAAATTGCAAAAATAGCAGAAGCGGAACATGCAAAAGGAAACCCTTACCAGATAGGTATTTTTACAGGTGCTTCTACCGGCGATTCTTGCGACGGTGTGCTGTCACGCGCTAAAGCAATTCGTTATCGCGCTCCATACACCACCAATTCCGATTTCCGCAAGGCTGTGAACAATGGCGAAATAGCTTACAATGACATCCATTTGTCACAAATGGCACAAGAAGTTCGTTACGGCTTCATGGGGAAGGTAAATGTTGCCATCATCGAAGCCTGTGAAGTGACTCCGGACGGAAAAATTTATCTGACTGCTGCCGGTGGCATTGCTCCTACCGTTTGTCGTCTGGCAGATAAAATCATCGTGGAGCTGAACAGCGCCCACAGCAAAAACATGATGGGAATGCACGATGTATACGAACCGCTCGATCCCCCTTATCGCCGCGAAATACCGATCTATAAACCCAGTGACCGAATCGGTACACCTTATATACAAGTAGACCCGAAGAAGATTATCGGCGTAGTGGAAACAAACTGGCCGGACGAAGCCCGTTCTTTTGCCGAAGCAGACCCGTTGACAGATAAAATCGGTCAGAACGTAGCCGATTTCTTAGCTGCCGACATGAAGCGTGGCATCATTCCATCTACTTTCCTTCCGTTGCAATCGGGGGTAGGCAATATAGCCAATGCAGTATTGGGAGCCCTCGGACGTGACAAAACGATTCCGGCTTTCGAAATGTACACCGAAGTGATTCAGAATTCCGTTATCGGATTGATCCGCGACGGTCGTGTTAAATTTGGTAGCGCCTGCTCGCTGACCGTTACCAATGACTGCCTGCAAGGTATCTATGATGATATGGATTTCTTCCGGGACAAGCTGGTTCTCCGCCCTTCAGAAATATCCAACAGTCCGGAAGTCGTTCGCCGCTTGGGTATCATTTCCATTAATACAGCTATCGAAACCGATATCTACGGCAATGTCAACTCTACCCACATCGGTGGTACAAAGATGATGAACGGTATAGGCGGTTCGGGAGATTTCACCCGCAATGCTTATATATCCATTTTCACCTGTCCGTCTGTTGCCAAAGAAGGCAAGATCAGTGCCATTGTTCCGATGGTATCTCATCTCGACCATAGTGAGCACTCTGTGAATATCGTTATCACCGAACAAGGAGTAGCCGACCTGCGTGGCAAGAGCCCGAAAGAACGTGCGCAAGCTATTATTGAAAACTGTGCTCATCCGGACTACAAACAAATTCTTTGGGATTATCTCAAATTGGCAGGCAACAAGGCACAGACTCCTCATTGTATTCAAGCATCGTTGGGTATGCATGCCGAACTATCTAAAAGTGGTGACATGAGAAACATAAATTGGGCAGAGTACACTAAATAACAGCGCCCGTTCAATAACATCATTTAAGAAACAACGACATAAATTCAAAGTTATAACAAGACGAATTTATGCCGTTGTTTTATTTTATATACTCCCCCTTCCCAATACATCTTCAATAATTCTTATTAGCGAAGTGACATTATAGGGCTATTTAATAAAATATTTAATCAAATGCTTGCATTATTATAATTTTATTATTTTATTTGTTCCCACATTAGATACATTATTAGCCAATTAATGATTTTAGCCCCTTGTTTGCCAAGGGTAATCCGGAAAAGCACATAGACACGTGTCCGGCTACTACTCCTTATTAGGAATACAGACAATTCCCGATAACCAAGATAAATAGCAGAATCCAAATAGAAAAACCAGAGAATATGAAAAGCAACAATCGTAGAGAATTTCTGAAGAAATCAGCATTGGCAAGTGCTGCCGCCATTACGTTACCGTCATGGTTGTCTTCCTGCAACTCCAAAAGAGAAGAAACGCCAACTGATGAAATCCGGAGCAGACTCATTGTCCCCAAAAACAATGCATTAAAAATAACCGGCACTTTCCTGGACGAGATATCCCATGACATCCCCCACCAAAATTGGGGAGAAAAAGAATGGGATGCTGACTTCCGGCATATGAAAGCAATTGGTATAGACACCGTCATCATGATCCGATCAGGATATCGTAAATTTATCACCTATCCCTCCGAATATCTGATCGGGCAAGGGTGCTACAAACCTTCAGTCGATCTATTGGATATGTATCTGAGACTGGCAGATAAATATGGCATGAAATTTTATTTCGGCCTGTATGACTCCGGAAAATATTGGGACACGAACGACCTTACCTGGGAAATAGAACACAACAAACATGTAATCGATGAGGTATGGAAAAACTATGGAGAGAAATACAAAAGCTTTCAAGGATGGTATATCAGTACGGAAATCAGCCGAAAGACCAAAGGGGCAATCGGAACATTTCATGCATTAGGAAAACAATGCAAAGATATATCGAATGGATTACCTACATTCATATCTCCATGGATCGATGGGAAAAAAGCCGTGCAGGCATCCAGCTCGATACTGACCAAGAAAGAATATGTTTCGGTAAAGGAACATGAAGAAGAGTGGGATGAAATTTTTGCCGGAATCAGTGACGTAGTAGACGCCTGCGCCTTCCAAGACGGTCAGATAGACTATAATGAACTCGACGCTTTCTTTGAAGTCAACAAAAGGCTGGCCGATAAATACGGGCTGAAATGCTGGACCAATGCCGAATCTTTCGACCGGGATATGCCGATCAAATTCTTCCCGATCAAATTCGACAAGTTACGGCTCAAGCTCGAAGCCGCCCAAAGAGCCGGATACGATAAAGCCATCACATTCGAATTTTCTCATTTTATGAGTCCGCAATCGGCCTATCTTCAGGCAGGCCATCTGTACAACCGCTATAAAGAATATTTTGATATTAAATAATATACGGAAATGAACGAATCAAAAACAAATATAGGATATATCCTATTTCTATCGATTGTAGCCGCCTTGGGAGGTTTCCTATTCGGATACGATACAGCGGTTATTTCGGGAACCATTGCACAAGTATCCCAACAGTTCGGATTAACCACCCTGCAAGAAGGATGGTATGTCGGTTGTGCATTGGTAGGTTCCATCGGGGGAGTTGCCTGCGCAGGAGTCCTTAGTGATAAAGCCGGCCGAAAGAATACCATGATCCTCTCGGCTATCCTGTTTTCCGCCTCTGCCATAGGATGCGCTTTATCAGCATCTTTTAACGAGTTGGTTGTATACCGTATCATCGGAGGAATCGGCATTGGGATCGTTTCCATTATTTCTCCGCTATATATATCCGAAGTATCGATTGCCCAGTATCGTGGACGATTGGTATCGCTATATCAATTAGCTATCACTGTCGGCTTTTTAGGTGCATACCTGGCCAATTACCAATTGATGTTGGGGGCAGAATCCGCCGCCCAGTCCGGTTATCCATGGATCGTTAAGATATTCTCAGATGAAATATGGAGAGGTATGTTAGGGCTCGAAACTGTTCCGGCATTACTCTTCTTCCTGATCATTTTCTTTATTCCCGAAAGTCCGCGCTGGCTGGTTCTTCGAAATAAGGACGTCGTAGCCGGTCGCATTCTGCAACGAATTTATGGCAGCAAGAATGAATCCGAAATACAGATAAATGCCATCCGCCAGGTCATCGGTAAAGAATCGAAATCAGAATGGGCCATGCTATTACAACCCGGCATACTCAAAGCTGTAATGATCGGAGTAGCCATCGCCATTTTAGGACAATTCATGGGAGTGAACGCAGTACTTTATTACGGACCGTCCATTTTCGAAAAAAGCGGTTTATCCAACGGCGATTCCCTTTTTTATCAGGTATTGGTAGGAACGGTTAATATGCTCACCACTGTATTAGCTCTGGTAATCATTGATAAAGTAGGGCGAAAAAAGCTGGTATATTACGGTGTATCGGGCATGATACTCTCGCTGATACTCATCGCATTCTATTTTATCAAAGGGGCAGAATTAGGAATACCGAGTATTGCATTACTTGTCTTCTTCTTAAGTTATATTTTCTGCTGTGCCATATCGATATGCGCAGTCATCTGGGTACTCCTTTCCGAAATGTATCCGATCAAAGTCCGGGGCCTGGCTATGTCCATTGCCGGCTTCTCACTCTGGATCGGAACATACCTTATCGGACAATTAACCCCCTGGATGTTGCAGACAATCACTCCGGCCGGTACTTTCCTGATTTTCGCAGGTATGTGCATCCCCTACATGCTGATTATATGGAAACTGGTTCCGGAAACAACCGGAAAAAGCCTTGAAGAAATCGAGAAGAATTGGATCAAGTAATCATCGGTCAACGGATGAAAGGTATATCGATAAATTATTGTTCACGTATGTATTCAAGCTCTGCGACAATAGGAAGATGATCGGACAGCAGCGACTGAACAGCTTGAGTTCTTATCAGCCTCCACCCCTTTTTAGGACGGGCGTAGATGTAATCAAGCTTCACTTCCGGATTCCAGGCAGGAAAAGTCGGAGCCGAGTCAGTAGCGTCAAACCAATTACGGGTCATTATATTCTTTATGACCCCGGAGTTGGGTTCCGCATTAAAATCTCCACCGATAATCACAGGATAAGGGGAACTTTTAAAATGATCGGTAATGCATTCTGCCTGCAATTCACGAGTCTTTTCATCCGTTACATCCAAATGGGTGGCTGCAAAGCAGATGGTATCTTTTTTCCCTACTTCGAACAGAGCTTCAAGAAGGACACGGGGTTCAATCTCCGGACGAGGATTGGGTAAAGCTATTTTAGTAACGTTTATATAAGGATATTTGGAAAGTATTCCTATTCCATAATAACCATTACTGAAATGAATGGTTTTCCCGTAAAGACCGAACATATTGGTTTTTCCCGCCAATTCGGAAAGCATGTCTTTGCCGTTCTGATGGGGAGCAAGTGACCGCTGAGTATTTACATCTACCTCCTCAAGCGCCACAAAGTCAGGGTGAAAAGCTTTAATATGTTCAGCCAATTGATCGATAGTTGCAAGTTCTCCGAATCTCAAGTTATAAGTCATGACTTTAAGTCTTAATGTATCTTGAGCATTTAGGTCTAAAGTAAATAAGAGAATAAAAATAAGAAATAAGTTTTTCATGGTACAATCTGTTTAGGCAACAAATATATCATTTATATTTTTTTTCAGTGACAAATATTGCGGTTTATTAACAAGAAAGAAAATATGAGCGGATAAACAGGCAATCACACTTTATGACAACCGGCCATATTGAAGATTAATACAATTTTAAAACTGCCGAAAAGTAAAAGTTAAAAAGAAAGAGAGAGCAAACAAAATCCGTTAACCCACTTGACTGTAACCGAAATAAATGGTATATTTGAAATATACAAAAGCAGAGGATAACCACACATCAATTTTTTCATGAGTAAACTGTATAATATAAACTCCTTCATTTCCGGTGATATGAAAGCCTTTGAATCACTATATAAAGCTTATGCAGGAAAGGTTTTCAATTATATAAATTCTTTTATATATGATCCGGATTTGGCAAAAGACATTACCCAGAACACATTTCTTCAATTATGGGAAGTGCGGTCACAACTTGACCCGAACGGTAATATCGAAGGATACATATATTCCATTTCCCGGAATCTGCTGTTCCGCGAAATACGCCGTTTAAATATCCTTAGGAATTATACCGATCGAATAAAGGAAGAGATAAAAGAAGCAGAAGAACCACAAATAGAAGAAAATCTTTCACGTGACATGATAGAACAACAAATTCTCGCATTATTGGCAGAACTTCCGGAAGCACGCCGCAGGATATTCTTGATGAGATGGAGTAATGGATTGTCCAACAAGGAAATAGCACAGAAGTTATCTATTTCCGAGAAGACGGTCTCTACCCAAATACATCGTACCATCCATTTCTTAAAATCCAAAATAGGCCCTATATTTATGGTCTTTTTAATCATTACTTCAACTAAATTCTAAAATATTTCATTTTCTTGTAATCCTTTTATGGGTGCTGTGGATATATATTATAAATAACCACAGAAAATGAATATAGAACGCATAAAACATTTAGTCACCAATCTGCTCACAGGCTCTTCCTCTACATCGGAACGCACCGAACTTGCCAAGTGGATAAATTCGGAAGACGCCGAACGAGCCAGCAGGGAAGCATGGAAAAATGCCTCTGAGAAGATTGACGATTCTCTCGAAGACGAGATGTGGAATGAAATACGGTCGAAGATAGAAGAAGCAACGCCTCAACCGGCCCCAACACTTACTATCCGACACAGGTCTTATTCTATTTCGAGAATTGCCGCTTCAATTGCCGTTATTCTATGTTCAGCTTTTGCTTCCTATCTGCTATACGATCATTTCACAGGACACAAGGATAAGATAGAAAGCAATATCTATACTTTCGAAGTAGAACCGGGACAAAAAGGAAGCATGCGTCTGGCAGACGGTACCATAGTACACTTGAATTCCGCATCGAAAATATCATTTGCAGGTAATTACAATTCCGAAGAACGAGTAGTAACGCTCAATGGTGAAGCCTATTTCGAAGTCGCTAAAAATCCGGATAAAAGATTCGTCGTAACATGCAACGGAGTGGAGATAGAAGCCTTAGGCACTGAATTCAATGTGAAAGCATATCCGGCCGACAGTGTTATCACTACGACTCTTGCCAAAGGGAAAGTGAAAGTTTTCAATAATGAACAAAGCGTAACGCTGCTTCCCAACGGAGTTGCCACTTACCATATGAAACAACAGACCATCCAATCATCAACAGTAGATGACATATCGGTTGCCAACTATTGGAGAACAGGACAACTTGTTTTCGAAGCCGAACCCCTATCTTCCATCGCCCGGACGATGGAAAGAATGTACAATGTAAAAATCTGCATTGACGACACCAAATTAAAAAACATGAAATTCACGGGAACAATCCAGAACAACTCATTAAACAATGTCCTGTATATAATGAGCCTGAGTTACCCGCTTACATATACAATGACCGACTCTGTCATAACCGTATCATCTCATAAAAATAAAATAACAATTGTAGACCAGAAAAAATCAAATTAGAAACAACAAAAACCTATGAAGAACTATCATTTAAAGATGCTCATATCGTCATGTGTGCTTGGGCTGCTATTGACTATAGCCCACCCGGCAAACGCACAGCATTCGGTTAATATTACGAACAAGACGATCGCTCAGGCAATCAAAGTCATTGAAGGGAATACCGGTTACAAGTTCTTTTACGCAGAGAACCTACCGGATTTCAACAAGAAAGTAAATTTTAAAATAGACAACAAATCTATTGAAACGATTCTTACCAGTCTCCTCAAAGACACGGAGATTGCATATGTTATCAAAAGTCCGAAACAAATCATCCTGTCGAAAAAAACATCTCAAATATCCGATCCGAAAGCGACATCCGGAACTTTTACAATCAGAGGACAAGTGAAAGGAAGTGACGGAGAACCGTTGATAGGCGCCTCTATCATATCGACCAACAACATAGGAACCATTACAGACTTAGACGGTAACTATGAATTGCAACTAACCCAACCCACCACATTGACGTATACGTATATAGGCTATACGCCGATAAAGGTAAAGGTCAGCAAATCCGAAACAAAGAATATAACCTTGGAAAGTTCCGATGTCATTCTTGACGATGTAGTAGTAGTGGGTTACGGTACACAAAAAAAAATAAACCTTACAGGATCCGTACAGAGCATAAATAGTGAAGACATCCTCAGACGTAATGTATCCACCGGTTCCGCCGCTCTACAAGGTGTTATTCCGGGACTTACCGCGATTCAGTCGTCCGGACAGCCGGGAGCAGACAATGCCTCTATCAAGATCAGAGGATTAGGATCTCTCAATTCGGCAACCTCTCCATTGGTATTAATCGATGGAGTGGAGGGGGACATGAACCGTATCGACTTAAACTCTGTAGAATCGATCACAGTACTAAAGGATGCAGCTTCTGCCTCTATCTATGGTTCACGAGCTTCAAACGGAGTGATACTTATTACTACCAAACGAGGCTCTGAGGGAAAAGTGAAACTGACATTCAACGGTTATGCCGGATTCAATACACCAACAACCCTGCCTACTCCTACAAGTGCCATAGAATATATGCAGGCAGTAGACGTGGCACGTGCCAACGCAGACCAAGCTCCGTTATACACCCAAACCATCGACATATACCAAAACGGCGGAGTAGATAATATCAATTATTACGACACAGACTGGCGTAACGAGGTGATTAAAGAATCAGCATTGATTCAGAACTACTCGCTCAGCATCAGTGGAGGAAATGATATAACCAAACTTTTCGCCACAGCCGGTTACTATGCACAGGACGGATTGATTGATAATAACAAATTTACACGGACCTCCTTACGTGTCAACACCGATACAAAAGTAAACAAGTGGATGAAGCTCGGAGTAGACATAGGAATACGGCAGTCAACGGCAAAATCACCAGTAATGGATACTGCCGCCAACATTATCGGTAAAGCATTGACAATGACCCCTATCATGTCCGGTATCAACGCCGATGGCACATGGGGATACGGCATTAACGGTACTAATCCCATCGCTATGGTACGGAACGGATGTGTAACGAACAGCACCGCCCCCGAATATACGGCAAGAACCACTCTATCCATCGATCCTTTCGACGGATTCAACATCTTCGGAGCCTATACATGGAAACGTGCAGATGGCGAAACCAACGCTTTTGTAAAACCTTACCAAGTATATGAAAATGGTGTATCCAAAGGAGAATTCCCGACTACCGGTTCATCCAAATCGGAGCAAAGAACAAAAACCGTTACCAAACAGTACAACCTGCAAGGTACTTATGAGAAAAATTTCCATAAGAACTACCTAAAAGCATTAGTCGGATTTCAAAGTGAAGAATTAAATTACAGCTATCTGTTGGCCGGTCGTAAGAATTATTATTATGACGGATACGAAGAACTGGTAAACGGAGATATCAGCACAGCCTCCAATTCAAGTTCCAAATATGCATGGGCCATGTTATCGTATTTCTTTAGAATAAACTATGCCTATGACGACCGATATTTACTGGAAGTCAACGGCCGGTATGACGGTACTTCAAGATTCAAGAAAGGACATCGTTGGGGGTTCTTCCCTTCGGTATCTGCCGGATGGAGAATATCCGAAGAAAACTTTTTTGAATCGGCAAAGAGCGTAGTAAGCAATCTGAAAATAAGAGCCTCTTATGGCGAACTGGGCAACCAGGCTATCAGTGGTTATTATCCTTACGCTTCCTCCATAGGCAGTGCAACGAGCTACGGATACTGGTTCGACAAAGAGTTGGCGACAGGTGTTGCACAAATACAGTTGGCGAACGAAGCCATCACTTGGGAAAAGTCGAAACAAATTAATACAGGTCTCGATCTCGGCCTGTTTAATAACCGTTTCAACGCAACTTTCGATTATTACATAAAAGACATCACCGACATGCTTCAACAGTTTCCTGTTCCATTATTCGTCGGTATGACCGCTCCATGGGAGAATGCCGGTTCGATGCGCAACAAGGGCTGGGAACTCTCATTAACCTGGCAAGACCGGGTGGGCAACTTAAACTATTACATCAAAGGAAATCTTTCCGATGTAAAAAATGAAGTAACCGATTTATATGGAAAAGAATATGTAGGTACTACAACGATTACCCAAGAAGGCGAACAATACAACTCATGGTACGGATATGTGGCCGACGGTTATTTTCAAAGCCGGGAAGAAATCAACAATTCTCCCGTATACGGTGGTAATCCCGACAATGTAAAACCGGGATATATAAAATATAAAGATATCAGTGGCCCGGAAGGAGTACCCGATGGAAAGATAGACAGTTACGACCGTACAATACTCGGAAACCCCACTCCCCGATATGAATTCGGACTGACATTGGGTGGTGACTGGAAAGGACTCGATTTTTCCTTGTTCTTCCAAGGAGTAGGTAAAAGAGACGTATATTATTCCGGTGCCGGCGCACGTGCTTTATCGGGCAATTATACGATTTACAAATACCAGTTAGATTACTGGACCGAAGACAATCCAAACGCCAAATTCCCGATATTGCTCGAAGATCCCAACGGGACAAATCCCAATAATATGATATCGAGTTTCTGGGTAAAAAGCGGGGCTTATTGCCGTTTGAAAAACATAGTGATAGGATACACATTGCCACAAAGATGGACACAGAAAGCCACCCTATCCAAAGTTAGAATCTATGCAAGCGCACAAAACCTGTTTACGGTAAAGAATAACTTCTACGAAGGTTTCGACCCGGAAAACAGCATCGGATCAGGTGCAAGCTGCTATCCGCTAAACAAGACATTTATATTCGGACTCAATGTAGAATTTTAATTCACCAGAAAGATGAAAAAGACATTATTATATAACTTAACTGCCACAGTTCTTACCGTCATAGGACTTTCCTCATGTGCCGATTTCCTCGACAAGGAGAACCCTGCATACGATGCCGAAGGATTCTATGCCACCGAAGCGGGATTAAAAGAGGGCGTTACAGGAATTTATTCCCTTTTGTATTTCGACATGAACTGGTCGGTACCCGCATGTATCGTTCTTGATCATTACACTGCATACGGACTCGAGCAAGACGAAAACAACTCGATCGGAGCAGGAGGAACACTGAACCCCGATAATGGTAAAATTCAAGCCTTCTGGACCGGAGAATATGCGATAGCCGCCCGCGCTAACTCTGTAATTTACGGTGCCAAAAATGCCGTTGCAGGGATGAGTGATGCAGCCCGGCAATATTATGCCGAAGCGCGTGTACTCAGAGCATATGCCTATTACAACCTCGTATCGGCATTTGGCGACGTACCTTTCTTTACGGCTCCCGTTACCATAGACGAATACCAATTGGGCCGTACCCCCAAAGGAGACATTATCGATTTTCTGATCGAAGACCTTAATGACGCCGCCGACTATCTTCCTTGGACCGGGACTGAACGGGGACGCGTAGATAAAGCCGTAGCATATGGTCTGATAGCCCGCATCGGCCTGTTCGGCGGAAGTTTCAATGTCAACAATAAAGGCAGCGAATATTTCAGAACGGCTGCGGATGCCGCCGAAAAAGTGATTGGAAAACGCAAATTGGCTACCAACTTCTCCGACCTGTTCAACTTAACCGGTCAGGCCAAAAGCGATGTCCGAAATGAACTGCTATGGGAATTGATGTATTCCACAAGCGGAACAAAAAAACTGCATACCGTAGGTTACGGGCATTCATCCCGTAATTATGGCTCATCAGTACGTTTCCCCAGTTCCTTAATCGTAGATACCTATGAATGCATCGACGGCAAACGTATCGACGAATCGGAACTTTATGATCCGAAACACCCCACACGAAACAGGGATCCCCGTTTCAATGCAACATTGGCCGGTCATGGCGACACCATAAATTATACCAATACCGACGGCAACAATCCATTGAAACTCGTTCTCAACATATACGATGATAAAACCCGGTTCTATCCTCGTAGAAATGCCTGGTATACTGCTCAGAATGTGGATGTAACCACCACCAGTCCATCGCTCGTCAACAATGGAGTAGGGTATTTATGGCGTAAATATGCCGATGAGAACACAGAACAACTGATGAGTTCTTCAAGCAATCTGATCTTGATGCGCTATGCCGAAATACTCCTTTCGTATGCCGAAGCCAAGATAGAACTCAACGAACTGGACGAATCGGTGTACTCTGCCATCAATGAAGTGCGCGGACGTGTCGGAATGCCGGATGTATCCACCGATCGAAAAGGAGATCAAACTAAAATGCGCCAATTGATACGCCGTGAACGCAAAGTCGAATTAGCACTTGAAGGATTACTGTTCGTCGACGTCCGCCGTTGGGGCATCAGTGATATGCTGAACGAGCATCCTTCTTACGGACAACCCAAAACCGACATCAGATACGAAGGGCTGGAAGCTACCGATATTCCCAATTTCAAAACGGACGAACGTCACGACCTGAACGATGTTCCTTCCTATGAAAGCTACAAAGATAAACTCAGGGTGCGCGATAAAAACAGATTCTGGGCTTCAAGATTTACATGGTGGCCTATTCCACGTCTTGAGACAGACCGTGATCCGAATCTGACCAATCCCGAATATTGAATCTAAATTTTGTAATACCAGTAATCTATTTAATATCATGATGAAAAGTTGTTTAATATCTATTCTTGTCTCTCTCGTAAGCTTTACTGCGGCGTGGGGCCAAGCCAGTGGTACGCAAGTGACCGAAACCGACTCGACCCTAACACTCCGGAACAGCAAAGTGAGAGTGGAATTTCCCAAAGGGGAAGCTTTCGACATCTCAAAGCTGACACTTAACGGAAAAGAATTAGTATTGAGCAAAGGATACAATACCGTTCCCTGGACGCTTACCTACAAAGGACCGCAAGGAGAAAACCCGGTACTTTTCCCCTCTCACGGCGAGTATGCCGGATGGGCAAAGACAACGAAGGACGGACATGTCGCCATTGCCTTCAAATGGAACATGCGGCTTACTTACCAAGATCTGGTTCCTGTAGTAATGACCGTTTCCCTTCCCGGCGATTCGGAACTCGCTTATTGGGATATTCAAGCGGGCACTCCGGATGGATGGCTGGTAAGTAATACGCAATTCCCCCGTATCACGGTAACCCGTCCCGATAAAGCCAAGTTGATCACCTCGGCAGGTTGGGGTGCAGAGTATAACCTAAGTAACCCGCAGGTATATACTTCCAGCTATCCCTCGGTGACCGGTTCCATGCAACTCCTGTTTCTTCACAACCCCGACGGATCAGTATATTATGCTACCGAGGACAGAGAAGCCTGCGGCAAAGATTTCAGAGCCGCAGTGGGCGATAAGAGCGTAACTCTCTTAACAGACATTGTAGCCTCCGAAGGATGGTCGGACCATACAAGCAAGACCTTTACCCTTCCGTGGCCGACAGTGATCGGATACTCCCATCTCGGATGGCAGGATGCAGCAACGAAATGGTATCGTCCTTTTACGTTTACCACCGAATGGGGAAGCAAACCGTTAGCATCGCGCAACATCCCTCAATGGCTCTTAGATACCGATACCTGGATCAGAGCCAAAGGAGTGAATGACACCGTACGGACAGCCGTAAACAAAGCCATCGATTTATATGGCAAAAACACCTTCGTGCACTGGTACTTCTGGCATCATCACCCTTATGACACTCACTATCCGGACTACTTCCCCGCAAAAACGGATTTTGCCGAGATGATAGCCGAAGTCCGGAAAAGAGGTTGCCACACCGTCCCTTATATCAACGGGCGGTTGTGGGATCCCGCAAGCGACAGTTATGCTGCCCTGAATGGTGCCTCAGCTTCATGCCGGAAACCGGACGGAACGCTCTATACCGAAATTTATCCCACATCCAAAGTACTGAACTCCGTCACCTGCCCCGCATCCAAACTGTGGCAAGGGATCATTACCGATCTTGTCATTAAAATCCAGAAAGAACTGAAAACCAATGGAGTTTATATTGACCAGATCGCTGCCGCCGCTCCCCAGCCTTGTTGGGCCACCAATCACGGACATGCCCGGGGCGGAGGTGACTACTGGCACAAATCTTACCGCCATCTGATGGATTCACTCCGCACCTATCACCTGGAACCGGGAAATATCTTAATCAGCGAAGAGAATGCAGAATGTTACATCGACATGTTCGATCTGTTGCTCACGGTCAATTCACCCCACAACGGTTGTAAGATAGTACCTTTGTTCCCAATGGTCTATTCCGACAGACTTATCACATCGGCATATACCTATTCGCCTACCGACAGAGTAAATCGTGGCGACTTCCTGTATCAGACCATGCAATGCTTTCTGTACGGTTCACAGTTGGGTTGGGTAGATCCTACGCTTTTAATGAAGGAGGAAGCCAAAAGAGAAGCCGACTTTTTAAAAACACTCTCGGTGCTTCGTAAAAAGCAACACGATGTTTTTGTAGGAGGAAGATATGTAAAGGAGATCATCCCGAAAGGGGATAATCCGATAACCGACGTTCACGGATTCGGCAAAATGAATGTGGTAGCCGGCTCCGAATGGATTTCTCCGAAAGGTCAAAGAGTGCAATATTACGTGAACATGGACAGCGTGGACCATGAAATAATATTGCCCGACAATAATAAAAAACGGACTGTAAAAGCCCTGCAAGGCATACGAATTAATTTATAGAATCATGAAAAACAGCTATTCTTTACTATTGTTTTTATTGAGTTGCATCCCGTTCGGCTCTTTTGCTTCCACCACCTGGAAATTGCAAAACGTCGAATATCGTGTAGATACATTGTCGCATGTAGTGATAGGCCCCGGTACCACCCAGACAACTTTGATGCTGGAAGGTCCGGTGAAGCTGCGTGTATTCTATACAACCACGGACATGACCAATCCGAATGTGAACTTGAAATTGATAATGGGAAAGGATAATCTGACAAGCAATGTAACCGTACCGAACATGCCGGCATCCCATAATGATCCGGAAAACATCTATTTTGCTGGTGTAAATGCCGACTTCATTGGTGGTATGGGGCCTGTCGGTACTACGGCTGCGAACGGAGAGATGTATAAAAGTTATAAGGGGACCGGATGGTATGCAATAGGTATTGACAAAGATAAAAAACTTCATTCCGGTGCTCCTTATACTACTTTCAAATTAGTCTCGCCAAACGCCGGACAGGCTTCCATCAAAGCCGTTAATGCCGTACGCAGTGACAATGAGATGATATTGTATACTTCTCGTAAAGGCAGCACTACGGGTACCAAAGGGGCAGGAGTAGAGGTTGGTGCCGTAGCTGTCGACGGCCCGTTGAAATCAGAAGGAACTACCCGGATGCGCGTAACGGTTGCACCGGTAAAAGATGTCGGCAATATGGCGATTCCGGAAAATGGGTTCGTACTTTCCGGAACAGGATTTACGACCAATACACTGACCAAGATGCAACTTGGCGAGGAGTTCGAAGTTACCCCGACCATTTATTTCGATAATGTGGCAACAACAGACATCACAGACATGTGTGGCGGATGCCCGATGCTACTTCAAGAGGGAAAGATTCTTGAAACACAAGGTTCCCTGGATCACCTGGTCAATCGTGAGCCTCGTACGGCAATAGGTTACAACACTGATGGAACAAAGGTAATACTACTTGTTGTCGACGGTCGTCAACCGGGAGTATCGGTCGGTGTACCCTCTAAAGATCTGGCTGCAATACTGCTCAATCTGGGGTGTACGGAAGCGCTGAACTTTGATGGAGGAGGTTCCTCTACCCTGTATGTCAAGGAACTGGGCGTTATCAACACGCCGAGTGAAGGAAGCCTGAGAGCTGTAAAAAACGGCCTTTTCATTACAACTCCTGTCACTACAGATAAGGAAATAGCTCAAATCCGCTTTGCCGATTATGCGAAAAAAGCGGAACAGAACAGTTACTACTCTCCAGTGATATACGGCTACAACGCACAAGGATTGCTCATCGATACAAACGTGAAAGGAATAACTCTTTCCTGCAGTACCGAATTGGGAGAAGTACAAGAAAACGGTACTACCGTATTATGTAGCGGTGCAGGTACTCACCCCCTAACTGCTTCATTAGGTGAATTGACCACAACTTTACTTGTTACCGTAAACGGTTCCGGCACAGGAATCGTTTCAACCGCCACCGGCTCTATCAATGTATATCCCAATCCTGCAAGAACAGGAGACCAGGTCTATATCGATTTCAACGGAAGCGGTACTGTCTGCATCTACAGTACCACCGGGCGGTTGATCCATCGTTTCGAATACAAGAAAAACGGCAATACACCGACAGTACTGCCCACAGAATCGTTGACCCCAGGTTTTTATATAATCACCTTATCAGATAAAACATTCAACAGGATAGCTAAATTAATGATACAATGACAAAAAACAAAATCAAAATAATTTCTATTGTTCAACTTAAATTTCAAAAATGATGAAAAAACAATTACTTACAGCAACGATCATGCTAACCGGCATGTTCGTTTTGACTCCTTCTATTGCAGATGCGAAGTCTTCTATGGATTCAAATCTTAAGTTGCTATGGATGAATACAGACGTCGCTCCATTACACACAAGTGCACGTCAAGGATTCGGTATGAATGGAAAATTCTATCTCCAAAACAAAGACACCAAACAAATTGAGGTATGGGATGAAACCGGGAAAATAACAGACATCCCTTCCGGAGAAGGAACCAATATTACATTTGACGATGCGGGAAACATCATTGTGCGTATTGGAACTTTTAACACCAATTATGTCAGTACCCGAAACGAACTGAGAATTATTCCTGCAGATGGTTCAGACGTAATAGATATTCCATTAAGCGGAATTACACCGGGGCGTCTCGACTTTTGGGGACATGTCAGAGGTAACGTACTCGACAAAACGACTGGCGGTCTCCTGTATATGGGTACAGCATGGTATCCTCAACTGATTGAAATACCAATCATAAACGGCCAACAAGACGTAGCCAATACGTACACCTATACTTATGAAAGCCCATTCGGAGTATCGGGAAATTTTGCTACCACCACGATAATATCCAGTTGGGAAAATGGCGAAGACTTAGCTATTCTGAGTCCATTATATAATAAAACAAATTGTAACTCCATCCAAAAGTTAGCGTTAGATGATGACGGTAACTGGTCACATGAGTCTTACTATATAACTCCCCGCCATAGCGGATGTGCAGGGTTCTACATCTTCAAGTTAGGAGGTAAAGACTACATCGTATATCCTTCCGGCGATAACAATGCCGACGGCTTCACCGTATCCAAATTGGCTACTAAAGCTACATCTGAAATAGAAGACAGTGATGCAGATGTAAGAATAGCAACCAAGTATTCGGAACAAAAAGATGATGGTAATCCTATGTATACAAACAATGCTTTTTATGGAAATCATCTGACAGCAGAAGCTGTCAGCGAAACCGAAGCCTATATTTATCAGTATTATCCTAACGGATACATTGCAAAATATTCATTCACAGTTGGTACAGATACCGGTGTTGAAAAAACAGAAACTCCTAAAGCAACCGTTATCGGTGGTACCGGAGAAATTACAATTGAAGGTGAACCTGCTTCTATCGAAGTCTATACCATAAGCGGTATTCTCATCAGCCGTAATGAGAATAACGTGAAATGTATTCCGGGAACATATATTGTCAAAACCGATAACAATGCAACCAAAGTAATAGTCAAATAAAAGGTTTTTATTTCAAGAGCCTGTTCAAATTCCGACCGGTATCATCCGAAAGTAAATTCAGACAGGCTCTTTCTACATTTTCATAAAAATAGCACCAGTTACATAGAACAAATCAAGACATTTACCACACCATGCACAAGGCCATCATACCCCTTTTATATGTACTCATCTTTTCTGTCAGCAATCTCTTTGCCGGCAACGGCAGTAAGCCACACTACAACGATAAAGACATCAATCATATTGTCAGCCAACTCACTCTGGAACAAAAAGCCCGGCTTTTAGTAGGATGTCCGGGTAGTGATAAAGGAGTCAGCCATATAGTTGCAGGATCTGCAGGATATACTTTTCCGATCGATTCCCTGGATATTCCCTCCATCAATCTGGCAGATGGTCCGGTAGGAGTACGAATCACTCCTGTCCTACCAAACAAACCGTATACTTCTTATTGCACCTGTTTCCCCTCGACCACAGCACTGGCCGCCACTTGGAACAAGGACATAGCCCGGCTGGAAGGTAATGCAATCGGTGATGAGGCTCTGGCCTACGGTGTCGACATCGTACTCACACCGGGCATCAATATTATGCGCAACCCTCTTTGCGGACGCAATTTCGAATATTTCTCCGAAGATCCCTATCTTTCCGGTATAATGGGCGCAGCCATGATCAACGGAATCCAGGACAAAGGAATCGGAGCGAGCCTGAAACATTTTATTGCCAACAATCAGCAAACAGGTAAACTCTACAACGATGCACGCATCTCCCAACGTGCCATCCGTGAGATTTATCTCAAAGGATTCGAAATATGTATCAAAAACTCCGATCCGTGGACCGTGATGGGTTCTTACAATAAAATAGGAGGGCAATATACACAAGCCAATCCGGAACTGCTCCGGACGATTCTCCGGAACGAATGGAATTATAACGGTCTGATTGTAACCGATTGGTATAAAAAACGGGATACTGCCGACCAACTCAATGGCGGAACGGACCTAATGATGCCGGGAGAACAATCTCAGGTAGATGAAATAATAGCCGGAGTAAAAAACGGCCGGATCAGCGAAACCACTCTAAACAAAAGTGTGAAGTACGTATTGAAACTCATTTCCAAATCCATCTCTAACAAAGGATGGGAATATAATGAAGCTCCCGACCTTGCTGCAAATGCAGCATTGGCACGCCGTATCGCTACCGAAGGAATGGTGCTCCTGAAAAACGACCGTTCCTTTCTCCCCATATCCCAAGGCGCGAAAATAGCTTTGTTCGGTGCCACTGCATACAAGTCCATTGCCGGAGGTACCGGATCTTCCAACGTAAACAAAGCTCATATCACAGATATATCTACCGGACTCGAAAAGGGCGGTTATACACTAAGCAACAGATTGAAAGGACTCTATACAAAATTCGTGGAATTTCAGAATGACCTTCTCGACAAACATCCGGAAAGCACCGACTGGGAGAAACTATCATACAACCGGACGGTAATCGCCGAAATGGATCTGTCAAAAGCGGAAAGCATTATCGGGCAGGAAGCTAAAAATTCCGACATCGCACTCATCGTCATCGGCAGGGGTTCCGGCGAAGAGTCCGACCGCAGACTGGAAGGTGACTTTTACCTTACGCCCGAAGAAAAATTCATGATTGAAAACGTATCTTCCCAATTTCACGCTGCAGGAAAAAAGGTAGCGGTGGTAATGAACGTTTGCGGGGTCATGGAGATGAACTCCTGGAAGGATGAACCGGATGCCATACTGCTGGCTTGGTTTCCGGGACAGGAGTGCGGAGATGCCATAGCAGATGTAATCAGCGGAAAAGCAAATCCTTCCGGCAAACTTCCGATGACTTTCCCGATAGACTACTTCGACATTCCTTCCTCCAGAAACTTCCCGATGGTGGGAGAGACCAAAAGCGGCAAAAACTTCGATTATACTAATTACGAAGAAGATATCTGGGTAGGCTACCGCTACTTCAATACGGCCAATAAAGCCATCGTCTATCCTTTCGGATACGGATTGTCGTATACGAATTTCTCTTTCGGCAAACCGAAGCTCGAAAGAAAGAACGAAAAATGGGTAGCGACCATCCAGATAACCAATACAGGAAACCTATCCGGAAAAGAGACCGTACAATTATACATTTCCGCCCCGCAGACTTCCATCCAAAAACCAAGTGTAGAGCTAAAAACTTTCGGAAAAACACGGGAATTAAAGCCGGGGGAAAGCGAAACGGTAAAACTTGAATTTACCGATTACGATCTGGCCTCATTTGATGAAGCCAACTCGCAATGGCTTACATCCAAAGGGGAATATACGCTCTCTTTCGGCGCGTCAAGCAAGGATTTCAGAGCTACGCTTCCTCTCAACATCAGCAAAAATAGAACCTGGAAAGTAAACAATGTACTTCGCCCGGTAGAGAAAATAAACGTCATGAAATTTCCCTTAAAATAACCGGATGATGAAACGCTTGGCATTGATTTTTCTATATGTATGTCTATCGACTCTCATTCTCTTCGGAAGTACCACACAGGCGTCCGGTACCTCCGGGGCGGACTCATTGACATATTTCGATGCCGTCCGGTTCCCGGTTATCGGAAAGATATACCCCGATTCCCTGCCGTTTTTTTCCCGTATTCCCTATTTCCTGAAACCAACTACGCGGGAAGCGGTATGGAACTTAGGACAGAATTCCGCCGGAATTGCAGTACGCTTCCGTTCCGACTCGCCCGTGATCGCTGTGAAATGGGAAAATACGTTCAACAATTCCATGAAACACATGGCACCGGTCGGTATCAAGGGACTCGACCTCTACTGCTTTATCGATGGCAAATGGCGGTTTGTGAACAGTGCGCAACCTTCGGGTAAAACCAATCAATGGCAGATCATATCCGGCATGGATGCCACCGAGCGTGAATATATGCTCTACCTTCCCCTGTACGACGGGATTCATTCATTGCAGATCGGAGTCGCTGCACCGTCTCACATCGGGCAGCCTTCGTTACCCTACCCCGATACCCGAAAACCCATCGTATTTTACGGAAGCAGCATTACGCAAGGAGCCTGTGCCTCACGTCCCGGAATGGCTGCCACCAACCTGATAGGAAGAAAACTAAACGTAGAAACCATCAACCTGGGATTCAGTGGCAATGCTTTCATCGACTATGAAGTGGCAGAGATGATGGCCCATGTGGATGCATCCGCTTACGTGCTCGATTATGTGCCGAATGCATCTCCCGAACAGATTCTGGAAAAAACGGAAAAGTTTGTACGGATACTGAGAGAAAAGCATCCGGACGTCCCTTTGATATTTGTCGAGGACCCCATTTTCCCCCATTCTAAGTTCGACCTTAGAATGGCCAAAGAGATTAAGGACAAAAACGATGCTATGAACCAAGCCTTTTCATCACTGAAAAAGCAGGGACTGAAAAAAATATATCTGGTGAAAGGGAGGTCATTAATCTCCGCCAACGGCGAATCGACTGTCGACGGTATCCATTTCACCGATTGTGGATTCGAACAATACGTCGACGCAATATTACCTATATTAAAAAAAGCCATAAACCATAAAAAGAAATGATGTCAACTTTAAAAAAAACATATATCACACTCGCCATTACGGTCATTACCGTTTTCCTCGGTGCAAGTACGGCAACAGCTGCTTATAAAACGGATGTAGTCTCGGATATGGCCCTCATCTATCAGGGCGGTAACCATCGACCCGAGTGGACGGAAGACGAACTGCGTCCTTACGTGGTCCACACTTTTGCCGATGGTCGTATGGAATGGTTTTTCGACTCGTTTCTCTTTTTCGAATTTACAGATAGCTGGCAGATAGCATTCGGTTCCAGCTACGGAACACGGAATGCCCAAAGAAGCGACTGGGAATGGTTGCTGAACAGAGTATTCGAAAAGGGTAAGTCTCTCGATGCCTTAAATTCGTGTATCGAGCATTACAAAACGATCATCGGAGAGCCGTCATTCAAACACCGAATTGTACTTGGAGTCGTATCGCCCATCACCGGTCAAACCGACTGGGGAAGTCTTGATGGGAAGACGTTGGATTTCACAAACAGAGACGATCAGATAACAGCCGCCAAATGGTATATAGACCAACTGATGGAACGATTTGCAGAAGAAACCTACAACAATCTGGAACTGACAGGTTTCTACTGGCTCGAAGAGAGTACAGCCAAGTGCGGAGATCTGCCTAAAGATGTCAGCGAATACATTCATCAACTGGACAAACGCTTCTATTGGATTCCATATTGGAATGCATCCGGATATAACTTATGGAAAAAATTAGGATTCGATACCGCTTTCCTACAACCGAACCATTTCTTTAGCAAGGACATACCCGACATCCGGCTGGATCAAGCCTGCAACACTGCCCGAAAATTCGGAATGGGACTGGAAATGGAGTTCGACAGCAACGTGCTATACGAAAAAGAGGATTCTTATTATAGCAGATTGGAAAGCTATATCAATGCTTTCGAAAACAACGGCGTCTTCGAAGAGTCATCCATTGCCTATTATTCGGGAACCAAGGGAATCCTCGATATGTACCGTTCAAACTCTATCGAGAATACGCTTATTCTGGACAGGATTGCCGGCCACATCCTGAACAGACGTAGCCGGGGCGTGGGCATTGAAACGCCCGATCCTCCTAAAACCGATGTCATCGTTGCAGGAGGTGTCGGAGAACTGTATATATCGGGAGATCCCGAATCGATCCGGATATATACCGCCAACGGCATACTGGTCAGCGAAAACAGGAAAAGTTTTCAATGTCCGTCCGGCATTTACATAGTGATAGTCGATGGAGAGACCAGAAAGGTAACCGTTCGCTGATAGTCTAATAATCCCTATTTTACAAATAAAAAAATTAGTAACATTAAAGAGCCTGTTTAAATTTTCCTCTTAAAAGTTTTTATCAGTTTATTTTGAGTTTATTTTCGATCTGTTTTCCTGTTTTTACTCGTCAGATAGCCCACTATCCTCCTCATAAAAACAGAAAAACATCCTCAAAAATAACTCTCAAAATAATACTGAGCAAAATTTAAACAGGCTCTAAAAAAACAAAATTATTAAACATGAAAAAGATTCTATACCTCTTAACAGCGCTCATTCTCATGGTCCCTTTCCACTCCTCAGAAGCCGGAGAAAACGAAGGAAGCAAGTACAAAACCAATAAAATCCGCGATCTGGCACTCATCTATCAAGGAGGCGTGCAAAGAATCGACTGGACACCCGACCAGTTTGTCCCATACGTCACCCACCAGTTTGCCGACGGTACAAAAGAATGGCTGTTCGACGGCTTTTTATTCCTCGAGTTTGCCGATGGCAAAGGCTCCACTTATGCCTACGGATATACCAAAAAACAGGCACGGAAAACGGAATGGGAATGGCTTCTCGACAGAATCTTTGAAAAAGGGAAAGCACTGGACGCTCTCGATCAATGCATCGAACAAGAGAAAAAAGAGATTGGGAAACCCCGCTTCAAGCATAAGGTTGTTTTAGGAGTCGCCATTCCCCTGTCCAAACAAAAAGACTGGGGATCGATAGACGGAACTCCCCTTGATTTCAACCGGCAAGCCGATCAGATAAAAGCTGCCCAATGGTACATAGACCAATTGATGAGCCGCTTCAAAAAGGCCAAATATAAGAATCTGGAATTATCCGGTTTCTATTGGGTGGACGAGGATATTGCCACTTGCAAAGATCTCCCGAAATACGTAAGTCAGTACATCCATGCCAAGAAAAAGGAATTTGTCTGGATTCCTTATTGGAAAGCGAAAGGATACGATCAGTGGAAAGAATTAGGATTCGACATCGCCTATCAGCAGCCCAATCATTTCTTTACAAAAGACATCCCCGATTCGCGTCTGGACGAAGCCTGTGAACTCGCCCTGCGTCACGGCATGGCTATGGAATTCGAATGCGACAGCAAGGCCCTTTATGACTGTGAGGATTCTTCTTATGACAGGATGCTTGCATATATCAAGGCATTCGAAGACCACAATGTTTTTGAGACTTCGGCTATAGCCTACTACACCGGCAGCAAAGGGCTATTGGATTTATACCATTCCTCCTCGCCGGAAGATAAAAAGATTATGGATCGGCTGGCGCGCCACATCGTTGCCCGCAGAAGCATAAAGGCACTGACAAAATAGAGAAGACGCTAACCGAATAGATTAAATCATCGACCTAATAAATAAAGCTATGAACAGGCTCATACTCATTTTCTTTTTGCTTTCCCCCCTGTCGATGCAGTCTCACAACGGACTCTGCACGATCAGAAAAGCAGGAGAGAATGTGTATGTGTCTTCTCAAATCGACGATCATCACGAAATAAACTATTGGTTCAAAAAGTGCATGGCAAATGATTTATTCACTTTTTACCGTGTTTCCGTCACCTCCGGCACTACCGGTACTACGGTCGTAAATGAAGCATACAGTGACAATATCGGCCCATTTGAGATCCGGGGCGGCGGTTGGTGTGGCGGCAACCATCTGTTTACGGACGAAAAGACCCAAACAGCCGAGACTTTCTCGATAAAACTCTATGCCGACGGACAAAGCATTTCCTCCGACACCCTCTTGAAAGCACAAATAATAAAGTTGGAAGTAAAAAACCGGATATTCAATCCTCTAAGCGCAGAACAGACCGGAGATAAGACCTATTTTACCGATACGCTATGTATTGAGAACGTAAATTACACGATAAGGGGCAACAGCATCCAGGTCGATTTATCTCACGACTACATCAACCGGACTCCCGTCATAATAACCAAATATTACGGAATGCAATCCATGTTCAAAGATGAAAACCAGCTTCTCACCCCCTTAGGAAAGTATCCTTTCTGGACCAACATACACCAGACAAACCGATTTAAAAAGCAAGATTTCCCCCGGTTCAACCGGTTCATCGAAAAAGGCGATTCGTATTTTCAATCCTCTTTCCTCCTTCACCGCGGATTGGGAACACATGATGAGCTCCCCGATGATGACGTGATTTTCATAGGTAATTCCTGGACTAAATGTTATCACAAGCTCATCGGAAATACCCTCCGAACCATCGGTCATCATGATTCGTGGAGCGGGGTATACACCTGGATCGCCACCCCGTTGCTCGATACAGGGTCTGCATTTGCTTACGACGGATTCATCAACGGGAAAAGGGTCATCTTTTTCAGCAATCCCGTCAAAGGCAGTTTCCGGCTCTCTCTCCCTCCAAATTCAACCTATGGAAAAGTTAGCATCATAGAAAATACTTCCCATGCGAAAATCAAAAAGAAGAAAGACTCACTCCGCCTTTCCTGCCATTCTCCCGGAAGTGTAATTATCTCACTCGAAAAATAACTTCAAAATTCAGTATATCATGAAAAGAAAACTTGTATTCATCTGTCTGATGGGAATCCTCGTAACTCTTACCGTAAATGCCCAACCCAAAATAGTGGCTCACCGGGGATATTGGGACATCGAAGGCTCGGCCCAGAACTCCATCCGTGCCTTGATAAAAGCCGACTCCATCCAATGCGACGCATGCGAATTCGACGTATGGCTGACAGCCGATAAAAAACTGGTAGTAAACCATGACGATCATATAAACGGTTACGTAATAGAAACCACGTCATCCGACACCATTCTGAATCAGAAATTGAAAAACGGAGAATACCTACCGTCATTGGATCAGTTTCTCGACGTTGCCAAACGCCTTACGATAGACTTGGTATTGGAAATAAAACCCCATAAAAACAGGGAACATGAAAAAGAAGCCGTAAAAATGATACTCGACCTGGTAAAAGCCAAAGAACTGGAAACAAGAACCTCCTACATTACTTTTTCCAGAAATGCTTTCGATGAACTTGTGAAACAGACCAACTGCCCGATTCTCTATCTGAACGGCGTAGCACCGGACGTATTAAAGAAAATCGGAGGAACAGGAGCCGACTATCACATCAACGTATTCAAAAAGAATCCTGAATGGATAAAGCAACTCCATGATTCAGGACTCGAAGTCAATATCTGGACGGTAAGCGAACCCGAAGAAATACAATGGTGTATCGATCACGGTGCCGATTACATCACGACAAACAACCCGGAACTGGTACAGAAAATGATCAAAGATCCATTATAACCATACAAAAGATACTTTATCACAACATCCGGATGTCTTTGGCCAAAACATGGGGATGTTGTGATTCTGAACATGGGGATGTTGTGGTATAAAACATCCCCATGTTTTGCATATTAAGAAATCGATTTTCAACAATACAAGAATATCTATCCTTCTCTATTCATTATTATACTTGACCGACATCAGCTTATTAATTGCTTGACCATATCCATCTTCCCAACATGAGAAACACTCAAAATTCCAGCCTTTTTGAACAGAAAATCGGGAAAAGGCAAACTATACACACAAAAGTCACTATATTTGTGTTAGAGAAAATATAATAACGTCTATCTTTGAAGTGCAATAGATAGATTCCATACGTGTTTTGAGAAAGGTATGCCCTACAATGACCGGACATACCTTTTTTTATTTGTAAAATATACCCGCCTAATATTTTTCAATCGAATCAATTCTCTTTATCATATATTTCTCTAACTTTGGCACCACTATTAAAAACACCTCTTCTTTATGGATGAAAAATACATTTTAGGTCTCCGAAAAGGATCGCATGCCGACTTCAACAAACTATACGATCTTTATGCCGACAGATTGTATGGCTTTGCCTATAACCTGACACATTCGTCCGAAATGGCGGAAGAGATTGTTCAGGAGGTTTTCCTGAAAATCTGGCAAATGCGAGAACATCTGTCGCCCGAATATTCTTTTCGTTCTTTCCTCTTCACCATTGCCAAAAACAAATTTCTGAATGATCTCAGAAACAGGCTTACCCTGCTCTCTTATGACGAATATACTGCACAACTGGACGCTGCCGAAGAGGGTGCAAACACTACCGAGAACGACTTTAACTTTCATGAACTGAACGAACAGATTCTTCAGGCGAAAGACAAACTGAGCAAACGGCAAAGAATGATATTTGAAATGAGCAGGGAAGAAGGGCTATCCAGCCAGGAGATCGCTCTAAAGCTCGACATCTCCGAGCAGTCTGTGAGAAATCAGCTAAGCAGTGCACTCAAAGTACTCAGAGAAGAGCTCATCAAGACAGGCCTTTGCTTTGCTATTCTTTTCATGAATTAATGGTAATACTTAAAAAATATTAATAACAGGAAGTACGCATGTTACAGGTTTGCCGTTTCTGTGTACTACCTATAAACGGACAGGATCGATTATGGAGAAAAATAATAATATACTCGAAAAATATATTCACGGTAGCATCAACGAAGAAGAATACAAGGAGCTACAGCAAAAGATTCAGGATGATTCCGACAGAAGTATCCCGAATATGCTCGATGACTGCTGGCAGAAAGACATGAATATTCACGTTATGCCTCCCAGCGCTAAAGAGCGTACCCGCAGACGCATTGACGAAGAGATAAAGAAAGATCTCAGACGGATGTGGCTGAAACGGGTATCTACCGTTGCCGCTTCTCTGCTGATACCGATCCTGATTTTCTCCACCGTTTATCTCTACCGTGAGATGGACCATTATAAACAAATACCCAATATCGTATCCGTCAACAGAGGACAACGTGCCGGTATCACGTTACCGGACGGGACAATCGTTCATCTGAACAGTGAGTCTAAATTAACGTATACCCCCGAATTTAACGGGAAATTGAGAGAGGTGTCCCTTGAAGGAGAAGCATTCTTTGAAGTTACTCCCAATAAAGAAAAACCGTTTATCGTAAAGACCTCCGTTTTCGATGTGGAAGTATTGGGGACTTCTTTCAATGTTTCTGTTTACAACGATGAAAACATTGTAGAAACGGCGCTTATAGAAGGAAAAGTCAAACTGACCATGAACGGTTATCCGTCCAAACCTGTTTATCTGACCCCGTCACAAAAATTCGTCTATTCCAGAAATGAGCAGAAAGGTAACATTTCCATTATGGAGGAGGATTCGGAACTGGCATGGAAACAAGGCATACTGGCATTCAATGCCGTACCGTTGACGGAAGTTTTCAAACGTATGGAAAGATGGTATGGGGTCACTATACACTATGATAAAGAAAATCTTGTGAACGATAAGTTCACCGGACAATTTAAACTGATTTCCATACAAGAGATGATGAATATATTGCGTATACACTATAACCTGAAATTCAAGATAGAAAACAATGACATATATATAATCTAAAAAAACAGAAAAGCGCATGAAAAATACAAATTAAATCCACTCATTCTTAACAACTTACTAATGTTGCAAAAGATATTATAATCTCTTTTGTCCGTTACTTTTTTGTCCTTTTTCTTACATCCGATTCGTTTTAAAAAACTCAAGAGGGAACCTTCGCAGGTTGGTTCCAAGCCATTGTCATACCCTTTTTTAAACAAAAAATGCTTATGAAGAAATTTATATTGTATATTACGCTATTAATGATGCCGGTTCTCTGTTCGGCCAAGAAAGCTTTTGTCATAGAAAAAGACCGGACATTTATAGTGACCGGCGAGCAACCGTCTCCTTCGGCAATACTTGCAGCGCATGAACTGCAACATTTCATCAAACAATCTCTGGATATTCATCTGCCTATAGTCAGCGAAGTTCCCCAACAGCCGTCGAAAATCATCTTTGTAGGCGGTAGTAAATATACGGAAAAAGTTCGTTTCAAGGAGCAAGAATATCTTATAGAGATCACTCCGGAGACAATTACGCTCATGGGACAGGACGAAAACTTCGACACAGACGGCGGACGTGACAATAACGGTATCACTCCTTCGAAAGACCGGACGAAAATCAATTATTCCCAATCCACTGGTGATCCGTCAGCTACTGCCGAACTCACCCTTCCGTCTATTTATGATGCGCAGGGCACCTGCTATGCCGTGTATGACTTCTTGGAGAACTACTTGGGTATCCGTTTCTACGGTCCCGATTCACTGAATATCATCGTTCCAAAACAGAAAAACTTAAAACTCTCACCTGTCAGAATAATGCGTGCGCCCGTTCTCAAATACAGAGACGGCAGTTATTCTTTCGATTGGCCGATGATGAAAGAACAATATTTCAACGCAACTTCGGAAAATTTACAGCTATTTCTCAGACGCATCCGGTTCGGTGGTGAAAAGTGGGCAGCCAACCATGCTTTCACTGCCTATCAGGACCGCTTCCTGCAAAAGAATCCGGAACGGCCGGAATTATTCGAAAGCTATCATCCCGAATACTTCGCAGCAGGACGTACGGGTGGCCCTCACGAACGTCAGTTCTGCTATACCAACCGGGCATTCATCGAGCAAGTGGCCCAAGATGCCCGCGACTATTTTGACGGTAAACCTTTGAAAGGTGAACAAATCGCTTTAGGAGATTATTTTGCAATCGTTCCGTTGGATAACGCAAACTGGTGCCAATGCGAAGAGTGCACCCGGCAGTTGGCAATCGATAAAGACAACATCCGTGGAGAGCATTTCAACTGCGGTACCGCCACTCATTATCTCTGGACTTTTATTAACAACGTGGCCAAAGAGGTTAAGAAAACACATCCAAACAAAAAAATATCGGCTTTAGCTTATCATGTGTATGCCTATATGCCGGAAGACATGACACTGGAAGACAATATATCGGTAGCTCCCTGTCTGCATCCAAGAAATTACTGGGCACCGAAAATGAAAGAGAATGAAGTAGATTATTACAAGAAATGGATAGAAGAGAGTAAAAAGAGCGGCCGCCCTGTCTACCTGTGGAATTACTTGTGCTTTCCAACCGAACGCGGTCTGGTACAAAACTTCCATGTATTCCCGGGGTTCAGTATCCATGAAGTAGCCGGACAAATAAAAATGTATGCAAAAGATAAGGTACGGGGAATCTTCCTGTGCGGTATCGGCGAACAACTGGATTTCTACATCACCATGAAACTATATGATAATCCATCATTAGACCCGGACGAACTGATCGACGAGTTCTTTACCTCTTATTTCGGCAAAGCAGCCAAACCGATGTCGGATTTCTATGACAAGATAGAAAGCGTTTATAGCGATTCGAAAAACTATCCGTCGGATATCCAGACCAAAGACGCACAATTTCACCAGACGGAGTCCATCGCCTGGGAATACCTCGGTACGGACAAAGTGATGGAAGAACTGGAAAAATTGGTACATAAAGCACAAGCGGCTGCAAGTACCCCCGTAGAAAAAGCCCGGGTAGACTCATGGGTAACAGGTGTATGGGAATATATGACAACAGGCAAAGCCAAATACATATCTAAAAAAACAAGTAAATGAAGATCATCAATCATTTCGCTCTTCTCCTTCTGTTCGGATGTGCAGTCAGTTGTACCCAACCGGAGAATAGCATATCCAACGAATCCATTGGGATTATTCCTCTGCCGAGTACGTACGAACTGAAACCGGGTACCTTCTACATAACCGGGCAAAGCAGCATCGGCATAGACAAGTCCGATCCGGAAATGACGGCCTTAGCAAACTACTTCAATGAAGAAATCAGTGACGCCACAGGCTTTTCCCTGCCGGTAAACAACTCCGGTACGATTATTTTCCAGTTAGGCGAACACAAAGAACTGGGTGAGGAGGGATATCAGCTCTCGATATCGTCAGATCAACTGATTTTGAGCGCATACAAGCATCACGGAATATTCAACGGTATACAATCCGTACTTCAGTTACTCCCGCCGGAAATAAAGTCGAAAACGGTACAGGCAGACGCCACCTGGAGTATTAACTGCATAGAAGTCACTGATAAACCCCAATTTGCATGGCGGGGACTGATGCTCGACGTCAGCCGGCATTTCTTCACCAAGCAGGAAGTAAAGAAATTCATCGACCAGATGGCCGAATACAAATACAATGTATTCCATTGGCATCTGACCGATGATCAAGGATGGAGATTAGAAGTAAAATCACTGCCCAGACTCACTGCCATCGGTGCATGGAGAGCGCCCCGCGTAGGTAATTGGTGGGAGCGGGAACCGCAACTGCCGACCGACTCCCTGAGTTACGGAGGATATTACACAACAGAAGATATCCGGGAAATTGTAGAATATGCACAACAGCGCTATGTAACCATCGTGCCCGAAATAGATATTCCCGGACACAGCATGGCAGCCCTGTCGGCCTATCCGGAAATATCCTGTACGGGAGGACCGTTCCACGTCAATGTAGGCAACACTTTCTATACCAAAATAGAAAACTCCCTGTGTGCCGGCAATGAACAGACATTTGAAGTGCTGGACAGCGTATTCGCCGAAGTCGCCCGCCTCTTCCCTTCTCCTTATATCCATATCGGCGGTGACGAATGCTATAAAGGATTTTGGGAGAAGTGTTCCAAATGCAAAATGCGTATGCAGAAAGAACATCTTAAAAACCTGGAAGAACTGCAAAGCTACTTTGTGAAACGTGTGGCCGCGATGGTTCAAAAAAGAGGGAAACAGGTTATCGGATGGGATGAAATATTAGAAGGCGGCTTGGCACCGGAAACTATCGTCATGTCGTGGAGAGGTATGAAAGGAGGTATAGAAGCTGCCAAGCAAGGACATTCCGTCATCATGACCCCAACCGACCATTGCTATCTGGACTTTTATCAGGGAGATCCGACAGTCGAACCAAACACCTATTCCATGCTGCGCCTACAGGACTGTTACAAATATCAACTCATTCCCGATAGTGTGGACGCTTCCCTGATCATGGGCGGGCAAGGAAATCTCTGGACGGAATCCGTCCCCCACTACCGGCAAGTGGAATATATGATCTGGCCCCGTGCCCTGGCGATATCGGAAACCCTGTGGACCGATGCCCGGTTGCGCAACTGGAAGTTCTTTGTAAACAGGGTGGAGCAACAGTTCGAACGTTTCGACCGATCCGGCGTCAATTATGCCCGCAGCATCTACGATCCTATCATTTATCCCCATTGGGATAAAGAGCGCCAACTGAAAATAGCAATGAAGACAGAAATAGAAGGATTAAGCCTGTTCTATACATTCGACAATACCATCCCCGATATCTATTCCAATATGTATACAGACACTCTTTCTATCCCCAAAAATGCTTCAATGCTTCGTGTAGCCGCCTACAAAGGGCAAGAACAAGCAGGCCGGCTGATCGATATAACCATCGATGCCTTGAAAAAAAGGGCTGCCGAGGGAGAAAAGAAATAACCTGCTATAAAACATAAAAAAACAAATGTTACAAAAAGAATAAATATGTGTACTACTTATAGAACGGACAAGGAAAAAAAGAAAAAGAAAACTTCAAACCAATAAGTAAAAAACACCTTAAAGAATGAAATACTTTAAAACAGCCATGATCACAGAAAAATTTCGTATCATATTCTTTTTATTACTAATGAACGGATTCATGGGCATTCTGAATGCCCAGAATCTTCAGAATGCACCGGAGCCGAAGCTCTCTCTTTCGCTTAGCAATGTCACACTCAAGCAGTTCTTCGAAGAAATCCAACACAAAACGGATTACTATTTTTCGTATCGCGAAGGAGTGGTGGACAATCGGAAGGACATTACCGTATCTGTACAGGATCGAAGCCTGACGGAGATTCTCAAAACGGTTCTTGCACCGAGAGGACTGAGTTTTAGCATACAGTCCAAATCAGTCATCATTACTCTGCAACAAGCCGTTGCAAGTAAGCCCGTCATCATCAAAGGAAAAATTACAGATGCCATGGACGAACCGCTTGTCGGTGTCACCATCCGGGTTAAAAACGGTAATGAAGGTGCGACCACCGATATGGACGGTAACTATTCCATCCAGTTAAAAGACAAAAACTCCGTACTCCAGTTCTCTTACATCGGTTATAAGCAGAAAGAAGTAAGAACGAAGGACAAAGCGGTTATCAACGTTCTGATGGAAGAAGACAGCCAGATGCTCAATGAAGTAGTGGCAATCGGCTATGGAGTCATGAGAAAAAAAGACCTGACAGGTGCTGTTGCCCGCTTGGGAGGGAAAGATATAAACAATATCCCGACCGTACGTCTCGATCAGGCACTTACCGGTAAAGTATCGGGTGTACACGTTACCAATACTTCCGGCGAACCGGGTGCGGCAACTAACATCCTTATCCGTGGCGGTAACTCCATCTCGGCAAGTAACCAGCCGTTGTATGTGGTAGACGGATTTATCGGTGCAGGCGATCTGAACCTGATCGACCCGAACGATATAGAATCGATAGAAATCCTGAAAGATGCTGCCGCCACCTCCATTTATGGTGCCAGAGGTGCCAACGGGGTAGTTATCATCACTACGAAAAGAGGAACAGAAGGAGGCAACAGCGTCACAGTCAATGCCTATGTAGGCGTTCAGCAGGTTGCCAAACGCCTGGAAATGCTCAATGCCCGCGAATATGCCGAGATGTTAAACCAACAGGATGTCGCCGCCGGCCAGGAACCGTCTATCGAAAACCCCAGCATCTATGAAAAAGGAACCGACTGGCAAGACGAAATTCTCCAGACAGCATTGATGCAGAATTATCAGGTAGCCGCTTCGGGAGGTAACAAAGACACCCGCTATTATCTGTCATTAAGCATGTTCGATCAGGAAGGTGTAATCAAAAAATCGGGAATCAGACGCTATCAGACCCGTCTTAATTTGGACAGGAAGATCGGTAACAAAGTAAATATCGGTGCCAATTTCCAGTTCTCGCATTCTGCCCGAAAGCCCAATCTGGTAAGCCTGGGAGGTTTCGACTACCAAAGTTCCGCTTTGGCAACTCCGCCGACCATGCCTATCTATAACGAAGACGGTTCATATGCCGCCGACAGCCCTTCACGTGTAGTGAGCAATAAAATCGATAACGTAGTTGCCCAACTCAATCTCCGCAAAAAAGAAGAAAAGTCGACTACCGTATACCTCGGTGTTTTCGGAGACTGGGAGCCTATTAAGGGATTAAAGTTCAAAACCTCCTTAGGTCTGAATGCCAGTACCGCCAAGACGAGTGAATATAAGCCCGGATCTCTACCTACCATGATGCAGAATAAAACCAAAGGCGAAGCACGGATCAACCAGTCGGAAGGATATTCCATCTTGTGGGAAAACACAGCCAACTATATGAAAGAGATAGTGGAAGGCCATCACCTCACTGTTTTGGGAGGATATACGCTCCAATTCGGACGCAACGAAGGATTGGATCTCTTCGGAAAGAACTTCACCAACGACCTGCTCGACTGGAATAATCTCTCCGATGCCGAAACCAAAACCCGTCAGATAGGAAGCTCGGCTTCCGAATGGGCCATCATCTCTTATTTAGGACGAATCAACTATTCCATCCGCGACCGCTATCTGATTACCCTTACAGGCAGATATGACGGTTCGTCACGTCTGGGCAAGGACAACCAATTCGCATTCTTCCCTTCGGCAGCCTTAGGCTGGAGAATCTCGGAAGAGAAATTCATGAAACGTTTCACTAAACTGAACAACTTAAAAGTAAGACTGAGTTACGGTCTCTCCGGAAACCAGGATATTGCCCTGTATCAGACCTTGCCTCTGATGAGACAACAGAATGTCATGTTAGGAGAAATTCCGCAAATCGGCTACGTCCCCGACCGTTTGGGTAACGACAAACTGAAATGGGAAACAACCGCCCAAGTCGATTTCGGTATCGAGGCCTCTTTCTTCAATTCACGCCTGAACGTAGAACTCGATTTCTATTCCAAAAGAACCAAAGATCTCTTGCTGGATGTGGAATTCCCTTATGTTTCGGGCTTCAAGAACGGCTTTATGAACGTAGGAAAGATTTCAAACCGCGGTGTGGAATTAATGATCCGTACTACCAATATCATGACGAAAGATTTCACATGGTCTACCGAATTCAACATCTCGACCAATAAGAATGAAGTGCTTGCCATGGGACCGGATAAAGACTTCGAATACACCTTCCGCCCGGGCTTGGGAACCCATCCTTATTCCTGGCTGAAAGTAGGTCAACCTGTCGGTGTATTCTATGGCTATATCATGGACGGTATCTACCATTCTCGCGAACAGATCGATGCCGGAAATGAACCGACAGCCTCTCTCGGACAGAAAATATACCGGGATATCAATGGCGACGGTGTCGTATCGATTGAAGACCAGACCACCATCGGTGACCCGAACCCCGACTTTTTCGGAGGTATCAACAATACTTTCACCTACAAGAATTTCACCTTAAGCATATTCCTGCAAGGAACCTATGGCAACGATATATTGGCCGGCGGTGACTTCCTGTATGCCACAGTCGATCCCCGGTTCGTAAACCAATATAAGCGGATAAAGGATTTCTGGTCGCTCGACAATCCGCGTGCGGCTTATCCCAAGCTCTATTCCAATGACGAATACCAGCCCTCCACTTATATGATTCATGACGGTTCACATCTGAAGATTAAGAGCATCAGCCTGTATTACAATTTCCCGGTGAAGAGCTGGAAGAAAAATAAAGTAATTCAGGATATGCAATGCTACGTTACCGGAACTAACTTGTTCACATTTACCTCTTATAAAGGATACGACCCGGAAGTAAATACGGGAAAGGAAGGTGGATATAAAGTTTATTCGGCAAATGTACTCCGGGGTATGGACTTCACCGCATACCCATCGGCAAGAACGTATACTTTTGGTTTTAAGATTACACTATAATGAAAAGAATCATGAAAAGATTAAAAATAATGGTATTATGCACCCTGACAGTGACGTTAAGTTCGTGTCTGGATATGCTGAACAAAACACCGATATCACAACTGAGTGTCGATAAACTATTTGAAACGGTAGACGGAGCCGAAGCTGCCGTAGCCGGATGTTACAGCTTCCTTTACGGAACCGGCTATTATAGCCAGGACAGATGGTGTTTCGCTTTCGAAGGCACCGATATATCCGGTAGTGCGGGCGGTTCCGCCAATTATCAATGGACTTCGGGCGAAAACAGATGGAGTGACTGGTGGCTTACCACTTATCAGGCTATCGGTGCCTGTAACACAGCCATAAGCCGCATAAAAGAATCAACGTTCGATGAAAACAAACGTATTCTTCTGTTATCAGAAGCCCGTTGCCTGCGCGCTTTCTATTACTATCACGCATTGACATACTGGGGAGGCGTGCCGTTGCTACAAGATGAAATCACCTCATTGGATCAGGTGAAGAACGTAAAAAGGGCTACAAAGGATGAACTGGCCAAGTTCATCATTGACGAACTCGAAGAGGTGTCTCCACTATTGGAAAAGAACCCCACCGTTGTAGCCAGAATCAGTAAAGGTGCCTCCTATACCTTATTAGCGAAAATGTATCTATTACAAAAACAGTGGGAAAAAGCGGCAGGTGCATGCGAAGAAGTCATGGGATTGAATAAATACAAATTATTCGACAATTACAGCGACATCTTCTCCCAGGCTTTTGAAAATGAACAGGAACACATTTTCTCCATACAATTCAATGCCGATTATACCGACTTCTCAGCCCGCATGTTGTGGTATTTGGGCCCGAGCAAAGAGGAATGGGACAAATTCAACGGACTGGGAGGCAGCTCCGCCCCAACATCCTTCTATAATAAATACGACGAATGGGATTTACGTCTCGAACACAATCTGGCCAAAACGTGGCGCGGGCAACCTTTCAAGGACAGCCGCATCGCTGTTATCAAATATTGGGACAGAACCGGCAAGCAGATGCTCGACCATGACGGTTTAAATTTCCCCGTATTTCGTTATGCCGATGTTCTCTTGATGTATGCTGAAGCACTGAACGAATGGAAAGGCGCCCCTACCGAAGAGGCCTACGATGCCGTAAATGAGATCCGTCTACGAGCCGGTATAGACGAAGTGGAGGATCTGAATTACAAGCAGTTCCAATCCCTTATCCAAGATGAGCGCGCCCGCGAACTCTGCTATGAAGGACACCGCCGGTTCGACCTTGTACGATGGGGAATACTCGTAGAGACCGTAAAAAGAGTCAGTAAGGAGATCAACTCCAAAGGTGGCGAATATGTGAGCGAAGCGCACAACCTTTGCCCCATTCCTCAAACAGAAATTATCAAAAATTCAAATTTAGAGCAGAACCCGGGATATGAAACCACTCAAAAATAATAGCAAGATGAAAGCAACCGTAAAATTAATACTCTTTCTGATCACTTTTTCTTTTGTAGCCTGCGATAAAGACGAGGATGACTTTTCGAAAAAGGACAGCTATCTCTACGTATGGAACGTACGCACCTGGGAGGTTGGTAAAGAAAGCAAACTATCTGACATCAAAGTCACCTATTTCTTCAAAGGCGATACCACCCGCGTACAGAATATCAACTTCTGGATAATCAAAGAGAAAAGTACGCTCTATGCCGAAGACGCGATGGAGCACACCGACAAGGCTTTTCAGATAAGCCGTCTCCAGAAAGATCCCGACCAGAAAGAATTTAAGAACCAGTGTTCGTTCCGCTTCGACGAGAGCATCACTACCGATTTCGACGGTGACCCCATCGTAGCCGGTGGAAAATACCGCTTGGTAGTGAAAGCCATCGCCACCGACGATCTGGTAGTAGACAGCCCCACCATCGAATCGGGCGTATTCGAGATTTATGACCCCAACAAACCTCAAGAATAAACTTTGTGTAACTTAATAATAAAAGAACAATGAAAAAGAATCTATTTTTATGTCTATTTGCCTTGTTAGGCTTTCTCAGTGCAGCCGCACAAACAACGGGAAACAAAGGTTTTAAACTGAACGTTAATTCCGGTGATGCTTATCTGGATTGCGGAGATATAACACAACTCAACAAAGCAGGTGCCTATACCATCGAATCATGGGTAAATATAACCCTGGATGATCTGGACGACCGTTTCATTATTTTCAAGAAAGAACAACCCGACGAACGTAACCGTATCAAAGTACAGGTAGAGAAAAGCGGGCAGATCTATGTAATGCAAGCCAACGGAGCAGACGGTGCTTATGCACAAACTTCTGCCGGATGTTATCCGAAAAGCGGCTGGCATCACATCGCCTTAGTCTACGACGGAACCAAAACAAGTACCGATGAGGGAGTCATCATTCTCTATATCGACGGCATCCGCCAGGCTTTCTCCAATGCATTCTTTAAACCGACCACCGGTGATATCGATGCTTCTTTCGTATTGGGCGGTGCTTCTCTTGCCTGTTATGACGAGGTCAGAATATGGAATAAAGCCTTGGATCTGGAAACGATCTCTAAATGGAAAAGTTATAAAGTGCTCGATTCTCACCCGGAAAAAGCTAATTTAGTAGCTTACTACGATTTCCAGAATGTTTCCGAAACGACTGTTCCCGATCTGCAAGGTGCTTATCCGGCCACTTTCAAAACAACGGAAGCGGAAATTAAGGACATCGACCTGAAAATATTCGAAGAAGTAGGAGAAATGACAATCGAAAGTGCCATGGTTTCTCAAAAAACCGGTAATGCTTATGCTAAAGAGGAAAATATCGAATTGCTTACTTTAAAAATCAATACAGTCGGTGCCGGTGAACTTTCACTTAGCGGACTGGACATTTCTTTGGACGGTACTACCAAACTTACCGATATTGCCAGCATTAACGTATATTATGCCGGTGACAAAGCCCAAATCACAGACGAATCGTTCACGATGAACTATCAAGCACTCCGTCCGGGAAACGGTAAGTTAGAACTGCGTGACGAAGTAAATGCCGGAAAACAAGCGCTTCTCGTTGGTAATAACTTCTTTATCGTTGCCATTCGATTAAAACCGACTGCAACCGATGGTGGTAAACTGGACGGCCAAATCACCAAACTGTATTTCAGCAACGGTAACAGCATCACTCCCGAAAACCCGAATCCCAATGGTGATATGACCATCCGTCAGATCAATGAACTGGATGAGGCTGCCTATACGCAAAAATGTAAAGATTACAATAATAAAATCGTTTTCGGCTGGTTCCCCTGGTTCAGTGTTACCACCATCGACAAGGTAGACTGGAAAGGACTTACTCATGTGGCTCCCATCGGTTTTGAAATCGACAAAGGCAACTATACTCCGACTTTCGAGGATAAAGGTATCGACTTGAAATGGCCGTGGATCGATTTTATCAATGACGCACACAAAAACGGTGTGAAAGTACTTGCCGCCATCACCGGTAATGTGCGCGACGGAGGAAACACCGCCTTCTATGTAGATCTATTCGGAGATTCCCAGAAAATGCGTACGGCTGCTGCCGCCATCGCCAAGTTTACAGACAAATACAATCTGGACGGTATCAACATGGATATTGAAGAGTTTTATAACTCTGTGCCCAATCACGGTGCTAAATACAATGAACTGATCAAATACATCAAAGAGGAATTGGATAAGATCAATCCGGATTTCGAGCTCTCCGTAGCTACCTACCCGGGCAATGAAAGTAACGAATGGGACTTCAAAGGCATGCTCCAAAGTGCCGACTATCTGACCATCATGATGTACAACATCGGGCAAACTTTTACCTGCCCGTTGAACGATGCGCAAAGAAGAATCAAACAATTCTGGCTGGATATCAATATCCCGGCATCCGATATCGTCATCGCATGGCCTTATTACGGCAATCTTTATAAGAACGGTTCCAAAGTCGGTACAGCCACTTTAGGTGATGTGCCCAAATATTCTAAAGACAATAACATCACTTGGGACGATGCAGCCAAAGGTAATGTTTACAAGTACACCGATGAAGACGGTGCCAATATGACGGCCTATACGGAAGACCTCCAGAGCCTTCGCCTGAAATACGATTATACCATCAAAGGCGGTTTCAAAGGTATCGGAATCTGGGCATTAGGCCAAGATGCCGGCATGGAAGAAGAAGCTTACGGATTAATTCGTGAATTCTATGATTCTACTTATCAAGGAACAGGAATCAGCACTACCCAATCCAGTGGCAATATATCCGTATATCCTACACTGGTTGAAGACGAGCTGTTCGTCAACCTCAATGGCAATGACGAAACCAATCTGACAGTTACCGTTTACGGAACGATGGGACAGATATTAAAACAAGAAAACCTGTCCGACGGCACACGCTTCATCCACCTCAACAACTTGTCTACCGGTTATTACGTGGTAAAAGTGCAATGCGACTCGGAAACAGCAAGCTTTAGAATTATCAAGAAATAAAAAAACACTTCGTTTTTTTATACGATTCATAATATACCCGGGTTGGAATCCGTTTTTATTCTAACCCGGGTTTTCTTCGAAAAAGTTTTCAATAAATAGAGATACAATGAAACACAAGCTCCTTCTATTCGTCCTGCTAACAGCCAGTTTGCCTATTTTTGCAACCGGCTCTATCAAAGAACGTTTATCCCCCAATGAAACGTTATGGTTCACTTATCCCGCCCGAAACTGGTCGGAACAAGCTTTACATATCGGCAACGGCTATATGGGAGCTTCCTTTTACGGTGACGTAGAAAAAGAACGCTTTGACATAGCCGAAAAGACATTCTGGACGGGAGGCCCTCACTCTGTTCCCGACTTCAATTACGGAGTTGTCAAAGGAGGCAAAGACAAGATTGCCGCTATCCGCCGGTCCATCACAGATCGTCGTTTTGCAGAAGCCGATTCTCTCTCCCGTCTCTATATGGTGGGTGACTATACAAACTACGGTTATTTTTCAATGGTCGGTAACCTGTTTGTGGACTTTGGAAAGAAAAACCAGCCGGTACAGAATTATCTGCGTGGTATTGATCTGTCTACTTCCCGAGGGTTCGTCGAATATACCCAAGGAGATGTCCGGTTCAACCGCGAATACTTTTGCAGTTATCCCGACAAACTGATGGCACTCCATTTCACAGCCGACCAAAAAGGGAAGATCAGCTTTTCCCTTTCCCATTCACTTGTTTATCAACCCGAAAAAGTAACAGAAGGCAAGGATGAACTCATTTTCAACGGAATCATCCAAGGAAACGGACTGGGCTATACCATCCGTATGAAAGTACTTCACCAAGGCGGAAGTATCAAAGTGGGACACCAGCAAATTACAGTCGAAGGAGCCGACGAAGCTACCGTCTTTTATACGGTCGATACCGAATATTCCCCCGTATATCCGCTTTATAAAGGAGAAAAGCCTCGTCAAACAACCGAGAAAATAATAAAAAGTGCTATCACTAAAGGTTACGAAACAGTCAAACACACCCATATATCCGATTATCAGACATTGTACAACCGTGTTAAATTCACCCTTTCCGGTGACACCGCTTCCGAAAAATTACCAACCGATATACGCGTAAAGCAATTACAGCAAGGATTTACCGACGACGCTTCCCTCAAAGTATTGTGGTTCAACCTCAGCCGGTACCTGCTGATAAGCGCCTCCCGCCCGGGAACATTACCCTCCAATCTGCAAGGTGTATGGAATACTTTTGAAAAAGCACCCTGGAATGGTAACTTCCAAAGCAATATCAATCTTCAGGAGATGTACTGGGGTTGCGGACCTACCCAACTTCCGGAGTGCGAAGAGGCTTATCTGGAATGGATCGAAGGTTTGGTAGAACCCGGACGAAAAACAGCCGGAGAGTATTACGGAACCAAAGGCTGGGTCAGCCACTCCACCGGAAACATCTGGGGACATACCGTTCCCGGTGACGATATCCTATGGGGACTTTATCCGTCAGGAGCCGCCTGGCATTGCAGGCATCTGTGGGAACATTATGCTTTCGGCGGAGACAAATCTTATCTTGAAACCAAAGGATATCCTATCATGAAAGAAGCCGCCGAGTTCTGGTTGGAAAATATGGTAGAATACCAGAAGCATTTCATTATCGCCCCCTCCGTGTCGGCCGAACACGGCATTGAGATGAAAAACGGTTCTCCGGTAGATTATTCTACCGCAAACGGTGAACAAACCGCAGGACGCATCTTCACCCTACCGGCCTATCAAGATATCGAAATGGTCTATGATTTGTATACTCATGTGATAAAGGCATCGGAATGTTTAGGAATCGATTCCGCATTTCGTGAGAAAGTGACTATTGCCAGAAACAAGCTATTACCTTTGAAAATCGGTCGCTACGGACAACTACAGGAATGGATAGACGATGTAGACAACCCACGCGATCATCATCGGCATATCGCCCACCTCTATGCCCTGTATCCGGGAAATATGATTTCATACAGTCAGACCCCTGCACTGGCACTGGCCGTCAAAAAATCATTAGAGATGAGAGGAAAAGGAAAGTTTGGCGAAAGATGGCCCCATACCGGCGGTAATTGGTCTATGGCATGGCGTACCGCTCTTTGGACAAGACTTTATGAAGGTGATCAAGCCATCGGCACTTTCAACCAAATGATTAAAGAAAGCGGTTATGAAAACATGATGTCGAACCAATCGGGAAACATGCAGGTCGATGCCACAATGGCAACTTCCGGGCTCTTTGCCGAAATGCTCCTACAATCGCAGGAAGGCTTTATCCACCTCTTACCGGCTCTGCCTACTGAATGGCCGGAAGGAAAAATCGAAGGTTTAATGGCAAGAAACGGTTATCGGGTAAATATGGAATGGAAATACGGGAAGTTGATGAAAGCGGAAATCATACTCCCGCACAAGGCGGATAAACCGATGGTGAAAGTGCAAAGCAGTTACTTGCCGGAATCAGACAACAGGGTTGTTTTTATCCAAGATTCGGGCATAAACAACTGATAATGAGCACTTATAAGAGTATATACTTTTACACTGCAAAAATATACACTATTGCATGATAATGGTATATACTCTTGTATATTAAAAGTACATACTATTCTGAAATAGCAACTACATGATACAAACAAAAAGAAAATATGACAAACATAGTGTCCCCAAATGGATGTGCTGCGATGTTTTTGACAGAACGATAAAACTGTTTTCTACCGATACGTTTTCAAAGCCGTAATTTACAATAGCTATAAAAGATGAAGTGGAGTTATTGGTTTCCACTATTGAACAAGCTTTTTGAGAATGCCTGCTGCTTACACCACAACAAATACAGATAATTAATATGGAATCAGCAACTAGCTATTCCTGCTTTCGTATTTATGAGAGTTGTTGTCTTTTAAGAATATTCAACTCGTTTCTCGGTGAGAAACGCTCCGTTGCCCGTAGAGAATCGGTGCGTTTCTCTACGACAAACGCTTCGATTCTCACCGAGAAAAAAAGGAAACATATAACTTGTTGGTATTCAACAATTTGACCAGCAGCAAAAGAGTCATCTATTTTCAACTGTCAAATCATATCTTTATCCCCCTATTTTCTCTATAATTACATATCAGAAATCACAACATTCATTCAGGCTATTCGAATCATCTACCGGATAATTGAGAGATTTTTATAAGTTATGATAAATAAAACCACTATATTTACGATATTTATTAACCATAACTTATAAAAAATGGACTTTTTCGATCTCCTATTCGGGCCGATTGGGCCCTCACTTCAATTTATTTTCAAAATCGGATATATACCCAATGAAAATGATTTCTTGGAACTTACAGAAGACCAATATGCTGCATATGTCAAACAGTGTGGCGAGATAAAAGGAAAAATTTACATGTTCTCTCCACAAAATCCACATTTTTCCATGGATGATGACTATAACGAAATTTCATGTCTTGATGAGGAGGACTTACGAGGATTTAAAGATGCGGAACAGCTCATACAACACTATTGTGATAACTCCAAACAAATCTTCAAAACGACTGAAGAAAAATTACAGTATATGGCTTCAGCTTTGCCAGAGGTATTTTCCAAGGATACTCCCTATGAGAAATACCATCACATGTCAATTCATTGAGTTCACTAACCTTAGCTATTCACAAAGCACTTCACACACCTTGTCCTGAAATTCTCTGGCTTTTGCGGCCGAGAGAACATTCTGATTCATGATGGCAAAAGCTATTTCATGCCCGTTGACAGCTTTCAGATAACCGGCTAACGCATTGATAGCGGTATAGGAACCGGTTTTGGCATGGACATTCTTATACGCTTTACTCTGCTTCATCCGGTACTTCAATGTCCCGTCTACACCGGCAACAGGAAGTGCTTTATAGAGTTTCCGGAATACTTCCGTGCGGGAATATGCGAATTTCAAGAAATCGACTAAAAGGGCAGGGGAGAGGTAGTCATAGTTGGAAAGACCGCAACCATCGGCTATTTTGTAACGGTCGGGGTTGTGTCCCAACTGTTTTATCATTCTATTTATTTCGGCAATCCCTTCTTTGGCGGACACATATCTTTTACCGGTAGCCTGTGCCCCCAAACGACAAAACAAAGCCTCCGCACTCAAGTTATCACTCTCTTTCATGACCTGATTCAAGACATCCTGCACCGGACGCTCCCAACGAACCATGCAAGCCGACAAACTATCGGGAACAAAGACCGAAAAATCATATTCACGAGACACATCGATACCGCGATCACGAAGTTTCTCTAAAAAAGCATGCATAAAGAAATCCTGTGAAGAAAAAACATTGATATCGACACTGCGTTTTCCTTCTACATTACCCGTGACCGTGATGTTGTTCTTATTCTGAAGCCATCCCCGGGTCACGGCAAACTTTCCGGCAGAAGGAGTACGCGTCTGTGCTGTGTTGTGAAGAGAATAATAAGAGGATACAGGATAACAGGATACCTTTGCAGTATCACCGGGAGCAGCACCGGGAGCAACTGTAACCGTAACCATCCCTTTGTGGTACATCAAAGGAGAGAGATAAGGCTGATAAGCTTCCGGCGTATCATCCCATGCCCAGCCGGCACCCCAATAAAGAGAATCTTTCATGGAGATATCCCCGTAGATTTTACCACTAATAACGGAAAAAGGGAAAGTGATGACATTATCCACCAATGAATCCATGCTATGTTCGTCAAATTCGGGATCGAACCCTCCTATCACATATAAATCTCCGCGAAGCGTGTCATGCTCAATCGTTCCTTTATACCACACTTCAGTACGGAACGGCTCATCGGCATCGGGGCGTGAAAGAGCCGTAATGGCAGTCAGCAGCTTCATGGTCGATGCAGGCCGCGAAAGTTTCGTATCCCGATGGGTATAGAGGGATTTCCTTGCAGTAAGGTCATACACGGATATGCCGACTTCGGAACCTTCGGGTAAAGTTCGCAATAAGGCGTTGATACGCGAAGAAAGCACCTCCTGCCCCCATAAAACGGGAAGGCAGGAGGATAGTATAAGGAATAGGAGTAATCTTTGCATAAATTTGGAATCTTGATCAAAGGGCTTCTCTGAATATTTCGGCTACCGTGGGGTGGGGGAATACGATTTTCTTCCACTCCGCAACGGTCAGTTTCATTTCTACAGCCATGCCGGCAAGGGTAATGATCTCGGAAGCCGGATTGCCAAGGATATGAGCCCCTAAGATCGTCTTATCTTCACCGATAAAGACTTTACACATACCGTTCACCCCCTCGTTCTCGGCTACGAAGCGACCGGAATAGGCCATCGGTAATTTAATGACATGAAAAGGAATTCCTTTGGCCAACAGGCTCTCTTCGGTCTGGCCTACCCCTGCAATCTCCGGATTGGTATACACTACACCGGGGATGGCACGATAACTCATCGTATCTTCTTTATCGAGAATGGCATGTACGGCGACTTCCGCTTCGCGAACAGCCGTATGGGCCAGTAGAGAGAATCCCGTAAGATCGCCACAGACATATACTCCCGGCACGGAAGCCTGCATCTTATTATTGACAGCGACATTACCGCGTTCTGTCAGTACCAGTCCCAGATTTTCCAATCCGAAGCCTTTGGTTACAGGCCGGCGGCCGACACTCATCAGGATCTTCCCTGCAACCACGCTTCCCGTACCTTCGGCATTTTCATAAGCCACAGCCACGCCACCGTCATTCGGTGACAAAGAGGTGACTTTCGTACTAAGCAGGAATTTTACCCCCCGTTTGGCATATTCGGCACGAAGCAGGGCAGAGAGCTCTTTGTCCATTCCATTCAATATTTCGTCGAGCATCTCGACAACCGTCACCTGTACACCGAGACTACTGAAAAAAGAAGCAAATTCCATTCCGATGACACCTCCGCCCACAATGGCTAATGAGGCCGGCAACTCTTTATTGTCGAGCGCATCCCGATGTGTCCAGTAATCCACGGTATCGATGCCTGCAAACGGCGGGATAAATGTTTCCGAACCCGTACAAATAATCAGATTCTCACATTCGTAACTGTCTTCACCGCAACGGACGGTATTCTTATCGATGATATACGCTTCACCGTTCACAACCGTTACGTTGTTGGAAGTAAGCTTGCCTTTTACACCCAATACCAATTTACGTACTACCTTACTTTTACGGGCAATTATCTTTGCCAGATCGAAAGAGACTTCCGGCACATTCACCGCATATTTAGAGGCATGCCTAACTCCGTCGTACGTCTTTGCCGAATAAAGCAAAGTCTTGGTAGGGATGCATCCTTCATTCAGACAGACTCCGCCTAAATTCTGTTTTTCGAAAAGCAAAACGCTCAGTCCGGCCTTACCGGCGGCTTCGGCAGCTGTATAGCCCGCAGGGCCGCCTCCAATGATAATTACCTGGTATTTCATATTATTCATTATTAGATTGGATTCTTCTCTTCTCCACCGACTCGATGAATTCCCGTTCTTTGACAGGCATTACCGATGCATATTTCTCTTGGCCGTACTCTATGAGCAGATACTCCGTCACTGAAAACCGGCCGAATTTCATCGAATGGTGCTTCCGTATGGAAATGATATCTTTGATGGGAATTGTTTTTTTACGTGTAAAACGTCCATAAGAAAGGATCAGTTCTCCTTCCGGCGTAACGGTATAAGTGGTGTGAATCACCTGTTCGATCACCACGATCAACAGCAACATCATAAAAACAGCAAGCAGAATATACTTGCACCAGAGAAAGCCAAACGCATTTGCTCCCAATACAATCAGCAGGAAATATTGATACCAGGCAATACGAGCATGGAAGATTCGGTTCATTTTGTCAGATTTTTGCTGCCAAGTTAGCAATTTTATGAATTAATGGCAACGAAAAGTACAATGAAAACAGTTATTTTGTAGTTTTGCGGTAATAAACATTTAGATTATGGTTAAAAAGTTCGATTTCCTCGTCATCGGTTCCGGTATTGCCGGAATGAGTTTTGCCCTGAAAGTGGCACACAAAGGAAAAGTAGCCCTTATCTGTAAAAGCGGTTTGGAAGAAGCCAACACCTATTTTGCACAAGGAGGAGTAGCCTCGGTCACCAATCTGCTGGTAGACAATTTCGATAAACACATAGAAGATACGATGATTGCCGGTGACTGGATAAGCGATCGCGCCGCCGTAGAAAAAGTCGTACGCGAAGCTCCCGCACAAATTGAAGCGCTCATCAACTGGGGAGTGGATTTTGATAAAAATGAAAAAGGCGAGTTCGACCTGCACCGCGAAGGAGGGCACTCGGAATTCCGCATTCTCCACCACAAAGACAATACCGGCGCCGAAATACAGGACAGTCTTATCAGAGCCGTACAACGGCATCCCAATATTACGGTTATCGAAAATCATTTCGCCATTGAGATACTGACACAGCACCATTTAGGGGTAACCGTTACCCGCCAGACACCGGACATCAAATGCTACGGTGCTTACATTCTTGACCCGAAAACCGGAAAGGTAGATACCTATCTGGCCAAGGTGACGTTGATGGCAACCGGCGGCGTAGGAGCCGTATACCAGACAACGACCAATCCGTTAGTAGCTACCGGAGACGGCATCGCCATGGTTTACCGTGCCAAAGGAACGGTGAAGGACATGGAGTTCGTACAGTTTCACCCGACAGCGCTCTATCATCCGGGCGACCGTCCGTCTTTCCTGATTACCGAAGCCATGCGTGGATACGGTGCCGTGCTCCGTACGATGGACGGTAAAGAGTTCATGCAAAAGTATGACCCGCGCCTTTCACTCGCACCACGGGACATCGTAGCACGTGCCATCGACAACGAAATGAAGAACCGGGGAGACGACCATGTTTACCTCGACGTGACCCATAAAGACCCGGAAGAGACCAAAAAACATTTCCCGAACATCTACGAGAAATGTCTCAGCTTAGGCATCGACATCACAAAAGACTATATCCCGGTAGCCCCGGCAGCCCATTATCTATGCGGAGGTATCCTGGTGGACCTGAATGCACAATCATCCATCGAACGCCTTTATGCGGTAGGCGAATGTTCCTGCACCGGCTTGCACGGTGGCAACCGCCTGGCATCCAATTCACTGATCGAAGCTGTGGTCTATGCCGATGCGGCCGCCAGACACACGTTAGAGGTAATAGACCGGTATACCTACAACGAAGAAATTCCCGAATGGAACGATGAAGGTACCCGCTCACCGGAAGAGATGGTACTGATTACCCAAAGCATGAAAGAGGTAAACCAGATAATGAGTACCTACGTGGGTATCGTCCGCAGCGACCTCCGGCTCAAACGCGCATGGGATCGTCTGGACATCCTTTATGAAGAGACGGAAAGCCTGTTCAAGCGTAGCGTAGCCTCCAAAGAGATCTGCGAATTGCGCAACATGATCAATGTGGGTTATCTCATCATGCGTCAGGCTATGGAACGCAAGGAAAGCCGTGGATTGCATTACACGATCGATTATCCGCACGCCAAGCAATAAGGCCATTACAGATACACTTATTTCGCAGATTACACGGATCCTTATCGCACCATCCGTGTAATCTGCGTTTAAAAAGAGCATATCACTCTTTTTACATACCCTCACGACACCGAATAATCACCTCTAAAACTACCCGATCATGAAGATGAAAAACATATATCCTCTGCTGGCAATCCTATTACTGCCCCCGTCACACGCAACGGCAACAGACCACGAAACCACCAAGGACGGTGTCATCATCCGGCTCAAACAGAAAAGACCGGAAGATGTACAATCCATCCGGCTACAAGTTATCAACGAGAAGATTATCCATGTATCGGCTACTCCCGAACGAACCTTTTCAGCGAAACCCAGTCTCATTTCCGTGTTCGATACCGGAAAACATCATCCCGACTTTACCGTCAAAGAAGAAAAAGAGTCAATCATTCTGTCTACCAGATCCTTGCATGCACGGGTAAGCCTTAACACCGGGGAAATCGGCTTCACTGACCCGGCAGGAAACCCTATCCTGAACGAAAACGAAGGGGGAGGAAAAACATTCCGCGCCATCGAGGTGGAGAACACCAAAGGATACGAACTCCGGCAGGTATTCGAGAGCTCCGACGATGAAGCATTCTACGGATTAGGACAGCATCAGGCCGATGAATTCAACTACAAGGGAAAAAACGAGGAGCTGTTCCAATACAATACCAAAGTAGCCGTACCTTTCGTCCTTTCCAATAAGAACTACGGGATCTTATGGGACAATTATTCATTGAGCCGTTTTGGCGATCCACGGGACTATGCGCAGCTAAACGAAGCATTCCGGCTGTACGATAAAGAAGGCCGGGAAGGAGGACTGACAGGAACCTATATTCCCCATCCGCAAAGAGGGAAAGATACACTGGTGCGTACGGAACCTTTTCTCTATTTCGAAAACTTGAAAGCCAACCGTGAATACCTCCCCGAAGGCTTTCCGCTGATGGGGGCCAACGTTACCTTTGAAGGCGAACTGGAAGCCTCAGAGAGCGGTTTACACCGCTTTCTGCTCTATTATGCCGGATATGTAAAAGTATACCTCGACAACGAATTGCTGGTACCCGAACGCTGGCGCACGGCATGGAACCCCAACAGCTATAAGTTCACTGCCAACCTGCCAACCGGAAAACGAATCCCCCTGCGCATCGAATGGAAGCCCGACGGCGGTGAATCGTATTGCGGCCTGCGGGTGCTTACTCCCGTAACGGACAAGGAACAGAACAAGCTGTCGCTATTCAGCGAAATGGGTAATGAAATCGACTATTACTTTATCTACGGCAATTCCATGGATGAAGTGATCAGTGGATACCGTACACTGACAGGCAAAGCGCAGATCATGCCCAAATGGGCGATGGGATTCTGGCAGAGCCGCGAAAAATACAATACCCGCCGCGAATTGCTGGATGTACTCTGCGAGTTCCGCCGTCGCCGAATTCCTCTCGACAACATCGTCATCGACTGGAACCACTGGCCGGAAAATGCCTGGGGAAGCCACGAATTCGACTTGAAGCGTTTCCCCGACCCGAAAGGAATGGTAGACTCCATACATGCCCTGAACGCCAAAATCATGATCAGCGTATGGCCCAAGTTCTACACAAATACCGGACATTTCAAGGAATTCGAGGAAAAAGGATGGATGTATATGCAATCGGTGCGCGACAGCCTGCGCGACTGGGTAGGACCGGGATACAGATACGGCTTCTACGATGCCTACGACCCGGAAGCCCGGAAGCTATTCTGGAAACAGATGCAGGACCATTACTGTCCGTTGGGCATCGATGCCTGGTGGATGGATGCCTCGGAACCCAATGTACGCGATTGTACGGACATGCAATACCGTAAGGCACTTTGCGGACCGACCGCTCTGGGGCCGTCGACCCAGTACTTCAACGCTTATGCCTTGATGAACGCCGAAGCCATCTACGACGGACAACGCAAGATGGATCCCGATCGCCGAGTTTTCCTACTCACACGCTCCGGATTTGCCGGGCTGCAACGTTACAGCACAGCCACTTGGAGCGGAGACATCGCCACCCGGTGGGAAGATATGAAAGCACAGATCTCCGCCGGACTGAACTTTGCCATGAGCGGCATCCCCTACTGGACGATGGACATAGGAGGATTCTGTGTAGAACGCCGCTACGAAAAGGCACAGCGCGAATGGAACCGGACGAAAAAGGAAAATGCGGATTACAAAGAGTGGCGCGAACTAAACGCACGCTGGTATCAATTCGGTGCTTTCTGTCCGCTTTACCGCTCGCACGGACAGTTTCCTTACCGCGAGATATGGAACATCGCCCCGGAAGGGCATCCTGCTTATCAATCAATGGTTTACTACACCCGGCTGCGATACCGGATGATACCTTACATATATTCATTAGCAGGCATGACACATTTCAATGATTATACGATCATGCGCGCGCTGGTCATGGACTTCGGCAAGGACAAGAACGTATTAGACATCAGCGACCAGTTCATGTTCGGCCCTGCATTGATGGCCTGCCCAGTATATACCTATAAAGCCCGCCAGCGCAAAGTCTATTTCCCGGATGGCAACGGATGGTATGACTTCTACACCGGAAAGTACATTACAGGCGGACAAACACTTACCGTAGATGCCCCCTATGAACAGATTCCGCTCTATGTCCGTTCGGGCGCCATCCTCCCTTACGGTCCGGACCTGCAATACACAGGTGAGAAAACAGCTTCCGAAATCATTTTATACGTTTACACCGGACAGGATGGGGCATTTACTCTCTACGAAGACGAAAATGAAAACTACAACTATGAAAAAGGCCAATATTCCATGATACCTTTCAAGTATGACGAAGCCACCCGTTCGCTGACCATCGGCAAGCGTCAGGGAGAATTTTCCGGGATGCTAAAAGAGAGGACTTTCCGTATTGTTACGGTAAGCCCTACCCAAATGCAGGCTTTCGACCCGGATGCATCCGGCAAAACCATCACTTACAACGGAGGCAAACAGACCATCCGGCTTTGACCTTACAAATCTTCGCCCAGATTCTCGTAAGTGCGTTCATCCCGTGACGGTTTGATGAGTTTTATACTGTCAGTATAATACTCTTGAGAAAGCTTAAAATACTTTTTAAACAGACGTTTGACTATATCGACCTCATCCCCTTCAGTCGCGGGGATACGCGCTTTCCCATAGGTATCTACATAAGATAGTTCCCACTCTGCCAGTGTATGATAAAAATCATTGGCACGGAAAGCCTCTCTGCCGTAAATCTGTGGCAGACCGGCCTCCTCATAAGAAGTCCCTTCATCCAGATGTTGCTGCAACATGGTATAGAACTTCTGCCATCGCGGAAGATAATAGCCGTTTATCAATCCGGCCCATTCCCGCCATGAATAATCAAAAATACGCGGATCTCCATCGGCTCCCCAGATAGTGACCAGAGAAGTGGCATCGCGTTCCATCTGATTCTTTTCCTCTTCCGTCTCTCCCCAGCTACGGGCCTCGGTCAGCCATCGGTCGAAACTATATTCGCTTCGTGTACGCAACAAGGTATCCATATCGGCAAGCATTCCGAGAAAACGTCCCGAATGAAGTGTAAAAGCCTCCCGGTCTTTACTCCGGAACGCCTCGGCAGCCTTACGATGAATGAGTTGTCCCAAATTAGTCATCATCTGCCGTTGTACATCTACAAGATCGAAACGATAGGGGCGGGAAGCCGATAACTTGTCGGCATCTTCCAGCAACAAGCTCTGGGCACGAATAATCAAAGCCGGATCATAAGGAATCTCAAGACCGGCATTCGGACCGGACTTTTTCACATCCAATGCAGGGCGTGCGGCAACAATAGAACTTTTCTCCGTCCCATTCGTTCCCTGACGGTACGGCCCCTCGAGCAACAACATCCACGCTTTCTGCGTGGCCGGTGAAAAAGCACCGTAACGGCGGGTAGCATACTGCTTCAACCAAGCGCGCAGATCAATACTGTCCGGATGGCAAGGCATTTCAAAAGCCAATTCATAATATACCGGATTCTGCTCGATAGCTTCCATAAACAGCCCCGAACCACAGACAGCAGGATTCAAACGTTTCGCTTTACTGTATTGATTGGAAGCAAGAAGTGCCAGATCACCATGCATATTGATACGTCCGCCGAAATTATGCAGATTCCCCACCACAGTAGGATATCCCCAGAATTCCGCTTTCGAAGTACTGCTGCCACGTAAATCGAGAATCAGCAAAGCCTCTTTAGGGACGGCTTTTACAATAGCTTCGCGCAAGCTCCACGACTGCATTGCCCAAGTGCTTTGAGGATCGAACTCCCGGAAAAGACGATGGATGGTTTCCCCCACAGCTTTCAGGTATTCGGGCGTATCTACCGGAGGCGCACTTTCATGAAAAGGATCGGCGGCATAAACTCCGTGAGCGCCAAACAAACGGGCCTGCTCCTCAAGAAAAACCCGCCCCATACGGGTAAACAACGAATCGGTAGGATCCAACTGGGCCGCACCTTTGAAACCGCACCAGGAACGTTGTTGATTGATATTTGCCGTGGGGTATTTATCTTTTAACTCACGGGGAACGTAACCGGAAAATCCTTGCTGGATAGGCTGCATACCCAATTCCAATTGCCGTGCTATGATTTTCTTCCCTAAAGCGGCATGCCTGTCAATTACGGATTTCGGAAGAGGACCGCCATAACTTTGCAGGTTCTGCATCCATTGCCAGGCAGCATGTCCGGGCCCGGCAAGAAAGGCACGTGCTTCTCGGTCACTGAAATTGAAATGCAACAATGTATTGTACCATACCGCATCCAAACCGATGGTGAAAAGCGGCATATTAACGGAATTCATAGCCATGAAATCCAGTTCTTTTTGCCAGTGTTCCCAATCCCACCAGGCAGCAGTGTAGCTGACTGTACAGTAATTCATGTATACGCGATAACGCCCGTTGATAACACGGCGTTCCCTTTCGCGAGGCTGAGGCAGTTTCTCCGGAAGGTTCAACTGATTGCCAAACCAGGAAACATGTGCCTGACAGGTATACTTCAAATACCAATTGAAAGCAGTGGCCAAAGCAACAGGAGTATTACCACGCAAAATGATTTCTTTACCGTTTCCGTCTACTTCATAAACATCGACGCCATTATCCGGTGCAATGATCTCCAACCGGTATTGGGAAGAATAGCCGGGAGTAACCCGTTCGATAAGCTCATAGATTGCTTTCGTATCTTTATTTGCACCATAAGCCGGTAACAAAAAGATACTAAACAAGAAGATGAAAGTGATTTTGTTTTTACTGATTAAATTCATGGTGTCCAAATATTAAAATTGCGCATCTTTATCCTATATTATATACATTGCTGCATATCAACGGACAAAGATGCGCATTCTTTTTTAATTATCCCAATTATATCCTAATACCTTATGATGTAAACCGTCTCCGGCATTTCAAAATAAAGATACTTATTTATTTAACTATTACCTTACGGACTGTTTCTCCGTCTGCTGTTTGCAGCTTCACAATATAAAGCCCGCCGTCAGTAAGACTGATAGTATCAGCTCCTCCATCAGTAGTTTTCTGAGCAACCATCGAACCCAATGTATTAAATACGGTTACCATACCGGCTGCACCTTCAAAAGAGATGCCGTTGTCAATAGAGCGGACTTTGAAGTCATCTTTCTCAGAAGATACATCGATGATACTTACACCTTCAGGAATTTCACCATAGCCTACTTCCAAATCGTCGATATAGCGAACTCCATTGCTTCTGAGCTGAATATCGAATGAAGTAAGATCGAGTTTGGCAAGCTCTACATAAATACCATATTGTTTCCATTCGGTAGTAAGCTCTACATAAGGAACTTTAGACCACGCATCACTATCACCACCATTGTTTTTCGGGTCGTACAACTGAGTAGCTCCAATATACATTTTCGTCCCGTCCGTATCACTCTTTGCCCAAAATGTATAATAGAAATCATCTCCTCTGTCTATAAAAAACGGATCGGCAATATAATCCTCTGCATAAACACTCGATACTTGAGTAACACCTACATGCCAACTAAACCAAGTAGATACAATACCGGTAGCGATAATCTTACAAGCCTTATCAGCTTCCCCGTCACGGTTCTCTGCCTTTTCAAAAGTCACTTCTACCTTATTGCTACCCGAAGTCCAGTTATTGTTTGAAGGAGATACCCAGCCGGCCGGTCTCACACCTATTACATTTTCATCTGCATCCTTGATGTCTACCCAACTATCAAAACTGGTATTATAACCATCTACAAAATAAGATTGTGCATTCATGTTTGCACTTACCAATAACAATGCTACTGCGTAAAATAATTTTCTCATACGAATTGATTTAAAAAGTTAATAATTATGTTATTGAAATTCATTTCTTCGAATTGTAATGTTCATACCGGTTCAAAGCTTCCAGAAAATAATAATCGGCATAAACCAAAGGGACATCGATCTCCTGACCGTGAGGTATACTACCGACGCTATGCATCAGAATAAAGTTATTGTTAGTGCCCGGTACCGCCCGGTAAGCCGGAGAAGAGAGCGACTTAAGTATCTTCACAGCCGCATCGTAGTACGTATCTTCATTCGGTACGTACGTAGCCAGTTCCAGAAAGGCAGAAGCAGCAATAGCCGCTGCCGATGCATCACGGGGAACTACTTTGAAACGGTCGGGATCATATTTCCAATCGGGAACATAGCCTTCCTGCCCGGCATTAAAGTCCCAATACGGCACCCCGTCTTCCGGAAGATTCGGATGGTTGAGCCAATAATCCGCTGTATGTACGGCTATTTCCAAAAAATTAGGATTCTTCGTTTCACGATAAGCCATTGTATAGCCATAAATAGCCCATGCCTGTCCGCGTGCCCATGCCGAATTATCAGAAAATCCCTGACAGGTAGCCTGATGAAGTACTTTTCCCGTCAACGTATCATAATCTACCACATGATAATTGCTATAATCTTCGCGCAACTGATTCTTTGCAGTCGTCTCCGCATGAGTGGTTGCTATCTTGGCATATCTCGTATCACCTGTTACTTTAGAAGCAAAATAGAGCAGCTCCAAGTTCATCATATTATCAATAATCACCGGATAAAACCATTCATCCTTTCCATTCCATGCCTTACGATAGTTCCATGATTTGATACATCCGGTCACTTCACTGAAACGGGTAGTTAAAGAATTGGCAGCTTCAATAATTACATCCTTATATTCTTCTTTACCTGTAAGCCTATATCCGTTACCAAAACTGCAATAGATAAGGAAACCGATATCGTGATGGCTTGTCAGCTTTTTCATCGGTTCCAAAGCTTCCGTCCATTTGACGGCACTCTGTTTCCAACTCTCTTCACGGTTATGTTCATAGATATACCATAGACATCCCGGATAGAATCCTTCCGTCCAGTCATTCTTCGGAGTGGCAATCAACTGTCCGTCCTTGCCCGTAGTACGTGGGTACACAGTAGGTTCGGGAACCGCTTTCAGTTGATTACTCAAATGCTGTTCGGCAACTAAAAAATCATCTTCAATGAGTGCTTTCTTCTTATCCGCTTGCATGCAAGACATGCAAAGAGAGCAACTCAACAATAATAGTCCAATAATTCGCATATAGGTTGACATTTTCATTATATATTCTTTCTCAGTAGCTGTTTAGTAGTAGTCAAGTAGTTAAGTAGTTATCACTTCGTTAGTAGTAAGTAGCAGATAGTATATAGCTTAACAATCAGTAGTATCCTACTTGACTACTTTAACTACTTAACTACTTGACTACTAATCGGCTAATTGACTACTAAAATCACTCTTCTTCACCGTAATACCAGCGCAGATTGCTAAGGGTGAGCCGCCAGGTATAAAATGGGTTACCGCCCCGATACTTATCAACAGCACGTAGAAGGTCTTGATCCATTTCGAGAAGCTCATCGGCAACATACATTGTTCCGGCAGGGCTATAAGGTTTATTATAATCACTACGTTTTTTATCGGGTGCCCATTCCGTTTCTACAAATTCCGTATGCGGATTCTTCGCCGGGTCCAATAAATAAGGTTTCCAGAAATCGACACTTTTCTTAATAGAAGCCCCCCAGTTCACGTCTTGCGCATAAAATTCATCAGCTACCTTATATCCTTCATAACAAGCCATTCCATGACAGATTTCGGCAAAGAACAGTAAATCATAAGAATGGTAAGCAAAAGCATCACGACCCATCAAATCAGTAGTAGTACCATTGGCGTATAGATTATTTTTCACCCAACCGGAATACCTGTTTCTGAAATAAGTATTCACTACATTTTTATCATTCAATGCCGAACCGTAATAATAAAATTGCTGCATAAGACAAGTTCCCCAGTTATTATCGCGTAAATCATTATCCTTAATGAATACATTGATACGCTTTCTGAACCATCCGTCTATCTCGTCTCTATCTGCCTGCGAAATCACATTGCGAATAATGCTATATCCCTCTACAGCCGGTGTATATACACTTTCGTGAATATTTGATTTGGATACGGCCACATTCACCTTTCCCCACGCCTTCAGATATTCAACAGCTTTATTCAGAAATTTATCGTCTTGCGAGAATGCATAAACCACGCAAAGCTGGTAGATAGCGTTCATTTCACCACTTATATCCACATTATTAGGATTGTTGGAGGTTGAAACGGCAGGAGTGGTTTTCCGGTCATTGTTCACAATTGTTTCCGCCGGATTTCTCATCTGTTTGATGTAAGCGCTCTTAGGAGGATTATTGCCTTTCTTCTCAATATCTTCTTTCATCTTATCATAATGATAACGAGTCATCATCAGATTGGGAAACATTAAATCTACATTGTCCGTAGATTGAGCTTTTCCGGTAAGCGAAGTGCCTACCAACAGGAACAGGAGTAAAATGTGCTTTTTCATCGTCTATTATATTAATGTAACCAATACGGAAACAGTTGTCGCCAACTGATCACAGAGGCAAATGTAGAGAAGATGCAGCAGACTGAGGTTGATGTATTGTATCGGCAGTAGTATCGAATTATCTTTCGGACAATATAATCCCATAATACGGATAAAAACACCCACAGGCCGCTAAAAATGCGGAAAACAGAGAAGAACTTTCTTCAAGACAAGAACAAAGGGACACCCGAGGGAATATAATCCCCATTTCGTCCAACGGACAATAAAATCATCTATTTCGGACAATAGGCAACATCCCATTTTCACAACATCCTCTACTTTTGTAAGTAGTAAAACAAAATCAGCCTCACAAATTGATTGAATTATGAAAAACAAGATCATTACTTCCGCGCTGTTAACAGCATTTATCTCTTTTTCCGGCAATATGTTCGCACAAGAACTTTTCCGGGCAGACTTTGAAACTTATGAAACAACTCCTTATTTCTTCCGCTTCGGCAACACAGGAAAACGGGGAGACTATAAACCCAAATCACGTTGGATGTATTCACACGAAGTGATAGACAATCCGGTATCCGCCGAAGGCAACCATTCGGGAAAAGTACTGAAATATGCCTCTATGGAAGCACGCAACTACGGATTGAAATTTCTCTTTGACACGCCTATCTCCATCGACGACCTGAAAGTAGTAGAGTTTATGATCTATCAACCGCTCAATGTGATCGGTAAAGAAACAGACGATTGGGAAGACCCGGCAGAGAAACAAGACATCTGTATCAAACTGCTTTCGAAATTCAATACAACGAATGATCTTATACAGGACGAGGGCATACTTCTCAATAAATCGGTTTATGACTTTACCACGGAAGGAAAATGGATTACCTACACATTCACATTCAACAAAGCCGCCTATTCCAGCCAGATAAGCAAATTCACCAATGGAGTATTGGGAATAGCCATACTGCCGACCTACAACTCGAATGTCGTGCTGTATGAAGACCAACAGCACGTCTGCTATATCGATAATATCGTAGTAAACCCTTCACCGACAGGTATCTCCGGCCCGAATGCCGAAAAAACGGCAATCGAGTACAGCGACGGAAAACTCACCCTTTGCGGTGTAGAAAACGGCCCTGCCAATATCACCGTCTATGACACGAATGGATGTGCAGTGACAGCAGCAGAGATTACCGTAGAAAACGGAAAAGCTTCATTGGCTTTACCACTTGATAATAATAAGGTATATCTGGTAAACGTAGTAACACAAAATCAATGTTATCGTCAAAAGATCAGTAAACTATGAGACAGATATTAACCTGTTTGATACTAATCGGCCTCTTGTGTACCGGTGATCTATATGCAACAGACAACGGAAAGAAAGAAACCATCCGCCGGTTGCGACAAGAGTTTGCCAAACACATCAGCGGAACTCCTGTTACCAACTATACGTTAGCGGAATCCCTGTCCTTGATCGATGCAGACGGACGTTTTACCGATAAGCGCCCGGAAGAGGAGATCATTATCCGCAACAACTATGCCGCCGGAACCAACATGGCGCACTGTATCCAAATCAACAACCTGACCCGGGACTGTTTTGAACGGTTGCAGGTTATAGCCGATTCATACCGTGGAGTAAAAGGACTCGACCCGTCGGACAAGGGAGTACAAACCTTATTACGCGGCATTGCCTTCTACGGTAAGATGGAAAACGAGCGTAACAACGATGCCCCCGGACGCTTCCATGCCTCCTGCTTCGCCACCCCGCGTGCCGCAGTCAAAACCTACTTTGCCTTGCTCGATCTGATGGACCGTATCGAGGCAGGAGAAGTGAAAGATTCAATTGCCCTTGCAGCGCATCAGAAACTGTTCGATGTAGGTTTCCAGTCATGGACACAACCTTACAGACACGATGAAACGGATAAGAATGTAGTAAGCGTGGAACGATTCCGCAAGCACGTCTGGTGGGTAGGAGGCAATGCACTCGACTATCGCCCGGTACTGGAAGCAGCCGTGATGATGAGTTCCATCCCGATGATAGATGTATTGTCCGAAGTAGCGATCGGTTCGTTATCCGTAGTTTCGCAAACCACTTACGACGACGCTTTCTGGACAGAAGGAACTACCGCCGACGGTGCCGGATGGGGACATGGAATGCAATGCCTTGTATGGGGATATCCCATCGACGGGCTAAAAGGAACTTTCCGCATATTGAAACACCTGCAAGGCTCACCGTGGGCCAAACAACTTTCGCGGGAAAATGTAGAGGTGGTGCTTCACTATATCCGTTGTTCCGCTTTCTATCACCACAAAGGCATCATCCCACCGTTGGTAGACAGAGGAAACATGACGCGGAAAAACAACCGCCGTGGCAATGTGCCTTCACACATCCTTGCCAAGACATTATTGGCAGACTGGCGTACATCACTCACTTCCGAAGAAATACAGGAATTGGAACAGTTCACCGAAGAGTCTTCCCGCTTGGATGTGCAAATGACATCCGCTCCCGATGGATATTATCACGGAACCCGCTATTTTTATAACAACGACGACCTGATAAAGAAAACGAACGATTATTACCTCTTCATCAATATGGGCTCCATCCGGGTGGATGGTTTGGAAAGTGCTTATCCCGGTGCTGCCGGTTATAATTTCTACAGTGCCGACGGAGTAACCCTGTTTCAGCGGGATGGCAGTGAATACCGCCATATTATCGGCGCCATGAATCTCACTGCATGGCCGGGAGTCACTACCCGCCAGACTCCCACCGCATTGAAACCAATCGAGAATTGGAGCGGTTATACCAGTTCTTACAATTTTGCCGCCGGCGCCACCGATGGAAAAGGAGACTTCGCTACCGGATTTATCTATCAGAAGATAAACGCCAAGATGAAAGAAAATCCCGGCAACTCCGAGGCCAAAGATGTCAATAAGGACATATATGGCGTACGTGCATACAAAAGCTATTTCATGTTCGACGACTTATTCCTTGCATTAGGAGCAGGGATTACGAATCTCTCACCGGAAAAGGAGGGGGATATCACAACTACCATCGAACAGACTTACAGCCCGACCGCACCGGAAACAGTAAAAAAAGGAAAAATCGACTGGATATGCCATGAAGGTTTTGCTTACGGAATAATCCCGAAAGAGACATCCGGCGAAATGAAATGGCGTCGTGAAGAACGTACTACCGACTGGAAACGGCTTTGCAAAGCCAATACCGAACCGGAAACGACTGTTCCCGTATTCCAGATGGAAATTGTACACGGGCGGGAGATAAAAGACGCTACTTATGCCTACATGGTGAACTGTAAAGGCGAACTTCCCAAAGCAATACCGAACGTACTTGCCAACACCACACAGCTACAAGCAGCAGAAAATCCGGAAAAGACCAAATTGGGTGCCGTCTATTTCGATGCTTCCGCTACAGCCAAAGGAAAGTTGGGAACATTCAGAGTATCGTCACCGGCAGCCCTGTTTGCAGAAAAGAAAGACGGCAAACTGATACTGACCGTTACAGATGCTTTCATGAAGAAAGACTTGAACAACCTGACTGTATATACTTCCGTACCCGTGGCAGGCGAGGAGGTCACCAAACAGAAAAAAGGAGTCTATGAAATCAAAGTGCCCCTCCCGACAGGAGCACAATGCGGACAACCCGCCACCATCACCCTAAAACTCCTCTAACACTCTATAAATCGACCTGTATGGAAAAAACGCACTTTTAAGTGTAATTAATTTCCGCCTTCTATCCTCCGGCTTACGTATCATCCACATGTATCAAGGACAGAAGTGCGGAAATTAATGTACATGAAATCTAATTACCACTAAATAACTATCATTTTATGAAAAAAAAACTTTTCACTTTTCTTATGACACTGATTCTGCTGACAGGCAGCGGTACATGGGCTCAGGCACAGACAAAAGGCACACACACTTTCCGTCTGGGCGACAACCAGTTCTGGCTGGATGACAAACCTTTCCAAATCATCTCCGGCGAGATTCACCCGTCACGTATCCCGGCAGAATACTGGAAACAACGGATACAAATGATCAAAGCGATGGGTTGCAATACCGTAGCCTGCTATATTATGTGGAACTATCACGAAAGCGAACCGGGAGTGTTCGATTTTCAGACAGGCAATAAGAATCTGGAAAAATTCATCCAAACCGTACAGGATGAAGGCATGTTCCTGTTATTCCGTCCGGGACCTTACGTCTGCGGCGAATGGGACTTTGGCGGACTTCCTCCTTATCTGCTCTCCATACCGGATATAAAAATCCGTTGTATGGACACCCGGTATACAGCGGCAGTAGAACGTTATGTAGACAAGATCGCCCCCATCATAAAGAAATACGAGATCACCAACGGCGGTCCTATCATCATGGTGCAGGTAGAAAACGAATACGGAAGCTATGGCAACGACCGTATTTACATGAAATGGATGCACGACCTTTGGCGTGACAAAGGCATCGAAGTACCTTTCTATACGGCAGACGGAGCCACTCCTTATATGCTCGAAGCAGGAACACTGCCGGGAGTAGCCATCGGACTGGACCCGGCCGCCTCAAAAGCAGAATTCGACGAAGCCCTGAAGGTACATCCCGATGCCAGTGTTTTCTGTTCCGAACTTTATCCGGGATGGCTTACCCACTGGCGTGAAGAGTGGCAACATCCGTCCATCGAGAAAATTACCACAGACGTAAAGTGGCTGCTCGATAACGGCAAGTCATTCAACTATTACGTTATCCATGGCGGAACCAACTTCGGTTTCTGGGCCGGAGCCAACTCTCCGCAACCCGGAACATACCAACCGGACGTAACGAGCTACGACTATGATGCGCCTATCAATGAGATGGGCCAGGCTACTCCCAAATACATGGCTTTGCGTGAACTGACCCAGAAATACAGCAAAAAGAAACTGGTACCGATCCCCGACCCTATACCTACCATCACATTCCCGGCCACGGAAACGAAAAGATATACAAGCATCTGGGACAACCTGCCTGCCGCCAAACAAATCGTACAGCCGGTTCCGATGGAAATGATGAAACAATACGAAGGAATGATCTTGTATCGCACCAAACTGATCGGTCATAAAAGCGGTAAGCTCCGTGTAGACGAGGTGCACGACTACGCAACCGTCTTTTTGAACGGACGTTATATCGGAAGCATCGACCGTACCCTGGGCCAGCATACCATCGACCTCCCGGTATCCAATGTAGAAAATCCGGTTCTGGACATTCTGGTAGAAAGCATGGGACGCATCAACTTTGCCGCACAGATGATCGACCGCAAAGGTATTACCGACCGGGTTACCCTGAACGGCATGACACTGATGAACTGGGAGGCATTCAATATACCGATGTCATCGGAATATGTATCCAATCTGAAAGAAAGCGATACGGTTCGTCCGGGCATGTTCTTCAAAACCACTCTGCAACTCGATAAAGCCGGAGATTGCTATATCGACCTGAAAGACTTCACAAAAGGACTGGTTTACGTCAACGGACACAACCTCGGCCGCTTCTGGAATGTCGGTCCGCAGTACCGTCTGTATTGTCCGGGAGTATGGTTGAAAGAGGGTACCAACGAAATTATCATCTTTGATATGCACCAGACAGAACCGGGAGTAATTCAAGGAGTGGAAACATTGGAATAAAATAGTAATAATTGGTTGTACTCTGTTGAAAACCGGTATATATTGTCTTTATTAGGGGGCATTTTTGTCCGAATACACTATTATACCATTTTACCGGTACACAGAGTACAACCCATTGCAAACAAAATGCATTTCATTTGCACAACCGTTCGGAAGAGAGTATGATCCGCCCTTCCCGCATAACGGCAAAATTATCGAGTCATTAATTTTTTAATCTTAAAAAGACTATGAACACAGAAACGTTACATTTTAAATTTCTAAAAGTGTTTTGCTGTGTATTGCTGCTGCAACTTGGCTGGAGCCACGCGCTCGGAGCTGTGACAGAAGCAAATCAGACCCGCCAGATACAGGGTGTGATCACTGATAGCCAGGGAGAAACCTTACCCGGCGTAAACGTAATCGTAAAAGGGACATCTATCGGAGCAATCTCCGATCTGGATGGAAAGTTTACATTACAAGTACCTTCGCCCAAATCCGTATTAGTAATTTCTTACGTAGGATACGAGACATACGAAGTAATCGTGGGCAACAAGACCTCGTTCAACATTGTACTGGAAGATCAGATGAATGCACTGGACGAAGTTGTGGTAGTGGCCTATGGGTCACAAAAGAAACAAACGGTAACCGGCGCCGTCAGTATGATGAAGAGCAGCGAGCTGGTTGCCGCACCGGTAGCGAACGTAACCAATGCATTGGTTGGTAAACTTCCGGGTGTAATCACCCAACAACCGGGCGGACGTCCGGGTGAAGACGCTGCTACGATTCTGATTCGTGGTAAGTCCACATTCAACGATGCTTCTCCCCTTATCATTATCGACGGTGTGGAACAAGAATCATTCTCCCAACTCGATGCCAACGAAATCGAAAGCCTTTCCGTATTGAAAGATGCCTCTTCCACTGCCGTATATGGTATTCGAGGTGCGAACGGTGTTATCCTGATCACGACCAAAAGAGGGAAGGAAGGAAAGCCTAAAATTTCGGTTACCGCCAACTGGGGATTACAACGGCCTACGCAGATTCCGGAATTCTTAGGTTCATACGAACATTTGCTGCTCCGCAAAAAAGCATGGGAAAACGACGGTAAAGATCCGCTGCAACAAGACAACGGATTGCTGACAGACGAATCATTGGAAGGTTTCCGCCTCGGACAAGACCCTTACCGGTATCCGGATGTAAACTGGTATGACGAAATGGTCAACAAGAGCGGTTCTCTCCAGCAACAATACAATATTAATATTTCCGGTGGTACCAAAGTAGTAAGATATTTCATTTCATTGGGATACCTGAACCAGGGGGGTATGTTTAAATATGGCGACTTACAGAAAGATTATAATCCGGAGGTATACTACCGCCGCTTCAATTTCCGGTCGAACATCGACTTGAACATCAACAAATACCAGACCGTATCTGCCAATATCTCCGGCCGTTCCGGTGAGATGAACGGATTCTCGGGTGCATCGGGCAGCTTCTTCCAAGGACTGATTGCCAAAGAACCCTGGAGACATCCGATCTATAATCCGGATGGCACGATTGCCGGTGTGGAAGGTTCGGGCAATCCGCTCTCTACCATTGCATATAGCGGATACGAAAACTCGAAGACCAACTATTATGATCTGGTAGGTACCCTGCACAACGACTTGAGTTTCATCACCGAAGGCTTGTCATTCGATATGAGCATCTCGTTCAACAACAATTTCGGTTCGACCAAAGTCTATACGGACGGTATCGATACTTATTATTACGAACCGAATTCCGGACGTTACGACCAGTTGGGAGAGGATTCTCCGTTCCGGTTCAAAGAAGATAAGAAAACCAACCCGATGAGACGTACGAACCTACAATTAAAGATAGGGTATGCCCGTCGTTTCGGCAAGCATAACATCAACTCCATATTGGTTTATAACCAGCAGAAAACAACCAGTGGAAACAGTATACCAAGCGCATTGATGGGATATGCCGCCCGCGTAGAATATGGATTTGCAGAAAAATACCTGGGTGAAGTCAGCTTAGGATACAACGGCTCGGAGAACTTTGCCAAAGGACACCGTTTCGGATTCTTCCCTTCGGGTTCATTGGGATACGTCATCTCTGAAGAACCGTTCATGGCAAAAGTGAAAAACGTGATTCCTTTCTTGAAAGTAAGAGGTTCAATCGGTCTGGTAGGTAATGACAAATCCAAAGACCGCTTCCTGTACATGGGTGAATATGCTGCCCAAGGCATATATGCCGGTGGCGGAACCCCGAGTTTCGGATTCGGAACCACCAACCCTTCTACCAATGGCGGTATCTATGAAAAGAGAAACGAAAACAAGCTGCTTACATGGGAAACAGCCCTAAAAGGCAATATCGGTCTGGAAGCCCGCCTGTTTTCAAACGATCTGTTGACTTTCACCGCAGACTTCTTTAAAGAACATCGTAAAGATATCCTTCTTCAAGGACGTTCCACTCCACAAATCATCGGTTTGTCGAGCCCTTACCTGAATGTGGGTGAAGTAAAGAACTGGGGATATGAGTTCGAACTATCACATCGCCACCACATCGGAAAAGTAGATTATTACATCCGTGCCAATTACAGTTTTGCACGAAATGAAGTTATAAACTATGATGACCCCGCAGGAACTCCCGATTATCAGAAAATTGCCGGATTCAGAATCGACCAGTTCAAAGGTTACCAAGTTCTCGGATTCTTCCAGAACGAAGAGGAAATCAAGCATTCTCCCGACCAGACAACTTTAGGAGGCCCTATTATTCCGGGCGACTTGAAATACTGGGACCGCAATGGAGACGGCACACTGACAGAAGCGGACAAAGTGGCCATCGGCTATTCCCGCATTCCCGAAATCATGTATTCGGTCACTCCCGGTATCATCTGGAAAGGCCTGGAAATATCGGCACAATTCCAGGGAGCGGCTCATGCCTCTGTACTGTTTGCCGGAAATGCCGGTTATGAATTCGGTGGCGGTGCAGGCGGTGGCCAGGTTTCCAAAATACATCAAGACTATTGGACACCGGAGAACCCGAACGCATCCTATCCGTCACTACACATGGCAACTAAACACAGCAACAAAAACATCAACTCATTGCATCTGAAATCAGCCGCCTACCTGCGTCTGAAGAATGTACAGATTACTTATTCATTCCCTGCTTCCATCTATCGCAAATTGGGAATGACCGGACTGAAAGTTTACTTGAACGGAACGAACCTCTACACATGGTCTAAGATCGATAACTTCGACCCGGAAACCGTAAATGCCAGTGGAGAAGTTTATCCGCAACAAAGTGTCTATAATCTTGGTGTAAACATTAACTTTTAATCGAATATGAAAAAATTATTTATCATATATGTAATAGCGGCATCCATAGGTTTCTCCTCCTGTACAGGTTTGTTCGGAGAAGGACAGTTGGATATGGCTCCGGTAGAAGATATCAACGAAGACAAGATATTTTCGGACTATGCAATGTTCCGTCAGTATGCAGACCAGGCTTATTCTTACATGCCCGGTCATTTGGGACGCCTCTGGAACTCTTTGGTTTCGTCGATGGGTGACGAATCACGCAACAAGGGTGGTTGTACCGCTATCTTCAATAACGGAGCATGGGACGGTACACGAATGGATACCAGTAATAAAATGGTTGATGCCAACAACGAAATTTCGGACATGTGGCAGAATATGTACATCGGTATCCGCAAGGCCAATAAGATCATCGAAAACATAGACCGCATTCCCAACTTCCCGTCCGATGAAATCAAAGACCGTTGTTTGGGAGAGGCTTACTTCCTGCGTGCTTTCTTTTACTTCGAACTGATCAAACGTTGGGGCGGTGTACCTATCATTGATCATACACTGGTATTAAATCAGGATAATCTGGATTTACCCCGCGACACATACGAGAAATGCGTCGAGTTTATCGAAAATGATTGTAAAACTGCTGCCGGCCTGCTGCCCCTGAAGTATGCCGATGCTGACAACGGCCGCGCCTCGAAAGGAGCCGCACTGGCACTGAGATCCAGAACTCTGCTATATGCCGCCCGTCAATTGCACAACCCTACCAATGACATTGCCAAATGGGAAAAAGCAGCCAAAGCAGCCAAAGATGTAATCGACCTGAAACTCTATACGCTCTATCCGGATTATGTAAACATGTTCTTCCAGCCGGTTTGCAGTGAAATCATTATGAACCGTCCGCGCATCAAAATGAATTTTGAACAGGGACATACCAACGGAAGCACTTTCTGGACACGTTTTATTGCCACTCAAGGATACAATGGCTGGGCAGGAGAATGGGTTACTCAGAATCTGGTGGATATGTTTGAAGATTCTAAAGGTTATCCCATCACCAATTCGCAAATTTATAATGACGAAGATCCGTATGCCAACAGAGACCCGCGTCTGGACATGTGTATCTTACGCAACGACCGTTTCTGGTACGACCGTAAACTGGAATTTTGGGTAACAGCCGATGGAAAAGAATCGGGACGCGACAAGGGAACTACCCATATCAATGTTTTGGGATATGCCATCGCCAAATTCTGGCCGGAAACTCACCAGCGATATAAAGGAACTTCCACTTATATGAATTATATTTTCTTCCGTTACGGAGAAATACTGTTGAACTTTGCCGAAGCGCAAAATGAAGTAGGCGGTCCGGAGAGCTCATTGGAAGGACTCTCGGTTAGAGAAGTTCTGACAGAACTCAGGGCACGTGTCGGTCAGGTGCCGATTCCGGAAGACATTTCGGACAGTAGAGAAAGCATGCGCGAACGTATTTATAATGAACGTGCAGTAGAGCTCTGCTTTGAAGAACACCGCTGGTACGATGTACTCTCCTGGCACAAAGGAGTAGAATATTTCAATAAGGATATTTATGGTATCCGTGCCGTGAAAAATGCGGATGGCTCGTTCACTTATTCCCGCGAGAAGTATGAAAGTGCGACATTCAAAGAACACATGCATCTTTATCCGATACCGAATAACGAAGTGTACAAGAGCGCCGTATTGGAACAGAACCCGGGATGGAAATGATGGTATAAACCCTAAAATATGATTCAAATGAAGAGATTTATATATTTGTGCACCGTTCTGTGTACGCTGCTTTTATCGGTAACGCCGGTAAAAGCTCAAAAGACCCAAAAGAACTCGACAGTAACTGTTGAAGGTATTGTGGTCGATGAAAACAATGTCCCCATGCCCGGTATCACCGTAAATGTGCAAGAGAAACAGACAGATGCCGTAACGGATGAGGATGGTAAATTCTATATGTTGCTCGATCCGTCGGATGTATTGGTGGTCAACCTGAAAGGCTACCGTCCGGTAATCAAACGTCTCGACAATCAACCGGTCTATACGCTGAAAATGGTAAAATACCTGACGTATGAAGACGAAATGATCGGTGTGTCTTATGGAGAACAATCCAAAAGAAGCATGACTTCTGCCGTATCGAGCATCGGTACCGATGTAATTGAAAAGAACACGGTGAGCAGTATCGAACAGGCCATGAACGGAACGCTTTCCGGACTCTATTCAATTAAAAACGGAGGAGAAAAATTAGGTAAAAGCAACTATACCTTTTATGTACGGGGTATGGCTACCAATGCCAATGCCAAACCTCTGATCTTAGTGGACGATATAGAAGCCAACATCGACCTGATGGACTTTAATGAAGTGGAAAGCATCTCGGTACTGAAAGACGCATCGGCCCTGGCCATGTACGGCATGCGCGGAGCCAACGGTGTTATTCTGATCAAAACCAAACATGGTAGTGAAGTAAAACACTCGATCAACGTGGATATCCGTGCCGGATTCCAAACCCCCGAATACATGTCCGACCGCTTAAACGCTTACCAATATTCAACACTCTACAATGAGGCTTTGAAGAATGACGGTTCGTCTCCCATGTATAATCCCGATATGTATCTTCGCTCGGACAGAGACCCGTATCTCTATCCGGATGAAAACTACAAGGATCGTTTCATCGGCAACAGTTCTCCTTTCCAGCACTATAATTTCTCTGCTTCGGGAGGTAACGGTCTGGCACGCTACTTCGTGACTGCCGGCTATATGAAACAAGAGGGAATTTTCAAGGATGCAAGTGCCAACAACATTTACGAACGTTTCAATTTCCGTTCCAATCTGGATATCAATCCTATCAAAGGAATGCTGTTCAATATTTTAGTTTCTGCCGCCATCGATAAAAACAAGGCTGCCAACACCGGTTCGGAAGTAGCGGCAGCTACCAACTCTGTGTTTAATACACTGATGACCCTGCCTGCCAATGCTTTCCCGATGTTCAATAAAGATGGCTCGCTCGGCGGTACTTCCGAATATCAGACCAACCCTTACGGACTGTTGAACCGTCACGGCTACCGGAAAGACGAATCCCGCCTGCTCAATGTACAGGTAAAAGGAAAATATGATTTGGATATGCTGTTGCCGGGATTGTCGGTCGATGCTTATTACGGTTTCGAAAACTTCAATATGCAATACTTGAGCATCAACAATACTTATGCCGTATTCCAGGAGAATACAGACGGTACGTATACGCAATTCGGTAAAGACGAGTATAAAAACAGCCGTAGTTCGGCCATGATGGACGGATTCTACCGCTATAACACATTGGGCGCAGGCCTTAACTACAACCACACCTTCGGAAGTGTACACGACCTGGCTGTCCGGCTGTTCTACAATCATTCCAGCGAAACGGTTCCGGGCGATAATCCGGATTATAAATATCAGGGACTGGCCATGCGTGCACAATATGGCTTCAACAAACGCTACTACGCAGAAGTAACAGCTTCTTATCAGGGTTCCAGCAATTACAGAAGCGGAAAACGTACCGGATTCTTCCCGGCCGTCGGATTGGCATGGGTTGCTTCGGACGAGAAATGGCTGCAATCGGCAGAAGCGATCGACTTCCTGAAATTCAGGGTCTCTTATGGTGTGAACGGTAACGACCAGACCGGCGGCCGCCGTTTCCCTTATCGTCAGGAATTCACTTCATCGGGCGGATATGCTTTCGGTAACCCGAACGGAAGCACCGACGGTTCACAGGAAGGAGTATTGGCCAATCCGGACGAAACATGGGAGAAATCATACAAGTTTAACGTAGGATTCGACTTGGAACTATGGAGAGGACTTTCATTTACCATGAACTATTTCAATGAAAAACGCCGGGATGTACTGGTAGATTATTCCAATATCGTTCCTTCATTAATCGGTATCGGCCTTTCCAAATACAACGGCGGATCGATCGATAACCAGGGTATCGACTTCAATGTGCTTTATAACAAGCAATACAAAAACGGCGGATTCTTTGTCGGAGGAAACATGTTGTGGGCAAAAAACAAGATTATCGACCTGAAAGAGATAGCTTACAAATATGCTCATCAATACCGCAAAGGACACTCCATCGGCACACGCTTCGGTTTCGAAACCAATGGCCTGTATACTCATCCCGACCAACTGGTAAATGCCCCTACAGGTTCTTTCGGAAGTCCTGTCTTAGGTGACATCGTTTATAAAAACCAGAATCCGGAAGATGACAATGTAATCGACGAATCGGATATGGTAGCTTTGGGAAATTCATTGCCGGAAATCATATTCGGTGCTACATTGGGAGGTAATTACAAAGGATTCGACATTCAGTGCAATCTGGAAGGATCTTCTTTGTTCTCTACGCATTATATTCCGAACAAGTTTACTCCTTATGCCTATGAGAACCGTTGGAATCCGAATGATCCGGCTGTACAGACAGCCTATCCGGGACTGAGCATCTCCCGTGAATATAACACACAGACATCGGATTTCTGGCAGAAGAAAACCTCTCTGCTCCGCATTTCATCCGCAGAAGTAGGCTATACATTCCCCAAACAACTGATGAAAAAGATCTTCCTTTCTTCATTGCGTGTTTATGTAAATGCCAATAATCTGTTCACTTTCTCAAATGCAATAGATGGCCGTAACCCGGAAGCGATGAATGCCGGATATTCTGAATATCCTTTATTGAGAACATTCTCTTTCGGTATATCTATCAAACTTTAAAAACACTACGATTATGAAAATCAATAAATATATTATAGGTTTAGGCTTGACTTTCTCTTTCCTTTTTGCCGGTTGCGATTCTTTTCTGGATCCGGCAAAAGACGGTAAATTAGGAGAAGAAGATATATGGAATGAAACCCGGCGTGCTTTCGGGTTCTTGAACGATGCATACAACAAGCTGCCAAGCGGATACAATTATATCGACAATGCGATGCTGGCAGCCGGATGCGACGAAGCGGTACACTCGGATGTGACAAGTGACATCAAAGGTTTTAATAACGGTACATGGGATTCTTACTTTTTGGTAGAAAACGTATGGAGCAAAAACTATGAGGGAATCCGCATCGTAAACCGCTTCCTTGAAAGAATCGACGATCTTAAAATGCCGGTTAAACCGACTGTTTCCGGAACGGACGAACAGTTGATCCGTACCCGTGAGCGTATGAAAGGAGAAGCATTTTTCCTGCGTGCCTATTTCTATTTCGAACTGATCAAACGTTACGGCGGTGTACCTTTGTTTACAAAATCATTGACGGTTGAGGAAGCTCAGCAAGCCACCCGCGCTTCGTATGACGATTGCATGAAACAAATTATTGCCGACTGCGACTCGGCCGCCAACCGTCTGCCGGAACAATACAAAGGAAGTTCCGAAAGTGTGGGATTCGACGACAAGAAAGAATTGGGACGCCCTACTACCGGAGCCGCTTACGGACTGAAATCACGCGCATTGCTCTACTGGGCAAGCCCGTTGAACAATCCCGGCAATGACAAAGAACGCTACAAACGCTCGGCCGATGCTGCCCAATTGGTTGTAAAATCGGCCTTCAGATACAAGCTGATGAACTTTACAGACGACAGCGAGTCATTTACCGATTTATATGCCGTCAGCGAAAACTTCCTGCAATATCATCGCGAAATCGTGTTCTCTACCAAGTATAACAATACGGTGTCGGTTGAGCAACAGAACTCCCCGTTGACTATGGGAGGAAAAGGCTTGACCAACCCGACACAAAACTTGGCAGACGCTTTCGGTATGGCAAATGGCAAAGGGATCAATGAACCGGGATCGGGATACGATGAAGATCATCCTTACGTAGGCCGCGACCCACGTTTCTACATGACTTTCGCATATGACGGATCTGAATTCACCGTGAATGATAAAACCCAGACCATTGAAACATTCGAAGGCGGAAAAGATGCCACCGCCACCAATAAGACAGCAACCAAAACGGGATATTACCTGAAAAAACTCCTGTCACCGCAAGCCGTATGGGACGGAAGAACCAATAACATCACCCGTACCTGGATATTGATGCGTTATGCCGAAGTGCTGCTGAATTATGCCGAAGCCATGAACGAATATTGCGAATCGCCGAGTCAGGCACCGAACGACTCAATCTATAAAGTAGTGGAACTGATACGCAAACGTGCAGAATTGAGCCCGTACAAATTGCCTGCCGGACTGACAAAAGAGGAGATGCGCGAAGTAATCCGCAACGAACGCCGCGTGGAACTGGCATTTGAAGAACACCGCTTCTTCGATATCCGCCGTTGGCGCCTGTTAGACGATCCGCAGGAGAAAGCCGACTATCTGAAAATAGAAGGTATGCAAATTGTAAAAGATGATAATGACGAACCTCATTACAGTAAATATACCGTAGAAAACCGGGTATTTGACGAACGGATGTATCTCTATCCGATCCCGAAATCCGAAATATTGAAAGCACCGGGAATTACTCAGAACCCGGGATGGTAAGTAATTAAAAGGAGAATGGAGAGGGGAGAAGTACTATGCAGGGTGATAAGGCTGCGTAGTATTTCTCCCCTCTCTTTTTTATACTATTTCTTTCTCTCTTTTTACATTTAAAGAAATAACAGGTTCCAAATAGCAATATGCCACCTTGATTTTGCCCCCCTTCATCGCCTTCACCTTTTTTCTGTATGGCCGATGAATAAGGGGATAGAGGGTGAAAGGCTGTTCTTTTTCTGAGCACCGTGCAAAGTGAGCCTGAGCACGGTGGCCAAGGAGGATAAGGTCCGTGCTTATGTTCCGTAAACACACTCCTTATGCTCCGTAAGCATATTCCATAGTACGTGCCTTCACCCTGTATATCCGATGAATAAGTCGATTGAGAAAAAAGGTGAAGATGGTGAAGGAGGTAAAAACATATTGAATACAGGTTATTTTAAAGAATAACCCTGCTTATGAAAAGAGACAGCATTCTTTCGGAAAAAGATGTCACGTCTTTTTTTGAAAGATGCTTGTCTTTCCGAAAAAGATGCTACGTCTTTTTTTGAAAGATACTTGTATTTCCGGAAAAGATACTACGTCTTTTTAAGCTCCCCACTCAGCTCAATATAAAAATCACGCTGCATGGCACTTCTCCCCTCTCCATTCTCCCTTCTCCCTTCTCCCTTTAATTAACTCCCCTTAATTAACTCCCTTTCTACAATTCTGGGGTGATACTCCATAGAACGATTTAAAACACTTGCTGAAATAGCGGGGCGATGAAAATCCGAGTTGATAGGATATTTCTGAGATATTCAAATTCGGCTGATTATTAAGTAAGTACATAGCCTCCTCGAGTTTTATTTTCAGAGTCAGTTCGTTAGGGGTAAGGCCGGTAATCTCCTTTATCCTTAGATACAGCTTACTGCGGCCGATACCCAGTTCGGAAGCCAATACGTTCATATCAAAATCTATATCATCAAAATACTTTCTGATGATCGCCGTAGCACGATCTATCAATTCCTGATCCTGCTCATTGACGGCATTAGAAACAAGTGGTGTTTGAGACATATGGTTAAACCTTTCGTAAAGCATCCGACGCGTTCTCACCAAATTATTACAACGCGATATAAGTACTTTGATATTAAACGGTTTAGTTACATAGTCATCCGCACCGAACATATATCCTTCGACGGTATATTCTACAGAAGTCTGTGCCGTAAGCAGAACCACAGGAATATGTGATACTTCCAGGCTGTTTTTAATCTTATGACACATCTCCTTACCGGACATTTCCGGCATCATCACATCACTTAACACGATATCAGGGTGCAACTGACGGGTGGCTTCAAATCCTTCTTTCCCATTAGTAGCTTTATAAACACGATAGATGGGAGAGAAAATATCTTCCAGCATATCCAATATCTCCAGATTATCCTCTACGATAAGGATGGCCGGCTTATTGGCAGAATCTTTCAGTTCATTATCCGCATCCTCCGCTTTTTCCTTATCACCGGTTTCCGGTTCCTTTTCCGATTCTTCGGATATCAGTTCTTCCAAACTCAGTCCTTCCGAAATCTCATCCTTGATCAAATGAAAATTAGATTCATTATCACTCAGCATATCTTTCGGAAAATGCTCATTACCCATCAGCAAAGTAACAATGAAAGCACTGCCTTTTCCTACCTCACTCTCTACGCGGATACTGCCCTTATGCAACTCCACAATCCCTTTGGATACTGCCAGACCGATACCGGTACCCAACGTAAACTCCGAACTTTGCCCGTCAACCTGATAGAAACGGTCGAATATCTTATGAATAGACTCCTCCGATATACCTACTCCATCATCTTCCACCCTTATTTCTACCTCATTCTTCACCTTACGGATAGAAACCGTGATATTGCCTTTTACCTTTGTATACTTAAAAGCATTGGATAACAAATTGAATATCACTTTCTGCAATTGAACCGGATCGAACCATAAGTTCAATTTCTCTTCCATATGTTCGAACTTATAATTTACAGAATGCTTTAAGGCATATTCGTAGAAAGACATGTAGATCTCTTTAGTGAAAGCTACGATATCCATGTATTCCACTCTCAGTTTCAGGAATCCCTGCTCCTGTTTACGGAAGTCGAGCAATTCCGATACCAGATCGCGCATGTGCCGGGCATTCTTATAAATCTTCAATACACGGTTATACACAGACGGATTCAGTTTGTTGAGCTGCAATAACAGCTCCACTTGCACGATAATAAGGGTCAGCAACGTGCGGAACTCATGCGAAATATTGGTAAAGAAACGTAGTTTCGTCTGATTCAACTCTTCAATATATTCTTTTTCTTTCCTTTCGTATTCCAACGAAGCTTTCAGTTTGGCCTGCCGCACGTTAAAACGAAATATGGCATATAAAATACCAACCACAATCAAAGCATAAAGCAGATAAGCCCAGACTGTAGCATAAAATGGCGGATTGATCTTGATATCAAGTTCTATCTGCTTGGTTTCGGCTTTGGAATCTTCCCAGACCTCCCGGACAATCAACCGGTATTTGCCGGGACTCAAATTATTATAACTGATAACATTGGAATGTGCCGGAAACCAAGTATCGTCAAGTCCTACCAGCTTATATTCATACTGGAAATCATTGTTGGAAACATAATTCGAAGTAGCAAATTCCACAAACAGATTGTTCATATTATAATCTAACTCTATCTCTTTACAGTAAGAGAGAGCGGTAGGCAAAATTCCGGATTCATCTCCCGGTTTGACTTCTTTATTATACATCCAAAGTTTGTCAAAATAGAGCTGGTATTCCTTTTTAGTGGTATAGAGCAACTGTTCGTAAAGGGATGTCAACCCATCAATTCCACCAAAGAATACTTCACCGTCTTTTGTGGAATAGACACTCGATCCCTGACTGAAACTCATTTGCGGAATTCCACAAACATGCTTCAGAAGCCTATTCTGCGGATCGAAAAAAGATACGCCTTTATTATGCAATATCATCAGGTAATTATAAGGCGATTCGGTGATGTAATAACAATAATTACTCTGTAAATCCCCCTTCTCCGCCGTAAAATTCCGGAATGTATCCGTATCGGGAAGATAAAGAAACAAACCGGAACCAAGCGTACCGAAAAAAAGATTTCCCTTACTATCCTCCAGAATATGGGTAATCCGGAATTTACCTATCGACGTGGTATCTTCCAATACCGGATTATATTCCTTTATCTTATTATCAGTCAGATTGATACGCACAACACCACCATCCGATTTGGCAATCCACATCCTGTCTTTGCTATCAATCAGAAAAGTTTCATAATAGAATTTACGTTCTACCGCCTGATTTACCTGTTCATCGGTAGACAGCGAAGAAAATGTTTCGTTTTTCAAATCCATTCCATACACTCCTGCCTGCGTCAACACGATAAGCCGGTCTTTATAAAACTGCATGTCATTCACAATATCATTGGGCAGTGACAGAGGATCTCCCGGATTATTTTTCAAAACTCTTATCCTTTGCGACTTTATATCAAAAACATTCAGTCCTCCGGTATGAGTTCCGATATATAGCAGATCCCTGTCTTTCAAGTATCTGATACATTTCAAATTATTATGGCTTATACTTCCGGGAGTACTCCCTTGCATGAAACTTTTAAATTGCTTGGTCTCACGGTTGAAGAAATTCAACCCGCCGCCTTCGGTACAAATCCAGAGATTACCATTTTTATCTTCCACCATCTTGCCTACAAACGGAAAACTGAGATAGTTTGGATTATTTCCTCCCAATGCACCATAAAAGTGATAGATATCGGCCCTCGGATTAAAACGGTTGATACCCCCGAAATAAGTTCCTACCCAAATGTTACCTTGCATATCTTTATACAGGCTGAATACCGAAGAATGGCTCAAACTATAAGGTACATTGTCTATCTGAGTATAGCATTTCCACTTATTGGTAATAGGGTCATATTTGTTTAACCCATAAAAAGTACCGATCCATATATTTCCGAACTCATCCTCTACAACGCTTCTCACATGATCGTCCGAAAGGCTTTCCTTACCGGGCGAATTACGGAAATTGGTCACTTGATTCTGAGAAGATATTCTATAAACTCCGCTCATATCCGTACTCACCCACAAATCATTTCTCTTACTCTTATAAAGATGCTTTACAAAAACATCCGATAATACCAGATGGGGGGCGAAAGGATTATTTACAGAAACCGAAAACAAATTGTTCTCCGTTCCGATCCACAGATATTCTCCATCCGAAAAAATACAGTTTCCATTTCCGAATTTCGGATCGAAATCACAAAATTTATGCAATCCCTCTTTTCCTTCCAGATAATAAAAAACGGTATGATCCGACAGTACCCAAAGAGTATCATTCGCATAATAAATGCCATTGATTTCCTTTTGTGCCAAACAAATGAACTCCTGTGTCAAAACATCGTATTTCACTAAATCGTGTCCGGCGCGCAGATAAATGGCTCCTTTCCGATTGCCATAAATGGAGTAAATTTCATTCTGAGTCAATCCTTTATTATTCTGAGACGGACGAAAGGTAGTAATTTCCCGTCCGTTATACCTGTTCAATCCTTCAAAAGAACCGAACCACATAGCTCCTGTCTCATCCTGATAAAGAGAAAAGATACTGATTTGAGTCAACCCGTCTTTAATCCCCAAATGATGGAAATAAACATCATTGGCCCTGGAAAAGGAAAAAGATAAAAAACACAGAACCGATATCAGCAAAGTTTTGATCGCCGTTTTACTCAATAGATGATTTATTCTTTTTTTTATCATAGTTAGTAAGACATTTTGTCTTTTTAGTATTAGTTATATATAAGAAGCAAATATAAATAAAATATATAAATTATACAACATTACAACTAAGTCTTTAAATCAAACAGACAGCAAAATAAAAAGCGGCCTATCTCTTAGAGATAAGCCGCTTTCCCAAAACCGGATAACGATTTATTAATAGTTTTCTTTTTTTACTTCAAAATAAGCTTGCGGATGTAAACATGCCGGGCAAACTTCGGGAGCTTCCTTGCCGATAGTGATATAGCCGCAATTACGACATTGCCATACTACTTCACCTTCTTTAGCAAAAACAGAAGCTGTCTCAATATTATTTACAAAAGCACGATATCTTTCTTCATGGCCTTTTTCGGCAACAGAAATATTGCGATACATGGCAGCGATTTCATAAAAACCTTCCTGTTCGGCTACATCGGCAAAATGCGGATAGTCTTGCGACCATTCTTCATGCTCACCGGCAGCAGCTTCCAACAAATTGTTAAGAGTAGTACTGATAACTCCGGCAGGATAGCTGGCAGTAATTTCTACCATACCGCCTTCAAGATACTTAAACATACGTTTTGCATGTTCTTTTTCCTGATCAGCCGTTTCAGTAAAAATAGCAGCGATTTGTTCGTAACCTTCTTTTTTTGCAACACTTGCATAATAAGTGTAACGCATTCTTGCCTGTGATTCTCCGGCAAATGATGTCAACAGATTTTTCTCTGTTTGAGTACCTTTAATACTTTTAGCCATAATAGTCTTATATATTTAATTAATTAGTATAATTACGTCAGTGTTGTTTATTTATAACACAAATATACGGATTATGTTCAAAATAAGTATGTTTTTCTTTATTAATAAATTCTATCGGATCATTGATAAATTCTATCTAAATCAAATTATATGCTTAAAAACATACTATTAGATTTATTTTATGTAATTTTGCAACCTCTATTTAGCAAAACTGATAAAATCACATATAATTTTCGTATACATTAACGTATCATAGCATTAATAAAATGAAAATTTTAGCATTCAAACCAAAGCTGTTTTCTACACTAAAAAACTACTCGAAAGAGACGTTCACAGCCGATCTTATGGCAGGTATCATTGTAGGTATCGTAGCTCTTCCATTGGCTATCGCATTCGGTATCGCATCGGGGGTCTCTCCCGAAAAAGGTATTATCACCGCCATCATTGCAGGATTTATCATTTCACTGTTAGGTGGAAGCAAAGTACAGATCGGAGGTCCGACCGGAGCATTTATCGTTATTATTTATGGTATTATCCAACAATACGGAGAAGCAGGACTCATCGTCGCCACTTTAATGGCAGGAGTCATCTTGGTATTATTGGGTATATTCAAATTGGGGGCAGTCATCAAATTCATTCCCTATCCCATTATCGTAGGTTTTACAAGCGGTATCGCCGTAACTATCTTTACCACACAGATCGCCGATATTTTCGGATTGAACTTCGGAGATGAGAAAGTACCGGGAGACTTTATAGGAAAATGGCTGATTTATTTCCGTCATTTCGACACAGTGAACTGGTGGAATACTATCGTAAGTATCATCAGTGTGGTCATCATCGCCATCACTCCTAAGTTCTCAAAAAAAGTGCCCGGCTCTCTGATTGCCATTATTGTAGTGACAATTGCCGTATATCTGATGAAAGTATATGGTGGCATCGATTGTATCGATACCATCGGTGACCGTTTTACTATCAATTCCGAATTGCCTGATGCAGTAGTCCCCTCACTGAATTGGGAAGCCATTAAAAATTTGTTTCCGGTAGCCATTACAATCGCTGTATTGGGGGCCATCGAATCTTTGCTTTCGGCCACAGTAGCCGATGGTGTGATAGGAGACCGGCATGATTCCAATACGGAACTGATAGCCCAAGGTGCTGCCAACATCATAACTCCCTTATTTGGCGGTATCCCTGCAACAGGAGCCATTGCCCGTACGATGACCAACATTAATAACGGTGGAAAAACTCCTGTAGCCGGAATCATTCATGCAGTTGTCCTGTTGCTTATCCTTCTATTTCTAATGCCATTGGCGCAATACATTCCCATGGCATGTCTGGCCGGTGTACTGGTCATCGTTTCTTATAATATGAGCGGATGGCGCACATTCAAGGCATTATTGAAAAATCCGAAATCAGACGTTACCGTATTGCTGATCACTTTCTTCCTAACCATCATCTTTGATCTGACCATTGCTATTGAAGTAGGATTAATCATTGCCTGTGTATTGTTTATGAAACGTGTAATGGAAACCACCAAAATTTCTGTTATTACCAACGAGATAGATCCGAATTCTGAACTCGACATAGCCGTCCATGAAGAACATCTGAGTATTCCGAAAGGGGTAGAAGTATATGAAATCAACGGTCCTTACTTCTTTGGTATCGCTACACAATTCGAGGAGGTTATGGCACAGTTGGGAGATCGCCCCGCCGTTCGTATCATCCGCATGCGTAAAGTGCCCTTTATCGACTCAACCGGTATTCACAATTTATCCAACCTGTGCAGAATGTCTCAAAAGGAAAAGACAACAATCGTACTTTCGGGAGTCAATGAGAAAGTACACAATGTACTCAGAAAATCCGGTTTCTATGAATTATTGGGAGAAGAAAACATATGTCCGAATATCAATGTGGCCTTAGAAAGAGCAAAAGAAATTATTGGAGAAAATTGAGGAATTGAAAGTTAAAAGTTGAGAGTTATGATGGTATATTGCATATAGTCAATTCTCTACTAAAAATAAGGTTGGATAGATACAAACAAACTATTCCAATATAGAAAACATCCCCATGTTGCCGTGCAGAACATGGGGATGTTGTGTAATAAAACATGGGGATGTTATCAGGCAAAACATCCGGATGTTGTCTATCTACGTCTTAATAAGAAGCAGTAGCACGAATACCGGCTTCTGTCAATAAGGATACTATTCTGTCCAATTCTTCATGTGTAGCTTTCTCCAGATCATGATCCGGTGTTTCACGATCGATCGTATATATCATCACTTGCCGGGGAGCTATTGCTTTTACGGCTTCAAGCCAAGGCAAGACATATTTATCAGAAGTATTATCCACATCTTTACCTTGGTAAGTGCCTTTCATAAACATAGTCTGGATAATGCAGCTTCCTTTGAATGCCTTCAAATGTTCCACGATATCGGACACGGTATACTTTCCTGCCGGACGATCTACCAAATGAATATACTCATCATCCACCGTATCGAGTTTCAGTATATTATTATCTATCTTATTCAATGCCTCAAAAACAGCAGGGCGATGAATAAATGTGGAATTACTTAACACACTTACTTTTGCATTCGGAAAATATTTATCACGAAGTGCCAATGTATCTTCTATGATTTCCGGAAAATGAGGGTGTGCCGTAGGCTCACCATTACCGGCAAACGTCAGTACATCGGGAAAAGGACCGTTTACCTGCATATCTTTTAAGCGGGTTTCCAAAGCTTCCCGCACTTCTTCACGGGTAGGTAACGCTTTGGAAGGACGATGATCGGCATTAAAACCACATTCACAATAAATACAATCGAACGAACATACCTTTCCATCGGAAGGTAAAAGATTTATTCCCAATGATACTCCCAAACGGCGGGAATGAACAGGGCCGAAAATAGGAGATGGATAAATAACAGTCATATCTATTTACTATTTGACGATTTGCGATTTTATGATTCAAGACTGATTAATTATTATGTATAGCTTGATGATTTATAAGCGAGCTATGATAATTTATCAAATCAGTCTTACCATATACTTGCACAAATATATTAAAACTTTAAGCGCAATTGCATCTGCAGGTCCGCTTTTTTATTGCTTGCTATCAAATCATAACCCGAACCAATCTCACTGCGGTTCATGTATATAGTCTGGCCGAACTTGGCTATTACCATCCAGTGTGTATTCAAATCGTAACGCAGATTGATGGCTACACGCACTCCTTCTCCTTGAAAAGAAGGGGTATAAAAAGTATAAAGCAGACCTTTTTCTGCAATATACACCCGGGTATCATAATCATCCGTATAAAAATAACTTCCCTGCAATTCTGTTTTCAACGGAAAATGAAGTGGCCTGCAAGTTATTACCTGTGTAAGCTGATAACCTTGGCCGGGTAATTTTCCCAATGAATGAAAATGATTATAATCGGCCGTTGTACGGAAGGAAAACAACTCTCCCGGTGAATAGTTCAGCCGATAGCGTAACCGATGATGATAAACAGGCAATGTTATTTTTCCGTTTGTTCCCGAAACATCCCTTTCTTTCCGCTTGTAACGATAATTCAGATACATAGTAAGATTTTCGTGAGGAGCAAAAGTAACCTGTAGCAATCCGTCCACACCCTGAGAAGGTTTGCTGATCCTGTATTTCCACCAGGGAAAAGAAAATAAATCAATGGAAGCAAACAGTTTCCAATAACGGGATGGAGTTATTTCGCCACTCAGACACCAGCCATTTTCATTTTGAACACTGCTGCTTTCACCAAACGAATGGGCAAACATAGCCCAATAATCATGTGCATAATAACGATAGATAAGCGATAAATGAGCACCCTGCATAGGAGAATACCGTATCTTGTTTAAAGTAGCAAATCCTTTTTTTCCGATAGCCGTTTCACCCTGAAAAGAAAAGCGATGCCAACGGTATCCGTATTCCAATCCGGCATTATAAAATCGATTGCCATGCATATTATATTTTGAATATTCCCACAAATCAGGTTCAAAAGGATGATTAAAGAAATAGTATATACCTGTCAGTCCCAATTTCAGGTGATTGTCCGTGTAAGTTATGTTTCCACCTGCCAATTGCATTGTGAAAACATTCTTCTTGTCGGCCTCTTTCCGGCTACGATGCAAACCGGTTTTATAGATAGAGGTTATTTCTCCTTCTTGAACCACCCCATCCATATGGCGATACGAGTAAAAACCCGACAAAACAAAATACTTATTCAAATTTACGGCGGCAGCTATCCCTCGAAAGTAATTGTATTCATCCGTAGAAGAATGTTTCCGTATGCCGCCACTCCGAAACGTAAATGAAGAAAAGCTTGCTCCTTTACCCATTAAAAAATCGGTACTTATCACCAATCCTTGTCCGAAGCTTAAACGATAATTACCCAAAGCTAAAGTTTTCAACCGGCCTAACCTACTTATGAACAAATAATATGAATAGTAATCATACCCTTGTTTATTGTGCAATGCTCCAAAAGGTTCACCGGCATCTTTCTCACCGGTCATTCCGGCATAAATATGCTCTTTATAGCGGAATCCGTATCGCAGAGAGTGATATATAGGAGGGCCTAAATAAGTTTGTTCATACCCTTTACGGGTATAAAACGGAATATCCATGCGAGTTAATAACTCATGTTTCCCATACTTGAATATGCTTTTTAGCGATGGATAAGCCTCTCTCTTATGAACCGGTTGTACACAAACAAAAGGAAGTAAATAATGAATCGTTTCCCAGTCCATTTCTTCCACCAACTGTAATTCATAAATAGTCTGCATTTGTCCATTGATATAGACGTATGCCAAAAGATTTTCAATCTGGATATCGTTGAGAAAAGGAAATTGTTCCAACTGCTCTTTTGTGGCCGAATTCAAATTGACAGGTTGCTGAATTCGTTCAGAAAGTTCTTCAATGACATTTTCCCAATTTAATTCTTCTTCTTCATCGTTATTAACAGAGATATCCTCCATTACATCATCCAGAAAACTCATAGAAGAGTTTTGAGCATTATTAACAGGTATTATCAACAGGAAGTTAATAACTATGGACAGGCGTAAAAGCCATGTGTTTTTCATCTAATTTTACTTTTACAAGACAACGAAGATACTTTAAATAGGTTAACACTACAAGGAATTGAACAAATAATAAAATAATCTTGTAATTTTGCAGTATGAATATAAGGCCTAACATAGTAATACTTACGCTGTTCGCTCTGTTTTTTGTATCTCTATCCAGCCGGGCACAAGAGAAGCAAAACAATGGCGGATATCTTGTTCCGGTCTGTATTTACGAAGGAGATACCATTCCTTACGTTCAACTACGAACTGTCTATATATTCAAACCGCTAAAATTCAAAAATGACAAAGAACGGAGAGAATATTACAAATTGGTGAGAAATGTCAAAAAGGTGTATCCCATTGCCCGTGAAATAAACCGGACCATCCTCGAAACATACGAATATCTACAAACCCTGCCGAACGAAAAAGCCCGGCAACGTCACATCAAAAAGGTAGAGAAGGGCCTCAAAGAACAATATACGCCACGCATGAAGAAATTAACTTTTGCACAAGGTAAACTGTTGATAAAGTTAGTGGACCGACAAAGCAATCAAACCTCGTTTGAACTGGTCAAAGCCTTTATGGGCCCTTTCAAAGCAGGTTTCTATCAAACATTCGCCGCTCTTTTCGGTGCCAGTCTTAAAAAGGAATATGATCCGGCAGGAGAAGATAAACTCACTGAACGGGTGGTATTGCTGGTGGAAAACGGACAAATTTGAGAGAGTTGAAAGCCTTTTTTAGTTGAGAGTTGAAAGTTGAAAGTTACTATGCAGCGTGTATGTATAGCGCAGCTAACTTTCAACTCTCAACTTTCAACTAAATTAAGCTTTCAACTGAATAAAGAGTTCCCATATCACAATTCCTGCCGTCACAGATACGTTCAGTGAATGTTTCGTACCATATTGAGGAATTTCAATGCAGCCGTCCGAATGATCGATCACTTCCTGTTGCACTCCTTTCACTTCATTTCCCATGACAATGGCATATTTCTTCGTTTTATCCAATTTCAATTCATCGAGCATGATACTTCCTTCAGCCTGTTCCACCGAATAAACGATATATCCCTCTTTTCTGAGGTTATCAACAGCATCAACAGCGTTATTAACATACTTCCAGTTTACAGTGAATTCAGCACCTAAAGCAGTTTTATGCATTTCCGGATGCGGAGGAGTGGCCGTAATACCACACAAATAAATACATTCAATACGAAAAGCATCCGATGTACGGAATACAGAACCGATGTTATGCAGACTTCTGATATCATCCAATATCACTACCAAAGGCAGTTTATCAGCCTTTTTAAATTCTTCTGCACTGATCCTGTTCAGTTCGGTTATCTTCAATTTTCTCATATTCTTCTGTTCTTTATGCAAAGGTAATTCTTTTCTGTTAACATGCCTGTTTATAACCGTTGAAAACCTGTCAAAACTTTCGGCAAAGATTTTGAAAACTATCTCTTGCATTATTCAGAAGAAGGTATAAAGAAGCTGTGGAATGAACAATCCAAAAAAGTTAATATAAACTTTCGACATATTCTTAAACATATTTTTCAGTACATAATGCCCTGTTTATATCCATAAAGTTTTTAACTTTGCACTTTATCAACAAGATGTTAATAGATAGCAAAAGATAGCTTATTATCAATCAATAGACTCTGTTCAGTCCGTTCATAACCTACTGATAATCGTTTATTGGAGACTAATAACTAATCTGGCAAGAAAAATCGCTTTTATTTGCTAACACTATTAACAGGTTATTATCACTAACAAAGAATTTCTTTCTAAAAGGAAGAGAAAATAAAATTATTATGAATGAACTCATAAAAGCTATTAACGAGCTGAAGAAAGAGAAAAATGCAATCATTCTGGGTCACTACTACCAGAAAGGTGAAATACAGGATATCGCTGATTACGTAGGTGACAGCTTGGCTTTGGCTCAATGGGCTGCCAAAACGGAAGCGGATATCATTGTGATGTGTGGTGTTCACTTTATGGGCGAAACGGCCAAAGTACTCTGTCCGGATAAGAAAGTGTTGGTGCCCGATATGAATGCCGGTTGTTCATTGGCCGACAGTTGTCCGGCCGATCAGTTTGCACAATTTGTCAAGGAGCACCCGGGATATACGGTGATATCCTATGTAAACACTACGGCAGCCGTAAAAGCGGTGACCGATGTGGTAGTAACCTCCACCAATGCCAAGCAAATCGTGGAAAGCTTTCCCAAAGATGAGAAAATTATTTTCGGGCCCGACCGTAATTTAGGGAATTATATCAACTCAGTTACCAACCGGCAGATGTTATTATGGGACGGTGCCTGCCATGTGCATGAACAATTTTCGGTAGAAAAGATTCTGGAACTGAAAGCGCAATATCCCGATGCTGTCGTACTTGCACATCCCGAATGTAAAAGTACGGTGTTAAAGTTGGCCGATGTTGTCGGTTCTACAGCTGCCCTGTTGAAGTATGCTGTTAACAGCAGTGAACAACGGTTTATTGTAGCCACCGAATCGGGTATTCTGCATGAGATGCAGAAGAAATGCCCGGAAAAGACGTTTATCCCCGCTCCTCCGAACGATAGTACCTGTGCATGCAATGAGTGTAGCTTCATGAGATTAAATACGCTGGAGAAGCTCTATGACTGTCTGAAGAATGAAGCACCGGAGATATTAGTCGATCCGGAAGTGGCGGAAAGAGCGGTGAAGCCGATAAAGAGGATGTTGGAGATATCGGCGAAGTTGGGATTATAGATTATAATAAAATCAATAATGGCTTGCAAGTTGGTTCTTCGTTGCAAGCCATTATTGGTTTTATCTTATGAACAGTATTTTAGTAGCTATTCCTTCTTTTCCTTCTGCATTAGCGGCTAATACGAAATAAACTCCTGAAGGAACTCGTTTTCCTTGTTGATTTTTCCCGTCCCATGTGAATTGCCCTCCAACAGAAGTTCCCTCATGAATTAGTTTACCACTGACATTGGTTATTTTTATATCAGTATCTTGTACAAGTCCTGTGATAGTAATAACTCCTGTATAATCTGGTTTTACGGGATTAGGGTATGCGTATACATTATCTTCTACAAAATTATCTTCTGGTTCTGTTGCATCGCTTTGATAAGATACTAACCCTTTACTTGTACCAATAAAAACTTCACCAGTATGTGGATGGATGGCAATAGATTGTATATTATTTGATAAAAGAGGGCTATTTTCTGCTGTAAAATGATGAATTGTTTCCAAACCATCAGGACTTAATAAGTATATTCCATTCATTTCTGTTCCTATCCATTTACGATTTCCACCATCTACGGCAATTGCATTTATTTTATCATTTGCTAATAGAAAATCTGCCAGATTAGTTCCATCATCACGTGGAACCTTTATTTGTGTACAATAAAAATCATCTTCAAAAAAATTAGAAGGATTATTAAGTATGATAGGTCCTTGTCCTGTACCTATCCAAATAGCTCCATTTTTATCTTCTGTAATACAATAAATGCCATTATGGCTGAGTATTGTACCGTCTTGATTAGTAAAATTCTTAATAAATTTATGCTTATCGTCACTAGAATCTTCTAAAGTTCCTTTTGTGTCTAAACAAAATACTCCATAATCTGCTATCCATGAAGAAATAACCCAAAAATTTCCCCTTTTATCAAACATAGTACGCTCCAAATTATTAAGTCCTGCAATTTCTGGATAACGTAAACTTATCCATTTTCCATCTGACTTTAGTATTTTAATTGGATTTAATACTCCTTCGGTTTTATCTTTACCACTATTGGTCATCCAAAGATTGTTATCATTGTCGTATTTTAATCCATTAATTCGTACAAATGTATCATATCCATTTGCTGTTTCCAGTGGACTATTATGTAAACTATATTGATTAATAAAGTTTTTGTTGTTGAATTCATATAATCCTTCTCCAGCAGAAGCTGCAAAATAGTGTTCAGGATCGGTCGGATCTTGTACAACACAATTAATATCTTTATATGACTGTCCTGTTTGTTCTTTTATTCCGTCTTCTTGAAAGCTACTCCAAGTATTATTACTTAATTCCATTATAGTACCAACATAATTTAATCTGTCTCCAACCATCCCTCCACCTGCAATGAGTAAGTTTCCATTTTTTTCAATATTCATGTAAAAATTATAATTCCTTTTAGGGCTATTGGGAATAATAGACGGTGTTGTTATTTGCATTACATTATTATTATCAAATTTTAGACCTATAAGTCCATTTTCTTTGCATCCTGCCCAAAAAAATCCATTTGCATAAGAAAAATATGATGTATTAAGATTGTGATTTAAAGAATGAAACTCATTTATATTATTAAATAATCCTAATGAATTATCATTGCTAGCTATTAATTTATCTTCATAAACATACATGAAAGTATAATGTCCTTTTACGAGTTGCGAGTGGTTGTAATCAGATTTATTAATTAAATAAATCCCTTGATAAGAAATATTTCCTACTAAATTATTATTATAGTTTGATAAATTAGAATATTTAGTATCGGATACTTTATTCCAATTATTGGCATCTAGTAGATTTTCAGTTAATAAACCTGTAAATAATCCTTCCGAAGATGCAGCATAAATTTTAGTATCATCTACAGCACAAGCGTTTATTTGTTTGTTAAGAATATAAGTATTAGTAATTTCTCTTCTTTTTAAATTTAAAACAATTACTCCAAATGAAGTAGATAGATAAGCATATTCTTTAGCAAGGCATATATGATTAACATTTTTATTTTGAGTCATATTTTTATTCATATAATCTGGAAGATTATATACTATATTGTCATTGACTAGTAGATCTATATTTGCATTAGAATATATTATTATTAGTGTTTTATATTCTTTACTATAGACTATGTATGAAATATCTGTATCACTTAAAAGATAATTTTTCCAATAGCACTGGACACTGGAATCTTCTTTATCATAAGAGAATAAACTCCCGTTTCCTACAGCATAGATAATGTTACCGGCAGGTTCTGTGCGGGTAACATTGTGGTAAGATAAATAATTTTGCCAGCTACCAACTGCATGTTGTGCATATAAAAATGGCGCGATAATCAAGAATAAGACACAAATATAGATTATTTTCTTTTTCATAAATTATTGATTAAAAAAAGCACATAGATTGTCTATATGCTTTTTATATTAACTTGTTTATAACCTGTTTATTGTATGGAAAACAGGAATTTACATAGTTTATTAACAGCTTGTGCACGATGGCTTATTTTATTTTTTATTTCATCGCCAAGTTCGGCAAAAGTTTTATGATATCCTTCCGGAATAAAAATCGGATCATATCCAAATCCTGATAATCCTCGTTTTTCTTCTATTATTTGGCCTTTTATTATTCCTTCAAACTGATAAGTGTTTTCATTAAGTATGAGTGAAATAACAGTGCGAAATTGTGCATTACGATTTTTCTTTCCTTCCATATCTTGAATCAATTTCAGCATATTTGCTTCTGAGTTGTGTGTATCACTTGCATAGCGGGCAGAATATACTCCCGGTTTGCCATTCAAAGCTTCTACTTCCAATCCGGTATCATCTGCAAAACAATTAATTCCATAGTGACTATGAATAAATTTAGCTTTAAGCAAAGCATTTCCTTCCAATGTATCAGAGGTTTCCGGGATATCTGTGTGACAATTGATATCGTTTAGACTGAGTAGTTCTATTTTATCTCCTAAAATGGCAGATACTTCTTTTAATTTATGAAGATTATTAGTAGCAAAAACCAGTTTCTTTTTCATTTTTCTGAATTTAATAATAGACAAATATACACTAAAATAATCATATAGTTTTTTGAAAGTGATGATTTTATCGTCATAATTTATTTTCTAATATAATGTATGTTAAATAAAATCTTTTTATATACGAGTTGTTTTTAATTTATTTATTTTTAATAATTTTTTAAAACTAAGATTGCCATGGAAACAAAAAACTATTTTATTACATTATTGCTTTCTCTTTTTTGTATACCAATGAATGCACAATTAAAAGTTCTTTCAAATGGAAAAGTTGGAATAGGTACTACTAATCCTCAGTATGGTTTTTTAGAGATTGGAAAGTCTGGTGTAAATAATGGATTGGCTATATATGATAGTTCATTATTGACTCCACCATTAAAGTTGTATACTTCTGGCGAAGTGGGATATTTGAATTTTGATGGAATACCAGCATAAGGTATTGCAATAAAGAAAAATGGACATGTCGGATTTGGATACAACCCGAACATTTATGCATCTCTAAATCATTTTATTACTGTTCATATTCATCCTTCAAATCCAGCTGCTGCATTTGTTACTTATGTAAATTTCCCATTTGATTATGGGGATGTAATTTCTGTTGTTGCGAGAAGAAAAACAGATATGGCATACGTTGTTAGAAGTGGTACAACCGGTAATAATGAAATAGTTTATTATGCTAGAGGTGATGGTGAAGTATATGCTAAAGGAAGTTTTCTTACAGCATCCGATGGATCTTATAAAGATAATATAGCTAATATAAGTAATGGATTAGATAAAATAAAGGGAATTAGAGGAGTTACTTATACTTTAAAAAATCAGGATAATGCATTATTAACTCAAAATGATGTGGAAAGAAATATTTCACTTGATACTAATAGTATTTCAAAGTCTTCTGTATCGGCTGAAATTATTAATACTATTAAAGCTGAAAGATCAAGAAAGAAAGCCGGTTTTATAGCTCAAGAATTAGAAAAAGTTTTTCCGGAAGCTGTATATACTTTGCCTAATGGAAAAAAAGCGATCGCTTATTTAGAAATTATTCCTTTGCTTGTGGAAGCCATCAAAGAACAGCAAAACGAAATTGATGAATTAAAACAAGCTAAAACTGTTCAAACCAGATCAGTTATCGGGGAAGATGAGGATAAACAATCGGACATGAATTCATTGATGGATGGGAGGTTGAAAGCTGAATTATATTCTAATATACCCAATCCCTTTAAAGAGCAGACTACCATTTCTTTTTTCATCCCTGAAACGGCTTATGGGGCCAGCATTCATATTTATAATTTGCAGGGAAAACAGATAAAACAAATCAATATCGGGGAAAGAGGAAATGGTTCTGTTATTATCAATGGTTATGAATTGACTCCGGGAATGTATATGTATACGTTAATTGTGGATGGAAAAGAGATTGATACGAAGAAAATGATATTAACTGAATAGATGTAGGGTAGTTGTAAAAAAATCATGTTATTAAATCGAATATAAAATAGTTATGAGTAAAATAATACAATTTTTAATTTTTATATTTTGGGGTACTTTATTGTATTCACAAAATGTAGTGATTGATGGTGTTACTTTTTCGACTGATAAAAAGACTTTGATAAAGTATCCGAAAGATAAAGTGGATAAAGAGTATGTGGTTCCGGAAGGGACACAGATAATTGAAACAAAGGCTTTTGATCAAGTAGAATTATTGTCACATATCATTTTACCTTTTTCTTTAAAAGAGATAAGAAATAATGCATTTTTTAAATGTTTTGTTTTAAACGCTGTGACTTGGAGTAATTTTCCCTCGATTGTGGGTAGGGATATTTTTTATGAGTCTCCAATACGGAAATTTTATGTCTCAGATGGTGCTGATTGTGTAGTGGTAAGCAATGTTCTTTTTTCTATGGATCAAAAGAAGCTGTTACGTTATCCTCCAAGAAGAGAAAAATCACAAGAAGAATCTGAAAATCCTACATATTTCACAGAATATGTAATTCCGGAAGGTACTGAAGTAATAAATAGATTAGCGTTTGATAGAACTTTTTTGTATAGTGTAACTTTACCGTCAACTCTAAAAACAGTAGAGGAAGGAGCTTTTTGGGTAGAACCACGTGTGCCTGTCGGTAGAAATAATCAAGAAACCAATCGTGATAATGATTTTGATTGGGATTTGGAATATCGGGACATGGATGTAGTTGTTTGTAACGCAATTGTACCTCCTGTGCTGATTGGCTATCCATTTGCAGACACATACTGGACAAGATTGTATGTTCCTGAAGAAAGTTTCGATGCTTATTGTTATGCACCGGGCTGGACGAAGTTTAGGGATATAAATCACAAACTCAATCCGGCTTCGGTTAATAACATTTCATTATCTGGTTTGAGAGTTTTTTTAAATGGTGACAACTTGAATATAACGTATACGCGGAAAATATCAGAAGTAAGATTATATGCATTAAATGGCATTTTATTATTAGAAGAAATCATAAATGATAATTCGTGTAATTTAAAAACAGATAATCTCTTACATGGATTATTACTCTTAGAGGTGGTTTATGAAGATGGAACGAGGGAAAAGATAAAACTCCATAAATAAATTGATTTATGAAAAAAATATTAGTTTGTTTGATAACCATTGTAGTTGTCATGAATTTAAGTGCCCAAGTGGAAGGTACGATACAATGGCAGCCGGAGATAGATTTTACTTATCAGATAAATGGTGAATATATAGAAATATTGTCTGAAACCGGATATGTTGATGAACCGGGAATGCCTCAGATTCCATATTGTGTGAAAACATTTCTTATACCTGTGAATGCTCAGCCGGTGATACAGGTAAAGTATGTAAATAGAAAACTACAAAAAAAGGACGTTTTATTGTATCCGGTCCAACCGCCAATTCCTATTGGAGAAAGTAGTTTATCATGGGTAGAGCCCAATAATGATATTTATAACTCATCAAATCCTTTTCCGGGAAAGTATGCCGAAATTGTATCTTTTAGAAAAGGGCGTTTGGGCGCAATGGTAGACGCAGCAGAAAAAAATGTTAATTCAGATGTGGATAATTATCTGCCGGAGTATCTGATTATAACGAATGAAGCTTTGAAAGATAAATTTCGGATATTGGCTGACTGGAAAACTAAAAAAGGAATACCTGCTATTATAGAAACAGTAGAGGAAATTTCTGCTACATATGCAGGAAGTGATATTCAAGAAAAAATACGTAACTATTTGGTTGATGTTAAACGTAACTATGGTTCTATGTTCGTATTACTTGGAGGAGATACAAATATTATACCCGCTCGTGTAAAGAAATCAAGATATTCGAAAAATAAAGATTGGGTTGCTGTTGATTTTTATTATACTTGTGTAGATAATGGAAATTGGAATAAGAATGGAAATAATATATATTATGAAGCTGATAAAATAGATTTTGAGGATAGTAAAGATTGGGGAGTATCATTTAAATTAGGGAGAGCCCCAGTGGAAACATTAGAAGAAGCAGAGGTATTTGTGAATAAAGTAATTCATTATGAAAAGGCAGATTTAAATCATAGCGTCATATGATTCTTTAGGGATTTATATTTGGCGGCAGGATGGAACTCCTTTTACTACGAATCCATTTTGGAGAATTGGCGATATTAATTTGTCATCTGCACCTGTGGTGTGTGATTTGAATGAAGATGGGAAAAAGGAATTGATCTTTTCTCAGCATAATGTAGATGTCAGCCATATTTATGCTATTAGTTTAGAGGGAGACAAAACAGTTACCGGTTGGGATGGAAGTCAAACAATTCCTTATACGAATTCTTATTCTTTAGATCATACCCTGTCTGTAGGTGATATTAATAATGATGGTCATTTGGAGGTTGTGATATTAGGTCGCGGATGTGTAAAAGCTTGGAAACATACGGGAGAAGAAATTTTTAATAAACCTATTGATGGATTGTTACCACAAATAATCTGGGCAGCTAATATGAATACTCCAATTTTGGCTGATGTAGACGGAGATGCTGTGCCGGATATTGTGTTCTGTTGTAATAATAGTATTTATGCTTTACATAATGATGGCAGTGATATTGTTGGATTTCCTATTATATCTAACTCTGAATTTCAAGATTCTCCATGTGTGGCAGACATTGACAGTGATGGTAAAAATGAGCTAATAGCAGGTAGTCAGGATGATTTGTATGTCTGGAAAACTGATGGTATTCCTACAGCTATTGAGTGGGGGTGAAATGTGGAAATCCACAAAATACAAATGAATATTTCGTCAGCCAACACTGATAAATTCCAATGAAGTATGGGACGGAGAATCACCCTGTGGAAATGTATTGTTACAATCGGGACGATTGGTTGTTCCTGTCGGTAAAACAATGACGTTGAATAATACTTCTGCTGTGATCGTCCGTTCGGGAGCCGTACTTGAAGTGGATGGGGGAAGTATTCAGAATGCAAGGCTCGTGGTACAGAAAGGTGGTACGGTTATCCTCAAGAATAACGGTTTGATTAAGTTACGAAACAAAGGTAATTTTGAAATGGAGCAAGGGGCAATGCTGGATTTACCTTATGGAGAGATTAAATAAATCTTTTTAAACTAAAGAAAGCGAGCCGGTAGTTATATTTTAATTCTTTCCCGTAAAGATAATAGCAGGGAATCAGCTAAGATCATAGTTTTATAGGAGATAATAATGAGCTAATTTGCCAATATGCCAATGCTATGCAGTACACAGCACAGCCAATTGGCACATTGGCAAATTATTCAAAGCTGAATTGGAAATGAACTTATTTCATAAATAAACGTTGTGTTACGGTCGTAACAGTTACCGCAAGAACAAAATTGGCAGAAAAGAATTTATAGGCTCAAACTTTTTGTTAACTTTGTAACCGCTGTAACTATTACGAGAATAACTAAAGGAAAGAATGATATGGAATTTTATGATCGAACCAATGAATTGACTGAACTTCAACGGATACAGAATTTATCGTTCAGTGACCATTCCCGGCTGACAGTGGTAACCGGACGGCGGCGTATCGGTAAAACGAGTCTTATCATGAAATCGGTTGAAGGTTTGCCGACGGTCTATCTGTTTGTAGGTCGTAAAGCAGAAGCAACACTTTGTTCGGAGTTTATTCCGGTCATTTCCCAATCGCTCGATACGTTTGTTCCGGCAGAGATACGTACTTTCCGCTCGTTGTTTCAATATCTGATGGAGTTGGCTTCAAACAAGGCATTCAATCTTGTTATTGATGAGTTTCAGGAGTTTTATAACATCGACGAATCTGTATATAGCGATATGCAAAATATTTGGGATGCTTATCGCAGGAAATCAAAAATGAACCTGATCGTTTCCGGCTCTATTTATTCTTTAATGCAGAAAATATTCCAGAGTAAAAAAGAACCTTTATTCGGCAGAGCGGACAATATCATTAAATTGTCGGCATTTGATTTATCTACTCTTAAAGATATAATGCGAGATTATAGATCGGGATATACAAATGACGATCTGCTGGCTCTTTATTCTTTTACAGGTGGTGTTCCTAAATATGTGGAATTGTTTTGTGACAATCAGATGTTGAGTGTGGATGAAATGATTTCGTTCATGGTTCGCGAAAATTCTCCTTTTACTGACGAAGGGAAAAATCTGTTGATAGAGGAGTTGGGAAAAAACTATGCTACTTATTTTTCTATCTTAAGTGCCATTTCGGGCGGAATCAATACACAACCCGGAATAGAAGCAGCATTGGGAGATAAAAGTATTGGCGGTCAAATTAAACGCTTGATTGAAGATTATAATATCATTGTTCGCCAGCGTCCGATATTGGCCAAAGAGGGAAGTCAGACTGTCCGATACGAAATACAAGATAACTTCCTCCGGTTTTGGTTTAATTATTTTGACCGTTACCGTTCTTTAATCGAGATCAAGAATTTTGTAGGCTTACAGTCTATTATAAAAAAGGATTATCCTACTTATTCCGGTATAATGTTGGAAAGGTATTTCAAACAACAGTTTGCCGAAAGTTTTCAGTATCGCGCTATCGGTTCATGGTGGGAGCTTAAAGGATATCAAAATGAAATAGATATTGTCGGGTTAAAACTGGAAAAAAATCAGGCGGTTGTTGCTGAAGTAAAACGACAAAAGAAGAACTTTAAACCGGAATTGCTGGTTGCAAAAACGGAACATCTGAAACAGAAGTTATTGCCTAAATACCGCATAGAAATGCGTTGCCTTTCATTGGAAGACATGTAAGAAAAAAACAAGGAGCAAACAGGTTATCATTAAAATCTTGTTTGCTCCTCATTTTTTATGGTTATATGTCTTATTTCACCCTCAGCCTGTCGAAACCTTCTCCGTATACTCCGATTACCGAGCTTTGAGAGATGAACGCATTCGGATCGATATCTTTCACCAATCGGAATATCTCTACCGATTGGCGCTTATAGGCAAGCACTACGAGTACTTTTACATTGTGCTTGCTATACCATCCCACGCCATCAAGTACAGTCACTCCGCGATGCGTCTCTTTGGTGATACGATCGGCAATCTTTTCATACTCTTTGGAAAAGATGAAGAACTGTACGGACTGGCGGGCGCTGTTTACGATATAATCCAGTACGAAGCCGATGATAAGCAGGGTTACAAAACCGAATATTACCCTTCGCCAGTCGTTGAAGATGAAATAGCAGGAGCTGATAATGACGACGTCGCATATCATAATCATACGTCCTAAAGTGACATCTTTATATTTATTGACAATGGCGGCAATGATATCCGTACCGCCGGTGCTTCCGTTGCAGTTGAACACTACGCCTAAACCTATACCACACATGGCAGCTCCTATCAGACAAGCCATGAAGTCCTGTCCTTCACCCAATACCTTGGGAGGAACACCGTCTGCTCCGTTCACCACCAATTGCAGAAACCACAAAAGGAAAGTGAGCATGAAAATGGCATACGTGGTCTTGATGCTGAATTTCGGGCCAAGTATTTTGATGGCAAATGTCATCAGTACGGCATTGATGATGAAATATGACCACTGGATGGGAAATCCGGTGGCATAATAGATAATGGCACCAATACCTGTCGTTCCTCCGGTAGTAATCTGATACGGGATCAGAAAAGCAGCCCAACCGAGAGCATAACTGAATAATCCGAGCGTGATGAAGATATAATCCCGGGCTTCCCGCATCACTTCAGCTTTTGTAGGTTTATGCATACAGATTCTATTTTAAATCACAACGTTTACGATCTTTTTCGGCACTACGATCACCTTTTTCGGTGTTTTGCCTTCCGTCCATTTCTGAGAGCGTTTGTCGGCCAATACGGCATCCTGAATGGCATCGCTGGCGGCATCAGCCGGGAATTCCATGTTGAAACGGGCTTTACCGTTGAAAGAGATGGTATAATTTATCACGTCCTCTTTCAGGTATTCTTCATTGAAAGCGGGCCATTGCGCATCACAAACGGAAGTGGTGTGTCCCAATGTATCCCATAGCTCTTCGCATACGTGCGGTGCAAAAGGTGCAAGAGTGATAATCAGTGGTTCCAATATCTCTTTCTTGCTGCATTTCAATGTGGAAAGCTCGTTGACGCAAATCATGAATGCACTGACTGAAGTGTTGTAGGAGAACTGTTCGATGTCTCCGGTCACTTTCTTGATCAGTTTGTGCAGGGATTTCAATTCGTCTTTTGTAGCTGGTTCGTCCGTTACGGTATATTCTCCGTTACGGTTGTAGAACAGTGACCAGAATTTACGGATAAAGCGGTGTACACCGTCGATACCGTTTGTATCCCAAGGTTTGGCCTGCTCTACCGGGCCGAGGAACATCTCATACATACGAAGGGTGTCGGCACCGTATTTTTCAACGATCATATCCGGATTGACAACATTGAACATCGATTTACTCATCTTCTCTACTGCCCAGCCGCAGATGTATTTGCCGTCTTCAAGAATAAATTCTGCTGTCTCGTATTCGGGACGCCAGGCTTTGAAGGCTTCTAAATCCAAAATATCATTCGATACGATGTTCACATCTACGTGGATGGGAGTAGTATCGTATTGATCTTTCAGATTCAAGGATACGAACGTATTGGTATTCTTGATACGGTATACGAAATTACTACGTCCCTGTATCATTCCCTGGTTGACGAGCTTCTGGAACGGTTCTTCCGTGATGGAAACACCCATATCATAGAGGAACTTGTTCCAGAAACGGGAATAAATAAGGTGGCCGGTAGCATGTTCGGTACCGCCGACGTAAAGATCGACGCTCTGCCAATACCGGTCGATAGCCGGGTCTACAAGTGCCTGGTTGTTGTGTGGGTCCATATAGCGCAGATAATAGGCTGATGAACCGGCAAATCCCGGCATTGTATTCAGTTCGAGCGGGAAGATGGTGACGTGGTCGATTTTCTCGTTTTCCACTACGCAATGATGGGTAGTATCCCATGCCCATTTGGTGGCATGTCCTAATGGCGGCTCGCCTGTCTCGGTAGGCAGGAACTTGGCTACTTCGGGGAGCTCGAGCGGCAGATATGCTTCTTCAATGGTACAAGGCATACCGTCTTTATAGTAAACCGGGAACGGTTCACCCCAGTAGCGCTGGCGGGAGAAGATGGCATCACGAAGACGGAAGTTTACTTTTACACGTCCCAATCCGGTGGTTTTGATGTATTCCTTTGTTTTGGCTATGGCTTCTTTTACTGTCAAACCGTTTAATACCAATCCGCCTTCGGGAGTGCCCGGACGGGGAGAGTTCATCATGATACCCTCTTTGGCATCGAAACTCTCTTCACTGATATCGCATCCTTCGATCAACGGACGGATTTCAAGGCCGAAATGTTTGGCAAAAGCATAGTCGCGGCTGTCATGCGCAGGTACGGCCATGATGGCCCCCGTACCATAACCGGCCAGTACATAGTCGCTGATCCATACGGGGATAGCTTCATTGGTGAGCGGATTGATGGCATAACTTCCCGAGAATACACCACTTACGCTACGGTCGGCGATACGTTCGCGTTCTGTACGTTTCTTGGTACGTTCCAGATAAGCGTCTACTTCTGCCTGTTGTGCAGGAGTGGTCAGTTGCGCTACTAATTCGCTTTCCGGTGCAAGTACCATGAAGGTTACCCCGAACACTGTGTCGGCACGGGTAGTGAATATGGTGAATTCAATATCGGAATCTTTTACTTTGAACTGCATTTCCGCACCTTCCGAACGGCCAATCCAGTTGCGCTGGGTCTCTTTTAGAGATTCTGTCCATTCTACGGTGTTCAGTCCGTCGAGCAGACGTTGTGCATAAGCAGATACACGCAGGCACCATTGACGCATTACTTTCTGAATGACCGGGTAACCGCCACGTTCGGAAACGCCGTCCACTACTTCATCATTGGCAAGCACGGTTCCTAAATCCGGACACCAGTTTACCATTGTATTGCCAAGATAAGCGATGCGGTAGTTCATCAGGATTTCCTGCTGTTCCTTTTCGCTTTTTGCTTTCCACTCGTCGGCTGTAAAGCTGAGTTCTTCGCTGCAGGCAACATTCATACCTTCCGTACCGGTGGTTTCGAAAGCGCTGATCAGTTCTTCGATCGGGCGGGCTTGTTGTTCGTCGTTACAGTAATAGCTGTTGAACATCTTGATGAATGCCCACTGCGTCCAATGATAATATTCCGGGTCACAAGTACGTATTTCGCGGCTCCAGTCGAAAGAGAATCCTATTTTATCGAGCTGTTCACGATAGCGTTCGATATTCTTAACGGTGGTAATCGCAGGGTGCTGTCCGGTTTGGATGGCATATTGTTCGGCAGGAAGCCCGTATGCATCATATCCCATCGGATTCAGTACATTGAAACCTTGCAGTCGTTTGTAGCGGGCATAAATGTCCGAAGCAATGTATCCTAACGGATGTCCTACGTGCAGGCCTGCTCCCGACGGGTAGGGGAACATGTTGAGTACATAGAATTTTTGTTTCGATTCATCTTCTTTCACCTGGTAGGTTTTATGGTCTACCCACTGCTTTTGCCACTTCTTTTCAATATCCCTGAAATTATATTCCATAGCGATAATCCTTTTGTTTAGAGTGATTTATTATGTAATGTTATTAATTAGGGAACAAATTTACGTGATTATTTTCAGATAACCACAAAGTTAAGTGAAAATCAATGTGCAGTTGGTGTAGTTGGAGAGAGTGTAAATGAAAGGTAATGGTAACGTATGGGCATAAAAAAAGGAGCAACGCCTTGCTCCAACCTTTGTTAACCTTAAATCTAATACTATGAAAAACACGTTGCAAAGATACGGACATTAGCGAAATCTGCAAATTATCCAAGCAAAAAAGTATGTTTTATAACATCGTTTAAGAAAAGATATTCTCTTGTTAATACTTGGTAAGAATTATCGGGAGGTTTTTATCATTTGATAATAAAACCTGAATGATTCATGATCAGTAGTATGTAGATCAGTAGTCAAGTAGTAAGTAGTCAAGTAGTAAGTAGTCAAGTAGTTAAGGAAAATGCATCAGACAAGTCATTTCTACTTACTACTTATCTACTTATCTACTTGACTACTTACTACTTGATTACTGATCATAAATCATTCAGGTACAATTGTATTTTTGTGTTTTATGTATTTTTTCTGTTATTTCCTTTGTCCTTTCATTATTTCTATTTTACTTTGTGGCGCAAAGTACTTTTTATATGGATAAGAATAAGGCATTAGAATCGGTTAATGAGATAAAGGAGTTGATGGAGAAGTCCTCCAAGTTTGTATCTCTCAGTGGAATAACAGCTGTAATGGCAGGTGTATATTCATTTGTTGGCGCTTATGTAGTGGGCCGGGTTTTCAATTCAGAGGCTTCTTTGGCGGAGATGGTTGTTGTGGCTTCGCTGATACTGATGGCCTCGGTTATTACGGCTTGTGTGCTTTCCGTATATAAAGCGAAGAAGACCGGGACAAAGTTATTCAGTCGATTGACATACCGGACTGCCTGGAACTTTTCGCTTCCGTTACTTGTGGGTGGATTGTTCTGTATAGCCTTGCTTTTGCACGGGAATTATGGGGTGATTTCTTCAGTGATGCTGTTGTTTTACGGATTGTCTCTGGTGAATGTATCCAAGTTTACTTATTCCAATGTGGCATGGTTAGGATATGCATTTCTTGTTTTGGGTGTGATAGATTGTTTCTTTGAGGGACACGCACTGATGTTCTGGACCATCGGATTCGGAGGCTTTCATCTGTTGTATGGTATATTGTTTTATTTGCAGTATGAAAGGAGCAGATGATTGATGTTAGAAGGATTCCAAAATATAAATAAAGCTTTTGAAAGCAAGGTGCGGTTGGGGGTTATGGCGGTCTTGATGGTGAATGATGAGGCTGACTTCAATATGCTCAAAGAACTGCTTTCACTGACGGATGGTAATTTGGCGAGTCATACCCGCGCTTTGGAGGAACTCGGCTATATTATCTGCTCGAAAACTTTTGTAGGGCGAAAGACAAAAACTTCTTTCCGGGCGACACCTCAAGGGAGAACAGCTTTTAAAGAGCATATCGCGGCATTGGAGAGCCTGTTAAAATCTACTTAATACATTTTCTTTCACTTTGAGAAGGTAAACTATATAGAAAACTAAACCAGACTTAATTAATTTACTAAACACTATTCTACTATGGACAATTTGAATGAGAATTTAAACGGAATGGAGAAGCCGGCAGGATGTTTTCATCGTTTCTCTAAAACAATCAAGGTGGTGGTTATTGCCGTATTGGTACTGCTGCTGTTGATACCGATGGTGATGATTGAGGATATGATTAGGGAGCGCGGACGGACACAAGTAGATGCCATCGAAGAGGTTAGCCAGAAATGGAGTCTTGCACAGACCATAACAGGTCCTTATATCAATTTGCAATATCCTGTGGTGTCGGTGGATAATGGAAAACAGAAGGTAAGTATCGGTAATGTACTGCTGTTTCCTGATGAATTGTTTATAGACGGACAGTTGCGTACGGAGATTTTAAAACGGGGTATTTATGAGGTAAACGTTTATCAGTCGGAACTGGTTTTTAAAGGCTCATTCAGTCTGGAGGAGCTTAAGAAAAGCGGAGTGGATCTGGACGCGATGAGGTTTGATAGAGCTGCTATCTGTTTTAACTTGACGGATATGAGGGGAATCAACGAGCAAATCAGCATCATGTTGAATGATTCGGTCTATATGTTTGAACCCGGGATGGACGGACGGGGAATAAAAGGTACAGGAGTACATGCCGTTGCCGATCTTACTGCTTTGAAAGAGAATAAGAAGCTTCCGTATGAGATGAAAATTAAATTGAAAGGTTCGCAATCCATTAATTTTAGTCCGCTTGGGAAAACGACTAAAGTGAATCTGAAAGCCAATTGGGGTACGCCGAGTTTTACCGGTAATTATTTGCCGGATAATCGGAATGTTACTGAAAATGATTTCTCGGCACAATGGCAGGTTTTAAATCTGAACCGGAATTATTCGCAGGTGATAGTGGATTATCGGAATACGAGTGCACGGGATATTGATGATTCTAATTTCGGAGTTAATCTGAAAGTACCCGTGGAACAGTATCAGCAGTCTACACGCACTGCTAAATATGCTATTCTTATTATATTGCTGACGTTTACAGTAATCTTTTTTACGGAAATAATGGAAAAGACACGCATTCATGCATTACAATACTTATTGGTGGGGTTAGCGCTGTGCCTGTTTTATAGTCTATTGCTTTCTTTGTCCGAACATGTAGGGTTCAATATCGCTTATCTGGTTTCGGCATTACTGACCATTGGTTTGGTGGGTGGCTATATGTTAGGCATTATCCGGAAAAAGAAGCCGGCCTTTATCATGTCGGGGTTGTTGAGTGTGTTGTATATCTATATATTCATTCTTATTCAGTTGGAAACTTTTGCTCTGCTTGCCGGTAGTTTGGGACTGTTTGTCATATTGGCAGCCGTAATGTATTTCTCTAAAAAGATTGATTGGTTTAATGAATAACTAAACAGACTATTCTATATTTTTGATTTGGATGCCTGAAGAGAAGCGTAAAAGCGACTTTTCAGGCATTTTTATTGCTCATATATCTGTATAGAAAAAAAGGAATAACTGGGGTATGGATATAAAAAAAGGAGCAACGCCTTGCTCCAACCTTTGTTAACCTTAAATCTAATACTATGAAAAACACATTGCAAAGATACGGACATTAGCGAAATCTGCAAATTATCCAAGTAAAAAAGTATGTTTTATAACATCGTTTAAGAAAGTGTATTCTTCAATTAATACTTGATAAGAATTATAAGAGTACTTTGCTTCATTATGATCTGAAAATACTTATAAGGCAAGAAAAGTAAATGAGAGGTTTATATGTTATCTCAACGTTATTTTTACGTTAACGCGGCATATTTTAGCTCCATTGTTCGTTTCTGTACGGACATCTGTCCGGAAACGAACGTATTCTTAAAATAAATATTTTCTGATAATCAGTTGTTTATGATTTTGGCACAGCTCTTGACTATATAAAAGCGAAGGCGGTTGATAAAACCCTCCGCCGATAGTCAGAGGAAATAATAACAATAAAAAAATAACGATTATGAAGACAAATGTATTTTTCAAAGCAGTGGTAATGGTAGTAGTGGTAATGGCAAGTGTAATGAGTGCAAATGCAGGTAATCCCACCAATTATGTGAAGAATGATGAGATGAACGGTGAGCAGTTGGTAGCTAAAACGATCTATCGTAATGAAGACGGTCATCTGTTCCGCCACCTCCGCTACACGTATACTTATGATTCCGAGAACCGGGTGGTCTGTAAGGAAGCTGCCAAGTGGGACAGTGTAAAAGCATGCTGGACTCCTTATTTCAAACTTGACGTATCCTATCATTCCGATGCCGTAGAAATGAATTATGCCCTCTGGAATACAAAGAGTAATTCTTTCGATAAGAATATGGAAAAGAGCACTTATGATTTGAATAGTGGTGGTATGACCCGTCTTCTGGCAAGTGCGAAATAAGAGAATACGAAACGGGTACATATGTAATACGGCTGCGAGGGGCAAACCTTTCGCAGCCGTATTTTTTGTTAGAGTTTTTATAGAGAGAGAATTTATTTGTCGGCCATCAGGGCGTTGTCTCCATAAAGGATGGCGTGTTCTTTTGCTAAATTCCAGTTATTTTCTTTCTTGTTCCATTCGTAGCTCAGATAATTAAAGCCTTGTCCGGCATTCGTAGTCTGATACACGGCTTTGGCTCTGGAATCGGAGTATGCCCCTGTTTTGTTATCCCATGCGGTGTATTCGATGCTTGTTTCCTGCGCATTGTACGTAATATTCAGGCAATATTGCTTTTCGAAAACTTTTGTGATCTCATTCCATTTCAGAACCTCTTTCTGTGATACATTTCCTTTATCGTCATAGGTATAGTTGTACTTCAGATGTTGTTGGAGATACTTTCCGTTTTTCACTGTATATACGGTCTGACTTTCTACTTTTTCTCCGTCTGTAGTGGTGTTATAAGCAAACTGGGTAAGATTTCCGTTACTGAATGCATTGAATACGGATGTCATTGCGATTACTACTGATACTACTAAAGTTTTCATATGGCTCTTGTTTTTATGGTTTATATTCGATTCTTGTTTCTTTCGATGTTGCAAAGATAGGGTGGCTCCGGATCATAGTATGTTATCGTGATGTTATCTTTACGTTAATAATGATTCCTCTTCTTTTCTTTTGCGTTAGGGAGTACGATATGATTGCAAATCAGAGATAATCAGGATAAAGAAGAATATTACTATTTGTAATTTTTTCGGATGATTTCAAATTGCAGATAAATGAATAAATTGTATTTCTTGTATTGAAAATAAATAACAATTGTAAGCCTTTGTAAAACGTTGAATATGAGTGCGCTATATTGGTGACTGTTTTCTCTACGAGGATTGAAGCGAAACTCGTAGAGGAACGGGTCTAAACTCGTAGAGAAACCGAACGAAACTCTACGAGAAATAAATTGAATATTTATAATATGCAACAATCGTAGTGGGCCGAAAAGTGGGATTATTATCTCTTTGTAATAAAAAAGAAACAGACTGGAAAGGTAAGCGGAATAAAGGAAATCTGACTCTAAGCGGATTTAGTGGAAATGAAAAAGTAACGTATGGGCATAAAAAAAGGAGCAACGCCTTGCTCCAACCTTTGTTAACCTTAAATCTAATACTATGAAAAACACATTGCAAAGGTACTGCTTTTACGGATATCTGCAAATAATCCAAATAAAAACATGTGTTTAATAACATGTTTTAAGAACAATACGTAGGTTATTAATACTTAGGAAAGGTCTTTAAAGACTTTTTTACTATAGAATACTTTGAAGAAATCTTGCCATCGCCGGGATGGTAGATTTACAGGAAATCAGTATCTTTGTGCACTGAATCATTGAATTTTGAATCACTGGATCATTGAATTAAAAGAAAAAAGGAGACTACACCTGTGAACAACGATATCGAACTGACCCCCATGATGAAACAGTTTCTCGACCTGAAAGCAAAACATCCCGATGCGGTGATGCTGTTCCGGTGCGGAGACTTTTATGAGACTTATTCGACAGATGCGATTATTGCGGCGGAGATATTGGGCATCACGCTGACTAAGCGTGCCAATGGAAAAGGCAAAACCATTGAAATGGCCGGATTTCCTCATCACGCATTGGATACGTATTTGCCTAAACTGATACGTGCGGGCAAGCGTGTAGCTATCTGTGATCAGTTGGAAGATCCGAAGATGACAAAGAAACTGGTGAAGCGCGGCATTACCGAATTGGTTACTCCGGGTGTTTCCATCAACGATAATGTCCTCAATTATAAAGAAAACAATTTTTTAGCAGCTGTACATTTCGGAAAAACGGGTTGTGGCATCGCCTTTCTCGATATCTCTACCGGTGAATTTTTGACGGCGGAAGGCCCTTTTGATTATGTAGATAAATTGCTGAATAATTTTGGTCCGAAAGAGGTGCTTTTCGAACGTGGCAAACGGGGTATGTTCGAAGGGAATTTCGGAAACAAATTCTTTACTTTCGAACTGGACGATTGGGCTTTTACGGAGACCAGTTCACGCGAGAAACTGTTGAAGCACTTTGAAACAAAGAATTTGAAAGGTTTCGGAGTAGAGCATCTTAAAAATGGTATCATTGCTTCCGGGGCTATTCTGCAATACCTGGATATGACGCAGCATACGCAAATCGGACACATCACGGCATTGTCGCGTATTGAAGAGGACAAATATGTGCGTTTGGATAAATTTACCGTGCGCAGCCTGGAGCTTATCGGTAGCATGAACGACGGTGGAAGTAGTCTGCTCAATGTCATCGATAAAACCATCAGTCCGATGGGTGCCCGTATGCTGAAACGTTGGATGGTGTTTCCTCTGAAAGACGAGAAGCCTATTAATGACCGTCTGAACGTAGTGGAATACTTTTTCCGCGAGCCGGAATTTAAGGAACTGATCGAAGAACAACTGCATCTGATAGGCGATCTTGAACGCATCATTTCCAAGGTGGCGGTGGGGCGTGTATCTCCTCGCGAGGTAGTGCAGTTGAAGGTTGCCCTGCAAGCGATCGAGCCTATAAAAGTGGCTTGCATGCAGGCGGATAATGCTAGCCTGAACCGGATAGGAGAGCAGTTGAATCTTTGTATTTCCATCCGCGACCGGATAGATAAAGAGGTGAATAACGATCCTCCTTTGTTGATAAATAAAGGTGGGGTTATCAAGGACGGGGTAAATGCCGAACTGGACGAACTGCGTCAGATAGCCTATTCGGGTAAGGATTTTCTTTTGAAGATACAGCAGCGTGAAAGCGAACAGACGGGAATACCGAGTTTGAAGATTGCTTATAACAGTGTATTTGGCTACTATATAGAAGTACGTAATGTACACAAAGACAAGGTACCGCAAGAATGGATCCGCAAACAGACACTTGTGAATGCAGAACGCTATATCACCCAAGAACTGAAAGAATACGAGGAGAAAATCCTCGGAGCGGAGGATAAGATTCTGGTACTTGAAACACGGCTTTATACGGAATTGGTACAGGCATTGAGCGAATTTATTCCTGCCATTCAGATCAACGCCAATCAGATTGCCCGCATCGATTGTTTGTTGTCATTTGCCAATATAGCCCGTGAAAATAATTATATCCGCCCGGTTATCGAAGATAATGATGTGCTGGACATTCGTCAGGGACGCCACCCGGTTATTGAGAAGCAGCTTCCCATCGGTGAGAAATACATTGCCAACGATGTAATGCTGGACAGTACGACGCAGCAGATTATCATCATTACCGGTCCCAACATGGCGGGTAAGTCGGCGTTGTTGCGGCAGACGGCATTGATCACCTTGCTGGCTCAGATCGGTTCGTTTGTTCCTGCCGAGAGTGCCCGTATCGGATTGGTTGATAAGATATTTACCCGCGTGGGCGCCAGTGATAACATTTCGGTGGGCGAGTCTACATTTATGGTAGAGATGAACGAAGCGGCAGATATTTTGAATAATGTTTCTTCGAGAAGTCTTGTGCTGTTCGATGAATTGGGGCGCGGTACTTCTACGTATGACGGTATTTCGATAGCGTGGGCAATTGTGGAGTATATCCATGAACATCCCAAGGCGAAAGCGCGTACACTCTTTGCCACGCATTATCATGAGCTGAATGAAATGGAGAAATCTTTCAAGCGGATCAAGAATTACAATGTATCGGTGAAAGAGGTCGATAATAAGGTGATTTTTCTCCGCAAACTCGAACGTGGGGGTAGCGAGCACTCTTTCGGTATTCATGTGGCCAAGATGGCGGGTATGCCGAAAAGCATTGTAAGGCGTGCCAACGAAATTCTGAAACAGCTTGAATCGGACAACCGCCAGCAGGGCATCTCCAATAAACCGTTGAATGAAGTGAGTGAAAGCAGGGGAGGGATGCAGCTAAGCTTCTTCCAACTGGATGATCCCATCCTTTGTCAGATCCGGGATGAAATACTGAATTTGGACGTGAACAACCTTACTCCGATCGAGGCGCTGAATAAGCTGAATGATATAAAGAAAATAGTGAGGGGGAAATAAACAATTTTTTTATTCGGTATAAATCATCTTCTTCGTTATTCCCCCGTCGATTGTGATATTCTCACCATTGATAAAGTCATTTTCTTCCTGGCTGAGAAACAGGCACATCCGGGCGATATCTTCCGGCTTGCCTACCCTTCCTGAAGGGTGCTGTGTGTGATCTTCCGGCCGGAGTTGTTCATAATGATTGTTCTGTATCCAGCCCGGTGCAATGGAATTGACCGTGATATGCCATTCGGAGAGCGAGAGTGCCAGCGCATGTGTCAGTGAGTAAATGCCGCCTTTGGATGCTGCATATCCTTCACTTCCCGGCTCGCTCATCAGATAGCGGGTTGAACAGATATTGATGATCCTGCCGAATGGATTGGCAGTGGATTGAGACTTACGGTGAATGGCCAATAACCGGGAGGTGATAAATGCCGGACGTAAGTTAACTGACAGAATCTTATCAAAATCTTCTACGCTCGTTTCGGTGATAGGGGAGAATTCGCTGATACCTGCGTTATTGATAAGAATATCGATGTCTCCCCAAACCAGAAAGATACGTTGCATGCAGTGTTCAAGGGCCTCTTTGTCGCTTACATCGGCCCGATAGAATACTGCTCCGGTATCTTTTGCAGTCTGTTGGCCTGCCGTTTCGTTTCTGTCGCAAAATGCTACCCGATATCCCGCACGGCAGAATGCTTCTACAATGGCTCTACCTATCCCTTCGGCTCCTCCGGTAACGAATACCCGCTTTTTCTGTTCTGTGGCCGATGGTGCCGGTTTATTCTGCTGAGTAGTACCTGTTACCGGCCGGCCATATTTTTTAGCCCTTTCCCAAGCGGCTTTTCTGGCTTCATACTGCTCACGTTGTTTTTCTATATAGTTGTCTGCCATGGTCGAGTCTGTTTATTGAGGAGTACTCTTTATTTCAGGAACTCTTCTACCTTTTTATAAAAGAGTGAAAGATGATGTCCGTCTATAAATCCGTGATGAATGGTCATGGCGATCGGCATCACTAATTTTCCTTCTTTCAGTATTGCCTTCCCGGCGTTCATTAACGGATAATTGCTGCCGTGGCGATGTTCTTGCGTACAGGTCAGTGAAGTGAAGTATAAATCGGGAGTGGCGCTTAGCAATATGACATCGAGCAGATCTTTACCGCCTACCTTCTCCATATCATAAGGATTCCCATTAGGATCGATATCATTGATAATTGCTTTTGCTGTCGTATAGAAAGTCTGGAAATCGGTGTTCCACGGCAAGCGGATGGTGAAGAAGCGTCCGTTTTCTTTTACCTTTATGGGAGTCAGCATATCCACATGATCAAAATAGACCACTCTGCCTTCTGCATCTATACGAAAGCGAAACTCCGGAATTTCATTAACGGCACGTAGTACCGCATAAAGATAATGGAGGAAGAATGATTCGCCGGCAGCTTTGGCACGTGCTTTTGCTCCGGCACACTCTACTTCAGAAGTGATAGAGATTGTAGGGTTTTGAAAACCAAGAAAGAATTCGTAATTCTCTTTCCGTTCCCAGGTATTTATGTCTATGATATGTTTCATTTCTTGATTGCTTCTTTATTTTCTTTCTTCGTTTTTCTATCGTAAAAGAACATGAAGTAAACGCCGATGATAACGAACGGGATACTCAACCACTGTCCCATGTTGAGACTCATATTGTTTTCAAAGCTGACCTGATTCTCTTTGAGGAATTCTACAAAGAAACGGAATGTGAAAATAGCCGTCAGGCAGAGTCCGAAGAAGAAACCGCGATACAGCTTTTTGCTGTAATTCTTATAGAGATACATCATTACGAGGAAAAGCAGGAAGTAGGCAATTGCTTCGTACAGTTGTGCCGGATGGCGGGGAAGCATGTCTACCCGTTCGAAGATGAAAGCCCAGGGCACATCGGTCGGCTTACCGATGATTTCCGAATTCATCAGGTTGGCCAGACGGATGCAGCAGGCGGTGATAGGAGTGGCTACGGCAATCATATCCACTACATCCATGTAGTGCATTTTGGTCTTCCGGCAGTAGAGCCAGAGGGCGATCATCAGCCCCAATGTACCACCGTGGCTGGCAAGTCCTTCATAACCGGTGAATTTCCATCCTCCGTCGGGCAGAAATCTGACAGGAAGTATCATTTCCCAAAATCCTTTGAAGCTGGTCAGGTAGGTTTGCGGATCGTAAAACAGGCAATGACCCAGTCGGGCACCGATAAGGATGCCGAAGAAACAGTAGAAAAACAGGGGATCGAACTTCTTCTCATCTATCTTTTTATCACGGTATTGATAATGAACGATGATATAAGCCAAAAAGATGCCAACCGCCCATAGCAATCCGTAATAACGGACGGGGAGTCCGAAAAGATTGAACAGTTCGGGACTTGGGTTCCAATTGATAGATAATAAGAAAGTGTTCATAACTTATAAGGTTTAATTTTATGATCTGAATTTTTTAGCGACTTCCCGATAAGTGGGTACATCTATTCCTTGCTCTTCGGCGGCTGTTATCATGTCGAAGAGTAACCCTTGCACTTCGGATTCATGACCTTTTGCCATGTCTTTCTGCATGGAAGCAGTGCTTTGAGGGTCGAGTTTATCGATTACTTTAAGGTTGTAACCAACGGGATCTTCGGGAAATTCTATACCGAGTTTTTTGCCCAATGCAGCGCTCTCCGTAGAAAGGCCGATGAAGGTGTCGCGTATTTTGCCCGGTTTCTGTACTTCACCCATTGGGACGTCGTAGTAGGCACCGGTGACGGCCATTGCCGAGATGAATGACCATTTGATGAATGTATCCCGCTGAATGTCAGGCGATAGGTCTACTTTGATTCCGCTTTCCACCAGTTCGTCGCGCACGGCTTCAAGCAGTTCGGGAGATACGTCTGTGCCTTTATGTGCTCCGTATACCAGGCGGAAAATGGTTCCCATCTGAGTGATTTCTCCCGGTGCGGATACAAAGCCTACGATGTAGATGCAACCGTCCAGAACGGTAACTCCCGGCACAAGGCGTTGGATGCGTGGTCCTGTGCCATACACATTTAATATGGGAATGACAATTGTTTTTTCGTGGGCGGCACGCTTTATCAGTTCTGTAATGGAATCGACGGAATAACCTTTTACACAAACGAATATTACGTCTGCCTTTTCGTCGTATTCTTCTGCCGTACAGGCTTTCACAGCGATGGTATGATCCCCCTTCAAGTCTGATTTTAGTTTCAGACCGTTTGTTTGTATCGCTTCAAGGTGTGCCCCGCGAGCTATACAGGTAACATCTTTTCCCGCCAGAGCAAGAAAAGCGGCAATACTGCCTCCTACACCTCCGGTTCCTGCTATGAGATAATTCATAAATTATACGTTAAAGCGGAAATGCATGATATCTCCGTCTTGTACTATGTATTCTTTTCCTTCTACACCCAACTTGCCTGCCTCTTTCACGGCAGCTTCCGAACCGTATTGGATGAAATCGTCGTATTTGATGACTTCTGCACGGATAAATCCTTTTTCAAAGTCCGTATGGATCACTCCGGCGCATTGGGGAGCTTTCCAGCCCTTTTCGTATGTCCAGGCCCGTACTTCCTGTACACCGGCCGTGAAATAGGTTTCCAGATTCAATAGCTTGTAGGCTGATTTGATAAGACGGGCTACACCCGATTCCTCCAGACCTACTTCGGCAAGAAACATCTGACGGTCCTCATAAGTCTCCAGTTCGGCAATGTCCGATTCTGTTTTGGCGGCCACAATCAGAATCTCTGCATTTTCGTCCTTCACAGCTTCACGTACCATGTCTACGTATTTGTTTCCGCTTACTGCGCTGGCTTCGTCTACGTTGCAGACATACATCACGGGTTTGCTGGTAAGCAGGAAAAGTTCACGGGCAATCTTTTGCTCGTCTTTTGTTTCGAATTGTACGGTACGGGCTGATTTCCCTTGCTCCAATGCCTCTTTGTATTTCACCAATACGTCGTAGGCCTGTTTGGCTGCTTTATCTCCACCGGTCTGTGCCTGTTTCTGCACTTTCTGTATGCGGGCGTCGATGGTATCGAGGTCTTTCAGTTGTAATTCGTAGTCGATGATTTCTTTGTCGCGTACCGGATTTACACTTCCGTCTACGTGTGTCACGTTATCATCGTCAAAGCAACGGAGTACGTGCAGGATAGCATCTGTTTCGCGGATGTTAGCAAGAAATTTATTGCCCAATCCTTCTCCTTTACTGGCTCCTTTTACCAATCCGGCGATATCCACGATTTCTACCGTAGTGGGTACGATTCGTTGCGGATGTACCAGTTCCGCCAACTTATTCAGACGTTCGTCCGGGACGGTAATTACGCCTACATTCGGTTCTATTGTACAAAAAGGGAAGTTTGCCGCTTGTGCTTTCGCATTTGACAAACAGTTGAAAAGTGTCGACTTACCCACGTTCGGCAGTCCGACAATACCACATTGCAATGCCATTTATCTATTTTGTTATTTTATTTATTATCAATGCACATTAAACAGTACGTACTGTTTAGAATATGGGCGCAAAGATAACTATTCTTTTGCAGGCAAGCAATTATGTTCTCAATTTTCATATTTCTTGTGAAATACAGTCAGCAGTATAAATCCTGCAAAAGCGAAAGGGACACCTATCAATGCAGGATATTGATAGCCAAGTCCTGCTTGCAATGCCAATCCGCCGGAGTAAGCACCGATTGCGTTTCCCAAATTGAATGCCACCTGTACGCTGGCTGCTCCCAACATCTCTCCTCCTTTTGAATAACGTATCAGCAAGACTTGTTGCGGACTGGAGAGGGCAAACAGTCCTGCCGTACAAAGACACATCAGCAATACGGACAGCCACGAAACGGATGATAAAAAGAAAATTAGCAATAGTGTGACGCAGATGCATGCCTGTACGGTAGCTGCCACTCTTCCCGGTTTGTATTTATCGGACAAACGTCCACTGGCAAGATTTCCTACAACCATACCGAAACCGGCAAGTACCATTAGAAAAGTAATGCTCTGAGGATGGAATCCGGATACATGGGTCAGTAGCGGATTGATATAACTGTACCAGCAGAATACGCCGCCGTTTCCCAACAGGGTTGCTCCTATCAACAGCCAGGGGGCGGGAGATTTAAGAAAGCGGAACTGTCCTTTTAATCCTGTATCGGGCAGGCTTTCTATTTGTGGCACCCAGCGCCAGATGTAGTAGAGTATAATCATTCCCCAACAGCCTACCAACAAGAAAGTTACACGCCATGAAATAGCGGCACTCAATGAAGTTCCCAATGGGACACCGAAAAGATTAGCTATCGTCATCCCAGCTACCATAATAGAGACGGCTTCCGAACCTTTTCCTTTATCTGCCAATTTTTCGGCAACAATAGAGCCTACTCCGAAATAGGCGCCATGTGGAAGTCCGGAGATGAAACGGGCCAACAACAGTATCCAATAGTTAGGTGCCAGAGCCGCACTTATATTTCCTACCATGATCAGCGTGACGAGTATCAGAAGAATACGTTTCAACGGATGTTTGCGGGCAAGTATCAGCATAGGTGCCCCTACGCATACTCCCAGCGCATAGGCAGAAATAAAATGTCCTGCCTGGGAGATACTGATACCGAAATCATGCGCCACATCGGGCAGAATACCCATCATGACAAATTCTGCGATACCCAATCCCAAGGTACCGAACGCCAATGCGATAAGACTTTTCTTCATATTAACTATACCAATCTTTTTACCGGCGGCAAAATTACAACAATCATGAAAAACAGCGATCAGTGCTCTCTTGTTTTTGAGCTTATCCCCTTTTTTCTTGATTTATGTCATTTTTTACATTTCGTCTATTCGGTCTTTTTGTTCTGTCTGAAAACGGCCGATTGCTTATTTTGTAGACTGAAGAAAAAGGTTTCTTATGCTCCATATACTACTTTTTGTTTATCTTTGTTGAAAATATCGTTTTGGACGGTGACTTGATGACCGGCTCTTTCTTTTTTGTAAAACAGCCTTTTATGATTTGTGCTAAAATTATGATTATATAAATTAACCTTTGTGACAATGAAAACACTTCCGATATTAAACAGTATGTTAGTGCTGGCTTCCGGGGCCGGACTTTCGGCTCAGCAGGCAAATGCTCAGCAAAAACCTCATATTATTCTGATCATGTCCGATCAGCACCGTGCCGATGCTTTGGGATGTATGGGAAATGAATCCGTCATCTCACCCAATATAGATCAGTTATCCCGGGAAGGGACCTTGTTTTGTAACGGCTATTCTTCGACACCGAGTAGTACGCCGGCACGCGCCGGGCTATTGACCGGTATGTCTCCTTGGCATCACGGTATGCTGGGTTATGGAAGGGTGGCCGAAGAGTACAAATATGAAATGCCCGCCATGTTGACGGAACAAGGCTATTATACATTCGGCATTGGAAAGATGCATTGGTTCCCGCAGAAGGCTTTGCATGGTTTTCAGGGGACATTGATAGACGAGAGCGGGCGTGCCGAGTCAAAAGACTTTATCAGTGATTACCGGTTATGGCTACAGCTTCAAATGCCGGGTGGAGATCCGGATTTGACAGGTATCGGTTGGAACGAGCACAGGGCAGGCATTTACAAATTGCCTGAAGAACTGCATCCCACAGCCTGGACAGGTAAGATGGCCTGTGAATTGATCCGGAATTACGATAACGAAAAACCGCTTTTTCTGAAAGTTTCTTTTGCACGGCCGCATAGTCCGTACGATCCTCCCCAACGGCTCTTGGATGAATATTCGGATAAAGAAATTCCGGCACCTTATATGGGGGATTGGTGTGACAGGTATGCTGCCCTGCTTGATCCGGCGAAAGCGGATAAAGACGCTCCATTTGCCAACTTTGGGACGGAATATGCCCGGAATTCCCGCAAGTACTATTATGCAAATGTGACATTTATTGATGAGGAAATAGGTAAAATAGTACAGGTCTTGAAAGACAAAGGGATGTATGACAATGCTTTAATCTGTTATGTCTCCGATCATGGGGATATGTTAGGTGATCATTATCATTGGCGGAAGACCTACCCTTATGAAGGTTCTACACATGTGCCCTATATTGTGAAATGGCCCGATTCGTTTGGTGTAAAAAAGGGAGCCCAAATAGATGAGCCGGTAGAGTTGCGGGATTTTCTGCCTACTTTTTTAGAAGTTTCCGGCGCACAGGTTCCGCAGGATATGGACGGACTTTCTTTATTGGCTTTGATGGATGAAAATAGAAAACCCGGCTGGAGACAGTACATTGATTTGGAGCATGCTACCTGTTATGCTAAGGAAAACTATTGGTGTGGTTTGACGGACGGTAAGATGAAATATATATGGAATTTCCATACAGGTGAGGAACAGTTGTTTGATCTGGTAAAGGATAGGGGAGAACAGAAAAATCTTGTGTCGGAGAAACGCTATAAACATAAACTGGAAGAATTGCGTGAGGCAATGGTGAAACACTTGAGTGAACGGGGAGAAGGGTTTGTGAAAGATGGAAAATTGGTGGTTCGGAAAGAAACTTTGCTTTATAGTCCCAATTACCCCAAGACAGAGGCAAGTGAATAAGATTGGTTTTTATATTTTGTCTATCTTTGCACGTCCATTTAGTTTGAAATTATGCAAAAGCAGAGATATGCATTGGTGAAAAAGGAATATAGGATTCCTTTTATCCTGGTTACTTCTTTATTTTTCTTATGGGGGTTTGCCCATGCCATTCTTGATGTGTTGAATAAACATTTTCAGGATGTAATGGTTATTAGCCGGGCCCATTCGGCATGGGTGCAGGTGATGTTTTATTTGGGATATTTTGTTATGGCGATTCCGGCCGGACTGTTTATTAATAAATACGGTTATCGCCGTGGTGTTGTCTTCGGATTACTGCTTTACGGGCTCGGTTCTCTATTATTTATTCCCGGAGAATATTGGATGTCGTTCAATTTCTTTCTGTTTTCTTTGTTCGTCATCGCCTGTGGTTTGGTTTTTCTGGAGACTGCTGCCAATCCCTATATGACAGAGTTGGGGGACAGGGAGACTGCTGCCAGCCGGTTGAATCTGGCCCAGTCATTCAATGGCTTGGGGTGTATCTGTGGGCCGTTGGTAGGCGGATTATTATTGTTCTCAGAAGACGGATCACCCGCCATCGCTTTGCCCTATACGTTGATGGGTATTGTGGTATTGTCAGTCGCTATGGTTTTCTCTAAGATCAGGTTGCCGGAAATAGTTCATGAAGAAGAAAACAAGGAACAGGAAAAGGTGGGAGGATTATGGTCGCATAAACTTTTTATTTTGGGTGTTGCCGCCCTGTTCTGTTATGAGATAGCTGAGATTTCCATTAACAGTTTCTTTATCAATTACGTGGTAGACGATGGCTGGATGAATGCCCGGGATGCTTCTGTCGTGCTCTCTTTCGGAGGATTGGGCCTGTTTATGTGCGGACGTTTTGCCGGTAGCTGGATTATGCAGCGCATTTGTGCAGAGAAAGTATTATTATTTTGCACCATATGCACGGTGATCACTTCTTTATTGCTTGTGCTGAACTTGGGGATGGTTTCCCTGATTGCCCTTTTCTTGGGTTATGCATTTGAAGCTATTATGTTTCCTACTATTTTTGCCCTTTCTTTGAGAGGATTGGGGAGACATACGAAGCGCGCTTCCTCATTTTTGATGATGTCACCTGTCGGTGGGGCGGTAGGCCCGTTAATGATGGGATATGTAGCCGATCAAACTACGATGTCTTTCTCTTTTATAGTGCCTTTACTCTCTTTTATGGTAGTTATGTTGTATGCTTGGAGAGTGAATGTGGCAAAATCATATTGAGCTTTTATCAAGAACCATTGTATATAATTTGACAGGTTTATCATTATAAAACATCCGGATGTTGTTAATGAAAACATGCCCATGTTGTATAAGACAACATGCCCATGTTCTGACATAAAACATGGGCATGTTTTTACTTCTTGATCCTATAGGGAAGAGAGACAGAAGTATACTTTTAAGTAGTAAAAGAGTATACTATGCTTATTTATAATAATATTAAGGAATACTTTTGAAAGACAACCAAACGGGTTTGCTTCAATCTTGGTTTCTATTAATACTCGTCACTGAGTAATATTACTTTCAGTTGCTTTTCCAACATCGACTGCGATAAAACGGTATAAATAACAACCGATACGGGAGTGCCCGGCAGTATGTCAAAGTAATTGTCGCTGAAAGAGCTTTCTGCATCACCTGTACTTAAAAATACAGCCCGTGCAAAATAATCACTTTTCAGGGTTACCTCGAAACCTCCTTCTACCGGTTTAATGTCCCGTGTAATCGATACTTTGGGATAATTGACCTCTTTTTGCTTGACTAAAAAGTATTGATTCGAATAAATGTTTTTATTCTTATCTGTAAGCTGGGCATAAATGAAAACGTCTTCTTTAGGGATATTTTTTAGTGCTTTGTCCAGTTCAATGGAAAAGAGCTTGCGGCTCGTATTGGCGGCTATCTTTACGGTTTGCCGGAAGTCGCTGATGATTTCACCTGTCAGTTTGATAACTTTTACATCGAGGGTACCGCTACAAGAAGCCGGGCGGTCGGAAACCACATAGATGTTCAGCATACCTTCCTCATCGGCAATGGGGGAGACGAGCAGATCACGATAGGCCTGACGGGCAAAGTAGTGTTGCGCTTTCCAGCGTCCGTAATAGTCGCGGCTTGCCCAGGAGGCCACCGGCCAGCAGTCGTTGTGCTGCCAGAAAAGTGTTCCCATGCAATAAGGCATGTCCCGTCGGTGGGCTTCAATAGCCGTTTTGATGGCATCTCCCTGTAATACATGATTCATGTAGAGGAAAGCTTCGAAATCTTTCGGTTGACGATATTCGTTCAACAGATATGTTTCGATCAGTCCGTTGGCATGCGCGCCACCGCGTTGGTGAGACATCATTACCTCCGAGTAGATGTCCCAGTCTTCCGGGTAGGGAGCATAGCGCTTTACCGATTCAAATTCCGGAAACGACTGGAAACCATATTCGCTGAAAAAGCGGCTGCGTGCTTTGTTGTAGCTGTTGATCGGTTCTTTGGAATGCCATACGTTCCAATAATGACGGTCGCCGTTGCGATCGTCGCTGCCGCCGTCATAACGGGCAAAAGGAGAAGAGGGCCAATAAAAACTTTCGGGAGCATATTCTTGAACGACTTCGGGAAGCGTCACGTAATATTGATCGGTAAATTGCTTCCATATCCGTTGCTCGTACTCCGGATTCTGCTGGGTATATCGCCTTTGCCATCCCCAGTTGAACCAGGCATCATTGCACTCATTGTTACCGCACCAAAGGGCGATACAAGCATGATTGCGCAGGCGCTTTATGTTGTCGATCGCTTCCTGGCGGATATTTTCAAGAAATTCGCCTTCGGCAGGATAAAGGCTGCATGCGAACATGAAATCCTGCCAAACCAGTATACCATATTGGTCGCAAAGATCATAGAAGAGGTCGTTTTCGTAAATACCTCCTCCCCAGATGCGCAGCATATTCATATTGGCATTGACTGCGTCGAGAATGGTTTTCCGGTATCTTTCTTCTGTGACGCGTGGCAGAAAATTGTCCTGAGGAATGTAATTGGCGCCTTTTGCAAAAACGGGTTGCCCGTTTAGTTCTACATAGAATGTCTTTCCGTCCTTGTCGGGTTTATTGATAATCTTTAAGGAGCGGATTCCTATTTTCTCTGTTTGGCTGTCTGTAAATCGTTCGTTGATAGATAAGTCTGTCCGGAAGTCATAACGGTACGGCTCTCCCAGTCCGTTGCTCCACCAAAGCTTCGGGTTTTTGAGGACGAAAGAAACGGTTGCTTTGCTGAGCCCTTTTTTGAGAGATAATCTTTGTTGTCCCAGCACTCTACCGGATTTATTATCCGTAATGGAGACAATGGCTTGGTCGAAATCTCTGTCTGCTTCTATTTCTACTTCTCCGGTGATGGTTGCCCGGCTTTTGTTTACTTCTTTTTGCCGGATAAAGATATTGTGAATATGTGCATCGTCCCATGCTTCTATAAAAACGGGGCGCCAGATGCCCGATGTGACCAGACGCGGTCCCCAATCCCATCCGTAATGATAGCCTGCCTTGCGGGCGAAGACGCTGACCTTCTTATCGAATACTCCGCCATTCTCCGATTGGTCATTGGATGCTTCGTAATGATAGGGAAGCGCATCCCATTTAGGGATATCCATTTTGATGGGTGAGTGGAAGTAAACTTTCAGCTTATTATCATCCGGCAGCAGATAGGGTTTTATATCGACTTGCCACTCACGGAACATATTATTGGCTGCCAGTATCTTTTTTTCGTTCAGGTAGACATCTGCATAGGTATCCAGTCCTTTGAATATGAGTCTGATAGTTTGTTTCTGCATGATTTCTGCCGGGAGAGAAAAAGTGGTTTCATAGATCCAGTCTTCTTTGTCGATCCATTGCAGCCCTCTTTCGTTGAGCCGGAAGAACGGATCTTCAATGATTTTATTAGCCAGCAGATCGGTATGTATCACACCCGGTACGGTGGCCGGATACCAGTTGGTAAGTCTTGCCTGTTTGAATTTCCAGCCTTCATTCAGTTCCTTCCGGAACGGGACGGCCATCAGTAAAGCACTGCATAGGAGTGATGAGGCCAGTAAGCCGGTACGTTTCACGGTTGATTTCAGTTCCTTCATAATATATTCGTTCTATGTGTTGTGGACTTCTATTTGCAAAAGTATGGAAAATTACCTTTATCGAATGATGAAATTTTATTGAATGCTGATACTATTCTGAATATTAGGGGCTGTTTTTCGTGTTTATACCTTATTTGTAGTACGAATTTACCACAAGTGTGGTATTTCCGGCGAACTAAAACCTCCCTATCTTTGTCGTATAATAAAAGAATGGATATTTAAATACAATATAAGTATGGCAAAGATAGCGAAAAAGCTGACGGACCTTGTTGGCAACACTCCGTTGTTGGAGTTGAGTAATTACAATGCAAGTAAAGGATTGAAAGCCCGCGTGGTAGTAAAGTTGGAGTATTTTAATCCGGCAGGAAGTGTAAAAGACCGCATTGCGCTGGCAATGGTGGAAGATGCGGAGGCGAAAGGTGCTTTAAAGCCCGGTGCCACTATTATTGAGCCGACCAGTGGAAATACGGGGGTAGGACTGGCTTTTGTTTCTGCTTCTAAGGGATATAAACTGATTCTGACGATGCCGGATACCATGAGTGTAGAACGACGGAATTTGCTGAAGGCTTTAGGGGCCGAGTTGGTATTGACTCCCGGTGTCGACGGAATGAAGGGTGCTATCGCCAAAGCGGAAGAATTGAAAGCAAATACTCCCGGTGCAGTGATATTGCAGCAGTTTGAGAATCCTGCCAATCCGGCTGTGCATGTACGGACTACCGGACAGGAAATCTGGGCCGATACGGATGGCAGGGTTGAGATATTTGTGGCTGGAGTCGGTACAGGGGGGACAGTAAGCGGCGTCGGTAAGGTGTTGAAAGCTCATAACCCTTTAGTAAAGGTAGTGGCTGTGGAACCTGCGGATTCTCCGGTTTTATCCGGCGGTAAGCCTGGTCCTCATAAGATACAAGGTATCGGTGCAGGATTTATCCCGAAAACTTATGATGCTTCGGTAGTAGATGAAATAGTACAGGTACAGAATGACGATGCTATCCGGACCAGTCGTGAACTGGCTACAAAAGAAGGATTACTGGTAGGTATCTCTTCGGGAGCTGCCGTATACGCTGCTACCAAACTTGCCGAACTTCCGGAGAATGCCGGTAAAACAATAGTAGCACTACTGCCTGATACAGGAGAACGCTACTTGTCGACGATTTTATATGCTTTTGAGGAATACCCCCTTTAAGAGTTGAAAGTTGAGAGTTGAAAGTTACTATGCAGTGCGTGTGTATAGCGCAGCTAACTTTCAACTCTCAACTTTCAACTTTCAACTCTCAACTTTCAACTAAATAAGGCTTTCAACTATTATGCGGGGCAGCATATTCTTTGGCTGTCACGCTATCAATAGGTATTTCCCATATTTTCACATTTCTTACAGCCGGGTCGGAGTATACGAATTCCCGGCTGCTATAATGTTTCATGATGATATTCAGTGCTTCCCGTTTACTGTCCATATCTTCGATGAATCCTACCTTTCCACGGCAAATGACGCTCTTGGCTTTCATACGGTAACTGCAGGCTACTTTGGGATGCTGGAATACCAGTTCGTGATCTGTGCTGAAAGTGATACACACATGGTTGTTTTGCGCCAGCATATCGATACTGCTTCCGGTAGGGCCGGAATGCAGATAGATAACTCCCTCCTGATAACCGAAATTCATGGGTATTACGTATGGATTTCCTTCCAGATCGGTGATGCCGACAAAACAGATATCGCAACGGGAGATGATCTCTTCCACTCGTTGTCTGTCTTCTATGATAACAGTTTTCATTTTAAATAATTCAATAATATATCAAATCAATAATGTGCCAATTAAATAATGTGCCAATGTGCCAATATGCCAATGTGCCAATTGCCATTCGGCTGGACAGCGCAGCTAATTGGCATATTAGCATATTGGCACATTATTCACATTATTAAACTAATGCAAAGTCGAGTTGTTTCTTTTCCAAATTGGCTCGTGCCACTTTAACAGTGATGGCATCTCCCAGGCTATAGGTGTGATTTTTACGACGTCCCCGCAGGCAATAGTTCTTTTCGTCGAACTCATAGTAGTCATCATCCAAATCGCGCATCGGTATCATACCCTCGCATTTATTTTCGTTGAGTTCTACATAAAGCCCCCATTCCGTAACTCCGGAAATTACTCCGTCGTAGGTCTGACCTACCCGTTCACTCATAAATTCCACTTGTTTATACTTAATGGAAGCACGTTCGGCATTGGCGGCAATTTGTTCCATGTTCGAGCTGTGGTCGCACAGGTCTTCGTATTTACTTTCCGAAACACTTCTTCCACCATCGAGGTATTTGGTAACTAACCGATGAACCATCATATCCGGGAAACGGCGGATGGGTGATGTGAAGTGAGTATAATAATCGAATGCCAAGCCGTAGTGGCCGATGTTGTGCGTTGAATAACGGGCCTTCTGCATGGCACGGATAGAAACTGTTTCGATCAGGTTTTCTTCTTTTTTTCCCTGTATATCATCCAACAGGTGATTGATGGATTTCGAAATATCCGTTTTAGTACCACTGGTACGCAGTTTGTATCCGAAACGCGCAATGAACTGATTCAGGTTGTCTAACTTTTCCGGATCGGGCAGGTCGTGAATACGGTAAGGCAGGACTTTGGCCTTTTTGCCTTTAGGTACACGGCCTATCTGCTCGGCTACCGTCCGGTTGGCAAGCAGCATAAACTCTTCCACTAACTTGTTGGCATCTTTTGATTCTTTGAAATAGACGCTGACCGGTTTTCCTTTCTCATCTATCTCGAATTTTACTTCGTAACGGTCGAAATTGATGGCACCGGCGGCAAAACGCTTTTCTCGTAAAGCTTTGGCAATCGTATCCAGCATCAGTACTTCATCTTTAAAGTCACCGTTTTTGGTTTCGATGATCTGTTGTGCTTCTTCGTAAGTGAAACGACGGTCAGAATAGATCACTGTATGTACGACACGGGAATTTTTCACATCTCCTTTTTCCGTGATGTCGAAGATGACGGAAAATGCGAGTTTCTCTTCGTGTGGACGCAGGGAGCAGAGGAAATTGCAGAGACGTTCGGGCAGCATCGGTATGGTACGGTCTACCAGATAAACGGACGTTGCGCGTTTCTCGGCTTCCTTATCGATGATACTTCCTTCTTTTACATAATGGGTCACATCGGCTATATGTACGCCTACTTCCCATAAATTATCTTTTAGTTTACGGATAGAAAGCGCATCGTCAAAGTCTTTGGCATCTTTCGGGTCGATGGTGAAAGTCGTTACTTTACGGAAATCTTCACGTCTGGCTATCTCTTCTGCCGTGATCTCCGCCGGGATTTTATCGGCAGCTTTCTCTACAGCCTGCGGATAAACGTAGGGCAGGCCGAATTCCGCCAGGATGGCATGCATCTCGGTTGTGTTATCCCCTGCTTTTCCTAAAATATCGATCACCTGTCCGATCGGATTTTTGGCTTTGTCCGGCCATTCGATCACCTTTACCACTGCTTTGTCTCCGGTCTTTCCACCTTTCAGTTTGTCTTTCGGAATGAAAATATCGTTGGCCAGTGTCCGGTTTTCGGTTACCAGAAAAGCATAAGACTTCTCTACTTCCAGCGTACCCACAAAGGTGTCGTTGGCGCGTTCCAGAATTTCGATCACTTCCCCTTCGGCATCATGGTGCTTGCGTTTGGCAAAAAAGGCTATCTTTACTTTATCATTATTCATGGCATGGGCCGAATTGCGTTCGGCTATGAATATGGGTTCGCCTCCGCCTTCGGGGATAAATGAGTTCTTTCCATTGCTTTTCCGTTGGAAAGTCCCTGTCATCTCGATACCGTGATTGTTGAGTTTGTATTTGTTTTTATCGACTTCCGTTATGTAGTCGTCTGCCAGCATATCCGCGAGAATATCCATGCACAGCATTTTCAGGGGATGTGTGGTAAGGTGTAATTCCGCGAAAAGATATTTAAGGCTGATAACCTCTTCCTGTTTGGTATGGAAGAAATCCATTAATATGTTTGCCAGTTCTTTTTTCTTCATTCGTTTACCGGCTTTCTTTTCTTTCTTTTTCGCCATATTTTTTAAATTATAAGTTTAGTATGCAGGCCAGGTGGTAAGTGCGTATCTTATACGCTGGTTTCTAATTATTAATAGATACAAAGTAAATGATTAAATATTAATAATTCAAGATTTTCATGTACATTTGCCCGCGAGTTGATTAATATTATAACAAATTGGGGACAGAAAATCCTACTCGGAATGAAATTTAATAATATGTCAATGTGCCAATATGCCAATGTGCCAATTACCATTCGGATAAACAGCGCAGCCAATTGGCACATTGGCATATTGGCACATTGAATAATTATCTCTTATGGCAAGTATCTTAATAACAGGAGCAAGCGGATTTATCGGCAGTTTCATTGTGGAAGAAGCATTGAAGCGTAAATTTGCTGTGTGGGCAGGTATTCGTTCGTCGAGTAGTAAGAAATATTTGCGTGAGCGTAAGATCCATTTTCTGGAATTGGATTTTGCCCATCCCAATGAGCTGAGGGCACAGTTGTCAGGGCATAAAGGTACTTATAATAAGTTTGATTACATTGTACATTGCGCCGGGCTGACCAAGTGCAGGGATAAGAAAGAATTCGATCTTGTCAATTACTTGCAGACGAAGTATTTTGTCGATACGCTACGGGAGTTGAATATGGTTCCCAAACAGTTTATTTATATCAGTACGTTGAGTGTTTTCGGACCGGTGCACGAGAAAGATTATGCTCCGATAAAGGAGACCGATATTTGTGCTCCGAATACTGCTTACGGGCTTAGTAAACTTAAAGCAGAATTGTATATACAGAGTATTCCCGGTTTCCCTTATGTCTTTTATCGTCCTACGGGGGTATACGGTCCGCGTGAGATGGATTATTTCCTGATGGCGAAATCGATTCGCAACCATATGGATTTTTCGGTTGGCTTCAAGCGCCAGGATCTTACTTTTGTATATGTGAAAGATATTGTTCAGGCCATTTTCTTAGGGATAGAGAAACAGATATCCCGTCGTGCTTATTTTCTTTCTGATGGAAAAGTCTATAAAAGCAGTGCATTTTCCGATCTGATACGAAAAGAATTGGGGAATCCATACGTTATTCGATTGAGATGTCCGTTAATTGTCCTTAAAGTTGTATCTTTGCTCGCTGAATTCGTGGCTACCCGTTCGGGAAAGAGCAGTACACTGAATTCGGATAAGTATAAGATAATGAAACAACGAAACTGGCAATGCGATATAACTCCTGTCATGAAAGAACTGGGATACGTTCCGGAATACGATCTTGAAAAAGGAGTGAAAGAGGCCATTGCCTGGTATAAGAATGAAGGATGGCTCTAGATTTATTTAAACGTGTAGAGACCCGCAAGGGACTGTTCGCTGTCGAGAAGGTGACACTGATATATAATTTGTTAACTTCCATATTGATTCTGTTCCTTTTTCAGCGGATGGATCATCCCTGGCATATGTTGCTCGACAGGGTTATGATTGCCGGTATGACGTTTCTGCTGATGTATCTCTACCGGCTGGCACCTTGTAAGTTTTCCGCATTTGTGCGTATTGCCATTCAGATGAGCCTGCTTTCTTATTGGTATCCGGATACTTATGAATTTAACCGTTTCTTTCCCAATTTAGATCATATTTTTGCTTCGGCCGAACAATGGATGTTTGGAACTCAGCCTGCCCTTCATTTTTGTTATCTTCTTCCGCAGAAATGGATGAGCGAGGCTTTTAATTTAGGCTATTTTTCTTATTATCCGATGATTCTGGTAGTTACACTGTTTTATTTCATTTACCGGTTCGAGTTGTTCGAAAAGCTTTCTTTTGTATTGGTTACTTCGTTTTTTATCTATTATCTGATTTATATATTTATTCCGGTTGCAGGTCCTCAGTATTATTTCCCGGCCATCGGGTTGGAAAATGCAGAACACGGGACATTTTTTGCCATCGGTGATTATTTCAATTATCATCAGGAGTTACTTCCCGGTCCGGGATATGAGCATGGCTTCTTTTATAATTTGGTAGAGGGGTCGCAGCAGGTCGGCGAACGGCCTACGGCTGCTTTTCCCAGTTCGCATGTGGGGATTTCTACTATCCTGATGATTATGGCATGGCGTGGCAGCAAGTGGTTGTTCGCTATTTTGATGCCGTTTTATGTGCTGCTTTGTTGTGCTACTGTCTACATACAGGCCCATTATCTGATTGATGCGGTTGTCGGGTTTGTTTCTGCATTCGTGATGTATGTCCTTGTGACGAAGATGTTCAAGAAATGGTTTGCGGTGCCGATGTTCAAGTAAGGTGAACAGGGAAGAGAATGCCGTCCATAAAAAATAAATAGTAATCGATGCTTTATTTTATTTAAAGCTCCCCCGGCATTTGTCGTTAGAATGCCGGAGGAGTCTCGCCTTATGTAGAGAAGATTATAGGGTTTTATTGTTAAGAGTACGGAGGATAATGTAATGGCAAAGATCGTTGGATTATTCTTCGCAAATATAATGAATGTTTGTATTTCCGGTTTAATTTGGCAAATAAAATGATGGGAAATGATTAAATTTTAACTTATAAAATCAATACGTGTCACGGTTTTCAGTGACAAAACTTTTTAAGGGAGATGTAAAAGTTGAGGTACGATGTGAAAGGGTATGATAAAGAGTGCGGCCCGCATGGAATTTCCGTGCGGGCCGCCTGTTATTTAAAAATGACTTAAATCGATCAGTCCGAAGTTCGGGTCTTTTTCCGGTTGCCATGTACGTACATGGATAATCGGTTCTTTGGGATTATTGAGATCTACCATCAGGAAAAGATACCCTGTGTCGCCGTAACTGGATGAAAAGTAGTCCTGTTTGATTTGGATGCCATAGATTTCTCCTCCTACTCCGGATTTACGCACTTGATTATCAGCAAAACGGATGTTGATATACTCGTTGCCTGCGAAGATGTGTTTCAGTCTTTTCATGAATTCGCTTTTCGTCTGACGGGTATATTTGACGGCATCTTTGCTCATTGGCTGGTTTTCGTTCGCCACTTTGTGTTTCAAGACGGAACCGGTGATAATCAGAGCATCATCCGAGAAGATGCTGTTGATGTAATCGTAACGTTTCAACGCATAGGCTGTTTTGTAGCTCTCGAGGAAGTTTATCAGTACCTTACGCACGTCGTCTCCCCAAGAGGTTTGATTCATGATGTCGTCAACGGCCGCTTTGTTGAGTCCGAATGAGATCGCGTCTATTTTCCCCTCTTTAGTCAGGGTGAATACAACGTCCTCGACGAATGTGCGCCGGTTGCCGTTGAAACTGAAACTCATAGGAAGGCTGCGGCAGGTGATTTCACCATTGCATTCCAGGTATTTGAGTTCAGGCTCTTTTATTATTTTGGCATTGCCATATTTGATAAGTTGATTGAACATGGAAAAACCTTCCGGCGTGCATATGGATTGTATGTTCGTATAGTTCTTAGAGCGGATTGCCTTTTCTACTTCGTCTATGGTGTTTTGGTAAATGGTGGTGGCTTCGTCGGCGAGGTAATGCATGGCGGATTCTGTCTGTTTGGCACTATCACCGGAGACAGCTTGCAGGGGCTCTTCAGAGGCGGATTCTCCCGGTTTGGGTTCGTCACCTTCCAGTTTTAAATAGCAATTGCGCATAGGGATCGGGTTTACCGATTGCATCACTTCTGCCAGTTCATTGTCGATGTTCGATTCGCCTTCGAACATGTATTCTGTTTTGATCTGCATTCCTTTGGCATTGGCTACGGCCGGCATTTCGATGATGCCCAGTCCGTCTTTTGCCGAAAAGATGTTCGACCAATCGCGCCCGTCAAAATAAGTGTAGTCGTAATTGCGGGCGGGTTTGCCTTTGTAGAGTACTTTCAGATCGATGGTTTTCAGATCCCCGTCGATATGCACCTCGTTGATAGAGACTTCCAGATGCGAAAAGATCTCATTCATTTGTTTGGGAATCCAATTGCATAGTAATTGCTCTTTGCCTTCTTCGTCTTTCATGGTGAGGAAATTGCCGTCCGGATAACTTTGCAGCAAGATAAGAGCCCAGTAATAATAACGTAGGGCATCGGCTACCTGTGCCTTTTTCTCGGCTTTTATCGCTTCTTGGGTAAAGTCGAGCAGTTTGGTTTTGCGGCCTTCGAAAATACGTTGTATCTCGCTCACTTTGATGTAGCGCATGACAGCTGCTTCCGGTTCGTTTTGTATGACGATGCGACGGGTGTTGTTCAGGGTAGCCCGTGAATAGGTGTTGATGACCGATTTGAAGGTCTCGTCCACCGTAGCCTTGTCTCCGTCTGTCCCTCCTTCGGTGAGCTGGCTGAATTGGCTGGATACATTGGTGGAAATCTGGCTGATTAATGCAGCCAGAGCTTCATTGTCGGCTTTCTTGAGCGTGGAAGCGTTTCCTGTTCCCCAAATATATTCTTTGCTGTTCTGTATTTCTTCTACAGATTGTGCACGAAGCAGTGGGAGACTGAATGTCAGCATAACAAGAAATAGCAGTTTTCTCATATTGTTTGTTACGTTATAAGAGGTTCATTTTCTTGCAAAAGTAATAACTTTTTTATAATTATGCGATTAAAGTCTATCTCTTTTTTATTCACCTTCCGGCTTTATTTTGTCGAAAATTTGGAAAAGTTCTTCTACCGATTCTGTTCTTAGCATGGCAATGCGGGTTTCCCGGAAATTTGGAATGCCTTTGAACAAGGGTGTTGCAGCCAGATGGCGGCGTATGTGTATGATGCCCCGGCGTTCGTCCAGGCGGGCTACACTGTTGAGTACCTCTTCGCGGAGTACGTTTAGATACCATTCGAAAGTTTCGGGCGGCAGTTCGTTACCTGTTTCTAAGAAGTGTTTTACTTCGCGGAAAATCCACGGCCGGCCGATGCTGCCGCGACCGATCATGATGGCATCCACTCCGTAGCGGTCAAGGCATTCCTTTGCCCGTATGGCCGAGGTGATGTCACCGTTGCCAATGATCGGGATGTGCATGCGCGGGTTGTTTTTCACTTCGCCGATCAGCGTCCAGTCGGCTTCTCCCGTGTACATCTGTGCACGGGTACGTCCGTGGATGGCCAATGCGGCAATGCCGCAGTCTTGCAATTGTTCGGCCAGATCGACGATGATCTTATGGTCGGCATCCCAGCCCAGCCGGGTTTTTACGGTAACCGGTATTTTCACGGCATCTACTACGGCACGGGTGATTTCAAGCATTTTCGGAATATTCTGCAACATTCCGGCACCGGCGCCTTTTCCGGCTACTTTCTTTACGGGGCATCCAAAGTTGATGTCCAGTATGTCGGGACGTGCTTCTTCTACGATTCGTGCGGCTCCTACCATGGCTTCGGTGTCTTTACCGTATATCTGTATGGCAACGGGGCGTTCTTCATCGCAAATCGTGAGCTTCTGCGTGGTTTTATTGACCGAACGTATCAGTGCGTCGCTCGAAACGAACTCGGTGTATACCATATCTGCTCCAAACTTTTTACACATCAGACGGAAAGCGGGATCGGTCACATCCTCCATCGGGGCTAAGAAAATAGGGTGTTCACCCAAATCTATATGGCTTATTTTCATTTGTTGTTTACTTAATTATGCGGTTTACGATTGAAGTAACTTTCTTTATCGCTGCAAAAATACGGATTAAATTGTACCTTTGCATCATGATAAATCTATTTTCAATCGTAAATTATGAATATAAATGACTTTGAGATAATGGCTCCGGTGGGTTCCCGTGAGTCGCTTGCGGCAGCTATTCAGGCGGGAGCCGATTCCATTTATTTTGGTATTGCCAATCTGAACATGCGTGCCCGTTCGGCCAATACTTTTACGATTGACGACTTGAGGGAGATTGCCCGTACCTGTGACGAACATGGGATGAAGAGTTATCTGACGGTAAATACGATCATATATGATGACGATCTGGAGCTGATGCGCACCATTGTGGATGCGGCAAAGGAGGCCGGTATTTCTGCCGTGATTGCTGCTGATGTGGCGGTGATGAGCTATGCCCGTCGGATCGGTCAGGAGGTGCATCTTTCTACTCAGTTGAACATATCGAATGTGGAGGCGTTGCGGTTTTACGCACAATTTGCCGATGTGGTGGTGCTTGCCCGTGAATTGAATCTGGAACAGGTGGCCGATATCTACCGTCATATCCGGAAAGAGAATATTTGCGGTCCTTCGGGGGCACAGATACGCATCGAGATGTTCTGTCACGGTGCATTGTGCATGGCGGTTTCGGGCAAATGTTATCTTTCATTGCATGAGATGAACAGTTCGGCCAATCGGGGTGCTTGCATGCAGGTGTGCCGCCGTTCTTATGCGGTGCGCGATAAGGAGACCGGTGTGGAATTAGAGGTTGATAACCAGTATATTATGTCTCCTAAAGATTTGAAGACCATCCACTTCATGAATAAGATGATGGATGCCGGTGTGCGTGTATTCAAAATAGAAGGCCGTGCTCGCGGGCCGGAGTATGTACGTACGGTGGTGGAGTGCTATAAGCAGGCCATTCAAGCCAATCTGGAAGGCACGTTTACCGATGAGAAGATCGCTGAATGGGACGAACGTCTGAAAACAGTGTTCAACCGTGGCTTTTGGGACGGTTATTACTTAGGGCAACGCTTGGGTGAATGGACGAAAAATTATGGTTCGGCCGCTACGGAACGCAAAATTTATGTGGGGAAAGGAATCCGGTATTTCAATAACATCGGGGTTGCGGAGTTTTTGGTGGAAGCGGCTGAGCTGAATGTGGGTGATAAGCTGTTGGTGACCGGTCCGACTACCGGTGCGCTGTTTGCCACACTTGAGGAGGCTCGTGTAGATTTGAAGCCCGTGCAGACCGTAAAAAAAGGAGAGCGTTTCTCCATGAAGCTGGATAAAGTACGGCCGAGTGATAAGCTCTATAAACTCGTTTCAACGGAAGAATTGAAGAAATTTAAAGGAATTGAATAATAATGTGTCAATGTGCCAATATGTCAATGTGCCAATTTTCCCTGCGGCATATGTTATGACAGCGTAGCCAATTGGCACATTGGCATATTGGCACATTATTTAATTGACAAATTATTTTTTATGGATAAATATATTTATGAACTGGAGATGAAGGTGCGCGACTATGAGTGCGACCTGCAGGGCATTGTTAATAATGCCAATTATCAGCATTATTTGGAGCACACCCGTCATGAGTTTCTTTCTTCTGTCGGAGTTAGTTTTGCCGTACTTCACGAGCAGGGTGTCGATCCTGTTGTAGCCCGTATCAATATGGCTTTTAAAACTCCTTTAAAGAGTGGTGATGAGTTTGTCTCTAAACTTTATATGAAGAAGGAAGGGATCAAATATGTATTCTATCAGGATATCTTTCGTAAAAACGATCAGAAAGTAGTGGTGAAATCAACGGTTGAGACGGTCTGTGTGGTGAACGGACGTTTGAGTAACAGCACATTGTTTGATACCGTTTTTGCACCTTACCTCTGATGAGTAGTCCTGAAGAGTGTATTTGCAGCATTGCCTTGACGCAGATTCCGGGAATTGGGCATATTTGGGCCAAGAAGTTGCTGGATGGGGTTGGAAATGCTGTTGATGTGTTTCGCTATCGAAAAGAACTTCCCGATCGTTTGCCCGGTGTCAATAGCCGTGTGGTAGAGGCTTTAGATTGTCCGCAGGCTTTGTCGCGTGCTACACAGGAGTTTGAATTTGCAGAGAAGAATCATATTTCGTGCCTTGCTTTCACTGACGAGCGATATCCCTCCCGTCTCCGTGAATGTGATGATGCTCCTGTCGTACTCTTTTTTAAAGGTGCGGCCGATTTGAATTCTCTGCGTGTCATCAATATGGTAGGTACTCGTAATGCTACCGATTATGGAAAACAGCTTTGTGCTTCTTTTCTTTGTGATCTGAAGATCCTCTGTCCGGACGTACTTGTGGTAAGCGGCCTTGCTTACGGTATCGACATTCATGCCCATCGCGCTGCTTTGGCCAATGATCTTTCTACGGTCGGAGTATTGGCACACGGTCTCGACCGTATTTATCCTTCTGTCCATCGGAAGACGGCTGTTGATATGCTGCAAAAAGGCGGTCTTTTAACGGAGTTCCTTACCGGAACCAATCCTGATAAGCATAACTTTATAAGTCGTAACCGTATTGTGGCAGGTATGTCCGATGCCACAATTGTGGTGGAATCTGCTTCTAAAGGAGGCTCGCTGATTACTGCCGACATTGCCGAGAGCTATCATCGCGACTGTTTTGCTTTTCCCGGCCGTACGATGGATGCCTCTTCTATCGGCTGCAACCAGTTGATCCGGGATAATAAAGCGGCTCTTCTTCTATCGGCCGAAGATTTTGTAAAGGCTATGGGCTGGGGAGTTTCCCCTGTCTTTTCAAAAACGGAAAGTATTCAACGAAGTTTGTTTCTTGAATTGTCGGAAGAAGAACAACAGGTTGTTTCTATTCTTGACAAGCAGGGCGATCAGCAGATAAATACGTTAGTGGTAAAAGCGGATATTCCTGTGCATAAGATGAATGCCATACTTTTTGAGTTAGAAATGAAAGGGGTGATACGTGTATTGGCAGGCGGTATGTATCAACTGCTTCGGTAAAGAGCAAAAAAAAGGAGCAACGCCTTGCTCCAACCTTTGTTAACCTTAAATCTAATACTATGAAAAAAATCACATTGCAAATGTAAAGTTTTTGCCTGTTCCCACCAAATTTTATTCTTGATATTGGTTCTCTTTTAATTTCTTTCACGGTTTTTCACTGTTATCGTACACGAATGCACTCAGGATAGGTATATTCAATGTAATTTAAGCTCTTTATCCCGAAGAATCGGGAAAGGTGAATGTGCATAAGAACATCGTTTATGGAGGATAAATACAGTTTGATTTGCGAACAATAGTCCTATGGCAGGGTTGCGTACAAGTCTGTTTGAGAAATGTTGTGATTTCAGATACGTGTAAGTGCATGGAGACGGAAGGGCGGGAACGGCCCTTCACTCTGTATCACCGATGAATAGGGAGTTTGATTAAAAAAGGTGAAGCCTGTGAAGGGGGGCGAAATATATAGAATAAGCATGCTGAAAAATAAAAAACGTTTGCCGGAAAAAAGATGTTACGTCTTTTTTTGAAACTTGTACATCTTTCTCTTGAAACCTGCTACATCTTTTTTTGAAAGATGCTACGCTTTTTAAAAAAGATGCTACGCTTTTTCACGCAGAAAGTTAACGGGCTGAAGTTGTAAAGTTGCAAATATCTTCCAATCGTTTCACGAACCCTTTCAGTACCGTAAAATAGTTGCCGGAGTGTTGCTTAAGTTCATTTTCATCTTCTATATTTGTTGCATCGAGATAATCGGTAGATGCAAAACAAGAGAAATTTATTCATGAAAAAGTAATGTCTTTCGTATTGTATTGGAGGAATCTCTTTTTGGGTAGATATGGCATTTATTAAAGATAAACGCGACTGTTACGGCAATGAATTGGAGGGCAATGAATTGGAGAATGAAACAGGATGTATGTACCGGTGGAATTTAGAAACAAATAAAACAATAATATAAACTTTAAAAACAAGAAGTATGAAGACATTTATTTTTTCAGCATTGGCATTGGGAGTGATGGCTGGTTGCTCAAATACAGAGATTGAGGATGTGGTTGATAGTGGGGAACCGGTAGCGATTACACTGAATGCAGGAGTAGAAACAGCAGTAGTGGTAGGGACGAGAGCTGCTATTGGAACAGATGAGCTGTTTAAAGCTACAGTATTGGGATGGGAAGGTGATAATGTTGCTGATTATAAGGTCGCACCTACATGGACGGCAATATCCAGTGATATAAAAGCGTCTTCTGAAGTAACTAATAATATAACTTTAACGAATACTCAATATTATAAATCAGATGGAACCCATACTTTTATGAAAGCTTTTTATGTAAATGGTGAAACTCCTGTTGCTGATACTGATAGTTGGATTTATAACTTGACAAAGAAAGATGGAACATTAGACATCTTAATGGCATCTGCCATTAACGGTGATAAAAATACGCCTGCTGCTTCATTTGCTTTTAAGCGGCCGTTGACAAAATTGATATTTAAGGTGGTTGCCGGTGATGGATTAGCTGATAATGTAACACTTACCTCTATTGAGGTAAAAGATATGTGTGTACCTGAAAAAATAAATCTTGGTACTGATGAAGTTGTTTTTGGAGAAACGCTTGCTACGCCTTTGTCTATAGGTGTTACTGCAAGTACTTCAATAACTGCAACTGAAACACCGGTAGGGCATGCCATCATGGTAAAACCTATCGCAGGTACATTTGTTATTAGTGTGACAACAAGTACAAAAACTTATGATAATGTTACTGTAACTTTAAATTCTGTGGCAGAGCATTTAGACGGCGCAGGTGTTGCATACACTGTAACTTTAACATTTAAAGAACAGATTTCGGTCAGTGCTTCTGTTGCTGATTGGAGTGAAGGTACAGGTTCTGCTACTATTGGATAATTGTTTTTATAAATGTAGTATAACCATCTAATGAATTCCTCAAGAAAAGTTTTTATATCTTTTCTTGAGGAATTTTTTATATAATGCTTTGTGTGTAAAAATATTATTGTACTTTTGTGGAAAACATAAACAAATAAATAATATATCGTTATGTCCGGCCTCTCCACTTGTGGAGTCACGATGAACTGTTTGGAATGTCCCAAGGCAGTGACAAATTCTATTGTTCATGCTTCTCATCCGAGAGGGTTTCACAAGCCGGCTCAGAAGTGTGAAGAGAACATTATTATTTTTTTGCTTAAAGGTGAAGTTCTTGTCAATAGTCAGGAATATGCCGGTACTACATTGCGGGCCGGCGAATTTATTCTTCAGGCAATCGGTTCGAAGTTGGAGTTGCTTGTTATGGAAGACGCTGAATGTGTATGCTATAGCTTTAATAAACCTGAATTCTTTTGTGAGGAGCGTTATAATCATATAAAAACTCAAGTGACTCCTCCCTTGATCTTTTCTCCATTGAAAATAGTGCCGGAATTGAAACATTTTCTTGAAGGTTCTGCCAGCTATTTATCTAAAGACAAGATATGTCGCGAGCTATTGTCACTCAAGAAAAAAGAACTTGCTTTTATTCTTAGTTCCTGTTATTCCGATTATGAGTTATCCACTTTAGTACATTCATTGGCCAAGTATACCAGTAGTTTTCAATACTTTGTCCTCGGCAATCATACGAAAGTAAAAACAGTGGAAGAATTTGCCCACTTGGGTGGATATACGGTTACTACTTTTCGTCGTATATTCAATTCTGTATTTCATGAACCTGTCTATGAGTGGATGATGAAACAACGTAAAGAAGGGATCATTTACGAACTTCGCTATACGAAAGCTACCATTTCTGAGATTTGTTACAAATACGGATTTGAATCTTTACCTCATTTCTCAAATTTCTGTAAGAAAAACTTTGGAGCTTCTCCTCGCAGCATACGTTTAAGCGAATCGCAGTAAGTTTTGGGAGTATAAAAAAGGGCATCGCTTCACAGCGACACCCTGCCTAAATGGACACTCAGCAGTCTATAAAGATACACACTTGTACTTTTTGTTTATTGACTACCGGTATCCTCTCTTACATAAGGGATGATAAAATTCTATTAACGATTGGACGGAATTGTTAGCTTGTTTAAATAATTTATATTCATAATCATTTTTTTCTTTGTGTGTAACTTATTAATATAATTCCTATTACATGTGAAAACGAACAATAATATGTAATATTTAGTCGGAGTGCCGATAATATAAGAGCGTGAGACCGAAACATTACTCCTAAACGAGGCTCGACCAAAAGCCTAACTCTGGATCAATGAGTCAGCCCACACTCCCTTTATTGGTATATACGGGGAATTTATCTGTACGTATAAAAGCGTGTAGATATAACATATATATGCAATAAAGGTTGCGGGACTTTCTCTGTGCCAGAGTTCCAGAAATGAAATTGGTCGATTTCGTTTAGGCACAAATATTAGTTCGCAACAGAAGATGTACTACTGATAGTTAACGTCACCTGTGCTTGTATACGTTATGCATCTCCTTTTCCATTTGCAAATATAATGCATTAATATTATATTACAACCGATAATAATCTATTTATTTTCTTAATTCCTAAGAAAAATGGTTAACCTTGTTTTTAAGAAAACATCTTTTTCTATCATAGAGACAAGTTTATAGGTGAAATAGAACAGGAATATATGCTTATTTTCATGAAAGAAAGTGTCTTGATTTTACGATGAAAAGCTTATACGAATCCGTAGCGGCTATTCTATGGATTAGTGAATATTCAAAGTTTTTTCGGTCGGTTCTATTTGATGCGGAAGTAAAGGACTGGTCCTAAAGAAAGAACTCCTTTAAATGTATTTTGCAATCTTTTAAAATCATTTTAGAAAGTATTACCGTCAATGCGAATAGCAAGTTTTACGTGATTTCTCTCTTTATTTGCAAACTCTGAATGGTTAATCCTGAAAGACAGTATCCTATGTTGAATTTTAAATTTAGTATTATGAGACATTATTTTACAAGTAGATTGTTTCTATTTTTGTTTGTTCTATTCGGCTGCGTGATGGCAACCAACGGGCAGAGTCTGAAAACCGTTAAAAATTGGAATTTCTTATCGTGGAGTGAAACAACTTTAGCTAATCTGGGGGCAGATGCCACCAGCTGGGAAGCAGAAATTGACGCTGATACGCAAGTTCTTAAGCGTTATAAGAATTTAGAGACGGTGGATGCCAAAAATGTCCTGAAAGCTAATGGGGTAGTGATTGCAGAGACCGATGGCATTCTCTTTCCTGCACTGACCAAAGGAAATTTGAGTCTTCGTATAAATATGGGTGATGATGGTATCCAGTTAGGAAGTAAGAATCTGGAAGTGACAATCAAAGAGCTGAAAGCTGGACAGCATGTTACCATTATTCTGAAAAGTGCGAATGCGACAAGTGGACGCGGTATCAGCGCCATAACGAACATGACAGGTACGGTGGGATCTGACACTTATAAGACCGGCAATGATGGTGAGAATACTTATGAGTTAGTAGTCGCTGCGGATGGTGATGTGAAGTTCAAATACAATGAAGGTGTTATCTTGAAAAGTATTACAGTATCCGAAGAAACGGTTGCACGTAAAGTAGCTTATATTTATGATTCTTCTTATGCCGGTTATGTACTCGATGAAGACCCTGTACATGCTGCATTGATTGACGCCTATGAGGTAACGGATATCGATGTGAAATCTTTAGATGGTTCTACGGTAAATGAATTACTTGGTTATGATCTGGTATTTTCTTCTGAGGCTGTTGGTGGTAAACATGCGTATGGGTTGAAGTTGGAGACCGTTGTAAATAAAGTGCCTATGCTCAATCTGAAGTCATTCTATTATTCTTCAGACCGTTGGGCATGGGCTACGGGGCAGAATCCGGATAAAGGAACTAATACGATGATTATATTGGAAGCTTATCGTAATCATGCTATTTTCAATGGAGTGGCCATCGCAGAAGACGGTACATGTGTTATTTTTACCGAGAGCGATGCCAGCAACAATCAAGTGCAAGCTTATAAAGATCCGGGTGCAATCATTGCTGATGACATTGTTATGGCAAAAGATGGAACAGGCACTTATAATACCATTCATGAACATGGTACGACAAATAAGTATATGTTGATACCGTTTGCCAGTAATCTGATCAGGGGGATTGATGCCAATGCAATTAGATTGTTGCTGAATGCGGCCGATTATCTGATTGCCACGAAGGAAGTATATGTTGAGCCGTCGGATCCGGTAGCTGCTCCGGTTATTTCGGATGTTGTTAATGGAAACGCTAAAACAGTGACTATTACTACTGCAACAGAAGATGCCGCAATTTACTATACTTTGGACGGTACTGTTCCTACTATTGAAAGTATCCTATACACGCAACCATTTGATGTTTTGAAGCCGTGTTCGGTAACGGCTTTTGCTGTGAAAGAAGGAATGCTCGATTCAGAAGTAGTGTCGAAGGATATTGAGAACGAAAATTATATTGCACGAAACAAAACGTTGTTATGGGCCAATTTCAAGGATCAGCCGGAAGAATGGGGAGTAACCGGGGATATAATCGGTTCCGGAAAGACGGATGAAAAGACAATCGCAGGATTTATAATCGGAAGCAAGGGGCAGCGTGTTAATCTGCAGGCTACAGGTGTGTCCGAAAAGATCGGTGATACTTACGGTCCCGCTACAGAAGAAGATATGGGAGCGACAAGCTATGCAATGTCTTTCCTTACAGGCTCTGCCAGTGGCTATATAATTACTCCGTCTGTAGTAGCCGGACCTTTTGATGTTGCTATTTGGTGGTGTACGGCAAAGAGTGCATCTTACACTGAGAAATTGACTATATCTGTGAAAACTGCGGATGCAGAGGAGTGGACAGAACTTGAAACGATCTCTAATAAAAGCTATAAGAGTGTTCGTAAGCAAATTGTATCTTATGATGGAACAGAGCCTGTACAAGTTAAGATAACTTGTGCTTCCGGAAACGGCTCTAACAACAATGCGATGATATTCGATGTTAAGCTGTTGGGTGAAGGGGCAGATCCGGTAGCTACTCCGGTTATTTCGGCAGAAGCAAATGGAAATGCCAAGACAGTAACCATCACTACGGATACGAAAGATGCTATTATCTATTATACGATTAATGGAACAGATCCTACGATTGCCAGCACGCAATATACAGAACCTTTTGACATCTTGAAGCCTTGTACAGTAAAAGCATTTGCCGTGAAGAAAGATATGGCAGATTCGGATATAGCTTCGGAAGATATTGAGAATGAAAATTATATCGCACGGAATAAAACCCTGTTGTGGGCCAATTTCAAGAACCAACCGGAAGAGTGGGGAATAACCGGGGATATAATCGCTTCCGGAAAGACGGATGAGAAAACGGTTGCAGGATTTATAATCGGAAGTGAAGGCCAGCGTGTAAACCTCCAAGCTACCGGTGTTTCTGAAGAAATAGGCGGAAATTATGGTCCGGAGACAGAAGCCGATGCCGGTGCGTCGGGTTATGCTATGTCATTCTTGACAGGAACGGCCAGCGCTTATATGATTACTCCTTCTGCCGTAGCCGGACCGTTTGATATTGCTATCTGGTGGTGTGGTGCAAAATCAGCTTCCAATACGGAGAAGTTGACCGTATCGGTGAAAACGGTGGATGCTGAAGAATGGACAGAACTGGGAACACTTTCTAATGATGCTTATAAGAATATCCGTAAACAAGTGATTTCTTATGAAGGAACAGAACCGGTATTGGTTAAGTTTGCTTCTGCTTCGGAAAACGGAAAGAACAATAATGCGATGATATTCGATATTAAATTATTAGGTGAAGGTGAAGATCCGGTACTGCCGGTGGCTACTCCGGTCATTACGACAGAAGATACTGCCGATGGGAAAATGGTCACGATTGCTTGTGAAACAGAAGATGCGGCTGTCTACTACACTTTGGATGGCACTGAACCTACAGTAGAAAGTAGTCTTTATGCAGAACCGTTTGAGACGAAATCATCTTGCACAGTGAAAGCTATCGCAGTGAAAGAGGGTTTCCCCGATTCGGAAATTGCCGAACTGGATATTACTATCGCTACTTCCATTATTTCTGAAACAGTTTCTAAAGTTATCTTATCCCGCTCTTATTTCACTGTTGGTGGAGTGAAGCTTGAAGCTCCGGTAAAAGGATTGAATATCGTAAGAACGGTGTTTGAAGACGGAGTGATCGAGATGTCCAAGGTAATAGTGGAATAGTTCACAATTTCTCTTATTCAATAGGTATATATAAAAATCCCTGCCGGATGACCCGGCAGGGATTTTCTGTTATTAATCAAATGCTAAGTTATACGCTTAGTCTTTCAGTTTTGCGAGGATGAAATCGCGGTTCAAACGAGCGATGTTGCTGATAGAAATGTTCTTCGGACATTCAGCTTCACATGCACGGGTATTTGTACAGTTACCGAATCCGAGTTCGTCCATCTTAGACAACATGGCTTTTGCGCGGCGGGCAGCTTCTACCTTTCCTTGCGGAAGCAGGTTCAACTGGCTGACCTTTGCCGAAACGAACAACATAGCCGAACCGTTCTTACATGCAGCTACACAAGCACCGCAACCGATACATGCAGCAGCATCCATAGCTTCGTCAGCAATGTCTTTGGAAATCAAGATAGCGTTAGCGTCTTGTGGAGCGCCGGTATTTACGCTTACATAACCACCTGCCTGCATGATTTTGTCATAAGCAGAACGGTCTACCATAAGGTCGCGGATTACCGGGAAGCCGGCGGAACGCCAAGGTTCTACAGTGATTGTATCGCCATCTTTGAAACGGCGCATATACATCTGGCAGGTAGTGGCGCCTGTTGCAGGACCATGTGGATGTCCGTTGATGTACAAAGAGCACATACCACAGATACCTTCGCGGCAGTCATGGTCGAATACGATCGGTTCACCGCCATCGTTAATGATTTGTTCATTCAGGATATCCAGCATTTCGAGGAACGAAGTATCGCCCGGGATATCTTTCATTTGATATGTTTCAAAAGCACCTTTTGCTTTCGGGCTTTTCTGACGCCATACCTTCAGTGTGAAACTTATATTTTTATCCATTTTTGTTTTCCTTTAATTGATTAGCCGATTAAGATTTGTAGTTACGAGTCTGAACTTTCACGAACTGATAGTTCAAATCTTCTTTGATCAATTCCGGTTCTGAATCTTCACCGGTATATTTCCAGCAAGATACGTAAGAGAAGTTCTTATCGTCACGCAAAGCTTCGCCTTCCGGAGTCTGGTACTCAGTACGGAAGTGACCGCCGCAAGATTCTTCACGGTTCAGAGCATCGCGGGCCATCAACATACCTACTTCGATAAAGTCGATCAGACGGAGAGCCTTTTCAAGTTCTACGTTCAGTTCGTTTACTTCACCCGGGATGCGTACGTTGGTCCAGAAGTCTTTTTTCACTTCTTGGATACCGCTCAAAGCTTTCTGCAAAGATTCTTTGGTACGAGCCATACCTACAAAATCCCACATGATGTGACCCAATTTCTTGTGGATGGAGTCAACAGAGTGTTTACCGTTAACGGCTTTGATTTTCTGAATCTTATCCTTGACAGCTTTTTCGGCTGCTACGAATTCCGGAAGGTCGGTAGAGAAACGCGGAACCTGGATTTGATCGGCCAGATAGTTTTGGATAGTGTATGGCAATACGAAATATCCGTCGGCCAGACCCTGCATCAACGCGGATGCACCCAAACGGTTGGCACCGTGATCGGAGAAGTTGGCTTCGCCGATAGCGAACAGACCCGGAATAGAAGTCATCAATTCATAATCTACCCAAATACCACCCATTGTGTAGTGGATAGCGGGGAATATCATCATCGGAGTTTTATATGGATTCTCGTCGGTGATTTCTTCGTACATATCGAAGAGGTTACCATAACGGGCACGAACCACATCCTCACCCAGACGATCGATGGCATATTTGAAATCAAGGAAAACGGCCAAGCCGGTATTGTTTACACCGAAACCTGCATCGCAACGTTCTTTGGCAGCACGTGATGCCACGTCGCGAGGTACGAGGTTACCGAATGCCGGATAACGACGTTCCAGATAGAAGTCACGATCTTCGTCGGGTATATCATTCGGTTTTTTAGTTCCTGCCTGCAATGCTTTGGCATCTTCGATCTTTTTCGGAACCCAGATACGACCGTCGTTACGGAGAGATTCAGACATCAGCGTCAGCTTAGACTGTTTGTCGCCGTGAACAGGGATACAGGTCGGGTGGATCTGTGCAAAACAAGGATTAGCAAAATAAGCACCCTTTTTGTAGCACTGGATGGCAACAGAACCGTTGGAGCCCATTGCATTGGTTGAAAGGAAGAAAGCATTTCCGTAACCGCCTGTACCGATAACTACGGCATGAGCAGCGAAACGTTCAATTTCCCCGGTTACGAGGTTGCGGGCAATGATACCACGGGCGCGTCCTTCGATTATAACAAGGTCGAGCATTTCATAACGGGTGAACAATTTTACAGTACCTTTCTGTACCTGACGGCTCAATGCTGAATAAGCGCCCAGCAACAACTGCTGTCCGGTCTGGCCACGGGCATAGAATGTACGTGATACCTGCGCACCACCGAAAGAACGGTTGTCGAGCGTACCACCGTAGTCACGGGCAAAAGGAACACCCTGAGCTACACATTGGTCGATGATGGCATTGGATACTTCTGCCAGACGGTAAACGTTGGCTTCGCGTGCACGATAGTCACCACCTTTGATTGTATCGTAGAAAAGACGGTATACAGAGTCGCCGTCATTTTGATAATTCTTAGCTGCGTTGATACCACCTTGTGCTGCGATGGAGTGAGCACGGCGTGGAGAATCCTGGATACAGAAGTTGAATACTCTGAATCCCATTTCACCCAGAGAAGCGGCTGCAGATGCGCCGGCAAGTCCGGTTCCTACAACGATAATGTCGAGACGACGTTTGTTGGCAGGATTAACAAGTTTTTGGTGAGCTTTATAGTTACTCCATTTTTCGGCTAACTGGCCTTCAGGAATTTTAGAATCTATTTGAGTCATAATGCTATTTACGATTTAATCATTTACAATTTTAAAATTTAGCAAGAAGCGCCGCATAACGATTGAACGTAGAATACGACTACTACCAGTGCAAAGCAGATGACAACGATTGTTGAATAGATGTTAGAGATGCATTTCCAACGATTGATCCAAATCTTGTTGTTCCAGCCCAGTGACTGCATAGAACTCCAGAAGCCGTGAGTCAGGTGGAACCAGAGAGCGGCCAGCCAGATAAGATAAAGCACTACGTATACCGGATTAGAGAAAGTGTTGGTGATGTGATAAACACCGTCGGCAGCATAAGTAGTATCTACTACTGCACCCATGTTGTGCATCAATTCGGGGAGCTGCATTTTAGCCCAGAAATTGAACAGGTGAAGACCTAAGCCCAGAACCACGATGATACCTAAAACAAGCATGTTTTGTGAAGCCCATTCCACAGTTTTGGGTTTATCTACTACGGCATAGCGTTCGCTGCCGCGTGCTGCACGATTCTGAATCGTCAGCCAGAAGGCATAGATAATGTGAATCACGAAGAGGGCAGCCAGTCCTAAGGTAGCCACCAACGCGTACCAGTTTGCTCCCAGGAACTCACAAACCAAGTTGTAACCCTCAGCCGAGATGATCGCAACAAGGTTCATCGCCATGTGAAACGTTAGAAACAGGACAAGGGCGATACCTGTAACGCTCATCACCACTTTCCTTCCTACAGATGAATTACTTAACCACATAAATGATTGATTTTAAATTATTTAATTGTTAGAACTATAATTTCTTTTTTACATGCCTATTTCTCTTCGTGCAAAAGTACAGGAAATACATTGATTAACCAAAGAATTAAAGAAATAATTCTTTAATGAAAAGGGGGTATTATTTCTTACTAATATTCTCCCCTTTGGCTGCACGTGATCTCAGAGCACGGGGAGAATCTCCGAAAGAGGCTTTACAGAAATGGGCAAAATGTGACAAGGAGTCGAATCCGTAACGCGTGCTGATGTCGGTAATTCGCTCTTTGGTATGTTGCAGATCGTCAAGAATTCCCTCACGCTTTTTGTCGAGTATCCATTCGTACACCGGTACTCCATACATGTTTCTGAACAGGCGCCGGAAGGTAGTAACGGTATATCCGCCCAAATGGGCGAATTCTTCTACATTCTTTACCTTATTATAATTCTGCATGATGAAGTACTGGAAACTTTCAGTATACGTACTGATGGGATAAAAAAAGTTACTTAGTTGGGGGCGCGGATAGTAGCAGGTAAGAAGGAATACGAGTTCCTGACTTTTAATATCGATAAAAGGTCCGCATGAAATGCCTTCTGTTAAGTATTCTCCCAAGTCCGTTATGAACCGGCTGAGCCGGTAATTCATCACCAAGGGAGTATAGGTCAGCGGGGCTTCGGAAGTATTTAAGATTTCGCGGTAATAACTTTCACAAATTTGTGGCAATTCATTGAACCAGTATACGATGTATTCCACTTCTGTCAGTGCCAGTAATTCGATTTTGGAGCCGATGGCCTGAAGGATAAACTGCCCGTCACGTAAGCTGGTTCCGGGGTATTCCTGGCTATTCACGAGGAGTTCTCCCTTTATCATAAACAGTATGCAGTTTTGTGTGCACTTGTCGGCAGGGAAGTGTTGTCCCCTGGGAAAGTTCCTATAGACAAATGTACCTTGAGCAGCTTTGGGGCATTGTGCACAGTCGGTAAATCTTTTACAATAACTGTTTTTTATCATGAATTAAAGTGAGAAGCTATGGTTGTCAGGCAACAAAGATATGATATTTTTTATGAAAACTCAATATTTTTGCTATATCTTTGTCTTGTCTAATAAATGAAAATGGTGATGAGGAAATTAATGATTGCGTGTGTTGCAGTGTTCTGTACTATGGGAATTCAGGCACAAAACTGGGATATAAATACGTTGCATAAAATTAATAGTATGGACGGGAAATTTGTGCGGAATTATAGTAAAGCATTTTCTCGCTCGGCTCCTTATATTTCGGTGGGAGTGCCTGTCGCTATGGCAATTTATGCCGGTATAGGGAAGGACAAGGAGTTGTTAAAAGATGCCGTATATATTGGTACGAGTGTGGCCGAAGCTGTGGTGCTGACTTATGGCATAAAACACATGATCGGTCGTGAGCGGCCGTATGACCGATATCCCGGGCGGGTATATCCGTATAGTACGGAAAGCAGTCCTTCGTTTCCGTCCGGCCATACGGCGGCAGCTTTTTCGTTGGCTACTTCACTGAGTATTAAATACCCCAAATGGTATGTGATTGCTCCTTCGGCTGTTTGGGCCTGTTCGGTAGGTTTTTCCCGAATGAATGAGGGGGTGCATTATCCTTCGGACGTGATAGCAGGAGCGGCTATCGGCGCAGGTTGTGCAGTCGTTAATATTTATGTCAATCGTTGGTTGAACAGTTGGCTGTTCGGAGAAAAAAAGCAGGTCGCTTTTACCTATTAAAAGCCTGTTTTTAATTTTCACTTATAAATAAAAACGGGGATGTAAATGTGTCAAAACTCCCCTTTTATCGAAATCACCCTCGCTACAACTGCTTGAGCTGCACTCCTAAAGTTTTATGTCCAACTTTTGGGGTGCAGTTCATTTTTAGTTTATGAGAATTTCGACACACCCTCATTTTCTTGGAGGGGGATATGCACCCTTCATTTATTTCAGCATTTGTTCGTACTCCTTTGAACTTAATATTTCCAGTGCCCGTTCTACACTTTTATTTGTTTTATTCATTACTTGGAAATATTCGTTCATATCCCATAGATCGCGGGCAATGAGTGCTTTCAGTTGGGTCTTGATAAGAGGCAGAGCCTTGTTGTATTGCTCTTCGTTGAATTCGATTTTCTCTTGATCTGCCATTTCACGCATCGTTTTCAGCAATTCATCATCTACTTCGAATTTCTCATTGAAAGTTTCAAACTTTTTGTATTTATTCAATAATTCTTTCCGATGCTTTTCGATGTATTTCATGGTCAGTTTGATAATTACCCCTTTGGCCACGAGATTGCGGTGATAATCCGTATACAGAGTGGTATCGATCGGCACAAAATAATCGGGCATGATACCTCCGCCGCCGTAAACGGTACGTCCTAATTTTTTAGTCTGGCATTTTAGTGAATCCGGAAAGTGGATACTGTCTGCATTCATCAACTCACCACGATTGAAACGGTCTATCAAATCCTGATTATATTTCTTTTGATTATTCTCACTGTCACTGTTCCTGCCTGATAATTTGGTATCTGCTGTGCTATCGTAAGGTTTTTGAATGCAACGGCCTGCGGGAGTATAATACCGTGCTATGGTCAATCGGATCATTGAGCCATCGGGCAGGTCGATAGGACGTTGAACCAGTCCTTTTCCGAAAGAGCGTCGTCCTACAACTACACCTCTGTCCCAGTCTTGGATGGCTCCGGTCACAATTTCACTGGCTGAGGCGGAATATTCGTCTACCAGTACGACCAAGCGTCCTTTACGGAAATTTCCTGTACCTTTTGCGAAAAATTCACTGCGCTGTGCCGTTCTTCCTTCTGTGTATACAATCAGCTCTTTTTCCCCGAGGAATTCATTGGCAAGGTCGATAGCTGCGTTCAGATATCCTCCTCCATTACCTTGAAGATCGAGGATAAGGTCTTTCATACCTTTGCTCTGCAACTCTTTCATTGCTTTTAGAAATTCTTCAGCGGTGGTAGCTCCAAAACGGTTGATACGGATATAGCCTGTTTTCGGTTCGATCATATATGCGGCATCCAGACTAAGGATGGGGATTTTGTCGCGTTTCACTGTGAAAAGTAACGGGTCATTTACTTCCCGTCGGAGGATGGTCAGGTTTACTTTAGAACCTTTCGGGCCACGAAGACGGCTCATGATATCTTCCGTACTCATTTTCACTCCGGCAATAGCCGTATCGTTGACTGCTATGATACGGTCTCCGGCGAGAATACCTACTTTCTCGGAAGGTCCGTTACTGACAGGTTGTACGACCAATAGGGTATCTTCAATCATCTGAAACTGAACGCCGATACCTTCAAAATTACCCTGTAAGGGTTCATTCATCTTTTTTACCTCTTCCGCATTCGAATAAGTGGAGTGTGGATCGAGTTGTGCCAGCATTTTGATGATGGCTTCTTCTACCAGTTTATTTTCGTCTACTTTGTCTACATATAAGTTGGCGATAGCGAATTCGGCCATTTGCAGTTTGCGCATGGCAGGAGAACCGAAGTTCTGTGCCTGTGATGTGATAGCCCACAGGCAGGCTAAGAATATATATATTTTTTTCATCATCTTGATTTACTAATCACTAATCATTTATTACTCGTTATTAAATTTCCATCCCTTCCGGAATAAACATACTGATATCTTTATTATAGCCAAGAAGTTCGCGTACGATGGTAGAACTGACGCAAGTGAGTTCCGGCTCGGTGAATAGTAATATGGTTTCGATTCCGGCCAGTTTGCGATTGATGTCTGCAATGGTCTCTTCATATTCGAAATCTTTTACCGTACGTATGCCGCGAACGATAAATTGCGCACCTACTTGCTGGGCGAAGTCGATGGTCAGACAATCATAAGACATTACTTTTATTCGTGGTTCGTTTTGGTAGAATTTCCGGATCATTTCCACACGCTTCTCTATCGGGAAATAAGTGTTTTTGTTTTCGTTGATACCTATTCCGATGATTACCTCATCCATAAAAGTCAGGGTACGGGTTACTACCGAATAATGTCCGATAGTAAACGGGTCGAACGTGCCCGGGAAAATAGCTCTTCTCATTTTTTTGTTTTATGCTATGTCTTCTTCTATAACCAGATTGTCTATAATAAAGTTTTGCCGTTCCATGGTGTTTTTACCCATATAGAATTCGAGTAATTCTTTTACAAGATCGGTTTTACGCAATGACACTTGCTCCAGACGCATGTCTTTCCCTATAAAGTGTTTGAATTCGTCCGGGGAGATTTCTCCTAAACCTTTGAATCGGGTAATTTCCGGATTGGGGCTTAACTCCCTGATTGCTTTCTGGCGTTCTTCGTCACTGTAACAATAAAGGGTCTTTTTCTTGTTGCGTACACGGAACAGAGGTGTTTGCAGGATATAGACGTGCCCTTTTTTAATCAGGTCGGGAAAGAACTGAAGAAAGAAAGTAATAAGCAGCAAACGGATATGCATACCGTCTACATCGGCATCCGTAGCTACGATTACTTTGTTGTAGCGCAATCCTTCAATGCCGTCTTCAATGTTTAATGCAGCTTGAAGCAGGTTGAATTCTTCATTCTCGTATACCACTTTTTTGGTCAGCCCGAATGAATTTAGCGGTTTACCGCGCAGGCTGAATACTGCTTGTGTGTTGACATCGCGGCTTTTGGTAATAGAACCACTGGCAGAGTCTCCCTCGGTGATGAATATACATGAATCTTCTTCGAGTCCTTTACCTTTGGGGTCATTCAGATGAATGCGGCAATCACGGAGTTTTCGATTGTGCAGATTGGCTTTTTTAGCGCGTTCACGTGCTAATTTGGTTACACCGGCAATGGCTTTGCGCTCTTTCTCGGAGTCTTGTATCTTTTGCAGCATGATTTCTGCTACATCACCGTGTTTGTGCAAAAAGTTGTCTACTTCCTGTTTGACAAAATCGCCGACAAATTTGTTTACAGTTATGCCACCGGGTGACATATTGGTAGAACCTAATTTGATTTTTGTCTGGCTTTCGAACATCGGCTCCTCAACGTTGACGGCAATGGCAGCTACCAGCCCGTTACGAATATCGGTATAATCTTGATTTTTATTATAGAATTCTTTGATCGTACGGGCAATGTGTTCTTTGAAAGCACTTTGGTGAGTACCTCCCTGTGTCGTATGCTGTCCATTGACAAATGAATAATATTCTTCGCCATACTGTCCGGTATGTGTAAAGGCGATCTCGATGTCTTCCCCTTTCAGATGTATAATAGGGTAAAGCCCGGTAGCAGTCATGTTGTCATTCAGCAGATCGACTAATCCGTTTCGGGATAAAATTCGTTGTCCGTTATAGATTATTGCAAGGCCGGTATTGAGATAAGTGTAGTTACGCAGCATCGTCTCGATAAACTCAGGACGGAAGCTGTAGTTCAGGAACAGGGTAGCATCCGGTTCGAAGAAAATATATGTTCCGCTTTCTTCTTCCGTATCCAGTGTTTCGTCTGTAAGCAGATTGCCTTTAGAAAAGGTGGCAATGCGGACTTTACCGTCGCGATAGCTACGTACTTCGAAACGGGAGCTCAATGCATTGACGGCTTTTACACCTACACCATTCAGGCCGACACTCTTTTTAAATGCTTTACTGTCATATTTACCACCGGTATTCAAGACACTGACGGCTTCTACCAGCTTTCCCTGTGGGATGCCTCGTCCGTAATCTCGTACACTGACACGCAGATTTTCTTCGACAATGATTTCTATTTTCTTACCGGCTTGCATCTTGAACTCGTCGATACTATTATCTAACACTTCTTTCAAAAGGACATAAATTCCGTCTTCGGAATGTGCACCGTCGCCAAGCTTTCCAATATACATGCCGGGACGTGTACGGACGTGTTCCATGTCGCTCAGATGGCGGATGTTGTCATCTGTGTATTCTACAGGACTGTTGTCTAAAGGTATCAGTTCGCTCTCTTCCATAAACAATAATTTTTTAATGTGCCAATATGCCAATGTGCCGATTGGCTACGCATGCAACTACGCTATGCTAAAGCACCGTTCGGAAACTGGCACGTTGGCATATTGGCACATTGTTCCATTATTCTATCTTTTTTGTAAACGCACGACGACGTTTATGTTGCTCGGTTTTGAAGTATTCCCATTGAGCCTGGACTTTTCCGTTTTCTTCCAGCTCCGGGTTGCTTTCTGCAAATATAAAACCTAATTTTTGATAAACCGGAATTAAATCGGAAAATAACAAAGCGTTAACACCTTTATTCTGGTATTCCGGTTTCACGGCTACAAGCAGCAGATCGAGCATTTTTGCCCGTCGTTTCATGAACAGGGCTTTCAGAAGATAATACCAGCCAAAAGGTAACAGACGCCCATGTGACTTTTGCAGAGCTTCTGATAATGAAGGCATTGAGATACCTACTGCAATCAGTTTGTCATCGGCATCCGTGATAAGGGTTACCATGCGCAGGTCGACGATCGGCAGATACATTTTAACGTACTGGTCTATTTGGCGTTGTGACAGTGGGGAATAACCGTACAACGGACTGTAGGCTTCATTCATTAACTCAAAAATGGCCTGTCCATAGTCTGCGGCAATCTTTTTGGCGGAGGTATATTTCTTTATTTTGAGATTATATTTCCGTTGGATGAGATCGGAGATACGTTTATGCTTTTCCGGTATAGCGTCCGGTATGTAGATTTTATATTCTACCCAGTCAGCATCTTTTTCGTATCCCAACTTCTCCATGTGTTGGGGATAATAAGGATAGTTGTAGATTGTCGCCATGGTGCTGAGCTGGTCAAATCCTTCTATCAGCATACCTTCTGCATCGAAGTCGGTAAATCCCAATGGGCCTTGGATGTCTGTCATGCCTTTGGCTTTGCCCCATTCTTCTACGGCTTTCAGCAATGCAGAAGATACTTCTATGTCGTCAATGAAATCTATCCAACCGAAACGTACATCTTTTTTATTCCATTTCTCATTGGCTTTATGGTTGATAATGGCTGCTACACGGCCTACCAGTTCATCATTTTTATAAGCCAGAAAGTATTCGGCCTCACAAAATTCAAATGCAGCGTTTTTCTTTTTGTTGAACGTATTAAGCATATCGTCATAAAGATCGGGAACAGAATAAGGGTTACCCTTATACATCTTGAAATTGAAACGAATAAACTTTTTTAGTTCTTTTCTTCCAGATACTTTTTTGATTGTAATAGCCATAATTTGTATTTATTTGAGTTTGCAAAGATACGTGATAATCTTTAAATTACAACGGGGAAGTGGCAAAAACTACTGTAATCGCCATTCCCCGTTTTGTGTAAATACAAAGTGGTATCTTTTATGATTTGAAAGGTATGTATAATGTTGTATTTATGATAATGAAAGTATCAGTAGCTGTGCCGTAAGTACGCGCAGAAACATGGCCAACGGATATACGGTAGCATAGCCTACGGCGGGAGCGTCGCAAGAAGTCAGGTCATTCGAGTAGGCAAGAGCGGGTGGATTGGTATTGGCTCCGGACAATACTCCGATGAGCGTATAGTAGTTCAATTTACAGCCATAACGTCCGATAAGCCCCGTTATTAATAATGGGATAACAGTGATGATGGCCCCATAACCGATCCAAACATAACCTCCTTCGTTCACAACAGTTTCTATGAATCCCTTACCGGCTCCTAATCCTACACAGGCAAGAAAGAGTGAAATGCCTATTTCTCTAACCATCAGATTGGCACTCATGGTGGTATAAGTAATCATTTTGTATTGTGGGCCGAAACGGCTGATAAGGATCGATACGATGAGCGGGCCTCCCGCAAGTCCCAGCTTGACCGGTTGAGGAATGCCCGGAAACATAAATGGAATACTTCCTAAGATACATCCCAAAGCGATACCTATAAATATCGGAATAAGATTGGGATGGTTCAGTCGTTTCATTGAGTTTCCCAAGACCTTCTCGGCATGTCCTACAGCCAGTTCGCTACCGACTACTGTTACACGGTCGCCCATCTGCAATTGCAGGCTCGGAGCGGCTACAAGGTCTACTCCCGAACGATTGATGCGGGTGATATTTGCGCCGAAATTATTTCGTATTTTCAGTTGTGACAGCGTTTTTCCATTCAGTTCGGGTTTGGTAATCAGGATACGTCTTGAAATCAGATTCTTACTAACCTGTTCCCATTCTACCTCCACTTGTTTACCGAAGAAGACCGTGATAGCCTCAATATCTATCGGATTGGAGATAATTAAAATCTCATCATCCAAATGCAGGATAGTACCCGAGTTAACCAATTCCGTCTCTTTGTTTCCTTCATGATAACGTATACGCGAAATAACAAAATTCCGGTTTACCAACGGGCGTATATCTTTAATTGCCTTTCCGTTTATCGCCTCATTTTTTATAACTAAGGTGACGGGACGTACAGTCAGTTCTTGTAAGTGTCCTAATCCTTTTTCCGCATCGGCCTCTTCTTTGGTCGTATTGATATTTAAAATATACTTCAAGGCAAGTAATGAAAGGATAGCACCCACCACTCCGAGTGGATAGGCTACGGCGTATCCCATTGCTATCTCAGGCGCATCGATACCGTTCAGGTCACTGTTGGCCTGTTGGGCAGCACCCAATCCCGGGGTATTGGTGACGGCACCGGAAAGAATTCCGACCATTGTTGTGATGGGAACGCCTGTGGCGAAGTGTAGGATGATGGTAATAACAACACTCAGAAAGATAGTTGTCATGGCGAGCATGTTCAGTGTAAATCCTCCCTTTTTAAAAGCGGAAAAGAAACCAGGCCCTACCTGTAAACCGATGGAGTAGACAAATAATATCAATCCGAATTCCTTTAGGAAGTGTAGCAGATGTTCGTCTAAGCTCAGGTTGAAATGCCCGAATACGATACCGACGAAAAGTATCCATGTGACACCCAATGAAATTCCGGCTATCTTTATTTTAGCCAGTATGATACCGAAGGCTATAACCAACGATAAAATAAGTACGGAGTGTGCCACTCCACCACCCCAAAGATTGGGGTATCCTTCGAAAAGGTTTCTGAGAAGTTCCATAATATAATAAATTTGTCTTTAATGTATCAACCACAGAACCTCGATTAATTGTATCACAACATAGACATACCCATATTTACAGGTATCTCTTTCGCAGGTTCTTTCATTGGATTCATCTTCTTTCACACTGCTTTCCTAATCCCACGAGTAAAAACAGCCTTTGATGAATGGCAGGTCTTCTGACTGACTCCTTATCTTGAAGCCTTCCCGGTTCTATAAAAAGAACCAGTGGCAAAGGTCTGTTTTCAAGATATTAGCAGAGTTTCACAGCAGCGGGACTGTCCGGGATTTTCACCCGATTCCCTTTTAATCCGAATAGTCGAAATGTCTATCCGCAACCAATTCGGGGCAAAGATAGTCGATTTTATAATTCAATGGGGAAGAAACGAAGAAAAAAGATACGGCTGAATATTTTTTCCTTTTCAAGTTGAATTCTTGATTTAATTTCTAACTTTGTCAGCAATATCGGTTTCTGAAGTAGCTTCAATGCGAACCGGAATTAAAAGGGAATCCTGTGAAAATCAGGGACTATCCCCGTAGCTGTAAGTTTTATCTCTTGCATTTGAAAGAGAAATGTTACAACAATCTTTGCCACTGGTTATTTTTATAGAATCGGGAAGGCGTTGTAATAAAAACAAGTCAGAAGACCTGCCGGTTTCATTACCTCATTCAAGGCTTTCGGGTGAAAGGCGATGGAGTGGATTCTACCGATTTCATTTTATTACTGACCTCCGTGAATTGTCGTATTTGAATAGCTTTATGATGAATTTATTTGTTAAATCTTAATTTATAAGTATGATTAGTTCGGAGATATTCATTATCAAAAGAGATGGGAAAAGAGAAGTGTTTTCTCTTGATAAGATTAAAAATGCGATTGCCAAAGCTTTTTTGTCAGTAGGGAGTTTTGCTACACAGGATGTCATTACCAATGTATTGAGCCGTGTCAGTGTCAGTGATGGAACCAGTGTGGAAGAAATCCAGAATCAGGTGGAAGTAGCTCTGATGGCAGAGCATTATTACAGTGTTGCAAAAGCATATATGCTGTATCGTCAGAAGCATTTGGAAGACCGTGAAGTCAGAGACAAGCTTAGATTCTTGCTTGATTATTGTGACGCTTCCAATCCTGCTACCGGCAGTAAATATGATGCAAATGCAAATGTGGAGAACAAGAACATCGCTACTTTGATAGGTGAATTGCCAAAATCGAATTTTATTCGTTTGAACCGCCGGTTATTGACGGATCGTTTGAAAGATTTGTATGGTAAAGAAGTCTCCGACCGCTATCTTGAACTTTTGAATCATCATTTTATTTATAAGAATGATGAGACTAATCTCGCCAATTACTGTGCAAGTATCACCATGTATCCTTGGTTGATAAACGGCACTGTGGGTGTGGGAGGCAATTCGACGGCTCCGACTAATCTGAAATCTTTCTGTGGAGGATTTGTCAACATGGTATTCATTGTATCCAGTATGTTGAGCGGTGCATGCGCTACTCCGGAGTTTTTAATGTACATGAATTATTTTGTAGGCTTGGAGTATGGACAGGATTACTATAAACACGCTGACAAGGTTGTTGATTTGTCTGCTAAGCAAAGAACGATCGATAAGATTATAACGGATTGTTTTGAACAGATAGTGTATTCTATTAATCAGCCTACGGGTGCACGGAATTTTCAGGCGGTATTTTGGAATGTAGCCTATTATGACAAGTACTATTTCAATAGTCTTTTCGAGCATTTTGTTTTTCCCGATGGAAGTAAACCCGATTGGGATTCTTTGAGTTGGTTGCAAAAGCGCTTTATGAGGTGGTTTAATAAGGAACGCACACGGACCGTTTTGACGTTTCCTGTCGAAACAATGGCATTGCTGACCAAAGATGGTGACGTATTAGATAAAGAATATGGAGATTTCACTGCCGAAATGTATGCCGGAGGGCACTCTTTCTTTACCTATATGAGTGATAATGCCGATTCCCTAAGTAGCTGTTGCCGTTTGCGTAATGAAATACAAGATAATGGTTTCAGTTATACGTTAGGTGCCGGCGGGGTTTCTACCGGTTCGAAGAGTGTATTGACTATTAATCTGAATCGTTGTATCCAGCATGCAGTGAAGTCGGGTATGCTTTATCCTTTCTTTCTGGAAGAGGTCGTCGATTTGGTTCACAAAGTACAACTGGCTTACAATGAGAATCTGAAACAGTTGCAGGCAAAAGGTATGTTACCTTTGTTTGATGCCGGTTATATCAATATGAGTCGTCAATATTTGACTATCGGTGTCAACGGTTTGGTTGAAGCAGCTCAGTTTATGGGAATCGAAATCAATGATAATCCCAAATATGAAGCATTTGTGCAGGAGATTTTGGGTATGATAGAAAAATATAATAAGAAGTATCGTACAAAGGAAGTTTTGTTTAACTGTGAAATGATCCCTGCCGAAAATGTAGGCGTGAAGCATGCCAAGTGGGATAAGGAGGCCGGTTTCCAAACTTTTCGTGAATGCTATAACAGTTATTTCTATATCGTGGAAGATGAGTCATTGAATATTGTCGACAGGTTTCGTCTTCACGGGCATCGCTATATCGAGCATCTTACCGGTGGCTCTGCTTTACATATGAATTTGGAGGAGCATCTTAGTAAAGAACAATATCGGCAATTGTTACGGGTAGCTGCTATAGAAGGTTGTAATTACTTCACATTCAATATTCCGAATACTATTTGCAATAAGTGTAAGCATATCGATAAGAGATATCTACACGAATGTCCTGAATGTCATAGCGAGGACGTAGATTATCTGACTCGTGTTATCGGTTACATGAAACGTGTCAGCAATTTTTCACAAGCCCGGCAGAAGGAGGCTGCTCAAAGATATTATGCTCCGGTACGCTGATTATGATATTGTTTTTCAAGAGATACCGGGTGAGGTTACTTTGGCTATCAATCTTTCTAATTGTCCGAACAGGTGTAAGGGGTGTCATAGTCCTTATCTGATGGATGACATAGGTGAATTCCTAACTGAAGAAAGTCTTTCATGGCTTTTGCAGAAATATGGTAAAGCTGTGACTTGTGTCTGTTTTATGGGTGGGGATGCTTATCCGTTAGAAGTAGAGCGATTGGCACAGTTTCTCTGTTGCCGTCAGTCCATAGCTCCGGTGAAAGTGGGTTGGTATTCCGGAAAGTCGGAGTTACCTGCCGACTTTAATATGAGTTATTTCGAATATATAAAGTTGGGACCTTACGTGGAAGCGTTGGGTGGATTGAAATCTGCAAAAACAAATCAGCGTTTGTATCGTATTGTCAATGGGAAAATGGAAGATATTACTTATCGGTTTTTGTCAAATCAATTGTTTGTTTGAAGGGATTTCCATGATCACTTTTTATATTCTATGATAGGAATACCTGGATATTTTCATGTATGAAAAAATCACCCTTACTACAATTGAACTGCACCCCAAAAGTTGGACATAAAACTTTAGGAGTGCAGTTTAAACATGGTTAGAGTGAGGGTGATCTCATAATTATTAAGACTTTTTGAACTGCTATTTATCTAAATAATTTTTTGATAATCAGTAGTGTCCTTTGAAATATGCTTTTAAAGGGAAATGGCTGCTGGGGGTACATTCTACGATTAATATTGGATCTGTTTCATCTTCTGGAATTGTTAATGAAATTACATTAGTATTACCTGTGCCATTTTTGTAGCCCCAAATTGAAAGTACGCCACCTGGATATACATCTATTTCTGATGTGCGTTCAATGAAATTCTGCCCTGCCAGCAACAGTATGCCCTGATCATAATCCGTGCACAATAGTTTTCCATCTAATGCTATACTCACCATTCCATCCCAACCAGGATTAGAAACTTGGATTTTCATGTCTTTAATGACTCTGTTTTCCGAAGTAAGGTTTTGCTTCCCATTTTCGTTTAATTGCGCCCATACATTAGATGTACATAAAAAGACGAAAAGTAATAACACAATTTTTGTAATTTTCATAAACGTAAAATTTAAAGGATAATATAATGATTTTTGTATTAAAATATTTAAAGACCTAATGGTACTAATTAGCAGTCTATTGAATTTTAGATCGACTAATGGAAAGTAATTCGATTACTATATATTAAGAAATAATGTGTTTAGAAGGAAAGAGCCCAGTATTATACCAGGCTCTTATGCAAGTTATAAATATTAACTTGTCCAATTTGTTAGAAACGTTTTAGTTTCTTTTGGTTATAATATATACTTTATACCTATTTCTAACAGATCATTTCTTAAGAACTTTTATTGTACGAACCTCTTTGCCGTCTTTTATTACTTTCACTAAGTAAATGCCATTAGTTCCAAGGGTAATACGCATATTTTGACCGGCATAAAGAGTTTCTGTTTTTTGAGCAGCAAGCATACCGGATACTGTGTATACAGAAACTTGGTAGTTACCGTCTTCTGCAAATTCTACAAAGAGAATGTCTTCTACAGTATAAGTACGTAATTCTCCAGTTGCGTTTGTATCTTCAATACCTACAGGATCATAGATTGTGAATACAGGGTATTCTTTAGAATCTGAGCCTAATGTATTTGCGAGTGTTAAAGTAACAGTACGGTCATCAGGTTTAGCATAGGACAGTTTTGCGCTACCAGCAGTGGCATTGCCAGTAGCTTCACTGATTACGGCACGTTTGGCAGTCCATGTAGGCAGTGTCTCAATTTTATAAGCAGATCCGGCAATGAACGGAGTACCGGAGATATAAAGGGGTTGTTGAGGGGTTTGAGTTCCAGAACCTTCATTTACTCCTGCTACAATTTTGAAAGCACAAGCTTGTGCTTCTGTCTTAGTGCCTTTAGCTGTAAAATAATGACTGTCATTAGCATCTGTATCAAAATCCCAGTAAGCTAATATATTAGTTGGAAGATTATTTGCATCAAGACCTGCCTTTGATGTCTGTACATCTGCTTCGGTCATAGCTCCATCCCAAATTTGCAACTCATCTATTATACCATTGTTGAAAGTAGCTCCTTCACCACGACCTCCACCGAAACCAAACCAGTAGTCAGACGGGAGGGCAAAGCGTATAGAACACCAATCTTCTGTTGTTCCGCTTGTACGGCCAAATATCCATGTTGATTTCTGAAGAGTGCCGTTAACATAGAATTTAGAACGGAACTGACCATTTTCGTTGTATTCAAATACCAATGCAACGTGATTCCAGGAATTAGGTACAATAACAGTTTCCGGGAAAGTGTATTTAAGTTCATCAGAACCACCTGCAGTAGCACTACGGAATGTATAAGAATCTAATTTACCTTTAGAATCAACATTAGACCAGAACCAACCCCAGTTATTTACAGGCCAAGTACTGGCACGATTTTCAATACTGAAGAATGCCGTACTACCGGGCAATGAATTAAATAGTATCCATGTAGAAACAGAGAATGATTTATAAGAAGCAATGTCTAAAGGTGCGACTTTACCACCTACCCAGCCTTCGTCTATTTCAACACCGCGTGATGCAGCGCCATCTGCTTCTCTACCTGTATAGCCTAAAGTCAACTCTTTTCCTATTTCAATTTTAATAGGTGATGCTCCCTCTTGCACTGTTTCTCCGTCGATTGTCAAAGTCTTGATTTGGGGCAAAGCGCCTGATCCCCAACTTGTAATCTGTACATAAGAATTGAAGCGGCGAGTAGTATCGGATTCAGTAATTTCGAGATCATAAGCACCAACCTCTTTGATACCTTCCGTTACAGAGAATTTTACAGTATTGTTCGCCTCTTTAACTACTTCACCCTCGGCATTGTAAAGTTTCCAATCAGCCGGATTGTGACGCGGATCTACGTAAGAAATTTCAAAATCTTCTTCCGGTTTAATTGTTGTCTTATCAATTTGGACATCATTAATGGTAAAATAATCACCAAAACCATCTATGTAATTGCTCCATTTAATATCAGAATCAGAGTTGGTATCCACTGAAACTGCAGCAACACCAAGACGTATCCGTTGTGCTTTATCTGCATCAACAGGAATAGAATAGTACATACCTGCCCAAGAAGTAGTGATACCCATAAATATAGGATCTCCACCTTCTTGTTGTGCATAAAGTTTAAACATGGAAGCGTTCACATCAAGATTGTAAACAGGAGTTCCTGCTTCCTTATTATTAGGCATATTAAAAATTACCTTGGCATCAACACCTTTATAATGATTACCAAGAGTTTTTGCTACAGTAATTTCAGGAGCTGAAGGAGTAGAAGTCGTACCACGGGTAATAGAAAATTCTCCAAGATAAAGATCAAGATCTTGGGCATTCATAAAGTGCAGACCAATCATTGCAATCTCTTTATTGCTAAGTGTGGTGAGAAGCCCGCTGACTTTGAACGTTTTTTCAATCCAAACCTCATCATCTGCGACTTCTGAAGTTGTTATTACTTTAAGGTTGCTCTCACGCAAAATTACAGTTTCATTACCTTTGGCAGATAAAATAAGATTTATATCAGACTTACCTTTCACTAATTTATAACGAACTGTAATCACATCATTCGTTTTCAAAGCGAAATCTGTTTTGAAAAGATGTAAATATTCATCAGCTGTCGTGCCGAAAATACGAAGACAAGAACCGCCTACATAAGCATCATCCCACGTAAATTGAGCATCTAACCCATTAGTCAATACATCAGTTGCTTTTTTACCCATGAACGAGGAAGCAAACCAATAACGCCATGTAGGAAGATAATCTTGTACACCTATATTATACCATTCGTTGTTATTTTGACGTTTACCTTTCCAATTGAAAAAACGGCCGTTACCTAAATTAAAGAATGTTATAAAGGGCTCTTCGGAAAGATCCCAGCTCAAAGAACTGCGTGCGGACATATATGCTGACATACCAAACCACTTTTCATCAGGGAAATGACTACCGGCATTATAGATATCGATTGATTTTGCCGGGTTACGATTTCCGTTAGTAAAGAACATTTCGAGAACATTCTGATAGGTTGTCTGTTTGGCTATATCCGAACTGCCCTGTTTTGCGCGTCCGGCCCAAAGCATATTACGTTCATGTGCACCCCACAAGCCGATAGACATCGGATAATCAGCAAGGGTAGTCCATGTGGAAGGATCTCCTCCTTGCATATTAAAACCAGCATAAATATCCAATGGATTACGCCCGGGAGCAACATTCTGGAGATTAGAGAGAGAATTTAACACATTTGAACGATGCCAGTTGTAATTAAAGAAGAGTGAGGTACGTATATGCTCGCCGTTTCCGAATGTTTCTTTATTATGGCTACCAATACCACCATCAAAGGAGATACCACCGTTATCGTTTGTTCCGTCATACCAGAAGTTTTCTGCCAAATTATTTCCCTGTTCAACAAGATATTTATGAATAAATTCATGTTGAGTGCGAAGAGCGGGCAGATCAGCGCTCATGCCGTAAAACTCAGCATTATAACCTAAGCCGTCTACTCCATGATAATGAAGGAATTTAGCCAATTTTTCATTGTCAAGAGCTACTTGTTCATGCAAAGCTTGTCCCCAAGCTCCATCATTAGCGTTAATACTTGCATTAGGAATGGAAGCAACACCAGACACCCCTACACCATTTTTATGGGCAACATCTGCAAAACCGCCGGGAACCCAACCATGTGGTGAAGTCCAGTCCCCATAATGGGTTACATAAGACCATGTACTAAATACTTCGCCATCGAACACGCCATTAGGACGTGCATTCGGGCTACCTCCTGCAGCATTACCTACGGGAACCCAAAAAACAAGTTTTTTGTCATTTGCCTCATTTAATGTCTCATTAATTTGAGTTGCAGCATTACGGAAACGCTCTTTTGGTTTCACACGAGAGATGTAAAAATTCTCATCTTCAAACAAAGGAGTACCTGGGGTCCATTCAGTCACATAACCGGGCAGACCTCCACTATTAGGCCATACCATGTAGTCTTCTTTCAATTCTTGTGCATTAGCAGAAAGAGAAAGAACTGCAATTCCGGAAAGTAAAAGTAAATTTCTTTTCATGGAATGTGTTTTTAAAGTTAAAAAAATAATTTATATAATTCACAAATTGTTTGTTAGTGATTAACATCTTATGAGACAAGAAGCTTGAAGCTGAAAGCTTCAAACTCCTTGTCGATATTTTATTGAAGCCCCACTACGTTATCTGCTTTAAGCGTAAACGTTTTGTCACTGGTTACTGAAACCATAAGATCAAACGAGATCAACACATTACCATCGTTATCAGAAGCAAGAGTCACATATCCTGAGGTTACAGGTGCCTCTGCTTCATCAATATTTACACTTGCCGGATAGCTACTGACCTGATAGGTACCGTCATAGCTACCACCGGAATATGCACCAGTTAATGTAATGGTAAGTTTTTGTCCAGATATTAGAGCGACATACACTAAAAGGTCCCTTTCGTTTTCGGCAGGTATTACAATAGTATTATCATAGTCTGTATTAGAGGAAGTATACGTCTGATCCGCCGGTAAATCAATTACCTTAACAGAAACGTCATCGGAACGAACATTGGCCACTTCTGCTATAATTGTGGCTGTTCCTGATGTTACAGCAGTAATTATACCTTTGGTATTATCTTTGTCTACTTGTGCAGCTTTCAGTATGGATGTATCAGATGATATCCATTTTACCTCATAAGGATTCGGACCGTCTGAAGTTGTCCTTGCATCGACTCCCCACTGAACAGATTGGCCGGCAAACAAAACACGTTGATTTCCTTTTTCCCACAACACACTTTTTATACCTTCGGTAATTGTTACCGGTACTTCAAGTTGTTTGCCATTAGATGTCAATATAAGTTTGGTTTCACCAATTTCCAAACCTTTAAGAATTATCAGATTACCATCATATTCACCAACTTCTATAATATTGGGATTTTCTGCTACAACTACCGGTTTGTGGTAAGCATAAGAGGCGATTGGTTCAACTCCCGTTGTGAACATGATAAAATCACCTACAGGCATCTTTATAGACTCATGACTCACTGTTATTTTGTCTACAGGATAACGGTTCTTATAATCCTGAACACTGAAAGTTGCCACAAGAACAGTATCCGAAGTAATACAATGAAATTCCGCCTCTCCTTCTTCAATACCCGCACGTACAGTTAATACGGCATCAAATCCTTGATTCTCTACAAACTCCTCATATTTTTCAGAAATGACGACTGCGCTACCGGATATTGCTTCCCAATGATATGAACTATAAGCTGCTTCAATGTCTTCAAGAGCACCGCTCTCTGTATTGATAGCAACACGTATAGTCATTTCTGAGTTTATGTCCATACTTGATTCATTTGTATAAGCAAACCATTGCGGCAAAACACTTCTATCTGGTCTGGTACCTAAATACGGCATCTCGGCAAATTTTTCACCATAGAAAGTAGCCAGAAGTTTCGGTGCCGATACTACAGTACAACTTGCAGTTTTGGCAGAGGACCCATCACCTATGGAAACAGTTATCTTTCCTTCTCCAGCGGCGCGTGGCGCAGAATAGTGTACAGCTACCAACCCTTTATCTTTATATACAGTCATCGGAATTCTAAATGGTTCAAGTCCTTCAATTGTATACTGAGGCTCAAAATCCTCAAGGAGTTCTTTAGGAGAAACAGCAAATAATACAGAATCATGGGTGATGTTATAACTATGTTTAGAAGAAATTATAGCCCCACTTTCGTCTATAGGAGTAATACCTTCCGGAAGATTTGTTGTGACGGTAACATTAGTCAGGGCATACTTACCATTCACAAGCTCTGCCTTTAGTTTTGTCTCTTTTCCTTGTGCATCTGTTACACAGACAATCGCCGTATCGCCCAACACCTTTGCCACATCTTCGTCCAATACCGTCCAAGTAATAGGTGTTTCTATACGATTACCACTCAAATTAGTAACTACAGCCGAGATTTTTATTGTATCGCCCACTCTCAAAGTGATATCCATAGGATTAAGGGTAATATATACCTCAGACGCACCATCTAGCGTTTCATCTTCATTACATCCGACAAAAACACCCATACATAAGATGGCTATCAAAAAGAATATTATGTTTCTATATAGTTTCATCTTAAAAAATTATTAAAAGTTTACCGGAATTACCAAATTATATTTATTATCTGGACTTTTTTCACCACGCTGTTCGGTAGGTACATCCCAAAATACTCGCGTACTACCCTGATTGGGTGCTCCAAGAGCCTCTTCAAGTGAAGCTATCTCAAGCGTATTATTGGTTGTTTTTACCAAAGGTATTCGGCGAAGCTGAAGTTCCAAATCAACATCTTCCATGTCACCGTTAAGATAAACAGGGAATAAACGCGGATACCCTGTACGACGGAATGTAGTCCATGCTTCCCCGCTCATCGGGAAATTAGCGATGTACTTTTGAGTGATAATTTTTTCCAGTTTCAACTCATCAGTATCTGCTTCATTCCACTTCACATCCACTTTTACACGACCTTTGATGTTATGAATTCCGTTAAACGGATCTGTATAGTCTACATCTTTTACCTCTGTCCGGTTGATATATTCGTCAATTATACTTTGATCAGTAATCCCATTTTCCTCAAAAGCCAAACGAATGCCGGATTCATAAAAGTCTTTGGCAGTTCCGCCCATCGACCAACCTCTAAGAGCACCTTCAGCACGGAGGAATAAGCACTCGACACGTTTTAAGAAAGGCTGATGCATGAATTTATATTTATCGGTTAATACCGCAAAAGGACCATACCCACTTTTTCTATCTGAAGTATTTATCTTCCTCATATCAATACCAGCACGCATACCGTATACATCAATCGGGGCCACAATACCAGAATTTTTATCTTTAATAGGACTGGGGTTTGAATCAAACCATTCTGTCAGCAATGGATTCTCAAAATGCTTAAGGATGTTTTCCAATGATGCATTCAAGCGGAGATCATTCCAAGTATTACAAATTTTCCACAAACAGCACACAGTCTCACCGGCTGGGTAGTAAGCTATATCTTTATCGTCATGTTCGGTAAGCACACCTATCTCATCAGCCACAGCTTCTTCGGCTTTTTGTTGAGCCTTGCCTGCGTCATATTTCACTATATTCATTGCCATACGAAGTTTGATGCTATTAGCAAACTTCACCCAACGCCGCCAATCGCCATAAGAAATGTTCTTACCATTGCTATCCTCTATTTTCTCTAATTCTGTTTGCGAAGGCTTCCGCTCTTTTAGGATAACAATAGCTTCATCCAAATCATTAAAAATCTTGTCATAAATATCAGCCCCTTTCTCATAAGCCAACGGCGGAATGCGTTTTACATTACGCCAATCTGTGAAAGGAGCAGCACCATAGAAGTCAACAATTTCATGACCGGCATATGCTTGGATAATCAGAGCTACAGCACGCCATTCGGGCTTTCCAAGCTCTGTAGCATGTAAAATAGCATTCACCGATTGTGTGAAAATTTGATTGCTATTTGCACCACCCAAATAGTCATTAGGATACGTATATAAAGTAGGTAACGGCCCTCCAAATGTAAAAGTACCTTTTGAAGTAGTCCAATACCCGGAATAGTTATCAATATTATTAGCACGACCATATTGATAGTCATGAGGTTCCCAATTACCACCCGGTTCATGCGAATAATTAATCATAAAAGGGATAGCACCACGAAGTTCTTTTTCAAGAACCGTAATGTCAGTAGCTCCTGCACCTTCCTCATTGGTATTATCCATCTCTTCCTGTCTGCCTATCATCCATGGGTATTCTTCCGGAAACTGATCACCGCAACTGATAAATATACCCGTTGACAATAAAGACCCGGCAATGAGAGCAATCGAACATATTATTTTCTTCATTTTCATAATTTATTAAGGAGATATGCTTTATTTTAAAAGTTAAATTTTAGAGTCAATGCATAACTACGTGTAGTAGGCAATGAATAGCAGTCGATGCCGGAAAAACCGTTAGCAGCCGATACAGAAATATCCGGATCTACCGGTGAATCTTTATAGATAAAGAATGCATTCTTTACAGAAAACTGTGCTGTCAATCCTCGATTCTTACCAAATAAGTTGTTGAAATTATAACTCAAGGAAATATCACGTACACGGAAATTGGTAGCGTTATAAACATAATCCTCCATCGGGGAAGCACCAATGGTCATGTAATAATTCTCAACGGAGACTTTGTTTCCGGAACCATCAGGAAGCTCTTTAAGAATATATTCTTTACCGTTTTGTGTAACGCGTTCACCATTTAAACGTTCTTGAGCCGAACGTTCTGAAAGGCCAAACAAATCAAGATCTGGTTCTGTTAAAGACATTACCTTACCACCTACACGTCCATCAATAAGAAAATATAAAGTAAGATTCTTCCAAGAAAGGGTGTTATTCCATCCGAGAGTGACAGGAGAAGCCGTATTGCCTACATAAGTTTTATACTCACCGGATTCCATTTGAGGCACAGCAGTTTCATAATCGTCAGCTCCACTGATTTTTATGTGTCCATTTTCATCACGGACAAAGGAATTAACATAAATATCTCCATAGCGACCTCCTTCGATATATTTAACTTTAAACGCATTGGTTCCCATTTCTACAATGTAAGGTGTCCCGCTTTCTGTTTTATAAGTTTCTAAGATTCGATTGTCGTTCCAAGCAATATTAAATCCCGTTTGCCAACGCCAATCACGACCAATATTCCAGCGATATGCCGCAGAAAACTCAAGGCCATAATTACGGATCTTACCTGTATTTACAGGCTTAGATTCCCCATTGGCTGTAGTGACATTAAGGAACTGATTACGAAGAACAGAATTATAATATGTAAGATCGAAATTAAATTTATTATCGAACATCCATACATCAACACCTGTTTCAAATGAAGTTGTAGTCTCCGGTTTCGGATCATCAAATAATGGTGGACGAGTATTTACAGTACCATTACTGAAATCATAACTTTGCCGAGCAAAAAGAGTATTAGGAATCGGATTACCTACCACAGACCAACTGCCACGCCACTTCAATTGATTGAGCCAATCTAATTTCGGTAAAAACTTATCAATAAGTATATTGATACCAGCTGAATAGTAATCAAAAGAACTGTATCCACTCCCTTGAGTAAATTGTTGAAATGATTGTGACCAATCTACGCGATAACTACCGTCAAGGTATACCCTATCGAACAACCCGATAGAAGCTGTTGCGAAAAGAGCAGTACTCCAGTCGGAATAGTTCCAACTATCATAGGCAGATGTTGCACTACCATTGGGATTAGTGGGACGACTTTTCTTGCTGTTTTGAGGAACGAATGCATTAGGTAAACCACAAGTATCAATATTGGTAGTAATGGATGTATTGCGACTATAGTGTCGAGTAAAACTGGTACCCACTGCCGCATTGATATCAATTTTATCATCAAAGCGGTCATTGTAAGAAACCATATGGTCGTTATAAATGTCACTTGTACGTGAGTCACTGGAATAATACTTGCCACCTACATAATCAAAACCTGTACGATTCATTCCGGCATATTCTTCATTTAGATTATTTTGAAGTACATAGTCGATACTGAGACGTGTTTGATATTTGATGTTTTTCCAGATTTTGGCCTCCAAAGTGATGTTACCCATCAAGCGATCGCGTTTCAACACATCGTTATACATATTAGCCACCCAATATGGATTATTTAGATATTGGTCGTACCAATACCACGTTTGTACTGGCTGTCCGACTAATTTGGGATTTCCTTTTGTCGGATTACTAACAATATCGTCTGCCATCGTACCGGCATGTTGATAATTATGTTTAAAATAGCGCATGTCAATATCTGCCGGAGTACGATATAGTGGATAAAGAGTGCTCAAAGCCTTTCCAACTACTGGAGCATTGTTTGTTTTTTGATGTATCCAATTAAGACTTGTACTGATATTAACGCGTTTGTCAAACAAAGAGAATATTTCCTTGAACATCACATTATTACGTCGGAAATCGTTATTGGGAATCTGTCCGGTTTGATATGTGTTATTGTAAGAGAAATACGTACGGGAATTTTCTGTACCGCCGCTAAGTGTTATACCGTTATTAAGTGTAACACCTAAATTAAAAAAATCTTTTACTGCATTACGAGCAGAACTCATCAGATAAGGTGCAGATGCCAGCTCATCTGCCGAACGTGTACCGATCTCAGGTCCCCATGCCGACCATTGATTATTGTCGCTAAGACCAAAAGTTTGCTGGGTTTGAGGATACATTGCCATTGTTTCAACAGAAGTACTGCTGGAAATATCCACTTTAACAGTGCCAGAAACACCCGATTTCGTTGTAATAACAATTACACCATTATTGGCAGCACTACCATAAAGCGCAGCAGCATTCGGCCCTTTAAGAATGGTCATGTTTTCAATATCTTCAGGGTTAATAGTAGATAGAAGGTCATCTCCACTACGTCCACCACCATAAGCGATACCGTCGGTTACTTGACTTCCCATACCGTCTTGCATAGGTACACCGTCAATTACAATTAACGGTTGATTGGTTCCGAGAATAGAGGTGGAACCGCGAAGCACTATTTTAGAAGCTCCACCGCCCGCACCGGTATTGTTAGGAGTAATGGTAAGACCTGCACTCTTGCCTTGAAGTGAATTAATAAAATTTGTTTCTTTAATACGAGTTACTTCATCGTTTTTGATAGTTTGTGCAGCATAAGTTAGAGTTTTGGCTTCACGGGTAATACCCATAGCTGTAACAACCACTTCGTTCAGAACTTGGGCATCTTCTTTTAGAATAATATTAAAAGAAGTGGCACCAGATATTGATAATGTTGCTTTTTGATAACCAATATAACTGAATTCGAGTATGGCATTGTCATTGGGAATTTCGATAGAGTAATTTCCATCGATATCAGTAATGGTTCCTGTGGTAGTTCCTTTTACCAATACACTTACACCAATCAGAGGTTCTCCAAATTCATCAGAGATCAAACCTTTAATGATACGTTTGTTTGATTGGGTTGTTTCATTTACCACATCAACATCTTTAGAGGAATAGAGTACCAGATAGTTGTCCTTTATAGTAAATTTTGCATTTGTGTTTTTCAGCAAGTTTTTCATGACAGAAGATAATTTCTGATAATCTACTTTCACTGATACAATTTGGTCGGGATTTACATCTTTTGTATTGTAAACAATACGCAATGAAGTTTGACGACCAATCTCATTTAAAACTTTACTTAAAGGAACATTGGAAAAATCCAAACTTATGGCTACATCATTTTGCGCTGTAGCATGCATAGAGAGTGGAACAAAAAGAAATAGGGAAAACAACAAGAGTTCGATCTTGTACTTTAGATTTTTTTTCATTTAGCATTTTTTTATGTTAACAAAATACTGGTTACTTTAGCTGTAAATGTGCACTTTGCATCAAATACAAATTCTTTTCCATTAGCTTTTTTTGTTCATGTTCTTCATTAATTCTATATAAAACAACATATATTAATTTTAATTCTTATTTTAAGGCTATCTATTAATATTACAATTCAAGCGTAAGTCTTACTAAATAAAAAAAGTATTTTATTGTGTTTTTTTTATTTAAGCTTAATAATTCATGGATAATAGACCTTAATTAAATAAGAGGATAAGTTTCTATATTACATGAAGCTTATTTCATACCTACAAAACATCCGGATGTTTTGTACTACAACATCCCCATGTTTTCATGCAAAACATGGGGATGTTCTTGGGGTAAAACTATATACTTTGATTTAGCTTAAATATATATGGTATAAATAGAGTAGTATTGTCTCTCTTTGGTGGCTATATTACCTTACAGTAAAGCCCTCTATAAACGATTGTACGATTATAGAAGGCTTATAATCTTGATATATTCTATTGCTAACAAGAATTTACACTGTAAGCAATATATAGTTACTTATTTTTTGTTTTAATTACACGTGGGTATTCCCCAAGATGTATTAGGCTTGTCACCCATTTCCAAAATCAGTTCACCGCCTTTTAGTAATTCGGAAGCCGGAAAGAAGAATTCATTCAGTACTTTACCATTTAGCATGGCACTTTGAACATATTTATTTTTTCTGGAAACGTTCTTTGCTTCGATTGTAAATGTTTTGCCACGATTATAACGTTCTCCCAAGTCGATAATGACTTTCTCATAAAGCGGGCTGGCTATTTCGTAGATCGGATCGATGCGGCATCCGCCATCTGTCTGGAACAGACCTAAGGCGGCCATTACAAACCATGAGCTCATTTGCCCTTGGTCTTCGTCACCTAAGTAAGCATTGGCGATGCCTGTTCCATAGTACTTATCAATGATGGATCGTGACCATTTTTGCGTGAGCCAAGGCTTCTTCGCCCAATTGAACAAGAAGGCAAAATGCATAGACTGTTGATTACCCTGTACTACAGGATAGTCCCAATACTGATCGTTCGGTGCATTGTACCTCCAAGGTTCACTGGCTTCAAAGCCCCAGTTCAGACGATCGATAAAAGTTTCTTCACCGATTGTTTCTATTAATGCCGGAACATCTTGGGGGACAAAAAAACTGAGTTGCCAGGAATTACCTTCTACATAATGATGATCACGTCCGCTTTGGAAGGGATCAAAATCAGGGATAAACTGCCTTGTCGTATCGCGCATGTGTGCATATCCGTTTTGGGGATTAATGGCATTTTTCCACCAACTTCCACGGTCATTGAATATATCGTACTCGGTATATTTTCCTAATGCTTTTGCCATTTGTCCTACCGTCCAGTCATCATATGAGTATTCCATTGTATTGGAGAAACGTCCCTTTTCGATGGGTACATATTTATATTTAAGGTAAGGCAGCAAATCACGGTTACCGGCAAATCCGCCGGCAACACGGGTAGCAGGCGTAGTTTGCATTTTTTTTATCGCTTCAAATGCTTTTTCGACATCATAGTCCCGGATGCCCATTTGATACGCAGAGACTATTAATGGTATTTCGTGCTCTGCCACCATTACGGGGATATACTCCATGCCGGCGGGGCCCTTTGCCAGCCAACCGTTGGAATCGTACATGGCCAGTTGTGAATTTACCCATTTGGAGGTCCATTCGGGAGTTACCAGGTTCCAGAATAGATTGAGATTCCAAAATGAATTCCAGAATGCATCACAACCTAAGGCGACATGATCCGGGTTAGTAAACTTACGTACTTTTTCATCCGGGGACATCCACTCTCCGTTTATATCGCTCCACATATTGCGGCAAAGTGCACGGAACATATTTGTGTAGAAACGTACTTTTTCGATCCGGTCATTGGATGTGATGGTCAGACGATTCAGAATCTCGTTCCATACATCTTTCTGGTTTTGTACAACTGCATTGAAATCCCAGCCAAATTTGTCGCTTATCTCTTTTTGCAGATTTTCTGAGGCATTGGCTATGCTGACCAAAGAGATGCCAGTACGGACTTGGACTACGGGATGCTTTTTCGTATCGAATTCGACATATAATCCGGCGTCTTTTAAATTCTTTCCTGTTATCTGTTTTGAGTCCAGTACCTGATCGTTTTTCCAGCCACCGGTTTTCTTTATGGGGGCATCGAATTCAATGACGAAATTTACAACATACTCCTGATCGGCGTCACCACTCCATACCTGTGGGGAAAACTGATGGCAGAATCCTTCTATTCTGTAGTCGCTTACCTGCTTCATTTCTACTTCACGCAGATTGTAATCATACTCAGCCTGAATATGTAAATCAATCATAACCCGGCCGTCTTTATCTTTCGGGAAAGTATATTTCTGGAAACTGGCTCTTTCTGTAGCCGTCACTTCTGCAAGAATCTTTGTATCGGTAAGGAATACTTTATAGTAGCCTAAAGGGGCTTCTTCCGTCCGTTTATCAATGCGTGAACGATAGCCTTCATCGGGACAGAATTGATCACCTACTGTTGTGAACAGTTTTCCATTGGTCGGCATCATGCCTAATCCTCCCATGGTCCACTCGTGAATATGGCTGAAGCAACCCAATGTTTCAAAAGTGGGTTGATAACCGGCCTGCCATCCCATATTCTGGTTGTCCGGGCTCAGTTTTACCATGCTGAAAGGCATCCATGGGCCGGGAGCTATCATCCATCGGGAGTGTGCAGTGCCTATTTTGGTGTCTACATAGTCCGCCAGTGTCTGTAGAGCCTGGGGGGAACGCAATACGATACCCTTTTCTATCAACTCATTGTTTACCAACACTTGATACATACTTTTCCTGTTTTTTTTAACAGCAGGCATAGGAGCTTCGAAAATAGACCGTGAGGTATCCAGCTTAGCAGCAAATATATCCGTGCCGTCCAGCTTCACTGTTAACTGTGGGGTACCGTTCAGGTGTTCCACATCAATTAAAAGCGGTTGTACTCTTTTGCCTTCCAGTTCTGTTTCATAAGCAGCAGGTGCTACATTGCGTAGAAAAGCGTATTTGTTATTGTCCCCTAATGTAACACGATCCGATCCTTCCAGTAAGATTTGGTCGAATACGATCCAACCACCTTCGAGCACAGAGATAGTAACAATATTACCGCCTTCTTTCAGGTCGGCAGTAGAAAAAGGAAATTCCAGAATCTGTTCTTTGGCATTTTGTACATTGCCTTCCAGTGCCTCTTCGGAATGGCCTTTGATCTCGAATTTCTTTTCTATAGAATTAATTGTGACTTTTACCACCGAGCGATTCGGATTTGAATCTACCAGATCGATAATCAATTTGCATTGTCCGTTTTTAGGTTTTTGGGAGATATTGAACAGAATGTTTGCATCATGTGTTCTCCAACCGGAAGTCCTCCAAGTACCTCCCCAAGTATCATCCGGTCCGGGCATCACATATGGGAAATCTGTTTTATCAGAAGAAGTCCCGATCAGAAAGAACCGGTCTTCATACCCGAAATCGTTAGCTAAAAATTTCTTATAATCAGAGGGGCCTAATGCCAGTTCGGAACCGGAATTATCTCCGTTGCCAATTGTCCATATTATTTTGGCTGTGGCTGTAAAGGTGGAGAAGTAAACCGATAGAAAAAGGAATAATAGCTTTCTGCTCATAGTTGCACTTTCTTTAATTTATGATTTTATTGGATAAGGCTTGCTGCATCTATCTGTTGCAATGCAAAAGTATATGCTCCTAATGCAATGGCTTTATTGGCACCCAATGAGGATACAATTACCCCGATACGTTTATTGCAATCATATAGAACCTTTTTGTCGGTAGAAGGCACTTGGATATGGACGGCTCTGTTTTCCATAAACCTCCTGTAATCGTTCGCGTCCTCCAGATTGCAGACATCCATCTGTAAACAGGGAAATTCCTGCCCTGCAAAAGTGGAGACGGATTGTTTCATCTCTCTCATTATACCCGGCAGAATGTATTTAGCGGCTCCCGCTATGCCGCCACCGATTACTACCAACCCATCGACAATGTGAAGCGCTTGGGTAATGGCTGCTCCGGCCATTTCGCCTAATTCTTCAAAGCTTCTCACGGCCGCCTCACGATTTCCGGAATGCAGGCCTTCTGCAATATCGTAGATATCTTTAGGAGTCAACTTTGAAGCATCTTCACCGCTAAGTTCGGTATATACCCGGCGGACGGCTCTGATACTTACACTTTCTTCTGCTATCAATCCGGGATATTTTTTATTGCGCATGATCCATACGTCACCACCACATCCGTTGTCGCCCGTCAGCAGGCGATTGTCGATAACCACTCCTGCACCGAACCCTGTTCCCAAAGTGATTCCCAATAAGTTTTTATATCTTTTAGGACTACCGACGGCAGCAAGTTTTTCGTTTATGGCAGGTAATGCACCGGCCAGTGCTTCACCATACGCAAATAAGTTACCATCATTATTAATAAAAACGGGGATTTTAAATTTCTCTTCCAGATATGGTCCTAAAGCTATTCCTCCCCGGAAAGCCGGGAAGTTGGGCAAATCTCCAATGATCCCGTTTTTATAATCGGCAGGCCCCGGAAAAGCAAAGCTAATTGCAACCGGGGTGTCTTCCAACTGATCTTTAACCAAGCTAAACCCTTTTAGCAATGCAGACAAACATTTATCCAGGTTATCAGAAGCAGCCGGAAGACAGACCGGAGTTACAATTTCTTTACATTCTCGAATGGCAGAGAATACAAAATTGGTACCCCCTGCATCCAGAGTCAGTACAATACGCTGATCATGTTTATACATATGATAATAGAATTAAGTTAACCTTACGTTTTTATCAGAATCTCACATAAGCTTTAATAGTCGCACATTCTTTACCGGCAGACTTGCCATAAGGGGAAATGATGTATTCGTTTACATTTGCCGGAATGATAAATGTTTCGGCATAATGAACCACAAATGGCTTAAACGCTCCGTTGGGACTTTCGATGATGGCTTCTTCGCCTTCTATCAGATTCAAGACATTCACACTGTTGTTCGTATGGTGTGTCACAGGTTTGGTAAACCAGTGGCGGCGGGTTTCGATGAATTCATTCGGGTGCAGCCCTGTTCTTTCTTCTCTCCAGCCGTCTCCTTCGGAAATCTTTGTCAGATGGTTGGCCAAATGCTGTTTGACATATTCCGTATCACGTTTCCAGTCGATAACTTCTTTTCCTCTTTCTACGTTTATGGGGCGTGGTTTTCCATCTAATCCTAAACGCTGCCAGTCCCATAACTTGAAAGTAAACAGGTTAGGAGTAGAACTGATTTCAAGTACCAATGCTTCTGAGCCGGAACAATGTACGGTTCCGCCCGGAATCAGATAATGATCGTGTTTCTTTGCGGGCAGTTTATTCACGTACTTCTCCGTATTGAATACTATTTCTCCTTTTTGGGCTTTCCGCAAGTCTTCAATCATTTCATTTTTATCGATACCCGTCTTCAAACCGAGGTAAACGGTAGCACCTTCTTTGGCATCCAATAGATAATAGCTTTCATCCTGTGTGTAGTACATGCCAAAGTTTTCGCGAATGAATTGTGTCGTGGGATGTACCTGTACACTTAGATTACCGCCACCTACCGTATCGAGAAAGTCGAAACGGATGGGAAAGTCTTTTCCGAAACGCGCTTCTACCGGCTCACCCAACAATTCTCTTGTTTTTAAAAGTACGAGATCTACCGATGGCAATTCGAATCGTACACCATTCACTTCAAAATAGAGGCTGTTTTCTTCGGGAACACAATCGAAACACCAACCGTAATTTTCTTTTTCCGGATCGAGATCGCATACTTCTTTCATCCATTGACCGCCCCAGGGAGCCGGATCAAAGAAAGGAACTACGCGGAAAGGAGAATGAACCGTCTCTTCGATTCCTTTGAAAAAAGTGGTTTGATCAATCATTTTAGGCTCAGTTGCTATGTGGGTGTCTAACCAGAAGTCAACCTTGTCAAACAAACTTTCCTTGTATTTATCGCATACTCTCCAATCATTGAAGTAGCCTCTTTTATATTGCAGGGATACTGCGTCTTTCCGGTTGTCTATCCCCAATGCTTTCACTTCATGACGGCGGAAACGCTGTTGGATTTCCCAACGCGTCATATCTGCATAAACCAATACGGCTTCGGCAGGGACTACCATGGCGGCTCCGCTTCCCACAACCACTACTTTTCCTTTTGTCGCAATTACTTCCTCACGCGCTTTCTTCAGTTTGTCCTGGTCAAAATAATCGTTTAGCGTGATATTAGTCACGTAGCCAAATAAGACGTCATCCGTCATAAAGCGGGCTGTCATAGCTTTAATCTCACTTTCCGGTTTCATCAGGTCGCGGGTATCGATAAATAGGGCGGGGGATAAGCGATGGAGTTCATTTATTACTTCTTCCTCATATACCCCTGTATAAAAATCAACGGCTAAAGCCGGATAGGCCTTTAAATGTTCTTCCAGTAGAGAACAGATATTCTCCCATCCTTGAATTACAGTTCCCGAAATTTTAGTAGATGGAAACCGGTCATAATTTGCTTTTCTCATAATGATGTGTATTCTTTATAATTTAATTATAGTTCCGGTTGCAACCAGAAACTATAGGCATGATATCTCAGTAAAACCAAATATTCGGAGTGCACCGGCTTTCCCCAAGAGTTATCGCCACCCACTCCCTTTTGTGCATAGTCAATATTCAAATAATAATTTTGCTCTTTTACCATATTGACGGAAGAGCGCATCCGGGCGCCGTCATTAGTGAAATATCCATCTTGTCCGGTGAACTGAATGTTAAAACAGAATATCGGTTCACCTGTTATTTTCAGTGCATGGCCATCGGGGCTTTTTAATTTCAGCCACCGGACATCCGTGCGATAACCATTCTCCTGAGGACGGATGTAGTTGTAAGGAAGTTCACTGACGGGCATTTCGTATTCCCCTACTAATGCGGAGGTTTTACGGTCTGAGTAGTTTTCCCAAGGACCACGGCCGTACCATTGAGCCAATGATAATTCAGAATTCATATTCACTACCTGGCCAATTCTGGGTATGGACATATTGGATTCTCCGTTGTAATAATTCGGTGTAAAATAGTTATCTACCCGGATGCTTCCATCGGCATGTACAGTGTAGTCCGTATCGAAGAAAATGGTATGCTGCGGCTTTTCCGAAACGGTAAATTGTGTTTTAACGTGCACTTTTATCTGTTCGTATTTTTTCTCCTTTTTAGAAACGGCAGTGGCAGGTTCTACCGTAACTTGCAATACTTGCATTTTGGAAATAGCATTCTTCCAGACATTATTCTCGCTGTCCCAATCGTCATTGTCGGTATTTACACGCCAAAAATCCGGAACAAGAGATGATTTCAGATAATCGAAGCCTTCATAACGAAAAGAACTCAGTCCTCCTTTCCGTTTGTCGAAGATTAGGTTTAATCCGCGTTCTCCTTTTATATCGATTATCGTATCGTTCTCTTGATAGGTCAATGTTTTGTTTAAAGTATTACCGACAGTTATTTTTCTGACCGGATGATTCAAAGCGATCTGATCATAGGCTATTGTCCAACCTTTGGGTAACAGATCCTCCGCTTCTTTCAACTTGAATTCAACGTTTAAGAAATATTCATGACAGTCAGAAAGGGCTGTCTGATAGGGTATGGTCAATAATCCGGCGGAATGAGGAGCAAGGGCGAACGGTATGGTACCGTTTTCTACAGTTTGTCCGTCTTGCAAAAGGCTCCATGTCAACTGATACTTATCTGCATTGGTGAATGAGAATGTATTCGTGACTTTAAAGACCTTTTCTCCCAGTCCACTCTTTCGTACCCGTAAACTCTGCAATACTTTTTTAGCTTCATACGCGTGCGGGTTGGGTTTTCTGTCCGGAGAGAATAATCCATTGATGCAGAATGCACCGTCGTTACGGATCTTTTCCTGTCCGAATCCGCCACCATATTCATAATAATGCACTCCATTGTGATAGGCATCCATTCCTTGATCTACAAAGTCCCATATAAAGCCTCCTTGTAATACCGGATAAGTTTCTATCAAATCCCAGTAATCCTGGAAGTTTCCAAGACTGTTGCCCATTGCATGGGCGTATTCGCATTGGATAAGAGGTATGCGTGCATCCGGCGATAAGGCATAATTTTTCATCATTTCCCCTTTCATATACATGGGGCAGTAAATATCCGTATGTGGTAATGTACCGGCCTGTTCGAACTGCACTAACCGGCTTTTATCCAGTGCCTTCAACATTTTGTAGCCTTTGACAAAGTTGACTCCGTCACCACATTCATTACCCATAGACCAGATAATGACTGACGGATGGTTTTTATCTCTTTGGAACATACGGTTCATGCGATCCAGGTGAATGTCTGTCCACTCCGGATCACAAGCGATATGTTTTTGCGGATCTATTACATTTTGTAGAGCCGCCCCTAAACCATGCGATTCGATATTGGCTTCATCCACAACATAAATCCCGTATTTGTCACACAACTCATAAAAATAAGGGTCGCACGGATAGTGGCAAGTGCGAATTGCGTTGATATTAAATTGTTTCATTAATCGGACATCCTTCTCCATCGTCTCACGAGGAATATAATGTCCGTATTTAGGATGGTGCTCATGTCGGTTAGCCCCTTTGATGTAAACAGGAACTCCATTGACCAGAAGTTGTGCATTCGCTACTTCCACTTTACGGAATCCTACTTTACATGAACTGTATGTCGTATTGCCGTTCGCTTCTTCGACACCGATCAGCAATGTATATAGATTGGGTGTTTCTGCTGTCCAGTGTGAACAGCCTTCGATCACCTGCTTCAGATTCATAGTTTGTTCTTTCAGTCCGGGCAACACTATCTTTTGCTGCTCTGTCCAGATCTCTTTATTTTCCTTGTTGAGTAAAGAAAAAGAGACATTGACTGATGTTTTGCGTTTTTGGGTATTTTTGAGTGTATAGTTCAACTCCAGTTCCCCGTTCTTGTATTGTTCATCCAAATCGCCTATAGCGAAGAAATCTTTCAGGAATACCGGAGAGGTGGCATACAGCCACACATCTCTTTTGATGCCTGCCAACCGCCAGAAATCCTGGCATTCTAAATAAGAGCCGATCGAAAAACGATAGACTTCGATGGCAATCACATTTTCTCTTCCCGGTTGTATATAAGAGGTGATATCGAATTCTGCCTGCATTTTCGAATCTTGAGAATAGCCGACCTTTTGTCCGTTCACCCAAACATAAAAGGCAGACTTGACAGCACCCAAATGCAACACCACCCGTTTCCCTTCCCAGGCAACGGGAATATGTACTACACGTCGGAACGCTCCTACAGGATTCCATTCCGTAGGAACCCGATACGGGTAGGGGTCTATATAATTGAACTCGTAAGGATGATTCATATATAGAGGTTTGTCGTATCCTTGTAAGGGCCAACTGCCCGGTACGTCAATATCGTCCCATTGCGATACATCGAATCCTGTCTGGTAAAAATCTACCAGGCGTTCGGCCGGTTTTTCGCAAAAATGAAACTTCCATTTGCCATTCAACAGTATATTATCCGGGGTATTTTCATAACCACCTTTCAGTGCTTCGGTTCTATCCGAATAGTACCAGAATGTTGCACGTCCGCTCTCTCTGTTTACTCCTGTCACGCGAGGATTTTCATACTCTTTCTGTTGTGCAGACAGGGCGGTACATACAATGGATAATGCGATGTATATTAAAATTCTAATGACTTTCATTCTTCTCTGTTTAAACGGTCTGACCCTAAAAAAGACTCCCTGATACATGAATATATAGTTCGCTACTTATGTATCAGGGAGTATTCATACCTATTGATAAAACTTTATACTATTTATTTACAATACTTCTTGCTACAATTTCTCCATTTACCGTTTGTATTTTTACAATGTACATACCCTGAGGCAATGCCATAGAACATTCATTCATGTTTCCTGCCTTTTCTGCAACAAGGGTTCCGGCTGCTGTATACACATCCACCTTGTTCAGGTTGTTTCCTTTGACATAGATGCTTCCGTCGGTGGAGTATACAGCTATGCCGCTCTTGTTATCCTTTAATTCATTGATACCGGTGCTGACCTCTTCGCGTGCATCAAATTCGTCATTTAAAATAATTTCGTCAATGTAGAATTTTCCAGCCGGATTATCCCAGTTATCTTCTCCATTAAAGCCAAACAGGAATTCGATTGCAGAGATTGTTTCACCTTTCAATTCAGAGATATCGAATACAAAGTCCTCCCAACTGGTAGCGTCATAAGGCATATATTCGGATCTGGCCTGATTACCCATATGGTCTTTTACAATTACTCGTACTGTCTGCCCGCCGGTATACATCATTATATGCAGGTTGGTATTCGGATATTCGGCTTTCACCAAGCCGTTGATAGGCAGTTGCAAAGCATGCCACCAAACCGCAGATGCCGGCTTATCATAACACAAAACCTTTTTTGTTAAATTTACAGCCTCAGAAGACGGATTATCGACTACCGTGCAAGAAGCATTCGGATCCATCGAACTCCATTCCATCAGATTTTTTGCAGTCATGTCCGGATCATCAAAATTCGCGATGTCTGTAATCTCAAGTATTTGTGCTCCATCCGGATAGGAAGAATCCATCAACTGAAAATCATCCAATAAATATTTGGTTTCCGGTACGGCGCCCGGACCGTTCCATTGTAATTCGGGTTGTATGACAATTTTGCTGATTCCCTTGCCTGCCTGGACATAAGAGGTAAGATCAAATACAAAATCTTCCCAGCAATTTGCTTTTGTATTATTGAATTGTGCTTGGAAATGTCCGTCCTGTGTGCCTTTTTCGTCATAAACATGCACTTCACTGGCATCTCCGATTCGGGTGCGATACATCTTAAAATGAAGATATACGTGCTTGTCGGAAGCCGGCATAAAGTATTCTCCTTCTGCCGGGGCGATGTGTAGTTTGTGCCACCAGTCATGCTGGTTGGTTGCTGTAAGGGCAAAGCATTTTTCCGATTTATTAATTCCGCTTTTCTGAGGGTTTTCTTCAACACCCATTGTTTCACTTCCGGTTCCTTCATAAGTAATGTTTTCCAATACTAAAGAACTGCCTTCGAAGTTTTCCCACATGGGGGTAGAAATTTGTGCATGAATACCTAATGCAAACAACGCTGTACATAAAGTAATAATTTTCCTTTTCATGATAAGTTATTTAAAGTTATACAATCTGTTTTGAAAACGGCTGCAAGGTAGCGAGGAATAGAAAAACGGAGATTCACACTTGTAACATTCACTCGCTACCTGGTAACAACCTACTTATTTTATGTATTTTATGCCCGTTACAGACATTGGAGCGAGGGTTATGACACTTTTTTTATCAGTGGAAATAATATTCTCACCATTTATTCCTTTTTCGGTATAAGTTACTGTATGCTTCTCGATTCTCGAATGGTCTGAATTGGAAGAAAGGGCCACTTTTATAGGTGTCTGGTGATTGTTTATGAGGACTGTGGAGTATTCTCCTTCAGCATTTATGATTGAAAGTACATTCAAATGCTCTGCTGCTTCTGCATAATCGGTCTGTACAACGCGGTTTTCGCCTTTTCCCAATCCGAGCGTTTTGGAAAGTAGAGTAAATACATATGCTTTGGGCAGTAGTTTTCCTTCTTTGCTTCGAACGTCCCAACTATAAAGCCCGTGTGCATCCGATGAAATTCCCTGTTCTGTTGTTCCGTTTTCGGCAAATGCCTGCAAATAATTCCAATGCATGGCTCCTGTCAGCCCGTCGCGCATCCAGTTGACGAGACAGTTGGCTACAAAGAGGTGTGATTTTGAGCCGGTATAGGTTATGGAATCTGCAGCGTTACTGATAGATGTGCTCCATTCGGTGAAATAAACCGGCAGGTTGGCGTATCCGAATTTCCCTAACAGATTTTTGACTCTTGTTACAGTTTCCTGTTCCGTAGGAATACCATAATCGCCATATACATGATGAGAATAAAAATTAAAGTTATCCTTGTTTATACGTTTATCCGCGAAGAAATCACGATTGGTGCTGCCACCGACTCCACCGTCGGAATGAGTGACAACAGAGGTTCCTCCCATCGGCATATCCGGCGTAATTTCCCGTACCACCTTTACACAGGTCATATAGATATCTGCCAATGCCGCACCGGCCGATGCATAAGGACTTTTATCAATGGTCATGAAATATCCCGGTTCGTTGTATACTTCTACCCAGTCTATATATTTGTGATAACGGCTATATACCTTACGCACAATATCGGCATAAACATCGAGGTCCATAGGAACCCCTTTACTGGTACCGTTGTATGCCAGCCATCCCGGACAATAGGCAATGATCATCATTACTTTCATGCCGCTTTTCTTAGCCCGGACTGCCAGTTCTAAATCCGAAAAATCCCATGTATCGGGGTTTTGTACATCGTTGACGTTATTGATGTAATCTTGATAGGTAATATTTGCCGGTAAGATTTTTTCAAGCCACATATCGCAACGGATACAATTGAAACCGGCATCCGTCAGCTGGGGTAATATTTTATGGGAATGAGGGAGCGACGGATTCTGGCATCCTCCGAAGAGCATATTTCCGCATGTATTATTCACTTGGCCAAAATCGACGGAGACTTTTAACGCATCATCGATCTCGTCGTCGGTAGTGAACAGCACTTCGCTCAATCCGAAGGCATTTCCACCCCAATTACCGTTGTTTATCGTTTTTGAAATAAGAAAACGGACATATTGTGCTTGTACACCGGATAAGTTTATCGGAGAATTTTTCCCATCATTCAAATTAGTTGCTTTCAGTTCGCTCGTACCCGAAGCCTGCGCCAACTGAAACGGATAAGATGCATCCATCGTATAACCGGGCTCTGCCGGAGCCGGTAACTCAGTCCAATTCGTTTTGTCTGTGGAATATTCAATGCGCATATTCTTCACTCCTTTATTCAGATTGTCCGGCTGATTGAAATTCCAGATATACAGATTCTGTAAATGATATGATTTTTTCAGGTCAAATGTCAGTTTCACATCTCCTAAAACTCCTGTTCTGCTACACCACATGGTAGAACCGTTTGAAGCATTGTCGTGAAAAGCGTTGGCCGAATTTTCCGATAACCCCGAATTGTTTACTAAATTCTCTGAGAGCATGATACCGTCCGAATTACTGGCAGATACTCCCACAAAAGGAATTGTGTTTGTGCTGCAAACCGTGTTTAACGGGAGCAGCCCCCAAACAATAAGTAATGCATAACCTATTTTATTCATACTATTCTGATTAAATTCTATTTATAAAATTGAATGGATACAGCTTTACAATACAATCTTCATTGTCTCGTTGTGCCCGTCTTTATTGACAACAATCAGGTAAACTCCCTTTGGGTATTCTTGTAAACTAATAGATTGTGAATAGTCTCCCGAAGTGTTCTGTTCGGTTAATAAATCGATACCCGAAAGGTTTTTGATACTGACATGCTCCCAATCTCCGGAGATCGATAAGTTTTTTGTATCGGGAGCATAGTATAGCTTCAGTTGTTTGGAAGATGTTATTTCTTCCACTGAACTCGGAAGATCGCCCGTAGTGAATGTCAGTGTTTCTCCTTCTATTTTAATGTCGGAGATTGCAATATCCGCCCGGTCGCCATTACTAATAAAAGGATAGGGATTGGAAGCCGCACTAAATATGTTTCTTCCGTTTATATCCGAGAATAATGCTTCATTCAGATCACCGGCCTGGTCGATTTCTCCGTCTTTCCGGAATACATAAAACTCTGGAACCGGCTCTGTGGAACCGTTTTTATCAGTATGTACCCGATAAATTAATAATCCGGACTCGGGTAAATGCCTTTCATAAGCGTTTTGGTTGTTACGGTATTCTAAAACAAAGAATTCTGTCGGATCATCTGTCAGAATCTTATAAGCATTCTTTTCCGGTTTATCGGCAGAATTCAAAGTGTAGGTAGCATGGCTTCTGATAGCCGGGATATCTTCTACCCATGTACCTCCGGAATATTTCCAACGGTTGTATACCAACGGAAGAGTCAGTTCCGGCCCGTCCATCACATCCCACATGCCGACAGGGCGGGGATATTCCGAACGGGAGCGATACAGATAAGGGAAGCCCAGTTCGTTCAGTAAGAAACGGCAATGAGTGGCCAGAGAGCTACGTTCATAAAGAATGGTATATTTCTTTATTTTCTTTCCTCCCAGTTCAATATCTCCGTTGGCATTTATAAAACGTTCGGACAGTTCTCCATTCTGAGGTGAATGTACTCCTTTGTCCGTGCCACGGCTTCCGCCTCGGAAAACCATTACGAAATCATCTATATATCCATCGGCGTCCCGGTCGTATAGATTGCCGTCTACCTGTGAAGTTATTTTTTCTGCAAGTTCTCTTATGATAAAACCGATTGAAACGTCTGCAAGTCCTGCACTGATATCTTTCCCTTTACATTCCGGAAAACTTTTTGACCAGTCACTGTCATAACAGTAAAAACAGTATTTCAATTCATAAGAGTGTTCCGAAGACGTTGGCTCGTTCATTGGGAAAATGGAAGAGTTTATTTTCAATTTCCCATTAGACAGGGCCTTGAAATAAGATTGTACCGACATTTCACCCGGACCGTTAAAGAACTCCTCATAATAACTCTGCGGTTCTTCGAAGTCCGGATCATTTTGGAAACGGGCGAGAACAACAATTCTATTTCTTTCGTCCGTTCGGCTATCGCCGGTATCGGCAGCTACCAGACTGGCAGTATGCCCAAGCAACAAATAACAAATAATAAATCTTATCACTTTCATAATCAATCCTTTCGTATGTTATAAAGGTTCATTACCCATCTCAAGTTCCAATCGTCCGCCATTCACCAATGCGCTAAACGGAATACGGAAATTCTTTAACAGCTTTCCATTTAACCGGGCACTACGGATATAGCGGTTTTCAGGTGAGTTATTCACTGCCTCTATCACAAACTCTTTACCCGGATAATAGCGGGAATCCAGAGCAATGGTAATTTTATTGAATAGAGGAGAGGTTATATCGAGTTCCGAATCAGCAGTTACGCCCCCATCCATTTCGAACAGGCCCATAGCCGACATGACAAACCAGCCGCCCATCTGACCTTCATCTTCATCTCCTTCCCAGCCTTTATAGGGAGAGTCGCCATAGAACCGGTCGAGTATCTCTCTTGTGTAATTCTGGCATAAAGAAGGTTTATCCAGATAGTTGAATATAAATGCAGAGTTCATATTCACTTCATTTCCCTGATTGATATAAAACTCGGCCGATTGCCCCATGGTACGGTCGAATACGTGTGCGGCAAAATTGTGTTTTCTCGACTTTTCAAATCCGTCGGACAATCGTTCCAATGCTTTTTCCTTTCCAATCAGTTTTATCAGTCCTTTGATATCATGAGGTACATACCAGGAGTATTGCCAGGAATTTCCTTCAATGAAACCGGCATTGGAGAATACATCGAACTGATCGTCCCAGTTCCCCAATGAGTCTCTGCGGCATACATACTTGTATTCGGGATGAAATACGTTTTTATAGTTCATGGAACGTTTTTCCAGAAAGGTGGCATCCTTTTTCTTACCGAGTGCTTTTGCCAATTGTGATACACAGAAGTCATCATAAGCATAATCCAGTGTCTTGGATACCACATTTATCTCGCTGGGCATATAGCCGTATCGAGCATAAGCATCCAGATCGATCTGACCGTAGGTTCCTCCGCAGGGATGTTCGCCACCGGGATTCGTTACCATTTTGTGAACGGCTTCGTAAATGGCATCCCCGTCTTTACGTATCTTTTTCTGATAGGCCGCTACCATCAGGGCAACTTCGTGGGAGCCTTCCATGATGCCGGAATACTCAATGCCGGCCGGTCCTTTACTTGTCCAACCGGTATGTCGATACATTTCTAACTGTGTTGTCACCCAATTGTCTATAATCTCCGGAGAGACGATAGACCATAAACCATTCAGGTTCCAATAAGAATTCCAGAAGGCATCTCCTCCGTACATGGCCTGTCCCGGTTTCAACTGCTGTATGTTTTCACAGGCATCCCGGTATTTGCCATCTATGTCATTCCAAGTTTGCTTGCCTGCATAGGCACGATACAGGTTGGTGTAGAATTTACGTTTGTCCTGCTCTTTTCCTCCTTCTACTTTGATCTTTCCCAACAGGCTGTTCCAGGTTTGACGTGCATTGTTTACACATGCTTCGAAATCCCATCCGAAAGGTCGGATCATTTCTTTCTCCAGATTCTGCCTGGCTCCTTCTATGCTGACTAATGACAGCCCCGTCTGTATCAGGATTTCTTCATTCTCTGCTGTCTTGTAAGTCACGTAAGCTCCCATTTCGTCCGAACCGGAAATTTTGTTTATATTCTCTGTTACTTCCGTGCCTTTCCAACCATTGAAAGAGTCGAATGGCTTGCTGAAACGGATAGAGAAATACAATGTCCAATCATTCCAACGGCTCCAAGCACCCGATACGCATTTGGCGTATCCTTCAATCCGGGTGTCGCTTACTTGTTCTATAGTTGCTTCTTTCACCGAGAATCCGTAATCCCATTCGGTAGGGAACAAAAGGTCCATCAGAATCCTGGAATCGGTACATTCCGGGAATATGTATTTCTGGAAGCTGCAACGGGTAGTGGCTGTCATGGCAGCCTTTACCCGATGGTCATACAACTCTACTTCGTAATATCCCGGAGACGCTTTTTCCGTCTCTTTTAATATACGTGAATGATAGCCGGCATTAGCCCCTTTGTAGGGAGCGTCCGGTCCCGGATTTTCGATGGTAAAATCTGCGGTTGCAGGCATCATCGACAGGCCGCCCATTGTCCAGGCATGAATGTGGCTGAATGCCGAAACACTGTTAATGGCATATTCGTATCCGCCCATCCAGCGATTACCTTGGTTATCCGGGCCGATTTGTACCATACCAAACGGCATTTGTGCATAGGGGCCGAGCATCCAGCGTGAATTGGAAGTTCCGATGAAACAATCTACATAATCTACCGGCTCTTTCCCGTTAGCATTCGTTTGAAATGCTGTGAACAAACAGCATAGAAAAACAGTCAATTTATACTTTACCTGCATAATTACTTCACTTTTATATAGAAATAAAAAATATTCTTGTTCTTAACCCCGTCATAGCAGGTCAAAGAGATCTTATGATAACGTTGTTTGATATTGAATTTTGTTCCGTCATGTTTGGTATATACTTCATCCCATTCATACAAGGCATTCAAGGGCACTGTTATCTTATATGTATAGTCGTATCCGGTTGTTCTTGAAACTTCGTCGACGGATATTTCGTCTTTCAAATTCCAGTCGGCATATTCCAGCCCCAGATAGGCAATGCCGCTTTCGTCTTTTATGAATGCTTTTATTTCCACATTTTCTCCCCGTGCCACTTCAAAGGTATCTCTGGCAATATCGGCCTGAGGAGAATAGTAGTCAACTCCTTCATTTAAATCCCGGTCGCAGGAACATATAAGCATGACTGTCAGTAGCATGCTTATGGCGGATGTTATTTTATGAAAACTCATGTTCATCGGTCTATTTAATTTGTTCTGATATTATATTCTTACCATCCCGGATTCTGATCCAGTTTGCTGTTCTTTTGAAGTTCCGACTGGGGAATCGGGTAATAGTTCATTTTCGGTTCAAACACCCGCTCTTCAACAACGAATGTCTCATACGAAGCTTTTTCATTTTCCATCGTAATTCTCATGCCGTGAATAGGTTGATTGAAATAGGTCTGTCCTTCTTCCCAACGGCGTACATCCCAAAAACGATGTTCTTCAAAAGCTAGTTCTACTCGTCTCTCATTCCTGATCCGTGCACGCATTTCTTCTTTGGATAAGTTCATGCGTATGTTCAGTTGGGGGATTTTGGCCCTCTTGCGTATCAGATTGACAGCATCGTATATGGACTGGTCCGGAGCATCCAGATATTCGTTCATCGCTTCGGCGTAGTTTAGCAGAATTTCCGCATATCGGAACAATATCCAGGGACGGCGGCGTTTCTGGTCTTTTGATAAGTCCAGATTCTGGTCGATGAACTTCCGCATATAGTATCCGGTTTTGGTTGCCGTAGGCGTCTTGTTCAGTCCGTCTTTTCCACCGACAAATGTTTCGATCGGAGTGCCGCTAAATTTTAATCCGTTGTAGGCAACTGAATATTCCATACGGGGATCGCGCCCTTTATACGGGTTCTCCGGATCATAACCGGAACGGGGATCATCGATCGGATATCCTTTCGTTGTTTCGTAAGCATCTACCAGTTCTTGAGTCGGGTTGGTATATCCTTTTCCGCCATAGCTAATCGGGTTATTGTATAATTCTACCTCATTAGAGTTGTCCGAACTCGTAGCAAAGAGAATCTCAATATTATAGGGAGTGGTAAAGACGGAGTAATAAGCACTTAGCAAACCGACTTGTGAAGGGTTCTTTACCTGTATATCCATTATCTCTTTGGCTGCGTCTGCCGCATCTTTCCAAAGTTGTTTATCTTCATCCGGATTGTTTAGTTTACTGGCTAAATAGAGTAATGCCCTCGATTTCAGTGCCAATGCAGACAGCTGGGTGGCGCGTCCATAGTCGGCAGATTCTTTTTTGAAATCATCTAAATAAGTGGTTGCATTTTCGCAATCCCGGACGATAAATTCTATAGCTTTTGCAAAGGTAGACTGCTTGATTGTTTTTGCCTCTTCTTCTGTCAGTACCTTATCGACCAGTTGAATGTTTGAGAAACGCTTGGCCAGCTCAAAATGATAAAAGGCTCTTAAAAACAGGGCTTCGCCCTTCATGCGTTTATAAGTGGCTTTGGTCTGTTCGTTTTTATCAATCAACCCTGCCTCTTTGATGGTTGTTTCCAGCTCCTGCAAAAACATATTCGTCTTGCGGATGCCGGCATACATCGTTTTCCAGATTTCTTCTTCCGGATTATAAAAAGGAGTGATGGCTCCATTGTTGTAGCTGTGTACCGCGGAGCCGGAATAAGAACAGATCGCTTCGTCTGAAGCACAGGCGAACATGGCGTGGTCCAGACGGTTGAAACCGTTAATCAGTTCCCGGTAGGTACTATTCAGGAATCCCTGGGCAAACCGTTCGTCAGTGAAGATGTCGTCTTTGTCCAGATTTGTATCTATATCCTTGTCCAGAATATCACATGACCCTAAAAACAAGGTTGATAAGATTAATAATTTAGATATGTATTTCATATGGCCCTAAATTTAAAATTTCATATTTATACCAATGTTGAAAGAACGCATCATAGGATACCCGGTAACGCCTGCATCTACTACTTCCGGGTCGAGGTTGTATTTACCTAATTTATCTATGCTAAGCAGATTTTGCCCATTGACATAAAGGCGGAGTTGCTTAATGTTCACTTTCCTCAAAACGGAAGAAGGTAACTGATACCCCAATTCCACATTGCTTAATCTCAGGAAGTTACCGTTTTTGATCCAAAATGAAGAAGAACGGTAGTTATTCAGATTGTTCTCTGTTGTCAGGCGTGGGAAGGTGGCATCCGATTCACGCACTCCTTTTTCCCAGGCTCCATAGGCCAGTGCTGTCACCTTATTATTATTTTGCAAAGCCCATACTGCCGCATTGTTCAGATAAACCGAACGGTTTGCTACTCCTGAAAGTACTGCAGAGAAATCAAATCCGGCATAATCTACTCCCAATGATAATCCCATGGTCACTTCCGGGACAGTCGGTTTCCCTATAGGTATTTCATCATAAGAGTTTATGTGATTATCCTCATCCGGATTCTGGTTCTTGTATTTTAAATCTCCGGGACGAATTTTATAGAAAGTGGAGATGGGGCTGTTTTTTATATCGTCTTCATTCATGTAAAAACCTAAGGCTTCCAATCCCCATAGCTGGGCTACGGATTTTCCGGTTCTCCTTTGATATTCCTTCAGACCTTCCACTTCATCCATTGCCAGAATCTTGTTTTTTGCCAATGAGACGTTTGCCTGAACAAAATAACCTACTTTGTTGATACGTTTTTGATGCATCAACGATACTTCCATACCCCGGTTGACTACCGTACCGATGTTCACATACGGGAATGGAGCACCGATGATCCAGGAGGAAGTATTCTGTTTCTCCGAAACGATATCCGAACGTTTATGCCAGAAGGCATCGACAGTGACTGATAAGCTCGAAAATAATTCCAGATCGATACCTACATTTAAATTCCGGGTCGTTTCCCATGTCAAATCGGGATTAGGCAAACGGCCCTCCCAAGCTCCGTCACTCCAGGCAAAGCCACTACCGAAGATGTAACCGCCACTGGACTGATCAAAGCCCGACCAATGAGACTGATAGGCATAACGGTCAAAACCGGTTTTACAGTTTCCGGCTTCTCCATAGGAGGCTCTCAGTTTCAAATAATTCACCGCTTTGGTATTGAAGAAGGATTCATTGGATATGATCCACGCTCCGGCGATGCTTGGGAAAAAGCCGAAACGGTGTCCCGGTGCATATTCATCACTGCCGTCATAAGCGAAACTGATTTCACCGACATATCTTTTGTCAAAACAGTAAGTCAGTTTGCCATCGACTCCTTGACGCGCATAAGCGGGATTGTCACCCTGTACAAATAATTGAGACTGATAATAGCGGGCATCGGCATAGACTTCGTGTTTTCCAAAAATACGGTCATAAGAGAAACCTGCATTAAAGGCCAGTTGATATTGATAATAATCGTATAATTTCTCTTGAGCCAATGACAATTGTTTGTCTTCTCCATACACAGAGTATGTGTTATCTCTCTGTAGTTCATAAGTTGCATAATTGCTCGTTTTACCGGTACCATATCCCGATACTCCGTCAAAAGCAACCATGGCACGTACTCCCAATCCTTTTGTCACGATATCCAGTTTTTGTTTTGCCTGTGCTTTCACTTGCAATACTTTGTTTCTGTCTTTCCGGTATCCGGTGTGGGAAATCATTCCATAAGGATTTTGCCTGTATTGCGAAGTACCTGCTATTTTCCCATCCTCGTAAGTGATCGGCATGGCATTGGGAGCAATTGTAGACAATACATTGAAGATATCCGAAGAAGTGCTGTTAGGCATATTCTTGTCTTCTATTCTTCCGGCCAGGTCCAATGATACATCCAGCGACTTTGTGACGGCAGCATCGATATTCGAACGGATATTATACCGGTTGTAATTTACATTCGTATTAAATCCGGAATTTATATCGGTATATTTATAAAGCCCGTCTTTACCTAAGAAACTGAATAATACAAAATATTTGACCTGCTCCGTACCTCCCCGGACAGACACCTTATATTGCTGTTGGGGAGTGCTGTTTTTCAAAAAAGAAGAATACCAGTCTACGTCGGGAAATAAATAGGGGTTCTGAGTCCCGTCATAAATTCCCGGGTTATATTTTTCGTCCGACGGTACCGGTAGTCCGTCGTTCTGTAATGCTTTGTTGTAAAGAGAGACATATTCACGGGAGGGCAAAAAATCCGGTAGCCGTGTAGGTTGTTGAAAGCCGTATTGAGCTGTCAGAGAAATCTCGGGTTTACCGATAATTCCTCTTTTGGTTGTTACAAATACGGTTCCGTTGGCTCCTCTCTGTCCGTATCGGGTATTGGCGGCACCATCTTTGAAAATGGAAATCGATTCTATCTCTTCAATATCCATCTGACTGATGTCCCGTTCTACGTCGTCTACTAAGAAGAGAGGTGAACGGAACTGTCCATATGTTCCGATACCGCGTATATAAATATCCGAGAGGCTGTTTCCCGGTTCGTCTCCCGTCTTGCGTAAGATCGTTAATCCGGAAGCTTTGCCGGTCAATGCATTCTCTAAATTGGAGGCCGATGCCTTATCCAGATCTGAATAACGGATTGTCGATACGGCCGATGTCTGCAAATACTTTTCGTTGCTTGTCTTATTTTTTATGGTATCCTGCACCGCTTTTTCACTCTTTTGCGAAAAAACCGGAAGGGAAAAACAAGCTATCGTAAGGGCCAGACATAAAAGTCTGAAAGATAAATGCCCGATAAAATATTTCATATTCTTACTTATTTTCAATTAATACTATTTACACATTCGAAAATGTATCATTAATAATTATTCCATCCGGGATTTTGCTGGTATAAGGGGTTTTTATCCATGTCACTCTTAGGAATAGGGTACAGATTCATTTTGTCCGTAAATATTCGGTCTTCGAAAACAACTTTGTTGTAGGTATAGCTATTGTCACTGTTTTTCGTGATTTCCATTTCGTACATCGGACCGTTGAAGTAAGTCTCCCCGTCTTTCCATCTGCGTACATCCCACCATCGGTGTTCTTCAAAGGCAAGTTCTATCGCCCGCTCATTCTTGATACGTTGCCGCATGGCGGTTTGAGACAGACCTTGGGGTAAAGCAGGCATGCCGCTTCTTTTACGGACAGCATTCACAGCATTGTACACTTCGGTAGAAGGAACAGGAAGGCTCTCATTCAACGCTTCTGCATAATTTAAATACATCTCGGCCAAGCGGAAGTAAATCCAGTTGTGATAAGCTTTATTGGATGATTTTTCATTCAAACTTTCCGGTAAATATTTGCGTACATAGTATCCGGTGCGGCATCTGTCTTTGGAAAGACGGTGTTTACCACCCATATACAGTTCTGCAGTGATTCCTTGCCATATACTTCCGTTGTAGATAACCGTTTTGTAAAAACGGGGATCTCTGTTCTTGTAGGGATCTTGTGCATCATAGCCCGAATCCTCGTCCGTGATCGGTTTACCGTTATTCATCTCGTATAAGTCTACAAAATTCTGTGTAGGAGCTACGGCACCTACTCCGCCGAATCCTTCGCCGGAAGGCGCCCAAACTTTTATCTCGCTGCTGGTGAAGCCAACAGGAACATTATTATACCAGAATATCACTTCTGAGTTCCCTTCATCGGGGCGCAGCAGGAATACTTTCTCATAGTCGGCTGCTCCGTTGCCACGATCGAACAGGCGATAGGCCGGGTTACCGTCTTCATCTTTCAAATTCAGTACATCTGCAGCCGCTTCATAAGCAAGCTTCCATTTTTCCGGATTCGTATTTTCTTTATCCCACAACGGGCTTGCTGCATATAAGAGTACCCGGGCTTTCAGTGCCATGGCAACTCCACGGGTAATGCGTCCCTGTTCGTTTTCATTTACCGTTACCGGTAATAGCCCGATAGCCTGTTTTAAGTCTTCCAAGATAGCGTTTACGCATTCCATGTAACTGTTTCGCGGTAAGCTGAGATTGTCATTCGGATACAAAAGTTTATCATTTAGAATGGGCATGCCGCCATATCGTTTGATGATTTCGTGGAAGAAGAAAGCACGCAGAAAAAGAGTTTCGCCTAATAATCTTTCTCTCATCTCTTGACTCGGGAAAGGAATGATGTCTTTCTTGGATAAGAAGACATTTGCTTTGCGGATACCTTCATAGTTGCGGGTCAACTGATTATCTACATCATCATACGAACCGACATTGAATGAATTACTGGTATTCCAACCGAAACGTGATTCTGCTTCATCCGTAGCACAGGCTATAGGAGCCGGATCAAAACTTCCGAGCACATTGAAGCCTTTCAGTAGATTGGTGTAAATATCGGCTTGAAATTTATAGGCGGTTTCGTAATTGGTGAATATCTTGTTTTCGTCCAGATTTAAATCCGGTGCCCGGTCCAAATAGTCATCACAGCCGTAAAAGAGAATGGCTAACAGGCAGGAGAATATTTTATATGTTCTCATAATATCCTAAAAATTAATATTTAAACCAAAGTTATATGCTTTCATTGGCGGCATGTTTGCCGCTCTGTTGTCTCTGTTGTCCGGATCAAGATAAGGTTCTTTGGCCCAGGTTGCCAAGTTCAGAGCCGAGAAATAAATGCGGATTGTCTTTATAAAGGCTTTTTCCGTTATTTTTTTAGGAAGGGTATAGCCGATATCGAGATTCTTTAGCCGTATGTAACTTCCATCGGACAAAGTATAATCGGCGCCGGCTTCATTATTTTGGTATTTTCCGTACATTTGGGTGTATTTGGCATTTGCATCTCCCATTTCCGGAGTCCAATAAGACCAATGTTTATCGTACACGTTGTCTCCGTTGGAAAAGGCCCACATCGCTTCCCAATTCTTGTCGAAAGAGACGTGAGTGGAACCTTGAAACAGTACGCCGACATCAAATCCTTTATAGGATAAGGACAAGTTGATACCGTATTGTATCTCGGGTACCAACGGATAACCGGTCCTTATAAAATCGGCACGGTCGATTACTCCGTCACCATTGATATCCTTGTATTTCAGATCTCCCGGATGTACTTCCGTATTTCCTTCCAGAGCTAATTGGGAAGGACTTCTTTCTATATCGTCATAGTCTTGAAAATAACCCAAGGTGATCAGTTTCAAAGGGGTGTCGATGGGATATCCTTCCGGGCGCTGATAAGGTAAAACACCGAGAGGAGTACCCATATCGATCACTTTGTTTCTTGCAAAACTCATGTTTCCTTTGATGGAATATGAGAAATCGGGGCCGATGAAGCGGCTGTGATTTACTTCTAATTCCACTCCCTGATTTTGTACAATACCGATATTGGCCGGAGAGAATACGGTTCCCACGTAAGACGGCATTGTTTGTACCTGTGTCAGGATATCCGATCTCCTTTCATGGAAATAATCAATATTGAAAGTCAGGGCATTGTTGAAAAGGCCGGCCTCCAAACCGATATTCAATTTTCTGGAAGTTTCCCAAGAGACATCTTTGTTGGCTACACGTCCCTGGCGTATACCTTGAACGCGGTTGTCGCCAATACCGAATATATAGGAGTTGTCTGTGTTGCTGGTATCAACATATTCGTATTGTTGAAGATAAATGAACCGTGCTTCTGTGCTGGTATTGGCTACCGGGTCGTATGCCCAGACGCGATCATTACCGACCCAGCCTAAAGAACCTCTGATTTTCAGACTATTCATAATCTTGCTGATATTGGATTTTTTATAGAAAGGTTCATTTGAAATAACCCAGCCTAATGCAAAAGAGGGGAATAATCCGTAACGTTTTCCTTTGGCGAAGTTTTCCGAACCGTTATAGCCGAAGTTGACTTCTGCCAGATAACGGGTGTCGTATCCATAAACAAACCGTCCTACCATACCCTGGCTTGCGTATGGCAAATCGACGTTGTATCCATGAGACAGACGGTTAAATAATATAAGAGCACTTACGTTGTGTTTTCTGAAATCATGTTCATAGGTCAGTCCGCCTTCCAGATAAATTTTCCGGAAATTGTCTACATATTGCCAGTCCCAACGCAATGGACGATTTTCTCCGTGCATGATATAGGTGTCTGTTGGGTAGAGATATTGGTAGGTAGCAACCTCTTTCCGATAAATCTTTCCATGCTTACTGTCATCATCGTATGCCACTTGTCCTCTTATGGCAAGCCCGGGAAGAAGCCAACTCAATTTATAGGTAAGGTTGAGCCCCGCTTCCAGTACGTTCCGGTTTTCTTTGAACTCTCCGGAATCACGAATCAAGGCATGTATATTGGAGTAATCTTTGTCACCGCCATAAGAGCCGTCCATGTTGAAAGCCGGATATTTACGACCGGAGTTGGCTATTGCAGCATGGTATATATCCCAACTGCTATACTGCATGGAAGTGGGATAATGGCGGTCTTCAATGCGGGCGCCTATGTTGATCGAAGCACTCAAATCTTTCGTAATGTCGAAATCCAGATTCGACCGGAAGTTATATCGGTTGAAGTTGGTGATATTGTCTCCTTTGAATGGAGAATTCTGATTAAAAAAACCGCCGGAAACGAAATAACGCATCGATTTGGTACCCCCCCGCACATTCACATTGTATTGCTGTTGTATGGAACCGGATTTCATAATCTCATCCATCCAATCCACGTCCGGGTGGGTATAAGGAGAAACTTTCGTCCGATACTTCATTAAATCTGTTGCACTGTATTCTGCTTGCTGACCGCCATTATTCAGCATTTCATTGCGCAGCAGAGCAGAACGATAGGCATCCAACGGCTTATACAACCGAATAGGAACGTTTACTGCCACTTGTGAAGTAATGGATACTTCCGGTTTACCGACAACTCCTCTCTTGGTCGTTACGATGATAACGCCGTTCGCTCCTTTCACACCATAAACGGCCGTTGCCGAAGCATCTTTTAATATATTGATGCTTTCGATCTCATTAGGATCAATTTGTGCAAAGCTCTCACGGATAATTCCGTCTACTACAATCAAAGGTTTCGTGTTTTCATTGGCGAACGTTGCTTTACCGCGGATGTAGATATCTGCTTCGTCGCGTCCGATTTCACCGGAACTTTGAACGATTGTTACACCTGAAGCTTTACCGGCTAAAGATTGGGTCAGGTTGGACGCCGGGACCGTAGTCAGCGTTTTGCTTTTTACAGTTGAAATGGAACCTACCATTGATTCCTTTTTCTGCGTACCAAAAGCAACTACGACAACTTCATCCAAGGCTACGGCAGCATCTGTTCCTAACTCTATTTTCATCTTCTTTCCGAATACGGGAGTTACGGTCTGAGCTTCGAAACCGATATAGCTGATACTCAGTTGTACATCTTTTGCAGGCACTTTTAAAGAAAAGTTGCCATCCAAATCGGTTACAACACCGATTGTAGTACCTTTTACCAGAACAGTGGCACCGATTAGAGGTTCCCCATTATTTTTATCTAATACTATTCCTTTCACTACCAGGTCTTGTGCCGACACAAAGCATGGGCAAAGGAATAATAGAAGCAATATAGTATATCCTTTCATAATATTATATTTTAATGAATTCGTCTAAACTGATAGGTGTAGGTATGCAGTTCTTTATTTTTCTTGTCTAATTCCATCGCCTCTTCAGGAGTAGCGGGTGTAGGATCTTGTTCCATCTGGGAAAACATAACTGTTTTCTTACGTTCTCCTAAGAATGTTTTTATACGAAGTTCCATTTCATTCCCTTCTAAGTGGGTTATGGTGAAACGAACCAGCACTTGAGTATATCGATAAGAATTGTCGGATGAGTTTTTACCGGCTATTTTATCCATAGACATATTCAACCAGTCTTTGTCGGTTACAAGCCATGTTCCGGCATGTTCCTTTTCAAGGCAGGGATCAAACATCCTGTAAACTCCGTTTGCTTCGAACAGAATGGAGAGGTTTTCTTCTTTATCGGTACTGCACACTTCTCCGTTGTCATAGGCGGCAACTTGTTTCCAATATCCCGACAGTCCGCTTGCCAAATCTTCATCTTTCGAGCAGGAAGAGAAAATGAATAGTAGAAATACTAAACCTAATAGATATTTATTCATGGTATTTGGTGTTTATTGATGTGATTCTTTTAATCTCAGCTTGCCATCTTCAATAATAGTTTCGACCGTTTTATACGTTTTTATATAGATGTCTAATTGCCCTGTTGCCGAATAAGTATAATATTTCAGGGTTAATCTGTTGGCTGTACGATCCTCCACGTAAAAGGTTACAGGCAATAAATCCGAAATATTCAGAATTCGGTTATTGCTTTCATAATTCCAGGCAGTTCTCAAATCTTTCGATTCACAAGGCAGGTAGAGGTAGCAAACATTTTTCTCTGTAAAATACAGTAATTCACCTTTTGCGCATTCATCCAGTTCCTGTTCTTCATCATTTGAGATTTGTGAAATCAGTTGCCATGATCCCGATAAATCGATATCGTTATCGGTCTCTTTATCGCAGGCAGTTCCTAAAAAGGAAATGAGTAATGCGCATAATAATGGGATTTTTTTCATTTTCATAATAATAAGATTTTTTACACGTCACAAAAATATTACAGAATATTATTTATATAGATTTTCCTGATAACAACTCTTCTATTCAGTGTAACATCTGCTGATGATCAGCTAATCTTTCTCTATTTTCTTGTCGCTTTTAATGCGAAAGAACAATATAGCAGATAAGTAATGCAGAGTCCGATGATCATTAGTGAACCGTTAAAACTACCTACCCATTGTGAGAAAGCGGCCATTAATGGCGGGACAACTGCTCCTCCCGATATTCCCATAATCATCAGTCCGGAAAGCTCATTTGCGCTGTCGGGATACAATTGCAATGCCTTTGAGAAAATGATACTGAATACGTTGGCGCAGAAGAAACCGACAATCGCTATGATAGCTAACAGCAACTGGCTCTCGGAAACAAAAAGCATAAAGATAAATACACATAAAGTGATAATCATACTGATCCGTAGAAACTTGATGGAAGAGAAGCGTGCCAGAATGAATGTTCCCATAAATGCACCTACGGTGCGAAAAACGAAATACAGGCTAATGCCATAACCGGCTTCGTTCAGCTCCATGCTGCAACGTTCCATTAAAAAACCGGGTATCATGACATTTAAGCCGACGTCTACTCCTACAATAAAGAGGATCCCCAAGAACAATAATAGAATCGTTTTATCTTTCAATAGGATGAGATAGGGTTTGAATGACCATAACGTATTTTTTGTAGTTTCTTTGGGTATCGGTGTGAACAATAGCCAGCAACCGACAAACAGTGTTATTAGTGCAAAAACAGGAAACATATAAATCCAGTTTCCCAGAAAACCGGCTGCCCAAACTGCAATAATCGGTCCGGCAAAAGAGGATATGGCCTTAATAAACTGACCGGCAGTCAAACTGCTGGCCAATTTGTTTTCATCCATAATATTCATCAGTAACGGATTTAATGAAACCTGTAGAATCGTATTCCCGATGCCGAGCAATGCAAAAGCAATCAGACAAGATACGTAGGAGTAATCCAATAAGGGGAGTATCATAGCCAGAACGGTAAAGCCTAAACTAATAAGCACTGTATTTTTTCTTCCTATCCGGTTCATGAAAGCACCGAACGGAACAGAAAATACAAAGAACCAGATAAAGACCATTGAAGGTAAGAAGTTCTTTTGGGTTTCGGATAAGGAAAAGTCGGATTGCATATAGTTGGATGCTATGCCGACAAGATCACAGAATCCCATAACAAAAAAGCTTGCCAAAACCGGCAATAATGCTATTACTTGAGCGCGTTTCATATAATACGCCTCCTTCCGATGCCTGCTGTAATTGTGTAATTTCCCATGTTTTCAGATTTGTTTTTTGCAAACATAGGGCTTTTGTAGCTATAAAAGATTAACTACTGTAACATACTATATATATACTGTAACATCCCTTTCTGGGTACTCTATGGCGCAATTCTAAGCCTCTGATTCCTTTGCCGGAGTTTCATGGCGTTCTCTGAATTCGGTAGGAGATACCCCGAATTTTTTCACAAAACAAATATAAAAATAAGAAGGAGAGGAAAAGCCTAAGTCGTAGGTAATCTCCGTAATTGTTTTGTTTGTATTCAGCAACTCCTTTTTTGCATTCTCCAACCGGACAGTTCTGATAAAGTCTCCGGAAGAGAGACCGACCAATGCTTTTAGTTTTCGGTGAAGATTCATGCGGCTCATTCCTACATAGTTTGCGATACTTTCTCCCTTGATATCCGGATCGGATATATTTTCATTGATATAATTAATAATCTTTTGTATCAGCATATCGTCACCGGACATTGCAGGCGCTGTTTCTGCGTCTGGTTTCTCACCGGACACAAGCGCTACTTTCTTCATGAATTTCTCTTTGACAACTTCTTGGTATCTGATCAGTTGCTCGATGCGGATTCGAAGATGACGGATATCAAACGGTTTCGGTATGTAAGAGTTGGCACCCACTTCCAGCCCGGCCAAGCGGTCTTCATGAGTTTCTTTTGCCGTCAGCAGGATTATCGGAATATGAGAAGTGTTTATATTCGACTTTATTTTTTCGCAAAGCTCTATACCGTCCATATTGGGCATGATGATATCACTGATAATTAAATCCGGAATAGAGTTTAAGGCACTCTTGAATCCTTCTATGCCGTCGGCAGCCGTATATACTTCGTATTCTTCGTGTAGTTCCATTGCAAGAAAGTCACGAATTTCGGATTCATCATCTACTACCAGAATCTTATATTTCTTAGTTGTTTCATTCTTTTCATCTGTCTTTTCCTCAATCACTTCTGTGTTTTCCTGTAAGGCTTCTTTGACAAATGTAACATAAGAATCGTCTTTCTCTTTAATATCGGCTATTTCTTCTTTGGAATAATTGGCCTTATCGAACGGGACGACAATGGTGAACCTGGAACCGACATTCAATTCACTCTCAACAGAAATATGGCCTTTATGTAATTCAACCAAAGACTTTACCAAGTACAATCCGATGCCTGAACCCGGATATACAATATTTTTGTCATTCAATTCAACTTGATAAAAACAATCAAATATTTTTTTCAAATCTTTTTTGTCGATACCGATACCTGTATCCGAGATCTCAATATGTAATAAGTCTCCTATATCAGTTTGCTCCACAAAGACATTCATTACGATCTCGTCATAATCCTTCACGTATTTAAAGGCGTTAGAGAGGATATTATACACAATTTTATCCATAAATTTGGGAGATACCCATCCAACCAACCGTTCCGCGCTTGTGTTAAAAACGAAATTTATGTTTTTGTCTTCTATTACTCCTTCAAAAGTATCTGCTATTTCCTTAAAGAAAGAAACTACATCCATTTCTTTCACCTTGAGTTTCAATTGGCCATAATCGATTTTCCGAATATCGATCACTTCGTTCACATTTTTGATCACACGCATTGTGTTCCTTTTGATAAGAGACAATAAATATCTCTTTTTGCTATCTGTTTCTCCAAGTAATAGTTTCTCCAACGGTGCCAGAATAAGGGTAAGCGGATTTTTCAATTCATGCGAAGCATTGGTGAAGAATTGTAATTTGGCCTGATACAGTTCTTTTTGCTTCTGCTTCTCCAGACGTTCATAGTTTATTTTATCACGGACTCTGATTTTCATCATAGCAATGTTCCAGCACATGTACAATATGATTAATAACAGGACAAAATAGATGATATAGGCCCACCACGTTTGCCAGAAAGGTGGTTTCACGAGGATATATAATGTACGTACATTGTCTTTGTCGAAATTTCCCGAAGGAGAAGAGGCCATCACCATAAAGCAATAGTTGCCGGGTTTCAAATTCCGGTAGGTGACGGAACGCATGGAGCCCACTTTGTTCCATTCTGTATCTACTCCTTTTAAGAAATAGGCATATTGAATGCGTTCCGGAGAAGAATAATTGATACCTAAATATTCGATTGTAAAGACCGATTCATCGTAATTCAGTTCTATTCTATCGGTAGAATTTATATTTTTGACTAAAGGAGATTTCGGGTTCTGTTCACTTCTGATTGTAACATGCTGATTAAATAACAGGAAATCGGTAAAGACAACAGAAGCCGGGGTTTTGTCTTTTGTGATAATGGAAGGATCGAAAATGTTCATACCTTCCGTACCGCCTAAAGCGATTACACCCGATCTCATGATTAGTCCCGAATTTTTCAGGAAACTGCCGGGTTGAACTCCGTCAGATGCACTATAGGAATCAAGTTCCTTGGTTTCTAAAGACATTTTTACGATATCTTTGTTGGTACCCATCCACAGATCATCGCCTACCAATATCAACTCTCGTACTATGGAACTGTTTAGACCGTTTGCTTGTCCGTATATGGTTAAAGAGTCGTTCTTTATTGTATACTCCCATAAGCCTTGCCCTTCTGTACCGATCCACATGTTTCCTTGTTTATCAAACAAGAATGAATTCACCAATACGTTTTTTAACCTGGAGCTAAACGGTTCCACATTTCCGGTTTTATAATCGTACTTGTACAAGCCGCCAAAAGTACCGATAATCAGGTAATCATTATGTTCTTGCAGTGCGGTGATGTGATTCCATTTGAGGGGTTCAATCACATGGAAAGAGTTCTGCTTCTTATTAAAGTAAGAGAGTCCGGCGCGTTGTCCCACCCAAATGTTTTTTCTGGAATCTTCATACAAACAGCTCAAATCGCTATGCATAAGTGAATGGGGATCATCTTTCTGATGGGTATAGTGAATGAACTGCTTGGTCCCATCTTTCATTCTATTCAGAACGCAATCATAGGTACCGATCCACAGATCATTGTCCGAATCAATCAATGAACATAAAGTTGCATCATCGCTTAAATTATATCCTTGGGTTTTAGACGTAATTTCTTTAAACGTATTATTCCGGATATCCCAATAGTTAATACCGCCGCCGTCGGTAGTAATCCAAAGATTGCCGTACTTGTCTTCGCTGAAAGAGGAAACATGTTTGTAAGACAAACTATTGGTCAAAAGGATATCGCTTGTGATATAATTAAATTTTTGTTTACGCTGATTTACAAAATTTATTCCTCCGCCATAAGTACCGATCCATAGATTGTCATTCTTATCGCTTAGTACCGATCGGATTGTCTTGTAGGATAGTCCGGTTTCCGTCTCCGATTCATAGTAGAATTTGGTGTCTGCTTTTTTTATTTCCTCATCACTCTCCTTTAGCTTAATGGAACATAGAAAATACTCTGTTCCAATCCATAACTGTCCTAACCGATTTTCCTCTATACAATTTACCTTCGCATTTTTCAGTTCATCCAATTCGATTAGTTCCGGCTCTTTTTTCCCTTTTACAAAGCGCATTAATCCTTTCCAGGTCCCTACCCAGGTGTCCCCATAAGAATCCCGAAAAATAGCTTCTATCTGGCTATCCGGGAAATTACGATTCTGTACACTATAATTGGTCACCGAACGTGTGTTTAAATGTACAATATCCAGTCCTCCAAAATGGGTACCTATATATAATAAACCCTCAGGTGATTCATACAGGCTCAGAACACGATCGTCGGATGCTTGATAATAAAGGCGGTTGAAGGATTCTGTCTCCGGGTCGAAAGAGTATACGCCATTTCCATAAGTTCCTATCCATAAACCTCCCTCTTTTCTTTTTATGATTGAATGAACGGAGTATAAATTGTTTTCGGACTGAAGTGCGTTGTTCTTTAAGATTTTATAGGTATCGGTTTCTACATCATACATCAATAGCCCGAAATTTGTACCGATATAGATACGGTTTTCATCACAATATATTTTAAGGGCCTGTTGGTTTGTAAAATCCAAGGAGTTTTCAAAAGCCCACCTGTAATTTTTAAAGGCAATACCGTCAAAGCGGCAGAAACCTTCATCCGTAGCACACCAAATATAGCCGTCCTTATCCTGTTTTATATCAAATACTTTACTACTGGATAATCCATCTTGTATACCAAATTTCTCAAAACGCTCATGAGCAAAGTAAGTTGGATTTGCATTCACAAACAATGAACTGCATAGGAGAAAGAAGTAAAATATAACCCGGTACATCATGTTCTTATTCAGTTTTTTAATAATAGTTTGTTAATCTGTGAGTTAACATATAAAAAGTAAGTCATGTACTGATAGCTTGCTGAATTTAAGGTTTCTATATTTTTAATTCATATGAAATAATACAGAACCTGACTTATCTTTTGAAATAATAAAAAAGCGTTTTGAATAAATTAAGGGCGAAGATAAGCAAATGGTATGAGAAATTTGTATTTTGGGGAGGACTTTTATATTCGAATGCTTCTTAGGAGGTGTTGGTTGTGATAGGAGAATGAAATGTTATTTGTAATCGGTGACCTGTTGCTTCGTCTTTGCAGCTTGCATGATGTGACCCTGTGTTTTGTTCCCGGTTATGAGATCAAGCACGTGCTCGGGCTTCAGCGTGGCAAATCCGATCCTCTCGACACCTGTCGTATCCGTGAATATGGCGAACGTTTTTATGACCGTTTACATCCCTGTTTCTATCATAGTGAGGAAATGTCGGAACTTCAGGAGCTGTATCGTACGCTTTCCTTGTGGAATCGCGTAAACGGCTGTCTACTTTCGACAAGGGCGATAATTGCAAGTCTTCCGTTTCCCAGACAGTTACCCGTTCGCGTAGTTCTATTCTTTCTCAGCTGGACGCTCAGATAGCAAATCTTGAACATGAAATTGAAGCGCTCATACAGTCTTTCCCTGAATTAAGCCGGAATTATCAGATTCTTATCTCTATTGTCGGTGTAGGGCCGGTGACGGGCTGTGAACTGATCATCAAGACGGAAAACTTCCGGAAGCTGGATACAGCCAGGAAATGCGCCTCTTACGCGGGCATTGCCCCTTATCCTAACGAATCGGGCACGAAGAAACATAAGCATAAGATATCCCCGATGGGAGACAAACAGTTGAAGACATTGCTTTTTCTGTGCGCGCGTTCGGCCAAGGATCATAATAAAGAGATGAGGTTGTATTTCCTGAAAAAATATGAAGTTGAGAAGAAACACTTTTTCGTGGTGATGAATAATATTGCCAATAAGCTATTACGTCTGATTTACAACCTGATATGAAAGCAACAATCTTATGACAGGGATTATATACAAAAAGACCCGAGATGTGTTGTGATTTCAGAAGTGAGTAAGTGCTGAAAAAAGAGATAAAGGAATCGTTTAAGAGATGAAAATTCACAACACTTAAACCATACTTCTAAAATGCTGTTTATCAATGAATTAATATGAGTGATTATTTACTCGTAGAGAATCGACTCATTCCTCTACGACAAACGCTTCGATTCTCTACGGGAAACGGAGGGTTTCTCACCGAGAAACAAGCCGGATTTTCATAAGACACGACAATTGGTATGAGTGCAAAAACAGAATCAATTACTAATTGTAATGAAAAAGAAAATGAAACAAGAAAATAAGATGCTTTTGCGATTAACTTTTATTGATGATGTATTTTGCGAAAAGATTTGGTTTTAATAGAGTATACGGCGAATAGGGAATTTATCGTAGGGAAATAAATATATAGTATATAATTTGTAACAAATGATGTGTGAAACTTAAGATTTTCTTTATTGTAATATGTTGTGAAAACTGAAGGATTTATTATTGGTGGTTATCAAATTGTTCATTTTACTACTGAAATGAAGAATGGCAAACGGTTATCGCTAAAGTGAATGGGAAATATTGAATGTATTAGGGGAAATAGTAGGAGAGATTGTATTAAGTTTATTATCAGAGTAGGTAGCTAATCTTGTGCAAAGATTGAAGCTACCTTGATTTTTTGTAATTATTAGTTTCTGATTGACGAACAAAATTCTTTGGGTAATACTCCAAATTGTTTTTGGAAGCATTTAGCAAAGTAAGACGAAGAGTTGAATCCTACAATGTAACATATTTCATTAATTTTATAATTTCCGGATTGTAGGAGTTGCGCTGCTGTTTTCAAACGTTCCAACTGGATATACTCATTAGGTGTGATTTGGGCGATACTTTTGATTTTCCGATGCAGGCTGGAACGACTCATATTCATTTCGCTAGCTAAAATATCTACATTGAACTCCGGTTCGGAGATGTTCTTTTTGATTGTTTCCGTCAACTTATCAAGGAACTTTTCATCTGCATTGCTCAATGCTATTGTTCTCGCTTCTACAAAAGGTGAGGAGGTGAATGCTTTACGTAGTTTTTCCAGGTTTGTCAACAGAGTCGCTATTTTGACTAAAAGATATTCTGTTGAAAAAGGTTTTTCAATATAAGCGTCTGCTCCAAGTTCGATTCCTTCGATTTTGGATTGCAGGGTAGCTCTTGCCGTGAGTAAGATAATAGGGATATGGCTATAATTGATGTTGTTTTTCAGCCTTTTACACAATTCAAAACCGTCTATTTCGGGCATCATAACATCACTAACGATTAAATTAACAGATTCTGTTTCGAGAATATCCAGTGCTTCTTTTCCGTTAGTGGCGGTTATGATTTTATAGGTATTCTGAAGCTGTTTACTTACGAAAGATAAAATTTCCGGATCGTCATCTATGACTAAGATCGTATTTTGATTTTCGGGTGTGGTTGCTAAATGCCTGTCCGGTATATTCGGAGAATCTTCAATGTAGTGCTTGCTTAGCTGGATTACGTTTTCCTGCGTAATAGGCAATTCTACACAAAAGCATATTTGATCCTCGTTTTTTAGGTATAACTTGCCTTTGTGTAATTCTGCTAACGAACGTGCCAAAGGGAGTCCGATCCCCGTTCCGGCTGTTCGTTGTCCGTTGTCCGTGTTTTTTATCTGAACAAAAGGCTTGAATATATCTTCTTCCATGTCTTTAGGAATCAAGGTACCGTCATTACTGACTGTAATCATAAACATATTAGGATTACTTTCCGGTTGAATATCTAATTGCGCGATAATATTAGACTGTGCATATTTGACGGCATTATTAAACAGATTGCTTAGAATTTTAGTAAGAGCTTCTTTATCCACCGGTGCATAGAAATCCTTTTCCGGAAGTTGTAGATTAAACTCCAGATAATTTTGTTTGGCGGTAGGTAAGAACCTGTTATATGTTTCTTTCAGAATCTCCGAAATATTGTAAGTCATGAAATTCAGGCTGAAACCTTTGGTCTCTGTTTTTCTAAAGTCTAACAATTGATTGGTTAGGTTTAATAGCCGAAGCGTATTCTGCTCCATAATATTGAGATTCTCCTTTACCTCTTTTTCATTTAAATCGTTTTTTTTGAGGATATTCTCCAAGGGACCTTTTATCAACGTTAATGGCGTACGTATTTCGTGAGCGATATTCGTAAAGAAATCAATTTTTGCATGATATAGTTCTTTCTCTTTTTCGGATTCAAGCCTTTCGAATTGAAGTTTTTGTTTATCTATCATCCGTTTTCGGAAACGATAAATTGAATAAATGATTAATCCGCTTGTCACTATAATATAGAGAATGTAAGCCCATGTTGATTTCCAGAATGGCGGATGTATTTGTACTCGGATGGATTTGGTCTCTCCGTTCCATTCTCCTTGGTAGTTGGATGATTTGACTGAAAATGTGTAACTTCCAGGCTTTAAATTTGTATAGGTCGCTACCGGATTATTAGAGTCGGTAGTGTACCACTCTTTATCGAATCCTTCGAGTTTGTACTGTAGTTGGTTGGTACCGGAGGTACTATAACCCAATGCTGCGAATTTAAATGCAAACGAGTTTTGATTATATTTTAAATCAAGTCGTTCGGTAAACGAAATGCTTGTTTTGAGAGGAGAGTCTTTGGCGTTAATATCAGCTTTTTTATTGAACAGATAGAATTCCGTCAGGACTACCGGTGGGTAGTATTTGTTTTCTGTGAACTGTCTGGAATTGAACGATATAAAGCCGTTTATACCACCCAAATAGATATCTCCATTTTGAGTCTTTATGCTGGAACAATAGTTAAACTGATTGTTTAATAAACCGTCCTGCGTAGTAAATATCTTGAATGTTTTATTGGGTAAATCAAAAAGAATGAGCCCCTTGTTGGAAGTTAACCAAAAAGTTTCGTTTTTGTCTTCAATAATTTGATAAATAACATCATTTGCCAATCCTTGTGAGATGTCATAATTAGTAAATATTTCTGATTCAGGATTGAATGAGCAAAAACCTCTTCCTTGCATGGTAAACCATAATCTTCCTTTGGAATCCTCCATAATACTGATTACTTTATTGTAAGGCAGGCAATTGCGAGCGGGTGTAGACTGTGCGGAGTAATTTTTCCATGTTTGATTTCTTGGATTATATTTAAAAACGCCCGAATTGTAGGTTGCGAACCATATGATTCCATTATGATCTTCCAATATGTCAAAAATGAAAATGCCGCCCATCTTTTCGATACGGGTGAAATCATCTTTGGCATGATTATACTTATTGAGTCCTGTAGGGGTCCCTATGTATAAATCTCCGGAGGATGTTTTACACATAGAATATATGTTGTTGTCATTCAACGAATTGGTACTATGCCCCATTGCATAATGTTTGATTTTATTTGAGTTTAGATCTAACGCATGCAATCCTTTGGAATAAGTTCCTATCCAAAGTGTATTATTATCCATACAAAGAGCGTGTATATTATGATAAAGTTCTTTGTTTTCAAATTTTCTAAATTGTTTAGTCGTTGGATTAAATTTGTTTAATCCTCCATCTTCAGTACCTATCCATAAATTCCCATTATTATCTTCGCAGAATTCACGGACAATTTTACCACTGAGACTGTTTTTATTACTGAGCGGATAGTATTTATCAAAATTAGTAAACTGTAAAGGATAATAGTCTATTCCTCCGAAATAGCTTCCGATCCAGATTCCTCCTTCATTGTCTTTGTATATGTCATAAATAGCATTATCGGACAAGGAGTAAACATCATCTCTATTATGTTCGATATGTTGTATTACTTTGTTTGCTGTATCATAAATATATATTCCACTTTCTGTTGCAATCCATAATTTACTGTCGGAGTATCTTAGAATATTTCTAACGAAAATATTTTGAAGGTGGTCAGGTGTGTTGGGAAGTATGTTTGTAACTGTTTTTGTAAGAACATTAATTCGTTTTAATCCTCCTTTGGAAGATCCTATATATAAATGATTATGATTGTCTGTCATTATTTTAAAAACATAGTCATCGGCAAATATATTTATATTGTTGCTGTCTGTAAATAGGTTGAATGTTTTGAAATTGTCGTTTGTGTAATACAGTCCTTCGCCTTTATATCCTACCCATATTGTATTTGTGTAGTCAATTTCAAGATAACTAACGTTATTAGGTTTTTTAATAGGATAATGTATTAGTTTATTGCCTTTGTTTTTAAAACAGAATATACCTTGCGATTCGACCACTATCCAAACATTTCCTTTACTATCTGAAGTTATTTTATAAACGGGTTGAGTGATTTTCGTTCCATCTTGACTGCTGGTACTAAAATAGCTGAAACATTCAGATTTTGGATTATAGATGTAAATACCGGCATCTGTACCTATCCATATTTCACCATTTTTCATTTCAAAAAGAGAATTGATAACATTGTTACCGAGTGATGTCGGATCATCATATTTATACTGGAATATTTTGAAAGAGTTTCCGTCGTATCGATTTAACCCATCTTTGGTGCCAAACCACATAAAACCTGTATGATCTTGCATAATACATAAGACAGAACTTTGAGATAACCCTTGTTCCAATCCTAAATGCTTGAAATAATATTTTTCTGTATTTCCGTAAAAATAAGAAATATCAAAGATGAAAAATAGTAGAAAGAACCGTAGATTATACATGGATGTTTATTGTTTAATATTGCTTTGGTAAGCAAAAATAGAGATAAGTTTTATATGTGCAATGCTTTGATAATATATTGTTTTCTTTTGACAGAATATTGCTGTATTTTACGTGTTACCCTCCCTACATTTGCAATATAAACAATCTGATTGGATGTTATGGGTAGTCATTTAAGTCGGGTGATTTTGTTTTAATTCCTCTATTTTGAGGCCCAAAGTGTCTTAAATCGATCTGCTGAAAAGAGAGTTGGCAATGTGTTTATGGATATAATATTGTAGAATGTTCAGAATATAGAATTTGATCGTTTTTCGATAAGAAATTTTTTATTGATTTATTTTTTTTGAGTAATAGTGTAAGAAATAGTATAATAATAACTTGAAGGAATTAGCAAAGAAACTTTTGTTTTTAGGAAGAAAATTATCCTAACGTTTTATTTTTTGCGCGTAACTTTGTAACAGATAATAAATCTATAAATAATTAAATCTTTTATTATGATAAATTATTCTATAATTAAAAAATGTCTATCGGTCCGACTATTCTGTCTGTTGCTTTTGATGTTTTCTGCAACAATCGTTTTTAGTCAGAAACGCACAATTAGTGGAAATGTTGTTGATGAAATCAAAGAACCTTTAATTGGGGTTACGGTTCAGGTTAAAGGAACAACGCAAGGAACGGTAACCGACCTTGATGGTAATTATTCCATTCTGGTGGATAATCCTAATGTTACATTAATCTTTTCTTATGTGGGGTATAAAAAGGAAATTATACCTCTAAAAAATCGTACTGTCGTTAATGTGACTATGCAAATGGACAGTGAAGTACTTGACGACGTGGTAGTGGTTGGTTATGGAACGCAAAAAAGATTATCTGTTACGGGTTCGGTCAGTAGCGTTAAAGCAACGGATTTGGCTCGGACATCAGCAACTACTACGGCAGCTGCACTTGCAGGCAAAGTACCTGGAATCACAAATCGACAAACAAGCGGTGAACCAGGAGTTGCTATGAGAATGGAGATTCGTAATTTAGGTACACCGTTGTATGTTATTGATGGTGTGATGAAAGATGAGGGGCAATTCAACAATTTGGATGTTAATGATATTGAAAGTATCTCTATCTTGAAAGACGGATCTGCAGCTATTTATGGAGTTAAGGCAGCTAATGGGGTTGTTTTGGTTACAACAAAAAGGGGAACGGTGAATGAGAAACCTACGGTTACCATTAATGGATACTATGGATTACAAAAATGGACTCGTTTTCCGGAATTATCAAATGCTTATCAGTATAAACGGGCTGTTGCTGAAGCTGATGTTATAAAGAATGGCGTGACTCCTAATTTGATATCCCGGGAGGATTTAGAAAAATATAGAACAGAGTATTATAATCCTGAAACAGGAGAAGATTACCGGAGTTTTGATTGGTATGATTTTGCCGTGAGAGACAACACTCCTCAAAAATATTTGAGTGTAAGTTCTCAGGGTGGGGGAGAAAAGACAAATTATTATTTGTCTATTAGCCGTATAGATCAGGATGCAGCATTTAAGGATTTTAATTTTAACAGAACAAATATTCAATTAAATTTAGATACTAAAATTGGTAAATATCTGAAAGTAAGTGCGTCAATGAATGGACGTATCGAGACACGGGAAAGCCCCGCAATTACTATGGATGAAAATAATTGTTATAAGAATGATTTCTGGTATCTGAGATGGGGAATTAGTCGTAATCTCCCGACAGAACGTCCTTACGCAAATGATAATCCTAACTACATAAATAAGATTATGAATGTGCAAAACAATCATGCATATGCTGATCGTGATATTGTAGGTTATGGAGATGATGTTTGGCGTGTATTTCAAGGAAACTGGGATATAGAATGGAATACTCCGATAAAAGGACTAAAAGCTCAATTCTTGTATTCATATTATATAGCTAATAATCAAGAAGAACGCTCTCGTAAATCTGTTCCTGTCTATACATATAATAGAAATATGGACAGCTATGAACAAGATGGTACATTGGCTGATGGTTCTGGTTGGTTAGAAAGATATTTACGTAAGAGACAACGTACGATTGAAGAAAACATGTATCGTTTTACCGTAAATTATGATAATAAGTTTGGAGAACATGCTGTTAGCGCTGTATTGGTTGGTGAAGCTACAGAGCGTTTTGATCGTAGTATGTTGATGGTAAATAATGCAATTGCTAGTAATGATCAAACATTGTTTTTTGACAAGGATGAAAATAATGTGATTCGGAATGAAGGATATTCGGTACGTCCTTCTGCGGGTTTTATAGGTAGGATTAACTATAATTATGCAGATCGTTATTTGCTGGAATTGTCTGGTCGATATGATGGGTCTTTTATTTTTCCCAGGAATAAGCGTTGGGGGTTCTTTCCTTCAGTTTCTGCTGGATGGCGTGTTTCTTCCGAACAGTTTTTTGCTAATTCAGTGTTGAGTAATTATATCAGTAATTTAAAATTCAGAGTTTCCTATGGTGAAATGGGAAATGATGATAATTATAGCAGTAATAAAGTTCTTGGTATTGGTGATTGGGATTATATGTATGGTTATAATATGAATGCCGGTACAGGTGTAATTGCTTCTGATCCTTTTATTTCTTCAAGTGGTAGTACTATTGGTTCTGTGTCTCAGCGCGGCATGCCTGTAACGAATCTTTCGTGGGTAAAATCTTCCATGCTGAATATCGGAGTTGATCTGGGCTTTCTTAATAATAGATTGACTCTGGAAGTGGATGGGTTTATGCGTAAAAGAAGCGGTTTGACTGATAGACGTGGTGATGTATATATTCCTTATGAAACCGGATATAGTGAAATGCCATTGGAAAATTTGAATACGGATAAGCATATAGGTATTGACGGTTTGATTAAATGGCAGGATAATGTAGGTAGAGAGTTTTATTATAGCGTCGGTTTTAACGCAACGCTTGCACGAAAGAAAAATGGAAATGTTTATGGCGAAAGGTTTGGGAATTCTTGGGAACAATATCGGAAATCAGGTCAGAATCGTTGGTCTTACGTAAATTGGGGATATGAAGTGATTGGTCGTTTTCAGACTCAGGAAGAAATTGATGCATATCCTGTAATTATGAATATAAGTAATGGGTCAGACCGTAATAAATTGGTTCTTCCGGGTGATCTGATTTATAAAGATCAAAATGGGGATGGAGTTATTAACGATTATGATAGTCGTCCCATCGGATATGCGGAAGGAGGTTTACCATATATGACGTATGGATTGAATTTAGCTTGTAGTTACAAAGGATTCGATATTGCGATTGACTTTGCTGGTGCCGCTTTACAGTCCTTCCAAAGAAATTGGGAAACTAAATGGCCTTTTCAGGCTGGTAATACTTTCAATTATATGGTGGAAGATCGTTGGCATCATGAAGATCCGTTGGATCCGAGCACTCCGTGGGTTTCAGGAAACTATCCTGCTTTACGCCCACAATCGGTAAATGCTTGGCATGTTTACTGTAATAATTCCACTTATTGGTTGACTAATGCTGCATATTTTAGAATGAAAAATCTGGAGATTGGATATACCATACCTCAGAAGATTACACAAAAAATTGCAATGCAAAAATTCAGGGTATTTTTTAACGGAACGAATTTATTTAGTATTGATAATACTTCAAAGTTTGGTTTAGATCCTGAAAACTCTGATACAAATGGGTTGGGGTATCCTATGGTAAGAGTTTTGACATTTGGTGCTACTATAACTTTTTAAAAACGATAAAATATGAAAAGAATGATTTTATATACTTTGTTAGTTTTCGTCGCGATAGGTTTTTCTGCTTGTGATGATTGGTTGGATAGAGAACCTAAAACTTTTATAGATGACGAAAAGGCATATTCCGGGAAAGAAAATATAACTGCTATCATTACTAATTTATATAATCGTTTGCCGGATACGGGTGCAATGTATCAGGGAACCGGTTACTTTACAGAACTTGATGAGGCCATGTCAGGTGTCGGGCAGAATGATTTGAAAGGATATGCAAATGGTTATTTGGAATATTATGACTATACGCTTATGCGTGATATAAATACTCATTTGTCTAAGCTGAAGAATGTTACAGTTTTGTCAGAGGATGAAAAGAGTTATTATATAGCCGAAGCGCGCTTTATACGAGCTTATGTTTATTTTGAGATGGTCAAACGTATGGGAGGGGTTCCATTAATTACTGATGTTATGGTTTATGATCCGAGTAAAGACATTACTACTTATGAGGTGCCTCGTAGCAAAGAATATGAGATTTATGATTTTATAGCTTCAGAATTAGATGAAATTTTGGATGACTTGAATTTACCTGCTATAATTCAATATAATAGAGCTTCTAAAGGTGCTGCTTTAGCGTTAAAATGTCGCGCGATGTTATATGCAGGGTCTTTAGCTAAATATAATTCTTTAATGGAAGAACCTGTTTCATTACCGGGACAAGAAGTTGGAATTCCTGTAAGTATGTCTGTGAAATATTATCAGGCCTCATTACAGGCGGCAAAAGATCTAATGGATATGGGAATTTATGGCCTGTATGATAAGGATGCTGATAAAAAGACGAATTTTTATAAATTATTCACAACATTGCCAAATGCAGGTAATAATGAATCGATTTTTATAAAAGAATATTTAGCACCTACAATTCTTCATTCATGGACTGCTTCAAATCTGCCTCGCAGTTTTACAGGAGGCGGAACATCGGGTACAGCAGTAAATCCTTCTTTAAATTTAGTAGATGCTTTTAAAAACTTGGATGGTACGGATGGAAAACTACAAGCATATGTTGATCCTGATCATGCGGATGAAACTTCCACAACCACTAATAAATTTGATAACAATCCGGAATCTTATTTATATTATGATAATATAGAAGATATTTTTCGGAACAAGGATAATCGTCTGTTTGCGACGGTTATGCTTCCTGGATCTACTTTTATGAATAAAGCTTTGGATATTCGTGCGGGAATAGCTTATTATAATGAAAAAAGCAAAAAACTGGTTTTTTATGAGCAGGGTAATAAATTGGATAATCCGAATGATTTGACAATTGACGGTGTTTTGATAACCGAAGCAAAGACTGGTTATGATGGACCTTCCGAGGCCGATTATATAACAAGAACCGGTTTTTATGTTCGTAAATATATGGATGAGAAAACTGAATCGGATGGTGGAAGCGCAGTTTCATTTATACGATATAGATATGGCGAAGTTTTGTTAAATGCCGCTGAAGCAGCATACGAATTAGGAGGTGCCGAAAACGAAAGTTTTGCATTGGATTGTATTAATCAACTTCGCGAACGAGCAGGTTTTACGAAATTATTGGAATCTCTGACGATTGATGATATACGTGCCGAACGGCAAGTTGAGTTGGCTTTTGAGGGACATCGGTTCTACGATTTGCGTCGTTGGAGAATTGCGGAAGATATTTGGAATGGAAATAATCAGTCAAAAACAGCCATGCTTTATGGTTTGTGGCCCTATAAGGTATATCGACCCGGACATGAAACTCATAATAAATGGATTTTTATAAGACGTTTGCCTGCCAAATTTCCAACTCCACGGAAATTTAATCGTGTGAACTATTATTCAGCTTTTAATGCTGATGTTTTAACTAAAAACTCAAAATTAGTAAAAAATCCTGGACATTAACTTTCATCTAAAAAAAGAAAAATATGAAAACGAAAATATCTATATCACTTTTAGTTCTAACAGTCATTTTGTTGTGTGCATCTTGTGAGTTTGATAATTATGATGAGCCTAATGTGATGTTTACCGGTCGTTTAGTTGATGGAGACCAAGTGTTGAATACAAAACGCGGAATAGTGTTTAAACTATTTCAATATAGAGAAGATGGATTTATTTCCGCGGGTAGCACATGGATTAGTGTATATATGGATCAAGAAGGGAACTTCTCGTCTTTATTATTCCCGGGACGTTATAAAATGGTGGTAAATACTAATAATGGTGATATCGAGGATGCTGACATATATTCGGCTTATACGTGGAAAGATTTTGCTCCTGTAAGTAAAGAAACAGGATTATTGGATACTATTTATGTCATGTTGGATAAGAACAGGACTATGGAGTTCCAGGTATCTCCTTATTATAGATTTGAAAATGCCAAAGCCTTTTTTCGTAATGATTCTATAATAACCAATTTTTCAATTAGAAAGTTAGTTGATGATGAAGCTTCAACCCTTGATCTTAGCATGCGTAATGTTTCACTTTTTGTAAGCCCTACTATGCATATCAACTGGAATACAGAATCGTTTGTAAATATGTCTAAAAAAGTAATAATAGCATATAAGGATTTAAAAACAGGAGAAGCGACAGATGCATTGGAGTTAGGTTATCCACTTTCTAAATATTATTCGAATGATTCTTATGTCAATAACTATCGTAATTATGCTTATCTGCGTTTAGGTATTTCTACCAATGCTTTTGGTGGTGTTTATAATTATTCTTCGATATTGAAAGTAGAAGGAATACCAGAAGATGTAATTAAAAAATACAAATGATATTGTTGTTTTACTTATTAATAATTTAATATTATGATTATGAAAAAAAGTGCATTACTTTTAACTTTAGCCTTATCGGCTTCATCATTGTTGGCTCAGCAACCTGTTAGTGGTGCTATCAGTGATATTTTGGAATTGCAGCCGGCTTTTAGTTTTGATTTAACTTTTGTAGGTGAATCTGGAGTAAGAGGATGTGTTGGAGATTTTAACAATGATGGGATAGACGATTTCATTGTAACGGGTTTGCATAATGTGGGTACTGATACGGAAAGGGTGATGAAAAGTTTCTTCCGCGTTTATTTAGGACAGCGGGAAGACATACCTTTGTTGGCCTATCAGGACGATGATTTTGGTTTGGGAGGAAACGGCTCTGTTGATTGCGAGAAATTTCCTGATGGTTCGTGGATGGTTGCTGTTCAAGGAGGTACCGATGGTAACTGGACTAATCCTTTTAAAGCTTATATTTATCAGCTGACAGCGGATGAAACTACGGCTACATTGAAAGATCTGGCTTATCTGGATCGTGGAACAGGAAGAGGAAGCATCCGTATATTGGATGTCAACAATGATGGGCGATTGGATGTTTTCCAGCATAGTTGGATTGCCAATGCTTCTTGGGATGCCTTTGCAATTATAAATGAAAATCTGGATGACACCAATGAGTTTTTCGAGATGGATGTAGATAAACATGGGATCAGACCGGCAACTAATACATTTGCAGTGAAAGGTGATATTGATGGGGATGGGAAAATTGATATTTTGTTACCTATTCAAGGAGTAGGACTCTTTGCTTATATAAATAATGGTAATGGAACATTTACTGAAATTTTGGTGACTCCGTTTGCTGTAGCCGATCGTGAGGATGGCATTAATATAAGGAAAGAAGAGGATGGAACTCAAGCAGATTTAATGGATGTGGACAATGATGGCAAGCCGGAAATTGTAATGGCGGGAACAGTTGATAATACAGGTGGTGATTGGAAATATATTGTGAAAATCTATAAATACAGCGATGGCGCTTTTACGGAAATTCCTGCAAAGAATAAAAATGGTGAAGCTATTGAATGGTTAGGTGGACAGCGTGGCGATTTTGCAATTGCTGACTTTGATGGTGACGGTAATCAAGATTTTATTTTAGGAGTTGAGAATCAAAATTCTGATAAGGCATGGGGTTGCCGTACTTATTATTTTAGTGGTAATGGCGATGGAGGCTTTAATGAAATAGAGTGTACTATGTCTGAAGATAATACGAGTGAAGGGATTGCACCGATGTGCAGAAGAGCTCAATTTGGGCAATTCTTGGTTGGTGATTTTAATGGTGATGGAAAACCTGATTTAATTCAGGCCGGAACAACTTATTATGCAAAATTAGGGGATGTTAGATTCTATGCAAATGTTTCGAAAGGTGGAGGAAGCTCAATTAAAAAAGAAAGTTTATCTTCTGTTTCTATCAGTGTACAAAACAAAAACCTTTATGTTAATGGTGCTTCTGGCACTATGATAACTGTATTTGATTTATCAGGTATAGTTTATAAAACCTTGAAGGTTGTTGACGATAGTACAATTATTCCATTGGGGTTGAGTACAGGAATTTATTTTGTAAAAGTAGTTGTGGAGAATAATACTGTAACTGAGAAAATAGCTATTAAATAGTTTGTGACAAAAAAGGTGGGTATCTCGATTGCAAAAAAGGTACCTGCCTTTTTTTAATCCATTCGTTGTACTTTAAAGTTTGTTGGACAGACCTAATTTGAGAATAAAATGAAAAGAATTAGCGGCATACTTATATTTGTGGTCGTTTGTGTTATGCAGATGGATGCACAAAACCCGGGTGATGGTCTTTTGTTTAGCCAGTTCCAACGAGGAACGATCAAGTATCGAAATAACACTCAGCAGGAGGCTATCCTGAATTATAATACAATAGAACAAGAATTTTTATTCCTGTCTAATGATAATACTATAATGGCGATAGGTGAACCGCAAAATGTAGATATGATTATTATTGGCCATCGTTCATTTGTGCCTGCTCAAAAAGATATGTTTTATGAGATGTTGAAAGCAGGAGATACAAATTTTTTTGTTCAATGGAAATCTAAGTTTATTTCTCAAGGTAAACGCAGTGCTTATGGTGGGTATTCGGGGGCTTCTGCTATCTCCAATGTCACTTTATCACAAGGGGGAAGCGTAGGGACAGGAAGTGTAGGGTTGCATGGACGCTTAATTTCCGATGAAAAATTTAAGGCTAATACCGATTGTATTTATTATGTGATAGTAGGAGATAGGTATCGCAGTTTTAATTCACTCAAAGGATTAGTGAAGATATTTAAGCAATATAAATATCAGATAAAAGAATTTTCGGGACAACATTCGATCGATTTCGATAATCCGGATGATGTAAGTAAGCTTTTAGGTTATATTTATAGTTTGTAATAAGTTAGTTATGCTTTTAATTGAATAATATGAGAAAAATTATATACATTTTTACATTGCTGTTTTGTAACATATCTTTTGCTCAGGATAAATACGATGCTATTTTTTATCAATTTCCTAATTCGGGAGTTTCTTTTGAAGGATTATATTCAAATCCGACCAATGGAACTGCGTGTATTGGTGATTTTAATGAAGACGGTTATCCTGATATGATTGTAATGGGACCCAACTATGATGATTTTGAGACTTCTTATGTCAACTTATTGCAAAACAATGGCGACGGGACTTTTAAAAGAATCGATTTGGGTATTAGTGCTATGAATAATGGGAGTATTGCCTATACCAAGGTAGCTCCTAAACAATTTATATTGGCTTTGCAAGGTGGAACTGCCAGTCCGGCTGCAACCAATAATGCAAAAGGTTATATAGCAGAATTGAAATATGTAGGAGATGCTGTCAGTTGCCGGAAAAAACAAGATTTAGATTACGGGTTGATTGATGGAGACCTGTTTTTTATTGATGTAGATGGAAATGGACATGTTGATCTGGTGCAACTTGGAGGGGTGAGAAAGGCTTACGTTTATCTGAATGATGGAGCAAACTTATATTCTTTGACAGCAGATGTTACAGGATTGGTTGGTACTTATAGAGGAAAGTCCCTTGTCAGTGATGTAAATAATGATGGGCATTTGGATATTGTTTCAATTTCTCAAAGTGGAGGACTGCAAGTAAGTCTTTATCAGAGTAACAACACATTTATTACTGATGCTATTTCTTCTACTTATAATTTTAAGATTTATCCTCGATTGGGGTTGGGTGATTTTAATGAGGATGGCAATATCGATATTGTGGCATTTGATTATGCTTCTTCAAAGAAAGAGCACTCTGTTGTGTTTTTCTATGGTAATGGAAAGGGACAATTTACACAGGCGGCAGAAAACTCTTTTATGGGAGTTGATGCAGCAGCTGTGGCTGTGGCAGATTTTGATGGCGATGGGCATTTGGATATTTTATATTCCGGAACCAATTATAAAACACTGAAAACGGATGAAGAAGAAGGTGCTTTTACGAAAAAGGCATACATGTTATTAGGAGATGGAAGAGGAAATTTTACGCAGCATGTAAAAGCGACACCTGCCGGTCAGAGTCCGGATATTTTTTGTTTGGCTCCTGTCGGAAATGGGAAATATTATGTTGCGGACTTTGATAAAGACAGTAAACCGGATATTTTTGCTTTAGGTGAGTTGGCGGAATTAAAAGGAGGTAAATTGATGCGTTACGCCGATTTGTTTTTATCTTCTTTGAAGTATGGTTTTGGAGAACCTGTAGGAAAAACTGCTATTAAGCAAGTCTGGGAAGGCTTTCCTTACAGGCAAGTAAGGTTGGGTGAAGGACGTTTAAAGCAGGCAATGGATAAGAATATTACATATTTGAAATCATTTGATGTCAATCGTCTGTTGGCTCAGACATTTAAGTATAATTTAGGTATTGATGACTATAAACTTTATGGTGGAGCTAATGATGCTACCTTTGCTCATTACCTGTCGGCCATTTCAATGGGGTATGCTGCTACCGGAGATGAAGATTTGTTACAACGGGTAAATCATATGGTCGATGTGATGATCCAAGCACAAGATGTAATGGGAGACGGTTTGTATTCAAATAATGATGCTCCTACATGGGGATTCTATAAGATGGCCAAAGAGAAGGTAATTACCCCTTATGGATGGGATGAAAACGGGCATCCTTGGGGGAATAATAATATCGGTTTTCCTTTTTATGCACATCATAAGGCGTTTGCCGCATTCCGGGACGCTTATATTTATGCAGGCAATGAAAATGCCAGAGTGGCTTTTGTGAAATTTTGTGAGTGGTTAGTTATGTGGATGCAAAATTTTACAGATGATAATCTTCAAAAGATGTTGGAGTCCGAGCACGGTGGAATGGTCGAAGTATTGTCTGATGCATATGCGTTAAGTGGTAAAATTAAGTTTCTGGATGCTGCCAGAAGGTTTACACGCGATAATTTTGCAGCAGCTATGAGTGGAAATAGAGATGATTTATCTGGCAGGCATTCTAATTTTCATGTGCCGATGGCGGTAGGTGCAGCCATTCACTATTTGTATAGCGGAGATGAACGAAGCGGGAAAACGGCTCATAACTTTTTTCATATTGTACATGATCATCATACGTTGTGTAATGGCGGTAATGGTAATAATGAACGTTTCGGAACGCCGGATTTGCTTACGTACCGCTTAGGACAGCGAGGTCCGGAGACTTGCAGTAGCTATAATATGTTGAAGTTGGCTAAAGATTTATTTTGTCAGGAAGGTGATACGGAGTATTTAGATTACTATGAGAATACGATGTGGAATCATATTTTGGCTATCCTTTCTCCACGGAGTGATGCAGGTGTTTGCTATCATGTCAATTTGAAACCGGGAACATTTAAGATGTATAGTGACCTGTATAGCAATCTTTGGTGTTGTGTGGGTACTGGTATGGAAAGCCATGCGAAATATGTAGATGCTATTTATTTTAAGGGTGATATAGGGATCTTGGTAAATTTATTTACGCCTTCGACTTTGAATTGGGAAGAAACCGGTTTAAAGTTAACAATGGAAACGGATTTTCCGGTTACGAATAATGTGAAACTGATTATTAATGAAAGCGGTTCATTTAATAAAGATATCTGTATCCGTTATCCGTCTTGGGTGGAAGAAGGTGGTATTGCAATTACTATTAACGGTGCGAAGCAGAAGATATCTGCAAAGCCGGGAGAAATCATAAAACTTTCTTCGTCTTGGGCTGCTGGAGATGAAATATTAATAACAATTCCCTGTAAACTTCGTTTGGTAGATTTGCCCGATGATATAAATGTTTCTGCCATTTTTTATGGACCGGTATTATTGGCAGCGAATATGGGAGAAGTCGGACAATCGGATATTGGTTTTTCCTGGCCTCAGGAAGAAATTAAAGATCCGGCTCCGGATGCATATTTCCCTTCATTAATGGGAAGCCGTAAAGCGTTGGAATCTTGGATTATAAAAAAAGAGGGTACATTGAATTTTACAACCACCGGATTAGGCAAGAACTATGAAATGCAACCATTTTACGATACCCATCATTGCCGTTATAATGTATATTGGAAAATTGGAGATGGCATAGATTTGCAAAAAGAACGTGAGCTGATTCCCGACAGAGTTTTGACCGGGGTACAGGAAAGTGAGAAAGCTCATAACGTTCTTTCCTCTGGCTCTAATACCGGTGCTGCTTCATTTAATTTTTGGGGACCGACTTACAATCGCTTTAGAGATGCATCTATGGTAGGATATGTTCAATATACATTAGAACTTTTACCGGAGGAATTGCCTGCCGATAAACAGTATTATCTACAGTTAACGTATTTTGGTGACGAACCTAACGGTTATGGCGATTTTTGGATCTCTATCGATGGTCAGAATTTGGCTTATCAAAGTAGTATTAGTCGTTTGGCACGTTTGGACTTTGCACAACGTTACTATGCAATACCTCGTATTATGACGGATGGCAAGCAGAAAATTAATGTAAGATTTAGTAAAGGCAGAGTCTCTTTATATGGAGTGAAGCTGACAACAACAGATAATTTAGTTGAAGCTAAAAAAAAGTTGGATGGAGAGATTACCTCCATTCATCAAAACATTCTGCCAGGTAATGCAAATACAAATATATTTGTTGTTGATAATTGTCTACATGTCATTAATCGTAGTGGTGCAAGGATTCAAATCTTTGGCGTGAATGGGGAGCTATTAATGAATAAGGTAGTTGAAAGTGACAATGAATCGATAAAGTTGTCATTATTGAGCGGAATATATATTGTAGAGTGTACTTCATCTGCAAAAATGGAGAATCGGAAAATCTTTCTTTACTAAGAATAGCTTTTGATTTGTTGACATCCATTCTTTCTATTGTAAATTGGTCAGTTTAAGTAGACGGTGAATTGTAGTCATGAGTTGTTTTCATGTAAAGTAACTATTCGTTTCAATTTGCTGGAACGAATAGTTACTCTCTAATGAAACTGTTGGTTTCTCTTATAGGAATGGAATGGTTCCAATCGGTTGAAACTATATGAGTATTATTTCTCCGGAAAGCTTGGATTCTTTTCATTTTTAGTAGAATATTATTCATGTTTGTACTGACTCTTCTTTTTTTTTGCAATATTATTACTTAAATATATTATTATGAGAAAAGAATTATTCTTTCGGTTCATGTTTATTGTTCCTTCATTTATGGTTATTCGGAAGAAATTAAGCTTTTTTGTTTTAGCATTTTTGTGTATGACTGTGCTTGTTGCACAACCCACATTAAAAATTGATTATTCTCGGCCTGGGCCGGAAATTCCTAAGAGCATGTATGGAATCTTTTTTGAAGAGATCAACCATTCCGGCGATGGTGCTTTGTATGCAGAACTTATCCGGAATCGAGGATTTGAAGAACATGTTTTTATTTCCGGTTGTGAATATAAGGCAGGGTTTGTTTATGCACCTCAATCTCCCAATTATATAACTAATAAACTATCTAATTGGAGACACCCCTGGGATATTGAAAAACTGAAGTACACAGCTTGGAAGCTGAATAAAAATGCAGGAGAGGCTTCTTATGCTGTGGTAGATGAAAACCGGCTTCATCCGGCAACACCGCATTCCATGAGAATTGATATAGAGAAAACAGGAAAGGAGGGTACGGTCGATTTAGTCAATGAAGGATATTGGGGCGTTCCCGTAGAAAAAGGTGAAAAATATGATTTACGTTTTTATGTTCGAAAGAGTGAAAAGTATAAAGGAGGAGTGACAGCCCGGATAGTATCGTCTGATGATAAGATTTTAGCAGAGAAAAAATTTCAGATAGAGAAAGAAGGGTGGCAAGAATTCACTTCTGTCCTGAAGACATCCGGTACGGATTCAAAAGCAAGTCTCCAATTGTGTTTTGATGCTCCGGGAACAGTGTGGGTGGATTATGTTTCTCTATTTCCCAAGAAGACTTTTAGAAACAGAGAAAACGGTCTTCGCCGGGATGTTGCCCAGAAGTTGGCTGATTTGAAACCGGCTTTCATCCGTTGGCCCGGGGGATGTATTGTGGAAGGAGCTACTATTGAGAACCGTGTGAAATGGAAAGAGACTTTGGGTGATCCGATGACTCGCCGAGGCGAATGGGACTTGTGGAATTATAGAACTACCATGGGATTTGGTTATCATGAGTTTTTGCAATTTTGTGAAGATATTGAAGCCGAGGCCATGTTCGTTGCGAATGTAGGATTGTCATGCCGGTTCAGGAATGGAGATTATGTGGATGAATCTCAATTACCCGTTTATATTCAGGATATATGCGATGCGATCGATTATGCGATAGGGGATGGCACGACAGAATGGGGGGCTAAAAGAATGAAAGCCGGTCATTCAAAGCCTTTCCCTCTAAAATATGTCGAATTGGGAAATGAGAATTGGGGAGTACGCTATACGGAGATCTATACGAAATTTTATAATGTGCTGAAGCCTAAATATCCTCAAATTGAATTTATTTCGTCGATTGGTTTCGGTGATGATGAAACCCGGTTGGGCGAAGTGGATATGATAGATCCTCATTGGTATGTAAAATCGGATTTCTTTTGGAAAAACACCCACCTGTTTGATAATAAGGAACGGGGAAAATATAAAGTGTATGTAGGTGAATATGCATGCAACCAAGAGGTAGGAAGTGGAAATATGGAAGCTGCGTTGAGCGAAGCGGCTTTTATGACGGGAATGGAAAGAAACTCCGATTTGGTGACTATGTCCTCTTATGCACCTTTGATTGAGAATTCAAATCGTAGGGACTGGTGTACGAATATGATTTGGGTAAATAACGAACAGGTCATTGGACGTTCGTCCTATTATGTGCAGCAGTTGTTTAGCCAGAACAGGCCGGATACAAATTTGAAAGTTTTATCCGTGGGTGAGCCTGTACAGGGAAAAGTGGAGGTCATTGCCGGATATGATTATCAAAAAGGTGAAACGGTGATAAAGGTAGTGAATGGAGAAAGTGAAAAACTGGATTTGATTTTTGAGTTGCTTGCTACTTCTATCAGAGCAAAAGGCCGGATTATTACTTTATCTGCAGCATCCGGAAAGGATGAAAATTCTTTTGAAATTCCTCTGTTAATATCGCCTCAGGAGATCTCGTATGATAAATTTGCCAGAGAATTTACATATAATTTCAAGCCCTATTCGCTAACTGTATTGAGAATAAAAACGAGTTTATAAAGTGGGTATAAAAAGTAGGAATTTATTTTAAGAATTCTCCGATAGGTCGGTACGGGCAATTTATAGAGAAGCGGAAAGAATTTCTTGTTACTTTTCTTTTACTTTGTATCTGAATGATAAAGCAAATCTAAATTATGAAGAATAGGCAATGTGTAGGTATCTTGGTAAGTTTTCTACTGTTTTTTACATCACAGATACAATCTCAATCGGTTCGTCTGGTTGTAACCAAAAAATTTCGCTCATTCGGATTGGATGAGGTTAGATTGAAAGACAGAGAGTTTAAGTTAAGACAAAATCACGATTTTGATTATATCCGGACGCTGGAACCGGATAGATATCTGTCTCCATTCCGAAGGAATGCGGGGATAGAAGTTGATAGTAAGGGCATTCCGGTCGATAACACAAAACATTATGATGGTTGGGAATTCTTGGGTAGCAGTACTTTCGGACACTATTTGTCGGCCATTTCCATGATGTACAAAGTGACGGGGGATACAACACTTTTGCACAAAATAAATTATATAATAGATGAGCTGAATTTTATTCAAAGAAATCCGTCGTATGAAAATGAGAATTTGCGGCATGGCGCCTTGGTTGCTTTTGACCGCGATCGTCATAAGCATGTGAGGGAACCTAATTTCTTGCGGACATATGATGAGCTCAGACAAGGCCAGGTGAATCTGACCTCTGCACCGGATAATCGGGGAGCTACTGTGGAAAATGTTTATTTTAAGACTTTTTATTGGCTGAGCGGAGGGTTGTCCTGGTATACAAATCATAAGATTTATGCAGGTATAAGGGATGCATATCTGTATACGGGCAATCCTAAAGCGAAGAAGGTGTTTCTGTCTTTTTGCGATTGGGCATGTTGGGTGACAGAAAAACTGACTGACCATGCTTTTGCCCGGATGCTTTATTCGGAGCACGGGGCTATGAATGAAATGCTGACAGATGCCTATGCTTTCAGTGGGGAGAGAAAATACTTGGATTGTGCTTTTCGTTTCAACGAACAGGAAACGATGGTGCCTTGTATAGACGGGGATATAAAGAAAATAGCAGAAACGATTTCGCATACACATGCCAATGCCCAGATTCCTCAGTTTTATGGACTTATAAAAGAATTTGAATACACAGGAGACAGCTTATTTAAAGTAGCTGCTGAGAACTTTTTTAAATATGTAACGAACTATCAATCTTTTGTCACAGGGGGAAATAGCGAATGGGAGCAATTTCGTGCTCCGGGTAATATCATGGCCCAGGTAACACGCCGTTCCGGTGAAACGTGTAATACATATAATATGCTGAAAATAGCAAAAGGTTTGTTTGAACTTACCGGAGATACGCTTTACCTGAATTATATGGAGCGTGCATTGTATAACCATATATTGCCATCTATACACACTTCCCAACCGGGAGCTTTCACCTATTTCCTCTCATTGGAGCCGGGATATTTTAAGACTTTTTCCCGGCCGTATGATTCACATTGGTGTTGTGTGGGCACCGGCATGGAGAACCATGCCAAATATGGTGAATTTATCTATTTTCATCATGAGAAGGAGGTCTACGTGAATTTATTTGTTGCTTCCGCTCTGTGTTGGGAGAAGGAAGGTTTTCAGATGGAGACAATAACAGATTTTCCCTATGAGTCTGATGTCCGGTTCAGGATTTTGCAGAACAAAGGGAGGATTGCTACTTTGAAGATCCGCATTCCTCGATGGGCAAAAGAAGTTGGAGTGAAGGTAAATGGTAAAATGATAAAATACAAGAACCGGGACGGATATTTGAAATTGGAGAAACTTTGGAAGATTGGAGATCTTGTAGAATTGACGCTTCCTATGTATCTTAGAAAAGAATATGTGCCGAATTGTTCCGATAAGTTTGCTTTCTTCTACGGGCCTGTTTTGTTAGCCGGAAGATTGGGAAATGAGGGCATGCCGGATCAGGTTTTTGCCCGGGGAGAGAATGATTTTACACGTACGGACCAGTACGATTACAAAGGAAATATTCCTTTCTTCCCAAAAGGTGTTTCTGCGGATGCATGTTTGGAAATTATGGATAAGAGTGAGTTACGGTTTATATCGGGAGAAGGCACGGAGTTCATTCCTTTTTATAAGATTTTAGAGGAACGCTATTCTGTATATTGGAAAGAAGAATAATTTTAAGATAATTATCGATGAAAAAAGTAATTAGTTTATTAGGGATGATACTCCTGTGCTGCGGGATATCATACGCGACAAAAGTATCTATAACGGACAACTGGAAATTTACCCCCTCGGATAGCGAGAATTTTGCTTCATCCGGCTTGGATGATTCAAAATGGCGGACGGTAAGTATACCACATACGTGGAATGATAAAGATATCATTGATGAGCAGCGGGGATATCGACGGGCAGCTTCATGGTATCGGAAGCATCTGAATATTCCTTTGGAAATGAAAGGCCGGAAAATTGTATTATTGTTTGAAGGTGTGGGAAGTAAGGCGGATGTTTATTTGAACGGAGAACATCTGAAGACTCATATGGGGGCATACACTGCATTTACTGTGGACATAACTGGGCATTGTAAATTTGGTGAAAAAAATATTCTTGCAGTAAGAGCTGACAACAGTAGCTCTTTGGGTGAGGTGTTACCACCGGTTTCGGGAGACTTCTCTATGTTGGGAGGAATTTATCGCCGGGTTTTTCTTCAAACATATCATCCGGTTCACTTTGATTTCGAGCCTTATGCGTCGACTCCTGTATTGGTGCAGACACCTGTTGTTTCAGAGGAAAGCGCACAAGTGAAACTTTCCTGTAGAATAAAGAACGATGCGGATAAGAATAGTAAGCTGTCATTGGTTTTTGCATTGCTGGATAAAGAGGGAAAAGTTGTATCCCGGAAGAAAATGAAAGTGAAAGTCGATGTTGGGCAAAGTCTGCCGGTGGATTTAGAAATGGCTTCTGTAAATAACCCGCATTTGTGGTCGCCGGATTCACCTTATCTGTATACGCTGAAAGCCACGATTGTGGATGATAAAGAGGGTACCCTACTTCAAGAAGTGGATTCTCCCTTGGGATTCCGTTGGTTCTCGGTAGATAAAACCGGCTTCTATTTGAATGGTGAATACCTGAAGCTTAGGGGGGCGGCCCGGCATCAGGACTATTGGGGGCTGGGTGCAGCTATTCCTTCTGAAATAAATTATCAGGATATGAAATTGTTGAAAGAGATGGGAGCTAATTTTATACGTATCAGTCATTATCCCCAAGACCCGGAAATATACAGGGCGTGTGATGAGTTGGGATTAGTCGCTTGGTCGGAAATATGCATTGTCAATGAAGTAAAGAAGAATGAAACCTTTGCCTTGAATTCTGCAGAAATGCTGAAAGAGATGATTTATCAGAATTATAATCACCCGTCTGTCGTTATGTGGGGAGCTATGAATGAGTTATGGGACTATCACGATGAGGCTATTCGCTTGGCGAAAGAATTGGAACGAATAAAAAAAGAGCTTGACCCTTATAGGCTATCGTGTGTCGCTTTCCATGCATTTACGTGGGAGAAACCCTACAAACAGAATTCAAAAGAGATGTTTAACATTTCTGATATAAATGCGGTAAATGTATATGAATCCTGGTATCATGGCAATTTCTCCACTATTGCTCCTATGTTCGATAAGTTCAGGAACTATTCTGAAAACAAACCGCGTTTTCTTTCGGAGTTCGGTGCCGGTAGCGATGAACGGGTACATACATATTCTCCACGGACTTTCGACTTTTCTCCGGAGTTCCAGTTGGCTTTTAATCGTGAGTATATCAATCAGATGGAATCCAGACCGGATTATGTAGGCTATTCAATATGGAATCTGATTGATTTTCAGGTGGATGGGAGAGGTGATAGTAAGCCGAACCTGAATCAAAAAGGAATGCTTACCAGCGACCGGAAGAAGAAAGAAATATACTATTATTATCAAGCCCGCTGGAGCAAAGAGCCGATGATACATATTTTCGGAGCCGATTGGACGGAACGGGTTATGGTTTGTGACGGAGAGGTGTCTCGTCTGCCTGTGACTGTTTTCTCGAATCAAAAAGAAGTCGAGCTTTTCCATAATGGGAAATCATTGGGGAGCCATCCAGTGGTGAATGGAGAAGCGGAGTTCGATGTCTTTTTTGTTGATGGAGACAACCGGTTGAAAGCCAGATGCGGGGAGTTAGAGGATATTTTGAATATCAGCATGGTCTTACTTCCTTCCAAATTGGCAGATAATAAGCGGTTGTCCGAAGGGCTCTATATTAATATGGGGCAGGATCATTGTTACTTTACAGATCCTCTGATCCGGAAAACCTGGTTACCCGACCAACCTTATCGTCCCAGAAGTTGGGGCTATGTAGATGGAAAACCTTTTAATTCCTGGCCGGGAAGTTCTCATGACGGTGTACGGAATGGCATCGGAACCGATATAAAAGGAACTGGTCTGGAACCGCTTTATCAGACTTTTCATATGGGAGCAACGGCCTATCGGTTAGATGTTCCGGATGGACATTATGAAGTGACATTTTGCTTTGCCGAGCCGTTTAATGATCGTGAAAGGAAAGATGGGAAACATACCGGGGTATCAGAGAATGGCGAACGGATTTTTGATGTGGAGGTGAATGGCGAAATGGTTGCCCAGAGATTGAATATGGCAGAAGAGTATGGAGTACAAACTGCTTTTACTAAAACGATCTTGATTACAGTATCCGGAGGAGAAGGGTTGGACATCCGATTCCATTCTTATGAAGGCCAGAGTGTGGTGAATGGCTTGAAAGTGTTGAAATTGCGCTGATTGTTTCCTTTATATCCCTTATAAATAGCTGCTTTGATTGTTTTGTAGCCTTTTATGACAGAATAATTTTCTGAAAAAACATGGAGGTGCCCTATTTTTGTATTCGTGAAATAGTTTAAAATACAATATAGTTTTATATGGCGCGAAGATTAAGAAAAATGAGCCGAATGATGGTTTTGGGAACCTTATTATGTTCCGTTATGATATCTTGTGAGAAGGAGAATACAGACTTCTCTGTAAAGGTAATGGAACGTCCGGTGACAACAGAAGTAAGTGTTAATTATACGGGTAACAGGGCACCGTTGAAACCTTTGAATTTCATTAAGCTTCCAGTGGGTGATATTCAGCCCAAAGGATGGCTGAAAAAATATTTATTATTACAAAAGGAAGGGTTGACCGGAAGATTAGGGGAGATCAGTGCCTGGTTGGAAAAGGAAAATAATGCCTGGCTGATGTCGGGGGGCAATCATGGATGGGAGGAAGTTCCGTATTGGTTGAAAGGATATGGAAATCTGGCCTATATATTAAAAGATTCCGCCATGATTGCCGAAACGAGAGTCTGGATTGAAGCCGCTATTGCCAGCCAGCGTGAAGATGGATACTTTGGGCCGGTAAACGAACGGAATGGCAGAAAGGAATTGTGGGCGAATATGGTTATGCTGTGGTGCATGCAGTCCTACTATGAATATTCTCAGGATTCAAGAGTGCTGGATTTGATGACTGCCTATTTTAAGTGGCAATTGACGGTTCCGGACAAGGACTTCTTAAAAGATTATTGGGAAAACAGCCGGGGAGGAGACAATCTGTATAGTGTCTATTGGCTTTATAATATTACGGGTGATAAGTATTTGCTTGATTTGGCAGAAAAGATACATCGTAACACCGCCGACTGGACAAATGAGGCGCATTTGCCGAATTGGCATAATGTGAATATTGCACAATGTTTTCGCGAACCGGCTACTTATTATATGCTTTCGGGAGACTCTGCAGATTTGCAGGCATCGTATAATGTGCATAATCTCGTTCGTCGTATTTATGGGCAGGTGCCCGGTGGAATGTTCGGAGCGGATGAGAATGCACGGCTTGCTTACATCGATCCGAGGCAGGGTACGGAGACTTGTGGCTTTGTAGAGCAGATGGCTTCCGATGAATTATTATTGCGTATGACGGGAGATCCGTTCTGGGCCGAACACTGTGAAGAAGTGGCTTTCAATTCTTATCCGGCGGCCGTTATGCCGGATTTCCGTTCGTTACGCTACATAACATGCCCGAATCATGTGGTAAGTGATTCAAAAGATCATAAGCCGGGTATTGACAACGGAGGTCCTTTCTTGGCAATGAATCCTTTTAGCAGCCGTTGCTGTCAGCATAATCATGCACAAGGCTGGCCTTATTATATTGAGAATCTTGTTTTAGCTTCGGCCGATAATGGATTGGCGGCTATTATTTACGGAGCATGTACTGCAACGGCGAAAGTCGGGACAAACAGTGTACTTGTTACATTGACTGAAGAGACGAATTATCCGTTTGAAGAAGAAATCAGATTTAAATTCGATATGAACGGGAAAGCGGAATTTCCTTTTTATCTGCGTATCCCTTCTTGGTGTCCGAATGCCCGTATAGCAATCAATGGCAATGAGGTCACGTCGGAGCTAATTGCAGGCCAGTATGTGCAAATCCACCGCGAATGGAAGAATGGAGACATCGTGACTTTGCAAATGCCCATGTCTTTGAATGTAAAGAGATGGCAAACCAATAAAAACAGTGCCAGTATTAATTACGGGCCTTTGACTTACTCTTTATTGATAAAGGAGAACTATCAAAAGGTAAACAGTGAAGAGAATGCTATTTGGGATTCCAAATGGCAGAAGGGCGCTGATGTGAACGCATGGCCTACTTATGAAATATATCCGGATAGTCCTTGGAATTATGCTTTGAAGTTGGATGACGCAGCTCCGGAAGAAAATCTGATTGTGGAAAAAAGGGAATGGCCTTCGGATGATTTTCCATTTACAATACAGAATGTCCCGTTTCTTATAAAGGCCAAAGGGCGGAAAGTTCCTTCCTGGAAAATAGATAAATACGGCTTGTGCGGCATGCTTCCGGAAGAGAATTGTAGTAAAAGCGATACTTTGGAGGATATCACCCTTATCCCGATGGGAGCGGCACGTCTACGTATTTCTTCGTTTCCCGTTGCTCAAGATTGAAATTTATAAATAAGATTGTTTATGAAAAAGAGATTATTATCAGCTATCCTTTTTTTGAGTTTTTGTTTAGTCGGCCTTTGGGCAAAGGAGGATATTCGTATTATTAATCCGGTTTTGCCCGGAGACCGACCCGATCCTTCTATTATAAAAATAGACGGTGTGTACTGGGCTGCGGCTACCTCTAATGAGTGGAGTCCTCTATTCCCTATTTTTAAATCGAAAGACATGCAGAATTGGGAATTGGTGAACTATGTTTTTCCCGGGGGAGCTCCTGAATGGGCATTGAACAATTTTTGGGCGCCGGAGTTGTCTTATGATGAAAAACAGAAGAAAGTGTACTTATACTATACGGCAAGAGTAAAGTCATCGAACAGGCTCGCATGTGCGGTAGCAGTTGCAGATAGTCCGATGGGAGAGTTTACGGATTTAGGACCTTTAGTAGCTCAGGAACCCGGTTCTATCGATGCATTCGAGATGAGGGATGAGAATGGAAAACTCTATCTTTTGTGGAAAGAAGACGGAAACAGTATGGGGCTGCCTACTCATATGTGGGCACAGCAGATGACGGAAGACCGTACTCGTCTGACCGGGGAAATGCATTCTCTCTTTTATAATGATACTCCTTGGGAAGAGGGTTTGGTCGAGGGAATCTGTGTCACTAAAAAGAATGGGTATTTTTATGCGCTTTATTCAGCGGCAAGTTGTTGTGATAAGCGATGTAATTATAAAACGGGAGTGGCCCGATCTAAAACACTGTTGGGCAAATGGGAGAAATATGAAAAGAATCCGATATTGGTTGATAATGCCGATTGGCGATGCCCGGGACACGGAACTTTAGTGGAGAAAGACGGAAAACAGTATTATCTTTATCATGCATACAACCGCACGGGATCTGTTTATGTGGGGCGCCAGGGTGTTTTAGAAGAACTCTTCTGGGGAGAGGATGGCTGGCCTTATTTTAAAAATGACGTTAAATACGACCGTCTGAATACATCGTTGGATTTTGAAGACAATTTTAAGGGAAAGACATTGAATGCCCTTTGGCAATGGAGAGTAACACAAACCATTCATTATACGACCGGCAAGAAAGGCTTGGAGTTGGGAGCTTCGACAGATAATCGCGATCTGGGAACTTTGTTGGTTCAACCTATCAAATCATTGAATTTTACATTGGAAGCAACGATCGACACTCGGAGGAGTACTTCGTATGCCGGTATCGGTATCATTGGAGGCGCGCATAACGGCTTCGGGGCTCCTTTGGCTGGGATCGGAGTATCTGTGAAAGGAGGAAGAGTGGAAGTCTGGAAAACGGTAGACGGCAACTCCGCAACGTTAGCTGAAAGCCCGATGGATATTTCGGAGATTGCCCGGATACGTATGATCGTACGCGATGGTTATAAACTTGATTTTGAATATTTGAACGACGGTGGATGGATTTCCTTGGCAAAAAGGGTGGATGCTTCTTCCTATGTGCCCTGGGGCATGGGATTTCGTATAGGATTGTGTGCAAAAGGGGAGGATGGTACTTATGCAAACTTCCGCAAAATAAGTTTGATTCATTGATTGGATAAAAGAGGATAAAAAATGAAATTCAATAGGTGGTTATTTATTATATTAAGTTTGAGCGTAAGCAAGATGTTTGCCTCAGAGTGTGAGCAGGTGAGTAAGGTGCCTTGTACTCATACTCCGGTATGGCAGTCTTTTTCGTTGTCGGATGTGAAACTGACGAGCGGTATCTTTAAGGGGGCGATGGATTTGCACAAAGGTTATCTTTTGTCTCTGGATGTAGATCGCTTGATTCCTCATGTAAGGAGGAATGTGGGGCTTACGGGGAAAAACGAGAATTACGGGGGATGGGAAACACATGGCGGTTGTACTTATGGGCATTATATGTCGGCATGTGCTATGATGTATGCTTCGACGGGTGAAAAAATATTCCGGGATCGGTTGGAATATATGATGGACGAGTTGAAAGAATGCCAGCAGCAGACACAGGACGGTTGGTTTATCAGTGGTGAAAGGGCGAAAGAAGGATATCGGAAGCTGCTGCATGGAGAGGTCTTTTTGAATCGGCCGGATGAGACAAAGCAACCTTGGAATTATAATCAGAATGGTAATTCCTGGTACTGTATTCATAAAGTGTTGGCTGGTTTAAGGGATGTATATCTGTATGCCGGCATACAGAAAGCTAAGGAGATATTGATGCCTTTGGCCGATTTCATTGCCGATATTGCTTTGAATAGCAATAAGGATTTATTTCAGAGTACATTGAGTGTGGAACAAGGAGGAATGAATGAGGTCTTTACGGATATTTATGCTTTTACAGGCGATTATAAGTATCTGGAAACTGCCTGTCGTTTCAATCACATCAATGTGATTTATCCGGTGGCCAATGGCGAAGATGTGTTATTCGGTAGGCATGCCAACGATCAGATTCCGAAGTTTATCGGTGTGGCCAAAGAGTATGCTTATGATACTAAAGAGATTTACCGGAAGGCGGCGGAAAACTTTTGGGACATGGTGGTAAATAACCATACGCTGGCGATTGGCGGAAACAGTTGTTATGAGCGTTTCGGAATGCCGGGAGAAGAGAGCAAACGGTTGGATTATAGTTCGGCAGAGACTTGTAATACCTACAATATGTTGAAATTGTCCCGCCTTTTATTCATGATGAACGGCGATTATAAATATCTGAATTATTACGAGCATGCTTTGTATAATCATATTTTGGCTTCTCAGGATCCGGATATGGCAGGATGTGTCACTTATTATACCTCTTTACTGCCGGGTTCGTTCAAGCAATACAGCACTCCGTACGATTCTTTTTGGTGCTGTGTTGGCACAGGTATGGAAAATCATGCCAAGTATGCCGAATCCATATACTTTAAAAATGGTAATTCTCTATTGATAAACCTGTATATTCCTTCGGAATTGAACTGGAAAGAACAAGGGTTCCGGTTGAGGTTAGATACCGATTTTCCGGAGTCGGATACAATTTCGGTGTGTGTGGTGGATAAAGGTCGGTTTTCCGGTTCTGTCATGTTGAGGTATCCCGAATGGGTAGAGGGAAATCCAGAAATGATGTTGAATGGCAGGCCGGTGAAACTTGAATACGGCAAGAAGGAATATATCCGTCTGCCGGATTCTATAAAGTCGGGCGATACGATAAAAATCGTTTTACCGCGGAAACTGTCTGTCAGATATGCAAAGGATGAACCCCATTTCGGTTCCATCATGTATGGGCCGATACTGTTGGCAGGAGAATTAGGAACAGTCGTTCCCGGTAGTGATCGCGTTTCCGATAATCGCGGGCTTCGTAAAGAACTTCCTGCACAGAACATACCGGCTTTGGTTGGTTCTTTGGCTGATTTGGACGAGTGGATTATTAAAGACTCTGCTTCTCCGTTGCATTTCACTGTGAAAAATGAAGGTAAACAGAAAGATGTCAGTCTGATTCCTTATTTCCGGATGCATCATCAATACCACACGGTTTATTGGAAAATATATTCTCCCGATGAATATGCGTATCGCAGAAAGGTACTGACCGATGTGGTGAAGATAGGTGATGAAGCGAGTGAGAAAGAGCATCAATTACAAGGCCGGAACGATTCTGTATATTGGCATGATTTCTTCTGGGCGCGGAATGCCCGTTACCGGATGGCGGGAGATGGCGGATGGTTTTCTTATTCTCTGGCGATCGACAAGAAAGAACGGAATCCGTATTATCTGATTTGCCGGTATTGGGGTGACGAACCAGATACCCATGTTTTCGATATCTATGTGGATGATAAATATCTGGAAACGGTTCATTTGAATCGTAAGTTATATTTGACCTATGTCGACGATGTCTATAAGATACCGGAAGCATGGACTCACAATAAGAGTCATGTGAATGTTTCCTTCAGAGCAAAAGAGGGAAAACGGGCTGGCGGCTTATATGAATTGAAAATAACAGCCGACCCCGATTACAGATAGATTGGCAGTGTATAAACTATAAAAACATATTCATTAATACTTATGAAAAAGATCTTTTTGGCGATATGGGCGATCGGTTCGCTATGCGCATGTGAAACAATAGAAGAGAAGGTAGATTATACGTATAAGGAAGTACCTTTTACCGATGTTCACTTTACCGACAATTTTTGGCTTCCCCGTATTGAAACGATACGGAATGTGACGGTTCCGTTTGCTTTTCGCAAGTGCGAGGAGACGCATCGCATCGATAATTTTGCAGTGGCTGCCGGTATAAAAGAAGGAAAATTCAACTCTCCTTATCCGTTTGATGATTCGGATGTTTATAAAATAATGGAGGGGGCATCTTATCTTTTAGCGGTGAAAGAAGATAACGGGCTGGATGCGTATATGGACAGTCTTATCTCTCTGATCGGGGCAGCCCAGGAACCGGACGGTTATTTGTATACGACCCGCACGATCGGGGGAAGCTCTATTCACCCTTGGGCCGGTAAGAAAAGGTGGGAAAATGAGCGAGACAACAGCCATGAGTTATATAATGTAGGACATATGTACGAGGCTGCTGTGGCCCATTATCAAGCCACGGGAAAGCGCGATTTCCTTGATATTGCCATTAAAAGTGCGGATCTGTTGTGCAATACTTTTGGGCCGGAAGAGGGAAAACTGACGGTTGCCCCAGGGCATCAGGAGGTTGAGATCGGATTGGTGAAGCTATACCGTGCTACCGGAGACCGGCGCTATCTGGATCTGTCTAAATTCTTTCTGGACGCAAGGGGTAAATATGACAAGTATGACCGTAACAGCAAGGATCAGTTCAGAAGCGGCGCTTACTGGCAGGATCATAAAGCGGTAATCGACCAGGATGAGGCAGTGGGGCATGCTGTTCGTGCTGCTTATATGTATTCCGCGATGACGGATGTGGCTGCATTGAGGAACGAACAAACCTATCGGGTTGCAGTTGATAATTTGTGGGACAATGTAACAGGTAAAAAGATGTATATAACTGGTGGTATAGGTTCCACCCGTCACGGAGAAGCTTTCGGGAAAAACTATGAATTGCCCAACAGTACAGCCTACTGCGAAACTTGTGCTTCCATTGCCAATTGTATGTGGAATCTGAGGATGTTCATGCTACACGGTGATGCCAAGTATATCGATGTGTTGGAGCGTTCTTTGTATAATGCCGTATTGAGTGGCATCAGCCTGGATGGTAAGGAGTTCTTTTATCCGAATGTACTTTCTTGTGATGAAAATGGGGCGGAACGCAGCGAGTGGTTCAATTGTTCCTGCTGTCCTTCCAATCTGTCCCGTTTCGTGCCTTCTATTCCCGGCTACGTTTATGCTACTTCGGATGCAGGAGTATACGTCAATCTGTATGGAGCTAATCAGGCTGGCATCACTTTGGGGAATGGAAAGCGCATCGATATGAGTCAGAAAACATCCTATCCTTGGGAAGGGAATATCGAGTTGACAGTTACGCCGGAAAGCAAACAGGAGTTCAGTATCATGCTTCGTATTCCGGGATGGGTTGACAACCGGCCTGTTCCGTCCGATTTGTACACCTATATGAATGCCGATGAGAAGAAAATCGTAATAAAGATTAATGGTGAAGTGCAGAATGCACCGATAGAAAAAGGGTATGCTGTGCTGGCAAGAAAATGGGAACCGGGTGATGTGATTCAATTGACTCTGCCGATGGAGGTTCACAAGAACAAGGCTAATGATAAAGTGGAAGCTGACATTAATCACCTCTCCGTAGAGCGTGGCCCGATTGTTTACTGTGCGGAATTTGCCGATAATAACGGTGCGGTTCTGAATTATGTACTTAAATCCGGTGATGAATTTGCAGTATCGCCTGCACCTGCCCTGTTCGATGGAGTGAATCTGTTGAAAGGACATGTAGACCGGGTAGTGGCAGATAAAAATTATGAAGTGATAAAATCAGTGAAAGATTCCCTGACTTTGATTCCGTATTATGCCCGTTCGCATAGAGGGAATGGTGAAATGACGGTGTGGTTTCCATCCGATGACAACATTCTGAAGAAGCAACTGGTTGAACGGGGCCGTATAACGGATAAAGTGATTATCGGAAAGAAGAGTTCGGAGGATGAACACCAGATGAAAGGAGTAAGTACAAATACAGGTGGCCCGAATACTTGGCGTGATGCTTCAAACGGTGGCTGGTTCTCTTATACAGTTGCAGTAAATCCGGACAAGCAGATGGAGTTAGTTTTGACCTACAGCAGTACGGACGGTGGAAACCGGGAATTTGAGATACTGGTGGACAATAAGAAGATTGCGGAACAGAAACTGCGTGCCGAAACGTTTAGTGCATGGATAGATAAGGTATATCCCATACCTTTTGAATTGACCAAAGGGAAAAAAACAGTGACGGTTAAAGTACAAGCTTTACCGGGCAAAATTGCCGGTGGTGTATTCGGATTAAGAACTCAAAAGCAAAAGGATTGATGCATATGAAGAGTTATGTAATAAGCATCTTGGTCTGTTTTTATTCTGCTTTTTCGCTGGCTCAGACAATGATGTTCGGCGATACGAGTAGATTGGGCCGTCCGTTTTCAAAAGATCCGCACGTCATTACTTTCAAGGGTAAGTATCTGATGTACTATTCCATTCCTCCGAAGGAGAACTCCACAGAAGTGGCGGGTTGGGGAATAGGGGTAGCCGAAAGCAGGAATCTGAATAAATGGGAGAGGGTTGGAGAAATAACTCCGGCCGCCCCTTACGAGGCAAAAGGATTATGCGCTCCTTGTGCTCTCGTGCGAGAGGATACTGTGCATCTCTTTTATCAGACGTACGGCAATGGTAAAAAAGATGCTGTCTGTCATGCCTGGTCGGTAGATGGGATAAACTTTGTCCGTAATGCGACGAATCCCGTTTATGTTCCTACGGCTACATGGAATTGTGGCCGTGCAATCGATGCCGAGGTTGTGTTCTGCCGGGACAAATACTACTTGTATTATGCAACCCGTACTCCCGATTATAGCACTCAGGTCATTGGTGTGGCTGTGGCCGGCAAAGGAACTTCATTCAACCGGGAAACGTGGAAGGACGCTTGTGACCGAGCCATACTCGTTCCTCAATACCCGTGGGAAGGTAAATGTGTGGAAGGACCTTCCGTTATACCGATGGGTGACTGGATGTTTATGTTCTATGCCGGAGCTTATAATAATGATCCCCAACAGATAGGGGTAGCTCGTAGCAAGGATGGTATCCATTGGGAGAAGATGAGCAACAAGCCTTTTCTTGCTAACGGAGATGCAGGTAGCTGGAATTATTGCGAATCGGGGCATCCCCATATTTTTAAATCACCCCAGGGGAAAACTTATCTGTTTTATCAGGGAAACGATGATTTTGGAAAAACATGGTTTTTATCGAATATCCGGATTTTTTGGAAAGGCGACAAGCCTTATTTGGAAAATTAAATAATATGTCAATGTGCCAATTAGTATTTAGCGGAATAGCACAGCTAATTGGTACATTGACATATTGTTGCATTGAAATAATTATTAATTATAACTTGAAAATAAGAGCTGTAGTATAAGCTATATAGCAAAGTATCATAATCCCTCCCTCAATTCGTGTGATCGTACGTTTGGCGAAGAATAACCCGAATAGCCAGAGCAGTATTCCTGAGCCGACGAGTACCCATAAATCGAAGTTGGTAATTCCGTTCAACCTTAACGGAGTGATAGAGGCACTACATCCAAGCACAAAGAAGATATTGAACAGGTTACTGCCGATCACGTTTCCAATCGCTATTTCCGGGTTCTTCTTCAATGCGGCTACGATCGAAGTGGCCAGTTCGGGCAGAGAAGTTCCCCCGGCCACTAAAGTAAGTCCGATAATCGATTCGCTTACACCCAGGCTGCGGGCAATATTGCTGGCTCCTTCCACAAACCATTGCCCGCCGAAAATCAGTCCGGCAAGGCCACCTATAATATAGAGAATGGAGCGGCACATAGGTAATTGGCGTATTTCTTCATCTTGCCCTTCACCGTTACTGCCCGATGCAATGGCGAACGTGTATCCCATAAAGATGGCGAAAAAACACAGTAACAACAATCCGTCGGTGATGCTGATGACATTTTCTGTGGCATGGTTCAGCAATATATCGTTGGCACAGATCAGCAATGCGATGGATGAAAGTATACAAAGGGGAATTTCTTTCCTTAATGTATTCCGGGTAATAACGATCGGGGCGAATAATGCGGTACAGCCTACTATCATTAATGTATTGAAGATATTGCTTCCCACTACATTTCCGATAGCGATATCTGCGCTTCCTTTCAGGGCGGAAGAGACGCTGACTGCGAGCTCCGGGGCGGATGTACCGAATGCGACAATGGTAAGTCCGATAACGATAGAAGGAATACGGAATCGTTTGGCAACGGATGCGGCACCGTCTGTCAGTCCGTTGGCACCTATCAGGATGAGGAGGAGGCCTCCGACAAGAAGTAATATATCCATATGGCTTTTAGATTTTTGCGCAAATATAATGATTCTACTTTGATGATATATCAAAAACATTGTGTATGTTTGGTGCATCTTTTTAAATTATGCTGTCCGTGAATGGAGGTAACTAAGTCGTGTTGTATGAAAAAGAACCGTTTGTTTTGTCTTTTTATCTTATTAGTATTGGTCGGTGGGGTATCGGCTCAGTTAGTAGAGAAAGTCCGTGAATTCCTTGCCGAAGAAGATACGATGAAGACTGTTCCTGTCATACGAACAGACTCGGATTCATTAAATATAGCCAAGATGCGCGAGGAGTTGGAAGCTGCACGGTTGAATGAAGCCAATATGCGGATGGAGATGGAACAAATGAAATTGCGGGCATATGCTGCCGATTCCGTAAAACTGGCTTTACAGAGGTTGCGTATCGATTCATTGCGTAAATTTACTCCGGGTGTTCCTGTAGTAGTGGAAGGAGACACGCTTTTCTATATATTTGCCAAACGTGGCGGTCATACTCCCCAACAGCGAGCGGAAATGAATGCTGCGGCTATCACCGAGTTAGGTAAACGATTCAATTTGCAGCCGGACTCTTTATATTTGGAAAGCAGTGATATCGTTACCGATCTGATGTATGGAAATAAAGTACTTGCCTCATTTACCGATCAAGATGGTTTGTGGGAAGGGCGTACACGCGACCAGCTCGCTGCCGATAAACGTCAGGTAGTAGTGCACAAACTGAAAGAGATGAAAGAAGAGCACGGGTTGTGGCAATTGGGCAAACGGATTCTCTATTTCATTTTGGTATTGGTCGGGCAATTTTTATTATTTAAGGGAACTACTTGGCTGTTCCGGAAACTGAAAGTGCGTATTCAGAAGCTTAAGGACACGAAATTGAAGCCTATTTCTATTCAGGATTATGAGTTGCTGGATACTCAGAAACAGGTAAATCTGCTTATATTCTTATCAAATCTGCTTCGCTATGTTTTCATGCTGTTGCAGTTGTTGCTTACCGTACCGTTATTATTCTCTATTTTCCCGCAGACAAAGAATCTTGCTTATCAGATATTCTCATATATATGGAATCCTGTAAAAACTATATTCAGCGGTGTAATAGAGTATATTCCGAACCTGTTTACGATCTTTGTCATATGGTATGCAGTGAAATACCTGGTGCGGTTTGTGCATTATCTGGCTACGGAAGTACAATCTGAAAGACTGAAATTGAACGGTTTTTATCCGGATTGGGCTATGCCTACTTATCATATTGTACGCTTTTTACTATATGCCTTTATGATTGCGATGATCTATCCCTATCTTCCGGGGTCTGATTCAGGTGTTTTTCAAGGTATTTCGGTTTTTGTCGGTTTGATTGTTTCTTTGGGATCGAGTACCGTTATCGGAAATATCATTGCAGGATTGGTTATTACTTATATGCGCCCGTTTAAATTGGGTGACCGTATCAAACTGAACGATACTACTGGAAATGTTATTGAAAAGACTCCTCTCGTGACACGTATAAAAACGCCGAAAAACGAACTGGTTACCATTCCGAATGCTTTTATCATGTCGTCACATACCGTGAACTACAGCGCATCGGCGCGTACATACGGATTGATCATCCATGTAGAAGTAAGTATCGGCTATGATGTTCCTTGGCGTAAAGTACATGCGCTGCTGTTGAAAGCAGCCAAAGCAACCTCGGGTGTGATGGCCGATCCGGAACCTTTTGTACTTGAAACAGAGCTACAGGATTGGTATCCGGTGTACCAGATTAATGCCTATATAAAAGAGGCCGATCAGTTGACGCAAATTTATTCTAACCTGTATCAAAGTATTCAGGATGTGTTTACAGAAGCGGATATCGAGATAATGTCTCCACATTATATGGCTGTGCGGGATGGGAATGAGACAACTATACCCAAAGCTGGTGTAAAACCGGAAGATACGAAAGAGGGCATCCCTTGCTGATGCGTTACAAAAGTAAGGGAACGGTATTTCGTGTCTTTTACGAAATGTTTACCGGAAAGTGACAAATGTGATACATTGGAGTTACGAATTAGAAGATACTTTGCTGCATCTTATCAGTACTTTCTGATCATTGGATAAGGTGGTGGCAAACAGATAGGTCTCGCCTCCATCAGACAATTTAGTACGTTTCCGGATTTCTGCTACTGTAGCCGGAAAATTCCGAACGGTAATATTTGCTTTCTTGATATCCCCGATACATTCTTTGATCTCTTTTTTGTTGAAGGAACATTGCCCCGTCACCTGAAAAACTCTTCCGGGAAATTCTTTTATCCATTCGTCGGAGGTATACAGATGGCTATTGGGGTGTAGCTTTCTCGTATGATACGAAGCGGCGATGCTGCGGAAAGCACCTGCTTTAAGAATGGATGCATTGGGCTCGTACAAGTATGTGCCTACTTTCTCTGTATAAGTGCATTCCGCTCTTGCTTCTTCTTCACGGGTGAAAACAAAGCTCTGTTTTTCTTTGGATGTGAGATTGATGCAATGGATCGGTATCTGATGTGTGGGAGGGGTATCTCCGATAATTAGCAAAAGCTCTTTGCAATCATTGTTTGCAGAAATAACATGTGCTTCCTGTGTATGTTTCATTGTTTTTAATGCCAGGCTGAGATCGAGCATCGGGGATAGTTTTATCATGATTCGGTTGGCCTTGGATAACAAAAGTTCTTCCAGTTTTGCTACGTCCGGTTCACAATCTGATATGGCAACAGTTTTTCCTCCGTGTTCGTTTCTTCGTGCCGGGTCGATGAAAATACAATCTTCCCGATTCATTTGCTGTAAGTGGGTTACGGCATCTTCATTGTATATTGTAATGTGATTCAGGCCCAGCAGGGGAAAGTTGTGCGAAGCGATTTCACAGAGTTCTTCCTGGCGTTCTACATACGATATATGTTTGAATTTAGTAGCCAGAAAAGCACAATCGATCCCCAAACCGCCTGTTAGATCGGTGAGCGTATTTCCATTTAACAAAGAGGCTTTGTAGAGTGCTGTTGTTTCGGAAGAGCATTGTTCCATTGAAAGATGACGAGGATATAAAATCCCTTCGATGGCTGCCCACGAAGGAATTTTATTGGCAGCTGCTTGTTTGCCCGCTATTTGCAGAATAGCGGCCGGCATGTCTACATCAGGATATTTCGGGGTTTGTAAAGCTAATGCATGTATATCCTCATGAGCGTGATCGCGGATAAAGTCAAGGGTTTGTCGGGAGAGTGTCATGGGTTGGAATGTTTTCTATTCGTTTATATCTTTGTTTGGCTTCTTCTCTGCTACAACGGTTGAAGTGCCACCATTCGCTGTTTAGTGCCCGGAATCCGGCATCTTTCATTACTTGCCGTAGTAAAAGGCGGTTCTGATAGGCCTCTTTACTGATTCTTCCGCTTTTTACCAGTTCTACCTCATGAGTGATATGTGCTTCGATACCTAAATGGTCGACTTCTGTGCCCATGGGGAGTGCCTCTCCATTTTCATTGACGATACTGACGTCTACTGCCAAACCGTAATTATGCAATCCGCCTCCACGGCCGGGATTGGATACATAAATGCTTTTTGATGTGCCTTTCACTATATTCCACATTTTTTGCTGAACGGACATAGGACGTGCTGCATCATATACGATCAGGGAGTATTCCGGATGTTTTTCTTTCAGAAGTCGTTGTGCACGGATGAGGGATGTCAGAGCATCGGGATGTAAGTAAGCCTCTTTCAGATCATCGTAGAGTAATTGACCGGTAAAGTTATCTGCGGTGGCATACATGAGTTTAACAATTATGCTGCTATCTGCGCTTTGCACGTCTTTTAATCCGAGTGAATCCAGATAAAGGGCGGTCCGGCTCTTGGCTATGGTGGGAGAGGGAATTTTCGTTGCAGTTATCGGGTCTTTAAGAAGGGGGACAATGCTTTCTTCCTGTACCGGTTTCTTTTCGGCACCGCAGGCTGCCATTAACGGGAAAAAGATTATGTATATCCACTTCACATTTCTCATGTTGCTAATAAATATCCATTTATTTCATTGATCCCTTTAATTTACTATTCTTAATCTTATGTTTTTATAGTCCGTACGTTGACACAATGTTCAATCAGTGAAACAATAGTGAAACGAATGTCTTAAGAGTGTATAAAAACAGCAAGAACGACGGATTTTATCAGAAAGGGATATAAAAAAGAAAAAGGCTGACTCCCAACGGGATACAGCCTTTTTCTTTTGTGGACCAGCCTGGGCTTGAACCAGGGACCTCCAGATTATGAGTCTGTTGCTCTAACCAACTGAGCTACAAGTCCGGGATTCAATTTCTTGAATGCGGTGACAAAAGTAGGCCTTTTCTTCGAAATATGCAAGTTTTTAGAATAAAAAACTTCTTATTCTTCTCAATACTTCAAAACTTATAGGTGCGCTTGGGATTCTTGGGAAACCAGCCTTTTTTAACCCGCTCTTCCTGTTCGAAGACCTCTTTGATAGTCCAGAAAGAAGAAAAAGCGAATACACCTAATAGCGAAGAGACAAGAATATTGTCTACACTTAGTGAAGCGGCTATACCACTTATCCCCAATACCAAAAAAATCCACCAGCATTTAGTACCCCAATAATATTCGGCTTTTACCACGATAGGGTGGAAAAGGCCGATTATCAAAAATGTGCAAATACCGATCAATAGTCCTGCCAGATGATATTCATTTAAGAATTCCATTGGCTTACTTTTCTACTCGGATGGGAATTTCTTTCTTGATGCTTTGTTCCAGTGAGATAAGTGTCTCAGTGGCTACAACGCCCGGTATCTCCTGCATTTTGTTGTTCAGCAGATCCATCAGGTGTTCATTGTCGCAAGCATATAGTTTTGTCAACATGGTATACGGACCGGTAGTAAAATGACATTCTACAATTTCGGGAATTTTCTGCAATTCGGCTACCACGGATTTGTACATAGATCCTTTTTCAAGCTTGATACCGACGTATGTGCAAGTTCTGTATCCAAGTGATTTGGGATTCACATGGTAACCTGAGCCGACAATAACTCCCAGATCGATAAGGCGTTGTACGCGTTGGTGGATAGCCGCACGTGAGACACCACATTCTGCTGCCACATCTTTGAAAGGTATACGGGCGTTCTGAGAGATAATCTCGAGAATCTGCCTGTCAAGGTTGTCTATCTTTTCCATAATTTATGAGTATAATTTCCAGTTGTTATCAAATAGTAAGCAAATATAGAGATTTATTTTAATTTCTCTATATAAAAGGGATAAAAAATAGGAAATAGCAAAAAAAGAGGCGCAAATTTCTTTGCACCTCTTTCTGTTTATTAAGGGATTTTGCTTACTTTTCGATACTGAGCAATTCTACTTCGAAAATCAAAGTTGAGAACGGTTTGATCTGTCCCTGGTCTCTTGAACCGTAAGCCAGTTCTTGCGGGATGTAAAGTTCCCATTTAGAACCTACAGGCATCATAGTCAAAGCTTCTGTCCAACCTTTGATTACTTGGTTGGCACGGAAAGTAGTCGGTTCTTTACGTTTGTAAGAGCTGTCGAATTCTGTTCCGTCGATCAAAGTACCTTTATAGTTTACTTTTACTTTGCAAGTGTCAGCAGGAATTGCACCTTTACCTTCAGTGATTACTTTGTATTGCAGTCCGCTCGGAGTTGTCTTTACACCTTCTTTTGTTTTGTTTTCTGCAAGGAATTTTTCACCGGCAGCTTTGTTGTCGGCATATTTTTCTTCCATTGCTTTTGCTTTGATGGCTTCCATTGCAGTCTGAGTATAGGTTTGTGCCTGTTCCATAGTCATCAAACCACCTTTTTCCAATGTACCGGCGATGAAACCAGCGAGGAAGTTTTCTTTGCTGATTGTTTTTACAGAATCGTTGCCGAACAGTTCGTGGTTGATACCTTTCATCATCTGGTTGCTGATCTGCTGACCGATCTGGAGACCTGCCATGTAAGCAGTTTCTTTTTTACCGCTTTTCTTGGCACCTTCGTTTACGCCTTTGATAAATTCAGCTAAATAAGCTGTGTCAACATCCATACGGCCTACCAAGTAACCTTTCAGACCTTGAGTCTGAGCCATACCGATTGAATAAGACAATGAATCGAGTTCTGTTTTCAGATTTGCTTTAGGAGCCTGGGCTGTACATGATGCAAGGCCGGCTACGGCAGCGATGGCTGCCAGCGTTGTAATTTTCTTCATTTCGCTTTAAAAAATTTATTTGTTTAATACTTCAAGTAATTCTACTTCGAATACCAATGTGCTATGCGGGGGAATCATTTCTCCGGCACCTTGTGCGCCATAGGCCAGGTCGGAAGGAATATATAGCTTCCATTTGGAACCTTCGGGCATCAATTGCAGGGCTTCTACCCATCCCGGGATTACCTGATTGACACCGAATACAGCCGGTTGGCCGCGTTTGATGGAACTGTCGAACAGGGTTCCGTCAATCAGTGTACCCTCGTAGTGGCATTTCACTTGGTCGGTAGCTTTGGCAAGTTTGCCTTTGCCTTCGGTGATAACTTCGTATTGCAGTCCGCTCGGAAGAGTGACAATGCCTGCTCTCTTTTTATTTTCTTCCAGGAATGCTTTGCCTTGTTCGATGCTGGCGGCGTTCATTTTCTGTTCCAGTTCTTCGAAATATTTGTTCACTATTTCGCGGGCTTCCTGGTGGCTGATAGCTGTCGGATTACCTTCCAATACATCTTTGATTGCCTGAGCAAAATCTTCTACCGCGATGCCTTTGGCACCCATACCTAACAAGTTTTGGCCAATTCCGAGGCCGATTGCATAACTAAATTTATCCATATATGTTTTTGTTGAAGATTGGAGGAAGAATGTTGAATCTTTCACTCTCAATCAATTGCAAATTTACAATTGGCAAAAATACGTGTTTTATTTGAATGAACGGGCTTTTTGGAATTAAAATTTCTTATTGTCTTATAAGTTATCTACTTTTATTGCGATAATGGGGAGAAATGAATCGATTATTGTTGCCGGGCCACTTAGATTATGCAGACACGGACTTTGATATTCGATTATTCTATTCTATTTTTGCTATTCATATATTAAATGAAGGAGGAGATTATGAAAAACTTGGTTGTTTTATCCGGTGCCGGAATGAGTGCGGAGAGCGGTATCAGTACTTTTCGTGATGCGGGTGGATTATGGGATAAGTATCCGGTGGAGCAGGTGGCCACTCCGGAGGGCTATGCGCGTGACCCGGAATTGGTGATTAATTTTTATAATGAACGCCGGAAACAGTTGCTGGATGTAAAGCCGAATCGCGGTCATGAATTGCTGGCCGGTCTGGAGAAATATTTTAATGTGACGGTGATTACCCAGAATGTGGATAATCTGCATGAACGTGCGGGTAGTACGCACATTGTACACCTGCACGGTGAATTGACAAAAGTTTGTTCCAGCCGTGATCCCAACAATCCTCATTATATAAAAGAACTTCAGCCGGAGGAATATGAAGTCCGGATGGGAGACCGTGCCGGTGACGGTTCGCAGTTTCGTCCGTTCATTGTATGGTTCGGCGAATCGGTACCGGAGATAGAGACGGCTATTGATTTCGTGGAGAAGGCCGACATATTCGTTATCATCGGCACATCGATGAATGTCTATCCGGCTGCCGGTCTGCTGAACTATGTGCCCCGTGGTGCTGAAGTTTACCTGATTGATCCGAAGCCGGTGGATACGCATACTTCCCGCCCGATACATGTGATTCGGAAGGGGGCTTCGGAGGGAGTAGCGGAATTGCAGAAGCTATTGGGCGTATGATTCTTTTGAATTGATTTCTGTCAAGAGCATCTTTATGTATTCTTAACAGGAAAGCGGCTTTTGAAGAAGATAATTCCTGTTGCGTCGGCACATGGTGGGAAGGGGATCGCGACAAGTAATGAAACTCATCGTCACGTGCCGTGTTATTCATCGTCACATGCCGTGTTATTTTCGGTAACTACCGTTGGGAAGATGGTTGACGACCGTGCTTAGACGCCCTTTTTACGTTATTTGAAAAAGAAAGGAGAGGGCTGCTGCTCTCTCCTTGTATCGGGTGGATTAACTGAATCTAATTCATGATTACTTTCGCAAAGATACGATAATAAAACCCGGAAGCCAAGTAAAGGCCGTTTTATTTCTTGATGATTGCACGAAATATAAACCAGATATGATGGAGAACGGTACTGGCTGTTCCATAGTGGTGCGCCATAATACGGAAGCGTTCGCGAAGCGATGCTTTGTGGTTCCGGGTGGTCATTCCCTCGTCCAGATAGTCGATAAGTATCAAGTGGGTATTATGCAAGGTCCGTGCTTTCTTCATTACACGGATACACCAGTCGAAATCGGCGGAAAAGCGGTACTGCAAGTCATAAGGTTCTACCACTGTATGTCGTGCAAGAAAAGCCTGATGACATACGAGCATTCCTTGTTTGAAACTCTTCCATGTCAGTTTTTCCGGAGCGGAAAGGCGGCGCATGTGCAGGAAGTGGCGGTCCTTATCTACAATCGCGGTTTCACCGTACAGCACGTCCGGCAGTTCGCTTCCGTTGATCGAGTGTACCATTTGTTGCAAAGTGTCATCTTCATGGAAACTGTCGCCTGCATTGAGGAAGCAGAGATAATCTCCCGTGGCGAGTGAAATCCCCTTGTTCATTGCATCATACAATCCTTTGTCGGGTTCGCTGATAATCTTATGGATTCGTTCCCGATACCGGTTTGCGATAGCCATTGTATGGTCTCTCGATGCACCGTCCACAAGGATATATTCCACGTGATGGTACGTTTGTGAGATGACACTTTGTATGGTATCCTCTAATACTTCCCCGGCATTGTAGGTTACGGTGATAACCGATATTTTGGGCGTATGGCGGTTGCTATGCATATCTCCCCGTGATTTTATTGTAAACCTCGATGTATCTTTTGGCTATATAGCTTTCCGAATAGCTGGAGACGGCTTTCCGGCAGGCCTGTTCTGACAGAACCGGGTATTCCGATTCTTCCAATGCCCAATAAATGCCATTGGCAAAGTCTGCAGACGATTTGTATTGTGCCACGTACCCATTGTGCAGATGATCTATCATTTCCGGTATCCCCCCTACATTAAAACCTACACACGGAATGCCGCACGCCATTGCTTCCATAATCGTATTCGGCAGGTTTTCTTCCAGAGAAGGGGTCACAAACAAGTCGACGGCATTGTATATATTCACTAAGTCGTGTTCATTGCTGACGTATTCGAGGGCATAAACAGGGAAAGGAAGCAGGTGGGACAGTTGTTGCGACTGGTTGCCAAATGCTACGACTCCTAATGATGCTTTCAGCTCCGGATGTTTCTCGGCGAGCAATTTGCACGATTCGATCAGGTAGTCTATCCCCTTGCGCTTGTCGGTGATCTTGACAGAACCGAACAGGATCAGTTTTCCTTCCTGTGGCAGTTTGCAATGTGCACGGGCTTCTTTCTTGTTGCGTGGTTTGAAGAGGTTGGTGTTGATCGGGTTGGGAATGCTTATGACGGTCTGGTTGCGTAACAAGGCGCTGCTTTTTGCCCTTTCTTCCAACCAATGGCTACAAGTGACAAATGTAATGGGAGCTTGTTGGTAAAGCGCCTTTTTTTTGTTGAATATCCGGGTGGACAGATCTTTCTTGCCGCCTCCGGTGTATAGAAACTGGCAGTGATGGCATTCTTGCTGATAGTGGGTGCATTCACGGGCGTGGTGGCAGATGCCGGTAGAAGGCCACATGTCGTGCATGGTCCATACCACCGGTTTGCCCGATTCCAATATCCGGTGTATGTCTTTCAGTGAGAGCATTCCCTGGTTGATCCAGTGTAAATGGATGATATCTGCCTGTGTAAACTCGGGCAGAGTGGTGATATCCGTTCCGGTATTGGCTATATCTACTGCAAAAAGATTGTTTTTTCGGAAATGGTTGGCTTTCCAGATGACGATACGTTCCCACATAAATTTCCATACTGTCAGCCAGTTGCGTTCAAGGCGAACGACGCTTATTTGATTGGTTTGTTTGTCACGTACCAGCATTTTCGCTTTAATCCCGTTATTCTTCAGGGATTCCATAAGCCGGCTGGCGGCCACGGCTGCCCCGCCGATACGTTCGGATGTATTAATGATCAATACTCTCATGTGCCTGAATGTTTTGGCAAAAGTAGCGGTTTTCTGTGAGAATTCGTATAAAGTCGTGGATTATTTGTACTTTTGCGGCACTATATTAAATAGGTTTTGACATGAAAAAAGTTCTGTTTTTGGGCTTGGGTTATATTGGCCTTCCTACGGCGGCAGTTGCTGCAACCCACGGTTATCAGGTGATTGGAGTAGACGTAAATCCGGTGGTGGTAGATACCATCAATCAAGGGCGGATACATATCGTGGAGCCCGATTTGGCCAAAGTAGTGAAGGAAGCGGTTTGCAACGGCGCCCTCCGGGCAACGACGAAACCCGAGCAGGCGGATGCTTTCTTTGTGGTAGTGCCTACCCCTTTCAAGCAGAACCACCGGGCGGATATCACGTATGTGGAGTCCGCGACGCGTTCGGTAATTCCTTTTCTTAAGGAGGGAGATTTGTTTGTCATCGAGTCTACCTCCCCGGTGTTTACTACCGAACGGATGGCGGAGGTCATCTATAAGGAACGTCCGGAACTGAAAGATAAACTGTACATAGCCTATTGTCCCGAACGGGTGTTGCCCGGAAACACGCTTTACGAGTTGGTGCACAACGACCGGGTGATCGGTGGTATCAATCCGGAATCTACCGGGAAAGCAATCGAATTTTATTCCGCTTTTGTGAAGGGAACACTCCACCGAACCAATGCCCGCACGGCCGAGATGTGCAAGCTGACCGAGAACTCTTCGCGCGACTCCCAGATTGCTTTTGCCAATGAACTTTCCATGATCTGCGACAAGGCGGGCGTAAATGTATGGGAGCTGATAGAACTGGCCAATAAGCATCCACGCGTCAATATCCTGCAACCGGGATGTGGAGTGGGCGGACACTGTATTGCGGTGGACCCTTGGTTCATCGTTTCCGATTATCCGGAACAGGCGCAGCTCATCAAGCGTGCCCGCGAAACAAACGATTACAAGGCGGACTGGTGTGCCAACAAGGTGATGGAGGCCTGCCAGGCCTTTGTGGAAAAGAACGACCGGGAACCGGTGGTGGCTTGCATGGGGTTAGCTTTCAAACCCAACATCGATGACCTGCGGGAATCCCCTGCCAAATATATCGCTTCCCGTATCATCTCCGAATCGAGAGCGGATGTGCTGATTGTGGAGCCGAATATTACTTCGCACCCCAGCTTCCACCTCACCGATTACCGGGAAGCATATGCGAAAGCTGATATTGTGGTGTGGCTTGTTCGCCACGCTCCTTTTGTGGAGATGCCGCGTGCAAAGGATAAATTGGAGTTGGACTTCTGCGGGGTAAGAAAGTAAAGATGAAGAAAATTCTATTAGTGTTCGGTACTCGCCCCGAAGCCATCAAGATGGCACCGTTGGTGAAAGAGTTTCAGAAGGATACAGAGCATTTCGAAACAAAAGTATGTGTAACGGCACAGCATCGGCAGATGCTCGACCAAGTGTTGGAAGTGTTTGGCATTACGCCCGATTATGACTTGAACATCATGGCTCCCAATCAGGACTTATACGACATTACCTCGAAAGTGCTGTTAGGGCTGCGGGACGTATTGAAGGATTTTGCGCCCGATGTGGTGCTGGTGCACGGCGATACTACCACCTCGATGGCGGCTTCATTGGCTGCCTTTTACCGGCAGATTGCAGTGGCGCATGTGGAAGCGGGGCTGCGCACATACGACATGCTGTCGCCCTGGCCCGAGGAGATGAACCGCCAGGTGACGGACCGCATCTGCACGTATTATTTTGCGCCTACCGGGCAATCCCGGCAGAATCTTCTGCGGGAGAACATAGAAGAGAAGAAAATCTTCGTTACCGGCAATACGGTGATAGACGCTTTGCTGATGGCGGTCGACATCATTGCTACGAAGACGGGGATGGAAGAACAGATACATAAGGAGATCCAAGAGAAAGGTTACACTGTGGGCGAACGTGATTATATCCTCGTTACCGGCCACCGCCGTGAGAATTTCGGCGAAGGGTTCCTGCACATCTGTAAGGCTATCAGGGAGTTGGCTTCGAAGTATCCCGATATAGATATCGTCTACCCTGTGCATCTGAACCCGAATGTGCAGAAACCGGTTTATGAGCTGCTGTCCGGACTGGATAACGTTTTTCTGATCTCTCCGTTGGACTACCTGCCTTTTATTTATGCCATGCAGCACTCCATCTTGTTGCTGACCGATAGCGGGGGTGTACAGGAAGAGGCGCCTTCGTTGGGCAAACCGGTGCTTGTGATGCGCAACACCACCGAACGGCCCGAAGCGGTGGAAGCTGGAACAGTGAAACTGGTGGGCACGGATGCCGAGACCATTGTGGGCAACGTAGTGGAATTGTTGCGTAACAAAGAACTTTACAAGCGTATGTCCGAGACGCACAATCCTTACGGTGATGGTCAGGCTTGCGAAAGAATCGTGAACGCTCTCAAGTAGCGTGCACTGACTGTTTCGATATTTATCTTTTCACGAATGATCCGTTCGGATTCTTTTCCCATCTTTTTGCATAGTGCAGGAGAAGAGAACAATTCGCTGATCTTTTCGGCCAGACTGTCTGCATCACCCTCTTTGAAAAAGAAGCCGTTCTTGCCATCGATCACCAGGTCACGTTCTGTGCCGTCACATACCGAGCAGAGCACCGGCATGCCGTAGGTCATGGCGTCGTTGATGGAAAGTCCGCCCATACCGGCCAGTACATATACGGTAGATTCGTTCATATAAGCACCCAGCTTTTCCGGGTCGTAGACTGCGCCGATGAACCGGATGGAATCTGTCAACCCCGATTCGGCTGCTTGTTGTTTCAGATGTTTTAGTTCCGGTCCGTCGCCGACAATCACCAACTCGGCATCGGGGAAAGAGTGGATCGTCCGGTGGAAAGCGTTGATCAGTAAATCCACCCGTTTCCATTTCACTAAGCGTCCGATGTGTAGAAGCCGCCTTTCGGAGGGCGGGAGCAACGGGGTGGAGTTTACTACGGTTTCTTTTTCTTTCAATAAGGCTTCCGTATCTGTGGAGTTGTACGTGACGTGTATCTGTTCTTTTTTTACTCCGTAAGAGGGGAGGATCTCGTAGGCCACTGTAGAGTAGTTCAATGTTCCTGCCGTCCGGGCGTAGCAGTATTTACGAATCCGGGCTGTGAACCATTGTTTCAGATAGAACCCTGGACCGGTGCTAAGCAGGCGCATATTCTCGTCGTACATCGGGTTGGCACGGAAGTATTCTTTTATTTTTCCATAGGGTGGGGTTTGGAAGGGGATCTCCCGGATTACCAGTTGGGTATTGCACTCTTTCATTACCCGCCGGAGCTTGGGCTGAAAGAATATTTGCAGGAAGTAGGGCCAGCCCATGACAAGTATGTCGGGCTTTTCTTTGCGTACGATGTCCGGCAATGCGGGATAAGCGCTTTTGCCGTAGAACATCTTTTTCTCCTCTGTCGTGAGGTGCTTATAGGTACCGCCTTCCACCATTTTTACTCCCTTGCCGATGGTGGCGTTTCCTTTTTGGGGAGTGACTACGGTGATTTCTACTCCTTTAGTGCACAGCTTGTTGAGCATGGCGCTGAGGTAATGCGGTATTCCTCCGAAGGTATAAAGTACTTTCATTATTGTAGATAATTAGCGTTTCTCAGTTTGCTTTGTTTCCGGAACTTTCTGACTTCGGCAGTTCGTTTCAGCAATCGTGTAGTTATGATGACGTATGTACCAGCCGTTTTTGCTTTTCCTTTGACAAGAGCTATTAAGGATTTTTTGACACATGCCAGTACGCTGTAGCCAAATGCTTTCTTAAAAGAATAATTAATATTGGCATATTCCGTCAGATGGTAGATTTGTTCGGAACGTAGGAAGACCTCATGGCTGATTGTCCTGTTTTCACGGTCGTGGCAACCGAATACTTTAGGGGAATAGCCGATGAGATAACCGTGATGTTTGATGCGATTAGCGTAGTCCACGTCTTCGCCGTAATGATAGAAAAGTGGAGAAAAACCACCTACGGTTCGCAACACATTGCACGGAATCATCCAGAAAGCGGCATTGACGAAAGGCAGAGGGATGAGTCCGGACTGTCCGTTTGTTTCTTGCCGGATTTTCAGTTCTTGCTTTTTCACCTCTTCCAGATTGCTGAGATTGGAGTAACCGGCAAAGCCTTGTTCCAACTTCTCTCCCGAACCGGTCAGATGTATGGGCGAGAGAATGCCGTAACGGGGATGGCTCCGACTTAGTTCACTCAGTTCTCCAAGTACTTTGGCATCGATCCAGGCGTCTTGGTTCAAGAGGAAAACAGCATCGTATCCTTCTTTTAGGGCGATTTTCATGCCGATGTTGTTGGCGCGTCCGAAACCGAGATTCTCTTTGCTCTTGATAAGGCGGACTTCGGGATAACGGCTCTCGATGAGTGAAACGGTACGGTCTTGCGAAGCATTGTCTATCACAACGACATCCGCTTGCTGCTCGGATTGGCGAAGGCTGTTCAGGCAACGGTCTATCCAGCGTTCAAAGTTATAGGATACGATGATGACTAATATTTTCATGAAATTTCCTGTTTTCGTTCTGTTTCAATGGTTTTAACGAGAGAGTCCGATGCACCGCTTACCACTTTCCGGCAAAACATCTTGCCGGATTGTTGCAGTGCGCTCCAGTCTTCCAAAGTCAGCACTTTGATGGATTTCCCATATATAATATAATGTAGGGGTGTCAGGGCAGAGAGTCCTGTATATCCTCCTTCAACGGATAATGCGCGGGCGGCAAAGGGAGAATTGAATACAAGCGTCTGTATGCACAATTCGCTGGGTACGAAACTTGTTTTGAAATAACGTACCAACTCTTTTTCGGTACAAAGTTTTTCATAAACATATTGTGCGCAAGGCAGGGTGATACCCCAATAATCCGAGCCGCAATATATGTCACTTTCCTTATTGCCTATCCGTACGATAGGGGCTTTTCGTATGGGAAGCCACTTCATCAGGTGGCGTGATGCCACAATAAATTTATTCTTTAGCCAAAGATTCTCCCATTTCAGGTCGCGGAAAAAGTGATAGTACACTATTTTGGCGATTTGCCGTTTGTCGGCGGAGCGGGTCAGGTTCATTCCCATGATAAATTCCGTATCCCGATGTTCTTCAAAATACCGGTGGATTTTTCTGTTCGGCCATAAAGGGTAGTCTTGACCGCTTAAGCATACGATACGCGTATACTCTATGCCACTGTGTAGTACGGCAGCTAACAGCTCCTTCTGATATTCCACTTGTTCCCAGCCTCCCCAGCTCACCCAATGGCTTTGTACAAAGGTGACCTTGCCTTCCGGCAACAGTTCTTTGAACGGACGGCTGTCTGCTTTCCGGTCAATATGTACGTAGAAATCAGCATCTTCATCCAATGCTTTAATGAGACGCGACAGATGCGGAGCATCTTTGTATGCTGAAATAATATAGGCGATCCGGTTCATTTCTTTTGTTTTTGAAAGATGGACTGATTGATGTCGTATAGATCCCGATGAGTACATAAGGCATATAGAGTGGCCAACAGCGCTGTATACAGCTTCTTTTGAAAAGGAAATATGCGCATGGCGATGAAGAATTCTCTTATAGCCAGCCTGTAGCGGTGCGCAAAGAAAGCGCCTACCATTCTTCCCTTGTGCCAGGAAGAAACGTAACGGCGTACTCCTTTTCTGTGGGCGGCAGTGCGGAGCAGTTCGTCGAACATCTGGTCGATCGGATTGTGCCACAGTATGGGACGTATCTTTTTCCCTTCGCTCGGATTGAGGTAGTAAATGGAAGTGGGATGCTTGGAGTAAGCAATGTCACAAGTAGCGTGCAGCCGTGCCAGTGTGATGATATCCTCTCCGGCAGGGATACCGGTGGGAAATCCGCCGAAGGCTTCTATGCTCTGTTTCCGTACGGCATATGAACTCATGTGTAGGGGTGGATTGACGCCCGATGCCATCTCAAAGTAATTGTCAAGAATCGTATCCGTCCCGTCGAAGGCGAACCGGTCGGGTAGTACAGGGAGAAACGGTTTCTTGCCGGGGCGGCAGAAATAATAAGAAGTTCCGAATACTCCGCATCGGGGATATTTCTTTATCAGGCCGGCAATAATTTCCAGGTGATTGTCCGTCCATTGGTCGTCTGCATCCAGAAAAGCTACATATTCATATCGTGACTCGGAAATACCCTTGTTGCGGGCAGCCGATACTCCGGCGTTGGCTTGGCTGATGAGGCGTACCAACGGATAGTTTTTTTGCATTACCAGAGCAGCCCCATTGTCTGTAGAGCCGTCATCGATCACTAATATTTCTGCCGGAAGTACGGTTTGTGCCAATACCGAGTGGATGGAACGCTCTATATAGGCCGCTCCGTTATATAGCGGTATCACGACACTGATAGCGGCATGTGCCGGTTTTCCACATTCTGTTTGGTTATTATTCCTTTCTTCCTGCTTCATATTATTTCTTTTTCCCGGGCAGTTTTTTGCCGATGAACTGAAGGCTTTCTTTGAAAATGGAGACACGGCTTCCCCACATCAGCAAGCAATAAAGTGCGGCACTGATTCCTATTTTGGCGGCAAACAAGAGATATAAGTTAGAAACTCCGCATGTCACATACCAGGTGATTGCCATTGTTGCCGATGCGATGATGGCAAACGGGAGTATGTCCTTCAGTGCCATCCAAAAGCTTAAGCGTATTTCTCTCCAGACAAAATACTGCCATACGGGTAACCAGAGAATATTGAGACAGACAAAACATTGTATCATCACGGCAATACCGTAAGGATAGCTCACAAGCATTGCAGTTAGTTGCAGCAGGCTCAATACGATGGTGTTCCACATGTAAATGTTGGATTTTCCCTTACTGATGACCAGATTGGAATACAGGGTGATGATGGGCATGAATGCCCCCCAGATACAGAGCATTTGCAGCATAGGGACACAAGGAAGCCATTTTTCCGTAATGGTGATAACGATAAATTCGCGGGCTATGAATGCCAGTCCCAACATGGCCGGAAAGGATAGGAATGCGGTAAAACGGAGCATTTTCCGCAGGACGCCCAACTGGCGTGCCGGGTCATTGGAGACTTCTGTCAGGACGGGTTGTGCTACGCTGCTTACCGTACCGCTGATGAAAGAGTATCCCATAGTGTTCCATTTGTTGGACTGGGTGTAGTAGCCCACTTCCTGTTCCGTGAAGAAACGGCCTAACAGGGTAGACAGAATGTTATTATTGGCTTGTGTAAAGATGTTGGTCACCAATATTTTGCTGCTGAAGCCGAACATCGATTTCAGTGGACGGAAGTTAATGTGAAAGGTCGGTCTCCACGGAGAGAAGTACCAGAATGAGAGATTCACGACAGTGATAAATGTCAGGGTTTGTGTGGCTATGCCCCAATAAGACATTCCGTTGTATGCCATGAGGACGCCTACCGTCCCCGACAACAGCAATGCGGGTATCTGTGCCATTGTCTTCTGTTTTACCATCAGGTTCCGGAACAGATAAGCGTTGTGGGCTGTTGCCGTACTGGATATTAGGAAACCGAGAAAAACATAACGTGCCAGCGGTGTGAGATCGGGGTTATTGTAAAAGTCGGCAATGAATGGGGCACAGAAAAAGAGAAGGATGTATATTCCGACTCCCGTGAGTGTGCTGAACCAGAATACGGCATTATAGTCTTCGTGGCTCACTTTCTGTTTATTGGCCAGTGCCACGGTAAACCCGCTTTCCTGCAACGTGCCGGCTATGGCGGAGAAAATAGCGAGCATGCCTATCATGCCATAGTCGGAAGCATCCAATAAACGGGCAAGGACTATTCCGAAGCCCAGATTCAACAACTGCTGTGCGCCGTTGCTGAACCCTCCCCAGAATAGTCCTTTCGCTGTTTTCTCTTTTAGTGATGATTCCCCCATGATAGTACGTCTGCTTTTTTGTTGGAATATCCGTTTGAGGCGCTTTACCGCTTACTTTACTTCGCTGCCGGGCTTCACTTCTTTCAATAGCGAAGTGACGGCCAGCGAGCCATCGTAATTTTCGGCAGAAAGAATCATGCCTTCACTTACCAGTCCGTTTTTGAACTGGCGCGGAGCCAGATTGGCGATGAACAACACCTGCTTACCTACCAATTCTTCCGGTTGATAATGCTGGGCGATACCGCTAACGATCGTACGGTTTTCTAAGCCGTCGGCGATCTTGAATTTCAGTAACTTCTTCATCTTGGGCACCATCTCGCATTCCAATACTGTACCTACGCGGATATCCAATTTTTCAAAATCATCGAATGAGATGACCGGCTTGATCGGGTTGGCTTTGTAATTGGAGGCCTCATTTGCTTTTTTGGTTGCGAGCAATTTGTCTACCTGTGCTTGGATGACATCGTCTTCTATCTTTTCGAACAGTAATTCGGGAGTTCCTAATTGATGTCCGGTAGGAAGCAAGTCTGTTTGTCCCAATTCTGCCCAATCGAAATTGTCCATGTTCAGCATCTTGCGAAGTTTGTCGCTGCTGAATGGCAGGAACGGTTCGAAAGCGATGGCAAGGTTGGCAACTAACTGTAAGGAGATATTCAGAATGGTAGCAACGCGTGTCATGTCGGTCTTTGCAAGTTTCCACGGTTCGGTATCTGCCAGATACTTGTTTCCGATGCGAGCCAGATTCATTGCTTCTTTCTGGGCATCACGGAACTTGAATACATCGAGCAACTTTTCTACTTCTGCTTTTACATCGGCAAATTCTTTCAGTGTTTCGCGGTCATAGTCCGTCAGCTCTCCCGCGGCAGGGACTACACTGTCAAAGTATTTTTTTGTAAGCTGCAGAGCCCGGTTTACGAAGTTGCCATACACGGCCACCAGCTCGTTGTTATTGCGTGCCTGGAAGTCTTTCCATGTGAAATCGTTATCTTTGGTTTCCGGTGCATTGGCGGTCAGTACATAGCGGAGCACGTCCTGCTTGCCGGGGAAGTCTTCCAGATATTCATGCAACCATACGGCCCAATTGCGCGAAGTGGAAATCTTATCGCCTTCAAGGTTGAGGAATTCGTTGCTCGGCACGTTGTCCGGCAGAATGTAACTGCCTTCGGCTTTCAGCATGGCCGGGAACACGATACAGTGGAATACGATGTTGTCCTTTCCGATAAAATGGATAAGACGCGTTTCAGGATCTTTCCACCAAGTTTCCCAAGTGTCGGGCAATAACTCTTTCGTGTTGGAGATATAGCCGATAGGAGCGTCGAACCATACATAGAGAACTTTCCCTTCGGCACCTTCTACCGGAACAGGAATCCCCCAGTCGAGGTCGCGGCTTACGGCACGTGGTTGCAGCCCCATGTCGAGCCAGCTTTTGCATTGTCCGTATACGTTAGGACGCCATTCCTTATGATCTTCCAGAATCCATTGGCGCAGCCATGTTTCATGCTTATCCAACGGGAGATACCAGTGGGTGGTTTCTTTCATCACCGGTTTGCTGCCACTGATGGCGCTCTTCGGATTGATAAGGTCTGTCGGTGAAAGGGAAGTTCCGCACTTTTCGCATTGGTCGCCGTAAGCTCCTTCCGAATGGCAGTGCGGGCATTCGCCTGTGATATAGCGGTCGGCAAGGAACTGGTGCGCTTCTTCATCGTAGTATTGTTCTGACGTTTTTTCGATAAATTCTCCTTTATCATACAACTTCCTGAAGAAGTCTGAGGCCAGTGCATGGTGCGTTTTTGAGGAAGTACGGCTGTATACGTCGAATGAGATGCCGAACTCTTCAAAAGATTTCTTTATGAGGAAATGATAACGGTCTACTACATCTTGTGGAGTGATACCTTCTTTCTTGGCACGGATTGTGATAGGCACACCGTGTTCATCCGAACCGCCGATAAAGAGTACGTCTTCTTTTTTCAATCTCAGATAACGGACATAGATATCTGCCGGCACGTATACACCTGCCAGATGTCCGATATGAACAGGCCCGTTGGCATATGGCAGAGCCGAGGTCACTGTGGTTCTTTTAAAGTTCTTTTCCATTGATATAGGGATTATTTTTATGATTCTCTTATCATTAATAGCCCACAAAGGTAGGGAAATTCTTTTTTATTTCTTGTTTTTGCTGATAATAGAAATGTATTTAATACGTTTTTACTCTTCCGGGATACGAAATTCTTTTTGTGATCGTGATCAGGGAGTCAAATCGATGAAATAATGCCAGAGGAAAATAGTATCATTGGATATGTTTCTTTTATGGCAGGATGCAAACTTTTCGACGGATCCAAGCAATGAGACTTTGGCTAATTGTTCATCTTCTGTCCAATCTATGGACTCGTTTATGCTGTTTTGCGATTGATAAATCACCCAACCATTTACTTTTGAAAACCACTCTTCAATGGTTCGGCTTTGCACATACGCAAACATTCCGCACTCTTTGAGATGCTTTGAATGTTCTCCTTTTTTGAAACGTTCTATTCCGCCTCGTTCTCCATAAACGTATTCTTGATTGTTGGATGTCTCAGAGAAACGTTTAGCCTCAAACTCCATTATCGGAATAACCTTTGAATTTCTGGTATTGATATATACACCGATATCCGTTTCTCTTGTAGAGCTTGCTTGTGGCGGGTTTTTACTGAATTCATATGGCAGATACCCTCCGTTTTCACAATTGCATAAGTTGAAATGGCGGACTAAAAGGTTGCTAATCCAATTTTCCCTGACAGAATCTTTATTTTGATTATAGTAGTGTGGAAAATCTGCTATGTGATTGTCAATGAATGATACAATTTGTTCTACTTCGTGTTTGGGAGGAACTGATAAATCATTCGGTTGTGGCAATTGATATGAAGGCAAACTATCTTTGAACATTTTAGTAACGGGCTTTTATATAGTCTGCAAACACTTCATCGGCATCACGTAAGGCAATAGACGGAAGCCAATAGCGTAATTGCTTCGGTTTTATTAATATAATAGTATTTTTACCATACACTTTCATTATTTTCTGAATATGTGTGTGTGGGCGTTTGATATTTTTTTGAGGAATGACATTTTGTATATACTGTTCTAAATTGAAAACTTGTTCTTCTGATACAGTAAGCAACTCTTTGCCGTACTCAAAATGTATGGCAATGTAGTTTTCGGTATTTAATATTTTATAAGGTTGGAATTTTCCGTTATCAATTTGATAAACACTATTGAGCGTTTTACAAAAAACAGATGCGAATTTGGTTATGTCTGCATTTAGAACCGCTATTTCTTCTGTTTTTCTTTTATCAGCAATTTCTTCTATGATGATCTTTTCTGCCTCAGAGAATATGATATCGTTTTTGTTATGCGAATACGGAATCCTCATAATATCATCTTTGTTGATTGAAGTGGCTTTTCCAATCATGGCTCTTCCACTCGTTGCCAGAATATAGCTTCTTAGTAAACTATTGTTTTCTTTTAAATAATCATATAATGCGGATAACTCTGATTTATCATCTTGAGGCGCATGAATACCGATTATGCCGAATGGAAAAGTCAGGTATTTTTCCGAATAAGCAATTGGAATTCCTTGGTTGCCTGTTATCACTCTTATCAGAATATGCGGCCCTTCATAAATTTTCTTTTTTGTTTTTCTGGGTCTTTCGAAACGTTGAATCAGACATTCGTGGATTTGTTTTTCATCAATGCCGTTTTCGGTTAACGCTTCTACGGGGATAGTCTCTTTTCCGGTTATAAAATCGGCTTTATTGGATTTGTCGCCAATGATATATCCGATACCCACACACCAACCCTCTTTTCTTTCTTTTTCTTTTAAAAATTCTTTTAGAGTGGGCAAAGTGGACAATCTTTCAATGAGAGATGTAATTCGGCCTCCTCCTAATAAATGTGCTTTCCATGTGTATGGCTTAAAAATAGCATCATTTTTAGACATGAAGTGGAAATCGTAATAATCAAACTCTAAAAAAAGTTTATTTGCATTTGAGAAGGTGCGATTGGCTATCAGATGTAAAACAGGTTCTGAGTCCGGTCTTGATTTCTGTAAAAACACAGCTGCTGTTGACACGTTCTTTTTACCCCATAGTTTATCTGCCAGTTTGGTGAAATCAATAACTTGCAATAAATTGTATGTAGAAAAGACGTCTTCCTTGAATTTTAAGTCTTTTTGATACAATAACGGTCCGGATGGTTGAATCATAGAAAGTATTCCTCCCGCTTTTAGAAGTTTCATAGATTGTACTAAGAAGTGCAGTGCAGGATTTTCGTCCGGTATATCTATTTCTGTTTTATAACCAAACTGTTTTTCTAACTTTTTAAAATATTCCTTTCTGGCAGGTTCTTTATCATTTACAAACGGCAAGTTGAAAGGTGGATTTCCAATCACCAATGAAAAGTCATTGGGTGGATTTTCCGTTACATATTTAAAGAAGTTCTTTGTGATGATATTATTGTTCAGATCAGGAAATTTCAACTCTCCCCATGTCGGAGAATCCAGATTTACTTCATCTAAGATTGCAAGGGCCAGGCTGAAAATAGACAAACGAATGGCATCTTGCTCAATATCTACTCCATGAATGCTCTTTAATAATAAGTCTTTTAATACCGGTAGCGACGGTTTCTCCAGTTTGCCTGTTTTTTGCCATTGTTCATACCGCCACCATTGAACGATGCGTTTGTAGGCTTTAACCAAGAATATTCCGGAGCCACAACTTACATCGATCAGTTTAAAATCTTTTTGAGGAGATTGCAGAGGCATGCATTCGTCCACTAAAGTGGAGACGATCATTTCGGGTGTGTAAACGATGTCCTTGCTATCGGTCAATAGCTCTTCATATACAGAACTGATTACTTCTACCGGCAGGTGTGAGAATGAATATAGCCGCCAGAAAACATATTGATTGTTTTCTATATTGGCATCTAAATAGTTTGCCAGGTATTTGATTTCTGTTTTTCTAATGGATGTTCTCTCCTTTACTTCTTTTTCCTTGTCCCATTGAAATATCTTCCCATTGAAATCAGAAGCTAATTTATCTAATAAGTCAAGAAGTTTGCCTTGACGGATAACATCACAAAATCCGTTGCATTGGAAATGTTTTTGAAAGTAAGTACTTGCAAAGTACCCGCTCTGTGAATCTTCGTCCCGTTCTTCCAGATATTTTATAAGAAGACATTGAACCAGCAATTTTAAGGCTACGTGCTTGTCCAAACCGGATTCTTTTTGAAAACTGGCATATACCTCTTTAAGGCCACGGATTAAATCTTTTGTCGCCGATTGTTCAAATTGAAAATGATTTTTGTTTATTTCCTCTTCCCAAAATAGGCCATTATCAAAGCTTTGCGCATTAAAATTTCTAATGGCTTCTCCTGTTTTTATGATTATCTCTTGTGCATAATTTATCCTGTTGTAATCGGGTTTTTCTCTTGCGTCGAAAAAGCTCACAGATGACTTCTCGATGATGATGTATACAGGTACCTGATAACCATTCCACATATTTCTGTGTATGCGGTTTTTTTCTTGAGAGCTTAACGGTTTTAGGGTATAGTCAAAGATATATAGCTGTGGCACGGCGGCTCTGCTATCTTGGAAATAGCGGAAATACACAGCATCTGCACCGAATTTATTTTTTGCGGTTTCTAAGGCGAAAAGAATGTCTGGTGCGGATATGGCTTTTGAAAGACTTTCATAGTTTTGAGTCAATAACACTCCACTGGTTCCTTTTTCAGAAATAAAGGAAAAGTTGAGTTCTTGAATTTTTCTTTCAAAGTGGGCTATTGGCATACAAATTCTAATGTCTAAACTCTATTTTTCGGTAAAGATACTATTTTTCGGTATTGTTTTAAAATCATCGGACTTAAAACATGATATTTTTGTTGTATTACCGTTCTTTAAGAACTTGTCAATGAGAAAATCGTATGTCTGATTTTAACATTGTTAATTCTGTTTTGCGGCATATTGTTTCTTCTGTTGCAAAACATTAATTCTTTGCCTGTAAAGATACGTATTCTTGTTGACAAAAAATTGTATTTAACACAGTATTAAATACGTATTCTTGCAGGCTAAGAATATAGATTCATTTACTTAGGAGATGAACAGTTAATGATTTGATATACAATGAACAATAGCATTTGCGACTACTTCCTTGTATCGGGCGGCCCTCATTGACTCGAAAAACGCTTCCTCCCTGTACTTGTCAAATTAACAACTTCAGTGCTACCCGGTCATCGTTTAATCATTACTGAAAAGAAACCCGTCATTGACAAATACATGCCGATGACGGGTTTCTTTTCAGTAATGGTTTCAGTAATGGTTGGTTTTCTGTTTGAGGCTCAATGATGATTTTATTGTTTCACAATCACTTTTTGTCCTTCAAGGAAGTAGACGCCCTCATCAAGGTCGGTCACCTGATTGATTCCTTCATTCACTTCTGCATTACGGAGCAACATGCCGTTTACACCATAAATTTCGATGGTACGTGTACAGTCCGATTCGATGTAAAGGATACCGTTTCGGCTGTATGCTTTCACGTTATCGATGGTTTCGCCCAGCGTTATGCGTATGTCGGTGGCACCACCGCCATTGTCACCGATACTGAACATGAGCGGCGCATTGAGCGACCCCGGTTTGTCTGTAACGTAAGCTTCGAACGGCTTTACGTCACGGCGATAACGTTCGAATACGCTACCGGTTGTCTCTTCCGTGTTGTATGGATCGATGTTCAGGGCATATACCTCCTGTGATTGTTCGACTGCTGTAAGCGTCGGGACAAAATTGAATTTCGGTCCTTCTACGATTGGCAGAACTTCGGGTGTGACAGGTATCCGGTAATCTTCGGCTATGAATTGCACCTCTCCGGTGATGTTATATTGCTCGTCATATTCCCGGTTGTTCGGCATGGCGATAATGTAAGGGGTATGTGCTTTTATCTGCTGACACGACTGGAATCCGTTTTCTCCCAGTTCGCGTAACCAGAAACGGCGTGTACTTGCTCCTTCTGCGCCGAACGGCAGGAGCTCGGTACTTTTTGACTCGAACCATATGCGGCTGACATCGAATGGCAGTGTGATTGACTCCCATCCCTTGGACACGTTGCCACGTCCGGTTTCCAGACTGAACGTCTTGCGAAATATGGCTTTCTTCGCTTCAAATGCTTTCCAGCAATGGAACGGATATTTATCTGCTATTTCAATGTTCTCGGCCACCCCGTCGCGAATCACATTATACCATTTTTGAGGAACCTCTGTCTGTGCGGTGACATACATCAGGCAGTTTTTGGCATAACTGTTGAAAGCATCGTTTTCGATACGTGTTTTACTGTTCCATGTGATGGACATCAGGTTGGGGTTGGCATTGAAAGCAAAGGGTTCAACGGTGACTACTCCACTGCCTACGCTTACCGTACGCAGATTTTCACAATTACTGAAAGCATTGAGCCGTATGGTTTTTACTTTGTCGGGGATGACGATGTCCTTTACCTGTGTGCTTTTATAGAACGCATTCTTTCCGATGGTTTCCAGATTGTTCCCGAAACTGATGCTCCTTAATGAGTTCTCTTTATTTTCGGCACTGAATGCATAGGCGCCGATTGTGCGCAGACTGTTCGGCAATGCCACCCTGTTGATATTCGTTGAGTTGACAAAAGCGTAGTCGGCGATAGAGTCCATGCCTTCGGCGAAGGTCACATCGGTCAGTGTACTGCAATTGGCAAAGGCATAGGCGCCTATGGTTTTGGCGGGTATATGGATGCTTGCCAGCTTCGGGCAGTTGGAGAAGGCCCGTGTGCCAATGGAGTCGGTGGAAGCAAGAGTGACTTGTTCCAGTGCCGGGCAGTTGTAGAATGCTTCTGTTGCAATGTTCTTTTCGCCGCCTTCTTTCATGATGACGGTGGTTAATTTCGGGCTGGCTTGGAAAGCCTGTTTGCCGATCGATACCGAGCCGGCTGCTATTTCCACGCTTTGCAGTTCTTTGCAGTTGTAGAATGCTTGTGACCCTACGGTTTTTACCGATGCCGGGATGCGGATGTTTTGCAGCTTAGTTCCATAGAAAGCTTTTTCGGCAATAGTAGTCAGATTTTCGGGTAGTGTGATGTTTGTGATATTGGTATATCCGAATGCTTGAACGCCGATGCGTTTTACGTTTTTGCCGATGGTGATTTGGGTCAGATCCGTCCGGTTGTTGAAGGCGTAATCTTTGATCTCTTCCATATTTAGGGCTAAGTCTGTCAAGGCCGTACCGTAAAAAGCATTTTCGTGTATATCGGTTACTTTCTCCGGGATGCTGAGTTGTTTCAAGGCTGTGCAATAGCCGAAGCTATAAGCGTCCAGGGTCGTGACATTAGCTCCGATGGTAACATCGGTCAACGCCTTGCAATAATAGAACGTATTGCTTGGCAGTTTGGTGACACCGGTTCCTATTCTGACACTTTGTAGGGCGGAGAAACTGTTGAATATTCCTTCGGGAAGTGCCTTTATCCCGTTACCGAGAGTGACGGAGGTTAATTTGCTATTTAATCCGTTGAATACTCCGGTGACATCTGTTACTTGATCCGGGATGTTGAGCGATGCAATCTCTGTACCGTTGAACACATCGTGTTCCAGTTTACGCAGTTTTGCCGGCAAAGTGATTGCTTTCAGGCAGCGGCATTTTTGGAATGCGTATGTTGCAATGCTGTCTACTGCTTCACCAAGCGTGATATTACTTAATGTATCACAACTTGCGAAGGCATAGCTTCCTATACTTTTCACTTTGGCCGGGATGGTGATGCTTTCCAGTTTTTTGTCTCCGGCATTATAAAAGGCATATTCACCGATTTCTGTTAATTCCGGATTTAATTCGATCACCCGCAATGAGTCACAACCGTCGAAAGCTTTACTACCCACTTTACGAATGGAGGCAGGGAATCCGATGGAATCCAACTTAATACATCCGGCAAAGGCTTCTGTAGGGATCTCGTTGATGCTTTTGCTTAGAGTGAATTCAGTCAATTGTTTGTTTCCTTTGAAAGCGGCTTCGCCAATGGTTGTCACCTGATCGGGCAGGGTGAATTTCTCTAAGCCGGTATTATAAAATGCATTGGCTCCAATGGTAGCTAACTCTTTGCCGAACTTCACTTCTTTCAGATATTTTTTGTCTTTGAATAGGTTATCGGGGATGGCAGTAACTAAATCTCCAAAGGTCACTTTTTGAATGCTGGCGAATTTTCCGGCTGTGGCAATAATGGTTTCATTTTCATTGTTGATAGTGATATCTTTTACACTGTCGCAGGAATTGAAAGCATCTTCCTCTATGGCAGTCAATTGAGGAGTTAGAGTAATTGTTCGTAGACTATCGCAATTATTAAAAACATAGTTAGGGATGATCGTTATGTTTTGAGGAAGTGTAAATGTACGAAGTCCGGAGTTGCTAAAGGCATAGTTCTCTATTTTATTAACACTTTCCGGAATGTAAATAGAAGCCAATTTACTACATCCGCTGAAAGCCGAATTTCCAATGGTTGTTAATGTTTCCGGCATGTTGATGGTTTGGAGTGATTTACAATTGGCGAAAGCAGAATTACCAATTGTTGTGACTTGGTTTCCTAAAACAACAGTTTCCAGGTTACTTTTATTGGAGAACCAATTACTTATATAGGTAAGTTTATCGTTGAGTTTTACATAACGAAGATTATTACATTCGTAAAAAGGGTCATAAGTAGATATTTCTTCAATTCCATCTCCTAAAATAAAACTTTCCAAGGCACTGCATCCATAAAAAACATATTGTCCTAAAGATGTGACTTTTGACGGAATAGTTATTGATTTCAAGGCTTTACAATCTCTGAATACTTGATTCCCTATACTTTCTAAACTGTCCGGTAACGTTATGCTTCGTAGGTTTTCACATCCTTGAAAAACTTGATCTTTAAGTATTCTTAAACTGTCGGGCATTTCAATCGTTCTTAAATTGTCGCATTCGTAGAATACTCCCCCCTCTATATTACGTAGTTTTTTAGGTAATACGATCTTCTCCAGTCCGGTACATCCATTAAAACAGAAACTTCCTATTGTTGTTATATTTTCCCCTAATATGACTTCTGTTAGATTTGTTTTACCTTGAAATATACTGCCGGTTAAATCTGTCAGGCCGTTTCCGATGACCACTTTCTTAAGGTTGCTACATCCTTCAAATGGTCCATAACCCGATATGCTCTTAACTCCGTTTCCGATGGTTATTTCTTCGAGAGCGTTACAACCACTGAACACGTATTGTCCAATAGATTCGACTTTGTCCGGAATTGTAATCGTGGTTAATGATTTACAGTTGTAGAATGCTCTATTTCCTATCTCTCCGGTTAAACTGTCTGCCAGTATTATGCTTTGCAAATTTTCGCATCCTTCAAAAGCCTGATCCTTAAGTGTTCTTAGGCTATCTGGCATTTCAATCGTTCTTAAATTGCTACATCCGAGGAATGCAGCCCCGTTGATGTTACGTAGTTTTTTAGGCAATGTAATCTTTTCTAATCCAGTGCATCCCATAAAACAACTGCTTCCTATTGTTGTTATATTTTCTCCTAATATGACTTCTGTTAGGTTCGTTTTGCCTTGGAATATACTGCCGGTTAAATCTGTCAGGCCGTTTCCGATGACCACTTTCTTAAGGTTGTTACATCCCTCAAATGGGCCATAACCCGATATGCTTTTTACTCCGTTTCCGATAATTATTTCTTCGAGAGCACTGCATTCATAGAATACATATTGTTCGATAGATTCAACTCTGTCCGGAATCGTTATGGCTTTTAATGACGCACAATCATTAAAAGCTCTTATGCCGATAGTTCGTAGAGTGGATGGGAGGACGATATTTTGTAAAGAACTACACTTGTAAAAAGCATTAGAATTTATGTCTGTCAATCCTTCGGGCAATACGATACTTTGTAGCCATTCACTCTCTTGGAGTGCCGCAGAATTGATTGTCAATGTTCCTTTTGGCAATATCAACGTTACCCATGTATTCTTTTGGAATTGCGTATTGATGCTGTTGTTTATAAATGAGGCATCCAATAAGTCCAGCGTCTTGACAGCTGTTAGGTTTTGCTTGATGAAAGCGATATCTGTATCATTAATAACGCCTGTCAGCTTAAGATTGTTGATTTTTGCATAATCGCTCGCTGATACTTGATTGCTGAGGTTCCCTGGACTTGTCACAGCGATGCTTGTTATATCGCTTGTACAATTGGCCCGCAAGGAAACCTCCCGTGTGCCTCCATTGGTTACTATGATAGCTTTGGCTTCAATCAGTCCTTCGGCTGTTACAGTGACGGTGAAAGGGATTGTGCGTGTCTCCAATGCTGGAATATTCTTTTCATAATCTCCTATGGAGAAAATGGTATTGTCGGTTGTCACTTTCGTTATGTTTAGTTGTTCACTACCGATATTGCGGACATTCAGGTTGACCGTTGTCGGTGCATTTTTTACTACATTTCCGAAGTAAAGTTGGGTCTCGCATACAGGGTAAGCAACGCCCGGCATTATGAATGATGTTGGCGACATATAGATATTTTTCACATAGCCGCGATCATCTCCGGTGGTAGCGGAACTACTGTTTTTGTAGCTCCATTTCAAAGTATGCACACCCGTTTTTAGATCATAACTATAAGGGGTATAGTTGGATATAATGCCGGATATATTAGTTACTTGCTTGTTGTCCACATAAAATATCAGTTGGTCGCCATTGACAGACCAGTCGAAAGAAACCGTAGCATCAAATGATAGGTTGAACGTTGTACTGAACCCTACTTCAGAGTTCGCTTCTTTATTACTGCTGGTCACAACCCCGTTTCCCGCAGTTGTCCACGGGGCAGTGGTAGATTCCTGTTCAAAGGTCAGTGGGAAAGAGCCTTCTTTCAGCGCATTGGTGGCAAAAGTGTCATCGTTTGCTTGTGTTCCGTTTATGGCAGCGTAGGTGCTCAGACCTGCCAGGCATATCATACATATATATAAGAATATCTTTTTCATATTACTTTTCTGTTTCGAGGGTTATTTATCCGGATTACCCATATCTCCATCACCCGGTACGGGGTCGATGGCGGTGGTGAATGAGGTGATATTAGAGAGAGTTGTGCCTTGTGAATTTGTGGCAAAAGCACGTACATAGTAAGTGGTACTTGATTTCAGGTCGCTCATGTTCAGAACCATCTGGTCTCCTGTGCCTTCGATGGCTTTTACTTGGTCGTTTTCGCCCGGTTCGTGGTTGGTGCTGCTCCAATAAAAACCTTTCCGTGTGATTTCCTGGTTTCCGTTACTGCTGATACGTGCAGTGACTTTAGCTGTGGTGATTGCCACGTCTGTCACGGAGATATTTCCGAAAGTCGGCTTATTGACGGCATCCGTGGTGAATTGTGCATGGCTATTGTAGGTCACTCCCGCTTCGTTGACGGCATATGCACGTACGTAATAGGTCTTTCCGGGCGTTAAGCCGGTGAGGGTGTGGTTGAGGGCGGTTACGTTGCCTTCAATGTCTTGGTGGGTGTTTTTATCCATATCCGGCTGACTCGTTTCGGTGCTCCAGCAGAAACCTTTCCGGCTGATGGTGCCGTTACCTGCCGAGTAGATCGTGGCGGTAAGTACTGCGCTGTTGATGGTGACGCCTGAGACATTTGTACTATACAGGCCGGGAGCGGTGATTTGAGTGGTGGTGAAACTTTCGCTGCTGCTATATCCCGTACCTACGCTGTTGGTTGCAAAAGCGCGTATGTAATAGAGGGTACCGTGATTCAGCCCGAGCAGTTGCTGCGTGAAGTCGTTGCCTTCAACACTGATCACTTTATCAGAGGTTGTCGGGTTGGGATTCGTTGTACTATAACAGAACCCTTTTCCTGTGACCGGAGAATTATTGTCATTGATAATACTGCTACGCACATAGGCCGAGGTGGTATTGATGGCCGAAATATACGGAATGTCCAACGTGGGTTCGGAAATAGTTACAGTGGTGAAGCTTCCGGCCTGAGAATATCCCGTTCCTGCTTCATTGGTGGCGTAAGCCGTCACGTAGTACGGAGTACCGGGGTTTAGTCCGGTAAATTCATGCAGAAATTCCGTGCCTGTCATCTGTATTTTTTCGCATCCTTGCATGTCCAATCGAGGATTCTGTACGGAGGTGCTCCAGCAGAATCCGCGTTCGGTCACGGTACCGTTGCCGTTGCTGAGCAGTGTGCAGTTGACGCTTGCGCCATCTGTTTTGGGTGTGGAGATGACGAGTGCATCCAGTCGGGGCACTGTGAGCTCCATGGTTTTAAATTCTTTGACGTTCGAGTATCCGGTTCCTTTTTCGTTGACGGCATAGGCTGTCACGTAATAGGTGGTTCCCGGTGTCAGTTCTTCTAACATGTACTTGAAGTCGTCGCCTTCTATTGCTTTATGTTCGCATCCTTCCGTGTCTGTTTGCGGATTGTGTACGGATGCACTCCAACAGAATCCCTGTTCGGTGATTGTACCGCCTCCGTTGCTGGCTATGGCGGCACTGAGGTCGGCTGTTTTGGTAGTAAACGTAGGGGTGGTGATCGTAACTTCCGGCAGTGTCACACTGGTGGTAGTGATGGTGACAGCATTGCCGTATCCGGTTCCTTTTCCGTTGGTTGCATAAGCCCGGATATGATAAACGGTGCCTTCTTTGAGTTTATTGATTTCTCCTGCGAATACATTACTTTCTGTTAAAGGCATTTCTGTCTGTCCGTCGCAAGCACCAAGCATGGGGGTGGAGTTTGTACTGCTCCAGCAGAATCCCCGGGAGGTTACGGCAGAAGTTCCGGCATCGGTCACTTCAGCGGTTACTACGGCATAATTACCGCGTACAGTTGGCTCGTCGTATGTGCGTACAGTTGGCTTTTCCGAATTCTCGGTGCGGATAACGGTTGTTTTGCCGTATCCTACGATGCCTTCGTTGTTCATGGCAAAAGCCCGTATGGTATAGTCGGTAGAGGCGCTCAAATTGCTGATGGTGACTACGAAATCGGTTTCGCCTTCGGGTACGGCCACATTGTTGTCTCCCAATTTAGGGTCGCCTTCGGTTCCTTTGACGTAGCAGACACCTCGCAGTTCGATGCTTTCTGCCCCGCTGGAGATGACCTCGCTTGCGACCGTAATACTTTGATTGTCTTTGGTTCGGAGGGTTATTGCATCCAGTTCGGGCGCATTGTTGGCAACTGTGGCAAACTGCAGAATTTCCGGACTGATGACAGTGGTGTTGCCGCAGGTGATGAAAAGGCAGTAAAAATAGTTCGTTCCCGGAATGAGTTCTTCCAATTGTACTTTTACTTCACCGGATGTTTGCTCTACAAGCACTTTGATTACATCTTTGTCACCCAATGCTTTACTTTCGAGCAGAGTCTTGTTGATGGAGTAGAGGAAGCCGCATTCGGTAATTTCCAGATCGTTTTCTCCGATATTCCCTTTCAGTATGGCGCTTTTGCGTTTAATGTCATCTTGCGATACTACTTGGATCTCCATTTTCGGGGCAATCCAAGTGGGTTCTGTATCTTTTTCACAACCTCCTGTCAGCCAGATAAAGCACAGGATGGCGATGGTTCGTATGAGTCGTTTCATATCGTTTGAAGTGATTTATGTTATTCTTAGAAAATAATACCTACACCGGCGGTGACCTGGTGCTGTTTGAAATTGATTGTGTTGAATCCTGCCGAAAGCAGGAACCCTTTCAGGCGCAGGATAGCCCCTATTTCTGCCGCTACTCCGGATGCGGAGTGATCGGTGTTTTTATACCAGTTGTCTTCCGTGTCGGCTTCGAGCCAGGCAAAAGTGCGGTTACCGTATCCTACGCCGGCATAGCCGTAAAGTGGTTTAGCCAGACGGCGCATATATCCGGCTGTAATGCAGAGGTAGGATTTCTCTGTTCTTCCCGGTTCGTAGATGATGGAGGCGCCTTCGGTGGTCTTTTGGTTATCGTCACATTCACCTACGGTTTTGATCGAGTTGAAGTCACTCCTGAAAGCGGCATAGAATCCGTTGGTGCGTGTAAAACCGATCATGCCGCCGAAGGAGGTTTGCCCGCCACCGCCAAATCCTGCCTGTACCATAATGAGCGTGTTCATCGGAACTTTCGGTTTGATGGTGGATATCATGTGGAAGGTAGGGCGTACGGTTTCTCCGGCGGTTACATTCAGCACGGTGTCTATCGGGAAGTATGTTTGTTTCTCGATACGCACTTTATATTCCTTGATCCCCATGCGGTCACTGCGGTAGGGAGTTTTTCCTACCCGTACGCTGTCGATGTATACGTCGGCATCCTGCTCGGGTAGTGAGAAGATTTCCATGTAACCGAATTTGGGTTTTAATGCAACGCTTTTGGTGACCGGAGTATTACCTAACTTGATGACACCGGCATCGGGCTGATACATCGGTGCTTCCACCCGATAGGTGTGTTCTCCTTTCGGCATGGTTGCGTTGAAAAGTCCGTTTTCCACAGGTACCGGTTCTTCGTTAATGTAAACATTGGCTGTGGCCGGCTCGGGGCGGACTACGAGAAATTGCATGTTACTTTCCGCCACGGGCTTGTTCTGGTCGTCGCTTGTGTTGAGTACCATCTCGTATACGGTTGCCTTTTCGATGATGTCCGGATAGAAATAGTTGCGCAGAATTCCCAGTTTGTCATGCAGGATTGAGATGCGTCGTGCACCACGGGGGACATAAACCCACACTTCTCCTGTCTTGTTTTCGCGGGCTGTAATGCCTAAGGCATCGGGCTCGAACATAAGGTCTTTTTCGTTGGTCACGATGCGTATCAACGCACATATTTCTCCGTTTTGATCCCGTTTCGGTGCTGTGATACGGGCGGTGATGTCGTTTTCCATCCGATTAAAGGAAGTTACCGTAATTTTACTCTGTTGGGCCGATAGAATACTCGGACATAAGAACAACAGAAAATAAAAAAGTAAAAACAGATGTTTGAAATTGTTTTGATTCATGTAATAATTGTTTGTTTGCGACAGTCTCCTTTCGCAATCATCCCTAATTTTTTAGAAGTATGGAGACTTTTATATTATTAATACTTCGCCTACAAATGTAGTTAATAAAACAGAAATAAGAAGCATTCATTCTTAAAAAAAATAGTTGCATGCCTTATTTCCTTTTACTTGTTTTTGTTTTGTAACGGTTTACAGTGACAAAATTTATATTAGTGCGCTGTTATTTATTTGTTTAATTTGTGTGACGATTGTGCTTTTGACGGATTTTAACAATATGATGATGCTCCGATGGAGCCTTAACTGTACTGTTGCATTGCACATGTCCCCTTGTACAATAGCTAAAAAGCCTTGGTGGCAAGCATTACGGAGCGGAAGAGCTTGCGATATTGCGGAAGGGCTTCGGTGATTGGCACTGCGAACGGAGAGATTTTTGAAAATGGGAGTCTATGTTCATAACCGGAAGATATGGATTATATGGGAGGAAATATATCTTCCTTATTTAATTCTTTACAGATTGTATAACTATTATTGTATGTTGACAGTAGTCAATTTATCTATTGGTAGTTGTCGGCTTATCTGTTGACTACTGTCAATCGATCAGTTGATGATTGCCGACGGGGAATTATATTTAAAACTTTCTTCCCCTCCCTTCTGCACTTAAATACCGATGAATAACGAAAAGCGGAAGGGGGAAAGGGGAAATGAATTTCCATGTTTTAAGTTGCTTATGTTTTTGGGAAATACTATATTTGTGCATTAATAACCGAATAATATACAATCGTATGATTACAACACAGTTGCTCCGTCCGGAGAGCATCGTCGTCGTGGGTGCATCGAATAATGTGCATAAACCGGGCGGTGCTATATTAAAGAATCTTATCAATGGTGGTTATCGTGGTGAACTTCGTGCCGTCAACCCGAAGGAGACGGAAGTGCAGGGGATTCCTTCTTTTGCCGATGCCAAAGACATACCCGATACCGATTTGGCGATTCTTGCCATTCCGGCGGCGTTGTGTCCGGATGTGGTAGAAGCGTTGGCGAGCGGAAAGCAAACGAAGGCATTTATCATTCTCTCTGCCGGTTTTGGCGAAGAGACGCACGAAGGTGCACTGCTCGAAGAACGGATTCTGGCAACGGTGAATACATACGGTGCTTCGCTGATCGGGCCGAACTGCATCGGGTTGATGAACACGTGGCATCACAGCGTATTCAGTCAGCCTATTCCGCAATTGAGCTTGCAGGGAGTAGATTTGATTTCCAGTTCCGGTGCAACGGCAGTCTTTATTTTGGAGAGTGCGGTGACAAAAGGATTGCAGTTCAATTCTGTCTGGTCAGTAGGCAATGCGAAGCAGATCGGTGTGGAAGATGTGTTGGAATATATGGATAATACATTTGATCCGGAAAAGGATTCACGGATTAAATTGCTTTATATCGAGAGTATCGGTGATCCCGACCGTTTGCTGTTTCATGCTTCGTCGTTGATCAAGAAAGGCTGTAAGATTGCTGCCATCAAAGCGGGAAGTTCCGAAAGCGGGAGCCGTGCGGCCTCTTCGCATACGGGGGCTATTGCCAGTTCCGACTCTGCTGTCGAGGCTCTGTTCCGTAAAGCAGGTATCGTGCGTTGTTTCTCCCGTGAAGAGTTGACCACGGTAGGCTGCGTTTTCACGTTACCGGAATTGCGGGGGAAGAATTTTGCTATTATTACGCACGCCGGCGGTCCCGGGGTGATGCTGACCGATGCTCTGAGCAAAGGCGGACTGAATGTTCCCCGGTTGGAAGGCCCGTTGGCAGATGAATTAAAATCCCGCCTTTATCCCGGTGCTGCCGTTGGCAATCCGATTGATATCTTAGCTACCGGTACTCCCGAGCATTTGCGGCTTTGCATCGATTATTGTGAAGAGAAGTTTGAGAATATAGATGCGATGATGGCTATTTTCGGTACTCCGGGCCTGGTTACTATGTTTGAAATGTATGATGTGCTACATGAAAAGATGCAGACTTGCCGTAAACCGATTTTTCCGATTCTTCCTTCTATCAATACGGCAGGAGCCGAGGTTGCCGCTTTTCTGGCAAAAGGGCATGTGAACTTTGCTGATGAGGTGACATTGGGTACGGCCTTGTCGAGGATAGTGAATGCCCCGCAACCGGCCACCAATGAAATAGAGCTTTTCGGTGTGGATGTACCTCGTATCAGGCGTATCATCGACTCTATCCCCGAAGATGGTTATATCGCCCCCCATTATGTGCAGGCATTGCTGCATTCCGCCGGTATTCCGCTTGTCGATGAGTTTGTTTCCGGCAATAAAGAAGAGGTGGTTGCTTTTGCACGCCGTTGTGGATTCCCGGTAGTGGCAAAGGTTGTCGGTCCGGTACACAAATCCGATGTGGGAGGAGTGGTACTGAACATAAAAGGCGAGCAGCATCTCGCTTTGGAGTTCGATCGGATGATGCAGATTCCCGAGGCACATGCCATTATGGTTCAACCCATGCTGAAAGGCACGGAACTCTTTATCGGTGCAAAATATGAAGAGAAATTCGGACACGTTGTGCTCTGTGGTTTAGGAGGTATTTTTGTTGAAGTTTTGAAGGATGTTTCTTCCGGCCTTGCCCCGTTGTCTTATGAAGAGGCTTATTCTATGATCCATTCCCTCCGTGCCTATAAGATTATTCAGGGAACCCGTGGACAGAAAGGGGTAAACGAAGATAAATTTGCCGAGATCATCGTCCGTCTTTCCACCCTGCTACGTTTTGCCACGGAGATCAAGGAGATGGATATCAATCCGCTATTGGCTACGGAGAAAGAGGTGATAGCGGTGGATGCGCGGATAAGAATCGAAAAAGAAAGATGAAGAGAGGGGAGAATTCTCCCTTCTTTTCACCCTCCCCAATTCTCCCTGTCCAGATTCCGATAGCTGATGGCTTCGGCCAGGTGAGCGGAGAGTATTTGTTCGCTACCTTCCAGATCGGCAATGGTGCGCGATACTTTTAATATGCGGTCGTAGGCGCGGGCGGAGAGGTTGAGCCGGTTCATGGCATTTTTTAGTAAAGTCAGGCCTTTGTTGTCGGGTTGGGCATATTGGGCAAGCAGTTTGCTCGTCATTTGTGCATTGCAATAAATGCCTGGTTGGTCGGCAAAACGGGTATCCTGTATTTGCCGGGCTTTGATAACCCGTTTACGAATTTCTGAGCTTGGTTCGGCAGGATGGTTGTTGGCCATCTCTTCAAAAGGAACCGGCACAATTTCTATTTGTATGTCGATACGATCCAGTAAAGGCCCTGATATTTTATTCAGATATTTCTGCACTTGCCCCGGAGAACAGACACAGGCTTTTGTGGGGTGATTATAATATCCGCAAGGACATGGATTCATAGAAGCGATCAGTGTGAAACTCGCCGGATAATCAATGCTGCATCTTACCCGGGATATAGAGATGCGGCGATCTTCCAACGGTTGACGCAATACTTCCAATACACTGCGTTGGAATTCCGGAAGTTCATCTAAAAAGAGTACGCCGTTATGGGCAAGGCTGATCTCACCCGGTTGTGGAAAATTTCCACCGCCAACCATAGCTGATTGCGAAATCGTATGATGGGGGTTACGAAACGGACGTTTTGTAATCAGTGAGGTGTCTCGGCTCAGTTTTCCGGCTACGGAATGTATTTTGGTGGTCTCCAGACTTTCACCGAGAGACAGAGGCGGCAGGATGGACGGCAAACGTTTGGCCATCATGGATTTCCCGCTTCCGGGTGCTCCGATCATAATAAGATTATGCCCGCCGGCCGCCGCCACTTCTAATGCTCTTTTTACATTTTCCTGCCCCTTGACATCTGCGAAGTCGTATTCAAACTCTTCCTGGCGGGTATAGAACTCTTCCCGTGTATTGACGATCGTGGGCTGTAACTCGCATTTCCCGTTGAAAAATTCGATGACCTCTTTGATATTCGTAACTCCGTATACGTTCAGGTTATTGACGACTGCCGCTTCACGGGCATTCTGCAGGGGAACGATCAGTCCGTCGAATTTCTCTTCCCGTGCTTTGATAGCTATGGGAAGTGCCCCTTTGATCGGTTGTATGCTACCGTCGAGACTTAGTTCTCCCATGAGTAAATAATGGGGCAGTTTCTCGGAAGAGATGGTTTCATTGGCGGCAAGGATGCCTATGGCAAGCGGGAGGTCGTAGGCCGAACCTTCTTTACGAATATCTGCCGGTGCCATGTTGATGACTATATTGCTGGTGGGCATTTTGTACCCGGTCACTTGCAGGGCGGAGATGATACGTTGATGGCTCTCTTTTACGGCAGAGTCGGGCAGACCTACCAGATAGAACATGCAACCTCTTGAGCTGTTTACTTCGATGGTGATAAGGGTTGCGTTTATACCTTGTACGGCCGCTCCGAATACTTTTATGAGCATGTTTTTCTTAGTAATTTAAGGGCAATTATTTCTTTTCGTTTTTCTTTAGCACTTCTTCCACTTTGTGGCTTAGGCTGTCTGCCGGGATATCTCTTGCAAGTATTCTTCCGCTTGGGGATACGAGTATGCTGACAGGCAGCTTCTGAACGGCATATTGTTTGGCTGTTTCCATGTCCCATCCGGTGAAGGTGCATACCTGTTCCCAGTTTAATGTGTCTTGTTTGATTTTGTTTTTCCAGGCTTTCTTGTCTATATCGAGTGAAATGCCGAGTATCCCGAAATCTTTGCTCTTTTTGTATTTGGCGTTTATCTTGCGCAGTTCGACATTTGTGGAGTCACAGTCTTCGCACCAGGATGCCCAGAAGTTGATAAGCAGATACTTATCTTTAAATTGCCCTGTGCGGGTTATTTTTTCTCCTTTTTCATTGGGGATACTGAAGAATGGCGCTGCTTTGTCTTTATTTACTTTTTCCAGTTGGCCGATATATTCTGTAAGTTGTCCGATACGAGGTTTGTCCTGTAAGATTCCGGCCATGATGTTGATAAGCTCTTTAATTTTATCGAAATCGGGGTTTTCTTTCTGAACAAAATATTTGTCGAGCAGATAGATACTGGCAAAAGAAAAGTTGTGTTGGCGGATAAATGTTTCGGCTTTTTCTTCAAGTGCTTTATCCGACGGGGTGTCAAGCTCTTGCAGGCTGGCTTGAAAAGCGGAAAACTCTTCGTTATAGATGTTACCGTTGATGTTCAGGCAGCTCAGATTATTTACGTTTCCTGCTATTTTTATTTTATTCTTTTTATCAAGGAAAATGGGGTATTCCGTATTTTTTTTAAATAATAATACGGCAGAAGTAATGGTATCTATTTTGAGGGAATGAGAGAACTTGTCTCCTTTTACGCAGATGGTATCTATTTGTTCGTAAAGTCCGTCCACCCCATACAGATAGATCGTGTCATTACCCAGTCCTTTAATTTCTCCGGTGATACTTGTTGTGTCAGCTTCCTTTTTGCAGCCTGTCATGCAGAGTATCAGAATGAGCAGAATATTAATCTTCTTCATTTTCCATTTCTTTTCTGCGAAAGTACGTGTTTTTACAGATAAAAAAAAGAATTGCCCGCCATTTGTCTGGCGGGCAACTCTCTTTTTTATTATTACGTATAAGATATTATCTTATTTGATAATGTTCATGAAGTCTGAATTTGTGAAATATTTAGCAAATTCAAGATCTGTTGCAGCTTTCTTTGCCAAAGAAGAATCTTTAGCAACAGCGTTCTTCAAGCTGCTTGTCAACATAGACTGATTGTTAGTTCTTGCACCCAGAACAGCCATCAGATAATCTGTATAAGCATCCGGCTTTTCAATGTTAGCCAAAGTGTTTTTAGCTTTGTTGTAGTCTTTAGCCAAGATCTGAGCAAGTGCGGCACTGTTAGTCTTAGCATCACCGAATGAGTTTACTGCTCTTTCATACTGACCTTGTGCGATATACAGGTTACCCAATGTTTCGCCTAATTCTTTAGCACCGGCAGCTTTGCCTAAGTATGCTTCAGCAGCATTCTTGTCGCCTTTAGCCAAAGCAACAAGACCGAGGTTCATGTTTACTTCAGGAGCAGCCTGGATGTTTGCAGCTTTCTTCAGGTAAGATTCTGCTTTGTCGATGTTACCGGCTTGATAAGCTAATTTACCAAGGTTGTTGAATGCACGGTAATCGTTCGGGAACAGCTCAGTAGCTTTTGTATAGATAACTTCTTTCTTACCGTTGTCGTTAGTCAGAGTTGCGGCATACAACAGTTCTTCCAGTGTCAGTTCTTTCGGATTAGAAGCAGCCAAAGAAGCGATTTCGTCGTCAGACTTACCGATGATTTCATAGTTCAAAGTCAAACGAGAACGACGCAGTTGCGGCAGGATTTCGTCAGCCAAAGTTTTGTAAACAGAAGAGATGTTTTTGATTTCCTGTTCTCTTTGTTCAGGATCCTGATACATAGACAATACGCGAAGGATCAGTTCTTTGTCCTGGATGTTTGATTTAGAAACCAATTCCTGGAAACCTTCCCAGTCCTGAGCAGTATATTTTGAATCGATAGGAGCGTCCACTTTTGCTTTCTTCAAGTCTTTGCTCAACATTTTAGTAGTGTTGCTTTCACGATTTTCAGCCAAACCTGTGTTCAGTTTCACACCACCGTCAGGAGATGCATAAGCAGATACCTCGATGTTGCTGATCTTCTTGTTGGCAGCTTCGTTTACTTCAGCTACTTCCTTATTGAATTCTTTAGCAGTCTTCAATTCGCTTGCACGGATGTTAGCCTGTTGGATAAGGAACATGATGTTCGCATTGTGCTTTTCTTTGATGATACGTTGGAAAGCGTCGTCACCGTTAGCAGGATTGGCACTTTGCAGTGTGTTTTCAACCAATTCGGATGTCGAGATCACACCATCAGCAATTTTAACGGCAGGAATAGTAACAGTTTTGTTACCGATCTTTGCGTTGAATTCAAGATACAATTCAGACTTAGCCATTTCAGGAACATAGTCGAATGAAGTCTTCATTGTGTAGTTTCCACCTACTTTGTAAGAAATAGTTTGGTCGTTACCTTCCACTTTTTCGCCTTGGAATACAGCTGGCTGACCTTTAGCTTCGCCGCCGTTCCATCTCAGAACCGGAGTTACTTCTACAACCGCTTTCTTGTTGAAATACTTTTCAGGGAATTTTCCATTGATGGTTACGGGAACCTTACCAGCTACTGCCTCCAGCACTTGCGGAGTCGTAGTGAAGTAATCAGATGATAATTCACCCATTTTCTTGTTACATGACGATAATGCAACAACCAATGCCATAAGTAAAGGCAAATACAGCTTCTTAATCATTTTAGGTATAATTTAAATGTTTGTAATTGAAATATTCGTCTATTCGTTCACACATCTTTTCCCATTAACCCGGAAAAAGTAACGCAAAGATATTAAATCTTAAGATATATATATAAACAAGGTATTGTTTTTATTATAATTTAATGAAATCAGCCTTTCTTTTCTTGTCGATATTTAATATTGCGCGGGTGATGCTCTATTATTTCACTCCGCAACATGTTCCGGTCGATGTGGGTATATATTTCGGTGGTGGCAATGGATTCGTGTCCGAGCATACACTGGATGGCACGGAGATTGGCCCCTCCTTCCAGCAGATGAGTGGCGAAAGAGTGGCGAAAAGTGTGCGGACTGATGTTCTTGGTGATACCTGCGGTCTGTGCCAATTCCTTGATGAGATGGAACACCATGATGCGTGATATGTTTTTACCCCATCGTGCCAGAAAAACATAATCTTCGTATTCTTTTTTTATTTTTCCACGGTTACGGTCTGTGAAATAGAGTTTAATTTCTTTAATGGCTCTTGGGGAGATGGGGACTAACCGTTGTTTGCTTCCTTTGCCTTCCACCTTTATGAAACCTTCGTCGAAATAGAGATCGGAGAGTTTCAGATTAGTCAGTTCCGATACACGCAGACCGCAACTGTACAGTGTTTCAAGGATCGCCCGGTTGCGTTGGCCTTCGTTTTTACTCAGATCGATGGCGGCGATGATGGAGTCGATCTCTTCTACGGTAAGTACTTCCGGTAACTTTAAACCGATTTTAGGCCCTTCGAGCAATTCGCTCGGGTCGGCTTCCAGATAATCTGCCATAATCAGGAAATGAAAAAAAGACTTGATGCCCGAGATGATCCGTGCTTGTGAACGCGGATGAATGCCGATGTCGTGCAGTCCGGCAGAGAAACGTTCCAAATCGTCCAGGCATACATCCGATATCTCTATATTTTCTGATTGTAGAAAATTAAGCAGTTTATCCAGATCGGTCATATAAGCATCCAACGTGTTTTTGGATAAAGACTTTTCCAGTTTCAGATATTGTTGGTACTTCCTGATTATCAGAGCCGCCGTATCCTTCTTTTCTGTTTTTTCGTTTACTTTCATTTCTTTTTTCTACCTTTGCCCCGCGAAGACAGGTTGCCCCTCGGCAAAATACAAATAAATTTGCTACTGCATTCGGTTTACGCTATCTTTGCATCTTGAAATAATGTTCTCGGGACAAAGGTATTAAAATTAGTAGGATTGTGTTATGAGGATACAAATTATTAATGGCCCCAATATTAATCTGCTGGGCAAACGTGAACCTTCCATATACGGAAGTGTTACATTTGAAGACTATCTGACCGGTCTTCGTGAAACGTATAAGGATATAGAGATTAACTATTTTCAATCTAACATTGAGGGAGAAATGATTGACTGCATCCAACAGACCGGATTTGAAGCGGATGGTATCATTCTGAATGCGGGAGCTTACACGCATACGTCTATTGCATTGCAGGATGCTATTCGTTCGGTGACGGCTCCGGTGATAGAGGTACATATCTCTAACGTGCACAGTCGCGAAGCGTTTCGTCACGTTTCCATGATTGCCTGTGCGTGCAGAGGGGTTATCTGTGGTTTCGGACTCGATTCGTACCGGCTGGCGCTTGAAGCTCTGAAAGGATGCGCCGGTGAATAATGCGCCGATGTGTTCATGAAAGGTATGTACTAATGTCATAATGGTAAAGAATATAATAAAATAAGTATAGATAAATATAATTAATGTGTGGCTATGCCGAACGGTAATCGGCTATGAATGCATTAACAAATTAAACAATTATTCAAGATGTTGCTGAAACAGACCAAAATCGTAGCTTCCATCTCAGACAGGCGCTGTGATGTAGACTTTATAAAACAGTTGTTCGATGCCGGAATGAACGTTGTTCGTATGAATACGGCTCATGCCAGCCGTGAGGGTTTCGAGGCATTGATTGCCAATGTGCGTGCCGTTTCAAATCGCATTGCTATCCTGATGGATACCAAAGGTCCGGAAGTGCGGACTACCGCGAATGCGGAACCGATTCCTTACCAGATCGGTGAAAGAGTGAAGATTGTCGGTAACCCCGATTTGGAAACGACTCGTGAGTGCATTGCCGTTTCATACCCCAATTTTGTGCGCGATCTCAATGTAGGTGGAACCATTCTTATCGATGACGGTGATCTGGAACTTCGGGTGATCGATAAAACGGATGACTATCTGATATGTGAAGTTCAGAATGAAGCAACTTTGGGTAGCCGTAAAAGTGTGAATGTGCCGGGTGTACGTATTAACTTGCCTTCGTTGACGGAAAAAGACCGTAACAATATATTATATGCCATTGAAAAGGATATTGATTTTATCGCCCATTCGTTTGTCCGTAACAGGCAGGATGTGCTCGATATCCGTGAAATACTTGATGCGCATAACAGTGATATTAAAATTATCGCCAAAATTGAAAATCAGGAGGGAGTGGATAATATTGACGAGATACTTGAAGTGGCCGATGGCGTTATGGTAGCGCGTGGTGACTTGGGTATCGAGGTGCCGCAGGAACGTATTCCGGGCATCCAGCGTACGCTTATCCGCAAATGTGTATTGGCTAAGAAACCGGTCATCGTGGCTACGCAGATGCTGCATACGATGATTAATAATCCGCGTCCGACTCGTGCGGAGGTTACTGATATCGCCAATGCCATCTATTATCGTACGGATGCCTTGATGCTGAGTGGTGAAACTGCTTATGGGAAATATCCGGTGGAAGCCGTGAAAACCATGACGAAAATTGCTGCACAGGCGGAAAAGGATAAGTTGGAAGAAAACGATATCCGCATTCCGTTGAATGAGAATAGCAATGACGTGACGGCTTTCTTGGCGAAGCAGGCTGTGAAAGCAACGGCGAAATTGAAAATGCGCGCCATCATTACCGATAGTTATAGTGGACGTACGGCCCGTAATCTGGCTGCTTTCCGTGGTAAATACCCTGTATTGGCTATTTGTTACAAAGAGAAAACGATGCGTCATCTGGCTCTTTCCTATGGTGTGGAAGCGATTTATATGCCGGAGTTGGCAAACGGACAGGAGTACTATTTCGCAGCTTTGCGCCGTTTGCTGAAAGAGGGACGTTTGCAGCCTGCCGATATGGTAGGTTACTTGAGTAGCGGTAAAGCCGGTACGCAGACTTCTTTCCTTGAGATCAACGTTGTGGAAGATGCGTTGAAGCATGCGGAGGAAACGGTACTGCCTAATAAAAACAGATATTTGTAATTTGAGATTGGACGATTTACGATTGAAAGAACTATTGTCTTGTGATAGCAGTGTAATTTCAATCGTAAATCGTAAATTGTCCAATCGTCAATCCTTCCACTTGTATAGTCTTGATTTCACTGATGTATGGAAACTATTGATGAATATATCTTGCGTCATATTGACGATGAAGGCGATTACTTGAAAGCATTGTATCGGGATACTCATGTCAAGTTGCTTCGTCCCCGTATGGCTTCCGGGCACTTGCAAGGGAGGATGCTGAAAATGTTTGTCGAGATGATCCGCCCCCGGCAGATACTTGAGATAGGAACTTATAGCGGATATTCAGCTCTTTGTCTTGCCGAAGGCTTGAGTGAGGGAGGAATGCTTCATACATTTGAGATTAATGACGAGCAGGAGGATTTTACCCGCCCTTGGCTGGAGAAGTCCGCTTATGCTGATAAGATAAAGTTTTATATCGGTGATGCTCTTGAATTGGTGCCGAAGTTGGGTATTACGTTCGATCTTGCTTTTGTAGACGGGGACAAGCGTAAGTATATCGAATATTATGAGATGACACTTGCCCATCTTTCTACGGGTGGTTATATCATTGCAGATAATACATTGTGGGACGGCCACGTATTGGAGGAACATCCGCACAATAATGATTATCAGACTATCGGTATTAAGGCGTTTAATGATCTGGTGGCTTGTGACCCTCGGGTGGAGAAAGTAATTCTTCCTTTGCGTGACGGACTGACGATTATCCGCAAGAAATAAAATAGATATTTTTATTTATGGTGTCATTGAAATATCCATATATATATATTGAGTCCATGATCCCATTTTCCCATATAGTAAACTTCTCTCATGCGAAATGGGACATTGCTGTTCAGCGCTATTATTGATTCATTATTCCTGAGTATTCTTTTAGAGAGGACAAATAATACCGGTTCGGTTTGCCGCAAAGATAGCTTTGTGTGTGTAATTCAATAATGAAAACTAAAAATAAGCTATAAATCATTATCCAAACGATATATTTCTGTAACTTTGTGTTCTATACAAGCAGGCTGGAATAGCCTTTGCAATAGAAAAATTACGTTGAACAAACTAACATGTATATTTATGGAAACAACCCGTCAAAATAAAATATCCCGTTTGTTGCAGAAAGAATTGAGTGAAATATTCTTGCTTCAGACAAAGGCGATGACCGGTGTATTGGTATCGGTAAGTGCGGTACGTATCAGTCCCGATATGAGCATTGCACGTGTGTATCTTAGCATTTTCCCATCCGATAAGGGGGAGGAGATGGTGAAGAATATTAATAACAATATGAAATCTATCCGGTACGAACTCGGTACGCGTGTCCGTCATCAGCTACGTATCATCCCCGAATTGAAATTCTTTGTGGATGATTCATTGGATTATATCGAGAAAATAGACTCACTGCTTCAGAAGTGAATCTCCCTTTCTACATAGCCCGGCGTTATCTTTTTTCGAAAAAGAAGCACAATGCCATTAATATCATTTCCGGCATATCAGTATGCGGGGTGGCACTTGCTACGTTAGCGTTAGTCTGTACGCTTTCTGTTTTTAACGGTTTTCAGGATATGGTGGCCAGTTTTTTTACGGCTTTTGATCCGGAGCTGAAAATTACAGTTCGTGAAGGGAAAGTATTTGACGCACAGGACGAACGTATACAAGCGATCCGGGCTTTACCGGAGATTGCCGTGTTTACTGAAACCTTGGAGGAAAATGCGATGGTACAGTATAAAGACCGGCAGACGATGGCTGTAATAAAAGGGGTGGAAGATAATTTTGAGGAACTTACGGCTATCGATAGTATTCTTTATGGCTCCGGTGAGTTTTTGCTCCATGATTCTATTGTGGATTATGGTGTGATGGGCATTGAACTGGTCTCGACTTTAGGTACCGGCATCCAGTTTGTTGATCCGTTGAAGATTTATAGTCCGAAGCGGAATGCGAAGGTGAACATGGCCAATCCTTCCGCTTCTTTTAATATGGATTATCTTTTTTCTCCCGGTGCTGTTTTTGTGGTCAATCAGCAGAAGTATGATAGTAACTATATCCTTACTTCTCTTGCGTTTGCACGACGGATGCTCGATTATACGACCGAGGTTTCTGCCATTGAATTGAAACTGAAACCAAATGCCGGCGTATCTTCCGTCAAATCAAAAATCGCTTCTGTGCTGGGTGATGATTTTGTGGTACAGGATCGTTATGAACAGCAAGCGGATGTGTTCCGTATCATGGAGATCGAAAAATTAATCTCCTACCTTTTCCTTACATTTATTCTGATGATCGCTTGCTTTAACGTAATCGGTTCACTTTCTATGTTGATCCTCGATAAAAAAGAAGATGTAGTGACTTTACGTAATTTGGGAGCGGACGATCGGCTAATTTCCCGAATATTTCTTTTTGAGGGGCGGTTGATCTCTCTTTTCGGTGCTGTATCCGGAATTGTATTGGGCTTGGCTCTTTGCCTGATACAGGAGAAATTCGGCCTTATCTCTTTAGGTGGGGGAGGCGGTACGTTCTTGGTGGATGCTTATCCGGTCAGTGTCCATTTCTGGGATGTGGTATTGATATTTGTAACGGTACTTACAGTCGGCTTTCTTTCGGTATGGTATCCGGTACGTTATTTGAGTAAACGATTACTTTCACATTGAAGAATATAATCAGTTTTGTCTAATTATATTGTCTGATTGGATACCTGTTTTTATTAAGATAATGATGGCTTTGGACTTGAAAATAGGATACAAAAATGACGGTTTGCAAGTATTTGTATATCAGTGTGTTATATGATGACTTTTTCCCTCTACGAGAAACAGGTCGAAACTCGTAGAGAAACAGAGTGAAACTCTACGGGAAATGAGGCGAAACTCTACGACGAACTGTTCGGATGTTTATAAGATGTGACAATCAGGTAGATGAGAAAGACGTTCCTTCTCTGTTTTTTTGTACAATTATTTTCTTAGGCTGATTTTCCTGTTTCTTTTGTTTACTCTCTTTATATAAACAGAACTGCCTGTCAATATTTACCGATTATTATCGGTAAATATTGACAGGCAGTTCTGGCCGGAGTTATAAAGACATTGCTTTATAGGCTATTTTATTGAACTGCTACTTTATAGCTCTTAACCTTGTTGTCTGCTGTACGGACAGATACGATATAGATACCGGATAAATGTACAGGGACTTCAATACTTTGTCCGGTCTCGCCGTTGGTGATCACCTGTCCGGTAGCAGTACTCACTGAATATGTGCAGTCTTCGGTCGGTATGATTGTAATGTTTGTACCGGTGGCATAAACTTTGGCTATATTTGCATGGTTTTCTTTCACACTCGTACCTCGTGTTATAACGCAGGAAGTCGTTTTGTAAGGTTCTCCATAATTTTCATAATCGGGATATGCTCTGGAAGAAATCACACAGTAAACAGCGTCGTCCGGTATAGTTATAAATTGGAATTTACACCCTTCTGTTATCGTATAATCCGTTCCGGATTCGAGTTGCTCGTTACTGCCTTGCAGATACCATTCGAAAGTAGGATAAACCCCATTGGCGAAATAAGAGCTTTGTAACCCTTTCTTTTTCACATACCAATCAGAAAAATCGATCGTTTCGTCGGTTGTATAGCTGCTTTCCAGTTCATATTTCATTACTTTTTCTTTCTGGTAGATATAGCTCATTTTGATTTTCTCGCCTTCCGGGAAGGTCGGCATGGTCAGATAATTGTAAGAGCAATCGATTTCCAGAACTTGGTTCGGGTTTTCCGGAACGGTTATTTCAGTCAGTTCGTTGTACGAACAGTCCAGATAAGCTAGGTTGACGCATGAACTTACATCCAATGTCTTTAGCCCGTTTTCTTTGCATGTCAGAGAGGTTAGTGTAGACGGGTCTGACGGCAGAACCACCTCTTTGATTCCACTACAATTCAAAACCTGCAGAGCGGTGTATTCTCTTAAGTTTATGTCGGTCAATCCGGTATACTCACAGCTCAATTCCGTTAGAGCGGTTTTTGCAGTCGGGAGAATCAGGCTTGTAAGCTTGGCATTGGCTTTACAGATCAGTTTGCTTAACTTACCGCATGCATTGATGTCCAATGTTTCTAATGAAGAATTATTGGTGATTTCCAATGAGTTTAGATTACCGTACTTGTTCAGGTCTATCGTTTTCAGGGATAATCTTTTTAGAGTAACGTTTTCCAATTTTTCCGTTTCATCCGGTAGGATAATAGTACCTGTTCCGTATGGGGCGTAATTCAAGCTTCTTAGTCCGGTCCACTCATGTATATCGAGATTTTTGATACTGCTGTTGTCAATCGTCAGATTTTCGATGGTCGTGACATCTTCGGGATATGTGAATGTAGTAATCTTGGAACTTTCTTTCACGATGAGCGTTTTTAAGGCTGTACATTTGCTTAGATTAACCTCTGTGAGATAGTCACAGTAAGCCAAAGACAGTTCTTTGATAGCAGAGGCTTCCCCGTAAATCTTGATAACTTTTGTTCCGGTGGGAGTACCTTGTATCGAAGTTCTGGTTGTATTTATGGTCTTATCGACCAAAGTGCCGTCTCCCCAATCTATTTGAATGGAGGTATTATCTTCGGCAGCTCCGATAGAAAAACCGATCAGGTTTTCCTTGGAGGTTGTCAGTGTAATAGCCGGATCAGGTGCTTTCTCTATGATGATATCGGTGGTACGATAAGGAGAGCCGTAGTCCTGATAAGCTGGATAGCCCTTGGAAGCAATCACGCAATAAATATCGTTTTCGGGAACTGCTTTAAATTTGAATTTGGCCGGTTCTACTACTGAATAATCCGTTCCTTCTACGAGCGGCTCACTGTTTCCATTCATGTACCAAGTGAAGGTAGGATAGACTCCTTCCGGAAAGTAGGAACCTTTGATTCCTTTTTTCAAGACATAGAGTTCTGACAGATCGATGGTATCGTTTGTGCTATATTTCTCACTTAACGTATATCGGGATACTTTTTCCCGTTGGTCCATATAAGATAATTCTATGTTTTCTCCTTCGGGGAGATTGGGCATAAACAGGTAGTTATAGGAGCAATCTATGCTTATGGTCTGACCCGGATTTTCAGGAACACGTATTTCGGTTAACTGGTTGTATGAGCAATCCAGATTGGTCAGGTTGGTACATGTGCTTACATCCAGTGTTGTTAATCCGTTCTCTTTGCAAGTCAAGGAAATTAAAGTCGACGGATCTTCTGGTAAAACGGTTTCTGCGATTCCGCTGCAGTTCAAAATCTGAAGATGAGTGTATTCTTTTAAATTAATGGCTGTCAATGCAGTATACTCGCAATCCAATTCTGTCAAAACATTTCTGACAGTGGGTAGGGTAAGGGCTTTAAGTTTGGTATTTCTTTTACAAATCAGTTTTGCCAATTTGCCGCATGCATTTACATCCAGTGCTTCCAGTGCGGATAGAGAGGTTACTTCGAGTGTAGTTAGGTTGACGTATTTATTCAGGTCTATGGCTTTCAGAGATAGTTTGCTTAAGACAAGGCTTTCCAGCTTTTCCGCTTCATCCGGTAATACAATGGCGCTGGTGCCATAAGGCATATATTTTAAATTCTTTAGTCCCGTCCAATCATGTACATCTATGTTTTTTATACTGCTGTTATCGATGGTCAGGTTTTCAATGGTGGTTACATCTTCAGGATATGTAAACGCGGTAATTCTGTAGCTGTCTTTGACGGACAGGGTTTGCAACGCTGTACACTTGCTTAGATCGACCTCTGTGAGATAGTCGCAATAAGCTAAAGATAATTCTTTGATTTTAGCGGCATCTGCGTAAATCCTGATGATTTTTGTTCCGGCAGGTGTACCTTGAACGGATGTTTTAGTCGTATTTATGGTTTTATCAACCAAAGTTCCGTTCCCCCAGTCTATTTGGATAGAGGTGTTGTCTTCGGTAGCTCCGATGGAGAATCCGATGGGGCTTTCTTTGGTGGTAGTCAAGGTGATAACCGGATCGATCGCTTTTTCTATTACAATATCAGTGGTACGGTATGGCGAACTGTAGTCTTGATAGGCAGGATATGCTTTAGAAGCAATCACACAATAGATTTCGTTTTCGGGAACTGTGCTGAATTTGAATTTGCCCGGTTCTATTGTCAGGTAATCCGTTCCTTCTACCAACGGTTCACTGCTTCCGCTCATGTACCAGGTGAAAGTGGGGTAAACCCCTTCTGAAAAATAAGAACCTTTGATTCCTTTCTTCAAGGCATAGAGTTCTGACAGGTCGATGATGTCGTTCGTACTATATTTTTCATTTAAAGTATACCGTGATACTTTTTCCCGTTGGTCCATGTAGTATAAGGTGATTTTTTCACCTTCCGGAAAATTCGGCATGATCATGTAATTGTAGGAACAATCTACGGATAAATTATTGACAGGGTTTTCAGGGATCTGTACGGAAGTCAAATAGTTGTATTGACAGTCCAGGTTAGTCAGTTTGGTGTATTTGCTGACGTCCAGAGTGGTCAATCCACATTGCATCAAAGTTAAATCGTCCAATGCATCACTGTTTTCCGGGAGTATCAGTGTTTCCAATGTTGCATTCGAATTGGAAAGATACAACGTTTTGAGTTTCGAACATTGGCTGGCATCAAAAGAGCTCAAGTTGATATAACGGCAATTTACTTTCGTCAATTGGTTTTCTGCAGAAGCAGGCAATGTAATTTCGGTTATATTCGGGCTGCTTGAGCATGATAATTCCGTCAAGGCCGTGCATTTGCTGAAATCCAGTGTCTTGAGAATCTGATTAGAGGATACTTCAAACTTTTTTATCAGAAGGGCATCTCCGTATACCGCTATTGAGTTTGATGTGGCAGAACCACTGATAGCTGTTCCGGTGGTCTTGACCGTTTGTTCTACCGGTCCTTCTCCAAAATCTATCTGAAAGGTCGTTTCTTCAGTGGCATACAGTTTGAAGCTTATCTTGCCGGGTGTACAAGTCATGCCGATGATCGGTTCGTTCTCACTCTTCTCAGCCCATGCCCCGATGACTATCAGTGACATAAGACAGGTGATTAGTAGTCGTTTTTTCATACTCTTTTGATATGTATTAGTGGTGAATAAAAATTGTCCGGTACGTTAAACGCGGGGTTTAACGCCCGGACAACTGTTTAGAATAAAGTAAAGAGAGAGTATCGTTTTTATTTTTTGATAATTTTCATAGAGGAATTCGTAGAATTACCTTCAACTTTTACCAGATAAATGCCTGCAGTCCAATCGGAAGCTGTAACATCAATGCTGGTTTCGTGGGTTGTTTTCTCAAAAACGACCTGTCCGTTTGCATTAAATACCCGGACGAGTTTGGCGGCATTGTCTTTGGTTGTAATAGTAAAGCCGGACTCGAATACCGCAGGGTAGACATTGACTTTATTATCTTTCACTTCGTTGACAGAAGTTCCTGTGGTCTTATGGAAAGTAATTTCCGGTGACAGGTAGAAAGAGAATCCTGTTTTGTCGAGTTCATTGAAAGGCCAAGGCAGATCCGGAACGCAATACCATCCTCCGTTAAGGTTTAATTCTGCAGCTCCGGCAGCATGAATCCGGACATAGGCAGAAGCTACTTTGTCTGCTCTGCGTACGTCATAAGCTAAAGCTAATTTGGTCGTAGCATCCGGCACGATAGACTCATCCAGTTCTATAGATAAATAGAAGCTTCCTTTTACTTTTATAGGTTTGTCAAATTTTATTTTTCTGACAACATTTTCATAGTCTACGGAAACCGAACCGAAAGCGCCACTCATGGTTGTGACATACTCGCCGAATACGTTGTCCGTATCCGGTGCTCCCCATTTGTCGGCGTATAGTCTGACTCTTACCGGTTTACCTTTATTGGTAGTAGCCGCCTTGTATAGATATAATCTGAAATGAACTCCGCTAATGCTTGCTTCGGCTTCTGAAGGCAGTTCGAACTTCTCTGCAAAGGTGGTATAGTATTTATTTATACCGCTTACATAGTCATTGGTACCGGGAACATCTTTTTCCGGTAAAGAGGCTTCGTCATACTTATTTGAACTGTTGCAAACAATGTCTGTAATTTCCTCTTTTCCGAGAACCGTGACATTGACGACATCTGAGAATGAATCCGTATATTTGGCATTTGTGGCATTTAATAACGGTCTGTAATCTCCGCTTTCCGAGTAAGTTACCTCAGGGTTTTCTTCATTCGTAGTTGCCGGATTACCGAATGTATCCCATTGATAATCGGTTGCATACTTTGACTGGTTAATAAATGTAATGGGTTGTCCCGGATATATGTATCGCATATCATCGTTCAAGTGATTGACCGAAGTCGACCATAGCCCGCCGTATGCGACATATTTAGCTTCAACCGGGAAAGGATTTTCGTTGTCGTAAACTTCGAAATCATCTATTCCTACTCCATTGGCAGCCGTAGCAGTGAGGCCGAAACCGAAGTAATAGACTCCATCGGTTTGAGGGGTAAAGTCGGCCTCTACCTTTTTCCATTCTTTGTATTTGATATTTTTCAAATCTTTCAATATAATACATTCAGCCTCTTTTGACTGTCCTTTACCAACCGTAAAGCGTACGCTCTCGCTTTTGTTGTCCGATTCGGAAAGCCCCGGAGCCAATAGTTGGAAACTGGCATGATATACTTTTCCGGCTTTCATCTGAAATCCGATGGAATAGGCCCAATTGTCTTCTGTGGCAGAAGAATAAGCACCTAAACAGTTTGGCTCGGAATATATTTCTTTCCAGCCATTGAATGTAGTGACGGCAAAAGCGTTTTTTTCGCCTGTACATACCCATCCTTCGGGAACTGTACGGATTTCATAACTGTCAAAGTTGTTGGAATAGGGCAGAGTACCCAACATAGTTGCCCGTGTCTGCGGTACCTGGAATTTTGTTGCTTCCGGTGTGCCTACTTTTTCTGTCTTGTTTCTTTCCGGCTTGATCTGCTGTGCATTCACTTGAAAGCAAGTCAAAGAAACGAATAAAAACATCTGGATGAAAATGTAATAATTCTTTTTCATATTCGTAATTTTTATGTGGTTATTTAATGTATCTGGTGGTCTTGAACCAAACGACGTCGGGGTTATCGTTTCTTCTGAAAGTTATTTCACTCGGACTTTTCAGATTGTCATAGGTCATGTTGTATGGTTCGTCATCGCTCATATAACCTAACATCATGTCGAAATACTCCATATAGAAATACCGGGCAAAGTCGTCTCCGCCTCCCGCGAAAATGATTTTCATCTGGTCGGCACCTTCAATGGGAATGAAATCCATATAGAAGTTAGCACTGTATAGCTTTTCATCGTTGATGGAATAACTGTATATTGTGAATACCTGATAAGAGCCCTGTAGGGAAATTTGTTGCAAAAGTTCCGATCCTTGGCCATTCTGATCCTTTTCCATGTTTTCGGTAATTGTACTCCACATCGTGGTCAATCGTGGGCCCATCTGGTTTTTGTCAAAGAACCAGTTGCCTTTCTTGGTTACGAAGGCCTCTCCCAAAGGCATTTGTACGATTTGTACACCGTTTGCTCCTTCATCCGTACAAGTCAGATAAGTGCCGTCTGCCGATGCAGTGAAATGTTGTATTGTTTTTCCCGCAATGGTTACGGGGGATTTGAATTTAATCCCATCCGGTGTATAAATAAAGGCTGTGCCCTCGGCGGAAGAATTGGTTTTTGCCGGTAGTTTGAACGTTTGATAGCGTCCTATCTCGTCAGATTCTTCCATGTCTATTACTTTGCCGTCTATATTCAGGCGCATGGTAAATCCGGGAAATGCCTGTATCATCTTGTTGAGTCGGTTGCTATAACTCTCCCAGGTCGTACCGGCCGGTAGGGGAATCATCTGCATTTTTACGCCGGTTTTCTTTCCTCTTAATTCGATCCCTTCTTTATTGATGGTAAGAATAACGAATTCATAATCACCCTCATAACCCAATCCGTCCGGGTCCGGGTCAGAAAACTGATGCAATATCCGATTGTATGTGTCAAAACTCAGGACGGGCCCCATATCGGCTTTCACCTGATACATGCTTGTGACCTGTTCGCCCGGCGACTCCAATATGGGCGATTCTGCAGTGACTTTTACTTCTCCCTCTTTGGAAAAAGTCATGTACAGTTGAAAACCTCCGTATTTACTGTCTTCCGGATAGTATTCAAAAATCCAACCGTTTTCCGCACCGGTCAGTATTTCATTACATTCTTGCAACATTGCGTTCATCCTGCGTGCGGAAGAACTGTCGAATATATCGTTTTCATCCGAGCATGAAGAGATGCACAATGTGAATAGGGCGATAAGGATATAAACTGATTTATTCATTGTCCGTCATTTTTTCATTTAAAATTGAATCAATATTTTCAGAGCGTCTGATGATGATCGTTCTTAATTCTTCTATGTCGATGCTCCATGAGGCCATGAGCCATTCTTTAGCCATATCAAACTTGGACTGTATCTTGGCTGCTCCCTCTGTGCCGGCATTTGCCAGCATATTTTCCCAAAAACCATCTGGCTTGACAAGATAGTTTGCTATCACCTCTACGAAATCCTCTTGTGGTTGCATACCTGCATAGGGAGTAACGAATCCCAGTTTCCATGCTTGCAGTTCCGTACGGTTTTGCCAGCCGGTAGAAGAGTAGTCGGCTGCGGATATTTGGTTATATTCCGTAGGATAACTTTTCTTTTGGTGAAGAATATGGGCAAACTCATGGTGCATGGTTTCGAAGTAATATTCATTCAGCATTTCCACGTCCGTAGGATCAATGGAATTCACTTTGTACAATACTACTTTGATACCTTCTTCCGCAGAACCTAAAATCTCCGTTGAAGAAGAGGGATTGATGGCCGACGAGCCGATAAGGAGAATCACCTTAGGAGCGTAGGTCCGCATGAAATCCTTGTTTACTCCGGTCTTGTCGAACATCTCGTCGTATGATTCGAGCCACAGATATTTGATGATCTTTGCCAGTTTCTTGGATTTCTCTACTTCTGCCGGAATATGATTGTACGACATATTGGCTTCTATGTCTTCCAGTCGGTATTTGAAGTCAATGTTGTATTCTTTCACATAATTCCGGAGTAGCCAATTGTCGAACTCTGTGCGTGCCGGAGGATTCGTATCAAAAATACTGTCTCCGAGTTTTTCTTCAGAACAGGAGGAGATCATTCCGCCGGTTAAAAAGATTGCTAATGCGTATAATAAAATCTTTTTCATATTTTTTTTCTGATTTCGTTATTATCTGGGGTTAGGTTGCATGCCGGCTCCGATTACATCTGCCGGTAGTTGTAATGCTCTTCGGGGGTCATCTTTGGTCAGTATGTCATTGGCCTGTCCGGCAATGTTGTGTTCTATCTCTATGCCGAACCGTTTGATATCAAACCATCTAAGGCCTTCGTGTACTGTTTCTATGCGTCGGAAATGAAGCAGACAATACATAAAGTTGAGTTGTTTGCCCGGTTCGATTTCAAACATCGGATGGAGCTCAGGGCGTACTGCCTGGTCTGCTGTTTCATAATAAGAATCGATCCGGTCTTCTGTTAGGGCTTTGACTCCCGGTAAAGTGTGCGAATCATACCAATAGCTCAGGTCTTTTGTCGCGTTGGAATAGTCTTTCATATGAATGTAAGCTTCTGCGCGGCAAAGGAGGGTCTCGTCTGTTGTAAAGACCGTATTCACGATATTCAGATAGCCTATTCCGGAAATGACATCCGTATATTCAATGAAACCATACAATTTGGGATAATAGGATACTTGATCGTTTCCGTATATTTTGAGTGCCTGATAGAGATAATCTGGGGCTACCCATGGTCCGAGGCTCCAGTAGGTGGTCTGCAGTTTAGCGGTGTTCATAGCATATCTGCTATATTGAGATCTCCAATGGTTGTAGTTCCACATGGATGTAGCGGGCATCAGTAAGAGATTGCATGCTAATTCAGATTTGACATAAGCGATACCGCAATCTTTTGCTGCGGCGATACTTTTGTACTGAACTTGATCACGGAGTACTTTTGCCGGATTCTCTCCAATTGCTTTGGTGGCATATTTTATGGCTTTTTCATAGTTGCCGTAATACAAATTGAACCGGGCGGCGAAAGCATATGCCGCTTTCTGATTGAAATGATATTTGATAACGGAGCTTTTGTACTTCGTGTCGTCGATAAGGGGCAATCCTTCTTCTATGTCACGGTTTATTTTTTCGTATACTTCGGCAACGGTTCCTCTTGCATATTGTCCGGATACTATCTTTTCCGGCTTTTCCACATAAGGTATTCCCAGATCGATACTACTTGTCTGGGAATTGTATGCTTTACAAAAAACATTGACTAAGATGAAGTGGGAATAAGCGCGGCAGACAAGGGCTTCTCCTCTGGAGGCAAGCTCGTCTTCGGTTCCTTCTTCAGAATTATTCAGGTATTCCAATGCATGATTGGCGGCAGCTATTGCTTTATAGTATTCGTTCCATATGTATTGTGGAGTATCTTGCTGGTTATCGGTGAAATCCTGCCATTTATAACTCTCTTCCACACTTTTATTGAAGGTCATATAGAGCGGTCCGTTATCTGCCACGTTGTCGGACATTAGTTCGGTTATCTGCATATACGTTCCACTGGGGTAGGCGGATACGAGCAGTTGTAACACTTTCTCACTGTTGTCGAGTTCGGTTCTGTTGTCCGGCATCTTATCCAGAAAGCCTTCACAGGAGGATGTGGCCAATAACATTGCTATGGCTGCCAGACCTATTGAGTATTTATTTTGATTTTTCATATTTATTGTCTTTTTTTATAATCCTAATCTTAAAGTTAGAGTAAACTGTTTGGGTACAGGAGAAGCCACCCCGCCAGAACGAAAGAATTCCGGGTCTTGTCCGTTTAATTTAGAATCCGAATAAACGAGGAAGAGGTTGGTTGCCTGCAGTTTCAGTTGCAGATTATTCAGCTTGAATTGCTTGATCCAGGCCGGGTTGAAATCGTATGATAAAGAGATCTCTTTCATCCGGATAAAATCGCCTTTTGCAACGCGGACATCCGAATAGTTATACGCATTATAGGCATATTTCAGATTGGGGATGTCTTGTACCTGGCGTTTGTGAGCTATTACCGGAATGTTGGTATGGGCTTCGTCTCCGGGCACCGTCCATCTGTTCTTAAATTCTTTGGGCATTGCATCCAGATCGGAGTACTCGCTTTTGAATACAGGGTCCAGGCGGACTACATTTCCGAAAGAGTAGGTCATGAAGACATTTAATCTGAAATTCTTGTATGAAAAGATATTTCCGAAACTTCCCGTAATGGTGGGATCGGTAGGACCTTCGTATTTCAGGAAACCTTTTTTCATCGATTCCTGGAAATTGATTTCTGTGATGGTTACCTCTCCGTTTTCATTGATAAAAGTAGGTAGCCCGTCTTCATTCAAACCTTGGAAAGGGATTGAAAACAGTGCACGTACGGGATACCCTTTTTCGGCAAATCCCATTCCGGAGATGAGGCTCATTACTCGTGCTTTAGAGTCCAGTTCGGTTATTTCATTCTTGGATTTTGAGAAGATAAAATCCGTAGTCCACTGAAAACTCTTTGTCCGTATGTTTTTGGTAGACAAGGTCAATTCGAATCCGCTTGATTTCATAGAAGCCACATTGGCGTATTTCATTCCTTGTCCGCCACTACCTTGTGTATTGATGACTCCGATCAGGTCATAATTATTACGGGTGTAATAGTCTGCACTAAGATTGATCCGATTGTCGATAAAGCCGAAATCAACACCGATATTGAATTCATGCTTTTTTTCATAAGTCAGTTCGCTGTTTTCCAAATCTTCTATTTGCAAGCCCGATTCTTTTACATCGGCGAAAGGGCGGTAAGGGGAGTAGTTGCGGTATACCACACGGGAGTTGGTAACAAAGGCGGGGCCTCTGTCGGCAGTCAGACTATAAGAAGCCTTTAGCGTAAAGTGCGACAAGGCCGGAGTCAGTTTCTCAAAAAACTCTTCTTCATGCATGTTCCATGCTAAGGCCGCGTTCCAGGTAGGCAGCCAGCGAGCCGACCGGGCTTTTCCCAATCTGTTGGAACCTTCATAGCGGAGCGTTCCGGTGGCTGTATATTTTCCCATATATGAGTAGGTTGCCATACCGAAGAAGGCAAGGTTCCGGGAATAGGTCAGGTCATTGTAGTAGTATTGGTTATTCTGTTCTATTCCTTGTTTGAATATCAGGTAATCGTAAAAAGGCACCCCTCCTTTTTCATATTGGTAGCCCCAGCCTCTTGACCAGTATTGGGTACGGTCGGCCGAGTTCGCTTCTGTTCCGGCAAACAGGTTCATAATATGTTTGTCCTTGAAGCTGGTGTTATAGCTCAGGCTGGCTCTGAAGTCATATCCGAACAACTTGTATTCGTTTTTATCGAAGATACCTCCTTCCGGTAATACGACTACGGGAAGTGAGTTCGGAAGATCCGGATTTTTGTATAGGAGCGGATTCTTATCGAGTATGGTTGCATCTCCTGCGGCACGATATGCCTCGGGTTGATTAGAGTTCTCTTTTATAAGATGATCTTGTGAGGTCATCTGATATTTTACTGCACCTACAACTTTAGCTTCCAAGCCTTTGATGATTTTCCAATTCAGTTCACCCTGGAATTTGAGATCTACCACATCCAGATCGATGTAGTTTTTGTCCAATTCATTCAGAATGTTGAAAGGGGCATAGTTTCTGGTATAATATACCAGTCCGTTTTCATCTTTCAGAGCTAATGTTCTTGATGTATTCAGCGCATAGCTGTATGGGTTGATGTCAAAGTCGCGCCTAACCTCTCCGCTCACTACATCTATCTCCTGGCTCAATGTTCCGGGAGCTTTTTGTTTTCTGTAAGAACCGTTGGAAAGCAGCGTCAACGTCAGATTGTCGGATAGGTTGAAGGAAGCATTGGCATTGGCTGTATATCTTTTGACCGAGCTTGCTTTGGTCCAGCCCGGATCATTATAGATACTGATCGAACCGTAGTACTTCGCTTTTTCCGTACCGGAACTGATACTGATCGAGTGATTCATGGTGATGTTGTTATTAAACAATTCGTCAAACCAGTTCGTGTTTCTCATTTCGGCCATCTGAAGGTATCCTGCACGTGCTTCGGGGGTATTTTCCAGTCCCCATGTCTGGGTCTTCGGATTATAATCGTTGATGAGCTGGTACATCTTTCCATAAACTCCGCTATTGGAGGCCCGGTAAGTATCAGAGAAGATCAGCCAGCCTTTTTCTGCCATTTCATTGTAAACACCCATCTGTTCCTGCGAATCCATTATGTTGAAATCGTTATAGTTAGGTTTCAGGCGGGATGTGAATTCACCGGTATAGTTGATCCGGCTGACACCGGCCTGCCCTCTCTTTGTGGTGATTACTACTACGCCCGCCATGGCTCTGGCACCGTATATGGAGGTAGCCGAACCGTCTTTCAGAATTTGAAAACTTTCGATATCGTCGGCACTCAATCCGGCTATTGCAGAACTGATCAAGGTGACGGCGTCGCCGGAAGACAGGTCATCGGCGTTGATTTCAACGGCATCTTCCATGACAACGCCATCGACCACCCATAGCGGTTTGGAACTGCCGTAGATAGAGGTGGCACCGCGTACACGAATCTTCGGGGCAGTGCCGAAAGTACCGGACACATTCTGTACGGATACTCCTGCGGAGCGTCCTTCCAGTGCGCGGCTTACATCGGGTATACCGTCCAGGCGGGCATCTTCTGCTTTTAGCCTGTCGGTTGCACCGGTAAACAGGCGTTTGTCTACTTTTGTCATACCCGTCACGACCACTTCGTCCAGAATCTGCGAATCGGAGTTAAGGACCACCTTTATCGTCCCCTCTTTGATCGGGAGTTCTTTGGTCTCCATTCCGATGTAGGAGACGATCAGGGTTTTTGCCTTTTCCGGAATGTTTATCTGGAAGTGGCCGTCGAGATCGGTGACTGTCCCGACTGTTTCATCCTCTTTAAACCGGATGCTCACCCCTGGCAGACTTTCCCCTTTATCATCTACCACAATACCCGACGCCTGTTTTACTTTCCCTTTCTCGGGAGCTTTACGGGGTTTGAATATCTGGATGTATTTGTCTTTTATTTCATAACTAAGAGATTGTCCTTTCAAAATGATCTCCAATGCTTCGTTGATCGATTTATCCTGGAAACGAACGGTTATTTTCCGTCCCAGGTCTACATCATTCACATTGAACCATAGGGAATAGGTGGTTTTTGCTTTTAGTTGTTCCAAAGCTTCTTTTACTGTTACGTCTTTCAGATCGAGAGAGAAGTTCTTCTCCTGAGCGGAAATGACCTGTGCACAGATTAAAAAACAGGTGATTAAAGCCATTTTCATAAGGGCTTTCCATTCTTTTACATACATCGGCGCTATTATTAAATTATGATTGATTATTTTCTTGATATAATTATTTCATCTCCATCGATCGTGTAATACAGATTGTTGTTGGCGGCCATGATATCCAGTATCTCTGTAATCGTTTCGTCGTTTCGGAAATCGCCATAGAAGCGTTCGGTGCTCAGTTGGCGGTCTTTTATTTCGATTTTCACATTGAATGCCCGTTCCAGATCACGTACAATCTGACTTAGCGGTTCTTCGTTGAAAAAGAGGGTGTTTCGTATCGTTACGCTTGGAACCCGTATGGATGCTGTGGGTTGCCCGGTGACATTGCTCGGGATAACATCCAATATTTCCTGTTTCGGATGTGTCCACATGGCATAACTTTTGGCATCTACGTTTTTCACGGTAACCCGGTTTTCCTTTTTGTTGATGACTGCCTGCTGGTTGGGGATAAGCAGCACGTTTCTTACATTGTTTTCGATATTTCCGACATTCAGGCTACCTTCTACCAAAGTAACCCGTGCACTTTCATCTTCCTTATAAGATTTAAAGTTGAATTTGGTACCAAGTACTTTAATCTTTACCTTTCCGGAAAGTACACTGAATGGGAGTTTCTTATTTTTGGTGACTTCAAAATAGGCTTCGCCGTCCAGAGAAACATTCCGGTTGGAATGACCGAAACTTTCCAGATAAGATAACCGGCTTCCGGAATTCAACCATACAGAGGTTCCATCGGGTAAAGTGACTTTAGATTTGGAGCCATAAGGGATTTCAATTGTTTGTGCCAGGCGAGAGTCTGATGAGCCGGAGCGGGCTATATAGTAGGAACCTGCACCCAGCCCGAATGCTATGGCAAAAACGGCTGCATACCGTATCCAGGAGCGGGGCACGGAATATCGCCTGCTTTCTTTCTGCTTTAGACCGGTCTTTCTGGCGAAGCCGGCATAGGCATCTCCGATTTGTGAGGAGAAGAATTTCTTGTTTTGAGAGATACGCAATCCTTTTATCAACAGATAATACTCTTTGTACACCTGCTTGTTTTCTGCGCTGTTTTCATACCATGCTTTCAAAACAGCCTCTTCCTCTTTGGATATCTGCTTGGAGAACTGCCTGTTGATAAGATTAAAAATATCGATGTCGTTGTCCATACTTGTCGCCTTTTATAAGTAGGACGTCCGGGAAATACAGTAGGGTAGTGAGAAAAGAACTTTTTTCGATAAAAGTTTTCTTTTTTATCGAAAAAAGTATCACGAAGCTTGTTTAATGCGGATTTTACTGATTAAAAAGATAGAAATATAAGGCTGTAATGGTGAGGAGGTAATCTTTCAGTTCCTCTCTGAATAGGCTGAGTGCTTTTTTGATGTGGTATTTCACTGTATTGACGGAGATGTTCAGCTCATTAGCTATTTCGGCATAGCTCTTGTTTCCATACCGGCTCAGCAGGAATACTTTTTTGCATTCTTCGGGCATTGATTGGATAATTTCTTCTATTTTCTTTTCCAGTTCCGATGAGACGATCTGCTCGAACATCTCTTGATCCGGGATGTAACAGCTCGACGAGCCGATTTCACTTTCAAGGCTGAATACTTCCGCTTCTCTGGACCGGCTTCGTAAGTAATCGATGCATTTATTGTGAACGGAGGTGAGCAGATAGGATTTTACAGAAGTTGAAATGATCAGTTGTTCTCTTTTTTCCCAAATAGACATCATTACATCTTCCACTATGTTCTGGCTGATATAGTAATCTTCTACATATTCATACGCAATGGCGCCCATCAAAGCATAATAATGATCAAAAATGAATTTATATGCATGATGGTCTCCTTCTCTGAGCTTCTTTATCAGTTGCGCATTGTACATGAAAAACGGTCTATTTGGGGTTGTTCATATTTCTAACAGGCTTAATCCTATTCCTTTCACGGTTTTGATATTTACAGACGGATCTTCCGCGAACAGCTTTCTTAGTTTGGTGACAAATACATCCAGGCTGCGTGAAGCGAAGTAATCGTCCTCCGTTCCCCAGAGTTTTTCAAGGATGGTTTCGCGTTTCACTACTTCGCCTTTCTTTTCGCAAAGCATTTGCAATAGTTTTGTCTCGCGGGCTGTCAGTGTTTTATTGGTACCCGATGCGTGTTTCAGGGTAGCATGCTCTGCATCCAGCGTATAGTTCTTTCCTATTTGATAGATACCTTCCGCCATGACCGGTGTTTTCGGGGCCGGTGTTGCGGCGGGTGCTTTCTGCTTCATTTTCATTAAAGCCTGTACGTGTGCATTCAGCTCTTCGGGGAGAAACGGCTTTTTTAGGTAGTTGTTGACTCCCAATTCGTAACCTTTCACCACATCCTTGGGTGAAACACGTCCTGAACTGAAAAGGATAGGGGTATCCGGATCGGTTTCACGAATGCGTTTTACCATCTCGTAACCATCCATAACCGGCATTTCGATGTCCGAAACGATTACGTCCGGTTGCCATTCCTGCCACACTTTCAGTCCTTCTTCTCCATTGGCGGCATCTTTTATTTCGTATCCGCCGATCATGTCTTCAAGTCCTCCCCGGATGATGTATCTCAGGTTGGCATCGTCTTCAACCAATAATAACTTTATCATGCTGTTTCTCCGTTATGTTGTGGAATGTTTATCGTAAATTTGCTGTATTCTCCTTCTATGCTTTCCAGCTTTACGCTGCCGTGGTGTGCTTCGACGACATGCAGGACATAGTTCAGCCCGAGTCCGAAACCGGAAGCACCTTCTTTACGGTTGCGTATCACGGCCGAAGCGCGTTCGAATTTCTCGAAAATCTTTCCTTGCTCTTTCAAGGGGATGCCCATACCGTTGTCTGTTACACTGATATGGGTATATCCGTCGGTGGAGGCAGAAGAGGATATTTTTATCTGCACACTCTCACCCGAATATTTGATGGCATTGTCTATCAGGTTGCTGAGGGCTTCTTTCAGGAATTCTTCGTCAGCGTATGCTTTTTCTTCTTGCAGGTCAAGAGCAAATTCCACTTGCTTTTCTGCCTTGGCGGTGAACTTCTCGATCAGGTCTTCGATGATCGGGCGCAGTTCCACTTCTGTTTTCTCAAGTAGCAGTTTCCCTTCTTCCAGTTTCGATAAGGTCAGTACTTTGTTGACCAATGCCAGCAGATGTTCCTCTTCGTCTTCCATGATGTCGAAGTACTTCTCTTTCCGTTCCGGCTTATCGTCGAGTTTTCCACTGCGCAGGATACGTGTGCCCATGAGGATGGAGCTAAGCGGCGTTTTCATGTCATGAATCATGGCATACGAGAAGTCTTCACGTATTTTGGCTATTTTGTTTTGTTTCGCAATCACTTTGATTTGTTGCACCAGGCAATAGATGACGATGAACAGAAGGAGTACGGTTCCTATAAGGAACATACGCATCTGCAGGATGATCATTTTATAAGGATTTTCAATGGTAGCCTGTATACCTTTGGAGAAATCTTCCCGGATAGGGTAGATTTGTGTCTGCATCTTGCTGTGGAGCCGGACGAGATTGTTGTCCTCTGCGAAATCTTCTACGTATTTGTAATGGGCAGAGTCTATTGCAATGGAGTCGATGCGGAAGCGAAGCTTTCCCAGATTGATTTTATCCAGTTCTTCCCGATAACATGAATCCAGCAATTGATAATCGAGCGGGATATTGTATTGGTGATGAATGCAATGCAAAGCGGTCACCAAAATCAATCTGTCGGCCAAATCATTCTTTGCACGTACTTTGGTAGAATCGAGCTGGAGTACGGTGCCATTGGGGATATTGTTTTTAAACCGATCGCTGGTCCGTGAGGACTCCTGTAACTGCGCTTCCAGGAAAGCATTGTTTATTTTGTCGTATAATTCATTCTCCAACAGATGGTAGGAGTTGGAAAACCACATTCCCTGTAATGCCATTACCGCAAGGATGGCAATGACAGTAATATAACGAAATAGCGGTTTATTCATACTTTTGTCTTTTAATTTGCTGGCAAATATAACAAATTTCTTCGTTAACGTAACGTTAACCTAACGATAACGTTGTAATAACATTCTTTTTGCAAGCCGCGCCTTACCTTTGTATCATCCGGAATCAGTGATAGGACTGTATGAAGAGTGAAATGTTCCGGTCGGTAGGATCAGAAAGAATGCGATGAGAGAAGACGATACGGAATATGAAAAATCTCCGGTGACTGTGAGCCGTGGCATGAGTGGGACGCAAATCACACTTTGCATGGTTTCATGCGCTTATTCGTTCATAATGTATGAATGGGTTCGCGCACTCTTTTTTCTGCTTTTCTCTAAAAAAGGGAAACGGTCGGTTTCTTTCAGGATGAGAGGACGTTGCCTGTCTGCCCGTTGTCTATGTTGTGAATATCTGCGTGTATGGCAATATGTGGTCGTTTCCTTGATGCCTGCTGTTCTTCTGGGCGTGATTCCTTTGTTTTATGCTTTGCTCTCCGGCAGATATCTGTTACTCCCGGTTGCTGTCCTGTTTCTATTGATGGGGGCGAATGATTATAAGACTGTCTGGCTGCTTCGATATTTTGAGGCGGGGCATTGGGTAAAAACGACCCTGCACCCCCGGGATGCTGATAACAGATGATAGCATGACGGGGATGCAGGGGGATGAATTATCTTCTCATAAACTTGATGGTAGTTGTTTTCGTTTTGGCGATATACAGGCCGGCATGCAAGTGTTGTACGCTAATATGACTTTCACTTGAAGTGAGCAGGGGCATACCTACACTGTTGTATATAGTCACGGTTTCCTGTTCCGGGTTATTGATGAATCCGTTGAAGTATCCGATTCGGGCGGTTGCTGCGCTGTTTTTTATGCCTACCGGTAATTTGGATGCATAATCGTAATATACGTTCGGGTTCAGCAGATAAGCTGCTGCGTTCTTTAATAGATTGACGGTATTTGTATTGAACAATGTATAGCTGTCTCCTTCGTTGCTTAATCCGATGAGCAGATATTTGGCAGAATTGTCGAGGTTCAGTTCGTGTATATGAACTTTGGCATCGTCTCCGTCAATGGTAGCTAAAGTATGGTTGGCTGTTTCCATTGGAACCGTCCAGCTTGTACCGGTAAAAGGTGCTGAGACATATTGGAATGCGTTGATTACCGTGCTGGGTTGGGCAAGCAATTCCAATTTATCACCGTCGAAAGCTACGTTGGTAAAGATCGGATGGTTTTGCAAAGTTACATCCACATTGCTGTGCATGCGGCCTATTTCCGTATTGTTCGGTGTGGACCAGTTCCATCTGTCTTTGCTATAAGTAAAGGCTTTCAGGTTCAGAATAGGCTTTATGCCTGCCAGATCCGAAGTAGCTACGCCGATCGGGTTATTACCGGCAACACTGGCATGTATCACAATCAGATCGTAATTCCGGTAATAGGCTTCCATGTCTGCCGGTTTAGTTGCCGAGGCATCGAGGAACTGTACGTCATAATCGGCAAAAGCGGATAGAAGCAGACCGTCGTAAGAGGCTGCGGCACCGGTAGCGGTCAGCATGCCTACTGCAATTTTATCTGAAACGATCGCATTTACCGTATATACTGCTTTGCTCCCGTCTTGTGCGGTAACTTCGATGGACAAGGGGCCGTTGGCAAAATTATGCGGATTGCCGCTTTCAAAGTCGGCACTTGCCAGGCTTGAGTTGAGCAGGAAAGTGACAGGCCATTCGCCTGGAATTGTTCCTTTGACGAACTGACAGGTGATTGTTTTGGCTTCATTGTCCACAATGGCTTTTTTTCCGTTGATTGTTGCACTTTTAATCGTATTATCCGGGCTCTTGCTGTTACCGTCATCGTTGGAAAGAAGTTCGGTTGTAGCCGCCAGATAAGCGATGCGCGGACTTCCGCCGCCGGTAAGCGTCATCGGATTCAGGCTGCCGCCGATCTGATAAAGATCTTCTCCGGCAGTAGAAATGGTTACTTTGCGGTAGATACGGAACGATTTGGTTCCGATGGAGGCGGGTATGACGACTCCCTCGCCACCGCTGCGAACCGGAGGCAGTTCGGCTTCTTCATATCCGATAATCGATTGGGCGTCAAAGCTCAGCCCGTCAGAGAACAGGATGATGATACCGCATCCGGAGTCGAGGTCTGCACTGGTTCCGTTCACTTTGACAGAAGCGATATTTTTTTCCGAGCTTTTTTCTGTCAGTGTTCCCTGAATATAGTAGTCATCGCTGGATATATACATGAACGTGTAATTGCCGGAGGTTTCATAGACTCCGTTTTTACTGGTTGTATTCATCATCTTGCTATTCGAAGCGGAGAAGATCATCTCGTCTATGCTGCCGGCATTGATGGTATATTTGCTGTCGGTAGTAATCAGTGTACCGGTCTGGGCATTTGAAGAAGAATTACCGTCAAAATCTCTTCCTAAGTCCACGCAGGTAGTGGTGAACGAATAGGTGCCGGTTTTGAAACTCCATACGCTGCCCGGTGTTGTACCTAAAGTGTTGGTTGCATCCACCCGCCAATAGTAAGTTTTGTTCATCTCCATCTCTCCTTCAAAAGTGAAAGAGGTGGTGGTGAGGTTATTGGCCACTTCTGTCAAGCTGGCTGCATCAGCGCCAAAGAAGAGACTGTAAGAGACATCTCCCGCCCATGGGCCGGTTTCGTTTTCCCATGAAAAATCGACTGAGGTATAAAAGCGGGATACCTCGTTTACGGCAGGAGAGGGAGTATGGCTCTGGTGGGGTATTTGAGGCTCTCCTTCCGTAGCGGTTTTTAGAATTTCCGAGGGAGTCGAAGCATCCAATCCGGCTTTTTGGGTGATGAGACGGAAATGATAAGTTTGGTCTACTAACAGGTTTGTGGCATTGTAGGAAGTGGCATCGGCTTGCAGGGTGGCACAAGTAGTGAACGTTGTTCCGCCGTCGATTGATTGTTCCAATACGATCTGGTCACTTTCCGTAGCATTGTTTTTCCAAGACAGGTTGATCGATGTTTTCGTACGGCCGGTCATTTTCAGATCCGAAGCGCAGCGTACGTAGGCTGCTGTGGGCTTGTCGATGCTGTTGAAGTAATTTTCAATGTTCGGATATCCGTTTGCTCCCAGTTGGAGTGCATCCGATGCGTCGTTTTTGTTCAGTCCGTTTGCATCCTCCCACCAATCGGGTATTCCGTCATTGTCTGTATCCGGTGCTTTGGGGCCTTTACTGATCACTCCGATGTAATTGTATATCTCGTTTTCTCTTTCGTGAACGATTAGCTTTCCTTTTTTTCCATAAGATAGTAATTCGTCGATCATAAACTGATCTACGGCTGTGCGTGCAGGCAAGGAAGCACCTACTGATGCCACTACCTTATCCAGCGCCTCTTGGGGAGACAGGATGCCTCCTGAAATTTCGGGATGTACTTTCGGGATACCGGTGAATGCGCTACGTTCGTTGACGAAGCCGGCATTGCCGTAATCAGAGTTGGTGGTGGCTCTTCCATCCAGAACTCCGTCTTTGTTCGTGTCTACGAAGTCATTGTTGTGATATAACTGGAATGTGGGCGTTGCCCGGGTAAAAGGACTGGAACTGTTGGGGCCGGCGATGAAATAGTTACCTTCCAGCCATGCCCATGAAGAGGCTTCCGTATCGCCTAAGATATAACCGTTGCCGCCTCCCCAGTTATAGACTACATTGTTGATAAACTGGTTCAATCCTTTTACTTTCGGATTACGGGTTTTGTTGTCGATGTACAGGCAACCGATGATAGAGACCCCGTTGTTGGTCTGGATCAGACCGCCGGCAGAGTGGGACATGATTCCTTGCCCCATAATCGAATTTTGGATCGTGATATCACCCGGCTCGGTTCCCTTGCCGTCCCAGTTGATGGAAAAGTTCTCATCCAATCCCCAGGCTACAGACAGATGGTCGAAGATCATATTCTGTCCGTTGGCTATGCCGGCGGCATCTTTCCCGGAAGAACCTTTGTCTTTGCCCATGTAGATGCGCAGATAGCGAACGATCAGGTTGCTGGCTCCCGAAAAGGAGACACCGTTTCCATGGATGATAATGCCATCGCCCGGTGCTGTCTGTCCTGCTATGTAGGAATTACCACTGAAGACGAGGCGTGATTTCAGTTTGATTTCACCGCATACGTCAAAAACGATGTAACGTCCGGGCTGGCTTATGGCATCGCGCAATGAGCCGGGGCCGGAATCGTCCAGATTGGTCACATGATATATTTGCGGATTGGCAACCGCACGTGCACCTGTGGCGTATCGTCCGAATCCTTCAGCTCCGGGAAAAGCCAATTGTTGGGCTTGCAGGGATACTGATACAACATTTATCAGTAGAAACAACGATAATAGAAGTAATTTGTTTTTCATTGTACTGTTAATCTAAATTGTTATAAAAAATGATTTAAGCAAAAGGTGCGGGCTATAAACTAACCGGTTATTGATTAGTAAATATGCCAACATGCAAATAAACGGCAAAAAAAAGAAATGGCAAATGTGAGAAATGATACTATTAGTATTGATTTTGACCATTTTGTGCACATTGAGTTATTTTTACCTCGATATAAAACAGAATATCACCTTGTTTTTATCCCCCTTCACCGCCTTCACCTTTTCCGGTCAATCGGCTTATTCATCGGTGTTTGGAGGTGAAGCCCCATTCTGTTTTTTTTATGTATTGTGCAAAAGCCCCTTACGAACGGTGCGTACAGATTGTATGAACAATGCCTGGCAGAGGTAAGCACCGTGCTTACGATTGCTGATGTGCCGTGTTATTTTCTTCGGTGGCGCTTCACCCCGTATGACCGATGAACAGGGAGATTGACCGGAAAAGGTGAAGACGGTGAAGGGGGTAAAAACTGGTTGAATGAGCGACTTATTGTAGTGTGACGTCGCGGTTCACTGCCGATTGCATGGTGCTTCACTGCCGGTTGCATCACAATAGATTGCCGGTTGCATATTACCAATAAGCGACTATGATTTTTCTTTTTTTTTGAACGATGTATTAACCCGGCATCAATTATCTCTGACCGGAAAAAATAAGGTGAACTCACTGAATTTATTTTCAATACTTTCCAAACTTACTTTACCGTTATGCGCCGTCATCACTCGCTGCACGTAGTTCAACCCCAACCCGAAGCCACCGGCATTGCTTCGTTTGCCGGCATCGGCCCGTTCAAACTTGTCGAATATTTTATTTTGTTCTTTGAAGGAGATTCCTAAACCGTTGTCGTGCACTTTTATTTTTGTGTAATTACTTTCTTCTTCACATACGATGTCTATTTTCACCGTTTCACCGGAATATTTGATGGCATTGTCTATCAAGTTACTAAGAATCTCGCGTAAGCAAAAGGCATCCGCATATACAGAATTACAGTGATGAAATGCTTTTGAAAATTCTACGGGCTTGTGGGTTTTTAGTCGGAACTTCTCTATAAGGTCGTCGATGAGAGGTTCCAGCACGACTGTTTCTTTGTGCAGTTGCAATTCGTCCTTTTCTATTTGAGTCAATAAGATGACGCGATTGGACAGTGTGAGCAGATGATTGCATTCATCGGAAATGGCTTGCAGGTATTTTTTCTTTTTTTCCGCTTGTTCTTCCAGTTTGCCTGTGTTTAATATATGTGCACCCATGAGGATGGTATTCAGTGGTGATTTCATGTCATGAATCATTGCATAGGTGAAATCTCTCTGAAATAGTGCGAGACGGCGTTGCATAAATATCATCTTTACCTGATAGAATACGCAACAGGCAATGAGCAGGAACATAAGCCCCAGTGAAAGAAGCAAGGGCCATAAGGGCATTAATATAAGTACTTGGGGTGAAGACAGCCTTCCTTGTATCACCTTGCTGCTGTCATTGTTCAGAGGGATGAAGCGGGTTGCCAGGTCTGAAATCCTCGCTGCATGGCCGGGGCAGGTACTTTCTTCTGTTTCTCGATCGGGGTAGGTTAATATGTCTATACAGGTGGGGCGGGTGATGCCCGCTTCGTATAGGCGTGCAGTGAATGCCGAATCCATATATTGCAAAGAGAAAGGGGCGGGAGTGGCACAGGAATTTATAGCTTCGAGCATCTTGAGCGCAGAGCGCAGTGTGTAGTTTGCATCTATCGAGTTATACTGATGAAAAACATACACCCTTGTTGCGGGCGATTGGGTTCGGGCTGCTTCCTCTTTTTGTCTTCGGGCAAAGGGTGTGAGGCCGGTTTCGGGATAGTTCAGTATCTCCTTTTTCTCGTCGCTTGCCATATACTGTGGGAACTGGTGATATCCCACTTCCTTGAAGAAAGCCTCTTCGAAATAGGTGTTTACCTCATGTTTTAGGGTCGTATATCCGGTGTGATACAGAAAGCCGAACCAGATAGCCAGTAATAAAAAAGTTCCTGTCAGGCTTATTATCGATAGTATTCTGGAAGAACGTTGTTTCTTTTCCTGACTCTTGCGGGCTGCTTCTTTGGCTGCCGTTAGAGTGTCTTCGGTCATACCGAGCAAAGTATTGCTTTCATTTTCTATTGCTTGCCATTGCTCCAATTCCATTTTCTTCTGAATGCCGGTAACCGGGGTAGCCATGTTTTCGGCCAATTTATAAAAAGATTTTTCTTGTGCTTTGATCGATTGTTGTTGGCGGATGATCCGTTTTATCTGAGAAATGATACTGTATATAACTACGATCATCAAGCCGAATGTCAATAGATAGAATAAGGAGATTTTTTCCAAGATGAGCGTATAAGGAGAAACGATAATGGCTTGTACGGCTATTTGATTGCTGCGGTCGATGAAGAACGGTTCGGATTTCAATACCCCTACTTTCCGGTCGAATGTAGGGTTGGTGCTGTCTAATATCCGATTGATGCCGTTATTTATTTTATTGATTACGACTTCGCTGTCTATATTGTCTATTTTCAGTTTCTTTCTCAATACGGTGGCTAATTCGTCGATAGGGAACTCCACTTTGTATTCTGTTTTTAATATTTGAGCCAGATCCTCGTTTGTTCGCAGATTCTGTTCATCTTGCGAAAGTTTGGAGTTTGGTGCGGTAGGTATGTAGGCGATGGTTGTACCATCGGGATAGGGAAGTTGGTTGGCCAGATTATCGTTGGTTTCGTAAAAGGCAATGGCAAAGTTTTTATTTACGGTAAGTTGCATGGCTTCCATGTTGCTCCGGTAGGCATAGAAGAGTCCTCCGATTTGCAGGATAAGAGTGATGATGAGGCCTATAATCGTAATGATCGTAACTTTTCGGATACGCATGGTCTATATTTTTGTTGCAAAGATAGCATTTTATTTATTTTCTGCTGGTCGGTGAAATAATCCTGCTTGTCGATTTTGCTTTTAAAGGTGTTATGTACATGCTATCTTTGATTATCAATAAATTAAATAGGATTATGAAAACAAATTTTAAAATCGCTTGGCTTATCGCTTTACTGGCGGGTATGCCTCTTTTATTATCAGCACAAGAAAAAGACCGTTCTTCGTTACCGCGTGAAGTTCTTTCGCCCGAGAAGGTAGCCAAACGCGAAACGGATGAGATGAAAAAACAATTGCAACTGACAGAGAAGCAGTATAAGAAAATCTATAAACTTAATCTGAAAGAACAGAAGAAACGGTTTAGTGCGATGCAGAATTCCGAACGGCCGAATCCTCCTATGGACAGACCTCACGGCATGGGCGGAGGACGTCCGCCGATGATGGGCGGAGAGCCACCTGCGATGGGCGGAGGACGTCCGGATAGAGGTGAAAACTCTCAAAGAGAAGATAAAGCTGAGGAAATGCAAGAGGCAGTGGCCGCCAAACAAAAAAAAATAAAGAAGATATTGACAACAGAGCAATATGAGAAATGGCAGGAGATAGGTACTAGGCAGAAAGACAGGCATCCTCAACGTTCGGTTATGAAGGAAGGAGATAATGGATAAAGAAATGAGAGCGTATCCGAAAATTCGGGCACGCTCTCATTCTTTTATTTAAGCAGGTCTTTATTTCTTCTTTTTATAGTATATCCATATGACTGCTATTACTCCAATAAGCAATAGTATCAGTGCGCCATAAGCAATTCCCTCTGTCACATGCAGGCTCTGCGGATCAAAACGCATCTCGATCGTGTGTGTGCCGGCCGGAACATTCATGGCACGCAAAATATAATTTGCACGGGCTATATCCGCCGGCTGGCCATCAATGGTTACCTGCCATCCCGGCTGGTAATAGATTTCGGAGAATACGACCACACCGTCTTTGGGAGAAGAAGCCTCATATATCAGGTGGTTAGGCTTGTAGCTGACAAGTTTGACGGTACTTGCCGAGTCGACCTTCAAGCCTTCGGTCACCCCTTTCAGGATATCTTTAAATTTGACATCGACGATGGCCGTATTTTTCAGGTCTACTTTACCTACGGCATCGATCTCTTCGTTAGCATTGTCAACGTATTGCACTTTGTCGACGAACCAGGCATTACCGTACGCGTATGGATTCAGAATGGGGGCTGTTTGTCCCTGCTGGTTGACAGGGAAAATGAAATACTTTGTATTCAGCATGTTCAATACCTGGAACTTGCCGGCATCTACACTGTCCATTTCTCCACCGGACGCTGCTACCTCCTTAAAGGCTGCTTGCATTTGGGGTTTGATGTGGTGGTCTATCATTTCCTGATAACGGCGCAATTTGGCGGCATGGTATCCGCCGACGCTTTTGTGCCAGTAAGCAGTGTTGTTTTCGTCAAATGTGGAGGTGGCAAAGTTTAGTACCCGGTAGTCCAAACTCTTGTCTTGCAGAATCAGTTCATCAGCTTTTGTCTTGTTAAATGTTTCTGTCCGAATGGAACGGGGTACAAACTGGTCATCATGGAGATAACGTTTGTTGACGGTCCACATATCCCCCAAACAAAGCAGCGCAATACCCGCGATGGTAAATGATTTGCGTAACTTGCCCGTTGCATAAAGCCAAAGCAACACACAGCCGATGGCTATGATGATAAAGCTGCGTAGGGCATCGGCACTGACAAGTGCTCCGCGCATGTCTGTAAGGCTGGCCAAAATGCCGGAAAGTTCGTTAGCAGGTATCATCTGCTGGTCGACGGCATTTTGAAGCATCTGAACCTCCCGGGCAGATACAAAACCGGAATTGAGACTACTGGGGGCTATGAACAGCAGTAAGGCAACGCCGGCAGTCAGTACGAAACTAATGCCGAATGCTTTTTTATCTTTCTTCCATATGCCGGGCTCTTCTAAAATGCGCTTTAAGGCAAAGATGGCCAACAGGGGTATTGTGAACTCTGCAATGACGAGAATAGACGATACTGCACGGAACTTGTTGTACATCGGGATATAATCGATGAAGAAGTCCGTCAACGGCATAAAGTTCTTACCCCATGACAGGAGGATGGAGAAGAGTGTTGCTCCGACCAATGCCCATTTCAGAGGCCCTTTTACGATAAAGCATCCTAAGACGAACAGGAATAATACGAATGCGCCTACATAGACGGGGCCTGCTGTCCAAGGTTGGTCACCGAAATATTGCGGGAACGAACTGTATAATCCGCCGTACATCGGGTTTGCTTTTTTCATGGCCGTATCGCTTTGGCTGAGGACAGCGCCGGAAGAACCACCTTTAAAGTTGGGAACAAGCAGCGTCCATGTTTCTCCGATACCATAACTCCAGTTTGTAATGTAATCGCGGTCTAATCCGCTACTGGTCTGTTTGGCTGCATCCCCGGTTTGAACCAGTTCGCTTTTACTGCGCATGGTTTCTTTACTGTATGTGTAAGTGTGGTAAAGATTGGTAATATTGGTTGCCACACCGACAAGGGCCGCCACTATTAATATGGCACTTGCCTTGAAGAACTTCGGTAGTGTTTTGTTGCGCCATGCGTCTTCAAAGTAAGCCCCTACAAAAAAGAGGATGACGAACAGGAAGTAATAAGACATCTGTACGTGGTTCGATGTAATCTGTAGGGCAATGAAGACGGCAGTGACAATACCACCTAATAACAGACGCCCTCGGTAGGCAAGGACAATACCGGCCAGAGTAGGCGGTATGTAAGCAAGAGTGATGAACTTCCAGAGGTGTCCGGCGGATATTAATATGAAAAAGTAGGAGGAGAATGCCCACATGATTCCTCCTAATCCGGCAAGCCAGGCCGGTATGCCGAATGCTCGCAGCAAGATGTAGAAACCGAGCATCAGAATAAATGTCAGGCTGACATAATTGGGTAGAAACAGCTGATACACTTTCTGTACCCACTGCAACGGTTTACTCGTGTCGTAAGAGGGGGCTATCTGATAGGTTGGCATACCGCCGAAGATGGAATTTGTCCAACGGGTACGTTCGCCTGTCTGTTCGTAGTACTCTTTGGCTTCTTGTCCGGCACCGGCACCGGCAGCAATGTCATGCTGGAACAAAATGCGGTTCTCTATGTCCGCCGGAAAAAAGTAGACGAAGGAAATCAGAATAAATGCCAGAATGGCAATGAGGTCGGGAAGAAATTTTTTCATTTACAATTTGACGATTTACGATTTACAATTGAAATTTGTATCATTTACGATTTGACGATTTACGGGTTCAGATGTTGATATCCAAAGGCTGTTATCAATCGTAAAATCGTAAATCGTCAAATTGAAAAATTAATAGCGATAGTGATCCGCTTTATATGGACCGTCTACCGATACGCCGATATATGCAGCCTGTTCGGGAGTCAGTTTTGTCAGTTTCACACCTATCTTCTCAAGATGCAGACGAGCTACTTCTTCATCAAGATGCTTAGGCAAACGGTATACATTGATATCGTATTTTTTGTTGAACAATTCGATTTGTGCCAATGTCTGGTTAGTGAAAGAATTGCTCATTACAAATGACGGATGCCCCGTTGCACATCCTAAATTTACCAGACGTCCGTCGGCCAGCAGGATGATGCTGTGACCGTCAGGGAAATAATATCGGTCTACCTGTGGTTTGATATTTACACATTTGATACCGGGGTAGTGTTTTAATGCATCCACTTGTATTTCGTTGTCGAAGTGTCCGATATTGCAGACGATAGCCTGGTCTTTCATCTGTTCCATATGGTCGATACGGATAATGTCGATATTACCGGTAGTCGTTACAAATATATTTCCCTCTTTGCACGCGTCTTCCATAGTTACTACTTCGAAGCCTTCCATAGCCGCTTGTAAAGCACAGATCGGATCTACTTCCGTTACCAAAACACGCGCTCCGTACGAACGCATGGAGTGTGAGCAGCCTTTTCCTACATCACCATAACCGCAAACTACTACCACTTTGCCGGCAATCATCACGTCTGTTGCGCGTTTGATACCGTCTGCCAATGATTCACGGCAACCATACAGATTGTCGAATTTCGATTTGGTTACCGAATCGTTTACGTTGAATGCCGGGAAAAGTAATTTTCCTTCTTCCTGCATTTGATACAGACGGTGTACACCGGTAGTCGTTTCTTCGGATACGCCACGTACTTCAGCGGCAACACGGTGCCAACGGCTATTATCTACTGCCAATACTTTTTTCAGAATGGCATTCAGTTCGATTTCGTCTTCGGCATGCACTTCTTTATCTAATACGGCAGCATTGTTTTCTGCTTCATATCCCACATGGATCATCATGGTGGCATCACCGCCATCGTCTACAATGACAGTAGGACCTTTACCACCGGAGAAGTTCAAAGCTTGAAGAGTACACCACCAATAGTCTTCCAGTGTTTCGCCTTTCCATGCATATACGGCAACGCCCGAAGCGGCAATGGCTGCTGCTGCATGATCTTGTGTCGAATATATATTGCAAGAACACCAGCGTACCTCTGCACCCAATGCAACGAGTGTTTCAATCAGTACGGCTGTCTGGATAGTCATGTGCAATGAACCCATAATACGGGCGCCTTTCAATGGTTTGGATTCTCCATACTTTTCGCGAAGAGCCATAAGGCCGGGCATTTCTTTTTCTGCCAGATCGATTTCCTTGCGTCCGAAGTCTGCAAGTTTAATATCTGCCACTTTGTAGGGCAGTGTAGAGAATAATTCTGTAGACATATTTTAATTTGTTTAAAAAATAAAAGTAGTTGCAAAGATAGAACTTTCTGATTAGTAGGACAAAAGCTATCGTTCTTTTTTAATCAATAATAACTTCGATGATGCCGTAGTTTTAATTGTAAATGTTATATATTTGCATGTTTATGGGCAATATATACAACAAAACGGATAAAAATCTAAAGAATCTTTATGGGACTATATGATCAGAAAACGAAAGATGAACTTCTTGAAATTGTAAAAGAATTGGAGAGAAAGGTGGAGGACCTTACCTCGGAGTTGTCTTCGTTGGAAACAGGAAGATTCCGGGATAAATATAGTACCCGTATTTTAGATGCATTGCCTGATATGCTTACTGTCTTTGATCATGATGCAAATATTATAGAACTTGCTTCTTCTCCGGAAACAAACCATGTGGAGGGTACTACTACAGAAAGTATTGTTGGTGCAAATGTAAAGGATATTGTACCTGAAAAAGCTTACGAGAGTGTTCGGGAAAACATGGATAAAGTGATAGAGACCGGTAAGGGATCGATAGCTAAACATTCGTTGATGCTCGATGGAGTTTGGCATCATTATGAGAATCGAATTTTTCCGCTTGATGATAAATATTTGCTTTGTATGTGCCGTGATGTCTCGGAAAAGGTGAAAGTCGAAGGGGTGAATGCCATTCAGCGAAACGAAATAATTCGTCTTAATTCTTTAATGCAGGCCATATTGAATAATGTGCCTGTATATTTATTTATAAAAGACACCGGTAATGATTTCCGCTATCTTTATTGGAACAAGGCTTTTGCGGACCGAACCGGCATTACAGCGGAATTTGCTGTAGGTAAAACGGATGTGGAAATTTTCCGTAGTGATGAGGAGGTCAGACGTTTCAGAAAGGGAGACTTAGCCGTGATGGAGGCCGAGAAGGTAGAGTATCTGGAAGAATATACTACGCTAACCGGTGATACGCGTACCGTGGCAATGATAAAAACACTTGTACCTTCCGGTAATAAGCAACCTTATATTGTCGGAGTAGGATGGGATATGACCGATATTAAAAAGACGGAAAAAGAACTGATCGATGCCAGAGTCAAGGCAGAGGAAGCCGATAAACTGAAATCTTCTTTTCTCGCCAATATGAGCCACGAGATACGGACACCTTTGAATGCAATTGTCGGTTTTTCGAAACTTATCATCGAATCCGGAGACAAAGAAGAACAATCCCAATATGCAGAGATTATAGAAAAGAATTCCGGTTTGCTGCTAAATCTTTTTAATGACATTCTCGATTTATCTGCTTTGGAAGCCGGATCGCTGAAATTTTCGATAGGATCGGTCAGAATGAGGGACATATGCGCCCGGTTGTATCATCAATATTGCGATTCCGTTCATCCCGGAGTAATCCTTGTGTTTGATGAGGTTGACCCGGACTTGTGTGTGCAGGGTGATTGGGACCGTATTTCTCAGATATGGCTGAATTTGCTTAGTAATGCTATCAAATTCACTTCCGAAGGAGAGATTCATTTCGGTTTTGAGAGAAAAGGGGGGATGATTCAAGGATATGTGTCCGATACGGGTATCGGGATTCCGGTAGAACGTGCTGCAACCATTTTTAGCCGTTTTGGGAAAGTCAACGATTTTGTTCAGGGAACCGGACTCGGACTGACTATTTGCCGGATGTTAGTTGAAAAAATGGGAGGACGTATCTGGGTGCGTTCAAAAGTAGGAGCAGGGACTATATTCTATTTTACGCTTCCGATGGTATGCAAAACCAAAGGATGATATAGATGGAGTTGTGGTCTTTAAAACTGTAAATTGATAGATGAACCGTAAGTAAAAAATGTAACGCATCTTTTTGCGTTATTTATGTAAAGTTGTATATTTGCGGTATGTTCATTTTGTGAACATACCGGTTTTTTGTAAATATAGCCCAAAACGCTGTCGAACTACCACTTGATGCAAATCGGCTATTTTGAGAACTTACTCTATGGGTGAGGTGTATATATACGTCTTTGGCGTAGAAACACTCCCATTGAGTAAGTAGGCTGTGGTAGGCCTTGACAGCGTTGGGCAGTGGTTCTACGTCTTTTTTCATATTTTGCGTAGCACTTGCTGATTGTGAATATTTTAATATTAACTATGGAGCTACCAGACTATGAAACCACTATTGCTTATTCTGCTATATTTTGTTTCTGTAGATGTGAACTATTCAGATTCTTATCAAAAAGATGCCTGGAAGTGTTTGGATAATTCTTATAAAACCTTATTGACTGATCCTAAGCAATCTGCTGCATATTCCATGCAGGCTTATGATATATTGAAACAGACAACGGATTCTGCATTGATTGTCTATACTTTGTCGATGTCGGGACATGCTTATATGCTTTATGGGAATTTTGATCTGAGTATGAATGTGTACTATAAAGCTTTATCCTATTGTCCGGAAAAAGATCTAAAAGCAAAGGCTAAGATAAATCTTAATTTGGGAACTTTGTATGGTTCATTGAAAGACTTTTCAAAAGCAATGGAGTTGATTGATAATGCCACTTCAACATATAAGGTTTTGAATGATTCGGCGGGAATAGCCAATGCTTATAATGCCCGTGGTTTGATTCATGTCTATATGAACGAAACGAACATAGCTGATAAATTTTTTAAAGACGCTTTACGCATAAACAAGGTTTTGGGAGATAAAAAAAATATGGCAGCCAATATAAACAACTTATGTCTTTATGAAGGTAATACGGAAGAAAAAATAATGTTGTTGGAAGAGGCCATTGGTATTAATAAACATTTGAATGCATTATGGTCGTTAGCCGAGAATTATAATAATATGGGGATGCAACTATTCTATGCAAAGAAATATGATGATGCTTTAGATGCTTTGAAGCAGGCGGAGGGGTATGCATCTGAGGTGAATGCTCATGAATTGATATGTGATAATTATGAATACCTTTCTAAAGTGCATTCGGCGCAAGGGCATTATAAAGAGGCTTATGTCAACTTACTGAATTTTGAAAAAAAGAAAGAGCAATTACTTCGAAAAAAAGAGCTCGTTGATATTGAAAGAAGTTTGATAAGGAATAAATTGCAAGAACAGAAGAAGGAGGCAGAGTTAGTTCACCAGCGATATCAACTGTCATTATTAAGACGAAATATATGTATTGCGATCGTAATCTTTTTAGGTATCAATGTGCTGACATTTTTGTTAGTCAAACAACTTAAGCGAAAGAAGGATTTACAGATTGCGAAAGCACAAAAGGAATTGGCAGATTTAAAATTACATCAGCAGACGGTGGAATTGGAGGTGCAATCGGAAAAGCTTGAGAGTACCCAGAGTGAACTGACTAATTTTGTTCTCTTTCTGAATAGTAGGAATGAACTGTTGGAGAAAATCAGAGAGATGATAAAAGCTGCCTATAAAATGAATGCTAATGAGATATTGACTCATTTAAAAAGGATAAATACATATATTCTTCAAGTAAAGAAGATGGAGGAAGAAAATGATTGCCTGACGCACGAGGTCGAAATGCAAAATACTGAATTTCTTAACCGGTTAGTACAGAAACATCCGGGATTGACTCCCGGTGAAAAAAGGTTAGCTACTTTTTTGCGGGTTAATTTATCTACCAAGGAAATTTCTTTATTAACGGGGATCTCTGTTAAAGCTATCAGTATGGCAAGATATCGCTTAAGAAAGTCATTGAACCTACATCCTCAAGAGGACATTTTTTGTTATCTGCGTAATATTTGAAAAAGTGATTTTGTAGAGTACTTTTCTGTTGTTAAATTATTGCTAATTAGTGTTTTAGTTCTTGCTTGTGTAGGGCGTAAATATGATTGTTTTATACTTTTGTAGGGTCTGTGTAGACCCTTTTTTTTAGGCTATATTTAGGTTTTGGGGTTTATTTGCTGCTGTGTTTGAAAAGCGCATTTATTAACTTTAAAATTTAATTGCTATGAAGCAAAGTTATTGTTGGGGAGGCATATTACTATATGCTATAATGCTATTCCTTTTATTTATTCCATCCTCTGCTTATGCACAAAACTACCAATTAAAAGGCTACGTACTGGATACTGCCAATGAGCCGTTGATCGGTGCCAATGTAATTGTGGCCGGGACAACTAACGGGGTAATTTCCGGTTTGGATGGTGGCTTTACCTTATCTGTTTCTCCTAACGATCGGATTGAAGTATCCTATATGGGATATATAAAGCAGATCATTCCTTTGAACGGGCGGAAAACAATTAAGGTGATTATGCAGGATGACAGTCAGTTGTTGGAAGAGACTGTGGTAATCGGTTATGGTACTTTGAAGAAAAGCGATATGACAGGGGCAATTTCTTCGGTAGATGTAGAATCCTTGGCAAGCCGTGCGACGACTAATCCGGCGGAGGCCTTACAAGGAAAAGTTGCGGGAGTTAGCATTTTGAAGTCGGGAGGAAATGCAGGAGCTTCTATCTCTGTTAAAATACGTGGTATCAAGACGATGGGCAGCAATGAACCTCTTTATATAATCGACGGTTTTCCCGGAGATATTACTACGGTTAATACACAGGATATCGAGGCGATGGAGATTTTGAAAGACGGTGCGGCGGCTGCCATATATGGTTCAGTTGCAGCCAATGGTGTGGTCATCGTAACTACTAAAAATGGGAAAAAAGGTGATGTCAAGGTTGATTTTAATACATTTTTCCAGTTTACGAGTGCGGCTAAGAAGTTTGAAATGCTGAATGCAGATGAATACTTAAATGTGCATAATATGATGTATGAGAATGCCGAAGCGAAGAAAATCGGTTATCTGACATTTACTGATAGCGATGGAAGACTGAAAAACCCAACAGGTTTTGATACGAACTGGCAGGATGAAATGCTTCGTGGCGGGTTGTCTCAAAACTATAATGTGAATGTCAGAGGTGGATCTGATATTGCCAAATATTCTGTCTCTTACAATCATTCGGATGAGAAAGGAATTTTAAGAGGGAATAAATATGTTCAGGATAATGCCCGGATGAAATTGAACGTGCAGAAATATATTTTTAATTTCGACGCTTCCTTATCTCTTAAAGTTACCCAAAGCCAGCAACCGCAATATTCTATAAAAGAGATGTATGCAATGGCTCCATTGGTACCTGTATACGATGAAGATCAACCCTCCGGTTATGGTCTGAATGAAATGAAAGTAGACGGTGTTCGTCTGGAACTGCCCAATAATCGCAATGTAATGGCCGATGACCACTTTAAGCATAAAAAATCGAATGGATACGATCTTATAGGAAATATCGGGTTAACGGTTGATTTTGCTCCGTGGCTTAAATTTAAGACCGCATATGCATACAGAGGGTACTACACGAATACAAAATACCATTCTGAAAAATTCACTGCCGATGTTCAAGGACAACAGTTATACCCATATAATTACGATTATAATTCTTATTGGTTCGAACAGACTTTTGACAATGTGCTGACTTTTGATAAAACCTTTGGTAAACATTCATTGAATGTAATGGCCGGTAGTTCACTGACTGCTGCAAGGAAAGATTGGAGCCAAATAAATGTTGAGGGTAAAAAGACAGTGTATGATGTAGTAAACGGCAAGTTGGATATCAAAGATGAAGCCGCCGGCTTTTTTGATCCTACTTCGCCTACCATTGATGCCGGTAATGGCGGCACATTCACAGGCAACGGTTCATTCTGGAACTATAACCGGGCGTCTTTCTTCGGGCGCGTCAACTACTCCTATGGAGGTAAGTATATGCTTCAGGCAACAGTTCGTGCCGATGGCTCTTCTAAGTTCGGTAAGAATAACCGTTGGGGTGTTTTCCCGTCTGTTGCCTTAGGTTGGCGTATCAGTGAGGAAGAGTTTTTCTCTAAAGATATTATGAGTAATTTGAAGTTGAGGGTCAGTTGGGGACGACTCGGAAATGAAAATGCGTTGGGCTATTATTATGCTCCTACCATGACTAATGACAACACTCAATGGATGAGCTACATACAAGGGGGAAATCCTTGGCCCGGAATGAGTAACCTATATTTGGTAAACGACGATTTGCGTTGGGAAACTACGGATACTAAAAATATCGGAGTAGACTTTGGTTTCTTTAACAATAAACTTTATGGATCGTTGAATTATTATTACAACACTACGGAAGACTTATTGATTGAAAAAGTGATGCCACCTTCTGCCGGTATTTATAATCCTACGGTAAATGTCGGTAAAATGAGAAATAAAGGGTTTGAACTTGAACTGAACTATGCTGACAATATTAATGGGTTCGAATATAATGTAGGATTTAATCTTTTTACGACCAAAAATGAAATGTTGAAAGCAGACCCTAACCAGATTCTGTATGGGTCGGGGTTGAAGGGGGCCGGCCATTTTGTAACTCAGACGTTGGAGGGGTATCCTGTTGCTGCTTTCTTTTTATACCAAACGGACGGTATTTTCCAGTCGGCAGAAGAAGTGGCGAATCACACTGCTGAAGTCGAACAGCCGGATGGCTCTGTAAAAACAGTACTTCTCCAACCGAATGCCAAACCGGGAGATATCCGTTTCAAAAATGTAAATGGTGACGGTGTCATCGATGAGAGCGACAAGGAATATTGTGGCTCGGGAATTCCTAAGTTGGAAGCTAATTTATCGTTTAGTGGTTCTTATAAAGGATTAGACCTGTCTTTTTTGTTAGGGAGTGCTTGGGGACATAAACTATATAATGCTAATCGTTTGTATTATGAGGCAATGGACTCTGGAACGAATATGTTTAAATCTACTTTAAATGCTTGGACGGAAAACAATTCGAATACCGCAATGCCCCGTGCGGTTTTGAAAGATCCGAATATGAATACCCGTGAATCGGATCGTTTCTTGGAGAAAGGTAACTTTATTCGTTTGCGGCAATTACAGTTGGGCTATACGTTGCCTAAAACTTGGACAAAGAAAGTCTATATTGACAAATGCCGGTTGTATGTTAGTGGTGAGAATCTCCTGACTTGGACTAATTATTCCGGCATCGATCCCGAATTCTCATCCGATATTTTGGACACGGGTGTGGATGTATTCATTTTTCCTTTTACTCGCTCGTATGTAGTCGGATTGCAGGTGACGTTTTAATTAATTTCTAAAAATAGCTTAATCATGAAAAAACATATTTATATAGCTTTTCTTTTCTGCATTGTCTCTTTGACGGGATGCGATAATTTCCTGACGGTGGAAAGCCCGGACTTTTCGACGGATAAGTTCTGGAGGGACTCTGTTGACGTGGAATCCGGACTGTCGGCTGCTTATGGGCAGTTGGATAACAGAGCCGGTAGTTATAATTTTGCTGAAATAAAATTTGTTGTAGAGACGTTTCGTGAAGATATAATGAATATTGGTGCTGATGTCAATAATTATCCTGAGTGGGGGCCGATGTATGATTTTACGTACAACAACGAAAGTTCACGGATCAAGGAGTATTGGATGAATTGTTACAATGGCATTAACTATACCAACAATGTGTTGTTTGGAATAAGAAAAGTACAGTCCGGTAATAATCCGATGAGTACCGCCAAATGCAATAGCGTACAAGGAGAGGCCTTGTTTCTGCGTGCTTATTATCATATGAAGTTATTATTGAACTGGGAAAAGATAGTCATTCGTAACGAGTATCTGACTACTGAGGTAGAAGTACATAAAGCCCTTTCCTCAAGGGAAGACGGTTGGGATTTTGTCTGTTCGGAATTGTCGGATGCAGCTAAGATCCTGCCACAAACCCGTCCGTCGCTTGAAGCCGGCCGCGTGACTAATGGCACTGCCTATGCCTATTTAGGATGGGCGTATTTGACGAGAGCTTATGAGGTTCCTGATAAAAAGGCGGAATATCTTGAAAAAGCGGCCGGGGCTCTCGATCAGGTAAAAGGATATAGTCTGGAGAAAGATTTTCTGAGTATGTTTAACGGGACAAATAAAAATTGCAAAGAATCTATTTTTGAGATTCAGTTTACCGGAAATACCTCAGATGGTGCTTTCCACCAACATGTATTGCATTATTGGGTCGCTGCTCCGGTGTTGAGAGGTTGGGATGAAATCCGTCCCAGCCAGATGATTTTGGATGAGTTCAGAAAAGAAGGCCGGGTAGCTACTACCGGCAATCTGGATTCACGGGCTTATGCAACCATGTTTTTTAATGATCCTTATTTTAATGATGGTGAAGGGCGTATTTATGGATTTGAGTATTCGGACTTATTTGATGAAAATGATGAAATTAACCGTTGCTTCCGGAAATATATGCCGGATGACATGCAGAAATTAAAACAGTCTTATACTTCGACAAATGTACCGTTGATGCGTTATGCCAATGTGTTGTTGATGCAGGCCGAAATTCATAATGAACAAGGACACCCGGAATTGGCTGCCCCCTTGATAAATGATATTCGAAAAGTACATGGAGATATGCCGGAGATTTCAGGTGATTCTTATGATTTTATAAAGGCACAGATTGAACACGAACGTTTGATGGAATTTGCATTGGAGAACTATCGCTTTTATGATCTTCGACGTTGGGGTAAATTGGATGAGGCTTTGCATGCGGCCGGACGGGTGAATTTCCATTCGGAAAAACATGCCTTTCTACCGATTCCGTTAATGGAGATTCAGAGTAATAACAATATCGATTAGAGTAACTTTTTATTAATTGTTGAATGGGATTCGGGGGGTCTGAGAAGACCTTCCTAACCCGCTTAATACCGTAACAGAATGAAGAAAAATGCACTTTTTTTATTGAATGTACTTCTTGGAATAGGGAGTATGGGTACCGTAGCAGGACAACAGGATGTGTGTGGTTTTGAACACCAACAAGCGGAGTATAGAAGAACACATCCCGATGCAAAGTTCGAGTCGGAGAATATTTCGAATTGGAAGCAAACGCGGGCAGCAGCCGATTATTATCAAGGACAATATGTAATTCCTGTTGTGTTTCATGTATTTGGTGAACCCACCAATGATACCCGTCTGAAGGTTACTTATAGTTTGATAGAGAAAGCTCTTAAACAAACGAGTGAAGATTTCCAGGGATTGACGGCAGATTATGATCAGACGGGAGCCAGTAGTCGCTTTGAAAATATCAAGAAACCGTTGAATATTGATTTCCGTTTGGCAAAAATCGATCCGGAAGGTAATCCTACGAAAGGTGTCATCTTCTATGACGAGGCTGAGAAAGGTTTTGGCAACGGTGGGGGATACGATGAAGCTATTCAGAAATATGCATGGGACAATAGTAAATATATGAATGTATACATCATGAAAGATCTTTATGCCGATGGTGATCTCTATAATTCGGGGGTGTCTTGGCTTCCGGATAATGGAATGATGTTGGACAATTTGGCACGGGTGGTTTATAATGGAAGTTATATAGGGAGCAATACGAGCGAGAACTTTCGTCGTGTCTTGACTCATGAGTTTGGCCATTTTATGGGGCTGCATCATACATTTGAGGGAGGATGTAATTATCCGAATGACGGAATAGAAGATACTCCGCCGGTAGCAACCTCCAAATGGCCTGCCGATAAGGTAAATTGTGAGGGCGATTATACCGATTGGGAGAATTTTATGAATTATACGGATGCTTACCGGCATTTCACAACAGGGCAGGTGGCGCGGATGGAGTATTATTTGAACGAATCTATGTCTCGTAGCCAGTTGTGGCAGGAAGATAATTTATTGGCCACAGGTGTGGAAGACGGACATCAACTCTCACCGTCGGTATTGGTGGTAAAAGGTCGGAATTTTACGGAGACAGATAATAACCAGGGAGAAGTAGGAGGTACTTTACAACTGGAAGCTGCCTATGGTTTAACTTTTGCCCGGATCGGCACTCTTGAGGAAGGTACGGATTATACGGTTACCAATTTACCGGAAGGCTTGAAGGTGGTAGTTACTCTTTCAAGTGATGTGACTGCCATTGTTAAATTGGAAGGAAAAGCAACCAGTCATCGGTTGGCTGATAGTCAAAAGGAGGTGGGTATAACTTTGGATCCATCAGTTTTGAAACTTGAAGGAGGAGCGGTTACCGTTCAGAAGATTAGTTTTGGGGTTCTGTTTAACGATCCTTACACTTCTTATTGCCTGTTTAATCCACGTTTTGCTCCTTATGCACATATCTCTAAAGTAAAATTTGCCCAAATAGAAAGGAATACGGAGTTTGACGGACAGCAGTATAAAGATTTTAGGACAGATTATGTGGCTGGTGTGGAAAAAGGAAAAACTTATCAGTTGGAAGTGACAGTACAGAACTGGAAGTCGGGAGAAGGTGACCCATATACTGTTCGTGCATGGTTTGATTGGAATGGTGACTATGTATTTCAACAAGATGAAATGATAGCTCCCCAAAAAATAGCCAGAATAGGTAAAGCAGGAACCGAACATGTGTTGAGTTTTGATATAGCGGTTCCTGATGATATGGTTGAGAATAAAGAAGTTGGATTCCGTGTTATGTTGCACTATACATTGGGAAATGATGGAGCAGATCCTTGTGGAGAGATAGATAGTGGTGATGTGGAAGATTACGGAATGATTATAGGCGAGGACAAAGCTCATGTATTGCCTCCGGATGGACCGGATGAACCGACGGAAGAGGTCTGCACTCCTGAATTCTCTTATCAGGCTTATGCACATATCCAGAAAGTTGAATTTGCCGGGATGTCTAACGAGACTTTCGGAGAACCCGGGAATACGGATATTATAGAGGATTTTAGAGAAAATGAAAAGCTGAACGTACATCTTGAGAAAGGGAAGGAATATGTGATGAAAGTAACTTATGCCAATTTAAATTCTCACCCGAAGGACAGTTATGTATTGCGTGCTTATATAGACTGGAATAATAACAGGATATTGGAAAAGTCGGAATCACAAAAGATAGCTATTCCCGCTATTGGAGCAGCAGGTAGTCCTACTACCGTTGAGTTTAAATGGAAAGCCCCTGAAGATGTCGTTGTAAAGCAAAATTTACATATGCGTGTATTTATCCATTATGGGGATGCAAACAGTATGGCTGGTGAGTTACCTTGTGGAACCGTTGAGAACGGTCAACTGGAAGAGTATTATGTAATTGTTTCTCCAGACCCGACCGGAATTACGGATAAGCACATGGATGAATGGAATGTATATCCAAACCCGACAGATGGTATTTTACATATAAGTGGCACAGATACGAATGTTTGCAGATATCGACTTTATAGTGTGGATGGTCGTTTGGTTCAGGAAGGGAGCGTATCGGATTCAGTAATCGATATTAGCGGACAGGTCAAAGGTATGTATATTCTGAAAATAGAGACTAAAGAATCTATTTTACAGAGAACTGTAATTTTAAGATAAATAAAACCGGCCGGTAGGCAGGTGTTGTCTACCGGCTTATTCTATTAAATTATTAATTTATTAAAACAAAATTGGATTATGAAAAAAAGTTTACTTTGTTGCTTTTTGCTGTTTAGTATGATAGCAGGGCAGATGATGGCTCAATCTCAGTTGTGCAGACCGGAATTAACTTGGGGTGCCTATGCCTGCATCTCGAAAGTCGAGATTAATGGAATGGTAAGTGAATCGTCTACTACTCCGGAAGGGTGGAATGGAGAAATAGGTTCTAATACGTATGATGAAACGGTTATGTATGCTGATTATACGCTGGATAAAGACAGAGTTGTAAAATTAGAACCCGGAAAAGAGTATGAATTGAAAATTACTGTATGTAACTTTTCATCCGGTGCGGGAGATGAATATTATGTAACTGCATTTTTTGACTGGAATGGGGATAGCCAGTTGACAGCAAGTGAAACCGCTTTTCAGAAATCAATAATGGTAGGAAAGCCCGGACAGACTTCTTTTAAGGTGGTTACAGGTAAGATTACGGTTCCTACAGATGCTGCAAAAACAGTTACTATGCGTGCATATCTGCACTATAAGACTCCGGATGTACCTTATACAGATCCTTGTTGTACTCAAGATGGTGGAGTATTACAGGATTATACTGTAGATCTTAGCGGTGCCTCTTCTATCCAAAACATTCAATCTGATTCGTTTGTGGTTTATCCTAATCCCACAGAGGGGGAACTTTCTGTTAATTTGGAGGATGCCAGTGAATATATGCTTTATAGTATTGATGGCAGACTTGTTCAGAAAGGTATTGTAGATAGAAATGTGATTGATGTAACTGGAAACGCTTCGGGGATGTATATTTTGAAGGTAAAATCCGGTGCTGAGATTAAGTGCGCTAATATAATTATCAAATAACATTTTAGAAACTGTGTAATAGAACCGGCTTGATAAAAATATTTATCGAGAGTACGAAACCGGTAATGAATATCGAGCCGGTTCTTATTTCTATATTATAATAATGCTGATATTTATGGGAATTTTTAGATTCAGAATAGTACGATTGCTGTTTTATATAGTTTGTTTTTCTATATCAATATCAGCTATGGGGCACAATGATATTTATAGTGTAGACTCTTACAAAAATATTCTGGACATCCGTTATACTCCTTATAGTAATGATTATTTTACGGGCGGCTTTTCTGATTCCGGTGCCTGGGTCTGTTTTACCTTACCGTCTGAGGATAACTGGGTGAATGGATTTTGCGGTCCTTTTGAATTGGATCATCGTTTATGGATTTCGGACGCTTTGTTGCAAGTCGGATTTACCCCTAATGTAAAAACAGAAATGTTTAAACCTGTGGAGGTGTCTTATGCGCCGGGGGAACTTTATATGTCTTCTTCTTCCGACATGGGGAACATACAGCAACGTTTATTTTTCGTTGATCGCTATACGGCACTATGGAGCTGCGAAGCGGCAATGCGGAATCTCTATGTTCTCAATGGCTCGTTGAGTGGTATAAAACAGGTTCAACTGACGGATCATGTCCTTTCTATGACCCTCTTCACCGGAGAATTGTGTACTGTCACATTCTCATCAGATTTTAAGCTATCTTATGAAAATTCAAAGTTTCAGGCTGTACTTCCCAAGGGGATGAAAGGCTATGCGGCAATTTCTTATTTCTATGAATCACAGCGACCGGAAGGATATACAGCTTTTTTACAGAATATGATAGAACGCCCTGATGCGTGTATTGCTAATCATAAAGATCGGTGGTTTCGGTATTTGAAATCCGTGCTACGTCCGGAAATGCCCATTGAATACCATCGGATTGCTGTAAAGGCAATGGTCACTTTGTTGTCCAATTGGCGGGCATCGAGAGGAGACCTGCTTCACGATGGAGTGATACCTTCTCATGCAATGAGTTATTTTATCGGTTTTTGGGGGTGGGATTCTTGGAAGCATGCAGTGGCACTGAGCTGGTTCGAACCGGAATTAGCAAAGAATCAGGTTCGTGCCATGTTTGATTATCAAACGCCGGAAGGGATGATTATTGATTGTATTTATATAGATAAGAATGAGAACAATGAGCGTAATAGTAAGCCTCCTTTAGCAGCTTGGGCAGTGAGTGAAATCTATAAATCGACGCAAGATGCCGATTTTGTGAAAGAGATATATCCTAAACTATTGCATTATCACCAATGGTGGTATAAATATAGAGATCACGACCGGAATGGGTATTGTGAATTCGGGGCGGTAGATGGTACACTCGAGGCAGCGGCTTGGGAAAGTGGAATGGACAATGCCATCCGATTTGATCGTTCTTCTATGGTAAGTAATGGTGTGGGAGCTTGGAGTTTAAACCAAGAGTCTGTTGACTTGAATGCTTATCTGGCTTATGAATACCGCTTATTGAAAGAATTGGCCATAATTGCCGGATATGAATTTGTGGAACCGGACCGGACGGCATCTGTTGCAGATTACTTCTTTGATGCTGAGAAAGGATTCTTCTATGACAGAAAATTGAAAGGTGGAGACTTTGTAAAGGTGGAGGGCTGTGAGGCATATATCCCGTTTTGGACACAAATAGCTACCCCGGAACAAGCTAAAGCGGTATTACCTTATTTCACTGATCCGTTGAAGTTCTCTACTTATATTCCTTTTCCTACAGTGACGGCGGATCATCCGCAGTTTTCTCCGAATGGTTATTGGCGGGGTCCTATTTGGTTAGATCAAGTCTATTTCGGTATACGAGGACTGAGAAACTATGGTTATGCACAATTGGCTGATGATTACACCAAGCGGGTTTTTGACCGATTGAATGGTTTACGTGGAGATGCTCCCATTCATGAAAACTATGAGACAAATACCGGAAAGAGATTAAAATCACCACATTTCAGTTGGTCGGCAGCTCATTTGCTGATGTTGTATCGTGAGGCTGGTGTGTTGGATGCTAAGTCAACCGATTTGTGTCTGTTCCAATCGGATTATCGGAATTATGCATACATTCAGGAAGTAGAGTTCGAAAATATACATCACAAAATGTCTTATTCAGAGACGGGGTGGACAGATTATTCATCGGAATATACGGCTGAAGTGGAAAACGGCAAGACTTACCAACTGAAGGCTACGGTTGTGAATTGGGATTCGGGTGATTCGGATACTTATAAATTGAGACTTTGGATTGATTGGAATAGGAATTACGAACTGGAAGAAACAGAGCTGATCGATACTAAATTGATTAGTCCGATAGGGGAACGAGGCAAAGAGCATATCTGTCGGTTTTCAGTCACTATTCCTGAAAGTTTGGTGAAAGGGGAAAAGCTGAAGTTCAGGTTGTTCCTCCATTTTGTGACCGATGAAGCGGATGGAACAGATCCTTGTGGCTGGGTGGATAGTGGGATAGCTTGTGATTACGGATTGGTGGCAACGCAGAGTAGTGGCTTTATAAGTAGTGAAGAAGGAGTTGGAACGGCAAAGGTTTATCCGAATCCGGTAGCTGATAATTTATATATTGAAAGTGCTACTTCTATTAGTCGGTGTTTTATTTATGATATGGAGGGTTGTGAACGGTTCGGGCATTCGGGTAATATCTCTAAGATTGATGTGACGCCTTTACCTCCGGGTAATTATATTCTCCGGATCGTGTATGACGAGAAAGCGAAAAGGCGGGATGATTTTTTTAAGGTAGTTGTTCAATAAACTTAGCTTGATACATATGTTTATATTCCTTATTATCGGACTTATGCTGTGCGGAGTACTGACCGGATATCTTTTCCGCAAAAGAAAACTTAACTTTATATATCGTGTAATTACTTTTTTGATCTGGATACTGCTGTTTCTTTTGGGTACAGAAGTAGGAGATAATAAAATGATCATTGAAGGTTTGCATTCGTTAGGGTTGGAAGCATTGGTTATTACTCTGGCTGCTGTCGGGGGTAGTGTATTGTGTGCTTGGTGGTTATGGATTTTTATTTCGACCGGAAAGCTGAAAGGAGGTGAAGAATGAGAGACAGTCTTATTATTGTACTGTTCTTTGCCGTAGGAATATTATTGAGTTGTTTTGACCTTTATCCATCCGGATTGGAGCAGTTTAATCTGAGCTTTTATGCATTGTGTTTTTTGATGTTCTGTGTGGGTATTAGCATTGGTAATAATCCTCATATACTATTGAGTTTCAGAAGACTTTCCCCGAAATTCTTTTTACTTCCTGTATGTACGATTTTAGGGACACTTGCCGGTTGCTATGTCAGTAGTTTCTTTTTTGAAAGGCATTCTTCTGTTGATTGTATGGCAGTGGGGGCCGGTTTCGGATATTATTCATTATCAAGTATCATTATCACGGAATATAAAAATGCGGAACTCGGTACGATTGCTTTGCTATCTAATATAATGAGAGAAATCATTGCTTTACTGGCCGCTCCTTTTTTAGTTCGTTTTTTTGGAAAACTTGCGCCTATTTCAGTAGGAGGTGCCACAACGATGGATACCACTTTGCCGATAATAACCCGCTGCTCGGGACAGGAATATGTTATTGTTTCTATTTTTCACGGCTGTACGTTGGATTTTTTAGTTCCTTTTTTAGTGACGTTACTATGTTCAATCTAAATTATAATAAATATGGGAAAACATATTTTGTGTCTTATTATTAATAGTTTGTTCTGTTCTACACTTCTATTGGCAGAACAACAAGTAGTTCCTTGGCAGGATCCTCAAGTTTGCGGTATAAACAGGGAACCGGCATGTGCTCATTTTATTCCTTTTTCTTCTGAGGAGAAAGCCCTGGCCAATGATTTACAGTCGAATGAACGACGAATGTCATTGGATGGAACCTGGAAATTCCTTTACTCGAGAAATGTGGATGAGTGCCCGAAGGATTTTTTTAATGAGAAATTTAATGTACGGAAATGGAAAAGTATCCAAGTTCCCGGGAGTTGGGAGTTACAAGGATTTGATGCTCCGATTTATACGGATGTGAAGTATCCTTTTCCGGCTGATCCTCCTTTCGTCCCGTCGGATTATAACCCGGTGGGAATTTATGTCCGTGAGTTTATCGTACCGGTATCTTTTCAAGAGATGGATGTCTTTTTAGATTTTGAAGGGGTTGAGTCGGCTTTTTACTGTTGGGTAAATGGTAAATTGGTTGGTTATGGTGAAGATAGCCGGTTACCATCTCATTTTGATGTAACTTCTTTTCTTCGACCGGGTAAAAACAAGATAGCAGTTCAGGTATTCCGTTATAGTGACGGTTCTTATCTGGAAGGGCAGGACTATTGGAAATATAGTGGTATCGAGAGAAGTGTATATCTGGTGGCACGTCCTACATGCCGTGTAAAGGACTTTAAGATATCGGCTCCATTGAATAAGGATTATAGAGATGGTGATTTTCAATTGGGGGTTACGATGAAATTATCTGATAATTCCATTGGGAACCGGCTTCAATTGAAATTAATGGATGGAAATGAGCTATTGTATGCCGATCAAAAGACGGTAACTTCTCCATCCGATACTCTTTTTAACTTTAAACATCTTGTTCCGAATGTGAAAGCGTGGAGTGCGGAGACACCTTATCTTTATACAATGCTGGTCAGTGTGACGGATAAAGAGGGGAAAATGTTGGAAACATTCCGGCATCGTGTCGGCTTTCGTACGATTGAAATGCGTAACGGGCAACTTTTAGTAAACAATGTTCCTATTCTCATTAAAGGGGTAAACAGGCAGGAACATGATCCTCTTCATGGTCGGACATTGACGTTAGAGACCATGCTGAAAGATGTGAAGATGATGAAGCAGTTTAATATTAATGCAGTTCGTTGCAGTCACTATCCCAATAGGCCGGAATGGTATGAACTGTGTGAAGAATATGGACTTTATATGATTGATGAAGCTAATATAGAATCACATGGAATGGAATATCATGAAGACGGAACTTTGGCTGATAATCCGGATTGGGAACATGCTTTTATGGAACGTATGAAACGTATGGTGATGCGTGACAGGAATTTTACGGCTATTATCACTTGGTCATTGGGTAATGAATCCGGCTACGGAAAACATTTTGAAACCTTATATCATTGGACGAAAGGTTTTGATCCCAGCCGTCCTGTGCAATATGAGGGTGCACGCCGGGAAGGGTTATCGGATATTTATTGCCCGATGTATCCTCGTATCTGGTGGTTAAGGGAGTTTGTGAATGAACGCAAAGCAAGGCCGCTGATCATGTGTGAGTATGCACACTCTATGGGAAACAGTACGGGAAATCTTCAGGATTACTGGGATTTAATTTATAAATATGACAATCTGCAGGGAGGTTTTATCTGGGATTGGGTGGATCAGACTTTTGCAGAAAAAGATCAGGAAGGTCATCCTATCTGGGCTTATGGAGGCGATATGGGATATGTGGGAGTACCTAATGATTCCAATTTTTGTGCCAATGGTTTGGTGGCAGCCGACCGTTCGCTTCATCCGCACATATGGGAGGTAAAAAAAGTTTATCAATATGTACATTGTGAGCCTGTTCCGTTTGCTGATAACAAACTGCTTGTTACCAACCGCCATGATTTTATAGATTTATCCGGTTATTATATGCGGTGGACAATTGAAGCGGACGGAGAAGAGGAACAAACCGGTGAAATTGATTTTCCGGTGATTCCTCCCCACTCTCATATGGAGATGACTGTTCCGTTTCGGAAAATCAAGCCGGATTCAAGAGAATATTTTTTGAAAGTAGAAACTTTGTTGAAAAATGACAAACCGCATGTTTCGAAAGATTTTATAGTTGCGATGGATCAGTGGCAGCTCCCTGTTGAGAGACAGGAAGGGGTGAAAATGGTAACTCATGAACCGATAGTGGTATCCCGGCAAGAGAATGGGTTGAAGATTGGTAATAAAGAATTTGATGTAGAATTTTCTGCAGTTTCGGGAGAAATGATTTCTTTAAAGTATAAGGGTGAGGAGATGCTTCTTGCAGGTTTACAGCCTAATTTTTGGCGTCCGTCGACTGATAATGATGTACCGAGCGGGCTTCTATCACGTTGTATCGGTTGGAAAGAACCGATGAAAAATAGTAAACTGCTTAAACTGGATATGCAGGTTGAACCGGATAGTTCATTGGTTATTGTCGTTGCCGATTATTATTTGCAGGAACAGGAATCTGCGATACAGATGACTTATCATATTTTGGGGAATGGTATAATAAAGGTCGAGATGGCCTTTACACCCGGAAATAAACCTCTGTCGGAGATGCCCCGGTTCGGAATGCGTATGATACTAACAAAGGAGTATGACCGTATGTCTTGGTTGGGCAGGGGGCCGCATGAGAATTATGCTGATCGGAAAATGTCTGCTGCGGTAGGGGTATATCAATCCGGTGTGTGGGAACAATACCATCCCTATGTTCGTGCGCAGGAAACTGCTAATAAATGTGATACACGTTGGTTTTCTCTTTGTAATACAGAAGGGGAGGGGCTGTTGTTTGTGGGAACAGAACCTTTGTCTGTAAGTGCATGGAATTTTATGCAGGATGATATAAACTATGTTCCTTTTGAGATAGAGCGCAGGCACGGAGGAAGTATTAAAAAGAGAGATTTGGTTTGGGTTAATATAGATTTGTTACAAATGGGTGTCGGTGGAGATAATAGCTGGGGGGCTCAAGTTCATCCGGAATATACGATTACACCTCTTCCCCGGAAGTATAGCTTTGTTATACAGCCGGTCGATACCTCAGAGAGCATAAGTAAACAGGCACGTCAAATATGGTTTTAACTAAAGAATAGAGATGATGAAAAAACTGATAATGAGAATTTGCGGATTAGTTGGGGCGGTTATGTTTTTTATAAACTGCTCGGAGCGGAAACCGGTGGCTTATAATTCTTTGGTGCATGAATATGGAAATATTCTCGACATAGCTTACACTCCCAATGATTCGGCTTTTGGTAAAGGATGGTTTTCTGATCAGGGTTCCTGGATGGGATTTACTCTACCAGAGAAAGAGCAATGGATAAATGGATTTTGTGGACCATTCGACTTGGAGAGCCGTCGCTGGATTTCCAAATCGCTCTTGACAGTGGGACTGACGGAATATCCGGATGCGGTCTTCCATGCAGACTCGGTGAATTATTTTCCGGGGGAATTATTTATGCGTTCATCAATGGAAAAAGGAGTGATCACTCAACGGTTGATTTTTATAGACCGGTCTAATGTATTGTTGGAGTGTGTTTTGGAGGATGAACAGTCTTTGTGCTTTTCGGGTCGGATAAGCGAACGGAGTACTTGCAATGTAGTTAATAATTCATGTGTCTTGTCTTTGTCTTCCGGTCAACAATGTATGCTTACTTTTCCCGACCGTACGAAAATTACTCTTTCGAATGATGGATATGAAGCACGAACAGCTCCAGAGCGTACAGTATATGTGATTATGTCTTTTTTGGATAATCCACAGATACGAAGTTTTGATTTTGGGGCGATTGGTGATATGGAAGCTCATCCTGCGGGATACATTGAAAAACATTATCAGCGCTGGAATGGATATTTGGGAAAGGTGTTACGTTCCGATATGCCCGAAGAATACAATCGGATCGCTGTCAAAGCGGTTGTCACATTAATTTCTAATTGGCGTAGCAGTCGGGCCGGGCTACTGCATGAAGGGGTTGTACCTTCCCATGCTGTGGGGTATTTTATGGGCTTCTGGGCGTGGGATTCTTGGAAGCATGCTGCTGCGCTTGCCGATTTTGCTCCGGAACTGGCGAAGAACCAGATACGGGCGATGTTTGATTATCAGTTGGACAATGGAATGATTATTGATTGTATTTATACGGATATCCGTGAAAATAATGCGAGAGATAGTAAACCGCCTTTGGCGGCATGGGCTGTGGATCGTGTTTTCGAAGAAACCGGGGATACTTCATTTGTAAAAGAGATGTATCCTCAGTTATTGAATTATTATCGTTGGTGGTATATCGACCGTGATCATAATTCAAATGGAATTTGTGAATTTGGATCAGTTGACGGTACTCTTGAAGCAGCTGCTTGGGAAAGTGGTATGGATAATGCTATCCGGTTTGATGATGCCCGGATGGTGAAGAATAGTGATACTGCCTGGAGTTTTGATCAGGAATCGGTTGATCTGAATGCTTTTCTGGCTTACGAATATAAGCTGTTGAAGAAACTGGCGAACGTATCGGGACAGGCATTTGATGAAAAAGATCGTACAGATTCCATACGGACTTATTTTTATGATGAAGATGCCGGATTCTTTTTTGACAGACGTATGGATGGAACTTTTGTAAAAGTGGCCGGTAGTGAAGCGTATATTCCTCTTTGGACCGGTATTGCTACGGAAGCGCAAACGAGTGGTGTCATGAGACAATTGGAGGACACAACGAAATTTTCAACATATATTCCTTTTCCTACCGTGGCTGCCGATAATCCGGATTTTATGCCTAAAGGGTATTGGAGAGGTCCGATTTGGTTGGACCAGACTTACTTTGCCATTTCCGGATTGAGAAAATACGGTTATGTGAAAGAGGCGGATAAATATACCCGGCAAGTCTTTGACCGGTTGAACGGCTTAAAAGGAAATGGGGCGATACATGAGAATTATGAAGCCCATACGGGTGAGCGATTGAAAGCGCCGCACTTCAGTTGGTCTGCTGCACATCTTTTGATGTTGTATGAAGAGTATGGGCAAAGGGAAAAAGAACGAATGTGAACTGTATCTATTAATATGAATAACAAATTTTTTTAAAATGAACAACAGAAAATGTCACTTGGCTGCATTAGTGTATTTGTTGGCAGCTATGGGAGGAACGGCACAAAATATACCCGGATATAGACCCGGAGCACCTTTGCCGTGTCGCGCTCACGAACAGATCAAAACTTTTTTTGAAGAAAATCCGCAGGCATTGGAACGGCATAAGGTTCCTTGCCGGACACGAGTAGTAGCGGAGCGTCCGGATCATTATGTAATTCCGGTGGTATTCCATATTTTTGGTGTGGATTTTAACGGGGCTACCATTAATGATGAGATTATAAAGGATGCTTTAAGGAAAACGAATGAAGATTTTCAAGGTGTAACGACGAATACCGGAGATGATAATCCGGATTTTAATATGAGGCAGGCCAATATGAATATTACTTTTAAATTGGCAGAAAAAGGACCTCAGGGAGAGGCAACGACCGGTATTTTGTACCATCGTCTCGAAAGTGGATTTGGTAATTATTATGCACCCCGTATGGCTTTGTATGCATGGGATAATCATAAATATATGAATGTGTATATAATGAATGATCTTTATGGGGACGGAGTGACTAATAATTCGGGTGTTTCCTGGTATCCGGATATCGAAATGACGGATGAGAATTTGGCACGTGTGGTATATAACGGTGCATATATCGGTACGAATACGGATGAGAATTTTCGGCGTGTACTGACTCATGAATTCGGACATTTTTTGAATCTTGCACATACCTTTGATGATAATAGCGGAGCATGGCCCGACGGATGTAACCTGAATAAAGCGGGAGAACCTAATCCGGGAGACTGGGTGGAAGATACTCCTAAGGCCGATCAACCGTTGATGGGGGCAACAGACCGGAACTGTGAGGGAGATTTGACGAATTGGACCAATTATATGAATTATTCTTATGTGCGTACTTCCATGTTTACTAAAGGACAGGTGGATAGGATGTTGGATGCTTTGGATCATCCGGCACGCATAGAGTTATGGCAGGAGGATACTTATAAGCAAGTCTTTTTTACAGACAATAAAACAAAACGCATTGCACTTTCTAATAGGGGAGATATTTTGGAGGCTCCGGCCAATGACGGATCTTTTGATGGAAGTTTTGACTTTACATTGATGAATGGTACGTTGGCTAATAAGGATTTTGTGTATAATACCGATTTTACAGTGGAAAGATTACCGGAAGGATTGACTGCAAAATTACAACGAGTGAATGATACGCGACTAACACTGTCTTTTGAGGGGAAGGCCATATCTAATGACCAAAATATAAATTTATATGTGATCTTCAAAAATGGTATGTTGTCCAGTGGTGAATTATATGATTGTAAATTACCCGTAACTTTGGAATGCCGGGCATCTTATGCCATTAAATATGTTGATTGTGAGGATATTCGTATATCTTCGGCTTATGGTTGGGAGTTTCTTCAGTTGGATTCCAGATATGAACATTCGGACTTTGGTTTGATGTGGAATAGTAATGCCGGAAATTATTATGGATATTTGTTTATCGAATCATATGGTAAGGAAATGATGGGAGCAAGAACCAACTTGACTGTAGTCGATTATGGTGAGGAGATCGGTGCTTCGTCTACGTGGTCAACGGGGATTGATCAATATCCTAATCTTGGAACTTTAGTTTCTAAAGGCTATGACGCTTGGAAAGGTAAAATAGCATTTGTGGGCATTCAGTTTGAAGGTACTCTTCCGGGCGAGACACTATATGGCTGGATGAGGGTATCGGTTGCCGATGACGGAAATTCCTTCACTCTCCTTGATTATGCTTTCAATGAGGCACCTGGAGAGACAATTATGGCGGGTCAAAAAGGGAAAACCCTGTCTAAAGCAGAGATGGTATACGGAGGAACATCGGTGACGGAAGACAGCGAACTGAATGATGGAACCATTACCCAGACCGTTAATCTTGTTATTATGGGAGACAATACATTCAAAAGGACCGGTGAGTTGGCGATGGGAACGGATTATCGGATGACTGTTCCTACGGGGTTGGTATCCAAATTAGAAGTTGTTTCCGCTAAAAAAGCAATTTTATCTTTTACTGGGAAGGCGGAACGTCATGATGCCAAGGATCTTGATATTTCAGAATTGACATTGGAGCCGATGATATTCACTCACTCGGATATATCTAATTTGTCTTTACAGTTGACTTTTAATTTCCTTGATTCTTATAAGATTATTGTTGAAGATTTGCAGATAGGTGCCGGCGCTGATTATGGAAGTTGGACCTATTTTACGGCTCCTATTGTGTCGGAAAATGCTTATGGGGCGTGGGAGTTTGCTGCGCGGCATTTAAAACTGGAAACCTATATGAAACCAATGGTCTGCCTGTCGAATACAAGGAATATTGCTCCTTTAGCTAAGGGGACTATAATAGGGGGCAATTCTAATTGGGTTATTCCCGGTACATATCCTGATCAATTGGATATTGCTACACGGGAGTATACTGATTGGTGTGGTAAGACGGCATATGCCGGTTTCTGTTTCGAATATTTGGGCAAAGATTTATATGGTTGGTTTGAAATCACAGTGGCGGAAGATGGATCTTATTTCACAATAGATAAATATGGATATAATGAAAATCCGGGTCAATCAATTCTTGCTGGAGAGGCGAAAGGTGACGGTGGTACCGGTTTGCAGAAAGATGTGGAACTTGATGGAATTCTTTTATCTCCCAATCCGGTTCATGAACAATTGAGCGTAATGGCTCCGGCAAATACACGGATTATGATTTATAATGCTTCAGGAATGATAGTATGGAATGGTACTATGGAAAATGATCAGACGATAATTCCGGTATCTTCATGGGACAAAGGTTTCTACTTCGTTCGTTTATCTAAGAATGGAATAAATGTAGTGGAGAAGATAATTGTCAGATAAGAGTAAGAAGGGTACATTAAAAAATCCGCTTCACAAATCATTATATTTTTTGTATTCAGATTTATAATGATTTATGAAGCGGATTTTTTGAATAAAACCGGTTTATATGATTTCGATGCCTTGTTCTTTGCAAAGCTGTAATCCCAAATCCTTCAGTTTGAATTTCTGTATTTTACCACTTCCTGTCATTGGAAATTCATCGATAAAGAATACATATTTAGGAATTTTATAACGGGATATTTTGTTTTTGCAGAATTCTCTTACATCGGATTCGTGCATTTTCACTCCTTCATGGAGAATGATGAAAGCACCTACGGCTTCACCATATTTCTTGGAGGGGATACCTGCAACCTGTACATCTTTTACTCCTTCGAGTTTGTAAAGGAATTCCTCTATTTCACGCGGATAAATATTTTCTCCTCCACGAATAATCATATCTTTAATGCGTCCTGTGATACGGTAATTCCCATCTTCATCTTTGATACCGAGATCACCTGAATGCAGGAAGTTGTTTTTATCGAGTACTTCCGCCGTAGCTTCCGGGTTCTTATAATATCCTTTCATGGTGTTGTATCCACGATTACACATTTCTCCTTGTACGCCTATGGGACATTCTTCTCCTGTTTCCGGATCGATAACTTTTACTTCCGTAAATTCGAAATCACGTCCTACAGTATTACAACGGACATCAAACGGGTCGTCAATACGGGAGGCTGTCATGCCCGGAGCGGTTTCGGTGAGCCCATATACGCTGGTCACTTTCATGTACATTTTCTCTTCTACCTGTTTCATCAGTTCGACGGGACAAAGCGAACCTGCCATAATTCCTGTGCGGAGACTGGACATATCGAACATGTCGAACATCGGATGATGCAGTTCGGCTATGAACATGGTAGGAACTCCGTAGAGTGCGGTACAGCGTTCTTTGTGAATGGATGCCAGTACTACAAGCGGATCGAAACGTTCTACCATCACTTGGGTACAACCATGGGTCAGGCAGTTCATGGTGGCTAATACTACACCAAAACAATGGAATAGAGGGACACAGCAACATAATTTATCGTCTGCCGTGAATTTCATGTGCTCACCGGTAAGAAATCCGTTATTGCTGATATTGTAGTGGGTGAGCATTACTCCTTTAGGAAAACCGGTGGTTCCCGATGTGTATTGCATATTTACCACATCGTGGCAATCTACCTGGTTCTTGAGTTGGGTTAACTCTTTATCTTCTACATTATTTCCCAACAGAAGAATTTCTGCGGTATTGTACATACCTCTGTATTTCTCTTGCCCAACGTAGATAACGTTTTTCATATATGGGAAGCGTTCGCTTTTCAAATGACCGCGTTCGCAAGTTTTAAGTTCCGGGAGCATGGTGTAGGTCATTTGTACGAAATCACTGTCTTTTTCACCGTTTACGATGCAGAGTGTATGCATGTCGGAATTTTGGCAAAGATATTCCAGTTCCGCCTGTTTGTAATTGGTATTTACCGTTACATAAACGGCACCTATCTTTGCACAGGCATATAAGAGGGTAAGCCAGTCGGGAACGTTTGCCGCCCAAATGCCAACGTGCGTCCCTCTTTCTACTCCGATGGCGATAAGTCCCTTTGCCATATCGTCTACACGGTGGTTGAACTGTTTCCATGTAAAGCGAAGGTTCCGGTCGGAGTATACTATATATTCTTTGTCAGGGGTTGTTTCTGCCCAATGCTCAAGCCATTGACCAAGAGTTCGATTGTATAATTGCATAATTAATGATTAAGAAAGGAAAGGGGGAAGAATGGAGATGGGAGAGGCAAACTGCGCTATCATGCTGCATAGTACTTCTCTATTCTCCCATCTCCATTTTCCCATCTTTAAATAGGTGTATAAATTACTGCCAGGATTTTTGCAGCCTGACCTTCGTAGGCATGTACGTGGTGAGGGACGATGGAATCATAATAAATGCTGTCTCCTTCTTCGAGCAGATAGGTGGCTTTGCCATAGCTGATTTCCATAATACCTTCCATTACAATAATGAATTCTTCTCCTTCATGAGAGGAAAGAACAAAATCATTGTCCGATGTCGGAGCTACATCGATGATGAATGGCTCCATATGGCGGTCCGCTTTCGATTTTGACAAAGAATGGTACTCCATATGCTTGCGCGAGTGAATGGCATTGTTGGAGAAACTGATTGTATCTTTTGCCTCTTCCTTGCGACATACCACAGGCCCTGTTTCGTCTTGATCGTCAAGAAATGTTCCGAGACGTACCCCCAATACGCGGGCTATTTTGATAAGCGGAGCCAAAGAGGGGAGATCGATATTTCCTTCAATACGTTCCACCTGTTCGATAGCCAAACCGGAGCGCTGGGCCAGTTCTTCTATGGTAATCGATTTGTCTTCGCGGAGTGCTTTGATTTTTTCTCCGACAATCTTGCTTGTATCCATATTGATAGTATTTAATCTTAATAAGGTTATAATTTAAAATCGTTAGGGTGCAAAAATAACAAATTCTTTATATCGCAGCAATTATAATAGTGAAAAATGTCAATTTTGCACAGAATAACAAAAGGCCGTTTCCTTTTGTAAGGGAACGGCCTTTTCAATTTTGTTCAGAACAAATAGATTACTTACGCAATCCAAGAGTTTTGATGATAGCACGATATCTTTCGATATCTTTTGCTTTCAAGTAGTCGAGCAAGCGACGACGCTTACCTACCAACATTGTCAAAGCTCTTTCTGTACTATAATCTTTTCTGTTGAGCTTCATGTGCTCAGTCAGGTGAGAAATACGGTATGAAAACAAAGCTATCTGCGCCTCAGCTGAGCCAGTATCAGAGTTAGACTTTCCGTACTTTTCAAAGATTTCTTGCTTTTTAGCAGCATCTAAATACATAATTCTTAGATTTTTTAAATATATAAAATTTTTCTTTTGAGCGTGCAAAGATAGCCATTATCTTTATATCTCACAACGTTTTGCAGGAAATATTTTGTTGTATAGTATATATTTTCTAATCCATTTTCGTACCTTTGTGCCCAAATAATAGGTATTATATGCAAAATATTAGAAACATTGCAATTATTGCCCATGTTGACCATGGGAAAACGACGTTAGTCGACAAGATGCTTTTGGCCGGAAATTTATTCCGTGACAATCAGACGAACGGTGAACTAATTCTGGATAACAATGACTTGGAACGCGAACGGGGGATTACGATTCTTTCTAAAAACGTTTCTATCACTTATAACGGAACTAAGATTAACATTATTGATACTCCGGGGCACAGTGACTTCGGTGGCGAAGTAGAACGTGTACTTAATATGGCTGACGGGTGCATCCTGTTAGTGGATGCTTTTGAAGGGCCGATGCCTCAGACGCGTTTTGTGTTGCAGAAAGCGTTGGAAATCGGTTTGAAACCCATCGTTGTGATAAATAAGGTGGATAAGCCGAACTGTCGTCCGGACGAAGTTCATGAGATGGTATTTGATCTCATGTTCAGCTTGGATGCGACGGAAGAACAGCTTGATTTTCCAACCATCTATGGTTCGGCTAAGAATGGTTGGATGAGTACTGACTGGCAAAAGCCTACAGAATCTATCACTCCGTTGCTGGATTGCATTGTCGAGAACATCCCGGCTCCTACACAATTGGACGGTACACCTCAGATGCTGATTACCTCACTCGATTATTCCTCATATACAGGTCGTATTGCAGTAGGCCGTGTGCATCGTGGTACTTTAAAAGAAGGCATGAATGTATCGTTGGCTAAACGGGACGGTAGTTTTGTAAAGACAAAAATCAAGGAGGTACATGTTTTTGAGGGACTGGGACGCGTGAAAACGACCGAGGTTTCTTCCGGTGACATCTGTGCTTTGGTGGGTATCGACGGTTTTGAGATTGGTGATACTATCTGTGACTATGAAAATCCGGAAGCATTGCCGCCTATCGCTATCGATGAGCCTACGATGAGTATGTTGTTTGCTATCAACGATTCTCCGTTTTTCGGAAAGGATGGTAAATTCGTGACTTCACGCCATATTCATGACCGCTTGATGAAAGAGTTGGATAAGAATCTGGCGCTTCGTGTTCGTAAGAGTGAAGAAGATGGTAAATGGGTGGTTTCCGGTCGTGGTGTGCTCCATCTGTCTGTGCTTATCGAGACGATGCGTCGTGAGGGATATGAGTTGCAGGTAGGTCAGCCGCAGGTTATCTATAAAGAGATCGACGGTGTGAAGTGCGAGCCTATCGAAGAATTGACAGTCAATGTGCCGGAAGAATATTCAAGTAAAATAATCGATATGGTGACTCGTCGTAAGGGCGAAATGACGATGATGGAAAGCAACGGTGAACGGGTAAATTTGGAGTTCGATATGCCGTCACGCGGTATTATCGGTTTGCGTACCAATGTGTTGACTGCTTCTGCCGGTGAAGCGATCATGGCTCACCGTTTCAAAGAATATCAACCGTACAAAGGAGAAATAGAACGTCGTACCAATGGTTCTATTATCGCTATGGAGAGCGGAACGGCATTTGCTTATGCTATTGATAAGTTGCAGGATCGCGGTAAGTTCTTTATTTTCCCGCAAGAAGAGGTATATGCCGGACAGGTAGTCGGAGAGCATTCTCATGATAATGATTTGGTGGTAAATGTCACTAAATCGAAGAAACTGACCAATATGCGTGCTTCCGGTTCGGATGAAAAAGTCCGTTTGATTCCTCCCGTACAGTTTTCTTTGGAAGAAGCCTTGGAATATATCAAGGAAGATGAATATGTAGAGGTAACTCCGAAAGCAATGCGTATGCGCAAAGTGATTCTGGACGAGACAGAGCGTAAGCGCGCGAACAAGAATTGATATTTTACAATATAGTAAGTAAAAGCCTGACAGAATACCATTTGTCAGGCTTTTCTTTTTTTAGAACGCTTTTTTAATATGACAATACTGTAACATTTTGATATTTTAAATATTGGACACTTGATGGATTTAAAATATTACATAACTTTGTAGAGTAATCTTTAAAAACATTATAATTATGAGGAAATTATTACTTTCATTATTTACAGTAGTTGCTGCTTTGAGTATGGCAAATGCAGGAGAAGTAACTTTTGATTTGACAAAACCTGACTTGTTTGGTTTTGCGGTGCCGGCTGCATCTTCGGGAACAGATCTTAATGATGGTACTTTGGAGGCAGGTAATGTCGTTATTACTTCGAAAAAGGTAGCTAAGAATGATACTCGTTTCTGGGCCCTTAACACAGGAGCGGTTGAGCTTCGTGGGTATAAAACTTCAACTTTGACGTTTTCTACTACTAATGGTGAGATTATTACTGAAATTAAGTTTGAAGGTACGGCTATTTCTGCTAAACACCTTACATTTGATAATGGATCTTACACAAGTCCTACATGGATCGGTTCGGAAGGTGTAGTTGTATTGACTTTTGCTGATACAGGTAAAATTAGTGCAATAACAGTTACAACAGCTTCTGCAACTGGTGTTCAAGAACCAAGATTTTCACTTGCTGAAGGTACTTATTATGTAGCTCAGGAGGTTGAATTGTCTTGCGGAACAGTGGATGCTACTATTCACTATACAACTGACAATAGTGATCCTACTACATCTTCTGCTACTTATAGTAGTCCTATCAAAATAGAAACTACCACGACAATTAAAGCTATTGCAGTGAAAGGTGGTGACAAGAGCGATATTGTTTCTGCCACATACACAATTGCTGAGCCTGTAGCGGTTGAAAATATAGCTGCTTTTAAGGAGACGTCTAAGGAAACAGTTGTTAAATTTGCCAATTCGGTAGATGTTATCTACCAGAATGGAGCGTACTTATTTATTCAGGATGCGACCGGAGCGTCTTTAATTTATGGAACGGTCGGGCAAAAATATGAGAATGGAAATACGATTCCTGCAGGATTCATGGGGACAGTTGCTGAATATAATGATCTTGCTCAGTTGTTACCAATGGCAGAGACGTTTGAACCTGCTGTACCGGGAACGGTTATTGAGCCGATTATGATTAAGGTTCAAGATATAACTGAGGAGTTGATGAATAAATTAGTTAAAATTTCGGATGTTGCAATTGTTCGCGATGGTACAACCCGGAACTATACAATTACCGATGTTAGTGGCAGTGTAAATGCTTATTCCCGTTTTACAGATGTTTCTATACCGGAAGATGATAAGAAATATGATATTACTGCGATTGTAAATAAGTATGGTGGGAAACCGCAATTGTTCCCAATTGAGGTGGTCGAATCCGAAGGTGGTGTAGGTTTTGCTGATGTTGAAAGTGCTTCTTCAATTGTTGCCGCCGGTGATAAAGCTATCAATATCGATGCTGCTGAAAATGCCCAAGTACTTGTGGTGAATGCAGTCGGACAGGTGGTTGTAAATAAGGCGATTACTGCCGGTGCCAATACTATTGATGTGCCTGCCGGTTTTTATGTTGTTAGAGTGAATAATGCTGTAACAAAAGTTATTATTAAGTAAATGACACATATGTGTAAAAGTAAACAGACTGTTTTTATTCAATTGGGAGACGATTCTGAAAAATTGAATAAATAAAAATATGTTTTCTGATAAAGAGCCTGGTATGCTGATTGCATCCGGGCTCTTTTTATTGTTGTTTTAAAATAGTTTCTCCAGGAATTCCACCTCTACAATGCGTAAACTATTTTTTCCTTTGGCTTTTTTATCAATTTCACCGGTTGTTCCGCCTGCCACCTCTACGATTTGCCCGAAAGCATCTTTGTCTGTTATGCTGCCCTTTAAACGGATTGTTATTTTATCTAAAAGATTCTTATGTTATAGGATATATATTTCTTATATGCACAACATCCGGATGTTGTTGGTTAAAACACCCGGATGTTGTTACCCGAAACATCCGGATGTTGTGAGGACTAAAATATATACTTTCGCCTATCTATAATATATCTGACATAAATAGAGAAGTATTACGTTTTATATACAGTGATTATATAATGAGGCATTGTCTGATTTTATCAGATTCCCCCTTGCCATGGCAGGTCGGTAACCGGGTCATCTTCTAATTCGCCTTCGTCGGCTATTTTGATACTTAAGCCGGCGTCCGTACCGAAGTTGTCTATGTCACTGATGGCAATCATCGACCTGTAGTTTCGTTTGAAAGAACGGTTGTATTTCATGATTTCTTTTCCTTGACTTTCGTCTCCTTTAAAAAGCTCGACCTTGAAAGATACATTTTCAGAGAGTATGTTATTCGTTATAACTTTTCCGGTTAGAGATTTAAAAGAGACGTAGGTGTATTCTGTCTCATTCTTTTTCGGTGTCAATATCCATTTCGGAGAATCGTCCAATTGAATTTCCAGTCTGTAGTTCTCGTGCAAACCGTTTGCTATGAATTTAACGGCAAAATAGCGACGGTACAATTCGAGTTCATTGCCTGTGGTTTTTGTTTCCAATGAATCGATGACCCCGTGATATCGCTTGATATAAGGGCGTGAGACACCATTTTGGTATTTTGTTCCTATTTTGCTGTTATCTGCATCGAAAAGGAAAAGTTGTGAACCATCCGGCTGGTCTGCCAGAAAGAATTGGTTCTTTATTTCTCCAAATACTTCTCCATTACGGTCGAGTGAGAAAGGACGTGCAAATTTGTTGTCTTTATGTTGTAGAGAATCTTTGGCATTCTCTATCATGGTGCAGGCGACACGGTATTTATATCCGTCCAGCAGATTTAGTTTTAGGTTACTCACGTCGTCAAATATTCCGTAAGCATAAGGCTTGCTTTGCAGCCGGCCTCCTGTATCTCTGATCCATTGTGATACGGTGATACCATAGACTTCCCTTATCTGATCCGATGCACGTGACATTGGCGTTTCGGTAGTATTACATTCACCTCCGATGCTGAGAGCTACTTCCGAATAAGTTTCGGGCTTGTTTGTGATCTGTGACAGATCCTTGTCTTTAATACACGAGCTTAACATTGCAATAGTCAGAATGGCAGCTACGGATATTTTTTTTGAGTAATTCATGGTAATATTATGTTTTGTTGATTGTTTTAAGAAATTTCCTGGTATTCCGAATCAGTGGGCGAACCGGTTATTTCACCTTCGCCCATATGGATGTTACCTTCTCCGGTTGCCTGGTCTATATTGACGAATTTGATGATGTTCCGTTTGTTCCGTTTTAAGGTGATACTGGGGGAATTCTGATAGATAAGACGCCACTCATGGGTGGTTGAAGAGTAGTATTGCACGGTAATGCCTACCGATTCGCTGGCATTGATCGCGCCTCCCCAGCGATCGGCAGTTTTATTCAGTGCCAACAGGTGTTCTTCCGATTGTATGATGTTTTTTCCTCCGGTACCTGTGATATAGAAAGCCCGATTGGTACCGGATAAAGTTACTTCTATTTTATCTCCTTGAGGGATATCTTTGGATTCGAACAACAGGTTACAGTATGCCCGGCGCAACTCTATATTTACAATAACATGGGATTCGGTTGTTCGGGTAAGGTCAACCGTATTACTTCCATAATAGCGGTGATTGGATGGATATGGAAGTACCACTCCTTCTTCTGTTTCCGTATTGCCGGAGTATGCTCCTTGATAAAACTGGGTGTTGGTATCGAATGGAGTCAAGGATACTGTCAATTTATTGGTGACAGGCGCATAGATATTACCGTCTTTTGCCAAGGCAAAAGGACGACCGTATTTAGTGATTCCGTTTTCTGAAATGGAATAGGGAAGTTCGCTTTCTTCTAAGAAAGAACAGTCAAAGCGGTACTTATATCCATCGATGAGGCTAATGTCTATTTGGCTGACGTCGTTGAATAAGCCGGAAACATAGGGCTGGTAGCTTGTCAAGCCCTTGCCCTGCCAATATACATTGATGGCGTATAAACCGCGTGAGGTAGAACTGCTGGCACGTACCATCGGTATTTCGCTTTGTTCGATAGAAGGCTCTATGGCAAGGGAAATCTGAGAAGTGGTTTCTTGAATTTCCGGATAGTCTGCGTTTTCATCGTTACTGCATGATGCAATGATGAAAATAGCAGGCAATAAGATTAAGGCAGTGAATCTTAATTTCATCTTAGTTTGAGAGTAAGCTACAAAAGTAGGAATTAATTTCTTACTTGGGCATTTATTATCAAGGAATTGTTGGTGTATTATAATATTCGTGCAAATGAAATCATGATTTGTGAAACGGAGATGTAGATAAAAAAGAACCGGGACATGGCTATAAAGCAATGCCCGATTTCTTTTTGTATTGTGTGATTGCCTGCTTTAAGCAATAACTTTAGTAGTTATAACTACTCTGTAGTATTCTGTATCTTTTACCCATTCACCATTTGCTGTTTCGATTGTGCCTGTACGTTTTGTCATACTGGTGATTGCAATCAGTCCTTTCTTTCCATCGGCTGTTTTAAAGAGATATACTTTATTAGCGCTTATTCCGATGTTTGAAAGTGTAGGATCTGTTAATGTGGAGATCGGTTCGGCATTTACTTTTGAAATATTGTTATATTCAGTAATGGTGAGAGTTGTCAATTCAAACTTAGTATCTTTCAATCCATCGAAAGTAGGAAGATTATATTGACTTCTTTGTGCAGGTGAAATCAAAGAAGGTATACCGTCTATCATTCCCATTGAGAAATCTATCTCTGGTACGTACTGTTCTCCGTTACTTCTTAGATATACTCTACCGTTTAGCCAGGTTGCATAATAGGAGCCGTAATAATCATCGGCCGTTTCGATATTCACAGTTTCCGAGAAGAGAACGGAAGGCGTTATTTTTACTAATAAGTTCCGTTCGATTACTGTTCCTTCCGTGTCGGTGACTGAGACACGGATACACTTATTATCCGTTAGACCTGTCATATGAAATTCCTCAGTGTATTCTGTTTGCGAATCGAAAGACTTGCCGGTACCTTCAATCAAACTGCCCTTTGCCCCGGTTTTAATATCTGCATTATAGATTTCAAAATAACTAATTCCATTAGTGGCCTGCACTCTTATTTTAGCAGTATAGTTGTCAGCCCCTTTTGCAGTAACGGCTATTCCGTCTTCTACTCCATCAAAGGAGATCTTAACCGGAGCATTGTAATTTACTTCGTATGCATCATCACAGGATGCAAATGAGGAAAGGCAAATAAGCGCCAGTAAAAAATTGATTACTTTTTTCATATCTGTAATTTTTTAGTTGTTGCAATATTATTATTCAATGTCTTTTTGTATTAATATCCCGGATTTTGGTATATTAACGGACAGTTATTGACTTCATTCATCGGTAGTGGAGAGAGATCCATGCGATCTACATAAAACCGTGTATCCATGACCCTACGGACAAAACGGCCGTTTTGTATTGTGATGCCTACTGCGGGACGAGTCATCACATTTTTTGCAATTCTCCAACGACGAATATCAAAGAAACGGTGTTCTTCAAAACATAATTCAACACGACGTTCTTTTCTGATTCGCTCGCGTAAAGTGGATTGGGTGAACTTTTCAGCTTCCAGGTCGGTAGTGATGCCTGCCCGTCGACGTATCTGATTCAAAGCATCCACAGCAGAAAATCTTGCGCTTGGAGTATCTTCTGTTTCGTTGATTGCTTCGGCATAGTTCAAAAGAACTTCCGCATAGCGCATCATAATGAAGTTCTGTTGTGACTTACCGTTTTTGCGATAGTCTATTCTGTTGTCCGACCATTTCAGCAGGAAGTACCCGCTTCCCATATTCTCCGGTTTGGTAATATCCAATGTTTGTTGCGAACCGTTAACCAAAGGCCATGTGTTACCGTGATACAATACTATTTGTTGAAGTCGCGGGTCTCTGTTTGCATACGGATTCTGTTCATCGTATCCGGATTCCGGATTAATGATTGGTTCTGTTCCGTTGTATCCGATAATCGGTTCTGTTCCGTCTGCCATGTCGAATGCATCGATCAGCCATTGCGTCGGACAGGTTGCAAGTTCTTTTCCTACGTTCCATGGATTCCAGGGTGGCATACATTTCATCATAAGATCGGTATCGCTTCCTAAATAGCTGAGTATTATTTCACTGTTCACGCGGGTGTTGAATAGGCGGGCATAATTTCTTTCACCACTGGGATCATAGTATAATTCGTAAAGCCCTTCATCGATCAGTGCTTTGGCGGCATCGGCCGCTTCTTTCCAAGTACGTCCCGAAGCTTTGTGCAATTCGCTGGCGGCATAGAGTAGAGTGCGTGCCTTGTAAGCCATAGCCATGCCACGGGTTGCTCTTCCATAGTCGGAAGCTTCGTAGGAGTCGGGTAATACACCCGGTTGGGATAATGCGTCAAATTCATCCACGATGAAATCGACTGTTGTCTTAAGGTCTGCCCGTTCGGTCGTTTCAAAAGCAAACGGATCTATCTCTTCGGTAGTAATAACCAACGGACCGAACCAACGGAATAGTTCGTGATAGAAATAAGCTCTCAGGAAGCGTGCCTGATTCTTGCTACTTGTCTTTTCTGAGTTTTCCAGTGGTGACGAGTCTATATTGGCAATAAACACATTGGCATTTTTAATTGCTTTGTAATAGAATGTCCAGGGATGGGTATTGGCTACCGGATTCGAAGAAGCACTGATAGCGCCGGTCAGGTATTGTTGTATGCCGGCTACAAATCCGCCCGGACGCGTACTGTTGCCTGCTCCGTCATCCGTTGCATTATCGAGCATGGCAACCGTGGCATTCATGTTCATCAACATGGAAAAACTATTGCTGTTGGCATCGGTAATCTGACGCATACGGCCGTATAAATCATATAGGACTTGTTTGGTTAGATTTACGTCCGAATAAACTTTCTCTTTAGTCTGAGCATCGATGTCGACTTCAAAGAGCCCGTCTACATCGCACGATATCAGTAAGAGGCTCAAAACTAAATATATTATACTATTTTTTTTCATATCCATGCTTTGTTAGAATGATACATTGATACCCATGTTATACTGTCTCTGTTGTGGATAAAAATATCCTGTATTACTGCTTGGAGCAACTTCTGGGTCTACTTTTTTCAATTTATCCCAAGTGATCAGATTAAAACCGCTGGCAAATATTTTCAGAGAACTGAAAGGTGTTTTCCTTAACATCTTCTTATCAAATGTATAAGAAATCATCACGTTTTTCAAGCGGAGGTATTTCCCGTCTTTTAGCCAGAAGTCTGACAGGTAATAGTTCTGGTGACTCTCTTTGGAACCTTGTAAGAAGCGGGGATAGGTAGCCGTTGCTGCCGTTTCCGGAGTCCATCGATTTATATGTTCTTCATAATAATTTCCGGTCATATTATCCCATCCGAGGTCTTGATAAAGATATACTGAGCTTCTTGCAGCTCCTTGAAACATTACGCTAACATCAAATCCTTTATAACTTGCTCCTAATTGTAATGAGTAGGTCATTTCCGGTACTGTGGAATATCCGATAGGAGCTTGGTCGTTTTCATCAACTATTCCGTCTCCGTTGATATCTTTATATTTAATATCTCCGGGTTTGAGATTGGTCAGTCCGAATTGCTGGGGAGAACTTGCTATTTCATCGTATGAAGAAAAAAATCCGTCATATTGATATCCGATGAATTGTTTGATCGGTAATCCTGCTTCATACATATAAGGATACGGTTTGGCTGCTTCACTCTTTTCAATGACTTTATTACGGTTGAAAGCATAAATACCTTTCAGATAATAGTTTACTTTCCCGATTGTACTGTTCCAACCCAATTCCATTTCAAACCCCTTGTTTTCTACGATACCGAAGTTATAAGGTGGTAATCCTACTGCACCGGCTGCCAGAACATAACGTTTAGGATTCGTGAGAATGTCTTCACGCCTTTCTTTGAAAAAATCTATGTTCATACTTAAGGACGAATCAAACCAAGCCGATTCGACCCCTATGTTATATTTGGTCGCAGTTTCCCAAGTTACCACATTGGGCATTTGAATTTCCGATAATCCCGCAGTGATAGCAGTTCCTGTTCCTTCTCCGAAAGCGTATCCTGAATTAACTCCACCCATTTTCTCTGTTCCGTATGCTCCGACGTAATAGTAATTAAAGGAACTTCCTAAATTATCATTCCCGACTTTACCTATTGAAGCACGGAGTTTCATAAAATTCAGAATTTTGTTTTCCGGGAAGAATGTTTCGCTGGTCGGAATCCATCCGATAGAACCTGAGGGGAAAAATGCATACCGATTTCCTTTAGAGAAACGGTTCGAACCATTGTATCCGCCATTTACTTCGATCAGATAACGACCTCCGAAGTCGTAGTTGATACGGCCTACCAGGTTTTGGTATATATGCGGTACATATACATATTCCGTTCCTCCTGATGGTCTTGAAATGGATTGGATACTTCCGGAGATCATTCCCGATAGATTATGTAATTCGGCCAGAGTTGTCTTATATCGGAGGGCTATTTCTCCATAGGTTTTATAAGTTGCGGCGATTTTATCGGATCCGACGTTTGGAGGAGAAATTCCTGCCAATCCTTGGGTATAAGAATCACTTTCCGGATTGTATTTATAGATATAAGGTCTCCATTGCATGCCACGCCAGTTACCCCAATCAGAGTCGAAAGAAAATCGTCCATCAATGCTCAGACCTTTTAATAACTTTCTCAGGTTGTATTTAAAGCGGATGGAGGATTCCATCGAACTGTTATAGTCTGTGCGATACCCAGTATAGGCCAGTGTTACTAAAGGATTTTGACGCCATAACCCATCGTTGGCAGCCATGCTTCCGTCAGGGTTTACAATCGGGTAACTTTGCGGTGAACAACGGTAGAACATGCCGAAAAGGCGCATATTCTCGGAATTGGAAGTCAGCCCATCGTAAGCCGCCGGACGGTTCTGTTTACGAAAGATATAAGATAGATCTACACTCAATGTAAAATCATCGTTTAGAGATATGTCAATGTTTGACCGGGCCGTGGTACGGGTAAAATAGTATTCGGCGTCATAATCCGGTTGTGTCAGTGCTTCGCCTACCGCAGGAGACAGTTCTATCAGCTTCTGAATAGTCGGGTGTTTTTTTATTTCGTTGACATCAGTTTGGAACATGCCGTCTTGTTGAAAATGAGAGAAAGAAACAAAATACTTTAATTTCTTTGTTCCGCCGGATATATTCACATTGTATTTTTGGGTAAAACCATTTTTGGTGAACATGTCTACATAGTGATTGTCCGGGTGTGTGAAAGGTGATAGCTGGGTTTTGTACAGATAGATATCGTATTCGGAAACACCGATTCTCTTGGTGTTAGCGACTTTAGAAGGGTCTAAGTCATCGTTCATGGTACCTTCCCTTTGAAATCGTCCTACAGTAGCAGCATCCAATACTTCAGGAATACGGTTGAATTCTGTTATACCTAATTCGGCTGAGAAATTGATTTGTGCTTTAGAGCGTTCCTGACCACGGCGAGTGGTTACCAGGATTACTCCGTTAGCGCCACGGACACCGTATACGGCTGTTGCCGAGGCATCTTTCAGGATAGAGATACTTTCGATATCGTCCTGATTGATTTGTGTAAAACTTCTTTCTACTCCATCTACCAGTACCAATGGTTCCGTTTCATTGAACGAAGCATTCCCACGAATAAACATTTTAGCCTCATCCCCACCGGGACGACCGCTTTCCTGTCGGGTAACTAATCCTGGGATGCGTCCTGTCAAGGCATTGGTAACACTGGATACGGGAACCGAGGTCAGTTCTTTATTTCCCACATTGCTGATAGCCCCTGTGATGGATGCTTTTTTTTGGGTGCCGTAACCAACTACAACTACTTCATCGAGGTTTACATTATCTTCCGTCAGAACAACATTCAAGAGGGAAGTGCCTTGCTTTTGAAGATTCAGTTCTGCCTTTTTGTAACCGATCATGCTTACTTGTATGATTTCCGGCACATTGGGCAGCAACGAGATGGTGAATATCCCGTCGATATTGGTAATTACGCCATTGGATGTTCCTTTTTGGATAACGGTTGCCCCGATAAGGGTTTCGCCGGAACTATCTGTGACTTTACCGTTTATAGTGCGTTGTGCAAATAGAGATAAATAGCTCAACAGGCACAAGCATATTAATAGTATTTTTTTCATATTAATGTTTTTATTTCAAATCATTCATACTGTTTTATTTTCCCTTACCATCCCGGATTCTGCTCTATATTGGGGCTGTTCCGTAGTTCCTGAAGTGGAATGGGGTGGTAGTACATATGCCGGGAGAAACTGCGTCTGCTATCTACGGTGAAGTATGAATAATGGTCTTCTCCTGCGATAGTTTGTATTTCGACCCCTGTTATGTTTTGATTCAGACTTTGTTCGGCATCCAGCCAACGGCGCAGATCGAAGTATCTGTGTTCTTCAAAGCTGAGTTCGATGCGTCTTTCCTGTTTGATCTTTTCCAGCATTTTTTCCGGAGTCGTTACTCCTTCAAGGAATTTGTCGGTTGTGGTGAAACCGGCACGACGTCTTACCATTTCGATGGCTCCTTTGGCGGTCAGCCCGAAACCTTCCGGATCCGTATCGATGCCGTATCCCAATGTCATTGCTTCTGAATACATCAGTAGGACATCTGCCAGACGAATGATGGGGTAATAATGAAAAGCTGTAGCCGGATTCTGCACTCCATTGAATTTCACGTTCAGGTCGAGGAACTTTTTCAGATAGTATCCTGTGGTAGTTGATCCTCTGACTACTGTATTCAACCCGTTATTATCACCCGGATCCCTTCGGGTGTAGATAGTGCCGTGAGTGCCGAATGTGGCGGCATTATATACTATTGTGCTGTACAGGCGGGGATCACGTCCGATGTATTGTTCTGCGCCGGTGGTTGTAGAGCGTACAAACTGGCTTCCGTCTGCCATTGTAAATGCATCTACGAATTCCTGTGATGGTACGGTTCCACCTCCTTTATTCTCCCCTTGCCGGGACAAGGCAGGAGGATATTGCCGTTCTTCCAGTCCATTTGCCTTTACACTGTTTCGTGTTACGATATATTCTGTATTATTATTGGGTTGTATAATAAATAATTTCTCGTAATCGGTGTTCAGTGTGTATTTATTCTGACCGTTGGTTTTCTTCAGATTAATAACATCTGCACAGGCTTTAGCAGCCGTTTGCCACTTCGTCGTAACATCTGTGCTGCCTACATATCCAAGTAATGGATTGGTATTGGTGGTTTGGTTGTATAGCGGACTGGCAGCATACACTAATGTTTTGGCTTTGATTGCAAGTGCTGCTCCTTTGGTCATGTTGCCATATCCTCCGGCAGCTCCACGCGGTTCTACATTCAGATCGGCGGCTGCAGCATCGCACAGGCCGATAATATGATTCACGCAATCGGCAAATGAACTGCGGCGTATATTGCGCATTTCTTCGCTTCCCAACTCGTATACCTTGTCGATGATCGGATAACCTCCGTAATGGCGGAGCAAGTCGAATTCGAACACTGCCCGGAGCGCATTTAGTTCGGCAATGAGTGTCTTTTTGGTCTGTTCGATTTCTTCAGGAGTTTTATTTTGCAAACGCAGTGTATACTTCCGGTAATTCTCTATTGCATACAAGGCTTGGTGAATCCCTTTATAAGAGTTCTTCCAGCATTCTTCTACAGGTGTGTTGGAGGTCGCAAATCCCTGTGCCAGCGTATGTATCTTAGAGTCGTAAACCACAGAAGTTCCATTGTCGGTGGCTGCTTCGAGAAAAGCATCGTCCACTCGGCTCATGCCACCTTTCAGGTAACTGTATGCCTGAGTCGTGGGACGTTCGTACAAGGCTTCCGATGAAAATATATCTTCAGCATCCGAGCGTTCGTAGGGAAGTTCGTCCATGTAGTTGCATCCGGTCATTCCCACCGCTACAAATAATAGAAATAGTATGTTGTTTCTTTTTTTCATATCGTGATCATTGTTTTATTTACAATCATTGTCATTCCGGTCAGAATTTAATGGATAACCCTAAATTGATATTCCGGGTCAGAGGTACGCTGTTACCGTTCTCGTCAGCTTCCGGATCGATTACTTCCATGTTGCTCCAGGTACACACATTGTATGCATTGGCAAATACTTGCAGGCCTTTGACGAAACTCTTGGCGAACATCTTTTCGGGAAATTTATATTCCAATTGAATGGTATTCAACCGGAGGTATCTGATGTTCTTAATCCAGATAGTGTTGTCCATTGTGTTATTGGTCCCTGTAGTATTGTCGAGCGATATGCGCGGATATTTTGCTGTCGGGTTTTCTGGTGTCCAGTAATCGGTTTGGTGTGCATAGATCGTTCCGTTATTGTAGAACGGATAAGCTACTCTACCGCCATTGATGTTGCGTGAGAATTTTCCCGCACCGGTAAATACGGCCGAAAGACTGAAACCTTTATAAGAGAAACCGATATTTGCACTGTAATAAAGTTTGGGTACATCGGCATATCCGATAGGCACCTGGTCTTCTGAGTTGATTACACCGTCGCCGTTGATATCTTTATAGCGGATGTCTCCCGGATGAACAGTTCCGAACGTGTGATAAGGTGCTGCGGCTATCTCTTCATAGGAGTTGAAAAAGCCTTCGGCTATATATCCTCTTTTGGTACCGATAGAGTAACCCGCATTACGCATCCACGGGTAGGGCTGTTCAGCCTGTCCGTCTTCTTCCAACAGGTTGTTGGCATAAGAGAAAGTTCCGCCTACTATATATCCCCAGTCACCGATTTTATCGTTCCATCTTGCGGTAAGTTCCACGCCTTGTGAATGTGTTTTTCCCAGATTCTCCGAGATTCCCACATCATATCCGTATAGGAAACTTAAGCGATTGTTGGTCATATAGATGTCTGTTCGTTTATCATGGAAATATTCGGCTGTGATGTTGAATCGGTTATTGAATAAACCGGCTTCAAGTCCGATGTTGCCTTGTTGAACTTTTTCCCAGGTTGCATTGGGATCAGCGATAATACCTTCCCGGTATCCGGGAGAACCCGCCATACTGTTTCCAAAGGGATAACTGCCCGGTACGTTTTCGAGCGACCCGATATAAGCATGTTCGGCAATACCCCGATAGTTTCCTGTTTTGCCGAAGGAACCTTTTAGCTTTAGATAAGGGATCCACTCTTTGATGCCTTCGAAGAAGGATTCATTGGATAGAGTCCAGCCGGCGGCAATGGTCGGGAAGAATCCGAAACGGTCGCCTTTTTTGAAAAGATAGGCACCGGAGTAGCTCATCAGAAGGTCGATTCCATATCTTTGGTCATAATTGTATCCCAACCATGCGTTGGCACTTTGAAAACGTTTCGGGATACTCACTTCATTGGAACTTTCGTATTGGTTATAGAAAGCAAGTGCGGAGAGCTTATGTTCACCGAAGTTTCTGACGTAGGATAGTTGGGCTTCGATGGTGGTGCGCCTGTATGAATCTTTGGTACCTATGGTATTCTGCATCTTGGTGTCCTCGCCTGTCTTCATCAGTACGTTGGGAGTGTTGCTTTCCGGATTCAACAGATAGGAGGCATATCCTTTGGAACGGTTGGTAACAGCCTGCGTATAGGAATCCATAGAGAACGTGACGGATGCCGAAAGTCCTTTGGTTATCATATTCAGATTTTGGGAAACTTTGGCCCGGAAAGATCCGTACGTGGAGTGGAAAGTACCATAACCGGCTCTGTTTAGGAGTGCCCATGGATTGATTCTTCCGTCACCGGCTACTATTTTTCCATTATAACTGCTTACTCTGTCACCCGATTGGTCTACATATTTTCCGTTGTCAACGTAATACTCCGGGAACAAGTTGGGCGGAGTGGATAATAGAGCCTGATATACGGCTGCCGAGTTGTTGCCTGGGCGGTTTTGCTTTTCGTCGAGTCCGTATAAGTCCAATGAAAGCAGGGTAGTCGATGTAACGTCGAATTCTACATTGGAACGTACGTTAAAGCGGTCTATTCCGTTGTTAGTGCTGTAATCGTATTCGTCGCCTGTTTTGTAGAAACCGTCCTGGGTAAGAAATCCGGCGTTGATGAAATACCGTACTTTTGCAGAACCACCGTATAGGTTGAGGTTGTATCGCTGCATCCACGAACATGGCTTCATCAGATTATCGAGCCAGTTTACATCCGGATAAAGTTCGTTGTTGGTACCATTGCGGTATCTGGATAAATAATAGTCCGTATAAAGAGGTTCACCTCCTTTGTTTAACATCGCTTTGTTGTAATGAGTGGCATAACCTAAAGCGTTCAGTCTGTCCAGTTGTTTTAACGGTTGCTGGTTTATGACCTGTGCGGTCAATTCTATCTGTGGCTTGCCAATCACACCTTTGCGTGTATTAACCAGTATGGCACCGTTTGAACCTCGCATTCCATACAAAGCTGTGGCAGCTGCGTCTTTCAGGACAATGACCTCTTCGATCTCGTATGGGGATAAAGAGCCAAACTCCCGCTCCTGCCCGTCTACCAGCACCAGTACCCCTTCTGAATTGGTTCCTGTACGCAATCCTCTTATCCAATAGTTCGGTGCTTCATTCAGTATCCCGCCGCTTTTCTGACGGGAATAAAAACCCGGAACGAGACCGGCCAATGCATTACCTAAATTAGAAATGGGTAAATTACGAATTTGATCGCCGCTAACCCGATAAGCTGATCCGTTGAACTCGTCCCAGTTGATTTTCTGGAAGGACAAATCCAGCTCTTTAGTTTTCTCCTTGTCCGTATCCATTGTCTCCTGAGAGAAAGTGAAATTTGAGAAAAGCAGCATGTGGCATGCAAACAGACACCATAACCGTTTTCTTGCCAAAGGACGAAAAGTTCGAAAGCGTTTCATGTTTTCGTGTTCTTTCATCATAAAATTAAGTATTAACATTTGATTAATTTATTTAGAAGCGTTTCTTCTTTGTCGTTGCGAAGGTATACGCTTTTTTTAAGTTTGTATCTTCATCATTGTTCTTAAGATGGCTATTTATGTTCATCGGAAGGCTTTTCGTAGGCATCCTATTGTTTTTTGCGGATATCCATTTCGGCACCTGTATCACCCTGTTCCGTCATCCACTTTTCCAATGCCGCTTGCATGGTGGCGATGCGTTTGGTATGTTTTCGTTCGGTGGCGATGTTATTCAGTTCCCAAGGGTCGTTCTTCAAATCGTAGAATTCGATGGCGGGACGTGTGGTATAATGATCGACCAGAAAGCGGGCCTGTTCATTTTGTCCGGCCTGTTGCAGCCAACTTTCCCACATCTCATCTTTATTTTTCTTTCCCATCATATGTTTAAGAAAGAAAGGCTGATCGTGCTTCAGATTCAGAATCAGTTTATAGCGTTTGTCCTGTATGCTTCTGACCGGATACGGATTCCCTTCCGGGACATTGTTGTGCATGCAGTAAGCCCATTTCCGGTGTTCTTTCTTCTTTCCCTGCAATACGGGCAGGAAGCTGCGGCCGTCGATCTGCCCGATTGTTCCGTTTCCGATGAAATCCATCAAGGTGGGTAATATATCTTCGTATTGCACAATGGCGTCGGTAGTACTCCGGGGCTTTATTGTTTTGGGATACCGGGCCAACATAGCACTGTGAGTTCCGTATTGCCAGCATGTCCATTTGCCGAAAGGGAACTTTGGACCTTGCTCACCCAGGAAAATAATCAGGGTATTGTCCAATTGCCCGGTACTTCCGAGTACCTCTAATACGGAACCTACTTCATTGTCTAAGGCGCGTATTTCTGCTAAGTACCGGCGGAATAGTTCGCGGGTTTCATCGTTGTCCACGCAGTTAGGGGGCAACACGATCTTTTCTTTATCGAATTCCTCCGGATTTCCCCATGTCCAGGGGGCATGAGGATGGATGCTGCACACAAAAAGGCAAAAAGGCTTGTTGTCTTTCGTTATAAATTTCCTGATTCCATCGATGGTATATTCGGCCGTGCGGGAGGTGCAGATAGTTTCGAAACCGGATATCTCTTCGAAGTCGAAGACAGAACGTGGATTAGTGTGTTGCTTGCCTGCGCGTCCTACCCTGTAACCAGTCTGTGAGAGATAATGTGTCACACTTTTTATGTCCGGGTAGGATGCTTTATGGTTTTGAAACGAACCGTGATGGGCCGGATAGAGACCGGTATACAATGATGCCCGAAGTGGTACACTCATGGCACAGGATGCGTAGTTATTTGTAAAACGCATCCCTTCAGTGGCTATTCTGTCTATATGGGGGGTGATTAAATTTTCTCCGCCGTAACAACTCAGTTCGTTGGAACCTAAGTCATCTGCCAGAATAACGACAATATTAGGTGAATCGGTGCCGGCTGGGGTTACTCCCCAACTTGTAAATAGTGGCAAGCCGGAAAAAAGGGTTAACAAATAAGATCTCATAACACACGATTTTTATTTTTATCTTTGGCAAATGTAAGAAAAGGTGGAGATGTGGATATGCACAGTCTTTCTTTTCAATAGCACTATTGTGCAATGAACTCTGGTTTTATTTAATATACCTTCATAATGGTGCCCGTTAGGAACTCTTTTTAATCTAAATTTTCGACCATGAACAATGCTTGTTGTCCTACGAACAATGCTGTCTCGTGGTATGTAAGCATATGCCTACTTTTGCTTTCGAATAAAACATAAATTTGAATAAAGATGAAACGAGTAAAATTCTTAGTGTTCACCATTATCAGTCTGATGCCATTAACGGCGTATAGTCAAAAGGGGATAACCTCTAACTATACGAACAATCATTATCCTTTATTAGAGAAACCTTACATCGAATTACCTATCGGTGCGATAAAACCTGTTGGTTGGTTGGAGCATCAACTCTCTACAATGGTCTCCGGTCTTACCGGTAATTTAGATAAAATCTACGGGCAGGTGATGGGGGAACGTAACGGATGGCTTGGGGGAGATGGAGATGTGTGGGAAAGAGGACCTTACTGGATTGACGGCCTGCTACCGTTGGCTTACATCTTGGATAATGACACTCTGAAACAAAAAGTGCAACCTTGGATTGAGTGGGCATTGGCTTCTCAGAAAGCGAATGGTTATTTCGGCCCGGATAAGGACAGGGGACCGGAACGGGGACTTCAGCGTAATAATGCACAAGATTGGTGGCCTAAAATGGTTGTATTGAAAATCATGCAACAATATTATTCTGCTACAGGAGACGAGCGGGTCATTACCTTTATGACTAATTATTTTAAATATCAATTGGAGCAATTACCCCAAAATCCGTTGGACAGATGGACGCATTGGGGAAAATTCCGTGGAGGTGATAATCTGATGGTGATTTATTGGCTTTATAATATTACCGGAGATAAGTTCTTGCTCGAGTTAGGCGATTTGGTACACCAACAAACATTGGACTGGACGAATGTTTTTCTCGAAGGAACTCAATTGATGACACAGCACAGCCTGCATACTGTAAACCTGGCTCAAGGCTTTAAAGAACCTGTTATCTATTATCAGCGTGATTATGACCGCAAGCGCATCGACGCCGTGAAGAAGGCATCGGAGGTGATACGCAATACCATTGGGTTTCCTACCGGTATTTGGGCAGGCGATGAGTTGATCCGCTTCGGCGATCCTACGCAAGGTTCTGAATTGTGTGCGGCTGTAGAGATGATGTTTTCTCTTGAAAAGATGTTGGAAATTACCGGAGACACGCAGTGGGCCGATCAACTGGAAAGAATAGCTTATAATGCGTTGCCTACGCAGGTGGATGACAACTGTTCTGTGCGGCAATATTATCAACAGGTGAATCAGATAAAAGTGTCTTATGAACCGAGGACGTTCGTTACTCCTCATTCGCATACGGGAAATCTTTTCGGAGTATTGGCGGGCTTTCCTTGCTGTACCTCCAATTTACATCAGGGATGGCCTAAGTTGGTACAGAATCTTTGGTTTGCCACCTATGATAACGGAATTGCGGCATTGGTATATGCACCCTCTAAAGTCACGGCGAAGGTGGCTGGGAATGTGACGGTGGATATAGAAGAGAACACCGGTTATCCGTTTGATGAGATCATTCGGTTTAAGATGAATTTCCCCGATAAAAAAGCTCGGACGGCCCGTTTTCCTTTCCATCTGCGTATTCCTGAGTGGTGTGAAAAGCCGGTGATCCGCGTCAATGGCGAAGTCGTTTCGTGTGTACCGGTTGCCAATATTGCCGTGTTGGAACGTACTTGGAAGAGTAACGATGAGGTTACTTTGGAACTGCCGATGTCGGTGACTGCCAGCTATTGGTATGATGGGGCTGCTGTTATAGAGCGTGGGGCACTTATCTACGCACTTAAACTGAATGAAAACTGGGAAGCAAAAAACATTGATGATGGTTCGGAACGTAACGGGGAGAAATATTATCAGGTCACTACCGATTCTCCTTGGAATTATTGCTTGTACAAAAGGAATCTCCGACCAGAGAATTTAAAGGAAAGGTTCGTGGTTGAAAAAACAGGACCGGTTTCGGCGAACCCTTGGAATCAGGAAAATGCACCGGTTATTATTAAGACTAAAGCACGCCGTTTACCGGAATGGACAGAGCACAATGGATCGGCGGGGCCTGTTAGTTACTTCTTCCAGCGTATGGAACCTATCAGGGAAAATGCAGAAGTGATAGAACTGATTCCATATGGATGTACCACACTGCGTATAGCCGAATTCCCTATCAGATGAGAATAACCTTCAACAGTAAGTATCATGAATATTAGGCATATTTTATATTTTGTTTTTTTGTTCTGTGCAATAAGTTGTAAGAGACCGGATGCTACGGTCATAAGTTATTGCAATCCGATTCCTATAAATCTGGGGGATCCTTATATTCTAATGGCTTCGGACGGGAAATATTATCTGTACGGTACTTCTGGTGAGAATGGTTTCAGGGCCTACTCTTCCGATAATCTGTCCGATTGGAAAGAAGAGGGAATAGTTTATCAGGGCAGATCGTCTACTTCGTGGGCAACAGACTGTTTCTGGGCGCCGGAGGTATATGAAAGAGATGGAAAATACTACTTATGGTATAGTGCGAACTGGAAATATAATCCGACCGGTGAAAAAGAAAATTTCCGGATAGGCGTAGCTGTTTCCGATAATCCTTTGGGGCCTTTTAAGGAGATGAACGATGGCCCTTTATTTGATCCGGGATATCCTGTGATTGATGCCAATGTGCTCTTTGATGATGAGAGCGGAAAGGTGTACCTTTATTATTCCCGTTGCTGTTACAAACATCCGGTGGAAAGTGAGATTGCTGACTATGCAAAGAAGAATGGATGGTTTGACGAGATTGAGGAGAGTTGGATTTACGGAGTTGAAGTAGCTCCCGACTTTTCGAAGGTGATAGGTGAACCGGTATTGCTTTTGCAACCGCCTTTCTCAATGGATGATTTACAGGCAGAATGGGAGAGCCGCTCGGTACTGAATAAGGAGGTGAACAGGCGCTGGACGGAAGGTTCGTTTATATTCAAGGAGGGGGAGACATATTACATGATGTATTCTGCTAATTATTTTGTGGGTAATGATTATGCAGTAGGGTATGCTACAGCTACTCATCCGTTGGGGCCTTTCCGTAAATCGGCAGATAACCCGGTATTACAGAAGAATGTGGAGAATGGGGGAGAAGTAACTGGAACCGGACATAATATGGTATTGTCACTTCCCGATGGTCAGAAACTTTGTGTTTATCACGGGCGAACCCGGAAAACAGGAAGAAAACGGGTCGTGTTTATAGATCGTATGGAGATAAAGGCAGATGAGACACTCGTTGTTTACGGCCCTACTATCGGAACTCAAGCGATCGAAGTTGTAAAGACGCTCTTTTAAACAGCGTTTCACTATTGTGAGACGAACGTCTCTCAATAGTGAGATGATCATTTCATAGATGTGAGACGTGCGTCTCTCAATAGTGAAACGAAAAATGTTCTTACTGGAAACCGGCTATGAGGACATTAAAATCGATTAATAATAAATTACTCTAATTTTATATTTATGGTACGAATGTTCATGATTATCTGTTCTTTATGTTTTTCTTACATCTCATTTGCCTGGTCTCCACAGGGCAACAAGATAAAGACCCGATGGGCAGAACAAGTAACAGTAGAAAATGTTTGGCAAATTTATCCACGCCCGCAATTGAAGCGAGTGAACTGGAAGAACCTCAATGGTTTGTGGAAATATCAAGTGACGGAAATGAATCGGAAAAAGAAAGATGTGCACTACGGTGATGAAATACTGGTTCCTTTTTCCATTGAATCGTCTTTGTCGGGAGTAGAGGGACAGTTTGGCCCTTCGGATAAGCTATGGTATCGTAAAGAGTTTACTATTGATCCGGACTGGAAGGGCAAGCAGATTCTTTTGCATTTCGGTGCTGTTGATTATGAATGCCAGGTATGGGTGAACAATATACTGGTCGGGAAGCATACAGGAGGAAACAATCCTTTCTCTTTTAACATTACTCGTTTCTTGAAAAAGGATGGTAAGCAGGTAGTTGAATTGAGTGTGACTGATCCTACGGATACGGAATCCATTACCCGGGGGAAACAGCAGCTCAACCAGCGGGGTATTTGGTATACTCCTGTTTCCGGTATCTGGCAGACTGTTTGGATAGAACCGGTGAATCCTGTTTATATTCGGCAGATGTGCCCCGAAACCAATATTGAGAATAGTACGGTGAAACTTCACTTTGACATTGCCGAATCTGTAGGAGACGAATCTCTGCTTGTGAAAGTATTTGATGGGGAAAAGAATATCCTGACCTCCGAACAGAAACTGGGTAAGGACATCGAGTTGCAGATTCCTGGCCTTGTATGGTGGTCGCCGGAAAACCCGAAACTTTACGATTTGGAAGTCTCTTTGTGCCGGAATGGGAGAACATTGGACAAGGTAACCAGCTATTTTGCAATGAGAGATGTTTCGATTGTCAGGGATGAAGCCGGATACAAAAGAATTTGTTTGAATGGAAAGCCTGTGTTCCAGTATGGCACATTGGATCAGGGCTGGTGGCCTGATGGCTTGTTGACACCTCCTTCACCCGAAGCTATGATCTGGGATATGGTTCAATTAAAAGAGATGGGATTCAACACCATACGCAAACATATTAAAGTGGAACCTGCTACTTACTATTATTATGCCGATTCGCTGGGAATAATGATTTGGCAGGATATGCCTTCGGGATTCGCTACGGCACGTAAAGAGACGGAACATCTTTCGCATACGGATGAAAAGGATTGGGATGCTCCTACGGAGGTCTCGGCTCAGTGGCTTAAAGAACTGGACGAGATGATCGATCATTTACGCTTTTTCCCCTGTATCACGAGCTGGGTTGTTTTTAATGAAGGGTGGGGACAACACAACACAGTCGAAGTAGTGGAGAATATGATGCAGAAAGACCGGACGAGAATTATTAATGGCGTGAGCGGATGGACCGACCGAAAGGTGGGACATGTGCACGATATTCATAATTATCCGTCTGCTTCGATGGTGTTGCCTGAGTTTACTGATGACCGGGTAGCCGTATTGGGAGAATTCGGCGGATTGGGGTTTCCGGTAGAAGGTTCGCTTTGGAATCCCGGTATGAATAACTGGGGTTATAAGAATATTGACGGAAGCATTGAACTGTTGGCCGATTATAGCCGGCTGATGTATGATCTTGAAACGCTCATTGCTCAAGGTTTAAGCGCCGCCATTTATACCCAAACGACGGATGTGGAGGGTGAAGTGAACGGGTTGATTACTTACGACCGTAAGAAAATAAAGATTCCGGCCAATACATTGCATATGTTACACTCCCGTTTGTATAGTATTCGTTCGACCCAACCCGTATTTCTGATACCGCATTCACAAAAGCAGAAACAGACCAAGCATGAAGTCAGCGTGAATGGTGAAGTGTATCATACCGAGTTTCCTTTTAAGATTAAAGATAAGGGGGTGATACGGTTGAAGGAGATATTTCATGTGGACAAACCTTTTGAACGTCTGTCTTTATGGTTATATGCGGATGGTCCGACCACCGTGTGGCTGAATGGTGTAAAAGTGCTGGATCAACCGATTAGATATACCCGTAACTATAATCAATATAATCTGAGTGATTATAGTTATTTATTGCACAATGGGGAAAATACGGTGGAGATTACTATAAATAAGCAGAATGGAGAAAGGAGTTTGCTTTTTGATTATGGGTTGACTGCATTTTAAGAGAAAGTATTTCAATTTCTGAAAATTATATATCATAATTAATAATATCATGAAAATTTATCTTTTGTTCATGTTGACGGTGTTTTGTGCTTCCTGTAGAAATGATGGGAAGCCTATACTTCCTTTGTTAGATGCTGATGATTTTTCCACGACGGTCGATGGAAAACCAGTTGCATTATATACGCTTGAATCCGGTAATGGGATATATGCACAAATAACGAACTATGGCGCACGTGTGGTGAGTTTGCTTACTCCCGATAGAAATAGTAATTATGAAGATATCACGTTAGGTTTCGAAAAGATAGATCATTATCTGGATAATAAAGGTGAACGGTTTCTGGGGCCGGTTGTGGGGCGTTATGCCAACCGTATAGCAAATGGCAAGTTTTCCTTGGATGGAACGGAATATAACTTAGTCCGAAACAATGATGGACAAAGTTTGCATGGAGGAAACAAGGGATTGGATAGAATTGTTTGGAATGTAGATAGGGTCACAGATAACGAAGTCGCTTTTTCATACATGTCTCCTGATGGAGAAGAAGGCTATCCCGGTACAGTTGTTTTTAAAGTTGTTTATATGCTGACTTCGGATAACGAACTGAAAATAACGTATAATGCCGTGACTGATAAACCAACTGTCGTGAACCTCTCTTGTCATGCTTTTTTTAATCTGAAAGGTGCGGGTAACGGGACGGTCGATGACCATATTCTAACCATAAATTCCAGTCGTATCACACCGGTTGATTCGTTCTTGATTCCTACTGGCGAAAGAGTGCCGGTAGAGGGAACTCCTTTTGATTTTAGGGTACCAACGGCCATAGGAGCGCGTCTTGATCAGGATAATGAGCAATTGAGATTTGGTAAGGGATATGATCATAATTGGATTATTGATAAGAAAATAGAGGGTGTGGAACAGATAGCTTCTGTCTATGAACCTACTTTGGGCCGTTATATGGAAGTATGGTCTGATCAACCGGGACTACAGTTTTATGGGGGTAACTTTTTCAATGGGAAGGTGAAAGACAAATATGGGAAACCGATGAGGTTTCGGGAGGCAATTGCATTGGAGACACAAAAGTTTCCGGATAGTCCCAATCATCCAGACTTTCCGACTACTCGCCTTAATCCGGGGGAAGTTTATGTTCATACGTGTATTTATAAATTTATGACGAAAAATGAATAACGAGGAACATCCTTTTTCAGAGCAGGCCGGTTGGAGAGAAAGTTGGATTCTGTTTACTCTGCTTCTTTTATTTTCCAGTTCCGGAGTAATACGGGCTGTAGAAGGTGACACCGTAAGAACCTTTAGTAATCCTGTTTTTAAGGGAGCCGATCCTTGGGTATATAAGACCGATAGTTGTTACTATTACTGTTTTGTATATAAAAAAGGACTTGCGGTTTCGAAGACAAAGGAACTACATAAAAAAGGGCAACTTGTAGAAGTTTGGAAGGCTCCGGCAGAAGGATGGAACAGGAGTTGTATTTGGGCTCCCGAACTGCATTATGTGTGTGGAAAGTGGTACATTTATTATGCGGCCGGTGAGTCTGGACCTCCTTATATACATCAGCGTACTGGTGTACTCGAGGCAGTAAGCTCGGATCCTCAAGGAGCTTATATCGACAAAGGGATGATTTATACGGGAGACAATGTAGATTGTTGGCCGGATACCGATGCGAACCGTTGGGCTATCGATATGACTGTTTTTGAATGGCAGAAAAAACTGTATGCCGTTTGGTCTGGATGGGAGAATAATGAATCGACCGATAAAACACGTCAGAACTTGTACATCGCTGAAATGGAAAATCCTTGGACTATATCGACCAATCGGACACTTTTATCCGAGCCGGATCAACCTTGGGAAACAGACGGAAGATTAGACTTGAACGAGGGACCACAGGTATTGATAAACGAAGACCGGTTGTTCATCATTTATTCTTGTGGACAATCGTGGCTACCTACGTATAAATTAGCTCAGTTGAAGTTAAAGAATCCTGACAACAATCTGTTGGATCGTGACAATTGGATAAAGTCGGGGCCTGTTTTTACGGGTAATGAGGAAGTTTATGGGGTGGGGCATGCTGGTTTTACGACTTCCCCCGATGGCACTGAGCATTGGATTGTATATCATACAAAAGTGGATCGAAAACCAGGATGGGAGCGGCATATTTGCTTGCAGCGTTTTATTTTTGATTTTGATGGCTCTCCGTATTTTGGGAAAGCACAACCAGTCACCGTTCGTCAACCTTTACCGTCTGTTAGTGGAATAAATAAAAGGAATAATTAGGTATATTATGAAAAAGAATTTATTTATCGGGGTGTCTCTGACGGTGGGTATTCCCACTACGACAATGGCACAACAGAAACAGCCGGAACACCCCAATCTGATATTTATTATTACCGATCAGTTGAGAAATGACGTATTTGGCTGCCGGGGAGATGAGATAGCCAAGACTCCCAATATCGATCGTTTTAAGGCGGAAAGTGTTGACTTTACAAATGCCGTGGCTGTTACTCCGGTGTCGGCAGCAGCACGGGCCTCTCTTTTTACTGGAAAGTATTCATCCAGCACGGGAATGGTCATTAATGAACTTCGTCTGAACCCTAATCAGCGCGCTATGGGACATGTTTTTACAGAAAATGGATACAATACTTCTTATATCGGGAAATGGCATTTATATGGTACTTGCTCGGATCATGAAAATGATGACTGTGCTTTTATTCCGAAAGGTCCCGACCGTTTGGGGTTTGATGATGAATGGAAAGCTTATAATTTTCATCATACGAATATGAACTCTTATTATTATGAAGATAGGAAAGAAAAAATCTATTACGGTGAAGGAAGTTATGAACCGGAGGAACAGTTCCGTTTAGCGATCCGTTCTTTAGAACGGTTGCAGAAAGAAAATAAGCCATTCGCCTTGTTTCTGTCAGTAGGTGTTCCTCATGATCCGTGGACAAAAGCAAATGTGCCCGAAAAATATTATAACCGTTACAAGGATGTTCCTTTTACGTTACCATCTAATTGGAACGATATTCCGGATAAATATATGGATCGGAATACAAATCCTCAGAGATGGGTGAATTATTGGAAAAAAAATATACCGGAAATGAAGCGGGTGTATTATTCTATGGTGTCCAGCATCGATGATTATTTGGGAGACTTAATGTTGAAAGTCACTGAGCTCGGGCTGGATGAGAATACGATTATTGTTTTTTTCTCTGATCATGGTGAAATGTTCGGAGAGAATGGACGTATCTTCAAGATGATTTTTTACGATAGCGCGGCGAAAGTTCCGTTTATGGTACGTTGGAATGGAAAAATCAAACCCGGTCGGGAGGTAGATACTTGTTTGAATACTCCTGATATTATGCCTACTTTATTAGGGATGATGAATCTGCCAGTTCCAGATTCTGTAGAAGGTATGAACTTGTCTCCATTGGTTTTAGGTGAAAAATGCAAAGAACCGGAGTTTGCTTTTATGCAAGGGATGGGACATACGTTTCAATGGAAAGACGGATATGAATGGAGAGCCGTACGGGATAAACGATATACGTATGCGACGTATCTGGTAGATAATTCCGAATTGTTGTTTGATAATATTAAAGACCCGAAACAAACGGTTAATCTGGTAAATGATCCGAAATTGTTTAAAGTCTTGGAAGAGAAGCGGAGACAGATGAAGAATAAAATGAGAGAATTAAATGATGAATTTAAACCTTGCTCTTGGTATCGTGGGCGTTGGGTCGATGAAGATAGGTGTATACAAGCATCAGCGAAAGGTAAATTTTGATTGTTGTGCATTTCAGGAGGACAGAGAAGAAGTTGCTAAAAAACTCCTTCTCTGTTTTTTTAGGTCCTAATTTGTCGGAGATTCTGCCAAAGAGTTGTTTTCATTTTTTTTTGGCGGATGCAGGTTAGCGATATACTCGTTGGGGGATATTCCGAAAACTCTTTTGAAATAACGTGAATAGTAGTTGGGCGAAGTGAAACCTGTAGCATAGGCAGCTTCAGAAACATTCTTTCCTGTTGCCAGGATTTTTAATGACTCTTTCAAGCGTATATTATTAATGAATTCAGTGGCAGAAAGCCCTACGATATTTTTAAGTTTCATATGCAATAAGGTACGTCCTATTCCTATTTCTTTTAACAGGTAATTTAATGAGAATTCATTATTGTCCAGATTTGCTATAATCAACTTTTCGATATTAGCAATCAGCTCTTTGTCTTTATCATCGGCTTTCATTTCATAGACCTCCATTTTGTTAGCAGCAAAGAGTTTTTTCTGGTTTTCTTTTGTTGCTATCAGATTAGAAATCTGTCTTTGGATAAGTACTGGGTGGAATGGTTTCTCTACATATATATCTGCTCCACTTTCATAGCCTTCCAATTGGGCCTCTTCACCTGTTTTAGCAGTTAGCAATATGAGCGGAATGTGACAAGTCTCAATTCTGGATTTTAATTTGTGAGCTAATTCAAAACCATTCATTTCGGGCATCATGACATCGCTGATAATGATATCCGGAAGTTCCTTTTTAGCAATTTGATATCCTTCTTTACCGTTCTGAGCCGTAATGACTGTATACATGTCCGAAAACATTTCTGCATAGGTCGATAGTAGTTCGGAGTTGTCCTCAACCACTAATAATTTATACTCTTTTCTGGAAAGTTTTTTTTCTGTCTCGACTTTTTCAGCGTTATTATCGTACTTGACGGGGAGGTATCTATATTCTTCTATAAAGGAAGCATCGGCATCCTTATCTGATATTTCATCTGTAGAAAAGGCACGGGCTGTAATATTTAATTTCACTATAAAATTGCTCCCTTTGTTAATTTCACTTTCTACTTTGATTTCTCCTTTATGTAGTAAAACCAGTTGGCGGGTAAGTGCCAGACCTATACCAAAACCGGCTTTCTTGCTTTTAACAAAATCATTGATCTGATAATAGTTCTCGAAGATTTTATCCTGCTGATCGGGAGCAATTCCTACACCTGTATCCGAAACGATGAAATTTAGGTAGGTGTAGTCTTTTTTATGTTCATAAAAAGCTCTAACTATGATTTCTCCTTTATCCGTATATTTGAAAGCATTGGAAAGCAAATTGTATATAATCTTCTCGACTTTTACAGGAGCGAACCACACATCTTCTTCTGAATTTTCTATTTTCAATATGTATTCTAATCCTTTTTCATCGGCGAGCATCTGGAAACCTTCGCAGATACTTCTTAGAAAATTTAATAAGTTACCTTTCTTTACGCGAATCTTCTCTTGTCTGGTTTCAACCTTGCTGAAGAGCATTAGTTCGTCTAATAGTATATTCATTCTCATTGCATTGTTGATAACTAATTTCATTTTGGGCCTTATTTCCGGGCTGAAAACGTTTTTCTCAAGAAAAGATTGTAGAGGAATGAGAATTAGGCTTAATGGTGTTCTCAATTCGTGGGAGATATTTGTAAAAAAGTTGAGTTTCAGTGTATTTACTTCTTCCATTTTTTTCTTTTCCATGCGTTCGGACAGTATAAGGCTTTTCTCATATTGTCTTTTCTTGATAAATAGGTAAAGCCCTGTTCCTAAAACTCCGGTCAAGATGAGGTAGGTTAGATATGCGAGGTCCGATCGCCAGAAAGGAGGGGCTACTATGATTTTGATACTCCTTGTCGGTTCTTTGTTGTCCCATTTATTATTAAAAACTGCTTTGACGGTGAGTGTATATTTTCCCTCTGATAAATTGGCATATGTCAGTTGGTTTTGGTTTCCTATATAATTCCATTCTCTGTCTGTATCCAGTTTATATGCAAAGAAAGTACTGTTCGGATGACTGACTGTAGGTACGGTAAATTCGAAAGAGAAGGATTTAGCTTGTTCGCTGTTTAGGTATATTTCATCTGCCTCTTCTATATTTTTATTTAATGGAGAACCGATTGTGTCTGGAGTTACTGATTTTCCATAGATTTTGAAATCTGTAAATTCTACTTGTGCTATGTTGTGATGCATCTGTAGATTTTCTGGATAGAAAGCAATCATACCATTGATTGTTCCGAAATATAAAAGACCGTCGTCTGCCCGATAAACTGAATTATAATTGAACTGTTTGTTGGGCAATCCTTCACTAATGGAATAGTTTACAAAAAACAGTTTGTTTATATCTAAGCAACTTAGCCCGTTGTTTGTACTGAGCCATAAATTGCCGGAACTACTTTCAGTAATGGCATATATAGTGTTTGAAGGAAGCCCGTCTTCGATAGTATAGGTTGTAAAGGATTCGTTTGTTTTATTAAATTTGCAGAGTCCTCCTTCCAATGTTCCAATCCAGATATTTTTTCTACTATCTTCAAAAATGTAATTTATGAAATTATCGGGGATACCACTTCTATCCTGTTGATAAGAATAACTTTGCAGGCTTTGCATGGATTTGTTGTAACGGAATATACCGTTGGTTCTTGTCGCAATCCAGATGTCTCCGTCTGAATCTTCCAATAGGTTATTAATACTTTTAGGACCAACTATATTTTTTTCGAATTGTCTGAATTGGTCTTTTCCCGGATTATAGATGAATAATCCGTTGGTAGTTCCAATCCAGATTTCTTCGTCTTTGTCTTGTAGCAGTGTGAATATGTTATTAGATAACAGATCTGGATATTCTGGATGAATGTAGTGAGAGAACTTTTGAGTTTTTAGGTTGTATTTGTTTAATCCACCCAGATAAGTTCCGATCCATAAATTATCTTTTTGGTCGAGAAGTAGAGAGTGAACGTTGTGATATGATAAACAGTTTCCTGTCTGTTGCGGTTTGAAATATTCGAAGCTTTTCTCTTTTTTGTTATAATAATTTAACCCTCCATCTTCGGTGGCTATCCATAAATTGCCTTTTTTATCACCGATAATTTGTCGTACTGCCTTTCCCGACAAGTATTTGTCGGAATATCCACAATCATAATAGGTAAATTGTAGGAAAGAATTTAAGAATATGTTTAAACCACCAAAATAAGTACCTACTAACATATTATTTTCCTTGTCTTTGAAAATGGTGTAGATTGCATTATCGTTCAGCGAGTATTTATCATTATAGTTTTGTTTGTAATTGATGAATTTATTTTCATCTGATAAATATATATATAGTCCGTTTTCCGAACCAATCCATATATTTCCTTCAGCATCTTCTGCAAAAGTGCGTACACAGATTTGTGGAAAACCTTCTATACGGATAAACTTATTGGTGGAACTGTCAAAATAACAAATTCCTTTATCTTCGGTTCCTATCCATATTCTGCCATGATGGTCGGTAAATAATGAGGTGACTTTATTGGAAATTAATGAATTTATATTATGGTCATTATGTTTGTAGCGGGTCAATTTTCCATTTTCTACATCTGCACAAATTAGTCCCCCATACATCCGTCCAAACCACATCTGTCCTTTTTGATCAGAGGTTATGGCGGTGATGAATGCAGTAATTGTTTCATCTTGATTCACATAGAATGGATCGAACTTACTTGTTTGTTCGTTATATATAAAAGCTCCGGAACCACCCATGTAAATTTTTCCTTTATCATCTTGATAAATAACACGGCTAAAATTGTTTAAAGAATCAACCGATACAAAATTGAAATTATCTTTATTTCTATTGTATAAGTTTACTCCTTTGTGTGTGATGACCCATAGTCTGTGGCGCTTATCTTCAAATACATGACGTATAATTCCACCTTTTTTTCTTTCACCTTTTGTAGGTTCCACTTCATAGACTGAGATGCTCCTCCCATCATATTTACATAATCCGTTTGCCGTAGCAATCCATATAAAACCCTTAAAGTCTTGGCAGAGTGAATAAATAGTATTGGTAGGGAGGCCGTTGTCATTGGTCAGATGAGTGAATCGAAGATTTCTGTCTACTTGGGCAACTATGTTGATGGTATATCCTATCAATAAAAATAGAGCTAATAAAACGGAATGTGCTTTCATATCATATAAACGTTTATGTAAAAGTAAAAAGAACTATGAATATCCTGTATAGATAAGGTGAAAAAAGGTGAGGCTATGTTTATGACCTCTGTTTTTCCAATACAAATGAAATAAAAAAAAGTGGATGTACATAGTAAAAGTATTCAATTAACTGATTTGTAAAATTCTGATAATCAATACAGTGAACATTCGTGCTTAAAAAGAGAACAATAATACAACTATAGTTATAATATCGAATAGAAAGAATAAACAAAAATAAAGTTTGCTTTGCTTGTTAAAAAGAGGATAAAAAATAGGAGAGAAATTCTTTGATTTCCCTCCTATTCATATGGTTGATTTCTAAATTATTTTAGAAACAAGATGTTGGTTTAGAGTTTTGGACCGGCAGCAACTAAAGCTTTACCAGCTTCGTTACCTTCGAACTTAGCAAAGTTCTTGATGAAACGAGCAGAAAGGTCTTTTGCTTTTTCTTCCCATTGGCAAGCACATTCATAAGTGTCGCGTGGGTCAAGGATTTTCGGATCAACTCCGGGAAGTTCTGTAGGAACAACAAAGTCGAAGAAAGGAATAATCTTAGTAGGAGCTTTGTCGATAGAACCGTCAAGGATAGCGTCGATGATACCACGAGTATCTTTGATAGAGATACGTTTGCCGGAACCATTCCAACCTGTGTTAACCAAGTAAGCCTTAGCACCGGATTTCTCCATTTTCTTAACCAACTCTTCTGCATATTTAGTTGGGTGCAGTGACAAGAAAGCAGCACCGAAACAAGCAGAGAATGTAGGAGTCGGCTCAGTAATACCGCGTTCTGTTCCAGCCAATTTAGCTGTAAAACCAGACAGGAAGTAATATTTAGTTTGCTCAGCGTTCAGGATAGATACCGGAGGCAATACACCGAATGCATCGGCGGACAAGAAGATAACTTGTTTTGCAGCCGGGCCTTTAGATACCGGTTTAACGATATTATCGATGTGATAGATAGGATAAGAAACACGAGTGTTTTCTGTAACGCTCTTATCAGCGAAATCAATTTTACCGTTAGCATCTACTGTAACGTTTTCAAGAAGAGCGTCACGTTTGATAGCTTTGTAGATATCCGGTTCGCTGTCTTTATCAAGGTTGATAACTTTAGCATAGCAACCGCCTTCGAAGTTGAATACACCTTCATCATCCCATCCGTGTTCGTCATCACCGATCAACAGACGTTTCGGGTCAGTAGACAAGGTTGTTTTACCTGTACCTGACAGACCGAAGAAGATAGCTGTGTTTTTGCCTTCTTTGTCGGTGTTGGCAGAACAGTGCATAGAAGCCATACCGTTCAATGGAAGCAGATAGTTCATGTAAGAGAACATACCTTTCTTCATTTCACCACCGTACCAAGTGTTCAAGATAACTTGAATCTTCTCAGTCAAGTTGAATACAACAGCAGTTTCTGAGTTCAAGCCCAATTCTTTGTAGTTCTCAACTTTTGCTTTAGAAGCGTTCATGATAACGAAATCAGGCTCACCGAAGTTAGCCAGTTCTTCAGCTGTAGGACGGATGAACATGTTTGTTACGAAATGAGCTTGCCAAGCAACTTCCATGATGAAACGCAGTTTCAGGCGAGAGTTAGGATTAGCACCGCAGAATGCATCAACAACATACAATTTCTTGTTAGAAAGTTCTTTAGTTGCCAATTCTTTAACGGCTTTCCAGCATTTTTCGTCTACAGGTTTGTTGTCGTTTTTATATTCGTCAGAAGTCCACCATACTGTATTTTCGCTGGTAGCATCTTTAACGAAGAATTTATCTTTAGGAGAACGACCGGTGTAAACACCTGTCATTACGTTTACAGCGCCCAGTTCAGTTACCTGACCTTTCTCAAAGCCTTCCAGACCCGGTTTTGTTTCTTCGGCGAACAAAACATCATAAGACGGGTTGTGCACAATCTCAGTAGCACCGGTAATACCGTACTTGCTTAAATCTAAATTTGCCATTTTCTTTTGAATTAATTAAAATTGGTATTTTGTTTATTATCTCATTCCAGGTATTTATGGAAAGGATGTTTTATAACATCCTCTTGTAAACCGGCTACAAAAGTAACACTTTCTTTCGAAACAAGTGTCGTATTAGAGAAATTTTTCCCTAATTGAATCTCTTTTATAGATTCCTAACAAAATCTGCAAACTGAATGTTGCAAATTGAAACTTTATCATTTACTTTGCATCATATAAATTCTGAATAAATAATAATGATATATAGAAATGAAAATAATCGACTTTAGTAAAACGAATTCAATTCTGAATCAATATGTGTCAGAAATAAGGAATGTAGAGGTGCAGAACGACCGTTTGCGTTTTCGCCGTAATATCGAACGGATAGGTGAGATCATGGCGTATGAAATGAGTAAATCGTTTGCTTATTCGACAAAAGATATCCGTACACCCTTGGGGATAGCGCCGGTTTGTACACCGGACAATCAATTGGTAATAAGTACCATTCTCCGTGCGGGATTGCCTTTTCATCAAGGCTTTTTGAGCTATTTCGACAATGCGGAAAATGCTTTTGTATCTGCTTATCGCAAATATAAAGATACATTGAAATTCGATATTCATATAGAATATATTGCTTCACCTCGTATCGATGGGAAAACATTGATTATTACCGATCCGATGCTTGCTACCGGAAGCAGTATGGAATTGAGTTATCAGGCCATGCTTACCAAAGGGCATCCGTCAGAAATTCATGTGGCGTCTATTATAGCCAGTCGCCAGGCTGTGGAGCATATTATGTCGATATTTCCGGAAGAAAAAACGACTATATGGTGTGCGGCCATTGACCCGGAGATCAATGAGCATTCGTATATTGTGCCGGGACTTGGAGATGCCGGTGACTTGGCTTATGGAGAAAAGGAATAGCCCGTTTATATGCTTTCTTTCATATGGGAAAGAATTTATCTTTGTTGCAGATGTCGGATGTTTTTTCAGAATCTTACTTTTATTGTATCTTTTCCGATGGTAACAATGTATATTCCTCTTTCCCTCAGTTGAAAAATTGTATAGTCTTTATCGTTTTTTACTGTTATTGCATCAATAAGTATGCCTTGTAGGTTGTATAAATGAAGTGTTTCTCCTTTAATAGCTCCGCTGATATATATTTCATTTTCTACCACAAACACTTTTATATGATTGCTAATCTCTGTATAAATATTGTTGGTAAGAGATTGGGTTTCATAAACACCCATGTCGACGGCTTTTCCTTGTATTCTGTCCTGGTGTTGTAAATCAAACAGTATGTCTAATGCTTCGTAGTCCGATCCTGTATCAATACAAGGTGATCCTGGTGCTAACATGTAGATTGCAGTATAAATTGTCTCTATCTCATCATGTGTGCTTCCTTTCCCTATAATACTGGATGGAGATAGAAATGAGGGATTTTTGCTTCTATTTAGATACATGTGATCTGTATCGTCTCCGTCCATGAATTTTTTGCTGTTACTTTCTACTGCACTGTGTGTAGAGATAATAGTTCCTCCTCCGTTTATATCTGTATTCTGGCCGTAGCTATTGTATTTCTTTCCATACATATTGTTGTATAGAATTGAATTTATCAATGTTAAATTGGATTTGTTGGTAGCTGTTCCTATGGCTCCTCCTGGCTTTACGGCACTATTGTTTGCAAATGTACAATTGCGAACAGTAGCGGTTGTTCCTGTTCCAATTTGTATAGCACCTCCGTTACCGTCTGATGTATTATTTATAAATAATGAATTTTCTATAATGCAATGTCCACTGTTACAATGGATAGCTGCGCCATTTCTCCCATTTCGTGTGGCATTGTTTCTAAAAATACAATTTCTCACGAAAGCGCCATTGCTTAGAATCATGGCTCCTCCATTTTCTTCTGGAGGATTGATTGCGTTTTGTATGATAACACCATCAATAATGCAGGGGATATAAGCATCTCTTCCTCCTGGACGATTGTTGCCGGTTGTACTACGGAATGGAGAAATACGATCTTTACATTCGATGACTACTCTGTTTTTATCCCAATTCCGGTCTGTTGACCGTGTTTCGTTTCCCTTGAAACCTCCGAAGATGAAAGTATTATCGAGGTTAATTGGAGCACTTAAGTTGTATGTGCCAGCTTTTAGCCATATTTCATGATTGGGGATGGAATGTGCCAATGTGATAGCCTGTTCTAAGTTGGATGCGTTCTCCCAAGTATTACCAGGGCCTGTACCTTGGGGAGAGACATATATAATTTGATTTACGGACTTATTTTCTCCTTTTTCGATTTCTTCTCTCCAAATTTTTAGTTTTCGGTTTAAAATTCTGGTTGTTTCTATATTTTTAGTTGATAGATTATTCTTTTCATATGGATCGGTCGATAGATCAAATAGTTCTTGCTCTATTACAGATAATTGGCACCCATTGTATGTATATCTTTCGATCAATTTATATTTTCCGGATATAATTGAAGCTTCTATGTTACGTGAATTATCCGATTCTTTTACGCAAGGAGGGTAATACCAGTGAAATTCACGTTCTTCAATCTCTTTATTATTAAAAAGAGGCAATATGGATACACCATCACAAATTTGTTCGGGCATATTGGTGTGAGTCAGTTCACAAAATGTAGGAAAGAAGTCCATGGAAATAATCCGCTGATCAATTATTTTAGGAGCAGAGTCGGTGCCATATCCATAGAAGATCATAGGTATACGATTGCCTCCTTCATACATACTTGTTTTTCCTCCCCTTAAAGGGGTATTAGTGGTTACTCCGGTCGCTCCGCCATTATCGCTTGTAAAGATCACTAAAGTATTATTTAAAAGGTCATTGTCGCGTAAACATTGGAGGATTTCGCCCACTCCTGTATCTATGTGTTTCAGCTGAGCGGCCAAATGTGGATTATTGGGTTTTCCTCGATAATCTGCTGGAAATTTTTTATAAGGATCGTTTTCCGGATTATTCTCCGAAGGCGCACTGATGCCGGATTTAGGCTTGACACGAAAATGATCTACGGTTTCGGGAGGCCCCATCAGTCCGTTATGTACAGCATAATGACTTAAATATAAAAAAAATGGTTTCTCTTTATTTCTTTTGATGAACTCTACTGCTTCGTAGTTCATACGGTCTATCAGAAATTCTTTTTCTTCTGGAAGAATTTTAACGACGGATTCATTGAAATGGTATGGATGGAAATAACTTCCGTTACCTATGTATCTGTTTTCTGAAATAATCATTTCTTGAAAGCCTCTTTCCGAAGGGAGTATTTGGCTCTTTGCTCCTGATAGTGAATATCCAGTTAAATGCCATTTCCCGATAATCCCAGTGTGGTAACCGTTGTCGTGTAATGTTTCGGCAATAGTTTTTATATCTGTTCGCATTGGGTCCGAGTTACCACGAAGATAGTCAACAACTCCTATTCGATACGGATATTGTCCGGTCATTAAGGCTGCCCGGGTGGGGGAACTCAGAGAAGCGGCTGTTTGAGCATGAGTGAAACGAACACCATCGGCTGCCATTTGGTCTAATACAGGTGTTTCATTGAATTTATTCCCATAACATCCTAATTCGGCGTACCCTAAATCATCTGCCATGATAAATATAATGTTAGGACGCTTTTCTTCCTTTGTTTGTGCTATTGATGAAATCAACAAAAGAGTACTTGTCAAAAGGGTTTGTTTTTTCATGGTTATTATTAATTAGATTATAAATGTAATGACTGATGCAAAGGTATTCGATCCCTACCTTAATTGATGAGCACTATCGTTTTTGAGTTTAAAATTTTTGTTCAATAGAGTTTGTCTGCTATTATTTTTTCTCTTTGAACGATACTACTTATACTTAAAACATTCGTGAGGGTATCTTTAAATCGGAAGGCTTACTTTTGCTTACAAATTATCAATGTGCGAAAATGATGATCTGATTTATGAGAAAGGTATTGTTATTCTTTATGTTGTTTTTAATGTGTGGACCACTGTTTGCACAAAATGAAATTACCTGGTTCGGAGATGTCATGGAGATACCTGGTCCGGCCAAATATGCCAGAATGGTTTTGATGAAACAAGGACCAAAAGCTGGACAAATTCTACTGACCTATCAGAAATTCACTTATGGGCGAAAGATTGTTAAGCGATATAGTTCTGATGATGGAGTGACATGGTCGCCGGAAAGTCTATTATTGCAAAAGACGGGAGACTGGACGTATGCTAATTGTAATATAATAGAGTTGACCGACGGGCGATTGTTGATGACTTATCAAAAGCGAAAAGAGGACGGTTATTATTTTACAGGAAGAGATCGCTATGTATGTGTTAAATATAGTGTAGATGGTGGTTCTACTTGGAGTAAGGAAGAAGAAGTTTTTCAGGGAGGTAATTGGGAACCGACTCCTATTCAAACACCTTTGGGTATTTATATTTTCTTTACTTTACAGGATATATATCCGACTTTTTTGTCGGAAGAGGAGTGTATTCAGGAAAATGAGATTGGAGGAAGGGCAGTGGCTTTTGTCGCTTCATTTGATAATGGAGCGACATGGACGAATTTCAGTAATGAACGCTATACGGCTAGGATGTTATTGAGAGATTATAACGAGGAGAGGGCCGGTAATAATTTTTGTGGGAGTGGCGGGGGAATGCCTACTCCGTTTTTGACGGAAGACAATCGTTTAGGGTTTATTGCGGAAAGTATAGAAAGAAAAGTATCTCCATGGATTGTCATTGCTCCGGCCGATGATTATACTTTTGAATCTTCTTATTTTGAAGGTAATTGGCAAACTGCTAATTATAATGGGTTGGGAGATAATAATGTATATCCATTGTCTACCACTGTTCGTTGGGCATTAACAAGGGAACATACCGGTGGTGCACCGTTTGCTTTGAAATTGTCAAATGGTAAAATAGCATTTAGTTATAATAGTGGAAAGAAAATATATTGCTGGGTAGCCGATAAAAATGCAAAAAATCCTGTTAAGCAGGCAATGCCATTTGGGGAACTTAATACTTTTTATTCATCTATGATTCATTTGAATGACAGTACGATTTTGATTGCGGCCCATGAAACGAGCCCAGGAGAAGAAATGAGGGCTTTATATCTTCGTAAAGGTAGAATAAAGGATTATGTTACTACTTCTGTTACTCGATTAAAATCTCCTTTTTATCAGGTTACTGTCTCTAACCGAAATATTCATATCCGAGGTCTCTCTGGAAATGAAACTGTACAAATATCTCAAGTAGCGGGTTGTGCTGTATTGGTTGTAAAAAAAGTGTTGTCGGAAGAGTATTCTTTTCGAACTCTTTGTCCGGGAGTATATATTGTCCGGATTATTAACGGTATTTCCGGAAAAACAGCCTATAAAATAATGGTAAATGACTAAGTTCTGATCACAATATAGGATGTCCGGTTTTTATGAACATTTGTGAACGTGTTATGGCTGAAAGTGACGGTCGTATTACAGATGTCTGCATACATTTATATTATAAATTGTTTGATATAAAATTATTAACTCTAAAAATTACTATTATGAAAAAAAGATTACTTTCTGCACTTTTATTTGTTAGTTTGAGTTTTTTTACGGTGAATGCACAAGATTATTGGTTAAATGAAGATTTTAGTTCTCAAGAATGGCAGGATGCCATACGTGCGTGGATTGATGAAACTGGTGTAGGTACATTTCCGGAAGCTACTCCTTCTAATATAGATATTCCTGACGGGACGGAAATCAATGGATTTACGTTGAATGGGGCATACATCAGACCCGGAGCGGCAGAATTGGAGCAAACTTGTTCGGATGGTGATACTCATCAGTATGGTTTGCGTTTACGGAATAAAGGAGATAGTTATATACAGTTACCGCAAATAGATAATGCTAAAAAAATCTCTATTCATGTAAGAAATGGGAATGGTAACAATGAAAATTGTATTTTGCTTGAAGAATATGATGCTTCTTCATTTACATGGAATTTGCTTGAAACGATTCCTGTTCAGCGCGCTAATGATTATACGAATCAGGACGAAATATTGGAAGTCAATCTGGATAAAACGACTCCGGTTACACTTCGGCTTTTCAGAGGGGGGAATTTCTTTACTGCTGTCTATAAGATAACCGTTGAGAAAAATGTAGGAGGCACGTTGGTTCAGTCTACATCTGTAAATGACATTAATATATATGTCGATCATGCAAGGCTATATGTTATGGGGGATATTGACGTAGCAAAGATTTTATTTTTTGATGTTTGTGGGAAGGTAATCTTTGAGTCTGTTTTGAATGGAAGTACAGTTGATTTACCATCGTCTGTTCAATCGGGTACATACATTGTTAAATTGGTATCACCAGAAATCTCTTTAACAAAAAAAGTTTGTATTCAATGAATTGAAAAAGTAATGGAGAGATAGTTCTTTTATCAATATTTCTCTATTTTTACATGAATAAATGGTTTAAATAAAATACTTATGAATAATAAACTGCTAATTAGTGGGGTTTTAGGCTTGGGCACTTGTATGATATATACGCCTATACACGCTGGAGAGGCTCAGGCACAGAGTAAACCTAATGTTTTGATAATCTATACGGATGACATGGGAGCAGGTGATGTTTCTTTTCTTAATAATGGATGGGTAAAAACACCGAATATTGACAAACTGGCTTCTGGGGGCTTAATTGTAACCAACTACTATTCTTCCTCACCGGTGAGTTCGCCTTCTCGTGTTGGGTTGACAACAGGACGGTTTCCTACTGAAATGGGGATAAATTGTTATCTGCAAACGCGCAAAGGTAATACAGCCTGTGAACAATTTGATTATTTGGACGCTTCGGTTCCTACGATGGCTAAAGTAATGAAAAGTGCGGGCTACACGACTGGACATTTTGGTAAATGGCATATGGGGGGAGGGCGTGATGTAATAGATGCCCCGCAGATAACCGAATATGGCTTTGATGAATATATTTCTACTTGGGAGAGTCCCAACCCAGATCCTGTTATTACGGATTCGGCGTGGATATGGAGTCGGACTGATCAAGTGAAGCGTTGGGATAGAACAGCCTATTTTGTAGATAAAACACTTGATTTTCTGAAAAGGCATAAAGGAGAACCGTGTTTTGTAAATTTATGGCCTGATGATATGCATACTCCTTGGGTACCAAGTCAGAAAACAATGGACTCGGAAAGGACATCTTGGACTACACCTCCTAATTTTAAAGAAGTATTGACTGAATATGATAAACAGATCGGGCGTTTGATGGAAGGGCTGACTAAACTGGGGTTGGAGAAAAATACAATTGTTATTTTTACCAGTGATAATGGTCCTGCTCCTAGCTTTCAGCAAATGCGTACTAATTCATTGCTTGGCGTGAAGTGTAGCCTTTATGAAGGTGGAATTCGAATGCCGTTTGCTATCCATTGGCCGGAAAAAATCAAGGCTGGTGGAATAAATGATTCTAGTATTGTTTGTGCAGTTGACCTTTTACCCTCTTTATGTGCGTTGACAGGTGCTAAATTACCATTAGATATGGAGCTGAGTGGAGAAGATATGAGTAGAGCCTTATTGGGTGAACCTCAAATACGTAAAAAAGATTTAATGTGGGACTTTGGTAGAAATAAAGCCTTCAATTATCCGCGTGGTAAAAATGCCAAACAGAAAAGTCCGCATTTGGCAATCAGGCGCGGTAGTATGAAACTTTTGGTGGATTCATGGGATGAGAATTTTGAGTTATATGATCTTGTAGCTGATCCGAAGGAAACTACAAATATTGCCGAACAGAACCCTGATCTTGTAAAGGAATTGCATATAGAACTGATGGAGTGGTGGGCAAAAAGAAAAATACCTGCTAAATGAAAAACTGTAGATTTATTTGAAGACTTGTATTTTTATTATGTATGTTTTCGGGTATATCTATAAGAAAATGTAAACGGAATAATTCTGATGTTTATATAACACAAACAAAAGGGATGACCGACAGCGACCATCCCTTTCGTTTGTATATGTATTTAATAGGATCATTTTACTTCCCAAGTGTCGTTAGTCATAAGCAATTCATTGAAATTGTGATATTTCTTTTTGCCTTTCACTTCTTCGATTTGCTCCATAACTGCATCGTTGTATGTAGGAGCTTCCACATCACGAATTACTCCTAAAGCTATTGGGAACTCCGGACCTTCCATTAACGCCAGTTTTAATTGAAGGGTATTGTCCATACAATGAGCATCGTGTATCAGAATGTCTTTTTCCGTAATCCCGTTTTCACCCAACTTCACTACTTTCAGTCCGAATCCTTGTTGCATCAATCCGTATTCTTTGTTCTCGCCGAATAACATTGGTTTTCCGTGTTCCAGATAGATGGCGTTTTTGGCGCGTCCTTCTTTGGTCGCGACACTTTCATGGGTACCGTCATTGAAGATAACGCAATTTTGCAGTACTTCTACTACAGATGCACCTTTGTGATTAGCGGCAGCTTTCAAAACTTCCACAGAGGCAGCACCGTCAACGGCTACACAGCGTGCAAAGAAGCGGCCGCGTGCACCGAAGCAGAGTTCGGCCGGATGGAAAGGATCTTCAACCGTTCCATAAGGAGAGGACTTGCTGACAAAACCACGTTCTGATGTGGGCGAATACTGTCCTTTAGTTAATCCGTAGATACGATTGTTTAACAAGATCATATTAAGATCGACGTTACGACGGATGGCGTGAATGAAATGGTTGCCACCGATAGCCAAACCATCGCCATCTCCGGATACTTGCCAAACGGTAAGATCGGGATTGGCCACTTTGGCACCTGTAGCTACCGCAGCAGCACGTCCGTGGATGGTATGAAAGCCATAGGTGTTTACGTAATAAGGCAAACGCGATGAGCAACCGATACCGGAGATAACGGCAATATTGTGTGGAGCCACTCCCAATTCGGCCATAGCTTTATGCAGGGAGTTCAGGAAAGCATGATCGCCACATCCCGGGCACCAGCGTGGTTGCCCCGATTTATAATCTTTAGCTGTATATACTGTTTCGCTCATTTCTTATTCCTCCAATAATTTAGTAAATGCATCTACAAGTTCTCTTGTAACGAAAGGCTGTCCTTTCACCTGATTAAACTGGTTGATATTCAGTCCGGGTACTTTCATACGCAGATATCCGGCAAACTGTCCCAGATTTTGTTCGGCTACGATAATTTTTTTGTATTTCTTCAGTACGTCTGCTGTATTTTTAGGCAGCGGGTTGATATACTGGAAATGAGCAAGTGCCACTTTTTGGCCATTTTTACGCATATGTTCTACAGCGGAGTAGAGGTGACCATATGTTCCACCCCATCCTACTACCAACAGCTCGGCATCGGCATCACCCTGTACTTCCAGTTCGGGAATGCAGTCTGCAATCTTATCCACTTTGGCTTGACGCAATAATGTCATCTTTTGGTGATTTTCCGGTTCGGTAGAGATAACGCCGGTTTCATTACTTTTTTCCAGACCGCCGATACGATGCATGAAGCCTTCTGTTCCGGGAACCGCCCAATAGCGTGAACCTGTTTTCTCGTTACGCTGGAACGGTGTCCAAGTACCTTCCATTTCGGGAGTGACATAGGGCGGGTTTATGGCCGGATATTCATCCAAGTTGGGTAATTTCCATGCAGCGGAACCATTAGCGATGAAAGCATCGGTCAGTAGTACTACCGGTGTCATGTGTTCCAATGCGATTTTTGCAGCCATATAAGCGGCATCAAAGCAGTTGGTTGGTGAAGTAGCGGCAATAACCGGCATTGGGCTTTCACCATTGCGTCCATAGAGCGCCTGTAGCAGGTCTGTTTGTTCTGATTTAGTAGGCATACCGGTTGATGGACCTCCACGTTGTACATTAACAACAACTAATGGGAGCTCTGCGATGACAGCAAGGTTCATGGCCTCACTTTTCAGACATACCCCCGGGCCGGAAGTCGTAGTGACTGCAAGGTCACCAGCAAAGGCAGCACCTACCGCAGAAGCGCATCCGGCAATCTCGTCTTCGCATTGTACGGTCTTTATGCCGAGTGATTTGTGCTTAGACAGTTCGTGAAGAATATCTGTAGCCGGGGTGATCGGATAAGAGCCCAGATAGAGTTCCAGACCGGCCTTTTCTGCTGCTGCAATCAAACCGTAGGAGGTAGCTTTATTACCGTTTATGTCTGTATAGAGTCCTTTTGCCTTGGGACTTTTACTTTCTATCTTATAAGTAGAGGTAGAAGCGTGGGTATTTGCACCATAATTATAGCCATCATTCAAAACTTTGATGTTAGCTGCTGCAATTTCCGGTTTCTTGGCAAACTTCTGGCGAAGCATATTTTCGGCAGCTTTAAGATTTCGATTGAACAGCCAGCAGACTAATCCTAAAGCGAACATGTTTTTACAACGTAGCATGGCTTTGTTGTCCAGACCGGAATCTTTTAGGCTTTCCTTACACATAGAAGATATGGGCACTTCAAGAACTTCTTGTTTGATACCTAATTCTTCGAATGCATTATTTGTCGTAAATTTCGCTTTTTCCAAGTCCTTTGCTCCAAAAGAATCAGAATCGGTAATGACCAGCCCTTGTGGTTTGCAGAATTTGATCTGCGTTTTTAGAGCTGCGGGATTCATTGCTACTAATACATTACAACGATCGCCTGGAGTAAATATTCTGTTTGCTCCGATATGTACTTGAAAGCCGGATACACCGGTCAAAGACCCTTGCGGGGCACGAATATCTGCCGGATAATCGGGGAATGTACAGATGTCATTCCCTACTGTTGCCGACACGTTCGAGAAGATGTTACCGGCCAGCTGCATACCGTCGCCGGAATCGCCGGAGAAGCGTACTACCACTTGCTCCAATTCTTTAACCATCATTTCGTCTGCCATAATTTTACTTACTATTTTAATTTTAGGATCGACTTGTTGTATTCTTGCATAAATATAACCCTTGTGTTGGTCACTTTTGTATATTCATTTATTATGCAGAAGGTTTCGCAAAGGTCGTAAAGTTAAACGACTTAGCAAAATCTTTTTTAGTTTATCTATAGCTGTCTATCAAAAGATTTGAAATATTGTTTGTATTGGATGTATATGTTAGTGTATTGGAAAGGTTTCAATTTGTTTGTGATTCATTTTGTGTCATATTGATATCGATGTTTGTGAGGTAAAATGACGAATTGTTGCAGTTTTTATGCAAAATACAATCTTTCTGATACTTTTTATTGTGTATTATCTTGCAATGATAAGAATAAATCCTCTCTTTTCTAACTCTATTTCCTGAAATTGTTAATGCCTGCTTCCTTATTGTCCGGATACTTTATAAATCTATGCATTCTGTCTTGTTAAATCGATAGAATACATTATCTTTGCAACTAAAATTAAAAGTAGGTCCTGTAGTTCAACGGATAGAATAGAAGTTTCCTAAACTTTAGATAGGGGTTCGATTCCCCTCGGGACTACTTATGAAAAGTCAATTATTGAGTTTCTATATAGTTTTTTTGAGTTTTACTTCCGCTTTTACTTTTCCCATTTTGTTAAGATTATATTTAGCTTTTATAGATTGTTGTTTGTGTTTTTTCTCATGAAAACAATGGGACATTTGCAAGAATGTGTTTATAAATAAGTCAACTTTGAGAAATGTTTCGGAGGAGGAATTCTGATTGAAACAAAAAGGAAGAGTTATCTGAAACTATAGCTTAACTATAAAAAAACAGATAACTCTTCGAATACAATCTTTTTTCCTTAAAGAAAAATGTTATAACTGTTTATTTCTTTATCAGTTTTTGACTGCGTACAATATTTCCTTTTTGCATCTTAACGACATATATAGCTGGAGTGATGTCGGATATATCTGTAGAAGAAGGATTATTGGGCACATATTTAACTAACTGTCCATCAGTTGTATATATCCATGCTTTTTCTACATTGTTGAAATAAATCGTACCTTCGGTAGTTGTTGGCCACATTGTAGAAATAACAGATTCACTGTCTTTCCAAACATTTTCAACACCATCCGGATTGTTATTCAGTCCTTCCGGTTCATCAGCTTCACCTTGATCATGCATATCCGGTGCCGGTTCGCGCGAAGGATTATTACCAATAATTTCTACTGGAATATCCAAAGTGAATCCTTTAGCTGTAAATCCGCAAGGGCCGGGGTGTGCAAACCATGCATCGGAGAACACAAGACGTAGACGACTTTCTCCTGGTTTTGCATCAGCAGGAATAGTAAATTTCTGCGTTACGCCTGTCGTTTGGAATTCAGGAGTTCCCTGTTTTACTGTGCCTAATTCAAAAATTGTTTCAGTGGCCGGTTCGTGGGACTTACTTCCATCTAAATCGATATAAGCTTTTCCTAAGCAGAATTTTAACCCATCATCTAAATCAGCTGCTTTGAAGAAAAGTTCTACTTCTTGTCCTTGATTTACTTTCAATGTTTGATCGCACATTGCATATTGAGTTCCGTCGGCTTGTGGAGCATCAGCAGTGTAATTAATATCTTCAACAGCACCGGTAGTTTTAAACTGTTCGATATAACGAACTTCAATGGCGATGTCAGCACCTTCTGCGTTATAATTTAATGTAGACTCGCAATAAGGATCATTATTGAATGCAGGTAATTCAGAAGCGTTGCCACGACCAATATGAATCCATTCTACGGGAGAATAGGTTTTTCCATCTACAGAAACCGAACGAATACCGATATACGGGTCATCTGTAGCAGTTTCAAACATAATATTACCTAAATAAGCAGACCATGTAGAGGTACGTCCTATTTCTGAAACTTTACCATTTTCACCATTCTTATACATTAGCTGGAAATGGTCAATATTCACTTCGTCATTGTAAATCAAACCATATTTAGCATTATCACTATTGTAACCTGTGGCATTTACTGCCCAATTCAGCTTCACAGAAAGAGATTGAGTTGTTTCTTCTTTCACTTCTACAATAATACTTTCCGCATCAATCGGTGCAGGAGTTTTCACTGCGCAATCGTCAGTCAAAGCAAGTTTACCAATCAGCATATTATAGTTTCCTTCATATGTTCCTTTCACGCGAAAACCGATGTATTCAATTATATCACCACTATTAATACCTGAAAGTGCAATTTCCTTCTCTTCCCATGTCGGTCCATTCAGATTACCTACAGGAAACTCCATCCATGTGTCATCATTAAATTTCTTTAGAATCACATAGAGGTTGGAAGCATTTGTACCATTTACACCAGATTTCAATGCAACATTTGCTTTTGCATTACCACCGGATACGTTCAATTTTGCACGGTAGAGAACAACATCTGACCCTTTTGCTGTCGGCTCACCTGAAAGACGGAGAGCAGAACCGCCGGTATAAGCATCTTCGTGTGTAAATTCGGCATCAACGGCAGTAGAACGAGTCTTTGTGTTGGCATCATAAATTAACCAGCGATATGTAGGAACTATATCCTGTTGTCCCATATTATACCAGCTACCAAATGTTTTCTTTCCTTTGTAGTTATAGCGTTCACCATTACCCAAAGAAAAATGTGTAGTGAAAGGCAAATCTCCTTGAATAGCAGTACGTTCAGGTACAAAATCAGCAAAGCCAGCAAAATTAACCATTTGATTTGGTTTATCATCATTGTTGGATATTTCAAAAATATTTCCACTGTTAGACAATGCAGGACGGTCAATTGGAGAACGTTTACCACCAGAAAAACCTTTTTCCAACAATTTCTGGTAATTACTTTGTAATTCCATGGTATTGTCGCCAATGGCAAACTGGAAGAAGCGACTAATCTTGTGCTCACCCCACAAACAAAGGCCAACTTGTTCAGCGCCATCGGCATGGAAGTTGGTCCATTGGCGATCCATACTGGCAATCCACACACCTTGATACAATCCCTCGCAGTCACCTTGGATAGCAATAGCGTTTTTCTGGGACATAGCTAAAGTTCTCGGAATATCATTAGCAGAATAATTCATCATAACCTCTGTTGTTCTACCATTTTCGTTGGCAAAATAATCAGCAGGATTAGTTAGATAAGATGGACCTCCATACAGCCCAATGTGAAAACTATCAAAATTCAATTCTGCTGCACGTTTATAAAGAGCTTGATGAAAGGCTATTACGGTTTCATTGTTGTAGCCGGTATCTTCCCAATTGTAGTTAATACCATCTAAACCAAAGAATTTTAATACGTTGATAAAAGCATCGACATATCGGAATGAACCATCTGGATTTTTTGTAGAAATCAAATTAATATATTCCGTAGCAGTCTGCCCACGACCACCGGTAGTATCAAAAAATTTAATTCCACTGAACATATCGGTACCATTCTTATGTGCAGCATCCGCCCAAGAACCTGGAGCTTGGAATGGAGAATGATTCCATGCCCCGTAAAGGTTTACATAGTTCCACATAGAAAAAGTATCATTATTGAATAAGGAACTAGGATATCCTCCGACTAAATCGCCTTGACCAGTTGGCATATTCATCCACAAACGACGTTTTGCATATACCTCAGGAACCACATTTTTAGAAGCATCTTCAATAATGTCACGTGGACGAACATGCGAACGGGAAAACTCCAGATCTAAGTTAAATCCAGCTTCTGTCCATTCTTCCGCAGAAGGATAATTTCGACCTTCATTCATTGCTTTGACAAACAACTCCAAGATGGTAGATTCCTTCCATGGGGTAAAGTCGAACACTTCTGTTGAAGCCGAAGGAGGATAATCTGTCTTATCCTGTGCCGGAGCTTGTCCTGAAAGCAGCAACATGGCAGCCATGCTAAACAAAGTAAATTTCTTCATAATACAGAAAATTAAATTATTAAATAAAAATGATTTCTTGAGAGGGGAAGGATCCCCCCCTCTCTCTTATAAATAGTTTGGATTATATCATTAAAAATTTGGCGTTCCTTCTACATCCCACCAAATACGAGTAGATTGGAGATCGGCTCCACCTAAAGCTTTAAGTCCTGTAGCTGCTACATCAGCAGCAACTGCTTGTGTGTCAGTGCCAGGGAAGCGCATTCTGCGCAACAGATCCCCTTCTTGTAGATTGGCGTCGGCGTCTTCCCAATTAAGTACCGGCAAGGTTTTCGGGTAACCTGTACGGCGCATTTCTGTCCATGCCTCAAAAGAGTAGGGAAATAGAGCGATATACTTTTGAGTGATAATTTTTTCCAGTTTTGTTTCATCACTATCACCTGCATTCCACTTTACACCAATGGTTATTGGACTCTGATAGTTGTTAGATGCATCAATTGGGTCAATATATTGATATGGAACAGCTTCTTCCACTTGCTTATAATCAGCTAACCCGGCATCATACTCAAAGGCTGTCATGCGCCATTCACAAGTTGCATTGTCAATACCGCGATTGTAGTAAAATTGTGCATCGCAACCTTCATCACCAACATTCCAACCACGTACTAACCCTTCTGCACGCAAGAAGTCTACTTCTGAAAGTTTAATAAAATAGAGTGGTGCTTCTGTGAAATATTGATAAATAGAAGAATATCCGCAATCTTTATTGCTGGCGGCAGATTGTCCTTCACCCATTTTCTTTCCGGCACGAAGACCTATAACACGAGTATTAGCTTCCAAATCGCCTAATTTTACTGAATTTTTATCAAATAAAAAATTACAATAAGGATGTTTTAATGAAAAAAGGATTGTCTCAAAAGAAGCGTTTAAGCGAGAGTCTCCCCATGAACGGGATATTTCGGCAAGTGGATGATTGGTGCCACTTTTATCTGTTGAAAACGATACTTCGTCTTCTAAAGAGTTAGCAACACCTTCCATAACGGCTTCTTCTGCCCATTTTTTGGCTAAGTCTTTATCTCTTTTTACCACATGCATAGCCATACGGAGTTTTAGAGAATTTCCCATTTTGCGCCAGGTCTCAAAATCTTTTGTATCAGTGATTTCATCTACATCTTTTAATAGTTTGTTCACTTTAGTTTTATACCATTCCGGGCGATTGGGATAATTCTTTAAACAGGCATTAATGCTGTCAAGATTGTCCACAATACCTTTGTAAATATCCTCACAGCTATCGTATGTATAAGGATGTTCCTGTTGATTGGCTTTAAATTGTGTATATGGAAATGAACCATAAAGGTCGACTTCTTCTTGAGAAGCATAATCAAAAAGTAATAAAGCTACTGCTTTCATCTCGGGAATGGAATCAATATCTGGATGATTTAAAATCGGAGATAGATAATTCTTTGTCAATGTATAATTACCATTCGGACCTGCGTTTACTGACTGCTCAAAGGCATAGGTAGAATTTAGGGTAATCATAGCAAATGGAAAGTCTGTATGAGGAACCACCATGTATCCGGCATAATTATCAACTGACATATTAAATTGGTATTGATAGGCATGTGCCCCAGGACGCGTCGCTTCCTTACCGCCACGCATAGAGTAAGTAGCTGAAAGAATATAACCTAACGGTGCTTCTTTAGCAAGGTTTGTTAAAGCAAGGTCAAGTCCCTCTTGAGAAATTTCTTTATGATAATCCAATATATCAGCCGCCCCATGATAAACCTCGTCAGAACCTTCTTCTGTGTTACCTGTTAACTCATCACCTGGCACATCAAAATCCATACAAGATTGCATACCTAACAGTGACATCACAATGCAAGCAATAAAAAAATTATTTTTTTTCATATTCATCTGTCTAATATTTAGAAGTTAGCTTTTAATGAAATACCGAATGAACGAGCAGATGGCATATTAAATACATCGAACGCTCCTAAACCATTCTGAGTAGAAAGAGCAAGGTCTGGATCAACCGGGGCATCTTTATAAAGGAAACAAAGGTTACGAGCTACAAGAGAGAGTGACAAATGTTTAGAAGCACCAAACAAATTTCTAAAGGTATATCCCAGTGATAATTCACCTAAACGGAAATTAGTAGCATTGTAAACATATTGCGTGCCATAAGTATTCCCACCTACTTGTCTATAATATTTTTCGATAGAAACCAATTGTCCATCGGACATGTACATGGCAGGTTCACCCGTAGCAGTATATAGGTTATTGGCTTCGGCTGCTAAACGTGCATCCGCAGTACGTTGAGAATTGCCTACAGCATCCAACATTCCTTCTGTCAAAGAGATTACTTTACCTCCAATACGTCCGTTGATCAAGAAATAAAGTGAAAAGTCTTTATAATTAATTGTATTACTCCATCCTAAATTAAACTTGGAGTTCATATTGCCTAAATAAACATAATTTTGCGTATCAAGTTGTGGCGCTCCATTTACTAATTTAATAGAGCCGTCTTCATTACGCTTAAAGTCTTGTGCGTACAAATCGCCATAAGAACCTCCCTCATCATACCGAACCATTACTTTGCCTCCGGCAATACTTTGTTCTAATTTGGCAGAAGTACCGTCTTCTTTAGTGTAAGTTTTTTCGATTTTATTATAATTATAGGAGAAATTCACGGAAGTACGCCACATCCAATCTTTAGCAAATGCTAAATTATAGCTAAGAGTCGTTTCGATACCTTGATTACGGATAACCCCTGCATTTACAGGCTTTTTTAATCCTCCAAGATCACTAATGGTTAAATAACTATTATGCATGGCACTGTTATAATAGGTCATATCCCAGTTTAGAGCACTCCCAAATAAAGAAATATCAAAACCGGCTTCGAAAGATTTTGTTTTTTCTGGTATTGGGTTATTGAAATAACTATAAGAAGAAGGTACGGCAGCACCTGTAAGTGGGTCTGTGTTACGAGCATTATAGAGAACGTTCGGGATAGAGTTACCCACTTCTGAATATGAAGCGCGAACTTTCAGATTGGTAATTACTTCAGGCAGGGTAACTATTTGATGTAATAGCGCATTGGCACCCACTGAAAAGTAACCATAATTAGTAGGGGTTCCACGATACGAGTACTGTTTGAAAGCGCGGTACCAGTCTCGACGATAACTACCCTCCAGATATACTTTTTCTTGCCACCCTATCTGACCAGTAAAAAGTAAACCCTTATCCCAGTTGGAAGAAAGTGTGTATGAACGTTCACTTACGTTGCCTTGTGAAACAGAAGGTTCGAAAAAGTTGATTAGTGTTGGCATAGTGTCGTGTTTCCAATTGGCTGTAGTAGCTTTGGCCCAAAGTTTTTGCGTTTCTCCTTTTAATGTATGTCCTGTCCAACCGGTAGTGGCTGAGATAGAGAAATCTTTAATTTGTTTGTCATAGCTTAGTAAAGCGTCTACATATACTTCATTTATCCAATTAAGGTCTTGTCCATACATACCATAATCTTCCATAGCTGATATATTCCATGTGGTAGCCATGCGCTCTGATGTTCCTTTCATTTTTGTACGGTCCAAACTCAAACGTCCCTGTATCTTCAAACCATCAATGATCTGATAATTGGCAGAGATATAACCATAAGCACGTTCTTCTTCACTTATAGAATTGCGAGTATTTACCATCCAATAAGGGTTGTTCATACCATTTTGCCAATATGCCCATTCCTGTTTGGGCCCGGTTAGCTCAACAGTACCAGTAGTCCATTTATTGTTTTTAGAATCGAAATAGCTTTGTTCGTTAGAAGTCCATTTACCATTTTCTATGTAGTAATTTTCCTTATAATAATTTAGATCCACATTTCTTGGCATACGATAAAGATCATAAAGTGGATTCATCACTGTTCCTCCTCCAGGACGATTCTTGGTTTTTGCCTGTACATAATTTAGTGATAAATCGACATTTAACTTTTTATTAAATAGTGAATAACTCTGACGAAAAGAGAGCGTGTTACGTTTGTAATTATTGTTGCGCATCATACCGTCAGAATATGAATTTGCGTATGAAAAATAAGTACGAACAGTCTCAGTACCTCCACTAACGGATATTGAGTTATTGAATGTGGCACCTGTACGGAAAAAGTCATTTACGTCATCATTGGAAGCTGTATTACGTAATTTAGCACCTGAATAATTAAGTTCGTCAGCCGTTAAATCTGATAATTTTTTCCCCCAGCTATCTACAGATAAAGTCTCGGCAGTAGGATCAACTGTAGCACCATATACATTTTGGATTTTGGGAGTGAGCAAAGGGCGATCAAATGTTGCACTTGAAGATACATTAATAGAAATACGACCTTCTTTGCCTTTTTTTGTGGTAATCATTAATACGCCATTGGCAGCAGCACTACCATATAATGCAGCAGCATTAGCACCTTTTAGGATATTCAAACTTTCAATATCATCAGGATTGACAAGCGATAACGGATCAGAACCTTCAGAGGTACTGGAATATGTCAGATTAGAGCCTCCATCAAAACCAGTTTGACCATTCACATTATTAGTCATTGGTACACCGTCTATTACAATCAACGGACTGTTGTTACCCAAAATAGATTTATTACCACGAAGCAAAATTTTAGAGGCACCACCAGCACCACCAGCACTTGGGGTAATGGTAACTCCGGAAGCTTTTCCGGAAAGTGCATTCACGAAATTGGCATCCTGCACTTTCATTAATTCATCTCCTTTCACTTGTTGAGTTGCATAAGTCAATGACTTCTCTTTGCGTTCTATACCCATGGCTGTAACAACTACCTCATTTAGCTGTTGTGCATCTTCTTTCATTATTATGTTAAATGAAGAAGCACCAGCTACTCGCAGTGATATTTTCTGATAACCAATGTAGCTGAATTCTAATACAGCTTCGTCATTAAGTATTTCTAAAGTGTAATTACCATCAATATCGGTAATTGTACCTGTAGTAGTACCTTGTACTAATACACTAACCCCGATAAGTGGTTCGCCATATTCATCAGACACGGTACCCTTAATTGTGCGTTGTTTTTGCTGCATGGTAGAATGTACGGTTGGGGTTTCTTTAGTAGAATAAACTACCAAATGATTATCACGTACGGAATAGGTCGTGTTAGTGTTTTTGAGCAAGTCTGTCATGACTTTAGACAACTTTTCACGGTTAGCATGTATCGTAACTTTACGGTTAGGATCCACATCTTTCGCGTTATAAACCATACTCAGTGAAGTCTGACGACTAATTTCATTCAAAACCTCGCTCAAAGGTGCATTCGCAAAATCCAAACTTATTACTATCTCGCTTTGTGCGGTAGCATTCGTTAAGAATGGAACAAAAAGGAATAGGGAAAACAACAGAATTTTAATTCTGTACTCTAAATTTTTCTTCATTTAGCATTCTTTATTACGTTAACAAATACTGATTACTTTACTACTTTAATTGTAGACGTGCATTGCATATCGCACGATATAAGTTTTTTCTATTATCTTCTTTTATTCATGTTCTTCATTATCCAATATAAAACAACATATATTAATTTTAATTCTTTTTTTGAGATTCTTTTCTTATATTACAATTCAGAGATAAAGGTTACTAAATAAATGGAGCGAAAAAATCACTTTTTGGTATTTTTTTATTTAAATATTCTGCTTTATTCGGGATTCATAGATAAGATTAGCTTATTTTTTAAATTTATTCTTTTATGGGTTTTGTTTTTATGTATCAATTTTGTACTTGATCTAAAATGTATCTTGTATTTATGTTCTAAATATATATTATAATAGATGTATATTTTGTTAGATTCTGTTTTTCTTATCTTTATATGCTGTATAGAATTCTTTTCGGTACGCTGTGTAAGGGGTACGGCATATTTTATTATGTTATTTGTGAGGGCAATATTTTATTATAGGGGATAATGCTCTATGTAGCGTCTGGGATATAGCTGGTTGTGCTTTTGTGCAAGTAAATTGTTATAGAGAGTTCTTTTTTGATAGTTTTTAGCAGGAAAGTAAGGATATCACGAAAGTTTATTCGGGCTATGTGAACTGAACCTATGTGGACGTGCATGAAATGGATTGCTTTCAGAGGGTACAGGAAGATTTACTTTATTGATATAATTTTAGAGATATTTTACATTTCTGCAATATATCTTTTTTTGAAAAGATAAGGTCGAAGGTACTCGTTTTGTTTTCCGGTCTTATCTTTTAATTTATACTGTTTTTTACCTTTAATATCTAATAAACAGATATGGCTCTATTAATAGTAGGATAAACGGTGAGCTACCATAAAAAAGAAGAGACTGTCTTAAAATGGAGTGAACCCTAAAAGTTAGATAAAAAACTTTTAGGGTTCACTCCAAAATAGAAATTGAAAGTTGAAAATCTTATAGATTGAAGCTTTAGAAGAAAAAAATTCCCTCTTTTAGTCTTGTATTGTGATGAATTAAGGCTAAAAGAGGGAGGTTTTTATATTGTGACTTACAAGTTATAAGTAAGGCTGTCTCAAAATGAAAAATGAGACAGCCTCTTTTTCTTTTATATGAATAGGTTATTCAGCTTCAATAGCAGTTGTTTCTGCTGTTTCTTTCTTCTTGCTTAGCATTGTGTAAGCAATCGGAGAAGCAATAAATAATGAAGACAATGTACCAATGATAACACCCAGAATCATTGCAAATGCAAAGCTGCGGATAGAATCACCACCGAGGATAAAGATACACAGCAATACGATCAATGTACTTAATGAGGTGTTGATTGTACGGGCCAAAGTTGTATTTAGTGAGTCGTTGAACAATTGACGTTTGTTACGTTTCGGATATAAACCAAAGAACTCGCGTACACGATCAAAGATTACCACTTTATCGTTGATGGAGTATCCGATAGCTGTTAGGATAGCACCGATAAACGTTTGGTCTATTTCCAATGAGAAAGGAACAAAACCCCATAATAATGAGTATGCACCGATGATCATGATCGTATCACTGGTAAGTGCTACTACGGAGCCAACACTGTAAGCAATATTACGGAAGCGAAGCAAAATGTATAAGCCGATAGCAATCAATGCTAAAACTACCGACCAGACGGCCGATGTCTTGATATCATCTGCAATACTTGGACCTACTTTCTGTGAACTGATGATACTGCCACCTGTGTGGTTGTCACGGTCAATGAAAGTAGCCAATGAAATGTTTTGAGTTAACAACGGCTTTAATGTTTCATATAAGTATGCTTCAATTTCAGAATCCACATTGTTACCTTCTTCTTCGATGCGGTAATTAGTACTGATACGAACGGTTTTTTTGTCTGTACCAATAGCGATAACACTTACATTTGCATCACCGAATTTACTTGCGATCAACTCACGTACTTGTTCGGGCTCGATAGCTTGTTCGAACTGTACCTTATAATTACGTCCACCTGTAAAATCGATACTTTGGCTCAAGCCACGAATAGCGAATGATGCTATACATACCAAAATAATAATACCTGTAATCATGAAGGAACGTTTGTTACCTTTCATGAAGTCGAAATGAGTATTTACCAACAGGTTTTTAGAAATTCCGGAAGTAAATGTCAAGTTCAGCAGTTTATCTTTATTCATGTAATGTTCGTAAACTAAACGAGTCATGAATACTGCTGTAAAGAACGAGCAGAGAATACCGATAATCAATGTAGTGGCAAAACCACGAATAGGACCAGTACCGAAATTAAACAGAATAATACCGGTAATAATAGATGTTAAGTTGGAGTCGAAGATTGCCGAGAAAGCATTGGAGTAACCATCAGCTAATGCTTTTTTCACTCCTTTGCCGCTACGTAATTCTTCTTTAGTACGTTCGTAGATAAGTACGTTCGCATCCACAGCCATACCGAGTGCTAATACCATACCGGCAATACCGGACATTGTCAGCGCAGCTTGGAAGGATGAAAGAATACCTAATGTGAAGAAGAAGTTGAGGATTAAAGCACCGTTGGCAATCATACCTGGGATGAAACCGTACATGGCGCACATGTAAATCATCAAAAGGATGAGTGCCACTACAAATGAGAAAATACCTGCATTGATAGATTCCTGACCCAATGACGGACCGACAATATCTTCTTGCACGATGTGTGCCGGTGCCGGCATTTTACCTGATTTCAATACGTTTGCCAAGTCTTTGGATTGTTCCGGACTGAAATTACCGGTAATGATTGAGTTACCGCCTGTGATTTCCGTACTTACGTTCGGAGCAGAATATACATAATTATCAAGTACGATTGCAATAGAGCGTCCGATATTTTGTTTGGTCAATTGTGCCCAACGGCGTGCACCGTCTGTGTTCATAGACATGCTTACAGATGGTTTACCATGCTGGTCGAAATCGTCTTTGGCATCTGTTACTACATCACCTTCCAACGGAGCTTTACCGTTGCGTTCGGTAGATTTGATAGCATACAACTCGAAAGTCTGTCCTTTTTTGTCGAAATCAGCAGGAGCAACTCCCCATTTTAGACGGAGGTCCTTAGGAAGTTCTGCTATTACTTCTCTCATCGCCAAATATTTGTTGATTTCAGCAGTGTCTTTGTAATTAGCATAACCGATAATGGGGCCTTGACCACTTGAATTTAACTGAAGAATGGCCATCAAAGGATGTTCTTTTTTGATTTGCTCCATATTTATAGAAGCTTCCTGTTGGTTACCTTTCAGTGCAGCTGCGATACTGTCGGCAGCACTGATGGCTTTTGCCGGTGTTGCTTCCGCTACTACTTCTTCTGTTGCTATTACTTCAGTAGAGTCGGTTGTTGTGCTTGCGGTTGTTACCAGAACATCACGCAGTTTACTGTCTACAGACTGCATTACCGGCAATAATTCTTTCGCTGTATAGGTTTCCCAGAATTCCAGATTGGCAGAACCTTGGAGGAGTTTTCTCACACGTTCCGGTTCTTTGATACCCGGAAGCTCTACCATGATACGCCCCATTCTGTCTTCAAGACTTTGGATATTCGGCTGAACTACACCGAAACGGTCGATACGTGTACGGAGTACATTATAAGAGTTTTCTACGGCAGCTTTTACTTCAGAACGCAATACTTTTTCTACTTCAGCATCAGATGACTTCTGGTTAACTTTGTCCTTCAACTGTTGCGTTGCAAAAAGTTCGGAAAGTTTAGCGTCCGGTGCTATTCTGTGGTATTCTTTAATGAAAAGAGTGATAACATCGTCCTGGCTGTTGGTAGCTTGTTTGGCAGCAGTTGCCAGTGCCTGATTGAAATTTTCATCGGGCTTGTTATCAGCCAATGCTTTAATAACATCGGGTATGGATACTTCAAGGATAACGTTCATACCGCCCTTGAGGTCCAAACCTAAACTAATTTCCATTTCACGACACTGTTTCAGCGTATAATTACCCAGCCATACTTTCTCGTTTGAAAGAGAGTCGAGGTAGTCTTGTTCTACTTTAGTATCGCCGTTCGCTATCTCTTTTGCCTTATTGGTATAATGGCGGGTAACGAAGGAGAAAGAGAGGTAGAACACGCATACCAGCGTGAGTAATACCGCAAAAACTTTTACAAATCCTTTGTTTTGCATTTTACTTTTAATTTATTATGATTACTTTTTTAATTAATTCTGTCGCTATAAGGCTGCAAATATAGTTTTTTTTTCACATCCAGTGGTAATTAGCAGCTAAATATTTGAGGTTAAAACCGCATTTTGCCCTTAAACTGATATTTCTTTCAAAGAAATAAAATTTATCCCCGAAGGAAAGTAGCAATCCTCCGAGGATAAATTAGTCGGCTTCGAGTTTATTCTTTTTTAGCCTTAGATCGCTTTTTTTATCTAATTCATGCCTCTGTTTCTCAGCATTGGTTCCAATTGCGGCTCTGTTCCACGAAAGTTTTTGTAGAGTGTCATCGGGTCTTCGCTGTCTCCTTTTTCAAGCACATTGGAGCGGAATAAATTGGCTGTTGCTTTATCAAAGATACCATGTTCTTTGAAAGCTTCAAAAGCATCATTATCCAGCACGTTTGCCCAAAGATAGCTGTAGTATCCTGCAGCATATCCACCGATGATGTGATTGAAATAGGTCGTACGGTAGCGTGGGGCTATTTCGGGGATGAGTCCTAATTTATCCATTGCTTCTTTTTCGTAAGAGATTACATCCAGATTCTTTACATCTGTCAGGTTGTGCAGATTCATGTCGAGGATGGCGGCGGCCAGTAATTCTGTTGTCATGAAGCCTTGATTGAAAGTCTTCTGTTTTAATATCTTATTGATGAGTGAATCGGGGATTACTTCTCCTGTCTGGTAATGTTTTGCATACATTTTCAACACTTCTGGTTCGGTGCCCCAATGTTCGTTTATTTGTGAAGGAAGTTCTACAAAATCACGAACGACGTTGGTGCCCGAAGTACCTTTGTAATTGCACTTGGTCAACAGTCCGTGAAGCCCGTGCCCGAATTCATGGAAAAGCGTTTCTACTTCGTCCATCGTTAGTAAGGATGGTGTATCGCCTATTGGTTTGGTAAAGCTGGCTACATTGCAAACCAACGGTCGGATATCTCCCTGCTGTTCACGATAATTGCTCATCCAGGCACCCCCACTTTTTCCAGGACGTGGAAAGTAATCTACATAGAAGATTCCTAAGTGGGAACCATCGGCGTCTTTTACTTCAAAAACTTCTACATCGGGATGATAAACCGGAATGTTTTGCAGTTTTGTCAATGTGATACCATACAGTTTATTGGCTACTGCAAAAGCGCCTTCGCGTACGTTTTCCAATTTGAAGTAGGGCTTGATCTCTTCTTCGTCCAGGTTGTATTTTTCTTTACGCAGCTTTTCCGTGTAGTACCACCAGTCCCAAGCTTCCAATTTTTCACCTTTACCTTCTTTATCCATCAATTTTTGCAGTTCAACAGCTTCTGCTTTGGCTTTGGGAAGTGAATGGTTCCATAAATTATTGAGGAATTCCATTACGGTGGTTGAATTTTTGGCCATTGTATTCTCCAAAACAAAGTTTGAGTAGCAGTCAAAACCTAATAAGTTTGCTTTCTCAAGGCGTAAACTGACAATTTGGGTGATTACTTTCTTGTTGTCGTTCTTGTCATCGTTATTACCACGGTGGGTGTATGCTTTGTATATCTTTTCACGGAGCGGGCGATTCTCAGAATACTGTAAGAAAGGCAGGCGGCTGGCATTGTGTAAGGTGAATAACCATTTTCCTTCTTGCCCGGCAGCTTTAGCTTCTTCCGCAGCACTTTGGCAGAACCATTCGGGCAATCCTGCAAGGTCTTCTTCTTTGTCGACAAAGAGTTGGAAGGCATTATTCTCATTTAATATATTATTACTGAATGTGATACCAAGAGTCGATAGCTCTTTGTTTATTTCACGCAGGCGTGCTTGTTTGTCAGCAGGCAGGTTTGCTCCCGAACGAACAAAATCTTTGTAGGTTTTATCCAACAGGCGTTCTTGTTCGGTGGTAAGGTGCAGGCTGTTTTTCTGCTGATATACGGCATCTACCTTTTTGAATAGTTCTTGATTGAGGGAAATGTTGTCGCTGTGTTCGGAAAGTACCGGCGCTATTTTTATGGAAAGTTCGGTTAGTGCGTCTGTTGTTTCTGCATCTGTCATATTGTAGAAAACGGCACTGACACGATCTAATATAGGAGAGCTGTTATCCAACGCTACGATTGTATTCTCAAACGTGGGCGTTTCGCTATTTTCAATGATTGCTTTAATGTTCCGGTTTTGCTCTTCTATCCCTTTCAGGAAAGCAGGTTCGTAATGTTCCAGCTTGATTTTATCAAAAGCCGGAACACCATACTCGGTTTGAAATTCGTTTAAAAACGGATTACTTTCTGTTTTCGTAGTGTAGGAGTACATCATACAACTTGCTGCTAAAATAATTATTGTTCTTTTTAATTTCATAAGTATTATAATTGGGTTATGATTATCATTTGTAGTGAATTACCGCTTGGCAACATAGCACCATATGGGGTAGTGGTCGGAGTCTTTAATAGAACGGTCTACCGTGCAGTTATAAGCTCTCAGGCTTTTACTGATTAGGATGTTGTCTATTCGAAAATAAAACTTATTCTGATTATAAGAAATTCCCAATCCCTGTCCTGATTCGGTGAAGGCATCATCTAACTTTTCGGCTATAACCCGGTGGGTATAGGAGATCGCAGTATCGTTAAAGTCCCCACATACAATAATATACGGATGCCGGGAAGCTGCAATTTCGGCTGCAATAACATCTGCTTGTTTGGCGCGGATGGCGGAAGCCTCTGCTAATTTACCGACCAAATGTTGAGTGCCACTTTTCACTTTATGGGCATTGGGATCTTTCAGCATTTCTTCATATACCGCTTTATCCGCTTTTGTTAACTTGTTAGATTCCAAATGGTTGTTGATAAGGGTAATTGTATCTTCATTGATTTTTAATTCATAAATGGCCGAGCCGTTGTAGCTACTGTCATATTGTAGTTTTCGTGCCGAAAGGATCGGAAATCGGGAGTAAACAGCTATCCGGTTATTGCCGTTCTCTTGACCTACACGTTGAATATGCCGATAAGGATATGCTTTCATACCCTCTTCTACTTCTTTGGCATTAAGATGTATTTTGGCAGTCGGAGAGATGTTGTGTTCCTGTAAGCAGATGATGTCGGCATCGCTCTTACGGAGATATTCGAGTACCGGATTTTTGCCGTTTTCCTTTTCCATGTTGCCAAAGGACATAATATTGTAGGATAGTATTTTAATGCTTCCCTCCGGAATATTTGCTGTATGAAGATTGATAGGAAGATAGGCCCGGATTTGCGGATAGCAGAAAGCAAAGCCAAGTATAGACAGAAGAGCGAACTTATAGCGTACGATTAACCAGAAAATAAGAAAACAGAAATTGATGGAGAGGAAAATAGGAAAAGTAAGTCCCATGCATGCTTCGACCGGGTGTATTACGGGAGAAATGTGTGGGCTATAGGCGGTCAGCAAGAGAATTCCGACAAAGAATGCATTGACTGCCAAGATCAGATAAGCGAAGACTTTTCCGATGTGTTTCATATCTTATTTTTTACTTGCATCGAAGAGGCTTTTCTTTTCTTCGGTAGTGAGGCTCTCGTATCCTGACTTTTTCAGCTTATCGAGAATGCGGTCCACCTCATCCGATTGCGCTTTTTTCCGGGCATTATAATCATAGTCTTGTTCGCGGCTGTAATTGCCATAATGCACTTTCATTTTGGGTTTACGCTTCCAGTTTTTTTTATAGAAAAGAGAACTCACTCCGTCTAATATTCTGTTTATCCAAACAGTGATATCTGTGCCTTTACTCAGACTGGCGGCAAACCAGAGACCTGCCAATGCACCACCTAAGTGGGCGATGTGTCCTCCGGCATTACCGGAAGTGATGAACAACAGATCTGTCAGGACCACTATTAAGGCCAAATATTTTAGGCGTATAGTACCAAAAAGAAAAAGGCGTACGGGATAGTTGGGCTCTCGATAGGCGGTTGCCACCACGATGGCAAGTACGGATGCGGATGCACCTACCATTGTCGATACTTCCACCATGGGACGGAAATAAGGAAACAAATTATAGGAAATCATGTACAATAATCCTCCGCATATACCTCCCAAAATATATAAACCGCGTAAATGCTTGCCGGAAAAGAAGTAAAGGAATAATTGACCAAACCAATATAGCCAAAGCATATTAAACAGAATATGCATAAAACCGGCATGCATGAACATATAAGTGAACAGTGACCACGGTTGCAGGATAAACCGGGTAAAGGAGGCCGGAAGTGCCAACAGTTCGAATATTCCGGCAGCGCTTCTATTGAATAGTTGCAATAGAATGTTTATCAATGCAGTTGCTACAAAAATCCCTACATTGATGTATATGAGTTGTATAAAGACATTTCCTCTGCGAAAAGCTTCTTTAAGATCAGTTATAATATGTCCCATGATCATTGTTTTTTTTCTTCCAATACATAATCAGAATAAAACCGAATATCATTCCTCCTAAATGGGCAAAATGAGCTACATTATCATTAGGATTATTGGCAAATCCGGAATATAGTTCGATTAAGGCATATCCGATGACAAAATATTTGGCCTTGATAGGAAATGGAAGCGGGAAAATGAACAATTGTTGATTAGGAAATAACATTCCGAAACCTAACAGGATCGCATATACGGCTCCTGAGGCTCCTACGGTATTCATCATATTCAGGTATTCGCTCATCGGTATTGTCCCGCTAAAAGTCTGGACCATGGAATATCCCGATAAGACAGTCTGGTATTCAACGAATTGTACGATCTCCTGGATAATTCCTGCACCGATACCACAAAGAATATAGTAGAATAAAAAACGTTTCGGCCCCCACACTTGTTCGAGAATGCGTCCGAACATCCACACGGCGAACATATTGAAGAAAAGGTGAGTGAATCCTCCGTGCATGAACATATAGGTTATCAACTGGGCGGGATTAAAGTCTTCGGCCATAAAAAAATGCAAACCTAAATAGTTTGCGAGATCTATACCATAACTTTGTGCAACGATTGTTCCTAAATAAAACAGTACATTGATAATTATCAGGTTTTTAGTAACTGTAGGCATCATATATTTGAATCTCTTTTATGCTAATTTACGAGTAATGGTTGCAAAAATACGAATAAATTCTGTTTTAAAGCAGAAAAATGAATCCCTATTAGCTCTTTTTCAGCAAATTGATGCGTTTTTTTGATGTTTTTATTTGATATATTGTTTTGTTAGTCTATATTTGTGAGGATTTTACGTCGTCTATCTTTTTGTGTAACACATATATTAATTAATCATTTACGAATTATGAATAAGGCTGATCTTATTAATGCTATCGCAGCTGAGTCTGGTTTGAGCAAAGCTGACTCAAAAAAAGCACTTGATGCTTTTGTGTCTTCAGTTACTGGCGCTTTAAAAGGTGGTGACAAGGTTTCTTTGGTTGGTTTCGGAACTTTCTCTGTTTCTGAGAGAGCTGAAAGAACCGGTATTAACCCTTCTACAAAACAAGCTATCACTATTCCGGCAAAGAAGGTTGCTAAGTTTAAAGCAGGTGCAGAACTCTCTGAGGCTGTTGAATAAACTATATAGTTGAAAGATTTTAAAAAAAGGGGGCGTGCTAACGCCTCCTTTTTTGTATCTTTGCGCGCAGAAAATAATTGTAAGCTATGAATATAGAGAATAAACTTGTAATGTCCGTAATAAGCGGACTGAAAGCTCTTTATGGTCAGGATGTTCCTGCCGTACAGGTGCAATTGCAGAAAACGAAAAAGGAATTTGAAGGACATCTTACCTTGGTTGTATTCCCTTTCCTGCGTATGTCGAAGAAGGGACCGGAACAAACTGCACAGGAGATCGGTGAGTACTTACAAGCTAATGAGCCGGCAATAGCTGCTTTTAATGTGATAAAAGGCTTTTTGAATTTGACAATAGCTTCTTCTGAGTGGATTGAATTGCTGAATATGATTCATGCTGACGAACGGTATGGTATAATGGCTGCCGATGCTGATTCTCCACTGGTGATGATTGAATATTCTTCACCTAATACGAATAAACCCCTACATCTGGGGCATGTACGCAATAATCTGCTTGGAAATGCATTAGCCAATATTATTATGGCGAATGGCAATAAGGTCGTAAAAACCAATATTGTAAACGATCGGGGTATCCATATCTGTAAGTCTATGTTGGCCTGGAAACTTTATGGTAATGGTGAGACTCCCGAATCATCCGGTAAAAAGGGAGATCACTTGGTTGGGGATTATTATGTCTCTTTCGATAAGCATTATAAAGCGGAAATAGCTTCGCTGATGGAGAAGGGCATGACGAAGGAAGAGGCGGAGGCAGCTTCTCCACTGATGAATGAAGCCCGTGAAATGTTGGTGAAATGGGAGGCGGGAGATCCTGAAGTACGTGCTTTGTGGGCTATGATGAATAATTGGGTGTATGCCGGATTTGACGAGACTTACCGTAAGATGGGAGTTGGTTTCGATAAGATATATTATGAGTCGGATACTTATCTCGAGGGAAAGGAAAAGGTAATGGAAGGATTGGAAAAAGGTTTCTTCTATAAGAAAGAAGACGGTTCGGTATGGGCTGATCTTACGGGAGAAGGGCTCGATCATAAGTTGCTGCTACGTGCTGACGGTACTTCTGTGTATATGACTCAAGACATCGGGACAGCCAAATTGCGTTTTGCCGACTATCCCATCGATAAGATGATTTATGTGGTGGGTAATGAGCAGAATTATCACTTTCAAGTGCTCTCTATCCTGCTTGATAAGTTAGGATTCGAATGGGGTAAAAGCTTGGTTCATTTCTCATATGGTATGGTCGAACTTCCGGAAGGTAAGATGAAATCACGGGAAGGAACAGTGGTGGATGCCGACGATCTGATGGAAGAGATGATTGCAACTGCTAAAGAAACCTCTCAGGAGCTTGGTAAACTGGATGGATTGACACAGGAAGAGGCAGATGATATTGCCCGCATTGTCGGTTTAGGTGCATTGAAATATTTTATCCTTAAAGTGGATGCCCGCAAGAACATGACATTCAATCCGAAAGAGTCCATCGATTTTAATGGAAATACCGGGCCGTTTATCCAATATACCTATGCACGTATACAATCTGTACTTCGTAAGGCGGCAGAGAACGGTATCGTTATTCCTGAGCAACTTCCTTTAGGAGTTGAATTGAGTGAAAAAGAAGAAGGATTAATCCAGATGGTAGCTGATTTTGCAGCAATTGTTAAACAGGCCGGGACAGATTACAGTCCGTCTGTTATTGCCAATTATACTTATGACTTGGTGAAGGAGTATAATCAATTCTACCATGATTTTAGCATCCTGCGCGAAGAGAATGAAGCGGTGAAGATATTCCGTATCGCATTATCTGCCAATGTGGCTAAGGTAGTACGTTTGGGAATGGGCTTACTGGGCATTGAAGTGCCGGCCAGGATGTAAGAGTTGATGTGAGCTAATATAGAACATACGGGAATTCTTCAAGTAAGATTGACTTGCTGAAGAGTTCCCGTATATTGTTTTTATTCCAGTTAGTGTTTTAAGTGAAGTTAGAAAGACTTTTTTGACAGGGATGAATGATGTTTCTGATTATTCTTTCTTGTGTAAGTACCAGTCAGTGTTTTCATTACCATTACTTTTTACCCAATTTGTGAAATTCGGATAAATCTCGTCAATTCGTATGCCTTCATTTGAGCAGTCGAAGTCTTTGATGTTAGGCAAATGTATGGCATAAGGCATGTTGTCTTTAGAGATATAATACATTTGTTGGCTCTCATCGGTCAGATCATTTCCTTTTCCAAAATGGCTGCTGTCTGCCCGTTTAGTGGGTACATAATTGGGAAGATGCAGTTCTTTACCTCTTTCATTCAAGGCATTGATAATGATAAACGGATTATAAGGGGGGAGCATGGCTGCTGATTCGATCTGTGGAGTTCCGAAAGTTGTAGTGACGGTAAACTTACCTTTTTGTTTTACAGCTTGCTTCATGTTGTCTGCAACAATAATAATGGCATTGTCATTATCTGCTCTTTCCTCCAAACCTTTATTGTCAAACTGGAACAGGGGGCTTGCTGTGAATGTATAGTTCTCATAAGCAATATTTACGGCAGTTACTTTATCGGGAGTAACTGATAGGCGGTATCCGAATCCGTTAAAATTATTGTATCCGGCGCCATCCCAATAGGGAGTGAATTCGTCTATAGTAGAGGTAATCCGGTTTTGCATATTCTTATATACTCTTGATTGATAGTATACCACTACGTCGTTCAAGTCATAGTCTCCTTGATCTGGCCATAGATCTTCAAAAGCGAGCAATCCGAAATAGGTTGTATAGTTATCCTCTTCGGAAGGACCCGGATCTTCTGGCTTTTCCAATTCAGCCATGTTGCTCCCATCAATAGCTCCTTCCACATCTGCATGACAATACATAATAACGTCGGTATAGTTAGGTCGCTGGCTTTCCAATGGTCTGTCTTCTATCCCTATGGTAACCGAGCTGTTGGCCTTATCAAAAATAGCGATTGTGTGCTGATTGTTTTCATCGCCGTTTTTGGTATTGAGTGCATTGACGGAGTAATAGTTATGATTTCCACTGGAGTGGCCGATATTTCCTTTGATAAAAGCACTCGAAGAGACTCCCCAACCAATAGTAACTCCTGCTGGAAATTTATCTTCGAATTGATTGGTTTCCTTATTCCAATAATGTAGTTGTATCGTACTTCCACAAGAGATACCTGCCGATACAGGGAAAGCAATAATTTTTTGTATGTCGTTGACAGAACTTGGTAGCTGTCCGGTGGGGTAGGTATAATAGAGAATCGTATTACTTACTGAAGGTGCATATTTTCCTATCATAGCCAAGTTCACCTTTGTTTCCTTTATAATGGGAATGCCTGTTTCTACTCCCGGTGTGAAATATTGTGGAAAATAACTTTGCATTTCTTCTTTGTATGGAGATGTAGTAGCTTTGGTAATGTTGTATAGTTCGTTTTCCGGGAAGATGAAACGCTCCGATAGTAAATAGCTGGGGTAACCGGATTCGTTCCAATTTCCTAATACCAGCATATCGGAAGGATAGGTGTATGTCGTGGCTCTGGTGTTTCCGCTTCTGTTTTTGGGGTCTTCTATGCCAGCAGAAATCCTGCTTGCAGTAACCTCTGTCTCTATGAAAGGTACACCTACATACGGTGAGTAGATATAGGCTTTCTTGATATAGGCTGGCAGGGTCGTTTCTCCTTTCAGTATGCCTTTGGCATCTGTTATACCGCGATAGATCGGCTCAATATCTTTCTTTGTACTGATCCCATCGTTTTCTTCAAAAGGGTTTTCGCTGTAAATTTCTATCGATACAGTATAGTCCTGCAAGCCTAAATCTATGTCTATCGGACAATTAAGCGTAGTTTGAAAATCGAAATAATCGCCTTTTACAGGCTTCTCGGGAGCTTGTGATAAATCTACATCTTTTACGCAAGATGATAAACCGAACAGTAATATACTACTGGCGCAGAGGAGTCGGGTCGTAATTTTTTTCATATATATGTTATTTGATTTGTTTGCTGCTGCAAAGATAATAAGAAATAGATATAAAACACTGAAAATGAGTAAAAAATAAGAGACATTCTACAAAATGAGAATGTCTCTTAGAAAAAATCTTATTATGTTATTTCTTTTTTGCTGTCCGTCCCTTTTTAGGAGTGGACGTTGCTTTTTCGCTTTGCAGCTTGATAATCTCCAAACAAGTTTTCAGATTCAAATCTGCGGGAACCACATCTTTAGGGATTTTATAGTTACTTCCTTTATAAGAGATATATGGTCCGTATCTTCCGTTCAGTATTTCCAGTTCCGGTTCTTCGGCGAATTGCTTGATGTGGCGTTTGGCCTCTGTGGCTCTCTTCTCTGTGATAAGTTCGATGGCTTCTTCAAGCGTAATGGCCATCGGATCGAGTGTCTTAGGCAGAGATATGTATTTACCGTCATGGCGTACGTACGGTCCAAAGCGTCCTGTACCTATGCTTACTTCTTTATCCTCGTATTCGCCAACGACACGCGGAAGTTTAAACAAGTCCAATGCTTCCTGAAGAGTGATCGTTTCCATTGACAGGCCCTTCTCCAAACGTGCAAAACGGGGCTTTTCTTCCGAATCCGTACTGCCGACTTGTACGACAGGTCCAAAGCGTCCGATTTTGACCGATACTACCTTCCCGGTTCCCGGTTCTTCACCCAGAATACGTTCACCTACTTTATGTTCTGTTTTAGTAGCTAATGTCGACTCTACCGAAGGATGGAATCCTTTATAGAAGTGTTTCATGATTGCTGTCCATTGCTTCTCTCCGTCTGCTACCTCGTCAAACTCTTTTTCGATATTAGCCGTAAAGTTGTAGTCCAGAATATTTGAGAAATATTCGTTCAGGAAGTCATTCACTACCGTTCCGATATCGGTAGGCAGTAATTTTGATTTTTCTGCTCCTACTATTTCGGTATGTATGGCATCACTTATATTTTGGCCTTTTAGTGTCAGTATATTGAAAGAGCGTTCCTCACCTGCTTTGTCTCCTTTCTCTACATACTCGCGTTGCTGGATAGTAGAGATAGTAGGAGCATATGTGGAAGGACGGCCGATACCTAATTCTTCAAGTTTGCGTACGAGACTGGCTTCTGTGTAACGCGGCGGACGTTGGGTGAAACGTTCGGTAGCGACAATATCATTGTGCTCGAGCACCTGTCCTTTTTTCAATGGAGGAAGCAGATGGCTTTCGTCTTCCTGTTCGTTTTCATCGTCATACGATTCTTTATAGACGCGAAGGAAACCGTCGAAAGTAATAACTTCTCCGGTTGCTGTAAACACATCATCATTGGTACTGATACCGATGGTTGCAGTTGTCTTTTCCAGTTCGGCTTCTGCCATTTGTGAAGCGATGGTACGTTTCCAGATCAGGTCGTACAATCTTTTTTCCTGTGAGGGTGCTTCTACGGTGGAGTTTTCCATATAGGTAGGACGGATGGCCTCATGCGCTTCTTGTGCACCTTTGGTTTTGGTGGTAAAGTGGCGCGGATGCACGTATTGTTCTCCCATCATGTTGATGATAGCCTGTTTGCTACCTTCAGTTGCATATTCCGACAAGTTGACCGAATCGGTACGCATATAAGTGATTAATCCGGCTTCGTATAATTTTTGTGCCAACATCATGGTTTGTGCCACTGTATACCCCAATTTGCGGGCCGCTTCCTGTTGCAGAGTCGAGGTTGTGAATGGTGCGGCCGGGCTTTTCTTTATCGGGCGTTTGGTAATATCTTCGATTGTGAATATAGCATCTTTGCAACTTTCCAAAAATGCTTTGGCTTCTTCTTTTGTCTTAAGGCGATGAGCCAGTTCCGCTTTCATTTCTGTCAGTTTACCGTCAGTGTCCGGTACGAGGAATATGGCGATAACGCGATAAGACGCTTCGCTCTTGAATGCCTGTATTTCCCGTTCCCGTTCTACAATTAGCCGTACGGCTACTGATTGAACACGTCCGGCGGAAAGAGCCGGTTTGACTTTCTTCCACAATACTGGAGAAAGTTCGAAACCGACGATACGGTCGAGGATGCGTCGTGCCTGTTGTGCATTGACCAGGTTGATATCGATTTCGCGTGGATTCTCGATGGCTTTTAATATGGCATTCTTGGTGATTTCATGAAAGACGATTCTCCGGGTCTGTTCCGGTTTTAGTTTCAATACCTCATAAAGATGCCAGGCGATGGCTTCTCCTTCGCGGTCCTCATCGGATGCTAACCATACAACGTCTGCTTTCTGGGCTTCTGCCTGTAGTTTTGTTACCAACTCTTTCTTGTCTGCCGGTATTTCATAATTGGGCTTGAAGTTTTTATCGATATCGATACTGAACTCTTTCTTCTTCAAGTCTCTGATATGACCATAGCTGGAGAGTACTTTGAAATCTTTCCCCAGAAATTTTTCAATGGTTTTTGCTTTTGCTGGAGACTCGACAATAACAAGGTTTTTCTGCATAACTTTTACTTTAATTAAGAATGCCGAGAGTGGTGCTTTTCTAAGTTTCAACTCCCATTTATTCTGAAATTCGCCGACAAAAGTAGAAAAAAACATTTTCCTTACCTTATAATATAGAGAGAATCTGTTCCTTTTTTGCAAAAAAAGACTTTTTTTAGGAGTCAGGGAAGCGAGGAGACGAGATTTTTTAGTAATGGACAAATCCCGGAATAGAGTGCAATACAGCTTTATCGTATCGGTATCGAAAAGCGTGGCGGTGCGAGGGTGGGACCGCTGCTGTTTTGTTTGTCAAAAACTGCTTCACGGAGAATTTCGTATATCAATCCGCCTACGTCCAATCCAAGTTTGAATTTCTCAAAGCGGTAGTAAGGAATCACGATCGGCACTGTTTCCCAACGCCCTCTCATAGCATTATAATAGCGCTGTGCCCCTACTTCCATACTGAATCGGTCGGACATGTCGACGGACATGGTGGCGCCGTATCGGTGGGTGCTCATCCCATAGGAGTTTCCAATATCATACGAGCCGAAGAACTTGAGGGTAACTTGATCCGAAGGATGATAGAGCAAGGCTCCCGAGGTACTGAATGCTTGTCCACTGATGTGGCTCATATTTATTTTCATAGCATTGACGCTCAGTTGTAATGCCAGTTTGGGATTTAAAACATGTTGGTAACCGAGAGAAGCGTTGTTGAAGCGTCCGATTCCCGGTAGACTTGTCTGTGTTCCGGAACCGAAGAAAGCTCCGTGGCGGAATTGTTTTATGATGCCGTCTGTTTGATAGTCTCCCCGAAAGATCGGGGAGGGATTGGTATAATAGGGCAGATAGATTTCCTTTTTCAGTGAGATTTCAGGTGGATGATTCATAGGTTTGTATGGATACGCATCGGACGGATACAAAGGATAAGTGGCTCTCTCCATAAACGGATCGGGTGGAAGAAGCTTAAATGAGGTTCGGGAGGAGGTATGTATGCTGTCGTTGATCATGTGTGTACTATCTTCCTGGGCAGAGAGCGACAGCGAAACCGAAATCAGCAGGAGAAACATGCCTAAACGGATTGAAAGACACGATATATCGGCTTTTTGTATCATATGCTTTTACCCTCCTTTGTTTTTGTGAGTTTTATGTACAAAAATAACTAAAATATTCTGAATAGCAAATAGTTAGTCTGTTTTTTGATTCTGTTGACAGGCGCTTTGTAGGGAATTTCCTTTTCGAAGAAACAGAATATGGGAATGGTACATAATAAAACACCCTTTGCTTTTGAAGTGCAGAGAGTGTTTTATCGTACCTATATTAATGAGAAAGTGATTCTGTTTAGAATTGGAAACTCAGTCCGCCTACGAAATTGATGCCTTGGGTCGGATAATCCAGGTAGTACTGATACTCCTTATTCAGTAAATTGTCTGCTTTGGCGTAGATGGAAACGCCTTTGAACAGGTTATAAGTCGCCTTTAGTCCAAGGTTACTGACAGCCGGCAGTTTGGCTCCGGTAAAGAAATAGGGTTCCGTCCGGGAGATATATTGATAGCTGATGTTCAATGACAGTGCATGGATAGGGCGCGCTTCTATCTGCAATCCGAGTTTAAACTGAGGTTTCATTAATAGGGCGTCGTTATAATTGACTGTTTCCGAATCGACGTTAGGATCGTCGGCATCCCAATGATAATAAGTAGCATCGGCAGCGAAAGAGAACAAATCCTTATAAGCATAACTGATTTGTGCTCCGGCATGGAAATTGTAACTGTCCGTTTGCCCGTAATCTGTAAATACGCCTCCCTGGCCACCGGTTATGTCACTCATGTATGGGTACAGGTCGTTTTTCAGATTCTGGTATCCACCAAATAAGTCAAACCAAAGTCCGTTCACCGGACTGGCTTTGAAACCGATACGGGCATTGACCTGTTCATACGTGTCTGTAATGGGGTGTGAGAAACAAGCGTATGGGTTTATCTGCTCCAGACGACGGAAATCGTTCAGCAATCGTCCTCCGGTTGCTCGGGCATAAAGTACATAGCTGTCTGAGAAAATGTAGGCAAGATCAATATCGGGAGAGACATAAAAACTTTTGCCGTTTTTGAAAGACAGGTCTACGTTAGCTCCGATATGAAGTCGCCAACTGTCGTCATTCAGTTCATAATATGGGTTTAAGTTTACCGTGGTACGGTTGTGGAATAACGTTTCTTTGTAGCAGCTTCCCATTTGTCGCGGATCATAAAGGAGGTTATCCATTTCTACAGCGATACTAATCAATTGTTCTTCGTTGATCATTCCCGTTACATTTCCTTTGGTACGAACTTGGGTTTCGGTGACTCCTAATTTATTTATCGCCGGGAAGCCTTGTTGTCGGTTGTACAACAACAGATTCGTTTCTGCCTGAAATTGAAGCGGTAATGTTTCGTCGGTCGACTTTAATCCGACGTGCATATCACCGGAAGTAAACTTCTGTTTATTGAAGATGGAATACGGGCGATAGTTGAAGTTGCTCAGTCCGAAGTGTCCGGCTATGTTCAGATTCATTCGGTTGAACTGGTGCAGGTAATCGATGCCTGCTCGTGTACGGTAGTAAAATGCATCCCATTCATCTGGCTTTGAAGTGCGGTAAGAAGGCATGTCCAATGTTCCTTTCATTCCCGCCATGTTGAAATTCACATTCAACTTATCCCGGTCGGAAAGGCGGAAAAGGTAATTGGCATAAGCGTCCAGATTATTGTAATTACCGTATCCTAAGCGTACATATCCCGGATGACTCGTGGCTTGTGTCTCTTTTCCCGTATAGGCCTGCATGGTTCCTGCCGGGATATTCGAAGCCGGTGTGGAACTGACAGCATATTCCACCTCTTTTTTATTAACTACGGGCTCTTCTACTTTCGGCAGAACATTCACCTTAGCGGCATCCATGATAATGGGATTGTATTCCTGCTCCACCACTACCGTGCGGTTTAGGGTAGTATCTTTTGGCTGGGTTTGTGCCTGTACTAATGAAGGGATGGCAATAAAGACCATTCCCAAGAAGATATATTGATTACGTTTCATACTTCGTTACTTATTAAGTTTTTCCAGTCTGCTTTCAATCATACTTTCGATATCGTCATTGGCATGGTAATTCTGTTGCAAGCTCAACAAGTATTGGCGTGCATCCAGTTTTTTATCCATGGCTACGTATACATCCGACAACAGGACGAAACTCCGTGCCAGCCAATAAGCATGTGGGGTGCTCCGTTCGATATAATCGAGTAGTTCTTTCTCGGCTGCTTCGTATTCTCCGGAGATGTAATATTGCTGGGCTACCAGGTATTTAGCTTCCGCACCGTAAAGGTTTCGGGTATCTTTGGCGAGTGCTTGTAAGTCGGCCAGTGCCTTTTTATCTGCCTTCTGATTCATATATGCCTTGGCACGATAGTAGAGAGCCTCGTTGCCCAATTCCGGAGTCAGTTTGGCTTCGGCCAGCAGATCGGTTGCTGCATGAATGGTTTCCGTATCATCTTTGATGAGATAGGCACAGCGCAGCATTCCTGTTTCGGCCAATAGGCGGCGGTCGGCTGTGGTTGCCTTTTCTTTCAGCATTTTATACGAAGCCAATGCATCGGCAAACTGTTGCATGTTGAATTGTACCTCTGCACGCATCACCAATGCCTCTTCTGAGAACGGATTATCCGGATATTCCAGTAACTTGCCCGAATGAAGCAGAATCATATCGTAGTTTTTCTGTTCTTTGCCGATGAGACAGAGATAATAATGGGCATTCAGACCGAAAGCCCCTTCAGGGAATGTTTGCAGGTATTTATTGAAACTGCTCTTGGCTTCTTCGATGCGGCCACGTCCATAAATCTTCTCGGCAGCAATGTAAGTCAGTGAATCCTGTTCGCTCGCATCGAAGCGGATATTGCCGGGCATGGCAGCCGCCAACGCTGCGAATTCGTCGATACGGTTCATGTCTACATAGATGGATTTGAGGTCGAGCATGGCCAGGCGGGCCTCTTCACTTCCCGGATATTTATTGATCACCTGTTTATAAGCCTCGATGGCTTGGTCGTAGTTCCCGTCCTGATAGTACAGCAATCCGATTTCGGCGGCGGCTTTTCTTCCGACCGGACTTTCGGGGTATTTGCTTAACAGATCTTTGAAAGAGGAGATGGCTTGACTGTTATTGTCCATCAGTACGTATGAACGTCCTTTTTCATAAAGGGCGCTGACTGCATAAGGGGATGAAGGGTACTTCCCGACCAAGCGGTTCAACAAGGTTATTTTTCCTGAATAATCTTTCTGTAATCCCGAAACAAGGGCAAGCTGATAGAACGAATAGTCTCCCGAAGGTGTCCCCATGTTTTCTGCCTGAGCATAATATTGCTTTGCTTCATCAAAACTGCGTTCGTTCAGGAAGCAGTCGCCGATGCGGTTGTAAGCATCCGCCAAGGCCGTTCTGTTTTCGCCTTTTTCCAGTTGTATGTATTTAAGGAACCAGTTTCGTGCTTGTGCGTAGTCTTTCTGGTGGAAAGCAGTATAGCCCAGGTTATAGTGTGCCAGTGCATACATTTCGTTGTTTGTCTGGCGCGTCAGTTGCAGGTATTCGTTGAAGTTGCGGGTGGCTTCCTGCATCCGGTTCAGCCGGTAGTAAGATTCGCCACGCCAGTAAAGGGCATCCGCCTTTATCTGTCGGTTATATTGGCCGATGGCGATAGATCGGTCGAAATACCCGATGGCCTGTTCAAAAGAAGCATTGGCAAAAGCCTGCGTACCCAGTTGGAACAGGATTCTTTGTTTGGCTTCCAGAATGCGTGCACCCGGATGTGTGATACGGTCAATCGATTTTAAAGCTGCATCGTAACTGCGGGTGTTTAGATAGACCTCCACCAGATAGTTGCTTACCATGTCGGCATAGGCAGAATTCGGGAACTCGTTTAAGAACTTCTCGAATACGGTGACCGACTCTCCGAAAGCGGAGTAGGACGTCTCATGGATACACAGCGCGTAATTGTAGGCTGCCTGTTCTTTGATCTTCATATCGGCATTGGAGGCGGCTGCCTGCTCGAAAGCCATGCGGGCTTTATTCTTCTCGGCCAGTTGCAGATAGGCAAGTCCCATATGCAGATAAGCATTTTGCGTCAGGGCATCATTAACGGTGGTTACTTCTCCCAATGTTTCGGCGGCCTTGGAGTATACGCCTATCTGAAAATAGGAGAGTCCCAACATGTAGAGAGCGTCCCGGCGGGGAGAAGCATCGCTTTCAAGATAGCTTTCGAATGCTTTGATGGCTTCCTGATATTTACGGAAATGATAAGAAGCGTCTCCCAAAATACGGTACATTTCGGCGGCATGTTCGTTTTGCGGATAAGCCGACAGGTAATTTTGCGCTACTATTTCCGCTTTGTCGTAGTTTTTCTTGACGATGTAAATCTCGGCTATGTAATAAGGTACCAATGCTTTGTATTTCGGGTCGTCTTGCAAAGGCAGAAATCCCGCAAGGGCCTCGTCGTAACGTTTTTGAGTATAACGGATGTATGAGATGTAGTAAGCACAATCTTTTTCATATTTTTCGCTGCTGGCTCTCAGTGTCTCAAACCAGATAGCTGCCTCTTTCAAGTTTCCTGTTTTCAAATAACAGGTAGCCAGGAGGTAGGTCATATCATCGCGTTCGGTGTTACTCAGTTGGTCGAGCCGGGAAGAGTTGAGAAGTGCCAACGCTTCGTCGTATTTCCCTTCGTAGAAATAGCAGGCCCCTAACAGTGCATAAATCCGGTTGGCATAAGGAGTGTCCGGATGCTGTTCGAGATAGTCTCGAAGCAGGGTAATACTGTTTTTATCTTTCAGTTCGTAGGCCGAACATACAAGCATATACTCTGCTTCTTCGCGAAATCGGGTAGCAGGTTCCTGTTTCACAAAAGCTTTCAGGGAGGCAGTTGCCGCTGCATAATTTTTCTGTTCGAACAGGTATCTTCCTTCCTTATATAAATTGGCAGGCGAAGTGATCTTTTCGCTGGTTTGTGCCGAAGTAATGATAGGTGCACAACATATCAGGGCACATATAAATCGTGAAATTTCTCTTTTCATAATTTAGTGTTTTGGCAAAAGTACTTGTTTTTGTAGACTTTACAGCAAACAACTCTTTAGTTTTACAGGTTTTAACGTCAACGGGAAGAAAATGTTTTTGTTATCTGACAAAATATCTTTGTGAGGGAGTTGTTTCTGTAATCCGATCGGATAAGCATATAGTTGCTTAAAACCGAAGTAGAGATCTTGGAATGAAAAAGTTACTTAGAAAAATTAAACGAGTGTTTGGATTGTAATGTTTTGGTTTATAGTGATTTATTGCTTCTAATTCTAAGAGTGCAAGAGTCTGTATTTATCTGGATGAAAAGTCTATGCTTTTACTATGTAAGAGTATAGAGGTTTGTAGTGCTTAAGTGTATACTTTTGCATCACAAAGATTGGAATGTTAAATCAGAAGGTTAATAAGGTTAATGCAGATAAAGGAATAGGTGGATATTAGCGCTTCTCATTTAGGATTATACTTTATCTTAGAAACACCTCAACTGTGGGAAGAAGTTTAAGATGAAGGATAAATTTCTCATTTTTCTTTATTTGGAGAAGGGAAACTTCTGTAAAGCCGGTACAATAATAAAGAATCAAAGTAAGTTGTGGCTGAAATCGAAGAAAAAGCCGAATGAAGTTGTTATATATGTAAACTTTATCTATATTTGCACCATGAGAAAAGAAAGAGAAATATTATACTATGAGAATTATTTCATAGACTTCTTTATGTCATTAGAAAATGGCGCAAAGAAAAAAATCTCTTATGTGCTCGATATGCTTAAAACACAAGAACGGCTTAACAAGAATTTCGTTAAGCTAATTCGTGATGGTGTTTACGAGTTGAGAGCAAGCCATAATGGAAATATTTATCGGGCTTTCTTCATCTTTGATGATGGGAATATAGTAATGCTATTCAATGGATTTCAGAAAAAGACGCAGAAAACGCCGGATAGTGAGATAGAAAAAGCATTAAAACTTAAAAATGAATATTATGCAAGCAAACCCTAAGATTGGAAGCATGGATGCCGTATTAGATAAATTGTACGGTAAGGTTGGCTCACCTGAAAGAGAGGAGTTTCGCAAAGAAGCATACTCTTACTGTGTGGGGCAGATAATCAGTAACGCGCGGAAACAAGAAAAAATGACACAATCCGAATTGGCTGAAAAAGTAGGAACTAATAAAACTTATATATCAAGAATAGAAAAGGGAGTTATAGAACCGGGGGTTGGTTTGTTTTTTCGTATTATTGATGCGCTTGGGCTTAAAATTGAAATTGTAAAACCGATCATGTAGGCAAGGGCCGGAATACTAAACTGTTGCAATAGAAGTCTCTCCCCAACTCTCTCCGTGGGAGAGGGGGTATAGATACTCTTGTTTGTTAATTAGTTACAGAACTTACTTGGCTCCCTCTCCTATGGAGAGGGTTGGAGAGAGGCTTTTTCGACTTCCGAAACCGGTAATTTTGCATTGTGAAGATTGATAATGATAAATGGAAAATAAGAAGATATGAAAGTAGTTGATTTGACACATGAGAGTTTTGCCGAGAGAGTATCGGATTTTCAACAATATCCCAATGGTTGGGTATTTAAAGGCAACAGGCCTTGCATCGTTGATTTTCATGCTCCGTGGTGTATTTATTGTAAAAGATTATCCCCTGTTCTTGATGAACTGGCAGTAGAGTACGATGGTAAAATCGACTTTTATAAAGTGGACGTTGATCAAGAACCTTTGTTGGAATCAGCCTTTTCCATCCGTACCATTCCGAATCTCCTGTTTGTACCGGTAGAGGGTACCCCTTGGATGAAGTTGGGGACAATCGGAAAGCCTCAATTAAAGAAAATGCTCGACGATTTGCTGGCCGGGATTCATGAATAACTCGGAGAGTTACTGTGAATAAACATGTCCAGTCCTTTCCGGATAGAATCCAATCCGAAATCTTCCGGGTGTATTTCCATAAGAGGAACGAAAAATGCATCAGCTGCATCGTCCATAGCGGCGATGTGGCTGGTATCTTTTACTCTGCAGAGGAAGAACATGTCCAATGTATGAACCGGGAATCCCGAATAAACGTAAATGTTCGGTAGCGTAAACAGATAGGTCGTTTTTTCTACTTTGAGTCCTGTCTCTTCCAGTACTTCACGGGCCACTCCTTCTTCTCCGGTTTCAGTCATATCAATAAATCCACCGGGGAGGTCAAGCGTGCCTTTTGCGGGGGCTTTTGCCCGGCGGCATACAAGCAATTCGTTTTTCTCATTCAAAATCAATGCAACAGTGGCGGACGAGGGATTGAAGTAGTATATAAACCCGCAATCGGCGCATTGTTTGGATTTCTCATTATGTACCTTAAAATGCTCCGAACCGCATTTCGGGCAATATCTGAATTGGGATAGAGGATGTTCCATGTCTGATAAAGATTGATTCATTGCTGCTTTTTTGATGTGTATTCAACAAATACTTGTTGCAAAAGTATTTTATAAAATGGAGAAAACAAAAGAATAGGCTATAACATTTAAGGAAAGTTGATATACGCCTGTATGATGGATTTTATCTATCAAGGCATAGAATTATTCGATTGGACTTTTTTTGTTCTTCCGGTAGCCATCGCCTTATCTTTGCATCGAAATCAAAAACAAGTTTAATCAATAAATAATAAGTTTAGTATGGAACCAATTCTTAATTCTCAACTTCCTGAATTCAGTGTTCAGGCTTTTCATAATGGTAGTTTTAAAACAGTGACCAACAATGATGTTAAAGGTAAATGGGCTATTTTCTTTTTCTATCCTGCCGACTTTACTTTTGTTTGTCCGACAGAGTTGGTGGACGTGGCCGAGAAATATGATCAGCTTCAGGCAATGGGTGTCGAAGTGTATTCCGTAAGTTGCGATTCGCACTTTGTACATAAGGCATGGCATGATGCTTCCGATAGTATCCGTAAAATTAAGTATCCGATGTTGGCAGACCCTACAGGCGCTTTGGCACGTGCTTTTGGTGTGTACATTGAATCGGAAGGTATGGCTTATCGTGGTACTTTCCTGATTAATCCGGAAGGTCAGATTAAAGTGGCAGAGATGCATGATAATAATATCGGTCGTGATGCAAACGAATTACTTCGTAAAGTAGAGGCTGCTCAGTTTGTGGCTACCCACGATGGAGAAGTTTGCCCTGCCAAATGGAAGAAAGGGGAAGCTACCTTGAAACCGAGTATTGATCTGGTAGGGAAGATTTAACTTCTAATTTTCACCACTATGCTTGAATCCGCACTAAAAGAACAACTGAAAGGCATATTTGCCAATTTGGAAGGTAATTTTACCTTTGATATCTATGTATCCCCTCAACATGAACATCGCAATGAGCTGGTTGAGCTGCTGACTGATGTAGCTGATTGCTCTTCTCATATCTCTTGCCGGGTGAATGAGGGAAAGAGATTGGAATTCACTTTGTTGAAAAACGACCATAAAACCGGTATTACTTTCCGGGGAGTACCTAACGGACATGAGTTCACCTCTTTACTGTTGGCAATTCTTAATCTGGATGGGAAAGGTAAAAACTTTCCTGATGAACAGGTTTGTAACCGGGTGAAGGCTTTGAAAGGGCCGATACGGTTGACTACTTATGTCTCATTGACTTGTACCAACTGTCCCGATGTTGTACAGGTACTTAATGCCATGACTACGTTGAATGAGGCCATTACCCATGAGATGGTGGATGGCGCTCTTTATCAAGATGAAGTGGAAGCTTTGAAAATTCAAGGTGTACCTTCTGTTTTTGCCGACGGCAAGCTATTACATGTAGGACGTGGCGATTTCGGTGAACTTCTGTCTGAATTGGAAGCCCGATATGGTGTGGAGGAAAGCCGGATAGAGGCAACGGTGAAGAATTATGACGTTATTGTTGCCGGTGGAGGCCCTGCCGGAGTTTCTGCCGCCATTTATTCGGCCCGTAAAGGTTTGCGTGTTGCCATTGTTGCTGAACGTGTCGGTGGTCAGGTGAAGGAGACAGTCGGTATTGAAAATTTGATTTCTGTAGTACATACTACAGGGAATGAACTGGCTGATAACCTCAAAAGCCATCTCTTGCAGTATCCGGTTGATTTATTGGAACATCGGAAAATAGTATCAGTCGAAGTCATCGGGAAAGAAAAGGTGGTAACTACCTCTGTCGGCGAAAAGTTTTCCGCTCCTGCTTTCATCATTGCTACGGGGGCGAGTTGGCGTAAACTGAATGTTCCGGGAGAAGCTGACTATATCGGCAAAGGGGTTGCTTTCTGTCCCCATTGTGACGGCCCGTTCTATAAAGGAAAACATGTTGCGGTAGTGGGTGGTGGAAATTCCGGTATAGAAGCAGCTATCGATCTTGCCGGAATCTGTTCGAAAGTGACGGTTTTTGAATTTATGGATGAGTTGAAAGCTGATAGCGTTTTGCAGGAAAAAGCAAAAAGTCTTTCCAATGTCGAGATTTTTGTAAGTTCTCAAACGGTTGAAGTTATTGGAGACGGTGATAAGTTGACGGCTCTTCGTATAAAAGACCGTAAGACGGAGGAAGAGCGTCTGGTAGAGTTGGATGGAGTCTTTGTACAAATCGGCCTGGCTGCCAATAGCGCATCTTTCCGTGATGTTGTGGAGATGAATCGTTCCGGTGAAATTGTGATTGATACACATGGTCGCACCAATGTACCCGGTATTTATGCTGCCGGTGATGTTTCAACTGTCCCTTATAAGCAAATTATAATTGCCATGGGAGAAGGTGCAAAAGCTGCTTTATCAGCGTTTGAGGATAGGGTACGCGGAGTTATTTGACAAATAGGTTTTTCTTAGGAGATTTTTTTAAGAAGGATAATCGGTATTTCATGAAAAATCGCCAACTTTACTCACTGTTATGATAACTCTTAAAAAACGTACAGTATGAGAACCGTATTTCATTGCATGTGGTTGGTTGTGTTGTTGGTGGTGCCTTTTGTGTCCGGAATGGCAGCTTCTCCGGAAGTCGATGAATTTGAAATACTTATGGACAAAATACGGATGGATTTTGTCCATAATCCTTCGATAGAATCTGCTTTGTCCAAATACAATCCGGCTGATGGCTCGTTTACCGATATCGATTATAGTCGAACGGATCGTACAAACTGGGAGCCGTTGATTCATATCGATCGTATTTCTGATTTTGTTTTTGCTTATACGAATGAGGAAAATAAATATTTTCAGGATGAGGCGCTTTATGATAAGATTGTTGCAGCTCTTGAATATTGGTATCGGCGTAATCCGAATTGCAGTAATTGGTGGTACAACCAGATTGCCGAACCGCAAAAAACAGGTGTACTTCTGATTCAGATGCGGGCAGGGAAAAAGCAAATACCATCTGATTTGGAAAACAGGACGCTGCAACGGATGAAGGTGGAGGGCGGTGATCCCGGCAAATGGACCGGAGCCAACATGACCGATATTGCCTTGCATTGGATTTACCGGGCTTGCCTGACAGCTGATGAAGATTTGCTGAAAACGGCTATCGATTATTCGTATAGTACGGTTAAGTATACCACGGCTGAGGGGTTTCAGTATGATAATAGCTATTTTCAGCACGGTGTGCAATTGTATATCGGTGGATATGGTGACGAGATATTAAAAGGAGTGACGCAGGTGGCAATGTATACACAGGGTACTCAGTACGCTTTGCCTTCTGAGAAAATGGCTATTCTGGATAAGTTCATGCGGGAGACTTATTATCAGACCATTCGTGGTAAGTATATGTTGTTTGATGTATTGGGACGTGGAATGAGCCGTCCCGGTATTACCGATAAAAGCGCTATGTCTCTGTTTGCCAAACGAATGATTGTATTGGCTCCGGAGCATGCCGATGAATATCGGGCTATTGTGGAACGTCTGGAGGGACAAAGACCGGCCGATTATGGGATAACTCCTTTGCATACACATTACTTCCGGGGAGATTATACTTTGCATGTACGCCCGGGTTATACGTTTGATGTCCGTATGGTTTCTGCCCGTACGGCCCGATGTGAGTATGGTAATGGTGAGAATCTGAAAACTTATTTTCTTTCGGACGGTTGTACGAATATGGTTATTGACGGGGATGAATATTTCGGGATTTTCCCTGTGTGGAACTGGACAAAGATTCCAGGGGTGACGGCTCCACAAATGCCTGTTGTGCCGAAAGCTGCCAGTGACTGGCAAACACCGGGAACTGCCACATTTGCCGGTGGGGTTTCGGATAGTATTTATGGAGTAACCGCTTACGCTTACGATGATAGGTATGCCGGAATAAATACGGCTGCTAAAAAGGCGTGGTTCTTTTTTGATGATGAGATTGTATGTCTCGGGGCCGGTATTACCTCTACGGCAACAACGGATTTATATACTACTGTCAATCAATGCCTTCTTAAAGAAAAACCGGTTACCGCATCTGTAAATGACCGGATCACTACATTGGGAATGGGAGATTTCTCTTATGAAAATAATCTGAACTGGGTTTTGCACAATGGGATGGGATATATGTTTCCGTCAGGCGGTCGTCTGTCTCTTACCAATCGTATACAGACGGGAGACTGGTATGATATCAATACTGCGGCTCCTAAGGGCGAACAGGAAAAAGAGGTGTTTACATTGGGGTTTGAGCATGGACGGTCTCCTAAGAATGCGGCTTATGCTTATATAATTATTCCTAATAAAAATACAGTGGAAGAAATGGAGGCTTATCGGACTGATGATCTGGAGATATTGACCAATACTGATTCAGTACAGGTAGTCAGGCATAAGAAATTGGGTATCTGGCAGATGGTATTCTACCGGGAAGCGACCTTTAAGCATAAGCAGATAAGTGTAACGGTAGATAGAGGGTGTGCTTTGCTTTTTAAAGAGACAGATCGGACTATCACGCAGTTTCATATTGCAGATCCTGCTCAAACACAATCTGTAATTAATGTAGATATTCGTATACCTGCTAAAGTGAAGAAAACCCAAAGAGTGGTATGTGATTTTACCGGTACGGGAATTTATGCCGGAATGTCTAAGGTATATTCTCTCAAATGAATTATCTTCGCCGGGAGAATCGGAGAAATAAATAAAAGAAGATATGTTGGATTTAGAGCAATTGACAGCGGATGTATGCCGTATCGCTACTGCTGCCGGGCATTTTTTGAAAGAAGAGCGAAAGAATTTTCGTCGTGAATCAGTGATTGAGAAATGTACGCATGATTACGTCTCTTATGTCGATAAGGAATCGGAACGCAGATTGGTTACCGAACTTTCGGCTTTGCTTCCGGAAGCGGGATTTATTGCAGAGGAAGGTTCTGCTACATATAATGACGAGCCTTATTGCTGGGTGATCGATCCTTTGGATGGTACTACCAATTATATTCATGATAATGCGCCTTATTGTGTCAGTATCGCTTTGCGCAGTCGGGATGAGTTATTGCTTGGTGTTGTCTATGAAGTTTGCCGCGATGAATGTTTTTATGCATGGAAAGGTGGAAAGGCGTGGTTGAATGGTGAACCGTTACATATCTCCGATATCGATGATGTGACAAACGCTTTCCTGATTGTAGAACTGCCCTATAATGATGCGGCTTATAAGCAGATTGCCATGCATTTGCTTGATGATTTATATGGCAAAGCCGGTGCTATCCGTATGAACGGCTCTGCTGCTGCCGCTATTTGTTATGTAGCTGCCGGACGCTTTGACGGTTGGCTGGAGGCTTTCATCGGGAAATGGGATTATTCTGCCGCTGCACTGATTGTGCTCGAAGCCGGTGGGGAAGTTACGGATTTCTATGGAAGTAGAGATTTTATGGAAGGACATCATATTATCGCTACCAATGGTCATCTGCATGCTTATTTGCAGGATTTGGTGAAAGAGGTTCGTTTTTAGTGATAAGCGAGGTAGTGATAAGTACTGTGCGGAGGAAGAGTATATTGATAAAAGACTGGTTGGATGCTTTTCTTTCGATCTTTTTTCCGCGGTGCTGCCTTGTATGTGGTGGGGTGCTGGCAAAGGGAGAAGAGTGCTTGTGTGCCCGTTGTAACATGGACCTGCCTCGTACGAATTATCATCAAATGAAGGATAATCCGGTGGAGAAGCTTTTTTGGGGGAAAATTCCTTTGGAACGGGCTACTTCTTATTTCTTTTACCGGCGGGGAGGAGACACGCGGCGCATACTTCATTCACTGAAATATGGCGGGCAGAAGGAAATCGGGGAAATTATGGGGCGGCATCTGGCGGTGGAATTATTGTCTTCCGGCTTTTTTGAAGGAATCGATATGCTTGTTCCCGTCCCTCTTCACAAGAAAAAGGAAAAGCTTCGTGGCTATAACCAGAGTGAATGGATTGCCCGTGGAGTTTCGGTAATAACGTTGATACCCGTGTTCACTTCCGGTATGGTACGTGAGAAGAATACCGAGACACAAACTCACAAATCTGCTTTTGAGCGTTGGGAAAATGTGGACGGTATTTTTCGGGTTACTATTCCTGAATATTTTTCGGGTAAGCACATACTTATCATTGATGATGTGCTTACTACCGGAGCGACTATCGTAGCTTGTGCTTCTGCTTTTGACAAAGTGGAAGATATCCGTATCAGCATTCTGACATTGGCAGTAGCGGAGTAATGCCTCTTTTGGAGCTTACCTTTTAGAATGACTCGATTACTAACTCTGAAGCCAATAACCCTTCGATTGCCTTTCCGAATGCCTGAAAATGTGCAGATGCGGCATGTACACTTATGGCATTTTGGTCTTTGTACTCCTCATAAAAAATAAATGCTGTAGGATTGGAAGGATTTTGATAAAGGTTGTAACTGATGTTGCCCTCTTCTGCTCTTGTTCCCTGAATCAGCGGCTCAGCCTTACTGATAAATTCCTGTTCTTTGCCCGGGAGTACCTCGGCACGGGCTACGATTGTTTTCTTTTCCATAATGTTATGTGATTGATATGCTGCAAAAATAGATATTAGTCTTGAGAAAAGGCTTGGTTTACATCAAAAAATCAATTGTCATTCAGAAGTTCGTCGTATAATCGTGCTAAACGTTTCCGCAAATGAAGCACGGCATAGCGTTTTCTTGATATCAACGTGTTGACTGTGATACCTGTGGATTCGGATATTTCTTTAAAAGAAAATCCTTCCAGTTCTGTCAGTTTAAATATGGTGCTCTGTTCTTCCGGAAGTTCATTCATGGCATTTTCCAGTTCTTCCCAAACCAGTGAACGGATGAAATCCATTTCCGGTGAAGCATCCTCGTCTAAAAGCAGACCGGTGAGCTCACTGATAAATGATTGATCCTCTTCGTTATTGTGAACTTCGGGTAATGCTTCTTCACGCTTTTTGCGGCTCCAATCTATGATCTGGTTGCGCGTTACGGAATAGAGCCATGCTGATACCTGCTCAATAGGATTGGTTTCAATGTTTATTTTAGCAAGCTGATAGAAAACATTCTGCAAAATATCTTCGCAATCCTCTTTGGAGGGAACCCGCTTGGCAATGAAACCTTTCAGTTGGGCTTGGTATTTCCGGAAGAGCTCTGATACATATTGATTCTGATTATCTCCGATTTTCTGAGACTTTTTCTCATTCATGTGCTTCTTGCTCGTGGAATTTAGCCATACGGCTACGTATATAAGCGCGTTTTTCGTCCCAGGTCATATGTTTCATTCTGTCGTGCATTTCAATATGCTCTTTGTTGAAACGGAAAGTGTTTGCGGGATGAGGGAAACCGAATCCCTTGAATAAAATGCGGCATAGGATCAGCAATCCGGCAGCTTGCCAGTAATTGATGGTACTCCAGCCGATGATAGATGGAATTAACGCATTCCATAACAACATAACAATGACAGCAGCAACAGCTATCGACAATATTACAATGGTGATTCCCCGAAAGATGTGTACGGCATTTCTTCTTTTCATTTTCATATTTCTTTTTTGATTAATCTACTATTTTCTTTGTCATTAAGCGGATAGCGTCTTCCGGACAATATCTTTGACATCTGCCACAACCGGTACATTCATCCGGACGTACCGCCCAAGCCCATTTATATCCGCCTTCTTCTGCAAGAGATATTACATTTCTGCGACATTTGTCTATGCATGTTCCACAACCGGTGCACTTGGCATCTATAATGAGTAAAGATATGATTTTTCTACTTCTTATTCCAAACATATTTCTAACTTGTTTTTATTCAACTGATTTTTATTTGATGGTATACCTTCTACTGTTGAAGACGAATCAGCACCGAAGATATTTTAAAGAAAAGTGTTTTTGTGTGTCGTTTTCGCACTTGTTACGATGGGATAGTCTTTGTATGGATATTAGAGAGTGAGAACGGCCCTTCACCCTGTATTGCCGATGAATAAGACTTAGAACTTATGTGTGGGTGTATCAAAAATCGTTTATAAAAAAAGGCTCGCCATTATGGCGAACCTTCTTGCTCTTCCTCTTGGACTTGAACCAAGGACCCTCTGATTAACAGTCAGATGCTCTAACCGACTGAGCTAAGGAAGAATGTCTTGCAACTGAGATTTTCGAACTTTGCTCTTCCTCTTGGACTTGAACCAAGGACCCTCTGATTAACAGTCAGATGCTCTAACCGACTGAGCTAAGGAAGAATGTTTTTCTCAATTGCGATGCAAAAGTAATAGGATATTTTGAAATATGCAATATCTTTGCAAAAAAAATATTGAAATGGACAAAATAATTGGTTTGGGCAATGCCCTTGTAGACGTACTTGCAACCTTGAAAGATGATACTCTGCTTGATGAAATGGGTTTACCGAAGGGGAGCATGCAACTCATCGATGACATTAAGTTACAGCAGATTAACGAGAAATTTGCTAACATGAAAACCCATCTTGCAACCGGCGGATCAGCAGGAAATACCATTCTCGGACTCTCTTGTCTCGGAGCAGCAACCGGTTTTATTGGAAAAGTGGGAAATGATGATTATGGGAAATTTTTCCGCGAAAATCTGCAAAAAAACAATATTGAAGATAAAATTCTCCTCTCTGATTTGCCTTCGGGGGTAGCTTCCACTTTTATTTCTCCTGGTGGTGAGCGTACTTTTGGTACTTATTTGGGAGCAGCCTCCACTTTGAGAGCCGAAGACTTATCTTTGGATATGTTTAAGGGATATGCTTACCTATATATTGAAGGATATCTGGTGCAAGATCACGATATGATTCTCCGGGCTATTAAATTAGCGAAAGAAGCCGGTCTGCAGATATGTCTTGATATGGCAAGTTATAATATCGTTGAAAATGATAAAGAATTCTTTTCCTTATTAATAAGTAAATATGTGGATATTGTGTTTGCTAATGAAGAAGAAGCAAAAGCGTTCACTGGAGAAGAACCTGAACAGGCTTTGGAAACGATAGGCAAACAGTGTAGTATTGCCATTGTAAAGATAGGTTGCAGAGGGTCTTTGATCCGTAAAGGTACGGAGGAGGTAAGGGTATCTGCTATTCCTGTGGCGAAAGTGATAGATACGACCGGAGCCGGTGACTATTTCGCTGCAGGGTTTTTATATGGTTTGACCTGCGGTTATTCATTGGAGAAATGCGCAAAAATAGGTTCTATTCTTTCGGGAAATGTTATACAAGTTATTGGAACCACTATCTCAAAGGGACGTTGGGATGAAATAAAGTTAAATATTAACGAAGTTCTGTCTGAATAAGCAGGTAATGAGTTACTTTTACGTTTCATTTTAACTAAAAGTGTATGAAAAAGTTTCTGAATAGGCGAAATGGTATCATTGTAGCAATTGTATTGATTACTGTTGCGTTCTTTAGTTTTAAAAGCGGTGACGACCGTAATTTTCAGATCGCTAAGAATCTGGACATATTCAATTCTATTGTAAAAGAGCTGGATATGTTTTATGTAGATACGATTGATCCTAACAAGACGATCCGTGAGGGAATCGATAATATGCTGTATTCTCTTGATCCTTATACCGTATATTATCCTGAAAATGATCAGGATGAATTGGAAATGATGGTGAAGGGGTCCTATGGTGGTATCGGATCTTTAATCAGATATAATCCCAAAAGCAAATATACGGTAATTGCCGAACCTTATGAAGGAATGCCGGCAGCAGAGAGTGGACTCAAAGCCGGAGATTTATTGTTAGAGATCGATGGAAAGGATTTGAAAGGGAATTCGGATGTGAGCACGCTGCTTCGTGGACAGGTAGGTACCAGTTTTAAACTGAAAGTACAACGTCCCGGTGTAAAAGAACCACTCGAATTTAATATTGTACGTCGCTCTATTCAGATGCCGACTATTCCTTATTATGGAGTCATGGACGGCCAGGTCGGCTATATTAACCTTAGTAGTTTTTCCGGAAACCCTTCAAAAGATTTCAAGAAAGCTTTTCTTGATTTGAAGAAACAAGGAATTACTTCATTGGTGATCGATTTGCGTAATAATGGCGGTGGTTTGCTGGATCAGGCGGTGGAGATTGTGAATATGTTTGTGCCGCGTGGTAAAACGATTGTGACAACAAAGGGTAAAATCAAGCAGGCAAGTAATACCTATAAAACTCTACGCGAGCCGTTGGATACCGATATTCCGATTGCAGTGTTGGTAAATAGCGGTACGGCTTCTTCTTCGGAAATTCTTTCCGGATCATTGCAGGATCTTGATCGTGCTGTCATTGTGGGTAATCGTACTTATGGAAAAGGTCTGGTACAGGTGCCCCGTTCTTTGCCCTATGGCGGTAATTTGAAGATCACTACTTCCAAATATTATATTCCCAGTGGTAGGTGTGTGCAGGCTATAGATTATGCACATCGTAATGAAGATGGCAGTGTGGCACGTATTCCCGATAGTTTGACAACAGTCTTTCATACAGCTGCCGGACGTGAAGTGCGGGATGGGGGCGGAGTAAGTCCCGATATTGAAGTGAAGCAGGAACGGTTACCCAATATTTTGTTCTATCTGGTACGTGATAATTTGATTTTTGATTATGCAACGGACTATTGTCTCAAACATCCGGCCATTGCTTCGGCAAAAGAATTTGAGTTGACGGATGCTGATTACGAAGAATTTAAGAATAAGGTGAAAGGGGCGGATTTCAAGTATGACCAACAAAGTGAGAAGATTTTAAATACTCTGAAAGAAGCAGCCGAATTTGAGGGCTATATGAAAGATGCTTCTGATGAATTCAAGGCATTGGAGAATAAGCTTAAGCACAATCTGGATCGCGATCTTGATTATTTTTCTAAAGATATAAAGAAGATGATCGCCGAAGAAATAATTAAGCGCTATTATTACCAAGAAGGTGCAATCATTCAGCAGTTGAAGGACGATAAAGACTTGGATGAGGCTGTTAAGGTTTTGACGAATCCGGAACGTTATCAACAGATATTGAGTGTAACTGCCGTTACTGCAAAAAAAGAATGAGAATAATATGTCAATGTACCGGTTGCTTGCGCTATTTTCCCAACCGGTATATTGAAATATAGTGGAATTTATAAAAGAGTACAGAATATGTGCTCTTTTTTTTATGGAGTAATATCTGTAATATGGTTATTTGATGAATATAGTGTATCTTTACGTTTAATTTTCAATTAGATAGAAGAATATATGCGAAAGATTTTTAGTTTTTACTTGCTGTGTCTGTTAACTGTTTCAAGCTGGGCACAAGAGAATTATCAAAAGAAAGAATTTGTTTCTTCTTTCGGTGATTCATTGTCATACCGTCTGTTACGACCGGAAAATGAACAAGCCGGTAGTAAATATCCGCTTGTTCTTTTTCTGCATGGTGCCGGAGAACGGGGAAGTGACAATGAAAAGCAGCTTACACATGGTGCACAGATGTTTCTTAATCCGGTGAACCGTGAAAAATATCCGGCTTTTGTTTTAATCCCGCAGTGTCCGGCAGATGCTTATTGGGCATATACATCCCGTCCGGCCTCGTTTTTCCCGGCAGAGATGCCTGTGGTACAGGACATATCTCCGATATTCAAATCATTGAAGGAGTTATTGGATAGTTATTTGGCTTTGCCACAAATCGATAAGAACCGTATTTATATTATAGGGCTTTCAATGGGAGGAATGGGGACATATGACATGGCTATCCGCTTTCCGGAGGTGTTTGCGGCAGCTATTCCTATTTGCGGTACGGTCCATCCAATCCGGTTGGCAAACGCTAAAGGAGTGAGATTTCGTATATTTCATGGAGATGCGGACAATGTAGTAACGGTAGAAGGTTCCCGTATGGCTTATAGAGCATTAAAGGCGGCCGGTGCTGATGTGGAATACATTGAATTTCCGGGATGTGGTCATGATAGTTGGACTCCGGCATTTAATTATCCGGGATTTATGGATTGGCTGTTTAGCCAAAAGAAGAAATAAGAATAAAAACAAGGACGCGTTCCTGAGAGAGTTCTTGGGGACGCGTCCTTGTTTTATGTATCTGGTGATTATTTCTCCGTATAATCGTTGTTCCTTTTGATTAGTTCGATCAATTTTTCCACGGCTTCTTCTTCCGGAATATTTTTCTCTATACACTCCTTGCGCTTGTATAGACTGACTTTTCCCCGTCCGGCTCCGACATATCCGTAATCGGCATCTGCCATTTCTCCAGGACCATTAACGATGCAACCCATAATTCCTATTTTTAAACCTTTCAAGTGTGAGGTGGCTTCTTTAATACGGGCAATGGTATGCTGCAAATTGAATAAGGTACGTCCGCAGCCCGGACAAGAAATGTATTCTGTCTTGGAGGTACGGATACGTCCTGCCTGCAAGATTCCAAAGGCAGTAGCATCTATTACGGCATGGCTTAGTGAACCTTGGTTGAAAAGGAAAATACCGTCGCATAAACCGTCGAATATTAATGCCCCCATATCAGCGGCGGCCTTTATTTGCAGGTCTTCAGCAACTTCTTCCTGATAGTGCTGGAAGAAGATTACTGGATTTTTCAGTCCTTCGGACATTAACTGGTGTACCAGTGCGCGGTGTTCACCTACTCGGTTGGGATGATTACTTTGAGAAATAATGACGACTTCCGGATGTATTTTGAGACAGGCGATCACTTCATCGGTCTGTGCCATATAAGGCATAAACAGAAATTTCAGTTCTGACTGACACATGCCTATCAATGGAAGCTGGGCATGATTGAATGCCGGCCATGTCCCTGTCTCGCCCTCCCATACATTTGCATCCAAAATGTACTCGACATTGGCTTCACGTTCGGCCGGAAGTTCTCTTCCTGCATAGATATAATCGGGAGTAAATTGCGGATTTACTTCTGTGTTACCATCCATGCGGTCAGCCAGAACAACAGGGAGGTGATCACCGCCTATATTACGGATGGCATTTGTCTTTCTCCGGGAAGGAGACACGTAATTGAATCCGGTTGCTTCTATACCGGGAATATAGGGGTGTTCGTGACGGGCAGTGATATAATCGACTAATTTACGTGCAACCGGAATTTCTGCTTCCGGTTCTTCACTGAGCGACACGCGAATCGTATCTCCTAATCCATCTGCCAACAGGGCACCGATGCCCAAGGCCGATTTGATACGTCCGTCTTCTCCATCTCCGGCTTCGGTAACGCCTAAATGCAATGGGAATGCCATTCCCTCTTTTTCCATAACAGTTACCAGCAGGCGGACCGTTTTAACCATTACCACAGTGTTGGATGCTTTGATGGAAATTACTACGTCGTGAAATTGTTCTTCTACACAGATTCGTAGAAACTCCATACACGACTCTACCATACCTTCGGGGGTATCACCATAACGGGACATGATACGGTCGGACAACGAACCATGATTTACTCCGATACGGATAGCCGTACGATTCTCTTTGCAGATATTTAGAAAAGGAACAAAGCGGTCACGGATTTTCTGCAATTCCTGGGCATACTCTTCATCCGTATATTCCAGTTGTTTGAAAGTACGTCCCGGGTCAACGTAGTTTCCCGGATTGATGCGTACCTTTTCGGCATATTGTGCCGCCACATCGGCTACTTTGGGGTTGAAGTGTACGTCGGCTACCAATGGTACCATGTATCCCTGACTGCGCAAGCCGATATTGATATTCATCAGATTTTCCGCCTCTTTGATACCCTGCGTTGTGAGACGGACATATTCTCCACCTGCATCTACGATACGTTTGGCTTGCTCTACGCATGCTTCCGTATCTTGTGTCGATGTGTTTGTCATCGACTGAATGCGGATAGGATGGGGGCCGCCCAATGGGACGGCCCCGATATTTACTTCTGATGTCTCTCTGCGGGAGTAATTGAATAAATCCCTTTCCATTTACTGTTTGCTATTTATTATTTACCCTTTGAACCGTTGCGATTTACATCTTGCGGCTGCGACAAACATGCGGCTGTCATGCAGCTAAACAGTAAATTGCAAATCGTTCAATCGTAAATTTAATTGGTTTTATATTCAAACTTAACTTCTTTCAGTTCCTCATTGGCTTTTACAATTTTCTTTTTCAAGCCTTCTTTGTAAGTCGCAAAAGTGTTTGCAAGTTCTGTATCGCCCAAAGCTAACATCTGTACAGCCAAGATAGCTGCATTCATTGCCCCGTTGATTGCTACGGTTGCTACCGGTATTCCGGGAGGCATCTGGATGATAGAATAGAGCGCATCTACACCATCGAGTACGGAACCTTTAATAGGTACACCGATAACCGGAAGAGTCGTATTGGCAGCGATTACCCCCGGAAGTGCAGCCGCCATGCCAGCAGCGGCAATGATTACTTTTATACCGCGTGAACAGGCATTCTTGGCAAATTCTTCTACTGCCTCAGGAGTGCGATGGGCAGAGAGGGCGTTCATTTCGAACGGCACATGCAAATCATTGAGCAGTTGTGCCGCCTTCTCCATAACAGGAAGGTCGGATGTGCTACCCATGATGATACTTACAATTGGAGTCATGATTTTATTTAAAAATTTAATGATTCTAAATTTGGCATTCTGATTAGTAAAAGTATAGCTGTGTAGTCATTAATCACTTATCACTAATCATTTATCACTATTTATATTACTATTTACCAGGTCTTATCCATTAACTACCGCTTTATATGCTTCCGCATCCAGCAAGTCGTCGATGTCTTTTATATCGGCAGGTTTCATTTTGATGAGCCAACCTTCGCCGTAAGGGTCTTTATTTACCAATTCCGGGTTTTCTTCAAGACTCTCGTTCTGTTCGAGCACTTCACCGGCTACCGGCAAGAAAAGGTCGGAGATGGTTTTTACCACTTCAATCGTACCGAAAGTTTCATTTGCTTCCAGTGTTTCGCCTACCGTCGGGATGTCAACGAATACGATATCACCTAATTGTTCTTGTGCGTAATCAGTGATACCTACATAAGCGATGTCACCTTCTACACGAATCCATTCGTGTTCGTTGGTGTACTTTAAATTTTGTGGGAAGTTCATAATAATTAGTTTTTAAGAATTTATATTTAAAATAAAAAGATTCGAAACAATACATTACTTAGCGGATGCAGTACAAGTAATGCACATATCAGTCCGACGGCAAAGCCGGATAATACTTCACCTAATGAATGATGCCGTAGTATGATTCGTGCCGATCCCAATACTCCGGCAACCAGAATAAACAAACATAGCCACCATACCGGGTTATATCCGAAGAGTTCGCTGAATGAGATTAATCCACCGATAATTCCACCTATACCGGCCATATGTTCACTCAACTTCCATCTCAGATTGACGATGATGCAAATGATCTGTACGACCAGTGCAGCCAGTATAATGCCGGTCATATACCAGGGGATATTCAACTTATGCATCATCAGCAGGCAGAAAACATATGAGATGATGGTGAGTGTAAAAGGTATGTAGCGTTTTTTACGTTCGCTTAGTTCCTGTAAGGCAAATCCGTTAATCTTACGAAACAGGAAAATGGTGATGGTAGGCATCAGTATGGTGAAACAATATACGATTCCCAATACAATTAGCTTGTATTGTAAAGGCATAATACGCAGGTAAGAAAACAGGAAAAGAACCAAAAAGGCTAAAAAGGGGATAGAGAACGGGGTCAGTATCCATGATGTAACCTGTGCTGTTCTGATAAGCGTTTTATCTGCAATAATATGTTGTTCTACATTCACTTCTCCCATACGACGGGCCTTTGATTTTAATTATTAATTCTTCATTATTTCCTCAGCCTTGCTACCGGTATATTCAATTGTTGCCGGTATTTGGCTACGGTACGTCTTGCGATTGGATATCCTTTTTCTTTCAGGATATCTGCCAGCTCGTCGTCTGTCAACGGTTTCTTTTTATCTTCGTTGTCGATACATTCTTTTAATATTTTACGTATTTCACGGACAGACATCTCTTCACCATCTTCAGTGGTATATCCGTCACTGAAGAAAAATTTTAACGGGTAAATTCCGAAATTAGTTTGTACGTATTTACTGTTGCTGACACGTGAAATGGTCGAGATATCCAACCCTGTACGCTCAGCAACGTCTTTCAGAATCATGGGGCGAAGCAATGATTCGTCTCCTTCAAGGAAGAACGGCCGTTGCAGGTCGATGATAGCCTGCATGGTGGTCATCAATGTATTCTGCCGTTGCTTGACGGCGTCGATAAATCCTTGGGCTGCATCCATTTTTTGCTTTAGAAACATCATGGCTTCTTTGGCCTCTTTGGATTGATTGGCTCTGTTTTTCGTATGTTCTTCCACCATCTCCGTGAAATCACGGCTCATGCGAAGTTCCGGTACATTCCGGTTGTTGAGGCTGACATTGATACTGCCGTCGTCATAAGTGTCTACGATGAAGTCGGGAACGATTTGTTGCAAGTTACGTCCGATGGCTTCTCCTAAAGAGGCACCGGGGCGCGGATTTAGTTTCGTAATTTCCGCAATGGCAGCATTGAAATACTCTTCATCACAGCAGAGTTTTTTTATAATTTTATCCCAGTGTTTACGGGTGAATTCTTCATAATGATCTTGGATAATTCTTATTTCCATCATCAGTAACCCGTTGGGTTTTCCTTTCTTTATTTTTCGGCGAAGTTGTATCAGCAGGCATTCCTGAAGATTTCGTGCACCCAATCCGGGTGGGTCGAAACTCTGAATAATATGCAGGGCGTCTTCCAGTTCTTCTTCTGTGGCATCGATACCGGCGTAAATCGCCAATTCGTCACTGATGCTTTCAAGTGATTTGCGGAGCAAACCATCGTCGTCCAGTGATCCGATAAGGTATTCTGTCAGTTCACGTTGGTGTTCCGTGAGATTACGCTCGCGCAATTGCTCTTTCAGTATTTCATAAAAAGAGGTAGCATCGGAAAAGGGAATTTCTTCCGCTTGTTCGCCTTTCGAACGGTTGTTTTCCTGTAATTTATAATCGGGGATATCGTCTTCGTTCAAGTAGTCACTTAAAGAATCATAGTCATTGCTGTCGCCTTCTGTTTCGCTATCTGCAGCATTGCTTTCGCCCAGTTCATCGGAGGAGGATTCTTCTTTTCCTTCTTCAAGTGCCGGATTCTCCAGTAGCTCGGCATGTACACGATCTTCCAGTTCTACGGCAGGAAGCTCCAGCAGTTTTACTACCAGAATCTGCTGCGGAGAAAGCGTTTGTATCTGTTGCTGCGCCTGGGATTGTATTTGACGGGAACCTTGTGCCATACAATTTTTGTTTTCTATATTTGGTTATTTCTCGCTACAAAAGTAGCTTTTTCACCACAGATTACACATATTATGAAGATTATTTTTATTTGTATAACGCTAAATTCTCTATCTTTGTTGCATTAACTTAAAAAATAGAACATTATGTTTGGCAAAGAGACGTATGTGCAGCGACGAGCCCTGCTAAAAAAGAAATTAGGCTCCGGGGTATTGTTATTTCTTGGTAATGACGACTATGGGTTGAATTATGAGAGTAACACGTTCCGTTACCGTCAGGATTCTACTTTCCTTTATTATTTCGGCTTACCGTTTGCCGGGCTTTCTGCCATTATTGATATTGATGATGATAAAGAGATTATTTTCGGTGATGAACTGACGATTGATGACATTGTATGGATGGGAGTTCAGCCTACTTTGAAGGAGAAAAGTGAGCGGGTAGGAGTGACACAGACCTTACCGTCTGCGGAAATTATGAATTATCTGCATAAGTGTGTTCAGAAAGGCAAGGCTATTCATTATTTACCCCCTTATCGTGCCGAGCATAAATTGAAGCTGATGGACTGGTTGGGCATACCGCCTGCGCGTCAGGAAGGCTCTATCCCATTTATCCGTGCCGTAATAGCCCAACGGAATTATAAATCTGCCGAAGAAATAGTCGAAATAGAAAAGGCGTGTGATGTTACTGCCGATATGCATATTACTGCTATGCGAGTTCTTCGTCCGGGGATGTATGAATATGAAGTGGTGGCAGAAATGAATCGGGTAGCGGAGGCAAATAATTGTGAACTGTCCTTTGCCACAATTGCTACAATTAACGGACAAACATTGCACAACCATTATCACGGGAATAAAGTGAAATCGGGTGATTTGTTTTTGATTGATGCCGGTGCAGAGGTAGAATCGGGATATGCCGGTGATATGTCATCTACTATTCCTGCCGATAAGAAATTCACTGTTCGTCAGCGTGAAGTGTACGAGGTGCAGAACGCAATGCATTTGGAGTCGGTGAAAGCACTTCGTCCGGGCATCCCGTATATGGATGTATATGAATTGTCTGCCCGTGTGATGGTAGAAGGGTTGAAAGGGCTTGGCTTGATGAAAGGCAATGCTGCCGATGCGGTACAGGAAGGTGCTCATGCCTTGTTTTATCCGCATGGATTGGGACATATGATGGGGTTGGACGTGCATGATATGGAAAATTTAGGTGAAATCTGGGTAGGCTATAACGGCGAGCCGAAGAGTACGCAGTTCGGGCGTAAATCACAACGTTTGGCCGTTCCTTTGGAACCGGGCTTTGTGCATACTGTGGAGCCGGGTATTTACTTTATCCCCGAATTGATCGATATGTGGAAAGCGGAAAAGAAATTTACTGATTTTATCAATTATGATAAAGTGGAGACTTATAAGGATTTCGGCGGTATACGTAATGAAGAAGATTATTTGATTACCGAAACCGGCGCCCGGCGATTAGGTAAAAAGATTCCGTTGACACCGGAAGAGGTGGAAGCGGTATAAAGGCAGAGGATGTAATAAAGGGAGATGGGAGAATGGAGATGGGAGAAGTGCTATGCAACATGATAGCGCAGCCACTTCTCCCATTTCCATTCTCCCTTTATTACCCGTGTAGTTCCAGTATAAACCGGCTTCCCTTTGTATAACTATTATCCAATGTCAGACTGCCGTTCATCTTTGTGGCAATAAGTGAGCAAATGGGTAACCCCAATCCGTCACCCAGAGTGAGGTCTTTTACTTCCGTGAAAGGTTTGAAGATTGTTTCTTGTTGCTCTGCCGGAATGCCTGTACCGGTATCCGTTACGATAAACTGATGGGTATGTGCACCGCGTTTTTTAAAGTCGAGACTGATACGTCCTTCTTCCGTATAGTAGGCGGCATTTTGCAACAGATGGAGAAGGATGCGTTCCAATTGTTCTTTATTTGCTTTTACTTGTAGTTTGGGTGCATTTACTGAAGTCGTAATGTCTGCTTTTATATTGTTTTTAGCCTTCTCCATTATTTCTTCACAGAAAGTATTTGCGTTGATTTCGTTCATTTCATAAGGTTCGGTTAAAGAACTCTCAAGAGAAGAGAGTTCTTGAATGTCGTCACTGAATTTCTTCAATGCTCCTACTTGAGTCTGTATCTGCCGGGACTGTTGCGCTGCTATCGCGGACAAACCGTTTGCCGAGGCCGACAGGGTATTCAAGGTCGGTTCCATTTGCGAAGATATATTTTGGATAAATTGAGTTTTCAATTCGTTGTGTTCATTGGCTATTTGAATGTTCTTTTTTAGTTTTCGGTTGCCAGCCATGAAACGTAGCAATACGAATGCTAAAAGTACCAATGCGGCGACGAGAATGGCTGCGAGGGTACAAAGTCCTATGATAACATACTGTTTGGTCGATAGTGTATCATCTTTATCTTGTATCGTTTGCAGGCTTTCATCATATTTTCTTTTCAATACATTCAGTTCATCTTGGGCGGTAAGTGCTTTTACCGAATCTGTCCATACAATATAGTTTTCGTAGGTACGTCCCATCAGTGCAGCATTATTTGCTTTACGGGCTATGGATATCAGATTTTTATAACATTCGTCCACCTTCTCATAGTTTTTCTTTTCTTTGTATTGGAGGATGAGCTTCCGAAAACATGCATCTCCTTGTGTATTCAGTCCGAAAGTGTAATAGTAATTGGTCTTTGTATAAAGAAGATCTTCATTGATCGAATCGTTTTTAGCAAGCTTGGCTGTTTCTTCCAACTTGTCGAGTTGGAGTTTGGCTTGTGCAGGATTTTTCAGTGCAATATACATTTGCAGACGCTCTTTGGTGATTAGAAAACGCAGGTCGTACAGCGTTTTTTTAGTTTTCTGCTCGCCGGCCCAGACCAGTTGATCCATGCTACGGCAGAGTTCGAACCCTTCTTTGTAGAAATTTTCCCGGATATAGAACCCGTTGGCTTTTATGCCGCATTCGATGGCTTGTGGATAGTCTTCCCGGGCAGCAAATACTTCATAGGCTTTCTTGAAAAGATAGCGTGCTTTGATATAATCTTTCTGACTCAGACTGTTTTGAGCTTGTTCTTTTAACTCTTGTCCTCTGTTTGGAGTTGTTTGCGCTTGAGAGAGTACATTGAAACAGAGCATTATGGCAATGATGACTATGGGTGTTTTCATCTTTATATTGTTTGTTTATAACCGACACAAAAATAGGATAAATATATTATTTAAGGCAGGAAAACGAATTAAAAAACAGGATTATCTGTAATTACAGATAATCCTGATGATGCTTTGTTAATATTTAAAGCTGCTTCCTCCTAAAAATTCCCTTAACAAAGAGGTTGGTGGAATTTCTTTATCTTGTACGGGAGTGAAATATTTTATGAATTTTAATAACCGGTACGCTTCACAATATTCCGGACAATTTCGTGGTACTCCCATAAGGATAGGCTCGGCGTGAAGCCTCAGTACTGCAAATTCAAAAAGTAGGGCGGAATTGAACATTACGTCGGCATTTTCCTGATAAGGGAATATCCATTTATCTTCGCCGGCACGTACACTGGGCCAACGAGAGATTGTTTCCTGCGCCGAATATCCGCGATAATTAAAATCACGAATGATGCGCCGTAGCAGGCGGTTGTCTGTCGTAGGAATCCAGTTATGGTCATCCAGTGAAATGGTGGTCAGTGCCGATACATATATTTTGAATTTATTCTCACTCGGAATATGCGGAGTCAGTTCCGGATTGAGTGCGTGAATACCTTCCAATATTAAAATGGTATGTTCGTCTATTTTTAGCTTGTCCCCTTTGTACTCCTTTTTTCCGATGTTGAAGTTGAATCGCGGCAACTCGACTTCTTCTCCGCGGAGTAATGCTTGAAGTTGCCGGTTGAACAGATCCAGATCGAGGGCGTATAAGGATTCATAGTCATAGTTTCCATTTTCATCGCGGGGAGTTTCTTCGCGGTCAACAAAGTAATTGTCCAATGAAATCGGATAAGGCTTTAAGCCGTTTGTCATCAGTTGGATAGAGAGACGCTTGCTGAAAGTGGTCTTTCCCGACGAAGACGGTCCGGCTATCAGTACTAATTTTATACGGTCACCGTTTTCTCCACGATGGAAGATCGTATCGGCTATTTGGGCAATTTTCTTTTCTTGCAGTGCTTCTGCTACATTGATCAGGTCGGTGGCATGTCCTTCTTCACAGGCCATGTTAAAGTCACCGGCATTGTTCAGTCCCATGATGTTGCTCCAGTTCAGATACTCTTTAAATACGTCGAGCATTTTTTCCTGCTTTACTACTTCTTCGAGTATTTCCGGATTTTCTTTGTTGGGAATACGTAATAGCAGTCCATCGTAATATTTTACCAGATCGAACAATTTGATAAAACCGGTACTGGGTAACAGATTCCCATAATAATAATCGATGGTATCACCTAACGTATAATAATAGGTGTATAATGAACCGGAGGTTTCCAGTAATTTAACCTTGTCATTCATCCCGTGCTCGCTGAAAATGCGTACGGCTTCCGCAGTATGGCATTCGATACGGTGGTAGGGAATGTTTTCGGCAATAATCTCCTGCATCCTTTTTTTGATGAGCGATACATCTTCCAATGTGATGGCACGGCCGATGCGGAGGTTACAGAAGTATCCTTTTGATACGGGATGCTCCACGAAAAGTTTACCATCGGGAAACAATTCGCTGACAGCTTTGTATAATACAAAGCAAAGCGAACGCACATAGGTGCGCATTCCGGAAGAATCTCTTACATCGAGAAAGTCTACATCTTTGTTGTTATAGACACGGAAGTTGAGACCTTCGGAACGATTATTTACCTTGGCGCTAACAACCTGATAGGGAAAATTAAGATTAAAACCGTAATAAATATCCAAAAGTGAACTGCCAATAGGGAATTCTTTAGAAATATTATTATTTTTGCAATATATTTGTAACATCTGTTTCATTTTGGCTTTTTAAGGGGTTAAAATAGAATTGGATAAATATAGACATAATCGGTTAGAGAACAAACAACTATTAAAATAATTATAGATGGAATATTCTTTTTATGATTTTTTAAAGCTCATCGGTTCATTAGGGCTTTTCCTTTATGGAATGAAAATAATGAGCGAGGGCTTACAAAAAGTCGCAGGTGACAGATTACGAAGTATTCTGACAGCAATGACCACCAATCGGGTAACAGGCGTTTTAACAGGAGTGCTAATAACCGCCCTTATCCAATCCTCGTCGGCAACAACAGTAATGGTGGTTAGTTTCGTAAATGCCGGGTTGTTGACTCTAACCGAGTCTATCAGTGTGATTATGGGAGCTAATATCGGTACTACGGTTACTGCCTGGATCATTTCCATATTTGGTTTTAAAGTCGATATGTCTGCTTTTGCTCTCCCGCTTCTGGCCATTGCACTTCCACTTATCTTTTCCGGAAAAAGTAACCGCAAGTCTGTCGGTGAATTTATTTTTGGCTTTTCTTTCCTTTTCATGGGACTTGCTTATTTAAAAAGTAATGCTCCCGATCTGAATGCTAACCCCGATATGTTGGCTTTTGTACAGAATTATACGGATATGGGTTTTTTCTCTGTGCTCCTGTTCCTTTTTATCGGTACGATATTGACAATGATTGTACAGGCTTCTGCGGCAACCATGGCTATTACTTTGATAATGTGTGCTAATGGTTGGATTAGTCTCGAACTTGGAGCGGCATTGGTGTTGGGTGAGAATATCGGTACTACTATTACCGCTAATCTGGCTGCTCTTACTGCCAATTCGCAGGCCAAACGGGCAGCGTTGGCGCACTTGGTATTCAATGTGTTCGGCGTTATCTGGGTATTGATTATTTTCCATCCGTTTATGACTTTTGTTAATTGGGTAGTCGATACTTTCTTCCATCCGGGAAGCGCAGAAGTCGCTATCTCTTATAAGTTGTCCGCTTTCCACTCTATCTTTAATATATGCAACGTTTGTTTATTGATATGGGGGGTAAAATTAATAGAACGTACGGTGTGTGCTATTATCCGTCCGAAAGAGGAGGATGAAGAACCGCGTTTGCGATTCATTACCGGCGGTATGCTTTCTACGGCAGAACTTTCTATTCTCCAGGCCCGTAAGGAGATTCATCTTTTTGCAGAACGGACGCATCGGATGTTTGGCATGGTACAGGATCTTCTCCATACGGATAAGGATGATGATTTTAATAAAGTGTTCAGCCGTGTAGAGAAGTATGAAAATATTAGCGATAATATGGAATTGGAAATAGCTAACTATCTGAATCAGGTTTCCGAAGGACGTTTAAGTTCGGAAAGTAAATTGCAGATACGTGCCATGCTTCGTGAAGTAACGGAGATTGAAAGTATTGGTGATAGTTGCTATAATCTGGCGCGTACAATCAATCGCAAGCGACAGACCAATCAGGACTTTACCGAAAAGCAGTATGAACATATCCATTTTATGATGAAACTCACAAACGATGCTTTGGAACAAATGATTGTTGTCGTAGAAAAACCGGAACATCACAGCATCGATGTCAATAAATCGTTTAACATCGAAAATGAAATAAATAATTATCGTAACCAATTGAAGAACCAGAACATTTTGGATGTCAATAATAAGGAATACGATTATCAGATGGGTGTTTATTACATGGACATTATTGCAGAATGCGAAAAGCTTGGAGACTATGTAGTCAATGTAGTAGAAGCAAGCAGTGATGTGAAGGAGAAAAAAGCATCATAAATAAAGGGAGATGGGAGAATTGAGATGGGAGAAGTGCTATGCAGCATAATAGCGCAGCTACTTCTCAATTCTCCCATCTCACATCTCCCTTTCAATTACCCTTCGTACGGTTCGAAATCTTCTTTTCCTACCCCACAGAGCGGACATACCCAATCATCTGGAATGTCTTCGAAGGCTGTACCTGGTTCAATACCACTTTCCGGATCGCCCAATTCTGGGTCGTAAATGTATTCGCATACAGTGCAAATGTACTTCATATGTTTTATTTTTTAATAGTTTACCATATAATATAACGGAGAAAAACCGGATATTGTTCATCGAGCTTTCTTTTTTATCTGATAAAAATAAGTATCTTTGTCACAAGATAGGTGTAACAATCAGCTATTAAAAGAATTATGGTTATAGAAATCTTCTTAATTACTTTATGTTTAGTTCTTTTAATCGCTTTCCTTTGGGAGAGAAGAAAGTGGATGCAGACACGCCGGGCATTGCAGAAAGAGGCGGATGAATTGAAAAAGACAAGTTATATTGCAGGGGCGGTATTGAGAAGCGTACATGCTTTTGTATTGTTGATCGATTCAAGCTTCACTGTATTGAATACAAATTATTACAGGCGTACCGGAACCAGAAAAGGATCGGCTGAAAAGAAAGTCGGTGATTTGCTGCAATGCCGTAATGCTTTGTCTGCATCGGGCGGATGCGGTACACACGAACTTTGTGGTACTTGCCCTGTGCGTTGTGCTATTCAAAGTGCTTTTGATAAGAAAGCAAATTTTACCGACTTGGAAGTTATTTTGAACATCTATACTTCTAATTACGAATCGGTAGAGTGTGATACAATTGTTTCGGGAAACTATCTCTTATTGAATGGCGAGGACCGGATGGTTATTACTGTACATGATATTACTCGTCAAAAGCGTGCCGAACATGCTTTGCAGCAATTGAGAAGCAAAGAGAACTGCCCCCTTAAAAAAAACTAATAAATATTCTATACCAATTTAATGTTGTATTTTTGTGACTTAAACTTAACGTATGTATCTGAATGACTGCAAAGAACGATGATTATTATCATTTAGGCCTTACAGATAGTGAGGTTTTACAAAGTAGAGAAAAAAATGGTGTAAACTTATTGACACCTCCTAAGCGCCCTTCCCTCTGGAAACTCTATCTGGAAAAATTTGAAGACCCTGTTGTACGCGTATTACTTGTGGCTGCTGTTTTTTCATTGATTATCTCAATCATAGAGAATGAGTATGCAGAAACCATCGGTATCATAGCTGCTATTTTGCTGGCTACTGGTATCGGTTTCTTTTTTGAGTATGATGCGAACAAGAAATTTGACTTGCTGAATGCTGTCAATGAAGAAACCTTGGTAAAGGTGATTCGGAACGGAAAGATTCAGGAGATTCCCCGTAAGGATGTGGTTGTGGGGGATATAGTAGTACTCGAAACCGGAGAAGAGATTCCTGCTGATGGTGAACTGATAGAAGCTATCTCATTGCAAGTCAATGAATCGAACTTGACGGGTGAACCGGTTATTAATAAAACGATTATCAAAGCCGATTTTGATGAAGAGGCTACGTATGCTTCCAATAGGGTGATGCGCGGTACGACGGTAGTCGATGGACATGGTATGATGAAAGTGCTTCAGGTAGGAGATGCCACTGAGATTGGGAAAGTAGCCCGCCAAAGTACGGAACAGAGCGGGGAGCCTACTCCTTTGAATATACAGTTGACTAAACTGGCTAAACTGATTGGCAAGATAGGCTTTACGGTAGCTGCCGCTACTTTTATTGTTTTTGTTTCCAAAGATTTGTACCAATATATTTCGGCGAATGAGATTAGCGGGTGGCACCATTACATGGCCATCGCCCAGATTGTATTGAAATATTTTATGATGGCCGTAACGCTGATTGTTGTTGCTGTCCCCGAGGGGCTTCCGATGAGTGTTACCCTTAGCTTGGCATTGAATATGCGGCGTATGCTTTCTACTAATAATCTTGTACGCAAAATGCATGCTTGTGAAACAATGGGAGCTATTACCGTTATCTGTACGGATAAGACCGGTACATTGACACAAAATCTGATGCAGGTGTACGAGCCCGGTTTCTATGCATTGAAAGAGAGAGGTATCCTTTCGGATGACGATATCAGTAAGTTGGTAATGGAGGGAATCAGTGCCAACTCTACGGCTTTTCTTGAAGAAACGGACGATGGTGGCAAGCCGAAAGGTGTCGGTAATCCGACAGAAGTCGCGTTGTTGCTGTGGCTGAATTCTCAGCACCGTAATTATTTGGAGTTGCGTGAACAAGCCGGTGTGTTGGACCAGCTTACTTTTTCTACCGAGCGTAAATTTATGGCAACATTGGTACAGTCTCCTCTCATCGGGAAGAAGGTATTGTATATAAAAGGTGCGCCTGAGATCGTGTTGGGAAAATGTAAAGAGGTGGTACTCGATGGTAAACGGATAGATGCAACGGAATATCGTTCCACTGTGGAAGAACAGTTGTTAGGGTATCAGAATATGGCGATGCGTACTTTGGGTTTTGCTTTTAAAATAGTGGACGATCATGCTCCGGATGATTGTGTGGCATTGGTTGCGGAAAATGACCTGAACTTCTTGGGAGTGGTTGCCATTTCCGATCCGATCCGCCCTGATGTACCTGCTGCTGTGGCAAAATGTCAATCGGCAGGCATCGATGTTAAGATAGTGACAGGTGATACTCCGGGTACCGCTACGGAAATAGCTCGGCAGATCGGACTTTGGAAACCGGAAGATACGGAGCGTAATCGAATTACGGGCACTGCATTTGCAGATCTCACGGATGAGGAGGCTTTGGATCGGGTGATGGACTTGAAAATAATGTCCCGTGCCCGGCCTACCGATAAACAGCGTTTGGTACAACTGCTTCAGCAAAAAGGAGCCGTTGTTGCCGTAACCGGTGACGGAACAAACGATGCACCTGCTTTGAATCATGCGCAGGTAGGACTTTCAATGGGTACGGGAACTTCCGTTGCCAAAGAGGCCAGTGATATTACATTGCTGGATGATTCGTTCAATAGCATTGGAACCGCCGTTATGTGGGGACGTTCGCTTTATAAAAACATTCAGCGTTTTATCGTATTCCAGCTTACCATCAATTTTGTGGCGTTGCTCATTGTGCTGCTCGGATCGTTCGTGGGGACAGCCTTGCCTTTGACCGTAACTCAAATGCTGTGGGTGAACCTTATTATGGATACTTTTGCTGCTCTGGCTCTTGCTTCGATTCCGCCCAGTGAGGATGTAATGAATGAAAAGCCGCGTCGTAGCACTGATTTTATTATCAGCAAAGCGATGCGATACAACATATTCGGAGTCGGTACTGTCTTTTTGATCGTATTGATGGGAATGATTTACTATTTTACGAATGCTGAAAGTGGAATGACGGTACACCGGCTTACTATTTTCTTTACTTTCTTTGTCATGTTGCAATTCTGGAACCTGTTCAATGCCCGTGTATTTGGAACGAACGACTCTGCTTTCAAAGGACTTACCAAGTCTTATGGAATGGAATTGATTGTGATTGCCATTTTGGGTGGTCAGATTCTCATTGTGCAGTTCGGTGGAGCTGTGTTCCGTACGGAACCGCTCGATTGGCAAACGTGGTTAGTGATAATAGGGGCTTCGTCACTTGTTTTATGGGTGGGAGAACTTATTCGTTTCGTTCAGCGTTTAATACATAAATAAGGAATGAAAGCTAAAGGAATTAAAAATCTTCTTATTGATTTTGGCGGTGTCTTGATCAATCTCGATCGTCAGCGTTGTATAGAGAATTTTAGGAAACTGGGCCTGCAAAATGTAGATGAACTATTGAATGTCTATCATCAGCAAGGGATTTTTATGCAGCAGGAAAAGGGATTGATCACTTCTGCGGAATTCCGGGACAGCATTCGGGAGATGGCGTCAAAGTCGTTGACCGATCAGCAGATTGATGAGGCATGGAACTCTTTTTTGGTGGATGTACCGACTTATAAACTCGATTTGTTGCTGAAACTTCGTGAAAAATATGTCGTTTATCTTCTGAGCAATACCAATGAGATACATTGGAGGTGGTCTTGCGAGCATGCCTTTCCTTATCGGGGCTTCCGGGTGGAAGATTATTTTGAAAAAATATATCTCTCATTTGAAATGAGGATGGTGAAGCCCGATGCGGAGATATTCGAGACGGTGCTTGCTGATGCCAATATCGACCCGAAAGAGACTTTTTTTATAGATGATTCCGAAGCAAACTGTCAGGCGGCACAGAAATTAGGTATTTCTACCTATACACCGCAGGCTGGTGAAGATTGGAGTTCTATTTTTAACTTGAAGAGATAGCTTACTGATGCAGATTATTAGTGATATACCGGATATATTGCCCGAACTTTGTGTAGCTACCATCGGATTCTTTGATGGAGTACATGCCGGACACCGTTTCCTGATCGAACAGGTGAAAGAGGTGGCGGCTGTTCGTGGAATGCGTTCGGCATTGATTACTTTTCCTGTTCATCCCCGTAAAGTGATGAAGACGGACTATCGTCCGGAGTTACTGACTACTTTGGATGAGAAAACAGCATTGCTTTCTGAAACCGGGGTCGATTACTGCATCATGCTTGATTTTACTCCGGCGGTTTCACAACTTACCGCCAGAGAATTCATGACCGATATTTTGAAAGAACGTTATCGGGTAGAGGCGCTCGTGATTGGCTACGATCATCGCTTCGGTCATAATCGCAGTGAGGGCTTCGAAGAGTATCGCCGTTATGGTGAAGCGATTGGGATGCAGGTTATCCTCGCGCGCGCGTACATATATAATGATCTTCATATCAGCTCTTCCGCCATACGCGATTATTTGCATTTAGGAGATGTGAGCATGGCAAACCGTTGTCTTGGATATGATTATTTTCTGGATGGTATCGTTGTGGGAGGATATCAGGTAGGACGTAAGATCGGTTTTCCTACTGCTAATCTGAATGTGGACGATCCGGATAAACTTATACCGGCAGATGGTGTATATGCAGTTCATGTCAGTTTTGATGGCCGTATTTATGCCGGAATGTTGAATATCGGACATCGGCCTACTCTTGATAATGGTATGAACCGGAGTATCGAGGTACATATTCTTCATTTTCATTCTGATATTTATGATAAGTTTATCCGTATCTCTTTTGTACAACGTATCCGTTCTGAAATGAAATTCGATGGGATAGATGCACTTATCGAACAGCTTCATAAGGATGCGGCAACTGTAGAGGCATTATTGCTGTAACTATTGTCATTCTTTTATTTTTTTTGGACTTTTTCTTACATGATAGGAGCAGGCTTTTTCTGCTTGCTGTACTTTTTGTTGTATTTTATAAATAGACCTCTTATTGGTCGTAGAGTTTTGAACTGTTCCTCGTAGAGAAACGACCTCTTTCTCTACGAGTTTCACTCTTTTTCTCTATGGGGAAAAGTATGAGTGATTAATATGTTGATAACTAATGTGTTGTATATCTACTCTTCTGTTCGTATTTTTCATTGCCGAATACCTTCTTACTTTTCTTTTAGGAGTGAGTGATTGATGTTAAATAGTTACAAACGACTAATGACTGTTTTCATATACTGTATTTGGAACTGAATTGCTGTTGTCAGTTACTCTCTCTGCGGATCATTTTTCGGGTTGGTATTCCCTTTTCCCACCTCGTAAAACTCATATTTTTCGTATGATTATCGAAAAATAGGTGGAAAATATCGAAAAACGTACTTTTTTTATTGTTTTTCGATAATTTTTTATCGATTTACTTTGTGGGTTTAAAAAATATATCTTTCTTTGCATATCGAAAAACGATAAATAATCATTGAATAACAATTAAAAATATAGTCTTATGAAAAAGTCATTTATGAGTATCTCGATGTTGGTTGTATCCATCTCAATGTTAGCCCTGTTTTTGTGTAGCTCTGCAATTAATGCACAGGCCTCTTCAAAGTTTATTTATGATAAGAGTGAAAATTCGGAAACTGTGTATACTCTTGACAAAAGTGGAAAGTATCTGACTCCGAAACTTAAATACGAATATAATAAGGAAACAAAAGGCAATAAGGAGACGAAGAAAGCATACCGTTGGAATGCAAGTGAACGGAAATGGATACCTTATTACTTGATCAGTATGTCCGAGTCGGGAAATAATTCTATTGTAGAGTATGCGGCATGGGATAACCAAACGCAGGATTTTTCATTAAACTGCCAGAAAGCCGTATATAACAGAGGTTTTGAAAATGATATTCTGTCATATGTGCTTTATAAATGGAATCCGGTAGAGGAAAATTGGGAAGCCGATCAATACTTATTGTGCGGGGATTATCTGGCATTGGAAGCTGACAGTATGAATTAAAACAATTATCTTTGTACTCCTTTAAATACAGAATGAGATGAAAACTGCTATACAATTAGTCCTTATTTACTTTGGATTTCTACAGATTTTGGCACCGATGTTGATGGTTGTCCCTTGTATAATTTATTTACTGGCCACTACCGGTGCGGTAGACAAAGATTCGCTGATGCAGATGATCATTATTCCGGCACAGATGACGGGAATCCTGTTGATGGTAATCTATCTTTGGAAAGCAGGCTATATAAGTAAAGAGAAAACAACCTGGTCTGCGGTATCCCCTTCTTATTTGGGACTGAGTGTTGTTAGTCTTCTCTCATGTTCATGGCTGGTTTCTACATTAATTTCTCATATGGAGTGGTTGCCCAACATAATGGAGCAGACTTTCGATATTCTGCAATCCGGTTGGGGAGGTATCTTGGCTATCGCCGTGGCAGGGCCTGTTCTTGAAGAACTGTTGTTTCGCGGTGCTATCACCAAAGCCTTGTTGAAGCAGTACGATCCAGCAAAAGCAATTCTGATTTCCGCATTTATATTCGGCATTTTCCATATCAATCCGATACAGGTGGTTGCTGCATTTCTCATCGGGCTTTTGTTGGCGTGGGTGTATTATAAAACGGCCAGTTTGCTGCCTTGTATTCTGATGCACATATTGAATAATAGTATTTCGGTATATCTTAATATAAAATATCCCGGCATGGATGATATGGATGCTCTTGTTGGAGGAACGGCCAGTTTGATAATTACTTGCGTGGCTGTTGTATTATTGGTTGGATGTTATTGGCTGATGAAACGGACCACGATATCTTATCCCTGGAAAAAAGATACTGACATAGAAATATTGACTGATAACGATTGATAGCCATGAAAAAAAGATTGAATATACTTTGTTTATTGGTGATGCTGGTATTCTGCTACTCGGTATTCGAGTCCGCTTACTACATTAGTAGTGCGTTTGTAGATGGCTTTCGGGCGGGTATGAACTATGTTGACAACAAGGAGCAGTTTCAGAAGACGAATAATATGAAGAGCATTGCCTTGTTTCCGGATAACTTTGCAAACTTGAAAGATTCGGTTTATAATGAGAAAACGGGCGAGTTCGTTCCGGCTATTTATGGCAAACTGGTTGTGAGTGTGAATACACCTGTCAATATCTGGCTGAAGTTTATCACCATGATGTGTAACTTTATAGGGATTTTCACCATGATCTTCTCTGTGGTATTTTTTGCCAAATTGATTATTGCCATCAATAAGTCCAGAATATTTGATTGGAAGAATGTCCGGCGGCTTCGTTGGTTAGGGGCTATACTCATTCTTAATTTTATTTGTTCGGCTTTTCCTGCTTATATTTCCGCTTATGAGTTATCGGGGGTATTTTCTATATCCGGTTATTCAGTGAATTTGTCCGGTCTTGTTTCTAAATTGACTTTAGTCCTGGGGCTGGTTGCATTGATCGTTGGTGAGGTCTTCGCTATCGGATTGAAGATGAAAGAGGAGCAGGACTTGACTATTTAAAGAAAGAGGTTATGAAAAGAATTAGTTTTTTAGCTTTTTTTACATTATTATTTATGGCGGTAGAAATGGTAACTGCATTTATTGATATGTGGGGACATACCAATCCGCGTACTTTGGTAGAAAAGAGAACGGAACTGATACAAGAACAGGTGGAAACAGGAAGTCAGATTGGGACAAAGTTTGTGCAGGAACTGAATATAATGCCGGCTGATGATCAATTGACTTTAGATTCTGTACAAAACACCCGTTTTGACGTGCAGACTCCTTACGCAGTGAAGAAAGTGATCGCTTGCGGGTGGGTTCCCTGGTGGATGGGGCTTTTCGGAATTTTGTTTTTGCCGATTCTTCCGTTGCTTATTTGGGGGGCTGTCAACTTTATTAAATTGTTGATTTCTGTATTTAAGCATGAAATATTTACGCGGAAAAATGCGCGTAGATTGCGCATATTCGTATATACTATCAATGGCTCTTTGGCCTTCATCTCATTGTATGATTGGTTGGTATATCATTGTATAGCCAGTCAGACTACAGTGCCCGGATATGTGATAAGCAATTATGAATTTGCTATAAGCTGGAGTGATATGTTCCTGATGTTGCTTTTCGCCGAGATTTTTGCATTGGGTGTGAAGTTGCAAGAGGAACAGGAACTGACCATTTGACCTAAACTGAAAATAAAGAAATTATGGCTATAATAGTAAACCTTGATATTATGATGGCCCGAAGAAAAATCTCTTTGGGCGAGTTGGCGGAAAAGGTGGATATTACACCTGCTAATCTTTCGATCTTGAAAACCGGTAAGGCAAAAGCGATCCGGTTTTCTACGCTTGAAGCTATTTGTAAGGAGTTGGATTGCCAACCGGGAGATATTTTGGAGTATAAGGAAGGCGACGAATAAAAGGAGGGGCTTCCTGTTCGGTGCAATTTAGTTTACAGATGAACCGGATCAGGAAGCCTTTTCTGCAAGAAAGTCAGCTTATGGTTGAAGTACCGGGCTACTATCCCGACAAGTAATGCCGCAATGATGGTGCCTTCGCGTACTCCCGTCACTCCACCGGACAATAGCAGCGATGTGATGCATGCCAGTGTCATTAACGTGCAGTCAAAACCTATTTTTACCCATCCGAATTCTTTCTTCTTTTTCTGTGAGATTGCATGTACGAATGCTTCTCCGGATAGCATTACCACATTGGCTATTACTTCCAGACTTACCCCTAACCCCAAGATGATACAGCCCAAGACCAGAGTTATTATTTTCCAAAGATAAAATTCAGGCACGACCCATGACAGCATAAGCATGGATATGTCTATGAAAAAGCCGAAAAGGACGGAAATGGGGAGCTGTAGCCATTGCTTTTTCTGGAAATCTTTTTTTAATAATAGCATTTGTCCCGTTATGAGGAGCAGATTCAGGATAAAGGTCAATGTTCCCAAAGTGACAGGGAATCCTAAGCTGATGGTGTAGGGTAAACTGGAAATGGGAGAGGAGCCGAGACCTGCTTTGATAATTAAACTGATACCTACTGCATTTGTGAATAGTCCGATGGTGAATAGTGTGTATCTTCTTACCGTTTCTTTTTTTGACATCTTTATTACTTTTCTTTTCGGCGGCAAAATTAAGCAATTCTTCTTTGGTAAATTTATCGCTAAGTTTCAAAGTTTGTTGTCTGTGAGAGTCAGATTTGCTACCTTTGCCGGTATGAATCAACAGCGTGAATTTCGAAAATCAGAAGAACCTTTCTATTTTGTGTGTTATGACAAGCCGACACAGAAAGAGTTGTACGAACGCAATTATAAGCTGATAAAGGTAGCGGAAGGCGGAACGATTACCTTGTCTTGCTGTGGGGAGACACTTACCGCGAAGGAGGGAGATTATTTGTTTGTAAATCGTGGTGGATTTTCAAAAATACGGATATTACCCGGCAAAAGCGGCCGTTTTCGTTTGTTATGTTTGAATCTTACAGAAAAGTTTCTGAAAACATATGCGCAGAATAATTTGATTCCCGTGTATTCCTGCTCTACTTCATTTTATTTTCGGAAGATCGGTGAGAATACTCTGCTGAAAGCTCTCTTTTCTTCCTTGGCTGTTTATGCGGATGAGGAGGTAAAGCCCGATAAAAAGCTGGTTGAGTTGAAGTTAGAAGAATGTCTGCATCTGTTGACTTTTATAGATAAGGAAATTGTTTCGGCTCTTTTTTCCGGTCAACTGGATATTCAGAAAGATTTGGTGGAGTTTATGAATGCAAATTATATGTTTAATGCACCTTTGGAACATTTTGCCGAGTTTTCCGGCAGGAGTCTTTCCACTTTCCGCCGGGAGTTTGTACGGCTTTTCGGTACCACACCCAATAAATGGTTAATAGCTAAACGGCTTGAAGTGGCTTATCAGAAGATAACGGAAGAAAATCTGAAACCATCGGATATTTATTGGGAGTTGGGTTTTGAAACATTGGCACATTTTTCCCGGAAATTTAAAGAGCGGTATCATATAGCGCCTTCACAGTTGAGAAAATGATGTGCCAATGTGTCAATAGGTTAATGTGCCGGATTAAGGCAGTACGCACACTTTGTGCATAGCACCGGCTACTTTTACAATATAGATGCCGGTGTTTACCGTTTCGTCGGCTTTCTGATTGCATGTACCGTTTGCCACCGGTTTGCCATCGGTTGTAACGATTGTATAGTCTGCACAAACATCGCTTTCGATGATGATTTTACCATTGGCTGCATATACTTTTGCGTTTACGGCTTGAGCTTGTTTGATGCCGGTATCCTTGGAACTTGCCACGACAAATTTGCCGCCAAGATTACCGTTATCTACCGGCTGCACGGCAAATTCATAATCGGTAGTATTGAAACCTTTCATGCGGATTTGCTGACCGTTGATTAAACGCGCGCTTACTTTGGAGTCATAAGTGGTGTTTCCGAGTTGAAGATTGGTTTCAATGTTGGCAGGAACATAGGTATATGTATAGGTAGTTCCGAATTCATCCGCTTTTTTGGCTTTGATGTATATATTGTAACGGATTGCTTCTGCCGGAGTGGTATCATCTGTTGCACTTCCCCAAGAGATGATTACGTCGGAATCTTCTTCTTTTACTTGCACATCTGCATCATTCACGAACTTCGGAGCTTCGTTCATGGCCAGATCGCTGGTCAGATTGTTGGGAACGACCCGGTTGAACCAGTTAGGCTCTTTCGGTCCCCATCCACTGATAGAGTAGTCCAGAGCACCGTCATGGTTGAAATCAACGAAGTTAACATCGGATTCGTGAGAGTTAACATTGTCATTCAGGTATTCACGGGTGAAACTATTGTCTCCGTTGTTGTAATACAGGTTGGTAAGTGAATATTCTGTTTCGGTCTGTCCGTCTGTCGATGACCAGCCACACTGAATCATAATATCGATTTTTCCGTCGTTATTGATGTCACCTACAGCCGGTACGGCTCTGGCTGCCAACAACTGAGTCACTTCGGTTTTTAAAGGTTCGGCAAAAGTTCCGTCACCATTGTTGATATATAGGTTACCGATGGTGTTTTGAGTTTCTGTTTCGCTGTTTTTAAAGTCTCCAAACTCCAGAATATCCGGATAGCCGTCGTTATTGACATCTGCGGTAAAGGTAGTACCGCTTTTTTGTCCTTCAAAGAAGCCTTGTTGGGTTGTTTCGCGGAAAGTTCCGTCACCATTATTAAAGTAGATGGTAGTTGTAGCCACCCAGCCATTGGTCTGATCGTTTCCGGAGACAATGAGGTCGAGATAACCGTCTTTGTTTAAGTCGCTCAAGTAGATAGAACCGGTTGTGATTGTCTTGAAAGGCTCGATCCCTTCACCGTCTTCTCCTACCGGATTTTGTACCTCTTCAAAGGTTCCCTGATTATTCCGGTATAGAATGACGTGCCAGCTTTCGTCTTTACGCGCCCAGCCGGTCATGAATAAATCCGTCCAGCCATCATTGTCATAGTCGCCGGCTGCACAGAAATATCCCCGGTGTTGGCCTTCGCTTTCTCCGATGCCCAATTCGTCTATTTCTTGCTGAACCGCATGCTCAAAAGGATTTTCCGGGTCTCCCGTTCCTCTCCAAATGGCTGTATAGTTTTCCCGGCCGTTATCGGTTGCTCTTTTTCCTTGCACGTAGAGGTCCATGATACCGTCGTTGTCAAAATCTAAGACCACCGCTCCGGCAATTTCCAATTTGGGGATATCGACCGGTATGTTTGTGAATTCGCTTCCCTCTTCATTTCTGAACAGATATGCATGTCCCAAATCTTCGTGTTTTCCACCGATAACAAAGCGATCCATGTATCCGTCGTTGTTATAATCGAACCATAAATCCTGTCCCCATTGGAACCAGGAGCATACATTTGCCCCTTCCGGGTCGCTGGGGTCTCCCCAAGGTTGTTTGACGGGATCTCCCCATTCTACTTTTACAGGTTCTGTTGCCAGTGCATTCGAGGCTACTATAGCGCTCAATGCCATTGTCGATAGTAATTTTCTAATTTTCATAGCGTGAATATTTAATAGTTAATATTAATCAGAATAACTCATGGTCAGTAGTAAGCTGGGCAGTAGTAAGTAGTTAAGTAGTCAAGTAGTTAAGTAGTTAAGTAGAAATGACTTGTCTAATGTATCCTCCTTAACTACTTACTACTTAACTACTTACTACTGCCCAGCTTACTACTGCATATGAATGATTCCGGTTGAAATGATTAGTTTTTATAAATAAGTGTACTTTGGCTGATATCGGGGGTGGTACATTTTATACAGTAATATCCTTTGGATAAATAGGGTACCGGGATGCAAAGCGGATTATTATTGGCTGCATAGTTCGGATAAAACGGACGCCCTGCAATATCGTAAAGATGAATGTCGGCAGTAAGCTCCCGTTCCGGAAGTTGTACGTAGATACTTTCATTCTTCTGCTCATACCATATTTTTACTTTCTCCGTTATTTCCGTGCCTTTCATTTCGGTATCATCGGGATCCGGATAAATACGTATCACGAAACCGCCTCCTTCTGCTACTTGAAAACTCATTTGAGTCTGACTGGTAACATCGGCCGTATAGCATTTGCATGCTGTCGCATCTCCGGTACGGCTCGATGTATCGTTGTTCTTTTCCGGTATATCTTCAATAATGTAGGCTTTATAACGTGTATTAGGATCAAGGAATGAAAAATCAACGTTGAGACTGCGTTCTGTCCAGTTGCTTAATCCGCCTATATACCATTCGTTTCCTGCCCTGCGTGCCATGACTGCATATTCGCCGATTTTCCCTTGCAGGGGTTTCGTTTCGTTCCAGACGGTAGGTACGTGCTTTAAGAACTCCATTATCTCCGGGAATTTCCGGTATTCCGTCGGTGCATCGCTCACGAATCCCAATGTCTGATGATATACTACATACTGAGCCATCTGGTGTGCGCGTGTACCCAAGCTCCAAGGGGCGCCGGTACCTTTCCAGGTCCATCCTTTCCGGGTTTTGTTGCGCAGAGAGCCGGGTGTCATATCCATTGCTCCTCCAAGCATGCGAAGGAAAGGGATCACCGTGTGGTATACCGGGTTACAATTATCGTTCCATTTGTTACTTTCTTCACCTGTCACTGCCTCGTAACTGATGATATTCGGGTAGGTACGGTGCCATGCCACCGGTTTGGGACAGCCGTGCAGCAACAGCATCAACTGGTTCTTTGCACAACGTTCTGCCATAGTCGGTATCCAGCCGGCTGCAATCTGATCGTCTCTGGACATGAAGTCGGCTTTCACACCGGATATCCCCCATTTTTTGAAACGGGCAAGCATCGGTTCATCAACAAGCAGGAAATTGAAATAGCTCCACACCATAATTTTAATGTTCTTGCTCCGGGCATATGTACACAGCTCTTTGATGTACTCTTCCCCCCAGCCGGCATCACAGGTCATCCATTCAAATCCCATTTCTGCTGCAAAGTCGACATAATACTTATAGAATTCGAGCGTATGAGGACGTCCGTCGCCGAACGGACCATAGATAAAGCCTAAATCACCTTCAAGCTCGCCGTCGTGCAACCATTCGAAAGCGGTTCTGCCTCCCGATATCCAGGAAAAGTCTCCTTCTACCTGTGGTTTTGCTAATTTGTAAACCAAGTCATTGTTCATAAGTTCCGAATCATCATGGCTGATGATAAATCCACGCCACGGGTAAGTGCGTTTTCCCGGTGTCACGGCAATGTAGTCGTAACGCTCTAATACAGCCTGTGAGTCGTATTTATTTTCGTTCTTGATCTTTTTGGGATATTCGGCCCATTTGCCTACTAATTTATTTCCGGCCTCTTTTTTTAATAAGTACATACCCGGGTAATTTTCCAAGTCGGACTCGATAACCGTGATTCCGATTGCTTTCTTATTATTTCTGAAAAAGCAGGGATTAATGCCGTAGTCTCCTGTTTTGATCGACTTCACACTTAACTCACGTTTATAGGGGAGTTCCCACTGGCTCATGGTACGTTTGTCTTCGTCATAGGCAATCCAGACTTGCGGATTGTCTTTAAAATTGAATTCTGCTATTTCGGTACGAACGGTGATACTTCCACTGATTTTACTTTCCATCCGGTAGGCTACTCCTTCGTCATACGCCCGGCAGTGCAAGGAGTAAAGAGAGCCTAAATCGAGTATCATTTCATTGTAAGTGTCGTCTATTTCGTCATTTTCGCCCAGATGCATCGGGATTTTCTGACTGATAAAATTCCGGGTACACTTTTCCACTACCGGATTTTCTCCTAAAACCAGTTGGCGGCCGTTCCTCTCTACCACCATTGCAATGGGAGAGATTTCAGAGATCGCCTCTCCGCCGGAAAATAGTTGGTAAGAGAGAGTATCTTCTGTTATAATTTTAAGTTCCAGCGTTCCGTTAGGCGAACTGACTGTATACTCTTTTTGTGCTTTTAGCTGCAAGGTTGCTGCAAAGCATAAGACGATGATTAAAATAAGATGTTTTTTCATATTCCGTATGGTTATTAACAAGTTCTATCTGTCTCTTTTATTGGCTGCTACAAAGGAACGGCATAGTTGTCACATGTGGAATGGATATTTCTATTCTGAATATGGATAATTTTACCTTTACAGAAAGCGTTATCATGAAAAGTAAGATTATCCATATTCGTGGTAAGATTATCTATTCTTTTTTTTCTGTCAATCAGCTTATTTTGCAATCGGATAGGTCAGGAGGAGGTAAGTAGTCAGGTATTAGGTAGCAAGTAGTAAGCAGGTAGGTGGATAAGTAGTTAATTAATAGGGTTGTAGATAGGTAAGTAGTTCGATGGTAAGAAGTATAAGTTATATATTATAAATACGATAAAATGGAAATAAAAAGAAAGATGAGTAACACATTGGGGGCCGGCCTTTTACTGCTGGCATCCGCTTTTAGTTTTTCTGCACAGGCTGCACAGGTTTTTCTGCATAGCGGCGAACCGGTTGTTGCCTGGAAGTTGAAACCGCAGGCCGAAGTGAAAGAAGACGCAAACACTTTGTGTAATAAGGGATACAATGTATCTTCATGGGTAGATGCTGTAGTTCCGGGGACTGCTTTTACGGCTTATGTAAATGCCGGACTGGAAAAAGACCCTAACTTCGGTGATAATATCCATAATGTAGATCGTGCCAAATACGATCGCAGTTTCTGGTACCGTACCGAGTTCAGGATTCCTGCCGATTTTGATAAAGAACTGATCTGGCTCAATTTTAACGGGGTGAACCGTAAGGCGGAAATTTATCTGAACGGACACAATTTGGGTATTCTGGATGGCTTTATGCACCGGGGACGCTTTAATGTAACCGATATGGTGGATAAAACCGGTGAAAATGTATTGGCTGTGTTGGTACATATGCCGCAAACTCCGTTGGCCAACTGCGGTAGCCCTACCTATCTTTCCAGTGGTGGCTGGGACTGGATGCCATATGTCCCGGGATTGAATATGGGTATTACCGATAAAGTATTTTTGAGCAATACGGGAGGTGTGACTCTGATTGATCCGTGGATACGTACTGATTTACCCACTCGTGCGCGGGCGGATATATCTGCACAATTGGAAGTGAAGAATAATGAGAATAAATCGGTTAAGGCCGTAGTGACGGGTATGATCAAGCCGGGTAATATTACTTTTAGCAAAGAGATCGATTTATCTGCCAATACGACTTCTACCGTCAGCTTTGACAAACGTTATTATCCGCAATTGATGCTCGACAGTCCCCGGTTGTGGTGGCCGAACGGATACGGAGAACCGAATCTGTATACTTGTACCTTCGAAGTAAAGGTGGATGATAAAGTTTCCGAAACGAAAGATGTTACTTTCGGTATAAAGAAATATACTTATGATAAGGAGAATAACACTTTCCACATTTATATCAATGGGGTTCCCGTATTTGTAAAAGGGGCCAATTGGGGGATGTCGGAATACATGCTTCGTTGCCGTGGTGCCGAATATGATACAAAGGTTCGTTTGCATAAAGAGATGAACTTTAATATGATACGTAATTGGCTGGGCTCTGTGACCGATGAGGAATTTTATGAAGCTTGTGACAAATATGGAATTATGGTGTGGGATGATTTCTGGATTAATTCCAATCCGAATTTGCCTTACGATCTTAACGTGTTCAATAATAACATGATGGAGAAGATTAAACGCATACGCAATCATCCGAGTGTGGCAGTGTGGTGTGGAGATAATGAATCCAATCCGCAACCGCCGTTGGAAGGCTGGATGGCCGAGAACATCAAAACGTTTGATGGGGGCGACCGTTATTTTCAGGCAAATTCCCATGCACAGGGGCTGACCGGTAGTGGCCCGTGGGGGGCTTTCGAACCTCGTTTCTACTTCTCTAAATATCCTGACGGACTGGAAGGCGATCCGGCACGCGGCTGGGGATTCCGTACGGAAATAGGTACTGCTGTAATGACTACTTTTGAGAGCTTTAAAAAGTTTATGCCGGAAGAAAACTGGTGGCCGCGTGATGATATGTGGAATAAGCACTATTTCGGGCAGAATGCTTTCAATGCGGCTCCCGAACGTTATGACGCTTCTATCGCAAAAGGTTTCGGTAAGCCTGAAGGCATTGAAGATTATTGCCGTAAAGCGCAGCTTATCAATATCGAGTCGAACAAAGCGATGTATGAAGGCTGGCTGGATCGTATGTGGGAAGATGCATCGGGCATCATGACCTGGATGGGGCAGTCGGCATATCCTTCAATGGTTTGGCAGACATATGATTATTATTATGATCTGACGGGTGCTTATTGGGGGGCGAAGTCGGCTTGCGAACCGGTACATATTCTTTGGAATCCGGTGACGGATGGTGTAAAGATTGCCAACACAACGGCACGTGATCTGGAAGGGTTGACTGCCGAGGTTAAAGTATACAATCTGGATGGTAAACCGGTAGCGACTTACACGAAATCGGCTACGGTCAATTCGCCCAGTAACACTACCGTACAGTGTTTTACCATCGATTTTAATAAAGAACGCAAAAATCTGTCTTTAGGAAAACCGACTTATGCGTCGAGTGTCACTTACGGGCAACCTTCGGATGCTACGGACGGTAAGAAGGACACCCGTTGGGCAGCAGCCAAAGCGGATAATGAGTGGATCTATGTAGATCTTGGCAGTGTGCAGCCTGTCGGTGGTGTTCGTTTAGATTGGGAGGCTTCGTTCGGAAAAGCTTATAAGATACAGGTATCGAACGATGCGGAAAACTGGAAGGAAGTCTATAAGACGGATGAAGGACGCGGTGGTGTAGACGAAATTACCTTCCCCGAAGTGGATGCCCGTTATGTACGTATGTTCGGTATCGAACTCGGCTGGTGGTTCGGTTATTCCTTGTGGAGTTTCGATGTCTTGAGTGGAACGCAGCCCAGTGAAGGATTGAGCGATGTTCATTTTATCCGCCTGACCTTGAAAGATAAAGCCGGAAATGTAGTTTCGGAAAATAACTATTGGCGTGGTAACGACCGTTTGAACTTTACGGCTTTGAACACTTTGCCGAAAGCGGATTTGAAGGTTTCTTCCAAAATGGTGAAAAAAGATGGAAAGGCGGAAATCCAGGCTTCCATCACCAACCCCGCTTCTGCCAAAGGTGTTGCCTTTGCCGTGCATGTGCAGGCATACCGCACCTCGGATGGTGAGCGCATTTTGCCGGCTATCATGAATGACAACTATTTTACCCTTATGGCGGGTGAGAGGAAGAATGTTACCATTACGTTCGACGAAAAGTTATTGGACGGCGGTTCTTATAAACTGGTGGTGACCCCTTATAACAACTAACATATAACTGTTCGGGATTTGCGATTAGACGGTTTATGATGTTGTACGATTGAAATAACTCCAATCGCATATCATAACCGTCTAACTGCAAATCCCAATTTTTTTCTCGAAGATAGATCAATACTCTCATTTTATAGTACAAATGTAGAAGATCGGCCCGGAATATATTTAAACACACCAAGATATCTACATTGATTATATTTATCGATACATTTAAAACTCGATCCGAGAGTCGATAATACTACATTTGCAACAGGTCTTTGACTATTAACCAAGTTTTAAATTAAAAATTATGAAGCACATTTTCTCTTTAAAGAAAAGTATTTCCCTTTTGTCGGTTGCGTTTGCCTGCTTACCTTTTACAAGTGGCGTTGCCCAGCAAATGACTGCTTTTGAAAGGGTGGGAACAGATGATGAATCCGTACAGGAGTTTTTTCCCGGTGAGCACCGGGCGCGCCCGGTATTGGGCGCATATACCAATAGCGGATATATGGGATTGTTCAGTGGCGGCCAGGATTTAGGTGGTTCGAGTGGTTGGTACACCGATTCCCGTTGGGGAGATTTGGGTGACGGGACATTTGCCAACCCCATCCTGAATGGCGACTATTCCGATCCGGATGTTATCCGGGTGGGAAATAAATATTATATGATCTGTTCTGAGTTCCATTTTATGGGAATACCGGTTCTCGAATCCGAAGATATGGTTAACTGGACCATTATCGGTCAGATATACGATCGTATCGACTATCCCGGCTTTTCGGAAATGAAACGTTATGGCGACGGTAGCTGGGCGCCTGCTTTGCGCTATCATGACGGGAAATTCTGGATGTTCGTCTGTATGCCGAATGACGGTTTGTTTATGTCTACCGCCACAAATCCGGCCGGCCCCTGGTCTCCGTTGCATTGTGTGAAGAGTGCCGGTGGTTGGGAAGATCCCTGTCCGTTCTGGGATGAGGATGGGCAAGCTTATGTCGGGCGTAGCCAGTTGGGCGGTGGCCCTATTTATATTCATAAAATGAGTGCGGACGGCACACGGCTTCTTGACGATGGTCAGAAAGTATATGAAGGTCCGGTGGCCGAAGGCACGAAACTTTTTAAAAAGGATGGTTACTATTACATCAGCATTCCCGAAGGCGGCGTCGGTTCCGGTTGGCAGACGGTGATGCGTTCTAAAGATATTTACGGTCCTTATGAATCGAAGCGTGTGCTGGAGATGGGAGTGACCAAAGTAAATGGTCCGCATCAAGGTGCTTTGGTAGATACTCCCGAAGGAGAATGGTGGTTCTATCATTTCCAGTCGGCTGATCCTCAGGGGCGTGTCGTACATTTGCAGCCGGTGGTATGGGAAGACGGTTTCCCGGTTATCGGCATGGATTATGACAAGAATGGAGTAGGCGAGCCGATGAAAGTCTGCAAGAAGCCTTCTATAAAATGTAATCTAACCCCTCATGCCCCGCAATCGAGTGACGATTTCACATCGGATAAGTTAGCTTTGCAATGGCAGTTCAACCACAATCCGGCAAACGAAAACTGGTCTTTGACATCCCGTCCCGGATGGCTGGAAATTAAAGCGTTAAAGGCAGAAAACGTGCGCGAATCCCGTAATCAGTTTACACAGAAAACGATGGGATACAAAGGAGAAGCCGTCATTCGGATGGATTATTCGGATATGACAGAAGGACAACGGGCCGGTCTGGAATGTATCGGTGATAAATTCTGCGGTGCAGGTATCTTGATGCAAATGGACGGCGGAGTGTTGCAGCCGGTTGTCTATTATGAGAATGAAGGGCAGGTAAAATTGATTAAAACAATAGAGAGAGCGGATGACCGGATAGTTTATGTGAAATTAGTGATCGACGCCTTGACGAATAATCATCAATTTTCCTACAGTTTGGACGGACAGAATTATCTGGACTGCGGCGATTCGTTTCGGGAAGGTTCCCGCGACTGGAAGGGTTCCCGCGTAGGCCTTTACTCCTATAATACGAAAGCGGATGGCGGAAGTGCCTGGTTTGATTCATTTGAGTATAAATTTGACGGCCCCGGCGGGTTGGCGGCAGAAGAATAAAAGGAGGGACTTATGAAAAAGAGATTGATTGCCTGTCTGCTTATGGCGTTGCCCTGTATCGGGGGGATTGCCCACGTCTGGGATGAATTGGCTATTCTTGTACGGTGTAATAGTGATGGAATTTTTACACTTGAAAAGGAATCCTATCTGCCGATAAGTACGTATACCAATGCAGTGTTTTTTGATTTTAACAATGACGGGAATCTCGATTTGCTGATTATGGGGCAGGGAGGAGATTGGAATGTAAGCGGTGATGTTAAGATTGTGGCCTTGTATCGGAACTTGGGAGAAGAGAATGATTATCGTTTTGAGAAAGTTGCCAATCCGGGATTCTTCCCATACAAAGATGAAGGTTTTTACAATCCGATCTCCGTAGGCGATTATAATCACGACGGATATACGGACGTTGTTGTGATGAACTATCACGAGGGGCGGCGTGTGGACTTGTATCTGAATGACCGTGGGAGCGGTACCTTTATCCATCAGGAGCAACAAGTGTTTGAGGGGGCTACCAATGGTTCGGTTATGTTTGGCGATCTGAATAACGACGGTTGGCTCGATATTGAATTTTCCGGATATAGTGACCGGGCGTCTACCGGAATTAAAACCTATATCAACAAGTGTGACGGCTCATTTGCAGACGAGACTCCGGCAAATATTTACGGCGCTTTTCAGGGACAATCCACGTTGGCAGATATTAACGGTGACGGAACATTGGATATTATCAGTACCGGGAATGGCGATAATTGGGTTTGTCTTGCTTCTTTGTTCTACAACACGGTTGATAAGGACGGTAAATGTACCTATCGGTATGTTTCGGAAAAAGAAAGCAACCTTTTGGGAGTCAGTAGGGCCAATCCGTTGGTTGCCGACTTTAATGGTGACGGCCGGATGGATATGGTGATAAACGGGGAACCCAGTGACGGTTCCGGATATAGAAACCGTATCTATTATCAGACTCCGGAAGGAAAGTTTGTGATGGATAAATCTTATCCGGTGGTTCCGGTCAATCAGGACGGGGGTATTAATATGGGTGATGTGAATGGCGACGGCAATATGGACTTGATAGTCGGCGGTTATGTAGGAACTTACGATAAAGCTCCCGACTCTTATTATTCTTCACCGTTGCGGGTTTATGAGAACAATCCTCAGAAAAACGGGCTTCCCGGAAATACTTTTCCCGAGCCTCCCGCCAAGGTTACGGCTACGATGGAGGGGGATGAACTCCTGATCACCTGGTTACCCGGTTCCGATAAAGAGACCCCCGAAGCGGCCCTGCGCTATAATATTTATGTTCGTAACGAGACTACCGGTGAACTGTACACCATGATCCCGGTAGATATTGAAACCGGTAAGCTGAAAGTCGGTACTGATTTGCAGACTTCTCTTTCTTCCGCTCTCAACTCTTATCGGATGCGTGTGTTCGGTGAAGGTAAATATACGGTAGGGGTTCAGACGTTGGACCAGTCATATGCCGGTAGTAAGTTTGCGACGGCCGGTTTCTCGGCAACGGGTATCCGGCAAGTTGCGGCGTCCGATCATTTCAGAGTCGTTACTGTAGATTCCGGAGTAGTGATCCGGGGAGTGGATAACCACAAGGTGGTGGTTTATGCCATGGATGGCAGAACGGTTAATACGGGCTTTTCCAATACGGTTATCCCTTTGTCGGAAAAAGGAGTGTACGTTGTTTCGGTAAGTGGAGAAGACGCACCGCTAAAGTGCATGTATTGACTACTCCGAGAAATATACTGATTAAGTAATGGTAAGATAGTTTATTATTCGATTCTTGATAGACTTTAGGTGTAAAAACATGGGGATGTTTTCATGCACAACATCCCCATGTTGCATATAAGAACATCCCCATGTTTTGTGTGACAACATCCGGATGTTTTGATATCCCGGTTTTATAGAAAAATGATGGCGGAGCATATATGGCTATGGAATTACTTGTTATGTATTGGTAATAAGGATATTTATGCTTGTTTTTTAATAAAAGCTTCTGGAAGTCACGTATATAAGTTAGTCCTGAAATGTAAAAAGGAGTGAGTGGGCGAAGAGGATACTACTTTGAACACTGGATTACATGGATATGGCAAAAAAACTTGTAATCCAGTATTTAAAGTATTTATATGGCCATTGTATGATGTGCTGTCTGTGTTGTTGTTCTGAAAAATAGAGTTCTGTTTCTATTTTCTCTATATTGGGTAGGAGATAATTTCAGATAATTGGTAAATAGCCTTGAGAAATAAAGAGGATCATCGAATCCGACCAACGGACTGATTTGATTCACTTTCATCTCCGTTTCTTCTAAATAATGGCAGGCTTTCTCCATACGGAGCTGTGCCAGATACTTGGATGGTGAAGTGCCGATCTGGGCAATAAATATTCTGGAGAAGTAAGAGACGGAAAGATTCACGTGCTCTGCCATATTTCTTAAAGAAAGATGCTTGTGCAGATTCTCCCGCATGAATTTCAAGGAAGTATCGATAATGCTACTCTCTTTGATGGCTTCCGATTCTTTCTTTCCCGAATTAGAACACTTTATGATGCCTAAGAAATGGAAAAATACGCTGGTGGCATAAGACATTTGTTCGGTACTGCTTTCTGATTGCAAGGTACTGAATATTTCCTCAAACAGATCTATTTTGTTTTTGAATCTCGATTGTGAGTTATACGGCATATCTTGAGGGATATCGAAACCTTTACTGAAATACCCGGCTTTTTTACCGTTGAAGTGTATCCAGTAGATAGACCACGGCTTCCCTTTGCTGCTTCCGTAAGCATGGGACATGCCTTGTGGAATGATAAAGAACTGATCTTCTGCAACTTTTAATTTTTTTCCGTTATATTCGAGCCAGCCTTCGCCTTTTACGCAATAGATAAGAATATAGTCGGCAGAATTAGCTGCTTCTCTCCGGCAGTAATGATATTCGGCATTTGGAAAATAACCTATATTAGTAAGGTATAACTCTTTGCCTAATTCATCCTTTTTGAACTTCTCGATAGCAAATAAGGGAAGACTGATCAGTCGTTCGCCTTTAAATCCTTCTTTGATCTTCAGCATAGCATTAAAATAATTAAAGGTTATTGTTCATGATGCAAATATAGGAGAGTGGTTTCGCAATGGATATTCGATAAAAATGAAAAAGTATCAAATTTTAATTTTGATGGGGATTACCCGGCTTTTGAGTGAATATTTTATATTTTGATATCAAAATTTTATATTGTGAGACTTTATATTGGTCTGAAAAGGCGTTTTTTGATACTTTATGGTTATTTTTGCATTTATATATTATATAATCATGAGAATAACTCTGTGTTTTATCATCTTTATTAATCTATGTATATCGTTGTTCGGGCAGGTACATTTTACGCGTTTGAATAATGAAGACGGGTTGTCGCATAGTGAAGTGAAAGCCATATTGCAGGATAGCTACGGTTATATGTGGATCGGAACCCGTAACAAACTGAATCGTTATGACGGATGCGAGTTTAAGGTGCTGGATTGTTATGATCCGGTGGCGAACAGACGGAATAATAACATTGCTGCTTTGTGTGAAGACGCTAACCGGCTTTTGTGGATAGGCACGGACGACGGAGTTTTTGTCTATGATCCGGCTTTGGAAACTTTTACGTATTTGGAACGTTGGTTGAATCCCGACCAGAGTGCGGACTTTTTATATAATTGGGTCTCAAATATTGTTGCCGATAAGGAGGGGAATATGTGGGTCGTCTTACCTTCCCGTGGTATACTGAAAGTGAATATACAGACAAAAGCCTATCGACTCTATTCGATATCGGAGGATACGGTATTTGGAAAGGGCGGGCCGTTGTCACTGACGGTAGATGAACAGGGAACGATCTGGGCCGGTTGTATCGAACAGGGCATTTGCCGGTATGACAGGAAGAAAGACGAATTTGTGCGGGTATTGAAAGAAACCGGAATGTTTCAGGGAAAAGGAGTTTATACGATGCTGTCTTATAAGGAATTCCTGCTTATAGCTTTGCATGAGGGGGGCTTACTGAAATATAAGATGGATACGAAAACACTTTCCCTGCATGATTTTCCGGAAGTGGATAAGGTAATGCTCCGTTGCCTGATGATGTCCAAGGAGGAGGAATTGTGGGTGGGTACGAATAATGGTATCTATATCTATAATGTGTTGACCGGGAGCTGTACTAATGTCAAAAATGATTCTTTCGATTCGCATTCGCTTAGTAATAATACGGTAACAACGATGTATACCGATAGGGAAAAGGGGATCTGGGTAGGTACGTTGTATGGCGGTTTGAATTATCAGAGCCGTAGTGCGGAGAATTTTACGGTTTATATTCCGAATGATCATCCGCAGAGTGTACAGAGCCAGTGGATTCATGGTTTGTATTGGGATGAAGAGACCCAGAAGCTCTGGGTGGGAACGGAAGATGAGGGCTGTTCGGTTTTCGATAAGAATATGTCTGTTTTTACTCCGGTCAATACGCATCCTACTGTTACGGTCACCTGTATCCGGAAAATCGACGGGAATATCTGGATCGGATATTTTAAGAATGGTTTGGATGTGGTGTCTCCGTCTATGAAGGTGACGCATTATACAGGTAAAGAACTGGGCTTGAAAGAGGAAAGCATCTTTGCTTTTTGTGAAGATCATACAGGTACTATTTGGATAAGCGACGGCGGGGGCGTATATACGGCGAAAAAAGGGACGATGCATTTTGAGAAAGTGACGGAGTTCGGCTACGGATATATACAGGATATCAAAGAAGACAGCCAGGGGAATATTTGGATTGCGGCAATGGGAAATGGGGTATATCGGTATAATATCCGTTCACAGGAGGCGGAGCAGTATCTTGCGGATGGTAAGCCCGGTTCTATCAGTTCGAATTCGGTCAGCAGCATTTTGGAAGATAGCAAGGGACGCATCTGGCTTAGCACGGACCGGGGAGGTATCTGTTGTTTTCAGGATGAGGCTTTCGAAGTCTATTCGCTTGAAGAGGGATTGCCGGACGATATTGTTTTCAAGGCTGTGGAGGATACTCGTGGAAATATCTGGTTTGGAACGAACCACGGGCTTGTGTGTCTGAATCCGGAGAGCAAAGAAGTACAGGTGTTTGGTAAAAAAGACGGTTTGAGCGTCTCCCGGTTTAATTATAACTCGGCGGTTGTGGTGGATGGAGAAACGATTTTTATGGGAACCATGCATGGGTTGGTCTCATTCAATCCGGAGCAGTTCGTCAGAAACGATTTAATGCCTTCCGTCTATTTCACAGATTTTCTTGTAAATGGGAAAAACCTTCTCCCCAATGTCATCAACCGGTATGATAAGGATTATAAAATAACACTTAAATACGACGAGCGAAACATCAGTATCCGTTTCGTTGCATTGAGTTTCGCTTCTCCGGGGGCTAACCGGTATGCCTATCGTATGAGTAACGTCGATAATGACTGGATCTATACGGATAAGAATGTGATATCTTATGCGGGGCTTACTACCGGAAAATATGTTCTCCACGTGAAAGGGGCGAATAATATGGGAGTATGGGATGAATCGGAGAAGGTCTTGATGATTGATGTACTGCCGCCTTGGTGGGCATCGCCTGTTGCTTATATCATTTATATTCTGGTAGTGTTTTCATTGCTTTTTTACTGGATACGTTCTTACCTGAAAAGAATTGCCCGTAGAAATGAGGAGAAGAATCTGATTTATACAATCGAGAAAGAGAAGGAGCTTTATGAATCCAAAGTGGCTTTCTTTACGAATATTACGCATGAGATACGTACGCCTCTGACATTGATCAGTGGTCCGATGGATCTGGTGATACAGGAGTCTGTACAGTTTCCGAAGAATATACAACGTTATCTGGGATTGATCAAACAGAATGTAGACCAGTTATTGAATCTGGTAAATCAATTATTGGACTTCAAAGCGGCCGGAAACATGAATAAACCGTTGATCTTTTCGGAGATAAAGGCATTGCATCTGATTGAGTCCTTGAAAGAAAGGTTCTCTGTGCTGCTTTCGGAAAAGAATAAGACTTTTGAGATTATAGCAGACCGCGTAGATCCGGATATCTGTGTAATAGCCGATAAGGATGCGGTTGACAAGATAATGAATAACTTGATATTCAATGCTATAAAATACAGTGACGCTCGTATTACGGTACGGGTGAGTCGTGATGACGAATACCTGACACTTGAAATTATAAATGACGGCTTGTTGGTATCGAAGGATATGCATGAAGCGATTTTCGAACCGTTTGTCCGGGCAGAAAACAGTAAGGAGAATATAGGCGTGGGGATCGGATTATCGCTTTGCCGGAGCTTGGTGGAGCAGCACCGGGGTACTTTGACCTACGAGGAGATGGATGGGCTGAACTGCTTCGTGCTTAAACTTCCGGTTCGCCAGAAGATAACCGAGAATGTACAGACGGTGGAGATGAACGACGGGCAGATTCTGCTGAATAAAAACAGCATAAGGGTTACTCTGTTGATTGTAGACGATCATCCGGATGTGGTGGATTTCTTATCGGAACAGTTGCATGAAGAATATACTGTCCTGACGGCGGCCGATGGCAGACAGGCTTTGGACGTGATAGAACATAATAAGGTAGACATCGTATTGAGTGACATCATCATGCCCAATTTAGACGGATTGTCTCTCTGCCGGAAATTGAAGGCGGAGATAGCTACCAGCCATATATTGGTGGTGCTGTTGACATCGAAGAATGACGTTAGCACGAAGATTCAGGGACTGGAGGCCGGGGCGGATGCTTATGTCGAGAAACCATTCAACCTGAATTACTTATCGGCTTTGCTGAGAAGCTTGATAGTGAACAAAAACCGGGACATCAGCCTGCAGAACACCAAACCACTGATACCGATCGGGCAGGTAGAGATCAATAAGTCTGATGAGAACTTTGTAAATCAGGTGGTGGATATTGTGAATGCAAACATATCCGATCCCACTTTTAATGTGGAGATACTGACGGCAAAGATCCATATGAGTCATTCTAATTTTAGTAAAAAGCTGAAGGGCATTGTAAATATGAGTCCGGTGGAGTTTATCCGTTTCATTCGGCTGAACCGTGCAGCCACTATTTTGTCGCAGGAAGATTGTCAGGTTAATGAGGTGAGTGTGTTGGTCGGCATCAACTCTACAAGTAATTTTATCCAGCAATTCCAGAAACAGTTCGGAAAAACGCCTAATGAATTCCGGAAAGAATGCAAACGGAGAAGGAGCGAACCGGAAAAGTAAAATCGTCCATACTTTAAGTGATTCTCTCTATTTCTTTATAGGGTAAATCCCGGTTACTTTGCGGTCATCAAATGAATGATTAATATTTGTATGACCCTGATGAAAACACAATCGAATCTTTATCTGTTCCTGATAGCCTTGATATCGGCTATGGGAGGTTTTCTTTTTGGCTATGACTGGGTAGTGATAGGAGGTGCGAAACCTTTCTACGAACAATACTTTCAGATAGCAGGTAATCCCGTACTGCAAGGATGGGCGATGAGTAGTGCACTGATAGGTTGCCTGATAGGTGCGTTAAGTGCCGGAAAAATGAGTGACCGCTTCGGTCGGAAGCCGGTTCTTACATTGGCGGCAGGACTCTTTATTTGTACCGCTATCGGTACGGGAGCCGCCAATTCCTTTACTTTTTTCAATGTTTTCAGACTGGTCGGCGGGTTTGCCATCGGTATTGCTTCCAGCCTGTCGCCGATGTATATTGCGGAGATAGCTCCGGCTCATCTGCGCGGACGCTTTGTCGCTATCAATCAGTTGACGGTTGTGCTGGGTATTTTAGCTTCCCAGATCGTGAACTGGCAGATCGCGGAGCCGGTGGAGATAGGAGCTACGTATGAAATGATACGTGAATCGTGGAACGGGCAGATGGGATGGCGCTGGATGTTTTGGGCGATGACTGTGCCGGCTGCTTTGTTTTTCATTTTTAGTTTTATACTTCCCGAGAGTCCTCGTTGGCTGGCCTCTTCCGGCCGTAGGGAAGCCGCTTTAAAAGTCTTTACCCGTATGGGCGGATCTGATTATGCCCGTCGGGAATTGGAAGCGATTGCCGTGGCGTCTTCGGATAAAAACCGGCAAGGTAGCTTTAAGCAATTATTGCGTCCCGGCATGCGTAAAGTGCTGGTAATTGGTGTTGTGATGGCCGTTTTGCAGCAATGGTGCGGTATCAATGTGATATTCAATTATGCACAGGAGATATTTATGGCTGCCGGATATGGAGTATCGGATGTACTGATGAATATCGTTGTGACCGGAATTACGAATGTCGTGTTTACGGTTCTGGCCATGTTCGTGGTCGATCGTTGGGGACGCAAGGCACTTACTTTGATAGGGGCATTCGGGCTGACTGTGATTTATGCCTTTATGGGGGCAGCCTATTATTTTCACATTACCGGGGTCGTGTTGCTGATTATTGTCGTGACTGCCATTGCATGTTATGCCATGACGTTGGCTACAACCATGTGGGTAATTATCTCCGAGATCTTCCCCAACCGGGTTCGTGGAGTGGCGATGTCGGTTTGCACTTTCGCCTTGTGGGCTGCCTGTTTCATCCTTACTTATACTTTCCCGGTATTGAATAACGGGTTGGGAGCGGCCGGTACTTTCTGGCTTTACGGCATCATCTGCCTTACCGGCGGAATATTTGTAGCACTCTATTTACCCGAGACCAAGGGAAAGAGTCTGGAAGAATTGGAAAAAGAATTAATAAAATAGCAATTATTATAGTATGGAAAAAGTAACTCAATATCTGATTAAGAGTACAGTGCATACCAGTGAGGTACGCGCGTGGGAAGAGGATATTCTACTTCCCACCTATGAAATAGGAAAGGAAGAAAAGAATCCTATTTTCCTGGAAAAGAGAGTGTATCAAGGTAGTAGCGGGTCTGTCTACCCTTACCCTGTGGTGGAAAAGATCTCCGATACGAAAGTGGAAAAGAAATATCATGCTCTCTTTATCGAGAATGAATATATCAAGGTCATGATCCTGCCGGAATTGGGTGGTCGCATACACATGGCTTATGATAAGGTGAAACAACGCCATTTCGTATATTATAATCAAGTGGTGAAACCTGCTTTGGTAGGTCTTACCGGTCCGTGGATATCAGGAGGAATCGAGTTCAACTGGCCGCAACATCACCGCCCCTCTACTTTTCTGCCTACCGATTTTTCTATCGAGGAGAATGCCGACGGCAGTAAAACGATCTGGTGTAATGAAGTGGAGCGCATGTTCCGTACCAAAGGGATGCAGGGTTTTACACTCTATCCGGGTAAGGCTTATATTGAAATTAATGTGAAGATTTATAATCGTACAGCATTTCCTCAGACATTCTTGTGGTGGGCCAATCCGGCCGTGGTGGTGAATGACCATTACCATTCGGTGTTCCCACCCGATGTAAATGCTGTGTTCGATCATGGTAAGCGGGATGTATCTTCTTTCCCTATTGCTACCGGGGTGTATTATAAACAAGACTATTCGGCCGGGGTGGATATTTCCAAATATAAAAATATTCCTGTTCCCACTTCTTATATGGCTATCCAATCGAAATATGATTTTGTAGGTGGTTATGAAGACGATATCCGGGGAGGTTTGCTACATGTTGCCGACCATCATGTTTCTCCGGGTAAGAAACAATGGACTTGGGGAAACGGGGATTTTGGCAAGGCTTGGGACCGGAATCTTACGGATGAGGACGGACCTTATATCGAACTGATGACAGGAATGTATACGGATAACCAGCCGGACTTTTCATGGTTGCAACCTTATGAGGAGAAGTCGTGGGTGCAATATTTCATGCCTTACAGCGAGGTGGGTTATGTAAAGAACGCCACTAAGGATGCCCTGTTGAATGTAGAACTGAAAGACGGCAATGCCCGTTTGGTTCTTTATACGTCAGGTGTCAACAAGGATGTGCATCTGTTGGTGAAAGATATCCGGGGAGCATTGCTGTTCGATAAAACGATTCAGGTTTCTCCGGTAGAGCCGTTCATTGCCACTTTCCCGGCCGAAGGGTTGAAAGAGGAAGAGATCCGGGTAGAGGTCCGGGATAGCGAGGGCAAGGTAATGTTGACTTATCAGGCTGATAAGCCGGAGATAAAACCGGTACCGGATCCTGCTAAGGCAGCAAAAGATCCGAAGGAGATCGCTTCGATGGAACAACTGTTCCTGACCGGGCTTCATTTGGAGCAATATCGCCATGCTACCTATAATCCGATGGATTATTATCAGGAAGCTTTGCGGCGTGAACCGGGAGATGTACGGTGCAATAATGCCATCGGGTTGTTGCTGATGCGTAAAGGGCAGTTTACTGCTGCCGAGAAGTATTTCCGTACGGCTGTGGACACGCTGACCGAACGCAATCCCAATCCATATGACGGTGAACCCTATTATAATTTAGGCTGGAGCTGCAAGATGCAGGGAAAGATGGACGAAGCTTATGATGCGTTTTTCAAATCGGCCTGGAATGCGGCCTGGCAGGATGCCGCTTATTATGCCCTGGCACAAATAGATACGGCAAGGGGTAAGTATGAGAGTGCTTTGGATAAGGTGGAACGTTCGCTCATCCGTAACTGGCACAATCATAAGGCCCGCCAGTTGAAAGCCTCTATTCTGCGTAAACTAAACCGGAAAGAAGAAGCATTGGAACTGATACGGGAATCTTTGAAAATAGACCGTTTCAATATGGGATGCCGTTTCGAGCATTATTTATTGACGGAGGATCAGAATTTACTGGCAGAGATGACTGGATTAATGCGCCGTTGGGAACATACATTTATTGAATATGCGCTCGACTTTGGCGGTGCGGGTCTGTATGATGAAGCCATTTTGTTTTTGGAAAGCTATCTTTCGGAAACCCGTAAAGTGTATCCGATGATTTATTATGCCCTCGGGTATTTTCATGCCTGCCGGGGAGAGAAAGCGCATGCACTGGACTATTACCGGAAAGCGGAAAAGGAAGACCACTCCTATTGTTTTCCGAACCGTATAGAAGAGGTCTTGATTTTGCAAAATGCCTTGGAATTGAACGACCGGGCTGCTAAGGCCGCTTACAGCTTGGGGAACTTCTGGTATGCTGCCCGGCAGTATGACCGTGCCATTGAATGTTGGGAGACCTCGGCCGCTATTTGTCCTGATTTCCCTACCGTATGGCGTAACTTGTCATTGGCGTATTATAACAAACAGGATAATAAGGCCAAAGCATTGGAGGCGTTGGAAAAGGCATTCCGTCTGGATGAGAACGATTCACGTATCTTGATGGAGTTGGATCAATTGTACAAGCGTTTGGGGTATTCGCATGAACGGCGTCTTGCATTTCTTGAAACTCATTTGTCCACAACGGAAGAACGGGATGACTTGGCTATCGAACGCATCACGCTCTATAATCAACTGGGACGTTATGATGAGGCGAAAGCATTGATTGCCGGTCGTAAATTTCATCCGTGGGAAGGTGGAGAAGGAAAGATTACCGGTCAGTACGTGTTGTGCCGGGTGGAGCTTGCCAGGGTGGCATTGCGTGAACAGCGTTATGCGGACGCATTAGCTTTGCTGGAAGAGACGGATCAGTATCCCCACAATTTAGGAGAGGGCAAACTGGCAAATGCCGAAGAAAATGATATTTGGTATTATAAAGGAGAGGCTTACCGGGGTTTGGGTGATGAAGAGAAGGCGAAAGTTTGCTTCGAGAAAGCGACTGTCGGTTCCGCCGAACCGCAGCAGGCATTCTATTATAACGATCAGCAGCCGGATAAGATATTTTATCAAGGTCTGGCCTGGCGTGCATTGGGAGATGAGAACCGGGCTCGGGGTTGTTTTAACAAGCTGATCAAACATGGAGAAAAGCACTTGTTTGATACTTGCCGCATCGATTATTTTGCCGTTTCATTGCCCGATCTGGCTATTTGGGAAGACGACTTGAACAAGCGGAACCGCATTCATTGCAATTATGTGATGGGACTGGGTTATCTGGGATTGGATGAAATCCCGGAAGCTGCCGGCTTTCTGGATAAAGTCATAGAGTTGGATATCAATCATCAAGGTGCGCAAATTCACCGCAGTTTATGTGACGCTTAATTTTTATATGAGAAGATCTCCATAGGTTTGCATATGGGGATCTTTTTTCTTTTCAATACTTTATAATGAAGGTAATACACGAAATCGCAGGTTATACGGCAATGGGTGAACCTGTTTTTTATTTTAAGGTAGTCAATGCTTCCGGTGCCTGGGTAGGATTTACCAATTGGGGAGCCCGGTGGATTGAAGCGGGGGTACCCGATAGTGAAGGACGGCTGACGGATGTGATAACCGGTTATGATAATCCGATGGAGTATTTGTCCGATACCTATTATATGGGAGCTACGGTCGGTCGTTTTGCCAACCGGATCGCAAACGCATCGTTTCTGATAGACGGCCTTACCTATCGGTTGGAGACGAATGACGGGCGACATACAAATCATGGAGGCTATTCCGGTTTTCATCAGCGATTGTGGAAATGGGAAAAGTTGGCTGACGGCATCTGTTTTATGTTGGCTTCACCGGATGGCGATGGAGGATATCCCGGTAATTTGGAGGTAACGGTGGAGTATCGCTGGAGCGAATGCAATGAATTGTCGGTGGATTATTTCGGAGTGTCGGACAAGCCTACCTATTTGAATATGACGAATCATGCCTATTTCAATTTAAGCGGAACAAAGGAGAAGATTCTTTCGCATTCATTGTATATTCCTGCCCAAAAGATAGTAGAGACAAACGCCGGGTTTATCCCTACGGGTATGGTAACTCCGGTGGCAGGCACTCCTTTTGATTTCACTTGCCGTAAACAACTTGGTGAGGATATATATACGGATAATCAGCAGTTGCGTGATAATAGGGGATATAATCATTGTTATATCCTGAAAGAACAGCCTTCCCATGATATGGTATTGGCGGCTTGTCTCTGCGAACCTGTATCCAAGCGCCGTCTGACAGTGATGACGGATCTGCCGGGGGTATTACTCTATACGGCAGGCTATTATGAATCCCCCGATACGGCAGTCTGCCTGGAGACGCAGTTCTTTCCGGATACGCCTTCGCATCCTCATTTCCCTTCGTGCCTGTTAAGACTCGGAAACGAATACAGACAACGGACCGTCTACCGGTTTGACTTGGATTTTTCGGAATGATACAGGATGTTTTTTATCCCTTCTTTTTGGCTTTGTATTCCGAGGGAGGTATGCCCATCGTTTTAGTAAATAACCGGGAAAAGTAGAGAGAATCTTCATAACCCACCAACGGACTGATCTGGCTGATTTTCATATCGGTGAAATCCAGATAGTGGCATGCTTCCTGTATTCTTAGATAGTTCAGATACCGCAAAGGCGAAGATCCGGTCTTCTCTTCGAACAGGTTGGAGAAATAAGAAGTGGATAATTTTACTTCACCGGCAATGTCCGTCAGACGAATCTTCTTATTCAGGTTCTCTTTCATGTAATGAATGGCAAGCTGTACTACATCTTTTCGTGAATAGTTCATAGAACCGCAGTCACGGTATTCTCCGATAAATTTCATAGAACCTAAAAAGTGGAACAGGCTGGTGGTGGCGTACAACATATAATTCTTGTTGTATCCGGAATTGATGGCGGAATAAATCTCCTCAAAGAGCGTCAGCCGTTCTTTTATCCGGGAGTGTGCTTCGGGAGTAATGTTACATGGACGGTCGAATCCGCTACTGAAGAACGCCGCCTTTTTCCCGTCGAAGTGTATCCAGTAGATGGTCCAGGGATTGGCGGTATTACTGCCATAAGCATGTGCCACGTGTTTGGGGAGAATAAAGAATTGGTTGGAATTGATTTCGTTCCGCCGGTGGGCCAGTTCAAACCAGCCTTGTCCTTCTACACAGTAGATAAGGACAAACTCATTAACCTCTTCGGCGGTACGTTCGCAATAATGAAAATTGGCATGCGGATAATAGCCTATATCAGTGATATATAGCTCCTGGCCCAGAGGGTCTTGTTTTAATTTTTCGATCAGGAAAGCCGGTAATACAATGGTACGCTCTCCTTTGAATCCATTTTTAATTCGTGGCATGTCTTGTCAGGTATAGGGTTGATAAATCTGAATATAACAGTTCGCGTTATCTGTATTCAAAGTTACCAAAATATTTCTAAACCGGATTGGTTTTATCATAAGTTTTTGATCGCTTTTTTTAGGGTAAGATTCTCCATATCCATAATTTTTTTCTCTATTGATTTCCCTTTCTTTTTAAGCTTACTTTGCATATGATAAATATAATTCTTATTAATATGTTTTTATGATAATATAAAGTGATAGATTTAAAATAATTATGTATGGAAAAACACATGTTTGAAGAACTTTCTTTCCGGAAAGTTTTTAAGTTCATTTTAGCCTTGTTGTTGTTTTCCTGTGGTGCGTCGGGATATGCCGGAGTACTTGACAACCGGGTTGTAAAAGGAGTGGTTAAGGATGAAACCGGTGAACCGCTGCCGGCTGTTACCGTGGTGGTGAAGGGTACGACCAACGGTGTCACTACCGATATGGACGGTGAGTACACTTTGTCTAATGTTCCCGCCGGTTCCACACTGGTATTCTCTTTTTTGGGAATGCAGACACAGGAGATTGTGGTACGAAACCAGAAACGTATCGATGTGGAGATGAAAGAAGATGCTGTCAGCATTGACGAGGTGGTGGTAGTGGCATTCGGTACTCAGAAGAAGGAGAGTATGGTCAGTTCCATCGAGACGGTGAAGCCGGCTGCGCTGAAAGTGCCTTCGAGTAACTTGACTACCGCACTGGCCGGGCGTATGTCCGGTTTGATAGCTTACCAGCGTAGTGGAGAACCGGGACAGGACAATGCCGATTTCTTTATCCGTGGTGTGACGACTTTCGGTTATAAAAAAGACCCGTTGATCCTGATCGACGGTATCGAAACAACGTCTACCGAACTGGCTCGTTTGCAGCCGGATGATATCGCTGCTTTTTCTATCTTGAAAGATGCGACCGCAACCGCTTTGTATGGTGCACGTGGTGCTAACGGCGTTATTCAGGTGCAGACAAAAGAAGGAAAGGAAGGGCCGGCTAAGGTCAGTTTACGCGTGGAGAATTCATTTTCATCCAATACGTCGAATATAGAGCTGGCAGACCCGATCACTTACATGCAAATGGCCAATGAAGCGGCTGTTACACGTAATCCGTTGTCTCCGTTGGTCTATTCGCGCGAGAAGATTGCCAATACGATTGCGGGTAAGAATCCTTATCTGTATCCGGCCAACGACTGGCGTAAGTTGATGACTAATCCGCTTGTGGCAAACCAACGTGCCAATTTGAGTGTGAGCGGTGGTGGTAAGGTAGCCCGTTATTATATTGCGGCCACTTTCTCGAAAGATAATGGTAACCTGAAGAATGACAAGTATGCCGGTTATAAGAATAATATCGATTTGAGCACTTATCAGTTACGGTCGAATGTAAATATTAATCTGACAAAGACGACTGAGGCTATTGTGCGTCTGGCCGGTACGTTCGACGATTACACCGGTCCATTGGATGGCGGTGATACGATGTATAAGAAGATCATGGTTTCCAATCCGGTATTGTTTCCGGCTTATTATCCGTCTTCCGACCTGCCTTCTGCCAAGCACGTGTTGTATGGTAATGCACTGTACAATAACGGTGTGGAATACACGAACCCTTATGCCGAGTTGACAAAGGGATATAAAGATTATTCGAAATCGACGATGGACGCACAGTTCGAGTTGAAACAGGACCTGTCGTTCATCACGAAAGGATTGAATGTTCGTGGTCTGTTCAATACTTCCCGTTATGCCTATTTTGAGGTGGGACGTGCATCGAATCCTTATTTCTATAATGTAGGATCTTATGACAAGAATAGCTCGTATACCATCATGCAATTGAACGAAGATGCCAACCCGACGGAATATCTGGAGTCTACCGGTTCATGGACAGACGTACAGTCTACGGTCTATATGGAGGCGGCTATGTCTTACAACCGTTCTTTCGGTAATCATGATATAAGCGGTTTGCTGGTTTATCAACGTCGCGAAAAGAAGGTATCCAATATCACTGACGATTCGGGGAAAGACAATTTGCAGAAATCGTTGCCTTACCGTAACCAGGGCTTATCCGGCCGTTTTACTTATGCATTCGACAATCGCTATATGGCTGAGTTTAACTTCGGGTACAACGGTTCGGAACGCTTTTACCGTTCGGAACGTTACGGTTTCTTCCCGGCTATCGGTGTCGGTTATGATATTTCGAACGAGAAGTTCTGGAAACCATTGAAAAAGGTTCTTCCCAAGTTTAAGTTGAAATATACCTATGGTCTGGTCGGAAATGATGCGATTGGTGACGAAGACGACCGTTTCTTCTATCTTTCCGAGGTGGATGCAAACGATGCCGGCAAGAGCTATAATTTCGGTACGGACTTCAATTATACAAAGAACGGTGTGACCGTGAGGCGTTATGATAACCGTGATATCACTTGGGAGAAAGCCTACAAATCGAATTATGGCGTAGAATTTACATTGTTCGACGGATTGAATATCCAAGCCGACTATTTTACGGAACACCGTACTAATATCCTGATGGATAGGGAGTCTATACCTTCTACAATGGGACTTTCGGCAAAGGTGCGTGCCAATGTGGGTGAAGCGAAAGCGCGTGGCTTGGACTTGTCGCTCGATTATAACAAGGCATACCGGAATGGCATGTGGTTGCAGGTGCACGGAAACTTCACCTATGCCCATAGCGAATTCCTGAAATATGAAGAACCGGAATACAATGAGAAGTACAAACTTCACGTCGGACAATCGTTAAATCAGGAATTCGGTTATATTGCCGAGCGTCTGTTCATTGACGATGCCGATGTGGCCAACTCTCCGAAGCAGACCTTTGGCGAATATGGGGCGGGTGATATCAAATACCGGGATGTAAACGGTGACGGACAGATTACCGAACTGGACCAAGTGCCTATCGGTTTTCCTACCGTTCCGGAAATCATCTACGGTTTCGGTTTCTCTTTCGGTAGCGCCCGTTTTGACGTTTCCGCTTTCTTCCAAGGGTCTGCCCGTTCCTCTTTCTGGATCGATGCAAAGAATACTTCTCCGTTTGTGCACGTATACGAGGATACCAATTGGGATAACACTTATATGTGGAAGGATATTCCTTTGCTGAAAGCTTATGCAGACAACCATTGGACAGAGACCAACCGGGACATTTACGCTTTGTGGCCACGCCTGAGTACGACCCGTATGGAGAACAATATCCAGAAAAGTACCTGGTTTATGCGTAACGGTGCTTTCCTGCGTATGAAGACGCTGGAAGTGGGATATACTTTCCCGGAGACATTGACGAAAAAGGCTTATATAAATTCGGCCCGTATCTATTGTAGCGGTAACAACCTGTTTGTTTTGAGCGGATTCAGCATGTGGGATATCGAAATGGGAGGTAATGGCCTGGGATATCCTATTCAACGGGTGATTAATATAGGTGTTCAATTAACTTTTTAAATGAAGGAGACGAAAGCAATGAAATATAATCTTAAAAATAAATTGAGAAATCTGGCATGTGTCTCGTTATTGACCGGCGGAATGTGGGGATTGAGTGCATGTAGTGACTATCTGGATGTCGTGCCCGATAATGTCGGTACGATCGAACATTCTTTCAGCAACCGTAATGAAGCCGAGAAGTATCTGTTTACCTGTTACTCATACATCCCTGAGTATCATAGCGAGCGTGCCAACGTGGGATTGATGGGAGGTGACGAGTTGGCTACTTTTTATCCCATCCAGAGTGGGGATGATTATGCAACCTGGCGTATCGGTTTGGGATATCAGAATGTGAACGATCCTTATATGAATTATTGGGATGGCGGTAATGGGGCAGCCCACAGCTTGTACGAAGGACTTCGTGATTGCAATACTTTCCTTACTTATGTTTCCGATCTGAACTATGTAGGTGATCTTGCACCTTCCATGCGGAAGAGATGGCTGGCGGAGGTAAAATTCCTGAAGGCTTATTATCACTATCTGCTGTTGCGTATGTATGGTCCGATTGTGATTATTAATGAGAATCTGCCTATCTCTTCCACACCCGAAGAGGTGCGCTTGAAACGTGCCCCGGTCGATAAGGTGGTGGCTTTTATTTCCGACCTGCTTGATGAAGCAAAAACAGATTTGCCTGTGAAAATAGATGATCAGGCAACCGAACTGGGGCGTATCACCCGTCCGGCCGCTTTGATGCTGAAAGCTAAGTTGCTGGTGATGGCAGCCAGCCCGTTGTTCAATGGAAATCCGGATTATGCCGATTTTACGAATAAAGACGGGGAGCATCTGTTTAGTCAGGAATACAGCGTACAGAAATGGATCGATGCCCAAGAGGCCTGTGAAGAAGCAATCGAGATGTGCGAACAGGGAGAGGGCGGTGTCAGCCCGGAGATCGTATTGCACGAAACCCATACGAACATGCTGTTCAGTGACCGGTTGAAACGGGAGTTGAGCTTGCGTGAATGCGTGACGGAGAAATGGAACGATGAACTGATCTGGGGATTGTCCGGTCGTCCGGTAAGCGGCTTGCAGCAGTCTTGTATGTCACGTGTCGGTAAATATCCGTCGAATATGCACGGTGCTTCCGAGAAGATTAACCCGACCATGTATGTTACGGAATTGTATTATACTAAAAATGGTATTCCTCTCGACGAGGATAAGGAGTGGGAATATGCCAACCGTCTGAAAGTGAAGAAAAATACCAGTAACACGGCGAATGAATTTTATCTGATACCGGATTACGAAACGGTGACTGCCAATTTCGACCGTGAACCTCGTTATTATGCCAATATCGGTTTTGACGGTGGTTTGTGGTATCAGAGTAACTGTGTTTCCGGAAACTCATCCGATATTTGGCAGTTGAAAGGACGTGCCGGTCAGGCACAAGGTATCTTAGGAGCTTACGGATATTCTAAAACAGGTTATTGGGCAAAGAAACTGGTCAATCTGGGTTTCGTAAACACAGAGAGCGGCTGGAACTCGGAACAGTATCCGTGGCCGGAATTTCGTTTGGCCGATCTGTATTTGCTGTATGCAGAGGCTGTGAATGAGGCTTCCGATTCGGAAGCGGCCCGTACTTTGGCAATCAGCTATGTCGATAAAATCAGAGAGCGTGCCGGTTTGTCGGGTGTAAAAGAATCTTGGGAAGAGCATTCGCGTAAACCGAATAAGTTCAGAACGCAGTTGGGATTACGGGAAATTATCCAGCGTGAACGCACCATCGAGCTGATGTTTGAAGGGCAGCGTTTCTGGGACGTCCGTCGTTGGAAGATTGCCGATAAAGAATATAACAAGACGCTGATGGCATGGAATCCCCGTGGCAAAACAGTGGATACTTATTATCAGCTCACTACGATGTATACGCAGCAGTTTGTGGCACCGCGCGATTACTTTTGGCCGATTAAAGAGAAATCGTTGGTAATCAATCCCAATCTGGTGCAGAATCCGGGATGGCAATAAATGGTTTTAGGATTAAAAACAGAAAGAAATATGAAATCAATAAAAATATATGCACTCGCTTTAGGGCTGTTGGCGGTCTTTGCCGGTTGTCAGAACGACGTTGTGAAGCCTTTGGAAAACGACAAGGAAGCACCGGCGCCGGTACGTGATGTTACTTATACAAAGATGTCCGGTTCGGTACTTCTTACCTATACCCTGCCTTCGGATCCGGACTTGCTTTATGTGGCGGCGAGTTATACGAACAAGGCAGGAAAGAAATACGAATTCAAGGCTTCCTACTTCACCAATACATTGCTTGTAGAGGGTTTTGGAGATACGGACACTTATTCGTTGGATGTATATGCCGTGGATCGCAGTGAAAATTATTCGGAACCGGTGAATATACAGGTTGCGGCAGATACGCCTCCGGTGCAGGCTGCTTACGAAACATTGGAGGTACAACCGGACTTCGGCGGAATGACTTTCTCATTTGACAATGCTTCGAAAGCCGACCTCACAGTGTACGTCTCTACTCCGAATGCAGACAATGAAATGGTCAATGCGGAGACTTTCTATACAGGATTGGCGAAAGCGACTTTCTCTGTACGTGGTTTTCTGGATGTTCCCCGTGATTTTGAGATCTGTTTTGAAGATAAATGGGGAAACAGATCTCCGGTGAAAAAGGAAAACCTGACTCCGATATACGAGGCCGAACTCGATAAGAAGAAGTTTAAAGAAGTTATTTTGCCGGGCGATTTCCCCTGTACTTTCTATGAGAGCAAGATGGAATACATCTGGGACGGACGGGCGGCAGCCGATGGTGACGGACAAACCGGCGCTCATACGGGTATCGAAGAACACGATGGCCCTACCTGGTTCACTTTCGATCTCGGTGTGCTGGCCAAGTTGAGTCGTTTCAATTTGAAATTCGTGCAAGACGATAAGCACTTCTATAATGACGTTTCTCCGAAGATCTATGAAGTCTGGGGATGTGCGGAATTGGATAAATCCGGAAGTTGGGACAGTTGGACAAAACTGCTTCATATTGAGAATGAAAAGCCGTCCGGCCTGCCGGGAAGCGAACTGACCGAAGACGACCGTCTGGCCGCCAAGGAAGGGGATAACGCGAATTTCCCGTTGGATGCACCGCGTGTACGCTATATCCGCATTAAGTGTATCGATAACTGGACCGGTAACTCGAATATGACGTTTACGGAAGTTACTTTCTGGGGAAATGATAAATCGGAAACGAATAATTGATAAATGCTTGAATTATGAAATTGATAGTTAAATATATATCGGCAATAGGAGTGTTGCTTTTGTTGCTTGGCAATTTTTCCTCTTGCACCAAGATGGATGATTATCTGAAGTATACAGATGGAAAGGAAATACTGTATATCGGCAAGCCGGAGGCGATGCAGATGCGTTCGGGCAGGGAACGTGTACAGTTCTACGGTATTCTGATCGATCCGAAGATTACCCGGCTGCGTATCACTTACAACATGGGAAAGGATGTGATCGACCTGCCCGTTCAGCGTCAGGAGGGAGCGGAAGTGTTTACATATGATATTCCGTTGAAAGAGGGTATTTATAACTTTGTAGTACAGACTTTTGATGATGAAGGACATGCTTCCGTACCGGAATCGCTGATCGGTTCTTCTTACGGCTCGATCTATGAGAGCACATTGTACAACCGGGGCATTTCGTCTGTGAAATGTGAGAACAACTCTACCACGATTAGCTGGTCTACTGCCGATAGCCATTCTCCGTACGTCCATATCTGGTATACGGACGTCAATGAGCAGGAACGTATGGTTCAGGTAGAACAGAGTGAACAGGAAACCGTTTTAGAGGAGTACAAATCGATGAGTGGTTTCAGAATGAAAACTTATTATCTGCCGGATACGGCTGCTGTGGATATCTTTGACATTGAGGCGAATGTGGAGGCGGATGAAACATTGACGGGGACTGTGATGAAGAATGCTACCGAACCGTTTGCGCGTCAGGATGAGGGGACAGAAAAGAGCGGTGTATTGAAAGATTGGGAATATACTCCTAATCTGCTTACTCAAAACGGCGGTCGTACGGGAACTTTCTATGAGGCTTCTGCCGGTAAGACATTTATCAATATGTCTACTCTCAATTATGACAGTGCCATTGAAAACGGTAAAATCTGGCAAAAGGTGACCTTGCCTGCCGGAACCTATGAATTCTCCTTTAATGTGAATACCTCTAAGGGGAATAATCTGAACCCGTATGGCGCTGTGGTGGTGGCAGATGTTTTTCCGGATACCGATCAGGTAGCGGCTACCGCTTTGGCTTCTGTCAATTGGGGGCGTACTACCGGTACAAAGACTTTGAGTTTCACATTGGATGAAGAAACAACGCTTTTGTTGGGTTGGGTAGCCAGTATGGGAGAAAAGAGCGCGGATATCCGTATCAATGCCGTTGCTCTGAACAAGATTCATAAAATAAACACGATAGAGAAAGAAGTAGAATAACATTTTAGGATACAGGTATGAAAACAAGGAAACTTTTGATCGCCCTCGTATTAGGTATGGGAACTGCCACCGCTTGGGCCGGAGAAACGGAGGAGAAACCTTTGTATAAAGACTCTCTGGCGCCTATCGAGAGCCGGGTAGAGGATTTGCTGAGGCGTATGACGCTTCATGAAAAAACATTGCAGTTGCAGAATAGGCCTGTCGGGAGAATAGATGAGATAGAATCCATCTTTCAAGGGCAGAGCTATGGTTGCACACACGAAATGGGAAAGACTGCCGAAGAGTGTGCGGGCATCTATAATGAATTGCAAAAGTATATGCTTACCAAGACCCGTCTGGGAATTCCTATCCTGACAGCCGTGGAGGGTATTCAAGGAATCCTTCAGAATAATTCGACTCTTTTCCCACATTCCATTGCGCAGGGGAGTACTTTCAATCCGGAACTGATTGAGCGTATGACGGATGCCGCCGGTAAGGAGGCTGCGGCAATGGGAATCCACCAGGTACTTTCACCGGTATTCGACATTGCCCGTGAATTACGTTGGGGAAGAGTAGAGGAGACCTATGGAGAAGATCCTTTCCTTATCTCGGAAATGGGAATTGGCTTTGTGAAAGGATACCAGAAACATCAGATAACCTGTACGCCCAAACATTTCGTGGCTCACGGAACACCGGCCGGTGGTCTGAATTGCGCTTTTGTCAGTGGCGGTGAACGGGAATTCCGGAGTATCTATCTTTACCCTTTTGCCCGTGTGATTAAGGAGACGAATCCGTTGTGCATCATGAGTTGTTACAGTGCATATGATGGCATACCCGTGTCGGCTTCTCCTTACTATATGACGGATGTGCTGCGTGATGAATTGGGCTTTAAAGGGTATGTTTATTCCGACTGGGGGTCTGTGGACCGGGTGATGACTTTTCATTATGCCGTCCCCACCCGTGAAGAGGCTGCAAAGGTTTCGTTGATTGCCGGTGTGGATCTGGACGTGGATTCGGATTATGAAACGTTGGAGCAACAGGTGAAAGAGGGCAAAATCGATGAAGCTTATATCGATAAGGCGGTTCGTCGTGTTTTGTACGTGAAGTTTGCTTTGGGCTTGTTCGACCGTCCTTATTACGGTGACCCGAAACTGGTGAAAAAGGTGGTTCGCTCGGACAAACACATTGCATTGGCAAAAGAGGTAGCCGACGAAAGCACTATTCTGTTGGAAAATAAGAATAATATCCTTCCGCTCGATTTGTCTAAATATAAATCTATTGCCGTAGTAGGCCCGAATAGCAATCAGACTGTTTTCGGTGATTATTCCTGGACAACACCGGATACCAAAGAGGGGGTGACGTTGTATCAGGGATTGCAGCAAGTACTGGGTAAAAAGAAAACCATTTTGCAGGCGGATGGCTGTAACTGGTGGAATCGGGCGGATAGTAAAGACATAGAGCAGGCTGTGAAAGCCGTAGAGCAGAGTGATCTGGCTATTGTGGCGGTAGGTACGCGCAGTACGTTTCTGGGTCGTGGTCCTCGTTACTCGACAGCCGGTGAAGGCTTCGACCTTTCTTCTCTGGAGCTTCCCGGAAACCAATCGGAACTGTTGAAAGCCGTTAAGGCCACGGGCAAACCGATGATTGTCGTTTTGATATCCGGTAAGCCGTTGGTAATGAGCTGGGCGAAAGAAAATGCGGATGCAGTGCTGGTGCAATGGTATGCAGGAGAGCAGCAGGGACGCTCGCTTGCCGATATTCTGGTAGGGAATGTCAATCCTTCGGGACGCGTGAATGTGTCGTTTCCGAGGAGTACGGGTAACACGCCTTGTTTCTATAATTATTATCCTACGGACCGTGTGCAGCGTTTTGACCGTCCGGGCACCTATGAAGAACCTGCCGGGCATTATATTTTTGAACATCCGTATGCACTTTGGGAGTTTGGTTATGGATTGAGCTATACGAACTTCAATTATTCCGGATGTACATTGAATGACTCCATTTACTCCGATCAGGGTACGATTGTGGCCACAGTAGAGGTGGAAAATACCGGAAAGCGGGATGGAAAAGAGGTGGTTCAGCTTTATGTCCGCGATAAGATCAGTTCGGTATCTACTCCTATCAAGCAATTAAAGGCTTTTAAGAAAGTATTTATTAAAGCCGGAGAGAAGAAAAAAGTGACTTTGGAAGTACCGATGTCCGAACTGGCCCTTTACGATGTCCGGATGAAACCTGTGGTGGAACCGGGTGAGTTTGAAATACAGATAGGAAGTTCTTCCGACCGTATTCATTTTAATAAAACGATTCTGGTAAAATAATCGGTCGGTAAGGTTGCTCAAAAGATAAAATCCGGTTCCGGATAACAGAATATCACTTGGGATTTACCCCCTTCACTACATTCACCCTTCACTCTGTATCTCCTTGTTCAAGGGGGATACGGGGTGAAGGGTTTTTGCAACCGTGCAAAAGCTGTCCGAACACGGTGCCCGTAGGAGCTAAGGACCGTTTGTAGGATTCGTAAGAACGCATCCCAGCGCACCTTCACCCTGTATCTCCGATGAATAAACCGATTGAGAAAAAAGGTGAAGGGGGTGAAAGGGGTAAAAACATACTGAATGCAGCTTATTTTGCAGAATAGATTCTGTTTATGAAAAAGATGTGCGTCTTTTAGAAAAATTTGCTACGTCTTTGGGGAACTTCTCATACAGTGTTTTGAGTTCTGTTTCGTATTGACATATAGACTAATTGTTAATGGCAATCCTGACCTTTGAACTCAATATTTCCAGTTTGGATATGATATATTAAAGTCCAAAAAGGGGGATCGTAGAAAGCAGGAATAGGTTCTTTGTAAGAAAACCTTTTTTTAGTTTTAGTTTTTGATATAATATTAGGAGGTATTTCTCCATGTAACCAGTAATAAAAATCATTATACTTAAAAAAAACTATAGATTTTTCTGCTGGTATATCCTCAAGACTTAAACAGATCGAATAACTCGTACTGTCTATTGCCTTAAAAAGTATGAAAAAATTTTTCCACTTACTATCTTTCTTTACTCCACATCCTTTTTGAGAAAATAATACAGTGTTTAAATTAGTAATAAAAGTACTGTCAATTTGCAATTCAGGTAATGCGAATGTATGAGTTTTTTGTGTCATATTTGGAGGGGTAAACTTTTCGTTTTTTTGTGCTTGAATTACGGTTACACCTCCAATGAGCAAAAATAACAAAATCTTTTTTTTAACGTCCATATTGACTCCTTATTGAATTAGGTTCATATTTAATATATGATTTCTTGCCAGGTAGATAAATATTAAATACTGGCCTGCTTAATCCGCCTGCTTGACGATGATTAGTTATTGAACGAGAAAAAGAAACATCTCCCCATTCTCCAACTTCTGCTCCGGTAGTGGGATGGGCAAAAGAATCCATATTTGACCGTTAATTGTTATAACCTCATATACTCTAAAGGTATGCTTTTCTAAAATATTTAGAAGTGACTGGTTAATTTCCAAATGAGCTTTTGTTGCTCTTTTGTAAATGGCAACAACTTGCGGAACTTTCTTGATTTTTGAGCTTTTTTATATGCAGTCATTGTCGAAATATTAAACTCTAATTTTTCATTATGACTCTTATCATATAATGCAAAGTAGTAATAAATGGCGGAGTATTCAGAGGTTTGAATATTATATGTTACTTTATCATGTTTTGTCCATGCAAATAAAGAACTTAACCGCTTATCCGTCAAATCAAATTTATAGGTATTTAGGATTCCTTTGTCTTTTTCTCCTTGATATACTTCAAAAGAGGAATCGCCTTCTTTTATAATGAGAAAAAGAGACTGACCGATAAAATAACCACCATAAGCGTAACCGGTTAAAGTTTTTTCCAAATTATTATCGGTGATTATTTCTTTAATAATTCTCCTACCAGCTTTATATTCATCATAAATATTAATAGTCTGGGCATTAGCTATCCCAGACAACCAGACTGGAACTGCTAAATATATCAATAAAACATTTGAAAGGAACTTCATATCGTAATTTTATCTAAATCCTGGTAGAATAGATGGATTCGGAATTATAACTCTTGGTCCATGATTACTACCGTTATTAATATAGCCAATCCCCATAACACGTAAAATTAAGTTTTCAGTCCGAATTGCATCAATGTGTTGATTCGCTTGTCCCCGTCCTAGTGATAGTGAACGACCATGCCCAATTACTTCATGTCCGGTCGTTACAGCTCGCCCGTTAGGATGCTTACTACCAACAATGATTGAGTGCGTTCCATTAGATGTCTGTACTGTTAGGCCATCACCGCCAAAATTAGATATTAAAGCAACTGGAATTCCTCCGTTTGCTTCAATAATCGTAGGCATAGGAAGTCCGGCTTTTGCAAATTCTCCAGAAAAAGCACTCTCTCCTCTACTTGATATTATTCCACCTTCTGCTGTATACTCAGTGTTTAAATTAGTAATAAAAGTACTGTCAATTTGCAATTCAGGTAATGCGAATGTATGAGTTTTTTGTGTCATATTTGGAGGGGTAAACCTTTCGTTTTTTTGTGCTTGAATTACGGTTACACCTCCAATGAGCAAAAATAAAAAAATCTTTTTTTTAACGTCCATATTGACTCCTTGTTGGTTTACAATAAGTATCATACATGTCTCTAAAAAAGAATCTATCACTAATATAATGATAAATCCAAAAAGAATAGGTGTCGTTATAGTAGTTTATGACAACATTATTGGTTTCTATATAATAAGAAATTTGCTTCTTTTGGTTTGTGTTGATGAATAATGAATTCTTATATCTTTCTACAAGAAACAAATGTCCGGCATATTCAAAGCACTTCTCATCCAATTCTAATCTGGTTAATATTGAACCTATCGCGCGATTTACACTTCATCAATAGAATCGTTAAGGTTACGGGAATAAATGTTAAAAATTAAGTTGGGAGTATAGTAAACACATTGTTGCTCATGTTTGATTATACAATCAAGAATAGGTAGTAATTTTTTATTTTTTTTACTTCCAAAACCTCCAAGTAGGCTGTATGACTGACTGCCTCTAATCTCAATGATAAACAAAGGCTGACTACAGTTAATAGTAGTGAGGAATAGCATATCTTCATATCCATTTTTTATAGATTGATTACCTGTGGAATTTAATTTACCTTTCAAGTTTTTTTTAATCACAAAACAGTATTTACTACGATAAATACTATTTGAAATAATCAATATAAATAACTATCCATCTGTTTTGGCGTTTTTCTAATCCGTAAGTTATCTTTTTTATAGAACTGTTTGTATTCCTTGCTTTGAAACAAACGACCGCATTATTTTCTGTTATAGTTTCTTCTATGTTATAGTCATAATATTTAAAATCGTTTGAGATTTTTTTGTCTTTACCGAGATTGTATTGAAGTTTTATTGTTCTTTTCCAATCCGATTCAGGATTTTCTAACCCTAATTTTGAATATACCTGTATTACATCTATGTATTGTATTGCTTCTTCAAAAGCCAAACTTTGTTCTGCAGATACTAATTTCACCACCGTTACAAATGGGGTTTCTAAAATTGTGGATTTATTTTCGGTACAAGAAAGCATTATCAACGCAGATATAATTATATAAGATTTTAAATGTCTATTTTCCATAATATTGCAAATAAGGTTTAGCAACAACAGATTTTGGCCCCTTTATATTTGTAGCACCTGGTAATGCCATTGTAGCATTGTATAAATTGTTTGGTGCTACAACTCTTGTGTCGTTATATATAAACCTTAAAGCACCTGGGATTTTCACAAACTGGCTGGCATCTAATGTTGGAAATACCTGTTTTAAAGCATTTTCGGCAAATGTAGAACAATTAAAACTGCTAGCATTATATGCTTTTCCCGAATTTGATGTATTAGAAGCATAACCTTGAATTTTTGTATCTTGGTCGTAAGTTGTATTTATCTGCACAATTCCATCAGCAGCTCTGCCTTCAGCACTAACACTTCCACTTCTCAATCCTGTTGGATCTTTTGTTTGTAAATCAGATAAACTATTGATTGTCACCCCTTTCGAGTAATCAGATTTTACATTGCTTTGTAACTCAGTTTTTCCTACAGGACTATTGGGCCACAAATCGTAATATGTCATAGTCCCATCTTTGACCATTTCATAAGTGGGATTTCCTTTACTGTCTAATACGACATTTCCTTTCTTATCTCTGACTTCTTGTTGTTTATAGTTATCAATTGCAATTCCAGCATGTCCAGTTTCGTTATTTCCTGAAAACCAAATCAATAGATAGCTGTCTTTTCCATCTGGATCAATAACATTTACGGGATTATTAAAACAATAGGCATAGGGACTAATACTATAGTACTTTTCAGCATGTGGATCAATCGACATAAATTTTTTCTCATTTGGGTTGAGGATAATTGATTTAAGCACACTGTCGCTCTCATTTAATAAATTCAAAGACAAGGTGTTTTTATCAAACTCAATGCTATGTATTTTGCTATTTGAGTCCGAATTTACTACTTTGAATTTCGTTTCGGGCATTTCAATCATTGATTTTACACTCTGTTCCGGTGCAAAATTGTCATAAGGAGTCTGTGCCAAAGCACTCAACGCAAAAAACGTTATTATGCTCAAAAATAAAATTTGCCTTTTCATAATGTATACTGATTTATGTTATTTCTCTGTATTCAATTTTGTCTGTTTCACTTTTATATCATTGACCATCTTTTCATAATCTTCAGGTTTTATTGTAGAGTAGCCAATTTTCGAAAGATATTGGAACGTGGAATCCATTGCTTCAAATTCTCTCATAAGTTCCGGATAATTAATAATGTCTCTATATCCTTTCAGTCCCATATCGATTATTTTACTGTCTAATCGGAATTTTAAATCGTTTCCTTTGTTAGTTTGCAATTGGCTATTGGGATAGTACTGTAAACCAATGCTGTAACATTTCCTGATAAAATCATCTGAATATCTTCCTGTTTTATACTCATAATAGTTTAATAGGTCACATATGCAATATGCAACAGATTCAATATCTGACAATGATTTCATAAACAAACCGCTTTCTATAGCAATTTCGGAAACATTGAAGGTTTCCATAATAAAGCTTGATCGTGAAAAAGATCCGGTTGTCATTTCCAAATTCCACCAATTTCCTTTTTCATCCCTGTGCTTTACATAGCAGTGCATAGGAGCAATTGCTATAAATGCCTCTACATTCACTTCATTGGCCAAAATCTTATAAAGAAAAGGTAAGGACCTACAATTGCCTCTTTTGGTTTTTAAAAGGCGTGAAACTAAAGAACTTTCCAGATCCGAATCACTCATGAAATTTTCAAAATCATATTGATACGGTTTGAAGTTATTTTCCGGGATACTATCAGACATATAGGTAAATACAGCCCAATTTCCAGCGGTTTTATATTGTCTTAAATTGCGGTTGTCTATCATTTTATTAAGTATGGGCTTTATTCTCAATATTTCATTGTTATAATCCTCCCAACTCATTTTGCCTTCACAATAAGCATTCTCTACAAGAAAAACCGCCCTTTTAAAACTTAAAGGTTTTTCCCTTTTCAACATCTGGCTTATTTCATTTATAGCAATGTCGAAATGTTTCTGGATATTGGTAGGTACGGGATGAGATAAAGCCTTTTTGTTGGTATGAAAATCTGCCCATTTCTGACCTGAACCGAATGTTTGTGCATTTAATTGCAAAAATACAATAAAAGGCAATATATAAATTAATCTTTTCATATTCTACGAAGTCTATATGACCATAAATTCTTATTCAATTAACTTTATAAATTACATTGTTTTTTTATATCATGGGCATTTCATAATGAATTTATGTTGTTAGCAAAATTAGAAAAAAATATGAAATAAAATAGTGATTACATCATATTTTTTAAAAACTTCTATTTCAGTTACTTATTTGCTGAGTAAATTCCACTATGTGAAAAGAGAAGAAATTGTGCGAGATGAATTTTATATTGAATTCTGATTAAAAAAGTTAGTGCCCCTGCACTGCCGGAGGGCAGATACAGGGGCACAGGATACTAATGAAGAATTTTTATAAGATAGTACTTTCTCTTGACGGATTTTCTTATTGGGCACTAACCTCTATGATGCGGCTGCTTAAATCTTGTCCTGTGAACAGGCCGAGACCTACCGTCATCAGGTATTCTCCGGAATAAACCTGATCATCTCCTCCCAAGCTGGGCCATGCGCCCGGCATCAGGTTGATCTCTTTCACTTTATACATTCTGTTAGCTTCCAAGCCTTGCAGACGTACCGGAAGCAGCCGTTCTCCGTAGCGCGGATGGATATCGAAAGCAAATACGACTGCATTGCTTTTGTCCTTGCTGATGTACATGGAAGAGGTATGTTCGCGTTCACCTTCATAAGGAGATACGAGACGATAAAGGTCACCCTCTAAAATAACGGGTTTCAGGCGATTATATTCCTGTACGGCTTGGCGGCAATACGTTTGTTCGTCGTTTGTCAGATCATCCATTTTGATGTCGAACCCTAATTTGCACATCATGGCTACGTCGGTACGGAATTTGACACTGGTTTTCTTGTTCCATGTAGTCACGTGTGCACACAGGGTTTTGCTGGGGAATACCTGTGAGAATCCCCATTGGATGAACAGGCGTTCGATCGGATCGGTGTTGTCACTTGGCCAGAATTCTGTAAAGTACTTCAATGCCTCGAAGTCGGAACGTCCTCCGCCACCGGCGCAGAGCATCATCGGCAAGTTCGGATATTTGGCTTTGACGCGTTCAAGCACTTTATAGAGTCCGCGCACATAGTCTATATATAGATGTGTTTGTTTCCCTTTCAGGTAGGTTGAATAAATGTTGGTGATGGGGCTGTTGCAATCCCATTTAAAGAAAGCGATATCCGGATATTTTGTCATCAGTTGGTCTACTACGCCGAATACATGGTCTTGTACGGCCGGATTACTGAGGTCGAGTACCAATTGGTTGCGGAAATAATATTCTTCGCGATTGGGGAAACGGATCACCCAGTCTTTATGTTTTTCATAAAGTTCACTTTTTGGATTTACCATTTCCGGTTCGATCCAGATACCGAACTTGACTCCTTGTTTCTTTGCTTCGGCAGTCAACTTACCGATGCCGTTAGGCAGTTTGTCGGCGGTTTCCGTCCAGTCGCCCAAACCTTGATGATCACTGCTGCGCGGGTATTTATTGGCAAACCATCCGTCATCCAGCAGGAACATGTCTACACCTAAATGTTTGGCTTCGCCGATAAGAGCAACTAATTTATCTTCGTTGAAATCAAAATAAGTAGCTTCCCAGTTGTTGAGCAGCGTCATGCGTGTTTCGTCTCCGGCTTTCACCTGATAGCGGCGCGCCCAGTCGTGGAAATTGCGGCTGGCCTGTCCCTTACCGTCCAAACTATAGGTAAAGTAGAAATCCGGTGTACGGAACACTTCATTCGCCGGCAGGCTGTACTCCGATGCATAAGGGTTGATACCACTGATGACGCGCAGATGATTCTGATGATCTACTTCGAAAGTAAAACGGAAGTTACCGGTCCATCCTAAAGTACCTACCAATACCTCACCGGCATTTTCTTCCGATGGATTATCCAGTGATACCTGGAAGAAAGGGGATACGAACATGTTGGCGCGTGCGCCTAATTTGGTGTCGATTACTTTTTTACCGTAGGCCAGTTCGCGTTCGGTGACATTGGCTTCGTGTGACCAGTCACCGCAAAATTCCGTCAGGAAGTATTTATTGCGGTTCAGATGCAACATGGATGAAGCATACTTCTGCAAGCTGACCGGTTTTTTTTCTTTGTGGCTGATTTCGCTGAATGTCTTGATGATGTTTTCGGCGGGATAGGCCACATAATGCAGTTTGACGGTGATCGGATACTGGTCGTCATTCAGAGTGATGACCGTTTCGGTAGCACCGTCTGTCAATTTTTGGCTGCTATGTGAGGTGTATTTCAGCAATGTCGAAGGATTGCCGTCATTGTGTACGATGTGCAGGGCCGGTTCATAATAATCTTCCAGACCGTGTGTCAGATAACCCTCTGTACCTTGGGGCAGATGACGGATGTCGGCTTCGTTGTGAAGTCGTTTCCCCAGATAGGATTGATAGAGCCGGCCGTTATCTCCTACGCGGAAAATAAGGCTGGTAGTTGCCGTCTCGATTTTTATTACTGGGTTATCTGCGGCATGGATGATGCCGGAGAGGCAGAGAAGTCCTGCCAGTAAAATCGCTTTTAATTTCATGGTATAAATACTATTTAGTTTGTAAATGAATTCTGCTGTTTTATTCATATTGCAAAGTAATCGGGTTTTTCTGCACAGGGAAATAGAGAAAAATACTTTGAATATGGATTATTTTGCTTTATTCATGTTATTCCGGAAAAACAGACAGGTATACAGTACGCCCCGGATAAGGCAAAGTTAGCCGTTTTGGAAGTTTTATACTGTTGTAAATTTGGCAATAAATGAGACTTTTGTAGCAATAATGCTGCATGGAAAGCACGTGGAGAGGGATTTTCTACATGTGAGCTATATTTTGCGTCATTTGTTAGATGAATGATCCGGCATAAAAAATGCACAGAAGTCACAGAGTTTACCATCTTTTGATTGTAACTCTGTGACCTCTGCACATTTCTGACGGGCGGACGGACCGGATCTTATTCTTTACTCTCTTTGGCTTTGAATGCCAATGCATAGAGTCGCATTTGTTTTACCATCGAAAGCAATCCGTTGCTCCGGGTAGGAGACAGGTGTTCTTTCAATCCTATTTTGTCTATAAAGTAAAGGTCGGCATTCAGAATCTCGTCCGGAGTATGCCCCGAAACGACTTTAATCAGTAGGGCTATGATGCCTTTTACGATCAGCGCATCGCTTTCGGCTTTGAATATAACTTTTCCGTCCACCTCATCCGCCTGCAACCACACGCGGCTTTGGCAACCTTCAATGAGGTTTTGCTCCGTTTTATATTTCTCATCGAGCGCTTCTTGCTCGTTTCCTAAGTCGATAAGTAATTGATAGCGGTCCATCCAGTCGTCGAAATCACTGAATTCCGCAATTACTTCGTCTTGTAATTCATTAATTGACATAGTTATAATATTTTGGTGGTCTTTCTTTCAAGAACCTCTCCACAGGAGAGGGGATCAAAGATGCTTTATGATTACCATCCGGTTACAGATCCAACTTTACTCCCTCTCCCACGGAGAGGGTCGGGGAGAGGCTTCCCCTCTCTTATTTCTCGTTGTAAATGACTCCCATCACCGTTTGTCCCACAGCCTTGAGGGTATTCCGGTCAATGTTGTCCATATCATCTTTGATTGTGTGCCATGTAGGATCGAACGAATATTCTCCTTCCGGGTCACAAGGGATGATGTCGATCGTCTTGATTCCGGCAATTTCGTTGATGAACAGGTGGTCGTCTGTAGCACCCCCCATTACTTCATCGATGAAATATTTTCCGTATCCCAATTCGTTAGCCTTTTTCCAGACTTTCCGGTTGACATCTTTGGCATATTTTTCGGAATAGCTTTCGCGATAGAAAGTAGGTTGCTGGCCGCCTACCATGTCGAGCAATATGCCGAAACGGGCGTTATACCCCGGCACATGCGGATTGCGTGCCCAGTATTGTGATCCCAGACACCAAGAGTCCTCCTGATGCTTGCCACTGGCCTGGTGCGTGCCGTAGTCTTCGGCATCGAGGAAGATGATATCGATACCGAGTTCGGGTTGTTGCTGTTGAATCTGACGGGCTATCTCAAGAAGTACTCCTACACCGCTTGCACCGTCATTGGCTCCTAAGATTGGCGTATAGTGGTTCTTTTTATCCGGATCATTGTCTGCCCAGGGACGGGTATCCCAGTGTGCAAAGAGGGCGATGCGCTTTTTATTTTCCGGCTTATAAGAACCGATAATGTTGCGTGCTTTCAGCAGGGTACCGTCATAGGCGATAAGATCGGCATACTGGTTGGTAACCGTAGCACCGAACTTTTCCAGTTGTCCGGCAAGATAGTTGCCGCAGGCCACATGCCCTTTGCTGTTGGGCACACGCGGTCCGAAATCGACCTGTTCTTTTACATATTGATAGGCACTGTCGGCATCGAACTGAGGTACCTGTATGGTGGCTACGGTCTCTTTCGTCATTTCGCTTGCTTTATTCTTGTTGCCGCAAGAAGAAAGTGACAGTGTGAAAAGTAATAATAACCCCACTAATGACATGATATAATTCTTTTTCATTTTAAGTAACTGTTGTATTATATCGGCAAAAGTAATGATTTTCACTGTAGTTTGCTTCTGCGGACATGGTTTATTAACAAATGAACTTTAATTCTGTTGCTTTCTTGCCGACATTCAATTCTACTTCCGCTCCGTTGATCAGAGGAAGATTGCGGGTGACGTGCCCTACCGGAAAGTCAAAACAGACCGGATAATCGTACTCTTTTACCAGATCGGCCAGTGCGGCGTATAGCTCTTTCCCTAATGAACGGTCTTCTTCATATTCCGTGAATTGACCGATGATGAGTCCGGAGAGCTTTTCAAGTACCCCTCCTAACTTCAAATTATACATCATACGCTCTATGGCATGCGGGCGTTCGCTGATGTCTTCGATAAACAGAATGCTGCCTTCGGGCGGAATGTCGTAAGGAGTGCCGCGCAATCCGTAAAATACGGCCATATTCCCCCCTCTCAGAATCCCCCGGGCGGTTCCCTGGCGGTTCAATTTGTGTTTCGGACAGGAGTATTCCGGTAACGTGCCGCTTAGAATATTTTTCAGATGCAGAGAACAGGGATCGTCTTCGGGTTCTACTGTCAGATGCCGTGCCATGGGGGCATGCAAAGAAGCAAAACCGTTGGATTGAATCAGATTGTGCAATGCTGTGATGTCACTGAATCCTATCAGCCATTTGGGGGATTCGCGAAAGAGGGTGAAATCCAGTGCCTGTACGAGGTGTACCGCACCGTATCCGCCACGACTGCAGAAAATGGCCTTTATCTCCGGGTCATTCATCATGCTTTGGAGGTCGCTCAAACGTTGCTTGACGGTTCCGGCATATCTACCGGAAGCACTGCCGGCGTGTTTGCCCATAATCACCTTCAGTCCCCAGGATTCCAATCGCTTTTTCGCTCCTTTCAGAAATGATTTGTCTATTTTGCTCGATGGAGAGACGATGGCGACTTTATCGCCTTCGTGCAAATAAGGGGGAAGAATCAGGCTGTTCATATGTTCGGTTATTTCTGCAAATGTACGTATTCACCGGATTATGACATAAGTTTTTAAAATAATTTTTCTTTCCATGACAAAATGTTATATAAACGCGTTATTTTTCTCCCTTACTATGCTGTATTTCTCAATCATTTTTCTGATATTTGCTAAAAATCTAACGTTATGGAACCTATTAGAACTTTCGATCAGCTGACTTCCCATCTGAAAACACTGAACCGACGCAAGAGAATTGCGGTAGTATGTGCCAATGACGCCAATACGGAATATGCCATAGCCCGTGCTCTTGAAGAAGGAATTGCCGAGTTCCTGATGATTGGTGATTCGGCTATTCTTGAAAAGTATCCGACTCTGAGAAAATATCCGGAATATGTAAAGACGATCCATATGGAAGATTCGGATGAGGCGGCCCGAGAGGCAGTGCGTATTGTCCGTGAAGGCGGTGCGGATATTCTGATGAAAGGTATTATTAATACGGATAATCTGCTTCATGCTATTTTGGACAAGGAAAAAGGGCTGCTACCCAAAGGGAAAGTGCTGACGCATCTTGCGGTCATGCAGATACCTACTTATAATAAACTGCTGTTTTTTTCTGATGCTGCCGTTATTCCGCGACCTACTTTGCAGCAACGTATCGAGATGATCTGGTATGCCATTCATACTTGCCGTTCTTTCGGAATAGAACAGCCGCGCATCTCTCTTATCCATTGCACGGAGAAAGTCAGTGCCAAATTTCCTCATTCCCTGGACTATGTAAATATCGTCGAGTTGGCGGAGGCTGGTGAATTCGGTAATGTAATTATTGACGGTCCGCTGGATGTCCGTACTTCTTGTGAACAGGCAAGCGGTAGCATAAAGGGAATTGTTTCTCCTATCGACGGGCAGGCGGATGTACTGATATTCCCTAATATAGAATCGGGCAATACGTTCTATAAGTCGGTTTCCCTTTTTGCCAATGCCGATATGGCGGGACTGCTGCAAGGTCCTGTTTGTCCGGTTGTATTGCCCTCGCGTAGCGATTCCGGTCTGTCTAAATATTATAGCATGGCGATGGCCTGCCTCACCTGTAAATAAACAACTTATGAAGATTCTTGCCATTAATCCCGGTTCTACCTCGACAAAGATTGCCGTCTATGAAGACGAAACGCCGTTGCTGGTTCGAAACATCCGACATACGGTAGAAGAACTGGCTGTTTTCCCGGAGGTGACCGATCAGTTCGAATTTCGTAAATCACTTGTGCTTACCGAATTGGAGAAGGAGGGCATTCCTTTCCGGTTTGATGCCATTATCGGTCGTGGCGGTTTGGTGAAACCTATTCCCGGCGGGGTGTACGAGGTGAATGAGGCCATGCGGCAGGATACGCTTCATGCCATGCGTACGCATGCCTGTAACTTGGGGTGTCTCATAGCTGATGAGTTGGCTTCCATGCTTCCCGGTTGCCGTGCCTTTATAGCAGATCCCGGTGTAGTGGACGAGATGGATGAGATTCCTCACATTACAGGCTCTCCTCTGATGCCGCGCATCACCATCTGGCATGCGTTGAATCAACGGGCGATTGCTCGTCGGTATGCCCGTGAGCATCATACGAGATACGAAGATCTGAACCTGGTGATTTGCCATCTTGGCGGTGGAATTTCCATCGGTGCGCATGAACATGGCCGTGCCATCGATGTGAATAATGCGCTCGACGGTGAGGGGCCATTCTCACCCGAACGTGCCGGCACGCTTCCGGCAGGACCATTGATCGACCTTTGTTATAGCGGGCGTTTCACAAAGGATGAATTAAAGAAACGCATTTCCGGTCGTGCCGGGCTGACAGCCCATTTGGGTACGACCGATATTCCCGCTATCGTGGCTTCTATCGAAAAAGGAGATCAAAAAGCCGAACTGATATTGAATGCCATGATCTATCAGGTAGCCAAAGGTATCGGTGCGGCGGCTGTTACCCTTTACGGCAAAATCGACGCTATCCTGTTGACTGGCGGAATAACCCATTCCGAGTATGTAGTTTCCCGCCTCACGGCACGCATCTCTTTTCTGGCACCGGTGCATGTATATCCGGGTGAGGATGAGTTGGAGGCTTTGGCACAGAACGCATTGGGAGCTTTGCGGGGAGAATTGCCGGTTGCTGTTTATGAGTAGAATAGTTTGTTGAGCATTTGGTGTGCTGCGGTGAATCCATTATCTTTGAAACGTATTATAAATGTTATGATTATGCAAGATATAATAAACGGACGTTGCGGTTGGTGCGGAACTGACGAACTGTATGTGAAATACCATGATCAAGAGTGGGGGAAATTGGTGACCGACGACAAGACGCTGTTTGAGTTTCTTGTATTGGAGGGTGCGCAAGCCGGATTGAGCTGGATAACGATCCTTAGGAAACGGGAGGGATATCGCAAGGCTTTTTGTAATTTTGATGCCGGGTTGGTGGCACAAATGACCGATGAAGATGTAGAGCGGTTGATGCAGTTTGACGGCATTGTGAAAAACCGTCTGAAAATCAAGTCGACCATCACCAATGCAAGGCTGTTTCTCGGTCTGCAAAAAGAGTTCGGTAGCTTTTATGAATATACATTGTCATTCTTTCCCGACAGGAAACCGATTATCAATACTTTTCGTTCATTGAGTGAGATTCCGGTATCGTCTCCCGAATCCGATGCTATGAGCAAGGATATGAAAAAAAGGGGATTCAAATTCTTCGGGACGACCATTTGCTACGCTCATTTGCAGGCTTCGGGGTTTATCAATGATCATCTGGCGGACTGTTTTTGCCGAAAAGGATAAATCACGATATAACTTTCACAATAACCATGATATACTTATGCTATGGTCGAGCACTGTGGTAATGAGTTGTTGATGATAGAGTATACTTGACATTAGGATAGTAGATGATGCATGAAAACATCCGGATGTTGTGGTGTACAACATGGGGATGTTCTATTTCAAAACATGGGGATGTTTTACTTGAGAACATGGGGATGTTCTGCTTCTGAAAATATATATTTATCAACAGCAGGAAGGTATGTGCTTTGTCGGGAGGAATATATGGGACTGCTCTCCTTAATTTTGTATTTTGATTCTAATTTCTCCTTATAAACCCTCATTTGGCATAATAGAACTATTAAATGGCTTAAATCTTGTATTCAGAAAGAGAACTTCGGGCTATTTTTGTGCAAATTTAAAACTAAAAACATAGCACGATGAAGAAACTTTTATTTTTCTCTTTTTTATTAATCTCTTTTGTGTCCGTATCTTTTGCTCAGTGGAAACCGGCTGGAGACCGTATTAAAACAAAGTGGGCCGATGAGATAAATATAGCTGAAGTGTTACCGGAATATCCCCGGCCGATAATGGTTCGCGATGACTGGAAAAATCTGAACGGTTTGTGGGATTATGCAATTACGAAAGTCGGTAAACCGGGGATACCTACCAGCTTTGACGGACAGATTCTGGTTCCTTTTGCGGTAGAATCTTCTCTTTCGGGAGTAGGAAAAACGGTAGGCGCAAAGAGAGAACTCTGGTATCGGCGTACATTCAGTGTGCCGCAGGCATGGAAAGAAAAGAAACTACTGTTGCATTTTGGTGCTGTAGACTGGAAAACAGACGTGTGGGTAAATGATGTGAAGGTTGGTAGCCATACCGGAGGTTTTACTCCGTTTTCTTTCGACATAACGGCAGCGATGAACCGTAAGGGTGATAACAAGCTGGTTGTAAAGGTATGGGATCCGACGGATGACGGCTATCAGCCTCGTGGAAAACAGGTAAACCGCCCGGAAGGTATTTGGTATACACCGGTCACCGGAATATGGCAGACAGTGTGGCTGGAACCCGTGGCCGGTCATTATATCACCAATTTGCGTATTACACCCGATATTGACAGGAATCAGTTATCTGTGAAAGTCTTGACGAATAAAATCGATGCTTCGGATTTGCTGGAAGTGAATGTATTCGACGGAACTCGTCTGGTGGCTACCGGAAAAAGTGTGAATGGGGAAACGGTGGATATTGCCATGCCTGCCGACATGAAATTGTGGAGCCCTTCTTCTCCTTTCCTCTACACGCTGAAAGTGGCATTGAAGAATGGAGGGAAGACTGTGGACGAGGTGGATAGTTATGCTGCCATGCGTAAATTCTCTACCGGACGTGATGCCAACGGGATTGTTCGTCTGGAATTGAACAATGCACCTTTATTCCAGTTTGGTCCCCTCGATCAGGGCTGGTGGCCGGATGGTCTGTATACGGCGCCTGCCGATGAGGCTTTACTGTATGACATTCAGAAAACCAAGGATTTCGGTTATAATATGATCCGTAAACACATCAAGGTGGAGCCGGCACGCTGGTATACCCATTGTGACCGTCTGGGCATTATCGTATGGCAGGACATGCCGAGTGGTGATCGTGGTCCCGAATGGCAGAATCGCAGATATTTTGATGGTACGGAGAATAAGCGCTCGGCAGAGTCGGAGGCTTGTTACCGCAAAGAATGGAAAGAGATCATGGATTGTCTGTATTCGTATCCCTGTATCGGTACATGGGTGCCGTTTAATGAAGCATGGGGGCAGTTTAAAACACCGGAAATCGCCGAGTGGACGAAGCGGTATGATCCTACCCGTCTGGTGAATCCTGCGAGTGGCGGTAATCATTATACTTGTGGCGATATGCTCGATCTGCATAATTATCCGGCTCCTGACATGTATCTCTATGACGGGCAACGGGCCAATGTACTGGGTGAATATGGCGGTATAGGATGGGTTGTGAAAGATCATATCTGGGAACCGAACCGTAACTGGGGCTATGTTCAGTTTAATTCATCGGAAGATGTGACGAATGAATACATTAAATATGCCAATCAACTGTATGACTTGATTGCACGCGGGTTCAGTGCAGCCGTTTATACACAGACTACTGATGTGGAAGTAGAGGTAAACGGGTTGATGACTTATGACAGGAAGGTTATTAAGCTGGACGGGAAGAAGTTGAAGGCTATCAACGAGAAACTGGTAGATTCATTGAATCAATGATGAGGATATCGATTTTTTTATTTGTGAGATGTTCGGGAAGGTTTTAAAAATCGAGTTGCTCTTGCTGTAACATTGCGGTTATAAGAGTGATTTGCTTCGAATCTTTCAAGCGTTTGGATTCTGATTTTTATGAAAATAAGTTACCGGCAGTCTTAAAATACGAAGGAGTAAAATCTCACGATCTTACTCCTTCCAATCTTCTCCTTACAACACTAAACTAATACGGAGAAAACACCATTAATCAAAGTCTTTATGTTTGGGCTTTTTAGAAGTTATTTTTGCCTGCATCCCACCATAAACGGGTACCGCCATGATCCGGACCTCCGAGAGCTTTCTTTAGGAGATCGTATTGTACGGGATCTTTATCTGCGTCGTCCGTAGAGAAAGGCAGACGGCGTATCATATCATTCGTATCGATGGTACCGCCACTATTGTTTGTTTGTACCTTAAATAGTTTAGGATAACCGGTACGGCGTTGTTCACTCCATGCTTCGTAACTTTCGGGCCAGCAAGCCAGCCATTTCTGAGTAATGATTTGCTCTAATTGTCCTTCTTTTCCGGCAGTATCATTCCATTTAGGGGAGATGGTGATAAGAGCTTTCATATCTTTTCCACCACTGGCAGGAACCATTTCTTTATAGTCCGACGGTTTTTTATCGCTTGCCAAATAGTTGGTTGCATCACCCACACCCCATTGGGCAAATGAAGTTTTTATACCTGTTTCATAACAGGTTTTGGGAGTTTCGTTGCTGAACCCACGTAAAGCGGCTTCTGCACGGAGAAACCAGACTTCGGCAGCTGTCATCAGAATAGCCGGAGTCGTTTCGCCGCCGGCCGTATTGAGAGCTGAATATCCACCGTAATAATTAGGATCGCCTTCTTGCATGAATACACCTTGCGGTATTCCTAACCATTCATTTTCATATCCTTTTAAAGTTGCCTTGTTATACCATTTTTCCCGGCGGGGATCTTCGTAACCATTGAGCACGGAGGCCATGGTAGCACCCATATACGCTTCGCCCCAGCCGCCGATCGCGATGAGCGGATTGGTATAGCCATGTCCGGAAACTTGGATGATTTCATTGGCGGCTTCAAGTACTCCGTATGGATTTGCCAATGCTTTCTTAGCTTGGATTTCGGCATTTGTTTTATCTACGTTGGATATACGCATGGCCAGGCGGAGACGCAGGGAATTAGCGAACTTGATCCAGCCTTTTATGCTTTTGGCATTCAGCATGTCGTTGGCGTTGAGTGAAAGGTCATCACCTCCGTTTTTCAGATATTTGTCCATAGCATCGATTCCCTTGTCAAGGTCACTGAAGAAAGCGGCATACGCTTCTTGCTGTGTATCTACGGAATTGACTTCACCGTTTCCGAATTTGCTGTACACTACAGGGCCGTAAGTGTCCGAGATGCGGTGCATAAGCTCGACTTTCAGAATTTGGGTCAATCCATAATAGTGAATGGCTTGTTCTACGCCTTCACTGTTCAGCTCGGAAGAGTGGGCTACGGGAAATATGTATTTATAAGTATAATTCCAGGCTGCATTCGTCCATCCGGTATTGATTTTATATACAGAATTTTTGTCATTGAACTTCGAAACCTGATCATGGAAATAACCGGAGAACATATCGTGTTGAAGAGCCTGAGTGATCTGCCAGGGCCAATTGATTCCGTCGCCCCAGTTATACTGAAAGTAAATACCGGATTGAATGATTTCGAGAGGCATCGTGTATTTTTGATAATCGTACTCTTTTACTTCGTCATTGAAGGCGCCTTTTATTTCATTGTCCGATTCGAAATTATCGGTACATCCGGAAAAACCGATCAAACTTCCTATGAGTAATGCTGCAATATATTTATATCTTTTCATAATGATCTGTGGATAAAGGGTTAAAATGTAAATTTCACGTTGAAACCGATGTTACGGGTGGTGGGCATACCAAAGACATCGATGCCTTGATTGTTGTTTCCTACCGACAGGGTGGCATCCGGGTCGAACGGTGCATCTTTGTAGAAGAAGAACAAGTTGCGGGCTACCAATGAGAGGTCGATGCCTTTAAATACTTTTGTCTTTGCCAATAATGACTGCGGAAACGAATAGCCGAGCGATAATTCGCGTAAGCGGATATTGGTTGCATCATACATATAGTATTCGGAAATACCGTTACGACCACCTGTTGTGCCGTAGAATCCTTTGACGTTCTCGAATCTCTGGCCTTGATATTCTACGTAGCCGCGATCACGGGCTTCTGCTGTTTCCTTAGTTACCCCGCGTGAATCGAGATCGGCCTGTGTGAGTGACATAACATCCCCTCCGATACGGGCATCGATCAGGAAGTAAAGGCTGAATCCTTTGTAAGTAAAGGTATTGCTCCATCCCAGCATGCAGTCCGGGTTACTGTTACCCAAAAGGTCTTGGTTACCGGTTTTCCCGATTGGAGTGCCGTCGGCATTGGTTTGAATGGTACCGTCTGCATTGCGGGCAAATGCGTTTCCATAGATGTCACCCAGCTTGCCACCTTCCTTGATGCGCATTTGGTAAGCCATGGAGAAACCTTCTTGTCCATAGCTGAATTGGGTATAGTCGGGATGGAGGGAGATCACTTCATTGCGATTGGCCGATACATTGATAGCGGTTTTCCAACGGAAATTATCATTCATAAGAGGTGTGGCATCGACTGTCAGTTCGAACCCTTTGTTCCGGATTTTTCCGGCATTGACATAGCGGTATGCAAAAAGCGAACCGGCCGGGTTGGGCATTCTCAACAATTGGTTCTTCGTGTCTGTCTGATACCAGGTGAAGTCGATACCCAGGCGACTGCTGAAGAAGCGCCATTCTGTTCCGAACTCGATGGAATTGCTTATTTCCGGTTTTAAGTCGCCACGCTGCTCGGTATCATTGACTTGGATGGTACCTCCTGCCTGAATGATATCGGCCGGATTGGTGATTTCGATCGGAAGGTCGTTACCTACCTGTGCCCATGAACCTCGGATTTTACTGAAAGAGATCCAATCCGGCATTCTCAGACTTTTGGATAAAATCCAGGTAAGCCCTACTGACGGATAGAAGAATCCGGAGTTCATGCTGTTGGTATGTGCTAAAGTGGAAGACCAATCGTTACGGGCAGTAATGTCCATATAGATTGCTTCGTCCCAACCCAACTGGGCGGTTGCAAATACCGATTGGGTCGTTCTTCTGGAATCGATCTCTTGCGTTATGCCCGCCTTTGAAGAGGTCACGACATTGGCTACGGTAAATACGTTCGGACGGTATAGAGAAGCCGTCTTGGAGTCTATCATCAATGAGTTGACTGTGCTGACGTTGATACTTGCACCGATTGCACCGTTTATGGAGAACTTGTCGAATGTCTTGTTGAACATGGCCATTACATCTCCGTAGAGCAGCAACTGTTGGTTGTCCGACCACACATAGCGTCCGTTCATTTTACCTTCGTATGTTCCTGCAATATTCGGTGAGGTGGATGCATACATTTTGTTTTCAAATTTATCGCTTACGTAGTCTACATTACCACGGGCTTGGATGGTCAGCCATTCCGTAGCTTCCACACTTGCGGTCAGGGCAGCCATGGCACGATAGCGTTTATTGTTGTTTGTAACCCGGTTTTTAATCCAGTAAGGATTCTGATCCCATTCGCTGATAGTACCGTCTTCATTGGTGACATACCAGTTTTGGAGATTCATGTTACGGTCGGTGTCGTATGTTTCGAAGCTGTCCCGGTAGGGAGCCATATCCATACCACGGGGGAAACCGTATACATTTACCAATGGGTTGAGGTAATAACCGCCGGATGACGGGCTGTTCTTGATGGTTTGCGTCATCAGATTGGCATTTCCATCCAGTTTCAAACGTTCGTTGAAGAAGTTTGCCGTTTCTCGCAAAGTAAGATTGTGTTTTTGCAATTTGTTGGAATCGATGATACCTTTGGCGGTAGTGTTCGCATAAGAAAAATAGGTCTGCATCTTTTCGTTTCCCGTCATGATGGATACGGAATTCATAGCAGTGATGCCGTTGTTAAAGAAATTTCCGGCATTATCATAATCGGTGAGAGACGCTTGGTTGCCCCAACTGCTTGTCCCGTTTTCCAGGCGTCCGTAAGAATTTTGAAATTCGGGCAGGCTGATGGCATGATCTACGGTCAGATTGGAAGAATAAGTAATGCGTTGCATACCGGCTTTCCCTTTTTTGGTTGTTATCAGAATAACGCCATTGGCAGCTTGTGAGCCGTATAGGGCGGCTGCGGAGGCTCCTTTTAGTATATTCATACTTTCGATGTCGTCCGGGTTCAGATTGGAAATACCGTCACCGGCATCCCGGTTTACACCGTCGTTCTCGCCACCCATTACGGTAGAAGTCGATTCCGTACTGTTGTTCAGCATGGGTACACCGTCAATGACATACAACGGCTGGTTGTTGCCGGTAGCGAAAGCCGAACGGGCACCACGGATGGCCACTTTAGCCGATCCACCCAAACCGGCGGCACTTTTGGTGATCTGTACACCGGCTGTTTTTCCTGCCAGGGCATTGATCATGTTCGGATCTTTGGCCCGTGTAAGTTCATCGCCGCCGAGCTGCTGGGTAGAGTAAGTCAAAGAAGCTTCTTTTTTCTTGATACCCATTGCCGTAACTACTACGGTTTCGAGGGTGAGCGCTTCTTCTTCCAGCTTTATGTTGAAATTCCTCAACCCGTTTACACTGATTGTTTGTGGCTGATAGCCTACATAGGTGACCACCAGAATGGCGTCGGCAGGAACGTTCAGGCTGAAATTGCCATCTATATCGGTGATTGTACCGTTGGTGGTGCCTTTCTCCAAAATGTTGGCGCCGATTATCGGTTCGCCTTTTGTATCGGTTACTATTCCTTTGATAGCAAGCTTGTTTTGTTGTACGGATGCTGTATCTTCGTTATTTCTGGTAAGAACAATGTTGTGTCCTTCCATGACATAATGGATACCTGTGCCTTCGAACGCTTCATCCAGTATTTCTGATACGGCTTTATTTTCTGCATCGACAGTTACGGTGCGTTTGGTATCCACATTCTGTTTATTGTAAACAAACAGATAATCGGTCTGTGATTCTATTTTGGATAGTAACTCACTTACCGTCAAGCTTGAGCGGGGGATACTGATTTTGGCGCTTTGAGAGTACCCGTTTTCGCTGTAGACCTGGAATGTTACGAACAAAAGAAAGAAAATAGTAATCTTCATAGTAAGTAATATTTGCTTGAATGCTAAACTTTTTGGGCATAAATGCCCTTTCAAAGAAATTTTTCTCATATCTTTGTAATGTGTTAAGTTAATAAATTGATTAAGGTCGATTTTTGACTGTTTCGAATCGGAAAGTATGGGGGTACTTTCCGATTCTCTTTTTTAGAGGATAAATGGATTTTTTATAACTTCATGTGCATTCTGGTTTTTAAAGGGTTAGTACTAAATTAAAGGTTTTATTGAGCTCTTTTTTTCCTATTCTATGGCTATGCTATCTCTTTCTTCGTTGATGTGATAAGTGAATTTATGATCTTTTTGAATCACTCGGAGGATATGTTCGATGCCGTCTTGCTCTTTAAATTTGCCGGTACAATGGTAATCTAATAATTTCGGATTATTGACGGTAATCTTTACATTATAGTATTTTTCCAACTTAGAGAACATGCAGCTCAGAGGGGAGTCGTCGAAACAGTACAGGCCCTCTTTCCATCTCAGATAGTCGTAAGAAGGAAGGATTTTCTTTTGTGCTTTTCCGTTATATAAACCGAAAAATTCTCCTTTTTCCAGGCGGGTGATCGGTTTTTCCCCTTTTAAGGTATAGATGTCGACTATACCCGTTACGAGGGTCGTTTCAAATTCGTTGCTTCCGTTATAGGCACATACATTAAAACTGGTGCCTACCACACGTACTTTATTCGTTTCGGTATTGACGAAAAAAGGAATCTTTTCGTTCTTGCTAACTTCAAAATAGGCTTCTCCGTCCAGCAGGACGTTTCTTTCCTGGCGTCCGAAGTTACTGGCATAAGTCAGGGTCGATTGAGAGTTCAACCATACCTTGGTTCCGTCTGCCAGTGTGATTTGTGCGCGTTGCCCTGCGGGCACTGCAACTGTTTGCAGTTGGGCGGATTTATTATACCGGTAATCTTTGAACAGAAGGCCGCTGCCGAATAAGATTATCATTACTGCGGCAATACGGGCTGTCCATTGCAGTATTGGCAGGATGCGGGTTTTTCTTTTGAGACGCTCGGATTGTTTTTCTTCGGAGAAGAGGGCGATGTCATAAAGCATACGTTCTTTTTGAAACGCTTTTCTGTTTTCATCGGAGGCGTCTACCCAATCAAGGATTTGCTTTTCTTCTTCGATATTGGCATTCCCTTTAAAATACTTATATAATAGATCTTGGTTCATAAGGTTTTTTGTTTCTGTTATTATAGGGAGAGGTCTTTCTTCCCCCTTCTATAATAATAACAGGTTACCCTAAGGTTACCCTAACGGAAAAAGAATCTTTTTTTAAAAAAGAATAGAGATCAGGTAATCTTTTAGTTCGGTACGTAGTATTTTTAGGGCTTTGGTGATATGGAACTCTACACTTTTGATGGAGATGCCGAGTTTTTCAGCTATCATTTTGTTAGGGGTGTTTTGATAGCGGCTCAATATGAATATATCCCGGCTTTGTTCCGGCATTTTGGTGAGTGCTTTGCGGACTATATGTTGGATCTCTGTGTTGAAGATCGTATCCGGTTCGCAGGCTTCAAGGGTAGATATGCGTAAGTTCAGTTCTCTTTGCCGGTGGGTGTTGATGTCGTCTTCCGCACGCAGACGTACTTGTTCGTGTGCGAGATAGTTTAAAGCCCTGTTTTTGATAATGGTTAGTAATAGCGCTTGTAGATTGGAATCATTTTCCCATTTATCGCGGTTCTCCCAAAGAGCAATCATTGATTCCATCAGTATATCTTCGGCCTCTGTCTTATTTCTGATATAGGAATAAGCGAATGATAGAAACTTGGCCTGGTTCTCTTGAAAGAACCGGGTGAAAGTATCCATGGTATGAAGATGGTTGCTCTGAGACATTAACTGGTTTTAAAGGTTTTTTCTTTTTCTTATAACAAAGCAACGTATTCTTTTTGAGAAAAACAAATTAATTGGAAAGAAAATGGCTGAATCTGTTGTGATTCAGCCATCTGTCTATAAATATAAGAATTGTATTCTGCTTATTTCTTTTCCGGTTTCGGAAGTAATACTTTTCTTGATAGTTTGAATTTTCCTGTCTTAGGATCGATATCCATCAATTTTACGTCGATTTCGTCTCCCTCTTTGATACCGGCTTCTTCTACTGTTTCCAGACGTTTCCAGTCGATTTCAGAGATATGCAACAGACCATCTTTGCCCGGCAGGAATTCAACGAATGCACCGTAAGGCATGATCGAACGTACTTTACCTTTATATACTTCTCCGACCTCCGGTACGGCAACAATACCTTTGATCATACGCATTGCGTCGTCAATAGATTTTTTGTTAGTGCCTGCAATCTCGATACGGCCTACACCGTCTACCTCTTCGATGGTGATAGTAGCACCGGTATCCTCTTGCATTCCCTGAATAATCTTTCCGCCCGGGCCGATGATGGCTCCGATGAATTCTTTCGGAATAGTCATGGTCTCGATACGTGGAGCATGGTCTTTCAGTTCGGTACGTGGTTCTTCAATGGTTTCATGTATCTTGCCGAGGATGTGCATACGGCCTTCTTTTGCTTGTTCCAATGCGCGTTCGAGAATGTCGAATGACAAACCGTCTACTTTGATATCCATTTGGGTAGCAGTGATACCGTCTTTGGTTCCGGTAACTTTGAAGTCCATATCTCCCAAGTGGTCCTCGTCACCTAAGATATCCGAAAGTACTGCGTATTTGTCTTCACCGGCATTCTTGATCAATCCCATGGCAATACCGGATACCGGTTTTTTGATCTTCACACCGGCATCCATCAATGCCAGTGTTCCGGCGCATACGGTAGCCATAGAAGAAGAACCGTTTGATTCGAGAATATCGGAAACTACACGAACTACGTACGGATAGTTTTCAGGGATCATTCCTTTCAGGGCACGCCATGCCAAATGTCCGTGGCCTATTTCACGACGTCCTACACCACGCTGTGCTTTTGCTTCACCTGTTGAGAACGGAGGGAAATTATAGTGCAATAGGAAACGTTCTTTTCCGTGAACCAATACATCGTCTATGATTTTTTCATCCAGTTTGGTGCCTAATGTCACAGAAGTCAGTGATTGAGTTTCACCACGGGTGAAGATAGCAGAACCGTGAGGTCCCGGCAGATAATCGACTTCACACCAGATAGGACGAATTTCGTTTGTCTTACGTCCGTCAAGGCGTTTGCCTTCGTCGAGAATGCAACGACGCATCGCCTCTTTTTCTACATCATGATAATAACGATCGATCAAAACTCCTTTTTCTGCCAGTTCTTCTTCTGTGAATTGTGATTTGAATTCGTCGCGGATCGCATCGAAAGCATCTTGACGTTCGTGCTTGTTTCTGTTTCCGGAAGCAGCGATGGCATATGATTTCTCATAGCAAGCTTCGCGAACGGCTTTACGAAGATCTTCGTCATTGACTTCGTGATTGTATTCGCGTTTCACCGTTTTACCAACCTCTTGAGCCAATTCCATCTGAGCTTTACAGTGGCCTTTGATTGCTTCGTGAGCAACTTTCATTGCTTCCAGTAATTCTGCTTCTGATACTTCGTGCATTTCACCTTCTACCATCATGATATTTTCATAGGTAGCGGCAACCATGATATCCATATCGGCCTTTTCGAGTTGATCGAAAGTAGGATTGATCACATAATTACCGTCAATACGTGCTACACGTACTTCTGAGATAGGTCCGTTGAATGGAATATCTGAAACAGCGAGTGCGGCCGAAGCGGCAAGCCCTGCCAATGCATCAGGCATGTCGACACCATCGGCAGAGAACAGGATAATATTTACGTAAACTTCTGCGTGATAATTATCGGGGAATAAAGGGCGGAGAGCACGGTCTACCAAACGGCAGGTAAGGATTTCGTAATCAGAAGCTCTTCCTTCTCTTTTGGTAAAGCCACCGGGAAAACGGCCGAATGCTGAAAATTTCTCTTTGTACTCTACCTGAAGCGGCATAAAATCTGTTCCGGGAACTGCATCTTTAGCGGCACAAACAGTAGCAAGCAACATGGTGTTTCCCATGCGAAGCATTACAGAACCGTCTGCCTGTTTTGCCAACTTTCCCGTCTCGAGCGTGATGGTTCTGCCATCTCCTAACTCGATTGTCTTAACAATTGGGTTAATCATAAAAATTGTTTTATCTATATTTTCTTTCAAAATTCCTGCAAAGATATACATTTATCATTCTAATATAGTGGAAATGAGATAAAAAGTTATTGCTTATTTGAATTTTTTATCCAAAAAAGGTGAAGAACGAGGCAAAATGCTTTGACAAGTCTTGAAAAGAAGTATATTTGCAGTTCAAAAAATAACACGCATGGATATGAAAAAAATAACTTTTGTAGCACTTGCTGCCTTAGCTTTGAGCTCTTGTAATTCCGGTTCTCAATTTAAGGTAAACGGAGAAGTCTCGGATGCTAATGGGAAAATGCTTTATTTGGAATCATCGGCCTTGGAGGGAATTATCCCTTTGGATTCGGTAAGAATAAAAGGCAATGGTTCGTTTAATTTTACACAACCCCGTCCCGAGTCTCCGGAGTTTTATCGGTTGCGTGTGGAAGATAAGGTTATTAATTTTTCTGTTGATTCTACTGAAACTGTCACAATCAAAGCGCCTTATGTTGATTTTGCAACGGCCTATACGGTAGAAGGGTCTGAAAGCAGTCGGAAAATTAAAGAACTTAGTTTGAAGCAGGCACGCTTGCAGAGTGATGTAAATGCTTTGTTGATGGCCGTCCGTACCGACAAAATGGGGCACGATGTTTTTGAAGACAGTCTGGCGATACTGATTAAAAATTATAAGGACGATGTGAAGGTTAACTATATTTTTGCAGCACCTAATACGGCGGCAGCTTATTTTGCTTTGTTTCAGAAATTGAATGATTATCTGATTTTCGATCCTTTAAACAGTAAGGACGATGTGAAGTGTTTTGCTGCTGTAGCTACCAGCCTGAACAATTCTTATCCTCATGCAGTCCGCTCTAAGAATCTGTATAATATCGTTATAAAAGGGATGAAGAATACCCGGGCTCCCCGGCAAAAAACAATCGATATACCGGAAGATAAAATAGCTGAGACAGGAATCATTGATATCAGCCTTCGTGATATAAAAGGGAATGTCCGTAAGCTGACGGAACTGAAAGGTAAGGTCGTGTTGTTGGATTTCTCTGTCTATCAAACGCCTGCGGGGGCGCCTCATAATCTGATGTTGCGTGAGCTTTATAATAAGTATGCAGGGCAGGGATTGGAAATCTATCAGGTGTCTTTGGATGCTGATGAGCATTTTTGGAAAACATCGGCAGATAATTTGCCATGGATTTGTGTGCGAGACGGTAATGGCGTGTATTCTACCAACGCGGCGGTATATAATGTTCGCGAGGTTCCTGCTTACTTCCTTATCAACCGGAATAATGAGCTAAGTGCACGTGGTGAAGATGTGAAAGATTTGGAGAACGCGATCAAATCACTGCTTTAAGTTGTTATAAATAAGAAGATTTCCTTTAAAGTATGTTACATAGCATTGTTTTTTGCTTGACGCATATCATTTAAAAGCTTATCTTTGCAGAGGAATAATGAGAAGAGGGTTCCAGCATGATTCATGTTGGAATTCTTTTTTGTTTTATATGACCGTTTAAAATAAAGGAGGAAAAAATCATGGCTTATATGTCAGAAGATGGTTACAAAAAATTGATGGCAGAACTGAAAGAGCTGGAAACAGTAGAGCGCCCGAAGATTTCTGCTGCTATAGCCGAAGCGCGCGATAAGGGTGACTTGTCGGAAAATGCGGAATACGATGCGGCTAAAGAGGCTCAGGGCATGCTTGAGATGAGAATCAATAAGCTGAAAACAGTGATTGCTGATGCGAAGATTATTGATGAATCAAAGTTAAAGACAGATTCAGTACAGATTCTTAATAGAGTGGAGCTGAAGAATATGAAGAATGGTATGAAGATGACTTATACCATCGTTTCCGAAAGTGAGGCAAATCTGAAAGAAGGAAAGATTTCCGTAAATACACCGATTGCACAGGGTTTACTTGGTAAGAAAGTAGGTGATATAGCTGAAATCCAGGTGCCACAAGGTAAGATTAATCTGGAAGTAGTAAATATTTCGATTTAACACAAAGGCAAGTCTCTGCAAAAGGGCTTGCCTTATTTTATATATCATATTTAGATTATGGCAACAATATTCAGTAGAATTATCGCAGGTGAGATTCCCTGCTATAAGGTGGCGGAAGACGAACGCTTTTTTGCTTTCCTTGATATCAATCCGCTGGTGAAAGGACATACCCTGGTGATTCCTAAGCAAGAGATTGATTATATTTTCGATTTGAGTGATGATGATCTGGCTGCTATGCATGTCTTTGCCAAATCTGTAGCTCGAGCTATTGAAAAAGCTGTTCCTTGCAAACGCGTGGGGGTAGCGGTTATGGGAATGGAAGTTCCTCATGCTCACATTCATCTTATTCCTATCAATAAGGAGTCGGATATGATTATTTCTAATCCAAAACTAAAATTATCTGGTGATGAGTTTAAGGAGATAGCCGAACGAATTCATCAAGCTTGGAATAATAAATGATATTTTCTTCTTTTTAATGAATAGAAAGGCGTACTGTCCGGTTGGATCGTACGCCTTATTGCTTTTCTATGATTTGATCTTTTTTATAATTTTATCCATGTGCCTTTCCGCCATAAGAATTCCAATGGCCCTTGTTTATGCAGTGTCAGCCAATAACGGCTGAATATCAGTTGGATTGTGAATATAAGGAGTCCGATGAACAAAGTTGCCGTTGCTCCGGTGGACGAGTAAAGTCCTAAACCGAAGCCGTAATAGATGCAGACGCCCATAATTGATTGGGATATATAATTTGTCAGACTCATTCGTCCGTATGGGATAATAATTTGTTGCCACTTATATCCGTTCTCTCTTTTGAACCATAGCAGCGTAAAGGCCGATACCAGAATGGTCATAAAGGAAAAATTGGCTAATGATGAGAGGACGACGTTGTAAGGTGTCAGTATGGAAGGATTACTGATATGTTCCGGTATGAATGTGCGCAGGATATACAGTGGAATGAAAGCAATGACGGATAGTCTTAATATGCGTTTCCATATTCTGATGGAGGCATTGCTCTTGACGAAATACTTCATACGTCCCAGTAACATACCGAACATGAACAATGCGGCAGTTTGGAATAGGCGTCCGTTTTCTACCTGCCAGATGTTGCTGTATAATTGCCCGTTCCATATATTATTGTTCAGCACTTCTAAGAATGTACCGTGACTTGTAACTTCCGTAGCAAGCAGGGCGTAAGGCATGAATTTATTTCCATTGATCACATAATCGGGATTACACATCGCGTAGAACATTCGTCCCCATTCAAAAGGTTGTAATAGCAGGATTAATGCGATCCAGAATACGGTTTTGTTTTTCAATTTGCAAACGGGAATCAGGGTAAAACCTACAATTGAATATAAAACCAGAATGTCGCCATTGTAGAATAATGCATGAAGCTGGGCAAATAAGAATAATAGAACCATTCGCCAGGCGAAACGTCCCCGGAAATCTATTCCCCTTTTTTCTGCATTGTGATATTGAATGTAAAAACTGAATCCGAATAACAGTGAGAAAGTGGCATAAGCTTTCCCGGCGAATAAGAAAAACAGTGTATCCCACACTCCCTTGTCTATAATTTGTAACCATTCGGGCTGAGAATTGGGGATAAAGTAAATGTTGTAATGTTCCAAATTGTGTAATAATACAATTGCCAGTAAGGCAAAACCACGGAGTGCATCCACTACACCGAGTCGGGAAGATGTCTGAAGAGGTTTGTTCATTTTCTAATAGGTTGTTCTTTTATTGGGGGATAAACAAAATGGTCATAGATTTAGTGGCAAATATAAAGAAATAGTTGTTATAAAACCGATATCTTTAGAAAAATGTGGATGAATAATTGTAATGATATAAAAAAGACCGGAAAATACATTTTCCCGGTCTTATATTGATTTTATTTTCTGTCTTTTAGATATAGTCGTCTCCCAATTTAATTTGGGCGTCATTTACGTATTTGCGTATAGCGTGTTCTTCGTCTTTCTTACAAATGAGCAATACGTTGTCTGATTCTGCAACCAGAAATCCTTCAAGGCCTTCGATAACAGCTAACTTTCCTTGAGGGAGTACGACTATGTTGTCTTTGCTGTTGTATATCAGTGAATCGCATTTCAAAGTGACATTGCCGTTCTCGTCTTTGGGTGAAAGGTCATAAAGAGAACCCCAGGTTCCCAAATCCGACCATCCGAAGTCTCCGAGAGAAACGTATACGTTTTCTGCCTTTTCCATTATACCGAAATCGATAGATACATTGGGGCAGGCGGGGAAATTTTCTTTAATAAACGCTTTTTCTTCTGGTGTTCCGTAAAGGTCTTTTCCGGCTATCAACTTGGAAGCAAGTTCCGGAAGTAATGTTTCACCGGCTTTAATAATGGTGTTAACGTTCCACATGAATAATCCGGAATTCCAATAAAACTCACCACTTTCTACAAAGACTTTTGCAAGTTCAAGTTCCGGCTTTTCCGTGAAAGTTTTCACTTTGTAGAAATTATCGCCATCCTGTTCGGCTATCTGGATATATCCATAGCCTGTTTCCGGGCGATTGGGTTTAATGCCTAATGTGAGTAGTTTGTCTGAATGTGAAACAAAATCAAGTCCCTTTTCAATTGCTTCCAAAAACTCCCCCTCTTTTAATATTAAATGATCCGAAGGCGCTACTACGATATTGGCATTTGGATTTAGTGCACGGATATGGTATGCTGCCCAGGCGATGCAAGGAGCAGTATTTCTTCTTGCCGGTTCCAACAGGATTTGGTCCGGATTCAGTTCCGGAAGTTGCTCTTGTACAAGATCCGAATACATTGCGTTGGTTACAATGAATATATTTTCAGTAGGGATCACTTTACTAAAGCGGTCGAAGGTTTGTTGCAACAAAGAACGCCCCGTGCCAAAGAAATCCAAGAATTGTTTTGGAAGTGTTTTGCGGCTGAATGGCCAAAAGCGGCTGCCAATGCCGCCTCCCATGATTACACAATAATTATCTTTACTTGTCATGTCGTAGACTGTTTTAAAAGTTTCTGCTAATGTACAATATATTCCTTTAACAGGGAAGCATTTGGAGAATGTTTTATATCTTTTCTCTCTTTTTTTTATTAAAACGCTTGCAGATTTAGAAAAAAGCTGTATCTTTGCACCGCATTTGAAACTAATTGCCCAGATGGCGGAATCGGTAGACGCGCTGGTCTCAAACACCAGTGGATTCACTTCCATCCCGGTTCGACCCCGGGTCTGGGTACAAGAAAGAAAGCTAAGTATTTGATAATTCAATACTTAGCTTTTTCTTTTGCTTGAATTTTCCCCACATTTTCCCCACACGTGCAAAAAATATAGCAGTAAGTCATTATTTCTTTTGGTTGAACGTAGTAAATAAGTTACCTTTGAAAAGAAATAAAGCCTATTAAATAAAAGTAATGGAACAAGGTGTTTGGCAAGAAATAGAACTGTTGTACCAGAAGTTTCAAAAACTTGGTATCAGTGAAGCGGTGGACTATGACAAGTACTACCTTTATTCTCTCATTACCCATTCCACAGCCATAGAAGGCTCAACGTTGACCGAACTTGATACGCAGCTTCTCTTTGACGAGGGAGTAACAGCGAAAGGGAAACCGCTTGTGCATCATCTGATGAATGAAGATTTGAAGCAAGCGTATGAACTTGCCAAAACTGAATCAGGCAGTCTTGTACCTATAACTCCTGCTTTTCTGAAAAGGTTGAATGCAATGTTGATGCGTACTACTGGCAGCGTTCACAGTGTGTTGGGCGGCTCTTTTGATTCTTCTAAAGGAGAGTTCCGTCTATGTGGTGTTACGGCTGGTGTTGGTGGACATTCTTATATGAACTATTTGAAAGTTCCTGCTAAGGTGGATGAACTTTGTGCGATTCTTCAAGAGAAGCAAAAAAAAATGGGAACACTTCGAGAACAATACAAATTGAGCTTTAATGCCCACCTTAATTTAGTAACTATTCATCCGTGGGTGGATGGCAACGGAAGAACGGCTCGATTACTGATGAACTACATCCAATTTTGCTATCACCTTTTTCCGACCAAAATATTTAAAGAAGATAGAGAAGAATATATTCTTTCCCTGCGCCAATGTCAGAATGAAGAAACTAATCAGCCGTTTTTAGACTTTATGGCAAGGCAGTTGAAGAAATCACTTTCTATAGAAATTGAACGATTCAATGTATCACGAAAGAAAGGGTTTAGTTTTATGTTCTGATACTATATAAAACAAGGATTGCTATTTATGAGTTTATGGTAAACTTGCATGTGGGAAAGTTTGAACATCCATAGAAAGTGCCGTACTTGCCTTTCCTCAAAATGAGATATCCTCCGCATTGAGGACAAACACCTTGATTTATTAGGCGTGAACTTCTGTATTGCCGAGCCTTTGCGTTATGCTTATGCTGTTTTAGTTTCTCTTTATCAGCGATTATGCGATTTTGGTTAATTGTCTGTATTATCCAATTTATGGTCTCCTGATTAAGAACAGCAGTTCTGTATTGTAATATAGCACGTTTTAGATTATATCTGTTTACAACTATGTTATTGTCAGCATGCACTTTTAATTCCGCACTGTTATTGAAAACGACAATTGGAATAAAAAGTATATCCGTTGAACATTTGAGCAAATGATGCAAAAATCTTACATGTCCAGCGTTTTGTTTTATCGGATTGTAAAATTGATGTTTACTTTTATAGATGGTTTGCGTCCAGTATTCACTGTTTTCTCCGCCTAAAATCCAACCTTTATATCCCTTTGTTTCAATTACAAATACACCATAAGGTGAAACTACAATATGGTCAATTTGCGTTGAATATCCGCTACTCTCGAATAGTAAATCATTAAAAACAACATACTCTTCTGGTAACTCTTGAATCTTGTTATTCACAAGCTTTTCTGAATACTTGCCTTTCCACATTGGCATCTTCAATTTAATAAAGATTGCCACTGCAAAAAAGATAACGATGATGACAATATGCATATTACTGATTTAATAGATTCTTTTTATCCATCTTTTACTTGATTCAAATCCCCATTGAACATGCCATCTTCTTCCTGTTACTTTATCTAACAAAAGAAATTGATATATATTTTTTGTAGGATATAATTCAAATGTTCCACATCCGGTATCATAAGATAAATCTTCGCCATTAAGTGTTACGGAAAATTCCTCCTCGTCATCTAAAGACCATTGTACAACGTCTATTTTCCCAGTTTTAGTATCCAGTTGTAGAAAATTATACATATTTTCTGTTGGATATAGTTTATATCTGTCAAGTCCATGCATACGAAAATCAATATCTTCCAAAAGTGCATGAATTTTTATCAAAGTAGAATCATTAGCCGTTTTGGCTTGCGGAGTGGTACTTTCGTTTTGTGCAAAGGTACATAACGGAATCAAGAATAGATAAAAAATAATTACAAGTTTCTTCATAGGTAAATTATTTAAGCGATTAAAATTAAGTATAACAGTATAGCTAATATTGTATTCATTTTTTTCTATTTACATCCCATTTAAAAGTGTAAATATAATCTCCGATAGGAATGTTTACAATCAAAATCTTACCTTTTTTCCTTTTAATATTCATATAGCCAATAATAGCTTCATCGGGATAAATAGTTGTGGTTTTTAAATATCCTTGTTCACGTATAGTTCGGTCATTATCCATCATTTGTCCTAATGTAAGCATTTGATTGGTAGATGCAACATTTGCTTGGTATGCTGCATTAGCGTCATAATGATTGGTTATGGTAGTGTAAGCATAACCATTAGAAGAATAAGACGTAGAATAGGATGTTGAATATCCTGCTGTTCCTGCATTAATGCCGGCAGAGATTCCATATAATGCCATAGCCCATGCTTGTGAGCGTTTTATTTTTTTTTGATATTCTTCATTTGTATATACTTCAAGTTTTAAAGTATCATCTTTTTTTGTTAGTAGATTAGAGTGTACGCTATCAGGTTGGAATACAATTGGGGTTTCACTTAAATTCTTGATAAAAATATCCAAGTGATAGTATTTTCCATAATCATCTTTTTCCTCAAAGCATGAAAGGCCTACAACAAAATCATTTTTGTTTAAATAAGCCCAAAATTTTCCATCATTATATTCTGTCAGGATAGAATCGTTTTGGGGGTATATGAATGTTTGGGCTTTACATATGGTTGAAAGCAATAAAAATATTACCACACATATATTCTGTTTCATATCAACTAACTGTTTTAATTATACACCTCCAGCTGCCACAAGGACTTTATAATATCACGAAGCGTGGAACTGTAATGCCACCTCTTTGAATGAAGGTCCTGAGAAAACCTTTGTGTACAGATGTAACAATAGCAGCCCACGCTATAGCGTGAGAACCACTATGCTATTCTTGTACACGTTTGAAAGTTTCTCAGGTTTTCATTCGCAAGAAATAAGCATAACGCTTCTTCTAAATTCTAATATGTCTTGGAAAGAGTAGCCTCAATCCGCTTACAAAGATATGCAATTTTATTGAGGTACAATCAAATACTATCAAGATTACATTCTGAATCCTCTACTTTTTCTTGGTTCTTCTGCTGATTGTCGCAAACCGTGCCTTAATTTTTCCCATTGCTCTTTGAACCATTCACCTATCGGCTGTCTGTTTATAGTTAGCACTAATTTGTTTTCATCAACCGAACTCTTCTCTATCTTGAAAATATCGTTCTTGATTTCAAATCTTCGTTTATGTTCTTCGGAATAGATTTTTCCATTGCATCTGATAGCTTCTTTTTTTGCCAAAAGGCTGTTTACCATATCTTTGGTAAATCCGATGGCATAGCATAGTTTTTCCATTCTCAACATTTCTTTGAGTAATGGAAACCAGTTGAACGCTTTTTCAAGAATGGTGTTCAATCGTGATATTTCCTTGTCTTTGGTTTCAAGCTCTTGATTATGTATTCCTTGCAGGTTACGAATCTGCTTGCCGTGCTGTTCCTGCATTTGTTGCATCTTGGCTCTTAATTCATCAATGCCCTTGTCACGTTTGGCAATTTCATGCCGTAAACTTTCATTGGTTTGTTCCAAATCTTTTAATTTACCACTTCCGAAAAGAGAACCTACACTGCTGGTTATGGCAGTGGCTACATCGGTAGCTGCACTTTTGAGTTTGTCCGTGCGTATCTCTGCTTTTACCTGTTTGAGTTCCTGCTCGGCAAGGCTTACTTGTTGTTCCTTGTGTCGCTTGGTTTCCTCTATACGTTGCAGTTCAGCTTTCTGCTTCTCAATGATGAAGTCGTTTCGTTCCAGATGCTCTTTACCTGTAACAACTTTTGCCTGCCCACGTTCCATCAGGAGAATATCGGAAGCAAGGGTCTGCATGGTTGCCATATCCTCGTCATTGAGCTTTCGGCTCTTTCCGGTTTCATGGTTCATCCAGTCGAAAACGACATGGGCATGATAGTTTGGTTTGAACCATCTGCTCCCGACTTGAAAGCTCTCTTTGTCTTCCGTTTTCGGCTGACCGTTCAGCCAATGCCCTTCGTCTTTGTGCAGGAAAATTTGTAGTGGAGTGATACCCCAGCGTCTTTGACACTCTTTACCGAATTTGCGTACATCAGCCAGTGTGGTATCCGGTCTGATGAGCAATACTCCTTCACGGATGGGTGAACATCCCGCCACCTTGATAATCTTTCCATTCTTTCCCTTGCGTTCCCTTTCCTTTTCCTGCATGGCACGTCCGGTCTTTTCCTTGACCATCCGTTTGATGTTGTCATAGTGCGTCCGCAGTTCGTGAGTGCCGAAGTCGGGATTTGTCCACTGTTCGTTATCGGTGGAAAGTTCGGGAACGACATAGATTCTGGACTCCCCGATATTACACATATACTCGGCAGTCCTTCGGTTGTGTGCCTCGCTCGATGCGATGTTGCAAGGCTTGATATGTATGCTTGATTTTGTTGCCATAGCTTCTTTTCTTTGTTTACGATTGATTATTTTGCTCGCTTTCGCAGAGGGGTTCTTAGGGGTAACCCATAAGCGGAGATTGCAAAGAGAGGGTCACTCTTTGCTCGGGGTTCTCAGGGGTGAAACGCCCTGAGTGGGTTATTAGGGCAAAGCCCTAATCCCCTCGGGAGAGCCCACAACTACGAAAGCGGAGCGTGTAGTTATAGTGGGCTATAACCGAAAGCCGTTTTTCTTTTTCGGTGACTGGTTGCTCACTCCTTTGACGGATTGGACTTGCCTTTTTCTTTCAACCTGTTTCTGTAAGTATTCGTTCAAGTCCTTGCATCCGCTGTAAATCTGTGAAGCGTCATGGATGTATCGGTCTCTGCCGTATTCCTTGCGGATTTGTTGGAGGGCTTCCATGCCTGCATGGTCGTTGTCGAAAAAGCAGTGGATGCGTTCGTAATTGCCCAACGGATAGAGAGCCTTGTTTACATTCGATACTGAGTTCAATACAATGTAGTCCTGCCCGTCCAATTCCGGATAATTCGGGCAGCTCTCTTGTCTCAATGTCAAAAAGGAGAGGTAGTCCATAAATCCCTCGAATATATAACAGGTATTCCTCACTTTTCCCGACTGTCTGATGTGGGAGATTTCCTTTGGGGCGATGCAACCCTTAAAATAGCGGTTGCGAACCTCAAACCCACCCGAACCATTGGGAAAGGCGATGGCAAAGTACCGCTTGCCGTTGTGGGTGAAACGGGCTTCACTACATTCTCTTTTCGCCAGTTCTGTATTTATTCCTCTACCTTGCAAGTAGGCAAGCAGGGCAGGAGATGACAGCGGAACAATCTCCAGATGTTGGAAGCTCGGCTTGGAAGAGCTTTGCTTGCCAAAAGAGAAAGATATCGGGCGCACGTGCGGTGTCTGCTCCGCTATCCGTTTCAAGATGTAAGGTACATGGTCGGTAGCGTACAGATGTGCAGCCAGTGCAATGATGTTTCCGCCCTTTCCCAAACCGAAATCATACCATTGTTCACGTTCGGTATTCACTTTGAACGATGCTTCACTCTCTTCCCTAAACGGAGATTTGTACCAAAGGTTGATACCTTGTTGTTTTACTGGTGAATAACCCAAGCTGTGCAGGTAGTCGGCTATTCGTATGCTTTTAGCTTCTTCTATTGTCATTTTCTTACGGATTTGTAGGTGAATGAAAAAATGATGATTTGATGAATTTGAAATGTAATACGCTGTTAAACAGGATTATATCGATTCATCTTTTTCTCATCAGATTGCTTGCCAAAAGAAAAATGATGTTTTCTTTTTTCATCAGCAATCGTTGTTGATGAGTGTTTGATGAATACATATCTATCTGTAAGGCAATATGTTACTTCCCTTATTCATCATTTCATCAAAATAATTAGATAGCGGTCAGTTGTTCTTTCGTTACCGTATAAAACCGACCAGTTTTCCTTTTCGGCTCATAGTGGCACTCACGATGGGGTGCGAACTCATAAGCGGTGTAGGATAGCGAATTGTGTGCGGAAGTAAGTTTCCATACTTCCTGCACAACTTTCCTCACTTGATACTTTTCAACCTTGACCTGTGAATAGAGTAGCAAGGTTACAAGGTCGTTCAGGCAGAATGATACGCTTTCCACGTTCATGTTCGACATGATGTCAAGCAACAACTCGGTCATTTCTATTTCCAGTCGGTTGCGGTTGCTTCGGATTATTTTCTGCAAGGCTGCGGTATGTGTCAGTCTTGGGTTGAACCACATACGGCTTTCCTGTGTTGTGGATAGTTCCCTTTGGGTCAGGAAATAAAGAAATGCGGGTATTTCTGCTTTTAGCTTTTGCAGAAAGTTGGTATCATCACTCTGCAACGGCATTATCTTCCGCACCCAGTAGCGTGTTTCTCCTGCGTCTATGAGTATGGGCAGATATTCGTTGTTGGAACATAGCACGAACTTGGCAAAGAAAGCAATCTCCGTTCGGTCTTTGCCTTTGGCTTCCACCTTGTAGGTGAAAGTGGTGCTCAGGTTTTTCAATCGTTCGCTGTCTTCCCTGCGGTTGAGCAAAACTTCGTCCACAACGATTAGCAGCTTTCCTGCCCAGTCGGAATTGAACTGGCTGCGGAAATCCTCGTTGGTGTTGAAAGTCACATTATTCTCAAACACGGCTTTCAGAAAGTTCAAGAACGTGCTTTTGCCAGTGTTGCGTTCCTCTGAAACAAGTAGGACAATGGGCAGCTTCTGTGTCGGCTGTAGATACAGCAGTTGCATATAGTCCATACCCAGCTCGTATTGTTCCCCGAAGATGTGCCGCATCAAGGATTGGATGTGGGAGAAGTCCCCCTGTTGCGGTTTATGCTCTATCGGTTCGTAAAGGTTCAGAAACCCCTCAATCTCCTTTTGGTAGTTCAGATGATTGGGAACAGTGCAAAAGCCGTCATACTTGGGGACGGTGGCAAGATAATTCTTTCCATAGTCCTGCCGTAATGTGCTGTTGTTCCATACGACACGTTTCTTCTCATAACCGCCATTGGCGCATGGCTGATTGACTACCTTGTACAAAGTTGTTCCTACGCGCATATATTCTTCCTCCTTCATAGGCTTAGATTAAAGGGTTGTGTTCACCTAAGATTCTCTGAATGTCGGATTGTCGGTATCTGACCTTGTTTCCAACCTTTACAGGCTTCAGATAGTTTTTCTTAGACCAGTGCCAGAGTGTGGTATCACAAACACCGCACATCTTTTTCACTTCCTCTTTGGTTAGATACTTCTCCTTTCTTGCTTCCGCAATGGCGGTAGAAAGTTCATGTTTCGCACGGCTGATTAACTGGTTGGAGAATAATAGCAAATCTTCTCCTGTTACTTCCAACTTGATGTTGCCGTTCCCGTTTTGGATAATTGCCAATAAATCTGTCATAGGCTTCTTGAAACTGCCGGTTGTAAGACTTCCCGTTTCGGCAGTATTATAAACGAAAAGCCACTACCCCGATTAGGATAGTGGCGCAAATATATAATGAAAATCAATCGTAAAACAATGATATTCAATTCGTTAAATTCGTAAAAACGAAAAGCGAATTAAACGAGTTTCAATTGGATAGATAGGCTTTCAATTCCTCGATGGCTTCATGGTCTTCACCAATGTCTTTTACCAGTTTCTTGCTGTTTCCAAGTGGTGAAATGAGATTTCTGTATGCTTTTTGAATGCCTCTTTCGTGGACGATTTCTTGTTCATTGAATTGCTCGTGCAGTGCGTTTCTGAAAGTCTTGATGGGACACTTCCGCATGAAGCGGTATTCCACCAGTGCGATAAACAGCCGTGCTATATCTGTTTCCGTAGCATGGGTTTTTAATCGTGTGCCAATTCTTTCAGTCAGTATGTCATGCCTTTCTATCAGAAGTTCGGGCAACGTGCGTGTGTCGGCTTTGCGCCCTGCGGTCTTTGGCTGTTCTTCCTGCAACATATCTGTTTCTTCCTCGTCCATGTCTTCATCTTCTTCTATTGCCCATTCCACAAGAGAGTTTTCCTCAATGGCTTTCTGTTGCTTCCTGAACACTTGCCAGTCCTCTTTGGTTCTCATGCCATTGGCGATGCTTTTTCTGATAATGAATTTGACCATGCCGGAAACAAGCCATTTGTATAAGGTGGGAATATCCTTTCTTTTGGTCAGTTCCTCACCCTGTTCCACCATGCACTCATAGCTTCGTCCGTAATAGAGCCATGCGAGCATGGCAGGGACAATGCTTCTCTTGTTCTGGGTATGAAACTCATTCACTATCTTCTCGGCAAGGTCTGATTGTAAAAGAACATTTTCCAGTTCCTCGAAATCAGGGTTTCTATCATCGCCTATTCTCTTGCGTGCTGCTTCTTTATATTTCGGTACAAGCCTTACAGCCGTATTGAAAATATTGAAGAACCCTTTGAACTTCTTGTCGTTCATTTCTTCTACAAAATCAGCATATTCATTCGGATGGCTGTCGAGCCATTCCTTTATCAGTCTTTTAAAATTGTCATATTCCTGTTGTCCCATACAAGTATCAGTCTAATAGTTTTACAAGGTCTTTCTTCATTTCTTCGTCAATATCCCTGTATCGTCTGAAAGCTTTGCTTCCCTCCTTGTGTCCCGACAGTGCGGAAACAAGGTTCGGGTCTTTCACTTTTTTATAGATATTGCCGATAAACGTACGTCTTGCCAGATGGCTGCTTGCCACTTCATAAATAGGTCGTTTGATTTCGTTGTGTGTCAACGGGTCTAAGATTGTTACGATGCGGTCAACTCCAGCCAACTTGAATATCTTTTTTATGGCATCATTGTACTTTTGCTCGGATATGAACGGCAACAGTTTTCCCTCATATTCTTTGTAGCGTTCAAGGATTTCTTTCGCTTTGTCGTTAAGTGGAACACGTACCGTAACCGGATTCCCCTCTTTGGTTTTCTTGGGAATATATTCTATGGCTTCATTGACCACATTTAGTTTGGTCATTCGGTACAGGTCGCTCACCCTGCATCCTATCAGTGTCTGAAATATGAATATATCCCTCTGTATTGCCAGTTGTGGGGTGGCAGAAAGGTCTGCATTAAAAATCCTGTCCCTTTCTTCGAGTGTTATATAATAAGGTGTGCCGTATGTACACTCCTCTATCGGAAACTTGTCGAAAGGTCTGTTTGTGGTGCGTTTGTTATCGAAGCACCACAGGAAGAATGTGCGTATTCTTGAAAAACAGTCTATCAGCGTGTTCTTGCTTCTGGGCTGTGGTGTCCTCTTTTCGGGAATGGCTTCATAAATGCTCGGGTAAAGTTCATAATACTGGTATTCGTTCTGAAAGAAATCCCACATATCCCGAAGCGTGTCAGGTGTTACCAAATCCACGTCAAGGATAAAGCCCTTTTGTCCTCTCTTTGTTGCCCTTACATATAGTTCATAACGCAGTAAGGCTCTTTTGACAACCCGGAAATTTTTCTTTCGTACTTCCGACAAAGGGTGTTTGTTTAGAAATTCATCGAATAGTTCTCCAATGGTAGGCTTGATAACCACTTCCTCCGGCAAAAAATATTTTTCAGGATGGTAAAATTTATCAAGTGTTGTTTTTAGCCATTCTTTGTCTATTGCTTCCTTTTCTTGTTGATATACCTTCTCGATATAGGTTTTCAACTGGCGTATCTCTTCATTTATATGGGTACGCATTTCTTCATTGCAGACAGCTTTCGTTTTTACACATTCGTCTTTATCATCCCATAGATTGGGATTGATGGCTAACTGAGTAGGAGCAACGGAGTCTAACTGCCTTCCGTTTCTAAAACGGACATAGATTGTAGCCATGGATTCTGTATCATATCGCTTGGCTGCTTTTTTAATGATAAAGGTTACTTTCATAGACTTTCAGGTTGAATTTTACTCTGCTGCAAATATAGATATTTTCCCCACATTTTCCCCACATCTGCTAAATATTTTGCAATTCGATTAACTTGGATTAAAATTTAATAGGATTGTAACATATTAAAATACAGTGTAATTGCTGCGTTTTTCCGCATTTTTCTTTTTACCCACATTTTCCCCACTTTAATTATTTCAAATGCGGGTCTGGGTACGAATAAACTCTGATAATCGCCTGATTATCAGGGTTTTCTGCTTTTATAGGGCGTACTAAATGTGTACTGAATGACGAATACAAAGAAAAGGTGTACTTTTATAATTTTTCTCCCTGTATCTTTATAATTTCTTAACTCTTATCCTGTCTTTTCTTCCTTATTATTGCCGATGTTTTCGGGAAAAGTGAGATTCTTACCTTATATTTGTAGTAAGAACGTTTAAAGGCACACGATTATGGAAAATCATATAGAAACCAATTTCAGAGAAATACAGAAGATATTAGATAGTTGTATAGCGCATGACTATAAAACTAAAGTAGATGCACTATTTTTAAAACGTGAGTATTTGACGCAAGCCCAGCTAAAGGATTATTTGCGGCAAGAAATTTTTCGTGTGACCGAGGATATTGTAGCTATTCAACAAAAATATCGTGTACTGCAATATATTGTACTGGATATGGATATTCCCGATTTTTTATGGGAAAGCAGTTTCTTTGAGGATTTGAACTCTGATGAAAAAAGAAAGTATATTAGTTTCCGGTGTTCTGATTTCGATATGGATGCATATTTACGTGAGCCATTCTGTTATGATGAACAGCTTCCTTACTTTTCCATCATTATTAATTTTGTCGTACTTTCTAAGTATTTGAACCATCTTCAAGAACAGGAAAGCGAATACTATATAGATACAGTTGCCATCCAAGCACAAGAACAGACCTTGCCAAAAGAAAAAGAAGCGAGTACGGAAAATAAACCAGTTAAGATTGTAGGTAAAAGTAATCCTTTTAAATCCGTACTTACCCAAAAGGAAATCAGTCTGCTTACTGACTGTATCAATGAAGCTCATGTTTTTACTACCACAATAAATGCAAGAATACTTACCGATTTTTTCAACTGTAAACTTGACGGTGTTCTGAAAGTTAATAATACACGTTTGTTTGCCTACCTTATGATGCAGCTTGGCTGCTATAATTATATTGTTTATGAATGGCAGTCTGTCATAGCAAACAATAAACTGATACTGGGAAAGATAAAAGGAGAACCGCTTACACGTACTGACCTGTCGAGTGCGACAGACCAAGCAAAAAACATCTATCCGAAAGGATATGAAATCATAGACAAATACATCGAACAACTGAAAAAAGGTTGAGCATAGATTGAACGCTCAAACAAAGGTCAATTAGATTTCATTTTCAAGCTCTTAACTTTGCCCCCGTTAACAAAAAAAACGAGGGTGCGCACCTTCATATTGTTTCACCTAAATTCCTAAACAATATGGAAAGAGATTTAGAGTTAAGAGTTTCCGAACTCGAAAAGATGTTGTTCCTTTCAAAGAACGTGCTTAGCTTCGATGAAGCGAGCAGGTTCTTGAACCTTTCTAAAAGTTACCTGTACAAGCTGACTTCGGGTAACTTGATACCCCATTACAAGCCGCAGGGCAAAATGCTTTATTTTGAGAAAGCGGAGTTGGAAGCATGGTTACGTCAGAACCCGGTCAAGACGCAGGCGCAGATAGAGCAGGAAGCGCAGAAGTATATCCTTAACCGTCCTCTAAAGAAATAACGGCTATGGAAAATAGAAAAGCGACAGAAGCCGGGCAGGACATCACCATGCAGAAAGAGGATTTCGCAGCCCTTTGGAAAACCATTCATCTAAAGGTGACGGACACTTACGAAGTGCCGCCCGAAATACTCTGGGTGAACGGCTCTACCATTGGCACGCTGGGTAATTTCAGTGCATCCACGGGTAAAGCCAAGAGCAAAAAGACATTCAACATTTCCGCTATCGTTGCGGCAGCGTTGAAGAATGACGAGGTACTGAAGTATTCGGCATACCTGCCACCGAACAAGCGGAAAATCCTCTATGTAGATACCGAGCAGAGCAAATACCATTGCCATAAGGTCATGGAGCGTATTTTGCGCCTTGCCGGATTGCCTACCGACAAGGACAGGGACGATTTTGTTTTCATCGTGCTAAGGGAGCAGACCCCCGACAAGCGGAAACAGATTATCGGCTATATGCTTGAAAATATGCCCGATGTGGGGTTACTCATCATTGACGGAATCCGTGACTTGATGTATGACATCAACAGCCCCAGCGAATCAACCGACCTAATCAACCTCTTGATGCGCTGGTCAAGCGGATATAACCTGCATATCCATACCGTACTGCATTTGAACAAGGGGGATGACAACACAAGGGGGCATATCGGTACGGAACTGAACAACAAGGCTGAAACCGTCCTGCAAATCACGAAAAGCCAGCAGGACGGCAACATAAGCGAGGTAAAGGCGATGCACATACGTGACCGGGAGTTTGACCCGTTCGCATTCCGTATCAATGACAACGCTTTGCCCGAAATCGTGGACGGTTATGTATTCCAACAACCTAAGCAGGACAGGAACTTTCCGCTTACGGAACTGACCGAACAGCAACACCGGGAAGCGTTGGAGAACGGTTTCGGCAAGCAGGTGGTACAAGGCTATTCCAATGTCATAGCGGCATTGAAACAGGGTTATGCGAGTATCGGTTACGAGCGTGGACGCAATGTCCTTGTGTCACTTAACAAGTTCCTTGTGAACAAGCGCATGATTGTGAAAGAGGGCAAGGGCTACCGCTATAATCCCGATTTCCATTATTAAAAGTCAGTTTGGTTTAGTCCGGGTGTATATACAAGAGGAATGGACTTACTATTTCCCAGTATCGAAACAAGCAGGTTTAGTATGGTACGGGTATATATATAACGGACTAAACAGGACTGGCGCACTTTTCAACTATTTTTTAATCCCCAAAAAAGAAAATGTTATGAATATCGAAGATGTGAAACAAATACCCATCGCAGACTATCTGCACAGTTTAGGCTACTCTCCTGTCAAGCAGCAGGGCAACGGCTTATGGTACAAATCACCGTTAAGGGAGGAACACGAACCGTCTTTCAAGGTGAATACTGACCGCAACCTTTGGTATGACTTTGGCGCAGGCAAGGGCGGCAACATCATCGCATTGGCAAAGGAACTCTATTGCTCCGACAGCCTGCCATACCTTTTAAACCGGATAGCGGAACAGACACCGCACGTCCGCCCGGTCAGTTTTTCTTTTCCCCAGCGTAGGACAGAACCGAGTTTCCAACATTTGGAAGTCCGTGACCTTACCCATCCGGCATTGCTCCGTTACTTGCAGGGACGGGGTATCAATGTCGAGCTGGCAAAAAGAGAATGTAAGGAACTCCATTTTACCAATAACGGCAGACCGTTCTTTGCTATCGGTTTCCCGAACATGGCAGGAGGTTACGAGGTTCGCAATTCCTTTTTCAAAGGCTGCATCGCCCCGAAAGACATCACCCATATACGGCAGCAGGGAGAGCCGAGAGAGAAGTGTTTGGTATTCGAGGGTTTTATGGACTATCTTTCTTTCCTCACGCTCCGGATGAAGAACTGCCCGACCATGCCCGACCTTGACAGGCAGGATTATGTCATACTCAACTCTACTGTCAATGTGCCGAAAGCCATTGACGTGCTGTACCCGTATGAACGCATCCACTGTATGCTTGACAATGACGAGACGGGGTATAAGGCGACACAGGCTATTACGTTGGAATATACCTACCGTGTGCGTGACTTCTCGGATAATTACAGGGGTTATTCGGACTTGAACGATTACCTGTGCGGCAGGAAGCAGGAACAGAAGAACAGCACCAGCCAAGCGCAGGAGATAAAGCAGGAAACCGGACAACGTGCCGCCCCAAGACAGAAAAGGGGCAGGGGCATTTAGTCCGGCAGGATTGCCAGCGGCAGGCGGTTTGATTTGGAGAGCAAGGTTATGTTTCGGTAAACCGAAACTACCTTGCTTTGCTCACCGCAAAGAAAATTTCTCCCGTTGGTCGCAATTTTTAAGACACCATTTAAACGTAAAAACCTATGACGAATGTAAAGGATAAGCCGGGGGGACGTCCGGCAAAGAAACGGATAGAGAAGCAGCAACGGGTAGTCAGCACGAAGCTGACCGAGTTGCAGTATTACGTCATCAGGAAGCGAGCCGGGGAAGCCGGGCTGCGTGTCAGTGAGTATGTCCGGCAGGCGGTTGTTTCGGCAGAGGTCATACCCCGGCTGAACAGGCAGGATGCGGACACCATTCGCAAGCTGGCAGGGGAAGCCAACAACATCAACCAGTTGGCGCATCGGGCAAATGCCGGAGGTTTCGCACTGGTGGCGGTGGAATTGGTGAAACTCAAAAACAGGATTGTCGAAATTATAAACCAGTTGTCGGATGATTGGAAAAATAAAAAAGGGAAGCGGGTTTAAGGGTTGCGTGAACTATGTGTTGGGCAAGGAACAAGCGGCTTTGCTCCATGCGGACGGGGTACTGACAGAAAGCCGGGGAGATATAATCCGCAGCTTCTGTATGCAGACCGGGATGAATCCCGACTTGAAAAAGCCAGTCGGACATATTGCGTTGAGCTATTCGGCAGTAGATGCACCCAAATTGACAGACGAGAAGATGATACAGCTTGCGCAGGAATATATGCGTGAAATGAAAATCACCGATACACAGTATATCATCGTGCGCCATCAAGACCGGGAGCATCCACATGTGCATATCGTATTCAACCGTATTGACAACAACGGCAAAACCATTTCGGACAAGAATGATATGTACCGTAACGAGCAGGTATGCAAGAAGCTGAAAGCCAAGCACGGGCTTTATTTCGCTGGTGGAAAAGAACAGGTGAAGCAGCACCGCTTGAAAGAGCCGGACAAATCGAAATACGAGATTTACAACGCTGTAAAGAATGAAATCGGGAAATCCCGAAACTGGCAGCAGTTACAGGAGCGGTTAGCGGAAAAGGGTATCACTATTCGGTTCAAGTACAAGGGGCAGACAGGCGAGATACAAGGCGTTTCCTTTTCCAAAGGCGAATACACGTTCAAGGGTTCGGAGATAGACCGTAATTTCAGTTTCTCCAAACTGGATAAGTGTTTTGGGGATGTAGGGCAGACGACAGTCGGAAGCAATAAGCAGACGGTTACCGCACCTGTTCAGAAATCAGTATCGGCACCCGACAAAGCGGATAATTCTTTTATTGTAGGTTTAGGCGGTTTGTTTTCCGGTTTGTCAGCCCCGGCTGATGAAATGCCCGATGATTCCTTTTTGAGGAAGAAGAAGAAAAAGAAAAAACAACTTAAATTGTAAATACATGGAGGAAAATTTGATTTTAGAGGGGCTTCTCTCAATGGTTACTGAACTGAAAGAGAAGCAGGAAGCACAGGTAACGCCAGCCAGTCGGGAGGAAACTCTTGAAAGGCTGAACGCAATCGAACAGGCATTGTCGGAACTACACAGCAACCCTGCTGTTCCCGAAAAGGATTTGCAGGCTATCCGAAGCCAGCTTGACGAGATAAGGAACAGGATGCAAGGTCAGCAGAAACATATCGAGGACACTAAGAAAATAGTATTGGAAACCTACCGTTGTTTCAAGGTAATGATTGACGCTTTGGGCTCTTGCAAGACGGACAAAGAGGAAGTTACGCCCTTACCGCTCTATCAACAGATTTACAACAAAGTAGCTTCTTGGATTCGTCCGGGATTGTTTCTTTTTTCGGCAGTGCTGATTATCTGTTCCGCTTCCATATTCTTGAATGTCCGTTTGGCTGAACGTATGCAGCAGTTGCAGGACAACGATATGAAATACCGCTATTTGCTGATGCAAGGACAGGCAGACGGGGAAACTTTTGATATACTGGAAAACAAGTTCAAGTGGCAACGGGATAACGGTTTTATCCGAAGTCTGACCGATTCAGTGATGGATTTTGAATACCGCATCCAAAAGCAGGCGGAAACACTGGAACGTGCAAGGCTGTTGAACGAGCAAGCCGAACAGCTAAAGAAAGAAGCCGATAAGCTGGGCAAGCCATAAACAGGGAAAGCCGGAACGGATGAAGCACATTCACCGTTCCAACTTTTCAGATTCACTTCTTTTTCTTCGTACAGTGTTCTTTCTCGAACTGGCGTAGCGTGGTAATGCTGAACCTTTCCTTGATGAACTCCCGGACATCGGAAGCCTTGTAATACACTTTTCCGCTGATTGTGAAGTACGGCAGCGCACCGATAGCCCGGTAGCGTTGCAGGGTTTTGATACTTACTTTGAACAGCAGGCACAAGTCCTGATTATCCAATAGGTTGTCATCTTCGGGCAGTACCCTGTCTGCATTGCGTAGTACCCGTACATCCTTGCAGAGTTCTTCCAGTTTGGCGTACAGCTTCTGCATCCATTCACCAAATTCGTCATTCTCTATATACATAATTGCTTCATGTTTCAGATTATACATTCTTGTTTGTCAATCGATTGATGAAGCAAAGTTCTAAAAACGGATGCAAAGAAATTACAGGGGAACTAATGGAATCCTCTATAAATAAATCATAAGTTGTTGATTATCTGTATCCTTTCTTGTCATGTTCTTTTTTGATTAGGTCTGCCAGTCCATTAAGAAATTCAGTAAGTTTGCCCGGCTTCCGTTTTATCACGTCCTCATGCTTTTGGTGGCAGTCGCTTATTCTGATGTTGAAAAGCCATTCAAAGGCTTTCGCCAAGTCCACCAAATAAGCAGGTTTACCGTTCTGATAAACGATGTCTTTGGAGAGGAACAGACCGCTTACCATTTCCATGATGTTGATAAGGGTTGTTTTATCAGCGAGATAGAGAGGGGAAATGTTTTGTCTTTCAAGCCGTTGTTTGAGTTGTTCCGGATACTTGATGCGCCATTCGATAAGGCGTATTTCAGTGTTCAAAAGTCCTATTGCTTCATCAATAAGATGCAAATAGGGCATTTTTTTCTTGCTCAAACCGTACACGGTACGATTTAAGACGGTACAAGCCAAAAGAAAAATAACGTAGTAATATGCTGTAATTCTGCTCGTTGATACTGAAATTGGTGACATGAATAGCTAATTCTTCAATAGCTTCTGTCAGTTCGGATGCAGAAACTTTACGCTGTGAGTATTCCGACAATAACCGGAAAAACCTCTGATTAAAAATCATATCCATCTGAGATTATTTACAATCGTCTAAATATAAGGTAGTTTTACAATAAAATTAGTTTTTATTTCTGTTATAAGTACCTCTTTGTCATATAAAGAATATTGTTTCCTTAAGTTGTTCAATCCCATACCATTTTTTGTCACATAGCTACGTAGCTGTATATTGTTGGAAACTGTTACTCCACCCTTATTTATAGTTATATAAATAATTAATGGTGATTTAGAAGTACTTATATTGTGTTTTAAAGCGTTTTCTACCAACATCTGTAAACTTGCCGGAATAATAGCTTTATCTTGATGTTTCTTATCATTTTCAATGAAAACCTGTAATGTATCCCCAAAACGTATCTGTTCTAAATATAAATAAGAATCGACAAATTGTAATTCTTCTTGTAACGTTACTGTTGGTCGGTCATGTGTAGTCAGCAGATACCGATAAACATTGGATAATTTTTTAGTAAATAGATTTGTTTTTTCAGCATCTTGATATGCAAGAGAAGAAAGAACATTTAGACTATTAAATAGGAAATGAGGGTTTATTTGATTTTTTAATGCTTCAAACTGATAGATAGCTTTTTCTTTCTCAATGATATTTAATTTGTTTTCATTTTCAATCTGCCGCTTATTGTAAAAGAATAATTCAATAAATAAAACAATAATACTATTCCATAAAATCATTGGTAATACTTGATATAGTATATCAAATTTACCGGGAAAAATAAGAAGTAAAACATAATTTACAACTATGGATAACGTACCTATTAATAATGCCGTTAATATGAAATCAATGATAACAGAGTGGGAAGCACTGTATTTAGAATTGTTTTTTTGAAGAATGCTGATAACCTTATAATCAATAGCCCCAATTATTAGGCATATAGGCATATTTAGAAAGAAATTAGACAAAATATTTTCTATTTTATAAGAGCTACTATTTGCTAATAATGAAAATGTAGAAATACATAGAAATAGTGATATTGCTATAAGTGATATGAATAATATTATCGACTTTCTTTTTCCCATAAACTGTGATATTATAATAATTATCAATACAAAAGATAAAGTTAAATTTTCATGTCTATAATTACGACTTAACATCATCAATCCAGTTTAAAAAATCACTAACACGGTTACGACTAACTAAAACTTCATGGGGACATTCCGGCAGGAAGTATAGTTTCAGTCGGCTTCCAAAATATTTTGAACTTTTTTGTATAGACTTGATATTGGCAATACAATTTCTTGAAACACGGAAAAACATATTTCTATCCAACATACATTCTAACTGTTCCAATGAATAGTTTATTATATATCTACGATTAGAAAACAGATGTAAATAGATGTATTTTTCTTCACTGTAGAAAAAGGCTATATCAGCAGTTTCAACATATTGGAAAGAGTCACCAATTTGTATCAAAAAACGATTCTTCTTGTTGTTAGATAAATATGTTTCTTCCAATTTTTTATATTCGGGCATTGTACAATTCAAATAGTTCCTTCGTTCAAATTTGCATAATGCCGCATCCAGTTCTTTTTCATCAATAGGTTTTAATAAATAGTCTATACTATTCACTTTAAAAGCCTTTAATGCGTATTCATCATAAGCTGTCGTAAAAATAACAGGAATTTCTATAGGACATTGTTCAAATATCTCAAAGCTAATTCCATCCGATAATCGTATATCAACAATCATCAAATCAATATTTCCCTGTTTTAGAAATCCGACTGCCTGCTCCACACTCTCTGCCCAGCCAATCATTTGATAATCGGCTCTTAGTGCCTGCATCATACGCTTTATTTCTTCATAAGCAAAACGCTCATCTTCTACTAACAAATATTTCATCATATCTATTTTTCCCTTGTTGAACTATACTATCCTCAAAAATACAATATATTGGGATTACTATTTAAGTTCTTCTGCATAAATATCTATAATTTTAAGCATTGCTACAATTTCATGTGCTGTAAGTCCAGTACATTCAATTCTTAAAATTTTTTCCCAATCTTCAAAATCCACATTCCAATGGCTTATTCGTGAACATTTATTCAAAATACTTCCGATTCGTTTTAAATCTGTCTTTTTGGATATGGACGTTCTAAATATGAACAGTAGATTATCCATAGTTAAAAACCATAACGAAAGCCAGCCATTACATGAAAGGCTCTATCGAAATTCCACTTTTCATTATTTCCCTTGAAGCTATTGGCAAAACCTTTCCAGCTTCTATCTGCGATTTTTACACTATGATAAATATCTGCTCCTATACCTAAATATATAAAAGATTTCTCCTTTATCTTAAACTCTGGACGTAAATAAGACCTTAATCGTGTTGAACCATAAATTTTAGACTCTCCGTCTTTCTTTATTACAGAGGATATTCCATCCATATCGTATGGCACTAAACTTAATTTAAACCTGTCTGTCAAAATTCTTGTTACAGACACTTTTAAACGGTTGGCTACCTCTACATCAATTTCGTATTTTCCTGTTGTTTTCCACTTCAAAAAAGTCATAGGCATAATAATGGGTGCACCGTATGAATTTGTTAAACCTGCTCCAATGCCAATATCTAAATTATCTCTTATTTTATATGCAAAAATTACTGCACCATTAGCTAAAATACTTTTGAATGATACATGGTTAGGTGAAGAATATACGCCAGCCCCAAGTGAAGCAATCAAATACCATTTATCGGAAATAGGACGTCGATGTGAAATATTAAAACTACAGTTAAGGATATTCTTAGGGTTTATATCCAGAGCTTCATCTTTATTATTCAAAACAGAATATACGCAGTTTATAGTGGCAGACCACGCTACTACTTGTCCTTTTTCATTCCTTTTCACAGAAAGAGGTAGCGTATATCTTCCTGAAATTTGAAATAAATCGCCTGAACCATGCTTTTTATCATCTTTATCCAATAAGTTTCTCTGTGGCGTATATCCTGTTTCTATAAAGCCTTGTGCTGAAAGATTGTGAGGGATAACGGTACACAATAACAATATCAGTTGTAATTTTGATACTGATAGTAATAATTTTCTCTTGCTTAAATTGAATGAAACCATACTTTAACTATTAAAATGTTTGTGCAAAAATAAGTATGGGTAAATTATAGAACAATGTAATTCAGATGAGTCGCAGAATAAGCAGGATGAAGTTTAGAATCAAACGGATGAAATGCAAAGATTTGTTTCGATTGGCAAAGTTTAGTTTGTGTTACTTTATATATCCAAGCTGAACTAAACTTATTTGTATAAAAAGCAAAACTGGCGAAAGAAAAAGCCTGTTTCTCTTTTCTCCAGTTTTGTTTTTGACATACTTTGTATTTTAATAGCTTGAGGAAGAAATGAACTCTTTTATTTCTTCTTCTGTTGGAAGTTCTATCCTATACTTCTGTACAAAGATATTTGGGTCTAATCCGGCAGTGGCATACTTTACTAATGTATCTCCCTTTTCAGTGCAAAGCAGAATACCGATAGGTGGATTATCATCCGGCTGCATCACTTCCGCTTTGAAATAGTTCAGATACATATTTAGTTGCGAAGCATACTCATGGTGGAACTTGTCTATCTTCAATTCTACAATAACATGACATTTCAAAATACGATGATAGAACACAAGGTCGGCAAAGAAATAATCTTCATCAATCAAGATGCGTTTTTGCCGGGCTTCAAAGCAGAAGCCATGTCCCATTTCCAATAGGAAGCGTTGCAAGTTGTCAAGAATGGATTGTTCCAAATCGTTTTCCGTCACTAATGCACGTTCATTCAACCCTAAGAACTCCAAAGTAACAGGTGTATTGATAACATCTTTAGGTTGTAATAAGGTTGCTTGTTGCTGGACTAAAGCGGAGAGGGCTTCTTTGTTTTTGGATAGTCCGCTACGTTCGTAATATAAAGATGCGATTTGTCGCTCCAACTCCTTTACAGACCAGCAGCCACGAATGGTTTCCATTTCATAGAAAGCACGTTTTACCGGATTCTCAATTCCCGATATAGTGTTTAAATGGGTGGAAGATAATCTATTGAATAATCTATCAGCCGGAATCATCCATGTTTCGGTTTGTGGGTATTCTGTTGATAGTTTCCAAATGCCATTTTCAGATTCGGCGGTCACCAACCGCCGAATTGGTTCAGTGAATTCAGCGGTCAATGACTGCCGAATTTGAATTTGTGATGCAATGTATTGTGTAACAGGTTCTTTTAGTTGTGGATAAACGAGGTACAGCCGCCTAAATTCACGGAATCTACGTTCATTCAGACCTTTTGTTTTCAGTCGTTGTTCCAGTTTTTTCAACAATTGTTCACCGTAGGCGGCACGGTCTTCTCCGTTCTGCTCAAACTCCACAATATAGCACCCCATAAGCCAGTTACGGGAAGTAAGGGCAAGGTTTACAGCGTGTGCGGCTTGTGCCTGCAACGTGTTCTGTATCGTGCTGATATGTTTTACTAATGCTTCAAAGTTCATAGTTACAAAGATAAGTCTTTTATGGTTAAAACTTTAGTTCGGGCAAGCTGTTTATTGCTTCCTCTTTCAATTTATCCACCGCACGGGTGTATTTTTCCGTATGTTTCAATCCGCTATGACCTAAAAGGCTGGCTACGGTTTTGATATTTGCCCCATTGTTCAGAATGTTCACGGCAAACGAATGTCGGGCACAATGCCAGCTTATATGTTTGTCTATTCCGGCTCTTTTTACCCAACGCTTTACAGACTTACAGCAGCTTTCGTATGAGGGCAAATCAAATATCAAGCAATCTTTGTCTGCCGGAGCTTCACCAATAATGGATAACAGACCGTCATTCAGAGGGATAACCACACCGCTGCTGGCTGAATGTCCCTTAGTCTTGTTTTGCTCGAACTTCAATAATCTATTGGCATAGTCCACGTTCTTATAAGTAAGGTCTTTCACATCGCAGAAGCGCAGACCGCAATACAGGCAAAAGATGAAAGCCCGTCTGACTGTCGGATTTTCATTATCATAATGGCAAGCCACCAGCTTTTGTATTTCTTCGGGAGAAAGTACATCTTTCCGAAGAATCTGACTATCCACTTTGCAGGTAACGCCTTTGCAGGGGTCTTTCAGCATAACATCATGGTCTATCGCATAGCGAATAACTTTCTTGAAACGCTGGAAAATGCTTTTAGCACCCTCGCCCACACTTCGAGATTGCAGATAGGCTACAAACTGTTCCATCATTTCTTTAGTAATGAATTCCGGTTTGATACTAAACTCATTCATTGGGTATTGCTCTTTTAAGAAGTCCTTAAAACGGCTAAGCGCAATTTGTACCATGCGAATATCTTTCTTGGTATAACTGTTGATATAGGCTTGGAAATAGTCTAAGAAATTGACTGTTCTATCTTTTTTCAACCGATAGCCCAACATACTTTCTTTAAACTCCTGCTCACGCTCCGCACGTATGCGCATGGCGAGTTCCAAAGTTTCTTTGTTCTGCTGGCGTTCCGCAGGGGTACGGGGCTTATCTATCAGATACAGACTAAGGTTTTCTTTTCGCCTGTTGTGCTTTACTGCAAACTTGGGCTTACCTTGCATCTTTCCACTATCATAGTACACTTGATTGCCGTTTTCATCTAATACGGGCTTTTCCTCTCTACCTAAATAATACTCTAAGTAAAGGCTGATTCTACCATCCGAGAGCTTATTTTGCTCTAACTTGGGGTTTTCTTTCGTTTTATTTTCTAACTTTGCCATTGTTTAGAGGTTTTATCCCGATTTAGGTACCATAACCGGGTGATTACGCTAAATAGTTGATTTTCTTTTGTTTTCCGATATCGCAAAGGTACAAAAGAAAATGATATTTCAAAGTGTACTAAAAGTGTACTGAATAACGGAAAATGGGCAAAATATGGCAAAAATAGAGAAAATAGGAAATATGCAAATTATTGATAATAAGGAAGATAAATTCTTTTGTTTTCCTATGATTTCTATGCCTTGTACCGGGTCTGGGTACTGAAGCGGAGAAAGTTGAAAAACTCTCTCCGTTTTTCTTTTCTACCCCTCGTAACTTGTTGGTTTGCTGATAGATTAAATGGGATCAACGTAAAAACCTGAGGGATTTTCTTTTTTAAGCATACAACATTTTCAGTCTATATAAAAAGAAAGCCTTATCTTTTACGCCTCTGAACTGTGCCCTAAACGCTTTGATCTTAGCATTGAACGATTCCGCCGCTGCATTGGTTGCCCTCCTTTCAAAGAAATTGATAATATTCAGATAGTGAGTCTGAATGGATCGTGCCAAAAACTTTTCCAAACAATAGGATTAGATAAAGGGTTCTTTACAGGAGTGAAATTAGCTCTGTTGAGTGTTTCGCCTATGCTCCTATATTCTCTCATTTGGGGAACTTGGGATGATTCTATTTCTCTTATGAAGTTATTCAATATAGTGGTTATAGGCGCTTTTTTTGAGGAGCTTTTTTTTCGAGGATTTCTGTTAGGACAGCTTTTTAGATATGCAAAATGGGGATTCATTCTTGCCGGTTTAATTGTTACTGTGATTTTTGGATGTGGACATTTATACGAAGGGACTGATATTGTATCTTCTATAATGGCAGGACTCGTTACCGGATTGGGAAGTCTGCTCTTCGGCTGGATATTTATAGAGTGTAAGTATAATCTGTGGTGTAGCATCTTTTTGCATATGTTTATGAATTTCGCGTGGAGTTCTTTTGCTATTGCTGATAATGAGGCTGTTGGGGATATCACGACTAATGTTTTTCGTATTTTAACGGTAGTAATGGCAATAATGTGGATTGTTATTTATAAAAGAAAAAACAATATTCCATATTATATAACGAAAGTAACTCTATGGACTAACAAATAATCTGACATTAGAGAATAAATTAAAAAACTGACAGACAGAAGGAAATACATTCTCTTTCCCAGTTCGTTTAGTCCTTTAGTCTTCAATTACTTCCCGACTTTTTTGAAAGTTGTTTACCGTAGGATGGGATCTATCTTATAGCTTATTATTTTCGTAATATTCCTTGTTGCCGTTCTTGTTCAAAACGGGCTACTCTTGTTTGCCTAAATAATATTCAAATAGAGACTTATCCTCTGTCTAAAAGTTTATTTTACTCTAATTTTGGGAGTCTTTCGTTTTATTTTCTATGGTTTGTTGATTACCTACCATCATATACATACAAGTGAAATACATCCCAAGGTTAAAATACGAAACTTCTGAGTGCTTCAAAAATATTATGGCAAAAAATTTTCATTTTGTTTGTTGGAGAGCGTCATTTAGTAATGATAAAAAATAACTTAGTATACATTAGGACGTTAGAAGAAACGTACAACTGAAGTTGTTAATTTGATAAGTACAGGCAGGAACTGTTTTTGGAACCGATGAGAGGCATTCCATACAGAAATACAGATGTAGATGATACTAAATGTTGTATATCAGCGACTTAGTTGTTCGTTTTGTAACCAAATAAACCGATATTCTTAGCTTGTAAGAATACGTGTTTAATGCTGTGTTAAACGCGTGTTCTTGTCAGCAGGAATAGGCTCCTTTGCAAACAAAGAACCTATGTTTTGTGGAGAAAGGAACGATATGTTGAAAACGGGAATTAACAATGTTAAAATCCGACGTGGGATATTCCCACTGTATACTATTTGATGATCCGTGAAAACTATTTACGTTTTTCTGTGAATGGTTGTAAGATTAATCGTTCTGTTTCTATGTAATTCATTATTTCCTTCTTTATTGTGCAAGCAAAATTCTCTGTAAAAAAACATCGAAAGTGAATGCTTAATCCGTATCTATTTCTTCAAAATCTGCGTGACCGATTGCAGGAAGGAAAATGTCTAATATATCTTTTGTTTTTAATTTTAGACTGTAAGTGTTTTCGCATGGGTGGCAACCTATATAGTCAGTTCTCATGATTTCTTTATCTATCAGTAGCTTTACTTTATTCGTATTGTCATAAATAAGCCCAAGAATACTAACAGCTCCGGGTGTTGTGGAAAGAAGTCTTTTCATGTCTTCATCGGAAGCGAAAGAAAGATGTGAACTATCTATTTGTTTAGCGATGCTTTTCGCTGATAATTTTTTGTTCTCCGAAAGTAGAAGTAGAAAATATTCTTTTTGTTTGTTTACCAAAAACAGATTCTTGCATGGTGTAACGTTTAACTTTTGTGCTATCATCGTGCCTTCCTCCATTGTCATAATGGGAGAATGTTCAAGGCTTGTGTAATCAATGCCTAACTTGTCGAGTGTATGATAGATTTCTGGTTTCATTTATAGCTCTGCGTTTACTTTTATTTTCTTAAAGGTTATGGATGTCATGTGTCATGAAAACGTTCAAGTTTTGCAAATATAATAAAAATGCAATTTGTCATAAATAACTTTTCTGAAATAGTCTTCAGCACGATGTACTTTCTCCATAGGACTTTCAATTTTTTGTTTTCTTGAGTACATAGTCTCTTTGAGCGATTGTGTGCAGAGTTGTTTTATGCGATGCTTTAAAATCTCGTAGAAATACAGGATGTTTTGTTTTCTTCGCAATCTTTGTTATATTTGAATGTGATTAAACTATTATCTATCAATTTATTATACTAACCAAAAGTTAAACGATGGAGACAGTAAGGACTTTCTCAATTGGAGCAGTCGTTGTTGCTGCACTCTCTTTGTATTCGCAAATTACAACACGGACACTTCACCGAAATTTAAAGCGGGCTCTCTTTCTTGTTTTTACTTTACACTTTTCCGTATTGGCCTATTGCCAGACTTATCCCTATGTCCGACATGATGTATTACCAAAGGATCATGTCTATCTCCGTGAGCCTCCCGGTATGGATCAGCCTGTAACGGATACGGTCGGTTCCGGGCCTGTAAATACCCTGTATATGATTGATAACAGTGATCCTAAATGGGTAAAAGTTGAAATTATAAAAACGATAGTAGTAGATGAATATAAGGGGATTCAAGATTATGAGGCCGTTTTTGTGCCACGGTATGCCGAGAGGGCAAGCTTTGAAGCAGCGACAGCGTGCGAGTATAAAGTGACCGAAGGAAAGGAGATTCTGCTTCGAGAACGTCCGAATATACAAAGTAAAGTGGCTGATACGCTGAAGTCCAATGCTGTTTTTCAAGTTATGGGGCCCCGTTCCCGGCAATGGGTGGAAGTCGGTGTGACAAAGTATGTGCATAAGTATAACCGCAGAGGAAAAATTACGGGGGTTGATAAGGTCGACTATACTTATTATATGACACAAAAAGATTTTAGCAGCAGTACTTATGCTAATGAAGTCGATCTTTCTGATTATGAGCCCGATCTGATAGAAAAATTTGGTGTAATACAAGAGAAGATTACCAAAACGGTTACCAGAACAATAGGCAGGCATATAGATAGTGAGGTTTGGTTCCCGTGGTTGGTGCTGGGCGGAATAGTGCTTTATTTTTTACTTTCTCTCCTGTTGACAAATACTCCCAGGCTTGCATTAGCGGTAAAATATCTGATACTTACGTTTGTTTTCCTGATTGAGGTGGTCTATATTGCCCTGTTAGGAAATGACTTTTGGTTCTGTGAACCCGAGCAGGTCGGATGGCTCAAAGCTATATTGTTTACCCTTGTGACGCTTGGGGTGGTTTTTGTGGAATTTAATCTGTTCTTCAGCTTATTGGCTGAAATGAAAACCGAAAGCCGTGATTTTAATACTTCGATCGGAGTTATACTTTTCACAGTTATTGCTCTTGTCATGTTCGTTTATGCGTTATTTTCGGGTGGGTTGAGTGATGAGGAAAATATGTGGCTGATCTACGCTTTACTCGGAACACAAGTGCTACAAGTAATAATCTCGGCAGTGCAGTTAAGGCGTTATCCGCTATTTGCGTTAATGGTGATCCTATTCATTCCTTTGGGTACGTTCGCTATTCTTCTTACGGCTTTGAGTGTATTTAAGTTTCTTGTCTTTTTTGCTATTATCGGCCTGGTTCTCGGAGGAATTGCCAACGGACGGACGGGGCGTCCCAAAAGCGGATATGGTTCTGAAGGCTGGGAGTTGGCAAAAAACTGTCTTCATTATATCCCGAGTGGTAGCGGGTACCGGCTTAAACATGGAGAGGGGTGTTCGCTGGTATATAATGGTAAATGTGAGTTTGGCAGAATGTAGTTTCACAGAACGATGCTTGCAGAGAAGAATGTTATTTCAACGTTATTTTTACGTTAACGTGGCATATTTCATCTCCATTGTTCGTTTCTGTGCGGACACCTGTTCGGAAACGAACGTATCCTTAAAATAAATATTTTCTGATAATCAGTGTTTTATGATTTTGGCACAGCTCTTGACTATATAAAAGCGAAGGCGGCTGATAAAAACCTCCGCCGATAGTCAAAGAAAATAATAACAATAAAAAAAATAACGATTATGAAGACAAATGTATTTTTCAAAGCAGTGGTAATGGTAGCAGTGGTAATGGCAAGTGTAATGAGTGCAAATGCAGGTAATCCCACCAATTATGTGAAGAATGATGAGATGAACGGTGAGCAGTTGGTAGTTAAAACGATCTATCGGAATGAAGACGGTCATCTGTTCCGCCACCTCCGCTACACGTATACTTATGATTCCGAGAACCGGGTGGTCTGTAAGGAAGCTGCCAAGTGGGACAGTGTAAAAGCATGCTGGACTCCTTATTTCAAACTGAATGTGTCCTATCATTCCGATGCCGTAGAAATGAATTATGCCCTCTGGAATACAAAGAGCAATTCTTTCGATAAGAATACGGAAAAGAGCACTTATGATTTGAATAGCGATGGTATGACCCGTCTTCTGGCAAGTACGAAATAAGAGAATACGAAACGGGTACATATGTAATACGGCTGTGAGGGGCAAACCTTTCGCAGCCGTATTTTTTGTTAGAGTTTTTATAGAGAGAGAATTTATTTATTTGTCGGCCATCAGGGCGTTGTTTCCATAAAGGATGGCGTGTTCTTTCGCTAAATTCCAGTTATTTTCTTTCTTATTCCACTCGTAGCTCAGATAATTAAAGCCTTGTCCGGTATTCGTAGTCTGATACACGGCTTTGGCTCTGGAATCGGAGTATGCCCCTGTTTTGTTATCCCATGCGGTGTATTCGATGCTTGTTTCCTGCGCATTGTACGTAATATTCAGGCAATATTGCTTTTCGAAAACTTTTGTGATCTCATTCCATTTCAGAACCTCTTTCTGCGATACATTTCCTTTATTGTCATAGGTATAGTTGTACTTCAGATATTGTTGGAGATACTTTTCGTTTTCCACTGTATATACGGTCTGACTTTCTACTTTTTCTCCGTCTGTAGTGGTGTTATAAGCAAACTGGGTGAGATTTCCGTTACTGAATGCATTGAATACGGTTGTCATTACGATTACTACTGATACTACTAAAGCTTTCATATGGCTCTTGTTTTTATGGTTTATATTCGATTTTTGTTTCTTTCGATGTTGCAAAGATAGGATAGCCTTGTATCATAGTATGTTATCGTAACGTTATCTTTACGTTAATGTTTTTCTTCATATATCTCCGGAATATTGCTTTGTTTTGGTTATTCCAGTTTTTTCAAAATTTGCCTGATCCAATTGTTCGACATGGCGTAAAACCAGGCCATAGGTACAAAACAAAACAGGAATCGTTTAGCCGAATATGCCAGAACATTTTGGATACTGTCCCACTTGTAGTCGATTTGGTAGAGAGCAATCATATATAAAGCAGACGAAATTAGGATCATCATCAGTATCGGGAGATTATCTCTCTTTTTTATTAAATACCAACTGTTCAGTATGAGTGATAGTGATAGGAAAGTAAAGGTCCAACCGTAATAAGTCGTATTCATAAAATGTAGTTTCATGTATTGCCAGATGATACCGGCTTTGTCCGCATCCCAATAAGGGTGAAGTATTGCGATGCTTTCTGCATATAAATTGGCCAGCTTCTCAAAAAGTATCCATAATAAAGCTGGAATGAAAGAAAAAAGTACAGGCATCGGACTTTTCCATGTTTTCTTTATTATTGCATCTATCGTAATAACGAATAATGCAGCCAGAATAAACACGATTCCATCCGTGCGGGTCCAGATATTCAGCCCCAGTGATAAGGCACCGAGATATAAGTCTTTTTTTTCTCTGTATTTAAACCAGATAGCTATATAAATAATTCCCAATGATGCACTGACGGCATGAATGACATTCGTGGCTGACAGTGATGAAAAGGCAAACATCTCCGGGGTAATCATCATGAAAAATACGGCAATGGCGGAACCTGTCTTGTTTATGACGCGTTTCATGCAGCCATAGAATGCTATCAGAAAGGACAGGTATATCAATGCCGGAATAAGTTTTGAGGTTTCCGCTCCCAATAGATATACGAATGCATAGCTTAATTGGACCATCGGTGCATATACGATATAGCTTCCTGCATTGTGAATTTGTGGCATATAATCTGCCTGGAATAAACTTAATCCTTTCAATGTATGTTCCTGTGCTATTACATAGCCTATGGTGTCGAATCCGGCAAGGCTGTCCCTATCGTAGGTCGGGAAATAGATGCATTTGGAAAAATTCATATATTCCAGATACACAATAAGCGCAATGAAGAAGAGCCAGATAAGATTATAATCAGATAATTTGAAAGAAAGGGGTTGCTTGTAGTATGCCATAAGCTCTTCTTTCCGCAGATATAGCGGAACCGATAAGATGATAATCAGAAAGAGACCGGCTGTCAATATACTTGTGGCGGTTAGTGGAATCCCCGACAGATCAATCAGAGCCATCATCATGGTTTCCAGTCCCAGTCCGACGGGAAAGGCAAGGCCTGCTTTTTCACTTGTAGAAAACCGGATCGAAATAAGATGGATCGTGAGAAATCCTATTATGAATAGGATAATTATTCCTAAGATAAGCATATGTTATTATTTGGTTTGAGGTTTTAGAGGTAATACGCCGTGCTGAAATTCTGTATCGACCGGATAAGGCAATTTTTCCATTCCTTTTCCGTTTACGATGGCAACATGGGTTATTTCATTCTTATATTTGCCGGTTTTCCGTTCACTTTCCAATATTAATTTACGGGGATACAGGAAACGGGTGGCGTAGATTTTGTTATCGATGTTTTGGGTGAATGGGCTGCCTTTCTCACGGAAATCTTTTGAGTCGGGATAAAGAATAACGGCATTTTCCGGTGTTGCCTGTTTAAGGTATAAGAGATATTCATAGCTGGTGCCGAGTTTCATCTGCATTTTCTGTTCAAAAGTCAGTTTGGGATACTTTTTGATTGTTTCCATATTGCCCCTGAGTAAGTTAAAATACACCCAGTGATATCCGGGTTGTTTGGAGAATGCATAAAATACTAAAAGTGCGGCAAGGATTAAAAAGGATACATTTTTTAGAAGCCTTCTTCTGTTTGTCACAGGCCGTGATTGGTAAGCGGTGTTTGCTTTACGCATGTTTCTGTATTGCATCGGTTGCCACTTGTTGTGGAATCGGAATTTGAATAGAATGCAGATTGCTTCAACCCCATCACACCATTTAATCTTTTTTCCCTCTTGCTTGGAACGTGGATAATAATTTATCGGAACTTCTTTTATAGCGTAGCCGCATCTGCGTGCCTTTGCGGTAATTTCGGGACAGAATCCGAACCGGTCATAGGTAAGCGGGATAGATTTCAACACAGATGCATCGAACATTTTGTAGCAAGTAGGTTCATCGGTAATTTTGCAGGAGAAAAGCAGACTTGTAATCAAGGAAATCAGTCTGCCGCCCCAATAGAAACTGTGATACGAATATTTATTATTTCTGTTTAAGAGTCTGGAGCCGTACACGATCTTGTACTTTCCCGATAAAATAGGTTGCAATAAGATTGAATAATCATTGGGATCGTATTCTAAATCGGCATCTTGTACGATGATAATCTCGCCTGTGGCATTGGTAATTCCGGTTCGTACGGCATATCCTTTTCCTCTGTTTTCTTTGAGCCTGATATATTTGATGTACATCTCGGAATGCGATTTCATTACCTGTGCCACTTTCTCGTCTGTGTGATCGGTAGAGCAATCATCGATGATGATGATTTCTTTTTTAATGGTTTCGGGTAAATCCACACGTATGATCTTTTCTAAAATTCCGACGATTGTTTTAGATTCGTTGTAAGCAGGTATCAGTATCGAGAGTTTTTTAATGCTATTCTTCGCTTGCTTTTTATTTTTCATGGTATACGCATTCATTCTTTTTTATTATCTATAAGTAAGATAATCTTTCCGGCAAAAGACTGCATGCCCAAATGATTTTACGGAGAATTTCTTTCTTTTTTATTCAACTCTTTACCAGCTAAAACGTATCCCGATAGGGATGGTGAAGGTCACCGGATGTTCTTTTCGGATGGTGCGTAGTCCGCTTCCGTCGGGAATGTAATAATTGAGAGTAGGCTCTACGTAAAAGCTGGTGTGAGGAGTGAAATGATATTGCGCACCCACACTTGCATTGATCGACCATTGGAGAGGTACGCTCAGTGAACGGTTGTCAATGTTGACTGATGCGCTGTCCATCATGTGCGAAAAGGTGTGGAGCGTTCCTTTCAGAGGAATATCTACCTGTATGCCGGCCGTAGAGTAGAATGAAAGTTTTTTGAAATTTCCCCAACGGTAGGAGGCACGTAGTGGAATGCCTATATAATGGAGCTTTTGTTTTTCCTGGATGCGGTATTCTTCTCCCGTACTGAAGTCCGATTTCAAAAAGGTATATTGCAATCCCGTTTCGAGACTCCAACGACTGTTTAGCTTTTTATTTATGGCAAGTCCGATTGTAATCGGAGAATCATGATGTTGGTATTCTACAATCCTTCCCTGATTGTTTTCGGCAATTTTCATCAGGGTAAGCGAGTCTCCTAAAGTTCCCTCTTGGTAACGGGTGTTCAGATAAGCATAATATTCTTCCCAAGTGCCTACTTGTTGGGGGAAGTCTGCACCTACTTCATCATCATGAGGGGTCGCGATCAATTTGTATAGATTCTGTGCTAATTGCGGGCCTACCGATCCTGCTAACATAAGTTTCCATTTCCCGGTTTTCCGGGTACGCTGGTGGGGTACAATCTTTTCTATCGGATATGTACCGGAGATCGTTGCGTCCGGTAATTTCGAATCGGACGATGGTAAAGGTATGCTTGCCGTAAGTTCACTTATAGGCAGGGTAGATGGAAGTGGCTCAGTATATACCGGCGGAGGAGTAATGGCCATATCGGGTAGTTGCCGGTATTTATCTTTGTGGCGAACAGGCTGTTCCGAGGAATCTGTCTGTTTGGTCTCCTGCTTTTTCTCTGCTTTTGTTTGGCGTATTACCAATTTCGACAGACAGTTTTGTTTTTTCCAATGATCATGAAAGTTGAACAATGGAATGAAGAACAGTAACAACAGGATGAGAATCAAGCGGTAATTGACGATCATCTTTTTTAGCAGGGCTTTTGCGCGATGCAGTTGAGAAGATGATGAATGAGGGGCTATATTCAGTAGATCGCCTATTTCTTTGTGGGATAATCCTTCGAGCACTGCCAGTTTGAAAACTTTTGAGTATCCTTCCGGCAAGCGTTCCACCAGTTCCATCATTCGGTCGTACGATATGAACTCCGTCACTAAAGGATTGTCTGCCGGTTCGTCTTCTTCGCACATTTCGGATAAAGGAACGGTGTAAGTAGAATTACTTTGATTGAGATACCGGAGTACTGTGTTCTTCATTATGACTCCCATCCAGCTTTCCAGCCTTTCAGGATTACGCAAAGAGCCGATAGAACTAAAAATAACAATGAAACCATCATGAAGCAGGTCTTGTGCAATTTGCTTGTCGGGCACATAACGAAGGCATATCTTCATCATCTTCCCCGAATAAGTATTGTAGAGCGAGTTTAGAGCCTGCTCATCTCCTTTTTTGCACAAATCTACAAAATCAGTTCTATCCATGTATGTATCACGACAATATTATAAATATGATACATAAAAATAGTAAAGACTGCATAAACCGGATAAATTTAACATTATAAAACGATCGGTCTTTTTGTAACAGTATGAAGTTGAGGAAAAATGTTGGTTATATATAATTACAAATGTTGAATATTAATTGAAATGTATAATTAGTTGATAAATAATGGATTATAATCTTTACTTTTTCGACATGGAGTTTCGATCTATTTCTCGTAGAGTTTCGGACTGTTCCTCGTAGAGGAACGGTTCGAAACTCTACGAGAAACAAATTTGTAACATTGCTTCTTGATGATAAATTGTGACGTTTTAGCTGTTACTGTTTTTGTGCTACCGATGGTCTGAAAGGTATATAGAGCACATAGTTGCATGCCACCGGTCGGCTTTCTGACATTGCCGGCAGATATTTGGGCATGCCCTTGACTATTCTCAGTGCCTCTTCTGCGAATTCCGGATGCGAGTATTGCAAGATATGTGCATTTGTCACATTACCTTCCCTGCTTACTGTAAACTGGCAGAGGGCATATCCTTTGATTGATTTCTCCAGTAGAGAAGGCGGGTAGGTCATGTGCTTTGCCGCATAAGTTTCCGGAGTACCCTCCGGAAATTGCGGTATCGCTTCCAGTTCTTTTCCGGATTCGATACTTTGCCACAGCCCGGCAGGAAAGATACCCGAATATTTCGGTTGTTTGTATTCATCGGGAAATGCTTTGTTTCGGTCGCGCAAATCTTTTAGCAATGTTTGAGTGTCTTTTATAATCATACTTTCCGGAACCTCTTTTCCTGTGGATAAGGCATAGGCCGATTCGCAGATCTGCACCAGACGGCCCATCAGCGTAGCACTATCCGGTGACCATTTTTTTCCTGTCATTACTTTTCCCTTATCGTTTGTGGCGCTAAAATAATAAGTGGTTCCGTCCAGTCCGGTGGTCGAACCGTCCATATCTTGTATCTGCCCGGTGGTTAGTTGCAGAAGTTCACCAAATGCCTGATAGAGTGCTTTGCTTATTGCCACGGATTTCCTGTTTACTTTAATTTGGTTCCTTTCTGCTTGCCAGCTATTTTGCGACAGTGTGTTCGAAACAAGGTAATATTTGCCACCTTGTACTTCTGTCGATACGGTGTATTCCGGTGAGAAAGAGGGCAAGGCGGTATATTGTGCGTAAGGCTGTTTGGTCAGTCCGGTGTTCAATAGCGAGAATACGTTGCAATAATATCCGCTTAATTCGTCTTTATATTTGGTGTAATCCTTTATAGGTTCCAGATAGTCGATTTGTCCCATCACCCGGCATGACAGCAGGAAAAGCAGGAGTAGAATCGTCGTTGTTTTTTTCATATCCGATGTTAGTTGAGAATGTTTAGATGAGCCGCTTTTCTGCCATGTATCTCCAGAGCGGGGCGGCGTGCAGTGATTGCATTATTTCATTGTTCAATAGTAGTTGTTTCACCTCTTCCAGTGTGAGCAGGTGTACCGTCAGGTCTTCCGTATCTTCCAGATGCTGTGGGGCTATGGGTTCCACGTCAGTTGCTAAAAAACAATAGGTAACGTTGGTATGTGTACTGGGATTGGGCGACAGTACCATGTATTCCTGCCAGTTTCCGTTTCCATATCCGGTCTCTTCCAGCAGTTCGCGTTGTGCGGAGACCAGCGGTGAAGCGTCTTCTGTTTCGCATACTCCGGCGCACAATTCATAGCAGGTCCGGGCAATTCCCGGTCGGTACTGGCGTACAAAGATAAAACGGTCGTCGCGGGTTATTGCGATCATGTTTACCCAGTCGGGATATTCGAGGATATAATATTCCGGTATGCGGTTGCCGTTGGGCAATTCCATGTCGTCACGGCGTACGGTGAGCCACGGACGGCGGAAAATATATTCACTGCTGAGGGTTTTCCAGACAGAATCTTTTGTCTTCATAAAATCAAAGTTTGGTACATCTGTAGGCAAAGATACTACTTTTAGCTTAATTTTAAGAAAATAACGCACTTATTTCTTAAATAATCATTTGAGAATGAACAGTCTATCGGTAAAAATGCTATATTCACAGTAAATAAAAAAGCGCGTTAAGTAATCTGAGCAAGAGATAGTATATACTATATATATTTTCTATTATTAATTACTTAAATTCATTTTTTATGGAAGTAAAGAAATCCAAAAGAGCAGCGATTGAGAACCAACGCGGTACTTGGTTGCTTATGGGTTTTGTAGTAGTGCTTGCTTTCATGTTCGTTACGTTCGAATGGACACAGCATGACATCAAAGTTGCTACCGGCTCGCTCGCCGATGAACCCGTTTTCGTTGAGACACTTCTCCCTATCACGTATCCCGAAGAGAAGCTGGAACCACCGCCCCCACCGGTTGTAAAAGTGGCAGAATTGCTCAATATAGTGGATGATGATGATCTGGAAGCAGATGCAGTGGTTTTGGGATTTGATGATTTTGAAGATCCGGTTGAAATAAAATACAGACCGGTTGTTGTAGAAACAGAAAACGAGCCAGTCGAAGATGAAATTCTTGTTACGGCCGAAAAGATGCCGGAATTTCCGGGTGGAAATGGGGCTTTGTTACAGTACCTTAACAAGAATATTAAGTATCCTGTTGTCCCCCAGGAACAGGGGATCCAAGGGAGGGTGATTATTCAATTTGTGGTTGACAAAGACGGAACGATTACCGATCCTGTGGTAGTGCGCAGTGTAGATCCTTATCTGGATAAAGAGGCGCTTCGTGTGATTAAAGCAATGCCGAAATGGAAACCGGGTATTCAGGGAGCCAGATCGGTTAGAGTGAAATACACAGTGCCTGTTACTTTTAGATTGCAGTAAGATCTTTTAATTGATTGGATGAATAAGCCGGCCCGGTTGTAAACGAGCCGGCTTTTTCGTGTTTTTTCCGGTAGCGGGCAACCGGTCGTTTTAATCTTCTGGCTTTTATCTCTTCTTATACACTTTGGCAAAGTCCAGATGCATTTTGTTCTGGTCTCCCCTTGTCGTAATTTTTATGGTATGCCTTCCGTAGGGCAACATGGGCGATTGATAGACTTTGTATTGATCTATCACTTCGTTGTTATCGAATCTCACTTTGAAATACTCGTACGGGCTGCCGTCGATCGAAATGTATGCTTTGTCTCCGGTGCCGATCCGGCCGTAAAGTTCTACCTGATTGCCGACAAATGTAAATTCGGCATAGTCGCTTTGGCGAGTGGAGCTGTGCAGGGTCCGCTTGTGCGCTTCCGGATCATCCGATACCGTCTTCCAATGCTCTCCGGTGTAGATGAAACGGTGTTCGCCTTGGGTTACCGCATCGTCGACAGTAGCCACTAACTGGGGTGCGGGGCCATGATTGATGATCTCGGCGTTTTTTAGGGTGAAGGTGCAGGCGGCACCTTCTACTTCGATTGTATGTTTCCCATAGCTTAATGCCGGACTTGCATAGACCAGTGCATTTGAAATGTTTCCCGTGCGGGCGGTGAAGTCGGCAGGCTGGTTTTGCTTTACCCCGTCGATGTATACGGTTTCTTTACCCCAGGCAGATTTTTTATCTCCGTACAGCCGTATTTGCGTACCTTTGAATTTGAGCGACACCCGGTCTTTTCCTTTCTTGAATTTACTCACATAGTAATTTTCCCCCGGTCCGTAGATGTTGAACTCGAAAATGCAGGCTCTCACTTTATCTTCCACCGGTTTACCATCGTGTATTCGGTGGTCTCCTTCGATATTGCCGATAAACAATTTCATATAGCGGGCCTTTACTCTTTTTTCATCTTTCTTGGGAGAGTTCCGGTCGCGGCTGTTCCGATGGTCGGCATAGTTTTCCCATCTCTTTCCGTCCTTAGAATACTCGATTCTGTATTCATAATATCTTGTGGGAAACTCCACAAATACCTCTGTCCTGTTGATCTCTTTAACGGCACCCAAATCGGCGCATAGCCATTGCTCCTCTCCAGCAAGAGAGTTGGCTACCCATTGGGTGACATTGTTCTGGTCGAAAGCTAAAGTTGCCAATTCACTGTTTTCCGAAGCGGTGGCGGTGACGTCGTAGGCAGCGGATAAATTCTCTTCCCAGTCGAGTTTGGGACTCATATATTTGTTCTTTACGCCGTCATAGGACGGAATGACCTCCTGAATAGTGCCATTGGCATTGAATGTGAGTTGCTCGATGCCGACCTGGCGTCCCGACTCGTTCACAGGGTTGTATGGAGTGATGTTCTGAGAATAACCTTGACGGTGATGTAGCAAATAGACATTTCCATCCGTGTTGGTGAAAATCATTCCATGCCCCGGTCCTCTTAGTTGCCGGCTTGGAGCCGGTTGGGCAATATGGAAATCTTCTCCGTAGGGGCCGTAGATGTTTGTACTCATCCGGTAGACGGTGTTATAGTATTCCCCTCCCATTTCCGAGTAGGTGAGGTAATAGATGCCGTCTTTTTTATAGAGGGAAGCGGCTTCGGAGGCGTGTTCGCCGTCACCGTCTTTGGTCATCACGATAGTGGGTTCTTTCACAAAGCCACACATGTAGTCTGCATCCGCAGGGTCGGTAATAAGTTCTCCGACGTATATCACCGAGGAGATTCCTTTTTGTCCCGGTCCGTTGAACGTCAGGTAGTATTTGCCGTCGTCATCGCGGAACACGTCGGCATCGTGCATTCCTTTATAGTTCCAGGCAGCTTTGGTGTGGATGGCATCTGCATTATCGTTTAGTCCGGCCCCCCGCACCGCTTTCCACGGTCCCTCCGGAGAGTCGGAGACGGCAACATGGGTTCCCGTTATGTCCCGTTGATAATAGAGATAAAATTTTCCGTCGGGCCCTTGAATGGCCATGGGAGCCCAAAGCCAATTGTCGTTGCTTGGAAACTGGTCCGGGTAGGTGAATGTTTTAAATTCCCAGTTGACAAAGTCTTTCGATTTCCACACCCCGAACGGACCGTTGTCGGCGAAAAATTTCACGTATTGGTCGGTTGAAGAGTAGAAATAGTAAACGCCGTTATGAATCAGCAAGTGGGTATCTGCGAAATAGCCGGGCACGAGTGGATTGCCTGCGCCTTTGTCCCATGGAGAAGTCGAAACGTCTGCGGGGGGTGGTAGCTTTCTGTTTTCCGGCCTTGCACCGTTATAAGGGCCGACGTTGACCTGCAGAACTGCTTTTAGGTTTTGAGGGTTTGTAAGGTCCGGATGTGATGTGTCGTCAATGAGAGGTGTCCCATAAATTTCGTAGACACCCGGTTTGTGCGAGCGGTAGAAACTGGCCGGCCTTTGGTCTCCCTCGAAAGTTCCCCTGTTCCAGACTACCGGGACAGATTGCTTTGTTCCGTCGTTTAAGATGGCTTCTATGTGGGAAGGAAGATAACCTTCTGTTTCATTGTTCTCGATGACGAATCCATACGGCACCTCCACTTTAAGTAACTTTGTAAAGGCTTCTATTGTTCTCTGGTCTGCTCCTTTGCCGGGAGCCGCATATGCGTGCAGGTGAATTAGTAAGCCGAGCAATAAATAGACAGGTCCTATACTTATGCAGAAACTTTTTTTCATTTTAATCAGTTAATTGTATTTTCAATCAATGCTACTCGTATATGGTTCTTTTCTTTGGTTTGTTTTAATACTGCAAAGTATGGTTTTTCCGTTACGAGAGTATTGCTGTTTAACTTAAATTGTGATTTTAAGCACTTTCAACGTTTGTATTCGGTTTGTTTTCTATCCCCTCCACTGTATTCCCCCTTTCCTGTTTGATTGCTCTATTCATCGGACCTGCAGGAAGGAAATGGTGGCGGAAGAAAAATGAAACGACGTGAAGGTAACCCTAAGCACGGTGCCGGTCTCCTTTGAGCACTATCCATACAGCCGGTAAGCACCGTGCTTATCCCTCCTAAGCACCATCCTTAGGAGGGGTTTGCACGGTGCATAGAAAGGCGGAGCGTTTTTCACCCTCTGTTGCCGGTGGATAGGAGTACTGTTATTCGTGTTTGCCGGTCGGTTGGCGGGCATGATGTTTATATCATTTCTACCCCTTTCAAAATGGCTGGAAAGGCGTTTTGAAGAAATCTCCTCCCTTTTTGAAGATTTTTTATCCCTCAAAAAATCTCTTTGTTTTTGCTGCTTCCCCTTTTGCACAAATAATAATCCTTTTGTATTATTCAAAGCCATATCTTTGCGTTGGTTCATTTCGATGGTTTTTTATGAGAGTTGCTGCATGGCAAAAACTATGATGTTATATTTTAAATAGAATACAGATATGAAAAAAGAAATCTTATTAATCTTTTCTTTATTATTAAGTATCAACATATCCGCGCAGTGGAAACCCCAAGGCGAAGAGATGAAAACAGTCTGGGGAGAAGCATTGAATCCCGATGCCGTGTGGCAGGAGTATCCGCGTCCGATTATGGAACGGGGCGACTGGAAAAACCTCAATGGACTTTGGGATTACGCCATCCTCCCTAAAGGAAAAACCGAGCCTGCCGCTTTTGACGGTAAAATACTGGTTCCTTTCTGTGTAGAGTCGAGCCTTTCAGGAGTAATGAAAAGAATCGATGAAAATCAGGAACTTTGGTACAAACGGGAATTTTCCGTTCCTTCCCAATGGAAAGGGAAAAATATCAAATTGAACTTTGAGGCGGTAGATTGGAAAGCGGACGTCTACGTCAATGATATAATGATCGGTACGCATACCGGCGGATTTACCCCTTTCTCTTTTGATATTACTCCTTATTTGAAGGATAAAGGAAATCAGAAGCTGGTGGTAAAGGTATGGGATCCTACCACTGCTTCTTTCCAGCCCGTGGGAAAACAGATGATTCAGAATCATCTCATATGGTACACTCCGGTAAGCGGTATCTGGCAGACGGTGTGGATGGAGCCGGTCAGGGAACAGCACATCGAGCAAGTGGCAACAGTGCCCGATATTGATAAGGAAACGCTGACGGTGAAGACTCGGACCACTGGTTCGAAAGCCGCCTATGTGGAAGCAATACTCAAGGACGGCAAGAAGATTGTGGCCAGTGGTAAAGCGGTTGCCGGAAGCGAGATTTTGCTTTCTGTGAAATCTCCTAAACTATGGGATACCCACAACCCGTACCTCTATGACCTCGAAGTAGTGTTGTATAATAATGGTAAGGAAACCGACCGTATAAAATCTTATGCTGCCATGCGTAAGGTATCTGCCCAAAGGGATAAAGACGGTTTCATGCGTTTTCAGCTCAACAACAAAGACATTTTTCATTTTGGTCCTCTCGACCAAGGATGGTGGCCCGACGGGTTGTATACTCCGCCATCGGACGAAGCAATGCTGTATGACGTGCAGAAAACAAAAGAGCTCGGCTTCAATCTGATCCGTAAGCACATAAAGGTAGAGCCTGCCCGGTGGTACACCTATTGTGACCGGATGGGAATCCTTGTTTGGCAGGATATGCCGAGTGGAGACGCCTATCCAAAGTGGGAACCTTTCGTGTATAACGGTGGCGAAGAAGTGAAACGTTCGGCCGAATCCGATGCCACTTATCGCAAGGAGTGGAAAGAGATCATGGACCATCTGATGCCTTATCCCTGTATTCAGGTATGGACACCCTTCAATGAGGCATGGGGGCAGTATGACACGGAAACTATTGCCGAATGGACAAAGAAATACGATCCCACCCGTTTGGTGAATCCGGCAAGTGGCGGCAACCACAGGGCGTGTGGCGATATACTCGATATACACCATTATCCCGACCCGAAATTGCCGTTATTCGATTTGCAGCGTATCAATGTGGTGGGAGAATATGGCGGCATACTTCGTACCATCGAGACCCATTTGTGGAAAGCGGAAAAAGAGGACGCCTATTGGGACAACAAGAAAATAACGACCGAACAGCAGGCCACGGATACCTATCTGGAATACAACGAAATGTTGAAAGCGCTCATAGCTAAAGGACTTTCGGCTGCCGTGTACACACAGACCTCAGATGTGGAAGTGGAAGTAAACGGATTGATGACCTATGACCGGAAGGTGAATAAGTTTGATGAGTCCAGAATTACCCAATCGAACATGCAGATATCCAATTGGTTTAAATAGCGGGCGAATAACGATAGTTGATTTTTTAGAGGGAAACGTTTTTAGGGGAATAAAGAGGGCGGTCATGGCTCCTGGTTTTTTAGGTTAAGATAGGAAGATGTTTTCAGTTTTTGGGATATGATAACTCCGGCAATTGATGAAGGTTGCCGGAGGTCATTTCCCCTTTTTCCGGAGTCAGCTGTTTTGCTACTGTAAAAAGCGATGTTGATGCACGATAAATACTCCAACCATTAGATTTATAAGTTATGATGAAAAAGATAATAGTATATGTATGCGCATGTTTGCTTCTTGTTTCCTGCGGCAATTTTACATCGGAGAACACGAGAAGCAGGCAACTCCTCGATTCCGGATGGAAGTTTTACCGTGGAGAAGCTAATGCCGAGCAGCCCGGTTTTGACGACAGTTCCTGGCGTACCGTCGATCTGCCGCACGATTTTAGTATAGAAGATATTCCGGGAACCGGATCACCCTTTTCACCCGATGCCGTGTCGGGCATCAACGGTGGATTTACGGAAGGGGGCATCGGATGGTATCGCAAAAACATCTTCGTCCCCTCCTCGCAAAAAGACAAAAACTTCGAATTGTATTTCGAAGGAGCTTATATGAACACCGATGTCTGGATCAACGGCCGACATCTGGGCAATCATCCTTATGGATACACCCCGTTTGTGTATGATATAACCGACTATCTCGCCTACGATCAGGACAATGTGATTGCTGTACAGGTGAAAAATGAGGGCAATAACAGCCGTTGGTATGCCGGATCAGGTCTTTATCGCCACGTGTGGCTTACAGTAACCAATCCGTTGCACATCATTACTCACGGCACTTATATTACTACACCCACAGTGACCCGCGAAATGGCGGAGGTGGTTGTGGAAACCTCCATTGTAAACAACTATCCGTCGGGAAACGATGTTGTGATCGAGACGGTTATTACCGATGATGCAGGTAACCGGGTGGCTTCCATAAAAGCCGACAAGAAAATCAATGCCGGCAATACCGATGTATTCACTCAGAAGACGGAAATCGAGTCGCCGCAACTTTGGTCGCCCGATACCCCTTATCTGTATAATGTGACTACCCGGATTTATGCGAATAACCATCTGGAAGACGAATATAAAAGTACTTTTGGAATCCGTTCCGTATCCGTGGATGCTCAAAAAGGGCTTCTTCTCAACGGTGTGCCTCTGAAACTGAAAGGCGGATGTGTCCATCACGACAACGGGCCTTTGGGAGCGAAGGCTTACGATCGGGCCGAAGAACGTAAAGTGGAGTTGATGAAAGCGAATGGATACAATGCCGTGCGTGCCTCCCATAACCCACCTTCGACTGCTTTTCTTAATGCCTGCGACCGGTTGGGGCTGCTTGTTATCGACGAAGCTTTCGATATGTGGGAGCACGGTAAGAATCCGCAGGATTATCATCTTTATTATAAAACGAATTGGAGAAAAGATGTTGAGGTTATGCTGAAAAGGGATCGCAACCACCCTTCTGTTATCATGTGGAGCATTGGAAATGAAATTCCCGCCATGCAGATGGAAGAGGTGGTCAATAATGCCCGGATGATGACCAGCTACATCCATGAGTTAGAGCCTACCCGTCCTGTGACGGCAGGACTCAACAATCTGGGTGAAGAACTAAACGCCTTTATGGAGGTTCTCGACGTGTGCGGCTATAATTATGCCGTAGGCGGATATGCTGTCGGGAAATATGCAATGGACATCCGTAATCATCCGAAACGTGTGATATATGGCTCCGAGTCTTATGCTTTCGATGCCTGTGATGCCTGGGCGGATGTAGAGGCCAATACGGCTGTGATAGGCGATTTCATATGGACGGCGATAGACTATATCGGTGAGGCCAGCATCGGTTGGCACGGGTATCCGCAAAGTAACAGCGTATATCCCTGGACGCTTGCCTACTGCGGGGATATCGACATTTGTGGCTGGAAACGTCCCCAATCTTACTATCGGGATGCATTCTGGTCGGATGAACCGGTCGTTTCTTTGTTTGTCCATTCTCCCGTTTCATCCTTTGAACCTTTGAAGCGCGAACGCATTAATTGGAGTCGTTGGCATTATAAAGACCTTGTGGCCAAATGGAACTGGCCCGGGTTTGAAAATAAATCTTTGAAGGTGGAAAGCTATTCGTCGTGTGACAGTGTCGAACTCTTCTTGAACAACCAATCTTTGGGAATGAAAGAAACGGGACGGAAGTGTAAATACATGGCAACATGGCAGGTTCCTTATGCACCGGGCGAGCTAAAAGCCGTAGGTTATAAAGCCGGGAAAAAGGTATTTTCTGCATTGGAAACCAATGCTGTAGCGTCCCATTTAAAATTATCGGCAGACCGGAATGCAATATTTGCGGATAATCAGGATTTAAGTTATGTGACAGTAGAGCTTCGTGATGATTACGACAGGCTTGACATCGATGCGGAGAATTTGATTGACTTCGAGGTGAAAGGTCCTGCGGTGATAGCCGGCGTGGGAAATGCGAATCCGGTCAGTCTCGAAAGTTATACCCAACCCCGGAGAAAAGCATGGAGAGGGAAGTGCTTGGTAATTCTGAAATCGACCGCAGATGCCGGAGAAATCACTCTGACGGCAACGACTCCCGGCATGGAAGCAGCCAAAATCACCATTGAAAGTAAGTAAGCAATCAGATTAAGAAAATATAAACCGATCGTATCATGAATCATAGAACCCAATATATCGCATTCGTTTTGTTTTGTCTGCTGGCAGGTACTGTTCAGGCAAAAAAGTGGGGTGTTAAAAATGCTCCGTTGCTCACACCATGGAGCGAAAATATAGATCCGCAAAATGTTCTTCCCGAATATCCCCGCCCCATGATGGTACGGGATGAGTGGAGGAACCTGAATGGTATCTGGGAATTTCAACAAGGGTTCGAAGGGGATAAAGTACCATTCAACAAACGCCTTTCGGATGAAATACTGGTGCCTTTCCCATGGGAGTCACCTTTGTCGGGGATACGGCAACAATTCTCCTCTTTCAGGGGATGGTACAGAAAAAAGGTTGCGATACCTCAAAACTGGAGCGGACAACGGGTGCTTCTTCATTTCGGAGCTGTCGATTGGGAGGCTGCGGTCTACGTCAACGGGCACTGTTTGGGGAAGCATCAGGGAGGTTTCGATGCGTTTAGTTTCGATATAACCAAATACCTCGTTCCGAAAGGCGAACAGGAAATTATTGTTTCCGTCTACGACCCCACCGATACCAAGCCGATTGCCATCGGCAAGCAATGGCGTCCGTGGTACGACGATCCGCAATGGTGCCTTTACACTCCGAACTCCGGCATATGGCAGACGGTGTGGCTGGAAGCAGTACCCGAAACCTACATAACCGATATAAAAATTATTCCTGATCTTGATAAGAGCCGGTTTGATGTAAAAGTGACCTCTTCTGAAGTGAGTAAGTGTCCGGTACGTGTCAATTTCAAAGCGGAAGATGTGGTGGTTGCCACTGCCGTGGGAGAGACCCTTAGGGATATTCCAGTGCATGTGTCCGTTCCCCGTCTCTGGTCACCTGCCGATCCTTATCTGTATGATGTGAAGATAGAGCTTCTGGATGAAGATAAAAAGGTGGTCGACCGCATCGAAAGTTATGCGGGAATGCGTAAAATATCTGTGGAAGTATTCGATAAGATACCTCGGCTCTGTCTGAACGGTGAACCGCTTTACCAGCATGGCCCTCTCGATCAGGGATATTGGCCTGATGGCATCTTTACTGCACCGTCCGACGACGCTTTGCGGTGGGATATCGAAAACATAAAGGATTGGGGATTTAATATGATACGCAAACATATGAAGATAGAACCCCAACGGTGGTATTACCATTGCGATAAGCTCGGTATATTGGTATGGCAAGACATGCCTTGCAGCAATGGAGACCTTACACGTTCTGAGACGGATAAGGTGCAATTTGAGACGGAACTGAGTAATATGGTGTATCAACATTGGAGTCACCCCAGTATTATCATGTGGACCGTATTTAATGAGCATTGGGGATTGTACGATGTGGACAGGCTCACGGAAAACGTAATGTCGCTTGATCCTTCGCGGCTGGTAATGGGCAACAGTGGGATCGATGCAAAAACTCCCCATGTGGATTATGAGGTAGGGCATATCAAAGATAATCATTCTTATTTGCCGCCAACACTTCCTCTGATAAGCAGCAAGCGTGCCACGGTGAATGGCGAATATGGCGCTTTGGGCTATTTCGTGCCCCGTCACTCTTGGAGCGATAATGGCAAGTACATGCATGATTATTACAAAGATCAACCGGACAAGAAGCTTGCCGCTACCAATGAGTATGTGGAGTTCATGGATAAAATTTACGGCTATATCGCTAAAGGACTTAGTGCCACTGTCTATACTCAATGGACGGATGTGGAGAATGAGGTAAACGGGCTTTATACATACGACCGTAAAATCATTAAGCTGGATAAAGAGCGGGTGAAGTCTGCCAATATGAAATGTTACCAGATTCCGTTGGCCCCTGCGCCTAGTAAATAACCGGTTTCCATCGGTTTGGTGGTAGAAAAATACCGGTAGTCTCTCCGGTTACCTGATACTATTTTTTTATCCGGGAGTTAAAAAAATATCAGAGAATGATTATTTTATTAATTTTGTTCTTGTAAATATGCATACGAAATAGAATTTATCAGATGAGAACACGCTTGTTATGCCTTCTTTTCCTGTTTCTTTGGATGGAAACCGGTCTCTTTGCCGCCCGGAATGTTCGGTTGCGATATGAAAGCATCTCTATCCCGCAGGGATTTTCTACACCGGAAATCTATTGTACTTTTCAGGATAAAGAAGGATATATCTGGTTTGGAAGTGGAGACGGTCTCTGTCGCTGGGATGGGTATCAGATACGTACTTTTAAGTCTGATTACCGTCATCCCGATTTGCTGACACATAATTGGGTGAACTGTATCGCCGAGGATGCCGAACAGAACCTATGGATAGGAACTCAATTCGGACTGGATATATTGAACAAGAAGACGGGGCGGATCCGCCATTTTGCCAAAGGGAAATTGACGAACCAAACGGTGTGTGCGATATTGGTGACCAGGAACAATGATATCTATGTCGGCACGAACTTTGGGCTGAACAAATACATCCCGGAGACCGACAGTTTCCAGCACTATTATTCGGGCAGCAGTGGCAATTCCATTTGTGGTAACGACATCAAGACACTTCTGGAAGACGATCGGGGCGATATCTGGATCGGAACATGGGTCGACGGCCTTTGCCGGTATTCCGTACGCGAAAACCTTTTTATCTCTTATCCCCGTGTGAACGAACGTAACTCGGTGTACTCTTTGTTTCAAGACCGGGATAAAAACATCTGGATCGGTTCGTGGGAGTGTGGACTGACACGGATCGTGAATGCTCATACTCCCGATAAGTGTCAATACGTAACCTATGAATATGATCCCGGAAAATCCGGCAGCTTGTCCAATAACACCGTCTATTCCATTTCACAGGATAATCTCTACGGATATATCTGGGTGGGTACGCCCAATGGGTTGAATGTGTTGACCGACATAAATAGGAAAGATGCCTTTTTGCGTTATGACAGGCAGAGTGGCCGTGAGTTCAGTGATTACGAACTTTCTTCTATTTATCGGGATCGGTCGGGCATCATGTGGTTGGGATTCAATGGTTCGGGGGTGAAAAAGGTGCAACTCTCTCCGAACCGGATACAAAACTATTCGTTGGCCAACCTGCCCGAACAGTATCACACCAATTCTGTCTTTTCCCTGTTCGAATATCCCGATGATATCTTCTGGTTGGGAACTAAGCTGAACGGCATTGTGAAATATGACCGAAAATCGGATAAGTACATACATTTCCCCAGCTATGCGAATAATGACGAACTGAACCGACAGATCAAGACCATCTCCTCCTTTCATCGTTTTAAAAATGACGACCGTATATGGGCTACCTCCTTCTATTCGGGAATTTACATCATCCGCACGGAGGGCGAGAAGGATACTTCCGTACAGAACCTTTGTTTGAAGAACACTCCGAGCCTTGTCAGCGATTGCATATCGACACTATTTATGGACAAAGACAATAACCTCTGGGTGGGAGCCCGTGGTATAAACGTGTTCAATGATAAGGACAGTTTGATCATTTATGATATTGAAGACCACAATACCTATAATAAGAAAGGCATTCAGACAGATAGCCGCACATCGGTCCTTTCGATTATACAGGATAAGAAAGACAGGATATGGCTGGGTACCGAAAACAACGGTGTCTATCAGGCTACTATACACAAGAACGATCTTTCCAGTATCCGGTTTACTCTCTATAACCGTGAGAATGGGAAGATAAACAATAATAATATTCAGCAGGTTTTTGAAGACCGGAACGGTGTTATCTGGGCCGGAACCAAAGGCGGCGGCTTAAGCCGGTATAATCCTGATAAAGATTTGTTCGAAATCATCGGCAATGTGTCTGAGATTCCGGGTGATGTGATAATGAATATCCTTGAAGATAATTTTGATAACCTCTGGCTAAGTACGAACCATGGCCTGGTACGTTATAATGCAAATTTGCCGAAAGAACAGCAGATCAAGATATTTACATCGAGCGACGGACTCGAGGATAATGTTTTCAACCGGGGGGCATTCTACAAGAACCGACATGGCGAAATGTTCTTCGGGGGATACGGTGGTTTCAACTCTTTCTATCCCGAGCGTATTAAAGATGACAGGTATATCCCCAACGTGGTGATCACCGATATTAAGATTTTTAATAAATCGATCGAAGAACTTCCGTCCGAAGATCGTCTGAAGATGTCGGACAATCTTCCCAATTATTCCGACATGATACGTTTGTTTCCCGATCAGTATAACTTTAGAATTGAGTTCTCCGCACTCTCGTTTTCGAATGCGGAGAAAAACCGTTATTCGTTTATGCTGAAGGGCTTTGATACGGAATGGCAATATGTGGATGCTAACCATCGCTATGCCAATTACAACAATCTGTCTCCGGGAAAATATCTGTTTTGTGTGAAGGCATCCAATGAGAGTGGCTTTTGGAACGATCAGCCCAAAGAGTTGATCATTGAAATATTACCCGCTTTCTACCAGACCTGGTGGGCCAAATTGATTTATGTGTTTATAGTCATCGGTTTGATTTATCTGGCCTATCACGTATTGTCGAACCGGATGAAAGTGGCCAATGCACTTAAAATTCAGGAGATGGAACATGCCAAGATAGACGAGCTGAACCAAAGTAAACTAAAATTTTTCACCAATATTTCCCATGAGTTGCTCACACCACTAACCGTGTTGTCCTGTGCGGTGGACCAGTTGAGGAAGACCTATCCTGACAAGGATGACACCTTCGAGACAATGAAACGGAACATCAACCGTTTGATGCGCCTTCTACAGCAGATACTCGAATTCCGTAAGGCGGAGACCGGAAACCTTAAACTTAAGGTGTCTTACGGTGATGTCGCGCAGTTTATCATCTCCTTATGCAACGATCATTTTAAACCTCTTTCGGACAGTAAGCAGATCGACCTGCAGGTCGAGTCCTTTCCCGAATCAATTTATGGATGGTTTGATCCGGACAAACTCGATAAGATCATTTATAATCTCTTGTCCAACGCCTTTAAATATAATTTTGAGGGCGGGAGCATTCATGTCATTATTCAGGGAGTGATAAAGAGGGAGGAGAGCGAGTATGACTCGGTCATCATACGGGTGAATAATACCGGACAGGGAATTGCTCCGGAAGCTATTCCAAATCTTTTCAAACGTTTTTACGAGGGTGAGTATCGGAAGTTTAAGACAAAAGGTACGGGTATCGGGCTCTCTCTCACCAAGGATCTGGTGGATTTGCATCAGGGTGGCGAGATCAGTGTGAAAAGTCAGGTAAACAAATACACTGAATTCACTGTGACTTTACCGCTGTTGAAGAGTAGCTTTACTGCTGATCAGATTGACGACGGGCATGTGACTCCCCAATCTCAGGATGCACTTGTCCCTGTTGAGACGAGACCGGACGTTACTGTCCGGGATCATGATAAGCCGACGTTGCTCGTAATAGAAGACAATCCAGAACTGCTGCACATTATTTGTAACTCGCTTGAAAAAGATTACAATGTATTTTCCGCAGTAGACGGACAGGAGGGATTGAAACTGGCCATTGAGAATAATCCCGATCTCGTGGTGTCGGACATAATGATGCCCGGTATCAGCGGATACGAGGTATGCAAAACGTTGAAGGGAGATATTAAGACCTGTCATATTCCCGTTATTCTGCTGACAGCTAAGATTGGTAAGGAATCGCAGATCGAAGGATTTGAAGCCGGTGCCGATATTTACATAACCAAGCCTTTTGAATTTGAAGTGCTGGAAGCCCAGATTCGCAGTTTGATAAACAATCGCAACCGCATGGTGGAGAGGTTTCGGGGTAATATAGACTTTCAAGAGGTCGTTTCGGAATTTACCAGTCTCGACGAACAGTTCTTGAAGAAAGCCATCAGGCTGATAGAAAATAACATATCCAACCCGGACTTTAACTTGACTGCCTTTCAGGAAGAAATGTGCGTGACCAGTTCCATGCTTTACCGCAAATTCAAGGCACTGACGGGGATGCCGCCATTGGAGTTTATCCGTAAGATAAGGCTCGAAGCGGCTGTCGAAATAATGAAGAGAAAGAAATGCAGTACTTCGGAAATCGCTTATGCTGTAGGGTACAACGATCCGAAATATTTTAGCAATAGCTTCAAGAAAGTATATGGGATGCTACCATCCGAATACATGGAGAAGTACCACTCCGGTTCCGAAAAGAAAAGTTAAGAATAACTGCCGGGACATTCCCGTCCCTATGGAGAGCCTGTTTAAAATTTCCTTAAAAGAACATAGTTGAGCGAATTTTAAACAGGCTCTATTCGTTTTTTGTCCCTTTCCACTTGCTTGGAATACATTGCTCCGGCAGGTGATGTTTTTTCTACTTACCCCTCTCAAATAACCCTGTAAGCCCTCTTTGAATCTTTTAAACCGCTATTTGAAAATAATTTCATCCATAAAAAACGGCCTTCAAAACCCTTCCATCCATTTTGCAAGAATACTCATCCTCAAGATGAAAAGATCGAACTAACTTTGTCTATCGCTTTTTAAGAGATTTGTTTTTGTTCCTTACTATTTGCCTTTAAACAGATAACCATTAAAAGAAAATACATATGAAGACGAATGAAGAGATATTACTTGGAGTGAAAAGGGGAGATGCTTCCGATTTTGAATTATTGTATGCCAGGTACAAGGAGAAACTGCACAACTTTATACTTGCCGTCTCGAACTACGATTATTATCTGACCGAAGAGGTTGTACAGATAACCTTTGTTAAAATTTGGGAAACGAGAGAAAGAATTGATATGGACAAATCTTTTGGTTCGTACATTACTACTATTGCCCGGAACACGCTAATGACTTATTACAATCACAGAAAAACAGAACGGGCCTATTGCAGTAAGTTTACTAATGAATCTCTTTCTACCTACGAGACGGAAGAGGCCGTGGTCAGCCGTCTTACTCTGGAACATGTGAATAAGATCATAAAGCTGATTCCCCCGGCACGTCAACGGATATTTGTGATGAGCAAGAAGTATGGTTATAGCAATAAAGCCATTGCGCAAAGGCTCACTCTATCGGAAAACACGGTTGAGTCGCAGCTGACAAAAGCACATCTATTTATGAGACGCTATAAAAATGTGATCTGACCGGCTTTGATTTTTCACTGGAAATGCTCTGGTTCGATGATGGCAGACCACAATGCGCCCGTGTGTTGTGGGCGGGCATAATAGTTATAACATAGGGTATAAATATAAAAATAGAATTATGGGGAAAAAAATATACGGTTTTATCCTTTTTGTTTATCTTTGTATTGCGGTGAGCGCTGGAGAATTCAGAAAAGGGAGAGAGAGTAATACTATAAACATAATAACAATCAATACGTCCCGGGTAATCAATCGTTTCGAACAAAATCCAATTGGACTAAATCTGAACTATTTTATTGATAACGATAAAGTGAGTAATCCTTCAATCTCTCTTGCCGACGCCATTAAAAGAATGGGAGTCAGGTATTTGAGATATCCCGGAGGTGATAAGTCCGATAATAATTTATTTTCTGTTCCGCCTTACGAGAAAGCAATCCCCAGTCTGTCTCGTAAGGGAAAAGGCACTTCTATGGGGCGTGAAGCCTTTCTTACGGATAATGAATCGGCCTTTAAGTTCGAACCGTTAAATTTCGATGATTTTATGAGTTTGTGTCAGGAGACATCTTGTGAACCGATTATTGTCGTTCCTTGTGATAGCCGTAAAAACAGTTATTCCGAAGCGACTTATCTCAGCACCCGCGAGCAGCTGATAGAGCACGCGGCCGAATGGGTACGGTATGCCAATAAAAAACACCATTATAACGTCAAATATTGGATGGTAGGTAACGAGAGCTGGCATCCTTCCGTGATGTATGGAGGGTATAGTGCAGATGATTACGGAGAAGATGTCCGCGATTTTTCGGATGCTATGAAAGCGGTGGATCCCACGATAAAAATCATTCCCAATGTCGCTTCCGATGTGGAAGCCGTTACAAAATCGGTTTTTGAAAAAGCAGGCGGCAAATTTGATATGCTGTGCATCAGCAATTATCCGATACGTACCTATAAGAACGGGTACGAAGATTGGGTGGCTAAAACCCGTGATCTGATATTTCCGTTCAGGGGGGTACTGGAACAGATAAAAAAATACTCTTCTACTCCGGAGCAGGAGAATCTTAAAATAATTGTAGCCGAATACGGACCGTTTGATTGGTGGGATGGTTGGGGTGCCAATGCGGATATGGGACATGCCATGTGCAACTTTGACATTCTGGGTAAGCTGCTGGAACAACCAAAAATGGCGGCGGGATGCTTTTGGAATACCCGTTGGATGCTCGAACCGAATCCGTGGCCCGGGTTCAATGCATTCGATAATAATAATAACTTTCATCCGATTGCTTATTCAGTGTCTTTCTGGGCAAATCATCTTTATCCGGAAATGGTGGAATGTTCCACAGACCTGAATACCTTGATTGCCTACTCGACATATAGCAGAGATGAAAAAGCGGCATATGTTTATCTCATCAATCAGGGTAGTGACGAAGCACGTTTCGAACTCAATTTGGAAGGGTGGCAAATTAGTGCTGTCACGCGTTTGGCCTGTATGGTGGGAAAATCCAGTGACGATCTTGAACCAGAAATATTTACCATGCCGGTTAAGGAATCGCAACCTTCGAAAGTACCGGCTTATTCCATATCAATTTATAAAATAAACATAGTATGAAAAGGACATTTTTATTTTTCATTTACATTTTTCTGTACGTTGCCAGTCTCTTTTCGGGGGAGATTGTAGTTGGTTCGCTTGTTGTAAATCGATTGGATGGCAATCCGTTGGGAATCAATATCAACACCTACGTAGATGATGATAAAACTACCAAAGCACCGAAGAAGCTGAGTGCGGCATTACGAGAAATGGGAGTGAGGTATCTGCGCTATCCGGGTGGTGATAAAGCGGATCATATCTTGTTTTCTGTTCCACCGTACCACGTGGCGAAGCCTACGCCCGCCCGTCAGGGAAAAGGAGCGGAGTATTTGCGGGAGGGATTCTTGAATGCAACGGAAACTGATTTTAAGTACGATCCCTTGGATTTTGACGAGTTTATGACTGTCTGTCGTGAAGCCGGTTGCGAACCGGTGATAGTGGTTCCGGCAGATTTATATAAACTGGTGAAAAACATGAAGACCGGCGAACCGCTTTACGACTATAAAGGAGAAGCGTTGGAGGTTGAGAAGAACAGGGAATTTCTGATAGAACATGCTGCGGCATGGGTCTATTATGCCAATGTGAAGAAGAATTACAATGTGAAGTACTGGATTATTGCCAATGAGACCGAAGTTGCTTATTATGATGGCTATGTGGAAGATGTACCGGGTGATTTTCCGGGAAAGAAAGGGACTGTTGCCTGTACTCCCGAAGACTATGCCCGGTTGTTAATCGATTTTTCGGCGGCAATGAAAGAGGTATGCCCGTCTATCGAGATCATATCAAATGGTGCTGCCTGGAGTGTTGAGAGTTACTTGAAAATTCCCGGTGTGGTAGAGGCCATCGACCACATCTGTACGAGCAACTATCCTTTGATGAGCTATCCGGAAGGTTCGAATTATGAAACGTGGGCACAAAAAAAGTATAAAAATGGGGTGATGACAGGCCCTATGGATGAAATTCTGGCCAAGATCAATGCCAATGCCAAAGCTAAAGAGAAAGGGCTGGATGTTTGGGCATCGGAGTTCAATGCCATGTATGGCAGTTGGGAAGGAGGCTTTGATTTGGGACACGCGTTGGCCAATATCGATATAATCGGGCAGATACTCCAGAATCCGCGTTTTGGTAAGCTGTTTTTTTGGAATACGCATTGGGGAGGAGGTTTTTCCGGTACGGGCGAGTTACCTATGTTTGGCGCTTATGACGGTCTGTTCCCCAACAATGAAATGTCTCCCAAAGGTTTCTCCGTCTCTATGGTGGCCAACCACTTGTTTCCGCAGATCGTCCAGACAAGGATCAGTGGTACTTATGACGGCGTGATGGCTTATGCCAGCCGGAGCGAAGATAACAAGGAGGTTTATTTGTATGTTATCAACACGAAAGACACCGACGAAAATATGGATTTGAAAATAACCAACCGTAAGATCAAAGAGATAAAGCGTGTGTCCGAAATGTACGGTGATACTCCCACTAAGGGCGACTGGTATCCCGGATGGGATTATAAAAAGGACATGCCGGTAATGACGCATCAGGCAGAGACGGTTGAAGGAGAGAGCCTGTCTCTCAAGAAATACTCGGCTTCCGTATATCATATCACATTAGAATAAGATTCATATGAAAATAACAGATATAGCAAAAAATATGGCGTGTATGCTTCTTTTGGCGTATGCTGCCACAGTAGCTGCACAGGAAAATACAGCGAGCTTTCTCTATCGTCTGAACGGCGATTTTAACGACGGTACCTTTTCATCCGGTAATCAAACTACCATTCAGTATTGGAAAAAAAACTCGGAAAGTAGCTCCATATATACGATGGTTTCAGAGGGAAAAAAGATTCTGAAATTTGCGATTGCAGGCACTTTGGAGACGTCTTTATTTTTGCCTGCCGGAAATTATACCCTTCGGATGAATGTTCCGGCATTCAGAAGAAGCGGTTCTCTTGGAACAGTAGGTGGAGAGGATATGGGCTTTTGGGTACGTGTAAAACGTGGATCTGAATATTTGGACAGTGACATGTCGGATGGAATGTCCGATGGCTTGTTTGTTCCGAAATCGGCTGTAAACACGGGGGAGATCGTACGGAGTGTTACGGTAAGGATTCCTGAATCGGGTGAATACACCATCGAGATGAAGGCTTCTTCCAGTTGCAACATCGATATTGACTGGATAGAACTTACTGCCGGTGAATTGGAATATAGCAATAACTATAATGTTTATAATTCATGTTTTAAAACCATTCCGGTGAATCCCTATTTCTTTTATGATCTGAAAGGATGGGAAGTCCGGGATGGAAATGCGTGGAGTGGTACTCCGACCAATACTTTCTGTGGTGAGTTGAGTAATCCGATACAATTCGATTCGAGTAATCTTTTGTTTTCGGATCATAAACTGACGGCCATCGTACAGAAACTGACGAAAGTTCCGGCGGGAGACTATCTATTGAAATTTGATTGTGCGGGGATGGCAGATGAAGCCGATGTTAAGCTTAGTTCGGTCACATCCGGTTTAGTAGATCACTCCTTTTTTGAGTCGATGAGCTTGAAACAGCAGTCTTTTTCATATAACGTGACGTTGCCGTCGGAGGCTAATTTGGAATTGGTGTTTAGTATTTTACCTGCCGAGGGGATGGATGTCCGCCTTTCGAATATTGAGCTTGTTAAGGTGAATACCGGTATCTATAATGCTGATTTTTCCAATCCGTATCTCGGGTGGCATTTTGAAGAGAATGTAGCGCGTGAGAATAGTGCTAGCTCTGCCGAGAAGGGATATTATATGACTCTTTATCCTTATGATGGAGAGCATAATGAGGTGAAAGCGAGCCAATATGTCACAGGGATAGCTCCGGGTGCTTATCAGCTGGAATGTCTGTTGGCGACCGAGTCCGGAGCATCCGGTCAGGATGTATTTCGAGTAAAAATAGAGACCGGCAATCCCGATAACGATCGGGAACTGTCTGTGAATCTGGGTGACCTGTCTGCATATCCGGTTGAATATACTAATGGTGCGTATCGTTGGTATAAAGTATCTACGTTGCCTTTCCCTGTTATGGCGGTGTCCGACTTGGTCAAGATTTCATTCTTCAGTAATTCGGGAATGAAAGTAATGGTGGATGACGTGGCTCTAAAGTATTCGGGAGGTGTTTCGGTGAATGAAACAACGCGTAATGCGTTTACTTACCTGATAAACGGTAATTATCTGATTGTTGATAAACTGGAGGATGGTTCTACTGTCCGACTGTACACCACGGATGGCATCCTACTCTACGAGAGTGGTCGCAATGCGGCAGGGGGGATTCGGATTGAATTGCCGGGTGGACAGCGGATGTTTTTACTTGAGGTAAGATCCGCGAATCAGGCACCGGTCACAGTTAAGCTCCTTCGGGAATAGAGGTTAATTAGTACTAAAAAAGGAACAGGCGATAACGGAAAATAATCCTTAACAAGTATGAACTATAACTAAGAAAGAATACGGTTAATATAAAAATGATGATACGATGAAAAGCAAATTAAAATTTGTCTTGCTATTTGTAATGTTGAGCTTTATGTTCTCATTATCAGCACAGAATCTAAGTGTATCTGGAGTGGTATATGATGACTTGGGAGAAACGTTACCGAGTGCGTCGGTACGTGTAAAAGGTACAGACAAGGGAACGGTGACCGATATGGACGGTAAGTTCACGGTTCGGGTGCCCATGAATGCCACTCTGGAAATTTCTTTTATGGGGTATGCAACTAAAAGAGTGAAAGTGACGGGAGGAAAGACCCTTAAAATAACTTTGGAACCCGATGCCATGCAGTTGGACGAGGTTGTTGCAATTGGATACGCCGGAGTCAAGAAGTCCGATTTGACAGGTAGTGTGCAATCCATCAAAACGGAGAATCTGACCATGAGCAGTGCGAGTAATGCTGCACAGATGTTGCAAGGGCGTGCTACGGGCTTGTATGTGAACAGTGCGAATATGGATCCGGGAGCCATACCGACAATGACCTTGCGTGGGCAGGGATCGTTTGCGGGAAATGGAGATCCGTTGGTCATCATTGATGGCTTCCCGATGGATGATTTAGGGGCGCTGAACCGTATAAATCCTAATGATATAGTGCAGATGGATGTTTTGAAAGATGCTTCGGCAGCGGCTATATATGGTTCGAGAGGAGCTAACGGAGTTATCATTGTAACCACAAAGACCGGACGTGAGGGCAAATTGAAAATAGAGTATTCTGGAAAAATTTATACACAGACCATTGCTAAAGATGCGAATATGATGAACTCTGAAGAGTACACCCGTTTTTATCATGATCTGGCTAAAGATCCTACTTTTGCGCATACATATCGTACCGGTTTTAATGGCGAATATTATGCATATCCAATTGAATATTACTACCAAGGATTACTGGCAGACACAAGTTGGAAAGATGAAGTCTTGAATAAGAATTTGAATCAGGAACATAATCTGTCAGTATCGGGGGGCAGTTCTGATTTTAAATACAGGGCTTCCGGAAATTTTTTTGATGGGAATGCTTTGGTAGGGCCTGCTGATTACCGGCGTTATAATTTTGCTACGAAATTAGTGTATGAAAAGAATAAGTTGTATCTCAACGTCGACATGAATTATACGCAGGAACTGCGGAATAATGTGAAACCGGATTATTATAATGCTTTGCGTTTCCCTCCGGTCGTGCCTATCTATGACAGCGAAGGGAAGCCCTCCAAATATCCGATTGAAAGTATGGGATGGATGGACGAGACAAACCCGTTCAGTTACCGGCAATTGAATAAAAATAATTCGGAGGAGAATACTTTCAGAATGTTTGCATCGGCTAAATATAATTTGTTGAAAGGGCTGTATCTGGAAGGAAGATTTGGCTATGAACGCAGGTTTAATGAGAATTTTTGGGATCAGCAACCTTATGACACCGTAGTGGGTAAAAACAAAGCTGGCATTCAGCAGGAAAACTGGTCGAATCTGTTGAACGACTGGATTTTGAATTATGCCGTCACATTCAAGGGACATTCGATTTCGGTCTTGGCCGGAACTTCTTTCCAGAAATACAGGTGGAGAATGCTGAATGCCAACAATTCGGAATTTCCCAGTAGTGATATTAGCTATTATCAGCTACAAGCCGGTATAGGTGTGGATTATGGATTTAACAGCGGTTGGACAGAAAGGGCTACTCAGGCTTTTTTCGGGCGGTTGAATTATGATTATAAGGGTCGGTATCTGGCTACTGTAAATTTCCGTGCAGATGCCGCCACTCAATTTGGTGAAAATAATAAATGGGGATATTTTCCGTCTTTCGCTTTTGCTTGGAAAGTGGATAGAGAGAGTTTTTTCAATAGCTCTAATCCTTATGTGAATACTTTGAAATTGAAGGTTGGGTATGGACTCGCCGGAAATTCGGATGTCCCTAACGGAAGAACGCAGAGCCTGTTGAATTATAGGCGTGCAACTATGGGTGACGGTGTTGTGAATGGAGTAGAGTGGAATGGAGACTATATACCCAATCCGGATTTGCATTGGGAAAAATCGGCAACGGCTAATTTTGGGGTAGAAGCTGGTAACTCTTTCTTTTATTTTGATCTGAATTACTATATAAAGAATTCAAGTGATTTGCTGATGGAAAGACAGATGCCGCATGAAACCGGATTTAAAAAATATACGATCAATAAAGGCAAAATGCTTAATAAGGGACTTGAGATGAAGTTGGACTTTTACCTCGATTTCTTTAACAGGCAGTTGCAGTGGAAGCCCAGTGTATGGTTCTCCATAAACAAGAATGAGGTGAAGGATATAGATGGGGATGAAATTTTATGGAATAGTCTGTATTATGGTACGGAAAAAGGGTATGCAGGTATTCGTAAAGCCGGTACACCGTACAATGCCATGTATGGATATATTTTTGATGGAATATGGAGCACGGAAGAGGTGTATGTGGCCAGTGTGTATGGAGCGAAACCGGGTGATCCTAAATTCAAGGACATTAACGGATATGATAAAGACGGAAACGTGGTAGCTGGAAGAGACGGGAAACTGGATGAGGCGGACAAGGTGTATCTGGGAAATGGCAGTCCTAAATATCTGGGTGGTTTTTCAAGTTCGTTACGCTATAAGGGAATCGAATTGAGCTTTATGATTGAAGCGGTTCTCGATAAAAAGGTTGCCAATTTAAACCGGATCACTATGACGGGACCGGAATTCGAGTGGTATGGCAACTTGTCACGTGAGGCGTTGGACAGATGGACGCCTGAACATCAAAATACGGATGTACCGAGCCTGACGCGTGTTACCGATCCTAAGCTGTATTTAAGTACATGGTGTATTCAGGATGCTTCGTTTGTCAGAATGAGAGATTTGACTTTGTCCTATCTGATACCTCTGAAGAAAGGCTTTTTTATAGAGGAACTGAAGGTCTTTTCTTCTGTAACCAATCTTTTCACAATCACGAAATATAAGGGTATAAACCCGGATGTGCAATACATTGACGGACGTGGGAATATGAATCCTTTTACTCGTACGATTACTTTTGGTATTAATCTTTCACTTTAACTAACTATTGTCATATGAAAAATATAATATATACAATATTGGTTCTTAACGTACTGTTTTGTACGGGCTGTACGGATCAACTTGAAGAAACGATTTATGGAAAATTTCCGGAAGAGGAGTATTGGAAAACGGAATCGGAATTATTAACCGGACTTGCTTCCGCCTACGGGCGGTTGGTGATTCCTTGGGACGCTCCTTTTTCGCTGGAAGTTTTCAAAATAGAGGAGTGTGCGTCGGATTATGCCGTGGGTGCAGGCGAATGGGGAGATTATACCGGCTGGTCGTCTATATTTCCGGGAGCTATTAATAATGTGTATGACTATCTGTGGTCATCGATTAGCTATTGTAACAAGGTGATTGACAAATCAGAAGAAGGATTTCAGAAGACACAGGCAGGAGAACCCGGTTATAGTATCTCTAAAGAGGTGAAGGAGCAGATTATTGTGGAATCCCGCGCAGTCAGGGTTTTTTGCTATTTCAATCTTTGTACGTGGTTCGGTGGTGTACCTATTGTTACCAGTTCAACCGATCACAGGCCCATTATACCCAAACAGACTCAGGATTCTGTGTATCGGTTTATGGAAAATGAGCTGAAAGAGGTTATCCCGTTTCTGCCCACAAAAAGCGAACGGATGAATATGACAAAAGATTATGGTCGGGTGACAAAAGGAGGTGCAGAGGCTTTCCTTGCACGTATCTATCTGGAACAAAAAAAGTGGCAGGAGTGTGCTGATTTGACTACGAAACTGTATGAAGACAATCAGAGAACGAGGGAGTATGGCCTTGAAGGAAATTATGCCGATATATTTTCATTGCAAAACGAAGGGTATAGCAACTCGGAGATTATGTGGGCTTTACCGGCTGCAGGTTGTATAAATGGTAAAGCTGTGTCGGGAATGGTTTTGCATGCACAACTTTCAAGACCTAAAAAAGATGAGGAAGGTCAGCCGGATTCCGGTTATTTTCCCAATAATTACAACTGGGGAGACATGAGTGTGAAGCGTGATTTCTACAACACTTTCGACAAAAACGACAAGCGGAGGGAATTACTGGTTACTGTGTTTACCGATTTGAAAACCGGACGTCTGATTGACTGGTTGGCAGAATCGGAATGGAACAAACCCATTATGAATAAATACCCGGCGGACCCCTCGACGGATGGTAGTGTTTCCGGAAACGATTTCATAATCATCAGATGGGCGGATGTTTTGCTGATGAGAGCGGAAGCATTAAATGAATTGGGTGATGCCGGTGAAGCCGTCGATATGGTGAATTTGGTTCGAAACAGAGCCGGATTGAGAGAACTGGATGCCACTGCGGATTTTGGCAATGATAAAAAGAAGATCAGCGATCATATTTATAACGAGCGACGGTGGGAGTTTTATTTTGAATGTCAGGGCAGACGCACGATGAAGAGATTTAATAAGTTGGTCGACCACATTGCCAGGACTTCGGGAGATGCAGGAACGAATGTGGCCCGGTATCTGTATTTACCTTTCCCGGCGGTAGCAATGACTGCCAATCCCGGACTCACTCAAAACAGTGGCTATAAATAATTGAATGATAAAGAAATGTTTAAACAGTTATATCTATGAAACCATTTGATAAATATATATTTTTTCTGATAGCCGGGTTTATATTACTTCTTATATCGTCCTGTTATGAGCCCGATGTGGAAGAGGTTTTGCGTCCGGGAGCTGTCATTCAGGATGATAAATACTATTTAGGTACAAGCTTGAGCTATGCTTCTTATCTGGAACGTAACGCCACGGACGGGCAGTATTTTAAAAATGAGAACGGAGAGCGTGAATCACCTTTTGAATCGGTGAAAAAACATGGTGGGAATATTGTGCGTCTTTCTGTTGCTTTTGGCCCATATACCAGCGACAAGGCCGGTAATGTCTCTTATGCTATTGATTATCATGTGTTCGAAAGGGTGAAAGAGGATTTTAAAAAGGCTAAAGATGCGGGCCTTGAAGTTTTCTTATCTATTCTTTACGAAAAGGGGCTTAAATCCGAAGAGTGGTTGAAGATACCCGATGGACCGGAAATGGAAGAAGCCATCTATGACTATGGAAAAGATATATTGGAGAAACTTGCCGGAGAGAACCTTTTTCCCACTTTTGTTGCTATAGGCGGTGATTATGATTTCGTTGCGTCAAATGGACTTTTCATGTGTCGTCTCGGTGATAATGATGCCGAACGGATGGTTACCTATATGAATGCCGGATACCGGGCCGTCAGAGATTTTGCTGCTAAATATGATAAGAAGATAAAAACAGTTTTTCATGCTTCAAAGGCGGATGATGTCGTTCGTTTATTGGGGCGATTTTATACCGATGAGTATGCACTTGATTTTGATGTGTTGGGTATAAACTATGTTTTTGATACCGGTCATTCGGCTTATAGTACTTTGGGAGAATTGTCTGTGTACATGAAGCTCATCTATGAGAAGGAGTTCATGGTAGTAGGTGCCTCTTTTCCGTATACGAATGTCAATGCGGATAAAGTTTTTAATATATATTCCCGTATGGATATGATTACTTACGGATCGACTTATTCTCCTGAGGTGCAGGCTCGTATGTTTGTTGATTTTACCATTGATGTTTTGAAAGCCGGTGGATTAGGAGTAATTGCCGAAGGAGGAGATTTTTTGGGGTGCGAGTTGTGGTTTGCCGGTAATCCATGGAATAAGGGATCGAACTGGGACAATCGTACCTTTTGGGATAAGGATTATCGGCTTCATGTCGGTATCGATTGGATGAAATACGATTATAAGCCATTTGTGAAGAGAAACTATTAAATTGATTTTATAATTATGAAGTTGTTAAAGAATATATTAATATCAATTACCTTTCTGACCGTATTGGCCGGGATAATAAGTTCCTGTGGACAGCAAGAATACGATCGTGTTTTTCGTTATTATTTTGAAGCGGAACTGGATTCGGCGTATACCCGTATACGTAAAGCTGTGGAGGGTGAGGAAGAAGGATTGTATAGGGTGGGTTCGAAAGCCATCTATCAGCATAAGGCCGATTCGCTGAAAGAGATCGGCATGAGTGAGTATGCCAGCCAGGAGAACATCGACTATGCCTATTTGGGATTGTTGGCGGCTAAAGACGTTTTTGAAGATTCAAAGAACCCTTTTGTCAGTTCATTGAAAGAGCTGATTGACGAATGTCATTTCACATTGGAGAATACGGTGGAGGGTACATTGCCCGGACAATTCAAACCTGGAGCAAAAGATTCTCTTGAAATATCAGTGGGGCTGGCTGAAGCGATTCTGGAGATGCCCGGTTTAACCCAACGCATTATAGATCGGGAGTGTGAAACTCTTATTCATGCGTTGAACCGGTATGATACTTTCCTCATCGGTGATTTTGTTGTTAATGTTGAAAATGCCGGATTTGAAAAACCGGGTAGTAATCAAGTCAATTTCAACCGGATAGACGGATGGAGTTGTGCTGGCATGCTAAATAACTGGACGAATACAAAACCCGGAACAGTCAAAGCAGGTGCTGTTAATCTGCCGTCGGCACCGGAAGGCAATTGTGTGATGAATATTGGCGAATATTCTCATCCGGTTTGGCAGAGACTGAACGAACGTTTCCATTCTGGATGTACCTATATTGTGAGTTTCAAGGCCAAAATAAACTATAGTAACCCGACGCCGAAAGGTGATGATCTGGAAACGTTTGTGCGTTCACGTATCATTACTTTCCAGAAATATGATGAAGCTAATCCGGACTTGTCTGAAAATAACATTCAGGTGATACATGAAATGTCATTTAGCTTGGGAGTGGAACGTACTATGGATGATTTTATATCGTGCGAACAGTATTTCAGAGGATCGGTGGCACCGGCATTGGATGGAAAAAGAATGGCCATTCAGCTATTGTCGCATGAGGGAGCTTACAAAACAGACGGCTCCGGAAACAAGTCTGTGACAAGTTCGGACACATGGATTTTTGTGGATGATATCAAGATAGTAAGAACAACATCAAGATAAAAGCAGATATGATGAGATTAAAATTTATAATAGCTTTATTATTAGTTGGAGGAGCGCTTTCCGCACAGGTCAGGCCTTGGAAAAAACAGACGATACCGGTGTCTACACCTTGGTTTGAAGATATATCACCGGAAAATGTGTGGCCGGAATATCCGCGTCCGCAATTGGAACGCACGGAATGGATGAACCTGAACGGTATATGGAAACTGAAGCAGGATACGAAAGGGGAACTTACAATGCCGGTGGATTTTTCATCTTATCGGGAGATATTGGTGCCCTTTCCCGTAGAATCGGCTTTGTCGGGCGTAATGTTGCAACGGCAGAGGCATGTGTGGTATACGCGCAACTTTACCATTCCTGACAGTTGGACTGGGAAGCGAATCATGATTAATTTCGGTGCGGTGGACTGGGAGAGTGAAGTCTTCATCAATGGTCAGAGTGTGGGAGTGCACAGAGGAGGATATGACCCTTTCTCTTATGATATTACAGATAAATTGAAAAATACTGGCGAAGAAAATGAAGTCGTGGTCCGGGTATATGATCCGAGTGACGAAGGCGGGCAACCGAATGGGAAGCAGTGGAATAATCCTTTCTCTGTGTTTTATACGGCATGTACCGGAATTTGGCAGACTGTGTGGCTGGAACCGGTTGCCGACATACACGTCCGGGATATAAGCATGGTTCCCGATATCGATGCGAGCCAACTGAAATTGACGGTTAATGTGGATAATGGTACGCAACAGACCAAAGCTACAGTTTTGATAAAAGAGGAGGAACGGATTATTGCCCGGCAAGATGTCGCCATGAATGAAGAGGTGCGGATTGCCATTCCGGATCAGAAATTATGGTCACCGGATTCCCCATTCCTCTATACGCTGGAATTGAGCATTGAGGATAACGGAAGAGTTACCGATCATGTGAAAAGCTACTTTGGCATGCGTAAGGTCAGCATGGGAGAGTGGGGAGGTTATAAGAGGATCTTCCTGAACAATGAATATCTATTTAATTTTGGCGTACTCGATCAGGGCTATTGGCCCGATGGTGTCTATACGGCTCCATGCGATGAAGCTTTGGTTTGGGACATTCTGAAAATAAAAGAAATGGGATTCAATACTTCACGTAAGCATGGAAAGACGGAATTTGCCCGTTGGTATTATCATTGTGACCGGTTGGGACTTTTGGTCTGGCAGGATATGCCGAGTGCTCCTACGGGACGCGACGGTGTTACCATTCCTCCAGGTCCTTGGGAGGGTGAGTGGAATCATACGGACGATTCCAGGGTATCCGAAAGAAACAAGGCCAACTTTAAAATAGAGTTAGAAAATGTGGTTCGTAGCTTAAAGAATCACCCTTCGATTATTCAATGGATTGTTTTTAATGAGAATTGGGGGCAGTTCAGTACGATGGAAAATACCCAGAAGGTGCTTGACATGGATCCTAACCGCTTAGTGACGGCTGCAAGTGGGTTTACGGACTTTGAGATAGGGCACATACAGGATTATCATTCGTATCCTTATCCGACTATTGGAACCTGGTATCCGGGTGTGCCTACTGTTGATTATCCCACTACCAGACGCATTCGGGTAGTAGGGGAATATGGCGGCATTGAATACAATGTACCCGGTCATACTTGGTACCCTAACCCTTCCGGAGTATACGACCGCCCGGCTACCTCTGTGGAGCAGCTTACCATGCGGTTTACCAATATAGCCGAATGGGCAAATGCCATGGCTAAACAGGACGGGCTGTCGGCTGCTATCTATACGGAGATTGCCGATGTGGAAAATGAAACCAATGGGCTAGTTACTTATGATCGTAAATATGATAAAATAAACATCGGAAGAATCAGGCCGATTATTGAATATACAATCAAGAGTTGTAGTACGGCCGATGATTTTACAACGCTTGTATCTCCCAATGCCAAGTGGAAATATACATTGAATACACCTTCTGATGGTTGGCAGGGAATGGATTTCTCTGATTCTTCGTGGAAAGAAGACTACGGATGTTTTGGTGATAGTGGAGGAAAGCTGTTTACTTCACTCAGGCGGACCTTGTGGAACACTCCCGATATATGGATGCGTAAAGTATTTAATCCCGGAGAGTTGACCGACGAGCAAATCCGCCATCTGTTTGCCGAGCTATATGTAGATGGCGAGGTGAGAGTGTATATCAATGGGGTTGAGGCGCTTGCTTTTGAAGAAGAGAACTGGCCATTGGAGAAGAAACACTTCTATACCCTTTCCGATGAGGCCAAAAAGACCATTTGTCCAAATACCGATAATGTCGTAGCCGTGCATTGTCATAATGCGGTCGGAGGTTGTTATATCGGTTTGGGGCTTTCTGTCAGTAATAATATTTTTGGGACAGGAATCGGTGAAGTCTCTGGAGGAAAGAATCAATCTTTGTTTGAAGTATACCCCAATCCCGTGCTCGACTATGTCAATATTGCATTTCCTGCCCCTTTACAGAATGATGAAGTGGTGGAATTCTACTCATTGACCGGGATTATGACAGGTAGGGAATTAATCAAGGCAGGTACATCCCATGTGTCATTTTCAAAGAGCGATTTTAATTTGCAATCGGGAACCTATATCGTAAAATTGAAGTCTGCTTCAAAGATTTTAATTGTCAATGGTTAACGTGAGTTAATTTTAAGGGAAAGGATAACGGAATTTATTCTTTCCCAAGTATAAAGGTAAATTTATTTTTAGAAGAAATATTAAATAACCGTTTAATTCCATAGTTATGAAATTTAAAATTACACTTATGTTGCTTTTAATAGCTTCGATGCTAAAAGCACAGGAAACAAGGATTGTATTCAATGCACCGGCAAGTACTCCTGCAGATGCTACTGTGACACTGATGATTTGGACGGCCATCGAGTATGAACCCGGACAATGGCTGGGATTTGGAGATGATTATACGGGAGATCTTCGTCCCGAAACTTATCAATTGGAGAAAGAGAGCGACGGAGTTTATTCTTTGACTTTGGAGTCTGCCGTGTTAGGTCAGCACGCTGCCGGATATATGAGTAATTATATTGGGATGCGCTTTTACATGAATGGCGATCCTACGAATTTAGCTATGTTCCGCAACCTTTCAGGGGATATTTATACAGATGATTGGCCTTCTTACAAAGATGTGTATGATGATGGGGGAAACGTAGTGGGCGAAGGCCTGATCGAAGGAAAAGAGTATACAGTAGATGCTGTTTATTGGAAGAGTGAAGCACAATCGTATGAAGTGACCTATAATGTAACTGTTCCTTCCAATACTCCTGATGATTTGGTTATCTATATCTGGGGAGCTAAATTTGGATATGGACTTGATGATAGCAACCGTATGACCAAAAAGGCGGATGGAACCTGGACACTTACTGCTTCTTATTATGAACAACCGACTGCTTTCTATACCTATGTAATGAACTACGAGGAGATTATGGAAGGTGACATTACGATCAGTGAAAGAAATGCCGACGAGAATGACGACAGTAATGTTGACAGGGTTGTTCCTGCAGGGCCTGCTGTGCTCAATGATGTAGTGGCGCGCTGGGAAGGTTATCCTTATGTCGGTACAGGTATTGACAGTCCTAAAATCAATGATCTGGGCGTATTCGTAGCAGGTAATACGATCGTGATTAATTCTCAGGATAATGTCGTGGTAACCGTCTACAATCTGGAGGGTAAGATCATTCTGACCGCTGCCGGAACCAATGAAGTAATAAATAATATAGCTTCAGGTAGCTATATTGTCAAAGTATCGAATGCAACACAATCACTATCACAGAAAATAGTAATTCGATAATAGTCAGAAGAGCCTGTTTGATTTTTTTGGAAAAAGTTTCTCAGTTTATTTAGTATTTGTTTTCGGTCTGTTTTTCATTCATCGGACAGTTTGTAGTCCTCCTTAAAATGAAAAAGAATATCTTGGAAACAACTATTAAAACAAGGCTGGACAAGGTTTGAACAGGCTCTTACCAGATGTCTTTTATGATGCCTGACGAATTATAAAGAACCTGTTCCCTTCCTTTTTACTTTAAATTATTCACTTATTTAAATCTATAGTATCATGAGAATAAAAATTACATTTTTATTAGTCATGCTTGTATCTCTTATGCAAGCACAGACTACAATGGTAGCGTTTAAAGCACCTGAATCGACACCAGAGAATGCGAAAATCTTGGTTGGCAGCTCGAGCTGGCAAGGCGGTTGGGATGCGAGTTATGGATTGCCGGATCATGGGTATGAATTGACAAAAGCGGCTGATGACGACTACTATCGCGTAGAAGTTCCTGCTGATTTCTGTAATGCCGGAATTCGCTTTATCCTGAATGGTGATCCTGAAAACATAGCTCAATGGCTGAAAGACGATGGGATAAACTATGATACCGACTCTTGGGGAAATGAAGATTATAAGGTTGAAGAAAATGGGAATATAGTTTACTATTTCAACCAATTTGTGGCATGGAAAAAAGAGGTGATTGTTAAATCCAATGAGATCGTGTTTCATGCACCGGAGAGTACTCCTGCCGATGCTGTTATCTGTGTTGGTAGCACTTTGTTTAATTGGGATTATGGATTTGACAACCTGACAAATGTCATTGAGATGGAAAAGGGGGACGATGGGTTGTATCGTGCCGAAGTAGAGACCGATTTTGTTGTAGGAAAAGGACTCCGTTTCGTTTTAATGGGCGATAACGGTGAAGTGGATAATGTGGCTGTTTGGAGAACAGAGAGAAATACATACGATATTGATTCATGGGATCATGACAAGCACATTATAGTTGAGGATTATAAAATAATTTATGATGTCGTCAAATTCTATGATTGGCGGAAAAATGTGGAAAATACTTCTGTATCCATCCTTTTCCATGCACCGGAGTCTACACCGGCCAACGGGATAGTATATGTGGGTAGTAGAATGTTTAATGATGACTTTGGCTTTACCGGAACAATAGAGGCGCTCGAAATGGAGAAAGGGGCCGATGGTATCTATAAAGTAACTACAACGATGCCTTTTGTCAATCAACCGTTGCGTTTTGTTTTAGTAGATGAAGATAACCTTTCGTTTGACAATATAGCTCTTTATCTGAAAGCAAAACCGGAAGACAATCCGGATGCTGAGGATGAATACGATCGGGATTCATGGGATCATGTGGTTACTGTGGGGGATGATGATGCCCATGTGGTGGAAATCTCTAAATTTGTGAAGTGGACTGTCAATTCATCAGTGGGTCTTTATACGGCTCCGGATGCCGGCGAAGCGATCATTTTTGCCGGAGATAAGAGCATAACCATTGAGTCTGGTGAACTGTCCGAAGTAACTGTATACGATTTACTTGGAAATGTATGTTTGAAGAAAAATGTACAGAAGGAAATTATTCCTTTCCAAGGAAAAGGTGTCTATATTGTACAATTACTGAACAATTCAGGCAAGGTAACGAAAAAGGTTGTTTTGAAGTAACAGAATATACGTTCGTTTTATAGTAGAAATAAGGAGTGGCCACTTTTTGGGGCTTACCCCTTATTTTTTGTTATTGGGGAGTGATTGTCTTTGTGCTTTTCTTTTCCGATTATTAGGAGAAATTTTCATAATTGTCATTGTTTGAATAAGCCGATCCTTAATAACATTTCGGTATCTGGTGGATTCTATGAACTAAAAAATATATCTTTGCTGCAAAATATTACAGTATACCCCGCTATGAACATCATACTTGCTTTAAAACGGCCTTTTATCTGGCTTTCCCGTGTGCGCCATCGCTGTGGATATGGCGTACATTCCCCTTTTGCCTTTGAATTGATCACTTGTCTTTTCTACGAGAAAACTCCTTATTACGCTTATAAGGAATTGGCGCAGGAAGAAAAAAAACAGAAGAGGAATCATGGTAAAGGATGGCGAAACGAGTCTCTTAAAGTAAAGCGTCTGTTGTTCCGGTTGGTAAACAGGATACAACCCGGTACGATTATCGATTTTGGTACTCCATCCTCTTCTTCTTTGTATTTGCAATCCGGAAAGGCAACTGCCGATTATACGTTTGCTTCCGAGCTTTCCGAACTTTTTCTGGAAGCGGACGTACCCGTAGATTTTCTTTATATACATTGTCATCAGAGTCCGGTTCTGGTGGAAGATGTTTTTCGTATTTGTCTTGCACGGGTCGTTCAGCAGAGTGTTTTCGTGATTCGTGGCATTCATTATTCCAAAGCAATGAAGAACCTTTGGGAGCGATTGAAAGCGGATGATCGGGTAGGTATTACTTTTGATCTTTATGACGTGGGGATTCTTTTCTTTGATAAAACAAAGATAAAACAGCACTATATAGTCAACTTCTGATTATATTTGTGTGTTAACCATATAAAATGAATTCCTAAAGAACGATGATTATGAAGAAGAGCCTTGTATATACAAAGACCGGAGACCGTGGTACTACCGGATTGATTGGAGGAACACGCGTGTCGAAAACACATATTCGTCTGGAGGCCTATGGTACGGTAGACGAACTGAATGCTAATCTTGGATTATTGATCACTTATCTCAATGAAGAGCATGATAGGGAATTTCTTTTGCATGTGCAAAATAAATTGTTTGCTATAGGCTCTCACCTAGCTACCGATCAAGACAAAGTACGGTTGAATGAAGTCAGCATCATTACCCCTGCCGATGTGGAGCAGATTGAACATGAGATAGATGCTGCCGACGAAATCCTTCCCCCTTTGAGTAATTTTGTGCTTCCCGGTGGCGCGGCCGGTGCTGCCGTCTGTCATATCTGCCGTACGGTGTGCCGGCGTGCCGAACGGCGGATACTTACTCTGTCCGAAAGTAGTACAATTTCTCCTGAATTGTTAGCTTATGTAAACAGATTATCAGATTATTTATTCATTTTATCACGTAAAATCAATTTTAACGAGGGAAAAGAAGAAATATTTTGGAATAATAGTTGCAAGTGAAATTTTTTGTTATACTTTTGCCGAAAAATAGAAACCTAAGATTAATATTCACAATTTAAATACTTATAGCTTATGTATTGGACATTGGAATTAGCATCAAAGTTGGAAGATGCTCCTTGGCCGGCAACTAAGGATGAGTTGATTGATTATGCCATGCGTTCGGGAGCTCCTCTTGAGGTAATAGAGAACTTGCAGGAAATGGAAGATGAGGGCGAAATCTATGAAAGTATAGAAGATATATGGCCGGATTATCCGAGTAAGGAAGACTTCTTTTTCAACGAGGAGGAGTATTGATTCTGAAAAAATGACACAAATAAAAAAATGCCCGGTAGTGATAAACTTCCGGGTATTTTTTATTTATGCTTAAAATACAGGCATTTGCCAGATGAACCCTACGGATATGCGGTTGGTGGAGTAGTCTTCTTGTCCCAGTATTTTGGCACGGGAGGTGAAGTTGTACGAACGTCCTACATAGGTAAGGAAAAAATGCAGATTTGTTTCCATCGGATAATATTCTACTCCGGCAAGATAGCCCCAGGAAGTACGGTAATTGCCTTTAGCGATATCTTCTGTGCTTTTAGTTACAGAAGCGGTCTCGTACATCCCTTTTACGAATACATTCCATTTGGGTAGGAAACGGTAGTTCAGCTTGGTGACTACCGACAGATAACCAGTATCAAAAACATTGTGTCCGCCGGGGCGCCCGACAATTCCGGTGATTGTTCCGTTTCTGTCTATCCCTTCTTGGGCATACATAAAATCGAGAAACATATTGAACTTGTCCAGATTCAACTCGTTACCTAATGCATAGTAATACATGTTTTTGCTTTTTGCTTCGTTTAGAATAGAAGCAGACCAACGGGTCTTGAATATATCGTTGAAAGTTCCGTTCCAGTTCAATGTATATACCAGTGGGAGTTTACCTGATTTCAAGTCGGGCAGTTTCCCCTCTTCATTCTCGGTAATTCCATAGGTACTGTCAAATGAGCCGTTCCGGCTGTTCAATATCTGTAGATTAAGCTGCTGGGTGGAGGTCAGATTATAGCCGATATTCAATCCGGTCATGAAATTACTCATGTTCTCGATCATATCACTGTATTCGTAGATATCGATCGGATTCAGATCGAATTCAATTCCACCGTAGGCGGTACATTGCTTACCGGCAAAAAGGTTGAAGCGATTGTTCAGCTTTATTCCGATTCCGGCATAATCGATGGAAGTAGGAACATTATCAATCATTCCGCCTCCGTCGTTGGAACGGTTCAAGCGTTGGCGATAGCGGTAAGAGAGCCAGTTGTTGATGTTTCCTTTCATTTCGATACGTAGCTGCCTCATTTTGAAAGTCCCTTCTTCGAATCCGTCTCTGAAGTTTGCATCAAATCCTCCTTGCATATTGAGGTAAAGGTTGAATTTATCCGATTTCTTTTTTACATCGGTCAATTCCTCAAATAGCGTTTTATCAACCATGAATTTCTTACTCTTCTCTGTCCTTTGGGCATATACCCCCTGAATACTACCCAAAATGAGTAGCATAAACATTAATTTTTTCATAAACAGTTAGGTTAATGAATTAGTGATTAGTGATAAGTGAATTTACTAATCACTCACTACCAATCACTAATTTTAGTATTCATTGAAATATTCCTGTATCTTTTTCCAGTCATTGGTTTTGGTCAATGCAAGCATGAGTAATACGCGTGCTTTCTGCGGATTTAGCTCCTGAGATGCAACAAACTGATATTGGGCATCGTCCACTTCTGCATCCAGCGTTGTAGGACCGGTGGGTACTCTGGAAGAACGGACAACGAGTATTCCTTTTTTACGGGCATCAATCAGTACAGGGAAAATGTTTTTATGAATATTTCCATTACCTACTCCTGCATGGATAATACCTTTATATCCATTTTCCAACAGGGGAGTTACCATGTCGGCTTCTATGTTTGAGTAACTATAGACGATACCTACTTTGGGGAGTGATTCCAGGTAGGTCACGTCAAAAACGGATTGTAGGGTATGTCTCTTTAATGGAGCCTGATTATAATAGGCTTTTCCGTTGAAGATGTACCCCAAAGCTCCGGAGTTGGGAGCTTGAAAAGTCTGCACGTCGATCGTGTTCATTTTCTGAACGCTTTCTGCTCCTAAGATGAGGCCGTTCATGGCTACCAATACGCCCTTACCTATGGATTCTTTGGCACCTGCGGTGACTACGGCATTGTAAATATTGAGCGGACCGTCTGCACTTAAAGCGGTAGAAGGGCGCATGGCTCCCACCAACACCACCGGCTTATTGCTTCTTACTGTCAGATTTAGGAAATAAGCAGTTTCTTCCATGGTATCTGTTCCGTGGGTAATCACGATACCGTCTATATCCGAACGTTTCAATAATTCGTTTATCTTTTTGGCAAGCGTGAGCCAAACAGCATCATTCATGTCCTGTGAACCGATTTTTACAATCTGTTCACCGGTCACATTGGCAATATCGTTCAATCCCGGAACGGCATCCAGAAGGGTACTGATAGCTACTTGGCCGGCTGTATAGTTTGTAGAAGTGGCCGAGGTACCTGTTCCGGCAATGGTTCCACCGGTTGCGAGGATGTGGATGTTAGGTTTTCCGGCAGCGAGAGCTGCGGTTGCGGATAGTAATAACACGACTACTACCAGGCTTAATTTTTTTAATTCTTTCATGACTGAATGGTTGTTTAGGTTTAATATATTACAGTTTAATAAATTTGTATGAACAGAAGTCCCAGTACGATGGCCACCACTGTCGATACGATACCGGGCATCATAAAGGAATGATTCAACACATATTTGCCTATTTTTGTTGTACCGGTACGGTCAAAATTAATAGCTGCTACCACTGTGGGGTAGTTGGGTATGAAAAAATATCCGTTGACAGCCGGAAACATGGCAATAAGCATATAAGGAGAAATGCCTAAAGCAATTCCTAAGGGCATCAATGCCCGTACAGTGGCAGCTTGGCTATAAAGCAAGATGGACATGATAAACAGCGCGATACCGAATAGCCAAGGCATTTCACGCACGAACCCCTCAATAGATTGGGTCAGTTCACCCATATTTCCTTGCAGGAATGTATCACCCATCCAGGCAATACCGAAAATCGCTATTACTGCCTGCATTCCGGCCGGGAAAACAGAGCCTTGTGTTGCTTTCAAACCGTCCGTTTTGGTGAACAGAAGGATCAGTGCGGCTGCCGATAACATCACAATTTCAATGATGGACGACATTCCTAACGTAACGATTTCTCCGTCTATCAGAAAAGAAGGGCGCATCCCTTCAAACGATCCGAAAAATACAATAAATATAGTGGCCAGTATGAAGATAAGTACGGAAACCAACGCGTGACGCTTGTTCTGCACATCTTTAATGGTTACTTTGTGCTCTTTGATGAGTCCTTCTGCTATACGTTTCTGATATTCGGGATCATCTACTAACTCTTTTCCTACACGCATCGAGAAGAAAGCTCCTACCAATACACCGATAATAGTTGCAGGAATCGTTATTTTTAAAATATCGAATAAAGTAATATCGAATCCGGCCAATAAGCCTAACAGGGCTACGGTTGCTGCCGATATGGGACTTGCCGTAATGGCCTGTTGTGAAGCGATAACGGCAATGCCGAGGGGCCTTTCCGGGCGGATTTTGGTTTCGGTAGCTACCTCTGCTATTACCGGAAGAACGGAGTAGGCAACATGCCCTGTTCCGGCTACAAACGTAAACAAATAGGTTACGATCGGACTTAGAATAGTAACGTGAGAAGGATTTTTACGCAATAACTTTTCAGCAAGTTTTACCATGTAGTCGAGACCGCCTGCGGCCTGCATACACGAAGCTGCCGAGATTACGGCAGCGATCATCAGCATGACATCTATCGGAGGGGCTGTGGGTTGTAATCCAAAGCCGAAAGTAAGTATGGCAAGCCCGACGCCTCCCATTACTCCGAGTCCGATGCCGCCCAAACGGGCACCGACAATAATTGCAGTTAATACGAATGCTAATTGTAAAATCATATCATTTCTTTTAAGAATTCTGACAAAGGTAACTGAAATCTGTTACTGTAGTTTAAACAACAAAAAAAACGTTGAATGGTTTTTGCATATTTATTAAAACAATAACAGCCGGGGGTGGTTATTATATTAGAACAAATAAAAAATATCCTATTAAAAATAGAAATTATGGAACAGAATTTATCAAGAGAAACCCGTACGGAAAGTGACTTGATCGGTAGTCGTGAAGTACCGGCAGATGCATTGTACGGTGTTCAGACATTAAGGGGAATTGAAAATTTCCGTATCAGTAAATTCCATTTAAACGAGTATCCCTTGTTTATAAATGCGCTTGCTATCACCAAGATGGGGGCGGCAGTTGCTAACTATGAACTCGGCTTATTGACAAAGGAACAGGTGGATGCTATTCTTAAGGCCTGTAAAGAAATTCTTGAAGGCGAACATCATGAGCAGTTTCCGGTGGATATGATTCAGGGCGGTGCCGGAACGACTACCAATATGAATGCCAATGAAGTGATAGCAAACCGTGCGCTCGAGTTGATGGGACATCAGCGGGGAGAATATCAATACTGCTCACCCAACGATCACGTGAACCGTTCACAATCTACCAATGATGCCTATCCCACGGCTATACATCTTGGCATGTACTATACCCATCTCAAATTAGTGAAACATTTCAGTGAATTGATCGAGGCTTTTCAGAAGAAAGCTACTCTGTTTGCACATATTATCAAGATGGGGCGTACCCAATTGGAAGACGCCGTACCGATGACTTTGGGGCAGACATTTAACGGCTTTGCAAGCATTCTTCGTGATGAGATTAAGAATTTGGATTTTGCAGCACAGGATTTTCTGACAGTCAACATGGGGGCTACCGCTATCGGGACCGGAATTACTGCCGAACCGGAATATGCAGAGAAATGTATTGAAGCTCTGCGCAAAATTACCGGTTGGGATATCAAGCTGGCCGAAGATTTAGTGGGTGCCACTTCGGATACTTCCGCCATGGTGGGGTATTCATCGGCTATGCGGCGTGTTGCTGTGAAAATGAATAAGATTTGTAATGACTTGCGTCTGTTGGCTTCCGGTCCGCGTTGTGGCTTAGGGGAGATTAATCTTCCTGCCATGCAACCCGGATCGTCTATTATGCCGGGCAAGGTCAATCCGGTGATTCCCGAGGTGATGAATCAAGTCTCCTATAAAGTGATTGGAAACGACCTTTGTGTAGCCATGAGTGGTGAAGCAGCACAAATGGAACTCAATGCTATGGAGCCTGTGATGGCGCAGTGCTGTTTTGAGTCGGCGGATCTGTTGATGAACGGATTTGATACCTTGCGTACTTTATGTATCGATGGCATTACGGCGAATGAAGAAGTCTGTCGTCGTTATGTGCACGACAGTATTGGTGTGGTTACTGCGCTTAATCCTGTAATTGGTTATAAGAACTCCACAAAGATAGCCAAAGAGGCTCTTGAAACAGGCAGAGGTGTTTATGAATTAGTATTGGAGCACGGCATTCTTTCAAAGAAAGATCTCGATACTATTTTGAAACCAGAAAATATGATCAAACCGGTAAAGTTGGATATTAAGTCTAATAAATAATGGCTGATTTTGATTGGATCAGGATAAATGTGGGAATCTACTTTCAGGGGGATAGTACATGATGATTGTCGGTTTGTTGAAGAACAACTGTCATACATTATTTATGAGAGTAGATTTATGGATATAATAGAATTTCAAATATTATTCGTTCTTACCTAAATAGAGAAACAAATCAATCTCTAAAAAAGAAGATATGAGTGATACTTACTTTTCCATATATAAACTATATATTTTTCGGTAATTTGATGATAGGTTTTTAAGATTGAGGATTGTAGTGTACTGAATAAGTTGACACTTTCTAAATCAAAAAAAGTATGTCAACCAAAAGAAAACCTCACAGAAAGTTTACAGAATTGGAAAGTAAGTCTTATATTCGCGAGTATCTTTCCAACTCCGACCGTCGGAAAACATTTGAACGACGTAATGGATTAAGTTTAGGTACATTGTCCCGCTGGATGAAAATGTACGAGATAGAAGATCCTAAGATGCAAAAATCCATCATTGATCCACAGCTGATAGACGAAGACTCAGCGGCCCTTATTGCTCAGCTTCGTGCTGAAAATGAAACGTTACACAAGTCTAACCGTCAACTTCAACGGGATTTGGATACGACAAAGATGCTTCATGAAGCCTGCGAGGTGCTAATTGATCTGACAGAGCAGACCTATCATATCCCCGTGCGAAAAAACTCAGATGCCAAGTAATCGACACCTTGTCACAGAGAGGCTCGGTCAACCGTAAATGCGGTGGTCTGAACAGACTCTGTGGTTACTTCGGCATAACCAGACAAGGTTACTATAAACATGTGGACAGACAGTGTGAAGTTAATGTTTTGAAGACAAGTATTGTTCTGTATTGCAAAGAATTAAGAACTTTAATGCCCCAATCGGGTATGCGTGAGCTATATGTATGCTGTGTTCGTTACTTTAAGGAGAAAATGGTGATAGGTCGTGACCAGTGCTATGAGATATTCCGCTCTAATGGTCTGGTCCAGAGGAAGAAGCGTGTACGTCCCAAAACAACGAACTCCAATCATAATTATTATATATATCCTGATTTGCTGAACACGACACCTAAGTTCGTAGCAAGCACAAGCGGAAGTATGGTTGTGGCAGATATTACCTATGTCTCCACCAGGGATGGCTGGGCATACCTGTCCTTGCTTACTGATAGCCACAGTCGTGCAATAGTAGGCTATTCGTTCTGTCCTTCATTGACAACGGAAGGCCCGATGAAAGCTTTGGAGTCAGCTTTCCTGTTTTACAGAGAGAACGGGATAGACATCAGCGGGTTGATACATCATTCAGACCGTGGGGTTCAATACTGCTCAAACCAATACGTTGACACGTTAAAAGCACAACATATAAGCATAAGCATGACACAGTGTGGTGATCCTCTGCATAATGCATTGGCCGAGCGGATGAACAATACTATTAAGAACGGATGGCTCTTTGACTGCGGGAAGGAGACTTTTAACCAGGTGGAAGAACGTATTAAACAGGCTGTGTACACATATAATAATATCCGGCCACACCAAGCTTTGAAAATGCGCACACCAATGGAAATTATAAAGGAGGAGAAGGTATGAAAGTGCCCCGACTCAGGTTGTGCTCGTCGGGACGGGTGGTCACGCCCCTTGCCGCACGGCGATCCCCGACCAAGGATATTTCTTGGCAAACGAGATAATAACAAAAATCAGTTCAACAACATTGGAATAAATAGAATAATTAGCATTATATTTGGAAATCCAAATAGGACAACTACAGTAGGGCTAACAAACAGAAATGTAAACCTATTCAGGTATTGAAAATTGTTGAGTGAACGAATACAGTAATAACAATCGAAGTTGTCAACTAAATCCAGTACACATCAGATATTAGCATGAAACAATAACAACATGGGGATGTTTCTGGTGAAAACATCCCCATGTTGTTATGCAAAACACCCGGATGTTCTTACCGACAACATCCGGGTGTTTTTTACATTAGATTTTATGGCTATATGATAATACCTTGTTTATTAATTGTTTAAACTCTTCATGAGCAAAGGCAAAGATACGATTATTCTCGGGGCATTTGTTTTGAATAAATTATTTTTTTATTTTTTATCCAATGCTTTTTCAAATCAGGTTGTCTTCTAAAAGTATAGTAATAAAAAAGATGTGGAAATATGGAAACGACGACATTAGTTAAGGGGCGTTCTTTTATTTTTGGAAAGTCTGATTAACAGAAAAATACTTGATTTATTTCTTTCACACAATTTTTTTTCGGTTTTGTAGTTCTTTATACTGATGAACCGGTTTTTTTTTATATGTATTCTCACCACTTTGGCTTTATTTACCTCATCAAAGGTCAAAGCGCAGTTTGATGTGCACTTCAATCAATATTGGGACTTGAAGGGCTTCTATAATCCTGCTTGGGCGGGACAAACAGATAAACTAAATATCGCCGGAACTTATTCCATGCAGATGATGGGTTTCACTCATTCACCCCGTACGATGTATTTTGGAGCAGATATGCCTTTTTCGCTGTTTAATAAAAAACATGGAGCAGGAGCGGGATTTTTTAGTGATGCGATCGGTCTTTTTCGCAACCAGCGTGTTTGGCTGCAATATTCTTATAAACACCAGATTGGAAAAGGAAGGCTGGGCGTGGGATTACAATTGGGTTTTGTCAGTGTCTCGTTTGATCCGGAAAATATCTATTTAGGAGAAGATAAGCAGGAGGACCCTGCTTTTCCGACGGAACAGAAAAATGGTATGGGGCTTGACTTGGGGGTCGGAGGATTTTATTCACATCCGAAATTTTATGTCGGCTTCTCCGGACATCACCTTACTTCGCCGACCATAGAAATGGGGACTACAGAGGCCGGTGCAACGAGTAGTCTAAAGATTGATCCAATGCTTTATTTCACTGGCGGATACAATATTCAGACTCGTAATCCGTTAGTTTCCATACAACCGTCGCTATTATTACAGAGTGATTTAAATAAGGTAAGAGCCGATCTGACAGGACGTGTATTGTATACTTTTAATGAAAGAGTTTTTGTCGGAGGGCTTACTTATTCACCGGGAGTTTCCTTTACAGTAAGTATCGGAGCTACGATTCGTGGAGTGACGGTGGGATATGCTTACGAAGCTTATACGTCAAAAATCGGAATCGGGAATGGCAGTCACGATTTGATAGTAAGTTATGCGATGGATATCAATTTATTTAAGAAAAGTAAGAATAAACATAAGAGTGTACGAATCTTATAATTGTGGAGAAAAGGATGAAAAGTAAAAACTGTATAGCAGTGGCGTTACTGGTCGCTTTGCTTTCTTCGTGTATGGGACGCATGGCAGGAGGTGGCGGTACCGGCGGAGAAGTGGTAGGCGTCAGTGTCACGGCATGGAACGAGCCGGCTCCTTATGGTATGGTGCTGATAAAACGCGGTTCTCTTAAGATAGGACCGGAAGAACAGGACTCACTTTGGGGAGCACCTGTGCCGACAAAGGAAATCTCGGTTGAGTCTTTTTGGATGGATGAGACAGAAGTAACGGTATCTGAATACAAGCAATTTGTGTACTGGGTGCGCGACTCTATTATCCGTGAACGTCTGGCAGATCCTGCGTACGGAGGTAATGAAGCTTATAAAATCGAAGAAGACCGGGAGGGTAATCCTATCAAGCCATATCTGAACTGGTCGAAACCCATTCCTTGGAAAAAGCCTACGGAAGATGAGTTGATGGCGATTCAGAGTGTATACAAAAAGCATCCGATCGATGGTACGACGATGCTGGACGCTTCTCAGATGAACTATTATTATGAGGTTTTTGATTATGTGGAAGCTGCCAAGCGTCGGAATCGTTTGAATCCGAATGAACGGAATAAGAATACAGATATCGAAGTTAATCCGGACGAGGTGATCATGATCTCCAAAGATACGGCTTATATTGATGATGACGGTCGTATTGTGAATCGTACGATTACGCGGCCTCTCTCCAGCGAATGGGATTTCCTGAACAGTTATATAATCAACGTTTATCCAGATACGACATGTTGGGTGAATGATTTTCCGAATGCGAATAATGAATCGTACATGCGGTTGTATTTCAATCATCCGAGTTACAATGAGAATCCGATCGTAGGAGTTAGCTGGGAACAGGCGAATGCTTTCTGTGTGTGGCGTACGAACTATTTAATGGCTGGTTTGAAAGGACAGGCGCGATTCATACAGCGTTATCGGCTCCCGACAGAAGTGGAGTGGGAGTTTGCCGCGCGTGGACGTGACGGTAATAAGTATCCGTGGTCGGATGAAGAGACCAAGGATGAAAAAGGATGTTATAAAGCCAACTATAAACCGGGCAAGGGTGATTATACCAAAGACGGTAACCTGATAACTACTCGTGTAGGTGCCTATTCTCCTAATGTGAACGGGTTGTATGATATGGCTGGTAATGTTTCCGAATGGACATCGACTGTTTATACTGAATCAGGAGTGATGTCGATGAACGATTTTAATCCGGAATTGCAATACAATGCTGCTGTTGAAGATCCTTACCGTATGAAGAAGAAAGTGATTCGCGGCGGTTCATGGAAAGACGTGAATGCCCTTATCCGTTCGGATGCCCGTGCTTCGGAATATCAGAATGAACAACGTTCCTATATCGGTTTCCGGTGCGTGCGTACACAAGTTGGTTATAATAAGAAAGGAAGGTAATTATGACAAATAGAGAAAACAAGAGAAGCCTGCGGCAGAAAATACAAGATTTTATGTCTACTCCTAAAGGACAGACGATTATGAATTATGCTTATAATTGGGGAGCATCGGTTGTAATTATGGGTACACTTTTTAAGTTGACTCATTTGCCGGGAGCTAACTTTATGCTATTTGCCGGGATGGGTACGGAGGTTTTGATATTTTTCCTTTCGGCTTTCGATCTTTCGGGAGTGAAAAGGGATGGCACCAATGCAGGGGCTTCTGTATCATTGGGAGGAAACATACAAGCCGGAAATATTGTGTCCGGTGATGCTGTTGCCGATAATACGGAATTTTCCGGAATGTCGTCTGCGGATGATGTACCTGCCGGAAATAGGATTGCAGGGGGAGGCCCTTCGATTGTAGTGGTGCAAGGAGGAAGTGCTATGCAGGCGGGTACTCCGATACAGACCGGTTCTCAGAATATATCTCCGATGCCTGCCGGCCAGCCGGTTCAGCCAATTCAGCCTGTTCAAACTGTTCAGCCTGCTCCTGCTGCTCCGTCGGCCCCGCCTATCACACCGGAAATGGAGGAAGCTACCACAGCTTATTTGGAGCAGTTGAAAGCAATGACCGAGATGCTTTCCCGTTGTACAGAGCAGGCACAAAGTGTTTCACAAGACACAGAACAGATGAATATGCTCAGCAAGAACCTTGCCGGTATCAATGCTATCTACGAAATGCAGTTGCGTAGTGTCAGCACACAGATAGGAACCATCGATCAGGTACATGAACAAACCCGCAGAATGGCTCGTCAGATTGAAGAACTTAATGAAGTATATGCTCGTATGTTGCAGGCTATGACTTCTAAATAAAAAAGAACGATTATGAGTTTTGGATCACAGACACCGCGCCAGAAGATGATAAACCTTATGTATATAGTTCTTATGGCATTGCTGGCACTCAACGTATCATCGGATGTGTTGCGTGGTTTTACTCTTGTGGACGAAAGCCTGACGCGTTCTACCTCCAACTCTGCCGAACAGAACCGTTCTCTTTATAATTCGCTGGCGGAATATATGGAGAAGAATCCGGAGAAAGTGGGGCCGTGGTATGAGAAAGCAATGCATGTAAAGCGGATATCCGACTCGCTCTATGTTTTTGTAGGAGATTTAAAGGCAAAGATCAACGAATCGAATCAGGAAGATTTGGAAGCAGCTTCCTATGTGATGTTTTCTCCGCGTACCGGGAAAGGTAAAGAGTTGGCATTAGGCATAAGTCAATATAAAAATGAAATTTTGGCACTGATAGAAGATCCGGTGCAGAAAAAAATTATTAGTGATAATCTTACGTTGAATATTCCCCGTCTTTTTGAAGGTACTCCGGTTGCAGCTGCCGTTACATTGCTGACCAAATTGCAGAGTGATGTGCGCTATGCCGAGGGGGAAGTCCTCCATACGCTGACAAAAGATATCGATGTACATGATGTACGTGTGAACCAGATCAATGCCTATGTGATTCCAAGTTCGCAGAATGTTGTGCGGGGAGGAAAGTTGAGTGCACAGATTATTTTGGCAGCCGTAGATACGACTCAGCGTCCTTCTATATTTATCGGTGACAAGCAATTACCGGAAGAGGCTCATGGCTTGTATGAAACGGTATGCAACAATACAGGGGAATTTACGCTTGCCGGATATCTGGAGTTGAATCATGGAAACGGAGATGTGTTGCGGCGTGATTTTTCACAGAAATATACGGTGGTAGAACCTTCTGCTACGGTGTCGGCAACATTGATGAATGTATTGTATGCCGGATATGACAACCCGATCAGTATATCTGTTCCGGGAGTACCGAGCGGGCAGGTGCAGGCAAGCATTGTGAATGGGAATGGTACCCTGCAGCGGGTAGCCAATGGATATGTGGCACGGCCTGCAACCATCGGTAAAGAGGCCGTGATACGGGTCACTGCAACAGTAGACGGACGTACACAGGTGATGGGTGATCATTCTTACCGGGTGCGCCAATTGCCCGACCCTTCTCCGTTCATCGAATATAAGGATGCTAACGGTAATTTGAAGCGTTACAGAGGTGGAAGCGGATTGTCGAAAGCTGTGTTGATGAATACGGAAGGTATTGTTGCTGCTATCGATGACGGACTGTTGAATATAAACTTCCAGGTACTTGGCTTTGAAACTACTTTTTTTGATAATATGGGTAATGCGGTTCCGGAAGTTTCGTCCGGCTCTAATTTCTCATCCCGTCAGAAAGATATGTTCCGGCGTTTATCCCGCGGAAAACGGTTTTATATCTCCCGGGTACGTGCTAAAGGACCGGACGGTGTAGAACGGTCATTGCCTACGACGTTGGAAGTAATAGTAAATTAGTAAAGAATTAAAATTACGAGTTACGAATGATGAAACGTAAGATTATTATAGCTGTTGGAGTTGCATTATTGTTGGGTACGCTTCCCACATGGGCGCAACCGAAAGCACGCGCTGCTCAGGAAGAGGATAAGAGTGCTAACGAACTTTCTGTTCGTGCTCAGACGAGATATCCTCATTCGAAAGCGCTTCCACAGGACGTGGTATGGACGCGTGAGATTTATCGTACATTGGATATGACGAAGGAGGAGAACGGTGCCCTGTACTATCCTGTCGAACCTATCGGAGATAGGATGAATCTTTTTACACTGATCTTTAAATTGCTGGCACAGAAGAAGATTCCGGCTTATGAGTATATGCTGGATGGAACTGAACGGTTGACTGCAGATAATGAAATAAAATTCCGTGACGTGCTGGATCGTTTCAGCATTTATTACGAACAGAAAAAGCTGAAGAATCGGAAAGACAGTGTGCTGATGATTGATAATAGTGATGTGCCCTCTGCCGATATATTGAGTTATTTCATTAAAGAAGTGTGGTATTTCGATCAGAGAACTTCAACATATGGTTCGGTAATAACAGCTATTTGCCCGGTGTATCACCGTTCGGAGGATTTTAGCTCGGAACGGGTCAAATTGCCTATGTTCTGGATTGATTATAAGGATCTTGCACCTTATCTGAATGGAGCCATGGTAATGGCCAGTAATTTTAATAATGTAGCTAACCGTAGTATGGATGATTTCTTTGTAACCCGTCAATATGCCGGTGAGATTTATAAAACTACCAATCTACAGAATCGTCCATTGGCTGAGTATTGTAAAACGGATAGTGCAATGACGGCAGAGCAAAAGCGTATTGAGGCTGAATTGGTTAGTTTTGAGAAGCATTTGTATGGTTCCGATACTCTTTCGACAGTAGCCAAACAAACGGCCAAAGAAAAGGTAACTACAAAGAAAGCTGCCAAAACGGCTACTAAAGGAGAAGAGGGGGCAAACGTTGAGCAGGGAGCGGCCGAACCACAAGAAGCGGTGAAAACGAATTCGAAAAAGAAAGGACGCGAAAAATCTTCTTCCAGTGCTCGTCAAGGATCTAAGCGCGAGTCTGCAGCACCGAAAGCATCGGTTCGAAGACAAAGACGATGAACAAAATAGTTCTAATTTGTGTTTTTAATTTTTAAATACATATCTTTGTATCGGATTTTAAATACAATTTGATTTATGAAAAGAATTATTAATGTATTATTGGTAGCTGTATGTATCGCTATGGCTATGCCCGCTCAGGCACAACTTAAATGGGGTGTTAAAGGTGGTTTGAATGTTTCGAAGGTTACTTTCGATAGTGATTTGCTGAAATCAGATAATATGGCTGGTTTCTTTATCGGGCCGATGGCAGAATTTACGATTCCAGTGGTGGGGCTCGGTGTAGACGGCTCGTTATTGTTTTCTCAGAAAGGTGTGAAGGCTGATAGTGATGCTTCTAAACAGTACGGTTTTGATATTCCTGTAAATTTGAAATATAATATAGGTTTGGGAAGCCTGTTTGGTATTTATATAGCCGCCGGTCCTGATTTCTATTTTGATATCTCTAAGGATAAAAGTGTGGCAAATATAGCTGAGGCTAAGAAAAAACGTGCACAAGTTGGTATAAACGTGGGAGCTGGTGTGAAGTTGTTGGGACATCTCCAAATAGGTGCGAATTATAATATCCCATTGGGGGACAGCTTTTCATTGGAAGCTGTAGGGCATGCTCTGGGCGGTGCTAAAACCAAGACTTGGCAAGTTTCTGCCGCTTACATTTTTTAAAGATATTTTCTTTAACAACTAAACATAGAGGCTCCTGCTAAGCGGGAGCCTCTTTTTTTGTATCTTTGTATCCGCAATGAAGAAATACGTCGATGTCATATTACCGTTACCGCTTCCAAGGAGTTTCACTTATTCTTTATCGGATGACAGTGCTGAGGATATAGAACCGGGGTGCCGTGTTGTGGTACCGTTCGGGCGAAAGAAATTCTATACGGCTATTGTTTGTAATGTACATTATTACGCACCTGCGGAGTATGAAGTGAAGGAAATTTCTGCTGTACTGGATGCTACTCCTGTATTATTGCCGGTTCAGTTTAAGTTTTGGGAATGGCTGGCCGATTATTATCTTTGTACGCAAGGAGATGTTTACAAGGCTGCGTTACCTTCCGGGTTAAAACTGGAGAGTGAAACCATAGTGGAGTATAATCCGGATTTCGAGTCGGAAGTGCGGCTCTCGGAAAGGGAACAATTGATTCTCGACTTGCTATCTGTAGATCCGGAACAATGCGTTACTAAACTTGAAAAGGAAAGCGGAATTAAAAACATTCTTACCGTAATAAAATCTCTGCTTGATAAAGAAGCTATTTTTGTAAAGGAAGAACTCAGAAGAACTTATAAGCCGAAAACGGAAGCTCGCGTTCGGTTGACCGGAGAAGCCGATGAGAGGCGGTTGCACATCTTATTTGATATTTTATCCCGTGCGCCTAAACAATTAGCATTGTTAATGAAGTATGTCGAGCTTTCGGGGGTAATGGGTAAGGGTACTGTAAAAGAGGTTGCCAAAAAGGAACTTTTGCAGCGTGCCGGTGTTTCTCCTTCCATATTGAACGGATTGGTAGAGAAAAAGATATTTGAAATATATTATCATGAAATCGGACGCCTGAATGGTTGTGGTGGTGAAACTTTTTCACTTAATCCGCTAAATGAACATCAGCAGCGCGCTTACGGTGAAATAACGGAAGTGTTTCTTGAGAAAAGTGTCTGTTTGCTTCACGGGGTTACTTCCAGTGGAAAAACGGAAGTCTACATTCACCTGATTGATGAAGTGATCAGGCAGGGCAAACAGGTGTTGTATCTATTGCCGGAAATTGCATTGACTACACAGATAACAGAACGGTTAAGACGGGTGTTCGGCACTCGATTGGGAATCTACCATTCTAAGTTTCCAGATGCTGAACGGGTGGAGATATGGCAGAAACAATTGGGAGATAAAGGATACGATATAATATTGGGAGTACGTTCTTCTGTTTTTTTGCCGTTTCGTAATCTTGGTCTGGTGATTGTGGACGAAGAACATGAAAATACGTATAAACAACAGGATCCGGCACCGCGCTATCATGCCCGTAATGCTGCTATTGTGTTGGCAGCTATGTATGGGGCGAAGGTTTTGTTGGGAACTGCTACGCCGTCTGTGGAAACCTGGTACAATGCTACTAACGGAAAATACGGGCTGGTTGAATTGAAAGAGCGGTATCAGGAAATCCGATTGCCGGAGATTCTTCCTGTCGATATAAAGGAATTGCATCGTAAGAAGCGGATGATCGGTCAATTTTCTCCCCTGCTTATTCAATATATACGTGAAGCATTGGATCAGAAAGAACAGGTAATCTTGTTTCAGAACCGGCGTGGATTTGCTCCGATGATCGAGTGCCGTACTTGTGGATGGGTACCGAAGTGTAAAAATTGCGATGTCAGTCTGACTTATCATAAAGGAATCAATCAACTGACATGCCATTATTGCGGATATACCTATCAGTTGCCTCGTTCGTGTCCTGCTTGTGATGGGGTAGAGTTGGTGAACCGTGGTTTTGGAACCGAGAAAATCGAAGATGATATAAAAATAGCTTTTCCTGAAGCTTCCGTAGCACGTATGGACTTGGATACCACCCGTACCCGCTCGGCTTATGAAAAGATTATTGCTGATTTTGAACAGGGGAAAACGGATATACTTATCGGTACGCAAATGGTATCGAAAGGGTTGGATTTTGACCATGTAAGTGTGGTAGGTATTCTTAATGCGGATACGATGCTGAATTATCCTGATTTTCGTTCATATGAACGGGCTTTTCAGTTGATGGCACAGGTTGCCGGGCGTGCCGGAAGGAAAAACAAACAGGGGCGTGTCATTTTACAGACCAAAAGTATCGACCATCCTATCATTGCTCAGGTGATGGCGAACGATTATGAACAGATGGTTGCCGGCCAACTTGCCGAAAGGCAGATGTTTCACTATCCGCCTTATTATCGTCTGGTGTATGTTTATCTGAAAAATCGGAATGAGATCCTGTTGGAACAGATGGCTGATGTGATGGCGGGAAAGTTGCGTACTGTATTCGGGGCGCGTGTGTTAGGACCGGATAAGCCGCCGGTAGGCCGGATACAGACCCTTTTTATAAAAAAGATAATCGTGAAGATAGAATATAATGCGTCGATGGGGCGTGCCAGGGAGTTGTTGTTGCAAGTACAACGGGAAATGATTGAAGATGAGCGTTTCAAATCGTTGATTGTGTATTATGATGTAGATCCCATGTAATTTGAATATATATTTATCCTTAAAATAGAAGCTATGAAGCGAATAACCTTATCATTATTTTCTTGTCTATTGAGTTTTGGAGTGCTTTCTGCACAGCAGGGAGTCACTCAGTGTGGAGTACCTACGGGGCAGATGCCTTTTCCGGTTTTGACTTATACGGAATTACCCGATCCGATGCAGCCCGTGCCCCGGGAATGGGCTATGGTTAAGACTCCGCATGTCTCTTGGGGTAGTACGGATGTGCGTTATGCAAAACATAAAGTGCCGCAGTTGAAACAGCAAAATACACTTCGTCTACATGCTTGGCGGGGTGAAAAGGTAAATGCTCAAGCCGTTGTATGGACCGGTAGTGAAGTGGAGAATTTGAAATGTACGCTTTCTGATTTAAAAAACAATAAAGGAGGGCTACTTCCCTCTGATGCCTGGAATATCGGTTTTGTACGTTATGTGATGACGGATGAGTTGAACAAAGATGGAAAAGGGGCTTGCGGACATCGTCCTGACCATTCACTGTATGATTCTTTGTTAGTGGCCGATCCGATAGATCATATGCTGCAAAGCGGATTGCTTGAGGCTATGACTACACAACCGGTTTGGGTGAAGTGCCAAATACCGCAGTCGGCTGCTCCCGGTATTTATAAAGGAGAGGTGTGTGTTAAAGACGGCGACCGTTTGTTAGGCAAGTTAAAATTGGAAATTCATGTTTCTGACCGCGTGTTGCCTGTACCTTCAGAATGGACTTATCATTTGGATCTTTGGCAGAATCCGTTTGCTGTGGCCCGCTACTATCAGGTTCCGCTCTGGAGTCAGGCTCATTTGGATGCCATGCGTCCGTTGATGAAAATGTTGGCAGATGCCGGTCAGAAAATAATTACGGCAAGTATTATGCATAAACCTTGGAACGGGCAGACGGAGGACTTTTTTGAAACGATGGTAACCTGGATGAAAAAGGCAGACGGTACTTGGGGCTTTGACTATACTGTGTTCGACCGTTGGGTGGAGTTCATGATGAGTGTTGGCATTGACCGGCAGATAAACTGTTATTCAATGGTACCGTGGGAACTTTCATTTCAGTATTTCGATCAGGCCACCAATAGTATGAAGTCTGTGAAGACGGCTCCGGGAGAGAAAGAATATGAGGAAATGTGGATAGCTATGTTATCTTCTTTTTCACGGCATTTACGTGAAAAGGGTTGGTTTGGTATTTGTACGATAGCAATGGACGAGCGGCCAATGGAGGTTATGCAGAAAACTTTGGCGGTTATTCGAAAGGCTGATCCGGAATTTAAAGTTTCTCTGGCCGGGAACTATCATGCGGAAATAGAACCGACTCTTTATGATTATTGTATCTGTATCGGACAGGAGTTTCCGGTGGATGTGCGTATGCGTCGCGCTTCGGAGAATAAACTGACGACCTATTATACATCTTGTGCAGAAGCGTATCCGAATACGTTCACTTTTTCGGATCCGGCAGAGGCGGCATGGATGAGTTTCTATTCGGCTCAGAAACATCTGGACGGGTATTTACGTTGGGCATACAATAGCTGGCCTCTTGAACCCTTGCTCGATTCACGGTTCAAGACATGGGCTGGTGGTGATACTTATCTGGTGTATCCGGGGGCTCGTAGTTCCATTCGTTTTGAAAAATTGATAGAGGGTATTCAGGCACATGAAAAAATAACCATATTGCGTAAGGAGTTCTTAGATAAGGGAAATAAGAACGGTTGGAAGAAGATAGAAAAGATGCTGTCTACTTTCCGTCTGGAGGATTTTCCGGAGATTCCTGCTGCCGTGACCGTAAATCGTGCAAATGAAATTTTGAATTCGTTTTAATGATGTGCCAATTAATAATATGCCAATATGCCAATATGCCAATTGGCTGCGCTATCATGCCGAACGGCACATTGGCATATTATTTAATTGGCATATTGGCACATTATTAATTGTCACATTATTTATATATGAAGAAGATACTGTTTGTTTGTCTGGGAAATATATGTCGTTCCTCTACGGCCGAAGGGGTGATGCTTCACTTATTGAAAGAAGCCGGACTGGAAAAAGAGTTTGTAATTGATTCGGCTGGTATTTTGGCTTATCATGAAGGAGAACTGCCCGATAGTAGAATGCGTGCTCATGCTGCCCGCCGTGGTTATAAGCTTGTGCATCGTTCCAGACCGGTACGTACGGAAGACTTTTATAACTTTGACCTTATTATCGGGATGGACGACCGTAATATAGACGATTTACAAGAGCGTGCTCCGGGGGTTGAGGAGCAGAAGAAGATACACCGTATGACGGAATACTGTAGGCGTATTCCGGCCGATCATGTTCCCGATCCGTACTATGGAGGGGCTGAGGGGTTTGAATACGTTCTCGATATACTTGAAGATGCCTGTTCCGGTTTGTTGGAGAAGCTTGGTTGTTAGGTATTAATGTCTACTGTACAAGTCTCGGTAGAAACGTTTGTCTTGCTCTATGTAGCAGGTGGCGTCGATACCGACTTGCTGTAGATATTTTGTGATCTCTCCCAGTTTTTTACGGGGAACTCTTCCTATATAATATAAATGATAATTGTAGTCATTGTCTAATACTTCCATAGTATAAGTGAACGTTTGTTCGCGCGCATAATCAAAATTCACCTTTTGCAGGTTACTGTATGGGAATGATACTTTCCGGCCGATACTGTGTATGGTAATCATGTCGTTGGTTAAAGTTATGTAACCGAAACGGGCTAATAGTGCATATAGTAGGAAAGCACTTAAAACGAGAAAAAAGCTTCCCGGAATAATTCCCCATAATACGCCGGAAATAATCATTCTACATCCCAGTACGGCAAATGCAATGAACAATGAGACAAAGTAGAGCATGTAGAGAGAGGATCGGCAATATTTCTTTTCCGGCACAATCATTTCTGCCGCTCTCTTTCCCGGTCTATAATTGTCAAATGGTATTCCGTTTGACACCAGATAACGGATGACAGACGTCGGATGTCGAAATGGGGTCAAGTAGATCGACTTGTCAGCACTTTGTATTAGATGCAGGGTAAGTATTCCTGCACCATATTTATCTTTTGAAACACGACTGTCTTTACGAGGTGCTTGATGATAACGTTCCATAAAACTGAAACTCTTAATATCGTGAAGCTGTATTTTGTTGCGTTGCAGTAACTTCTCAGCTTGTTTTTGTTCGGGGAGGGTTGTTTTCATTTTTTAATTCCGGATAACTGATACGAGTGTGATAAATCATTTTTAGTTTCTCTTTAAAAACAGCTTTAACGGTTGCGATATCCTTAAAAGTGATAGGACATTCTTTAAAGTAACCTTCTTCCATCTGTGAATCGATGATTTTCTCTACCAGATTGCTGATGCTCTCTTCCGTGTATTCGGGTAAACTGCGTGAAGCGGCTTCTACTGCATCTGCCATCATCAGTATAGCGGTTTCTTTAGAGAAAGGGTTGGGACCCGGGTAAGTGAATTTCTCATCGTCAGGCTCTTCGCCGGGATGTTCATTTTTCCAGGAGATATAGAAGAATTTTGTTTTTCCACGTCCATGATGGGTACTGATAAAATCTTTTATGGCTTTAGGAAGATTATGTTTTTCTGCTAGTTTAAGACCGTCTGTCACATGGCTGATTACTACCTGTGCGCTCTGTTCATAGCTCAAGTTTTTATGTGGGTTTACTCCTCCGGACTGGTTTTCTGTAAAAAACGCAGGGTTTTCCATTTTTCCTATGTCATGATATAAGGCACCGGTACGCACGAGTTGGCTTTTGGCACCTATGCGGATAGCCGCTTCTGCGGCAAGATTGGCTACTTGCATCGAGTGTTGGAAAGTTCCAGGTACAGTTTCGGACATTTGGCGGAGCAGATCGGTGTTGATGTTCGATAGCTCTACCAATGTTACATTAGATGTGAATCCGAATGTCTTTTCCAGTAAAAATAGAAGAGGATATGCAAACAATAATAGGATTCCGTTAGTGATAAAATAGGTATACATGCGGACATTCAGCTTCGATAGATCGTTTTCTGTGATCAGTTCGATAGCAAAATAAATGGCGGCATAAGTTAATATGACCAAAAGCGCAGTACGGAAAAGCTGTGATCTTTGTGATAATTCCCGTAAACTGAAGATGGCAACCAGGCCGGCGGCCAACTGAACTAAGATGAATTCGTGCGGGAACCGCAGTGTTATCGAACAGATCAGTATGGTAATGACATGTGTAAGAAAAGCTGTACGGGAATCGAGGAATACCCGTATGATGATGGGAAGCATTGCATAAGGCAAGATATATACATTGGATATGTTATGCGTCACCATTAATGCAGTGATTACATTGTAGAAAACAATGAGAATAAAGAGGAGAGACAAGCTACCTTTGCGCTGGTAATAGTCTTTGCGGAATAACTCCAAATAGAGCATGAAGCAGAGTATGAAGATACTGACAAAAAGGATCTGACCTCCTAAGATCAGACGCTTTTGGCCGAGTGATTCACTCCGTTTGATGGATTCTTTCCGAAGGGATTCCAATATGTTGTATGTTCCTTGGTCTACAATCTCTCCGCGGTCTATGATTTTTTGTCCGCTGACTACCACTCCATTCGACCAGGAATAATTGTCCAGAATTTCTTTTTTTGTACTTTCGGAACGTTCTTGATCATAAATCAGATTGGGGAAAATGTATTCATTGAGAGCACATTGTCGCAGAATATTCCGGTTATAATGGGCTGTATCGGCAGACAGTAGATGTTCATATGCTTTCTTTACGGTATAAGTGCCGGATATGGCTTGCGACTTTGCCAGTTTATTGTCTATTTTTCTGATGTATTCCGTACTGTCCTTATTCAGGCTTTGGGCATCTTCTGTTGATAGGATGCCGGAAGTATAAATATCTTTTAGCGTCCGTTCGATATAGCGAATATAATCCGTTGAGGGAAGGATGCCTTTAAGATGGTTATGGTAATCTTCTTTCAGCTTGTTGAGGGCATTTGTTTCTATATTTTTATCTAATTGGTAGTAAGGTTGGAAAGTACTTAGCAGACTGTCTTGTTCGCGTTTTACCACTTCATTGTCTTTGTAGATCGGAAAATTGAAGGTGGCGATCAACTGTCCGTATTTCCAAGGCTTGTTAATGTCAAACTGATAGTTGAATTTACCGTCTCGAGGCAGAAAGTATACAATAACTGTTACTGTAGCCACAAATATCAGTGCTTTGTACAATAAATCTCTGTAAGAGAAGCTCTTTTTTTTCTTGAGATGATTCATATCCTTTGAATTTTTTGCGAAAAGTACAAAAAAAAACAATCGTGTGGAAAAAAAAGTTTAATTTTGCGGCGATTTACCTATACTAACCCAAATTATGGCAGAAAGAAAAGTAAGAGTTCGCTTTGCTCCGAGCCCGACAGGGGCATTGCACATCGGTGGTGTGCGTACAGCTTTGTATAATTATCTCTTTGCTCGTCAGCACGGAGGCGATATGATTTTCCGTATTGAAGATACTGATTCGAACCGTTTCGTTCCGGGAGCGGAAGAATATATCCTCGAGTCTTTTAAATGGCTGGGAATTCATTTTGATGAGGGGGTGAGCTTTGGAGGAGAGTATGGCCCGTATCGCCAGTCTGAACGCCGTGAAATATACAAGAAGTATGTGAAAGTATTATTGGATAACGGCAAGGCTTATATTGCTTTTGATACTCCCGAAGAGTTGGATGCTAAACGTGCTGAGATTGCAAATTTTCAATATGATGCTTCCACGCGTGGTATGATGCGTAATTCGCTGACCCTTTCGAAAGAAGAAGTGGATGCGTTAATTGCTGAAGGCAAACAATATGTGGTTCGTTTTAAAATAGAGCCCAATGAAGATGTGCATGTCGATGATCTGATTCGCGGTGAGGTGATTATAAATTCTTCTATTTTAGATGATAAGGTGCTTTACAAATCGGCTGATGAATTACCTACTTACCATCTTGCAAATATAGTGGATGACCATTTGATGGAGGTTTCCCATGTGATTCGTGGGGAAGAATGGTTGCCTTCGGCACCTTTGCATGTGTTGCTCTACCGGGCTTTTGGTTGGGAGGATACGATGCCTGCTTTTGCACATCTGCCTTTACTGTTGAAGCCGGAAGGAAACGGTAAGTTGAGCAAGCGTGACGGTGATCGTTTGGGATTCCCGGTATTCCCGTTGGAGTGGCATGATCCTAAAACGGGTGAGGTGTCGTCAGGCTATCGTGAATCGGGTTATCTTCCTGAAGCTGTTATCAATTTCCTTGCTTTGCTGGGATGGAATCCGGGAAATGATCAGGAAGTGATGTCAATGGATGAATTGATCGGGCTCTTCGATTTGCATCGTTGTAGTAAGTCGGGAGCCAAGTTCGACTATAAAAAAGGAATTTGGTTCAATCATCAATATATTCAACAGAAATCGAATGAAGAAATTGCCGAGCTTTTTGTGCCTGTCTTGAAAGAACATGGGATAGAGGTGCCTTTCGAAAAAATCGTGACTGTGATGGGAATGATGAAAGACCGGGTCAGCTTTGTTCGCGAATTGTGGGATGTTTGCAGCTTTTTCTTTGTTGCTCCTGTAGAATATGATGAGAAGACGGTGAAGAAACGCTGGAAAGAGGATTCTGCCAAGTGTATGACTGAATTGGCGGAGGTATTGGCAGGTATCGAAGATTTCAGTATTGAAGGTCAAGAGAAGATAGTGATGGATTGGATTGCAGAAAAAGGTTACCATACAGGTAATATCATGAATGCATTTCGTTTGACATTGGTAGGAGAAGGGAAAGGGCCGCACATGTTTGATATTTCATGGGTGTTGGGTAAAGAAGAAACATTGGCTCGTATAAAGCGTGCCGTAGAGATTTTGAAGTAATAAAAACGATATGCTCTACAATCTGGCAATAGTCCTTTATGACATTGTGATACATTTGGCCGCCCCCTTTAGCCGGAAGCCCCGGAAGATGATGAAAGGGCATTGGGTGGTATACGAACTTCTTCGTCAACAGGTGGAGAAAGATGTTCGCTATATATGGTTTCATGCTGCTTCTTTAGGTGAATTTGAGCAGGGCAGACCGTTGATTGAGAAGATAAGGGAGAAATATCCGGATTATAAGATATTGTTGACATTCTTTTCTCCATCGGGATATGAAGTGCGCAAAAATTACCGGGGGGCGGATATTGTCTGTTATCTGCCGTTTGATAAGCCGCGCAATGTGAAGAAGTTCTTGGATATCATCAATCCTTGTATGGCTTTCTTTATCAAGTATGAATTCTGGAAAAATTATCTGGATGAAATGCATAGACGCCGTATTCCTGTGTATAGCGTTTCTTCTATATTTCGCCGGGAGCAGATATTTTTTAAATGGTATGGAGGCGCATATCGTGATGTTTTGAAAGACTTTGATCATCTGTTTGTACAGAACGAGACTTCTAAACGGTATCTGTCAAAAATCGGAATTACACGTGTGACGGTGGTTGGTGATACTCGTTTCGATCGGGTGTTGCAGATTAGGGAAGAAGCCAAATATTTGCCTTTGGTGGAGAAATTTAAGGCTCATTCACCAACGTTTGTTGCTGGAAGCTCATGGGGGCCGGATGAAGATTTATTTTTGGAGTATTTCAATACCCATCCGGAAATGAAACTTATTATTGCTCCGCATGTGATCGATGAAAATCATTTGGTAGAGATTATAGGAAAATTGAAGAGACCTTATGTGCGATATACACGCGCTGACGAAAAAAATGTGTTGAAAGCCGATTGTCTCATAATCGATTGTTATGGTTTGTTGTCGTCTATTTATCGTTACGGTGAAATTGCTTACATTGGCGGTGGTTTTGGAGTTGGTATTCACAATACATTGGAGGCTGCCGTTTATGGTATTCCGGTAATATTCGGACCTAAATACCAGAAATTTATGGAGGCTGTTCAACTTCTTGAAGCAAAGGGTGCATATTCAATTAAAAACTATGAAGAGTTGGAAGCATTGCTCGACAGGTTATTCTCTGATAAAGCTTTCTTGAGCGAAACCGGAGCTAATGCCGGATATTATGTCACCAGTAATGCCGGGGCAACAGAGAGAATATTGCATATGATAAACTTTTAAGAACTGTTTATAAAAAGAGATGTCTAAAATTCTCTTTCAACGAAATTACCCACGCTGCAAATTTGTTTGCGGCGTGGGTGATTTCTTTTATAAGCATTTAGGCACTTTGGGGGCTTATTTTTCTTCTTTATACCAGGAAGAATACATTAGATAATTATGGGCTATTTTTTGGTTTAGCTCTTTGGCTTGTTCCGGATCTACTTTTTTAATGAATTTGGCCGGCACACCTCCCCAAATACTTCCCGGTTCGATAACGGTATTGCTTAAAACTAACGAACCTGCTGCTACGATGGCACCTTCTCCGATGACTGCGTGATCGAGTAGAGTGGAGCCCATGCCTATTAGCGCATAATCTTTTATACAGGCTCCGTGAATGGTAACATTATGTCCGACGGATACATGGTCCCCTATCTCGATGGTGGATTTCTCATATAGTGTATGGAGTACGCTGCCATCCTGTATATTGACCCCATTACCGATACGGATTGAGTTAACATCTCCACGTAATACGGTACTGAACCAGATACTACAATCACGTCCTGTTTTTACATCACCGATAATAACCGCATTGTCGGCGAGGAAGCAATTCTCTCCGATTTCGGGAGTGAATCCTCTTACTGATTTTATTAAAGCCATATTCTTTTGATTTTTATTAGATTGCTGCAGTGGCTTCTTTCAACCACATTTTTTCTTCTTCGTTTAAGTCCGGTGCTAATTGGTCATATACATTTTGATGATAAGTGTTTAACCATGTCACTTCTTCTTCTGTGAGCATCTTTTTGATAATTCCTTTTTTACATATAGGACAGAGTGTGATTGTCTCGAATTCCAGATAATCACCGAACATCCCTTCTCCTGCACGACGTACCAAAGTCAGGTTCTCAGTCCGAATGCCATGTTTCCCGGCTTTGTATACACCGGGTTCATTGGATGTTACCATGCCGGGTTGAAGAACGACCGGATTTTCGTTCATGCGGATACTCTGAGGCCCTTCGTGTACGCTTAAAAAATGTCCTACACCGTGACCGGTGCCATGTAGAAAGTTCATTTTATATTGCCATATCGGCATTCTTGCCAATACATCGAGCTGGCTCCCGCGGGTTCCTGCCGGAAACTTAGCCATGGCTAAGGCTATGTGACCTTTTAGTATTAAGGTATAGTCTGTTTTCTCTTCCTCTGTTAGTTCTCCTAAAGCAATGGTACGTGTAATATCTGTGGTACCGTCTAAATATTGTGCTCCCGAGTCTATGAGTAGAAAACCTTTCGGATATAAAATAGCGTTGGTATCTGGTGTTGCGGAGTAGTGTACAATAGCGGCATGTTCCCTGTATCCGGCAATTGTATCGAAGCTTTCTCCCATATATAGCGTTTGAGCAGCCCGATATTCATGTAGTTTTTGGTCTATGTTGAGTTCGGTTTCTTTCTCTGAAACGACTGCTTCTTCCAGCCACTTAAGAAATCGTACCAAGGCTATGCCGTCTCGTCGCATAGCTGCATGGATGCCGGCTATTTCTTGTTCATTGCGGATTGCTTTCAATAAAGTTATGGGAGAATTACAATGATTAATTCTGCAGGCGGGATTTATTGCAGAATAGATTGCATAGTTTGTTTGATTCGGATTGAGTGATATGCTTTTGATATTTAGTTTTCTTAAATAATCCTCTGTTTCACTGTAAGGTTGTATACTTACTTGTTGCTCTTCTAAATAGTTTTTTATCTCTTCAGTGATCTTTTGCGGAGAGACAAAGAAAGTTATATTATTTTGAGTGATCAGCAAATAGCTGATTATAACTGGATTGCAATGTACGTCGCTTCCTCGCAGATTAAGAGTCCAAGCTATTTCGTCCAAGGCGGAAATAAAAAGTCCGTCGGTTCCTTGCTTTTGTATTTCTGTACGTATGGAAGCTATTTTTTCTTCACAACTTTTTCCTGCATATTTGAGATCGTATATGAAGGCTGGTGCATCGGGCATATCCGGCCGGTTATTCCATATTTTTCCTGGTAAATCTCCATAATCTTTCAGATGGACATTGGCCGTTTCCAGTTTTTGTTTCATTTGTTCTACTTGGTTGGCAGAAAACATCTTGCCGTCGATACCTACAGTTTCCCCAGGGAGCAGATTTTGGCATATAAATTCGATGATTGTCGGCGTCTCCGGCAACATCTCTTTGTATAAAGTGATGTCTGTTCCTTCCAGTTGCTGGGCTGCTTGCAAAAAATAACGGGAATCTGTCCACAAACCGGCTTTATCTTTTAGTATGACAATGGTTCCGGCAGAACCTGTAAATCCGGAAATCCATTCTCGGGTTTTCCAGTAGGAGGCTACGTATTCACTTAAATGAGGGTCGGTACTGGGGATGATGAAAGCACTAATTGCTTCGGATTTAAGCATCATCCGTAGTGCACGTATTCGTTCTTTAACCGTTTGTTGCATATGTATAAAAGGTATTATAAGTTTTTTCAAAGATACTACTTTTCTGCGAAAATAGCTTGTGAGAGTGTTCTTATACACTGATTTTGAGAAATAATTGCTGAAAGTTTTGTGAATAAAGAAAGTATGTGTAATTTTGCGGCGCAATTTGACTGCGGAAATTTTAAACCATAACATATTTAATAGTAACAAAATGATTGTAGTACCTGTAAAAGAAGGCGAAAACATTGAAAAAGCGCTGAAGAAGTTTAAGAGAAAATTTGAAAAGACTGGTATCGTAAAAGAACTTAGAAGCAGACAGCAGTTTGATAAACCGTCTGTAACTAAAAGACTTAAGAAAGAACGTGCAGTTTATGTTCAGAAACTTCAGCAAGTAGAAGATTAATAATTCGTAATTTCCTTTGAATTATTGAATTCTTTTCATACATTCGTTGCAAAATTATAGACGTAGCGATGTTATGTTGACAGATTCTTTTCTTGATTATCTTCGGTATGAGCGGAACTATTCTGAAAAAACAGTTTTAGCTTACGGAGAGGATATTTCTCAATTACGGGAATTTGCACAAGAAGAGATTGGAGACTTCAATCCGGCAGAAGTGACGCCTGAACTTATTCGTGAATGGATTGTTTCGTTGATGGATAAGGGGTATGCTTCGACTTCTGTGAATCGTAAGCTGAGTTCGCTCCGGTCGTTTTATAAATTCCTTTTGAAAAAAAAAGTGGTTCTTGTGGATCCGTTACGAAAAATAACAGGACCGAAGAATAAAAAGCCACTTCCTTCTTTTTTGAAAGAGAATGAAATGAATAGATTGTTGGATGATACGGATTTTGGTGAAGGGTTTGAGGGTTGCCGGGATCATCTGATTATAGAAATGTTTTATGCCACCGGTATAAGGCTTTCTGAATTAATTGGATTGGATGATAAAGATGTTGATTTCTCTGCTTCTCTTTTGAAAGTGACGGGAAAAAGAAACAAACAGCGGTTGATTCCTTTTGGTGATGAACTGAAAGAGGGCATGTTGGAATATGTCAATGTAAGAAATGAGCAGGTTTTAGAGAGCGGAGGCGCTTTTTTTGTTAGAAAGAATGGTGAGCGACTTTATAAAAATCTGGTCTATAATTTAGTGAAACGGAACCTTTCGAAGGTAGTGACGCTTAAGAAGCGAAGTCCTCATGTGTTGAGGCATACTTTTGCTACAACGATGCTGAATAATGAGGCGGAATTGGGGGCTGTAAAAGAACTTCTGGGTCATAGTAGTTTGGCGACTACTGAGATTTATACGCACACTACGTTTGAAGAACTTAAAAAAGTGTATAAACAGGCTCATCCACGAGCTTAAAAAAGGAGGTAAGTATGGAAATTAGAATTCAATCGATTCACTTTGATGCAACAGAGCAATTGCAGGCTTTCATTCAGAAGAAAGTGTCTAAGTTGGAGAAATATTACGAAGATATAAAGAAAGTAGAGGTGTCATTAAAGGTAACTAAGCCGGAGACTGCTGAAAATAAGGAAGCAGGGGTGAAAGTGCTTGTTCCGAATGGGGAGTTTTATGCAAGTAAAATCTGTAATACGTTTGAGGAATCTGTAGATGTTTGCATAGAAGCGCTTGAAAAACAACTGGTGAAATACAAGGAAAAACAACGTAGTAAATAAAAAGTTCGCAAATGTTTTGCGGAAAAGAAATAAATAACTAAATTTGCAGCCGTTTCGCTCGCGTTAGAACGTGACGGTTGCATTTTTTGAGTAATCGCCTCTTTAGCTCAGTTGGCCAGAGCACGTGATTTGTAATCTCGGGGTCGTTGGTTCGAATCCGACAAGAGGCTCGAAAAAGTTAAAAGTTGAGAGTTGAAAATTGGAAGTTTTAGATGGCTTTTATGATTTAGCTGGAAAACTGAAGACTTATCGAAAAAAAAGTTGATACTGATGTTTAGGGGGTTGATTGTTTGGTTTTCAACTTTTAATTTTCAACTAAAAGAGGGGCAAATACCAGAGTGGCCAAATGGGGCAGACTGTAAATCTGCTGGCTTACGCCTTCGGTGGTTCGAATCCATCTTTGCCCACCAACAAGAAAATAGAGTGTAAACTTTAGCAAATGCGGAAGTAGCTCAGTTGATAGAGCATTAGCCTTCCAAGCTGAGGGTCGCGGGTTTGAGCCCCGTCTTCCGCTCTCTTTTTTTCTTGCTGTTATAGCTCAGTGGTAGAGCACTTCCTTGGTAAGGAAGAGGTCCCGGGTTCAAATCCCGGTAACAGCTCAGTAAGATGTAAATGCTGATTATTAATCAAATAAATAACAAGTAAAGCTATGGCTAAAGAGAAATTTAATCGTGACAAACCGCACGTAAACATTGGTACAATCGGTCACGTAGACCACGGTAAGACAACTTTGACTGCTGCTATCACTACTGTGTTGGCAAAAAAAGGTCTTTCAGAATTGCGTTCTTTCGATTCAATCGATAATGCTCCTGAAGAAAAAGAAAGAGGTATTACAATTAATACTTCACACGTAGAGTATCAGACTGCTAACCGTCACTATGCACACGTAGACTGTCCGGGTCACGCCGACTACGTTAAGAACATGGTAACTGGTGCTGCTCAGATGGACGGTGCTATCATTGTGGTTGCTGCTACTGATGGTCCGATGCCTCAAACTCGTGAGCACATTCTGTTGGCTCGTCAGGTAAACGTTCCTCGTCTGGTTGTATTCATGAACAAATGCGATATGGTTGATGATGAAGAAATGTTGGAACTTGTTGAAATGGAAATGAGAGAACTTCTTTCATTCTATGATTTCGATGGTGACAATACTCCTATCATCCGTGGTTCTGCTCTGGGTGCATTGAACGGTGTAGAAAAATGGGAAAATAAGGTTATGGAGTTGATGGATGCTGTTGATACTTGGATTCCACTGCCTCCGCGTGATGTTGATAAACCTTTCTTGATGCCGGTTGAAGATGTGTTCTCTATTACAGGCCGTGGTACTGTAGCAACAGGTCGTATCGAAACAGGTGTTATTCATGTAGGTGACGAAGTTGAAATCCTTGGTCTGGGTGAAGATAAGAAATCAGTTGTAACTGGTGTTGAAATGTTCCGCAAATTATTGGATCAGGGTGAAGCTGGTGATAACGTTGGTCTGTTGCTTCGCGGTATTGACAAGAACGAAATCAAACGTGGTATGGTTCTTTGTAAACCGGGTCAGATCAAACCTCACTCTAAATTCAAAGCTGAGGTTTATATCCTGAAGAAAGAAGAAGGTGGTCGTCATACTCCGTTCCACAACAAATACCGTCCTCAGTTCTATTTGCGTACTATGGACTGTACAGGTGAAATTACTCTTCCGGAAGGAACTGAAATGGTAATGCCGGGTGATAACGTAACTATTACTGTAGAATTGATCTATCCGGTAGCATTGAATCCGGGTCTTCGTTTCGCTATCCGCGAAGGTGGACGTACGGTAGGTGCTGGTCAGATTACTGAAATTCTTGACTAATATTAAATAATTTAATCAGTTCCCGGTGTATATCGGGAACTGATTATGTACAAACGGGAGTAGCTCAGTTGGTAGAGCACCGGTCTCCAAAACCGGGTGTCGGGAGTTCGAGCCTCTCCTCCCGTGCTAATTTTTATAAGATGAAAAAAGTAGTAGCTTATATTAAAGAATCTTACGACGAACTTGTTCATAAAGTATCGTGGCCTACGTATTCAGAATTATCCAGTAATGCAGTTGCTGTTTTATATGCTTCCCTGATAATTGCAGTATTGGTATTCCTGATGGATCTTTGTTTCCAAAATTTTATGGAAAAATTAATTTATCCACATTAAAGAATGGCGATGTCTGAGATAGAAAAAAAATGGTACGTTTTACGTGCTATTAGTGGAAAAGAAGCTAAGGTTAAAGAGTATCTTGAAGCTGATATTAAAAACAGCGATCTTGGTGAATATGTGTCTCAGGTATTGATTCCTACCGAAAAGGTATATCAGGTTCGCAATGGTAAAAAAATTGTGAAAGAGAGAAGTTATCTTCCTGGTTACGTTTTGGTGGAGGCCGCTCTGGTAGGTGAGGTATCTCATCACTTGAGAAATACTCCTAATGTGATAGGTTTTTTGGGCGGCTCTGAAAAGCCGGTACCCCTTAGACAATCAGAAGTGAATCGTATACTTGGTACAGTGGATGAACTGCAAGAGACGGGAGAAGAATTGAATATCCCGTATGTTGTGGGTGAAACTGTAAAGGTTACTTTTGGCCCTTTCAGCGGATTCAGTGGTATCATTGAAGAGGTGAATAGTGAAAAAAAGAAACTGAAGGTCATGGTAAAGATATTCGGGCGCAAAACACCGCTTGAATTAGGCTTTATGCAAGTGGAAAAGGAATAGTACAGGTGTTACGCTGTAGTATTCTTTATTAATGTTTATATATAAATCAATTAAAAAATGGCTAAAGAAGTTGCTGGACTAATCAAATTACAGATTAAAGGAGGCGCTGCAAATCCATCACCTCCCGTTGGACCTGCATTGGGTTCTAAGGGAATCAATATCATGGAATTTTGCAAGCAATTCAATGCCAGAACCCAAGACAAGGCAGGTAAGATTTTACCTGTTATCATTACTTACTACGCAGATAAGTCTTTCGATTTTGTAATCAAGACTCCTCCCGTTGCAATTCAATTACTTGAGTTGACTAAGGTAAAGAGTGGTTCTGCTGAGCCTAACCGTAAGAAAGTTGCCGAGATTACTTGGGAACAAGTTCGTACGATTGCTCAGGACAAAATGGTTGACTTGAACTGTTTTACTGTGGAAGCTGCTATGAGAATGGTTGCAGGTACAGCTAGAAGTATGGGTATCGCTGTAAAAGGGGAGTTCCCGGTTAATAATTAATAAACTTCAATTGTAATGGGTAAACTGACAAAAAATCAAAAGTTAGCTGCAGGAAAAATTGAAGCAGGGAAAGCATACTCACTGAAAGAAGCTGCGTCTTTGGTAAAGGAAATCACTTTTACTAAGTTTGATGCTTCATTAGATATTGATGTACGTTTAGGTGTTGACCCACGTAAGGCCAATCAGATGGTGAGAGGTGTTGTTTCACTTCCTCATGGAACTGGTAAGGAGGTTCGTGTGTTGGTATTATGTACACCGGATGCTGAAGCTGCTGCAAAAGAAGCTGGTGCTGATTATGTTGGTCTGGACGAATATATCGAAAAGATCAAAGGTGGATGGACTGATATTGATGTGATCATCACTATGCCGTCTATCATGGGTAAAATTGGTGCACTCGGTCGTGTGCTCGGTCCTCGTGGATTGATGCCTAACCCGAAGAGTGGTACTGTGACTATGGATGTTGCTAAAGCTGTGAAAGAAGTAAAACAAGGTAAGATTGACTTTAAAGTTGATAAGAGTGGTATTGTTCATACCTCAATCGGTAAGGTTTCATTTGATGCAGAAAAGATTCGCGATAACGCAAAAGAATTTATTGCTACATTGAATAAGTTGAAACCGACTGCAGCCAAGGGTACATATATTAAGAGTATTTATCTTTCTAGCACGATGAGTGCGGGTATCAAAATCGACCCGAAAACGGTAGAGGAAATCTAATAAAACGGAGGAATAATGAGAAAGGAAGATAAAAATACGATTATTGCGCATATTGCTGATACGGTAAAGGAATACGGTCACTTCTATTTGGTAGATGTAACAGCTATGAATGCTGCTGCTACAAGTGAATTGAGAAGAGCTTGTTTCAAGGCTGGCATCAAATTGATGTTGGTTAAGAATACATTGCTTCATAAGGCACTTGAATCTTTGGAAGAAGACTTCTCTCCTCTTTATAATTCTTTGGTTGGCACTACTGCTATCATGTTTAGTAATGTTGCTAATGCACCTGCTAAATTGATCAAAGATAAGGCTAAAGACGGAATTCCCGGCCTGAAAGCTGCTTATGCAGAAGAAAGCTTCTATGTTGGTGCTGACCAGTTGGATGCTCTCGTAGCTATTAAGAGTAAAAATGAAGTTATTGCTGACGTTATTGCCCTGTTGCAGTCACCGGCCAAGAATGTTATTTCTGCTCTTCAATCAGGTGGTAACACCCTTCACGGAGTTCTCAAGACTCTTGGTGAACGTACCGAAGCGTAAGTTTCGAAAAAGGGTCACTGACTGTGAAGGAAGAATGACCCAAAATATTATACAATTAAGTAATTAAACAATTAAAATCATACAAAAAATGGCAGATTTGAAAGCTTTTGCAGAACAATTAGTTAACTTGACAGTAAAAGAAGTTAATGAACTTGCAACTATCCTTAAAGAAGAATACGGTATTGAACCTGCTGCTGCAGCTGTAGCTGTTGCTGCTGGTCCTGCAGCTGGTGCTGCTGCCGCAGAAGAAAAAACTTCTTTCGACGTAGTATTGAAAAGCGCTGGTGCAGCTAAACTTCAGGTTGTTAAAGCTGTTAAAGAAGCTTGTGGTCTTGGCTTGAAGGAAGCTAAAGACATGGTAGACGGTGCTCCTAGCGTAGTAAAAGAAGGTTTGGCTAAAGACGAAGCAGAATCATTGAAGAAAACATTGGAAGAAGCTGGAGCTGAAGTTGAACTTAAATAACATTAGCCTGGTAATCAGGTAATTCGGTTAAGAATCCTTCGCAAGAGGATTCTTAACCTTTTTGTGTATATATTTAAAATTAAGTTCTTCAAATTCATTGACAGATGTCTTCAAATACTGTAAATCAAAGAGTTAATTTTGCTTCGACTAAGAATCCGCTTGAATATCCGGATTTTCTGGAAGTACAATTGAAGTCATTCCAAGACTTTCTACAACTAGACACCCCGCCCGAGAAGCGTAAGAACGAGGGATTGTATAAAGTATTTGCTGAAAACTTCCCCATTGCCGATACAAGAAATAATTTTGTTCTTGAGTTTTTGGACTATTATATTGATCCGCCGCGTTATACCATTGATGATTGTATAGAGCGTGGGCTTACTTATAGTGTCCCTTTGAAAGCGAAACTCAAGCTCTACTGTACCGACCCTGATCATGAGGATTTCGATACGGTGATTCAGGATGTGTTCCTCGGTCCGATTCCTTACATGACAGATAAAGCTACTTTTGTCATTAATGGTGCCGAGCGTGTAGTTGTGTCTCAGCTTCATCGTTCTCCAGGTGTATTTTTCGGTCAGAGTGTTCATGCTAATGGTACGAAGCTTTACTCGGCACGTATTATTCCGTTCAAGGGTTCATGGATTGAGTTTGCTACCGACATCAATAATGTGATGTACGCATACATCGATCGAAAGAAAAAATTGCCTGTAACAACGCTGTTGAGAGCGATAGGCTTCGAAAATGATAAAGATATTCTTGAGATTTTTAACTTGGCAGAAGATGTTAAGGTGAATAAGACAAATCTTAAGAAGGTAGTAGGCCGCAAGTTGGCTGCACGTGTATTGAAAACTTGGATTGAAGATTTCGTTGATGAAGATACCGGTGAGGTTGTTTCTATCGAGCGTAATGAGGTAGTTATCGACCGTGAGACTGTCATTGAGGAAGAACATATCAATGAGATTATCGATTCGGGTGTCCAGAATATCTTGATTCATAAGGATGAGCCGAATCAATCTGATTATTCTATTATATATAATACTCTGCAGAAGGACCCGAGTAACTCGGAAAAGGAGGCAGTGCTTTATATTTATCGTCAGTTGCGTAATGCAGATCCTGCTGATGATGCAAGTGCACGTGAGGTTATTAATAACCTGTTCTTCTCAGAGAAGAGATATGACCTTGGTGATGTAGGTCGTTACAGAATCAATAAAAAGTTGAACTTGACGACGGATATGGACGTACGTGTCCTCACCAAAGAAGATATTATTGAAATCATCAAATATCTGATTGAATTGATTAATTCAAAGGCGGATGTGGATGATATTGACCACTTGAGCAATCGTCGTGTGCGTACGGTAGGCGAACAGTTGTCTAACCAATTTGCTGTTGGTTTGGCACGTATGTCACGCACTATCCGTGAACGTATGAATGTTCGTGATAATGAGGTGTTTACCCCGATTGACTTGATCAATGCGAAGACGATTTCTTCTGTGATCAATTCTTTCTTTGGAACGAATGCATTATCGCAATTTATGGACCAGACAAACCCGTTGGCGGAAATTACTCACAAACGCCGTATGTCGGCTTTAGGTCCTGGTGGTCTTTCTCGTGAACGTGCCGGATTTGAGGTTCGTGACGTTCATTACACGCATTATGGTCGTCTTTGCCCGATTGAAACGCCGGAAGGTCCGAATATCGGTTTGATTTCATCATTGTGTGTGTTTGCTAAAATCAATGACCTCGGATTCATCGAGACTCCTTATCGTAAGGTTGCGGATGCCAAAGTGGATCTTTCGGATAACGGCTTGATTTATTTGACTGCCGAAGAAGAAGAAGGTAAGATTATTGCCCAGGGAAATGCTCCGTTGAACGATGATGGAACATTTGTCCGTAATAAAGTAAAATCCCGTCAGGATGCCGACTTCCCGGTAGTAGAGCCGGCAGAAGTTGAACTGATGGACGTATCTCCTCAGCAGATTGCTTCGATTGCTGCTTCTTTGATTCCGTTCCTTGAACATGACGATGCTAACCGTGCGTTGATGGGATCGAACATGATGCGTCAGGCAGTTCCTTTGTTGAGAAGTGAAGCTCCTATTGTAGGAACCGGTATCGAGCGTCAGCTGGTTAGGGATTCACGTACGCAGATTACGGCGGAAGGTGACGGTGTGATTGATTACGTAGATGCAACCACTATCCGTATTTTGTATGATCGTACGGAAGATGAAGAGTTTGTAAGTTTTGAATCGGCTCTGAAAGAATATAGAATTCCTAAATTCCGCAAGACTAACCAGAATATGACTATTGACCTTCGTCCGATCTGCAACAGAGGTGACAGGGTAACAAAAGGCCAGATATTGACGGAGGGTTATTCTACTGAGAACGGTGAATTGGCATTGGGTAAGAATTTGCTTGTTGCTTATATGCCGTGGAAAGGTTATAACTATGAGGATGCCATCGTATTGAACGAACGTGTGGTTCGTGAAGATTTGCTGACTTCTGTCCATGTAGAGGAATACTCGTTGGAAGTTCGTGAGACAAAACGTGGTATGGAGGAATTGACTTCTGATATTCCTAATGTGAGTGAAGAAGCAACTAAAGATCTTGACGAAAACGGTATTGTGCGTATTGGTGCACGTATTCAGCCGGGTGATATCATGATCGGAAAGATTACTCCGAAGGGAGAATCAGATCCTTCACCGGAAGAAAAATTGCTTCGTGCTATTTTCGGTGATAAAGCCGGTGACGTGAAAGATGCTTCTTTGAAAGCTTCTCCTTCATTGAAAGGTGTGGTGATCGATAAAAAACTCTTTTCTCGCGTAATCAAGAACCGTAGTTCCAAGTTGGCAGATAAGGCTTTACTTCCTAAAATCGATGACGAATTCGAAGGTAAAGTATCTGATCTGAAACGTATCTTGGTGAAGAAGTTGATGACGCTGACTGAAGGTAAAGTTTCTCAGGGGGTCAAAGACTATTTGGGTGCTGAAGTTATTGCCAAAGGTTCTAAGTTTAGTGCTTCCGATTTTGACTCACTTGATTTTACATCTATCCAGCTGAGTAATTGGACAAGTGACGAACACACTAATAGTATGATTCGTGACTTGGTGATGAATTATATTAAGAAGTATAAAGAACTGGATGCCGAACTGAAACGTAAGAAGTTTGCTATCACGATCGGTGATGAGCTTCCTGCCGGTATTATCCAGATGGCTAAAGTATATATTGCTAAGAAACGTAAGATCGGTGTAGGTGATAAGATGGCGGGTCGTCACGGTAACAAGGGTATTGTTTCACGTGTTGTACGCCAGGAGGACATGCCGTTCCTTGAAGATGGAACTCCGGTTGATATTGTTTTGAATCCGTTGGGTGTACCTTCACGTATGAATATCGGACAGATATTTGAAGCTGTTCTCGGACGTGCCGGAAAAACGCTGGGTGTGAAGTTTGCAACTCCTATCTTTGATGGTGCTACCATGGAAGATCTCGATGAGTGGACAGACAAGGCCGGTTTGCCTCGTTACTGTAAGACTTATCTTTGTGATGGTGGTACCGGTGAACAATTCGACCAGCCGGCAACTGTTGGTGTGACTTATATGTTGAAACTCGGTCACATGGTTGAAGATAAGATGCATGCTCGTTCTATCGGTCCGTACTCGCTCATTACTCAGCAACCTTTGGGTGGTAAAGCTCAGTTTGGTGGTCAGCGTTTCGGAGAAATGGAGGTTTGGGCACTCGAAGGTTTCGGTGCAGCGCATATTCTTCAGGAAATTTTGACGATTAAGTCAGATGATGTTGTAGGACGTTCCAAAGCCTATGAAGCGATTGTGAAGGGCGAACCTATGCCGCAACCCGGTATTCCGGAATCTCTGAACGTGTTGTTGCACGAGTTGAGAGGTTTAGGATTAAGCATCAACCTGGAATAATTATTTAGTTGAAAGTTGATAATTGATGCTGGAGTGATTCTGCTTTCAATTATCAATCTTCAACTTTCAACTTTCAACTTTTAATTTTCAACTATATTATAGTATGGCTTTTAGAAAAGAAAATAAGACGAAGAGCAATTTCTCGAAAATCTCTATCGGTTTGGCTTCTCCGGAGGAAATCCTTGAGAATTCGAGTGGTGAAGTATTAAAGCCTGAAACCATTAACTACCGTACGTACAAACCGGAACGTGATGGCTTGTTCTGTGAGCGTATCTTTGGTCCTATCAAAGATTACGAATGCCATTGTGGTAAGTACAAACGTATCCGTTATAAAGGGATTGTGTGTGACCGTTGCGGTGTGGAAGTTACAGAAAAGAAAGTGCGTCGTGAACGGATGGGACATATCCAGTTGGTTGTGCCGGTGGCTCACATCTGGTATTTCCGTTCGCTTCCTAATAAGATAGGTTACTTGCTGGGATTGCCTACCAAGAAACTCGATTCCATTATTTATTATGAGCGTTATGTTGTTATTCAGCCGGGTATAAAGGCGGAAGATGGCATAGCTGAATATGATTTGCTTTCAGAGGAGGAATATCTGGATATTCTGGATACACTTCCGAAAGAAAATCAGTATCTGGAAGACACAGACCCGAATAAATTCATCGCCAAGATGGGTGCAGAGGCTATCTATGACTTGTTGGCCCGTCTGGATCTGGACGCGTTGTCGTATGAATTGCGCCATCGTGCCGGAAACGATGCTTCACAGCAGCGTAAGAACGAGGCGTTGAAACGTCTGCAGGTTGTAGAATCATTCCGTGCATCACGTGGACGCAACAAACCGGAATGGATGATCGTACGTATCGTACCGGTTATTCCGCCTGAACTTCGTCCGTTGGTTCCGTTGGATGGTGGTCGTTTTGCTACTTCTGATTTGAATGACTTGTATCGTCGTGTCATTATTCGTAATAACCGTTTGAAACGTCTGATCGAGATCAAGGCTCCCGAAGTAATTTTGCGTAATGAAAAACGTATGCTTCAGGAATCGGTGGATTCACTGTTCGACAACTCACGTAAATCAAGTGCTGTTAAGACAGATGCTAACCGTCCGTTGAAATCATTGTCAGACAGTTTGAAAGGTAAGCAAGGACGTTTCCGTCAGAATCTGCTCGGTAAGCGTGTTGACTACTCTGCTCGTTCGGTAATCGTTGTAGGTCCCGAGTTGAAAATGGGGGAATGCGGTATTCCTAAGTTGATGGCTGCAGAACTTTACAAACCGTTTATCATACGTAAATTGATTGAACGCGGTATTGTGAAGACCGTAAAATCCGCGAAGAAGATTGTTGACCGCAAGGAACCGGTGATCTGGGATATTCTTGAGCATGTAATGAAAGGACATCCGGTATTGCTGAACCGTGCACCGACGCTTCACCGTCTGGGTATTCAGGCGTTCCAGCCGAAGATGATTGAAGGTAAAGCTATCCAGTTGCATCCGCTTGCTTGTACGGCATTTAATGCCGACTTCGACGGTGACCAGATGGCGGTTCACTTGCCTTTAAGTAATGAAGCTATTCTTGAAGCACAAATGTTGATGCTTCAATCACATAATATTCTGAATCCGGCCAATGGTGCTCCTATCACTGTGCCTGCACAGGATATGGTTCTTGGTTTGTATTATATTACCAAGTTGCGTACCGGTGCTAAAGGTGAAGGTTTGACTTTCTACGGACCGGAAGAGGCATTGATTGCGTATAACGAGGGTAAGGTGGATATCCATGCTCCGGTAAAAGTAATCGTGAAGGATGTTGACGAGAATGGTAATATTGTGGATGTAATGCGTGAGACTTCTGTCGGACGTGTTATTGTGAACGAGATTGTTCCGCCTGAAGCTGGCTATATCAATACGATTATCTCTAAGAAATCGCTTCGTGATATTATTAGTGATGTAATTAAGGTGTGTGGTGTGGCGAAGGCTGCCGATTTCCTTGACGGAATCAAGAACCTCGGTTATCAGATGGCCTTCAAGGGCGGTCTGTCATTCAACTTGGGTGATATTATTATCCCGAAAGAGAAAGAGACACTGGTTCAAAAGGGGTATGACGAAGTAGAGCAGGTGATCAATAACTATAATATGGGTTTCATTACCAACAACGAACGTTACAATCAGGTTATTGATATTTGGACACATGTCAACTCGGAGTTGTCTAATATTCTGATGAAGACTATTTCTTCTGACGATCAGGGCTTTAACTCTGTATACATGATGCTTGATTCGGGTGCCCGTGGTTCTAAGGAGCAGATTCGTCAGTTGTCTGGTATGCGTGGTTTGATGGCTAAACCGCAGAAAGCCGGTGCAGAGGGTGGTCAGATTATTGAAAACCCGATTTTGTCGAACTTTAAAGAGGGACTTTCGGTGTTGGAGTATTTTATCTCTACCCACGGTGCTCGTAAAGGTTTGGCTGATACGGCGTTGAAGACTGCTGATGCCGGTTATTTGACTCGTCGTCTGGTAGATGTTTCACACGATGTTATTATTAATGAAGAAGACTGTGGAACTCTTCGTGGATTGGTTTGTACGGACTTGAAGAATAACGATGAAGTTATTGCTACTCTGTATGAGCGTATACTCGGACGTGTATCTGTACATGATATAATTCATCCTACTACAGGCGAATTATTGGTTGCCGGTGGAGATGAGATTACAGAAGATATCGCTAAGAAGATTCAGGAATCTCCGATCGAAAGTGTTGAAATCCGTTCAGTGTTGACTTGTGAATCTAAGAAAGGTGTATGTGCTAAATGTTATGGACGTAACCTTGCAACGAGCCGCATGGTTCAGAAAGGTGAAGCTGTCGGTGTAATCGCTGCCCAGTCAATTGGTGAGCCGGGTACACAGTTGACATTGCGTACGTTCCATGCCGGTGGTACAGCCGCCAATATTGCAGCTAATGCGAGCATTGTAGCTAAAAATGCCGCTCGTCTGGAATTCGATGAGCTCCGCACGGTTGACATTGTTGATGAGATGGGCGAATCTGCGAAAGTGGTGGTAGGTCGTTTGGCTGAAGTACGTTTTGTGGATGTAAACACTAATATTGTTCTGTCTACTCATAACGTTCCTTACGGTTCGACATTGTATGTATCGGATGGCGATGTGGTTGAAAAGGGTAAGCTGATTGCTAAGTGGGACCCGTTCAATGCCGTTATTATCACGGAAGCTACCGGTAAGATTGAATTTGAGAGTGTTGTTGAGAATGTCACTTATAAGGTTGAATCGGATGAAGCGACCGGACTTCGTGAAATCATCATCATTGAGTCTAAGGATAAGACAAAAGTGCCTTCGGTTCATATTCTTACTGAAGATGGCGATTTGATCCGTACTTATAACTTACCTGTGGGTGGACACGTTATTGTTGAAAACGGACAGAAAGTGAAAGCTGGTGAGGTTATTGTCAAGATACCGCGTGCTGTAGGTAAGGCCGGTGATATTACCGGTGGTCTTCCCCGTGTTACGGAGCTTTTCGAAGCGCGTAATCCGTCGAATCCTGCCGTTGTATCAGAAATCGATGGTGAGGTTACGATGGGTAAGATTAAACGTGGTAACCGTGAGATCATCGTTACATCTAAGACCGGTGAGGTTAAGAAGTATCTCGTGGCCCTATCTAAGCAAATTCTGGTACAGGAGAACGACTATGTGCGTGCTGGTACTCCGCTATCGGATGGTGCTATTACTCCGGCAGACATTTTGGCAATTAAAGGTCCTACGGCAGTGCAGGAATATATTGTGAACGAAGTTCAGGATGTATACCGTCTGCAAGGTGTGAAGATCAATGATAAGCATTTCGAAATAATCGTTCGTCAGATGATGCGTAAGGTGGAAATTGACGAGCCGGGAGATACGCGTTTCCTTGAACAGCAGGTTGTGGATAAACTTGAGTTTATGGAAGAAAACGATCGTATCTGGGGTAAGAAAGTGGTCGTTGATGCCGGTGATTCTCAGAATATGCAGCCGGGTCAGATTGTTACTGCCCGCAAGTTGCGTGATGAAAACAGTATGTTGAAACGTCGTGACTTGAAACCGGTTGAAGTACGTGATGCCATTGCGGCTACATCTACGCAGATACTCCAAGGTATCACGCGTGCTGCATTGCAGACTTCCAGCTTTATGTCGGCAGCATCTTTCCAGGAGACTACGAAAGTGTTGAATGAGGCTGCTATCAATGGTAAGATCGATAAGCTCGAAGGAATGAAAGAGAACGTTATTTGCGGTCATTTAATTCCGGCAGGTACAGGTCAGCGTGAATTTGACAAGGTTATTGTCGGCTCAAAAGAGGAGTATGATCGTATCTTGGCAAACAAGAAGACTGTGCTTGATTATAATGAAGTAGAATAAGAATACCGAATTGGTTATTATAAAAAGAAGGGGCAATCACTGTAATAGTGGCTGCTCCTTTGTTTTAATAACTGTTTTTCAGTTTTGTTTTACCTCCTTCACCGCATTCACCTTTTTGGTGTAATACCTTTTCCATCGGCTTTGTAGGGTGAAGGGTCACTCTTTTTGAGGTGAATTGTTTAACCGGTGTACCCGGTACACATTTCCCCATTTTGTATGTTTTCGGACAACTCCTGCCGTTGCTAATATCTGGCTGAAATGATTCGGATTTGCACCCCGCATGGCCGTCGGATTGTGACGTTGTAATGTTTGGAAAATCTCGGCGGCCGATAGCAGTTCATAAGTATCTTCTTCAAAAGCCGGTCGGAAACAATTGCGAAGTACTTCTTCAGCCAATGTCTGACGATAGAACGAAAGATTGTGTTGCTGGATTTGTTGTTCTTCTTCTTTATTGAAGAAGTAACGCCTGTCTGCCATGAGCTCTGCTTTTAATTGGGCATAGATCTGCGAATGCTCAATCCCCTCCAGATTAATGGCTTGCTTCACTTCAATGCAAATATATCTTCGGCTACCGCTTGGGTCTGTTAATAAATCCATACGATTGGATGTGCCGATAAATGAGGCGATACGGGGAAGTAGACGGTAACTTTTTTGATGTGGTTTCCGGAGATTCAGTGTAGACAGTTGCATTAGGTTTTTAAGCTGTGGCATTTGGACGAGTGAGTATCGGTCGAATTCATCCAGGTTTATAAGAGCCATTTCTGCCAGTTTCCGTTCGGCATCTCCTTGTGAGGTGAGCGAAAATTTTTCGGTGTAATAGCGATGAAGGCAAGGGGGGGGCAAACCTTTGCAAAAGGTAGATTTCAGATGTCCCTGTTCGCTGCTGACAAGGATGGGAACTACACAATTTGCATGTACTTGTTCCTTTCCGGTCCATTGAGCTACAACTGCCAGCATCCAGGTGTGAAAACTTTTGATCCATATGGGTGATGTCGATACGCGCTGCGCCAGATCGGTGAGTCGGTCGTGACCATCTCATTCGGGGAGTTCTTTCATATAAAGTTGTAATGGGTGATACGAAGGTATGCGTGTGGAGAGTAGATAGCGGTTTAAATCCCGATCCCAGCATTTGATGCCTATTGTACGGGCATCCATACAAAGTGTATTCATTTCCCGTTGCCCGATCGGTGTGAATGCTGGGTCGGAAGAACTGTTTGGCCGGAATTCTGTCTCTTCTGTCAGCAAGTTATAACGAAAGTCATACTGCATTAATAAATAGTTTTGAAGTGCTTCGCTCGCTTCCTGCTCTTGGACCATCGTTTTGTTTTCGATTCTTCTTTTTTGCCCTGTTTTTGACTCATTGTTTGTTACTTTCCGATTCCACCGGAAGAAATTTCTGATCATTTCCGTAAGTTTCATGTTATTTTCGTTATTGGTTCTTAGGGGAAATGTAAGGTCGTCGATCCCTCTTTTTCGGATTTTCGGGGAATAGATTTATTGAAATCTGCTTAGTTGAAAATAACCTGGTAAATGCTTTGTTTCCTGCTTGTATTTACCTACTTTTGCATGAGAGTTATTAGCGTTTCACAATTGTGAGAAATTCGTCTCTCAATAATGAAACGTGCGTCTCTCATTTGTGAAAAACACGTCTCATAATTGTGAAACGATAATGTTTCCGGTGAGATTTTATGATTATCCTTAAAGAGAATACCGTTTATGGCAGTAGAATTTGAGTTTGCTCCGGTGCCGATGCCTTCAGGACGCCCGAAGAAATTACGTTACTATCCCCGCGTTGTAAATCGTCGCACAGTTTCGACTCCCGACATTGTGAAAGAAATTGAAATGGCTTGTACATTGACAAGAACCGATGTGGTGCTGTGCTTGATGCATTGAACCGTTCGTTGGTAGGCTGGTTGAAAGATGGATGGCGTGTTCATATCGATGGTATCGGATATTTTGATGTATCTTTGACTGCTCCGGAAACGCGAAATCCGAAGGATACCAAAGCTTCGAGCGTGAAATTTAAGAATGTTAACTTTCGTGCCGATAAAGAATTGCGTTACCGGGTGGCCGAACTGAAAGCTGAACGCTCAAAGGCCGGAAGCCATTCGGCTCATTTGTCGGAAATAGAGATAGATATGAAATTGACAGAGTTTTTTAGTGAGAACAGTATATTGGTCCGTCGCGATATCGAAAAAATCTGCCAAATGACACGTGTTACCGCCGGACGTTGTTTGAAGCGGTTGCAGGAAGAGAAGAAATTGAAGAATATCAATACCAAGCAGCAACCGGTATACGTTCCCGTACCCGGACATTACCGGACTTCATTGGAACGGTAGTCTCTTTCACCCTGAATCTCTTTACCACAGCCGGTTACAGTGAGAATGGTGAAAGCGATGAAGGGAGATAAAAACATGGAAATACTCACTATAAATAAAAAATAAATATATTATTATGGAAAATCAGAACCCAAACAATCAGTTGCAGATAGAATTGAAAGAAGAAGTAGCTCAAGGCACTTATGCCAATTTGGCTATCATTACTCATTCCAGTTCAGAGTTTATTCTCGACTTTGTACGCGTGATGCCCGGGATACCGAAAGCTGGAGTTCAATCGCGTGTTGTTTTGGCACCCGAACATGCCAAACGACTGCTTCGTGCATTGGAAGAAAATATTGGTAAATATGAACGGGTATTTGGAGAAATTCGTATGCCCGGAGAGCATCAAGGGGGGACATTTATTCCGCCGATATCGGGTTTTAAAGGTGAAGCTTGATTCGGAAAAATGAATACCAGAGAGGCTTCTCACTACCTTCAAACAATAATTATTGCAGTTTGGAAAGAGGCGGGACTGGATACATGGGTATTGATGTATTGTAAAGCTTTACGATATGATCATGTCTGTGGATTTTTTAGCGAAAGAGGGGAATGGTACTTATATAGCGCTATTCCCTTTTTCTTTTATTGACAGTGAATTGATTATGAAAGCGTTTTTCTAAAAATAATCATATAACTCATTGTGTTTTCAAATATTATTCGTATTTTTGCAGCCCAAAATGTATAGTTACGAAATTAATATAACAATAATATAAATTAAAAACAATTTGAAATGCCTACAATTCAGCAATTAGTAAGAAAAGGACGCGAAGTGCTGGTGGAGAAAAGTAAATCTCCGGCCCTTGATTCATGTCCTCAAAGACGTGGCGTTTGCGTGAGAGTGTATACAACCACTCCGAAGAAACCGAACTCTGCAATGCGTAAAGTTGCCCGTGTACGTTTGACTAACCAAAAAGAGGTTAACTCATACATTCCGGGAGAAGGACACAACTTGCAGGAACACTCTATCGTATTGGTACGCGGTGGTCGTGTAAAAGACCTTCCGGGTGTGCGTTATCACATCGTTCGTGGTACTCTTGATACAGCAGGTGTAGCCGGACGTACTCAAAGACGTTCTAAATACGGTGCTAAACGTCCGAAACCGGGACAAGCAGCAGCTCCTGCAAAAGGAAAGAAAAAATAAAGAATAATTTCAAGTAATAACTTTCGTTTTAGTTTGTTGGAATAAGCTATAAGGTTGAGTAAATTCTCCGGTGGGAGAGTTGAAGACGTCGAAAAATAGACAACCAAAAACAAAAAACATTATTTTTCAAACAAATGAGAAAAGCTAAACCCAAAAAACGCGTTATCCTGCCGGATCCCGTTTACAATGACCAAAAGGTTTCAAAATTTGTGAATCACTTGATGTATGATGGTAAGAAAAATACATCTTATGAAATCTTTTACGCTGCTTTAGAAACAGTTAAAACAAAACTTCCTAACGAGGAAAAATCAGCTCTTGAAATTTGGAAAAAAGCGTTGGATAACGTGACTCCGCAAGTTGAAGTTAAGTCTCGCCGTGTAGGTGGTGCTACTTTCCAAGTTCCTACAGAAATCCGTCCGGATCGTAAAGAGTCAATTTCAATGAAAAATTTGATTTTGTTTGCTCGTAAAAGAGGTGGCAAATCAATGGCTGATAAACTTGCTGCCGAAATCATGGATGCATTCAATGAACAAGGTGGTGCTTACAAACGTAAAGAAGATATGCATAGAATGGCTGAAGCTAACCGTGCATTTGCTCATTTTAGATTCTAATGCTATAAGAAATAACCAATTCAGATTAAAAACTTAAAGTAAAGGAAGAACAAAATGGCAAAGAATGATTTACATTTGACTCGTAATATCGGTATCATGGCTCACATCGATGCCGGAAAAACAACTACTTCTGAACGTATCCTGTTTTACACCGGATTGACTCATAAAATTGGTGAGGTGCATGATGGCGCTGCTACAATGGACTGGATGGCTCAGGAGCAGGAACGTGGTATTACTATTACATCTGCTGCTACAACGACCAGATGGAAATATGATGGTAATACGTATAAAATCAACTTGATTGATACTCCGGGACACGTTGACTTTACTGCCGAGGTAGAGCGTTCATTGCGTGTTCTTGATGGTGCTGTAGCTGCTTACTGTGCGGTAGGTGGTGTAGAACCGCAGTCGGAGACTGTATGGCGTCAGGCTGATAAATATAATGTACCGCGTATTGCGTACGTTAATAAAATGGACCGCTCTGGTGCTAATTTCTTTGATGTAGTAAGCCAGATGAAATCCGTTTTGGGTGCTAATCCGTGTCCGGTTGTGATCCCTATCGGTGCAGAAGAATCTTTCAAAGGGCTGGTTGATCTGATCAAGATGAAAGCTATCTACTGGCATGATGAGACAATGGGCGCTGACTATACAGTGGAAGAAATTCCTGCTAATCTCGTAGATGAAGCTCAGGAATGGAGAGACAAGATGTTGGAGAAAGTGGCAGAGTTTGATGATGCTTTGATGGAGAAATATTTCGATGATCCTTCTACTATTACTGAAGAAGAAATCTTGAGAGCTCTTCGTAATGCAACTGTTCGGATGGCTGTTGTCCCGATGCTTTGCGGTTCTTCGTTTAAGAATAAAGGTGTGCAGACGTTACTTGATTATGTTTGTGCTTTCCTGCCTTCTCCTTTGGATACAGAGAACGTGATCGGTACAAATCCGAATACGGGTGCTGAAGAAGACCGTAAACCGAGTGAGGATGAGAAAACTTCTGCTTTGGCGTTTAAAATCGCAACTGACCCTTATGTAGGCCGTTTGACTTTCTTCCGTGTATATTCTGGTAAGATTGAAGCTGGCTCTTATATTTATAACTCTCGTTCGGGTAAGAAAGAGCGTGTGTCTCGTCTGTTCCAGATGCACTCAAACAAGCAGAATCCGGTAGAGGTGATTAGCGCTGGTGATATCGGTGCTGGTGTTGGTTTCAAAGATATTCACACAGGTGATACTCTTTGCGACGAGACTGCTCCTATCGTACTTGAATCTATGGACTTCCCGGAACCGGTAATTGGTATCGCTGTTGAGCCTAAGACTCAGAAGGATATGGATAAACTGTCTAACGGTTTAGCTAAGTTAGCTGAAGAAGACCCGACGTTCACTGTGAAAACTGACGAACAGACTGGTCAGACGGTTATTTCCGGTATGGGTGAGCTTCACTTGGATATTATTATCGACCGTTTGAAACGTGAGTTTAAGGTAGAATGTAACCAAGGTAAGCCACAGGTAAACTATAAGGAGGCTATTACTAAGACGGTTAATCTCCGCGAAGTTTATAAGAAACAGTCTGGAGGTCGTGGTAAGTTTGCTGATATCATCGTAAATATCGGTCCGGTTGATGAAGATTTCAAAGAAGGCGGATTGCAGTTTGTTGACGAAGTGAAAGGTGGTAATATTCCTAAAGAATTTATCCCTGCTGTACAGAAAGGCTTTGCGAGTGCAATGAAAAATGGTGTATTGGCCGGTTATCCGCTTGATTCGCTGAAGGTGACTTTGGTTGACGGTTCGTTCCATCCGGTTGACTCTGACCAGTTGTCATTTGAAATCTGTGCTATTCAGGCTTATAAAAATGCTTGTGCTAAGGCGGGTCCTGTTTTGATGGAGCCTATTATGAAACTGGAAGTTGTAACTCCGGAAGAGAATATGGGTGACGTTATTGGTGACTTGAACAAACGTCGCGGACAAGTTGAAGGTATGGAATCAAGCCGTTCTGGTGCCCGTATTGTGAAAGCAATGGTTCCGTTGGCGGAAATGTTCGGTTATGTAACCGCATTGCGTACCATCACTTCCGGTCGCGCGACCTCATCAATGGTATATTCTCATCATGCTCAAGTTTCTAACTCTATTGCTAAGGCAGTATTGGAAGAAGTTAAAGGACGTGCTGATCTACTCTAATAAAATACTGAAGCAGCAGGCTAGCGAATGACTCTTAGCCTGCCGCTTGTCTTATTTATATATATTATTAATTTAAACGAACAATGAGTCAGAAAATTAGAATTAAACTGAAATCTTATGACCACAACTTGGTTGACAAGTCAGCTGAGAAGATCGTGAGAACCGTGAAGGCTACAGGTGCTATCGTTAGTGGCCCGATTCCCCTTCCTACGCACAAGCGTATCTTTACTGTGAACCGTTCGACTTTCGTTAACAAGAAGTCTCGTGAACAGTTCGAACTCTCTTCTTATAAGAGATTGATTGATATCTATAGCTCAACGGCTAAGACTGTAGACGCTCTTATGAAACTGGAGTTGCCGAGTGGTGTAGAAGTAGAAATTAAAGTTTGATAATTAAAAATTAGTGAAATGCCAGGATTATTAGGAAAAAAAATCGGAATGACATCCGTTTTCAGTGCTGATGGTAAGAATGTACCATGCACTGTTATCGAAGCAGGTCCTTGTGTTGTTACTCAGATTAAGACCGTAGAAAAAGATGGCTATGCGGCTGTGCAGTTGGGTTTCCAGGATAAAAAGGAAAAACATACTACTAAACCGTTGATGGGGCACTTTAAAAAGGCAGGAGTAACACCGAAGAGACACTTGGCCGAGTTCAAAGAATTTGAGAATGAGTTAAACCTTGGTGATGCAGTTACCGTAGAATTGTTCGAAGGCGCTGATTATGTTGATGTAGTCGGAACTTCTAAAGGTAAGGGCTTTCAAGGTGTTGTTAAGAGACACGGCTTTGGTGGTGTAGGCCAGACTACTCACGGTCAGCACAATCGTGCCCGTAAACCGGGTTCTATCGGTGCTTGTTCTTACCCTGCAAAAGTATTCAAAGGAATGCGTATGGGTGGACAAATGGGTGGTGACAGAGTTACCGTTCAAAACTTGCAGGTATTAAAAGTAATCGCGGAGCACAATCTTCTTTTGATTAAGGGTTCTGTACCGGGTTGCAAAGGTTCAATCGTAATAATTGAGAAATAATGGAAGTTAACGTATATAACATTAAAGGTGAAGACACTGGGAGAAAGGTTACGTTAAACGAATCTATCTTCGGAATTGAGCCCAACGACCACGCTATCTATTTGGATGTAAAGCAATTTTTGGCTAATCAGCGTCAGGGTACTCATAAATCGAAAGAAAGAAGTGAGATCAGTGGTTCTACGCGTAAGATCGGCCGTCAAAAAGGTGGTGGCGGTGCACGTCGTGGTGATATGAACTCACCGGTCCTTGTTGGTGGTGGTCGTGTATTTGGTCCTCAACCAAGAGACTATTACTTCAAGTTGAATAAAAAAGTTAAGACATTGGCTCGTAAGTCAGCTTTGTCTTATAAAGCTCAAAACAACGCAATTGTTGTGCTTGAAGACTTCGCTTTTGAAGCTCCAAAGACGAAAGATTTCGTTGCAATGACAAAAAAACTTAAAGTTTCTGATAAAAAGCTGCTTATGATTTTACCAGAAGCAAATAAAAACGTATATTTGTCAGCTCGTAACATAAAGGGTGCTAACGTGCAGACTATCTCAGGATTAAATACTTACAGAGTATTGAATGCTGGGGTTGTTGTGCTTACTGAAAACTCTTTGAAGGCTATTGACAATATCTTAATTTAAAAAGGAGGCTTAAATAATGGGAATTATTATTAAACCGTTGGTGACAGAAAAAATGACTGCAATAACTGATAAGCTGAATCGTTTCGGCTTTGTTGTGCGTCCTGAAGCTAATAAACTGGAAATTAAGAGCGAAGTTGAAGCCCTTTATAATGTTACGGTTGTTGATGTGAATACTGTGAAGTATGCCGGTAAAAATAAGAGCCGTTATACGAAAGCGGGTATCATCAACGGTCGTACAAATGCTTACAAGAAAGCAATTGTAACGCTGAAAGAAGGAGATACTATTGATTTTTATAGCAATATTTAATAAAAATGGCAGTACGTAAATTTAAGCCCACAACACCGGGGCAAAGACATAAGATTATTGGTACTTTCGAAGAAATTACTGCATCAGTACCAGAAAAGTCGCTTGTATATGGTAAGAAATCATCTGGTGGTCGCAATAGCGAAGGTAAGATGACTATGCGCTACATTGGTGGCGGCCACAGAAAAGTGATCAGAATTGTCGATTTCAAGAGAAATAAAGACGGTGTTCCAGCAGTTGTTAAGACAATTGAGTATGATCCGAACCGTTCGGCTCGTATCGCTTTGTTGTATTATGCTGATGGTGAAAAAAGATATATTATTGCTCCCAATGGATTGCAAGTTGGTGCGACTTTGATGTCAGGTGAAAATGCAGCGCCAGAGATTGGTAATGCACTTCCTCTTCAGAATATTCCGGTCGGTACTGTAATTCACAACATCGAATTACGTCCGGGACAGGGCGCTGCTCTGGTTCGCTCGGCTGGTAATTTTGCTCAGTTAACTTCGAGAGAAGGTAAATACTGTGTTATTAAATTACCTTCAGGTGAGGTTAGACAAATACTTAGCACTTGTAAAGCTACTGTCGGTAGTGTAGGAAACTCAGATCATGGATTGGAAAGCTCAGGTAAGGCAGGCCGCTCTCGTTGGCAGGGTCGTCGTCCTCGTAACCGTGGTGTTGTAATGAACCCGGTTGATCACCCGATGGGTGGTGGTGAAGGACGTGCTTCCGGAGGACACCCGAGATCTCGTAAGGGATTGTACGCTAAGGGACTTAAGACTAGAGCTCCTAAGAAACAGTCGTCTAAGTATATTATTGAGAGAAGAAAGAAGTAATCTGATTAATTGAGTAAACTATGAGTCGTTCATTAAAAAAAGGTCCGTATATTAACGTAAAGCTTGAGAAGAAAGTTCTTGCTATGAATGAATCGGGCAAGAAAGTTGTTGTTAAGACTTGGGCCAGAGCTTCAATGATTTCGCCTGATTTCGTAGGCCATACAGTTGCAGTTCATAACGGAAATAAATTTATTCCTGTATACGTTACCGAAAATATGGTAGGTCACAAGTTGGGCGAATTTGCTCCAACTCGTACTTTCAGAGGACACGCTGGTAACAAGAAAAAATAACAGGATTTATCTGAAATAATAAAGTAATAAATATAATGGGAGCAAGAAAAAAAATATCGGCTGAAAAAAGAAAGGAAGCCCTTAAGACCATGTATTTTGCTAAATTGCAAAATGTTCCTACTTCTCCTCGCAAAATGCGTCTCGTGGCTGACATGATTCGCGGGATGGAAGTGAACAGAGCACTTGGCGTTTTGAAGTTTTCTTCAAAAGAAGCTGCTGCAAGAGTGGAGAAATTGCTGCGCTCTGCTATAGCTAACTGGGAGCAGAAAAACGAACGTAAAGCTGAAAGCGGCGAATTATTTGTAACTAAGATTTTTGTTGATGGTGGTGCTACACTCAAACGAATGAGACCGGCTCCGCAGGGTAGAGGTTACAGAATCCGCAAACGTTCAAATCACGTAACATTGTTCGTTGATTCAAAGAGTAATAACGAAGATCAAAATTAAGGTAGATGGGACAAAAAGTTAATCCAATAAGCAACCGTTTAGGAATTATCAGAGGATGGGATTCTAACTGGTATGGTGGAAATGATTACGGTGATTCTTTGCTGGAAGATAGCAAGATCCGTAAATATCTTAATGCTAGACTTGCAAAGGCAAGCGTTTCAAGAATCGTGATCGAACGTACATTGAAACTCGTTACTATTACTGTTTGTACAGCTCGTCCGGGTATTATTATCGGTAAAGGTGGCCAGGAAGTTGATAAGTTGAAAGAAGAGTTGAAGAAGGTTACCGACAAAGATATTCAGATCAATATCTTTGAAGTAAAAAGACCGGAACTGGATGCTGTGATTGTTGCTAACAACATCGCTCGTCAGGTAGAAGGTAAAATTGCCTATCGCCGTGCCATTAAGATGGCTATCGCAAATACTATGCGTATGGGTGCTGAAGGTATCAAAATTCAGATTTCAGGACGTTTGAATGGAGCTGAAATGGCTCGTTCTGAAATGTATAAAGAAGGAAGAACTCCGTTGCACACTTTTAGAGCAGATATCGATTATTGTCATGCGGAAGCTTTGACTAAAGTGGGTCTTCTCGGTATTAAAGTTTGGATTTGTAGAGGTGAAGTATTTGGTAAGAAAGAATTGGCTCCGAACTTTACACAAAACAAAGAAAGTGGTCGTGGAAACAATGGTGGAAACAACGGCGGCGGAAAGAACTTCAAAAGAAAGAAAAATAATCGCTAAACGAATTTGAATTTTAGGAAACTATGTTACAACCGAAAAAGACAAAATTCAGAAGACAACAGAAAGGACGGGCTAAAGGTGTTGCACAAAGAGGCAACCAGCTTGCTTTTGGTTCTTTTGGAATTAAGGCTTTGGAAACGAAATGGATCACAGGCCGCCAGATTGAAGCTGCTCGTATTGCAGTAACAAGATATATGCAACGTCAGGGACAAATTTGGATTCGTATATTCCCGGATAAACCTATTACAAGAAAACCTGCTGATGTACGTATGGGTAAAGGTAAGGGTGCTCCCGAAGGATTCGTGGCTCCTGTTACTCCGGGTAGAATTATTATTGAAGCAGAAGGTGTTTCTTATGAAATCGCAAAAGAAGCTCTTCGCTTAGCTGCTCAAAAACTTCCTATCACTACGAAGTTTGTAGTGAGACGTGATTATGATATTCAAAATCAAAATGCGTAACGTTTATGAAAATTGCAGAAATTAAAGAAATGTCTACTGCTGACTTAGCAGAAAGAATTGAAGCAGAAGTAGTGAATTATAACCAGACGGTTATTAACCATGCTATTTCTCCTCTGGAAAACCCTGCGCAAATTAAACAGTTACGCAGGACTATTGCGCGTATGAAAACAGAGTTGCGCGAAAGAGAACTTAACAATAAATGATCAGCTCGATGGAAGCAAGAAATTTAAGAAAAGAAAGAACAGGTGTTGTATTGAGCAATAAGATGGATAAAACCGTTACTGTTGCTGCCAAATTCAAGGAAAAACACCCTATATATGGTAAGTTCGTTAGTAAAACGAAGAAGTACCATGCTCACGATGAAAAGAATGAATGCAATGTAGGTGATACAGTACGCATTATGGAAACTCGTCCTTTGAGCAAGACTAAGAGATGGAGATTAGTAGAAATAATTGAAAGAGCTAAGTAATTATGATACAAGTAGAATCCAGACTTACAGTATGTGACAACAGTGGAGCTAAAGAAGCTCTTTGTATCCGCGTTTTGGGCGGTACAAGACGTCGCTATGCTTCAGTAGGGGACGTTATTGTCGTTTCTGTAAAGAGCGTCATTCCCTCGGGTGATATTAAAAAAGGTGCAGTGTCTAAAGCTTTGATCGTACGTACTAAGAAAGAAATCCGTCGTCCCGATGGCTCTTATATACGTTTTGATGATAATGCTTGCGTTTTGTTAAACAATGCAGGTGAAATTAGAGGTAGTCGTATTTTCGGTCCGGTAGCTCGTGAACTTCGTGCTACTAACATGAAAGTTGTGTCACTTGCGCCTGAGGTACTTTAATTTTTTAAAGGATTTAAGTAATGAGTAAATTACATATTAAAAAAGGCGATACAGTATGTATCATAGCGGGAGAATCTAAAAGCCAAGATCGTAGTAATGGCACTTGGAAAACCGGGAAGGTTTTGAAGGTTCTTGTAAAAGAACAGAAGGTGATAGTGGAAGGCTTTAACATGATATCAAAGAGTACTAAACCGAATGCGAAGAATCCGCAGGGTGGTATCATTAAACAGGAAGCACCTATTCACATCTCTAACGTTGCATTGGTGGATCCGAAAACTGGTAAGCCTACTCGCGTTGCTATTAAAGTTAAAGAAGATGGTACTAAAGTACGCATCGCTAAAAAATCAGGAGAGGAGATTAAGTAATGAGTAATACTGCAAGCCTTAAGAAAGAATATGCAGAGCGTATTGCGCCTGCACTGAAGTCAAAGTTCCAGTACTCTTCATCAATGCAGGTGCCCGTACTTAAGAAGATTGTTATCAATCAGGGGTTAGGTATGGCTGTTGCCGACAAGAAGATCATTGAAGTAGCTATTAACGAGTTGACAGCAATTACCGGCCAGAAAGCCGTAGCAACTATCTCTCGTAAAGATATCGCTAACTTTAAGTTGCGTAAGAAGATGCCGATTGGAGTAATGGTTACTTTGCGTCGTGAAAGAATGTACGAATTCCTAGAAAAATTGGTTCGCGTGGCTCTACCACGTATCCGTGACTTCAAAGGTATTGAAAGTAAGTTCGATGGAATGGGTAACTATACCCTTGGTATTCAGGAGCAAATAATTTTCCCTGAAATTAATATCGATAGTATTACAAGAATTCTCGGAATGAATATTACCTTTGTAACCTCTGCGCAGACAGATGAAGAAGGTTATGCCTTGTTGAAGGAATTTGGTTTACCGTTTAAAAACGCTAAAAAAGACTGATAAATTATGGCAAAGGAATCAATGAAAGCACGCGAAGTTAAGCGTGCTAAATTAGTAGCCAAATATGCCGAAAGAAGAGCTGCTTTGAAGCAAATTGTGAGAACAGGTGATCCTGCTGATGCTTTTGAAGCAGCACAGAAATTGCAGGAACTGCCTAAGAATTCTAATCCGATCCGCATGCACAATCGTTGCAAGCTGACTGGTCGTCCGAAAGGATATATCCGTCAATTCGGTATTTCAAGAATCCAGTTCCGCGAGATGGCATCTAACGGCCTTATTCCAGGTGTAAAGAAAGCAAGCTGGTAATTTTATTGTTTAAATATTGTCAGGGTAGTCCTGATTAATTTAATTATTTATTATATGACTGATCCAATAGCAGATTATTTGACGAGGTTGCGGAACGCTATTCAAGCAAAACACAGAGTAGTAGAAGTTCCTGCTTCAAATTTGAAAAAAGAAATCACTAAGATTCTTTTTGAAAAAGGCTACATCCTTAATTATAAGTTTGTAGAAGATGGTCCTCAGGGAACGATCAAGGTTGCCTTGAAGTACGATTCAGTTAACAAGGTTAACGCAATCAAAAAACTTGTAAGAATATCTTCTCCGGGTTTACGCCAGTATACCGGTTACAAAGATATGCCGCGTGTTATTAATGGTTTGGGTATTGCTATTATATCTACTTCCAAAGGTGTAATGACAAACAAAGAAGCTGCTGAGCTGAAAATCGGTGGTGAAGTATTGTGTTATGTATATTAATAGGAGGAAAAAGCAATGTCAAGAATAGGAAAATTACCCATTAGTATTCCTGCGGGAGTAACAGTTACTCTGAAGGATAATGTGGTTACCGTAAAGGGACCCAAAGGCGAACTTAGCCAATATGTGAATCCTGCTATCAATGTTTCTATTGAAGATGGACACGTAACTTTAAGTGAAAACGAAAATGCAATGCTTGATAATCCGAAGCAAAAACATGCTTTCCACGGTTTGTACCGTTCATTGGTTCACAACATGGTTGTGGGCGTATCTGAAGGTTACAAGAAAGAGTTGGAGCTTGTCGGTGTAGGTTATCGTGCTTCTAACCAGGGAAACATCATTGAATTGGCCTTAGGTTACACACACAATATCTTTATACAGTTGCCTTCTGAGGTTAAAGTAGAGACAAAATCTGAAAGAAATAAGAATCCTCTTATTATCTTAGAGTCTTGCGATAAACAGTTGCTAGGTCAAGTTTGCTCTAAAATACGTTCTTTCCGTAAGCCTGAACCATATAAGGGAAAAGGTATTAAGTTTGTTGGCGAAGAGATTCGCAGAAAGTCTGGTAAATCAGCCGGCGCTAAGTAGATTAAATAAATTTATATCATCATGACAACAAAAATAGAAAGACGAATTAAGATCAAATATAGAGTACGCAATAAAGTGTCAGGTACTGCTGCATGTCCGCGTATGAGTGTATTTAGAAGTAACAAGCAAATCTATGTCCAGATTATCGACGATTTGTCAGGTAAGACTTTGGCAGCTGCTTCATCTCTTGGTATGACTGAGAAGTTACCCAAAAAAGAGCAAGCTGTTAAGGTTGGGGAAATGATTGCTAAAAAGGCTCAGGAAGCAGGTATTACTACCGTTGTTTTCGACCGTAATGGTTACTTGTATCATGGGAGAGTAAAAGAAGTGGCTGATGCTGCTCGTAACGGTGGACTTAAATTTTAATCATTATGGCAGGAGTAAATAATAGAGTTAAAGTTTCTAACGATATAGAACTGAAAGATAGACTGGTTGCTATCAATCGTGTTACTAAGGTAACCAAAGGTGGTAGAACTTTTAGTTTCTCTGCAATTGTTGTTGTAGGTAACGAAGAAGGAATCATTGGTTGGGGGCTTGGTAAAGCAGGTGAAGTAACAGCGGCTATCGCAAAGGGTGTTGAATCTGCTAAGAAAAATCTGGTTAAAGTTCCGGTTTTGAAAGGTACGGTTCCTCACGAACAAACAGCAAAATTTGGTGGAGCTGAAGTATTCATCAAGCCTGCATCCCACGGAACCGGTGTTGTAGCTGGTGGTGCTATGCGTGCTGTATTGGAGAGTGTTGGTGTAACAGATGTTTTGGCCAAATCAAAAGGTTCTTCCAATCCGCACAACTTGGTTAAGGCTACTATCATGGCTTTAGGCGAAATGCGTGATGCAAGAATGGTTGCTCAGAACAGAGGAATTAGTGTTGAAAAAGTATTTAGAGGATAAGGAGGAGATATGTCAACTATAAAGATCAAACAAGTTAAAAGCAGAATTGGTGCTCCAGCTGATCAAAAAAGAACTCTTGATGCACTGGGACTTCGTAAACTGAATCGTGTGGTTGAGCACGAATGTACTCCTTCAATTCTTGGGATGGTAGATAAGGTTAAACACTTGGTTACCATTGTTAAGTAATTATTTGTTGAATAAATAAAACGAATTACAATATGAACTTAAGTAATTTAAAACCTGCAGAAGGCTCTACTAAAACAAGAAAAAGAATCGGACGCGGTCCGGGATCTGGTTTAGGAGGTACTTCTACAAGAGGTCATAAAGGAGCTAAATCAAGATCTGGATACTCTAAAAAGATCGGTTTTGAAGGTGGTCAGATGCCTCTTCAACGTCGTGTACCTAAATTTGGTTTTAAGAATATCAATCGCGTAGAATATAAGGCTATTAATCTTGATACAATTCAGAAATTGGCTGAAGCTAAGAATTTGGAGAAAGTAGGTGTTAATGACTTTATCGAAGCTGGATTTATTTCTTCAAGCCAGTTGGTAAAAGTATTAGGTAACGGAACTTTGACTACTAAGCTGGATGTAGAAGCTCATGCATTTTCAAAGAGTGCAACTGCTGCTATCGAAGCTATAGGTGGAACTGTAGTAAAACTCTGATTCAATGAGAAAAGCTATTGAAACATTAAAGAATATATGGAAGATTGAGGATCTGAGACAGCGGATCCTCATCACCATATTGTTTGTGGCGATTTACCGTTTTGGTTCGTATGTTGTGCTGCCTGGTATTAATCCGGGTATGCTGACACAATTGCATCAACAAACAAGCGAAGGCCTTTTAGCCTTGTTAAACATGTTCTCAGGAGGAGCATTTTCTAATGCCTCTATTTTTGCATTAGGAATTATGCCTTATATCTCTGCATCTATCGTTATCCAGTTGTTGGGAATTGCTGTGCCATATTTCCAGAAGCTGCAACGGGAGGGAGAGAGCGGCAGAAGAAAAATGAACCAGTATACACGTTATTTGACGATTGCTATCCTTTTGGTTCAGGCCCCTTCTTATTTGCTCAATCTTAAAATGCAGGCTGGACCTTCCTTAAATGCTTCATTAGATTGGACTCTGTTCATGGTTACTTCTACCATTATTCTGGCAGCTGGAAGTATGTTTATCTTGTGGCTTGGTGAAAGAATCACAGATAAGGGTATTGGTAATGGTATTTCATTTATCATTTTGATTGGTATCATTGCTCGTCTTCCGCAGTCTTTGGCTCAGGAATTTATTTCCCGTATGACTGATAAGACAGGAGGAATGATCATGTTTTTGTTTGAAATGGTATTCCTGTTGATAGTAATTGCCGGTGCGATTCTTTTAGTGCAAGGAACGAGAAAGATTCCTGTACAGTATGCAAAAAGAATTGTTGGTAATAAACAGTATGGTGGTGCAAGACAGTATATCCCTTTGAAGGTAAATGCTGCAGGTGTAATGCCTATCATCTTTGCTCAGGCGATAATGTTTATCCCGATCACTTTAATTGGATTTTCGAATGTCAATAATGTGAGCGGTTTTGTACGTGCATTTACTGATCATACGAGTTTCTGGTATAACTTTGTTTTTGCTGTAATGATTATATTGTTTACATACTTCTATACGGCAATTACGATTAATCCGAACCAGATGGCTGAAGATATGAAGAGAAATAACGGTTTCATCCCGGGTATCAAGCCTGGTAAGAAAACGGCTGAATACATTGACGATATAATGTCGCGTATTACATTGCCCGGTTCTTTCTTCTTGGCTTTGGTTGCCATTATGCCTGCATTTGCCGGTTTGATTGGTGTGAAAGCTGAGTTTGCTCAATTCTTCGGTGGTACATCTTTGTTAATTCTTGTAGGTGTAGTTCTTGATACGCTGCAACAGGTTGAAAGTCATTTGTTAATGAGACATTATGACGGTCTGTTGAAATCGGGTCGTATTAAGGGGCGTGCTGGTGTAGCCGCATATTAATTCTTTTAATAGAAATGATATTTCTTAAAACAGAAGATGAAATTGAGCTGCTCCGTCAGAGTAATTTGCTTGTAGGAAAAACATTGGCTGAAGTTGCTAAATTGATTAAGCCAGGCATAACCACTCGTGAATTGGATAAAGTCGCCGAAGAGTTTATTAGAGATAATGGAGCTGTTCCGACTTTCAAAGGATTTCCTAATCAATATGGAGATCCGTTTCTTGGTTCTTTATGTACTTCTGTTAATGACGAAGTCGTACATGGTATTCCGGGAAATATTGTTTTGAAAGAAGGCGATATTGTATCTGTGGATTGTGGAACTTATATGAATGGTTTTTGTGGTGATTCAGCGTATACGTTTTGTGTAGGCGAGGTGGACGAGGAAGTTCGGAATTTGTTGAAAGTTACTAAGGAGGCATTATATATAGGTATTCAGAATGCTGTACAAGGTAAGAGAATCGGTGATATTGGATATGCTATTCAACAATATTGTGAATCCCATTCTTATGGCGTAGTACGTGAGTTTGTCGGTCATGGCATTGGTAAGGAGATGCATGAGGATCCTCAGGTTCCTAATTATGGTAAAAGAGGATACGGTACGCTATTGAAAAAGGGACTTTGTATTGCAATAGAACCTATGATAACTTTGGGTAATCGGCAAGTTATAATGGAGCGTGACGGATGGACTGTGAGAACAAGAGACCGGAAATGTGCTGCACATTTTGAGCATACCATTGCAGTAGGTGCAGGCGAGGCGGATATTCTTTCATCATTTAAATTCATTGAAGAAGTTTTAGGAGATAAAGCAATATAGTATGGCAAAGCAATCTGCAATAGAACAAGATGGAGTTATAGTTGAAGCATTGTCTAATGCAATGTTTCGTGTTGAATTAGAAAACGGGCATGAAATTACTGCTCATATTTCTGGTAAGATGAGAATGCACTACATTAAAATCTTGCCGGGGGATAAAGTAAGAGTTGAAATGTCTCCTTACGATTTATCAAAAGGAAGAATTGTATTTAGATATAAATAAAAATTAGATATGAAAGTAAGAGCATCATTAAAGAAACGTACGCCAGAATGTAAGATCGTTAGACGTAATGGCCGTTTGTATGTTATTAACAAGAAAAATCCTAAGTATAAACAACGTCAAGGATAATTTATTATTTTTGCAAAAAAAATAATTTAATATAATATGGCTATAAGAATAGTTGGTGTAGATTTACCTCAGAATAAGAGAGGTGAGATTGCGTTGACCTATGTATATGGAATAGGTCGTAGTAGTTCAGCAAAAATTTTAGATAAAGCTGGTGTAGACAAAGATCTGAAGGTGAAAGACTGGACAGATGATCAGGCTGCAAAGATTCGTGAGATCATCGGTGCAGAGTATAAGGTTGAAGGTGATCTTCGTTCTGAAATACAATTGAACATTAAGCGATTAATGGATATTGGTTGTTATCGTGGTGTACGTCACCGTATTGGACTACCCGTTAGAGGTCAGAGCACCAAGAACAATGCACGTACTCGTAAGGGTAGAAAGAAAACCGTTGCTAATAAGAAAAAAGCTACTAAATAATAATTGTTGATATGGCAAAAAAAACAGTCGCAGCTAAGAAGAGAAATGTAAAGGTAGATGCTAATGGACAGTTGCACGTTCATTCATCTTTCAACAATATTATTGTTTCTCTTGCAAATAGTGAAGGGCAGATTATTTCTTGGTCATCTGCTGGAAAAATGGGATTTAGAGGTTCTAAAAAGAATACTCCTTATGCAGCTCAGATGGCTGCCCAAGATTGCGCGAAAGTGGCATATGATCTTGGCCTGAGAAAGGTAAAAGCATACGTAAAGGGACCGGGTAACGGACGTGAGTCTGCTATTAGAACTATCCACGGTGCAGGTATTGAAGTTACTGAAATTATTGACGTAACTCCGCTTCCACATAATGGTTGTCGCCCTCCGAAAAGACGTAGAGTTTAAAATTTACCTTTAATGAAAATGATACTTGATTTTGTTTTTGGATTGCATCAAATTCTTCTCTGTAATCGCGGCTGCAACAAATTTAAGTTCATGAATAAACAATTAAATATTTAAAAGAAATGGCTAGATATACTGGACCAAAATCAAGAATAGCCCGTAAATTCGGTGAAGGTATCTTTGGAGCTGATAAAGTTTTATCAAAGAAGAATTATCCTCCCGGACAACATGGAAATTCAAGAAAAAGAAAAACTTCAGAATACGGTATTCAGCTTCGTGAGAAACAGAAAGCTAAATATACTTATGGAGTATTAGAAAAACAATTCCGTAACTTGTTTGAGAAAGCAGAAGCCGCTAAAGGTATTACCGGTGAAATTCTTCTTCAATTGTTGGAAGGTCGCTTAGATAACATTGTATTCCGTTTGGGTATTGCGCCTACTCGCGCAGCGGCTCGTCAGTTGGTAAGTCACAGACATATTACTGTTGACGGACAGGTGGTGAACATTCCTTCATATGCAGTGAAACCCGGACAGTTGATCGGTGTTCGCGAAAGATCCAAATCTTTGGAAGTGATTGCTAATTCTCTTGCGGGTTTTAATCACAGCAAATATGCTTGGTTGGAATGGGATGAAGCTTCAAAGGTTGGCAAATTGTTGCATATTCCTGAAAGAGCAGACATTCCTGAGAACATTAAAGAGCATTTGATCGTTGAATTGTATTCTAAATAATAATTAATTTCATGGCGATATTAGCATTTCAAAAACCTGATAAAGTATTAATGTTGGAAGCGGATTCTAGATTCGGTAAGTTCGAATTTCGTCCGTTGGAACCCGGTTTTGGTATTACTGTAGGTAATGCATTACGCCGTATCCTCCTTTCTTCATTAGAGGGTTTTGCCATTACCACTATTCGCATAGATGGTGTTGAGCATGAATTTTCTAGTGTTCCTGGAGTAAAAGAGGATGTTACCAACATTATCTTGAATCTGAAGCAAGTTAGGTTCAAGCAAGTAGTTGAAGAATTCGAAAGTGAGAAAGTGAGTATCACGGTGGAGAATTCAAGTGAATTTAGAGCAGGTGACATAGGTAAATATTTGACTGGATTTGAAGTGTTAAATCCGGAATTAGTTATTTGTCATTTAGATTCTAAGTCAACTATGCAGATTGATATTACAATCAATAAGGGTCGTGGTTATGTCCCCGCTGATGAAAACCGCGAATATTGTACTGATGTGAATGTAATTCCAATCGACTCTATTTATACGCCGATACGTAATGTGAAGTATGCTGTAGAAAACTTCCGTGTAGAACAGAAGACTGACTATGAAAAGCTGATACTTGAGATTGCTACGGACGGTTCCATTCATCCGAAGGAAGCACTGAAAGAAGCTGCTAAAATTTTGATTTATCATTTCATGTTATTCTCAGACGAAAAGATTACTCTTGAGAATAATGATGTGGATGGTAACGAAGAATTTGATGAGGAAGTTCTGCATATGCGTCAATTGTTGAAAACTAAACTTGTTGATATGGACTTATCAGTTCGTGCTCTCAATTGCTTGAAGGCTGCTGATGTAGAAACTCTTGGCGATTTAGTGCAGTTCAACAAAACTGATTTGCTGAAATTCAGAAACTTCGGAAAGAAATCGCTTACCGAGCTTGATGATTTGCTGGAAAGTCTGAATCTGTCGTTTGGAACCGACATTTCTAAATATAAATTAGATAAAGAATAAAAAATGAGACATAATAAGAAATTTAATCATTTAGGTCGTACTGCTTCTCATAGAAGTGCTATGTTATCTAACATGGCTTGTTCTTTGATCAAGCACAAAAGAATCACTACGACTGTAGCAAAGGCGAAGGCGTTGAAGAAATTTGTTGAGCCTTTGATCACAAAGTCTAAAGAAGACACGACAAACTCTCGTCGTGTTGTATTTAGCAATTTGCAAGATAAGATTGCTGTAACAGAATTGTTCAAGGAAATCTCTGTGAAAATTGCAGATCGTCCGGGTGGTTATACTCGTATTATCAAGACTGGTCATCGTTTAGGTGATAATGCAGAAATGTGCTTCATTGAACTTGTTGATTACAACGAAAACATGGCAAAAGAGAAAGTTGCAAAGAAAGCTACTCGTACTCGTCGTTCGAAAAAAGCCGCTACAGAGGCTGCTCCTGTTGCTGAAGTTCTTGCAACTGAAGAACCTAAGGCTGAATCGGCAGAATAATTTAGTAATTGTTCTTATAGATATAGAAAAGGTTGCCTTGAAAAAGGTGACCTTTTTTGTTTTCAATTCTAAAGATACTTTAATTAACTCTTTCACTGAACATTCGGATTGGATATTCTGTTATATTTGCAGGGAGATATGGCAAAATTTGTAAAGGTAATATTGTTTTTGTTGTTTGCTGTAACACTTCATTGTGTAGCGAGCAATCTTTTCACTGAAATACCGGTGGAAGGTCAATATGATTTTACTTATACGGCATATTCGCAGAAAGTGACCAGTGCTCAATTGCCTTATTTCCCTGAAGGTGAGTTGTCAAGTGCAGTTCAATCCCATCAGATAATGACTTCCCGTATACAGCGTATTAATCTACTTGAATATTCAATGTCCTTGAAAGCCTTGGCTCTGAAGCTTTCATCGCGAGAAGCTGTTTTGGTGCAGCATCGTGGGCGACTATATGGTACTACTACTTCTTATTATTGTCACCCGTCGAGTGAATATTATGTCTTTACTTTAAGGCGTATTATTATTTAGCTGTTTTAATTTATTGGTTCTGTTTTATTTTGGATAATGCATCAAATATATGTGTTATTATTTATCTTATTTTTTATTCTACTAATAAATTAAACTCATTATAATATGGCAACTCAAACTATCGATGCAACGATTTTTGCATCTTCTCATCCTGATATTGTAAAACGTACAAGTCTTTCTGGAGTTATTTTTTCTGGTTTAATTTTACTTGTTGGTGTATTAGCTTTTGTCTCTACTTTTGAGATGGAAGACCGTTCTTCTACCTTAAGTATGGGATTAATGGTTATAGGCTCCGGAATGTTCTTAATTGGTATTTTCCGTTTGTTCTGGAAATCAAAAGAGGTTGTTTATCTACCTACTGGTAGTGTTGCAAAAGAACAAAGTATATTTTTTGATTTGAAATATATGGATCAATTGAAGGAAATGGTGAAATCTGGTATGTTTCCTGTTGATACGATGCTGAAAAGTGAGAGTAGTGGGAACATCCGTATGGATGTAATACTTTCCGAAGATAAGAAGTTTGCGGCTGTGCAGTTGTTCCAGTTTGTACCTTATACATATAATCCTATAACTTCAGTGCAGTATTTTACGAATGGAGAGGCATCTGCTGTAGCTGCTTTTCTGTCAAAATGTAAGTTACGCTAAGGCTTAACTTTAATTTGCAGGGAATGGGGATTAGTCGTCTATGACGGCTATCCCCATTTTTTTCATTAAAAAGCATGCATTCATATTTTGTGCAACACCATTCCTCATTTGGTAAGAGAAGGTGAGTTCATTGTTTGTAATATCTGCTTCAAAGCAGTAATTGCGAATGTTGCTCGGAAAGAGATCGATAAGAGTACCTAACATTAGGTCATGAGTAGCTATGATACCATTCGTATGTAGGGTCATGAATTGCTTGATTAAGGCAAAGGAGCCTTTCTGTTTATCGGTAGAGTTTGTACCTTTTAAAATTTCATCGAGGATAATAAATAGCTCTTCACCGGCATTTAGCTTGTCGATAATCAGTTTCAGCCGTTTTAATTCGGCGAAGAAATAGGATTCGTTGTCTGTGAGTGAGTCACTGGTGCGCAGGCTGGTAATCAATCGAGAAGGGTATAGCTTTATTTGTTCGGCCCATACGGGAGCACCGATGCAGGCAAGCAGATAGTTGATTCCTACGGTACGGAGATAAGTACTTTTACCTGCCATGTTGGCTCCGGTAATGATAATGAAGAATGGGCGTTTGGTGATATTTATATTATTGCGAATACATTTATCCCGATTCATCAGTGGATGCCCGAGTGCTTTAGCTGTCATCTCAAAAGGTTGCGAACTGATTTCCGGATAGATATATTCCGGATGATTGTAGGCGAAAGTAGCCAATGAACAATAAGCATCTATTTCTCCAATGGCTTTGAGCCAAGACGGAAGCTCCGAAGCATGATCTTCTTTCCAGGCTTCAATTCTCATGATTTGTCTCAGTTCCCAAAACAACGAGCCATTGAGAACAAAAGACATCAGCATATTGCCGCGTTGGTCGAGGGCATTCATTAGAGCTGTGAGTTTTTTAACAGCTTGCGATGCAGTTTGTTTTTTGCCGCCTACCAATTGTTGTATTTCCTGAAGAACGGTGCTTTGTAGGCTTTTTTCTTCTATTATACGGATAAGATTAGCATATGTTGCCAATATCTGAAGTTTCTTGCCATATAGGGTTTGTATTTTGGTAATGCCTTTGGAAAAAGCCAGACTGAGCAAAAAGAATCCTACAAAGGCCACACTTGGTATTGTACTGGATATTATACCTGCGATAGCCAATGTAATAAGTATAATATTAGTTACAGGAACAATGATGGGAAGTGCTCGTAGCAAGATGCGATTTCGATAATAACTCGGACTGTCGGCCCAGGCTATTATCTCTTTTTCATCTGCAGATTTCCCTTTGTACAATAAGCCGAGGATACGAAAATGCTGCCGCATTTCAAATTCCGAGGTCAGTTCTTTTACTCCTTCTTGCCGTTTTTCTATTTCTTCTTTACTTTCCAAGTGATTATTAAGCCAGTGGGCTAAGCGCTTTTTACCCAGATCGGTTGATGTACGATTAATGTATTGGAAAAGTGAGTGTTCACCGAATACGTCTAAGTCATACGAATAAAGATGCGCCGGATCGATAAATTCCTTCCCACCGTCAAAAGAAGAAGTATCGTAATTTATAGCTTGCAGTTCCTGCTGGTTTATTTCTATTTTTTTTTCAAGATATTCTTTTTCATAAAACAGACGATTGTGGAGCTTTACCAAAAAGATGAAAGGAAGAAAAGTGATGGCAGCTATTCCGGTTACGATGAGCCATCCATTTTCCCAGAAATGAATGACTCCTACAATTCCTGCAATAAAAAGAATGAATCGTAAAGTACTGATACGGTAGATACGTCGTTTCTCTTTACTTAGCTTTTGTTCTGTTTCTCTAATGATATTCTGATAAGTTTGAATGATGTCATCTAATTGTTTCATTACCGCTTTATTGTTTTTTACAAATGTACTATATTAACAGTCAGGCTGTATTAAGCTTGTTTTTGTCAAGAGTAGATTTACTTTTTATTAACTAAAGCCTATCTGTTTCGAAAGTCGTTCTCAATTTTTTCGTCACATAGTATGTGAAGTGGGTTGATAAGTAATGTGATTACTCTTGACATACTATCTAATTAGTCGTAAGACGGCATTAAAAATGACAAAACTATGGTAGAAATCTTGTTCGGATATCCGGTATATTAGTTTTTTCTCCGGTAGGTAAAATAAAAAAGGAAAAAGCCGCAACCTTTTCCTTTTATCCTATTTAAATCTTAATATACTTTATAAATAGTGATACAAAGATACTATAATCTGCGGCTTCTATCAAGCTTTTCCCTTTTTTTTTGAAACTTTTGCTTTGAAAACTTGCTTCAGTAAGTCAAATGGTGTAACTTTCCAAACGATTAATGCCAGTGAAAGGAGATGCTTATGAAGAAACTGTGGATTATTTGTTTTATGACTCTTGTGGGACTGCATCTGGCTGCACAAGATATTGTTTATTCCACCTTAAAAGATTTGTTAGCCCATAAGGGGGATACGGTGGCGGCGTTGAAAATCGAAAAACGGACGAAGAATCAGATTTCATTGTCTGGAGGGGCCGATTATAAAATTAGTGCCGATGATAATAAAGCATTGTGTAAGTATCTGAAAGGGCGTTGTTATGCGGTACAGTCGGATACATCACTTTATGTTAATTGCAAGAAGTTGCGTTATAAACGTTTACGCTTCGGCGGTTGGTATGCTCCTGCTATGTGGCTTGACGGGAATGTCTTTTTTAGTGCAGTACCTTTGGGATCTGTTGCAGGCGGTTCGTCAGTGACGATGGATGTTACATTAGGGGGATCGGTCGGTGACGCCATTGCAGCTTCGGGTTTGGTTTCGAAACGAGTGTATTACGAGATCGATGCAACTACCGGTAAAGTAGATTTTGTCGGAAAGGATCGTATGTGTGCTTTGTTGGAGTCGTATCCCGAGTGGAAAGAGGAATATTTGAAGGAAAACAGTGAGTCGGCGAAGACCACCGGCAAGTATCTGCAGTTGCTTAAGGAACTCGATAAATAATCTTTTTGATAATAAATATTCCGAATACTTTGTAATTCCATCTCTTTTATTTATCTTGCGGAGAGTTATCAGGCTGTAAAAACTGACAGTTTGTAATCCTTAATCATCGTTTATTATGAAAATAACTCTCAGCAACACTTTGCCTGCCTATCCGGCTTTTGTGGAAGGCATACGGCGAGCACCGGATCGCGGCTATACTCTTACCCCGGCACAGACGGTCATGGCTTTGAAGAATGCCTTACGTTACATTCCTACCGAACTTCATGAACAACTTATTCCAGAGTTTATGGAAGAACTTCGTACTCGTGGAAGAATTTACGGTTATCGTTTCCGTCCCACAGGAGATTTGAAAGCCAAACCTATCGATGAATATCGGGGAAAGTGCATAGAGGGGAAAGCCTTTCAAGTGATGATTGATAATAACCTCTGTTTCGATATCGCTCTTTACCCTTACGAACTTGTTACTTATGGTGAAACCGGACAAGTATGCCAGAATTGGATGCAGTATCGTCTTATAAAGCAATATCTTGAAGAACTGACACAGGAACAAACCTTAGTAATCGAGTCCGGACATCCGTTGGGATTATTCCGTTCGCGCCCCGATGCTCCGCGAGTGATTATTACGAATGCCATGATGGTGGGGCAGTTTGATAATCAGCGTGACTGGCACATCGCCATGCAGATGGGAGTGGCCAATTATGGGCAGATGACGGCCGGTGGCTGGATGTATATTGGGCCGCAAGGTATTGTGCACGGTACTTTCAATACTTTATTGAATGCCGGACGGATGAAACTCGGTATTCCTCAAGATAAAGATTTGCGCGGACATTTGTTTGTCTCTTCCGGCTTGGGAGGAATGAGCGGGGCACAACCCAAAGCGGCGGAAATTGCCGGAGCCGCCTGTATCATTGCCGAAGTGGATGCTTCGCGTATCGAAACCCGTTACAAACAGGGATGGGTAGGGCATGTTACCGATTGTATAGTTGAAGCGTTCCGTATCGTATATGAGGCGATGGAGCGTCGAGAGCCTTGTTCGGTCGCTTATCATGGTAATGTGGTTGATCTGCTGGAATATGCGGAAAAAGAAAATATATCGATTGAATTGCTCTCTGATCAAACCTCCTGCCATGCTGTTTACGAAGGAGGTTATTGTCCTGCCGGACTGACATTTGAGGAACGCACCCGGATGTTGCATGAATCTCCCGAAAAATTTCGTCTTTTGGTGAACCAGGCCTTGCGCCGCCATTTTGAAGTTATAAAGAAACTCGTGGCGCGTGGCACTTATTTCTTCGATTATGGAAATTCTTTTATGAAAGCCATTTATGATGCCGGTATCCGGGAAATTTCCCGGAATGGTACGGACGAAAAGGACGGTTTTATCTGGCCCAGCTATGTGGAAGATATTATGGGGCCGGAGTTGTTTGATTATGGATATGGTCCTTTTCGTTGGGTATGCTTGAGCGGCAAGTACGAAGACTTGATAAAGACTGATCATGCTGCGATGGAATGTATTGATGTGAATCGCCGAGGGCAAGACTTGGATAATTATAACTGGATACGTGATGCAGAGAAGAACCGTCTGGTGGTGGGCACTCAAGCCCGTATTTTGTATCAAGATGCAGTGGGACGGATGAACATCGCTCTTCGTTTCAATGAAATGGTGCGGCGGGGCGAAGTCGGTCCTATCATGTTGGGGCGCGATCATCATGATGTTAGCGGTACAGATTCTCCTTTCCGTGAAACCTCCAACATCAAAGACGGAAGTAATGTGATGGCTGATATGGCCGTGCAGTGTTTTGCCGGTAACTGTGCACGGGGCATGAGTCTTGTTGCCTTGCATAATGGGGGAGGAGTAGGCATCGGAAAGGCCATAAACGGCGGATTCGGTATGGTGTGCGATGGTAGCGAACGTGTCGATGAGATTCTGCGTTCGGCCATGCTTTGGGACGTGATGGGAGGTGTGGCCCGCCGTTCGTGGGCCCGTAACGGGCATGCCATGGAAACGAGTGAAACTTTTAACACGACCCACGGTGATAATTATCACATTACCATGCCTTACGTAGCAGATGAAGAGCTTATTAATAAATTAATTGCCCAACTATGAATTGGAATAAGATCATTGAGTGTGTCCCTAACTTCAGCGAGGGACGCGACCTAAAGAAAATAGATAAAATAGTATCCCCATTCCGGGCCCGTTCCGGCGTGAAACTACTTGATTACAGTAATGATGAAGATCATAACCGATTGGTCGTAACCCTTGTCGGTGAGCCGGCGGCACTATGTGATGCTGTGATCGAAGCCATCGGGATTGCCGTTGAACTTATCGATCTGAATCATCATACCGGACAACATCCACGCATGGGAGCCGTTGATGTTGTTCCTTTCATTCCGATAAAGAATGTTACTATGGAGGAAGCCATCGCCCTTTCCAAAGAAGTGGGTGCAAAAGTGGCAGAACTCTACCACCTTCCCGTCTTCCTTTATGAAAAGTCGGCTTCCGCCCCTCATCGTGAGAATCTGGCAGTTGTTCGCAAAGGAGAATTTGAAGGCATGGCTGAAAAGATCAAACTTCCCGAATGGACTCCTGATTTCGGGCCTGCTGAACGGCATCCGACTGCCGGAACCATCGCCATCGGTGCCCGTATGCCATTGGTAGCTTACAATATCAATCTCAGTACACCTAATTTGGAGATTGCCCATGACATTGCCAAGAAAATCCGTTTTATCGGCGGTGGCTTGCGTTACTGCAAGGCGATGGGAGTTGAATTGAAGGACCGTGGAATAACACAAGTTTCCATTAATATGACCGATTATACGAAAACCGCCCTTTATCGTGCCTTTGAACTGGTACGTATTGAAGCCCGTCGGTATGGCGTCAGTATTGTGGGTAGCGAGATTATCGGTCTTGTTCCGATGGAAGCATTGATAGATACGGCTTCCTATTACCTCGGTTTAGAGAACTTCTCGATGCAGCAAGTGCTTGAAGCGCGGATTATGGAGGAATAGGAGAAGGCAAATTTGTGTTCTGATAATAATGAACTATAATGAGTGAAAACCTGATAATATTTAATGCAAAGGTTGTGACCCCTCTGGGATTCTCGGCTCGAAAGGGGAAGGAAATATCCCGGTTGCATGTAATTGAAAACGGAACGGTGGAAGTGACCGATGGCATTATCACTTATGTCGGTGAAAATCGCGGTGAGGAGCGTGATGGCTTTTATCACCGTTATTGGCACTATAATGCCCGTGGGAAATGCTTGTTACCCGGTTTTGTAGATTCACATACCCATTTTGTTTTTGGTGGCGAGCGTGCCGAAGAGTTCTCCTGGCGGCTGAAAGGTGAAAGCTATATGTCCATTATGCAGCGTGGGGGAGGAATTGCCAGCACAGTGAAAGCAACCCGTGAGCTGAACTTTATAAAGATGCGTACCAAAGCGGAAAGTTTTCTGAGAAAGATGAGCACGATGGGGGTTACCACGGTTGAGGGTAAGAGTGGTTACGGGCTCGATCGCGAGACCGAACTGCTGCAGTTGAAAGTCATGCGCAGTTTGAATAATGATGAACACAAGCGGGTGGATATTGTTTCCACCTTCTTGGGTGCACATGCTTTGCCACCGGAGTATGCGGGAGAAAGTGATGCGTATATCGATTTTCTTATCGACAAAATGCTTCCGTTGGTTCGTGAGAATGAACTGGCAGAATGTTGCGATGTATTCTGTGAGCAAGGTGTGTTCTCCATCGCGCAATCCCGGCGTCTGCTTGCTGCTGCCAAAGAACAAGGCTTTTTGTTGAAACTCCACGCCGACGAAATTGTTTCTTTAGGTGGTGCCGAGCTGGCTGCCGAGCTGAAAGCCTTGTCCGCCGATCATTTGCTGCATGCTTCTGATGCCGGTATTCGTGCTATGGCCGATGCCGGAGTGGTGGCTACCTTGCTTCCTCTGACTGCATTTGCCCTGAAAGAACCTTATGCCCGTGGGCGAGACATGATAGATGCCGGCTGTGCCGTAGCTTTGGCAACCGATCTCAATCCCGGCAGTTGTTTTTCCGGTTCTATTCCTCTCACTTTTGCTTTGGCCTGCATTTATATGGGCTTTACCATCGAAGAAACCATCACTGCGCTTACCCTGAATGGGGCTGCCGCATTGAATCGTGCAGACCGAATCGGCAGTATCGAGGTTGGCAAGCAGGGTGATTTTGTAGTACTCGACTCAGCAGATTATAATATTCTACCTTATTATATAGGTATGAATTGTGTGAATACCACGATAAAGAACGGAGTTCTTTATCCCGTAGTTTAATGATAAAAATAAAAAAGAAAATAACTATGTTAGTAGATTCAACCGTCAAAGATTTTCTGGCTAAAGTGGCCGGGAGTGATCCGGTTCCCGGTGGTGGCAGTATTGCCGCTCTTAACGGTGCTATAGCAGCCGCATTGGCAGCTATGGTTGCAGGGCTGACTGTCGGTAAGAAAGGATATGAAGAGAATGAAGAACAGATGCAACGTATCCGGACTCTTGCCATTCGTCAGAAAGAGGAGTTTCTGATTGATGTCGATCGTGATTCTGAGGCCTATAATAAAGTGTTCGATTGTTTTCGGATGCCTAAATCGACAGAGGACGAGAAGAGTGCCCGTAGCGCTGCCATCCAGGAAGCAACACGGTTTGCCGCTCTCGTGCCTATGCAGGTGGCACGCAATGCTTATGAGCTGATGGTTATTATTGCCGATGTGGCCAGACTGGGCAACCGAAATGCGGTGACTGATGCCTGTGTTGCTATGATGTCCGCCCGGTCTGCCGTACTGGGAGCTTTGATGAATGTCCGTATAAATCTTGGAACATTAAAAGATAAAGCATTTGTCGCAGAACTCCAGTCCGAAGCCGATGAACTGGAACGTAAGACCTGTGAAAAAGAGAAAGAATTACTGGATATAGTCAATCAGGATTTAAGAGTATGAATAACGTTTATTACGTAGGTTCCGGTGAACTTACTTTCGATATTATCGAACGTATTATCAATGAAAATCTGAAACTGGAGCTTGCTCCCGAAGCAAAGCTGCGTATTCAGAAATGTCGCGATTATCTGGATCAGAAGATTGCTGCTTCCAACACCCCTCTTTACGGTATAACTACCGGTTTCGGTTCGTTGTGCAATAAAAACATCTCTCCTGATGAGTTGGGTACTCTTCAGGAGAACCTTATAAAGAGTCATGCATGCAGTGTCGGCGAAGAAATTCGTCCGGTGATTATTAAATTAATGATGCTTTTTAAGGCTCATGCTCTTTCATTGGGACATAGTGGTGTACAGGTAATTACTGTGCAGCGTATTTTAGATTTCTTTAATAACGATGTAATGCCCATCGTTTACGACCGTGGATCATTGGGAGCATCCGGTGATCTGGCGCCATTGGCCAATCTCTTTTTGCCATTGATCGGAGTTGGTGATGTTTATTATAAAGGCAAGAAGCGTGAAGCTATCAGTGTGCTCGATGAATTTGGCTGGGAACCGGTGAAACTGATGAGTAAAGAAGGGCTTGCCCTGCTCAACGGAACCCAGTTTATGAGCGCCAACGGTGTGTTTGCTATTCTTAAGGCCTTCCGGCTTTCTAAAAGAGCCGATCTCATAGCCGCCCTTTCTCTTGAGGCTTTTGACGGCCGGATAGAACCTTTCATGGACTGTATCCAGCAGATTCGTCCGCATAAAGGGCAGATAGAAACCGGTGAAGCCTTTCGTACTCTTCTTGAAGGTAGTGAACTCATTTCCAGACCCAAAGAACATGTACAAGACCCCTATTCGTTTCGTTGCATTCCGCAGGTACACGGTGCTACCAAAGATGCCATCCGTTATGTCGCTTCCGTGCTACTGACCGAAATTAACTCCGTAACGGATAATCCCACCATTTTTCCCGATGACGACCGTATCATTTCCGGTGGAAATTTTCATGGCCAGCCTCTTGCCATCTCCTATGATTTTCTTGCCATCGCCCTTGCCGAGCTTGGAAATATATCCGAGCGCCGTATAGCACAACTTATTATGGGGCTCCGTGGATTGCCGGAATTTCTGGTGGCCAATCCCGGACTCAATTCCGGATTTATGATTCCTCAGTATGCAGCCGCCTCAATGGTTAGTCAGAATAAAATGTACTGCTATGCTGCATCCAGTGATTCCATTGTTTCCTCCAACGGACAAGAAGACCATGTCAGCATGGGGGCCAATGCTGCTACGAAGCTATATAAGGTAATGGACAATCTGGAGCATATTCTGGCCATCGAACTAATGAATGCCGCCCAAGGCATTGAATTCCGGCGTCCGGAGAAAACCTCTCCGAGATTGGAGCGTTTCCTTACCGAGTATCGTAAGGAGGTTCCTTTTGTTAAAGACGATATTGTAATGTACAAAGAGATTCATAAAACAGTCGCTTTCCTCAACCGTACAAAGTTCGATTATTGAAAACTGCTTTCTTTTTTGCGTGCAAACAACACTCGATACAAGGAAAACAGCAACGGATATATCCCGGTGATTTATCGGAATATATCCGTTGTTTGTCGATTATTACCCTTATGTTGACGAGAAAACTTTTTCGGCGTATAGTCGTTTTTCTATTTTTGCAATAGATTAAATGTTAACACTTGTTTTCAGATTGCTTATTAACCTATAATAATTATCAAATGTAGGGGATTTATATGGAAACTAAATTCGTAATCTGAGTTTTCTATCTATCTTTGTCCCGCTTCCATTATTTATAAATTATGGAATCATTGGCAATTAGAAGTCTAATTATAAAGAAACGGATGATGAGTGATAACGCAAAAGAAACTTCCAACAGAGCGGAATTGAGGGATAGAATTATTGTGAAGGCGACCGAAGCATTCACTGCACATGGTATTAAAAGCATAACGATGGATGATATTGCCACTTCGTTAGGTATATCGAAACGTACGCTTTATGAAGTTTTTGAGGACAAAGAAACTCTGTTGAGAGAGGTTCTTTTGAAAAATCAAGTTGATAAGAATGAGTTTCTGGAAAATCTCCTTGCTGAATCGACTAATGTACTGGAAGTTATTTTAGTCTGTTTCCAGAAAAGTATCGAGATGTTTCATAAGACCAACAAGCGTTTTTTTGAAGATCTGAAGAAATACCCCAGTATATATAATATGATGAAGAACAGTCGCGAAAAAGAGTCGGAAAGTACGATTGCTTTCTTCAAGTCCGGAGTAGAGCAGGGGATATTTCGTGATGATGTCAATTTTGCGATTATCAATTTGTTGGTTCGTGAGCAATTTGATTTATTGCTGAATACGAATATTTGTAGTGAATATCCTTTTTTGGAAGTTTATGAATCTATAATGTTCACTTTTATCAGGGGAATTGCTACGGAAAAAGGAGCAAAAGTATTGGAAACATTTATACAGGAATATCGGAAAAATAGAATAGAGCGCGCAGAAAATAACCCTTTCGGATTGATAAACAACTAAAATGTAAAAAGTAGAAAATTGATTTTATGAACAGAATGAGAAAATTATTGGGCAAGAAGATACTTCTGGCTGTAGTGCTGGCTGTCTTTACCGGTGGCTTGGTACGGGCGCAAGAGGTGAAAGATACCTTGACCTTGACTTTGGATAAAGCGTTGGAGATTGCACTGAGCGAGAATCCCACCATGAGGGTGGCCGATCAGGAAATCCAATTGAAAAAAGAAGCAAAGAAGGAAGCTTATGGAGGATTATTTCCGGAAGTGGCATTGTCAGGAAGCTACTCGCGTACCCTGAAAAAACAGACCATGGTGATGGACTTCGCAGGCGAGGCGCAAACTATTCAGGTCGGTTCGGACAACTCTTACAGTGGAGGATTGACGGTGAATCTGCCGATTTTTGCACCGGCTCTTTATAAGAGTATAAATCTGACTAAAGCAGATGTGGATCTGGCTATGGAAAAGGCCCGTTCTTCCAAATTGGATTTGATAAACCAAGTGACGAAAGCATACTATCAATTGCTGTTGGCGCAGGATAGCTATGAAGTAATGTTGCAGAGCTACAATCAGGCAGAGATTAACTTTGAGGTAGTGAGTGCTAAATATGCACAGGGAACTGTGAGCGAATACGATAAGATTCGTGCAGATGTGCAGGTACGTAGTTTGAAGCCGGGGGTTGTTTCCGCCCGTAACGGCATTAATCTGGCCAGATTGCAATTGCAGGTGTTGATGGGGATGAATACGGATATTCCTGTGGCAGTCGAGGGTAATTTGAAAGACTATGAAATGGTCATGTTTCGTCGTCAGTTAAGCGCTGATCCGTTGAGCTTGCAGAATAATAGCAGCTTGAAGCAGATGGATATGAACGGTGTTTTGTTGGAAAAGAACCTGTCATTATTGCGTACAAACTTCATGCCTACGTTGGCGGCATCGTTCAGCTATATGTATACTTCGTTGAACAATGATTTTAAGATGGCGCATTATAAGTGGTTCCCTTATTCAACGGTCGGATTGAGTTTGAGTATTCCTTTGTTCAAAGCAAGTAACTTTACGAAAGTGAAACAGACAAAGATCCAGATACAGCAATTGGCTGAGAATCGTGTGAATACGGAACGTCAATTGACGATGCAAGCCACCAGTTATCTCGATAATATGGCAGCGAGTACCGAGCAGGTAGTCAGTAATAAAGAAAATATTGTTCAGGCTGAAAAAGGGCGTTTGATTGCGCAGAAACGTTACGAAGTAGGTAAGGGGACTATTCTTGAATTGAACGATTCGGAAGTGGCGTTGACTCAGGCACAACTTACTTACAACCAGTCAATTTATGATTATCTGGTATCTAAGGCAGACCTTGACCAGGTATTAGGAAGAGAAGAGATAACAGAATAAATCAGAAAAATAAAATAACATAGAAAACGATATGAAAAAGAGTATCCAATTAGTAGCCCTGTTTGCCCTTACGCTGTTGGGCTCATGTACTGGAGGAAATGAACAGAAGGCTGCTGAAAAAGTAGAAGAAAAACCAAGAGTGAAATTGGCAGATGTAACGGCACGCCCTGTAGATCAGATACAAGAATACACGGCAACTGTAGAAGCAGAAGTCAAGAATAATATAGCACCGTCGTCTCCAGTAAGAATCGACCGGATTTTTGTTGAAGTTGGCGATCGCGTTTCCAAAGGGCAGAAATTGGTACTGATGGATGCTGCCAATCTGCAACAGATGAAATTGCAGCTTGAAAACAAACGTCTCGAATTTAATCGTGCCGATGAACTTTATAAAGTGGGCGGTACCTCTAAATCGGAGTGGGACGCTTTGAAAATGGCACTTGAAGTACAGGAAACCGCTTATAAAAACCTGATGGAGAATACCACATTGGTTAGCCCCATTAATGGTGTGGTTACCGCGCGTAATTATGACAACGGTGATATGTATAGCGGTGGAAATCCGGTATTAGTAGTAGAACAGATTACTCCGGTGAAATTGATGATCAATGTTTCTGAAACTTATTTTACAAAGGTGAAGAAAGGCGCTCCCGTTTCTGTAAAACTCGATGTATACGGAGACGAAGAATTTGCAGGAAAGATCAGCTTGGTTTATCCGACGGTAGATGCAGCTACCCGTACTTTCCCGGTAGAGATTAAATTGGAGAATAAGGACCAACGTGTTCGTCCGGGAATGTTTGCCCGTGCCACTCTCAATTTCGGAACCCAGGATAATGTGGTTGTTCCCGATTTGGCTATTGTGAAGCAGGCCGGTTCCGGTGACCGTTATGTATTTGTATACAAAGATGGAAAAGTTTCCTACAACAAGGTAGAATTGGGACGTCGTATGGGTACAGAATATGAGTTGAAGTCCGGTGTGCCCAACAACTCTCAAGTGGTGATTGCCGGGCAGACACGTTTGATAAACGGTGCTGAAGTAGAGGTAGAAAAATAAGTATTAACGATTAGTGATGAGTGATAAGTGGCCGGCATAGTTATATGCTTTCATTGATCGTTAATCACTAAACAACTAATCACTAAAATAACATGAGTTTATACGAAGGAGCGGTAAAAAAACCGATTATGACCTCCCTCTGCTTCCTTGCAGTGGTGATCTTTGGTCTGTTCTCTTTATCAAAGTTGCCTATCGACTTGTATCCGGATATCGATACGAATACGATCATGGTAATGACCGCTTATCCGGGCGCCAGTGCTTCGGATATAGAAAATAATGTAACCCGGCCGTTGGAAAATACGTTGAATGCTGTTAGTAATTTGAAGCATATCACTTCCCGGTCGTCAGAAAATATGTCTCTGATTACTTTGGAGTTCGAGTTTGGTAATGATATCGACGTATTGACGAATGATGTCCGTGACAAACTCGATATGGTAAGTTCACAGCTTCCCGATGATGTGGAGAATCCTATCATCTTCAAGTTCAGTACGGACATGATTCCTATTGTACTGCTGTCAGTGCAGGCCAATGAAAGCCAGGCAGCACTTTATAAGATATTGGACGACCGCGTTGTGAATCCTTTGGCACGTATCCCCGGTGTAGGTACGGTGTCTATTAGTGGTGCGCCGCAACGTGAAATCCAGGTTTATTGCGACCCGAACAAACTGGAGGCTTATAATCTGTCGGTCGAGACAATCAGTTCCATTATCGGTGCCGAGAATAAGAATATTCCGGGTGGTAATTTTGATATTGGTAATGAGACTTATTCGTTGCGTGTAGAGGGTGAGTTTCAAGATTCCCGCCAGTTGGAGGATGTTGTGGTGGGAACCTATAATGGTGCCAGTATCTATTTGCGCGATGTAGCCCGTGTAGTGGATACGGTGGAAGAGCGTGCACAGGAAACTTATAATAACGGAGTGAAGGGTGCGATGATTGTTGTACAGAAACAATCCGGCGCCAACTCTGTGGAGATTTCGAAGAAGGTGGATGAAGCGCTTCCCCGCTTGCAGAAGAATTTGCCGAGTGATGTAAAATTAGGGGTTATCGTAGATACTTCCGATAACATTTTGAATACAATCGACAGTTTGGCTGAAACGGTACTCTATGCCTTGTTGTTTGTGGTAATCGTGGTATTCCTTTTCTTGGGACGTTGGAGGGCTACGCTGATTATTTGTATCACTATCCCGCTTTCACTGATTGCCTCATTTATTTATCTGGCCATTACCGGGAATACGATTAATATCATTTCATTGTCTTCGCTCTCTATTGCTATCGGTATGGTGGTGGACGACGCCATTGTAGTATTGGAAAATGTTACTACACATATTGAGCGTGGTTCCGATCCGAAACAGGCAGCCGTTCATGGAACGAATGAGGTCGCTATTTCCGTTATCGCATCTACGTTGACGATGATTGCCGTATTCTTCCCGTTGACAATGGTGAGCGGTATGTCCGGTGTCATGTTCAAACAGTTGGGATGGATGATGTGTGCTATCATGTTTATCTCTACCGTGTCTGCTTTGTCATTGACTCCGATGCTTTGCGCCCAGTTGCTGAAGCTCCAGAAGAAACAGTCGAAAGCGTTTACGATGTTCTACCGTCCTATCGAGAAGTCACTGGATGGTTTGGATAATTGGTATGCCCGTATGTTGAACTGGTCGGTTCGTCACCGTTCGGTTATAGTTATCGGTTGTATCGTGTTCTTTGTTGCCAGTTTGTTCTGTGCCAAAGGGATCGGTACGGAATTCTTCCCGGCACAGGATAATGCCCGTATTGCCGTAAAACTGGAATTACCGATCGGTACCCGTAAGGAACTGGCACAGGAAATTTCGGAGAAGCTGACCAATTATTGGTTGGAACATTACAAAGGTATAATGAAAGTATGTAACTACACTGTAGGACAGGCCGATTCGGATAATACATTTGCTTCGATGCAGGACAACGGTTCACATATTATCTCTTTCAATATCAGTTTGGTGGATCCGGGCGATCGTGATATTACACTGGAACAGGTCTGTGATGAAATGCGTGAGGAATTGAAGAAATATCCGGAGTTCAGTAAAGCGCAGGTTATTCTTGGTGGTAGTAACACCGGTATGTCTGCCCAGGCAAGTGCCGACTTTGAAATTTATGGTTATGATATGGCTACTACCGATAGTGTGGCTGCCCGTTTGAAACGTCAGTTGCTGGATGTGAAAGGAGTATCTGAGGTAAATATCAGCCGTAGCGATTACCAGCCGGAATATCAGGTAGATTTTGATCGTGAGAAGTTAGCATTGCATGGATTGAATCTTTCTACAGCCGCAACTTATCTGCGGAACCGTATTAACGGCGCGGTCGCTTCGAAGTATCGTGAAGATGGAGATGAGTATGATATCAAAGTGCGCTATGCTCCTGAATATCGCACGAGTCTCGAAAGCCTTGAAAACATTCTGGTATACAATGCTAAAGGTGAGGCCGTTCGTATTAAAGACCTCGGTACGGTAGTCGAACGCTTTGCACCGCCTACTATCGAGCGTAAAGACCGTGAGCGTATTGTTACCGTGTCTGCTGTTATTTCCGGTGCACCGTTGGGTGACGTGGTGAATGCCGGTAATGCGATCATTGACAAAATGGAAATGCCTTCGGAAGTGACGATACAGGTGGCCGGTTCCTATGAAGACCAGCAGGATTCGTTCCGTGATTTGGGAACTTTGGCAGTCTTGATTGTGATTCTGGTATTCATCGTGATGGCGGCACAGTTCGAATCGTTGACCTATCCGTTTATCATTATGTTCTCCCTTCCGTTTGCATTCAGCGGTGTATTGATGGCTTTGTTCTTTACCAACAGTACATTGAGTGTCATGAGTTTGCTGGGAGCCATTATGTTGATCGGTATTGTGGTAAAGAACGGTATTGTGCTCATTGACTATATTACGTTGTGTCGTGAACGCGGTCAGTCGGTATTGCACTCTGTAGTAACCGCCGGTAAGAGTCGTCTTCGTCCGGTATTGATGACTACTGCCACAACCGTTCTCGGTATGATTCCGATGGCAGTTGGCGGTGGACAAGGTTCGGAAATGTGGAGCCCGATGGCAATTGCCGTAATTGGCGGTTTGACGGTATCTACCATTCTTACACTGGTTCTGATCCCGACGCTGTATTGTATATTCGCCGGTACGGGTATCAAGCATCAGCGTAAGGTGATGAAGCGTAAACGCGAACTCGATGTCTATTTCGAAGCGCATAAAGACGAGATTATAAAGAAATAACAAAATAGGACTATAAGCTGCTCCCTTGTGGCTTATAGTTCATAAATAACCCTATGAAATAATGAAATCAGTATTAATAACATTCGACCAGACCTATTATGAACGTATCATAGCTCTATTGGATCGTTTAGGATGCCGTGGTTTTACCTATTTGGAGCGTGTGCAGGGACGTGGCTCAAAGACCGGTGACCCACACTTCGGAAGCCATGCCTGGCCAAGTATGTGTTCGGCCATCTTGTCGGTAGTTGAAGACGAAAAGGTAGATCCGCTACTGGATACTTTACATAAAATGGATTTGCAAACGGAACAGCTCGGACTGCGGGCATTTGTTTGGAATATAGAACGGACGATCTGATTCGTATCGATCATTAACATAAGAAAGGAGAATCTCATGAATCATATGGATTTTCCTTTTTTTATGCGTTTATCTATCTTTGGCTTCAAGCAAAGATGAGCTGCATCTTGGCATAAAAAATGAACGAGTTCATTTTATTCTGCTCTCGGTTTGCATTATCTTTGCAACTCCTTATAAAAATAAGAGAGTGCAATGAAGAATTATCTGAAATATTCGTTAGGACTTATTGTCTTTGTGATGATTGCTCTGATTGCAATGCACTGGTTACCGGCTATAACCATTGACGGACATACCATGCGGCGGGTGGACTTGTTAAGCGATGTACGTCCGTCTAAATCCGATATGGAAGAGTTAGATACAGATAGTCTGCCTCCCGTACCGGCGGTAAAGCCGATTTTTGTAGACACTTGCCGCACCGGTATGACTTGTATAGAAGATTACAGCGATTCTACCTTACGTGGTATGACACCTTTTTATCGTGCGTTGGATGAGGTCTCTTCAAAAGGGCGTCTGGTACGTATCGCTGTCTTCGGCGATTCTTTTATTGAAGCCGATATATTTACTGCGGATTTGCGGGAGATGTTGCAAAAGCGTTTTGGAGGCTGTGGAGTAGGTTTTGTTACTATTACTTCCATGACCAATGGGTATCGTCCTACCGTGCGGCATACCTTTGAAGGGTGGTCGAGCCATGCCGTAACCGATAGTGTCTATTTTGATCGCCGGAAACAGGGGATATCAGGGCATTATTTCATCCCCGGTAAAAATGCATATGTTGAACTGCGTGGACAGAATAAATATGCTTCTTTACTGGATACTTGCCGGGAAGCATCTATCTTTTTCTACACTAAAGATACTGTCGACTTTTCCGTCCGTGTGAATCGCGGTGAAATACAAAACCACCGTTTTGCTCCTAATGGGCATTTACAGGAACTACAAATCGACGGTCGTATCGGTTCTATACGTTGGACGATAAACCGGGCAGATTCTACTCTGTTTTACGGCATGGCTATGGATGGCACGGAAGGTATCGTTGTCGATAATTTCTCTTTGCGTGGCAGTTCCGGTCTCTCTTTGCGGACGATTCCTGCCGATATGCTGAAAGAATTTAACAGGCAGCGCCCTTATGATCTTATCATTTTGCAATATGGTTTGAATGTGGCTACCCAGCGCGGATACAATTATGACAGTTATCAAAAGGGCTTGGTTACTGCTATTGAACATTTGAAGAAGTGTTTTCCACAATCCGGTTTCTTGCTGCTCAGTGTTGGCGACCGTGATTATAAAACGGATACGGGTGAATTACGCACAATGCCTGGTGTAAAGAATCTGATTCGTTATCAGCAAAATATTGCAGCAGAGAGTGGCATTGCTTTTTGGAACATGTTCGAGGCAATGGGTGGAGACGGTAGCATGGCGAAGCTGGTACACGCTAAGCCGTCGATGGCCAATTATGACTATACGCATATCAACTTCCGGGGAGGGAAGTATTTGGCCGGATTGCTTTATGAAACGTTGATTTATGGAAAGGAACAATACGACAGGAGGCATGCTTATGAGACTGAATAAATTTTTGTGCGTATTGTTGTTTTGTCTTCTTTCTGTCTTGAAGCTTCTGGCGCAAGACCCTTTACCTGCTTGTCCGGTGAAAGGTAAGCTGATGCAAAGCGTCAAGCCGATGAAAGAGATGAAACTGCTTTATGATACAATACAAGTCCGGGTGGATTTGCCTGCTACTTTTAAGGAAGTAGGATATAATGAGATTATCGACAGCCTGGGTATCTTATCTCCTGTATTAGAGCATCTGCGTTTGGTGAAGGGAGGAATTCTGGAAGACACGGTACGTATTCTGCATATTGGAGACAGTCATATCCGGGGGCATATTTATCCTCAGACTACCGGACAAAGATTGGCCGAAACATTCGGCGCGGTATCTTATACAGATATGGGAGTCAATGGAGCGACTTGTCTTACTTTTACTCATCCTAACCGTATTGCCGCTATTGCCGCTTTGAAACCGGAACTATTGATACTCTCTTTCGGGACGAACGAGAGCCACAATAAGCGTTACAACTCCAATTTGCATTATCATCAAATGGATGAACTTATTTCACTGATTCGTGACAGCTTGCCGGATGTTCCGATTTTATTGACCACTCCTCCCGGCTCATACGAAAGTTTTCGTCAGAAACGGAGACGCAGGACGTATGCTGTGAATCCGCGGACGGTGACTGCTGTAAATATGATTCAGAAGTATGCCCGTGATCATCATTTGGTTGTGTGGGATATGTACAATGTGGTTGGAGGTAACCGGCATGCCTGTAAAAACTGGCAGGAAGCCGGCTTGATGCGTCCCGACCACGTGCATTATATGCCTGAAGGCTATATTCTTCAAGGCAATTTATTATACGAAGCCCTTATAAAAGCCTATAACGATTATGTTACCCATTGACATTGATTTTAGCCGCCTCTGTGAAGTGTTTACATACGATCCGCAAGCTCCGTTGATATTTACCAGTGGAATATTTCTTTGGCTGTTTGCCGCCTTTATGGTGGTGTATGTGTTTTTACAATATAAATACACGGCACGTATTCTGTTTGTTACCCTGTTTTCTTATTATTTCTATTATAAAAGTAGCGGTACGTACTTTTTCCTGTTGGTATTTGTCACTGTGGGTGATTTTGTATTTGCACGTTTGATGGATCGTACTACCGGTAAGTACGGGCGAAAAGCATGGGTGGTTTTGAGTTTGTGTCTCAATTTGGGTTTACTTTGCTATTTCAAGTATACCAACTTTTTGGGCGGGGTGATTGCTTCATTGATGGGCGGGGAGTTCACGGCTCTTGATATTTTTTTGCCGGTGGGCATTTCTTTTTTCACTTTCCAGTCGCTCAGCTATACGATTGATGTCTATCGGCGGGAGATAAAACCGTTGACCAGTCTGTTGGATTATGCTTTTTATGTCTCTTTCTTTCCGCAGTTGGTAGCCGGTCCGATTGTCCGGGCACGCGATTTTATTCCTCAGATTCGTAAGCCGCTTTATGTGTCGCAGGAAATGTTCGGACGTGGAATATTCCTCATTGTGGCCGGCCTTTTCAAGAAGGCAGTAATCTCCGATTATATCAGCATAAACTTTGTAGAACGCATATTCGATAATCCTACTCTTTATTCTGGGGTGGAGAACCTGATGGGGCTTTATGGATACGCTTTACAGATTTATTGCGACTTTTCCGGATATAGCGATATAGCCATCGGCATTGCGCTCTTGCTGGGTTTTCATTTCAATATGAACTTTGATTCCCCTTATAAGTCGGCTTCCATTACCGAATTTTGGAGACGTTGGCATATTTCTTTATCCAGTTGGTTGCGTGATTATTTGTATATATCGTTGGGTGGAAACCGGCACGGGAAGTTTCGTCAGTATCTCAATTTGATTATTACCATGTTTTTGGGCGGACTGTGGCATGGGGCTTCCTGGAATTTTGTTCTTTGGGGGATGTTCCATGGAGTGGCATTAGCACTTCATAAAGCTTGGATGAGTATTACCGGTCGTAAAAAAGGGGAACAGAGTCATGGCATCCGCCGTGTTTTCGGTGTCATTATCACTTTTCATTTCGTTTGTTTCTGCTGGATCTTCTTCCGTAATGCCGATATACACAATTCAATGGATATGCTGAGGCAGATATTTACGGTGTTCCGTCCGCAACTCTTTCCACAATTAATCGAGGGATATTGGGAAGTCTTTGCTTTGATGTTGCTGGGCTTTCTACTTCATTTCGCTCCCGATCGTTGGGAGAATGCGGTTTGTCGTGGAGTAATCCGTCTCCCCTTTCTCGGGAAGGCGGTATTGATGGTCGCTATGATTTATCTGGTCATTCAGATGAAGAGCAGTGAAATCCAGCCGTTTATTTATTTCCAATTTTAGCCGGAATAATTTATATAGAGTAGTCAAGTAGTAAGTAGTCGAGTAGTTAAGTAGAAATGATTTGTTTGATGTGTTTATCTTAACTATTTACTGCATAACTACTTACTACTTGACTACTTAACTACTTAACTACTTAACTACTTACTCCTAACTCCTATCTTCTATCTCCCACCTTCCTTATTCCACACTTATTTCATCTACAAAGAGGAAAGGAGCTTTTCCTTCTCCGGTATGTCCTTTCGGCAAAGCAGGGGTATGTTTGATAATGACTTTTACGAAGTTTGCCTTTACAGGAGGAAATTCTACGCTGTAACTCTCAGTTGTTTTAGGAGCAGCAGAACCTGTTTCAATCGGATAGTCTTTGGAAGCCACTTCCCGGAAATCTTTTCCATCATCCGATACGGCAACACTCAGTCCACAGGCTCCCATGATCCAGGCACTGAGGTCGATGATGGCTTCTGTTGATACCCGGCTTATTTCCGTAGATTCTTCCAGATGAATGGTTGCTTCGACGTCTTTTCCCGGGAAACCGAGCCAACGTCCACTGGCATAAGAATTTGTTCCTTTTAAACCATCTACGAGCACAATGGCACCATCATAAGAATATTTAGGAGACGGCTGGTTTTTCAGTTCGATGGGGCGACAAGTTGCTTTATTGAAATCGATCTGTTCCGATTTGATTTTACTGTTATTACCGTTAGGGCGTATGGCGATTGCTTTGAAATTAGCGGCTTGTGTAACGGCTATCGGCTCTTTGTATAGTGTTCCGTTCTTTGCACTCGGTTCCGTTCCGTCCAATGTATAGTAAATAGGTGCATCGTCGATGGTGCTCAGTTCTATCATAACTGCTTTTTTTTCTGGATCAGACGTGATTTTTGAGTCTATATTAAATACATGCTTGCCATAGTTGAGACCTTCACGGTCATAGAACGCCAAAAGTTGTGGCAGGCGTTTGGTGAAGTTGCGGTAGTCTTTCTTTTCCGGAAGTGTCCATTGCACCTCTGCCAAGGCTGCCATACGTGGGAGCACCATGTATTCTATTTGCTGGGTGGTGGCTATATATTCGGTCCATAAGTTAGCTTGTACACCGATGATATGTTTTTTTTCATTTTCATTTAGTGAAGCTGGAACGGGTTCCAGGCTATATACTTTCTCCAAAGGAACACAACCACCGATAGCATCCGGCTCATCTTTGGTATCTGCCGTCTGGTAATAATCGAAATATACATACGTATTGGGAGTCATGATGACGTCATGTCCTAACTTGGCCGCTTCCAGACCGCCATTCATTCCACGCCATGACATAACGGTAGCGTTCGGTGCTACATCACCTTCCAGTATTTCATCCCATCCGATGATGCGTCGTCCCTTACTATTGAGAAATTTTTCAATGCGTGACATACAATAACTTTGCAGGCGGTCTTCTGCCGTATGTTTCTTGTCGGCTTTTAGGTTTTCCGATTTGATACGTGCCTGGCATTTCGGACATTTTTTCCAACGGTCTCGTGGCGCTTCATCACCGCCGATGTGGATATACTCGGATGGAAACAACTCAACGATCTCGCTTAACACATCTTCAAGAAACACCATGGCTTTTTCATTACCGATACAGATGACATCCGGGAATACTCCCCATGTTTTTTCTACTTCATACGGGCCACCCGTACAACCCAATTCCGGATAAGAGGCCAATGCGGCAAGCATATGTCCGGGCAGGTCTACTTCGGGAATAATGGTAATATATCTTTCTTGTGCATAGGCTACTACCTCCTTTATTTGTTCTTGCGTATAGAAACCTCCGTAAGGTGTTCCGTCATATTGGCCGGAGTTGTGTCCTATTACTGTTTCCGAACGTTGCGAGCCGATCTCTGTCAATCTCGGATATTTCTTAATTTCAATTCTCCATCCCTGATCTTCTGTCAAGTGCCAGTGGAAAGTATTCATATTATGCAGAGCCAGCAGGTCGATATACTCTTTTACAAACTCTACCGGGAAAAAGTGACGTCCTACATCGAGATGCATACCTCGATAACTGAAACGTGGATAGTCTTTAATGGTTACTGCCGGAAGTGTGATCTTGGCACCGGCAACTATTGCCGGAATTGACTTTCGCAAGGTTTGTATACCATAGAACACTCCATTAGGTGTTTGCCCGTTGATGGTGATTTGCCGGGAAGATACTGTAAGTTCGTATCCTTCTTTTTCTACGATACTTTTGTCCAATCCTAAGACAATAGCATTGGGTGGTGTACTTTCCGACGTGATTGTTGCAATGTCGAGTTCTTTTCCGGTTGCCTCTTTGATATATCCGGATAAAAACTCTGCATTTCGTTTTAGCAGTTCGTTTCCTTCGGGATAAAGGATTTTTGTAGTTTCCTGTAGGGTGAAAGGAGTTTCTTGATTAACAACGACCTCTTGGGGGAGAGGGATTACCTGATAATTGATTTCTTCCTTTTGCGTGTTGCATGAAGTGAAAGTCAATGTAGCGACCGCAAAAAGTACTTGGTTAAGTTTTCTCATAATAAAATTGATTAGTATTAGTTCGGGCAAATATAGTAAAAATTATAGTTATGATTTGTTTAAATAAGATATTAAGTGTGGAGATTCTTTTTTAGATAAAAAGAATGGTTATATTAGAGTAACTCCGCAATTAATAGGAAAAATCAGAGAAGATATTTCACCTTGAATTACGTATTATACCTTTCTTAACACTTCTGTAATATATAGGAGAGTTGCAAATATATCAGAGAACGGAAAAGTTCGGCACAATTGTTCTTTCTTATTATTAAAATGTTATGTTTGTATAGTCTTAAATATAATAGTAATGAATGAACCTGATTTGATAACCGGCATAAAGAATGGGGATGTACAGTGTTTTGAAGAACTTTTTATAAAATACTATTCACATTTCAACCAATTTATATTCGGGTTGGTGAAGGACGAATGGATTTCTGAAGATATTACGCAAAACACATTTATCAAAGTGTGGGTCAATAGGGAGAAATTACAAAGCAATTTATCGATTCACTCTTATTTGTATGTAATTGCTAAATATGAGGTATACAATCATTTTCGTTCTAAGCAAAACCAGATAGTAGACCGATTTTTAGATGGTGTACACGACACTGTAGTTACTCCAAGTGCAGAGAACGAACTGTTTTGGAATGAAATGCAGAAAGCGATTGCGGATACCATTGAAACAATGCCGGAGAAACGGCGTGCCATTTTCAAAATGAGTCGGTTTGAACATAAATCTGCAAAAGAAATAGCCGAAATAATGCATATTTCGGCACGTACGGTAGAAAAACATATTGAACTTGCCCTTCGTGAATTACGTACGAAATTAACTCCTTTCTTATTTTGGATATTGGTTTATGGACACATTACATTGTGATTTGAGTTACGAGTTCTCTCATCTTATTTCTTTGTGAATTTGATACAATCCTTTTTGCTCTTAAAAAGATATATACCATTTTGTAATGAATTTATATCTAATTCTGTGGTTGTCTCTCTGATCGTTTTATTAATAACTTTTGTGCCGTGTATGTTCCAAATAGTGATGTCGCCAATTTCACTTTCCGAATTTATATCGATTTTATTATTATTGATGCTAATTTTATCTTTAGTTTTTAGGTTATCGGTGCCTGTTGCTACGATTTTAGCATAGAGTGTTAGGTCGGTTTGGGTAGTTGAGTTCCCGTCATAGCGATTTCCTTTTTCATCATACCATCCTTCGAATGTCGGGCTGTCATCAGGAACAGGATTTTTGGGAAACTTCATTTCTGTGTTATTATAAAGTACTGCATATTCGTTGTCATTATACATAAAGATTGTTTTGTATACTCTGTTGGAACCTCTATAGACAACCGGCATGTTGTCATCAGAATCAAGCTCTTGTCCGAAAAGAAACTCCATTTGATCACCGTTTAATAAATAGGCAACTTCTCCGGAATGAAATTCTTCTATTTTCATAGGAATTCCACCTTTGCCTGTCAAGGTGTAGTCGGCGTAATAATAGTTATTTTCACAATCAAAATTTGTCGTGTTGGTTTTTCCATAAACGCTGCCTTGGTCTGTGGCCGTGCAATCGATAGTACCGATAACATAATTGTTCGTAATGGTTTCGGCAGCTTTTGACAAATTAGAATATGAATTGATTCCGGCTACATATTTGGGGATTTCGGAACCGTTATTTTTAATACTACCGTCAAAGTAGCATCCGTTAATAACGGCTTCGATGCCGGTAGTACTTGAATTTGTACATCCCAAAATACCGCCGATACCATTGGTTACTTTTCCGGATGTCGCGATTGTTATATTACCTGAGTATGAGCAGTTCTTTATATTGGCATTTTTCATAAATGCCAATACACCACCTACATATGCCGGTGCTCCCATGATATTAATTTCAACATCGCTATGACAATTAATCATATTTCCTAAGGCATTGGCTTTGCCGACGAATGATCCGACCTGGGTTTTCTGAGCCACTGATGCGGGAATGTCGATTTTTCCTGAGAGGTTGATATTAATAATATCACAACTCTCACTGTTTGTACCACCTATGAAGCCTGCAAAGTTCGATTTCTCAGTAAGGTCGCTTTTATTTATATACATATTATAAATGTGATAACCTTGTCCGTCTATTTTTCCGGTAAAATAAGTTCCGTATCCTATTGGAGTCCATGGTTGGTTACCTAAATCTATATCTTTGGCAATCTTTATACCCGTTATGGCATGTCCTTGATTGACTTGATTGGCTACCCATGCTAATTCTGCTCCTGTATAAATAACACAATTACCGGAAACGTCACGGGCAGGTTCAATCATGGAAATACCATCCCACGGGCCTTCTGCCACAGGTTCGAATGGTATGACTTTCACAATACCCGGAATCATAATGGCCATGGCATTGATATAACTTATTTTGTAGATATCCGCACTTGTAGCTCCCGGGGTGACTGTAAATCGGATATGTCCGTCCGCATCGGGATATATCGAGGTGAGTTCGGCAACCGACTGATCATTGTTGTTGCCATTTAGTCCGATGTAATTTTCTACAGTTCCAAAGGTCGAATATTCTGCTTCATGAACTTCTGTTGTATTCATGTAAGAACCGAACATATAAAAATCATAGGATTTTTCGGGATTCAAGCCACTGAATACAATTTCGGCATTGTCGGCAAGAATACCGTCTTTTTCGACACCGTTTACCCAATAACCTGTTGAAGATACATTTGCAGGCATGTTGAACAACGTATTTGTTTCGGATGCACCGTTTTCAGTAATGCCGGCAAAACTTTTTGTGATGTTTAGAGAGATGCCTGAAGTATTCTCTTCCGAATCTGTCAAATTTTCTATTTTAGTTCCGGCAAGATGGGATGTCACATTATTCCAAAGGTTTTCTTGAGTTGCTTTTTCACTGGTGGTAAAGTTAATATGGACAGGAATTTTCCCCGGGATCTCAAGGTGTGGGGTTATCATTAATGCTCCCAGATAATAAGTTCTCTTTTCTTCGTTGTTGTTTGTGCCGGCTTTTACAGTTAAACAGATACGTCCTTTGTCATCAGCGATTATTCCTTGAACCGTTGCAATGTTTGCAGTGTTGTCCGTTGGATTCAGAGAGGCACTTCCGTCATTTTCTCCTTTGAAGGAGTAGACGGTTTCAGCATTGGCCGATGCATTCATAACCGAAGCAAATACACTCATATCATACGCTTGCCCCGGATATAATCTGGAAATAATAACCGAACTCTCTGTGGTACCGTAAAAGGTTGATTTAGACACATTCGAAGGCATATCTAAGGCTGTTGCCGATGATATTGTTCCAATGGAGGAAATGCCGTCGAATGGTTTTTCTATCGAGGCTTTCACATCTGTTCCATACCCTTTGCTGTTATATAAACTTCCCGTATTTGCTCCGGTTAATGCAGTTGTCAAACTATTCCATGAATATTGAGAAACTGCAGATGAGCCGAGACCGATGCCGAAATTGATCATTAACGGTCTGTCGATGACTTTGAATTTTGTATTTGGGTTTACTCCATAGGTATCCACAAGGCTGCTGATACTTTGGGGGTTGATAATAGCTTCATGGGCGGCATGTTGACACATCTCTGCACAGAAATCGCTGACGGAAGCAGGGTGATAACTTAATCCGATGACACTTTTCCCAAAGATTTTTTCATACCATGTTAATGCTACGGTATAACGGCCGTGGCTGAGATTCATGTGATAGCCATCACGGTTATAATCATCGCCGATGTAACTGGTACGCCCGTTTTGGACGGCTGTCCCGCCCGGAATTATATTTTCTTCGCCAATTCCCGATTGTACGGCGGCGCGGCTTGCACAATCAATGATTTTTGTATATTGATCCATCTGACCGGTATAAAGACCTTTGTTGATTAACTCTTCTAATTTGGCCGAACCGTTTTGATAGGCCCAGGTCATGTAAAGATAAAACTTGGCGTTTTTATTCGTAAGATAAGTTTTAAGATAGGTAATCAGATTGTCCAAATATGGAAAGTAATGGCTATATGCGCCCGAATAATTATGGTCGGTTTGTATAATGACAATATCCCAGTCTTCATCCGTAATGATATTTGCATCGAATTTGCGGCTGTTTCCTCCTGTCGATGTCATTTTCCCATCTTTGATTTTGTAGTAATTGTATATCTGTTGATTTCCGGTAATATAATTCGTGTGAAGTTCTAATGTAGTTCCTCCTTTATATGGGAATCCCAATACGATATCATCTCCTGCAGCTTGTACTATCGGAAGAAGTTCCTGCAAAGCTGCATCGAATGAGAAACTGTTTCCAACAACGAGAATTTTTTTAGTTTCTGCATTCGTTGTAAAAACTGTTCCTGTGATACTTAAGAACAGCATTAAATAGAATTTGAAAACCTTTTTCATTGATTTATTATTTTGTTGATGACTAATATGAATTACAGAACTTTACAGATGACGGAACTTATTCCTTGGATTTTCAGCGATAACTTACCTTTCGATTTTTTTATTGACAAACTTTTGGGATCTCCCCAAATAATTTCTAATCGATCATACCCTCCAATGAGTGCCGTAGTATTTTTTTCTCTTGGATTGATAATTACCAGATATTTTGAGTGATTGTCGGAGCGTTCGTATATGGCAGGGTATGCCTGCTGCGGATCACTGACAAGCTTCCATCCTCCGGTATTCCCCAATGCAGGGACTGAAGAACGGAGGGCAAGAAGCCCTTTCGTACAGTTGAGTATGGAATGCGGGTCATTGATTTGACCGGCCACTGTCGGACGCTTCGGGTCCGGGTCTATGGGTAAGTACAATTTTGAAGGGTCGCAGGTAGAGAAACCGGCTGTTACGCCTGCTTCCCATTGCATGGGCGTTCTTTGGGCCGACCGGTCCCGACTGCCTTCAATAAACGGCCATCCGTCCATTGAACGCATCCCGATTTCTTCTCCGTAATATACAATCGGCACCCATGGCATTGTCAGGAAGAATGTCATGGCCACTTTTAGTTCCTCCGAAGTGGAACGCTGGTTGCGATTTAGTCTCCAGGTGTCATGGCTGGATGTGGGCATGCATGGGAAACCGTGCCCTTTGGTTACTTCATACATTTTTTTAAAAGGTTCCACGAAAGAGGCGAACTGCCCTTTTCCCGCCCTGTCGAACCAACAGTGTTTCGGTTGGTACATACCGGTTTCCGGGTCTGCATATCGAAGTGTATTGTGCACCAGATCGCGATACATGGTTTTTCCACATCCGTTGTGGCGGATAATATCGATATCGAAACCGCAAGAAATGGCCTCTATCGGACTTGACCATTCTGACAGGAAGATCGTTTCGGGATACTTTTTTGCCTGCCAGGAAAATATTTCATTCCAAAGTTTTCTTACCCCGTGAAACTCTGCATCATCTCCTTTTACCAATGACCAGGCCAGGTCGCAACGAAAACCGTCGACTCCTTTATCAAACCAAAAAGAGATGATATTCTTTATCTCCTGGCGGACTGCTTTCGGACCGGGAGCATCATAGGCTTGTTCCCACGAATTTTCCGGGTCCGGTTGATAATATCCGTAATTGAGTGCCGGTTGAATATCGTAATAATTCATCAGATAGTATCCGTCGCGCGGATATTCATTTTTTACCCAGCCTCCTCTTTCCGGTTTCGGCGGAGTTGTTTTTTTACCTTTCGTCCAAATGTAATAATCGGCATAATGCCCGTTGGGATCTCCATTCGCAGACTCCAGAAACCAAGGATGCTTGTCTGAAGTGTGACCGGCCACAAGGTCGAGGCACACCTTGATACCCTTTGCATGTGCATCGTTTACCAGATTTACTAAATCGGTATTTGTACCGAAACGTGGGTCGATTTTATAGAAATCGGTGATATCATAACCGCCGTCTTCAAATTCGCTGCAAAAGACCGGACTGATCCAGATGGTATTAAAACCTAAATTTTTTATGTAATCCAAACGTGAACGGATACCTTCCAAATCGCCATATCCGTTTCCATCGCTATCCATGTAAGAAGAAGGATAGATATGATATATGGCCGCACTTTCCAGCCATTTGGGATAGTCTCGGGCGGCAAGAAGGTTGCTTGCAAGAACTATAAAGGTGAAGAATAAAATGATTCGTTTCATCTGATTGTTTTTTGTGGGTTCTATCATTTACCTGTTGAAAACTGAAATTGTGTTACCGTATCTCTATAGTGGTGTTATCATGATATATAATGCTCATCTGTTGTGATGCGTTCAAGTAATTTAAAATCTGTTCAATTGTCTCATCGTTGGCAAATATTGCATCGTATTTTATTGATTTTAATTGGGGGTTGGTGATTACAATTTTCTTTTGGAAATGGCGTTCGAGCTGGTTGGTTATATCTTCCAGCTTTTTATCGATAAAGTAGAACTTACGGGATTGCCCTTGATTAGCTATAGTCGAAATGTTCATTTGCGACATATTTCCGGTAGTTTTGTCGATCTTTACAATATCACCGGGCGCCATGAGTACCTCTACCTGTTTATTGTTGAATTCAGATTCTACGTCTACACATCCTTCGTACAGCATTACTTCAAATTCCGAATCGGATTCATGCGATTGTACGTTGAATTTAGTTCCCAATACTTTGATTGTGGCATTGTTGCATACAACGGAAAACGGATGTTTCGCATCCTTGGTTACCTCTACGTACGCTTCGCCAAACAAATGAACTTTTCTGTTGTGGGTAAAGTCGTTTGCTTCATAAAAAAGGGTACTTGTGGGTTTGAGGTAGACCTTTGTAGAGTCGGGAAGTATCACCATCTTTGAATTGCCTGCCGATGCGTATACCTTTTCCAAATTGATATCGCCGGACCGGGAATTCCATAAATGTGTACCCAATAGGAAACCGCATACCAATACGGTAGCTGCTATTCCCGATATCCAACGGTATATTATTTTTCTCTTTTGAGTGACTTTGGGGGAGCCGATACCTATGCGATGGCATGTGCGGCTGAACGCGCATCTGGCTTTTTGCTCATCTTGATGGGTACATTTTTTCAATAATTCCAGAAGGATGGTATCCAATTCGGTATTATTGATATTGTCTATATACCATTGTTCTATTTTCTCGGAATCAGGGGGTGTAGACTGACTCTCGAAAAACATTTTTATGCTTTCTTTCTCCATATATTTTTTTAATTATTCTTTCCTCTATATAAAAAGAACACATGACATAATATGACTACGTAATCTGATTTTGAAATAGATCTTTTATTGTTGCGCAGATGCATATTTTTTTGCGAAAAAGCGGTCGATAATAAGGGTGATAGCACCGTCTCCACTGACATTACATGCCGGGCCATATCCGTCGAGAGCCAGATAAATGGTCATCATCAAGGCACTTTGTTCCGGCGAAAAACCGAGAACAGATTCCAGTAATCCGATCGATGCCATCAAGACACCTCCCATTACTCCGGGAGCAGCTACGGCAGAAATTCCTTGTAAAAGAATGAAATTGACAAAGAGTGCAAAACTGATATTCATTCCGCTCAGATACATCACTGCAACCGATGTAGTGATAAGTTTGATAGTCGACCCGCACATATGGACTGTAGAACAAAGAGGGACGGTAAAATTGGCGATCTCTTTGGTGGCACCGTTTTTCATGGTACATTCGAGAGTGACAGGAATAACAGCCGAACTGGAGCAGATTGAAAAGCCTGTCAGATATGCCGGAATAATGTTTCCATATACATTTAAAAGGATTTTTCTTAGCTATCAGTCCGGCTATGATATATTGGATAATGAGATAGCAGATAGACAGGATGACACCGGTTGCAATGACTTTGATGCCTGTTCCCATGACAGTTGACAGATGACCGGCGGCACTCATTTCGCATATCATTGTGAAGATATAAAACGGCAGGAGGGGAATGATGGCACGTTCAATTGTGAGTTTTACTATTTCTCCGAATTCATCAAAGGCTTTTTTCAGTCCCGGAGCTTTGGTGAAAATGATGCCGACACCGAGCATGAATGATAGAAGGAGAGCCGTCAGTATATCGCAAATCGGAGGGAATTTGATATTGAAATAAGGTTCGAATACTTTTCCTTCCAGCGCGGAAGTGGAAATTTCACCGATACTTAGATAATGGGGAAGCAGGTTTGAAGCACAACCGTATGCAAAAAATCCTGCACCTATCGTCGACAGATAGGAGATAACAATAACACTCAACAGCATTTTTCCCGCTCCGCGTCCTAAGTTGGCAACGGAAGGAGTCACCAGACCTAATACGAGCAAGGGCACGATAAATTTGAGAATTTGCGCAAAGAACACATTGAAGGTCTTAAGTATTCTGATCATAATATCCGGGGCTATCAACCCCAATAACGAACCGATAGTTATCGCAATCAATACTTTAGGGAACAATCCTAACTTTCTTTTTTTCATTTTGTCAATATTTTAATTTAAAGGAACATTCATTCAAGGAACACATTACATCATGCATCTACGTAGCCGGTATTTTTATTTGGTTTGAATATTGTGGCTTGTGACGGCTTGGATTATCAGAATAAAGCATGTTAATGTTTTTTAAATCAGTGTTGGCTTTGTATTGCCGATTACGTATTCAGTGCCTTTTGCTAAGTCTTCATAGTATAATTTTAAAGATACATATATGAAAAAAAACATTCTTTTATCCGGCATTTTACTGCTGAGTTTTTCTTGTGCCGTCGCCCAGGATTATCATGACGATGTTGTCGTGCTGGATTCTGTAAAGGTGATGTCGTTCAATATTCGTTTCAATAATCCGAACGATTCTCTCGATACGTCATGGGATCGGCGTCGGGAACCATGTACCCGTATGATGGCCCAGTATCGTCCCGACGTGGTGGGGATGCAGGAACCACGCAACGAGATGTGGCAACAAATTTTTGATATGCTACCTGATTACGGTTATTATCGTATAGAGATGAACGACACACTGTCCGATTCCCGTACCGGAGGAGTATTGTTGTTATATCTCCGTGATAAATATTCAGTGGAACGTTCGGGACATTTTTGGTTGAGTGCTACTCCGGAAGTTCCGTCTCAGCCGTGGAATTCGACTGACCGGCATTATCGGGCTGCCTTGTGGTTGCAACTCAAAGATAAAAAAAGCCGGAAAGACTTTTATATTGTCACCACCCATCTGCCCTATAAAAAAGATCCGGTGGATACTGAGGTACGTGCCCGGTGCGCCTCATTGATAAACAATCAGATGAAGACCATCGCCGGTGGGGACGCGGCCGTATTCGTGACCGGTGATATGAATGCTTCCTACAATTCCGGTGATCCACGGCGTGAGAGCCTGACTCCGTTTTACCGCTGGTTCGCTTCTGCCAGAGAAGATGCTGTTAAGACGGATGATTATTCCAGCTTTAATGGTTTCGGGCGTGTCTCTCCTTTGGTCAGAGGCAAAAATCTGGATCATATTTTCTACCGTAATGCTTGCCCGTTGGTGTTTGAAACGATTGATAAGCCGGTTTACGGTGTAAGGTGGATTTCAGACCATTATCCTATCATTTGTACATTTACTTATTGATTTGAAAAGATGAAGAAATATAAGATAATTTTTTTGATGTTTATAGCGGTTTTCACTGCTACAATGGTTGCTGCTACCGGATATAAGCTGGTTTCTCCTAATGGGAGGCTTGTGAGTGAAATAAATGTCGGTGACAGTCTTACGTTTACTCTTTCTGACGAACGTCAATCGATATTGTCACCATCGACCATTGCTATAGAATGGGCGGATGGTACAGTTTGGGGAGCCGGTATGAAAGTAAGAAAAGCACAACGCTTGTCTGTCGATGAAGTGATTCCTTCTCCAATGTATAAGAAATCGCAGGTACGAGATAAGTATAACCGATTGGTATTGAACGCGATTGCCGGTTTCAGTATTGAATTCCGGATGTATGATGATGGAATGGCTTATCGCTTCATATCTTCGCTTTCGGGGGAGCATATCATAAAGAATGAAAAGGCGGTGTATCGGTTGTCTCAGAACTTTGAGACATGGGCTCCGTATGTGCGTGACCGTAAGAAACGAAAGAACGCTACCCGTGAACAGCAGTTTTGGAATGATATGCAAAATCTTTATACATATCTTCCAGTGCAAGACTTTGATGCTAATAATCTGTTGTTTACACCGATACTTGTCAATCTGGAGCATGACGAAAAATTGTGTATTGCCGAAGTTGACGTTGAAGATTATCCCGGGATGTATTTAGCCGCAGATAATTGCAGGCCACAGTTGCAAGGAGTCTTTGCTCCTTATCCGAAGAGTGTGGTGCGGGGCGGGCATAATGACCTTGAATATCTGGTTACTTCGCGGTATCCCTATATGGCAAAGATCGATGCACCGCGCACTTTTCCGTGGCGGACTTTCATAGTAACGAAGCGCGATGGAGAGTTGACGGAAAATGATATGGTATACCGGTTAGCTGCTCCGTCACGTATTGCCGACCGGTCATGGATCAAGCCGGGGAAGGTTGCCTGGGAGTGGTGGAATGACTGGGGGCTTTACGGAGTAGATTTCAAAGCCGGCATCAATACAGAAACTTATAAATACTACATCGATTTTGCTTCCGAAAACGGTATCGAGTATGTTATTCTCGATGAGGGATGGGCTACCAAAGGAAAGTGTGATCTTTTTGATGTCGTTCCGGAAATCGATCTTCAGACAATAGTAGATCATGGAAGGAGAAAAGGGGTCGATATTATTTTGTGGGCCGGTTATCTGGCGATGGAACTTAATTTGGAAAAGGTGGTATCGCATTATGCCGATATGGGTATTAAAGGTTTTAAAATAGATTTCCTTAATCGTGACGATCAGGAGATGATTGCTTTTATGTACCGTACAGCCAAAGTATGCGCTGCTCATAAAATGCTTGTCGATTTTCACGGTTGCCCCAAACCGACGGGCATGCAACGTACGTATCCCAATGTGGTCAATTATGAAGCGGTATTCGGCCTTGAACAATTGAAGTGGTCTAAACCCGATGTCGATATGGTTGCTTACGATGTTTTATTACCATACATCCGTATGGTGGCCGGCCCGATGGATTATACGCAGGGAGCGATGCGTAATAGTGTCAAAGGCGGATATTTCCCGAACAGGAGTAATCCGATGAGTCAGGGCACCCGTTGTCATCAGCTTGCAGAATATGTCGTATTCGATTCCCCGCTTAACATGCTTTGTGATTCTCCGTCCAATTATATGCGTGAACAGGAATGTATCCGCTTTATTTCCCGGATTCCTACTGTTTGGGATGACATTTTCGTGCTCGATGGTAAAGTCGGGGAGTATATCGTTGTGGCTCGGCGCAAAGGTGATGATTGGTATATCGGAGTATTGGGCAATTGGAATGCTCGTGAACTGACAGTGAAATTGCCGGATGATTGTATCGGGAAACGAATCGAGATATTCAGTGATGGGATAAATGCCCATCGGTCGGCTCAAGACTATCGGAAAACGTCCGGGATATTGGAACAGAATGAGATTGTCATCCGACTTGCGCCGGGTGGGGGATGGGTAGCTTGTATTCAATAAGATCATCCATGCTACAGTCTGAACTATATTCCCAAAGTTATCTATCCAACTTTTAGAATACAGTCAGACTGTAGTATGGGTGATTTTATAAAGGTTTTTGATGTAAAATGGAAACAGATTCTTAATTTATCCTTTTACAAATCGGGTAGTTCCTCCTTTCCAGGACAATATATATACTCCGGAATAAAGTCGGGAAATATTGACCGGAGTTTCTCCTGCATTAACTTCACCTAAATGAATGACTGTTGATCCGGTCATGGAGAATATCCTCACATCCTGCAACACCATAGCAGCAGACAGATATAGAGTCGAACCGTTCTGGTATGTGCTGACCGGACTGGTGGCGGCTGTTTCGGTGATGCCCGTACCTCCCTTGCCATACTCATACGCACCGATCGATGAAGTACCATCCGTCGAACGTTCTACTCCTCGTTGGTCGAATATAAGCTTGTCTCGTAATTCAATCGTATTGTCTACATCTCCTTTCAATAATTTTTCTTCAAACTGCGATGCCGGCAGCACATTGATTGCATTTGATCCGAAAAAGCGTCTTTTCACCTTGACTGTCTCAATTGAGCCACCGTTTAAAGCCAAAACAGGAACGATATCTCCTTCTACTATATTGCTTTCGAGCATATTGCCGAGCAATAGGATCGATGCATCGGCTGAAGTTCCTAAAATATCGGTTTCTGCCGGTGTTATACCGATGTTATCGGTACTCGAAAAGATATTATAGCCGGTAGTCGCCGGTTGCCCTGCATTGTAAACATCACCGGTATATATAGAGGTAGAACGGTTTCCGGCAATCACGTTGTTGAAAATGAATGGTGTGCCGTTGTAGATATGTACGGCAGCACCGTAAAAGTCGGCGGTAGGTGTACCGTTTTTATAGCACGAGGCATGGTTTCCGACAATCGTATTGTTGACGATCGAAAGTGTAGATGCTGCATTCAAATTGGCATAGACGGCCGATCCTCCTTTTATTTCGTTGATGACACCGCCGGTAGCTTCTATCCGGTTGTTGACAAAAGTATTATTGACTAAGGTTGTTTTAGAAGCATAAGCCGTTCCGTTGAGTGAGACGGTGCCTCCGTAAGTTGCCCTGTTGCAGGCATACGTGTTGTACCCCAGATAAGCCCACGAGTATCCGGAATGGTATCCGGCAGAACCTTGTACCGCTTCATTTTCAGAGAAGTAGCAACCTGTCATGGCATAGCGCCACCATAGCTCCACACCGGCATAGGCGGTGAAGTATGCACCACCGTTGGCTGATGAAATGTTACGGATAAATCGGCAGCCGGTGCATAATAATTGGCCGGCTGCATAGATTCCCGCGCCCTGACCTGTGGATTGGTTGTCGCGAATAATCACATTGTTGAGTATCAGTGGCGAGCCCAGCCCGGCGATGCCTGCACCTGTGGTAACACTTCCGTTGGCGTTCCCTCCCACAATTTCAAAATTGCAAAGCGTCAGTGCACAGTATTTTTGAACGGTCACTACGCGATAAGCGTTTTCTTCGTTACCGGTCAATACTCCGTCGGCAATTTCATCATTGCCGTTTATATCTCCCGATAGGACTGTGCGTCCTGTCACTTCTTTAAATGCAGAATCGTAGCCGCCGAATATATCCAGCGAATGGGGAATGTTGAGTGTAGCACTACGGCCTTTTAATAGCTCCGATTCGGTTACGGAATAGTGTCCTTGGGCAACGTAAATGGTATCACCGTTACAGGTGGCATCGACAGCCTCCTGAATATTGCGGAAAGGGGCTGACTTGCTTCCGTCGCCGCCATCAGCGGCGTTTATATCCACATAGCGGGTATGGGAGGCTACGAAAGGCATTAATGAAATGCTTACTATCACAGGGAAATGATCGGAAGGCGTGACACCGCGTCCAAAAGTTTCATTAATGTGATTGTATGTATGCACTTTCATTCCTTTTACCCATACATAATCCAGACGGGTCCCATCTTTTTTCTCAGGATCCCATTTGCACAAGGTGCCGTCCTTAGGCCACGGAAATGGGGCTTCCGACACTTTGCGGCTGTCCGACAGATAGGCACTGCAAAGGTCATAGAACGGATAGCGTATGGCCGATGAGTTATGGTCACCACATATAATCGCCGGATAATGACCGGAGATGGAACGTACTTTTTCTATGTTAATACGTGTTCCTTCATTACGGGCATCGCTTCCTAAATGATCGAGGTGGGTGATGAAATAGTAAAACAGTTCACCGGTCTCTTTCACTCTTAACTTGGCCCATACGGCAAAACGTTTGTTACCACTGCTGTTGTCCCATGAAATTAGCGATTTGGAGGGGTCTGTACATAAAAAGTAATGTCCCTCTTCAAGAAGGTCGAATTTGTCGGTGCGAAACAATACCGCATTGACTGTGCCTTGATTGGGCACCGTCGACGAGTTACCTCCCCATTCTACAAATGAATACTCCGGAAGCAAACTTTTCATATCCTCTTGTTGCGAACCGGCGTTCATTTCATTGACCCCGACAATGTCGTACTTGAAATCGATAATTGTCCGGGCAACATAGCTCTTGCGGTTGTCCCAGCTTAATTCTCCTTGATCGGCAGTTGTTTTGAAACGGATATTGAAACATCCCACATTTAAAGTCGTGGTATTGGCTACACTGACCGTTGGAATGGTCGGTAGAAGCACCCATAGGATGGCAAATAGCCTATATTTGATGTGATAGAAAGCCATATAATAATGATTTATAAAACAAACAAGTCGTCTGCTTCCTGTATCCGGGAGGCAGACGGACCTGTTTAATAAATGAGTGACAATATTATCTGGTAACTTTGAACGTTTGTCCGTTCACGTTAGCCATGTAAATACCCTTTGCAAGTTTACGCAAATCAATCGTATCGCTTTGTGTAATAGATTGGATGCGCATACCTTGTAAATTATAAATATGTATGGTAGCATTATCGGTGAGTCCTACCACCTTGTAGATACCATTACCCGAAGCTTGTAATTTGAGAGAACTCCCCGGGGAGGCCGTATTGGCAATACCGGTCCCATGATTGGTTAAGAAGTCATAAGCTCCCGGAGCAGTTTCACCGTTAACCTCTTCCTGACTACGTTTCGAACCGGTTTGGTCTACTGTAACATCAATCTCGAACGGTAGATATCTGCCTTCATCTTTTAGCGTTTTGATGTACTCTCCGAGTTCGAAGCCATAAAGGGCATAAACTCCGAGCTGATCGAGAATTCCATTATCCACAGGTTTCAATGTCTTGGTAAATCCACCATTCTCTCCGGCTGCTGTTGTACCGAATATTTTTGAATAAGTATTCGGGTTGTTGCCATCCATATGATCATTGTTCCAGTTGATAGCAATAGTAGGAGATTCCATGACCGAGCCGAATGTGCCCAGTATGCTGCCGCCATAAGAATTTAGATAAGCGCTGGAAGGTGTTTTCTCCGTACCGGTAAGAACGATGGCAGCTTTGGCTACCGCACCGTCATCATCGCGTCCCACGATGATCGAATTGCAGATATTCACCGCCGGATCACAGGCAATGCGTATTTGCGACCCCAACCATGAACCGGGGTTAGTGACAGTACCGGTTTCCGTATCTTCGGCATATAGCTCCGAAGGGTCGGCAGAACAGGCATTACCGGCAATGGTACAGTTAATAATATGTACCGCGCGTACATCGTCATCAAAAGAACTGCCATTGGCACAAACTCCTGCACCTTCATAAAAAGCCTTGTTGTCGACGATGGTAGAATTTATGATCCACATATTCTCTCCCGAAGACTGGGCGATGGCACCACCATAACGGGATTCTACTTCATTATTACCGAAGTAGCAACGTTCGATTACGCCATTCGCTTTCTTCGAACTACGGGTGGTACAGCGGAATCCGGCTCCGGTCTTGTGCGCTTTGTTGTTGTATACATTGCAGTCTTTTATATGATAAAGTCCGCCATAGATGTGGATACCGGCGCCGATTCCGTCTCCTGCACCTTCGCCTTTGCTTACATTATTATATATATTGCAATACTGGAGCTCGATGGCCCCCTGTGTGCAATAAACGGCTCCGCTTGCATTAGTCGAACCTTCGGGAGAGTATGAACAGGTGAAATCGATACCTATCAGCCGGCAGATATGGGCCAAGTTCTCGGCATCATCGTTCCTTGCCTGGCGCACATGGATTAAGTTGCGGAGGTCGCCTGCGCTCGGCCCCCCGTTTTCATCGAGGTCGCCGGAGAATATCGTGGGTGTGGCCGATGGATAGGCAGGCCATTCGGTAACCGCGCCTTTGCTCTGATCGCATCCTCCTACAAAAACATAACCACGGTAAATACGCCCGGCGTCGGCACTGGGACTGGTAGCATTGTAATAGGTACCGCCTGCAAGAAAGAATACGTCTCCGGTTTTATATTTGGATACCTCGTCGTTTTTTGCAGCAGAGGCATCATTCTCGAAAACGTCGTACATGGTAATCGCTTTTTCCCAAGATGAACCGTCGTTACCTGTGGAGCGTAAACCCGGTACGACATAGTATTCGGCCGAAAAAACGGTTGTAGGAATCAAAATTCCCATTGCGTAGAGTAAGAAATGTTTTAGTTTCATAATTCTCATAGATTTGTTAATAATGTATTGATAAAATCACTTGGAACTTTTAGTGCCTGTTTAAATTTTGCTCAGTATTATTTTAAGAGGAAAGTTTAAACAGGCTCTTATACTTTTGAGGGAGTCCCCAAGGTAGCTTTTTAAGGTTGTAAAGACTTTATGTAGTCTTCATAAATCCGGTGATAGGTGGCAACGAGATCCGTAAACCCATTGACCTCCTTTGCCCTTATTTCGTAGAGGAACGGGCCGGTATAGCCGGCACGGTCAAGCGCCTGAAGAATAAGGGTCCAGTTGTTTTTGCCACGTCCCGGGAGCTGATGGCACTCTTTCTCTCCGTCTCCGTCGGCAATATGGACACTCTTTATGCGAGAACCGAGTGCGGCGATCAGCCGTTCGGGATTTTTAATGTGATTCATGTCGATGGCAGCATAAACATCGGCCGGCATTAAATCCATGATTTCAACCATCTCCTCGACCGTACGGCCCAGTGGGCGTTCTACTCCGGGGCTGCGAAGCAACTTATACCCGAGAAGATTTTCCAGTACGATAATGGCTCCTGTCTCCTTTACATCTTTATTCAGGGAGGTGATGGTTTTTATCAACTGGCTCATGCGTTGCTTGCGTTCGTTGAGGCCCAACCGCCAGCTTGGATGAAACAGTATAACTTCCGGCTCCAATACACCGACAACATCAATATAGCCACGGTAGGCATTTTCCGAATGCGAACGGATCGTTTCGTCAACGTGCGACGGGTCACAGTCGGCCCCATAAGGCATATGTATCGACCAGATGTTGATTCCGGCACTGTCGGCATCGTGTTTTACCCGGCGGAACTTCTCTTTTAATTCGGCATTTGGAATAGGATGATCTCCATTGACCAAGCCGGTGAGAGAAATCTCTATGTCGGAGATACCTGCAGACCGCGCTTCTTTCAGATTTTCATAGGTCAGTCCCTCTAAACCGCCGAAAACGCTTATGGTTGTTCCTATACGCAACTTCTGCGGAGTGCGTACTTCATCTCCATTCATGGTATCCATGCAAAAACCGCTTATGGAAACCATCAAGACAGATATCCATGCATAGATTGATTTTCTTTTTAACATACTGTTTATTTGTAATTTAAAACTTAGTAATAGCTTATTTGTGAGTAACGATTAAAAATCAAGTCCATCGTCCCAGCCGGTGTTCTGTGTAATCATGCCTTTGGTAAGTGTGCGTTCATTGCTTGGAATAGGATAGAGATAATCGCGGTCCTTATTGAAAGCCCTCATCAATTGTCCGTGAGCCAGGATATAGCCGGTCTCTCCTTCTGAAAGGAATATATCCTGATTTATTTTCAATGGAGTTACTCCCGGAGCAGGAATACGGCGGTCCAGATAAACCACAAAGTCGATTTTTCCATTACCATCCATGTCATAACGGCCTTCACCGGGTACATAAGGACCATAAAATGGCTGGGCCAGAAGCTGACCTTCACGCCATCGGCATAGATCGGAAAAACGGATACCTTCACTTACCATCTCTATCGAACGTTCCCGGCGGATCTCAAGAATAACTCCTTTATTGGGGCTACTGTCTACATTCTTATATCCATAAAGTTCAGATGTAAGGAACGGGTCGGGATCAGCATTTGCAGCCGATTTATTCAGATGAGGCATCCCTACGCGGTCTCGGATTAAATTGACAGAGTGATCGAGATCGTCTTGTGTCAATGTCCCTAATTCGGCTTTGGCTTCGGCGTAATTGAGATATACTTCGGCCATACGGTAAATAGGCACATCTATTGTAGAGGCATTGATATAATTGGGTCCCGAAATATACTTCAGCATCGGATATCCTGTCACGGTATTGGCAAAATTGAAAGTTCCTTCTGTACCATCGACGTATTGGGCATTTTGTGTCAGTACTGTCTGTGCAAGGCGGGGATCGCGCTCTTTTGTCTCTTCAGTAAATGGCATCGTTGCCCATCCCTCTCTATCGGTGAAGCGGCTGCCGTCTTGCATTAAATAAGAGAAAACGAGCGCTTTGGTATAACCGGCCATACCTTTGGACGGCATCAGTGCATAGGCGTCGACTGCATGTGCGAAATTACCCCCATAACAACGTGCAAGGATCACTTCCTGTGCAATGGCGTTCTCTGAAGTAAAGAGCGAATAATAGGGATTTTTCCCTGTCGAGTAGATAGAATACTTTTTATCATTCATAATATCAAGTGACGCATTGACGCATTCCTGCAAGATAGCTTCATAAGGTAAGTTGTTTTTATTAAATGTGTGGCCGGCATGGTATTTACGGAAAGTACCTTCAAAAAGACACGCACGCGATTTTAACGCAAGGGCTGCATAACGCGAAACTTTGTAAATAGAGGATGATGCCGGAAGATTTTCTGCCGCCTTATCACAGTCTTCTATAATATGATTTATGATGACGTCGCGACTGTCGCGCGGCTTGGCCAGAAGTTCATCTTGGTCTGATGCCAATACTTGGTCATACCATGGCACTTCGCCAAAGCGTTTCAGCTTTTCAAAGTAAAAGTAAGCGCGCCAGAAATAAGCAACACCATCGTAACGTTTGCGGGCGGTTGCATCTTCGCAACGGTGGGAGTTCTGAAGATAATAATTGATATATCTCAGATAAGACCATGACCATCCTCCACCGGAGGAAGGAACAGTGCGTGTCAGCCCTACTACGACATCGCTTTGAGACAGACCGTCGACAATTAGGTTAGACGGTTCGTCATACAGATTGACTGCGGTGGGTTCCATGAGGTAAAACTGGTTGGTATAAAGTTCCAACTCTGACTCTGTATGAAAAAAAGTGTCGGGACTGATGGAATCCTTAGGAAACTCATTAAGGTCACACGATGCAAAGCCTGTTAATAAGGCGGCGGATATGAATATATGTTTTATAGTACGCATAGCTGGTTTGTTTTTTTAGAATGTAATATCGATGCCAAATGAGAATACCTTGCTGAAATTGTATACTTCACCGGAGTTCTCAATGTAAGATGAAGATGAAACTGCCGCTTCGGGGTCGATGTATTTACAGTATTTTTTCATCGGCGACCAGTAAGCAAGATTCTCTCCGGTAAAATAAATGCGTATCTGCTGAAGATATTTTTTTAATACCGGAAGGGTATAACCTACTGTCAGATTCTTAAGCCGCAGATAGGCCACGTTCTGAATATACCGGTCATTAGGCGATGTCAGAGTATAGTGGGAATTGGTATTATCGGAGTATGCTTCATAACCGCGAGGGAATGGAAAGTATGCATCCAGATTATCTTCACTCCATACCTGATCTACCAATTGCTGGCTTAAGAATGTATTGTGCGGACGACAATAGGGACCCCAGAAAAGATTGGCCTGGCCGGAGCTGGGATACCAGTTGCGTTTGCCTACACCTTGAAACAGGATAGAAAAATCAATACCGTTCCACGAAAAATCACCACCGAATGTATAAGAGTATCTTGGAAGTGAATTACCGATGATTACCCGGTCTCCCGGATCTTCGACAGTGTTTTTCCCGATGGAAATTTTATTGTCGCCGTTGAGATCCAAGAATTTTGGATCACCTGCATGAAGTCCCTTACGGGTGGCAGTAGCATCGATGCGTTTGGTAAAGTAGGAACAGTCCACTTTTTGGGTATATTCTGCCGCTTCTTCATCCGTACGGAAAAGACCATCGATTTTGTATCCCCAGATATCTCCGAGTTTTTCGCCTACATAGTGTTCCGAAATTAGTCGGGTATCATTGTCGAACCGGGTGACTTTGGTCTGGTAATCGCCAAGGCCGGCACGTAATGAGTAAGAGAATGGCCGGTTAAGCAGGGTCGTTCTGTCACGCCAGACGAAACTGAGTTCCCAACCTTTGGTGCGCATATCGGCAGCATTGGTGCGCGGTTCGCTTGCACCGTAAACTCCGGGGAGCGATGCACCCGGCATCATCATGTCGGTAGTGTTGCGTACGTAATAATCGCCGCTGAATGTCAGCCTGTTGTTTAGGAAAGCAAGGTCGACTCCCCAGTCATACGTCGTTACTTTTTCCCATGTTAAATCATTGGCTACAGGGGCGTCTTCACGAGCGTATGTCAGTTTATCCGTACCGTTGAATGTAAAATCTCCATTGGTGAGATTGGTATTGATCTTTTGAACAAACAGATAGTCAGATACCTGTTGGTTGCCAAGGCTGCCGATAGAAAAACGTATTTTGGCATTGTTCCACCATTGTCGCATAGGTTCCCAGAAATTTTCCTGACTGATACGCCATCCTACAGAACCTGAAGGGAAGTATCCCCAACGGTTGTGACTCCAGAAGCGCGACGATCCGTCGGCACGGCCGGAGGCTTCGAACAGGTATTTGCCATCGTAGTCATAATTGATACGTCCGAAGACACCGAGTGTCTTATATTTCGATTGTCCGCCACTGACGGCATAAGTCGATCCGGCTGATAAGTTGAAGTCATTCAGGTCTTCCGAAAGATTTCCATCAACCGATATTGCATTCTTGCGGTAGTAACGGGTGTCATATTGCATACCACCTACAATCTTGAAGTTATGTACTTTATTCCAAGTGTGTGAATAATCGGCAAATGCTTCAAATGTCTGTTTATAGAGTGACTGGTTAGTTTCTTGAAGGTCGTTACGGAACTTGCTGGTGGTTTCCCATGAAATCACGCCTTCATGTGAAGAATATGGTGCATTATTATAGCGATACTGTCCGAATTCATGAGAAAAACGATAGGCATGACTTAAATGTAGGGTTAGCCCTTTAACGATATCTAATTCAAGGTTGTTTTTAATCGTCGCTTCATTTACTACCTCTTCGTTGGACGTTTTTCCATAAGTAAGCATCAGATTCATGTCACCGAGTACACCGGCTCCTTGATTTACTATTTCAGTGCTGTGTACGATAGTTCCATCAGGATTTCTGGGGACAAATAACGGAGAACCTCCCATGGTTACGTTACGAAATGTCGTTTGCTGGTTTTTCATTCCCGGCCACCACATTTTACCATAAAAATAGTTCAGGTTGGTACTAAAGCGGGCCCATTTTGTAATGTTGATATCCAGTTTTCCGCGAATGCTGTAATTGTCATAAGGGTCATTCTGCTGGTTCATAACCCCTTGGGTATTGTAATAGCGGCCGCTGACGTAGTATTTCACCCTGTCATTTCCCCCTCTTATCGATACATTATGCTCATGTTGCATGCGGGTACGTTTGTAAATGTAATCGTACCAATCGAAATTTCCGTAATACTTGTATGTTCCGTCTTCTTCGGTTACTACCCATGGGCGGGCGGGATTTTCCGTCTTATCGCCGCGACGCATCTCGAGTTCGTTCCAGTCGTCCTCATCATATTTAAGGTAGTTTATCCCTTTATTCGAATAATAGAAAAAGCGGTCGACTACTTTGGCCCAGTCGTAACCACTGGTTATGTAGTCGGTACTCGTGGTGTTTTTTAATAAACCGAAACGGCCGTTATAAGTAACCTTTACGTTCGAATCACTGCCGGTTTTAGTAGTAACCAATACTACGCCGGCTGAGGCCTTTGCACCGTATACCGAAGCTGCTGCAGCATCTTTTAATATGGAAACCGATTCTATATCGTTAGGGTTGAGTCTGTTTAGTTCCATTTCTACACCGTCGACAAGAATGAGCGGGGTTCCTCCGTTTAAGGATGCGGCACCGCGAATATCTATTTCATAACCCGAATCGGCCCTACCGGTATTAATACCGATGTTTAGTGATGGATCCAGGCCTTGCAGGGCTTGTGCAGCCGAAGAGACAGGACGCCCGTTGATCTCTTCATTTCCGATAACTCCGACAGCTCCTGTCAGGTTTACCTTTTTCTGGCTGCCGAATCCGACTACTACTACTTCATTGAGTATAGTCGAATTTTCAGTCATGGTAATATTCAAAACGGTCGAGCTACCTACTTTTATCGAAATATCGGAAAAACCTACATAAGAAAATTTGAGTGTTTGTCCCGGAATCGCTTCAATGGAATAATCACCGTTTACATTGGTGATTACGCCTTTGCCCGATTCGGGATTTTGGACGGTAACACCGATCAGTGGTTCTTTATCTGCACCGTTTATCACTCTCCCGGTAATCAGGCGTGGCCTTTGTGTCGCAGGTGTATTCCCGGTAGGTTGTTTCCGACTTTGGATGACAATACTTTTGTTGGTTACCGTATAGGTGACATTTTGCCCCGTAAATATATGGCTGAGTATTGTACTTATGGATTCATTTTTAGCTGAGACTGAAACTTTACGATTCATATCCACCTCATTCGATTCTACTGTTACGGAAAATCCATATTGCTGTTGCAGTTTCAATACAGCTTCGCGTACAGTCACATTCTTTACTTGAAAATCAATACCTGTAGCAAGTGCCTTACCGGGAAGCAGTACACTGATAACCAGCGTGAGCACTATGAAAGTGTTTCTCATAATTGATTGATTTAAATGATAGCTGTTGTACATGTTATAAGATTTAATTATAATTGATTGATCGGAATTGATTCATTGACATTGTTTTCATTTGTCATAGCAGGGGTGTTTTTTAGTATTTCATAAAATGCTTCATCCTATCTATATTATTGGACTTAGTTTTCTATGAGTCGTCGTCCCATCGTTTCCGGGTGGATGAGGGAACTTGGTCTTTCATTGTATTGGATGGTAGTTTTCTTATCATAAAAGAAACTGATATAGATGGTTTTACTTAAAGAACTCGTGATAGGAAGAGATTACGTAACGGGGAGTTGTTTTTTTGTTTCAATTCAGTATCTCTTACGTGAATTGGTTGTGAAATGCATGTTTTTATGGATAGATAAATTGTGATATTTTATCCACAAATGTATTTGAGTGACATTAATGGCGTTGTATGTTGTAACGGTTTTCCGGTATGTAAAAATAAAACAATATATGATCTTCTATTTTTTCTTTCTATTTAGTGTGTAGATGGTTAAAATAATAATATATTTGCGGTGGTTTTTATATCTTAAAAAAAACAAAGAAGCGTAAAGCTGTTATTCATAGTTGAAGAATAGGCTTAACAGCCCTCATGCTTTTTTTATCTATTTAACCGCCGTTGATGGGGGCAGACGGAATAAACAATTACATACAATGACAAACAGTATAAGGTATGGCATTTTTTTGCCTTTCTTTCTTTTGTTCAGTTTCTTTTCCCAACATCAGATTTTTGCCCAAGGCAAAATAGAAGTTGTTTCTTTTCAACGTATGGAGACTGACATCACCGCTCGTGTCACCGCTCCCAAACGTGACCAGAATGGCGAGCTCTGTGCTTTGATCCGTATCGTTACCACAGTTAAAGATTTGATGTTCGAACCTGACGCCTTAGGTATCACTGCCCGTGAGAATAAACCCGGCGAGATCTGGCTTTATGTTCCCCGTGGTGCCCGTCGCATTTCTATTATGCATGATCAATATGGTGTTTTGCGCAACTACTTCTACCCTGATATAATCGATAAAAGCACTGTTTATGAGATGGAGGTCCGTGTGAATGACGGTACTTCCCAAGCTCCTGTGGATACGAATACGCAACTGTTGGTGATGCGTCCCGAGCCTGCTGATGCTACCGTTTATATCGATGATGAAAAAGTTCCTACCGAGAAAGGCCTTTTTACTGCCACGATGAAGAAGGGTAGCCACACTTATCGTGTTGAATCTCCTATGTATGCTCCCGAAGCCGGTGTAATCGATCTTGGCAGTGAACAAAAGATTATGAGCGTTACCTTGAAACCTAAGTTCGGCTATCTGGAAGTCTTCTCTTTGCCCGAACAGGATGCCAATGTCTATATTGACGGCATGTTGGCGGGACAGACCCCTTACAAGAGTGACCGTATGCCTATCCGTGATTACCGTATACGCATTGAAAAGGATCTTTTCTTTCCCATTGATACCTTGGTCAGCATCTCTTCCGGTGAGACGAATAGCCAGACTTTTACCATGATTTCCACCATCAAGCCCAAAGAGCCACGTCGTATGCTGGTTATGGCTGAGGTTGGTTATCATTCTTCTCAAGTTTCTTATGGTGGTATGATCGGTTTTGTCCGTAAGAACGGTGCCTATGTGAAATTCCGGAGTGATTTCGGTTCTGCTTCTGCCGATCTTGAATGCGACGACAGTGGTGCTCTGACTTCCGGTGGTGAAGGTACTCCTTATTATAAAGAAGGATTCAGCCAGAAATCCCGCTTGTCTGTGACGGCCGGTTATTTGCGTCAGCTTTGGAAGCCTGTTTATGTGTATGCCGGTGGTGGCTATGGTAGCCGTACACTGGCATGGGAAACGGTCGAGGGTGAATTGGTGAAGAATACGGATCATTCTGCATCCGGTGTTGCTGCCGAGCTGGGTGTCATCGGTCGTTTAGGGAAGTTTGCCCTTTCGGTCGGTTTTCATACCGTTAATTTTAAGCACCATGAGGTTGCTGTAGGTATTGGTATAATGTTTTAATTATTTGCAATGAAAATGAAAAGAATCGGATATCTTCTTATATTATGTAGCCTGTTTTTTGTGATGTCGGGCTGTGAAAAGGATACGGAGCCTGTAAATTTTGCTCCTAAATTAACAACGGGTAAGGTTGACGGTATCTTCCGTACAGGTGCTACGCTGTTTGGTGAAATGGTAAAACCCGAGGGGGTAGTTGTGAAAGAATACGGTATTCTTTATTCCACTCTTCAGAGTATGGCGGAATATGAGACAAAGACAGCCGATAATGACAATAATGGTAAATTCAGTGCCCAGTTAGTCGATTTGGAGGCTGGTAAGACTTATTATTATTGTGCTTATGCCAGCAGTGGATATAGCATTGCCCGTGGTGAGGTGAAGAGTTTTGTTACGGTTGCCAGTGAAGTTCCCGTTTTCAGTACTTTACAGATCAAAGATGTGGATGAGAAAAGCTTTGTGGTGAATACTTCTATCCTTGACGAGGGTGGCAGTAATATTGTCATGAAGGGTTTCTGTTGGAAGGAAGTGAGTGGTGATTCCGATGATCCCGAGGTAATCGATGAATCGAAGAATCTGGATCTTTCTGCCGAATATCAATGGCGTGTGAACGATTTGAAGCCCGGTCGTAAGTATGCAGTTCGTGCATTTGCAGTCAATAGTAATGGCCTGGGGTATGGAACCACTACGTATCTGACAACTAATGCTACAGATCTTCCGGTTGTATCTTCTTGTACTCCCAGTGATTCGACCTCTACCTCTATCACTATGTTAGCCCGTATTTTGGGTAATGCTTCTACTGTGACTGAGAAAGGATTTTGTTATAGTTCGACTAAAGAATTGCCGGAGGTTACCGATATGCGTGTCATTTCCAATATACCGGATACGGTGATATACGAAACTGTCAGTGGATTGGTTCCCGGAAATACCTATTATATCCGTGCTTATGCTACCGGTTCCCAAGGAACGGGTTATGGTGATGTATTTTCGTATACGATTCCCGGAGGAAATGTGGGGCAGGGCATTAATTCTGCAGAAGATTTGATGGCTTTTCGGGATGCGTGTAATGCGGGAGCTGATTTATCAAATTGGAAAGATGCATCAGGTGTTGTGAATATTAATGCGGATATAGATATGGCGGGTAAGGTGAGTTGGCAGCCGATCAATAGATTTGACTATGTTTTGGAAGGAAATGGGCATACCATATCAAATTTGAAAATCTATTATTCGGAATTGCAGGAAAAACCGGCAGCCAGTACCGGATGGATAGTACTTGGTTTTATCAATCAAAATTATGGGGTTATACGTAATCTGACGATGGGAGAAGGATGTGAACTTAAAATGACTCCGGATGATAGTCCGATAAATATAGCTGAATCAGTAATTACTTTTGGCATGTTTTGTGGAGCTTTGTGGGACAATGCTTCTATTTCCAACTGCAAAAATTATGCTTATGTGAAGGCTTGTTCGGGAGCCGGGATAGTAGGTATGATGTATGGAGGCATGGTAGAGAAATGTATCAATTATGGAAATATTGTGGCTGTTGGTACAGAGGTTATAGCAGAAGAATATGTGGATAATTCTACGTCAGGAATTGCATATGGCTGTGTGAAGTCGTTGAATCAAATTCGCGGCCGCATTGTTGATTGTCAAAACAATGGGGTAATAAAAGGCGGCTATAGGGCAGCCGGTATCTGTTCGCGGCACGAAGAAGGTGGAGACATAGTCGGTTGCATAAATTATGCGAAAGTAACTTCTGATGAATGGGCCGCCGGAGGTATTTGTTCTGAGGTCGGAATGGGAAATGCCACTCTTGAATCCTGTGTGAATATGGGAGAAGTGTCTTCTACGAATATTGCCGGTGGTATTGTGGGAGTAGCGGATATTTATAATCTGACTTTCTCTTTATCTCGTTGTAGACATGAAGGACAGGTAAATTCGACGGATATAGCAGGTGGAGTATGTGGATTGGTAAAGAAGACAGATGGAATACTATCGATGGATAGTAACACAAATTCTGGTACTGTTAATGGAGTCGCTGGTTCTGAAACCAATATCATTGGAAAAGATGAACGTATCTCTTTATAATAAATCTGATATTTGGGAATAGCTCCCTTTGGTGAGCAGATAAAGGGAGATGTATATGTTGTCAACGAGGTTTCTCCTCCTCCTTTGGAATTTGAATAGTATATACCGGGGCAGTAATACTATCCCCTTTTGGGAGGGGAAGAAGACTGTCATAACGGATTAGTCTTCCTCAGTTACACCTCTTTTCTTTGTAGAATCTTCCTTTTAGTATTTGAAGAAATACTGGAAGGGAGATTTTTTCTACTTAATCTTTTGATACAACGCTTTTTGCATTTCTTAATTTGTTTTCTTGTGATAGGGTGTCCCGGATATCACGTCTCTGTTTTTGAACATTGTTGATAGTTCTCTTGGGATATAATCTTCTGCTTGTCGAAATATATATTTTTTACGTACAAAGAAATGTATTTTTATATATCAAACAACTTCAATAACATGTCTTGGGAAATGTCTAAGAAATGTTTTTCTTATAGACATAATTAAACTAAAGTGTGAACTTTTTATTTTGCTTCTTTTTTTCTTTACGGAATGTGCGTGTTTTTATTTTTAGTTTTATAATGCTTGTCGTATTTTATAAATATTCAGTTGGTCCCTCACCGAGAAAAGCGTCGTTTCTCTACGAGGGGCGGACTGTTTCTCTACGAAGAACGGCCCGTTCCTCGTAGAGGAAAATAATGAATTATTTAATGTATTGATATATAGAGGTTTGTCTAATATTGAAAATGTCTCTTATTTTTAATGTTTAAATTGTACTTTTATTTCTTTCTTTATTATTTTCTTTTGTCTGAAATATTAACATTTGTGCTCTTGCTTATTTAAGATACTCGCGGAAGAATTGTTCTATCTTGTCGAATGGGATCACTTCCAGATTATCATACAGATCTACATGACTCGCATCGGGAATGATCTGTAGTTCTTTGTTACTCCCTTTCAATTTTTTGAAAGCATCTTCGCTGAAATAACGCGAATGGGCCTTTTCGCCGTGAAGCATCAATACCGCACTGCGAATTTCATCACTATATGATAGTAGAGGCATATTGATGAATGAAAGTGAGGATGTTTTGTTCCAGCCATTGTTTGAGTTGAGTGAACGTTTGTGGAAACCACGTGATGTTTTGTAATAGGCATGGTAATCTTTTATGAATTGGGGCGCATCATCAGGCAATGGATCTACAACGCCACCTGCCAGGGCATATGTACCGCTACGATAGTCCTCTGTGCGTTGGGCATTGAGCTGCTTGCGGAGTTCATAACGGGCGTTGGCATCCACTGTGTCAAAATAGCCCTTGGCATTTACACGTCCCATGTCGTACATCGTTACTGTTGCCGTTGCTTTGATACGGGTGTCGATGGCGGCTGCATTGAGTGCTATACCGCCCCAACCACAGATGCCAAGGATGCCGATACGTTCTGTATCCACGTCATTACGGGTAGAAAGGTAATCGACTGCTGCACAGAAATCCTCTGTATTGATATCCGGAGAAGCTACATAACGGGGTTCTCCACTGCTTTCTCCTGTGTATGACGGATCGAAAGCAATTGTTAGGAATCCGCGTTCTGCCAGTGTTTGTGCGTACAAGCCTGAAGCCTGTTCCTTTACTGCGCCAAAAGGGCCGCTAATGGCAATGGCAGGTAATTTCTCCGTAGTATTTTTAGGAATATAAAGGTCGGCAGCCAGTGTAATGCCGTATCGGTTATGGAAAGTTATTTTGGTATGGTTCACTTTATCGCTCTGAGGGAACGTCTTGTCCCATTCTTGAGTCAGGTTTAATTTCTCTTCCATGATCTTATTGTTGTTGGTATGATTGTCTGTTGCAAACAGATGCCCTGCGATGCAAAGGCACATTGCCGTTATTGTGCATACGTTTTTTAATCGGTTATTCATCTTATTTTAGTATTTTGCCATCTGAAAAAGCGTTACCTACTTTTTCGCCTACTTTCAGATAGTCATTGTTGAACGGATCGAAAATGATGGGAACTACTTTGGAAGCATCTACTTTGCCGTTTTCGCCGAGTACACGTTCATCTACGCTCACATTTACTATCTCGCCGCGCAGAATACTGGTTTCGGGATTGTAGTCTTTCAGTCTGCATTCCATTGCTACGGATAATTCGTCAATTAACGGAGCATCCACAAACTCCGAACGGGTAGCGTGGAAACCGGCACGTGCAAATTTATCTGCTACTTTATTGCCGGAAACAATGCCTACATAATCGCAGGCTACGACTTGTCCGGCTTCTGCCATACTTACTGTAAACGCTTTGCGTTTTAGGATATTTGCAGTTGTCTTGTGTCCTTTGCTGACACAAATACTGATTTCATTCATTTCGCTGATACCACCCCAAGCTGCATTCATCGCATTGGGGATATGGTTTTCATCGTAAGCAGCGATGATAAATACCGGCTGCGGATAGGTAAAGGGCTTTGCCCCGAAATTCTTTCTCATAATGATTTATTTTTTATCCATTGTTTGACATCTTCCAAGCTTGCGTTATTCAGTAGTTTACCTTTCTGCCATTTTATGGTGGGATAAGTTTTCTGCAACTCTTTTTCGGCGTTGGAGATACTACTACCGCCCGATGTGGCGAACGGAATAATTGTTTTACCTGTAAGATCACAACTTTCTATAAAAGTGTTAATGATTCTCGGAGCCAGATCCCACCAAATGGGAAAACCGATATAAACAGTATTGTAATCTGCTAAATTCTTCGGTTTAGAACTTAAAGCAGGACGCGATTTTATATCTGCCATCTCTACACTGCTGCGTGAGGATTTGTTGTGCCAGTTCAGGTCGGCAGCAACATACTCTTTCACAGGCTGTATTTCGTAGAGCGTTCCGCTTGTGGCTTCGGCAATCAGTTTGCCTGCTTTTTCCGTCGTTCCCGTTGCCGAGAAATAAACAACCAAAGTTTTGTTACTTTGTTCTTGTGCATTTACGGTAATACATAACATGATGATTGCCGTCATAATCAATACAATTCTTCTCATACGGTATATTATTTAGTTTAAATATCTCGAATTTTGAGGTGTTTTCTCTTTGTTCATGTTCTGTGCATTTAATGAAATTCTTGTATGGAGCAACGATATAGATATTGTCGCTACTATAATTATGCTTTGGATCGTCATTCTCGATTTGGTTTTATTGTGATGATGCAAAATTACGGAGTATTATCCATCATACCGGTATATAAATTACAGATTATATAACCCGAATTACTGATATAGAGAAAGATAAAGATGATTTGCAAGTTTTTTAGCATAAGTCGAGCTTTATTATCTTCTACGATTTTTATGTTTACTGGTTCATTAAGGGAATTAAAGAAGCATAAGATACTTTATATTGGTGTCTGTAATTTGTGTTGCTGTTATTACTTCATTTTTCAATGAAAAATACAATATTATGGAGAGTCCCTTATAAAACCGGAATCCCGTAGTTTTCTATTGGTATTAAATTGCGGACAGTACTGTTGGATCGTCCCTCTTTCCTTCTGATATGTTTTTCTCTTTAGCTCTCTCTTTTTCCCATACCTAATTTTCAGTTTTCTTTCTTTCCTTCTTAGCGTCTTTGTTTTTTTAACCTTCCCTTTTACCTGTCTTTCCCCTTGATTTTAATAGTGTACTCTTTTATCCAATCAAAGTCTATACTTTAATCTGGTAATAGTCTATACTTTATTCTTTTATAACTCTATACTTTTGTCTGCCCTGCATCGGTCTTTTGCTATTTCTTTAATAATCAGCGTTTTATCCATTTTCCTTTTTCTTCTTCCTTAATAATATCTTCCTTGTTTTTTTGATAACCTCGCCTTTTCTTTTCTTCTTTTCTTTTCCCCTTTTCTCTTCTTTCCCTTTTTTTTCTTCTTCTCTTTCTATTTTCCCCTTTCCCTTTTTCAATACTTTCTGCTTATATATATAATAAGGTGTCATTCTTTTCCCGTCTTTCTTTCTTTTTCCCCTTTCTTTCCTTTTTCTCTTCTTTCACATATTTCAAAATCAGCCTGTTACAAAAAACGTTTCATTTTTTTTGAAAAAAAAAGTATCATATATTTTGTTCGTATTGTAAAATGCCCTACTTTTGCACCCGCTTTGCAAGAGAAGCAAGGCTGAATGATTGACATGGTGAGGGTGATTGGCAGTATGGAAACTTCCAGTTTTTTCTTTTTCCTTTCGCTTCTGAAGTGACCGGAAAAAAGAAAAATAAAAAAAAACTTCCGAAAACATTTGGAAGTAATGCCTGAAAGTTTCTATCTTTGCATCCGCTTTCCGAAAAGAAAAGCATTCAAAAAATAGTTCTTTGAAATATTGATAAACAATACAAGTAGTACGATTCTGTCTTATTAAGTTATGACAGATTAAAAATTTAGAACCGTCAATGCTTATTAATATAGGTATTTAGAATGACGTCAATAGATTTACGGTATCCTGAACAGAGCAATATACTGCCGCGTTTTAATTGTTGATTCATTAATGATTGATTCGTGCAGTCACAATACTTTTACAATGAAGAGTTTGATCCTGGCTCAGGATGAACGCTAGCTACAGGCTTAACACATGCAAGTCGAGGGGCATCAGGGTGTAGCAATACACCGCTGGCGACCGGCGCACGGGTGAGTAACACGTATCCAACCTGCCCTTTACTCGGGGATAGCCTTTCGAAAGAAAGATTAATACCCGATGGTATAACATGACCTCCTGGTTTTGTTATTAAAGAATTTCGGTAGAGGATGGGGATGCGTTCCATTAGGCAGTTGGCGGGGTAACGGCCCACCAAACCTTCGATGGATAGGGGTTCTGAGAGGAAGGTCCCCCACATTGGAACTGAGACACGGTCCAAACTCCTACGGGAGGCAGCAGTGAGGAATATTGGTCAATGGGCGAGAGCCTGAACCAGCCAAGTAGCGTGAAGGATGACCGCCCTATGGGTTGTAAACTTCTTTTATATGGGAATAAAGGGTGCCACGTGTGGCATTTTGTATGTACCATATGAATAAGGATCGGCTAACTCCGTGCCAGCAGCCGCGGTAATACGGAGGATCCGAGCGTTATCCGGATTTATTGGGTTTAAAGGGAGCGTAGGTGGACATGTAAGTCAGTTGTGAAAGTTTGCGGCTCAACCGTAAAATTGCAGTTGAAACTGCGTGTCTTGAGTACAGTAGAGGTGGGCGGAATTCGTGGTGTAGCGGTGAAATGCTTAGATATCACGAAGAACTCCGATTGCGAAGGCAGCTCACTGGACTGCAACTGACACTGATGCTCGAAAGTGTGGGTATCAAACAGGATTAGATACCCTGGTAGTCCACACAGTAAACGATGAATACTCGCTGTTTGCGATATACAGTAAGCGGCCAAGCGAAAGCATTAAGTATTCCACCTGGGGAGTACGCCGGCAACGGTGAAACTCAAAGGAATTGACGGGGGCCCGCACAAGCGGAGGAACATGTGGTTTAATTCGATGATACGCGAGGAACCTTACCCGGGCTTAAATTGCAAATGAATATGCCGGAAACGGCATAGCCGCAAGGCATTTGTGAAGGTGCTGCATGGTTGTCGTCAGCTCGTGCCGTGAGGTGTCGGCTTAAGTGCCATAACGAGCGCAACCCTTATCTTCAGTTACTAACAGGTCATGCTGAGGACTCTGGAGAGACTGCCGTCGTAAGATGTGAGGAAGGTGGGGATGACGTCAAATCAGCACGGCCCTTACGTCCGGGGCTACACACGTGTTACAATGGGGGGTACAGAAGGCCGCTACACAGCGATGTGATGCCAATCCCTAAAGCCCCTCTCAGTTCGGATCGAAGTCTGCAACCCGACTTCGTGAAGCTGGATTCGCTAGTAATCGCGCATCAGCCACGGCGCGGTGAATACGTTCCCGGGCCTTGTACACACCGCCCGTCAAGCCATGGGAGCCGGGGGTACCTGAAGTACGTAACCGCAAGGAGCGTCCTAGGGTAAAACTGGTGACTGGGGCTAAGTCGTAACAAGGTAGCCGTACCGGAAGGTGCGGCTGGAACACCTCCTTTCTGGAGCGATGCCGTAAAGGGCGTCCATTTCCGGTTCTGAATGTACTACTGGTACTTGTTTATTTATAGCATATAGATCGACCGTCTATATTATATTATAGATAGAGATAAACAAGAGAAAGAAGAAGCCGAGCCGCATGGCGAGGTTGAACTAGTCCTATAGCTCAGTTGGTTAGAGCGCTACACTGATAATGTAGAGGTCGGCAGTTCAACTCTGCCTGGGACTACTTCCGCAAGTCGACGCCTGGTGGATTGCGGGTTTGAAACTAAGTTTTCAACTCTCAACTTCCAACTTTCAACTTGTACGAAGGGGGATTAGCTCAGCTGGCTAGAGCATCTGCCTTGCACGCAGAGGGTCAACGGTTCGAATCCGTTATTCTCCACTCCGCTTCGGATTGCCGGTTGTCAAAGGACGACTGACAGTTTAGGGCAAACGATCTTTGACATGATGTACAAAAAGTAAATTTTAGTAAAGAGCTAAAAGTATATATCAAACCGTAGTGTTTCGATTTTGGATTCCTGATTATTGATTTTTAAATTCTTAATTATTGATTTCAAATCGATCCGGTGATATGAAGAAAGTAAGAAAGGGCGCATGGCGGATGCCTTGGCTCTCGGAGGCGATGAAGGACGTGATAAGCTGCGATAAGCTGCGGGTAGGTGCAAATAACCTTTGATCCGCGGATTTCCGAATGGGACAACCCAACCGGTTGAAGACCGGTTATCTATCCAATGATAGAGGCTAACGCAGGGAACTGAAACATCTTAGTACCTGCAGGAAAAGAAAATAAACAATGATTCCCCTAGTAGTGGCGAGCGAACGGGGATTAGCCCAAACCATGGATGTCACGGCATCCATGGGGTTGTAGGACCACGATGTCGCAAGACATCTGACGAATGGAATCCTCTGGAAAGAGGAGCCGTAGACGGTGATAGCCCGGTACATGAAGTCAGACGAAGCGTAGTGGTATCCTGAGTAGCGCGGAGCACGAGGAATTCTGCGTGAACCAGCCGGGACCATCCGGTAAGGCTAAATACTCCCGAGAGACCGATAGCGAACCAGTACTGTGAAGGAAAGGTGAAAAGCACTTCGAATAGAAGAGTGAAATAGTCCCTGAAACCGTGCGCCTACAAGCGGTCGGAGCTGTTTTAAACAGTGACGGCGTGCCTTTTGCATAATGAACCTACGAGTTACTTTTACTGGCAAGGTTAAGCATCTTGAGATGTGTATCCGAAGCGAAAGCGAGTCTGAACAGGGCGTATAGTCAGTAGGAGTAGACGCGAAACCAAGTGATCTACCCTTGGGCAGGTTGAAGGTTAGGTAACACTAACTGGAGGACCGAACCGATAAGCGTTGAAAAGCTTCCGGATGACCTGAGGGTGGGGGTGAAAGGCTAATCAAACTTGGAGATAGCTCGTACTCCCCGAAATGCATTTAGGTGCAGCCTTGTGAGTTACTAATGTGAGGTAGAGCGACTGATAAGATGCGAGGGCTTCGCCGCCTATCAAGTCTTGATAAACTCCGAATGCGCATTAGTCCTATCACAGGAGTGAGGGCATGGGTGCTAAGGTCCATGTCCGAAAGGAGAAGAATCCAGACCATCAGCTAAGGTCCCCAAATAAATGCTAAGTTGAACTAACGAAGTCAGATTGCTAAGACAGCTAGGATGTTGGCTTGGAAGCAGCCATTCATTTAAAGAGTGCGTAACAGCTCACTAGTCGAGGAGTTTGGCGTGGATAATAATCGGGCATCAAGCATTTTACCGAAGCTATGGGATACGTAAGTATCGGTAGGGGAGCATTCCACTCTGCGTCGAAGGTGAAGCGCGAGCTTTGCTGGAGCGTGTGGAAAAGCAAATGTAGGTATAAGTAACGATAAAGGGGGTGGGAAACCCCCTCGCCGAAAGACTAAGGTTTCCTGATCAACGCTAATCGGATCAGGGTTAGTCGGGTCCTAAGGCTCAGCCGAACGGTGATGCCGATGGCAGAACAGGTTAATATTCCTGTACTACCTTAAGGAGTGACGTGGAGACGGAGTCGTGACAGCGCCGCGGACTGACGGAATAGTCCGTTGAAGGGTGTAGATGTTGATTGCGGCAGGCAAATCCACCGCAAGAGTCGAACCTGATAGTATGGAGCGTTCTTCTGAACAATCCAATAGTGCGTGTAATCATACTCCCAAGAAAATCCGCTAAACTTAATCCTTGAGGTACCCGTACCGTAAACGGACACACGTAGTCGGGTTGAATATACTAAGGCGCTTGAGTGATTCACGGTTAAGGAACTAGGCAAATTGACCCTGTAACTTCGGGATAAAGGGTCCCTGCTGAGAGGTAGGGCGCAGAGAATAGGTCCAGGCAACTGTTTAACAAAAACACAGGGCTGTGCAAAATTGAAAGATCACGTATACAGCCTGACACCTGCCCGGTGCTGGAAGGTTAAGAGGAGATGTCATCGCAAGAGAAGCATTGAATTGAAGCCCCAGTAAACGGCGGCCGTAACTATAACGGTCCTAAGGTAGCGAAATTCCTTGTCGGGTAAGTTCCGACCTGCACGAATGGTGTAATGATCTGGACACTGTCTCAACCGTGAGCTCAGTGAAATTGTAGTATCGGTGAAGATGCCGATTACCCGCGATGGGACGAAAAGACCCCGTGAACCTTTACTATAGCTTAACATTGAATTTGGGTAATTGATGTGTAGGATAGGCCGGAGACTTTGAAGCGGGTACGCCAGTATCTGTGGAGTCGCTGTTGAAATACGGCCCTTTGATTATTTGAGTTCTAACTCGTTGTCACGAGGACACTGTTTGGTGGGTAGTTTGACTGGGGTGGTCGCCTCCAAAAGTGTAACGGAGGCTTCTAAAGGTGCCCTCAGGACGATTGGTAACCGTCCGCAGAGTGTAATGGCATAAGGGCGCTTGACTGGGAGACTCACAAGTCGATCAGGTAGGAAACTAGAGCATAGTGATCCGGTGTTTCCGCATGGAAGGGACATCGCTCAAAGGATAAAAGGTACTCCGGGGATAACAGGCTGATCCCTCCCAAGAGCTCATATCGACGGAGGGGTTTGGCACCTCGATGTCGGCTCGTCACATCCTGGGGCTGGAGAAGGTCCCAAGGGTTGGGCTGTTCGCCCATTAAAGTGGCACGCGAGCTGGGTTCAGAACGTCGTGAGACAGTTCGGTCTCTATCTATCGTGGGCGTATGAAATTTGCGTGGCTCTGACACTAGTACGAGAGGACCGTGTTGGACTGACCTCTGGTTTACCGGTTGTGCCGCCAGGTGCATTGCCGGGTATCTAAGTCGGGATTGGATAAGTGCTGAAAGCATCTAAGTACGAAGCCAGCCACAAGATTAGATTTCTCAGGGTCGTCAGAGACGATGACGTTGATAGGAGGCAGGTGTAAAGGTAGTAATATCAAAGCCGAGCCTTACTAATTGCCCGTTGACTTTCTTTTTGTCACGATGGTTTCATATATACGTTTAGCCTGCTGCTGCTGCGGCTTTTGAATTTACTTTTTTCCGTCATGTCTACCTTATTCAGGTGACTATAGCACCGGGGTTCCACCTCTTCCCATTCCGAACAGAGAAGTTAAGCCCGGTCACGCCGATGGTACTGCGTAACAGTGGGAGAGTAGGTAGTCGCCGTTTTTTTTCTGAAGGATCCCCTTGCAACCCGGAATACGGGGGCAAGGGGATTTTCGCGTTTCCATATCTACATTTCATTAATTCTTTTATTCACGATTAGCAAATTATTATTTAATTTGTTAAAACAAAAATGCTTTTAGAAGTGTTCTTAATATAGGATAGGAAATTGTATGATTAAAAGATGTGAATTTGGCAGATCATATGCTTTTTGTTATTACTTTTACACCCGATTTCTATAAAAGGTCAATTTTCGATAATAAGACAAACAATGAAAACCTCTGTAAAGTTCATATTAACCTTTGTTTTGCTGATGCTATCATTTAGCATGAGCGGCAATGCTTTGAACTGTACAAAAGGTTTTTCTGCTTCTACTTGTTGTATTTCAGAATCTTCATCCACAAACCGTACAAAGACCAGTTTGAATGGAGATATTTCTTATCACAATCATCTTCAAGCTTTATCTGTTTCAGATGTCGAATTGGGAAATAAACCGATATCTGAATTGTATTCCTCTTCCCATAACCAGCGTCTGCGTCGTGGAATTGAAGTTGTAGACTTCTTACGCGATATCCTGCAGAAATTGTGTTTGAGAGAGAATTTGTTGTTCTTGGACAAGAGTAAATCCTTCCATTCCGATAAGGATCCGATTTATGCTCAATCAAGCTGTGAATATCATATATTCGCACTAAGACGTATCCTTATTTAATTCTACATTTTACTTGTGGTGCATGTTTGCTATGCAGCTTCGTTAGAAACCGGAGTTGTAGGGCTTGAGGTGCATTGTGTCCAACCATTTCTGAAATTTTAATTTCAATCAAATAACAAATTCTTTAAAAACAAAAAAACTAATTATGGAAACTACTCAAAAAAAATCTACCTCTTTTAAAGGTATCAAATCTGCTGGATGGGTTATTGTATGTTGCTTTGTGATAGCAATTTGTATTTATCATTTCTTGTTAGGAAATCCTTCCAACTTTATGAACAATGACCCTAACAATCATCCGCTTCCCGGTAACTTTTTGGGGACAATCTACAAAGGTGGAATTATTGTACCGGTTATTCAGACTTTACTGTTGACAGTGCTTGCACTAAGTATTGAGCGCTATTTTGCTCTTCGTTCTGCTTTTGGTAAAGGCTCTTTGGTGAAGTTCGTTACTAATATTAAGGCTGCCCTGGCTGCTGGAAATTTGCAGAAAGCACAAGAAATTTGTGACAACCAGAAAGGTTCTGTAGCTAATGTGGTAACGGCTACTTTGAAGAAATACGATGAAATGGAAAAGGATGCCACTTTATCTAAGGATCAGAAGTTGCTTGCTATCCAAAAAGAATTGGAGGAAGCTACTGCACTTGAACTTCCTATGATGGAGCAGAATCTTCCGATTATCGGTACTATTACCACGTTGGGTACGTTGATGGGATTGCTTGGAACAGTAATCGGTATGATCCGTTCATTTGCTGCATTGGCTGCGGGTGGTTCTGCCGATTCAATGGCTTTGTCACAAGGTATTTCCGAGGCCTTGATTAATACGGCTTTTGGTATTCTTACCGGTGCTTTAGCTGTTATTTCTTATAACTACTATACAAATAAAATTGATAAGTTGACTTACAGTCTCGACGAGGTCGGATTCTCTATTGTGCAGACATTTGCTGCAACTCATAAATAAACGTGCTAACCCTATAAAATTCTAAGATCATGGGTAGAGCAAAGATTAAGAAGAAAAGTACGTTCATCGACATGACGGCGATGAGTGACGTTACAGTACTGTTACTTACTTTTTTTATGCTGACGTCTACGTTCGTAAAAAAAGAACCGGTACAGGTGACGACTCCGGCCTCAGTCTCTGAAATTAAAATTCCGGAAAAGAATATTCTTTCAATATTGGTTGATCCCGATGGTAAGATATTCATGAGTATGGATAAGCAATCGGATCTGAAAGCCGTGCTTGAAAAAATGGGTGAAGAATATGGAGTAACCTTCACGCCGGAACAGGAAAAGACATTTGCACTCTCATCTACTTTCGGAGTACCGATGAAGAGTATGAAAACTTTTCTGGATCTTCCGTCCGAGAAACAAGATGCTATCTTGAAAAACGAAGGTATCCCCTGTGACAGCATTGATAACCAGTTTAAAGCGTGGGTGCGTAATGCACGTGCGGTAAATTCGGATTTGCGTATTGCAATCAAAGCAGACCAGGCTACTCCGTATGCTGTAATTAAGAAAGTTATGAACTCCCTTCAGGACCTCAGAGAAAACAGGTATAATCTGATCACTTCTCTGAAAACAACTTCTGAAAACTAAAACGAAAAAATTATGAGTGCTGAAGTACAAGAAAGCGGCAATAAAAAGAAGGGCAGTAAACAGAAGAAGATGACCGTACGCGTTGATTTTACGCCGATGGTAGATATGAATATGTTGCTGATTACATTCTTTATGCTTTGTACCTCTTTGAGCAAACCTCAAACGATGGAGATAAGCATGCCGAGTAACGACAAAAGTATCACGGAAGAACAGCAAAGTAAGGTGAAGGCTTCACAAGCTATTACTCTTTTGTTGGGAAGTGACAACAAGCTATATTATTATGAAGGTGAACCTAACTATAAGGATTATACCTCGTTGAAAGAGACGTCTTATAAACCGGATGGTTTGCGGGCTGTTCTATTAAAGAAAAATGCTGCTGCTGTTCGTCAAGTGAACGAATTGAAGCAACAAAAATTGGATCTTAAGATATCAGAGGACGATTTCAGAAAGCAACTTTCTGAAATAAAAAGCGGAAAGAATACGCCGACGGTTATTATAAAAGCCACAGATGAAGCTTCGTATAGAAATCTGATTGATGCTCTCGATGAAATGCAGATATGTAATATTGGTAAGTATGTGATTACGGATATTGCTGAAGCCGACCAATTCTTGATAAAGAATTATGACTCGAAAGGCGAGCTTTCACAAAATCTTGCCGAATGATAAAGTAACACCTAAAAAGAAAATGAAATGGCAAAAATAGATTTGACCTCCCCTGAATGGTGTGAACTGATATTCAAAGGCAAGAATAAGGCATACGGCGCTTTTAAAATGCGTTCGGAATCTCCTAAACGTCACAATTTGGCGATGGTGATTGTGCTGGTGATTGCTTTGGTCGGATTTAGTATACCGACACTTATCAAGATTGCTACACCGAAGCAGAAAGAGGTGATGACGGAAGTGACTACTTTGTCACAACTGGAAGAACCCGAGATTAAGCAGGAAGAAATGAAGCGGGTAGAACCGGTGGCACCTCCGCCTCCTGCACTGAAGAGTTCTATCAAATTTACTGCACCCGTCATCAAAAAAGACGAGGAAGTGCATGAAGATGATGAGATTAAGAGCCAGCAAGAACTGACGGAAACGAAGGTAGCTATCTCCATAGCCGATGTGAAAGGTAATGATGAAGAGAATGGTAAGGACATTGCTGACTTGAAACAGGTGGTTACCCAAGCGGAACCGGAGCCGGAAAAAGTGTTTGACATGGTAGAACAGATGCCGACATATCCCGGAGGAAATGCGGAGTTGATGGCATTCCTTGCGAAAAACATCAAATATCCGACGATTGCTCAGGAGAATGGGACACAAGGGCGTGTAATTGTGCAGTTCGTAGTAGAGAAAGACGGTTCGATTGCCGATGCACGTGTGGCTCGTGGTGTTGATCCTTACTTGGACAAAGAAGCACTCCGCGTAATTCAATCTATGCCCCGATGGATTCCTGGGAAGCAGAACGGAAAAGCCGTGAGAGTGAAATATACAGTTCCGGTAATGTTTAGATTACAGTAAAATAAAATGATGAAGAAACAATTTTGGCTAATCGGTATATGCATTTTAGGGATATTGGCAGCTTGTAACCGTAAACCTAAAGACGGACTGACTGACACGTATACATCAGGGGTAATAGCAATTGCCGCTGATGAAAGTTTCCAACCTATCGTCCAAGAGGAGATTGATGTGTTTGAGGGAGTTTACCCTTTAGCCGGAATTGTTCCTCGCTATACGACAGAGGTGGAAGCAATCAATCTGCTTCTTAAAGACAGTGTGCGTCTGGCCATTGCAACGCGGACATTGACTGAGGAAGAAATGAATTCGTTTCATAGCCGTAAATTTTATCCGCGGGAGATAAAGTTGGCGACGGACGGATTGGCGTTGATTGTGAATCGTCAGAATCCGGACTCCCTGATTAGTGTGCGCGATATTCGCCGGATATTGACAGGGGAAGTGAAAAGTTGGAAAGAAGTATATCCGGGTTCTTCATTGAAGGATATCCGAGTAGTATTTGATAATCGGAATTCAAGTACTGTACGTTTTGCTACCGATTCTATCTGTGGAGGAAAACCGTTCTCTACAACAGAGGTAAAAGCTTTACGGACCAATCAGCAAGTGATTGACTATGTAGCTCAAACTCCTGATGCGATTGGGGTAATCGGAGTCAATTGGTTGGGAAACCGGAGTGATACGACCAACTTGTCTTTTCGCAATGAAATTAGAGTAATGGCTGTCAGTGCAGAAGATGTGGCTACACCGGAGAATAGTTATAAACCCTATCAGGCTTATCTGTATTATGGTGATTATCCATTGGCACGACCCATTTATGTTTTACTTAATGATCCCCGTAATGCATTGCCCTGGGGATTTGCCTCTTTTTTAACTTCCGACAGAGGGCAACGGATCATATTGAAATCCGGACTGGTTCCGGCCACTCAACCTGTACGCGTAGTGAATGTAAAGGACGAATAATAACTAAAATTTGATTACAATGAAACGATTTCAAATCTTTTTAGCAGGGGCATTTATAGCAACCGGTTCGCTGTTTGCGCAATCGGATAATGCTGAATGGCAAGCGGGGCTTGCCAAAATGAAAGAACTTATTCAGGTTAATCCGGCACAAGCTTCGGATGAAGCCGGGCAGTTATTAAAAGGAAAGAATAAAAAGAACCCGGAATTGGTAGTAGCCGTTGCACGTGCTTTTCTCGATGCCGGAAAGCTATCTGAAGCTGAAGAATATTTGGCTTTGGCTAAAAAGGCGGACAATAAATCTGCTGCTGTTTCTGTATTGGAAGGTGACATTGCTATTGTCCAAAAAGATGCTGGTAAAGCCTGCCAAATGTATGAACAAGCCATTTATTTCGATTCGAAGAATGAACAAGCATATTTGAAACTGGCTGATATTTATAAAGGAGCCAATCCGCAACAGGCTATTGAAAAATTGGAACAGTTGAAGTCGGTGGTTCCATCCAGTGTACTTGCAGACAAGAAACTGGCTGAAGTATATTATATGAATAACCGTTTTGATAAAGCATCCGAGGCATATGCCCGTTTTATCCATTCGTCTGAAACTACTGAAGATGATTTGGTGAAATATGCTTTTGCTCTTTTCTTGAATCATGATTTTGAGAAATCTCTTGAAGTTGCCAACTTGGGTTTAAAGCGTAATGCGCGTCATGCTGCTTTCAACCGCTTGGCAATGTACAATTATACGGATATGAAACGTTACGATGATGCACAAAAAGCAGCTGACGCTTTTTTCAATGCTGCAGATAAAGCCGATTATTCCTACTTGGATTATATGTATTACGGACATCTGCTCAATGCTTTGAAGAAATATGATGAAGCTGTCATGCAATACCAGAAAGCGATTGAACTGGATACGTCCAAAACAGAGTTATGGCGTGAAATTTCTAATGCTTATGAGCAAAAGAATGATTACACGGATGCAATTGTTGCCTATCAGAAATATTATGAGGCCTTACCTGCTGACGAGCAGACTGCTGATCTACAATTTCAGATAGGTAAACTTTATTATGGGAAAGGGACACAAAGCGATACGCTGACTGTCAGCCTTGATGAGCGGAAAGCGGCACTTGTTTCAGCCGATTCGGTTTTTGCGGTGATTGCACAAGCGGCTCCAGATAGTTATTTAGGTAACTTCTGGCGTGCGCGTGCCAACTCTGCACTGGATCCGGAAACGACACAGGGACTTGCCAAACCTTATTATGAAGAGGTGGCTGCATTATTGGTGAACAAGAATGATCCCCGTTATAATTCCGCACTTGTTGAATGTTACAGTTATTTGGGCTATTATTATCTGGTGGCCAACAAGCTGCCCGAATCCAAAGAATACTGGAACAAAATTCTGGCTATAGACCCCGCTAATGCTACTGCCAAAAGAGCATTGGATGGCATCAAATAGTAATAATTTTAGTTGTTTGTCGTGTGGGAGGAGTGGAGAGTGATCTTAGCTCCTCTCTTTTAGTATATCCGCTTCTGTAGAGGGAGAGTTTCACGAATAAAGGTATAAAAAAGTCCTTACTATGGTTCAATGATAGGTTGGGTTCAGATTCAAAAAGGAGACCATAATACAAAAGTAGGCATTTTAACCAAATACCCAAAATTTTCAGATTAAGCCGTTAATACTCGAATTACAAATAGATTTGTTTTGTCCCGTTTTTGTCCCAGTACAAAACGAAAAAACGGAATAATTAATTGTAAATCAATTAATTATTCCGTATGTTGTTGCGGAGATCCGACTCGAACGAATGACCTTTGGGTTATGAGCCCAACGAGCTACCAACTGCTCCACTCCGCGATGTTTTGTGAGTGCAAAGGTACAGCTTTTGATTTAATAAGCAAATTATTTCTTGATTATTTTTCTAAAAAAAGATCGATGATACTTTATTGTATTGATAATGAATAAGGTATAATAGAATATTTTTATTCGCATATATTAATATACAATTGTTAATAATCTCGTATTTTTCTTGTGTGGTAGAAAGAAAAGAATTACTTTTGCTCAAATTATTCAGCAATGTGCAATTTATAACCTATGACCGTATCAAAAACAAAAGCCAGATTAGTAGATGTCGCCCGTCAGTTGTTTGCAAAGATGGGAGTGGAGAATACCACAATGAATGATATTGCCCTCGCTTCCAAAAAAGGTAGGAGAACTCTCTATACCTATTTCAAAAGCAAGGATGAGATCTATTTGGCGGTCGTTGAGTCAGAATTGGATATACTTTCGGACATGATGAAGCGGGTGGCGGATAAGGACATTTCACCGGATAAAAAGATTATTGAGATGATTTATACACGTCTGGATGCAGTGAAAGAGGTAGTATATCGTAATGGTACCTTGCGTGCAAATTTTTTCCGCGATATATGGAGAGTTGAGAAAGTCCGTAAAAAGTTTGATGCCAAGGAGATGGTACTTTTTAAGGGAGTGTTGCAGGAAGGAAAAGACAAGGGGGTGTTCTGTATTGACGATGTGGATATGACAGCCTCATTGGTGCATTATTGTGTGAAGGGTATAGAAGTTCCTTATATTCGCGGTCATATAGGAGCCAATCTGGATATGGAAACCCGGAAAAGATATGTCGCCAATATTGTATTTGGCGCACTTCATAGAACAGAAATTTAATTAAAATCAATTTTAGTATGGGATTATTAGATGGAAAGACAGCTATTGTGACTGGTGCCGCTCGCGGTATTGGCAAGGCTATCGCTTTAAAATTCGCTTCAGAAGGAGCTAACATTGCATTCACTGACCTCGTGATTGACGAAAATGCGGAAAATACAGCTAAAGAAATAGAAGCAATGGGCGTAAAAGCTAAGGGATATGCTTCGAATGCAGCCAATTTTGAAGATACCGAAAAGGTAGTAGCAGAAATCCATAAAGATTTTGGTCGTATTGATATATTGGTAAATAATGCCGGTATCACGCGTGACGGGCTGATGATGCGTATGAGTGAACAGCAATGGGATATGGTGATCAATGTGAATCTGAAATCTGCTTTCAATTTTATTCACGCTTGTACACCGATCATGATGCGCCAGAAAGCCGGAAGCATCATTAATATGGCTTCTGTGGTAGGTGTTCACGGAAATGCCGGACAGGCTAATTATTCAGCTTCGAAGGCTGGTATGATTGGTTTGGCTAAGTCCATTGCGCAGGAGTTGGGTTCTCGTGGAATTCGTGCCAATGCTATTGCTCCGGGCTTCATCATTACGGATATGACTGCTGCTTTGTCCGAAGAAGTAAAAACGGAATGGGCGAAGAAAATACCTTTGCGTCGTGGAGGAACACCCGAAGACGTTGCTGATGTTGCAACATTCCTGGCTTCTGATATGTCTGCTTATGTATCTGGTCAGGTGATTCAGGTAGATGGTGGTATGAATATGTAGGAACACCTCCCATGACCGTCATATACGAAGACAATCATATAATTGTAATCAATAAGACCGCTTCCGAGATTGTTCAGGGGGATAAAACGGGGGATACGCCTCTTTCCGAAACTGTGAAACAGTATATAAAGGAGAAGTATGCGAAACCTGGTAATGTCTTCATCGGTGTAACTCACCGGCTGGACCGCCCCGTAAGCGGTCTTGTTATTTTGGCAAAGACCAGTAAAGCTTTGTCCCGCTTGAACGAGATGTTCAAAAACAGTGAGGTGAAGAAAACTTATTGGGCGATTGTGAAAAAGATACCCAAAGAACCTGAAGGTGAATTGGTGCATTTTCTAGTGCGTAACGAAAAGCAGAATAAGAGTTATGCCTATGAAAAGGAAGTACCCGGCAGCAAAAAAGCCATTTTGTATTATCGTCTCATCGGGCGTTCGCAAAATTATTATCTTTTAGAGGTCGATCTTAAAACCGGCCGTCACCATCAGATACGTTGCCAGTTGGCTAAAATGGGATGCCCTATTAAGGGAGATTTGAAATATGGTTTTCCCCGTTCCAATCCGGATGGCAGTATCTGTCTGCATGCACGTCGTGTGCGTTTCATTCATCCGGTATCCAAAGAAGTGATAGAATTGGATGCACCTGTTCCGATAGGAAATTTGTGGAACGGGTTCGAGATATTTTGAAACAGAGTATAACGAAAAAGCCATCCCTTGAATAGACATAAGTGGGGATGGCTTTTTAGGATAGTATGCTTACTCTTATTCGGCAGACTGAGCAGGAGTTTTTGTTGAAGCGGGAGCATCATTAGCCGGGGCATTTTGTGCCGGTTTTTCAGCTTTCGGTTCTTCCTTTGCAGGCTCAGAAGTTGTTGTTTTCTCTGTGCTTTCTGTTTTTTCAGTTGCAGGCTGAGTCTTAACAGGATCCTGAGCCATTGCAAAGGTTGCACCACCACAAACAAACATAAACATTGCTACTACTAATACTAACTTTTTCATAATTTCATTTGTTTTAAAATAATAAACAATAGATTTCAATTCTCTCTGGTTAAGGTAGACAGGTTTTATATCTTATTCAGCAGCAGGAGTTTCTGTTGGCGGAGCTTCTTGGGTTGAGGCATCTGCCTTGGGCTCTTTGGTTTTAGGTTCTTCCTTTGCAGGCTCAGAAGTTGTTGTTTCCTCTGTGCTTTCTGTTTTTTCAGTTGCAGGTTGGGGCTTAACAGGATCCTGGGCCATTGCAAAGGCTGAACCACCACAAACAAACATAAACATTGCTACTACTAATTTTCTCATGATTATATGTTTTTTTGATTTATCGCATTGTTGGGCATTACTGCTGACGCTGATGTTAGAATAGGATCAAAGAACGTGCCAAAACAAAATTGAATATGTAAGGTATTGATTAACAGTGGGAACTTTTGCCTGTTGTGTTAGGGTGATTGTGGAAATGTGTAGAAGATGTAGAGTGATGGTGTGGAATTATTCCACACAGGTATATGGGTGTGTAGCTTGAATATAAGAACAAGAGACGATAGGTGTGAGTCGGACATTTTTTTTATGTTTGTACCGGACAGGAGTAATACAGTAGGGATATTCAGAAGAAATATGAGCAGGCCGTAAAAAGGGGCGTATAATGAAGATAAGTCACCTTCCGTTTGGGGATAACCAATATTGTATATTGGCGGCTTGAGACAGTGTTATAATTCTATTCCGTATAATTTCAGTTTATTGTATAGTGTTTTTCTATCGATATTCAGCAATTGTGCAGCGCGGCTTTTGTTGTTTCCGGTTTGTCTCAACGCTTCAAGGATATGTTGCTTTTCCGTTTCTTCGTCTTTCAAGGCGATATTGGAACTATGATAGGAAATGGGAGTTTCAAGTATTTCTGTTCCTAATTCCATGGGGGTGATGAGACTGCCTTGTGCAAGTAGTGTAGCCCGTTTAACGATGTTCTTCATCTGGCGTAAATTGCCCGGCCAATGATAGTCGAGCAGTGCTTGTGATGCTTTGGCATCAAAACCGATTAATTGTTTATCCAGTTCCTTGTTGGCTTGGTCTAAAAAGAAATTGGCAAATAAGAGGATGTCTTCTCTCCGTTCTTTCAAGGTTGGCATTCTCAACGTGAATTCATTGATACGATGGTATAGATCTTCGCGGAATGTACCTTTTTCGATGGCTTGTTCCAGATTTTCATTGGTGGCAGAGACAAGGCGTATGTCAACGGTGATTTCCAGATTGGAACCTACCGGCCGTATTTTACGCTCTTGCAGGGCGCGAAGTAATTGTATTTGTACTTCATAACTCAGATTTCCTATCTCATCGAGAAAGATGGTACCTCCGTTGGCTGCAACAAATGCTCCTGTCTTATCGGTCAGTGCGCCGGTGAACGAACCTTTGACATGACCGAAAAATTCAGAGGCGGCCAACTCTTTGGGAATGGAACCGCAATCTATTGCGATAAATGGTTTGCCTGCCCGTTTGCTCAGTTGGTGAATGCGATGGGCAACGTATTCTTTCCCTGTGCCACTGGCACCGTTAATGAGTACGGACATATTGGTAGGGGCAACCAAACCTACGTAATTATATAATTGCTTGGCTGCATCACTTTCACCTTCCAGATAGGCGTGTGCTTCTGTTTTAGAACTCGATGTTTTGCCTTTGGAGCCGGTTGTAGTCTTGTCGGACGTAGCTTTACCCGAAACGTGAGCATCTTCTTCCTTATCTTCCAACGCTTCCGACATTTTTTTGAGGAGTTCATCGGGATTTACCGGTTTGGCTATATAGTCTCGGGCACCTAACTTGATAGCTTGTACGGCCGTTTGTATATCTGCATATCCTGTCATAATGATCAAAGGGATATCCAAGTCTTGTTCGTTCATCCACATCAGCAGATGGATGCCGTCCTGATCGGGCAGACGGAGATCGGAAAGGATAAGATCGGGTGTTTGAACTTCGATATGCTTTTTTGCACGGGCAATGTTACTAACCGAAGTTACTTCAAATCCTTTTTTTCCTAACCATGTTTTCAGCATCATGCCGAAAGTTATATCATCTTCAACTATTAATATGGATCTCATGATATCAGCTTTAGCCATTTTGTAGGTTACAAAGGTAAGAGGTTTTAGACGAAAATCGTATATTTGCCTGCATAAATTAAATGAAAGTGTTATGAAAAGGAATTTAGTGATATTATTAACTGTTTTGGTAGTCGGAGCGATAGCCTCTTGTAAACCAGGACAAAAGAATAACTCAGATATGGAAAATCAGAAAGAAACAATGTTGAAAATCGAAACGACTCTTGGGGATATTAAAGTAAAACTTTATAATGAAACTCCGAAACATCGGGATAACTTTATCAAACTGGCCAAAGAAGGTACATATAACGGTACTTTGTTTCACCGTGTGATAAAGGATTTCATGGTGCAGGCGGGAGATCCGGAATCTAAGAATGCTCCGAAAGGTAAGATGTTAGGAACCGGTGACGTGGGGTATACCATTCCTGCCGAAATTGTCTATCCGAAATACTTTCATAAGAAAGGTGCTTTATCGGCTGCCCGCCAAGGCGATAATGTGAATCCGAATAAGGAGTCATCGGGTTGTCAGTTTTACATTGTCACCGGAAAGGTTTTCAATGACTCTACGCTGATCGGTATGGAGCAGCAGATGAATGAAAACAAATTGACTACAATTTTTAATTCGTTGGCGCAGAAACATATGAAGGAAATTTATAAGATGCGTAAGGCGAATGATGAAGACGGATTGTATGACTTGCAGGAGAAGTTGTTTGCACAGGCTCAGGAAGAGGCTGCCAAAAGGCCGGATTTCCATTTCACGAAAGAGCAGGTGGAGACTTATACCACTGTAGGCGGTACTCCGCATCTGGATGGGGAATATACGGTGTTTGGCGAAGTAGTCGAGGGCATGGATATCGTAGATAAGATCCAGAATGTGAAAACAGACCGTAGCGACCGCCCCGAAGAGGATGTGAAGATTGTTAAGGTATCTTTATTGGATTAAGATGATAAAGATCAGCAGGCATGTTCTGGCCAATGGTTTGCGATTGGTGCATTCACAGGATGAAAGCACGCAAATGGTGGCTCTTAATATAGTATATAATGTGGGGGCCCGGGACGAACATCCCGATCATACGGGCTTTGCTCATCTTTTTGAGCATTTGATGTTTGGAGGCTCCGTGAATATCCCCGATTACGATGCTCCTCTCCAATTGGCCGGTGGCGAGAATAATGCCTGGACAAATAACGATATTACGAATTATTATTTGACCGTTCCCCGGCAAAATGTGGAGATTGGATTCTGGTTGGAGTCTGACCGTATGTTGAGTCTTGATTTCAATGAACGGAGTCTGGATGTGCAACGGGGGGTGGTAATGGAAGAGTTCAAACAGCGTTGTCTCAATCAGCCTTATGGCGACGTGGGACATCTGTTGCGCCCTCTTGCTTACAAGGTGCATCCTTATCAGTGGCCTACTATCGGCAAAGAACTGTCGCACATAGCCAATGCCACGTTGGATGAAGTAAAAGACTTCTTTTTCCGTTTTTATGCGCCCAATAATGCAGTGCTTGCTGTCACGGGGAATATATCGTTTGAGGAAACGGTAGCTTTGACGGAGAAATGGTTTGCTTCTATCCCTAAGAGGGATGTTCCGGTACGTCAATTGCCGCAAGAACCTGCACAGACGGAAGAACGCCGTTTGGTAGTGGAGCGTAATGTGCCGATCGATTCTCTTTTTATGGCTTATCATATGTGCGAACGTGCGCATCCCGATTACTATGCTTTTGACATATTGTCGGATATTCTCAGTAATGGAAAGTCCAGCCGTTTGAACCGGCATCTGGTACAAGAAAAGCAATTGTTTTCAAGTATCGATGCTTATATCTCCGGTACGGTGGATGCCGGTTTGTTTCATATCTCTGGTAAACCGGCTGCCGGTGTATCACTCGAAGAAGCAGAAACTGCCGTACGCGAAGAGTTGAATAGGTTGCAGAACGAAGCAGTTACCGTGCAGGAACTGGAGAAGGTAAAGAATAAATTTGAATCTACCCAGATTTTCGGCAATATCAACTATTTGAATGTGGCTACCAATCTCGCTTGGTTTGAACTGAACGGTGCGGCAGAAGATATGGAAAAGGAGGTAGAACGTTATCGTTCCGTTACTGCCGGACAATTGCAAGCGGTAGCACAGACATCCTTTGACAAGAGAAATGGGGTGGTGCTGTATTATAAGGGCCTCTCCCCGGCTGTCTCCGTAAGGGAGGGAGTGAAGTTAGATTGATAACTGATTAATAGCAATAGTTTCTTTTCTTCCTCTCCTGTGGAGAGGGGTGGAGAGAGACTCTATGAATATGAAAAATTACTATGAAACTTATAAGGGGCATTACAAAGCGTTATTCCTTTTGGGATTGCCCATTGTTATCGGACAAGTAGGAGTTATTATTTTGGGTTTTGCCGATACATTGATGATCGGACATCACAGTACCAGTGAGTTGGGAGCTGCTTCCTTTGTAAACAATGTATTCAATCTGGCGATTATTTTCAGTACCGGTTTTTCTTACGGGCTTACCCCGGTTGTAGGGAGTCTGTATGGTAATAAGCAGTTTGCACCTGTTGGGCAGGCATTGCGTTGTAGTTTGTTGGCAAATCTGCTTGTCGGTTTATTGCTGACACTGATAATGGGTATCCTTTATCTGAATGTGGAGAGGTTGGGACAACCGGAAGAGCTCCTTCCCTTGATTAAGCCTTATTACATTGTTTTGCTTATTTCGCTTGTGTTTGTTCTGTTGTTTAATGGTTTTAAGCAGTTTACAGATGGAATTACCGATACCAAAACAGCCATGTGGATATTGTTGGGGGGGAATGTGCTGAATATTATCGGGAATTATATTCTTATTAACGGAAAATTCGGCTTTCCGGAGTTAGGGTTGTTAGGGGCAGGTATCAGTACCCTTTTCTCGCGTATTGTAATGGTGATTGTGTTCGCTGTGATCTTTTTTAGTAGCCGTCGTTTTATACGGTATAAACTCGGCTTTTTCCGTTTGGGATGGTCGAGACAAATGTTTATGCGTCTCAATGGCTTGGGATGGCCGGTTGCTTTTCAGATGGGGATGGAGACAGCTTCTTTCAGTTTGAGTGCTGTGATGATAGGTTGGTTAGGTACTATTGCCTTAGCTTCGCATCAGATCATGTGTGCCATATCCCAATTTACATTTATGATGTTTTACGGTATGGGAGCAGCAGTTGCTGTGCGCGTCAGTAACTTCAATGGTCAAGAGGATACGGTCAATGTACGCCGTTCGGCTTATGCCGGTTTTCATTTGATTATGGCGATGGCAGTGGTGTTGGGAAGCATTGTATTCCTGTTCCGTAATTATCTGGGAGGGTGGTTTACGGATAATGAAGAGGTTTCCGCATTAGTGGCGATGCTGATTATCCCGATGCTGGTTTATCAATTCGGTGATGGATTACAAATCAACTTTGCAAACGCCTTGCGAGGTATTTCGGATGTGAAACCGATGATGCTGATTGCTTTTATTGCTTATTTTATGATATCTTTGCCGGTAGGTTATTTCTGCGGCTTCGTTCTCGATTGGGGGACTGTCGGGGTATGGATGGCTTTTCCGTTCGGACTGACCAGTGCCGGCATCATGTTGTGGCTGCGTTTCCGCTATAAAACAAAATAATGTGCCAATATGCCAATGTGCCAATTGGCTGCGCTATTATGCCGCATGGCAATTGGCACATTGGCACATTGGCATATTGACACATTGCTAAATTATTAATATTATGGCACCTTCGCGTTTTACCAAAGTAAAAATAGCTATAGGGTATTCTCTTTTATTGGCGATATTACTCTTTTCTCTGGTGTTTGTTCATCGTGAGATGGAGACACTTTCTGCATCGGATGACCAGCAGAGTCTGATGACAGACAGTTTGTTGGTTCTTTTACGTGAGAAAGATAAGAATACGATTCAGATGCTTCGGGTATTAAGTGAAGCGAATGACAGCTTGCTTTCGGCCAGGGAAATTGAAGAGATTATAGCTGAACAGGATTCGGTGGTTACCCAGCAACGTGTACAGCACCGCATAATCACAACGCGTGATTCTCTCATTACAAAGCCCAAGAAAAAAGGATTCTTCAAACGTTTGGCAGAGGCCTTCGTTCCTTCCAAACAGGATACGGCAGTATTGGTAAATACTTCGTTGGAGGTTGCTACCGATACCATCCTTGAAGCGTATAACCCGACCGATTCACTGCATCAGAAAATTCGTATGGCCAGTGAACAAAAACGTGCTCAGAAGAAAACGACTATACGGCGCAGGAATGTGCAGTTCCGGCGGTTGGATACACAACTGACAGCCCAGATCGACAGTTTGGTTAAAGAGTATGAACTGAATGTGATGCAACGTGCGCAGATGGATGCGGAGAAAGAGCAATATGTTCGTCAACGTTCTGCCCGCATTATCGGTGGCATTGCTGTGGGAGCCGTTCTGCTTTCCATCTTTTTCCTTATTATTATCTGGCGGGATATCACCCGTAGTAACCGATACCGTAGGGAATTAGAAGAGGCGAACCGCCGTGCCGAAGAACTTTTGAATGCCCGTGAAAAATTGATGCTTGCCATCACACATGATTTTAAAGCACCACTTGGCTCTATTATGGGATATACAGATCTGCTGGCACGCCTTACGAATGATGAACGGCAGCGTTTTTATCTCGATAACATGAAAAGTTCTTCGCAGCATCTTCTGAAATTAGTGAGTGACCTGCTCGATTTCCATCGTCTTGACTTGAATAAGGCAGAAGTGAACCGTGTCACTTTTAATCCCTCCCAGCTTTTTGAAGAGATACGTACAAGTTTTGAACCGTTAACGGCAGCTAAAGGACTTGTTCTTGAATATAAAATAGAGTCCGAACTGGACGGGCGTTTCATAAGTGATCCGCTTCGCATCCGACAGATTGTGAATAATTTATTGTCTAATGCGGTGAAATTTACCTCAAAAGGGGGTATAACGCTTGCGGTAAGTTATTCTTCTTCCCGTTTGCGCGTAGCTGTGACCGATACCGGAAAGGGAATGGCAGCAGAAGACCGAGAACGTATTTTCCAGGAGTTTACCCGCCTGCCCGGTGCACAAGGTGAAGAGGGATTTGGTCTGGGACTCTCTATTGTGCACAAGCTTGTCGTGCTGCTTGAAGGTACTATCGACGTGCAGAGCACGTTGGGAGAGGGAAGTACGTTTACGGTAATCCTACCGCTGTTTCCGGTAGGCAAAGCTGTCGGTTTTGATAAAGACAGGAAAAAGAATCAGTCTCCTTCGGTTACTGAAGCAGATCATATCGACCGGGAGCAAATGGTGAACTCTCCGATGAATATTCTTCTCATTGATGATGATAGGATACAACTGACTTTGACTGCTGCCATGCTTGAGCAGCAAGGAATTCATGCCACATGTTGCGAGCAACTTGATGAACTGACCGAACATCTCCGTGAGCGCCGGTTTGATGTGTTGCTGACCGATGTACAGATGCCTGCCATCAACGGCTTCGATTTGTTGAAATTATTGCGTGCATCCAATATTTCTCAGGCGAAAACAATTCCCGTTATTGCCGTTACAGCCCGTAGCGATATGGATGCGGCCGAATTTATTGAACATGGTTTCTCCGGCTGCCTGCACAAGCCTTTTACGGTAGCCGAACTCCTAATACAGTTGAAAGGTGAAAGTGGAAAGTTGAAAGTTTCTGAAGAGTTGAAAACAGAAAGTGGAGAGCCAAAAGTCACTATGCAAGAAGATTGCGCAGCCAACTTTCAACTTTCAACTTTCAATTTTCAACTAAATCTTGATTTCCGTGCTCTCACCGCTTTTTCCGAAGATGATCCTGAGGCTGCTCGTTCCATTCTGTCCTCATTTGTAGAGGAAACGGAGAAGAACATTGACCAGATGGAAGCCGGTTTAAAAGAAGAAGATACGGATCGGATTGCCGGTATGGCGCATAAGCTGCTTCCGCTTTTAACTATGATCAAGGCGATGGAGATTCTTCCATTGCTGTCGTGGTTGGAAAGTAGGCGAAACGAAAAGTTTTCTGATGAAGTGAAACAAAAAACAAAAGAGGTATTACCGTTGTTACGACAGGTGGTAGATGAGGCAAGAAAGTATTTCTCCACCTTCTAAATCTTTTTTATAGAATTATTTGTTTACTTTGTATTTCCGTTAATGTATTGAAACACGCTTGATGAAACGAAAATGGATAAAATGGGTGAGTTGGATATTACTTACTCCTATATTGCTCTTTGTGGTACTGATGGTATTGCTTTATGTACCCCCCGTACAGAATTTTTTACGGAAGCAGGCCACTTCATATGCATCTGAAGCTACCGGTATGCAAATTAATGTCGGACGTATCGATCTTCGCTTCCCGTTGAACCTGTTGGTTCGGGATGTCGAAGTGATTCAGGTTCCGGATACATTGCTCACACTGGGGAGTCTCAATGTGCATGTACAAGCTATGCCTTTGTTTAAAGGAAAAATAGAAGTAGACGATATTACTCTCCAGCAGGTGACTGTCAATTCGGCCGATCTCATAGAAGGCATGAAAATCCGTGGGGTATTGGGGCGTTTTTTTCTTGAAAGTCACGGTGTCGATCTTACGGATGAAACAGCGGTGATTAATCATGTCGAACTCTCCGACACACACATCGGTCTTGTATTGAATGACACTGCAACTACCGAAAAAACGGATACGGCTTCGGTTCCCATCAATTGGAAAGTAGACCTTCATGCACTAAGTTTGAAAAACGTTTCTTTCAGTATGCAACTTCCTGCGGATACGATGCGTATGGCTGCCCGTGTGAGCGAGGCAAGCATTAAAGATGTATCCGCTGATTTAAAACACCAGTTCTACGGATTGAGATCCTTTTTGCTGACGGGCACTTCGGTTAATTACGATACGGGTAATACCCAACCAGTGGAAGGTTTTGATCCTTCGCACATTGCTTTGAGAGATATTCGTATCGGAATTGATTCGGTACTTTACCGGGGGCGCAATATGAACGCTGTTATTCGTGAGTTTTCAATGAACGAACGTTCCGGGTTAAGCGTGACATCTTTGACCGGACGTGTTTTTGCCGACAGTACGGTTATCCGTATACCGGATTTCCGTTTGCTTACTCCGCATTCGGAAATGAATCTTACTGCCCAGACTTATTGGGAATTGGTGAATATTCCTACTACCGGACGGTTGACCGCCCGTTTCAACGCGCTTATCGGTAAACAGGATGTAATGTTGTTTGCCGGCGGTTTGCCCGAGGCTTTCAAGGAGGCTTATCCTTTCCGTCCATTAGTAGTACAGGCGGGTACGGAAGGCAACTTGAAATCGATGCAGATTTCCCGTTTTAAAGTAAATCTGCCCGGTGCTTTCTCTTTGGAGGGTGGCGGCGAATTGTATAATCTGACAGATAGTACCACACGCTCGGCTGCTCTTGACTTGAAAATGCAGACAGGAAATCTTAATTTCCTGACGGCATTGGGGGGGATGACGCCGGGAGCACCGTTGGTTATCCCGGATAGTATGCTTCTTGACGCTCGTTTGGGGATGGAAGGGTCGAAATACGACGCCCGCCTGTTGTTGAAAGAAGGAGAAGGCCGATTGGGACTTACTGCTGCCCTTAACAGTACTACCGAAGCTTATACTGCCGATTTGCATATAGAGGATCTTCAGATAAATCATTTCTTGCCGAAAGATTCCATTTATGAGTTCAGTGCTTCTCTTGCGGCACACGGGCGCGGGTTCGACTTTACTTCTTATAAGACTGCGGCGGCTCTTAAGGCGACGATTGATAAATTGCATTACGGGGATTATAAAATTTCGGGCATCGGTCTTACAGGGACGGTCAAGAATGCAGTTGCGAATGTACAACTGACCAGTGATAATCCTCTGTTGAAGATGACGGCAGATGCGGAGTACCATCTTGCACATCATTATCCGGATGGAAAAGTCGGGCTGAATGTAACTGGCATCGATACGGAAAAACTTTTCGGTGTCAGTCTTGGTAAGAATTCCGGCAAGCCGTTGGATCTGCAACTTACCGGTGAAGTACGTAAAGAACGTGTATTTACTCATCTTACAGCAGGTGACCTTAAACTGAACCTCAGCGCCCGCGCCGGGTTGGAATTATTAATTCGTCAATCCACTCACTTTGCCGATGTTTTGACAAAGCAGTTGGAAGCGAAAGAATTAAACCACGCAGAATTGCGTAAAGCGTTGCCGACAGCAGTTTTCTCTTTCTCTGCCGGACAGGATAACCCGATGGCCTGGTATCTCGCTACGCAGAATATATCTTATCATGATGCTTCTGCCAAATTGGGGTGTGCACCGGATTGGGGAATTAACGGTAAGGTCGCTCTCCATACCTTGAAGATTGATACGTTGCAACTGGATACTATTTTCTTTACTTTGAAGCAGGATACGAGTCGTATTAACCTGCGTGGCGGAGTAATCAACGGGCCAAAAAATCCACAGATATCCTTTACATCCATACTGACCGGAGAGATTCGTGATAAAGATGCGGAACTGGTGGCACAATATATAAATGATAAAGGAAAAACGGGCCTGCTCTTCGGAGTGAATGCCAAACCGCTCTATGGCGGGCTCGGAAAAGGTAACGGGCTTGCATTGACATTAGTGCCGGAGGAACCTGTCATTGCTTTCCACAAATTCCGTTTTGAGGAACATCACAACTGGATTTATCTTCATAAGAATATGCGCGTTTATGCCAATGTCGATATGCAGGATAATGAGGGTATGGGAATCCGTATGCAATCTTTGCCGAGCGATACCGTTTCGTTGCAGAATATGGATGTCGAATTACGGCGTATCCGGTTGGAGGAAGTGTTCAGCATTCTACCTTATATGCCGCAGATTACCGGATTGCTTTCGGCAGAAGCCCACTATATACAGACGGAGAAATCGTTGGAATTATCTGCGGAAGCAAGTATCGATGAACTGACTTATGAACGGCAGCGTATCGGTGATGTGGCTTTGGGAGCTACCTGGCTTCCGGGAGAGAAAGGTAAGCAGTACGTCAATACTTATCTTACGCATGAGGGTACTGAAATTATGGTTGCTGATGGTGCGTTGTATCCGGCAGTTTCGGGCAAGGACAGCATTGTAGTGAACTCTACACTCGAACATTTTCCTCTCAGCATAGCCAATGTTTTTGTACCCGATCAGATGGTGACTCTTTCCGGCGATATGGACGGCGACTTGCATATTACGGGATATACCGACAGTCCGTTGATTAATGGCGGATTGTCATTGGATAGTGTTTCCGTTTATGCACGGCAGGCCGATGCCCGGTTTATATTTGACAATCGGCCGATACAGGTACAGAACAATCGGATTGTATTTGATAAGTTTGCGATTTATACTACCAGTCAGAACCCGTTCAGTATCGATGGTTATGTCGATTTTCGGGATATGGGCCGGCCGATGGCGAATCTTAAACTGTTTGCGGAAAACTATACGTTGCTTAATGCCAAACGGACTAAGGAGAGTATGGTTTATGGTAAGGTGTTTGTCGATCTTGATGCTACGGTGCGCGGACCGTTGGACGGGCTTATGATGCGTGGTAATGTAAACCTGTTGGGTAATACCGATGTTACTTATGTGCTTACCGATTCACCGCTTACGGTACAGGATCGCTTGAGTGATCTGGTGACTTTCACCTCTTTTGCAGATACCACTTCTCTGAATAAGGAAGAAGAGTCTACTCTCTCTCTGGGGGGATTGGACATGATAATGACAATACACATTGATCCTGCCGTTCGTTTGAAAGCGGATCTGAGTGCCGACCGCAGTAGCCGGGTGGAATTGGAAGGTGGAGGCGATCTCTCTTTACAGTATACGCCGCAAGGTGATCTTACTCTTACCGGCCGGTATACTTTGTCGGGGGGGATGATGAAATATGCCTTGCCGGTGATCCCGTTGAAAGAGTTCCAGATACAAAATGGAAGTTATGTAGACTGGACCGGTAATCCGATGGATCCGATGCTGAACTTCAAGGCGACAGAACGTGTGCGTGCTTCTGTGACACAGGAAGACGGTACATCACGTATGGTGAATTTTGATATTTCGATTGTGGTAAAGAATCGTCTCGATAACCTTTCATTGGCTTTTGAAATCGATGCACCGGATGATGCCTCCGTACAGAACCAATTAGCGGGTATGGGGCCGGACGAGCGTAGCAAACAAGCTGTGGCTATGCTGGCTACCGGTATATATCTTGCCGATTCGGGAGGGGGAAGCGGTATGAATTTGAATATGGGAGCGGCGCTTAACTCCGTGCTTGCCAGCCAGATTAATGCTCTGACAGGAAACATGAAGAATGCCAGCCTTTCGTTCGGAGTAGAAGATCATGATGATTCGGATGCCGGTGGTAAGCGGACGGACTACAGTTTCCGCTATTCCCAGCGTTTCTTTAACGATCGTTTTCAGATAGTGTTGGGAGGTAAAGTTTCTACCGGTGCCAATGCTACTAATGACGTAGAATCGTTTATCGATAATATTTCGTTGGAATACCGGTTGGATCAGTCCGGTACACGTTACATCCGCCTGTTCCATAACAAGAACTATGAAAGTGTTTTTGAAGGTGAAATTACTGAGACCGGTGTCGGTCTGGTGCTCCGCAAGAAAATGGACCGCCTGAGTGAATTGTTTATATTTAAAAAGAAAAAGAAATGAGGATGAAAAGAGTAAAAGCAATCTGTGGGCAGAGGATACGGTTACCTTTCATTGGCATATTGATATATTCTCTTATTGGCATATTATTGTTTGGTTGTTCGACTACAAAACATTTGCCGGAGGGTGAAGTGTTGTATACCGGCAATAAAGACATTTTCAAAGACCCGTCCAAAACTTCTGTCGGCGAGACAGCTATCGGCGAGGTAAAGGCGGCATTGGATAAAAGCCCGTCAACCAAATTATTTGGTGTTTTGCCTATCCCTTTTGGGATGTGGGTGTACAATGATTTTGTAAAGTATGAGAAAGGATTCGGTAAGTGGGTATTCAATCGTTTTGCGGCGAAACCTGTATTTATTTCTACTGTTAATCCGGAATTGCGTGTAAAAGTGGCTACGAACCTGTTGCATGATTATGGCTATTTTAATGGGAAAGTGAGTCAGCAGACAATCGTTAATCCGAAAGACAGCTTGAAAGCACGGGTAGAGTATACAGTCGAGATGCGTAATCCTTACTTTATCGATACGGTATATTATGACCGTTTCACTCCGCAAACACTTCGTATCATGGAACGGGGACGCCGATGGTCATTACTGACTCCGGGCGAACAGTTTAATGTGAGTGATCTGGACGAAGAACGTAACCGTCTCAGTACTTTGCTGCGCAATGTGGGGTACTTCTACTTCCGCCCCGATTATATGACTTATCAGGCTGATACGACTCTTATACCCGGAGGGCACGTCAGTTTACGGCTTATCCCCGTAGCAGGCCTGCCGGCAGCGGCACAACGACGGTATTATGTAGGGAACAAGACTGTTTATCTGATCGGCAAGAATGGCGAGCAGCCCAATGACAGCATGAACTATAAAGGGATGGACATACATTTCTATAATAAGATGCAGGTACGCCCTAATATGCTTTATCGCTGGTTAAACTATCAGGCATATGTGAAGAGTGACTCATTACGCAATTCACAGCGTAGCCGTCTTTACAGTCAGTATCGTCAGCAACGTGTTCAGGAAAAACTGGCTCAATTGGGAATTTTCCGTTATATGGATATGCAATATACACCGCGTGATACGACTGCCGCGTGCGATACGCTCGATGTCACCCTGCAGGCTACTTTTGACAAGCCGCTCGATGCGGAGCTCGAATTGAATGTTACCACCAAGAGTAATGACCAGACCGGTCCCGGCGCTTCTTTCTCCGTCACCCGCAATAACGTGTTTGGCGGTGGCGAAACCTGGAATGTGAAGTTGAAAGGTTCTTATGAATGGCAGACCGGTGGTGGTAAGAATTCTTCTTTGTTGAACAGTTGGGAGATGGGGGCTTCTACTTCTCTTATGTTTCCACGGGTGGTATTTCCTCAGTTCGGAGATCGTGAATATGATTTTCCTGCTTCTACCACTTTTCGTTTGTATGTAGACCAAATGAATCGTGCCAAATACTATAAATTACTCTCTTTTGGTGGAAATGCGACGTATGATTTTCAACCGACACGTACCAGCAGGCATTCATTGACGCCTTTTCGTTTGACTTTTAATGTGTTGCAGCACCGCACGAGTGCATTCGATTCTATCGCCAAAGACAACAGGGCATTGTTGCTCAGTTTGCAGAACCAGTTTATTCCGGCTATGGAATATACTTATACCTATGATAATTCGACTGTCCGTGGAGTGCGTAACTCCAGTTGGTGGCAGACTACTTTTACTTCTGCCGGTAATTTGACTTCTTGTATTTACCGTATTTTCGGCAAGCCGTTCAGTGAAAAAGAGAAAAATCTGTTGGGGGCACCGTTTGCGCAATTTCTTAAATTGAATACCGACTATCGTTATTTATGGAAGATAGATCGTAATAATTCCGTTGCTGCCCGGATAGCCGGTGGGGTGATATGGACCTATGGTAATTCACATGTTGCTCCTTATAGCGAGCAATTTTATGTCGGTGGTGCCAATAGTATCCGCGCCTTTACGGTACGTAGTATCGGTCCCGGTGGCTATCATCCGGAAAAGAGTGAATTTTCTTATCTTGATCAGACTGGTGATATTCGTTTGGAAGCAAACATCGAATATCGTTTCCGCATTTATAAAGATCTTCATGGAGCGGTCTTTTTGGATGCGGGAAACGTCTGGCTGATGCGTTATGACTCCGACCGCCCTGATGCGCAACTCCGGTTGAAAACATTTGCCAAACAAATCGCTCTCGGTACCGGTGTCGGGTTGCGTTATGACCTCGATTTTCTTGTCTTCCGGCTCGATTGCGGAGTGCCTTTGCATGATCCGTATGAAACGGGGAAGTCGGGATACTATAATGTGAGGGGGGCATTTTGGAAACAATTAGGTATACACTTTGCCATTGGTTATCCCTTCTAAGCTTACAATTGAATTAAAAAAAGGTAAACTTTGAACGAAATGTGTCATTCTGCGTCCATATAATTTTGTACATTTGCACCGTTGTCGGAACATTGACATCACTAACCTTTTAATATTACACAGTTATGAAACCAACTTTATTTGTACTTGCTGCCGGTATGGGCAGCCGTTATGGAGGCTTGAAACAACTTGACGGACTGGGTCCGAATGGCGAAACTATTATGGATTATTCTATCTATGATGCGATTCGCGGTGGGTTCGGCAAAGTTGTTTTCGTTATCCGCAAGGACTTCGAGAAAGACTTCCGTGAAAAAATATTGAGTAAATACGAAAACCATATCCCGGTGGAATTGGTATTCCAGGCACTGGATAACCTGCCCGAAGGCTTTACTTGTCCTGCTGACCGTGTAAAACCTTGGGGAACGAATCATGCCGTATTGATGGGTAAAGACGTTATCAAAGAGCCGTTTGCCGTTATCAATGCAGACGACTTCTATGGTCGTGACAGCTTTGCCGTGTTGGGTGCTGCACTGAGCGAGATGGACGGGAAAAAGAATGACTATTGCATGGTAGGTTATCGTGTAGGTAATACATTGAGCGAAAGCGGTTCGGTTGCTCGTGGCGTATGCGAAACGAATGCGGAAGGTTATTTGACAACTGTGGTTGAACGTACGGCCATCGAACGTATTGACGGTAAGGTATCTTTCAAAGATGAGAACGGTGTGATGCAGAGTATTGCCGACAATACTCCGGTTTCAATGAATATGTGGGGCTTTACTCCCGATTATTTTGAATATTCCGAAGAATACTTCAAAGAATTCCTTAAGGCCAATATGGACAACTTGAAAGCCGAATATTTCATTCCGTTGATGGTAAATAAACTGATTAATGACGGAACTGCCCGTGTGAAAGTGCTTGATACTACCAGTAAGTGGTTTGGCGTGACATACGCTGCCGACCGTCAGGGAGTAGTGGATAAGATACAGGCATTGGTGGATGCCGGTGAGTATCCGGCAAAATTGTTCTGATCGTTAAAGGACAATATAAAAAGGGAAAGGGAAGGCATCGGCTTTCCCTTTTTTCGTATCTTTGTCCGCATATATCGAACTAAAAGAAAGATAGTTATGATGAAGTTTTCCATATATGGCCGTATGTGCCTTGTGTTAGGGTTTGTATTCTCTTTTTCCGCCTGTAAGGATGACGATGATGATAAGAGTGATAAAACTACGAACCAATGGATTGAGAGTGCGATGCGTAGTTATTATTTATGGTATGAAGAGATTCCTGATAAAAAGGAACTGAATTTTAATGCTGATCCGGAAGATTTTTTCTACTCACTGTTAGCGTCGGAAGACGGAAAAACCAAAAATAAGACCCGTTATTATTATTCTACAATTAAGAAAAAGAAATCTGTAGCCACACGGTCGAACATGGGAGAAGAACCAACGCTTGGTTTTGAGTTTCAGACTTGGATAATAAACGGTGCGGGATATCGTGCGGTCAGTGTTCTATATGTATTGCCGGGCTCACCTGCTGAGAAAAAAGGTTTGCGGCGTGGTGACTGGATTCATAAAATAAATGGTGCGAATGTAAGTGATGGAAACGTGTCTGATCTGTTGAGTGGGAAAACGGTTGTGTTGGATGTTTCGGATCATTATTCCAATTACGATACACATTCGGTGGAGTTGGTTCCGGCCATGGTAGAGGATGATCCTATTTTTCTGACAAAAACATTTCAAGACGAGTCTACCGGACATAAAAAGGTGGGTTATATGGTGTATAATCACTTCACCTCCGGCCCCGACGGGGATAAGGATGAGACGTATAATAACGAGCTTCGCCAACAGTTTGGTGCATTTAAGGCAGAGGGGGTCGAGGAGTTTGTGCTGGATCTTCGCTACAACGGCGGTGGCCTTGTGACCTCTGCGCAGATACTTGCCGAATTGTTGGCGCCGGAATCTGCCTTGGGAAACACGTTCTGTTATTTGCAATACAATGATATACAGTCTAAAACGGTTACCTATAAATTAGAGGGGGCGGAACAGAATCTCAATCTGCCTCGTCTGTTCGTGTTGACCAGCAACCGCACGGCTTCGGCTTCGGAAGCGGTGATTAACGGATTGCGCCCCTACTACGATGTATATTTGCTGGGCGAACAGACCGAAGGCAAGAATGTAGGTTCTATTACACTCACCAATGACAAATACGATTACGAACTGCATCCCATTGTCTGCCGGATTTTCAATGTGCAGGATCAATCGGAATACAAAGACGGCTTTTCTTCAGACTGGGAACCGGATGAGCCGAATAGCGATTATCGTCCGATAGTGAATCATGTGGAATTGGGGGATAAGGAGAATGATGTGCTGTTGAAAGCCGCTATATATTGGATACGTAACGGAGTGAAGCCTCCTGTTACCGGGTTTACCCGTTCTTCCGGTTTGAAGCTAATGCCCGGTTATTGCTCTCTGGACAGGAAAGCGACGAACGGTGTGCAGGTGCCTTTCTGATATTTTTCTTCTTGCGCATATTATCTGTCGGGAATATGTTATCCTTGCAAATATCAATTGCTAAATCCGTGTTGTGATGAATATTCTTTCTACTGCTCCGTTTCGCAAACTCCCGATAGGGATACAGAGTTTCTTATCCCTTATATGGCAGACGGTCGTAAGCTTGTTGAAATAGGCATCTCTTTCGATTCCGAAGAGCGGAATTTGGGTGAATGGATCATTGACTGAACGAAAATTGACAAATGTAAGTAATTAACCACTTGAAGCTTTATCGGTTAAGGGATAAATTGCTATCTTTGCAACCCAATATCAATTATTCGTTAGCAAAGTGATATCAGTTGAAGGACTTACCGTAGAATTTAATGCCACGCCCTTATTTTCGGACGTGTCTTACGTTATTAACAAGAAAGACCGTATTGCCCTGGTGGGTAAGAACGGAGCCGGTAAATCGACCATGCTTAAAATTCTGGCCGGTTTGCAGAGCCCGACAGCGGGTGTAATTGCCATTCCCAAAGAGGTAACTATCGGCTATTTGCCGCAGGTGATGATACTCTCTGATGCGCATACTGTGATGGAGGAGGCCGAGCAGGCTTTCGAGCATATCTTTCAGTTGCAGGCCGATTTGGAGAGGATGAACCGGGAGTTGGCGGACCGTACCGATTATGAATCGGAAGAATACCATAAGCTTATCGACCGCTTTACGCATGAGAACGACCGTTTTTTGATGATGGGCGGGACTAATTTCCGTGCGGAAATAGAACGTACGCTTCTTGGATTAGGTTTCAGACGGGAAGATTTTGATCGCCCTACTTCCGAATTCTCCGGTGGTTGGCGTATGCGTATCGAACTGGCGAAACTGCTGTTGCGTCGTCCCGATGTACTGCTTTTGGATGAGCCTACGAACCATTTGGATATCGAGAGTATCCAGTGGTTGGAGAATTTCCTTTCCACGCGTGCCAATGCCGTGGTGTTGGTCAGTCACGACCGTGCTTTTCTCAATAACGTAACGACGCGTACCATTGAAATTACTTGCGGGCAGATATACGATTATAAAGTGAAATATGATGAGTTCGTTGTGCTTCGTAAAGAGCGCCGCGAACAGCAGCTTCGTGCCTATGAAAATCAACAGAAACAGATACAGGATACGGAGGATTTCATCGAGCGTTTCCGTTACAAGGCAACAAAGGCGGTGCAGGTGCAGAGTCGTATCAAGCAGTTGGAAAAGATAGACCGCATTGAGGTGGATGAAGAGGATAATTCGGCCTTGCGTTTGAAATTTGTCTGTTCCAGCCGCAGTGGGAATTATCCGGTGATTTGCGAAGATGTGAGAAAGGCATACGGTTCGCATGTTGTCTTCCAGAATGTAAATCTTACGATTAATCGTGGCGAGAAGGTAGCCTTTGTCGGAAAAAACGGTGAGGGTAAATCTACATTGGTAAAATGTATCATGGGAGAAATCACCGATTATCAAGGCAAACTGACAATCGGGCATAATGTGCAGATCGGTTATTTTGCCCAAAATCAGGCACAGATGCTGAACGAAAGTCTTACCGTATTTGATACAATCGATCGGGTAGCGGTGGGAGATATCCGTCTTAAGATCCGTGACATTCTTGGAGCTTTCATGTTTGGCGGGGAGGCTTCGGATAAGAAAGTAAAAGTTCTTTCCGGTGGTGAGCGTACTCGCTTGGCAATGATAAAGCTTCTGCTCGAACCGGTGAATTTCCTTATTCTCGACGAGCCGACCAACCATCTGGATATGCGTTCGAAAGATGTGCTGAAAGAGGCGATACGCGAGTTTGACGGTACGGTGATAATCGTTAGTCATGATCGTGATTTTCTTGACGGACTTGCGACTAAAGTCTATGAGTTTGGTGGCGGGCAGGTGAAAGAACATATCGGTGGTATTTATGATTTTCTGCAGAAAAAAAAGATCGAAAGCCTGAATGAACTGCAAAAGGCTCCTGCGCTTTCCGCATCTCCTGTCGATACTAAAAAGGAAACAGCAACGGAAGGGATTTCTCAATCGGAAAGTAAGCTTTCTTATGAAGCTCAAAAAGAACTTAACAAGAAACTGAAAAAGCTGGAACGTCAGGTGGCCGATTGTGAAACGGAGATTGAGCAGACGGAGTCTGCTATTGCTATTCTGGAAGAGAAAATGGCTACTCCGGAAGGGGCTTCGGACATGACGCTTTACGAACAGCATCAAAAACTGAAACAACAGCTCGACCGGACCGTAGAAGAGTGGGAGAAGGTTTCGATTGAACTGGAAGAACTGAAACAATGATGAGTAATTAACAACTTTAGATATATGAAAGTAATCAAGTATTTACCAATTCTTGCAATTTGCATGATGACAACAGGATGCAACAGCAGCAAGCAGCAGACCCTTACTTCCGGTATTGATCTTGCTAACCTTGACACATTGGCTCTTCCGGGAGCTGATTTTTATCAGTATGCCTGTGGCGGTTGGATGAAGAATCATCCTCTCACAGACGAGTATTCACGTTTCGGTTCTTTCGATATGTTGGCCGAAAACAATCGGGAACAACTTCGCGGACTTATTGAAGAATTAGCTTCCGCTCCCCACGAAGCCGGTAGCGTTGCTCAGAAAGTAGGCGATCTTTATAACATGGCGATGGATAGTGTGAAGTTGAATAAAGACGGTGCAACTCCTATCAAAGCAGAATTAGAGAAGATTGCCGGATTGAAAGATAAGTCCGAAATTTATACCATGATAGCAGAAATGCATAAGAACGGAATGCATCCTTATTTTGCTGTTTATGTAGCTGCTGATGATATGAACAGTTCTGTGAACACGGTGCATACTTATCAAGCCGGTTTGGGAATGGGTGAGCGCGATTATTATTTGGAAAATGATGATAAGACAAAAGAAATTCGTGAGGCTTATAAAAACCATATTGTGAAGATGTTCCGGCTTGCCGGATATGACGAGGCGGTTGCCCGAAAAGCAATGGAGGCTGTTATGAAGATTGAAACCCGTCTGGCTACATCGGCCCGTTCTATGGTGGAATTGCGTGATCCGCATGCCAACTATAATAAGAAAACAATGGAAGAGATGAAGAAGGAATATGCTCCTTTTGCATGGGATGTGTTCTTTTCTACTCTCGGTTTGAATGATTTGGCGGAAGTAAATGTAGGTCAGCCGAATTCCATAAAGGAGGTGAACGATATCGTAAATAATGTAGCGCTTGAAGATCAGAAAGCTTATTTGCAGTGGAATCTTATTAATAACGCAGCAGGTTGCCTGAGTGATGATTTTGTGGCGCAGGACTTTGAATTTTATGGTAAAGTCATGTCCGGAAAACAGGAGATGAAGCCGCGTTGGAAACGTGCTGTGAGCACGGTTGACGGTTCTTTGGGAGAAGCCGTAGGGCAGATGTACGTGGAAAAATATTTCCCGGCTGCTGCCAAAGAACGTATGGTAGGATTGGTGAAGAATTTGCAGACATCTCTGGGAGAACGCATTAAGAATTTGGCTTGGATGAGTGATGCGACCAAAGAGAAAGCACTTGAGAAACTGGCCACTTTCCATGTGAAAATCGGTTATCCCGATAAATGGAAAGATTATTCGTCACTTGAAATCAAGGACGATTCCTATTGGGCAAATATAGAACGTGCCAATCAATGGGAACATGCCGAAATGATTGCGAAAGCGGGTAAACCGGTAGATAAGGATGAGTGGTTGATGACTCCGCAGACGGTAAATGCATATTACAATCCTACTACCAATGAAATCTGTTTCCCGGCAGGTATTCTTCAGTATCCGTTTTTCGATATGAATGCTGACGATGCTTTCAATTACGGTGCTATCGGTGTGGTGATCGGCCATGAAATGACACACGGATTTGACGACCAGGGACGTCAATATGATAAAGACGGTAATTTGAAAGACTGGTGGACGGAAGAAGATGCGAAAAACTTTGAAGAGCGTGCGCAAGTGATGGTTAATTTCTTCGATAGCATCGAAGTGGCACCGGGTGTCCATGCTAATGGACAGTTGACTCTGGGTGAGAATATTGCCGATCACGGTGGTTTGCAGGTTTCCTATCAGGCATTTAAAAATGCAACGGTGCAGGCTCCGCTAAAAGACGAAAACGGCTTTACACCCGAACAACGTTTCTTCCTGGCTTACGCGAATGTGTGGGCAGGCAATATCCGTCCGGAAGAGATCCTTCGTCTTACTAAATTGGATGTGCATTCATTGGGAAAATGGCGTGTCAATGGTGCGTTACCGCAAATCGGTGCATGGTACGAGGCTTTTGATGTAACAGAGGACGATCCGATGTTCCTGCCGGTTGACAAACGGGTGTCTATCTGGTAATAGTTTTGTATAAACAATTGTACATATATCAAAGCGTTGACTCATAATATTTTGAGTCGACGCTTTTTTATTATTAATTCACACCTTATTTATTACGTGCGATAAACAATATTTCGTAACTTTGCACATCAAATACTTAATAAGCAAACCCATGTCTGAGTCAAAAAGAATAAAAACCGCTTTAGTGTCGGTTTATCATAAGGAAGGTTTGGATGAAATTATCACCAAATTGCATGAAGAAGGAGTTGAGTTTTTGTCAACGGGCGGAACTCGTCAGTTTATAGAATCATTGGGATATCCCTGTAAGGCTGTAGAAGACTTGACGTCATATCCTTCTATTTTAGGTGGCCGTGTGAAGACATTGCATCCGAAAATCTTCGGAGGTATCCTTTGTCGTCGTGGACTGGAACAGGATATTCAGCAGATTGAGAAGTATGAAATCCCGGAAATAGATCTCGTGATTGTAGATCTTTATCCATTTGAAGCAACCGTGGCATCGGGTGCTGATGAGGCGGCTATCATTGAGAAAATCGATATAGGTGGAATCTCGTTGATTCGTGCTGCTGCAAAAAATTACAATGATGTGGTGATTGTCGCTTCTCAGGCTCAATATAAACCATTGCTCGATATGTTGATGGAGCATGGAGCCAACTCTTCATTGGAAGAACGCCGTTGGATGGCTAAAGAAGCTTTTGCCGTATCTTCACATTATGATTCGGCTATTTTCAACTACTTTGATGCCGAAGAAGGTTCGGCTTTCCGTCAATCTGCCAATGATCAGAAAATGCTTCGCTATGGTGAGAATCCCCATCAAAAAGGATTTTTCTATGGAAATTTGGAAGCAATGTTCGATCAAATTCATGGAAAAGAAATTTCATATAACAACTTATTGGATATCAATGCGGCAGTTGAACTGATTGATGAATTCGAGGATGTTACTTTTGCTATTCTGAAACACAACAATGCTTGCGGCTTGGCTTCCCGTTCTACGGTACTTGAAGCATGGAAAGACGCGTTGGCCGGTGATCCGGTTTCTGCATTCGGTGGTGTGTTGATAACCAATGCTGTCATTGACAAGGAAACAGCAGAAGAGATCAATAAGATATTCTTTGAAGTGGTGATTGCTCCCGACTATGATGTAGATGCATTGGAAATTCTGGGACAAAAGAAAAACCGTATCATACTTGTCCGCAAAGAAGTTAAGTTGCCGAAAAAGCAATTCCGTTCATTATTGAACGGTGTGTTGGTACAGGAAAGAGACTTGAATATCGAAACTGTGGCTGATTTAAAGGCCGTGACCGATAAAGCTCCTACACCCGAAGAGGTAGAGGATATGTTGTTTGCCAACAAAATTGTGAAGAACAGTAAATCGAACGCAATCGTACTTGCTAAAAATAAACAATTGCTGGCAAGTGGTGTAGGGCAAACCTCCCGCGTAGATGCCTTGAAACAGGCAATAGAGAAAGCGAAAACATTCGGATTCGATTTGAATGGGGCTGTGATGGCTTCGGATGCTTTCTTCCCTTTCCCCGACTGTGTGGAAATTGCAGGTAACGAGGGAGTAACAGCCGTTATTCAGCCGGGTGGATCTGTAAAGGATGAATTGACATTCGAATATTGTAATGAACATGGCATTGCAATGGTGACGACGGGTATTCGCCATTTTAAACACTAAAACAGATTTACGATTTGACAATTTACGATTTATGATGAAAGTTCGTTTCTTTGTAAATCGTAAATGGTTGAATCGTGAGAGAAAGATATTTGAATCGTAAATCGTAAATAGTTAAATCGTAAATATACATGGGATTATTCTCTTTTACACAAGAAATAGCGATGGACTTGGGAACCGCCAATACCATCATCATTACCAATGGTAAGATTGTGGTAGACGAACCGTCGGTGGTGGCTTTGGACCGTCGTACTGATAAGATGATCGCCGTGGGTGAGAAGGCAAAGATGATGCACGAAAAGACCCACGAAAATATACGTACCATCCGTCCGCTTCGCGACGGTGTAATAGCCGATTTCTATGCTTGTGAACAGATGATGCGCGGACTCATCAAACAGGTGAATACCCGTAGTCATTTATTCTCTCCTTCACTTCGCATGGTGATCGGAGTGCCTTCGGGTAGTACGGAAGTTGAACTTCGTGCGGTTCGTGACTCTGCCGAGCATGCCGGTGGTCGTGATGTATATTTGGTATTTGAACCTATGGCTGCTGCTATCGGCATCGGTATCGATGTAGAGGCGCCGGAAGGCAATATGATTGTCGATATAGGTGGTGGTTCTACCGAAATTGCTGTTATTTCATTGGGTGGTATTGTTTCTAATAATTCTATCCGTATTGCTGGTGACGATCTTACTGCCGATATTCAGGAGTATATGAGTCGTCAGCACAATGTGAAAGTCAGCGAGCGTATGGCGGAGCGTATTAAGATCAATGTAGGTGCTGCGCTTACCGAGTTGGGCGATGATGCCCCTGAAGATTATATTGTTCACGGTCCGAATCGTATCACTGCGCTTCCGATGGAAGTTCCCGTATGTTATCAGGAAGTGGCTCATTGTCTGGAAAAGTCAATTTCCAAGATTGAAACGGCCGTATTGAGTGCATTGGAAAATACACCTCCTGAGTTGTATGCCGATATAGTTCATAATGGCATTTATCTGGCGGGCGGTGGTGCCTTGCTTCGTGGACTCGATAAACGTCTGACGGATAAGATTAATATACCTTTCCACATTGCGGAAGATCCGCTTCATGCTGTAGCAAAGGGAACAGGTGTGGCATTAAAGAACATAGATCGCTTCTCATTCTTGATGAGATAAATAATGTGCTAATATGCCAATGTGCCAATATGCCAATTGGCTGCGCTGTTATGCTGAAGAGTAATTAGTATATGGGTGCTATAATTGGCACATTGGCATATTGTTTACATTAACACATTCCTTAATTGTTGCATTCTCTTAATTGGCACATTGAATAATTATTAATCATGCGGAATTTACTGAATTTTCTTCTTAAGTACAATTACTGGCTTCTCTTCATATTATTGGAGGTGATCTGTTTTGTGCTGTTATTTCGTTTTAATAATTATCAGCAGAGTGTTTTTTTTACATCCGCTAATGTCGTTGCCGGAAAGGTTTATGAGGTTTCAGGCGGTATTTCTTCTTATTTCCATCTAAAATCGGTAAATGAGGATTTGCTGGATCGTAATATGGCTCTCGAACAGCAAATAACTAATTTGGAAAACAGATTGAAAGATTATCGGATAGATTCTATAACCATGAATAGTATTCGATATTTGGAGCAGGCCGATTATAAGATATTCAAGGCGCATGTCATTCGGAATAGTTTGAATCAAGCCGATAATTATATCACACTGGATAAGGGCTCTTCGGCCGGTATCCGTCCGGAAATGGGAGTGATAGATGGCAACGGTGTGGTTGGTATTGTTTATAAGACATCCCCTTCTTATTCACTGGTTATTTCGGTTTTAAACAGTAAGTCGAGTATCAGTTGTAAAATTATCGGCAGTGAATATTTCGGTTATTTGAAGTGGGAATATGGTGATTCTCGGTATGCTTATTTAAAAGATCTGCCCCGTCATGCGGAGTTCAATCTTGGGGATACAGTGGTAACAAGCGGGTATTCTACTGTTTTTCCAGCAGGGGTGATGGTAGGCACGGTAGACGATATGTCCGATTCTAATGATGGACTTTCTTATTTGCTGAAAATAAAATTAGCTACTGATTTTGGTAAATTAGGTAATGTCAGAGTGATTTCCCGAAATGGGCAGGGAGAACAGAGGGAACTTGAAAATATGAGTACAAAATAATGATGACAAGCTATATACATAGAATGGGATGGTTTGTGGGATTGGTTCTTTTGCAAGTGCTGATCCTGAATAATGTTCATATAGCAGGATATGCTACTCCCTTTCTATATGTCTATTTCATCTTAAAATTCGCTTCCGGCACTTCTCGTAACGAATTGATGCTTTGGGCTTTCTTTCTGGGACTTACGGTCGATATATTTTCTGATACTCCGGGGATGAATGCGGCGGCGACTGTGTTTTTAGCTTTTGTGCGTCCCACTTTTCTGCGTTTGTTTACACCTCGTGACACATTGGATAGTATCATCCCTTCTATCCGGACGATGGGGATTTCCTCTTTTCTGAAATTTGCGGTGACAAGCGTTTTTGTGCATCATTTGGTTTTGCTCGGTATCGAGTTCTTTTCATTTTCCAACATACCGCTGTTGTTGTTAAGAGTAGTTGCATGTACTTTGCTGACCGTAACCTGTATTATGGCTATTGAAGGAATAAGGAGATAGACATGGCAAAAGATTATGTATTAGAGAAACGAAAATTTGTCATTGGAGGAGTAGCTGTCTGCATTGTTCTTATCTACATGATGCGGCTTTTCTTTTTGCAGATATCTACGGATGATTATAAAAAAAATGCCGATAGTAACGCTTTTTTGAATAAGATACAATACCCTTCACGTGGTGCAATGTACGACCGTAATGGGAAACTGCTTGTGTTTAATCAGCCGGCATACGACATAACGGTTGTACCTAAAGAAGTGGAGGAGTTGGATACACTCGATTTATGCCAGGCATTGAATATCACTCGGGAGCAGTTTTTGAAAATCATGGCTGATATGAAAGACCGTCGGAGGAATCCGGGATACTCGAGATATACCAATCAGTTGTTTATGTCGCAACTGTCGGCAGAAGAGTGTGGCGTATTTCAGGAAAAGTTGTTTAAGTTCCCCGGTTTTTATATTCAGAGACGCACGATCCGGCAGTATACCTATAACTCGGCTGCTCATGCTTTGGGGGATATTGGAGAAGTTTCGATGCGGGATATTGAAAATGATGACTATTATATCCGTGGCGACTATATAGGAAAGCAGGGGGTTGAGAAATCCTACGAGAAGTATCTCCGTGGTGAGAAAGGTGTTGAGATATTGCTTCGGGATGCGCATGGACGTATTCAGGGGCATTATATGGATGGGCAATTCGATCGTCCTTCCGTTCCCGGCAAAAATCTGACTTTGGGATTGGATATCGACTTACAAATGTTAGGGGAGCGACTGCTAAAGAATAAAATCGGTAGCATTGTTGCTATTGAACCGGCGACAGGAGAGATATTGTGTCTGGTCTCTTCTCCGGATTTTGATCCTCATCTGATGATTGGCCGCCAACGCGGTAAGAATCATCTGATGCTTCAACGTGATAAGCAAAAACCTTTGCTGAATCGGGCATTGATGGGTGCTTATCCTCCGGGATCTACTTTTAAGGCTGCCCAGGCACTGACTTTTCTGCAAGAAGGAATTATTCAGGAAAATACTCCGATGTTTCCGTGCTATCACGGCTTTATACATGGAAGTTTAAAAGTGGGATGTCATGGTCATGCTTCTCCATTGCCATTGGTTCCGGCATTGGCTACTTCATGTAACTCTTATTTCTGTTGGGGCTTGTACCGGATGTTTGGTGATCGTAAATACGGTTCTCCGCAGAATGCAATAACGGTGTGGAAAGACCACATGGTTTCCCAAGGTTTCGGTTACAGGTTGGGAGTGGATCTGCCTGGTGAGGGCCGGGGACTTATCCCTAATGCTGCTTTCTACGATAAACCCTATAAAGGGCGATGGAACGGATTGACGGTTATCAGTATTGCTATCGGACAAGGAGAAATTCTGGCTACTCCTTTGCAGATTGCCAATCTGAGCGCAACGATTGCCAATCGGGGACATTTCATCACTCCGCATATTGTGAAAGAAATTCAGGATAATGAAATCGACAGCCTTTATCGTACTCCACGTGTACCGACTATCGACCGGATTCATTATGAAGAGGTTGTGAAAGGAATGCGTGCTGCTGTGACAGGAGGGACTTGTAGAACGGCCGGCTATATTTTCCCGGACGGTGAAATCTGTGGTAAAACCGGAACAGCTCAAAATCGTGGGCACGACCACTCTGTTTTTATGGGCTTTGCTCCGATGAACAATCCCAAAATAGCGATTGCCGTCTATGTGGAAAATGGAGGATTCGGTGCGACTTACGGAGTACCGATCGGTGCTTTGATGATGGAACAGTATTTAAATGGGAAACTTTCTCCTGCCAGTGAAGTAAAGGCAGCCGAGTTTAGTGATAGAATAATAATGTATGGTAACGAGGAACGATAGTTTGTGGAAGACACTGGATTGGGTAACAATTGCCATTTACCTGCTCCTTATCATAGCCGGATGGTTTAGTGTTTGCGGAGCCAGCTATGATTATGGGGAACGGGATTTTCTGGATTTCTCTACCCGTGCCGGTAAGCAATTTATGTGGATTATCTGCTCGTTTGGGCTGGGTTTTATCCTGTTGATGCTCGAGGACAGGATGTACGATATGTTTTCTTATATTATATATATAGGAATGATGTTGTTGCTGATTGCTACTATATTTATAGGAAGTGATATCAAGGGGTCTAATTCGTGGATAAAGTTAGGGCCTGTCAATTTACAACCGGCAGAATTCGCCAAATTTGCTACGGCATTAGTCTTGGCTAAATATATAAATTCTTATTCTTTTAATATAAAGAAAGGCAAATGTTTTCTGGCTCTGCTTGCTTTTATCCTGCTCCCTATGGGGCTTATCATTTTGCAGAGAGAAACAGGATCGGCATTGGTGTATCTGGCTTTCTTCCTGGTGCTTTATCGTGAAGGGATGCCGGGAGTAGTGCTTTTTTCCGGTGTTTGTGCGGTTGTCTATTTTGTTGTCGGTATTCGTTTCGATCAGGTGTTTATAGCCGACACACCTACTCCCATTGGAGAGTTCTCGGTTCTGTCCATGATACTGCTGTTTGCCGGGGGAATGGTATGGGTATACCGGAAAAAGTGGGAACCCGTTCGGAATATTCTTGGCGGAAGCTTATTGATTATGTTGATTGCTTTCCTTGTCTCGGAATTTATTGTCCCGTTCAATTTGGTGTGGGTACAGTGGGGGATATGTGTTGTTGTGGTAGGTTATTTGTTATTTCTCTCTTTGAGTGAGCGTCAAAAGTCTTATATGCTGATCGGACTTTTTTTAGTAGGTTCTGTCGGTTTTCTTTATTCCAGTGATTATGTATTCGATAATATTCTCGAGCCACACCAACAGATTCGTATCAAAGTGGTATTGGGGTTGGAAGAAGATTTGACGGGTGCCGGATATAATGTAAATCAGTCTAAAATAGCCGTAGGTTCTGGTGGCCTTACAGGGAAGGGCTTTTTGAATGGTACTCAGACGAAACTGAAATATGTACCGGAACAGGATACGGATTTCATTTTTTGTACGGTAGGTGAAGAGCAAGGCTTTGTCGGTTCTTCTATTGTCTTGTTGTTGTTTTTGGCATTGATTCTCCGGCTTATCGTAGTATCCGAACGTCAACCGTCGGCATTTGGGCGGGTATATGGATATTCCGTGCTTAGTATCTTTCTGTTCCACGTCTTTATTAATATCGGTATGGTGCTCGGATTGACGCCTGTCATTGGTATCCCCCTACCGTTTTTTAGTTATGGGGGATCTTCTTTGTGGGGCTTTACGATTTTACTGTTTATCTTCCTGAGAATTGACGCGGGACGCGGAAGAAGGCTTTAATGGGAAATGGGAGAATGGAGAAGGGAGAGGTACTATACAGCATAATAGCGCAGCTACCTCTCCCATTTCAATTCTCCCTTCTTCCATCTATTTTTATCCCTATGTCATTGATGCCTTTCAGTATTTCGTCCTGCATTCCATGGATAATTTTAAGGGTATAGTTTCCCGGATGCTGTATGGCTATGGTACCGATGGGAAGTTCGGATTGGAATAAACTACCCCAACCTGTACCGTTCCATTTCCCTTCTTTATCTGCCAGAATCAGTAATAGTGTGTCTGTTTTCCAGACTGTGCTATCTTCTAAATTGTGACTGATTACAAGATACAGATTACGATAAACATAGTTGCTTTTATTACGTATTTCTGCGGCGAGATTGAACTGAGTGAGTGAATCTTTAACCGGGATATCGAAAAAGAGTGTATCACTCTTTTTCCATCCTTCGGTGGGGATGGCATGGTAAGAGTGATACACGGTTTTCTTATCGCAGGCTGTTGTTAGAAAAACTACTGTTAAAAACAAAAGCCATATGTTATTCCTGTGCAGGGGTTTCATTTCTTTCTTTAGCCGGCTTTTCATTGTTTTGTGGTCTCTCGCTATTTTGAGACCTTTCTTCATTTTTTTGCCTGTCTCCGCGACGGTCATTGTTGTTCCGCGGCGGCCGGTTATTGTTTCTCGGACGGTCGTTACGTGGACGTTGTTGTTCGTTGCCGTTACCGGGTTGTGAAGATTGCTGTCCTTCTGAATTGGGCTGCGGACGATTCGGACGATTGCCGTTTTCTCGTTGCGGACGTTCGGGACGGTTTCCACCTTCCCGTTGTGGACGGTTTCCATTCTCTTGTTGCGAGCGATTGCCATTCTCCTGTTGCGGTCGGTTTACTCTTCCTTCTCCTTCCTGTTGTGGTCGGTTGTTTTTCTTCTTTTTCTTGTTACGGTTTCCACCTTCACCTCCTTCTTTGCCCTCTTTTCGGCGGCGGTCACGGTCAAAACGGGTCAGACTTTCCTGCTCTACGAGGTCAACCGGTTTCTTGGGTTCTTGTTTATGTTCTTCTTCCAATAAACTATCCGGTTTGATTCCTCTTTTGTTTAAGCCGATTACTTCAAAGGCCCTTTTACCACTGATGGTAACCAGATTGGCTGCAAATGTTTTATCTGTAGAGTAGGAAACTTGATTACTTAGGATGTCTGCTTTAAAGAAGTAGAATGTTCCGTCTTTCGTCTCCAGTTCGATTTCTTTTGATGGCAGACGTTTCTGTGCTTCTACATAGCAGTCTACTTCGTAGTTTAAGCAACATTTCAGTTTTGCACATTGTCCGGCGAGCTTTTGAGGATTTAACGATATATCCTGATAGCGGGCGGCACTTGTAGATACAGATACGAAGCTTGTCATCCAAGTGGCACAACAAAGTTCCCGCCCACAAGGGCCTATACCACCAATGCGTCCGGCTTCCTGACGTGCACCGATCTGTTTCATCTCGATACGTACCCGAAATGCCTCCGCCAGAACTTTGATTAATTGGCGAAAATCCACCCGTTCGTCTGCGATATAATAGAAAATAGCTTTGTTACCGTCTCCCTGGTATTCCACATCTCCGATTTTCATGTTCAAGTTTAGATTGGCGGCAATCTGGCGTGAACGTATCATTGTGGCGTGTTCTTTGGCCTTCGCCTCGTCGAACTTCTCCATATCTACGGGTTTGGCTTTACGGTAGATACGTTTTATTTCCACATCCGGTTTGATGTTCGCTTTCCGCATTTGCAGCGGAACAAGGCGTCCGGTCAGTGTTACCACACCGATATCGTGTCCCGGTGTCGCTTCAACTGCCACAACATCTCCTTTTTCCAATTTTATTTTGTTACTGTTACGATAGTATCCTTTGCGGGTGTTCTTGAATTGAACCTCCACCATATCACTCTCTTCCGCATTGCCTGGTATATCTGCCAGCCAATCGTAAGTATTTAATTTGTTATCTTGTCGGGAACAACTTTTGCAGCAAAGGCCGCCGCTCCCATTATGTAATTTAAAGTCCATCTATATATTTACGATTTAACGATTTACAATTTAACGATTGAAATTTCCTTTCCCTCGTCTTTATTTCTCTTTTTTTTTCTTTCTCCCATCTCCATTCTTCCTTTTCTTTTAGCTTTTCAGCAGCACTATCATTTTCAATGAGAAATCGAAAAATACCATTTTCGCATTTACGTTTTGTTCGATGTGCTGTTGCGCTTCACTTAGTTCATCCATGATTCCCATTACATTTCGTTCATTGACAAACGGGGCAAATCGGGTTGCAAAGTTCTGTTCATCCGGTGTCATATAAATCAGGTCTTTCTGATGCAAGTTGTAGATAAAGTTTTCCCTTATCATCCGTTGACAGTAGGAGAGCAGGTTTTTCTGGCGTTCGCGCCCCATGCCTGCCACTTGCTCGCTCCACTGCTTCATTTCACGGATTTTCCGTTGATAAGAAAGCCGCATCAAACTGACAAAGAGCTCAAAAAACAGTTGATTCTCTTCATTGAGATGAATGGTTTCAAATGCTTTGATAAAGTTTCCGTTGGCCAGATGGGCGATAGTCATGCTACTGCTTTGTTGTACTCCATATTTTTCCTGAAGAGCGTTTGCTATGCTCGTTTCATCTATTTTGCGGATGTTAAAACGCTGTGTACGACTCAGTATGGTAGGAAGAATCATGTCGGGAGCTTCGGAAACCAGTAGAAAAATAGTTTTCTCGGGTGGTTCTTCCAGAAGCTTCAGTAGTTTATTGGCACAGGGCAATTGCATTTTTTCAGGCAGCCAGATGATGGTGATTTTGAATCCGCCCTCACTTGATTTTAAGCTGAGCTTCTTCATGATTTCATCACTTTCTTTGGTGTAGATTACTGCTTGTGAATTTTCTGCATGAATCTCGTTCAGCCAATGATTGAGATTGAAATATGGGTTATTCAGTACCAATCGGCGCCATTCGGCTATATAATCGTCACTTCGTGCCGTTTTTATAACAGGAAATACGAAATGTACATCCGGGTGTACTAACTTATTAAATTTTACGCATGATGGACAAACACCGCAAGCATCGGTTGTGCCGCGATTGGTGCAACTGATGTAACGTGCATAGGCCAAGGCCAAAGGAAATTTTCCTACTCCCTCAGGGCCACAGATAAGCTGCGCATGCGGAATACGTCCTTCATTCACTTCTTGAATAAGTCGCTGCTTAGTCTCTTCTTGTCCGATTACATCTTTAAAAAACACGATTCTATATTCTAATTTTATTGGTTTCCATTAATTATTTATCAATCATTATTCATTAACCATCATCCATAGATTATAACTCATAAATCATCATTTATAAATCAATAAATCTCTTTTGCCACTTCTTTAATACTGTCTACGGCACCAATAGAGTAGAAATGGATGCTCGGTACGCCGTGTGCCATCAGTTCACGGCACTGTTTGATACACCATTCTACACCTACTTGCTGTACTTCGGCATCATTTTTGCACTTCAGTGTTTCTTTCACCAGATCATCCGGTAGGTCTACTTTGAATGTTTTCGGTATCATGCTTAGCTGAGAAGCTTTTTTGAAAGGCTTGATGCCCGGGATGATGGGGATATCGATGCCTTCTTTTCTGACTCTTTCCACAAATTCGAAATATCTCTGATTGTCATAAAAGAGTTGGGTTACTGCATATTCCGCTCCGGCTTCTACTTTCTTCTTTAGCCAATAGATGTCCGAGTCTATGTTGGGGGCTTCCTCATGTTTTTCGGGGTAGCAGGCCACACCGTAAGAAAACGGGGTATTGGTAACCTTCATTTCCGAGCCGTCCACGAATATTCCTTTGTTGAAGTTATTAATCTGTTCTTGCAACTCGATGGCGTGGTGATATCCGTCTCCTTCGGGAGTAAATATCGACTCATGCTTAGCTTTGTCTCCACGAAGAACCAGTAAATCGGTGATTCCCAGAAACTGCAAGTCGAGCAATACATACTCTGTCTCTTCCCGGGTGAAGCCGCTGCATAAGATATGCGGCACAACCGTGATATTGTATTTATTCTGAATGGCGGCCGCTACGGCTACGGTTCCCGGTCGTCTTCTTAACCTGTTGCGTTGAAACAGTCCGTTGCCCAAATCTTTGTATACGTATTCGCTTCGATGCGTGGTAATGTTGATATATTTGGGATCGAACTCGCGCAGGGTATCGATGTCTCGGCATAGTTTTTCAATTCCTGTACCCTTTAGTGGGGGAAGAATTTCGAAAGAGAAAGCTGTTTTCTCGTTGCTATGTATCAGGTCTATAACTCTCATTTATTTCTTGCAATTTTTTATTTCCGTTCGAAAACGTGCATATTGGGACAAAAATACGAAAAAAATGGAGAGATATTACATCTTGGGGGGAATATTGCCTGCATTTATTGATGCTTTTTTGAATTAAGTAAGATGAAGTCGTTATCGTTGCTATGATGAGGACAAAGTATTGTATGAAATTTGTTTTGATTGTTTTTGGTAATCGGTGCTTTTATGAAGCAAAGTACTCTTTTGCTTGCCACCCTTTGGGGTGAAATATGTGTTTGATATATAATACTTATTCCCTACTCTTTGTTCTTTGTAAAATTCTTCGGTCTCCTTTTCTTTTTTAAGTTTTTTGATCTTTACTTGTTAATTCAATAATTTGATATTTATTATGCTTGTTCTTTTGTCTATGTTTCTGGTAAAAGTGTATTTCTCATTATCTATTGTTCATCCATGTTTAAGAAGATGTTTGCTTTTTTTCTATTATTGATTGTTGTATCTGCCGCTTTTTTCAGAGAAAATTGTCATTTTTATACTGAAAAATGAATACATTTGTTTCCTTTCTTAATTTGCTGAATATCAACATGCTGTATTTTGCCCTTTTTCCTCGTAGAGAATCGGTTCGTTTCTCTACGAGATTCTATAGATTTCTCTACGAGGTTCTGATGCTTTTTCGTAGAGTCTTTCTTCTTGTGTTTCTAATGTGTGACATCTTCTTTTTTTGATATTCCTTTCTCTCTTTATTTTATGTAATAATAAATGTTTTAGCATCAAGCCTTTCGGCTTTGTATCCCTATTGTTTCCTTTCCATCAAATTTCTTTCTCTTATATATTAAGAGCCAGTTTAAATATTGTCCAAAAGAAGCTGATAAAACTTTTAAGAGGCAAACTTAAACATACTCTAAGTATCTTCCTGTCTTTCTTTCCTTCTGATATGTTTTTCTCTTTAGCTCTCTCTTTTTCCCATACCTAATTTTCAGTTTTCTTTCTTTCCTTCTTAGCGTCTTTGTTTTTTTAACCTTCCCTTTTACCTGTCTTTCCCCTTGATTTTAATAGTGTACTCTTTTATCCAATCAAAGTCTATACTTTAATCTGGTAATAGTCTATACTTTATTCTTTTATAACTCTATACTTTTGTCTGCCCTGCATCGGTCTTTTGCTATTTCTTTAATAATCAGCGTTTTATCCATTTTCCTTTTTCTTCTTCCTTAATAATATCTTCCTTGTTTTTTTGATAACCTCGCCTTTTCTTTTCTTCTTTTCTTTTCCCCTTTTCTCTTCTTTCCCTTTTTTTTCTTCTTCTCTTTCTATTTTCCCCTTTCCCTTTTTCAATACTTTCTGCTTATATATATAATAAGGTGTCATTCTTTTCCCGTCTTTCTTTCTTTTTCCCCTTTCTTTCCTTTTTCTCTTCTTTCACATATTTCAAAATCAGCCTGTTACAAAAAACGTTTCATTTTTTTTGAAAAAAAAAGTATCATATATTTTGTTCGTATTGTAAAATGCCCTACTTTTGCACCCGCTTTGCAAGAGAAGCAAGGCTGAATGATTGACATGGTGAGGGTGATTGGCAGTATGGAAACTTCCAGTTTTTTCTTTTTCCTTTCGCTTCTGAAGTGACCGGAAAAAAGAAAAATAAAAAAAAACTTCCGAAAACATTTGGAAGTAATGCCTGAAAGTTTCTATCTTTGCATCCGCTTTCCGAAAAGAAAAGCATTCAAAAAATAGTTCTTTGAAATATTGATAAACAATACAAGTAGTACGATTCTGTCTTATTAAGTTATGACAGATTAAAAATTTAGAACCGTCAATGCTTATTAATATAGGTATTTAGAATGACGTCAATAGATTTACGGTATCCTGAACAGAGCAATATACTGCCGCGTTTTAATTGTTGATTCATTAATGATTGATTCGTGCAGTCACAATACTTTTACAATGAAGAGTTTGATCCTGGCTCAGGATGAACGCTAGCTACAGGCTTAACACATGCAAGTCGAGGGGCATCAGGGTGTAGCAATACACCGCTGGCGACCGGCGCACGGGTGAGTAACACGTATCCAACCTGCCCTTTACTCGGGGATAGCCTTTCGAAAGAAAGATTAATACCCGATGGTATAACATGACCTCCTGGTTTTGTTATTAAAGAATTTCGGTAGAGGATGGGGATGCGTTCCATTAGGCAGTTGGCGGGGTAACGGCCCACCAAACCTTCGATGGATAGGGGTTCTGAGAGGAAGGTCCCCCACATTGGAACTGAGACACGGTCCAAACTCCTACGGGAGGCAGCAGTGAGGAATATTGGTCAATGGGCGAGAGCCTGAACCAGCCAAGTAGCGTGAAGGATGACCGCCCTATGGGTTGTAAACTTCTTTTATATGGGAATAAAGGGTGCCACGTGTGGCATTTTGTATGTACCATATGAATAAGGATCGGCTAACTCCGTGCCAGCAGCCGCGGTAATACGGAGGATCCGAGCGTTATCCGGATTTATTGGGTTTAAAGGGAGCGTAGGTGGACATGTAAGTCAGTTGTGAAAGTTTGCGGCTCAACCGTAAAATTGCAGTTGAAACTGCGTGTCTTGAGTACAGTAGAGGTGGGCGGAATTCGTGGTGTAGCGGTGAAATGCTTAGATATCACGAAGAACTCCGATTGCGAAGGCAGCTCACTGGACTGCAACTGACACTGATGCTCGAAAGTGTGGGTATCAAACAGGATTAGATACCCTGGTAGTCCACACAGTAAACGATGAATACTCGCTGTTTGCGATATACAGTAAGCGGCCAAGCGAAAGCATTAAGTATTCCACCTGGGGAGTACGCCGGCAACGGTGAAACTCAAAGGAATTGACGGGGGCCCGCACAAGCGGAGGAACATGTGGTTTAATTCGATGATACGCGAGGAACCTTACCCGGGCTTAAATTGCAAATGAATATGCCGGAAACGGCATAGCCGCAAGGCATTTGTGAAGGTGCTGCATGGTTGTCGTCAGCTCGTGCCGTGAGGTGTCGGCTTAAGTGCCATAACGAGCGCAACCCTTATCTTCAGTTACTAACAGGTCATGCTGAGGACTCTGGAGAGACTGCCGTCGTAAGATGTGAGGAAGGTGGGGATGACGTCAAATCAGCACGGCCCTTACGTCCGGGGCTACACACGTGTTACAATGGGGGGTACAGAAGGCCGCTACACAGCGATGTGATGCCAATCCCTAAAGCCCCTCTCAGTTCGGATCGAAGTCTGCAACCCGACTTCGTGAAGCTGGATTCGCTAGTAATCGCGCATCAGCCACGGCGCGGTGAATACGTTCCCGGGCCTTGTACACACCGCCCGTCAAGCCATGGGAGCCGGGGGTACCTGAAGTACGTAACCGCAAGGAGCGTCCTAGGGTAAAACTGGTGACTGGGGCTAAGTCGTAACAAGGTAGCCGTACCGGAAGGTGCGGCTGGAACACCTCCTTTCTGGAGCGATGCCGTAAAGGGCGTCCATTTCCGGTTCTGAATGTACTACTGGTACTTGTTTATTTATAGCATATAGATCGACCGTCTATATTATATTATAGATAGAGATAAACAAGAGAAAGAAGAAGCCGAGCCGCATGGCGAGGTTGAACTAGTCCTATAGCTCAGTTGGTTAGAGCGCTACACTGATAATGTAGAGGTCGGCAGTTCAACTCTGCCTGGGACTACTTCCGCAAGTCGACGCCTGGTGGATTGCGGGTTTGAAACTAAGTTTTCAACTCTCAACTTCCAACTTTCAACTTGTACGAAGGGGGATTAGCTCAGCTGGCTAGAGCATCTGCCTTGCACGCAGAGGGTCAACGGTTCGAATCCGTTATTCTCCACTCCGCTTCGGATTGCCGGTTGTCAAAGGACGACTGACAGTTTAGGGCAAACGATCTTTGACATGATGTACAAAAAGTAAATTTTAGTAAAGAGCTAAAAGTATATATCAAACCGTAGTGTTTCGATTTTGGATTCCTGATTATTGATTTTTAAATTCTTAATTATTGATTTCAAATCGATCCGGTGATATGAAGAAAGTAAGAAAGGGCGCATGGCGGATGCCTTGGCTCTCGGAGGCGATGAAGGACGTGATAAGCTGCGATAAGCTGCGGGTAGGTGCAAATAACCTTTGATCCGCGGATTTCCGAATGGGACAACCCAACCGGTTGAAGACCGGTTATCTATCCAATGATAGAGGCTAACGCAGGGAACTGAAACATCTTAGTACCTGCAGGAAAAGAAAATAAACAATGATTCCCCTAGTAGTGGCGAGCGAACGGGGATTAGCCCAAACCATGGATGTCACGGCATCCATGGGGTTGTAGGACCACGATGTCGCAAGACATCTGACGAATGGAATCCTCTGGAAAGAGGAGCCGTAGACGGTGATAGCCCGGTACATGAAGTCAGACGAAGCGTAGTGGTATCCTGAGTAGCGCGGAGCACGAGGAATTCTGCGTGAACCAGCCGGGACCATCCGGTAAGGCTAAATACTCCCGAGAGACCGATAGCGAACCAGTACTGTGAAGGAAAGGTGAAAAGCACTTCGAATAGAAGAGTGAAATAGTCCCTGAAACCGTGCGCCTACAAGCGGTCGGAGCTGTTTTAAACAGTGACGGCGTGCCTTTTGCATAATGAACCTACGAGTTACTTTTACTGGCAAGGTTAAGCATCTTGAGATGTGTATCCGAAGCGAAAGCGAGTCTGAACAGGGCGTATAGTCAGTAGGAGTAGACGCGAAACCAAGTGATCTACCCTTGGGCAGGTTGAAGGTTAGGTAACACTAACTGGAGGACCGAACCGATAAGCGTTGAAAAGCTTCCGGATGACCTGAGGGTGGGGGTGAAAGGCTAATCAAACTTGGAGATAGCTCGTACTCCCCGAAATGCATTTAGGTGCAGCCTTGTGAGTTACTAATGTGAGGTAGAGCGACTGATAAGATGCGAGGGCTTCGCCGCCTATCAAGTCTTGATAAACTCCGAATGCGCATTAGTCCTATCACAGGAGTGAGGGCATGGGTGCTAAGGTCCATGTCCGAAAGGAGAAGAATCCAGACCATCAGCTAAGGTCCCCAAATAAATGCTAAGTTGAACTAACGAAGTCAGATTGCTAAGACAGCTAGGATGTTGGCTTGGAAGCAGCCATTCATTTAAAGAGTGCGTAACAGCTCACTAGTCGAGGAGTTTGGCGTGGATAATAATCGGGCATCAAGCATTTTACCGAAGCTATGGGATACGTAAGTATCGGTAGGGGAGCATTCCACTCTGCGTCGAAGGTGAAGCGCGAGCTTTGCTGGAGCGTGTGGAAAAGCAAATGTAGGTATAAGTAACGATAAAGGGGGTGGGAAACCCCCTCGCCGAAAGACTAAGGTTTCCTGATCAACGCTAATCGGATCAGGGTTAGTCGGGTCCTAAGGCTCAGCCGAACGGTGATGCCGATGGCAGAACAGGTTAATATTCCTGTACTACCTTAAGGAGTGACGTGGAGACGGAGTCGTGACAGCGCCGCGGACTGACGGAATAGTCCGTTGAAGGGTGTAGATGTTGATTGCGGCAGGCAAATCCACCGCAAGAGTCGAACCTGATAGTATGGAGCGTTCTTCTGAACAATCCAATAGTGCGTGTAATCATACTCCCAAGAAAATCCGCTAAACTTAATCCTTGAGGTACCCGTACCGTAAACGGACACACGTAGTCGGGTTGAATATACTAAGGCGCTTGAGTGATTCACGGTTAAGGAACTAGGCAAATTGACCCTGTAACTTCGGGATAAAGGGTCCCTGCTGAGAGGTAGGGCGCAGAGAATAGGTCCAGGCAACTGTTTAACAAAAACACAGGGCTGTGCAAAATTGAAAGATCACGTATACAGCCTGACACCTGCCCGGTGCTGGAAGGTTAAGAGGAGATGTCATCGCAAGAGAAGCATTGAATTGAAGCCCCAGTAAACGGCGGCCGTAACTATAACGGTCCTAAGGTAGCGAAATTCCTTGTCGGGTAAGTTCCGACCTGCACGAATGGTGTAATGATCTGGACACTGTCTCAACCGTGAGCTCAGTGAAATTGTAGTATCGGTGAAGATGCCGATTACCCGCGATGGGACGAAAAGACCCCGTGAACCTTTACTATAGCTTAACATTGAATTTGGGTAATTGATGTGTAGGATAGGCCGGAGACTTTGAAGCGGGTACGCCAGTATCTGTGGAGTCGCTGTTGAAATACGGCCCTTTGATTATTTGAGTTCTAACTCGTTGTCACGAGGACACTGTTTGGTGGGTAGTTTGACTGGGGTGGTCGCCTCCAAAAGTGTAACGGAGGCTTCTAAAGGTGCCCTCAGGACGATTGGTAACCGTCCGCAGAGTGTAATGGCATAAGGGCGCTTGACTGGGAGACTCACAAGTCGATCAGGTAGGAAACTAGAGCATAGTGATCCGGTGTTTCCGCATGGAAGGGACATCGCTCAAAGGATAAAAGGTACTCCGGGGATAACAGGCTGATCCCTCCCAAGAGCTCATATCGACGGAGGGGTTTGGCACCTCGATGTCGGCTCGTCACATCCTGGGGCTGGAGAAGGTCCCAAGGGTTGGGCTGTTCGCCCATTAAAGTGGCACGCGAGCTGGGTTCAGAACGTCGTGAGACAGTTCGGTCTCTATCTATCGTGGGCGTATGAAATTTGCGTGGCTCTGACACTAGTACGAGAGGACCGTGTTGGACTGACCTCTGGTTTACCGGTTGTGCCGCCAGGTGCATTGCCGGGTATCTAAGTCGGGATTGGATAAGTGCTGAAAGCATCTAAGTACGAAGCCAGCCACAAGATTAGATTTCTCAGGGTCGTCAGAGACGATGACGTTGATAGGAGGCAGGTGTAAAGGTAGTAATATCAAAGCCGAGCCTTACTAATTGCCCGTTGACTTTCTTTTTGTCACGATGGTTTCATATATACGTTTAGCCTGCTGCTGCTGCGGCTTTTGAATTTACTTTTTTCCGTCATGTCTACCTTATTCAGGTGACTATAGCACCGGGGTTCCACCTCTTCCCATTCCGAACAGAGAAGTTAAGCCCGGTCACGCCGATGGTACTGCGTAACAGTGGGAGAGTAGGTAGTCGCCGTTTTTTTTCTGAAGGATCCCCTTGCAACCCGGAATACGGGGGCAAGGGGATTTTCGCGTTTAGGGGGGTATTGGAAGGAATTGGGGGGGAGAGAAGAAGGATGGGAGATGTGAGAATGGAGAGGGGAGAAATGCTATGCAGCGTGACAGCGCAGCCTGCTTCTCACATCTCAATTCTCACATCTCAATTCTCCCCATTTTCATTCTCCCATCTCCCATCTTTTTCCTTTCCGCATAATATTGCACCGATCAGACCGTTATATATTAGTAAATCAGTTTTATATGCAATTTATTGATATTCGCCGTATTAAGGTTATATTGGTTATCTCTGCTGTTATTATAGCAGTAGCTTCTTTGTATTTTTCTCATCGGTTGGTAAAGGATCTTTCGATGGAAGAGCGACTTAAGATGGAGGTGTGGGCAGAAGCAATGCGTGCTTTCAGTGTTGCTGATGAGAATGTGGATCTTAATTTGGTTTTGAAAGTATTGAATGCCAATAATACGATTCCGGTGATTGTGTCCGATGCTGAAGGGAATATTCAGACTTATCGTAATATAGAGATTGCCTCTAATGATTCGGTTGCTTTTCTGTATAAACAGTTGGAGCGCTTTAAACAGAATGGAAGTGTGATCCGGATTAATTTATCATCCGGAAGTGATTATAATGATGTCTATTATCAGGATTCTTTGATGCTGACGCGTCTTTCCGTTTATCCTTATGTACAGTTAGGGGTCGTGCTTATTTTTGTTCTGGTAGCTATATTTGCTTTACTTAGCTCAAAGAAGGCCGAACAGAATAAGGTATGGGTCGGTCTGTCCAAAGAGACGGCTCATCAGTTGGGAACACCTATTTCTTCTCTGATGGCTTGGACGGAATTATTGAAGAGTGCATATCCTTCGGACAATTTGATTCCTTGCATGACTGAGGATGTCGCTCGTTTACAAATGATAGCCAATCGCTTTTCCAAGATCGGTTCCGCTCCGGAAATGGAGCAGGTAGATTTAGGGAAATTGTTAAAAGAAGTAACTGAATATATGGCGCGCCGCACTTCGAATAAAGTAGAGATTATTACCCATTTGCCTGAAAATGCTATTATTATTCCTTTGAATGCTTCACTGTTCGGGTGGGTAATAGAGAATTTGTGCAAGAATGCGATAGATGCCATGGATGGGGTTGGAAAAATAACAGTGTCCGTCATAGAGTCTGCTACTCGTTGGTATATCGATGTGGAGGATACGGGGAAAGGAATTATTAAAAGTAAACATCAAACTATTTTTACACCTGGTTATACGACGAAAAAGAGAGGCTGGGGACTGGGATTGTCATTGGCCCGTAGAATTGTAGAAGAGTATCATTCAGGGCGTATTTTTGTAAAACAGTCGGAGCTAAATAAAGGTACAGTATTTAGAATAGAACTTAAAAAGTGAATATTTACTGATAATTTGTGTGTTATGAGGATTATTATTTGTATCTTTGTCGCCCGAATTCTGTCCATCTTTTTGTTCTTGTTGGGAAAATGAAAGATGAAGAACAGGATATTTAGGCTTTTTTTGTACCTTTGCAACAATTAAAAAAGTGAAGCTTTGGGAAAGTTTGATAAATACAAAATAGACTTGAAAGGAATGCAGTCGGATTCAGTGAAATATGAATTTGTACTGGATAATCTGTATTTCGCTCATATTGATGGCCCTGAGGTTCAGAAAGGTAAGGTTAACGTAGAGTTGACTGTAAAAAGAACATCTCGTGCTTTTGAATTGAGCTTCCAAACCGATGGAGTGGTATGGGTGCCTTGTGATCGTTGTTTGGATGAAATGGAGCAACCTGTAAGTTCTTCTGATAAACTGATGGTCAAGTTTGGCCATGAATATGCGGAAGAGGGTGACAACTTGATTGTGATTCCTGAAGAAGAAGGGGAGATCAATGTTGCATGGTTTATGTATGAATTTATAGCTTTGTCTATTCCGATGAAGCATGTGCATGCTCCTGGAAAATGTAATAAGACAATGACCAGCAAGCTAAGCAAGCATTTGAGAACGAATGCTGACGAAGATGGAGATGAGACGTTTGAAGCGGCCGGTGATGATATCGTAGTAGAAGAAGCCGAGGAACAAACAGATCCCCGATGGAATGAATTAAAAAAAATATTAGATAATAATTAAAGTTTAAAGAAAAATGGCACATCCTAAGAGAAGACAATCAAAAACAAGAACAGCGAAGAGAAGAATTCATGATAAAGCTGTGGCTCCGACATTGGCTATTTGCCCGAATTGTGGAGAATGGCATGTTTATCACACTGTATGTGGAGCTTGCGGATACTACAGAGGTAAACTCGCAATCGAAAAAGAAGCAGCTGTATAATTGTAGTACAGTCTGAATAGACTTATACTTAATCAGACAGCCAGAGAGCATTGCTCTCCGGCTGCTTTAAGTATTAGAAGTATTGCTAAATTAAAATTGAATTGATGGAAAAAATAAATGCAGTAATCACAGGAGTCGGTGGATATGTACCTGATTATATCTTGACAAATGACGAGATATCGAAAATGGTAGATACTAATGACGAGTGGATTATGACCCGTATCGGGGTAAGAGAAAGACGAATCCTGAATGAAGAGGGATTAGGCACCTCTTATATGGCCCGTAAGGCTTGCCGGCAATTAATGAAGAAAACCGGTGCTAATCCTGACGACATTGATTTGGTTGTTGTTGCTACTACTACTCCAGACTATCACTTCCCTTCCACAGCTTCTATTCTTTGCGATAAACTCGGACTTAAAAATGCATTTGCTTTTGATTTGCAAGCGGCCTGTAGCGGCTTCTTGTTTTTGTTGGAAACGGCTGCTAATTTTATCCGTTCGGGAAGATACAAGAAAATCATTATTGTAGGTGCAGACAAGATGTCATCGATGGTGGACTACACAGAACGTGCTACATGTCCTATTTTTGGCGATGGTGCGGCTGCTTTTATGGTAGAGCCTACTACTGAAGATGTGGGTATCATGGATGCTCTTTTGAGAACCGATGGTAAAGGCTTGCCTTTTCTGCATATGAAAGCTGGTGGATCGGTGTGTCCTCCTTCTTATTTTACGGTGGATAATCACATGCATTATATCTATCAGGAAGGTAGGACTGTATTCAAATATGCAGTTTCTAACATGTCGGATAGCTGTGCTGCGATTGCAGAACGTAATAATTTGAATAAAGATAGTATCGACTGGGTGGTTCCTCATCAGGCTAATATGCGTATTATCGATGCGGTGGCCCATCGTTTGGAACTTCCAATAGAAAAGGTATTGGTAAATATCGACAGATATGGTAATACCAGTGCGGGTACTTTACCGCTTTGTATCTGGGATTTCGAAGATAAACTCAAGAAAGGTGATAACCTGATCTTTACAGCATTCGGCGCAGGATTTACCTGGGGAGCTGTTTATGTAAAGTGGGGTTATGACGGAAAGAAGGAATAGTAACAGACGTTACTGATATATAACACATAAAACGCATCTTATTTCGATTCGATGCGTTTTTTTGTCTAAATCAATAAATGAAAGGCGATGCATAAAGCAGGTTTTGTAAACATAGTAGGTAATCCGAATGTCGGGAAGTCGACATTGATGAATGTGTTGGTAGGTGAACGGGTTTCAATAGCGACTTTTAAAGCACAGACCACTCGTCACCGTATTATGGGGATTTATAATACGGATGATATGCAAATTGTTTTTTCCGATACTCCGGGAGTTTTGAAGCCGAACTATAAGTTGCAGGAGTCGATGCTGAACTTTTCTACATCCGCACTGACGGATGCGGATATTCTGCTTTATGTAACGGATGTGATAGAGACTCCTGACAAAAATAACGAGTTTATTGAGAAAGTACGTAAAATGACCGTACCGGTACTTTTGCTTATTAACAAGATAGACCTTACCGATCAGGAAAAACTGATTCAGTTAGTGGAAGAGTGGAAAGCGTTGCTTCCACAGGCCGAAATTATTCCTATCTCGGCAGCTTCGAAGTTCAATATTGACTACGTAATGAAACGTGTGAAGGAGTTGCTTCCGGATTCTCCACCCTATTTTGAAAAAGATCAATGGACCGATAAGCCCGCACGTTTCTTCGTGAACGAAATTATTCGTGAGAAAATTCTGTTGTACTATGATAAGGAGATACCCTACTCGGTAGAAGTGGTTGTGGAGCAATTCAAAGAAGAGGCGAAGATGATACATATCCATGCTGTAATTTACGTCGAGCGTGATTCGCAAAAGGGAATTATTATCGGGAAACAGGGAAAAGCGCTGAAGAAGGTGGCTACGGAGGCTCGTCGTGATTTGGAACGGTTCTTTGGGAAGACGATCTTTTTGGAGACTTATGTGAAAGTGGATAAAGACTGGCGTAGTTCGGATAAGGAATTACGTAATTTCGGTTATCAGTTAGATTAAGAATATATTCATACGACTGTGATAGTCGCAAAAACAACGTGTAAACTATGGGAAATTTAGTTGCAATTGTTGGACGTCCTAATGTGGGAAAGTCGACTTTATTTAATCGCTTGACTAAAACTCGTCAGGCAATCGTAAATGACGAAGCGGGGACGACCCGTGACAGACAATACGGCAAGTCGGAATGGCTGGGCCGTGAGTTCTCTGTAGTTGATACCGGCGGGTGGGTAGTCAATTCGGATGACATTTTTGAAGAGGAGATTCGCAAACAGGTATTGATGGCGGTAGACGAAGCCGATGTAATTCTGTTTGTGGTGGATGTGATGAATGGGGTTACTGATCTGGATATGCAGGTTGCTGCTATTTTGCGGCGTGCAAAGAGTCCCGTAATTATGGTAGCCAATAAGACGGACAATCATGAATTGAGATATAATGCTCCCGAATTTTATAGCTTGGGATTGGGAGATCCATACTGTATTTCTGCCATAAGCGGTAGCGGTACGGGTGATTTGATGGACTTGATTGTCAGCAAGTTCAAGAAAGAATCAGAGGAAATCCTGGATGATGATATTCCCCGTTTTGCTGTGGTCGGACGTCCGAATGCCGGAAAATCGTCTATCGTTAATGCTTTTATCGGTGAAGAGCGGAATATTGTGACTGAAATAGCAGGTACTACGCGTGACTCTATTTATACCCGGTATAATAAATTCGGTTTTGATTTTTATCTGGTTGATACGGCGGGTATCCGTAAGAAAAATAAAGTGAATGAGGATTTGGAGTATTACTCGGTGGTTCGTTCCATTCGTTCTATTGAGAATGCAGACGTATGTATCTTGATGGTGGATGCCACCCGTGGTATCGAGAGTCAGGATTTGAATATATTTTCTTTGATCCAGAAGAACCAGAAGGGACTTGTGGTAGTTGTGAACAAATGGGATTTGGTAGAAGATAAAACGGCAAAGGTAATGAAGACTTTTGAAGAGGCTATCCGTTCACGTTTTGCTCCTTTTGTGGATTTTCCTATTGTCTTTGCTTCCGCATTGACTAAGCAACGTATCCTGAAAGTATTGGAAGAGGCTCGTGTTGTTTACGAAAACCGGACGACAAAGATTCCTACTGCACGTTTGAATGAAGAGATGCTTCCGTTGATAGAAGCTTATCCCCCCCCTTCGGTTAAAGGCAAATACATAAAAATTAAATATATAACCCAGCTTCCTAATACGCAGGTGCCTTCTTTTGTCTTTTTTGCCAATCTGCCGCAATATGTGAAGGAACCATACAAACGTTTCCTTGAAAATAAGATGCGTGAGAAATGGAATCTGACCGGAACACCTATAAATATCTATATTCGTCAGAAATGATGTGAAATAAGTAGGACGAGGACTTCGTTTTTTGAACGATAATATTTATATTTGTCAGAGACTAAGCAACAGACAATTCATATTATGGTAGAGAAAGCGGAGATTTTGTTGGTTGATGATCATGCGCTGATCCTGGAAGGGATTTGTCAGATTTTAAAACGAATCCCTGAAGTGGTTGTAGCAGATGCAGTGACAACGGGTAAGGAGGCTGTCGGGCTGATTGCAGCGCGTGATTATGATATTTATATTTTGGATGTCGGTTTACCCGATATGTCCGGATTTGAATTGATAGAGATGATTCGTGAAATCAATGAGGATGCACGTATAATCATCAATACAATGCATGAGGAAATTTGGTATATCAACAGGCTTATTCGCCTGGGAGTGAATGCTGTGACTCTGAAGGCTTCGGAGTCCGTTGAAATAGGAAAGGCTGTAAAGAGTGTGTTGCGGGGAGTAGCATATACTTGTCCGCGATTTGAGGGCATACGGCAGAAACTGAGTAATGCTTCGTCACAAATACACCCTAAGGATATTCCCACCAAGCGTGAGCTTGAAGTTTTGCAAGCAGTCTCCGAGGGATTTTGCACGCATGAAATTGCTTCGCGGTTGCAGATTACGGAGAATACGGTTGAAACATTTCGTAAAAGGCTGATTCAAAAATTTGAGGCAAAGAATGCGATTGATATGGTGGTGAAAGCAATGGCGCTGGGGTGGATAAAAGTTGTGTAGAAAGAAATTTTTTCTTCTGTCACGGTTTTCGGTGATGTTTTTGTGCAACTTTTCGTCTACCTTTGAGGCGGTAATTGAAATAACTCTCTCTTACAGTTTCGTGAAGAATAAAAAAGAGGACAGTCAATATGTCGTGATGATATATGTCAATTCTATTAACTGGTTTTTACAATAAAAGGGCGTACTCGATAAAAAGAGTGCGCCCTTTGTTCCTTTTTGATGAGGGGGAGGATCTATTAGATCAACCTTCTAAATTTTGTATTTCCACATCTTTTACTTTACGGAGCAGGTCGGAAGCAAATATAAAGTTATTCAACAACTTGTTAGTGGAAGTGAAAATATCATCTTTTGTACCTTCCCATTCTTTTCTTCCTTCGTAGATATAAATAATCTTTTCTCCGATTCCTAACACGGAGTTCATGTCGTGCGTATTGATGATTGTCGTCATGTTGTATTCTCGCGTGATGTCGTGTATAAGATCATCGATCACTAACGAAGTTTTAGGATCGAGTCCGGAGTTCGGTTCATCACAAAACAGGTACTGCGGATTGAGTGCGATGGCCCGTGCAATCGCTACTCGTTTCTGCATACCTCCACTGATCTCTCCCGGAAACTTATCTTTGGCTTCTGTCAGATTCACACGGTCGAGACAGAACATGGCCCGTTTGGTGCGGTCTCGTAATGTATCGTTACTGAACATGTTCAATGGAAACATTACGTTGTCCAATACAGACATGGAGTCGAACAGGGCAGCACTTTGAAATATCATTCCCATCTCTCTGCGCAGCATTTTCTTCTCTTTTTTACCCATCGCCAGGAAGTTGCGATGGTCGTATAGCAATTCTCCTTTTTCGGGAATCAGCAGCCCGACGATGCATTTCATCAGTACCGTTTTTCCTGAACCGCTCTGGCCGATAATCAGATTGGTTTTTCCATTCTCAAAAGTAGCATTGATGTCTTTCAATACCGCTTTGTCTTCGAATGATTTATAGAGTCCTTTTACTTCAATCATCCCATTAAAAGTTTAGTTAATACCAGATCGGCAAATAAGATTAATACACTACTGGATACGACAGAATCCGTAGATGCTTTTCCGACTTCTATCGAACCTCCTTCTACCATATAGCCAAAGAAAGAGGACACGCTGGCAATAATAAAGGCGAAAAATAGTGATTTGATAATACCACACCACACGAACCATTCCACGAACATGTATTGCAAACCGTATTCCAGATCGGTAGCTGTCATAATCCCTCCAAACCAGCAAGTGGCGAAAGCACCGATGATACCGGCAAAAATACTGAATGTCACTAAGATAGGAATGGTGGTAACCATAGCAGCTATTTTAGGAAGTATCAGATAGTTGGCGGAGTTGACTCCCATTATTTCAAGGGCGTCGATCTGTTGGGTAACGCGCATGGTACCTAATTCCGATGCAATATTGGATCCTACTTTTCCGGCAAGAATCAAACACATGATGGAGGATGAGAATTCCAGTAACAGAATTTCACGCGTTACGTAACCCACTGTCCAACGGGGCATCCAAGGGCTTTCGATATTGAGTTTGATTTGTATGGTAATTACCGCACCGATGAAAAATGAAATCAGCAGTACGATTCCGATGGAATTCACTCCTAACTGTTCTATCTCGTTGAGATATTGCCGGAAGAACATCCGCATGCGTTCGGGTCGTGAGAATGTACGTCCCATCAGCATCATATATCTTCCGACGGTTCTTAATGCTTTGATCATAACTTCGTATATTTGTCTGCAAATGTACGTTTTTTCAGCTTATTTTTGCTACATTTGCCGCAAAATAACAAAGATATGGAAGAAAGCAAGATGGTGCTTCGTACGGAAGACCTGGTGAAGAAGTACGGTAAGAGAACTGTGGTTAGCCATGTATCCATCAATGTGAAGCAGGGCGAAATCGTAGGTTTACTGGGACCGAACGGTGCTGGTAAGACTACTTCATTTTATATGACTGTAGGACTGATTACCCCTAATGAAGGCCGTATCTTTTTGGATGATCTTGAAATTACAAAATATCCGGTATATAAACGTGCACAGACCGGTATCGGCTACTTGGCACAAGAAGCTTCTGTGTTTCGGCAGATGAGTGTGGAAGACAATATTGCTTCTGTGCTCGAGATGACCAATAAACCTAAAGAATACCAGAAGGAAAAGCTGGAAAGCCTGATTGCCGAATTCCGGTTGCAAAAAGTACGAAAGAATAAGGGAAATCAATTATCCGGTGGTGAACGTCGCCGTACGGAGATTGCCCGTTGTCTGGCTATCGATCCGAAATTTATCATGCTGGATGAACCTTTTGCCGGTGTAGACCCTATTGCGGTGGAGGATATCCAGCAGATTGTCTGGAAGTTGAAAGACAAAAATATCGGTATTCTTATTACCGACCATAATGTGCAGGAGACATTAAGCATTACCGATCGTGCTTACCTTTTGTTTGAAGGAAAAATTCTTTTTCAGGGAACTCCTGAAGAACTTGCAGAAAATAAGATTGTGCGGGAAAAATATCTTAGTAATAGTTTTGTTCTCCGGCGTAAGGACTTTCAATTGGAAAAGGACTAAATTCTGTTTTATCGGGCATATCTCAGATAAATCATGTCGATACATTGTTCGCCATTATCTTCGAAGATAGGTTCGGGATAGTTATCGACGAAGAAGTTTTTGATAATATGTGATTCGACAAAGCCGCATTTCCGATAGAAATCCAATTGGTAAAATTCCTTTCCGGGGATGCCTGTACTTCCCGTACCAACGATAATATTCGGAGTTTCTCTATAATGCTCGACAATAAAACTCATCATTCGACTGGCATATCCCCGGCGTAGATAATCGGGATGGGTTGCCAGGTTTTTTATTTCTGCCGTCTCTTTGTCTGATACCACAACGGTTACACATACAGGTATTTCTTCCAGTTGCATAATATATAAATGCCCTCTGCCAAGGTAATGCTGTATCATATCAACCGACGGGTCTGCTATGAGCAACAGATTCAGATAGTCTTCTTTGTTTTCTTTTATCTCACGGATACTTATGTTGGCTTGGTGTTTCATGTTTGACTGGAAGGTATGTAAAAAGAACCTTCCGATTGTTCGGAGGATCGGAAGGTTACTTTGAATTTCTTTTAGTTAGAGTTTAGGTTTAGCTTCCTTTACCACCATGGTGCGTCCGTGATATTCTGCACCATTTAATTCGGCAATGGCTTTTGAGGCTGCAGCATCGTCTTCCATTTCAATGAAAGCGAAACCTTTGGATCTGCCTGTTTCGCGATCCATGATAACTTTTACTGAAGAGACTGTCCCGTAATCTTCCATAACTTGTTGCAAATCTGCTTCCTTAACACGGTAGTTAAGGTTTCCAACATAAATGTTCATAGTGAAAAAGATAAAAATAAATAATGAAATAAAAACTCTCGGGAAGATGACTGATAATAAAAAGATTAAAACGACAGAGAGTTTACATATACGTTTTTGGACGAGGTAAAAACTTGCAATAGAAATCAAGAAACTAATACATCATCATTCCTGTACAAAGAAAAGCATAAAAAATGAAAATACACTTGTTTTTCTTTAGTTTTCTAACATTTCTGTAGTGATTTTATGATTTATGTATGTGATTGATACGTTGTTGTAATATAAAAGTATGATTCATTTCGTTTCATAAAGAATAATTCTTTCGCGTTTTTTTGATAATTGAAAGATTAGCACTAATTTTGCACCCTCATTTGAGTATAGAATAAAGTATAAATCAAATAAATAATTGTCAGAATGAACGTTTCATTTCAAAACATTGACAAAGTAAGCGGCTTGCTTACCGTAAAGCTGGAAAAGGCTGATTATCAGGAAAAAGTAGATAAATCGTTGAAGACATTCCGTCAGAAGGCGCAGATTCCGGGATTCCGTAAAGGGATGGTTCCTATGAGTCTGGTAAAGAAGATGTATGGTAAATCGGTTATTGCCGAAGAGGTGAATAAGCTTCTTTCAGAAAAAGTATACGATTACATTAAGAGTAATAATGTGAATATGCTGGGTGAACCGTTGCCAAATGAAGAAAAACAACAGGTGATTGATTTCGACACCATGGAAGAATTCGAATTTGTATTCGATATTGCTTTGGCACCGGAATTTAAAGCAGAAGTAAGCAATACGGATAAGGTTGACTACTACACAATCGAAGTTACGGATGAGATGGTGGAAAATCAGGTAAAGGCTTATACTCAACGTAACGGTAAATATGATCAGGTTTCAGCTTATGAGGATAATGATATGCTGAAAGGTTTGATTGCCGAATTGGATGAAAATGGTAACACTAAAGAAGGCGGCATTCAGGTAGAAGGTGCTGTATTGATGCCTTCTTATATGAAGAATGACGAGCAGAAAGCTATTTTTGCCAATGCCAAGGTGAATGATGTATTGGTATTTAATCCGAATGCGGCTTATGACGGTCATGATGCAGAAATCGCTTCCTTGCTGAAAATTGAAAAAGAAGCTGCTGCTGAAATGAAATCTAACTTTAGTTTTCAGGTAGAAGAAATTACTCGTTTTGTTCCGGGTGATTTGAATCAAGAACTTTTTGACCAGGTATTTGGCAAAGATGCCGTGAAGACTGAGGAAGAATTCCGTGCGAAAGTAAAAGAAGGAATTGCTGCACAGTTTGTTGCTGATAGCGATTATAAATTTTTGATCGATGCTCGTAAGATGTTGATGGAAAAGGTTGGTAAACTCGAATTCCCGGATGCATTATTGAAACGTATCATGCTTCTCAATAATAAGGAGAAAGGTGAAGAATTTGTAGCAGAAAACTATGAAAAGAGCGTAGAAGAGCTGACATGGCACTTGATTAAGGAGCAGTTGGTTAAAGACAATGAGATCAAAGTAGAGCAGGAAGATGTTATCAATATGGCAAAAGATGCTACAAAAGCTCAGTTTGCTCAGTATGGTATGATGACTGTGCCTGAAGATATTCTTGAAAACTATGCTCAGGAAATGCTGAAGAAGAAAGAAAATGTAGACGGTTTAGTAGGTCGTGTAGTGGAAGCTAAGTTAGCTACAGCGCTGAAAGCTAAGGTGACATTGAATAATAAAACCGTTTCAATGGAAGAATTTAACAAAATGTTCGAATAGTACTTCCCTTGTGGAAAGAACATAGGATCATAGGAGCACAGAGTTTTTATAAAATTATAACTCTGTGTTTTTTTTGTCTCTGTGTTCTTTTTTGTTTCTTTGCAGTTACATTATAAATAAAAAAGAAAGGAACTTGAAAATGGATGATTTTAGAAAATACGCTACCAAGCATTTAGGAATGAATGGCTTGATGCTGGACGATGTGATTAAATCGCAAGCAGGGTATTTAAATCCTTATATTCTTGAAGAAAGACAACTCAACGTGACACAACTCGATGTGTTTTCACGTTTGATGATGGACCGCATTATTTTTTTAGGCACTCAGATTGATGATTATACTGCAAATACATTGCAGGCACAGTTGCTATATCTGGATTCGGTAGATCCGGGTAAGGACATTTCTATTTATATCAATTCTCCGGGCGGATCGGTGTATGCCGGATTGGGCATTTATGATACTATGCAGTTCATCTCGAGCGATGTGGCTACCATTTGCACGGGGATGGCGGCATCGATGGCTGCTGTTTTGTTAGTAGCGGGTGCTGAGGGAAAGCGTTCGGCATTGAAGCACTCTCGTGTGATGATCCATCAACCGATGGGAGGCGCGCAAGGCCAAGCTTCGGACATTGAAATCACTGCCCGTGAAATTCAAAAATTGAAAAAAGAACTTTATACTATCATTGCCGATCATTCTCATACTGATTTTGATAAGGTGTGGGCCGATTCGGACCGAGATTATTGGATGACTGCTGAAGAAGCCAAAGAATACGGTATGGTAGACGAAGTGTTGATTAAGAAATAAAAATGGCAGAATCGAAAACGAATAAAAAAAGATGTAGTTTCTGTGGTCGAACGGAAAATGAGGTCGGTTTCTTGATTACGGGAATGAACGGCTATATTTGCGATAGCTGTGCTACGCAAGCTTATGAGATAACCCAGGAAGCTCTTGGAGTAGGGAAAAAGACGACAGGAACTACAAAATTAAACTTGAAAGAACTACCTAAGCCGGTAGAGATAAAGACTTTTCTGGATCAGTATGTGATTGGGCAGGACGATGCAAAGCGATTTTTGTCTGTATCGGTATACAACCACTATAAACGGCTTTTGCAAAAGGATAGCGGTGATGATGTAGAGATTGAAAAATCAAATATCATCATGGTAGGAAGTACGGGAACAGGTAAAACATTGTTGGCGCGTACCATTGCAAAGTTGTTGCACGTACCGTTTACTATTGTAGATGCCACGGTATTGACGGAAGCCGGTTATGTGGGTGAAGACATTGAGAGTATTTTGACTCGTTTGCTTCAGGTTGCTGATTATAATGTGCCCGAAGCCGAACAAGGAATTGTCTTTATCGATGAAATTGATAAGATTGCACGTAAAGGTGATAATCCTTCCATCACTCGTGACGTTAGCGGTGAAGGTGTTCAACAAGGACTGTTGAAACTGTTGGAAGGATCTGTTGTGAATGTGCCGCCACAAGGTGGCCGTAAGCATCCCGATCAAAAAATGATTCCGGTGAACACGAAAAACATTCTGTTTATTTGTGGCGGTGCTTTTGACGGCATTGAAAAGAAAATTGCCCAGCGACTGAATACGCATGTGGTAGGTTACAGCGCTTCACGAAAAACAGCTACTATCGATAAAAATAACATGATGCAATATATTGCACCGCAAGACTTGAAATCGTTCGGACTGATTCCTGAAATTATCGGACGCTTGCCGGTGCTGACTTATCTGAATCCATTGGATCGGGATGCGCTTCGTGCGATTTTGACTGAACCGAAAAATTCCATTATCCGGCAATATGTCAAACTGTTTGAGATGGATGGCGTTAAACTGACATTCCAGAACGAAGTATTTGAATATATTGTCGATAAGGCGGTTGAGTATAAGCTCGGTGCACGCGGATTGCGTTCTATCGTGGAGACAATCATGATGGATGTTATGTTTGAGATTCCTTCGGAAAATGCAAAAGAGTACGAAGTGACATTGGATTATGCAAAACAACAACTGGAAAAAGCAAATCTTGCGAGGTTGCAAACTGCTTAAAATCAAAAGGTAAGAGGTATAGGATGATTTATTTCTATTTTTTCTTGAAAAATATTAATCGGATTATGCTTGATATTTAAGAAGTTGTTTATAACTTTGTTAGAGCTCTTTTACAAAAGGGACTCTAAAGTAAAATCATGAACTGAATAAAACAACCTATTTAAAGATGGCAGGGAAGATTAATTTGACAGACCAGCTGAAACAGTATTTCGGGTTTGATAAATTTAAGGGAAATCAGGAAGCGATCATTCAGAACTTGCTCGATGGGAGAGACACTTTTGTGCTGATGCCTACGGGAGGAGGGAAGTCTCTGTGCTATCAGTTACCTTCTCTTTTGATGGAAGGTACGGGGATTGTTATTTCTCCGTTGATTGCACTGATGAAGAACCAAGTGGATGCTATGCGCAATTTTAGTGAAGAAGACGGTATTGCCCATTTTATCAATTCTTCATTAAATAAAGGTGCGATAGACCAAGTGAAGGCTGATATCCTTGCCGGAAAAACAAAATTGCTATACGTAGCTCCGGAATCATTGACGAAAGAAGAGAATGTTGAATTTCTGCGATCGGTTAAGATTTCGTTCTATGCAGTAGATGAGGCTCACTGTATTTCGGAATGGGGGCATGACTTCCGTCCGGAGTATCGGCGAATACGTCCCATTATTAATGAAATAGGGAAGGCGCCTCTTATAGCACTTACTGCTACGGCAACTCCGAAGGTACAACATGATATTCAGAAAAATCTGGGCATGGTTGATGCGCAAATATTTAAGTCGTCATTTAATCGTCCGAACTTGTATTATGAGGTACGTCCTAAAACTGCAAATATCGACAGGGATATCATTAAGTTTATTCGGAATAATCCGGAGAAGTCCGGTATTATTTATTGTCTGAGCCGTAAGAAGGTGGAGGAACTTGCTGAAATACTTCAAGCTAACGGTATTAATGCAAGGGCATATCATGCAGGAATGGATTCTGCTACGAGAACTCAGAATCAGGATGATTTTCTGATGGAGAAGATCGATGTGATTGTGGCAACCATTGCTTTTGGTATGGGTATTGATAAACCGGATGTGAGGTACGTAATACATTACGATATACCGAAAAGCCTGGAAGGATATTATCAAGAGACAGGACGTGCCGGCAGAGACGGTGGTGAAGGCCGGTGTATTACCTTTTATACAAACAAGGACCTGCAGAAACTGGAAAAGTTCATGCAGGGAAAGCCAGTGGCAGAGCAGGAAATAGGTAAGCAGCTTTTATTGGAGACTGCTGCATATGCCGAATCATCTGTTTGCCGTCGTAAGACTTTATTGCATTACTTCGGTGAGGAGTATTTGGAAGATAATTGTGGAAATTGTGACAACTGTTTAAACCCTAAAAAACAAGTGGAGGCTCAAGAATTATTGTGTGCTGTGATTGAAGCGATCATAGCGGTAAAAGAAAACTTTAAAGCAGATTATATAATAGATATTTTACAGGGAAGGGAAACTTCCGAAGTACAGGCACATTTACACGAAGATTTGGAAGTGTTCGGCTCCGGTATGGGAGAGGAAGATAAGACTTGGAATGCCGTGATCCGTCAAGCGTTGATAGCCGGATATCTGAGCAAGGATGTGGAGAATTATGGCCTGTTGAAAGTAACAGAGGATGGACACGCATTCTTGAAGAAACCAAAGTCGTTCAAGATAACCGAAGACAACGACTTCGAAGAAGTAGAGGAAGAAACTCCGGCCCGTGGTGGAGGATCTTGTGCGGTAGACCCTGCGCTTTATTCTATGCTTAAGGATTTGAGAAAGAAGCTGTCAAAGAAACTGGAGGTACCGCCTTATGTGATTTTTCAGGATCCTTCTTTAGAAGCGATGGCTACGATTTATCCGGTGACGCTTGAAGAATTACAGAATATTCCGGGAGTCGGTGCAGGAAAGGCCAAACGTTATGGTGAAGAGTTCTGTAAGCTGATTAAGCGTCATTGCGAGGAAAACGAGATTGAACGTCCCGAAGATTTGCGTGTACGTACGGTAGCCAATAAATCTAAGTTAAAAGTTTCTATTATCCAAGCTATCGACCGTAAAGTAGCTTTGGACGATATCGCATTGTCAAAAGGAATAGAATTCGGAGAATTATTGGATGAGGTAGAAGCAATCGTTTATTCGGGTACAAAACTGAATATAGATTATTTCCTTGATGAAATTATGGATGAGGATCATATGCTTGATATCTATGATTATTTCAAAGAATCAACTACCGATAAGATAGATGACGCGCTCGATGAGTTGGGTGATGATTTTGCGGAAGAAGAGGTTCGCTTGGTTCGTATTAAATTTATATCAGAAATGGCTAATTAAAAAGAGGTAGAGTTCATTTTGGGATAAATAATAGTGGGATGTGTTTATAAAGACACGTCCCTTTTTTATATGTATGCGTAGGACCTGACCCTCTCCAGTCAGGCTTTTGTTTGGATCAATAGGATAAAACTGAGCGGGACTGTTGTAAAGTTGATTGCTCGTTGACAATTTAATCTGATCCTATTAGAAGAATCCTCTTGCCGATTGGCAAGGGGATTTTTTTATTTCTATCCTTGTCTGTATTGAATAAAAACTGTATATTTGCACGCAATAAATTTTAAACGCATAGCCCTATGTCATTTATTGCTGATAAGATTGTAATGGATGGATTAACGTATGACGACGTTTTGTTAATCCCTGCTTATTCCGAAGTTTTACCACGTACTGTCGAGCTCTCGACAAAGTTTTCAAAAAACATTGAGTTAAAAATTCCTTTTGTGACCGCTGCTATGGATACGGTTACAGAAGCCAAAATGGCTATTGCAATAGCCCGTGAGGGAGGAATTGGCGTTATTCATAAAAATATGTCAATTAAAGAACAGGCCAAGCAAGTCGCTACGGTTAAACGTGCCGAAAATGGTATGATTTACGATCCGGTGACTATTAAAAAAGGCTCCACTGTTCGTGATGCCCTTGCTTTGATGGCTGAATATAAGATTGGCGGTATTCCGGTAGTAGATGACAATAGATATCTTGTTGGAATTGTAACGAATCGTGACCTTCGTTTTGAACGTGATATGAACAAGCGTATCGATGAGGTGATGACAAAAGATAATCTGGTTACCACTAATCAGTCTACTGATCTGGAAGCGGCTGCACAAATCTTGCAAAAACATAAGATAGAGAAGCTCCCGGTGGTTGATAAAGACAATAAACTGATCGGTCTGGTAACTTATAAGGATATAACCAAGGCGAAAGATAAACCAATGGCTTGCAAAGATTCTAAAGGGCGTTTGCGTGTGGCTGCGGGTGTGGGAGTGACTGCGGATACAATGGAACGTATGCAGGCTTTGGTGGATGCAGGAGTAGATGCTATCGTGATCGATACGGCTCACGGACATTCAAAATTCGTAATTGAAAAGCTGAAAGAAGCAAAAAGTTGTTTCCCGGATATTGATATTATAGTTGGTAACATTGCTACCGGTGAGGCTGCCAAGGCATTGGTCGATGCGGGTGCCGACGGGGTAAAAGTAGGGATCGGACCGGGATCTATCTGTACGACTCGTGTAGTGGCCGGTGTAGGAGTACCTCAACTGTCTGCTGTCTATGATGTAGCAAAAGCATTGAAAGGTACCGGGGTTCCTCTGATTGCAGATGGCGGATTGCGTTATTCGGGTGATGTGGTGAAGGCGCTTGCTGCCGGCGGGTATTCTGTAATGATCGGTTCTTTGGTAGCAGGAACAGAGGAAAGTCCGGGTGAGACGATCATTTTCAATGGCCGTAAATTTAAATCGTATCGGGGTATGGGGTCGTTGGAAGCGATGGAAAACGGGTCGAAAGATCGTTATTTCCAAAGTGGTGAGGCGGATGTGAAGAAGCTCGTACCGGAAGGTATCGCCGCTCGTGTTCCCTATAAAGGTACTTTATATGAAGTCATTTATCAACTGACCGGAGGTTTGCGTGCCGGAATGGGATATTGTGGCGCACAGAATATTGAGAAATTGCATGAAGCAAAATTTACCCGCATTACCAATGCCGGAGTAATGGAAAGTCATCCGCACGATGTGACTATTACAAGCGAATCGCCTAATTATAGTCGCCCGGAATAAGATATATCTACCGGTTAAAATAAATCAAGTCTACCTTTAATTATGCGTTGTCATATTTTGAAGGCAGACTTTTTAATTTTAGGGCGATACAATTTTTCCTCTCTTTCAGCGTTTAATAAAACGTATGTATGTAAATGAAACTTTGTTATGAAAAGAAATCTGGTTTTATTGCTAACTTGCCTGTTCGGGCTTTCAGCTTTTGCACAAGAAGATCCGGTGTTGATGCGGATTAATGGGAAAGATATTACTCGTTCCGAATTTGAATATATCTATAATAAAAACAATTCTCTGAATGAGTTGGAAGCTAAGAGCTTAAATGAATACGTTGATCTTTTCATCAACTTTAAGTTGAAAGTGGCGGCTGCCGAAGCCGCCGGAATTGACACGACCCGTGCCTTTCGCGAAGAATTGAATGGCTATCGTCGCCAATTGGCAAAATCATATTTGACGGATGAAGAAGCTGATGAAGCATATGCACGTCAGTTTTATGATAAAATGAAAGCGGATTCACGTGCGGGGCACGTACAGGTCATGCATATTTTTAAGTATCTGCCGCAAACATCTCCGAAATCGTTGGTGAGCGAAACCGAAGCCCGAATGGACTCTCTATATCAGGTTTTATCCGCTAATCCGGATGCGGATTTTGCATCTTATGTCAGCCAGTTCTCTGATGATAAAAATCCGTTCTGGGTGGGTTTTCTTCAAACGCCGGAAGAGTTTGAGGATGTAGTTTTTTCTATGAAAAGCGGAGAAATCTCCAAACCGTTCTTTACTCCCCAGGGTATGCATATTGTTAAAGTACTTGACCGGAAAGAATTGGCTCCTTTTGCAGAAATAAAAGAGGAGATCAGCCGGCGTCTGGCACGCAAGTTTGGTATTGATAAAGGAACGGAGGCATTGGTTGAAAAGTTGAAGGGTGAATATAATTATCAACCGAACAATGAAGCTTTGCAGGAGTTACAGGCAAAAGGGGAGACGGAGAAACCTCTTTTTACATTGGATAACCATACGTATACCGGTGCTGATTTTAAACGTTTCGCCGCTTCATATCCCAGAAGTTTAAAAATGCAGTTGGAAGCATTTACAGTGAAGTCGGTGCTTGATTATGAGAATAGCCGTTTGGAAGAAAAGTATCCGGCTTTCCGCCTTTTGATGCAGGAGTATAAAGAAGGGATGTTGCTGTTCGAAATCAGCAACCGTGAAGTTTGGGAACGCGCTGTGGCCGACGAAGCCGGACAGGCTGCTTATTTTACTTCTCATAAATCGGATTATAATTACAAAGAACCGCGTTATAAAGGTGTTGTGGTACATTGTGCCGACAAAAAGATGGCTAAAGAAATAAAGAAGCTCATAAAAAAGCTTCCGGAGAAGGTATGGGCTGACACCATTGCCAAGACATATAATGATTCGGTAGCAGAAATTGTGAAGGTAGAGGAAGGCCTGTTTGCGAAAGGTGACAATAAATATGTAGATAAACTGGTGTTTAAAACCGGTAGCTTCGAACCTTTGGAGTCTTATCCTTTTACTACTGTTTTTGGTGAAAAACGAAAAGGACCGGATAGTTATACCGAGGTGCGCGGGCCGCTTGCCGCCGATTATCAAAATTTCCTTGAATCGCTTTGGGTGAAGCGTTTACGTGATGAAAGTAAGGTTGAAATTAACCAAGAGGTTTTAAAAACAGTTAATAACCACTGATATAACCGATTATTGCATTATCTTCGTACCTTGAATATAAGTATAAATTCAGTTGACAATGCGAATAACGGGCCTCTTGCTGGTTTCTCTTTTTTTCTGTGCGGCGTGTACGGACAGTCATGATCATAGGGGGAAAACTCCTTTGGTAGAGGTTAATGGAAACTTTTTATACAAAGAAGACCTGCAATCCGTGCTTCCTGCAGGATTGTCAAAAGATGACAGCTTGCTTTTCGCCGAGCGCTATATACGGGATTGGGCGGAAGATCTTTTACTGTATGAGAAAGCACAGAATAACATCCCCGATAACGAAGAGATCGAAAAGTTGGTAGGAAACTACCGGAGGGCCTTGATTATGCATACTTATCAGCAAGAACTGATTGGGCAGAGACTTTCCAACGAGATCCCGGAACAGGAACTTGCAGAATATTACGAGAAAAACAAAGAACTTTTTAAACTGGATCGTCCCTTAGTGAAAGGATTGTTTATTAAAGTGCCTTTAACCGCTCCTCAAATTGCCAATGTTCGAAAATGGTATAAGTCCGATGCACAGGAAGCTGTGGAACATCTGGAAAAATACAGTTTTCAGAATGCAGTGAAATATGAATACTTTTACAATAAGTGGGTGCCACTGAGTGAAGTGCTGGATATGATTCCTTTGCAAACAGAAATGCCGGAAGAATATGTCAGTAAGAATCGTCATGTGGAATTGAAAGATACTGCCTTTCATTACTTTCTCAATGTGACTGATTATCGGGCGATAGGAGAAGAAGAACCTTATGAGTTTGCTATGTCGGAGGTGAAAGATATGCTTGTCAATATAAAACAAGTCGATTTTATGCGTCGGGTGAAAGATGACTTGTATAAGCAGGCTATAGACAAGAAAAAGATTATATATAATTATTAAATACAAAGAATGAAGAAGTTTGTAAACTTTAGATTTGTTGTTTTATTTGTGCTGGTAATACTGGCTGACACGGCGATGTACGGACAGGACAATGTGATTGACGAAGTAGTTTGGGTTGTAGGCGACGAGGCTATTCTGAAATCAGAAGTAGAAGAAGCGCGCTTGAGTGCCTTGTATGACGGACGTAAAATAGACGGTGATCCTTATTGTGTGATCCCGGAAGAATTGGCCGTACAAAAACTGTTTTTACATCAGGCGCGTCTTGATAGTATCGAGGTTCCCGAAAGTGAAGTTATTCAACGAGTGGACGCGATGACCAACCATTGGATACAAATGTTGGGCTCGAGGGAAAAGATGGAAGAATACTTTTTTGAACAGCAGAACAAAACTCCGTCTCAGATACGTGAAACTCTTCGTGAAAATGCGCGCGAGGGACTTACCGTACAGAAGATGCAGCAAAAACTTGTGGGAGATATTAAAGTAACTCCTTCCGAAGTACGTCGTTATTTCAAAGATCTTCCTCAGGATAGTATCCCTTATGTTCCTACACAAGTAGAGGTACAGATTATTACTTTGCAGCCTAAAATTCCTATTACTGAAATAGAAGATGTGAAGAGACGGTTGCGTGAGTATACCGATCGCGTGAATAAGGGCGAAACGGAATTCTCTACTTTGGCCCGTATGTATTCTGAAGACCGTGGTTCTGCCATGAGAGGGGGTGAGACCGATTTTATGGGTAAGGGAATGATGGATCCGGCTTATGCTGCTGTCGCTTTTAGTTTGCAGGATCCTAAAAAGGTATCTAAGATTGTGGAGTCGGAATATGGTTTCCATATCATACAGTTAATAGAGAAACGTGGTGATCGTGTAAATACCCGTCATATATTGTTGCGTCCTAAAGTTTCTGAGAAAGAGCTGATAGAGGCTTGTGGGCGTCTGGACTCTATTGCAGATGATATTCGTGCCGGTAAATTTCCTTTTGACGATGCGGCTGCCGCACTTTCTCATGACAAGGATACGCGTAATAATCACGGATTGATGGTAAACACCAACTCCAATGATGCCATGGCTACTTCCAAGTTTGAAATGCAGGAGTTGCCGCAGGATGTAGCAAAAGTAGTGGATAAACTGAACGTTGGTGAGATTTCGAAAGCTTTTACGATGGTCAACGAGAAAGATGGAAAAGAAATCTGTGCTATTGTGAAGTTAAAGACCCGTATCAACGGTCATAAGGCAACCATTACGGAAGATTATCAGAATCTGAAAGAGATCGTAATCGCTAAACGCCGGGATGAGATGCTGCATAAATGGATTTTGGAAAAGCAGAAACATACTTATGTGCGTATTAATGACAACTGGAAAAACTGCGATTTCAAATATCCGGGTTGGATTAAGGATTAATGAGAGCGAATAGTGTCTTTTTTAAAAGCGTCCTCACAGGGGTGATATGTTTGTTTGGAGCATATTTCCTTTGGGCTCAGGATCAGAAGCCTCAACAGAAATCTCAGAAGAAAAAGACGAAAGTGGATCTTCTTCATGCAGACGAGGGTAGAGCTGATAAGATGGCGCGTCCGGACGTACAGGTACTTATCGGTTCGGTAAAGTTGCGCCATGACAGTATGTATATGTACTGTGACAGTGCATTGATTTATGAAAATACGAATTCTGTCGAGGCTTTTAATAATGTACGTATGGAGCAGGGAGATACGCTGTTTATCTATGGTGATTATTTATATTATGATGGAATCTCCCAACTGGCCCAACTGCGTGAGAATGTTAAAATGATCAATCGTAATACGACTTTGCTTACTGATAGTCTGAATTACGATCGTATTTATGATTTAGGATATTATTTTGAAGGGGGTACATTGATGGACGAAGAGAATGTACTGACTTCCGACTGGGGTGAATACAGCCCGTCTACCAAACAATCCGTTTTCAATCATGATGTGAAGTTGGTTAATCCGAAGTTTATTCTGACTTCGGATACATTGAAATATAATACCGTATCTAAAATAGCTACCATTTTGGGACCGTCTGAGATTGTAAGCGATCAGAATCATATCTTTTCAGAACGGGGCGTTTATAATACTTTGACCGGGCAAGCCGAGTTGTTGGACCGTTCCATATTGACCAATCAGGGAAAGCGAATGACCGGTGACAGTTTGTTCTATGATCGTAAATTGGGATATGGTGAGGCTTTCGATAATGTGGTGATGAACGACAGTATCAATCGTAATATGCTGACGGGAGATTACTGCTTTTACAATGAGCTGACCGATAGTGCCTTTGCTACAAAGCGAGCGGTGGCTATCGACTATTCTCAGGGCGATAGTCTCTATATGCATGCCGATACTTTAATGATGACTACGTTTTATCTGAATACGGATTCGGTGTTTCGTGAGATGAGAGCTTATCATAAGGTGCGTATGTACCGCACGGATCTGCAGGGCGTTTGCGACTCATTGGTGTATAATTCTAAAGATTCTTGTGTGACAATGTATACCGATCCGATTCTTTGGAATGAAGGTCAGCAACTGTTGGGTGAAGAGATCAAGATCTATTTGAATGATAGCACGATCGATTGGGCGCATATCATCAATCAGGCACTGACGGTGGAGATGAAAGATTCGTTGCATTACAACCAGGTTTCGGGAAAAGAGATCAAGGCCTATTTTGACAGTGGTGAGATGAGGAAAGTAGACGTCATAGCCAATGTGTTGGTAGTCTTTTATCCACAGGAAGAGGATAGCACGATGATTGGCATGAATACCTCTCAAACCAGCTTGCTGACAATGTATCTAAAGGATCGTAAAATGAAGCGTATGGTTATGAGCCCCAAATCGGACGGAGTGCTTTATCCGATGGATCAGATCCCGGCTGATAAAATGAGACTGCCTACATTTGTCTGGTTCGATTACATTCGTCCACAGAATAAAGATGACATATTTGAATGGAGGGGCAAAAAAGCCGGTGAAACATTACGTAAATCTACCCGAAAACCATTAAATTCGCCCAAGCGTGAATTAATTAATATGAAATAGCACTATGGGAATGTTTAATAGCGGTATGAGAAAACCGCGTCGCTTCAATCATCAATACATCTATGTGAACGAGCGGAAAGAAAAGCTCGATAAGATGGAAGAACAGGCCAAACGTGATTTAGGCATGTTGCCTGAGAAGGAATTTTCTCCGGAAGACATTCGGGGGAAATTTGTGGAAGGGACTACGCACCTGAAACGTCGTAAAGAGAGTGGACGCAAACCGGTGCACTTAGGGGTAATTCTCGTAATTATTGCTTTACTGATTTTCCTGTGGCATTATTTGCAAACGGGTAGCTGGAGCTGGGGAGAGTTGTGATTTCTGAATTATGATTTATGGAAGGGGCAGGTTGAAGCATTTTATACCAGTTGCTTGTTCTTGTCGGGGCTACTGACTGCCAAATTCCAACTACCAGCTACTGACTACTAAATTCTAACTACTAAACATTATGAGTGATATCATCCATTTATTGCCCGATTCGGTTGCCAATCAGATAGCGGCCGGTGAGGTAATACAACGTCCGGCATCTGTCATTAAGGAGTTAGTGGAAAATGCGATCGATGCTGAGGCCGGCAATATACATGTATTGGTAACGGATGCCGGTAAAACTTGCATTCAGGTTATTGACGATGGAAAGGGGATGTCTGAAACGGATGCCCGCTTGTCTTTTGAACGCCATGCCACTTCGAAGATACGTGAAGCTTCCGATTTGTTTGCTTTACGTACAATGGGGTTCCGTGGTGAGGCGCTTGCTTCTATTGCGGCCGTTGCGCAGGTGGAGCTTAAAACCCGTCTTGAGAATGAAGAACTGGGTACAAAGCTGGTTATCGCCGGTTCTAAGGTAGAAAGTCAAGAGGCGGTTTCTTGCCCCAAAGGCAGTAACTTTTCCATTAAGAATCTGTTTTTCAATATTCCGGCACGCCGTAAATTCCTGAAAGCCAATTCTACGGAATTGAGCAATATACTCACGGAGTTTGAGCGTATTGCTCTTGTGCATCCGGATGTTGCTTTCTCCCTTTATAGCAATGACTCCGAATTGTTCAATCTTCCGGTAGCCCCGTTGCGGCAGCGTATCCTTGCTGTTTTCGGCAAGAAACTTAACCAGCAGCTATTGAGTGTGGATGTGAATACAACGATGATCAAACTTTCCGGTTATGTTGCTAAGCCGGAAACGGCGCGCAAGAAAGGGGCACATCAGTATTTCTTTGTGAATGGCCGTTATATGCGGCATCCCTATTTCCATAAGGCGGTGATGGAGGCTTATGAACAATTGATCCCGGTAGGTGAGCAGGTTTCTTATTTTCTTTATTTTGAAGTGGATCCTGCCAATATCGATGTGAATATTCATCCGACTAAAACGGAAATTAAATTTGAGAATGAGCAGGCTATCTGGCAGATTGTTTCTGCGGCTGTCAAAGAATCGTTGGGGAAATTCAATGCAGTTCCTTCCATTGATTTTGATACGGAAGACATGCCTGATATTCCGGCTTTTGAACAAAATCTTCCCCCGGCGCCACCGAGGGTACAATATAATTCGGATTTCAATCCTTTTAAAACCTCTTCCTCCGGTGGCGGAAGTATGAGCTATTCCCGTCAGAAAGTAGATTGGGAAGATCTTTATGGCGGATTGGAAAAGGCCAGCAAGATGAATCGTACGACAGTGGAAACGGAAACCGGGCCGGATGATTTCTTTCCGGTCGAAGAGGATATACAGCCGGCTGCTTCGGCTACTTTGTATGCTAATGAACCTATTGTAGAAAAAGGAAACCTCCATTTACAGTTTAAAGGGCGTTTTATTCTTACTTCCGTAAAGTCCGGGTTGATGCTGATCGATCAGCATCGTGCCCATGTGCGGGTATTGTTCGACCGGTATATGCTTCAGATTAAACAGAAACAAGGAATGTCACAAGGAGTTCTTTTTCCGGAGATATTGCAACTTCCGGCTTCTGAAGCTGCTGTGCTGCAAGGTATTATGGATGAGCTTTCGGCAGTGGGCTTTGATCTTAGCGATTTAGGAGGAGGAAGCTACGCGATCAATGGTATCCCTTCCGGCATTGAGGGGCTCGATCCGTTGGAATTGGTGCGTAATATGTTGCATACTGCCATGGAAAAGGGAAGTGATGTGAAAGAAGAAATTCAGAATATCTTAGCATTGACATTGGCCCGTGCGGCTGCCATTGTTTATGGGCAAGTACTGACAAATGAAGAAATGATAAGTCTTGTTGATAGTCTTTTTGCCTGTGCAGCTCCCAATTATACTCCGGATGGTAAGGTGGTACTCGCCACTATCAGGGAAGAAGAGATAGAGAAACTTTTTAAATAGCCATGAAATCCTCATGTAACAACTTAGCCGGTTTGAATTTTCCTCTCAAAATAATATGAGCAAAATTTAAACAGGAACTTAAACCGTATGCCAAAAGTTGAACGTAAAACTTTAGGGGTGCAGTTCAAAGTTGTTGCATGAGTGATTCTGATCTATCAGGCATTTTCCTTTAACATTGTTAATCTTCTTTTCCAAGTATTACTTTCTGCTTTGCAAAGAATTAATTTCCTAAGTGTAAGAATACGTATTCTTGTGTGCAAAGAATGCATTTTAACATGGCATTAATATTAATATCTTTTGTCGGAGAATACACATTCCTGTTTTTCTGTTTTCTTTATCTTATCTATTTGATATATATCTGTTTATATCGTCTGTAGTGTTTCCTGTAAAATTATTCTGTGCTGCCGGTCTTCTAAAGATATTTTGTCTGTACTTGTCAATTTGGCTACTATCTTGGATCATGGGCTTCACCTTCCGACTGATGGTGGTTTGCATGAGTATTTATTGAAGACGAAACATAAAAACTCATTTTTTCAAAACCTTTTAGTTCCATTGGTGTTATTTAAACAGTTCAATAGGAAAAAACAATAACCACTTTAACTATTTAGGTATATGAAAAAGATTCTAATGTTGCTGGCTTTTGCCGGCGTAGCAGCCGCATCTTCGGCTCAACAAGTTACTGTTACCGAAACAGAAGTAATAGAGGTGCAGGATAAATATCAAGTATTGACTAATCCGTTCTGGAGCAACTGGTTCTTCTCAATCGGTGGGGGTGCGCAGGTGCTTTACGGAAATGGCGATAATGCAGGAGAATTTAAAGATCGTATCAGTCCTGTCTTGAATGTCGCTGTAGGTAAATGGTTTACTCCCGGATTGGGATTGCGTTTACAGTATAGCGGTCTGCAAGCCAAAGGGTTCTCATATGACAAAACAGCTCCGTATGTAACCGGGAATGAAATGGGCGACGGATATTACAAGCAGAAATTTGACTATATGAATCTGCATGGTGATATCATGTTTAATTTGAACGCTCTTTTTGGCGGTTACAATTCGCATCGCGTTTACGAAATTATTCCTTATTTGGGAGCCGGTTTTACTCATTCTTACACCAAACCTCGCATACATGCATTTACAATGAATGCCGGTTTAATTAACCGTTTCCGTATTTCCAATGCTGTCGATATCAATCTGGAGTTGAGTGCTACCGGATTGGAAGGAAAGTTTGACGGCCAACATGGAGGCAAGCATGATTATGATGGCATTCTCGGTGCTTCTGTCGGCTTGACTTACCACTTTCCGAACCGTGGATTCCAACGTCCGTTCCCGCAGATTATCTCTGAAATGGAATTGAGAAATATGCGCGAGCAGATGAATGCAATGGCTGCTGCTAATCTTGATTTGCAGCAACAGTTACAGGAAGCAGAAAGCCAGCCCACTACTGAGGTGATTGAGCAACAGGTCGTTGTAGATGCCAACATCGCTCCCCGTACCGTATTCTTCCAGATCGGTTCTGCTGAGATTTCTCCACGTGAGGCAATGAACCTGTCTTATCTGGCTGAACAGATGAAGAAATTCCCGGATACGAAGTATGTCGTGAACGGATATGCCGATTCTGCAACAGGTACTCCTGACTTTAACAAAGAGTTGAGTATGAAACGTGCGCAGGCAGTGGTAAATGTACTGATCAAACAGTACGGAATTGCAGCAGACCGTTTAAGTGTAGATGGCAATGGCGGTGTTGATAAATTCGGCCAGCCGATCTTGAACCGTGTCGTATTGGTGAAGTCCAACAATTAATGGGGTTCTGAAAGAACCTTGCAGTAACAGAAAAAGGAGAATGTGTTCGTTTTTTGAACTCATTCTCCTTTTTTGTTTGCGTCTCCGTTTATTCTGTTTATTTCTCTGCTGCAAATTTCTTTACCTGTTCGGCTATCAGGTCTGCATCATCGAAATAGTTAATCTTCATCGCTTTGCGAACATCCGATAATGTATCGGCGGCGGCGGCTCTTGCCACATCACATCCTTGTTTCAGCATATCGTAGATGGCCGGGATGTCTTTTTCGAACTCTTTTCGCCGATTGCGGATCGGTTCCAGTGTTTCTTGCATGATGGCATTCAGGAAGCGTTTCACTTTCACATCTCCCAATCCCCCGCGCTGATAGTGCGCTTTCAGTTCGTTCAAATCCGGATAATCCGGCAGATAGCGTTCAAAGTGTTCCGGGCGGCAGAATGCATCCAGATAAGTAAACACGGTATTACCTTCGATCTTGCCCGGATCTTGTACACGCAAGTGGTCGGGATCGGTAAACATGCTCATCACTTTTTTCTGTATTTCGTCTGCTTCTTCCGAAAGATAGATGCAGTTGCCTAATGATTTACTCATTTTGGCCTTGCCGTCGGTACCCGGAAGGCGAAGGCAAGCCGCATTGTCCGGCAATAAAATTTCCGGTTCTACCAGTGTGTCACCGTAAATGTGATTGAAACGGCGTACAATTTCCCGCGCCTGTTCGATCATCGGTTCCTGATCTTCGCCTACCGGAACGGTTGTTGCACGGAATGCGGTGATATCGGCGGCTTGACTGATGGGATAGGTAAAGAAACCGACCGGAATGCTTGTTTCGAAATTACGCATCTGAATTTCTGTCTTTACGGTCGGGTTGCGTTGCAAACGTGACACGGTAACCAGATCCATGAAGTAAAAACTCAGTTCACATAATTCGGGGATTTGTGATTGAATGAAAATGGTTGCTTTCGTCGGGTCGAGACCGCAGGCCAGATAATCGAGGGCTACCTCGATTACGTTTTGGCGTACCTTTTCCGGATTGTCGATATTGTCGGTCAGAGCCTGTGCATCGGCAATGAATACAAACATTTTTTCATATTGTCCGGCATTTTGCAAGTCTACTCTTCTTTTAAGAGAACCTACGTAGTGGCCGATGTGGAGTCTGCCTGTCGGGCGATCCCCTGTTAATATAATCTTTCCCATTTCTTTATCATTTAATATATTAACTGCAAAGGTACGAATAAAAAACGAATGTCCGAAATGTGTATAGACCGGAAAGCGCGCTCTGATCTTATTATATTCGTGTTCTGAGCTTATTATGTTGAAGACGTCTAAGTATGATAAGCGTTTCACGGTTGTGAGACGTGCATTTCATGATTGAGAGACGATCGTTACACAATTGAGAGATGACCGTCTCATGACTGTGAGACGCTACAAAGAAAAGCGTAGCGTGCAAAGTATTCTGCGTGCTTTTGTTCTCTGCCCGCACCACATCTCTGCCGGATGGAGTTTTCAATCTTTTCTGCCCGATCATATGTTTTTACTTAAAATATTCTTTCCCGAATCTTTTGTATTTATCGAAATAAGTCGTTACTTTGCACAAATTTTAAAAATAGCAATGAGTCAGCAGGAAATCAGAAGCAAGTATCATCTCCGTTCGGATGTCTTCCATCCGGAATCTGTATACTTCTTCTCTTTTCTCCAAAAACGATATTTAGTTCTTTGGTAATGCGTTAATCCTTTCATCAGGGTAACGCATTTTTTTTGTGCGGTAATTATAAGAAAACAACATAATAACAACAAGAGAAATGGAAAAGGAAATGAAAAAGGTCTTGGTTCTGGGTTCGGGAGCACTCAAAATCGGACAGGCCGGAGAGTTTGACTACTCCGGTTCGCAGGCACTGAAAGCTTTGAAAGAAGAAGGTATCAGCTCCGTATTGGTAAATCCGAATATTGCAACCATTCAGACTTCTGAAGGAATTGCTGATAAGGTGTATTTCCTTCCCGTGACTACCTACTTTGTAGAGGAGATTATAAAGAAAGAACGTCCTGATGGTATTTTGTTGGCATTTGGCGGTCAGACGGCATTGAATTGCGGTGCGGAACTTTATACGCAAGGCATCCTCGACAAGTACGGAGTAAAAGTATTGGGTACTTCCGTTGAGGCTATCATGTATACCGAAGACCGTGACCTGTTTGTGAAAAAGCTGGATGAGATCGAGATGAAAACTCCCGTCAGCCAGGCAGTGGAGAACATGGAAGACGCCATTGCTGCTGCACGTCGTATCGGTTATCCGGTGATGGTGCGCTCGGCCTATGCTTTAGGAGGTTTGGGAAGCGGTATTTGTGCCAATGAAGAAGAATTCCTGAAACTGGCCGAAAGCTCGTTCGCTTTTTCTAAGCAAATTCTGGTTGAAGAGTCTTTGAAAGGCTGGAAAGAGATTGAGTTCGAGGTGATCCGCGATGCAAATGACCACTGTTTTACTGTGGCGAGTATGGAGAATTTCGACCCGTTGGGTATCCATACAGGCGAATCGATCGTAGTAGCTCCTACTTGTTCGTTGGATGCCGAAGAGCTGAAAATGCTGCAGGAACTTTCTACGAAATGTATCCGTCACCTCGGTATTGTAGGTGAATGTAACATTCAATATGCGTTTAATTCCGTGACGGATGATTATCGCGTAATCGAAGTAAATGCCCGTCTGAGCCGTTCTTCGGCTTTGGCTTCCAAGGCTACCGGATATCCGTTGGCGTTTGTTGCCGCTAAGGTGGCTTTAGGATATACACTCGACCAGATCGGTGAGATGGGTACTCCGAACTCTGCTTATGTAGCGCCACAACTCGATTATTATATCTGTAAGATACCCCGTTGGGACCTTACCAAGTTTGCAGGTGTATCCCGCGAAATCGGTTCGAGCATGAAGTCCGTAGGCGAAATCATGTCTATCGGGCGTTCTTTTGAAGAGATTATTCAAAAAGGTCTCCGTATGATCGGTCAAGGAATGCATGGATTTGTGGGGAATGATGATGTTACTTTTGACGATCTTGACAAAGAACTGGCCAACCCGACCGATTTGCGTGTATTTGCCATTGCGCAGGCTTTGGAAGAAGGATATACGATCGACCGCATCTATGAACTGACAAAGATCGATCCGTGGTTCCTCGGCAAACTGAAGAATATTGTTGATTATAAGGCGAAACTTTCTACTTATGATAAGGTAGAGGATATCCCGGCAGACGTGATGCGTGAAGCGAAGATACTCGGTTTCTCTGACTTCCAGATTGCGCGTTTCGTGCTGAATCCTACCGGCAATATGGAAAAAGAAAACCTGATGGTTCGTGCACACCGTAAAGCGTTGGGTATTCTTCCCGCTGTAAAGCGTATCAACACGGTTGCTTCCGAACATCCGGAGCTGACTAACTATCTTTACATGACTTATGCCGTAGAGGGATATGACGTTAACTATTATAAGAATGAAAAATCGGTAGTTGTTCTCGGCTCGGGTGCATACCGTATCGGTAGCTCGGTAGAGTTTGACTGGTGTTCGGTTAATGCTGTACAGACTGCCCGTAAGTTAGGATATAAGTCTATCATGATCAACTACAACCCCGAAACGGTATCTACCGACTATGATATGTGCGACCGCCTGTACTTCGACGAGCTTTCTTTCGAACGCGTGCTCGATGTAATCGATCTGGAACAACCGCGCGGTGTGATTGTTTCCGTTGGCGGACAGATTCCTAACAACTTAGCAATGAAGCTTTATCGTCAGTCAGTGCCTGTTTTAGGTACTTCTCCGATCTCTATCGACCGGGCCGAAAACCGTAACAAGTTCTCTGCAATGCTCGATCAGTTGGGTATCGACCAGCCGGCATGGATGGAGCTTACCAGTCTGGAAGAAGTAAAAGGTTTCGTCGGTAAGGTGGGTTATCCTGTCTTGGTTCGTCCCTCTTACGTGCTTTCCGGTGCAGCGATGAACGTTTGTTATGATGATGAAGAATTGGAAAACTTCCTGAAAATGGCTGCCGAAGTATCTAAAGAGTATCCGGTGGTTGTTTCTCAGTTCCTTGAAAATACGAAAGAGATAGAATTTGATGCGGTTGCCCAGAATGGTGAAGTGGTAGAGTATGCCATTTCCGAGCATGTGGAATTTGCCGGCGTTCATTCCGGTGACGCTACACTGGTATTCCCGGCACAGAAGATTTATTTTGCAACGGCCCGTCGCATCAAAAAGATCAGCCGTCAGATTGCGAAAGAACTTAATATTTCCGGTCCGTTCAATATCCAGTTCCTGGCTCGCAACAACGAGGTGAAGGTAATTGAATGTAACTTGCGTGCTTCGCGTAGTTTTCCGTTTGTTTCTAAAGTACTGAAACGTAATTTCATTGAAACAGCTACCCGTATTATGTTGGATGCTCCTTATAGTCGTCCGGATAAGTCGGCTTTCGATATCGACTGGATCGGTGTGAAAGCTTCTCAGTTCTCATTCTCGCGTTTGCACAAGGCAGACCCGGTTTTGGGCGTGGATATGTCTTCTACCGGTGAGGTAGGTTGTATCGGTGATGACTTTTCGGAAGCATTGATGAGCGCTATGATCGCTACCGGTTTCAAGATACCTTCCAAAGATAAAGGAGTGATGTTCTCATCCGGTGCTATGAAGTCGAAGGTAGATTTGCTGGATGCAAGCCGTGCTTTGTTTGCACAAGGGTATAAGATTTATGCTACTGCCGGTACTGCTGCGTTCCTTAATGCACACGGGGTAGATACGACTCCGGTATATTGGCCGGATGAAAAGCTGGGAGCAGAAAACAACGTGATGAAGATGATTGCCGATCATAAGTTCGATCTGATTGTGAACATACCTAAGAATCATACTAAGCGTGAGCTGACGAACGGTTATCGCATCCGCCGCGGAGCCATCGATCATAATATTCCTTTGATTACCAATGCCCGTCTGGCAGGTGCGTTCATCGAAGCGTTCTGTGAGTTGAAACTGGAAGATATCCAGATCAAGAGCTGGCAGGAGTATAAATAAGGTGGATTATAACCAATAAAACCGGGCGATAAAGCTGTACATAGCATGCTTTATCGCCCTTTTTTATTTCTCAATTTTCTTCACTCACAGTTTGAGGTGCTTCTCCTTCCCTATGTGAAGAGGAACATTGTGGAGAACACGCTTTCTTAAAATCTTTTTTTTGTCGTTCCCTGTACTGCCGTGGCGGCATGTTATGTTTTTGCGAGAATATCTTGTAGAAAGTTCCCCGGTTCATAAATCCTGATTTGTCCATGATCTCCTCGACAGTCAAGTTGGTAGAAAGTAATAACTGTTCAGCTATTGCCAGCCGGTATTCTTTGATGATATCAGCAGGAGTTTGCTCTGTTATTTCTTTGAGCTTCCGGTAGAAATGGCGTGTGCTGTACCCTAAAGAACTACTCAGCAGCTCTACAGACAATTCCGGGTTAGTAATATTCTGATCGATAATTTTCATCATCTTCTCGAAGAATACCTTATCTTCTTTATGCAGGAACTGTCCGTCGTCTAATTTGAATGTGCAGAATACAGAGTTGTAATATTCTTTTAAATCTTTTTCCCGTTGGATAAGGCGTTCTGCAAGTTTTATCAGATAATCGGTATTGAATGGTTTGGTGACGTATGCTTCAGCGCCGGAATCAATCCCTTTCATCTGGTCATCAATGCTGTTGAGGGCGGATAAGAGGATCAAGGGCGTATGGGTGAGTAGCTTATCCGATTTTATTTGTTTGGCAAAAGATATTCCATCCGTACCCGGCATCATAATATCCGAAATGATTAAATCGACTGGTCTCAGCTTTAATTGTTCCATTGCTTTTTCTGTATCGTTAAAAGAGAACACGTTGTATTTGTTCGCAAAAATGTCACTTACGAACCATAACATAGAAGGATCGTCGTCAATGACGATGATGGTTTGCCGGGAAGTGTCGTACGCCGGTGTCGGACTTTCTAATTCCATCGTTTCGTTGCCTTCTTGTATCACTGTTTCCATTTCCATTGACATGGGCCGTTCTGTATCGGTGGCTATTATGGAGAGGGCGGGCAGGATTACTTCAAAAGTCGTAAGCTGATTAGGGGTGCTTGTTACCCGGATTTGTCCGTTCAGCAGAGTTACCATGCTATGGCAGATAGCCAGTCCCAGGCCATTGCGTGGCGATATTCCGTTTTTATTCTGTATCTCAAAATTGTCCAGTATCTTATAACGGTCGAATATTTTTGTAAGATTTTCCTTTTCAATCCCTTTGCCCGTATTTGATATGCGGATATGCAATTGCTCGTTCTCTACGTACTGTTCTATGCTAATCATACCGTTCTCCGGCGTGTATTTAAAAGCATTGGACAGTAAATTGTTGATAATCTTGCTGAAGCAACCGGCATCCGAGTTCCAGTAGACCTCTTTTTCTATTTTTAGCTGATAGTTTATTTTCCTGCTTTCGGCTAATTCATTAAAAGAATCGGCCGTGTTTTGGGTTTGTGCGGAGACAGGCAGCTTTTGGATTTCAAGGGTTTTGTTGCCGGTCTCCAGTCGTCGGAACTCGATGAGCTCCAGAATCAGGGCATTCAGTTTTTGGGCATTTTGTTGAATGATAGAGGCATATTTACGGATATAATTGTCGGTGGAAGGATATGTGAGTATTCTTTGGCAAGGTCCGTAAATCAATGTGAGTGGCGTACAAAATTCGTGAGTCACGTTGGTGAAAAAACGAAGTTTGGATTCATATAGTTCGTTCCGTTGCCGGCGATTTATTCTCTCTATCATCGCGTCTCTTTTTCGGCGATACCGCTTTATGGACAAGTGTATACACCATGCAATAAATCCTATAAAGAGTATGGAGTAGCACCAATAGGCCAAAGAGGTCATGTACCAGGGCGGGGTAATGCGGATCGTTAAAGGTTGCGGGGCACTTTCTTTACCTGTTATGTTGCTCCGGTACTTCACCCACAGGGTATATTGTCCCGGTGCAAGATTAGAAAACATGGTCGTTGTGGATGTTCCGTTCTCTATCCAATTGTCACTTAATCCTTCGATTGTATAGTAATAGGTATAGTTGCTTCCGTTCAGATAGTCGATGACAATAAAAGACAGTCCGAAGAAATTCTGACTGTGATCCAGTTCCAAAACTTTGTGCTTCTGTTTGTCTTCGTGCAGAAACTCATTGATATTATACTCTTTGCCGAAGATGAATAGACGGTTGAATTGCAGAGCGGGCATATATTCTGTCTCTTTGAAATCGTTTTCATGGATACTTATAAATCCGTTGGTACCGCCAAAGAAAAGAGTACCGCTACGTTCATCCTTAAAATAGGCTCCGTCACTGAATTCCGTTACTCTCAAATCGTTTTGCTGGTGATAGGCTTGTATCGTATTCATCCGGGTATTAAATCTTACCAACCCTTGATTGGTACTGAGCCATAGATATTGTTGTCTGTCTTCAAGGATACCGTGAATCGTATTGTTGGGAAAGCCGTCCGTTTCATTATATATATGGTAATTACCGTCATACATTCGTGTCAATCCGAAGCTGGTTCCGAACCAGTAACCGGTTTCATTCTTGAGAATGGCAAATATGTCGTTTACAGTCTGGCTCTTGACTGCTTCATTAAACAGATAAGGTTTCATCCGTCCGGTTTCCGTATTTATCCGATAGGCTCCGTATCCCCGGTTTCCAAACCATAGAATAGAATCGTTTTCCTGGAAAGAAATGAAAAAGTAATTAGATGCACGTTTTCCCCCATCCAATACGGTTCTTTCTGCATCTTTTATTGTAGGTATACCCGATGATGTATTTAGTGAGACTTTTACGATACCTTCTCCAACAGTAGAAATCCAGAGGGTACTGTCATTTTGTTCGCAGATGGAATGGACATATTTTACCGCTTTCCCACCGGCGGTAACAGGAAATTGTTTTAGTTTTCTTTCTTGATAGGAATAATAATTAATGCCGCTTTCAGTCCCGATCCAAAGCCTTTTCCAACGGCTGGGTGTAAAGCAGTAGACGGAGTTGTCGGTCAGTGCACTGTTGTTTGTGAGCAATCTCTCGGTAGCCGTTGGCTTTCCCTTTTCCGGAGTATATTTAAGCATTCGAAGGATACCGTTTCCTTTAGTTCCTATCCATAATGTTTGTTCGTTATCCAGAAAGAGTGCGCGTACCGGGTTGTTTATCTGGTAAGCGGGAGTATTTAGCAAGGTGTTTTGGATAGAGAATGCATCTGTGAAATACATATACACTCCTTGACCGTCTGTCCCTACCCAGATGATATCTTGAAATTTATCCTTTACCAAGCAAAATATACCACACGCGATATCGGTAGATTGTGTGATATATTTTATTTTCTGGTCGGGTTGGTATTTCAATCGGATAAGACCGCTACTCTTAAAACCAATGTAGTAGTCGTTTTGCTTTTTGATGACCGATGAAATTTCACCTCGTTTTTGTATTTCTGTTTCGACGTCCGTTATGTAATATTTCTTTTTGCTATTCAGATCGTATTCATAGAAAGCATGCGAACTGTCAATGAAATAAAGCAGATTGCTTTCGAATGATACTCCTATTAATTTTTCCGGATGCTGGAAATAATCTTTGATAGAAAGTGTGACGTTTTCACCTTCTTTTTTCAACTGATAACTTTTATTATTGCCGTCTGAAGTAAATATCCAAAGAACATCCGATTCGTCCACAACTATCTGCAAAATATTATCGAAAATAAATTTCTCCGTATCTAATCGATGAAATTGTTTATTGCCTTGGCGGAAACAGTAGATATATCCGTCATCTTTCATGAGATAGATGTCATTATCCCGGCTTTTTGCCATTTTATTGATATCTTTAAACTCTGTGAAACTTTGGACGGTTTGTTGACGGATGTCGAAACGGTCGAGACCGTAGTTGGTCTGTATCCATAGTACATTTTCTTCTGCCTCTATAATATTACCTATGATATTTCCGGAGAAGTTGACCCGGGTGTCGGTTGGTTTATACAAACGGGGAGTGGTTCCGTCGAATATATTAAGACCGTCACAAGAACCTAACCATAAAAGTCCGTTGTTATCTTGGCAAATAGAAAGAATGGCACTGTTGGATAAACCGTTCTGACTGGAAAACTGTCTCACGTTGTATGAGTCTGCTTTTCCGATACTACAACAGAGAAGGAAAAGGATGGATAAAAGAAGATAGTATGGACCGGGAACTCTCATAATAGAAACTGTGAATTTCAATAAATAAAAGGGGTGTGATTGTTGAGTACAAAGTTAGATAAAAAAGAAAACCGTTCCAAAAAGAGAACTTTAAAAGTATACGATTTCATGACATATATGTTTATAATGTTGCCTTTAGGCTTTAAATATACACTAATGTCATAAAATCATATATTAATTGTCGGGTCGGGCACGTAACTTTGGAACATCTAAACAAAAGGAGGATATAGGGTATTATCTACTTGTTTTTTTAAGGTAAAGATTGTACAGGATGACTTTTAATGGGATTTTTTATGGCAATGTATAGTTGATGGTACATTGTAAAATTGTTAACTTGAATAATAGTCATGATATGAAGAATATTGTTTTTTTTAGTTTTCTCGTGTTGGTTGCTTTCCAACAACTTTTCGCATATAATTTGAAATCTCCCAACGGTAATCTGATTTTGAAATTTACTCTTGCCGGCAATGGAATTCCTACATATGCTCTATCGTTGGGCGACAAGCAAGTAATAGAAAACAGCAGACTTGGTTTTGAATTAGTTAATGATGATAAGTCGTTTTTGGATGATTTTGAGGTGGGTGATATTCAGACTTCTTCTTTTGACGTAACTTGGCAGCCTGTATGGGGTGAAGAGAAAGATATCCGTAATCAGTATAATGAAATGGCGGTAACATTAGTACAGAAAGAAAAGAACCGCAGAATGCTAATCCGTTTTCGTCTTTTTAATGATGGTTTGGGATTTCGTTATGAATTTCCGATGCAGAAAGACTTGAGGCATTTTATAGTGAAGGAAGAATGCACTCAGTTTGCGATGCCTGGTGATCATACAGCTTATTGGATTCCGGGAGATTATTGTACGCAGGAGTATGGATATACAAAATCTAAGATGTCTGAGATCCGGGGGCTGATGAATAAGGCTGTCGATCACCAGAATATAGCTTCGAAGGTAATCGGAGAAGCTGCCGTACAAACAGCTTTGATGCTGAAAACAGATGACGGATTGTATATAAATTTACATGAAGCCGCTTTACTCGACTATCCGTGTATGCATCTTGAACTGGATAGTGAAAATAGAACGTTCCAGTCACATCTTACTCCTGATGCAGTTGGTTTTAAAGGGACATTGCAGGCACCGGGAGTCTCTCCTTGGCGTACTATTATCGTAGGTACTGAAGCAAAAGATATTTTAGCTTCTCGTATCACATTAAATTTGAATGAACCATGTAAAATTCAAGATACTTCATGGATCAGACCTACCAAATTTGTCGGAGTATGGTGGGAAATGATAGCCGGTGGGGGTTCATGGGATTACACATCGGACTATCCTACTATAAAAATAGGCGAAACTGATTATACGAAAGCAAAACCTCACGGCAATCATAGGGCGAATAGTCAGAATGTGAAAAGATATATCGACTTTGCCGCAAAAAATGGTTTTGATGCAGTTTTGGTAGAAGGGTGGAATATCGGATGGGAAGATTGGGTGAGTAATCGGAAAGAATTTAATTTTGACTATGTGACTCCTTATCCTGACTTTGACGTGAAAGAACTGAATGAATATGCACATAGCAAGAATGTGAAACTGATTATGCATCATGAAACTGGTTCGGCATACAGAAATTATGAGCGTCATATGGATGAAGCTTTTCAATTTATGAAACAGTATGGGTATGATGCGGTGAAAACAGGCTATGTGGGGCCGATAGTACCACTCGGCGAATATCATTATAGTCAACCGATGGTTAATCATTTTCAATATGTGGTGGAAAAAGCGGCTAAGTATCGGATTATGGTCGATGGACATGAGGCAGTTCGTCCGACAGGAATCTGCCGGACATATCCGAATTTAATAGGAAATGAATCGGCAAGAGGAAATGAATTCATGTCTCGTGTTCCATTGGGGCATACGACTATTCTTCCGTTTACACGGCTTATTGGCGGTCCGATGGATTTCACTCCCGGAATTTTTGAGTTGGATTTATCTAAAATTAATCCAAATCGTCATGAGAAGATGAAAGCCACGATAACCAATCAATTGGCGCTATATGTTACGATGTATAGTCCGTTACAGATGGTGGCCGATTATCCGGAGAATTATGAACGTTTCCCAGATGCATTTCAATTTATAAAAGACGTAGCTGTAGATTGGGATAAATCAGTTTACTTGGAGGCGGAACCTTATGAATATCTGACGATTGCCCGTAAGGAAAAAGGCTCGAGTAATTGGTTTGTGGGAGGAACGACCGGTGCACAACCGCATATAGCTGCTTTTCAGTTTGATTTTTTGGATCCCGGTAAGAAATACATGGCTACCGTCTATGCAGATGCTGCAGATACTGATTATGAGAACAATCAGCAGGCATACACTATTCGCAAAATGGTGGTAACTAATAAGTCGAAGTTTAAACAATCAGTATCCATCGGCAGTGGTTTTGCTATCAGTTTGTTTGAAATAACAGATAATAAAAAGAAATAGGAATTATAACTCTCCACGAAAGAATTGATAATATATAATTTAGTAGAGATATGAATTTAGAACGTTTTTTATTGCACTCGTTATGTGCGCTTGCTTTGGTCGGTTGTGCTCAGAAGGAACAGTCGAATACGAATCCTAACTTGTTGAGAGCTCAGGAAACATTGGATTCTCTTTATCAGAATTACTCTCAACCGGATGGAAATTTATTACGGGAGAATTATCCTTTCGATCAACAGAATACTGTTACTTATCTTGCTTCTGAAGAGCAGGCAAATATGCCGAATCAATATTCGTACCTTTGGCCGTATTCGGGAACGTTTTCAGCTGTGAATGCTTTGTTGGAGGCTACCGGCCAATCAAAGTATAAAGAGTTGCTGGATAAAAAAGTATTGCCGGGGCTGGAAGAGTACTTTGATACCCGTAGGGAACCTCAGGCTTATTCATCATATATCCGGACGGCGCCGTTGTCTGATCGTTTTTATGACGATAATGTGTGGCTTGGCATTGACTTTACCGATCTTTATCAGATGACTAAAGGAGCCGGATATCTTGAGAAAGCCCGATTGATATGGAATTTTATTGAAAGCGGGACGGATGATCAACTCGGTGGTGGTATTTATTGGTGTGAGCAGAAGAAAGAGAGTAAGAATACTTGTTCTAATGCACCCGGAGCTGTTTTGGCGCTAAAATTATTCAAAGCGACTGGAGACACTCTTTTCTTGTCTCGTGGCAGAGTGCTGTATGAATGGACAAAGACACATTTGCAGGATTCTACAGACTATCTTTATTTTGATAACATCCGATTGGATGGTAAAATAGGGAGAGCTAAGTTTGCTTATAATAGCGGACAGATGATGCAGGCCGCAGCATTACTTTACCAATTGACCGGCATTCCGGCTTATCTGACAGATGCACAAAATATAGCGAAGGAATGTTATAATTATTTCTTTGTTGATTTTACTCCGGCAGATGGTAATACTTTTAAATTGATTAAGAGAGGAGATATCTGGTTTACGGCCGTTATGCTCCGTGGATTTATCGAACTTTACAAGCAGGATAATAATAAGAAGTATCTGGATGCTTTCAACCGGAGTTTGACGTATGCTTGGGATAATGCTCGTGATGATAATGGACTGTTCAATGTTGATTTAAGCGGAGTAGATAAAGACGGAAAGAAGTGGCTGTTGACACAGGCTGCTATAGTGGAAATGTATGCACGTCTGGCTCAAATAAAAGATTTGTAAACAATTAAAGATAAGAAAATATGAAAAACAAAAGCATTAGTTTGTGTGTAATTGCAACTGCATTGTTGATGGGGAAGTCTGTGAAAGCAACCGATTTTGTCATTGTAAAAGATAATACGGTCATTGTAAATCAGGCGTGTCTGGCAGCAGCATATAAAACGAACCGTCCGCCTGTAAAGAAGAGATTATTTACTTCTAAGGCTGTTGAAACAGAGATTTTGCGTGTAAAGAAACTGTTGACTAACCAGAAACTGGCTTGGATGTTTGAAAATTGTTTTCCGAACACACTTGAAACAACCGTACATTATCGGACAACTGACGGTAAACCGGATACCTTTGTATATACAGGAGATATTCACGCAATGTGGTTACGTGATTCCGGTGCGCAGGTATGGCCTTATATACAGCTGGCTCATAAAGACCCTGAATTGAAGAAAATGCTCGAAGGTGTAATCCGGCGTCAGTTTAAGTGTATTAATATAGATCCGTATGCCAATGCTTTCAATGATGGTGCAAAAGGAGGGGATTGGATGTCCGATCTGACAGATATGAAACCGGAACTTCATGAGCGTAAATGGGAAATAGATTCTCTTTGTTATCCTCTCCGTTTAGCATATCAATATTGGAAAGAAACCGGTGATGCCAGTGTATTCGATAGCGAATGGATACAAGCTATCACCAATATATTGAAAACATTCAAGGAACAACAGCGTAAGGGAAGAGTGGACTATTATAAATTTCAACGTAAAACGGAACGTGCTCTTGATACACTGAATAACAATGGCTTGGGCGCTCCTGTTAATCCGGTGGGATTAATTGTATCCTGTTTCCGGCCTTCGGACGATGCAACTACTTTGCAATTTCTGGTTCCTTCTAATTTTTTTGCTGTGTCTTCATTGCGGAAAGCAGCTGAGATACTAACGACTGTGAATCAAAATACAAATCTTGCACAGCAATGTACCGATCTTGCAGAGGAAGTCGAAACGGCATTGCAGAAGTATGCAACTTACAACCACCCTAAATACGGCACCATTTATGCTTTTGAAGTAGACGGTTTCGGTAATCATTTATTGATGGATGACGCGAATGTACCCAGTTTGTTAGCAATGGCTTATTTGGGAGATGTAGATATAAACGATCCGATTTATCAGAATACACGTCGTTTTGTATGGAGTAAGGATAATCCTTATTTTTTTAAAGGTAAAGCTGGTGAGGGAATTGGTGGTCCACACATCGGTTATGATATGATATGGCCGATGAGTATCATGATGAAGGCATTTACCAGTCAAGATGATGAGGAAATAAAAGATTGTGTCAAAATGCTGATAGATACAGATGCCGGTACCGGATTCATACACGAATCTTTCCATAAGGATGATCCTGCTAATTTTACCCGTGCATGGTTTGCTTGGCAGAACACTTTGTTCGGTGAATTGATTTTGAAACTGGTGAATGAAGGGAAAACTGATTTGCTGAACAGCATACAATAAGCAGTTTGTGATAGTATGCAACTGGGAGTCTAACCTCCCGGTTGTGTGCTGTTTTTTATGCAAACATAAATAGGTCTTAAGCAAAATAACACGAATAACATGAAATTTCAAAGAATCACTATTACATTTTTACTAATCTTGGCACCTTTTTGTGTAATGGCACAGAAGTGGTATACTTCTGATGTAGATGAGAAGGTAGATAATATTTTGAGAAAGATGACTGTAAAAGAAAAGTTATCTTATATCGGTGGAATTGATTGGATGTATACGAGAAACATTGATCGTTTAGGAATACCCCGTATGAAAATGTCTGATGGACCGCAGGGGATCGGTACTCATGGACAGTCTACTGCTTATCCGGCTACGGTATTGTTGGCTGCTACTTGGAATGAAGATCTTGCCTATGAATATGGTAAGTCCTTAGGACGTGATTGTAGAGCCAGAGGGATTAATGTATTATTGGGACCTGCAGTGAACATATATCGCGCTCCTATGTGTGGCCGTAATTTCGAATATATGGGAGAAGACCCTTATTTGGCGGCACGTATCTCTACGGGATATATAAAAGGGGTACAAGACCAGGGAATTATGGCTGTCATCAAACACTTTTCTGCTAATAATTCCGACTATGACAGGCATGAAATAAGCAATGATATTGATGAAAGAACGTTGCATGAAATTTATTTTCCGGCATTCAAGGCAGCTGTTCAAGAGGCTGGAGTAGCTGCTGTCATGACTAGTTATAACTTACTCTATGGTGTTTATACGACAGAGTCTCCTTGGTTGTTGAAAGGTGTTTTGAGAGATGAATGGGGGTTCAATGGGGTACTTATGTCTGATTGGGGGTCTACCCATCATTGCATTCCGGCTGTAAAGGCTGGGCTTGATCTTGAGATGCCAGGAGGGACGAGAAAACCGGAAGAACTTGCTTATTACCTCAAGACAGGTGATATAACTATAGAAATGATCGATGAGATGGTGCGTCATATTCTACGCACAATGGTTGCGTTTGATTTTCAGAATGGGATGAAAGCAGATAAAAATATTCCATTAGATGATCCGAAAGCAGCTGAAGTGGCATTAGATGTGGCAAGAGAGGGTATTGTTTTATTGAAAAACACACAGAATACCCTACCTATTAACACGAAAAAAGTGAGAGACATTGTGGTGGTTGGTAAAAACGCGCATGGGTATGTACATGGTGGTGGTAGTGGTTCTGTAAATCCTTTCCATTATGTAAGTATGTACGAAGGCATTCAAAAAGAAGCTGCAAAACATCATGTAAATGTGACTTATGTAGATGAACTTGATTTCTTACCCGAGATTTTATATACAAAAAGTATGGGTGAGAGAGGTTTACATGCTGCTTATTTTAATAATAAAAATCTATCTGGAAAACCGGTTTTTGAACGTACGGAGAATAAGATCAACTATTCTTGGACGAAGGGCACAGGGATAAAAGGACTTGGTAAAGAAAACTATTCGGTGCGATGGACAGGTGTGATACGCCCTGATATCACGGGAGAATATGAATTTTCTGTAGGTGGTGACGATGGTTATCGTCTGTTTATTGACAATGAACTGGTAGCCGATCAGTGGGAAATAGGTAGCTTTCGTAATTCTTCTGTGAAAAAGAGATTGGAAGCAGGTAAGGAGTATGATATACGTTTCGAATATTTTCAAGAAGGCGGTGGGGCAGCTGTTGCTTTGATTTGGGAGTATAAAGGTGAAAAGCGAGATCCTTTTGTAGAACGGTTAGATCGTGCGGATATGGTAATAGCTTGTTTTGGGCATAGTTCGGATACGGAAGGAGAAGGCGCTGACCGTACTTTTGCATTACCTGATGCTGATGCAAAGATGATTACACGAGCATTAAAATGTAAAAGGCCGGTAGTCGGTGTTGTTAATGCGGGAGGGAATGTAGAGATGCAAGCATGGGAACCCGGATTAAAAGGTTTGTTGTGGGGATGGTATGCGGGACAGGAAAGTGGTACGGCTGTTGCTGATATACTTTTTGGTAATGTGAATCCCTCAGGTAAATTACCGATGACTTTTGAAAAGCGATGGGAGGATAATCCTGCTTATGATAGTTATTATGATCCGGATGGTGATAAACATGTTGCTTATACAGAAGGAATATTTATTGGTTATCGTGGTTATGATAAATTGCAACGCGAGGTACAATATCCTTTTGGTTATGGTTTGTCTTATACGGATTTTCGCCTTTCCGATCTGTCTGTTTCCAATCCGATGGTCGATGGTTCTGTAGAAGTGACGTGCAAACTCACCAATACAGGAAAACGTGATGGTGCACAGGTTGTGCAGTTATATGTTGGGAAAACGGGGGGAATCGTAGAGCGTCCCGAAAAAGAATTAAAGCAATTCAAAAAGGTCTTCTTGAAAGCGGGAGAATCGATAACGATAAAAATGTTGTTGTCTAAGGATGCGTTTACTTATTATAATATAGCTGCAAAGAGCTTTTTGAAAGATAAAGGTGATTATCATATAATGTTGGGATTTTCTTCCCACGATATATGTGTACAGAAAAATGTTCGTATTCTTTGATAATAGTTTGAATAATGAATTTTAATATGTGGCTGGTTCTGTCGTAACTGGAAGTTATTAGGATCGCCACATGCTATTTTGTATCTTTTTCGATCGAAGACGTACTTTCTGCTCTGTGAAGATAGTGGTATGAGAGTTGATAAGAAGTTAATAAAAGAACTACGGCCCGAATTCTTTGAATTCGGGCCGTAGTTCTTTTATGTGTATTCAATAAATCTTTTGATTTTATTGATTAGAGGAAGATTGGGTTATTCCCGGCCAGTCGTCTGTGCGGAAAGGAGAGGCGGGAAGTCCCGCTTTATTGTATAAAGTACATTCCGGATTATTGGCCCAACCATAGCGTACAGCTATTGGGAAAGTGATTTTTGGGGAAGAGACAATGACCTTATCACCGATTATTTTTGCTTCGGCCGGGTAGAATATATGGTCTGCTCCGGCGATCGTAAATCCTTTTAATTCGCCTCCTTGAGCAATCAATGAACCGTTAGTGTGTTTGAAAAATATTTCTATTTCGTTGTTTCTTAACTGCATGTGACTATAAATAGGTCCGGAATAGTTAATATTTTTTCCATAGGTTTGGTTAAGGGCTATTAATGAAAGCCGACGTCCTACTTCCTGTTTGTTTTTGGGGTGAATGTCATTGGCATCACCTATGTCGATTGTAACAGCCATGCCTGTGTTTTCCAGGCTTAAAGTTCTGGTTTGAGCTTCACGTAATTCGGCCCAAGCCGATTCTTCCGGCTTTTCTGAACGTTGCATGAAGTTAGCCAATTGTACGAAATAGAAAGGAAAGTCTTTGTTCCATTTAGTACGCCAGTCACGAATCATTAAAGGAAACAAGTCGCGGTATTGGTAGGCACGGTCTGCATTGGCTTCTCCTTGATACCAAATAACGCCTTTCATTCCGAATGGGATAAGCGGATGTAACATTCCGTTGTATAGTACTGTCGGGTAGAACTGGCATGTCTGGAATGACAGAGGTTGTTGTGGTACTTCGTTTTTATTGAAAATACTGATTTGCTGTTGCCATTCTCCTGCCAAAGATATTCTTCCTTTACCGTTTGTGACATAAAGCATGGAGGGATCTCCCGGAATTCCACTGTTTCCTCCGGTATCTCCTAAGCGAATGGTTAATATGTTTTTTCCCTTTTTCAATAGATTACGTGGAATTGCATAGTGACGTGCAGTACCTATGCCATACGTACGACCTATTTCATGGCCATTGAAAAAGGTTATGTCATCGTCATCAATTTGGTTCAGTTCTACTTTCAAATCTTGCTTTAACCATTCATCCGGTAGGTCTATTTCGCGACGTAACCAGATGAATCCTTCAAAACCGGGATTGATTTGTTCTTCTATATATCCTGGAATTTGTATGGTCCCCCAGGAAGAAGTGTCGTAATCAACTTCCGCCCATAAGGGGTGTTCATTGTTGTATCCCGGGTCTTTTTGTCTGACTTGTGCTTCCCATTCGTTCATCATCCGATTGTATATGGCTATGGCTTCCGGCATATTGTCTTCTGCTTTTCGGGTAAGCGCTATTTGTTCGTGAAATTCCCACATGGTATCCAGTGTTTTACCGCTCGTCCAACTTTCGGCTGGAGTTCCTCCCCAGGTCACATCAATAACTCCTATTGGTACGTTTAATTTTTGATTTAATTCACGGGCAAAGAAATAGGCTACTGCCGAGAAATTTTCTACGGTTTGTGATGAACAGTTTTGCCATCCTCCCATTGTGCTTTCTCCTTTTGTAAGAGGGATAGGACTAATGGTCTTTTTCACTTGGTATAAACGGATATCAGGATGATTGGCCTGATTGATTTCTTGTTGGAAATTCATTACTTTTCCCCATCCTTTAATAGGCATTTCCATATTGGATTGCCCGGAGCATATCCATACTTCTCCAATCATAACATTGGATAGCTTGATCTCTTTACCATCTGAAATGCTGATATCATAGGGACCTCCTGCATTTGGTGTTTGAATTTCGATTTTCCAATTTCCTTCGGAGTCGGTAGGGGCGATATAGGTTTTTCCATCCCATGAAGCGGTGAGCTTTACCTCTTTTCTTTTGCCTGCCTGCCCCCATATCGGGATCTGAGTTTGTTGCTGTAAGACCATGTTATCGGAAAATATTGCCGGTAATACGGGTTTTGCATTCATACTCCAACAAAAAGATGCCGCCAGAATGGCGAATACTGCTATTTTTTTTGTTATTTTCATGTTCTTATATAGAGATGTGGGTATTATTCTTTAATTAGTTTTAATGAATACGATTGTCCGGCTTTTGTATAGGCTTGTATCAGGTAAATGCCTTTATCCATGTCGTCTATGTTAAATACCTTGTTGGAGAATGTTTTTTCTGTTTTTCCGGATAGACTGAAGATTCTTACTTCATTTATCAGTTCCGAATTGGTACCCTCTATTGAACAATAACCTTTAGTTGGGTTTGGAGACAGATAAAGGTCGTTTACGGAGGCAGAGGGTGCAAGAAGCCCGGTGCCGCCATCGTCTTCATTTACGGGATACTCCAGGATCAATCCTGCATCGATGTATTGGCCACCCGAGAATTGAGTGCATTTTACAGCAATTAAATTTTCTCCGGCTTTTAAAGTTGCTTTGGCTTCCTTACTGACATCTACTGTTGTGTAATTACTGGTGTATCCGGTTGTACTGAAAGCCAATACTCCGTTGATATAAACTTCACAGTCGTCATCGTGATAAAGCGTCAGGCGTAGATTGTTACGGAGTTTCTCGTCTTTTTCTGCTACGTTGAATTTCTTTCTTAAATAGATATGGTTGCTTTTCCATTCTGTATTTACTGTGGATTTATTGTCATAAGTGGTGTTAGGTGCGCCTCCATCACCGAAACCACTAACTCCGGTATTCCACGAAGTATCATTGAAAGTTATAGTATTCCAATCCTCGGCTGGTGTGTTGTTAGTGTATTTCCATTGAACTTTTTTAGCTCTTAATGCTGTAGGGACCAGCTCGATGGCAGAAGACTTGATTGTGTGTGAAATCACTTTTTTAATTTCTTCTTTCTGTTGTTCATTTACTTTTACGACTTTCCGGTCATAGGTTATCAGGCCATTGACTTCTCCTTCCAAATCGGTGAGCTGTGTGTATACGGCACCTCCCAATCCATCGGCTTGCAAAGGCTTCAGCAAATCTGTATAGCTATTGAACAGATCTTTCAATTCTTCACCGCTATTTACCGATACATATACCATATCACTGTTTTTCCAGACATGGTCTTTTATAACATAAGTGATTCCACCATATTCTCCACATACAGATATCCGGTTGGAAGTAGGATTGGGAAGCATACCGGGGCGGGGATAACTGTGCATATCGGCTACTTGTCCTACGTTATCAAAAATCACCCAACCACTGGCAGAACTGACGATACGGGTATCATCTAAAGCTTTGATCCGGTTATAGGCATTGCGGGTATGGTTACTATTATCCGCATACTGTCCGAATCCTTCATTAAAGGCAATCCAGGTGACGATACACGGGTGATTTTTCAGGTTGCTGACAATGTGATCGCATTCACTCAGGAAATTCTTTTTTACCCATTCGTCATCACCCAATAAGTTTTGATCCGAACCGGCATTTACCATGTCTTGCCATACCAATAACCCCAGTCGGTCACAATGATAATACCAACGTGCCGGTTCTACTTTGATATGTTTGCGTGACATGTTAAAGCCTAATGCTTTGGTCTGTTCAATGTCGAAAATCAATGCATCATCGCTTGGCGCGGTATATAAACCATCGGGCCAGAAGCCTTGGTCCAGAGGACCGAATTGAAAAATCGGTTTGTTGTTGAGCATGAAACAGGCTTTTCCGTTTTCACTTCCCATTGATATTTTTCGCATACCGAAGTAGCTTTTTACTTTATCTACGGTTTGATTGTTGGAACGTAATTCTATTTCTACATCGTAAAGGAAAGGAGAATCGGGACTCCATAATTTAGGTTGTGCAATCGGCAATTCGATGGTTTGAAATACTTTGCCGATTTTCTCTGTGACTAAAGAACCTTTATCATAAATGCGTATGATGGCTTGACATGAAAGTGCATTGTTTCCGTTTATTTTTATTTTGACCAGACTATTGTCCACATCGGGAATAATACTTAATTCACTGATATGACTATTATTTACTCCCTCCATCCATACAGTCTGCCAGATTCCCGATGAAGGGGTATAGAAGATACCGCCATTCTGAATTTTTTGTTTTCCAACGGGTTGTCCTCCGGCATCAGTAGGATCCATGAACTGGACTTGTAATTCTTGCTCTCCTTCTTCTTTTAGAGCTGAGGTTATATCAAAGCTGAACGGGTCATATCCTCCTGTATGGGTGCCTACTTGTTTTCCGTTCACATAAACTTCACATTTCCAGTCCACTGCACCGAAATGGAGAAGAATGTTTTTACCTTTCATTTCGGAAGGAATGGTGAATGTCCGGTTGTATAGATAAGTTTTGTAAGGGCGTTCTTCATGGTCAGTTAGCATTAAGCCGGATAATGCTGATTCAATAGGAAATGGAACTAAAACTTTCTTGTCGAAAAGTTGGGCAGAACGGTATCTTCCCATGCCGATACTTTCTTTAAAATCCCAAATTCCATTCAAATTGAGCCAGTTATCACGTACCATTTGCGGGCGAGGGTATTCTCCTAATACATTTTCCGGATCGATAGTATCATACCACGGAGTTGTTATGGGCGATTTCTTTTTCCTCCATTGAGTCTGAGGCTTTTGGTTGATAGAAGCATTCTTACCGAACAGTTGCCATTGCAATAACTGGAAGTTGGAACTGCCATTTGTTTCTTGCATTCTTAGGCGGAAAGCTTGATATCCTTTTGTGCTGTTTACTTTGAACTTCATAGTTGCTAATCGGCAGGGAAACAGGAAATCGTGTCTTTCATCGATCGTTTCCCAAGTATACCCGTTGTATCCTTCTATATTCCAGGATTTCAGATCTCTGTCTATTGCATCTTCACAGGAAGTTAATGTGTAATATTGTAATGCTTGGGGCTGTGCGGGTTCGGTTATGACAAAGAAGGTATTGGCGGACTTTCCATAATATTTGGTAGATAATTTGCGGTCGAATAAGTTGAGAAAGCTATGTCCGTTTTCACCTTCCGGTGTTGCACTGGTGTGTTCTTCTACAGGAATTCCGGCCATCATGTCTTCAACGAATGCTTCTCCGGATTCAGTGAAGGGAATTCCGAACAGTTGTAGTTCGGCAACGCTGACACTTGGGTGTCCGGTTGCTTTCAAGCGATAATAACGTGCAGTCTCCGTAACGGCGTTCGAAGTGTTCCGGTCTATCTGAAAAATAGTAGAATATTCGTGCGATTTGGAAGAAGAGGGGATTACCATTTTCCAGTTTAGTGCATCTGCCGAATATTCCAATATCCATTTACCTACGTCTTCGGTACTCGTTTTTCCTGCGGATAATAGATATCCTGTTAATAAAACAGGCTGTTTACAATCGATTGTAATTGTTGCAGATGTTTTTTCGGGTACATTATATAAGGTATTGTAATTATTATCTGTTAGATTCTCGAGTGTTTCATTATCATCGGACGAACTTATTGTCGCATCATCTGTGAAATCGTAGGGATATACATTTTCATCGATGTACTTATCGGATTTGCTGATGATGAACCGCACCAAGTTTGGTCCGTAGTTTTTTAACGGAGTGATTTTGATGTTGTTTTTACCGGTATCAAAGTGCAGGTAGGTTGTTGCGGTATTGGCATCAGCCGGATTTCCCCACGAAGCGGTTGTTTGTGGAAATTGGACGATGACAGGGTCGTAGTTATTTACAGTTATTGACATTGGGCGGTTGGTGTCTCCTGTCAGGTATTTGATGTCAAATTTATAGGTTCCGGCCTTTTCTATTTCGATTTCTGTATATTCGAGTGAGGAACCGAATGTAATGTTTTCTACTATTTTTCCATTCTCATGTTCTGATATGGTAGGACCATTTCCTTTTAATTGAGCATTGGCTGCTTCTAATGTGATCGGTAGTTTGGTATTTACTGTTCCTGTATGTGGAATAAGTAATAATACGAATGTTAAAACGAGGGAATAAATTTGTATTTTCATGTGCATATAGGTATGATTAATAATATTACAAAAATAGCTAAAATAACGATGCCTATGACTGGTAGTGTGTTTTAAAAAGGGACATAATATGCCAAATGAGTATTTGATTCACTCATTTAGTTGTATGGTATTATGGTATGTACTATTTTTACAACAAAGTATCACGATTAACAAATAATTAAGATATCATGATTAAACAAAATCTATCAGTAACGTTGTTGGCCTTATGTATGAGCGCAACTATTTGGGGACAGGCTGATGAGAAGAAATGTATTTTTATTTCTACGTCTCATTTGGATACTCAGTGGAATTGGACAGCCCGGACCACTCTTGAAGAATATATTCCGAATACGATGACTCAGAATTTTCCTTTGTTTGAGAAATATCCGGACTTTCATTTTAATTTTGAGGCGGCTATCCATTATATGTGGATGAAAGAATATTATCCGGAGGAATACGAAAAAGTGAAGAAGTATATTACTGAAGGGCGTTGGCATATTAGTGGAGGAAGTATCAATGCAAGTGATGTAATGGTGCCTTCTGCCGAATCTGTTATCAGAAATTTCCTGTACGGACAATCTTATTATAAAAAAGAATTCGGGAGAAAAGGAGGAACTGACATTATGCTTCCTGACTGTTTTGGTTTTCCATACTCTCTGCCTACTTTAGGAAAGCATTGTGGAATAACGGGATTTCATACACAGAAACTTTCTTGGGGATCGGCTTATGATTATAAATCATTGCCACCGTTTGGTATTTGGAAAGGCGTAGATGGTTCTGAAGTGTATGCTATCTTTAAAGGGGAGGCCTATGATGCACATAAACAATATAATAAAGATATGTCTAAGGATGAAGATATGAATCGACTTGCAGAGGAAAATTATCAGAAATATGGCTTGGCATCGGTATTTAGATATGTTGGTCCGATGGGGGATAGAGGAGGCGGATTGAAAGATACTGAAAGTGAAGAAGGTGAACGTACTCCTTATTGGTTACAGCAGAGTATAAATTCAGACGGACCGGTAAAAGTCGATTTATGGACTCCGGACGCTATCTTTCAATACTTAGATGAAAACCGTAATGAAAAGTATGTGGTTTGGGACAATGAATTACCAATGAAAACGCATGGTACTGGATGTTATACTTCTCAGACCATTATGAAATACTGGAATCGTAAAAACGAACTGTTGGCTGATGCTACTGAAAAAGCATCGGTTGCTGCTGCATGGGTGGGAGGCGCAGAATATCCGTCGGATATTCTGACTGAATCCTGGATACGTTTGTTGTGGCATCAGTTCCATGATGACTTGACCGGAACTTCTATCCCGAGTGCTTATACAATTTCTTACAATGACGAAGTGCTAGTGAATCAGACTTTAGCCAACACGCTTACTGGTACCATTGGGGCATTAGTGCGTCAGATGGATACACAAGTACAAGGCGTTCCTTTGGTAGTTTACAATCCTCTTTCTGTGCAACGGACCGATGTGGTTGAAGCATCGATTACTGTAGCTTCTGAGCCTTCCGAAATACGTATATTAGATGGGGCGGGTGAAGAAGTTTTGTCTCAAATAACGGGATATGATAGTACTACGGGCAAACTTTCTTTTATATTTAAGGCTACTGTAGCCTCATTGGGATATGCCACTTATGAGATACGCTTGAACGAGACCTCTGAATTATCTTCTTCATTGAAAATTACTGAAACTACTCTTGAAAATGATCGTTATCTTGTAACTCTTAATGCAAGGACAGGAGATGTTCGGCAGATTAAAGATAAAAAGCTGGACAAACTTTTGTTGAGAATGCCTATACAGATGCTTTTGTTTGATGATCGGTCGGATAGCTTTCCTGCATGGGAAATAGTTTATGAAACTTTAAATAATACGCCTTCCTATGTGGATGAAAATGTGAAAATTGAGATAGTAGAGAATGGTCCGTTGAGAGTTAGTTTAAAGATCTGTCGAACGAAAGCTGGATCTGAATTTGTACAATATATACGTTTGACAGATAGTGAAGTGAGTGATCGGATTGACTTTGTTAATGAAGTGAATTGGAAAAGTAGGGGGAAGTTGTTAAAGGTAGCTTTTCCATTGCAAAGTGCAAATTCAAAAGCAACTTACGATTTGTCTATAGGGGCTATTGAGCGTGGAAATAATAAAGAAAACTTATATGAAGTAGCTGGACATCAATGGGCCGATTTAACCGCTGTTGATGGCGAATATGGAGTTTCTATCTTAAATGATTGTAAATATGGATGGGATAAACCAAATGATAATACATTGCGTTTGACTTTGATTCATACACCTGCTGTAGCGGGAAATTATTCGTATCAAAAAGATCAGGATTTGGGATTAAATAAGTTTACATATTCTTTTTATAGTCATGAAGGCAAATGGGATGAACGTACACAATGGGAGGCTTCCCGTCTTAATCAGCCTATATTAGCTTTCCAAGTACCTAAATATGCAGGTCTCTTGGGGAAGAGTTTTGGATTTGTCTCGTTAAATACCGATAAAGTAGCTATAAAAGCACTAAAGAAAGCAGAAGAATCGGATGAGATCATAGTACGTGTATATGAATTGACAGGAAATAATCAAGATAATGTAGAACTTACGTTTCCTAGTACAATTTTGTCGGCACGTGAGGTTAATGGTATTGAAGAAGAAGTCGGGAATGCTTCTTTTTCTAATAATAAATTGGCTTTTAATATTGGAAAATTCCAACCGAAAACTTTCGCTTTAAAATTGGCTTTACAAGAAACTGGAGTAACTCCTCCCTCATCCTGTATTGTGGATTTGAGTTATAATCGTGATGTAATGAGCTATGATAATAGTAGAAATGATATGTCGACTGGTATTGATTATGCTTATCCTGCAGAATTGCTTTCTGACAATTTGTTTTCGGGGGGTGTTGAGTTTAAGATTGGAAATCGTGAAGCTAAACAAAGAAATGCTTTTTTATGTAGAGATAGTAAAATCTCAATTGCTTTGCCGGCTATGCAAAATGCAAAGAAAATGTATGTGTTGGCTGCGAGTAGTAAGAAAGAAGGAACTATTGCTAAATTTACCGTAGGAGGGAAGTCTTATTCATTTCATGTTCCATATTGGGCTGAAACAATTGGAGCATGGGAAACCGAATATAACGAGGAAGGAGGATTTTGTAAGGAAAATGTGGCTTTTACAGCTACTCATCGGCATACTAAAAATGGGAAAAATGATCTTTATGGATTCATGCATATGTACAAGTATGCGATTCCGATAAATTATGATGCTACAGACTTGATGATAGCAACTAATACAGATTTATATATTTTTGCAATTACTCTTTCTGATAATGTGAATGATGATGTAATTCCGGTATCTGAGGTGACTTCTTTGCCGGTGTTTACTGATTTGTCAGAAGACAGATGTGGTGAGAAATTGGTTCCGCAGACAGTTCAAGCTTCTCATCAAAATGGTAGTAATGAGGGGGCGGATAAGGCTGTTGATGACGATTTAGATACGAAATGGTGTGTTACTGACAATTCTACTCCTTGGCTGGAATTTTCTTTTGCTAAAACGGTGGAAATCTGTCATTGGTTTGTTATGAATGCAGGAATTGAGAGTACTGATTATATAACCTCGGCATTCCGTTTACAAAAATACGAAAATGGCAATTGGATAGATATAGATGGAGTGGAAGGAAATACGATAAATAAGGTTCACCGATCAGTAACTCCTTTTAAAGCCGATCGTATTCGCTTACAGATCGATAAGGGTGAACAGAAAGGGTCTACTATACGTATTCTTGAGTTTGCTGTGTATGGTCGTGAAGTGGGTACAGTGGGCATTGAACATACAGTTTCTTTGAATAATAATTTCCATATTGAAGGTAACTATCCGAATCCTTTTTTTAGACAGACTGCGATACAATGTGTAGTGCCAGAAGGAATATCCGAGCTTGTATTGAATGTGTATGATTGCATTGGGAAAGTTATTGATAACCGTGTTTATCCGGTTTCCAAATCTGGGTTACAGGAATTCATCTGGGATAGTCACGATATTAACGAAGGAATTTATCTCTATACAATTTCTGCGATGAAAGATGGAAAAATGATATTTACAGATACAAAGAAGATGATTATTAGTAAATTCGTAGCTGAATAAAGTGAAATATTGTCATATAGATTGCAATGAATAAAATAGAAAGTTGAAGTTATAGTATAATGTTATGAGAAAAGTATTGATTACTATTCTATTGTTGAGTCTTTTTGTTGTAAAACAGGCATTTGCATCTTTTTCATTGCTCGACTTGGCAAGTCTTAATGGTCAGCTGTCTAATAATGCTATTTTGTGTATTCATCAGGATTTGTATGGCTTCATGTGGTTTGGTACTTATGACGGACTAAATTTGTATGATGGCAAGAAGGTAACTACATTCCGTTATGAAATTAATAATCCGAATTCCCTTTCTGGTAATACCATCCATAATATACAAAGTGCTGATGATGGTTATTTGTGGATATCGACTCAACGCGGACTTAATAAATTTTCTTTGAAAGAACGACAGGCTGTTGAAACTTATGTGCAATATAAACGGGTAGATCTGATTGCAGTTGATAAAAAAGGGAATAGTTGGATGATTAATAAAGATAATTATATCTTATTTTATGATTCATCAATAAAGAAAATGTGGGAGATACCTGCCGAGGGGATTCGGTTGAGTGAAATAAGGTCAATGTTTGCTGATAAATCGGGTAGAATCTGTCTTATATTGAAAGATGCCCGTTTGCAATATCTTACATTGACCTGTAAAGTTACGAGAAAAGATATCCCTTATGCCTTGTCTATATCGGAGGTAAATTTTCATAATGAAGAAATAATACAGGTCTTTTATGAGGATGAACAGGTCTATTTTATTGATAAATACCATAACTTGTTTGTCTATGACAGCTTTAAGCAAATGAAAATTTTGCTGCGGAACATATCTGATATGGTTAGTCAATATGGATTAGTTTCGTCTCTACGGCTTTTTCAGAATGAAGTCTATCTTGCTTTTATGCATAGTGGGTTGTTAAAGTTTGATGCGTCTACTCATGACAAGAAGCCGGAATTAATAAATATGACAGTGGGTATTTTCGGATTGATGAAAGATCGTTTTCAAGAGGCGATGTGGGTTGGTACCGATGGTTTGGGAGTGGAATTATATTGTAGTGAAAAGAATAATTTTGGTAATATATTGTTGAGTAATTTGCCGTTTGTTGCAAAACGCCCGGTCCGTGCCTTCTATACGGATGAAGAGAATACACTTTGGATTGGAACCAAAGGAGATGGAATTATTCGAATTAAAGATTATGCTTTATTTAAGAACAGCAAAATTCCTGTTGAGAATATACAGCACTTTGTCGATATGCACGAAAATCCAGTATATTCTTTCGTAAGAAGTCGTTTCAATAAAAATGATTTGTGGATCGGTACTGATGGAAATCTCTCTTATTATTCTTATAAAGAAAAAAAAATGTATCCAGTGAAGGATCATTCAAATCTGGTTCCGGCTGTTGCAAATGTTCATAGTTTCTGTGAAGTGAACGATTCTACGTTATGGTTGTCTTCCAGAGGGCTTTATAAAGTTACTATTGATAAAAGTAAACATCCTTATGAAATTAAAAGAAAAGAATGTTATCCTTTTCTGAGAGATAATGTTTGGGTTAATGATGAATTTTATTCAATGATTTATAATGGAGACTCTATTTTATTCTTAGGAAGTAGGGGGGGATATGGAGTGAACCGTTTTAATATTAACGATTCCACGAGTTCTTCTATTTTGATGAATATGGCAATTGGAGATGTTATTAGTTTGTACATTGACGAAGATTCTACGTTGTACGTGGGTACCAGTTCTGGATTGATACAAGTTTTGGGAGGTGAAGATAAAACGAAAGATAAAATAAAGCAGTTTACTCGTGAGGATGGTATCTTGAATGATATGATTCATGGAATTCTGGAAGATAATTTTGGTATTATTTGGCTCAGTACTAGTAAAGGATTGGTCAAATATAATCCTCAGAATGGTGCATTTTTTAATGTGAGGTCATTACACATTGGTGTTTCTGAATTTTCGGATGATGCTTATTGGAAATGTCCATTAACTGGACGCCTGTTTTTTGGTGGTGTAAACGGACTTGTATGGATCGAGCCGGAGATTGAACAAACAATTACTACCTATGAACCAGATTTATTATTTACAGAGTTAGATTGTTCTGGAGATAAGCAGACATTATATGAATATAATGAAAATACAGATAAGGTATTAAAGTTGAGATCTGATCAAAATACGTTTCAACTGACATTTGCAATTTTGGATTATATAAATGGTGATAATTATGATTATTTCTATTTACTTGATAATTATGATAATCAGTGGGTTTCATTGAAAAAGGAGAATAAGATTCGCTTTACTAATCTCCCTCCGGGTGATTACACTTTGAAAGTTAAATATAGAAATGATGTTGTTTCTGCTGATGATAAGGTGTATTCTCTTCGGGTTACCGTATTACCGCCTTGGTATCTTTCTCCATTGGCTTATTTGATTTACAGTTTTTTGTTTGTTGTATCTCTTGTTTTAGTCATTCTATATGTACGAAGAAAATTTGTACAAAAACAACAGGCACTGGCGCGAAGAATCAAAGAGGAACAAAAGGAAAAAATGTATGAGTCAAAATTGAATTTTTTTGCCAATGTAACTCATGAATTGTATACTCCTTTAACGTTGATAAATGGGGCGGTGGATCAAATACGAAAAGGAGAAATAAATCAGAATACGCGAAAATATCTGAGTGTTCTGCATAATAATGTACTTAGTTTGAATGAGTTGATACAAGAAATATTGGATGTAAGAAAAATTGAAGAGGCTGATATTAATCTTAGTGTCTTAAAGAATATTTGTTTATCTGAGATTTTTGATAAATTATTAACTTCTTTTTCTGTATTGGCTGGTCAAAATAGTATTGAATTTATTACTTCTGTACCCGATAATTTATATTGGAACACAGATAGTAAAGGATTTAGAAAGATAATTTCTAATTTACTGTCTAATGCATTGAAATACACTCCGGTTGGTGGGTATGTTAAATTAACGGTCACTGTTGAAAATAATATTCTGAAAATTGTGGTTCGCAATTCAGGAAAAGGCATAGAACCCAGCAAACTGTCTTCTATTTTTGATCGGAATTGTATTTTGGAGGAGACCGATGTAAATGCTAATAATCAAATGACAGCCAGAAATGGGCTGGGATTATATATTTGTTACAGTATTGTGAAAATGCTGAAAGGAGAGATAACGGTAAATAGTGTGGTCAACGAGTATACAGAGTTTGTTATTACTTTGCCTAACCAGGTTCAAAATGAGATACCGAATACCAATGAACAGCCGATTGTGAAGGTATCAGTTAATTTGGTTGAGGAGGATAATACGGAGAAAGTATCAAAAATAGATATTAATAGTGTTGTGGAAGCTTCGGTTCCACATGTTTTAATTGTTGATGATAATAAAGATATTGTAGAATTAGTAGCAGATTTATTGTCTCCATATTGTCAAACATTGAAAGCCTTTAGTGTAAAAGAGGCTTTGGGGCTTTTGAAGAAGCAAACTCCATCTCTTGTAATTACAGATATAATGATGCCTGAAATTGACGGATTCTCTTTTATCCGGATGTTGCGTGAAGATAAATACTGTAAACGTCTTCCAATAATTGCTCTTTCTGCTAAAACAGATAATTTGGATCAGGTAAAAGGATATGAGTTGGGTGTTGATGCCTATATAACTAAACCTTTCTCATCCGATGTCTTGATTTCTGTAGTATGTCGTTTTCTGACCAATAAAGTGGAAATGAAAAATTATTATGATTCTGTAGATAGTTCTTTTGAATATATACATGGAAAACTTTTACATCAAAAAGATAAGAAGTTTATTGAAGATGTATTAGATATTATAAAGGAGAATATATCTAATTCGGAACTTGGTCCGGAATTAATTGCAAATCAGATGAAGACTTCGACTCGGAATTTATATCGTCAAATGAAAAAGATCATAGAAATTTCCCCTACAGAGCTGGTTAAAGATTATAAACTTTCTTATGCTGCGAAGTTACTTATTACTACAAATTTATCAGTGAAAGAGATTATTTATAAGATAGGTATTACTAACAAATCTTACTTTTATAACGAATTCTTTAAAAAATATCAACTTTCTCCGAAACAATATAAAGGGATGAAGGCAGAAAGTGAAGAATAATTTTTCATTATATCTAATGTTGACAGTGTTGAGATTTTGGCTAATTTTCTTCAATAATTGAGTAGAAATTAAATTTATTAGTATATGCAGTTGTATGTCGAATATTTAGGTAGAGTTTTTCCATTTCTATTTGATAAAACATCCGGGTGTGATATGTACTGGATTTAGTGGTTCTTCTTCAACTAAATTAAAGAAGAACCGAATAAGTTTACACTTCTGTTTGTTAGTCCTATTGTAGTTGTCCTATTTGGAGGATATCCAAATATAGTACTAATTATTCTATTTATTCCAATGTTATAGAACTGATTTTTGTTATATTCTCATTTGTCAAGAAATATCCTCGGTCGGGGCCGTACGGCAAAGGGCGGGACCACCCGTCCCGATGAGCACAACCTGAGTCGGGGTGCTTTCATACCTTCTCCTCCTTTATAATTTCCATTGGCGTGCGCATTTTCAAAGCTTGGTGTGGCCGGATATTATTATATGTGTGCACAGCCTGTTTAATGCGTTCTTCCACCTGATTAAAATCTCCTTCCCGCAGTCAAAGAGCCATCCGTTCTTAATAGTATTATTCACCCGTTCGGTCAATGCATTATGCAGAGGATCACCACACTGTGTCATGCTTATGTTTATATGTTGTGCTTTTAACGTATCAACATATTGGTTTGAACAGTATTGAACTTCAGGTCTGAATGATATAATCAACCCACTGATATTTATTCCGTTCTCTCTGTAAAATAGAAAAGCTGACTCCAAAGCTTTCATCGGGCCTTCCATTGTCAATGAAGGACAGAACGAATAACCTACTATTATACTTCCGCTTGTGCTTGCAACAAACTTAGGTGTCGTGTTTAGCAAATTAGGATATATATAATTCCCATAATAATTATGATTGGAGTTCGTCGTTTTGGGACGCACGCGTCTCTTCCGTTGGACCAGACCATTAGAGCGGAATATCTCATAGCACTGGTCACGTCCTATCACCATTTTTTCCTTAAAGTAACGACACAGCATGCATATAGCTCACACATACCCGCTTGGGGCATTAAAGTTCTTAATTCTTTGCAATACAGAACAATGCTTGTTTTCAAAACATTAGCTTCACACTGTCTGTCCACATGTTTATAGTAACCTTGTCTGGTTATGCCGAAGTAACCACAGAGTCTGTTCAGATCACCGTATTTACGGTTGACTGAGCCCCTCTGTGACAAGGTGTCGATTACTTGGCATCTGAGTTTTTTCGCACGGGTATATGATAGGTCTACTCTGTCAGATCAATAAGCACCTCGCAGGCTTTATGAAGCATCTTTGTCGTATCCAAATCCCGTTGAAGTTGACGGTTAGACTTGTGTAACGCTTCATTTTCCGCAGGAAGCTGAGCGATAAGGGCGGCTGAGTCTTCGTCTATCAGCTGTGGATCAATGATGGATTTTTGCATCTTAGGGTCTTCTATCTCGTACATTTTCATCCAGCGGGACAATGTACCTAAACTTAATCCATTACATCGTTCAAATGTTTTGCGACGGTCGGAGCTGGAAAGATACTCGCGAATATAAGACTTACTTTCCAATTCTGTAAACTTTCTGTGAGGTTTTCTTTTAATTAACATACTTTTTTTGATTTATAAAGTGTCAACTTATTCAGTACACTTATAGTTTTTGTGCAGTGATAATATACTTAATATGTATGGAAAAGTGTTGTTCTTTGTATGGTATAAATGTAGCTTACTATCGTATTCTAAATTGTTTGAATACAAAACAATGCTTGTAACAAGATTGGTAAGAAGCTATTTGTTCAGATATATCCCATTGCCTTTTGTGTCCCTTTATTTTTTTATTTTCTATCTATATACTGATGGCTTTTGGATATTGTTGTTGCTTTCGATGTAGAAATAACCATCTCCTTATCTATTTCTTTCAGAAGTTACTAAAGTTTTATATAATATAGATGATTGGGTACATGGTGTGAAGAATGTAACAGAAGTACTGGGGACGTGAATGAACTAAAAAGGGACATAAATGTACACTTGTTTATTAATAGTTTTTTCGTATATTGTTTATTTGTTTGCACTTCGATAACTTTGCAATAAAATATTAATCGTTATTTTAAAATTTAATTATTATGAAAACAAAGTTACTATGTGCAAAGACAGCAATGTTTGCTCTGGCTTGTTTTTCTTCTATTGGTGTTTGGGGCCAAATTAAGATTACAGATGAAAATGGTTTAAAGGCTATTGCTGAGAATTTGAATGGTGATTATGTTCTTGAGAACAATATTACTTTATCAAAAGAATGGGAACCTATTGGAACAAACGATTCTCCATTTACGGGTACGATTGATGGTAAGGGGTTTACAATTTATGGATTAAAGATCAATCGTCCGGAACAAAATTCAGTTGGTTTTATTGGTACTGCTAAAATAGAGGATGTATCTTCTACAAAGGTAACAGTGAAAAATTTGCGTTTAGTAGGTGTGGAAATTTTTGGGCATCAAGATGTAGGTGCTGTTATTGGTAATTCATATGGTGCTAAAGTGAGTGAATGCTATACATCTGGGCTTGTTTATGGTTGGGATCACACTGGTGGTATTATTGGGGGGACTAAAAAGGTTGATGATGACGATAATATTATGACACAGGTTTCGAATTGTTATTCCAATGCAGCTGTGGTTAGTTCCAGTTATCAAGCGGGTGGTATTATCGGTGCAAGTATAAATTCAGTAGTCGATCGTTGTTATTTTAGTGGTGTTGCTGTGTGTCCCGAAGGACGTTCTGGAGGTATTGTAGCTCTTAATGACGGTAATAGTTTGACTATTACTAATTGTGTAACATTATCTTCTTATATAAAGGCTGGTAGTGGAGATGCTGGTGGTGCAAATGCTATTTTAGGTGCGGATAATCCCGCGGAAGACAGTAATGCTGTTAGTACAATCAGTAATAGTTATTCATGGAGCGGTTTGAAATTGTATGAAAATAATGTAGAAATAGCACGTTCTAACAATGCAAATGATTCTTATGATGGAGGATATCTTGATTTGGATGAATTGAAAACTGCACAATTTTGGCTTGGTGACGTTAACTTTGATGCTGGTATATGGACAATGGTAGAAAATACATATCCATCATTATCTAATGTTCAGGTTCCATTAGAGAATTATATCTACATACCTTCTTTCCCGGAGAGATGTTTGCCTGGTAAAACTTTTAATGCAGAAGCCATACCAGCTTCTGGTAGAACTATTACTTATACCAGCTCTAATCCCGAAATTGCCACAATCGATAGTAAGGGTAAAGTTTCTTTCTTGAAAGATGGTAAAACTACTTTGACTTTTGTAGACCAGGGTGATAATTATGTAAAAGGTTGCACAAAAACTTATGAGTTAGAGGTGAAAGGTGTTGCTTACACCATTATGGATGAGGAAGACTTGAGATGTGTTAAGTATGATTTGGCAGGTGATTTTAAGTTAGGTGCTGATATTTATTTGACAAAAGATTGGGAATTGATGGATGTTTTTACCGGTACATTAGATGGCCAGGGATATACAATCCATAATTTACGTTATATAAACGAAGAACAGGGGCGTGTAGGTCTGTTTGGTGAGGCAACGGGAGCTACTATAAAAAGAGTAGGTATTGCAGGTGCTTATCTTAATGGTAATGAAGATGTAGGTGCTATTGTTGGTTATGCAAATGGCTGTAATATCTCAGAATGTTTTGTAGATCAGGCTTCCTATATTGCAGGTCGTGACCATATTGGTTCAATTGTAGGTAAGGTAGAGAAAATGGAAGTAGAAGAAGAAGGTTCTGCTGAAAAAGTAATAACCGGAACTACGGTAAGTGACTGTTACTCTATGGCTAAAGTTTATTCGAGAGAATATCAGGCTGGTGGCGTTGTAGGAGTTGTGAATTACGGTACGGTAGAAAGATGTTATTTCTCAGGAAATATTCGGGCAACGAAAGGACGTGCCGGTGGTATTTTCTCTTTGGTTGATGCGGATGGTAAAGTATTTGTAGAGAATAATGTTTGTCTTGCCAGTGGTATTTATTGTAGTGAAGCTACATATTGTATTGGTGAGAACGGTCGTACATCAACTGCTACATTAACCAATAATTATGTTGATCACTATGCTTCTTATAAAGGAACGGATTTGTCATCTTCTGCTCCTTCCGATGTTTATGATAACGCTAGTAATAATGGTGAAAAATTAGAATCTGACGAAGTACTTTCTTCTGAATGGTACAAGGAGACGTTAGGCTGGGACTTTGATAATATATGGACCTTTATTGAAGGTGGTGAAGGTAATATGTATCCGATATTGAAATGTCAACAGTCCAAAGTTTTGACTCCTGTTATTTATGGTATACCTGAGCCGGCATTTTTAATTCAATTGGCTGACGGGAGTTCTTCTGAAAGTTTGAATTTAGAGAGAATTAAATCTACGTGTGGGCAGAAGTTGATTTTTAAAATTACAAAAGGTGAGGAATATATTTATATTGACGGTACTATCGTAGATTTTAGTGGTGCGAAAGAGGTTGACGGTGAAACGGTAGCTACTATATCTATAGCTCCAGAGGTTGAAATTACGGGTTTGAAACCGTTTGAAACTACTGCTTTTGATATTAATATGGTTGGGCAATCTCATGTTTTTCCTATTAACAATGTTGCAGATTTACTTGATGTCAACAATAAGTTGTTCGCAAGTTTTTGTTTGATGAATGATATTGATATGACAGGAGTTGAATTCGAAGGTTTCGGTTCTTTAGAATCGCCTTTCACCGGTAGCTTTGACGGTAATGGACATACTATTAAAAATCCGGTGGTTATTACCAATGATGATAATACTAAAGGATTCTTTAATGCAACTAAGGGGGCTAAAATAAAGAATTTGGGGATTTCTAATTTCTCTTTCAGTGGTTCTCAAGCCAATGGTAATAAGAGTACGGATTTAGGTGGTTTTGCCGGTTCTGCTAAAGAAACAACTTTTGATCAGTGTTATTTGACTGGTAAAGTTGTGGGGCGTGACCATGTCGGTGGGTTTGTTGGTGGTAATTGTAGTAATGTTACTATTACTAATTCATTTGTAAATGCAGAAGTTTTTGCTTATAGCCAAGCCGGAGGTTTCTTTGGTGTTGCTGCAGGTAATGTAACAATGAAAAATTGTTATTTTGCCGGTAGTGTGAAATTGAATCCTTCTCACAGTTATGGCTGGGTTGGTGGATTTGTCGGTTTGGTTGACGCCGATTGTACAGTTACAATTGAAGATTGTGTTTCAATTGGTAATCTGCAGGGAAGTGTTGCATCAGGCTCATTTATTGGCGCCAATGGAGGCGATCAGAAGAATAACCCGCGTGGTATAATAAACTTTACAGGAAATGTATTTAATTTTGATGCTGAAAGATTCTTGATGGATGGTAAAATATCTGAGAACGATTGGGAAAGTCAAGGTTATGTTACTAAAGAAGATGGTGTGGTAGAAAGTCCGATAGAGCATTACGCTACTCCTGTGGAGGATAATGAATTCTTGACACAAATTCCTTATAATGATGCAAAATTCGATTTTGAAAATATCTGGACGATTGACGAAGAAGTAAGTTATCCTACATTAAAGAATGTAGCATATATTCCTGCTCCCCCCGTTGGTATTGAACAAGTTGTCGATCAGAATGAGAATACATATATTGTGTATACTTCAGATAATGCTATTTTTGTTTCTGGTATGAAAAATACTGCTAAGATAGCTCTATATAATATTAACGGACAATTAGTTTCCAATGTTATTACTTCAGGAGAAAATATAGAACTCCCAATCATGGGAAAAGGATTCTATATTGTTCGTATTGTGGAAGACGAAATGACTACAACTGTAAAAGTTGTTGTTAAATAATGAACTGGTAATTTTTATATTGCAAGAAGTATGGCGGCAGAAGAATACTGCCGCCATAAACTTTCGCATTTTAAAAAAACTTTGTTGACTAAAGTTGAAAAACATGATACTCCTCTTTTGTATAGATTGTTAGTACTTCTCAGTTTTCAATAATAAGATAAATTGATCTCATTTAGGAAAAATAAACTTCAAATAGATTTAGTAAAAAACTTATGAATTCAAATGGATTTATTGCATTAGGAAGAGGAATTATGTGCCTTTTCTTATTAACTGTCTCACTGATGGTGCAGGCGGCAAATCCTGTAAAAGTAACCGGGCGTGTGACGGATACAACAGGTGAACTAATGATTGGCGTAACCATTCAGGAAAAGGGTACCTCTAATGGAACTATCACAGATATGAATGGTACATATAATCTTACACTAACAACAAAAGATCCGATATTGGTGGTCAGTTATATTGGTTATCAAACTCAGGAAAAAAAAGTAAATGGAACGGTACTCGATATTACTTTGCAAGATGATGTAACAACGTTGGACGAGGTGCAAGTTGTTGGCTACGGTACCATGCGTAAAGTCTCAGTTGTAGGTGCTCAATCGACTTTAAAAATGGAACATATTAAGGCACCAGTAGCAAATATGAGTTCTATTTTAGCCGGTCGTATTTCTGGTTTGGTTGCTGTACAACGTACGGGTGTTCCTGGTCAGGATGATTCCGATATTTGGATTCGTGGTATCTCTTCCATGACGAATACAAATAAAGGGCCATTGATATTAGTGGATGGCATTGAACGTGATTTCAAACAGTTGGATCCGGAAGATATTGAATCGGTTACAGTTTTGAAAGATGCGGCTTCTACAGCTGTTTATGGAGTACGTGGTGGTAATGGTGTTATTCTTATTACGACTAAACCAGGAATAGTAAGTGAGCCTAAATTTTCAGTTGATTATTATGAAGGTTTTACTCGTTTGACACGCATTCCGGATTTGGTAGACGGTTATGAATATATGGATGCAGTAAATGAAGCCTATAATAATACATATGGTGCTCCTTATTATTCACAACAGTATATTGAAAATACTAAAATGGCAAATGGTTTGATTCCTAATACAAGCAATGATCGTACTGTTAATAAATATCTTTATCCGAATGTCGATTGGATGAAAGAACTTTATAAGAATTTCGGACGTAATCGTCGTGCAAACTTGAATGTTCGTGGTGGAGCTCCTAATGCTTCTTATTATATTTCACTTTCTTATTATGATGAATCCGGTTTGACAAAAACGGATCCTAAACAGCCATACAGTACAGAAATTTCTTATAACCGTTACAACTTTTTAACTAATATCAATTTAAAAGCTACTAAAAAAACAACAATGGATGTTGGCGTGAATGGTTGGTTTTCAAGTGGGAATTATCCTGCCGTTGATTTAAATGATATTTTCTCGAAAGCGATGATGATTAATCCGGTAATTTATCCGGTAGAGTATCCAGATGGGAGTAATCCAGGTTTTAGTCAGTATCAACGTGAATTTGATAGTCCCTATGTGACATTAACCCGCAGAGGTTACAAAACAGAATATAAGACACAGATTAATTCTAATCTGAAAGTAACACAGGATCTTGATTTCTGGGATTGGAGTAAGGGTTTTACGGCTCACGCACTGATTGCATTCGACGTTCGGGCGAATCAGCAATTAAATTATAAGGTTGATGACAGTACCTGGAAGCCAGCTGGAAGAAAAAATGGTGATGTTTGGGTAGATGACGGTAATCTCTTTGATGAAGCAGGTAATTTAATTTTGCAAGAAGAGTATAAAGGTAATTCAACTGTTAATTTTGAAAGAGACAAACAAGTTTATCGTACATTTTATGCAGAGGCCGCTTTAAATTATAAGAGATTATTTGGCGGTGTACATAATGTAAGCGGACTTTTGTTATTTAATATGCGGGACTATCGCGATGCAAATGGAGATAATTTGATAAATTCATTACCTTATAAACAAATGAGTCTTTCTTCCCGTGTCACTTATTCATATAATGATCGCTATTTTATAGAGGGTAACGTTGGATATACCGGTTCTGAAAACTTCTCTCCTGGACATCGTTTTGGAGTTTTCCCTGCTATGGCTGTTGGTTGGGTACCTTCAAATGAGAAATTCTGGGCATCTGTTGCTCCGTATATTTCTTTCTTGAAATTTCGTTATTCACATGGATTGGTCGGTAGTGATAGTTTAGGCGATACCCGTTTTGGTTTTGAAACTGAAATAACAAGTAAAAATGGATATAGTAATTCTTGGGCACAAGGTGGTATTGGCATTAATAAATATGGTTACCAAGCTCGTTGGTGTACTATTTTGAAACAGGATTTAGGTATTGAAATCAACTTCTTGAATAATGACTTAGCTTTTGTTTTTGATCTGTTTAAAGAGCACCGTGATAAGATTTTTGTATCGCGTAATAATTTGCCGCTCTATGCCGGTTTTGCCGTAAGTGCTTCCGGTAATGTTGGTATAGTGGAGAATAAAGGATTTGAAGCTTCATTTGAATATAATCATCAATTTGGTAAAGACTGGACGGTTTCTCTTCGTGGAAACTTTACAATGAATGAAGATGAAATTATTGAAAATGCAGAGCCTGCTCCAGCTTATCCATGGTTGGAGAAAAGAGGTACTAATGTACTTGCGAGATTTGGATATATAGCTGAAGGATTGTATGAAAGCGAGGAAGAAATTAAGGAAAGAAACATCACCCAATTTGGAGAAACTTATCCGGGCCAATTGGTTAAACCAGGTGACATTAAGTATAAGGACTTGAATGGTGACGGTCATATTGATGAATATGATATGTGCAAAATTGGCCGTGGAGATGTTCCTAAATATTATTATGGATTTGGTGGTGATTTTCGTTATAAAAATATTGGTGTTGGTATTTTATTTCAGGGAACTGCCGGAGCTGATCGGGTAATGGAAGGGTCTGGTATACGTCCATTTACCAGTTCTACCGGAGGTGGAACCTTGTATGCTAATATCACCGATCGTTGGAGTAAAGACGATCCTTCTAATGACAATGTATTTTATCCACGATTGGCATGGTCTTCTGCTGATCCTTCAAATATAAATAACTTTCAGACAAGTACATGGTGGCAGAAAGATATGAGTTTCTTACGCTTAAAACAATTTACCGTTTCTTATTATTTTCCTAAAGCGTGGACAAAGAAAAGTTTCTTAAGTGGTGGTCGGTTCTATATAATGGGATCTAATGTTCTTACTTTCAGTAAATTTAAGTTGTGGGATCCTGAGTTGAATACGAATAATGGTATTTCTTATCCTAATGTTTCTTCGTATACGATAGGTGTAGCTATTAACCTTTAAGAGAAATGTATATTTTAATTATTTTTTTATTTAGATTATGAAGAAAATTGTAAAAAGTATATTTATGGCTGCGCTGTCAATGATGGTATGCACATCTTGTGAAAGCTATTTTGACAGTGTTCCTTCCAATGTGGTTTCTTTGGATGCTGTTTTTTCGAATCGAGGACTGGCATTACAGTGGCTTTCCAACACATACTCTTATTTGCCGGATGAAACTAGTCAGAATTATACGGGCGGTGATGACGAAACAAAAGGAATTTGGACACCTGCTTGCTTGGAAGCAAAGTTACCATGGGATCAATGTAATTCTAATCATATTAATTTAGGTACTTTATACCCTTCTACCGGCTATGTGGAGAATATGTGGAAATCTTATTATAAAGGTATTCAAAAAGCAAATATTTATATGGCCAATATTGATCGTTGTACGGCAATGGAAGAATACGAACGCTTGTGGTCTAAAGCTGAGGCACGTGCTTTACGTAGCATTTATTACTATAATTTGTTTAAGCTATATGGTCCGTTTGTCATTATTGGAGATGAAGTATTTGATGTTGAAGGAGATGTGGAGGCGATGATGCGTGAACGTAGTTCGGTAGATGAATGTGTAGATTATATGGTAGGTGAGTTCGACGCAATTCTATCTGAAGGTAGGTTAAAGTCCCACTTTGGGGAAGATGGGGCTATGAATCCGCAATTTGCTGGTAATATTACCAAAGAAGCGGTAGAAGCAATCCGTTCGGAGCTTTTATTGTATGCCGCCAGTCCATTGTTTAATGGCGATTCTTACTATAAGAATTTGACAAATGTTGATGGAAAGCATCTTTTTCCACAAACTTATAGTAGAGAAAAATGGGAAAAAGCTAAGACCGCTGCTGAGAATTTTATGAAAAACAATCCAGGTTTTCAATTATTGTATTTGGACAAAAAAGGGGCGGCGACGTCAGACGTAGCTTCTTCATGTCCATATACATCTGTAACTCAAGCTTCATTGGGGCGGACGGAGAATACGGAAATGATTTTTTTTAGGACAGGAGGCGAGTGGAACATTTATTATACAATGACCCCTAAGCACAGTGGAATAACGAATGCTCAATCTGGCGGTGGAGCTTTGGCTGCACCTTTGCAGATGATAGATTTGTTTTTTACGGAAAACGGGCTCAGTATAGAAAAAGATCCTGAGTATTTTACTTACACAGATGATGATTTAACGGCAGCGGGTGCTGCTGCTAAAATGACGAGTCAGACAGTTCATCAGAATCCGTTTTCTAAGGTTGTTTATTTCAGACCGGATTCAAAACATAAAATCATGAAGCAGTTCTATAATCGTGAACCTCGTTTTTATGCTGCATTTACATTCCAGAATCGTAGATGGGATTTAGATGATAAGCTGGTTTATTATACGGATTTCTCTTTAAATGGAAACTCCGGACAGGCGAAGAATGGACATGATTATCCAAGGTCTGGTGTATTGGTACGTAAAAAAAGGACAAATGTTTCAGGAGTGAATTATTATGTTTATATCCGTCTTTCTGAGATTTATTTGAATTATGCCGAAGCGTGTTGTGAATTGGATGATATAGGTACGGCTATAAACTATGTGAATAAGATTCGTTTGAGAGCCGGTATCCCGGAATATAAAGGTTTGTTGGCTGAAGACTTAACTCCGACAGATAAACGTGGGTTTGAACGAATTACCTTGGATTCATATGATAAGGAATTTGTGAAAAAAGTGATTTATCGTGAACGTCTTCTTGAGTTGTCCTATGAAAATCATCATTATTTTGACGTACGTCGTTGGGGGGTAGCCGATATGGCAACCGGTGATGGCTGGATTTATCCGTCATGGCATAATGGTGGTGAAGGAGGTGACATGGTCGGATTTGATGTTACTGTAGATATGGCCTCAGACGATGCAAAAGATCCATTACTTTTCTATAAACGTAAGGTTTGGGAAACACGTGTTTATTCAAAACGTATGAGCCTCTTTCCTATTCCTCAAACGGAGATTAATAGAAATGCTCGGATTGTACAGAATACCGGATGGGAAACTGAAATGTAATCGAATGTTCTTTCAATTAAGTATTGTGTTGGATTCTTTTATCTAAAATATTGATCGTTTAGTTTTTCACTTGGAGAGTGTGTTGTAAAATCAATTTGTTTCTTGTGGCTTGATAGCACATGGTGCTGGATTTACAGCACATTCTCTTCTTGTTTTAAAATACATAGTTTAAGTTAAGAAATGAAGAAGAGGTATATTGTAATTATATTGTTTTTGGGTATTTTTTATTCAGTGTCGGCAGCTTTGAGAAAGCAGCCGGTGGAGTACGTCAACCCTTTAGTAGGTACTGATTCCAAATTTGAATTGTCAAATGGAAATACCTATCCGGCTATTGCTATGCCTTGGGGGATGAATTTTTGGACTCCTCAAACAGGAAGGATGGGAGAAGGATGGACGTATACGTATTCGTCCGACAAAATTCGTGGATTTAAGCAGACACACCAACCGAGCCCATGGATTAATGATTATGGACAATTTTCTTTGATGCCGATTACTGGGAAGCCTGTTTTTGATCAAGATGCAAGGGCAAGCTGGTTCAATCATAAATCAGAGATTTCCAAACCTTATTACTACCGTGCATATTTGTCCGATTATGATGTTGTGACCGAAATTGTACCGACAGAACGAGCTGCCATGTTCCGGTTTACTTTCCCTGAGAGTGAAAGCTCATATGTTGTGATCGATGCGTTTGATAATGGATCGTATGTAAAAGTAATACCGGCAGAGAATAAGATCATCGGATATACAACGAGAAATAGCGGTGGTGTTCCTGATAACTTTAGGAATTATTTTGTTATCGTTTTTGACAAGCCTTTTTCTTATAAGGCGGTAGTGGGAGGTAATGAGATTCGTAAAAATGAATTAGAGGTAAAAGAAAACCATGCCGGTGCGATTATTGGATTTGCCACAAAAAATGGAGAAACGGTAAAGGTACGTGTGGCTTCCTCATTTATTAGTTTTGATCAAGCCGAATTAAATCTGCAAGAGTTAGGAAACCTTTCATTCGAGCAGTTGCAAGCAAAAGGGAAGAAACGCTGGAATGAGGTATTAAGTAAAGTAGAAATAGAATCAGATAATGAAGATCGTTTATGTACATTCTATTCATGTTTGTACCGTTCAGTGTTGTTTCCTCGCATGTTTCATGAAATTGACGCAAAAGGGAATGTAGTGCACTATAGTCCGCATAATGGAAAAATTCTTCCTGGGTATATGTTTACTGATACTGGTTTTTGGGATACATTTCGTTGTTTACTTCCATTTATCAATCTTGTTTATCCTTCTGTAGGAGCACAAATGCAGGAAGGTTTTCTAAATTCTTATTTGGAAAGCGGTTTTTTCCCCGAATGGGCCAGTCCGGGACATCGGGATTGTATGGTCGGCAATAATTCTGCATCAGTAGTAGCAGATGCCTGTATGAAAAATATAATAAAGAAAGAACCGGAAAAAATGTATGAAGGTTTATTGTATGGAGCTAACCACTCACATCCATCGGTAAAATCCTCAGGACGTTTAGGGTATAAGGAATACAATGAATTGGGGTATGTTCCTTACCATATCAATCAGAGTGCTGCCCGTACATTGGAATATGCTTATAATGACTGGTGTATTTATCAGATGGGGAAAAAATTGAATCGCCCTTCGGAGGAGTTGGAAGTATATAAAAAACGCAGCTTAAATTACAAGAATTTGTTTAATAAACCTTTTAATTTAATGAGTGGTCGTGAGGCTAATGGTCATTTTCAGCCCAATTTTGAGCCGGTGAAGTGGTGGGATGCTTTTACAGAAGGTAATAGTTGGCATTATTCATGGTCTGTATTTCATGATGTTCAAGGACTAATTGATTTGATGGGAGGAGAGAAGGCATTTGTGAATATGCTTGATTCCGTATTTATTATGCCACCTACATTCGGTGCTAATTCAGATACACGTGGAAGTCTTGTACATGAGATGCGCGAAATGCAAGTGATTGATATGGGACAATACGCACATGGTAATCAACCTATTCAGCACATGATTTATTTATATAATTATGCTGGCGAGCCGTGGAAAACTCAATATTGGATCAGAGAGGTACTGACTCGTTTGTATACACCGGCTCCTGATGGATATTGCGGTGATGAAGACAATGGTCAGACATCGGCATGGTATGTTTTTTCTGCTTTAGGGTTCTATTCTGTTTGTCCGGGATCGGATCAATATGTTTTAGGTGCACCTTTGTTTAAAAAGGCGGTTATCCATTTGGAGAATGGAAAGAAAATTCAAATTTCTGCTCCGGAGAATAGTGATAAAAGTCGTTTTGTACAAGAAGTCAAATATAATGGTAAAAATTACAGTAAAAATTTCTTGGTTCATTCTTCGCTGCTCAATGGTGCCGACATCCAGTTTCGTATGGGGGATAAACCTAATAAAAAACGTGGGATCAATAAAGCCGATTATCCCTATTCACTGTCAAATGAAAAATAATTAATGTTATGAAGAAGATTCTATTATCAGCTTCTTTTCTTCTGATCACAGGATATATGTTCGCCACGGATTTAATTTCCGGGCAAACATATAGGCTTTCTTTGGGAGAAAAAGTCTTATCTGTAAAAGATGGTTCTCTGGCCAATAATTCGGATGTAGTCAGTTGGACGGAAACGAATGTGAATGCTCAGCGATGGGTACTTGTGTCCGGAGAAGGGAAAGGTTATCAATGGATGAATGCATATACTGGTCAATACCTTGCTTGTAGAGGAAATGTTATTTCCGGAGCGCAGATTTGTCAAATGATTTCTGGGGAGTCGGCTGCTACTTGGGAGATTGTGCCAGTTAAAAATCAGGCTGATTTATATTATATAACTCAGTCTGGGCTTTTTTTGGAAGTTGCTGATGTGGATTCAGATGGAGAAAGTGTGCGATTGAGTACCAAGAAAAGTGGGACATTGGCTGAACGTCAGATGTGGAAACTTGAAGTGGTAGAAGCACAGCCGAATTATTTGACAGAAGCAACCCGGGATGCAATGATGGAAGGATGGAAAAAAAACTACTATAATGACAGTCAGGGGCGCTTGGGTGAAGGTGGTTTTTGGGGAGATGCCGAGATGTTTGAGGTGGTTTTGGACGCTTATGAAGTTACAGGAGATATTCAATATAAAACAATGTTCGATAAGCTACATGCTGATTTTATTGCGCGTCAGGGGAATAATTGGGAGTCCAACGACTTTAATGATGATATTGCCTGGATTGTTATAGCCAGTGTACGAGGATATTTAATGACCGGGAAACAAAGTTATTTAGATGTGGCAAAATCTAATTTTGATATGATGTACGAACGGGCAGCCGTACTTCCGCATGATATGCTTATTTGGAATGCAAGTGAGAATCCTTATGGAACCAACTCTTGCATAAACGGTCCGGCTGGAGTTGCTGCTTGTTATTTGGCAATAGCTACAGGAGATGAGAGCTATTATGAAAAGGCACGGAAAACATATGCTGCACAACGTGAATATTTATATAAACCCTCTACAGGACAGGTGTATGATAGTTTTACTTGGCAGAAAGGAGTACCTTCAAATTATAATACTTGGGCATCAACGTATAATCAAGGTACTTTTCTAGGGACTGCCGTTATGCTGTATAATCATTATGGAGACGAACAGTATAAAGAGGATGCCCAAATGATAATGAAGTATACCCGTGAACAGATGTGTAATGAATTTGGTGTTATAAAAGTTTGTCAGGGAGTTGTTGATGATCAGGGAAAATTAGTCGGTGATTTACCAGGATTCAAAGGAATTCTTATGCGCTATGTACGTCGTTTCATGGTTGATCTGTATCAACCGGATTGTGCAGAATGGATGGCGATAAATGCTTTTCAGGCATATAACAACCGAAACTCTGACGGAGTATCCTGTACAGCTTGGCTGACAAAGACTGTGGAAGAGTATACGACCTATGTTCCTTTTACCAATTATAATAAAGATCCATTCGGTCCTTCTACAGCTGTTTCTGCTGCTTTCAACTCATATATAGGTGATAAAACAGTTCGCAAAGATGCTTTTAGAGGAATAGAAGCAGAGAATTTTGATTATTTGAAAGGCATTTATACGTTGTCGGTAGATGGTGTCGATTCTCCGGTAATGGGAGGGGATAATATGGCTGCGGCTGCGTATACGGGATATCATAATGTTGATTTCGGACCTTATTATGCCAAGAGCCTTGAATTTAGGGTTTTACCTCAAAGACCGAATAGTAAAATCGAAGTTTATTTGGATAGTCCGGATGGCGAATTGTTGGGTACGGTTACCTTACCTAATGAGCAGGAGTGGCAGACTGTTGCGTTGGAATTGTTGAAGCCTTTGGATGGGATGCGTAATATTTATTTGAAATATACCAGAGGAACGGGTGCAGCTAAATTGCAGCTCGATAATTTCCAATTTAAGCAAGAAGGATATACTTCGCAAGATATTACTGATAATGGAGGTACGCTTACCACCTCAGTAGAAGTTAGTACCAAGTTACCGGGTGTTGGTGCTGTAATTGATAATCAAGTAACTACTGCACTTGTCGGTACAGTTTCCGGAGATGCTTGGATTCAGTATCAGTCGCCTTATCCGGTGGTTCTGAAGGGGTATCTGTTGGTAGCAGCAGAAGGAACACAAGAAGGAGACCCCAAATCTTGGAAATTGCAAGCTTCCGAGGATGGGAAAAGGTGGATTGATGTGGATACTCAAAATAATCAGACGTTTGAGACACGCTATCAGAAAAAACAATATGATACTTCTGTAGTGGAGGCTTATACGTATTTCCGTTTATTTGTTTCAGATAGGCAAGGTAATGGTGATCGTTTTCAATTGGCAGAATGGCAACTGTTTGGTACGGCTTTAGCTGATAATTGTATTACTACAGATGGGGGTATGATTTCTGCACAGTATTCCGATGGCATTGAGAAACTGATTGATAAGGATGTGATTTCTACATATCGGACAAACACTTCAGATTTCTGGGTCGAATATGAGGCAGAAGCTGCCTATACTCCTTTATTTTATAGTATCACTACTGCAGATACTCCGGAGAGTGACCCTAAGTCATGGATTCTATATGCTTCTAAAGATGGTAACACATGGATCAAAATGGATCAGAGAACCGGACAGTTGTTCCCTTATAGAGGGGCTACTTATACATATTCGTTCACCACCTCTCCTTCTACAATAGATTCTGAATATACTTATTTCAAGCTACATGTCACAGAAAATAATGGGGCATCTGATACCCGTTTAGCTGAATGGCAGTTGACGGGGAGATATGTGTCTCAGACCTTTTATAATGACATTACTGCAAATGGTGGCGAACTGACTTCTTCATTGAATGAGGCCATCAACTCGGAGACATTGAAAAGACTGACGGATAATGATGGGAATACGTTTTATACGTTTGGTGGTGATGTTGCACCGTGGATCGAATATAAATCGTCTATAGAAGTTAAATTGAAAAGTTTTTCAATCGTATCTGCTGATGAACCGGATAAAGATCCCGTCATGATTAAAGTTGAATACAAAAATGAAGGAGATGCTCGGTTCAAGAGAGCATTCAGAGGGGAAGTGGCATTTACGAAAAGGAATGAACGTGTTTATGTCTCTTGTCCTCGTGTGGTTTCCGGGCAATGTTTTCGTTTGACGATTGAGACTGTCTCCGGTGAAGGTAATGAGGCTAAAATAGCCGAATTTGAATTGTATGGTAATGGAATTCTTGCTGACGATTTAACTTCGGTAGCTACGATAACGCCTCAATATGAGAGTGAAAACCCAGAAGAGACAGCTGATAAGTTGATTGATAAAGATGTGGATTCCAAATATTGTGGTCCGTTCTCTTCTCTGTCTGCGTGGATTTGTTGTGAAGTACCAGAGCCTGTAAAAGTGAATATGTATAGTTTGACTTCCGGAAATGATAATGAAGGACGTGATCCGAGAAGTTGGGTTTTAGAAGCTTCAAATGATGGGGTGGACTGGGTGACTATCGATTCTCGTTCGAACCAGTCGTTCAGCGATCGTCAGATTACTCAATACTACACTTGCAACCAAGAAGGACAGTCCTATTCTGATTTTCGTTTGCGAGTGACAGAGAATCATGGAGAGGGTATGCTGCAGTTGTCTGAGTGGCAATTGTTTGTAGATTTGAGCGTGGGCATTGAATCCGAAACAGCTATTGAGGCTTTTGTAGATATTCGCGTAATAAATAATAGATTATATATAGATGTGCCCGAAACCGCACAAGTGCAAGTCTGTGATCTTACCGGAATGTTAATACATGATGAGAAAATACAATCAGGTGTGTCTTATATCCCGATGGCAAATCTGAATGGGGGTATGTACATTGTACGGATACAACTCTCTAACCGGACTATTTCCCGGAAATTTATAAAATAAAATTACGGCATTCTATTATGTTAATCATAGTTGTAAATCAAATATCATGAAAAAACATTTTATGGGTATGGTGATGGGAGTAATGCTTTTATTTTCTCTTCCCCTTATGGCTCAAACAGGTAAAGAGTGGGACGATGTGACCGTGACCCAAGTAAACAGGGAAGTAGCGCATACGCTTTCTATTCCTTATGGCAGTGAATCGGACATAGAGAATAATTTAATGGAAGCGTCTCCCTATTTCCTGTCATTGAACGGAGTCTGGAAGTTTAAATGGGTTCCGGATCCTTCCCAAAAACCTATTGATTTTTACGTTCCTTCCTATGATGTAAGTGGTTGGGATGACATAGAGGTTCCTTCTGTGTGGCAGATGTACGGGATTCGTCATAATAAGCCTTGGGACAAACCTCTCTATGTCAATACTGGTTATCCTTTTACTTACGATCCTGTAACTTATAGTGTGATGTCCGACCGTCCTTCTGATTGGACTTATAACAACCTTATGAAGAATCCTGTGGGTAGCTATCGCCGTGAGTTTGTTTTACCTTCCGGTTGGAGTGAGAGGACTGTCTATGTTCGTTTCAATGGTGTCGGACATGGATATTATTTGTGGGTTAACGGCCAGTATGTGGGTTATTCGGAAGACTCTTATCTTCCTTCTGAATTTGATATCACCCCTTATCTTCAGTCAGGGAAAAATGTGATTGCTGCACAAGTATATCGTTTTACCAGTGGCTCTTTTTTGGAATGTCAGGACTATTGGCGTTTCACAGGTATCCACCGCGATGTCTTCCTATGGTCAGCACCTAAGACTCAGATTCGCGATTATTTTTTCACAACGGATTTGGATGATACATATATGGATGCAAGGGCACGTGTTGAAATAGATTTGAGCGGTCCTGAATTGTCTCAAGGAAAGTTGGACGTCAGAATTATGGATAAGGGCCAGATTGTGGCGGAGATGATCAAGCCGGTTTCTTCAATCCACAAGTATGTATTATATATGGATGTAACCAACCCGAAAAAGTGGAATGCCGAGACTCCTTATTTGTACGATTTGGTTTTGACGTTGAAGGACGGCACCAAGACAGTCGATATCCGTGGCGGTAAAGTGGGATTCCGCGAAGTCGGTATCCGTAAAGACGGTGCTTTATTGATCAACGGGCAGCGGATGGTATTTCATGGTGTGAACCGGCATGACCATAGCGAGATCAATGGTCGTACGGTCTCCAGGGAAGAAATGGAAAATGATATTCGTCTGATGAAGAGGCTGAATATCAATGCAGTCCGCACTTCCCATTATCCTAATAATCCATATTTTTATGAGTTGTGCGATAAATATGGAATTTATGTATTGGCGGAGGCCAATGTGGAGTGCCATGGTAATATGGGTCTTTCCCATGTGGAACAGTTTAAGAAACCGATGGTCGAACGTTCCGAGAACCATGTGAAATGGTTACGGAATCATGTCTCTATTTTTATGTGGTCCTATGGCAATGAATCCGGAAACGGTACAAATTTCGAATCTGTGGAAAAGGCGATTAAGAGCTTGGATAATACTCGTTTGACTCATTACGAGGGTAATAGTCAGTGGAGTGATGTAACCAGTACGATGTATGCCGATTATGACCATATAAAGAATATAGGTGTAGAGCGGGAGAATCAATATAAGAGTGGTCAGACTCCCCGGCCGCATATTCAGTGTGAAAGTAGTCACGCTATGGGAAATTCTATGGGCAATGTCCGTGATTTGTTTGATTTGTATGAGCATTATCCGGCCTTGACAGGTGAGTTTATCTGGGACTGGAAAGATCAGGGTTTGAAAATGGATGTTCCGGGTAAAATTGGGGAAAGCTATTGGGCCTATGGTGGAGATTTTGGTGACAAACCGAATGACGGTAATTTCTGCACAAACGGGGTTGTTTTTTCAGATTATTCGATTTCTGCGAAATCATATAATACGAAGAAGATTTATCAGCCTGTTGACTTCTCATTAAAGGAAGACAATAAGACTTTTGTCTTGAAAAATAAGTTGGCTTTTAGCTTTATCGATTATTTGAATATTGCTTATTCGGTCTTGGAAGATGGCAAAGTGATTAAAACGGGAACAATCGGTGATATGGCCATTCCTGCCGGTGGAACGATGGAAGTGGTTATCGATGCTCTTCCCGTGGATATAAGGGAGGATGCCGACTATTTTATCCGTTTCAGTGCCACTCAAAAATCAGCTACTTGGTGGGCAGAAGCGGGCTATGAGGTTGCTTCCGAACAGATTCAATTAAGAAATGCCCGGAAATCTCCTTACCGTGTGCCAGAGAAAGGAAATCTGACCGTAGAACGGACAGCGAAGGCCATAACGGTGACGGGTTCCTGTTTTAAAGCAATCTTTTCCGTAACTGAAGGTACCTTGGAAAGTTATGTTTTGAATGGTAAGTCAATCATTTGTGAGCCTCTGAAATTGAATGTATTTCGCGTACCTACTGATAATGATAAGACCCATTCTGCAGATTGGGATAATATGGGTTTGAGAAATTTGAAGGTGAAGGCCGGCACATGGGATGTGAAAGAGTCTGTGTCCAAAAATTTGGTTGATTTGAGCGTTACAAATGTGTATACTGCTACACTCCCTTATTCTTTTACGACCCAGTTTTCCTTTAAAGTAATGGATGACGGTACTATTTTCGTCAGCTCGGTGATCGACCCGGCTATAAAAAATGTCATTCTCCCCAAAATCGGTTATGTATTGGAGATGCCTGAAGGTTTTGAAAACTTTACATGGTTTGGACGTGGTCCATGGGATAGTTATGCGGACCGTAAGGAAGCTTGCTTTGAAGGTGTATACAACAGTACTGTTGCCGAACAATGGACCGGCTATGTTTTACCACAGGAGATGGGCAATAAGGAGGAGGTTCGCTGGATGGGTATTACGGATACTGCCGGTACGGGTGCCTTGTTTATCGCTCCGGAGAAGATGTCTGTTTCAGTAGCTCACTGGCGTGCAAGCGATATGTATGTCAATCGTGACAATCGAGTGAAACATCCTTATCAGATGAGTTTCAGAAAGAATACCGTCGTTTGTCTGGATGCCCGGAATCGTGCACTGGGAAATGCCAGTTGTGGACCGGATGTGAGAGAAATGTATGAATTGAAAGCCGAGAATACTATTTTCAATTTTATAATTTCTCCTATAACCGAGAAGAGTAGTAATGACCGGCTCTCGGAGCAGGGCAGAATCTCGAGTCCGGTTTGTTCTCCTGTAAAAATAGAGAAAGATACTAAAGGAAATGTTGTTTTGTCAACAACAACCGAAGGTGCCACTATTTATTATAGTGTAGATGATACGGAATTCCAACAGTACAAAGAACCAGTAAATATGGCTCAGGGTGGAACAATCAGAGCTTATTGCAATCGGGTTGGATATTTTGAGAGTATGTTGACTTCTATGGATATTAATCTTTTTGTTGATAAGTCCTTGTGGAAAATCGTTGGTTGTTCCAGCCAGCAAGGAGGAAGTGAAAAAGTTGAGAATGCGATTGACGGTGATGAATCTACGATCTGGCATACCCAATATGGGAACAGTGAGCCGGCACATCCTCATGAGATTGTGGTAGATATGGGACAGACTTACCGAGTGGATGAGTTCGTCTATCAGGGAAGGAAGGACGGTTCTAACGGCCGTATAAAAGAATATGAAATTTATTTTAGTAATAGTCCGGTTGTATGGGGATCTCCATCTGCTACAGGGCTATTTTCCGATACGCCCGATCCTCAGCATGTAAAGATCATTTCTAATCCATCTGCACGTTATTTTAAATTGATAGCTAAATCCGAAATAAATAATAAGGCGTGGACTGCTGTTGCCGAGCTGGGAATTGAAGCGTCTGCTATTGTTACTCCGATAGGAGAAGCCTGTGATAATTTACTTTCAGACCAAAAATATTATATAAAGGATATTGCTTCCGGATTGTACTTACAGTGGAAACACGATATTGGCAGTAATTATGAAGGAGAATTCTGTATTAATCCTTTAGATCGCAACAATGAAACTTTCGTGTTCACTTTTTCTAAAGTAGACGGTTTTACTTCTTTTTATAATCTTCGAGTTGGTAGTAAATATATGAATAAAGGTGAAGGCGGTTGGAGGTGTGGTATTGGTATGGTAACCGATAATAAAGACGGGTGGATACAGTTGGAGACACAGGATGATTGTACATTTAAAATGCGTGGAATGTGGCAAATATCTAAATATTTCAATTTTGATAACCATACGGAAGGTTCATATATTTATTCTGATAAATCGGACGGTGCACTTCTGAAGTTAGAAAAATTCGGTGAAGTTAGCATTATTCCGGTGACTGATATTCCCGGAATTTCTGTTTATCCGGCTATTTCCAATGGTGAGATTGCCGTATGTACTCCGGGTAAAGCGGTAATAAAAGTGATGAATGTGGGTGGTTACATATTGGCTGACTATCAATCGGAAGGCAAGCTTACGATTGGGATGAATTATACTGATGGAGTGTATCTGGTCGGGGTGGAAACAGAGAACATTCCTCGGATGGCTACCTATAAAGTTATGCTATGTAGATAAATATTTGTTAATCCTATTTATTAATTAAATCGAATCGGAAAATGAGAAAATTACTCTTTTTTTTATTATGTTAGTTTTATCTTTACCCGGTCAGGGGAAAGATATACGTATTTTAGCTATTGGTAATAGCTTTTCGGAGGACGCTATCGAACAGTATCTATATGAACTGGCTCTTGAAGGTGGTGATAACTTGATTATCGGGAATGCTTATCGGGGTGGCCAAGGGTTAGAATCCCATTGGAATGTGGTTGTTAATAATGATGCGGCTTTTGAGTATCGGAAGGTAGTTGATGGAAAAAAAACGAATAATACCAATAGAACCCTCGAAGCGTGTGTGAAAGATGAACCATGGGATTATATAACCTTTCAACAAGTAAGTCAAGATTCGGGAAGACCAGAAACGTATGAACCTTATTTAGGCAATTTACTGGATTATGTGAAAGGGATTGTTACTAATAATAATGTGAAATTCGGATTACATCAGACATGGGCTTATGCAAAGAATTCTACTCATGGTGGGTTTGCTAACTATGGTAATAATCAGCAGACGATGTACCAGGCAATCGTGGATGCTGTAAATCAGGCAAAAAAGAATCATAGTGAAATTAGTTTTATAGTTCCTTCCGGTACGGCTATTCAGAATGGTCGTACAAGTTTTATAGGGGATAACTTCAATCGTGACGGATATCATCTTGATTACGGGATGGGACGTTATACTGCGGCCTGTACATGGCTTGAAATTATAACCGGACAGAGTGCTGTGGGGAAAACTTATAAGCCCTCGGCTGTAAACGATGTTGTGGCTATGGTTGCTCAACAGGCTGCTCATGCGGCTGTAGAATCACCTGATAAGGTGACATCATTAGAGAATATAGGTTATGAGGGCGATAATACAGTGGTGCCTGTAAAACCGGTTAATGTGAATTTTGGATCAGTCAGCGAATCTGCATTGTGGAATAATATTTCTTCTTCCAGTAAATCTGTTTTCGGTTTAAAAGATATGGATGGAAACGATACCCAGATCGTAACGATATTGGACGATGAATTTAACGGAACTAATGGAGAAGGGGTCCAACAAACGACTACCGTGCTTGATATGCCTGCAGATGTAGCCAAAAGTTGCTGGTGGGGATACGCCGAAGGGAATTTTGAAAACAAGCCTCAGCAGCCTACCGGTGGATTTATATTTTTTCATTTAAATAAAAATCTTGTGTATGATTTCTGTATTTTCGGTTCTCGTAAAGGAGCTACCGATAATCGGGAAACTACCTACACATTAACAGGGGAGAATACCCGAATCGGTTATCTGAACACTGCCGGAAACGGAACGGAAACCGTTACTATTAAAGGCGTACGTCCTACTGCAAACGGAGAAATCAGGCTGACTGTCAGTCCTGGTGAAAATAACAATCATAAAAATAAATTTTATTATATCAATGCTTTGCAGATAGTAGCTAAAGAACCGGGAAGTGAAGTATTGGTTGATGAAATTTCGGATGTTCGTGATTTATTGAAAATGGATCCGGATATTAATTATGTGTTGACTGCTGATATTGATCTTACCGGAGTGGTGTTGGACGAATGTGTATTAGATAGCTATTACGGTACATTAGATGGACAAGGACATATTATTTACGGATTGACTATCGATAAGAGTGATTCCGGAGAACTTGGCCTGTTCAGGCACCTTAGGGGCGCTACTATCAAGAATTTAGGTATCGAAAGAGCTTCTATTTTAGGTAATAGTAATATTGGTGCTTTGGCTGGACAGAGCCATGGTGCAGTTATCGAGAATTGTTATGTTGCTAATAGCAGTATATCAGGTCGTGATCATGTCGGTGCTTTGATCGGACAGATGGAAGGTAATGAAGGAGTGGGTAGCCAGATTAATAATTGTTATGCAGCTGCCAATGTTTATTCTCGCGAGTTCCAGGCCGGTGGTCTTGTCGGTACATCTGCTGCAGGGGCCGGAAGTATTCGGAATTCTTATTTTTCCGGACGGGTAGAAGTTGTAAATCAGCGTATTGGAGGAATTTTGGGGTTACAGGATAGTGATGACGTACTTACAATTGAAAATTGTGTCAATTTGGCCGCTCAGTTGCAATGTGATCAGATTTATCGTATAGCCAGTACACGTGACGGTAAATCTGTATTGAATAATAATTATGCTTTGAATACGTTGCCTGCACCAAATGGTAATGATGCCCAGAAAGGAATTGATGTTACTGCTGAGAGGGTTAAACAAGAAGTATTTTATTCGGAAGACTTGAAGTGGAATTTTGATGATGGTTCTTGGAAATGGATAGACGGACTTTATCCGGTTTTGGCATGGCAGAAGGAGGCTGAAACGACTACTTCTCTGATTTATTTGAGTCAGTCTATACCAGTTTTGTCTTTAAGAAAGGGAAGTAGCATCGATCTGAGCCAATATTATGCTTCCGGACATGGAGGTATTTTATCATATTCATGTGCAAATAGTAAAGTGAAGCTGGATGGAAGTATTATATCTGTAACAGAAGACGTTGAGATAACCGATCTGGAAACTGTTACCGTATCTGTTTCTGTGTCTGGTTTTAAAGCTGCGGAGATTAGTATTTCCATTATACCGGACATCATACCGGTTGCTACGGCAGAAGATTTTATTTCAAGAATAACTGCTGCAACAGATGGCAGTTTCAAATTGGCAGCCGATCTGGACTTTGCAAATGTTTCATTTAATGGTATTGAAAACTTCTCAGGAAAACTGGATGGTGACGGACATATTATAAAGAATCTGAATATTCAACGTGCCGGAGAAGGGAAATTAGGCTTATTCCTGTCGACTATCGGTGCTGAGATAAAAAATTTGGGTATTGAAAATTCTGTGATCGGTACTAAAGAAAACAAGCACATCGGTAGTTTTATCGGCGAAATGAATGGTGGTAATATTGATGGATGTTATGTCGGTAATAGCCGTATTGTTGGCAAAGATCATGTTGGAGCGTTAGTTGGTCAGTTGAATTCCGGAGCTTTAATGAGCAATTGTTATTCAACAGCATATGTACAAACTACAGGCTGGCAGGCTGGTGGTTTGGTTGGATCTATAAACAACGCTACTATTGATAAAAGTTATTTTTCCGGTGTCGTTGTGGGCAACTGGAATAGGACAGGCGGTATTGTAGGTTTGAAAAATGGTGGAGATGAAACCGGTAATTCTGTGAAGAACAGTGTGAATCTGGCTTCTTATATATTAGGTGCCGATTCTCCCAAACGGGTTGTAGGAGATGGAGGAATAAAAGTGGAGAATAGTTATTCTTTGCTTTCTACCCGCATTGGTAAGAATGTGGTAGAAGCTGTTACGATTATCAGTGAAGATGTAATCGGGCAGGATGGAGCTGACATTTCCTTGCAACAGGCTCGAACTGCTTCTTTCTATGCCGAGACATTAAAATGGGATATGGAAAGCACGTGGATTATTCCATTGGATGGTGAGTCTTATCCTGTTTTGAAATGGCAGTTAGAGAGAGAGTAAAATTCAGACAGGGCTTTATGTCGGGATAGAAGTTCAGCCGGCTCAGATTACAGAAAGATTATATCTCTCAATGGATAGTTATGTCTTACCACAGTTTATTTCAACGAATGGTCTCACACTGTCATTATTGTCGGATAATACGAAAGTTGTTACTATTGAAGAACAAACGTTGACTCCTGTTGCTATCGGCTCATCTGTTGTAGCAATGGAAACAGTGAAAGGGATTGACGATCGGTTTGAAATTACTCCGGTAACCTATATTTGTAAAGTGATTCCTGCGGAGGGAGTTGTTGAAATAACGACAGCGGACGATTTGTTGACTATCGATAATTTCCCTACCCGTGATTATGTATTGACAAATGACATTGATTTGGCAAATACTACTTTTAATGGTTTATGTTCTGAAGAGAATCCGTTTACAGGTACATTTGACGGTAACGGCTATATAATAAAAGGGTGGAATTTTAATGATTCGAATGTCGGAACGATGGGATTATTCAAAAGAATGGACGGTGCTGTGATTAAGAATCTCGGTATGACCGGTGTTGCTATTGTCGGTGGTGATAATACAGGTGCATTGGTGGGTATTGCAGATGGAGGAAAGATAGAACGCTGCTATGTCAGCAACAGTAACATTGAAGGAGGAGACCGTGTTTCGGCAATTGCTGCCCGTGTTTCGGCTGGTGTGATAATCGAAAACTGTTACGCAGCTCAATGTACAATTAAAGCAAGGACTCATCAGGCCGGTGGTATCTCTGCTGCTTCCTTTGATGGTGGTGCGACTATTAGCAACTGTTATTTTGATGGAACTATTACGAGCCAGTTCGGTCATGTAGGTGCTATACTCGGATTAATAGACCGTGACGGTGAGATTACAATTCAGAATTGCTTGAATTTGGCAACCTCTATTGCAGGCGGGCATCGTTTCCGCATTGGAAATTGGGGAAATAGAGCATCGATGGCTCATTTTATTAACAATTATTCTATTGGTACTACAGTTTCAGTCGGTGGTGGTTGGGAAAGTACGGATGACCGTAATGGGACGGATCTTTTCGATGATGCCGATGCTAAATCTTTAGAATTCTATAAAGAAACGCTTGGATGGGATTTTGACAAAATTTGGAAAATAGCAGAAAGTGAGGGTTATCCTGTGTTTAGGACTAAAGATGACCCGGTAGGTATGGTTACCGAAAAAACTTTAGAAAATATTGCTGTTTATTCTATAAGTGGTGGTATCGAAATGATTGCTTCACAAGCGGTTCAAATAAATATTTATGCTATTGACGGCCGTCTGGTACGTTCTGTTATGCTGAATGAAGGACGTAATTCGATAACAGGAATCGCTCCCGGTCTGTACCTTGTAAATAGAACCAAGGTAATTGTGACGGACTAACTAACTTACATATTTGATACTTTTATTAGATCCGGGTGGATGTGGCCATCCGTCCGGATCTTTTATTTAATATTGTAATATTATGAATACATTATTACAGAGAATTCCTCTTTTATCGGTGTTGTTTTGGGGGATTGCAACCCAGGCGGCACAACTTCCTATTATCTTGGAGGCCGAAGATGCAAAATTATTTGGTGAGCTAAAAGTTGAACAAGTTTCCGGTTTTTCCGGAAATAAGTATGTTCATGATTTTCATATAAATTCCGATTCCTATTATTTGTATGAGAATATAGAAGTGGACCAAGCCGGGACGTATGAGTTAAAAGCATTTACTACAGGTACAGCTCGTCCTTTTTATATTAAAGTAAATGATTATGAACGAATCGTTTTACGTACAAGCGACTCTCCAGATTGGAATGCACCTCCTACATCGGTTTCTTCTGCATATATCTATTTGGATGCCGGTACTAATGTCATAAAAATGGGTACCGAATTTGAAAATGGCCCCAATATTGATAAATTTGAAATTCATGCTACCTCTGTGAAAATAGAGAAGCCTCGTAAAGTTACAGTTGCTTTTCCGTATGATTTTACGGATGAGGCTGAGATTATGGCAGAGCATTCAAATGCTACTTTGGCTTTTCTGACAGATAATAATGAAAATACTTTTTATGAAGTATCGGGAATTACTGAAACAACAATAACGGTAGATTGTAAAGAAGATAAGGTACTTACGGGTATGCTGCTCTATGCTGGTAGAGGGGTGGACGTAACTAAATGGAAAGTAGAATATTCAAAGGACGGTCAGACATGGAGACAGTTTAGGCCTGCCTCTACTCGGATGATAGGGATGGGAGATATGGCACTGTTTACATACAACCGTGTTGTAACAAGCAGCACCTATAGTGCGCGTTATTATCGACTTACAGCTACCGGAACTGATAACATACGGATTGCTGAATGGCAATTGTTTGGTTACGCTTTTGATACAGCGGGTAAGAAACCTTATTTCCCTGCAGATGTGACAGAAGGGCTGAATTTGGAAAAGCAGATTTCCGGTTATCCGGAAGGGGGGACAAATGAAGGGATTATGCAATTGTTTGATAAACAATTGACAACAAAATATTGTGCATTGGGTACGAGTTTTTACGTGCAGTGTGTGTTGGATAAAGCTTATCGTTTTAATTCTTATACGGTGACGTCTGCCAATGATGCTTCTGAGCGTGATCCTAAATTATGGAGTTTAAGTGGTTATAATCCAGAAGAAGGATGGATTGAATTAGATGAACGGAGAGATTTTAATTTTCCTGGGCGATACACCACTATGAAATTTCAGATAGATTCGGAAAAGGAGTTCACTGCTTTTCTGTTGGAAGTTTCGAGCGTACATGCCGGTGACCGGGTGCAATTGGCTAATTTACAGGTTTTCGGTGAACCGACGGGTGGTCCTGCTGTAGCTCCGGAAGTACCGTCAACACCTTCTACAGATCCGCGGGAGCGTGCTTCCGAATTAGTCCGTTTGATGACAAAAGGTGAAAAATTATCGTATGTAGGTGGTGTTGACTGGATGTATACGAAAGCTATTCCCCGTCTGGGCATTCCTCAAATGAAGATGTCTGATGGCCCTCAAGGAGTAGGTACTTGGGGAAATTCGACGGCTTATCCTTGTGGTATTTGTTTGGCATCTACTTGGAATGAGGATTTGGCGCATTCATATGGAGAGGCTTTGGCGCTTGATTGCCGTTCACGAGGGGTGAATATATTGTTGGGACCGGCAGTTAATATTCATCGTGCTCCTATGTGTGGACGTAATTTTGAATATATGGGTGAAGATCCGTACCTGACCTCCCGTACGGCAGTAGGATATATCAATGGGCTACAGGCAAATGGGGTAATGGCTGTTATCAAACATTTTACGGCTAACTTTCAAGAATATGACCGGAACTATATAAGTTCGGATATTGATGAGCGGACATTAAATGAAATATATTTTCCTGCTTTTAAAGCTGCGGTGCAGGAAGCCAAAGTAGGAAGTGTGATGAGTAGTTATAATCTTTTGAACGGTACGTGGACTACGCATCACCCTTGGTTGCTTCGTACCGTATTGCGTGATCAATGGGGATTTGACGGTATTCTGATGTCCGATTGGGGATCTACTCATTATTGCTTACCTGCTGCTCAGGGCGGATTGGATCTGGAAATGGCAGGTGGTGAGAAAATGAATCCTGACAGTTTGCGCTATTTCATCAACCGGGGTGATTTGGATATGAATGTGATTGATGAAAAAGTACAACATATACTTCAAACGATGATAAAATTCGGATTTATGGATAATGAACAACTGGATTCCAGTATTCCCGAAGATAATCCGGCTTCTGTAAAGACAGCTTTGGATGTGGCCCGTGAAGGTATGGTCCTTTTAAAAAACGAAGAGAACCTTTTGCCCTTAAAAGCAGATAAAATAAAAAAGGTAGCCGTTGTCGGTCAGAATGCTTTGCGTTATCTCACCGGAGGTGGTAGCGGGCGAGTTACACCTATCCATTACGTGAGTTTTTATGAAGGTATTAAAGCAGTCGGTGCACAGAAAGGTGTTGAGGTGAAATATATAGATGAATATGATCATTTGGATGATGATGTATATGTGGCATCCGGTTCTGATGAACACGGTTTTAACGGAGAGTACTTCAATAATACTGATTTGTCAGGTGCTCCGATTGCTACGAAAGTGGATGCCAATATAAACTTTAATTTCCAGAACGGTACGGGAGTCGAGGGAATTGGTACTTCTAATTATAGTGTACGTTGGACAGCAGAATTGCGACCAATGGAAGACGGAGAATATGTTTTCCATCTTGGTGGTGATGATGGTTTTCGGTTATATATTGATGATAAAAAGGTTATTGATGATTGGAATCCCGGTCAAGAAAGATATAAGACTTACGAGATGAGGTTGTCTGCAGGCAAAACCTATGCAGTCAAAATAGAATATTATCAGGGGACGGGTGCCGCTATTATTGATTTTTATTGGACGAAAGTGGGCGCAGATGATTACTTTCAAGCAAGTTTGAATGATGTAGACGTGGTAATTGCATGTTTTGGACATGACTCTGGCAGTGAAGCAGAAGGCGGGGATCGTACTTTTGCTTTACCTTCTAAACAAAAAGAGTTGATCACGAAAGTCATATCGAAGACTACCACTCCTATTGTCGGTGTGGTTACTGCCGGTGGTAATGTGGAAATGCAATCTTGGATACGGCATTTGGATGGGTTGTTATGGGCATGGTATCCTGGGCAGGAAGGTGGAACGGCTTTGGGAGAGATTTTATTCGGTGACATAAATCCGTCAGGAAAATTACCTGTGACATTTGAAAAGCGCTGGGCTGATAATCCGACTTATAATAGCTATTATGATTCGGATAATGACAAACATGTAGAGTTTACCGAGGGTATATTTATGGGGTATCGCGGGTATGATAAATCCGGAAAAACGGTACAATATCCTTTTGGGTATGGGCTCTCCTATACGACATTTAATCTGTCACAGATGACTGTAGAGCCTGCAATAGGTGCCGATGCTATTTTGAAAGTAATATGTGAACTAAAAAATACAGGGGATGTTGCCGGCGCACAAGTGGTGCAATTATATGTAGGTAAAAAAGGGGAGAGTAAGGTAGAACGTCCTTTGAAGGAGTTAAAGGCTTTCAAAAAGGTATACTTGAAACCGGGTGAATCGCAGAAAGTAGAATTCTCTTTATCGGAGGATGCTTTTTCTTACTATGATGTGGATCAAGTTTCTTTCGTTGTAGACGAAGGTAGTTATGATATAAGCGTAGGCTTTTCTGCAGATGAATTGCTATTGAAAGAAGAAGTAGTGATAAAGAAGTCTACAGGTCTCCAATCGGATATTTTCGTTGATAAGACTTACTTACTTCCTACTGTAGTGGAAGCAGGTGAGTCTGTGAACATCAGTTTTGGCATTGTTGCCAAGGCCGATGTGTACAATACTTCGGGAGTATTAAAGGCCAATCTTTACAATACGGATCGTATTCCTACTACAGGTTTAACACAAGGAATGTATGTTGTCCACATGTGTGTTAATGATAAAAAGATAAATGGAAAATTTATTGTAAAGTGATATTGGCATCGGATGAGTAAATTAAAAATAGTGTGTTATATCTTAAATTATGAACCCCAAAAAAAAATGTTATGAGAAAACTATTAACTTTATTTTTATGCCTGTTTACTCTGATAGCTAAAGCTGAAGAGTTTTCTAAAATTTATGTGGTAGGTGCTGCTTTTGACTGTGGCTGGACTGCTGAAAAAGCTTATTTGATGGATGATGAGGGTAACGGTATTTTTACATGGACCGGAAAAATGAAACGCAATGATTTTAAATTTTTGCTGAAAACCAATCCGAATGATATATGGATTGACTGTTTGAATGCCGAAGTGGCGAATGAAGCTGTTGTGATCGGAAAAGAACATAAAATCCGGCATGTCGAAAATTCTCGTGTAACTAATGATGATTATAAATTTATCATGAATGACGAAGGATCGTTCAAGATTACGATCGATACCAGAAAAATGACTATGATTGTGACACCGGACGATTTGATTTCTGTTTCAGCTCTGGATGGTCGTGGAAAAAGAATCGTGAATATTTATTCGTGCAGTGGGAAAGCAAGTGATTCGGAGAATGCTTATAAATTGTTGTTAAATAAGGATGAAATAAACAATAATAAGAGTAATAAATGGGCGTATAAAGGTGATGATCCTTGGGTAATATTCTCTTTACCTGCTATTTATTCTATCAATAAATTTGGCTTTCGCGATGGAAGAATTTTAGAGACGGGAAGTGATGTCTATAATCTTCCGGAATATAAAGTATATGTTAGTACTACCGGAACAGCAGAGGCTGATTGGACAGAAATTATTCATGAGACTAATGTTGGTGATCTGGATACAAAAGTGAAACGGATTACTCCGGTAGAAGCGCGTTATATTAAGTTTGTACCGGTAAAAGATACCAGGGATTCTTATGTACGTATTTATGGTGTAGACATTTACGGATCATATGTCCGGCCACTGAATGAAGAAATAGTCAGTACAGGGAAAACGATAGTCGATTATCATAATAGTTGGAGTAATCGGGAAACACCGGCTAATATTATCGATGGAAATACAGATGCTGTCGATGGAGAAGATGCTAATAATCCTTGGGCTTTCGGAAAAAAAGAAGGTACGGATGGCTGGGTTGTGATCGACCTGGAGCAGGAATATGAAATCAATAAGTTCGCGTTGATCGATAGTGAAGAATGGTTGACAGGATATAAAGTATATGCATGCAGCTTTGCCGGTACGGATGAAGATTGGAAATTGGTTTTCGATGGAACGTTTGAAGCGATGCAGGTGCGTAAAGAAGGTGTACCGGCAGAACCTTTTGCCAGCCGTTTCCTGAAATTGGAAATTCCTTCGGAGTATCAAAAAGGATTGGCGCGTATCCGTGAATTCGAGGTTTATGGAAAACCGGCTGTTCAACCGGAAATCATATCTAATAATGCGGATCTGAAAGCTGCCTATGAATTAGCTTTATGGACAGTGAATATCAATACGACTCAAAATGGTATTCTGAATGCGGGAGCCCGTTATGATGGAAACTGGACACGCGATCTGTCTATTAATGTATGGAACGGTTTTCCGTTGTTACAGCCGGAAATCTCGAAGAATTCATTATTGCATTTATTGGAAGATAACGAACAAGAGTACATCGGTGCAGAATATTGGGATAAGATAATTTGGGTAAAAGGTGCTTATATGTACTATCAGATGACTGGCGATAAAGAGTTTTTGAACCAGATATTGAAGAGTGGGGTAAACACCATTCATCAGTTGGAGGAAATGAAGCGTGATAATAACCCTGTATATGATTCTCAATACGGGCTGTTTACAGGTCCTTCTGTATTTAATGATGGTATTGCCGGATATGAAGAGCCTGTATGGTCCGGTGATTCTAAGGGGGGAGCAGTTGTCAGTCATCCGGCACATAATAAAATAAAATGTTTAAGTACGAATTGTATTTATTATGAGGCGTATCGTTTATTGGCACATATCGCAACTATTTTGGGAGAAGAAGAGACTGCTACTGAAATGGAGAAGAAGGCTGAAAACTTAAAAACTAACATACGTACCCATCTCTTTGACAGAGAAACCGGTAAATTTAATTATCTGATCGATCAGAATGGAGATCTGCATTCATTCCAAGAAGGTTTGGGTAATTCGTTTGCAATATTGTTTGACATTGTATCACCGGCGGAGGCAGAGAAAATAATATCCCAAATGCAGGTTACTAAATTTGGCCTGCCTTCTATTTATCCGCATTTCAAACGATTCAGCGATGAAAAGCCGGGACGCCATAATATGATGATTTGGCCATTTGTAAATGCTTTCTATGCGGATGCTTGTACCAGAACCGGTGATTATGAAAGATTTACATTCGAACTGTTTAATTTAGTAGATCTTGGTTTAAATAAAGGTGGGAATGATTTTTGGGAAATTTATGATCCGAAAGACGGACATCCTGATGGAGGATGGCAGACCGGTAGCCATTGGGGGGGACTTCAACATCAGACTTGGTCGGCAACCGGATTATTGCGTATGGTTTGGTATGGTCTTGTAGGTATGCGTTTTGAGGACGAAAAATTACGTTTCGAACCATTTTTACCTGAAGAAGTCAATTCATTGGAACTTACCAGGTTGAACTATGGGAACATGATACTTAACGTTAAATTGGAAGGCGAAGGGAACCGGATCAAAGAGTTTAAGCTCAATGGCATTGCAATGGATACTCCTGAAATACCTCAAAACTTGACAGGAGAACAAACGGTTAGCATTGTTCTGGAAAAATCAAGTGGAGTCGGTGTTGCACAATTAAATCAGGATAATTCTTTTTTCACATTAACCCCTGATGAGGGAAGAATTAGAGTACAATTGAAAAATGATTATCGGGCTGACATAGTTACACTGTTTGATATGTCGGGAAAATCAATTGTAGTCAAAAAAAAACAGAGTGGAAACTTTCATATAGGGAGTAATCTTCATAAGGGAATTTATACCGTATCATTAGAATGTAATAAAGAAGTTTATTCGCAAAAAGTGATTATTCCTTGAAATTAATTTTAATGACTGTAGGAAAATATTTTAATGACTTATACAGGTCTGGCAGATATTTCGATAATTTGTCGGACCTGTAAATTCATAATTTTTAATTATCAAAAAACGTGAGGAAAATTACTGTATTTCTATTGCTATGTTGTATCGGTTGGTTGCTTTCAGCAAGGGCGGCCGATTCAGTAAAAAACACAAATAATGGTGTGTTGAAACAATCTGTTTATATTGATTTTGGTAAAAACAATGGTTTGGATGGAAATGTGACGGAAGGGCCGGATCAAAACGGGCATTATTGGAACAATGCCATAGAAACGGAATATGGAGAAACATTGGAACTGGTGAGCGGAACCAATGAGAGTACCGGATTTATTATGGAGATTACTAAAAAGTTTTTGGCCAATGGTATTCGTAATGGAGGACTTCTTGTACCGGACCAGACAGAATTAGGTGATTTGGCAATATCTACAGCCACACAAGATTATTTTTATATTGAGGGTGCGGGTGCTAATGGTAGTTTCCGCATTAAAAACTTGAACAAGAATCGTGCTTATAGATTTTATGTGTTTGGCAGTCGTGCGCAGACTGGAGATGAAGAACGTATAGGATATCTTTCATTTACCGGTTCAACAGGAAGTCATGGCACTTATCGTATGACGGGCAAAGCAATCGGAACTAATGGGGAAAACCAGAACACGGGTGATATTTATGTCACCGACTATATTTTTCCGGATTTTAAAGGGGAAGTTGACTTTCAATTAGCAATAAAATCCGGTGGCTTTGCTCATATTAATGCAATGAAGATAGAGGAATATGGAGAGGTTGATCCGTTGGCTGTGAAACAAGATTTTTATATTGACTTCGGACGCAGTGACGGAACGAACGGACATCATACAATCGGAGCCGATGTAAACAATCATTATTGGAATAACGCTTTTGAGAAAGATAATTTTACTGTTAGTAAGGGTGCGATGCTGAAGTTGGTAAATTCTGCCAATGTACCGACCGGGGTCGAGATGAAATTAGGATCAGGCTTCCGTTCCAACGGACGGTTGAATGGTGGCTTGCTTAATCCGGATGTGGCGCTTTTAGGGGATCTGGCCATTGAGACAGCTACAGAAGATTATATTTTTATTGAAAATGGAGGAACGGATATTCCGGGTATTATCGATTTCAATAATTTGAATCCGAAGTCCGGTTATCGTTTCCATGTATTTGGTTGCAGGGATACGGAAACAGATCGTATGGGACTTTTTACATTCTCTGGAGAGAATAGCAGTACCGGAACTTATAAAATGGGGGGAAAAAATAGTGGAGGGAACGGTATAAACCATACAACCGATCGTATTTATGTATCGGATGTTGTTTATCCGGATGCTAACGGCAGTATTCGTTTCAATATCGATCTTTATGCTGATAAGTTTGCACATATCAATGCTATGAAGATAGAGGAATGTACGAATGACCCTGTAATAAAAGCTACTTCAATCACTCTGACCGGACAAGATATTACGGAGTCTGGCCAGACTTCCCAGATACAGGCTCGTGTTTTGCCCGAAGGGGCCATCTTTCCGGCCATTCGATGGAGTGTAGATGACGAATCGATAGCTCGCGTTGATAATCAGGGAATTGTGTATCCGAAGACTAATGGGAAGGTGAAAGTCACCGCATCTATTGTATATGATGAAAAAACTCTGTCTGATGAAATTGAAATAAATATTAGTGGTCAGTTAGGTAGTGCTCATTTTACGGGTACGGCTGTAGAAGAAGATGCCGAGATGCAAATGATTACTGATTTACAGGGGACCATCACCAATCTCTTTGAAATATATACCTCTTTAAAGGGGACAGGTTCATTCAGTTTTTATCGTGACTTGGGTAATGATAAAAAAGTAGTGTATGGTAAAGGGAAAGCTGAAGGCTCGTTGATGGAAAATGGGGAGCCTATTCAAACGGATATTACAGGACCTGTACGCATTAGTATTGATCTGACCGACAATACCTATGAGATTTTGCCGATTACTTCCTTGAACATTGTGGGGACTTCCACTTCTACCGGTGCTGATGTAACGAAAGGATTGCCTTTAGAGTATCAGGGTAAAGGCATATGGGCTGCACGGTTGACATTGAATGGTGGTGATCCGAAGTTTAATTTTATAATAAATAAGGACGCAACAGAATGTTTGAAACGTATAAAGGGTACTAATCGGGTGGTTAAGCAATCACAAGGTGAATCGTATGGTATGTCATTAGAAGACATCCGTACCAACATGAATGGTGGTGAATTTTATGTAGAAGTCAATCTGAGAAAATATACTTATGCGGTAAGTTGCGGTGAAACAGAAGCGTTGAAGATTTCCTATATGGGCTCTTCGGTTGCTAACGGATCGGGAACACTGGATATGCATGGATATGCTTATATGTATACTCAATTGCTGACCAAACGTCATGAAGAAGGACGCGGTTTGGACTGGAAGACTTCAAATATTTCTATCGGAGGAAATACAACTGCTAATTTATTGGATCGATGGGAACGTGATTTATTGAGTAATTGCAGTAGTTATGTGATTTACGGGCTTTCGTTAGGTAATGAAGGTGTACATGACCGTGGCGAAGCGGCCTATAACAGTTATCGTGACGGCATGTTGCAAGCCATCAAACAAGCAGAGGATGCCGGAATCGTACCGGTTATGGCCAATAATTATACACGTGCCGATTACAATGAAAGCGATTATAACTATGTAAAGAAGCTGAATTTGCTGATACATGAATGGGATTTACCGAGTATCAATACGTTGGGAGCTATTGACGACGGTAAAGGCCGTTGGGCCAGTGGATATGAAAATGATGCATATCATCCCAATTCAGCCGGACATCAAGAATTCTGTTATGCTATAGTTCCTTCTTTATTTGATGCCTTGGAAGCAGGAAAACCATTGCCTAAACGTGTACAGGGGACATCCTGTGAGTTGGGAAGAACGACAACTTCCCGCCAGATCGAGTGGATACCGGAAGAAACGGTTCATCCATTTACCGTTTCATTTGATATCAATACAACAGGAACCGGTACGATTGCCTGGTTTGAGAATGAGAGTGGGAATGGCTTCTTCAAAATCAAAACAGACGGGACATTGGTTTACGAGTCTCCACTGAACGGGAAAATTCAGTCTGAGACAACTATCAACACAGGGGGGTGGAAACGTGTTACTCTGACTCATTATTATGCATGGGGAAATACGATATTGTATATCGATGATATAAAAGTAGGGGAGCTTCCGGAAAAATTATCTCCTAAAAAATTTGTTTTAGGTAGCAACTTAGCTCCGGATCAGATATTGTATCGTGAGTTGTTTTTTTGGCGTTCCGGGATGAATACTGAAGAAATTGCATATGTGAATCAAGGTAAGATGATGAAATCCAGCCTTGAAATTTATGCACCGTTAGGAGGTGATCGGTTTTTGGAAAATCTGGCACAGTCTACGAATGAGTTGGAGTTTGTTAATGCCGGTTTTACTATGGATCAGAAACTATATATAGATTTTGGAAAAGATGATGGTACCAATGGAAATATTACAGGAAAAGATACGAATGGAAATTTTTGGAATAATGCAGTGAAGACTGCGGCAGGTACGGAATACTCACTTGTCAATTCATATAATCAGCCGGTTGATTATAAAATGCATTTAACTACCGGTTTTTTGTCGAACGGCATTAAAAACGGTGGACTATTGGAACCGGATACCGAACTTTTGGGAGATTTTGCTATTAATACGGCGACTCAGGATTATTTTTTTATTGAAGAAAATAACGGAGCGGAAAAGGGAGGTATCGACTTTAAAAATTTGAAACCCGAAAAAGCATATAAATTTTATGTCTTCGGTAGTCGTTATGATACTAATGACAGAACTGGCTTGTTGACGTTTACCGGTACAAATTCTTATCAGGGTACTCATCAGATGGGAGGAGCTAACATTGCTGAGGGAGATATAACCGGGAATACAAAGAACCAGAATAATAATACGATTTTTGTATCTGAGGCTATTTATCCGGATGTTGACGGGACTATTCATTTTGAATTGGCGCGTTATGCCGGTAAGTTTGCTCATATCAATGCAATGAAAATTGAAGAGTACAGTGTAGCTTACGCATCCGGTACCTCACCGATTATTAGTACGACTCCTGCCGATGGTATGGGAGTACGTATAGCCAGAATTCATTCGGCTAGCGGTGGGTTTAATAATGAAGGGCCTGAAAATTTACTTCTTGATAAAAATGTAACTGGTAATGGGAATAAGAAATGGTGCTACAACAGCACTGATAATTTTGTGATTATAGAACTTTCCGATTACTATGACGTAGATAAATTTGTGATTGAGGATTGTAAAACCCGTGAACCGAATAATCCGAATTTGTCTGAGTATCATATTTATGTAAGTACTGCAGGGACATCCGATACCGATTGGAAAGAGGTGGTACATGAGATAAACCAGAGTGATGTGATGTATAAAGTCAAAGAGATTACTCCGGTGAAAGCACGTTATATCAAACTGGTACCTAAAATTAGCAGTAATACGGTACGTATTTATGGTTTTAAGATTTATGGACGTAAATCTTTCGATTCGGTTTATGAAAATGCTTTGATCAGTGTTGGAAAGCCCGTTATTATGCAGCAGGACGCTCCTAATGTACAGAATGCACCGGTAGCTTTGTTCGATGGAGAAATGAAGGCGGCCAATAGTAAATGGTCAACTTCTACCGCTGGTGATAAATCTGTGGTGGTTGATCTGAAAGATAATTATGCCGTTTCCGGTTTTAAACTGTACGATGCCGGTTCTGTAGATGGTAAAAATGAAAATATCAATGGGTATATATTGTCCGTAAGTCAGAATCTGTCGGATTGGGAAGTTGTAGAGGATGCAAATAATAAAGCCGATGAGAATATTAAAGAGGTGGAAGTGTCTCCGGCCAAAGTAGCTCGTTATATAAAATTGGAAGTCCCGGCCGACCGTTTGGGAACTTCCGGTTCGTTGAATCTGTACGAATTCAATATTTTCGGTAAGTTGGATGTCACTGCCAGTGATGCTTCCTTGTTGACTTTACAGGTTGAGGGAAATAGCTTGATGCCGGTTTTTGAAGCAGAACGTACTGTCTATTCGGTAAAGGTAGCAAAAGAGATAGAGAAAGTGAACATAAAGGCGGAAGCCAGAAATCCGGAATGTGAAATTGGTGGAGATTTGGGAGAAAAGTCGTTGATTTTAGGCGAAAATGATTTCTTCATTACAGTGAAGTCGGCAGATCGTATGGTCGAAAGGATTTATACGGTAAAAGTTTATCGTGCAGATAAATCCGCTATTGCCGGAATTGAGTCATTGAGTATTGAAGGTCTTGAGTTGGAACCTGATTTTAGCCCTTCCACTCATTTATATCGGATGGAAACAAAAGATTCCAAAGTGGTTGTTGCTGCTAAAGCTACCAGTGAATATGCAAGGATTAATGGCATCGGAAAAATAGAACTGACTGATGGACTGAATGAACTGAATGTAGAAGTGATTTCAGAAGATGGGAAGAACAGGGAGAACTATACAATCATGTTGTATAACACGAGTAATTTGCTGAGTGTGTCGTCTCCCGATGGCAAGGGTAAACGTATTGTCAACATCGACAGTTATAGCGGCATGACGGGCACTCACGAGAATCCTTTCAGGTTGTTGAGGGGTTGGAAAGAAAATTTGAGTGGTGACAATACGATGAAGTGGTGTGATACTTCTGCCGCTCCATTCATTATTTTTTCTTTGACCGGTATTTATACGATTAATCACATTGAATTCCGTGATTGTAAGATGGTAGAATCCGGTTGGGCGAATGTTCCCGGTTATTCAGTTTATGTCAGTACCACAGATACGTTGGATGGAAGCTGGACGGAAATAATTCGTGAAACGGGAGTCGCATCGATTAATGAGAAAGTGAAATCGTTTGATCCGGTAGATGCACGTTTTGTGAAGTTTGTTCCTTCTAAAGGTGATAATGCTGTTCGTATTTACGGATTCGACATCTATGGGCAGTTTAAGGAAGCGATTGACCGGAATGGCGTAATCAGTGTAGGGAAGACGATTTTGAATTGTTCTGCCGGAACCAATGATATGCTGACTGCAGCAAATGCCTTGGATGGACGGGAAGGTACCGTTTGGGAATTTACCAGAAGAACAGCAACCTTGGAAGTCGATTTAGAGGAGGTATATTCTATCGATGGATTTGCGTTGACGGATTCTCTGGACCGCATCAGTGGATATAAGGTTGCCGTTAGCCGGGATGGCGTAACTTGGGAGACTATAGCTGAAAAAACATTTGAGGATATAAATATAAAGAAGAAAGTCATCTTATTAGAGGAACCGGTGGATACGCGTTATGTACGATTGACCGTTCCCAGTACTGCACAGCGAGGAACTACTTGTATTAAGGAATTTGAGGTATACGAGTCGGGGGCATTGGTCGGTATTGAAAGTATTGACGATACAGCGGACTTGGATGATTTGCTCATTTGGCCGAATCCTGTATCCCGAGGAACTAAAGTGCATTTAAGCGGTAACGGTCATGTAAGCGTCTGTTCACTTCAGGGCATTTTAATAGCGGAATATTATTTTTCCGCAGATTGTGTGATACCGACAGATGGCTTAAAGGCAGGGATTTATATTGTACGGCTGGATAATGGAGAAGAAATAAAAACAGGAAAATTAATAGTGAAGTAAGAAAAACGTTCTGTGATTCTGTCTCCGGTCGGAATTATCCGGAGATAGGGTTATGGAATGTCTTATTGGGCCATAGAGATTATGAAAAGAATTTATTGGATTTATTGTGGAATATTCTTTCTGTTGGGAGAGATTTATTCTTTACCGGCATTTGCACAGAAGATAAAGATTGCATGTATTGGTAATAGTATAACCGAAGGAGTTGGAGCGTCATCCGGCTCGGCTACTTATCCATCTGTATTGCAACGTGATTTGGGTACTGAAAAGTACGAAGTCTCGAATTTTGGTGCAAGCGGGCGTACTTTGATGAAAAACGGCAAGGAATTTGACGGTACTGCTTCTTCTTATTGGGATCATGAGCGTTATCTGAATGCTTTGAAATATAATCCGGATATCGTGGTGATTAAGTTGGGTACCAATGATGCCAAAAAGATAAACTGGGACAATATCAAAGAACAGTATACCGGAGATTATGTTGCACTGGTAAATTCGTTTAAGGAGCTTGTCAGTAAACCGAAGATTTATATTTGTTATCCTCTTCCTCTTTTCGGACCCGGCAATTGGATTAATGAGGATAAGGTAATGACGGAAGAGATGATGCCTATGATTGATCAGGTTGCGAAGGAAACCGGTGCGACTGTAATAGACTGTCATACTCCGTTTGAGGGTAAAGGATATTTGACCGGTGATAAGATTCATCCGAATGATAAAGGTTATATTTTTTTGGCCGATATCATAGCCCGTAGTATAGCTCCGGAAGCAGATATTCCTGATCTACCGGACGATTTATTTATTCAAATTTCCGGATATGACAAGGGAGACTCCGGGGTCTTTATGGAATCATCCCTTGCGGGATTGAATATAGCTCCCTTGTGGGACAACGATGCCAAGACGATTTTGGAAACAGATTTTTCCGGTCAAACAGAGTGTTGGTTCTCGGTAGAATTACCTCGTTCTGCCGGTTTGAAAGCGTATGCGATAACCTCCGGAGAAGATGCTTCTAAAGCTCCTGTATCATGGAGACTGGAGGGACGTACTAAAACTTCTGCATCCTGGAGAACTGTCGATCGTCAGACAGATATTATATTTGCTGCGAATGAAACGAAGGTTTTTGATGAGAAAGTCAGTTTTACTCCTTATGATTATTTTCGTTTGAAAGTTTTGAAAGTAAACGGGAGTGACCGTTTAGCAATTGCAGAATTTCAGTTGTTTGGTTGTGACAAACCCTTACGAAGTTCTTTAATGGATCCGGAAAACGCTGGTATGATGAGTGCTCAGTTCAATACTCTTCCTCATGAGGGATATGGCAATTTGAGTGATGGAAATATTAATACAAAATTTTGTACGGCGATTTCCGAGGGTAATAGTATCTGGATACGGTATGACTTGCCGAAGGCAGTCAAAGTAGATGGATACGCTTTGATTTCTGCCAATGATTCTCCTGATCGTGACCCGGCAGAATGGATTTTATATGGTTCTATTGATGGCAAAAAGTGGGATAAACTGGATGTCAGAAACAGCCAGAAGTTTTTAGGACGCTATACTACACTGGAATATCCAATCGTATCTGATAAAGAATATAAAAGTTTTAAGCTTAACGTAACAGGGAAAAACGATTTATTTCAATTGGCTGAATGGCAATTGTTTGAAGCTTCTGATGGGGTGGGGATTCAGAAGAATATACTGTCGGAATTTACGATTTATTCCGATAATGGCGGCTTGTTGATTAAATCTCATGCAGATGTTACAGGATATTACGAATTGTTTTCAATTGCCGGCCAACGCTTATCCAAGGGGAAGATCGGACCTGGAACGACTCAGCGTGAATATCTGCTTTCCGGTACTTATTTGGTGTCATTAGAGATAAGGGGACAAAAAGAAATGCGAAAAGTGATTATTGGCCATTAGTGGATTTGTGTGGGAGAGAGGAAAAGGATACCTGATAACGGTATCCTTTTTTTATTGGAATCGAGTGAAATCGGTAATATTGGTATTAATATCTGTAATTTATATAGTAATCAACTGGATAAACATGTGTATTTTTGTACCGGATTAGTTGCTTTTTAAATGAAATTGCCCATGTTACGAAAAATTAGAGTCTCATTCGCTGTCTTATTTTTTGTGTTGATTACTTTGTTGTTTCTGGATTTCACCGGAACGGTCCACACGTGGTTCGGCTGGATGGCAAAGATACAGTTTTTGCCGGCGTTGTTGGCATTGAATTTGGGGGTCGTTGTGTTGCTTGTCCTCCTGACGTTTATTTTCGGACGCATTTATTGTTCGGTAGTCTGTCCGCTCGGTGTGTTTCAGGATATTATATCATGGATGGCTGGAAAGCGGAAGAAGAACCGTTTTCGTTATTCTAAAGCAGTAAGTTGGCTACGCTATGGGGTACTCGGAATTTTTGTAGTGGCATTAATCGCCGGTGTCGGGTCATTGGTCGCTTTATTGGCACCTTATAGCTCGTACGGACGCATTGCATCCAATCTTTTTCAACCTGTTTATATGTGGGGGAATAATTTGTTGGCATTATTGGCCGAACGTGCCGACAGCTATGCTTTTTATTCCGTGAATGTATGGATGAAGAGTTTGCCGACATTCATGGTTGCCATCGTATCCTTTGTAGTGATTGTAGTTTTAGCTTGGCGTGCCGGACGGACCTATTGCAATACGATTTGTCCGGTGGGGACTGTTTTAGGATTTATAGCAAGATACTCTTGGCTGAAACCGGTGATCGATTCATCGAAATGTGTGAATTGTAATCTCTGTGCCCGCAATTGCAAGGCTTCATGCATCGATGTTAAAGAACACCAAATAGATTATAGTCGCTGTGTGGCATGTATGGATTGTATCGGGAAATGTCACAAAGGCGCGATCAGGTACATACATCCGTCCGGTGAGAGAGTAAAAAAGACGGACGATAGGGTGACAGGTGAACAGATAGATAGGGCGCGGCGTAGCTTCTTTACGGCTACTGCTGTATTGGCTGCTACTGCGGCAATGAAGGCACAGGAGAAGAAAGTAGATGGCGGTTTGGCGGTGATCGAAGATAAAAAGATACCGGACCGGGCGACCTCGCTTACTCCTCCCGGTTCATTGAGTGCCCGTCATTTTGCACAACATTGCACCGCTTGCCAGCTGTGCGTATCGGTATGTCCGAACGAGGTGCTTCGCCCTGCTACCGGTTTGATGAAACTGATGCAGCCGGAGATGTCCTACGAGTGTGGGTATTGCCGGCCGGAATGTACCAAATGCGCCGAGGTTTGTCCCGCCGGTGCGATTTCTCCGATTACTCCGGCAGACAAGTCGGCTATCCAGATAGGGCATGCCGTTTGGATAAAGGAGAATTGTGTTCCGTTGACGGATGGGGTAGAGTGTGGAAACTGCGCCCGACATTGCCCGACGGGCGCTATCCAGATGGTGGCTTCCGAACCGGATTCTCCCGATTCGCTTAAAATCCCCGTAGTCAACACGGAACGCTGTATCGGGTGCGGTGCATGCGAGAATCTTTGTCCGGCACGTCCGTTCAGTGCTATTTATGTAGAGGGACATCTGGCGCATAAAATCATTTAAGAAAAGGAAAAAAGGGAGGAAATAAATATGGCTAAGAAGAATAGGAGAGAGATCGATCGTCGTGAATTTCTGAAAGTGCTGGGAGTAGGCACTGCAACTACTACAGCCGCCTTGTATGGTTGTAGCCTGAAGGACGGTTCGGTAACGGTGGCGGGTGGTTCTGGAAATACTCCTGCCGGTGAGATGACTTATCGCATTAATCCTTCTACGGGAGATAAGGTATCCATATTGGGGTATGGCTGTATGCGTTGGCCGACGGTGGTCAAAGGCGGCCAAGATGAGATAGATCAGGATATGGTGAATGAACTGGTCGATTATGCTTTGGCGCATGGAGTGAATTATTTTGATACGTCACCCGCCTATTGCAAGGGACGTTCGGAACATGCCACGGGTATTGCCCTCAGCCGCTATCCGCGCGATAAATATTTCATAGCCACTAAATTGTCGAATTTCTCACTGGATACATGGGGCAGGGAAGCTTCTATAGCCATGTATCATAATTCTCTGAAAGAGTTACAAGTAGATTATCTTGATTATATGTTGCTTCATGGCATCGGTATGGGCGGAATGGAAGCCATGAAAGGACGCTATCTGGACAATGGCATACTCGATTTTCTGGTCAGCGAACGTGCGGCGGGGCGCATCCGTAATCTCGGTTTTTCTTATCATGGAGATATCGAAGTCTTTGACTATCTGCTTTCCCGGCACGATGAAATAAAATGGGACTTTGTGCAAATCCAACTCAATTATGTCGATTGGAAACATGCCAAGGAGGTAAATTCCCGTAATACAGATGCCGAATATCTGTATGGAGAGTTGGTCAAACGCAATATTCCGGCCATTATTATGGAACCTTTATTGGGCGGTCGGCTTTCGAATGTTCCCAATCATATTGTTTCCCGTCTGAAGCAGCGACGTCCGGAGGACAGTGTCGCTTCATGGGCCTTCCGTTTTGCCGGATCACCGGAACATGTGCTTACGGTGTTGAGCGGTATGACTTATATGGAACATTTGCAGGACAATTTACGCACTTACTCACCATTAGTTCCATTGGCCGATGAGGATAAGGAATTTCTGGAAGAGACGGCACAATTGATGCTTAAATATCCCACGGTGCCTTGCAACGATTGCCAGTATTGCATGCCTTGTCCTTACGGTATCGATATTCCTTCTATCCTGATACATTATAATAAATGTGTGAATGAGGGAAATCTGCCCAAAAGCAGTCAGGACGAGAATTATCGTAAGGCCCGTCGTGCTTTTTTGGTAGGTTATGACCGCAGTGTGCCGCGTTTGCGTCAGGCGAACCATTGCATCGGATGCAACCAGTGTGTGCATCATTGCCCGCAAAATATAAAGATTCCCGAAGTATTACATCGCATCGACCGGTTTGCAGAGCAATTGAAGCAAGGTACATTGTAATAAATCCGGGAAAGTTGGCGGGCACACATCAGGTGGCGTAGCCTGGATGTCAGAATACTTTTTCCTGTTTCAATACGTACATGTCGGCAAGTGCCCCGGTAATGGGTTGTTTGTCGGCATCGAGTATCACTATCCGGCCTTCCTCTACTTTATAATACGACTTTTCGCCGTTTTTGGAAGTAGCGGTCAGGATATTGCCTTCTACCTTGAAAGTTCCTGTTTCATTGAACTCTCCGTCTTTCCGTTCAAGGTAGATGTATTTTTGTGTATAGGTACGGTCTTTATTAAAAATTAAGGTGACTTCTATTCCCGGGCAGTCTGCGGCCGGGATGGTTCCTTTGTATTCTCCGAAATAGTCGAGTGAGGTTTCTGCATTGTGCATGTCTGCCACCTGCATGGTATTTGCAACTACGTTGTCACTGTTAGCTGACTTTTTGTTGTTTGTGCATCCTGTTGCAATGATCATGCAAAATGCTGCTGCCAGATAAAGCTTCTTCTTCATGTTATTGTTATTTTTGTATAAGTAAAAAACAAAGATACAATTAAAAAGTTTAACTTTGTTCAAAAGTAATATTCGTAGTAAATCGTAAAATTGTAAATTTTCCCATGCTTATACTTCTATCTTGTGCCAAAACCATGAGTGATGTTTCGAAAGTAAAGGTTCCCTTTATTACACTTCCCCGTTTTCAGAAGGAGGCTTCGGAAGTTGCATTACGGATGTCTCAGTTTTCTGTGGAAGAACTGGAACGGCTGTTGCGGGTCAATTCGAAAATTGCCGTGGAGAATTACAAGCGTTATCAGGCTTTTCATGCGGAAGACACCCGTGAACTTCCGGCGTTGCTGGCCTACACCGGTATTGTGTTCAAACGTCTGAATCCTAAAGATTTCTCGGAAGCTGATTTCCGGTATGCCCAGGATCATCTGCGGCTGACTTCATTCTGTTACGGGCTGCTTCGTCCGCTGGATGCCATCCGCCCGTATCGTTTGGAAGGTGATGTGAAACTGCCTGAGCAGGGAGACCAAACGATGTTTTCTTATTGGCAATCGCGTCTGACGGATGAATTTTTAGAGGAGATCAAAGCCCATGGAGGAATTCTTTGCAATCTGGCCAGTGATGAAATGCGTGGTTTGTTCGATTGGAAACGTATAGAAAAGGAGGTTACGGTTATCACCCCGGAATTCCATGTATGGAAAAATGGTAAACTTGCTACTGTCGTTGTCTATACCAAAATGTCACGTGGCGAAATGACGCGTTTTATTTTGAAGAACCGGATAGAGTCTCCGCAGGATTTGAAATCTTTTCAGTGGGAAGGATTTGAATTTAATGAACGGTTGTCTGATGACAGAAAATTAATATTCACTAATGGAGTAATGGAATAATATCATCCTATGAATGAAGTAGAAAAAATGCGCAGTGGGCAGTTGGCCGACATGTCTGTGCCTGAGATGCAGGTACGTTTTGAAAGAGCGAAGAAATTATTGGCCCGTATGCGTGGGCTGAGTACCTATGACGGCGAATACCGGCCTTTGCTCGAGTCGCTTGTGCCGGGTATTCCTGCCACATCCGTTATTTGTCCTCCTTTCTATTGTGATCATGGTGACGGTATCCGGTTGGGCGAACATGTGTTTGTTAATGCCAATTGTACATTCTTGGATGGCGGGTATATCACTATCGGAGCACATACTTTGATCGGGCCTTGCGTGCAGATCTATACCCCCCATCACCCGGTGGATTATGTGGAGCGGCGTGAACCGAAAGAATATGCTTATCCGGTGACGATCGGGGAAGATTGCTGGATTGGAGGCGGGGCGGTCATCTGTCCCGGAGTGACTATTGGGGATCGTTGCATTATCGGAGCCGGCAGTGTAGTGACCAAGGACATACCGGCTGACAGTGTTGCAGTGGGGAATCCGGCACGGGTGATAAAGAAGTCGAAGTAATGCATTATTTGGTCACAGGGGTATCTTAAGTGAAAATTATCCTGTATATTTGTTGTAGAATAACTAATTGCGAATGAATTATGGCTAAGCTTTATCCGATTGGTATACAGAATTTTGAGAGTTTGAGGAATGATGGATACTTTTATGTCGATAAGACACGTCTGATCTACAAACTTGCGTGGACAAAGCACCCTATTCTTCACCTTGATTTTATAAAAGATAAGAATCTGTCAAGAGGTGCACATGTCTCCTTACATAACGGACATGTGCACCTTTTGACTTTACCGTTGCGTCACCATATTTTCATTCATTCTCTTTTTTCCTTCTTCCTCTATTTTCTTTCTCCATCTCTGAAATGCTTTCATGAGAGCATCTTCGTGTTTGTCGTCGATGTGATATTTATCCATAAATGATAGCAATGATTTTTTATACATGATGCCGTTCCGGAATTTATTTTTCAGCATCATGCTGTGTAGCTCTGTTTTCAGCATTGTTTCTATTTCTTCTTCAATGATAATGATGCTGTCGTGTCCCAGGTAATTGTATGTTTCAGGATCTTTCCCATATCTTGGGTCGGGGATTATGAGGGTCAGGTTTCCGGTTTCTCGCCACGACACATTCCTTGGTCGTTTAGCTGTGAGGTTTTTGATTACGTGATACAGGTTTTCGATACTTTTTAGCCTGATGGCATTGAACTCCGTGACTACGCTGTTTTGGTAGCGTACATACATGTAAGCCGCCAGATAGGGCTTTACATAGATGGTTGTAGTGACCATTCTGATTAGATTTTGATGTAACAATTCTTTTATCTTCGTGGCCGTCTTTGACGGTTGAATTCAGTGCCATTGTGTTGAGAAAAAATCAACACTTTTTGGAACTCTTTGGCACTTCTGTAAGAAGTTGTATATCAAATGGTTACAAGGTCTATATTTTTCTCATAGAGAATCGTTGCTTTTCTCTACGAGGAACGGGTCCTTTCTCTACGAGGAATCGATTGAATCTCGTAGAGAAACATGTGCTTTCATTAAATCCAAACTGCAAAAGTAAAATAAAATCTATTTTATATATTCTCCTGTTTTGGCTTGCATTCGTTGTTTTGTTGTAAAATATGGACGCGTTGCGGTATGTTTATTTATATCGCGCATGTGTATGAGCGAATGTTGGTAAAAGAGATGGCTTGTCCTGTTCGATTTATTAACTAAAATTAAACAAGGAGTTTTAAAATAAGGTTGAGCTTGTTTTGTTGGAAAAGTACGTGTTTTATTTATGCTTTCTGAATAAAAAAATATAGGCATTTATAGTATTTTAGAAAATACTATTTTTAATATATGCTGAGAATAAAATTGAGGGTTTAAATATCTGATTAAGAGCTGTTTGATTTTAGCGTCTTATTTGAAAAGTGTTTCAATAAACGTTCGTTTATTGGCACAAAAATATGTCCTTTTTTTTAATGTACAAAATATTTTTCAATAAAAATAATTTGATCATATTTTAAACGGAACATATCTTATTGATTTATAGCAGATTGTATTATATATGAAAAAATAATTAATTCGTTTTTAATTTAACCTGAATGGAGATAAAAGTCTTTCTAAAATAGTGTGCCAATAAACGAACGTTCATTGAAACACTTTTTGGTGTTAAGTAGTTTGTTTATAGTTATTTATGTACTAATTTAAAATGAAAATGGTACATAACACATATTTCCCCTCTTTATGTTTTGTCTCCTGCGATAGGGAAACTATTGAGGGCTAGTGTATCTGAAGAATTAATAATCCATTTTATACACGCTTGACCGGAAGGAGCTTCATTACCCCGGTGTCCCTAAAGAATATTCTATTGTGAACAAATCCACAGATATCTGTTGGTATCCGCTTCGTGTCACCTATAGTCGTGAACTACAGTTGAAGGAAGTGCTTGATGCCGAGTGTATAGAGAACTTCATCCCGATGCATTATGAATACGTGAAGCAGGGAGAACGTAAGATACGAAAGTTAGTTCCTGTAGTACATAACCTTGTGTTTGTCCACAGCTCTTTTGCTTGTATTGATCGTGTTAAACAGTCTCTTGGTTCTTCCTTATCTGTGCGTTATATCATTGATCGTGAGACGAATCGTCCTCTTATCGTTCCGGATTCGCAGATGCATAGCTTTATCGCTGTTTCGGGAAACTACGAAGAACAGATTGTTTATCTTGATCCGGCCCTTACCTCTTTACGGAAAGGAGATCGTGTGCGCATTATTGGTGGTGTTTTCGAAGGGGTGGAAGGAATTGTCATTCGTGTAAAAGGCGATCGGCGTGTTTCTGTTTGCATCAAGGGCATTATGGCTGTAGCCACTGCATATATTCATCCTTCTCTGATAGAGCTTATACCCGACGCTGCTTGTGAGTAAGAAGCCGGTTTATTCTCCAGCTTTTCATTGTTAATTATTTCATTGTAAATTTATATATATGTTGTCTTTTCAATCACAAATTGATACTTTGTACCGTATAACCCGTGATCTTCTTAATATGGGTTTTGACGGGACTCCTCTTTATTCCAATGAATTTTGTGCACTCAATACAGAAGTTTACCGTCAGGCTGAGGCGCTTTTTGTGTTGCGAGGTTCCAATGTTGAAGAAGAGGCACGGCGTTGCTATGTTTTATTGACGGCCTATCATGCTACCATCTATGATCATGGTAATAAAAATCTGAAAATCCAGTCTTTGCTTGACCGTAGTTGGCAATTGCTTGGACAGCTTTCTGCTTCTTTGCTAAAGTGTCAGCTTTTGGTGGCTTGTTATAGTGAAGTTTTTGATGAAGATCTGGCCCAGGAAGCACATGCAATTATGAACAGTTGGACCGGCCGTGAATGGACTAAGGCGGAATGTGAAGTTTCTGATTATTTGGAAAGTCTGGAAGCCAATCCTTGGCCTGATTGGGAGGTTGTGGAGTAAGATGTATTGTAAATTTTGCGGAATCATTTAATAGCTATTATAATGAGAATGAGATTTTTGAATAAATGTTTGCTGTGTTTGTTGGCGATTTTGGCATCCTGCTCTGCCCCCAAAGAGGTACTTTATTTGCAGGATATTGCTTCTCTGAAAGAGGAGGTTATTGATAAGAACTATGAGGTAATCATCCATAAGGATGACCTATTGGCTATTTTAGTGAATAGTAAAGACCCGGAATTGGCAATGCCGTTTAATATGCCTATGGTTAGTTTCCAGATAGGTAGTACTACTTCCGGACAACAACGCCTTTTGGGCTATCTTGTTGATCAGAATGGTGATATTGACTTTCCTATTTTAGGCAGACTCCATGTGGAGGGATTGACCCGTATGCAGGTGACGGAATTGATAAAACAAAAATTAATGAATGAGGATCTGATCAAGGATCCTATCGTCACTGTTCAGTTTTTGAACTTTAAAGTTTCTGTGATGGGTGAAGTAGCCCGACCAGGTACATTTGATATTTCCGGTGACCGCATTACTTTATTGGAAGCTTTGAGTATGGCCGGTGATTTGACTATTTATGGCCGTCGCGACCGTGTGGCTGTTATCCGTGAAAAAGACGGCAAACGGCGTATATTGTATCATGACCTTCGCTCTTCCGATATTTTTCAGTCTCCCTGCTATTATTTACAACAGAATGATATTGTGTATGTAGAACCCAATAAAGCCAAGACTGGTCAGAGCCGTATCAACTCCAATAATTCTGTGGGCGTTTGGTTGTCCGCCGTTTCGGTATTGGCTTCCATCACTTCGTTAATGGTAACCATGTTTAAATAATCCGGATATAAGAAAAAGATAATGAATACTGAATATAAAAACAATGATGTCCGCAAACAGGAGTCGGAAATTAATATCAGCGATATCTTCCATCTTATATTAGCTAATTGGTACTGGTTCGTACTTTCTGTTTTGGTCTGTGGTGGGGTAGCTTGCTTTTATTTAAAATCTTCTTCTAAAATATACAGCCGTAAGGCATCCGTTCTTATCCGCGATGATTCTAAGGGTGGTGGAATGAGTGAATCGGCGGCTTTTTCCGACCTTTCTCTTTTAGGTGGTAAACGTAATGTAGACAATGAAGTACTTGTTTTCCAATCCCGTCATCTGATGGAAGAGGTTGCCCGGCGTCTGCATTTGGATATGAGTTATCAAGTGAAGAATGGTCTGCGTAATGATGAACTTTACACCCATGCTCCGGTAACAGTTTCTTTTCCTGAGGCGGAGGAGCGTCAGGTTATAAAAGTAGTGGTTACTCCTGTTGATTCCGCTACGGTACGTCTTTCCGGTTTTTCTTTAGCTGTAGGTGGTGGGGGAGTCCGTTCGGAAGAGGTTTTGGATGTACATCTGAATGACACGGTTTCTACTCCGATCGGTCCGATGGTTATCACTCCTACGTTATATTATACAGATGTCTTTTATGATAAGTCCGTAAATGTAGTCAAATCCAATATGGAGAGTGTCATCGAAGGGTATCGTGGCAGGTTGAAAGTTTTTCTTGCCAGCAAGACGGCTACCATTATCAATCTGGTTTTGGATGATGTTTCCACAGCTCGTGCAGAAGATATTTTGAACATGCTTATCGCCGTTTATAACGAAGATGCTATCAATGACAAGAACCAGATAGCTGTAAATACCTCCAAATTCATTAATGAACGTCTGATTATCATCGAACGTGAATTGGGTAGCGTGGATGCCAATATTGAAAGTTTCAAACGCGAGAACCAGTTGACGGACATTACTTCCGAGACGGGTATGTATCTTGCCAATACAAGTCGTTATCAGCAGGAGGGGCTTAGTTTGGAGAACCAGTTAAGTATTGCCAAATACATTAAAGAGTATTTGACGGACCCTCAAAAAAGTTCGGATCTGATTCCTGCCAATACGGGTATATCGGATAACAGTGTCGAATCCCAGATCAAGGAATACAATGATATTCTTTTGAAACGTGATAAACTGGTGGTAGGCAGTAGCAGTAAAAATCCGATTGTGATGGATTTGAATAATTCTCTGAGTGCTATGAAGCAGACGATTATTCGTTCGGTAGATAATCTGATTGTCGGTCTGAATATCCAGTTGAAGAATATCCGTGAACAGGAAGAACAGACTTCGAAACGTATTGAAGCCGTGCCTGCCCAACAGAAATATGTACTTACAGTGGAACGTCAGCAGAAGATCAAGGAGGAACTTTATCTTTACTTGTTGAATAAACGTGAGGAGAATGCCTTGACACAGGCTATTACGGAGAGTAATGCCCGTATCATAGATGCCGCTTCGGGCAGTAGTGCTCCGGTAGCGCCTAAAACAATGACAATTTTCTTGGCTTCCATTGTTTTGGGATTAGCTATTCCTATAGGTGTATTTTGGTTATTGAATGTGACGGATACGAAAGTCCGTACCCGTAAGGAGTTGGATGGAGTACTTACCATTCCTTTCTTGGGTAATATTCCCCGTCATGGTAGTAATAAGGGTGAGGATTCGGATGGTATTGTTGTTCGTGAAAACAGTCGTGATTCTGTCTCCGAGGCTTTCCGTATTATTCGTACGAACATGGACTTTATGCGTGTGAAGTCTGAAAAGTTACAGGTGGTCATGTTTACTTCTGCCAATCCTGGAGCAGGTAAGACTTTTGTTTCAAGTAACCTCGCTATGAGCATTGCTCAGACAAATAAAAGAGTTGTCTTAATTGACGTTGATATTCGTAAAGGTACCTTGAGTGGTATTTTTTCTAATTCTTCCAACCGTATGGGACTGACACATTACCTTTCGGGAAGTACGGATAAGTTGGATGATATCGTAGGTAGGAGTGAGGAGTATGATAAATTGGATGTTATTTTCTCCGGTCCTGTTCCTCCCAATCCTGCCGAATTGTTGTTGAGCGAACGTTTTGATCGTCTGATAGCAGAACTTCGTAAACGTTACGATTATATTATTGTTGACAATGTTCCTGCCGGTATGGTGGCCGATGCTTCTATTGTCAATCGTGTAGCCGATCTTACCATTTTTGTAGTCCGTTCAGGTGTAATGGATCGTCGTCAGTTACCTGAATTGGAGAATATGTATCGTCAGGAACAGCTTCGTAATATGTCTGTGATACTAAATGGTGTCTCTTTAGATCATAAGGGCTATGGGTATGGTTACGGTTATGGCTACGGTTATGGTTATGGTTACGGAAACGAAAGTCATGGTCACAAACATGGAAAACGCAAAAGCTTGAAGAAGCTTTTCTCCCGTTTTTTGAAACGTTCGTAAGAATTGGGCGTTTGTGACATACTTAATAAAACAACTGTAAATATTCAAATTAGAACTCCATAATAAAAGAATTTCAGTATGAACCAGAGTTTTATCTCATGGAGAATTTTTCCAGTTGTCCTGTGTGATACACAAAACATTTTATAACATCTTTCAAAAATGATATACGGTTCGTGAAAAGTCGTATAAGTTAGAGTAGATGATGTTTCTACTGATGAAGATGAGTAAGTACATTTACCAGTTACCAAATCTAATAAGGTATTGATCGTTGTCACTAATTCTGCTCGTATTTGGATTGATCTCTGTACAAGTAGCGGTTTGTATTTATCTTAGAAAAATTTTAGCTATTAGGAATTGGTTTGTATGTTCTTTTTGCAGGATACCCTTGAATCGAGTTTGAATGAAAAGATGGATGAAACGAACGGTCTGACAGCAGTTTGTTGTGACGATGGCGGGTAATGTTAGTGTTTTACTTTCTGATTCCTTGAAAGAAGTTCTTGTCGGAACTCTCTATGCCAAGTTTGAAATACAAAAGTAGCAACTCGTTGCAACCTGTACCTGGCAATTTGCAGCTAAGGGTAATTAAATTTCTAAATAATTTATAAAACAATCATAAAAATAAATCCTTTAGGGCTGTTACGGGGTCTAAGGTAACCTTTTTATTAGTAATAATTATGAGCATTTTTGCAGGTAAAACCCTCATGATTACCGGGGGGACAGGTTCGTTCGGTAATGCAGTACTTAATCGTTTTCTGAAGACAGATATCGCTGAGATTCGTATTTTCAGTCGTGATGAGAAGAAACAGGATGATATGCGTCATGAATATCAGGCTAAGATGCCTGAAGTTGCGAGTAAAATTAAGTTCTTTATTGGTGACGTTCGCAATCTCCAAAGTTGTCGTAATGCAATGCCTGGTGTTGATTACATTTTCCATGCTGCTGCCCTAAAACAGGTTCCTTCATGTGAGTTCTTTCCAATGGAGGCAGTAAAAACAAATGTAATTGGAACAGACAATGTGCTTACCGCAGCCATTGAATATAAGGTAGGTGCTGTAATCTGTCTCTCTACTGATAAGGCAGCTTATCCTATCAATGCTATGGGTATCACTAAGGCTATAGAGGAGAAGATTGCAGTAGCAAAGTCACGCTATTCAGGAGATACCAAGATCTGCTGCACTCGCTATGGTAATGTTATGTGTTCTCGTGGTTCTGTTATTCCTCTGTGGATTGACCAAATTCGCAACGGCAACTCTATAACGCTAACGGAGCCTTCAATGACACGCTTCATTATGTCTCTTGAAGAGGCGGTTGATTTGGTGCTATTTGCATTTGAACATGGTCAGAATGGTGATATCTTCGTTCAGAAAGCACCTGCCTGTACCATCCAGACTCAGGCAGAAGCAGTTTGTGAGTTGTTCGGTGGCAGAAAAGAAAATATCAAGGTTATAGGTATCCGTCATGGCGAGAAGATGTACGAAACCCTTCTTACCAACGAGGAATGCGCTAAAGCCGAGGATATGGGTGATTTTTATCGCGTACCTGCTGACAATCGTGGTTTGAACTATGATAAGTTTTTTAAAGAAGGTGAACACGAGCGTGCAACATTGTCTGAGTTCAACTCAAATAACACACGCATTTTGAATGTTGAAGAGACTAAGACTAAGATTGAGGCTCTTGAGTACATCAAGAAAGAACTCTCAGGTGAAGGTAACTTTGTTCAATAAATATATGAAGCTCAACAAAGGACTATACAAATCCTTGCTTGACCAGGCGAAGAATAATCCACGCCTGCGTCAAGCTTTGGATTTACGTACCTCTTCTGACGATCAAAGCCAGCGAATTCTCAATGCCTTAATTCCCGATACAGAAGTACCCGTCCATCGTCATCCCTCGTCTGCAGAAACCGTAATTGTTCTTTATGGCTGTATTGATGAGATGTACTATGATGAGAATGGTAATGAGATAGAACGTTATACACTTCATGTTGGAGATGGTCTTCAAATTGCTGCTGGCCAGTTTCATACAGTAGAAGTTAAGGAACCTTCTATTCTTTTCGAAGCAAAGGATGGCCCTTATATTCCTGCGAAACCAGAAGATTTCATTCAGAGATAATCAATTATGCGTATACTAGTAACTGGTGCGAAAGGTTTTATCGGTAAAAACCTGTGTGCACAACTCAATAATATCAAAGAGGGTAAGGCAAAGTACTATGGAGATCTTGTTGTAGATGAGATTCATGAGTACGATCTTGATTCTACACCAGAACAACTAGATTTGTGGTGCAAGGAGTGTGACTTTGTTTTCAACCTTGCTGGCGTTAATCGTCCCAAGGATCCCGAAGAATTCATGAAAGAGAACTTTGGCTTTACCACAATTTTGCTTGATACTCTTAAAAAGTATAAGAACGACTGTCCTGTCATGATAAGTTCTTCTATTCAGGCTACCCTCGCAGGGCGTTTCGGTACTTCTGAGTATGGAAAGAGTAAGAAGGCAGGTGAAGAACTTATGTTTCGGTATGGTGAAGAGACAGGCGCCAAGGTTCTCGTTTACCGCTTTCCTAATCTCTATGGCAAGTGGTGCCGTCCTAACTACAACTCAGCCGTAGCTACCTTTTGTAATAATATTGCTAATGGTCTCCCCATCCAAGTTAATGACCCTAACGTAATCATGGAACTTCTCTATGTGGATGATCTCATAGAAGAGATGATCTGTGCATTGCAGGGACAGGAACATCATTGTGAATTTGATGGTGTGGAAACTGTTATGAAAGAAGATGGTCGCTATTGTGCTGCGCCTATTACTCATCATGTTAAGCTTGGTGAAATCGTTGACCTCCTTCATCAGTTCGCTGAAATGCCAAATACTTTGATGATACCTGAGATTCCTGCCGATAGCTTTGCAAAGCGTCTCTACAGTACTTATCTAAGTTACCTACCAAAAGAGAAAGCAATTTTTGATCTGAAGATGAATGTGGATTCTCGTGGTTCATTTACAGAGTTGGTGCATACGTTCAACTGCGGTCAGGTAAGCATCAATATTTCTAAGCCTGGTATTACCAAAGGAGAGCATTGGCACCATACCAAGTGGGAGCAGTTTATTGTCGTAGCAGGTCATGGCCTTATCCAACTCCGTAATGAGAACGATCCTAATGCTGAGATTCTTAATTACAAGGTAAGCGGCGATAAGATCCAGTCTGTTATCATGCTCCCTGGCTATACCCACAACATCATAAATCTCAGTGACACTGAAGACCTTGTGACAGTTATGTACTGCAACGAAATCTTTAATCCTGAGCGGCCTGATACTTTTTTTGATCCAGTAGAAAATAAATAATTCAATGGAAAATAAACTCCCCAAATTCGATTATAGTGATGTTCATTGGCAAGAAAATGGTAAGCTCAAACTTATCATCATAGTTGGTACCCGTCCCGAGATCATTCGTCTCGCAGCCGTCATCAACAAGTGCCGCAAGTACTTCGATGTTATCCTTGCCCACACCGGTCAGAATTACGACTACAACCTCAATGGCGTTTTCTTCCGTGATCTCAAACTATCCGATCCTGAGGTTTACATGAATGCCGTAGGCGATGACCTTGGTGCTACCTGTGGCAACATCATTAACTGTTCATACAAGCTCTTCGTACGGACCTGTCCCGATGGTGTCCTTGTTCTTGGTGATACCAATAGTTGCCTTTCGGTCATTGGCGCTAAGCGACTCCATATCCCTATCTTTCACATGGAAGCCGGTAATCGCTGTAAGGACGAATGTCTTCCGGAGGAAACTAATCGCCGAATTGTCGATATCATTTCTGATGTCAATATGGCATACTCCGAGCACGCTCGTCGCTATCTCGCAGAATGCGGTCTCCCACGCGAGCGTACTTATGTTACTGGTTCACCTATGGCAGAGGTGTTACATCAGAACTTGTCGGAAATTGAAAATTCCGATATTCTTAACCGTCTTAACCTCAAACCTCAAAACTACATTCTTCTCTCAGCTCACCGTGAGGAGAACATTGATACCGAGAAGAATTTCCTCTCCCTCTTCGCAGCTATTAACCAGATGGCCGAGAAGTACGACATGCCTATTCTCTATTCGTGTCACCCACGTTCACGTAATCGTCTTACCACATCAGGTTTCCAACTCGACCCTCGCGTACGTGTTCAGGAGCCTATGGGTTTTCATGATTATAACAATCTCCAGATGAACTCCTTCTGTGTCGTTTCCGACTCAGGCACTCTCCCAGAGGAATCCTCATTCTACACCTCTATTGGTAAGCCCATATCAGCCGTCTGCATTCGCACCTCTACTGAGAGACCGGAAGCATTAGATAAAGCCTGCTTTGTCCTAAGTGGTATTGATACCAGAGGGCTCCTGCAGTCAGTTGATCTTGCCGTAGAGATGACAAAGGATGGAAATCACGGTATTCCAGTACCTAACTATACAGATGATGTCAGCAACAAAGTTGTGAAAATAATTCAGAGTTATGTGGGAGTGGTGAATAAGATGGTTTGGAGAAAGGAGATTTGATCTCTTTCGCCTACCGCAAGGAGATATTTAAAGCTGGCAACACAGGTGGCTGATATCTTTTACCTGCAATTTTTTGATCTGCAAAATTCAATACTTCCTACCAGTTCAAGTCTTAGTTCGCTAATATAAATAACTTATACGATATGGCATACAGACATCTTAAATTTCCTGAGGATTCTCTTTTCCTTGTTACCGGTGCAGCAGGCTTTATTGGCTGCAATCTTTGTGAAGCAATCCTCGAAATGGGTTACCGTGTACGTGCTCTCGATGATTTCTCTACTGGAAAGCAGAAGAACATCGATATGTTCATTCACAATCCTCGTTACGAATTTATCAAGGGTGACATTAAAGACCTTGATACCTGCATGAAGGCTTGTGAGGGTGTTGACTATGTACTCAATCAAGCTGCATGGGGCTCAGTTCCTCGTTCTATCGAGATGCCTTTGTTTTATTCCCTCAATAATATTCAGGGTACCCTTAATATGCTGGAGGCTGCTCGGCAGAAAGGTGTTAAGAAGTTTGTTTATGCTTCTTCTTCATCTGTTTATGGTGACGAGTCAAACCTTCCGAAGCGTGAGGGTATCGAGGGCAATCTGTTGAGTCCTTATGCAGTTTCAAAACGTTGTGACGAGGAGTGGGCAAAGCAGTACACATATCACTATGGTCTTGATACGTACGGCATGCGCTACTTCAATGTGTTTGGTCGTCGTCAGGATCCAGATGGTGCTTATGCTGCAGTAATTCCAAAGTTCCTCAAACTTCTGCTCAAAGGTCAGAAGTGTCGTATCAATGGCGATGGTAGGCAGTCTCGCGACTTTACTTACATCGAGAATGTGATTGAGGCTAACCTCAAGGCATGTTTTGCTCCATCTTCTGTAGCAGGTCAGGCATTCAACATCGCATACGGTGGACGCGAGTATCTCATCGACATCTACTATGGACTCACTAAAGCTCTTGGTGTTGATATCGAACCTGAATTTGGCCCTGATCGTGCTGGTGACATCAAGCACTCTAATGCTGATATAAGCAAGGCCAAGGAACTTCTTGACTACGATCCGGATTGGTCATTCGAAAGAGGTATTGAAGCTGCTATTCAGTGGTATAAAGAAAACTTGTAATCAATATAATAAAATCACAATATTTAAAATTTCATTAAGATGAAAGAGACAAAAATCTGTGTTATCGGTCTTGGTTATGTAGGCCTTCCACTTGCTCGTTTGTTTTCAACTAAGTACAAGACTGTCGGTTTCGACATGAACGCAAAGCGTTGTGAGGCTCTTATGGCTGGTCATGATGCAACTTTGGAGGTTAGCGATGAGCTTCTTCAGGACGCTATCAATAATTATGGTTTCGTTTGTACAGCCGACATCGAACAGATTCGTGACTGTAACTTCTATGTCGTAGCCGTTCCTACTCCAGTTGACGAAAATAACAACCCAGACCTCACACCTCTATATGGTGCATCAACTACAGTTGGTAAGGTTATCAGCAAGGGTGATGTTGTAGTTTACGAGTCAACTGTTTACCCTGGTGTAACAGAGGACGAGTGTCTTCCTGTTGTCGAGAAGGTATCTGGTATGAGGTTCAATGTTGACTTCTTCGCTGGTTACTCTCCAGAGCGTATCAACCCAGGTGACAAACTCCATACTGTCGAGCACATCAAAAAGGTTACTTCTGGTTCAACTCCTGAAATTGGTGCTTACGTTAACGAGGTTTATTCTTCTGTAATTACAGCAGGTACCCACCTTGCACCTACGATGAAGGTTGCTGAGGCAGCTAAGGTTATTGAGAACAGTCAGCGCGACATCAACATTGCTTTCGTAAACGAACTCTCACACATCTTCACTAAGATGGGCATCGATACTCTCGATGTTCTCGAGGCTGCTGGTACCAAGTGGAACTTCCTTCCATTCCGTCCAGGTCTTGTTGGTGGTCACTGTATTGGTGTTGATCCCTATTATTTGGCTCAGTGTGCACAGCGTCATGGTCATAACCCTGAGATCATCCTTGCTGGTCGTCGCATGAACGATGGCATGGGCGAGTACGTTGCTACCGAGACTGTCAAGCATATGCTCAAGAAAGGTATTCAGGTGCTCAACTCAGAGATTATCATTCTTGGTTTCACCTTTAAGGAGAATTGTCCTGACGTTCGTAACACCAAAGTTATCGACATCTATCGTGCCCTCAAGGAGTACAATGTCAACGTAACTGTTTACGATCCGTGGGCTAATCCTGCTGTAGCTAAGCATGAGTATAGTATTGACGTTATTAATGAATTCCCTTCACAGAAGTTTGATGCTGCAATTGCTGCAGTAGCACACAAGAAGTTCGAGGGGATGGACGTACCTGCTCTCCTCAAGGATAAGCATGTTATCTTTGATGTGAAGTGCACTTTGGATAGAAATATTATTGACGCACGTTTGTAATATTAAGGATAAAAAGGTGTACAGGTGATCGAAAACGATGCAGTTCAATACTGCCACCTGCTTCAAAAATACAACTAATAAAAAAATGAAAGTAGCAGTACTTCTTACGGCATTTAATCGCAAAAATACAACCCTCAAATGTTTACGTTCTTTTTTCCCCTTATGCAATGAACTTGTGGATTATTTCTTTGATGTTTTCATGACAGATGATGGTTGTACAGATGGCACGCCTGATGCTGTGAAAGCAGAATTTCCACAAATAAACATAGTTCCAGGAGATGGTACACTCTTTTGGAGCGGGGGCATGCGTACTGCATGGGATGCTGCAGCAAAGCATGATGACTACGATTATTATCTTTGGCTAAATGATGACATAAATCTCTATCCACACGCTTTGAAGGAAATCTTTCAGATGTCGGTAGAGTTGAATGATAACACTCTTATTTGTGGTGCTTTCTGTAACACAAAGGGGGAGTTTACTTATGGTGGCTGTTTAAAAGACAACACACGTGTCATCCCCAATGGTGAGCCTCAGGATGTTTTCTTTACCAATGGAAATCTGCTTCTTATTCCAAAAACTATTTACAGTGTGTTAGGTAATATTCCTAAATATTTCCGTCATGATGGTGGTGACAATGATTATGGACTTCGTTCTATAGAACATGGTTTTCGAGTTGTTACAACCCTTTCTTACCTTGGTGAATGTGCTAATAATCCGAAGAATAAATATGGTAAAGGACGTAAAATGGGTGTGTCATTCTGGAAAAGATTTAGATATCTATATTCGCCATTTGGGGTTAATCCTAATATGGTATTTCGATATAATCTATCACATTTTGGGTTGAAGAAAGCTATTTATACATACCTTGGACTTCTTTATAATACAATGCTTCCGGATTCATGGTATATAAAGAAACACGAATCTAAAATAAAAAAAATCACTGAGTAATTTATAGTCTATTCAAATGAATATTGTCGACAAGATAAAGAGACGTTTAATATATGAACGTGATAAACGGTCCATTTTTAAGACATTCAAGGATAAAGGTGGGCGTTTAGCTCTAAATACAAAGCTGTCAATTCAAGGAACCTTTTCAATTGGACGAAATGTTGTAATACAAAATGAAGGTATTGACAATATCACACGTTCGCAGATTGTTGTACTACCAGGAGCTTTACTTGAGATAGATGACAATGTTGGTATGACACAAATATCCATAACTTGCAAGAATTATATACATATAGGAGCGAATGTAAAAATAGGTGCGGGTACAATGATATATGATACGAACTTCCATAATACAGATTGGCAAGTTCGTAGAAATCATGAACAGGACCTCCTTACCGCAAAGAATGCACCTGTAGTTATTGAAGACGATGTTTTCATCGGTGCTCGAAGTATAATAGGAAAAGGAGTCACAATCGGTGCTCGTACAATAATCGCAGCAGGTTCTGTTGTCGTTAAAGGTATACCTGCAGATTGTATTGCTGGTGGAAATCCTTGTCAAGTAATTAAACAGATTTTATAATGAAATTGTTTTATTTTGTATACAGAATCGGGTGCAAAGTTAAAGCTTTCTTTCGTAATAAATACGTAAATAGTTGTTGTACATCAGTTCTATCTTCTCCTCCCCGAATTCTTGGTGATATTACAATAAACGCAAAAAACGTCAAGTTTGGTAGTAATGTGGTCATATATCCAGGTGTTTACATTTGGGGTGAAAACATAGAAATCGGCAATAATGTTAACATAGGTGTTGGCACTATAATTTTTTCGTGCAAGCGCGTATATATTGGCGATGACACTATTATTGCAGGTCAATGCTACATTATAGACTCAAACCATAGTATAGATAAGAATATGGTTATTCAAAAACAATCACTAAAAACAGCAGTGGAGGGAATATTCATCGGTAAAGATGTATGGATTGGTGCACAATGTTTTATTCTCAAAGGTGCAAAAATTAATAATGGTGCTGTTATTGGGGCTCAATCTTTAGTTAATAAGGAAATACCATCTTATGCAGTTGCTTTTGGCACACCTGCTGAAGTGAAATCATATAGAAAATAATATATAATGAAAGGTATTGTATTAGCCGGAGGATCCGGTACACGTCTTTATCCTATTACCAAGGGTATCAGTAAGCAATTAATGCCTATTTATGATAAACCAATGATATACTATCCTGTATCAGTATTAATGCTTGCGGGTATTCGTGAGATTCTCATTATCTCAACACCATACGATCTTTCTGGCTTTAAGCGTCTCTTGGGAGATGGTTCTGATTATGGGGTTGAGTTTACTTATGCTGAACAGCCTTCACCGGACGGTCTCGCTCAAGCATTTACTATTGGTAAGGACTTTATAGGTGAAGACAGTGTCTGTCTTGTGCTTGGAGATAATATTTTCTTTGGCAGTGGTTTTACAAAAATGCTTTCTAATGCAGTAAAGGCCGTTGAAGAAGAAAACAAAGCAACAGTATTTGGTTATTGGGTTGCTGACCCAGAACGATATGGTGTGGCAGAGTTTGATATAGAGGGTAATTGTCTCTCTATCGAGGAGAAACCTGTAAATCCAAAGTCGAACTATGCGGTTGTTGGTCTTTACTTCTATCCAAATAAGGTGGTAGATGTAGCTGCCAATATCAAACCGTCTGCTCGTGGGGAGTACGAAATTACTACCGTTAACCAGCAGTTCCTTGAGGATGGTGAGTTGAAGGTTCAGACGTTAGGACGAGGTTTTGCTTGGTTGGATACTGGTACACACGATTCGCTCTCTGAGGCATCAACATATATTGAGGTAGTTGAAAAGCGTCAAGGACTAAAGATTGCTTGCCTTGAAGCTATTGCTTATCGCAAAGGCTGGATTTCTGATGAACGTATGCGTGAACTTGCGCAGCCAATGCTCAAAAATCAGTATGGACAGTACCTCCTTAAAGTGATTGCTGAACTAAAGGAGGAAGTAAACTCAACAAATATTTTATCTAAAACAGGAAAATAATGGGGAGGAATATAGTAATTACTGGTGGTGCTGGATTCATCGGTTCTCACGTAGTACGTTTGTTTGTAAACAAGTATCCAGGGTATAATATCATCAACTTAGATAAACTCACTTATGCAGGTAATTTGGCTAACCTCAAGGACGTCGAAGATAAGCCTAACTACAAGTTTGTGAAGATGGATATCTGCGATTTTGATATGTTCTATCAGCTGATGCAGGACGAGAAGATCGATGGCATTATCCACCTTGCAGCTGAGAGTCACGTGGATCGCTCTATCAAGGATCCATTTACCTTTGCTCGTACCAATGTGATGGGTACGTTGTCGCTCCTTCAGGCTGCAAAACTGTATTGGGAATCACTTCCTGAAAAGTACGAGGGCAAACGCTTCTATCACATTTCTACCGATGAGGTATATGGCACACTCGAGATGACAAATCCAGAGGGAATTAAACCTCCTTTTACAACTACTGCATCAAGCTCAGAGCGGCATCTCGCTTATGGTAAGGATTTCTTTTATGAGAATACCAAGTATAATCCTCATAGCCCTTATAGTGCATCTAAGGCCTCGAGTGATCACTTCGTTCGTGCTTTTCACGATACCTACGGTATGCCCACTATCGTGACCAACTGCTCGAACAACTATGGTCCTTACCAGTTTCCTGAGAAGTTGATTCCACTCTTCATCAACAACATTCGTAACCGCAAGCTTCTCCCTGTATATGGTAAGGGCGAGAACGTACGCGACTGGTTGTATGTAGTGGATCATGCTCGTGCTATTGACATTATCTTCCATGAGGGTAAGGTGGCAGAGACTTATAATATCGGTGGTTTCAATGAGTGGAAGAATATCGATATCATTCATACCGTTATCAAGACCGTAGATCGTCTCCTCGGTCGTCCAGAGGGCGCTGACCTTGATTTGATTACATACGTAACTGATCGCTTCGGGCATGATGTTCGTTATGCGATTGATTCTACCAAGCTCCAGCATGAATTGGGGTGGGAGCCAAGTCTTCAGTTTGAGGAGGGTATTGAGAAGACTGTGAAGTGGTACTTGGAGAATGAGGAGTGGATGAACAATATTACTTCTGGTGAGTACGAGCGTTATTATCAGGATATGTATAAAATAAATATTGCAAATAGCTGAATATTAGTAATTATAGAGGTAGTAAAACACCGCGAAAGATCCTCCAATTTAGAGTTGCATAGAATTGCTCGTGATTGTTGCTCGTCATTTTGTTGTGAGTTCTGGATTAATTGGTACAGATTCCAATGTTTAATAATCCTCATTCATGAGTTGCCGAAACAAATAAGCTATTCTCCGTTGCATGTGTTTATGTGATTTAAAAATATGGATTTATCTTATAGTCGGGTAATAAATATTTGGCGCATCTACATTTGTCATTTTGTTAATACATGCAAACTCTGGTTTAACAATAGAATTTATATGGTATAAGTGCTTCGATGTGTTGAGCACTATAATGATAACCTTATAAATTTATTGTTGTATAGTATTGGAATCGTTATTGCTGTCTTTGACGTATGCTCAATCATTGATATACTAAGAATTAAAATAATAGAGAAGAATTTCTTTAAATGGTACGATTCCAGACAGAGATTCGTACATGCAATCAAATGTCTACAGAACATAAAAATATAATTATATGGACAATAAACTTATCACAGTAACCAGTCCGTTACTTCCTAATCTTGAGTATTTTACTGCTGAACTTCAGAAGATTTGGGACAGTAAGTGGATTACTAATATGGGACAATATCACCAACAACTCGAAAATGCTTTGGCCGAATATCTCCATGTACCTTATGTTTGCCTCTTTACAAATGGTACGCTTCCCTTGATGACTGCTCTTCAGGCACTTCGCATTACAGGTGAAGTCATTACTACCCCTTATAGTTTTGTTGCAACTACTCACTCTATTTGGTGGAATAACTGTAAACCTGTATTCGTTGATATTGATCCTGCTACTGGCAACATTGATCCTGATAAGATTGAGGCAGCCATCACGCCTGCTACAACGGCAATTATGCCTGTTCACTGTTATGGCAAACCTTGTGACACCAAACGCATTCAGCAGATTGCTGATAAGTACGGACTTAAGGTTATTTACGATGCTGCACATGCATTTGGTCTTGAAGTTCCTGCTGAGGAGTATGATCTTCCTGCATATGACGAGAAAGGACTTGCCGGTATCATGAATGCTGGTGATATGTCTACCCTATCTTTCCATGCAACTAAGGTGTATAATACCATAGAGGGAGGTGCTCTTATCGTAAAGGATGAAGCTACAAAGAAACGTATTGATTATCTCAAGAACTTCGGTATTGTTGACGAGGTAACCGTTGTTGCCCCAGGAATTAATTCTAAGATGGACGAGATGCGATCTGCTTACGGACTTCTCAACCTTCATCAGGTTAATAATGCAATTTTTGAGCGTCAGAAGGTTGCAAATATCTATCGTGAAGCCCTCCGTCCTGTTGAAGGTGTTGCATTCTTTGATGATATGCCTGGAGTCCGTCACAACTACAGCTACTTCCCAATCTTCATTGATTCAGAAAAGTACGGAATGACACGTGATGGACTCTATTACAAAATGAAGGCTGAGAACGTATTGGCTCGTAGATATTTTTATCCTTTGATTAGCGATTTCCCATGTTATCGTGGACTTCCTACTGCTGGTCATGACAACCTTCCTAAGGCAACGAAGATGGCTGATAACGTACTCTGTCTGCCAATGCATCACAAGTTGTCTGCAGAAGATATGGAACGAATCATTGGTTTGATAGTAAAATGATGGTACAATCATCATTTTATTCAGACGAAGAACTTTTGTCGATGGGCTTCAAGTCCATTGGTAAAGGTTGTATGATTAGCCGCAAGGCCAGTTTCTATGGCGTGGGTAGAATGTCTATCGGAAATAATGTCCGTATAGATGATTTCTGTATACTTTCGGGCAGTATCACCTTAGCTAACAATATTCATATCTCAGCATATGTTGCACTTTATGGGGCTGAGGGTATTGAGTTTGAAGACTATACTGGTATATCTGCTCGCAGTACCATCTACTCTGCTATGGACGACTTCTCTGGTGAGTATCTTGTAGGTCCAATCCATCCTGAAGAATATACTCGTGTTACAGGCGGTAAAGTTACCGTCAAGGCTTATACGCAGATTGGAGCCAATGTACTTGTATTCCCAAATCTTACAATTGGAGAGGGTTGTGTGGTAGGTGCTTACTCTATGGTACGTAAAGATCTTGCTCCATGGGGTGTCTACTATGGTCTTCCTGTGCAACGAGCGAAAGATAGAAGTAAGGAAATGTTAAAGTATTGCTATTAACTAATGAATACTACAATAACCACATACGCACCAGTTATTATTCCAACGCTGAATAGGAATGTACATTTTGAGCGATGTCTGGAGTCTTTGGAAAGGTGTAGCGGTGCGGATCAAACAGAAGTCTATGTCGCTCTAGACTACCCACCTTCTGAAAAATACAAGGAAGGTTGGAAAAAGATAGACGATTATCTTCGCCTTAAAGAATCACAGAATGGATTCAAGAAGTTGCATGTGATTAGACGTGACCGCAATTATGGTATTTGTCACGAGAACGGGAATTATGAGACCCTTATACGTGAAATAAAAAAGTCTTATGATCGATATATATTATCAGAGGATGATAATGAATTCTCTCCATGCTTCCTTGAGTTTCAGAATAAATGTCTTGAACGTTTCAAGGATGACCCTCGCATTAATCTGGTGTGTGGATATAATTATGTGATGGATTTCCCTGAAATGTACAAAAACAACTTTTATCTGACGAAGTGGGGGTGTCCGTGGGGTACAGGAGAGTGGACTTCAAAACAACACCTACTAGAACGTTTCTGTAGTTTAGAGGGTTTATCTTCTATATTGAAAGATAAGGAAATGTATGCTTTGCTTAAGCGACGGGACCCAGACTCTATTGAAAAGATAGTAACTATGTTGAAAATTGGTAGGATTTGGGGTGATGCCGTTAAAGGAATCTGTAAAATTATTTATGACACATATTGCGTAATGCCGAGAGAATCTATGGTGAGAAATTACGGCAATGATGGTACAGGTGATCATAGTAAGCGTTTGAATAGTGACCAGAATAATCATTATTTGATGCAGCCAATTTCTGAAGAGACGCATTTTGAGTTTACGGATGATGTTTTTACCTATGAACCGATATATCTTGAAAGACACCACTACACTACCACATTTATGCCATATACTTGGTTGAGAAGGATATATAAGAAGTTCGTCTTTAAAACCGATTTATTTCTTTTTAGGCACTTTAATTACATACCAAAATCAAAATATCTATAGATGCTATTTCAATTATTCATATTTGTTGTATTACTACTGTTAGTCAATAGAGGTAACAACAGCAACTATAGCGATAAATTAAAGGAGAAAAATAGAAAGACATTTATTTTCGTTGCTATGGTGTTGCTTACCGTCCAGTCTGGTTTTAGGAATCTGGCGGTTGGTTCGGATACGTTTCAATACTACAACCATTTTGAAATGGCAATTACTTCTTCTTGGACATCCTTGATAGACAGTTTTATTGGTTTTATTCATGGAGGTGAAGGAAAGGACCCAGGCTATGCATTACTTCAAAAGACGTTCGGTACTTTCTTTCCGAGTTATCGTTTGTTTCTTATTATGGTTGCAGTCTTCTTTTTTTACGCTTTAGGTAAAACATTTAAGGAGTATACCTCATCAAATATGGAGGTTCTTATTAGTATCGCACTTTATCAATGCTTGTATTACACGTTTTTTTCTATTACGGGTATTAGACAAACCATTGCATCTGGCATTTTATTATTTGCTTTACCATATGTATTTGAACGGAAATTGTGGAAATTTCTCCTACTGTTAGTTCTTGCAGCTACTCAGCATAAATCAGCATTATTATTCGCCCCGTTCTATTTACTTCCTTTGGTCAAGGATAGCCGTAAGTTTATATTGCTGGCTTTTGTTTTATTCGCACCAATGTGGATATTCGGAGATCAGATTGCAAAGTATTTGGTGATGGGTTCGATTTTTGAGCAATATGCAAGCTATCTTGAACAGAATGAGATTGCTGGTGCTTACACTTTTGCTTTGTATATGATTATCTTGGGTGTTTTGATGTTTGGGAACTACAAGCAGATTGTGAATGCAGATGGGAGGAATAATGTGTTTGTCTGTGCGGTTTCAATTGCCATCATGCTTACTCCTCTAACTATGATTGATCCAAGTAATATGCGTATAGTTCAGTACTATTCGGTATTCGGATTATTGGTATTGCCGAAGTGTTTAATTTCCATACAGTTCAGGTATAATATGGACCTATCCATGATTGTGTTCTTGTTTTTAGCGGCATATACTCTTTACAGAATGGAACCATATGCGTTCTTTTGGCAGGATATGGAGCTGGGAATAAACTATGGTGGTGGAATAATTAACGATAATAGTATAAGATATTAAGTCAATGGTAAATCAGATAAAATATGGCGCTGTTATCTCTTATGCAGCATTGTTTATCAATATTCTAATCGGATTGGTTTATACACCATGGATGATTAATAGTATTGGTAAGGCTGATTATGGTCTATACACATTGGCCTTTTCTGTTATTCAGATCTTTGTGTTTGATTTTGGATTAAGTCAAGCGGTTACACGTTTTGTTGCAAAGTATCTTGCTGAAGGTAGGCAAGATAAAGCAAATCAACTTATTGGTGTAACCTATAAATTATATCTTGTTGCTGATGTTGTAATCTTCACGTTGTTAGTAGGTGTATTCTTTTTTATACCAGATATTTATAAAGGTCTTACTCCGGAAGAGCTACACAAATTCAAGGTTGTGTATGCTGTTGCTGCCATTTTTAGTGTCTTCTCATTTCCATTTATTCCATTAAATGGTATTATTTCTGCTAATGAGAAGTTTATACAGCTTAAATTTTGTGATCTCGCTCATAAGATTATTACAGTTGTCTTAATGACAGGATGTCTCCTATTAGGATATAGTTTGTATGCACTGGTAATTGTAAATGCTATTTCGGGTATTGCTACTATTTTGCTGAAACTTATAGTTGTGCGTAGAAAAACTCAGATGCGCATCGAATGGCATTTCTGGGATAAGGATATGTTGAAAGCAATTCTTGGTTTTTCTGTATGGGTAACAGTAGCAGCACTGGCTCAACGATGTGTTTTGAATATTTGTCCTTCAATTCTGGGTATGGTTTCTGATAGCCAGAATATTGCAATATTCGGTATAGCGATGACTATCGAAGGGTATGTGTACACATTTGCCTCTGCCATAAATGGATTATTCCTCCCAAAGGTTACGCGAATGGTAGCAAATAATCAAAATGATGATATTTTACCATTGATGATAAAGGTAGGTCGTATCCAGTTTTATATCATAGGAATGATTTTCCTTGGATTTATATGTGTAGGACAGAACTTTATAAATGTCTGGGTTGGCGGTGACTTTTCGGATGTCTACCTCTGTGTTATCTTAATGATTGCTCCATCCTTTATTTCCTTAGCTCAAGAGATAGGCGCAACAACCGTGATTGTGCAGAATAAGGTGAAGAAATCTGCAAAGATTAGTGTCATTAAAGCTGTCTTAAATTTGGGCTTAGGATATCCGTTGGCAAAGGTTATGGGTGTACAGGGTATGGCGATTTCTATTTTTATATCCTATGCAGTATCTACTGCTTTATTTAATCGTTTGTACCATTACGATTTGGGTATCAATATCCCATTATTTTTTAAAGAGTCACTATTTAAGATGGGGGGCTTTATGATCATAGTTTGTGCCTTATGCTATTCTATGAATATAGTCCTCAATAATAATGGATGGATACATTTTATTATAAAATTTATGATATTTATCTTAGTCTACAACGTAATAATGTTTGCTATGTGTCTAAATAGAGACGAAAAGAACTTATTGACAAGTCCTCTTAAAAAATACATAAGTAGATAATGAAAATTGTCCAGATTAATTGTGTGTACGAATATAGTAGTACAGGTCGTACTACTATGGAGATGCATGAGTATTGCATGTCCTATGGTATTGAATCTCATGTCTTTTGTATGAATAAGTCTGATGCGGATAATAATGTTTATTATGTAGGAACGCAATTGGATCATAAGCTTCATGCGCTTTGGTCACGTATTTGGGGTATGCAGGGCTTTTTTTCAAAGAGTGCAACCCGGAAAATGGTGTCTCAATTGAAAAGGATTCAGCCTGATGTCGTAATTCTGAGAAATCTACACTCTAATTTTGTTAACCTTCCTATCCTTCTTGGTTATCTTGCCAAATATGATATTCCTACAATCGTGGTACTACACGATTGTTGGTTCTTTACTGGTCATTGTACCCACTATACTGCTCATAAATGCTACAAGTGGCAGTCTGAATGCAAAAATTGTAAATTGATGAAACTTGATAATCCAAGTTTGTTCTTCGATACATCACGCAAGATGTTTCGTGCAAAGAAGGAACTGTTTGTTTCGATTCCACGCTTGGCTGTAGTTGGTGTTTCTGATTGGATTACAGATGAAGGTCATAAGGCTCCAATTTTTCAGAATGCAAAAATTTTTCAACGAATATACAATTGGATTAATCTCAAGCCTTTCCATCCCAAGGATACAATACTACTTCGCAAGAAGCTGGGGTTAAAAGACACCGATTTCGTTGCTCTTGGAGTATCAATGTCATGGGACTATCGTAAGGGAATGGAAATATTCTTTGATATTGCCGAACGGATCCCTGATATTACAATAATTATGATTGGTTGTTTACCAGATTGTGAGTTACTACCCAATATCCTCAATGTACCACCTATGGGGGCTGTTGATGAATTGGTCGAATACTATTCATTAGCTGATGTTCTGTTTAATTTCTCCATACAGGAAACTTTTGGCAAGGTAGCGGCGGAAGCGCTTGCGTGTGGCACTCCACTGATCGTAAACGAGACTACTGCAAACCCAGAACTTCCTGGCGAATGTGGCTTTGTGGTTAAAAATAATGATGTCAATAATATTATAAGTGCCGTAAATACAATTCGCTCAAGGGGTAAAGGCTATTATCAGCAGATGTGTGTTGAGCGGGCACATAACTTATTTGAGAAAGATAAGAATATCGAACAGTATATTGAATTATTTAATATACTGAATGTTAATAGTTGAGTAGGACATTTATCTTGTATAAATATGAAATTTAGTATAATTATCCCAATATATAAAGTCGAGGTTTATCTGCATCAATGTGTGGATAGTGTTCTTGCGCAGTCATATAAGAATATTGAAGTCATTCTTGTGGATGATGGATCACCTGACTCATGTCCGCGGATATGTGATGAATATGCAGCGAAAGATGAGCGTATCAAGGTAATTCATAAGCCAAATGGGGGCTTGTCTGATGCGAGGAATTCTGGTTTAAAAATAGCCAATGGTGATTATGTTATTTTTTTGGACTCTGACGATTATTATAATAACACACAGTTCCTGCAGGATATTCATGACCAATTATTTTTTAAGAATGCCGATGTGTTGTTCTTTAGAAGGATTTATTTCATTGATGGTAATAACAATTCTTTTAATCGGCAAACTCCATACGACAAAAGTATGATTACAATAAGTAATAAGGGTAAACTTATCAAGAAAATGTCAGCTGCTGGTGTGTTAGATGCTAGTGCGGCAATGAAGGTAATCAAGAGGGAAATACTTATTACCAATAATCTTTATTTCAAATCTGGTATAGTGTCTGAGGATGTAGAGTGGTTTATGCGTTTGGTGCCATCGTTATGTACTATATTAGTATCTAATAGTATAGCCTATTGCTACAGAGTTCGTTTGAATTCTATCTCACATTCTATTTCATATAAAAACATTAATGACCTTTTTTCGACAATTGAAAGTTATGCGGGAGAATTGTGTATGTTATCAGACAGGGAAACAGGCATCGGTTTATTGAACTATCTTGCTTACCAATATTCTATAGTATTGGGCTATACATCAAAATACCTTATTGGTGTAGAAAAACAAAACATGCTTGATCGTTGTGCAAACTACAAATGGATAATGAAATATGCTTTGAACAAGAAAACGAAGGTATGCAAGTTGTTAATTTTCATTTTTGGTTTAAAATTTACATCATATATTTTAGGTAAATATCTCGCTTCAATTAATCGATAATTTATGAAAGTATTGGTTATATCAAGATCACCATGGGATGATAGCAATAGTTTTGGTAATACCTTCAGTAATTTGTTTGGAGGGATGAAAGGTGTTGAGATATTCAGTATCTGCTGCCAGGATGGTGTAAATAATAATGGTATTGTGTCCAAAACTTATCAGATGACAGATAGATCTGTTCTTAACTCACTTATGGGTAAGCATGCAGGCTCTGTTATGGCGTCTGCTACAGTACAAGATTACGTAATAAGCAAAAAAAAATCCAATAAGTTTCCTAAGAAGCGCTATACTGTTTTTTATATTGCAAGAGACTTGATATGGAACTTTGGACATTGGTGGGATAAGGATTTTAAATCCTTCCTTGACGAAATAAAGCCTGAGGTAATTTATCTTCCGATATATGCTTCATGGTATATGTGTGATGTTCAACAGAAAGTAGTAAACTATTGTAAAGTTCCAGTTGTAGGTCATATAACTGATGATAATTATAACTATCCACCAAATGGTTGGAATCAACCTCTTGCATATCTCTATCGAGCAAATGTACGTAGAAAGGTACGAAATTTAATAGCTAAGTGCTCATACATTGAGGTATTTGCTGAGAATATGGCACATGAATATGCTGAGATTTTCAAAAAGCCTTTTTATGTTATTGGAAAAGGAATCGATATATCAAAGGTTGATCAGATAAAAGTCGAGACTCCAAAAAATAATCCTGTAAAATATGTTTATACCGGTAATATAGGTAATGGTCGTTATCTTGAACTTGCTAAATTGGGTAAGGCTCTTGATGTTGCTTATCATGATGGTGGGGCAGAACTACTAATCTATACCCAATCTATGATGGAGGTTGGTATGCAGGAAGCATTCTCCTATTGCAATAGTTTGAAACTTTGCGGAAGTGTATCAAGTATAGAAGTATTAAAAATACAACAAGATGCTGACGTTCTTGTACATGTGGAGAGTTTCTCCAAGCAGTCTGTTTTTGAAACAAAGATGTCTTTCTCTACGAAACTAGTGGACTACATGATGGCTGGCAAAATAATATTTGCAATCGGTCCGATGGAGGTAAATTCTTTAGAGACGCTACGCAATCATAATCTAGCTATTACAGCATGTTGTGATGATGAGGTTAAGAAACAAGTTTTGGCAATTAAAAACGGTGAGGTAGATACAAAAAGTCTTACTGCATCTATTCACAAATATATTACAACGTATCGCGACAAGATTATAATCCAAAAAGAAATGTTTAATCGTCTGTCCGAATTAATGAAATAGCAATGCATATGGTTATTGAAATACTACATGCATCTCAATGGTGTCATAGATATAAATTTCGAGTTGGCGAAAGATTCTTTGATGGTTTGATGCATTTGCTATGTGCTGCCGATATTCGTGGCTGCTCAGACATTCATCCATCAGTAAGTTTTTCACATGGAGCTCATGGTGTAATAATCAATAAAGATGCTATTGTTGGAGAAAAATGCATAATTGGTGCAAAGGTAACCCTAGGCAATGCTTTTCCTCATGGAGGTGCCCCAAAACTAGGGAAACATGTTTACGTCGGTGTTGGTACTTTTATAGGGGGTGACGTTCAAGTTGCTGATTATGTAGTAATTGGAGCGAATTCTGTATTGACAAAAGATGTGCTTGAACCTGGAGTTATAGTAGCAGGTGTACCTACAAAAGTCATAAGAAAACTGACAGAAGAAGAAAAGAAAATGCTGGAATGGTAAATGTTTAAATTTCTTTTAGAAATTTGTTTGTAAAGTATACTATTTGAATAATGAAAGCATTATTATTATCAAGTCATACACCTTCGTTGTTCTGGTTTCGTGTGGATTTAATGAAGGCTATGCAGGCTGCTGGATATGAGGTGGTGGCTGCAGGACAGATGCCAGAGACTGATTGGACAGATAAGTTCAAGGCCTTGGGCGTAACATATAAGCAGATTAGCGTTGTCCGTAATGGACTGAACCCAATGGGTGATCTGGTCACACTGAAAGATATAAAACGACTCTTGCGTAATGAGCGTCCTGACAAGATTTTTGCATTCCAGGCGAAAACTATCAGTTATGGCGCGATAGCAGCAAAGGATATGGGTATTACGGAGTTTTATCCTATGGTAGCGGGGTTGGGTAGTATCTTCCGTGGAACTGGCTTGAAGAATAAGCTGGTGCGTACTGTAATGAGTGTACTCTACAAGCAGGCGTTTAAGAAGAGCAAGAAAGTGTTCTTTCAGAACAACGATGACAAGAAGGTATTGGTTGATGCAGGGCTGTTACCAGAGAGCCAAATTGTGGTGATTCATGGTTCTGGTGTTAATCTGGAAAAATTTGTGCCAACAGAGATGCCTGAGATACCTACGTTCCTCTATATTGGCCGTCTGATAAAAGACAAGGGGGTCGGTGAATATTTGGAGGCTTGTCAGAAGATTAAGCGATTGTATGGCAAAAAGGTTCGTTGTCTGCTGGTTGGTCCGTTTGATTCTAATCCTTCGGCTCTGAAGCCGGAAGAATTGCAACCCCTGATTAATAGTGGCGTACTGGAGTATTTTGGCGAGCAGAGTGATGTGCGCCCATACATTAGTCAGTGTAGCATCTATGTATTGCCATCTTATCATGAGGGTACGCCTAAGACCGTGTTGGAGAATATGGCCATGGGTAGAGCAATCATTACTACTGATGCTCCAGGATGTCGCGAGACCGTTGTAAATGGCGAGAACGGTTATCTGGTAGAGGTAAAGAATGCGGATGCAGTAGTAGCAGAGATGCAGTATCTAATGGAACATCCAGAGACTGTAGTAAAGATGGGCAAGAAGAGCCGTGAGATGGCTGAAAATATCTTTGATGTAAACAAGGTGAATCACGCTATTTTGTCTACTATGGGCATGATCTAATGGATGTATTGTTGGGGCTTTTGCGTTTTGCTTTGGGCAATGTTGAAACTACGACTACAGTTGGCATTTGTGTTAATTGAAAGGAGATGATGGCTTTGACGGATTGGAAAAGCTTAAAAATAAGGAATCATCAATTGATATCTCTAAAATGGAAGCTATGCATAAGAACAGTCATTTGATGCTCATTGTTATGTTGGGCTCGGATTTAGAAATGAATTAGATGTAGATGCCAAACGCTTCTATGGGATTTCAAGATATGTGCCAAATCATTAGGAATAGACGAATTGAATGAAATTCGAAATGAAAATAAGAAGGCTTTCAATATGAGAAATAGAGAGAGTGAACTTTGAATCGTAAATAGTATAAACATGGCAACTTACTTTATTATCTTTATTCTGCTTCTTTTAGTGGAACTAATTTATTTTTGTATTGCGGATAAGTATAATATTATTGATAAACCCAATGAACGATCGTCGCATTCTACGATAGTATTGCGTGGTGGTGGTATTATCTTTTTGATAGGTGTATGGGTATGGAGCGTATTCTTCGGATTTCAATACCCGTGGTTCTTGGTCGGATTTACGCTTGTGGCTGGCGTAAGTTTTGTGGATGACATTCATTCGTTGCCCGACTATGTGAGGCTGGTGGCACAGTTTATGGCGGCTGCAATGGCTTTCTATCAGTTGGGGATTTTACACTGGTCAATGTGGTGGATAGTGTTATTGGCGCTCATTGTCTATGTGGGAGCAACAAATATCATAAACTTCATGGATGGCATTAATGGTATAACAGTAGGATATTCGTTGGCAGTATTAGTACCGTTGGCTGTGGTGAACATGAAAAGTAATTATGTAGAACAGAGTCTGATAATATCAACTATTCTTGCTTCGTTAGTATTCTGTATTTTCAATTTTCGGCCGAAGGGAAAAGCAAAGTGTTTTGCTGGCGATGTAGGTTCCATTGGAATTGCATTTATTATGTTGTTCCTTTTGGGCAATGTCATCATCAAGACTGGGGATATTACGTGGCTGATATTCCTGTTGGTCTATGGTGTGGATGGCTGTTTAACTATTGTGCACCGTATTATGCTACATGAAAATCTCGGTGAAGCTCATCGTAAACATGCCTATCAGTTAATGGCAAATGAATTGAAGATTGGCCATGTAAAAGTGACATTGTTATATATGGTTCTTCAATTGATTGTTTCTTTTATGTTTATCTATATCATACCGGATAGATTAGTGGCTCATTGGGTATATCTTGGGACAATAGTAGGTGTACTGACAGCAGCTTATTTATTATTTATGAAGAAGTATTATCATTTACATGAAGCATATCTTGTTTCGATAAATAAGTAGTAGTATCCAATTTGGGCATCTATTAATTTGATCGGAAACGTATGTTTTTTGCAAGAAGAATTGGATAAGTTAACCCAACATTGAATTCGTTCAATGCTTTCTTCCTTACTAATAAAGATTTAGATGACGTAAGGAATGCCGGATTATTCTGATGCGAATCATGGTAATTCTGCTTAATATTATTGTTTGTTTGTGTAGCCCTCCTTTATAAGGTCTGGCGTGACCTATTACATTAAAGGAGGGCTTTTTATTTAGATTTAGGTGTATCCTTTTTGAAATAATGATTGCTACATTCTTTTCATCTCAAATGTAGCTATCAATAGCCAAATTTCTCTGCTTTATGGAGGAGTTTGGCTATCTTTGATTTTTGAAATCTTAAGAGTCATATTTGTATTCCATTTTTTTATATGAAAGATTTATTTTTTGTATCCGTTATTAAAATGGGAATAATCCTGCATATTTATGAGTGAAGCGTTAATTGAATAAGTGTTATATAAATCAGGAAAAAAGGCCGGAACTGTTAGTATGCAGTTCCGGCTTTCTTGTTATTATATCTCTATGGTACAATTTTGGGTGATACTCGTCCGGAAATATGGAAAGATTTCCTTTATTACCTTCCCTTTCTCCTTTGCTTGTCCTGTAATTGTCTCTTTTACATGCTAAATCGTATCAAGACGATGCTGTAACTTGTCTTTTTGCCTCTGATGGGAATGTCGCACCTTTGCAATGTTAACGTTAGCAAGGTAATAATCATTAGTATTTATTTAACAAAAAAGAAAATTATGGCAATTAGATTTAAAAGAGTTTCACGGTTGAGTGATCCGACAAATCAAGATTCAGTTAAGAGAACGTATCCTATTATTTCGTATAAGTATGACACTCCGGCAACTCTGAAAGAGGTGGCACAGGAAATCAGTGGAAACTCTGGTGTGAGTGAAGGTGAGACAATCAGTGTACTGAAAGACTTTCGGACATTGATGCGTAAAATTCTTTTAGGAGGACGCTCGGTAAATATTGACGGAATAGGTTATTTCTATCTGTCGGCACAAAGTAAAGGGACGGATAAGGCGGAAGATTTTACAGCAAGTGACATTACCGGATTGCGCATCTGTTTTCGTGCAAACAAGGATATACGTCTTAATGCGGGCGCATCGTCTACTCGTACGGATGGGCTGATGTTTAAAGATCTGGATAGGCTGAACGATGAAGGCACCGATGCTCCTTCCGGTGGCGACGGGGAAGGGGAAGACCCGGCTGCATAACGCAGATAGATGCAACTGACTACAATTATGGCCTTCATCACTGCCCTTGGCGGGTTGGAGGCCATTAAGTGGCTGGTGCGGTTTGTGACTTTCCGTAAGATGGATGTCCGGAAGGAGGAGGCATCGATAAATAGTATGGAAGCAGAGAACCGCAGGAAAACGGTGGACTGGTTTGAGGAGCGCCTGGAACAGCGTGAAGAGAAAATCAACGGACTTTATGCGGAGTTGCGGAAGGAACAGGAGGAGAAGATCAGTTGGATGATTCGCTGTCATGAAGTAGAGTTGATACAGAAAGAATCGGAAATAAAAAAGTGCGATATAAGAGGATGTGTGAAACGTATTCCTCCATCGGATTATTGATTTGAAAGAAAGGATTTATGATTATGAGAAAGATTGATTCTGTGATTATACATTGTTCGGCTACGAAAGCCGGAATGGATTTTAGTGTTGCGGATATAGACCGTTGGCATCGCGCCCAGGGGATGAACGGGATAGGTTATCATTATGTAGTCCGGCTGGATGGAACCGTGGAAAAGGGGAGAGAGGTGGAAGTGGCGGGTGCGCATTGCTTGGGATGGAACGGGCGGAGTATAGGCATTTGCTATATCGGGGGACTGGATACGAACGGAAATCCTGCCGATACACGGACGGATGAGCAGAAAAAATCGATGAAGGGGCTTGTGGAAGAGTTGAAGTTGCGGTATCGGATTGTGACGGTGATGGGGCACCGGGATACTTCGCCGGATTTGAATGGGAATGGGATTATAGAACCGGGTGAGTTTATAAAATCCTGCCCCTGTTTTGATGTGAAAAAGTGGTTGATGGTCTGGAGCCTTTCGCTTCTCTTTTGGGCTTGCGGGACTACCGAGTGTATGGAAAATCATCGTACGGAAATAGATGCCACTGTGTTGGAGACCGGAACTGAGAAATTTTCCGGTATACAAAAGAGATTGCGGAAAATGCAGGAAAGGATGAATGAACATGTGGAGGAAACGATTTTTGTGTGGACAGAGGATATTGCGGAAATGGTTGGACTTAAGGAAAGAGTATCACCACGAAAGAAGTTGCTTTCTGTAACAAAAAGGACTGTAGACAGGGACGGAAGGAGATTGCAAGAGGAGAAATTTGATGGTGCTGTTATAAAAACCGATTCATTGCAGGTGGCAGAGTATGCACGGGTGAAAACGGAGGATCGGGTGGATAAGCAGGAGAAAAAAAGAGGAGGATGGGGGAAGTTGGGATTGTTGGCTGGAATTTGTGTAGTATGTATCTTATTTTTTAGAAAGATTTTTATTGTTGATAATCAGTGAGTTTTTGTCTTTGTGGATAAAAAAGTGAAAAAATAATCATCAAAAGTTTTGGCAGTCTCAAAATAAGCTGTACCTTTGCATCGCTTTTGAAACGGAAGTGTACGGGCGTTTAGCTCAGCTGGTTCAGAGCATCTGCCTTACAAGCAGAGGGTCGGCGGTTCGAATCCGTCAACGCCCACTATAAAACCGAAACACTTCCGCCAATAAAAGGGCGTTTAGCTCAGCTGGTTCAGAGCATCTGCCTTACAAGCAGAGGGTCGGCGGTTCGAATCCGTCAACGCCCACAAAAAATGGATAAAAAGGTGCCTTGCAATATTTATTGTGAGGCATTTTTGTTTTCTTACCTCTTTTATATAAACTTTCTATCCTCTTTGTGCATTATAAATCAAGAAAAAGAGCTAATTTTGCAAACTGATAATTATCTGAACGACATATGGAACTTGATTTATTAACGGCTATTTCTCCTATTGACGGCCGATACAGAGGCAAAGCAGAAGCTTTGGCTGACTATTTTTCTGAATACGCACTGATAAAATACCGCGTGCAGGTAGAAGTGGAATATTTCATCACTCTGTGTGAATTGCCTCTACCACAACTCAAAGGAATCGACAAAAGTGTATTTGAAGCTTTACGTGCTATCTATCGTAACTTTTCTGAAACAGATGCCCAGCGCATTAAAGAAATAGAAAGTGTGACCAATCACGATGTGAAAGCGGTGGAGTATTTCCTTAAAGAAGAATTTGATAAGTTGGGCGGATTGGATGAATACAAGGAATTTATTCATTTCGGCCTGACATCGCAGGATATTAATAATACCTCTATTCCGCTTTCGATCAAGGAGGCGTTGGAAAAAGTGTATTATCCCCAGATTGAAGAATTGATCGCTCAACTGAAAACATATGCTGCAGAGTGGGAAAATATTCCGATGCTTGCGAAAACGCATGGACAACCGGCTTCTCCAACGCGGTTGGGTAAAGAAGTAATGGTGTTTGCTTATCGCATGGAGCGGCAATTGGCTACTTTGAAAGCCTGTCCTGTTACTGCTAAATTCGGTGGGGCGACAGGTAATTACAATGCGCATCGTGTGGCTTATCCGGAATATGACTGGAAGGCATTTGGCAATCGTTTTGTGGCTGAGAAACTTGGTCTGGAACGCGAAGAGTATACTACGCAGATTTCAAATTACGATAACTTATCGGCTATTTTTGATGCAATGAAACGGATCAATACGATCATGATCGATATGAACCGTGATTTCTGGCAGTACATCTCTATGGAATACTTCAAGCAGAAGATCAAAGCCGGTGAGGTGGGGTCGAGCGCTATGCCGCATAAAGTAAATCCGATCGATTTTGAGAACGCGGAGGGAAATTTGGGTATAGCTAATGCTATTCTGGAACATTTGGCGGTAAAGTTGCCGGTATCGCGCTTGCAACGTGATTTAACGGATTCGACTGTGTTGCGTAATGTCGGTGTTCCTTTCGGACATATCGTTATTGCTATTCAGAGTTCTTTGAAAGGATTGCGTAAGTTATTGCTGAATGAAGCAGCTATTTATCGTGATCTGGATAACTGTTGGAGTGTAGTTGCCGAAGCGATTCAGACTGTTTTGCGCCGGGAGGCTTATCCGCATCCGTATGAAGCGTTGAAAGCATTGACAAGAACCAATCAGGCGATAACGGAAAGCTCTATCAAAGAGTTTATCGAAGGTTTGGATGTTAGCGAAGATATAAAGAAAGAATTAAGAGTAATTACCCCGCATACTTATACGGGACTCTGAGAAATCTCTAAATACCGGCCGTGAGGCCAATGTTTAATTTTTATTCGAATAAAGTAATGAGTACAGAAAACGAAGAATGGCGTGACAGCTCTAATGAAGAGAACACAGGCGCCGGCCGTGATGGTAACAGGTCTTACAACAGGGAAGGTGGGTACAATCGCCCTTCTTACAATCGTGAAGGTGGCGATCGTCCGTATCGTCCGAGATTTAATCCTAATAGTGAAGGAGGCGAACGTCGTTCGTATGGTGATCGTCCTCAGCGTCCTTCTTACAATCGTGAAGGCGGTGATCGTCCGTATCGTCCGCGTTATAATAACAATGAAAGTGGTGAGCGCCCGCAGCGTTCGTATGGTGATCGTCCGTCTTATGGTGACCGTCCGCAACGTCCTTCCTACAATCGTGAAGGCGGTGATCGTCCGTATCGCCCGCGTTTCAATAATAATGAAGGTGGCGAACGTCGTTCATATGGTGATCGTCCTCAGCGTCCTTCCTATAATCGCGAAGGGGGAGACCGTCCGTACCGTCCGCGTTTCAATAATAATGAAGGTGGCGAACGTCGTTCGTATGGTGACCGTCCGCAGCGTCCTTCTTATAATCGCGAGGGTGGTGATCGTCCGTACCGTCCGCGTTTTAACAATGGCGGCGAGGGACGACCTCAAGGATTTGTCCGTCCGCAACGCCGTACCGGTGATTATGATCCCAATGCGAAATACAGTAAGAAGAAGCAGATAGAATATAAGGAACAGTTTGTAGACCCTAACGAACCGATTCGTTTGAATAAGTTTTTGGCCAATGCCGGAGTTTGTTCACGACGGGAAGCTGATGAGTTTATCACGGCAGGAGTTGTTTCGGTAAACGGTGAAGTGGTAACGGAATTGGGTACTAAGATCAAACGTTCTGATGTGGTGAAATTCCATGATGAACCGGTAAGCATCGAGCGTAAAGTATACGTTTTGTTGAACAAACCGAAAGATTGTGTGACTACTTCTGATGATCCTCAAGCGCGTCTAACTGTGATGGACCTTGTGAAAGGAGCTTGTAATGAGCGTATTTATCCGGTAGGTCGTTTAGACCGTAATACGACAGGGGTGCTGTTGCTGACCAATGACGGGGATCTGGCTTCTAAACTGACGCATCCGAAGTTTTTGAAAAAGAAAATATATCACGTTTATCTGGATAAGAATTTGACGAAGGCGGATATGGATCAGATTGCGGCAGGGATACAACTGGAAGACGGTGAGATTCATGCAGATGCTATCAGCTACGCGGATGAGAATAAACGTGACCAAGTAGGTATCGAGATTCACTCCGGTAAAAACCGTATCGTTCGTCGTATATTCGAATCATTGGGATACAAAGTGGTTAAGCTTGACCGTGTATTCTTTGCCGGTCTCACTAAAAAAGGACTGCGTCGTGGTGAATGGCGTTATCTGACGGAACAGGAAGTGAATTTCCTCCGTATGGGATCATTTGAGTAACGGAAAAGAACTTAAGTAACGAGTAGTCAAGTAGTAAGTGGTTAAGTAGTAAGTAGTAAGTAGTTAACTACTCCCTACTTGACTACTACTCTATAATAATGTATATAAAATAGTTATGGAAAAGATTAGTAGAACAAAAATTGTCGACCTGATGAAGCGCGAGGATTTTGGCGCGATGGTCAATGTGAAAGGATGGGTTCGTACCCGCAGAGGTAGCAAACAAGTAAACTTTATCGCACTGAATGACGGTTCTACAATAAATAATGTGCAGGTGGTAGTAGACCTGGCCAACTTTGACGAAGAGATGCTGAAGCTTATTACTACAGGCGCTTGTTTGAGCGTGAATGGGGTAATGGTGGAATCGGTCGGTTCCGGTCAGAAAGTGGAAGTGCAGGCTCGTGAAATCGAGGTGCTGGGTACTTGTGATAATACGTATCCGTTGCAGAAAAAAGGGCATTCTATGGAGTTCCTCCGGGAGATAGCTCACTTACGTCCCCGTACCAATACATTTGGTGCCGTGTTCCGTATCCGTCATAATATGGCGATCGCTATTCACCGGTTCTTCCATGAGAGAGGCTTTTTCTATTTCCATACTCCGATTATCACGGCTTCGGACTGTGAAGGTGCCGGGCAGATGTTTCAGGTTACTACCAAGAACCTGTATGATCTGAAAAAGGATGAGAACGGTTCTATCATTTATGATGATGACTTTTTTGGGAAACAGGCAAGTCTGACAGTATCCGGACAGTTGGAGGGTGAATTGGCGGCAACGGCTTTAGGAGCCATTTATACGTTCGGGCCGACATTCCGTGCGGAAAATTCAAATACCCCCCGTCATCTTGCCGAGTTCTGGATGATTGAGCCGGAAGTGGCATTCAATGATATTACGGATAACATGGATTTGGCGGAAGAGTTTATCAAATACTGTGTGAAATGGGCTTTGGATAACTGTGCCGATGATGTGAAGTTCCTGAATGACATGTTCGATAAGGGGTTGATAGAACGTTTGCAGGGCGTACTGAAAGAAGATTTCGTACGTTTGCCTTATACTGAGGGTATTAAGATACTGGAGGATGCCGTAGCAAAAGGACATAAGTTTGAATTCCCTGTTTATTGGGGAGTGGATTTGGCTTCGGAGCATGAACGTTATTTGGTGGAAGAGCATTTCAAGCGTCCGGTGATTCTGACGGATTATCCGAAAGAGATCAAGGCTTTCTATATGAAGCAGAATGAAGATGGAAAGACGGTTCGTGCTATGGATGTGCTGTTCCCGAAAATTGGTGAAATAATTGGCGGTTCGGAACGTGAAGCGGATTATGACAAGTTAGTGACACGTATTGAAGAGCTTCATATCCCGATGAAAGATATGTGGTGGTATTTGGATACGCGTAAGTTCGGTACTTGTCCTCATTCCGGTTTCGGGCTTGGATTCGAGCGCTTGTTGCTTTTCGTGACAGGTATGGCTAATATTCGCGATGTTATTCCGTTCCCGCGTACGCCACGCAATGCGGAATTCTAACGAATTACCCTGAAATAATATAAAAGCCTGCATTTTTTTTGAGATGCAGGCTTTTTTATTGCCTTACAATTGTTATAACCTCAAAAGATTTCTTTATATTTGTAAGCGACAGGCCTTGAGAATGTTAACTAAAACAATACGGCGATGAGAAAACTCTATTTTTTTACCATGCTGACAGTGATGCTGTTTGCGGTAACAGGTGCTATGGCTCAGAAAAAAGCGAAGTTTCAGCCTGCCAATCTGAAAGGAATCTGGCAGTTGTGTCATTATGTGTCGGAGGTTCCGGATGTTCCGGGAGTGTTGAAACCCAGTAATACATTCAAGGTCTTGAGTGATGATGGACGGATTGTGAATTTTACCATTATTCCGGGGCAGAGTGCTATCATTACGGGATATGGTACTTATAAGCAAGTGACAGGGAGTTCCTATAAAGAGAGCATTGAGAAAAATATTCATCTGCCTATGTTGGATAATAAGGATAATATCCTTGAATTTGAAATTGAAGATGACGAACTATTGCATTTGAAGTATTTTATAGCGAAAGATTTGAACGGCAATGAACTGAATTCCTGGTTTCATGAAACATGGAAGCGTGTGGAAATGCCGGCGGTATTTCCGGAGGATATTGTGAGATAGGGGGGCGGATAAGTTTTTGGTATACATTTCTCTGTCCGGGCAACGGATCATTCTTGCCCGGATGGAGTTTTTTTGTTTATCGGCCCTCTGTTCGTTTTTTCTTTTCGCTCTTCTTCTTTGTGTGTCAATCCGATAAATCTAAAAAAAGGTAGAAAATGTTTGCCAATTCAAAGAAAAGCCGTACTTTTGCAAGCCGATTATTATCTCAAAAGGATAAGAGATTAATTCATAGCAAGTTAATCTTCCTTTGTCCGGGGAAGGTTAATGAGTGGTGAGAAAATTTTTAGTAGTAACATTTAAAAAATGAATTAAGAGTGGATACTTTAAGTTACAAGACCATTTCTGCAAACAAGGCAACTGTAACCAAAGAATGGGTTATCGTTGATGCCACAGACCAAACATTAGGTCGTCTGGGCGCAAAAGTTGCGAAACTGTTGAGAGGGAAGTATAAACCAAACTTTACTCCTCATGTAGACTGCGGTGATAACGTTATTATCATCAATGCAGACAAAGTTAAATTAAGCGGTAACAAATGGAATGACAGAGTTTATTTGTCATATACAGGTTATCCCGGTGGTCAGAGAGAGGTGACTCCTGCCCGTATGATCGCTAAGCCTAACGGCGAAGATAGATTGCTGAGAAAAGTAGTGAAGGGCATGCTTCCGAAGAACAGACTGGGAGCTAAATTGCTGAGCAATATGTATGTATACGCTGGTAGCGAACACAAACATGATGCACAGAACCCGAAATCAATTGATATAAACTTACTTAAATAAGAGATAATGGAAGTAGTAAATGCATTAGGCAGACGTAAACGTGCTATTGCACGTGTATTCGTAAGCGAAGGTACAGGAAAGATTACTATTAACAAGAGAGACCTTGCAGAGTACTTTCCATCAACTATTCTTCAGTATGTGGTTAAACAACCGTTGAGCAAGTTGGGTGTTGCTGAGAAGTATGACATCAAAGTAAACTTGTGTGGCGGTGGTTTCACTGGTCAGTCTCAGGCATTGCGTTTGGCTATTGCCCGTGCATTGGTTAAGATGAATGCTGAAGATAAAGCTGCTCTCCGTGCTGAAGGATTCATGACACGTGATCCGCGTTCTGTTGAACGTAAGAAACCGGGTCAGCCGAAAGCTCGTAGAAGATTCCAGTTCAGTAAGCGTTAATGTGCTGCCTGACGGAACATGTTTAGTATCTAAACTACCGGGACTCTTTATTTATTCTTAAGGCTACCCGGCGGTTGGTTTAGAAAAACAAAAAAGAAAGTAAACGATTAAAAGAAAAACAAGATGTCAAGAACAAATTTTGATACATTATTGGAAGCCGGTTGCCACTTCGGACACCTTAAAAGAAAGTGGAACCCTGCAATGGCTCCTTACATTTTCATGGAACGCAATGGTATTCACATCATTGACCTCCACAAAACAGTTGCAAAAGTTGACGAAGCTGCGGAAGCTTTGAAACAAATTGCAAAATCAGGCAAGAAAGTCCTTTTTGTTGCTACTAAAAAACAAGCTAAACAAGTTGTAGCTGATAAAGCTGCATCTGTAAATATGCCTTATGTAATCGAACGCTGGCCGGGTGGTATGTTGACTAACTTCCCTACTATCCGTAAGGCTGTGAAGAAGATGGCTACTATCGACAAGTTGACTAACGATGGTACTTACTCAAATCTGTCTAAGAGAGAAATTCTTCAGATTTCTCGTCAGCGTGCCAAGCTGGACAAGACTTTGGGTTCTATCGCCGACCTGACTCGTCTGCCGTCTGCATTATTCGTGATCGACGTAATGAAAGAAAATATCGCTGTTCGCGAAGCTAACCGTTTGGGTATTCCTGTATTTGGTATCGTTGATACTAATTCTGATCCTTCAAACGTAGATTTCGTAATTCCGGCTAATGATGACGCTACTAAGTCAATCGAGGTGATTCTTGATGCTTGTTGCGCTGCTATGCAGGAAGGCCTGGAAGAAAGAAAAGCTGAAAAAATCGATATGGAAGCTGCCGGTGAAGCTCCTGCTACTAAAGGCAAGAAGAGATCGACTAAGGCAAGACTCGACAAGTCTGACGAAGAAGCAATCAATGCAGCTAAAGCTGCTGCTTTCATTAAGGAAGACGAAGAAGCTTAATATACTGTAAGTAGTCAAGTAGTAAGTAGTTAAGTAGTAAGTAGCAATACTTCTACTTTTTGTAGCCAACATTTCTACTTGACTACTTAACTACTTAATACTTGACTACTTTTTTTATAAACGAACTTAAAATAGAAAAATATTATGGCTGTAACAATGGCTGATATAACCAAGCTGCGCAAAATGACCGGAGCTGGTATGATGGACTGTAAGAATGCGTTGACTGAAGCTGATGGCGATTTCGACGGTGCAATGAAGATTATTCGTGAAAAGGGACAGGCAGTTGCTGCAAAACGTTCGGATCGTGAAGCTTCTGAAGGTTGTGTACTTGTAAAGGTTGCCGATGGCTTTGGCGCTATAATCGCTTTGAAATGCGAGACTGACTTCGTTGCTCAGAACGCTGACTTTATTAAGCTGACTCAAGATATTCTGGATGCTGCAGTAGCAAATAAGTGTAAGACTCTGGAAGAAGTTAAGGCTCTTCCGATGGGTGACGCTACTATTGCTCAGGCTGTAACAGATAGAAGCGGTATCACAGGCGAAAAAATGGAATTGGATGGCTATATGACTTTGGAAGGTCCTGTTATCGCTACTTATAACCATCAGAACAAGAATTTCCTTTGTACAATGGTTGTTTTGAATAAGGTGGTAGATGCAAAAGTAGGTCATGAGATTGCTATGCAGGTTGCTGCTATGAATCCGATCGCTGTTGATGAAGCCGGTGTACCTGCTGATGTATTGGAAAAAGAAAAAGAAATTGCTGCTGACAAGGCTCGTCAGGAAGGTAAACCTGAGAACATGATTGAAAAGATCGCTATGGGTCGTATCAGTAAGTTCTACAAGGAAGTATGTTTGCTGAAACAGGAATATATCCAGGACGGTAAGATGACTGTTGCAGAATATCTGAAGTCAGTAGACAAAGATTTGACTGTAACTGCATTCAAACGTTTCACTTTAAGAGCTGAATAATTCGGTAATTAAAATATAATAAAGACGGCCGCTCGAATTTGTTTTCGTAGCGGCCGTTTTTTATGCTTTTAGCAACCTGTTCTCATCGTGTGGCGATTTCCCCACTTGGGAAGCACTATCCGATGGGTTTGGTTTGGGTGTAGCCTTCTTTTTTAAGGAGCTCCAGTATTTTTTGTTTAAAGTCGCCTTGTACAATGATTTCTCCGTCTTTGGCTGCACCGCCTACACCGCATTTGGTTTTGAGAAACTTGCCAAGATCTTTCAGGTCATTGTCGGTACCAACGAAGCCGGTAATGAGTGTTACTACCTTTCCACCCCGGTTTTTACGATCGAGCTGTACCCGTAAGTTTTGTTGGGCGGGGGCGGGGGTGACCTGCTCTTCATCATCGTCCGTCTCGTAATTGAAATTCGGGTTAGTGGAATAGACAACGTTCAACCGTTCCTTCCAATCGTTATTATTCTTCATGTTTCTTGTTTTTTAGTTCTTATTTTTGATTTCAATGAAAGAGGCCGGATTGTTTTCGGTGAAGAAAATATAAACGGATTCTTTATTAAATGGTCAAAAATAATATTTTGCAGTGAATCTTGCAATTATTTGCACTTTTTGTCGTCTAATACTTAATGATAAGATATGGAACGCCTTTATTAAGAGGTTGCCTGTATTTTTCCTTTAAGGCAATGATGATAATTTAAGATAGAATAGGATGAAGCGATATGTGTGGTTTGTAGTTTTGTGCTTTTGGACTTTGTCTTCCATTGCGCAAACTTTTAAAGGGCGGGTAACTGATGAGAAAGGAGAAGCGGTACCTTATGCCGCCCTTTATCTGAAAGAGCTGAAATGGGGATTTACTACCGATGATAATGGCTGTTTTCAGACAGAGTTGAAACCGGGGCATTATACTTGTGAGGTTTCTTCATTGGGATATACAGGGCAAAGTTTGTCCATACAATTATCGGCCCGGGGGGTGGAAAAGAATATCGTATTGGCTGAACGCATTTATTCGCTGAATGAAGTAAATGTGGTGAAAGGGGCGGAAGATCCTGCGTATGCAGTGATGCGGAGAGCCATAGCCAATGCACCTTATTACCGGACTCAAGTGAAAGGGTTTACTGCCGGAACCTATCTGAAAGGTACGGGAAAGGTGAAGAACATCCCTGCCGTATTGAAACTCTCCAAGGAAGTAAGGAAAGAATCTAAAAAATTATTAGGTAAATTGTTTCTGCTGGAGGAGCAGCGTGAGGTGATTTTTAAAGCCCCGGATGTATGGGAAAACAGGGTAAAGGCTTATAGTAATACTTTTCCCGATGAAATTCAAATACGATTAGGGCTGACCACGATTAATCTTTATGAGCCTACTGTTTTTGATAAAATTTCTCCGTTGAGTAAAGGGGCTTTTTCTTATTATCGTTTTAAATTGGAAGGTTGTTATGCCGAAGGAGAACACCTGATTAATAAAGTCAAGGTGATTCCTCGAAAAGATAATCCGAAATTGATAGCTGGCGATTTATACATCGTCGAAGGCCTTTGGTGTGTGTCTGCTGCCGATCTCTCTGTCCGCCAGAGCGGAATGAGAGCCACAATAAAAGTGACCTGCAAAGAAGTGCAACCTTCCGTTTTTCTTGCCACTTCCACCAGTATGGAGTGTTCGATCGATATGATGGGGCTCAAGGCGGAAGCTTCTTATCTGGCAGCGGTTCATTATGCTCGTGTGGAGGTAAATGATAAACTGGAGATAAAGAAGAAGAAAGAAGAAATGATAGCTAAAGTTGTCGCTGGTGCTACAGTACCGGTTTCCAGGCAGGTGAGAAGACAGCAGAAGTTGCAAAAACAGATAGAGAGCTTGGCGGGTAAAGAGGACTTGACGATGCGTGAAGCTTATAAGTTATCGAAGTTAATGGAAAAGTCGATTGAGAACGCAGATACATTAAAACCAGAACATAAATATGAGCGGAGGGCAGAGAGGAACCGTTGGAATGTGAAGACTGATTCGCTTGCGGATAAGAAAGATTCTCTTTACTGGGTGGCTGTACGTAGTGTGCCTTTGAAGCCGGAAGAGGTACAGAGCTATATCCATAAAGAAAAACTGACCGTTTCTAAAGATTCTCTTCAGAAAGACAGTGCAAAAACGAGGTCGGCCGGTGGGAAAATCATGCAGGCATTTTGGGTGGGGGATACATACCGGACAAAGAATAAGAAAGCCTGGATCAGTTGTTACGGGTTGCCTTCGTATATCCCGGAATATAATTTTGTTGATGGATTCTGGTTGGGAGCAAAGTTGGAAGCAGGGATTAAATTGTCTCGGACGGTGACTTTGCGCTTGGTTCCTTCCTTATATTATACAACAGCCCGTAAGGCACCGGTGGGACAGGGAAAGCTGATACTGGATTATGCTCCGCGCCGTAGGGGACAACTCACGTTTTCGGGAGGTGTCCTGTCTGCTGACTATAATGAAGAAAGCGGGGAAAGCCGGTTGATAAATGCGATCGCTTCTTCTCTCTTTGGACGTAATGAGGTGAAATTGTATGATAAACATTTTCTGTCTGCCGGGCATGAGATAGAACTTGCTAACGGATTGCTTTTTTCCGCTTCGTTTGCATGGGAGCAACGTAAAATGCTGGAGAATTATATATCGAAGAGTTGGTTCAAACGGAAAGCGGAACCTAACATTCCTGCCAATCGCTTTTTTGTGCCAATGCCGGAAAATGAGTTGCTGAAAGTTTCTTTTATGTTGGAATACACGCCGGCACATTACTATAGGATGGTACATGGAAAGAAAATCTATGAAGAGTCCCGTTTTCCTACTTTCACATTCCGTTACGATCGTGCTTTTTCAATGGGAGGGGTAAAGCTGTCTCCTTCTTATCATTTAACTGAATTTTCTGCGAAGCAGCGTATCGGGTTCGGTATGTTCAATCGTTTCAACTGGTATGTGAATGCGGGAGCTTTTTGGAAGGCTGTCGGAATGCAATTTCCCGATTTTAAGCATTTTGCAACAACAGCTCTTCCGTTTACGGAAAGAACATTCGATACGGGGTTTGCCTTATTGAATAATTATGCTTATTCTACCGATACCCGTTGGGCACAGACGAATATATCCTGGTATACTCCTTACTTATTGTTGAAACAATTGCCTTTTCTGAAGAAGAAAAACTTTGATGAGGCTTTACATCTTCGCTCTGTGGCGGTATATGACAGGAAAGTTTATACGGAAGTGGGCTATTCGGCCGGGCTTTACGAGATGGCACGTATCGGGGTATTCGCCGGCTTTGATGATTTGAAGTTCCGTTCCGTCGGAGTTTCCGTAAGTATTCCATTGTCAATGTTGAGAGAATACTGACCTTCTATGTAGAAATTATGTTAAGCTTCTGTGACATCCATGTTGTATTTCAGAAAAAATAATGTAAATTTGCCAATCTCTAATCTAAAAGCATGAAAGAAGTGACAATGGATCGTCAGATACAGCATAAAGATAATATGAGGGTGCCGGAACCTACTTTACGTAGATTGCCGTGGTACTTGTCTAATGTCAAGCTGCTGAAACAGAGAGGAGAACGTTATGTGTCTTCCACGCAGATATCCAAGGAAATCAATGTAGACGCTTCGCAAATCGCAAAAGACTTATCTTATGTAAACATCTCCGGGCGTACGCGTGTGGGGTATGAAGTAGATACTTTAATAGCCGTATTGGAACACTTTCTTGGCTTTACAGATATACATAAGGCTTTTCTTTTCGGGGTCGGTAGTCTGGGCGGTGCTCTGTTGCAGGATTCCGGTCTTAAGCATTTCGGTCTCGAGATTGTAGCGGCTTTTGATGTGAATCCCGCTTTGGTAGGAACCAGCCTGAATGGCATTCCTGTTTTTCATTCTGATGAATTTGTAAAGAAAATGCAGGAGTACGATGTGCATATAGGGGTGCTGACTGTTCCCATTGAAATTGCACAGTGCATTACTGATACAATGGTTGCCGGTGGCATTAAGGCTATTTGGAATTTTACTCCTTTCCGTATCCGGGTACCGGAGAATATTGTAGTGCAAAATACTTCGCTTTACGCTCATCTGGCGGTCATGTTTAACCGATTGAATTTTAACGAATTTAAATAATGAAGATTATAGCTGTAGGAATGAACTATGCCCAGCACAATAAAGAGTTGGGGCATACGTTAATAAACAAAGAGCCGGTTATCTTCATGAAGCCCGATTCGGCAATATTGAAAGACGGTAAACCTTTCTTTATTCCCGACTTTTCAGATGAGGTGCATTATGAAACTGAATTGGTAGTACGCATTAACCGCTTAGGGAAGAACATTGCTCCCCGTTTTGCGCATCGTTATTATGATGCGGTGACAGTCGGAATTGATTTTACTGCCCGTGATTTACAGCGCCGTTTCCGAGAAACTGGCGGACCATGGGAACTCTGTAAAGGATTCGATAGTTCGGCGGCAATCGGTACTTTTGTTCCGGTAGAACGTTTTGCTGATATTCAGCAATTGCATTTTAATCTGACGATTGATGGGCAGGAAGTCCAGAAAGGCTGTACGGCGGAGATGTTGTTTCATGTGGATGATATTATTGCGTATGTCAGCCGCTTTGTAACGCTGAAAATTGGTGACCTGTTGTTTACAGGCACTCCTGAAGGCGTAGGCCCCGTCAGTGTAGGACAACATTTGGAAGGATACCTTGAAGGAGATAAGCTGCTCGACTTTTATATCAGATAATGTGTCTGTTCGCCGATCGGTGATTGGCTGTGGCGTGATTCCGTATCGCAACCGGCATATTAGCGTATTAATCTATTGCTTATGCACAGGGTACTTTATATTCTTTTATTATTCGTTGTTTTTCCGGTTTCGGCACAGAACCGTTTTATAACGTTGAACTGGCAGGAATTACCTGCTGCCCAGACTCTCCCGGAGGTTGTGGAAAGCATACCTCTGCCCGATGATTTCCGTTTTTATACTTATCATGTGAAGATTGAATTCCCGGAATTTGTGGATCTCGATCCGGAAGCTGCTGCTGAACTGACTCGGAAGAAAGTGAATTTGCCGGATTATCCGCAAGCGGAAACTTCTGTCGGAGTGGCTGCATATGAGGGAATACTGAGTGTCCGATTTGTGCCTGTCGTGCATCGAGGAGGTGTCTATCAACGTATCAACTCTTTTAAATTATCGGTTATTTCTACGCCGGTTCCGGTGGCTGCCCGTGCAAATTATACTGTAGCAAAAACAACGGAAAAGTCTGTGCTTTCTTCCGGGAGGTTCGTGAAGATACGTGTCTCCGATTCGGGAGTATATCGTATTACAAGTGCAGAGCTTAGAGGAATGGGTTTTTCCAATCCTGATAAAGTGCGGCTTTATGGATATGGAGGTTACCTGTTATCGAATCGTTTCTCCGAGCATCCGGCGGATGATCTTCCGGAAGTGCCTTTATACCGTGGTGGAGACGGGGTGCTTTTTTATGCCCGTGGGACTCTGCACTGGCAGAAGAACGGTAATACGTTCGGGCGCATAAAGAATTTCTATTCGGATTATGCCTATTATTTCTTGACGGAAAGTGACGAAGCTCCTGCTGAGTTTCCGGTAGAGGACGGTACAGACGGTAGCGATGCAAATCGAATCGAGACTTTTGATGCTTTTGCCTTGCATGAAAATGATGCTTATTCTTGGTCGGGTTCCGGGCGGGAGCTGTATGACTCTTATGATTATTCGTTGGGAAATTCGCAGAGCTATTCTTTTAAACTTCCCGGTATAACGGATGGGGATGGACGTATCAAGGTGGCATTTACAGCAAAATCAACGGATGTGAATACTACGTTGAATGTTGCTATCAATGGGAAGAATATTGGAACGCAAACCATTGAAGGGATTGGTTCGAAGGATCCTAATGCGTATTATAAAAAAGCAGCCGAAGGAATTTTTGATCATGAATGGACAGGAAGTAAAACGGAATCTACAACGGTGACGCTAACTCACAATCGTTCTGCCGGTATTCCGGGAAGATTGAATTATATTGTGTTAAATTATAAGCGCCGACTACAGATGAATGGAGCATATCTTGTGTTCCGTTCGGAAGATTCTAAAAATAGAGAGAGTACATTTGTTATTTCCGGTGCTAATTCTTCTACAGTTGTGTGGGATGTTACTTCACCTGTCGGGTATAAGCAGATGAAAGGAACTTTGAATGGAGATACTTATACATTTACTATTCCGGCAAGTAGTACTTTGCGCGAATTTGTGGCAGTAAATACATCGGGTTCTTTTAGTGGGGTAGAAAGTATGGGAGAGATACCGAATCAGAATCTACATGCTCTTAATGAAATAGATATGGTGATCATTGTGCCCGATAGAACTGCTTTTGTACAGCAGGCAGAGCGTCTGGCGCAAGCACATCGTGAAAAAAGCGGACTAACGGTCGAGGTAGTAAAATCTTCACAGGTATACAACGAGTTTTCATCCGGCACACCGGATGCTACGGCTTACCGGCGATTGATGAAGATGCTTTATGACAGAGGGACTGCGGCAGATGAACACCGTATAAGGTATTTGTTGTTATTCGGTGATTGTAGTTATGATAACCGGATGATAACTTCCAATTGGAGAAGTTACAAGCCTTCTGATTTTTTGTTGTGTTACCAATTTGAGAATTCTGTAGATGAAACGCAATCATTTATGACTGATGATTATTTCGGATTTCTTGATGATAGTGATGGTACTTCTTTAGCTACTAATTTATTGGATATTGGTATAGGCCGTTTTCCTGTGCGTACTGTGGATGAAGCTATCATTGCTGTTGATAAGACAATTGATTATATAAATAATAAAAATACAGGTACTTGGAAACGTACAGCATGTTTTGTGGCTGATGATGCTGCCGGAGATGATAATAATGGATTTATGACGCAAGCCTGTGATTTAGCTGATTTGGTGCATGCAACTAATCCGATTATGCGTGCGGAACGTATTTTAGCTGATGCTTATAAACGTGAATCATCGGCTACGGGACATAGCTACCCTCAAGCTACGAAGCGTTTGTTGCAATTGTTCGAACAGGGGATGTTGCTTGTTAATTATACGGGACATAGTGGTACTACTTCTTGGTCAGCGGAAAATCTTTTGACTTCTGCTGATATTGTTAAGCTTTCTTCTCCCCGTCTGCCGATATGGTTTACTGCTTCGTGTGAGTTTACGCGTTTTGATGCTGCTGAAACTACTGCCGGAGAATTAGCTTTCTTAAATAAAAAAGGTGGGGCTATTGCGTTATTTTCTACTTCACGTGTCGTCTTTGATGGTCCGAATGATAGTTTGAACGAGGAATTTATAAAACATTTCTTTTCTTATAAAGAAAATAAGCGTTTACGATTAGGTGATATTACTCGTTTGTCTAAAACTACGAATAGTTATGTTAGCAGTGGTAGTAATAAGTTGAACTTTTGTTTGATAGGTGATCCTGCCTTGATACCTTCCTATCCCGATTATAAGGTCGAAGTCGATGAACTTGACGGCCCTTTGTCCGATGAATGGCCCTATGTGAAAGCCGGTGCCAAAGTAACAGTCAAGGGGCATATCCTTACCCCCGAGGGTGAACCGGCCGATGACTTCACCGGTACTGTTCATCCGTTGGTTTATGACAGCAAAGAAACGGTTTCAACTCTTGATGGTGTTGGTAAAGGGGCGGTTACTTACACCGATCATATGAAAGTTCTTTTTTCGGGAATGGATTCCGTACGTAACGGTCGTTTTGAATTGACCTTCCCGGTACCATTGGATATTAATTATTCCAATGAGCAAGGATTGCTGAATTTTTATGCGTGTGATACGAACAAGCGTGAGGCCGGCGGAGTTTTCAGTAACTTCCTCGTTGGTGGAACGGCGGATGATCTGCCTTCCGGAGGCGAAGGGCCTAAGATGATGGTTTATCTGAATACTCCTGATTTCCCATGGGGGGGGCAGGTGAACGAGACTCCTTATTTCGTTGCAGAGTTGGAAGATGAAGATGGTATCAATACGGTGGGTAATGGTATCGGACATGATCTTTCTCTTTGTATCGATGGAAAAATAACCTATTCTCTGAATGACTATTATACTCCGGTAGCCGGCAGTTATACCAAAGGTACGGTTGCGTATTCTATTCCTGCTTTGTCTGAGGGTAAGCATACTTTGACTTTCCGTGCCTGGGATATTATGAATAACTCCTCCGTACAGACACTTGACTTTGAAGTCGTGAACGGATTGCGTCCCGGATTGCTTTCTATAATGTGCAGTAAGAGTCCGGCTCGTGAGAGTACGACGTTTATTCTTTCTCATGATCGTCCGGGCTCGGAGCTTGACGTACGTATTGCCGTCTGTGACTTTGCCGGTAGTGAGCTTTGGGTACATACCGAACAGGGAATTTCTGCCGGTAGCTATTATTATGTCGATTGGGATCTGTGCAGTAATGGCGGTCAGCGATTGTCACCGGGTATTTATCTGTACCGTGCTTCCATCACTTCCGGTGGTAGTAAGGAGAGTACCAAAACCGAGAAAATAGTCATTCTGGCACAATAAATCAGTGAAAATCCGGTTTATATCTACACATCCATAAGATTGATTATGAAGAAAATATTTATAACATTTTTACTGTTCTTTGCTTTCTCTGTCAGTACATGGGCGCAGAAAGATGAGTTCAATCCAATTAACACAGGTGTCAATTCTCTCGGTATCGCTCCCGATTCTCGCGGTGGTGGTATGGGGGATGTCGGCGCCGCTACTGATCCGGATAATAACTCACAGTTTTGGAACCCTGCCAAGTATCCGTTTACTATCGGTCGTGCAGGGGTATCGATCTCTTATACTCCTTGGTTACGCAAATTGGTAAGTGATATCGACTTGGCCTATCTGGCCGGATATTATCGTATCGGTGATTATCAGGCTATCAGTGGTTCGCTCCGTTATTTTTCTTTGGGTGAAGTACCGGTAGGACAAGGCTCTGACGGTACCGGCGGTTACAATATCAGCCCTTATGAAATGGCAGTAGACGTGGCTTATTCGCGCATGTTGTCCGAGCGCTTTTCTGCGGCTGTTGCCCTTCGTTATATCTATTCCGATTTGGCTTATAAGCAGGACGAAGAAGTGTCTCCGGGTTCTGCGTTTGCGGCTGATATTGCGTTTTATTATACGAATTATATCATGCTTGCCCAGCGCGAGTGCATGCTTTCATTCGGATTGAATCTTTCCAATATCGGTACGAAGATCTCTTATGACAGTGGAGCCCACAGTCAATTCTTACCTACTAATTTCCGTTTAGGCGGTTCATTGCTTGCTCCGATTGATGACTATAATACGATTGCATTCAGTCTGGACTTGAATAAACTGATGGTGCCTACACGCCCTACCAAAGAACAATATCAAGCGGCAACCGGTGCGGAAGACACATCAGGATATAATGATTGGTTGGATGCAGAAGGATACAATGATATTTCTCCGATCAAGGGAATTTTCAAGTCTTTCAGTGATGCCCCCGGTGGTTTTAAAGAAGAACTTCAGGAAATCCAATGGTCGTTGGGTGTGGAGTATACTTATCACAATCAGTTCTCTGTTCGCGGTGGTTATCATTATGAACATGAAAACAAAGGTAACCGTAAGTACTTCTCTTTCGGTGCCGGCTTCAAGATGAGTGTGTTCTCGTTGGATGCTGCTTATCTGATATCTACGGCACAGAGTAACCCGCTCGACCAGACATTGCGCTTCACATTGGGATTTGATCTTGACGGTATCAGAGATTTGTTTGGACGCCGGCGTTAATAAATAAGGCCGGATATAAATATAGGAGGCAGATCGGTTTGGTCTGCCTTATTGTTTCAGATAATTAATGAATAAAAATGAAGATACGTGTAGGTTTCGGTTTTGATGTCCATCAGTTGGTGGAAGGTCGTGAGCTGTGGTTAGGAGGGATCCGTTTGGAACACGAAAAAGGTTTGCTGGGACATTCGGATGCGGATGTACTGATTCATGCTATTTGTGATGCTCTGTTGGGAGCTGCCAATATGCGTGACATTGGTTTCCATTTTCCTGATACTGCCGGTGAGTTTAAGGATGTTGACAGTAAGATATTATTAAAAAGAACGGTTGGTCTGATTGCTACAAAGGGATACCGTGTCGGTAATATCGATGCTACCATTTGTGCTGAGCGTCCTAAGTTGAAGGCTCATATCCCCGCTATTCAGGAGAAACTGGCTGAGGTGATGGAAACAGATACCGATGATGTTTCCATTAAAGCTACTACTACAGAAAAACTCGGCTTTACCGGCCGTGAGGAGGGGATTTCCGCTTATGCTACCGTATTGATTGAGAAAGTATAATATTTCTTTTCATTTATAGGACGGCCACTAACCGCCCCATTCGCTAAAGGAATATTGCCCAAATAAATGGGATTAAGAGACTGCCTTGAAGTAAGTATATTCAGTAAATGCTCTAAAAACGGTTAGCATAACTGTTGATTTCCTGAAGCTTTACATGGCTTAAGCGGGTATATTTCATGCCGTGTAATTCATAAATCCGTGCCACCCGTGCCGAAGCAATATGTATCAGTTCATTCACTTTGTATTCGCGTTCGGTAGCTGGCACTTGACACGATTCTTGGCTTGGGCTTTTGCTTGTAAACCGGATGACTACCCGGTTTGCTGACGGATCTGCCAATGTTACGATTTGCCGGACATAGAACAATACGGTGGTTCCGTTCACCCGGGTTTTGTACGGATCGTCTTCTATTCTTACTTTGAGAACTTTCAAAGTGAGATCTGTTACTTTCTCTCCTATATTTCCTAAAAATCGTCCTGCTTCCTGTTTCTGTCTGGCTTTTCGTTGCATCAGATCCAGATGTACCGAATGATAAACTTTGGCAATTTCGACAAAACGTTCCTGCTTGGGGATTTTTGGGGTGTACTTATAAGCGATCCAACTTAGATAGGCGGGATCTACTTTCAAAATTTCGTGCAGATAGTGGCCGCGATATTTCCCGAACGGGATGAGATCGTCTCCGTTGCTCTGCATCCTTTTGAGGTTATAATCCACAATAAGCAGGCAACGCTTTGAGAAATAGAACATGGTACTGGCCATTCGTAATGCCTCATAAATATCCGGAGACAGATCGTGTATGAATAATATGGATTGTTTTTCCGGTTCCGGCGAATAAACCCATAAGGAGTAATTACTATGTCCGGACCGTGGTAGCACGATAAGATAAGCACCTGCTTTTTTGAAGGATATTCTACCCCGGTTGTACTCATTTAGTTTGGCGTACAAGAGGGTTTCTTCGGTTTCGGATATTCCCGGTAGTCTTGGATTGGCCATATATGAGATTTATTATTTTCAAATATAAGGTTTTCTTTCGAATAATCCAACTTTGTAATCGTGAAAAAATAAGTTGTGACAGTGTCAATCAAAATCCATATACCTCCATCAATTAGTAACTCCTGTCTGCTTGAAGACGTAGCATCTTTTTCAAAAACACATAGCACCTTTCAAAAAAAGATGTAACAGGTTTCAACAGGAAGATGTGCAGGTTTCAAAAAAAGATGTAGCATCTTTTTTCCGGTGAATGTTTTTTATTCTTCAGAATGTCTTTTCTGTATATTTTTTGCCCCTTTCACCGGCTTCACCTTTTTTCATCAAGCTCCCTATTCATCGGTGATATAGGGTGAAGGCACATCCCGCTTTTCGGTCTTTTTGCAAATATCTCCCAAGTACCGGGTATACGGGTCGTAAGCATTAGGCATACGGGCGGTGAGCACCGGGTATACCCTGTCTTGGAGTGTCGCATACCACTTGAATAGTTGGAAGTGAATAAAAATGCTATGGAGTATTGAATTTCAAAAATAGGTTGTATTTTTGTACGTAAATTGTTATTAATTAATATATTAAATAATATGATTATAATATGGAATTAAAAGAAAAACTTATAAATTTTAGCATTGACGATGTTTTTAGACAGGAGGTAATTGAGAATGAAAATATCGCAGGGAATTTAGCTCCAAAAGAATTCTGGAAAATAGCTCAGGCCATACTTAGTGGTTACTTTTTGGTAATGAAAGGGGAAGATATGGTAAAGATACATCCGACTTGTGTGGAGATTTACTGTCACGAGGAACGAGAAAATGGGGTAAAAGATTATATAGTTTATCATCGTAACAGTCTTAAGGAGGATAAGCCTATTTTTCCATTAGGTGTATTACACAATCATGTTTCAGGCATAGATATCACTTTTGAGAAAGGCGAAAATGAAAAGAATGCTGTAAGACTGTCGGCTCTTGTAAGAGAATTCAGAGTGGATGGTAGTGGTAAAAAAAAGGAGAGATATAAAAATAAAGAATGGATGGATAAAAATAAAATAATAACTTATCCTACACATCTTTATGAAGCGATATATTCGCAGTTTTCAATATTTGACGGAGGATTTAATGTATCATGGGAAGACGGCGATGAGATAGAATTAGAGAAGATAGAAATAAATGTCCGGAAAAACGTGGCACGATTTATAGAAGTGAATGGCAAGTATATAAAGGACGTGTGTGATGATAAGAATGCTGAAGATAAAACACCGTCTGGTCATTATCAAGATACAAGAAAATGGTTATTTAAAATCAAAACGAATTAAGACAAAGTAGAAGATGATAGCGGATTATGAAACTAATGTAGTATATTTTTCTTCATGGCTGGAAAAAGAATATCCGAAAATATATATTGATTTGGTTACTGTTCTTAAGAAAAATAATGTAGCATACGATATAATACCATGTACTAATGATATATGGTGTAGAGATTATATGCCTGTTCAGATAGACGAGGATCGTTTTCTTTGTTATCGCTACTATCCGGATTATCTTCTTAAAAGGAAATCAGACAAGAGGTTCATAACAGATTCTCAGGAAGTTTGTATGCGTTTGGGCTTGAAAACTACAAATACGAATATAATCATGGATGGAGGAAATATTGTAAAGGTAGGTGATAAAGTAATCATGACGGAAAAGGTTTTTCAAGAAAATCCAGATATGTCACCATCTTCTCTTGGGAGTAAAATTGAAAAATTATTTGAATGCGAGGTTGTTTTTCTTCCATGGGACCGGTCGGAAATATATGGGCATTCCGATGGAATAGTAAAACCAATATCCGGTGACTCTGTGCTTATTACTAATTACGATGACTACGATACTGAATATTATGAAGAATGTAGTAGAAGGCTTTCAAAGGTGTTTAAGGTTGAGTCTTTGCATTATGAAGTAAAAGATGGAGATTCTCGTAACTGGGCATATATAAACTTCCTCACAGTAGGTAAACTTATGATCCTTCCTAAATTGAATATAAAAGAAGATGAACAGGCATTATCACAGATAAAACAGCTTTATCCCGATTGTTATATAGAGCAGGTGGATATAGAAGCTCTTGTAGCTGATGGAGGTGGGTTAAATTGTATTACTTGGTGCAGGAAAGTAGATCAGAACCATATCCGTTTTCTAAATTTGCTTAATAGATCAGAACTTGAAGAAGAGATTGTTTTTACGGATGAAGATATTAGATACATGTGTAAATATGACATTGTTCGTTTTGCAGAGAGAAATCCAGGTGTTGTTGAATACTATATGAAGTGTTTAAGTGATTAATAAGAGTATATGTGAATGCCATTTTTACTCTTTTTTCTACTCCGTATGGCTATCTGATGGGAATATTGTACATTTGCACGAATGCAATAATCAGATGTGGAATGAAAGAATCGAATAAGCGGGTATTAGTGGGCATGAGTGGCGGCATAGACAGCACTGCCACCTGCTTGATGTTGCAAGAGCAGGGATACGAGATAGTGGGAGTAACCATGCGGGTTTGGGGAGATGAACCGCAGGATGCCAGAGAGTTGGCGGCCCGGATGGGAATCGAACACTATGTAGCTGATGAACGTATACCTTTCAAAGATACAATCGTAAGAAACTTCATTGATGAATATCGCCAGGGACGGACTCCCAATCCATGTGTCATGTGTAATCCGTTGTTCAAATTCCGTGTGTTGACGGAGTGGGCAGACCGGCTGAATTGCGGTTGGATTGCTACCGGGCATTATTCCCGTTTGGAAGAACGGAATGGGAATGTATACATTGTGGCAGGGGATGATGAAAAGAAAGACCAGTCTTATTTTCTTTGGAGACTGGGACAAGAGGTGTTGAGGCGCTGCATTTTCCCATTGGGAAATTATACAAAGCTGAAAGTGCGTGATTACCTTCATGATAAGGGATACGAAGCAAAGGCGAAAGAGGGAGAAAGTATGGAAGTCTGTTTTATCAAAGGAGATTATCGGGACTTCCTGCGTGAACAATGTCCGGAATTGGATACGGAAATCGGCCCGGGGTGGTTTGTGAATGCCGAAGGGGTGAAATTGGGGCAACACAAAGGTTTCCCGTATTATACCATCGGGCAACGCAAGGGACTTGAGATTGCTCTGGGCAAACCGGCGTATGTGCTGAAGATAAATCCGCAAAAAAATACAGTAATGTTAGGGGATGTAGAACAACTGCGCACGGAATATATGATTGTCGAGCAGGATCATTTGATTGATGAACAGGAGGTTTTGGCCTGTGAAAACTTGGCGGTACGTATCCGTTATCGCAGCCGTCCTATTCCTTGCCGGGTGAGAAGATTGACGGACGGACGGCTTTTTGTGAAGTTCCGGACAGAGGCTTCGGCCATTACTCCGGGACAGTCGGCTGTGTTTTATGACGATCGCCGGGTGATTGGCGGAGCGTTTATCGCTTCACAACGGGGAATCGGACTGGTTATGGAAGAGAATAAGGATTTTTAATAAAAAGCTGATATATAACAATATGAAGAAATTAATATTTGCCGCTTTACTGCTTTCTGCTATCGGGGCATCGGCGCAACAGGACACGTTGAAATATCGTATTAACCTGACAGACAAGGCTGTTACAGATTATGCTTTGGATCGTCCTGAAGAGTTTCTTTCGAAAAAAGCAATTGAGCGTCGCCAGAAGCAAGGGCTGGCAATAGACTCTACAGACTTACCGGTGTGTCGGAAATATGTGGACGCTATTCGTAAAAAAGGAGTGAAGATTGTGACCACGGGCAAGTGGGACAATTTCGTTACTGTGTCGTGCAATGATACGACATTGATAGATAAAATAGCCCAACTGCCTTTTGTCCGTACTACGGAGAAGGTCTGGACTGCTCCTGATCCGGAGCAGCCGGCGATGGCTACCAAACGGGATTCATTGATCAATACGCCTTTATGGATGGAAGAAGTGTATGGCCCCGCACGGCGTCAGATAGAGATTAGTAACGGAAACAAGTTACATGATGCCGGATTTAAGGGGCAAGGCATGACGATTGCCGTCATCGATGCCGGTTTTCATAATGCGGACAGCATAGCGGCAATGAGAAATATCCGTGTGTTAGGAGTGAAAGATTTTGTGAACCCTGATGCCGACATTTATGCCGAAAGCAGTCATGGTATGAGTGTGCTTTCGTGCATCGGTATGAATCAGCCTCATGTGATGGTCGGTACGGCACCTGAAGCTTCATTCTGGCTGCTGCGCAGTGAAGATGAGTATTCGGAGCATTTGGTAGAACAGGATTATTGGGCGGCCGCACTCGAGTTTGCAGATAGCGTGGGAGTGGATGTAGTGAATACTTCATTAGGATATTATGCTTTTGATGATCCATCGAAAGATTACCGTTATTGTGATTTGGATGGAAAATTTGCCTTGATGTCCCGTCAGGCTGCGAAAGCGGCGGATAAAGGCATGGTTATAGTATGCAGTGCAGGGAATGCCGGTTCCGGTTCTTGGAAAAAGACTACTCCTCCGGGTGATGCGGAAAATGTGCTGACCGTAGGTGCCATTAACAAGCAAGGCGTGTTGGCTCCTTTTTCATCTATCGGAAATACGGCGGACGGTCGTGTGAAACCGGATGTGATGGCAGTCGGATTGGGTTCGGACGTAATGGGGACGGATGGAATAGTGAGAGGGGCCAACGGTACGTCATTTTCTTCACCGATCATGTGTGGCATGGTGGCTTGCTTGTGGCAAGCGTTGCCTGATCTGACGGCGAAAGAACTGATAGAACTGGTACGGCGTTCGGGTGATCGGGCCGATTCTCCCGATAATATTTACGGATATGGGATTCCTGATATGTGGAAGGCTTATCAATCGGCAAAATGAAACAGGAAGCACTGACCCTTTTGGATCTCAATGCATTGGTACGGCGGAGTCTGGAACAATGCTTGCCCGATGAATATTGGATACAGGCGGAGTTGAGTGATGTACGATCTAATGCTACCGGACATTGTTATCTGGAATTCGTGCAGAAAGATCCGCGCAGCAATAATCTGATAGCTAAAGCCCGGGGAACTATCTGGAATAATGTATACCGCCTGTTGAAACCTTATTTTGAAGAGGCTACCGGGCAACTGTTTACTTCCGGCATAAAGGTGTTGGTGAAAGTGACCGTGCAATTTCATGAATTGTATGGATATAGCCTGACTGTACAGGATATTGACCCCACATATACATTGGGAGATATGGCTCTGCGCCGGCGGGAGATTTTACAGCAATTGGAAGCGGAAGGGGTACTGACACTGAACAAAGAACTCGAGATGCCTGTATTGCCACAGCGTATAGCCGTCATATCTTCGGCTACTGCTGCCGGCTATGGAGACTTTTGCCATCAGTTGCAACACAATTCCCGGGGATTCTTTTTTTATACGGAGTTATTTCCGGCCTTGATGCAAGGCGCCCAGATAGAAAGCTCTGTTTTGGATGCGCTCGATCGTGTCAACAGGCGGTTGAATGATTTCGATGTGGTTGTTATCATCCGGGGAGGGGGGGCCACGTCCGATTTATCCGGTTTCGATACCTATCTTTTGGCTGCAGCCTGTGCGCAATTTCCATTGCCTATCATTACCGGTATCGGTCACGAACGTGATGATACTGTGCTCGATTCTGTGGCGCATACCCGGGTGAAAACCCCGACAGCTGCTGCCGAATTATTAATAAATTGTATGGAGGAGGCTGCCGGCCGGTTGGAATATTTGTCCGCTCGTATTCAAGAAGGTGTTTCTTCTTTTCTTGAAAGGGAGTATCGGAGGATCTCTTCTTGTCAGGCACGCATTCCGTCTCTTGTTGTCAGGAGATTGTCGGATGCCCGCCTGCGTTTACTAACTGTACACAAAGATTTGATGCAAAGCTCGGTGACAATGCTTTCTCGCCACCGGCATAAGTTAGAATTGTTGCAGCAACGTATTGCCGATGCATCACCCGATAAGCTTCTGGCTCGCGGTTACAGCATCACTTTGAAAAACGGAGTTCCCGTAACCGACCTGTCCGGGATTGTTCCGGGGGATGAAATCGTTACCCGTCTGCACAAAGGAGAACTGACTTCAATCGTAAATCGTAAATCGTCCAATCGTAAATAACAAAAAGATGTCTGCAAAAAAAGAAACCTACTCTCAAGCAATGGAACGCTTGGAAAAGATTGTCCGTCAGATTGACAATAATGAACTGGAAATAGATGTGTTGGCAGAAAAGATAAAGGAGGCCAATGAAATTATAGCCTTTTGTACAGAGAAACTGACGAAAGCTGATCATGAAGTCGAAAAATTGTTGCAGGAAAGGCAACAATCTAAAGAATAAAAGTTATTTTTGTTGTCTGATAGGAGAATTTAACTAATTACTTAATAATATGAAAGAAATAGATTGGTCTAATTTGTCATTCGGATATATGAAGACAGATTACAACGTGAGAATTAATTTCCGCGATGGCGCATGGGGCGAACTGGAAATAAGCAGCAGCGAAATTCTTAATCTGCATATGGCAGCTACCTGTCTGCACTATGGTCAGGAAGCTTTTGAAGGGCTGAAAGCCTTTCGTGGCAAAGATGGTAAAGTCCGTATTTTCCGTCTTGAAGAAAACGCCGCGCGTTTGCAATCTACCTGCCGGGGAATTCTAATGCCGGAACTTCCTACCGAACGTTTCAAAGAGGCAGTTCTGAAAGCGGTAAAACTGAACGAGCGTTTTATTCCGCCTTATGAGACGGGGGCCTCTCTTTATATCCGTCCGTTACTGATCGGTACCGGAGCACAAGTCGGTGTACGTCCTGCCGACGAATATCTTTTTGTTATTTTCGTCACTCCGGTAGGTCCTTATTTCAAAGGAGGATTTGCCACTACTCCGTATGTCATTACCCGAAAATATGACCGGGCTGCTCCGTTGGGAACAGGAACTTTTAAGGTGGGGGGTAATTATGCTGCCAGTCTGCGTGCCAGCCAGGAGGCTCACAAAGCCGGTTATTCTGCTGAATTCTATTTGGATGCAAAAGAAAAGAAGTATATGGACGAGTGTGGTGCGGCCAATTTCTTCGGTATAAAGAACAATACCTATATCACTCCGTTGTCTACATCCATTCTGCCTTCCATTACCAATAAGAGCTTGATGCAGTTGGCGGAAGATATGGGGCTGAAAGTGGAACGCCGCCCGGTGCCCGAAGAGGAGCTGGCGACATTCGAAGAAGCGGGTGCTTGCGGTACGGCTGCCGTAATCAGTCCGATACAACGTATCGATGATCCGGAAAATGATCATTCTTATGTCATCTCGAAGGATGGCAAGCCGGGCCCGGTTTGTACGAAGTTGTATAATAAGCTGCGTGCTATCCAGTATGGTGATGAGCCGGATACACACAATTGGGTAACTGTAGTGGAATAACTTTTATTAATCATATATTAATCTTATATCTTATGTTGAAACAAAATTCAGAATTACGTGCAGAAGCGCGTGCTGCTCTTACTGATAAATGGGTGATGGCGGCGATTGCTACCTTAATTTACAGTGCAGTGGTTGGTGGATTGTCTGCCATTCCGGTAGTCGGAATATTGATCCTTCTGTTAACGTTGCCGATAGCTTATGGTTATGCCATTGTGATATTGGATGTATTCAGAGGCAGTGATGTGAATATCGGAGGACTGTTTGATGGATTCAGCGACTATGGACGTATCATCGGCACAAAATTGCTTCAAGCCGTTTATACAGTGTTGTGGACCTTGTTGCTGGTTATTCCGGGTATTATCAAGTATTATTCGTATGCAATGACCGATTTTATCTTGAAAGATCAACCCGAATTGGCTAATAATGGCGCTATTGAGAAAAGTATGGCCATGATGGAAGGCAACAAGATGAAGCTGTTCTTGCTCGATCTTAGCTTTATCGGCTGGGCCATCCTGTGTCTTTTCACATTGGGTATCGGATACTTCTTTTTGCAGCCTTACATGCAGGCAGCTCATGCTGCTTTCTATGAAGATTTGAAAGCACAGGCAGTAGAAGAAGTCATTGTAGAGGGTACGGTGGAAATCTAAGATAATACTTTTCGACCTGTTTTTGTGTTCTGAGAGAAACTAAAGCAGGTTCTTATATCCTTAATAATGGAGTATGGAGAAATCTGTACTCCATTTATTTTTGCCGTTTCCGCCGAAAGTAAGTAACTTTGCAATCTAATTGCAATTATTATATGGGAAAAGGGAAATTAGAGAAATTTGCCGATATGGCAAGTTATCCGCATGTGTTTGAGTATCCTTACTCGGTGGCGGACAATGTGGCTTTTGACATGAAAGGCAAGTGGCATGAAAAGTTTTTCGGCAATGACCGTCCGATTGTGCTTGAATTGGGCTGTGGTCGGGGAGAGTATACCGTAGGACTGGCACAGATGTTTCCCGATAAAAATTTCATCGGTGTCGATATTAAAGGGGCGCGTATGTGGACCGGAGCCACCGATGCCTTGCGATCGGGAATGAAGAATGTAGCCTTTTTGCGTACAAATATCGAGATTATAGACCGCTTCTTTGCTCCGGAAGAGGTGAGTGAAATTTGGCTGACTTTTTCTGATCCGCAGATGAAGAAAGCGACCAAGCGATTGACCTCCACATACTTCATGGAACGCTATCGCCGCTTCCTTAAGCCGGACGGCATTATTCATCTGAAAACAGACAGCAACTTTATGTTTACTTATACCCGCTACATGATTGAGGAAAACCGTTTCCCGGTAGAATTTATTACGGAGGATCTTTATCATTCCGATCTTGTAGATGATATCTTGGGCATTAAAACTTATTATGAACAACAGTGGCTCGATCGTGGTTTAAGTATAAAGTATATCAAGTTCCGGCTTCCCCAAGCAGGAGAATTGCATGAGCCGGACATTGAAATAGAGCTTGATTCGTATCGTAGCTATAACCGTAGCAAGCGGAGCGGATTGCAAACCAGCAAGTAAAGGGATTTACGATTTGACGATTTACGGTTTTGCGATTGATAAATGATGATCTCTAAGTTATCAATCGTCAAATCATCAATCGCCAAATCATAAATCATCGGTCATCATTTATCAATCGTCAAATTGTAAATCGTCAAATCGTAAATAATTATGGCACTTTATCCAAAGTTAATATTAGATGCATTGGCAACAGTGCGTTATCCCGGTACCGGAAAGAATCTTGTTGAAGCCGGTATGGTGGAGGATGACATCCGTATCGAGGGAATGAAAGTTTCTTTTTCCCTTATTTTTGAGAAACCTACCGATCCGTTTATGAAGTCGGTGGTTAAGGCTGCCGAAACGGCTATCCTTACTCATGTAGGCAAAGAAGTGGAAATCGTAGATAATATCAGTGTGAAAACAGTTCAGGCGGCGCGTCCGGAAGTCGGGAAGTTATTGCCGCAGGTAAAAAATATTATTGGTATTTCTTCCGGAAAAGGAGGGGTGGGGAAATCTACCGTAGCTGCCAATCTGGCTGTGGCTCTTGCCAAGTTAGGCTATAAAGTGGGATTGCTGGATGCCGATATTTTCGGTCCTTCTATGCCGAAAATGTTTCAGGTGGAAGACGCCCGTCCGTATGCCGAGAAGATAGACGGGCGTGATATGATCATTCCTGTAGAAAAGTATGGGGTGAAACTTCTTTCCATAGGCTTTTTTGTCGACCCGGATCAGGCTACTTTGTGGCGTGGGGGGATGGCCAGTAATGCATTGAAACAGCTTATTGGCGATGCTGCCTGGGGAGAACTGGATTATTTCCTTATCGATTTGCCGCCGGGTACGAGTGATATCCATCTGACTGTGGTACAGACATTGGCCATGACCGGTGCTGTAGTGGTTAGTACTCCGCAGGCGGTTGCTTTGGCAGATGCCCGCAAAGGTATCAATATGTTTACCAATGACAAGGTAAATGTACCGATTTTGGGTTTGGTGGAGAACATGGCTTGGTTTACTCCTGCCGAACTGCCGGATAATAAATATTATATTTTCGGCCGTGAGGGCGCCAAGAAGTTGGCAGAAGAGATGAATGTACCTTTGTTAGGGCAGATACCTATCGTACAGAGTATCTGTGAAAACGGTGATAAGGGTACTCCTGTTGCATTGGATGAAAATACGATGACCGGTCGCGCTTTCCTATCATTGGCGGCTGCTGTAGTCCGGCAGGTAGATCGCAGGAATGTAGAGAAAGCTCCTACTCAGATTGTAGAAATGCACAAGTAATCCCGAAAAGGGAATGAGATGCTTTCCCGTTACTTTTGCGAGTAAGGCAATGCATGGTTTCTATTTATTGAAACGTTCGGTTCCATCAGTATGAAACGGATGGTTTCTATAGCATGGAACGAACCGTTTCATCTGTATGGAACAATTAGTTTCAACGTATTGAAACTAATGCGGGCGTTATTCAAACCGACACGGGCATTATGACGGTGGTCCGTTAATGGAAGACTTACAATTCCGCCTCTACTGTTTGTATTAGTATACATCCTGTAGAGGCGGAATTTCGTTATTATTTATCAAGTGTTTTCAGTAATTCTTCTTTCATCTTGTCTGTCCCGGGAAATCCGGTTGTTTTGTAGGTAATGTTTCCTTCGCGGTCGACGAGAAGATAGGTAGGCACTCCTCTGATGCTGAATGAATCCATCAGATAACTCCACTGTTCGTCTGTTACCCGAAAGTGCTCACCGTGTATATCCGGTATCATATTTTCCCATGTCCCTTTTGGCGAGGTCTCTCCCGTGAGATACACATAAACGATGTCTTTGTCTTTCAGCTCTTCTTTCATGGGGATCATTGCCTTATTTGCCGTGCGGCACGGACCACACCAGGTTGCCCAAAAATCCACCAGTAATGTATGTCCGCGATATTTGGAAATGATGGAAGCGAACAAATCCTCATTACTGACTTCTCCCGCCTCATTGATGGTGAATCCGGTCTTCTTTTTATTCTGTTCTATTTTAGCTAAAAGTTCGGTATTCTTCTCTTTCACGGTTTCCAGATAGGCCGGATTGTCCAAACCTGCAATCTGTGCCAGTTGTTCCTCGGATGCGGGAGTAAATTCACTGATCCCGTTGAGTACGTTTGCTACTATAGATAAGTCGAAATAAATACCTTTGTCCGTTCCGAGTGCTTTGCCGAATGCTTTTCTGAATGTCTGGCTTGCGGTAAGGCGTGCATATTGGGGGGTATAGAGAGCTTCCGGAGTGTTGAGGTTGGAGAAATCCTTTAATAGATCGTAGAAATTATCCGGGAGTTGCACCGGATTGTTCTTTACATACTCCTTACTTGCTTCACCTTCCAGCTTATAATTAACGATATGCACACGTTGTACAATTTGAGGAACGAACATAAGGAGGGATGCTGCCGATGCATTCACTGCATTGTGAAGCACTGCCTTGCAGGCTTTTGTGGCTTTCAAATTTTCTATCTCCCGGAGTTTGCTTTGCTGTTTTTCCAGAATATAGGCCTTTACTTCTTCTGCATTCTTATCTTTTAGTTCTTGAATGAATAGCGGGTAATCAGAATCTATTTCAGTTTGGAAGTTCAGTTTATTGATTTCGGCCGATAATCCGGCTAAGTATCCTCCGTAGTAAACGTTTGCTTCATCGGATTTCTTTTCTCTGTGTAACTTGGATTGGCGGCGACAGATTTCACGTTGGTTGATAAAGATATTTGTTTTTTCTCCGGGAGCTAATAAGAGGCTGATGGCACCGGATCCGGTGTACATGATGGCAGGAGTAGTGGTCAATACCGGTATCTCTTCAGAAAAACTGCCGTCATCTTTTATTTTTATCTTTACTTTCTGATTCAGGTTCAAGGCCCCGGAGAGGTAAATGGTAAAGTCAGAGGATGCTCCTGGGTGATAATTGAGGAAGCAACCTTCTAACAGGGCTTTTCCTTTTTGGATGGCAGGGATGGGGAGGGACGATAACTTCTTGACGCGTACTGTTGCTTCTGCCGGCAACTTTAGTTTGGGAAGTTCGCCGTCCAGTCGGATACCCCAGATTTTGAAAGCACCTTCTGTATCGCCTTCCGAGAAATCAATGGAGGTGACCGTTTCGGGCAAGGGTGGGAAGACGAGTTTAAATTCTGCCTGTCCGGATTCCGGCATCCAGAATTCCTGGTCGGGAGCAATGCCTATGCCGTAGCGAAGAGGGTATAATTCTCCGTCATCTCCTTTCAGAAAACTACCGGATGCTATTCTTATCCAGTTTTTGGGGCGGTAGAACGCTTTGATGTGCAATACGGTGGCTGTGTCGCTCAGTGCCACTTTGTCTACTTCGATACTTGTAGAGCTCCAATCGGAAAAGGGAGGCTGTTCAATCATTTTTTCTTGGGCTTGCGTATATGCCACATTTAGTAGAAAGCAGGCAATGAGCGCTAATTGTTTCATGGTATATTCATTTATAGAGTTATATACAAAAATAAGAATTATATAGTTAGAATCTGTGTTTTGTGTATAAAAAAAGAAGAAGTGCGCCATAAAGTAATGGGCCCTTCTTCCTTTTTCAATTAATGTAGTGTAAGAGAGAGTTTTTTACTGGAGTTTGAAGTTGATGGGGAGCGTGTATTGCACGGCTACCGCTTCTCCTTTATTTTTCCCGGGTTCCCAACGTGGCATGCCTGTTACTACGCGTATTGCTTCTGCGTCCAACGAGGGTGACACGCTTTGCGCGATCCTCGGACTGGTAACACGGCCCTCCTTATCGACTATGATCTGTACGACCACGCGTCCTTGCGTTTTACTTTTCTGGGCATCGACCGGGTATTTGATGTTTTTGGCCAGATAGCGCATCAGACCTTCGGTTCCACCGGGGTATTTAGGCATTTCTTCTGCATTCTCGAGAATAGTATCCGATGCATCTGTAGCTGTGTTTTCGTCAGCGGCATACGCTACTACGACAACTTCGTCCAGTTTGCTGTTTTTTATTTCTTCCGCTTCCGGTTCGCTCAGTTTGAAGAGGATGGGAACGGTATAGCGGACACGTACTTCTTTTCCTCTTTGAGTGCCGGGAGTCCATTTAGGCATGGTCGATAATACCCGTATGGCCTCTGCATCCACTTCCGGACTGACAGATCGTACAATTGTCGGCGTACTGATCGATCCGTCTTTTTCTACAACAAAACCGGCGATAACCCGTCCTTGGATTCTTTCCTGATGTGCTTTTGCAGGATAACGCAGGTTTTGGCTTATATATTCCATCAGAGCCGTTTGCCCTCCGGGAAAAACAGGCATTTTTTCAACAATGTCGAATACCTCCAAATTTTCCTCCATTTTCTTTCTGGCAGCTGCACTTAGAAGCACTATCTTCAGATTGAGACGGTCTTGGTTTTTGATATTCATAGAAGCAGAAATGTCTTTATTGTCAATGGTAATCGTGGTGATGCCCTCTATTGCAGTGAAAGAAAAATTACCATTGGCGTCTGTTTTTGTATTCGGAATATTTATTTTCTGAAAAGTCCCGTCATTCAGAATTTCTGCTCCTAATGTGGCGTTAGCCAGTCCTTTTCCAGTGTCGTCAACTACTACTCCTTTGTATTCCACTTTTTTTTCCTGGAGGGGAGTTGTTGTCGGAGTTGTCGGTTCGGAGGTTTCTGCGGCAACAGGTTGTAGCGTTTCGCCTGTTTGCCCTGTTTTCTCTTCAACAGCCTGTATCACATCTTTGGCAAAATCCTTTGTTGTCCGGGCCACTGCCTCGATGTTACTGATTATCATCAGCAGGGCAGCCAGTGGAAGAAACATCAGATATTTGGTTCTTCCTATCTCTTTCGTTCTTTTTTTATTCATCATTGTAATTCGGTTTTTGAGTGGTAAAACATTGAAACTATTATAAAGAGTTGCTGCAGCCTTATGATGAGCCAGTCCCAACAAGTGATACTGGTATGTTTTATGATCATATCCTGTTTGTAATACATGCTGGTCGGCCATGTATTCCAGATTGTTTCGTATTTCGCGTTTCATGAGCCAGGCAAAAGGATTGAACCAACAAGCGATGCACATCCATTCTCCGAATACTACGTCCGCCGAGTGTATTTGCCGGGCATGGGTAAGTTCGTGTACCAGTACTTCGGCCAATTCTTCTTCCGTATGTGATTCCGGATGAATGAAGATCCAATGGAAAAAGGAGAATGGACCGCTTGCTTTATTCAGGGCATATATACGTACACCTTGTATTTGCATTGCTTTACATCGTATCCTTAAACGGATGATACTGATTAGCTGTACTATGAAACGAATGGAGAAGAGGATTACTCCACACAGATAAATCGCCTTTAGCGACGTGAGCGTTATGTCTTGCCAATTGATACCGGCGGTTATCGTCACTTCATCAAATACAATTTCCGGAAGCAGTGTCGTGGCATAAAGGTCGGCCATTGCTACCATAGGCTCGTGTGCTTTCACCCATTCTTGCAGATTGAGCATCGGGTAGAGGAGTGAAACCCCGAAAAAGCAGAGTAGTGCCGTCCGCCGCCAATGAAAAAAGGTATCCTTGTACAAGAACAACCGGTAAAAGGCGTAGAATAGTGCAATGCCTACGTTGATTTTCAGAAAATATGCAAGTTCCGGAGTCATGATTTTACTGTTTATTCGTTATTCTTCTTTACCTTTTTCAATCATGTCGATGATCTCTTTCAAGTCGCTGGTCGAGATTTTCTGGTCTTTGGCAAAAAAGGAAACCATCTCTTTATAGGAATTCTCAAAGTAATTCCGTACTACTCCGCTCATAAAACTTCGTTTGTATTCGCTTTCCCGTATGGCGGGAGTGTATTGATAGGTATTACCTACGCGCCGGGCCGTTACATACCCTTTTCGCTCAAGGTTTTTTACTATCGATGCAATGGTAGTATAAGGAGGAGCAGGTGGTTCGAATTTGGCCACTATCTCTTTTACAAAACAGTTTTCCAGTTCCCAGATGTAAATCATCACTTCTTCTTCTTGTATAGTTAGCTTTTCCATGGAGTTTGTTTAATTACGATTATGATGCAAATCTACGAAACTTTCGTAATTAAACAATAGTCAATGGGTTAAATAATGCAAATAGGGGAGAAGTATATGTCCGGACGAAAGTTTGTTTTTGTGTAATGTTTCCTTTTTCAGTTAGATAAAGAGTTGTCTTTCTGCTTATTGGTCTCCCTGTATTCCTTTGGAGTCTGGTTGTAGCGTTTGGCAAATGCTCTATAAAAGTGAGAGCGGTTTGTGAAAGCCGTTTGATACATAACCTCTTGTATTGTTAAAGTTGTGGTGAGTAATAGTTTGGCTGCATAATTGATTTTTTGTTCTTTTATAAAATCTTTTGGAGGCAGCTGATTCAGGTTTTTGAATTTGCGATACATGTTTCGGCTGCTTGTCTGCATGGCGGCAGCCAATTCTGTGGGACCGAACGATATGTTGTCCATATTATCATTAATTATTTCTGTGGCAGTTTGCAGATACTCCTTGTCTTCTTTGGATAGTAACTGCCCATGACTGAAGTCGAACGCACTGGCAGAACTCGTATAGTATTGCTTCAGATCTTTTTGTCTTTTGATAAGTTGTTTGACTAAGACTCTTAAGTATTCGTTATTGAAAGGTGTGGAGATATAAGCATCTGCTCCTGATTCGATGGCTTTTATCTTTTCATCGGTTGTATTCTGGTCGGATAGAACGATTAATGGAATATGTACTGTGTACTTGTTGTTTTTTATTTGTTCGGTTAGGATAATTCCATTAATGTTAGGTACTGTAATGTCTATAATTATCAGATTTGGGGGTTCCTGTTTCACCATAGATAGTCCTTCCTCGCTATTTGGGGCGGTAAAAATTGTGTATTCATCGGATAGCATATTTTTTAGTGTGTCTGGAATGCCCTTATTACTGCTAATTATTAAAACTGTAATTTCGGCTTTTGGATATTCACTTTTGAAGTTTGTGCTGATAGGTTCTTTTATGGTTATATTACTTTTAAGCATAGGGTCGGAAGCCTTCTCCAAAAAGGCAGACGGTTTTTCTGTAATGGTTGGTTGCGGTAAGATAATGGCAGCTTGTGGTTGTTGATAAGGCATATCTGATAGTTTGCCAATAGACATTTTCGGTTCGTATTTTTGCTTGGCATAACGAAGTATTCCAATGATAACACTTAATACGAATAACGTATAAATAATGTATGCTGCCATTATCGGATACCATAGGGGAAGAGTCATGATATAAAAACTATGCAGTAACTTTTTATTATGAAAGAAACTGTATGCTGCTTTTGGAGTATAGTTACTGGAAGAGATGTTGATGGATAGTGCTTGATTAAGGTCTGTAAGTGTTTGAGTTCCGTTTTGAAAGATACCGGTAGTTGAACTGCTGGATAAGTTATTCCAACTGTTTACCTGTTTGGCCGGGGAGGCAAATATATCTTTTACAGAGCATAAAAGAAATAGCAATAGTAAAGTTTGGATATATTTTTTCATGAGTATTCTGTTTACTTAAAGTTTAAACCCTCATGAGAATTTACCATGACTTTTATTCTCATGAGGATTTTAACAAGGAGCTTTATAGCTTATTGGTATATTACCTTGCGCACAATATTACCTTTATCGGTTTGGATAGAGATGATATATATGCCGCGTTCCGGCAGGTCAATATTGATATTATTATTTGTGGTATTACCGTTCTGTCTTGTAGAATAAATTGTTTTTCCGGAAATATCAATGACGTCTACCTTTATATAATTTTCTACATTAGGCAGAATATTCAAAGATCCGTTTTGGAATGTTATCTGGAAATCTTTACCTTCAACAATCGGAGATATGCCGGTTATTTCTCCTCCGGTTACGTCATCGAATACATAATCCGGACGTACATCAGCTCCTGTCAAGTTAAATTTTACATTTTCGAACTTCACATTATTGGCATGTCGTACATAAAAGCCATAAGCCGGCAATGCTTTTCCAAACATGTTGGATTCCGGATAGGCATCAATCATTTCCGGAATACTTGCATTGGCATCGTTTATTGTACCGCCACCGGGTAAGGTGATCTCTACATTTTTGATTAATACATTATCGATAATTCCTCCCGGCACACCTACAATTGAACTGGCTACTTTACTGACGCAAGTGGCTTTGATATCTGAAATTACTACGTTTTTCAGTTCACTCATTTTTGCGGAACCTTCACGTTTTCCTAATCGGAGGAAAATAGCCGTATGTACATCTTTCATTTGGATATTTGATATCGTGACACCGTCTAATACTCCTCCATTTACTGATTCCAAGGCTATACCGGAGATAGTTGAAGGTCCTTGGAGAGTTATGCCGCACCAGGCAAGCTTGTCACTTTCATAGTGTTTACGGAAATTGTCTTCACTGGCTTTTTCTATTACACAATCGGTATATGTGATGTTTTTGAATCCGGTTTTTCCTGCAGTTCCTAATTTTATTGCATTGCAATTAGTCCGTATTGTACAATTTTTTACAGTAACATTTTCTACGAAAATTCCTCGGTCGCTTTTCATGCATATGCCGTCATCGTCACAGTCAATATAGCAATCTTCGATTTCTACATTTCTGGAGTCAATGTCCAATCCGTCATTATTCCAATTTGAATGGCTGTAGATTTTTACTCCTTTTATTTTTACTCCATCGCACAGCAGGAAATGAGCTGTCCAAAAAGCAGAGTTTTGTAAGGTTACATTCTCTACAACCACGTCTTTACAATTAACAAAATGAAGTACTTTAGGACGATCGCCTTTGCTATTGCCGAATTGGAAGTCGGGGGCAGTTCCACGTCCGTCAATTAACCCCGGCCCTATTACTTTTACATTTTCAATATTCTTACCGAATACCAAAGCGCTGGTTTCGATAGCACCGGCTTCGGGGAATGCATCACGGTAGTCTTGAATAGTACGGCTTCCTAATAATTGTGCACCCTCTTCCAGTTTTAATGTCATGTTGGAACGTAAAAAGATGGGACGGATCGAGTAACGGCCTTTAGGTACGATAACCGTTGCTTTTTTCATAGAACAAGCATCAATAGCCTGTTGCATTAACTCTGTGACATCATCTCGTCCATTATTTGATACCCCACAAGATTCTACTACATTCAGTTCTCCTCCTTTAGGAACCAAGTCGACAAATGGATTATCCGACTCTACTCCTAAATTATATTCGTCAACGGGCTGTTTGGATAATGAAACTGTTTTCAGTACAGGAAGTTGGTATGCTTCATTTCCCAAAGTCCATACCGACTCAAAATCCCAGCCATCATAAGTTGATTGTATTGCTAATTCTTCTGCATCTTTATCCTGTCCGTTCTTGCCATTGGCATCAGTGCTTGAGAAGGGAGCGTCATTGATGATGCATCCTGAAAAAGCGAGGTTGTTGCTTAGTGTTATTTTATCTTGTTTGGCCCAGGCAAAGATACGGCTGGGAGTTGCGTCACGCACAGTGATTGTTTTATTAATAGCAACGCAGTTGGAGATTGTTGCATTCATTTGTTCGATGGAAGCATCCGGTGCGCTGACTGTACCTAATATGCCACCGGTAGATCCACCGCCATCTACTTGAATATTGTTTAAAACATAGCATTTGTCAATGAGAGTTGTACATGCTCCGTAAGAACTTCCCATGATACCGCCAACTCCATCAGCCGTTGCAAAAACATTTCCTTTTACATAACAATTGACGATTGAGATGTTTTGGTTATTATTCCTTCCGACAATAGCACCTACTAAGTTTCCTTTTGATTCTACATTTCCTGCTACATATACCTCTTCTATCTGGGTCTGTTTATTACCTTCCACCGCAGTAGAAAGTCCGGTAAGGATACCTACATTACTGGTTCCGGTAATTCTTTTGCCGTCTGCAATGATTATTGCTAATCTTTTTATAGTGACGTTACCGCCGACAGCTCCGAAGAAGCCTACATTTTCAGAATCCATACTTATCCAGATATTCTCGATAGCATGTCCATTGCCATCAAAATTTCCAGTAAAAGGTGTGGCAGATGTTCCTATAGGTTGCCAACCGGTTTCTGGGGAATTTGTTTCAATCCATGTCGATAAGTCGATATCAGCCTCTAATTTGTAATGGGCGGCCAAATTATTTCTCATATTATTCAGTTCGTCAGCCGTGCTGATGACAAAAGGATCTTCCATTGTTCCTGTACCGGAAGAAAAATCGATAGCCCATGTATTGAACGATATACCAGTACAGAGAATGAGGGACGTCCCCCAATACCTTAGAGATTCAAACATTTTTATCTTTTTCATAATACTTAAATATATAAAATTAAACAATTATTTTTTGGGGGCTTTCAATAGTTCTTCACCCCATTTCCATGCTTCTTCCCATAATTCCGGATAGTTATAATGTTCTGTTTCCGGTGCCGGTATAAAAGTCTTGGGTGAGGAAATACTATTATATACAGCGTATGATGTTGTAGGAGGGCATACCATATCGTTATATCCGAAAGAGAAGAACACTGGCTTATTTAGTATCCGGGCAAAATTGGTAACGTCATAATATGCCATTACCTGCTCTTTCTTTCTAATAATGGGATCGTTTATATGTTTATCTTTAAAATAGTGTGGCCAACCTCCGGCTCTTCCGTGTAGATAGCCGTTCAGATCTGCTAATGCAGGAAAAAAAACGACACAGCCTGTTACCCGGTTGTCCAATGCAGCTGTTATGAGCGATAGTGCACCGCCTTGGCTACCGCCATAAACAATAAGGTCACCATTGAACTCTTGCATAGAGTATATATAGTCGATCATACGGATACAGCCGAGATATACACGTTTATAATACACCATATCTCGATCTTCCCAGTTAAAATTCCAATATTTATCGAGAGAACCGGACCGTAGGTTGTGGTATACGGAAGCCGGCATGGTCACAGGTATTCCATGTATTCCGATATCCAATGTTATGTATCCTTTTTCCGCTTCGGCAATATGTCCTTCATAGGGACGGACACCGGCTCCCGGAAGCCGCAATAGAGCAGGGCATTTTTTCTCGGTTTTAGGTATACAAAGTATTCCGAACATACGGCTGCCACGCTGGAAAGATTGTACGCTTAATTCATATACATCTACTTTGGAGGTACATTTTTCGGGAAGTAGACGTAAACAGGGATTCATTGCTATCTCTTTGTTCCCGGCTTTTGCCTGTTCCCAGAAAAGTTGGAAATCGGCCGGCATTTCAGTTGTTGGCAAGAGAGTGTGTGGTTCATATCCGGCCGTACCTCTGCCTTCATATGTATTTCCCTTTATCGTTACAAAAGCCCGGCAGCGTAAGAAACCGGCCTTTCGTAAAGTTCCTGCATTGATAGTGGTTATTCCGTCTTTTAATAGGAGTTCTTTTTGTTTAAAAGGCTCTAACATATCTTGGGATAACTCATAGCGTATTTTTATTCCTTTCATTGGAATACCGTCCTTGGTTACAGTGACGGTAAACACAGCATCTTTTCCTAATTTATAAAGCCAGTTTTCACTGTTCGGAACCACTGAAACCTGAATCATCTGTTTCATGGGCTGTGCGATACAACCCCATGAATAGCAGATAAAAAGAAATAATATATTTAATTTTTTCATAATTTGTAATTGTTATATTATTCCTTTTTTAATGTTACCTTCGCATTGTTGAGCGTACATCCTTGTTGGGTGAAGTTCTTTACGTCGTTAAGATGGAACATCGGACGTTCGTCTTTATTTGTCGTAGTCATCTTTATATTGTTAAAAGCAATACCATTTACATGGCGTACGTAGAAACCGGAAGCCGGTAAGATCGTTCCGAACATTCTGTTTTCGGGGTATTTATCAATTGCTTCGGGGACTTTTAAATCAATATCTGTTTTTGCTACTTCAGCATCGGTAACTAAAATTACATCGCTGATAACAATGTTTTTGATATCACCACCCGGAACTCCTGTTATTGAACAGGCTATTTTTCCTTCACTACGAGCAATGATGCGGCTTATCATTACATCATTAATGCGACTCATTTGCTTGCTGAAAGTCCTTTTGCGATCACCTAAGCGGACAAATATCGGAGTTTGTACTCCTTGCATCGCTATATCCGAAATAGAAACATTCTCAATGATCCCTCCGTCTACAGATTCTAATGCAATACCTGCTACTACTGTTTTATGTTTAGTTCCAATCCATGGATAATTTTTGTACCATTGGCGAATGTGATCTTCGGATGCTCTGTCTATTGTACAGTTTGAAATTGTGACATTTTTGAATCCGCTATAAGAAGATGTCCCGAATTTGATAGCATTACAGTTTGATTTTAAAACACAATTGGTGACAGTAACATTTTCGCATGGAGTATCTGTGTCGCTTTTCAGGCATAATGCATCATCGTCACAGTCGATGTAGCAATCTGAAACCACTACGTTGCGGCTGTCAATATCAAGACCGTCGTTGTTCCAGTTTGCATGGCTGTAAACTTTTACCCCACGTACAATAACACCGTTGCACTTCTCATAGTCCTGTGTCCAATAAGCCGAATTGCGCAGAGTAACATCTTGCACCCGAACATTATTACAACCGATAAAGTAAATGATTTTGGGACGTCTGGGACCTCCTTTCGAATCGTTTCCGTGTTGGAAATTTTGATGTGCGCCTTGTCCGTTAATAGTACCTGAACCCGTAATAGCGATGTTGGCGACTCCACGTGCAAAAATTAGTGCCGGGCTTTCTTTGCCTTTCAATTCAGGAAATACTTTATGGTAAGAATCCAAATCGGTACTACCTAAAAGTTCTGCTCCAAAATGTAAGTGCAGGTTCACATTTGATTTTAAAAAGAGGGTTCTGGTTAAAAAATGCCCGGATGGAATTTCTACGGTTCCCCCTTTGCGGGCTGAGCAATCGTCTATCGCTTTTTGTATGAAAGCTGTGTTGTCAGTAATTCCATCTCCTTTTGCCCCCAGTGTGGTAATGTCAACCGTATATGCAAAAGTTGGTAGTATGTAAAAACAAACAATCAATGTTATTAAAATTCTTCTCATCATAAGCTGATTTTATTTTTATAATATAAGATTAATACTGTCAGGACGACTTTGATGTTTTTAAAATATCAATTCATTCTCTTGTAATATATTCATTAATACCGGTTCCAAAAAGTTGACCATTCGCTGAAAGCCTAAATCATTGGGATGTATTCCATCACCGGTTCCTTCATGGTCATGGCCTATTAAATCTTCCCCTCTGATGAAATAAAGTTTCTTGATGCCATCATGTTGAAGTTGTTCTATTTGTTGTTGGATTGTTTTGTCTTTTATGCGTAAATCGTTTTTTATTTTCAAATTAAAGTTTCCTATATCCATTGCAATGCTTTGCATGACAATAATAGGAGCTTTCGCGTGTTTTGCTCTGATGGTTCTGACCAGATAACCCGTGCGTTCGGCAATCTGTTTTGCAGTTGCATTGGGAACGCAATCTAATATATAGGCATCGGCTTCTATGTCAGCTAAACAGTCGGCCATACTGTTCTCCATACGGGCATTGCCGCTGAATCCCAAGTTGATGAAATTAATACCTGTGCGGCGCGATAATTTTGCTACATAGGTTGTTCCCGCACGTGAAGCTTCTGCACCATGTACAATGCTTGAACCGTAAATCAGAATCTTCTTTTTAAATGGATAATCGATTGCCGATATATTTGCACTTTCTTTTATACCGATTCTTAATGATTTGATTTCACTAAATAAAGGTAGGTACAGCAAACATTCTTTTTCTGTATTATCCATTTCTTGCACAATCACATATTCGCTTCGGGTGTTTTGCGGTGTCGGTTTACCGACACCTGCAAACTCCCATTTTCCATTTCGTTTTATATATAAGTCTAATCCGCTATGGGCAATGTCCGATAAGTTTTGTGAGGGCTTGTCCGGTTTAACTTCCCAGTTAGCTGCAATAATCGGGCTATTCGTCTTGAATCCGATAGCTAATCCACATGAGAGTGTAGAGAGATATTTAACCTTTGGAGACAAATCTTTATACAGAGCCGTATCGATTCGATGATAATATTCCGTGTTAGGCTGTGCTTTACCAACCATCAGTAATTTTTGAGCATCGACATATTTTAATGTTTGTGCTGTGAATTCACCGGAAAGTAGTAAAAGCACAATTCCTAAACAGACTTTTTTATATAAAACTTTATCCATCGGATGGTGGTTTATTTATCATTTTGTTAAATGTTAGCATATCATCATTGACCATCCTGAGGCGATGTGGCCACATGGATCGTCCAGCTTTTCTGGACAATCCCGTTTGGTGAGGTAACCGTATACTTTTTGGGAGAACTTAAGTCAGTAAAACCATTTATTACCGGAGTGAGAGAAGCTCCGGTAGATATGGTTAATACTAATCTCAAATGAGTCAGATCGGTTCCTTCGGGTACGAATGCATATACCGATGCATTTTCTGTGTCTATTTCGAAAGACTCAATGATATTAACAGGTTTATCGCTTACAGCATAAAGGGTGATACCGGTTATTGCAGCAGTCTCATAAGCATCGTTAATTTTATAGTCGATTTTAGAGCAAGCTGTCACTGCCACATACAGGGAAGTGAATAATATATATATCAACTTTTTCATAACTTTTTCTTTTTGTTTATTCATTAGCTATTTACCATCCCGGATTCTGGTGTCCTACCAATTTAGGATTACGATTGATCGCATGTTGTGGTATAGGTAACAGATAATTTTTCTGTGTGTCGAAAATCCTTTCAAAATATATAGCACGAGGGTTGTAGAGTGGAGTTGAAACAGAGGTCGGTACTTTTTCTGGCGGCTCTTGATAGGTAATTTCCATTTTATAGAAAGGACCTGTCAGGCTTTTATCCCCAATTTTCCAACGCATGATGTCAAAATATCTTTTATTTTCAAAGGCCAGTTCTACACGCCGTTCATTGCGGATCTGTTTACGCATATCTTCTTGTCCCAATCCGGAAATTTCCGGTTGTCCGGCGCGACGGCGCACTGCATTAATAGCATCATATATTGACTGATCAGGGCCTGATACTTCATTTTTAGCTTCAGCATAAGTCAATAATATTTCGGCATAACGTAGCACTATTAAATTGCCTCCCTCTCCATCCATGTTCATGTACCTGTTCTTGGTACCACAACTGACAGTTTCGTTTTGATGTTTACGGATGAAATAACCGGTTTTGGTGGATTCTACTTTCGAACAGTACATTCCATTGGGTAGATTGTCTGTTATATTTTTCCATTTTCTCCGGTCGTTCTCATCCCATATATAACGGTTGACGCTGAATGAGAGTGTCGAATCTTTCCATACTACTCCATCGTATAAAATGGAGGCATAGAATCGGGCATCCCGATTCTCATATGGATGTGCTGCTTGTTCGGGATTATTCCAGTCGAAAGGTGTTCCGTTTTGCATTTCGAAAGCATCGACCAGCATTTGTGAAGGATTGGAACATCCCCAGCCGTAATCACTGCCGATACCCGGATAACCTGGAGCTGCAATAGTTTGATATCCTTGTTGATGGCGATCAGGGTTTTTGTATTGTACATCAAAAATAACCTCTTCGTTACCTTCGTATTCTTCTAAAAAAAGATTGGCAAAATTCTCTGCTTTCTTACTTAGCTTTTTGGTTGTAGATTTTTCATTAGGATCTCCATCGTTTTCGCGAAACAAACGATACTCTCCTTTCAGTTCACCGGTTATTAATATGTCGGCGGTATTTGCTGCATCTTCATAATATTTAGCGTCAATAACACCGGCTGCATGGAGATAAGCAACGGCTTGGAAACCGATAGCTGCCCCTTTGGTTGCCCTACCATACTCCTCGGCCGGAAGTTCCGAACGTTTAGGCAAACGATTTGCTGCTTCCTTAAGGTCTTCGATAATGAATTCTAAAGTTTCTTTGGACGAACTCCTCGAATAGTAAATATCGTCTACGTCTTTATTCAGTGTCTTTTTTATCAGTGGTACACCACCCCAAAAACGCCAGAGTTCTAAATAATTGATAGCACGTAGGAAATACATATCTCCCATGAAACGTTCTTTTTCGGCTTCAGTCAGGACTTCAGAAACTTTTATTTTTTCCAATCCGAGATTTGTCCTGCGGATGTTTTCATATAAAGCATCCCATCTGCTTTTAAAAGGTTCGGGCAGTGTTGCTGCTGTGAAACTGAATTCCGATAGGGAGATAAATCCTGAGATTCCCATATCGTCTGTCCAAGCGTGATCGAACGAATACCAGTCTCTGATCCCTTTAGTCATACAGTATAAAGGACCATCTAATGTTTTGTTGTAGGTTTCGTTTACGTATAGGCCGGTAGCTGATTTGCTTGACCAAACGGCTTCATCGGTAATAGATGTTCTGGATTCTATGTCCATAAAGTCGGTACATGAACTGAAGAACGCTATTATCCCGGCAGTAATAAATATCATTATTTTTTTCATGATTGCTTTCATTAGAATGTAATATTAACCCCCAAAGAGGTTACAAATTGCTGTGGATATGCATTGTAATTTTGATTTTCTACGTCGAAATCTTTCGGCATATCAGAGTAAATAGTCCACAAGTTGTAAAAGTTTAGGTATACTCTCAGATTATCTACATGGAGTTTCTTTAATAGACGTTGCTCGAAGTTATATCCTATCTCCAGAGATTTTAGTTTTAAATATGCTGTATTTACCACCCAGAAGGAAGAGGACACATAATTCATTCCTTCAATAGTGGATAAACGTGGGTATTTGGCATTCGGATCGGGATTGTCTGTTGTCCATGAATGAATATGGTCTTTCCGGGGTTTATCATTTTTGAATGGGAAACGTACTCCACGGTCAGAAGCACCGCTTGCGTCTTGTCCGATATAGAAATCGGAATGTCCGGTTCCTTGTAAAAACAGGCTGAAGTCAAAGCCTTTATATTTTGCACTGAATGTATATCCGTACATGATTTCCGGTACACGGGTACGACCGATAATTGTTTCGTCTTCATTGTCAATTTTACCGTCACCGTTGATGTCACGATATTTGATGTCACCAGGGCGGGTTGAAGCGCTTTGGTAAGCCCAATTGTCAATTTCTTCTTGGTTGGCAAACAATCCTTCGGCAATATATCCTCTTAACTGTGATGCGGATTTACCGGTTCTGCGGAAACGTGGAATACTATAAGTACCCATTGACTCGGCGATATCTATTTGCTTATCGCGGGAGAATCCGAATACAAATGAATTGTCTATTGAGAAATCCCGATTGATCTTCGTATGGTTGGAGACGGTGAGGTCTACACCATAACGTTCTTCCTTTCCTGCATTGTATTGCGAAGGCTTAATACCATATTCTGTTGGAAAATCGTCGGTCGGAATGATGATTTTATCTCGTCTTAAATCACGGTATACATCGAATTCTACTCCCAATAACCCGTTCCACATGGAAAGATCAAATCCTATGTTGGCTTTTAAGACGGTTTCCCACGTCAGAAAAGGATTTGCTTCTGCACTTTCGTATAAGCCGGAGACCGTAGATTGGGAGCCTGTTCCCCATACATATCCGTTACCTACCGTATAGGTAGGGCTCCATTGGAATGGGTTTCCTACCGGATTTCCGGATTTACCATAAGAGGCGCGGACTTTCAAATTATCGATAATGTGAATGTCTTTCAAAAATGCCTCTTCTGAAATGCGCCATCCCAATGATACCGAAGGGAAAAATGCAGCACGACGATCAGGAGCATATTGATAGGTACGGTCATAGCGTCCGGCTAACTCGATCAGATATTTTTGTGCATAATCATAATTGACACGGAATACAAAACCGTCTTGAGCTTCGGCTGAAGAGGTACCGGAGTTGTATTGATTATTTTTCGATCCCATATCCAATTCGGGTATTGAGACATCGAATTGTGTCCGTCGAGCACTATAATCTATTTTGCGTCCTCCCCACCGGCGTTCGTAAACAAATAAACCGGAGATATTATGATTGCCAAAGGAATTGGCATAATTCAGATAACCCTGCACTGTATAATAAGCATTTACTTTAGTAGATTGGGATAGATCTGCATCGGATTGTAATTCTGATTTATTATACTTGTTATTGGCGGCATCATATACGTAATATTCATAAGGATGGCCCCAGTTTTTGGAATATGTATCTTTGCGATTCATATTGAACAAGCCTTTTACTGACAATCCTTTGATGAAAGGTAGCTCCTGATTGACCGACAAACTCAAATTCTGATAGTTGTTTTCATTGCGTTTCTCTCCACCACCATATATTGTTTGGTACATACTACCACCGATAGACGATTGAAAGGCAGGTAATCCGTTACTGTATACGTCAGCCTCAGTTGCTTTTGCCCGGTAGATATTTAGCATAGCCGCTTCTGCAGAAGAAGAGTTTGTCCTTTTACGATCATATACAAGGCCTAAATCGGCTGAAACGGTTGTTGTTTTAGTGGGCTTTAGGTCAAGATTGGCACGTACATTGTAACGACGGTAATACTGGTCGTCACTAAACATGCTGCCCTGCTTCATGTATCCCAAAGCTACGTAAGCTTTAATCAGATCATTACCACCCTTAAGTACTATATTGTGTTTTTGGCTGGTAGAAGTATTCATATAGTTTTTCACCCAATTAGTATTGGGATAAGCATCTGTTCCTTGTTCATGTGCAGCAAGTATTTCATCAGTAATTGCATTTGCTTCATCTTTCATGCCATCCATTTCATACGCTTGTTTTTTCAGGCGTAGTCCTTCAGCTGCACTCATAAATTCAGGTGTATTGGTCGGTTTCTGCCAACCGAATTCACCATTATAATTGAAAGAAATCTTTCCTTGTGTGTTACCTCCACGTTTTGTTGTAATTAAGACAACGCCATTAGCTCCTTTTAAACCATAAGGGGCCACTGCCGATGCGTCTTTTAGTAAAGTTACGGATTCAACCTCTTCCATATTGATCATATTGTATTCACTTTCAATACCATCGACCAAAACAAGAGGGTTTTTATTTCCTCGGAGATATAATGTCGAGGCGTCATTACCGGGTTCACCGGTAGCTTGTTGCGTGACTAATCCCGAAACCCGGCCACCCAATGCATTGGAAACATTGGCAACAGGCATAGTTGTCATTTTTTCACTTTTTACTGAAGCTACAGAGCCTGTCATGTTCACTCGTTTCTGTACACCATAACCAACGACTACCACTTCATCAAGTAATTTGTCGTCTTCTTTCATGATGACATTTAATGTATGTTTATTGTTTACAGATATCTCTTGCTTCAGATAACCGACATAAGTGAAGATTAAAGTGGCTTTTTTATTTTCATCGGGTATGTTTAATGAGTACCCCCCATTAAGATCGGTTACTGTGCCGATGGTAGTTCCTTTAACAACAATACTCACTCCTATCAATGGCTCACCGGACAGGTCACTTACTATTCCTGTGAGTTTCTTTGTCCCTTGAGCAAATACAGATGATACAGTTATCAGCATTAATAAGGTTATTAGTGCGGCAATCTGTCTTCTGCTTTTCATGGTGTCAGAAACTTTTGCTTTTACATTTTTAGTCATGTTATTCTTAAAATTAATATAGTTTCTCTTCAAAAGAAGAACTAACAATAAAAGTGTTTTTGTTTTTGACGGATAAATTTTTTGTCTGTTATTACTTAGTCTTTATTGTTAGTTCTTCACTCTTATTTAAAAGATATAGAAGCCTATTCTTTTACAATTTTTACTACAGTTCCTTGGACGTTCAGTAAATATATGCCGGAATTTAAGGTGGCTATACTGATTTCCGAATCAAAACTTGTCATTACCAACTTGCCAACTTGATCGTATATTGAAACTTTGGCATTATCTGCTTTATTTGTTATTGTAATCTTATCTTTTGTTAGAGTTGGATAAACTGATAATTTTTCAGAAGATGACATTGTTATGCCCGTACTGGTTCTTTCCGGTAAGTGAGCTACTTTGGTATCAGGCTGCTTGTCCGCTGCAAAAGCTTTTAGAATGGGTAGTTGATATTTACCGTTTCCCATGGACCAGATAGCTGGATCCCAGAATAAATAGTCGTTGTTGTTGTCTCCAAAATAAATTGTTTCTTGTATGACATCATTTGAAGATTGGTTTAATCCGTTTTTATTGGTTTCCTGTCCGTCTGTAACAGCTGCGTCGTTTACCAGCATATCAGCCCAAGCGTAAGATACTTCATAATTGTACTTACCTGTGTTGTCCGGCTTTTCAAATCCAACTAAACGTCCAATGTGTAAATCCGGAGAATTGGGCGCTTTTACGGATGGGTTCAATGCGATGGAATAAATCACATCGTGGCGGATTGCATTGCCATTGGGAAAACCGCATTCTCCGATAAGACCACCGGCTTTTGACTGAGATTTGTTTGTACCGGCTTCTACTTCACAGGTAGAGTAGGAAGATTCGATTTTGATACCACGGTATCCTTGTCCTACCAAACCGCCGGCTTTACAAAAACCATAAACTTTTCCTGCAGCATAACAATTTAGCAACTCAACGCGCCCTAATGCAGACGTCATAGCTATTATAGAACCGGCGGTTCCTGTGGCTGTACCGGTAACGGCACCATTACCTTCGGCGGTGATATTGCCAATTACAAAGCATTCTGTAATTTTGATAGTTTGTCCGGTGTAGGGAACTTGACCGATTATTCCGCCTACATTATCCAATCCTTTTACTTCTTTGCCATCGGCAATAATAAGCCCTAATTTTTTTACACTAAATATTCCGCTTGATTTAATAAAACCGAATAATCCGACATTCGAAGTTTCGGGACGGTTAATGTAAAATCCGGATATGACATGTCCGTTACCATCAAACGATCCTGTTATACCTTCCGGATCACTTCCAATGGGTAACCAACCGTTTTCTGCTGAGTTGGCAGCGAGGTAACTGGTTAAATCAATGTCATTGTCCAGTCGGAAATTGTTTCCGTCCAAATAATTACGTACTTCATTTAATTGCTCTGCTGTTTGGATAATATACGGGTCGCTTTCTGTTCCCGTACCACCTGCGAACTGGGCATTTACATTTGCTGATAACATTGTGGCAGAAAATGCCAGAATCAAACTTTTGTAGAATACTTTTTTCATAATTTCAACTTTTTCAAGATTAAACATATTGGTTTGTAATAAAATTCTATTGTTGGTATACATCTTTATTTGTGAGGATTAAAGGCTGATCGACAAATTGTTTGAAATCAGATTCTGAAGAGTGTCCCGGATAGGGTAGGTAGTAATGATTAGGTTTGTCGGGTTCCCAAGCGTTACGCCAAAATAAAATCCATCCGAGTTTATATTTGTTTATTATCGGATAAACTACATTGGTGAAATAGGTAGGATCCCATATCGATTCTTCCCCGGTTTCGCCAATTACCGGCAGTTTGCCGGACTGTTCTGCGCATTTTGTTACTATTTTGATATTTCTTTCAAAATCGATTTTGTATTGTTCGACATTTTTTTGTTCCCGTCCTTTCAAGTAATGGTCGAATCCCAGAATATCGACGTACTGATCACCCGGATATCGTTCCAGATAATGTTCTTCACTCTGAACGTTGGAAGAAGAATAAGCATAAAGTAGATGATGTACTTGTTTCGTTTTTTGTAAATAATCGCATGTCATTATCCACAGCTGTTTATATTCTTCGGGAGTAGATTGTTGGCTACTCCACCAAAACCAGTCTCCTGTATGCTCGTGATACATCCGAAAAATAACAGGGATATACGCTCCATTCTCATCTTTCAAATCCAGAAAGAAATTAGCTAAACGCTCCAACCATACCAGATATTCTTTATGTAAACTACCTCCGGGCAGGATAGAGCGTACAACTGTGTCTTGTGCGCAATCCCAAGTAGAATTTCCTGTTGCTATATTATCGGCATGCCAGCTAAAGGAGGAAATACCTCCTCGTGCATGATGTTCTTTTACGTGCTTTTTTATCTGGCTAAAGTATACAGAATCCAAACTATATTCAGAATCTAATTCGATATGTCCCAGTTCGAAACCGAATATGGCGGGATAGTCTCCAATCATGCCTTTGACATCAGAACGATCCTGTTCTCCATACCAGCCATGCCCGTACAACGGATCATCCTGATGTCCCAGCATAATGCCTTTTTCTGCCAGATTAAATAAACGGTTATACAATGCGACAGTCTCATGAGTCGCTTGTGGGTCAGTTGGCATTTTATTCTTCATCGGTGTTTTACACGAGAAGAAACTTATTATAATTATACCTATTAAAAAACTGTTTTTCATGGATTAAAAAATATTAATTCTGTAATTTGTAATATATTAAGAATTGACAAATGTTGTTTCTTCTATACATGCGAAGTTTTTGTCAACTAAGGTGCGTAGAGTCTGCACGGAAGTTGCTGAACGCAATCCGTCCGGTTTTGTATTTAAGCAATAGTCCAGTAATTGATCTATTGTGGAAACTGCGACATGCATGCGTGTATCAGAAGAGGCGTAATAGATGAAAACAGTTCCGTCTTCATCTGGTATCCAACCATTACAGAACAATACATTGGAAACATCGCCGATTCTTTCCATTCCTATTGGAGCCATAAAATAGCCGGCAGGTTCTGCGATTATTTTTTCGGGATGTTTTAAGTCTGTTAAATACAGGTACAATACATACCTCAATCCTGCGGCACATCCTCTTACGCCATGCGCAAGATGTAACCAACCTTTAGAGGTTTTTATAGGATGAGGACCTTCTCCGTTTTTTAATTCTTTAATGGTATGATAATAACGGAAGTTGATAATTGTTTCTTCTTTTATTTCTGCATGTTCAATATCGTCAATTAATGCCCAGCCGATACCACCTCCGCTACCGGCATCTATAAAACCATCTTGAGGGCGGGTATAAAGTGCATATTTACCGTTCACGAATTCGGGATGTAAGACTACATTTCGTTGCTGGCTTTTCGATTTCAAATCGGGCAGGCGTTCCCATTTCTTTAGATCTTTTGTACGAACAATTCCTGCAGTGGCAATAGCAGCCGATAAATCTCCCTCCGGTGCGTCAGGATCTTTTCGTTCAGAACAGAAAATACCGTATATCCAACCATCTTCATGTGCCGTTAAACGCATATCGTATATATTAATATCGGGATTTTCTGTTTCCGGGATTGCTACCGGATAATCTATAAAACGGAAATTATCTATTCCGTTCGGGCTCTCTGCAATTGCGAAAAAGGATTTTCGGTCATTACCTTCAACCCGAACTACCATAATATATTTACCATCCCATTTTATTGCACCTGCATTGAATGTTCCGTTTATTCCAAATCGCTCCATTAAAAAAGGATTACTTGCAGGGTTGAAATCATATCTCCACATCAAAGGAGTGTGCATGGCAGTTAAAACTGGATATTTATAACGTGTATAAATTCCATTTCCCGGTATGATCGGTTCGTTTTTACGTTTCAACAATGTTTCATGTTCTTGCGTAATTTCCTTTAATCTCTGATCAAAAAGAATATTCATAATTATCTGTTGTTTTAATATTTTAATATTTGCAAATATACGGGTTGATATATATCAAAAAAAGTACTTTGTTATCCAAAACTTATACTTTCTGAACAAAAGATTTTTTGATAAACTCTTTTGCCTTTATCGTATTAGTGTTTTGTAAAATATTGATTTTTAATGCAATAAATATGTTTGTGATAACGAATGTTATAACTGATATACATTTTAAACGAATGCTGATAATTTACTTGCTAATTGGTTTTATTTCCATTTTTTGATCTTTTTATCTTGATCGGTGGCTTCTGTCAGACTTAAAGCGAACCCGCCGCTACGAGCCAGTTTTACGGTGATTTTTGTTTTGTTGGTTACTATGCCTTTCTTTATCTCATAAGAAGTGGGCATTGTATCATAATCGGCGTCTTTTCCGTCATGATATAAAGTAGCAACGTATTGTTTCCCTGGCTTCAAAAAGTTTAGTTGAAAAGAGGATATTCTACTGTTTTCATCTGTTATTCCCCCGACAAACCAGTTTTCTTTTCCTTTCTCTTTACGGGCTATCGTCAGATAGTTTCCCGGTTCAGCTTCCAGATATCTACTTTCATCCCAATCAACTGCAACATCTTTAATGAACTGAAAGGCGTCCATGTATAGGTCATAATTTTTTGGAAGGTCTGCTGCCATTTGTAGAGGGCTATACATGGTTACATAAAGTGCCAGTTGTTTTGCCAAAGTAGTATGTACCCAACCTCTTTTCTTGGAAACGAAAGAAATTTTTGTATCGAAGATACCGGGAGTATAGTCCATCGGTCCGCCAATCAGGCGGGTAAATGGTAAAATGGTAGTATGGGAGGGGGTGTTACCTTGGAATGCCTCATATTCTGTACCTCGAGCCGATTCGTTAGCCAACAGGTTGGGATAAGTACGGCATAATCCGGTAGGACGTACTGCTTCGTGGGCATTTACCATAATTTTGTAATCTGCTGCTTTTTTTACTGCATACAAATAGTGATTATTCATCCATTGACCGTAATGGTATTCTCCCCGTGGAATAATGCTTCCCACGTATCCGCTTTTCACAGTATTATAACCATTGTCGGCCATAAATTGATAAGCTTTGTCCATGTGGCGTTCATAATTTCGGACGGAAGAAGAGGTTTCGTGATGCATCATCAGACGTATGCCTTTGCTTTTTGCGTAGGCTTGTAATTCTTGAACATTAAAATCAGGGTAAGGTGTGGTAAAATCAAAAACATAATCCTTTGATTTATTATGCCAGTCCTCCCAACCTTCATTCCAACCTTCTACTAATACCTGGTCGAATCCGTGCTTTGCTGCAAAATCTATATAGTATTTTGTGTTTTTATTATTAGCAGCATGGCTGGGGCTTGCTTTTGCCTTAGAATAATCTGTACTACCTAACTTTACTGATGGAAAATCCCAAGTGTAAGCCCATCGTTTGTAACCGGAAATCATTTCCCACCAGATGCCTATATATTTGACGGGCTTGATCCACGATACGTCTTTATATGCACATGGCTCGTTTAAATTGAGTGTCAAACGGGAAGCTAATATATTTCGGGCATCATCGCTGACAATTACCGTACGCCAGGGAGAATTGCAAGGGGTTTGCATGTAACCTTTATTACCTATGGCGTCTGGAGTAAGCCAAGATTCAAAAATCAAATTACGGTCATCCAAGTTTAGGTGCATACATGAATAATCTACTAAAGCTGCTTCATGCAGATTAATATACAATCCGTCTTTAGACTTCATCTGAATAGAGGTTTGTACACCTGTGGGAGAGAAGCAGCTATTTGGAGTATGAGTAATTGCTTTTTTCATTGTTTCGCGTATTTCGCTCAAACGACATTCGGTATATTCATATTCCTGTGTATCATAATTACCTGGAATCCAGAAAGCTTTATGATCATCTGCCATTGCGAATTGTGAGTGTTCTTCTTGAATAATAAAATAGTTGAGATTCTTTTGCTGAGGGAATTCGTAACGAAACCCTAAGCCATCATTAAAAAGACGAAAACGGATGGTAATGTATCGGCTGTTCGTTATTTGCTCCAATGTGACAGCCAATTCATTGTAGTGGTTGCGAATCTGATTTTCTTCTCCCCAAACCGGAGTCCAGGTCTCATCGAATGTTGTGCGTTTGGTATCCATTAATGAAAAGTCGTTCATTAATCCTTTATCATTTTTTATTTCTATTCCTAATTTCGACGGTTTTATGACTACTTTACTTTTATAAAACAATTCGTATACAGGCTCACCCTGCTTGCTTAATGAAAAAAGAAGTTTGAGATTACCATCAGGCGATGTTAAGCTTTCTGCTGCGATTAGAGTACTGCATAATAACATATAAATGCAGCTAATAATATACTTTTTTTGCATGTTTGTATAATTTTTTATTGAATATTGTATTTTACTAAAAAAATAAATGTCGTAGAGAATAATAAGAATGGAACAGATTAATAATTAAAGCTATATTTATATTCTTATTATATTGTTTTAAACCGTTTTGATACGATTGATTGTTTCTTATTAGTATGTATATATTGTGAATAGAATTTATTTAACTGTTTTTCTTCATTAGTATTTTATTGTAATGTCGGTGCAAAGTTACTACAAAAAAGTGAAATGCGGAAAGATATAGTGATAGAATTGAGTTACAAGGGTTTTGGTTGAAGTGGCGATAATCCGTGAAGCCATTACAATCCCTGCCGAAGCCAAATCCTGACGCCGCTACGTTACTTGTTCGTAACCATGCCCGAAAATGCGACAAACGGGTACGAATAGCGAAACAAGGCTCTAAGGAATAGTGAGTTATCCATAACTCATGCGAAAAATCAGGTTACGGAAAAAGATTGCGCCGTTCCTCCCCGTTTTGCGTACCAACACCGGACTCTTCACCAACTAATTTTGAAACCCAAAAATTAAGGACAATGAAGAGTACATTTTCAGTAATCTACTACCTCAAGCGTCAGGTAGTGAAAAAGGACGGGACAGTTCCCGTCATGGGACGCATCACGGTGGACGGCAGCCAGACACAGTTCAGCTGCAAACTGACTGTCGATCCGAAACTGTGGGACACCAAAGGTGGACGTGTCACGGGCAGAAGCACGGCGGCACTCGAAACGAACCGTATGCTTGACAAGATGCGGGTACGCATCAACAGGCATTATCAGGAAATCATGGAGCGTGACAACTTCGTCACGGCGGAGAAGGTGAAGAACGCCTTTCTCGGACTGGAACACCGCTACCACACGCTGATGCAGGTGTTCCGCCAGCACAACGAGGACTACGAGAAGCAGGTGGAGGCAGGCATGAAAGCCAAAGGCACGCTGCTGAAGTACCGCACCGTTTACAAGCACATGCAAGAGTTCCTCGACATCCGCTACCATGTGAAGGACATCGCCCTAAAAGAGCTTACCCCGGCTTTCATCTCCGACTTCGAGATGTTCCTGCGCACGGACAAGCACTGCTGCACCAATACCGTGTGGCTGTACGTCTGCCCGTTACGGACGATGGTATTCATCGCCATCAACAACGAGTGGCTGACGCGCGACCCGTTCCGCGAGTATGAAATCAAGAAGGAGGAAACAACACGCAGTTTCCTGACCAAAGATGAGATCCGCCTGCTGATGGAGGGGAAACTGAAAAACGCCAAACAGGAATTGTACCGCGACCTCTACCTGTTCTGCGCCTTCACGGGGCTGTCGTTCGCGGATATGCGCAACCTTACGGAAGAGAATATCCGCACCTACTTCGACGAACACGAGTGGATAAACATCAACCGCCAGAAAACGGGCGTGGTGTCCAACATCCGCCTGCTCGACATCGCCAACCGCATAATCGGCAAATACCGGGGACTGTGCGGGGACGGCAGGATATTTCCCGTTCCGCATTATAACACGTGCCTTGCCGGTATCCGTGCCGTCGCCAAGCGTTGCGGCATCACCAAGCATATCACGTGGCATCAGAGCCGCCACACGGCAGCCACGACGATATTCCTCTCCAACGGTGTTCCCATCGAAACGGTCAGCTCCATGCTCGGACACAAGAGCATAAAGACGACGCAGATTTACGCAAAGATAACCAAAGAGAAGCTCAATCAGGACATGGAGAACCTTGCCGCAAGATTGAACGGCGTCGAGGAATTTGCAGGTTGCACCATCTAAAAAGAAAAGCCATGAAACGTGACACAATCATCATCGAGGACAAGGCAGTCAGCGTAACCGGTAACGACGTGTGGATGACCGCCACCGAAATAGCCGGATTGTTCCATACGACCGTCCCGGCAGTGAACGCCGCCATCAGAGCCGTCCGCAAGTCGGACGTGCTGAACGACTACGAGGTGTGCCGCTACATGCAGCTTGAAAACGGGCTGCACGCGGACGTGTACGCCCTTGAAATCATCATCCCGGTCGCTTTCAGGGTGAATACCTACAACACCCACCTGTTCCGCACATGGCTGGTGGGAAAGGCACTCTCACAAGAGAAACGGCAGACATACGTGATGTTCATACAGAACGGAAAAGCCGGGTATTGCTGATTGCACATACCCCATAAGACAAGTAAACGGGTAGCACCACAAAAGGTGTCACCCGTTTACTTTTTCATGAAACCGCCTCACTCCAGCGGCTTGCGGTAGTTCGCTTCCAGTACCCCGCGCAGCCCCGTTTCCGGGTAAAGCACCTTCCCTCCCAAAAGTATGAAGGGCAACACGCGGTTGTTGCGGTATTCCTGCAAGGTGCGCCGGCTCACACGGAGCAGTTCCGACACCTCGCCGTCCGTCAGGTAACGTTCCCCGTCCAGCGGAGGACGGTAGCTTTCCAGAAATGCGGACAGCCATTTCGAGCCTTTGCGCATATCCTGCACCACAGAGGCTATCGGCTCGTCTTCCATCGTAAAAACATCGTTGTTCTCGTTCATCATAACTTCGGATTCAGTGGGTGAATAAATCAAATCATCTGCCGTGCGGATAGAGCGTGCCGACAAGCGGTATCAGCCGCTTCACCTCCTCTGGCTTGTAATAGAACCTGCGGTTTATCTGCGAGTAGCCGATAAGCCGCCTGTCACGCAGCGTCTGCAACGTGCGCGGGCTTATTCTCAACTGCCCGCAGACCTCCTCGCCCGTGAGCCATCTTTCCATGCGCCCCGTGTCGCTTTTGCGCCTCAGGGCGGCGACCTTCTCCGAGAGTGCGCCGAATGCCGCCACCATCATCTCGAAAGTCTTTTTCTCGATAGATACTATTTCCATATTCATGTCATTTAGAGTTTGCCGCAAAGGTAACGAAACGGCATACAAGACGTATCGTTTTCCGCTGAAAGGCTGCCTGTTGCGCCGTTTGACCGGGTTACGGAGCCATCTTCCGCAAAAATCTTACGTGAGTCACGTAGTGAGTTGTTAAAGCCCCTTTTGTTTATTGCCGAATTTTGTCGCAGAAACAAAAAGAAAGGACTGAACATGAAAGTGATAACAATGGAAAGTTCCGCCTACAAGGAGATGATGGCGCAGATTGCGAACATCGCAGGGTACATCCGCGAGGCAAGGGACGAGAAGAAACGGAAGCGGGAAACCGAAGACAAGCTGCTTGACACGGCACAGGCGGCGAAGATGCTCAACGTGAGCAAGCGCACCATGCAGCGTATGCGCACCGACCACCGTATCGAGTATGTGGTGGTACGCGGAAGCTGCCGCTACCGCCTTTCCGAGATACTGCGGCTATTGGAGGACAACACAGTAAGGAACGAGGAAGGGACAATAGACACCCTGTTCCACAACCACACGCTGCGCACGGGCGGCAAACCAAAAGGAAGGAGGACATAGGTCATGGAACTGCTCACACGAAACAACTTCGAGGGCTGGATGCAGAAGCTGATGGAACGGCTCGACCGTCAGGACGAACTGCTGCTGGCGATGAAGGCTGAGGGGAAACAGCCCACTATCACGGAAAGCATCCGCCTTTTCGACAATCAGGATTTGTGCATGTTGCTCCAGATAAGCAAACGCACCCTCCAACGCTACCGCAGCGTAGGCGCATTGCCCTACAAGACGCTGGGCAAGAAGACCTATTACAGCGAGGAGGACGTGCTGACATTCCTTTCCAACCATATCAAGGACTTCAAAAAGGAAGATATAGCCTTCTACAAGGCTCGTATCCATAATTTCTTTCATAAATAACCCATTAAAACATTTTTCAGATGGCAAAGAAAAAAGACGAAAAGGACGTGCTGGTAGTCCGTGACGAGAAGACAGGCGAGATCAGCGTGGTAGCCGGGCTGAACGCGGACGGCACACCCAAGCGCACCCCCGCAAAAGCGGAGAACGCGCAGAGTTTCCTGCAATTCGACCGACATGGCGACGTGCTGGACAACTTCTTCAAGAACTTCTTCCGGCAGTGCAAGGAACCCAGCCGCTTCGGTTTCTACCGCATTGCGGCAGACCAAGCTGAAAATCTCTTAGAGGTGATGAAGCAACTGCTGAAAGACCCCGAAGCGAACAAGGAGCTGCTCGCCCCTCACAAGGTGGACACCTCCGACTATGAGAAGAAGGTGCAGGAAGAGATGGCAGCACAACAGACAGAGAAACAAGAACCTCAAAAACAGGAGAACATGGAACAACGGAAAGAACAGCAACAGGACAAATCCGAACAGATGCAGGGCAAACGTGGCTACCAGCCCATCGACGAGAGTAAAATCAACTGGCAGGAGCTGGAGGACAGATGGGGCGTAAAGCGGGACAACCTTGAAAAGTCCGGCGACCTTACGAAGATGCTCAACTATGGCAAGTCCGACTTGGTAAAGGTCAAACCGACCTTCGGCGGCGAATCATTCGAGCTGGACGCCCGCCTCTCCTTCAAGAAGGACGGTGAGGGAAACATCAGCCTCGTGCCGCACTTCATCCGCAAGGAGCAGAAGCTGGATGAGTACAAGGAACACAAATTCTCCGACAATGACCGGAAGAACCTCCGCGAAACGGGCAATCTCGGTAGGGTCGTGGACATTGTGGACAGGGAAACGGGCGAGATCATCCCCTCCTACATCAGCATCGACCGCAAGACGAATGAAATCACGGACATTCCGGCAAGCAGGGTGCGCATCCCGGAGCGCATCGGCAAGACGGAAATCACCACGCAGGAGCGGGACATGCTCCGCGCCGGACTGCCCGTACGCGACAAGCTCATCGAGCGCAACGACGGCAGAAAGTTCGTCACCACCCTGCAAGTGAACGTGGAGCAGCGCGGCGTGGAGTTCGTGCCGGGAACCGGCAAGTCGCCCCGTACCGCACAGACACAGGAAACCAAAGGCGACACATCGAAAAGTCAGGCGCAGGGCGGGGAAAATGCCGCACAGACCAAGAAGGAGCAACGCCGCAACACGTGGACGAACGAGGACGGCAGCATCCGCCCCATCAGCAAATGGAGCGGCGTGAGCTTCACCGACCAGCAGAAAGCCGACTATGTGGCGGGTAAAGCCGTGAAGCTGGAGAACGTGACCGACAAGCAGGGCTTCCATGCCACGATGTATATCAAGTTCAACCCGGAGAAGGGACGCCCGTACCGCTACGACACGAACCCTGACAATGCACAGCAGGTTGCTCCGTCCAACGAGAGCCGCACGCAGGTGGCGGTGAACAACGATGGCAAGACCAACGAGGCTACAAAGAATCTGAGAGAGCCGTTGCAGAAAGGTCAGACCAACCCGAAGGACGCCCGCCAGCAACAGCAGCAGGAGAAGCCGCAGAAGAAAACGGGCAAGGGCATGAAAATGTAATCCCGTGTCCGCCACTGAATCCAAAATAAAATCCAAAGTATCAACAAAAAAGAAGAAGACATGAAGACAATCATTGCAGAAAAGCCCTCCGTGGCACGTGAAATCGCCCGCATCGTGGGCGCGACAAAGAGAGAGGAAGGATATTTCGAGGGAGGCGGTTATGCCGTGACATGGGCATTCGGACACCTCGTTCAGCTTGCCATGCCCGACGGCTACGGCGTGCGCGGATTTGTCCGTGACAACCTCCCGATTATTCCCGACACATTCACGCTCGTCCCCCGTCAGGTCAGGACGGAGAAAGGTTACAAGCCCGACAGCGGCGTGGTGTCGCAGATAAAAGTCATCAAAAGACTGTTCGACACAAGCGAACATATCATCGTGGCGACCGATGCCGGACGCGAGGGAGAGCTTATCTTCCGCTACCTCTACCACTATACGGGTTGCACCACTCCTTTCGTGCGCCTGTGGATCAGCTCTCTCACCGACAAAGCTATCCGCGAGGGACTGCGGAAACTCGAAGACGGCAGCAAATACGACAACCTCTACCTCGCCGCCAAAGCGCGGAGCGAATCCGACTGGCTCGTGGGCATCAACGGCACACAGGCGTTATCCATCGCCGCCGGACACGGCACGTATTCCGTGGGGCGGGTGCAGACACCAACGTTGGCTATGGTATGTGAACGCTACTGGGAGAACCGCCGCTTTACGTCCGAAGCATTCTGGCAGCTCCATATCGCAACGGACGGTTGCGACGGCGAAGTCGTGAAATTCTCATCCTCCGAGAAATGGAAAGAGAAAGAACCGGCGATGGAACTATATAATAAGGTAAAGGCGGCAGGTTGCGCCACTGTCACGAAAGCCGAGCGCAAGGAGAAGACGGAGGAAACTCCCTTGCTCTACGACCTGACCACGCTCCAGAAAGAAGCCAACGCCAAGCACGGCTTCACGGCGGAACAGACGCTTGAAATCGCGCAGAAACTCTACGAAAAGAAGTTGATAACCTATCCGAGAACGGGAAGCCGCTACATCCCCGAAGACGTGTTTGCCGAAATTCCCAAACTGCTCGCTTTCATCGGCACACAGCCCGAATGGAAAGACAAGGTGCGGGCAAAAGCCGCCCCGACACGCCGCAGCGTGGACGACGGCAAGGTGACAGACCACCATGCCCTGCTCGTCACGGGTGAGAAACCGCTCTTCCTCTCCAAAGAGGACAATACCATCTATCAGATGATTGCCGGGCGCATGGTCGAGGCATTCTCTGAGAAATGCGTCAAGGATGTGACCACTGTCACGGCGGAATGTGCCGGAGTGGAGTTTACCGTAAAAGGCAGCGTCGTGAAGCAAACCGGATGGCGTGCCGTCTATGGCGAGGAAAAAGAGGAAATTACCATCCCCGGCTGGCAGGAAGGCGACACGCTGACACCGAAAGGCTCGTCCATTACCGAAGGAAAGACCAAACCCAAGCCGCTGCATACCGAAGCCACCCTGCTCTCGGCAATGGAAACGGCGGGCAAGGAAATTGAGGACGACGCACTGCGGCAGGCGATGAAGGACTGTGGCATCGGTACTCCCGCCACACGCGCCTCCATCATCGAAACGCTTTTCAAGCGCGGTTACATGGAACGCTGCAAGAAGTCGCTTGTTCCCACCGAAAAAGGACTTGCCCTCAATTCCGTCGTCAAGACGATGCGCATCGCCGATGTTGCCATGACGGGCGAATGGGAAAAGGAGCTGGCGCGTATCGAGCGCGGGGAACTGTCCGACGACACCTTCCGCAAGGAGATAGAGGCGTACACACGTGAGATAACCTCCGAACTGATCTCGTGCGACAAGCTCTTCGGCAGCCGTGACTCCGGCTGCGCGTGTCCCAAGTGTGGCACGGGCAGGATGCGGTTCTACGGCAAGGTGGTACGCTGCGACAACACGGAGTGCGGACTGCCCGTGTTCCGGCTGAAAGCGGGACGCACCCTGTCCGACGATGAAATCAAAGACCTGCTCACCGAAGGGCATACCAAGCTGCTCAAAGGGTTCAAGAGCAAACAGGGCAAGAGTTTCGATGCTGTTGTCGCCTTTGACGGGGAATATAACACGACTTTTGTGTTCCCGGAGGCTAAAAAGGACAAGAAATTTTCAGGACGGAAGAAATAGTATTAACTTTGCCACTTGTTCAGAGTAATGAATTGTTCTTCGATACCGGATTACACTCATACTTTGGATTTAGTGGTGGCACTCGGAGGGATACCGAGTGCCTTTTTCTTCCTTTTTCCAACCGATTATCCCGTTAATTATCAATCCGCTAAATCCAAAGTAATGAACAACAAGAAGAAAAACGAGGGTCAGACCGACTTTTCCTATTACGGTCTGTACCTGCTGGACTATCTCCGCACGAACAAGTTTGAACAGGCTGACGACACCGCTTTCATACGGGAACGGGCCGACCGTGCCGCCGAAACGTATGAGAGGGCACGGCTTGAAGGCTATCCCGCCGATGGTGCGCAGGAACTGGCGATGGACACGCTGCTGCGCGGGCTGCATTATTCCCGTTACGCCATCCTCCGCGAAGTCGTGGAAAACGAGTTTGCCGATGAAGTGCCGGAAGAGAAGCGTGAAGCCTTTGTCCTGAAACTGCTGCCGCTTGTCGGCAACGTGTTCTCCGTCTATGACCTCTCGGATGACAATTTCGCCCTGTCTTCCGATTACGACCTGCTCTACACGGAGCTGACGGGAGCAACCGTCCTTTACTTAGACGAATATGGCGTTTAACCGCAAACAGAAACTGCGGGACAACATCGAGGCGATACGGACGGCATTCATCCTTGACAGGGAAAATAGGACAGCGACAACCGAAGAGCGTGCCATACTTCAAAGGTACTGCGGTTTCGGCGGTCTGAAATGTATCCTCAACCCTGCAAAGGAACTGACGGATGCCGTCCGGTGGGCGAAATCCGACCTCGAACTGTTCGCCCCGACGGTGGAGCTGCACAGGCTTATCCGTGAGAACAGCAAGGACGAAACAGAGTACAAGCGGTTTGTGGATTCGCTGAAAGCGTCCGTGCTGACCGCTTTCTACACCCCCAAAGAGATAACCGACACCATCGCGGACGTGCTGGCAGATTACAGCGTCCGCCCCGCCCGTATGCTCGAACCGTCGGCAGGTGTCGGCGTGTTCGTGGATTCCATGCTGCGGCACAGCCCCAATGCGGATGTGATGGCTTTCGAGAAGGATCTGCTCACGGGTACAATCTTGAGGCATCTCTATCCCGACCAGAAAATGCGCACCTGCGGTTTTGAGAAAATCGAAAGACCGTTCAACAATTATTTCGACTTGGCGGTGTCCAACATTCCGTTCGGTGACATTGCCGTGTTCGACGCGGAGTTTCAGCGGAGCGACTCTTTCGGCAGACGCTCCGCCCAGAAAACCATCCACAACTATTTCTTTCTCAAAGGACTGGATGCCGTGCGTGACGGCGGTATCGTGGCGTTCATCACCTCGCAAGGGGTATTGAATAGCACCAAGACCTCCGTGCGTAACGAGCTGTTCAGTCAGGCCAATCTGGTATCCGCGATACGCCTGCCCAACAACCTGTTCACGGACAACGCGGGCACGGAGGTGGGCAGTGACCTGATTGTCCTGCAAAAGAACCTCAGCAAGAAGGAAATGTCGCAGGACGAGCGGCTGATGACCGTGATACAGACGGACACGAAAACCGCCCTGACCGACAACGCCTATTTCATCCACCACCCGGAACGCATCGTGCATACGATGGCGAAACTTGACACAGACCCCTACGGGAAGCCCGCTATGGTTTATCTGCACGAGGGCAAGGCAGCAGGCATCGCCGGGGATTTGCGCCGTATGCTCGACGAGGATTTCCATTACAGGCTTGCCATGCGCTTGTATTCGGGTTCAATCCGGCAGGCAGGAACGGAAGAAAAAGTTGCCGTTCAAAATAAAGTAGAGCGTCCTGCCATAAAATTGGAAACAGTATCCTCGGCGCAGACGGTGGAAACTCCGACAGAAAAGCCGCAACCCGCAGATGAAAAGCCGGAGATAGAACCGCGCCCGCAATATTCCGCAGGCGTGCAGCTCACCCTGCTTGACCTCTGGGGGATGACGGAAGAGGTCAGCCAACCGAAAACCTCCAAAAAGAAAAAGACGGTGAAAAAGGCAGTTACGGCAAAGTCCACTCCGCCCAAACCGAAAGTCACGGTTACACCGACAGCTCCAACTGCAAAACCCGCAATGGAGAATAAGGAGGTGAAAGCGGAGAACACCGCCAAGCCTGCCGACCCGGACGACATCTATGCCACACTGGACTGGGATACCAATCCTCCCATCAACGGTTTCTATGAAATGATGATGGGTTTGACGCCGGAGCGTAGGAAAGAACTTCGGGAACTGGCAAGGCAGCATAACGAGAAACAAGTGGCGGAAAAGACGGAAGTGAAAGCCGTGCCGGAAACTTCCCGTGAGCAGCCACGACAGGAGGAAACACAGCCGGAGGCAGTCGCCGCACCTGCCGTTACAGATACCCCATCGGAAGCGGTGGGGACTTTCCTTTTCCCCGACATCGAAGCGGAAAAGCCGAAGGAGGAAGTCGTGGACCTTTCTCCGCGTGCCTACCACCGCACGCCGGAGATGCACCTGCGCGAAGGGTCGCTGGTGGCTGACCGGGGGCGTCATAACATCGGCTACCTGAAAGACATCACGCCATACGGGGCGACATTCCAGCCGCTCGACCTGAAAGGATACCAGAAGGAAAAGGCGTTGTTGTATGTGTCGCTGCGTGACGCCTACGAGCGTCTGTACCGTTATGAATCGCTCCGGCGCGAGGCAAATGTTCCGTGGCGAGAGCATCTGAATACCTGTTACGATGAGTTTGTCATGCGCTACGGCAACCTCAACGCCAAGCAGAACGTGAAGTTAGTGATGATGGATGCGGGCGGGCGCGACATCCTTTCGCTGGAACGGATGGAAAACGGAAAGTTCGTCAAGGCGGACATCTTCGAGCATCCTGTTTCCTTCGCGGTGGAGAGCCATGCCAACGTAGGCTCTCCCGAAGAAGCCCTGTCTGCGTCGCTCAACAAATATGGTACGGTCAATCTCGACTATATGCGGGAGATAACCGACAGCACGGCGGAGGATTTGCTCACTGCCCTGCAAGGGCGCATCTACTACAATCCGCTCGTGACCGGTTACGAAATCAAAGACCGTTTCATCGCCGGAAATGTCATAGAGAAAGCGGAACGCATAGAGGCATGGATGGGTGACAATCCCGAAAATGAGCGTATGCCGGAGGTGAAGCAGGCGTTGGAGGCTCTGAAAGATGCCGAGCCGCAGCGCATCGCCTTCGAGGATCTGGACTTCAATTTCGGGGAACGCTGGATTCCGACGGGTGTCTATGCCGCCTACATGAGCCGGCTGTTCGACACGGAGGTGAAAATCGCCTATTCCGCAAGCATGGACGAGTTTTCGGTGGTGTGCGGCTACCGCACCATGAAAATCACGGACGAGTTTCTGGTGAAGGGGTATTACCGGAACTATGACGGTATGCACCTCCTAAAACACGCCCTGCACAACACCTGCCCTGACATGATGAAGTCCATCGGCAAGGACGAGCATGGCAACGACATCAAGATGCGCGACAGCGAGGGAATACAACTCGCCAACGCCAAGATTGACGAGATACGAAACGGCTTCTCCGAATGGCTCGAAGAGCAGTCGCCGCAGTTCAAGGAGCGGCTTGTGACGATGTATAACCGCAAGTTCAACTGTTTCGTGCGCCCGCGCTACGACGGCTCCCATCAGACCTTTCCCGACCTCAACCTGAAAGGGCTGGCAAGCCGGGGTATCAAGAGCGTCTATCCCTCACAGATGGATTGCGTCTGGATGTTGAAACAGAACGGCGGCGGAATTTGCGACCACGAGGTGGGAACCGGTAAGACGCTGATAATGTGCATCGCCGCGCATGAGATGAAGCGTCTGAATTTGGCACACAAGCCGATGATTATCGGGCTGAAAGCCAACGTTGCGGAGATTGCAGCCACCTATCAGGCGGCATATCCCAACGCACGTATTCTGTACGCTTCGGAGAAGGACTTTTCGACCGCCAACCGTGTGCGCTTCTTCAATAATATAAAGAACAACGACTACGATTGCGTCATCATGTCGCACGACCAGTTCGGCAAGATACCGCAGTCGCCGGAATTGCAGCAGCGCATCCTGCAAGCAGAGCTTGACACGGTGGAGGAAAACCTCGAAGTGCTACGGCAGCAGGGAAAGAACGTGTCGCGGGCGATGCTGAAAGGATTGGAGAAGCGCAAGCACAACCTTGAAGCGAAGCTGGAGAAGGTGGAACACGCCATAAAGTCACGCACGGACGACGTGGTGGATTTCAAGCAGATGGGCATCGACCACATCTTCATAGATGAGAGCCACCAGTTCAAGAATCTGACTTTCAACACGCGCCACGACCGTGTGGCGGGATTGGGAAACAGCGAGGGAAGCCAGAAGGCACTTAACATGCTCTTTGCCATACGCACCATACAGGAGCGCACAGGAAAAGACTTGGGTGCGACCTTCCTCTCCGGCACGACTATCAGCAACTCACTGACTGAATTGTACCTGCTGTTCAAGTACCTGCGCCCGAAGGAGCTGGAACGGCAGGACATAAGGTGTTTCGACGCTTGGGCGGCGATATTTGCCAAGAAGACGACGGATTTTGAATTTAACGTGACGAACAATGTGGTCCAGAAGGAGCGTTTCCGCTACTTCATCAAAGTGCCGGAGCTTGCCGCCTTCTATAATGAAATCACGGACTACCGCACGGCGGAGGATGTGGGCGTTGACCGTCCTGCCAAGAACGAGATACTGCACCATATACCGCCCACGCCGGAACAGGAGGACTTCATACAGAAACTGATGCAGTTCGCCAAGACGGGCGATGCCACCTTGTTGGGCAGGCTGCCGCTTTCGGAAACGGAAGAAAAGGCGAAGATGCTCATCGCCACGGACTATGCCCGGAAAATGGCACTCGACATGCGCATGATAGACCCGAATTACGAAGATCATCCCGACAACAAAGCGAGTCACTGTGCCAAGATGATCGCGGAGTATTATCAAAAATACGACGCCCAGAAAGGCACGCAGTTCGTTTTCTCTGATTTGGGGACATACCAGCCGGGCGACGGGTGGAACGTCTATTCGGAAATCAAGCGCAAACTGACGGAGGACTACGGTATACCGCCAAGCGAGGTGCGCTTCATTCAGGAGTGCAAGACCGACAAGGCGCGGAAGGCGGTGATAGACGCCATGAACGCCGGGACGGTGCGTGTGCTGTTCGGCTCTACCTCTATGCTCGGAACGGGTGTGAACGCCCAGAAACGGTGTGTGGCTATCCATCATCTCGATACGCCGTGGCGACCGTCCGACTTGCAACAGCGTGACGGACGCGGAGTTAGGGCAGGTAATGAGATTGCCAAACATTTCGCCGGGAACAACGTGGATGTAATCATCTACGCGGTGGAGAAGTCACTGGACAGCTACAAGTTCAACCTCCTGCACTGCAAGCAGACTTTCATAAGCCAGCTCAAAAGCGGTGCGATGGGTGCGCGTACCATCGACGAGGGGGCAATGGACGAAAAATCGGGCATGAATTTCTCGGAATACATGGCGTTGCTCTCCGGCAATACCGACCTGTTGGACAAGGCGAAACTGGAAAAGCGGATCGCATCGCTCGAAGGGGAACGCAAGTCGTTCAACAAGGGCAAGCGTGATTCGGAGTTCAAGCTGGAGTCAAAGACCGGCGAGTTGCGCAACAACACGGCTTTCATAGATGCCATGACGGAGGACTGGAACCGCTTCCTGTCGGTGGTGCAGACCGACAAGGAGGGCAACCGCCTTAATATAATAAAGGTGGACGGAGTGGATTCCGCCGATGAGAAGGTCATCGGAAAGCGTTTGCAGGAGATAGCCAAGAATGCCACGACCGGAGGGTTGTACACGCAGGTCGGTGAACTTTACGGTTTTCCGATAAAGGTGGTGAGCGAAAGGATACTCAAAGAGGGATTGGAGTTCACCGACAACCGCTTCGTGGTCGAGGGGAACTACAAGTACACCTACAACAACGGGCATCTGGCGATGGCTGACCCGTTGGCCGCCGCCCGCAACTTCCTCAACGCGATGGAGAGGATACCCTCCATCATCGACCAGTACAAGGCGAAGAACGAGGTGCTGGAGATGGAGATACCGCAGTTACAGGAGATAGCGGGTAAGGTGTGGAAGAAGGAGGACGAGCTGAAGCAGTTGAAGTCCGAACTTGCCGCCCTTGACCGAAAAATTCAGCTGGAGCTTGCGCCACCCACGCCCGAAGTCGCAGAAAAGGAGAATGAAGGGCAACAGCTCAAGCCGGAAGCGGAAGATGTGAGGAACAGGCAGGCGCAATATCCCGAAAATGCACCGCCGCAGATACGCAGTCCGGCGGATAGTATCGTTGCCAACCATGTCATAATCGGGCGTCCGGGACTGTATGCCAAGGAGGAAACCCGGTCCAAAGGATTGAAAATATAACCTAAGGAATTTTATCTGAAGTATTAATAAGGGCTATCCCAAAAGGTCTAAAAGTAAATTTTATCCTTTCTGCAAGTATCTATAGGATGGCAACTGCATTTTTTTCTTTTTGGGCAGCCCTTATTAAAATTTATTCTTATTTTAGGTTATATACATTCATGTCCATTTATGTAAAAAATTCCTGCTGACCTTGTTTATGTCTTGTCAGTCACCATTTGCAAAACCATATTTGACCCTCAAAGAGGCTGAATTTGATAAGTAACTTGCTACATACTCATAATAAGGAGCTAAATAGAACACGAATGGGAAATACACAAATGCTAAACTAAAGAAGATATTGGCCAAAATAAACGCTATACCGAGAGAGAAACTTGATTTTTCAACTTCCTAAAACGGTGTTGTTCAAACATTTCTACTTATTTGTACTTGCCAGTTGAACCTACGCTTCCCTAATAAAATGTCTATGGTAAAAAGTTAAAAAATCCTCCCACTTTTGTTAGATATATTTTTTTGTGTAATTTTGTAATCGTTATGCGGCAGTAATAATATACATATTAATACGAGTTAGTAATCCTGTAGTTCTCATATGCTACGAGGAGGTATTAAAAGGTGCGTTTCGACAATGCATCTACTGTAGTATATTATTGCTTAATCCAAATGAATATTATAAATTTAGGAATTCTTGCTCACATTGATGCAGGAAAAACTTCCGTAACCGAGAATCTGCTGTTTGCCAGTGGAGCAACGGAAAAGTGCGGCCGTGTGGATAATGGTGACACCATAACGGACTCTATGGATATAGAGAAACGTAGAGGAATTACTGTCCGGGCTTCTACGACATCTATTATCTGGAATGGAGTGAAATGCAATATCATTGACACTCCGGGACACATGGATTTTATTGCGGAAGTGGAGCGGACATTCAAAATGCTTGATGGAGCAGTCCTCATCTTATCCGCAAAGGAAGGCATACAAGCGCAGACAAAGTTGCTGTTCAGTACTTTACAAAAGCTGCAAATCCCGACAATTATATTTATCAATAAGATTGACCGTGCCGGTGTGAATTTGGAGCGTTTGTATATGGATATAAAAACAAATCTGTCGCAAGATGTCCTGTTTATGCAAACTGTTGTCGATGGATCGGTTTATCCGGTTTGCTCCCAAACATATATAAAGGAAGAATACAAAGAATTTGTATGCAACCATGACGACGATATATTAGAACGATATTTGGCGGATAGCGAAATTTCACCGGCTGATTATTGGAATACGATAATCGCTCTTGTGGCAAAAGCCAAAGTCTATCCGGTGCTACATGGATCAGCAATGTTCAATATCGGTATCAATGAGTTGTTGGACGCCATTTCTTCTTTTATACTTCCTCCGGCATCAGTCTCAAACAGACTTTCAGCTTATCTCTATAAGATAGAGCATGACCCCAAAGGGCATAAAAGAAGTTTTCTTAAAATAATTGACGGAAGTCTGAGACTTCGAGACGTTGTAAGAATCAACGATTCGGAAAAATTCATCAAGATTAAAAATCTAAAGACTATTTATCAGGGCAGAGAGATAAATGTTGATGAAGTGGGTGCCAATGATATCGCGATTGTAGAAGATATAGAAGATTTTCGAATCGGAGATTATTTAGGTGCTAAACCTTGTTTGATTCAAGGATTATCTCATCAGCATCCCGCTCTCAAATCCTCCGTCCGGCCAAATAAGCCCGAAGAGAGAAGCAAGGTGATATCCGCTCTGAATACATTGTGGATTGAAGACCCGTCTTTGTCCTTTTCCATAAACTCATATAGTGATGAATTGGAAATCTCGTTATATGGTTTGACCCAAAAGGAAATCATACAGACATTGCTGGAAGAACGATTTTCCGTAAAGGTCCATTTTGATGAGATCAAGACTATCTACAAAGAACGACCTATAAAAAAGGTCAATAAGATTATTCAGATCGAAGTACCACCCAACCCTTACTGGGCCACAATAGGGCTGACTCTTGAACCCTTACCGTTAGGGGCAGGGTTGCAAATCGAAAGTGACATCTCCTATGGTTATCTGAACCATTCTTTTCAAAATGCCGTTTTTGAAGGGATTCGTATGTCTTGCCAATCTGGTTTACATGGATGGGAAGTGACAGATCTGAAAGTAACTTTTACTCAAGCCGAGTATTATAGCCCGGTAAGTACACCTGCTGATTTCAGACAGCTGACCCCTTATGTCTTCAGGCTGGCTTTGCAACAGTCAGGTGTGGACATTCTCGAACCGATGCTCTGTTTTGAGTTGCAGATACCCCAAGTAGCGAGTTCCAAAGCTATTACAGATTTGCAAAAACTGATGTCTGAGATTGAAGACATCAGTTGTAATAATGAGTGGTGTCATATTAAAGGGAAAGTTCCATTAAATACAAGTAAAGACTATGCCTCAGAAGTAAGTTCGTACACTAAGGGCTTAGGCATTTTTATGGTTAAGCCATGTGGGTATCAAATAACAAAAGACGGTTATTCTGATAATATCCGCATGAACGAAAAAGATAAACTTTTATTCATGTTCCAAAAATCAATGTCATTAAAATAATGGAGCGGTCAGGAAATTTCTATAAGGCAATACGGTTGGGATATATACTTATCTCCATTCTTATCGGATGTATGGCATATAATAGCCTCTATGAATGGCAGGAGATAGAAGCATTAGAACTTGGCAATAAAAAAATAGACGAGCTCCGAAAAGAAATAAACAATATCAATATTCAAATGATAAAATTTTCTCTATTGGGTGAAACAATACTGGAATGGAACGATAAAGATATCGAGCATTACCATGCACGGCGTATGGCAATGGACAGTATGCTCTGCCGTTTCAAGGCCACCTATCCAGCAGAGCGCATCGATAGTGTGCGCAGTCTTTTAGAGGATAAGGAACGACAGATGTTCCAGATAGTCCGGTTAATGGATGAACAACAATCTATTAACAAGAAGATAGCCAATCAAATTCCGGTTATTGTACAGAAAAGTGTGCAGGAACAGTCCAAAAAGCCAAAACGAAAAGGTTTCTTAGGCATATTCGGCAAAAAAAAGGAAGTAACTCCAGCAGTATCAACCACTATCCTTCATTCGGTCAATAGAAACGTAATCAGCGAACAGAAAGTGCAGGATCGCCAATTGTCGGAACAAGCCGACAGCCTTGCAGCTCGTAATGCAGAACTTAACAGACAACTGCAAGAATTGATTTGCCAAATAGAAGAAAAGGTACAAACCGAACTGCAAAGCCGGGAAAACGAAATAGTTGCCATGCGTGAAAAGTCATTTATGCAAGTAGGCGGTTTAATGGGATTCGTTCTTCTATTGTTGTTAATTTCCTACATCATCATACATCGTGATGCAAAAAGCATTAAACAATACAAGCACAAGACAACTGATTTGATAAGGCAACTGGAACAATCCGTACAACGGAACGAGGCACTGATAACGTCAAGGAAGAAGGCGGTACATACTATCACCCATGAACTGCGCACACCGCTGACAGCAATAACAGGCTATGCCGGACTGATACGGAAAGAACAGTGTGAGGATAAGTCCGGGCAGTATATCCAAAACATACTGCAATCCTCCGACCGTATGCGGGATATGCTTAACACTTTGCTTGACTTCTTCCGCCTGGACAACGGCAAGGAACAGCCCCGTCTGTCACCCTGCCGGATTTCAGCAATCACGCACACACTTGAAACGGAGTTCATGCCTGTTGCCGTGAACAAAGGGCTGTCCTTGTCCGTGAAGACTGGACACGATGCCATTGTATTGACCGACAAAGAGCGAATAATACAAATCGGGAATAACCTGCTGTCAAACGCTGTCAAGTTCACAGAAGAAGGCGGTGTTTCTTTGATTACTGAATATGATAATGGAGTTCTGACACTGGTCGTTGAAGATACAGGTACAGGCATGACAGAAGAGGAACAGAAACAAGCGTTCGGTGCGTTTGAACGTCTATCAAATGCCGCCGCTAATATCGCACAAGAGGGACTTCCCTATTTCTCTGTCGCATTTCTGTTCTTCGCTCTCAATTTGGTATGTGTGGGGTACTATCAAAGCCTTGGATGTTTCAAGACCGCCATCTTGCTCATGCTATTGCGAGGTCTTGTTTTCGTAGTTCCGGCTTTTCTTGTGTTACCGCGTGTCATCGGCGTTCCGGGACTTTGGCTGTCAGTTCCCCTATCGGAAATAATGACACAAATCCTTATTTTAGTTTATTATCTGCTAAACAGAAACAACAAAAACATATCGAACTTATGAAAAAGTATTTCTTGAGTACGTTGATACTCTGTTCAACATCATTTACTGCCTGTCACCAAACGGAACCGGAGCAGGAAGAAGTCAATTATTCGGTCATGACCGTAGGAAAAGGAGAAGTGACGCTGACCGAATCTTATTCCGCATCCGTACAGGGAAGGCAGGACATTGAAATCTATCCGCAGGTGTCCGGGACGATACAACAGGTATGCGTGAAAGAAGGGCAAGAGGTACGTCGGGGTGAACGGTTGTTTATTATAGACCAAGTTCCTTACCAAGCAGCCCTGCGGACAGCTATTGCCAATGTCCATTCTGCCGAAGCACAGGTACAGACCGCCCGGCTGACCTACGAAAGCAAGCAGGCACTTCATCGTGAAAAGGTCATTTCGGAATATGACCTCTCCACAGCCCGCAATGCGCTTCTCGTGGCCGAAGCCGCGTTGGAACAAGCCAAAGCGCAGGAGGTGAATGCCCACAACGACCTTTCTTATACAGAAGTAAAGAGTCCCGCAAACGGAGTAATAGGCACCATCCCTTACCGCGTGGGCACATTGGTCAGTTCCGGTTCGGCACAACCGCTTACTTCCGTATCGGATAATTCGGAGATGTATGTCTATTTCTCCATGTCGGGGCAGCGATTGCAGTCATTGATACGCTGTTACGGCTCCATCAACCGAACCTTGGAAGAGATGCCTGCCGTCCGTCTGCAACTGGGTGATGGAACTATCTATGAAAAGGAAGGGCGTATTGAGAGCATCAGCGGCGTACTTGACCGACAGACCGGAAGTGGCTCCTTGCGTGCCGTATTCCCCAACGCCGAACGGGTGCTGCTGAGCGGAAGCACGGGAAATATACTTATCCCGCAGACCTTGCAGGATGCTATTCCCATTCCGCAAGAAGCCACCTACGAATTGCAGGACAAGCTGTTTGTCTATCGGGTAGTGAATGGCAAGGCGGTGGCTACCCGTATTGAAGTCAATCCGGTGCATGACGGCATCCGCTATACCGTCACTTCCGGATTGGATGTTGGCGATGTGATTGTGACTACAGGCGTAGGCTTGCTCAATAACGGCGATGCCGTAACCTTAAAACCGTAATAAGAGGAGGAAGAAGTTATGAATTTACGATTCTTTATAGACCGCCCGGTCTTTTCCATCGTTATTTCCGTAATTATTGTTTTGTTGGGCATCATATCCCTGACGGGGCTGCCTGTGGAGCAATATCCAGACATTGCGCCGCCCACGGTGCAAGTAACGACTTCTTATCCCGGTGCCAATGCCGAAACGGTGCAGAAGTCGGTCATTGTCCCGTTGGAGGAAGCCATCAACGGTGTGGAGAACATGAGCTACATCCATTCGGAAGCCTCCAATACGGGAGATGTTACAGTGAATGTCTATTTCCGTCAGGGAACTGATGCCGACATGGCGGCAGTCAATGTGCAAAACCGCGTATCGAAGGCACAGGGATTGCTTCCTGCCGAAGTAACCAAAATCGGGGTGCAGACGCAGAAACAACAGAAGTCGCTATTGAAGGTGGTCGCCCTCTACAGCCCGGACGATTCATACGATATGCAGTTTATCAACAACTACATGAAGATAAATGTGGAGCCGCGCGTCAAGCGTATTGCCGGTGTGGGTGAGTTCAATGTATTGGCATCCAACTATTCCATGCGCATTTGGCTGAAACCGGACGTGATGGCGCAGTACAAACTGATACCGTCAGACGTGACCAATGCCCTCGAAAAGCAGAATTTGGAATCGGCTACGGGTGCTTTCGGCGAGAACCACGAGAATGCCTACGAATATACCATCAAATATAGGGGACGCTTCTCCACGCCCGAAGAGTTTGGTGATATTGTTATCCGTTCGCTTTCCAACGGAGAAATCTTGCGTCTGAAAGATATTGCCCGCATCGAGTTGGGTGATGAAGCCTATACCTATCGTGCCATGACGGACGGTCATGCGGGATGTATCACCGAGGCTTACCAGAGTGCCGGTTCCAATGCTACGGAGGTGGTACAGGAGATTGATGCGCTGATAGATGAAATATCCGAAGACTTGCCTGAAGGATTGAAGTTTGCCAGCTTGTTGAGCGTGAACGACTTTCTCTTTGCCTCCATCGAGAATGTGCTTTGGACGCTGATAGAGGCTATCATTCTCGTTGTACTGGTGGTTTATGTGTTTTTGCAGGACATCCGTTCGACACTGATTCCCACCATATCCATTATCGTCTCTTTGGTCGGCACGTTCGCTTTCATGGCGGTGGCGGGCTTTTCCATCAACTTGCTGACGCTGTTCGCACTGGTGCTTGCCATCGGTACGGTGGTGGACAATGCCATTGTGGTAGTCGAGGCAGTACAGGCGAAGTTCGATGCCGGTTACTACTCATCGTATATGGCGACGAACGAAGCCATGTCGGGCATTACGGCTGCCATCGTCACCTCTACGCTGGTGTTCATGGCGGTATTCATCCCGGTTTCCATGATGGGCGGCACGTCCGGCGTATTCTATACGCAGTTCGGCATCACGATGGCGGTGGCGGTCGGACTGTCGGCAGTCAATGCCTTGACACTTTCACCGACTCTGTGTGCCTTACTGCTTGAACCTTATATAGATGCGGACGGCAAAGAGAAAAGCGGTTTTTCGGCACGCTTCCGCAAGGCGTTCAATGCGGCTTTCGAGGTCTTGGTGAAGCGGTACGTTCGGGGTGTCATCTACTTCTGCCGCCATCGGGTGGTGACATGGGGACTGCTGGTGGCTACGGTGGCGCTGGTGGTGGTGCTGATGCGCACTACCAAGACCGGACTTGTGCCCGATGAAGATACGGGTACGGTCATGGTGAGCGTCAATACCAAGCCGGGCACTTCGCTCTTCCGCACCACCCAAGTATTGGCGCAGTTGGAAAAGGAAATCCAACAAATGCCGCAGGTGAAGCATTATGCCACCGTCAGCGGATATTCGCTCAGCGGTTCGGGAGCCAGTGCGGGACTGATTATCATCTCCCTGCGCGACTGGTCGGAACGTGACGGCAAGGAAGATGATGTAAACTCTATCATCGGACGCATCAACACCCTTTCACAGAAAATACCGGATGCGCAGTTATTTGCCGCCGCCCCGCCCATGATTAACGGCTACGGCATGGTGAACGGTTTTGAACTGCACGTGCAGGACAAGACGGGCAAACCTGTCAGTGAGTTGGACGATGCCACCAAGGGATTCATTGCCTCCCTGAGCCAATGCCCGGAAATCGGGACTGCCTATACCGCTTTTTCAGCAGACTATCCGCAATATACGCTGGACATTGATGCCGCCCGTTGCGAACGTTCGGGGCTTTCTCCGGCAGAGGTGCTTTCCACGGTGTCCGGTTACTATGGCGGGCAGTATGTCTCCAATTTTAACCGTTTCTCCAAGCTCTACCGTGTCATGATACAGGCGGAGCCGGACACACGGGTCACACCGGAATCGCTGAACCACCTCTATGTGCGTACCGGCAACGGTGAAATGGCTCCCATCAGCCAGTTTGCCCGGCTTACCAAGACCTACGGGCCACAGTCGCTCAACCGCTTCAACCTCTATGGCTCCATTGCGGTCAACGGTTCGGCTGCCGACGGCTATTCTTCCGGCGACGCCATCCGTGCCATCGGCGAAGCGGCGTCCACGGCATTGCCCAAAGGCTATACCTACGAGTTTGGCGGCATCACCCGCGAGGAAAGTCAGTCGAGCAGCAACACGGTGATTATCTTCGCCATTTGCTTTGTGCTGGTCTATCTCATCCTGAGCGCACTTTATGAAAGTTTCCTCATCCCGTTTGCCGTGGTGCTCGCCCTTCCTTTCGGCTTGCTGGGCAGTTTCCTGTTTGCCAAGCTGATGGGATTGGAGAATAACATCTATATGCAGACCGGTTTGATTATGCTCATCGGATTGCTGGCAAAGACCGCCATCCTGATAACGGAATATGCCGTCAAACGCCGACAGGCGGGCATGTCGCTGATACAAGCTGCCGTTGGAGCCGCCAAGGTGCGATTGCGCCCCATCCTAATGACAGCCCTTACAATGGTGTTCGGACTGCTACCGCTGATGGTATCAACGGGAGTAGGAGCCAACGGTAACCGCACGTTGGGTTCCGGTGCGGTGGGTGGTATGCTGGTCGGTACACTTGCCTTGCTATTTGTGGTTCCGGCACTGTTCATTGCTTTCCAGTGGTTGCAAGAGAAGGTACGTCCCATGCAGGCTGTTTCCTCCGGCGAATGGTCGATACAAGGTGAAATGGAAGATTTGAAGAAACATAAAAAGGAAAAGGAATCATGAGAAATATATTACTGACAACAGTTACCGCACTGCTGCTTGCCTCGTGCGGAGTCTATAAACCTTACTCCCGTCCGGAGGAAGTGAAAACCGATGGGCTGTATGGCACCGACATACAAGCGGAAGACACAGCCTCCATCGCCTCCTTGCATTGGAGCGAACTGTTCACCGACACACGCTTGCAATCCCTCATCCGGCGAGGACTGGAGAATAACAACGACCTTAACGTCGCACGTCTGAAAGTGGTGGAGGCAGAAGCCACGCTGATGTCTTCGCGCCTTGCCTACCTGCCCTCAGTGTCGCTTGCCCCGCAAGGTACGTTGAGTAGCTTCGATGGTAGCAAGACGACCAAGACCTACACCCTTGCTGCTTCCGCCGAGTGGGAGCTGGACTTGTTCGGCAAGCTGACCAATGCCAAACGTGGTGCCCGTGCCGCCTTAGAGCAGAGCCGCGCTTACCGGCAGGCAGTGCAGACACAACTCATCGCCACAATTGCCAACAGTTATTACAACTTGCTGATGTTGGATGTACAACTCGACATCAACCGCTGCACCGCCGAGAGTTGGAGCGAGTCGTTGCGCACGTTGGAACTGCAAAAGCAGTTCGGCAACACCACCGAAGCTGCCGTGCAGCAGGCACGTGCCAACCTGCTTACCGTGGAAACGAATGTGCTTACTCTGGAACAGCAAGTCAAGAAACAGGAAAATGCCATCTCCTTGCTCTTAGGCGATGTGCCTTCCCATATCGAACGCGGTACGTTGACAGAACAGCAATTTCCCGATACACTCTCCGTAGGTGTACCCCTGCAGTTGCTTGCCCGCCGTCCCGACATCCGTCAGGCAGAAGCATCGCTGGCACAGGCGTTCTATGCCACCGGTGCCGCCCGCTCCGCCTTTTATCCCAGCATTACGCTGGGCGGGTCTGCAGGTTGGACAAACAGTACCGGTGCCGCCATTATCAATCCCGGACGCTGGCTACTGAGTGCAGTCGGCTCATTGACACACCCCCTCTTCAACCGTGGGCGTAACATCGCCAACCTGCGCATCGCCAAGGCACAGCAACAGGAAGCGTTACTCTCTTTCCAGCAAAGTCTGCTGAAAGCGGGTAGCGAGGTGAACGATGCTCTTGCACAATGGCAGACAGCCGACCGCCGTTTGCAACTTGATGGCAAGCAGATAGCCGCTCTGCGCCGCACCGTGGAAAGTACCCGCCAGCTGATGGAACACAGCAGTAGCACCACCTATTTGGAAGTGCTTACCGCTCAGCAATCCCTGCTCTCCGCTGAACTGACGGAAGCAAACGATCATTTCGACAAAATACAGGGGATGATAAATCTGTATCATGCGTTGGGAGGTGGAAGCTGGTGAAAGACAAAGTGGCACTTCGAGGCGCACAAGGTGCCACTTTGTGGTGGTCGAAGTGGCACTTCGGAAAATCAAGAGTGGAGGTTAGTTCAGGCAACAGCAAAACGGATGCTTGCAAAGGCATCCGAGTGAGACAATAAACATTATTCATCAACCAATTAAAAACGTAAGACTATGCCTTTTGGGGAAAAAGCGTTTCAGAAGCAACAGGGCGTTTACTATCCCCAAGCCGTAGTGCAGGGCAAGCCCGTGGAAACGGAGACCATAGCAAAGGATTTGACGAAAATCTTCACAGTAAGTAACAGTGACGTGCAAGCCGTGTTGGGCGACATCGCAGGCGTGATGCACACGCGCATGGCGCAGGGCAAGAGCGTCCACATCAAGGGGCTGGGCTATTTCCGCTACACGCTCGACACGAAGGGCGTGAAGGATTTGGCGGACTTCGACAAGCAGGTGCAGGCGGTGCGCGTGCAGTTCACACCCGAACGGGAGCGGCTGTCGAACAAGACCTACACCCGTGCCCTTGTGGACAGCGATGATTTGGAATGGATTGAACTTTCTGCCGATGCGAAGGACGATGACCCGGCGCAGGGTGGCGGAAGCACAGACGGTTCCGGTAATGGCGAAGATGGTGACAATCCTTTGGGATAATGTCATTGCTGACAAAGATTGCTATAATGTATGCAGCCTGTGGTTTTAGATGGACTACGGGCTGCATGATTAAAAAGGAATAATCAAATGAGAAGTACCATAGGAACAAAATTTCTCCGCACGCTGATTGCCGCAGGTTATTTATTGATGTGCCTGCTGGCAGTCGGCATCATGTACCTGTGGTTTTATGAATGGAAAGAGATTGAAGCATTGGAAACGGAGAACCGACGTATAAATGCTTTTCGTCAGGAAGTGCATCTTGTTTATGGGGAAATGACGGGGCTTTCCCTTTTGGGCGAAAGTGTGTTGGAGTGGGAAGACGAGGATTTGGAGCATTACCATATCCGGCGCATGGCGGTGGATAGTCTGCTGTGCCGTTTCAAAACCGTTTATCCGGCAGAGCGGATAGACAGTGTGCGTCATTTGTTAGAAAGCAAGGAAAATTTGCTTTGTAGCATTGTGGAAGTATTGAATAAACAGGAAAATTTGAATCGGGAAATTGCTAAGCGTGTACCCTTCATTGCGGCAAAAAGCACACAGGAACAGCCTAAGAAAACGAAGCGCAAAGGTTTCTTAGGCTTGTTCGGCAAGAAAGAAAAGTCGAAACCGACCGCCACAACCTCCATGCTCCATGCACTGAACCGCAAGGAGATTACACAACAACAGGCGCAAAGCCGCCGCTTGTCGGAACATGCCGACAGCCTCGCCATGCGCAACAGCGAATTGAATCGACAACTGCAATCGCTTATCGGGCAGATGGACAGGAAAGTAGAACGTGACCTGCAAAAGCGTGAGGCAGAGATAACCGCCATGCGTGAACGCTCGTTCTTTCAAATCGGAGGGCTGACAGGATTTCTTTTTCTTCTTTTGGTTGTGTCATACATCATCATCCACAGGGACATACGCCGCATAAAGCGGTATAAGGCAAAGACCGTTAATCTGATAAGGCAACTCCATGAATCGGATATGAGAAACAGGGAACTGATTTCCTCACGCAAGAGAGCCATGCACACCATTACTCATGAACTGCGTACACCGCTGACCGCCATACACGGCTATGCGGAACTGATAGCCAACGGAGAAAATGCAACGCAGACGGAACGCTATTCGGGCAATATCCGGCAGGCATCGCAACGAATGATTGCCATGTTGAACACGCTGCTTGACTTCTTTCGGTTGGATAGTGGAAAGGAGAGTGCGAATACTTCCCCGTTCCGTTTGCAGGGCATGGCAGACGCTTTATCGGCGGAATTTGCTCCATTGGCAGAGACAAAGGACTTGTGTTTGACGGTGGAATGCAATACCGATGTTATCCTCATGGGCGACAAGGAGCGCATTATGCAGGTTTCCGCAAACCTGTTATCCAATGCCATCAAGTTCACGCAAGCCGGAAGCGTATCGCTCCGCATGGACTACAACGGCAATAACCTTTCCATTGTGGTGGAAGATACAGGCAGCGGTATGAGCGAAGAAGAACAGCAACGGGTGTTCGGAGCATTTGAACGGCTCTCCAACGCCGCCACGCAGGACGGTTTCGGATTAGGATTATCCATCGTGAAACGCATCGTGGATATGTTAGGCGGTACTGTCCGATTGGAAAGCAAGAAAGGTCGGGGCAGTCGTTTCACGATAGAAATACCCATGCAAACCGCTGATATTGCTGTCATCGAAAAGAAAGAAGTGCAAGAACAATATCCTTATTCTGAACGTGCCTATTCGGTCATTATGTTGGATGACAACGACATTCTTCTTTCGATGGCAATGGATATGTATGCCCATTACGGTATCCGTTGTGATGTGTGCACTAATACAAGCGACCTCATGGAAGCCATGCGGACAAAGGACTACGACCTGCTGATTACAGACTTGAAGATGCCGGAAATAAATGGCTTTGAGGTATTGGAACTGCTGCGCTCGTCCCACGTCGGCAACTCGAAGACCATCCCTGTGATTGTCGCCACTGCTTCGGGAAGCTGCACCGAAGAAGAACTGCTGGCTCATGGCTTTTCCGCCTGCCTGTTCAAGCCGTTCGGCCTGTCGGAACTGCTGGCGGTGTCGGGCAAATGCCTTTCAGTATCTTCTGTCAAAAATAACAAAGAGAAACAACCTGACCTTTCTTCTTTATTGGCGTATGGTGACAAGGTGACTATGCTTGACAAACTGAAAACCGAAACGGAAAAGGACATGCAAGCCATTAGCGATGCCGGAGAGCGGTGTGACCGCAAAGAATTGGATATGCAGGTACACCGTTTACGCAGTTCGTGGGCAGTAATCCGTGCGGACAAACCACTATGGGAACTGCACAGACTTCTGCATTCAGACACGGAATGTTCCGATAACGAGATTCAACACACCGTGAATGCAGTATTGGCAATGGGTGACAAGATTGTGGAACAGGCTAAAAAACGAAAGGAAGACGGATTATGAAGGTAATTGTAGTAGAGGACAATCCCGTTTATAACGATTATGTCTGCAACTTCTTGAAGAAAGGCGGCTTCGACACCATGCAGGCGTATCGGCTTTCTACCGCCAAGAAATTGCTGGCAAAGGCAGAGGAAGATAATACTGTGCTTGCCGACTTGCGTCTACCTGATGGTGAGGGTGTCGACCTGTTGCGTTGGATGCGCAAGGAAGGGAAGCCGCAGCCGTTCATCATCATGACCGATTACGCCGAGGTGCATACGGCAGTGGAAAGTATGAAACTCGGCTCCGCCGACTATATTCCCAAGCAATTGGTAGAGGACAGGCTTGTTCCTCTCATCCGCTCCATACACAAAGCACAGGAACAGAAAAGGAACAAACAAGTCCCGATATTTGTCCGGCAAGGTACGGCATATCAAGGAATCAAGCGGCGTGTCCGGTTGGTTGCACCCACCCGTATGAGTGTATTGATATTAGGTGAGAACGGTACGGGCAAAGAACATATTGCCCAACACATCCACGCACAGAGCAAACGTGCGGATAAGCCTTTCGTGGCGGTGGACTGTGGTTCGTTGTCCCCGACATTGGCACTGTCCGCATTCTTCGGACACATCAAAGGTGCATTCACAGGAGCAGATTCTACCCATGTTGGGTATTTTCAAGAAGCCAATGGCGGTACATTGTTTCTTGATGAAGTGGCCAACCTGCCGATGGAAATGCAGCGGATGTTGCTCCGTGCCATACAGGAGAGGCGGTATCGCCCGGTCGGAGACAAGGCAGACCGGAATTTCAATGTCCGCATCATCGCTGCTACCAATGAAGATTTGGAGGTATCGGTGAATGAAAAGCGTTTTCGGCAGGATCTTCTGTACCGCCTGCACGACTTCGGGATAACCGTTCCTCCGTTGCGTGACTGTCAAGAAGACATTATGCCGCTGGCAGAGTTCTTCCGTGATATGGCAAACAGAGAGCTGGAGTGTAGCGTGAGCGGGTTCAGTTCCGAAGCACGTAAAGCGTTGCTGACACACGCATGGCCGGGCAACGTGCGGGAACTTCGGCAGAAAGTTATGGGTGCTGTATTGCAGGCGCAGGAAGGTGTTGTCATGAAAGAGCATCTGGAACTTGCCGTGACGAAACCGACCTCTACTGTCAGCTTCGCCTTGCGCAATGACGCGGAGGATAAGGAGCGGATATTGCGTGCGTTGAAACAGGCAAACGGCAACCGGAGTGTCGCCGCAGAACTGCTCGGCATAGGCAGGACAACACTATACAGCAAACTTGAAGAGTATGGACTTAAATATAAATTCAAGCAATCATAGCCCGTAATTCACTGAATTTGGCTATCTTTGCATAACATTTGAGAAAAACGGCGATTGGCAGGAGCTTTTCGCCGCCAACATATAGGATAAGACCGCAAGGCGTTTCAAGCGAAAATCTGGTAAATTGGAACTACGGAGACGATTGCGTGATGCTTATGCTATGCTTACGCATAGCGTGCATTCACGTACTCTCCGTAAAGGCTTTACCAGAGCCATCGCTTGAAGGTAGTGTGAATTGCACGCTACTTTTTTACCCTTGCCTAACGAAAGGAAACGATTATGGGTAAAGTTCAGATTCTCGCCGTACTGACGATGGACGGATGTCTTTCTTCAGAGTTATATGATAAAGCACATCAGGATTTGTGCCTTGACCGTTGCGGTCTTGATGAAATCAGGAAGAAAGCCTTTTACCGTGTGACACCGGACTATTCCATTTCAATGCTGCACGAATGGAGAAAAGACTGCACAAACATCCGTTACCTCGCGGAAGCCACACCGGACACGGCAGACTATATAAACGGACTGCTGCGGATGCACGCTGTGGATGAAATCATACTATACACCGTTCCTTTCATATCCGGAAGCGGACGACATTTTTTTAAGTCGGCTCTGCCAGAGCAACACTGGACGCTTTCCTCTTTGAAAAGCTATCCCAACGGTGTATGTCGCATTATCTATATCCTTGATAAAAAAGCAAGATAGCCAAAATGTGCGGCAAGCATACATTTCTATTTTCAGGAATAGAATAAATGTTCCGATTACAAACAATTTAAGTCGGAGATAATTTGTCCTTGTGAAAAAATACTGAATTTTATACCTCTGAAATCCAGCACTTTGTAAAATTGAGTGTTGGATTTTTTATTTTCTGCCGCGTTTTTTGCCAATTATATTCATGTGCGCACGCAGAAAACAAAGTGTAATTTTCAAAATTGACAGAACCATGAATTATTTCTTGCTGGCGGAAACCGACTTTTTCCGCCTGATAAACGAAGCCGGCGACTGCAATATGGAAACGGCATACACGGCTTTCGCCACCCAAGTGATCGAACTGTGCAACGGCGGCATGGACATGAACCTTACCGTCATCGCGCTTGCCTACATCGAAATCGAGTTGCAGCACCATCCCGTACGTAATCTGTCAGAAGAAAAAAGAGAGATTGCCGCCTACGTCAGCAAGGCTCTGTCTTTCGTAAGAAAGATGCAGAAATTCCTTGCCACGCCCCAAGTGCCACCACTAATATCCGCCAACAACGCAACAGAAACCACCGCCAGCCTTCTTCAATGGACGGGCAATGCCATCGACCTCGTGGAACTTATCTACGGCATAGACGTGATGGGCTGCATCAACAACGGCAATATGCCGCTCAAACAGCTCGCCCCACTTCTCTATAAGATATTCGGGGTTGATTCTAAAGACTGCTACCGCTTCTACACTGATATCAAACGCCGGAAGAACGAAAGCCGCACCTATTTCATTGACAGGATGCAGGAAAAACTGAACGAGAGAATGTTGCGTGATGAGGAGTTGGAGCGGATGAGAAAATAAAAAAATATCCATTACATATGAGAAGACAGGAATACTCGTATCCTGTCTTTTTATTTTCATTTAATTATATATTAATTAGCACAATATATGTGAGTTTTTCATTCCTATAAGGACAAATTTCAGAAACGTATGTCTGGTAAATTATTGAGTCATCATAGTATGAACATATATCATTACTAAAAACAATGAAACAACTTCCATAAGATTGTGGTTGTAAAAATCGCCATTTAATAGCCCGTTTTTTTTGTAAAATTCGCCAATTAAAAAAATATGATTATCTTTGCATTATATTTTATAAGGTATGGAAACAGTAAATAGAATACTTCAAGAGAAGATTACAGCACGAATCGCGCCCAATAAAGCAGTACTGATTTTTGGTGCTCGCCGTGTTGGTAAAACGGTAATGATGCGTAAAATTGTGGACAACTATTCAGGTAGGACGATGATGCTCAACGGCGAAGACTACGACACATTAGCACTATTGGAGAATCGCTCAATAGCCAATTATCGGCATTTATTGGATGGTATTGATTTGCTGGCTATTGATGAGGCACAGAACATACCACAAATCGGTAGTATTCTGAAGTTGATAGTTGATGAAATACCGGGAATAAGTGTCTTGGCAAGTGGTTCTTCGTCATTCGATTTGCTGAATAAGACTGGTGAACCGTTGGTCGGCCGCAGTACGCAATTTCTCCTTACACCATTCTCGCAACGGGAAATCGCACAGACGGAAACGGCACTTGAAACCCGCCAGAACCTCGAAGCGCGCTTGATTTACGGTTCCTATCCCGAAGTAGTAATGATGGAGAACTATGAACGTAAAACAGACTACCTACGTGATATTGTCGGTGCATACCTGCTTAAAGATATCTTAGCAATTGACGGCTTAAAAAATTCGAGCAAGATGCGCGATCTACTGCGATTGATAGCTTTTCAGTTGGGCAGCGAAGTTTCTTACGAAGAGTTAGGTAAACAACTCGGCATGAGCAAGACGACCGTTGAAAAATACCTCGACCTATTGGAAAAGGTCTTCGTTATCTATCGTCTGGGGGCTTATTCGCGTAACCTACGCAAGGAGGTTACAAAAGCTGGCAAGTGGTACTTCTACGACAACGGCATTCGCAATGCCATTATCGGGGCTTTCTCACCGCTGGCCATTCGGCAGGATGTCGGTGCGCTGTGGGAGAACTACATCATCGGAGAGCGGCGCAAAGCGAACTTCAATGAGGGACTGCACAGGGAGTTCTATTTCTGGCGCACCTACGACAAACAGGAAATCGACCTGATTGAGGAGAGTGCCGACAGTCTTACCGCCTTGGAGTTCAAGTGGGGAAATAAAATGCCGGCCGCACCGAAAGCCTTCCAAGAAGCCTATCCCTATGCCGAGTTTCATGTGGTAAATCGGGAGAATTATTTGGAGTTCGTATAATCAATAAATTACGTATATGGAAACAAAACTACAATCCAAACAGCAATATCCGCGGTTTATCCAAAATAAACCGTGTGGTATTGACAAATTCGATGGAGGTTCGCAAGAAAGGTTGGCAAAAACTATTGCTCGCCATTTTTGTCAGAATGATTCATTGGATGAGGAATGTACTTTACCTCGAATTATCGGCATCGAAGGTATTTGGGGATCTGGAAAATCCAACGTGGTTAAAATGTTGGAACGTGAATTATCAGACGACTATTACTTTTTTGAGTATGACGCATGGGGACATCAAGAGGACTTGCAACGCCGCTCTATATTGGAATTGCTTACAAGCAAACTTATTGATGATGGTATCCTATCTGGAAATGCAACAATAAAAGTCAAAGGTGGAGGTACGAAAACCGTATCATGGTCTGAAAAGCTGAAATATTTATTAGCCCGTAAAACGGAGACCGTAACCGAAAAATATCCCCTTATCAGTAATGGTATGGTTGCGGCATTTTTGGTTGCAGTTTTAACTCCGATATTTACATTTATTGCGTATGCAGTAAAACCTACACCCACAACATGGTGGTTTTCTTTATTGTCTATTATCATAGCTGCACTGCCAGTTCTTATTGCATTGTGCGTTTGGAAATGGGCATATAGCAAAGATCATAAATATGGATGGAGTTATATGTTAGCTATTTATCAAGATAAAGTCGAAAAGGACGTTTGCTATGAGACTTTGAGCGAAGACGAACCAACGGTTTACGAGTTCAAAACATGGATGCAAGACATTTCTGATTTTATCAAGGAAAAAGGACAACGTAAATTAGTCCTTGTTTTTGACAACATGGATCGTCTCCCCGCTGAAAAAGTAAAAGAATTATGGTCTTCTATCCATACGTTCTTCGCCGATAGCGGTTTTGAAAATGTTTGGGCTGTTATTCCTTTCGATGAAACACATTTAGCTTGTGCATTCGGAGATGAGACCGACGAACAAACGAAACAACTGACCAAGTATTTTATCAATAAAACTTTCCCTATTGTTTATCGTGTTGCTCCTCCTGTTATTACCGACTATCGAAGTATATTCAACAAACTGTTTGTTGAAGCATTTGGAGAAACAGAAAATGAAGCGAAAGAAACTATAAATCGGATATTCAGATTGGTAAATCCTAATGCCAATGTTAGGGAAATTATATCATATATCAATGAGATGGTCGCTCTTAAACAAGAGTGGTGTAACGAAATTTTGATGATAAACATAGCATTGTTCTGTTTGAAGAAGACGGATATTCTGGCAAATCCAGTAGAACAAATATTGTCCGGCGACTATCTGAATGGCATTCAAACAATAATTAACAATGATCTGCAAACACAACGCGAAATTGCAGCTTTGGTATATGGTGTCGATGTTGAAGATGCTCGACAAATTCCATTGAAAAAATATATTGAAGGCTGCATCAACGGAGAAGAAGACCACGACATAAATCAATATGCAGAGACTAATAAACAATTTGACACTGTATTAGAAGAAGTTATACAATGTATGGACAATGCGCTTATCGATAAGATTATACATTGTTTGCATAAATTAACTCGAAAGAGCGATGTTATTCTGCGTGTATGGCAAAGAATAGCACAATTGAAATTAAAAGAATCCATAGAGAAGCAGGTGTTCCCTGTCGAATACCAAGAACTGCTGTTGCATTTAGACACGGAAAGCCAAAACCATGTGATTGCTCAATTATATAAGAAGATAGTTCGGTTCAATGACTTCAATGGCGGCGACTATTTCAAAACGTTAGATGCAATAGACAGGTTTATTGCGCAAAATAAGTTGGCGTGCGATTTTACGTCATTGATTGAAGCAAAAACAGTCAAGCCAAATACATTTATCGATTATATTCAAGCTGCAAATGCAACAGATGCTGCCTATCGGGATAACGCGACAACTAAAGCATATAAATATTATCAAGTAGCAACAAATTCGGAGGCGCTCGATAATTATTTGGCAAACTTACTACCCGATAATTTCGACCATGCAGATATTGTAAAAACGTTAAAAGATAATTCTACCTATACGTTTCCAACGCTTTTGCAAGCGATCACGAATTGCATTGATGAACAGAATGTAAATAAAGATAATATAGGGGCTATATTTACAACCTATCGTTTATTGGCATCTGACGAAGAAAGACCTTTACCTGTAACGTTAGATTCAACCTACATAAATCAGTTGCATTCTGAATTAGAAACTGATGGCCGAAACATTAAAGAGTCTGGATATTACGATTTAGTCGCCATGCAATTGGCACATGGTCATTCCGTTTCCTTAATAGAGGGTGGAGATATAAAATATGTTGCAGAACTCATGGACTATTATGTGGATCATGGAGACTTATTAGTAAATAGTGTGGGATGGAATATACCGCTATTAAATGAAACACTACAATACATGGTAAATCATAAACTTGGCTATAAATTATTGCTCTCAGACATATTGCCCCAATTTGAAGATATTAAGAACAGAATAGGTGTAACGGATGAGGTATTTATCGAGCATTTAGCAGAGTGGAATACCGATTTGGATAAGTATATCACTAAGAACAATATTAAAGATGTAATTCCTGACGCATCTTTTTACGATTTGACCACTAAAATAAGCAATGTCCTGACCGATCATATCAATAAAATAGCGTTCGAAGCGTTGTCTGAAATAAGTGTTGATACATTATACGCCCAAAGAACAGCACATACATCATATTATTGGTTTGTCGCAATAAAACATTTACTGGCTAAAATCAAATCCTTGCCAGATAACTTGACTGAATTTGGCAAAAAGATTCTGATGGATATTGCTTCTGGAACTCAAAGTTTGAATCCTTTCCCTAATTGTTTCAAGAATATAGTTGAAAGATTGGATAAACGAAAAATTAAATCGACAGTTACCGATATAAGAAATGATTTCTGCATCGGTAAAAAGACTATCAATGCAATAAAGTTTCAATTTTTCGAAACATGGCTTAGATCGCATGGTAATTTGAAAAGTCAAGCTGGAGACGTTATTGATAAAATAGTGAAACCTGTAATTTCCGATGGGGCATGCCGTTCATTGATTCTGCAAAACAAAGATTTTTATATGGATTTAATAAATACAGCAGGGGATGATGCTTATGAATTGAAAAAGAGTCTCCGAAACCTCATACAAAAAGATTCAGATCCGCAATTGGTTAAATTTGTCAATTCGATAGATTCAGTACCTGAGGTTGAAACCGCGTAAGTATTTGTCTAACAAGTCCGAATTTTACGATTTTACCCGTCAGAACTGAAGTGCCCCCCAAAAAAATTGTATCCAACTTTTGGGGGTCACTTCAAACTTCGATAGGGATAATTTTCAATTTTGGGGACTTGTTAGACAGTCTCATTATCTGGTAGCAGTTTACACAGCACCGGATCGTTTTTGATACGCTCCAGTTCCTCCTGCACAATCTGCTTCACCTCTTCCTTGATGCGCCGGTAGTTCGCCTGCACCGTTTCCTTCATGCGGTCGTTGCCGTCCTCGTCCGTGAAGTTTGTAATGACGGGAATTTTCTTGTAGGCACTTTCTTCCCGTTTCACCTTTTCGGCATCCACCACAATCTCGCAATGAAAAATCTTCTGCTCGATACGCTCGTTGAAGTTGTCGGATACAGAACCGACAAACATTCCCTGCGTAAGCCCGGAAATCTTACTCGGTGGAATGAGCGCGTCCATCTGCGTGTTGATGGAGGTGGAAACATCCTGCCGGTTGATGGAGATGGACTGCCGTTTCTGCAACACCTTACCGAACCGCTCGGAGAGCGTCTTGGCTGTTTCCCCCACCACCTGACCGGAGAAAATATTGCCGACAGTGTTCATCACCACTTTCGCCTCTTTGTCCCCGTAGTCACGCACTAACTGGCTGAAATCCTGAAAGCCCAGACACACGGCAACCTTGTTGCTTCGGGCGGTAGCTATAAGATTGTCCAACCCTTTGAAGTATATTGTGGGCAACTCGTCGATGATGACCGATGACTTCAGCATCCCCTTCTTGTTGATGAGCTTCACGATACGGGAATTATACAGACCGAGTGCCGCACCGTAGATATTCTGACGGTCGGGATTGTTACCCACGCAGAGGATTTTCGGCTCTTCGGGATTGTTGATGTCCAGCGTAAACTCGCTGTCTGACATCACCCAGTAGAGCTGCGGTGAAATCATCCTCGAAAGCGGGATTTTTGCCGACGCTATCTGACCCATGAGCTGCTCCGCAGCCCCTCCAAGCCACGCATCCATGAACGGCGAAAGGTAGTTCTCCAGCTCCGGATAAGAGGTCAGTATCGGAAATATATCCTCGTAACGGCGGTTCAGAAACTCGATAGCATGGGGAAACGTGCAAAACTTCCCGTTCTGATAGATTTTGAGATACCAGATAATACTGGCAAACAGAATGATAGGTGACTCCACGAAGAAGTCGCCCTGCTTTTGCACCCACGTTTTATTGAGGTTGAGCATTATTGTGTAGGCACTCTCATAGGCATCCGTAATATCTTCCATAAAATCCGGGTGAATGGGATTGCACCGATGAGAGCGTCGCGGGTCGTCGAAGTTGATCACATAGAACTTCGGCTTTACCTTGTAGCCGTCCGGGTGGTTCAGCAAATGGTTGTAGGCAATAGTAGATAGGTCGGGATACTTGAAATCGTAGATGTATTGACTAAAGCCCTTTTCAATCTGTTGCTTGATAAAATTGTTTACCACGGCATAGGACTTGCCGCTGCCCGGCGTACCCAACACGATGGACGCACGGAAGGGATTAACTACATTGATCCAACCGTTGTTCCAGCGTTTCCTGTAATAGAAACGTGTCGGCAGATTGACCGAATACTCGCTTTCGATAAGCCTCGTTTCCTGCATGAAACTCTCGTTCTCGTTGTTGAAAACATCCTCCATCAAATTGTGTTTCAACAGGCGGCTCATCCACAGACCACCCATCAACAGGCAGACATAGCCCGTTCCAATGGTAAGGACATACAGTCCCGTCACCGCTTCAAGCGGCAGCGGCAGGGGCAGCAACCACCAGTTCAGGAAAAACAGCACGAACCCGACGGCAAATGCTGTCCAGATTCTCCCCCAAGTGATTTTCTCACCCTTGACACCCTTCGTACCCAGACAGGACAAGGCAAGCAAAAGGACGGAAAACAGCTTCGTGTAGAGAATGGAATGGAACAGCCCCGCCGTGCGGTCGAAGTTCAGAAGGATTTTGTCCACCACGCCGATGTTCACGCCCCACAGCCGGATGGCTTCGTAGCAGAACCAGTACACGTTCATGACCACTAAAATGATACTCACGGCACGCAGAAAATCCATGATTTTCGCCAATGCCCTCAAATCGTCTTCTTGTTGTGACATACATTGATTTTTTAATTGTTGATACTCTGATTACATACCCAAGCCCTTGCGTTTTTTCTTCTTTTTGCGCTTCATCGCCCGGATGAAAGCCTCTTCCTCGGCATCTACCGCCGGACCTTCGGGAGTGAGCAAGCCCATACCGCCCGATATATCTTCACTGTCGTAGGCGGTCTGCCCGTGTGCCTTGTCCGCAGCATCCACAGGGATGGATAGCGGTATCGGCGGTTGTCCGGCGTATGGCAGGGTGAAGTGTTCCTGCAAGGCATTCGCCGAAAGCTCCTTACCCATGCGCGAACCGTTCAGCACGCATCCCGTGCGGTGGTCGATGAAGGTAGCCCCATAGATGCGCCCTTCCTCTGTGTAGCGCAGTACGGTGTCGATGCCCTTCTCTTTGAGTTGGGATACAAATTTGTCCTTGTCATAAGTGCCTTGCAGCACGGAAAGGACGGTGCGTTTCGTCATGTCTGCCAGTTTCCTATCCTTGATTTCCGATTTGGAACGGACAAACTTCTTCTGTACGGCTTCATAGCCTGCGGACTTCCCGAAAAGCGAGGATTTGAACGGGTTGCCCACCTTGTTACCCTTGTCGTCCGTGACGGAATAGACCAGCCCGTGATACTCCCGTCCGCGCACGTTGCCCCTCGCTTCCTCCACCGTCATATTATATAAGGAAAGGAGCGCACGGTATTCGCCCATCGTCTGGAAACGGTACTGCCCATTCAGAGCCTTCACGGTGTTGCCTACCTGCTTCTTCACATCACCTGCCGATGCGGCCACCTTGCGCAACGGATTATCCAATCTCTGATTTTTACGTTCTGCCGGATGCAATCCGTACTTCTGTTCCAGTTCCCTGCGGATACGGTCGCTGCGGCGGTAGAGAAAATCCCGGTTGAGCCTTTTCCCGTTCTCGTCCACGTTGACCGTCACGATGTGCAGGTGGTGGCGGTCGATGTCCTCGTGCTTGAATACAAGATAAGGCTGGTTTCCGAAACCGAGTTTTTCCAGATACTCGCGGGCGATATTCTGCAACTCAATATCGGTCAGCACATCCTCCGGGTGCGGGTTGAGAGAGATATGCACCACCGGCTTCTCGATCTTCATCTGCGGTGGCAGGAAGGTGAGAAAACCCTCCATCGCCTTGCCTATGTCCACCGTTCCCGAACCGTCATTGTAGATGCGGTTGGTGGTGAGAAGCCGCCCCTGCGCCTCGTTAATCTTCTCCCCGTTGTAGGCAATCGCGCCGTACAACGAACTTCCTACACTGATTTTTGCGACCATTTTGCCTCCATTTCCCTTGAAAGTTCCACAATCCGGCGGCTCAGTTTCACGAGTTCGACGGTGTGTTGCTCTAATTTGTAGAGCAACGCCATCGCCTTTTTCTCTGAAAAATGCAGCCTCAGTTCCTTCACGACTTGGTTGTAATTCGTACCCACGGCACGGAATTGTGCATGAAAATCCGACAGTTTGGTGTAATAGTCCACCAACGTCTTGTCCACCTTCAGCACCTTGAACGGTTGCCCGAAGAAGTGCGCTTTGAGGAAAACAGACCGTGCATAGACACCCGATTTTCCGAACATGGCGAGGAAACGGTTGTGTTCCTCCTCGTTGAAACGGACGGTGTACCGGTACACCGCCGGATCAAGTTTGGGATTTCTCCCTGATTTGCTTTTCCTTTTCTCTTTCATATTACTTTGGATTTAGCGGATTGACGGCATAAGCCGCCGCTTCGGATTACAGCACCGCAGTTCTGAAAGGCTTCCCGACTTCGGAGGGAAAGCCCGCCCCCTGCAAGGGCAAGTGCTTTTCGTGGCTGCTCAAAATATTTTGAGCGGCTGAAAAGACATCTTGCTATGTTCAGGTGAACATAAAAATCCGTCGGGGACGGATTGGGGATGATTCCTTTCAAACTCCGGGCTGCGCTACCTGCGGCGTACCCTGCCGTTCGGGTGCAAAGTTACGCCCTTAAGGCGATGTCCGACAGAGGCTTGACCCGGACAATCAGTGCCAACCGGCGCAACGTGCTGCCACTTGCCGGAGAAGTGATACAAGTTCCAAAATATCCTTGTTTATTTGCAGTGTGATTCGGATGTGGGACTGAAAATACACTCCTTCCGCCGGATGTTCGGACAGCAATCCGGGCATCAATCCAAACGGTTGAAAACAGGTGTATGTATTCAGATAGTTTTCCAAGCACACGTCCGTGCGGACGGATAAAAGCATGGACGGTTGGACAAACCGATGAATACCCGCAGGCACAGCCGGATTAAGGAGTGAATAAATAAATGAATGGGAGTGCGTGCGTACGTACTAATGACAATACGCTACCGCCACCGGACAGATGTATAACCAAATAAATTATCAAAAAAATGAAAGAAGCAACTTATGTGGCAATCTCCACGCAGAAAGGTGGAGCGGGTAAGACAACCCTGACAGTGCTTGTAGCAAGCTATCTGCACTATGTGAAAGGCTACAACGTAGCCGTGGTGGACTGCGATTTCCCGCAGTACAGTATCCATGACATGCGCAAGCGTGACATGAAAGCCGTCATGGAGGACGGGCATTACAAGGTGCTGGCGTATGAGCAGCTCAAACGACTGAAGAAGAACCCGTACACCATCAGATGCAGCCGTGCGGAAGATGCGGTAAAGACCGCCGAAAATCTGGTGGCAGCGCAGCCCGACCTCGATTTCGTGTTCTTCGACCTGCCGGGAACAATCAACAATGCCGATGTGGTGCAGACCATTTCCCAAATGGACTATATCTTCACGCCCATCATCGCCGACCGTGTGGTGATGGAGAGTTCCATCAAGTTCGCCACTGTCATCAACGAACAGATGATAAGCACGGGCAAGTCCGGCATCAAAGGGATTTACCTCGTGTGGAACATGGTGGACGGACGCGAAAAGACTGAACTTTACAAGGCATACGACAAGGTCTGTGCCGAGTTCGCCCTGCCCATTCTGGAAACACATCTACCGGACAGTAAGCGCTTCCGCAAGGAGACGGCGGCAGAACGCAAGGCGGTATTCCGCTCCACGGCGTTTCCGGCGGACAAAATACTGGTACGCGGCAGCAACCTCGACAAACTCGTCGATGAGATTCTCGGCATCATCAAAAACTGAACGGCATGGCAAAGAAAACAAGAATCGAGGACATCGACAGCGAAGCCGTAATCAACTCATTTCGACTGGACGATACAAGCATTCCGCCGGAAGCGAGAAGCACGGACGGGAACGCTCCTGTCCCACCTCCGAAAGAAGCGATACAAGAAGCCGTTTCTCCACCCGCCTCGCACTCCAAAGAGGAGCCGGAACGCAGGCGCAGGAACAGCAAGCCGGAAAAATTGGATTATGACACAGTATTCATATGCGGTTCCAATATCACGGCAAGGCTCGGCAAGCAGGTCTATATCCGCAAGGAGTACCACGACCGCATACAGAAGATGCTTCATGTAATCGGAGGCAACGAAGTGACTATCGCGGCATTTCTTGACAACGTGCTGACACACCATTTCACGCTGTTCCAAGACGAGATAGCCGAATCGTTCAAACGGCACATGGAATCCTATAATTTATAAACACTCAAAAACAACAAAGAAGTATGAAAAGAACAAATAAGAACCGTCAGGCTGAGTATCTGCAAACAGGAAAGAGTGAAAGAACCGCTGTCCGTGCAGCAAAGTGTGTAACCGACTACGGGCATGAAAATACCGACGTTGACTTCCGCAAGGATAAAGGCAGAGACAAACCGCTCTCGACTTTCCTGCAAGCATCGGAAATCAAAACGCGGCAATGTATATACATCAGCCGAGAAATTCATGAGAAAGTCGCTATCGTTACCAGTCGGATGGGAAACGGTTTGAGCATCGGCAAGTTTGTGGATAACATCCTCCGCGACCATTTCCGACAATACGGGCAGCAGTACATGGAACAGATTGAAAACGCCCAAAAAGTAAGATTATGACAAAGGCGTTTTTAATCGTATCGGTTGCTTGCAACGTGTGGTTTCTGTTTCTGCTGTTCTATGACCGCATCATGGACATGAAGCTCATCCGTTTCTTCAGACATATTGCCGGGCTGTGGCGGTCATTGGACAGTACGGTGGCAGAGCAAGGAAAGGATAAGGAAATACCTCACGCAGACACCTCGGACATCATTGGCAAGAGCCGTTTCAAGATGGCATCGACCCGGACAACCGCTGCCATACCGACGCAAGAAGCCGCCACTTCGGAAAAAGGCATTGAGCTGTCGGAGGAAGAGGCTACTTTTGACGACGGAAACACGGAAACCGTCTCACGCCCGACACAAGTACCGGAGGACAAACTCGATGAAACCTTCACGAGCATCCCGCCCTCGGAACTGGAGTACGGAGAAGATGAACCGGAGGATGAAGAACCAGACAAAAAGCAGGCTTCGGGAAGTAGCTTCGAGGATATTGACATGGCAGTACACACCATACGGAAGGAATCACCATCCGATGAGGAAATGCGACACGCCGGAAAGGTCATGACGGAACTGGACGGGACAGAGCTTTTCACAAGAATAACGGAACGCCTGACCGATGAAGCAATGAGCGAGAGGATTGCAAAGGCGATGGCAGTTTTCGTGGACACGGTGAACATGACCGTGACACAACAAAAGGAAAAGGTGTTCGTGATTCCCGACAACATCGAGGAGTTCGACTTCCGAAACTATGTATAACAACTAAAAAAGAATGGAAATGAAAACGTAAAATGACGACACCCACGCGCACGGCGGTACAAGGTACAGCCAACCCGCAACGGACAGCCCCAAGTCCGTAGAAACAAACGGGCAACCACTAAAACCAAAGTAAAGTAATCAAGTATCAACCGCCCGAAAAAGGACTATCCACCCTTTGGACGGCACAAAAAAGAACAGTTTATGAACAAGAACATCAGACAAAAGTTAATCATCGCTGCGGCACTTATGATTGCCGCAACCGCCTCCGCTTTCGCACAGGGAAACGGTCTGGCTGGCATCAACGAAGCCACCTCTATGGTGAGTTCGTATTTCGACCCCGGCACGAAATTAATCTACGCCATCGGCGCGGTAGTCGGGCTTATCGGTGGCGTGAAAGTGTACGGAAAATTCTCGTCCGGAGACCCGGACACCTCGAAGACCGCCGCCTCGTGGTTCGGGGCTTGTATCTTCTTGATTGTCGCCGCCACTATCCTGCGCTCATTCTTCCTTTAATAAACAATGTATGGCTGAATACCCGATAAACAAGGGTATCGGCCGTCCGGTCGAGTTCAAGGGTTTGAAGGCTCAGTACCTCTTCATCTTCTGCGGAGGTCTGCTGGCTCTCTTCGTCCTGTTCGTCATCCTCTATATGGTCGGCATCGACCAGTGGATATGTATCGGCTTCGGCGCGGCATCGTCTTCCGTCCTCGTATGGCAGACCTTCGCGCTGAACGCCCGGTACGGCGAACACGGGCTGATGAAATTGGGAGCGGCAAGGAGCCATCCCCGATACCTTATCAACCGACGGCGGATCACCCGATTACTCAAACGGCAACGAAAGGAAGAAACGACATGAGAAATACATCCAAAATGACAACACTGGAAAACAAGTTCCCCCTGCTGGCGGTGGAGCATGGCTGCATCATCTCCAAAGACGCCGACATCACGGTGGCTTTTGAGGTGGAACTGCCGGAGCTTTACACCGTGACGGGCGCAGAGTACGAGGCGATACACGGCTGCTGGTGCAAGGCTATCAAGGTGCTGCCGTACTTCTGCGTCGTGCATAAGCAGGATTGGTTCATCAAGGAGAAATATATGCCGGAGTTACAGAAGGACGACATGAGTTTCTTGAGCCGTTCCTTTGAACGCCACTTCAACGAGCGTCCGTACCTGAAACACTCCTGCTATCTCTACTTGACCAAGACGACGAAAGAACGTAACCGTATGCAGAGCAACTTCAGTACGCTGTGCCGGGGACATATCATCCCGAAGGAGCTGGACAAGGAAACCGCCGGGAAGTTCATGGAGGCCGCCGAACAGTTCGAGCGCATCATGAACGACAGCGGCTTTGTGAGGCTGCGCCGCCTCTCCACCGACGAGATTGTCGGGACGGAGAAGTCCGCCGGGCTGATAGAGCGTTACTTCTCGCTCATGCCCGAAGGCGACACGACCTTGCAGGACATCGACCTCTCGGCAAAAGAAATGCGTATCGGTGACAACCGCCTGTGCCTGCACACCCTCTCCGACGCGGAGGATATGCCAGGAAAGGTGGCTACCGACATCCGCTACGAGAAACTCTCCACCGACCGCTCGGACTGTCGCCTCTCCTTCGCCTCCCCCGTGGGGCTGCTGCTTTCCTGCAACCACATCTATAACCAGTATGTGATTATCGACAACAGCGAGGAAAATTTGCAGAAGTTCGAGAAGTCCGCAAGGAATATGCAGTCGCTATCCCGATACAGCCGGAGCAACAGCATCAACCGCGAGTGGATAGACCAGTACCTGAACGAAGCCCATTCCTACGGGCTGACCTCGGTACGGGCGCACTTCAACGTCATGGCGTGGAGCGATGACGCGGAGGAACTGAAGCATATCAAGAACGATGTGGGCAGCCAGCTGGCAAGCATGGAGTGCGTGCCGCACCACAATACCATCGACTGCCCGACGCTCTACTGGGCGGCGATGCCCGGCAACGCGGCGGACTTCCCGGCGGAAGAGAGTTTCCATACATTCATCGAGCAGGCGGTGTGCCTCTTCACGGAGGAAACCAACTACCGCAGTTCGCTCTCGCCCTTCGGCATCAAGATGGTGGACAGGCTTACGGGAAAACCGTTGCACCTCGACATCAGCGACCTGCCGATGAAGCGGGGTATCACGACCAACCGCAACAAGTTCGTGTTGGGTCCTTCGGGCAGCGGCAAATCCTTTTTTATGAACCACCTCGTGAGGCAATACTACGAGCAGGGTACGCACGTGGTGCTGGTGGACACGGGAAACTCCTATCAGGGCTTGTGCGAGATGATCCGGTGCAAGACAAACGGGGCGGACGGCGTGTACTTCACCTACACGGAGGAGAAACCGATTTCGTTCAACCCGTTCTACACCGATGATTACGTGTTCGACGTGGAGAAAAAGGACAGCATCAAGACATTGCTGCTGACGCTCTGGAAGTCGGAGGACGACAAAGTGACGAAGACGGAGAGCGGCGAACTGGGCAGTGCGGTGAACGCCTATATCGAGCGTATCAGGGCTGACCGGAGCATCGTCCCCTCGTTCAACACCTTCTACGAGTATATGCGCGACGACTACCGCCGCGAACTGGCGGAACGTGAGATAAAGGTGGAGAAGTCCGACTTCAACATCGACAATATGCTCACCACCATGCGGCAGTATTACCGGGACGGACGCTACGACTTCCTGCTCAACTCCACGGAGAACATCGACCTGCTCGGCAAGCGGTTCATCGTCTTCGAGATTGACAGTATAAAGGAAAATCGCGAGCTTTTCCCTGTGGTGACCATCATCATCATGGAAGCCTTCATCAACAAGATGCGCCGATTGAAAGGCGTAAGGAAACAGTTGATAGTGGAAGAGGCTTGGAAGGCTCTATCTTCGGCGAACATGGCTGAGTACCTGCGCTATATGTACAAGACCGTGCGCAAGTATTACGGGGAGGCAATCGTGGTGACGCAGGAGGTGGACGACATCATTTCCTCGCCCGTCGTCAAGGAGAGCATCATCAACAACTCCGACTGCAAGATACTCCTTGACCAGCGGAAGTACATGAACAAGTTTGATGCCATACAGTCCCTGTTGGGTCTGACGGAGAAAGAGAAGTCGCAGATACTCTCCATCAACATGGCGAACAACCCGTCAAGGCTCTACAAGGAAGTGTGGATAGGACTGGGCGGCACGCAGTCGGCAGTCTATGCCACCGAAGTTAGTGCTGAAGAGTATCTGGCGTACACCACCGAAGAAACGGAAAAAGTAGAGGTTTACCGTCTGGCGGAACAGTTGGGCGGCGACATTGAAGCCGTCATCCGGCAGCTTGCCGAAAGGCGGAGAAAAAAGGAATAAATAGAAACAGATTCATCAACTAAAAAAGAAAATGCGTATGAGTATATCAAGAACGAAAATGCTGCAAGTCAGCAAGTGTTTAATCGGGCTGGCGGTCATGGTGCTGCAATCCTGCGACATAACGGACAACCGACGCGACCTGCTTTGCGGAAACTGGGAGAGTGTGGAGGGCAAGCCCGACGTGCTTATCTACAAGGAGGGCGAAGCCTATAAGGTGACGGTATTCAAGCGGAGCGGCATCCGCCGCAAGCTGAAGCCGGAAACCTATCTCTTGCAGGAGGAGAACGGCAATCTGTTCATGAACACCGGATTCCGCATCGACGTGTCCTACAACGAGGCGACGGACATCCTGACCTTCTCGCCGAACGGGGACTACGTGCGTGTGAACCCGAAACCGGACCATCCGATAGGCGAGCAATAAATAATGAAATCCACTAAAATCCAAAGTAACATGAGAACAAGAATAACACTTATTATCTGCCTGTGCCTGTTTGCAGTCGGCAGGGCAAGCGCACAGTGGGCGGTGATAGACCCGTCCAACATCGCGCAGAGCATCGTGAACACCTCGAAGAACGTGGTACACACTTCCACGACCGCCCAGAATATGATAAAAAATTTTCAAGAGACCGTGAAGATTTACGAACAGGGCAAGAAGTATTACGACGGTGCGCCCGTATAGGCGATATAATAAATGTAGCATTGGCAAGCTATTAGGTAAGTGTTCCAATATTTACCTATCATCACCAGCTTATCTGCCCACGAAAGGACGGCAGGGAGTATAGCACGCTGGAAAGCCATAAGTCAATTAGTTATCAAATTGCAACTGAATGGTGAGATGAAACAGATAGATACGAGGATAAAATCCAAACTGATTGAATGATAGTCCAAGTGAACCCAGTATGTTTTATAGTGAAAGATAACTTAACTCGCTATACCGTAATACCTCTGTTGCGAGCGTCGTGTAGTAGAGGCAGGAACAAATTACGGCACAACCGCAGTAAGCGGTAACGGGCGGAAGTCATATCCGACAATCTATCATAGCCATGTTATTATATCGTAAACGGGGATTGCCTAAATCGGAACGCCGCAAGGCTATTAGGTACAGACCTATGAAAATCCGACAAGGCAACGGAGCTTCCGTAGTAGTCTGAGCAGGGGAAAGCCCTGTACATGGCGAAGGGAAGCAGCTAATAATTTTAATGCAAATAACGGAAAATGTGAGAGACATTATGAGAAGTCCAGAGTATGTATTAAACAGTCTAACGGAACACAGTGAAAATTTGAATTACAAGTTTGAACGCTTGTACCGTATCTTTTTCAATGAGGAAATGTATTACGTTGCCTACCAACGCATATATGCGAAACCGGGCAATATGACAGCAGGTGCAGATGGGAAAACCATTGACCAAATGAGCCTGAACCGAATTGAACAACTGATAACATCGTTGAAAGATGAGAGTTATCAGCCCCAACCCTCAAAACGGATGTATATCCCAAAGAAAAATGGGAAAATGCGTCCATTAGGTGTACCAGCTTTTAATGATAAATTATTGCAGGAAGTGGTCAGAATGATATTGGAAGCCATCTATGAAAGACAGTTTGAAAAAACGTCACATGGCTTCCGACCTCTAAGAAGCTGCCACACTGCCTTGTCTGATATTCAGAAGACATTTTCGGGCGTGAAATGGTTCGTAGAAGGTGATATTAAGGGATTTTTCGACAATATCAATCATGAGATACTGATAGGTATTCTGAAAGAACGTATCGCTGACGAAAGATTTATTCGCTTGATTAGAAAATTTCTGAATGCAGGATATATCGAAGACTGGAACTTTCATAACTCCTACAGCGGAACACCGCAAGGCGGAATTGTCAGCCCTATCTTGGCAAACATATACCTTGATAAGTTGGATAAATTCATGAAGGAATACACTGGAAAATTTGATAAGGGGAAAGAACGGAAAAGAACTAAACAGGTAGTATCACTTGAAGGCAAACGACACCGTATTCTGAAAAAGTTGAAAGTGGTAAAAGACAAAAGTGAAAGGTCAGAATTGATAAGACAATATAAGGCTTATCAAAAAGAAGGTTTGCAGTATTCTGATGGTGACGAAATGGATATGAACTACAGAAAACTCAAATATGTGAGATATGCGGATGATTTTCTAATTGGAATTATTGGCAGTAAACAAGATGCTATCATCATCAAAGAGGACATAAAGAACTTCCTCTATGAAAAGTTAGCTCTTACACTGTCTGATGAGAAAACACTTATCACCCATGCTGAAAACGCTGCAAAATTTCTCGGATATGAGATTTTTGTAAGGAAATCCAATGACACCAAAAGAAGCAAATACGGAGTACTAAGACGTGTCTTCAATAAGAGGATACAATTGGCACTTGGAAAGGATACGTTTAAGAAAAAGTTGCTCGAATATCGTGTTTTAGAAATAAAGATACACAACGGCAAGGAGTATTGGAAAGCAAAATCCCGTCCCAAACTTTCAAACAACAATGACTTTGAGATACTTGACAGGTACAACAAGGAAATAAAGGGCATTTACAATTACTATTGTTTGGCTAATAATTGTAGTAGTCTGTCAAAACTTGGGTATATCATGAAATATAGTATGTACAAAACATTTGCGCAGAAATATCGGACAACGATGTCGCAAATCCGAAAAAAGTACACCAAGAATGGACTTTTTTCAGTTAGATACTATTTAAAGAACGGTACTGCCAAAGACTTGACCTTTTATCATGGTGGGTTCAAAAAGAAAAATCCAATGAACATTAAGGATTTAGACAACTTGCCCAAATTCACATATCATCCTACAAACACAAGTCTTATAGATAGGCTGAAAGCGGAAAAATGTGAATTATGTGGAGCAGTCGATAAGTTAGTGATGCACCATGTGAGAAAATTAAAAAATCTTCAAGGGAAAACTACCTGCGAAAAACAAATGATGGCTCGCAAACGAAAGACTATTGCCATATGTGGTAAGTGTTACAAAAAACTCAGTAACAATGAATAGATTGATATTATTAGTAGAAAGCCGGATACGCGGAGACGTGTACGTCCGGTTTGGGGGCGAGCTTCCGAAAACCCACCGTAGTAATACGGCAGGGCGTTGGATGCTTAGCCTACCACTCAAATCCGTGAACAATCTGGTAAAGGACGCCCGGAAGGTGCAGCAGACCATTCTGATGGTGGGTGACATCACCGACACCTATGTGACCAGTTTCCAGAAGATGATGCGTGACGACAACTTCACGGTGGAGGAACTGGGAGCCATCGCCTTTGGCTACACCAAGTTATTGGAGGAATCCAACGATGTGCTGACGGAACTGAAGAATGTGGTGAATATCACCACGCTCTCCATGACGGACAAGGAGCGCATGGACGTGGTGGAACGCTGCTACTCCAAAATGAAGCGTTACCGCAACCTCGTGAGCTACTACACCAACAAGAACATTAGCGTGAGTTACCTGCGTGCGAAGAAGAAAAACGACCTTGACCGCATCATGGGGCTGTACGGGAACATGAACGAAAGATATTGGTAGCCTATGAATTTCGACAACCTTCACCAAATTCTGCGCTCGCTCTACGAACAGATGATGCCGCTATGCGGGGACATGGCGGGCGTGGCGAAAGGCATCGCCGGGCTGGGCGCACTCTTTTATGTGGCCTACCGGGTATGGCAGTCGCTGGCGAGAGCCGAACCGATAGACGTGTTCCCTATGCTCCGCCCGTTCGCTATCGGTCTGTGCATCATGTTCTTTCCGACGGTGGTACTGGGTACGATAAACAGCATCATGTCGCCCGTCGTGCAGGGTACGGCAAAGATGCTGGAGGCGGAAACGCTGGACATGAACCGATACCGTGAGCAGAAGGACAAACTGGAGTACGAAGCGATGATGCGCAATCCCGAAACCGCCTACCTCGTGTCAAATGAGGAGTTTGACAAACAACTGGAAGAACTGGGCTGGTCGCCCGGCGACATGGTGACGATGGCGGGGATGTACATCGAGCGCGGGATGTACAACATGAAGAAGGGCATCCGCGACTTCTTCCGCGAGATACTGGAACTGATGTTCCAAGCCGCCGCCCTCGTGATAGACACCATCCGCACGTTCTTCCTCGTGGTGCTGGCGATACTCGGTCCGATAGCCTTCGCCATATCGGTGTGGGACGGCTTCCAAAGCACGCTTACACAGTGGATATGCCGCTACATACAGGTCTATCTGTGGCTGCCCGTGTCGGATATGTTCAGCACCATACTGGCGAAGATACAAGTGCTGATGCTGCAAAGCGACATCGAACGGATGCAGGCTGACCCGAACTTCTCGCTGGATTCGAGCGACGGGGTGTACATCGTCTTCATGATAATCGGCATCATTGGTTACTTCACCATCCCCACGGTAGCAGGCTGGATTATCCAAGCCGGAGGCATGGGAAGCTACGGTCGCAACGTGAACCAGACGGCAGGACGAGCCGGAAGTATGGCGGGCAGCGTGGCGGGCGCAGCCGCAGGAAACGTGGTCGGACGTGTCGGGAAGCTGCTGAAATAATCAACTGACAATTAAAAACGAATAAACAACAATGGAATTTAAGTCACTTAAAAACATCGAATCATCGTTCAGGCAGATACGCCTGTTCGGTATCGTCTTCCTCTCGTTGTGTGCCGTAATAACGGTATGGAGCGTGTGGAGTTCCTACCGCTTCGCGGAGCGGCAACGGGAAAAGATTTACGTGCTGGACAACGGCAAGTCGCTGATGCTGGCTCTCTCGCAAGACTTGTCGCAGAACCGTCCGGCAGAAGCGAGGGAACACGTGCGCCGTTTCCACGAGCTGTTCTTCACGCTCTCACCCGAAAAGAGCGCGATAGAGCATAACGTGAAACGCGCCCTGCTATTAGCGGACAAAAGCGTGTACAACTACTATTCGGACTTTGCCGAGAAGGGGTACTACAACCGCATCATCGCCGGGAACATCAATCAGGTGTTGAAGGTGGACAGCGTGGTGTGCGATTTCAACGGCTATCCCTACCGTGCCGTGACCTACGCCACGCAGAAGATCATCCGGCAGAGCAACGTCACCGAGCGCAGCCTCGTGACTACGTGCCGCCTCTTGAACTCGTCCCGTTCGGACGACAATCCCAACGGTTTCACCATCGAGGGATTCACCATCATCGAGAACAAGGATTTACAAACCATCAAAAGGTAAACGGACATGAAGAAAATCAAAAAATCATTTTGGCGTGCGTACTGGAAGCTCCACGACAAAAAGAAAATGCTGGTGGCAAGGCTCAAAGGCTATCTGGACGGTTTGCCCCCGAAGACACGCAGGCGCATCGTGCTGGCGATGCTCGCCGCCTTTGCGGTGCTTGCCCTCTACACCTTCGGCAAAGCCGTCTATGAAATCGGCAGGAATGACGGCAGCCGGATGGTAACAGACCATGCCGGACAGGTGGAACTGTCCATAAAGCCGGACAACAATCATAATGTAATACCTTATTTATATGGAACAGACGAAGAATGAACCTAAAAACGAGAACAAGGCGGCTCCCGACAACGGGAAACCGAAGAAGGAGCGCAAGCCGCTGACCGAAGCCCAAAGGCTGAAACGTCAGAAAATGATAGTGCTGCCCGCTATAGTGCTGGTATTCATCGGTGCTATGTGGCTGATATTCGCCCCGTCTTCCGACAAGGAGCAGCAACCGGGAACGGGTGGTTACAACATCGAAATGCCCGACGCTGACAAGGCGAACCGCCAGATCATCGGCGACAAGGCGAAAGCCTACGAACAGGGAGCAATGGAGGAACGGCAGGAGAACCGCAGCCGCGCCATGCAGGAACTGGGCGATATGTTCGACCGCGAGGTGGCGGAAACGGACGGCGGCAGGGACTTCGACCTTGCTAATCCCGGAAATGCGGAAGATGCAACAGCAAAATCATCCGCTCCGAAAACCATCCAATCCTCCGCAGCTGCCTACCGCGACCTCAATACCACGCTCGGCAACTTCTATGAGCAGCCGAAGAACGACAACGCGGAAATGGACGAACTGTTAGAGCGTATCGCCTCGCTGGAATCGGAACTGGAAACCGAGAAAGGCAAGGCATCCGCTATGGATGACCAAGTGGCACTCATGGAGAAGTCCTATGAACTGGCGGCGAAGTACATGGGCGGGCAGAACGGCACACAGCCACCTGTCGGACAGGCGGCAGAGCCTTACCCCGTGCAGAAAGCCGGAAAGAACACGGCTGCACCTGTCAGGCAGGTAACGCATCAGGTGGTATCTTCGCTCTCACAGCCGATGAGCAACGCTGAGTTTGTCGCCTCCTTCTCGCAGGAGCGCAACCGCAGTTTCAATACGGCGGTGGGTGTCACGACTGTATCGGACAGGAACACCATATCGGCGTGTGTCTATGGGGCGCAGAGTGTGACTGACGGGCAGGCGGTAAGATTACGGCTGCTGGAGCCGATGGCAGTGGCGGACAAAATCATACCCCGCAATGCAGTGGTGGTAGGCACGGCAAAGATTCAGGGCGAACGACTCGATATTGAAATTACTTCGCTGGAGTACGCAGGTACGATTATCCCGGTAGAACTGGCGGTGTATGACACGGACGGACAGCCCGGCATCTTCATTCCAAACTCGATGGAGATGAACGCCGTCAGGGAGGTTGCCGCCAACATGGGCGGCTCGCTGGGCAGCAGCATTAATATCTCCACCAACGCAGGGGCGCAGCTCGCCTCCGACTTGGGCAAGGGGCTGATACAAGGCACGAGCCAGTATATCGCCAAGAAGATGCGTACCGTCAAGGTGCATCTGAAATCCGGATACAAGGTCATGCTATATCAGGACAGAGATTGAAAACAATAACAATCAACGACTAAAAAAACAACAACCAAATTTTTATTTACCACTAAAATCCAAAGTAGAATGAAAAAAGTAATCATCATGTTTGCCCTCGCTATGGGCATCATAACTGCCAACGCGCAGGAGAACGTAACCGTTGGAGAGAACAACGGAAGTGAACCGACGAACGAAGCGAGAGCAGAGACAAGCTCGCTTGACTATGCCTCGCAAGGAGGAGGAAGGCAAAGCCAACAACCGACCTTGACAAAGGAGGTCTATCCGCAGAAGGAGGCGGACGGCGATCTGTATCACGGGCTGACAAAGAAGCTGACCTTCGACCGCATGGTTCCCCCGCACGGATTGGAAGTGACCTACGACAAGACCGTCCACGTCATTTTCCCCTCGGAGGTGCGCTACGTCGATTTAGGCTCGCCCGACCTGATTGCGGGTAAAGCCGACGGAGCGGAGAACGTCATCCGCGTGAAAGCTACCGTGCGTAACTTCCCGAACGAAACCAATATGTCGGTAATCACGGAGGACGGGAGTTTCTATACTTTTAACGTGAAGTACGCCTCCGAACCGCTGCTTCTCAACGTGGAGATGTGCGACTTCATCCATGACGGCGAGAAGGTGAACCGCCCGAACAACGCGCAGGAAATCTACCTGAAGGAACTGGGCAGCGAAAGCCCGATGCTGGTGCGCCTTATCATGAAGTCCATCCACAAGCAGAACAAGCGTGAGGTGAAGCACATCGGCTGCAAGCGATTCGGCATCCAGTACCTGCTGAAAGGTATCTACACGCATAATGGGTTACTCTATTTCCACACGGAGATAAAGAACCAGAGCAACGTGCCTTTCGATGTGGACTACATCACATGGAAAATCGTGGACAAGAAGGTGGCGAAGCGTACCGCCGTGCAGGAGCAGATTATCCTGCCGCTCCGTGCGCAGAATTACGCCACACTCGTGCCGGGCAAGAAGAGCGAGCGCACGGTATTCACGATGGCGAAGTTCACCATTCCCGACGACAAATGCCTCGTGGTGGAACTCAACGAGAAGAACGGGGGGCGTCACCAGTCTTTCGTGATTGAAAACGAGGACTTGGTACGTGCCAATACCATCAACGAACTTCAAGTGCGCTGACCATGAGAAAGTACATCGCAATAATCATCGTGTCGCTTGCCCTGTTCACGGGGCAGGCGCACGCCCAGCGATGCCTGCCGAAGATGCAGGGCATCGAATTGAGAGCTAACCTTGTGGACGGTATGCGTTTAAGTGGCAACAATGGCGGTTACAGTTTCGGGGCGGCTCTCTCCACCTACACGAAGAACGGTAACAAGTGGGTGTTCGGTGGCGAATACCTCTTGAAGAACAACCCGTACAAGGATACCGCCATACCTGTGGCGCAGTTCACGGCGGAGGGCGGTTATTATTTCAAGATACTCTCCGACGCCCGTAAAATAGTGTTCGTCTATGCGGGGGCTTCGGCTCTCGCCGGATATGAGTCGGTGAATTGGGGCGAGAAAGTGCTGCATGACGGCTCCACGCTCCATGACCGGGACGCCTTCATCTACGGCGGTGCGCTGACGCTCGATGTGGAGTTTTACGTGGCTGACCGTATCGCCCTGCTCGCCAACCTCCGGGAGCGCCTGCTGTGGGGTGGCGACACACGGAAGTTCCATACGCAGTTCGGGGCGGGCGTCAAGATAATCATCAACTGACACGTCGCATGGAACGGACGGACATTGAGAATATGAGGCAGATACCCATTGCGGACTTTCTCGCACGGCTGGGACATGAGCCTGTCCGAAGGAGCGGAAACGAGCTGTGGTATCGTGCGCCATACCGCAGTGAACGCACGCCCTCCTTCCGTGTGAACGTGGCGAAACAGCTCTGGTACGACTTCGGCTTGGGCAAGGGCGGCGACATCTTCACGCTTGTCGGGGAGTTTACCCGAAGCGGGGATTTCATGGCGCAGGCGAGATTCATAGCGGAAACCGCCCGTATGCCGCTTGCCGCAGCAGAAAAGCCGTTGTACCTGCCGGAACCGTCCGAACCTGCCTTTGAGGGAGTGGAAGCCGTCCCGCTGCTCCGCTCTCCGCTGACGGAGTATTTGAAGGAAAGAGGCATCCCTTATGCCGTTGCATCCCGCCACTGCTGCCGCCTGAACTACGGCGTGCGTGGTAAGCGGTACTTTGCCGTCGGCTTTCCGAACGTGTCGGGCGGCTATGAAACCCGAAGCCGCCGTTTCAAGGGTTGCGTACCACCAAAGGACGTGTCGCTGGTCAAGGCGGGGGACATCCCGGCGGACGTGTGCAGCGTGTTCGAGGGCTTTATGGACTTCCTGTCCGCCGTCACGCTCGGTTTGGCAACGGGTGACTGCCTTGTGCTGAACTCCGTCGCCAACGTGGAAAAGGCTTTGAAACATCTGGACGGGTACGAGCGCATCGACTGTTACCTCGACCGAGACGAAGCCGGACGCAGGGCAATGGAAGCCCTGCGGACACGCTACGGAGGAAAGGTGACAGACCGTTCCGGCATCTATCAAGGCTGCAAGGACTTGAACGAGTACCTGCAACAAGTATCAAGAAAACAACAAAAGAACAACAATCTAAAAATCAAAGAATAATGAACATACTGAACAACAAGAACAAGAGAACATCAATCTTCAAGGCGTTGGCACTCTGCCTGTTCGCCGCAGTGTCATTCACATTCGTATCGTGCGACGACGATATGGACATCCAGCAATCCTATCCCTTCACGGTGGAAACCATGCCCGTGCCGAACAAGGTCACAAAGGGGCAGACGGTGGAAATCCGCTGTGAGCTGAAGAAAACGGGCGATTTCGCCAATACCCTCTATACCATCCGGTATTTCCAGTTCGAGGGTGAGGGCACACTGAAAATGGACAACGGCATCACTTTCCTGCCCAATGACCGCTACCTGCTCGAAAACGAGAAGTTCCGGCTGTACTACACGGCGCAAGGTGACGAGGCGCACAACTTCATCGTGGTAGTGGAGGACAATTTCGGCAACTCCTATGAGTTGGAATTTGACTTCAACAACCGAAACGTGAAGGATGACGGGGTTATCACTGTTGTCCCCATCGGGAACTTCAAGCCCTTTACACGATGATGCGTGTATTCATGGCTATCCTCTGTTCGCTTCTGGCGGTCTGTTCCGTGTCCGCACGGAACAGACGCCATGAGGGAACGGACGGGCAGGCGGCTATCTACCGGCTGCCACCATTTGAGAGGGCGGTGCGATGCACGAAGTATTTTGAGGGCTGGCATTCGGAAAAACATCACCCGTATGTAGGATATGGACATCGGTTGCAGCCGGGGGAAAGGTATTCGGCACGCACCATGACGAAGCGGCAGGCGGACGCGCTTCTGCGAAAAGACCTGCGGAAGTTCTGCGCGATGTTCCAGCAGTTCGGGAAGGATTCGCTTCTGCTTGCCACGCTCGCCTACAATGTCGGTCCGTACCGTCTTTTGGGGAGTGGGAAGATACCCAAAAGCACGCTAATCCGAAAGCTGGAGGCGGGTGACAGGAACATCTACCGGGAGTATATCGCTTTCTGTAACTATAAGGGGAAACGCCACGCCATGCTGCTCAAACGAAGGAAGGCTGAGTTTGCGCTGCTGTATGTACCATAAAGAATAAGTGTCTGACGAAAGAAACTCCGATGAAGCCGCCAACTTCATCGGAGTTTCAGTTTTCATACATTCGGGATTGTCCCTTTGCCTGCAACCTCACCGTCCCTGCAATGCTCTATGATACCGGGTGAAAATCCCATGCTGCCGATTGCGATATGCCGGATATAGTCTGTATATTCCTGACCTTGAAAATTCCTGCCCGTAAGGTTCTTGAAAACCATCTTTATGCTTATGCCGTCGTTGCTGTACAAGATGGTTTTTCCGTTCTGTCTGATTGTTTCCATGATTAAAACTTGTTTTTGTGAATACTATCGTAGATTGGTACAAAGGTTTCTTTGCCTACTTTCTTATCCGCCATCATGCTCATGAAAGAAAGTAGGCGGCTTTTGCCGCCCACCCCTCAAAAGCGGGTGTAAAGTCCCGTTACCATCGTGAACATTTCCTCCAGCATATCGCAATATATCCCCTCGTGCGTTTCAATGTCCTTCGTCCTGCTCTCGAATGTCTTTTTGCTGAACGTCTTGCGGTAGAAACGCATATTGTATAGGTCTGCCCCTCCGTCATAGATGATGTCAAGGCGGTTGGCACTGGTCTTGTTCCTCGCAAGGCTCATGCGCAAGCCGTTGCCCATGTCTGTGAAGTCTTTGCTTCCCGTCATGGCGGCAAAGCGTCTGCCGCCAATCTGCTCTAAAATTGTCTTTGCTATCATATCCGTTGTCTTTTAGGTTTATGGTTCGGGCGGTGCGGACACCGCCCCAATGTTCAAAATTCTGTTTTCTCGGTTATGGGTGTGCATTTTTCCAGCCACTCTTTCAGACATTCCATGCTATACTCGCTCGTGATGACTGCCGTATGGCTGTCAATGGCAGTGAAACGGCTGCTTTCATAGCTGTCTATCCACCCCTTTAGGGTATCAACTCCCCACGCTTCGGCATCGTCAAAGATGCCGTCCAATGCCGTAATGGGTTCGCTGAATTTGACTATCAGCGTTTGGTAGCCTGCTTCGTTCATCGCTTCTCCTCCTTCCTTTCCTTTGCCGTTAGCCACTTGTCCCGTGCGGCTCGACATTCGTCTAATGTGGGTTTGACACAAGAGAAAAGTTCCCCGTCCGTGTGGCGGTAGTCGTATTGCACAAGGGTGCGTTTGCGTCTGTCGATACCCGTTTGGAATTTCTCGTAGTTCTCCGTTCCTGCCGATTGGCAGGTGCTTACTCCGTTAATTGTCATTTTGTTGCCATAGTCGTTGTTATTTAGATGATTAGAAATGTACAGACAGCACTCTGTGTTGCATCACCATTTCGGGGTCGCTCGTGTAGCGTTGGTGCAGGTAGAAATGATGAGAGCCGAAGCCGTAAAGGAAGAACTTGTCAAGTTCGTGTTTCTCGGCAAAGTCCTTGACGCTCGCCCTTAATTGCTCCTCACTCTGACAAAGAGTGAGGAGGTTCATAAATTCAAGGAACATCGTGGGGATTTTATCATCCCATAGGAAAACCATGCTTTCAAATCTTACTTCCATAATGTTAGTTGTTAGATGTCGATATTATGCCGCTTTCATCCGCTGGCGGATAAGGTTGGCGTTCTTGTTCACAAGGGCGATGATGCGGTCGTGGTATTCGGAGTTCTCGTTGCATACGCCACGACACTGCACCACCTCAAAAGTTTTTAGTGACACCTCTATCGTTTCAATTCGTTTTCCGTCAATGGTGGCGGATAGGATAAGGGAGTCTTTTCGTTTGTGGTAACCGCCCACACAATGGTGCATCGTCCTTCCTTCCTCTGCCATTTCTTCCACGCTCTCTATGACTTTGACGCAAATAAGGCTGTCGGTAAAGGCAAGTCCGAAGAATATGCCCTTAGCTTTCAGATATTGTTTCTCGTCCTCAATCGCTTTCCTGCGTTGCTGTTCAGTCCGCTCATGTTTCCTTTGCAGGTTGCGCTTTGCCACCAACTTGTCGTGTTCAACTTTGAGGTCGGCAGGGCAAACGTATTTCGGGCTGTTTGTGTCCTTGCCGAAATGACGCAGGAGGTCTATGGTGTCACGCCACATTGAGCCGTCCTCAATAGTATAGCCGTTGCGGATACATATCTTGATTGAAGCCCAATACTCTCCAATATTGAAAGAGTGGTACAGATAGTAGCGCAACATGGGATATTGCCCTGCCTTCAACAGCGTTTCCGCACGGCTGTCCGACAATAATGCCGGTATTAGTTTGGTGGGTACAATGTCGTGGAAATTGCCGTTAAAGCCGTTTCTGCGGAGCGTCGGCAACACCTTATATCTTGGATATATCGGGGAATATGAGATATGGCGGTACGCTTCATTGTCATTGCGGATAGCAAAAGGAGAAGCGAATGAGAACGTGTCGATGTAGCATCCCAATGTGCGTGGAATGGCAACAACAGCCTTACGCCCTTGTTCATTCCACCAATACTGCCCGATTTCAAGGGCATAGGACTTGGCATTAACCCCTTTCTCCATACCCACGACAAGCAAGAACATTCGTAGCACTTGGTATTCTCCGCTTGTGGTAAGGGTTGTGAAATACTGCTTTTGTCTTACCTTGCGCTGATAGGTGAGGCAGACTTTCAAACTTGCTCCACATTCGGGACACGTACAATGCTCGGTCTGCTCCGTCATTACCCAACTATGACCGCAATCCATACAAGTGGTACGACCTTTCGGCAAGCGGTGTGCATAATGCTCCACGCAATTACGGAATGCCCAATTTATCTGTATCGGGGTTATCGGGCGTAGTTTCTTGCTTTGGGCAAGAACTGCTTTTTCAAATTTGTTTCTCGGTTTCATAAGCCAAAATCAAATAATGAGGGTTGAACTTGGGTTTCTGTTTTCGCCTTTGTCGGCTTGGTGCGGTTCTGCAACTTGCGGAGTTCCTCGTCTTGGTATCTGCGGACTGCCTGCTGACGTGCTTCTGCTTTTTCCTCTGCCGTGAGTTCCACAATGTGGTTCACCGCCACTTGGCATTGGATAGGCTTGCCCACCTCAATCTCGTTCTCGTCATAGTAGTGTACTGCTTGTCCGTATATCTCTCCGTCCGTGAAGCCGTTACAACCGCTTTTCTGCACATAGTTCAGAATGTAGGTTACGCAATCGTCAATGTTCTTGGCTGGATTGCGGTAGTTCTTCGCAAAGAGCGTGTCTTCCTCCGCACGTTGTTCCAAATACATCTGTATCGTTCTCTTGAAATGGTCTGTTCCTTTCATATCGCTGTCGTTTTTATGAGTTGTCAAATAGTATGTTTCAAAATCTCCCTCCAATAAATCGGCTCAACCTCGCTCAATAGGAAGTCTATAAAGTCCTTCCGTGCGTCCTTGTTCAGTTCGTGGTAGAGTCCACGGAACACGGACATATTGCCGTTGAGGTATGTTTCCACCATGTACTCGAAGATGTTGCCCACCTCGTAGTATCTGCATTGTTGCTCCACTGTCTTGCTTCTTCTCTTTGCCATGTCGGTAGGGATTAAAGGGTGAATAACCAAAGAATGAAGCCGAAGAACAGGATAACGGAAAGAATAGCCACGATTACCCCTATTGCCACTCGGAACACTCCGTTTATTATCTCTCTGACGATGTACCAAAGGATGCCGGACACCCAAAAGGCGGTGCGCATGATTAGGGTGCATATCGCAAGCCCTATGTATTGCGCCATTTGTCTGAAATTTACCGTTGCTGTCATAGCCGTATCATTTGTTAAGTTCCACGATGCTGTCTATCCTGCCGTATAGGAAACTGCGGAGTGCGGTCTTGTCGGTAGCCTTGTATTCCGCCCAATGTCCATACTGCTTTACAATGTAGGTTCGGAGAATGTCGGAAAAGTCAAACATCCAACCTTGCAAGGGTACTGCGCTCTTGAAATAGGTGTTGCTGTTCACGTTGCGTGTAAGCCAATCCTTTTCCTCTCGGCTCAATTTCTCACCATTGTTCAGTTTGGTGCGAAGTCCGTACACCTTGCTGCCTTGCAGGTTCTCCAAACTTGGTACTTCCCATGCCACGAATTTTGTTGCTATTGCCGTTCTCATATCCGTTTTGTTTTTGATTTTTTGTTTTTTAATGCGGATTCAAGAGCTGAGGGAGTTGAGTTTCAAACTATCTTATCTGCTTCTCGTTTATCCGACATTTTTTTTAATGCGTCTTTCTGTCGCATCGGTCGTTTTCGTTTCGGGTGCTTAAAAAGGTAGGGATTAGGGAATGCAAGGTTTTTACGAAAAAGAATGACTAAAAAAGCAAAAAATAGCAGATTTGGGCTTTTGTTTTGAGTTTCAAGTGGTTGTGGCAGTTGTTGGCTTTAAGTGACGTTCGTGAGGAAATGCGAAAATAGCAGATTTGAGAAGTGGAAACGCTTTCAATTCATTACCTCAGAAAAACGCCCTAATGAGCTTTTTTAACGGTGTCGGTTCTTGTTTCTCCATTCTGCACAGGTTGTGAATTTGCCATGCAGCTCTCATAGTTTAATTTTGCACTGAACAAAAAGCAAACAATTATGAGAAGTACATTCAAGACAGTCTTCTATGTAAATGGAAGCAAGGAGAGAAACGGAGTTGTCCCTATCATGGGACGAGTGACAATCAACGGAACTATCGCACAGTTCAGTTGCAAGCTGAGCGTGACCAAGGCGATATGGGATGCCAAGGGCAACAGAGCTAAAGGCAGAAGCAAGGAAGCCAATGAGGTGAACTTTGCGCTTGATAACATCAAGGCTCAAATCGCTAAGCATTACCAACGGCTTTCCGACCGTGAGGCGTTCGTTACCGCTGAAATGGTGAGAAACGCATATCAAGGCATAGGTACGGAGTATGAGACATTACTCAGAGCTTTTGACAAGGAGAACGCAGCCTTTGCCCAACGCGTGGGAAAAGACCGAGCTGTCCGAACCTACCGCAAGTATCTGACGGTAAGAAAGTACGTTGCTGAGTTCATCAAATTTCAGTACAAGCGCAGCGATATGTCCATGAATGAGCTTACCGAGGAGTTCATCCGTGATTTTTGTCTGTATTTGAAGAATGTCATTGGACTCACGCAATCTACCATTTGGATATACTCCATACCATTGAAGCATATCGTCACGGCAGCACACTACAACGGCAAGATACAGAGAAATCCGTTTGCCATGTACCACGTTGACCCAGACCACAAGGAGCGTGAGTTCTTGACAGAGGAAGAATTGGACATATTTGCAGGAATAGAGTTGGAAAATCCCAACTTTGCTTTTGCGAGAGACTTGTTTATGTTTGGTTGTTGGACAGGTATCTCTTTCGTTGACATCAAGAATCTTACAGAGGACAATGTTGCCATTATAAGTGGGTCTCCATGGATAGTTTCTCAGCGTCAAAAGACAGGCGTACCATTCAAAATTAAACTGATAGATGCAGCCATACAGATAATTGAACGTTACAAGCCATTGAGAAAAGATATGCACTTGTTTAATATTGGCTCACTTGACATGGTAAACAAGCGTATAAAGAAAGTGGCAAAAATGTGTGGCATCAAGAAGCGAATTTCATTTCATGTAAGCCGGCATTCGTTCGCAGTTTTGGCTTTAAACTACGGTATGCCGATAGAGAGTGTAAGCAAGATACTGGGACATACGGACATCGCCACAACACAAATTTACGCAAAGGTGACAAGTACTAAATTGGAGCATGACATATCAGCTTTTGAAAGTCGAATCAAGGGGCATATGCCGACAATGGGGGGAATGGCATGAAAAGGACTGTAATCACCGTGGACGGAAATGGAATGTTATCCATTCCGTCCAACTTGCAAGACTTGTGGATGAGTGAGGGTGAATTGGTTGATATGCTTCATGTCACCGCCATGAAACTCCATGCTGTGATAAGGTCAATATACAAGGATGGTTTATTGACGGTGTCGGAAGTCCAACAGAAACAGGAAACTTCCAATGGCATTTGGCAAACGTTGTATGGCTTTCCGATGATTGTTGCCCTTTGCTTCCGTATAAACTCATACGGGGCCGCTCGGTTTCGTGCCACCATCTTCAAGAGATTGTACGGGGCAAAAGAGAAAAGTAGTGTCATTATCCTACAACTCAATAGAAGAACAACCGCCTTTAGTTGAATGTCCTCTTGCTTGTTTGTTGGCTTGGCGCTGTCGTACTGTCGTGAATAAGTACTGAAGCATAAGCATGACATTCTTACTTGTAGGGGGATGAGTTCTGTTCATAAAAATGACGGACAAAACACCCCTTATTTTTGTTGAATTGTTGAATATGATGAAAGAAGTATTGAACATCAGGCATTTACGGCTCAACATATTCTCAACAAATCTCTCAACAAAAGAAAGATAATGTTGAAAAGAGAAAACCATGAACACCATTCCTTTCTTTCTTTTTTGCCCAGTAATTTGTTGTGTAGAGCTATTTGTTGAGAGTTTGTTGAGGGTATAAGTGGTTGGTTCTCATAAAGATAACACCTATCTTCAACAATTCAACGTTTTACATGCCCTCACTTGGTACGCTGTAAAATGTGCTTGTGGATTAATTGGCAACCGCTCTATTCTCCGAAATGGTTGCAGCAACGTTCCTTGGAGGCTTTGCGCCTCCAGCCACTTGGGCGAACCTCCGCAGTGTTTTAGCATGGCATTAGATTTATGCAGACTATACCGAGGACACACAGCACACTCGGCATAGTTCACAAAGGAAATCAACAACACACAACTGAAACACTTGGCAAGTTTCACACTGAAAATATCACCTTTTCCTTTGCAAACTCCATGTACAAAGTAGCTTGTGTCTGTGACCTTGTTCTTTCAATGTGGCAGCTTTGATGTTTGGCGTAAATTGAGAGAATTAAGGTCTGCAACCTTGGGCATGGAAAGCCGAAAGGCAAATATCTCGTCTTTTGTTCTTAGAGGAGGGAGCGAGGTTATGTTTTGGAAACCCCAAAACTCCTCGCTCCACCATGATGGCGGAGAAATTTTGCTCCCGATGGTCGCAGAAAGTGAGTGTACCAACTGTAAGCAGTATATCGAATGGCAAACATACAGAAACAAGACTATTCTTTGCGGAAATGCTACATTAAGACAAAGAATGCTTCCTTTTTATTTTCATCAATATCTGCCTTTTTGCGGAAGCTAATCCTGGGGATAGGGTCTCTTGTTCCAACATGTCCAATGCCATCTTTAACTCGCTGAGAAGTTCGGGATAATACTTCATTTGCCCATAAGCAAGCTGCATGCAATAGGCTCGTATAGCATAGGGTTGAGCGCAAGCGGTAATCTTGCTTACACAGAAGTCTATGAAATCCGAGCGGAGGAATTCTTCTTCAAACGGTTGGCGTAAGAGAAGATTGAGCATTAGACGGCGTTTCCCAACATGCTCTTCCTTCATCACTCGGTCAATCAGCTCGTCATGTTTGCAATAAAGCCACTCATTATTGGCTAAGTCGAAATTTGATAGAACATGCAGTGCATTGAATGCTACTCGGTTGTCCTCATCGAAAGTGAGCCGATAGAGTTCTTCCTTTCGGTGATTGTTCTCTTCGCCTTGGGTGAGAAAGCATAGCTCATGGATGTTATCCATGCTAATTCTACCAATTAGTTTTTGTTTCATATCATGCGGCTTAGTGTCCCATTCTTGATGTATCAACTGCTTTTACTTTTTTTTCTTTATAGCCACCGAACTTATAAATAACAGCAAAAGTAGCAGTAGCCCAATTGTTGTTAATTTTCATACGGTAATCTTGATTACCTTGTACGGAACGAGTGTCTGCCTTGTTGTTGAAGATGTTGCTGCCATTTATGCGCAATCCCCATTTCCCATCATGTGAAGTCCATTGTAACTTGGCATTCATTCTAAAGATAGGACTTACATCATAAACACCTTGTATTACTTTTGACTGAAAGAAAGGGTTGAGTATAAGGCGTAAGTCTTGTGTGCTGCAAAGTTTTATAGATGCAGTACCTCCAAGTGCTGCCGTCAGCTTCTTGCGGTTGAATGGCAAATCGAAGAAATGGTCACTTTTGGCATGTTTATAGATTCCTACAGCAAACACATTACCGTTGAGCCATTTGCCAGCACCGAATATTGCAGAGGCTTGCAATCCAAAGCTATTCTCATAGTTGAAGTTGGTTTCCTTCAATATTACCGCCATACGGTCTGTTGGTTGGTACGGTAACTGCACAGAATAATCAGGTTTCAGACTTGCAAAAGCCATCAGCGTATAACGTCTTTTAATCTGCCACATAAGGTTGACATTGTAATAAGAGTATGGTTTCAAATCAGGATTGCCATGTATCTCGGTATATGCCGATGAGTAAAATACACTGCTCATTGTTGACCAATAGCTCGGAAATTCAGAATTGGAACTGAATGACAAGTTGAGTAAATGGTTCTCGTTGATATTCCACAGGGCATTGAGTGACGGATATATGCGCCATTTGTCCCATATCGGTGAATGGTATTGTTCGGCTGCTGCGGATACTTCAAGACTAATTGCCTTGTTTATCTGTTTGCTGAAACCTGCGTATATATTCCAAATACGTTCGTTGATGTCCACACTGCTTGTTGCATTAGGCAGAATGTTACCCTCTTTGTCGATGGTGTTCTGATAACTCTTGTTGCTTGTGAATTGTCCCTTTACACCATACGACAATCCCCAACCATGTGTAAAAGAATGGTTTTGGTCGGCTGCGAACATCCATTTGCTGATAGTCTGTTCACTGCCACTTGTAAGGTTGCGTTCCGTTTCTGTCGTATTTTCATCTGCATACATCGTACCGTCAAGTTTTTGTTGTTGAGGGGTACGATAGTTAGTGTACGAACCACTAATGTTAAGTCCAAAAGGAAGTGAGTAGTTTACATCAACATTGTGCAGATACACATGAGTGTCGTAATGCATTCCGCTTACACTTGAACCTGTAGTGTGATTGTTGGAGCAAGACTTTTGCCATTTTCCCGTATAGGCAATGTCAAGTCGATGGTTCTTGCTAAATGCATAATTCATACCAAGTCGGTAGTCATGAGCAATACCAAATGATTTCTGCCACGTTTCATCGTTGTAGTGAATACGCCCGTTATCCAATGGATGGTTGGCTATGCGTGAAGATTCACCATATGAATTGCCGTCAATAAATTGATATTGTGCATCCATTCCAAATTTGCCCCTCTGCATGGAAAGATAGAAATCTCCAAACTCTCTGGAATATTTGTTTTGCTGTAATCCTCCATTTATCTGTCCCGACAACTGATTTTTCCCTGCATAATCTTTCGTGACGATATTTATAGCCATGCCACGAACATGATAACGTGCAGGAGCAGCAAGCATCACCTCTGCTTTAGCCAACTGTGCAGCAGGCATCGCTTTCAATCTGTCTGCAAGCTGTTCTTGCGTTAAAGTGGTCGCCTGTCCGTTGATGATAAGCGTCACCTCGTTGCCGGAAAACTTGATGCCACCATCAGCATCACTAACACCAGGAATACGTGTAAGAGCCTCATAGGCATTGTCGGCAGGTAGTTGCTTCATGAGTAACGGCATGTTATAGGATAACATACCTCGCTCAGCCTTGACGATAGGGCGCGAACCTTTGACCATTATTTCGGGAAGGTTGTGCATCATGTTCTCCATTGTGAGCGAATCATTCTGCGTCTGAGTTTGAGCTTTCACGTTAGCAACTGAAAGCAGAAATAATCCTAAAAGGAATACTTTATTGTCCATATTTTACCTTTCTAATCTACATTCTCTTTCTATAACTTTCAAAAGTACGAAAAAAAATCCATAAACGAGAACGTTTTGCTTTGTATTGTAGGAATGAGGACGACATTTAACATTTCTCTTACTTTTAATGCCGTATATGAAATTTATCTATGCTGCATAGACAATGTGTTGCTACATTTGGAATAAGCACACTTCCAACCCAAAATTAATAATCTATAAAAACAAAGCAAAAAGTGTCGTTTTTCAGATTTTAGGTTTAACTTTGCATCCGAAAAGAGTTGTTTGGCAAGCAAGGCAAACTTATGTAGAATGTAGAAGTTAAAACTATTGCCAAGTCATTACCTCTATTGAGGAAAGACACTCATAAATCGCTCATTTTAAGCTATTCAGAAGATTTTAGCAGAATTTTTCGGAAAAATACTACCCGAAAGGCTGGAGATTTTTCCAGAAAACAGGAGGCTTGACCTTGCTTTCCCGTACAATCCCGGAGTTACCTTTGCACCCAGCACGAAAATGACTGCCTGATGCGGCTCACTGAAAGGCGCGAAAATGGAGGTAAACGGAAGTGGAGGCAGATTAGACAGGAAAACTTCAAAAGAGAAATCCGTGAAAAAGACATCCCCAACAGAAAAGAACATAGCCGGTAGCGTGAAACCGAGCAAACCATCGGCAAGGAAGTATGTTTTTATCTGTTTGGCCAAACGTGTTTGGTCGGATGGATAAAATCATTCTTCCCGGTTTGTCTGCCGTGAGTGACGGCTTGTTCCATTTATGGAATGTGCGGTCATACACGGCTTTCCGCTTCCGGCTCAAAAGGACAACGAAAAAAGAAAAATCGTCAAAACCCCGTAAAAGCACCTCTTTGGCATAAGCACAAAAGAAAGGGGCCTTGTCTCATCAGTCTAAACTATTGTTTAGGCGTGAGGCAAAGCCCTTTTCTCCGCTTATGCGGCAGTCGGCACACGTTCGTTCAAAATCTTTTTGGGCGATGGTGTGCTGACGGATAAAATCGCTTTTACGGAAAAACTTGTGTGAGAAGAAAAAATCAGGAGATTCATTTCTAAATCTCCCGTTTTATTGTTACTTTTGCATACGAAGAGTTCTTTGAAGGTTACGCAACGCACAGAAGAATAATGCAGTAGATAACTAACTAATTCGTAACCTATTACTATTATGAGCGATTACCCAATGCTCATTTCCAATAAATTACACTCTTTTCGTAACTTCACGATGCAAATATAAGGCGAATCTAAATAATAAAATGATACTTTTTTATCATTTCATTGTATTTCTTGAAACGGGATACTTATTTGTTTGTAAATCAATTATTTTCCATATTTCTGTTCTTTGTTTTTCGAATTTGTATTTCAATCATAGAATATATGTCTCTTGGATTTTAATGTTTGCTATGTATTTTAGATATGTAATGTATGTACATATGTATACATATGTGCCAAAAGTGTATTATTGGTGTATTTGTCTTGTATGTATCTATATATGGCTAAGATGGATATATTACGTACGCGATTCTTTGCTTATATTCGCCTCCGGTAATTTTGAGTAGTGAATATTATGATGAATAAGGTATTGTGTTCTCTTTTATTATTTCTGTCAATCTCTTGTGGTCTACAAGGGAGAAATGCTAATTATGCCAGAGATGGTAAACGGATTTGGTTGGATTCTAAGGAAATCCATCATGGAGAGTATGTATGGAAAATGAAGAAAGCAGGCGATGTGACCTCTTCTGCGGAAGAGGTTTCGACATTAGGGTATGATACAAGTGATTGGCTCTCTGCCATAGTACCCGGAACTGTACTGAACTCTCTTGTCTATAATAAGGAGTATCCGGAACCTTATTATGGAGTGAATAATAAGTTGGAATCCGGTAAGATTCCTGATATCTCTAAAGTAGGGCGTGAGTTTTATACTTATTGGTTTCGTACTGAGTTTGATGTGCCTGAATCTTTTGCTGGAAAAACAATATGGTTGCAACCGGACGGTGTTAATTATCGGGCAGAAATATGGGTGAATGGTAATTTATTGAGTACGCTGAATGGTATGTTTATAAGCGACTACATAAATGTGACGGATTTTGTTAAGGTAGGTCGTAAAAACATACTTGCTGTCAAGGTATATCCGGTCGATGTGCCAGGTACTACGATGCCGAAAAGTTGGGGAGCTACCGGAGAATTCCATAACGGAGGCAATGGAAATATTGGCTTGAATACAACTATGTTGATGAGTGTAGGGTGGGACTTTACTTTTATGGATGGCATCCGTGACCGTAATACAGGTGTTTGGAAAAGTATTTCTTTATATACAACGGGTGCAGTGGCTTTGCGGCATCCGTTTATTAAGTCAGAGTTGAGAAAGCCGGAGTACGATATAGCTCGGGAGACAATTTCTGTAGAGGTGAATAATGCGCTTAATTCTACGGATACGATTGATTGCGTAATCAGTAGTGAAATCGTGGGTGAGAATATTATAGTGAAGAAACCTCTCCGTATTTTACGAGGGGAAAATAAAACAGTTGTATTTACCCCTGAAGAGTTTCCGCAGTTGGTTATAGAAAATCCCCGTTTATGGTGGCCCGTCAATAAGGGCCCGCAGAACTTATATGAGTTAAAGATGACCGTGTCTGTCGATGGTGTCGTTTGTGATTCTGTAAAGACGCGCTTCGGTATTCGTGAAATAACCTCTGATATGAATACTCCGGATCATTCACGTGTATTTTATATAAACGGAAAACGCATTTTTATTCGGGGAACAAACTGGATTCCGGAGGCCATGCTTCGTAGTTCGGATGAACGCACTTATGCTGAATTACGATACACGAGACAGGCCGGAATTAACCTGATTCGTTTCTGGGGTGGCGGTATTGCCGAATCTGATTATTTTTTTCAACTTTGCGACGAAATGGGATTGTTGATTTGGCAAGAGTTCTGGATGACAGGGGACACGCGTCATCCGCAGGATAAGGGAGTTTATCTGAATAATGTGGAATCTACGGTAAAACGTATTCGTAATCATCCGTCTTTAGCCTACTATGTAGCTTCTAATGAAAGTTCGGAAGTAACTGGTACGCGAGAGTTATTAATGAAACTTGACGGGACGCGTGGGTATCAGATGCAGTCGGAATGCGAAGGAGTACACGACGGTAGTCCGTATAAGCAAGTTAATCCGATGCAACATTATGAAAATACGGCATCGTCCAGAGGAAGTCGGGTAGATGGTTTTAATCCGGAGTATGGAGCTCCTACGCTTCCTACAGTAGAAATATTGAAAGAAATGATGGATGAGAAGGATTTATGGCCTATTAATAGAGAGGTATGGGATTATTTAGATGGTAATGGCTTCCATTTGATGTCTACCATGTATAAAGAACTGGTTGATAACTATGGAAAATCTTCTTCTATTGAAGAGTTTGCTCAAAAAGGGCAGTTCGTTGGTGCTATTAACTCAAAGAGCATATGGGAGGTGTGGAATTATAACAAATTGGATTATGGAGATCGATTTTGTTCGGGGTTACTCTTTTGGTATCATAACTGTCCTGTACGTCAAGTGAGTGCTCGTATGTGGGATTGGTCGTTGGAACCGACAGCATCACTTTATCATACAGCGAATGCCCTTGAACCGCTACATGTACAATTTGATTATTTGAAGAATACGGTATCTGTAATTAACGATTATTACAAGTCTTTCAGCAATTATACGGTGATGGCACAGGTGTATGATATAAATAGCAGGAAAGTTTTTGAAAAGTCTGCTAAAATAAATCTGCCATCAGACGGAGTTATCAACGATGTATTTACTATCTGTTTTCCCGAGGATATTTCACAAATACATTTTATAAAGTTGAGACTGACGGATGAAAGAGGGAGGGAGGTATCTTCTAATTTTTATTGGCGTTCTAATGACAAATACGAAGGTAAAGATACAACTACTGGCCCGGCGGCTTCGGGATTTGAGGATTTGGTAAAAATGAAACGGGCAAGGCTTGTCAGCTCTTGCAAGGTAAGGAAAACTGATGGACAATTTTGGGTAGATGTCACTTTGCGAAATGTTTCTAATTCTATTGCTTTTTTTAATCAGCTACAATTTTTAGATCAAAATCTGAGTCCGGTTCGTCCGTCGTTTTATACAGATAACTTTTTCTCACTTATGCCGGGTGAAAGTAAATTGGTAACAATAGAAACGGCTGATCAGAATTTGAAGAATACACCTGTTTTAGTCATAAAGGGATGGAATATAGAGCGAAAGCAGATTAATTTGGAAAAATAATGTATTAAATGAAAATATGTAAATTCGTTATATTATTAACCTTTGTTCTGCTTGTTGTAGAAAAAGTTTATCCTATACAGGCGTGTCCGACGCTTACTCTCAAGAGGAGAGTTAATGTAGACAAAGTGTTGAGAAGTGCTGCGCATCAATATCTATATATGGCAGATAGATTAAAAGGAACGGATGTGTTCCCGAAAACATATGATGTGAAAGAGCATAAACCGGAGAATAGTTCTTCTAAATGGTGGTGTAGTGGCTTCTATCCGGGTACTTTGTTTTATTTGTATGAAGAAACTGGCTATGAAGAGCTATATATGGAGGGGGTACGTATGTTGAAGTTATTGGAGCCCGAGCAATATAATGTAAGTACGCATGATATTGGCTTTATGATGTATTGTAGTTATGGTAATGCCAATCGTATAGTTCCGCAGTCCGGCTATAAAGATATAATTGTTAACAGTGCGCGCTCTCTTATTACCCGGTTTAGTCCGATGGTCGGTTGTATTAAGTCACATAATCGCGGACCGAATGATTATGTGGTTATTATTGATAATATGATGAATTTAGAGTTGTTGCTCTGGGTGGCGCAAGCTATTGGTGATAATTCTTTTTATGATATCGCAGTAAAGCATGCCGATACGACTATGAAGAATCATTTTAGGGCTGATAATAGTCTTTATCATGGGATAAATTATGATCCGGAAACGGGAGGAATTCAACATTATCAAGCCGGACAAGGTGTGTCGGAAAAATCAGCTTGGGCTCGTGGGCAGGCTTGGGGATTATATGGATATACGATGATGTATCGTTTTACAAAAGATACCAGATATCTTGAACAAGCAGTAAAAATAGCAGAATTTATATTGAATCATCCCAATATGCCGGAAGATTTGGTCCCTTATTGGGATTATAATGCGCTTGATATACCGAATACTTTGAGGGATGCTTCAGCAGCTGCTATTAGTTGTGCCGGGTTATTCGAGTTATGTCGGTATGTTTCGGAAAATTCCAGACAGAAATATTTTGAAGCTGCCGAGAAAATGTTACAGGAATTATCTTCATCCGAGTATATGGCAGAAGTAGGTACTAACGGTGGATTTATTTTGAAACATTCTGTCGGTAATATGCCGGCTGGGACAGAAGTAGATGCACCATTAACGTATGCAGATTACTATTTTGTAGAGGCATTGTGCCGGTATAAATCATTAACGAATAAATAGTTGAATGTTATGATAAGTAGATGTAAAACAATACTATTGACTATGTTTTTATTAACTTCACCGTATCTTCTTACAGCGTACGGAGTGAAGGAAGGGAAGAAAAATATTGAACCGGTCGGATTGCAGTGTGAATATTTGCATAATCCGTCAGGGTTGGATATTCCTCATCCGCGTTTGAGTTGGAAAATGGGAACGACGGTTGCCGTGCGTGGGCAGAGACAGACTGCTTATCAGGTTCTGGTAGCAAGTAGCCGGGAGTTGTTAGATAAAGAACAGGGAGATTTATGGGACAGCGGGCAAGTACATTCAGATGAATCGGTCCATATTGTTTATGATGGAAAAACACTGATTACAGGGCAAAAGTGCTTTTGGAAAGTTCGTTTGGCTGATGAACAGGGCAACTGGACATCATGGAGTGAACCGGCTTATTGGCAGATGGGATTGTTTGCCGATGATTGGAGTGCCCATTGGATAGGGAGTGCTGAAATGGAATCCCAAAGTGTGGGTGGCCGGCCGGTAGATAATAAAATGTTTGATCCGTGGTTTCGTAAGACTTTTACTTTAACAGAGAGCCTTAAAGAGGCACTGATTTACGTAGCCTCTATCGGATATCATGAATTGTATGTGAATGGTTGTAAGATTGGAAATGCCGTACTTGCTCCGTCTGTGACAGATCATAAATCGCGTGCCCGTTATGTGACGTATGATATCAGTCATTATCTGAAAAAAGGGGAGAATGTAATTGCTTTGTGGTTGGGTACTTCTTGGGCTGTATTTCCTGCTTATCAGCGTAATGACAAGCCAGCTATTCCAATGGCGTTGGCACAGGCTGAGATAACGTTGACTTCCGGCAGCAAAGTTCGGGTGATAACAGACGGCAGTTGGAAGACGCATGCAAGTCCCAATGTGCTGATGGGATATTGGGATGCACATCATTTTGCCGGTGAGTTTTATGATGCTTCTTTGGAGATCAATGGATGGAATGAAGCTGGTTTTGACGACTCTGAATGGGCGGAAGCAAAGGTTTACCAACCGCAGATTATGGTTTCCGCCGATAAAGCGGAGTCCAATCTGCTGATGGATGAGATTAAACCGGTTGCGGTCGAAGAGGTGAGCCCGGGCGTGTATCGTGTGGATATGGGAATTAATTATGCCGGATGGTTTGAAATGCCGCTTGTCGGACAACCGGGAGATTCGGTCGTTTTCCGCTTTTCGGAGAGAGAAAAAGATGCTTGTAGCTACGGAATACATAGTATTTATAAAATAGGGCCTGACGGGAAGGGTACTTTCCGTAATCGCTTTAACTACATGACCGGACGTTGGGTTCAGATTACCGGCTTACGGTCTGCACCCGATTTGAAACAGATACGTGGGTGGATGATTCGTCCCGATTTTCGGCGGTCGTCCGGATTTGAATGTGATATATCGCTTTTAAACGATCTTTATCGTACCACATTATGGACTTTTGAAAACTTGAGTCTGGGTAATTATATTGTAGATTGTCCTCATCGTGAACGTAGGGGGTATGGTGGTGACGCATTGGCTACTACGCGTACCGGTTTGGATAATTATCAGTTGGGGGCTTTTTATACCAAATGGATGGAAGATTGGCGCGATGTGCAGGGAGAAGATGGAAATGTACCATATACGGCTCCTACCTATATTGGTGGTGGCGGTCCTTCCTGGAGTGGTTTTTGTATTACTTTGCCTTGGGAGGTCTATCGCCAGTATGGTGATGTGCGCATTCTTGAAGAAAGCTTCTCGACCATCCGGCGTTGGCTCGATTTTGTAGAAACTAAATCCAAAGACGATATGTTGGTGCGTTGGGGTGGAAAGTGGAGTTTTCTGGGAGACTGGCTGTGGCCGGATGCCTGGCCGGAACGATCGGCGATGGAGAAAGAAGGAAAGTCTTTGGGAGATACCCGCGAGACATTGTTCTTTAATAACTGCCATTGGATTTATAGTTTGGAAACGGCTGCCTGTATAGCGGATGTTTTGGGGAATGAAACAATGGCTGTCGCTTGGCGCAAAAGGGCGGAAGAGGTGCGAAGGGCTGTGCATAAAACTTTCTTCAATCCGGATGACAATAGTTATGTGAACGGTTATCCTGCTTATTTAGCTATTGCACTTATGGTGGACTTACCACCTGAAAAATTGAAGGCTAAAGTCTGGAAACGTCTGGAGTATGAGATATTGGTGAATCGTAAAGGACATTTTTGGGGAGGTATCACGGCCGGTTCTTTCCTCTTCCATACTTTATTGGATAACCAGCGCAATGATTTGATTTGTGAAATGGCTACCAAAGAAGACTTTCCAAGTTGGGGGAATATGATAAAGAATGGAAATGGCACTTTCTTTGAAGATTGGGAGTGCAGAGGATCTGCTTTGCATAGCTCTTATTTATATATAGGGAGTTGGTTTGTGGAATCGTTGGGGGGTATTCAACGTCCGAAGTCCGGATTCAAAGAATTTGTCATAGCGCCTTGGATAGATGAGAAAGGCCCCAGACAGGTACGTTCACACTATAATTCCATGTATGGAACAATTGTTTCCAATTGGAAAGTTACAGACGACAAATTAGATATTGAAGTGGTGGTACCAGCCAATACTACAGTTCTTTTGAAACTGCCGGGTGTTCGTTTCGATTCAATAAAGGAAGGAGGGAGCGAATGGAAAAAGGTAAAAGGCATTCGTTTGGATTCCCAAAGAGACAATACGGTTGTCTTCTCATTACAATCTGGTACTTATCGATTTTCGGCAAGGATGAATTGATTTGGTTTATTGGTGTTGTGGGCATTTTACAATAAATGAGCGCAAATTATCGCATAGGTTGGATTACACTTACGATAATTTGCGCTTGTCTATGTTTATCTACATTTGTTAATTATCCGTAGATCGCTATATATAATATAATCGGGGAATTATTTCCCTTTTGTTTATTCTCCTTGTATCATTCTTTCCCTTTCTTTCAGTTCTTTATATCTCTCGATGATATGTTTGCGGCTCATTATGATTTGCCAACGGTATACGAGACAGGTGGTAAGGAAATAAAATCCGGCTTGTAGCCACAAGGCTTTGTATTCGAATGCAACTTCGCTCAAGGTACCTCCCATGTTATTGATGCGTACAAAACCATTGATGCCGAAAGTCGATGGGAAGACGTAGGAAAAGTATTTCCAGAACGGAGGGATAGCAGCACCCGGCCAGGATATTCCCGAGATGAACAGCAGAGGGACGGAGGTAAACACGAATAGCAGCATACACGTTTCCCGGTTGCGGATAGCAATGGAAGCGGTCATGGCAAAAAAGATGCAGGCTGCCAGATAGGGTAGCATGAACAGGGCGAGCGTGCCCGGCTGTCCTATTTGGTTCAGACTGAAAATCCGAGGGACGACACATAGTACATATACCGATACCAGCGAATAGACCATGTAATAACTCAAACCCTTTCCCATGACAATACGCAACGTACCGTTGTAATGCCGGTTGATAGGTACAAGGTCTTTGAAACGATTCTGTTCGCGCGCTGTTCCTGCCGAAAGGCCGATGCCGAGCAATAAGGTCTGCTGAATCAGCAAAATTAATACAGCCGGGATGAGAAAAGCGGCAAAGCCGTTGGTCGGGTTGAACATGGCAACATCTTCATATTCTATCGGATAACCGGTGATTTCATCCTGTCGGGCGGTTGTGTTTCCGGCACGCTCTATCTTGATATCCCGGTTCATATCCAGTGATACCGCAGTATTGGCAAGCAACATGCTTTTGTAATAAAGCAGCCCGCTCATATCACAATAGATGCTTACTTGGGTCTGTTTGCCTTGTGCGATGTCTTGACTGAATTCCGAAGGGATATAGATAATACCATAAGCCAGGCGGTCTTTCAACATCAGTTTGGCTTCTTCCATGTCGGCACAATAGGCTACGATGTTGATATCGGGGGTTGCATCTACTTTTCTAAGATATTCGCGGCTCAAGGAACTGCGTGAAGCATCCACTACAACGGCGGGAACTTCACGTACCACCTCATTTGTATAGATAAATCCGTAGATAAGCGGATATACCAGTGGCACGAGTATAAAGAATATGAGTACCCCCTGATCGCGGAAAGTGGTACGGAACTCTCGCAACCAGATGTAAAACAGGTCATTGATGCCTTGCTTTACTCTTTCTTTGAATGTAATCTCTTTCATCAGGGTACGTATTTATAGTATATCAATGCTTCTTTCAAGCGGTGAACCACAAGAAAAGGAAGCATCATAAATATCAGTAATGCCATATAGTTGGGCCAGGAATAGATCATGCTATAACCATTGAGTGCCTGGTCTACGTAAATAAGAAAATAGTGACGCAACGGGAAGAGGTTGCTCAATGCCTGCAAGACAGGATGCATCGCCATTACCGGAAACGAGAAGCCGGAGATGGAGAAGGAGATGACACCCCACAATGAAGCGAAACTTAATCCGAGACGCAGGGTGGGCAGAGTACCTATCATCACGATGCCGCAGCATTGGGAGGCGAGCACCAGACAAAGGGTAGCCAATATTATCGGCAGGATGCCGCTATTGCACGGGAAGTGCAGGAATCCATACAGATATATATTATAGAAGATACCCATAATGAAGAATATCACCGTGTGGGGCAACAGTTTGCCTGCCAAGGCTATGTATATGGAGTTATTGCTCATGCGTAACCATTCGCGGGCTGTGCGGTCTTTGATCTCCGTGCCGATGGAGTATACGGTTATCATGAATATCATCAGCATGAGTACGCCCGGCACTAATGTGTTGCACAGGTATACGGAGTAGTTTAACCAGGGATTGTTCAACGGGTGCGTATCGATTACAATCGGTTGCAGAAACCCCATTGCCTGGTCTTCGGTAGCCCCTTTGGCGTATAGAACTGAACGTCCGGCTGCTCCTGCTGCCAGTTCACTCATCATCTTCATGTCTTTGAATAACAAAGAACCCGCTATGAGATAAGAGTTGTTGGTGTAAAATGAAATCTTGGGTTGGCGTTGGCTTTGGGCATCTGCCGATAACCCCTTGGGGATATAAAAGAAACCGTAAATCTTTCCTTCTTGCACGGCAATGCGGGCATCGGCTATACTACCGTAATGTGCCACTACACCCGTCTGCCCGAAGGCATCCAGATTGCGGATCAGGTTTCGCGAGGTGGCAGACTGATCCATATCCACTGCACCAACAGGCAGATTGGTCGGCAGACCGGAATCCATCAGCGTGGTGAAGAAGATATAGCAGAATAACGGTGCAATCACCATGCAAAAGAGATAAAGCGGACGCGACACGAGACGGCGGCATTCGCGCTTCATGACGAGCCACAAGGCTATGTATTTCTTTTCTCTTTCTTTCATAATTTAGTAATGAAAATGAATAATGTGTCAATGTGCCAATATGCCAATTGGCTGCGCTATGCCAACATGCCGCATGGTAATTGGCACATTGGCATATTAGCACATTGACACATTATTTAATTATTTCTTGATAATCACCGACATTCCCGGGCGCAGTCCTTCTACCTTATCCAGTGGGCGTGCGCGGACTTCAAATGTTTTCAAGTCAAACTGCCCGGTTGTTTTCGTAGCTTTCCAAGCGGCATAAGTACCTAAGTCTTTCATATAATCCACTTTCAGTTTGATCGTCTTATTGTCCAGTGCCGGGACGAAGGCTTCGAATTCAGCTCCCATTGTAAGGTTTTTCAGCAGGTCTTCACGTACATTGAAAGTGACCCACATGTCTTTGAGTATGGCAATGTTCATAATAGGTGCTCCGGTTCCTACCAGTTCACCTACCTTGGGAAATATTTCGGAAACTTCGCCTGCTGATTGTGCGATGAGGAAAGTTTCTTTTATATAAGATTCCACTTCGGCAACAGCACCTTTTGCACGTTCCACAAGAGCGGCTGCTGCCATCTTGTCTTCCCGTTCTGCCCCATTCTTTGCCATTGTGTATTGGGCTTTAGCGGCTTTTTCGGTGGCAATGGATGCATTGAGTTGTGCGGTTACTTCATCCAGTTTTTGTGCAGGCATTACTCCTTGCTCGAACAAGTTTTTAACGCGTTTGTACGATTTTTCGGCAATTACTACCCCGGCTCGGGCTTTTTGCCACATTTCATAGGCAGCTTGTATTTGTTCCTGACGGGCGCCTTTAATGGCTTTTTCGTTTTGTGCCTGTGCGGCAGCTTCTGCAGCACGTGCCTGTTCCATTTTTGCAGCGATATCCGGTGCTTCAAGGATGGCAAGGGTATCTCCCGCTTGTACGGTTTGCCCTTCTTTGACACGGAATTCAAGTATACGTCCCGGTACTTTGCTTGATACCCGGTATTCATCCACTTCAGCCTGTCCCTGGATAATCTCCGGTCCCTTGCGAAGCATAAAGAAACCAACGACTGCAACCAGAGCGATAACTCCCAAAAGAGTAAGGAATGCAAGCAGCATATTGCTGTTCTGTGATTTTTGTGATGCCATTTTTATTTACAATTTACAATTTACGATTGAAATAACTCTTTCTTATGTTTTTATTATTTATGAACTTCCTGTTCTATCAAGTTTTTGTTCTATCAGTTTCTTATTCAGTACTTTTAGGCCGGTATTCAATTACGAATTTTTCTTCTTCCCTCTCCTTTCTCCCTTCTCCCTTTTTACCTCTTCCTTTATTTAAGTGTACCCAATGACTTTTGCAGATAGATTTCCGTCAATTTGACATCAATCTGGGCGTCTATCTTTTCGGATTGGGCAGACAGCCAAGCTGTTTGCGCTTCAAGGACATTGCTGGTGGCTATCACCCCTTCTTCAAAGCCCAACCGGGCATATCGAAGGTTCTCGTCTGCTTTTTCCTGGTTTTTCTCAGCCATGACGAGTTTTTTGGCAGCTTCGTTCACCTTGAAAGCGGCTTGGTTTACCTGTAATTCTATTTTCTCTTTTGCATCTTGTAACTGATACTGGGCTATACGAGATTCTGCTTTTGCAGCTTTTACCTTATACATGCCTTCGCCCCAATGCCAGATAGGGAGTTGTACCATGACACCTACGTTCCACATGCCTTTGAACTTATTCTCAAATCCGTTAAATACGGAGGGGTTGGTAACCATGTAATTTCCCATGAAAGCTACGGAGGGGAGATGCTCGGCACGGGTTACGTTTATTTTCTGATTGTATATCTGACTGGCAAGTTCCAAACTACGTATCTCCGGACGATTGGCATAAGCGGTGGCCATGTCAAATTGTGTTTCCGTTTTCAATAAGGGCAGGTTTTCTATATTCTCGTCTGCTAATACGATCGGGGTGGTCAAATCGAGACCGCATAGTTGACAAAGCAACATTCTGGAAAGACTGAGTCCGTCTTCTACTTTAGTGAGTGTCATCTCGGCTTCGTTTACCTTTACGCGCACGGATAGTCCGTCCGCTTTGGTTGCCACTCCTTCAGCAATCATTTTTTCTACATCGCTGTCTAATTTTTGAAGAAGTTTCAAATAACCTTCTGCCAGTTTTTTCTTATTTACCAGCGAAACGACTTGCCAGTAGGCTTGGTCGGTACTTAAGATCACTTCCTGTAGGCCGGAATGATGCTGCTGGCGTGCCAGTTCTTCGGCATATTTGGTGATTTTATTGTAAGCGCGGATTTTACCTCCCATATAAAGAGGTTGTGTCAACGTGATGGCACCGGCATATACGTTTCGGGTATCGGTACGGAAAGCGTCGATTAATGATTCCCCTGCTCCGTTAAGGGCGGGTACAAGCTCGTTGCCCACTTGCGTGAGAACCGGAGCTAATTTTTGTGCCAGTTCGGGAGGAAGCTGGCCCAATACGGCCTCTCCGGCTTGTTGCAACGGACCACCTATGCTGGTTCCCAAACCGGATAAAGCTCCTTTCTGGGCATCGTTCAACAATGAGAATTCCTTTTGGTTTCGCATGTAAGCTCCTGTGGCCGAAATATTGGGCAGGTAATTGGTGAAAGCAGCTTTTCGCTGGTAATGTGCTGCATTTATTTTCTCATTACTGATGAGCAACTCTTTATTGTTGGCCAAAGCCAATGCACGGCAACTATCTAAGTTGAGTATGTTCTGTGCTTTTGTTGAAAAGAGATTGATTAGCAGAATTGTCAGAATGAATAATTTTTTCATTGCATCTCGCGTATTATAAAGGTGATACTTCTTTTTTTACAACACAAATATAGAGATTTTTGTTTATGGATATTTTCTGTTTCTTACTTTTGATTTGCAGAATAATGATTGCATAAACAACGAAACAAAAATATGGGGTTTCGGTGAATTGGCAAAATGATTTAAGTTTTTTTGAGTATAATGATGGGGGATGTACTTTTCTTTCGTCTTGATACGAAAGAAAAGATACCAAAAGAAAGGATCAAGGCTGTATTTTTTCTCCTACTCTCTTCCTGCGTTTCGCTAAAGGGGCTCGAACTCGCTGCGCTCAGACAATCGCCCCTTTGGACGCTACACTACGGGCGATCGCTTGGCGGAGAAAAAATAAGGCCGAGGGGGGGAAGGGTGCTTATGGTCGGTGGGAAGGATGCTTAGGGGTGGTGAGAAGGGTGCTTAGGGGATATGAAATGCCCCCTTACATATATTGTTATTTGGGGTAACATATAATATAAGGGGGGGATGTATATTACTATTTTCTTTATGTAAGGATGAGTGGGAAGGGGACTACTGGCCCGGCATATTTTTTCTGTACAGAGAACTGGCTATTCCAATTCGAACCGTTGTGAACCGATCATTGTTCCGTCGGCGAAGATGTCTACGCGGTAGGTACCGGCGGAAAGATATTCTTCCACATTCCAGAACACGGTGATAGACTGTTCTTCTCCGTTGTATTCGATGTATTTCTTGATGGAGTAGGGAAGTGAACGGTTCTCATATTCGAAAGTATTGGCGGCGTTCTTGGTCAGTACTTCGTTATTGGGTTTATAGATGTTGACGTACAGGGTACGTTCACCGGTTTCTGCCGTGATGTTTTTGACAATTGTAAAGCCGATGGCAAACTTGACGATGTCTTTTACTTTCTTTACTTTTTTATCACGTTTGTTTTTGGGCTCGATCCAAATATTGGTAGCATCCAATTGGGCTGCTAAAGTTACTTTTTTATTCAGATTCTTTTTCTCTTCTGACAGGTTGCTGATTTGGCGTGAAGCAGCATTGTATTTCTGTGTTACTTCCGCAATTACCTGCTTTTGCTGGTTGGTAAGCTTGTTGAGGGAGTCTATTTGGTTGATATAGCCGATCATGATTTTGCGGAGTGAAGCCAGTTCTTTTTTTAAGCGGCGTATTTCAGTGGCGTTGCTGATTTTAACGGTACGCAATTCTTCGAGCAGCCGTTGGGTCTTGATTTGCTCTTGTTCCAACAGGATCGATAAGGAGTCGTTGGATACGGTCAGTTTTAACTCGTCATATTGCTGTGCAAAACGTGTATATTCATTCTCCAGATCTTCTTTCTCAAGGGCAAACTCTTCGATTAGTTCACGATTACTCTGCTTTTCGGTAAATAGTAAATAAGTGATACCGATGAGGGCTATCACCAGCACCGATACGGCGATAATGAGAAGGGATTTCTTATTCATGTCTCTTTAGTTAGATGATAATTCGCCGCAAATTTAATCATTTAGTGACAGAGTAGCGCAGAGTTTCACTTAGTTTTTTATTTCCATACACAAATGTCATAGCAGATCAATGACCGGTTTATGAAATCTTATACCATTAAGTGTTGTCGGTTTAACTAAATTTATTACGGAAATATTTCTTTAATTACGATTATCGTTGTACTTTTGTGGCGCAAAAAGTATAGAACTAATTATCAACTTTTTAAAATATAAGTATTATGTCAAAAGTAACCGTAGTAGGCGCAGGTAACGTAGGTGCTACATGTGCAAATGTACTTGCTTTCAATGAAGTAGCAGACGAAGTAGTAATGCTGGATGTAAAAGAAGGCGTTTCAGAAGGTAAGGCAATGGATATGATGCAGACAGCTCAGTTGTTGGGGTTCGACACTACTGTCGTAGGCTGCACCAATGATTATGCTAAAACTGCAAACTCTGACGTTGTTGTTATAACTTCCGGTATTCCTCGTAAACCGGGCATGACTCGTGAAGAGTTGATCGGTGTAAATGCCGGTATCGTGAAATCGGTAGCTGAAAACATCCTGAAATATTCTCCAAATGCAATTATTGTAGTAATCTCTAATCCGATGGATACAATGACTTATTTGTCATTGAAGGCTTTGGGTGTGCCTAAAAACCGTATTATCGGTATGGGTGGCGCTTTGGATAGTTCACGTTTCAAATATTTCTTGTCACAGGCTTTAGGTTGCAATGCTAATGAAGTAGAAGGTATGGTTATCGGTGGTCACGGTGACACTACTATGATTCCTTTGACTCGTTTCGCCACTTACAAAGGTATGCCGGTTTCTAACTTCCTGTCAGCAGAGCAGTTGGAGAAAGTGGCTGCCGATACAATGGTAGGAGGTGCTACACTGACCAAACTGTTGGGTACTTCTGCATGGTATGCACCGGGTGCAGCAGGAGCTTTCGTTGTGGAATCTATTATCCACGACCAGAAGAAGATGGTTCCTTGCTCAGTAGCTCTTGAAGGAGAATACGGAGAAGAAGACATCTGCTGTGGTGTACCTGTAATCTTGGGTAAGAATGGTATTGAAAAAGTTGTTGAACTTCCATTGAATGAAGAAGAAATGGCTAAATTCAAAGCAAGTGCTGCTGCTGTTCGTAAAACAAATGCTGCTCTTAAAGAAGTAGGTGCTCTCTAATCGATTTCTTTAATTGTTATTTAGTTTTGAGAAAAATATTGTTTAGTGAAGGGTGGTTTTCCAAAAGGGAAGCCGCCCTTTTTAGTGTAATTTAGCACAAACCATCAGGGAATAGGTAATTGAGGATCGTTTTTTTAGTCTCATTTACTACTTTTTCATACTCTCTGCAAACTGATTCTCGATTTTTTCTAAGCGTTCAGCGCCTTGACTCGTCATGATTCCTCTAAGCATAAAGTAAGCTGATTTGTGTAATACGATAGGGGGACATTCGGCAATTCTGGCGTTATATAGCAGTGTCGTAAATGATTCAAGAAACATTTGTATATCTAAATCCGGAACAACGTAATCTTCCTGTTGACAGGCTGAAATAACTTTTCCCAATCCGTCCCGCCACATACGGTTGTGTGCGGTATATATGTATTTATACTCAAGATACCGGTTTATATCAAGCCAAAAAGCACATTCACCCTTGTATAAATTATCCATATAAGCCAAGGAGATTTCCCAAAGACACGAGAGTACATCCGAAGAACTATACCTGATGATATAAAAAAGATTCTCTATTCTGCTTAAATAGGCATCCAAACAGGTATTGATCAAATTATTTTTCGTATTATATACCTGATATATGGTTCGTTTCGAAATGTTCATATTCTTGGCTATATCGTTCATACGAACTGCACGTATTCCATATTGTCTCAAGGATTGTGAAGTGAATGCCACTATCCTTTTCTCTGTATACTCATTCATAAGGTTTTGCCTATTGGGCTTGGTTGTTTAGTTAAACATTGTTTTATTTTAATCAAGCAATCCCGAACATTACAGTTACTCTTTACTTGTTTTAATTATAAGGAAAGTAGCAGGATTGCCGTACCTGGATATAAGAAAAATAACACTTTGATGAAAATACTGCATGTAACAAATGAATTTAAAACAATATCCGGTGATATATATTCATTTAGGCCAGTATGACTTGCTACTGTTTTAAAAAGGAAACCTGAATTAGAAATTGGGTTTCTTTATTTAATTACTGTGTTCATGAATCTGGTAATCAGTGATGAAACAAATATTAACAACTCCTTTATACAGCATTTGAGAGGGTATATCATTTAGCATGCAAAAGTGGTCATAGGATGACAACTTGATAAGTTTAGTATTAATTAAAAATTAAAAGAAAATGAAAAAAGTTTTTAAGCTGATGAAATTGTTTGTTTTAGTATTGTTACTCGGATGTTCTTTCTCTTTTGTTGCTTGTAACGATGATGAAAATGTTCCGCAGCTTCCGGATGAAGTCACAACGGAAACAATGTTCGGAAACTATGACGGTAAAATGTTTACCACTATCGTATCTCCGTTGGCCTCCTCTGGAACGGATGTTGCTGCCAAAGTCGACAATGATACTATTCATTTTGAAAGTTTTCCTGTCAGGGATATTATTCTGTCCATCGTCAAGGATGAAGGATTGACAGATCAAATAATGGAAGCCATAGGAGATGTGAGCTACAAAGTGGGATATGAGCCGACACTCACAACTGCCAAAGACAGCATTAATTTCATTCTGGATCCAAAACCTCTGAGCTTATCGATTACCATGCCATCAGCTACGGAAGATGGAGAACCGGAGACATTGGTTGTTGAGGTGAAGGTTGAACCGGGAAAAATTGCTGGATATGCTGTGGAAAATGCGAACATGAAGTTTAATTTTGCAGCGACAGAAGTATTATTGGGTGAAGGAGAGGAGCAAAGTAAGTTGCCGGAATTCGCTCCGATAACTTTCAATTTTGATATGAATCAGACTAAGGCTGAATCTACTGTTTTTAAATAGAATCGGTTAATGACAATCGGGTAGGAGATAAACACCGATAATTGGCATTTACCTCCGACTCGGTTGTATTTCTTCAACTTTAAAATCCGATTTGCAATCCGGTTGAAACGTAAGGGGCTATCTGGAAATAATACCCTTTGTCTTGGAACATACTTTTCAGTTTTCTATCCACCATCTCTGCCGGGCGCATGGCATGAATGCCTGCTGTAATGGGTATCGATAGACGTTTTCCTATTTTTATTTCGGGACGGATACCGGTCACGATATATTGGTGAGTGAATATTTTATTTTTCCCCTCCTGTTCCAACAAGGCCATTTGCCCATTCATTTCTATGATAAAGTTTAGGCTTAGTTTTTTGTGGATGTTGTACCCTGCCGATATCTCGATACCTTTGAGCATAGCTATCTTCACGGTGTAACGGCCTTCGGTTTTCCAATTGAAATAGATAGCGGGAAACAACATCGGATACCCAAAAGAATTATTCATGGCAAGGCCGCCTCCCAACTCGAGATTCGATTTGAAATGATGGATAAAAATAACTCCCATATTCCCCAAGATGTTTTTATAATTGATTTGGGAAAAACGGGTATTGGGCATATAAATCCCCGCACCGGCAGCAATTAATATGGACCATTTTCCGTTTAAAGATCTTAAATGGCTGATACTGAATCCGATGTTCATGATTTCGTCAATAACGAATGGCTCCGTAAAGTTTCTGTTATCAAGCTTGGCATATGCCCCGCCTAAGCTGACTGCCCAGATGATGGGGCGATCGTTCTCATCCGATTTCATAGACAAGGGGATGTTGATGCCACCTTGATAAACGACTGCCGATCCTTTACTGTCGCCTACTTTTTGATCCGTATCTCCTTCTGTCATTCGATAACCGGATGTACCGAAATATTCGGTTTTGAACATAATCTGAGCATTTATGCTTGAATAAACGAGGAATGTAAGTAGCAAAAACAAGACTTTCTTCATATTGTAAAGTTTTAATGGGTAGTTGGTAATTCGATGCCAAAATTCCTCTTTTCGATCTCTTCACTGAAATCTTTTTGACGAATGGCAGGTTTGCCTTTGACGAATGGGAATATAATTATTAATTAATATACTAACTTTGCAACCATGAAAGTAGATCTGATTAAAAACGATAAGCTTGTTATCATTCCTTTTTGGATACTGATATTCTTTATTTTCTGGCTTCAGGTTTTGCCGCAAGTAAAGTCGATATGGGAGTCGATCCTGTTTTCTGTTCTTCTTGTGCTCACGATATGTCCCATTGCAAACTATTTGAGTGGCTCGCTTCTGCTCAAGGCGATGAAACAAAAAGGAGTAAAATTGTTTATGTTCCAGTTTTCTTTTTTCTCTTTGCTCATCGGATTTGCTTTTCTTGCATATATTAATTTATTTTTCTGGTTAGAGAACTCGGGGGTGTTTCCTTCCGGCTCTGAATATTTTGATGTGACAGATTTGGCACCTTATGCCTTTTTTATTCCTCTTTCATCCGGAATTATTATAAATATTACGATTTGCGGTTTGCGTTTTTTTCTGGAATATATTAAATCTCAAAAGATACTTGTGGAGTATCAGTTACGTACGCTCCAGCATCAGGTAACTCCTCATTTTATGTTCAATGTATTGAATCACATCCATATTCTGATGCAGACAGATGTGGATTTAGCATCCGATCTGTTGATAAAATATTCGGAAATATTGCGCTATCAGCTATATAATGGCGATAAACAGAAAGTAACCCTGGAGCAGGATATACAATTTTTGAAAGACTTTATTGCTGTGGAAGAGATTCGCTGGGGCGATAAGTTGGTGGTGACTTCTTCGTGGAAAATAGAGCAACCGCAGAAAGAGATACCGGCATTGCTTTTCATCACATTTATTGAGAATGCATTTAAGCATGTATCAAAGTCGGATTTTGAGAAAGGGTATATCGATATTGATTTTAGGCAAGAGGGAGATACGCTTTGCTTGAAGATTGAAAATTCGAAATCTACATTCTCCGGGAAGAAGATTAATACGGGTGGCTTGGGACTTAAAAATATAAAAGAACGTTTGGAAATATTATATTTTGGATGTTATAACCTGACAATAGAAGAAACGGATGCCGTTTATCGGACTAAACTTATAATCAATATTTAATTAATGGCAGAGGTTGTACTAAAACATAAGGGAAGTTATAAAATGAAATGTCTGGTAGTTGATGATGAATCGATTGCGATCAGGGGAATAGTCAACTACATAAGTAAACTGGATTTTCTGGAAGTTGCCGGTTCCTGTTCTTCCGCATTGGAAGCTGCTGATATTCTCAAGACAACGGAGATAGATCTCATGTTTTTGGATATTAATATGCCGCACCTTTCGGGGCTTGAATTGTTGGAGTCTTTGGAAAAACCGCCATTAACCATTATTACTACGGCTTATTCCGAGTATGCACTCGATGGTTTCCGCTTGCATGTGGTCGATTATTTGATGAAACCTATTGGTTTTCAACGTTTCTTTCAGGCTGTTTCGAAAGCACGCGATCTGTTTCTCTCGCAATTGGTGTTGCGGAGTGAGCATGATGAGACGGCATCCAGTATGTATGTCCGGCAAGGAGATGCTTTCCAACGGATTGTCTGGAGGGATATTCTCTATGCCGAAGGAATGCAGAACTACGTGAGACTGTATTTCAAAGATAAGGTGTTAACAATCCACCAGACAATGACTTCTTTGGAAGAAATGTTGCCGAAAGAGTCTTTTTTTAGAATACATCGTTCTTTTCTTATCAATCTGTCTCATATAGATTCAATTTCGGGTGGCCGTTTGTTTATTAACGGAAAGGAATTGCCGGTTTCCAAACAAAGGCGGGAGGAATTGCTTAGTACGGTGGTATACAAGAATTTGATAAGCAAATAACGGGTGGATGTTTCCGGATATCATTTATACTTCAATGAATAGGCTTGGTATGCCGCAATAAGTTAGTGACAGTTTATGCATCGCTCTGGTTACTGCTACGTAAAGCATACTCCTGTCAATTGCCGAATGATAATTTTTACTGTCGGTTTGTGGTACGATTACTTCATCGAACTCCAATCCTTTTGCCATATGGGCCGAAGTAATGATGATACCCTTTACGAAAACAGAGCTGCGGTTTGAAAGGAAATGAAGATTTTCGGCACATATGGTTTGGAGTTTTTCGGTAAGAAGTTTTGCTTGTGCTTCTGTTTTACATACAATTCCGAGCGATTGGTAATCCGACTTCTTGAATGTGGAAATTAAGTCTGCAATGCCGGAAATCTCTCCTTCCATATCTTTAAACTGGAGTATATCCGGTTGTTCACCATGTCTCATGACTGGTTCCGACTCTTTGTCGGGTTGAATCTTTTGTGCCAAATTAGTAATCTCAAAAGTAGAGCGATAACTCTTGCACAATTTCATTATTTCACTTGTAGCAAATGCTCTTTGAATGGTCTTCGCATTTGAAGAGCCATATGGATTGACTGATTGAGAGGCATCTCCCAAAATTGTTTTTCGGCAAGGGTAAAGTTTTTGAATGACTTTGTACTGTATCGGAGAGTAATCCTGCATTTCATCAATCCTTTTTTTCCTGCCCATTCAAAAAAGTCTTTATACACTTGAATATCATTATTTCCTTCAAACATTCCCTTTATTTCTTTTTTCAGCAGATTCTTTTCCGTGGTAGTGACTGTGAAGTTATATTTTACGGTCATCATCTCCAGAATATACTCGGTCATCGCTTCAAAACGTCGGCGCATAGGGTAGCGATTGAAACGTTTGAATTGTTCTTCGATATATCCGGCCGGAATTGTGATGTATTTGGTCAATCTTACATCTGTTGCTTTGAAGCAGGTGTTCTCCATGTACAGGATAAATTTATCGAGCAGTGAAATAAATTCAAATGAATTTTTGTATTTTATCCTTTCAATAAATTCTCGGGTAGGCTTTTCCAGTAACTCTGTTACTTGTTCATAGGAATTTTGATATTTGTATCTGTTGTCGAGCACTTCCGAAAGGACATATTCCATGCTGGTTTCTGGTACACTCTCTTCTCCAAGCTCCGGAAGTACATTGGAGATGTAGTTACCAAAAACTTTATTCGGGGAAATTATCAATATGTTTTTTGAAGAAACATTTCCTTTTTGCGTATAGAGAAGGTAGGCGATGCGATGCAGGGCAATGGATGTTTTACCGGAACCTGCCACTCCCTGTATAATGAGTATGCGGGCATTTTCGTTACGGATAATCCGGTTCTGTTCTCGTTGGATAGTAGTAACGATGTTTTTCATCTTATCATCGGTGTTGGCACTAAGCTCCTTTTGCAGAATATCATCGTGAATGGTCAGGGAGCTTTCGATCATGTATTCCATTTTTCCTTTGCGTATGCGATATTGACGTTTGAGCAAGACCTTTCCGCTTATTTCTCCCGTTGGTGAAGAATAAGTGGCTTCGCCTGATTCATGATCGTAAAAAATACTCGAGATGGGGGCTCTCCAATCGTATATCAGATTGACTTTCCGATGTGAATCGTAAAATGTATGTATGCCTATATAAATAGGAGTCGTTTTACTGTTTTCTTTATTCTCTTTGAAATCTATTCGCCCGAAGTAGGGGATATCCAGCAATTTACTCAATCGCCTACGTTTGTCGATTACATTCTCGCCTAATGCGAAATGGTTTAGAATGCTTTCACGCATGGAACGGATTTCATGCGGATCGATATCTTTGTTGGACCATAAATAGTCCTTGTATTCCTGCAAGGTGTCTACATGGTCTTTAACAGATTGGTCAGTGTTATTTATCGTTTGATTTAGTATACCGATTATTTTTTGGAGATATTCTTCTTCTTGTTTTTGGGTCTTATTAAATGTCATGGTTTTTCTGGGGTTATATTAAAATGGTTCGAAATGGAGGCAAAGTTAGTTCGGTTCATTAAAGTATTAAATAGTTATTTATAGCTATATATTCAGTCTTTTACCTACTTTTGTACTCATATTCGAAAAGAGAGAAATGGATATTCTTGAAGTAGCAAAGAGAAACCAGCAAAGAGCTTGGGAAGTGATAATGGATACCGATATCATTCGGATATGGGAGGGAATCGGTGCCGAAGTTAATCTGGTGGGGTCCTTGAGTACAGGGCTGTTGATGAGGCACCGGGATATTGATTTTCATATTTATTCTTTCCCTTTGGAAATCTCTGATAGTTTTCGGGCAATGTCTGAATTGGCGGAGAATCCATCCATAAAAAAGATAGAGTGCGTGAATCTACTGCATACTGTTGAGGCTTGTGTGGAGTGGCATGCTTGGTATCAGGATCGGGAGAATAAACTTTGGCAGATCGATATGATTCATCTATTAAAAGGATCGCGGTACGATGGTTATTTTGAGCAAGTTGCTAAACGTCTTTTGGAGGTTATGACTGAGGAAATAAGACGTACTATTTTAACCTTGAAGTATGAAACACCGGACACGGAACATATTATGGGGGTGGAATATTATCAAGCTGTAATTCAGGGTGGAGTAAGGAATTATTCGGAATTTGTGGAATGGAGAAAGCAGCATCCTGTAACAGGGATTGTAGAGTGGATGCCGTAAATATTGCAGTATTTGTTTGAGACTTTTATGATTTAGCTCAACAAACCGGATTCTATTCCGATATTTATAGCCTCAATCGAATTCTCTGCCCTTAATTTATGTAACAGGTTCTGCCGGTGGATGTTTACCGTATGAATGCTGATGTTAAATTTGTCGGCAATCTCTTTACTTAACCGGCCTTTTTGGATAAGGCGCAATATTTCTATTTCTCTTCCCGTCAGATTCATTTGGGGAGTAGGCGGCAAAGTTGGAGAAAATAGTTCACCGGTCTTTAGATTAAGTACGGTGTAATCTATCCGATCGGACTCTTTCTGATTAGGGGCAATATCCATATTTCCTAAAATGAGCCAGGCTTTCCCGCTATGACTTTGTTCTAAAACCCGTTGTTTACTGATCATCCGTACATATTGTTGCTTGCCATTCAATACCCGAAAACTATAAATATTACAATAATCATTCCTTTGAGCAGGCGGTAAGTCGTAAATGAATTGTCCAAGATTGACTTGAAGTGTTTTTAATTGTGATAAATCGTCCGGATGAATACGTGACTCCAAGTAGTCTCCTTGCTTTTCCAATGTGGCTATTTTATGCTGGTCATATCCCAAAAAGTCTATAAAGTTGGAAGAGGCGAAAGTGTATTTGCATTTATAGACATCAACGACAAATGTGCAGTTCCGACTCAATTTCGACATTTGGTGGAGCATCTGTTTGTCTGATTCCCATATTTTGTAATCAATCTCCGAAGCAGATAAGTGCTGCTTGGCCCACATTTCTTCTCTGGTCGGGTTGTTAGGGTTAGGTTGTTTCATGTAATATAGGTGTGGATAAAGGGGTGAATGCTGTTTTAAGTCTGATACAAAGATATTAAATTCTATAATATTTTCAGTAAGAATGCAATATGAAGATAGGAAAGGACTTCCTTTGATTTTCATGTTTGTGCTTTTTCTTTCGTAACTATTTGTTCTTGGATCGTATGTTTGGTATGAACTTTTGATAACTTTTGTTTGGTTTTAGTTTTATTTTTCACTGGATTTCTATTTTGGACTTTATATATTTAATCTGTACAAATTTGCATATTACAGAAAAAAAATATAGGTTTGCATCTCGTATTCTTAGTAGAAAATGGCAATAAATATGTATTCCAACACTTCACCTTCGCAAGAACGGGAACTTGTATTAAAACTTATAAATGATGATGAGAATGCTTTCTGTGAACTATATTCCATTTACAGAAACAGACTGATATATTTTGCTATGAGGTATCTCAAGTCCCGGGATTTTGCAGAAGATATTTTTCAGGATACATTTACTATTGTTTGGCAAAGTCGTAAGTTTATTAATTTGGATTCATCTTTTTCTGCATATTTGTACACTATCATGCGAAACCGCATTCTAAATATGTTGCGTGATTTGGAGTATCAGGAGCAATTGAAAGATTATTTTGTTGTCTCAAGCTGTAGATGCAAACGATAGTACAGAGGAAAGGACATTCTCAAAAGATTTTATGGAACAGATGGTGCAGGCTATGGAGAAACTGACACCACGGCAAAGAGAAATCTTTGAGATGAGCAGAACTCAGGAACTGTCTCACAAAGAAATTGCACAGACATTAGGTATCTCCGTAAATACAGTGCAAGAGCATATTTCTACTTCTTTGAAAATAATACGTGCCTATTTTACTAAACACAACGGTGCGTACACTGATCTTTTGCTATTACTTTTTATCCTTAATTCTTAATAAAGGTTAAACTCTCCATAGATGTTTTTATCTCTTGTGTATTTACTATATGCAAGCAGATTTTTTATACTTGTAATTTTTATGAAAAAGGAAAAAGCAAACCGACAAAAAATACGTCGTTATTTAGATGGCTTATATAGCAAATCGGAAGTATCCGACCTGTTAAAAAGTATGCAGGATCGTGATATGCAAAGTGCTTTTGAGGAAATTTCTGATGAAATATGGGAAGAGAGCATGAAGTACCAACCGTATGTATGCGATATGGAACACGAACAGTATAAGCAGGAGGCTGCCCGACTTCTTAAGAAAATAGAAAGACGTCCGTTGCGGAAAGTAAAATGTATGAGATGGGTAGCTGTTTGTGCTGTGTTGTTGATGGTTGGTATAGGTGTTCCTTATATACAGTTTGGACGGTCTGAAAAGATTCTATATACGGAAGTGTCTACATCGTTTGGTGAAAAAAAAGAATGGGTTCTACCGGACGGCTCGGTAGTAAACATGAATGCCTGTACTACTTTAAAGTATCCGGAGCATTTTGATGGGAAAGAAAGAAAAATTGAGTTAAATGGTGAAGCATATTTTCAGGTTATGCGAAACGAAAAGAAACCTTTTATTGTTCGAACCAGTGATTTTGATGTGAAAGTATTGGGAACCAGTTTTGATGTTAAAGCTTATCCTGATAATGAGATTGCACAAATTAGTGTAGAGAGCGGAAAGGTGGAGGTTGACTTATCTGATGCTATGATGAGATTGGTAGCAGATGAACAGGTACAGATCAATACATCTTCTAATGAGTATGTAAAAAAGAAAGCGGATCATAAACAGGTAATGACTTGGTTGCAAAATAAGTTACACTATAACAATACTCCTCTGAATGATGTGATAAAAGATTTGGAACGTATTTATAATTGTAAAATTAAGATTGCTCCGGAACAAAATATAAATTGTTTGCTTAGTGGTGACCATGATAATAAGAGCCTTCATTCTGTATTGCAATCCATTGAGTATGTCACAGGCATAAAATATAAACAGGAAAATGGTTGTATCATATTATACCATTAATTATATAATAGTGGAAACATCCGGAAATATAATTTATACATAACTTAAAAGAATATTAATCTTATGACAGAAAGAAAACACAGGTTAATGGTGGGTGTCATGGTATTTACCTTGTTTCTATGGGGAATTTCCAATGCTTGTATAGCACAGGAAACTGACAAGGACAACATTACGCTAAGTGTGAAAGACGAATCGGTAGAGAAGGTTCTGAAAAGATTGGGGAAAGAAACTGATTTTAATTTTTTCTATGATCCTTCGGTTTTGAATACAGTATCGTTGGTGACGTTGGATGTAAGAGGTGCTTCGTTGCAGAATGTTTTGGATCTTATTTCAGCACAAACCGGATTAAGTTTTAAAAGAACAGATAAAACGATCTCTGTTAGTAAAGGTAAAGAAATCAAGAATTCCCGTTCTAAGAATGGAAACATCACTTATAGTACGGGATCATGCTGGAGAACCGGTGATTGGAGCCAGTATTCAGATAAAAGGTACAACATTGGGAACTATTACTGACTATAATGGCCAATTTTCTCTGAATGATGTACCTGCTGATGGGGTATTGACAGTATCTTATATTGGTTTTAATACCGAAGATATTCCGGTAAATCATCAGAAAAATCTGCAGATTGTAATGAGGGAGAATGCAGAGCAACTGGAAGAAGTAGTGGTGGTAGCTTATGGTACTGCGAAAAAAAGTTCATTTACAGGATCGGCGGAAGTTGTTAAGCAAGATCGTATTGAAAAACGGGTGGTGGCAGATGTTTCTAAAGCCTTGGAAGGTACGGTCGCAGGTGTGCAGAGCACATCGGGAAGTGGACAACCGGGTGAGGGAGCTTCTATGATCATACGTGGCTTCGGATCTATTTCGGCAGCAAACACACCTTTGTATGTGATTGACGGAGTGCCTTTTGATGGAGCATTGAATACGCTCAATCCTAATGATATAGAATCGGTTACTGTGCTAAAAGATGCATCTGCAGGTGCTTTGTATGGTTCACGTGGTGCAAATGGGGTGATTATGATCACAACTAAACGTGGGAAAAAAGATGACGGCCACATCTCTATTAACTTAAAAGCAAATTGGGGTATTTCACAAAGGGCATTGCCACGTTATGAGACGGTAAATGAGGCAGAATATTTAGAGCTTGCTTTTGATGCATATAAGAATGAATTGATCTATACGAATGGGGTTGATCCGGAATTGGCAGGAATTCAAGCTTTGGAAGTTATGAAAGGTACAGCAAAAGGTATTTTGGGTATCAATGAACAGTATAATCCTTTTGACATGCCGTTGAATCAGTTGATTGATCCTATGACGGGAAAGATTAATCCAGCCGCCAATTTGAAATACCATGAGGACTGGAAAGATGAAATCACTACTCATAATCCTTTGAGACAAGAGTACCAGCTTGCTGTTACAGGGGGGAATTCTAAGACTCAGTATTTAGTGTCAATGGGATATTTGAATGAACAAGGGTTATTACAGACTACTGAGTTTGAACGTTACTCCGGACGTGTCAATATTGATAGCCAGGCCAGAGATTGGCTAAAACTTGGTTTGAATGCCTCTTTTGCGCAAACCGGAACAAATTATAATAGTGCGTCTGGTTCAGTCGTTTCTAATTTGTGGTATACTACTCAGATTATGGCACCGATCTATCCGGTGTATGAACATAATACGGACGGTTCGTTTAATTTAGATGCTAATGGCAACCGGATTTATGACTATGGTTTGAATAGAATTGCTCTGTCGAATTCAAATGCAATAGCTTTGCTGCATGAAGATAAAGAAAATAGTACGCGGGATAATTTTAACGCCAGAACCTATATACAGTTGTCTACTGATGATGAAAAATACGGCACATGGAGAGGGTTTACTTTGACGGCTAATTTTGGATTGGATTATTTTAATACACAGGAGATGACATATAACAATCCATATACAGGAAATGCTGCAACTATTTCCGGAAGTCTGACAAAGGCTGCACAGCGTAAATTGAGCTACACTTTTAATCAACTTTTAACTTACAAACGGGAATTCGGTTCTCATGAGCTTGATTTGTTGGTGGGGCACGAATATTATCAATTAAAACAGAATTTCTTAGGGGCGCAAAAAACGGGATTTCCTTTTGGAGGTTTGTTCGAACTTTCGGCGGCAGCGACTTTAAGTGCAGCCAGCTCGCAGACTGACAAATATAGTATCGAGTCATATCTGAGCCGTATTAATTATAACTTCGGGGAAAAATATTATGTATCCGGTAGTTTCCGTACAGATGGTTCTTCTCGTTTTTATAGAGATAGTCGTTGGGGACAGTTCTGGTCTTTAGGAGCTTCTTGGAGAGTTTCTCAGGAAAATTTCATGCAATCGGTAAATTGGATTAATAATTTGACTTTAAAAGCCAGTTTTGGATCTCAGGGAAATGATAACATTGGTAGCTTTTATGCATATCAGAGCTTGTATACTTTATTGGCAAATGGCAGTTTCAATGGTGCTGGCATTAATTCTTTGGAAAATAAAGACTTGAAATGGGAAAAGAATGAAAATCTTAATATCGGAATCGAGGCACGGCTTTTTGACAGATTATCTCTTACTGCCGAGTTCTTTAACAAACATACTAAAGATCTGTTGCTGAATATGCCTAAAGCTACTTCTACCGGCTTTGACTCGTATCCGGCTAATGTGGGGAGTATGCGTAATATTGGTGTGGATATTACAGCATCTGTTGAGATCTTTAAAGGTTCGGCTTTTGAATGGACACTTACTGCTATGGCCAGCCATATCCGAAATAAAATTTTGAAACTGGCTGATAAACCCGAGATTATTTCCGGCTCTAATATTTTTAGAGAGGGAGAAGCTGTGAATTCCTTTTATTTACCTGTATCTGCAGGGGTAGACCCATTGACAGGTAATCAGCTCTATTGGGTAGATCGTGATAAGAATAATAAAATTGTTCCCAGATATAAAACGGATGATGTCACTTTGACGACAAATAGCCGTGAGGTAGTTGGTAATCGTATTCCGGATTTATATGGTAGTTTGACAAATGATTTTCGTTATAAAGGATTCGATCTTTCTATTTTGACTACTTATTCGATTGGTGGAGAAATGCTTGACGGGGTTTATGGAAGTATGATGAACGTGGGATACAAAGGATATGTATGGCATAAAAATGCTTTGCGTCGTTGGCAGAAACCGGGAGACATAACTGATGTTCCTAAAATTATGTGGGATCAGCAAATTCGTGTGACGGATCAGGATTTGATAAATGCCTCTTATTTTGCAATTAAGAATATTACTTTGGGATACAGTTTATCGAAGAAGTGGCTTCAGAAAATCAAAATGGAAAACATCAGAGTGTATGCTACAGCAGATAATATTGCTTTGTTTACACATTTGAAAGGAATGGATCCACAATATAACTTTACAGGTACAGTAGGGTATACTTATGCACCGACTAAGACATTCTCTTTGGGTATCGATATTAAATTCTAAATAATTTCAGATAATATATGAAAAAGATTTATTATATAGCTTTTGTCATGGCTTGTGTACTGATGCATGTTTCCTGCTCAGATAACCTGAATACGAACCCTACAGATCAGATTTCGGGGAATGTTTTGTTCAAGGATGTGGAGGGAGGAATGGTAGCCATGAACGGTGTATACCGTTTGATGTATTCAACCGGTTGGGCGGGTGACAACTCGACGCATGCTTTCGGATATATGTCAACTATGTTGGTTTCCGATTTTATGGGAGATGATATGGTACTTTCTTCCACTGTGAAAGGCTGGTTTTCTATGGATTATAATTTGCAGGAACGCAATTTCTATTCCAGTCCTTTGTTTCGTTCCTATTCCGAGTGGAATTTTTATTATACATTGATTTCTAATCTAAATTATATTCTTGCTCATGAGGATAATCTAAATGGATTACCAGCTCAAAAAGATAACCTTTTTGGGCAAGCTTATTCTCTTAGGGCACTGTGCTATTTTCATTTGATACAGTTCTATCAACAGACGTATATTGGTCATGAACAAGCACCGGGTGTTCCTTTGTATATAACACCGACTACTTCTTCCACTCCGGGTAACCCACGAGGAACGGTGGAGGAGGTATATGCACGTATTAATAAGGATATTGAGAGAGGTATCTCTTTGTTGAAAGATGCGGAAGAACAAGGGGTCACACAAATACATAAATCTCATATTGACTATTATGTAGCGAATGGAATAAAGTCACGCATTGCATTGGTGCAAAATCGTTGGAAGGATGCGTTGGATGCTGCACAGATTGCTCTTGAGAAACCAGATCTCAAATTGGCCGGAACTTCTGATTTGACTAAAGGTTTCAATCAGTTGGGAATGGTATCTGTACTTTGGGGAGCAGAAATACAAAAAAGTGACCAGATAGGTGCATATGCATCATTCTTTGGTCATATGGATGCTACTGCCGGGATGCATGGATCCTATGATCGTAAATGTATTAGTGCTTGGTTATACAAGCAAATGGGATTGCAGGACATTCGTCGTATCAGTTGGTGGAAAGGTGAAATAGCAACTGCTTTGGAAGCTTCTTTCGGACCTCAGAAGAGCTATTGTACTACAAAGTTCACTTTTAGTGATGTGACATCTTATTTAGGAGATAATATTTATATGCGTGCAGAGGAGCTACTTCTTACGGAAGCGGAAGCTCTTTGTCGGTTGGAACGCTATGGAGAGGCGCGGACATTGATGGAAACATTTGGTACGATTCGTGAACGTAGCTACGTTCGTAATCGTCTGGATAAGGTCAGTGATAGTAAGGAGATGTCAGTAGATGTCTATGGAACAGGAACCAGTCCGGAAATAAAAACGCTATTGGATGAAATTTTGCTTCAACGGCGTATCGAATTGTGGGGAGAAACCGGAAGATTATTTGATGTTCTTCGACTCCGGGTTGGGTATTATAGAGATTATGAAGGTTCTAACCATGTGGTTAAGTTAAGTGATGAAACGAGGCAACCGGATTATAAAGGTTTTATTTTGACGATACCCCAAAGTGAATTTGATGGTAATATTAATATGGATCCGATTGCTGATCAGAATCCTCTGTAAATAAAAAGTATTGATATCGAAATTTAAATAGACAACTATATGAATATTAGAAAATATATATTAATTATTTGTGCCTTGTCTCTGTTCGCAGCTTGTGATCATGACAATGAAAAATTGGTTTATGAATCAGATACCAATAACTATTTTTCTTTTCAGATAGATAAGTTAAACAAGGAATTGGAAAAGACTGAAAACTTATTGAATATTCCCGTTTACCGTGAAGGTACTCAAGGACAGGCAAGCATAACGGCACGTCTGCTGTTTCAACAAAATCCAGATGGTACTGAAGCGCCTGGAAGAGATTTTATCAGTTTGGAAGATGAAGTTGTTACTTTTAAGGAAGGCCAAAACTGTACCAATATCAAACTTAAAATAGATTTAAGTAAACTGGATTATTTAACAAAAGCAAAAGCGAATATCGTAATAGGTGCAGGTGAATCTACTGCTTTATCTACATTCGGTAAATCATCTTTGGTTTTGTCACTTAGTAGAAAACCTACTTGGGTAGAGTTTGAAGAAAAAGGAATTTACACTTCCCAATTTTTAGGGACTTCAAAAGAGGTTACCATTCTAAAAGCTGAAGAGGCTCCTTTCTACATTATTAAAGATTGTTATGTGAAGAATGGTGATATACGTGTTGATTTAGATAAAAATGGAATAGCGACGATTGAACAACAGAGGGCTTTTTTACATGCTGAATACGGAACGGGTTATGCCATAGGAACGGGATATTTGGATGCTGATCAGAAGACAGTTATTATGCAAATTCAGTTCTTGGTAGATCTGAACGGACAATGGGGAATCGTGTCTGGAACAGCATTTGAAGAAAGTTTTACAATTCCGGAGAGATAGATGCTTTAACGACATTATACTTATTTATTAATAAATTATTTTTTTATGTCTAATTAATAAAATATTTACAACTTATGAAGAAGTATTACTTATAATTATTAATGGCGATTATGGCAATCGCGGTTAGTGCACAGGAACCATGGGATGGTACTAGTGCTTCATGGACTAATGGAGATGGAAGCAGTGAAAAACCCTATTTAATCGAAAATGGGCAACATCTGGCTTTTTTGGCAGAACAGGTTCTTGCGGGAGAAACTTATGCGGGAAAATTCTTTTTACTGACTAAGGATCTGGATATGGGAGCCGACAAAGGATTAAAGTTTGATCCGATCGGAATGTATGATGATTATATAGATACAAGTAATCCCAATCAGGGAGAAGATCAAGGTATAATTGAAGCCTCAAAATGTTTTTCGGGAGTGTTTGACGGAAATGGCAAAAAGATAGATAATATTCATATTTATTATATTGATGAAATGTCTGTGGGTGGAACTGGATTGTTTGGTTGTATTGGCAAAGGAGCGATTATTCAGAATTTAGGAATCGGAGAGAAATCAACAATCGAAGGAATGGATCAGACTGGTGCTTTAGTGGGGTATATGAAAGGTGGACTTGTCCAGTATTGTTATAATGAAGGAACTATTGATATGAAATCCGGTATGATATCCGGTGGTCTCGTTGGTGGTGGTGAAAATGGCAAAATTGCGAATTGTTATAATAGAGGTATGGTTACGGGGACAACATATGCTGCTGGGATTATAGGATTTGCTGATAAAGATTTTATTGTAGAGAACTGCTACAATAATGGCATGATTTATTCTACGGGTTTTACTCCTGCTGGGGTGATAGGTTATCTATGTTCTGGTCGTATCAGTAATTGTTACAATGCAGGTCTTTTTGTAATAGATGATACTCCTATGGGAGTAGTAGGGGATATTGATGCAGGTGTTATAATTGAAAATTGTTATTTTCTGGAAGCTGATGGTGTTGAAAATGAACATGCCGGAGTAACCTCTAAAACCAATGATGAAATGTTGTCTGTAGACTTTTTGAATGTACTAAATGGGACACAGAGTCCAGCTCCGTGGGTAGCGGATGTTAATACGGTTAATGAAGGGTTACCAATTCTTGCTTGGCAGATTTCCGGTACTACAGGAATGCAAGCAACCCAACAAGAACTTGATTGTGAGTTGTTTGTGGAAAACCAAGCTGTATATGTTACATTTGAATCATCTGAGAGCGGAGAGGTTATCGTTATGGATATGACTGGTAGAACAATTATTGATAAAACAATTCAAAGTGGTGACTCCGTAATTATCTTAGATAAGGGTATATATATTGTGATGGTAAAAGCGGACGGACAACAACACATAACTAAAATTGCGATTAAATAAAATTCTCTCTTGGAGGGGTCGTCTTTATGAAAGGGATGGCCTCTCTTTTTATTTTTAAACTATATCCTTATGAAATCCTCTGTCATTGGAATTTTTTTATTGTTTGTATTGCCATTATGCTGTATAGCTCAGGTGGAATATTGTGATTATTCACCTAAATTTTCTGCAGCAACAGTTTCTAAAATTCAATCCTATCAATCATTAAAAAAAAATAGAAATGTTGTTTCCGGTGTGGAATCTCTTTTTGCTTATGTTCGTCTGAGCCCTGGAGCCAACGTGGAGGATTTATGTAGTTGCTATAATGTTCATTTGAATGTGGGATATAACGGTCTTTATACAGCTGTGATTCCGATGGATATTCTTGAATCTTTTGCAAAAGAAGAAACGGTTCTTGATGTAGATGCTGGGAAGGAGGTACATTTAATGATGGACTCTGTTAGAATATTGACACATGTGGATGAGGTGCATGTCGGAATAGGTTTACCTACTTCCTATCAGGGTGAAGGAACTATTATAGGTATCATAGATCGTGGATTTGATTTTACACATCCAAATTTCAGAGATGAAAATGGAGATTGTAGAATACGATATGTATGGGATCAGAATCAATTTTTGGTGACTTCTAACTCATCTTATGGATACGGACTGGAATATTCAACTACAGAACAGATATTGGTAGCTAAGCGTGATATGTCTGGTGAAACACATGGGACACATGTGGCCGGAATAGCTACAGGAAGTTGGGATAATGTTTATAAGGGGATAGCTCCTAAATCGGAAATTGTTTTGATTTCAGTAAATGGGACGGAACAAGGCATATTGGATGGTATTGATTTTTTATTGCATTATGCCGATGAGAAAAATAAGCCCATTTCTATCAATTTAAGTATGGGTACTGTATTGGGATACAAAGATGGTACGGATAGCTTTTCCATTTTGATTGATAATTTGATGAAAGGTAAACAGGGAAAGCTCTTATCTATTGCTGCTGGTAATGAGGGACATCGGAAAACGACTTTGACCGGTACATTTAATGAGGCACAGAAAGAAATTAAAAGCTATTTAGTCCCTCCCTCTTATGATAGGGATAATCTTTTTATTCAAGGTGTAGTAGGATCAACTTACACTGTTACCATTAGTTTAAAAGATACACTGAGTAATAAATTACTTTTCTCCGAGAGTTTTATATCGGGTGAAAAGTGGAGCAAAAGTTATACTGGATTTGGATCGGAAGAAAAAAATGATGCGGTTCTGAACATTTCGTCTGATGTGAATCTTATAAATAATAATCCTGCTTTTAATGTTTATCTGTCTTATACGAAACCGGAATCAGAAGTTTGGGAGATTGCTCTTTCTTCTAACCAGGGAAAATATATGATTAATTGTGATTATGGTTATTTTTCGTCAGCAGGAAAAGAAGGGTATATGGAAGGAAGTACGGATTATACTATTGCTTGTACAGCAACAGGATTCGAGATTATTTCTGTAGGTGCCTATGTGTCTAAAGAGGAATATACGGATATTTTAGGGACGGTACATCGTTCGGATTGGTCTAAATTTCATCTTTATCCGCTTTCGGGAAAGGGACCGACTTATGATGGACGTATAAAACCGGATGTGGTGGCTCCAGGAGCTACTGTTATCTCATCTTTCAATTCTTATGCAGCTTCCTATAGTGTAGCGACCGCTGATAAAGCATTGGAAATAGAAGATATATCCGGAAGAAAATATTCATGGGGGATGGCTAATGGCACCTCAATGGCAACACCTGTTGTGACCGGTACATTGGCTCTGTGGCTTGAAGCGAATCCTGAACTTACAGTCTATGAAGTGAAAGAAATTATTCAAAAAACCGCTACTGAAGATATATATACGGGAGAATTACCTAATGGAAAATATGGAATGGGAAAGTTGAATACCGTAGCTGGCCTTTATGAAATTTTGAAGCAAACTTCTGTTGAGAAAAATAAGTATCTTGATATTGATTATATTTATGATAGGAATACAGGGTGGATAAAATTTCTTTCAGAGGTTCCATTGGAGCAATTGTGTATTTATTCAGCATCTGGCGAACTGCTTGATGTGCAGACTAATTTGAAGGACAATGAATTTCAACTGTGTCAGTATCCTGCAGGTATATATCTAATTAAAATTCGGACACAAAATATTTTAAAGGTATTTAAAGTAGCCAGATAGAACATTTAAAATATGATTCCAATTTTTTACGGAAGAGCAGATAGAAAGAGTGGAAGACGAATTGCAAGCTTTATTGGAGGATGATTTGGATGATTCGGCATTTGCTTATGCTGTCGCTTCCATTATGGCATGTTGTGAAAAGACCGGTCCGTTAGCTCTTTATGGCAAGGATTGGCTGGCAGCTATGTTGTCTCACTGGGGGGTGGTAGACGAGAGTGAACGTATTGCAATGATCGAACCATTAAAGCACTCGGTCTATCTGTTGAAACGGTATGATTCACAAATAATTTGCTTGGAGGATAGGAAAGGGAAAGAGTACATTGTTTCGCGCGATTCTTTCAATTCTTTGCCTGATAGTACTTTACTGGACAATAAAAGCTTTATGGCCTCTTTAGTGAAATACAATGGTGAGTGGCAGGTGAATGGTATGAGTTCATGGAGTCGGGGGAGAACGCTTTTTGATGCATATAAAGCTAAGTTATCTGCAATGGGCTGCGATTCTGCGTTGTATGATAAGCTCATGAAGGCTAATGAGAATCATCCTATGTTATATTTCAAAAATAATGAAGAGATGTTGGAATGGTTTGATAGACACATTGGTTTTGACGAGAATTTTACTTTCCCTGACCAAATGATGGAGCGATCTTTTTTGGCTGTTTATATAGAGAAGGATAAAGATATCGCTATAATTCCCAATGGTGCTTTAATGATTAAGGATGAACGTAATCCTTATTATGATAAGAAAGAAGCTGAGTCAGGTGGTGTAAATCTTATTGTGTCTGCAGAGGTGGCTCCGAAAGAAATGTTGCATTACTTGATAGAGCATAAACTGCTTCCTGATGTTTGCATTAATTCTATGAAAGGAATGGAAAGAGGAAAACAACTGGTTCAGGAAAATATGGATTTTATAGCACGTTTTATGCGAGGAAATGATTATTAGACATCATGCTTGCTTCGTCAATAGCCTTAATTTTATTCTGATGATAGCTGATACTTTGTATTTTCTCTTGACGATAAATCGATGTCGGCAGCATATACGATCGTAGGTTGTCCACTTTCTTCAGTTCACCGTTGTGCATCTCTAAGAGCCTGCATCTGCTCTGTAAACACGTCTCCTACAGTCTTTGAGTTACTGGGTTTACAGACTTTCTCGACTAAGCTCGTTGCTGTAAAGTCCCTGTCCATTGCCTTAAACTCCATAATCTGTTCAGAGTATGCTTGTAGTTTCTGGGCGATTAGAGTAGTCAGAGCTTCCCTGTTAGGGCATTTAGGTTTAGGAGCATTCTTGGTGAAATCCCAGTGGGCGGGGTTGATAGACAATCCAATGCTGATGTACTTACGTTTCCTGTCCTTGCACACCCTAATCATTAGGGGCGATTCACTGTTCTTGAGTACTTTAGATTTGTAACAAATCACGTTTACGGTCACATTCATGGTTTACTTCTTGGTTTACACAACCTGCGTAAACTCCATGTAAACCATAGTCTGTTACAAATAAAAAAGAGAGCTACTTTAGTAGGTAACTCTCTGATTTATAAGGTGGTGCCACCAGGAATCGAACCGGGGACACAAGGATTTTCAGTCCTTTGCTCTACCAACTGAGCTATGGCACCTTTCTTTTATTTTGCGAATGCAAAGGTAGTGAAAGTTTTTTTATTCTGCAAGAAGTAGTGAAATAAAAATCATTGATATCTAATTACCTGGTTTATTATCAGCAATATACAAGATGAAAAATATTTTTATTTTAATTAAATAGAAAGGAGGAGAGGATTTATTAGTTGTCTTTGGTGGAATGTTAAATACAGCCTTTTGTATATAAGAAATACGTATCTTAAAATATTTAAAATACGTATTTCTGGAATCGGTGAAATAATAAATACTATTTCTGTAATAAAGGATTCCAACCTTGTGCTTTCAATTCGAATTCTTGTCCGTCTCGTGTTATTAGAGCACAACCTAATTCGGGTTTGGTGATATGTCCAATTAGGCGTACTCCTTCCATTTCGGATATTTTTTCGTGATCGGCAATAGGAACGGTAAAGAGTAACTCATAATCCTCACCGCCGTTCATTGCACAGGTTGTGAGGTTCATATTGAATTCCTCTGCCATAACAGCTGTCTGATAATCTATAGGTATATGTTCTTCGTAAACACGACAACCGGCATTGCTTTGAGAACAGATGTGTAACAACTCGGAAGATAATCCATCGGAGATGTCCATCATGGAGGTGGGGGTAATATTGGCGGCAGCTAACTTTTCAATAATGTCTTTACGAGCTTCGGGTTTGAGTTGTCGCTCCAACAGATATTCTTTGCCGGAGAAATCCGGTTGCGCATCTTGTTCGCCTTTGAATACTGCTTTTTCGCGTTCCAATAATTGCAGACCCATGTAGGCGGCACCTAAATCACCACTGACGCAGATTAGATCTGTTTCCTTTGCACCGTTGCGGTAGACGACTTTATCTTTATCCGCTTCTCCGATACAGGTGATGCTGATGGCAAAGCCCGTTAGAGAAGAAGTGGTATCTCCACCTACAATGTCAACGTGATATTGCTGGCATGCCAGGCGGAGCCCGGCATAAAACTCATCCATGTCTTCCACGCTGAAGCGTTTGGATAGGGCAAGTGAGACGGTAATCTGCTTTGGTGTTCCGTTCATCGCGTAGATATCGGAGAAGTTGACAATGGCGGATTTATATCCCAAATGCTTTAAGGGCATGTAAGTCAAGTCAAAGTGTACACCTTCCATAAGCAAGTCGGTTGTCACCAGTACTTGCTTTTCCGAAGGGTAGGAGAGGACGGCAGCATCGTCGCCTATTCCATATTTGCTTGATTCATTTTCTAATTTGATTCCCTCAGTGAGATGCTTGATGAGGCCGAACTCGCCAAGGGTTGCTATTTCTGTTCTCATAAAATCTAATTAATGATAAGATCCTTCCGTTTTGAACGGATTAGGCACGATTGATAAGTTCACGCATGATGGTAGTCATTTTGGGTTGAGCAGCGTCGGCCGCTTTTTGGACTTCCTCGTGTGATACCTCTACAATTTTCCCTTCTACTCCCAAATCGGTTACAACCGAGATTCCGAATACCTTAATTCCACAATGATTGGCTACAATTACTTCGGGTACTGTAGACATGCCTACGGCATCCGCCCCAAGAATGTGGAACAGCTTATATTCGGAAGGGGTTTCGAATGTTGGTCCTTGTGTGCCTATATAAACTCCTTGCTGTACTTTTATTCCTTTCTCTTTGGCTATCTCTTTCGCTTTACGAATCAGCTCCTTGTTGTATGCCTCGCTCATGTCCGGAAAACGCGGACCGTATGGGATGTTCTTTCCACGAAGCGGATGTTCGGGGAAATAGTTGATATGGTCGGTAATAATCATCAGGTCGCCTATTTCGAAATCGGGATTGGTGCCACCACTGGCATTGGATACGAATAATGTTTTAATGCCCAATTCGCGCATGACGCGCACCGGGAAGGTTACTTCTTGCATGGAATAACCTTCGTAATAGTGAAAACGTCCCTGCATTGCCATAATGTCTTTATTACCCAATTTACCGAAAATAAGCTTCCCGCTATGTCCTTCAACGGTTGATACAGGGAAGTTGGGGATGTCTTCATACTTTATTTCATACTTCTCAGTAATTTCATTTGCCAGGCTGCCAAGTCCGGTACCCAGAATGATCGCCGTTTCAGGACTTGTGTGCATCTTTCCTTTCAGAAAAGCTGCCGTCTCTTGTATTTTCTCTAACATAGCCAATAATGTGTTGGTTAAAAATATCTTGTTGATTCTGTAATATTTCTACTTCAATGGGAAGAATGTAAATATATTTTTTTAGTTCTCTATCCATCACCGGATGATGTACCAGACGGGTGGCATCCTTTTCGGTGGTGATGATCAAGCGTTGTTCTCCCTTTAGTTTTTTGAACCGCTCCCTGATGGACTGTATATCGCGTTGACTGAAATTATGATGATCGTCGAATGCCAACAAGTCTATATGCGATGTATATTTCTCCAACTCTTGCATAATAGGGGCAGGAGAAGCAATTCCTGTGAGCAGTAGCACCTGTTCGTCTGCTTGCAAAGTGGATAGTTTTCTTTCTGTTTTTCCTGCTATTTCCGGAAATGCCGGCTGTAGGTTTCCATAGCGGAAAGCAGAAAAAAATAACATCTGATAAGGAAATAGGTTCAGCCTTTTTGTAATAATATTGAAATCTATCGGTTTTATGTCCGGAGGGCATTTGGTGACAATGACAATTTGTGCACGATTTTTCCCATGTACGGATTCACGAAGCAACCCTGCTGGCAATAATGCATCATCACAGAACAGACGGTGATAATCTGTCAGGAGGATGTTGAGACCGGCTTTAACATAGCGGTGTTGAAATGCGTCATCAAGCAGAACAACTTCTACCGGAGGATTATTCAATTTGCAAAGTTGTTCGATGCCATGACAGCGATTTTCGTCCACGGCCACCCGGATATCGGAGAATTTTGATTTTATTTGGTAAGGTTCATCGCCTATATTGCGTGCATTACTTTCGCCGGTAGATAATATGTAGCCTTTTGTATGGCGTTTGTATCCCCGGCTCAATACGGCAACCTGAAATTTATGACGAAGTAATTTTATCAGATACTCGGTGTGTGGCGTTTTACCGGTTCCTCCTACGGCAATGTTGCCGATACAGATGACAGGAACGTTAAAACTCTTTGACCGGAGATATCCCCAGTCAAAGAGTTTGTTTCTTAAGGTAACCCCTATTCCATAAAGGAATGAAATAGGGTATAGCCATTTATGTATCTTGATAAAATTTTCTTCCATGCAGAAAAGTTTACTTAATATTCAGTTCGAATGGAACGCGTGCCTGTATCATGGAGCGTTCGCTTAAATTCTTCAATAAACTGAAGTCTTTATAATAATCTCCTAATTTGCTTTTCAGGAGTTGAGATTCTACATAGCTTGTTGGTTGGGTGTCTAACAAAGAAGAGAAAAGATCTTTTTTGGCTGGATAAGCCACAACTGTATATCCTTCCAGATCAGCTTTCTTGACTGCAATGTCGAGTGCTTTGTCAATACCGCCCAGTTCATCTACCAATCCTAATTCTTTGGCTGTTTCACCGGTCCATACACGGCCTTCGGCTATTTTTTCGATTGCTTCTTTAGTCATGTGACGCCCTTCGGCACAACGGGTAACAAATGTATCGTATCCTTGCGTAATCATCATCTGCATTAATGCTTTTTCATCATTGTTGAACGGGCGCATGATGTTGCCGAAATCTGCAAATTTATTTGTTTTTACCACATCATAAGTCAATCCTACTTTATCAGTAAGTTCTTTTACATTGGGGACCATGCCGAAAATGCCGATGGAACCGGTAAGAGTAGTAGGTTCTGCTACGATTGTATCGGCTATGCATGAGATGTAATAACCGCCCGATGCTGCGTAGTCACCCATTGAAACGATAACCGGTTTTTCTGCTTTCAGTTCTTTTACGGCATGCCAGATCTGTTCGGAAGCAAAAGCACTTCCACCCGGAGAATTTACACGCAATACAACTGCTTTGACATCTTTATCTTCTTTCAACTTACGTAAATCGCGGATAACTTTATTACCGACAATTCCATCTTCAGAAGTGGGCGAACCTCCCTGATCTGTTATTTCACCTGATGCGTAATAGATGGCTACGATATTGCCGCTTTTGTCTTTCGGCACATTCTTTTTCACATTGATCATATCGCTCAGACCGAGAATAGGCAGACGGTCGTCTTTATCGATGTCAACCAGTTGTTTTAGATAGTCACGTACATTGTTTTTGTAGATCAAGGTGTCTGCCAGTCCGCAACTTACGCTCTCTTCCGCAGGATAGAACATGAGCATCCGGTCAGCATAAGCATTCAGTGAATCCGGTGAAATGTGGCGTGAAGCTGAAACCCCGTCCACTACTTGTCCCCAAATAGAACCGATGAATTCGGTAACTTGTTCGCGGTTAGCGGGGCTCATTTCCGTAGCGATGAAAGGTTCGACTGCCGATTTGTAGGTACCTACTTTGAATATTTGCATTTCAATGCCGACTTTCTGAAGTAAATCTTTGTAAAAAATCGGTGCAGATGCGATGCCTCGCCACTCAATCATTCCTTTCGGATTGAGCAGTACTTTGTCTGCTACACTTGAGAGATAATAAAGACCTTGTGTGTATCCGTCACTATATGCGACAATGAATTTGCCACTTTCTTTAAAATCATTCAAGGCATTACGAATAGCTTGCAGGGACGCATAAGAGGAACTCAGACTGGAAGCCTGTATATAAATGCCTTTGATGTTTTCGTTTTCTTTGGCTTTTTTGATGGAAGATAGAATGTCATCGAGTCCGTAAACATTGGAGTCATCTCCTGTCAATGCCGAGAATATTCCCTCTAAGCTCTCTTGAGTACGTTCTACCAGTGTACCGTTAAGATCGAGCATCATCACTGAGTTTTTCTTGACGACTGTTTCCGTATCGGATGATGAAACGATTCCGAAAATCACCATGATGCCGATGAAGAACAGAACGATGCTTGACAGTATAATACCTGTAACTGTGGCAAGCGTAAATTTAAAGAAATCTTTCATTGTACTTATAGTTTTTTATGCCAGCTCGTATTAAAGCTAACAAAGATAAATAATTGAGTTGATATTTATCCCATAAGTCGCATAGTTTTTTGTTTTGTCACAGTGAGGTGAGTGAAAAATGTGATAACTTAAGGAATTATAGAGCAAAAAAAGAGGGAATCGTCTTATCGCAGATTGCTCCCCCTTTCCCACTCTTTAAGAAACTACTACTTATTTCTTAAGAAAAGATTCTTTCATTTTGGCAATGTCATTCAAGTAATCCTGCAAATCTTGTTCGTGGTCTTCTTCTTCGGCCAGGATATGTTTGGCAATATCACATGTGGTATAGTCTTTTCCTTCTGTGAATTTTGCTATTTCTTGGTAACGAAGTATTGCACAACGTTCGGATGCTACATTCTGATTGAGTAAACTTACCGTATCAAATTGAGTTGGGGTGTCATATTTGCATCTGGCCAATTCGAACCATTGTTTTGGGTCGAGAACCGGAGTTCCTTCCAATTCTATAATACGATCAGCGATTAACTGTGCGTGTTGGCGTTCTTCTTCGGCATGTTCTTCGAATTCACCTTGTACGCCGGTACGCATAGCACCTTCAACGACTAATGCGCCTACCCAATATTGATAGTATGCCAACCATTCTTCAGACAATGCAGCATTAAGCTGTTCAATTAAACTTTTTACATCGAGCTTACCTTGCAGGATTTTCACACTTTCTTTAGCCATAATTTTAAAGTTTAGGTTATAAATATTAAGTTGGTTATTCAACAATGCCGAAAATCTTTTGTTTTGGGATAAATCTGATTTAACAAAAGTAAATGGTCGAAGAATGGCTGTGGTTGGTTGGATGATAATTTGTTTGTTTGAACAGATTAAATTTCTCTTACCTGTTTCCAATGCATTCAACATATCTTTTACTTCCTCTTCTATCCTTTTCTTTTTTTAACATAGTTAATTTCTTTTTCCTGATATTCTTTGCTCTCTTCTAAGTAATTAATTTCCTGATTGCAGGAATACGTATTCTTGCGCGTAGAGAATTGATTTTAACATGGCCTTAAAATCCATTCCTTGTCCTTGGCTATCCGTATCCCTTTTCTTGCTGAAATTCTCCCTTATATGATTGATATATGCCCTTTTGTCTTCTTTTCGGAATCATTCGGCCTTTCCTGTTTCCGGAGCCTTTTTGCCCGTATTTGTCCATTCGTCAACTTAAACTCCCGCTCTTCTTCTCCTTTATGGTATTTTCCCGGTAAAAGCACGCCTTCCCTTTCTTTTCCCATTCCTTCCTTTTATCCCCTCCTGTATCCGGCCTCCATTTCCCCTTCCTGTCAATATTTGTCACAAGGCTTCTTCCTTTCTCCATCCTGAAAGGCTCCTTTTCTCTATTGAAAAATAGATACATCCGTCTTCTTTCTTAATGTGCTGTTTACCAACCTCTTGTCTTTTCTTCTTTTTTCCCGTAGAGAATCTCCCCGTTCCTCTACGAGTCTCCCTTCCTTCCTCTACGGGTTTCCGTCCTTTTCCCGTAGAGTCTCCTTTCCCTTGTTTCTAATCCGTTACATCCCCCTCTTTCCTCCCTTCCTTTCCCTTTCTCCTTGTGTAATGATAAATGCTTCTCCATGCGGCAACGGATTCTTTTCCATAGACCTTCCCTCCCTTTCAATCCGTTTCTTTCTTCATCGTCCCCTTTTTCCCTTCCTTTCCCTTCCTCTGTTTTTATGTTCTACAACATGTTTCATAATCAGCCCCTTACATATTTATTTTCATTTTATTCAAAAATAAACATTGAAATCTTTTGCTTGTATCGTAAAAAGGCCTACTTTTGCATCCGCTTAGCTGAAGAGCCTGAGCCTGTTTCTTTGACATATTGAAAGCGCATTCTCCAAGTTAACGGTTTAAACAAAAAAACTCCCTGAAAGTTTTGGAAGTAAAACAATAAATTCGTTATCTTTGCAGTCCGGTTCGCAAAAAAAAAGGTCGGTTTGGTGTGTCGGTTCTTTCTTTCCCTTTCGCAAGAGAGTCTTAGAGTAGAAAATCCGCAACCCGAAAAAAAAACTTCCGAAATATTTGGCGGTTTAAAATAAACCCCTTACCTTTGCACCCGCTTTTGAAAACAAAGCAACCATAGTTCTTTGAAATATTGATAAACAATACAAGTAGTACGATTCTGTCTTATTAAGTTATGACAGATTAAAAATTTAGAACCGTCAATGCTTATTAATATAGGTATTTAGAATGACGTCAATAGATTTACGGTATCCTGAACAGAGCAATATACTGCCGCGTTTTAATTGTTGATTCATTAATGATTGATTCGTGCAGTCACAATACTTTTACAATGAAGAGTTTGATCCTGGCTCAGGATGAACGCTAGCTACAGGCTTAACACATGCAAGTCGAGGGGCATCAGGGTGTAGCAATACACCGCTGGCGACCGGCGCACGGGTGAGTAACACGTATCCAACCTGCCCTTTACTCGGGGATAGCCTTTCGAAAGAAAGATTAATACCCGATGGTATAACATGACCTCCTGGTTTTGTTATTAAAGAATTTCGGTAGAGGATGGGGATGCGTTCCATTAGGCAGTTGGCGGGGTAACGGCCCACCAAACCTTCGATGGATAGGGGTTCTGAGAGGAAGGTCCCCCACATTGGAACTGAGACACGGTCCAAACTCCTACGGGAGGCAGCAGTGAGGAATATTGGTCAATGGGCGAGAGCCTGAACCAGCCAAGTAGCGTGAAGGATGACCGCCCTATGGGTTGTAAACTTCTTTTATATGGGAATAAAGGGTGCCACGTGTGGCATTTTGTATGTACCATATGAATAAGGATCGGCTAACTCCGTGCCAGCAGCCGCGGTAATACGGAGGATCCGAGCGTTATCCGGATTTATTGGGTTTAAAGGGAGCGTAGGTGGACATGTAAGTCAGTTGTGAAAGTTTGCGGCTCAACCGTAAAATTGCAGTTGAAACTGCGTGTCTTGAGTACAGTAGAGGTGGGCGGAATTCGTGGTGTAGCGGTGAAATGCTTAGATATCACGAAGAACTCCGATTGCGAAGGCAGCTCACTGGACTGCAACTGACACTGATGCTCGAAAGTGTGGGTATCAAACAGGATTAGATACCCTGGTAGTCCACACAGTAAACGATGAATACTCGCTGTTTGCGATATACAGTAAGCGGCCAAGCGAAAGCATTAAGTATTCCACCTGGGGAGTACGCCGGCAACGGTGAAACTCAAAGGAATTGACGGGGGCCCGCACAAGCGGAGGAACATGTGGTTTAATTCGATGATACGCGAGGAACCTTACCCGGGCTTAAATTGCAAATGAATATGCCGGAAACGGCATAGCCGCAAGGCATTTGTGAAGGTGCTGCATGGTTGTCGTCAGCTCGTGCCGTGAGGTGTCGGCTTAAGTGCCATAACGAGCGCAACCCTTATCTTCAGTTACTAACAGGTCATGCTGAGGACTCTGGAGAGACTGCCGTCGTAAGATGTGAGGAAGGTGGGGATGACGTCAAATCAGCACGGCCCTTACGTCCGGGGCTACACACGTGTTACAATGGGGGGTACAGAAGGCCGCTACACAGCGATGTGATGCCAATCCCTAAAGCCCCTCTCAGTTCGGATCGAAGTCTGCAACCCGACTTCGTGAAGCTGGATTCGCTAGTAATCGCGCATCAGCCACGGCGCGGTGAATACGTTCCCGGGCCTTGTACACACCGCCCGTCAAGCCATGGGAGCCGGGGGTACCTGAAGTACGTAACCGCAAGGAGCGTCCTAGGGTAAAACTGGTGACTGGGGCTAAGTCGTAACAAGGTAGCCGTACCGGAAGGTGCGGCTGGAACACCTCCTTTCTGGAGCGATGCCGTAAAGGGCGTCCATTTCCGGTTCTGAATGTACTACTGGTACTTGTTTATTTATAGCATATAGATCGACCGTCTATATTATATTATAGATAGAGATAAACAAGAGAAAGAAGAAGCCGAGCCGCATGGCGAGGTTGAACTAGTCCTATAGCTCAGTTGGTTAGAGCGCTACACTGATAATGTAGAGGTCGGCAGTTCAACTCTGCCTGGGACTACTTCCGCAAGTCGACGCCTGGTGGATTGCGGGTTTGAAACTAAGTTTTCAACTCTCAACTTCCAACTTTCAACTTGTACGAAGGGGGATTAGCTCAGCTGGCTAGAGCATCTGCCTTGCACGCAGAGGGTCAACGGTTCGAATCCGTTATTCTCCACTCCGCTTCGGATTGCCGGTTGTCAAAGGACGACTGACAGTTTAGGGCAAACGATCTTTGACATGATGTACAAAAAGTAAATTTTAGTAAAGAGCTAAAAGTATATATCAAACCGTAGTGTTTCGATTTTGGATTCCTGATTATTGATTTTTAAATTCTTAATTATTGATTTCAAATCGATCCGGTGATATGAAGAAAGTAAGAAAGGGCGCATGGCGGATGCCTTGGCTCTCGGAGGCGATGAAGGACGTGATAAGCTGCGATAAGCTGCGGGTAGGTGCAAATAACCTTTGATCCGCGGATTTCCGAATGGGACAACCCAACCGGTTGAAGACCGGTTATCTATCCAATGATAGAGGCTAACGCAGGGAACTGAAACATCTTAGTACCTGCAGGAAAAGAAAATAAACAATGATTCCCCTAGTAGTGGCGAGCGAACGGGGATTAGCCCAAACCATGGATGTCACGGCATCCATGGGGTTGTAGGACCACGATGTCGCAAGACATCTGACGAATGGAATCCTCTGGAAAGAGGAGCCGTAGACGGTGATAGCCCGGTACATGAAGTCAGACGAAGCGTAGTGGTATCCTGAGTAGCGCGGAGCACGAGGAATTCTGCGTGAACCAGCCGGGACCATCCGGTAAGGCTAAATACTCCCGAGAGACCGATAGCGAACCAGTACTGTGAAGGAAAGGTGAAAAGCACTTCGAATAGAAGAGTGAAATAGTCCCTGAAACCGTGCGCCTACAAGCGGTCGGAGCTGTTTTAAACAGTGACGGCGTGCCTTTTGCATAATGAACCTACGAGTTACTTTTACTGGCAAGGTTAAGCATCTTGAGATGTGTATCCGAAGCGAAAGCGAGTCTGAACAGGGCGTATAGTCAGTAGGAGTAGACGCGAAACCAAGTGATCTACCCTTGGGCAGGTTGAAGGTTAGGTAACACTAACTGGAGGACCGAACCGATAAGCGTTGAAAAGCTTCCGGATGACCTGAGGGTGGGGGTGAAAGGCTAATCAAACTTGGAGATAGCTCGTACTCCCCGAAATGCATTTAGGTGCAGCCTTGTGAGTTACTAATGTGAGGTAGAGCGACTGATAAGATGCGAGGGCTTCGCCGCCTATCAAGTCTTGATAAACTCCGAATGCGCATTAGTCCTATCACAGGAGTGAGGGCATGGGTGCTAAGGTCCATGTCCGAAAGGAGAAGAATCCAGACCATCAGCTAAGGTCCCCAAATAAATGCTAAGTTGAACTAACGAAGTCAGATTGCTAAGACAGCTAGGATGTTGGCTTGGAAGCAGCCATTCATTTAAAGAGTGCGTAACAGCTCACTAGTCGAGGAGTTTGGCGTGGATAATAATCGGGCATCAAGCATTTTACCGAAGCTATGGGATACGTAAGTATCGGTAGGGGAGCATTCCACTCTGCGTCGAAGGTGAAGCGCGAGCTTTGCTGGAGCGTGTGGAAAAGCAAATGTAGGTATAAGTAACGATAAAGGGGGTGGGAAACCCCCTCGCCGAAAGACTAAGGTTTCCTGATCAACGCTAATCGGATCAGGGTTAGTCGGGTCCTAAGGCTCAGCCGAACGGTGATGCCGATGGCAGAACAGGTTAATATTCCTGTACTACCTTAAGGAGTGACGTGGAGACGGAGTCGTGACAGCGCCGCGGACTGACGGAATAGTCCGTTGAAGGGTGTAGATGTTGATTGCGGCAGGCAAATCCACCGCAAGAGTCGAACCTGATAGTATGGAGCGTTCTTCTGAACAATCCAATAGTGCGTGTAATCATACTCCCAAGAAAATCCGCTAAACTTAATCCTTGAGGTACCCGTACCGTAAACGGACACACGTAGTCGGGTTGAATATACTAAGGCGCTTGAGTGATTCACGGTTAAGGAACTAGGCAAATTGACCCTGTAACTTCGGGATAAAGGGTCCCTGCTGAGAGGTAGGGCGCAGAGAATAGGTCCAGGCAACTGTTTAACAAAAACACAGGGCTGTGCAAAATTGAAAGATCACGTATACAGCCTGACACCTGCCCGGTGCTGGAAGGTTAAGAGGAGATGTCATCGCAAGAGAAGCATTGAATTGAAGCCCCAGTAAACGGCGGCCGTAACTATAACGGTCCTAAGGTAGCGAAATTCCTTGTCGGGTAAGTTCCGACCTGCACGAATGGTGTAATGATCTGGACACTGTCTCAACCGTGAGCTCAGTGAAATTGTAGTATCGGTGAAGATGCCGATTACCCGCGATGGGACGAAAAGACCCCGTGAACCTTTACTATAGCTTAACATTGAATTTGGGTAATTGATGTGTAGGATAGGCCGGAGACTTTGAAGCGGGTACGCCAGTATCTGTGGAGTCGCTGTTGAAATACGGCCCTTTGATTATTTGAGTTCTAACTCGTTGTCACGAGGACACTGTTTGGTGGGTAGTTTGACTGGGGTGGTCGCCTCCAAAAGTGTAACGGAGGCTTCTAAAGGTGCCCTCAGGACGATTGGTAACCGTCCGCAGAGTGTAATGGCATAAGGGCGCTTGACTGGGAGACTCACAAGTCGATCAGGTAGGAAACTAGAGCATAGTGATCCGGTGTTTCCGCATGGAAGGGACATCGCTCAAAGGATAAAAGGTACTCCGGGGATAACAGGCTGATCCCTCCCAAGAGCTCATATCGACGGAGGGGTTTGGCACCTCGATGTCGGCTCGTCACATCCTGGGGCTGGAGAAGGTCCCAAGGGTTGGGCTGTTCGCCCATTAAAGTGGCACGCGAGCTGGGTTCAGAACGTCGTGAGACAGTTCGGTCTCTATCTATCGTGGGCGTATGAAATTTGCGTGGCTCTGACACTAGTACGAGAGGACCGTGTTGGACTGACCTCTGGTTTACCGGTTGTGCCGCCAGGTGCATTGCCGGGTATCTAAGTCGGGATTGGATAAGTGCTGAAAGCATCTAAGTACGAAGCCAGCCACAAGATTAGATTTCTCAGGGTCGTCAGAGACGATGACGTTGATAGGAGGCAGGTGTAAAGGTAGTAATATCAAAGCCGAGCCTTACTAATTGCCCGTTGACTTTCTTTTTGTCACGATGGTTTCATATATACGTTTAGCCTGCTGCTGCTGCGGCTTTTGAATTTACTTTTTTCCGTCATGTCTACCTTATTCAGGTGACTATAGCACCGGGGTTCCACCTCTTCCCATTCCGAACAGAGAAGTTAAGCCCGGTCACGCCGATGGTACTGCGTAACAGTGGGAGAGTAGGTAGTCGCCGTTTTTTTTCTGAAGGATCCCCTTGCAACCCGGAATACGGGGGCAAGGGGATTTTCGCGTTTAGGGGGGTATTGGAAGGAATTGGGGGGGAGAGAAGAAGGATGGGAGATGTGAGAATGGAGAGGGGAGAAATGCTATGCAGCGTGACAGCGCAGCCTGCTTCTCACATCTCAATTCTCACATCTCCCTTTAATTAATTCTTCCTCCCTTCTCTCGTGTCCGCCCCCCACATTAATTTAGAGCGGAGTGTATCGAAAAATATATGGTCGTAACGTTTAACGACTTTTATTGCATAGGAAGCTTTACGGATGGTTAAGCGAGTGGTTTCTTTACATGTTTCGCTCCGTCCGTCAATGGCTATGAGAAAGTTGTGGCTACGGCTTTCCACATCAAGGGTTATTTCCCAATCATCACGAATGACGATTGGTCTTACATTAAGACTGTGTGGAGCGACGGGAGTAATGGCTATTGTTTTTGAATGCGGCACAATGATAGGACCTCCTACACTTAATGAATAGGCAGTAGATCCGGTAGGAGTGGCGATAATCAATCCATCCGCTTGATAAGTAGTGAGGAATGCACCGTTTATTGCAGTTCGTATACTTATCATAGACGAGCTATCACGTTTTAGTACGGCTATTTCATTCAATGCAAACGGGGAACATTGTAGATGTTTATCTTCACAGATTAATTGGAGCACACTTCGTTCTTCTACCGTATAGTGTCCGGCATAAATTTCCTCGAAAGTGGCTTCCATTTCTGCCGGAGATATATCAGCTAAAAAACCTAAACGTCCGGTATTTATACCCAAAATGGGAATATTCTTGTCACCTACTCTGCTGGCAGCCTTCAAGAAGGTACCATCTCCCCCAATACAGATAACCATGTCTACAGAAAAATTGTTTCCATCAAACAAACCGGCCGGATGGATGTTAAGTTTCATATCCGACACCAGAAAGCGATAGAATTCTCTGCATAAATACACCTCTGCTCCATGTTTTTCTAATATATGAAACAGAGTTTCTGCATGTGATGATTTTTTGGCTTGGTATGTGTTTCCGAAGATAGCAAATTTCATACTGAACAACATTAGTTAGGGTGCAAATTTGGGATTTTTTTTCCGTATTGCTGTTATGGTGTTACTAATATTTGTATTTTTGCAGCAAACAATTCATGTAATGATGACCAGATTAAGTGTGAACATAAATAAAGTGGCTACTTTAAGAAATGCTCGTGGAGGGGATATCCCTAATGTAGTAAAAGTGGCACTTGATTGTGAGACTTTCGGAGCGGATGGGATAACTGTTCATCCTAGGCCGGATGAACGGCATATCCGTAGAGCCGACGTATATGATTTACGTCCGTTATTACGGACAGAGTTTAATATTGAAGGATATCCTTCTCCTGAATTTATCGATCTTGTATTGAAAGTGAAACCTCATCAGGTGACTTTAGTGCCCGATTCTCCTACTCAGATTACTTCAAATTCCGGTTGGGATACAAAGACCAATATTGATTTTCTGACAGACGTACTTGATCAATTTAATACTGCCGGTATCCGTACCTCTGTGTTTGTTTCGACAGATACGGAGATGATAGAGTATGCAGCTAAAGCCGGAGCCGACCGGGTTGAACTTTATACTGAACCTTATGCCACAGCTTTTCCTAAAGATCCGGAGGTAGCAATAGCTCCTTTTGTAGAAGCTGCGAGGGTGGCACGCAAATTGGGACTGGGATTGAATGCCGGTCATGATTTGAGTCTGTTGAATCTAAACTTCTTTTATAAAAACATACCTTGGCTGGATGAAGTGTCTATTGGACATGCTTTGATTAGCGATGCACTTTATTTGGGACTTGAGCGTACTATTCAAGAATATAAAAATTGTCTCCGTTAATGAATACACTGTTGTTATTGGCCCAAGGGGCTGCAAATATGGCTGATTCACTGGCAACAGCCAATCCGGTGCTTACCACTGTAAATGCACCGGCAGAAATGAATATGCTTGATATGGCTGTGAAAGGCGGCTGGATCATGATAGTGCTTGCAGTATTATCTGTGGGATGTTTCTATATTTTATTCGAGCGTATGTATGCTATTCGGAAAGCCAATAAGGAAGATCCGATGTTTATGGATAAAATCAAGGATTATATTCATAGTGGGGAGATCAAATCGGCCATTAATTATTGCCGTACGGTAGACACTCCTTCGGCACGTATGATCGAGAAAGGGATTAGCCGGCTCGGCCGTCCGGTGAATGATGTGCAGGCTGCTATTGAAAATGTCGGGAATATCGAAGTGGCAAAATTGGAAAAAGGTTTGCCTGTGATGGCTACGATTGCCGGCGGTGCTCCGATGCTCGGTTTCTTAGGTACAGTTACCGGTATGGTGCGTGCTTTTTATGAAATGGCCAATGCAGGTAGCGGTAATATTGATATTACCCTTCTTTCCGGAGGTATCTACGAGGCTATGATTACTACTGTAGGAGGTTTGATAGTGGGGATCATTGCTATGTTTGCTTATAACTATCTTGTAATGTTGGTGGATCGTGTGGTGAATAAGATGGAAACGAAAACGATGGCATTCATGGATTTACTTAATGAACCTGCGCAGAAATAAGGTATTAAACACCTATTGAATAAATTAATATGGCATTAAAACGAAGAGCTAAAATATCGCCCAACTTTAGTATGGCCTCCATGACGGATGTGATATTTTTGTTGTTGATCTTTTTTATGATTACTTCCACTGTGGTATCACCCAATGCTATTAAAGTACTGTTGCCTCAAGGAAAACAGCAGACTTCTGCAAAACCTCTGACAAGGGTGATCATTGATAAGGATTTGAACTTTTATGCAGCTTTCGGAAATGAGAAAGAGCATGCTCTGACGTTGGACGAATTGACTCCTTTTTTGCAGAGTTGTGCAGAAAGAGAACCGGAAATGTATGTAGCACTTTATGCAGATGAGACGGTACCTTACCGTGAAATAGTAAAAGTGTTGAATATTGCGAATGAGAATCATTTTAAAATGGTGCTGGCTACACGGCCGCCCGAAACAGGTAAGTAATGAGCGGAAAGAGAAAGGGTGAATACGTAGGAGTGCTGGGTGCGCTGTTGGTGCATGTGGCGATTATTGCTCTTTTGATTTTGGTGAGTTTTACTGTTCCCAATAATCAGGATGAGGGAGGGGTGCCTGTCATGATGGGGGATGTGGATGTCGCACAAGGAAATTATGATCCTGCCACAATGGTGGATGTGGATGTACTGCCCCCGGAGGAAGTTCCGGAAGTAGAGCCACAGGAAACAACAGAGCAGGAAATGATAACACAGACGGATGAAGAGACTGTTGCTATAAAACCTAAAACGGAGCCGAAGAAAGAAAAACCTAAGGAGGTGAAAAAGCCTGAGAAAACAGCTGCGGAAAAAGCGGCGGAAGCGAAGAAACTTGCAGAAGAGAAAGCTGAAAGAGAACGGAAAGCTGCTGCGGAAGTCGCTGCCAAACGGGTGTCAGGAGCTTTCGGTAAGGGTGCACAGATGGAAGGAAGCAAGGGAACTTCTGATAGCGGAACGGGTGTGGAAGGTAGTAAAGACGGAAATTCTTCAACGGGTTCTAAAACAGGAACAGGCGGTTATGGAACATTTGACCTTAATGGACGTTCTATAGGAGAAGGAGGGTTACCTCGCCCTGTATATAATGTCCAGGAAGAGGGACGTGTAGTCGTTTCTATTACTGTGAATCCTGCCGGACAAGTGATTGCTACAAGCATTAACCGGCAGACAAATACGGTTAATGCCGCTTTGCGTAAAGCAGCGTTAGATGCGGCCAAGAAAGCTCGTTTTAATGCAGTCGAAGGCGTAAACAATCAGACAGGAACAATCACCTATTATTTTAATTTGCGATAAAAATCTTGATGCAATGAGTGGATTGCCGGTGTATCAATGAAAGAGAATAAATTTGATTTATTAGATATAAACTAATTAACGTGCCGATTGGCCGGTGTTTTTTATCATTGGCGTATTGACACATCATTAACATTATGGGAACTGTATATGCCTTTTTTGCAGACGGTTTTGAGGAAATTGAAGCCTTTACTGCCATTGACACGCTGAGACGTGCCGGATTGAATGTAGAGATTGTATCTGTGACACCGGATGAGATTGTCGTTGGTGCACATGATGTTTCTGTACTTTGTGATGTGAACTTTGTAAATTGCGACTTCTTTGATGCTGAATTGTTGCTCTTGCCTGGTGGTATGCCCGGCGCGTCGACTCTTGATAAGCATGAAGGCTTGCGTAAACTAATTTTGGATTTTGCAGAAAAGAATAAACCGATAGCTGCTATTTGTGCGGCACCGATGGTGCTTGGAAAATTAGGACTTCTTAAAGGCCGTAAGGCGACTTGCTATCCGAGCTTTGAACAATATCTGGAAGGTGCCGAATGCCTTGATGAGCCGGTTGTAGTAGATGGGAATATTATCACAGGTATGGGACCGGGTGCTGCTATGGATTTCGCATTGGCAATCGTAGAAAAACTTGTAGGCAAAGAGAAAGTGGATGAGTTGGTAGAAGCAATGTGCGTAAGACGCTGATAGTATGACTCGTACCGCCTTGATCGTAGCCGGTGGCAAGGGTTTGCGTATGGGAAGCGATCTTCCTAAACAATTCCTTCCTATTGGTGGGAAACCTGTGTTGATGCATACCATCGAAGCGTTTTATCGTTTCGATGAAGAAATGAAAATCGTCCTTGTGTTGCCGCAAGAACAGCAGACCTATTGGAGAGAACTTTGTCAGAAGTATCATTTCTCGATTGGACATGTGCTCGCCGATGGCGGTGAGACTCGCTTCCATTCGGTAAAGAACGGTTTGGCATATGTTGAGCCGGGACTGGTAGGCGTGCATGATGGAGTACGTCCGTTCGTTTCACGGCAGGTCATCGAACGTTGTTATCAATTGGCTGAAACAAAAAAAGCGGTAATTCCTGTCGTTGACGTGGTGGAAACGATTCGTCATCTTACGGATACGGGGAGCGAGACTGTATCTCGCAGTGATTACAAGTTGGTTCAAACTCCGCAAGTTTTTGATGTGGAGCTATTGAAACGAGCTTATGCACAGGAATATACTTCGTTTTTTACGGATGATGCTTCTGTGGTGGAAGCGATGGGAGAGTCTGTTTATCTGGCAGAAGGCAATCGTGAGAATATCAAGATTACCACTCCTTTTGATTTGAAAATAAGTAGTGTTCTGGTGAATGTTTGATTTAACTACACGTGACATAAAATATATATCCGGCGTAGGGCCACAGAAAGCGGGTGTACTCAACAAAGAGTTGGAGATATATTCCGTACATGATCTTATTTACTATTTCCCTTATAAATATGTAGATCGCAGCCGTATCTATTATATTCATGAAATAGACGGGAACATGCCTTATATACAACTTAAAGGGCAGATCTTGGGTTTTGAGACTTTTGGTGAAGGACGTCAAAGACGATTAGTCGCTCATTTTTCGGATGGTACCGGTGTGGTGGATTTGGTGTGGTTTCAAGGAATCAAATTCATTCTCGGTAAATATAAAGTTCACGAAGAATATATCGTTTTCGGTAAACCGACGGTTTTTGGCGGACGAATTAATGTGGCGCATCCCGATATAGATAAGACGGCAGAGCTTAAGTTGACGGCTACCGGTTTGCAGCCTTATTACAATACGACGGAGAAGATGAAGCGGAGCTTTCTCAACTCTCATGCAATAGCCAAAATGATGGCGACGGTGCTTCAACAGATACAAGAACCGCTTCCTGAAACTTTATCCTCAAAGATATTGGCCGATCATCACCTGATGCCACTTACGGATGCTTTGCAAAATATTCATTTCCCTGTCAATCCGGAGTTCTTAAGAAAAGCACAGTATCGTTTGAAGTTTGAAGAACTTTTTTACGTGCAACTTAACATCCTGCGATATTCTAAAGATCGGCAACGGAGATATCGGGGCTTTGTTTTTGAGACGGTAGGCAAGGTATTCAATACCTTTTATTCCCGCAACTTACCTTTTGAATTGACAGGAGCCCAAAAACGAGTGTTGAAGGAGATTCGGCAGGATGTAGGTTCGGGACGCCAGATGAACCGTTTGTTGCAGGGAGATGTAGGTAGCGGTAAGACCTTGGTAGCATTAATGAGTATGTTGATGGCACTTGATAATGGTTATCAGGCTTGTATGATGGCCCCTACGGAAATTCTTGCCAACCAGCATTACGAAACGATAAAGGAGCTTCTTTTCGGTATGGATATCCGTGTGGAATTGCTTACCGGTTCGGTGAAAGGGAAGAAACGTGAAGCCATCCTTTCCGGTTTGCTCACAGGGGATGTACGTATTCTGATCGGTACTCATGCTGTCATAGAGGATACTGTCAATTTTTCTTCCCTCGGTTTTGTCGTTATCGACGAACAGCATCGTTTTGGGGTGGCACAACGTGCCCGCCTATGGAGTAAGAATATCCAGCCTCCCCATGTGCTTGTGATGACGGCTACTCCTATACCGAGGACTTTGGCTATGACTCTTTATGGTGATTTGGATGTTTCTGTCATTGATGAGCTGCCTCCGGGACGGAAGCCGATTACTACTATTCATCAATTTGATAATCGTCGCGAAAGTCTTTATCGTTCCGTACATAAGCAGATAGCTGAAGGACGCCAGGTTTACATTGTCTATCCGCTTATAAAAGAAAGTGAAAAGATTGATTTGAAAAACCTTGAAGAAGGGTATTTGCAAATATGTGAAGAGTTTCCGGATTGCAAAGTCTGTAAAGTGCATGGAAAGATGAAACCGGCTGAAAAAGACGGGCAAATGCAGCTTTTTGTCTCGGGAGAGGCACAGATAATGGTGGCTACTACGGTGATCGAGGTAGGAGTAAACGTACCGAATGCCTCTGTGATGATTATAGAAAATGCCGAACGGTTCGGATTGTCGCAGTTACATCAGCTTCGGGGACGTGTCGGCCGTGGGGCGGAACAGTCTTACTGCATTTTGGTGACTAATTATAAGTTGACGGAGGAAACACGGAAGCGCCTTGAAATAATGGTGCGTACCAATGATGGTTTTGAGATAGCGGAAGCCGATTTGAAATTGCGTGGCCCCGGAGATTTGGAAGGCACTCAGCAGAGTGGCATTGCTTTTGATTTGAAAATAGCCGATATAGCACGGGATGGACAATTGCTGCAATATGTTCGTAATATTGCTCAAGACATTGTGGACGCTGATCCGGAAGCATGCCATCCTGAAAATGATATATTATGGCAACAGCTTAGGGCACTTCGCAAGACGAACGTTAACTGGGCTTCGATAAGTTGAAAAACGGTTAAACATGCAGCTTATTTGCAGAATATGTTGCAAAACATATATTCTTCATAGACCTCCTATTTATAGTACTTTAAAGTCTGTTTTTCTCGTTTTTCCTTTCGGAGGATACAAAAAAAAGTTAAGAGACTACCCAGTATTTCGAAGGAAAATACTATCTTTGGAAGAATTTTATAATAAATGTATCGTTTAACACTTTGATAACAGTCATATTATGATTGAAAAAACACTGGTGATCTTGAAGCCCTGCACCGTACAACGGGCGTTGATAGGTGAGATTCTTCACCGTTTCGAACGTAAAGGTTTACGCTTAGCCGGGATGAAGATGATGCAGTTGACAGATGAAGTGTTGAGCGAACATTACGCCCATCTCAGTACAAAGCCGTTCTTTCAACGTGTAAAGGATTCTATGATGACAGCTCCTGTTGTCGTTTGTTGTTTTGAGGGTGTAGATGCAATTCAAGCAGTCCGTACGTTGGCAGGTCCTACTAACGGACGTCTGGCAGCACCGGGAACTATTCGGGGAGATTACAGCATGAGTTTTCAAGAAAACATTGTTCATGCTTCTGATTCACCGGAGACCGCGGCGGCCGAATTAAACAGATTTTTTAAACCGGAAGAAATATTCGACTATAAGCAGGCTGTATTCGACTACCTGTATGCAAATGACGAATATTAATTGAATTTGACGAAGCGAATGAATTTCAATTGTATTAAAACCGTAATGATTGCCGCGGCGGCTATGATCAGCCTGAATTCTTTCTCTCAGGATTTGATCGCCCGACAGGCACCGATCGATAAGAAATTAAAATCAGTAGACTCTCTCGCATTGCAACGGCAGATCCGTGCGGAGCAATCCGAATATCCTGCATTAAGCCTTTATCCTAACTGGAGTAATCAGTATGTACATGCATATGGTAAGGAAGTCATCATTCCGGAATCATATACAATTGATTTGACAGGCTTTCATATGCCGACTCCGAGCACACGCATCACTTCGCCTTTCGGTCCCCGTTGGAGAAGAATGCATAATGGATTGGATCTGAAAGTAAATATCGGTGATACGATTGTCGCTGCATTCGATGGAAAAGTACGTATTGTGAGATATGAACGTCGCGGGTATGGTAAGTATGTAGTCATTCGCCACGATAATGGATTGGAAACCATATACGGGCATTTGTCAAAACAGCTGGTAGAAGAAAATCAATTGGTAAAAGCTGGTGAGGTTATTGGTTTGGGCGGTAATACAGGACGTTCTACCGGTTCACATCTTCACTTTGAAACCCGCTTCTTGGGAATTGCTATCAATCCGGCTCTTATGTTCGATTTTCCTAAGCAGGATATTGTGGCAGATACTTATACATTTAAAAAGACAAAAGGTTATCAGCGTGCTGCCGGTTCGCATGACACTCAGTTGGCAAGTGACGGAACGATACGGTATCATAAAGTAAAGAGCGGAGATACGCTTTCGCGCATTGCTAAGTTGCGTGGAGTTTCTATCAGTACGCTTTGTAAGCTGAACCGTATTACAACAAAGACCATTCTTCGTCCCGGACAGGTTTTGCGCTGTTCTTAACGAAATAGACCCTATTTAGATCACAAGTAGCCAGGTAGTTATACATTGCCTGGCTATTTTTTTCTTTTTTCTTCAATTATTGTTACCTTTGTGCTCTATTTGTAAGGATATGAAAGATACCAAGCAACAATTTGAGCATGTCATCGCTTTATGCCGTGACTTATTTTCCAAGAAACTGCATGATTACGGTCCTGCATGGCGTATTCTGCGTCCGGCTTCCGTGACTGATCAGATTTTTATTAAAGCCAACCGTATTCGCAGTATCGAGACCAAAGGTGTGACACTGATAGACGAAGGTATTCGTTCGGAATTTATTGCAATTGTCAATTATGGTATTGTCGGACTTATACAGTTGGAACTCGGTTATGCCGATGTTGCCGATATCAGTAATGAAGAAGCAATGGCCTTTTATGATAAATATGCTAAAGAAGCATTGGAACTGATGCTTGCCAAAAATCATGATTACGACGAGGCGTGGCGTTGCATGCGTGTCAGTTCTTATACCGACCTGATTCTGATGAAGATTTACCGTACTAAACAGATTGAGAGTTTGGCAGGACATACATTGGTTTCGGAAGGTATCGATGCAAATTATATGGATATGATTAATTATTCCGTTTTTGGTTTGATTAAGATTGAATTTGAAGGTTAGGAATTTACATATTATTCAAAAGACGTGGGTCAATGCCTGCCGCTTTTTGTTGGCAGTGGCATTTATATTCTCAGGATTTGTGAAGGCGGTTGATCCTTTAGGGTTCCAGTATAAAATACAAGATTATCTGGAAGCTTTCGGTATGCTGTCTTGGTTTCCCTCTTTTTTTCCTTTGTTGGCAGCGGTTATCTTATCAGCCATAGAGTTCTCCATCGGGGTCTGTTTGTTTTTCGGGATTCGAAAAAAGACGACTACTCTGTTGGCTTTCCTACTGATGATATTCATGACTCCGCTTACCCTTTATCTGGCATTGAAGAACCCGGTTTCCGACTGTGGTTGTTTTGGTGATGCATGGGTGCTGACGAATTGGGAAACTTTTGGGAAGAATATTGTGTTGTTTATTGCAGCCTATTCTACTTTTCGGTGGAAAAAGGAGATTATACGTTTCATCTCGGCTAAGACGGAATGGTTAGTTTCGTTATATACCATATTGTTTGTGTTTGCACTTTCGTTTTATTGCCTGGCTCATTTACCTGTTTTGGATTTTCGTCCTTATAAGATAGGTAAGAATATTCTTCAGGGGATGGAAATACCGGACGGGGCAAAGCCGAATGTGTATGAAACGACTTTTCTTATGGAGAAGGATGGTGAGAAAAAAGAGTTTACACTCGAGAATTATCCGGATAGTACCTGGACATTTGTGGATACACGTACTGTTTTGAAAGAGAAAGGGTACGAACCGCCCATCCATGACTTTTCACTGGTGGAACAGAGTACCGGTGAGGATATAACGGATAAGGTTCTGACAGATATAAATTATACTTTTCTGTTGGTGGCACATCGGATAGAGGAAGCGGATGATAGCAATATCGATCTCATAAATGAAATATATGACTATTCGGTGGAAAACGGTTATGGTTTTTATTGTCTGACCTCTTCTCCGAGCGAAGAGATAGAACTTTGGCGTGACAAGACCGGGGCTGAGTATCCGTTCTGCCTTGTAGACGACATTACGCTGAAGACTATGATACGTTCCAATCCGGGATTGATGTTGATAAGGAACGGTGTGATTCTAAATAAATGGAATGATGCGGATTTGCCGGATGAATATGCCTTGACCGGTAAACTCGAGACTCTTGAGCTGGGAAAACTGAAGAAAGTGACTGATAGTTATACCATTGGTTATGTCTTTTTATGGTTTGCTATTCCTTTGTTGTTCGTATTGGGTATGGATATTCTGGTAGTGAAACGGCGGGAAAAGAAAAGTGAAGCTCTTCGGAGGCGAAATGCTGAACTGCTAAAAGCTGTGAAGCTTTCTACACAGGAAGAGACGCCAAGCGATGAAGGTAGTGATGGCAGTGAGACGAAAAGCGATAGCGATAAATCTTCATAGCGTATGAAACTCTAAATCACTATAATGCAAATCGGAAATAAGGTAGTTTAAGTGGTAATTCATCAATCGTGTAGCCTAATAAGTATATCGTGTAATTTAAATCGTTAAATCGTAAATCGTTAAATCGTAAATATATTAACCCTTTTAATAATAAAAACAAAATGAGAAAGAACATTGTAGCAGGAAATTGGAAAATGAACAAAACCCTTCAGGAGGGTATTGCTCTTGCAAAAGAATTGAATGAAGCATTGGCTGCTGATAAGCCTAATTGTGATGTAGTAATTTGTACTCCGTTTATTCATCTGGCTTCTGTTACTCCTATCGTTGATGCTGCGGTTATCGGTGTAGGTGCAGAAAACTGTGCAGATAAAGTGGAAGGTGCTTATACAGGTGAAGTTTCAGCCGCTATGGTTGCTTCTACAGGTGCAAAATATGTAATCTTAGGTCACTCTGAGCGTCGTGCTTATTATGGTGAAACTGTTGAAATCTTGAAAGAGAAAGTTAAATTGGCCTTGGCTAATGGTCTGACTCCGATTTTCTGTATCGGTGAAGTGTTGGAAGAACGTGAAGCAAACAAGCAAAACGAAGTGGTTGCCGCTCAATTAGCTTCTGTATTCGAATTGTCTGCCGAAGATTTCGCAAAGATTATTCTGGCTTACGAACCGGTTTGGGCTATTGGTACAGGTAAGACTGCTACTCCTGCTCAAGCACAGGAAATTCACGCTTTCATCCGTTCGGTGGTTGCTGAGAAATATGGCAAAGAAATTGCTGATAACACTTCTATTCTTTATGGTGGTAGCTGCAAGCCTTCCAATGCTAAAGAATTGTTCTCAAACCCGGATGTTGACGGTGGTTTGATCGGTGGCGCTGCTTTGAAGGTTGCTGACTTCAAAGGTATCATCGATGCTTTTAAATAATTAGCATACTATGAGTTACAGGCTGCGGGGATACTCCGATGTAGGGATGTTTCATGGCTTGTAACTCGTAGTTTATAATTATTGTAGTCTTTATCATTTGTGGTTTGTAACTGTGTTGCAGTTTACGAACCGCCCAAAACTACTTTTATGAGAAAACTCAGTTTACTTTTGTTGTTATTTGCTTTTACAGGTATAGTTCGGGCTCAGAATATAGTAAAGAGTTTAGAGCGATATGTGCCCGGGCAGGGTAAGGTAACCATTCATCAGGATCCACGGATAGAAGCGTTGTTGGGGACGGAATATGTTGCTACCGGAGAACAGACGATTTTGAAGTCTCCCGGTTATCGTGTACAGGTGTATGCCGGTAATAATTCGCGTACAGCCCGTAATGAAGCGACTAATATGGCTTCAAAAGTGAAAGAATATTTTCCGGATTTGAAAACATATGCCTTTTTTACTTCTCCCCGTTGGCTTTGTCGTGTGGGAGATTTCCGTAGTATCGAAGAAGCGGATGCTATGATGCGGAAGTTAAGAGCGACCGGTGTATTCAAGGAAGTTTCTATTGTAAAAGATCAAATAAATATCCCCTTATAATTTCGTATGTTAGAAAAAGAAGAAATCGTCTCTCCGGCATTGGAGGATTTGAAAAGTCATTATCGTAGTATTATTACTTTGTTGGGCGAAGATGCTGAAAGAGAAGGTCTGCTGAAAACTCCGGAACGTGTAGCCAAAGCAATGTTGAGTCTGACTAAAGGCTATCACATGGATCCTCATGAAGTATTGCGTTCGGCTAAGTTTAAGGAGGAATATAGCCAGATGGTGATTGTGAAAGATATTGATTTCTTCTCTCTTTGTGAGCATCACATGTTGCCCTTCTACGGGAAGGCGCATGTAGCATATATCCCTAACGGCTATATCACAGGTTTGAGCAAGATCGCCCGCGTAGTTGATATTTTTTCTCATCGCCTGCAAGTACAGGAACGCATGACACTGCAAATCAAGGAGTGTATTCAAGAAACTCTCAACCCGTTAGGAGTAATGGTAGTGGTAGAGGCAAAGCATATGTGCATGCAGATGCGTGGGGTGGAAAAGCAGAACTCGATAACTACCACTTCTGATTTTACCGGAGCTTTCAATCAAGCTAAAACCCGGGAGGAATTTATGAATCTGATCAATCGGTGAGTTTAGCGAGTAGTGATAAGTGATTGGCGCTTATCACTAACGAAGCACCACCCTGTCTCCCAGTCTTTTGGCCATTAAGCTTTCTATTTGTTTCATCTCTTTATAGCGTTGCATAAGGGCGGCGCATTTCTCATCGTCGGCTTCATTGACAGGATCTTGCAGGGCATACATGATATGTTTTAACTCTGCGGCTACAATGGCATTCTTAAAGTTGATCATCAGTAGGGGAACTAATTCGAAAAGACGTTCCTCGTCTGTGGTTATTTTCTGTGTTTTTGAGTGGAACTTGCTCAGTTGATACCGGTCACTGGCCAATTCCGTGGCAATGGAACTGAGTTCCGGATCGGAATGAGCTATGAAGTAACGTTCGGCAATGAAGCCCGAATCATGGACATGGGTCATTGCTTCGGTAAGAATACGGCGGTGCATCGGATTATGGAAGGCAAGATCGTCTTCTTTCAAGTCATTGACTACATATTCGATGACGCTAACCGGAATTTCTTTTCCTTCTTCATCTTCCATGTTACACATGATCTTCTCTCCATAACGTATTATTGCCTGGATAACCAAACGTTCATATCGATAAAATTCTTGCCCCTCTTTTCCTTCCTGCGGGATATAGGACCGGTAAGGATCTTCCACATCATCCGGGAGAAACGGCGGCGGGAAATCTCCGCCCGATACATCAGCCGGCATTCCGGAAGGCGCATTGTTAGGGTTATTAAGGATTGGCTTGTTTTCTTTTTCCGCCTGTATTTCCCTTCGTTTGGCAACTTCCGAAACGAGTAGTTTGTCTTCCACGCGCAATAGTTGTCCGCACTCTTTGATATATACGTCGCGTACAATGGCTTCCGGGATTACCGAGATGCTTTGCACGATGTTGTTTATCAGTTCTGCCCGTTTGATGGGATCTTTACCGGCGTCTTCCAGCAATAGATTGGTTTTAAAGCGGATAAAGTCCGTTTCATGTTCTTTGATGAACTGTTGAAACTCGGTGGCATTGTGTTTACGGGCAAAAGAATCCGGGTCGTCGCCGTCGGGCAGAAGGCAGACTTTAATGTTCATTCCTTCTTCCAGCAGCATGTCAATACCACGGATGGAGGCTTTGATGCCGGCCATGTCACCGTCGTAGAGTACAGTAATGTTATTGGTAAAACGGTGGATAAGGCGTATCTGGCCGGGAGTCAGAGAAGTTCCGGACGAAGCGACCACATTTTCCACACCTGATTGATGCATGGAGATAACGTCTGTATAACCTTCTACAAGGAAACATCGGTCTTGCTTTACAATTGCTTGTTTGGCAAAGTAAATTCCGTATAGTTCGTTGCTTTTATGGTAAATTTCCGATTCGGGAGAGTTTACGTATTTGGCCAGTTTTTTGTTTTCCGTGCTGAGCACACGTCCACCGAATGCTACAACTTTACCCGAAAGTGTATGTACAGGAAACATGACACGTCCCCAAAAGCGGTCGCGCAGACGGCCGTCGTCTGTTTCGTAACAAAGCCCGGTTTTAACGAGATATTCCTTTTTGAATCCTTTACGGATAGCCTCTTGTGCCAGTGCATCGTGGCTTTCCGTACTGAAACCCAATTGGAATTTTTCAATAATATCGTCCCGGAAACCCCGTTGACGGAAATAAGCCATACCGATACTTCTACCGTCTACGTGATTCTTTAGTATATTTTGAAAGTAGTCACGGGCAAAGTTGTTGACAATGAACATACTTTCACGCGTACTTTGCGCTTGTTTCTCTTCATTGGTCAACTCCCGTTCCTTGATTTCGATGTTATACTTTTTAGCCAGATATTTTAGTGCTTCGTAGTACGACATCTGCTCGTGTTCCATAACGAAGTGTACGGCATTTCCTCCTTTCCCGCAGCTAAAGCATTTACATAGCCCTTTCGAGGGGGAAACGCTGAAAGAAGGGGTTTTTTCATTATGGAACGGGCACAAGCCCACATAGTTCACCCCGCGTTTGCGTAGTGTGACGAATTCGGATACTACGTCTACAATTTGTGCAGCATCGAGTATACGGTCTATGGTTGCTTGATCTATCATGGATTCTCCTTTGTTTTTTGCGAACACAAAGGTACAAGATATTTCCGGGATAATCAAGTTAATTAATATTCATACCAGATAAGGAGGGGGTTCCTTAGCTTAAAAATAACTTATGGTTTCCATATCATTTTGTGAGTCTCCAATTGTCCGTCTTCATAGGTTGTGATAACAATATTCATTCCTTCGGTTGGTGAGAATAGGGGGGTACCGGATAGCGGTAGATAGATGCGTGAGATAATCTTTTTATCTGTTTGCTCATTTATAATGCCAGAACCTCCATACATATATTCTGCTATTGGTGAATCAAGATAGCCATCCTTTGTTGTAATGGCTTTTATGGTTACGCTGTGGCTATTACCGGTAATCTCCTCTGTGTAAAGGGGGGATTGTTTGGTAGGAATAGTACCGTCTAATGTGTAGTGGATTTCTGCATCTGCTGTTTCGCAAAACATTGTGATACGCATATATCTTCCTCCATCTGTGCTTGTAGCTACCTCAATAATAGGAGCTGGAAGGGTTTCCGTTGGGAGATTTTCATTGTAATTAGTCGTGACCATTTTTTCTTGAGAATGCCCTTGCATACAGGTAGCCAATAATAGACAACAGTAAATCGTTAGAGAAGTAATATGTTTCATACGCTTGTAAAATATAAGGTGTAGTACAAATGTATGAATATTTTTGATACTATGTTCTTTTTTTACATAAAAAACTCTGGTATCCAATATAAATGACACCAGAGTTGGTCGTTTAAAATTAGATATATTATTTAATCTTTTCCCGTATCTTCGTCAGATATTTCTTCATTCCTTCGGCATCCTTATTCTCTATAATCTCCAGAAGATTCTTCAATTCCGTCCGGATATTGGCTACTTGTGCCGGGGTACGAGGGTTGAAAAGAATTTCCTGCAAGAGATAATCGTCTTCGCTCAGAAGTCCTTTAGCAATGGCCATATGCTTCTTGAAAGTCGTTCCCGGAGCTTCTTGATGCTTCATGACGGCAGCAAATACAAAGGTGGAAACGAAAGGGATGGAGAGTGAATAAGCTACTGTTTCATCATGTTCGTCGAAAGTATATTCGAATATGTTCAACCGGAGACTGTTGTACAAATCCTTGAAGAATACTTTCCCCAAATGATCACTTTCGCTAATGATAATGGCACTCTCACTGCTCAAGTTGCTGAGACTGGCAAAAGTGGGACCGAACATCGGATGGGTGGAGACATAACGGAAGCCGCTCTCTTCATAAAATTTCTTCAGTCCGGTTTTTACGGAAGCAATGTCGCTTAGGATACAGTCTTTAGGCAATACAGGCAGAACTTTGCGGAAAGCGTCCAGCGTATATTTCACTGTAGCTGCATTGATGACTAATTCCGGTTCAAACTCTTTGATTTCTTCCAGAGTTGTGAAACGATACGTGTTGTAGACAAAACGCAACTGATGCGGGTTGACGTCGAACACGGCCGTCTCGTGCTGAAAACTCAGTATGTCAGTAAAAAAAGAGCCCATTTTTCCGGCTCCGAGAATTAAGATTCGCATACGATATGATTGGTTTAAAAAGGCTTTGCTTTCTCTTGACAGTAAAAGAAGCGGAGCCAAAGATGTAGGAACAATTATCGTTTCACAGCTGTGAAACGGTTTTCTCACAGTTGAGAGATACTCGTCTCACAAATGAGAGAAGAGCGTCGCACGAATGTGAAACGCTACATACTCATTATGTTTTTTATCTTTTTCTAACTGTGACGGGTTCCTTTTCCCGTAATGAACTGTCTATTTATTAATAATCTCCATTTGCTGACGAACCGATTCTTCGTGTATCGCTTCGAAGATGGTTTTCATGAATTCGGCTCCCATTCCGCATTGCTCGCCTTGTGCACCGCGTTTTTCCAGAATTTCGTTATAACGTCCTCTTTGGAGTACGGTGATGCCATGCTCTTTTTTGTATGTGCCTATTTCGCGTGCCACGCGCATACGTTTTGCCAGTTCTTGGATGATGTTATCATCACATTCATCAATCTGCTTGCGTAGCTGGCTCAGGTTTTCAGTAGTTTGTGTTTCCTTACGGATGACGAGCAGGTTCAGGATGTAGTCCAATACATCCGGAGTAACTTGCTGGGCAGCGTCGCTCCATGCGCAATCCGGATTACAATGGCTTTCTACGATCAGACCATCGAAGTTAAGGTCCATCGCCTGTTGGCAAAGCGGTGCTACCAGTTCGCGTTTTCCACCGATGTGGCTCGGGTCGCAGAAGATAGGCAGTTCCGGTAGACGACGGCGCAACTCGATGGGGATGTGCCATTGCGGAAGATTACGGTATAGCTTTTTATCGTAGCTGCTGAAACCGCGATGAATGGCTCCCAAGCGTTTTAAACCTGCGTTGTTGATACGTTCCAGTGCACCGATCCATAGTTCGAGGTCGGGATTTACCGGGTTCTTTACCAACACGGGGATATCTACTCCTTTCAGCGCATCGGCAATTTCCTGTACGGCAAAGGGGTTGGCGGTGGTGCGTGCACCTACCCATAGGATGTCGATACCGGCTTTCAGACATTCGTATACATGTTTTGCAGTAGCTACTTCGGTAGAAACATACATACCGGTTTCTTTTTTCACCTCTTTCAGCCAGCTCAGTCCTTCTACACCGATGCCTTCGAAACCGCCCGGTTTGGTACGTGGTTTCCAAATTCCGGCACGGAATATTTTCATTCCTTTAGAGGCCAGCTCTTTGGCGGTAGTCATTACTTGTTCTTCTGTTTCTGCACTGCATGGACCGGCGATAACGATCGGTCTTTTGGCTTCAACGCCCGGCAATAAAATTGATTCGAGTTCCATAATTTAATAATTTGCTTATAGGTCAATGCGCCGATGTGGTGATTGACTGGAGCTTTTGTTTATTTGTTATTGTTATTCTCATTCTCTGAACGGATGCGTCGGCATTAAACTGCTTTTCTTATTCTTTCCAATGCTTCTGCAAGTTTGGCGTCTTTGCAACAAAGGGAGATACGGATGTATCTTGCACCATTGCTTCCGAAAATGAATCCCGGAGTGATAAAGACACGTGCTTCATGTAGAATCCTCTCGGTCAGTTCTTCGACATGGGTGTATGTATCGGGGATTTTTCCCCACAGGAACATGCCTACTTGGCTTTCATCATAACTGCATCCTAATGTTTTCATGATCTCTCCGGCCAGATGACGGCGGTTGCGGTAGTTACGATTGTTACTTTCGTACCATTCGGCATCCGCTTCCAAAGCTTTGGCGGCTGCCAGTTGCATGGCACGGAACATACCACTGTCGATGTTGCTTTTCACTTTCAGTATCCATTGTACGAATTGTGCATTGGATGCCAGCATACCGATGCGCCATCCCGGCATATTGTGGCTTTTACTCATGGAGTTGAATTCAATGCAGCACTCTTTCGCTCCCGGTACGCTGAGAATGCTCAACGGATGGTTGTTCAAAATGAAGCTGTAAGGGTTATCGTTCACGATGATAATGTTTTTGCGACGGGCAAAGTCCACCAGGCGTTCATACATTTCCATGGTAGCGTTTGCTCCCGTGGGCATATTCGGATAGTTGGTCCACATCAGTTTCACCCGGCTCATATCCGTTTTTTCCAGTTCATCGAAATCGGGCATCCATCCTGCGTTTTCTTTCAGATTGTAGTTCACGATCTCTGCCCCTAATATTTTGCTCAATGAAGTATAGGTAGGATATCCCGGATTGGGAACCAGTACCTGCTCTCCCGGATTGACGAAAGCCAGTGTTACATGCAGGATTCCTTCTTTCGAACCTATCAACGGCTGTATCTCTGTTGCCGGATTCAGTTCCACATTGTACCATTTCTGATACCAGGCGGCAAAACTTTTACGTAATTCCGGGATGCCGACATAAGGTTGATAGCCGTGTCCGTCCGGATTTTGTGCTTCGTTGCACAATGTCTGCACGGTTTCTTCGGACGGTGGCATGTCGGGACTGCCGATACCCAAACTGATAACGTCTTTACCTTCCGCATTCATTTGCGCTACTTCTTTCAGTTTTTTCGAGAAATAGTATTCGCTTACGCCAGCCAGCCGGTCGGCAGGAGCTACATTATATGTTTGATTTTCCTTCTGCATATTCGCCTAATATTTTAAGTTCTTTCGTTAATGGAGTAATTGCGGTAATTGCCTGTTTATATCTCAAATAGTCGTTGAATGACACGTCTACATAAAATTGATATTCCCATTCCCGGCCGATGATGGGAAGTGACTGTATCTTGGTCAGATTGATGTTGTAGAAAGACAGGATGGAGAGCACTTGAGACAGGCTGCCTTCCGTGTGGGGTAAGGTGAATACCATACTCGCTTTGTTTATATCTGATGACTGACAACGGCGAAGTTCGTCCACTTGCCAGGGATCGGCTACCACGAGGAAACGGGTGAAGTTGTGTTTATTGGTCTCGATGCCTTCTTGTAGAATTTTCATGCCATAGCGTTCGGCGGCTACTTTAGAGCAGATAGCGGCGTGTCCTTTCAGGCCTCCGGTTTTTATCATTTCGGCACTTAGGGCGGTGTCTTCGCCTTCCACCACTTTGATGTCGGGATGCTGTTGCAGGAATTCGCGGCATTGCATTAACGCGATGGGGTGGGAGTTGACTTCTGTGATATCGTCCCAGTCCTCTTCGGGCAGGCAGACAAAACTGTGTGATATGCGTAGTTTATATTCTCCCATAATCTGCGTACCGCTTTGACGCAGCAGTTCGTTGTTGTGCAGCAGGCTCCCCGCGATGGTATTCTCGATGGCCAGCATACCGATGACCAGGCTGTCTTTGTGAATCGCTTGAAACACATCCTCGAAAGTGGCGCAACAGATTAATTCTATTTCTTCCCCTTCGAAATACTTGTGTGCGGCGATATCATGATAAGAGCCGAGCGTTCCTTGAATTGCTATCTTCTTCATTTCTTTCAGTGTATGATATAAAAAAATCCCGCATCCATTATGGAGCGGGATTTATATGATTACTTTCTTCATTCAGTCCTTAAGCATCACTGTCACTTGATACATACAAACTCCCGCTCTACTTTCTGGCTAAAGTAAAAGTAAAAAAAGAAGTAATATGTAAAGCTAAATGCGTTCATACTAACAGTTGTTTCTGTTTTAATTCGGGGACAAATGTAATACTTTTCTTTTAAACACAAGCAAAAAGAGAGTTTTTTTTGCATTTTCCTAAGAATATGTTTGTTTTTTGCCTTGCCGCCGCAGTGATATGGCTATTTGTCAAAGCTTCCTCTCTTTCTTTATTTAATGTTCTCGCCACTTGTCGTAGCTTTCCGAATGGAGGTACGAGGCATCAGAATATGCCGGGCATCGTTTCTTGTTTGGGAGCCAGATTATTGAATTGGCCGTTTACGTTTTCTCCCTCCTTAGGATTGATTTCGAGAGCTTTTTTCATATCTTCGATGGAACCGTCCTTGTCACCGTTCAGCAGTTTGGCACGACCACGTTCGTGATAGGCTTTTCCGAAGTTGGGATTTAATTCGATTGCTTCGTCGAAAAGACTGATAGCCTCTGTCAGTTTCTTCTGTGTGATAAAGAGTTGTCCGAGATAGAGGTAAGCCTGTTCGTTGAATGGATTTACCTCCGTGACTTTCAGATAATCGGTCTCTGCTTCTTCGGGCTTTCCTTCGGCTTCCTGTAGTTTTCCATGTAGCAGGATGGCAGCCTCGTCGTCCGGGTTTTGGGCAAGAACCGCTTCGATGTCTTCGGCGGCTTCTTTGAGTTGGTTCATTTTTACCAAGGCTTCGGCGCGTAACAGGCGCGCTTCTATGAAATCATCTTTCAAAACGATTGCTTTAGTCAGGTGCCCGATAGCCATGAGGTCATCATTCATTCCTTGTGTAGCCTTACCGAGCAGGTAGTGTGCCATGGCGTTACCTTCTTCTATTTCGATAGCTTTTTGGGCGGCAGTCTCCATGCTTTTATAGTCTTCCTGCATGTAGCATACATTGGCCAGAGCAAGATAGGTGCTGGTCAGTGTAGGCTCCAGTTCCACCATGCGGTTCAGTATTTCGCGGGCTTTGTCCAGTTCGGTTAGTTGCACGTAGAGTTGGCTAAGATAACTTAGTGTTTCAAAATCCTCTTCTATGGCGAGGGCTTCGGTAAAACATTTTATGGCATAATCCGGTCTGCCCATACGTTGAGCGCGCAATCCATCGTATTTGAATATCTCAAAGTTCTTTTTGGCAGTTTTCTGTTTCTCGTTTTCCGGGTCTTCGGATTTACCCGAAAAGAATGATTTGAAGAAGTTCGGCATATGTATATGTGTTTATAAGATTATTGATTGCAAATGTAGTAATTCTTGTTTGATTTACCGCATCGAATAGCGTGGAGTTTCGTGTGAGGGGATATTCTCGTGTGTGTCGTCAGCCGATGCTCAGTATACCGTCTTTTATTTTTATCTCCCCTTCTTCGAGCAGATATTGAATGGCATGTGACAGTAGGTCCCGGTCTGCTTCTGTTTTTTCAGCAACTTCGGCAGGGGTGAGAACTTGTTCTTGGAGTATGGTTAATAGTTCTTTTTTCAGCTTTTCGAAAGTATCGGTGGGTAATTCATGGGCTGCATGTCCACTGAGACATACATCGCATTGTCCGCAATTGTTCTCATTCTTTTCACCGAAATATCGAAGAAGCATGCGGCTGCGGCAAGCGGTTTCGGAGGTGACGTAATCTACCATTGCACGGATACGTGCTTCATAACGCTCTTTGCGTTCTTCGTATACGGCGGGGGAGATGTGCAGATGGTTGAGTTCGACACGCTCACGCGTATATATAATATAAGGTGTCTTTTTGCGTGGAATGTAATCAATGATGCGGCGTTTGGACAATGACATTAAAACGTTATAGATTTGTTGGCGTGTCAATCCTGTACGCAAGCTAAGGGCTGTTTCGCTGATATAGGCATAATCGGTGAAGAGGCCGGTATAAGAACGGAGAATGGTTTGCACCAATGCTTCCGTTTCATTTCCCATTTCGCGCAATTTATATAATTCGTCACGGCGGATGGTAAAGATAATGCGTGAAGCATTGTCCTGTTCATCGGTGTATTCTATGTATCCGGCTTGGGTAAGTATTTTCAGTGCACTGTCTGCCGGTACGGGGAAATGTTTGAATTTGCGGCAAAACTCCTCCAGATTAAACTCTTTTGTACAGCCCAATCCATCTCCCATTGCCATCTGATAGTAGTATTGGAGATGTTCGTATACCTTTTTTATGTAATCTTTGTCGGGAAAGGTGTCCGGGATGCGTTTGTGCAGAGTTACTTTGTCCGATTTTGAATACAGGATTACGGCATACGCTTTTTCACCATCACGTCCGGCGCGTCCGGCTTCTTGAAAGTAAGCTTCGGGAGAATCTGGAAGGTCGAGGTGAATCACCAGACGCACATCGGGTTTATCGATCCCCATCCCGAAGGCATTTGTTGCCACCATGACCCGGCATTCGCCATCCTGCCAACGTTTCTGACGGATATCTTTAACGGCATTATCCAGACCGGCATGGTAGAAGTCCGCAGTAATGCCTTCATGGGTTAACAGTTCGGTCGTCTCTTTCGTACGCCGGCGACTACGGACATAAATAATGGCGCTACCCGGCATTCTGCGGAGAATATGCAATAATTCGGCGGTTTTGTTATCTGTCTTTCGTACGATGTAGGCAAGGTTTTTCCGTTCGAAACTCATGCGGAATACATTCTTTTCTCTGAATTTCAATCGGCTTTGAATATCTTGCACTACATCGGGAGTGGCTGTGGCTGTCAAGGCCAGCAAGGGAACACCCGGCAATAATTCGCGTATATCGGCAATCTTGAGATAAGCGGGGCGGAAGTCATATCCCCATTGAGAGATACAATGGCTCTCATCGACAGTAATCATGTTGACTTTCATGGCACGGAGTTTCTGCTTGAAGATATCCGTATCCAACCGCTCAGGAGAGATATAGAGGAATTTATAGTTACCGAAAATACAATTCTCGAGTGCAATGAGTATCTCCTGCCGGGTCATGCCCGAATAAATGGCTACGGCTTTAATTCCTCGTTGCCGGAGGTTCTGCACCTGATCTTTCATCAGGGCGATAAGTGGAGTTATAACAATACACAGACCGTCTTTGGCAAGGGCCGGAACTTGAAAAGTAATGGATTTCCCGCCACCCGTAGGCATGAGACCCAATGTATCCCGTCCTTCACCGATACTTTTTATGATCTCCTCCTGTATGCCACGGAAAGAGTCATATCCCCAGTACTGTTTGAGTATTTCGTGGTAAAACATTTATTTAGTTGAAAGTTGAGAGTTGAGAGTTGAGAGTTGGCTGCGCGATCGTCTTAGTTAAGAGCCTTTTTTTAGTTGAAAGTTTGCTGCGTAATCACGCTGAATAGTAATTTTCAACTTTCAACTCTCAACTTTCAACTGAAAAAGGGCTTTTAACTGAATAAGGTTATTCAATGGGTTTTATATCTTCAATCTGCAATTGCACTTCACCTCGTTTATGAGTATTCTCTTCGATGGTGTAGCAGATGTCAAACGAACGTTTGGTTTTGATATAACGTACGTGTGAACTCTGTCCGAAAGCAATACCGTTCATTACATTGTTCGATTTGTTGTCTACCAGTTCGAGCTTGATGTGTTCCTGATCGCGACCTACCACTTTACTTGTACCATAGTCGTAGACGTGATGTGTGCAGAATATGGGTTTTTGATTATCGGGACCGAATGGGTTGAACTTCTTCAGATCATTAAAGAATTTCGAAGTGATGTCCCGAAAGTCTATCTCTGCATCGATATCTATGACAGCGCTGGTCTGTTCCGGAAGGATGTGTTTTGAAACGAACTCTTCAAAGCGCTGGGTAAATGCCTGTACGTTTTCTACCTTCATGGATAGTCCGGCGGCATAGGTGTGTCCTCCGAAGTTTTCCAATAAATCCCGGCAGTGTTCTATTGCCTTGTATACATCAAAACCGGAAACGGAACGGGCAGAACCGGTGGCCATATCATCGGTTCTGGTTAATACTACGGCGGGGCGATAGTATATTTCCGTCAGCCGCGAAGCTACAATGCCGATGACTCCCTTGTGCCATTCTTCGTTGTAAAGAACGATGGAGCGGCGGTCGGCCAGACCTTCGAGGTTAGCTACGATCTGGTTGGCTTCTTCCGTCATGCTTTTATCCAGGTCTTTGCGGGTTTCATTGTATTGGTTTATCTGGTTGGCTTTTTCCAAAGCCATTGAGAAATCCTTTTCCGTCAACAAGTCTACTGCTTCTTTCCCGTTTTGGATACGGCCGGATGCATTGATACGCGGTCCGATTTTGAATACGATATCACTGACAGTAATGTCCTTCTCTGCCAAACCACATACATCGATGATGGCTTTCATTCCTACACTGGGGTTGCTGTTGAGCTGTTTCAGACCGTGATGTGCCAAGATACGGTTTTCTCCCATAATCGGCACGATGTCCGAAGCGATACTGACCGCTACGAGATCAAGCAATGGGATGAGATGATGAAATTCGATACCGTTGCTGATAGCAAATGCCTGCATAAATTTGAAACCTACCCCGCATCCCGATAAGTGTTCGTACGGATAGGTATTATCCAACCGTTTTGCATTGAGAATGGCTACGGCGGGTGGCAATACATCATCGGGTACGTGATGATCGCAGATAATGAAATCAATACCTCTTTCGCGGGCATATGCAATTTCATCAACGGCTTTGATGCCGCAGTCGAGTACGATTATCAAGCCGACACCGGTGTCGGCGGCATAATCCACTCCTTGGCGCGAAATCCCGTAACCTTCGTTGTAACGGTCGGGGATGTAATAGTCTAAGTTTGAATAAAACTGTTGGATAAACTTATAAACCAGTGCCACGGCTGTGGTACCGTCTACGTCATAATCTCCATAAATCAGAATGCGCTCTTTCTTTCCCATCGCCCTGTTCAGACGTTCCACTGCGATATCCATATCCTTCATTAAGAACGGATCGTGCAGGTCGGGTAGTTGCGGACGGAAGAATTTCCGGGCTTCATGTACCCGCGTAATCCCCCGCTGCACCAAAAGTCGTCCTAAGATAGGGCTAATCCCTAACTCTTGGGCCAATGTCTGGCTTATCTCTACCTGTTCTGATGTGATGGGTTGATAATTCCATTTGTGATTCATTTTATATATTGTTTTTTCTTTTTCTTATCTCAAGGGTGCCGGAGAAGCACTTTTCTCCAACAAGCTGTAAAAGTACGAAAAAAACAGGAAGCACAGATAGAATGTAGCGAAAATATTTCATGGGATGATATTTTCGCTTTGCAGAAACTTTGTCCGGTTGGACGTTTTGAGGAAGCGGAAGATTCTATGCTTTTTTCTTTCTTACATCTCTTCCTTCGTATTCGCAGATGGCATTTATCCACTCTTCCGGCAGTGGTTTGGATTCGTGCTTATCCAGATCAAACGCTACCATGACGGAGGTACAGATGCATTTTACTTCTTCGGTTTCCACATCGATTACCCGTTGGATGAGGTGGAAACTTTTAGTGCCGATTTCCGATACGGCCGTTTGTACGGCAATCCGGTCCGATGCAAAAATCTGAGTGAGGAAGTTTGCTTCGATGTGAACTACTACAATACCATCTTTTTCCCAATCTACTCCTGGGCAGACAGAAGCGAAATATTCTGTTTTTCCAAGATCGTAAAATGAAAAGTAAACCGTGTTGTTGACATGACCGAATTTGTCTACATCATTGAAGCGTAGTTGTATAGGCAGGGTGTGGCGAAATTTAATTTCTTCCATTGTTTTCTCTTAAACTTTGTTATTACCATGCAAAAGTAGTATTTTTGCGCGTTATTCTCATCAGATATGAATCAAGAAATGATAGAAGATATTAAAAAAGCTTGCCAGGTAATGCAGGAGGGGGGAGTCATCCTTTATCCTACAGATACCGTTTGGGGATTGGGGTGCGACGCTACCAATCCGGATGCTGTGCGTAGGGTATATGAGATTAAGCAGCGTGCTGACAGCAAGGCGATGCTGGTATTGGTCGATTCGCCCGTAAAAGTAGATTTCTACGTACAGGATGTTCCTGATGTTGCATGGGATTTGATCGAGGTTGCTGATAAGCCGTTGACTATCATCTATTCCGGTGCACGTAACTTGGCTCCCAATCTGCTTGCTGAAGATGGCAGTGTAGGTATCCGTGTGACCGGTGAAGATTTTTCACGTCGCCTTTGTCAGCAATTTCGCAAAGCCATTGTTTCAACCTCGGCAAATATAAGCGGGCAACCGGGTGCAGCTAATTTCAGCGAGATAAGTGATGAGGTTAAATCACAAGTAGATTATGTTGTCGGTTTTCGTCAGGATGACATGAGCCGTCCGAAGCCGTCGAGTATTATTAAACTCGAAAAAGGTGGGGTAATAAAGATAATACGTGAATAGATGAAGCAGTTGATGGATTATATAGTGGCGGCGTTGGTGTTGCTGCTGTGTTGGCCATTACTGCTCTATATTGCTATTCGTATCCGCATGCAGGGAACGGGTAGTATTTTTTACCAACAGGAGCGGTTGGGAAAGGGAGGTATTCCTTTTCGGATGGTGAAGTTTCGTACGATGGTGGCGGATGCCGAAGACGGCACTCCTTTGCTCGCTGTCTCCGATGATTGTCGTGTGACACCTTTCGGACGTACGTTGCGTAAACATCATCTGGATGAATTGCCACAATTTTGGAATGTGCTGAAAGGAGATATGTCCATTGTAGGCCCTCGCCCCGAACGTGCTTATTTCGTACAGCAGATTCTAAAGAAAGAACCCCGTTATAAACAGGTGTTCCGTTTGAAACCGGGAATTACTTCTTTGGGAATGGTGAAATTCGGTTATGCTAACACGACAGAGAAAATGGTTGAACGTGCCCGTTACGACCTTTATTATTTAGAACACTATAGCTTTTGGCTCGATATCAAAATTCTGCTGGCAACGGTCCGGGAGGTTTGGATCGGCAAAGGCATTTAAAAATAAGATGGAAAAAGAAAAGATTACTCTGATCCAACGTTTTATCCGTTGGCGTGAAAACAACATTAAGGAGAAACAGTTTATTCTGATTCTCAGTTTTCTTGTAGGTATTTTCACAGCATTTGCTGCACTGATTTTGAAGTTCTTTATCCATTCGATACAGAATTTCCTCACTGATAATTTCAATGCTACGGAAGCGAACTACCTTTATTTGGTTTACCCGGTGGTGGGTATCTTCTTGTCGGGATGGTTCGTGCGGAACATTGTGAAAGATGATATCAGTCATGGGGTGACAAAGATTCTGTATGCTATCTCTCGCCGGCAAGGACGTATTAAACGCCATAATGTGTGGTCGTCTACGATTGCCAGTGCCATTACTATCGGTTTTGGCGGGTCGGTCGGAGCAGAAGCGCCTATTGTACTGACAGGTTCGGCCATCGGCTCTAACTTAGGAAGTGTGTTCAAGATGGAACATCGTACGTTGATGCTGCTTGTGGGGTGTGGTGCTGCCGGGGCCATTGCGGGCATTTTCAAAGCGCCGATTGCAGGACTGGTGTTCACGCTGGAAGTACTGATGATCGATCTTACGATGTCGTCTTTGTTGCCTCTGCTTATTTCTGCCGTAACTGCTGCAACGGTTTCCTATATTGTTACCGGCACGGAAGCCATGTTTAAATTCCATCTCGATCAGGCGTTTGAGCTAGAACGTATTCCTTTCGTTATTTTGTTAGGAATCTTTTGCGGACTCGTTTCTCTTTATTTTACCCGTGCCATGAATTCGGTGGAAGGGGTTTTTGGAAAACTCAACAATCCGTATAAGAAATTAGCTTTAGGCGGTGTGATGCTGAGTGTACTCATCTTTCTTTTTCCTCCGCTTTATGGTGAAGGTTACGACACAATTGAACTGTTGCTGAATGGAACGAGCAATGCCGATTGGGATACGGTACTGAACAATTCTTTGTTTTATGGTTATGGCAACCTTTTGCTGGTTTATTTGTGTTTGATTATCCTATTGAAAGTTTTTGCTTCCAGTGCTACAAATGGTGGTGGCGGTTGTGGTGGTATTTTTGCGCCTTCGCTTTATTTGGGTTGTATTGCCGGGTTTATCTTTTCTCATTTCAGCAATGACTTTGAGTTCTCTGCTTATTTGCCCGAAAAGAATTTCGCACTCATGGGGATGGCGGGTGTGATGAGTGGAGTAATGCATGCCCCATTGACAGGGGTGTTCCTTATTGCCGAGTTGACAGGCGGCTATGACTTGTTTTTGCCGTTGATGATTGTTTCCGTCAGTTCTTATTTGACTATTATCGCTTTTGAGCCGCATAGTATTTATTCCATGCGTTTGGCAAAGAAAGGCCAGTTGCTGACTCATCATAAAGACCGTGCCGTACTCACATTGATGAAGATGGAAAATGTGGTTGAAACAGATTTTGTAACTGTTCATCCGGAAATGGATTTAGGGGAATTGGTGAAAGCGATAGCTTCTTCTCACCGTAATGTTTTTCCGGTAACTGATAAAGAGGGTGTTCTGATTGGCATTGTCCTGTTGGATGACATCCGGAATATAATGTTCCGACAAGAACTTTATCATCGTTTTACGGTTAGTAAATTGATGACATCCGCGCCGGCTAAATTGTTTAATACCGATGGTATGGAGCAGGTAATGCAGACTTTTGATGATACAAAAGCATGGAATTTACCTGTGGTGAACGAAGAAGGTAAGTATTTAGGATTTGTATCAAAGTCGAAAATATTCAATTCATATCGGCAGGTACTGGTGCATTTCTCGGAAGACTAAGAAATAATGTGCCAATATAATAATGTGCCAATGTGGCAATATGCCAATAGGCTGCGCTATGTAAAGGATATAAAACAAATTGGTGCATTTCTGAATTAGTATATTGGCATTTTATTGGATAATTGTTATTTCATTCCTTAATTGGCACATTGGCATATTAGCATATTATTTAATTATTTATAGTATGAAGAAAGAAGATCTGAGAATCGTTTATATGGGTACGCCCGAGTTTGCGGTGGAAGGCCTGCGTTGTCTTGTAGAAGGCGGATACAATATAGTCGGTGTTATTACGATGCCCGATAAACCTGCCGGGCGTGGACATAAAATTCAATATTCTCCAGTCAAGCAGTATGCATTGGATCATGATCTCCCCCTGTTGCAGCCGGAAAAACTAAAGGATGAGGCTTTTGTACAGGCTTTGCGTGATTGGAAAGCCGATTTGCAGATTGTAGTTGCCTTTCGTATGTTGCCCGAGGTGGTATGGAATATGCCCCGTTTGGGAACTTTTAACTTGCATGCTTCTTTGCTTCCTCAATATCGTGGAGCAGCTCCGATTAATTGGGCGGTGATTAACGGTGATACGGAAACAGGTATTACTACTTTCTTTTTGAAACATGAGATAGATACGGGAGAAGTTATTCAGCAAGTTCGTGTTCCTATTGCCGATACGGATAATGTAGGTGTCGTACACGATAAATTGATGGTGTTAGGTGGCCGTTTAGTTGTAGAAACGGTAGATGCAATATTGAATGATGAGGTAAAAGCTATTCCACAAGACGAAATGGCTGTTGTTGGCGAACTCCGTTCTGCACCGAAGATATTTAAAGAGACCTGTAGAATCGATTGGAATCAACCGGTGAAACGTATTTATGATTTTATTCGCGGACTTTCTCCTTATCCGGCTGCATGGTGTGAACTTACCGACGCTACCGGTGAAGCGGTTGCCGTAAAAGTGTTTGAGACAGAAAAAATACAGGAGACTCATCAGTTGGTTCCCGGCACGATTGTTACAGACGGTAAAAACTATCTGAAAATAGCTGCGACTGATGGTTTTGTAGGTATCCTGACTCTTCAGCTTCCCGGCAAAAAACGACTGAGAACAGATGAACTATTGCGTGGGTATAAAATAGATAAAACGGCATTGATGAGGTAATAATTGGAGAATGAAAGAATTAAGGAATGAAGAGAATGAAGAAATTCATCTGTTGACAATATTAGCCGATTATTCAATTGACATATTTCACGTTATTTTACAACGCAGTCCATTGGCCCACTTTCATTCTTTCATTGATCATTAACTTCGCCAATGAGTTAATATTGTTGTCTCCATTAAAAATATTTCTCTTTTCTTTTGGTTCTTTCATTGGGATTCCTTTTCTTTGTCCCGAGTTATTAATCCTTTAAATATGAATGCCTATAGAAACACGTTACGCTAATTATATCTAATCGCATACGTAATGGACACATGGAATAACAAGGCTGACGAAACGTTGGTCGCTCTCTATGCTAAAGGAGAGAATCAGGCATTTAATGTTCTTCTGAACAGATATAAGGATAAGCTATATACCTATATTTATTATATAGTACGCAACTCCGAGATGACAGAAGACATTTTTCAAGAAACATTTATGAAGGCAATTATCACAATTCGCCAAGGACGTTATAATGAGAATGGCAAATTCTCAGCATGGTTGCGCCGTATTGCCCATAATTTGATTATTGACTCTTTCCGCCAAGAAAAATCCGAGAATCTGGTATCTTGCGATGAACCGGAAGTGAACATTCTGAACAATATAGGCTTGGCCGAAGGTACGATAGAAAATACGATTGTCAACCGGCAGATATTGGCGGATGTACGTCGTTTGATGGAATTTTTGCCGGATGAACAGCGCGAAGTGGTGTATATGCGTTTCTATCAAGATCTTAGTTTTAAAGAGATTGCCGAGCAAACAGGTGTAAGCATTAATACTTCTTTGGGTCGCATGCGCTATGCCATCCTTAATTTGCGTCGTATGGCAGAAAAGAATGGAGTCGTTCTTACCGTAGACTAAATTTAATTAAGTACCTATATACTAAAAGGTTTGTTTCCTACGTTCTAAAGGAAACAAACCTTTTGATATATAAGGCCTATGAATAAAAAAACTACTCCCTCTCATCAGCAGTGTCCCGAAGAAAAGCATTTGCCGGAAAGTAAGAGACTCCGGGTCAGTGAACAAACATTGGCTTTTCTGCGTTCTTTTGCAAGTAACTATTATGTAGAACAGCAATTGCCGCAAGGGTTGCAGGGGATTATTTTGGGATAAATTTGTTACTTCCGTTTATTCCCCCTACTTTTGTATCATTGTACTAAATTCTTAAAAAAAGACGGACTAATGAAACCAATGATATCACCATCTATTCTCTCGGCAGACTTTGCTCATTTGGCTAAGGATGTTGAAATGTTAAACCGTAGTGAAGCCGATTGGGTTCATATCGATATTATGGATGGGGTATTTGTTCCTAACATTTCCTTTGGATTTCCTGTATTGAAATATGTGGCAAAGTTGAGTGAGAAACCGCTTGATGTGCATCTGATGATCGTGCAGCCCGAGAAATTTATTCAGGAAGTGAAGGCATTGGGTGCTCATGTGATGACTGTACATTATGAGGCATGTCCTCATTTGCACAGGGTGGTACAGCAGATTCGGGAGGCCGGTATGCAACCGGCTGTGACCATTAATCCTGCTACTCCGGTGGCAATGCTCCAGGATATCATCCGTGATGTGTACATGGTGCTTATTATGAGCGTTAATCCCGGTTTTGGCGGGCAGAAGTTTATAGAGCACTCGGTTGAGAAAGTTCGTGAACTTCGTGCTTTGATAGAACGTACAGGCTCTAAGGCTTTGATCGAAGTAGATGGTGGTGTAAATGTGGAAACCGGTGCACGTTTAGTGGCTGCCGGAGCAGATATCTTAGTGGCAGGAAACGCAGTATTTGCCGCTGAAGATCCCGAAGGAATGATCCGTCGTTTGAAAGAGCTATAATAAATAATGCTCTTTGCCTGGCTACATCGCTATCCTTTTTTTCGCTTGTTAGGCCCTTTGATTGTGGGCATTTATTGCAGCGATGAACTTATTTTCCAGGGGCAATCCGGTTGGGTTGCCTCTTGTGTTTTTCCGCTATTCTTTTCTTTTCTCGGGATATTGATGCTTTCTTCTTTTCAGAAATGCTATTCCAGACGTTGGATATTCGGTGTTGTTCTTTTTCTCTTTTGCTTTGTTTTAGGCTTTATGAGGATGAATCGTCAAATGCAGGCGGTTGAATTTGCTTTTGGCAGTGAAGAAACGACTTATCGAATGTTTCTTGTAGAAGAACCACAGATAAAAGAACGAAACGTTTTCTGCCGGGTATTATTGACAGAACGGATTGATTCATCTTATCGAAAAACAACGCTGAATCACAAAGCTATTGTTTATTTGAGTAGGGATTCGCTTAGTGAATGTTTAGGTTGTGGTGACGAATTAATTGCCTATACCGGGTTTTCTACTCCTGCCAATAATGGGAATCCGGATGAGTTTGACTATGCCCGTTTTCTTCTTCGGCATCAGGTTAGTGCCATTGGAAATGTTCATACGGGTAAGTGGAGAAGAATTTCACAAGATGCTATCCATTCGTTTCGGCAAAAGGCATTTGATTGCAGAGAGCGGGTATTGGCCATTTATCGTCATCTGGGATTCCAAGGAGATGATTTTGCGGTACTTTCTGCCCTTACCGTGGGGTATAAAGAGGGGTTGAGTGAGGAAATACGCGAGAGTTTTTCGGTATCCGGTTCCAGTCATGTACTGGCGTTGTCCGGTTTGCATATCGGTTTTTTGTATGCGTTGCTTTGGTTTTGTCTACGGTGGTTGCCGGGGCGTTGGCGGGCAATGGCGGTGTTGCGTACCTTATTGATCATTGCATTTCTTTGGGGATTTGCTTTTTTCACAGGACTGTCTGCTTCGGTGGTTCGTTCGGTATTTATGTTTTCTTTATTTGCTTTGTCGGGGCTGAGCCGGCGAAAGAATTTTTCTTTGAATACGCTTTCTGCGGTGGCTTTCTTTATGCTTCTCTGTCGGCCTGTCTGGCTGTTTGACGTTGGTTTCCAGCTTTCGTTTTGTGCAGTGACGGCCATATTGCTATTACAACCGCGGATATACAGGTGGTTTCCCGGAGTACATTCCCGCATCGGTCATTATCTGTGCAGTTTGATGAGTGTCTCTATTGCGGCGCAGATTGGTACGGCTCCGTTGGTACTTCTGTATTTTTCCCGATTCTCTACACATTTTTTGTTGACCAATTTATTGGTAATACCTCTTGTTTCCTTTATTATGTATACAACTGTCATCATGTTGTTGTTTACGCTTTATTTTCCTCTTCAATCGATTATTGCGATAGGAGTAAAGTGGCTGATCGGATTGTTGAACTCTTGTGTCCGTTGGGTAGAGCAACTTCCCTGGGCATCCTTTGATGGCATATGGCTTTACGGTACAGATGTATTGGGTATTTATCTTTTTCTCTTTTTATTAGGATACTATTTGAATACATGCAAAGCGAGGAATTTGATTCTTAGTGTTTTCTGTTTGTTGGCTGTTTGTACTTGCCATATGGTACGGCAGGCTAATGATCGTCCTAAACCGGGTTTTGTGTTTTATAATGTTCGTAACTGCCCTGCGGTTCACTGTTTGGCAGCCGATGGGCATTCCTGGCTGATTTATGCAGATAACATTCCGGATACTTCCCGCTTGCGTAAAGCTGTTTCCGGATATTGGAATCGCTTGCATCTGGAGCCACCACAAGCTATAATTACGGACTATACAGGGGATATGTTGGCTTATCGTGATCATATCCTTTCTTATTCCGGTCGGCGTATTTGTGTGCTTAGTGATAACCGTTGGCGGAACAAATGGGCGGCTCAGCCGTTATCTATAGATTATCTTTATTTGTGTAAGGGGTATGATGGCTGTTTGAAAGAACTGTTGGAGTTGTTTACGGTTCGTACTGTAATATTGGATGCTTCCCTTTCTGATCATCGCCGGCAGGCATACGGGAAAGAGTGCAGACAGTTGGATCTTCCTTTTATATCACTGCCGGATGAAGGTTCTGTGAGCTTTATGCTTTAAGTATGAAGAAATATCGTAATTTTGCCGTGAAATAATATATAGTATATGTTGACTAAAGTAATTGAACAAGCTAAGATAGATCATTTTACGAAATGGTTTGAACGTGCTGATAAGATAGTGATTGTGTCTCATGTGTCGCCCGATGGTGATGCGATCGGTTCCTCTTTAGGGTTAGCCCAATTTTTGGATTCACAGGATAAAACCGTCAATGTTATTGTACCCAACGCTTTTCCCGATTTCCTGAAATGGATGCCTGGCAGTAAAGATATTCTGCTCTATGACCGCTATAAGGAGTTTGCTGATAAATTGATAAACGAGGCTGATATTATTTGTTGTCTCGACTTTAATTCTTTGAAACGTATTGAGGAAATGGCGGATTCGGTAGCAACTTCCCCCGCCCGTAAAATCCTGATTGATCATCACCTTTATCCGGAAGATTTTTGTAGGATCGTCATTTCTCATCCGGAAATTTCTTCCACTTCCGAACTTGTTTTCCGTTTGATTTGTCGTATGGGGTATTTCAGTGATATTTCTCGTGAAGGTGCCGAATGTATCTATACAGGTATGATGACCGATACCGGAGGGTTTACGTATAATTCCAATAACCGTGAGATTTACTTTATTATAAGCGAATTGTTGTCTAAAGGAATTGATAAGGATGATATTTATCGAAAGGTGTACAATACTTATTCGGAGAGCCGGTTGAGATTGATGGGATACGTATTGTCGAATATGAAAGTCTATCGTGAGTACAATTCCGCATTGATTTCTTTGACTAAAGAAGAACAAGGTAAGTTCGACTATATTAAAGGTGATAGCGAAGGATTTGTCAATATCCCTCTTTCAATAAAGAATGTTCGTTTTTCTTGTTTCTTACGGGAAGATACAGAGAGAAGGATAATTAAGATCTCCTTGCGTTCTGTCGGAACATTCCCTTGTAATAAGTTAGCTGCGGAATTCTTCAATGGCGGTGGACATCTGAATGCCTCAGGCGGTGAGTTTACCGGTACGATGGCCGAAGCTAAGCAGGTTTTTGAAGAAGCATTGAAAAAATATAAAACGTTGCTGACGGAAAACTAAAAAAGAGATGAAGAGATTAATGGGAGATGGAAGAAGTAAATGAGCCTTTTAGGCGATGAGTTTTATCTTATTGGAACGATGAGTTTCATTCTGTTGCAACACTAAGTTCCATTCTATCGGAACAATGAGTTCCAATAGAATGAATCATAGTGTTTCTCCCATCTCTCATCTTCCATCTTCCCTTAATCCTCCTTCTTCTCTTAATTCCCTCCTTTCTTTTGAACTAAATAAGTTAAAAGTGTTGAACTTTCAACTCTCAACATTCAATTTTCAACTAAATTGCGGTACATTTGTACGGACATATAGTTAAGATACAGACGAATGAAGAAACTTATATTATTATTTATCTCTCTGCTGGCTGTTGGAGCCGCTTTTCAATCATGTGATAATACGAAGACCTATGCCGAGATGCTTGAGGAAGAGAGAGATGGTGTGAATGATTTTATTAATAAGTATAATATTCAGGTAATCTCCGAAAGTGAATTTCTGGTGGATACCATCACTAAATGTGAACCCGATTATCCGGGATACAATCAATATGTCGGTTTTTCGAATGGTGTCTATATGCAGATTGTGAAACGTTTTGGAACTCCGCGTGCATCATCTGTTCCTTATCCGAATCTGGAGTCTGCTCTTCCTTTTGAAAACAACAATCTGATCCTTGTACGCTTTATAGAGAAAGATATTCTTACGGACTCTATTACATTAGCTTCTAATGTCGATAATCCTTATTTGGATGCTTTGAATATTTATCCGGCAGGCTTCCGCTATACGGTTAGTGGGACTACTATTTACGGGCAGTTTGTGCAGGAGCCGGGGATTTCTTCTTACTATTATTATGACTATACCATAGATGGCATGTATGGTACTTCTGTTCCTGCAGGCTGGCTTATGGCGTTGCAATATGTGAAAGATGGTGCGCACGTAAAGTTGATTGTTCCTTCGAAGAGCGGACACTCGATTGCACAGCAGAAAGTATATCCTTACTTCTATGATATACGGGAACTTTCTATCGATTAATACAACACTGATACAACTAACTTTAATTTTTGATATTTAAATCCTTATGACTCTAATCAAATCTATCTCTGGTATCCGCGGAACGATTGGCGGAGGGGCAGGCGAGGGATTGAACCCGCTTGACATAGTGAAATTCACGTCGGCTTATGCCACTTTGATTCGTAAAACATGTAAATCGACCAGTAATAAAATCGTTGTAGGCCGTGATGCACGTATCTCCGGTGAAATGGTGAAGAACGTAGTAGTCGGTACTCTTATGGGTATGGGTTGGGATGTAGTAGATATTGATCTTGCTTCTACTCCTACTACCGAGTTGGCTGTAACGATGGAAGGAGCTTGCGGAGGTATTATCCTGACTGCTTCGCATAATCCTAAACAGTGGAATGCTTTGAAGCTTCTCAACGAGCATGGCGAGTTCCTGAATGCAGCCGAAGGAAATGAAGTTCTTCGCATTGCCGAAGCGGAAGAATTTGATTATGCCGATGTAGACCATCTCGGTTCTTATCGCAAAGACCTTACTTATAACACAAAGCATATTGACAGTGTGCTGGCACTCGACTTGGTGGATGTGGACGCTATTAAGAAAGCAGACTTCCGTGTGGCGATCGATTGTGTAAATTCGGTTGGTGGAATTATACTTCCCGAGTTGTTGGAACGTTTGGGCGTGAAGCATGTAGAAAAGCTCTATTGTGAGCCTACCGGAAACTTTGCACACAATCCGGAGCCGCTTGAAAAGAATTTGGGAGATATCATGAATCTTATGAAAGGCGGTAAGGCAGATGTGGCTTTTGTTGTAGATCCGGATGTGGATCGCTTGGCTATGATTTGTGAAAACGGTGTGATGTATGGCGAAGAATATACATTGGTAACCGTAGCCGATTATGTATTGAAGCATACTCCGGGCAATACGGTTTCTAATTTAAGTTCTACCCGCGCTTTGCGTGATGTGACTCGTAAATATGGTATGGAATACAATGCTTCGGCGGTAGGCGAGGTTAATGTGGTGACTAAGATGAAAGCTACCAATGCCGTTATTGGTGGTGAAGGCAACGGTGGAGTTATTTATCCGGCCAGTCATTACGGACGTGATGCTTTGGTAGGTATCGCCCTTTTCCTCAGTCATTTGGCTCATGAAGGTAAAAAGGTGAGCGAGTTGCGTGCTACTTATCCTCCTTACTTTATTGCCAAGAATCGTGTAGATCTTACTCCGGAAATAGATGTGGATGCTATTTTGGCTAAGGTGAAGGAAATCTATAAGAACGAGGAGATTAATGATATCGACGGTGTGAAGATTGATTTTGCCGACAAATGGGTACACTTGCGTAAGAGTAATACGGAACCGATTATCCGTGTGTATAGCGAGGCATCTACAATGGAAGCTGCCGAAGAAATCGGGCAGAAGATCATGGATGTCATTAACGATTTGGCAAAAAAATAAACTGTATTTAGTTTTAGCTAATACAGTATTTATTGTTGTAATCATAAAGTAATTCAGTTAAACTACACATATTAAAATTAAAGAGGAGGTCAGTGACTTCCTCTTTTTTATATATACCTGTAAGAATCTCTTTAGGAAGTATTAATCTCTTTAGGAAGTATTCTTAGTATACTTTTAAAACGGTTTTTAGTAAAGATAGGTTAGTATATAACGATATGTTTCATTATCGGTTGTGATAACATTTCGCTATTATACTTTGTTCGAAGTGTGTAACGCAATGACTTTCTCTATCTCTCCTTCAAAATTTGGAGTAAACACCTCTTTTCCCAAGTTCTCTTTTATCTCTTCCAAACTCCAGAATCGGCCACCATTTAATTCATCGCTGGGGTGTATTTCTCCGTCGTATATGGTTTTGTGTACGAAGACGAGCTCCCGTTCGCGGGTAGATTCAAAAATATAACTGGTTAACTTTTCCGGCATAAAATCCGTGATACCTAATTCTTCCTGTGTTTCGCGTCTTAGGGCAATATCTACACTTTCTCCCAAGTCGATGTGCCCTCCTACAGAGGTATCCCATTTCCCCGGCTGTATGTCTTTCCAATCCGGACGTTTCTGTAAATATAGTTCTCCTTTACTATTGAAAACATGCAGGTGTATTACCGGATGGAGCAGTTTGCTGCCGTTATGGCATTCGCCACGGGTGGCGGCAGCGATGATGTTTCCTTCTTCGTCTACAACGGGGAACATCTCTTCGTTATTATCGCTTTGCATCTTTATTGTCTTTTAAAAGGTTTGGTTCGCCTTGAATGGCATATGAATGTTTATGGGATCAGCAACGATGAATCTCCGTAACTCAGAAAACGGAAATCGTGACTGAGTGCATAGTCGTATATCGTTCGCCAGTTTCCTTTTACAAATGCTGAAACCAAAAGCAGCAAGGTACTTTGCGGCTGGTGGAAATTGGTTATCATTGCTTTTACTATCTTATAGTCGTATCCGGGGGCGATGATGATCTGTGTACTGGTGTGCAAAGTCTCCATACCGTTGTAATCAAGGTAATCCAGTATTTTCTGAAGCGCCACGACCGGCGGAATCTCATCGTATTTTTCGTAGGGTTGCCATTGGCGTACGTGGAGTTCCTCTTCTGTTGCTTGTGGATTGGCAGCCAGAGTTACTCCGATATGATACAGACTTTCTAAAGTACGTACCGAGGTTGTTCCCACGGCAATGGCACAGGCGTTATGGCCGATCAACTTCCGGAGGGTCGAACGTGAGACGGAAATGTATTCCGTATGCATTTCGTGTCCTTCAATTTCTTCACTTTTTACCGGTTTGAATGTTCCTGCCCCCACATGCAATGTCAGTTCTTCCAGATCGACTCCTTTTTTCCGGAGAGTATCCAGTACCCGTGGTGTAAAGTGAAGTCCTGCTGTCGGGGCGGCTACGGAACCTTTTATTTTTGAATATACCGTTTGATAAGTCTCCTTGTCGCTTTCCTGGGTTTCCCGGTTCAGGTAGGGCGGGATGGGCAACTCTCCGAAAACCTCTAAGATATCGGCAAAGGTGACTTCGGAATTATTCCAAGAGAAGTCTACCCAGTGGCTTGTTCCCCGGCATTCGCCACGTGTGGCGGTAAGTGTGAGCGGATGTCCCTTTACCGTCAGTTCTCTGTGGAGCGGGCCCTCTTTCCATTTCTTCAGGTTGCCGATCATGCAGAGCCATGCTGCATGTTCCGTTTGCTGAAAGTTCAGTGCGTAGTCATTCGGTTGGACAGGCTCGAGGCAAAACACCTCTATCAGTGCTCCTGTTTCTTTACGGAAGTGGAGGCGGGCCTGAATGACTTTCGTGTTGTTGAATATCATTAGGCTGTCTTTGGCGAGGTATTTGGGAAGAGAGGTAAACACGTCTTCGGTTACTGCACCTTGACGGTATACGAGCAGTTTTGACTGGTCACGTACGGGAAGGGGAAATTTGGCGATACGTTCCTCCGGCAGGGGATAGTTGTATTCGCTAATACGGATATGTTTAGGGTTTTCTTTCATCTTTTCTTTCATTGCGATCGCAAAAGTAACTATATTTGCCCTAAATTGTAGTTTGTAAACGGTAAATTGTAAATAGAAAAATGAAAATAGGTGATAAAGTGCGCTTTCTCAGTGAAGTAGGCGGGGGAATTGTGAAAGGTTTCCAGGGAAAAGACATTGTGTTGGTGGAAGATGCGGACGGATTTGATATCCCGATGCAGGTTCGTGAGTGCGTGGTGATTGAAACGGACGACTATAACATAAATAGAAAACCGGCTGCGGCTCCTAAAAAGGCTGAAGAACCTGCCAAGCCCGTCAAACCGGAAATTCCTGTTCTGCAGCGTCGACCGGAAATGCGGGGTGGGGATGTTCTGAACGTTTTTTTAGCTTTCGTGCCCGAAGATGTCAAGGCTATCAGCAGCACTGCTTTCGAGGCTTATCTGGTGAATGATAGTAATTACTATCTTTATTATACTTACCTCAGTGCTGAAGGCAAGGCTTGGAAAACTCGCTCTCACGGATTGGCAGAGCCTAATACGAAGCTGTTTCTTGAGGATTTTGCCAAAGACGTATTGAATGAATTGGAGCGTGTTTCCATACAGTTTATTGCTTTTAAGGACAGCAAGACTTTCTCTGTGAAACCGGCGGTCAGTGTGGAGCTTCGTATCGATACGGTAAAGTTCTATAAACTGCATACTTTCCGTGAATCGGATTTCTTTGAAGAGCCGGCATTGATTTATGATATCATAACAAATGATGTTCCGGCTAAGCAGGTGTATGTTTCGGCCGAAGAAATACAGGCGGCTCTGTTGCAGAAAAAAGATGTGGAGAAACCTAAATCACAGCCGATCGTGAAACGGGGTGTTTCCAATGGTATTGTGGAGGTAGATCTGCATATCAATGAATTGTTGGATGATACTCATGGTATGAGTAATGCCGAGATATTGAATTATCAGTTGGATAAGTTTCGTGAGGTGATGGAACGGTATAAGACAAAGCGCGAACAAAAAATAGTTTTCATTCACGGTAAGGGAGATGGAGTACTCCGCAAGGCCTTACTCGATGAGTTAAAGCGCAAATATAGCACTTGCCGTTATCAGGACGCTTCTTTTCAGGAATATGGTTTTGGAGCTACATTGGTAACTATCCGTTAGGTTTCGTTACGAAGTAATGATAGAAAAAAAGGTGCCGACGCATAAAACTGTCGACACCTTTTTCACATTTATGTATTAATCAATTTACTTGCTCAGTTCAATGCCTTTATTCTTTAAAGTGATGTTCAGTAAAGCTGTGTATTTGGCATACTGTTCATCGGTGAGCGTTCTTTTCATCAATTTCAGGTTTCCGTAAACGGCGTTGTGCAACTTTGTTTCCTTATTTTTTCTGGCAACAGTAGCACGTCCCATCTGTTCTGTGAAATATTCACAGATATTGGAAACCTCTTCACTTTGTACTGAATTTAAATTCAGATACTGACTCAACTTATTTACGTTGATGTTTCCTTCCCATTTTGCAGTCGTAGGTTGGTTTCCTGCTGCAAAAGTCATAGCAGCCAGGCAGAATGCTGCCACGAATGTTAATCCTAATCTTTTCATAATACCTACTTTTTAATTGTTATACCTAAAAACTAATCCTAAAAACTAAATCTAATACCTATTGAAAACGTAGTTAAGCGCTTAATTTTTCTTTTTACCTATGCAAATATAAGAATATGTTTTATAGCATAAAAATAAAATAGGGATAAAGTGCATATTACACCTGCATTTATTGATGTACATCAATAAATGAGCATTAAAAAGTAGAAGATATGCCTTTAAATGTAATCTATTTGAAATACGTTTGCCTACACGGAACAGAATAGTGTCACAAGAAACGGTACGCTGAAATCTACAATAAAGCCATGAAAGATGGAAATTATGACAAATTCTTTTCCGCAATAGCGGGTAATGATGGGTAGAGTAGTATCCATGGTGGTAGCACCGCCTACGGAGATGGGAGCCAGCCGGCCGAAAAACTTCACGAAAAGTGAGGCACCTAACAGGGCTATAATTTCACGAAGAATATTCGATAGCAATGCAATCGTTCCTAATTCTGCCCCTTTATATTCGGTGATGAAGATACTGGAGAGGGAATAATAACCGAATCCGGCACCTACCGCCATACAATCTGTGGCCGAACGATGGGGCAGGAACAAGCTGGCAACAGCACATCCGGCTAACGTACCCAGTATTGTCATGACAGGTAGAAAGAGCAACCGTGGATTGAGCGAGCGGAAACTTTTCAGGGTATTCGGATCGTTACCGATACTGATTCCGACACAGAACATCAGGCCGCACAGGGCATAATAACTTAGATTGCTGTGAGTGAATTCATACGGAATCAGATGATATAACCCGCAAAAGGTTCCTACGATAAAGAATGAAACGATAATGAGACTCCCTTTCATTGCTTCGCCTCCTTATTCCTTATATATACAAGGTACCACAGTCCCCATGCTGCCAGTACGCTTCCGGCAACGGCGGCGAATGTGATGGCAAGAGCTTCCAGGCCGATGGCATGCAGGTTCCTGATGATCGTTTCGTTTCCTCCTACGTCGATGCCTAATAGAAAAAGCAGCAGCCATATCAGTAGGGTGATCACTTTATGAATCCACAAAAGACGTTTGCTCCGCAACAGATAGCCGACGAGCATTCCTGTGAGCATTATTCCGATAATAGTAAACATGATTTCCGTACTTTTAGGCTGCAAAGATAATGTTTTCTTATGGTGTAGGCAGTGTAAGGTTCATTCTTTGACCGATATTTTTTATCGTTCGTCATACTTTTCATCTGTGAGATTGATCTTTACGCTTGTTTCTGTGCTGATGCTCACGATTCCGAGTCCGCCGTGCACATTACTGGCAAAGACAATCGGTTCCATGATGGTTTCATCGTACACATCGGAGTCGATTAGATTCAGTGCTTTAAAATACAGAAAATCCGTTTCGTTGATACTGAGCAGCCGGACGTGGCAATCGCTGATTTTCCGTTTGACAGTGTGAGGCGGAAAGAGATCCGGCCACTCTTCATAACTTGTAGCATAAACTGTCATCGTATAACTTTGTCCGGCGAAGCGGCTGTTATCGAATACTCCATAGATGTTTTCTGCTTGTTCGAACAGGTCGTTGTCATTTCCCGACATGGATGGGTGTCCGTCAGTAAGGACTACATCTTCGCGAGAAAGCATTCGAAAGTTCTGGCTGGTAAGTATTGTGTCTTTTAGTTCGGGACTGAAAATGGTAGCGTAGATCGTGTTACGGCGATCCAGAACGAGCCGGTAATAATTCCTCGTATTATCAGTGCGGTCAGAAAATGTGATACGGTAACGCAGGCGGTTTGTATAATAGTTGTCGTACTCATTGACCGGGACGGTTGCTGTGTCTACCCGTACGATGGGCATTGGTGGCTGTGGGACAATTACTTCTGCCCAAGCATGATGGACACTGTCTCTGGTCATGGCATCGATACGTACTTTGTCTCCAGGGTGGAACTTTGTGGTAATAAGAAAGCGTTTCTGAAGGGAGGTAAATTCCCCTTCGGGCATCGGCAATGCTTCCGGAGTCTCTACCAATGCGTCATTCACCCGGATCTCTACGCTGGCGTCAGTGACGTGGCTGATTACATTCTGCCCGCTTTTATTGAGATAGAGCACATTGTTTGTGCTGTCGGCATTAATGAGTGCGTTCATTATCAGCTTGGGCGGGTTGGCTTCTTTGTTAAAAGGGATTTCATTTTCACAACTGCTGATGAATGTCGATAGCAGAAAAAGAAGCAACAGGTTCTCTCTTTTTATCATAATGCTTAGAATTTATAAGTGTAAGTGACGGAAGGAATACAGGGTAATATGGTCAGCTTGGTTATTTTCCGTTTCCCGGGTATATATTGATAGTAGACTTTCCCATTTTCCTGATTTTTGATATATGTGGCGTATCCACCGCTTCCGTTACTGTATACCAAGGTCGGATTCATTGCATTATAGGCGTTGTAAAGGCTGATGTTCCAGGTACGGATACCGTGTTTGGTCTTTTTATTGAAATTGACACCTATGTTGAGGCGGTGACTGGCGGGAAGCCTGTAGTTATTGCGATGTTCAACGTAATTTTCCTGCCGGACAAAATTTTCTCCGGGACGGATTACAGCCGTTACCTCTTCGGGAATGGTAGCTGTTCCACCGGTAGCAAATATCCATGAAACTCCTATGTCGATCCGGTTATTGAATTGATGATTGGCTACTAAGGTGAGATTATGCCTCCGGTCATACTTATAGGGAAATCGTATTCCATTATTGATACTGCCCGGAGAGAACTTACGATCGCTTTTCGCCAGTGTGTAGGCTATCCATCCGGTTGTTTTTCCGGTAGTTTTCTGTACCATGAACTCTATTCCCATGGAGCGCCCTTTTCCCATTTCTACCTTGTTCTCCCAGCCGGAAGAAGATCCTAAGAAACTGACTCCTTCTTTATATTCCAGAACATTACGCATTTGCTTGTAGTAACTTTCTACAGAAAACTCCCATCCTTTCAGGCCCGTATAATAACTTCCCAATGAATATTGATGAGCTTGCATCGGTTTGATTTTGCTGGTTACGGGTACCCACAGGTCTGTCGGCATGGAGATGGGAGTTGATGAAAGCAGATGTATATACTGGCTCATTTTGGTATACGACGTTTTCAATGCAATGTCTTTATTCAATTGATAACGGGCGGATACACGGGGCTGTGCGGAGAAATAACTCTTTTTCTGCACATAAAATGTGGATAGGTGTAAACCGATATTCATGCGCAGGCGCGAACCGATATCGAAATTGTCTTCTATGTATGCTGATATTTCGTGTGCCCGGACTGTACTATTGGAGATACTGTTGTAGGTGGTATCCTGTGCAATGTCGCCCTCTTCCTTTTCTGTGATTTTGGAGGTTGCCACTTCCGGGTGAAAATTGTGGCGGAGGTAACCTGCACCGAATTTGATGTGATGCGTGGGAGTCGGATTGTAATCGAAATCCATTTGATAATTCCAGTCGCGGATACCGGAATGATAGTTGGCAAGGTAGCTGTTTTCGTTTACTGCATTGCCAACCCAGTTGCTGCTGTATGTGCCGGAGTTGGCATCCATTTGATATTTGTTGTAAGCGATGGTGGTGTTGCAGAACAATTTCTGGTTGAAGATATAATTCCAGCGGACGGATGCAACAGTGTTTCCCCAGTCGAGCGACATTTTATTTTCATAGGTGTTGCCGAAATCATAATCATTGCCCCATGTGGTGGTAGAAAATACACTTTTACTTTTGAAAGAGTAATGATCTTTTCCTTTATAAAAACTGAGAAAGAGACGGCTTCGGTCTGAAAATTTGTGGTTGACCTTTGCGTTGATATCGTAGAAATAATAACTCATTTTGTCATCTTTGGGCATAAAAGGTTTGGCTACCAGATCTATATAAGAGCGTCGTGCCGAAAGATTGAAGGACGTTTTGTCTTTGATGATAGGACCTTCCAATTGTAGTTTGCTTGCGAGCAGTCCTACGCTGAGCGTACCATGAAATTTCTTCATGTCTCCGTTGTTGCTACGTACGTCTACTACTGATGAAAGGCGGCCACCAAAACGTGCAGGAAAGGAACTTTTGAAAAATGTTACTTTTTTTACGGCTTCCGGTGTAAAAACCGAGAAGAAACCGAATAGGTGATCTACATTGTATATGGGTATTCCATCCAGAAGAATCAGATTTTGATCCGGACCGCCGCCACGTACGTACAATCCGGCCGAACCCTCGACTCCAGCTTGTACTCCCGGCATCAACTGGATGGTTTTCATTACATCCGCTTCTCCCAAAGCACCGGGTGTATTCTTTATTTGTGCCATCGGGATTTCTATGGCTCCCATTTGTGTGGCAGTAATCCCTGCTTCTGTCTTGTCGGATACAATCACTACTTCTTCCAATTGGTTATTGTCTTGCATGAGGACGTTGAGTACTGTGTCTTTATTCAGTGCCAGCGTGTGATGCTGGGTTTCGTATCCCAAATAAGAGAAACTGAGTTCTGTTTCTCCCATGGGCAGGGTGATGCTGTAAAAGCCGTAAGGATTGGTAGTAGTGCCTTGTTTGTGACGACTCTCAAGGATGTTAGCGCCAATCAACGTCTCGGCGGACGTCCCGTCTGTCACATATCCGCTGATTGTGAACTTGCGGCTTACCGGCTTTTGTTTTTTCTTTTGCAGAAGAATGTGCCGTCCGGCAATCTGATAACCTATCGGTTCATTCTTAAAAGCTTGGTCGAGAATTTCCCGTATCGTCTTTTGTTTTACTTCGAGTGTGATGCGGCGGTTGATTTTCACCTCTTCACCGTAGATGAATGAGAAGCCGGTAGAATTTTCCAAGTATTTGATAAATTCTTCAAGGCTGGCATTACGAATGCTGAATGATAATTGGGTATCGTTTTTTTGCGCTTGCATTTGTAATGAGAAAAAAAGTATTCCGCATGTCAGAATCAGATTCTCGACATACAGGGGTATATGAGATTTGTTCATATTTTCTTGTGAGTGGCTTGTTTTATAAGTCCGTGCATTCATGTGCCGGTCGGGATGTCTGGTGTGATATTACCATGATCCGGTGGCACATCAATTGATTGTTATTCCTTTATCGGTTTGTTTATATTTGAAATCCCTTCCTTGTTGCAACAGATACAGAATGTCTTCCAGGCTTTCTCCATCGGTAAATTTGGCAGTAAGCCGGTAGTTGCGCAGCTTCTCATTTTCTATCTTTATTTTTACTCCGAATGAGTTGCTCAACTCCCGTACGATTTCCTGCAGAGGGAGATGATTGAAAATGAATATACCGTTTTGCCATGCGATTTCTTCAGAAACATTCTTCTCTGCTTCACGGGTCAGACTTTCTTTCTTCTTATTATATATGGCGCTCTCGTTGGGACGTAGTACGATGCCTTCCGGATGACTGGCGGTGCTTACGGCAACGGATCCTTCGAAAAGAGTTGTCTTTACTTCCGGATCACCGGGGTAGGCTTCAATATTGAAGTGTGTGCCCAATACCCGTACTTTGACAGCTTCGGCTTGCACGATGAACGGGTGCTCTTTGCTTTTGCTCACTTCGAAATAGCCTTCACCTTTTAGCGTCACTTTACGATGTTTGCCGCGAAAACGTTCCGGATAAGTGAGTGAAGAAAAATGGTTTAAAGTCACTTCTGTTCCATCCGGCAGTTTTACGTTTTTGCATTCGGTCAGAGTGGAGATCGTATACAGGCCGACCGGGAGCATGTATTCATAGACGACCCATCCCATTGTACAGAATAATGCCACGGTGGCAGCTATTGCGAAAACGCGCACTTTACGCATGCTCAACATGCGTTGTTCTTTTTGCGGAAGCCGTTTTTTTAGCAATGCGTAACTTTTTTCTGCCGAAAAGCGTCCTCTGGGCGAACGGGTGGAGGCGATGAGCTTTTCCAGTATTTTTTCTGCTTCTGTTGCTGTATATTTCATTGTTTTCTATTTGGGTATCAGTTCGATAGACATTTTTGATGTTTGTCCGCCTTCCCATAAAGGTGTACAGACTATCTGGATGATTTCCCCTTTAATGGCCTTTCCCGGAAAAAGTGTGATAGTGGCTTTGGCTTCTTTCTTTCCGGCTTTTATTATTAACCGGTCATTATTTAGCTTGCACACCACGCCTATTCCCGGTATAGCAGACCGGTTGATACTTAATTTAACTTCTCTATCCTCTTTCTTTTTATCAACGGCAATCACTTTTACTTCTATTGTTTCTTCTTTGTCACTTTTGCTGTAGAAGTGAGATTGCATAGAATGCTCGAAGCCTACATAGTCGGTAGGGTAGTTCTTGTTTTTGTCATCACATGCCAATAATAAGAGGCTTACTAACAACGCTACGGTTGTTTGAAAATAGAATCGTTTCATACGTTAGTCTAATAAATAATAAACATTGTTCATTGATAAAGACAGTGGGACGATGATAATTCCCTATCCTTTATCTCTAAATAAATGTTAATCTATTTCGACAGACATAATCATCTCTTTCAATCGACCGGTGGCTTTCTGCAATTGGGCATCTACTGTTTTAGTACTGATACCTAATTCTTCGGCCACTTGTGCATAGCTCTGTTTTTCTTCCCGTATGCGGATAAATACCTCTCGGCAACGCTCAGGCAGACGGTCCAATGCTTTTACATAGCGGGCGAACAACTCTTCGCTGATAAGTTCGTCTTCGGGATTATAGTCGCTTTCCGGCGATTCGGGAAGTTCGTTGTCGGTATAAGCACTTCGGCGCATTTCCTTCTCCAGATAGTTGAGGGAAGCATTCTTGGTGATAACAAAGCAATAGTCTTCAATATTTCTGACTTCGGGCAATGTGTTGCGTTGCTCCCAAAGTTTTAGGAAAATATCGAGTACGATTTCCTGTGACCATTCCTCCCGTTTTACGTAATAGTAGGCAATACGAAACAGGCGGTCGTAGGTTAAATCGTAGAATCTGCGGAATGCGGTCTGAGAGTCCCATTCCTTCATTTGTCGCAATAGCTTTCGTACTTCGGATTCGGTCATGGCTCTTTCTACTCCTCTATTTTGAGCAGGTCGCTCATGATACTGTCGGATATGAATATCCCTTCCCGCGTAAGGCGCAAGGCATTGTCTTTCTCGATTAACTTCCCGTTTTTAAGGGATAAGGCAGCCGAGTCGAGGCAATATTGCCACAATCCGGTACCGAATTCTTCTTTTAGTTTCGCGAGAGGAATGCCCCAACAAGTGCGTAATGAGGTAATGATAAACTCATTGTATCGTGTCACTGTGTTCAGATCTTCCGTTTCGTAAATTCGTTTCCCGTTTTCTATGCCGTTTATATAATCATTCAGTGAAGCTATGTTCCATTCTCGTTCCTGGCGGTTGAAAGAGTGCGCTGACGGTCCGCAGCCTAAATAAGGAATGTTTTTCCAATATGCCGTATTATGCTGCGAGTGATATCCGGGGCGGCTGAAATTGGATATTTCGTAATGCTCATATCCGGCGGTCGTTAATTGGTCAATAAGTTCGGAAAAGAACCCGACACTGCTTTCCTCGTCTACTTCGCTGATACGATGCTGCTGTAACATATTATACATGGGGGTACCTTCCTCATATATCAGATGATAGGCCGATATATGTTCCACATTCAAGGCGATAGCCTGCTTCAGATCGTATTTCCAACTTTCTGCTGTTTCTCCGGGGAGTCCGTAGATGAGGTCGATACTTATATTTTGGAACCCTGCTTTCCTGCAATGCTCTACGGCTGCGATGGCTTGCGGGGCGGTGTGACGTCGCTTAAGCAATTGCAAAGTTTTCTCATTGAAAGTCTGTATCCCCATGCTGATACGGTTGAAAGGCAGGGTGGCAAGCATCCGTGTATACTCCGGAGTAAGGTCGTCGGGATTGGCTTCAAGGGTAATCTCGCGTACCTGCTTCATACCATAAACTCTTTCGATTGTTTCGAAAATCTGTAAGAAGTCTTCTTGTGTTAGTTGCGATGGAGTACCTCCTCCTAAATAAATTGTCTCGATGGGGGCACCTTGCAGATAGTCCCGGCGTATTTCCAATTCCCGGCAAAGGGTTTGGATATATCGTCCTTTGAATTCACTGAGGGTAGTGGAATAGAAATCACAATAAATACAACGGGTTTTACAAAAAGGGATATGAATGTAGATACCTGCCATAATCCGGTTATGTTGTTTACTTTTGCAAATGTAAGACTTTAGGTTCAGAAACCGGTTATCGCTTCTGCTTATTTATGTGAACGCTGTAATTTAGTACATTTATTGTGGATAAGGTATTGGAAGAAAAATCTCTTATCATTCGGTATAAACTTCCTGTTGGTAGGTAGAAAGCTTTTATTCTTTCCTACTTGCTTACTACTTAACTACTTAATAACCATTTATTTACTGTTGGTTATGAATTGTTCAGGCTCTAAACTGTTTCTTCTCCTTTCAATCCTTTTAAGTATTCCGATGGCGATATTCCGAATTCCTCTTTAAAACATTGCCTGAAATAGACCGGACTGTTTACTCCCACCTTGAAAGCTATTTCAGAAATGGTATATCTACCTTCCAGTATCAATTTTTCTGCATTCTTCATTTTTATTTTCCGTACATATTCATTTGTTGAAATTCCGGTCAAGGCTTTCACTTTTCGGTAGAGAGTAGATTTGCTCATGCATAGTTTGTCTGATAGATAGGCTACGTCTATTTTTTCCGATTGCAGATTATCTTCAATGATTTGCGTTATCTTTTGTATGAACTCGTCATCCAGTCGGTTCAGAGACTCATGGAGCATTATACATTTATCAGAATTTATATTTAAGTTGGAGTTAAACTGATTGGCTAATTTTCTGCGGGATTCCAATAAGTTGTAGATACGGCTTCTCAATAAACTTGCACTAAATGGTTTTGTCAGATAAGAGTCGGCACCTGCCTGATAACCTTCTTCTTTATTCTGCAAAGAGTCTTTTGCGGTAAGCATTATGACTGGGATATGACTTGTACGTACATCTTCTTTTATGATTTTACAGAAAGTGATACCGTTCATTCCGGCCATCATGATATCCGTTACTATAATGTCGGGGATATGTGCGATGGCGGCACGGCAACCGGCTTCTCCTTCGCTTGCGGTTACTACATCAAATGAGTCGGAGAATGATTCTGATATATATTCGCATATATCAGAATTGTCTTCTACCACCAGCAAGATTGGTTTTTCGCAAGAAATATCATCAGTGGGCACTACCTCTGCCGATTCTATTTCCGTATTGCCTTTCGGGGCCTTTTCACCAGAATCTGTATGTAGGGCATTGGGGTATATGTTATGCATAATAAGAGAAAAGTAGAAGCTGCTCCCTTCGCCCGGAACGCTTTCCGCATATATTTCTCCTTGATGTAGTTTGGCAAGGTTTTTAACTAATGCTAAGCCGATACCGGTACCCGATGCCTGGCGGTCACTTCTGGCCTGATAATATCTTTCGAAAATATGTGGTAACTCATCTGCGGATATACCTTGTCCCGTATCAGAAACTTTGATTTCTACATAGTCCGTATCATTTTTTCGGGTAGTATAGAGTGAGATATTGATATAACCTTTTTCAGTATATTTGGCGGCATTGGAAATTAGGTTATCAAGTATCATAGTTACTATTTCTCTGTCGAAATAGAGCGAAAGCGGTTCAGGCTCAATTGTTATGTTAAATTCAACTTCTTTATTCAAGTTCAGTTCTTTATATCTCAGACTGACCTCTGTAACCAGTGCTGCAAGATTGTCTTTACTCACACAAAGTTTTTTATTTTGCGTCTCTGTTTTACGGAATTCAAGTATCTGATTAATCAGGTTTAAAAGCCGAATAGCACTGTTGTGAATGATAGATATTTTCTTACGTTGATGTGGAAGCAGTTCTTTGTCTTCCTGAAAATCTTCCAGTGGTCCCAGAATTAGGGTTAACGGGGTGCGTAATTCATGAGTGATATTGGTATAAAAGCGTAAACGTTCGTTGTTAAGTTCCTGTTCCTGTTCATGATTCTTCTTTTCCAGTTCATAAAAACTTTGCATATCTACTTTTTTCTTATAAAGATTAAGAAGATAGAAAATGATATATCCTGCGAGAATAAAATAAAGCACTTTTGCCCACCATGATAGCCAGATGGGGGGAGTAATGTGAATAGGAAGAATATTGATCTCGCCAGACCATTTCTGATTATGTATCCGTGTTTTCACTTGAAATTCATACTCTCCCGGTGGAATGTTGTGGAACATTACCGTATTTTCGTTGACGGTGTACCATGAGTCATCAAAACCTTTCAAACGGTATGCGTAATCTATCCAATTAGCTTGAGAATAATCAAGAACGCTATATGCCAGATTAAAAGTGTTTTGTTTGTAAGTTAGTTGTATGGTTTCATTGTTTTGGCCATAAAAGTTTATAGTGTTATTATCTTTATGTGCGGATTGTTCTTCGAATATTTTCATCTCGGTGATGATGACAGGAGATACCTCACGGTTACTTAATACGGTAACCGGATCAAAATAGCGGGCACCATTTATTGAGCCGAAATAAATGATACCATTTTCATCTTTTGTTACGGCTGCGCTGGAGAAATTGCCTATTGGCGTTTTGTCGAAATAGTTGTAGTTTATGAATTGTCCGGTTGCCGTGATATAGCAACTGATACCTGCATTGGTGCTAAACCAGATGTTACCCTCACCATCTTCGGTAATGGCGCGAATATAGGAGTTGTAAATGCCGTCTTGCCGGTTATAAACTTTGTATTCGTGAATTTTATTGGCTGGGAAACAGACTAATCCATCGCCTGTCGCTATCCAGATTCTACTCTCAGAGTCTCTGAAAATATAATTTATGCTATTGGAACAGAAGCCGTTGTATTCATTGAAATGACAGATGGATTTCATTTCGTTGGTGAGGATGGATAATCCTTGTCCGAAGGTACCTATCCAGATTCTTCCTTTTGTATCTTGAATGAGGCTGCGTATGGTATTTTCTGGAAGAGAAGAATTCTCAGTGGTATAATGCATTATGTTTTCATAAGTTTGAGTGTTAACAATAAATATTCCCGAACTGGTTCCTATCCACATATTGTTTTTGTTGTCTTCATAAAAACAACGGGCGTCACAGGAAGAAATCTCTTTAAGGCTGGCATGGGAAAAGTTTTTTTTATTATAATCGTAGATATCTACACCACCCATGAAGGTTCCTATCCATATATTGTTTTGAGAATCGCAATATTCGCTTATAATAGAATTATGGCTCAGTTTCCCATTTTCTTCGTTATAGATGACCGTGCGATTGTCTTTTTCAAAGACATTGATTCCCCCTCCGTCAGTACCGATCCATAACTTATTGTCTTTGTCTGTACATAAACTCAATACGACCCGATTACTAAGACTGTTTTTATAATCTTTAATTGGAGAATAGCTGTGGCTTTTGAAAAAAGGCGGAGTGTGGCCTATAAAATTAATACCGCCCCCATAGGTGCCTATCCAGATGTTTTTGAAAGAATCTTGAAATAAACACCTCGCTGTCGGATTGGATAAACTATAATTATTGCTTCCCACTGTGAGATGTTCCAGATTAAACTGATTTTGCGGGAGGAATAATTGTTGCTTGATATCTACGATAAAGATACCGTTTAGTTCGGTGGCCATCCAGATTTTTTTATTATCCATTTGCCGGATATCGAAAACTGTAGACGTTGAGGGAATATTGGCTATTTGATTTATGGAGAAAAATTGTTCTGTTTGGGTGTCGAATAAAGCAGCTCCCCTTTCAGTTCCTATCCATATATTGTCGGTACTATCTTTGTATATGCAGTGAACATGATTTCCAGGTATACCGTTTTTATTGTCGGGATTATACTTGAAATTCTTTACACGTTTGGTTTTCAATGAAACAATACTCATTCCATGTTCTACGTGGCCAATGTATATTTTTCCATTGCCGTCTTCTACTACCGTCCAAACATTGTTGGATGGTAAATTGGGCAAAGTCGTGGTATTGTAATGAGTAAATTCTCCGGTGTTCTTATTGAAGTATTCTATTCCCCTATGATAAGTACTGAGCCATAAATTGCCGTCACTTGCTGGTGAGATATGTGTAACGTCGTTTGTGATGAGGCTATTAGGATTGGAGTCGTCATGTGTAAATACGGTTAATTCATCTTTTTCATAATTGTATGCATTCATGCCCGCCCGTTGAGTTGCTATCCAGATAATCGGTTCTGTAGGATCGGCATAGATACTGTTAAGTTCATTACCACTAATATGGTTCGTGTGTTTGTAATAGTTAATGAAACGGTTTCCGTCAAATTTATTGAGCCCTTCCTCGGTGGCAAACCACAGAAAACCGTCTTTATCCTGAGTGATGTTTACAACACTGTTATTCGATAAGCCTTGTTCTATTCCCAATTGTTTGACATAATAATTTTGAGAATATAGAAAAGAGGAGAAAATAAGGACGAGACTTGTCAACAGGCTTTTCATCATTTGCATATGTGTTTGGAAATAAGTACTTAACTTCTTTAATTATTGACCGTCAAATATACTATTTAATTTCTATTTCACTGATGATAAAAACTTCTTTGCACGATTCACTGTCTATATTTGAATGATTTGGTATGTTTCGGGGGCGCGATGGGGATGAATCTGATTTCTGAAAGACCGATTCATTTTGTATGCACGATTTAGCGCTTATCGTTGCACGATTTTTGGTCTATTGCTTTGCTGTTAAATACATAGATTTGCAATAATAGAACAGAGGGTGAGGGAGATTAGGTGATCTTGGATTTAAGATAAACTGTTTTGGACAACGCTTTGTTTGAATAAATTGTTTCACTTTAATTTTAATATGTATGAAAAAGAGTTTAGCACTATTGGGGAGACTGACCGGCATTTCTCCTGTAAAAGACATTTGTCCTGTACCGAAATCCGATAGAGATTTCTCTATTGAAGGAGTTGTGATTGAACAGACTGAGCTGTATAATAAAAAAAATGAATCGGGAATTGATGTTGCTGACCTGAATACAGGCATTTGCATTATGTACACTGAGAATATTGATAATATGATAATGTCAGTGAAAATAGTAAACAATATAAATATCTAATACAAATATGACCTTAAAAAAAATACTCATATATCTCGCCTTGGTTTTGCCGCTATGTTTGTCTGCACAAAATTATGCTGATTATAAACTATATGCTTCATATGACTTTGAACAAGGCGTGATTGACAGACAGGCTAATACAAGCTTGGAGTTGAAAAATGGTGCCAGGATTGTGGAAGACGCTGTCCGTGGAAAAGTTCTTTATTTTAGTGGCGATAAGTGTCAACATGCTGTAATGGTGCCCGCACCTGTTATGGGAGACACAATGTCCCTTTCTTTTTGGTATAAGCGTAGTTCACGGGATGATTCTAAGGTTAGTTGGAAACAGATCTTTGAATTCTATAATTCCGTTGACGGTAGCAATATTTATTTTATGCCTGTATATGGATTTGATGATTCGCTAAGTGGTGTTGTTTGCGATGCCAGAACATTCAATTCGGGTGTTTGGGAACCGTTGTACGGTCCATGTATAGATGCGAATGATGCGTGGCATCATGTTGTCTTAGTAGTACACGAAACCTCTTGGAGTTATTATCTGGATGGTGAGAAAGTGGGAACAAAGAATATTTTTGTCTCTTTATCTCTTATGAATCTGACACATCTGTTTTTTGGAATGAATCCTAACCGTGAGCTACATCCGTCGACTGGTTCGATAGATGATATTAATATTTATCATTATCCGTTGAGCCAGAGTCAGGTTTCCCAAATATATGCAGGTGAAGCTATCACGGAACCACTTGGAGAAGGGCCTCTTACCTTTCATTTTGATAATAATTTGAATGAAGAAGGCAGGCGTATAACTCTTGATGGCTTTAAATATTCATTTGTTCGTGACGGTCAAAGAGGGCCGGCCGTAAAAATAGATGCAGGGGGACAACTGAATTTCTCTGATAATATCTTATCTAACGGTTCGTCAACCATAAACTTTTTGTATAAAAAAGAATCGATTGGTGCCACCGATGATGGAAAATATATCTATCAGGCTTCAAAAGACGATGACAACAGCTATGGTATTAAAATAAAAGTCGATGGTGATGCGGCTTACCTTGTACTGGAAACGGTAAAGAATGGTGTAAAGAATGAAACAGTAAGCCAGGAAAAACTTGAATCTGATGAATGGAATGCCATAAGTATTTTCTACTCCATGACTGCCCAGAATAATATGCGAATTTATCAGAATGGCAAACAAATCATTGTAAACGCAGGGGTGGAAACTTATAGTTTGGGATTAAATCAGTGGAGCTTGGGAAGTACCACTACTTCAAAAAGTGCAGGTGGGCTTTATGATGAATTCGTAGTGGAAAATTATGCAATGAGACCGGACGGGGTAAACGAATATTATAAAAGTAATCTTACTTCCTTAAGTATAACTGTTGATTTTGCCAATAAACATCAAACTATACGTAATTTTGGTGCTTCCGATGCTTGGGATGCCGACGTATTAGGTAAGTACTGGCCCGAAGAAAAAAAGAATCGGCTCGCGGAACTGCTTTTCAGCAAAGAATTTGATAACGAAGGAAATCCTAAGGGGATCGGATTGTCTTGCTGGAGGTTTAATATCGGTTCGGGGTCTGCGGAGCAGGGCGAAGAAAGCAAAATAGCGGGACCCAGTAAGCGTACTGAATGTTTCATGAATCCTGATGGTACTTACAATTGGGAGAAACAAAAAGGACAACAATGGTTTCTCAAGAAAGCTGTACTGGATTATGAAGTAGAAGATATTGTCGGTTTCATGAATTCTCCCCCCGTATATTTTACTAAACACGGATATGCTTTCAATCAGGAAAACGGATGGGATTATATTCTTGCATCTGATAAATACGATAATTTTGCATCGTTTACTGCCGATGTCGTAGAGCATTTTGATAAGGAAGGTATTCATTTCGATTATATCAGCCCGATAAACGAACCGCAATATCAATGGGGACCCGGAGGTGACGGATGGGCCGGTCAGGAAGGATCGCCTGCTACTGACCAGCAAATTGCAGATGTTACGAAAAGTATGAGTAGGGTATTTGCTTCCAGAAAGCTCACAACGGAAGTGTCTATTGCAGAAGGCGGTGCGATTGGTAGCTTAATAGCTCAAATACCGAAATTCTGGGGTAACGAAGAACCGGATATGAAAGTAGGTGGGCTGCCGAATGTTTCTTATGTGGCATCCGGACATAGTTATTGGAGCGACCGTAATCCGGAAGATATGTATAATAGCCGTGTACATCTTCGGGAAGTAATGGAGGCGACAGATGACAAGCTCGAGTATTTTCAGACCGAATACAGTCTTTTAGACGGCGGTTATACTTGGGGACATCCTGGTGGCATAGTAGGAAACTTTCGTGAGATAGAGTGTGCAATAGCCCTTGCCCGTATGTTGCATGTCGATTTATCAGTGGGTAATGCTACCGGATGGCACTGGTGGACTGCTTTCAGCCAAGGAAAACATTTGGGAGAAAGCCGCTTTGCATTGCTTGAGACGATGACAACAAAAGATATGACAGATGGTTTTTACAACGATACAAAACTTCTTTATACACTTGGGCAGTACTCCCGCTTTGTACGTCCGGGAATGAAACGGGTGGAGGTAAATCGTTCTGATAATTTAAGCGTCATAGCAGCGCTGAGAAATGATATGTATTCTGCATATATTGATGAAGAAACCAATCAGGTTATTATTGTTGCGGCAAATTCAAAGATCACTCAAAGCAGGATTGAGTTGGCAGTAGAAAATCTGCCTGTATCTGCTAATAGCGGTTTAGAATTTACTCCTTATATTACTTCTGATAATGATGATATGAGAGCTTATCCGAAAATCAAGGAAGGGGAAACATTTATCTTGCCTCCTCTTTCTATAGTAACATTTGTTTCGGAATCTACCGTTCCTTCTTCAATAACAGAAGAACCAGAGGAGATAAATATCCATATTTATCCTAATCCTATCGTTGATGAAGCAACTGTCAACAGTAGAAATACGATACGAAATATCACAGTATATGATGTTTATGGAAAAGTAGTTTATCAGCAGGCAGGTATCAATGATAATATGTGCAAGTTGTTTTTGCCGGGATTTTCCGCCGGTATATATATCGCAAGTATAGAAACTGATGAAGGCTATAGAATACAAAAGATCGTGAAGAAATAATTTTAAAGATGCGGTTTTAAAAAGAAACCGCATCTTTAGACACAAAAACAATAGGTATGAAAAGAAAATTAAGTGCATTGATATTGATAGTTCTATCAATATTTCTATCTGATGATCTATTTGCCGATCCGATGTTTGGAAAAAAGAATTAATAACGGACGATTGGCAGTTCATCTTAAATGATTCTCCGGAGCTTCCTGACGCAAATCAGAATTGGTTAAAAGTTGACTTGCCGCATGATTGGAGTGTGCGAGGACAATTGAGTCCTACATTAGCCAGTTGTACGGGATATCTTCCCGGAGGAACCGGCTGGTATAAGAAAAAATAAAAATAGCAGATGAATTAAAGGGTAAAAAGCTTTATGTATATTTTGAAGGTGTGTACAACAGGAGTGAGGTCTACATTAACGGACACTTATTGGGTAAACGTCCGAATGGTTATATTTCTTTTATGTATGATATTACCTCTTATGTAAAGTATGATTCGGATAACATGCTTGCGGTTAAGGTAGATCATAGTCGGCGGGCTGATTCTCGCTGGTACACCGGATCTGGTATTTACCGGAATGTTTATTTGGTGGAGGCCAATCCTGTGCATATTGCTCAATGGGGAGTATATGCTTATCCGAAGTCGGTAACAAAAAAACAAACTGTTCTTCATGTCGAAGTGGAAGTAGAGAACGAGTCGGACGTAAATTCTATTGTAACTGTAAATAATGAATTGATTGATACTGAAGGAAATACGGTGGCAAGGAAATCTGGGAAATTATCCATACAATCCGGTCTGAGTGAAAAGATCCGGTCTGATTTAAAAGTAAATGCCCCTCGACTTTGGGATATCGACCATCCCAATCTTTATCAACTGAAAACCACTGTTTCTAAAAATGGAGAAATCATTGGTGAAACAGTGGCCAAAGCCGGTTTACGATCTTTCACTTTCGACCCTGATAGAGGATTCGCACTCAATGGCAACTGGATGAAAATGAAAGGAGTGTGCATTCATCATGATGCCGGAACTTTAGGAACGGTTGTTCCACGGGACGTTTGGAGGAAAAGGTTACTGAATCTGAAAGAGATCGGTTGTAATGCCATTCGTACGAGCCACAATCCGCAAGCTCCCGATTTATATGATTTATGTGATGAATTGGGGCTTCTGGTTTTGAATGAGGCTTATGATGAATGGGAGTTTCCTAAACGTAAGTGGATAGAAGGCTGGAACGTAGGCGTACCCGGATTTCAAGGTTCATACGATTTCTTTCGGGAGTGGGGTGAGAAAGATCTTGCCGATATGGTACAACGTGACAGAAATCACGCATCTGTATTTGCATGGAGCATAGGAAATGAGGTTGATTATCCGAACGATCCTTATTCGCATCCCATACTTGATGGAGATGGAGGTTTTACTCAGGCCATGTATGGCGGTTATAAAAAAGATGCACCCGACGCGATGCGTCTTGGGGATATAGCGAAAAGGCTTGTAAAAGTAGTAAAACAGTATGATATTTCTCGTCCTGTTACTGCTGGTTTGGCCGGAGTAGCGATGTCTAACGAAACGGAATATCCCGGTGCTTTGGATATTGCCGGATATAACTATACGGAAAGCCGGTATGATTCAGATCATTTAAAATATCCCGGTCGTGTGATTTATGGAAGTGAAAACCGGCACGATATGGAAGCATGGAGAGCGGTTAGGGATAAAGAACACATATTGGGGCAATTTTTGTGGACTGGTATCGACTATTTGGGGGAATCCGGCAGATGGCCTTCGCGTGGATTCTATTCGGGGCTTTTGGATTTTAGTGGAGAGATCAAACCGCGCGGTTATTTTCGTCAGGCACTTTGGTCGACAAAACCGATGGCTTATATTGGAACTTATCCCACTCCGGGAATGAGAAGCGGGAGTTTGATGAAAGATGTTTGGTCTGGGTTGGAGGCATTGAATAGCGGAAGCGGTTATATCGAGAAGACGCCTTCTATGGATGCGTGGCCCATCTGGAATTATATTGTCGGACAGTCTGTTCGTGTGGTTTGTTACACGAATGCTGCAAAAGCCAGATTGGAATTGAATAATAAAATTGTCGGCCAAACAAAAGATTATGATGATAATACGGGAATTATCTATTGGGATATTCCTTTTGAGTCTGGTAGATTGGAGGTGATAGGGCTGGATGTTAATGGCAATGAAGTCATACGTCATGCGATACAATCTTCAGGCCGGCCTTATGCATTGAAAATTGTACATCAGAATAATGTTATATCCAAAGATAAGGGGCTGGCTCAGGTAAGTTTAGAGGTGGTAGATGAAGAGGGTATTCCGGTGATGATTTCAGATGATGAAATAACGTGTCATATAGTTGGCCCTGCACGGCTTTTGGGGTTGGAAGCGAGTAATAACTCTGATATGGGAGATTATACAGATCACGTTCAGCGTGTGTTTCATGGACGGTTGCTGGCATATATACAGGCTTCCGGAGCAGAAGGAATAATAAAAGTAAAATTCACATCCCCCTGGCTTAAGGAAATACAAACTGAAATTGCGACAAAATAGGATAATTGAATGCCTGTTTAAATTTCACATCCTTCGTAGAGGTTGTATGCCATGCACCTCTACAAAAAGTGGTCGTTCGGCATTTAACCTTTTTTACTCTGCGAACAGTTTCTTCCCGTTTTGTTTATTTCCATAACGTGTTACATAACATTGTTTAGTAACACAGTGCTCTTTGTTGCTTTTCCCCTTATTAATTCCTAATTTGCGCCACACTAAAATAATGGTATGCGAGAACATACTGAGTAATTCATTTAAATCTTATATATTATGAAGGTATATCAGACTAACGAAATTAAGAACATCGCCTTATTGGGAAGTTCTGGCTCTGGGAAAACCACTCTCGTGGAAGCAATGCTTTTCGAGAGTGGTGTTATAAAACGTCGCGGAACAATTGCCGCAAAAAATACAGTTAGTGATTATTTCCCTGTTGAACAAGAGTATGGCTACTCCGTTTTCTCTACCGTATTCCATGTAGAATGGAACAATAAAAAGCTGAATATGATAGACTGTCCGGGTTCGGACGACTTTGTAGGAGGCACAGTTACTGCACTTAATGTGACCGATACAGCAATTCTTCTTCTTAATGGCCAATATGGCATCGAAGTCGGTACACAGAATCATTTCCGTTACACTGAAAAATTGAATAAACCCGTTATTTTCCTTGTCAACCAGCTTGATAATGATAAATGCGACTATGATAATATCTTGGAACAGTTAAGAGAGGCTTATGGCTCAAAAGTTGTTCCTATCCAGTATCCTATTGCTACAGGTCCCGGCTTTAACGCCCTTATCGATGTTCTGTTGATGAAGAAGTATTCATGGAAACCCGAAGGAGGTGCTCCTATCATTGAGGATGTTCCGGCCGAAGAAATGGATAAGGCTATGGAATTGCACAAGGCGCTTGTAGAAGCAGCTGCCGAAAATGATGAGGGACTGATGGAAAAATTCTTTGAACAGGATTCATTGACCGAAGATGAAATGCGTGAAGGAATCCGTAAAGGGCTTGCGGCTCGTGGAATGTTCCCTGTCTTCTGTGTATGTGCGGGTAAGGATATGGGTGTACGCCGTTTAATGGAGTTTTTGGGTAATGTTGTTCCGTTCGTTTCTGAAATGCCTAAAGTAACGAACACCGAAGGCAAAGAGGTGGCACCCGATGCTAATGGCCCTACTTCCCTCTATTTCTTTAAAACCAGTGTCGAACCTCATATCGGAGAGGTGTCTTATTTTAAAGTAATGAGTGGAAAAGTGCACGAAGGCGATGATTTGGTTAATGCCGACCGTGGATCAAAAGAGCGTATGGCGCAGCTTTATGTGGTAGCTGGTTCCAATCGTATTAAAGTGGAGGAACTTTTAGCCGGTGATATCGGAGCTACTGTAAAATTGAAAGATGTTAAAACCGGTAATACGCTGGATGGTAAGGATTGTGATTATAAATTTAATTTTATCAAATATCCCAACTCGAAATATTCACGTGCCATCAAACCTGTCAATGAGGCTGATGTGGAGAAGATGATGAGTATTCTAAACCGTATGCGTGAAGAAGATCCGACTTGGGTGGTTGAGCAGTCTAAGGAATTGAAGCAGACGATTGTACACGGACAGGGAGAATTCCATCTGCGTACTTTGAAATGGCGCCTGGAAAATAATGAAAAACTTCAGGTGAAATTTGAAGAGCCGAAGATACCTTATCGCGAAACGATAACCAAGGCTGCCCGTGCCGATTATCGCCATAAAAAGCAATCCGGAGGTGCAGGCCAGTTTGGTGAGGTACATCTTATTGTTGAACCATACAAGGAAGGAATGCCTGTGCCGGATACTTACAAATTTAACGGGCAGGAATTTAAGATCAATGTAAAAGGTACTGAAGAGGTACCATTGGAATGGGGAGGAAAATTGGTTTTTGTCAATAGTATCGTCGGAGGTTCTATCGATGCCCGTTTTTTACCTGCTATCTTGAAGGGAGTGATGGCACGCATGGAGCAAGGGCCGTTGACCGGTTCGTATGCCCGTGATGTACGTGTGATTGTGTATGATGGAAAAATGCACCCGGTAGATTCCAATGAAATTTCTTTTATGCTGGCGGGACGTAACGCGTTTAGTGAAGCCTTTAAGAATGCCGGTCCGAAAATTCTGGAACCTATTTATGATGTGGAAGTATTTGTTCCGTCGGATAAGATGGGTGATGTAATGGGCGATTTGCAAGGACGCCGTGCTATGATTATGGGCATGAGCAGTGAGAAGGGATTTGAGAAACTCATAGCTAAAGTGCCTCTCAAAGAGATGGCTTCTTACTCTACGGCCTTGAGTTCTTTGACTGGTGGGCGTGCTTCGTTTATTATGAAATTCGCAAGTTACGAACTGGTACCGTCCGATGTACAGGATAAGTTAATTAAGGACTTCGAAGCCAAACAGGTAGAGGAGTAATTATTATTCGTTTATAATGCTTTAGCCGCTTTTCTTTCTTTTGAAAGAGAAGCGGCTTTTTTACTTAACAATGATTAAGAAAAGTGGAATTATTCAAGAGAAAGATTTAATTTTTTATTAAATTTGCAAACCAAAGGGTAGAATGTTTTGTTATAGTCGTCAGAACATGAGCTAAATATCGCCTTTCGGTTAATTTACGAGAATGTACGGTTAAAACAGGTTAATGTGTTAGGCGTGTTAATTAGGGAGTGTTAATTTTGTTGCTATGAAAAAGTCAACAATCTGGATATTAGGTATTGTAATGGGTCTTTCCTTCCTCGGATTACTTTACTTGCAAGTGAGTTATATAGAGGCAATGGTAAAGATGCGCAAAGAACAATTTGATAATTCTGTGCGGAATAGTCTGTATCAGGTATCAAAAGATGTGGAATTTGCGGAGACGGACCGTTGGCTGAGAGAGGATATTTCTGAAGCCGAACGGAAAGCACTGACAGCTTCTTCTACTATACAAGGAGAGGATTTGGTTCAGCAGACGCAACGTTTTACGGTGAAATCACCGGATGGAAGAATAATGACGGACTTTGAATTGAAAGTGATGACGAACAAACCGTCGGAGTTACCCAAAATGATGATTTCACGCAGGCATGGTGGAAATACGATTCCGAAAACATCGAAGTCATTGCTCGATGCGGTTAAGAATCGTTATATGTATCAACGGGTTTTGCTTGACGAAGTAGCACTGCAAATGGTTTATCGTGCCAGTGACAAGTCGATAGGCGAACGCGTAAGATTTAAGGATTTGGATGATTACTTGAAGTCGGCCCTACTTAATAATGGTATAGAATTGCCTTACCACTTTACAGTAATCGATAAAGATGGACGAGAAGTATACCGTTGTGCGGATTTTGAAATGAAAGGAAGCGAGGACTCTTATACCCAACCTCTTTTTCAGAACGATCCGCCGGCCAAGATGAGTATCGTAAAAGTGCACTTTCCCGGAAAAAAAGATTATATTTTTGATTCGGTGAGTTTTATGATTCCATCTATGATATTTACTTTCGTGTTGTTGATAACGTTTATTTTCACGTTGTATATTGTTTTCCGTCAGAAGAAACTGACAGAAATGAAGAACGATTTTATCAATAATATGACACATGAGTTTAAGACGCCGATATCGACTATCTCGCTGGCAGCACAAATGCTGAAAGATCCTGCGGTGGGCAAGTCTCCACAGATGTTCCAGCATATATCGGGAGTGATCAATGATGAGACGAAGCGACTGCGTTTCCAAGTGGAAAAAGTGCTTCAGATGTCAATGTTCGACCGGCAGAAAGCAACGCTTAAGATGAAGGAAATCGATGCGAACGAGTTGATAACAGGGGTGATAAATACTTTCACTTTAAAGGTGGAACGATATAATGGTAAGATAACATCGAACCTTGAGGCCACTGATCCTGTTATATTTGCAGATGAAATGCATATCACCAATGTGATCTTCAATTTGATGGACAATGCGGTGAAGTATAAGAAGCCGGAAGAGGACCTGTTGCTAAATGTCAGAACTTGGAATGAACCGGGAAAGTTGATGATTTCTATACAGGATAACGGTATCGGTATAAAAAAAGAAAACCTTAAAAAGGTATTTGATAAGTTCTATCGCGTGCATACAGGTAATCTGCACGATGTAAAAGGATTCGGATTAGGGTTAGCCTATGTGAAGAAGATTATTCAGGATCATAAGGGAACTATCCGTGCCGAGAGCGAATTGAATGTGGGAACAAAATTTATTATTGCATTACCTTTATTAAAAAATTAATGATATGGACGAGAAACTGCGTATTTTATTATGCGAAGATGACGAGAATCTTGGCATGCTTTTAAGAGAATATTTACAGGCAAAAGGTTATTCTGCTGAGTTGTATCCGGATGGAGAAGCTGGTTATAAGGCTTTCTTGAAGAATAAGTATGATTTGTGTGTGTTTGATGTAATGATGCCTAAGAAAGACGGATTTACATTGGCGCAGGATGTACGTGCTGCAAATGCGGAAATTCCTATTATTTTTCTGACAGCAAAAACACTGAAAGAAGATATTTTGGAAGGTTTTAAGATTGGTGCGGATGACTACATAACCAAACCTTTCAGTATGGAAGAACTGACTTTCAGAATCGAGGCTATCTTGAGACGTGTGCGTGGAAAGAAGAACAAAGAAAGTAATATCTATAAAATCGGTAAGTTTACTTTCGATACACAGAAACAAATTCTTGCCTCGGAAGGGAAGCAAACGAAACTGACTACAAAAGAATCGGAATTACTTGGTTTGCTTTGTGCACATGCAAATGAAATCTTGCAACGTGATTTCGCTTTAAAGACTATCTGGATTGATGATAACTATTTCAATGCTCGCAGTATGGATGTATACATCACTAAATTGCGTAAACATTTGAAAGAAGATGACTCTATCGAGATTATCAATATTCACGGAAAAGGGTACAAACTGATTACTCCTGAAGTTGAAAACTAAACGGAGGATAAAATAAAAAAGTCCGGAAATATTCATTCCCGGACTTTTTTATTTCCATTAATATCAATCTGCGATTCTCTTGTTGATTACAATATAAGAGATAAGACCTAAAACTACCAAGACTACAGAAGTTCCTAAGATGGCATTGTTGTTTACATTGCCAGTAAAAGAACAAGCAATCAAGATGATTACTCCAGCCAAGATCAATATTAATCCTAAATTCTTTAATAAGCCTTTCATGTGTGTGTATTTTTATAGATTATTTTATTCTTAGCCACAAATTAAAGCATAATTCTTTAACGGGCGAAATTATTTATGCAAAAAAACTATTATTCAGTGTAAATAGTCAGTTTTTGCATATTTATAAACATCTAATCTTTGGTATTAAAGAATATTTTTCTCAGAACTTCCTGGCTGACGCTTAGCTCTTCAACGGTAATACCTTGTAAGGCTTCCATGAGAGTCCGGTTGGCTATAAGACGTGCCTTTTCTTCCAGTTCCTTACCGGTTTTTGTTAAGTGGATGAGGTTGGTACGGCGGTCTTTCTTGTCTGAGATACGAACTACAAGATGCTGACGTTCCATATTGTCTATCAGCCGGGTCATGCTTGGCTTATCTTTAAAAGTTGCATTACACAACTCTTGCTGGGTCACACCGTCTTTTTCCCAAAGAAAAATGAGTACGGTCCATTGTTCTGGACTGATTTCCAAACCGCCTTGGCGGAAGTTACGGTACAGCTTTCGGTTAATAGCAGCAGAGACTTTGCCATTCAAAATGGCAAAAATAAGTCGGATGTCAAAGTTAAACTGTTCTATCATGAAATTATTGTTTCAACAACTTTGCAAAGGTAGGATGCTTCTTCGATAAATCCTATTTTCCGGGTATAAAAAAAGATTAAATGTTTGTTGTTCAAAATAAAATGTCTAACTTTGCACCCGCATTTTTAAATCAAATAAATTATTTATTTAATTAAACGAGTATGAATCAATACGAAACCGTTTTCATTTTAACTCCCGTTTTGTCTGATGTTCAGATGAAGGAAGCGGTAGAAAAATTCAAAGGCATTCTTCAGGCTGAAGGTGCTGAGATTATTAATGAAGAGAACTGGGGACTGAAGAAGTTGGCTTATCCTATCCAGAAGAAGTCTACAGGTTTTTATCAGTTGATCGAGTTCAATGCAGATCCTACTGTTATCGACAAGTTGGAACTGAATTTTCGTCGTGACGAACGCGTGATCCGTTTCTTGACTTTCAAGATGGATAAATACGCTGCAGAGTATGCTGCTAAAAGAAGAAGTGTTAAATCAAGCAAAAAGGAGGATTAATTATGGCACAACAAGTTCAATCAGAAATCAGATATTTGACTCCGCCTTCAGTAGACGTAAAGAAGAAAAAATACTGCCGTTTCAAAAAAAGTGGTATCCGTTATATCGACTACAAAGATCCTGAATTTTTGAAGAAATTCTTGAATGAACAGGGAAAAATCCTTCCTCGCCGTATTACTGGTACTTCTTTGAAGTTCCAACGTCGTATTGCGCAGGCTGTGAAGAGAGCACGTCACTTGGCATTGTTGCCTTATGTAACTGACATGATGAAATAAGAAGGAGGAAAAGTATGGAAATTATATTGAAAGAAGACGTAGTAAATTTGGGTTATAAGAATGACATCGTAACTGTTAAGTCTGGTTATGGTCGTAATTATTTGATCCCGACTGGAAAAGCCATTATTGCTTCTCCTTCTGCAAAAAAAATGTTGGCTGAAGAACTGAAACAGCGTGCTCACAAACTTGAAAAGATCAAGAAAGATGCTGAAGCTATGGCTGCTAAGTTGGAAGGTGTATCTTTGACTATTGCTACTAAGGTTAGCTCTACGGGTACAATCTTTGGTTCTGTAAGTAATATCCAAATTGCTGAGGCATTGGCTAAATTGGGTCATGAAGTAGACAGAAAGATTATCGTAGTGAAAGATGCTGTGAAAGAAGTTGGTTCTTACAAAGCTGTCGTTAAACTGCATAAGGAAGTTGCTGTAGAAATTCCTTTTGAGGTAGTTGCTGAATAATAAGATACTTATTATATAAAAAGAAAAGCCTGTTCTCTCAAAAACAGGCTTTTCTTTTTATATAATCTTTTATTGTGTCCTTTTACACGTTTTTTTATCACTTATTCGTTGTGCTTCCTTGATATTTTATTGGGAAAGGGGACATAAAAAAAGTCTGTCCGTGATTTTTCACGTCAGACTTTCAATTCTCTCTAAACTGTAGAAATTATTCAGCTACAGTTTCTGTTACTGCTACGCTATCAACTACTTCTACTGTATCAATTGCTGCGGCTGCTTCAGCTGCAGCTGCTTCTACTGCTTCAAGTGAATCAGCGATACGGATAGAGTCTGCTTCTGCTTTTGCTGCATCAGCTGCTTTATTACCACAAGATGCCAACGATACTGCTGCGATAGCTGCGAACATTAAAACTAATTTTTTCATTTTCTTTGCTTTTTAATCTATAATACAATCAATTGCTTATTAAAACGCTGCAAAGATATAGACTTTTGGAATACGTTGTTCTCGATATACCAACTTTTTTTATATTTTTTTTCGAAGATCGCTTTCTATTTGTCTCACAATATGTTTTACAACATGGTTAGTTTACTGCTATGCTATTGTATAAGTAGCGTTTAATACTTCTTTTAGGAGTTTTTTCAAATTCCGTGGGATAGAGTTGGATCTGGCTTATCTTCTCATAGTTGGCTACGCTTGCATTTAGATTCTTCAGGTTTTCATCCATGATCGTTTTTAAATTCTCCGGTTGGTTGAGTCCTAACGAATCTAATGATTCATAATCTGCATATACCAAAGCCACTAACTTTTTGTTTCGTTCGATAATAAGGCTTTCAAGAATGAAAGGCAAGTTATTCAGTTTGGCTTCAATTTCTTCCGGGAATATATTTTGCCCGCTTGAACTCAGAATCATTGTTTTCAAACGTCCGCGTATAAAGATATTGCCATTGGCATCCATTGTTCCCAAGTCACCGGTGCGCAACCAGCCATCTTCGGTGAATACCTCTTGGGTTGCTTCCGGGTTTTTGTAATAGCCGGTCATTACATTTTCGCCGCGTACTTGAATTTCTCCGGTTTCCGCTTCCGGATTTTCTTTATAGATGCGTGCTTCCATAATGTCGAGTATCTTACCGGAAGAGGTTGGGATAAATTCGTTCCATGGTGCGTAGCTGATGAGCGGACCACATTCTGTCATTCCGTATCCGATGGTAAACGGAAATTTTATTTTATGGAAAAATTCCTCCACTTCCGGATTCATAGCCGCTCCGCCAATGATTATTTCTTTGAAACGTCCTCCCAGAGCATCGATCAGTTTTTTACGGATCTGTGCATAAATCTGTCCGTCGAGTAGTGGAATGCTGAGTGCCCATTTCATTCCTTTCTTATTAATGAGAGGTTGAATGGTGTTTTTATATATTTTCTCAATAACGAGCGGAACAGTGATAATCAAATTGGGTTTCACTTCTTCGAAAGCTTTCATGATGATTTTCGGAGAGGGGGTTTTGCCGAGCAGTGTGACATGGGTGCCTACAGCTGTAGCTGTCAGGAAGTCGAAAGCACAGCCATAGGCATGTGCCAGTGGGAGGAAAGAAAGTACTTTATCTCCTTTTTTCAGTAGCTCGGTACGGATACCGAAAGTAACGTTGCCTGCCAGATTGTTTCCGGTTAACATTACTCCCTTACTGAAACCGGTAGTGCCGGAAGTATAGTTCAATAGCATTACCTTGTCATTGGAAAGCGTGGTATATTGTACGTCTTCGCGCTGGAATCCCTTGGGATAGGTGTGATGCATCTCTTCATCCAGATGCTTGATGAATTTCTGTATGGTTTCTCCATCCCGCTGATATAGACAGCGGAAGTCTGATAAGGAAAATACTCCACGAAGCCCTGTTAGTTTTTCTTCTTCCAGATTTTCCCAGATGGTGTCACTGGTGAAAAGGAATACGGATTCGGAATGATTGACGATGTGGTGTACGTCGCTCGGATTGAAATCCTGAAGGATGGGAACAATAATGGCCCCATAAGTAATTGTGGCCATGTAAGCAATGCACCAACGGGCATTGTTTTTTCCGATAACCGCAATTTTGTCACCACGTCGCAGGCTACAATGTTTGAACAGCAGGTGAAGGCGGGCTATCTCTTCGGCAACTTGCCCATAGGTATAACTGATGTTGTCACCATAATCGGTATAACAAGGTAAATCCCAATTTTCGTGAAAACTGTTCTCGTATAATTTGATGAAATTCTCTTTTATCATTGCACGTTTTTTAGTAAACTGTGCAAAAATAGGAATAATAATTTAATTAGGAACCAAAAAATAAGATTTAACCACTGTGCGGAGGTTAAATTTTTTAATTTAAGTAAACGCTTAATTCTCTGTTTTTAATCCTTAATTCACATAGAATGCATTACTTTTCTTATATAATATGTAACTTTGTCACAAATATGCGTTTATTAAAATATGATAGATACCACTGTATTTCAAAATAAGACAGCTGTTTACTATACGTTAGGCTGTAAGTTGAATTTTTCTGAGACCTCGACTATTGGTAAGATTTTGCGGGAAGCAGGTGTACGTACGGCTCGTAAGGGAGAACATGCGGATATCTGTGTTGTGAATACATGTTCGGTGACCGAAATGGCGGATAAGAAGTGTCGTCAAGCTATTCACAGACTGGTGAAACAGCATCCGGGCGCTTTTGTTGTGGTCACAGGATGTTATGCACAGCTTAAGCCGGGTGACGTGGCGAAGATTGAGGGTGTAGATGTGGTATTGGGTGCTGAACAGAAAAAAGATTTGCTTCAATATTTAGGTGATTTGCAGAAGCATGGAGAAGGAGAAGCTTATACTACGGCAACCAAAGATATCCGTTCGTTTGCACCGTCTTGTTCGCGGGGAGATCGTACCCGCTTTTTTCTGAAGGTACAGGATGGCTGCGATTATTTTTGTTCTTATTGTACCATTCCTTTTGCTCGTGGGCGTAGCAGAAACGGAACGATTGCTTCGATGGTGGAGCAAGCTTGTCAGGCTGCTGCCGAAGGCGGTAAGGAGATTGTGCTTACCGGTGTGAATATCGGTGATTTCGGTAAGACGACCGGAGAAACTTTTTTTGATTTGGTGAAAGCCCTTGATGAAGTGGAAGGCATTGAGCGCTATCGTATTTCTTCCATCGAACCGAACTTGTTGACAGATGAGATTATAGAATTTGTATCCCGTTCCCGTCGTTTTATGCCTCATTTTCATATTCCTTTGCAATCGGGCAGTGATGAGGTGCTTAAACTGATGCGCCGTCGCTACGATACGACTTTGTTTGCTTCTAAAGTAAAAAAAATAAAAGAGATAATGCCAGATGCCTTTATCGGTGTGGATGTGATTGTGGGTACACGCGGTGAAACCGGAGAGTTCTTTGAAAATGCCTATGAATTTATTGCCGGGCTGGATGTGACACAGCTTCATGTATTCAGTTACTCGGAACGTCCGGGTACACAAGCGCTGAAAATAGAGCATGTGGTAACTCCCGACGAGAAACATAAACGTAGCCAGAGGTTGCTGACTCTTTCTGACGAGAAAACGCGCTCTTTTTATGTCCGTCATACGGGGCAGGTGATGCCTGTTTTGATGGAAAAGACTAAGGCTGGTTTGCCGATGCATGGTTTTACTACTAATTATATACGGGTAGAAGTTGAAAATGATCCTTCTCTTGATAATAAAGTGGTTAATGTTTTGTTGGGTGAACTTAATGAGGAGGGAACGGCATTGAAAGGCACTATTCTATCATAAATGAAAAAGATATCGATTGTTATATTGAATTGGAATGGCTGTGAGATACTCCGTTCATTTCTTCCGTCGGTAATTCATTATTCGGATGGAGACGATATAGAGATATGCGTGGCAGATAATGGTTCTACGGATACTTCTGTTGCCATGTTGCGGGAGGAATTTCCTGCTGTCCGTTTGATTCTGTTGGAACAAAATCACGGTTTTGCAGAGGGGTATAATCTTGCTTTAAATAAGGTAGATGCGGAATATGTCGTTTTGCTGAATTCGGATGTGGAGGTAACGGAACATTGGCTCGAACCACTTGTTGCCTATATGGATACTCATCCCGAAGTGGCGGCTTGCCAGCCGAAAATTCGCAGTTGGCATCAAAAGCAGATGTTTGAATACGCTGGTGCGGCAGGTGGCTACATTGATCGTTATGGTTATCCTTTTTGCCGGGGGCGCATGATGGGGACGACGGAAAGAGATGAAGGACAATATGATACCGTTGTTCCGGTCTTTTGGGCTACGGGGGCTGCTTTGTTTATTCGTCTGACGGATTATACGGATGTAGGTGGGCTCGATGCACGTTTTTTTGCGCATATGGAAGAGATCGACCTTTGTTGGCGGCTTCGTTCGCGGGGGAGAGGCATTGTCTGTATTCCACAAAGCGTAGTTTATCATGTAGGTGCGGCAACACTGAAAAAAGAGAGTCCGCGTAAGACTTTTCTCAATTTTCGTAATAACCTTGTCATGCTTTACAAAAATCTTCCTTCTGAAGAATTAAGTGGGGTAATGCGTGTTCGTACGATTCTTGATTACGTCGCTGCCTTTCAATTTTTGCTTAAGGGACAGTTTGGGAATGCCAAGGCGGTGCTTCATGCACGAAAAGAGTATAAGCGGCTTCGTTCTTATTTTAGTAAGGCCCGGGAGGAAAATTTACGAAAAACTTATGTGAATCCGATTCCCGAACAGATAAAAAACTGTATCTTGTGGCAGTTTTATGCGAAAGGGCGCAAGCGTTTTTCGCAATTGTCTAACTTTAAAGGATAGCATAAATGGAAAAAAGGTTGGTTAGAAAGATCGGTTTGGTGGCACATGATGCTATGAAGAGAGATCTTATTGAATGGGTACTTTGGAATTCCGAATTGTTAATGGGGCATAAGTTCTACTGTACGGGGACGACCGGAACACTGATTTTGGAAGCTCTTAAAGAAAAGCATCCCGATGTAGAGTGGGATTTTACTATTTTGAAATCCGGTCCGTTGGGGGGTGACCAACAGATGGGATCACGTATTGTGGATGGGGAAATTGACTATTTGTTTTTCTTTACCGATCCAATGACACTGCAACCTCACGATACAGATGTTAAAGCCTTGACCCGCTTGGCCGGCGTGGAGAATATCGTGTTTTGCTGTAACCGTTCTACGGCCGATCATATCATATCCAGTCCATTGTTTATGGATCCCGACTATGAACGGACTCATCCCGATTATTCCGGATATACCAAGCGGTTCGAGAACAAACCGGTGGTAACGGAAGCAGTGGCATCTGTCAATAAGCGTAAGAAAAAGAAATAACGGATTTGAGAAAAAAGATATAGCATCTTTTAAAAAAGGATGTAACAGGTTTCAGTAAAAGATGTAACGGTTTTTAAAAAAAAGATGTAGCAAGCTTCTTCGGAAAGATGCTATATCTTTTTTTGTAAACGACATTTTGATGTGAAGTAGACAGAATTTATATTCCCAAATAACTTGTTTTTCAGTTTGATTTCCCCCTTTCACCTTCTTCACCTTCTGGTTGTATCCCCTTATTGATGGGTAATACGAGGTGAAAGCTTTCTTGATACTGTTCTTGTGGAAAGCAGTTAGGATGTTTAGTGCACTTGTGTAGCCGATTCAGCCGTCTTAGGCATGATGTATAAGAGACGGGGATACCGCCTTCACCTTGTATTGCCCATCAATAAGGGGATGTAGTGAAATGGTGAAGGAAGTGAAGGGGGCGAATTATAGGGCTGCAATAATGTTTTTCTGTTTTTCAAGAAAAGCGATACGTTGTGTTTCTCCACTTTCTGATATCTGTGTAGAATGTCGTTTCAAAGATTGAATCCATTTCTTTTGCATCCGGCAGATATGAGGATTTTGCGAATCCATGGAATTGAGAGAGTAGATACTGAAAAGGCTGACCTCAAAGTTCTTTTTGGAAATGTAGCTGTAAGTCGTTTCAAAATTAATGTTTGACAGATAAATGGATAATTTATTACCATTATTGAACTCCCCTTTGACAGACAGGTATTCCAGATCGGTGAGCAGTTGTTGCAATTCTTTTTTTAGCTGGATGACATCCTTTGCAGATATTAGCTTTAATCCGGCAAAGTATTGTATTTCTTTTACGAAAGAATGAAAGATGCTGTTGTCCCATATAAAATAGGTCTTTCCACTTTTTTTTGCACTTTCACTTAATCTTTTATGGGCGATAATAAGCTTTTCCGGAATTTGTACTTCAGATAGGGAATTGGGAGCTTGTATTTCTCCGTTTTGGTAAATCCATTGGCACAGGCGGAATTTTGTGAGGTATTCGTATGATGAATAGAGTACAAATGGAATTGTATTGGAGGCAGTATATATTTCAGTATTATCATCTCCTTTTATAAGATAGAGGAGTTGGTGATAGTGCTCTATAATTTCATGATAACTTTCTAACAGATCGGATTTATGTAATAAATTCATATTAAAAGTTACTCGGTTTGCTAAGTGGTTTCCGATAATCTGGTCGATAGATATTCCCAAGTTGCAAGAGATTATGGCTATTTCGTCAAGGGTGAATGCTACTTCTCCCCGTAATCTACGGTAGGCAGCTTCTTTTCCTATGCATAATGTATTTATCAGATAACTTGCCAGACTTTGATCTTGTGGCATTCTATCTTTCATTTCATTAATCAATTCTTTTACGATATAGCTTTTTATCATGTTTTTTTCTTTACTTTTATTAGTAGTCAGGAGATTGTTTATGGGTTGAGACTTGCATTTGCTACAAATTTAGGAATAGAAAATAAAAATTAAATGATTCTTATCATGTGCGCAATTAAATACTTTTTCTTATTAAGTAATCCGGAAAAGCAAATTGGTGTAAAGCGAAAAACGGATGCGTAGTTTATCGGGAATTTATAGAGAGAGGAAAAGAATGTTTACCGGATATTCTCTTTTCGTGCATGAAATAAATATTGGAATCATGAAATGGAATGCAAAATTAGCTTCTGGTACAGTGCATTTCTACTCCTGCAGAATCAATGTCTGCTCCCATTGGGGGATTTCTTTTTGACAACTTGATTTCTATCTCTTCAATGCCCGGAAACTCTTGAAATAATCTGGTCGCGATACGTCCGCATACATGTTCTAATAATTTGGACGGTATTTCCATCTCCTGTTTCAGTATTGCATAAATGTCCGCATAACTGATTGTATCGTCTAACTCGTCTGTGACGGCAGCATGTTTGAAATCTGTTTTTAACCTTAGATTGATGTAAAATTCATTACCTGTAACCGTTTCCTGCGGGGCTACTCCGTGGTGGGCAAAGAAAAGTACATTTTTCAGAAGTATATGGCAACTGTTTATATTCATGATAGTGTTTTTAAGATGATCTGTTTTGCAAAGATATAATAAAACTCGGATATGTCTCTTTTATCTGATTTTAATCAAATCTTTTTGTGCTACTACTTGCGGCATGACTTTTAGAAAAAATGGGGTCAATACAATACAAATGGCAAGGGTCACGAATAACAAAGTAAAGGAGAGTACCCATTCGTTGTGGATGTATCGCGATACGAATTGTCCGCCAAAGTGGAGTATGGGGCCGTGAATGCCGAGTGTGATGACCGAATAACGTCCGAGATAGGATATTACGGAGATGTGCTTGATCCGTTTGCAGAAAAGCATGATCATAAAGATGCCGGCAAGCGCGGCTATATAGAATTGAGCGATATTTCCTGTATAGCTGTTGGTGCGCATTCCGGGGGTGGTAGCGGTAAAATACATGATGGTAAGGGCCATTGCCATAAACAATGGGATCCATTTATCGAAACGGTGAGGAAATAAGAAGAAATTATAACGCCGTATCCAGAATCCGGCTGCATAAAATGGGAGGGCAGTCATTGCCACATCCATGTAAAATGGCAGTTCGAAACGATATTTTCCCATATAGAATCCCGCAGCCCCTATGAGCAGGGTAGAGGCAAACATCAAATTCAAATGTTTGTTGCGTAAAAAATGGATCAGGTAAAACAGGATGTTACAGTTAAACAGGGCTATTAGAAACCAGATAGGCGGATTGAATTTAATCAAGTCGTGACCGTGGAAGATGACGAGCATTTCACTCCACTGAACCGGTAAATGGAATACTCCCGGAGCGATTTTCCATACGACGTATTTTAGTAGGAAAGCGGTTATATAGAAGAAAGTGAAAGGAATGAGCAATTTGTTTATTTTGCGGATAAGAAAACCAGCAAACCCTTCATAGGATTTAAAGAAGATGCCGGATATAAAAAAATAAAGCGGCATGCGAAAGCAGGATATCATTGAACTTTCATCGAATTTGGCAAATGCTCCGTCAATGTGTGCCATAACCACCAGAATGATGCAGATCCCTTTGGTTAGGTCTACAAAATCAATCCGTTTATTTGTGTTGTCGTTCATTATCTGCTTTTTAAAGTGCACAAAGATACAGGATATCTATTAAAAAACAACGCCTCCTCCGGATTGATTTATCGGGAGAAGGCGTATTGATGATTTTAGAATGAACTTGTTGTTGAACGGGCTGTTATTTTTCCGGTTTTCTTCCGGTCTGTTTCACGAGCTCTTTTATTTTTTCATTCAGACTTTCTGCTTTCATCAGTTGTTCTAATGTCAGATGCATGCGGTAACGCCAATAATGGCGTGGGTTGGCAGGTACGTTGATACGTTCTTCCTGTACATTCGGATTGCGCCATTTACCGTCTATCGACAACCAGTCTTGCAACGAGAGGATGCAAAGGATAGAGTTGCTATACAGATGTTTGCGTACTACCTCTTCGCACAATTCCGGAGTGGCTGTCGATGGAGCGGAACCGTAATGTCCGAGCATCGTATTATAATACCTTTGTGTCTGCTGATAGTCCTCTTCCCACCATCCGCGGAGCGTCGACATGTCATGTGTGGAAATGGTACAGACCGAACGATACGGATACTCATCCAGATGTCCGAATTCGTAAGCCGGATTTTTAGGCATGCGTTGTATCTCCAAGCTGAGGATACGTAAATCGTTCATCACCCAGGCTACGCAATCAGGAATCATACCAAGATCTTCACCACATACCAGCATGCGGGTGGACTGTGTCAATTGAGGCAACTTTTTCATGGCTTGTTGTTGCCAGAATTGATTGTGACGATGGTAGTAATATTGATCGTACAAACGGTTGAAAGCGGCTTTTTCCCAATCGTTCAAGGAGCGATATATGAAGTCGTGCTGTACACCGATACGCGGATGATATTTATGGGCTTCTTGTCGGTCCGGTACAAACAATACGTCACTGATAAGTGCATAGAGTCCGTCACGAATCCAGATGCTGTCATCATCGGTTTTTCCGGTGAAGAAAGCTTCTATTTTACGTTGGGTATCGAATTCGGGACGCATGCGGTACACCTCCCATGTTTCGGTAGGCTCGATAAAGGTCTGTTTTACATAATCGGTATGTGGACCGAATAATTGCCCCAGGAAATATTCATGGATATAAGGTTTTAAAAACTCTTCACGGAAGGGCAATCCGTAACTTTCTATCTCTTCGCGGCTCATGGGCAATGAGGGCACAAACTGGCCTAACAATCCATGAACTGCATTCATGGGTATTTCCCAGATGCGGAAGAATCCGAGTATATGGTCGATACGGTAAGCGTCGAAGTATTCGGACATTTTTTTGAAACGCTTCATCCACCAGCTATAACCGTCTTGTTCCATCACTTCCCAATTATAAGTAGGAAATCCCCAATTTTGTCCGTTTACAGAGAAATCATCGGGCGGTGCACCGGCCTGACCGTTGAGGTTGAAGTAATAAGGCTCTGTCCAAGCTTCTACACTGTTGCGACTGATTCCGATAGGAATATCCCCTTTAAGTACTACACCGTTTTCGCGGGCATAAGTGGTTGCTTCCAGCAGTTGAAGATGAAGATTAAATTGGATATAGAAATAGATAGAGATGAATGGATAATCTACTGAATCCGGTTGGCACATCTTTTCTATTTCATCTGCATTGTATGTGGCATGGCGTGGCCATTCACGGAAATTGGGCGTTTGGAATGCGTCACGTAAATAGCTGAAAACAGCATAGGGTTGTAGCCATTCCTTATTGGCATCGAAGAAAGTTTTGAAAGCTTTGGATGCTAATACTTTTTCACCTTCCTGGAGGAAGATAAGGCGGAAATACTCCCATTTTGTCCGATTTACCGCCTCATAGTCGATGGTAGGAAGTGTATTCAGCTCTTTTTGTTTTTTGTTGAAAGCCGAGGCTGCTTCTTTGTTCTTTAACGTACCCATTCTTTTGAGATCGGCGTACATCGGATGAAATGCATAGATGGAGATACTGTTGTATGGATAAGAATCTGTCCATGTATGCGTCATGGTAGTATCGTTGATCGGTAGTATCTGTACTACTTTCTGGTCGGTGCTGACCGCCCAGTCGATCATACGTTTCAGATCGCCAAAGTCGCCTACGCCGAAGCTCTTTTCTGATTTCAGTGAGAAAATAGGAACGGCTACTCCTGCACCTTTCCAGGCAGGAATATCAAAGTATGCATAACGGTCGGAAATGACAAGTGTCTCGTTGGCTTTCAGTTCCGGCTTTGCCATATAACGGTTGGGATTGTTTTCCCATGCTTCGGCATGTTTTTCTTTTTTGTTGTAGAGTATGAATTTGTACTCGATAGGGAAACTCAGTTTACCGGCATCCAGTTCTGTTTGCCATTCTGGAAAATTGATATCGCTCATCAATAACGCTTTGTCCGGATTCCAGTCTCCCAATATCTTTTGATTACCACAAATAGCCAGGCAATAATCTTCGTTGACACGTGGAGCATATGCTTTTATCATCAGCCCCTTTTTATAACTTTTGGGTATTTCCATTCTGTTTCGGTGCGCCAAAAGTGATTCGGTGAAAGCCGAGCTATAAAAATATTGCTGTTCAGGAAGATTTTTCCAACTGTCATTTATGAGGTATCTCTTTTTGCTGTCTCCTATAAGATAAAGACGACGGGGAAAGCTGTCCCATTCACGACGAACTGCTTTTCCGTCTTGCCAGATGAGATAGCTATAGTCTACTATTCCTCTTTCGGAAATCTGTATTTCAGTTTCTACTGTCCAATGAATCCCATCTACGGTATGGAGAGGAATGGAATGTTCGGGCTGATTATTTCCCAATTCGGGGGCAGAACCTGTAATCCTTACTTCTTCTCCCCAGTTGGTACGGTATTCAATATTAAACGATACTGTCATATATATTAGATTTTGATTATAGACGATTGATTGATAATGCAAGTATAAGACATTCTTTTTATATATTATGTATTGGGATTATTGGAAGTAATTTAAAATGTTATGCAAACGTTTGTGTTGAGGTGTACTTTTCTTTTGTCTTGATACAAAAGAAAAGATACCAAAAGAAAAAATCAAGGCTGCATTTTTTCTCCTACTCTCTTCCTTCGTTTCGCTAAAGGGGCTCGAACTCGCTTCGCTCAGACAATCGCCCCTTTTTACGCTACACTGCGGGCGTTCGCTTGACGGAGAAAAAATGAGGCCGCTGCGGTTACCGTAGAGCAGTGAGGCATTTGCTCGTTTTTTCGATTGTATGTTGTGCATATTTGTTTTTTGTATGATTCTTATATATGATTCCCATATATACTTTTCCTATATGATTCTTTAGTATGACTTATCTATGCTCTTTTATATCAAATTTTCTCTTTATTATATTTAATGAAAGGACTTTGCCCTTTTCGTTTTCGATTGTTTTTATATGATAAAAGTTTATTCTTATTATATTCCTGTGCTTATGTCATTATTTATCATTTCCACGCCGAATGGCTCCCCGGCCTCATTTATGTAGCGTAAAACGGAACTCCGGTAAAAAGCGTAGAAAGGGCGATTGTTTGAGCGAAGCGAGTTCGAGCCCTTTTAGCTTTTTGCCGGAGTGCAGTAGCTACATAAATGCAGCCTTGATTTTTTCTTTGGTTCTTTCTTTTGCATCAAGGCAAAAGAAAGAATAGTTTATCCACAGCGTGATGCCCCACACGTCGTACAAATAAGGCATCCCTCCTGATAGACGAGAGTTTCGTTTCCACAGTTCGGGCATTTCTTACCTTTAGCTTCCGTACCGTCCTGGATATATTTTTTCAACGCACGTTCTACACCATTTTTCCAGGTATTGATATTTTCACTGTCTAACTGTAATGAACTTACCAGTTTGATAACTTGTTCGATAGGCATTCTGTAACGAAGTACTCCTGAAATTAGTTTTGCATAATTCCAGTATTCTTTATTGAACTTTTCGGACAAGCCTTCGATAGTCATTTTATATCCGCGTTTGTTCTCAAACTGGAAGTCGTAGCGCTTGTTTCCATTTTCATCTACATTTTTGATGATACGTCCGCTTACTACGCTTTTCGGGATGAATATCCCTTCGTCGTCGTCTTGCAAACCGGTAAATATCTCGTAAGGATGTCCGTCGAGTAGACCGACCAAGGCTACCCATTTTTCCTTATTGTTTTGAAAACGAACGACGTCTGCTTCAAGTACCGTCGGACGGGTTTCTACAATCGTAGGCGGTTTACATGGAGGTAGTTCTTCTTTCTTATCCGATTTGGTTGAAATCAATACTCCCGAACGTGAGCCGTCACGATAGACCGTACAACCTTTACATCCGGATTTCCATGCTTCTACATATAAACGGTTTACAAGGTCTTCATCCACGTCATTAGGCAAGTTGATCGTAACACTGATCGAATGATCCACCCATTTTTGGATGCGTCCTTGCATTTTTACTTTCATTAGCCAGTCAACATCGTTGGACGTTGCTTTATTATAGGGTGATTGGGCAACCAAATCATCGATCTCTTCCTGTGTGTACCGTTTGGACGGATCGTAGCCGTTGGCTTCCATCCAAGTGACAAATTTATGGTGGAATACGATGTATTCCTCGAAAGCGTCTCCTGTTTCATCCACGAAGTCCACATGTACATTTGTGTCGTTCGGATTTACTTTTCTGCGGCGTTTATATACCGGTAAGAAAACAGGCTCGATACCTGAGGTGGTTTGTGTCATCAAACTGGTTGTTCCGGTCGGGGCAATGGTAAGGCAAGCTATATTGCGGCGGCCGTATTTTTTCATCTCTTCGTAAAGTTCCGGATCTGCTTCGCGCAGGCGATTGATGAATGGATTTTCTTTTTCACGTTCCGTATCGTATATTTCGAAAGCGCCACGTTCTTTTGCCATCTCTACAGAGGAACGGTAGGCACAAAGAGCCACTGTTTTATGGACTTGTTCGGAAAACTCGGTAGCTTCCTCTGTTCCGTATCGCAGTCCCAATGCGGCAAGCATATCACCTTCGGCGGTGATACCTACACCTGTACGTCTTCCCTGACCGCTTTTCTTATATATTTTTTCCCATAACACACGTTCGGTACGTTTTACCTCTTCATTTTCCGGATCTTCATTTATCTTTTGCATGATCCGTTCTATCTTCTCCAGTTCCAGGTCGATGATATCGTCCATGATACGTTGTGCCAATGCTATATGTTTTTTGAAGAGATCGAAATCAAAATAAGCATCCGGCTTGAACGGATTTACTACGTATGAGTATAAATTGATGGCCAACAGACGGCATGAGTCGTAGGGACATAAAGGAATTTCTCCACATGGGTTGGTAGAAACGGTTTTATAGCCGAGATCTGCATAACAGTCAGGGACGGATTCACGAATGATCGTATCCCAGAACAGTACACCCGGTTCTGCTGATTTCCATGCATTGTGCACAATCTTTTTCCACAGAACGGAAGCGTCAATTTCTTTTGTTGTTGTCGGATTAGCGGATTCAATCGGATATTGTTGTACATAAGACTGATTGTCTATGGCAGCTTGCATGAAAGCATCGTCCAGTTTTACGGAAACATTGGCTCCGGTTACTTTTCCTTCCGTCATCTTGGCGTCGATGAATGCCTCAGAGTCTGGGTGTTTGATAGATACGCTTAACATTAATGCTCCCCGACGTCCGTCTTGTGCAACTTCTCGTGTAGAGTTGGAGTAGCGTTCCATAAAAGGAACCAAACCGGTAGAAGTCAATGCGGAGTTTTTGACAGGCGATCCCTTAGGGCGGATATGTGAAAGATCATGACCCACACCACCGCGTCTTTTCATTAATTGTACTTGCTCCTCGTCAATTTTGATAATAGCACCGTAAGAGTCGGCCGATCCGTCTACACCGATTACAAAACAGTTGGATAATGAAGCTACCTGATAGTCATTACCGATACCGGTCATCGGGCTACCTTGTGGAACAATGTATTTAAAATGATCGAGCAGTTTGAATAATTCTTCCGCACTAAGGCCGTTAGCGTACTTGGCTTCGATACGTGCCACTTCGTTTGCAATTCTCCAATGCATATCTTCCGGAGATTTCTCGTAAATATTTCCGAAAGAGTCCTTAACTGCGTATTTGTTTACCCAAACCCTGGCAGCAAGTTCATCACCTTGAAAATATCGTAAAGATTCTTCAAAGGCTTCTTCATAAGAATAAATTTGTTCTTTCACGTTAGTATGTGTCTTAGATTTCTTTATTTAATAAGTAAATGTGTAGAAGCTTACTTATCATTAACAAACGTGCCTGCAAAGCTATGAATGTTTTTTGGTATATCAAAATAAAAATGGGATAATTTATATATAGATTATAAGTTTCCCGTTTTTAAATGCTAAGTTGTTGAAAAACAATATAATGATGTTTTTGTTTGTTGCTTGAAGTTTTCTAAAAAGAAAATTAATCTATATTATAGAAATAATGAATTGAATATTCTTTTTGTTATCTTTGCAGGAAAAAAGATATGATTGATACCGTTAAGAACAGAAGAACAATCAGAAAGTATTTACAAAAAGATATTTCATCTGATTTGTTAAATGATTTGCTTGAAACTTCTTCCCGTGCTTCTACTATGGGAGGAATGCAGTTGTACAGTGTCGTTATCACGCGTAATGCTGAAATGAAGGAAAAACTTTCACCGGCACATTTTAATCAACCCATGGTTAAGGGGGCTCCTGTTGTACTTACATTTTGTGCAGATTTTCGTCGTTTTAGTAAATGGTGTGAACAGCGTAACGCAGTGCCCGGGTACAATAATTTGATGTCGTTTATGAATGCGGCAATGGATACATTGTTGGTTGCACAGACTTTCTGTACATTGGCGGAGGAAGCTGGTTTGGGAATTTGTTATTTGGGGACTACCACTTACAATCCTCAAATGGTTATTGATGCTTTGCAACTTCCTGAACTTGTTTTTCCTATCACTACGGTAACGGTAGGTTACCCGGATGGTATTCCTGCCCAGGTAGACCGTTTGCCGTTAGAGGCAACTGTTCACGAAGAGTATTATCATGATTATTCCAAAGCCGATATTGATAAACTGTATGCTTATAAAGAATCATTGCCGGAAAATGAGCAGTTTGTGAAAGAAAACCGGAAGGAAACATTGGCGCAAGTATTCACAGATGTTCGTTATACGAAGAAAGATAACGAGTTCATGTCTGATAATTTATTGAAAGTGTTGCATCAGCAAGGATTTATGTGATTTATCATATGAAAAAAGAGAGACTGGAACTTTAATAGTCTCTCTTTTTTATTAACTGTTTTTCTTTTTCAGTGAAGATTCTATAGTTTCCAGATCGGCACGGAATCCCTTATCGACTTCGCATTGCCCTTTTACGGTTTTGCATGCGTGGAGTACGGTGGCATGATCTTTGTTTCCAATAAATTTCCCAATTTTCGAAGTAGAGAAATCTGTGTATGTCTTTGCCAAATACATCGCTACTTGACGTGCTTGTACCACTTCTCTTTTTCTTGATTTGGTATGAATGGCGTTGGTCTCAAGGCCAAAATGTTTGCAAACAGTATTGATAATGTCGTCAATACTGATACTTTTGGTCTCATTACGGACAACACCGCGAACGATATGTTGCGCCAAGTCGAGATCTATCTCCTTATTGAAGATTGTAGAACGTGCCATAATAGCGATTACGATACCTTCCAGGTCACGAACGCTTTCATTGACATTTTCCGCAATATAGTCTATAACCTCCGGTGGAAATTGCAATCCGTCACGATGGATTTTATTTCGTAAAATATTCTTCCGCAATTCTACTGTCGGTTTTTCCAACTCGGCTACCATTCCCCATTTGAAGCGGGTCAAAAGACGCTCTTCCATTCCTTGTAATAATACAGGAGCACGGTCTGAAGTCAGAATTAATTGTTTGCCGTTTTGATGCAGATGATTGAAAATATGAAAGAAGGTATTTTGAGTCTTGGTGACGCCTGCAAATTCTTGAATATCATCAATAATTAATACATCGATCGTCTGGTAGAAGTTGATGAAGTCATTGGTCGTATTGTTACGTACAGAATCTGTGTATTGCACTTGAAAGAGATGGGCCGATACGTATAACACTCTTTTTTCGGGGTATATCTCTTTGATTCTTGTACCGATGGCGTTGGCAAGATGCGTTTTTCCCACTCCGGATGCACCATGCAGGAATAAAGGGTTAAAAGCTGTACCGGCCGGGTTTTGGGCAACGGCTTCAGCGACGCTTCTTGAAAGTTTATTGCTATATCCTTCGATGAAGTTTTCGAAATTGTAGTTCGGATTCAGATGGGGATCCAAATCTTGAGGAGCCGGAGCGTGTAATATATTCGGTGCTTTATTACCGTTACCGCGAATAATGCTTGGTTGCGGTACGGCTATAGAACGGTTACTGGCTTCAAGATTTACCGTTTTATTCGGTATTGAAGTCCGGTCTACCATTACATTATACATCAACTTGGTTCCCTCGCCAATGACTTTATATAACGTTTTTCGTAGCAAGTCCACAAATTTATCTTCCAGAAACTCGTAAAAGAACTGGCTGGGTACTTGTACAATCAACGTTTTGTCCTCATATTTTAATGGTACAATGGGAACAAACCAAGTTTTATATGTCGAATCGGGAACATTGTCTCTAATAATTTCAAGACAGCGGTTCCACAGCCCGACATGATTCGATTCACTCAT